>NZ_CP100442.1:0-5610911 GCF_024638035.1 Flavobacterium plurextorum | reverse complement strand
AAATTCAGATAAGTTTTTTTATTATTGATAAAGATTCTCCTAATAAAAATGGAGCAATTTTATTCCGTATTTCGGGATAACAAATATGTGAACAAATTTCTGTAAAAAAAAATATTTTGGGGTCTAATTTTATAAAAAAATGTTGTAAGGACGTTTTTGAAAGTTAATTTTTTTTAATCTGTAAATAATGAAAAATCATCAAACGCAAGTGCGTGTTCGTTACTCTGAAACTGACCAAATGGGGGTTGTTTATCACGGAAATTATGTGCCGTATTTTGAAATAGGACGCGTCGAATGGCTTAGAAACAAAGGGATTTCGTATGCAAGCATGGAAGAAAGCGGAATTGGTCTGCCAATTGTTTCGATGCAGATTAATTATAAAAAATCTGCGCGTTATGATGAGCTTTTAACAATTCATACCACCTTCAAAAGTCAGTCTTCTGTTAAGATTGAATTCGACTGCGCAATTTATAATGAGTCAAATGAGTTATTAACAACAGCAGTGTTTATTTTAGTATTTATTTCGTTAAAATCGGGTCGTCCAACTGCGCCTCCAAATTACATTTTAGAATTATTTAAAACACTTGAATAATTGTTAAAATGAGATACGTTTTAATGTTAATTTATATAATTTTAATATCGATTTCAAACATTAAATCAAAAATGTCGAATACTGATTCGGCATTTTTTTTTCGCGTTTTGGTGATTATTTTGCCTATTGGAAGTCCTGAATCTTCATCCATTTCCATTTCTTGAGAAGTAATTTCGAGTTTCTTTTCCTTTATAACCCGCATTACTTTGTTCATGTTTTTGTAATCAAACGAAATTAAAAAATGAACATCGATTGTTTTTTCGATAATCTCACAAACTTCTAATGTCATTTGTGCCGTTGTTCGATAAGCGGCAATTAACCCGCCAACACCTAATTTAGTGCCTCCAAAAATACGAACTACAACTATAAGAACGTTGGTTACCCCAAAAGATTGTATCTGACCATAAATGGGTGCGCCGGCTGTATTACTCGGTTCCCCGTCATCATTTGCCCGATAGGAAATTTTTGGAGCCGTGCCCAATTGATAAGCATAACAATAATGTACAGCGTGCGGATGAAGTTTTCGTAAATTCTCAATTATTGGTTTTACTTCCTCCTCGTTTTCTATAGGAAAAGCGTAACCAAAGAATTTACTGCCTTTTTCCTTAAAAAGCACTTCTTCAGATTCAATTGCTATGGTTTGATAAGTATCGCTGTATTCCAAAATTAAAATTCTAAATTGAGTTTTTTTGCCACAGATTAAAAAGATTCTCACAGATTTTTGCAAATCGAAAAAAAACTTTTAATCTGTGGTTAATGTATTTTTATAATATCTCTTTGTTAAATAAATCAACAACATCTTCTTTTCCAACTTGTAGATTCCAAACTTTAATTCCTAAAGTTGCGGCACTGTTTGTGTTTTCTGTTTTGTCGTCGATAAACAAAGTGTTTTCCGGAACTAGATTATGTTTGTCAAGTAAAACTTGATAAATTTTTGGGTCTGGTTTTCTCAATCCCATTTCAAAAGAAAAATAAACTTTCTCAAAACAATTGTAAAAATCAGTATAAAATGGTGCGCCGCTTTTTTTCTCGAAAGTCGCAATATGAATAGAATCAGTATTGCTTAATAAAAACAAGCGATATTTTTTTGCGAGCTCTTTTAGAAAGTCTAATCGATATGAAGGAAAATCAGCCAAAACGGCATTCCAAGCTTCTAGAATTTCTTCAATGCTTGCATTTGGAAGTTGTTTTTGAAATCCAGTTACAAAATCATCATACGAAATATCTCCAGTTTCAAATAATAGATTTAAACGATCAAGATCAGCATTCCATTCTTTTAATCCTAATTTTTGTAATCCTGAAATAGTTCCTTGTTTGTTTAGATTGATAAAAATATCACCAAAGTCAAAAATTATAGTATCAATCATGATTTCTTACATATATTAATTCGTCGTTCTGAATATGAGTTTTCGCTTCGTTCTTCTTTTTAAGTTCTGGTGCTTTCGTACCTTTTTCAAACGTATTCTTTCCAATAAAAATTCTGGCTTCGTCCCAAATATTTTTATCAATAAAAGATTGCAGCGTTTGTTTTCCGCCTTCAATAATTATAGATTGAATTTGATGCTGATGTAAAACCGATAAAATATTTTCAATCGAATTATTATCAAACTCAATCTTTTCAAAAAGTGTATTTTCAGTCGAAATATTATTTTCTGATTTTGTTAGAACAATAGTTTTTACACTGTCATCAAAAATAAAACTGTCTTTTGAAATTCGGTTATTTTGATCTAAAATCACGCGAACAGGATTGTTTCCAGACCAATCTCTGACATTTAATTTCGGATTGTCATCTATAACAGTTTGTGTGCCAACTAAAATTGCCTGTTCTTCACTGCGCCATTTATGAACTAATTGACGGGAATATTTATTAGTAATCCAAACCGGTTTACGTTCCTGATTAATTTCTTTTTCAGGAGCTAAATATCCGTCCAGACTTTCTGCCCATTTTAGTATAATATAAGGCCTCTTTTTTTGATGAAAAGTAAAAAAGCGTTTATTGAGTTCATTGCACTCGTCTTCCAAAACTCCTACAGTAACATTTGCGCCGGCTTCAAGAAGTTTTCTGATTCCGTTTCCAGCTACTTTTTCATTTGGATCGACCGTTCCTACGACAACATTCGGGATCTTATTTTCGATAATTAAATCACAGCACGGAGGTGTTTTTCCAAAATGACTGCAAGGTTCTAAGCTAACATAAATTGTAGCTTTTTTTAAAAGCGATTTGTCTTTTACAGAACGCACAGCATTTACTTCAGCATGTGGTTCGCCTGCTTTTTTGTGCCAGCCTTCCCCGATAATTTTATCATTATAGACAATTACACTTCCAACCATTGGGTTTGGATACGTTGTTCCGAAGCCATTTTTGGCTAGTTCAATGCAGCGTCTTATGTATTTTTCATGTATATTCACCCTGCAAAAGTAGTTATTTTTGAGTTTAGTCTCAATAATGGTTCAGATTCGATTAGTGATCAAAAAAACTATTTTACATTTACAATAGGTTAGAATAATACAAAGAAAATGAATAATTGGATTATAAGAAGAATTGAAAATAAAGACAATCAGGCGGTTGCGAAATTAATAAGATCGGTTTTTGATGAAATGGAAATTCCAAAAGTGGGCACTGCATACGAAGATCCCTATTTAGATTTAATGTTTGAAGAATACAGTAAGCCAAATTCGGTTTATTTTGTAGTTGAAAACGAAGGTGAGATTTTAGGCTGCGCAGGAATTGCTCCATTAGAAAATAGTGATCCAAAGATTTGTGAATTACAAAAGATGTATTTTTTGCCTGAAACACGCGGTTTAGGAATTGGAAGCATAATGATGGAGAAATGTTTAGAGCAGGCAAGAAATTTTGGTTTTGAAAAATGTTATATTGAAACAATGCCTTTTATGCACGCCGCTCAAAAATTATATAAAAAATCAGGTTTCGAATATTTAGATGCGCCATTAGGTTCTACTGGGCACGATTCTTGCCCTGTATGGATGTTGAAAAAATTATAAGTTTATGAAAAAAAGTGTTTTTGGTTTTCTTTTGATTTCAATTTTATTTTCTTGTAAAAATACTAAAGAAGAAAAATCAGGAAAAAATACTGTAATAGCAAAAGACACCGTAATTGTAGCTGGTGAAAGTAAAAACGCAGCATCAGAAGAAGAATTTAAAAATGAATTTGATATTTTGATACCACAAAGCTATCGAACTTATGATAATCAGAATCCTGTAAAAGCTTTAAATGAGAAATGGATTGAGTTGTATCAGGAAAATGATGAGTATTTTTTAGGAAAATCAAATTTTAAAATTGAAAAAGGATACAGCGAATGTTCAGGTGATTCTGTTCTCTCAATTTTGCCTAAAAAGAAAGTTTTGTTATTGATGGATTATCCTGAATTGAAAACAGGGAAAGTAAAAACAGTAAAAATTGAAGAAGATAAAATCTGGCCTAAAGAAAAGTTGAATTTTACTTTTGGGAATCTTAATTATACTTTACGTGGAGAAGGAAAAGTTCTTTCTGAAGAGCAAGTGAGTACTGACGATGATAAAATAGAGATTTTTAAGAAAGTAGAAGATTATAAACTGTATTTAACCGTTGGGAATAATCCAGAAAAACTGCTTTTAACTGAAATGTCGTTTAATGACACGTTTGTAGAATTGCTTTTTGCAGGAGATATTGATGGAGATGGAAAGCTTGATTTTGTTTTTGGGGCAAACAGAAATTACGAGGAAGAACGAGTGATTTTGTTTCTTTCCTCAAAAGCTGAAAATGGAGATTCAGTGAAGAAAGTTTCTGAAACAGCAGTACAGTTTGACTGCTAATTAAAAAGATTATCTAATAAGAGATATATAAAAATGAAAATTAAACAATACCGGACTCAATTTATAAAAGAATTATCGCCTTTTTATGATGCATACGAAGCGGAGAGTTTTTTCTATTTGATTTTAGAAGACAAACATAAATTAAGGCAAATAGATTTGGCGTTAAATCATGATTTGACTTTTAGTGAAGCTGATTTTACAGTATGGAATTCGATATTGGAAGAATTAAAAAAAGAAGTTCCAATTCAGTATTTACTCGGAAAAACACATTTTTATGGTTTGGATTTTGAAGTAAATGAAAATGTATTGATTCCAAGACCAGAAACTGAAGAATTGGTCGAATGGATTATCAATGAAAATAAAGCAATTGATAAAAAGAAAAAGGTTAAAATTCTAGATATAGGAACAGGAAGCGGATGTATAGCAATTTCATTGGCTAAAAATTTACCAAATGCGGAAGTTTATGCAATCGATGTTTCGAAAAAAGCACTTGAAACTGCTAAGAGAAATGCAATAAGCAATAATGTTGAAATAATTTTTATGCTTAAGAATGTTCTGGAGTTAGAAATTTTGAAATCAAATTATGATATAATTGTTTCCAATCCGCCTTATGTTCGCAATTTAGAAAAAGAAGAAATCAAGAAGAATGTTCTTGATTATGAACCGCATTTGGCACTTTTTGTTGAAGATAACGATGCGTTGATTTTTTATCGAAAAATTGCTTCTTTAGCTCAAAAGAATCTGCTGGAAAACGGTCAACTGTATTTTGAAATTAACCAATATCTTGGAAAAGAAATGACGGTTTTATTGGAGGAAATGAATTTTAAAAATATCGAATTGCGAAAAGATATTTATGATAACGATCGTATGATTAAAGGGAATATTTAAGTGTTCAGTAAATAGAGTATTCTAAAGCGTTTTCAATGAACTGAACACTGAATACTAAGGAATTATTCGTATCGAAGTGCTTCAATTGGATCTAGTTTTGAAGCTTTAATTGCAGGATATAATCCGGAAACAATTGCAACCATAAAACTGGTTGCGAAAGCAGCAAAAATCGCCATCCACGGAATTACAAATGCGAAGTTCATTGCGGCAGCAAAAGCAAAACCTACCAAGATTCCTAAAACAATACCAACTAAACCGCCAATTTGTCCTATTAATAAGGTTTCAATGAAAAACTGAACCGAAATGGTAACTTTTGTAGCACCCAGAGCTTTTCTAACTCCAATTTCACGAGTGCGTTCAGTTACAGAAACAATCATGATATTCATCAAAGCAATTGAAGAACCTAGAATAGTAATGATACTTATAATCCACGAAGCCCATCCTAAATATTTTGTGATTCCTAAAATTCGATTAATTAAATCATCACTTCGTCCGATTCCGAAATTATTATCTTGTACTGGACTTAATTTGCGAACTCTGCGCATAACACTTGTTGCATCATCAACAGCTTGATCTAAAAGTTCTTTTTTAGATACCATCACACTCATCGTATAATTAATATTGGGAGCCGTAAATAAAGATCTCGCTACTTGAATAGGAATTAGAACTCGTAAATCCTGACTGTTTCCAAAAGTAGATCCTTTTTCTTTTAAAACTCCAATTACCTTAAAACGAGCGCCTCGTATTGAAATAACTTTGTCAATTGGGTTGACATCTTTCAATAAACCTTTTTCAAAATCAGAACCAACAATACAGGTATAAGTATTATTGTCGATATCAAATTGATTAAAAGATCTTCCTAAAGTTGTTTCTAAACCAGAATTTGAAATATAATGTTCGTCGATACCAATAATCGAAATTTCAGGATCAGTTTTAGTATCCTGAAATTTTACTTCTGCTTTTGATGTGGCAGTAAATGAAAGAGAAGTTTCGGTAAAAGGATATTTGTATTTGTTTTTGAATGCAACAGCTTCTGGATAGGAAATAATTGGATTAATAACTTCACGTTCCTTTCCACCACGATTTCGAACCGTATTTGCATACTGTTTGATGTTGAATGTATTAGCGCCCATTGAAGCGAAATTGGTCGAAACAGTATTCTCGAGTGCTGTCACAACAGTAAGAATTCCAACTAAAGCAGTGATTCCGATAGCAATAATTAATACGGTAAGAATGGTTCGCAATAATTGTGTTTTGATAGAACCAAAAGCAATTCGGATATTTTCTTTAAATAATTTTAGCATCATGACCAATTTGTCACGAAAATACGTTTTTTGTTACAAGTTTGTTTTCGAACTCGTATTATTTATTTTAAAAAGTAAGATATTTGCAAACTTAATTAAGTCGAAAGTTGGAAAGTTATAAAGTCGAAAGTCTAATGAGCCAACAACCTAAAAAGAAAATCTAGAAATAAATTAATTTTAAAGTTTTTAGATTTTAGATCTCAAAGAAATCTAAAATCTAAAATCAACAATCTAAAATATTAAATCAAAATGGCTTCAAAACCAAGTATTCCACAAGGGACAAGAGATTTTTCGCCTGCAGAGGTGTCAAAACGTCAATATATAATTCAGACGATAAAAAATAATTTTGAAAAATTTGGTTTTCAGCCAATTGAAACTCCTTCGTTTGAAAATTCAGATACCTTGATGGGAAAGTATGGAGAAGAAGGTGACCGCTTGATTTTTAAAATTTTGAACTCTGGGAATTTTTTCTTCAATAAAAATAAAATTGAATTGCCAGAATCTATAGAATCGCTGCAAGTTAATTCGGCAGAAACTATCGATCTTAATCAAAGAATCGAGCTGAATAAATTTACAGGAAAAATTTCTGAAAAAGCACTTCGTTACGATCTAACAGTTCCATTTGCGAGATACGTTGTCCAGCACCAAAACGAAATTGAGTTTCCTTTTAAAAGATATCAAATTCAACCCGTTTGGAGAGCTGACCGCCCGCAAAGAGGTCGTTACAGAGAATTCTATCAATGTGATGCCGATGTTGTTGGTTCAAAATCACTTTGGCAAGAAGTAGAATTGGTTCAATTATATGACACTGTTTTTACCTCTTTAGGATTGGAAGGTGTAACCATTAAAATCAATAATAGAAAAATATTATCTGGAATTGCTGAGGTAATTGGTGCGTCTGATAAATTAATAGATTTTACAGTTGCTCTTGATAAATTGGATAAAATTGGTGAAGACGGTGTAAAGAAAGAAATGATCGAAAAAGGTATTTCTGAAGAAGCGTTGGTAAAAGTACAGCCGCTTTTTAGCTTTACTGGAACATTTGCAGATAAAATTAAACAGCTTTCAGAATTATTAGCCTCATCTGAAGAAGGAACAAAAGGAGTTGAGGAGCTTAAATTTATTTGTGACAATGTGGCAACTTTAGGTTTGTCTACAGCAATTTTAGATCTTGATGTGACACTTGCTCGTGGTTTAAATTATTATACAGGAGCTATTTTTGAAGTTGCGGCACCAAAAACTGTTTCAATGGGTTCGATTGGCGGCGGTGGAAGATACGACGATTTGACGGGTATTTTTGGATTGAAAAACATGAGCGGTGTTGGAATTTCTTTTGGATTGGATAGAATTTATTTGGTTTTAGAAGAACTGCAGTTGTTTCCAGAAACTGTTGCAGCGACTTCAAAAGCATTGTTTATCAATTACGGAGATAATGAGGCTTTGTATGCTTCAAAAGCCATTCAAAAATTAAGAAAAGAAAATATAAAAGTAGAATTATATCCTGACAATGTAAAAGTGGGTAAACAGTTTCAGTATGCTGATAAGCGTTTGATTCCGTTTGCAGTGATTGCAGGAGATCAAGAAATAGCTTCAAATTCTTATGCTCTTAAAAATTTAGTGACAGGAGAGCAGATTTCTGTAGATTTCGAAGGATTAAAAAATGCTTTGCTGGGTTAATGCTTAACCATAAAGAGCACAGGAGGTTATGTGTTATTTACGAGGATTTTGCTTTGTATTGCTGGGATTAAAAGGAATTTCTTTTTAAATCTCTTCGTAAAATAGTTGCTGGTAAAGAAAAAAAACTTTTAATTTGCCGACCTTAAGTTACGGGCGTAGTTCAAGGGTAGAATAGCGGTCTCCAAAACCGTTGATGGGGGTTCGAATCCCTCCGCCCGTGCAAAAAAAATATTCTAAATAACAGTAGTTATTAATTATTTATCAGAAGCTTCGAGAAGTTAAAGGTAAAAGCATAAAAAAAAGCTTCGTCTCTCTATAAGGCGAAGCTTTTTTTAATATAAGGTAAACTTGAATTAATAATTATTTATGAGGCCGAAGCCAACCCTTAAATTCAATTTTGATAGGTAATAATTTAGTTTCCAATTTTGAACTCAAATTTAGCGTAAACTAAAACGTAATAGTCTTAAAATTATACTAAATTTTAATTGAAGGATTCGGTTTTTAAAACTCTCATAACTAATAAAGTGACAATTTGACATTTTATAAGATTTGGCAGTACTTTTGCAATCCAACAGAAAGAATAAAAAATGAAGTTTAAAAATATTTTTAAAAATAAAAGTAATATGACTACGGAAAATACAGAATTCGATCAGGAATTAGATGATGTAACGTTAGAGAACAATGCCAACGGTGAGCAGTTAATTGTTGAAGAATTAAGTGTTGAAGAGCAATTGGCTCAAGACTTGGCAAAAGAAAAAGATAAGTTTTTGAGATTATTTGCCGAATTTGAAAATTACAAAAAAAGAACTTCAAAGGAGCGTATCGACTTATTCAAAACGGCAAATCAAGACGTTTTGCAGGCAATGCTTCCTGTTTTAGATGATTTTGACAGAGCAACTGTAGAGATCAATAAATCTGACGATGAAAATTTGAAAAAAGGAGTTGAGTTGATTCATGAAAAATTGAAAAATACTTTAATTTCTAAAGGTTTAGAGCAAGTTGATATTAAAGCAGGTGATGCGTTTAATGCAGATGTTGCTGAAGCAATTACTCAAATTCCAGCTCCTTCGGATAAATTAAAAGGCAAAATTGTTGATGTTATTGAAAAAGGATACAAATTAGGAGACAAGATTATTCGTTTTCCTAAAGTTGTTGTTGGAAACTAAAATGCAAATAAAAATTTCAAATGTTTTTTTGCATTTGGTATTTTAAAATTTGGAATTTAACCTAATTATGAAAAAAGATTTTTACGAAATACTAGGCATTTCTAAGAGTGCTGATGCTGCCGAAATAAAAAAAGCGTACAGAAAAAGTGCGTTGAAATATCACCCGGATAAAAATCCAGGCGACAAAGAGGCAGAAGAAAACTTTAAATTAGCGGCAGAAGCTTACGAAGTATTAAGCGATCCTAACAAAAAAGCGAAATACGACCAATACGGACATCAAGCTTTTGATGGTTCAGGCGGATTTGGCGGCGGCCACGGTGGTATGAATATGGATGACATTTTCAGCCAGTTTGGTGATATTTTTGGAGGTGGATTTGGTGGTTTCGGAGGCGGAGGCGGTGGTCCTCGTCGTGCTAAAGGAAGTAATCTTCGAATTAAAGTGAAACTTACTTTAGAAGAGATTGCAAATGGTGTTGAGAAAAAAGTAAAAGTAAAACGTAAAGTTCAAGCTAAAGGGGTAACGTATAAAACTTGTACGACTTGTAATGGTCAAGGTCAGGTAATGCGTGTTACAAATACCATTTTAGGAAGAATGCAGTCAGCGTCAACTTGTCCTACTTGTGGAGGTTCAGGTCAAATTTTAGATAAAAAACCTTCTGAAGCAGATGCACAAGGAATGGTGGTAGAAGACGAAACAGTTTCTATCAAAATTCCAGCTGGTGTTGTTGACGGAATGCAGTTGAAAGTTTCTAACAAAGGAAATGATGCGCCAGGAAATAGTATTCCAGGAGATTTAATCGTTGCCATTGAAGAGTTAGAACACGAATTCTTGAAACGCGAAGGCGAGAACATACATTACGATTTATATATTAGTTTTCCAGAAGCTGTTTTAGGAGCTTCAAAAGACATCGAAGCAATTAACGGAAAAGTTCGTATTAAATTGGAAGAAGGAATTCAATCTGGAAAAATCTTAAGATTAAAAGGAAAAGGAATTCCAAGTATAAACGGTTACGGAAGTGGTGATTTATTAGTTCACGTAAACGTTTGGACTCCAAAAACATTAAATAAAGAGCAAAAACAATTCTTTGAGAAAGCTCTAAATGATGAACATTTTGTACCAAGCCCGGAAAAATCAGAGAAATCGTTTTTCGAGAAAGTAAAAGATATGTTCTCATAAGCAGTACTTTTTTTGAAGATGCACATAAAATCAAAACCCATTCTAAACATAAATAGAATGGGTTTTTTGCGTATTATAATGTAGATTCCGTGTGAATTATTTACTTTTACAGACTGTTGGCAAAAATAAAAAAGCCACTAAAAGAAAACCTAAAAAATAAAATGAGCAACTTACTCGAAGTACATAAAGTCGTAAAACAATATGGCAATTATGTAGCGCTTAACGAAGTTTCATTAAATGTGCCAAAAGGCAGTATTTATGGACTTTTAGGTCCAAATGGAGCTGGAAAAACTTCCCTGATCAGAATCATCAATCAAATTACAATGCCAGACAGCGGCGAAGTAATTTTAGATGGTGAAAAATTACAGCCAAAACACGTTCAAACAATTGGATATCTTCCTGAAGAAAGAGGATTATACAGTTCGATGAAAGTTGGAGAGCAGTGTTTGTATCTGGCGCAAATGAAAGGACTTTCTAAAGCCGAAGCAAAAAAACAGCTGGATTATTGGTTCGATCGTTTAGGTATTCAAGGTTGGTGGAACAAGAAAATTCAAGAACTCTCAAAAGGAATGGCACAAAAAATTCAGTTTGTAGTTTGTGTTTTGCATAAACCAAAATTGCTGATTTTTGACGAACCTTTCTCGGGTTTTGACCCAGTAAATGCCAATATTATAAAAGATGAAATTTTAGCATTAAAAGAACAAGGTTCAACTATTATTTTCTCGACACACCGAATGGAAAGCGTTGAGGAGCTTTGTGATCATATAGCTTTAATTCATAAATCGAATAAATTGATCGAAGGAAAAGTAAGCGACGTAAAACGCCAGTTTAAAACCAATAGTTTTGAAGTTGGAATTTTGACAGACAATGTCGAAGGTTTGATGTACGATATTACACAGAAATTTACCGTTTCGCCAGCGAATTTTAAATCTTTAAATGACGATTTGAAATTAAATATCCAAATTGGAAATTCAGCTCCAAATGAATTATTGAATGTGCTGACACAACGCGGACAAGTGACGCACTTTGTAGAAAAAATTCCAAGTGTAAACGATATTTTTATTCAAACAGTTACCGAAAATAAGTTTTAGATTTTAGAGTGAAGAACTAAAATTTAAATCAACAATCTAAAATCTAAAATTAAATATGAGTATCATCTCGTTGATTATAAAAAGAGAATTCATTGCAAAAGTTCGCAATAAATCTTTTGTTGTCATGACTTTTTTGAGTCCGCTTTTGTTTGTAGCGATAGCTGTTTTTATTGGTTATTTAAGTTCAATGAAAGCAGAAACAAAGCGTATTGCAATTCATGACGAAACCGGACTTTTTGCTGCTGATTTTTTAAAAGAGAATAAAAAAGGAGCTGAATTTAAATATTTTAATTTATCTGAAATTGAGGTAAAAGCTTTAAAAGACAGTATTACAAAAGAAAATTTCAGCGGTTTAATCGTTATTCCAAAAACAGCTGATATTAAAGATTTAGAAAGTAAAATTGAATTTATTTCAAATAATAGTCCAAGTATTTCTTTTGTAGAAAATACTCAGGATATAATTGGAAATAAAATTACCAAACTAAATCTTGAAAAAGCAAAACTGGATACTTTGGCAATTCAAAAAGCGCAGTCAGATGTAAATATTCATTTGATTAAAGCATCAGGAGAAGAGAGTTTAAAAGGCTTGAACGAAATAAAAATTGCAATTGGAGGCGCTTTTGGTTATTTGATTATGATGTTTATTATCATTTACGGAAACATGGTAATGCGAAGTGTAATCGAAGAAAAAACCAATCGAATTATCGAAATCATCATTTCATCGGTAAAACCATTTCAGTTAATGATTGGTAAAATTGTTGGAACTTCATTAGCAGGAATTCTGCAGTTTATGATTTGGGCAATTATTGGTTTAGGTTTAATGTTTGCTGCTTCGACATTTTTTGGTGTTAACGTTGGCCCAACGGCTAGAATTTCGCCAGAATTAATGCAATCAGCACAGCATCAACTTTCAGGTTCAGCGCAAATGTATATTGCCGAATTATGGAATCTGCCAATTGCCAGTATTATAATTGGGTTTGTAGTATATTTTATAGGAGGTTATTTTCTGTACAGTTCATTCTATGCGGCAATTGGAGCAGCAGTTGACAATCAAACCGATTCACAGCAGTTTTTACTTCCAATTTTAATGCCTCTTATTTTAAGTGTTTATATTGGATTTTTTACAGTTGTAAATGATCCGCACGGGACTGTTGCGGTCGCATTTTCAATGATTCCGCTTACGTCGCCAATTGTCATGCTAATGCGTATTCCGTTTGGCGTGCCGTGGTGGCAAATTGCAATTTCGGTATCATTATTGTTTGCTACATTTTTCCTTGTTGTCTGGTTCGCCGCAAAAATTTATCGTGTAGGTATTTTAATGTACGGCAAAAAACCAACTTGGAAGGAATTGTATAAGTGGCTTAAGTACTAGTTTTTGAAAGTTGCAAAGTTACAGAGAGACAAAGGTTCAAAGGTTTTTTGAAATTTTGTAACTTTAGAATTAAAAACTTAAAAAACGTACTAGCATAAAAGATAGATTACTAATAACAGGTTAACAAGGAACTATAGCAGCAAAGATTTTAAACTTTGTCTCTCTATACCTTTGCAACTTTGAACCTTAGAAGAAAAAATGAGTAAAATACTAATTATCGAAGACGAAGCAGCAATCAGAAGAGTTTTGGTAAAAATATTATCAGAAGAAAATGATTCGTATCAAGTTGATGAAGCTGAAGATGGAGTTGCAGGTCTTGAAAAAATAAAAAACAACGATTACGATTTGGTTCTGTGTGATATTAAAATGCCAAAAATGGATGGTGTTGAGGTTTTAGAAGAAGCAAAAAAAATAAAACCAGAAATTCCGATGGTTATGATCTCAGGTCATGGCGATATGGAAACGGCGATTCATACAATGCGTTTAGGAGCTTTTGATTACATTTCAAAACCGCCAGATTTGAATCGTTTGCTAAATACAGTTCGAAATGCTTTAGATAAAAAACAATTAGTTGTTGAGAATAAAATTCTAAAGAAAAAAGTCAGTAAGAATTATGAAATGATAGGCGAGAGCGAATCAATTAATCATATTAAAGTGATGATTGATAAAGTAGCTCCAACAGAAGCCAGAGTTTTAATTACTGGTCCAAACGGAACAGGTAAAGAATTAGTCGCACATCAATTGCATGAAAAAAGTGAGCGATCTAATTACCCTTTAATCGAAGTTAACTGTGCTGCAATTCCGAGCGAATTGATCGAAAGTGAATTGTTCGGACACGTAAAAGGTGCTTTTACATCGGCGGTTAAAGATCGTGCTGGAAAGTTTGAAGCTGCTGATAAAGGAACTATTTTCTTAGATGAAATTGGTGATATGAGTCTTTCGGCGCAAGCCAAAGTTTTGCGCGCACTTCAGGAAAATATGATTACTAGAGTCGGGGCAGAAAAGGATATTAAAGTTGATGTTCGTGTGGTTGCTGCAACCAATAAAGATTTGAAAACAGAAATTGCCGAAGGTCGTTTCCGTGAAGATTTATACCATCGTTTGGCAGTTATATTAATAAAAGTACCGCCATTAAATGAAAGACGTGACGATATACCAGCTTTGATAACACATTTTGCAGAAAAAATTGCTTCAGAGCAGGGAAATTCTGTAAAAGGATTTTCGGCGCAAGCCATAAAATTATTGCAAGAATACGATTGGACAGGAAATATTCGTGAGCTTCGAAATGTAGTCGAAAGATTGATTATTTTAGGAGGAAACGAAATTTCTGAAAATGATGTTAAAATGTTTGCAAGCAAATAGGAGCTTCGCGAAATAGGCTACAAGCTTTACGCTTTTGGCTGTTAAAATTATAAATAATTTTTGCTTACGGCGTATAGCTTAAAGCTTAAAGCATAAAAAAATGAAACTAAAAAAAATAAACGAGAAATTACAGGACGCCCTAATTGAAAATGGTTTAACAGAAGCAAATGCTTTACAGCAGGAAACTTTTTCGACTATAAAAAGTGGTGCGGATTGTTTAATTGTTTCTCCGGAAGGAAGTGGTAAAACAACTACGATTGTATTGAATGTTATTCAGCAATTGGCAGGAAAAACCGAAGAATCGCCTCGTGCTTTGATTATTGTTGAAGATAAAGAAAAGGTTCTTGCAATGGAAGAGCTTTTTGAAAAGTATGGAAAATATACTAATCTTGAGGTTTACGGTGTACACGATAAAGGTGACATGGATTACGATAAAAATTATATTTCTACGGGAATTGATGTTTTAATTGGAACACCAAATAAATTAAGCGACATGTTTTCGACGGCAGGTTACAATGTAAACCGTTTAAAAATGTTTATTCTTGACGATGCAGATCCTATTTTGAAATTACGTCATGAAACTAAAATAATGCGTATTTCAAACAGCATTGCAAAAACACAGCGTATAGTTTTTGCTGAAACTTTGACAGAACGTATCGAGATTCTGACAGATAAAATGCTGTTAGAACCTTATTTTTTTGATATGGATGAAGAAGGTGAAGAAGAATTGGATGAGGACGAAGAAGATATTGAAGAGGAAGAATAGTCAGAAATTAGAATTAAAAAAATAAAGTGTTATGGGATTAATGAAGGTGTATTCAGGAAGTGAAGTTTTAGCAATTGCTTTACAAGGAAAATTAGAAGAAGCAGGTGTAGAAACAGTTAAAAAAGATAATATTCAATCGTCTCGTTTAGGAGGTTTCCCTCGTACAGATCTTGCTGTTGAGATTTTTATTCAAGAAACAGATTTTGCAAAAGCGAATCCAGTTATCGAAAATTTCAGAATGAGTATTTAAAAGAAGTCTTCAGTCACAATGGAAATAGAAAACGGAGACTGAGCGCTGAAAACAAAAAAAGTATGCAATACAAAATGTTAGTTCTCGACATGGATGATACCTTGTTGACAGATGATCATAAAATATCAGGTTTAAATAAAAAAGTACTTTTACAAGCTCAGGCAAAAGGTGTTTATGTCGTTTTGGCTTCTGGAAGACCAACTTCTGCAATGACTTCTTATGCTAAGGAATTAGAACTAGATTTGAATGATTCCTATATAATTTCGTTTAATGGTGCTATTATAAGTCAGGCAAAAGATGATCACGTTTTATTTGAACAGAAATTGACTGTTGAACAAATTCACGATTTGTATGATTACAGTGTGAAAACGAAAACGCATATCATAACCTATTTGGATGATGAAATTATAAGCGAAACAGATTCTGAATATATTGAAGTTGAAAAGGAAATTACACGAATGGCGCATCGCAAAGTGGCAAACTTTAAAGATTACATTGATCGACCAGCTGTAAAATGTATTTTACTAGAAAATCCAGCCTATTTAAAATCTGTGGAAAATGATTTAATTGAAGCAATGCCGCATTTGAGTGTTTCGATGTCTAAACCGTTTTTTTTAGAAGCAGCACAGCAAGGAATTGATAAAGCTGCTAGTTTAAAACTTTTGGCCGAAAAGCTGAATATTCATCAAAGTGAAATTATTGCGGTTGGAAATGCAGGAAATGATTTAACAATGATTGAATACGCTGGTTTAGGTGTTTGGGTCGATAATGTTACGCCTGAATTACGTGATAGAGCAAACGTAATTGTGGCTTCAAATAATAATGATGGTGTTGCCGAAGTAGTACAAAAATATATTCTAAATTAATTTTTTATGAAAAAACCAATCGAAACTGATCGTTTGCTATTGCGTGAGGTAATTATTTCAGATGTTGATGGAATGTTCGAATTAGACTCTAATCCGAATGTTCATATTTACATCGGAAATAAACCTGTTACTGCCATTGAACAAAGTGCGGCATACATCGAAAATCTTCAGCAGCAATATAAAGATTTTGGAACTGGACGCTGGGCAGTAATTCTAAAAGAAACAAATGAGTTTTTAGGTTGGTCCGGAATTAAATTTATTACCGATGAAATCAACAACCATAAAAATTTCTATGAAATTGGTTATCGCTTTATAGAGAAACATTGGGGAAAAGGATATGCAACTGAAGCTGGAAAAGCTTTTATAGATTATGCTTTTAATGATTTAAAAGCAGATGCAGTTTATGCCTATGCAGATGCTGGAAATGAGAATTCAAGAAAAACACTCGAAAAATTAGGTTTACGATATGTAAATTCTTTTGAGCATGAAGAAGAATTAGAAGTTTGGTACGAATTAAAGAATCCAAACGTATAATATTGTTCTAAGAATTGTGTCCCAAATCTTTGTAAACTCATCTCGTTTAAGATTTGCAAAGATTTGGAAAACAGCTCGAAGTTTTTATAAATACCAGAAAAGTATTTTATTTTTTAGCTACAGAAACAAAATACTTATTTCCGTCTCCCATTGTCAATTTAACACGCTCGTCGCATAAGTCAATCGCAAAGTTTGCACTTTCGTAGCAGCTGCAAGTTGTGTTTTTGTCTTTAGACATTTCAGTTTTACAGTTGTTATTTTTAAAAGTAGCCAATTGAGGTGTGTATAAACTTACCAAATCAGTTGAAGCTGTTACTAATGAAATAATACTTGCTGAGTTATTGTTTGTAATTCTGTAAACAATTCTGTCTGTATAGTTTACTTCGTTTACCGTAACTTTACGAATATAAGTATAAGCTGTAGATCCTTCGCCTGGTTCTTTTACTTCAAATTTAAATCCAACTGCACGAATAGCAATATCAAATTGAGATTGAGAATTTAAGCTCGCCCAAGTTGTTAAGGTACTGATAGACGGAAATGGATTTGCAGCAGGAGTATTAGTTTGCGCTTGCGAACTAAAGATGGTTAAGAACATTAAGCAGATTGTGGGTAAAAATGCTTTCATAATGGAATTTGTAATTTTTAATTTTTGCCTACTCTTTCTGGTTTTCGGCGTTCCCATGCTTTTTGTAACAAAACAACAACATAACGATTGAATTTCAAAATTGTTATGTTCGAATTGTTATAATATTAGTAATAACGGTCATTTATTTTAGAATCCGAATTAAATCTTGCTAAAGACTTAAACAAAGTTAAATGTAAGAAAATTTTAAGCCAATACTTGAAAAAACGCACTTTATCGATGTAATTTGCATTTAATCGATGTTTTTGTCATTTTATTCTTATTGAATCGTGATTTTGTTTTTTTAGAATTAATTATACCTGCGATTTGCGATATGGTTAATTAAGACGATTTTAAATAGACGTTTAATGCAAAATATTGATATATAGTGTATTATTGATTTCATTTTAAAGAATATTGTACGTAAATTTGCAAACTCTTTAAAAGAGACATAAATATAATATCTTACTGCTTAAAACGTAGTGTGTTCCCATGGAAAATAGAAAAAAAGTTGCCTTTTATACGCTTGGATGTAAACTGAATTTTTCAGAAACATCTACAATTGCCAGAAATTTTAATGACGAAGGATTCGACCGTGTCGATTTTGAAGAAGTTGCAGACATTTATGTAATCAATACTTGTTCAGTAACAGATAATGCCGATAAGCAGTTTAAGCAGGTAGTAAAGAAAGCAATGAAACTTAATGACAAGGCATTTGTTGCAGCCGTGGGATGTTATGCGCAGTTAAAACCTGAAGAATTAGCAAATGTTGACGGAGTTGATTTGGTTCTTGGCGCTACAGAAAAGTTTAAGATCACAGATTATATTCATGACTTAAGCAAAAATGACATGGGTGAAGTTCATTCATGCGAGATTGCTGAAGCTGATTTTTATGTTGGAAGTTATTCAATAGGAGATCGTACTCGAGCTTTCTTGAAAGTTCAAGACGGATGCGATTATAAATGTACCTATTGTACAATTCCTTTGGCAAGAGGAATTTCTAGAAGTGATGCTTTAGAAAATGTATTGCAGAACGCTAAAGAAATTTCAGCTCAAAATATTAAAGAAATTGTTTTAACCGGTGTTAATATTGGAGATTACGGAAAAGGAGAGTTTGGAAATAAAAAACACGAACATACTTTTCTAGAATTAGTTCAAGCTTTAGATAAAGTTGAAGGTATTGAACGTCTAAGAATTTCATCTATCGAGCCAAACTTGTTGAAAAATGAAACGATAGAATTTGTTTCAAAAAGCCGCACTTTTGTACCGCATTTCCATATTCCGTTACAATCAGGAAGCAATGATATCTTGAAATTAATGAAACGTCGTTATTTGCGTGAAGTGTATACAGAACGAGTGAATAAAATACGTGAAGTGATGCCTCATGCTTGTATAGGAGTAGACGTAATTGTTGGTTTTCCAGGAGAAACAGATGAGCATTTCTTAGAAACGTATCATTTCTTAAACGAAATGGATATTTCGTATTTACACGTCTTCACCTATTCTGAAAGAGATAATACAGAAGCTATAGATATGCCTGGAGTTGTTCCCGCAAATGTAAGAGCAAAAAGAAGTAAAATGCTTCGCGGTTTATCTGTAAAAAAACGTCGTGCATTTTATGAAACTCAATTAGGAACAAACAGAACAGTTCTTTTTGAAGGAGAAAATAAAGAAGGTTATATTCATGGTTTTACAGAGAATTACGTAAAAGTAAAAACACCATGGAATCCTGAATTAATAAATACGCTGCAGGAAATTAATTTAACTAAAATTGATGAAGACGGAAGTGTTCGTTTGGAGTTTGTAAATAAATTAGCGGAAGCTTAATTTTTTTAAAGTAATCCAAAGTTACCATATAGTTTGTCATTTCGACCAAAGGGAGAAATCACACTAGTGAGTCGACAAAGATTATAAATTTTTAATGTGAAATGACGAGTGTGATTTGCTTCGCCTATTCGCTATCGCTCGGGTTTCCTTCTTCAAAATGATAAAAAACAACAAAGCCCTTTATAAAAAAGGGCTTTGTTGTTTTAAAAAATCTTATTTCTGATTTTCAGGAATCACCAATTTCAAAGAATTGATATAATCGGTGTCAAATTCAATAACTCGGATTTTTTCAGGATTAAAACTTAATTCTCCGCCAAATTGACCTTTTGTATCCAAGAAATCAATTAGAAGTTCTTCATCATTTAAAGAAATTAATTTTCCTAAATAAGCTGATTTTGCTGATTTTTTAGAAATCTGAAAAATACCATGTTTATTGTTTATGAAATTTAAAATCGAATTCAAATCCCGAATCGGAATAATATCTTCGGCATTTGTTTTTAAGCCTTTTAGACGAATCACTTTTTCTGTAAAAGCCAAATCCTGATCTCTGTGAACAGCTTCGATATTTTTGTTTTTTAAAATAACAAAACCATCCAAGATATAATCAACAGGATTGTTTCGAAGCAGAATCCAGTCATCAGAATAATCAATAAGAAAACCTGTGAAAATTTCTTTTTTATCCTGAAATTCTATTGCTATTAATTGTCTTAAATATTGTTCCATTTGATTTTGTGTTAAGGCTGTTAAGAGCTTTGTCAAAGTTTTAAACTATGACAAAGCTTATCAGAGATTTTTTGAAGGTCCCAATAACAATTCGAATTTTAAGGATTCGTTGACCAAATACTGCTGCTTTTTATAAATACTCTTCGGTTTAATTTTAACTGTGCAACAACTAATTCGGCAATATCTTCAGACTGCATAACCTTTTCAGGATTTCCATCTGTTAAGTTTAAATCTTTTGCCATATCTGTTGCAACAGTACTTGGAGTCAAAGCAGTAACACGTATGTTGTGTTTTCTCATTTCATGCATAAGAGAATCAGTTAAGCCTAAAACTGCAAATTTAGAAGCACTGTATGCACTTGTTAGAGCATTACCATTTAAACCAGCAGTTGACGAGATATTAATAATATCGCCAGTTTGTCTTTCGATCATGTTTGGGATTACGGCGCGTGTTGCGTAATAAGTTCCCATTAAATTTACCTGAATAATTTTTTCAAAAGCCGAAGGTTCTAAATCAAGGAATTTTCCAAAAGAAGCAATTCCCGCGCTGTTGATTAAAATATCAATATGTTTAAACTCAGCTAAAGCTTTTTCAACGGCAGTATTTATAGAATTAATATCAGAAACATCTGCAGAAAGAGCTAAAGATTTAACACCTAAATTAGTGGTTTCATCTGCCAATTGATCAACATCGGCTTGAGTTCTTGAAACCAGAATTACGTTTACACCTTCTTTTGCCAAAGCAATTGCAATTGCTTTTCCAATTCCTTTTCCAGCTCCTGTAATAAGAGCATTTTTATTTTTTAAGCTTGTCATGATTTATTGTTTAGAAATGCTGAAAGCATCATTTTAAGTATTACAAAAATAAAGCTTTTGCAAACTAAAATGATGCTTTCAAGTATTTTCTTAATCTAAGTTTAACAACTTTGTTATTCTTTCAAAACCATGTCAATACACATTACGGCAGCAAGAATTAATTGTCTAAGTGAACTGTCTGCTGCGACATTGTCTTCGATTTGAAGCACGTAATTGTCAGCACTTGTAAAAAACTCTTTACCTAAACCAGCCCATTTTTTACTTACTTGAGCAAGTTGTTTGTTTTCGTGTGAAAATTTAAAGTCCCAACCTGTCCATTTTCCTTGTAAAGTAGCAACTGGTTTTTCATTTTTATCCATGATTTCAAATTTCCCGCCAATAGAAAAGAACTTTTGTTTGAAGGTTCCTACCAATCTATCTTTCTCATCAAATATTTCAACTGTTGAGCGAAAAACTGCAATACCTCGTTTTACCGAAATTAATTTTTCTCCAGAAGCGGTTGTAATTTCAACATTAAAAGGAGTCATTCTTTTATAATCTGTGAAACGCATCATTTTTGTGAAAAAACCAAGATTGTTCTCACGGCAATTCATCGTTATTTGATTCGTTTCAGGATTGTAAATATCATAATTGTTAGCAGCTTTAAACATTCCGACATGTTCTTTTACTAAAAATAGATTTTGGCTTAAAATTGGGTTCATACGTTTTTTAAAAAAATTAGTGATTAGATTTTAGAACCCAAATGTAATAAAATATTTATTAATTATACTGCTTTGAAGTCTCTACAAGACGGATAAATTCAGCTTTATAACCATCGCCGTCATTTGATATTCCTTGTTTGGCTAATTTCGCGATTTCTTCTGATGATTTGTCAGCAATCAATTTAGAATCTCTTAATTTTAATCCAAACCAAGCCACGGCTGAGCTGAATTTTAAATCATCACTCGCTTTATCTAAAGCAACCGATTTATTGTTAATTATCTGAACCATTTCGATGCTTTTATCTCCGTCTGGTTTTTTGTAACGGAATTTTATTGTCGCCAGTTCACTGCTGTAATTAGCAGAATTAGTTTCTGTTTTAGTGTATTTTAAATCATCTGGCTGAACATTTAAATAATCGCTTTTTACGCCGGCTGGAATAATTTCATACAAAGCTGTAACCGTATGATTGCTTCCTAATTCTCCTGCATCAATAGCGTCATTTTTAAAATCCTCTGGACGAAGTTTTCTGTTTTCATAACCAATCAAACGATACGCCTGAACTTGTTTCGGATTAAATTCGATCTGAATTTTTACATCTTTGGCAATGGCAAACATAGAACCTTTAAATTCTTTTCCTAAAAAACGATTGGCTTCCTGAATATTATCAATGTAAGCATAATTTCCGTTTCCTTTATCGGCTAAGATTTCCATTTTGCTGTCTTTGTAATTTCCCATTCCATAACCCAGACAAGTTAAGAAAACACCAGTTTTTCTTTTTTCTTCGATTAATTTTTCCATGTCTGAATTAGAAGAGCTTCCCACGTTAAAATCGCCATCTGTTGCTAGAATCACGCGATTATTGCCATTTTTAATAAAATTCTCAGATGCAATTTTATAAGCAAGTTCAATTCCTTCTCCGCCAGCAGTACTTCCTCCAGCTTCTAATTTATCCAGCGCCTCAATTATTGTTTTTTTCTCATCTCCAGTAGTTGGTTTCAAAACCACTCCGGCTGCTCCTGCATAAACTACAATTGCCACTTTGTCTTTTGCACGTAATTCATTTACCAATATTTTTAAAGATTGTTTTAGTAAAGGAAGTTTATTCATGTCGCTCATCGATCCTGAAACATCAATTAAGAAAACAAGATTTGAAGCTGGTAAATCATTGGTTGGAATATTTTTTCCTTGCAAACCAATTTTCAGAATTTTGTTTTTTGAATTCCAAGGCGACTCACTTACTTCAGTGTTAATAGAAAACGGGTGCTGGTCTTTTGGCTGTGGATAATTGTATTTAAAGAAATTTACCATTTCTTCGACACGTACAGCATCTTTTGGAACTTCTTGTCCGTTGTTCAAAAAACGTCTAATGTTAGTGTAAGAAGCATTGTCAACATCAATAGAAAATGTAGAAAGCGGTGCTGTTTTTGGGCTTTCAAAAGCATTTTCTACAAAAGTATCATAATCTTCCTGAGTTGGTTGAGCTGGAATTGGTCTAATAATGTTTAATTTTTTGTCTAATTCTTTTTCCGAAAGATTTTTGTAAAGTTCATTTTTTGTTACAATTACAACAGCGCCGTTTGCAGCTTTACTGCCATAAAGAGAGGCGGCCGATTCGTCTTTTAGAACTTTTACGTCATCAATGTCATTCGGATTAATTTTTGCCATTTGATCTGCTTTTACAGGAACACCATCAACAATATACATGGGTTCATTTTTAGGCAAAATTGATCCAACTCCTCGTATAGCAGCACTCGGAGCCGCGAGATATTGGTTATTTGATGAAACTGCAACGCCTGCCGCTGTACCTCGAATCATCATTACGGATCCTGTCGTCATTTTCTTTTTTGTAGAAGCATAAGCAGTTGTAACAACCTCTTGCAGTTGGTTAGCGCTTTCTTTCAATGTAACATTAATTACATTTGAATTTTTTACAACAACATTTTCAGTACTCATACCAATATAACTAAAAACGAGAACGTCTCCTTTCTCAGCTTTAATAGTATATTTTCCGTCAAAATTGGTGACAGCAGATGTTTTTGATTTTTTAATAAAGACATTAGCGCCGGGAAGCGGAGTAGAATTTACATCTGTAACTGTTCCTGTAATAGTTCTTTGCTGTGCCATGGTTACGAAACATATAAGCATAGCAATGCCTGATGAAATAAGTTTTAAACTTTTCATGATAGTAAGTTTTAAGAATTAATGTTCGGATTTAGCTTTGTCAAAGCTGCAGACTTTGACAAAGCTTGGAATTATTTTTTCGGAGTAGGTTTTCCTGTTTTTGTAGTAATTATGACAACTCCTTTTTTACCTTTTTCGCCGTATTTTTCTGTAGCTTCAAGGTCTTGTAAAATGGTTATTGTTTTAATATCCTGTTTGTCTAAAGGCGCATATGGACTTGTTGGGTTATTTCCAAATAAATCATTTTCTGAATAGTAAATCCCATCGATGATGTACAAAGGCTCATCAAGAACTACAAGTGAATCTACGTTTTCTGGATTTAGATTCGGAAGCTCATTCTGCAGCATTTTGTCTTTTTTGGCATCATCGCTGTGAGCTACTGCACTCCCGTTTAAAATTACTAAAGGCGTACTTTTTTTAACGCTTTGAAATTGTTTTGCGCCATAAGCAACTTTAGCCGATTCTTTGGCTTTTGAATATCTAGCGGCTGAGACAGTTTCTTCTTTAGAAAATGCAGCATTGTCTTGTTCTTCAGCATAATTTTGCTGAACTGGAGCAACAAGTGCAGGAGCTGAAGCAAGAGGTTCTGTATAAACTTTTTTGTCTGCTAAAGGCTCTATTGCTTGAATATTTGGAGCTGCTTCTTCATGAATGGCGACAGCTTTTTGTCCTTTATTTTGTTTTTCTAAAATTTCAGCAGCTTCTTCATTTGAAACAAGCCCAGAACTAGAAGAAGGAATTGTGTTTTCTTGATTTAAAACAGGTTCTTTAGATTTTTCTTTTTCTTGAATCACTACTTCTTGTGTTTCAGTTACTGATTTTTTATCCGAAAGAAAAAATTGAGAACCTAAAGAAATCAATAAAAGAAGAGATGCGGCAACAGCAATTTTTTTCCACAATGCGATTGTTTTTTTATCTTCTTTTTTGTCCAGTTTTTCTTCAACGCGCGACCAGACTTTTTCCATTCCAGGAAAGTCTTTAAACTCGGCATTTTGCGAAGCTTGTTTTATTTTATCGAATAATTTATCTTGATTGTCCATGACTATTTTGCTTTTTGATAATAGAGTTTATTAACCAGTTCTTTTAATTTGGTCTTTGCGGCATTCAATTGTGATTTTGAGGTGCCCTCGGAGATCTTTAGCATTTCGGCTATTTCTTTGTGCGCAAAACCTTCAATAACAAAAAGGTTAAATACTGTTTTACAGCCGTCTGGAATATGGTTTAATAAATTAAGTAAATCTTCCTCTTCTAATGTTGTTAATTCCTCTGTTGAAGGCTGCGAAATCAGCTTAACATCATCCAGATACATATTGAAGTTAGTTTCTTTTCTAATAGTTGCCAAACAATGATTTACCGTTATTCTTCTAGCCCAAGCTTCAAAAGCATATGCTTCTTTCAATTGATCCAGTTTGGTAAAAATGGTAAAGAATGAATCTGCCAAAGCTTCTTCGATTTCTTCTTCCTTTTTTAAATATCGTTTGCAAAGGCGGTACAGCTTTGGCGCCATGTATTCGTACACCTGACGCTGGGCATCACGATGCATTTTTTTACAATTTGCTATTTGAGTCTCGTTTATCACAATTGTTGTCTTTCTTATATAGAGAGAGAAAAAGATAAAAAGGTTGGGACAGGGGTGAAAAAAAAATATTTTTTTAGGTTCAAAGTTACAAAGCTACAAAGGTTTTATCGTAGAGGCGCACCACAGTGCGTTTATCACAATATAATTTTTTCACAAACTTGTCATTCCGAGGAACGAGGAATCTTCGCAAGTAGATCGACAAAGATTGATGAAGTTGGTTTTTCAGTTTTACAAAACAACACCATTTGTTTCAGCAATTTTTTTTAAGATTTCAATATATTTAGTGTTGATTGCTGATTTTGATGTTTTAATAATTTCAGTGCCATCCGGAAGAATTGTTTTTGAAACATAGTCTTTTGGATTTAAAGTTCGATGATACTCAAATTGAAGTAATTCTTCAGCTTTATTAAATTCATTAGTTTTAATGAAAATTTTAATCTTATAAATCGCTGTTGTAGTAATTTGAACAACTTCATTTTTTAAAATAAAATCCTTTAAATGATTAAGGTCAATGACTTTTTCAAAAATTGGAATTAAAGAATTAGTCAAATTATTACGTATTTCAATTTCTAAATCTTCTTTTTTTGTTTTTTGGGTTAGTTCGTACCAATAATCATTTCCGTGAACAACAGACCCAATACGAAAACTGATTTGACAATCATAATCATGAATAAATTTTGGAATTTGATTTGAATTTTCTAAATAGATTTCAATATCAAAAAAGCCTATATTTATTGTAAATGACACATTGTCTTCTTGATTCCATCTGCTTTTTTGAATGTTTATTACTTGTATTAAGGTATTTATTTTCTTATTGAAATTATTTCCTTTTTTTTTAAATCCATGTTTTAAAAAAAAAGGATTTATCAGATTTTTTAAAATTTCGTCAAATTCTAATTGAAGATTTTTTTTCATTTTAAGAATTTCTTTTGTGAAATTTATTTAACAGGCAATGTCAATTTATAAATCTTAGTTTCTAAAACTTCTGTATCATTATCTTCGCAAAGCAAGAACTCAATTTTGTTGTTTTCTTTTTTGTAAAAAGTTAAACCTTCGAATTTATTGGTTGAAGTAATTTTTTGAGTAAAATCTATTTTCATCGTTTTCTGATCGATTCGGCCAATGAAACTTCCTAAAATTTCACCGTCATCGTAAGTTGATTTAGTATTTTCGACTGTTGAAAGAAAATAGATTTTGTCTTCAACTAAAATGGCATCAGTAAAGCTGGAACGAATACCTTTTATTTTTGGAAGTTTATAATTCACAGAAATTAAAGCAAATTCTTCACCAAGACTTTTGGCGTGAATAGTAAAAATGGTGTTTTTGTTTGAAACTCCATTTCCACGATTAAACAAATACCAGTTTTCACCGTCGAAAATAGAACCTTCCAGATTGAAATCTTCAGGTTTTATTTCTCCAAAATTTTGCATTAAACCGTATAAGTCGACCAAATTATTCTTTTGTAAAACAGTTTTAGATTTGAGGTCGAACTCAATCATTTTGTTTCTATTTTCGGTTGAACCAGAACCAAAAATATACAAAGTATCATTATGATTTGTCAGCGACTCAAAATCAGGTTTTAAGTTTTTTGGAATATTCTGTGTTGGATTGTCAATTAAAGCGTGTTGATTTAATTTCTGATTCTGCATATTGTATTCGTATAAGAATCCGCTGTTGTCGCCAATTACATAAAGTGCATCATTATTGTAAAATAATCCTGATGCCGAACCGATTCCTATGATTTGAAATAATATTTCTAATGTGAATTTTTCCATGAATGTTTCTGTTAGAGAAGAGTAATTTGATTTTTATATTCCTCTATTTCTGATTGTTTTAATTTTAATATTTTGCAAAGTTCTGTAAACTTCATTTTTCCTTTTAAATAATATGAAACTAGTTCATCCTCAACTTTTCCTAAATCATATTGATTATACAATTCAAAGTAGTATGTTTTTCTTTCTCCAGAATTTAGCGTAAGAGTTATTCGATTTTCTATTCCGCTTGATAACGAAGAGTCAAAGCCATTTTTCGTTGGTTTACCGTAGTAATCATTATTAGAAATTTCAACTAATTTGATTTCTTCAATTTGAAATTTCTCGTTATCTACTATTATAGCATCTTCAAAAAACTCTAAAAAGCCGCTAAACGTACCATTTAAGGCTTTAGGTTTTATTAAACCAATTGACTTTAGTACTAATATAATAAAAGAGAATAAAAGGGCGGATTTTAAAAATGCGTCTTCAGATAATCCTTTGGCTAGAGAAAATAAATTGTTCTTAATAAAATAAATTAAGTACAACAATAATAGTAATGAAAAAAATATTGAAGCGCTGCTCCAATGAAACTTTTTTGATTTTTTATAAATATTGAATCGCTGCATTTTTTCTTATCTAAAAGCTTGTTTTAAGAACAACTGTTTAACCTTGAGAGCAATTTATTAAAAAGTATTGCAATGAATAGCAGTTCCGATAGTTATCGGAATTCGTAAAAGTAGTATATTTATGATACAAAAAACTAAAAAACATGAAATCAATAGACCCGAAAGATTTTAAAGTTACAGATAAAATCAAACTAAGTAAACTTCCTACTTTGTTAAATATTGATGCTGATGACGATGAAAAGGAAGAGAAATTGGATAAGGTTCAAGCTAAATTGAGTGATTTGCAGGACGTAATGTATGCTCATAATAAATATGCGGTTTTAATTTGCCTTCAAGGAATGGATACTTCAGGAAAAGATAGTTTGATTCGCGAAGTTTTTAAAGAATTTAATCCGCGTGGAGTAGTAGTTCATAGTTTTAAAACACCAAATTCAAGCGAGCTGGAACACGATTATTTATGGCGTCATTATATTGTTTTACCCGAGAAAGGAAAGTTCGCCATTTTTAATAGAACACATTATGAGAATGTTTTAGTAACGCGTGTGCATCCCGAATATATCTTGTCAGAGAATTTACCAGACATTAAATCTATCGATGATATTACGCCTAAGTTTTGGGAAAATAGAATTGAACAGATTAATAATTTCGAGAAACATATTGCTCAAAACGGAACTATTATAATGAAGTTCTTTTTGCATTTAAGCAAAGACGAACAAAAAAAACGTTTGTTGCGCCGTTTAGAAGAAGAGAAACATCATTGGAAATTTTCACCAGGCGATTTGAAGGAACGCGAGCATTGGGCAGAATATCAGCAATACTACGAAGAAGCAATTAATCAAACCTCTACAGATTATGCGCCGTGGTATGTAGTTCCTGCCGACGATAAGGAAATGGCACGTTATATTGTGGCAAAAATTATTTGGGAAGAAATGCAAAAACACACTGATATTAAAGAACCAGAATTGGACGATAAAATAAAAGCTAATTTTGAAATGTATAAAAAAGCATTAGAAAAGGATTAATTTGATCTTTTTTTTAATAATGAACCCGACAGGTTTTTAAAACTTGTTGGGTTTATTTTTTGAAGTCACGTTTGAAACGTGAATCATTTAGTTAAAACAGCTAAATAGTAATTATTTATATCCTTTTGTCAAAACACTTATGTAGTTCATCAAACTAATTTTAATAGTGATTTAGGTTTGTGCTCCTTTGTATCAAATTAATAAACATTATTATCATGAACATGTACAAATTACTATTGTTGACTGCAATTTTCGTTTTAGGATTAGTTTCTTCTAAAATTAATGCACAATCTTCTTTTCCAATTCATATTGGAATTAAAGGCGGATCTAATTACTCTGAACTTCCAGTTTCAGATGGTTATAAATCAAAATATGCTGTTGGTTATTTTGGAGGTGCTATGGCTCGATTTGATTTTAAGAGATTCTATATTCAGAATGAAATCTTATACAGCGAGAAATCTTCAGAAATCGAAAGAACGACTTCAACAGGATCTAAAAATGCAAAATGGAAAAGCCTTGAAATGCCTTTGCTTATTGGTTACAAAGTAATTGATCTTGCGGCTTTAAATGTTAGAGTATTTGGAGGCGGGGTTTATTCTTATGTTTTGGATGAAAATTTTTCATCATTGACCCAGTTAAAAGATTCTTATAAGAAATTTGATAAATCGAATATTGGATATCAGGTTGGGGCAGGAGTTGAGGTTTGGAAATTTACTGTTGATGTCATTTACCAAGGCGGATTAAATAATATAAGCAGTGATTTTAATTCGAAACCAAATTCGTTTAATGTAAGCGTTGGATATTTTTTCTTATAAGTTCACAACTTACGTTTAGCCTTATAAACAGCACGGAATCTTTTTGGTTCTTTGCTGTTTCTTTAGAAAATATAAGGGTATTTTTGAACGCAGACTTTCTCATAATTATATATATCTTTTTTAGATGATTACAAAATATAAAAATAAGCATTGGATATTCTTGGTCTTTTTTTGGAGCTTATTAGGTATGACAATTTGGGCGCAGATGATCGAAGATTACGATTTTTTGACCGCTACAATTCAGGCTGTTTTAGTTTTGTTTTGTTCTGCCATTTTAGCTCATATTTTGAGTGATGTTATATTGCCCAAAGCACTAAAACAAAATAAAATGAACTCGTTTGCGGTACAAAGCGTTATTGTTGTACTGCTTTTGGCATTTTGTCTGTCATTGATTTATATTGTTTTTTCTGATTCGGTTTTGAGAAGCAAAAGATATCCTGAAAAAGCAGATGTGGATTCTCTTCATTTTTTATGGACACGATTTTACGGCAACATTCCATCAGCGATTTTAATTTGCGGTACTGCTTGCGGGCTTCGATTTTATCAGGAACATAATGTCATCGAAAGAAATCACGCGCAATTGCAGCAAGTACATCTTGAAGCTCAAATCAAAATCTTGCAAGATCAGATTAATCCGCATTTGATGTTTAATATCCTGAATCATATTCATATTCTAATGCAGAGTAATGTAAAATTGGCGTCTATTTTATTGGTTCAGTTTTCGGATATTTTGCGTTATCAATTGTATGAATGCAACAAAGAATATGTGCCGCTGCATCTCGAGATTAAATACTTGAAAGATTTAATTGCGGTTGAAGAAACCCGATGGGGAAATGAATTAGAAGTAAAAAGCAAATGGAATATTGAAGATGGACAGCTTCAAATTGTACCATTACTTTTAGTTCCGTTAATTGAGAATGCTTTTAAACATGTTTCCCGACTTCCAAACCAAAAAGGTTATGTGTATTTGTCTTGTGAACAGATAAAACATCAATTGAATTTTAGAATCGAAAACTCATATACAGAACAATATAAAATACCGTCTAAAAATCAAGGCTTAGGGCTTGAAAATGTAAAAAAAAGATTGTCAATCCAATATCTAGAAAAACATCAATTTAATACCAATAAAACCGATTCTGATTTTACGGTTACAGTAGTTTTAGATTTAAAATGATTTTTTTTACCACGACCCGAGCGACAGCGAACTGGCGAAGCAATTAACGCGAATTTTTAATTTGTTGCTTTGTGATCTTTGCAGTTAATTTTTTGCTGCAGATTATAAGAATTAAAAGGATTTTGTTTTCGCCACAAATTGCACGAATTAGCACGAATTTTTAATCTCTAGCTTTGTGGTTTAGCATCTTTATAAAAATTAAAACTTTGCGAACTTTGCGTAAATCTTCGTGTACCTTGCGGTTAATTTTTTTGCCACAGATTATAAGAATTATAAGGATTTTAAAAATTTCAAAAAACTGCTAAATCTGAGTCAAACTTTTTTAGCAAATACTAAACCTGAAACAGAAAACTATGAAAATGAAATGCCTTGTTATTGATGACGAACCTATCGCAAGAAACGGAATCGTAGATTTTGTTTCTAAAATTGATTTTCTAGAAGTTGCAGGCACTTGTGCTTCGGCATTAGAAGCAACTTCATATATTCAGGATAAAAAGGTTGATTTATTATTTCTGGATATTAATATGCCGTATCTTTCTGGTTTAGAGTTTTTAGAGTCTCTGGATAATCCTCCTTTGGTGATTTTTACCACGGCATATTCAGAACATGCTTTAGATGGATATCGTTTGCAAGTGGTAGATTATTTATTGAAACCTATTACATTTCAGCGTTTTTATCAGGCTTCGTTAAAAGCAAAACAATGGTATCAAATGATTCAGTCTCCAAAGCAAAATCAATTGGATCCGTTTTTGTATGTGCGTCAGGAAGAAGGATTTCAAAAAATTTCTTGGGTTGATATTTTATATATTGAAGGAATGCAAAACTATGCGAAACTCCATTTTAAAGATAAAGTGCTTGTAATTCATCAAACTATGATTTCATTAGAAGAAACACTCCCAACAGAGATTTTTTTTAGAATTCATAAATCTTTTTTAGTAAATATCACCCACATAGATTCTGTTTCTGGCGGACGATTGTTTATAAAAGGACAAGAACTACCTATTTCAAGAACACGCCGCGAAGCATTGTTGAAAGAGGTAGTGTATAAAAACTTATTAAGCCGATAGTATTAGAATTTCCATTTTAAAGCTACGGCTCCATAAAAAGTAGTAGTGAATCTTGGATCGGCTATATCTTTTTCTTTAAAAATGTCTTTAATTTTTCGACTGTTGGTCGAGAAATTTCGAACAATAGTACTTCCCGCTGTAGGTTCTAGTGTCCAATGTTTTCCTAGTTTTACTTGAGGTCGTAATCCTGCAATAATTTGCTGATATCCTAATAACATCGATTTGTTTCCAACTCTTGTTTCTGCTGTCATTCCGCTTATTTCTGCGACAGCTTTCAAATCGAAATTGTCAGACATTCGATAGCCTAATTCTAAACCTTCTGGAAACGCAACTTTAAAATGTAAAGCTCCTCTAGATTCCCAATTAAAGTAAATTCCTGGCAGAACCATCGGAACACCAAAACTATTGGTTAAAACTGGACCCATACCAAAAGCCAAATTAGGATTGAATTGTTTGATAAAAAGAACACCACCTTGTATCAAGACATCATCTTTATTAATTTCAACCATATCAGTATAAACTCCAACTGACAGCATTGTCAATAAAGACCAAGAGGGTGAAAGAGAACGTAAATGTTTAATACCAATTTGTGTATTCAGCAGTTCATTTGGAAATCCTTCTTGAAATTGTACAGGAAGAGATTGAATTTCGTAATTCTTGTTTTCCATTCGGGCATAACTTCCATTAACAAAAATAGACCACAGCCTTGGATGATTGTATTGATCCATTTTTAAAGATAATGGAACTTCAAAAGCAATTTGAGCTCGTTTAAAATTACTTTCTGCATTTGTTTTGGTGCTGTCCATTGGTCGAACATATTTAGAAAAAGGAACATAATCGACTTTAAATTCTCCTGAGATTCCAGATTGTGCCCTTGTGGCGATAGAAAGCAATAAAAAAAGTAAAACCTGTGCTAAATAAAAAACTGTTTTGTTCATGATTTGATTAATTTTTCTGCGAATTACTGCCTTCTAAATCAATCCTAAAAAATCATTTGACTAATGACACTTCTCTTTTGACCAATGGTATAAAAAAAACAAAACCCGACAGACTATGAAAACTGTCGGGCTTGTTACCAAAAACAAAATAATAAATTAAACCTTTCTTTTTATAATTTAAAACCATAAGCTAAACGTAATGCCACTTGGTTGGTATTGAATTTGTTATAGTCTTCGTAACGAACACTAATATCAATGTACTTATTGGCGTATCCAATTCCCGGCGCCCACAAAAAAGTAGTGTCGTTATAGCCATTTGTTACGGCAAAACCTGCACCTACTTCACCTAGAACGTAAAATTGGTCTTCCCAGATGAAAGCTTTAAAACCAGCTTTAGCAGGTATAAATCCAAGATCTTTTACTTCAACTCCATTTTGATCTTTCATAAACAAGTTTGTAAAACCTGTAGTTAAAGTCAACGATGTTTTTTTAGATAAATCGTATTGTAAACGAACATCTCCACCAAGCGACCATCTGTAATCATTGTCAGTTGGTATTCCGCCATTCACACCAAATCCTAATCTAAAACCTTGATCGTAATTTTTTGTTTCACTGTCTTGAGCGAAAGTGGTATTGGCGTATAAAAAAGCGAAAGTCGCCAGGCATAACATTTGTAATTTTCTCATGACAATTTTTTTTGAATTTCTAATACTGTAAAAGTAGAATCAAGACCTTTGGAGCTCGTTATATAATTTTTAAAAATCGTTACATAATATTGCGTTTAGCCAAAATTCGCCTTAAAATTGGCTTATCTTTTTATTAATAGAATAGAATTCGAAGCTTCTGATTATCTTTGCACACTAAAAAAGAATAGAAGTGAATTTAAAGCAGTACACCAAAGAGTTTTCATACAATTTAAAATTAGCATATCCCATAATTTTAGGAATGGTCGGACATACCTTAATTGGTATTGTCGATAATATAATGGTGGGAAAACTTGGAAGTACTGAACTGGCAGCAGTTTCTCTTGGCAACAGTATGATTTTTATTGCAATGTCTTTAGGAATTGGTTTTTCTACCGCTATTACTCCAATCGTTGCCGAAGGTGATGCCGAAAAAAATGATACTAAAATTAGATCCGCTTTTCATCATGGATTATTTTTATGTACCATTCTAGGATTAGTTCTTTTTACCGTAATTATGTTTGCAAAGCCTATAATGGAATTACTGCAGCAGCCAGAAGAAGTAATTGTTTTAGCAAAACCGTATTTGGGCTGGGTGGCTTTTTCGTTGATTCCGCTAATTATGTATCAAGGATACAAACAATTTGCTGACGGATTATCATTGACAAAATACTCTATGTATGCAATGATTATGGCAAACGTACTGCACGTAGGAATCAATTATGTGTTGATTTACGGAATATGGATTTTTCCAAAAATGGGAATTATTGGCGCTGCTTTAGGAACTGTAATTTCTAGGATTTTCTTAGTTATGTTTATGCATATTATGCTTTCTAGAAGAAATGATTTAAAGCGTTTTTTCAAGAACTTCAGCTTTCAGGAAATTAAAAAAGAAACCATCAAAAAAATTATAAGTATTGGATTTCCATCAGCAATGCAGATGCTTTTTGAAGTTGTGTTGTTTACAGCGTCAATATGGCTTTGCGGAAATATTGGTAAAACGAGCCAAGCGGCCAATCAAATTGCTTTAAGTCTTGCTTCGATGACATTTATGTTTGCCATGGGATTAAGTGTAACTTCGATGATTAGAGTTAGTAATCAGAGAGGATTACAAGATTATAAAAAACTAATTGTTGTGGCACGTTCTATTTTTTTGCTTGCCATTATAATAGAAACGTTTTTTGCAATATTGTTTGTTGTTTTTCACAATCATCTGCCTTATATCTTTTTAAATATGGAAAACAGCGGGCAGCTTATGGATAATACAGAAGTAATCAGCATTGCATCAAAATTACTTTTAATCGCAGCAGTTTTTCAAATTTCTGATGGAATTCAGGTAGTTGTTCTTGGCGCTTTACGTGGTTTACAAGATGTAAAAATCCCAATGTATATAACATTTGTAGCTTATTGGATAATTGGTTTTCCAATTTCATATTATTTAGGCGAACATACAGAATGGAAAGCTCAAGGTGTTTGGATTGGACTTTTGGCAGGATTAACTGCAGCGGCAATTTTTCTATTCATGCGCTTTCATTATTTAACTAGGAAATTAAATACTAATTCAATTTCAAATACTTAAATTTGAGCAGAAAATAAGAATCTGGCACGGATTAAATGACTTAAACAAATAATAAATAGTTTAATCCTTGCGTCTCGATAACTTCGGGAAAAGCAAAAAAATAAAACAAAATAATAAATAAATAAAAATGGAACTACCTAAATTTTTACTTGGAGATAATACTGATTTTCCAGATGATATTTTTATCATTCACCTTGATTACCCTAGATTTATAATCAATCTAAAAGATGATGAGGTTGAGTTTATGGAAGAAGCCGAAGATCTTGATGAAGCGGAGTTAAATGCAGAAATGGAAGGTTTGATTGTTTTGGCAAATGAGTTCTATGACAGAGAAATAAATCGTTACGAAGAGTAGAAACGCACAACAATGTGTCTCTATAGTTTGCCTTAATCAAAAAATAGTCTAAAGCATCTAATGAAAAATTTACGTTATTTAAAACCTATAGTTAATTTTATTTTAATCGGATTACTGATTACTACTTTAAGCCGAATCTTTTTATTTTTTCTATTTAAAGAAAGAGTAGTAGAAACTCCAAATTTCTGGTATATTTTTCCAATCGGTTTGCGAATGGATTTGATTTTACTTTGCTATTTGTCATTTTTACCTGCCGTTTTGATTACTTTTTTGCCAAATAAATGGCTTAAGTTCACCAATAATTTTTTGGTAATTTATAGTTTTTTATTCCTGTTTCTGATTCTTTTTGTAGAATTAGCTACGCCTGATTTTGTAAAACAATACGATACACGTCCCAATAAAATTTTCTTAGATTATCTTATTTATCCAAGGGAAGTTGTTGGAATGCTTTTAAAAAGTTATCTGACTTCAATAATTGTAACTTTTTTAATTTTAGGAGTTGTACTTTATTTTGCTTTCAAAAAAGGGAAAAAATATTTTCATACAACAAGTACTCCATATAAATTCAAATTAATGGTTTTTCCATTACTAGCATTTTTATTGTTTTTTGGAGCACGTTCAAGTCTTACTTCAAAGCGTCCTATCAATGCCAGTAATGCTGTTTTTTCAACAGATCAATTGACAAATACTTTAGGATTAAATTCATTTTATACTGTTGCTTTTGCTGCTTATTCGATTAAGAATGAAGGAAACACAAAAATGTACGGTAAAATGGATGAAGCTGAAGCAATCGCCCGTGTGAAAAAATACATGATTGCTGGTCCAAACGATTTTACAGATGCTGAAATTCCGTTTCTTCATGTACAGCAGCCAGATTCTGTTTTGAAAAAGCCATATAATTTGGTGATTTTTTTACAAGAAAGTTTAGGTGCTGAATATGTTGGAATTTTAGGAGGAAAACCGCTGACGCCAGAATTTGATAAATTATCAAAAGAAGGATTATTGTTTACCAATTTGTATTGTACAGGAACAAGAAGTGTTCGCGGAATTGAAGCAGTTGTAACTGGATTTTTACCATCACCGTCAGAAAGTGTTGTAAAACTTGGAAACTCGCAGCAAGGATTTTTTACACTTGCAGATGCTTTAAAACAAAAAGGATATGATACGAGTTTTATTTACGGAGGAATGGCCAATTTTGATAATATGGCGTCGTTTTTCAACGGAAATGGTTTTCAAGATATTGTAGATCAAGAAGATTTTGAATCTGACGGAAATAAATATGCTTTTAAAGGAACTTGGGGCTATTCTGATGAAGATTTAGTTACTAAAGCAAATAATTATTTTAAGGCAAAAGGTGACAAACCATTTTTCTCTTTAATGTTCTCCACTTCAAATCATGAACCTTTTGAATATCCTGCAGGCCGAATAAAACCTTATGATTCAAAACCTGCAACGGTAAATAATGCTATGAAGTATGCGGATTTTTCAATTGGAAAATTCTTTGAAATGGCTAAAAAAGAGCCTTATTTTAAAAATACAATCTTTATTGTAATTGCGGATCATAATACAAGAACATACGGAAAAAATTTAGTGCCAATAAACAAATTTCATATTCCTGCATTTATTATGGGACCTGGAGTTCCCAAAGGTGCTGTTTATAATAAATTAGCAAGTCAAATTGATATTCCGCCAACATTATTAAGTTATTTAGGACTTCCTTTCGAAACTCCAATGGTAGGTAGAAACCTAAGTAAACTTGATGAGAAAGTACAAGGAAGAGCAATTATGCAGTTTAACGATATCAATGCATTTAGAGTTGAAAATCAGGTTGTAATTATGCAGCCTAATTTAAAACCTCTTCAGTTTGAGGTTAAAAATGATACGACTTTAGTTCCTGTAAAATTAAACGAAGAATTGGCAAAAGATGCCTTGGCACACGTAATTACAGCAGGTAATTTATATAAAGAAAGCAAATACAAGCTTAGAAAAAAATAAGTTTAGGAACAGGTACAAAGGTACAGAGTTTCAAAGATGCAAAGGTTCAAAGAAACAGAGTTAATGACTTTGTTACTTTGAACCTTTTTACTTTTATGAATTTAGACTAAGAAAAGACAAGCTAGAGAAAACCTTTGTCTCTTTGAACCTTTGCTACTTTGAACCTTTATTAAAATATAATTTTAATAAACTTTGTGCAGCCGCAAAAGGTGAAATTTCATTATTTTGAACTGCTATTTTATTTTGTTCTAAAAGGGAAATGATTTCAGGGCTGTTATAGAAATTTTGCTTTAATTGCTCGTCTATTGTTTCCATCATCCAAAAATGATTTTGTTCCTTTCTTTTCTCTTGGAAGAAACCGGTTTCCTTTGTTAGTTCAAGATAATCAGAAATTGTATCCCAAATAGCCGTAATTCCATCTTTCGTTATGGCACTGCAAGTCGTTACTTTTGGCTGCCAGTTTGATTTTTTTGGAGGAAATAAATGTAAAGCTCGATTGAACTCAAGTTTTGCCTGATTTGCTTTTTTGATATTATCGCCGTCTGCTTTGTTAATTACAATAGCATCTGCCATTTCCATAATGCCGCGTTTAATACCTTGAAGCTCATCGCCGGCACCAGAAATTTTTAATAAAAGAAAAAAGTCTACCATGCTGTGCACAGCCGTTTCGCTTTGACCAACACCAACTGTTTCAATAATTATGGTATCAAAACCAGCAGCTTCACATAAGATTATTGATTCGCGGGTTTTGCGTGCCACACCGCCTAAAGTTTCTCCTGAGGCACTCGGGCGTATAAAAGCATTTTCATCTTTAACCAATTCTTCCATGCGGGTTTTATCTCCCAAAATACTTCCGTGGGAAATCGAACTGCTTGGATCAACGGCTAGAACTGCTACTTTTTTTCCTGCCTGTGTAAGATAGGTTCCAAAAGCTTCGATAAAAGTACTTTTGCCAACACCGGGAACTCCCGTAATTCCTATTCGGATAGATTTATTTGCATGAGGCAAACAGCCGTTTATAATTTCGTTCGCTTTTTCAGTATGTTCAGGATTTGTGCTTTCGACAAGAGTAATAGCGCGACTAAGAGCCGTTCTATTTTCAGAAAGAATTCCAGATATTAATTCGCCGGCAGAAGGTTGTTGCCTGCGTTTGTTTTTAATTTGATTAATAGCCGAAACATTGGTGATTTCGGGAGATGAAATTCCAGCTTTTTCAGTTAAACTGCTTGACTGTTTCTTTAAACTTGACAAAATACTTTTTTAATAGTGTAAAAGTACTGAAAACAAAAACAGTTTCAAAAAGTTAGTTTGCCACGAATTACACGAATTCCCACTAATTTGTTATCATATTTTTTTCTTCCTAAACGAAGCCAAAGAATTGACAGAAATAGCTCGACAAAGATTGTTTAGCAGCATTTTTTTTGACACAAAGAGACCCGACAGGTTTTTAAAATCTCTCGGGTCTGAGTAGTATTATAGAGTTTCTAGCTCAAAATGACATACAGAACTTAGCTTTAAATATAAAAAAAACTTAGTATCTCAGAATCTTAGAGCCTTAGTATCTTAAAATTAATATCCAGCTGTAAATCTAACTTGATGATGTTTTGGATTTTCAACTTCATCAGCAATAACAACTGCCAAATCCTCTACAGATAAGATGCTTCTTTGTTCGTCATTAAAAACGGGGTTTTCTAAACCTAAACGATATTTACCAGTTCTTCCTGTTTTAGTTCCTGCATGCATTTCAAATGCTGGACTAAAAAAAGCCCAATCTAAATCTTTTTCTTCTTTTAAGATATTCAAATAATCTCTTGCTGCAGTTGCACCAGCGTAATATTCTTTTGGAAAATCTGGAGTATCTACGGCTTGTAAATTTGGAGCAACAAATAAACTTCCTCCGCCTCCAATGGTAATAAAACGTTTTACACCTGATTTTTTTACAGCTTCTTGAATTGCTTTTGATCCGTTAAGGAAATCATCATAAATATTAGGATTTGTCCAACCCGGATTAAATGCATTTACTATAACATCGTGTCCTTTTAAAGCTTCTGCCAAAGCATCAACATTAAAAATATCTGCGGCAATCCAAGTTGCGTTTGTATTGTCTTTTGGATTTCTAGCAATTGCAGAAATGTCATGTTTTCTGTCTGCTAATTCATTTAAGATTGCTGAGCCTACAAATCCTGTTGCTCCAATAATTGCGATTTTCATAATATATAAATTTATTTAGTAATAAAAAATGTTACAGTTTGAGGTAAAAAAATAGTTTTAAAATTGGTTCGAAAAATCTTCAAGCGAAATATTCTCTAATTGTGCGCTTACTTTCTGATTCATTTCGGTGTATAAATCAGCTAGATTTTGATTGATTTTTTTTCCAACAGGACAATCTGGGTTAGGTTCATTTTTTGCATATCCCAAATTAATAGTTTCAAAAGTCATTTCAAAAATCTCTTTTAGAGTCAATTTCGAAGCATCTACGGCCAATTTTGTTCCGCCATTTTTACCTTCTTTACTTTCTACAATATGATGTGCTTTTAGGTTTGCGATTTCTTTTCGAACCAAAACAGGATTTAAATTGATACTGCCGGCAATAAACTCTGATGATAAATAATCATTAGGGAATTTAGTCAGCAAAGTAAGAATGTGAATCGTTATGGCAAATTTACCTGAAATCATACTGTAATAAAATATGTTACAAATGTAAGGAGTTTTATAACACAAAAAACAAATTTAACGTTTTTTTTTGTGCTTAGCCCTTAGTAGTTACTAACTTATAAATACTTATTTTTGTGCTTAAGCCTTGATATGAACAACTTTATTATAATATTCTTCTTTTTATTTTTAGGATTGCTTTTGCAAAATGTAAAGCGATTTCCTACTCATATTTATAAAACAATCAATAAAATTGTCATTTATTTATGTCTTCCCGCGATTACTTTATATCATATTCCGAAAATAAAATGGAGCAGCGAATTGTTGTTTCCAATAGGAGCAGGGTGGATTAGTTTTTTTCTTGCTTTTATTTTTTTTCATTTTTTAGGACGACGATTAGGCTGGTCAAACAAACTAATCGGCTGTTTAGTTTTAACGGCAGGATTAAGTAATTCGTCATTTTTGGGTTATCCTATTATTGAAGCTTTGTTTGGCAAGAAAGGTTTAGAAACTGCTGTTTTGGTAGATCAACCTGGAACTTTTGTTGTAGTTTCTACACTTGGTGTTTTTGTTGCTGCTTTTTATTCTAAAGGGAATCCTGATTTTAAAAGCATTACAAAAAAGATAATTTTCTTTCCGCCTTTTATAACTTTCGTTGCAGCTTGTTTATTGAATGTTTGGAACTATGATTTAGATATAAATATTCAATCTTTATTATTAAAATTAGGAAGTTTAGTTACGCCTTTGGCTTTATTCTCGGTTGGATTACAACTGACTTTTGATCGAAAAAGCAAACATTGGAAATTCTTGCAGCTCGGACTTTTCTTTAGGCTTATAGTGACACCGCTCATTATCTTTATATTATATGTATTTGTTTTTAAGCAGCATTCTGAAGCTATAAAGATTACAATTATAGAAATTGCTATGGCGCCAATGATTACTGGTGCAATTTTGGCTTCTACTTATGGTTTAAAACCAAAATTGAGTAGTATGATGATTGGTTTTGGAATTCCAATTTCGTTTGTAACCCTTGCATTCTGGTACTTTGTGGTGAGTTTTATTTAGTTTAAAATGGTAATTATATAGAGAAGATAGAATTTTAACTTTTTTTTAATTCTTACATGTTTTCTAAATGTATTTTTTAGTTAATTTTAGAGGAACTAAAAAAGATAAATTATGTCAACATTAAGATTAGGCGATATAGCTCCAGATTTTCATGCAGAAACCACGCAGGGACCAATTAATTTTCATGAATGGTTAGGAGATTCTTGGGGAGTTTTATTTTCGCACCCAGCAGATTTTACTCCTGTTTGTACAACTGAATTGGGAACAGTAGCGAATTATGTTCCTGAGTTTACAAAAAGAAATACCAAGGTTATTGCTTTGAGTGTAGATGGCTTACAATCGCATTTAGATTGGATTAAAGACATCAACGAAACTCAGAATACTGAAGTTAATTTTCCAATTATTGCTGATGAGGATAAAAAAGTAGCGACTTTGTATGATATGCTTCATCCAAATGCAAGTGATAAATTTACGGTGAGATCTGTTTTTGTAATTGGCGCCGATAAAAAAATCAAGTTGACTTTGACTTATCCTGCATCTACTGGAAGAAATTTTGACGAATTACTTCGTGTTATTGATAGTTTGCAGTTAACAGCCAATTATAGCGTTGCTACACCGGCAAACTGGAAAGATGGAGAAGATGTGGTAATTGCACCAGCGATTCCGGATAGTGATATTCCTGCAAAGTTTCCTAAAGGACATACACCTATAAAACCTTATCTGCGTATGACACCGCAGCCAAATAAATAAAAAAAAGAAAGCCACAGAAATTAATCTGTGGCTTTCTTTTTTTATATAATTAGATTTTAAAATGCAACGTGTGTACTTTTTTGCATTAATTCGTTCATTCGTTTTTTATCGCCTACCACCCAGATAATATCGTTTTTTTCTAAAATGATATTAGATTCAGGATTTAAAATTCGATTACCATTACGTTCAATTCCTACAACAAGTCCGCCGGTTCTTCCTCTAAATTGACCGATACTTTTTTGAATAAAATCTTCGTTTGAAATCTCTAATTGGCGAAGTACAATATCAGATTCTTCGCTGTTGTTAGGAGCTTCAATTTCATTTTTTAAGTAAGTAGTAAACTGTGCAATTTGTTCATCAGTCCCAATAACACATATCTCATCTCCAGGAAACAATCGTTCATTTTTAGTTGGAATCGGGATTGTAATTTCTCCACGTCGAATAAAAGCGATGTTTATTCCCATATTTTCTCGAATTCGTAATTCTTCAAGTGTTTTACCTGCAAGGTTTGATTCTTTTCCAATATCAAAAATAGACATGTGACCGTCCCAAGGCATAAGATTAGCATATCTTCTGTCTATTTTTTTATTTTCACGATCGTTCAAGTTCTTTAAAAAGTGATTCTCAATTTTATGATATTGTTCGTTTAGTTTTTTAGGGAAAATTTGATACGCTCCAATTGCAATAATAAGTGCAACAAATGCTACTAATGGAGAGAAGAAAATATTCAATAAGAAACCTACGAAGAATAATCCAAGGCTCATTCTAATTAATATAAGCATTAAAAGTGCGCCTCGATATTTACGTTCTTCCCATAAAGTTTCAACTTCTTCAACTTTTACGCGACGCAGTGAAAGCGCCCATAAAAAAGGGGCAATGATTACTAGTGTAATAAGTGCAGCTAAGGTGTTGCCAAAACGAGTATCAGCAACCAGAGGAGCAACAAATTTTGATGATAGTAAAATTATTGCAACAATAATTATGGTGTGCAGTATGATTTGGGTTATAGATGCTCTTAATACGATTTGCCATGTGCTGACTGATTTTATCGCTTGTGCATTGACACTGTAACGGTTTATGTTTTTAACCCATTTTTTTGGCAGCTTTCGCTCAAGAAATTCAGAGAAAGGATCTGAATATTTAATTAAAAATGGAGTTGTAAAGGTTGTAACTGCTGATACAGCAACAATAATTGGATACAAGAAATCGCTGGTAACTTTTAATGTCATTCCCAAAGTGGCAATAATAAAAGAGAACTCACCAATTTGTGCTAAACTCATACCAGTTTGAACGGATTGTTTAAGCGGCTGTCCAGAAAGCAAGGCTCCGAATGAGGAACTAAATGCTTTTCCGAAAATGGTTATAAGTGTAATTAAGGCAACAGGGAGTGCATAAGTAATTAAGGTGTCTGGATTAATTAACATTCCGACTGATACAAAGAAAACAGCTCCAAATAGATCTTTTACGGGCTGAATTAAATGTTCAATTTTTTCTGCCATAGTAGTTTCGGCAATGATAGAACCCATAATAAATGCTCCTAATGCTGGTGAGAATCCAACTTTTGCAGCAAACACAACCATCATTAAACATAATGCCAATGAAATAATAAGAAGCATTTCATCTGTCAAAAGATGTTTGGCTTTTTTAAGAATCGTTGGTATAATAAAAATTCCTCCTAGGAACCAAATGATTAAAAAGAAAACCAGTTTTAGAACTGATTGTAATAATTCTGCGCCTGAAACCTGATCGCTGACAGCAATAGTCGATAATAAAACAAGCATTAAAATGGCAACTATATCTTCGACTATTAAGGCACCAAATACAATTCCGGCGAATTTTTTACCTTTTACTCCCAGTTCATCAAAGGCTCTAATAATAATCGTTGTTGATGAGATTGAGAGTGTCGCGCCAAGAAAAACGCTGTCCATTTTTCCCCATCCCATCCATTGTCCTACGCAATAGCCAATAATGGTCATGAATAAAATCTGGGTTATTGCGGTGATGGAGGAGGTGCCTCCAACTTTCATCAGCTTTTTAAAACTAAATTCGAGTCCTAAACTAAACAGCAAAAAGATAACCCCAATTTCGGCCCATACTTCAACACTTTTCATATCGGTTATTGAAGGGAAAAAATCAAAATGGTTTCCAGCTAAGAATCCTGCAATCAGGTATCCTAAAACTAGAGGTTGTTTCATTTTTTTAAATAATAAAACAGCGATTCCAGCAGTCATCAGGATTAATCCCAGATCACTGATTAAGGGTTGTAAATGGTGTGTACTTTCGGCAGCGGCGTTTAAGGCAATCATAAAGGGTATTTTTGTTTTAAGGAGCTTAGTCAGATTTTATATTTAAGCTGTTTACTCAAATAGCCCTTTTAAATTGGTTCCTGGTGCTTTCGTCAGCCATTTAACAGGAGTGAAAAAAAACGAAATTTTTTCGACAAAAGGATTTTTGTTTGAATCTGGATTAACTTCCTGTGTTAAAAAAAAAGCTATCTCGATAAAGATAGCTTTTTTTTAGAAAATATTTTAGGTTTTATTTAAATTCCTACGTAATTACTAGGCGTTATCTGCATTAATTCAGCTCGAACAGCATCAGAAACTTCTAAAGTTGCAATGAAATTGTGTATTGCATTTTTATCAATGGCTTCATTTGTTCTTGTTAACCCTTTTAATGCTTCGTATGGATTTGGATATGCTTCGCGACGTAAAATAGTTTGAATTGCTTCTGCAACTACAGCCCAGTTTTTCTCTAAGTCTTCAGCAAATTTACCTTCGTTTAATAATAATTTGTTTAAACCTTTTAGAGTAGCTTCAAAAGCAATAATCGTGTGTCCTATTGGAACTCCAACATTACGTAAAACGGTACTGTCAGTTAAATCGCGCTGTAATCTTGAAATAGGTAATTTAGCTGCTAAATGCTCAAAAATAGCGTTTGCAATTCCTAAGTTTCCTTCTGAGTTTTCAAAATCAATTGGATTTACTTTATGCGGCATTGCTGATGAACCAATTTCACCTGCTTTTATTTTTTGCTTAAAATATTCCATTGAAACATAAGTCCAAATGTCACGATCTAAGTCAATAATGATGTTGTTGATTCTTTTTAAACCATCAAAGAATGCTGCAAAATGATCGTAATGCTCAATTTGTGTTGTTGGAAAAGAATGGTGTAAACCTAGATCTGTTTCTACAAATTTATTTCCGAATTTTTTCCAGTCAATCTGTGGATATGCTACATGATGTGCATTGAAGTTTCCTGTTGCTCCACCAAATTTAGCAGCAAATGGAATATTAAATAACAAACGCATTTGCTCTTCTAAACGCTCTACAAAAACCAAAATTTCTTTTCCTAAACGTGTAGGTGAAGCTGGTTGTCCGTGCGTGCGTGCCAACATTGGAACGGCAGCCCATTCTACACTTAACTCTTTTAGTTTAGAAATTAAACTAATTAGAGACGGCATGTAAACTTGCTCGAATGCTTCTTTTGTAGAAAGCGGAATTGCAGTGTTGTTAATATCTTGTGATGTCAGTCCGAAGTGAATAAACTCTTTGTATTTAGACAAACCTAATTTTTCAAATGCATCTTTAATAAAGTATTCAACCGCTTTTACATCGTGATTGGTTACTTTCTCAGTTTCTTTAATCCAAAGCGCATCTTCAGTAGAGAATTTTTTGTAAATATCTCTTAAGTTGTCAAATAAACTAGAGTCTATGTCTGAAAGCTGAGGTAAAGGCACTTCGCATAAGGCAATGAAATATTCAATTTCAACCAATACGCGATATTTTATCAAAGCTTCTTCTGAGAAAAAAGGTGCTAAATTTTGAGTTTTATTTCTATATCTTCCATCAATTGGCGATATAGCATTCAGTTCGTTTAAAGTAGTCATTGTTATGTTGTTTTTCGAAAGGTGCAAATATAAGCTATTGTTAAAACTTCTGAAAATTACCGAAGCGTTATTATATAGGAACTTTCAAATTAAATAATTAATCCATTGGGTATAATTGCAAAAAAGAATAGTTTAACACATAGAAACATAGAATTTATAACCAAAAAAAAGGAAATAAAAAGCAACATGTTTCTTTCACATAAGGCAGTTATGTGTGTTTTAAAAAAGTGAAACGCCTAATTTTTGACCGCAAAACCTATGTTTCTAAGTGTTAAAAGTAATTATACGTACCGTGTTAAATATTAGTTTTGAAAATTTTATCCCAAATGGTAAAGTAAAAACCAAAATTATGAGCTTCATTTTTATGATGATCAGCGTGAAATTTTGTTGTAGAAATCCATTTTGTGATTAAGCTTTTGTGCCAAAATGCAGGAAATAGATCTTTTTCTAAATGACCAAATATTCCATACATCAAATTTAAGAACAGATAAACTATCATACTGATGTAATTAAATTGAAAAATAGAAATGAGAATAAGCCATATAAAACCAAATCCGAGAGTTTCTATAGGATGAAGCACAAATAAACTATAAACATTGGTCTTTATGTGTGTATGATGCAATTTGTGAATTGGATAAAACCATTTTAGAGTATGTGCTAGATAATGAAAGCAAAACATAAAAAAGTCCATCAAAATAATGAGCACAAGAGTATCGATTACAGCGGAAGTTAAAGAGGGCGAAAAATCAATTCGAATTATTTGCAATTGATACAGTTTAAACCCTAAAGCAGTAATTAATATATTGCAAATCAAACTCGAAATAACCCATTTTCGATCTTTTATACTTAAAACAGTATTTTTGGGTTCGATTACTTTTCCAATTAAAATAGCCATCAACAACAAAATACCGTTTTCTAGTGTAAAAATTAGTAATTGTGTCCAGAAACCTATTTGCGATAGTTGCTGTAAAAGATTTTCTACAATCATGATATTTTTTCCAATTCGAATAATTTCTTTCTCATTTCTGCAACTCCTTCAGTCGCAGTTTTAGCGATAACTTCAACTTTGTTCTGAATATTAGGAATCGAAATTGGTTTAGGATCTATATAGAAAACCGGAGTAATGCTGTACGTATATGAAATTAATCCAGCCGCAGGATACACTTGAAGAGAAGTTCCAATTACGGCCAAATAATCAGCTTGTTCGACAATCGAAATGGCTTCTTCAAGCGCAGGAACTTCTTCACCAAACCAAACAATATGCGGTCTCAACTGATGACCGTTTTTATCAAGATCACCAGTAAGTAAATCATTAGTCCAGTCTAGAATTAATTCGCGATTTTTTGTGCTTCTTACTTTTAATAATTCTCCATGTAAATGCAAAACTTTTGAGCTTCCAGCGCGTTCATGCAAATCATCTACATTTTGAGTAACAATATAAACATCAAAATCTTTTTCTAATTCAGCTAAAATCTGATGACCTAAATTCGGATTCACTTCCTTAAGCTGTTGGCGCCTTTTGTTGTAAAAATCCAATACTAAATCTTGGTTTTTGTGCCAGCCTTCGGGAGTTGCAACTTCCATAACGTCGTGGCCTTCCCATAAACCATCGCTGTCTCGAAAGGTTTTAATACCGCTTTCGGCACTTATTCCAGCACCAGTTAATACTACAAGTTTCTTTTTCATATCATTAATTATTTTCGATCTATTTTTTCGCAAAATAGAATTTATCTTTTGGTTTGATTATAAAAATAGTTTTTTCTTACTTTTATACTTTATTTTTATCAGATGAAAAGACTATTTTTAATTGGATTTTTTTTAGTGAGCATTTCTTTTTTTGGACAATCAGTTTCTAAAAATAAAAATTTATTTAGTGAAAATGATGATTTAATGGCATTTTCATTCTTAAAAGAAACTCCATTAGCGGTCCAATTTCAGAAGTATTATAATTCTTCTGCTCCATTTTCAATTTATAATCCGAAACCTGGATTTACTCCAACAAAAATTGAAGCAGGAAAATATTACTCTTTGGTAAATACAAGGTTATTACTGAAAAAAGAAATGAGTAATATAAAACCAGAGCCTATTTTTCCTGACGAAAAGGATAATAAAACATTTGGTGAAGCTGTTTTTTATCAAGTTTTAGACGGCATTTTTAGTAAAAAATAGAATAAAACTAATTCGACTATTCTTTAAAATGTATTTTTGCAGCAAATAAAATTATAATGGTTGATTTAGATTACCTCGCTTTTCTTGAAAATATATTAACGGATAATCGTAAAGAAAGATTTCTAAACGTACTTGGAAATCGTACTAAACATTTTACTATTGCTGTCGAAGATGTTTTTCAAATGCATAACACAAGTGCTGTAATGCGCAGTTGTGAAGTTTTTGGAATTCAGGAACTAAATGTTATTGAACAGCGATATGGAAAAAAAATCGACAAGGAAATTGCGATGGGCGCTCAAAAATGGGTAGATATTAATCAGTTTGATTCTGTCGGTAATTGTATTTCGACTTTAAAAAATCAAGGTTATCAAATCATTGCAACTACTCCGCATGAAAATGATTGCTTGCTTGAGGATTTTGATATTACAAAACCAAGTGCTTTATTTTTTGGGACAGAACGAGATGGATTATCTGAAGAAATATTAGAGAAAGCCGATGGTTTCCTTAAAATCCCGATGGTTGGTTTTACCGAGAGTTTGAATATTTCTGTTTCGGCTGCAATCATTATTCAAAACTTGACTAACAGATTAAGAAATTCAGATATCAACTGGCAATTGTCTGAAGAAGAGATTTTAGAAAAACGTCTTTCATGGGCAAAAAACTCTATCAAAGATATTAAGAGAATTGAGGCACGTTATTACGAAGAGAATCCAAGATAAAAGTTTGCCACGAATTACACGAATTTTCACTAATTAAAATGTTATAAAAATTTGTGTAATTCGTAGCTAAAAACCTTTGCGGCTTTGTGTTTTTGCAGCTTTGAGCCTTTTTACAAAGTATAATTCAAATTAATACTCCAGCGATAATTAGCCTCCATATTACCATTCGATAAATTTTGATTAATCGGTAACATGGCATTTACGCCAATCGAAAATTTATCTTTTCCGGCTTCAATGCCAAATTTTCCAAACAAAATATCTCCTGCCGTATTTGGTAAATCAAGTCCGTGTTGTTTATTAGTTTGGTAAACTTCGCCTGCAAGTCCTGCCTGCGGAACAATTTGAAATTTATTTGCATCAAACAAATAGAAAAAAGTACCAGCATAATTAAACTGGTCGCCGTATTGATAATTTTTACTGTTTTCAGTTTTAAAAATATAATTCAAAGTAGTGTTCAGACCTAGATTTTTATGTTTGATAACATATTCTGAAACCAAAGGAAAATCCCAGCTTCCTGTTCCTAATTGAAAACTCTGATTTATCGTTCCTAAATTATTAATCTCTTTAAATTGTCCAGTCGGAATCTTAACTCCACCACCAAGATTTAGTTTATGAGTAAAAACCGTACTGTCTTTTTGAGTTTCATAAACGGTGTAAAGTCCCATAACAGTCATGTCGCCTAAACCTTCAATACTTTGCGTTCCGGCAGTTAATGCTCGTTCGTGAAAATGATAGGGAATTAAAGCGGAAACCTGAATTTTCTCTGAAATCGGAATCCTTGCCCAGGCTTGAACAGTATTGAAATTTTCGTCTATCCAAGGCGAATTGGCAAAAATACCGTCACGGCTTGTATAGCTTTGTTTAAAATATCGAAGTCCAACAAAATTGTTATTCAACATTGAGCTAAAACCCATACTTCCTCCGCTTGCAGAACAACCGCAGGCATCACAGTCAAAATCTTCCATAAGTGCCAAACGCTGAAAGGTGAATGTCGAAATACTGTCTTTTACAGTAGAACTAAAGGCTGAAAATCCAACCAAGAAAGTGCAAACTATTATTAATTTTTTCATTTTTATTGTTTTTAGGAGCTTATCCCGCTTTTCGTTTCAAGCTTTTTTCAAAATCTCATTTTTCTAAAAGTTTATAAAGCTTCCGTTGGTCGCTTCATAAACTCAAGAAAAATTTGATCTTTTTTCAAAAAGGCTTTCCACTGCAATCGGGGCTAGGGCGCCTGTTTTTATGGAAATATTTTTTAATATTCTGAGAAACGTTTATCTGTTAAATATTGATTGTCAGTTAACGTTTTCAGAAAAGCTATTATTTGTGTTTTTTCAGTTGCAGAAAGTGCAATTCCAAATTTTCCGTTTTGTTTTAAAATTGGATCTAAAGTTGGAGAATCTTCAATTCCGCTCGCATAATGATCCAAAACGCCTTCAAGAGTTCCAAATCGCCCATCATGCATATAAGGAGCAGAAACTTCTACATTTCGTAAACTCGGTACTTTAAATTTGTAATAATCATTTGTCAGTTCTGTTACTCTATAACGTCCAACATCATTAACGGCAGGATTTACAGCTAAGCCATTGTTTCGAAATGAATTGTCAGTCTGTAAATCTGTTGCATGACATGAAGCACATTTTGATTTGAATAAGTCGTAACCTGCCAATTCATTAGAAGTCAAAGTTCCGCCAGATTCATTTCGTCTGTATTTGTCAAATTTTGAATTTGATGAAACCACCATAACCATAAATTGCGAAAGGGCTTTCAACATATTTTCGGTTGTAATGGCACCATCATCAAAAGCCTGCCCAAATAGTTTTTGATATTCTTTATCGGCTTTCATCATTTTTAGAATCGCATTCAAATCACCATTCATTTCGATCACACTTTTAAGCGGAATCAACGGCTGTAAATCTAGATGATCAGCTGCACCATCATACATAAAAGTAGTTTGGAAACCTAGATTTTGAATTGAAGGTGTGTTTCGTGTTCCTTGAGCATTGTCTACACCATGACTTACAGTATGTCCGTGATGCGTAAAGGCATTTGCTTGTATGTGACAAAAACCGCAGGAAACTACTCCGTCAGATGCTAAACGACCATCATAAAATAATTTTTTTCCTAGTTCAAATCCTTTTTCTGTTGGTGGATTTAAAGCAATATTATAAGCAAGATCTGGAAAGTTTGATGGAACTTTAAATTCTAGCGGTACATTTATATATTCGTCATCTTGATCTGAACAGCTCGATAGTAATGGAATAATCAGATAAAGAAAATATTTTATTTTCAACATGATTTTTGGGTTTTAAGAAGCACAAAAGATGTTTTTTAGCCCTGACAGAAGTGATATCCTTTTACGGCGGTCCCGTCCCGAAGCTTCGGGATCGGGATGCCGTGAAAGATTTAACGGATGGCGGGACGAGTGGTCTGTTAAACCCTAACTTTTGTGCTCCTGAAAATAAGTTTAGTCGTTATGTACGTGATCTACTCGAAACATTGCAGAGATGTTTTGAGTAATTAATGGCAAATTAGCACCGCCCATAATCATCGCGCCCATTCCGCCCATGTTGTTGTCAGAAAGTTTGATTTTGTTTTTCCCGTCGATAATTTTCGAAAGATCTGTAATAATGTGTACGGCAGGAGTAATGTTCGTACGAACTAAAGCTTTTGTTGGAAGATCCAGAGTCACTTCAGTATAGTTATAATCTGTTCCCGTTTTTCCGGTGTGAATCATAAACGGAGTGGCAGTTGTAACTGTTGGTGAAGTAAATGTGCCTTCAAGCGCTAAAAATTTATATCCAGCAGCCCAAGACCACATCATTCCCGCAGCATCAGCTTTTGCTAAGAAATCACCTTGTCCAGCAGCGCCTAATTTCCATTGTTCTTCATCAACTCCAATTCCGAATTTTACTTTTGTATAGTCTCCAGCAGGAATATCAGCAAGTTGAAATTGCTGTCCGGCAGCAGTAGATTCATCTGCAATAAAGTAGCTTTTGCTTTTTGGGTATGTAAAAGTGGTTCCATCAGCTTTTGTAAAAACAACATTGCTGACAATATATTTTACAAGACTGATTTTTAATACTTCATTGTTAGAAGTTGTGTTTCCTTGTGTGTTTAAAATTAGATCGTTTGCTCCAAATGCATTGTCAAATTTTAAAGTGATTTTTCCGTTTCCAGTAATCGTTTCGTTGTTATCGTCGCTTGAACAAGAAAATAAAGATATAGATAGTGTTACAATAGCTAAAGCTCTGTATAAAGTATTTTTCATTTTATGAGTTTTATATAATTAAAATTTGAGATGTGCGTAAGCACGTTTCATTGCTTTTGGGCAATAAAAATGATTTCAATTGTAGAATTGAAAGTAGATTTAAAAAATTATATAAAATAGGATGGCGGACGAAACGAAGTGTTCGAAACCGAAACAGGTTTTTTGTCTAAAACAGAAAAGTTTTGTGTTTTAGTTTTAATAGGCACAATTAAGTTGTAAGGTGCTGTAATTGTATTTTGAATATAAACAATCTCTGATTTTTCTTTAAGATTGTTTTCCATTTTTTTCTCGTTATCGGCGTATTTTTTCAAACTTTTTTGAAGCTCGCATCGACCGTTACAGGTATTGAAAACTTGTTTACGCTGTACACAAATGGTTTTTACAATTTCTTCCTGATTTAGTTTGAAATTAGTATAAACAAAGAAATTGCCAAAAGATGGCAGTAAAAGTATACCGGAAAGTAATATGATGAAGATATTCTTCAAGGTTTGATTTCGTTGTTTCGAATGCAAAAATACATTTAATTCGTTTTGGAAAGAACTTATTTTAAATTTTTTCAAAAAAAATATTCAAGCGATGCCTTTTTATTTTAAAAACATATAAGTGATATAAGAACATTTTTGATTAAGGATAATTTAGATTTTTGTCCATAATTTATTAGCAGATCTTATTAGAAAATACAGCCAGTGGTTTCAATCTCTGGGGCATAACGCATATCAAAATTCATGTTACAATGCACACAACGCTTATCCCAAACGCTTCCACGGTTGAAACCGCGGGCTATATCCGAAATAAGATTAAATTAATTGTTCTTGATCTTTTTTTCTTATTCAGATTGTCTAATCCCTAACTTTTGAAGCTGATTCTGCAAACAGCTGAAGATTCTTTTAAATGATAAACCCGACAAGTTTTTTAAAACTTGTCGGGTTTAATATGTAATTTGAAATAAAAATTATTCTTTAACAATAACCCAAGCTCCTGAAGCTAAAAGAGTTTCTGCTTTTTTATATTTCATTGTTTCTGTTTTACCAGTTGCAACTTCTTGAATAGTTACATTGTCATTACGATTGATTTTTGGCATCTCTCTAACAATGGTTTCTGTAACCTGACGTTGTTGTGTTTCTCCAGCTTCGCGATTAATTTCTTCGCTGTTTACAATTTCGTCTTTACTTAATTGTAAATTTTCTTTTTGACGTACTTCGCTTGCTTCGTGAATTTCAGGAACGTTTTGCGCAGGTAAATCTCCTTTAAATAAGAATGAAATAACTTCTTTGTTAACGTTGTCCAACATTCCTCTAAACAAGTTGAAAGCTTCTAATTTGTAGATAAGCAATGGATCTTTTTGTTCGTGAACAGCCAATTGAACAGATTGTTTCAATTCGTCCATTTTACGTAAGTGTTTTTTCCAAGCTTCATCAACAATCGAAAGTGTGATGTTTTTCTCAAAATCAGCAATTAACTGAGCTCCTTGGCTATCGTATGCTTTCTTTAAGTCTGTAACAACATTAAGCGTTTTGATTCCGTCAGTAAATGGAACTACGATTCTTTCAAAATGGTTGTTTGGTTCTTCGTAAACTCCTTTAATAATTGGGAAAGCTTCTCTTGCGCTTCTTTCTGTTTTTTCAGTATAGAAAGCAAGTGCTTCTTTGTATACTTTTCCTGTAATTTCAATATCTGATAATTTTGTAAAATCAGCTTCTGAGATCGGAGAAGTAATTCCGAAGTAACGGATTAAATCAAAATCGAAATTTTTGAAATCGTTTGTTACTTTATTATTACTTACAATTAGTTCGCACGTATCGTAAAGCATATTTGCAATATCCAGTTTTAAACGCTCACCAAACAATGCGTGACGACGACGTTTGTAAACTACTTCACGTTGTGAGTTCATTACGTCATCATATTCTAATAAACGTTTACGAACACCAAAGTTGTTTTCTTCTACTTTTTTCTGAGCACGCTCAATAGATTTAGTCATCATCGAATGTTGGATAACTTCACCTTCTTGAAGTCCCATTCTGTCCATAACTTTAGCGACTCTTTCAGAACCAAATAAACGCATTAAGTTATCTTCTAGAGAAACATAAAATTGAGAACTTCCTGGATCTCCTTGACGACCAGCACGACCACGTAACTGTCTGTCTACACGACGAGAATCATGACGCTCTGTACCAACGATTGCTAAACCTCCTGCAGCTTTTACTTCTGGAGATAATTTAATATCGGTACCACGACCAGCCATGTTTGTCGCAATGGTTACAACGCCGGCTTTACCAGCTTCTTCAACGATTTGTGCTTCTTGCTTGTGCATTTTAGCATTCAAAACGTTGTGTGTAACGCCTCTCATTTTCAACATTCGACTTAATAATTCAGAGATCTCTACAGAAGTTGTTCCAATCAAAACTGGTCTTCCAGCGTTTGATAATTCAGTAACGTCTTCGATAACAGCGTTGAATTTCTCTCTTGTTGTTTTGTAGATATAATCTTCTTTGTCAATTCTAGCAATTGGACGGTTGGTTGGAATTTCAACAACATCCAATTTGTAAATCTGCCATAACTCTCCAGCTTCTGTTACTGCTGTACCTGTCATACCACCCAATTTGCTGTACATTCTGAAATAATTCTGTAATGTAACGGTTGCAAAAGTTTGAGTTGCAGCTTCAATTTTCACATTTTCTTTAGCTTCAATCGCTTGGTGTAATCCATCGGAATAACGACGACCATCCATAATACGACCTGTTTGCTCATCGACAATCATAATTTTGTTGTCCATGATCACATATTCTACATCTTTTTCGAATAAAGCATATGCTTTTAAAAGTTGTGTAAGGGTATGGATACGCTCGCTTTTTACTCCGAAATCTTGAAATAATCTTTCTTTAGCTTCAGCTTCAGCGTCTTTATCTAATTTTTGTTTTTCGATAGCAGCGATTTCTGTACCAATGTCTGGTAAAACGAAGAAATCTGCATCAGTATCTCCAGAAAGGTATTTAATACCGTTATCTGTCAATTCTACCTGATTATTTTTTTCTTCAATCACAAAGTATAAAGCCTCATCCACTTTATGCATTTCGCGATTGTTATCTTGCATATATTGATTTTCAGTTTTTTGAAGTAATTGTTTGATTCCTTCTTCACTCAAAAATTTAATTAATGCTTTATTTTTAGGTAAACTTCTGTAAGCTCTTAATAATAAGAATCCGCCTTCTTTAGTATTTCCTTCTTTGATTAATTTTTTAGCTTCTGCCAAGAAACCATTTGCTAATTGACGTTGTTGTGCAACTAGGTTTTCGATTTTTGGTTTCAACTCGTTAAATTCATGACGATCTCCCTGAGGAACTGGTCCTGAAATAATAAGCGGTGTTCTTGCATCATCAATTAATACAGAATCGACCTCGTCGACAATAGCATAATTGTGTTTTCTTTGAACTAAGTCGCTAGGCGAATGAGCCATGTTATCTCTTAAGTAGTCAAAACCAAATTCATTATTAGTTCCGTAAGTGATATCGGCATCGTATGCTTTTTTTCTTTGCTCAGTACTTGGCTGGTGATTATCGATACAGTCAACAGTTAAACCGTGAAATTCGAATAAAGGCGCTTTCCATGTGCTGTCACGTTTTGCTAAGTAGTCATTCACTGTTACTAAGTGAACTCCGTTTCCTGTCAAAGCGTTTAAGTATAAAGGAAGTGTAGCTACCAAAGTTTTACCTTCACCAGTTTGCATTTCGGCAACTTTACCTTCGTGCAGAACCATTCCTCCAATTAACTGAACATCATAATGAATCATGTCCCAAGTAATTTCTTTACCTGCAGCATTCCATTTGTTAGCCCAAGTAGCTTTGTCACCTTCAATAGTAACATAAGTTTTTGAAGCCGAAAATTCTCTGTCTTTTGGAGTAGCAGTAACTTCAATAAATGAGTTGTCTTTAAAACGACGTGCTGTTTCCTTAACTACAGAAAATGCTTCTGGAAGAATTTCTAATAAAGTTTTTTCAGAAATTTCATAAGCTTCTTTTTCAAGACTGTCTATTGCATCATAAAGATCTTCTCTTTTGTCGATGTCTTCGATGTTTTCAACTTCAGCTTTAAGCGAAGCAATTTTAGCATCTTTATCTGCTCTGGCTTCTTTAATTCTATCTTTAAAATATACAGTTCTAGCTCTTAGGTCATCGTGAGATAAAGCCATTAAGCTGGTTTCGAATGTTTTAATTTTGTTTAAATAAGGTTGTAAAGCTTTGACATCTTTTTGAGATTTATCACCTACAAAGACCTTGATGATGCTGTTTATGAAACTCATAATTTATTAGTATTTCTTTATTATATGTTGTGTATTTGAACCAAAAAAAAAGCCTCGGTGATGAGACTTTTTCCTTTGGTTTATTTTTTAATATTCATCCTCATTCCAAAGATAATCTTCGTCTGTTGGATAATCAGGCCAAATTTCTTCCATTGATTCATATATCTCGCCTTCGTCTTCGATTGATTGAAGGTTTTCAACTACTTCTAATGGAGCACCAGCTCTAATAGCGTAGTCAATAAGTTCGTCTTTGTTAGCAGGCCATGGCGCATCACTTAAATAAGATGCTAATTCTAATGTCCAATACATCTGTTATCTGTTTAGTTTGTGCAAAAATAAATTTTTTACTGAAAAAGACAAGTAAATTTTGATTTATTTTAATAAAATTTAAGAACGTCTTCTAAATTGCAGATTTTAGATTGTTGATTTTAGATTGATACATTGAAAAAAATCTAAAAACAGAGCTCTAAAATCTAAAATTTTACTTGCGAGGTATCCATTTCACTTCCTCCGCTTTTAAGTCTGAGGACAACTTTCGTGCCAAGACAAAAAGGTAGTCAGAAAGTCGGTTTAAGTACTTGATTGCTACTTCAGGAACGTGTTCATTATGGCTTAAATGCACTGCCAAACGTTCTGCTCGGCGGCAAATGCAGCGTGCTATATGACAATGTGACACGGTGGGATGACCGCCCGGTAAAACAAAATGAGTCATTGGCGGTAAACTTTCCTCCATTTTGTCAATTTCGTTTTCAAGTAATTCAATATCAGAATCAATAATACCTAAGTTTTTTAAACGAAGCTCGCCGTTTTTTAAAACCTCTTTTTCTTGTGGAGTTGCTAATATTGCTCCAACAGTAAATAATCGATCTTGAATTTCTATTAGAATAGTTTTATAATGAGAATCCATCTCTTGATCGCGAATTAATCCAATGTAAGAATTTAATTCATCAACAGTTCCGTAACTGTCAATCCTGATATGATCTTTAGGAACTCGTGTGCCTCCAAAAAGAGCCGTGGTTCCTTTGTCGCCTGTTTTTGTATATACTTTCATTTTTTTTAAATATGCTGAGTTTTTCCTTTTGCAGTTAAATAATTAACCAAATAAACGGTTAAACTATTTGAATTATAAAATTATTTCGTCGTATCACTTTCAATTAATCCGTCTCTTAAACGAATAACTCGATGTGCATAAGCAGCAATATCTTCTTCGTGAGTTACCAGAATTACTGTATTTCCTTGTGCATGAATATCGCCAAAAAGCTTCATAATTTCTACCGAAGTTTTACTGTCTAAGTTTCCTGTTGGCTCATCGGCCAAAATAATAGAAGGTTTGTTAACCAAAGCTCGAGCAATAGCAACACGCTGACGCTGACCTCCAGAAAGCTGATTTGGCTGGTGATCCATTCTATCTGCCAGATTAACCTGCGTTAATACTTCGACTGCTCTCGCATTTCGTTCTGATTTTGAATGTCCGGCATAAATCATTGGTAATGCAACATTGTCTAACGCCGTTGTTCTTGGTAAAAGATTAAAGGTTTGAAAAACAAAACCAATTTCTTTGTTTCTAATTCCTGCCAATTCATCATCCTTCATCTGGCTGACATCTTTTCCGTTTAAAATGTATCGTCCAGAAGTTGGCGTATCTAAACAACCTAATAAATTCATTAAAGTTGATTTTCCAGATCCCGAAGGCCCCATTAATGCAACATATTCTCCTTTGTTGATTTCTAAATTAATTCCTTTTAAAACATATACAATTTCATTACCTAGAACAAAATTTCGTTTTATGTCGGTTATTTTAATTAATGGATTTGCCATTTCGTTTTACAATTTTTGGATTTAAAAGTACAAAACACTTTTCAATAAACGATAAGTAGTTTTAAATTGAATTATGTTACAAATTGTAGTTTTTTATATTGATTTAAGTTTTTGTGCTTGTTTGCATAATATAAAATTAGAATTGAAAATGCTGTTATATCATTTTGAGTTGTTATTGTGTAATTATCATGTTTTTTGAGTTTTACTGAATTATATTGTTTTTATTGCTACAAAAGTGATAATTATGTAATAAAACGCTTAAGGTTATAACTATATTTGTTATGTAATCTTAAATAATCAGAATTATGAAAAATATACAATTAGTTTCAGGAATTGCATTTATTGCGTTGATTTTTACGTCGTGTAAAGATGAGAAACAAGAAAAGGCTCAAAAAACGATTGATTCTTATGTGGCTTATGTCGATTCAGTTAAAAATGTAACTGCTGATGATTTGAAAGAAAATTGGAAAGGTGTAGAAACTGAATATGATAAAAGAGCTGAAGAAGCTCAAATGGCTTTAGCAGATATTAAAGACAATACTGCGGCAACGGAGAAAATAAATACGAGTAAAGTAAAGTATGAAGAGTTTAGAAATAAGATGACTGTCCTTTTTGCTCCAAGTCCAAGCCCAAAACAACAATTACGAAATGCCTTATTTGGTGAAGGCAAGATTGGTGATGATATGAATTTTGATTGGGTAAATGCTAAAAACATTCATAGTGTTTACCAGCAATTTGTTCATACAGTTGAAAATAACAAAGATAAGTATTCAAGAGAAGATTGGGATGAAGTTAAACTTATGTATGAGGCACTTGATAGCCGTAAAAATACAGTTGAAAAAGAAGGTCTTACCGCTGAAGATAACAGAAAAATCGCCGGATTGAAACTTAAATTTGCACCAATGTATACAGTAAACAGAATAGGAGCGAAGTCTGAAGAAACTGCTGCAGCTAAAAAATAAGCTTTTAAAAAAAAATGAGTTAGTAAAAAAAGACAATCATTTCTGATTGTCTTTTTTTGTCTGTTTTGATACATATTTATAAAATAATTTTACTTTAGTATCATAAACTAATACATATGGAGTTTTTTTTAGGTTTAAATATCTATTTTGAAATTATAATTATTTTGCTAATTACAATTGTGCTTTTCCGGTTGTGTTTTTTTTTTTAAAGGATTTTCGAGTTTTGAGTTTGCAGGTTTACTAGGGATTTTTGTTTCTCTATTTGTTGCGGTTTCACTATTTTTTTTAGCGTTAATTCAAACTCATTTTGTTGTAAAAATAAAAGAAAACTATGCTTTAGCAGAAGGGAAAATTATATATTATCATTCGGGGAAAGGAAGGAGACAAACAGGGAAAGTAGATTTCAAATATGTAGTAAATGAGGAATTGATATCAAATAGTGTTATTGAAAATGATTTTGTTGAAATTCCAGAAATAAAGCCAGATACTACTTTAAATTACTTAATAATTTACGAAGAAAACTTTCCTGAAAACAGCTTCCTTCTTTTTAATTACCCTATTACAAATTCTACTGATATGATTGAGTATAAGGAATTATTTAAAAAGGGAATACCTGATGATGTTTTTACTAATTAACTCTAATTACAAAATGTTCTTTTTCCTGTTCATATCTAAAAAATACAAATCCCCATTGAAAAGTATCGATCGTAACTTTTACTTTTGGGTGATTTTTTATGATTTCCCAAGCTTCTTCCATTTCTTGAGACCAATGAATGTCATCAAAAATCCAAACCGAATCGTTGTCGATTGTCGGCAGTAAAAGTTCAAAATAAGCTAAAGTTGCTTTTTTAGAATGATTACCGTCAAAGTAAATTAGATCGTAAATTTTAGTTCCGAAGTTTTGGGATAGATTTTCAGAAATTAAAAAAGATTCAAATTCAGAAATTATGTTTTCAACGTTTTTGCAATCAAATTTTTCTAATTGATTTTTTGCAATATTTCCCGTTTGTGCACATCCTTCAATAGTAGTAACTTTTGCTTTTGTTCCGAGACTTTGGGATCCAAGAGCTAAAGCTGAAGTTGCTAAACCTAATGAAGTTCCTATTTCAAGAATGTTATTTGGTTTGAAATAATTAGTCACTCTAAAGAGTAATTCGGCACGTTTTGGAGAAATTCCTGCCGTTGATGCAATTTTACAAATCTGTCTTTTATTAGATTTAAAGACTTTTGAACCTGCACCAAAATCAGTTACTTCAATGAAATTTTTGTTTTCAAGAAGTGACTTTCTGTAATTTTTTAGAATTTTATATTCTGGTTTAGGTTTCTTATCATAGAAACATTTTGTTAGAAGACTAAAAACGAAAGGCGAGTGAACACCATGTTCGTTTTTAGAATTCCAAAGAAATTTTAGATAAGATCGTATTTGGGAAAGCATTCTTATAATGTTTCGTTTTTTAGACGAATTAATTTACTGTAATAAGTTTAATTTCAAAAATTAAAACAGAACCTCCAGGAATCCCAGAAACAGCAGTACTGCCATATCCTAAATGTGCTGGAACAAACAAACGACCACTTCCTCCTTCTTTAAAAAATGGTAATCCTTGCTGCCATCCTAAAATTAACTTGTTTAATGGGAAAGTTGCGCCTGTGGAATTTTGGTCAAAAACTTTTCCATTGGTAAGAGAACCTTTGTATGTTACCGTAACAGATGATTGTGAAATAGGTTGTTTACCCGTTCCTTCTTCTGTAATAATGTAATGTAAACCAGTCGTTGTTTTTTTCGCCGTTAAATTGTTTTTAACTAGATAATCTGTGATTTCTTTTTCGTTTTCAACACTATAATCTATTTTTTCAGGAATTCTTTCTAATCCTGAATCACTTGTGCAAGAAATAAAAAAAGTAAGAATCGAAAAAGCAATTAGTAATTTTTTCATGTGGTATTTGTTTTAAAAGTCGTAAATATATAAAATTTGTTTTTACTCTATATTTTGGTCGGAAAATTCATTTTTTTTGAAAACGAAAATTTATAACTAAAATATTAACTTTCAAGTTTAGCAGAAAGCTCAAACCAACGCTCTTCTTTTTTATCTATTTTGTTTATGATATTTTGCAATTCGTTTGCTTTTTTCTCAATATCGGCGTCAGCAACTTTTCCGTCAGAGAATAATTGCTCGATTTTAGTTTTTTCGATTTCTAAATCTTTAATTTCTCTTTCGATTTTTTGATATTCTTTTTGCTCGTTGAAGCTCAAATTTCCAGTTGGATTGTTTTGTTTCCAGTCTTTCTTTTCAGCTTTGTTTTCTTCTTTTTGAGCAACATCGGCACTGTCTTCATAAGCGCGGAAATCAGAATAGTTTCCTGGGAAATTTTCGATTTCGCCATTTCCTCTAAAAACAAATAAGTGATCAACAATTTTATCCATAAAATAACGGTCGTGCGAAACCACCAGCAAGCATCCTGGATAATCTAGAAGGAAACTTTCAAGAACGTTCAACGTTACAATATCTAAATCGTTTGTTGGCTCATCGAGAATCAAAAAGTTTGGATTTTGAATTAAAACCGTACATAAATACAAACGTTTTAATTCTCCACCGCTCAATTTTTCGACATAATCGTATTGTTTTTTAGCATCAAAAAGAAAGCGCTCTAACAATTGTGAAGCCGAAATGATTTTTCCTTTTGCAAGCGGAATATATTCTCCATACTCCTTTATAATATCAATTACACGTTGTCCAGGTTTTGGATTAATTCCAGACTGTGTATAATAGCCAATTTTAATAGTATCGCCTTTTACAACTCTACCGCTGTCTGGCGGAATTGTTCCAGTTAGTAAATTTAAAAAGGTAGATTTTCCTGTTCCGTTTTTACCAATAATTCCAATTCTTTCGCCACGCTGAAAATCAAAGCTGAAATTGTCAAGAATAACGCGGTCTTTGAACTTTTTAGAAAGTTTGTGAAGCTCGATAATTTTGCTTCCCATTCTTTCCATATTAATTTCAAGCTCGACTTTGTTTTCTTTACGTCGGCTTTGCGCTTTTTCTTTAATTACATAAAAGTCGTCCTGACGCGATTTAGATTTAGTTGTTCTCGCTTTTGGCTGGCGGCGCATCCATTCTAATTCTTTTACAAAAAGATTTTTTGCTTTGTCAATACTAGAATTTTCAGACGTAATTCGCTCTTCTTTTTTCTCTAAATAATAAGAGTAATTTCCTTTATATTGATATAATTTACCGTTGTCTAATTCGATAATTTCATTGCAGACACGTTCCAAAAAGAAACGGTCGTGTGTTACCATAAACAAAGTAATATTTTCTTTGGCAAAATAACTTTCAAGCCATTCGATCATTTCAAGATCTAAATGGTTGGTTGGCTCATCTAAAATCAATAAATCTGGGCGATTAATTAAGATAATAGCCAATGAAAGACGTTTTTTTTGTCCACCAGAAAGGTTTTTTACTTTAAGTTTAAAATCTTCGAGTTTTAACTTGAATAAAATTTGTTTGTATTGTGTTTCAAAATCCCAAGCATTATGCTGATCCATTCCGTCAAAAGCTTTTTGATAGGCTTCTTCGTCATTTGGGTTTTCTAAAGCTTTTTCATAAGCTTCGATTATTTTAAGCGTTTCATTGTCTGAAGCGAAAATACTTTCCTCAATCGTAAGTTCATCCTGAAGATTATTGTCTTGCGACAGAAAAGCCATTCTAATTCCTTTTCTCAAAACAACTTGCCCCGTATCTGGTTCGTCTAAACCATTTATGATGCTCATGATAGTTGTTTTTCCAGAACCATTTTTGGCAATAAAAGCAATTTTTTGGTCTTTGTTGATTCCAAAAGAGATATTGTCAAAAAGGACTCTTTCGCCAAATGACTTCGATATATTTTCTACAGATAAGTAATTCATGAAGATTTCTAACTGAAAACTCAGTTTTTATTAATTAAAAATTCTAATAAGACGGCGCAAAGATAGCTTTTTGAATTAGAGAAAAAAAACGAGCAATTTTAAACCTGTTTTTCCTGATTTAATGTAAAATAGAATAAAAGCGTGACGCTAAAATGAATTACAAAACGATTGTAACAATTTGTGATGATATTCGTCATACTTAAAACTTAAATTCTTAATTATGAGTGATAAAGAGAAAAGTGTCAGCGATTTTGAAGATTTTAAAGTAAATACAAAAATCAAACTTTCGGCATTGTGGACTTCTGTAATGTTTTGTTATATCTATGGAGATTACTTTTCGCTTTATGTTCCAAAAAAAGTTGAGGATTTTATAAGTGGAGAAACACTACTTGATTCTCCTTTAAAATTATTTCTTGCGGCAGTTTTAATGACTGTTCCGGCTTTAATGATTTTTGCATCGACTGTTTTAAAACCAAGAATAAACAGATGGCTCAATATTGTTTTTGGAATTTTTTATACAGCAATAATGCTGTTGATTGCTTTTACTTCAATAACACCTTGGTGGAGTTTTTATGTTTTTCTGGCATTAGTAGAAAGTATTCTCACTTCGATAATTGTTTATAATGCAGTTAAATGGCCAAGACAAGTTTAATTTTAAAACATAAAAGATGACTGAAGAATCAAAAATAACGTTTAGAAATACAGGCAGAATTGCTGGCTTATTGTATTTTGTAGTTGTAATAACTGGAATTTTTAGTTTAGGATACGTTCCTTCAAAATTAATAGTTTGGGATAATCCGTCAGCCACTTTAACAAATATCGTTAATGCTGAATTTCTATTTCGACTCGGAATTGTGAGCGGTCTGATTTGTTATACTTTCTTTTTGTTTCTGCCGTTGGTTTTATACAAATTGCTTAAATCTTTCAATAAAACGTATGCCTTATATATGGTAGTTTTGGCCATTGTAAGCGTGCCGATTTCTTTTGTTAATATGCTGAATAAATTTGCGGTTCTCTCTATTATAAGTTCAGGTCAACAGCAAAAAGAGGAGATTATGTTTTATTTAAATCAATATGATTTCGGAAATTTAATCGTTCAAATTTTTTGGGGACTTTGGTTATTTCCTTTTGGATACTTAGTTTTTAAATCTGCAATAATTCCTAGATTTTTAGGTGTTTTATTGATGCTTGGATGCGTTGGCTATTTGATTAATTTTTTCGGAAATGCATTGTTTTCAAACTATTCTGAACTAGGAATATCGTCTTATGTAAGACTTCCTGCAAGTCTGGGAGAAATAGGAACTTGTTTATGGTTACTTATAATGGGAGCAAAAGATAAAATAATTATGGTTGATTAAAATATTGGCTTAATACTGAACTCAAATTTAAGTAATGCATTTGCTGAGGATTATTTAAGATTGGTTTGCGAATAAAAGATTCATTTGTAATAAAATAATGAAGTCCGTCTTTTGTCGCAATTCCTTCAATTTGATGAAAAGGGAGTTTTAGACTTATTCGACGTTTATTTCCTGATAAAAAATCTCCATTTTTAAAACCATATAATAAATACAGAAAAGACTTTCCTGTTTTTGAGTAACCGCATAACACAATTGTTTTTTTGTTTTCAAGAAAAACGGCTCCTGTAACTAAACCTTTTGTGTTAATTGTGCTTTTAAATTGTGCAATATGATTTCCTGTGCGATTGGGTAAAACGTAAATATTTGTTTGTGAAGATTTCCATTGTTTAGTAAACAGATAAATGCTGTCTTTGGAAACTATAAAAGCTTCGCAGTCAAAATTGGTTGTGTTTGGCTTCTTTGCAGAAAAATCAGTTTGATCAGAATACTTAAATGAAATTGTTTCAACACTTGGATTTTTATTCAAAAATGCTGTTTTGTTTATTTTTAGAATCTTTAAATCCGTTCGATTTCCCTTTGCATTATTTCCAAAATCGCCAATATAAATATGTGTGCTGTCTTGTGATATTTCTTCCCAATCATTATTCAAATTGTGCTCAAGAATAATTTTTCGTCTAATTTTTCCAATAGAATCCAATGCGTAGATCGTTTTGTCATGATCGTCATTGTGTGTCCATAACAAATTGTCGAATGCAATTAGTCCTGAAGTTTCTTTAACAGAGTCGCTTAATTTAATTGAATATTCAGGTTTTGCTTTTATATTTTTATAAAGACAGCTTCCGTTATTTTGAGTCGCTTTTGGATTGTAGTTTTTCGAAAGAGGATCAGTACAGCCAGAAACCTGAGAATAAGCTGAGGTGAAAACTATAAAGAAAAAGAAAATTACTTTTTTCATCTACAAATAGGTATTAACAAAAAACAAAAGTACACTATTAAGAGATTAACATAAAAAAGGTTTTTTTGTTGCATTTTGATTTTACAGTTAATTCTAGATTTTATTTCGAGATAGATTCTTTTTGAAATATTTTTTAGAAATAAAACGAGATTTCGTCTATTATTTTAAATTTGTTAGTGCCAAAAACAAAGTGCTTTATGAAAATTAAAGAAAATTTATACAATCAAAGGATTATATCGATAGATGCATTACGCGGAATTACCATTTTTGTAATGATATTTGTAAATGAATTGGCTAGTATAAAAGAAGTCCCGCAATGGCTTAGACATATGCCTGCAGATGCCGATGCGATGACTTTTGTTGATGTAGTTTTTCCTGCCTTTTTGTTTATTGTCGGCATGTCAATTCCATTTGCTTTCAATGCAAGATTGCTAAAAGGAGATAGTCCTAAAGTAATTTGGATTCACACTTTAAAAAGAGCTTTGGCTTTAATCATTATTGGTGTTTTTATGGTTAATGCCGAATATGGATTTGATGCTTCAAAAATGATTATTTCCCCAGTTCTTTGGGCACTTTTGGCCTACGCAATGCCAATTCCTATTTGGAATAAATATCCTAAAGATTTTCCAGTTTGGTTAAAATACAGTCTTCATTACGGCGGAATGCTCGTTCTGGTTATTCTTTACTTTTTGTACGTACAAGATACTGGAGAAATTGGAATAACACCTAAATGGTGGGGAATTCTTGGATTAATTGGCTGGGCGTATCTATTTTCGGTAATTTATTATTGGCTTGTTTCAGGACGATTATGGGCAATGATCGCATTTTTGTTTATTTGTGTAATTGCAAATACAATAAACCTAAGTGCCGATGTTCCGCTTTCAAATCTGCCTTGGTTTAAATTTATTGCCGGACATTTAACGCACGCTGCTTTAGTGAGCGCAGGAGTAATAATCTCGTTATTGTTTTTTGACAGGAAAACGCAGCAAAAAATAAACTGGCCCGTAATTGGTTTTGCTATTTTGTTTTTTGCAATTGGGTACTTTTTACGCCCTTATTTTGGAATTTCAAAAATAAAAGGAACTCCGTCTTGGACTATGTTTTCGGCTGGAATTTGTACCGTGCTGTTTTACTTTTTGTATTGGTTAATGGAAGTTAAGAAACAAACAAAATGGAGTTCGTTTTTTATGCCGGCCGCAGCAAATCCTTTATTGATTTACATTCTTCCCGGAGTAATTTACTATTTCTGCAAAGCTTTGGGATTTCATATTATTCCGGGTTATTTTAGAGTAGGAGTTCCAGGAATAATTTGGTCACTTGTATTTTCGACAATTATGCTTTTTGTTATGAAAGTATGTAATAAGTATAAAATTCAGCTTCATTTATAGTAAGTCAAACAAGAGATTCTATTTGTAATAAACGGTTAATGAATACGAACAGATTTTATTTCTAAAACTGCGTTTGATGTTGGATTGTAGTTTACAAAATTGAATTTACAAAGGTTGTGAATATTTAAAACCTTTCCGTTTGCAAGACCATCTTGCTTGAATTCTGTCCACGGAATTTTTATTGTTGTAAAATCTTTAGCCGATATCGGAAGATCGACTCTTGGGTGTGAGCCGCCATGTACACATCCAGTGCCATCTTCATTTCCTTCACGAGCTTGCAGTTTTATCAATTCATTTGATCTATAGGTAATACTAACGTATTTTGAGTTTTTGGATAAATTTGTGGGAGCGCCATCATTCGAATTAGATTCTGAAATCATCACATTCAGTTCAATTTCACCCGTCGGATTTTTTTTGCAGTAACTCTGATTAAGTCCTTTTCTTTTCTGATTTTATTAATAGTTTCCTGCGTTTCTTTTGTTGGACCTGCAATAAACCATGTCGAAGTTTTTACAAGATCTAAGTTTGAGCTCGAAAAAACGGTTAATGGTGAAAAACTGTATGACAACAGTAAGATTAAAGAAAAAAGAAAATAGTTCAGGATAATCGACGGTTTGTTTTTCATAAATGAAGATGTTTCACCATCAAAAATATAATTTTCTTTTTTATTATTTTGAAAGAGTTACCTATTCTAAATAAAATTTTAAATTTGTAAGAGGTTGTTTCCGAAAACTTTACGAAATGAAAAAAGCAAAATCAGTACTTGTTTTATTTTTCTTTTTTGCGATGTCATTTTGTTACGCGCAAAATGATTCCATTTCGAATAATCAGAAAGACATTTTAGATGTATTGTATAAGCTTTTTCATAAGAACGATTCTATTCGAATAAAATCAGAAAAAAAAGTAGCTTTTTCTTTGCTTCCAGTTCCTATAGATGCTAATAAAAGTGCCGGATTAGTAGTGTCATTTTTAACCACATTTTATTTAGGAGACAGCAAAACAACACGAATGTCTCAAATTACTTTTTCTCCTTATTTTAGTTTCACCAAACAGTACGTCTTTCCAGTGCAGTCTTATATTTATACGGCAGATAATAAGTGGAATTTTATTGGAGATTACCGCTATATGATTTATCCGCAAGATACTTATGGTTTGGGCGGGCATAATACCGAAGATAAAATGTCGACCTTAGATTATCAGCAGTGGAGATTTTATCAGTTTGCAACCCGAAAAGTTATTGGTAATTTCAGAATGGGATTAGGTGTATTGTTTGATAATTATCAAAATATTTCTGAGGATTCCTATGTAGATGAAGAAACGGATTATTCTAAATATATGAACGGCGATTTTACAGATGAAACTTCATTAGGATTTGCAGTTCAAGGTTTGTATGACTCCAGAGAAAACAATGTAAATCCAGAACAAGGCTTGTATGTTGAGGCAGATTATAGAATGAATACAAGTGGAGTTGATGGTAAAAAATGGAATTCTATTTATTTTGATGCCAGAAAATATCATTCGTTTAATAAACACAAACATCGAGTTCTGGCGTACAGAGCTTTTTATTGGTCGACTTTTGGCGGGAAACCGCATTATCTTGATCTGCCAAGTATTGGTTGGGATCGAGATGGGAAAACGGGTCGCGGTTTTACTAGAAATAGATTTAGAAGTAATGCGCTTATTTATTTTGAAACCGAATATCGAACTGATATTTCAAAAAATGGTTTTTGGGGCGCCGTATTTTTTACCAATATTTCCTCAGTTTCAAAATTAGACACCTATCAGTTTAGTAAATGGAATCCCGCTGTTGGAACAGGATTACGTATCAAATGGAATAAACAGAATAATAGTAATTTGGTGCTGGATTTTGGAGTTAGTAAAAACGATTGGTCGCTGCGATTAGGTTTAACCGAAAATTTCTAACTTCCCCAAAAATCAAATTACTTAAAATTTCATGCAATTATCGGTTGTTATACTTAATTATAATGTGCGTTACTTTCTCGAACAATGCGTCTTGAGTGTTCAAGAAGCACTTTTAACACTTGATGCCGAAATTATTGTAGTAGATAATAATTCATCTGACGATAGTTGTTTGATGATGAAAAATAAATTTCCTAACGTTAGATTAATTCAGAACAATCGCAATTTTGGTTTTCCAAAAGGCAATAATATTGGAGTTCAATATGCAGCTGGAAAATATATTTGTATTTTAAATCCAGATACAGTTGTTGCAGAAGACACATTTACTAAAATTTTGGCTTTCGCCGAAGAAAAACAAGATTTAGGAATAATAGGCTGTAAATTAATTGATGGCACGGGAAGTTTTCTGCCAGAAAGTAAACGTGGTACTCCAACTCCTTGGGTTGCTTTTACAAAGATTTTTGGTTTGTATAAAGTATTTCCAAAATCAAGCATATTTAACCGTTATTATGCGCAGCATTTAAGTAAAGATCAAAGCGGAAAAGTTGAGATTTTGGTGGGTGCTTTTATGTTTATGAAACGAGATCTTTACCTTGAACTTAAGGGTTTCGATGAAAATTGCTTTATGTATGCAGATGATATTGACTTGTCTTATCGTGCGCTTTTGATTCAAAAATCAAATTATTATTTTCATGAAACCACTGTTTTGCATTATAAAGGAGAAAGTACAGTAAAGGATGAAAAATATTTCAAGCGTTTTCAAGAAGCGATGAATTATTTTTATCAAAAGCACTTTAAGAAATCTTGGTTTTTTACATTTTTTATTCAAATAGGAAGTTTTGCTTTTTCATTTTTCAAAATGTTTCAAGGGAAAATAAAAGTAAAACCATCGCCGGAAAGTTTTATTTTTTGCTCCTCAAATCAAATTTTGTCTGAAAAATTACCTTCTATTTTAAAAAATAAAGTGCAGTTTTTCGATTTAAAAAAAGAAAAAATGGTAAATTCGTCCCTGATTTTTAAGGGTAAAAGAGTTGAGATTATTTTGGATAATCAGTATGTTTCATTCAAAAAATGTATCAAAATCATAGAAACTCTTAAAGATAAGAACATTACTTTTAAGATTTTCTCTAAAAATACAAATTTTATAATTGGAAGCGATTCGCGAAATGACATGGGTCAAATTGTGGAAATTGAGTAAAAAATTATATTAAATGTAATTTATATTTAAAATATTCAGTAATTTCGCAATCTGATAATCAAAATCACCCTTGAGGATAACAATATGGCAAGATTTGAATTAAAACTTCCAAAAATGGGAGAAAGTGTCGCTGAAGCAACCATTACAAACTGGTTGAAAGAAGTTGGAGACAGAATTGAAGCTGATGAAGCTGTACTAGAGATTGCAACTGATAAGGTTGACAGCGAAGTGCCAAGCGAAGTGTCAGGAGTTTTAATTGAACTATTGTTTGGTAAAGACGATTTAGTTCAAGTAGGACAAACCATTGCTATTATTGAAACAGAAGGTGATGCTCCAGCTGCGCAAGCTGTTGAAGAAACTGTAGTTCCTGTAGAAGCAGTAGAAATTGAAAAAACAATAGAAACGGTTAAAGAAGCAGTTTCTGTACCGCAAGATTTTTCAGGATCAGATAAATTCTTTTCTCCTTTAGTAAAAAATATTGCAAAAGAAGAAGGTGTTTCTGTCGCTGAGTTGAACAATATTGCAGGTTCAGGAAAAGATGGACGTGTAACAAAAGAAGATATTCTAAAGTTTATAGAAAATAGAAAATCAGGCGTTGCTGCTCCGCAAACTGCAGCTGCACCAAAAGCTGCAGAGCCAATAGTTCAAAAAAGTCAGCAGGCAGTTCCAGTTTCTGTTAATGGAGGTGATGAAATCATCGAAATGGACAGAATGCGTAAACTGATTTCAGGATATATGGTTGCTTCAGTTCAAACTTCCGCACACGTACAGTCGTTTATTGAAGTTGACGTTACAAACATCGTAAAATGGAGAGAAAGAGTTAAAACTGCTTTTGAAAAAAGAGAAGGAGAGAAGCTTACTTTTACGCCAATTATGATGGAAGCAGTTGCGAAAGCATTAAAAGATTTCCCAGGAATGAATATTTCTGTTGATGGAGATTATATCATCAAAAAGAAAAATATTAATTTAGGAATGGCAGCCGCATTGCCAAACGGAAATCTAATTGTGCCTGTAATTAAAAATGCAGATCAGTTAAACCTTGTTGGAATGGCAAAAGCTGTCAACGATTTAGGAAACCGTGCAAAAGCAGGAAAATTAAAACCAGACGATACACAAGGCGGAACTTATACAGTAACGAATGTTGGAACATTTGGAAGTGTTTTTGGAACGCCAATTATCAATCAGCCTCAAGTTGGTATTTTAGCTCTTGGAGCGATTCGTAAAGTACCTGCAGTTATCGAAACACCAGAAGGTGATTTTATCGGAATCCGTCAAAAAATGTTCTTGTCTCACTCTTACGATCATAGAGTTGTTGATGGAGCTTTGGGAGGAAGTTTTGTAAAAAGAGTAGCAGAGTATTTAGAAGCTTTTGATGTAGATCGCGATTTTTAATCGATCGATATTTAGATACAAACCCGGAAATTAGTTTTTCCGGGTTTTTTGTTTGTAGGAAAATAAGAAGATATGATTAAGAAGAAATTGTTCGCTGCTAAATTTTGATGTTAAAATGTAAAAAAGGGACTTGTTTAGGGGAAAAAAATAAAAATTTGCAAAGGAAATTCCGCTTTAAAAATTACATTTGTAAACTTATAAAATTTAAAAATGGAATTAAAGCTTAACAAACCAATTTGTTTTTTTGATCTAGAAACTACTGGAATTGATATTGGTAAAGACCGAATTGTAGAAATTTCGATATTCAAAGTTTTTCCAAACGGAAATAAAGAAAGTAAAACTTGGTTAGTTAATCCTACTATTCCAATTCCGCCGCAAACAACTGCTGTGCATGGTATAACTGATGAGAAAGTGGCAAATGAGCCAACTTTTACAGAGTTAGCGCCGCAGGTTTACAATATGATTAAAGACAGTGATTTGGGAGGTTTTAATTCAGATCGTTTTGATATTCCATTATTAGCAGAAGAATTGCTTCGTGCAGGAGTTGATTTTGATATGAAAAATAAAGTTTCTGTAGACGTGCAGACTATCTTTCATAAAATGGAAGAGCGTACATTAAGTGCGGCTTTGAAGTTTTATTGTGGAAAAAGTCTTGAAAATGCCCATTCTGCAGAAGCAGATACAATGGCAACTTACGAAATTTTGAAAGCACAATTAGATCGTTATCCAGAATTAGAGAATGATATGAAATCATTGTCTGAATTTACAACCCGAAAAAAAATAGCAGACTTTGCGGGAATGATTGCTTTTGATAAAGACAATGAAGAGATTTTTACTTTCGGAAAACATAAAGGAGCAAAAGTAGAGAAAGTGCTGGAATCAGAGCCGGGTTACTTCAGCTGGATTCAAAATGCAGACTTTCCTTTGTATACCAAAAAAGTTTTAACAGCAATTAAATTAAGAAAACTAAATACGAAATAAGGTTCTAAGACGCCAAGATTCTAAGAATCGAACTTCTTAGTGTCTTAGTGCTTCAGGATCTCAGCACCTTTAAAAGATGAAGATTATTTGTATCGGTAGAAATTATACCAATCATATTGAGGAGTTAAAAAATGAACGACCAGATGAGCCTGTGGTTTTTATGAAACCAGACTCTGCAGTTTTATTGAAACAGCATCCGTTTGTAATTCCGGAATTTTCTGAAGAAGTTCATCACGAATTAGAAGTAATTGTGAAGATTAATAAAGTTGGAAAATATATTGAGCCAAAGTTTGCGAACAAATATTACGAAGAGATTAGTGTAGGTATTGATTTTACAGCCAGAGATTTACAAGATAAATTAAAAGCAAAAGGATTGCCTTGGGAAAAAGCAAAAGCTTTTGACGGGTCTGCGGTAATTGGTGATTTTTTGCCTAAAAGTGATTTTGTTTCGTTAGAAAATCTTACGTTTGAACTCAAGAATAATAATGAAACCGTTCAAAAAGGAAATACAAGCTTTATGCTTTGGAAAATTGATGAACTGATTTCGTACGTATCACAATTTTTTACCTTAAAAATTGGAGATATTATTTTTACTGGGACGCCTGCGGGTGTTGCATCGGTTAAGCCTAATGATATTTTAGAAGGCTTTTTAGAAGATAAAAAATTATTTAGAATACAAGTAAAATAATGGCCTTAAAGTATAACCTTTCGAAAGTGTACGCGCTTTCAGATAACGATCCTGAATTTGTAAACGAAATTCTTAATTTATTTGTTACAGAAGTCCCTGAAGATTTAAAACAGATTAAAGAAGGAATTAAGAAAAAGGATCACAAATATGCCTATTCTTATGCTCATAAAATAAAGCCTACATTAGATTTAATGGGGTTAAATGTTGCTTTTGAAGAGATTCTGCAAGTAGAAGCTTGGACAAAAGCCGAGGGGAAGAAAAAAGATATTATAGAGACTTTTAAAAGTGTAAAAGTACAAGTTAAAGATGCAATCAAAGAAATCAAGAAAGATTTTGATTTGTAAGATTTAAACTTCCTTAATTCTTATTTTTTTTATGAAAAGAATAAGAATTAAGGATTTCTTCTATTGTTGAGGTTATTCTTTAGTTTCTAAAAACTTCGTTTAACACATATCTGGTATTTGTTGTAAAAAGAATCCAGTTTTTATTTCCTTATAAATAAAGCAAAAACAGCAATCGACTTTCTAATAACAACTTGCAGTACGGCAAGTGAAAATAATATTTATATGAAGGCAGCTATTATAACTATTGGAGATGAAATTTTGATAGGTCAAATTATTGACACAAACTCCGGTTTTATTGCTAAATCACTCGATCGAATTGGTGTTGAGGTTGCGGAAATGATTTCGATCAGTGACGACAAAAAACATATTTTAGATACTTTTGAGCAATTGCAGAACAAAGTTGATGTTGTGATAGTGACTGGCGGTTTAGGGCCTACAAAAGATGATGTTACAAAGAAAACTTTTTGCGAGTATTTTAATGACGAGTTAGTTGTTAATCCAGAAGTTTTGGCGCATGTAACACAATTAATAGAAGGTTTTTATAAAAGACCAATTTCGCAATTAAACAAAGATCAGGCTCTTGTTCCGTCAACTTGTACAGTGCTTCATAATCAAGTGGGTACTGCGCCGGGTATGTGGATGAAAAAAGAAAATACCGTATTTATTTCGCTTCCTGGAGTTCCGTATGAGATGAAATATTTAGTCGAAGAAGAGATAATTCCAAAAATAGTTAAAGAATATAAGCGTCCCTATATCATTCATAAAACTATTCTGACCTATGGTCAAGGAGAGAGTTTAGTTGCGGAGCGTATAGAAGCTTGGGAAAATAATCTGCCTGATTTTATAAAATTAGCCTATCTGCCAAATCCAGGCAGAGTACGTTTGCGATTAACAGCCAGAGGAACTGATAAAGCCGAGTTAGAAAAAGCAATAGAAGAGAATGTAAAATCTTTAGATGCTATAATTCATGATATAATAGTTGGTTACGAAGAAAATGAAACAATAGAAACTGTAATCGCTAAATTTCTTTCCAGACAAAATAAAACGATTTCAACAGCAGAAAGTTGTACTGGAGGAAGAATTGCTTCGTTGTTGACTTCGGTTGAAGGCTCTTCGAAATATTTTAAAGGAAGTATTGTTTCGTACGCAACAGAAGCTAAAGTCAATGTTCTCGGTGTTTCGCAGGATTTGATAGATGAATATTCGGTAGTTAGTGCACAGGTTGCATCGGCTATGGCTTTGAATGTGAAAGAAATACTGAAAACGGACTATGCAATTGCGACAACTGGTAACGCCGGACCATCAAAAGGTGATTCAGATGCTGAAATTGGCACCGTTTTTATAGCTTTGGCTACCCCAACTGAGATAATTGTAGAAGAATTTAACTTTGGCCAACCACGTGAAAAAGTGATAGATAGAGCCACGATTAAGAGTTTGGAAATTTTACAGAAAGAAATTTTAAAAATTGTGCAATAATTTTTTGCTACAATGGTTTATTTTTCTTTTCTTTGCACCCTGATTTTGAATAACGATAAAAGATAAGTATAATGTCAAGAGTTTGTGACCTTACAGGTAAAAGAGCGATGGTAGGAAATAACGTTTCTCACGCTATGAACAAAACTAAGAGAAAGTTTTCTGTAAACTTAGTTAAAAAGCGTTTTTATCTTCCAGAAGAAGATAGATGGATTACTCTTAGAGTAGCAGCATCTACGATAAAAACAATTAATAAAAATGGAATCACTGCTGTTTTGAAAAAAGCACAGTCAGAAGGATTTATCAAATAATCTTTTCCTAAATAAATATATAGCAAGATGGCAAAGAAAGGTAATAGAATCCAAGTAATTTTAGAATGTACTGAGCACAAGACTTCTGGTGTTCCAGGAACTTCTAGATACATTACAACTAAGAACAAAAAAAATACTCCAGACAGATTAGAGATTAAAAAATTTAATCCAATCTTAAAAAGAGTAACTGTTCATAAAGAAATTAAGTAATAATTAGAGATTTATAAGTCTCAGTGGTTTGGCCATTTGAGTTTTATAAAACTTCAAATAACATTTGAATCATGGCAAAGAAAACCGTAGCATCGTTACAAACATCTTCTAAGAGATTATCAAAAGCCATCAAAATGGTGAAATCTCCTAAAACTGGTGCATATACATTCGTAGAATCTATTATGGCTCCTGAAGAAGTTGATAATTTCTTGAAAAAGAAATAATTACATTTACAATATATAGAAAAGCTACTTTCATTCGGAAGTAGCTTTTTTATTTTTTATATTTGTTTAAAAATTTGTAGAAACCATACAATTTGTGTTTTTTTTAAACATTAGTTCCCGCCATACTCTTTATCTTTACTCGCCTAAAGAAGGCAAGCAAAGGATATCGTTCCTGTCGGGGTTAAATTAAAAGCAAAAGGTATTCTATAAGCATTAGGATTGTTTTAAAGCCCTAAAGAAGCAATCTACAACTAACAATAAATAAAAAATGAGTTTTTTTAAAAAATTATTCTCTACCGAAAAAAAAGAGACTTTAGATAAAGGTCTTGAAAAAACGAAAACTACTTTTTTCTCTAAGTTAAGCAAAGCTGTTGCAGGAAAATCGAAAGTCGATGACGACGTTTTAGATAATCTTGAAGAAGTTTTGGTAGCTTCAGACGTTGGTGTAAATACTACATTGAAAATCATCGAAAGAATTGAAAAACGCGTTGCCGAAGATAAATATTTAGGTACAGCCGAATTAAATCAAATTCTTCGTGATGAAATAGGTGGTTTATTATCTGAAACCAATACAGGCGAAGGAACAGAGTTTGATATTCCAAAAGATAAAAAACCATACGTTTTAATGGTGGTTGGAGTAAACGGTGTTGGAAAAACTACTACAATAGGTAAATTAGCTTATCAGTTTAAAAAAGCGGGTTATAAAGTGGTTTTAGGTGCTGCAGATACATTTCGTGCTGCTGCAATAGATCAGTTACAAGTTTGGGCTGATCGTGTTGATGTTCCAATCGTAAGGCAAAATATGGGAAGTGATCCTGCTTCTGTAGCTTTTGATACTTTGCAATCGGCTGTAGCTCAAAATGCAGATGTTGTAATTATTGATACTGCTGGACGTTTACACAATAAAGTTAATTTGATGAACGAACTTTCTAAAGTGAAACGTGTTATGCAGAAAGTGGTTGAAGATGCGCCGCATGATGTGCTTTTAGTTTTAGATGGTTCAACAGGTCAAAACGCTTTTGAACAAGCTAAGCAGTTTACTGCTGCAACAGAAGTAACATCGTTAGCAGTTACAAAATTAGACGGAACAGCAAAAGGCGGTGTTGTGATTGGTATCTCAGACCAATTTCAAATTCCTGTAAAATATATTGGTGTTGGCGAGGGAATTGAAGACTTACAAGTCTTTAATAAATATGAATTCGTTGACAGTTTCTTTAAATAAAATAATAATGAGTTTTTCTTCTTTAAAAAATATATCGGCAGTTGTATTTTATTTTGCAAGTGTGGTGTGTTTTGTTTTAGCAAATGTTTTAAGAGACAGCAGTCTTTCTTTTTACTATGTTCTGCTTGTTCTAGGAATAGGATTCTTTTTTATGGGAGTTCTTAAAAGACTGCGTAATAAAAATTAAGTATTTTATTAATTCTTAAGAATCTAAGATTTCGTTAAGTTATAATAGACAGCCTTTTTGGCTGTACTTATGGTTTAATGGTAATCTTATTTTTGTTTTTATTAATTTTACTTCTTACTTCTTTTGAATTATATAAGTTTATCTTTGTGATTCACTAAATTTCTTTTGAAAATGGGAGTCCTAGCCCTGATGGGAGCGGTATCCTTTTTCTGGCTTCTTTAGGCAGGAAAAGATATAGCAGACAGCAGGAATCAGCTCCAAATTAATATTATAAATTATTATGAAAAACACTTTTATGATTTTGGTTTTATCGCTTTTGTTTATAAGCTGTAAACAAGAAATAAAACCCGCAGATATTGAAAAACTTAATGGTTACTGGGAAATTGAAAAGGTGGTTTTTGATAAAGGTGAAGAAAAAGCGTACGGAATGAATGAGAACTTTGATTATTTTCAAATAAAAGGAAATAAAGGTACTCGTACGAAAGTTATGGCGCAGTTAGATGGTACTTTTTTAACTACAAACACTTTTGAAAATGTTGCAGTAAGATTTACAGATAAAGGAACTTTTTTGGATTATAAAACTGATTATGCCAAATGGAGTGAGGAGTTGATCTCTGTTTCAGATGAAACGTTTGTTGTAAAGAACGATCAAAATAAAGAATATCATTATAAAAAAGCAGGACCAGTTAATATTTTAGAAAATGGCAAAAAGACTAAATAATCAAAGTACAATTGGGGATGTTTTACAGCAAATTATTCAGGTGAATAAATTGCAGCCTGGAATGGATCAGATCGATGTAAAAGAGGCTTGGAGACAGTTGATGGGAAATGGAGTGAATACATATACTAGAAATGTTGTTTTAAAAGGAAGCACACTTTATGTTGAGCTTGGGTCAGCCGTTTTAAGGGAAGAGTTGAGTCATGGGAAATCTAAAATCGTTAAGATGATTAATGAAGAATTAGGTCGTGAGGTTGTAAAAGATGTAGTTTTAAGATAGACTTATTTAAAGTTATAGAGAGTTAAATTATGATAGTCGTAAAATCTAAGTTTAAAAAATTTCCAATTGTTTTAATTTCATATTTGAGTGCATTGCCGCTTTTGGCTTTTTATTTATGTTTTATTTCGCCTAAGGAAAATACAATATTAGCCATTTTGTTTTTATTGTTTATTGTTGTTTTTTGGTTGACTATATTGAAGACTAGAGCGAACAGCATAAAAATGTATGAGGATAGTATAAGTGTGAAACGTTACTTTGGATTAGGAAAATCTAAAGTATATAAATACGCTGAATTAGATGGTTTTTCTACTATATTCGAGTCTGGAAAAGGCAGTCTTTATGAGTCTGTTTTTATTCTTGAGGAAGGAAAGAGAGTAGGTTGTATTTCTAGTTTTTATCATAGTAATTTCAATGCTTTAAAGTCAAACTTGAAAGAGAACTTAGTCGATATAGCCGAAATGGAAAGTACTTTAAAAAGTGAGAACGCTTAATTGTATACATAGATTAATAAAATAGAAAAGCCGTTTCAAATTTGAAACGGCTTTTTTATTATGTACAAAGTTCAATAATTATTAATTATAGAACTCTAAAATCATAAATTAGAATTGCTCTCTTCCAGCAAAATGGAATGCACCTTCGATTGCAGCATTTTCGTCGCTGTCAGAACCGTGAACTGCATTTTCTCCAATAGAAGCAGCGTATGCTTTACGGATAGTTCCTTCAGCAGCTTCAGCAGGATTTGTAGCTCCAATTAAAGTTCTGAAATCTTCTACTGCGTTGTCTTTTTCTAAAATTGCAGCAACAATTGGTCCGCGTGACATAAATTCAACTAATTCTCCGTAGAAAGGTCTTTCTGAGTGAACTGCGTAAAATGCTTGTGCATCAGCTACAGTTAATTGAGTTAATTTTAATGAAACGATTTTAAAACCACCATTAGTGATCATTGCTAAGATATTCCCGATGTGTCCGTTTGCAACAGCATCTGGCTTAATCATTGTAAAAGTTCTATTTGTTGCCATTTTTTATTTTATTAAATTTTGTGCAAAAGTATACTTTTTTTATGAATTGATTTTAATAATTTCATAATTAAAACATATTAGAATGATGTTTTAACTAAGAAAAGTAGTTTTTAAAACCATATAAGTGATATAAGTTCATTTTACAAATACGTTATGCTTTGCGGAGATTTCTTGCGCGCCGTTATTTAAGTAAACTTATATCACTTATATGGTTAATGAATTTAAACTTTGAATATTAATTTGTTTCTGTAGAAGATCCATAAAATAAACGTCCAAATGCAAACATAGGTCAATGCGCCAGCCAGTGAAGCGGTCATTGGATTGCTGAAAAATGGTGCGATTCCAAAGCTATACAAGTAATTTAATAAGTTGATTTTCTCCGAGATATTATGCGGATTCTGAAATTCGATCATTACTAAAGCCTGCGGAATAATCTGCGAAGTAAAGAAAACAATCATAGGATTTACGCCCCAAATTAAAAATGGTTTGAAGCCTTTCTTGTAATTAGCAATATCAATTATATAATATAAAATCGTTAGAAATACGGTGGCTAATCCTGTAGTGTACAAAACATAACTGCTTGTCCAAAGTGATTTGTTTATTGGAAAAACGATGTCCCAGATTAAGCCAAAAAAGATAAGTATCGTGCCGATGATACCCATTTTTTGTGCTTTTTGTATTTTTATAGTATTTGCTTGTAGAACCTGCCCAATTAATAAACCGATAATTCCGTTCACGATTGATGGAATCGTACTTAAGATTCCTTCAGGATCCCAAGTTATGGTTCCGCGATACATATGTCCTTTTAGTAAAACACTGTCGATCCAAGAAGCTAGATTTGTTCCTTTTTCAAGGTTAGCTTCGCCAGTTCCAGGTACAGGAATTAAAGTCATGATTGCCCAATAGCCAAATAGTAATAGGATTCCAGTTATGATTTGTGTTTTTTGAGACGTTTTTAAGTACAAAAGAGAAACGACAAAATAAACGATTGCAATTCTTTGTAAAACTCCCGGAAGTCTTACATTGCTATAAGCTTCAATACCGCTGTAAGCTAGAAATAGATAAATAAAGAGAATTGAAAAGGCTAGTATGTTTTTGACTTTGGAACTGAAACTTCCCATTAAAGCATAACCTACAGCAATTGTAATGGCTAATCGGCCAATTAAAAGTGGAATTCCTTCCAATCCAAATAGCTGAATTTTCCCAAAGAAGTTAAAGAAAATCCCTAAACAAAGCATTCGCAAAGAACGAACTAGGATTTTATTAAAAGTGGAGTCGTCATAAAATTTATCCGGCATTGCCAACGGGACGGCAACTCCCATTATAAAAATGAAAAACGGAAATACCAAATCAGTAGGTGTGCATCCATTCCAATCGGCATGTAATAAAGGCGGATAGACATTGCCCCAATCGCCGGGGTTGTTTACAATAGTCATCAATAAAATAGTGAGTCCTCTAAAGACATCTAACGAAATCAAGCGCTCTCTGGTCATAATTTTTGGTAAATAGGTTAATTTTTGCTTTTATAAAATTTTTCTATTTGGTTTAGAGAGGCAATAATTTCGAGAAGAAGGTGGTTATTTGGTTCTCAGAATTATTCCTTGTATTGTTTTTTAGTCACGAATTGCTCGAATTTGTCTAATTGCTTTTTGCTTTTTGCTTTTTTACAACTAGAAATTAGTTTGAATTAGCGCAATTTGCGACTGACTTTTTATATTGTTATGATATTAAAATTCATTTCTAATGGTTTCAAGTTCTCCAATAAAAGCGGTACTAATTCTTCGCCTTTTTCTAAATAAAACTCAGAAAAATTGGTTTGGCGTTCTTGTAAACTATTATTTGGAAACAATTCGCATTGTAAATCAATAACACGTTGTAATTGATTGTGTAATTTTCGTTTTTGTGCTTTTAATAAACGCTTTTCTAAATTTTCAAGACCTTTTGTCTGTTTTATTTCCTGTGCTTTAACAGCTCCCGAAAATGATTTGTCAGTTTGATCTGCCAGTTCGTAAAGATATTGAAATTGTGTTTTCAAAATATCTTTTTGCGGAGTCAAATCAATAGGGAATGTCGAAATTTTATGTGTGATTGTGTTGACTAAATTCTCCTGTTTGGTAAATAAATCTTTCCAGCTTAAATTCAGCTGATCTGCTTTTTTAACTTGTTTTTCTGTTGTTAAAAGAACTGAATTACGAACTAAAAGCATTGGAAATGTAATTTTTACCGCATCAAAAAAAGATTTTAATTCAAGCCAATAGGCAATTTCTCCACCTCCGCCAATATAACATAAATTAGGTAAGATAATTTCTTGATAAAGCGGACGCATTATCACATTTGGGCTGAATTTTTCTGGATTGCTTTCTAGAAGTTTGAAAATCTCTTCTTTTGAAAATGAGATTTTCGTATTGTTCACAAAATACTTGTCATTTTCAAAAATGATTCTTTCGCGTAAGTGATCTTCAATATAAAATAAATTAATCTCGCGCGGATTTACCTGAACAGTATATGCTGCCAGTTGTTCAATTGTTTTTTGAACAGCTTTGTATGAAGTTTGTTTTTCTAATTCTTCTTTTACATAAGGAATAAAGGCACGTTTTAAGTGTGCATCATCAGCATCTAAGATTACTAAACCATAGTCTGCAAATAAGTTGTTGGCTAAAAATCGAGTTGCATCGGCTAGATTGTCGTGTTTTAAATAAGCATCAGCAAAGAGCTTTTTTAATACATTGGCATTTGTACTTGAGCCTAATTCTAAAGCATAAATTTCAAAAAACTCTGCCAAACCTTCAGTCGAAAGTCTTCCAACTGGACCATTGCTTTCTTTGTTCCATCTGAATTTTTTTCCTTTAAAATTAAAGTAATTAATTTCTTCAAAATCATGATCTTCTGTTGCCATCCAGTAAATCGGAACAAAATTGTTCGATGGGTATTTCGCTTTTAATTCTTTAGTAAGATTAATGGTCGAAATAATTTTATATAAAAAATACAATGGACCACTAAACAAATTTAATTGGTGTCCAGTTGTAATTGAAAAGGTGTTTTCGAGTGCAAGAAGCTCAATGTTCTGTTTAGTAGAATTCGAAACTTCTATGTTTTGATATTGTTTTTTTAAAGTCTCAACTAAAGGAATTCGATTGTTATTGTCAAAGTTGGCAGTTTTTTCAGCGATTTGTTTCTGAAAATTTTCTAAAGTAGGAAAATGATTGTACAGCGGCTTTAATTCTGATTTTTGCTCTAAATAATCTTGTATTAGTTTAGAAAAATATCCTGAAGTTTGATAGCTTATACAGTCTGTAGGCATAATTTGAAATTTATTTTTGACAGCTGTAAATTTAATGAAAATATACAGTCAAAATTGGTTTTAACGATTGCTTAAGAATTGATTTTTGAATTTTAAGATAAATGTCTTAAAATCAGTTTTTTAATTACGGTTTTTAGCTGTTCTTAAAAATGATAAAATGCATCAAATTTGTTAATAATGTGTAAATGGTTTAAAACTAATTTGTATATCATTGAATTATTAGAGGTGAAAACCTATTTTTGTAGCAGAAATATATATATCTATTTTACATGGAAACGAACCCAAAAAAGAAGAACTCTTTAAAACACGTTCTTTTTGGAAGCCTGATTGGCACTACAATTGAATTTTTTGATTTTTATATTTATGCTAATGCGGCTGTATTAGTTTTTCCACAATTATTTTTTCCAAGTTCAGATTCGACTATGGCGACTCTGGAATCGTTAGCGACTTTTTCAATTGCATTTTTATCACGTCCTTTAGGTTCCGCTTTTTTTGGCCATTATGGTGATAAAATCGGACGTAAATTTACTTTAGTTGCTGCATTATTAACAATGGGTATTTCGACTGTTACTATTGGGTTTTTACCAAGTTATGCCAGTATAGGTGTTGCGGCGCCATTATTATTGATGCTTTGTCGTTTTGGACAAGGTGTTGGACTTGGCGGGGAGTGGGGTGGAGCGGTTTTGCTGGCTATAGAAAATGCACCGCCAAACAAACGTGCTTGGTACGGAATGTTTCCGCAGTTAGGAGCTCCAATTGGATTATTACTTTCGGGAGGAACTTTTCTATTGCTGACCGATTCTATGAGTAATGAAGATTTTATGGATTATGGATGGAGAATTCCATTTATTGCCAGTTCGCTTTTGGTTGTAGTCGGTTTTTATATTCGAACAAAAATTACTGAAACACCTTCATTCGAAAATTCTAAAAAAGAGAAGGAAGAAGTTAAAATCCCTTTTTTAGTACTTGTAAAATCATATAAAAATCAATTGATTTTTGGAACATTTGCTGCCATTACAACTTTTTTAGTTTTTTACTTAATGACCGTTTTTACATTGAGCTGGGCGACTTCAGATTTAGGAATCGTAAAGAGAGATGCATTATTGGTTCAATTATTCTCGGTGCTGTTTTTCGCCGCTTTTATTCCAGTTTCAGCGGTAGTTGCTGATAAAATTGGACGTCGTAAAATGCTTATTATTGCTACGGGAGCTATTGCAGTTTTTGGTTTTTTCTTTTCGTACTTTCTGAGTACTGGAAATATTGCTTTAATTACCACTTTTGCTTGCATCGGAATGGGGTTAATGGGGTTTACTTATGGTCCTCTAGGAACATTTTTATCAGAGTTGTTTCCAACAAATGTTCGTTATTCTGGTGCTTCTTTGACTTTTAATATGGCAGGAATTCTAGGAGCTGCTTTTGCTCCAATGATTGCCATTTATTTAGCTTCTACTTATAGTGTAAGTTACGTAGGGTTGTATTTAACAGCCGCTGCTTGTATTTCATTATTTTCATTTTTAGTAATCAGTAAAGAGGAGCATAAATTTTAGAATATTTTTAAAGATATATGAAAGCAGTAATTTTAAAAATTACTGCTTTTTTTTGTCAGTTTAAAAAGTATTTAGATATTTGTCTAAATATATAAATAGAATGAACGATATTTTTAAAGCATTAAATGATGCAACAAGAAGAGAGATTCTTGAGCTTCTAAGACAGAAAGATATGTCTGCAGGCGAAATTGCAGATGCTTTTAATATTTCAAAACCAAGTATTTCGCATCATTTAGATATTTTAAGACGAGCGGATTTAATTACATCCGAAAAAAAAGGGCAATTCATCATTTATTCCATCAATACCACCATAATGGAGGATGTCTTGCAATGGATATTAACTTTTAAAAAATAAAAAATGAATTTAGAATTTAAAAAAGAGCTTCCAATTATTGGAATTGTATTGGCTCCTTTTGTGTATTTAGGTGTGATTTGGAACAGTCTTCCCGAAAGAGTTCCAATACATTGGAATATTAATGGACAAATTGACGATTGGGGAAATAAATCTTTCTTGATTGTACTGGTTTTTATGCTGCCGGGCTTAATGTATCTTATTACGATTGCTGCTGCAAAGTTTGATCCTAAAAAAAGGATTTCTTTAATGGGTTCTAAATTTTATCAATTGAAGTTTTTTCTGGTTTTGATTATGTCTTTGCTTGCATTGTTCTTAATATACATCTCAAAAAATCAAACTTTTTCAAATCCGAATTTAATGTACGTTTTGATTGGTGCTTTATTAATGGCATTAGGAAATTATTTTAAAGTAATTCAACCCAATTATTTTATTGGAATTAGAACACCATGGACCTTAGAAAATCCTGAAGTTTGGAAAGCTACTCATGTATTTGCAGGTAAGCTTTGGTTTTTTGGCGGTCTTATTATCATTTTAGGAGCACTTATTTTTTCAGGTCCTGTTTTCGCTAAAGCTTTCATTGCTATCGGAGTTGTTTTAGCATTTGTACCAATTGCATATTCTTTTATAAAATTCAAGCAATTAGAGAAAAAGGAAGAAAAACTGTAACGGTTGAAAATCAATTAAATCATTCACTTATTCAAATAAAAATGTTAAAAACAATACTTATTCTAATTACAGCTTTAATTTCTTTTATAATGAAAGGGCAAGAAATTACAGGACAATGGAATGGACTTTTGAAGGTTCCGAACGGACAGTTAAGAGTGGTTTTTCATGTCAGCAAAACAGAAAATGGATATAATGGGACAATGGATAGTCCGGATCAGAAAGTTACAGGAGTTCCTTTGGGGAAAGTTGCCTTTGAAAATTCGATTTTAAAATTGGAAATTCCAAGCGCTCAAATTTCTTATGAAGGTGCCTTGAATAAAGATAATATTGTTGTTGGAAAATTTACGCAGGGCGGACAATCTTTAGAACTGGATTTATCAAAGGAAACTATTCAAAAACAAGTTTATGCAAGACCTCAGGAATCGCAAAAGCCTTATCCATATTATACTGAAGAGGTTAAATTTGAGAATAAAACAGATAACGTCGTTTTAGCAGGAACTTTGTCTCTTCCTAAAAAAGAGGGTAATTTTCCAGCTGTGATCTTAATTACAGGAAGCGGCAGACAAAATAGAGATGAAGAACTTTTGGGACATAAACCGTTTCTCGTTTTAGCGGATTACTTGACTAAAAAAGGCATTGCGGTATTACGTTTTGATGATCGTGGTGCAGGCGAATCAACGGGAGATTTTTCAAAAGCATCCACGATTGATTTTTCAAAAGACGTTGAGGCTGGAGTTGATTATTTAAAAACAAGAAAAGAAATTGATAAAAAGAAAATTGGATTAATTGGTCATAGTGAAGGTGGACTAATTGCACCTATTATAGCTGGAAATTCTAAAGATATCGATTTTATTGTTTTATTGGCAGGTCCTGGTCTGCGCGGCGACACATTATTGCTTTTGCAAACTGAATTAATAGAGAGACAAAGCGGTGTGTCTAACGAGGAAATTAAAAAAAGACAAGAGATTTTAAAAGGGGCTTACGATCTTGTTGTGGCTTCTTCTGCAAATGATGAAAATTTCAAAAATAGTGTAAGCACTTATTTTAATTCGAAATTTGATGAGAATCAAGCAAAAGCGGCGACGAACCAAATTACAAGTAATTGGTGGTACACTTTTATAAAAATGGATCCAGCAGTTGCTTTAGCAAAAGTAAAATGCCCGGTTTTAGCGCTTAATGGAAGTAAAGATTTGCAAGTTCCGGCAGAAGTTAATTTACAAGTTATAGAAAAGACTTTAGCAAAAGCGGGAAATAAAAAAGTCACGGCTAAAATTTTACCTAATTTAAACCATTTGTTTCAGGAGTGTAAAACAGGTTCGCCAGATGAATATGAAAAAATTGAACAGACTTTCTCTCCAATAGCTTTAGAAGAAATATCAAGCTGGGTTTTATTGCAGATTAAATAATATCACATTACTAATTAAAGTTTACATTGATTAAAAAGGAGCTTATATTTATTTGCAATTTCTTAATCAATGTGAACTTGTAATTGAATTTATCTTTTTAAACTAAAATGTCCTGTAAATTTCTTTCCGTTTAATCGGGTAACAATAAACCAATAATCAGATGTAGGGAGTTGTTGTCCCAAATAATTTCCATCCCAGCCAGTATTACTATTTAGTTCTTTTATGAATTTTCCGTAACGATCAAATATTTTGATTTCGGTATTTGGCGCCAAATAAGCAAAATCAATTGTCCAATAATCATTATAGCCATCATTGTTTGGGGTGAAGAATTTTGGAAAAGGTAGTTCATCAACAAAATTGATACAATCTCCAGTTGTTGCTTCAAGTATATTGATGATAATAGGTACTTTGTCACTTTCACAATTATTTACAGTTTGTGAAGCGTAATAGGTGATTCCGTTTTGTAAAGTTGTTGACTTACCCAAAGTTATATTTGAAGATGTATTTTCGTACCATTTTATATTTTGTCCAATAATATCAATATCATCTATTACAGCATTTTTTTGAATACAAAATTTTTGCGGTGAATCAGCAATTGGAATTTGAGTGTCTTGTATTTTTACAGTAATGGCAAGCCGCTGACTTTCGCAGTTATTTAATGTTTGAGTTGCATAATAAATACCATTTTGTAATAAAGTGGTTTCTAGTAAAATATTTCCGCTTGTTGCAGCATCATACCATTTAATATTGGTTCCATTTATACTTAAATTTTCGATAGTAGCAATTTCATCTATACAAAATTGTTGATTACTGCTTCCTGTTGGCAATGAGGTGTCGTAAATTCTAACTAAAAAAGGAGTTCTATCACTTTCGCATCCAATAGTTTGAGAAGCGTAGTACGTTCTGTTGTCCTCTAATAAAGTAGTGTTTGGTAAAGTGGCTGCAGACATATTGGTATCATACCATTTTATATTCTGCCCTAAAATTTGAATACTGTTTAAGGTTGCATTTTCGTTTTTACAAAAAGACTGATTGCCGTTTCCTGTTGGAGCAGAAGGTGTATTTACAATTGAAACAGTAACTCCAAATCTCGGACCTTCACAATTATTAATTGTTTGCGAAGCATAATAGGTTTTTCCGTTAATCAAATTTGTTGTTTCTGCTAACAAAGAACCATTAGTTGATGCATCGTACCATTTTATTGAAGTTCCGATGACTTGAATATTGGCAATTGTGGCATTTTGACTTGTACAAAAAGGCTGATTTGCAGTTGCTGTTGGTGCTAGAGTATTTTGAATTGTAATTGTTACAGGAGTCCTTTCGCTTTCACAGCCGTTAATGGTTTGCGATGCATAATACGTTATTCCATTTTGAAGTAAAGTTGTATCTGATAAAAGTGTTCCAGCCGTTAGGGCGTTATACCATTTTATAGTATTTCCTGTAATTTGAATATTGGCTAATGTTGCATTTTCTTGAATGCAGAAGGCTTGCAGCGAGTTGCAGGCAGGAACTTCGGGTTTATTAATTGTAATTAGTTTAAAATCTCGCTCTACAAAACAAGATGGATTTGTTCTAAAGTAGCTTTTTACGGTAATTATTTCTTCTTTTTTTACTGTATTTGTATAAGGGTTTGGTAAAGGACTAGGTAATAAAACCCCATTTTGATTGGTATATTCTACTATTAAATCAGATTGATTTCCTATGACGGTTGTATGTATGTTTGAAGTGTCAAAAGAGTTGGAAATATGAGATCCTGAATTTGTTTCGCAAGAGTAAATTGAATTTAAGGTAAAATCACTAGGAGCATTTGTAATGGTAATTTCCTTATATATGGTTTGAGTTTCGCTTCCACATTTTATAGTTGCAGAAATGTTATATGTTCCTATAACAGTAAATTGATGTTGTGGAGTATTTATTGTTGCTGTATTATTACTATTTGACCCTGGGTCATCAAAATTCCATTCTATAGAATCAAAGGTGCCTTTTACATCAAAATCAACAGCTTTATTAAAACAAGTGTTTTTAACGATTATTTCACCCTTTCTAGGAGTAGAAGAATTGAATTTTAGTTTATAAAGTAATCCATTTTCTTCCCCATTTCCACTGTTCCCATAAATAGTAGAATTATTAATTATTAGAGGTTTACTTTGAAAGTTTGAAGTGAGAAAAAGATCATCCCCGTCAAATTGAATAGGTCCCGCTGCATCAAAAGTGAAGCTAATGTTTGTGCCCGACGATGATTTTAAAATATATTCTGGTTCAAAAGTATTTAAATTCATTTTAAAAAGTACCAGTTCTTCATTATTAGGTCTTGAAGTGATATTTGCATTAGGAAAGTTCATTGTGGCAGAAAAGCTGGTTAAAACAAACAATTCATTATCTTTTTCAGTCATAAATGCTTTGCTTAAACTTCTTGAACGAAGATTACCTTCTCCGGGATATTCAAGTAATGAATTATTATTAATTTGTTTAAAGCGTTCCAGGTTTCCATTCGAAGGATTAAATTCTGTTAAAACAGATTGTTTTACATCGTTCCTTAATGAGTTTGTATTAAATTCAGTATTTAGGATATTTACTTTTCTATCAAAGCAGCCCCATAGATATAATTTGTCATTTATTGGGTTGTAATGCAATATTGTAGGTCTATAAGAAGTCTTGTTAGGAATATTACCATTATTAGAAATCTCTTTGCTCCACACAATTTCTAAGTTCGGATTTACTTTGAAAATACTAGAAGTAGTAGAGTTTGGATCAGTTTTAGCGAAATATATATTTCCATTTTTATCTATTTCGGAAGCCTTAAGTAAGTCCAAACCAGATCCGTATTTTTTAGCATCAATTAAATTTCCTTCAGTATCAAATTTCGCAACAAAAGTTCGTCCATAATAAGCATTATCACTTAATAAAATTTGATTATTGATATTGATAGAATTGTTAAATGAGCCGGTGACATAAATGTAGCCATTATTGTAGTAAACGTTTTTTGCTAAATTGTTTATTGTACCAATTTTACGATTCCAAACAATATTCCCGTTTGGAGACAATTTGTAAAGTGTAACACCAAAATAAAACTCTAAACCATCAAGAAAAAATGGTTCTCTTCCATAATTGTAATTCTGACCTAAAAGTTCTTTTACCAAAACATAGGAATTTCCCTGGTCGTCAGTGCATATATAATCGGCACTTGTATAATCAGGAAATTCTTTTTTCCAAATAAGGTTACAATTTAAATCATACTTGTATAATCCGGATTTATCTGTTCTATTGTCACCAGAAATATGTGTTCCTATAGTTACGTATACTGCATTGCTTGTTTTCTCTAAATCATAGACGGCGCCCCCAATCCAGCCAGCGTAAACTTTTGCGCAATCAAAACATTGACCACGCATTAACAGAGAAAAAAACAAAAAAAGCAAAAGTAATTTGTGTTTCATAGGTTTGTTTTGGATAGCAGTAAAATTAATTAAATATCTTACAAAACAAAATCAAAAAATTAAAACGTGTGCTTATAAAATCTTTCCCATAAAAGTCACTAAATATCTCGTATTTTTGCAAAAAATAATTCCCTTTGAAAACGAAACTTTTTGTAATTACGCCGCCTTTTACACAACTGAATACTCCGTATCCGGCGACGGCTTATATAAAAGGTTTTTTGAATACCAAAAATATCGAGTCGGTTCAGGCTGATTTGGGTATTGATGTGATTTTAGAATTGTTTTCGAAGAAAGGATTAAATAATTTGTTTAAAACTTCAAGTTTTAAGTTTGAGACTTCTAGTTTTGATATCTCAGATAACTCTAAGCGTATTTTTGCTTTACAGGATGAATACATCAAAACAATTGATGCTGTCATTCAGTTTTTGCAGGGAAAAAATCCAACTTTGGCTTTGCAGATTTGTCAGGAAGATTTTCTGCCCGAAGCTTCTCGTTTTGCACAGTTGGAAGAACTAGATTGGGCTTTTGGAACAATGGGAACTCAAGATAAAGCCAAACATTTGGCGACTTTATATCTTGAAGATATTTCGGATTTTATTGTAGAATGTGTTGACGAAAATTTTGGCTTCAGCCGATATGCAGAGCGTTTAGGTCGAAGCGCCAATTCTTTTGATGAATTGTACAATGCTTTACAACAAGAACCAACTTATATTGATTCTGTTTTAATTTCTATTCTAAAAGAAAAAATTGAAACTGTAAAGCCTACTTTCTTTTTGATTTCTGTTCCTTTTCCAGGAAATTTATACAGCGCATTTAGATGTGCACAATGGGTAAAACAAAATCATCCCGAAATTAAGATTTCAATGGGCGGTGGTTTCCCAAATACAGAACTGCGATCCCTTTCAGATAAACGTGTTTTTGAATTTTTCGATTTCATCACTTTAGACGATGGCGAAGTTCCAATAGAAGAACTTATTGAAAATATGTCATCCCGAGCGGAGTCGAGGAACGAGAAGCATTATAAAAGAACATTTTTACTAGAAAACGGAGAAGTAGTTTATAAAAATAACTCTTTAAAACACGATTATAAACAATCACAAGTAGGAACTCCAGATTACTCAGATCTGCCTTTGGATAAATACATTTCTGTAATTGAAATTGTGAATCCAATGCACAGAATGTGGAGCGATGGACGTTGGAATAAACTTACCATGGCACACGGCTGTTACTGGGGAAAATGTACTTTTTGTGATATTTCATTAGACTATATTAAAGTTTACGAGCCAGTTGCGGCAAGTTTACTTTGTGATCGAATGGAAGAGATGATTTTGCAGACCGGTCAAAATGGCTTTCATTTTGTCGATGAAGCTGCGCCGCCAGCTTTAATGCGCGCTTTGGCGCTTGAAATAATAAAGCGAAAACTTGCAGTTACATGGTGGACGAATATTAGATTTGAAAAAAGTTTTTCTAAAGATCTTTGTCTTCTTTTAAAAGCTTCTGGATGTATTGCCGTTTCAGGCGGTTTAGAAGTTGCTTCAGACCGATTATTGAAATTAATAGACAAAGGTGTAACCGTGGAGCAAGTTGCAAAAGTAACCCGCAATTTTACTGAAGCAGGAGTTATGGTTCATGCGTATTTAATGTATGGATATCCAACACAAACGATCCAAGAAACAGTTGATAGTCTTGAAATGGTTCGTCAGTTGTTTGAAGCGGGAGTTTTGCAATCTGGATTTTGGCATCAGTTTGCATTAACGGCTCATAGTCCTGTTGGATTGTATCCTGAAAAATTTGGTGTAACTAAGGCTTCTGAAACTATTGGAACTTTTGCTAATAATGATATTGAATACACAGATTCAACAGGAATCAATCACGATAAATTTAGTTTTGGGTTAAAGAAATCACTTTTTAATTTCATGCATGGAATTTGTTTTGATTACGAGCTTCAAGATTGGTTTGATTTCAAAATTCCGAAGACAAAAATTCATCCCGATTTTATATTTAATGCACTTGAAGAGCAAAATGATTTCAGTACAAAGCCAAATGCAAAAGTGGTTTGGCTTGGTGGAAAACCTTCAACGGAGATTTTTACTAAATCTAAAAAAGGCAGAAGCTGGGAAATGATGTCGCTTACTTTTCATGACAAAAAACAAAGTTTTACTATTCAAACCAGTAATGAAGAAGGTAAATGGTTAATCGAAATTTTAACTAAAATTTCAGTTTCAAATTCTAAAAGTTGTACTTTTCAAGAAGTGAAAAATGACTTTGAAACTCATTTAGAAGATTTTGAATTGTTTTGGTATTCAAAACCAGTAAACACTTTACGCGAGTTTGGACTATTAGTTTTATAAATCAATATTCCACAAAAGTTCCATCGCTTGGAATTGCAGTTTTAGAGAGAAGGTTATTTTCAGCAAGAGCTGTTTTCAGTTCTTCACGAGTTGTAGGACAATGATTTAAAGCTTCAAGATGATTTGCAAAAACATTTCCAGGAGCAAGTGTTGTAAATTTCAAAATATCATTCATTCGCATTAATAAAGGCTGTCCAAAATCTAATCTGGCAGTTCCGCAGGCAACAGTTGCAATATCAGGTTTTAACTCTATGAGAGCTTTTTGTACATCATTGGTGAAAATGGTGTCAGCGCTTATGTAAACAGATTTCTCATTTTCGAGTTCGATGTAAAATCCCATTACGCTACCCATTAATTTTGCAACAAAACCATAACCATGAAGCGCCGGAATGCCAATAATCTTTCCATCTAAAAAAGATTGAGGTTCCCAGTAATTTAAAGTTTGAACAATGTTAAGTCCTCTTTTCGTTAACTCTTTTTCATCTTTTGTGCTGCAAATAACAGATATTCCTTTTCGTCTTAAAAAGACTTCACCAGCTTTGTCTATATGATCAGGATGTAAATGAGTAATTAAACAATGAGTTACTCTGCTCAAAATTTCTCGGCTGTTTTTAGGCAGAGAAACCAAGGGATTTCTTTTTGGTTTGTATCGAAAGATTGTAAATGGAGGAATCGTTTTTCTTTTTCCTAACATTGGATCAACCAAAATTACATGCTTCTCTGTTTCAATAACTAAAGTCGCATTTCGCAAATGATGTATTTTCATATCTGGAAAATTAGATATTAAAAATACAAAGATTTTTCAAATTTAATTTATAGATTTCTCTTTGTTTTTAATAAAATTGTTAGCGTTTAAATTCAGAATTTTAGGGAATTTATTCAATAGAAAATCTGAAACCAATTCCGTGAAGATTTTCGATCGAAATACCTTTTTCATTTGATAGAATTTTACGAAGCCGCGAAATAAAAACATCAAGACTGCGTCCCATAAAATAATCATCAGTTCCCCAAAGCGAGGTTAGGATTTGTTCTCTTTTTAATACGGAGTTTTTATTGTCGAGAAAAAGCTTTAATAATTCGGCTTCACGTTGTGTAAGTCCAATTTTTTCACCATCATTAAAGAGAATGAAATTTTTAGTATCGAATTGGTATTTTCCAATTTCGTAGATCGATTTCTCGACCGTGATATTTCGCTGAGAGCGTTTTAGAAAAATTTCAATTTTAAGCATTAATTCTTCAATACTAAAAGGCTTTACCAAATAATCATCAGCTCCTAAACGAAGTCCTTTTATACGATCTTCTTTTAAAGTTTTTGCCGATAAAAAAATAATAGGCACATCTAAATCTATTTTTCTTATTTCTGAAGCCAATTCAAAACCATCCATTTTTGGCATCATAATATCAAAAATACAAATGTCAAAACTCTCTTTCTTAAAAGTTTCTAAGCCAGACTTGCCATCAATACAATGAACAACCTCGTAATTGTTTTGTTCGAGATTATCCTTGGTCAAAAAGGCTAATGTTTCATCATCTTCGGTATAAAGTATTTTATAATGTTTCATTTTTTATAAGGAATAGATAAAGTTATAGTAACTCCGTTTGTTGCATTGTTTTCGGCTTTTATTTTCCAGTTTTGCAGTCCGCAAATTTCTTTTACATAATATAAACCAAGTCCAAAACCATTAACTTCATTGCTTTTTTCATTTTGAACCCGATAAAACTTATCAAATATAAAGGATATTTTTTTAGAAGAAATTCCAATTCCGTTGTCAATCACTTCAATTCTTAAAATTGATTTTTCATCAGATATTCTAACTGCGATTTCTGGTTTTTTATTGCAGTATTTTACCGCGTTATCTAAAAGATTATAGATGATATTAGAAAAATGAAAAACATCTGTTTCTAATAAATATTCCTTTGAAAGCGTTTCGATTTTGATGACCGCTTCAGGATATTTCAGCTGAATGTTTTCAATTGCTTCTTCAATAATCGGAACAATCAGGACAGTTTCCTTTTTTAATTCTAAAGGTCTGTAATCAGATTTGGCAATATTTAAAATCTTTTCGATATGGTGATTCAACTTATTGCTTTGGTTGATAATGATCTCCGTATAAGTATGAAGTTTTTTATTTTCCTTAATCGGATTTTGATCGCTCAGATATTTTGAGGCAATTAAAATGGAAGATAAAGGCGTTTTAAACTCATGAGTCATATTGTTAATGAAATCCCGCTGCAGCTCAGAATATTTTTTTTGCTGTAAGAGTGTAAAAATAGAATAAACGTAAATTAGTAAAACTAAAATTAAGGCAATCGAAAGAACGAACCAAAATCGCATTGAGCTAAATAAATAGCTGGTTTCATTGGGAAAACGAACAGCAAAATAATAAACTAAATTTTTGTGTTTAGGAAAATGAACCGTTTTTTTCTCTTTACCTTTTTGTGATAGTGAAATATAATTTCCATAAACCATTTCGTCGCTTTGACAATTGTACATCGCGTATTCAAAATCAGTCGTAATATTCATTTTTTTGAATTCAGATTTTAGGTAGAATTCTAAAATATCAGGTTCAAAATCATTCTCAACATTTACGATATAATAATCATTTGCAATTTTTTGAACCGAAATCTGGGTTGGCATTTCATGATTTGTGCCTTCGTATAGTTTTTTTGCCACTTCCAGCAACGCAATATGTGCTTTTTGGTTGAGTTTCTTTTGTTCAATAGTAAAAGCTTCTTTCGTCCAAAGCAATTGCGCTACCAAAATGCTGATTATGGCAACCAATCCTAATATTATAATGCTATTTAGTTTGTTTATTTTCAAGAAAAGAGACTTTAAAAAAGTGTAATATTAATCAAAATTACAGTTAAAAACAGCTATTAACAAGTCGTTAACAAAGATTTGAAACTGGTTAACAGCGATTTATTTTTGTCTGGATTACTTTTGAAATATAAAATTAGAACTATAAACCATTTAAAATATTTGACTATGAGAATCATTAAAATTTCTATGCTTGCTTTGGCTTTAGGCTTAATGTCTTTTTCAGCTATTGCACCAGTACAATCATTAGTTTCTGAAACAACAGTAATTGAAGCAGCTTCAACAATTGTTTGGAAAGCAGAAACAATAGATGTTGGACAGATACCTCAAGGTACTCCAAAAGCGATTGTTTACGAATTTAAAAATACAGGAAAAACAGCTGTAGTAATCACAGATGTAAAAGGTTCATGCGGTTGTACTGCAACAGATTATACAAAAGAGCCAATTTTACCTGGTAAATCTGCAAAAGTTACTGCAACTTACAATGCTGCAAACAAAGGAGGATTTACAAAAACAGTTACAGTAACAACAAGTGCTGAAACAGCTCCAAAAGTGCTTACATTAAAAGGAACTGTTATTTAAATAAGTTTATTTTTAGAGGTTAGTTATATAAAGTGGATACTCCAAATACATTAAGTATTTGGAGTTTTTTTTGTTTTCAATTCTGTTACTTTTTTTATAAAAGCAGTATTAAAAAGAATGAAATTTATTTTTTTGCAATTGGTTTGTTTTCAGTAAAACTTTTCTATTTTTATACAAAAAATAGTATGAAAATTTGGTATTCTTTTATTGCAGTTATGCTTCTTGCAGTTGTTGTTTCTTGTAATTCTAAAGCGGATAAAAAAGAAGGAAATCAAACAAAAACAGCAAAGGCAGTTGTTCCTGAACTTAAACTTACTATCGACAGCACTGCAATTGCTGATTTTTACGAAACCTATCCGAAATTAAAGAATTTTCAAGAAGAAGTTCTTTCTTTATATAAAAAGAAGGAATCGAGACAATTATGGCTTGATAATAAAGGTGTGGTAGAGTTTGGAAACACGTTGTATAACAAATACAAAGGATTAGATAATGAAGGTTTAAAAGCTAATTTTCCATACAAAGAACTCAATTTTATTTTTGAAGGCAATGCCGATAACAAGTTGTCGCAAGTGAATACTGACTTGATGATAACCAATTTGTATTTTTATTACGGAGAAAAAGTATATCGTGGTTTTGATGAAAAAACAACTAGATCTTTAGAATGGCTTCTTCCTCGAAAAAAAATGAATTATCAGGTTTTCTCGGATTCTATTTTTCAAAAATCTACCATAAACGACGATAGAAAAAGTAAAATGTTCAGTCAGTATTATAAACTGCGTGATGTTCTTCGTGAATATAGAGAAATTGAAAAAAAAGGAGGCTGGAAAACTATTGAAATAGATGAAAATTATAAAAATCTTAAATTAGGAGATTCGTCTGAAGTAATAGCTCAAATTAGAGAAAGACTTTATATTACAAAAGATATTAAAGAGGATACGAAAAGTGCAATATGCGATTCTGTTTTAATAAAATCGATTAAAAATTACGAATTGCATCATGGCTTATCTCCCAAAAATATAATCTTACGAGAACATATTGATGAAATGAATGTTCCTGTATCAGATAGAATTAAAACGATAATTGCCAACATGGAACGCTGCCGCTGGATTGATCCAGAATTAGAAAAAGGTAAAGAATATCTAGAGGTGAACATTCCAGAGTTTAAATTGTATTTAATTCGGGATGGTAAAATTGCTTTTACATCGGCTGTTGTAGTAGGAAAAGCAATGACAAAAACGGTTATTTTTAGCGGAATGATGAACAATATTGTTTTTAGTCCTTATTGGAACGTCCCAACAAGTATTATCAATAAGGAGATAAAACCGGGAATGGCCAAAAATAAAAATTATTTAAAAGAGAAAAATTTAGAATGGAATAATGGTGCTGTTCGTCAGCTTCCTGGGAAAAACAATTCATTAGGTTTAGTGAAGTTTTTATTTCCGAATTCCAGTAATATTTATCTGCATGATACACCTTCAAAAAGTTTATTTGAAAGAGAAAGCAGAGCGTTCAGCCATGGATGCGTGCGTGTTGCAAAACCTCGTGAACTGGCAATTGAATTATTAAAGCAAGATCCTTCATGGACTCCTGCAAGAATAGACAAAGCCATGCACGCTGGCAAAGAAAGCTGGTACACATTAAAAAATAAAATACCTGTTTACATCGGATATTTTACAGCTTGGGTTGATCGTGATGGTAATATGAATTTTTACAAAGATATTTATCAAAGAGATGAAAGTTTGATAAAACTACTGACAGAAGAATAAGAATAAATATAAAAATTCAAGCTGTAAATCAGATGATTTAAAACTAAATTTTGGTCTATAAATCAGCGCAATTCGCAGTAAAAATTATTTAGTCAAGATATCAATACACTTATAAAAGCGTTTTGTATAATGTTCTGTATCCAAAGCTGTAATGGTAACTTTTTGCGCTTTTCCAGATGAAGCGTGAATAAATTTAGACTGCATTCCGTTTGCTTCACATATTATTCCAACGTGGCCAACTATATTTTTGTTCTTGTATCCATAAAAAACTAAAACATCTTCAACTTTAAATTCTTCAGGTTTTAAAGAAGTTCCTAAATTTTTGTAACCGCTGGAACTTCTTGGTAAAGTCATACCGAAATTTTTAAAAATATAACCCACAAAACCAGAACAGTCAAATCCTTTTTTAGGATCATTGCTGGCATATTTGTATGGTATACCTAAGTTTTTCTTAGCGTATTCAATGATTGAATCTCGGTTAATTTCTGTTTGTATTTTTGGATTAGAAACAACACTTTTGGACTCGTTTTTTTTTAAAGTAAAAGAAGAAAATAAAAGAATAGATAATAAAGCTGTAAAAAGGTGCGATTTCATTTTTTGTGACTAAGAAATAGTTAATCGATAAAGATAGCCTCTAAATTTTGTAAATCAAAAGAATACTTTTAAGAATGATAAAATATGTAAATCAATTTAGTTTTATAAGTTTGTTTCATTTTAGATGATTCCCAATATTATGATGACAAACGTTACACTACCAAATATTTTTGGTGATAATATGGTTTTACAGCGCAGTTCAGAAATAAAAATTTGGGGCTGGGCAAATCCGAAAGAAGAAATCAAATTGGTTTCGAGTTGGAATAATCGAGAGTATAAAACTGTTGCTGATAATCAGGCTAAATGGGAACTTTATATTAAAACACCCGAAGCTGGCGGACCTTTTACAATTTCAATAAAAGGTTATAGTGAAGTTGTTTTAAAAAATATTTTGATTGGTGAAGTCTGGCTTTGTTCAGGACAATCAAATATGGAAATGTCTGTAAATTGGGGAATCGATGACGGCGAGGAAGAAGCACAGAATGCCGCAAATAAAAATATCCGTTTTTATACTGTTCCAAAATCAACAGCCGCAACTCCGCAGTATAATTTATCCGGAAATTGGGTTGAATCGACTCCAGAAACCATGAGAAATTTTAGTGCTATCGGTTATTTCTTTGCTAAACGCTTGCAGGAAGATTTAAAAAATATTCCAATCGGATTGATTTCTTCAAATTGGGGAGGAACTCCTGCCGAGATTTGGATGCCGGAAGAAGTCGTGCAGAATGATCCAATTTTATTGGAAAACGCTAAGAAATTAAATCAGCAAGAATACGATCCACATTTGCCTGGACGCGCTTACAATGCAATGATTCATCCTTTTACAGGATTTAAAATTGCAGGAACGCTTTGGTATCAAGGAGAATCAAATGTTGGTTCTTTGGTTTATGATAAGACATTATCAGCTTTGATTGATTCTTGGAGAAAGAAATGGAATGACGAATTTCCTTTTTACTTCGTACAAATCACTCCTTTTAAATCAGGAGCAAATAACTTTTCTAATGTTATAATTAGAAATTCTCAAAGAAAAATTCTAAAAGAAGTTTCGAAAACGGGAATGGTTCTGACTTCTGACATTTCAGATGTAATTGATATTCATCCAAAAAATAAAAAAGAAGTTGGAATCCGCTTGGCAAATTTAGCCTTGGCTGAAACGTATAAAATCAATTCGGATTTAGTTAACGGGCCGCTTTTTAAAGAAATTAAAATGGAGAAAAATACAATAGAAGTTTTTTTTGACTATGCTGAAGGGTTGTATTTCAAGAATGAAAATTCGAAACAATTTGAAGTCGCTGATGCTGATGGAGTTTTCTATTTTGCCGAAGCATCAATTAAAAACAATCAAGTTGTTTTGGTATGCAAAAAAGTGGAGAGTCCTATGAAAGCGAGGTTTGCTTGGGGAAATACAATACAATCTGACCTGTTTAATGAAGCAAATCTGCCAGCTTCTTGTTTTATTACAGAGTAGAAGAAATTTAAAGGTTTTTTGCAGATTTAAGGAATTAGAATGAATTCGTTGTTTGTTTTTTGAAAGCTATGATGAAGTTGAAACTGGCAGTGAATTATACTTATTTGTCAGTTTTTTATTTATATCTTTGAGAAACAACGATATAAGAAAATCTGAAAAGTAGTTTTTATAGCGTTGATTTTTAAAGGTAAGCTGAAAACTTTATAGAGTAGGCACGATTTTAAAAGTATACTTATGGAAAATTCTTTATTTAAAAAAGTAAAAAAAGCTATTGATTACTGGTATATTCCTTTATTGGTAGGATTACTGTTTGTTGGAATCGGAATTTGGTCATTTATGACACCGTTGGCAGCTTATTTAACTCTTGCATTTCTTTTTAGTGTTTCGTTTTTGGGAAGCGGAATTTTTGAAATCATTTTTGCTCTTTCAAACAGAAAGAAAATTGACAATTGGGGATGGACATTAGCATCAGGGATTATAGGTTTAGTAGTGGGAATATTGTTGGTTATTAATCCGCTGATTTCAATTACTCTGCTGCCGCTTTATGTGGGTTTTGTAATTCTATTTCGTTCTATAATGGCTATAGTTATTGCTTTTAATTTAAAGAGTTATGCAGTTTCTGATTGGGGAAATCTTTTGATTCTAGGAATACTCGGAACTATATTTTCGTTTGTGTTATTATGGAATCCTGTTTTTGCCGGGCTTTCTTTAGTGTATTGGACAGCTTTTGCTTTTATTGCTCTTGGAATTTTTTATATTTATTTTTCTTTCAAATTAAAGAGAATACACGATATGCATTAAGAAAATCTTAATTCTTAAGGATAAAACAAACGCGACAGATTTTTGTAAATCTGTCGCGTTTGTTTTTTGAGTCGAAATAAAAAAATAAGTATCTTTCGATGGTTAAACTTAAAAGGGTTTAAAAGTTTTTTAAGTTTATTTGATAGAATTTTTAATTTCAATTTTGAATAATGAAATACAACAGATGTGGAAAAAGCGGTTTATTGCTGCCTGAAATTTCCTTAGGATTATGGCATAACTTTGGGTCGGTAGATAATTTTGAAAATGCTGAAAGCATCGCCGTAGAAGCTTTCGATAAAGGAATTACACACTATGATTTGGCTAATAATTACGGACCGGTTCCGGGTTCTGCTGAAACAAATTTTGGTAAAATTTTGTGGCATAACTTTCAAGGGAATTTGCGTGATGAGATTATCATTTCGACAAAAGCAGGTTATACGATGTGGGATGGACCTTATGGTGATTGGGGGTCTAGAAAATATTTGTTGTCAAGTTTAGATCAAAGTTTGAAAAGGATGAAAGTTGATTATGTAGATATTTTTTATTCGCATCGTCCAGATCCTGAAACACCAATTGAAGAAACAATGATGGCGCTTGATTATGCTGTAAGGAGCGGGAAAGCACTTTATGTTGGAATTAGTAATTATTCGGCAGAGCAAACTCGTGCAGCGGTCGATGTTTTAAAGCAATTAGGCACACCATGTTTAATTCATCAAACAAAATACTCCATGTTAGAACGCTGGGTTGAAAATGGATTGTTGGATGTTTTAGAAGAGAAAGGAGTAGGCTGTATTGCATTTTCACCTTTGGCACAAGGACTTTTAACGGACAAATATTTAAACGGAATCCCTGAAAATTCTAGAGCCCACAATCCAAACGGACATTTGAAGGAAGATGAGGTTACACAGGAACGTATTCAAAAACTGATCCAATTAAATGAAATTGCTAAAAACAGAAATCAATCTTTGGCACAGATGGCATTGGCTTGGCTGCAAAAAGACAAACGAATTACGTCTGTTTTGATTGGTGCGAGTTCAGTAAAACAATTAAACAATAATATAGATTGTTTGCAAAAATTAGAATTTACATCTGATGAATTGAATGCCATTGAAAAAATACTAGCATAGAAAAATATTTAATTTAGATAAAAGTAAAACGCACTGCAATAGCAGTGCGTTTTTGGTTATTGGTATAATATGATCTACTTTGTTTAATTGTATTTCCGTTGTTGCTGTTTAAGTTTTGAAGACTTTTCGTTTTAATACTGTTTCTGTTTTTTGCAGAGACAAAGAGCATGGAATAAAATGGAGTGAAATTTAAATAAGTATAATAGCTAAGAATAAAGTTGTTTTTTGCGATGTGAAAACCTGTTCAAATCTTGGACAGGTTTTTTGTTTTTAAAGGAGATTTGGTCTTTTAAAAGTGTTTTTTTTAAGTATTAAAGTCTTTTGATTTTGTAGGAATTTTTACGATTTGTTTTTGATCTATTGTGTTGTTTTATAAAAATGACTTTTTATTCTTGTTTTTGATTATTTTTTGAACACCCCTATTTTTTAATGGGTATAATTGCTTTTTTGTGTTTAAAATTGTTGTTTTTTGTGTTTAATTTTTAATGTTTTTGATTTTTGCTATTGTTTTTTCGTTGTAATTTGTGAAATGTGGTTGTTGAATTTTTAAAAACGAAACCTTATAAATGTCAAATAATGATTATTGATGTTTTAATTTTTGTAATCCGTAATTCTTCGTTTAAAAAGCCAAAAAAGTAGTTTTCAATTATTCTACTCATACAAAAGTTAATAAATTCGCTAATGAAAATGAGGAGGTTTTAGAGGCAGATTCAGGGTTTTAAAAATGACTTATACTATTAAATAGATATATAAAAGATTAACTAACCAAAATCAATTAATAACTAAAAACCAATTAACACATGAAAAAAGTATTTTACATTTTAGCCGCGACGTTAACGAGTTCTTTTGCTTTTGCCCAAGATGATGAAACGAAAACTTCGCCGGCAACAACTTGGGGAGGGTCTGCAGATGCTTACTATAAATATGATTTTTCGAAACAAATGAACGGATTAACGAGCTTTACCAACTCACAGGATTCGTTTGAATTAGGAATGGCGTCGATAGAGGCGGGGCATACATTTGGAAAAGCTTCTGTTTTTGTCGACTTAGGATTTGGAAAAAGAGCAGGAGAGTTCTCCTACAATGAAACAACTGATAAAGATATAACAGCAAAATTTTTGATAAAACAATTGTTTTTTACTTACCAAATCACAGATAAATTTAAAGTGGTAGCAGGTAGTTTTGGAACTCATATTGGATACGAAGTTTTAGATGCTGTCGATAATAAAAACTACAGTATGTCTTATGCTTTTTCTTATGGTCCATTTTTTAATACTGGTGTAAAAGCACAATATACTTCAGGAAAGTTTACAGCGATGTTTGGTATAACAAATCCTACTGATTTTAAATCGGCAATGGACGCAGGTTCTACTCAAAAAACTTATATAGGCCAATTGGGTTATATTGGTGAAACTGGAAGTGCTTATTTGAATTTTACTTCAGGAAGCAGTAATCCATCTTCTTTAGAGAATAAAACACAATTTGATTTTGTTGCGTCAAAAACAATAAGTGACAGCTTTGGACTTGGGTTTAATGCAACTTACGCTAAAACTACAAATGATATTTCAAGTGTAGATGATGGTGAGTGGTTTTCTTTAGTAGGTTATGCAAACTATGCATTTTCTCCATCATTACTTTTAGCTTATAGAATGGAATATTTTGATGCGAAAAGTGCTGCTCCAAGTTTGGGAACTCTTACAGGATCAAATGTTTTTGCTAATACTGCTTCTTTAAATTATAAAGTTGGAAAACTAACTATTATTCCAGAGATAAGATACGATGCTGCGTCAGAGGATATCTTTTTAGATAAAGATGCTGCTCCAACTGGCGGATCATTCTACGCTCTCCTTGCAACAACATACTCTTTCTAGAGATAAAGATTGATATTTTTTTTTTTTTTTGGAGCTGTCGAAACATATTAATGTTTTGGCAGCTTTTTTATTTGGATGTCTTTCCCTTTTACTGCAGATCAAAGAATTGAAAAAGTTGTACATGCTTTATTTGATGTTTTATCGCAGTACGTTAATTATAAGTAATTAAGAAAGTACATAGTATGAGGACTTCTAATCTGTATTTAAACTCATTTTTAAGTTTTGCTAATTGTTTTAATGCTGGCGAATAATGACGAATAAAAGAAATAAAAAAAGCGCATTTCTAAAATTGTAGAAATGCGCTTTTGTATTTTGTGAATACTATTTATTGAACTTGTTTTTTATAAATCGAATAAATAGTGTCTATTGTTTTTCGGTCTAAAGTGGCAGTCACATCAGTTTGGATATAATGCAGTTTAAATGCCATAATAGCCGCCGAAAGATTTTTAGTATTATATCCTATTATTCTTAGTGCAGGCTCTATTTTAAAGTCAAAAGGGGCTTCTTCTAATACAGCATCCGGCCAAATTCCAAAACCTTTTTCAGCTAAAGTTTTCCAAGGAAACAATGCACTTGGGTCTTGTTTTCTGCCAGGAGCAATATCTGCATGTCCTAATATGTTTTGAGTTGGAATATTGTAATCTTTTTTAAGCTTTGTTAAAAGAGCAACTAAACTGCTAATTTGAGCTTCCGTAAACGGTTTGAATCCATTGTTGTCAAGTTCGATCCCAATTGAAGTCGAATTCAAATCAGTATTTTTCCCCCAAGTAGCATTTCCTGCGTGCCAAGCTCTTAAATAATCGTTTAGCATTTGAACTACTTTTCCGTTTTCAGAAATAATATAGTGTGCGCTTACTTGTGTTTTAACTTTTGTAAACGTATTTATCGTTTGCTGAAGTGAATCTTGAGCAGTGTGATGAATAATAATAAAGCTGGGTTTTCTTAAATTGAAGTTTACCGTACCAACCCATTCTGTATTTATTCCATTTTGTAAAGCAGTAGATCCGGTTTTTGATAAAGTATCTTTAATGATGCCTAGTTGAGCAGCATACGAAGTATCAATGATTACGGGTGTTATTGGCGGAATAGATTGTGGTTCCTTGCTTGTAATTTGATTCTCCAGTGTTTTAAGCTGTTGATCATAAACTTTTTCGGTATTCTTGTATGGGTTTGTTGAGCAAGAAGTAATTATAATTGCTAAAAATAGATAACAAAAATGTTTTTTTGCCATGGTTAGTTGCATTTTATGATGAAGGATGAGCAATTATTCTTGCGCTTTTTCTACAGGTTTATCTTCTTCTTTTTCTTTGTTATCTTTTGAATCTTTTTTCTTTTTTGATTTAGAAGGTTTTTTGATCTCTTTAAAGTTTTCCATGAAAGTAGTGTACTTTGTAACTTGATCAGGATTTAAAAAAGCAGCTATTTTTTTATTTGTACTGTCTCTTAAAGCTTTTATTTGTTCAATCTTTACATCTTGACTGCTGCTTTCATTTTTTAAAAGAATACCTTGCTCTCTCATACTGTCTGCTAAAACATTTGTTATTGCAATTACTTGCAATTCATCTAAGTTAACAGCTGGTTTCATTTGCTCAACAATTAGTGAAGCAGTTTCTTCTACAGGAACTTCTTTAGGTTTGCTTGGGGTGCTTTGTGGACCTTGCATCATACTTCTGTCCATTCCCATTCCGCCGCCTCGTCCGTAGCCATTTCCATAACCGTTTCCGTAACCATTTCCATAGCCATTATTATATCCGTTTCCGTATTGAGCTGAAACAGAATTGAAACAGAATATGGTGAAAACCAAAAGAAATAAAGATTGTGTAGGTTTCATATAAAAAGGTTTTATCTAAAATTGATAATTATTTAGGTAAATTTAAGCAGGTTCTCCGTATAAATCAAATTCTGTAGCTTCAATTATGCGTATATTAACAAATTCTCCTGTTTTTACATAATGTTTAGATGCATCTATTAAAACTTCATTGTCAACATCAGGGCTGTCAAATTCCGTTCTTCCTACAAAATGTGCACCTTCTTTTCTGTCGATAATACATTTATAAACTTGTCCTACTTTTTCTTGATTTAAATCCCATGAAATTTGAGACTGTAATTCCATAATTTCATTAGCTCTTGCTTGTTTCACGTCGTCTGGAACATCATCTTCTAATAAATATGCATGCGTGTTTTCTTCATGAGAATAAGCAAAACATCCCATTCTGTCAAATTTCATTTCCTGAACAAAACCTTTCAAAATTTCAAAATCTTCCTGAGTTTCACCTGGATATCCAACGATTAAAGTTGTTCTAATTGCCATTCCTGGAACAGCAGCTCTGAAATCTTTTAATAATTGAGTTGTTTTAGCTTGTGTTGTACCACGACGCATTGATTTTAAAATAGAATCTGAAATATGCTGTAATGGAATATCAATATAATTACAAATTTTAGGTTCGCGTTTCATTAATTCCAAAACATCCATCGGGAAACCAGTAGGATAAGCATAATGCAAACGAATCCATTCAATGCCTTCAACTTTTGCCAATTCTTCTAATAATTCGGCAAGATTTCTCTTTTTGTAAAGGTCTAAACCGTAATATGTTAAGTCTTGAGCGATTAGTATTAATTCTTTAACGCCATTTTTTGCTAAACCTTGTGCTTCTTTAACTAATTTTTCAATTGGTTGTGAAATATGTGATCCACGCATCAGCGGAATAGCACAAAAACTGCAAGGTCTGTCGCAGCCTTCGGCAATTTTTAAATATGCATAATTTTTAGGAGTTGTTGTTAATCTTTCCCCTAATAATTCATGTTTATAATCGGCTCCTAAAGCTTTTAACAGCTGAGGTAATTCAGTTGTGCCAAAATATTGATCTACATTCGGGATTTCTTTTTCTAAATCTGGTCTGTAACGTTCCGATAAACATCCAGTTACAAAAACTTTATCAACTAATCCTTTGTCTTTTTTATCAGCATATTCCAAAATCATATTAACTGATTCTGCTTTTGCATTATCAATAAACCCGCAAGTGTTAATTACAATAATGTTTCCTTCATCCTTAGTGGCTTCATGAGTAACTTCTTTACCGTTTGCACGAAGTTGTCCCATAAGCACTTCACTATCATATACATTTTTTGAACACCCAAGAGTGATTACGTTAATTTTGTTCTTTTTTAAAGACTTGGTTCTCATACTTTTATAAATTGGAGTGCAAAATTACACTTTTTTATTCAAACAGCGCTTGTTTCAGTTCTATTTAGGTGTTTTTTGTGAAGCGAATTGCGCTTTATGCTGTGTTTTTTCCTGTTGAAATAGGCTTCTTTTGTCTGAAGTAAAAAAAAATCCGTCAAGCAATAACCTGACGGAAGTTTTATTATTCGGTTTATTTTTAAATTACAATTCAAATAATAAAGTTAATGTGACATTGTTAAGTTTTGATGTGATGTTGGCGCCATCAGTAAAACCTTTCGAAAAGAAACCTTGGTTTGATTTTCTTTCAGCATAAGAATAAGCTAAGTCTAATTTTGTGCCTCCAAAATTATAACCTAATCCACCAGAATAACTGTTTAAATCTCCAATAGTAGTTTTGTTTTTATAAGGGCTTCCTTCGTATCTGTATCCGCCTCTTAAGCTCAATTGGTTTATTTTGTATTCAGCTCCAACTCTTAATTCTCCATTATTAGTCAGCTGATTGCTGATTTCATTATTTACACCTCTAAAGCCTGGATCGTTAGTAGGTTTGTATTTTGTGTTTCCATAATCTTTAATAGCATAATCAACACTGATTAAACCTGATTTTCCGAATATATACGCTGCACTAAAAGTTGTTTTGCCAGGAGTTTGTAAAGTGTATGATTCGTAAACATTGATGATTTTAGGATTTATATCTGCGTACTTCTCAGGTCCATTTGCAGCTTGTGTAGTAGTGTGAAGACTTTGAGAAACTTCATCATAAAGTTCGTACCAAGTATTTGATTCGTAGGCTAATCCAAGTCTGAAAGAATCAGTTACTTTAGCAATTGCACCAAGTTGAAAAGAGAATCCATTTCCGTATGTGTAAAGTTCGTTGTTGAAACGCAGATTAGAAATTGTTTCAGTAGGTTCTAATGGGTTTGAATTGTCTTCGTAAAAGCTGCTCGATCTTCTATAATCAGTAATATGTGCGTTTAAATTTGCTCCAAAATAAATACGATCCTTGTAAGAAGTTGAAATGTTGAAACTTAATTTACTGTTGTATCCTCTAGCGTAAATTTCGTTTTCGTGATAGTAGTTTCCGCCTGCAGGAACATTAGAAGTGTATTGAGTATTGTTTTTGTCTAATGGATTTACAGGGTTTATGACAAAACCATAATACCCAAAATAGGCTTGCTGCTCATCGTAAAACTGATTTTTATAAGGTATTCCAGTGATGTCTCCTAGTGGAATTCCGTTTGCATAAGTTAGAAAATAGTTGTCTATAGAATTAGTTGGATTTGTTCCAGCTGAGAAAACATTGTTGTTGAAATTGTTAGTGTTTTCATAGGTTGCTCCAATGGCAATTTTTTTCCAATTGTTGTTTGGGTTTCTGTCATTAAAAACAAAGATCGCGCCCACTTGATTTAGGATAAATGAATTGTCTTTGTCTGAAGTTTGAGTTCCAAAGTAATTAGAGTTGTTTTTAATATTTTGATTGCTAAAAGTTACTCCCATCTGGTTGTTTATGAAAATAGCAGATCCCGCAGGGTTAACGCTAATAGAAGATAAGTCGCCTCCTAAAGCTCCAAATGCCCCGCTCATTGCTCTAAATCGCGCTGTTCCAGTTAAGTTGTCTTGTGAAAAGCGTAAAGCGTCAGAAACTTCCTGAGAATGTAAGATACTGGCAGCTAGTCCTGTAATTAATAGGAAAAATATTTTTTTCATTTTGGTACGTTTTTGTGTGATTTTAGATTGGTAAAAGGAGAAGGAGGTTATCTTCTTCCTCCTCCGCCTCCGCCATAAGATCTTCCGCCACCGCCACCGCCGCCAGATGATCTCATGCTTCCGCCACTGCTGTTCATTGAACGCGATGGGCTAGGAGAGTAAGTTCTAGATGGGCTGCTATTGGTGTTGTTGTAGCTTCTATTGGTTGTAGAGCTTGATCTTCTGTTTGAATAATCATAGCTGTTACTTTGTCCTTGTGTTGTACTTCTTCTATTTGTAAACGTTGGGCTTGTAGTGTAGTTTCTACCGTTTGTACTAGAGCTTCTTCTGTAGTCAGAATAGCCGTTTGTTCTGTTTGTGTAGTTTCTGTCTGTTGTATAGCTTCTGTTGTTATAACTTCGGTTGTTGAAACTTCTGTCAGTATAATTTCTGTTTGAAGAATAGTTTCTTCCGGATGAAAAATCTCTGTTTGAGCTATAGTTTCTGCCGCTTCCGTAGTATGCTGCAGAACCTCTTCTTCCGTAATTATAAGAATAGTTTCCGTAATAACGTGGTCCCCAATATCCAGGGTAACCCCATCCAGGATAGCCCCATCCAGGTCCCCAGTATCCTGGGTAGCCCCAAGCGTAACCTGGGTATCCCCAGTATCCGCCATAGTATGGATATCCAAAACCAAAACCAAATCCAAGTGACCATGTTGGGTCAGAATATACATTTACAGAAACTTCAGATGGACTGCTTCCCCATGCTGGATAAACATTTGCGGCAACTTGTGTGCTGTCGTTTTGAGAGTAGTTTCCGTAGCTGTCTACATCTGTAAAGATTTCCGTAGGCTGGTTGTCGTCTTGAAGAGATCTGAAATAATCTTTGTATTGGTTGTTTGCGTTAGATGTGTTTGTTTGAACGTATCTAGTACTGGAATTACCATAGACTCCGTCATTATCATTATAAGATGTGTTTTGGTAAGAACCACATGACGCAAGCAGAAAACTCAATAGTCCAATTAAGTAAAAATGACTTGAGTTTTGACGTAGAGTAATATAAGTTTTCATATCTGTGGTGTTTTTTATTGTTGCACATTACAAAAATAGTTAGTTTTGTCAAACTATTTAGTTAAAATAATTAAAACAAAATTTGTGCCAAACTATATAATATGAGTAAGAACCTCACTACAAGATCAGAAGATTATTCGAAATGGTATAACGAGCTGGTTGTGAAAGCGGATCTAGCTGAAAATTCAGGAGTTAGAGGCTGTATGGTAATCAAACCATACGGTTATGCGATTTGGGAAAAAATGCAGGCTGAGTTAGATCGAATGTTTAAGGAAACAGGACATCAAAATGCTTACTTTCCTCTGTTTGTTCCTAAAAGCATGTTTGAGGCTGAGGAAAAAAATGCAGAAGGATTTGCAAAAGAATGTGCTATTGTTACGCATTATAGATTAAAGAATGATCCTGATAAACCAGGGAAATTAATGGTTGATCCAAATGCTAAATTAGAAGAAGAACTTATTGTTCGTCCTACGAGTGAAGCAATTATTTGGTCTACATATAAAGGATGGGTGCAATCTTATAGAGATTTACCGTTGTTAATTAATCAGTGGGCAAATGTAGTTCGCTGGGAAATGCGTACGCGTTTGTTTTTGAGAACTGCAGAGTTTTTGTGGCAGGAAGGGCATACGGCTCATGCGACAAAAGAAGAAGCTCTAGAAGAATCTGAGAAAATGATGAATGTTTATGCTGATTTTGCTGAAAACTTCATGGCAATTCCAGTTGTAAAAGGTTTTAAAACCGAAACAGAGCGTTTTGCAGGTGCGGATGAAACATATTGCATTGAAGCATTGATGCAGGATGGAAAAGCTTTACAAGCTGGAACGTCTCACTTTTTGGGACAGAATTTTGCGAAAGCTTTTGATGTAAAGTTTGCAAATGCCGAAGGAAAGCAAGAACACGTGTGGGGAACTTCTTGGGGGGTTTCTACTCGTTTGATGGGGGCTTTGGTTATGACGCATTCAGATGATCAAGGATTAGTGCTTCCTCCTAATTTAGCACCAATACAAGTGGTGATTGTTCCAATTCACAAAACAGATGAGCAGTTGGCTGAAATTACAGCGGCAGTTAATGAGTTAACGGCTAAGTTAAGAAAGCTTAAGATTTCTGTGAAATATGATGATAGAACAACTCAAAAACCTGGATTTAAATTTGCAGAGTGGGAGTTGAAAGGTGTTCCGGTAAGAATTGCAGTTGGTCCGAAAGATTTAGAAAACGGAACTTTTGAAGTTGCAAGACGTGATAACTTGACAAAAGAAGTTGTTGCTGGTGAAAAAATTGTTGAGTACGTAAATGACTTGCTTGAGCAGATTCAAACGGATTTATTTAATAAGGCATTAGAGTATCGAAATACTCATATTACGGAAGTAAATAGTTTTGAGGAATTTAAAGAAGTTTTAGAAGGAAAAGGAGGATTTGTTTCTGCTCATTGGGATGGTACTGCAGCGACCGAAGAGAAGATAAAAGATTTGACAAAAGCGACGATTCGTTGTATTCCTTTAGACGCTGTTGAAGAGGGGGGAGTCTGTGTGTTTACTGGTAATCCATCTTCGAAAAGAGTGCTTTTTGCTAAGGCGTATTAAAAAAAAATAAAAATTTTTGCATCAGCTATTGTGCAACTAAAAAATAGATGTATCTTTGCATCCGCATTAGAGAAATACATGGTCCGTTCGTCTATCGGTTAGGACGCCAGGTTTTCATCCTGGTAAGGGGGGTTCGATTCCCCCACGGACTACTTTTTTTTCTGCGAATAAGTTATTTAACTTGATGTATTGGTCCGTTCGTCTATCGGTTAGGACGCCAGGTTTTCATCCTGGTAAGGGGGGTTCGATTCCCCCACGGACTACAATTTCAATTTGTTTTAAATTGAAGAAAACTTAGAAGAGAGCTGGTCTGTTCGTCTAGGGGTTAGGACTCCAGGCTTTCGTCCTGGTAACAGGGGTTCGATTCCCTTACAGACTACAAAATTAGTTGTAAATAAGTTTTGTAAAATGAAAATTGGTGTCTCGGTTTTTGTTTTATTAGTTAAAACCAAAGTGATTGTTTTGCAATTGTGGGAGGTTTTTCTTTTTTAACTAGTATTTATAATAATTATTACATCTAAAATTAAAAAAAATGGCAAATCATAAGTCAGCATTAAAAAGAATCAGAAGTAACGAAAAAAGAAGAGTTCTTAACAGATATCAACACAAAACTACTCGTAACGCTATTAAAGCATTAAGATTAGCTACTGATAAATCTGATGCTACTGCAAAATTATCAACTGTAATTTCTATGATTGATAAATTAGCTAAAAAGAACATCATTCATGATAATAAAGCTTCTAACTTGAAGTCTAAATTAACGAAACATGTTGCTAAATTGTAATTAATTACAATTTCCTAAATATTAAAAAAGTCCTCTTTTAGAGGACTTTTTTGTTGTTTAAAAATGAAAATCTTAAATTCAGTTTTTACTTGAATGTTGAATTTTTGAATTTCATACTTTTTAAATATGTTTTTTGTTGGATCTTAGGGGTTAGTAGTGGTAAGGATTTAAGCGATGTCTATTTTCTTTTTGAGATATTCTAACATGGCTAGGGTAATTGGTTTCGAAAGGAAATCGATTATTATAGGGTATTTTTTAGCTTTGGCTAAATCGTCAGGATCAATTGTAGAGGATAGTACTATGACTTTTGCGCTGTTGAATTCTTTATAGTCAGCCGAAATAAAATGATCTAGAAATTCCCATCCGCTCATTACAGGCATGTTTAAATCTAAAAAAATCAATTCTGGTTTTTTATTTACTTTATTTTTATTGTTGGTGTATTTTAAGGTATTGAAATGGAGTAGTGCTTCTTCACCATTTTGAGCAGTGATAATTTCATGTGAAAATGATGATTTTGAAATTACTTTTTTGCATAACATTAATGTAATTGGGTCGTCGTCAATGCATAAAATTTGCTCAAGCATGATGTTTTAGTTTTTAAATGTTATCGTAAATGTTGTGCCTTTGTTAACTTCGCTTTCAATACTAATCGTTCCTCCCATGGTTTCTACTTGAGATTTTACAAGATATAAGCCTAATCCTTTACTGTCTGGATAGTTGTGAAATCTCTGGTAAAGGCCAAAAACCTTATCGCGATTTCGGTCTAGATCTATTCCAATTCCATTGTCTTTAAAGGTTAATGTAACTTGTTGATCAATTTGTTCTGCAGTTATTGATATTTTTAGTTTACGGTTTTCAGACTTGTATTTTATTGAGTTCGTAAGCAGGTTAAGTAAAATACTTTCGATGTAAGCTTTGTTTGTATTTAGTAAAGGAACTTTTTCGAATTTCAATTTAATAATTGGCTTGTGTAATTCAATTTGAAAAGAAAGTTGACTGAAGACATTTTCAAAAACTTCTTTTAATGAAACTTCTTCTTTTTGCATAGAAGGATTGTCTTTTATGATTATGACTTTTACTAAATCATTAATAGTCTCGTTTAATAAATGAGTTGATTTTGTGAAGCCTCCTAAAATCTCTTGAAGTTCAATGTTTTCAATAGGAATATCTTCGATAAGATTTAAAAGTCCGATTAAGTTAGATAATGGAGCTCGTAAATTATGTGATGTAATGTACGAGAATTGTTTTAAGTCTTTATTATTCTGAGTTAATTCGCGAATTAAATGTTCTTTTTCAGTTTCCAATGTCTTCTCGTCGGTAATATCTCTTTGAATAGAAATCCAGTGTGATATTAAGCCTTCATTGTTGAAAATTGGAATCATAGAGAAGCGTACCCAGTATTCTTCTTTTTTCTTAGTATAACTGATTGTCTCTATCAAGCATTCTTCTTCATTTTTTATGGCTCTTAAGAGTTTTTTTAGTTCATCTGAGTCTGATTTTGGTCCTTTGAAAATATTTGGAGATTTTCCTATTATTTCATTTGATTGGTAGCCAGACATTTGAGAGAAAGCTGGATTAACGTAAACTATTTTTGGTATTTTTCGATCGACAGAATTGGCTTCGGTAATTAAAATTGAATCTTTTGATTGTGTGATTACAGTTTCTAAAAGTTTTAATCGCTGTTCTTCTTCTTTTTGTTTAGTGATATCTTGTATGGCACCAATCATTCTGATGGCTCTTCCGTTTTCATCTTTTAGTAAAAAACCTCTGTCTAAAACATACTTGTAGCTTCCGTCAGCGCATCTAAAACGGTATTGATCCTGCCATTTTTCTGTTTTTTGTTCAATAAAAGAGTATAATTTAATAGACATTCTAATGCTGTCTTCAGGATGAATTTTGTCAAACCACCATTTTGAAGTTTTTCCAACTTCTTCAGGGTTATATCCAAAAACGCCTTCAATTCCTTTGTTCCAATTTATACTGTCTTCTTGTATTTTCCAATCCCAAATAGTATCGCTTGTTGCTTTTGCAACGATATCATATTTTTCGTTAGATTCTTTAATTTCTTGATTTGTTTTTTTTAATTTTTTAAAAATAGAAATATTTCTATTTTCATTTTTGGTAAGTATGTATTTGAAAATAAGTCCTGTAGTAAGGATAAGAAAAATGTCCTTTAAATAAAATAAATAAGAATATTTTGACTGAAAAAAGTATTTAATGAGTAGGTTATGGCACACTGTTGCCATAATTAGTGATATGATAACGTAAACAAGAGTAATTAGGAGAGTTTTACTTTTCATTACTCAAATATAGTTAAATTAACCATAACTAAACAATAAGTAAAGTTCATTTTGATGCCTAATTTAACATTGATTTAATGAACTAATTACTTGTATATACGCAAACTATCACAGAAACGTTTTTTTTTAGAAAATAAAGTGTACTTTTGCACCCATTAAAAAACACAAATGGAATCTATTAGAAATATTGCAATTATTGCCCACGTCGATCACGGTAAGACCACTTTGGTTGATAAAATTATGTATCACTGTCAATTATTTCGTGACAACGAAAATACAGGTGATTTAATTCTTGATAATAACGATTTAGAGCGTGAGAGAGGTATTACTATTACTTCTAAAAACGTTTCTGTTCAATATAAAGGAACAAAAATCAATATTATCGATACTCCTGGCCACGCGGATTTTGGAGGTGAAGTAGAACGTGTATTGAACATGGCCGATGGTGTATGTTTATTAGTGGATGCCTTTGAGGGGCCAATGCCGCAAACTCGTTTTGTATTACAAAAAGCTATCGATTTAGGTTTGAAGCCTTGTGTAGTTATCAATAAAGTTGATAAAGAAAACTGTACTCCTGAAGAAGTTCATGAAAAAGTTTTTGACTTAATGTTTGAATTAGGTGCTACAGAAGAGCAGTTAGATTTCCCAACTGTTTACGGTTCTGCTAAAAACAACTGGATGTCTGACGATTGGAAAAACCAAACAGAAAACATTGAGCCTTTATTAGACATGGTTATTGCTAATGTACCAGCTCCTAAAGTTTCTGAAGGTACTCCTCAAATGTTAATTACATCTTTAGATTTCTCTGCTTTTACTGGGCGTATTGCTATTGGTCGTTTAGAAAGAGGTATTTTGAAAGAAGGTATGGCAATATCTTTAGTAAAGAGAGATGGTACTGTTACAAAATCAAGAATCAAAGAATTACATACTTTTGAAGGTCTTGGACGTAAAAAAGTTGCAGAAGTAATTGCAGGTGATATTTGTGCTGTAGTTGGTATTGAAGGTTTTGAAATTGGTGATACTATTGCTGATAACGAAAACCCTGAAGGTTTAGCTTCTATTGCTATTGATGAGCCTACAATGAGTATGTTGTTTACAATTAATGATTCACCTTTCTTTGGTAAAGAAGGTAAATTTGTAACTTCTCGTCATATTAGAGAAAGATTGACAAAAGAATTAGAGAAAAACTTAGCTATGAAGTTAGGTGAAACTGATTCTGCAGATAAATTCATGGTTTTTGGTCGTGGAGTACTTCACTTATCTGTTCTTATTGAAACAATGAGAAGAGAAGGTTATGAGTTACAAATTGGTCAGCCGCAAGTTATTATCAAAGAAATTGATGGTAAAAAATGTGAGCCAATTGAGGAATTAACAATCGATTTACCAGAAAATCTTTCAGGTAGAGCAGTTGAATTCGTAACAGTTCGTAAAGGTGAAATGTTAAGTATGGAGACTAAAGGCGAGCGTATGATCATTAAATTTAATATTCCTTCTCGTGGAATTATTGGTTTAAGAAATCAATTGCTTACAGCTACGGCTGGTGAAGCTATTATGTCACACCGTTTTATTGGATATGAGCCTTACAAAGGAGAAATTTCTGGACGTAACAAAGGTTCATTGATTTCTATGGAAAAAGGAAAAGCTATTCCTTATTCTATCGATAAATTACAAGATCGTGGTAAGTTTTTTGTTGAACCAAATGCTGAAATTTACGAAGGTCAGGTAATTGGAGAAAACTCACGTGGTGATGATATGTGTGTAAACGTAACTAAGGAGAAAAAACAATCTAACGTTCGTTCATCTGGAAATGATGAAAAAGCTAGAATTATCCCTCCAATTATTTTCTCTCTTGAAGAAGCTTTAGAGTATATTCAAAAAGATGAGTACGTAGAGGTTACACCAAAATCTATTCGTTTAAGAAAAATCTATTTGACTGAAACTGATAGAAAAAGATTTAAAGTTTAGTAATTTTAAATTTCAATATAAAAAATCCCAAATTCCATTATGGAGTTTGGGATTTTCTTTATGGTCTAAATCCGAATTTTAAGCAATTTGAATTCGGAATTTAAGTAATGGATTTTAATATTTTATCTTTTTAAAGTAAAGTGGCCTTTCACGCTTTTGCCGTTTACAAAAGTCAAAGTAAACCAGTAATCATCAGATGGAAGCTGCTGGCCATTAAAAATTCCATTCCATCCAATGCTGTTTTGATTCATTTCTTTTAGTAATTTTCCGTAGCGATCAAAAAAATAAATTTTAAAATTAGGAAGATGTTCGATGTCATTGATAAACCATAAATCATTATATCCGTCTCCGTTTGGTGTGAAAAATCTTGGATAATCTAATACATATATAGTAATATTGCTTGATAATCCGCAGCCATTTTTGTCTCTGGCAACAGCATTATAAGTGCCGGCAGCTACTCTGGTAAATAACGGATCATCTTGAAACGTAACACCGTCTAATGAGAATTCGTAGTCTCCAACTCCAGTATATTCTAACAAAACTGAATTATCGTTTCCTGAAAAATCTTTTACAGTCGCTCCTGTCAATGTTGCAGGTTCTGATAAAATAACTTTGAAGGTTTTAGTTCTTTTACAGCCATTTGCATTTGTTACAGTTACAGCGTAATCTCCCGGAGCAGTAACAGTTAATGAATTTGTGGTGTTTCCCGGTGCCGTATTCCAAGAATAACTGCTAAAACCAGAATCTACAGTTAGTGTCACATCACTATTTTTACATAGAAAAATAGATTCATTTTCAAAATTTGGCGGGTCAAATGTGTTTACCACAAGAGGAACTGGAATAATGTCGTAACAATCTGGTCCATTTACAACTCTGCCATAAATAGTTTGATTGAATGCAGTTGTGTTTTTAAAAATATTTGGCAGCTGATTTGTTTCTGTTACAGCATCATTTGCGGTTGCATAGTAATTAACTGTTAGTCCAGCCATAAGACCAAGCTGTTGTGTAACATCTCTATCTAAATCAAATTGATAAAATCCATCTTGAATTTGATCTTGGTCACAAATGCTTATTGGATTTGGATCAGCCATAGATGTATTTGCAATCTCTAAAGTTACTTCGGCAATTTTAGAACAGCCAAATTGATTTTCAAGACGGGCGTAAACAATTTGATTTGGTGCATTATTTACATATCGGTTTGGTACTGCAATTTTATTTGTTTTGTTCTGAGCATCAGTCAGTGTTTCATAAAAGCCTTCATTTAAAATCGAAGCAACATTATTTTTTACAATATTGTTTACTTTGCTTAAATCAAAAATCGAAATCCCGTCTGTATTATCATCACATTGCAGTAAAGAGGTATCTGTTGACTGGATTTCTGAAGCATAGTCTATTTTTATCTCTCCAGATAATATGCACGTTGTACTTATTACAGTGGCTTCAACTACATAATTTCCTGCGTCTGTAACTTCATAAGTTGAACCCGAACCTAAAGTAATAGCAGGATTGTCTTTTTTATACCATTTAAAAGTATAATCAGCGGCTGATAGTTTACTGTCTAAAGTAATTCTTTCTCCAAAACAGGCAGGATTATTATTTGCAATTGTGCGATCTTCGCCAAGAACAATTTTAGAAGCAAAACTTCCTGCTTCAAGGAAAATTGCTGAAGTTTGATATCTAACGTCAGCATCGCCTATTACAAGTTTTACATGATATTTTTTTCCTGCAGTTACTATACTGCTAGCAGTCATTACGACAGTTTGTCCAGCAAAATTTATTGGACTTGTATTTGTATTTCGCCCGTTAAAGTAACTTTCATTTGAAGCTGCACAACCAGGATAACTAATGCCTCCAACACTTGATCCCGGATCAATTTTTGGATGAATATTTACAGAAGAAACCGGCGTATTTGTATTAGGTATTACTGCTAAATTTTTATAAGGATCAGCAGTTCCAGCTTCTTTGATTAAGAAAGCAAATCCATCAGAATATCTGCATGGAAAATCATATTGATATTCATTAGAAGCAAAAATATAATTAAAGCTCAAGGAACTTGTGTTCGCAATAAAATCGAATTCCAGAACCGTTGTATTTATTGAATTAATACCAAGTGTTTGATCCAAATCGGTGTCACGACCCCATGAAATACTATCATCAGAACCATCATTTGGGTTACTAACAAAGGGGCCGATTGCACTTTGAGCTGTTGAAGTGGCTAAAACGATTCCTTCTCTAAAAGGGAAACTGCTTCCGTTACTGTTAAAATAAGCAAAACTCTGTTTTCCAAGTCTAAAAGTATCGCCGCGACCTGTCGAATTCGAGGCATTGGCACAAGAACTATTAATTAAGATATTTTCAATTAACTGTGTTGGTGTTTTTGTGTCGTCAATAGTGATTACCTGCGCATTCATCTTTGCAGATAAACAGCATAAAAATAGAATAAATAAAAAACGTTTTACTGGAATCATAGTATAACAAATATACTATAAATCTCGATTTTTTAATAGTTTGTAAGAAAAGTATATAAACAAGAAAGTCCAGATTAAAACAATCAATATCGAAGTATAACTTACGCTATAATCTTTAACATCATTTACGCCCATTTGAGCTCCGATATTTTTGATAACTGAAAGTCTTGAAAAGGGTTCTATAATTAAATTTGACATCGCTTCCAGCGGGAAAAACTTCATTATAGTATATCCTGTTGTGCTTTCAGGAAATAGTTTGAAAACTAATAAACCTTTTGCGATACCTTCAAGAATACTCCAGACTAATAAAAATCCCAAAGCAAATGCAGATCGTTTTACCAAGATTCCTAAAAACAAACAGAAAGAAAAGAATCCAACTAGTTTTACAAAAAAGGCAAGCAAATAATCTAAATCCATGAAAATGACATCAAATTCAGTGTACGATGAAAAACTTAATCCAAGCAATAAACTCATTACAAAAACAAAAATGGTAGAGCATAATGCAAAAAGTACAACCGTAAGAAACTTAGATAAAATGAACTCTTTTTTGCTTAAACCATCAATTAAGTTTTGTTTCAATGTACCGTAGCTGTATTCATTTGCCATCATTGAAACAATTACAATAGCTAGAAAAAATTTCAGCCATGCTGCGATATAAGTGTTAAAATGCCAGATAAAAGGAAAGTTAAAGATTCCCATTTCTGCCAAATGAAATTTAAAAACACCTAAGTCAAATTTTATAGATGCAATTAATGCTATAAATGAAAGAAGGATAAAATAAGTTAAAGTAAGAATTTTGCTGGCTTTGTTTTTCCAGATTTTCTGTAATTCTATAGAGACAAGTCTGTTCATGGCTTAGTTTTTTTTGATAGTGGCTTTTTGTGTAAGTTCTAAAAATTGTGCTTCTAAACTATTTTTGCGTTTTACCAAATGGCTCAAAGCAATATTTTTAGAAAACAAATACAAATTCAGTTCAGAAGCTGATAAATCGGATTTTAGATGTACCAAAATTTTTCCATCGGCTTCCTTGATTTTATCTACAGCTGGATGCTCTGTTAAAACTGATTTTAAAGCTAAATTGTCATTTGCCTGCAGTTCAAAGAAACTTTCATTGGCAGACATGCCATCAACTGAGCCTGAATATAAAATTTCGCCTTTGCGTAAAACAACAACATGCGAGCATACTTTCTCGACTTCGTCTAGTAAATGCGAAGCCAATAAAATGGTTGTTCCGTGCGATGCAATTTCTTTAATAATATCTCTAATCTGATGAATTCCCTGCGGATCTAAGCCATTTGTAGGTTCGTCCAAAATTAGAATTTCTGGATCATTTAATAATGCCGATGCAATTGCAAGACGTTGTTTCATTCCTAAAGAAAAAGTGCTGAATTTGCTGTCTTTTCTTTCGGTTAAACCTACAAGAGTCAGTTTTTCATTTATTTTAGAATAATCAATGCTTTTTATTTTGCAAACCAGTTTAAGGTTTTCTTCGGCAGTCATGTAAGGGTAAAAGTTGGGACGTTCTATAATAGCGCCAACTTTTTTTAGAGCTTCATGCGTTTGTACTTTGCCGTCAAACCATTTGTAATCGCCGGAAGTTTTGTTTACAACATTCAAAACGATTCCTAAAGTCGTTGATTTTCCGCTTCCGTTTGGACCTAAAATTCCGTAAACATGTCCTTTTTTAATGCTAAAAGATACATTTTGAAGCGCATGAATGCGTCCGTATCTTTTACTGAGATTCTCGATAGTTAATATGGTTTCCAAGTTAATTGTGGTTTTAGTTTTTTAGTAAGACGAAGCAAGTTGGATATTGTTACGCCAAATTTATTTTTATCATCTTATTCGTGTAAATTTGTAATAAAGATATTCAAAATGAGCGAACCTTTAATGGTGTTAAAGAAACCTACTTATCCTTTAACACGTCCATTATTAAGTTATTTAGAACGATACGAACGTATTTCGAAAGTATCTGTGTTCTACGATGACTTATTGCGTTTTTCCGGCTCGGTCAATGTATATGATAAAAATGAAACGGATACTTTGTGGATTCGGGTTTATTACAGCGAGTTCGAAAGAAATGAAATCGATTTGAATCTAAAGAAAATTTATTCGCTTTTACATTCTGATGGAAATAGTGATATCATTCAGTTTCTAAATATTGATGCAATTGACTATTGTACTTTTGGAAATTCAAAACCATTTCGAATTAAGGTTAGAAATATTCTGAATGACAATTATGTTCATTTTTATATTAAAAAAGCAGATGCTTCGAGGATTTACGGACTTGAATTGGAAGATATTCTTTCACCGGATAAAATAAACTTTTTGGTCTATAAAGACACCTTGATCGAAGAACATATTATAGGGATTCCGGGCGATGTTTTTATGGATACTTTACTGCACAATTGTACTGAAACGGAAAAATCTCAGATTGCAAAGGAGTTTGTAAAGTTTAATGAACGTTGTATGATCAGGCTTTTAGGAGATATGCGTGCTTATAATTATGTAATTGTGCCTATTCACGATTTTGATCAAGTAGTGTATAAAATTCGTCCTATTGATTTTGATCAGCAGTGTTACGAAGGAAATTTTAAAGTGTATCGTCCGCAGTTTTTTAAAGAAAATTATCCGATGATGCAGCTTATAAAAGAGAAATTAGAAGATCGTTCCATTATTCAATACAAAGATGAAGAAAGAGCGATTTTGGCAAAACGTATACATTCAGCCGAAACGAGAATACATAAATTGCTGAATATAATGTGTCACGATACCATTTCAACTGAAGAGCATTTGAATCAATTGAAAATGGAATTGTATCGATATACAAACGATATGAAATTTAAAAACGCCAAATCAATGGGGCATATTATGCATGCAGCATTCGAATTTATTACCCGTAATTTTAAAAATACAAACTTAGTTTAAAAGAATAAACCAGATAAGTTCACATAGCAAAACTTAAATTTTCTTATATCACTTATAGGGTTCAAAAAAAAAACAGTCTTATGAAAAAGTCTTTTTTAGTAGCAGCTTCTATTGTTTTATTAGCATGCCAGCAACAATCAAATAGTGATTTAAAAACGCTTTATTCACTTCCAAAAAAGTTAAAAGAGGTATCTGGAATAACTTATTTCCCTGAGACAAATTTACTTTATACTTTAGAAGACAGCGGAAACAAAAATGCGGTTTATGCATTAAATGCTGACGGGAAATTAGCCAAAACAATTACGATTTCAAATGCAGTAAACGTGGATTGGGAAGACATAACAAAAGATAAAGGAGGGAATCTTTATATTGGTGATTTCGGAAATAATGATAACGAACGTAAAGATTTATGCATTTATAAAGTAGATAAAACTCAATTGGATAAAGATGTGGCTTCCGCCGAATATAAAATTTCATTCTCTTATCCAGAACAGACTGAATTTCCTCCAAAGAAAAAAGAAATGTTTTACGATGTTGAAGGCTTTTTTGAGCACAACGGCTATTTTTATCTTTTTACCAAGAACAGAAGTAAAGGTTTTGACGGAACTGCTTTTATCTATAAAGTAAAAAATGCAAAAGGAACTCAAAAAGCAGTCAAAATAGGAGAGTTTAAAACCTGCGATAACTATAATCATTGCGTGCTTACCAGCGCAGCAATTAGTCCTGACGGGAAAAAAGTGGTTTTGCTAAGCCATGACAAAATTGTTTTATTTAAAGATTTTAAAGGAGATTTATTTCACAAAGGAACTCAGACTGAAATTGATCTCAACCATTTTTCTCAAAAAGAGGCCGTTGCTTTTAAAGACAATACCACTTTGCTTATCGCTGATGAAAAAGCGAACAAGACAGGAGGAAATGTTTATGAATTTAAACTATAAGATAAGGTTCTGAGATACTAAGATTCTGAGATACTAAGACTTTAGCAAAAAAAGTCAGCCACGAATTCACGAATTTACTATGATTAAAATTTATGAATTCGTGGCTGTTTTTTTTTCGTTATCTAGGGAAAAACTTAGCACCTTAGTATCTAAGAACCTTAGCACCTTTTTCTAGAAACTATATGCAGCCCCAAAAATAACTCTTCCTACTTCGTCAGGAGATTTAAAATAAGAGATTCTTGCTGTTAAAACATTGATTGCATTCAGCCAAAGACCACCGCCATAATCCTGATGCCATTTTCTTGAATTTTCTCCATCAAGCCAGATTCTTCCGTAGTCAAAACCACCTAAAATTCCGTAAGTCAAAGGAGCAACCGTACGTTCGATTTTACCAAGACTTAATCGAAGATCAGAGCTTTGAGAGAAATATGAATTCCCTAAAAAACGATCGTTTCTATACCCTCTTAAATCGGTGTCGCCTCCTAAAGCAGCGCCTTGATAAAATTCGTAATTGTTATTAAGGATTGCTTTTCCTTTTAAGTATGTCGCCAAAACCAGTTTTCCGTTATGATCGATTTTATGAGTAAAGCCTAAAATACTTTCCAGTGTTGGGAAATTTTGTTTAGTGTCGCTCAAATTTGTCGTCCAAGTGGCGGCAATCATAAACGCCATTCCTAAAGTTGGTTTTGCAGCAAAATCAGAATTTTTAAATTGATATTTCACTTTTACACCGCCAAATGTCTGGCTGTCAAATACCATCGGATTTACGATATTTGGAATATCAATATATCTATTTTCGGTTTCTTCAACTGTCATTTTTTGAAAAATAGGTTGAAAGCTAAATTCACTTCCGTATCGTCCAACGTGTCTAATAGCGCCCGATACATTAAATTTTCGAATACGAACCCTGTTATAATCCATTCCAAATTCCTCATCATTGTTCTGACTTTCATTTCCATATCCAAAATAGTTCATGGCAAAATTTGGAGTAGTATACTGTGATTCAACATCAATAACCCATTTACCCAGTAATCCAGGAAAATGTGCCGCATAATTAAATTCCAAACCGCCTGTAGCAAAGTAGTAAAAACCATTTAATACATGCTTTTGAGTATAAGGATTCTGTTTGAAATTGTTTACCGTGTAATTTATATTAAAACCTAATTTTACACCATCATCAGGATTATATCCAATATTTGGCAGACCAGAAACTACATTGTATTTTGGTTTTTCGTAATTGTATAAGTTAACATCATAATCGTCAGTTAACTGAGTTTTAGTTTTTGAGTCCAAGTTATATGTGTTTTCTTTTGATTTAAAATCGTAAACAATAACCTTTCGTCCATTTTCAATATTATAAACATCATTATTTTGACCGCCAATTAAACGAATTTTAACGTTCGATTTATGATCGCCTTTTACTTCAAAAACATCGTTGTCGTCTAAACCATAAATCCATAAATTTTTCGTTTTAGTGTCACTTATCGTTTTTGTGTATTGTAATTCGTCGCCATCTTTTTTCATTCTGATAACCTGAAGTTCAATTTTGTTTTTAGCAATATGATTCAAAACAAATTTGTCTTTTTTATCAGTTCCCGCAATCATAATTGTTTTACTTAAAACATCAGAATAGCGTATTGCATATTTTTGAAGCTCTTTCTTTCTGCTTTTTAGCTTTTGCTTAATTTCGTCAATCGTTTCATCCTGAACCTCTTTTGGCAGACTTTTAAAAGCATTATCAATATCGCTGTCCGATAGATTTTCTTGAATAAATTTTGCCTGTGCAATCCAGTCTTTTTCTTCAGACGTTTTTAAAAATGCCAAATCTAAAGGATAAGGTTCTCTGTTAAGCCATTTTACATTGTCGATAGAACTTTTAAAAGTACGCATATGACGCAATGCGGGAATATTCATTAAAAGAGAAAGTAAAGTTCCATCATATTTTACAAATGCCTGATCACGATCTCTCGGAATTGGTTTGTAAATAATTTTTCCGTCTTTTTTATGTTCGCCCCAACGCCATTGGTCACTGTGTCTGTCCCAGTCGCCAATCAGCATATCAAACAAACGAGCTTTTATATATTCTTTTTCATCAACAGTATATTTCTCATCTTTATGGAGATTTGCCATCATGTCACCTGTGCTTATTATATCACTCGGATTTCCGAAGTTTTTAGCGTCAATATGATTGTCAGCAGGTCTTTCTTCCACCATATATAATCCGTCTCCAAAACTCGCATTAAATTCTTTTAAGCCATTTTGTCTGGGGATATAGTATAAAACAGGATTGGTGTGCGATAATCCTATTTTATCGGATAAATTTCCAACTGCAAAACTTGTATATGGATGTGATGTAGTGTAAAAATCTAATAAGAAATTCTCTGCATAAGTATCGGCAAAATCGTTTACAACATATTGATCTTTAAAAGCAACTGACTGTAAAAATGCAGTAGCACTTTTTTTCATGGCGCGCATTACATATTCGCGGCCTTTTGGATCTGACATTCTAAGGGAAACCGATTGGTGCCCGCCGCCTTCTCGAATAGGTTTTAATCCTCCCATTAAAGTATCGACAGTAGCCGTTTTTACTTCAATTGGCATGCTGTAATATTTTCTGTAATGCTGTCCGAACAAGAATTTATGAAAGATACTTTTTTCAGTCATTTTCGGCGGATAGATAGAAGTTGTTATTTTTGGCGGGAAGTTATTCGGGATATCTGCCGCCCAGTTAATTTCTTTAGCCTTGATTATTTCGCGTTCAAAAAGTAGTTTTTCTTTATTGTTTTCATTTCCATAAAAAGAAACTTTAGCATCGCCGCTTTTAAATAAAGTTAAAGTTGCATAGCCATTTCCGCCATACGAGAAATCGTAAGGATTTACAGCTCTAGCAGCTTCAGATTTTGATCCGGCTCCGCTGATAATCTGCTGAATATTTTCTTTGCTGATGTATTGCAGATTGTGATCGTGTCCAGAAACAACAATTACATTTTTCTGTTTCTGTAACAGCGTTTTAATTCTTTTGGCGTAAATAGTATATTGCTTATTTTGAATGTCCTGCGGACTTATTCCGGATGTTTTTCGAAGTAAATTGATAAAAGATCCAATAATTGGAAGCGGAATTTTATTCTCAAGAGGAAATAACTGTTTTTCCATAGAGAATTGTCCGCCATGCGTTCCATTGCTCAACAAAGGATGATGAATTGCTAAAACAACTGTTTTTTCTTGATTTTTATTTAAAATGCTTTCCAGCTCATCAAAAAAATCTTCTCTTGTTTTTATAGAACAATTATCGTTGATAGTCGGGTGATCATCCCAGTTTTCAAGAAACCATTCGCTGTCAATTGTTACTAAAGTTGTTGTACTGTCAATTTTCACGCCTTCAATTGGACATGATTTTCTTGGTAAAAAAGCTTTTTTGTCATTTAAATAATTAGTTATAAAATCAGCTTGTCGTTCAAGACCTTTTATACCGCTGTACCAATCATGATTGCCGGGAATAAAAATTGTTTTGCCTTTAAAACCTTTAGTCAGTTTTAATTGATTAGTAAGTTTAGTTTCGGCAAGTGCTTTATCGTCAGGATTTTTATCGCTTGGAAAACCTTTTGGGTATATATTGTCGCCTAAAAAAAGCAAAGTTGACTTTTTACCGGCTTTTTTTAACCTTTGATGTAAAAGCTCCAAAGTTTGCTGTGCTTGCTCTTCGTCAGCATTTCCTGCATCTCCGACAAGATAAAAGGTTTGGGCAATTTTTATGGTATCAGTTGCGTTTTCTGTTTCATTAGCGCTTACATTTTTTCCGTATTGAGGTTTATGCGTGGCACAAGAGCTAATTAATATAAGAGTTGCAATTGCTAATAAATAGTTTTTAATCTTAGCAATGAAATGATTTTCCAAAAACAATTTCATAATTTAGTGGTATAAAAATATTCTTTATGAATCTAATAGATCAATCCGAAGATTTCGTCAGTAATTTACTCAAAGATAAACTTTCTAATTTATATTCTTACCATAATTTTAACCATACATTAACGGTAGTTACTGCGGTTAAAGAACTATGTAAGAAAGAGGAAGTAAGTGACGGCGATAAAGAAGCTCTTATAATTGCGGCTTGGTTTCACGATACAGGTTATGTACATGGTTACGATAATCATGAGAAAGAGAGTGTGAAAATTGCGACTGCTTTTTTGAAAGAAAAAGGACAGTCAGAAGAATTTATTGCAACTGTTGCCAGTTTGATTTTGGCAACACAGAAAGAATACGTTCCTAAAACGCATTTAGAAAAAATCATTAAAGATGCAGATTATGCTCATCTTATGGGGACAGAATATGTAACCACTTGCGAATTGCTACGTTTAGAACTTAAAAATACTGGAAAAATATCATTCTCTAATGCGGAATGGGCAAAAGAGAATTTGAATTTTTTATTGAATAAGCATCGTTTTTACACAGATTATGCACTGCGAAAATGGCAGCCGCTGAAAGAGAAAAATTTACTTCTTGTTCGAAAAAAAATTGATAAACAAGAATTAAAAGCTGCCGAAGCAATAGAGGAGGAGAATAAAAAGAAAGAAAAACTCGAAAAACCAGATCGTGGTATTGATACTTTATTTCGCGTTACTCTTGGAAATCACACACGTTTAAGCGGTATTGCCGATAGTAAAGCTAATATTCTGTTATCTGTTAATGCTATTATTATTTCGATTGCACTTTCGTCTATTATTCCAAAATTAGACAGTCCAAAAAATGCGCATTTGGTACTGCCAACATTCATTATGCTGATTTCAAGTGTAGTTACCATTATTTTTGCAATACTTTCTACGCGGCCAAAAGTAACTTCTGGTTTTTTTACACGTGCTGATGTTGAAGAGAAAAAAGTGAATTTAATGTTCTTTGGAAATTTCTATAAAATGCCTCTTGAAGATTACGATTGGGCAATGAATGAAATGATGAAAGATCGAGATTATTTGTATTCAACAATGATCAAAGATTTATATTACCTAGGATTGGTTTTACAGCGAAAGTACAATTTACTGCGTATTGCCTATAATTTTTTCATGGTAGGAATAATTATTACGGTAATAGCGTTTGTAATCGCTTTTAAGTCTATTTAATTTTAAGTACGTATTTAGACACTGATTTTACGGATTCGCTATCGCGAAAATGCTGACAAAAGCGGATTTTGGAATAAATTTTTTTTAAAAAAACTTTTCAATTTGTGGTCATCTGCGTTTTCGCGATAGCGAATCCGTTTGATCTGCGTTCAGTATTTATAATCAAAGAAAAAGCTCAACTAATTAGTTGAGCTCGTCTAATAAATCCTGATAGGTTATTTTTTTTACCGCTGGATTCTCCGTGTTATTAATCACTTTTACTCGAATCGCCCTTAAGCCCGAAACACCTTGAAGATCTTCGACCTCAAATTGTTCTATGGCAGGTTCAAGAACTTTAGTGTGCTGCAAGTATTTAATATATTTTAAATATTCGGCTTCTTCGCTGTTTTGCGAATACACAATAGTTATTTTTTCCTTTTCGGTAATACGTTCGTTAGTTCCTTTAATATTCGATTTGTCAATTCGTTTTTTAACAACTTCATATCTGGCATTATAAGTTCCGTCAACATCAAAACGCTTTTCATCCATTCTAAAACGTATAGAAAGCGGAGAACTAAATACTAAAATCAACGAAGTAACATCTAATTCGTATGGCAGTGATTCTTTTAGCTGATGATGTGCCAATTCCATTTCGCATAACGTTTGCAGCTGCCACAAACGCAAATTATGCAGATACATTATATCAAATGGTTTTGTTGGTGCAATTGAAGCTCCAATATATAAATTATGTTCTACTCCGTCCGTTTTAAAACGCTCGTAATAATGTGGATAAATTTGCTGTGCCTCGATTTGTTTTTTATCTAGAACAGAAGCTAATCTTTTGTTGATAATCGACATCGCGTTGTCAAACTTCTTTCTTTCTTGATAAAACATTCCTGTTTTTTCATCGAGAGTTGCAAAATACAATTCCTCCAATTTTACATTCTTAGCATTGTCTTTTGTGTTTTTTAATATCGGATGAATTTCTTCTTCGATATATCTCTGAATATGCTGTTCTGTATCTGCTTTCAAAGGAAATTCTAATTCGTCTCGCAACGATTCTAACTCGAATTTTCTTTGTTCCAAAAGAACCAAATTAGAGTTCGGCTTTTGATTGTCAAAGATTTCTAGAAGTGCTGTAAGCTGATTTTGAAGATCTATTTTTACAGTTTCATTTCGATGTTCAGATGAACTTTTTATATCAATTTGTCCGTATAACGGAAATACATTTTTAAATACAATTTCTTTAAAAATATAATCTTTCGTATGATTTATATTTTGAAAGTAATTTTGAGATTCTTTCTTGAATTTCCAATAAACGCTTGGGTGAATTGTAGTGTACTCACGTTGAATAATAGCTTCAACCTGATGCTGCATATCGGTATTATAGCGATCGATTGTATCTGTTAAGTACGGTAAAACTAATTCTAGTTTTGTTGCGTTAACGCTGTTTAATTCTCTTGCATTTTCAGAAACCAATTCGACTACACCCAATAAATTACCATCTTTTATAACCGGAGCAAAAACACAGCTTTGAATTCCTTGTTTTAATAAATGTTCACCAAGTTTTTTGTTTGAAGAAGCTTCAATGAATTTTTTAACATTAGAAATAACAAGCGGTTCTTTTTTGTCTAATAAATTTTCAAAAGAACATCCAAAAAAAGCATTTTTACAATCGACTTCCTGATCCGATTTTAATAAAAAACTGGTAAGCTGATTGTCAAATTTTATTGGTCTAATGAATTTTTCTTCTTCTGGATTATAGATTATAAAACCAACTTTTAGATTTGAAATTTTAAAAATCGATTTAAAAATGTTTTCAATTATTTCTGTCGAAGCAACTCTTGTCGTTTCAGGTTTTAATAAATTACTTTTTAAGTTCGAAATAGCGCTTTCGGTTGTTGCATCAAACAAAGAAACAATACCAAATCCTTTAAGAGTCCAGCTTCCTTTAGGAAATTTTGATTTCCATAAATCGATATCATTATAATTATCAATAAGAAGATCGATATCATCCTGAGTTAAATGTACTGCTTTTTCTGATGGAATTATTTCCATAAAATCGGCATTATACAAAATTCTATAATGCTTTTCTATGCCATTTTCATCTGGAATATCATAAAAAAATGGTCTGTTGAAATCGAGATTTTGTTTGTAATAATCGCTTAAAATCAAGCAGCAATTGTTGATGTAAAATTGATGTTCATCAAAATCACGAATTTCCATATAAAATTCATCGCCGGCATTGCTCAAAATTTTCTTGAAACGTTCTGTATAATTGAATGAAACGTTTTGAAAAGGAATTGTTATTGCTTTTATCTCGTTATGCGTAAGCGCAGTTGGAAATAAATCAGCAACTAGATTTTTGATTAAACCTTCGTTATTTTTAATAATAGAGTAGTCGTGAATTCCGGTTCTAAATTCCGGATATGCTTCAACCTCTTTTAAAATGGCTTTGGCATAATTAGATCGATAATCAACATCAGATAAAGCAATTTCTTCAAAAGATTCAATTAGCTTATGAAATGAGATTATCGTTTCGAAAGGACTTTCGTTGTGTAAAAGACGATCCATTTGTTTTGGTTTTAAAATACAAAATTAAGCATAAATTAAGAATCTTTCGCATTTTGCGATTTCTTTCGTTTATAGCACTATCAAGTTTAATTGATGTTTTGAAAAGAATATCTTTTATAGTGCAAAAACGGCCAATAAAAAACGGCAGTTACAAATTGCAACTGCCGTTTTTCGTTTTAAGTAAGTAATAGAAAATGAATAACTCTTAGCTTTTTTCTTCTTTATTGAAGTAAACTAAGTAGTAATACATTTGTTTTTCTTCATCCCAGCCTTTTTCAACAAATTTCTCTGCACTTTCAGGATTGATGAAATCCATTTTAATCTGGATATGTGTATCTAGATTAATAACGTTTTTAATCGATTTTCTAGCGTCAGAAACTGCTGCGTTTGCAATTGGGAATGAGGTTACATCTTCAATGCTGTATTTTTCTCCTTTATCAACTTTATAGTTTTTGAATTCAGGAATTAAGTCTGGATTATCAAGTACTTCATTTAAGAAATTTTGTTCTTCAAACTGATCGTTTTTAGCGAAATAATTCACAGATCTGTTCATGAACATAACTTCTTCTTTTTTGTCTTCTGCAGGTAAAACAACATCTTTTGCGAAGTTTTGACAGAATTTCAAGTACTTTTTAGTGATGAAGTTTTCATCTTCAAAAGCATCAACAGATAAAAAGTGCTCTAACCAATAACGTGCATCATAACGGTTGCTGTCTACAGTTAGAATTTTATATCCTTCTTCTTTTTTATAATTAAAAATCAAACATCCTTTGTCTAGTTTACTCAAGTTGATACCTTGTTGTAAAATCATTTCAAGATTGCTGTCTTTTTCTTCAAATTGTAAAAAGTCAGCCTGTAACTCACTTTTAAAAATTCCGATCGCATCAACTACATTATTGTCGATACTTAAGTTTGTTAAGTACGTAACATAAACTTCTCCGTTTTTAATATGCGGATGGTTAGACTGCTCAAATAAATGCGTCGTAATTTTTTTTGAAATCTCCTGAACATTAGCTGGATTTGTAAAAATTTCAGTCGCATATTTAAACATGTCATTATAATCCAAATCCACTTCATGCGCAAACTGATAATAGTTTTCTTCCTTTTCTCTAAAAGGTTTAAAGAAATACTCTTTTATCAAAGGCACAATTTCGTCATTTAAATTAAATGGTTGTTCTGATAAAAAAATAGCTTCGTTACGGCTTTTGTTCCCTACGCGGTGAATCGAAAGCGTCTCGATGTGGGTGTTGAATAAGTTGATCATTTTTTTTAGGTGCTGAGGTTCTAAGATGCTAAGGTACTAAGGTTTAGTTTCTGCTTTTTATTTTTTTAATAAAAGAAACTAACATTCTTTCTACTTCGCGACTGTCCTCATATAAGTTATTAAAATCGTTTTCTTTTAAGTAATAAATGTTTTTTGCAATCTCTAATTGAGTCTGCATTTCGAATAAAGACCCAATAGAAATGTTTAAAAAGCGTAAAAAATCTTTATCGCTTTCTCTGCCAAATCCTTCTGCAATATTACTAGGGATAGAAACCGAGCTACGTCTAATTTGTGAAGTTAATCCGAAGATTTCTTCTTTTGGAAAACTGTTTGTTGAAGAATAAATTTTGGTTATCAAGGCCATTGATTTCTGCCAGATAAGTAGGTTTCTAAAATTACTCATGTTTAATTTATTTTTAATTTGAAAAATTAAAAATAAGAAAAAACTCTCAAATTAAAAACCTTAGCATCTTAGAACCTTAGAACCTCAAAAAAAAACTAATTCCAATTCTCCTCAAATCCAAAATCTTCAAAGCTGTCATCGCCTTCAAACATATCTAGATCGTCTTCGTCTAAATCATCTTCAAATTCGCCGTAGATATCGTCATGCATATCAGCTTCAAAATTTTTCTCGCCAGAATCATCAGGCATTTCTCCGTGAGAGAATAAAGTTTCTGGATAAACAGCTCCAACAGATTGCTCTTCAATAGCAGCCAATTCAACTAAGAAAGTCCACATATGAATGAAATCGTAAACATAAATGATTTTGGTATTTTCTTTATCTAAGATAGAAGATAATGGATAATCGTTCATAGTTCTTTGTTCACCAGGAACATCACCAGTATCAAAAAGCGGAATTTCATCTTCTTGATTCCAAGTTTCATCGCAGGTGTAGAACGAAGCTACTTCCATTCCGTCAAAACCAAAAGCGTTGAAGATTGCATTGTGTAAATCTTCAAGAGTATCTTCTTCAAGAATAGCAATGTCTCTAAAAATATCTTCTTCGGCGTCTAGAATTACTCTAAATTTATAAACCATAATCTTTGTTTTTATTGAGAGGTCAAAGGTAAAATATAAAAAACAAAATACGAATTGTGAATTACGATTTGTTGAAAAGATTTTAAACTATTGTTTTCCTGTGATTTAGTGTGTTTTATGAATTTGTTGAATTTTCAGAATCTTTTAGTTTTCAATGATTCCGAAATTAGCAGAGGCAAGGTTATGAAGAGTCTACAAGAGCATTTATGACTTACCAGTTAATCTCTTTTTGATTTTATGATAATGTTTGTGGTAGGTACTATGACTAGGATAACTTCTGCTTGATGTCATATTGTTAAAAAGCAGAGCAGTCAAAAGTAAAATAAGAGTCCCCACAAGAACCGGCGAAACAACATAAAAATATCCTAAAGCTTTAATTTTATCTGAGCCAATAATAGCAATCAAAGCTGTTGCGCCTCCTGGCGGGTGCAGAGTTTTTGTAATCTGCATAAAAATTATCGCAAGTGAAACTGCCAAAGGTGCTGCGATCCAGATAATATCTGGTGCTAGTTTATGAACTGTAACGCCTATGAAAGCCGAAATTACGTGTCCGCCAACTAAATTTCTAGGCTGTGAAAATGGACTTTGAATAATTCCGTAAACCAAAACGCTTGAGGCTCCAAAAGAACCAATTAAGTAAACAGCGTCATTTCCTGTAAAATGTATAGATTGTACATAAGCTAAAATACCAATGCCAACAAATGATCCGAGAAATGACCAAAAATGTTCTTTGTAGTCAATTAAAGTTTCTTTATAAAGAATATAACGAGTTTTGCGATAGCTTCTTTTAATTCTAGGAGTGGGCATAATTATTTAATGTTTGTATATTTTACTAAGAAAGGGTTAAAGATTAGTATTTAAATCTGTGAGATTTGTGAGTTGGTTTCTGAATTGTTATTTTGTTAAACTTGGAGCATAAGTATAAACAGTATGAGGATAAATCATTTTTGCAGTGTATTTAGAAATTAAACACACGACAAGAATTGGTAAAAACAACGTATAATCGTTTGTTAAACCGCATACTAAAAATATTGCCGTAAAGGGCGCATGAATACTAGCACTTAATACCGCTGCCATACCAATAATCATAAAGTTTACTGGAATTACATGCAGATTGAAAAAGGTATTTAAAACAGATGCGAGTAATAATCCTAAAAATGCACCAATAAAAAGACTTGGTGCAAAAACGCCGCCGTCTCCGCCAGAAGCCAATGTAATTGAGGTAACGATTGGTTTAAGAATTAAAATACCAATAAATGTTAAAGCTAATGTTATGGTTAATGGGATTTCGGCCGAGTTTCCAAAAATAGCTTTTATAGCATGATAACCTTCTCCATATAATTGTGGAAAAACAAATAATGAGATGCTTAAAACTACAGAGCCAATAAGGATTTTATAATAATGAGTATCTATTTTTCCAAATTGAGATTTGAAGAACAATACACATCGTGTTAAATACACAGAATTCATTCCAGCTAAAATTCCTAAAAGAATAAAATACGGAATTGCTTTTAGATGCCAAGTTGTAATTGACACGGCAAATAGAGGTTCTTCTTTTAAAATCGAAAGTAAACCGAATGCAATTGAAACAGCAATTACATTGGAAATAATAAATGCACGAGTTACTTTTCTTGAAATAACTTCGAAAGCAAACAGGATTCCTGCAATTGGACTGCTGAAAAGAGCTGTAACTCCAGCAGCAACACCCGCACAAATTAATTCCGTTTTATATTGACGGAAGACATTTTCTTTTTCATGAGCAACAGATCCAATAGTTGCAGTAGCTACAACTGTAGAAACTTCTATTCCTGTTGATCCGCCAAAAATAACAGTGATTAAACCGTTTATAAAATGTGATGGAATTTTATAAGAAGGAAGATTTTTTTTGGTTTTTGTACTTTCAAAAACCTCTTTAATTCCTTTATTTTCTTTTTTCTTAAAGAGATATTGTCTCAGGAAATAAATTACAGACAATCCGAAAACTGGAAAAATAATGTAGAATATTGGATGAACCGATACTTCGTGAAAGAAGATTTCTTCGTAATATTCAGTGATTTTTTTAAGTGAAATTCCTAAAAAGGCAGATAAAAAGCCAATTAAAACAGATACAATAACTAATTTTCGGAATTTGATAAATTGATGATTTTTTTTGATTTTCGCCGTTTTGTTCATCAGAAGTAAGTCGCAGGTTTTTTATGCGGATTACAAAATTAAGCATCAAAATCGGTTTTTAATAGAAAATCTTCAATATAGTGTGTTAAAATGTATATAAACAAGAAAATTCTTTCAGTGTGTTTTTCTTTGTATATCGGTTGTTTAGGGGCGAAGATTCAAAGCAGCAAAGGTTCAAAGATTCTTATTTCAAGCCGTTCTATAAAATAAAAAAAAGAGAAAAACCTTTGTTCCTTTGAGCCTCTGCACCTTTGAACCTTAGTTTCTATCTTTCATAAAACTCAATTGGTAATAAATCGGGATCAGCAATAAATGTAAAACGTTTTTCGGTCGTTTCATCTATTCTGATAGGTTCAGCTTCTATGTTTTTTGAAGTTAAGAAAGCAATAGTTTCTTCTAAATTAATTACTTCAAATGCCAAGTGTCGTAAACCAACTGCCTCCGGTCTTGAAGGACGCTGCGGCGGATTTGGAAAAGAGAATAATTCTACAACATAAATGCCATTTAATGCCAAATCAAGTTTGTACGATTGGCGTTCTTCACGATAGATTTCTCTAATAATAGAGAGTCCTAAAATCTCAGTATAAAAAGTTTTAGATTTTTGATAATCCGAGCATAAAATGGCAATATGATGGATTTTATTTAAGGTAAGCATTAGTTTTTTTGTTGAGGTTCTTGATTTAATTTTCGAATTACTTTGGCAGGATTTCCAACGGCAAGAGAATTATCAGGAATATCTTTTGTAACAACGGATCCTGCACCAATAACACAACCTTTGCCAATTGTTACGCCGGGACAAATAACGGAATTTCCGCCAATCCAGCAATCATCGCCAATTGAAATTGGTTCTGCGTTTTCTAAAGATTTTCTCAATTCAGCATCAAGCGGATGAGTTGCGGTGTAGATTTGAACATTTGGTGCAAAAAAAACATTTGATCCAATATTTACTGGACAACTATCAAGAACAACACAATTAACGTTAAAATAAACATTGTCACCGCAAGTTATATTGTATCCATAATCGCAATGAAAAGGCGGTTCGATATAAAAATTGCTGCCAGAATTAGGAATTAATTCTTTTAAAATTTCTTTTGCTTTTTTAGTCAAGCGGTATTCTTTTACATTTAATGTATGCAATAATATTTTTGCTTTTCGGCGGTCTTTTACTAAAACAGGATCTCCTGGTAAGTAATATTCTCCCGCAATCATTTTTTCTTTTTCTGTTTTCATATAAAGAGATTACATTTTTGTCTTGGCAATTTTCTCATGTATTTTTACCGTTTCCTGCAAAGCCGCACTCGAATACCACGGTGTTAATTCAGCTTCAAGCAAATTGGCTTTTATGGCAGGATCTGTTGCAACAAGAGCTTTTGCTTCGTCAACAGTTTCTACATTAAAAATATAAATGCCGCGATAATTTCGATCGTTTTTCATAAAAGGACCGGCAGCAACCAGTTTTCCTTCTTTGGCTAGTTTGTTGATATTTGCCATATGACCTTCAAAAAGTTTTTTGGTTTCTTCTTTTGAGGCCGTTTTGTTTGTTCCAGATTTCAATAAACAGAAAACATATTTTTTCATTCCATATTCATCTGCATTCAAAGATTTGGCTAAATTTTCATCAAATTTAACTTCAGTTTCCTGCGCAAATCCAATTGCATTTAGCAGTAAAAAAACGAATAAAAAGAGAGAGTTTTTCATAACACTATTTTTAAAGAAGTTTTTTCAAAATAACAATCTGCCCTAAATGATAAACATCATGCTGAATTATACCGTGTATATGTTCGTAGAACGTGTGATTGTTTGCAGCATATATTTTTGCCAGATCAGCATCGTCAAAATCCTCAAAAAACGAATTCCATGATTCTTGTGATTTAGCCAAATTTTGAAGTGACTGTTCCCAAGCGGCTTCGGACGGATCTAAAACGGGAACAAAATAATTATGATCCGGCGTTATGATTGTTTCTCCCTGAACACGTTTTAAAATATTTCTTCTCCATTGTATCAGGTGATTTACAATTTCCCAAATCGTATTTAAATTAGGATTTGGTTTCTTGTAAGCTTGTTCAGCACTTACATTTTCTAAAGTATGTGCCAAAGTAACTTCCAGCCATGGATTTCCATTATAAATGGATTGATATAGATTTGAAATTCTCTTGCTTTCTGACATAATTGATAGTTTTGCAATTCAAAGCTAATATACAAATAAAGTAAATTACAACTCAGACATAAATTTCTACAGTTCGGTTATTATATATTTTTTAACGCTGAATGTTAAAATACATTTGCTGTAACAAAAACCAATGTTATGAAAACCAAGTTATTTTTTACAATTACCTTTTTATTTTTTACCGCATTTATTTTTGCTCAAAATACGATTTCGGGAAAAGTGCTGGACCAAAAAGGAAGACCTGTTCAAGGTGCTAATATTTACTTAGACGGAACATATGACGGAGCAACAAGCTCTGCAACAGGTGAGTTTTCTTTTGAAACAAGTGCAACTGGAAATCAATTTCTTGTAGTGAGTTTTTTGCTTTTTGAAACCTACAAGAAAGAAATCGATGTAACAAATTATAAAGATCAAACAGTTAAACTAAGAGAAAATATAAATACACTTGATGCTGTTGTAATCACAGCCGGAACTTTAGAGTCTGGAGATAAAGCTAGAGTTTCAGTTTTAAAACCTTTAGATATTCTTACGACAGCAGGTTCGAATGGAAATATTGTGGCAGCATTACAAACTTTACCAGGGACACAATCTGTTGGTGAAGACGGGCGTTTGTTTGTTCGTGGTGGAGAAGCAAACGAAACTCAGACTTTTGTAGATGGAATTAGAGTTGCGCAGCCTTACGGAGCGACAACAAATAATTTGCCAACTCGAAGCCGTTTCTCTCCAATGTTGTTTAGCGGAATCTCTTTTTCGACTGGAGGTTATTCTGCAGAATATGGCGAAGCATTATCGAGTGTTTTACTTTTAAATACGCAGGACGAAGCAGATCATAATAAAACAGATATTGGTTTAATGACTGTAGGTTTGAGTTTAGGACATACTCAAAAAATGAAAAAAAGCTCGTTGAGTGTAAATATGGCTTACATAAACTTAGCGCCATATCAGGAAGTGATTCCTCAAAACGTAGATTGGAATAATCCGTATCAGTCTCTCGGCGGTGAAACAGTTTACAGATATAATTTTACAAACGGAATCTTTAAACTTTATGCCGCTTTTGATTCGGAGAAATTCGATTTAAATCAGAAAAATATCAACTTCGAAAAACCTATCAGAACAGATTTGAATAACAATAATTTTTATTTGAATTCTTCTTACAAAGGAACTTTTGGAACTGGATGGCAGTTAACTACAGGAATTAGTTATGGATACAGTAAAAACAAAACAAAATATGATATAAATGATATTGATGCTGATGAAAATGCAGCACAATTGAAATTGAAGTTTGGCAAAAAAGTTTCAAATTATTTTAAATTGTCTTTTGGAGCGGATTATTTCATTACAAAATTCGATGAAAATTTTAATGACAATATTTCTATCGATGTTACAAACGGATATGATTCTAACATTTTTGCGGCTTATACAGAAGGAGATATTTTATTTTCTAAAAGATTGGCAATGAAAGTTGGTTTAAGATATTCGAACAACAGTTTATTAAATGAAAATAATATTGCGCCAAGAGCTTCAATAGCCTATAAGTTTTCAAAAACCAGCCAGCTTTCATTTGCTTATGGAGATTTTTCTCAAACACCAGTTGTAGATTATATTAAATATTCAAAATACCATCAGTTTGAAAGCGAAAAAGCAAGTCATTATATTTTGAATTATCAATTTACAAAACCGGGACAGATTTTTAGAGCAGACCTTTATTATAAAGATTACAGGAATTTAGTTCAATATGACACAAGAGATATTAAATACAATTCAGTCTTTAATAATAACGGTTCAGGTTATGCAAAAGGTTTAGAATTATATTGGAGAGACAGTAATTTGTACAAAAACTTAGAGTATTGGATTTCGTATTCTTATATCGATTCTGAACGACAATACAAGAATTATCCAACAATGGCTACGCCAAGTTTTATTGCAAATCATACTTTATCTGTAGTAACAAAATATTTTATTACGGATTGGAAATCACAAATAGGTTTTACAAATAACTACAGTTCAGGACGTCCTTATAATGATCCGAATCAGACACAATTTATGAGCGGAAAAACAAAATCATACAATAGTTTGAGTTTCAACTGGGCATATATATTAACAACACAAAAAATCCTTTATTTCTCCGTTTCGAATATTTTGGGAACACAGAATGTTTTTGGATATGATTATGCAAAATTACCAGATCCAAACGGAGTATATCAAAGACAAGCCGTAGTGCCAACCGCAGATCGATTTTTCTTTGTTGGTTTCTTTTGGACTATCAGCCAGAATAAAAATGAGAATCAGTTGAAGAATTTGTAGTTCGTGGAATAGATGCTAAGTTGCTATCCCGAGGCTTCGGGACTGAGATACTAAGATTTCTGCTGTTCGAAAAACTTAGAACCTTAGCATCTCAGAACCTCAGAATCTTAATAAAAAACAATTCAGCAGCAAAAATCAACAACTCAGTATCATTTAATTTTAAAACAGTAAAATCCAACATACTTTTGAAGTATAAATTAATAGGGACAAAGAATCAAAGTAACAAAGGTTCAGAGTTTTATGAATAGTAGTAATAAAATGAACCTCTGTAACTTTACAGTTTTGAACCTAAAAAAAAGTTTTAATCATCAATTAAAATGGAGAAGTTAAGATTCTAATACACAAAGAAAAAACTTAGAACCTTAGCAACTCAGAACCTAAAAAAAAACAACCTTAAAAAAAAGAAATCATGACCAAGATTATTACCATTATCACATTATTTATCTGCAGTTTATTATCTGCACAAACACAGTTTGAACAAGGAATGACAAAAGCTTTTGGGCTTTGGAAAGAAGGAAAAAATGCTGATGCTTCGGCATTGTTTGAAAGAATTGCGGCGGCGGAAAAAACAAGTTATCTGCCAAATTATTATGTAGCTTTAATCAACACTACATCGGCTTTTAAAGAAAAAGATAAAACTAAAATTGATTTGTTATTGACAAAAGCGCAAGATGCTATTGATGCTGAAATGATTAAAGATTTAAATAATTCAGAGTTGTATGTTATGCAGGCTTTAATTTACACAGCTTATGTAGCTTCTGATCCAATGACAAACGGAATGAAATATTCGGCTAAAGTGATGGAAGCTTATGCAACTGCAAAAGCATTAGATCCAAATAATCCGAGAGCTGTTTTTGGCGAAGCTGATTATCAGTTGGGAGGAGCAAAATGGACAGGAGTTGATACAAAACCACTTTGCGAACAAGTTAACAGATCTATCGAACTTTTTGGTACTTTTAAACCGGAAACGCCTTTCTCTCCAAAATGGGGTTTAGAAAGAGCATTAGAAGTTCAAAAAACTTGTAAATAAAAATAGTAATAAATTAAGCGGATTATAATGAAAGACCATAGAAACACATTTTCTGATATAAAAAGCGGAACAATCGTTTGCTTTAAAATAGCCATGGTTTTTGCCCTTATATTTTCAGCTTTTTTAGGAGAGGATTTAAATGTTAAAAATGTTCTTGTTACTTTTTTTATAAGCTGCCTTTATTCTTTCGGATTAGGTTTTGGAAATGGCTACATTAATGTTCTTTTAGATAAAAAATGGGATTGGCTGGAGCAGACAAATTTAAGAGTTTACTACGGGATCTTGGTAACTGTTTTGTACACGGTTCCTGTAGTTTTAGGGATAAACTATTTCATTTTTGTTGTTTTGCAAAACGTAACTTTAGACGTGTTTTTAGGAGGAAGAATGCTTTGGGTGCATCTTTTTTATATCATTCTTTCGTTAGGAGTTTCTACTTTCATGCAAGCCAGAAGTTTTATGGTAAAATGGAAACAAGCTTCTAAAATTGAAATAACACAGCAAAAAATTATAGCAGGAACAGCAAATGCACAATTCGAGAGTTTGAAAAATCAGATCGATCCGCATTTTCTTTTTAACAGCTTAAATGTTTTAAGTTCTTTGATCGAAGAAAATCCAGATAATGCACAGCGTTTTACTACTTCGTTATCAAAAATTTACCGCTACGTTTTGGAGCAGAAAGATAAAGAACTGGTTTCTGTAGAAGATGAATTGTCGTTTGCAAAAACCTATATGAATCTGCTGAAAATGCGTTTTGAAAATAGTTTATTCTACGAATTGCCAGTAGAAAACATAAATCCTGACGCAAAAGTAGTTCCGCTTTCATTACAACTTTTACTCGAAAATACGGTAAAACATAATGTGGTAAGTGAGCAAAAACCGCTTCACATTCGAATTTTTATTGATGGAGATTATTTAGCCATTCAAAACGATCTTCAGAAAAAAGAAGTTCTTCAAGATAGACAAGGAGTTGGATTACAGAATATTGTAAGTCGATATGCAATCGTGACCAACAGAAATGTGATGATCGAACAAGATGAGAAAAATTTCACGGTTAAGATTCCAATTTTAACAAAACAAATTAACGTTATGGAAACAAATGCAGATTATAACGATGAAACTAAAGCTTATTTTAGAGCTAAAAAAAGAGTAGAAGAATTAAAAGGGTTTTATGGAAATGTAATTTCATATTGCTGTGTAATTCCAATATTAGCTTTTGTTAATTTAAGATATTCACCAGGATTTCAATGGTTTTGGTTTTCAGCTTTAGGCTGGGGATTTGGAGTTGTAATGCATGCTTTTAAAGTATATGGTTACAGCACAGGTTGGGAGGAAAGAAAGATTAGAGAGATTTTAGAGAAAGAAAAAAACAAGCAAACTTGGAAATAATCATGAAGCCAAATTATACAGAAGCGGAACGCTATTACCAGGCTCAGAAAAAAGTAAAAGAAATTAGAGGATTTTATGAGCATTTGGCAGTTTTTATTTTCGTAACCATAGTTTTAGTTGTTATCAACCTTGTGACTTCACCAGAATATTTATGGTTCATTTGGTGTATTGGAGGCTGGGGGATAGGAGTGGTTTTTCATGGATTGAAAGTTTTTGGATACTAGCCGTTTTTTAATAAAGAATGGGAAGAACGAAAGATTCAAGAAATTTTAGAAAAAGATAAAAATCAAAAAACTTCAAACTAAAGATGAAAACGAATTGTAATAGTGATCAGGAAGAATATGAATTACAGCAGTTAGCCAGCAAAAAGGTTGTAAAGCTTAAATCATTTTATATTCATTCATTTTTTTACATTATAGCGCTGGTACTTTTTGTTTTAAAAGAGTATTATAAATTGCCTTTGAATGTGTTTCCTGCTAAATTTTTAAATGGAGTTGTAATGATTCTTTGGTCAACCGTATTTTTTGGTTCAGCGATTGATTTATTTGTCTCTGCTAAAATTTTTGGAGATAAATGGGAGAAACGTAAAATGAAAAGTATTTTAGAAAAAAGAGAAAAAAAACAAAAATGGGAGTAATCATGGAAATGAAATACAGTGAAGAGGATAAATATTTTTTGGCGAAAAAGAAAGTCGGAGATATTAAAGGTTTTTATGGAAATTTAGCATCTTATATATTTGTAAATGCGATTTTGATTTTCGTTAATTTGTACACATCACCAGAATATTTATGGTTTTTTTGGCCTTTGTTGTGGTGGGGAATTGGAGTAGTTTTTCATGGATTAAGGGTTTTTGACCTATTTCCGGTTTTAGGAAAAGACTGGGAAGAAAAGAAAATCAAAGAGTTTATGGAAAAAGAAAAATGGAATAAAAATAAATGGCAATAATTTTTAAATCAAAATAAAATGGGACGATTTAGAAGACGTATGTATGAAGAATATGGAGATGAATTTAGTACTGATGAAAGCTTTAATGCTGCGTACAGAAAAGTAAGAAGAATAAAAGGATTTTACTCGCATCTTAAGGTTTACATTATAGTGAATATCATTATCATTATTTCAAATTTAAATAATGGTTTCATAGGCAATCGTATTGAAATTCGAGGCTTTGGAGATTGGGAAGTTTATTCAACCGCATTTTATTGGGGAATTGCTTTAGCCATTCATGCCTTTACCGTTTTTGGCCCAGATATTTTCTTTAATAAAGATTGGGAAGATAGAAAAATCCAAAAATATATGGAAAAAGAAGCTCAGAATAAGAAAAAATGGGAGTAATTTTAACTTGTATATTTTAAACTTTGTACCGCATTAAATGACCACATTAATTATAGAAGACGAAAAACCAGCTGCACGTTTATTACAGCGAAAACTTGAAAAATTAGATATAACTGTAAAAACAATGCTGCATTCTGTAGAGGAATCACTTCATTGGTTTACAAATAATGAACATCCAGATTTAATTTTTCTAGATATTCAGCTATCAGATGGTTTATCGTTTGAGATTTTTGAAAAAATAAATATTCAAAGCGCCATAATTTTTACCACAGCTTACGATGAGTATGCTTTGAAAGCGTTTAAACTGAATAGTATTGATTATCTTTTAAAACCAATTGATGAAGACGATCTAGAAGCTGCAGTTGTAAAGTATAAAGCACGAATTCCTAAAACAGATTCAGGAAATCAGAATCTTCAGTTGGACTTTGAGCAGATACGTCAAATGTTGTCGAATCCTTTTGAGAAAAGTTTCAAAAAGAGATTTACCGTTAAAATAGGACAACATTTAAAAGTAATAACAACCGAAGAAATCGAATGTTTTTTTAGTGAAAACAAAGGAACATACATACATACTTTTGATAATAGAAACTATTTAATCGATTCGACTTTAGAAATCCTGGAACAGGAATTAGATAAAAAGGATTTCTTTCGCGTAAGCAGAAAATTTATTGTACCGCTTCAGGCAATTAGAGAAATTCAGGTCTATACAAATTCTCGTTTAAAAGTTATCTTACCAACTTACAAAGAAGATCAGGTAATAGTAAGCCGAGAAAAAGTACAAGATTTCAAAACTTGGCTTGGGTAAAATCTAAATCAAAATATAGAAATTCAGCTGATTTTAATTCATTTAATTAAAATCTATGTCGCAAAAAGAGGTTGTCTTAAAAGGACAGCTTTTTTTGTAAGCTTCAGAGAAGCTAAATATTTATAGCAAAGAATGAATGTTTATAATATAAAGCTCCGGAGGAGTGACATGTTTTTTCTACATTCTTAATATATGTCGCTCCTCCGGAGCTTTATTATTTATCGAATTGTACCTCTATAAATATTTTACCCCGCTGGGGTTTATCGAAGAATAAATTTGTCAATAATCTATACAGCAAAAAAGCTGTCCTTTTGAGACAGCTTTTTTTGTGTAAATATATTTCGAATTTATTTACTCAGTCGATGCAATGTAAAAGTCATAGCACTTAAAAGGAAGAATGCCATAATCTGATGGATTAATCCTAAAGCCAAAGGCACACTGTATAATAAAGTGAAAACTCCTAGAAGAAACTGTATAAATACAAATGCTACCAAAGTTTTGATTCCGTTTGACTGTGTATTGGTAAGCGTGTATTTTTTACTTCTAAAATAAAGAAAAAGTATAATTGCAACTACTACATAAGCAAAAGTTCTGTGAACAAATTGAACACCGCTTTTACCTTCAATTAAGTTTTTTATTAAACTTGATTGTTCGATAAGAACTGATTCGTGCATAAATTCTCCATCGCTCATTAAAGGCCAGTGATTGTGAATTAATCCTGCATTTAATCCAGCCACAAACCCGCCATAAATAATTTGTATTAATAAAGCGACCAAAGCATAACGTGCAATAGTGCGTAATGGTAATATTTTGTTGATATTTCTTTCAGGATAAATCAAATCCAACGCTACCCAAAGTGTATAAGCAAAAGTTATAAAAGCAAAAGTTAAATGCAGCGAAAGTCTAAAATGACTTACATCTGGATTGTCAATTAAACCGCTTCGAACCATAAACCATCCAAGGAAACCTTGAAAACCGCCCATTGCCAAAAGTACGATACACTTTTTGATCGTTGCAGTATCTAATTTCTTTTTGATTAAGAAATAAACAAAAGGAACAAAAAATACCAAACCAATAATACGCCCGATGAAACGGTGAAACCATTCCCAGAAATAAATAAATTTATAATCTGAGAGCTGAAAATCATTGTGTATATTAATCTTTTGATATTCAGGAAACTTCTTGTACTGCTCAAAAGCCTCATTCCATTTGGCTTCCGTTAAAGGCGGGAAAGTATCGGTTACCAAATGCCAATCCGTCATTGATAAACCTGAATTGGTCAGACGTGTGATACCGCCTACAACAACCATTAAAAACAATAAAACACAACCTGAAAGCAACCAAATGATTACTGATTTATTCTCTTTTTTCATTTTATTAAATACTTATTCTTATACTTTTTTTAAGCCCATTTTTTCGGCTCTTTTAATTACAAAATCGTAAGCCGCCTGATATTCATTCGGAATGTCGCCTTCTAGAATTGCTTCTTTCACCGCTTCTTTCAAAACTCCAATTTCACGTGATGGCTGTAAATTGAAAATTGCCATAATTTCTTCACCGGAAATTGGCGGTTGAAAATTACGAACATGATCGCGCTCTTCCACTTCTACAATTTTCTTGCGAACGATTTCAAAGTTTTTATGATATTTCTTGAATTTCGATGGATTTTTGGTTGTAATATCAGCCTCGCACAAAGTCATTAAATTTTCAACATCTTCACCAGCGTCAAAAACCAAACGACGAACTGCGCTGTCGGTAACAATATCCTGCGCCAAAACAATTGGACGAGAACTCATAATAACCATTTTTTGAACAAATTTCATTTTATGGTTCAAAGGCATGTGCAGGCGTTCGAAGATTTTCTTTGCCATTTTTCCGCCTAAAAATTCATGTCCATGAAAAGTCCAGCCTTGCTTTTTGCTGAAACGTTTGGTTGGTGCTTTTCCAATATCATGCAATAATGCCGACCAGCGCAGCCAGACATCATCTGTATTTGGACAAATATTATCAACCACTTCAAGCGTATGATAAAAGTTGTTTTTATGCGTATGACCTTCAATTTCTTCGACCTGATTCAGCGCTGTTAATTCAGGTAAAATTAAATCTAAAAGTCCTGTTTTATATAAAAGTAAAAATCCGGTTGAAGGTTTATCTGTTGAAAGAATTTTATTTAATTCGTCAACAATTCTCTCGCCCGAAATAATTTTAATACGATCAGCATTTTTAGTAATTGCATTCAATGAATTTTCTTCAATTTCAAAATTCAATTGTGTTGCAAAACGAATCGCACGAAGCATTCGAAGCGGATCATCAGAATAAGTAATATCTGGATCCAGCGGAGTTTTTATCGTTTTATTTTCTAAATCTTTCAAACCGTCAAAAGGATCTAAAAGATCTCCAAAGTTGTTTTCGTTTAAAGATAAAGCCAATGCATTGATCGTAAAATCACGACGGTTTTGATCATCCTGAAGTGTTCCGTTTTCTACAATTGGATTTCGGCTGTCGAAATTATAAGATTCTTTTCGGGCGCCAACAAATTCAATATCAGTGTCTTCAAAGCGTAACATTGCAGTTCCATAAGTTTTAAAAACCTGAACTTTTGGTTTGTTTGGAAGTAATTCAGAAACTTTTAAAGCCAATTCGATTCCGCTGCCAACCGCTACAACATCAATATCTTTTTTAGAACCTCGATTTAAAAGTAAATCTCTAACAAAACCGCCAATAACATAGCTGTCAACATTTAGTTCCTGAGAAGCTTTCGAGATGATATCGAAAATTTTATTTTGTAAAGCAGTTTTATAATTTGTTTGTATAGCCACGAATTCACTAATTTTTGAATAAAAACACATTTCATACTTCTAAGAAATGAAACGCATGCAAATTTACAACATAGAAAATGCCTATTACAATCTATGGCTCACTTTTTTGAAGAAATTAATAGTTTTTGATGTTGATTTTTATGAATTGAGAAAAAGGGTTGCCGCAAATTACTTTTGTTGAAGGTTTTTGAATTGAGAATGCTCCAGCGGAGCAAAATATTTATAGGGTTTATTTATAGGTTTCATTTAAAGCTCCAGAGGAGCGACATTTGTTTTTATAAAGAATCTGTCGCTCCGCTGGAGCTTTATTTCTTTAAACGGATATTAATTCTATAAATATTTCGTTCCTCTGGAACTTTATATATAGAGTAATTATATCTTCATCGAACAAATCAATTAGGATAATCAATTTTTAAAATTTCAATTTGTATTTTTGAATCATACAAAAAAGCACAAATGAAAATAGTTATATCGCCAGCGAAGTCTTTAAATTTTGAAAAAGAATTACCAACTTCTCAATATACAGAACCATCATTTTTAAAGGAAGCAAGAGTGGTTCATAAAGTTGTAAAACAAAAAAAGCCAGCTGAATTATCGGAGTTGATGTCAATTTCAAGTAAGCTTGCCGATTTAAACTGGAAACGAAATCAAGAATGGAAAACGCCTTTTACACCAGAGAATGCACGTCCTGCGGTTTTTACTTTTGATGGAGATGTTTACACCGGTTTAGATGCTTATACAATACCATCAGAAAAATTAGAGGTGCTTCAAGATAAACTTAGAATTTTATCTGGACTTTACGGACTTTTAAAACCTCTTGATTTAATGCAGGCGTATCGTTTAGAAATGGGAACAAAAATGCCTGTTGGTGAATACAAAAACCTTCATGAGTTTTGGAAACCTGTGGTTACAAAAGCTTTAAATAAAGAATTGAAAAAAGACGAATTGTTCGTGAATTTAGCGAGTAATGAATATTTTTCGGCAGTTGATGTAAAAGCTTTGAAAGTTCCAGTAATTACTCCAGACTTTAAAGATTACAAAGATGGGAAATTAAAAATGATCAGTTTCTTTGCAAAAAAGGCGAGAGGCATGATGGTACGTTATATAATTGATACCAATGCAGAAACTATCGACGACTTAAAAGGATTTAATTATGAAGGATATCAGTTTGATGCTAATCTTTCAAAAGGAAATCACTTGGTTTTTACAAGATAACTTTTTAAGGAGCTGAGGTTCTAAGATACTAAGGTTCTTAGGTTTTTAACCGCAAAGAACGCAATGATTTACGCAAGGTTCGCAAAGTTTTTATTACAAAGCTTTGCGAGCTTTGCGTTTTTATGGCTTCTTATAAATAAAACCTTTGCGCACTTTGCGGTTAAATTAAAAAAATAAACGCCGAATTCTAAATGATGAATTCGGCGTTTCTGCGTATTATAAAATTATTATTATTAATGCATTGCGTCGGCTGCACTAATTTTGTTCTTCCCTTTTTTGATAAAGAGAATAATCGGTATGCAACATAAAAACATGATTCCAAGATATAAGAAAATATCCATGTAAGCCATTACGGTACTTTGCTTCATTACTGAATATTCTATCGCTTGATACGCTTTCTTTAAAGCAACATCTGCGCTGTATCCTTTTGCCATAAAAGCGTGCTGCATTCCTGTAATACGTTGCTGCACATCATATTTTGCAGGATCTAAGTTGTTTATTAGATCTACTCTGTGTGTTTGACTAAAACGTGTGATAAAAGTGGTAATAATCGCAATACCAAAAGATCCGCCCAATTGACGCATCATTCCAGTAAAAGCAGCTCCTTCACCAATATGTTTTCCTTTTAAAGTCGAAAGCGAAAGTGTTGTAATAGGAACAAAAAGTAATCCTAAACCAATTCCTCTTAAAATTAAAGGCCAGTACATATGTTCAACACCTGTGTCTGGAGTCATACGGCTGTACATCATAAAGGTAAACAAGAAGAAAATAAAGAATCCTACTCCAACCATATACCCTTGAGGAACACCTTTCTGAATCATATTACCTACAAATGGCATCATAAGAGCTGTGGTAATAGATCCTGGAATTAATAATAATCCTGCATCAGTAGCTGTCCATCCTAAAATTGATTGCGTGTAAATTGGGATAATCAATGTTGATCCGTATAAACCGAAACCAAGAATAAAACACATTACAGTTCCAATTCTTAAATTCCCATCTTTTAAAACACTTAAGTTTACGATTGGATATTTATAGGTTAACTCTCTCCAAATAAATAATATTAATCCAAGAACCGTAACAACACTTAAAGTTACAATAAGTGGATCGTTAAACCAATCGTCTTGCTGTCCGTGTTCTAGTACGAATTGTAAAGAACCAATAAAGGCACTCAACAAAATAATTCCCCACCAGTCAACCTGATTAGCTTTCAGTTTTTCGCCATATTTCGGACTTCTCACAAAAGTTAAAGCCAAAATAGTAGCGATAATCCCTAACGGAATATTGATATAGAAAATATAAGGCCAAGAATAATTATCTACTAAATAACCTCCCAAAGGCGGTCCAAGAGTAGGTCCAACAATTACACCCATTCCGTAAATAGCTTGTGCCATTCCACGTTTTGCAACTGGGTAACTTTCAGTAATAATTGTTTGGGCTGTTACTAGTAATGCTCCTCCACCCATACCTTGTACGAATCGGAAGGCTACAAGTTCCCAAATATTTGTGGCATTACCACACAAAAAAGAACAGACCGTAAATATAATGATAGAAGCCACAAAATAATTACGTCTTCCAAATTGCTGTGATAGCCAGCTCGTCATCGGTATTACAATAACATTCGCAATTGCGTATGCTGTAATTACCCATGCCACATCAGTCAAGGTAGCACCAAGACTTCCGCGCATGTCTGTCAGCGCTACGTTTACAATCGTCGTATCAACAATTTCCAGCAGTGCACAAAGTACTGCCGTAATCGTAATGATAACACGTCTATAACCGTATTCTACTAAATCGTCGTCTGCTTGTACTGCTCCTGCCATGTTTTATTTTAAATGTACGTCTACATCAACATTCATTCCTGGTCTTAAAAGTTTTACTTTTTCAGGATCGTTTGATTCATCTAAACTAATTTTTACTGGTAATCTCTGAATTGTTTTTACGAAGTTTCCTGTTGCATTATCAGGAGGTAATAATGAAAAACGAGATCCTGTTGCTGGAGAGAAAGAAGTTACTGTACCTTTAAACTCATAGTTAGGGTAAGCATCAACTTTTAAACTTACTTTTTGACCTACAATCATTTTGTTTAATTGTGTTTCTTTAAAGTTTGCTACAACCCAAGCTTCGTTATTATTGATGATGTAAAACAAAGATTGTCCCGGTTGTACCAATTGTCCCGGCTGAATATCAACTTTTGAAACCTGACCGTCAATTGCTGCAGTAACTACAGTATAAGAAAGATTCAAGTGAGCAACATCAAGCATTGTTTTTGCTTTTTTGATGTTTGCTGCAGCAACTTCTGTTTGTTTATCAGAAGCTTTTGATTTAGATTCAATTACCGATTTTTGGTAAGAACTTGCTCTTTGTTGTTGTTGTAAAACACGTACTTGATTTTCAGCTTCTTCCTTTGCAGTTAAAGCTTGCTCATATTGTTGTTTTGTAATAGTATGTGTTTTATACAAATTATTATAACGGTTATAATCGTTTGTAAGTTGTCTCAATCTAATTTTTGCGCTTTCAATAGAACCGCTTGCAGATTTCATATTTGCATCAGAAACAGAAATACTTGCATATGCACTTCCAATATCTGCTTTTGCAGCTTCGTATTGTCCTTCAGCTCCTAACAAAGCAGCATTTGCTTCATCAATTTTTAATTGATAATCTCTCTTATCGATAGTAAATAAAGTATCTCCTTTTTTTACATAATCATTATCTTTCACATAAACTTTACTGATATATCCTGAAACTCTAGGAATAATCGGATTCATTCTTTTCTCAATTTGAGCATCATCCGTTTCTTCGTGTCCTTGAGCGTGTAGGTATTTAGATATTCCGTATGTTCCTCCCGCCAAAACCAAAACGGTTAGTATGATGATGAATTTTTTATTTGTCTTTTTCTTTTCCATGAGAGCTGTCGATTATATTTTAGAAAGATTGAATGATTGTGATAATTGTCCTGATACTGAAAGTAACTCGTAATATTTTTGAATAATTGCTGCTTTAGAAACAGCGGTGTTAATTTTGGCACTTAATTGCTCAACATCCGCTTCAACCAAATCATTGGTATCTGCTAAACCATTGTCGAACTTATCTTTTACAAGTCTATAGTTTTCAGCAGCCTGTTGCAATGCTTCATTGTAAACAACACTTTGATTGATAGCTAAATCATAATCTTCGATAGATTTTTGAACTTCTACCTTTATACGATCAGTCATAATTGCTTCAGTGTTTTTTACTTCTAGAGCTCTGCTTTCGGCTTCTTTAACATGTGCGCTGTTTTTTAAGATTCCCGATAAATCATACGATAAACCTAAACCAAAGTTCATAGCGTATTTTACCGTTATAATATCTTTAAGATCAAAAGCAGTGTAACCTCCAAGTAAAGAAATAGAAGGATAATATCCAGCTTTTGCGACTTTAATGTTTGCCTCTGAAGCTTTTTGCTGCAAGCGAACAGCTTCAAGATCTTTTCTGCTTTCCAAAGCAATCGCATCAGATGTTGGTGCATTGTTTGTTTTTAAATTAAAGAAATCATCCTCATTAACCTGAAGTTTTGTTTCTGGAGCTAATTTCAATAAAGTTGTCAGATAAAAATTGATATTGTTTAAGTTGTTTGTAGCTTCATCAATAGATAATTGTGTTTTTGAAACCAACAACTGTGCTTTCAACAAATCGTTTCTCGGAATAATTCCGTTTTTCTCTAATTCTATAAAGTCAGTAACACGCTGTTTAGCGCTTTTTTGATTCTCATTTAAAACATCAAGTGTTTTTTGAGCTTTGTATAATGCCGTGTAATAAGTGATTACTCTTAATGCAACATCTTCTTTAGTTTTTGCTGCATTGGCAGTTTCTGCTTCGTATAAGTTATCGTAAGCATCAATACTGCTTTGAATTTTGAATCCTGCAAAAATAGGTAAACTCAAGTTCGCCATTCCAAGCATTGCACGATCAGGAGATGCCAAAGAAGCACTTTTATCCTGATTAGGCATATCAATAGATGCTTTTGTAAGACGCTGATATTGACCAGAAACTTTTAAATCAGGATATTGATTGTTTTTTACGGCTGTAAGCTCGTGTTTTTTAGTGTTTACCTTAGTATTGGCAAGCGTAACTTCGTTGCTTTTTTCCCAAGCCATTTTTACGGCTTCGTCTAAGGTTAAACTTGTTTTCTCTTGTGCTTCTATTGAAGATATTCCGATAAAGAATACTCCAAAGAGCATTAATTGACTAATTTTCATAAACAAGTAGCGCTTTTATAGTTTGTTGAATGTGCTTTGTGAGACTGGTTTTAATGTAATCATTGTACAATGCTTCTGTATTTAAGTTCAGTAACTCTACGAAGAAAGGTTTATTCATATGAAAGTGAAAATACGTTCCTATGATAGTTGGCGTAATAAGCGGAATGATTACATCTTTTCTAAAAACACCTTTTTCCTGACCTTGAGTAATAATACTCTCAACAGATTTTAGATTCCCTTTTTTTAATTCTGTAAATGCAATAAAACTTTTTTCTCTTTTTTTTGCGTTAATTTCAAAATGTAAAACTCTGAAAATCCCTTTGTTACAACTGATTCTGTTAATGTAAATTTCGATTAATTTATTGACTTTTTCAATCGGTTCCAGATTTTCTTGTAATAAATTTTCCAGTTGTAATTTTAAATCCGAAGTTTTGTAAATAATTAAAGATTCCAGTAATCTTTCTTTGGACCCAAAATAATACGAAATCATTGCAATGTTGATTTTTGCTTCTTTCGAAATATCCCGTATTGACGTCCCCTCAAATCCTTTTTCAGAAAACAACCTTTCGGCAACGTTTAGAATCTGAATTTTTTTATCGTTTAGTTCGATGTGTGACATGATGTTGTTTCTAATCGAATGCAAAATTAAACACTTGTTTAAATTAAACACTTGTTTAAATTTATTTTAACATAATATTAACATAGAAAGTTAGCGTTAATTTTGGATAAAAAAAAGCTGAAACACCTAGTATTTCAGCTTTTACATGTTTTTTTAATGCAAATGATTTTAATAACTTACTCTTTAAAGATTATACTTTTTCTTTTAAAAAGATAAATTCTTCCATCATAAAAATAAGCTAACTCATGATTATTGACGATTTCAAAATAACGGCTTTCATCTACTTTAAGAGAGGTTATAAATTCTCTGGAATTTTTATAGCCATACCAAAGAGTCGTGCCTTTTGTTTCAGTATTTTTTACTAATGAATAGTTAGGGTTGTCAATTTTAAAACTATCATTTAGAAAACGTAATGATAATTGTGATTCACTAATTAATAATTCATGACCAATTTGTGACTGGATTATTTTCTCATCTTGCATTGTTCCTCCAACATTGGCTATTGAATCTATACTCCAAACACCAAATAATTCTTTAATGTTTTTGGGTTGAATTGTGTCAATTGTGTTTTTTATATCAACGGTCAGATTTTTATAGTGGAATTTAGATTTGTCTACGGAGTTAGTTTTATTTACAATTTTTGATGTGCTTACTTTCGTTTTACCATTTTGACATGATAAGAATAGCACAGTTATAATTGTAAATAAAACTATATTTTTCATTCTTTTTGATCTATAATTTATCGAATCTCTCCAACAAATTCTGCAATTTTCCCGCTGCCATTTTCGCTTAAATGCTTGATGAAAGCACTTCCAATAATAGCACCTTTTGCATATTTGGTTGCTTGATTGAAAGTTTCTTTATTCGAAATTCCAAAACCTACAATTTGAGAGTTTTTCAGATTCATGTTCGCAATTCTTTCAAAATAACTTTCCTGAACATTTCCAAAACCAGTTTGAGATCCTGTCACACTTGCAGAACTCACCATATAGATAAATCCGTTTGAAACGCTGTCAATAAAACGAATACGTTCCTCCGAAGTTTGCGGTGTAATTAAGAATACGTTAAGCAATCCGTATTTTTCGAAAATTGCTTTGTATTCATCAGCATAAACATCAACAGGTAAATCTGGAATGATTAATCCGTCAATGCCAATTTCAGCACATTTTTTGCAAAAAGCTTCAACTCCGTATTGTAACATCGGATTAAAATATCCCATAATAATCAACGGGATTTTTACGCTTTCGCGGATGTTTTGCAGTTGATCGAAAAGAATTTGAGTCGTCATTCCGTTATGCAGTGCTTGTGTCGAACTTGCCTGAATCGTTGGTCCGTCTGCCAAAGGATCACTAAATGGAAGTCCAATTTCGATTAAGTCAACGCCGTTTTTTTCTAGATCCTGAATGATCTGCACGGTATCATTTAAGTTTGGATATCCCGCAGAAAAATAGATCGAAAGGATTTTTTTGTCTTCTTGTAATTTTTGAGTTATTCTGTTCATTGTTATGTTTTTTGTGCCACAGATTAGAAAGATTTCAATGATTTTTTTAATAATTTAATCTGTGAGAATCAGTGAAATCTGTGGCATTATTTTTAATTTTTTAAAACCTTACTTTTCCAATTATCATTTTGTTTTTCTACGATTAATAAACCAGAATCTGATTCATTCATTTGCCCAACTAATTCTCCTTTACTATTCCAAAAAGCACTTTGACCTGCTGACGGACTTCCCCAAGATTCTCCACTGAAATTCGACATCAAAACATTCATTTTATGTTTCTCAGCATAATTTTGTAAATCGCGATACGCATTCGGAATTCCGTTTGGCGAAAAGAAAATACTGGCTATATAAATATCAGTTTCTTTTTTCTTAGCATTTTCTGGATGAAGCGCATTATCAATATCAGCACAAATCGCAAATGAGATCTTTTGTTTTTCAATTTCTAGCATTGGATTGTAATCGAAAGAAGGTTGAAAAAATTCATCTTCTCCCTCATGTAAAAACTGTTTGGTATAAATTGAAACCGAATTGTCTGGAGAAATTACAAATTCGCCAATAAACAATTTGGATTCAATTTCAATTGGTGCACCGGCAATAATTGTAATGTTATTTTCGAAAGCTAATTTTTTTAAATGATTCAAACGTGAATCTTCTTTTTTTAAAGCCAGTTCTTTTGCATTTTCTCTTTCATAACCAGTAATCGACATTTCGGGAAAAGCGATTAATTGCGCTTTATTTTGGACTGCCAATTCAATTAGACTATAATGATCCAGTAGATTAGTTTCAATATTTCCTCGCGTTGGTTTTGTTTGCGCAGCAGCTAGAATCATTTTCTGTTTTTACAATTATTAATTTTCCGTATAAACCCAAGCAGAAATTCCAGAGTTCAACGTTACTTTAACCCTTTTGTAAGCATTCGATTCAAATAAATCTACTTTAGCTAAATCTGCAAGAGTAACATTAAAAACTACACCGTGAATTGTATCTGCAAGGCTCTCACTTGCTATTGCAACAACATAATCTGCCATTCCAAATTCTTCTTCAATTTTTAGGCTTTTTAATTTATAGCCAAGAAGCTGATCGGGAGTTCCGGTTAATAGTTTATTAAAAACTCGCATTTGAATTTCTTTTGAACGTAATGTTCCGTAAGAGAATAACTGTTCCATAATTATTATTTTTCTCGTTATTTGTCTGCGTTAAATATCTTTTAATCCGTTGCTGCGGAAAACGTTCCAAATTACGATTTTTATTACAATTTAAAATAATCAATATAATTATCTAAATCTTTATCGCCGCGGCCAGAAAGACTGATTACTACAATATCTGTAGGTTTAAATTTCTTTTGATCTAGAACTGCAAAGGCATGTGCACTTTCAATTGCAGGAATAATTCCTTCTAATTTTGTTAACTGTAAACCTGCATTCATAGCGTCGTCATCAGTAACAGAGAAAAATTCTCCACGTCCGGTTTGTGCCAAGTGCGCGTGCATAGGACCAACTCCTGGATAATCTAATCCTGCAGAAATAGAATACGGTTCTGTAATTTGTCCGTCAGGAGTTTGCATTAAGAGCGTTTTACAGCCATGAATAACACCTACTTTTCCTAACTTACTTGTGGCAGCACTATGACCGCTGTCAACACCTTTTCCAGCTGCTTCAACGGCAATAATACCTACTTCTGGTTCATGTAAAAAGTGATAGTATGTTCCTGCTGCATTACTTCCTCCGCCAATACAAGCCACTACATAATCAGGATTTTCACGTCCTTCTTTTTCTTTTAACTGCCATTTTATTTCCTCAGAAATTACACTTTGAAAACGCGTCACCATATCTGGATAAGGATGAGGTCCAATGGCTGAACCAATAATATAATGTGTGTCAACCGGATTATTAATCCAATCACGAATAGCTTCGTTTGTAGCATCTTTTAAAGTTCTCGAACCCGAAAGTGCTGGACGAACTTCTGCGCCTAACATTTTCATACGAGCTACGTTTGGAGCCTGACGAGCAATATCTATTTCGCCCATGTAAACAATGCATTCCATGCCCATTAAAGCACAAACCGTTGCGGTTGCAACACCATGCTGACCAGCTCCCGTTTCGGCAATAATTCGTTTTTTGCCCAAACGTCTCGCAACTAATATCTGTCCGATGGTATTGTTTACTTTGTGAGCGCCCGTATGATTTAAGTCTTCTCTTTTTAAGTAAATTTTTGTGTTGTATTTTTCAGATAAACGATTCGCAAAATAAAGCGGACTAGGACGACCAACATAATCTTTTAAAAGTTTATCAAACTCAGCTTTAAAACCTGGTTCACTGGTAATTTTTAAGTAGTTTTGGCGTAATTCCTCTACATTTGGATATAGCATTTCTGGAATATAAGCTCCGCCAAATTCTCCGTAATATCCTTTTTCGTTAACGTTAAAATTCATTTTATTCCAATTTTAAAAGTTGGCAACATCAAATTTTCGTTTGAAATTGCTAAATAGATTTTTGTTTTTAAGCCCCGGTTCGATTTCAAATTTACTATTTACATCGACAGCATAAATAGGTAAATTTGTTTTTGAAATTTCTTCAATGGCTTTTAATTCGTTAATCCCGATTCCGCCGCTCAAAAAGAATGGCTTATCCGAATTGTATTTTTTTAATATAGTCCAGTCGAATGTTGTTCCGTTTCCGCCCGGCAGTTTACCTTTTGTGTCAAACAGAAAATAGTCAGCGACAGCTTCAAAGGGTTTTATAACTTCAAAATCGAAGTTTTCATCGGCCGAAAAAACTTTTATGATTTCGGTTTTATTTGGCAGTTGTTTTTTTAGTTCTGATAAAAAATCAACCGATTCATTTCCATGTAACTGAACGGCTTGTAAATTGTAATTTGCTGTTTTTTCTAGAATTTCTTCCTGACTTTGATTGACAAAAACACCCACTTTTTTGACGGTTTTTATGAGTTCAGGAATGGTTCCGTTAAAATATCGAACGGATTTTTCCCAGAAAATAAATCCCATATAATCGGGCAGGAGCGCTCCAACTTCTAGAATGTTTTCGGGGTATTTCATACCGCATATTTTGAGTTTCATTTTTATATTTGTTTTGCCACGAAGGCGCTAAGACACTAATTTTGTTTTCTTTTTTTTACTCGCTAATTGCACGAATTTCCACTAATTCAATTTGTGTTAATTTGTGTAATTCGTGGCAACAAAAATTTAAAGCTGTTTAATAAAATTCGTTGCAGCTTTGCCAGCATTATCGGTTTTCATGAAGTTTTCTCCAATTAAGAAACCTTTGTATCCGTAAGGCTTTAATTCTTGAATGGCTTCGATTGACGAAATCCCGCTTTCAGAAACTTTTACAAAATCATCCGGAATTTGCGATGCCAGTTGTTTACTGAAATCCAAGCTTACTTCGAATGTTTTTAGATTTCGGTTGTTTACGCCAATCATATCTAAACTAGGCATAATCGATTTTTCTAATTCTTCCTGATTATGAACTTCTAATAAAACCTCTAATCCTAGTTTTTTTGCAAACTCAGACAGCGATTTTATTTCTTCTCTTGTTAAAACTGCTGCGATCAGAAGAATTAAATCTGCACCAAAAGCTTTTGCTTCAAGAATCTGATATTCGTCGACAATAAATTCTTTTCGCAAAAGCGGAATATTTACACTCGCTCTTGCCAAAAGTAAATCGTCAAGTGAACCTCCAAAATATTTCCCGTCTGTTAAAACAGAAATTCCACAAGCTCCTGCATTTTCGTATCCTTTAACTACTTCTTCGACAGTAAAACTTTGATTTATAATTGATTTTGATGGAGAACGACGTTTGTGTTCTGCAATAATTCCAGTTGAACTTGCTTTTAGTTTTTGGCTTAACGAAATTGTTTCTCTTCCAAAAAACACTGAACTTTCCAATTGCGAAACTGGAATAATCGATTTTTTAAGAACAACTTCTCTTTGTTTATCGAAAATTATTTTATCTAAAATATTCATTTTTTAAGGTGCTAAGTTTCTAAGGTACTGAGGTACTAAGTTTTTAATTTTAAAGAGATAACTCTTGTAGTTTTTTAAGTGCTTGATGCCCTTTTCCAGAGAAAAGACTTTCTTTTGCTAATTCAAATCCTTCTTGCGGAGAACATTTTGTAACAGTTGAAATTGCCATTGCAGCATTGGCACAAACCACATTATTTTGGGCTTCGTTTCCTTTTCCTGAAATAATATTGGTGAATATTGCTGCCGATTCTTCGATCGTTTTTCCACCTTCGATTTCGGTTTGTGATAAAAGACGAACGTTAAAATCTTCCGGATTCAACATTCCTTCCATATGACTTGTTATAATTTTTGTAGGACCAGTTAAAGAAATCTCATCGTAGCCGTCAAGTGAATGCAAAATGGTAAAATTTACATTGGTATTTTGATATAAATAAGCATACATTCTAGCTAATTCTAGATTGAAAACACCAACCAATTGGTTTTGCGGAAATGACGGGTTTACCATTGGTCCCAGCATATTGAAGAATGTTTTTACTGCCAATTCTTTACGAATTGGTCCAACATTTTTCATTGCTGGGTGAAATAGGGGAGCATGCAAAACGCAAATACCAGCTTTATCGATACATTTTTCTAAAAATGAAGGATCGTTGCTGAATTTAATTCCCATTTTTTCCATCACATTGCTTGATCCTGAAATTGATGAAACACCATAATTTCCATGTTTGGCAACTTTAATTCCAGCTCCTGCCGAAACAAATGAAGCTAGAGTAGAGATATTAAAAGTGTCTTTTCCGTCACCGCCGGTTCCACATAAATCGATGGTGTTGTAAGCCGATAAATCAACGCGAATACACAATTCTAATAAAGCTTCACGAAAACCCGAAAGTTCATCGATTGTTATGCTTCGCATCATAAATACGGTCAAAAATGCCGAAATCTGACTTGGATTGTATTGACCGCTTGAAATATTAATCAATACGTTTTTTGCTTCTTCTTTAGTAAGCACTTCGTGATTGATTAATTTGTTTAATATAGTTTTCATTCTGTTTGAGTCTTAAAGTCATAAAGTCGAAAGTCTTAAAGTCTTCTTATTTTTGACGTTTATTTTTAAAATTGATTAATGTTTTTTAGTTTTAATAGGAAAGACTAAGTTTTTAATATTTGACTTTATGACTTTCGACTTTAAAACTTTTGACTAGTCTTAACTATTAATCCAATTCTCTAAAATCCTTTTACCTTTTGGTGTCAGCACGCTTTCTGGGTGAAACTGAACGCCTCTTACATCAAATTTTTTGTGACGTAACGACATAATTTGTCCATTTTCGTCAATAGAAGTAGCTTCAAGAACTTCTGGCAGATTGCTGTCAACAACCCATGAATGGTATCTTCCAACTTCAAACTCATTTCCTAAGCCTTCAAATAAAATTTCATCTGAAACTACTGTTTTTACATTTGTAGCAACACCATGATATACTTTGTCAAGATTTGAAAGTGTTCCGCCAAAAACTTCTCCAATTGCCTGTTGCCCTAAGCAAACGCCAAGAATGCTTTTTGTTGGTGCGTATTTTTCAATTACTGCTTTTAATAGACCAGCTTCATCTGGAATTCCAGGTCCCGGCGAAAGTAAAATTTTATCAAAAGATGCGATTTCATCAATTTCGAATTCATCATTTCTGTAAACGGTTACTTCGCAGTTTAAATCTTCCAAATAGTGCACTAAATTATAAGTGAAACTATCGTAATTGTCTATAACTAATATTTTTTTCATTGTGTATTTTTGTTTTAGGTTTCAAGTTTCAAGTTTCACGTTCCAACAACTTGAAACTTGAAACAAAGAAAACCTGAAACTAAATTTTCTTATTTTTCTCGAACGTATTTTTCGACTATAATTCGATCAACGCCTAACTTTTCTACTTTTTCGATTCCTTTTTGAATCAGTGTATCATTTTTGATTTTTATAGTAAATTCAAATTTGTTGTTTTCCCATTCTCTATTATTAAAAAATTCCAAGTTCTCAGTGTAAGTACTATCTTTTAAAGTGTACTTTCCGCCGCCGCCAAAAAATAAAGCAGTACTGTCTTTTCCATTATTTAAATCATGATTGAAAAAAGCAAAATGGGTATCATTTATAATTTTAATCATTTTTGTTTTTGAATTGAAAGTAGAAAACGTAGAATCTTTTTCAGTCGTTTCAGCTGATATAAGACGCCAGGTTCCTGCTATCGGAATCGCATTTGATTCTTTTTTCGTTTCACAAGATGTAAATAATAAAACTGCAGCAGCAAATGGAATTAATTTTTTCATAGTTTTTTGTTTATGGTTTTTAGGTTTGTTTTTAAAGTTTAAAGTATTTGAAACTAAATTTTCTCTGCCATCTCCAAAGCTGTGTTTAATGCTCTTAATTTGTTGTAAACTTCCTGCATTTCACTTTCTTCGTCAGAACTAGCGACAATTCCAGCGCCAGCCTGACAATGCAATTGATGGTTTTTGCTAAGGAAAGTTCTAATCATAATGGCATGATTAAAGTTACCTTCAAAATCCATAAAGCCAATTGCACCTCCATAAAAATTACGGTTGGTTTTTTCGTAATCTTCGATTAATTGCATCGCTCTGTGTTTTGGTGCTCCGCTTAAAGTTCCTGCCGGAAAAGTATCTGCAACAACTTGCATTGTAGTTGCTTTGTCGTGTAAATGTCCAGTTACTTTTGAAACTAAGTGAATTACGTGCGAGAAAAACTGAACTTCTCTGTACTTCTCAACATTTACATCATGACCGTTACGGCTTAAATCGTTTCTTGCCAAATCAACTAACATTACGTGTTCGCTGTTTTCTTTTTTATCTTCAGAAAGTTCTTTGGCTAAAAGTGCATCACGCTCGTCATTTCCAGTTCTTTTAAAAGTTCCTGCAATTGGATGAATTTCAGCTTTTCTGTTTTTTACGATAATTTGTGCTTCTGGTGAAGAACCAAATATTTTGAAATCTCCATAATCAAAAAAGAATAAATAAGGAGATGGATTAATACTTCTTAAGGCTCTATAAACATTGAATTCATCGCCTTTGAAACCTTGTGTGAAACGACGCGATAAAACCAATTGAAAAACGTCTCCGCGGAAACAGTGTTTTTTAGCTAAAGCGACATTATGTTTAAACTCTTCATCGGTTAAGTTTGAGAAACCTTCGCCTTCTTTAGTGAATTTGTAAGAAGCAATATTTCTAGACTGAAGCAGTTGCTCAATTTCTGAAATGTTATTTCTTCCATCAACACTGTGGCAGAATATATAAGCTTCATTTTTAAAGTGATTGATCGCAATTATGTTTTGATAAACAGCATAAAATACATCTGGAATTACAGTTGCATCGTCTTTTTTTGCAATTGAAACTTTTTCAAAATAACGAACTGCATCATAAGAAATATATCCAAAAAGACCGTTATTGATGAATTTAAAATCATTTTTTTCTGATTTAAATTGACTTGAAAATCCCTGAATTACTTCTGGAATATTTGTTGTTGCATCAATCGAAATTTGCTCCGTTGTTCCGTCAGGAAAAGTTTTTGAAATGATTTCGTTTTCAATTTTAATTGTTGCAATCGGATTGCAGCAGATGTAAGAGAAACTGTTATCATTTCCGTGATAATCACTACTTTCTAGTAACAAACTGTTTGGGAATTTGTCTCTTATTTTAAAATAAATACTAACCGGCGTAATCGTGTCAGCCAGAATTTGTTTATAATGTGTATTGAGTATAAAAGGTTTCAAAGTATGTTGTTTTATAGTTTTTAATTTCGTTTTTGCTTAAGTTTTTATCAAAAAAAAGGCTTGTCGTGATGACAAGCCTTTTATATTTATAGTTTTACAGTACCATAGGAAGCTTCGTTCACGACGTTTGACGTAAATTCTTCCACCACCAAGTATTGTTCATTATTGTTTTCATTTTCTTATTTTGATGTCACAAAGATATAAATGTAAATTGGATTAGAATACATAAAAATTCAAAAAAAACTTTTCTAAATTTAGAAATTTGTTAAATTTTAAAATGCAAATCCTGTTTAAGACCTTAATTTCCAATAGCCAGCGTGTTGTTTACGTTTGCTCTAAAATCTGGATTACTTTTAATATTTGGAAGCATAAAAAGCTCTGTATTTTTAGATTTTGTGTATTCTATGTTCGATTGAGCGGTAGTATAGTAGTTTTGAATTGTCGAATTACTAGCCGAAGATTCGCTTGTAATACCACCTGTACAATTGTTTATAATTAAGTTTTTAAAAGTTAATTTAGACAAATTTACTTCGCCGTTTCCAATATTTCCTTCTAATAAAACAAAAGGAGAGAAGCCTGAAACAATACTGTTGTTTAAATTGAAAAAGGTATTTTCTCTCACATAAACTGATTCTCTTACTAAACCTTGATTGTTTTCTTCGAGATTGACTAACGTAATATTGTTTGCGTTTATCTTTGTCATCTTTTTTGTCATATCCGTATTTTCAATTTTATCATATGAATCAACTTCAAAACATCTAGATCCTGAAATATCTGATGAAAACGGATGACGAATTGCAATACTGTTATTAATGTTGATTTGTGCACCTTGCGTAAAATCAAAATCATCATCAGTAGTTCGATAAGAAATAAGGTTGTTTAGGTTCAAATCACCTCCGTAACATTCAAAAGAATCATCGTTTGAGAAGCTTATTTGTATATTACTTAAAGTGGTTTTTCGTCCAACACCAGCGAGTGAAAGTCCGTTTAACTCTTTTAAAGCACTTAATTTACGACCAGAATATTCAATTCGCACATATTTTAAAATTCCAGAGTTATCCTCAGCATCAGAACCTCCGTAGTGATTTAACATAGGTTCTAAATTGAAAGGAAGAATATGAACACCGCCAAGAGAATTTATTGGCGCTTTACCTAGAATAATAATTCCACCCCAGTCGCCTGGACGTCTTTCCGAAATTTCTTTGTTTGAAGTAAAAACGATAGGATCAGTTTCAAGACCTTCGGCGATAATTTTGGCTCCATTTGTTACTATAAGAGTACCGCAGGTTTTGTCATCTCCTCGAATAACGGTTCCAGGTTCAATTGTTAAAGTTGCATTATTTGTTACATAAACAACGCCAACTAATTGATAAGTATTGCGTTTTACTAACTTGGTGTCTTTGTCAATATTTCCTGCAATAATATTGGTAGCTTCATTATATTCAGTATTTGCAGGTTTAAAGTTAGTCCAATTGTTCATCCAGTTTGTGCTGCCAAAAATTCCTTTTGGCTGCTGCTGCGCTTGAAGAAGAAAAGCGTTTAGAAGCGTAAAAAGTACAATATGTATTTTTGTTTTCATAACTACGATTTTGATTTCTAGTTTTTGATTTTTAAGATGCTCAAAAGTAGAAGCCGAATGTTAATCAAAATGGCTGTAGTTATTATGAAAGCGTTATTGTAGTATTAAGAACGTTATGTTTTTGAAAAGTTTAAAAGAAAAAACCCTAACAGAATCAATCTGTTAGGGTTTTTCTTATATATGAATTAGTAAGTCTTAAATTAGAACTTTAAAGCTACAGCTAATTCGAAATCGTCATTGATAGTTTTGTCTCCTAAGTTTTGGAAGAAGTTACCAGAGTTATATTTGATATCGTATTTAGTTCTGTCAACTTTAAACGCAGTTGTTGCAGTGTTTCCTTTTACAGTAATATCAAAAGTTACTGGTTTAGTGATTCCTTTAATAGTTAAGTCTGCAGTTACAGTATAAACGTCATTTGCTTTAGCTCCGATAGTTTTGAAAACTAATTTTGCAGTTGGGAATTTATCAGTTCCAAAGAAATCGTCAGCTTTCAAGTGACCGTTTAATTTTCCTTGGTATTCTCCAGTTAAGTCAGTTGCCGTTAATGAAGTCATATCAACTGTAAAGTTTCCTCCAGTTAATTTTTTTCCTTTGAAAACTACAGCTCCTTCTTTAAAGTTTACTGTTCCAGAGTGCTCTCCAGTTACTTTTTTACCTACCCATTTGATAGTAGATGCTTTCACATCGATTTTTTTAGTTTGAGCATTTACTGAAATACTAGCCGCTGCTACGAATAATGCTAATGCAATTGTTTTTAAATTTTTCATGTTGTTAAAATTGATTTTGGATTAATAATAATAATTATATAGTGATAAATAATTCCTCTTGAGATTTTCTAACTTTTTTGTAATGTTGAGCTTCGTCCTCATCATGTCTGTAACCTACAGTTGCGATAACTGCTGCATTTAAGCCTAGTTTATCGAAACCTAAAATTTCATTGAATTGTGCTGGATTAAAACCTTCCATTGGTGTAGCATCGATTTTTAACTCAGCAGCAGCAGCCAATAAAGTTCCTAAAGCAATATAGGTTTGTTTTGAAGTCCAGATGTTTTTAGCTTCTTGTGATAAGTTTGAGATAACTCCGTTCATCATATCTGCAAATCCGCCTAAAGCTTCAGTTGGAAGACCTCTTGTTTCGCTGATGTTTTTAATGTAAGCAGCCACAGATTCTGGTCCTGCATTTAAATCATTTGCAAAAACAAATAAATTAGAAGCATCTGTGATTTGAGTTTGTCCCCAAGCCGCAGCTTTTAATTTTTCTCTAATTTCTGGGTTTTCTACAAGAACAACTTTAAAAGGTTGTAGTCCGTATGAAGAAGCAGCTAATCTAACAGCTTCTTTTAATGTATTTAAATCTGCTGCAGATATTTTTTTGGTCGCATCAAACTTTTTTGTTGCATATCTCCAGTTCAAATTTTCTAATAATGTGCTCATAATATTAATTTTGTTGGGTTCTGTATTTTTCTAATAATTGATTTAATAATTCTAATTCTTCAGGATTTATATTCTCTGCAAATGCGCGTTCGTGCTCATCTACTTTCGGATCTAATTCTTTTAAAACGTCTAATCCTTTTTGCGTAATTAACACTTCAATTTTTCGTCTATTGTTCGGACATACATTTCTAGTAACAAATTCCTTTAGCAGTAATTTGTCAACTAATCGTGTTGTGTTACTTGTTTTTGCCAGCATGCGTTCTTGTATTACACACATATTAGCAGGATTTCCTTTTTGTCCTCTTAGTATACGTAACACATTATATTGCTCTCCAGATAAATCATACGGTTTTATTAAATCGTTGAAATGATCCTGAATCACATTCTGTGTGTACATGATATTCAGAATAACTTTTTTCGCATTATCCATCTTAACTGTACTCTTAATAACCTCTTCAATTGTCATAGTCGTAAGTGTATAATTTGTATATACAAATGTATAACTTTTAATAGTTGTATATACAAGTGTCATGTTAAATTTTTGTTAATTGAATTAGAACAAAATAGAAAGCTTATAAACTCTATATAATTAGTATAAAAATAGAATAAATTTTTAGTTTAAAAATAGGTCTCTTCTATATTTAACGATAGTTTAAAGTGAACTTAGCTTTGTCAAAGTTTCAAAACTTGACAAAATTTTGCGAAACACATTAAAATTAATGGTGCATATTTTACTAGCAGGACATGCCACCATTGCGATAAGCGGGCAAAAGTACTGAACGCATATACGCCCTCTTATCGCAATGCTGTCGGGCTATCCGCACTGCTTCGGCAGGATTTCTCCTATCCCTCACGCGAGTCCGCGATAGGAGAGATTTATCGGTTATATGACATTTTAATTAAGTGCCAAATATAAAGCAGCCGCTAAACAAGATCCAATTATTGGTCCTACAATTGGAATCCAGGCGTATCTCCAATTGCTGCTTCCTTTTATAGGTAAAAGCGCGTGTACAATTCTTGGACCTAAATCTCTTGCAGGGTTTATGGCATAACCTGTGGTTCCTCCTAAAGACAGACCGATTACCCATACCAATATTGCTACTGGAAGAGCTCCAATGGTTCCTAAACCAATTGCAGCATTAGAATCGGCTGTAATTTTTAAACTTGGTCCTGCAATATAAAAGATTGTAAAAATTAAAACGAAAGTGGCAATTATCTCACTGATTAAGTTTGATATATTATTTTTGATTGCTGGTGACGTAGAGAAACAGGCGAGTTTTGTTCCTTCATCTTCGGTTATTGCAAAATGATCTTTATGAGATAACCAGACTAAAAAGGCTCCTGACATTGCGCCAATCATTTGAGCGAGAATGTAAGCAGGAACTAAATTCCAAGCAAATTTGCCAATAAGAGCCAAACCGAGTGTAACAATCGGATTTAGATGTGCGCCGCTTATTGGTCCCGCAACAGTTACGCCTACAAAAACAGCAAATGCCCAAGCGGTGGTGATAACAATCCAACCCGAATTATTTCCTTTAGTGTCTTTAAGTACAACGTTTGCAACAACGCCGTTTCCTAATAAAATCATTAACATCGTGCCTAAAATTTCTGCTGTAAAAGGAGTCATATTTTTGTTTTTTAATTTTATTCTTCAATCCAGTCTGATGCACGTCCAATGGCCTTATTCCAGTTTTTTACCAATTTATTTACTTCTGGTTTTGGCATTTGTGGAGAAAATACGCGATCGATTGACCATTGTTCTTTTAGATCCTCTAAGCTTGACCAGTATCCTACAGCAAGTCCAGCTAAATATGCGGCACCCAAAGCTGTAGTTTCGAGTGTTTTGGGTCTTGTAACGGTTTTTCCATAAATGTCTGATTGAAATTGCATTAGTAAATTATTGGTTGCTGCACCGCCATCGACTCTTAATTCTTTTCCTTTTCCTCCATAATCTGCTTCCATAGCTTTTAGCAAATCATTAACCTGATAAGCAATTCCTTCTAAAGTAGCTCGGGCAATATGTGCACTGGTGGTTCCTCTTGTTATTCCAAAAATTGCACCTCTAGCATATTGATCCCAATGCGGAGCTCCTAAACCAGTTAGTGCTGGGACAAAATAAACACCTCCGTTATCAGGAACACTGGCTGCCAGCGTTTCTATTTCTTCTGATGTATTAATCATTTTTGCACCATCTCTTAACCATTGCACAGCTGCACCTCCAACAAAAACACTTCCTTCTAAAGCATAGGTTGTCTTGCCGTTAATTTTCCAGGCTACAGTAGTCAATAAATGGTTTGTGGAACGAATAGGCTTTGTCCCTGTATTCATTAACACAAAACAGCCTGTTCCATAAGTATTCTTTATCATTCCTGAAGTTGTACACAACTGACCAAAAAGTGCTGCTTGCTGATCTCCTGCAACGCCGGCAATAGGAATTTTTGTTGAAAATAGGGTAGTAGAAGTCTCTCCATAAATGGTACTGCTTTCTTTTACTTCAGGCAGCATGGCTCTTGGAATATCAAAAAGTTCTAACAACTCATCGTCCCATTCTAAAGTATGTATATTGAATAGTAAAGTTCTACTGGCATTAGAAACATCCGTCATAAATAATTTACTTCGGGTTAATTTCCATATAAGCCAAGTGTCTACAGTTCCAAAACAAAGTTTTCCTTCTTCCGCTTTTTTTCGTGCTCCGGGAACGTTGTCTAAAATCCATTTTACTTTAGTTCCAGAAAAATAGGCATCCAGAAGTAATCCAGTTTTTGTCTGAATCATTTCGGCATGTCCTTGTGCTTTTAGTTTGTCACAATATTTTGCAGTTCTGCGATCTTGCCAAACAATTGCATTGTAAACAGGTTCACTTGTTTCACGATCCCAAACAATTGTAGTTTCTCGTTGATTGGTGATGCCAATTGCAGCTATTTCTCTACCAGAGATTCCTACTTTAGCAATTACTTCTGCGGCTACACTAATTTGAGAAGACCAAATTTCGTTTGGGTTATGTTCTACCCATCCTGGTTTTGGAAAAATTTGCTTAAAAGTTTTTTGCGAAATACTTACAATTTCTCCGCCATGATTAAAGACTATAGCTCTTGAGGAAGTAGTTCCTTGATCCAGTGCTAAAATTAATTTTTCCTGCATGGTTTATATGTTTTTAAGTTAACCAGTTGGCTATAATTGAAAAAAAATCTAACACACAGAAACATAGATTTTATGTTTAAAAAAAGGAGACAAAAAGAAACACGTTTCTTTTGCATAGCACGGCTATGTATATTTAAAAAAAGTGAAACGCCTAATTTTTGACTGCAAAAGCTATGTTTCTATGTGTTAAAAGTAATTCCATCCAACGGGTTTAAGTTAGTAAAAGTCTATTGAAATTCTTTTAAAAGAAAACCTTTCGAAATTCCTTTAAAGTTTAAAATTTCTTTGTGTATCCAAGCTTCATCATGTCCGAGTTCTTTTGCCAGTACTCTTGCCACTTTTTCTGAAGACTCAATAGCAGCTCTGGCATCTAAGAACAATAAGCGTACACGTCTTGCCAAAATATCATCAACGGTTCTTGCCATTTCATAGCGAATTGCCCAAACGACTTCTGCCATTGTAAATTCATGATCTGGATGAAGTTTTTCTTTTAATTCCAGTTCATTTTTTTGTAATTCTAGTATTTCAGGAACATCAGAACCATAGATGTACAAATGATTCATTCTTTCTAAAGTCGTAGTGGGTTTATTTCCATGAATAGAAAGATGTTCTGTAACGCAAGGCTTGTTAGGTAATTTGCCTTTTTTGATTGCCTTATTTATAATGTCTTCAGCGATTTTTCTGTATGTTGTCCATTTGCCGCCGGTAATTGTTATTAAACCCGTTTCAGAAACAATAATTTTATGACTTCTCGAAACTTCTTTGGTGCTTTTTCCTTCTTCTTCAGGAGCCGCTAAAGGACGTAAACCTGCAAAAACGGATAAAACGTCGGCTCTTGTTGGTTTTTTTGCTAGAAAACGCTGTGCATTTTCCAACACAAATTCAATTTCGCTTTCAAGCGCAATAGGTTCCAGACTGTGTTTTCTAATTAAGGTATCAGTTGTTCCAACTACAATTCTGTTGTGCCAGGGTACCGCAAATAAAACTCGTCCGTCACTTGTTTTAGGAATCATCAAAGCGTGATCGCTTGGTAAAAATGATTTGTCAAATACAAGATGAATTCCTTGGCTTGGAACAATATACTTTTTGTAAACTGTATCGTTCAGTTTCATAATGGCATTTGTAAAAACACCGGTTGCATTAATAATTGCTGCGCCTTTTATTTTATAATGATCACCAGTTTCGTGATCTATTGCTTCAACACCGATAATTTGGTTTTTATCATCTTTTAATAAGTTTACAACTTTAGAATAATTTAAAAGACAAGCTCCTTTTTCTACTGCAGTTTGAGCAAGGTTTATAGCCAAACGAGAATCATCAAATTGTCCGTCATGATAAATAACACCATTTACTAAACCTTTTTCTTCTACGGTTGGCAGCATTTCGATTGTTTTTTTCTTCGAAATATATTTTGATCGGCCTAAGCTTAAACGCCCAGCGAGTAAATCATAAATAGTTAATCCAGTAGTATAAAACAGTCCGCCCCACCAATTGTAATTGGGAATTACAAAAGATTGATTTTTAACTAAGTGACCAGCATTTTTAGCGAGTAATCCTCTTTCTTTTAGAGCTTCTATAACCAAATGTATATTTCCCTGCTCTAAATAGCGAACTCCACCGTGAACTAATTTAGTGCTTCTGCTTGAAGTTCCTTTGGCAAAATCGACCGCCTCAAGTAAGATTGTTTTATAACCTCTGCTTGCCGCATCAAGAGCAGTTCCAAGACCGCTTGCTCCACCACCAATTATAATTACATCCCACTGTTCGGTATTTTTTAGTTTCGACAATTGTTCTGAACGTTTCATATAGTATCGATTTATTGGTGTTTTTTGTAAGATAAAATCTGGTATAGTAAACTTAATAAAACTTAATGAAACAAAAACGAAGAAATACTCTTAATAAGAAAATTTGTCTATAAAGAAGCTGTGAACCAAAGTTCTGAAAAAAATAAACCCGACAGGTTTTAGAAATCTGTCGGGTTATAATATGTGAAAAGAATTTTATTTAATGAGGAAGTTTGTCTTTAATCAAACCATAAAACCAAGTTCCTGCAATGGCACTTAATAAGGTTACTGAAATTACAGTTACGCCAGTACCAATTTGAGCGAAAAGCGGCCCAGGACAAGCTCCAGTAATTGCCCATCCAAAACCAAATAATAAACCGCCGTAGATTTGTCCTTTACTGAAAGTCTTTGGCTGAATTTCGATTTTCTCTCCTTGAAGGGTTTTAATATTGAATTTTTTAATGATAAAAACAGATATTACACCAACAACAACTGCACTTCCGATTACGCCATACATAAAGAAAGATTGCAAATGAAACATTTCCTGAATACGAAACCAGCTGATAATTTCTGCTTTTACGAATACAATTCCAAAAAGAATTCCAACAATAAGATATTTAAGATTTGCGAATCCTGAATCTTTTATTTGACTTCCGTTGATTCCTTCCGTGTCTGTATTTTTATTTTCTAAATTACTCATTTTTGAAATTTTAAAGTGAAAGAATATAAGGTAAAATCAAAAGTGACATTACAAAACCGCCAATCATAAAACAGATTGTTGCTACTAATGAAGGCCATTGTAAATTTGAAATTCCCATAATCGCGTGTCCGCTTGTACATCCGCCGGCGTAACGTGTTCCAAAGCCAACTAAAAATCCGCCTACAACAATCATTATAAATCCGCGAAGCGTTAATAAACTTTCCCAAGAGAATAATTGTGCTGGAACTAAACCAGAATGATCAGTAATTCCGTAAGTCGCTAACTGCTCTGAAAGTTCAGGAGTAATTTGAACAGGATTTGGATTTGAAAGGAAATAAGCAGCGATAACTCCGCCAAGAAAAATTCCGAAAACGAAGAATAAATTCCAACTTTCTTTTTTCCAATCGTATTTAAAGAATGAAATATTTGCAGGAATACAAGCCGCACAAATATGACGAAGCGAAGAACTAATCCCGAAAGATTTATTTCCGATAATCAATAAAATAGGAACTGTTAAACCAATCAACGGGCCTGAAACGTACCAAGGCCAAGGTTCTTTTAAAATTTCTAGTAAACTCATATATAATTAAAATATTAAGTGTTTTTTACCTTATAAGTTATATAAGAAATTATAAGTTGGAGTTTCTTATATGACTTAGAAAAATTAAGCAAATATAAGAAGCGTACATAAAAACGCCCCAAACGAAAATGTGCTTATATAACTTATATGGTTAAACTATATGTTCAATGTTTATGCTTTCAAAACCTTGCTCTGACAAACAAAATCTGATTTTGGAACTTCTGTTTTTGAGATTGCTCCAAAACCGCCGTCAATTTCAGAAAAATTTCTAAATCCACGTGCTTGTAATATAGAAGCCGCAATCATACTGCGGTAACCGCCAGCACAATGCAGGTAAAAATGCTCATTTGGATTAATGTCTTTTACCCAGTCATTAATATAAGCGAGAGGTTTGCTGTAAGCATCTTCAATATGTTCAGCTTGATATTCCGTTTCTTTTCGAACATCAATAACTTTATCTTCTTTGATGTTAAATTCTTTTGAAAATTGTTCTGCTGAGATTCGGTTTACGGTATCAATTTCAAAACCAGCTTTCTGCCAAGCTTCAAAACCACCTTCTAGATGTCCGATAATCGAATCGAAACCTACGCGGCTCAAGCGTGTAACTGTTTCTTCTTCAAGACCTACTTCGGTTATCAATATAATTGGTTGTTTTACATCACCAATTAAAGTTCCAACCCACGGTGCAAAATCACCATTGATTCCAATATTAATAGACTGCGGAATAAATCCTTTTGCAAAATCACCACTTTTGCGAGTATCTAAAATCAAAGCTCCGGTTTCTTCGGCAACAGCCTCAAATTCTTCGACCTTAATTGTTTTCATTCCGTTATGCAAAACCGTTTCAAAGCTTTCGTAACCGCCTTTGTTCATCGCTACATTCATGCTGAAATAAGCAGGAGGAGGCAATAAACCATCGGTAACTTCTTTAATAAATTCTTCTTCGGTCATATTGGCGCGCAAAGCATAATTGGTTGCTTTTTGATTTCCAATAGTCGAAACTGTTTCTTTGCTCATGTTTTTTCCACAGGCACTTCCCGCACCATGCGCTGGATAAACAATTACATCGTCAGCCAGAGTCATGATTTTATCTCTCAACGAATGATATAAAATTCCCGCTAGCTGATCTTGAGTCATTCCTGCTGCTTTTTGAGCTAAATCAGGACGACCAACATCACCTATAAACAAAGTGTCGCCAGAAAAAATAGCGTGATCTTTTCCGTTTTCATCAATCAGTAAAAAAGTAGCACTTTCCATAGTGTGTCCCGGAGTATGCAGTACTTTTATGGTTACTTTTCCAACTTTAAATTCCTGACCGTCTTTTGCAGAAATGCAGTCAAATTCGCAGGCAGCGTTTGGTCCGTAAACAATAGGAGCTTTCGTTTCTTTGCTTAAATCAATATGTCCAGAAACAAAATCAGCGTGAAAATGCGTTTCAAAAATGTATTTCAATTTTACCTGATCGCGTTCAAGACGATCCAAATAAGGCTGGATTTCTCGCAACGGATCAATAATCGCAGCTTCGCCGTTTGATGTAATATAATAAGCACCTTGAGCAAGGCATCCGGTGTAAATTTGTTCTATTTTCATGATATAAATTCTAAAAATATAGGGAAGACAAAGGTAACCTAGTTTTTTCTTAAAATGGGTGACTAATGTTACAGAAATTTGATTTTGTCTAAAAAAGGAATTTTTATCATATAAGTGATATAAGTAAATTTAAGGCATGCGTAATCTGCGTTTTGCTAAAATGAACTGATATAACTTATATGGTGGAAAAAAATCTATGTAATTTTACAACTGACGAAAATTATTGATATGAACACAGCAGGCTTATTAGATCAAATTGCTTTTATAAAAGAAATTGATAAAGTAAAATACATTCAGCGCAAAACAAAACTATTCAACAGCGACCGATGCGAAAATGATGCAGAACACAGCTGGCATTTAGCCTTAATGGCAATTGTTTTGGCAGAACATTCAAATGAACCAATTGACGTTTTGAAAGTGGTAAAAATGGTTTTGATACATGATATTGTAGAAATAGATGCTGGTGATGTTTTTATTTATGATACGGTAAAAAGTCATGATAATACTGATGAGGAACGATTGGCTGCGAATCGCATTTTTGGTTTACTTCCAAAAAGCCAAGCAGAAGAATTAATTTCTATTTGGGAAGAGTTTGAAGCCGGAGAAACCAATGAAGCCAAGTTTGCAAGATCAATGGACAGATTGGAACCTTTGCTTCAGAACACATCAAATAACGGCGGAACATGGAAAGAGTTTGACGTGAATTATGATAAGGTTTACGAGAAAAAAAGTGTAATTAAAAATGGTTCAACTTCTCTATGGAACTATGCAGAAGGTTTAATTAATGAAAGTGTTGAAAAAGGAATTTTGAAGAAAGAATAAAATATAGCCTGCGGTTTCAACCGTGGGAAACAGATCATGATTATGTATTTCTTACGTTGCGTTCTGTGGTTGAAACCACGAGCTATGTTTAAGCACATAAAATTATACGCAATATTGTCATTTCGACCGAAGGGAGAAATCACACGCGAGATTCCGCAACGTATATTTCTATTCGTTGTAGAAATTCTAGTGTGATTTCTCCTTTGTCGAAATGACAAATAGAGACACACTCATCATAAAGCATAAGTGTAATTCATACTTTTAAAATTGTTGAAAAGTTTAACGAATATCGGGAGATAAACTTTTTTTTAAGGGGCTTTGTTCGGGTTGTAATGGTTAAATTTGTGGAACTTCATAAACAAATTACTACTTATGGAAGAAATGCTCTTTTATGACCGAATGCAATTTGCCTTCACCATTACTTTTCATTATCTTTTTCCACAGCTTACAATGGGTCTTTCCTTGATCATTGTGTACTTCAAATGGAAATATTTAAAAACTAAAAACGAACAATACAATCACGCCACCCATTTTTGGATGAAAATCTTCGCCCTCAATTTTGCAATGGGTGTTGTAACGGGAATTCCTATGGAGTTTCAGTTTGGAACCAACTGGGCAAAATTCTCCGAATTAACTGGAGGAATTATTGGTCAGACGCTTGCCATGGAAGGAATGTTTTCATTCTTTCTAGAATCTTCTTTTCTAGGTATATTTTTATTTGGAGAAAAACTCCTGGGACATAAATGGCATTTTGTAACAGGATTATTAATTTGCATTGGTTCATGGGCGAGCGGATTTTTAATTATCGCAACACATTCGTGGATGCAGAATCCTGTAGGTTATGAAATTCTCGAAAATGGAAAATTTGTACTTAATAATTTTCAAGCTTTGTTTTTAAATCCGTGGCTTTGGCCTTCCTATCTTCATAATCAGGCAGCTTCTATGGTAACAAGTTCTTTTGTTGTTGCAGGAATTGGAGCTTTCTATATTTTAAGTAAAAAGAATGTTTCTTTTGGGAAATTGTTCTTGAAAACGGGAGTGATTTTCGGATTGATTTCGAGTATAATCGTTGCAATGCCAACGGGAGATTTACTGGCGAAAAATGTCGTAAAATACCAACCGGTAACCTTTGCAGCAATGGAAGGAATTTTTCACACAGAAAAGAAAGGTTCCGAAATTGTTTTAATAGGTCAGCCTGACGTAAAAGATAAAAAATTGGATAATAAAATCGCTGTTCCTAATATTCTAAGTTTCCTGACTTATGGAAACTGGGAGCAGGAAATAAAGGGTTTAGATCAATTTGAAGAAGATCTGCATCCAACTAATATTTCGGGTTTATATTATGCTTATCATATTATGGTGGGACTTGGAACAGTGTTTATCGGTTTAATGATGATTTCACTTTTTCAATTAATCAGAGGGAAATTGTTTGAAACCAAATGGATTTTATGGTCGTTAATGTTCATGATGCCATTTCCGTACATTGCTAATACAACGGGCTGGTATACGGCCGAATTAGGAAGACAACCTTGGCTTGTTTACAATTTAATGCGCACTGCAGCTGGTGCTTCGCCAACAGTTTCATCTGGAAATACCTTGTTTACATTGCTTGGTTTTATTGGTTTATACCTTTTACTAGGCATGTTGTTTTTGCTTTTGATTGGAAAAATTATCAATAAAGGCCCTCATCAAGATGGCATAACTGAAAATATATAAGTATGGAATTTTTTTGGTACGTAGTTTTAATGGGAATTCTGGCTGTTTATCTGGTTTTAGACGGTTATGATTTTGGAGCAGGAATTATTCATTTATTTTTTGCTAAAACAGAAAAGGATAAAAAAGCAATTACAAGTGCTATTGGTCCGTTTTGGGATGCTAATGAAGTTTGGCTGATTGCGGCGGGAGGTGTTTTGTTTTTTGCTTTTCCAACTTTATATGCTTCTTCTTTCAGCGGGTTTTATCTGCCTTTGATTATGATTTTGTGGCTTTTGATTTTTCGCGCAATCGGACTTGAAATGCGCGGGCAGATTCATCATCCAATGTGGGAAACAATTTGGGATAAAGCTTTTGGGGTTGCAAGTTTACTTTTGGCGCTTTTTTTCGGGATTGCTTTAGGAAATATTGTTCGCGGCGTAAATCTCGGAATGGTGCAAAACGGTGTTTCTACACAAGAAGCGCATTTTTTCTTTCTGCCTTTATGGAATCCAACTTTTAGTCCGCAGGCAAGTGAATTGGGAATTATAGATTGGTTTACACTTTTTCTAGGTATTGTGAGCGTTGTGGCGCTAACAATTCATGGTGCGAACTGGATTATTTACAAAACAAATTCCGCTTTGAATCCGCAGCTTAAAAATGTGGTTTTTAAACTGAATATTGTACTCTTGGTTTTAGTTTGTATTTCTTTGCAAATTTGGCATTTTATAGAACCTAAACCGTTTCATAATTTTATAGAAAATCCTATTCTTTGGTTTTTTCCGCTTTTGACTTTTGTTGGAATTTTAGGATTGTTTAAAGTGCGCTCGTTTAAAAAAGACGGTCACGGATTTCTGTTTTCAACCTTGTTTTTATTAGGCGGATTTGCTTCAACAGCGGTTTCAATTTTCCCAAATGTTTTACCTTCAACAAATAATGTAAATCCTTCGCTGACAATTTACAATACTGCAGCTCACGAATATGGATTAAATGTTGGATTGAGCTGGTTTTTTATAGCACTGTTTTTAGTTGTTATTTACTTTATTATTCAGTATAAAGTTTTTAGCGGAAAAATGGATGATATTGGGTATGGCGAGCATTAAGATGTTTTTATAGCCGCGACCCGAGCGACAGCGAACTGGCGAAGCAATTGCGCTAATTTTTACGAAATTAATTATAGGAAAAGCCTCCAGTTTTAACTGGAGGTTTTTTATTCTTAACTATCGGAAAAATTGTACTTTTGTTTTTGAATTTTCTGAAATTGTATTTTACAAAGATGGATTTGTATTTTACCACAACAGAAAATTTTAAAGAATTTTAAATATCTTTGAATTATGAGTGTAGCAGAAAGATCAAAACATATAGGGAGAAACATAAGCCGAATTAGAGAGCTTAAAGGAATGAAGCAGGATGCATTAGCATTTGAAATGGGGATTACCCAGCAGACTATTTCGAATATTGAATCGAGTGAAACTGTAGATCGTGAAAGACTTTTAGATATAGCAAAAGTGCTTGGCGTTACAATAGAAGCAATTGAAAATTTTTCTGAAGAAAATGTGATTAATTATTTTAACACTTTTAATGAAACTGTTTCAGGTAGTTTTATAACGAATAACTCTTGTACATTCAATCCTTTGGATAAGATGGTTGAACTTTACGAGCGTTTGGTTTTGGCTGAAAAAGAATTAGTTCAGGCTGAAAAAGAAAAAGTCGAATATTTAGAAAAATTATTGAAAAAAGAAAAGTGAGAACTTTAAGTTTTAACTAAAAAATACAAATCTGTTTATCCTTAGAGATAAACGGATTTTTTAGTTTTATAGAGGAATACTTTTGCAGAAATGCTGGATGACCATGTTTTAAATAAACTGGACTATAAAGTTGTTTGATCTTTAAGATATTTTCGCTTTTTTAATTAAAACATTTTATAATAATGGATTACAAAATCAAAAAAGCAAGTCTTGAAGATCTCAATGAAGCAGCAGAACTTTTTAATCTTTATCGTGTTTTTTACCGTCAGGAATCTGATGTAGAAAAAGGAAAAGCATTTTTAAAAGAACGATTGTTAAATAATGAATCAGACATTTTTTTAGCGATCACAAACGGAAAAGCTGTTGGCTTTGTACAGCTTTATAAACTATTTCATTATACAAAATTGCAAAAGCAATGGCTGCTTAGTGATCTTTTTGTACATCCTGATTTTCGTGGTAAAGGTTTGTCTGTCGCATTAATTGATCGAAGCAAACAATGGTGTGAGGAAACAAACGCCTGTGGTTTGATGTTGGAAACAGAAAAAACAAACGATATAGGCAATCAGTTGTATCCGCGTTGTGGATTTGAATATGACGGATTACATAATTATTACCATTGGTGGCGAACAGATAAATAAACAGCAGGATTTAATCTGTTAATTTTGACAGCCGTATTAAATTAAAGATAAATACGATCAAGAATATAGTACCCTAAAAAAAAATCCGTTTATTTTGAAAAATAAACGGATTTTTTAATTTGATCTTTGTCAAAATTCAAGACTTTGACAAAGATCTCTACAAGTAAACTAAATTGGAAATATTTAAAGATCTTTACAAATCTGTTGTATCTGCGGGAAAGAAATCCATATTAAAATAAAACTTCTTTTGTAATAATGTAAAATCCCATTATGAGAACAAACCAGCCAAAAAGCGGTTTTAATTTTGTTCCATCTATTTTTTTAGAAAACTGACTTCCTATAAACATTCCTAAAAGTGCCATTCCCGAAACACCTAGTAAAAAAGTATAATCGATAGGAGTTCCTATATATAAATCACCTCCAAAACCTATTGAGGAATTAATGGTAATAATCAATAATGAGGTTCCTACGGCTTGTTTCATTGGTAAATTGGCAAAGAATAAAAGAGCAGGAATGATTAAAAATCCACCGCCGGCTCCAAGAAATCCTGTGACGATTCCGACCAAGAAGCCAATTAAACTTAATTGGAGATAATTGGTTTCGGCAGTTTTTATTTCAAGCTGTGGTTTTCGAATCATCGAAATCGCCGCTGTTATCATCAAAACCGAAAAGACAATCATAATCAGAAAATCTTTTGAAACAGAATAAGAGGCAATAGAAAATAGGGTAGAAGCAATTTTAGGAAAAATAACTTCACGAATAATCAGTATTGAAATTACAGAAGGTATTGCAAAATACAATGCCGATTTGAGTTTTAGATTTCCCATCTTATAATGGCTGTAACTGCCAAATAAAGCGGTTAAGCCAACAATAAATAAAGAGTACGAAGTTGCTTGTTCTGGATTTACTTTAAACAAATACACTAAAATAGGAATAGTCAAGATAGAACCGCCGCCGCCAATTAAGCCCAGAGAAATTCCGATAATGATTGAAGCAAAATAGCCTAAGTATTCCATTATATTTGTTTTTATGCAAAGTTGCCTCGGAAATTAGAGATCTACAGTAACATTTATCACAGAAGTGATTTTTTACCACAGATTATTATGATTAAAAGGATTTTTCTGGGCATATAAATTTAAACAGATAGACACATAGCTATGTGTAAATAATATATTATTCATTTCAATCTATATATTAAGACAAAGTAACTATGTCTCTATGTGTTTAGAATTGAAGTTTGGTTTGTCACATTGAGCGAAGTCGAAATGCTTTACGAGTTTTCTCCCGAAGCCTCGAGACGCTCGAACTGACAATTGTTTTAGTAAATCAAATTCGTGAAATTAGTGGCAAACTTATTTCAAAAGTTCAATCTGATTTCGGTTGAGTTTGACTAAACCTCGCTGTTCCATTTTTTTTAGTAATCTCGAAACAACTTCTCGAGATGTATTTAATTCTGTTGCGATTTCTTGATGTGAAAGATTGACTTCTGAACAACCACAGGTATCAGAGTGTCTTTTTAAGTAAAATTCTAAACGTTCATCCATAGAACGAAAAGCGATATTATCAACAACTTCCAATACTTCTTCAAAGCGGCTTCTGTAAGTTTCGATTACAAATTCGTACCAAGATCTGTGTTCCATCATCCATTTATCCATCATTTGCAACGGAATCATCATGACAGAAACATCTTCGACTACTTTTGCCATGATCTGACTTTTTTCGCTTTTCGCTGTACAAATCATCGAAATAGCACAGGCTTGTCCAGGCTGAAGATAATACATTAAAAACTCACCGCCGTCTTCGCCTTCGCGATAAATTTTGATTTTTCCTTTAGTAATCAAAACCGTGTTTTTAATGTATTGTCCGGTTCGCATCAAAATTGTTCCAGCTTCAAAATCTTGAAGACTTCCGTTTTCTTCAATAGTAGCAATAAGTTCACTGGAGAAATTAGGAAATGTATTTTTTAATGAATGTTGCATTGTATCTTTTTTTTGCCGTGAATTTCACAAATTCACACTAATTAATTTATGAGAAATTGTAAAGTTTTAGGCTGGTATTATTGTCAAAATCGAATAAAAAATTATAATTTTTTACAAAGATAATGGATTCTGCTGGCATTAATTGTGGTAAAATTATAATTAACAGGTATTTTGCTTAAATGAAAAAATCCTATTTTCTATCGATTTTATAGGTTATATTTTTAAAAATAGTGAGTAAATTTGCCTTTCACTGATTATAATAATTTCTCTAAAACGTTTTCTGAGAATAATAATCGAAATCGCATTTGGTACGTTTTTCATGAGTAGAAACGTCGTAATTTTACAAAAACACATTTATTATGAATTTATCACAAGAAGATTGGGTTAATCAGCTGGCTGCTGACGAGAATGCAGTTATACTGGACGTAAGAACTGAGGACGAATTTAATGATGGCTATATTGAAAATGCTTTAAACATTGATATCAATAAAGGTCAGGGTTTTATTTATGAAATTGAAGAATTAGATAAAAACAAAAATTACTATGTGTATTGTCGTTCTGGAGCGAGAAGTGCCAAAGCTTGTCAGATTATGAACGAATTAGGTATCGAAAATGCCTATAATCTGCTTGGTGGTATACTGGATTGGGAAGGCGAAACCGTACAACCATAAAAGAGAAGAAGAGGCAATTAAAGCCTCTTTTTTCATTATAATGCTATTAATAACCAAATAATAAACAACCAAATTATGAGTTTAATACCCGAAGAATTTGAAATTAAATCCCTGATAAATCAAGATACTTACCTTGTAAATGGAGAATTAAAACATTGGTCAGGACAAACTACGCCCGTGTTTTCGACGATTTCTTCTACAGAAAAATATACACCTACTTTATTGGGCTCTATTCCATTTATGGGAGAAACTGAAGCAGCAGAAGTAGTTGAAGCTGCAAATGCTGCTTATGATAAAGGGCAAGGTTTATGGCCAACAATGAAAGTTGCTGACCGTATTAAGTGTATGGAGAATTTCGTTAATCAAATGAAAGAAACCCGCGAGGAAGTCGTGAAGTACTTGATGTGGGAAATTGGAAAATCATTGGGTGATTCTCAAAAAGAGTTTGATAGAACAGTTGAATATATTTATGATACTATTGCGAGTTATAAAGAATTAAACGGACGCAGTTCGCATTTTGAAAAAGTACAAGGTGTGAATGCCATGATTCGTCGTGGACCTCTTGGCGTTGTGTTGTGTCTTGGACCTTACAACTATCCTTTAAATGAAACCTTCTCCTTATTGATTCCCGCTTTAATTATGGGAAATACTGTGATCTTTAAGCCGGCTAAACATGGTGTTTTATGTATTTCGCCATTGTTAGAAGCTTTCAGAAGCAGTTTTCCAAAAGGCGTTATCAATATCGTTTATGGTCGTGGTCGTGAAGTAGCTTCTCCGATTATGAAATCTGGTAAAATTGATGTTTTAGCATTAATTGGAAACAGTAAATCGGCAATTGCTTTGCAGGATCAGCATCCAAATAAAAACAGACTGCGTTTGATTTTAGGTTTAGAAGCTAAAAACCCTGCGATTATTTTACCTGATGCCGATTTAGATTTGGCAATTCAAGAATGTATTACCGGAACTTTATCTTTTAACGGACAAAGATGTACGGCATTAAAAGTTTTATATGTTCATGAATCAATTAGAGAAGAATTTAATAAAAGATTCTCTGAAAAAGTTGATGCATTACAATTTGGAAATCCATGGGAAAAAGGAGTGTCTTTAACACCGCTTCCAGAAACAGATAAACCGCATTATATTCAAGGATTAATCGATGATGCAGTTCACAAAGGAGCTGAGATCTTGAATGAAAAAGGCGGAAAACATACTGATAATTACATTTTTCCAGCCGTTTTATATCCAGTAAACAGTAAAATGCGCGTTTACCATGAAGAACAGTTTGGTCCTGTAGTTCCAATTATTTCTTTTAAAGATATTAAAGAACCTTTAGAAGATATGGCTGAATCAAATTACGGACAGCAGGTAAGTTTGTTCGGAAAAGATATTAAAACTCTTGCGCCGCTTATTGATGCTTTAGTAAACTTAGTTTGCAGAGTAAACCTCAACAGTTCTTGTCAAAGAGGACCAGATGCCTTTCCATTTACAGGTCGTAAAGATTCTGCAGTGGGTACTTTAAGTATTCCAGATGCTTTGCGTTCTTTCTCAATTCGTACGTTTGTCGCTTCAAAAGATATCGCTTATAACAATGAAATTCTGCAGGAATTGCTAAACAGCAAAGAATCAAATTTTATAAATACCGATTATATTTTGTAGCATCAAGGTTATATATTAATTGTAGATACCGTCCTTTTCTTTCTAGAATTGGGCGGTTTTTATTTTTAACTGACTCTATAAGAACTAAGAAGCTTTGGTACTGTGTTTTTTTTAATTGTAATTTTATAAAGTTTTGTAACATTGTTTTGAAAATTGGGTCTTATATAAATCAATTTAAATTATCAAATCAAAAACCAGTTTATGAATAAAAGATTATTACGTATTGCATTTATTGCTTTTTTGTTTTTGACGCAAACAGGCTTTGCACAAGAACTTTATATGCCTAGAAATATAAAAGAAGCTTACGAAAAAGGAACTCGTTCTATGGACGGAAAGCCGGGAAAAAATTATTGGCAGAATCATGGAAAATATACAATGGATATTACCGTAGATGCTAAAACAAAAGTAGTAAGCGGAACAGAAACTATTGTTTACGAGAATAACAGTAATAAATCATTAGATAATCTTGTTATTCGATTTGTAAATAATCTGCATAAACCAACTTCACCAAGAGGAGGCGATGTAAGCGATGATTTTTTAAGCAACGGATTAACGATTACTTCTCTAAAAGTGGATAATGAAGTTTATAAAGAAGATGCTAGAAACTGGGGAACTGTTGGAAATGTTAAACTAAAAAAAGCAATCGCGCCGCAATCTAAAGTTACCATTAATATAGATTGGAATTATCCTTTATCAAAAGAAAGCGGAAGAGAAGGACAAATCGACGAAACTACATTTTTTGCAGCTTACAGTTATCCTAGAGTTTCGGTTTTTGATGATTATAATGGATGGGACAGAATACCTCATACAGATCGTCAGGAATTTTACAACGATTTTAATGATTACACCTATTCTGTAAAAGCGCCTAAAAATTATGTGGTTTATGCAACAGGAGATTTCTTAAATCCTGATGAGGTTTTACAGCCTGAGTTTGCTGCACGTTTGAAAAAATCATATGTGACAGATGAAATTCTGCATATTGCAAATGAGCAGGAAATGAAAAGCGGAATCGTAACGAAACAAAACGATTGGAATGTCTGGAAATTTGAAGCAAACAATATTACTGATGTTTGTTTTGGTTTAAGCGATCACTATTTATGGGATGCCAGCAGTGTTTTGGTTGATAAAAAAACAAATCGACGTGCAAGCGTTCAAGCTGCTTACAATATCACTGGAACTGATTTTGTAAATTCGGTTAAAAATAATCAGTTTGCTTTAGATTGGTTTTCAAATAATTGGCCTGGAATTCCATATCCATATTCTAAAATGACAGCTTTTCAAGGTTTTGCAGACATGGAATATCCAATGATGTGTAACGATTCTCATATGGGAGATCCTCTATTAGCACAATTGGTTCAAGATCATGAAGTAGCACATACTTATTTTCCGTTTTTTATGGGAATCAACGAAACGCGTTATGCTTTTATGGATGAAGGCTGGGCTACAACTTTTGAATATCTGATTAAAATTGCTGAACATGGAAAAGATGCGGCGGATAAATTTTACAAAGGATTTAGAGTGAAAAAATACATTACCGATTTATCGACAGAAGAAGATCAGCCAATAATTTCAATGTCTACACAAGTTTCAGGTGCAGGATACGGAAACAATTCATACGGAAAAGCATCTCTTTCTTATTTAGCTTTAAAGGATTTGCTTGGAGATGATTTGTTTAAAAAATCGCTTCATCATTATATGGATACTTGGAACGGAAAGCATCCTATTCCGTGGGATTATTTTTATTCGATGAATACAGGTTCAGGAAAAAACTTGAATTGGTTTTTTAATAACTGGTTTTTTACAAACAATTATATAGATATTTCTATAAAAGAAGTTTCAAAAAATGTTGTCACTATAACAAATCCAGGAGGTTTTGCGATTCCGTTTGATGTGAATGTGATTTATCAAGATAACTCAGCCGAAACGTTTCATCAAACTCCTGCAGTTTGGGAGAGAAATCAAAAAACAGCAAGAGTAACGATTAATACTAAAAAGCAAATTAAAAAAGTTACTTTGGATGGTGGTGTTTTTATGGATGCAACACCAATAAATAATAGCTGGCCAGCTAACTAATAAATAAAACAAGTCGTCTTTTTTAATTTTAAGACGGCTTTTTTTTATTAATTTAGAATAATCTGTTAGGAGTAATTAATTTTAACACATAGAAACATAGGCTCTTACTTATAAAAAAGGCGTTTTACTTAATTAAAATATACAAAGCATATCTATGTGAAAGAAATGTGTTTCTTTTTGTATTCTTTTCTAGGCGTAAAATCTATGTTTCTATGTGTTTAAATAAAATATTTAAGATCCGAGTGAAGCGAGTAGACAAAGTAATTAAATCCTTCATCAGGATTAATGCAGAATTTTTTATTATTCAAAATAAACACAATCAATTATGAAAATAAGTTTACAGAATATTTTAAGGAAAAAACAAATAGCAGTATTTGTTCTTTTTATGCTGACAACTGTTGGATTTGCTCAAAGCAAAACGAAAATCGAAATTGGAACAGTGGATAGTATTTTTTCCAAAGTTTTGAATGAGAATAGAAAAATATGGATACATCTTCCAAGAAGTGCTCAAAAAACAGGATTTGCAAAACAAAAGTATCCTGTTGTTTATCTGCTTGACGGCGATGCACATTTTACCTCAACTGTTGGAATAATTGAACAGCTAAGTGAGATTAACGGCAATACAAATTGCCCTGAAATGATTGTTGTAGGAATCACAAATACAAATAGAAATCGTGATTTAACTCCAACACATTCAGATGTAGATCTTCCGTTTGTGCCTAAAAATTTAAGCGAGCAATCTGGCGGCGGCGAAAACTTCGCAGCATTTCTCGAAAAAGAGTTAATTCCGTATATCGATACTAAATATCCGACAGCACCTTATAAAACCTTAATAGGACATTCATTTGGAGGGTTAACGGCTATAAATATCTTAACCAATCATACTAATCTATTCAACTCGTATGCGGCTATTGATCCAAGTATGTGGTGGGATCATCAAAAATTTTTAGCGGCAACAACAAAAAAATTAGAAACAAAGAATTTATCGAATGTTTCTCTGTTTATGGCAGCAGCCAACACAATGGATGAAAACATGAATATCGTAAAGGTAAGAAGAGATACTACGGTTTTTACGAGACACATTAGATCGATTTTAGATTTTAATGATTTTTTGAATAAGAATAAAAAAAGCAATCTTAATTATGGGTATAAATATTATAACGATGACAATCATGGTTCAGTGCCCTTAATTGCGACTTACGACGCTATTCGTTTTATCTTTAAATTTAATCAATTAGAACTTTCTATATCAGATCGAATCAATTTCAATAAAGCTGTTTTTACCAAAATAGAGAAACATTTTACCGATGTTTCAAAGCATTTAGGTTACACAGTAAGTGTACCAGAAAGTACAGTTAATGCTTATGCGTATCAATCGCTTGGTAAAAAAGATATGGAATTGGCGGGATATTTATTTAAGTTGAATGTTGCCAATTATCCGCAAAGCCCGAATGTTTATGATTCACTTGGAGATTTTTATGCTGCAAATGGCGAGAAAGAAAATGCAATATCTAGTTATAAAAAAGTGCTCGTTTTAGATAAAGATTTTCCAGAAACGAAAGAAAAAATAGATCGACTATTGAAATAATTAATCTTTAATACTAAGTAAAATGTCAGGAGAAAAAGATTTACAGAAATTGCTTAAAAACATGAAGCCCGAACACAACTTGGGTGATTATGTTTTTTGTAAAATTGAAAAAGTTGAGAATATAAATCTAAATGAAATTGAAATGCTTTTTAAAGAGAAAGAGGCTTTCACACTAATTTTGAAAAAAGAAAATGCAGAAAAATTAAATTTAGAATATTCTGTGGTAATGTCATGGATAACACTCTCCGTTCATTCCTCGTTAGAAGCAATTGGATTGACAGCAGCATTTTCTAATGCTCTTTCAGAACACGAAATAAGCTGTAATGTTGTTGCGGCGTATTATCATGATCATATTTTTATTGATAGAAAAGATACCGTAAGAGCAATGGAGATTTTAAGTTCGTTTTCAAAGTAATTTTGGAAAATTATCTTGAGATTCATTGTTTTTAGGAGGTAAATATGTTAATAATGGAGAATATCATTTATTGTATGTCTTTTTATTGTTACTTTTGTAAAAAAATAAAAAATAACCTACATATTTTAATTAATGAAAAAAAATCCTACTTTTAATTGTTCTGTTTATTTCGATGAAAAACACAGCGCAGAACGATGCCAAATGTAAATTTCAAAAAAATAAGTACGAACTTGCCCTTTCTTATTTGAAAAATTTAGATTACCCAAATGCATTGGATCAATTTTCAATTGCTTCAAAACTTAAGCCTGAAAATGAAATAGGGCAAGAGTCTTTAAAAAGAATTGATACTTTAAAAGAAATTCTTAGAAGTAATATTTTAGAGAAGGCATACGGAACTTGGTTAATGACAGGCGATAAACCAAGTTGGACTCTTGATGCTCAAAATAGTTTTAAAAACAAAACGGTTGACGAGCTGGTAGAAATAAATCAGAATGAAATTTTATTTTTTGAACAAGATCGAAAATCAAAAGTAAAAAAGCTTGTTAAAAAAGAGAATCTGGTTTATTATAATAAAGATAAATCAGATTGTTTATTCTCTGCAATTATTTTGTCAGATGGTACAATTTGGAGCTGTTCTGTTGATGAAAAATCTAAAGTACTGCATGTCGTAAATATTGGGAGCCAAAATGAAAAAGGTTTTAGCAAAATTACAGACGGTAACTTAGAGAAATATTTTTCCAGAATATAATATAAGTCAATACTTTACAAAAGTAAAAAAGAGAATCTATTATAATATATTCTCTTTTTTTATATTATAAAAACTTAAAGCCTAGTGAGAAGTTTGAAATACCAGTTTTTAAACTTGCACCAGAAGGGTCAAGATCTGATATTCCTGCCAGATAGCGATAATCTAAAGTAAGTTTCCATAAATCAACACCAACTCCGCCAAGAATACTGCTGTTGTTCTTTTCGATTGCAATTAAATTAAGGTTATTGTTAGTTTTAATGCTCGAATAGTTTTTCCAGTTGTAACCTGCAAAAATGCGAATATTACCTAATTTTCCTAATGGAACCACTTTAAAGCCCGCAATAAGAGTAGCATCTGTTCCAGATAGTTCATAATCAGTGCTGCTGGCTCCAGTTTGCGAAAGGCTGAATTTAGATTGTGTGTATCCTAACTCTCCCTGACCATAAAAAAGTAACAAATTTACTCTTGCAAATCCCGCAACACCCATTGCAGTTCCTGAGCTTTTTGAGCTGTAATCACTTGAAATAGGAGAAGTGATATTGTAAGAAACCTGAGGTCCAAATTGTATCAATTGTGCAAAACTGTTCATACTAACGCATAAAAATAATGCTAAAATGAATTTTTTCATAACTGGTTTTTATTTGTTTTTAGATACTATAAAAGTAGATATTAATTAATTATACTAGAAGTTTTTTCTTTCTTTTTTTATGAGTTCTATTGATTACTAGAATAGTACATCTTATTCTAGATGAAAGAATAGAAATTGAAAATTCATGTAAATTTGTTTTTTAAATAATCAAAGAATGGAAATTAAAGAAATTACAGCTGCAGAAACTTGGAATATTAGGCACAATGTAATGTGGCCAGATCAGCCTGTTGAATTTGTACAACTTGAAGAAGACAATTCAGGATTTCATTTTGGAGTTTTTATAGAAGATAAATTAGTTTCTATAGTTTCTTGTTTTATAGTTGGAGAAGAAATGCAATTTCGAAAATTAGCAACTTTGGAGGAATATCAAGGAAAAGGAATTGCTTCTGATCTTTTAAAGCATATTTTACAATTTGCTAAAGAAAAGAATCTAAATAAAGTTTGGTGTAATGCCAGAAGCAATAAAAAATCATTTTATGAGAAATTTGGAATGAAAGATACTTTTAAGATTTTTAGCAAAGCGGGACAAGAATTTACAATAATGGAAATTCTATTTTAGTATGGTTTTATAAATATTTGATTTGCAACAGGGTAAAAAAATAGTCTTTCAAAAAAAGTAAGTTTTTCAATAAAATTGTTGAATATTAAATTAATGAAAACGTTTTCGTTTTATATAAGTGTTAAACCTTGTTAAAAAACCTTTTTTTGTTTTAATACTTTTATTACTTTCGCACCCAAATGAGAAAGTTAATAGTATTTCTAGTATTCATGAATTTGCTTCTGTTAGGCGGAGGCCAATATCTTAATGCTAATACTTTTTCTCATCATCATCTTCAACAAAAACACAGAGTTAAATTTACAAATCAAGATCGCGGAACTTCAATAATTGAAGATGCTGATATTGATCTTGAAGAAGATCTTCTGGGAAATGATGATACAAATTTACTTACGAATAAGTTTTTTACTGCTTCGTACAGTTTGGTAGACACTTTATATCTGGCACTTTCAGATCAGTCTGCAGCGAATGATTCCAATCGTTTAAAAATTTCTACGCCCCTCTTTGGGCATTCAAATCCTATCTATATTACTCAACGAGTATTAAGAATTTGATTTTAAAGTATACATCGGTTACCTAGTCGTGATCTGCATATCTCGTTGATGTATATTTATTTTTTACTTCTTCTTATATGAAAGTTAAGTTCTGACCAAGGCTGGCTGATGCATTTAATCATCCAAAAGGAATTTTTATTCCAAGCATTCAATCGCTTAATTTCCAAACTAAATCATGAAAAGAATTATCTTGTTCACAGGCTTTATGGCCTTAGTGTGCTTAACTAGCTGTACATCTAAAAAAGAAGAGAAAGAAGAAGCAGAAAAATTCACGGTTACAAATCCCGTTAGAATAGACACTTCGTTTACTAAAGAATATGTTTCGCAGATTAAATCTGTTCGAAATATCGAAATCCGTGCCCAGGAAAAAGGGTTTTTACAGAATATTTACGTTGATGAAGGCCAGTTTGTAAAAGCAGGTCAGTTATTGTTCAGAATTATGCCAAATATGTATCAGGCAGAATTACTTAAAGCGCAGGCAGAACAAAAATCAGTAGAAATCGAATTGCAAAATGCTAAACTATTAGCAGACAAAAACATCGTTTCTAAAAACGAATTAAGTGTGGCTCAAGCTAAATTACAATCTGCAAAAGCAGAAGTAGCATTGGCAAAATTACATTTATCATTCACAGAAATCAGAGCTCCATTTGACGGAACGATCGATAGAATTCCTTTAAAATTAGGAAGCCTTATCGATGAAGGGGAATTATTAACAAGCCTTTCAGACAACAGTCAAATGTTTGCTTACTTCAATGTTTCTGAACCAGAATATATTCAATACCAAACAAATGTTAGTGACCGTGCGGCCAATAAAGTGAATTTGGTTTTGGCAAATGGTGATACTTTTAAAGAAAAAGGTAATGTAGAAGTTATCGAAAGTGAGTTTAACAATGAAACTGGAAATATTGCTTTTAGAGCGAGATTCCCAAACTCAGGAAAACTGCTTCGTAACGGAGAAACTGGACAAGTTCAAATGAACGTTCCGTTGAAAAATGCTATTGTAATTCCGCAGAAAGCAACTTACGAAATTCAAGATAAAAAGTATGTTTTTATAGTGGATAAAAATGATAGAGTGACTTCTAAAGAAATTACAATTACTGGAGAAATTCCTGATTTGTATGTGATAAAAAGCGGACTTACTGAGAATGATAAAATCTTGCTTGAAGGTGTTCAGAAGGTAAAAGAGAAAGACAAAATTAAATACGGATTTGAATCTCCTGAAAAGGTAATTAATAACCTGCGCTTAAAAGCAGAGTAAATTTTAGTGTTCAGTTTTTAAAAATGAGCTGTTAACATATTGATTTCCTTTTTAGTTTAATCATTTAAAAAATATAAAAATGTTTAATAAATTTATTCAAAGACCAGTATTGTCGATAGTGATATCGCTGATAATTGTCTTTTTGGGGGTATTGTCTGTATTAAATTTACCTATTACCCAATTCCCTACAATTTCACCGCCAATGGTGAATGTTACTGCGGATTATCCTGGATCGAATGGTGAGTTGATGATAAAAGCAGTTGTTATTCCGTTAGAAAGAGCCTTAAATGGAGTTCCGGGAATGAAATATATGGCTTCTGATGCCGGAAATGATGGTGAAGCGACTATAAAAGTTGTATTTAATTTAGGTACAGATCCAAATCAGGCCGCAATTAACGTTCAAAACCGTGTAGCTTCGGTTACCAATAAATTACCTCCGTTAGTTATTAGAGAAGGTATTAAAATTACACGAGAAGTGCCGAGTATGTTGATGTACGTGAATCTTTACAGTACAGACAAAAATACCGATATGAAGTTCTTATATAACTATGCTGATATCAACGTACTTTCTGAATTGAAAAGGGTAAATGGTATTGGTTCTGGAGACATCTTAGGAACACGTGAATATGCTATGCGTATTTGGTTGAAACCAGATCGTATGCTGGCTTATAAAATTTCTGCCGATGAGATAATGGAAGCATTATCTAGTCAGAGTTTAGAAGCTTCTCCAGGTAAAACAGGAGAAAGTTCTGGTAAACGTTCTCAGGCATTTGAATATGTATTGAAATATTCAGGGCGTTTTACAACAAAAGAGCAATATGAGAATATTGTGGTGAAAGCAAATTCAAATGGTGAGCTTTTACGATTGAAAGATGTTGCCAAAATTGAGTTTGGAAGCTCGATGTATGATATTTATTCAAATTTGAATGGAAAACCATCTGCTGCTATTGTATTAAAACAATCTTTTGGAAGTAATGCAAATCAGGTTATTGAAGAAGTTAAAGCTAAACTGGAAAAAATTAAAACAAGATTTCCAAAAGGAATGGATTATGAAATTTCTTATGACGTTTCTAAATTCTTAGATGCATCTATCGAAAAAGTAATCCATACTTTAGTTGAAGCATTTATTCTAGTAGGTTTAGTAGTTTTCCTTTTCTTAGGAGACTGGCGTTCAACAGTTATTCCTGCAATTGCAGTACCAGTATCGTTGATAGGAACTTTTGTGTTCATGACATTCTTCGATATTTCATTAAACTTGATTACGTTATTTGCTTTGGTTTTGGCAATTGGAGTCGTCGTCGATGATGCTATTGTGGTTATCGAAGCCGTTCACGCCAAGATGGAAGAAGAACATCTCTCGCCATTTAAAGCGACTAAAAAAGCGATGCATGAGATTGCAGGAGCGATTATTGCAATTACATTCTTAATGGCGGCAGTATTTATTCCAGTTGCATTTATGTCAGGTCCTGTTGGAGTATTTTACAGACAATTCTCTGTAACGATGGCAACTGCGATTATACTTTCTGGTATTGTGGCTTTAACATTGACACCAGCACTTTGTGCGATGATGTTAAAAAATAATCATGGCCAGCCTAAAAAGAAAACACCAGCAAATAGATTTATAGATGCTTTTAACGAAAAGTTCAATTTAGCACAAGGTAAATACCAAAATCTATTAGGTAAAATTGTTAATAGAAGAGTCGTTACTATTGTTGCGCTTTTAGTTTTTTGTGCTGGAACATGGATAATAAGCAGTACTGTTCCTTCAGGATTTATTCCTAATGAGGATCAGGGAATGTTTTATGCTGTGATTCAGACACCTCCAGGTTCTTCTTTAGAAAGAACTAATAATATTGCAGAGCGAGTTCAAAAAATTGCCGAAGATATCGACGGAGTGAAATCAGTTTCTTCATTGGCAGGTTATGAAATTTTGTCTGAAGGTACAGGAGCAAACTCCGGAACGTGTTTGGTTAACTTGAAAGACTGGAATGATCGAAAAGAATCTGTTGTTGAGATTATGCATGAAATGGAGGAAAAATGTAAAGATATTACAGGTGCTAATATCGAATTTTTCCAACCGCCTGCTGTACCTGGATATGGTGCTGCTGGAGGGTTTGAGCTTCGTTTATTGGATAAAACCGGTTCTGTAGATTATAAGAGAATGGAACAGGTAAATAACGATTTTGTTGCTGAATTGAACAAACAGCCAGAATTATCAAACGTATTTAGTTTTTATAGTTCTAGTTTCCCTCAATACATGATGAAAGTCGATAATGACTTGGCACAGCAAAAAGGTGTTTCGATCGAAAACGCTATGAATACTTTGTCAACACTTGTGGGAAGTAACTACGAAATTAGTTTTATCAAATTCGGAATTAACTATAAAGTAATTGTTCAAGCATCACCAGAGTATCGTGCGCAGCCAGATGATATTCTAAAATTGTACGTGAAAAACAATCGTGATGAAATGGTGCCTTTTTCTGCTTTCATGAAATTAGAAAAAGTGTACGGACTTTCGGAAATTACACGTCATAATATGTACACTTCTACGCAAATTAGTGGTTCTCCTGCTGCGGGTTACAGTTCTGGTACAGCAATTAAAGTTATTCAGGAAGTTGCTGCTAAAAAATTGCCAAGAGGTTATGACATTGACTGGGCAGGTATTTCTGCTGATGAGGTTGCTCAAGGTAATCAAGCTATTTGGGTATTCTTAATTTGTTTAGGATTCGTTTACTTAGTATTAGCGGCTCAATATGAAAGTTTTATTCTGCCATTATCAGTGATTTTCTCATTACCTGCAGGTATTTTTGGAGCATTCCTTTTATTAAAACTAACAGGATTAGAGAATAATATTTATGCACAAGTTGCTATGGTAATGCTTATTGGTTTATTAGGTAAAAATGCCGTATTGATTGTAGAGTTCGCGATACAAAGACACGCAGCTGGTAAGTCGGTTTTAGATGCAGCTATGGAAGGTGCAAAAGCAAGGTTCCGTCCAATTTTAATGACTTCATTTGCATTTATCGCGGGATTATTGCCGCTTACATTTGCAACAGGTCCAGGTAGAATTGGTAACAGAACAATTGGTACTGCAGCCGCTGGAGGTATGCTTATAGGAACTATTTGCGGTGTATTTGTAATTCCAGGCTTGTATTTCATTTTTGCCAAAATTGCCGAGAAACATAAACTGGTAAAACATGAAGAAGAAAATCCATTAACAGAAGAAATTGACAACAATCATGTATAAATTCAAATCATATCAATTTGGTATTGCATTAGGTATTTGTCTTACGGTTGCAGGGTGTAAAGCCCCTGCGCCTGAGGCAGCAATAACTACAAGCACACCAGTTCCTGAGTCATTTGGAACAACAGCACCAACTCAGGATGCAAATAATAATACAGCCGCTTTAGCTTGGAAAGATTACTTTAAAGATCAGAATCTTGTAGATTTAATTGATGTTGCGCTGAAGAACAATCAAGAGTTAAACATTACTCTACAGGAAATCGAAATCGCAAAGAATGATATTCGTGTAAAGAAAGGACTTTTATTACCAACAGTTGGTGTTCGTGCCGGTGCTGGAGTAGAAAAAGTGGGTAGATATACGAGTCAAGGTGCAGGTGACGCTTCTACCGAAATTAAGCCCGGTAAAGAAATGCCGGATCCACTTGGAGATTTTACCATTTCAGCGTATGCCAATTGGGAAGTAGATATTTGGAAAAAACTGCGTAATTCTAAAAAAGCAGCTTTAAACAGATATTTAGCAACTGTTGAAGGTAAAAACTTTGTGATTACAAACCTCATCGCTGAAGTTGCCGATTCTTATTATGAATTAATGGCTTTAGATAATCAGTTGGATATTGTAAAACAAACGATAAAATTACAGACAAATGCTTTAGAAATTGTAAAAATTCAAAAGCAGGCGGCAAGAGCAACTGAGTTAGGAGTTAAGAAATTTGAAGCTGAGGTTTTAACTTCACAAAGTATGGAGTTTGATATTTTACAGCAGATAAAAGAAACCGAAAACAAGATCAACTTTTTGCTTGGAAGATATCCACAGGAAATTAAAAGAACTAGCAATACTAATTTCTTAAGTTTATTGCCGGCTGTTGTAAGTTCTGGAATTCCATCGCAATTGTTAGCGAATCGCCCAGATGTTAAGCAAGCAGAATTAGAATTAGTAGCATCAAAATTAGATGTAAAAGTAGCTCGTGCTGAGTTTTATCCTTCTTTAGATATTACAGCGGCAATTGGAGTAAATGCATTTAAACCTTCTTATTTGTTTACAATGCCAGAATCGCTTTTATATTCTTTGGCAGGAGATCTTGTGGCACCTTTGATTAACAGAAATGCAATTAAAGCCGAATTTGCGAGTGCAAATGCAAGACAGCTTCAAGCGTTATACAATTATGATAGAACGGTTTTAAATGCTTATTTAGAAGTTTCAAATCAATTGTCTAAAATTCAGAATCTTCAAAAAGGTTACGATCTTAAATCAAAACAAGTAGACGCTTTAAATACTTCAATAGACGTTTCAAACGATTTGTTTAAGTCGGCAAGAGTAGATTATTTCGAAGTTTTGATGACGCAGCGTGATGCATTAGAAGCCAAACTAGAATTGGTAGATACTAAAAAAGAACAATTAAATGCTGCAGTCCATGTTTACAGAGACTTGGGCGGCGGATGGAAATAATTTTGCCTGTTAATTTGTAGAAAAAAAGCCTTTCGGAAGTGAAGTTCTGAAAGGCTTTTTTAAAAATGTATTTTTTGTAAGAAAACTATCTTATATTTACAATTCACCGATCTGAAAAAGTGAGCCTAAACCTCGGGAGCTATTATTAGTTTTCGGGGTTTTTTATGCCTTTTAAATTTCTTCCTATTATTAAATTTAATATTTTTCTTATTTATTTTAAACTATTTAATATATTTACTTCATAAATATGTAATAATTTATTTACTTAAATACCACTTCTCATAATTGATTAAGGTAAATCTACAAAACCTGTAAAATAATCAATACCTATAAATATGAGTTTTTTAGCCAAATTAGAATTAGACAATGAAGTGTTTAATGTTTTAGAATTTGATGTCACTTTCAATCAAAGCGTAGATAATAACGGAAAACCTGCCAACAAAGTAAAAGGCGGTCAAGTTAGGATTGTTGTCGAGAGCACACACACCGATTTATTTTCTGATTGGATGGTTTCACACACCATTACCAAAGACGGTAAAGTTATTTTTTATCGCCGTGATGCTATGAGTACCATGAAAAATGTAATTTTTAAAAAAGCCTATTGTATTTCTTTCCAGAAGTGTTTTAGAAGCGAAGGAACAGTTCCTATGACCACAGAAATTTTAATTACATCCAATGAAATAAAAGTTGGTAATACCTTATTTGAAAACAATTGGAAAAATTCTTAAAGCACAATCAACATGGCTCTTCAAACAGTAACGACTATAAAAATTGGTGAAACCACCATTACCAATTTCAGTAAATTAAAAATTATTCAAAAAATACACGATCATCACAGCTTTTCTATCGCAGTAAGACAGGATCTGCTGGTAGAAGAATTTAAAAGTGTCATGCCGGCTTCGCAGCGATTATATGGCGAAAAGATAAGCATAGAAATAAAGCCGCTTCCGGGTCTGGATGATCTTATGATTGATGCAAATCCTAACCATTATATCATGCAGTTTTATGGAGTTGTAACCAATGTAAGAATACAAAAATCCAGAAACAAAGACATGGAAAAAATCATGTTGATAAAAGGAAACAGTACATCGATACTTTTAGATGGCGCAAAAGAGTGTAATTCGTTTACCAATATGTCAATGGCAGATATTGTCAATAAAGTAAAAACAGGTTACGATATAGATATGGAAGTTATTCCTTTATATGAAAACAATCTGGCTTATACTGTGCAGTATAACGAAAGCGATTTTGATTTCCTGAATCGTCTGGCTATGCAAAACGGAGAATGGTTTTACAGTAACGGACGAAAAATAACTTTTGGCGATGCAGGCGGACCATTACAGCCTAAATTAATTTATGGAATTAACATGCATGATTTTAGTTATGAGATGAAAGTGCTGCCCACACAGTTTAAAACCATTGAAAATGATAACAGAGCTGGAGAATATTACACAGATAATACGCTTGATTACAGAAATGAAGTTGAAGGGTTTCATCAAAACTTCGTCAACAAATCCAATCAGGTTTTTACCAAAGAGACAGTCTTGCAGCTCAATCAAAATTCGGCAGGGGCAAACGGAAGAAGTTCTGTAGAAAAATATACGAAAAATAAAATGCGATTTGTAATGAGCGGTTTGATGCAGGTAAAAGCAGCAAGCGAAGTTCCCGGCATTACAATAGGAAACGATGTGTCGATACAAGGTTTAGACAAACAGCTCGAAAGCAGTTACCGCGTGACCAAACTAACGCATATTTGTGATGACGGAGGTGGATATCATAACCATTTTACAGCCATAAATCTTGCAGGCTCTACATTCTCACCCAAAACAAATCCTGATTTAATTGCAAAGTGCAAAAGCCAGACCGCAGTGGTAACAGCAAACGCAGATCCAGAAGGACTCAGCGGGATAAAAGTACAAATGCCATGGCAGCAAGCAAAAGGCGAAACAACTCCTTATATACCATTAGTGCAATATTATGGAGGCGATGCCAGAGGTTCTCACATTATACCCGAAATAGGCGATACCGTTTTTGTAGATTTTCAAGGTGGCAATGCCGAACTGCCTATTGTAACAGGAACCATGACCAGCAGAAAAGAAAAAAGCGGTTACAGTACGCCTAATAATGATATAAAGGCAGTAATGCATAGCCGAAGCGGAAACAGAATTATTACTGATGATGCTACGGGCGACATAACAATAGAAAGCCAAAAAGGGCAAACCATTGCAGTCGTACATGGAGACGGAAATATCAGATTTAAAGCTCCTAAAAATATAGAATTGGAAGCTGGTGAGGATATTATCTTAAATGCAGGTAAAAATATGAGTACCAATGTTGGGCTTAATAAAACCAATACAATTGGAGGAAGCTTTACAGAAAAAATTACAGGTTCAAAATCCCTTACAATAGGGATCGATTTTGTACTTACTGTTATGGGAAGTGTACGTGAATGGATAAAAGGAAACAAAGAAACTGAAAGTAAAGACATAAAAAAACGCGCTAAAGAAATATTTATAAATAGTACCGAAGAAAATATTACGATGCTTGGAGCTAAAAATGTAAATAATCATAGCGGTGAAACCTCTAAAAACGGATAATCATGAGTATCATAAGTATTATAGAAGGAACACTAACCGAAACGGCTACTGGCAATATAGAAATACATGCTACTGAAGGAGATCTTACAATAGCAGCAGCCAAACATAACAGACAGTACGGAGAAGAAGGTATGAATTATCATAATTATGAGCCACTTCATCCTAATGATTCAATGTCTGATGAAAAAATCGTGCGATTGAACCTGTTTTTTGATGGAACGCAAAACAATAAAACCAATACAGCAGCAGGAAAAGAACATGAAAACTCCAATCATCTGGATGACAGCTATACCAATGATTATTCTAATGTAGCGCGTGGTTTTGATGCAGTAGACCCAAATAAGCAAAACCAAATTAGGATTTATATAGAAGGAATTGGCACGGAAGATTCAGAAAGCGAAACTACTTTTTTTGGAAATATGCCCGACAACTCAGGAATTCCGCTGGGCGAAGGAGAACGAGGGGTTAAAGCCAAAGTGACTAAAGCTTGTTTTTTGTCTGCTGAAAGTTTACAGAAATATGCAGGAAAGAAAATGATACTTGAGGTAAATGTATATGGTTTTAGCCGAGGAGCAACAGCTGCTAGGCATTTTCTGCATGTGGCCACCACGCCAGCCGTAACCCATACACCACTGCTTAGCAGTAAGGAAACAGCTCTGCCTCCGTACGGTCTGAAGGGAGTGACCTATGCAAAAACGGATGAAACGGATGCACTGGTAAAAAAGCATGGCTTTTTTGGCGCCTGTCTGGCAGCTCAGGGATTTAATCCTAATGAAATTATTTTCAGATTTGTTGGCTTATACGATACTGTTGCTGCTTATGGGGTAGATCATCGAGGCAAAGAAGTTTTTGGTGTCAGCATTATTGATAACGATACCAAACAGTTAGGATTAGATGCTGTAAAAAAAGCCTCTTTTGTATTGCAGTTTGCGGCCGATGATGAGCATCGCGATAATTTTGATTTAACCAACATTGACAGTGCTGGAATAAACGGCTTAGAAATCACGCTGCCAGGAGTGCATTCTGATATTGGGGGGTGTTATGTAGAAAATGATTCTGAAAGAGTAGATCTTTTTTATGAACCTTATTTTAATCGAGAATGCGAAAAATTTAAACAAATATTGATTGAGGAAGGCTGGTATAGTCCAGATCAATTGCATATTATTCATTCGTATACTAAAGATTTTACCCAAAAAGTACCAGAAGAGTACAATGATAATTCCGTAGGATATTACGGTTTGGTAGGTATAAAAAAAGCAGTTCACAGAACGTATGATAAAGTGTCGCTCAATCGGATGTTTCATTATTCGAAACAATTTGATGTGTTTTATAAAACTTTAAATATAAATGATCATAAGATAAAAGACCCATTTTTAATGGGCGTAGACAAACAGTTAGTGCATTATATCAACACCTGTACGCATGTAAGAAATCAATATGTGAAACGGTTTAATGAAGGTGAAAATGTTCAAAAAGAATATGTAACCGAAGTAAAAAAAATGCATTATAAGGATTTTATTCATACAAATGATTTGAAGACACTTAGAAGAGAGTACCTGCATTGGTCTGCCAGTGCAACTAAATTTGGGTTGGGTCCCAGAGTAGGAGGTATAAAAAAAGCAACAGAAAGAACCCGTAACATACAATATGGATAGACTAATAAAAATTGCAACCAGTATAGTTTTCTTACTACTTTTTATTCAAATAATACAATGCCAGATGAAAAAAAACTTACCAGAATTTTATGTTGAGATATGTTCTCCAGATAGCAAATATGACGTAACTCCTATTTACGATACCATAAAAACTTTAGAAGGGGTTTATGCAGGTTTGCCTTATGGGAGCTCTTCTGGAAGATGGGGAGACTCAGGTTCTACTTGGACAGCACAGCACGGCACTCCCAGTGGAGCCGATATTACTTATTATTCCCGCTATGAAGATGTTTTTTATCGTTTAAATGTCGATTTTCCTATAGATATTATTAAGGATTATATGGAAAGAGCTTACGCCAGAATAGATGATGAAAACGGAGAAACACAGGAATACAAAAAACTAGGCAGGGCACACAAATCTTCGAGCGGAAACGCGTACGACAGTTTCAGTGATCTTGTTTTTGGTTTTGCCCCAAAAGGTATGGTCGTAGTATGGCTCAATTTTGGCATTACGCGTATCGAGCTGGGCAGATATCAGGCAGAGATACTATCAGATACAGTAATTATTGAAAAAATAAAGAAAAAATATTTAAAGAAATATGGTTTAACTTCGGAAAGATATGATGAAGCGGCTAAAGAATATTTTCTTGCAGATGCAAGCCCTGAAAAATGGGATAATTATCGCAGTCGCTACCATTGGCGCCCTGTAGTGATTTCAGAAAACTCAAAAACGGAACTTATACAAATTCAAACTTCGTTTTATAATGGCGAAATAGAATGTATGCTTCGCCCGTGGGTTAGTGATCCTGCTTATAAAGAAAGAGCAGTTCCGTCAGAAATTAATGTAGTCTGGATGACAGGCAAAAAAGACGAAGATAAAAAACAGGCATATCTCTATTTTAATTGGGAAAAAGTAAATGAAGTTTTTAAAAAATCAGGAGGTAAAATCGATTTGCAGATCAAAATATCGAAAGAAAATAACGTCGAGCTTATGCTCAATGGCAGGCCCTTTGAAGCAGACAGTATCAGGATATTCGACTGGTCATCGAGTATGCTGGGTGAGATGATGTATAAAAACATTAAGTAGCAAGATGAGAAAGATGTTGTGGGATAAAGCTATTAAAATTTCTTCTCTTGCTGGTGCGAGCGTATCGTTTGTGAACTCAAGTTATGCACGAGCGAGTCGCTCGTGCCATCAGGAAAAAGAATCATAAAAAAGTTACGGACATTAAAAATTTAAAAAAAAACTAAGAAATGTATTTAATTAAAAATAACATAATGAAAGTATTTGTTACCTTATTTTTACTATCTGCCATTGCTTTTTCATTACAGTTTTATCTTGACCATACAGTAGAGAGTTATTCTGAAGTTGTAACGACGCTAACGGCTCCTATAACTACTTCGATATTAATATTGTTGATTTATTTTTTTAGTCCTCAGAAAACACAATATCGTAAGATAATGGGTGTCATAATACTAATTTGTGCTATTCTTTTTACACTTTTTTTTGTAGGATTTTTATATGTCGGACAATTAGGAAAAGCATTTTCACATTAATTATAATTATGAAATATTTCAATAAAAGCGAAGATATTATAAACGGATTACTTTCGATTCTATTACTGTTAATTTTAGCTGCTATTGCTATTCAAACATACAATTATAAAGCTGATGAAAGGTTTGAATGGGGTAGTGGCGTATTAAGTAGCAAAGGTAACGTGGTTCAAGTAAGTAGTTGCCATTTCCATCATGCCAAAGATTGGAATTATGACGATAATAAGGAAAACATAATTGATGATGGCTGGGATGATATAAATTACATTAACATTCAAAAAAATGTTTTTTATCCTGATAGTTTGTCAATATGTTGGTTTTCATACACAGAAAAAAAGTTTTATAAAGGAAAGTTTATTTTACCATATAAAATTATTTTGGAAAAAGCAAAGCAGTTGAGAATGAATACGAAACGATATGGAAGAAAAAATTATGAAGAAGATTCCAACAAAGTTAGGCTTAGATTTTTTGCAGAAATATTGCCTAATGGAAAACTCGCAGTATGGATTTCGAATGATGAAAATAAATTAAAAATTGGAAATTACCAAGCTAAAGAAGTAAACGAAACCTGGCATATTTTTGATAAAAGTGACCAAATTGATTCTACTTCAACTATTAATATATCAACAAAAGTGGCTTTGGTAATGGAGCAGTATCCTTATAGAATTGACATTAAATTGCCAAATGGATTTTATTTAAGTGATTCCGATTTTACTTTTTTTAATCAAAAAAATTGGTATTTCAAAAGTAAGAAACCTGAAAAAATACCAATTTTCCATGAAATCCCTGATTGTTTCCGTTTATCATGGAGTAATGGTAAAAAGGAATTTTCATCTCAATTTTATTTTAAAGAGGAAGAAACTTTAAATGCTTTTAGAAAACTAAAAACCTTGCTAGAACCAAATCCATTATTGTTAGAATTAAAGGTAAATAACGCTAACGACAGTATAAGTGCAACGCTAAAAAACAATAAAAGTTTGTTAAAGATTTTGCCTTCTTATATGTATGTTTCTCCCGTCGCAAGGGGAAATAATTTTGCCAATTAATTTGTAGAAGGAAAGCCCTCGCTACCGCACGAATCCTTTCGTGTGGCAGCATGCAGGTTGAAGTTTCGTTATCGTCATAAAAAGAGAAAAGCCTTTCTGGAGTGAAATTCTGAAAGGCTTTTTTGTTTTAAACAATTGTAACTCCTGCATTTTTGTATGCTTTCAAAGATTCTTCTTCGGGTGAAACATTGGTTACTAAAACATTAATATCTTTAATTGGACACACAAAATACGATTCTGCAGTCCCTACTTTTTCAATAGAGCTTAAGGCGATAACAAAGTTGGAATTCTGAATCATATTTTTTTTCAGCATAGAATCATCGTATAAAATTCCCGTAATACCTCGTTCATGATGAATGCTGCAGATTCCTAAAATGAAGACGTCTGCTCTAAAATTCCGAAAGAAATCAATAGTTTCAATACTTGAAGTTGCAAAAGAAGTTTTGCACATTTTTCCTCCTGCAAAAATCAAATCAATATTGGGTAAATCCTCAATTAATGCGGCAACAGGAAAACTATTTGTTATAACTGTTAACTTTAGATCATAAGGGAAACTAGCCACTAAAGCCAGCGAAGTTGTTCCTCCGTCTATAAAAACAACCTGTCCGTCTTTTAAAAGAGGAAGCGCCTTTTCTGCAATAATTTTTTTATTTTCAAGATCGTGCTTTTCTCTATTTCTAAAGTGCAGCGGAATTGGTGATGGCGCAACTGCACCGCCTCGAACTGCTTTTAACAAACCTTGATCTGAAAGCTCTTTTACGTCTCGTCTAATTGTATCTTCCGATACATTTAAATACTCGCTAAGTTCTTGTAAAGTAACACGATGCTCTTTTGATAAGTATTCTAAAATTACTTTTTGACGTTCTTCTTTTTTCATCGATTGCAAATTTATATTGCAAAAATAAGTTAAAAATTGCAAAGTTTTGCAATTTTTGCATAATTTTACCGCAAAATTAAAACTATGAAAAAGAAAACTATTGCCGTTGACATGGATGGCGTACTTGCCGATATAGAATCACAATTGATTGAACAATTTAATAAAGAATACGGAATGAACCTTTCGAAAGAAGGAATTCAGGGATTAAGTGAAGAAGAAGCTTTTAAAGGAAGAGAGCTTTTACACGGAATTTTAAATAAAGGTAACTTTTTTAGAAGCCTGCCTGTAATGCCGGATGCTGTTGAAAGTTTGCAGAAGCTGCAAGAGAATTTTGAAATTTTTATAGTTTCGGCTGCAACCGAATTCCCAATTTCACTTGCTGAAAAAGTTGCTTGGCTTGGCGAACATTTTCCTTTTATTAAATGGGAAAACATTGTTTTGTGCGGCAGCAAACGAATCATCAATACAGATTATTTGATTGATGATCATAGCAAAAATTTAGATTACTGCATGGGTAAACCTATTATGTTTACGGCATTTCACAATATAAACCAAACGCATCACTTAAGAGTAAATAACTGGAAAGAAGCGGTTGCGGTTTTAAACGAAACATTATAAGCTTAAAAGGTTATAATAGTTGTTTTTTGAAGGTAAAAGCCTTTCGGAAGTAATTCTGAAAGGCTTTTTATAAAACGGTTCTATTTAGTTTATTTAGGTATCGATATTTTGACCTTAAACCCTTTGTCAGGTTCCGTTTCAAAATTAATAGTTCCTTTAACAGCTAGTATACGGCTTTCAACGTTTTGGAGACCATTTTTAGAAATCTTTGTTTTTTCGCAACCTTTACCATTGTCTTTATAGTTTATTAGAATTGATTTTGGATCATTTTCAAATTTTATTACAACCAGACTTGCGTTACTGTGTTTTTTCATATTCACCATTAATTCCTGTAGAACTCGGCTGATAGCGATCTTTTTTACATCATCAATACTTTCCCAGTTTATATTTTCTAAGTTAGTAGCAATAATATTTGTTGCGCTGGTATTATACATCGAAAGCATTTCTTTTATGCTGTTGGTAAAATTAGTTCCAGTATCAATTCGATTATTTTCTTTAGAAATTCCTCGAACACGTCCGTAAATATCATCTAATTTTTGAAGCAGATTTTCTTTGGTACTTTCGGCGGATAAAGGTTGAGATTCTGCAAAAGCAATCACATGAAATACATCGTTTGCCAATTCATCGTGGATTTTTTTAGCAATTCGGGTTTCGGTATTATAGGAAGTCTTAAATTCTATCGCTTTATTTTTATTTTTATAATAGCGTATTAAGATGGCTATTAGCAGGACTAGAAAAATAAAAAGAATTACAAATCCAATTCTCAGATAGTTGGCTTTTTGCAGCGCTAATTGGTTTTCTGCTTTTTCTAAACGAAGTGTTGCATTCTCATCTTTTTCCTTTTTAGCATCGTATTTAATTTTGGCGAACTTGTTTTTAAAGTTATTTCGAACTTTAATGATACTGTCGTTTAATGTAAAATACTTTTGTACATATTTGCTGTTTTGAGTACTGTGATTATTAGAAATTAGAATTTGCAATGCTTCTAATCTTTCATCTACACTATTTAGTTTTGTAGCTGCATTATAAGCGGAAAGCGCATTTTCATTTGATTTTTGAATATCTTTTTTAGCAAAATAATCCGCAAGGTGCAGATAACTTTCAATGCTTCCGTAGGTATCATTAACTTCGTTTCTTAGTTGAAGACCTTCATTCATAAACTTGAAGGCTATTTCATCCATTCCTTTTTTAAAATAGGCGTAGCCTAAATTGTCTAAAAGGATTGATTTGTCATATGGAGTAGCTCTCGCTTTTAGTTCTTTGCTTGAAAGAGATTCTAATAGAGAATCTAAAAGAGGTATTGCTTTGTCATATTTTTTTTGTTGAATATAAACAGCGGCAATATTTTGTAAGGGTGCTTGTTTTTCTAGTGGATCGGTTAATTCGTTTGCTGCTTTTTTATAGTAAAGAATAGCATCATCATAAAGAGAGAGTTCTTTGTCGGCAATACCAAGTTTATTATTTATAGAAGCTCTATATTGTGGATGTTTTTTAAGATAAGGTAATGCTTCGGTTACAGTCTCTTTAGTGCCGTAATAATCTCCATTTACTTTTTGAATACCTGCTATTTGAATAAGTATATATCCAATATTAGCACTGTCTTTTAAAATTTCGTAAAGTTGTTTGGATTTATTAAACTCGTAGAAGGAGGCGTTGAAGTTTTGTTTTTCGTAATTTTCAATTGCTTTATTTCTTAAGCTAAGCGCCTGTTTTTCTATAGTTTCAAGATTAGTAGTAAGAGGCTTTTTTTCCTGACAGGAAAAAAGGAAAAGAAGTATAATAAAATAAAAAAACGGGGACCGTAACATATAAGTTTACTTTCCCCGAAAATAGTAATTTATTAGATACTAAAAACATATATTAATTATGGTTTAGTAGGCGGCGGCGGCGGCGTATCTTTATCACCAGGACCATCCTCACCATCAGGAGGAAGATCTTCACCAGGTCCTGCAGCAAAACCATCTTTTTTTTCTATTTTTTTAGTTGGCTGCGTTTCGTACTCGTCTGGAGTACAAGAAAATATAGTGAACAATAACGCAAAAGCGATAAATAGTATAAGTTTTTTCATTTTGATTTATTTTTAGAAATTAGACATAGGTATGGCCGTCTGGAGTTGATCCAGAATTTTTTAAGGCAATACCAAATAGGTTTTGGGAAGTAAAGTGTGTAGAACAGTAAGACGTTGTTTATACTTCCCGAATAAACTTGGTCTTACAGTTTTTCACGCTGTAATTAGAACTAGTTTTTAATATTGTTTTAGTCTGCAGACAAAACTTGAACTAATTTCTTGGTGCAAAGTAAAGGCGCTTTGAAGCCTTTACTGGCAAGGGATTCCCAGAATTCCCGCGTATTCCTGAGTTTCCCGAGAATTCCCAGAAAAAAAGTATACAAAGTCTAGTTTAAATTATTAAATGGTATTTAAGTTCAAATAAATCTATAGTATTATAGATGCAAAAAGTCCGATAAAAGTTGGTTTCGAACGATTAAAAAATGCAGAAATAATATAGAGTTGAAGCAAAAATTGAAAATGAGGATAAGAGTTTAATTGTAGAAGTCAAAAATAATGGCATGTAAAAAATATTTTGGTGAATAATAAAAAGGAGGCGTCGAAAGAACATTCCCAAAAGGGAAATCTTTTCTAAATTGTACGTTTATATTTTCTAGAAAAATGAATCAGAAAATATATCCGAGAAAAAAAAATTAAGGTTGGAAAGAGAGCAATCGCTCAGCTGTTTTCTGCAAGTTTGAACTTTGTGCAGAAGAAAGATAAGGCGACATATTTTCTAAAGGAAATCGAAAAGCATTTTGAAGAGTAAAATGCGTAAAAATATAATTTTTTAAAGGGAAAATAAGGCGTGTAAATTGTTTGTTTTTTGGCATATATGATCTGTTATTTATACTATAAAGATAAGAAAAAATAATCAGTAAACCTAATAAAAACCAGTAAAATAAGTGATTTTTTTTGCTTTTTGAGCGATAAATTTTCTGGATTTTTCCCTTTTAATAACTTTATTTTTTATAGCAGTAAAACTCGTTTTTAGGACGGATTGATTGTCATAAAATTATTTATATTTATAAAATAATAATAGAGATCTTAATTTCTTGTCTCTCTCAATTTAAAAACATCTTTTATGAAAAAAATTCTAGTAGTATTAATTGTGTTATGCACGTTTGGTTGTAAAAAATATGTTGTTTCGTTCGAACAACCTACAAATAGTAAACTTGATAACGTAAAGCTGGAAATACTTTTGGATAAAAAGAAAGTTCAAGAAATTAATTTAAAAGCGGCAAGCGGAATTCCGGGGTATGAAACAGTAGAACTGCCAATCTCAGATGAAGGAAAACATCTGCTTCAGATTAAAGCAAAAGATACAACTTTTAGTTATGAAATAAAATATCCCGAAGAGCAGTATATTCGCGTAGTATCGCACTTAAAAACGGATGGTAAGCTTCATGTTGGAATCTTAAAAAGACAATATAATTTTTAGATTAAATTGATTTATATGACTTTATTGTTTTTTATGAATATGTCGCTCCTCTGGAGCTTTTTATGCATGGAAATAAATTGAGCTATAAATATTTCGCTCCGCTGGAGCTTTCAAAATAAATAAGAAATTCTATAATAGCTTGTATTCGAAAAAAAACGCTTAACGTAATAACATTGAGTTATCGAGAGCTAATATTTAGGCAAAGTTCACAAAGCAAGGATTATTGCAAAGCTTTGCGAACTTTGTGTTTTCTAAAAATGATTAATGTAAAAACTTGCGATCTTTGCGGTTAGACTATTTATGTAGGTTTACGACAAAAAATCTTTAAACCATAAACCTGAGTTTTTAATGGTTCGTTTCTGAGTATTAAAATCCACATGAATTAATCCAAAGCGGGCATTGTAGCCTTCAGCCCATTCGAAGTTATCTGTTAAACTCCAAACAAAGTATCCTTCTACATTTAAGCCTTCTTCTTTTGCTTTTAAGATTTGTTCTAAATGATCTTGAATATAATGCGTTCGTTTAATATCAAAAACTTTTCCGTTGGTTACCGTATCCGCAAAAGCAGCGCCATTTTCGGTAATGATTATTTTTTTAATGCCTTTGTATTCATTGAATTTTTTTAGAACGTGATACAACGCAGGCGGATAAACTTCCCAACCCATTTCGGTCGAAATAACATTTCGTTTATCAGCGCTTACCAATTCAGCTCCAATGTAAGGAATCAATAAAGACGATTTTACAACTTCGCGAGTGTAACATTGAAGACCAATAAAATCAAAATGAAAATCGAGATTATTTAAATCATCTTCCAGGATATAATTATTGAGTTTTTTAAGCACTGGAAGATCTTTTTGCGGATAACCAAGCCCCAAAATAGGCTCAATAAAAGTTCTGTTCAGTAAAGTATCTACACGTTTTGCCGCTTCGATATCTTTAGCATTTTGCGTCGCAGGTTCAATATGTGTGCATGAAAAAGTAGTTCCAATATTAGCCTCAGGAATTGCATTTCGTAATACTTTTGCGCCTTTAGCAGTTGCCAGTGTTACATGATGCATGGCTTTTAGGTAATTGGAAATTCCTTTTTTTCCGGGTGCATGAATACCTAAAAAATATCCAGCTCCGGTAAATACAGAAGGCTCGTTGATAACCATCCAGTTTTTTACCCGATCTCCAAAATAATGAGCGCAAACAGCGACATAATCCGAAAACCAAGTAACAGATTCTCGGTTCGTCCAGCCTCCTTTTAATTCTAAAGCATGTGGTAAATCCCAGTGATAAAGCGTAATCCAAGGTTCGATTCCAGATTCAAGCAGTGAATCTATAATTTTATTGTAATAATCAATTCCCGCTTGATTTACAGGATGAACTCCAGTGGGCATGATTCTGGGCCACGAAATAGAAAACCTAAAATTAGGAATGTTTAATTCGCGAATTAAATCAATATCAGTTTGGTACGAATTATAGAAATCACAAGCAGTTACGGCATGATGATCGTTTTTTATTTTTCCTTTTTGAGAAGTAAAAACGTCCCAGATAGAAGAACCTTTTCCATCGGCATCATGTGCGCCTTCAATTTGGAAAGCGGCGGTAGAAACACCCCACAAGAAATCTTCACCAAATTGGTTTTTGTTCAAAAATGAGTTTTCAACTTTATTCATTCAATCGGATTTTCCTTTATTAAAGTCTATTTATTAATGAAGGAAAGAGGACTGCATCGCTCTTAAAAAAAGCCATTCTTTGAATGAAACTAGAAAATTTAGATTAAAGAATTTCATGATATTTAGTTTTAATCAAATTAATAAAACTAATGTGAATTTATTGTAAAGTGATTATTATCAAATGATTAAATTAAACCTGCTGTTTTTTTATTGACTTCTTTTTTAGTTTTTGAAAATGTAACTAAAATGATATTTATGTAAAACATTCTTATAATCATGAAACTTTTTGTAAGTATATACTTTTAATTTAGTCACTATAACTTTAAACGAAAAGTCGACATGAAAAATAGAAAAATAATATTCGTATTAGCCTTAAGCTTTGCAATGTTCGCCGTCTCTTGCAGCAGTGATGATAATGAGGGAGAAACAATAATTCCGATACAAGGAAAATATAACTTAAGCAAAACAGGAAAAATTGTTGGTGGAGAGGAAGTATTAATTGATGCTCCAGAAAATGCAGCAGGATGTACTAGAGATTATTTAGATCTTAGATTAAGTAATAAAGCAGTTATTGGTGATTATGAAGGTACTGATTGCAGTTTAACAGAAACGAGCGGAACTTACGTACGATCTCATAATGATTTAACGATTACTATTGGTAATTTAAGTACAACCAGCGATATAATGAACCTTACTAATAAGGAATTAAAATTGAAGGATAAAACTACTGGTGAAATAACGGTTTATACCAGATAATACAACTTATTTTACATAAAAGCGGAAATAACTTTTTAAGATATTTCCGTTTTTTACTTTTATAATAATACCTTCAAATTTACATTTTTGGGAATGTAAATGTATGAGGAAATATTTTTTGGTCTTCTTGCTGCATATTCAAGACAATTTTATACTAAATTATTCGTTTTAGTATTTAAATTACACCTCTTCGTAATTAAAAAATCCCTTTATTTTTAGCACTTTCAGCGCACAATTAGTGTGTAAACTGTTTACATGTGTAAAAAAAATACACACTTCATTTTTGTGTCCTAATTTGTAACATCCTAAAATTCAGTCAAAAGCCATTATGGCACGCGGCTTGTAAATTGGGTACATGTCAATCTTTTATAAAAAATAAATTTTAGCGCTTATTTAAGTAAATGCACAAAATCAATATCATTTTAATAAAAGCCAATAAACAGAATTAATACAACAAATAAGACATGGAAAGTGAATCAATTATTTCAAAGCAATTTTATGCCGGCAGCGATATAAGCAAAGACGCACAAATAAGCACTTCAATTTTTAAAAGCAACAATACTAAAACAAAAAAACATATCGAACGACCAACAAGTCCTTTCGGATTTATGGTACTTGCAGGGACTTTTTTACTAATGCTTACCGGCGCTTTTTTTGTATTTCAGTTTCAACCTGATTTTGATCAGCTTCATTTTGAAAGAATAAATTCGACTGGCGGACTTATATTTTTAGGGATTACTGTTTTTCTGTTTGTTTTTAAAGGCGGTATTTTTCTTTATAATTTATTTCTGTACTTGAAATACAAACCTGTAGAATCAGTATCTGATGAATTATTACCAACTTGTACGGTAATTGTACCTGCTTACAATGAAGGTAAATTGGTTTATGATACTTTGATGAGTTTAGCCAATAGTGATTTTCCTGAACATAAATTGCAGCTTTTGGCAATTGATGATGGAAGCAAAGATGATACTTGGTATTGGATTCAACAAGCAAAAGTAAAATTGGGTGATCGTGTAGCAATTTTTCAACAGCCTAAAAACCAAGGAAAACGTCATGCACTTTACCGTGGTTTTAATTTAGGAACTGGTGAAATTTTTGTAACGGTTGACAGTGATTCAATCGTTAAAAAAGATACTTTAAGAAATTTAGTAAGCCCGTTTGTTACCAATGAAAAATGTGGTGCCGTTGCTGGAAATGTTCAGGTTTTGAATAATAAAAAAGCAATTTTACCAAAAATGCTGAATGTAAGTTTTGTAATGAGTTTTGAGTTTATGCGTTCTGCCGAAAGTATGCTTGGGTCTGTTCTGTGCACACCGGGAGCTTTGGCTGCATATCGCAGTACGACAGTTTTTGAATGTCTGCCAGAATGGATTGAGCAAACTTTTATGGGACAGCCATCAGACATTGGTGAAGATCGCGCTATGACAAACATGATTTTAAAACAAGGAAAACATGTATTGTTTCAACGAAATGCCATTGTACTTACAAATGTTCCAGAAGATTATACTGGATTGTATAAAATGTTTATAAGATGGGGAAGAAGTAATGTTCGTGAAAATATTATGATGCTGAAATATGTCTTTAAAGATTTTAGAAAAGAGTCTAAATTTGGAGCCAGATTATTGTGTACAGATCAAACATTGCGAATTATTATGACGTATCCGTTTTTGATTTTTATGTTTTATTTTATAGCAACACATCCTTTATTATTTATCAGTGCAACGCTTTTAGGAATATTGATTGTGTCTAGCTTTTCAATGTTGTTCTATGCCAAAAGATATTCTTTGGCAGAATCATTTTGGGCTTATTCATACAGCGTTTTTTATACCTTCGGATTGTTTTGGATTGCTCCATATTCAATAATTACGGCTCGTAAAAAAGGATGGCTTACTAGAGGTTAATATTTTCGCAAACTACTATTTATATTTAATTCTGAAAACTCCTGTCTACCACTAAACAGGAGTTTTTTTTATGTCTTGCTTTTTTTTCCATATATAAACCGTAAAAGCATTTGTAAAAGCTAAGATCCACAAAACCGGACTTGTAAAAAAGCTTTCGTAACTCCTGCCGTTTGGAATTTCAACATAAGGGACTGTTATAAAAACATCTAGAATTAATGCTGTAGCAGACATTATAATTCCTAATTGTAAACCACTAATTTTATATTTTTTCAGATAATAAAACTTAGCCGCTCCAATGGCAAAAAATACAATAAAAATTGTGGTAAGGATTGACTGCCATAAAAAAGATTCTTCTAAAAAATAGACTTTTTCTAATACATAAAAGGAAAGACTTACTGCGATCCAAACTAAAATTCCCGAAAAAAAGGCTCTAAAAAATCGCATGATCTTAAACTTTTAGATTCCAAATTCCAGTCTTGGCAGTTTCTTTTGCATAAAGGCTGAAATCCTTCGCTTTTCGTCCAAGTACATTTTCAATATCTTGAGTAATGTGAGAGTTTCTTCCGTCTAATACTTGTTCAAACAGATAATTTACGAGCCAAATGTGATCTTCAGGAACCTGATATTCTCGTAACATCTGTGTATATTCTTCGAGAGATAAACTTTGAAAAGTTATATTTCTGTCGCTGGCTTCTGCAATTTCATTTACAGCCTGTTTAAAAGTCAATAATCTTGGACCAGTTAATTCGTAAGTTTTTCCGTTATGGCTTTCATTCAAAAGTACAGTCGTTACAACATCGGCAATATCATCGGCATCCGTAAAAGGTTCAAGCGCTTCAACTCTTGGCAGTGCCGTAAATCCAGCCAAAATTGGCTCTAAGAAAAAGCTTTCGCTAAAGTTTTGATTAAACCAGCTGGCACGTACAATTGTCCAGTTATGAGCATTTGTTTTTACAATTTCTTCGCAAATTTGAGCTTCTTTTTCGCCTCTTCCAGAAAGAAGCACCATTTTTTGCACACCATTTTTTGTCGCGAGTTTTGTGAAATTTTCTATCGCTTCTGCAGCAGAAGGAATAGCTAAATCGGGTTGAAAAGTAATGTACACCAAATCAATATTTTGAAGTACTGCATTCCATGTTTCAGGTTTTTCCCAGTCAAACGGAATTTTTTCATTTCGTGAACCTAAACGAATTTCAACATCCGAATTATTTTGCAATCTTTCAACAACTCTGCGTCCTGTTTTTCCATTAGAACCCAAGACTAAAATTTTCTTCTTGTTCATATCAATATCTTTTTAAATGAATACTGATACAAAGTTGATTAGATTAAAAAGGAATCATTTGTTTGAAAAGAATTATGATTTGTTTGAAAAGAACTGCTGTTTTACATCATTTGGACGTTGACCGAATTTTTTCTGAAATGCATTCGAAAACGAACTTAAACTTTCATAACCCACTTCCCATGCCGATTCTTGTACTGTTTTTTCGCTTTCGCGCAATAATTCATATGCCTTATTAAGTCTTTCTTCCTGCACATATTTAAAAACAGGAATACCAAAAAGCTCCTTAAAATTCTTTTTTAATTTATTACTGTTTAAACCAACCATTTGAGATAATTGAGTAATTGAAGGTGGTTTTGAATAACTGTTTGTGACAATCTCTTTTGCTTTGAAAAGTTTGTTTTTGTCTATTTCAGAAAAATCGGCTTTTGTTTCAGAAGTTAAAAGAGCAAAAAAATGAGCTAAGAGTTCATTAATCTGACTTCTTAAAAACAAAAGTCTTGTATTGCCGCTGTAAGTAGTGTTGAATATTTTTTGAACGGCAAGCTGCATGTCGAGTGTCATATAATAAGACGGACCTTTTACAAAATGCTCTTTCGGATTTAATAATTGCGGCAGATGATTTTCAAAAATTTCTCTTTCAGCCTGCGGAAGGGAATTTAAATGTTTCGGTTTTGTAAAAATACTGATAGACTGTAAAGGTTTATCAGGTTCTATTTTATGTGAGAATTCTACTTTTTGATTACCAAAAAAACAAATGGCAAGACCTGTTGTGTTTACCAAATATTTAGTTTGATCATTATGCTTGATCTCTAATTCGACATTACCAGAACCATAAAAAGCAAAACCCACTGCATCGCCGTCGATTTCGCATTTTTGAATTATTGTTTTTGTGGTATTAGATTGTTCTATCAGCACAATAAAATCGTTCAGTTCTATAATATCTGTTGTCATAGCAGGAAGATATAGTTTTGAAAAAGTAGGATAAGGTACTATTTATTTTTTAATCCTGTATTTTAGGAGTGTTTCGTTTGTAAGCAAAATAGAAGTGACAGTAAATTTATTTTTATAGATTTAAAGAAATTAGCTGCATGAAAAATGGTTTTAACATTTTAATTTTAAGAGTAAATCTATTAATGTTTTGCTAAAATTTTTAGGAAATTCTTTTTTTTATTTTAAAAAACTTGAAAAATTTACATTTTGAAAGCTGTATTTTTAGATTATTTTAAAAGAGCTGTAAAATTGGTGTAAATCAAAAATAAATGTTAAAATGACAACTAAAGTTCTTGGGGCATAACAAATTAAAAATATTCAAATATTTTATTATGTTTGCTGAAACTTACCTTTTCAAACTAAAATCAATTGTCAAAACCAGACCTAAATCAAGATGTCATTTTAATAGACCGCTTACGTAATGGGGATGAAACTGCTTTAACTGAATTGTACAATAAGTTTTGGCAGTCTTTATTTATGTCTGCGTATAATGTTTTGAAAGATAGAGAATTGTGTGAAGATATTATTCAGGATATTTTCATGAATATCTGGCACAACCGCGAAAAAATAGAAATTCATATTTCACTAAAAGGCTATATGTATGCCTGTGCGAGATATCAGGTTTTTAATCATCTGAGAAAAAACAAAGACAAAGTTCATGTCGAACTTTTTGATGATTTAGAAAAACGTTTCTTATCTACAACTCCAGAAACACAGTTAATGCACGACGAACTTGTGCAGCAGCTTAATTTAATAATTGCAGGACTTCCAGAAAAATGTCAGGCCGTTTATAAATTAAGCCGAGAAGAACAGCTGAGTCATAAAGAAATTGCTGAAAGGCTTAATATTTCTACAAAAACAGTCGAAAATCATATTACAAAAGCCTTACATACCATCAGATCTTCGATGGGTGAAAGTATGAGCATGGCTATGATTTTATGGCTGTCAAAAAATATCTTTTAGCAGCAAAACAAAAATGCAGTGAATGGGGTAGTGATGCGTGATTTTTCTTCTTTTTTACTTTTTTTTCAAAAAAAATCAAAAAAATACAATTTGGACTAGGGGGTATGTTCCTTTTTGGTTACTTATCTTATATACTCCCGAAATAATACAATAAAAAATGAAAAAAGAGGATTTCTTACTGTTACTAAATAGATATCTTTCCGGTGATACCAATCTCGAGGAGAATAATAAATTATTGAATTATTACGAAAGTTTTCAAACAGATAATGAATGGGATAAAACTCTGGGAGCTAAAGACGAACTAGAATTTAAAATGAGAACTCGTCTTCAAAATGCCATCCAAGCAGAAGAAAATAGAGTAGTTCCTATGCAGCCTTTTTATACTACGACTAAATTTAAATTTATGGCAATGGCCGCGTCGCTGTTACTATTGATTTCTATTTCTTTAATTATAAATAAAATAAATCCTCTTAAAATAGAAACTCCTGCAGTTGCTCATAAAGAAATTTTAATAGGAAGCGATAAAGCAACGCTGACATTAGAAGATGGTTCTGTAATTGCATTAGAAAAAGGGAAATCGTATACAAAAGGAAATGCTGCCAGCAACGGAGAAAAACTAGTTTACAATTCAAATGGGAAACCTGCGGCAAGCGCCAATAATCTTTTAACGATTCCACGAGGCGGGCAGTTTTTTGTACAGCTTGCTGACAGTACGAAAGTATGGCTGAATTCGGAATCGCAATTAAAATATCCTGTTGCTTTTGTCGATGGCGAAACCAGACAAGTAGAACTAGTTTATGGAGAAGCCTATTTTGAAGTATCGCCAAGCACAAAACACAAAGGTTCGAGATTTAAAGTAAAAACTCAAGAGCAGAATGTTGAGGTTATTGGAACCGAGTTTAATATTAAGGCTTACAAAGACGAACCTGCTATTTATACCACTTTGGTAAAAGGAGTAGTTGCTGTGAGCAATGCTGCACAAAAACAAATTTTAACTCCAAACAAGCAGTCTAAAATAACGGAGTACAACGGAAATATTGCAGTTTCTGAAGTGGATGTTTACAATGAAATTTCTTGGAGAAAAGGATTGTTTGTTTTTAAAGGAATGCCGCTGAAGGATATTGCAAAAGTATTATCAAGATGGTACGATGTAGATATTGTATTTGCAGATCCTGCACTTGGCAATGTTAAGTTTAACGGGGTTTTAAATAAAAATCAAAAATTAGAAGACATATTAACCACCATCAAGAATATCAATTTTATTAATGCCTATGAGAAAAAAGATAATAAGATTATAATCAAATAAAAAAAAGAAAAGGGATTAAAGTTTAGACCTCTCACCGTACTGCGCTTTATCCCTTTCTGTGTATTAATCAGTAAGTCAGTTTTATTAACCAACCAACCAATTAACATGTAAATTTATGAAATTTAAATTAACCAGTGCCTATTTCTATTTTAGAAAGAGGATAATTATTAACATTATGAGAACTTTTATCTTCTTGTTTTGTACTACAATTTTTGGTTTTTCTCCCGTAAATCTATTTTCACAAAACACAAAAGTTGTAATTGCCGCTGATAAAACGGTGTCTGTAGATGAAGTTTTTGACATTATTACAAAACAGACCAACTATACTTTTATTTATCAGGAAGATTTATTTAAAAAATTGCCTAAAGTACATCTTAAAAAAGGAAAAATCCGAGTGAATGACCTTTTAGAAAACACCTTTTCTAGTAAAGATTTTGATTTTAGTTTTTCAAATGGAAATACAATTATAGTTAGAAAAGTACCAAAAGAAAATGAACTTGTTTTTCAGTCAAAATTGATTGAAATAAAAGGTACTGTTACTAATGATAAAGGAGATCCTATTCCAGGTGTAAATATCAAAGTAAAAGGTACCGGCGCAGCCACTCAAACTGATTTTGACGGAAAATACAGTATTACAGCTCCAGAAGACGGACAAGTTTTGTTTACTTATATTGGACATCGTGCGCAAGTTGTTGATGTTAACAAAAGAAAAGTAATTAACATTAAACTTTCTGAAGAAAGAAATGAATTAGAAGGTGTTGTTGTTAATACCGGAGTTACTGTACGTAAAAAGGAATTGATTACTGGAGCAGTTTCAACCTTTAGAGGTGAAGAATTAAGACAGATTTCTACACAAAATGTGGTTCAAGCTTTAAAAACTTTAGACCCTTCTTTTATTGTTTTGAACAATAATATTGCAGGTTCTAATCCAAATGTATTACCTGTAATTGAGGTGAGAGGGCAAACGAGTTTGTCTGTTAATCAGGTAGACGATCAGTTTAAAGAAGATCCAAATCAACCGTTGTTTATTTTGGACGGATTTCCAACTACTTTACAGCAGATTGTTGATTTAGATATTAACAGAATTGCAAGCGTTACTTTGCTTAAGGATGCTGCTTCTACAGCATTGTACGGTTCACGTTCAGCAAATGGAGTTGTTGTTGTTGAGACCAATAAACCAGTTCCTGGACAACTACAGCTTTCTTATGTTTATAATTCCTCTTACGAATTTGCTGATTTGAGTGTTTATAATTTAATGAATGCAGAGCAAAAACTAGAATTCGAAAGAATTTCGGGAGCATATACGCCAAATATTGGAACTCCTTTACCAACTGTTTATAAATGGAATGACGTTTATAACCAGCGTTTGGCAGCAGTACGTCGTGGTGTTAATACCTATTGGCTTAACGAACCCATTCAAATGGGGTTAACATCTGGACATAGTTTAACCATTGGCGGAGGATCAGAAGAATTTCGATTTAATTTGGCCGGAAATTACAAAACCGTTTCAGGAACTATGAAAGGTACTGAACATAATACCTGGGGTTATAGTGCCAATATAACATACAAACGAAAAAAATTAAGTATCAATAATAATTTATTGGTTTCAGGAGCTGACAATCAGGAATCTCCTTATGGTGATTTTGCGACTTGGGCAAAAGTGAGTCCATACTACGAAAAATATAATGAATATGGTGTGGCAACCCGCTATTTAGATGGATCTTCATCACCATTGCCGCCAGGCGAGATGATTATTAATCAGCCAGAAAACCCTTTGTACAATGTTAGATTGAATAGTTTTAATAAAAGCGGCGAATTTAATTTTACGAACAACTTTGCGCTTAATTACGATTTCAATCCGCATATAAAAACAACTGCCGCAATTTCTGTAACAAGAATTGATAAACAGAAAACAGAGTTTATTTCGCCGGATGATACACGATATATATTAGATATTCCATCTGAGAAAGGAAAATATAGAAGAAGAGATTATTTGACTAATAAATGGAATGCAAACATTGGAGGCACGTATTCAAATGTTTTCAATAATGTTCATTCTGTAAATTATACAATACGAGCTTCGGCATACGAAACAAATTATGATGCTTACGGTTCTATCTTAAGAGGATTCCCTTTAGGAGTTCCTGGAAAGCCGTCTTTTGCTTTTGGATTTGAAAAAAATTCACAGCCGTATGTCGATAATGAATTAGTTAGAAGTGTTGATTTGACTAACCAGGTTAACTATGCTTATGACAGAAAATATTTGTTTGATTTTACTCAGACAATTTCAGGAGCGACAAACTTTGGAACCAATAAAAAATATTCACCGTATTGGGGTGTTGGTATAGGATGGAACATCAACAATGAGTTCAAGATGGATCAAAATATTATCAACATTTTTAAAGTTCGTGCCAATTTTGGACAAACAGGAAATCAAAATTTGGTAGGATATGCATCTCATGATATTTATGCATACGATCCTAACACTAATATTTTTGGAGCGGGATTAAATATTATTCAATTATCAAATGCTGATTTGGAGCCTCAAAAAACAGAAGATTTATCTTTAGGTTTAGACTTGGCAATGTTTAGAAATAGATTTACAATGACTTTGGGAGCTTATAAGCGTCAGACTTCACCACAAATTGTTGCTATAGATCTTGCTGCTTCGACAGGAGTAACTGCTTATCCTTTAAATGTGGGTTATATCACTACCCGTGGATTAGAACTAAAAGCAAATTATAATATCATCAGCAACTTAAGACAGAATATTATTTGGGGTATCGGATTAACAGCAACCACAAATGAAAATGAATTAGGAGGTTTTAATAATGCACTGGCTTCTTTAAATGATGCTGCTAAAAAAACAACAAGTCTTACCAGATATTATGATGGTGCCAGTACAAATGATCTTTGGGCAGTACCTTCATTAGGAATTGATCCTGGAACAGGACGAGAAGTTTTCTTAAAGAAAAACGGAGAAACCACTTTTGTATTAGATAAAAAAGATGAGGTTGTAATGGGGAATTCAAGAGAAATAGCTACAGGAGTTGTTTCTACAACTTTTAATTATAAGAACTTTAATATCGGAGTTTTTATCCGTTATAGTTTTGGTGCAGATCGATTTAATACAGCATTGTACAACAAAGTAGAAAATATCAATTCAGATAATATTTTTGAAAATCAGGATGCAAGAGCATTTTTAGATCGTTGGACGACACCAGGACAAATGGCTCAGTTTAAGGCAATCAGTATGACTAGTGTAACTCCTATTTCTTCCCGTTTTATTCAAAAAGACGATTTTATAGCCGGAGAAGCTCTTCGTATAGGATATAGAGTGACCAACAGAGAATGGCTGAAGAAATCAGGGATGGCCGGATTAGGATTTAATGCGTATGCCAATGATTTTTTCAAAGTTTCGACTATGAAAGCCGAACGAGGGATCAGCTATCCTTTTTCAAGAATTTTCTCTTTAAGTCTAAGCGTAACATTTTAATAGCATTATTATGAATCAGTATTTAAATAAAATTGCATTATCAATCCTGATAGCGTTTTCGGCAGTAAGCTGCAGTAATTTTCTGGATGTGGTGCCTCAGGATAAAATTTTAGAATCTCAGATATTTCAGGATGAAGCTGGAATGCAGAATGTGCATAACGGACTTTATATGATGCTGGCATCTGATGAGCTTTATGGCCGACAACTTACAATGGATGCAGTAGATATTTTAGGGCAGCAATACAATATGCCGTCTTCGCATACAAAAACTAAAATGGCTTTATACGCTTATGCGGAAGCCAATCCAAAAAAAGTTTTCACAGAAATTTGGCAAAAAGCTTTTACTACAATTCTGTCGGCTAATAAATTTCTGGAAAGTCTGAAAGAGCATAGTGGAATTGTTTCTCAGGAAAAAGCAAATCTTTTAACAGGTGAAGCAATTGCAATACGAGCCATGCTGCATTTTGATATGCTGAGATTATATGGCCCAATCTACAAAGTAGATCCTTCTATGCCTTCAATTCCTTATTATGATGCACCTGCGACTTCAAATAATCCAATTTTGTCAGCAAAAGATGCAATGAGCAAGATATTGGCAGACATTGATGCGGCATTGACGCTGTTAGAAAAAGACCCAATCCTGACAACTGGAAAGTACAAAGCTACTAACGACTATAATGCAAATCCTTATTATTCTCAAAATAGAGGTATGAGAATGAATTATCTTGCTGTAAAATGTTTAAAAGCACGTGTACTTTTATACGCTGGAGATAAAACCGGAGCATCAACAGCAGCAAATGAAGTGATTAACTTTACAAAATCGACGACGTTTTTCCCTTGGACTGCATTTTTAGATGCTACAAATCCCGCAAATCCCGACAAAATTTTTTCTTCAGAGAACTTCTTTGCTTTAAGTGATTACACTTTGTATAAAACACAAGAAGATTTATTTGATTCTAAGTTAGGAGATGCGATGATTTATGCTCCATTATTGAACAGATTAAATACTGTTTTTGAGTCAAATGATAATGATTACCGAAGCCTGCCGAGTTGGAAGATTCCTGTTGTGGGTGGAAAAACACAAAAAACATTTTTTAAATATGCAGATGTAGTAGAAACTAGAATGGTTTTTCGCTTGCAAATCCCAATGTTCAAGCTTTCAGAAATGTATCTAATTGCGGCAGAAACCGCACCAGTATCAGCAGATGGTATCGCTTTACTAAATACGCTTCGTTATAACAGAGGATTAACAAACTTAGCTGGTACAGCAGTTTTGGCGACAGAAGTTACTAAAGAATACAGGAAAGAATTTATGGGCGAGGGACAGTTGTTCTTTTATTATAAAAGAAATAATACCACTGCAATACCAAATGGTTCAGCAGCTTCCGGAAATATTACAATGGGAGCGCTTCAATATGTTGTGCCTTTGCCAGATGCCGAAATCAACTTTCAATAATTTAAAAAGATAAACATGAAAAAAATATTGATTTTAAGCTTTGCATTTTTATTCTTTTTAGGATTTACTTCATGTAATCAAGAAGAAATAGAAAACTATCACAATACAGATAATATTTATTTTTCGCCATCTGTTTTTGCAATTCCAGCAAACGGGATGCTAATTACTACAGATAGTACAGGATTTAGTTTTGCACTGGATAAAGCAGCAGTAGTAGATCGTATTTACAAAATTCCTATTAGAGTACAGGGAAAGGTAAGTGATGTCGACAGAAAAATAAAAGTTGCAATCGATTCAAAAAGTACAGCCATAGAAGGAACTCATTTTAAGCTTCCTGATAATATTGTCATGCATGCCGGTAAAGAAGTTGATTCAATTGAGGTGAAAGTATACAGAACTGCCGATATGAAAACGAATAGCTTTTTGCTGATCTTAAATTTAGAAGAAAACGAATCGTTTACTACTAATATGAAAAGCAAGGTAATCAATTTTCTTACCAACAAAACGATGAGTCATATTTCATATAAACTAGCATTTGATGATAAATTATCGCAGCCGCCAGGATGGTTTGCCGGCTTTTTAGGAGTTTTTACAGCAAAGAAATTTTTCTTAATGTGCGATTTAATGCATTTAGAACCAAGTATGTTTAATCAGAAACTTGGATCATCGGGGTTGACAATTCCAGATATACAGTATTATCAAAACTACATGAAACGCTATCTGGCAGATCAAAAGGCAGCGGGAAACATTATTTATGAAGATGATGGAAAAGAAATGATCTTTCCGTAAAACGCATTCATTTTAAACTAAAAAATATAACAAGATGTTAAAAAATATAAAAATTCATTTAGCTCTTTCGGCATTGCTTGTTTTGATTTGCAGTTGTGCCGATGATGAGGGAAATTACAATTATAACGAAATCAACGAAATCAAAGCAACAGGAATAGAAGAATCGTATACTGCTTATACGGGTGAAAAACTTAAAATTACACCAAATTTAAATGCGACCTTAGATGATAGTACCGATCCTGACCGCTATACTTATGAATGGGTAGCTGTTAATCCGGTAAAACTTGTAATGGACTCTAAAACTGTAATAGGTACAAATAAAAATTTTGATGCCGAATTAAAGTTACCACCTGCAAAATATGCCGTTTATTATTTTGTAAAAGACAAAGTTACCGGAATAACTTGGAAGCATGAGCCTTTTACTCTAAATGTTGTTTCTGCCATTTATGAAGGTTGGATGATTATTGGTGATGCCGAAGGAAAACCACGTCTGGATATGATATCAATTCTTCCTGGCGTAGCAACGCCTCGTATTATTACAGATGTATTAGATGCTGCAGGTTCAGCTCTTAAGTTAACAGGAAAAGCAGTAGATGTAGAATGCTTTAATCAGCCCATATCTTCGCCATTAATTTATGGAGTTTATGTAACCACAACAGAAAACGGAACAGCAAGACTAGATCCGGATTCTTTTGGATGGACACAAGCACAAAATTTAGCATATGAAACCGTAGGAGGATCGCTGCCTACCAATTTTGGAGTCGATTTTATGAGATCTAGCGCAAGCGGCGAAAATCTAATTTACAGTAAAGGAGATATTTACTACTATTATAGAGTATTGCAAATAAAATACGGTCTGCCCCAAAACAAATTAGAATCTGAAACTAAAACTTTTTATGCAGCGCCATTTATTGCAGAGAACGGTGGTACGCTTGGAACGCCAGTTTTTTATGATCAGACAGCCAGACGATTTGTAAGATACTCCGCTTCAAAAGGTACCTGTGCACCAATGCCTCCTGTTACAGGTTCAGATAACTCTTTAGATTGGAATAATACCAATTCTGATTTGATTTATATGACGACTTCTGCTTTCAATCAAAGCGAGAACTTTGCAGTTCTGAAAAACCTAAGCAGTGGAAAATTCAATTTGCTTCGTTTCAATAGAGCTTTGGCACAAGTGTATTACAAGGAAATTTTGAATGCACCTGATTTTGATAAAGCAACAAAATTTGCTGTGAGTCCAGATTCTGGATATTTGTTTTATGCAGTTGGAGGCAAATTATATGAGTATGATAACGGAACCCAAACGGCTAAATTGATGCTGGATAAAGGTGCGGAAGAAATTACCTATATCAATTTCAATCCAAGAGCTACTAATAAAACTAAATATTTGATTGTTGGAAGTTATGGAACAACCGGAAAGTTAGAACTCTATGAAGTTCCTCCGGTAAATGGTAATTTAATTTTATTAAACAAATACGAAGGTTTATGCAAAATTGTTGATGTTGCATACCGCGGTAGATAACTAAAAACCTTAAATAAAGCCGAATGAAGAGCAAAATTCATTCTTCATTCGGTTTCTTAAAAACCACATCTTATGAAACGTTTTTTTAAAATCGCAAGTGCAGTTTTGCTGCTTGCCTACTCTTCTATTGCCTTAAAAGCACAGACACAATCAACTGACGAAAGTTGGGAATTAGCCAAAAAACAAGCCCAAACAGAGAAAAAATTAATCTTTGTCGATTTGTATTTTACCGGATGTATGCCTTGTGCGCAAATGGACAAAGACGTATTTCCAAATCCTAAAGTTGCTGCAATTTTAAGTGCTGATTTTGTGACTTTCAAATCCGATATTCTTAAAGAAGAAATCGGTAAAAAACTATGTATGAAGTATGGTGTTACCGGATTTCCGACTTTTTTATTTATGAATGCAGATGGAAAAGTAATTGATATTGAAAGCGGTTTTCAAAACGTAGAACAATTCACAACTTTACTGCAAAATGCAAAAGAAGCAGCTAAAAAAGGAATTTTCAAAAAGTATAGTACGAAAATTCAAGAAAAAGAGTATCCTGATTTTTACAAAGAGGCTTATTTGAACGGAAAAAGAAATGTTTCTTTTGAAACTGCGGATGCCTATTTAAAAGCACAGCCTTCATTAAGTGCCGAAGTTCCTTTCGTTATTATTAGCGGTTTAAGAATCGGACGTCAATACGATGATTTTTATTTAAAGAATGCAAAACAGCTTTATAAAGATTACGGTTCTGGAAGTGTGACCAATCATGTATTTACCATTTTACAGCGTAAGAAAAAAGAATTCGAAAAAGCGAATGATTTACCAGCTTTCAAAAAATTACTTGAAGAAATGAAACCGCTTTATTCTACGGAAGACTGGACAAAATTTGAGGGTATTTTGTTGAAAGATTTTGGAGTAGAAAAAGTGGTTGTTAATCCTTCTTCTTTACAAAAGTAAATCGAAATGAAAAAGATATTTTTATTTTCAATATTGATTTTTGGATATTCAGTTTACGCTCAAAACAGCGTTCAAAAATCTATTGAATCTTTTGAAAAAGCTTTCCAAAATAAAAATTATAATGATATAAAAAATCTTCTGGCGCCTGAATTTACAGTAGGCGCTGGAGATTCTTCCTCAAATGAATTTTATTTAAATACTATTTTTAATGCTTTTCCAGTTTTGGATTCTATCCAAATTGGAAAATCGGCAACAATTAAAGACGAAACTTTTGTTTCGGCTGATTTTTGTTTTAAAGGAAAAGAAAAGAAACCCACTCAAGTAGTTTTCAATAAAGAAAACAAAATACGCTATGTTACTTTTTTTGACGGATTATACAGAGTAGATCGAAATGCTGAGGTAAAAAAAATGGTCAGTATTCCGTTTCAAATTATCGAAAACGGAATTGCCATTAAAATAAAATTAAACAAAGCCGATCGCGAATTTTTAATGCTTTTTGATACAGGCGCAGACGGAATGGCTTTAAATCCAGACAGCGCTTACAAAGCAGGAGTTGTAGTTACAAAAAGCAAATCGGCATCTGTAGTCGGCGGAAGCCAGCAAGTACAATATTCAGCAGATAATACCATTTTTATTGGCGATCAGGTTTTAAAAAATCAAGGTTTGGTCATTTTTCCAAAACATGGCGTTTACGACGGATTATTTGGCGCCAATTTATTGCGCAACTATATCACATCTGTCAATTTTGATACGATGACAATTGATTTGTACAATTTTGGAAATTTCAATTATTTGGGAAAAGCAAAACCATTAGTTTTTGATTATAAATCAGGGCTTCCGGTAGTAAAAATGAATCTGACGTTTGAAGATAAAAAGACAGTCGAAGGCAATTTTACTTTTGATACCGGCGCGGGTTATGACTTAATTGCATACGGACCTTTTAATCATAAAAATAATCTGGAAAACAGTTTAAAAACAGAATACACATCTGTTAATTACAGTTTAGGAAAGCAAACTAAAATTGTAGGCGGCGCAATACCAAATGTTGTTATTAATGGAAATAATTTTTCAGATGTAACAATTGCAGTTCAGGAATATGAAGAAGCCAATAAAAACTGGGCGTACGCCGATGGATCTTTGGGGATTGATTTAATAAAACGTTTCAATTTTACAATTGATGTACTCCATAAAACGGTTTATTTGGAACCAAATAAAAACGTTAAAAAGAATTTTTCATTTTATATCGCCGGACTTGATTTGGATTTTGACGAAAACCAGAATCTTATAGTAAAACGAGTTATAGACCAGCAAAATGAGGACTTGAAGCAAGTCAAAATTGGAGCAAAAATCACTCAGATTAATGATTTTGAAGCGAAAGATTTATTGAAACCAGAAAATCTTAAAAAACTAAAAAATAATAAAGAAAGTAAAGATCTGATTATCGAACAAGGTGATCAGTCGATGCGTATTTCAATTTAAAACAATCAAAAAACAAATAACTATCATGAAAAAACACATTTTTTATTTCATTTTGACCTTTGTAACGGTTCAAATGAGTTTTGCAGGCAGCATTTCAGAATATGCTGTAATTAAAGGAACAATTTCGATTCCAGATTTTCAGACTAAAGAAGTTACACTTTACAATGTTGAAGATGGAAAGCCAGCCGTTGCTGCTACCGCTAAAGTTAATCCGCTTGGGGAGTTTGGCTTTATGACACCAGTTTCAGCTGCTGGCTTTTATTATATTGATTACGGACAGTTTAAAAACAGAACTCAGTTAATCCGTTTGTATTTAGAACCAAAATTAGATATCAATTTGGTTATTAATAAAGAGCATTATGTTTTGAGTGGAAAAAATGTAGGACAGAATGTTCTGGTTCAGAAAGCAAATGAAATATATAATGAATTTGCACCATTTGCAAGACTTGGAGGAAATGTAACTTACGTAGATTTTTATCCTTGGCTTGATAAAGGTGTTGCAAAAGCAAATGAATTTTCTAAAACAATAAATACAAAAGATGCTTATTTCAATAAGCTATTAAAACTGGCTGTAGCAACAGATGTTGAAGAATCGACATATACTTTTTTCAGAATGCCTAGAACTGCATTTCCAGATAAAGACGACCGTCCGGCAGTTATAAAAACTTGGCAGACAGATAAAAAGTTTACAGATCCAGATTTGTTAAAATTACATAACGGTGTTGCTTTAATGTCAAATTATTTCTTTTATGTAAGTGTAAGCGGTGCCGCAGTTCCACAGCGTTTAGATATTGTTGAAACATTAAATCATATTACAGATCCTGCGCTAAAAGATGTGTATTTACGTGATGTAGTAGCAAATTCAAGAATGAAAATTGAAGAATATGAAAAAATTGCACCAAGCATAAAACCTTATATGATTTCTGCGACAAGCAAATCATTTTTATTAGAATATGAAAAAGTACTTCATAAAAATGTAGGTCAGAAAGGATTAGATTTTACATATAATGATATTAATAATAAACCAGTTTCATTTTCTGATTTCAAAGGAAAATATGTGTATATCGATTTATGGGCAACTTGGTGCGGACCTTGTAAAGCAGAGATTCCTCACATGAAAAAAATCGAAGAAGATTATCACGGAAAAAATATTGTATTTGTAAGTCTTTCACTTGACAAACCAAAAGATGCGCAAAAATGGAAAGATTTTGTTACCAAAGAGCAATTAAAAGGAATTCAGTTAATGGCAGATAAAGATTTTGGATCTGATGTAGCTAAAAATTACGATGTAAATGCGATTCCGAGATTTTTATTGTTTGATACAAAAGGAAACATTATCAATTCAGATGCTTTGCGTCCGTCAAATCCAGAATTAAGAGAACAATTGGATAAACTATTGAAGAGCTAAATAAACACATAAAAATATTTTAACACATAGAATCACAGATCAAAAAAATGAGATATTTTTAGAATCAAGATTTTCCACATAGCAGCTATGTTCTTTAATATTAAGTGAAATGCCTTTTTTATAGGCAGCTAAACTATGTTTCTATGTGTTTAAAAATATTTAAAACAGCAAACAAATGAAAAAAATATCGATAGTTCTTCTGCTTCTGACAGGTTTTATAAACTTGTCGCAAGCACAAAACTTTAAAGCAGCAGATCCAATTGCAGTCAATCAGAAAATAAAAAAAGGAATTCTGCCAAACGGAATGACGTATTATATTTACCCAACAGAGGTTAATAAAAATACAGCAAGTTATTATATTATTCAAAATGTGGGTTCGATTTTAGAAAACGATCAGCAGAAAGGTTTGGCGCATTTTCTGGAACATATGGCGTTTAACGGAACCAAACATTTTGAAGGAAAAGGAATCTTGAATACACTTCAGAAACAAGGAGCTGTTTTCGGAAAAAATATCAATGCGTACACCAGTACAGACGAAACGGTTTACAACTTAGACAATATTCCTTCAAAAGATGGCGGAGTTGTCGATACTTGTTTATTGGTTTTGCATGACTGGTCTAATTTTTTGTCTCTAACGAATGATGAAATCGATGCTGAGCGCGGTGTAATTACCGAAGAATGGCGTACGAGACAAAATGCAGGAGCAAGAATTTACAATCAGCTGGCGCCTTATTATTACAACAATTCACTTTATGCAGACCGCATGCCGATTGGTGACATGGAAATCATTAAAAACTTTAAATATCAGGTTTTAAAAGATTTTTATAAAGATTGGTATCGCCCAGATTTGCAAGCAATCGCAATTGTGGGAGATATTAATGCGGATGAAATTGAAGCCAAAATCAAGAAGCTTTTTGCAGATATTCCGACACCAGTAAATCCTAAAAAACGTTTTGAAATTGCAATTCCAGAAAGGGCAGAGCCAACTTTTAAACTAGCTTTAGATAAAGAAATTTCGGCTTCTAACATCAGTTTTATGATTCGTCACGTTTCAGAAAAACCGACAGGAACTTATGCCGAATTAGAAAAATCAACAGAAAGAAGCCTTGCTTTTTCTATCTTGAATAATCGTCTGGCAGAAATGGCTCAAAAACAAGAATGTCCATTTAAAAGTGCACAAATAGGGTTTCAAAAATATACGAGACTTAACGATATGTGGATGTTGAGCGTTTCTCCAAAACCAGAAAAGCAAGCGGAAGCTTTAGCAATGGTAATGAACGAATGGGTTAGAGCTTACAAATTTGGTTTTTCTCAAGGAGAAATTGAAAGAGCGGTTACAGAAACTATTTCAGGTTACGAAAATTATTTAGAAAAGCTAAACGAGATTTCACACAAGCAAGTTATCGGAATGGTAAAAGATGATTATCTAAATCATGAAATAATTGCTGATCCAAAAACAGAATTTGAAATGGTAAAAAGCATTTTAAAAAATGTTGACACTAAAAATCTTCAAGAGCAAATAAGTAAATTATATACTTCGCAAAACCGAGTTGTTACAGTTAGGGGTGTAGAAAACGAAAATAACTTAACACAGGAAAAAGCTTTTGATATTATTCAGAAAGCAGAAAACGATCCATCATTACAGCCATATGTAGATGATTTTGTTGCTAAATCTCTTATGGAAGAAGTGGATTTAAAACCCGGAAAAATTGTTTCTGAAAAAGAAACGAAAGAAATTGGAGCAACTACCTACATATTAAGTAATGGTATAAAAGTGCATTATAAATTTGCTGATAAGAATAAAAAATGGGTCACGCTGAATGCAAAAAGTTCTGGAGGATCTTCTTTATATTCCTCTAAAGATAAACCCTCAATTGCTGGTGCTGCAAATCTGGCAATGATGTCAGGTGTTGCATCATTTTCGAGTACCGATTTAGAAAAAGTACTAAAAGGAAAGATTGTAAATGTTTTGGCTGATATTGATAATTTGTCAGAAAGAGTTACAGGTAGTGCAAATACAAAGGATGCAGAAACGATGATGCAATTGGTTTACTTACGTTTTGCCAAACCAAGATTTGATCAGAACCAGTACAATTTGTTAAAACAAAACATACAAAATTCTTTGAAAAATAGACAAAATGATATTTCATCTAAAATGAAGGACAGTTTAAGTTTTGCTATTTATGGTAAAAACAATCCAGAAGTTCGCATAGTAAATCAACAATTTATAGATGATTTATCTTTTGATAAAATGAAATCTTTCTATCAGGATCGTTTTTCAGATGTAAGCAATTTTACATTTTATATTGTGGGTGACATTAAACCTGAAGTTTTAAAACCTTTATTAGAAAAATATATTGCAAGTATACCTGGAATAAAAAGGAAAGAGAAGTTTAGGGATGATACAGTTGAATGGGTTTCTAATAAAATAGACACAGATGTTTTTATAAAAATGGAAACACCAAAGAGTTCCGTTAAAATTAAGTTTCAGGACAACTTTCCTTATTCTCAAAAAAATATAATTCTGGCTTCATTTTTAGGTGATATTTTAACTTTAAGATATACCGAAAGCCTGAGAGAAAAAGAAGGAGGAACATATGGCGCACAGGTTAGTGGAAGTTTAGTAAAGCTTCCTAAACCTACTGTTAACCTCAATATAGCATTTGATTGTGACGCAGATAAAGTAGAACATTTATTGCCAATTGTATATCAAGAAATTGATAAAATCCGAAAAGGAAATATTTCGAATGAAGATATTGAAAAAACAAGTAAGAACTATATCAAAGCAAAAGCAGATCAGCAAAATTTTAATTTTAACAGCATGGATCTAATTTTCAATTATTTTGAAAATAATATTAATATGGATGATCCAAAAAATTACATTGATATTGTAAATGCAGTTACGGTAAAAGACATTCAGGATTTTGCAAATACTTTTTTTAAAAATGCAAAATCTTACGAAGTCGTTTTCAAACCATTAAAATAAACTGATTCTTTTTATTACCAAAGTTTAATTTGTATTTCCCTATCAAATAGTTTTTTTGAATTAGTAAGCAATTTTGTTTGCATAGCGGATTACTTAGAGGGTTGTTTTTTTGCTATTCAACCCTCTTTCTTAAAGATTTTAACCCATGAAAAAAAACATTTTTTTATTGGGCTTTTTCCTGTTGTTTTCCATATTAGCAAAGGCTCAGATATACAATCCCATAAAATGGAAAACCAGTGTCGAGAAAATTTCTGATACTGAATACGAATTGCAGGCAAAAGCTATTATAGAATCTGGCTGGCATTTATACAGCCAGGAAGTTTCTGACGGAGGTCCAATTCCAACACGTTTTAATTTTATTAAAGGAGCAGATTTCCTTTTAATGGATGCTGTAAAAGAAGAAAAAGGAAAAACGGTTAATGATCCTGTTTTCAAAATGCAGATTAAGTTTTTTGAGAAAGAAACGACTTTTAGACAACGCATTAAAATACTTTCATCAAAACCATTCAAAATCAATGCAGATGTTGAATTTATGGTTTGTAATGACGAAAACTGTCTTCCGCCAAGTTCAGATGAATTGGAGTTTACTGTGAGTCCTTCCGCGAAAGCGAAAACTTTAATAGAAGCTGCTTTAAAAACGGAAACAAAAATAGAGGTTACTGAACCTGCTGCAGTTGAGGTAAAAGAAAAAACAGAAAAATTAATTGCAGCAACAATTGTAAAAACGCCTCAAAAAGAAATTAAGAAAAACGAACCAAAAACAGTATCGAGAAGTTTATGGACGATTTTTTTATTGTCGTTTTTCTCAGGATTTGCTGCGTTGTTAACGCCTTGTGTTTTTCCGATGATTCCAATGACAGTCAGTTTTTTTACCAAACAAAGCAAGACAAGATCGCAGGGAATTAGAAAAGCCGTTTTTTATGGAATTGCGATTATTACTATTTATATTTTTTTGGGAGCTGTTGTGACATGGGCTTTTGGAGCAGATTCTCTAAATGCACTTTCAACAAATGTTTGGTTTAACTTGATCTTTTTTGTGCTTTTAATGATTTTTGCCTTTTCATTTTTAGGAGCATTCGAAATTATGCTTCCGAATGCGTGGGCAAACAAAGTCGATTCGAAGGCAGACAAAGGCGGATTAATTGGGATTTTCTTTATGGCTTTGGCTTTGGCAATTGTCTCTTTTTCGTGTACAGGACCAATCGTAGGGACATTATTAGTGGAAGCTGCTTCAAAAGGCGGAATTGCGCCTATTATTGGAATGTTAGGATTCTCTATGGCGATTGCATTACCTTTTTCTTTATTTGCCGCTTTTCCGGGGTGGCTGCATGCATTACCAAAATCAGGCGGATGGCTTAATACGGTAAAAGTAGTTTTAGGTTTCCTTGAATTGGCTTTAGCCTTTAAGTTTTTATCTAATGCCGATTTGGTGCTGCAATTACATTGGCTGGAAAGAGAAGTTTTTCTTGTAATCTGGATTGCAGTTTTTGGAGTTTTGGCACTTTATTTATTCGGGAAAATTACCTTGCCGCACGATTCTCCGTTACAGCATATTTCAGTAGGAAGATTAGCATTTGGATTATTGGTGCTAAGTTTTACCATATATCTAATTCCTGGTCTTTTTGGTGCGCCTCTTAAACTCATCAGCGGATTCCCGCCGCCAATGCAGTACAGTGAATCTCCAAATGGATTTGGAAATTCTAATAATGCTTCTGTATCAAAAGTACTTTTACCTGAAGGAGCAGAATTTGGTCCTCAAAATCTCATCAGTTTTCATGATTATGACAAGGGAATGGAATTTGCAAAAAAAACAGGAAAGCCCGTTTTGCTTGATTTTACGGGACATGCGTGTGTAAATTGCAGGAAAATGGAGGAACTGGTTTGGTCTAGTTCGAAAGTTCTGGAAGTGTTAAAAAATGATATTGTGTTGATTTCATTATATGTGGATGATAAAAAAGAACTGCCTGAAAAGGAACAATATATTTCTGAAACCACTGGGAAGAAAATCAAAACCGTCGGGAACAAATGGAGTGATCTGCAAATTAAAACCTATAAAGCAAATGCGCAGCCGTTTTATGTAATAGTTGATCATAAAAGTGCTAATCTTACAGAGCCGTCTGCTTATAATCCTGATATTGAGAATTATTATAATTGGCTGAAAAGCGGAATTTCTAATTTTAAATAAAGCATAGACAGAAAATTAGACCGTTATTTTTTAATCTCGCCAAGCCTCCAATTTTTTTAGGTTTTCTAATGAAAATAGGCTGCTTGGCGTTTTTGTGAGTAATTTTTGGGACTCAATAAAAAATGGGTACAGAAAGAAATACAGCAAATAAATAAGTAAGAATTTGGGGATAGTATTACCGAATTTCGGGATGCACATTATCTTCGGGCTAGTCTTAACTTTGAGTAAATCAAAAATAGATTAGTTATGAGTTCTACCACTTCAAAATTCGATAAATTACTTAATGGTTCTCAAGAATATGGAAATGTGAACCACAAACCGGACTCTAGTAAAGAGGTTCAAATTAATACACCTGAAAAAACAATGCCTTTTTCAGATCAAATTGGAAACTATCAGCGAAACAAAGGGATTCCTTCAAAATCGTATAAAGACAGTAAAATTTATATTGTTGGAAGCGGTATTGCAGGAATGGCAGCGGCTTATTATTTTATTCGTGACGCTCATGTTCCAGGTGAGAATATTATTTTTCTTGATCAGCTTCACGTAGATGGCGGATCACTTGATGGCGCCGGAAATACTACAGATGGTTATATTATTCGCGGCGGACGTGAAATGGATATGACTTATGAAAACCTTTGGGATATTTTTCAGGATATTCCAGCTTTAGAACTTCCTGAACCGTATAGCGTATTAGACGAATACCGTTTGGTTAATGATAATGATCCTAATTACTCTAAAGCGAGATTGATTCATAATAAAGGACAAATTAAAGATTTCAGTAAATTTGGATTGGAGAAAAAAGATCAGCTTGCGATTATAAAATTGCTCCTTAAAAAGAAAGAAGATTTAGACGATTTAACCATCGAAGACTATTTTAGTAAATCTTTCTTAGATAGTAATTTTTGGTTCTTTTGGCGTACTATGTTTGCCTTCGAAAACTGGCACAGTTTATTAGAATGTAAATTGTATATGCACCGTTTTCTGCATGCGATCGACGGAATGAAAGATCTTTCATGTCTCGTTTTTCCAAAATACAATCAATACGATACCTTTATTACACCGCTTCGAAGATTTCTTCAGAGTAAAGGCGTACAAATTGACTTAAACACACTCGTTAAAGATTTAGATATTCACAGTAATACCGAAGGCAAAGTAGTGGAAGCTATTATTATCGAAAAAAACGGGAAAGAAGAAAGAATTCCTGTAGGTAAAGATAACTATGTAATTGCTACAACAGGTTCTATGACCGAAGATACCTTTTACGGAGATAATAAAAATGCTCCAATTATAGGTTTAGACAATGGTACGAGCGGACAAAGTGCCGGATGGAAATTATGGAAAAATCTAGCCGCTAAATCACCTGTTTTCGGGAAACCTGAAAAATTCTGTGGTAACATTGCAAAATCTTCTTGGGAATCGGCTACACTTACTTGTAAACCTTCTGCCTTTGTAGAAAAAGTAAAAGAACTTTGTGTCAACGATCCGTACTCAGGAAAAACGGCAACAGGAGGAATTGTAACTATCAGCGATTCAAAATGGTTAATGAGTTTTACTTGTAATAGACAACCTCATTTTCCAGACCAGCCGGATGATATTTTAGTAATTTGGGTCTATGCCCTTTTTATGGACAAAGAAGGTGATTATGTCAAAAAAACAATGCCGCAATGTACTGGAAATGAGATTTTGGCTGAATTAGCGTATCATTTAGGAATCATTGATCAACTAGACAATATTGTAGAAAATACCATTGTTAGAAGTTCTTATATGCCATATATCACGTCTATGTTTATGCCGAGAGCAAAAGGCGATCGTCCGCAAGTAGTGCCGGAAGGCTGTACCAATTTAGGATTAGTAGGGCAGTTTGTAGAAACCAATAATGATATTGTATTTACAATGGAAAGTTCTGTACGAACTGCCAGAATAGCGGTTTACGACTTATTGAATCTGAACAAACAGGTGCCGGACATTAATCCGCTGCAATACGATATTCGTCATTTGCTTAAAGCTGCACAATCATTAAACGATTATGAGCCAATAGTAGGTGAAGGACTTTTAAGAAAATTTCTAAAAGGAACTTACTACGAACATCTGCTTGTTGAAAATGCTGATGAAGGGCAAGAGCACGAATCCTTCTTTAATGAACAATTAAATAAGTTAAAACATTGGATAGGAGGAATCAGAGATTAAAACGTAATTGTATATAATATCATATTTCAAATAAATGACGTTAAGGCTTTTGCTTTAGCGTCATTTTTGCATGAATTAAGTTTAATTAATTATTAAAAGGTCATGTTTTATAAGGAATTATACCTAATAAATGCTTATTTTTATACGTAAATTAGTTTTCCAAAAACAATATTTAAGCAGGATTTATATAGGATGGATCAACCTTACGATAAAATAAGAGATACATTAGCCTATTTTGAGGTTGATAATAAGTTACCCTATTATGTTTCTTCGGGTAAAAAACAAATGGAATATCCTCAGAAGCCTTTTCGAATGGATTATTATTCGTTGTGTATTTGTACTGAAGGAGATATCGATATTGCTATTGACGGACATCAACATGATATAAAACAATTTACTTTACTAATTGCAAGACCTGCAACCATTATTGCTTTTCATAATAACAGTGAAGACTTTAGAATGAAATTGCTGTTTTTTGAAAAGGAATTTCTGCTTAAATACATATCTGATCCTTTTATCATTGAAAGACTGGCTTTTTTTAAAGACAGATCATTTGAGCTCATACAACTCAAAGAGCAAGATGCCAAAAAGCTGATTAAATTGATGAAATACCTTGAAAGTAAAATTGAGGCCGATTTGAAGTTTAAAGATGAAATTGTAAGAACCATTATATTTAATCTGCTTTTAGAAACAGCCGAATTATTACCAAAAGAAGCACCTGAAACAGTTTCAATTGCTAGTAATCCGAAAGATACTTATTTCCAGTTCCTTAATCTGGTTATGAATAATATAACACAGCATAAGGGAGTAAGTTATTATGCTCAGAAATTACATATCTCAAACAAATATCTGATTCAGATTGTCAAAAAAGCAGCAGACAAAACTCCGCACGAAATTATCGATGCCCATTTGTTAAAAGAAGCCGTCGTATTATTAGGAAATCCAGCAATCAATATAAGTGATATTGCTTATCGACTTAGATTTAATTCAGTTTCTGCTTTTGGACGTTTTTTCAAAAAACATTCTTCTATTTCTCCAACAGATTATCGCCGACTTCAAAATTTATAGAAATCAATAAATTACATTTCTTTTTCTCTTTTTACGCGAAAGATTATTCTTAATTTAAACCGCGTTTTTATTCCATTATATTTATTTTTTTCTACAAAGTATTGCTTTTTAATTTATTTTATTATTTTTACTAAATCGATTTAGGAATTTTTACTCTCTCAAATTATCTTATGAAAAATACATTTTTTAGCTGCTTCTTTATATTGTTTTTAGTCGGATTTGTTACTGCGCAAGACCTTAAGTCTCCTAATGGTAACTTAACAATGAAATTTCATTTAGATCAAAACGGAACACCGGTTTATACTTTAAACTTTAAACAAAAAGCAGTAATTCAAGAAAGCAAAATGGGTTTTGTTATAAAGTCTGATATTTTATTGAATAAAGGTTTTCAAGTTGCCGAAACGAAATTTCAGTCGGAAAATAGTACTTGGAAACCCGTTTTAGGAGAGCAAAAAGAAATACAAAATCAATACAATGAATTAAAAGTTGATCTTGTGCAAGAAAAGAGCAAACGAAAAATGTCTATTTACTTTCGTTTGTTTAATGATGGTTTAGGTTTTAGATATGAATTTCCGGTGCAAGACAATTTGCGCCACTTTATTATTCAAGAAGAAACAACTGAATTTAATTTGACAGGAGATCATAAATTATTTTGGATTCCGGGTGATTATGATACTAATGAATATAGTTATTCAACTTCAAAAATATCAGAAATGCAGTCTTTGGTTTACGATGCAACACATGTTCCATTAGCTGCGCAAACAACAATTAAAAATTTAGCTGCTCAAACGCCTTTAATGATGAAGACAAATGAGGGACTTTATATTAATATTCACGAAGCTGCGCTAAAAAACTTTCCGGCAATGTGCCTTAATGTAAATGACAAAACGTATTCATTAAGTTCACATTTAGTTCCAGACGCAGTTGGCAATAAAGGATATATTCAAACAGGAAGTTTCACGCCATGGCGAACTATTGTTGTAAGTGACGATGCTAGAAATATTCTATCATCAAAGATGATTTTGAATCTAAATGAACCTTGTGCTTTTGAAGATGTTTCTTGGATAAAACCAGTAAAATATATTGGTGTTTGGTGGGAATATTTTACAGGCGGAGGATCTACTTGGGCGTATTCAGACAATCAGGATGTTGTAATTGGGAAAACGGATTTTTCTAAGTTAAAACCAAATAATACACATGGAGCAAATACTAAGCATGTAAAAGAATATATAGATTTTGCTTCATCAAATGGTTTTGATGCTGTTTTGGTAGAAGGCTGGAACGAAGGCTGGGAAGATAATACTGCTTTTAAAAAAGAACATATTTATAGTTTTACCAAAGCATATCCAGATTTTAATGTGAAAGAATTAAGCGATTATGCTGGGAAGAAAAACGTTAAGATCATCATGCATCACGAAACAACATCATCAGTTTCTGAATATGAAAGACAGTTGAAAGATGCTTTAAACTTTATGGTTGATAACAATTACAATGCTGTAAAAACAGGATATGTTGGGCCAATTATTCCAAGAGGAGAACATCACGACGGACAGCAAATGGTAAATCATTATACTTATGTAGCAAAAGAAGCTGCTAAGCATAAAATTATGGTAGATTCACATGAAGCCGTTCGTCCAACAGGTTTGCATCGTACCTATCCAAACTGGTTTGCGCAAGAATCAGCTCGTGGAACTGAGTTTGAATCGATGGAAGGAATTCATCCAGATCACACTACAATTTTGCCTTTTACAAGATTAATGGGCGGACCAATGGATTATACTCCAGGAATTTTTCAAGGTGATTTATCAGTTTACGGAGCGAAGAAAAATAAATTGAGCACAACGCTTGTTAAGCAATTGGCATTGTATGTTACAATGTACAGTCCGTTGCAAATGGCTGCCGATTTACCAGAAAATTATATAAAGTTTAATGACGCTTTTCAGTTTATAAAAGATGTCGCTTTAGATTGGGATGAAACTTATATTCTAGAAGCTGAACCAGGTGATTATATTACTATTGCCAGAAAAACAAAAGGCAAACAAGAATGGTTTGTGGGGGCAATTACAGATGAAAATTCACGTACAGCTTTAATTGATTTTAGTTTTCTTCCAGCGGGAAAAAACTTTACAGCTACAATTTATGAAGATGGAAAAACGGCAGATTATAAAACTAATCCGCAATCGTACAACATTCGAAAAGTAACGGTAAACAGTAAAACAAAACTGAAACAAAAACTAGCATCAAGCGGAGGCGCAGCGATTTCTATAAAGTAGAAAAATGGCACGCGGATGATGCGGATTCGCTATCGCGAAAACGCAGATAAACACGGATTTTTTTTAGTCATTCTAATCTGTGGCAGAAAAGGTTTCACGCTCCCGATAGCTATCGGGATGGCAGATTTAGCAGATTTTTTTAAATCATTTTAATCCTTTTATCCCGATAGCTATCGGGAGTGGTAAAAAAAGATTCCATGCTGATTAAGCAGATTTAAGTTATGTGCGAATTAATTAGTGATAATTAGTGAAATTATTGGCAAAAAAATAAAAATTAAAAAATATAAAAAATGAATACGAAAATGTACCCTTTACAGTTTGAACCAATTTTGAAAGAAAGAATTTGGGGAGGCGAAAAATTAAAAACGGTTCTTAATAAACCTATTGTTTCTTCTATTACAGGAGAAAGCTGGGAATTGTCTACAGTAGAAGGTGATGTAAGTGTGGTGGCGAATGGAGAATTAAAAGGAAAATCATTGACAGAACTTATTGATAAGTCTCCAAATGATATTTTAGGAAAAAACGTTTATGCTCGATTTGGCAATCAATTTCCGTTGCTTTTTAAATATCTAGATGCACGCGAAGATTTATCAATACAAGTACATCCAAATGATAAATTAGCGAAAGAACGTCATAACTCTTTTGGTAAAACTGAAATGTGGTACGTTATGCAGGCCGACGCAGATGCAAGAATTATTGTTGGTTTTAAAGAAGACTCAAGCAAAGAAGAATATTTAGAAAATCTAAACAATAAAACTTTGGTTTCGATTCTTGATGATGTAAAAGCAAAAGCTGGTGATGTATTTTTTCTAGAAACTGGAACGGTGCATGCAATTGGAGCAGGATTGGTTGTTGCAGAGATTCAACAGACATCTGACATTACGTACCGTTTATATGATTTTGACCGAAAAGATGCTCAAGGAAATACAAGAGAATTACATGTTGATTTAGCGCTTGATGCAATCAATTACAATAAAGTAGATACACATAAAAAGTACGAAACAGTATCTAATCAATCGAATGTAATTGTAGATTGTCCTTATTTTACAACAAATATTATTCCGCTAGACGGCAAGATTGAAGGAAACAAAGACGGAGAAACTTTTACAGTTTATATGTGTATTGAAGGGACTTTTGAGATTAGATATGAAAATGTTAGTTATCAATATAAAAAAGGCGATACCGTTTTAATTCCTGCAGGAATGCGTAATTATGTGTTAGAAGGAGAAGCTTCAATTTTAGAAGTTTATATTTCGTAAAACTATAAGTGTTAATTTGATTTAAAAGAGCTGCAAACCAAAAAAAAGAGTTAAATTGCCCGTTAATAATTCAGTAAAGATTCTTAATAAAAGGATATTCATATTAAAATTATGCCGTTTTTATCTTATTAAAAATAACGATTAATGCTAAAAACACATATAATTACTGTTAAATATGATTATTATTGGCTTTAAAATAATGATTTGTTTAAAATAATATCTACAAAATCGTTTTAGTAACTATTTTTAGTTATATTTGTGATATCGTTAATAACAGCTTAATGAAAAATTAACTCTCTAGATGAAAAAAATAACTATTAAAGATATTGCAACAGAAGCTGAGGTTTCTATATCTACGGTGTCTTTTGTTATTAATGATAAAGGAGAGAAGATGGGGATAAGCCCGGCGGTAATTAAAAAAGTACAGCAAGTTGCTGAAAAACTTAATTATCGACCAAGTATGATAGCGACAAGTCTTCGAACAGGTAAAACGAGATCTATCGGGTTAATTGTTGAGGATATTTCGAATCAGTTTTTTGCTGATCTTGCGCGGGTAATAGAAGATGAAGCGAGAAATATTGATTATCGCGTTTTTTATTGCAGTACAGGTGGTAATGATGAACGTTCTGAGGAGTTAATACATAGTTTACTGCAGGCAAATGTGGATGGGTTTATTATTACTCCGACACAAAATATAGAAAGCAGTATTGATTTGCTTTTGAGATTAAAAAAGCCGGTAGTATTAATTGACCGATATTTTGCAGGACAAAATGTGAGCCATGTTGTAATGGATAATTATGAGGCGTCAAATTCTGCAGCAAAATTTTTGATCAATAAAGGTCGTAAGAACATAGCGATTGTCAATATCACATCTGAAATGATTCAGATGAAATCGCGAGAAGACGGATGTCGAGATGCATTAAAAGAAGCTGGTATTTATAATGATTCGCTGGTACTTCACATGGATTACAACAGCACTGAAGAAACCAGAGTTGCAGCGATTGTAAGTTTTTTAGAAAAAAATCCGCAAATTGATGCTGTTTTGTTTTTAACAAACTATATGGGGCTTGCAGGTTTACAGGCTTTTAAAAAGGTTGGGAAAACGATACCAGACGATGTTTCGGTTATTAGTTTTGATGATCATGACAGTTTTAAACTTCATACACCAAAAATAACAGTCATTTCGCAGCCTATTAATGATATTGCGGTCAAATCGATACAATTGTTGTTGAGTCAGATGACTGATATGGAGAAATTTGAAATAGAAAAAAGTCTCAAAAAAGGAGAATTGATTGTTAGAGAATCAGTTTAATTTTTAAGAGCATAATCATAAAAAAAAGAAAAAAACGATTCGTTTTTTTTTAGGAATTTTACTAAATCGTTTTAGTAATTTAAGTTCGAAATATTCAAGTATTGTGTTAATTTTTTTGAGCTGTTTACTATATCGATTGCTAAAAGTTATAGGAATGTTTACGTTGCTATTAAAGCATTGTATTTGTTGGGCGTATGCCTTATGAGTGCAATATTAAAATTGAGTTCAAATTTTTATTAATTATTTAAAAACAATCACGTTAAAACAAAACAAATTACCAATTACCAAAAAAAAAGCTTATGAAACGAATATTAGCAGTGTTAGGAATGGTATTGTTGTGCAGCTTAGGAGCTGTGGCGCAAAATCGATTAATAACAGGCGTAGTGGCAGATGCACAGAACAGAGGAATCATTGCTGCATCTATCGAGGTTCAAGGAAAACCGTTTAGTGCAATTACAGATACAGAAGGTAGATTTAAAATGAATGTTCCAGAAGGAGCGGTTACTTTAAATGTGTCTTCGATAGGTTTTACATCAAAGACGATAGTACTTCAGCCAGGCGAAAGTAAAATATCAGTTGTATTATTAGAAAATGTACAAGAACTAAAAGATGTTGTTGTAACATCATTTGGAGTTAAAAAACAAAAGAAAAGTTTAGGATACGCTGTTGGGGAACTTAAAGGAGAAGAACTAACAAAAAACAAAGAAATTAACTTAGGGAACGCATTACAAGGTAAGATTGCCGGTGTTAACGTTTCTGCACCAGTTTCTGGACCATCAGGTTCAAGCCGTGTTGTAATTCGTGGAGCAACTTCGGCTTCTGGATTAAACCAGCCTTTGTATGTTGTAGATGGTATTCCAATCGATAACAGTCAGCAAGGAAATGCTGGTATGTGGGGTGGAGCTGATAAAGGTGATGGTATGTCTTCTTTCAATCCAGACGATATCGCTTCTATGTCAGTACTTAAAGGTAGTGCCGCTTCTGCTCTTTACGGATACAGAGGATCAAATGGTGTTATCTTGATTACAACTAAAAAAGGAAAAAGCGGAACTGGTCTTGGAGTAGATTTTAGCACAAACTCTACATTCAATACACCAATTAGTCTTTTAGAGTGGCAAGATCAATACGGATCAGGAGAGCCTGTAAACGGAGTTCCTACAAGATTTAATAATTTAGGAGATCTTAGAGAAAAATATGTATTAGGTTGGGGAGATAAATATGACGGAAAACCTACTCTTGCACTTGATGGAACTACTAGACCGTACCAAGCAAACGGGAAAGATAACGTAAAAAATTTCTACAGAACTGGATATTCTTTCAGTAATACTTTAGCAATTTCTGGAGGAAACGAAACAACTAATTTTAGATTGTCTTTCGGAAATACAAAAGATGAGTCTATTTTACCAGGAACAAACTTTGGAAGAAACAACGTGGCTTTAAGTTTGAACTCGTCTCCGAACAAAAAAATTAGTATTGAAACGAATGTACAATATATTACAGAGAAAAGTCAAAACAGACCTTATTTGAACGATTCTCCTAGAAATGCTTCGTATACTACAACATTCTTAAATCCAGGAGCAGATATCAGATGGTTAAGTAATGGCTACGATGCAAATGGAGGTGAAGCTGATTATTTTGGATCAAACACTTACCAAACGAATCCATATTTTGCAACACAAGAAGATTTAAATAATGATCTTAGAAAACGTTTTATCGGTTCTGCAAAAGTAAATTATAACATTACTGATAAAATTTACGCAAAAGGTGTTATTGGTATGGATGATATCAACTACGAATACACTGAAATTGAGCCTACAGGAATTAACTACAGCCCAGGAGGATCATATGAGAACAGAGTAGAAGGACGTACAGAATATAATGCTTCTGCTTATTTAGGATACAAAGGTAATATTGTTGAGAATCTTTCATTAGATGCTTTCATTGGAGCTAACCGTCAACACAACAGATTTAGCGGAATTAAAATGAGAGGAACTAATTTTATTGTTCCATTCAAATATTTCTACGGAAATACACAACCTGACAAAACAGAAAAATTATTCTCAGAAAGCGAAGTTAACTCACTTTTCTATTCTGCAGATTTAGGATACAAAGATTTCTTATATGTTAGTTTAACAGGTCGTCAAGATTGGTTCTCAACTTTAGATCCATCAAGCAACAGTACTTTTTACCCATCTGTAAGTACCAGTTTAATTTATTCTGAAATTATCCAAATGCCAGAATGGATGTCTTATGGTAAAATTAGAGCAGGTTGGGGTAATGTTGGTGGAGCTTTGCCAGACGCTTATGCTTTAGCATTAACATATTCTGCACCTGATGGACAAACAGATTCTTTAGGTCAGCCAATTTTAGGAGTTAATGGAGATACAGTTCCAAACAGAGGTTTAAAACCTTACAACGTTAGTACAATCGAATTTGGTTTCGAAAATACATTCTTCAATAATAGAGTGAGTACAGATTTGACTTTCTACAGCAAGAAAACAACTAACGATATTACTGATGCAGATATTTCTCAAGCATCTGGTTATAGAACAACAAAAATCAACGTGGGTGAAATCCTAAACAAAGGGGTTGAATTTGCAATCAATGTAAAAGCAATTAAAACACCAACTTTTGCATGGAATGTTGGATATAATTTTGCTTACAACGATAGTGAAGTACTTAATCTTTCTGATAAAATTACAACAAAAACACTTGAAGGAAATAGAGATTCTAGAGCTTCTGTAGTTTTAGAAAAAGGACAGCCATTTGGAATAATCAAAGCTTACGATTATTTAAGAGATGCAAAAGGAAATATCGTACTTGACACTAACGGCCGATTCATGAGAGGAGATTTAATTATCGCGGGACAAGGTGTAGCGCCAATGTCTATGGGATTCTCAAATGATTTCTCTTATAAAAATTTCACACTTTCAATTTTTGTTGATGCTAAATTTGGAGGAGAAATCTACTCAGCAACAAACCAGTTAGGAACTCGTTACGGATTAACAGAGCAAACACTTGGCGGTCGTGAAGGCGGTGTAGCAGTAAGTGGTACAGATGTTAACGGTAATCCTGTAAACACTACAGTTTCTGCATACGATTACTGGAGAAGTTATAGTGATGTAACATCAAACTTCGTTTACGATGCTGATTTTATTAAACTTAGAGCGGTTTCTTTCAGCTATAATTTCCCAAAAGCAAATCTTGCAAAAACACCATTTCAATCGGTTAGTTTAGCATTTTCTGCTCATAACTTATGGACAATTTATGACAAAGTGCCAAACATTGATCCAGAGTCTAACTACTCTAATAGTAATGCACAAGGTCTTGAAAGAGCATCTATGCCATTGACAAGAAATTTTGGTTTAACTCTTAATGTTAAATTCTAATAACTAAAATTGAAAGATGAAAAATAAATTTATAAAAATATTCTGTGTTGCGATTGTTGGTGCAATGACACTAGCTTCATGCGACAAAGGATTCGAAGAATTGAATCAGAATCCAAATGCTTTGACAGATCCAGCTGTAAAATCTATGTTTACACTTGCTGAGATTTATGTTGACGGACAAGACTTTTCTAATACAAGAGGAAATAATATTTATGCTGCGCAAATTGTACAGCAATTTTCATCCTTAAGTGGTTCAGGGTCAAAATATACCTATTCATCTGAATATTCAGGAGCACTTTTTGGAGAAACGTATGGTAAAGGATTGAATCAGATTTTTCAGTTATTATCTGTTATAAAAGATACACCAGAAAATGCTAATGCTATTCAGGCTTTAAGAATCATGAAAGTTTTCTTGTTTCAAAAGTTAACAGATACTTATGGAGATGTTCCTTATTTTGAAGCTGGAAAAGGATACAACGGAGGAGTTTATGCTCCAAAGTATGATACTCAAGAAGCAATCTACAATGATCTTTTAAAAGAATTAGATGAAGCAGGAAGCGCTTTAGATGCTAATAAAGCATTTGTAGGCAACGCTGATTTGTTCTATCAAAGTGATGTAGCTAAATGGAAAAAATTAGCTAATTCAATGATGTTAAGAGTTGCAATGCGTTTATCTAAAGTAAACCCTGCAAAAGCACAACAATATGTTGAGAAAGCTGTTGCTAAAGGAGTTTTTACTTCAAATGATGACAGCTTAGTTTTAAGACATGATGCAGGACCACAAGGAGTTAAAACAAACCCAATAACTTCTTCATGGGTTAGGAATGACTTGAATAAAGGTGATGCAAATACAAAATTCAGTAAAACGTTTATCGATAATTTGAAAAACAATAACGATCCACGTTTAAGAATATTAGCAAAACTTGAAGCAACAGGAAATAATTCTCCAGCAAGCCAGCAAGGCCTTGCAAACGATGCAAGAGAATTTCCAGGTGGAGACAAAAGACTTTTCTCAGATCCTAATACGTCAACAGTATTACGTTTAGATGCTCCTACATTAATTATGTCTTACGCTGAAGTAGAATTTATTTTAGCTGAAGCAGCGGTAAAAGGATGGAATGTAAACGGATCAGCACAAAAGCATTATGAAGATGGAGTAAGAGCTGCAATGCAGGTACTGACTATTTTTGGAGACAAAGTACCAGCAGTTACTCTTACAGAATACAACGATTACATGACGGCTCACCCTTTTAAATCAACAGGAACTGAAGCTCAAAAAATCGAACAAATTATTACTCAAAAATGGATTGTTTTATTGTTTAATGGTTTTGAAGCATTTTCAGAATACAGAAGAACAGGATATCCAGTTTTAGTTCCGGTAAATGATCCAACAGGAGAAACAAAAGGAACTATTCCAAGAAGATTAATTTATGATCAGTCAGAGTTAATCACAAATAGTGTGAATTATAAAGAAGCAGTACAACGCCAAGGGTTGGATTTAATGACAACGAGAATTTGGTGGGATAAGTAGTTTTAAAATTTTGGTTAGTTAAGTTGAATAAGCTCGGGAGGAGTATGAGTACCTCCCGGCTTATTTTTAATTTCCTATTTCAATTTTCATTAAATTAGAGGGTTTGTATCCATAATTAGTTCTGTAGTTTTAATACCTTTTTTTTCGCAAAAGACAAAAGAGCTTATGCTGAAAAAGATGGAATTACTTTCAAAAGAACATACAATTGAGTGATCTTAATTTTTTAATTATTGAAGTGTAATAGAAAATCTTAAATAAACAATTTAAAAGATAAAACTTGGCAGCTGTAAAAGGGAAAATGATTTTCAGAATATTTTGTTAGTTACTGTTATTCCGTATTAAAAGCCCAAAAGAGAGGGAGGATTGTGGAGACGTAGTTTTCCTTCTCAAACTGCCAACGATTAAGTTGCAAAAGCATAATAATTAAGTATTGAGTTATAATGGAGTTTAAAAAGAACTTTTATTGGGTTTTGAGTATTTGTCTGGCAAATTTTTCATTTGTGGCAAACGCGCAAAACATGGAATTAAAAAAAGGATGGCAGTACAGAGAAACCAAAACTACAAAATGGTATCCTGCTTCTGTTCCCGGTGAAGTTCATACAGATTTACTCAACAATAAATTAATACCAGATCCATTTTACAGAGACAATGAAAAAAAGCTGGAATGGATTGAAAAGAAAGATTGGGAATATAAAACCACTTTTGAAGTAAGTGCTGCAACTTTAAATAAAAAAAATACTGAATTAGTTTTTGACGGATTAGATACTTACGCGTCCGTTTATTTAAATAATCAATTGGTTTTAAAGGCTGACAATATGTTTCGTCAGTGGCGTGTTGACGTAAAAAAGAATTTAAAGCCGGGAAAAAATGATTTAGTGGTCGTTTTTAAATCAGCACAAAATGTTGTTGATTCATTGGCCAAAAAAGATTTTCCGTTTGTAATTCCAGATAATCCTCGTGCCTATGTGCGTAAAGCACAATACCATTTTGGATGGGATTGGGGACCAAAATTCACAACTTGCGGAATTTGGAAAACGCCAAGATTAGAAGCGTATGATGTAAAAACTCCTGAGAAACCATATGTTTTAGACCGAAAAATTGAATTGGTACAACAGCCTGATGATAAAGGAGCATCATTTTACTTTAAAATTGATGACAAGCCAGTTTACATGAAAGGGGCAAATTACATTCCATCAGATGCATTCTTGTCAAGAGTAACCAAAAAAGAGTACGAAAAAGTAATTGCACTTGCCAAAGATGCCAATATGAATATGCTTCGTATTTGGGGAGGCGGGGTTTATGAAGATGATTATTTTTATGATTTATGTGATAAAAACGGAATCTATGTCTGGCAGGATTTTATGTTCGCAGGAACAATGGTACCGGGAGATGATGCTTTTTTTGACAATGTAAAAAAAGAAGTTCAATATCAGGTAAAACGTCTTCGTCATCACAAAAGCATCGTTTTATGGTGCGGAAATAATGAAATCGATGAAGCTTTTAAAAGCTGGGGATGGCAAAAAAGCATGAAAATGTCAAAGCAAGATTCGACACGATTATGGAAAGACTACGTTCGTTTGTTTCAAGACAGTATTCCAAAATGGGTAAAAGAAGTCGATCCTAAAAGACCATATATAAGTTCATCACCTTTATTCCATTGGTCAAAAGCAAAAAGCATTACAGAAGGTGACAGCCATTATTGGGGAACTTGGTGGGGACTTGAAGATATTGAAGCGGTGCAGAATAAAACGGGACGTTTTGTAAGCGAGTACGGAATGCAGGCTATGCCAAATTACTCTTCAATAGAAAAATTTACGTTACCAGAAGACCGATATTTATATTCGGATGTTTTGCAAGCGCATCAAAAAGCCGGCAAAGGATTCATGAAATTAGATTCGTATTTAAATCGCTACTTTATTAGTTCTGACAAAATAAAGAAAATGAGTGTTGAGGATTATACTTACCTCACACAATGTTTGCAATACTATTCATTAAAAAATATTATAGGCATTCACCGTTCAAAAGCGCCTTATAATATGGGAACATTAGTATGGCAGCTTAACGATTGCTGGCCTGTTGCAAGCTGGAGCGTAACGGATTATTATGACAGACAGCCAAAAGCAGCTTGGTACGCCATGAAAGAAGCGTATAGAGATGATAAAACACCAGAAATTGATCTTACACGTCCAATTGATTTAAAACTGGAAGACCCAAAAATAACTTGGGAAGTAAAAGGAAATAAAGTGATTTTAAAAGCTTCAAAAGCCGCAAAATATGTATACGTTTCGATAAAAGGTTATACAGGAAAATGGAGCGATAATTATATAGATTTAAAAGAGGGCGAAGAAAGAACAATTTCTTTTGAAGGCAAAATAACAAAGCCAGTCCTGAAAGTTTATTCTCTATATGATGTTTTGAAGAGGTATTAAGGTACTAAGCTGCAAAGGTTCAAAGGTTCAAAGGTTTTTGTGTATAGACGCACTTTAGTGGATCTGTTTACCTTGCGAACTTAGCGAGAGTCATTGCGCTCTTTGCGGTTATTTTTTGTGTTCTAGATTATTCTTTTGAGAGTAAAATAAGAAAACGAACCGTGAAAGTCTAGTCTCTATATAATGTTTTGAATAAGTACAAATAAAAAGCTTCTAAGAAGCTAAGGTTCTGAAGTGCTAAGTTTAATTAGCAAATCTTAGAATCTCAGAACCTTAGAATCTCAGAATCTCAGAATCTAAATAAAAAAAATATGTTTACAAAGTACAACAAAATTGCTTTTAGCGGTATTTTAGCTCTAAACCTGTTTTTTGCCAATCCTGTTATTTCACAGGAAAAAAAGGTAAAACAAACAAATTCAGATTATACCCAATATGTAAATCCGTTTATTGGCTCTGCCGGTCACGGTCACGTATTTGTAGGTGCCAATGTTCCTTTTGGAGCTGTGCAGTTAGGACCAGTAAATGTTTTTGAAGGCTGGGATTGGTGCAGTGGTTACAATTATGCCAGTAATACTATTTTAGGTTTCACACACACTCATTTAAGCGGAACCGGAATTGGAGATTTAAACGATATTCTTTTATTGCCTGTATCAGGAAAAGTGCCTTTGACAAAAGGAACAAAAGAAGATATGGCAACAGGTTACGGTTCTTATTTCTCTCATGAAAATGAAGTAAGTAAAGCAGGATATTACAGCGTACTGCTTGATAAATATAAAATTAAAGCAGAGTTAACGGCAAGCGAAAGAGTAGGTTTTCATAAATACACTTTTAATACTGCTCAAGACAATCACGTTTTATTAGACCTTGCAGACGGTGTAGGATGGGACAAACCTGTAAAAACGTTTATAAAAAAAGTAAACGAAACCACTCTAGTAGGATATAGATATTCATCAGGATGGGCGGCAGATCAACGTGTCTTTTTTGCAATTGAATTTTCTGAGCCAATTTCAAATATGGCATTGTACGATGATAAAACTTCTGTAAGCGGAAACGAAGGTGAAGGTCTAAAAATGAAAGCAGTTTTAGATTTTACAACTTTAAAAAGTAAAGAAGTTTTAGTAAAAGTTGGAATCTCACCTGTAAGTTATGAAAATGCAGTTATCAATATAAAAGCCGAAATTCCAAATTGGGACTTTAATGCTGTAGCAAAACAAGCAACTTCAAAATGGAATAAAGAGTTAAATAAAATCCAGATCAAAGCAGACGATAAAACAATGAAAGTTTTTTACACCGCTTTGTATCATACCATGTTTGCACCTTCAATATTCAATGATGTAAACGGAGATTATAGAGGAACAGACAAAAAAGTATACGAAAAAGTAAACTTTACAAACTACACGACTTTTTCACTTTGGGATACTTACCGTGGTTTGCATCCATTGTATACCATTACGCAACAAGAAAAAATTAACGACATCGTAAAATCATTTTTAGCGATTTATCAGCAGCAAGGCAGATTACCAGTTTGGCATTTAATGGGTAACGAAACCAATACAATGAACGGAAATCACTCGATCGCCGTAATTGTTGATGCTTACATGAAAGGATATAGAGGTTATGATGTTGCATTAGCCTATGAAGCCATCAAAAAAACAGCGATGCAAACGCGTGAAGGAATGGATTATGTGCAAAAACTAGAATACATTCCTGCAGATAAATTGTTAGAATCTGTTGGAAACGCTTTAGAATATGCAATCGACGATTATTGTATAGCGTTAATGGCGAAAGATCTTGGTAAAACAGAGGATTATAACTATTTCTCAAAAAGAGCCAATTTGTACAAACTTTATTTCGATAAAGAAACTACATTCATGAGAGGTAAATTGACAGATGGAAATTGGAGAACACCATTTAATCCGCTTTCATCAGCACATAGAAAGGACGATTATGTAGAAGGAAATGCGTGGCAATACACTTGGTTAGTTCCTCAAGATCCTTATGGTTTAATAGAATTGTTTGGAAGTGAAGATAAATTTATTAAAAAATTAGATTCCTTATTTTTAATAACAGATAAAGTAGAAGGCGAAGAAATATCTCCAGATATTAGTGGTTTAATTGGTCAATATGCACAAGGAAATGAGCCAAACCACCATATTCCATATCTTTATGCATATGTTGGACAACCTTGGAAAACAGCCAAATTAATCCGTGAAATCGATGAGAAATTCTATTCTACAAAACCTGATGGATTGTGCGGAAATGAAGATTTAGGACAAATGTCTGCTTGGTATGTTTTATCATCAATGGGATTCTACTCTGTTAATCCAGCAAATGGAATTTACGTTATGGGAAGTCCGTTAGTAAATTCAGCAGTAATTCATCATAAAGAAGGAATTTCGTTTACAATAAAAGCGATTGATAACAGCAAAACCAATATTTATATTCAGAAAGCTGAGTTTAACGGAAAACCATATACAAAATCATATATCACACATGATATGATTGTAAAAGGAGGAGAATTAAAATTGTATATGGGAAGTAAACCATCGACAACTTTTGGTGTTAAAAAAGCAGATAGACCGCTTTAGATTTAAGATTTTAGAACATAGATTTTAGAAATAGGATAACAAGACAGAATATGAAAATAAAAAGTTTAATTTTTTTAGGACTATTACAGTGCTGCATTTTTGTAAATGCACAGGTTAAAGCATTAGATCCGGTAGAATATGTAAATCCGTTAATGGGTACACAATCTTTGCATAGTCTTTCAAACGGAAATACCTATCCTGCAATCTGCAGACCTTGGGGAATGAATTTCTGGACTCCGCAAACGGGTAAAATGGGAGACGGATGGGCTTACATTTATACAGCAGATAAGATTAGAGGATTTAAACAAACACATCAGCCGTCGCCTTGGATGAACGATTACGGACAGTTTTCTATCATGCCGGTTACTGGAAAATTAACTTTTGCAGAAGACGAAAGAGGAAGCTGGTTCAGTCATAAAGCCGAGGTTTCTAAACCATATTATTACAGCGTTTACCTTGCAGATTATGATGTTACAACAGAAATAACTGCAACAGAAAGAGCAGCGCATTTTCAAATTACATTTCCAGAAAATGAACAATCTTCAATTGTAATTGATGCTTTTGATAAAGGTTCTTATATTAAAATTATTCCATCAGAAAATAAAATTATTGGTTACACTACTCGCAACAGCGGTGGAGTTCCTGAGAACTTTAAAAACTATTTTGTACTGCAGTTCGACAAACCTTTTACAACCAATTATACTTGGCATGATAAAGTTTTAGAAAAAGACAAATTAGAATTAAAAGACGATCACGTTGGTGCAGTTGTAGGTTTCAAAACTAAAAAGGGAGAAATAGTAAATGTAAAAGTTTCTTCTTCTTTTATCAGTCAAGAACAAGCTGAGTTGAATTTGAAAAATGAATTAGGAACTGCTTCTTTTAAAGAAACAGTAGCAGAATCTAAAAAAGAGTGGAATAAAGTTCTAGGAAAATTAACCGCAGAAGGCGGAAGCGACGAGCAATTAAAAACATTCTACTCTTGCTTATATCGTACAGCATGTTTTCCTCAAAAACAATACGAAATAAACGCAAAAGGAGAAATTGTACATTACAGTCCGTACAATGGTAAAGTTTTGCCAGGTTATATGTATGCAGGAACAGGTTTTTGGGATACATTCCGTGCCTTATATCCATTATTGAATTTAGTTTATCCTTCTATAAACAAAGAAATGCAGGAAGCATTAATCAACGATTATAAAGAAGGCGGTTTCTTGCCAGAATGGTCAAGTCCGGGCTTTAGAAATGTAATGGTGGGTAATAATTCAGCTTCTGTAGTTTCTGATGCATATATCAAAGGATTACGAGGATATGACATCAACAAGTTGTATGAAGCTTTATTACACGGTGCTAACAACGAAGGACCAATGGATGCTGTTGGAAGACGCGGCGTACAGTATTACAACACTTTAGGTTATGTGCCTTATGATGTGAAAATCAATGAAAATGCAGCTAGAACATTAGAATATGCTTACGATGACTTTACAATCTGGAAATTAGCAAAAGCATTAAATCGTCCTAAAAAAGAAATCAGTTTATTCGAAAAAAGAATGATGAATTATAAAAATCTTTATAATCCATCAATCGGATTAATGAGCGGTAGAAATAAAGACGGAAGTTTCCCTAAAGATTTCAATCCGTTTAAATGGGGAGATGCTTTTACCGAAGGAAATGCATGGCATTACAGCTGGAGCGTTTTTCATGACGTACAAGGTTTGATTGATTTAATGGGAGGACAAAAGAAATTTACTGCAAAATTAGACGAGGTATTTTCAACACCGCCAATTTTTGATGATAGTTATTACGGATCAGTTATTCATGAAATTCGCGAAATGCAGATTATGAATATGGGACAATATGCGCACGGAAATCAGCCAATTCAACACATGATTTATTTGTATAATTATGCAGGTGAACCTTGGAAAACGCAATATTGGTCGCGTGAAGTAATGAACCGTATGTACAAACCAACTCCAGATGGATATTGTGGTGATGAGGATAACGGACAAACATCAGCTTGGTATGTATTCTCTGCAATGGGATTCTATCCAGTTTGCCCAGGAACGGAAGAATATGTTCTAGGAGCACCATTATTTAAAAAGCTGACATTAAAATTAGAAAACGGAAAAGAATTGGTGATTAACGCACAAAAAAATTCTGAAACTAATAAATATGCTCAAGATTTAAAATGGAATAACGCAGCTTACTCAAAAAATTATATTAATCATTTTGATGTATTAAAAGGCGGCGAATTAAATTTTGACATGAGCGATACACCAAATTTACAAAGAGGAACTTCAGCAAACGCTTTTCCATATTCTTATTCAACTTCAAAATAATATTATGCAATCACGTAGAAAATTCATAAAAAACGCTGGGATATTTTCAGCAGGATTATTGGCCATCCAAACAGATGCTTTCGGAATGCAATCGGATACTTTCAATTTTGCATTAAAAGATTTTATTACAAAAAGACCTCCTGCAGCCGAAAGAAAGTTTACAAGTAAAGCTATTGAAGCTGCTATTGTAAGAATCAAAAAACAAATAGCTAACCCAGAACTGGCTTGGTTGTTTGAAAACTGTTTTCCAAATACATTAGATACTACTGTAGATTTTGAAATCATCGACGGTAAACCTGATACTTATGTAATTACAGGTGATATTGATGCCATGTGGTTACGTGATAGTACAGCGCAAATTTGGCCGTATATTCCGTTTGTAAAAGAAGATAAAAAACTGGCTGAATTGGTAAAAGGAGTAATCAACCGTCAGACAAAATGTATTTTGTTAGATCCTTATGCAAATGCTTTTTATAAAGATTTTAATCAGGTAAGCGAATGGAAAAATGACATGACCAAAATGCAGCCTGGAATTCATGAGCGCAAGTGGGAAATTGACAGTTTATGCTACCCAATTAGACTGGCACACGGTTATTGGAAAGAAACTGGAGATATAAGTTTGTTCGACAGCAAATGGAAAGAAGCTATGTTGTTGGTTTTACAAACGTTTAAAGAACAACAGCGCTGGACTGATAAAGGGCCATACAATTTTCAAAGAGTTACAGCTTGGGCTACAGATGGAGTACCTTTAGGAGGTTACGGTTATCCTGTAAAACCATGCGGATTAATTGTTTCGACTTTTAGACCAAGTGACGACAGTACTTTATTTGGATATTTAATTCCAAGTAATATGTTTGCAATTGAAGTATTAGGATATCTTCAGGAAATTTTCTCTTTGCCAGCTTTATTAGATAAAGATTTAGTTGCCAAAGCAAAAGAAATGCAAGGACAAGTTCAGAAAGGATTAGAAGAAAACGCAATTATCGAACACCCAAAATTCGGAAAAATCATTGCTTTTGAAGTAAACGGATACGGAAGTTTCCATATGATGGATGATGCTAATGTGCCGTCACTATTATCGTTACCGTATCTAGGAGCAATCGAACCAGACAGTCCGCTTTATTTAAACACAAGAAAAGTAGTGCTTTCAGAGAATAATCCGTTTTTCTACAAAGGAAAAGCTGGCGAAGGTATTGGCGGACCACACACAGGAACCGATACAATCTGGCCAATGAGTATTGTTTTAAGAGCGATTACAAGTGTTGATGAAAAAGAAATAAAAGCATGTATAAGCAACTTAATCAAGACAAATGCAGATACTGGTTTTATGCACGAATCTTTTCATAAAGACGACGTAGCAAAATTTACTAGAAAATGGTTTGCTTGGGCAAATACACTTTTTGGAGAAATGATCGTACACACCAGTATTCATTATCCACAAATTTTAAAAGATAAAAACATTTAAAACAATAATTTGCCATCAAGAGATTAAGAAAAATAGGCTGTTAGACTTAATCTCTTACTGGTGAAAAAGAATCAAAACTAAAATTTAGTTGACCCCATAATGGTTCAATTCCAAAAACAAAAAAACAAGAATGAATAAAGAGTATGCCGTTGGCTTAGATATAGGAGGCACACATATCACCGCAGCGATAATTGATATAGTAGATATGAAGGTGATGGATTTTTCACTGCACAAAGAGTCTTTTGATTCTAATATGCCTGTGGAAGAGGTTATGACTATTTGGGAAAAAGCAATTCGTACATCATTCAAAAATTCTAAAGTCGAAAAAACTTCAGGATTAGCTGTTTGTATGCCGGGACCATTTGATTATACAAACGGAATTTGCTGGATAAAAGACCAATCTAAGTACGAACATTTTTACGGATTGAATGTGCGCGATTTATTTCAAGATAAACTAGATCTTTCTAGTGATTTTCCAATTCTTTTTGAAAATGATGCTGTTTGTTTTGGAAAAGGAGAAGTTTTTAAAGATTCAGAAAATCTTTCTAAAAAAGTAATGGCCATTACACTTGGTACAGGACTTGGCGCTTGTTTTATTGACAAAGGAGAATCAATCAGTACAGGTATTTCAGTACCAAAAGAAGGTGAAATTTACGATCTTCCGTACAAAGAAGGTATTGCTGAGGATTATGTTTCGGTTCGCGGACTTTTGGCTGGTTATTTCGCTTTAAGCGGAAAAAAAGTAAACAATGGTTTAGAGCTTTTTAATTTGGCGGAAAACGGCGACGAAATGGCTGTAAAAGTATTTGAACAAATGGGACAAGACTTGGCAGCAATTGTTCTTCCGTGGTTAGAAAAATTTGGTGCCGACAGCTTTATCATTGGAGGAAAAATTGCAAATGCAAGCGAATTCTTTTTGCCTGTTTTCAATCAAAAAATTAAAGAAGCAGGAAGTAAAATCCTAGTTTCTATTTCTACAGATAATGAGCAGGCAGCTTTATTAGGTGCCACAAGTATGCTTTATAAAGCATAATAATCAATTATAGAATATTCTATTTTTAAAGCTGTCCGAAATATAATTTCGGACAGCTTTTTTTATAAATACTAAAGGCGAGCACTCCACGTTAGACCGCTTATATCTGTTAAAGTCAGCGTGTAATGTTCTTTGTCAGACATTGTTTTACGATCGATCGGAAGTCGCATTGTTGCTTTTGCACCAAGCGGAATAATCAAGCTATGAGCGCCGGGTTTTATTTTGGCAACATAATGATTGTCAATAGTCGTGGCAGGTAATTTTGCTAAATCAGCTCCATGCAATTGTAAAAGATATTTTCCAGATGAATCTTGAAGCGAAATACCAATCAAAAAAGAACCATAAACATCAACACCTTCAACTCGATAAACATCAAAAGTCATTTCTGTACTCTGCATTTTAAAATTGCTGATTTCCAGTTTTGGTTTTACTGATTTATTATGCAATGTTCCAAAAACGCCTCCATGAAAATATTGATTAGTATACAAAGTAAGACCTGCAATAAAAGCAACGATTACTAAAATAAGCCGCTTGTATGCAGCTAAATTCAGCGGTCCAGAACCTAGAAATTTAAACCATTTTGTTTTAGTAAAACGGAACTTTCTCGAAATAAAATAAGAATCTAACGAAAGATAGTTACTGCCGGTTATAAATAAAGTAAATCCTGCGGCTAAGCCTAAAATTCCTATTTGCCATTCGTCTAAACAAGTTGTTCCAATCCAGCCCGAAGCGAGCAGAATTCCAAATGCTAATAAGAATATTCCAATACTCATTAAACGGGTGAAAAAACCAAGAATTAATGCTAAACCTACAATTCCCTCAACAATGGTAAAAGTTACCATTGCATACCATAAAGCTTCGGGATGCGTAACTAAATATTCGATTATGGGTTTTAACCCCAGAGAATTGGGTAAAAAGTGATTGAATTTCTCGCCAATGTAACCTGCTTCTTCAGGTATTAATTTGTTTTCTAAAATAAGACGTCTCCAAAATGCCGAAAAATAAGTCCAGCCAACTACCAATCGTAACGATAAAGTAGCCAAAGACGCAGTGTCAAAAGATTTCTTTTGCTGTATCATGCAGTATAAAATTTAAAAATAAAAAATTGTTTTAAGCTGTAATTGAATTCGCTTTTAGTGCAATTTTTAGATTTTTAAATACGATAAACATAGGAGGATAAGTAGTAGATTTTTTGCCGAATTCGAAAGCAGGACGAACTTGAACTTTAGTAAAAACAGCATTCTCATTTACAGGAGAATAAAACGAAAGTGTTCTAGGTAAAATTGGAATTTGCGGTGTAGAAATAACCTTTTTTACAAAAGTGTTTTTATGAATTAAACTGCTGCTGCAAGATCCAAACTGCGGTAATTGAGTTTGAGTTTTTTGAGAAAATTCGATTGAATCGATCGCGGTAAAATGCAGAATAGTTTTTTTAATCTGACAATTAGAAAAAGCATACACCAAACTTACAACTAGCAAAAGCTGTTTAAGATGTCGAAATAAAGTGATGTAATTTTTCCAATTCATTTTATAAAAATAAGTTTAAAAAACGGTACTCGCATTGATTTTAGATAACATTAACAGCTGCTTCAACTCAATAAACAAGTTCAGCGTTTGTTTTTATTATTCCGGATTTAAAACGGTGATAATATTTTCTCTCACACCCGTTTTTAGATTGATAATTTCAAATCTTTTTGCCGCCGAAAACGAACCAATATCGCTGTCGCTGTTAATTAAAATTGCACCAACAAGAATGATATATTTACAATTGTATTTCGTTGCCGCGATCAGTTCTTGAATGCGATCATCAATAGCTTGATAGATTACTTCGGTTGACTCTATCAATGGAATTTCTGAGTTTATAATTTTATCTTTTTGCTTGAATAAAATTTGCTCAATAATATTCATTTGATAATCCAATTCCGTTACATTTCCTGGTTTTATAGTATTATCGGCTAATTTGTTAAGCGCGCCGGTTGCCGCTCCACAGCAAAGCGACTTCTCTGTTTGTCCAATGCGATTAATTTTTCCAACAATTCCTTCTTTAGAAATACCAATGTGAGGCCCATAATAAATAAAAACAGCCCCATCATCAGGAACATGACTTGCAAAAGCTGCCATGCCGCTTAATCCTGTAAATGGAAAACCGTCTAAACCGCCCATTTTAAAAGGACCTAAAAACTCCAGAGCTCTTGCAGGATATTGAATGCTGTTTACATCATCACTGCAAATACTATCAGCCAATATGATTTGTGATGGTTCTAAATCTAGTTTCTCTTCAACATAATCAATTACTTTATTGATATAATCAATAGTAGTTAAAGCATAAGGATAGTGTTTTCGGATGATTTCTAATTTTTCTCTTTTTTTCATTGATCAAATCGTTTATAAAAAAAGTTCTGAAAGACAAAAGAACCTCATGCAGATTTGTGCAAAGGCTCTGTTTTTGTAATTTTTTATAAAGGTACAGTTAAAAATTAAGTTCTCTTTTTACTTTTAGAATATATTCGAATTTCAAATTAGACAGCATTTAAGATTCTATATTTATGAAATTTTAGAACTAATATGCTCAAAAAGTATATTGAATTTATCGCCGAGTTTTTTCTTAAGACGCTGTTTGGATTTTTTTACAGCATCAGGTGTTATCCCTAATAATTCGGAGATTTCAGTATTATTAAAATTTAGTTTTTGCAGTAATAGAATTCGTTTATTAGAATCTGTAAGTTCAGGAAAATCTTCTTCCAGTAAACGATGAAACTCGGGATGTACTTTTTGAAATTCTTTTTTGAAAATTTTCCAGTTTTCCTCCGTCATCAAATGCGATTCAAGTAAAATATTCAGATTTTCTTTTTCAGAATCGCTGTGAGATGAATTTTTAATTTGATTTATTTCAGATCTTAAACTTTTTATTTGATTGTTTTTTTCTTTCAAATGAGCGGCATGCGCATCTAAATTTTCATTTGCTTCAGATAATTTTTGCTCATTTTTTATTTTCTCTGTCTTTAACGAAAAGACCTTTTCGCTGTATTCAATCTGTCTGTTTTTTAAATGCTTTTTAAAATTAAAAATAAGAAAAATCAATAAGGAAAGAGCAAGAATAATAATTACGGCATAAACATTTTTTATCGAAATTTCATTCTTGTATTGTTCGTTTGTACGATTAATATTTTGCTGAAATTTTTCTTTTTGAATCATCCAGTTTACTTTGTTGATAGCCATATCACCATCTTTGTTTTTAAGAGAATCTTCAAGAACAAGCATTCGTCTTCTTAAAATTAATTCTTCATCAGCTTTGTTTTGATGCTGCAGGATTCTCAATTTAAGCTGAATGATTTGAAGTTCTGATTTTTCAAAATAAGTTTTTGAGTACACAATATTCTCAGCCTCTTTTAAAGCTTGATCTGCTTTAGTAAAATCGTTGTCATCTAAATATAGTTCTGCCAGTAAAATAGAAGCATACATTGTGTTCTGGTAGCTTTTTTCAGCTTTTGAGATACTGATGTCTTTTTTGACTAATGAGATAGCCGATTTAAAATCGCCTTGTTTTTGTTTTACAAGTGCCAAATCTCCCAAAGCTTTAGCATAGCGCACTTTATTCTGAATTTCCTGCGATAATTTGGCAGTTTGTAAAAAATAATATTCCGCTTTTTTAAGATCAGAAGTATGCAGATAATTTGCACCAATAGCATTTGTTATCGAAGCATATTCGATGCTTTTTTTAGGAGCATTTTTTTGGGCAAGATCTAAATAGTATGCCGCCTCTTTATAATCGCCAAGTGTTTGCATAATCCATCCAATTTTTTTGAAAGATTCACCTGGTAAGATTATTTTTTCGGCTGGCAGTTTTTCAATCTTATCAATTACTTTGAGAAGGAGCGGAGTCATCTTTATGAAATCTCTGTAATAATAAAGATAACTTACATAATTAAGCTGTGTCCAAATTTCAGTGCTTTGTTCTTTTAAAAGTGCCGCTTTTTTAATCGACTGCTGATAATGAAAATCGCTTTTTTTGTTTACTGCATTATAAAAATTACTGTATCCATTGGCAAGTAGTGCCTCATAAAAAACGCTGTAGTTTTTATTTTGATGCAGTGGTTTTAAAAAGTTTTTTAATGCCACTGTATCTTTCTCAAAAGATTTTTCCTGATTTAATACGGCCTCATAATTTTTAATTTCATTTTTTGAAAAAGAAATTTGAATAGGAGCGTTTTGTGCTTTTAATAGAAAGGCAAAAAAGACTAAAGCGATGCAGTAGATTTTCTTTGAAAACATTTTTTCTTAGTTGTGGTTTTTGTTTTTGGGATCGTAAAAATAGCGAAAAAAGTTACGTTTCTAAACCAAAAAACATAATGTATTGATTTTGTTAGATTTCTAAACGTAAATGTCCCCTATTTGTCCCCCTCACTTTTTATCGTTTAAATTCTTTCTAGAGTAGTTTTGCCACAACAATATCCGAACTTGAAAAAGCTCGTATATACCGCAAATTGAGATGTTTTTGCGGCCTCATTTTTCAGCGTTAGGAACTGCTGTGGTAACTGTAGAAAATTTTATTGCCCCAACTGTTGTCCCCCAATATAAGACAGTCCAATTCGATTTTATAGTAAATGCAGTAATAGTTCCAGCGCTGATTAACAGTGGCAATAGTTCCAGTAACGGAATGTTTGTTAGCACAGTTTTTAAAACTGTATAAACGCTCACAGGAAATTTACTGTAGCAAAAACGGAATTTATTTAACGATATTTAAATCTTTAAAAATAGATTTCGTTATATCCTTTCTGCAATTTCCGAAAGCTGCGTTATTAATTTTTCGATCTTGTAAAAGACGTGTTGCAAAAAAATAAGTATCATTATTATTTACAATATAGCCAACCCACCATCCAGTATTGATTTCGTTTTCTCTTGTCCAACCCGTTTTCGAATAAATAGAGTAGCCTTTATTTTGCTCCGTCAGCATTACTTTTTTTACAATCTGCATATTACGTTTTGAAAATGGAAGCTTTTCGTCGTACAGATTTTTTAGAAATTCGACTTGATTAAGAGGGGAAATTTTAAAGTTGCCAAAATTCCAAAAATCGGCATCCGTTTGCGACATATCGAGATTTCCGTAATGACACAATGATAAATATTTTTTGTAATTATCCTTTCCAATTTTCTTTGCCAACTCCACAAAAGCCCAGCCTGCAGAAACTTCAAAAGCTTCTTTTACCGTTATGTCATGGTAAATCTCGGGACGATAACCATATTTTATAGTATCTGTAGTTCCCGGCCATTTTACGACGTCATTTTCGCTGGAAATAGTTTTTGTTTCTAATGCTATGAGCAGATTAATAATTTTGAAAGTCGATGCAGGAAGTGTTTCTTTCTTGGTGCCAATCGTGTCAGATAAAATCCATTTATGCTTATTGTTATCATAAATGGCAATCGAACCTTCGACATTGCAGTTGTCAAAATATTTTTTAAAATCAGAATGCACGACAATTTTATCACGGTTTGATATAATTGTGCGATCACCTTTTTGTAGATTGGATGAGCAAGAGAAAAGAAACCCAGCAAAAAGAAATACCGTAAATAATTGTTTCAAATTCATTTTGCTCCTTTAATATTACACGGACTTTTTTTTAGTTTCAGATGTGGTTTTGTGAAAAGTTTTGCAACGAATTTACTTCGTCTGTTCGCTGTCGCTCGAGTCACGAATTTCTACGAATTAAATTATTCAAATGAATAATCAATTTACTTAATTAGAATAAAAAATTTAGTGTCAATTCGTGACAAAAAAACAAAGTCTTTTACACCTTAAAAATTAAATTCTTTTTATAGAAAACCCATAAAATCAATGACCAGAAAATAGCATAAGAGATCGCATAAGCAAGTGACGAATTCATTGGATTTTCAAAACACGGCACAATCCAAAATTTGTAAATTAAGGTTTGAAGATTGATTTCTTCTCCAGTTAAATCTGGACTTTGCATTTTTATAGAACTCATTACTCTTGGAATTACACCAGAAAAGTAAAATACAATCATTGGATTTACACCCCAAATCAAGAATAATTTTGTCCATTTTTTATAGTTGGCAACATCAATAATATAATACAGCAAGGTTAAGCATATTGTTGCAATTCCGGCCGTATACAAAACGTATGAACTTGTCCAAAGCGATTTGTTTATTGGGAAAATAATATTCCAAAGTAAACCAAGAGCCCACAAAACAATTCCTGAAATGGCAAGTTTTTTTATGATTTCAGTTTTAGAAATTTGTAAGTTTAAAATCTGTCCAATAAACATTCCAAGGATTCCTGTGCCAATAGCTGGCAGAGTGCTTAAAATTCCTTCAGGATCCCAAGTTTTAGATACGCTCCATAAATGTCCATTTAAAACTAAATTGTCTAACCATGCCGCAAGATTAGTCTCTTTTTCAAAATTGGCAGCGCCAACTCCGGGAACGGGAACAAAAGCCATTAAAATATAATAACCCACTAATATCGAAGCAAGAACTAAAAGCTGTGATTTTAAATTTGTTTTCAAGTACAATAACGAAGCAAAGAAATAAACAATACCAATTCGTTGAAGAACGCCGGGAATTCTAACATCTTCAAAAGCTTCTAATTTGCTGTAAGCAAGAAAAATCATCAACGTAAAAATTCCAAAAACAAGATACGTTTTAACCTTTAAAGTAAAGTTTCCTAAAAGAGCATAAGCAACGGCAAAAGTTATGGCTAATCGAATGAGTAATAATGGGATTCCTTCTAAATCAAATAAGTGTATCCTGCTGAAAAAGTTTAGAGATAATCCCAAACAGAAAATTCGAAGAGAACGAACCAAAATTTTATTGAATACAGCTGCATCAAAATGCTTTGTTGGCATTGCAAAAGGTATTGCAGTTCCCATTATAAAAACAAAAAAAGGAAAAACTAAATCAGTAGGAGTGCAGCCGTGCCATTCAGCATGTTCTAAAGGCGGATAAATAGAAGCCCAGCTTCCAGGATTGTTGACAATAGTCATTAATAAAATTGTAAATCCTCTAAATACATCCAGTGAGGTTAAGCGTTCTTTTGTCATTGGGTTGGTTTTGGGTTCTGTTAATTATTTAAAAGGGAACTTTTAAAGCTGCTGTACGGATACAATTATAAAAAGTAACACGGATTGCACTAATTGTCACTAATTTGTTTGTGAAATTTGTGTTCAAATTGTTTTATAATATTTGTGTTCATACGGTAGACTTTTAGAGTGTTTGTTTATGATGGAAAAGAAATTTTTCCCATTGATACTGATGGAATTCTTTTACGGGATCCAAAATCAGAGTTTCCTCCAGAAACGGTTTCGTTTGCTAAAATGGCAAATAAGATTGCTTCTTTTGCATCGCCCGAAATTCCAAGCGAATCAGTATTAGTAAAAGTACAAGACAGCAGTTCTTTCAGCCAGCCTGTCAACAACGGATTATGAGCGCCTCCGCCAGACATATAAATAGTAAAACTTTCTATTGGATAAGTTGTATTACTGATTGTTGAATTTATGGCTTCTGCTATCGTTTCAGCACTAAATCGAGTTAAAGTCGCTAATAAATCTTCAATAGAAATATTTTTTGTGCCGCTTTTAGTTTGCGCATTTCTCACATATTCAATACTAAAAAGCTCTGGACCTGTGGTTTTTGGAAATGGCGCTTGAAAAAAATCATCAGCTTTTAAAGCTTCTAAAAGAGATAGATTTACAGTACCTTTTTTTGCAATTTCAGCATCTTTATCATACGCTTTATCAGGAAATGAAAGTCTGATAAAAGCATCAATTAAAGTATTTCCAGTTCCTGTATCCGTTACAAAAACTTCTTCGGGATTATGATTGGAGGGTAAAAAAGTAAAATTGGCAATACCGCCCATATTAAGCATAATGCGATTTTCGCCTTTTTTGCTAAACAGAAAATAATCTCCATAAACAGCTAACGGTGCACCTTCGCCGCCCGCAGCTATATGTTTTTGTCTAAAATCTGAAATAGTTAAGATTCCAGTTTTTACAGCAATATGATCTCCATCTCCAATTTGTAAAGTACCGTTTGTAAAATTTTCCAACTGATGTAGAATTTTTGGAGCATGAAAAACGGTTTGCCCGTGCGAGGCTACTAAATCAACTTTTGAAGTTGGGATTTTCCAACGATTTAAACAATCGAGAATCATATTAGCATGAAGAATTCCGATCCATTCATTTAATAAAACTAGTTTCTGAAAATCAATAGTAGGTTTTGCAAATACGCTTCTGATTTCTGATTTTATTTCTTCTGAATAATCGACTGTATCAAATTCTAATAATTGAACTTCAGTGTTTTCTCCAGAACCAGTAATTTTGCACAAAGCCACATCTAAACCATCCAAAGAGGTGCCAGACATTAACCCAACAATAATTCGGGAAGGCTTTTTTGCGATTTCATACAGTGATTCTAAATTTGCATTCATAATTTTTACTTTAAAAGTGCATTAAATATACTTTTTTAAACCATGTAAGTATTATAAGTTTACTTAAGCAGTATTTTGAGAAAACTCTAAAATGAACTTATATTTTTTATATGGTTAATTTATTACAGATTTTATTTAACCTTTTGATTTTGTATAAGTAGAACTTTTTTTATTTGATAACAGCGTCCTGAATTATCTTTTGAATATCTTCTCTAATTTTTCCTTTAGATAATTTATTCTCGTCATTTACAACTTCTGGATAAGTTCTATTGGATAAAAATACATAAACAATTTCTGTTTCTGGATCAACCCAAGCTATGTTTCCTGTAAATCCAGTATGACCAAAACTCGCCTCAGAAACACAACTGCAAGTTGGTCCGCCTTTTCCAACTCTTTTGTCAAAACCTAAACCTCTCTGAATCCCTTTGTCTTTGTAATAGCAAGTATTGAAAGCATCAAATGTCTGTTCAGAAAAATATTGTTTACCGCCGTAATTTCCTTTTTGTAAAAACAGCTGCATCATTTTGGCAACATCCATAGCATTAGAAAAAACTCCTGCATGACCAGCAACTCCGCCTTCCATAGCGGCAGCCATATCGTGAACATATCCTTGAATAAGCTGATGTCTAAAATAAGTATCAATTTCAGTAGGAGCAATGCTGTTTTTATCAAATTTATTTAGCGGATTGTAAAGTGTATTATTCATGCCAAGTGTACTGAAAAAGTTTTCTTTACTTAGATTTTCAAGCTTTTTATGTGTTTTCTTTTCTAAGTATTCTTTTAAAATTATAAAAGTAAAATCACTGTATTTGTATTCTTTTTTTACGGCTACTGGACTTTTTGCAATGATTTTCATGATGGTATCGTGATAATCATTTCGAATAAAAAGGCTGTCTGCAACTTTTGTCGAAAAGTTAGAATCAGCTGTTTTGCGATAGTATTTTGCAGAAGGTTTGCCATCGTTATCAAGCGTTGCTTTGTAAAACGGAATCCAAGCCTGCAGTCCGGCGTAATGCGTTAACAAATCTTTGAAAATGATGTTCTCTTTATTTGTTTTTGCAAAAAACGGAACCATATCTTTTAGTTTGGTATCTAAAGTCACTTTGTTTTTATCATACAATTGCATCACATTTGGCAATGTAGAAATCATTTTCGAAATGGAAGCAACATCATACAAATCTGAATTGGTAACCTTTTTTTGATTGTCATAGGTGTGATAACCGTATGATTTCTGAAAAAAAACTTTTCCTTTTCTAGCAGCCAATACTTGCATTCCAGGAGTCATTTTTCCGTCAATTGCTTTTTGAGCAATCGCATCTATTTTAGATAAAACAGCAGAATTCATTCCCACATTTTCTGGAGTTGTAAATCCTAAACGGTTTGTTTTTTCCGTTGATAAACCGTCATTTACCTTAAACGAATCATTAATCGATACAGGCAGTTTTCCTTTTGCATCGACAGCACCAAATAGTATTTCTGCAGAAACAACTTGACTTATATTTGAGTTTTGATATGAAACAACTAATCCTTCAATATCGTCAAAATTAGTAACAGGCAATAATGAATATGGTTTTGTAAAAATGTCCAAAATCACTTTGTTGTGTTTAGCGATTTCTTGCAGCCAAAGCAATTCAGTATCAGTGAAATTCTGCTTTTCCCAAGTTTTATTTAGTTTATGAAAGCCGATAATTACAGTATCGTAATTTTTTAGTTCTTGATTTAAACTGTCAATATTAGTATTTGATACTTCTGTAATTTCAGTATATTTTTTTAAAGTAGTTACAAAAGTGCTGTTAACATCATCTCCTAGTTTTACATACGCAATTTTTTGATCTAAGTTTTTGATGGGAAGAATTTCTTTTTCATTTTTTAAAACGGTAATCGCATTTTCGTAAAGTTTATAATGCAAAGCGTCATTTTGCGTCGGATTAAGATCGTTATAAATATTATTCATATCGATCGGTTTGTACTTGTTTAATCCAGCTTTAAATTTATAATGCAATATTTTTTTTACGGAATGTGCTAAACGTTCTTCAGTAATTACACCTTGAGCATAAGCTTCTTCTAATTTTTGAAAAGCTTCGGGTACATTATCAGGACCAAGAAAAATATCATTTCCAGCAAGAAGAACAGCTATTTCTAAATCTCCGGGACCTTTAAAATCAGTCGCACCTTTCATTGCCAAACCATCAGTAAAAATCAAACCGTTGAAGCCTAATTCTTTTTGAAGCAGATTGGTTACAATGTTATAAGAAGCAGAAGATGGAATATTAGATTGCGGCTCTAAACTTGGAATGTTTAAATGTGCCACCATTACAGAAACTAAACCTTCGTCGAAAGTTTTTTTGTACGGATATAATTCAACCAATTCAAGTCGTTCTTTCGAAAAATCAATTAGAGGTAATGCTTTATGCGAATCTACAGAGGTGTCACCATGTCCTGGAAAATGTTTTCCTGTACAAAAAACACCTTGACCTTGCACGCCTTTCATCAAAGCAATGGCTCTGTTGCTTACATTGACTTTGTCTTCTCCAAAAGAACGGTTGCCAATAATTGGATTTTTCGGATTGGTATTAATGTCTAAAACAGGAGCAAAGTTGAAATGAATTCCGATACGTTTGTTTTCATTCGCCATATTTCTTCCAACATTCTCAATTAAACTCAAATCCTGAATAGCTCCCAAAGTCATATTCCAAGGATAAATATAAGTCGAATCTAAACGCATGCCCAATCCCCATTCGCCGTCAATAGCAATGAATAATGGCACTTTTGATTTTGACTGATACAAGTTGGTTAATTTTGCCTGACGAACTGGCCCACCCTGAAAAAAAATTAATCCGCCTACTTTATAATCTTGAATTAAGGCACTGACTTCTTTTGTATGTACGGAATCTTTATTAGAATAAGCCGAAATCATAAAGAGCTGGCCTATTTTTTCTCTCGCCGACATTTTATTGTAAATACTATCAACCCAAGCCGTTTCTTTGTCGGAATCTTTAAAAAAAGTTTTTTTCTCAGATGCGGCTTTTGGTTTGTAAACAACAGTATCTTTTAAAGGAATATCTGTTTTTACAGCTGTAATTGCAGTGTTTTTTTTAGAAGCACAATTGGTAATCAAAAAAAGAAATGCGGTGTATAGGCTGATTCTTATGAAGTAATTTTTCATAATATATTTTGTTTTGAACGAATAGGTTTTAATTAGCTTCTACCCATTAAAAGATGATTTTCAATGGGTGAGCTTTTATTTTATTTAGCAAATTGGGCTTGCTTTTTATATAGTTTAAAAAGATATTTTCTCGCTGCTTCGTGAACTTGTCAGGTATAATCCTAAATACGTTATTAATCCGTTTATCACTATTAATTCATTATCAAATACATATCCTGAAAATAATAATTTCGAATTTTCATTGATCAAATACGTGAACAAAGGAGAAAGTAAACATAATACTGGAACTAGTTTATCATTTACATGTCTTGATTTTTGGAACAATCCAAAAGCATATAAACCTAATAACGGACCATAAGTATAAGATGCAACTTTAAATATCATTCCAACAACTGAGCTGTCATTGATGGTATTGAAAATAATGATTACAAAGAAAATCAGAATTGAAAAACTAATGTGTACTAAATGTCTTGTTCTTACTGTGTTTTTCTTACTGTTTTCGGCTTTGTCCATTCCTAGAAAGTCAACACAAAAAGAAGTCGTTAATGCTGTCAAAGCGGAGTCTGTTGTTGCAAAAGTCGCTGCAATAATTCCTAGTAAAAATACAATCGCAGGAACTACAGCCAAATGATTCAGCGCAATTTCAGGAAAAAGTAAATCGGTTCTAGGTTTGCCTGTAAGTAAATCAGTTGGAATTGCGATTCCGTTTTTATTAGCATAAATATATAGCAAGGCGCCAACACTTAAAAAGAAAATATTGATGATTACAAAGATTCCTGTAAATGTAAACATGTTTTTTTGTGCTTCGCCGATATTTTTACAGCTCAGGTTTTTTTGCATTAAATCCTGATCCAATCCAACCATAGCAATAGTCACAAACATTCCGCCTATTATTTGTTTGATAAAATGGAATTTACTTCCCATAAAATCATCAAAAAAGAAAATTTTAGAATAGTTACTATTTTTAACTTCTTCAAATGCTCCAACGGCACTTAAATCCATGCGATCGCAAATAAAATAGATAGTAAGAAAAACAGATGTAACTAAGAAAAATGTTTGTAAAGTATCCGTAATAATTATCGTTTTTAAACCGCCTCTATAGGTATAAGAAAAAATTAGAATTAATGACATGAATACGGTAAATGCAAAAGGAATATTGTAAAAATCAAATACAAATCGCTGCAAAACAATTACAACCAAATAAAGTCTGAAGGCAGAGCTTACGGTTCTGCTTATCAAGAAAATAGAAGCTGCCGTTTTGTAACTGTAAACGCCCATTCTTTGCTCGATATAGCCATAAATAGAGGTTAAATTCATTCGGTAATACAACGGTAATAATAATTTTGTAATTATTAGAAAACCTATAGCATTACCCAGAACAAACTGAAAATATTTAAATTGTTCACCGCTTGCCGCACCAACTTCTCCGGGAACCGATATAAAAGTTACTCCAGAAAGAGCTGTACCAATCATTCCAAAAGCTACTAAGTACCATTTAGAGTTTTTATTAGCCGTAAAAAAAGCATCATTTCCACTGTCTTTTTTACTCACTTTATGCGAGATATAGAATAATGTTCCGAAATAAATGATAATAAGGAGGAGGATTGTACTTGGTGTCATTTTATAGCTTTAGTGGTTTTGGTTTTATGAATAGCGAGAAATAAAGTTTAAAAAATAGTACTGCTTTGCAGATTAAACCTAACAGACTATAAAAGCTGTTAGGTTTAGATTTAAACTTTTATTGTATAAATCTATAAAAGATTTGAATGGTTTGGTTATTAGATTTCCAGATTTTTATTTTGAGCCAATAAAACAGCTCTTACGCTTTTGTGTTTTTTCAGCAAATCTGATGCTGTTTTTTCATCAATCTGAAGTTCTTCAACAATCATTTCTACACCTCTTTGAACTAACTTTTTGTTAGACAGCTGCATATCGATCATTTTGTTGCCGTAGATTCTTCCCAGTTTAATCATAACTGATGTTGAAATCATGTTTAAGACTAATTTTTGAGAAGTTCCTGCTTTCATTCTAGTACTTCCTGTCAAGAATTCTGGCCCTACAATTAGTTCAATAGGATGATCTGCTTGTTTAGAAATCAAGCTTCCGCTGTTGCATGAAATACTGCCGGTTACGATTTTGTTCTCACGTGCTTTTTTCAATCCGCCAATAACGTAAGGAGTATTTCCAGAAGCTGCAATTCCTATTACTACGTCTAAACTCGAAATGTCGTAGGCAGATAAATCTCTCCAGGCTTGGTCAACATCGTCCTCGGCATTTTCTACCGCTTTTCTAATAGCAGAATCTCCACCAGCGATAATACCAATAATCCAATTGTCGGGAACGCCAAAAGTAGGAGGACATTCTGAAGCATCTAAAACTCCAATTCTGCCTGATGTTCCTGCTCCAATATAAAAAAGTCTTCCGCCAAGTTTCATTTTTGTAACAATCGCATCGACTAATTTTTCAATATTCGGAATTTGTTCTTCAACAATAGCTGCTATTTTTTTATCTTCATTATTTATATTTGAAAGCAGTTCGTTGGTACTCATTTTATCTAAATTTGAGTAAAGAGATTCTCTTTCTGTATCTGGATTTGCTTTTGACATTTTTGATTTTTTTTAATTTTTAATTTTTCTTTACTGCATTAAAATTTATTGGTAGATCAGATATTTCATTCTCATTTTTTTGAAGGCTTCTAAATCCTTCACCCAGCTTTTTCTGATATTTTCCTCAGAAGTTCCGCTTTCAATTTGTTGTTGTAATTTCTTAGTTCCCGCTAGTTTTGTGAAAAAAGGATTAAAGAATTTAGTTTTATCACTGGTATTTTGGTACGCTTTAATCAGCCATTTCAATTCCAGTTGTTTTAATTTAGGATAAGTTGTCAAATCTTCGCCAAAACATTCGACACCATTATAAACTGGATCTTTGGCTCCAAAATTTGGTTTTGGAGTAAAACTGAAATTGGTTTTTGTCAAGTAAGGCGAGCCATAAATTTGAAATTGTTTTTCGGTTCCGCGTCCCATGCTTACGTTCGTTCCTTCAAACAAACACAAACTTGCATACAGATTTATAGATTGATCGTTTGGTAAATTCGGAGATGGTTTTGCTAATAAACTATAATCCATTTTTCGATTATAATTAACGCAAGGAATTACGGTAAGTTTACATTGAGCGCCGTTTTTAAGCCATTTTTCTCCATTGATCATTTTTGCATATTCACCAATAGTCATTCCATGAAGCAGCGGAATAGGATGCATACCTACAAAACTGGTAAATTCTTTTTCTAAAAGAGGACCGTCTACAATTCCGCCATTCGGATTTGGTCTGTCCAGAATTATAAGCGGAACATTGTTTTCTGCGCAAGCTTCCATAACATAATGTAAAGACGAAATATAAGTATAGAATCGTGCGCCGACATCTTGTAAATCAAAAACCATCACGTCGATTCCAGATAATTGTTCTGGCTTAGGTTTTTTATTATCTCCGTAAAGAGAGATAATGGATAATCCCGTTTTTGAATCTTTTCCGTCAACTACATGTTCACCTGCATCAGCAGTTCCTCTAAAACCGTGTTCTGGTGCAAAGATGGTTTGAATGTTTATTTTTTTCTCTAATAGAAAATCTACTACATGTTTTTTGTTGGATAAAAGACCGGTTTGATTGGTAACAATGCCAACTTTTTTATCTTTTAATAAAGGAATGTATTTTTCGAAATTATCAGCTCCTGTTTTAATTTCATTACTGATATCATTGATTTTATTTTTAATAATTTCTGTTGACGAATTTGCATTCGATGCATTCGAAACAATTAAAAATAGAATAAAAGTGATTTTTTTAAAGGCTTGAAACATAATACAAAAGTTTAAATTACTATTAAAATTACGTTTAATAAAGGAGAAAAAACAAAATAAGATAATTAAATCGAACCACTTTTTGATTGAAGTGGTTCGATTTTTAAGCTTATTTATTTGTTATAAAAGTAACAGATGGTGCATTTAAAGTTGCAGTTGGTAATCCGCCGATAATTCCTCTGCAATAGATTGTGTAAACTCTTCCTGCTCTAGGGACAAAAGCAGTATTTGCCGGTGAATTGGCAAGGTTTGCAATTGTTGTTCCTGTAGTTGTTCCTGGAACATTTGTTGGAGAACCTGCAACACGAACCTGCAATTGATATCCTCTTGTATCTATTGGGTCTTGCGGCTCAATAGCAATGTATTTTTCGTTACCGCCCTTAAATGTTACATTTCTATAGGTATAAACTTCTTTTGTAGTAACTGGCGTTGTACCAATAGTTGATGTTTCTTTAAGTAATCCTAAATCATAACCTGCAGGTGCCGAATTACTGATAACATTTATAAAACGAATATAGGCTTTAGTTTTGTCTAAATCAGCAACAGCCAAATCGTCGTTTATTTGATAAAGAGAATATACCGGCGGCGTAACAGACGGCGGTGTTGATACTAAGAAACTCGTATAATATTTTCCTGTTTCAGTAGCAATATTTCCATTGAAAATGCTGACTGCAGGAGTTGCAGGCGTCAAAACGCTTAAAGGTTGTGTACCCGGTTTCATCAAAACATAATTGATTGGCACTGGATATTGAGCGCCATAACTCATCCCGACTGGCACTCCGGTTGTAGCACTTACAGCCGAAATTTTTTCAGTTCCTGTAAAGTAATTAATTTGAAAATTAGTTCCATTTGGACCAACAGCTGCGTGAACAAATTTTACGTTAGAAGCATTTGCAATTCCGTCTTTACTCTGATAAGGAGTCTGGTCGTTTTCGTCGCCGCAGGATGTAAATGCAAGTACTCCAAGAATTGGAATAATTGACTTTTTTATGGTGTTAAATATATTTTTCATCTAATAGATTTTTAGTTTTTAAGACATTAATTTTTAGAAAACCACATTTCTTTAGTATGGTAATCTACCTTATCAGCTCCAATCGCTTTTAAAGCATCAAAATTCCAAACATATTCTGAGTTAAATCTCGGACGAACTCTGTATGGTAAATTTCCATTATTGTCAACAAATAAACCTCCGTTTGGCACAAAATTCATTGTCTTGTAAATATCTGCGTTATAATGATATTTACGCAAATCTGTCCAAGTTTCTAGCATACCGTAACCAAATAAAGCTACATATTTTTGAAGCATGATATGGCTGATTGTCAAGTTTGCAGCCGTTGGAACGATGTTGACATTGGTTAAGAATGCTGTTTTTTCAGCAGCCGTAATAGTCGATGTAATAGGGAAAATTGTACTTACAACAGTATTTGTATTTACAAAATCAATATTAGCATCAATTGCTTTTTTGTAAGCATCTAAAGCCATGGCTTTGTCTCCTTTTATAAAAGCAGCTTCAGCTTTAATAAACTGAATTTCTGAATACGTCATTAAAGGGAAATTCGCTTTATCTCTAAAAAGATATCTTCCCGGAGTTGTAATAGTTCCTGCAGTATATGTTCCATAAATATTTGGAATTCTGCTTACGTTTGTCGCAACTGTAGAAGCGGTAGTATTTAACGGGTTTCCATTAAAAGTATATTTACTCGGATCTGGATTTGTAGAAGATGCTGGAGCTAATTCAGATTGACCTACTGACGGCACCAAAACTCTAGAAATTCTAGGATCTTTTGTGCCTCCAAAAAGACTTCCGTCCATTGTTCTCACAGCAAAATCAGTTTGACGGTAAGTATTGAAATTATTTCTTCCAGGACCGTAAAAATTGATGTCTGCAGAAACAGTTCCGTTGTATCTAATTAAAGCATTATCTGCATTAGAAGCCAATGATTTATCACAATACTCAATTACTTTATCTGGGTTGTAAGAAGCTTTATTGATTTGATTGTTTAAGTTTCTAGCCAAAACTCCGTAAGCAAACTTAACCCATTTAGTACGGTCTCCGCCATACATTTTATCTCCGCCGGCAGTATAAGTCTGAGAAACATTTCCATCTGTACGGTTTAAATCTGTTAAACCTTCATTCAATAAACGAACTACTTCAGCATATACTTGTTCCTGAGGAACATAATCAAAAGAAAGACGCGAAGTAAAAACTTGATCAAAATTAATTAATTCAGAATGATAATCAGTTGCAACCTGCCAAGACCAAGCTCTGATTACTTTAGCAATTCCAGTAATATCATGACGTTGTTCTGAAACTGCTTTTTCCTGTAATTTAGTTAAGTTTAAACCAATAGAAAAATACGCCATTTTCCAGATTTCACCACCTGTATCACTATTTGATTGATATCCAAAACGGTCCCATTCACTTCCTACAGCGCCAGCAGTAGCCGTACTGAAATTTTGAGTGTATCGTCCTAAACATCTGTTGTCAAATTGTAATCCTACAGCCATTTGCTGTTCGATTGGAGACATTAAAGCTGGTGCTGAAACATCAACAGGAAAACTTGGATTTACGTTTATATCTTCTAAGTCGTTGCAAGAAATCATTGTGGCTACAAGACCTAATGCGGCTATATATGTTTTAATATTTTTCATGGTCAATTAATTAAAGTCCGATTTTTAATCCTAAGTTCAAACCTCTAGGTGTAGAAACTACTCCAAAGTCAAAACCTGTTCCTCCAGCACCTCCAGTTGAAGCATTAGTTCCATTAACCGAAGGATCAGCTCCAGTATAATTTGTAATGATAAAAACATCGGTCATTGTTACATAAAGAGAAAGTGCGTTAATGAATGTTTTTTTCAATATTTCAGAAGGCATTTGATAGCTTAAAGTAATATCTCTCATTCTTAACCAGTTAATATCTTTTTCGATAAAATCAGCATCGATAGCACCAGTTCTGTAGTATTCGTTTTGAACACTTGGTCTTACTGGAATATTGTTTTGTGTTGGAGTGGCTGAATTTTCTAAACCATCTCTAAAAACACCTTTTACAATTCTTGTTTGTTCACGATCTAAAGTTTTAGTCGATAAACCGTTTTGGTACAAATAGAATTCAGTTCCGTTGTAAATATCACCACCTTTTCTTATGTCTAACAAGAATGATAAACTAAGATCTTTGTATGTAAAAGTGTTTTGCAAACCAAGCATAAAATCAGGATTTCTATCTCCAATAATTTTAAAGTTTGGATCTTTTAAAGCATAACCAGTGTTTGGATCAATTAAAGGGTCACCTGCATTATTTCTTAAATAATCATTTCCTGTTAAAGTCGTTAACGGATTTCCAACTGTAACTCCGCCGCGAACATTTCCGTAAAGCCAAGTATCTGAAACATAGTATTCAGAAATAACAGAAGGAAGATTTAATAATTCAGAACGTGTTTTGCTGAAGTTAGCACTTACATTCCAAGAGAAATTATCTTTTTTAATTGGTGATGCGTTTAAAGTAATCTCTAAACCTTGGTTTTGTAAATCTCCAAAGTTTGCAGAAGTTACAACAAATCCTGTTCCGTAGCTTAAACGCATATTTTTTAGAATCGGATCGATTGTTTTTGTGCTGTAAACAGCAACATCTAATCCAACGCGGTTGTTAAAGAATTTTAATTCTGTACCTAATTCAAATGATTTACGGAATTCAGGTTTCAAATTCGCATTTGCTCCTGTAACACCATACGCATAACCACCATCTGTAGTTAATTGCGGATTGAAAACAGGTTGTGCAGAATATGGAGAAGGAATATTAGCAGCTTCTGCATAAGAAGCTCTCAATTTTCCGTAAGAAAGTATTTCTTTGTTTTTCAATCCGTTTAAGTTTGTGAAAACGAAACTCGTTGAAACAGAAGGGTAGAAAAACGGATCTGGTAATACAGAAGTCCAGTCTTCACGTCCAGTTAATGTTAAATAAACAGTTTTGTCATAATCTAAACTCACCTCAGAAAAGAAACCAATAATTTTGCTTTGAATAATTCTCTCTTGAGATCTTTGCGTTGTAGCATCAGTATTATTGATAGAGTAGAAGTTAGGATCGAAGAAACGGCTTCCTGTTGTAGATAAAATTTTGTAATCATTATCATTAACAGAATTACCCACCATAAGTTTGGTGTTGAATTTTCCAAATGACTTTTTAGCAGTAACTAATAAAGTAGTGTTTAAATTACTGGTATTAGAATAGTATGATTCAATATAACCTCCAGGAGTAATTCCTGCGGCAGATTCTGGATGAATAGCTCTGTAACCTTGAGCAGAATTCACATCCCAGCCCACACGGCCAGTTAAGTTAAGCCAAGAAGTTGGGTCGTAAACTAATCCAACATTGGTAACAAAACGGTTATTAAAATCTTCAGATAAGTTTTTGTTTACATCCCAGAACGGATTATCAGTTTCCGTATCTAAAGCACCGCTAGTAATTTTTCTTCTTGTGCCGTCAGTGTTTAAATAATTACTGGCATCATCATTTGTCGGCCATGTTAAAAGCGAAAGTAAATATCCTGCATCTCTTACACCTGGAATTTGTACAGCAGATCCAGCTCCTTTTGCCGCTTTTTGATTGTCTGATTTTGTAAAACTAAAACTAGCTTCAGATCTTAATTTTGAAGATATTTTTGCAGTAGCATTTAAATTTGCAGTCAAACGGCTGTAACCTGTATTTGGCACAACACCTTCTTGCTCTAAGTTAGAAAGAGATAATCGGTAAGTAGTAGTTTCTGTACCCGCTTCAAACGAAAGGTTATGATTGGTTGAAACTGCAGTTTTGAAGAAATTCTCAACATTATTATAAAATTGAGTTCCCGGTTCGTAAGCCGTTCCAAATTGTCTTCTATAGTCTGGGTTGTTTACACCATCAGAACCTCTTTGATATACTTTTTGAGTTTCTGGAAAACGGTATAAATTATCGAATCTTGTATTTGTAGAATAAGTAAGTCTTCCAACTCCTTTTTTACCTTTTTTAGTAGTAATTACGATTGCACCATTTCCAGCCTGCATTCCGTAAAGTGCTGCAGCCTCAGGTCCTTTTAAGATAACCACAGATTCAATATCGTCTGGATTAATATCTGCACCTCTATTGGTATAATCTTGAGTTCTGTTTGGAGCATTAGAAATAGTTAAACCTTGATCCATTGTTTCGTTGCTTACAGGTAAACCATCTACAACATACAAAGGAGAGTTGCTTCCGCTAAGCGAATTTACTCCTCTTAATTGAATGGCTGCCGAAGCACCCGGTGCACCAGAAGTACTTGTTACATTTAAACCTGCAACACGACCTTGTAATGCAGTAGCAAAGTTAGGACGTTGTGTGTCTGCAATTTCTTTCCCTTTTACTTCCTGAACAGCATATCCTAAAGAAGATTTATTACGTACAATACCCATCGAACCAACAATTGTTACATTGTTTAATGTTTGAGCACTTTCAGAAATAACAATTTTTAAATCATTTCCGTTTACAATAACTTCTTTGTTGTTAAAACCGATGTAAGACACTTGAAGAACATCACCTTGACGTGCTTTTATCGAAAAAGTTCCATCGGCAGCTGTTGAAGTTTGATCCTTAGATCCCTGAACTAAAATGTTTGCTCCCGGTAATGAGTTTCCACTACCATCTGTGACTTTACCTTTTACGGTTGAATTTTGGGAATAACCTGCGAGTATTCCGAAAAAGAAAAGTAAAAGAACTAAATACTTTTTTTTCATATTGGCTTAATTGTTTTGGTTAGAATGGCGAAATTTAGAAAATATTTTCAAATAAATGCGGGATTGTGTATTTTTTTTCAAAAAATTATTCAAATACCGCAAAATAACGCATGTTTTAGATGTTAATTGTTTCTGATTTTATTTTTTAACTCTCAAAATGCAGACTATTGCGGTTTTCTGTAGAAGATCTTCTTGCAATTGAAATATTTGATATATTTGTGTTGAATTTTAATATTCATAAAATATGCTGAAAGCCGAGAGACATAAATATATAATGACTAAGCTCATTGAAGAACAGAAAGTTGTCACCACAGATTTGGCTTTGGCTCTGGATTTGTCAGAAGATACAATAAGAAGAGATTTGAATGAATTGGACAGTAAAAAACTGCTGGAGAAGGTATATGGCGGAGCTGTTCAGGTTACAGAGAAATCTGTTGATCTTTTTAATATTGCAATATCTGCGGAAGAAGAAAAGAAAAAAATTGTTACCAAGGCATTATCTTTATTGCATGATGACCAAGTTATTATAATGAGCGGAGGAAGTACAAATTTGGTTTTTGCAAAATTAATTCCTTCAGATTTAAAGGCAACTATTTATACTTACAGTTTGCCAATCGCAATGCAATTGTCACAACATCCAAATATTGATTTAATATTTATTGGCGGTAAAATGCAAAAAAACGCAATGGTTACAATTGGTATGGATGTGATTCAGGTTGTGTCTAAAATTAAAGCCGACATTTGCTTTATTGGTGCCAGCAGTATCAATATTAAACAAGGTCTTACCGAGATTGGATATGAGATTTCAATTGTTAAAAAAGCGATGATAGAAGCTTCAGATAGAGTTGTTTCAATGTTTTCTTCAAATAAGTTAAATACTAAGATGCCGCACGTAGTTTGCGATCTTAATCAATTAGATACAATTGTTACAGAATTGGATCCTGAAGATGAAAGGCTGGAGGAATATAGAAAATCAGGTGTTTTTATATTATAACTAATTTTTCGCTTTGTTTAATTTGCATTATGTTGCATTATTTTGATTTTATTTTGTTAAATCACGCAAAATAATGAAATCGGTTTGTTTTTTGTATATATTTGTTAAACCAAAAAAGTTTAACCAATAGAATAGATTATGAAAACCAATGCTTCTTTGACTTACGATATACCCGGAAAATTTGAAGAAACCCGATTTGAAAAAAATCACAACGTAATTTTTGAAAGTTCAATTGAGGCTTCAAAAATTGTTGCTCATGAAATTGCTGATTTAATACGATCGAAACAAGCAAGCAATGAATCGTGTGTACTTGGTCTTGCGACAGGTTCTTCGCCTATAAAAGTGTATGAAGAATTGGTGCGTCTGCATAAAGAAGAAGGATTAAGTTTTTCTAAGGTAATCTCTTTTAATCTAGACGAGTATTATCCTATGAGCAAGGAGAATCGCCAGAGTTATCATTATTTCATGCATCAATATCTATTCAATCATATTGATATTAAACCTGAAAATGTAAATATACCAGACGGAACAATTGCAATAGACGAACTGAATCAGTATTGCGTTGATTACGAAATGAAAATAAAAGATGCCGGCGGATTAGATTTTCAGCTTTTAGGAATTGGCCGTACTGGACACGTTGGTTTCAACGAGCCAGGTTCTCATATCAATTCTGGAACTAGAATTATTACTTTAGATCATATTACAAGAGTCGATGCTTCATCTGATTTCAATGGTATTGACAATGTTCCAAAAAGAGCAATCACTATGGGAGTTTCTACAATTCTTAGATCAAAAAGAATTGTACTTATGGCTTGGGGACAAAACAAAGCTTCGATAATTAAAAGAACAATTCAAGGCGAAATAACTTCAGAAGTTCCTGCAACTTTCCTGCAAAATCATTCAAATGCTACTTTTGTATTAGATAAATTTTCAGCATCAGAATTAACCCGATTTGAAACTCCGTGGTTAGTTGGAGAATGTACTTGGACTGAAGAATTAAAAAGTAAAGCAATCGTTTGGCTTTGTAAAGAAACTAAACAATCCATATTAAAACTTACAGACAGAGATTATAACAATCACGGAATGTCTGATCTTTTGGCTCAGGAAGGTTCAGCTTACGATTTGAATATTAACATGTTTAATATTCTGCAGCATACTATTACAGGATGGCCGGGAGGAAAACCAAACACAGATGATTCTCATCGCCCGGAAAGAGCCAATCCAGCTAAAAAACGAGTTATCCTTTTTAGTCCGCATCCAGATGATGACGTGATTTCTATGGGAGGAACTTTTTCAAAATTAATCAAACAAGGACACGATGTACATGTTGTGTATCAAACCTCTGGAAATATTGCCGTTACAGACGATGAAGCACTTAAATTTGCTGAAGTTTGCAACGATTTTGCAGGAGAAAATCTTCCAAATGATATCAATTTTAAATCTGTAATTGAGTTTTTGAACAACAAATCAGAAAATCAAATCGATTCTCTCGACGTTAGAAAACTGAAAGGATTAATTAGAAGAAGAGAATCTTATGCAGCAACAAGATACATCGGACTAAAAGATGAAAATACACACTTTTTAGATCTTCCGTTTTATGAAACAGGACAAGTCAAGAAAAATCCATTAGGACCAGAAGATATTGCCATTGTAAAAGAAATTATCGCTAGAATAAAGCCACATCAGGTATTTGCAGCAGGAGATTTAGCAGATCCTCACGGAACGCATGAAGTATGTTTAAATGCGATTTTTGCTGCCTTGAAAGAATTGAAACCTGAGAAATATATGGATGACTGCTGGTTGTGGTTATACAGAGGCGCTTGGCACGAATGGGATATTCATGAAATTGATATGGCCGTTCCGCTTTCTCCATCAGAAGTACTGTTGAAACGTCATGCCATTTTATACCATCAATCTCAAAAAGACCGAGTTATGTTTCAAGGAAATGATTCGAGAGAATTTTGGGTAAGAGCCGAAGATCGTAATAAAAACACGGCAGTTTTATATGATGAATTAGGATTGGCAGAATACGAAGCTATCGAAGCTTTTAAACGTTTTGATTATTAATAAATACAAAGATTAGGATCAATACCCAAACAGGCTTTTAAAGCCTGTTTGGTATCCAACTTTCTAAATTACTCGAACAACCAATTATCAAATAATGCCTGATTTACTCCAATTACAACAATTATCTGATTCGCTGGAAGGAACTCTTTTTTATGATGATCTTCATAAAAAACTGTACGCTACAGATGCTTCTGCTTATAGAATTATGCCAGAAGCTGTGGCTATTCCTAAAACCGAAGAAGATATTGTAAAAATCATTCGCTTTGCTTCACAACATAATATCTCAATAACACCGCGAACCGCAGGAACTTCTCTCGCAGGTCAAACTGTAGGAAATGGAATTATTGTAGACGTTTCGAAACATTTTACCAAAATTGTCGCTTTTGATGCCGAAAAGAAAACCATAACAGTTCAGCCCGGAGTAATTCGCGATGAATTGAATTTATATTTAAAACCTTATGGTTTATTTTTCAGTCCAACTACATCAACTACAAATCGTTGCATGATCGGCGGAATGGTGGGGAATAATTCATCAGGAACAACCTCGATTCGTTATGGCGTTACCCGAGATAAAATTGTTGAGATAAAAGCAGTTTTAAGTGATGGAAGTATTGCTGTTTTTAAAGATTTGTCTTCCGAAGAATTTATAGAGAAGACAAAAGGCGATTCGCTTGAAAATAAAATCTACAAAACGATTTACGACGAACTTTCCAATAAAGAAAATCAGGATGAAATCAATAGAGAATTTCCAAAGCCTGAAATTCACAGACGAAATACAGGTTATGCTATTGATGCGCTGTTAAAATCAGAATTATTTTCGGGAACAGAAAGTACAATTAATTTAGGAAAGTTACTTTGCGGAAGTGAAGGAACTTTGGCATTTACAACCGAAATTACTTTGAAAGTTGACGATTTACCGCCAACAAACAGTATTATGGTTGTGGCACATTTTCATACGATTCATGAAAGTTTAGAAGCTGTGGTTACAGCAATGAAACATCATTTGTACACTTGCGAAATGATGGATGATACCATTTTAGATTGTACTAAAACCAATAGAGAACAATCTAAAAATAGATTTTTTATTGTGGGAGAACCAAAAGCAGTTATTATGCTTGAAGTAGGATCACATATTAGTATGGAAGATGCCGAATTGCAGGCTGATGCTTTGATTAAAGATCTTGAAGATAATAATTTTGGTTATGCTCTGCCTAAAATTTATGGAGCTGATATTGATAAAGTAAATGAGGTTCGAAAAGCAGGTCTAGGACTTTTAGGAAGTATTGTAGGCGATGATAAAGCGGCCGATTCTATTGAAGATACCGCAGTTGAACTTAGCGATCTGCCAAATTATATTGCCGATTTTGCGGCGATGATGGAAAGACACGGACAAAGTGCCATCTACTATGCGCATGCTGGAGCGGGAGAATTGCATTTGCGTCCGAAGATAAATTTAAAAACAAAAGAAGGATTACACCAGTTTAGAAATATATCCACGGAAGTCGCGCATTTGGTAAAAAAATACAGAGGTTCATTAAGCGGTGAACACGGTGACGGAATTTTAAGGGGAGAATTTCTGCCTTTTATGATTGGGGATAAAAACTATGAACTGCTGAAACGAATAAAAAAAGCATTTGATCCCAACACTATTTTAAACGTTGGAAAAATTGTAAATGCTTCTAAAATGGATGAAAATCTTCGTTTTGAAGCGGGAAGAGTAGAACCAGAAATTAAAACGATTCAGGATTTCTCTGATAGTTTAGGGATTTTGAGGGCTGCCGAAAAATGCAACGGTTCTGGCGACTGCCGAAAATTGCCTTCGGTGGGAGGAACTTTGTGTCCGAGTTATCGCGCTACTCGAAATGAAAAAGATACGACTCGTGCCAGAGCAAATGCGCTGAGAGAATATCTAACCCATTCTGAAAAAGACAATAAATTTGACCACGAAGAATTATATAAAGTGTTTGAGTTGTGCGTGAGCTGTAAAGCCTGTGCCAGCGAATGCCCAAGTAATGTTGATGTAGCAACTTTAAAAGCAGAATTTTTATACCAATATCAAAAAGCAAACGGATTTTCTGTTCGCAATAAAATTTTTGCTTTCAACTCGAAACTGAATAAGTTTGGAAGCATTGCTCCATCAATGACCAATTTTGTTGCTAATTTACCTTTGGTTAAAAAAAGTATGGGAATTGCACCCAAAAGACAAGTACCGCTTTTAGCACCAAAAACTTTTAAAAAATGGTACGAAAAAAATAAAAAAGAAGCAGAGACCAATTCATTTAAAAATGGGAAGGTATATCTTTTTTGCGATGAGTTTACCAATTATTATGATGTCTCAGTCGGAATTGATGCTTATGAACTTCTGACCGCATTAGGTTACGAAGTTATTATTACAGATCATGAAGAAAGCGGAAGAGCCTTTTTATCAAAAGGTTTTTTGGAAGAAGCGCAGGAAATTGCGAATAAAAATGTGAATATTTTCAAGGATTTAATTTCTGAAGATATTCCATTAATCGGAATCGAGCCATCGGCAATATTGACTTTTAGAGACGAATATCTGCGATTGGCAAAAGATAAAGAAAGTGCCGAAAGACTGTCGAAAAATGTTTTTACTGTCGAAGAGTTTTTTAAAGCAGAAATTGCAAAAGGAAAAATTCATTCTGGACAATTTTCGGATACAGAAAAAACGATAAAGATTCACGGACATTGTCATCAAAAATCATTAAGCACCATTGAAGCTTCTTTTGCAATGCTGAATGTACCCAAAAACAGCACGGTTACAATTTACAATTCTGGCTGCTGCGGAATGGCGGGTTCATTTGGTTATGAAAAAGAACATTACGAAATTAGTATGCAAATGGGAGAGGATACTTTGTTTCCAAAAATTCGTGCAACCGATTCAAAAACGGCAATCGCGGCTGCAGGAACCAGCTGCCGTCATCAAATTTTTGACGGGACAAATAGAAAAGCAATGCATCCAGTAACAATTTTAAGAGATTGTTTGAAATAATTTTTTTATAAATTAAACTTAATGAGTTAAATAATAGCAAGTTTTATGAAAAAAGCAATCTGTACTTTACTTCTTTTAATCGTATTTTTTTCTGCGAAAGCGGCTAAAATTGATACGATTCAAGTTTTTAGTGCTTCGATGAATAAGAACATAAAAACCTGTGTAATTGTTCCTGATGGATATAAAAAAAGCAAAAAGAAGTTTCCAGTCGTGTATCTACTTCATGGATACAGCGGGAATTATGCAACTTGGGTAAAAAGCTTTAAAGAAGTTGGCAGGCAGGTTGATCAATACGGTTTTATAGCAATTGGTGTCGACGGAAATTATTCAAGCTGGTATTTTGACAGTCCGATAGATCCTGCTTTCAAATATGAAACTTATGTAATCAATGAATTAGTTCCTTTTATAGATAAAAAGTACAAAACAATTGCAACTCGCGAAGCCAGAGCTATAACTGGTTTGAGCATGGGTGGACATGGAGCTTTGTATTTGTCTTTTAAACATCAGGATGTATTTGGTGCAGCAGGAAGTATGAGCGGCGGAGTAGATTTTCGTCCGTTTCCTGAAAAGTGGGATATCAAAAAGCGACTTGGTTCTATAACCGAATTTCCTGAAAATTGGGATAAAAATACGGTTACCAATATGCTTGATTTGGTAAAAGACAACCATTTAAAATTGATTATTGATTGTGGTGTCGATGATTTTTTTATCGATGTAAATCGCGAACTGAATAAAAAAATGCTGGCGTTAAAAATAAATCACGATTATATCGAGCGTCCCGGGCAGCATAACATAGAATATTGGGAAAACTCTTTAAAGTTTCAATTGTTGTTCTTTAATAATTTTTTCAATGAGAAAAATAAAAGTTAAGTAAGAGATTGTGTGTTGTGATTTTGTAAAATAAAAAAGAGCGCATAAATTTTGGTTGGTTATCCTAACAGGTTTTCAAAACCTGTTAGGTTTTTTAGTCACGAATTAATTTAGCAAAATCTGTGTAAAAAAAAATAGCCACTGATTAAAAGGATCAAAAGGATTTTTGTTTGCCGCTAATTGCACGAATTTCAATAAATCAAATCTGCTTGATCTGCCAAATCTGTGTAAAAAAAATAGCCACTGATTAAAAGGATTAAAAGGATTTTTGTTGCTGCTAATTGCACGAATTTCAACAAATTAAAATCTGCTTGATCTGCCAAATCTGCGAGAGAAAAAACAGCCACTGATTAAAAGGATTAAAAGGATTTTTGTTTGCCGCTAATTGCACGAATTTCAACAAATTAAAATCTGCTTGATCTGGCAAATCTGCGAGAGAAAAAATGCATAAAGATTAAAAGACAAATTAAACATAACTTAACGAACTTTGTGTGAATTTTTAACCCCGTTAGTTATCGGGATTGCGGTTAAATTTTTCAACGATAAATACAAACTATACTAAATAACCCAAAATAGTACTTATGAAAAGTCTAAAAATTTTAATGCTGATACTGCTGTTTCAAACGAAAACTTTCAGTCAGGAATCACCAAAAAGAGAAATGCGTGCCGCTTGGATATCGACTGTAGATAATATCGACTGGCCATCTAAACCAGGATTATCAGACAAGCAGATGAAATCTGAAATGATTACCATTTTGGATAATTTACGATCTAATAATTTGAATACTGTAATTTTTCAAATTCGCCCAACTGCCGACGCTTATTATAAATCGACAAAAGAACCAGCATCGCATTGGATAACCGGAACTCAAGGCGTTGCTCCAGGATTTGATCCGCTGCAAATGATGATTGATGAAGCGGGAAAAAGAGGAATGAATGTTCATGTTTGGCTAAATCCGTATCGTGTACAAAAAGATACAGTTAAAGAAGTGTTGGCTAAAACTCATTTGTATTTTAAGAAACCAGAATTATTTTTGACGTATGGGAAATCGAGATATTTTAATCCGGGTTATAAAGAAACCAGAGATTTTGTTGCTTCGGTAGTCGGTGAAATAGTTCGAAATTATGACATTCAAGCGATACATATGGACGATTATTTTTATCCATACAAAATCGAGGGACAAGAGTTTCCAGATGAAAAAGCTTTTGCAAAAGAGCCAAGACAATTTAGAGATAAAGACGATTGGAGAAGAGACAATGTCGATTTAATCATCAAACAAATTCGAGATACCATAATTGCTAATAAACCGGAAGTTGAATTCGGAATTTCACCTTTTGGCGTGTGGCGAAATATTGCAAAAGATTCAGATGGTTCTGATACCAGAGCAGGAGCGACTAATTATGACGATTTGTATGCCGATATCTTGAAATGGCAGAAAGAAAACTGGATCGATTATATAACACCGCAATTGTATTGGCACATTGGTTTTGACAGAGCTAATTTTGAAGTTTTGGCAAAATGGTGGGCAGCGCACAAATATGGAACTAATGTGTATATTGGACACGGCGATTATAAAATTTCAAAAACGGCAAAAGAACCAGAATGGAGAAGTCCAGATCAAATTGTAAAACAGATTGAAATGATTCGTACGATGCCTCAAATAGATGGTTCGATGCATTTTACAGCAAACTCATTTCTTAAAAAAGGAGATACATTAAGAAATGCTCTTATCGAAAAACAATACAAATACATTGCCTTAACGCCCGAAGCGAACAGAATTACAAGAATAAAACCGCAACCGCCGACAAATGCTGTGATTGCTCAAAAAGGTGATAAAGCAACACTTACATGGAAAGCAGGAATTAATGATAAGAAATACGTAATTTATAGATTTCCAAAAGGTAAGATAACCGATTTTTCTAATGCTGTAAATATTTATTATGTAACAACAGCCGTAAAATTAGAAGTTCCAAATGCTGCTTTAGAAAATTATGTATATGCTGTTTCCGCTTTAAGTCAGACGCAGACAGAAAGTGCTCCAGTCGAATTTATAAAGAAATAAAATAATGAGAAAAAGTGTATTACTGATTACTGTTTTTCTGATTTCCTTAGGTACGATACAAGCACAGAAACTTGAGTCGGTAAAAGTAGAACGAAACGAAGTTTATATCGACTCGATGATGAATCATGCCCTTGAAAAAGGTTTTTTTCCGGGAGCACAGATTATCGTAGGCACAGGAGATTTTAATTTGATATCCAAAAATTACGGTTATCATGATTATACTAAAAAACAATTAGTAAAAACAGGCGATGTTTTCGATTTAGCTTCGATGTCTAAAGTTTTAGGAGCAACGCTTGTTACCATGCGTTTGGTTGGAGAAAACAAAATAAAGCTTACAGACCAAGTAGGTAAAATTGTTCCGTTTTATAAAAACACTGTAATTGCCGATTTAACGCTTTTTGAATTACTAACGCATACTTCTGGATTAACGCCAAGTATCACTTTTTATCAAGCCTTGCTTTCTACACCAGATAATTCGCCTTTATTGAGCAGTAAAAAATCCGAGCAATATGTTGAGTCTTTTGATAATATGTATGTAAACAAAAACATCGTTTACGATTCAAAATATCTTGTTTTTGAGCCAAAGCAAAATTGGATTCAGATTTATAAAAACATGTGGCTGAATCCAGAATTTTATCCGTCTGTTTATGAAAGGATTGCGAAGGCAAATACAAATCCGAGAGGAAAATATTTGTACAGCGATTTAAACTTGCTTTTGGTAAAACAAATGATCGAAGCAAAAACAGGTTCAAAATTAGATCAATTGACAAATGAAATTTATACTGAATTAGGAATTTCGAAAATTGGATATAATCCGCTAAAATGGACTTCGATAGAAAATGTAATGCCAACTGAATTAGATAATTTTTTTAGAAAAGACACTATTAAAGGATATGTTCATGACGAAGCTGCTGCTATTTTTGGCGGTGTTTCTGGTAATGCAGGTTTGTTTGCAAATGCAGAATCGATTGCTGTTATCTGCAAAATGCTTATGAACAATGGAAATTATAAAGGAAAACAAATTTTAAATTCAAAAGTGGTAAAAGAATTTACAGATTCTCCTCTTGCCAAAGAGGGAATTTACCGCGGACTTGGTTTTGATAAACGTAAACCAGATGAGTTTTTTAAAGCGAATGATTTTGGACATACGGGTTTTACAGGAACTTTTTTCTTTATGAATCGGGATACTAACCGGTTTTTGATTATTCTGACCAATCGCGTAAATCCAACAAGAACAAACAGGTTAATGTATAAAGATGACTTTAGCACCAAAATTTGGAGACAAATCAACAAATAAAAATAGTTTGCCGCTAATTACACGAATTTCCACAAATTAAACCTCCTAAATCTGCATAAAATAAAAATAATTCGTGTAATTGCTTCGCCTGTTCGCTATCGCTCGAGTTGTGGCAGATAAAGCAGCAAATAAAGTGGCTATGAAAAGTAGTCTACGATGCGCAAGGATGTTTTTTGTATCTTTATTCATAGGATGAAATAGAAGTTTGGTTGTCAAACTTTTTTCAGAAAGAATAAAACAAAAGAGTTCAAGCCTAAACGGAAGAATGATGACAGTAACTACAGAGCAAAACAGTGAAGCGATAAAAAAAGTGTTACCCATTATTTTAGCGACTTCTATTTTTATGCAGATGCTTGATTCAACAATTTTGAATACTTCGCTGCCTTCTATTGCTAAAGATCTGCATGAGTCTCCGCTCGATATGCAAAATGCAATTATTAGTTATGTTTTAACACTGGCGCTTTTTATGCCGGTAAGCGGCTTTTTATCGGATAAATTTGGCACCAAAAAAGTCTTTATTTTTGCTTTGTTTTTGTTCAGTCTTGGTTCTTTGTTTTGCTCGCTTTCTCAGAATTTGACACATGGACAGGTGAACATTTTACAAATCTTTATCAAGCTGATATTGATGCAGATTTTAATCCAAATAAACCCGAAAAAATAAAATCTAAAATCAATTCTAAATTCAACGAATCGACGCCGGTTTTTACAAAAGATGGGAAAACGGTTTATTTCACAAGAAACAATTTTATTGACGGCAAAAAAGGAAAAGATGGTAATAAAACTACTTTAATCAAAATATACAAAGCAACTTTTGAAAATAACAAATGGACGAACATTATTGAACTTCCATTTAATAGTGATACTTACAGTACGGCGCATCCAGCCTTAAGTTCTGATGAAAAAACCTTGTATTTTGCATCTGATATGCCGGGAACATTTGGGCAGTCAGATATTTATAAAGTAAGTATTAATGGAAACGGTGGTTATGGTTCTCCAGAGAATTTAGGTAAAACAATTAATACTGAAGGAAAAGAAACTTTTCCGTTTATAACAGCTGATAACGAAATTTATTTTGCTTCAGATGGTCATCCTGGACTTGGCGGTTTAGATGTATTTGTTGGTAAAATAAGCGGGAATGAAATAACAAATATTAAAAATATAGGAGCTGATATCAATTCTCCTCAAGATGATTTTGCATTTGTTATTGATACTAAATCTAGAAGAGGTTTCTTCTCTTCAAATAAAGACGGCGGACAAGGTTCTGATGATATTTATAAGTTTTTAGAAACGCGTAAATTGGATTGTGTTCAGGAGTTAAACGGTATTATTACAGATACGCAGACAGGAGTTATTTTATCTGGTGCCAAAGTCTCATTGTATGATAATATGCAGGTGCTGAAAAGTACTGTTATTTCAGATTTAAATGGATTTTACAGTTTTTCTGTTGAATGCGGAAAAAGCTATAATGTAAGAGTTGAAAAAACAGATTATGCAACTAAAGAAGTTCGTACATCGATTGGAACAGAAACAGGAAAAACGTATTTACCAATTTCGCTGGATAAAGTTACATGTCAGGTTGCAATAGGAGATGATTTAGGGAAATGTTTTGATATTAAAATGATTTATTTTGATTTGGATGGATCAGATATTCGTCCAGAAGCGGCCTTGGATTTGGTGAAAATTCTAGATGTATTAAATCAATATCCAACAATGAAAATAGATATTCGTTCGCATACAGACAGCCGTCAAACAGCTGCGTACAACGAAAAACTTTCTGACAGAAGAGCCAAATCAACAATTAAATGGCTGGTAAAAAACGGTATTTCACCAAACAGATTAACAGGTAAAGGTTATGGTGAAACTCAACTTGTAAATGAATGTTCTGATGGTGTAAAATGTACCGAAGAACAACATCAAATGAATAGAAGAAGTGAATTTATAATCACGAAACTATAAAATATAATTAATTAAAAATTTAAAAAAATCTAGATAAACAAGAGAAGAATGAGCCGGAAAACCATATCAATAATTAGTTACTTAACACTTGTAGGATGGGTAATTTCTTTTCTTGTTTATCATAATGGAGGAAGATCTTCATTTGCACAATATCATCTAAAACAGTCCTTTGGGTTGGGTGTTTTCAGTGCAGTATTAGGCAGCGCTTTTATTCCAATCTTTTCAATTAATCCTGTAATTTCAACATTCTTTACCATTTTAAGTTTTGGCGTATTGATTGTTTTAATAGTTGGGATTGTTAATGCTGTCAACCAAAAAAGAAAACCAATACCATTAATCGGATCAATGTTTGTTGATCGATTTAACTTTATTAAATACTAAATTTTCTATTCTTTTCTTGAAAGAATATAGTACAATGCTTTTATCAGATTATCTCGTTGTTTACAAAATATTTCCTTAAAATGTGTAGTGAATAAAAGTCTTATTATGAGGTTTTTATGTCTTATTGTGGAGGTGTTTAATTTTGAAGTGAAATACTTTTGTCTTTGTTTATCAAGGTTATATAAATCAAAAAAGAAAAACAAATACGAAACCTAAAATGAAATTTTGATGAGCTGTAATCAGCTCAGTTTAGGGAGTATTAATTGTAAAGAAATTGACGATGGAAAAGATACAAGTTTTAGTAAGGGACGATAAAGGATTGTTTTTAAAAATGTTTAAAAATAATTTTGCGGATGAATTTAAATTTACGCAAGATTCATTTTTGAATAGTAAAAAACAGAAATCTCAAGGTTTAAACAGATCAATATTTGTAGTTTACAGCCATCAAGAATTGGTTGAATTTTTGAAGCTGGAAAAGAAAGGAACAATTGCTTTAGTTTGTTTATTTGATAAATTATTGTATAGCAATGTAGCTGGTCTAGAAGAGATTAATGATTTGGTAGCGCTAAGTGGTTACCAAACAAAAAGGGGAATTGTTAATGACTTGAAGGTATATTTTAAAAATGCTGCCCAACCAAAAAATGATACTATTCAAACAGAAGTTTTGAACGCAGAAACAACAGAAATTCAGCCAAATGACTTATATAAAACAGTATTATATTTTGTATAAATAATCCAGTATGTAAAAGTATTTTAATATATAATACTGATAGATTTTGGCTTCTGAAAGGAGGCTTTTACTAGAGCAAAATGCACAAAGTATATCTATGTAAGAAAAAAAAATAAAAGGAGCTTCAATATTTTTGAAGCTCCTTTTTTGTAAAAACTATCGTCTTATTTAAGAGGAATATTAATTGTACTTCCGTCTTTAATCAGTTTGGTAAATACTATTTTTTTTCCATTAGAGAGGGTTACTTTCAATTCTTTATTCACTCTTTCAACAGTAATATCAAAATCTTTTTCAAAAGCATGTATTTGACGCAGTTTCATAACAGGCCAAGGTTTTGGAAGCCTCGGTGTAAAATCAAAACTGCTTAAACCAGTAGGACGAATGCCAAATAATCCCTCTGTAAAAATTCTACAGTATAAACCGCTTTCGGCAGAAAGATGTCTCTGATCTCCTTCAGGATAAGCTTCTACAGGATACGGAACATGATCTCCTAACAAACGACGGTTCGAATAATAATGTAAAAAATCCAGTGCTTTATCCGTTTCTCCCGCTGCCAATACACCTCTTAAAGCATATAAAGTCGAGCGGTCCCAAAATATTTTATCACCGGCAATACTGGCAAGACCGTCTTTTGTCCATAATCTTGGAGAAAACAAAGCATCTATAGTTCCCACTTTTCGATCATAAATTCCCATTGTCAGCGGAGTACAAATCCAGGCTCTTAAAACATCATTTTCTTTGTAATACTTATAAGTTTCAAAACCTTCTACCTTAGCTCCAAAATACTTTTCAATAGCTATTTTTAATTTTTCAGCCTCAGTTTTATAATTTTTCAGCTGCGTTTTGTCTTTGCCTAAAGCTTCGCCTAAATATACAGCAGAGTTAAGAGCATCATAATACAAAGAAGAAGTATTAAGATTAGCTTTTCCAGCAGGAAGACGTCCTTCGAGTTCATCAGAATCAGAAGTTACAACACCATCAGAATTTAGTTTTCTATGACAATACTCTAAACACCACTCAATCAATGGCCATAATTGTTTAGCTTCATTTGCATTTCCTTTAGAAAGTGCATAACGTGCTGCTCCGTAGGCTATCATTGCGCCATCGCCTCGATCACCGGCACCATCCCAGATATCAGTTCCTTCGGCGACAATCGAACTTGGAATAGGTTTATATTCTTGGTTCATGAATTTAGCAAATTGCAAATAAGCATTTAACGATGCTTGATTGCCATATTCATATCCTAAAAACGGAAAGAAAGGACCAATATATTCTGCCTGATCGTTTGCCCAGATAGCGGCATAATACGATTCTCCTCCAGGACCATGCATAGGTCCGCCTTTAGTTTCAAAAATACTTTCAGAAGCTCTGATTTTGGCAAAAGCAAATTCTGTATTCAAAACTTCATCAGGTGTTTCTATAATGAGTTTATCCCAAATTTCCTGGATTAATTTTAAGCGTTTATCTTTTTCTTCTTCAATGTTTACAACTGGAACTTGTTCGTTTGTTTTACCTGCCGAATAGAAAACAGAAAAACGAATTGTTTCATTTGTCTGCAGATTAAAATTTCCGTGATTAAAAAGATCTACATGCAAATTATAACTTCCTTCAGTTCCTTTTGCGGGATCTGATGTGTAAATGGCATTTGATTTTGGAATCTCTATAACACAAGTTTTATTAGAAATATTCTTAATGGTATAAATTTCACAATATCCAGATAAGGTTGTTGACGGGAAAAATTGTCTCGTTAATTCGAGAGTATTACCCGATTTACTTTTAACTAATAATGTTCCGTTCAGCGTTAATGAAGTGACTTTTTCTGAAGCAATAGGTTTGTAATTCACCGTCACCAAATCAAAAGCATCTTGCGCAAGCTGACGCGTAAAACTGGCATGGGTATTATTTGGGATGGTTCTCAGCATTGGCCAAACCAAACTGCGGGTCGCCTGAAACGTTCCGTCTGCAGCAACACCATATCGTAATACGCAGGAGATTTTTTTACCACTCATTTCGATATGATCTTTATGCGGAATATTGTTGTTTATCTGCCAAGAAATAGCCCCGTCTTTGTCAATCTGCCAGCGGCGCTCTTCTTGTGAAAAGAGCTTACTGGTAAAAAAACAAAGTGCGGCTGCGACAAATAAAAAATGTTTTCGGGTTTTGGTAAATAATCTCTTCATTACAATTGTTTTTTAATTTCTATAAGGGGCAAAAAGCCATTTTTCAGGCTGCTTATTCTGTTGGATAATTACCGCCAAAAGTTTTATCTATCGTGTTAGTAGTACTTGTATGTGTTGTCGTTTTGATAAATATTGCTTTTGCTAAGTTATTATTTAAAAGATGCACTTAGTTGTTGTCCTGAATTTACGGAGACATCAACAAAAGAGCATACATTTCCCATAACATCTTTATCATGTTTGGCGGTAATTTTTTTATTATTTACAAACAGCGTATCATAATTTCCAGAGAACATTGCCCGCCATTGTATCGTAATATTTCCTTTGTTCTGAACTGTTGTTTTTTGATTTTCGTGTTTTACAAACAATACAGTGTTTAAAACAGATAAATTATCTACTTGAGATGCAATTCCATTTTTTATACGATGTAAAGTAGTTACTCTTTTGTTTAAAGCATCTGGCTCAATTCCCATATAGCCATGTATAACGCCTTCAATTACGCCGTATGAAACTTCAGGATATTCTCTTCTTTTTGTTTCAGGATCAGTCAAGTGTAAAATATATTGATAAGCTTTATCCTCAAAACCATATTTATATAATAAAAAGGGGAGATAAGATAAACTCTCGACATTTGTTTTTTGCGAAACAATATGCTCGATTGTTTTTTTAATTCGGGTTTTGTCATTTAAGGCATCAAACCATAGTAAAAAGAGTTCACCTCCGTCTTTGCTGAATTTCCCGTCAGCAGTATAAATAACATTGTAAGTTGAAGTTAAATCATCCCACCAAATTTGTTCTATTTGCTGTTGGTACTTTGCAGCTTTTTTCTCGAAGAATTCTGCTTTTTGAAAATCTCCCTTTTGTCTTAAAACAGCAGCGTAAGTTGACAATCCGCGGTAAATTGCTGCCACCAAATCAACTCCCATTTTTAACCCTGGAATTCCTTCAGAATAAGAAGCAAGTCCTCGGCATCTTTGGAAATCGTCTTCTATATTAAATGAAACACCAGCATTTGGAAATTCAGGTCTGGATAATAATGAGTCTGAATCTAATACCCAGCGTTCAATATAGTTCGTTGCCGATTTTTCGAAAAAGTTTTCAAATTCTGGATTTTTGATATAAGCTTCATCACCAGTCCATAGATACAAGCGCCAGCACGCAAAAATGACATCAAAATTGCTGTTTAGATTGTACCAGAACTCTTTATCATTTCTATAATCCTCAGGCGCAGGTTTTCCGTATTTGTTGATTTCCCAATACGAACACCAGTCTTTATTTTCAGAAATGTTTTGTGCAAATAAAGAAAGCATATTTTTATTTTCTTTATTTAATCCTAGTATTTCAGCACCAATACTTTGATGTGATACATCTCGCATACAAAAAGCAGATCGTGCAGGAAGTGCAGCTTCATACCAAGGACCTGCAGGATCGTTTGAATTTCCTTTATAACTTAAAGCCATTTTTTTTGCACGTTCAAAAGCCAGTTCAATTGCTGGATCTGTAGATTTGAAAGTTGCAGTATTTTGACCAAATCCATTAAAAAAGAAAAAGCAATTTAGAGCAGTAATTATAAGTACATTTTTCATTTGGCTGTTTTCTGTTTGGATTACTTTTAGAATAAAATAACATGGTAGAATTGAAATTTAAAAGCAAACCCACACAACAAATAAAGTGGGTTTGCAGTTTCTCAGTTTTAAATAAACGATACTTTGGGGGAGTATCGATTTTTAATTATAACCCGGATTTTGAGCCAAACTTGTTCTATTAGTTTCATCTCTTGGAATAGGTAATAAATAATGCTGAGGTTTGAAAATTCTCTCTTGAACTTTTGTGTACGTATATGTTTTTGAACCGTCGCTGTTTTTCGTAATAACAACTCCCATCAAAGGCTTGTTTTCGGTGTCTTCGGCAATTTTCCAGCGGCGAACATCGTAGTAGCGGAATCCTTCCAAACATAACTCGACTTGTCTTTCATTGCGAATTTTCTTTTCTAAAGAAGTACCAGTTAAACCTGCTAGCGGAATTGTTATTCCTGCACGTTTTCTTATCACATTTAGATATTGAATCGCTGTGCCTTCATTACCAAGTTTAAATTGTGCTTCGGCATAGTTAAGGTAAATTTCGCCTAAACGAGAAATAATCCAAGCTTTGTTCGTTTGTGTTTCACTATTATAATTGTAGGTTGTATCACAATATTTGCGGAAGGTATAACGTGTTTTACTGGCATTCCAAGTATCCCATCCTTGAGGAGAATCTAATCCGCCTTCGTAAAATTCAGCTTTATTTGAACTTCCAACATCATAGCGATCTTTAAAAAATTCTGGTTTTCCATAAGCACGTCCATCGTACACAATGTTTTTATAAAAACGCGGATCTCTGTTTACATATGGTTTTTGAGGATTATAACCAGATGTTGGATCAGAAATGTCTTTTCCGTCAGCAGTTCCATAAGCATCGATATGACTTTGACTTGGCGCAAAATTTGCCCAGCCGTGAAAACCACTTGGAGAATTAAACATTTCTACACCGTTAAAAGCGCTCCATTGTGGATCTTTACTAGACAAACGAGAACAGATAATTTCAGAATTATCGGTTGTAAAAAGATCTTCGTACTTTTTATCATAAAGCTGATAAAGATTTAAATCCATAACCGCTTTTGCGGCGTCAGATGCTTTTTTCCATTTGTTTAAATCATTAGAAGTATTCCATTGCGGACTTGCTGCATAAAGTAACGTTCTTGATTTGATGGCTAGTGCGGCACCTTTTGTGATTTTTCCTAGACTAGTAGCAGTTAAAGGCAGTAACTCAGCAGATTTGTCTAACTCTGTTACAATAAAATCAACACATTGATCATAGCTGCTGCGATCAACTTTAAAATTACTATTCAGATCAAAAGGAACCGTAATAAGCGGAACTCCTCCATAATCGCTTATTAATTTAAAATAAGAATAAGCTCTTAAAAAAATTACTTCACCTTTTAATCTGTTGCGAGTGGCATCGTCTCCCGGAACCTTATCAATTCGAGATAAAAAGATGTTGCAATTTTGAATTGTAGCATATGTTGGTTTCCAGATATCAAAATCATTTGCGTTATCAGGTGTAAGAGCTCCTGAATTTAAAGTCCAAATATCATAATCGTTAAAATTATTAAAAGCTTCGTCACAAGCAGTCGATAAAATCCAGCTTCTATTTGTTCTATTGTTCCAATTGTGCTGTGTACTAGGTAAAACAGTATATAGATTGTTTGCAAAAGCTTCAGCAAGTTTCAAATCATTCCAAACCGTTGCATCGGTATAAGAGTCTAACGGAACTTTGTCTAACGGATCTTCACTGCAAGAAGTGAAAGAGGTAATTATCATAAGAAAAGAAGTAAGGATAAATACCTTCTTTTTCATATCTATTAGTTTATTGATTTTATAATTTTTCATGTCTAAATATTTTTTTGGTTGCAGCATTATAGTTCGATACTTACGCCCACTCTGTAGATGCGGGTTTGAGGGTAATTAACTCCCGTAGTATTATTAGTTTCAGGATCTCTGTTGTATTTTTTCATATTATCAATAGAAAATATATTAGTTCCTCCTGCATAAAATCTCATATTCAAAACTCCAAATCTAGAAAGTGCTTTTTCTGGTAATACATAAGATATTTCTAATGATTTTAATCTAAAGAAAGAAGCATCTCTTAACCAGAAATCAGCTGGAATATTATTTCTATTATCTGAATCATTGAAAGCTGCAGGATATTTAGAATTAGGATTATCTGCTGTAAATCTGTCATTGTATAACCATGTTGGCGGTGCTACAATTGCTCCTTGACCTTGCGGAAGAATCATTTGTTTAGCCTGTGACTGCCCTGTCCAAAGTAAGTCGATTGAAAAACCTTTGTATTCTGCTCTCATCGGAATACCGTAAGCAATTTTTGGCGTAGCTGATTCTGGAATTCTAACTTTATCATTAGATGTTATGCTGCCGTCGCCATCTGTATCTTTTACCCAAATATCTCCAGGTTTAGCACCTTCAAAATGAGCCGAATTGTCAACATCTGCTTGTGTGCGGTAAATACCGTTTGTTTGATAAACTAACCAAGAATCGATTGCTTTTCCAGTTGATTTTTGCCATTCAGGAATGTTTGAAGCTTCGTCACGAAATAATACCTCACTCTGTGCATAAGTAAGATTAAAACCTACATTGTATTTAAAGTTATGACTGTTATCACCATAATTTATCGACCAGTCAACACCTCTGTTAACCGTTTCTCCAATATTTTCTTTAGGAAGTGCTAATCCTGTGAATAAAGGAACCGATGCGTTTCTTGCTGCTAAAATATCAGATCTTTTGTTGCTGAAATAATCAAAAGTTGCCGTCAATTTGTTGTTTAAGAAAGCAAAATCAAAACCAATATTTGTTGAGTTCTGAATCTCCCACGTAATATTAGGATTTGGTGTAGACGAAAGATATATACTATTGTTTAAGGTATAATCTGAACCAAAATAAGTGTAATTCTGTTGATTTGTAGTTAACTGATATCTTGTCAAGAAAAGATATTGGTTTGGATAAAATACACCATTAATCCATTCGCTCAAGTCATCATTACCCATTTTTCCCCAAGAAGCTCTTATTTTAAGCTGATCGATTGCTTTTATGTTGTTTTTGAAAAAAGGTTCTTCAGATATTTTCCAACCTGCAGATACTGCAGGAAACATTCCCCAGCGTGTTGAAGACGGGAAATTAAATGATCCATTGTAACGTGCAGAAAATTCAGCAAAATATTTATTGTCATAGTTATAAGCAACACGCCCTAAATAACTTTCCCTTCCGTCTTGATAAGCGCCGCCTGTTGCATTTTGCCCTTTGGTGCTTCCAGTAAAAATTTGATCTAATTGATCACTCAATAAGTCTCTTCTATAAGCAGAAGTTTCCGTTTTGTCAGTTGTATTCTGCTCATATCCAACAAAAGCATTAAAACCATGTTTGTTGAATTTGCGATCGTATGCTAATTTTATGAAATAAGTATTTTGATTTGTAATTTGTTCATTCTGATAAACACTTGTAATACTCGTGCTGTTTTTTACATTGTTGTAACTATCATTTGTTTTATCGTACGAGTAAGCATCCCACGGTTTAGTGAATTTTTTTTGGCTTCTAACATTGTAATCAAATGCAGCATAACCATTTAAGGAAAGACCTTCAGTAATTTTAGGTAATTTTAAATCAAATCCTATTTTTGGGTTTACAATTAAGTTTAAAACCTTATCGTAACCGGCAGCTGGAGAAGACATTAAAATTGGGTTTCTTCCATTTGCAATTCCCGAAGTAGGATAACCATTTTTCCAGTATGCCGGAATGAACGGATACATGCTGACAGTTTCGTGCATAATGCTTGACATACTTACCGCAGGATAATTTCTGTCTTCTTTTCGAGTAGCAATATCAAGGTTAACTTTCAGGTTTGAAGATATATTGACATCAATATTAGATCTCAAATTAAACTGTCTGTATCTTTCGTCACTTTCTCTAAGATTACTTTCTTGGTTTAGATATTGCCCAGAAAAGAAATACTTCACTTGATCGTTACCTCCATTTACAGAAAGAGAAACGTTTGATTGAGGAGCATCTTTTCGATACGTTTGTCGTAACCAGTCTGTACTGGTATGATTAGGATCATTGCCCGCTTTGTATTTATCGATATCAGACTGCGTATAAGGAAGTGTTGTACCTTTGTTAGCATTAAGTTCATTGTAATACGTCATATACTGCCACGAGTTAACCCTTTCATCTATTCTCGTTAACTGCTGAATGCCATACGATCCGTCAACTTTTATAGTTGGAGCGCCAACTTTACCTCTTTTTGTAGTAACCAAAATTACCCCGTTTGCAGATCGAACACCGTAGATTGCTGCCGAAGCATCTTTTAAAACAGTAACTGATTCTATATCATCAGGATTTATCCTATTTAGATCACGATCAGGAATACCATCTACGACTATCAACGGACTTGTACCGCCTCCAAATGAGTTGAATCCTCTAATTAATAAAGTCGAGCTGTCATCGCCAGGTCTTCCAGAACGATTGTTTGCAATAACACCAGACATACGACCGGCAATTCCATTTGAAACGTTTGCCGATGCATTTTGTGTTAATACAGCTCCTTTGATTGATGAAATAGCGCCAGTTGTTGATCCTTTTTTCTGAGTACCATATCCAACAACAACGACTTCATTTAGAGTTTGATTTTGTTCTTCTAGTTGAATATTCGCGGCATTTGCAGCACTGACTTCTTTAGTTACAAAGCCTGTAAATGAAACGACAAGAATACTGTTTGAGTCAGGAACTTCAATCGTAAAATTTCCGTCGAAGTCTGTAGTGACTCCAATTTTTGTTCCTTTTAGAATAACGTTAACACCTGGAAGCGGTTCTCCCTTTGTTCCAGTTACTTTTCCTTTTATAGTTTTTTGTTCTGCAGCTAAAAAAGAGATTTTTGTCATTTCAGAAATCGGCAGAATAGATTCTGTGCTGCTATTTCCTTTTATTGAAGTACTGTTTAACTTCGAAAAAAATGAAGCGTTCTTTGATTCTGTTGCTGCCGAAACTTGTAAAGTCATCGCGATCAGCAATCCAGATGTTAGTTTGGCAGTCTTCCAAAACTCAGAAGAAAGCCAATCGTTTGTTGGTTTGTCTTTGATTAAAAATTTCATTTGTAAAAACGGTTTTTGGTTAGTAATGTACTCTCTGGTTCTAGTTCATAATATCCTTCGTTTTCATTTTAAGAAAACAAACAGAAATGCATAGAGTAGTGCAGATTGTTTACAGAAAGAGATAAAATTGAAAATCAAAATTATAAAGGTTTCTGTATTTTTTCATACCAGTACCTACCAGTTTGTTTGCGATATGTTTAAAATATTATCATAATTTAGTGTAATATGAAAAAAAAGTGGATAATATATGAATATAAGTCATAAAACAGGAAAGGAGCTAGAATGACGGAATTTGCTGATTATTTTTATAGGTGAAAATATTTCACAGCTAATCTAAAAGCGGAAACACTAATTTTTGTCTCTTTAGAATGGAGTAAAAAACAGCAGCTCGTTTTTTGAAAAAATGGATAATATAGTATCAAAAAAAAAATTTGCTAAGTTTTACGATTGTTTCCAATTTTTCTAATTTTTGAACCATACCAGTATCAAAAAGTTAAATTGGTGTAAGAATAAGCTTGTTTTAAATTGTGTCAGTTCACTTTAAAATTTGTTTTTTTAGACTTAAAACGGTTGAAACTTATGCATTATCAGTTTGTTAACCTCTATTTGTTTTTCTGTTATTTAAAACGAGTAAAAAAAACTCAATTTACTGGTAGGTTTTTTTTCTGGCTTCTTACATCTTGAGTGAGATCGTTCAAACTGCTTTTTTAAAATCCTTATTATCGATCGAGTTTTCAGTAAAATGATGATTTTTTAGCATTCTTAAATTATTTCAAACCAAGATTATTTTTCAGAGTGCAGCATTTATTAAAAAGAAACTGGTAGGTACTAGTATGTTTGTGAATGTGATTGTAATATTTTTGAATTTCATTTTTCACAAATAAATAATAGAAACAGAAAAAACAATATAGTTTATTGTGAATTATATAATGCAAGAACTCAAGTTAATACCTGTTGATTCAATTATAAAATAGGATGCAGTTGTTGCTTAGATTACACTTTACAAGCATAAAACCAAAATGAGATTTCAATTCTTATAATAATAACTACTTATAACTACCAACTACCTTTTATGAAAAAAATAATCTTTTTATTAGTGCTTACTGCTTTAGTTTATAAAGCTGGCGCACAAGAGAAACAAATACAGATTGAAACACAAAATTCGGCTTTGATTTTAAAAGCAGGAAAAAATGGCTTACTGTATCAAACTTACTTAGGAGCAAAGCTTAACGGAAATTCTGGATATGATGCACTTTCAAAAGAAAACACAAAATCATTTGTAATAAATGACGGAAATCCATTGAATAATTTGAGGCATTTGGCGTACCCAACTTATGGAACTGATAATTTGTTCGAATCTGCTATACGCGTAACTCATAACGACGGAAATGCATCTTTAGAGTTAACTTATGTGAGCCATCGTGTCGATAAAATAGATGACAATACAACAGAAACCATTATAAAATTAAAAGATCAAGTATATCCAGTAGAAGTGACGCTGCATTATAAGGCTTTTTATAATGAGAATATTGTTGAACAATGGACGGAAATTGTGCATCACGAAAAGAAACCAATAATGTTATACAATTATGCCTCTTCAATGCTTCATTTTGATGCTGATCGTTATTGGTTAACTCAATTTCACGGTGACTGGGCCAAAGAGGCACGAATGCTGGAAACGGAATTAACTAGCGGCACAAAAGTTATCGATTCAAAATTGGGAGTTCGCACTAATATGTATCAAACACCTGTTTTTTTCTTGTCTCTTAATTCGAAAGCAGAAGAAAACTCAGGAGAAATTGTGGCAGGAACGATTGCTTGGTCTGGGAATTTTAAACTTGCTTTTGAATTAGATAATAAAAACTCACTTAGAATAAGTTCAGGAATTAATCCGTTTGCGTCAGAATACAGTCTTGAACCAGGAAAAGTATTTACAACTCCGTCATTTATCTATACTTTTTCGAATAAAGGTAAAGGACAAGCGAGTCGAAACCTGCACAAATGGGCAGGGAAATATGGTATAAAAGATGGTGAAAAACCTCGATTGACTTTATTGAACAATTGGGAAACAACCTTTTTTAATTTTGATGAAAAAAAATTAACAGATATGTTTGCTGATACCAAAACGCTTGGTGTCGATATGTTTTTATTGGATGATGGCTGGTTTGGAAATAAATATCCGCGAAGCGGCGATAAATCAGGGTTAGGAGACTGGCAGGCTACTAAAACTAAATTGCCAAATGGTATTGGTTTCTTAATTCAAGAAGCAGAGAAAACAGGAGTAAAGTTTGGTATTTGGATTGAACCCGAAATGGTTAATCCTAAAAGTGAATTATACGAGAAGCATCCGGATTGGGTTTTAAAGCTTCCAAATAGACCCGAAAGTTATTATCGCAGTCAGCTGGTTTTAGATCTAAGCAACCCGAAAGTACAGGATTTTGTTTTTAAAACAGTAGACGATGTTATGCAGACAAATTCTGGTGTAGCATTTTTTAAATGGGATTGCAATCGAATGATGACCAATGCATATTCTGCGTATTTAAAAAATCAGCAGTCACATTTGTTTATTGAATATACCAATGGACTTTATAAAGTTTTAGACAGGATTAAAACAAAATATCCAAATCTGCCAATGATGCTTTGCGCTGGCGGCGGAGGAAGAACAGATTATGCGCTTCTGAAATATTTTACTGAGTTTTGGGCAAGTGATAATACAGATCCATTTAATAGAGTATTTATTCAATGGGGTTATTCGCAGTTTTTTCCAGCCTTTTCAATTTGTAATCACGTAACATCGTGGGGAAATCAGTCGATCAAATTTAAAACCGATGTAGCTATGATGGGCAAGTTAGGTTTTGATATTAATGTAAAAGAACTGAAACCAAATGAATTGAAATACTGTCAAGATGCAGTTGCAAATTATAAGCGATTGAGTCCTGTAATCTGGCATGGTGACATGTACCGAATTGTATCGCCGTATGATGAAAGCCGTGCAGTTTTAATGTATGTTGATAATGCAAAAAGTAAAGCAGTTTTGTTTTCTTATACCTTGTATCCGCTTTACGATCCCCAGTATAATTTAGTTCGTCTTCAAGGATTAGATCCAAACAAAAGTTATAAAGTTGAGGAAATTAATTTAATGCCGGAAGCAAAGAAAACTCTTGAAGAATCAGGAGAATCGTATACTGGAGATTATTTAATGAATGTAGGATTAAGAGTTTCTTCATCAAAAGTAGAAACGAGTGTAGTTCTAGAGATTACTCAAATATAAACGCAATAAAGTATAAGTTATTGATAATTATAAAAAGATTAAAAAGCAGCTCCGTAAAGAGCTGCTTTTTTGTTTGGCAATCATTACGATCTAATGTTTTATAAATAGATTTAAGTGAAACAAACCGATTTTTCTGGTAGGTATTTTTTGTTTTTCATGCTTAAAACACTGTATTTTGTTTTATAAATTTTTTCATAAGATAATTATGGATTTGTGGATTAAAAATTTAGAGCTGAAGTTTTTAAGTAAAAAAATAAAATTTTGAAATATGAATAAAATAAAAGCATTAATCATTTTATGTTTTGCAAGCTGTTCCCTCTTTGCGCAGAAAAAGCCCAACATCATTTATATTTTAGTTGACGATATGGGCTATGGTGATATAGGTGTATTTTTTCAAAATCAGCGAATGAAAAGCAATGATCCGTCAAAACCGTATCAAATTACTCCTTATTTAGATCAGATGGCCGCTTCTGGTGCCATATTTACACAACAATATTGTAATGCTCCAGTTTGCGCACCTTCTAGAAGTTCTTTGCTGACAGGTGTAAATCAAGGAAATGCTCAAATTAGAGACAATCAATTCGACAAAGCATTAGAAGACAATCATACGCTGGCAACAGTTTTAAAACAAGCCGGCTACCAAACTATGGCTATAGGAAAATGGGGATTACAAGGAGTTGAAGAAACGGGACCAAATTGGCCTGCACATCCTTTAAAACGTGGTTTCGATTCGTATTTTGGTTATATGAGACACGTTGACGGACATGAACATTATCCAGTTGAGGGTTTGTATCGTGGCAAAAGAGAAGTTTATGACGACTATAATAATGTGGCCGAAGGTTTAGCAAAATGTTATACAACTGATTTATGGACGGCAGTGGCAAAAAAAAGAATCATAGAGCATACGAAAAGTAAGGATGCTTCGAAACCTTTTTTTATGTATTTAGCGTATGATGCTCCTCATGCAGTTTTAGAGCTGCCTACACAAGAATATCCAAGCGGAAAAGGATTAAATGGAGGTTTGCAATGGACAGGAAAATCGGGACATATGATTAACACAGCTTCTGGTATTCCTGATTCTTATACGCACAGTGATTATGCAAATGCGGTTTATGATGATGATAATAATGCAGTGACAAAAGAGGTGCCGTGGCCGGATACTTTTAAAAGATATGCAACTGCCAATCGCCGAATTGATGATGGAGTGGGCGATATACTTCAATTATTAAAAGATTTAAAAATAGACGAAAATACACTGGTAGTTTTTACATCAGATAATGGTGCATCTATTGAGTCTTATTTGCCATCACAATTTGTTGGATTCGTACCAACATTTTTCTCTAGTAATGGTCCTTTTGATGGTATTAAAAGAGATTGTTGGGAAGGTGGTGTTCGTATGCCTGTTTTGGCAAATTGGCCTAAACATATTCAAGCAGGAAAAGTGGTTACAACTCCGTCAATGTTATCAGATTGGATGGCTACGTTTGCGCAGGCAGCCGGAGTTATTCCTCCTGCTAGAACCGATGGTGTTTCGCTGCTGCCTTCATTAACTGGAAAAGGAAAACAGGAGCAGAGTTTAATATATGTAGAATACTTTGAAAATGGTAAAACACCGGATTTTAAAAATGATAATTCGACACACAAAAACCGAAAACGCGGACAAATGCAAATGATACGAATGGGGAATTTCTCAGGAGTTCGTTATGATATTAAATCAGCCGAAGATAATTTTGAAATTTACGATGTTGTAAATGATCCAAAAGAGACAAATAATTTAGCAGTTAAACCTGAATTCGAAAATATGCAATTGCAAATGAAGGCTTCCGTTTTACAAACGCGTCATGCAGATGCAGAAGCACCTCGTCCTTATGATGATGCTTTAATTCCTGCCGCTAAAATTTCGGGAAAACTTTTATCTGGATTCAAACAAGAATTTTTTTCAGGGGATTTTCCTTGGGTAGTTTCAGACAAAGGACTAAAAGCACAATCCAGCCAAATAAGTACTTCTTTAAATGGCAAAGCAGAAACAACTAAAACCGGAATGATCCTTTACAAAGGATATATAAAAGTTCCTGCCGACGGAAAATACAGTTTTTCATTAAAAACATCTGGAAAAGCTTATATGCGTTTACATAATGCAAGTTTGTTTGATGCTGATTTTGGTTATCAATCGAATAAAGAGCTGATTCAGGAGGTAAATCTAAAAGAAGGTTATCATCCTGTTTCAATTTATGTGCTGAAACAAAGTAATACTAATGAGACTATAAGTATAAAATGGAAAGGAAAAGAAGCAAGTGACTGGAAAGTTTTGGGAGATAAAGAGTCATTCTATTCAGCAAAGTAACAAACTCTTTAATGGATTGCATCTATATTAAATACAAAAAAGTTTATGCCTAAAGCATAAACTTTTTTGTATTGGTTTTAAAAACAATTTCTTAATTCGTTCCAGCAGCGCTTTTATCTACAAGAAATAATAATTCTCCAGAAACAGGTTTAATTAACTGCATCGGATAAGTTTTTGGGTTGTATTCGCCAGTTGTTACTTCTTTTAAAGCAGGTGCTTTTTTCTCTCCAAAAGCAATTACAATAATTTTTTCAGCTTTGTTTATAAGCGGAGCAGTAAGTGTAATTCGGAACATTTTTTGAGGTTCAAGATAATAGGCATCAACCCATTTATTTTGCTCTTCTAATACTGCTTGCCCAGGGAAAAGAGAAGCTGTATGACCATCATCACCCATTCCTAATAAAATAAGATCAAACTTTCCTTCATCGCCTAAAACAGTTCTAATAGATTGCTCATAAGCAGCAGCATAATCTTCTGGTGTAACATTGTCTTTATACATTTCGAAAATATTTTCTGCAGGAATTGGAACGTGGCTTAGTAATGCTGCATAAGACATTTTAGCATTACTTAAATCATCATTAAGCGGAACCCAGCGTTCATCTCCCCAAAATATAAAAACCTTACTCCAGTCTATTTTGTTTTTGTAATCGTCAGAAGCTAGTAATTTGTAAACTCCTGCAGGAGAAGAACCTCCTGTAAGAACTACTGTAAATTTGTCTTTTTCAGCAATTGCTTTTTGTGCCGCTGCAATAAAAAGGTCTGCAGCTGCGATATTAATTTCTTCAGTATTATTATAAATCTGTATCATCTAAAACTTCTTCTTTTGTTTGTTTATTTGGGATCCATTTGTGTCCTTGGCGTGCCAATAATTCATCAGCCTCTTCAGGTCCCCAGCTTCCTGCTTTATAATTAGGGAAATTATCAGGCGCTGTAGTTTTCCATACTTGTTGAATGGTATCAATTGCATCCCAAGCTTGTTCTACCTGATCCCAACGCATAAATAGAGTAGGATCTCCTGCCAAAGCATCGGCAATTAATGTTTCATAAGCTTCAGGTGACATTGTAGAGCAGGCAAAATAATCGAATACCATTTCTGCCGGTCTTAAAGAAAGAGACAAGCCCGGTTTTTTAGTCATAAACTGCAGTTTAATATCCATTTCCGGCTGAATGTTGATAATCAATCTATTTGGTGTCATACCTTCTTTTCCATAAGAAAATGCAGAATGTGGAACGGGTTTAAACTGTATAATAATAGAAGATTGTTTTTCTTCCATTCGTTTACCTGTGCGCAGATAAAACGGAATTCCCTGCCATCTCCAGTTGTCGAGATAAATTTTCATTGCAACATAGGTTTCTGTATTAGAATCTGGAGCAATTCCTTTGTCTTGACGATATCCGGGAACCGGTTTTCCTTTTATAGTTCCTGCGTCATATTGACCTCTTACAATATAATGATCGACTTCATCTGGTTTGATACGTCGAATAGATTTTAAAACATCAGCTTTACGGTTTCGAATATCATCTGCTTCAAGAGAAGCCGGAGCTTCCATAGCAGTCATACATAAAATTTGAAGAAGGTGATTCTGAATCATATCTTTTAAAGCACCAACACCTTCATAAAATCCACCGCGTTCTTCTACACCAACTTCTTCGGCTACGGTAATCTGAACAAAATCAATGAAATTTCGGCTCCATAAAGGCTCAAACATCGAATTTCCAAATCGGAAAGCTAAGATGTTCTGAACAGTTTCTTTACCTAAATAATGGTCAATTCTATAAATCTGTTCCTCTTTGAATGTCTGCGAAAGCATTTCATTAAGTGCAATTGCAGAAGTTTTATCGTAACCAAAAGGTTTTTCGATTATAATACGATCTTGCTTAGGATTTGCAGCAAGACCAATTTTCTTGATATTATTAGAAATAGTTGAAATGAAAGACGGCGTAATCGAAAGATAAAAAAGACGATTAGCTCGTTCTCCAAAAGACTGATCAATAGTATTTATTTTCTCATTTAATCCTATATAAGATTCTTCTTTGTCGATATCAAGACTATGATAGGTAATATGAGAAAGAAATTTTTGAGTTTCTGGGTCCGAAAGACCTTTTTTTCTCGAGAATGTATTTAGGTTTTCTAAGACATAGCTGCGAAATTCTTCGTCGCTTTTTTCTGCTCTTCCAAGAGCAATAATCTGAAACTTTTTTGACATACGGCCATCAAGATACAGATTTTGAAAAGCGGGAAAGAGCTTTCTCTTTGCCAGATCTCCAGTTCCACCAAAAATTACAATGATAGTTGGATTTATATTTTTGAACTTACCCATTTTGTGTGTTGTGTTGTTTAAAGTTCTTTATTCAGACCATTGTGTGTGGAAAACACCAGTTTTGTCAATACGTTCGTAAGTATGTGCTCCAAAATAATCACGCTGCGCCTGAATTAAATTCGTTGGCAGATTTTCAGATCTGTAAGCGTCAAAGTAAGCTAATGAATTCATAAGTCCTGCCGCAGGTATTCCTTTTTGCACAGCAAATTGAATTACATTTCTCATTCCAGCTTGGTTATCCGTTAATTTTGAAGCGATTCCAGAATCTAAAAGTAAGTTTGGTAAATCTGCTTTTGTAACAAATGCTTTTCTGAAATCCTCTAAAATAGCGGCACGAATAATACAGCCTCCGCGCCATATTTTGGCAACAGTTTCTAGATTTAATCCATAATTGTATTCTTTAGAAGCAGTATGAAGCTGTGCTAATCCTTGTGCATACGTTACGACAATCGAAAAGTACAATGCTGATTTTAATGCATCAATTGCTTCGCTTGTGTTCACATCAGTTTGATTTGTATTCCAAACTAATTTAGTTGCAGCTTCAATTCTTTCTGGTTTAGTTTTAGACATATCGCGCATTACAACAGCAGCGTCGATAGTTGGAACTGGAACTTGTAAATCCATCGCATTTTGCGAAGTCCACTTTCCTGTTCCCTTAGATTTTGCCCAATCTGAAATTTTATTGATCAGCGGACTTCCGTCTTCGTCTTTCTGTTTCAGGATTTTGCCTGTAATTTCGATCAAATACGATTTAAGGTCATACGTTTCATTCCATTCTTCAAATGTTTTCTGAATCGTATTTTCATCCAAATTATAACCTCTTTTCATTAGGTCATAAATTTCAGAAATCAATTGCATGATTCCGTATTCGATTCCATTGTGAACCATTTTCACATAGTTTCCAGCAGATCCGTTTCCTAAATATTCTACACAAGGTTCACCATCTACTTTTGCAGCAATAGCTTCAAAAATTGGGCGAAGTCTTTCGTACGCTTTTTGATCTCCTCCAGGCATCATTGCAGGACCAAATCTTGCTCCTTTTTCACCGCCGGAAATTCCCATTCCAAAAAAGTGAATTCCTTTAGAAGATAATTCTAAAAATCTTCTGTCAGTATCTGTAAAATAAGTATTTCCGCCATCAATAATAATATCTCCCTTATCTAAATGAGGTAATAAACTTGCGATTGCGCTGTCAACTGGTTTTCCTGCAGGAACCAATAACATAATAGCTCTTGGCTGTTTAATAAGCGATACAAAATGCTTAACATCAGTTGTTGCTTCAATAGTGTCGTTTGGACCTGCTTCTTGTTGAAGAGAATTAACTTTTTCAGTATCTAAATCTAAACCTGCAGCCGCAAAGTTATGGCTGGCAATATTTAAAAGCAGGTTACGACCCATTACGCCTAGACCTACAATTCCAAAATCAAATTTGCTCATAGTTTTCAATTAACTAAAATTATTAGAAGAATGTTTTTTTGAAAAAAATGTAAGAGAAAATACAGTAACGTTTTTTCATTCAGTTCTTTGCAGAAAAACAAAATTTGTTTGAATCTTACGTTTTAAGATTTACCGTGCTAAGTTAGAGAAAAATGGTGAAACAATATAGAATTGGCGGTTCTCTTTAAGGTTGTGTAGTGTTACTTTTTTAAGTATGAAAAACACACTTGTTTTAGGATTTTAGATTGATTTAGGTAGATTTAGTGCTGTTTTCATAATGTTTTTTGAATAGAAATTGCATGCTGTCAACTAAAAGGTAATAATTGCAATAATGCTGAAGTTAGGAGTAAAGTTTTTATTAATGAATGAGGTTTAAAATTGATTAACTCAGATGCGCAAAATTTTCCTTAATGTTACTGCGTCATTTTTTTTTTTTAGTAAATAAGCTTCATTTACCTTATAAATAGATAAACTGATAGTAATGATCCGATGAATGTGTAGTTTTTATATTACTTTAAATGGTGTTTAGTTTATTGAAATACAATTTATTTTTTTATATTTATTCTTCTGACTATTAATCTATTAATAGGCTTGTTAGTTTTTAAGTTAGCTGAAGTATAGTCGTATCTAATCAAAAAAGTTAAAACCATGAAAAGAAGTACTATTTTTTTATTGATGTGCATTTTGATAATCATTTCAAGTTGTAATAAAGAATCTAAGAATATGGCAGCCAATGAAACGGCTACAATTTATTATGGAGGCGATATTCTTACCATGGATGGAGATAAGGAAAATTATGTAGAGGCTTTAGTCGTGAAAGACGGAAAAATTTTATATGTTGGAGATAAAGATGAAGCTATTAATTCAGCAGGAGAAAATTCAAGTTTGATTGATTTAAAAGGCAGTACTATGCTTCCAGGATTTTTAGATCCGCACAGCCATTATATAAATTCGCTTTCAGTTGCTAATCAATGCCAGCTATATGCACCACCTTCAGGTGTAGGAAAAGATGTTGAAAGTATTATTACAGCACTGAGAACATTTGTTGAGAAACATAATATAAAAAAAGGAGAATTGGTAGTTGGTTACGGATATGATGATACTGTAATGCCAAATGGGAGGTTATTAAACAGAGATGATTTGGATAAAGCTTTTCCCGATAATCCTGTGCGTGTTGACCATGTATCAATGCATGGAACGGTACTAAATAGTTTAGCTTTAAAAAAATACGGCATAAATGCTGAAACTAAAACACCGCAGGGAGGAATTATTGTTCGTAAACCAGGAACAAATGAACCTTTTGGGCTAATTATGGAAACAGCATACCTGCCGATAGCGGAACAGTCAGAAAAAATGACTACTCAACAGGAAATTGATTGGTCTAAAGCTGGACAAATGTTGTATGCAGAGGCTGGAATAACAACAGCTCATGAAGGATTATCACACTTTTCACAAATTGAGACGATGAATAGGGTTGCTAACGTCGATGCTAATATTATTGACATAGTTGCTTATCCTTTTATTACTGATGTTGATAAAGTACTTGAAGCAATTCCTTTATCAGAATGGGGAAAGTATAATAAAGGATTTAAAATTGGAGGAGTGAAAATTACTATAGATGGATCACCACAGGGAAGGACAGCGTATTTTTCTACGCCTTATCTTTTAGGGGGACCCAGCGGAGAAAAAGATTGGAAAGGAGAACTTACTTTTCCGCAGGAACAAGTAAATCAAATGGTAAAAAAGGTTTATGATTTAAAAGTTCCTTTGATCCTGCATTGTAACGGTGATGCTGCAATAGACGGCTTTCTAACTGCATATGAATATGCAAGAGAGGGAGATTATTCTAAACTATGGAACGTAACATCTATACATTCGCAATTTATTCGCAAAGATCAGATACAAAAATTTGCTAAATATAAAATACGTCCCTCATTCTACACTTTACATACGTATTATTTTTATGAAGCTCACTTGAAAAATCGCGGATTTAAGCAATCACAATATATAAGCCCGATGAGAGATGCTATTGATGCAGGATTAAAGCCTACTAATCATACTGATTTTGTCGTTGCGCCCCTTGATCAAATGATGGTTTTATGGTCAGCGGTAAACAGAATCTCTAGAGGAGGAGCGACTGTTGGAGCAGATCAAAGGGTTACTCCGTATGAAGGTCTGCAGGCAATGACTATTAATGTTGCCTCACAATACGATGAGACAGACAGAAAAGGTAGTTTGAAAGCTGGTAAATTTGCCGATTTAGTAATTCTGGATAAAAATCCTTTAAAAGTAGATCACATGGAAATTAAAGATATTAAAGTGCTCGAAACTATTAAAAATGGTAAGTCAATATTTAAAAGTAAATAGATGTTATCTTGAAAATGGCATAAGTTAAAATGTAATTTAATTTTTTTTATGTGTTCACTTTAAGATAAGTAAGAATGCATTAATTTATAATAAGGTAAGATTTATAGTTTAAAGTTAAGCAAATAGCTGAGGTTTAATATATATTTAAGGGTGACAAAGTTTTTTATCAATGATTAAAAAATCAACTAAAAAATAAAAAGCCTGTAAACAAAGAGTTTACAGGCTTTTTTGTTGAGTCTCTGGAATCGAACCCAGGTCTGCAAAGTATTCCTTAAATGTGTTATTCAGTGTGCATTTTATTAATTACACTATTGTATTTTGACACACATCCAAGTCGCTTTTATTATCATTTTATCTTCTACATAAGCAATTCCTGATTGTTTAATTATCTTTTCGCTTAAACGAATATTCTGTATCTCGAATTTTATTTCATCAGTAAACCTTGCAGTTGAATAGAATTCAGCATCTTCAATACTGACAAGACCAAAAATTCCATCTGTAATTCCTAAAAGTTTAACTCCTGCACCTCCGCATTGAGCCATTGATTCAATTAAAATTGTGCCCGGAATATAATCAGATTGAGGAACACTTCCTTTTAACCAAGTATCTCTTTCGTCAAATGTTTTAAAACCAATAATTGTTTCCTTTGAAAATGATGTTATTTTATCTACAAATAAAAATGGAGTTCTATGCGGAATTAGATTTTCAACTTCTTGTAACATGATTTTTTAATTTTTTGCAATTTATTAATTTATTTTGGGCTTTATCTTAAATTTATTGTAAAACAAAAACGCTTAAAAGTCTTTGATTTTAAGGGAAAGTTATTTTCAATAAAACATAATAAAATTGTCAACTAAAAAACAAAAAGCCTGTAAACATAAAGTTTACAGGCTTTTTTGTGGAATTAAGGGGATCTCAATTGAACACCTAATTCCCATATTAATGTTTATAGATAAGCTTACAAAAAAGCCCTGAAACCTTATTTTTAAAGGGATTTTTAGAAAATGATCTTGTGTTAGAATTTATACTCATTTTTATATTTTGAATATTTTTTTGGTAAAACTCACCTTTTTTTATTAAAAGTTATTCTATAAGAATAGCGCAAGGTGTTCGACAGTTGAACACCTTAGTAATTATAGTTACTACTTAAGTTAAAAGCTTGCTTATCGATTTTTTTTAGCTGAAGTTAAGAGTTAAATTGAACTTATTGTACTTTTTTATAGCATTAAAAATTACACAATAAACATAATAACAACAAACAATAGAATAGATGCAAAAAGCATGAAGAGTAATGGATGAAAAATAAATAATAATTGCAGCACTTGCATTGTACGTATAAAAAGCGTACATTTGCAGAACTGATACGAACTCTAACTCTTTAAAGGACTAAAGAGGTTCGGAAACAAGTTTAATGAATGTCAATAATATCAACTCAGGAAATAACAAAGAAGTAGTATAAAATAAATTACTATAAATTCATAAGAGAAATAAAGACAGCATCATTAGACAAATTTAAAACTTATCATTAAAAGAATAATTAACTCTAAAAAGAATAATAAAGAAACAGATACTATTAAATATCCAAATCAAATTAAACCAAGAAAATAGCAAAATTGTAGAACCATATTTAACATGAATGATTATGTCGGTAACCATTAACGACCGAATCGATGTTCGTATCAGTAAAGAACATAAGGAGTTGATTAAGCACGCATCAGTCCTGAGAGGATTTAAAAATCTATCAGAATTTGTAATCTATTGTGTAAACGCAGAAGCAAACAAGATCATTAAAGACAATGAAACCGTTTTAAAGACCATAGAGGACAAAAAGATATTTATAGATGCGATTATAAATCCACCGAAGGCTAATGATAAACTTAAGAGGGCTCAAGCGAACCATACTAAATTTATCAGTAACAATGAATTTAAAGATTGAAATCCTTTCAAAGGAGCACAAGAGGAAAGAGTTTAAATGTGGCAAAGAATTATTAGATGATTATTTTCACAAGCAAGCGGGGCAGGATGCCCAAAAATTATTATCCGTCTGTCATGTATTAACAGACAAAGATGCAGATTCAACTAAGGTACTTGGATATTATACGCTGTCAAGCGGTTCAATTCCATTAGATGATTTTCCTGCTGAGTTAACTAAAAGAGTGCCTAAAACATATAGCATACCTATAGCCTTACTTGGCAGGATAGCTATGGATAAGAGGGAACAGGGAAAAGGATTAGGAGAAATTCTTTTATTTGATGCATTAAAAAAATGTGTGGTACATTCAAAGACCTTGGCAATTCGAGCAGTAGTAGTTGACCCATTAGACCAAGATGCAATTGATTTCTATAATTGCTATGGTTTTATATTGATACCAAGCACTGGGAAAATGTTTCTGCCAATTGAAACAATCAAAAGTTTAATTCCTGATGAAGAATCAGAAGATACTGAAAAGTAAGTTTAGTTTAAAAGGCAACCTATAGGTTGCCTTTTAAATTTATCTAAATTTAAATACTGCATAACATAAAAACTGGAGGGATACGACGGGAGGATAGTATCTAGGATTTTTTTACATTCTAACTTTTAAATCAAATTTTTTTCGGACTTTTTTATGAATACATCATTTACGGCTTCTTTGTTTGCTCTACCCATTCTCCATCTAAAAATTATGATTAAGTTTGAAAATACACTTTATAAATAAATAGTATAATTTATCTTTAGAACAGTAAATAAATTAATGAAGATATTTCCTATATTCGCCTGAAAGAAATGCTGATCTATGGCATAAGCTCATTTGGATTTGGTATTATTAGATGCATCTTATAGCTAGTATAATTAAGTTAGCAATTCTGCATAGTAGGGTTCAGTTGACTAATTAAACTAACTGAATAAAAATGTAAAAAGACATTAATAATATATGAAAAAAAGAGATATTAAAGGAAATTTTTACATCACAATACTTTTTTGTTCAATACTTTTTGTGTTTATCCTAGTTCAGTTTATAAATAAAACTGGCGAGCATAATGCAAAGGAAATTGACCCTGCGATTTGGGGACAATTTGGTGATATTATTGGAGGATTAATAGGCACAATATTGGCTTTATTAGGAACTGTATTACTTATTGCAACACTATTTTACCAAATTAAATCCACAAAAGAGCAAGAAATCGAAAATAGATTTATTCAATTACTTCTAATTCATAGAGAGAATGTAAACGAAATTACTAATAAAAGAAAATTTTTCAAACATTCCATAGAAACTTTTTGGGAGATACGTAAATACGTAGATGAATGTCACCATAAATTAAAAAATGAAATTGTAATACTGCAAGAAGATGAATGGCAATTCTCAGAAATTGAACGAAGTAATATTGCATATTTAATTTTATTTTTTGGAACAAACCTGACTAAAAACGAAACACTAAAAGAAAGAATTTGTGCAATGTCATATTGCTCAGAATTAATAACTAAAGTTCTAGATAAAATCGATACTGCAAACATTAGTAATAATGAGTCTATTGATTTAACTGAAGGAATACAATATGCAGTTGGACATTATTATAGACATCTTTTTCAAACTGTAAATTTTATAAATGATTGCAAAAAAGAATTAAATTATAAAAAGAAATATTTTTATGTTAAAACTTTACGTGCTCAATTATCAACTTATGAGCAAATGCTCTTTTATGTAAATTCCTTATCTAGGCTAGGAGAAATATGGGAAATATTGCAAGAAAATGAAAATAAAAAATTAATTACCAAATACAACTTAATAAAGAATATTCCTTTAGGCTGTATGAATGACATAGAACCTAACTTAATATATGATTTAGTGCAGTATGAAAGTCTATATGAATACGAATATGAAGAGATTAAAGCTTTAAGAAAAAAAATAAACTACTGCTAACGGTCTCAGCCATTTGCAAATTTAATGAAGCAACACTATTGTTATCGTATTTTCATTCAGCCGAGAATATTTGGTTTCATAACTTGCAGACGTGTAAGAAAAGGAGAGAAACCATAATTATTATACACCACGAAAATATGGAAAAATATCGAAATTTCATTGAGTCTTCGATTGTAATGCGTATGTCTAAAATTACTCTTTGTCAACAAGATGATTTAAACGGATCACTAATTCAAAGAGAATATGATATTGATTCTCCATGTCACATTTATTTCATTATGACTAGGCCGCGAATTACAATTGTCCCCGAAAAATGCGAATTTGGGGAGTTAATTCGTTTAACATTCAAAATACAAATTCAGGGTGAGTTTTTAGAGCGAGAAGTATTATTGCATCATCCTCCAGATTTAAATCTTTCTAATGCTATTATTAAGTCAGAATATCCATTTTCGAGTTTTAAAATTTTAAATAATGATGAAGAAGTCTTTTTTGCTAAATCTAGTGTTTATTATACAATGCATTTAAGAGAACATCCAGACTATTTGAATGCTGAGTTATTGTACATTGGACAGTCATATGGTAAAAATGGTGAAAGAAATGCAGGCGATAGATTAAAACAGCATTCAACTCTTCAGAAAATTTATTCAGAAATAAGTCAAAAAAATCCTGATAAAGAAGTTTGGCTTAATCTAGTAAGTTTTGAAAGAACAATGCATACCTCTGTTGATGGCTTAAGTGGAACAAGTAAAAGGCAAGATAATGAAATTCAGAATGCATCCTTACTTATGCGTAAATTTATTAACAACGAACTTAATGAAAAAGAGATAATTAACTTTACCGAAGGTGCTTTAATTAAATATTTTAAACCAAAATATAATGTCCTGTATAAAGATATCTTTCCAAGTCTTGATCATAAATCCTATAAAGAGGCTATAGAATTAGATATTAATAGTGTAGCATTTGAAATGAATACAGATTGTATAAATCTCAAATTATTCACAGATGATGTAAAGCCAAATTATTTAAACATGGTTAGTTATACTTTTAAATCACAAGAAAGCAGAAAAAATTTATTTGATTTATTCGACAGTACTTTGGTTCCTCAGATATTTGGAAATATGAAAATACAATAAATGTAAAGTATCTAGTAGCTACTACAACAGATTTGAATATTAAATTTAATTGAAATAAGATAAATTATTTTTTTTTTGTATTGAATTTCATTTATAAAGATTACAGATTTAGCAGAACTTTATTAAGCTGGATGCGAGTGAATTAATTGAAAAATTTAAAAGTTTAATTTTTTTAGATAATATTTAATTTATAATTCCCAAATTATACTAAATGTCAAATTTTTATGTGGTATGCAATGTTCTTTAAATTTTCTATGAATGTTTCTATCTGTAACAAAATCAAACCAATCGACAGCCCAGACATCTTCCGTGCCAGTTGATGGCCTGTCTTTATAGAAATATTCTCCCATTACGGAATCTTCTGGAACTTTGCTGCCGTATAGTAAATATTGAAAAGGAAAGTCTTTACTGCAGCTTTTCCATTTTATTTTTCCATTCTCAGCAAAAACTAACATAATGGGATGATTGCCTAAATCAGCAAAGCGTATTGCAGTGGCAGTTATACTTGTATGAAAATGCTCAGATAAGTTTTTAATAACAGAAAAATCAAATTTTTTTCTTAGGACAAATTTTTTAAACCTTTCTTCGGGCATTAATAAACAGGAAGCAAAATAATCTGCTTCTTTTTCAATCTTAAAGTGTGTAAGCTCATTATTTTTAGAAGGATGTGGCTTTAGTAGGCCTTTTTTTAATCCGACCCTATGATTGTCAATGAAGTAATGGGCGAGCTCGTGGGCGATACTGAAGCGAGCTCTTGGACTCCCAGGCTTATTTCCCCTAAATGTATTAATATGAACATGAAACAGTGAGTCGGCATAGATTGTCATTCCGTCAAAAGCATTTCCATAATTGTCATAATATAAATCTAAATCTTCTTCGAGAAGAATATGCTCTAAAGGAGTTATTATTTCTGGATATTCTAATGCTATAGTTTCTGCCAAATCTTTAATTCCAATTATAGAACTAACTTTCATCATCTCGCTTTTTTCGGTGCTTTTCATACATTTTATCAATTATATCCTGGGATAAATTTTCATTGCCATTTCGAGCTGCCATTTTTAACTCATTAATCTCCGATGCATCATATTCATTAAGCTGGATGACTGACTTTTTGGTTATCTTATTATTTATAATGGAATCTACATCAATATGAATGTCTTTTAATTTAAAATCAAAGTTGTCATAGAGAATATTAAATATGTCCAATTGTACTTCACTGACTGGATAAAGAAATCCCATTGAGCCCAGATAAGTATCTAAATTTTCTGAATTGATATTATGGTTACTATTTTCTTGCATTATTTTCTCTTAAATAGTTATCAATATGTTTATTAGCGTCTCTTTTGTAGATCCGTATTGTAACGGGAACAAGATCTAAAGTTTCCTGCAGTTTCTTACTCACGGCTCTAGGTATATTCTTTCCAACTCGTTCATATGCTTTATAGGTTAGGTAAATAATCTTGTGTTTTTCAGTTAATCCTACAAAGGCACTTTCTAAAATTTGTAAATTCTTTTTTAAGGTTTTTTTATCTTCGATTTGATCACTATCGGATATTTTATCTACCAGACTATCCAGATTGGTAATTATTTCTAAAGCTTCTTCTTCATTTGGATCTGCACATGTTGCGGCATGTTCAAATTTTAATATTTGGGTATACATAATGGGATATATCCATAATAAAATTGCTTTATCAATATTTTTATGTTTTGACTTTGCGACATCAAATGTCGGATACTTCCAAATTCTGGCAAAAGCGCAGGTCGCTACATCCAAGGCAATGATTTCATTATAGCCAAATCTTACACAGTAAATTTCTGCTTTCTGAAGCAGATCCTTTTCAAAACGCCTGCAAAATTCTGCAAAAGCCAATTCGGCTTCTTTTGGATATTCGGATTTAAAAGAAATGTAATCCAGTAATTCTGAACTGCATATTTCCTTAAAATCTATTGTGTCATTTGGTTTGGTTTCCATCTATATACCTAAAAGCGTTAGTAACGGATTTGGTATATGAGTGAGGGGGACTCATATATCAAATCAAATATATGATTTGTAAGTTAAATATTAATACAACTTAAAATTATTTTAGATAAAATGAAAGAAAAAATAGAACATGTGAAATTTATAATTGACCGCTTTGATGTTTATATGGAAAGCACACAAACGAAAAGCAATCTATATCTTGCTTTAAATACGGCCATCCTTGGAGGTATAATAACATTGGCAGCTTCAAGTAAACCGGAAGATGTTACCTTTTTTTCAGTATTCGTACTGGGCAGTATAGCATTTCTTGCTGTTGCAAGTATTACCATAACGCTTATTGCCATTACACCTTATTTAAAAAGTGCATCAGATAAAAGTGAGTCAGTTGTTTTTTTTCAGGATGTCAGGAATTCCACTTTTGATCAATATGAAACTAGAATTAAGGGTATGTCAGAAAAGAATTTTTTAAAAGATCTGACCTGTCAGGCTTACAGTTTAGCGGGTGGTTTACAATCAAAATATAAAAAACTTTTTTACGCCGGAAGATTAATAATAATTGAGTTTATTCTTCTATTGATTTATGCATTAACATTAGTAACTAACATTATATAATACATGGAAACATTTTTAAAATATCAAAACATTATTGAGAAAGCTCTTAATAGAAACGAAATTCATAAGAATTTAAATGAGTCGGTTCGATTTTCGGACCAGACAAAGGCAGTAGCTCTAGAGAAATATACAATGAGCGACTATATTTCAAATCGTTCTGAACTGTCACTTTCAACTGATTTGACAGCAATTGCAAAAAGTATGGGAGCGATTGCCCGAAATAATCAAATAATTGGTCATCATCCTGATTTTACGTATTTAAAAGGAACATCCAATACTGAAAAACATTATATCATTTCAGCATTTATTGATATAAAAGGCTCGACAAATCTTTTTAAAAAGTATGATGAGGAAACCAATATGATTATTACCAACACAATTCAATTGGCAGCCATAAATGTCTGTCAGGCTTTTGGTGGATTCATACAGAGAATACAGGGAGATGGGCTGTTTGTTTATTTTGGAGGTAAAAATGTAGACAGAAGTAAGGCGACCCAGCATTGTTTAATGGCTCTTAGCTTATTTAGTTATTTTGTAAAAAATGATTTAAAAAGAGTATTTGAGCAACATGGAATAGAAAGAATATACACAAAGATTGGAATTGATTTCGGGGATGATGACAAGGTACTGTGGGGGGTTGCTGGTAAAGAGGATACAAGTGAGATTGCTACTTACAGTCTGCATACGAGCTTAGCGGCTAAGATGCAGGCTTATGCAGGAAGCAATGAAATAATTGTGGGACAGAATGTTAAAGACAGAGCGCAGTTTGATGATAAATTTTATTCTGTTGTAACTGATAAACGCTATATATTTTTCGACCAGGATAATAGTTTTTTTTACACTCAGTATGTTTTTGACTGGATAAAATATCTTAAGTCATCACCATATGTAGCTACCTCAATTTCAGGTGATATTACTATTAAACCTCAGATACTAAATGTTCCAAATATAAGCTCTTTGAGAGAAACTGTTGGAGAAAATAGGCCTTATGCAAAGATCAAAACTAGATAATGATATCGAAGCGGTTTTGGAAATGTTTCCAAAAATGAAGTTGGAGGTAGAGAACAAGGTTAAAATTCTTTTAGGAGAAGTAGACATATTTGATGGTGCAAATACGTATGTGGATAGTTTCAGTATAAAAGTAATTGTACCTTTAAGATATCCTCACGAATTTCCAAGACTTTTTGAAACAGGAAACAAATTTGAGCATATTGCTGACAGGCATATAAGTAACGATGGATCTTGTTGTGTTTGTTCTCTTCAGGAAGAAAATTTAGTCTCACAAAGAGGCATAACTATTAAAAGTTTTTTTCTCATATATGTTTTGCCATACCTGGCTAATCAAATATATTTTGATTCTCAAGGTAAATGGGCAAATGGAGATTTTGATCATGGAGTTTTGGGGATATTTCAATATTATAGCGAACTTTTAAAATTAGAGAAAATTACAGAAGTAATTGAATTTTTATCGGTTTTTAATGTTACAAAAATATATAGAAATGATGATTGTTTTTGTGGAAGCGGTAAGAAACTTAAAAGATGTCATCAGGGTACTTATTATATTTTTAAGGACCTTTCCAAAAAAAGAAGGGAAGTCGATTTGTTTGAATTAAAGAGTTTAGCAAAAAGTATCAGCAAGAAAATAAAGGAAGAACAATTATAAATTTTTAATTATATATACTATGTCAAATTATCACGTTACACAGAAGAAAGGACAAGAAGGATGGAATGTTCAAAAAGAAAATGGACAAAGAGCATCGGCAATTACCTCCACACAAAAAGAGGCTGAAAAATTAGCGAAGCAGTTTTCAGCAAATTCAGGAGGAGGAGAGGTTAGAATTCACAGGCCAAATGCTGGGCCAATCAGGGATAGCGATACCGTTAAACCTGGAAACGATCCCAAATCAAGCAAGGATAAAAATTATTAAAAATAAAGAAGTGATTAGTGTATCTAATCACATCTTTATTTACCATTTTCCGTTTTTTTTAAAGTGTTCAATTCCTTTAAAAGCGGCTAGTTTTGCTTTCTCAAGATTCTCAAATAATTTGCTGCCGGTAGTGTTGTCAATCATGACTTTGAATTTTTGTGTAAATTTGTCTTTGAAAATTACAAGTAAATGATTCTCTATTTTTAAGTAGGAATTGCCTTTATAGCTTAATTTCCATTTTCTATTATGCCAGTTCTTTAATCTACTGGCCCTATTTCTTAATTCTCGTTCTCTTTTTCCAGGATTGTAATAATCATTGGTCATATTTTCAGCACAAACACAGCCGACACGGAATTCATCTTCAACTTCGGAATGTTCAACAATATGTACATACCTTATTTTTTCATTTCCACACATCATGCAAGTTTCGTATTGTGTCTCATCTTCTAATTCTCCGTCGTTCCTTACATCAATTACATCGATTAAGTTCCAGCCTTTATGAGGAATACCAGTTTGTTTCCAATGATTTGTCATATTTCGTAAAGTAAATTGAATTTAAAGGTTCTAGATCTGAAAAAAGGAATTCGTTAAGTTTATATTTATAAACAGAGAAGGTTTGTAGTACAGATGCAGTTTGCTACAACTATATCTGGATTACATTACCTATACATGTTTATATTTAATTTCAATCTTTTATGGAATGGTTATTTTAAATTTTACTAAACCGGTGTAATTGTATATACTTGGTAAGTGTATCCTTTGTATTTTACATTCTTTCTATATTGATCTTGAATCGAATTCATTTTAACTGCACAAGATTTTGAGATAAAATTTAATTTCTGAAGAGTTAGCCTAATATTCAAATCTGAAACACCCATTTCTATCATTTGTGCTATAAGGTTATCATTACCTTTCGGAACTTTTATTTTATGCACACTAATAAAATCATCATTGGCTTTTTTATACTTCATAGATTTTTCTTTCAGAGTAATGATATAATGCTCGGTAACTCTGTGATTGAAATTAACGGTATTTTCAGAATTGAGAAATTGCAGGAGGTTAAGCTGGTCAATACTCTTTTTATCATCTATCGATACTATATGCTCTTTTTTGTTTCCGAGTTTATAGATATCGGAATCATATACAGCTAACATATACGAATCATTTAGCGGCAGGAACATCTGTAGACCTTTTAGTCCAAAGTCTCTCTGGCTGCCAAATTTCCAGTTTCTTTTTTCTAAAAACTGATTGTACATGATAAGAGGATTATCCGAAATAATAAAGGGACTTGAGGTTTTATTTTTAATGAGCTTATATTTTAGGCTCAAAAGATCTGGTATTAGCAATTCAGCAGACTTTAGTGAATTCAGTTTTCCTTTATCGGATTGTTGTTCCTGTAATCCAGGAATCATATCAGTAGAGACATTATCTTCACTAATTTTAGACTTAGTATTTGGAAGTTTTTGCTCAAAGTTTTTTAGAATTTTAAAATGTATGGGATTTCGAATATCCAAAACAATAAGAAAGTGTAGCATTTTAAAATGATTGGCACTTTGTTGAATAGGCAGTTTTTCTTTTTCCCACATTTCTCTAAAAATTGGTGCAGAATCTGATTCGAGCTTAGCAAGCCAATTTTCAAGCTCCCCATCACGTCCATAAAAGTATTTTTTGCCTAGATGCGAGGATATTTTTATATGACTTTTAAAAACATTTCTATTGGTCTCAAACATGCCAATAGTTTTCCCATTATTTTCATAAGAGAAGAAACGCTGGAAAAATTGCGGAACGAAATGCTGGATTTTCGGAATCTGCTTTTTCTTCTGTACCATTTTATATTCTGTTTAAAAGCATTTTTTATGGCTTAATTTAATATGTGATATTTAATTTAATCTCCATGGATGTTTAAATTGATATAGTTATGCTGTTTAAATATATCAATTAAAATGTATCAATACAATATTGCGAGAAAATATATTGTTGATTTTTAGTTGATTAAATATGTTTTTGTTGTTTATGGCGTTTTACTTAGTAGTGTATGGAATGATTTCTTATAATCAATCATTTGATGTGTTTAAAATGTTCAATAGCAAATGGAATAAAAATATTAGTTATATGAAGTCAGCCTATTTATACGTTCGTGTAAGTACGGACGAACAAAAAAGAAAAGGTTACTCCCTGCCAGAACAGGAGGATAGATTATTGAAGTATTGTAAATATTATGATATCGAAATCAAAGGAATTTATCGCGAAGATTACTCTGCAAAGAATTTCAATAGACCGGAATGGAACCGATTATTTTCAGAAATTAAAAAGAAATCATCAGGGGAAGATAAAAATATTTTATTTATCAAATGGGATAGATTTAGTCGAAATATTGAATACGCTTACGAAATGATTGGAAAGCTTCGGAAATATAAAACGACAGCAAAAGCTATTGACCAGCCAATTGATTTCTCAGTGCCGGAAAGCACAGTTATGCTGGCTGTATATTTAGCTGTTCCGGAAGCAGAAAATGCGAGGAGAGCGCAAAATACTTCGAACGGTATTCGTCGAGCAAAGCTGATGGGAAGATATCCCAGTAAAGCACCATTAGGATTTATCAATTTGACATCAATGGACGGCAAAAAAGGTATCGCTCCTAAAGAGCCTGAAGCCGAAATTATAAAATGGATTTTTCATCAGGTTGCCAAAAACAATCATAAAATATCTGAAATCATGAAAATAGCTAAAGATAAAGGATTATTATGTTCAAGATCACACTTTTTCAGGATCTTGCATAATTCAGTTTATTGTGGGCTTATACCCGTCAAGCTTGAATCTGGTGAAGAACAGCTAGTGAAAGGATTACACGAACCATTGATATCTGAGTTTTTGTTTAATCAGGTCCAGTCTGTTATTAACACCAAAAGAAAAACTACTGCTAAAAAATATGATTTACAATCAATGTTTTTTCTTGGAGGGGTTTTAACCTGTCCTGTTTGTAATAGAAAACTTCTCGGAAGTTTTTCAGCAGGGAGATTAAAAAAATATCCATATTACCATTGTCGCAATCGCTGCAGAACAAGGATAAATGCAATTTTTCTTAATGATTGCTATCAAAAGAAGCTTCAACAGTTGATACTGTCAAATAATACCATTGAATTATTTAAAAATATTTTAGAAGACCAGAATATAAAGACACAGAAAGCAAGTTATTTATCTGCTAAGAAAGTATTAGAGAGAAAAATAAATGACGAGAGTTTAACACTTTCTCAAGGCAGAAAATTATTTATTTCAGGAATATTAAAACTCGATGACTACAACGAATTAAAAAAAGAGAATCAAGTCAATACCAAAAATCTTAAAAAGGAAGTACGTGATATTTTAATTAAATTAAAAGCTATTGATAAAAAAAGTCAAATAGAAGAGAAAGCGTTAGTCGAGATCTTTCAAAGATTTTCTGAATTTGAGGTCCCAGATAAAAGACATCTTGTAAATCTTATTCCACCGACTAATGTTGATTATAAAACTGGAGATCTATCTTTAAATTTGAATCAAGCATTTTTAAAAATACTATCAAAAAAGGATAACCGAAAAACTGAAAAAAGATGAACTTTATTGAAAAGAATGTTTCGGTAGAAAAAGCAATTGCCATTCTTTCTAAGAGCGGTATTCAGGTAAACGAAAATGAAGCCAAAATTATATTGGAGTTGTTATATTTAGTCTCAAAAAATTACGACAAGCCCAGAGAGAAGAAAATACTATATCCTTAACGGGACTTCGAATCATTATTCTGCCCGATTACATCTCTAATAGAACTGCATTGAGACTGTTTGTTTTAAAAGACTAAGGATTCCTCGTGAAAAAATCGAACCTAAAATATGTGGCTGTAAAGCTAGATAAGTGGGGACTTATGGCTATAAAAAAAGAGACAACTATTAACTAGTTGTCTCCTTAAGTGGAGTCGCCGGGAATCGAACCCGGGTCCAAACAAGCAACTAAAGAGCTTTCTACACGCTTATTTCCTGATTAGATTTTCGTTGTTGAGCTAGGCCAGAAACAACCACCCAACACTTATCTTCTTAATTTTCGAAATCCACCCGAAGCTCATGGAAATCTAGGTTTATTTTTACGGTTCCCCTTGACAGAACGCCACAAACCAAGGCTTTCTAGGAGAATCCAGCTTCTCTACCTTGTAGAGACGTGGCGCAATCTTACTATGATTCAGATTATGCAGCTAAAGCGTAATTATTTTCGCCGTGTAAAAGTGTGAGATCTTATATTTACGAGCAAGGTCTCAATGCTCGACGTGCTTACTGTTCAATTCGACTTGCTGTCAAAACCAGTCGACCCCAAAAATGAGTTTGCAAATTTATGCTATTTGAATTTACTTTCTACTAAAATTTTTTTAAAAAAGTCATAAAGCCCAAAGTCGAAAGTCCAAAGTCAGTATTGTCAGCTGTTTTTAAGACTTTCGGCTTTCAACTTTCGACTTTTCAACTTTCGACTTTAAGACTATTTTATTCTTCGTCTTTAAAATTAAAAGGATAATCTCCAAAGATTGGTGCTAATTTACGAACAGCATAGGTGTTTCTGTTCATTTTATTAGATAAAGCAATTATCGTTACATTCTCTTTCATTAAAGTAATGTACGATGAAGTATTACCATGCCACCAGCCATTATGAAAATAGAAATTTTGTCCCGTTTCCCAGTTAATCATTCTAATTCCTAAACCATAATTTTTAGTTCCCTTACGTTCGTTGCTGTATCCCGTATAAACTTGTTTTAATAATGCAGGTTTTAAAAAATCAGGTGAGTTTCTAGCTCTGTCAAATTTTAAAAGATCGCGTACAGTCGAAAAAACATTTTTATCTCCGTAAACATTATCTAGATAATCAAAACCAATTTCAACGCCGTTTCCTTTATATGATGGAACAATCTTTTTTTTGTCTTTATCATCATCAAAAACATAAGTATTTGTCATACCTAAAGGTTTGAAAATCATTTCAGACATCGCTTCTTTATATTTAAGTCCTGTGATTTTTTCTATAATCAGTGCCAGCATAGCATAATTAGTGTTGCAATAGCTGAAACGAGTTCCAGTTCTTGATTCTAATCCAATATCTTTTGTAGCCAGAATATCTAGAATGTCTTTATTGGTTAACTGGTTGTGTCTGTCCCAAACTGATTTATCTCTGTCTGTGAAATAAGCATAGTTGCGCATTCCAGAACGATGATCTAAAAGCATTCTTATAGTACAGTCTTCGTATGGAAACGTTTTTAAAATGGTATTTACTTTTTGATCTAATTCTATTTTACCTGCATTTACCAATTTTAAAACTGCCGTAGCTGTCAAAACTTTACTTACTGAAGCAATTTGTACAGGAGTATTGGCAGTAATTTTGGTTCCTTCATTTTTATTAGCAAAACCGTTGTATTTTTCAAATATAATTTGACCATTTCTAGCAACTAAAAAACTGCCGTTCATGCTGTTGTTTGGCCAGTTTTTATTATAAAAGTGATTTATTCTGCCTGTTACCGAGTTTTTATAGGCCTGTGATATTTTCTTTTCAGGTCCTAAAGGCTTCATTTTAGGTAATGTATCTTCGACTGTTGAGGTAGTAGCTGTATTTGTTTTTTTGTCTTTACCACACGAACTTAAAACTAGTATTGAAAAAAGTATTTGTGGTATCTTTGTCTTTTTAAGGAAAATCATTTGCATCGTTCTTTAAAAACAAATATATAGAATTCAATATTTATGTTTGGCGATTTTTAGAATGCGAATCGGCTTTCTTTAACTTAAAATTAACAAATGTTTTAGGTAGTCGATTGTTAGTCAGCTTTAAACGGTTTTTAAACATTCTAAATTGTATTTTTACAACAAAACTTTAACGAAATTTGTTATATTTGAAACAAAAACGATGTAAAAAGTTATATTAATTAATGTTTTAAACTTGTTTGAATGAAATTTGGAATTATAAAAGAAAGAAAAAACCCACCAGATCGACGTGTAGTGTTTGCTCCTGATGAATTGGCTAAACTGAAACAACAGTATCACGAAGCGGTCGTAGAGGTAGAAAGTTCTGATATTAGGATTTTTTCGGATATACAATATAAAAGTATGGGGATTACAGTTTCTGATGACGTTTCAAACTGTGATGTTTTATTTGGAGTGAAAGAAGTTCCTGTTGAAAATTTAATTCCAAATAAGTCCTATTTCTTTTTTTCTCATACCATCAAAAAACAACCTTATAATAGAAAACTATTACAGGCAATTTTAGAAAAAAATATTGATTTGTATGATCATGAAACTATTGTTGATGCAAACGATCATCGTTTAATTGGTTTCGGGAAATACGCTGGAATGGTTGGGGTTTATAACGGAATTCGTGCTTTTGGATTAAAGTTTGAATTATTTAAACTTCCTAAAGCAGAAACCCTTTCAGGAAAAGATGCTTTGATTATGCATTTAAAACGTATAACAATGCCGGCTTTGAAGTTTGTTGTTACTGGAACTGGGAAAGTGGGAAGCGGCGTAAAAGAAATTTTAGACGCTATCAAAGTAAAAGAGATTACGATTGATAATTATCTGACTAAAAAATACTCGCAGGCTGTTTATGTTCAGTTGGATGTTTTAGAATATAATAAAAGACTTGATGGTCAAACTTTAGATTTTAAAGATTTTGTAAATCATCCTGAAGAATATACTTCAGATTTTGAAAAATTTACTAAGGTTTCAGATATTTATTTTGCAGGTCATTTTTATGCTAATAATGCTCCGATGATTTTGACAAAAGAAATGCTGAATGCGAGTGATTGTAAGTTGAAAGTTGTGGCCGATATTTCATGTGATGTTAATGGACCAATTGCTTGTACGATTCGTTCATCGACGATTGCTGAACCTTTATATGGTTATTTTCCTTTAGAAGATAAAGAAGTTGATTTCTTTCATCCAGCTGCTGTAGCGGTAATGGCAGTTGATAATTTACCTTGTGAGATTCCGAAAGATGCAAGTGAAGGTTTTGGAGAACAATTTATGGAACATGTAATTCCTGCTTTTTTCAACGGAGATAAAGACGGGATTTTAAAACGTGCAAAAATCACTGAAAAAGGTAAATTAACCGAAAGATTCAGTTATTTACAGGATTATGTAGATGGTAAATAATTATTTGTTCTAAACTGTGTCATTATAAAAAAGAGCTTTCTAAAATTTTAGAAAGCTCTTTTTTATATAATTAAATGATTTGTGTATTAATTACCCGCAACGAGTTAATTAGCAATTCACAATTAAACCATATCTTCAGGTTTAACCCAAGTGTCAAAATCTTCAGAAGTTACGTAGCCTAGACGAACTGCTTCTTCTTTTAGAGTTGTTCCGTTTTTGTGTGCAGTTTGAGCAATTTCTGCGGCTTTGTAATAACCAATTTTCGTATTTAGCGCTGTTACAAGCATTAGAGAATTGTCTACTAACTCTTTAATTCGTTTATAATTTGGTTCGATTCCTTGTGCGCAATGTTCATCAAATGACACGCAGGCATCTCCAAGTAAACGCGCTGATTGCAGGAAGTTGGCAGCCATAACTGGTTTAAAAACATTTAACTCATAATGTCCCTGCATTCCGCCAACAGCAATTGCCATATCATTTCCAATTACCTGAGCGCATACCATTGTTAAAGCTTCACATTGTGTTGGATTTACTTTTCCGGGCATAATAGATGATCCGGGTTCGTTTTCTGGAATATGAATTTCGCCAATTCCAGAACGTGGTCCAGAAGCCAGCATTCTAACATCATTTGCGATTTTGTTTAAAGAAACAGCTAACTGTTTTAATGCTCCATGTGTTTCAACAATTGCATCGTGTGCGGCTAAAGCTTCAAATTTATTTTCGGCAGTTATAAAAGGGTGGTTTGTGAACTTTGCAATATATGCCGCAACTTTTACATCATAGCCTTTTGGAGTGTTTAACCCTGTTCCAACGGCGGTTCCGCCTAAAGCGATTTCTGATAAATGGGCTAAAGTGTTTTTTAGTGCTTTTAGTCCAAACGCAAGTTGAGCCGCATAGCCTGAAATTTCCTGACCAAGTGTAAGAGGAGTAGCGTCCATTAAATGAGTACGGCCAATTTTTACAACATTTTTGAATTCAATGGCTTTTTTGGTCAATGTCGCATGAAGTTTTTCAACTCCGGGAATTGTGGTTTCTACTATAATTTTGTAAGCTGCAATATGCATTCCAGTTGGGAAAGTATCATTTGATGACTGTGATTTATTAACATCGTCATTTGCTTTAATAAATTGCTCGCCTTCACCAATTTCAAAGCCTTTAAGAACTTGTGCGCGGTTTGCAATTACTTCATTTACGTTCATGTTGCTTTGCGTGCCTGAACCTGTCTGCCAAATTACTAATGGAAATTGATCGTCTAATTTTCCGTTCAGAATTTCATCACACACTTCGGCAATTGCGTCTCTTTTTTCGATAGGCAAAACACCTAAATCGTAATTTGCATAAGCAGCTGCTTTTTTTAGATAAGCAAATCCTTCGATGATTTCTTTGGGCATCGATCCTGAATTTCCAATTTTAAAATTATTTCGAGAACGTTCGGTTTGCGCACCCCAATATTTATCGGCTGGGACTTGAACTTCGCCCATGGTGTCTTTTTCTATTCTGTATTTCATTTTGTTATAATTATGTTGTTTGTAAAATGTATTCGGTTAATGTGAAATGTCGATTGTGAGATATAAAATGTGTTGCTTTTTTGTTTGAAAAATGTGTTTCTTTTGAAAATGAATGCCCTAGCCCTGATGGAAGCGGCATCCTTTTGTGACGGTGTTCGACACAAAAGATATAGCGGACAGCGGGTTTTAGCTCCTAGAAATACTCATGTTGTTCTAATTTAGACAGTTGAATAATGATTTGAAAAAAAGCTTATTTAAAATGAATATAAATATACGTATAAATGTTATTTCATGAAAATTGATTTAGATTTTATTGCCAACGAAGAATTTATAACTTACATTTGTCGTAACATTCAAAAATTCCGGAAAACATGTTTGAATTTTCACAGTACTTAGGCTTTTTACTTTTCTTAACCGTACTAACTATAGGGTTTTGGTTAATGTTTTTCTTAGTTGGTTTCGTATCTTATTGGGTTACGGGAGCAAGCTGGGAAATGTTCAAAGAAAAAAGAGCCAAAAAAAGACAAGAAGAACAATCAATTTAATTTTAGATTGATTTCATAAAAAAAGGACCCGTTTTACGAGTCCTTTTTTTTATGGAGTATAAATACAGAAATCCTAAATTTCAAAAATAAAAAAAATCCAAATTCTAGTTTTACACTTGGAATTTGGATTTTTTTATTGGAATTTAATATAGTTTATCCTGGGAAATCGCCGCCACCGTCACCGCCGCCGTCATTTCTAGGTGCTTTTTCTCTATCATTTTTAGGTTTGTTAAAACGATACGTAAATGATAAATTGAATTGGCGTTTACGAAATTGCATTTCACCATATGATCTCTGACTTTCAAGAGTAGTGTCATTTTGAAGGTAAGTGTACGATCTCATGATTCTTGAATTGAAAATATCACTGATGTTGAAAGCAATTGTTGCCTTATCTTTCATAACGTCTTTGCTTAAAGCAGTGTTCATTCCAAATTGACCTAAGTTTTTACCTTGTGCTGTTTTTTGTTCGCCATTGTAAGTAGCATTCAATTGCCAGTCAATTTTGTATGGTAAAGTCAGTTTAGAGTTGATTCTTGCAAACCAAGAATTAGCTTGATTGTCAAGGTTTTGTACTACTGTATTGCCTTTAGTATCAACATAAGTATTTTCTCCAGTTGTTTTTACGTTGTAAAGATTGAAGTTACTGTTGATTCTCCACCATTTAAATGGAGTGTAATTTAAGGTAAACTCAAAACCAAATTTTTGCTCTTTACCTAAGTTAATAGGTCTGCTTAAAATAACGGGAATTCCGTTTACTTCTTCACCATTTGGAGTTCTAACAAAGCTGAATACATCTTTGGTATCTTCAAAATAAGCTGAAGTATTGAAAGTTACTTTGTCCCAGCGTTTGATATATCCAATGTCATATTTGTCTGTTAACGATGGATCTAAGTCAGGATTTCCTTGAAAAATGTTAACGTTACTGGAGTAGTTAACAGCTGGATTCATGAAACGACCTCTAGGTCTTGTTAAACGCTTGCTGTAACTTGCTGTAAAGTTACTTTGATCTGAAATTTCATAACTGATAAAAGCACTTGGAAACAAGTTGTTGTACTTTTTAGTATTGAAATCGTTGTTGTCTAATAAGTTTACTTGAATATTGGTGTCTTCCCAACGTAAGCCAAACAAATACGAGAATTTGTTTACTTTGAAGCCGTATTGTGTGTAAAGAGCATTAATATTCTCTTTGTATTCTAAAGTGTTTGATAGGTTTGGATCTTTTGCTCCTGAATCATCTGTAACGAAGTATTCGTTATTTAAATCGCCAAAACTTCCTTTATATCCAGCTTCAAATTGGCCTTTTTTTCCAAGCGGTAATACATAATCTGCTTGTAATTGTACTTGTTTTTGTACCTGATCGTTCAGCGTTGTATTGTAATTTGGCGATGCTGTAATGATACTATTGTTATTGTCTGTATTTCTAGAAATAGATAAATCAGCTGTAAGTTTGTGTCCTTTATCGTTGAAGTTTTTAATGAAATTCGACGTATATTCTACATTCTGACTGCTGGTATCTCCGTTATTTAAACGAAACGAATTACCAGTAGAGTTATGATTAGAATCAAAATTACTGTAATTGATTAAATCTCTTGTGTTACCAGAATTGTTTTGGTAATTGATGGCATTTGTCCAGAAAGTATTTGGCGCAACCGTCCATTCGATTCCGGCTCTTCCATTAAATCCGTCAGATTCTCTTTTGGTATCACGATCTTCATCTAAGAAACCTTTTGGCGTACCATCGGCGTTAAAATAAGATGTATTGGTTAAACCTCCTCCTTCATTAGTCCTGTGGTTGTAACCTAAAGTAGTAAAGTAGTTTAATTTTTCTGTTTTATAATTTAGATTTGCGGTTAATCCATAAGCTTCAGGAAGTCCTGTAGAAGCAATAAATGTTCCGTTAAAACCTTGATTTTTACCTTTTTTAAGGACGATATTGATGATTCCAGATCCTCCTTCGGCATCGTAGCGCGCTGATGGATTTGTGATAACTTCAACTTTATCAATTGCGTCTGCAGGAAGCTGACGTAAAGCTTCTGCAACATTTATTGCATTAGAAGGTCTTCCGTCAATTAAAATTCGGATATTGTCACTTCCTCGTAAACTTACATTTCCTTCAGTATCAACAGAAACAGATGGTACATTGTCTAGAACGTCACTAACAGTTCCGCCTTTTACAATCATATCTTGACCAACATTGTAAACCTTTTTGTCTAGTTTAATTTCTACTGTTGATTTTTCTGCACGAACTACAACTTCATTTAATTGGGCCGCATCTTCAGATAAATTTATAACACCTAAATTAGTGTCTCCTTTAATGCTTTTTTGTTTTAATTCGGTTGGTTTAAACGAAATAAATTCAATCTTAATATCATAAATTCCGGGTGCAACAGCTACATCAAATTCACCTTTTGGATTGGTGATTCCACCAGCAATAACTTTAGTATCGTTTGGAGCAGTGATTGAAATTGTTGCATATTCCAACGGTTGTTTACTAACTTTTTCTAAAACTTTTCCAGTAATTTTTACCTTGTTTTTTGCAGGCGGTCCCTGCTGTGCATAGTTGTAAAAACTTGTAAAAAGCAATACAAGAATTACAGCGAATTTGATTTTCTTCATTTTTTTTGGTTTCTTTGATTCTTTAGACCGCAAATGTAGCTTTTGGTTTAAAGTGTAAGATCATAAAAAAATGTTAATTTGGTATTTAGTATTAATCTAAAAAAGAAGCCACTTTATCCAAATCTCTCCCAATAATTGCTTTTCCGTCTTTTATAACAATTGGACGTTCAATTAGAATTGGGTTATCTGTCATTGCTTGAATAATTTCATCATTAGTCAAGGTTTTTTCTTTGTAGTTTTCTATCCAAATTTTTTCTTTGGTTCTAACCAATTCATTGGGCTGCAGGTTCAACTTTTTAAGAAGTTCTTTTAATTCACTAAAGCTTGGTGTTTCAGTTAAATATGGAATTATTTCATATTCTTGATTTGTCTGATCAATAAAAGCAAGGCAGTTTCTTGATTTTCCGCAGCGTGGATTGTGATAAATTTGTATCATTTTGTTATATTTAAAGTGTGCTGAAATAGGTTCTGTAAAAAAGCGGTATTTTAGCAATAACAAAAATAGGATTTACTATTTAAATAGAATTCTCATTTTAAAAATTTTAAATATATGTTTTTAGAACAAGGTGTTAAACCTGAAAATAAATTTTGGAAGTATCTTCTAGGCTCAGTTTTTGTTATTACAGCTTCATTTGTTGGGCAGGTACCTTTTACAATTGCTGTTTTTTGGAAAAGTTTTTCAGATAAAACTGGTTTTCCAACGGACAACGATGCAGCATTAAAAATATTCGAGCCAAATCTTACTTTGTTTTTAATAATGCTTTCGTTTGCTTTTGCGCTCGCAGGTGTTTATTTTGTTGTAAAATACATACATCATCAAACCATGTTATCGGTTACTACCAGTCGTAAAAAGGTCGATTGGAGCCGTGTTTTGTTTTCATTTGCGTTATGGTCAGTTTTTTCGATTGCAAGTTTTTCATTTTTATATTTTCAAGCGCCAGAAAAGTTTGTGTGGAATTTTAAATTGATTCCGTTTTTGATTTTAGTAGTTATAGCCGTAATTTTAATTCCTATTCAAACAAGTACTGAGGAATATGTTTTTAGAGGATATTTAATGCAGGGCTTCGCTAATTTAGCACAGAATAAATGGTTTCCGCTTATGATGACTTCTTTGATATTTGGGTTTATGCATATTTTGAATCCAGAGGTTACAAAAATGGGATACATTATAATGGTTTATTATATAGGAACAGGTTTACTTCTGGGAATTATTACATTAATGGATGAGGGAATGGAACTGGCTTTAGGTTTTCATGCCGCGAATAATCTGGTGGGAGCTTTATTGGTTACTTCAGATTGGACAGTATTTCAGACACACTCTATTTTTATTGATTTATCAGAACCTTCAGCTGGTTTTGATGTCATTTTTCCAGTCGTTGTGGTATATCCAATATTGCTTTTTATTTACAGTAAAAAATACAATTGGACCAATTGGAAAGAGAAATTAACAGGTAAAATTAATCTAACAGAATTATCAAATTAAATACAATCATGCCAAACTTAACACATAAAAATGTACACAATTATTTTAAATTAGACGGTTATCACTTGAACGCTGCAGATTTGTGTCAAATTGGATATAGTTTTATCAAAGAAGGCGATGCATATGAGCGATCTATTGGTGAATTTTTTCTGGATTGGTTTGATCATAAAGATTATATCGAAATGACGACTTCTGGAACAACTGGTCTTCCGAAATTAGTAAGGCTTGAGAAACAAGCTATGATTCAATCAGCACTCGCAACTGGAGATTTCTTTGGTTTGAAACCGGGAGATAAAGCACTGCTTTGTTTGCCAACTCAGTTTATTGCAGGAAAAATGATGTTGGTTAGAAGTTTAATATTAGGTTTAGAACTTGATGTTGTAGTGCCAAGTACAGAGCCTTTGGCTTATAATAAAAAGCAGTATGACTTTGTAGCAATGGTGCCTTTACAGGTTCAAAATTCGATTGGAAAGTTAAAAAACATTAAAAAGTTAATTATTGGAGGAGCAAAAATTGACAGCTCGCTTGAGGAGAAATTACTGCCTTTAAAAACGGAGATTTATGAGACTTATGGGATGACGGAAACTATAACGCATATTGCGGCCAAAAGAGTAGGAGAAAGTGTCTTTTCAATTTTGCCGAATGTAAAGATTGAAAAAGATGATCGTGGCTGCTTGATTATTTATGTGTCTTCAATTTCTAATGAACCTATTGTTACTAATGATTTGGTAGATTTAGTAAATGAGAATCAGTTTAGCTTTTTAGGAAGATTTGATAATGTAATTAACAGTGGCGGCGTAAAGCTGATTCCTGAGCAGATAGAAGCGAAGTTGGCAGGGAAAATTAACAGTCGTTTTTTTGTAACTGGTGTGCCGGATACGACTTTGGGTGAAAAACTAATTTTAGTGATTGAAGGTGAAAAACAAGATTTTGCACCAGATTTCTTTGATGTTTTAGGAAAATTCGAAAAGCCGAAAGAAATTGTTTTTGTTCCGAAGTTTAAAGAAAATGAAAACGGAAAACTGCTGCGTAAACCGAGTTTACAATCTTAAAGAATCCAAATAAAAAATTCCAAATTCCAAGTTTGAAAACTGGAATTTGGAATTTAATCTCGAAGATATCGTGATGAAATTTATATTTCTTTCTTTCTTTCTAAAAGTGCCATGTAAAATCCGTCAAAACCAGATTCTGAAGCCAATAATTTACGATCTTCTACAAAAGTAAATTGCTGTCCGATTTCAGTTTTTAAGAACTTTTGTACTTGTTCTTGATTCTCAGATGGCAAAACGGAACAAGTTGCATAAACTAATTTTCCGCCTGGTTTTACAATTTTAGAATAGCTTTCTAAAACTTCACTCTGAACTTTACGAATATTGTCGATAAACTCAGGTTGTAATTTCCATTTCGAATCAGGGTTTCTTTTTAAAACTCCTAATCCGCTGCAAGGCGCATCAATTAATACACGATCTGCTTTTTCATGCAGTTTTTTGATCACTTTTGTAGAGTCAATTATGCGGTATTCGATGTTAAAAGCGCCATTTCTTTTTGCTCTTAATTTTAATTGCTTTAGTTTGCTTTCATACAAATCCATTGCAATCAATTGCCCTTTGTTCTCCATTAAAGAAGCGATGTGCAAAGTTTTTCCACCTGCTCCAGCGCAAGTATCTACAACACGCATTCCAGGTTTAACATCTAGAAAACCTGCAACCAATTGTGAGTTGGCATCCTGAACTTCAAAAAGTCCTTGTTTAAAAGCATCTGTCAAAAATACATTTGCTCTTTCTTTTAATACTAAAGCTTCCGGCTGATCTTTTAAATATTCTGTTTCAATATTTAAATCCATCAACGTGTTTCTCAAGTTTTCTTTAGTCCCTTTCAATGTATTGGTTCTTAAAATAACTTTAGCAGGCTGGTTTTGAGCTGTAATTTCTTTCGACCAAACTTTTTCGCCAAGTTCTTTCGCGCCCAATTCGTCCATCCAATCTGGAATAGATTCTTTTAAAGCTCTTACTTTTGATAATTCATCAAAACGTCCTTTGATTTTTCTTTCAGGAGTTCCTTCTAGTTGTCTCCAATCGGGAATTGTATATCCTCTTAAAACAGCCCAAACAGCAAACATTCTCCATAGATTGTCTCTGTCATAAGGTTCTTTAACTTCTGCAATTTCTGCGTATAATCTTTTCCAACGAACAATTTCGTATATCGTTTCAGCAACAAACTTCCTGTCAGAACTTCCCCAACGTTTGTCTTTTTTTAATGCTCTGGCTACCACTTTGTCTGCGTATTCTCCTTCATTGAAAATTGCATTCAAAGAGTCGATGGTAGTATAAACTAAATTTCTGTGTAATCTCATTTCTAATATTTGAGCTGCAAAGGTACTATTAATTGCTTGAAAGTTAAATTTTTAATTTTGATTGTTCTTTGACTTTCTTTCAAAAGAAAAAAAAACACTCTGATAAAATTTAAAAGAGTGTTTTTTGAATAGTTTCTGCAAGCAGTTTGTTATTTTATAATTCTTGTTAATCCAATGTTTTCAGGAGCATGAAGCACCATTGGGAATTTCTCTATTTTTACAGAGCTGCTGTCTAGGCCAAAAGCTCTTTCTTCAGACAAACTCAGTTTCTTGATAAAGAAATAAGAGTTCATAATGATATTTTCGTGCCATCTTAAATCGTTGTCATTTGATAAAAATTTCTCAGACAATACAAATTTAAAGTCTCCAATAATATTGTTTTTGTTCAATGATTCATAACGGCTCGTAATATCAACTTCACCGCGTTTCACCATATCACGAATTACCTCTCTAAACATTAAATTGATTTTTGTAGGTTCTCTAAAACCTAAATTGAAATCGATTCTGTAAATGTCGTCTTTAGCAATTTCGGTAACTTTATATTGTGTTTTATAAGGTTCAGTAAGAATGTTTACGTGAACAAACCAGTAAATGTCGGCTCTTTTTGGACGTTTTTGCAGGATCGAGTAAATTACTTTTTCCTCTAACTCATCAACACGATTTGCATTCGTCATATAGACTAAGTGCGTAGCATATTTAGGGATAGAAAGGTCTTCGCTCAACTCGGTTAATACCTTTTTATAATCGTCAATTTTGACAACTTTTGTATAGTTCTTGTTGATTTTCTTAGCAAGATACCAAATCGTCATTATAGAAATAAGTATACTCGCAATGATTAAAGTTACATAACCTCCTTCAGCAAATTTTGTAATGTTTGCAATAAGGAAACTGAATTCGATTAATAAGTAAATCGTAATAAGAGGCACCATGAAATACAGTTTTACACGTTTCATGATTAAGTAATAATTCAGCAAAATTGTAGTCATGATCATGCATAAAATAATCGCAAGACCATATGCATGCTCCATGTTTCCTGATTTTTCAAAGTGCAGTACAATACCAACACAACCAAAAAACAGTAACCAGTTTATTGACGGAATATATAATTGACCTTTAACCTCAGTAGGATATTTGATTTTTACTTTTGGCCAGAAATTCAAACGCATTGCTTCATTGATCAAAGTAAATGATCCACTGATAAGCGCTTGAGAAGCAATAACCGCAGCCAAAGTTGCTACAACAATACCAAATGGTAAAAACCAATGCGGCATAATCAGGTAAAACGGATTCCCGTTTTCACCGCCTAATTGCTGTAGAGTACTTCCTTCATGGTGAATAAGATACGCTGCTTGACCAAAGTAATTTAATACCAAAGTCGTTTTTACAAACATCCAGCTTATTCTAATATTTTTTCGACCGCAATGTCCCATATCTGAATATAAAGCTTCAGCTCCTGTAGTACATAAGAATACAAAACCAAGAACAAAGAAACCGTCAGGATGAACAGATAATAAGTGATAAGCGTAATACGGATTTATAGCTTTTATAACTTCAGGGAAGTGCATAATCTGAATAAATCCTAATGTTCCCAACATGGCAAACCAAATCAACATCATTGGAGCGAAAAACTTTCCAACTAGTTTAGTTCCAAATTGTTGTATCGTAAATAGGACAAAAAGAATAGCAATTACAATATAAACAATGGTTTGAGTTTCCATTGTAGGATAAAATGCTCTAATACCTTCAACTGCTGACGAAATTGAGATTGGCGGTGTAATAATACCATCTGCCAGCAGTGCGCTTCCTCCAATAATCGCGGGCACAATGAGCCATTGTATTTTAGTTTTCTTAACTAAGGCATATAAGGCAAAAATCCCACCTTCGCCGTGATTGTCGGCACTTAAAGTTATAAGCACATATTTTATAGTGGTTTGCAATGTCAAAGTCCAAAACACACATGAAATACCGCCTAATACAATGTCGGCATTAATGGTATGGTCGCCAAGAATGGCTTTCATTACATACAATGGAGACGTACCAATATCTCCATAAATAATCCCTAATGTTATCAATAAACCCCCTATAGACAACTTACTATGTAAGTTTTTATGCGATGCGCTCATGTATATTTTTATAAAAGACGGTTGCAAATTTACTGTTTTAAAACAAATTAGCAGCAATTATAATTAAAAAGATAAAAAAAAGCACAATCCCCAAATTGTGCTTTTAGTTTTAAATAAAAAATAGAATATTTAAGTTATCCTCTTCGTCCGCCTTCTCTTGAACCAGAACTGCTTTCTCTCTGCGGCTGGCTGCTTCTTGATTCCTGATTTCCTCTTGAAGATTCAGAACGCTGAGCGCTTTGAGGTCTTGAATAAGAGGAGTTGTCAGAACTGCCTCTGTTTTGAGAATAGCTTCTTGGTGACTCTGTTCTTTGCACAGGTGCAGCTGATTGATTGACAGTTCTATTTGTTGAACTTCTATCAGAATAACTTCTTGGTGATTCAGTTCTTTGAACTGGAACACTTCTTTCAGTATTAATTCTATTGTTTGAACTTGTTCTGCTTTCAGAATAATCTCTAGAGGGCTGATTTGTCTGCTCAGAAACTCTATTTGTTCTAGTTTCGTAAGAAGTTCTTGGAGAAGAAACAGTCGAATTGTTTCTGCCGCTTTCTGTTCTTACTGGATTAGATACAATTGTTGAATTTTCTCTGCTAGAATTTGTTGAACGATTTGTATTGTTATAATTTCTATTAGATGTTGATCTGTTGTCGTTATAATTTCTACTGTTTCCAAAATCACTGTTAGAAGATACTCTGTTTGTGTTTGATCTGTTTGAATTATAAGTATTTTGAGATCTGTTTGATTCTCTGCTTGCAATTCGTCTTTGATCTAAATCGTATCTGTTTCCTGTGTTAGCGTGTCTTTGTTCGAAACTATAATTTGGTCTTATTCTTTCGTAGCCATAAGTACGTCTTGATTCATAAAGTACTGGAGCTCTATAGCTTCTTCTGTAGTTTACGTAGTTGTAGCTATTATTCACATTGATGCAAACATTTATATTATTTCTATATCTGTAAACAGGATATGGACTCCAAGCGGCGTAATAAGTTGGGTAATAATTCCAATACCATGATGAATAATAAGGTCGGTAATTAGTAACCCAGAACGAAGAATAAATTACAGGAACTACATTATAAACTGGCTCATAAATGTAGTTTGTACCGTATAAATACGAGTTTCCTACAATCTGAACGCTTACTTTGTTGTAATTGTCTCTTTCTACATCAATAGTAGCGACGTCTTGATAAACGTCACGATCTAATACAGCTTGAATAATTACAACGTGCGTTCTGTTTTCAACAGATTCAATCACACGTAAATAATCAACCTGATCATCGCCGTTTAAATCAAGATTTGAAATTTGATATTTAGGATCATTTAAGCGTCTTTCAAAATCTTGAAGATTTGCTGATTCTCCAAACATTGAAGCAACCGCTCTAAGATCTAAGTTATCACTAATGTCTGAGTTTTTTGCGTAAACAGTAGTTTGGCTTTGTGCTGAACAAGAACCTAAAACTAATGCTGCGAGCGCTATAAAAAGTAGTTTAGTTTTCATGATAAAATCATATTAAGTATTAATGTTTTGAGATATCCAATTACTATGCCACAAATTTGTTTGTTGCTTAATGTGTCCTTAAGTGTTTTTATTTCAGATGTTTATGTTTTGTTGTTTGAAGATTGTGTTTTTCTTTGATAGATAAAGGAGAGAAAAAAGTTGTTTTATAAAAAAGCGAAAACTTATTTGAAATGTTATAATAAATTGTATTTTAGCAACAGCCAAATCTTAATTTATATGAAAAAACTAGTTTTATTTTGTGGTATTTTTATTTTATTGATGTCATTTCGAACATTTAATTATAAAACCGAAGTTAGTTACAGCAGTGGTTTTACATCAATGACAATAGATACTTTATTTAAAGATAAAATTAGCATAAGAGCAATCTTAATCGATAAAAATAAAGTGTGGTATGGAGCTGATAATTCTCGTTTTGGCTACTATGATTTAGATAAAAAAGAGAAGTTTGAAGAACATATTTATCGTGATACGCTTAAATTAGAATTTAGAAGCATTGCGCAAACTTCAAAAAATGTGTTTCTATTAAGTGTTGCAAATCCAGCTTTGCTTTATTCCGTTGATAAAAAAGACAAGAAAGTAAAACTGGTTTATAAAGAGGTTAATCCGAAAGTTTTTTACGATAGTATGCAGTTTTGGAATGATAAAGAAGGTATTGCCATTGGAGATCCAACAGAAGATACTTTTTCTATAATTGTTACTCGTGATGGAGGAGAAACTTGGACTAAGATATTATCCGATAAATTACCTACAAATGCAGTTGGAGAAGCCGCTTTTGCAGCTAGTAATACTAATGTTGTTATAAAAGGAAATGATACTTGGCTGGTTTCAGGCGGGAAAAAAGCACGTGTTTTTTATTCGGCCGATAAGGCAAAAACATGGAAAGTTGTTGAGACTCCAATTGTTCAAGGAAAAACAATGACAGGTATTTTTACAGCTGATTTTTATGATGCTAAACACGGTTTTATTGCTGGTGGTGACTACGAGAATCCGAGTAAAAAAGTAGATAACAAAGCTTTTACAAAAGATGGAGGGAAAACTTGGGAATTGATTGGACAGAATATGGGCTTTGGCTATGCATCATGTGTGCAATATGTTCCGGGAGGAAATGGAAAAGAAATTATTTGTGTAGGCTCTGAGGGAATTCAGTATTCTCAAAATGGAGGTGAAAATTGGACGCAATTATCTACAGATACGAAGTTTTTTACTGTTCGATTTATCAATAGAAATACGGCAATTGCTGCAGGACATAATAAAGTAGTTAGACTTAATTTTAAGTAAAAAAAAACAAGAACCCTAAATAATAAAGTAAGTATTATTATATAGGGTTCTTATCGCTGTTGTATTTTTAAGAAGCTTAATTTTTTCCTGCTTTGTCTCGATATTGTTTTAATAATTTTCGATTAAAATCATCTTCTGATTTTTTAAGCTTTAATATTTTCTTTGCCGAAAGTATTTTTTTAAGATTTGCTGTGTATTTTTCACGTAAAAGATAAAGTTCTTTATCTGTAGATTCGATTTGTGATAATAATACTGCTGCTTCTTTTTCTGAAAGTGAACTTAGATTATCATCATCTAGTTTACGCAGGTAGGTTTTCATTTTGTTATGACGCAGTTCATATTGTTTGTCGTCATAAGTATTATAGATAGGCCAAAATTTTTCAGCTTCAGTTGAAGTAAGCTCTAATTCAGTTGTTAAAAAAGAAACCTTATATGCTTTGATTTTTTCACGTTTGTCATCTGCTTTGTCATTTTGAGCGTAAAATGAAAAGCTTACTAAAAACAGAAGGAATGTTAGTATATTTTTAGTTTTCATATTTTAATTTTTATGTTTTTATTCAGAAATTAAATTTTCAATATTTGGATTAGATGATAAAATATCTTCTAGAGTTTCTTGTTCCAGCGCAACATTTTTATTCAGCTTTTCAATGTCTTTAGTGTCTAATTCTCGAAGCAAATCGTATTGATTCAAATTTGATTGATAAGATAAATAGGTTTCTAAAGTTGCTTCATCAAGTTCTTTTGAAGTTGCGTTGTAATTGTTGACAACAGGAATCATTAATGCAATACCAACTACAGCGGCAGCAATAAGTGTCATTGTTTTTTTGCGCTTGTAAATCGGAATTACTTTAATCTCTTCTTCGTTTATCTGCTGTAAAACTTTTGCCGAAAATGTATCAAAATAATTTTCAGGAGTTTTAAATCCTGATGGTATTTTCGGTTCGTTTTCTAGTTTAAATGCTTTCATAATAACAATAAGATAAGTTTCGTTACAAAAGGTTTAATTTGATGTAACATATATTTCTATTTTTTTTACGGCATGATGATAAGATGCTTTTAATGCACCAACCGACGTTCCAAGAATTTCTGAAATTTCTTCGTATTTTAATTCTTCAAAATACTTCATTTTAAAAACTAACTGCTGTTTTTCTGGTAATGTAATTATTGCTTTTTGAAGCTTGATCTGAATTTCATCACCATCAAAATAAACATCTGATTTTAAATTATCAATTGTTTTGTTCTGCAGGCTTTCAGATGTAATACCATTTAGTTTTGCTTTCTGATTTAAAAAAGTCAAAGCTTCATTTGTTGCAATGCGATACATCCAGGAAAAAAGTTTGCTTTCTTCCTTGAAGTTTTTTAAGTATTGAAATACTTTAACGAAAGTGTTTTGTAAAACATCGTCAGCATCATCATGATTCAAAACAATATTTCGAATATGAGAATACAATGGTTTTTGATAATCAGATAGGAGCTTTTGAAACGCTGTATTTTGCGTTTTAGGATTTAATAATTGTTGTATAAATTCCTTCTCGTCTGTCAAACTTTTTGATTTATCAAACCTTTTATATAGTGTTAGAATGAATTTTAAACAAAAGGTTTAATGACCACCTTCAAAAGTTTAGAATTCTGATTGCTCTTCTTCTTTATTTTGTGTTGGTGCAGCGGCAGGTTTTGGAGTTACTGGTTTTGTCACCGCAGGTTTTGCCGCTTCATGTGTCACAGTATCAACACCTTCTTCTGGTTCAGGCGAATAAACTGGAGAACTAACAGGCGTCGCTGGAACGATTTTAGGAATAATAGGGAAATATATCTCTGTTATTAATTTAGACGGACTTTTTACATCTAATTTACTGATCGATAAAATTTCAAGATGCGACCAGGTTAATTCTGGTTTTATCTTTTGATTATTGATGTATGCTGTTGTTTTTGAAATAGCTTCGTTAGTATGCGAATAATCACCTTTTAAAGTTGTTTTTACAGCATCAAAACCATTTAGTTTTCCTGATAAAATATCACTTCCAGAACTAATTGAGATTTCTTTGTTTATAGGAAGACATATCGAAATTTTTGCCAATCCTGATGCAGTGTCATAAGTATGATAAATAATAAACGGCTTTCCAGTTGTGCTTAAACCATTGGTCTCGCTGAACTGAATAAGTTTCGGAATTACAATTCTAGCGTTTTTATTTACTTTCTGAATTTCGCTGGTAAAAGTCTGTTTGATGTAAGGTGTTTCAGTTTTCTTTACAACTCCATTTACTTCTACGGCATAAGTTTTTGTTTCGTAATCTAGATTTTTGTCAATATTTGCAAGGCTTTTTTCGTAAATAGTACCAATAACCTTGTCGGAACCGCCATTTAGCGCCGTGTATATTTTAAACAAAAAGCTCATAGTTCCTTTTGCTTTCCAAGTAACTTTTGTTTTTCCTGCTAAAGTATCTTTAAAAGTCCAAGTTACGTCAGCCTCTGTGCCGTCGTATTTCATTTTTTGTTCAATGCTTTCACCTTCTTTTGTTTTTAAGGTAATTGCATTTCCATTGCCTTCGTCACCCGACCAATAAAATGAAGCGCCGTTTCCGCTGGTTTTGTTCGGAAAAGTCATTTTTATAGATGGATCTTCCGTTGACCAAGATTCAAAATCTTCATAATTTCTAAAATCATTTACATAATTATAGACTGTAGCTTTTGGCGAATTGATGACTTTGCTTCTTTCAACAGAAAAAATCCCTTTTTGGGTGGCAACAAAAACGGTTAGAGCGACTAAACTTAATAATAGTAAAAGAAATAAATATTTTAGAATCTTCATTTGTGCAGGTTTTGCGTAAAGTTATAAATTTTATTGCGAGTCCAAACTAATAACAAAAATAAAAGTTGGATTCCGTTTTCTCCAATTAAAGGACTTTATAAAATAACGATCGGGGAATGGTTAAATTGTACTTTTCTTGAAAGTTTAATATGGCTGACTATCTCTTTAAAAAGATTTTGATCGCAAATAAAATCGCAATAAAAAGTAGAAAAGCAATAAGGACTTTATAATTTCCCTTGTAAAAAACTTTATGAAGTACAAGATCTTTGCGGTAAGCGAAAATCATTACGATTACAAATGCGATAAAAAAACAGAGTCCGAAAATTAATTGTCCTTGACTAAACATACTTTAAAAATTATTTTTGACAAATTTAGAGAATTGTATACGAATTGTTGCTAATTTGCCATTTCATTTAATCAAATAAAAACATGAAGAAACAATTAGATGCAGTTACTGAATTTCATACTGCTTTTAAAATAGGTCATAGTCATACTCCAATTGCTGATTTGGGAGAAACTAAAAAACTGCTTCGTTATAATTTAATGAAAGAAGAAAATGAAGAATATCTTGAAGCGGTTCAAAATAATGATTTAGTTGAAATTGCTGATGCTCTTGGTGATATGATGTATATTTTGTGCGGAACAATTATCGAGCACGGTTTGCAGGATAAAATTGAAGCTGTTTTTGATGAAATTCAACGTAGTAATATGAGTAAGCTTGGTGAAGATGGGAAACCGATTTATCGTGAAGATGGAAAAGTGATGAAAGGGCCAAATTACTTTAAACCTGATTTTTCGAAGTTGTTGTAAAGAAGATTAAGCGCAAAGAACGCTAAGTTTTTTTCTACTGTTCTTATAAAAACGTAAAGTTCGCAAAGCTTTGCGTTATTTTTGTCATTTCGACGAAGGAGAAATCTTCGCTAGAAGCTCTACAAAGATTGGTCTTTCGTTGCGGAGTTACTTGTGGAGATTTCTCCTTCGTCGAAATGACAAGATTGTGAAAAAAAACGAACCCGACAGATTTTTAAAATCTGTCGGGTTTTTATATTTAAATATCTTTGAATTATTGAACCTTAACTGTCCATCCATAAGTATCTTCAGAAAGTTTGTTTTGAAGACTTGTTAGTTTTTCTTTTAAGAATGAAGCGTATGAATTCTCTACTGGAGTCATTTCATAATATTCACCTTTATATGAGAATCCTTTAATTACACTGATAACTGCAGCAGTTCCAGCTCCAAAAATTTCTTTTAAAGATCCGTTTTTAGCAGCTTCAACTAGTTCAGAAACAATTACTGGACGAACTTCAACATTTAAGCCTTCTTTTTCAGCCAATGCAATTAAACTTTTTCTGGTAATACCATCTAAAATTCTTTCGCTTGTTGGAGCTGTTAATAAAGTATCATTGATTCTGAAGAAAACGTTCATTGTTCCAGCTTCTTCTAATTTTGTATGCGTAGCATCATCAGTCCAAATAACTTGTTGAAAACCGTCTTTGTTTGCTAAGTTAGTTGGGTAAAACTGAGCAGCGTAGTTTCCTGCAGCTTTTGCAGCACCAATTCCGCCATTTGCAGCTCTACTGTAGTGCTCGGCAATAATTACTTTTACTTCACCTCCATAATATGATTTTGCTGGAGAAAGTAAAATCATGAATTTATATTCATCAGATGGATTTGCGATTACGCCAGGTCCTGTAGCAATCATAAAAGGACGAATGTACATACTTGCTCCGTTTCCTCTTTGAATCCACTCTTGATCGATTTTTAATAATTCATTCAAACCTTCCATAAATACATCTTCTGGAACTTCCGGCATTGCCATACGAACAGCAGAATTGTTGAAACGTTTGTAGTTTTCATCGGGTCTAAACAACCAAACATCATTATTATCATCTTTGTAAGCTTTCATTCCTTCAAAAATTGCTTGACCATAATGAAAGACTTTAGAAGATGGATCCATTAAAATAGGAGCATAAGGCTTAATGACCGGAGCCTGCCATTGTCCGTCTTTATAATCACATTCTAATAAATGGTCTGTAAATACAGCACCAAAGCTTAAGTTTTCAAAGTCTACAGAGCTTATCTTAGAAGAAGTAGCTTTTCTGATTTCAATTTTGCTTGTTTGAGTTGTACTCATAATTATGTAAAGTTTTTATCTAATTTGTATTCTTTCAAATGAAAATATAACGTAATGATCTGATGAAGAATAGGTTTTGTTGAATGCAAAATTACGGAAAAATATATAATTTGTTTAGTAAAACTACATTAATTCCTGCATTTGACTGAGATTTGTTTATCTAATAATAAACCTAAAATTTTAGCTAAGTTTTATAAAGATTTTATGAAAAAAGTGTCGTTTTTTAAGGCTTTACGCATTTGTTTTGACTAAATTTGACTGTGAAAATGAGCAATAAATCAATGAAAAGTCATTGTAAAATTTGAAAATCGTGAAAAGAGAAATAATTAAAACGCTAGATGGCTCAACAACAATTCATTTGGAAGAATGGAACGAAAGTTATCATTCAAAACACGGTGCTATTCAGGAAGCAAAACACGTATTTATAAAAAATGGTTTGTCATTATTTGAGCGTAATCCAGTTTCTATTCTTGAAATTGGTTTTGGAACTGGTTTAAATGCTTTTATTACTTTTTTAGAATCTGAAGTAAAACAACAGAATATTAATTATGTTGGAGTAGAAGCATATCCGATCGATGCAAGCGAAGTTTTGGCAATGAATTATGTCCAAGAATTAGAAGCAGAAAGTTTTTCGGAAGTATTTAAAAAAATGCATGAAAGCGAGTGGAATCAAGAAGTGGAAATTAATTCAAGATTTTCGTTAACTAAAAGAAAACAATTTTTTGATGAAATTGACGATTTAGAAATTTTTGATTTGATTTACTTTGATGCCTTCGGATATAGAGTGCAGCCGGAGCTTTGGAGTACAGCCATTTTTCAGAAAATGTACAATAGTTTAAAGCCAAATGGCGTTCTTGTTACTTACGCCGCTCGAGGAGTTGTTAAAAGAAGCATGATTGAAGTTGGATTTACTGTTGAAAAATTAACAGGACCTCCTGGGAAAAGAGAGATGTTTCGAGCTTTTAAAAAGGTCTAAATGAGTTATTTAGAATTATTCTAGATTGATTTATATGCACTAAGAAAACGTATTCGCTGCTAAAGTTTTTAAAAAAATAAGTTAAAAATTGTCTTTATGAATGATATTTGCTTAAATTTGGCTCGAGTTTAAAATAATAGATAACCCCCGAAAATCTTATTTTATTATGTCAAAAATAATGTTTGATTACACGAAATCAATACTTGAAAGAGTAAGTTTCGATCCGATACTTTTCTGCAAAGAATTAGAAAAAGCTATCAAAACACTGTTACCATACGAAATGGAACAATTGCAAGAATGGTTATTAAATTTTATAATTGAAAAACCAGAACTAAAACAAAGTCTACTACTAATTAAAGTATAAAAGAAAAGGAGCCGAAAATTGGCTCCTTTTTTATTTTTATTTCTTTTGCAGCGGACTGATGATTTGCACGTTTTGAAAAACAATGGCTCCTTTTACAACGCCGGCAATTGTTGATCTAAGTGCATCAATAATTTGCATTTTTAATTCGCTCTTAGGGTAAATTAAACTTACTTCGCGAGCGGGTTTAGGTTCCTTAAAATTTCGTAGTTTCAGTTTATCGGATTCTTTTAAGTCTAAAGTGTGCAAGTACGGAAGTAGTGTTGTGCCCAAACCTTCATCGGCTAATTTTATTAAGGTTTCAAAACTGCCGCTTTGAATTTGAAAATTATTTTGATCAGCATCAGCACTGTGTTTGCATAAATTCAAAATTCCATCTCTAAAACAATGCCCGTCTTGTAAAAGTAAAATTTCATTGATGTTTAAATCAGCAACTTCGATTTCTTCTTTTTGAAAACTGCTATGATGTTCTGGAATATAGGCTACAAAAGGCTCAAAGTATAAAACGATCTCTTTTATCTTTTCATCTTCAAGCGGAGTTGCAGCAATAGCAGCGTCCAAATGACCATTTTTTAGTTTTATAATAATTTCATCTGTATTAAGCTCTTCTATTAAGAGTTTTACTTTTGGATATTTCTTAATGAAATTATTTAAAAACATAGGCAAAAGAGTCGGCATAATAGTTGGGATAATTCCTAATCGAAATTCTCCGCCGATAAAACCTTTTTGCTGCTCAACAATATCTTTAATTCGGTCCGCTTCGTTTACAATGTTTTTTGCTTGGTTTACAATCTTTTGCCCAATATCAGTTAGCTGAATTGGCTTTTTACTTCGATCAAATATTAAAATATTTAGTTCTTCTTCAATTTTTTGGATCTGCATACTTAAAGTAGGCTGAGTCACAAAGCATTTTTCAGCAGCAAGCGTAAAATTTTTATGCTCTGCAACGGCTAATACATATTGTAATTGAGTTATCGTCATTTTAATAGAATTTTTTGATGCAAAAATAACTAAATATAATTTTTTTTTATGTTTTTTTTGAAGAAGTTAGCTTAAATTTGTAGTAAACTCATTATAAAAAATGAAAATTATGAAAACAAATATTTTAGGACTTCCAGTAAAAGAATCAGAGTTATTAGTAAAAGAATTAAATGTTCTATTGTCAAATTTTCAAGTTTATTATCAAAATCTAAGAGGAATTCATTGGAATATTCGAGGAAAACGTTTCTTCGATCTTCATGTTAAATTTGAAGAATTGTATACAGATTCACAATTAAAAATTGATATGATCGCCGAAAGAGTTTTGACAATTGGAGGAACACCTTTGCATACATTTGAGGATTATATTAAAAATAACAAATTAACTGTTGGAAAAAACATATCAAATGATGAGAAAGCGGTTCATTTAATTGTGAGTTCTTTATCGGATTTACTAAAAATTGAGCGTGAAATATTGAATAAATCTGCAGAAATTAACGATGAAGGTACGAATTCGATGATGAGTGATTTTATTGCAGAGCAGGAAAAAACGATCTGGATGATGAACGCTTGGCTTGACGAGGAGTTGTAATAACTTGTTTGTTAGTGAAATAAGAGGCAGAATGAGTAGGTTACACATTCTGTCTTTTTTATGAATGTTAAATTTCTATGAAAATTTTGGTTGGATGCTTTGATTTTGTTTGTATAACGTTATTTTTGCTGGAATGAAATTAGTTGCTCGCATATTATTATTCATATTCATTGCTTTCTTATCTACCCCTACAATTATTACGGTGATGAAGAAAAGCACGGATACGTCTATATTTTTCAGTTTTTCTGAAGAAGAGCATTCTCATAAAGAACTTAAGGCTGCTGTTTATCCAGCAATACTTCAACATGAAGTTGTTATGCCTGTTTATATTGAAAAAAAGACGATCGCGTCTGAAAATATTGTAAAACTAGACAATATTTCTCCGAGCATTTTTGCTCCACCTCCCAACTTGGCATAATACTTCCGATTTATTTTGAACTAACTGCATTTTTGATTAAGTGCGGTAAAACTTTGATGAATAATTTATTTAGTATTGTATTATGACAAAAAAAATTAATCTTTTTGCCAACCTTAAGTCTGACTTTGCTTCAGGTTTAGTGGTTTTCTTGGTGGCTCTTCCGTTGTGTTTAGGTATTGCAATGGCTTCTGGAGCGCCTTTATTTTCTGGAATTATTGCAGGTGTTATTGGTGGTATAGTAGTTGGTTATTTAAGCCAGTCGCATATCAGCGTTTCAGGACCGGCTGCCGGACTAACAGCTATTATTTTAACCGCGATTACTGATTTAGGTGCTTTTGATGTGTTTTTGATGTCTGTTTTTATTGCAGGACTAATTCAATTAGCATTAGGGTTCTTAAAAGCAGGAAGTATCTCCAATTATTTTCCAACAAATGTTATTGAGGGGATGCTGGCCGGTATCGGAATTATCATTATTTTAAAACAATTACCTCACGCATTTGGTTACGATGCAGATTTTGAAGGTGATCAGGCTTTCGTTCAAAATGACGGAAGTAATTCATTTTCATTCTTGTTTGACGTAGTTAATCACATTCATTTAGGAGCAGTAGTAATTTCACTTGTTTCACTTGTAATTTTAATTTCTTGGGATAAAGTTCCTTTTTTAAAGAAATTAAAGTTAGTTCCAGGTGCGCTTGTTGCTGTTGTTCTAGGAGTAGTTTTAAACGAATTTTTTGTTTCTTCAGGAAGCTCATTGGCGATTGCAAAAGAACATTTGGTTTCATTGCCAGTTCCAAAATCTTTTGACGAATTTAAATCTATTCTAATTACACCAAATTTTGCTGCGGTTACAAATCCTCAGGTTTGGGTAGTTGCTATTACAATTGCCATTGTAGCTTCTATTGAGACACTTTTGTGTATTGAAGCTGCGGACAGAATGGATGTTCAAAAACGTTATACTAATACAAATGTTGAGCTTAGAGCGCAAGGTATTGGTAATATTGTGAGTTCACTTTTAGGAGGTTTACCAATGACTTCTGTAGTAGTGAGATCTTCTGCAAATAATAATGCAGGAGCAAAATCAAAAATGTCAGCGATTATTCACGGTGTATTGTTATTGATAAGTGTTTTATCAATTCCAGCTATTTTGAATAAAATTCCATTGGCAACATTAGCTACCGTTTTAATTTTGGTTGGATATAAATTAGCTAAACCGGCTACATTCAAACATTTCTGGGAAAAAGGAAAGTATCAGTTCATACCTTTTGTTGCAACTTTAGTATTTGTTGTAGCTACAGATTTGCTTAAAGGTGTAGCGTTAGGAATTATTATCAGTGTTATTTTCGTATTAAGAGGAAACTTAAAAAGAGCATACAGCTTTAAGAAAGAAGAATACGAAGACGGAGATATTATTCATATCGATTTAGCACAAGAAGTTTCTTTCTTGAACAAAGCTGCAATTAAATTGACTTTGAGTGAGATCCCTGAAAATTCTAAAGTGGTTATTAGTGCAGAAGATACAGAGTATATTGCGCATGATGTTTTAGATTTAATTCGTGAGTTTAAAGAAACACGCGCTATTGACGAAAACATCGAAGTGAAGCTGAAAGGATTTAAAGAAGCTTACGAACTTGAAAACACACCAGAAAATAATAATCATGTCTCTATAGAACACTATTACGATGTTGCTAAAAGAGAAATGGTACAAAAAGAAAAAGTTTAAACAAATTATATTAATTAAAGGTATTTCTTCATGGTGAGAAGTATTAGAAAATTAGATAACTTTACCGTAAGTTATTTTTAATATGTTTAAGCATGTTGAAGTACCAATCAAAAAATCAAAAAAATGAAAGAGTTTTATAAGCAGTTACTAGAGAACAATAAGCAATGGGTTGAGAAATCATTAGCATTAGATCCTAATTTTTTTGCTGATTTAGCAAAAGGGCAGACTCCGCCTTTATTATGGATTGGATGTTCTGACAGTCGTGTTCCTGCAAACGAAATTATTGGAGCAAAAGCCGGTGAAGTTTTTGTACACAGAAACATTGCAAATATGGTTGTTCACTCAGATATGAATATGTTGAGTGTTCTGGATTATGCGGTTAATGTTTTAAAAGTGAAACACGTTATTGTTTGCGGACATTACGGTTGTGGCGGTGTAAAAGCGGCTATGGGTCAGCAATCTGTTGGAATTATCGATAACTGGATTCGTCATATTAAAGATGAATATCGTTTACACGATAAATATTTAAACTCAATTCAAGATGAAACAGAGCGTTTTAATGCTTTTGTTGAAATCAATGCTAAAGAGCAGGTTTATAACTTGGCAAAAACTTCAATTGTACAAGGTGCATGGAAAAGCGGTCAAGATTTAATGCTTCACGGATGGGTTTACGGATTGAATTCTGGGTTTGTTACCGATTTAAATGTAAATATTAGTTCAAATGAAGAGCTTGATGAAGTTTATCAGCTTGATCTTTAATAGTTAAATGAAAATTGTTATGAAAAAATCGCCTCAAAAGGGCGATTTTTTTTATTCGTTTTCGTCTAGATTTTCATTAAAAGCAGACGGTAATAATGTTGGGATAAACTTGATTAGAATAGGCAGTAATAAACTTCCGCCGGGAAGTAAAAAGATGGTAAGCGACGGAATGGTTTTGCAAATGTCTAAAAGCTGCTTTTTTACTTTCTTTTTTTCCTTGGCATCCAAATCTCTCGTAGTAGAATAAGCCAATAAAACCATTAATTCCTTACTTTGGATGATTTCCTTAACCAATCTGTTTTTGTTTCTTACAATCAATTTTACAACACTGTGTGTCATTTGATCATAAAAGTGTTTGACAGGATTGGAGTAGTTAAAATAGGGAATTTTCTTTTTATGAGTAGTAATAAAAGTATTTGTTGTATCGATACTTTTAGTAACAAAATCATCAGAAACGCCCATCATTGATCCTAATGAATACAAAAAATATGCTTCTTCGTTTTCTACAACACCATCGCTCCATAAAGCCATTCCGGCCATATCGATTAAGTAATATTGCTCTAATTTATTGCTGAAATAGTCCAGTTGTAAAGTCTCTAAAGTTTCAACAGTAACTTTTGAGAATTTAGAATAGCGAATAGATGCTTCAAAAAGTTTAATTAACAAATCATCGTGCTGAGATTTGATGGTTTTGGTTTTTAATGCCAATGCAACAATTCCAAGAACAGTTTCTTCGATCCGTTTTAAATATTTTTCGGGAATTTCGCCATGCACTAAATATTGTCTAAATGCCAAAACATCAATAAACAAAAGAGCATTGGTTACCAGATGCGAAAAGTTTTTGCTGATAATACTATCGTTTGTTTGTACTCTTTGATCTATTATATTTTCTAAAGATAAAGAAGGAGTATCTTTTGGCAGTAAAATTTTAAACAAATTGAAACCTTCAGGATTCATTTGTTTGTAGAATTTTAAAACTTCGGTAATAAAATGCAGAGGTTCAAAGTCTCTTTTTTCTAAACAAAAAACATTGTAAAGTGTATTTAGTAAAGCGACTTTAGAAATTTCGGTTTTAAACCAGCCTTTTATCGGAATTGGAATTCGAGAATCAATTGCAATAATATGTCCATAAATAAAACCAGTTTCTCTAACTTTATAGTAAAACGAATCAGTCGTTTCAAAAGGGATTGCTTCTGAAAACTTTTGTTCGCTAAAATACTTGTCTATCCAGCCTGGTGCAGATGGGTTAATCATTGACTTAAATTTATAGCTGCAAAGCTATATCTTTTTCTTGTTTTAGTGTGAATATAAAATAAAATAACCACTAGATTTTTGTGAAAAAATAGTGGTTATAGGCTTTATTTATTTGATAATTCCTGCGCAAGCAACTCTTCCGCCGGCATTTCCAGTTGGTTGAGTAGTAAAGTCATCAGTACCTTGATGAACAATTAAACCTTTTCCTAGAATATTTTTTGTCTCATCCTCGCAGCCAATGCACCATTCATCAGTTGTCATTGTAATAGTTCCATTTCCTTTTTCATCAGCAGTGAAATTTCCAATATCACCTTTGTGATACTCTCCAACGCCCCATTTTCCATGCTTTTTAAAGGTTGGATTCCAGTGTCCGCCTGCAGAACTTCCATCAGCAGAAGTACAATCTGCTTTTTCGTGAATGTGTATAGCGTGAACACCCGGTGTTAATCCAGATATTTTTGCTGTGAAAGTCACCTTACCGTTTTTCTCTGTAAAAGTTGCCGTTCCTGCTACCTTGCTGTTGCTTTTAGGTTCTAAAGCTACAGTCAGAGTTTTGGCATCACTTGATTTTGTATTTGTTTTACAACCAATGACTAAAGCTGTAATTATAGCGAACGACGCGATTATTTTTTTCATATTTATGGGCATTTAAATTAAATATTAAGTAAATTTAACATAAAATAACGACAAAGCGAGGTTGTAAAAGTTAAATAAAAGTCAAACTATTCCTTGTAATTTATAGAAAGTATCAATACGAAACGGATTATATTGTGTAAATTAGTAGTGATTTTGAGCTCTATTTTTATTCTAAAAAAGGCTCAATATGTTTAAATTTAATACTTTATTTTATGATGAAAAGAATTTTTATCCTAGCCTTTCTTAGTATAATGCTTATTTCTTGTAGTGCTTCTAAAGGCAAAAAAAGCGATGCAACGGCTAAACTTGATGGAACTTGGGAACTTAATTTTATTACAGGTCCTAGAATTGCCTTTGAAGGATTATATCCAAATAAAAAACCAACGATAAATTTTAATATAAAAGAAAATCAGGTTTCGGGTAATAATAGTTGTAATTCCTATACAGGCAAACTTGTTTTAGATGGTAACAAAACAGATTTTACACAACCTATGGCGGTTACAAAAATGATGTGCCTTGACGGACAGGGAGAAAGTGTGTACATGAATACACTTCAAAAAATAACTTCGTATGATATTACAGATGAAGGGAAAACACTTCTATTTATTTCTGGAGATATTGTCATGATGAGATTCACGAAAAAACAGTAAGGTTACTTACTGTTTTTTTTTGATTATGGTTTATTGTTAAACAATATAAATGCTATTTAAAGATGAAAACTAAATTATCTATTTTATTAGTATTACTGGTCTTTCTGAATTTTTCTGTCTCAGCACAACAAAAATCTAAAAAAGAACTAAAGGCCGAGAGAGAACTACAAAAACAGAAAGAAATTGAGGCTTTGATTGATGCTAAAGATTTTGTTTTTGAAGCGCAAAAAACTACTCCGACAGGAGGAAGGATTATTAATTTAGATTATAATACTTATTTTTTAAATTTTAATACTGAAAAAACAACTTGTGATTTACCCTTTTTTGGACGTGGATATAATGTAGGATATGGAACTGACGGAGGAATTAAATTTGAAGGAGTTCCTTATAATTTGAAGATTGAAAAGAATAAAAAAAACTACGTTGTAAAAGCGACAGTTAAAGGGAGAAATGATGTTTATGATTTGGTATTTACGATCTTTTTTAATGGAAACAGTTCTCTTTCTGTAAGCAGTAACAATAGGGCTTCTATTTTTTATGATGGTGTAGTAAGTGCGCCGAAGAAGGTTGTTAGTAAAGAGTAAAGAGTAAAGAGTAAAGAGTAAAGAGTAAAGAGTAAAGAGTAAAGAGTAAAGAGTAAAGAGTAAAGAGTAAAGAGTTTCTGTTATTAATGATGCCCTGAATTATTTTTATGCTAAAAAAGTCATCTTGTTTTTTGTCTGAGAAGTTTTTGCTTGTATTGTTATTTTTCTTCGGGGTATTTTCTTCGTACGGCCAAGATTTAGAACCGAGAGTTTACGCTAATGTTGCTAAGGACTTAAATGTTGTAGCAATTGGTTATGTTTTTATGAATGGTAATGTGCTCACAGATCCTTCGCTGCCTATTACAGATTTTACTCTCCACAGCCACAATTTAGCAGTGAATTATATTAGAACTTTTGCGGTGTCTAATAAATTGGCTCGTGTGCAGGTTGCTTTGCCTTATACATTCATGGATGGTTCTCAAACTCGTACAAATGGTGATGTTTTAACTGGGTCACGAACTGGATTTGCAGATATGAAAGTTCGGTTAGGAATTAATTTATTAGGTTCGCCGGCACTCGATAAGACAGAATTTAGAAATTTTGAGCAAAAAACGATTTTAGGAGTAAGTTTGGTTACCTCAATACCAACGGGTAGATATTATGATGATAAACAGGTTAATATAGGAACTAACCGTTGGGGATTTAAACCTGAAATTGGAGTTTCAAAACGTTTTGCACATGTATATGCCGAAGCTTATGGCGGTATTTGGTTTTATACTAATAATAATGATTTTCTTGGAAAAAAATTAGAACAAAAGCCAACTTATAGCTTACAGGCACATGCCAGTTATTATTTTCAAAATAAAATGTGGGTAGGATTTAATACAAACTGGTTCTTTGGCGGAAAAACAATTACAGACGGTGTTTCTGATGACAGTCAAATTGATAATTGGCGGGTAGGAGCAACATTTTCAACTCCTATAGCAAAAGGGCAGTCTATAAAGTTTCAGTATCACGTTGGAGCATATACTAATAACGGACTTAATTATTATGCTTTATCAGCGGCTTATCAATATTCATTTTTCTAGACTGAAAAAAAATTTACGATTAATGTGTTAAAAATCAGTATATTTGAGTATGCATAATCCATTAAGAACAAATTTAAAATCAAAATTATGAAAAAATTAAGTCTTATTTTTATTTTGGCTGCGGCCACGTTTTCTTCTTATGCTCAATCTTCTTTCAAAGAAGATTTAGATGTTGTACAAAGTGTTTATGGAAAATCGAAAAGTGATCTTGTAAAAGAATACATGAATTTATCGGATACACAAGCTGCAGCATTTACAAAAGTTTATGATAGTTATGAAACACAGCGTAAAGCTCTTGGTCAAACAAAATTTCAATTGCTTAATGATTATGCGGCCAATTACGCAACATTAACTGATGAAAAAGCAGACCAACTGGCAAAAGCAGCTTTGAAAAATGAAATTGACTACGAAAAGTTATTTTCAAAAACGTATGGTCAGGCAAAAAAAGCTGTTGGATCTATAAATGCTGCAAAATTTATACAGTTAGAAGTTTATCTTCAAACGACAATTCGTAACGAAATACAAAATTCAATTCCGTTTATTGGAGAATTAGACAAAGCAAAATTGAATTAAGAGATTTATATTCGCATAAAAAAAGGCAGTTATTGTAATAACTGCCTTTTTTTTATGCTCAATTTTCGTTTTCGTCTTTCCTTTTATTTTGATCTTGTTTAATATAGATATCTTGCTGCGGAAAAGGAATTTCGATATTATTTGCTCTAAAAACTTTATCAATTTCAATAATTAAATCACTTTTTACATCACTTGCAAAATTTATATTCCCAACCCAATATTTGACAACAATATCAATAGAACTGCTGTTAAAAGTAGCTATCCAAATAATTGGCTCTGGATATTGAAGTACTAAAGAATGGTTTCTTAATATTTCATTTAGTAAGGATTTTACATTTTCTAAATTAGTTCCATACGCGACTCCAATAGAAATATCTGTGCGTTTTTTATTGTTTGAGAGCGTCCAATTCGTTAAATGTTGGCTTAATAAATCTCCATTTGGTATTATAACATCGGCGCCGTCAAAAGTTCCCACAACACTGCTTCGTATTCCAATAGATTTCATTTTTACCATTTGACCGCCTATTTCAATTGTATCATTTATGTTAACAGGTTTTTCAAAAGCAATTATTAAACCGCTGACAATGTTGTTTACTAAAGTTTGAAGACCAAATCCAATACCAACACCTAAAGCACTAATAATAATAGTTAAGCGATCAACAGGAATTCCAGATGATATAAAAGCAAGACTTATTCCGACACTAAATATGGCAATTTGTATGAAAAGCATCCAGCTGCCAAATTTATTTTTTTTAACGCCTGAAGAGGAATTAATAGAAGTACTCGTTAAAAACGCAACAATTTTAGCAATAACGACAGAAGCAATAATGATAAAGAAGAAAACAAAAATACTTTGATAAGAATAATTGAAATCGCCAATATTTCGAGGTTCTGTAAAAAAGTTAATAATTGGATCGAGAATAGCTTGAAAAAGATATGAATTCTTGCCTATAGACACCAGCCATCCAAGAACAAACAAAGTATTGATTTTAGGATCGGTACTGATTTTTTCTAATTCGCTGCTGTTTAATAATTTCTCTTCGTTTGATTCTCTTAAATAATTAGAATAGTTTATAATGTCAGCAAGCAAACGGTAAGTTGTGGTGAATAAATAATACATTAAAACCGTTATGATGCCGTTTATAGCTAGAAGCTTTCCTAAATTATAGTTTTTACCAATTAAGATGAATAATATAGATGCTGTCTCAAAAGTTATTAAAACATATAAGCTGTATTTAAAAAAAGGATTTAAAATCTCTTTATTCTTTTTCAGATTATAAATTGTAAATGCAATTGATGAAAATGCTATTATTAAAATTAAAATAACCTCTTTTACAGAGTGTGTTAGAATATTATTGTCATACAATCCTAGAAGAATAATAATGACATAAGTTTTCCATACAAACTTTTCCTTTGGTGTAAAATATTCTTTATTTACTATGGTTAAAGCAATTATCGAGACTAACCAAATAAGAGCTGTAAAAGCAAAAGGAGGGTAAGTGAAGAAAAAATTGAACAAAGTAAACGAAACTAATACGGCACACGAAATGGGATGTCGAAATATTTGTTTGGAAAGTTTTGTGGTATTGTAAACGCCTTCTTTTTTATACTTCTTTTTAAGAAACAATAAATAAATGACTAGAACGACTGCAAGCAGAAGCATTAAAACAATTGTTTTAAAATGATTTGAAATGAAGAATATTAAAATGATCGATTCTTTGGTAAGCGAGTAAAAGAATGATTCATAAAAAGGCATTTCACTTGAATTGGTGCTAAAAATTGTTCCATCAGAATCTAATAGATTTTGAAATTCGTTTTTCCTAATATTATCGGTCTCGATTATGTCGTTTTGCAGATCATATTTAAAATGTCTCGCAGTAATTTGCAGTTTGCTGATACTGTCAAGTGCATCTTTAAATCGTTTATTAAGCGAGTTGACATTAGAGTACATTTGAGAATAACGATCATAATATAGGATCTTTCGCAATGAATCTTTTGGAAGTACAAAAAGTGATTTTTGAATTGTTAAAGAGTCAATTTTCCCTTGTATTTTACTTAACTCGATGCTGTTGTTTTTGATCTTTGAAAGCTGAATTTCAAGACGCGTCTGCAATTCATTAAGCATAATCGATGTAACGGTTATGTTTCTAAGCGTTTGAAAATCATTTCGATTTTTGATTATACCATCTATAGCCGTTTTTTTTAGTTTGATAGCATAATCTAATTCTGTGGTAAAAACTTTGTAATCAATACCCGTTTTTAAAATAATATTGGCATCTTGAATGTTTTTAGAAATAGCATCAAATAATAAATTATGGTTTTTGGTTATTTTATTTTCGATGTAAAGCTGCCTGCTTTTCTCTTCATCTAATTTGAGTAAACTTTCAATCTTAGTATTTTTAGGAATCTCGTTTTTTAATTTAAGACTATCTTCTAGAAGTGAACTTTGAGCATAAGAAGTATAAACTGGACTGGCAGTTAAAAGTACAATTGCAATTATTTTTAAAACAGTAAAGTTAATTATGATGTTTTTATAAAAAATAGCATTGCGAATTATAGTCGAAAATATCATAATACTTTGCTTTTGGGAGTTACCCCAAAAATACTATAAAAAAAAACAACCTAAAAAAAGTTTTTTTAGGTTGTTTAGTATTCTGATTTTATTTGTTTCTAGTTTCGTATATGGTATTTACCATTCCATTGCGAGGAGCATCTAGAGGAAGTTCCCAGAACATGATACCGCCAAGTTTCTTAGCTTTTGCATATTCTGTTTTAGCTTTTATTGAAGTTAAATCGTCTCCAGTTGCAAATGTTTTTTCTTTTTCATTGTACCAGTAAGGCGCTTTAGCTTTATCATCCCAAAAATATTTCCATCCGTTAGCTTCTGTATAATAAGTAGAGAAGTTTTTAAAATCAACCCCTTGAATATGCTCTCCAGATTGATAAAGGCCATTGTTTACATTAGCAACGTTTTTCCATGTTCTAGTATAAAAAGCACCTCCAATAACTAACTTTTCAGCCGGAATTCCAAGTTTTAGTAAATAAGTAACAGCTCTGTCTGTTGATTCTTCTTTTGGATTTGTACTGTATAATGGAGTATGATGTCCAGTTACTTTAGAATAACCATTTACTAAATCATAACTCATAATATTAATACGATTTACGAATGGCGCAACAGCTTTCCAATCTATAGATTCATCTAAACATTTTTGAAAACCTCCTGCAGCAAAACTTAATTCATATTTTTTACCTAATGTTGAGCGTAAAATTTTAAGAAGTTCTGTAAAATTTGGCTTATCGGCTGCCTGATATAAATGACCTGGAAGACCTTCGATAGATGGATACTCCCAATCTAAATCTAAACCATCAACTTTAAAATAATCACTAACTTCTTTTACAGATTTTGCAAAAGTCAATCTTCCCTCTGCAGTCGAAAATGCAGCAGAGCAAGGTTCGCAGCCGCCCCAGCCGCCAAGTGAAAGTATAATTTTTAATTGTGGATTTTTAGCTTTTAAAGAAACTAAATGTTTAATAGTAATGGAGTCTTTAGGAGAATCAACACCTAATTTTCCATCTCTTAAATGACAAAAACTAAAGATAATTTGATCCAGCTTATTTACTTCGTATTCGTTGATTAGTTTATCATCGCCTGTGTAATAAGCAATGATATCCATTTTTTTGTTTTTTTGTGCAAAAAGATTTGTTGATAAGCAGCACAGCAAAAGCATGACAATCAGGTTAATTTGTTTCATTTTATGTTTTTTTAGCGTTTTTAGAATGCTAAATATAAAGGAATACAATTGATATTTAACTATTTTGTCTATCTTAAAAAGTTAATTTTAACGAATATTTTGCAAATCGTTGCAAAAATATTGCGCTTAATCTTTATGTATATTTACTTGGAAGACAAAAAAAATAAACCCGCACAGTTTCGGAGTTGTGCGGGTTTAAACAAATTAAAAGCTAAAAACTATTTTTATATTAGAAGCAGTAAGTATCTTCTGCAACTAATTTTGCGGCAATTTTTTCTCTTAATGCCACTACATTTGGCAAGTTGGTGTATTTTGTGAAACGTTTAAGTCCCATTAACATCATACGTTGTTCGTCACCTTCAGCAAAAGAAGCGATTCCTTCTTTTCCTCTTAAGTTTACGATGTCTACTGCTTTGTACAAGTATAATTTTGCCATTGCAATTTGCTCTTGAACTTTATTTTCGCCTTGAGCTTTTGCTAATTTTTCAGTTCTCAAAATTGTACTTTCAGCCATGTAAATTTCGATTAAGATATCAGAAGCTGCCATTAATAATTGTTGGTGCGCATCTAATTCTGGTCCGTATTTTTGAACAGCACTTCCTGCAACCATTAAGAAAACTTTTTTCAAGTTAGCAACGATTCCTTTTTCTTCTGCAAATAATTCAGAGAAATCTGGAGTATCAAAAGATGGAATTCCCATTAATTCTTCTTGAACTTTCATTGCTGGTCCAAGTAAATCAACGTGACCTTTCATTGCTTTTTTGATCAACATACCTACAGAAAGCATTCTGTTGATTTCGTTTGTTCCTTCGTAGATACGAGCGATACGAGCATCTCTCCAAGCACTTTCCATTGGAGTATCTTCAGAGAATCCCATTCCACCAAAAATCTGAATACCTTCATCAGAACAAGATTGAACGTCTTCAGAAACAGCTACTTTCAAGATAGAACACTCGATAGCATATTCTTCAACACCTTTCAATTCAGCTTCTTGGTGAGTAGTTCCTTCCGCTTCACGAGCAGCAATTCTGTCTTCGATATCTTTTGCAGCACGGTAAGAAGCACTTTCTCCAGCGTAAGCATTAGTTGCCATTTCAGCTAATTTAGAACGGATAGCTCCAAAAGATGAAATAGAAGTATTGAACTGAATTCTTTCGTTAGCATATTTTACAGCTCCAGAAGTAACTCTTCTTTGAGCATCTAAACAAGCAGCGGCCAATTTAATACGACCAACATTTAAAGCATTCATTGCAATTTTGAAACCGTTTCCTCTTTCAGATAACATGTTTTCAACAGGAACTTTTGTTTCATTGAAGAAAACCTGACGAGTAGAAGAAGCACGAATTCCTAGTTTATGCTCTTCCTCATTCATTGAAATTCCGTTTGAAGGGTCGTTTTCTACGATGAAACCAGTAATATTTTTATCATCTCCAATACGAGCAAAAACGATGAAAACGCTGCAGAAACCTGCATTCGAAATCCACATTTTTTGACCTGTAATTGAATAGTATTTTCCATCTTCAGATAAAACAGCTTTAGTTTTTCCTGAGTTTGCATCAGATCCTGCGCCTGGTTCCGTTAAGCAGTAAGCTCCAAACCATTCTCCAGAAGCTAATTTTGGAACGTATTTTTTCTTTTGTTCTTCAGTACCGTAAAGTGTAATTGGCATAGTTCCAATTCCTGTGTGTGCACCAAAAGCAGTCGAGAAAGAACCTGTAGCTCCAGAAATGTAGTCACAAACTAACATTGTAGAAACAAATCCCATTCCTAACCCGCCATATTCCTCAGGAACTGCAACTCCAAGAAGTCCCAATTCACCAGCTTTACGCATAGATGATTCAGTATAAGCGTAATCTTTTTTCTCAAAACGATCTTTATGCGCCCATAATTCTTTGTCAACGAACTCTTTTACAGAGTCACGCATCATTAACTGCTCTTCCGAGAAATCTTCTGGTGTAAAGATATCCTCGCATTTTGTTTCTTTAACTAAAAACTGACCACCACGGGTTACGTTTTTTTCGATTGTATCTGCCATTTTGTTTTTGTTTAGATTAAAAGATGAAAGAGTTAAGAAGAAAGATTAATCTAACTTATTTATGAAACCTGATATCATCCTTTGAAATTCAATTATTTTGTTTTCTATTTCTTCTGTTTTTATTTTAGATAGATAATCATTTTGAAAAGCTATCAGTAATTGCGTTTGTAATTCAAATGATGATCCTAAACTGATATTCAGATAATGCTGAAAGTGTTTATTTCCTCTGTTTGAACCTTCCGCAATATTAGAAGGCATTGAAACAGAGCATCTATTCATTTGACTTGTTAAACTATATGTTTCTAACTTAGGAAAACTGGATGTTAGTTTATAGATATCATTTGTAATTTCCATAGCTAAAATCCAAATTTTCAAATTCTTAAAATTGTGCCTCATGTTTTTTTTTGAGCAAGATAAGAAGAAAAACTAAAAGTAAGTTTTTTACTACTTTTTAAAGGCATGTTTTTAAAATATATACATCCCAAATGTAAGTCTTGCTTCTTGCTTCTTTCCTCCCCAAAAAAAAACTACAATACCTCGTAAATCCCTGCAGAACCTTGTCCAGTTCCTACACACATAGAAACGATTCCGTATTTACTGCCTCTGCGTTTCATTTCGTCGAATAATTGAACAGAAAGCTTAGCGCCAGTACATCCCAGAGGGTGTCCTAAAGCGATAGCTCCACCGTTTACGTTTACGATATCCGGATTTAAACCTAACTCACGAATTACAGCCAAAGACTGAGAAGCAAATGCCTCGTTTAATTCAACTAAGTCAATATCTTTTAATTCTAAACCAGCTTGTTTTAAGGCTTTCGGAATAGCTTTTACTGGACCAATACCCATAATTCTTGGCTCAACACCAGAAGAAGCAAAATTTACTAATCTTGCAATTGGTTCAAGATTTAATTCTTTTACCATTTCCTCACTCATAATTAAAACAAAAGCAGCACCGTCGCTCATTTGAGAAGAGTTACCTGCTGTTACGCTTCCGTCAGCAGCAAAAACTGGTCTTAAACCTGCTAATGCAGCAACAGAAGTTCCAGCTCTTGGTCCTTCGTCTTTGTTTACAACATATGATTTAGTTTCTTTTTTACCATTTTCATTGATGAAAGTTTGTTCAACAGTAATAGGAACTATTTGTTTATCGAATTTTCCTTCAGCTTGAGCTTTCAATGCTTTCATGTGAGAGTTGTAAGCAAACTCATCCTGATCTTCTCTTGAAACGTTGTATTGTTTAGCAACCGCTTCAGCAGTTAAACCCATTCCCCAATAGTAATCTTCGTGACCTGCGGCAGCAACTTTATAATCCGGAGTTGGTTTGTAACCTCCCATCGGAATAAAACTCATACTTTCGGCTCCACCAGCAATGATACAATCTGCCATTCCTGATTGGATTTTAGCAGTCGCCATTCCGATAGTTTCTAATCCAGAAGCGCAATAACGGTTAACAGTTACACCAGGAACATCTTCTACTTTTAATCCCATTAAAGAGATCAAACGTCCAACGTTTAAACCTTGTTCTGCTTCCGGCATCGCATTTCCTACCATTACGTCATCGATACGTTTTTTGTCAAAATCAGGCAGTTCGTCCATCATAAACTGAATGGTTTCTGCAGCTAATTCATCAGGTCTTTTAAATCTAAAAACACCTTTTGGAGCTTTTCCAACTGCTGTTCTATATGCTTTTACTATATATGCTGTTTTCATTTGTTTTTGTTTTTTTAAGATTTATTAGAAGAAAGAGGCAATAGAAAAGACAAAACTTTGTTTTGAAGTCTTGTTTCTTGCTTCTTTAACCTTATTCTCTAATTACGAAGCGGTTTTCCTTTAGTTAACATATACTGAATTCTCTCTAAAGTCTTACGCTCAGTACAAAGAGATAAGAAAGCTTCACGTTCGATATCTAATAAGTATTGTTCAGATACTAAAGTTGCTTCAGATAAATCACCTCCAGCCATTACGTAAGCCAGTTTGTTAGCGATTTTCTTGTCGTGCTCAGAAATGTATTTTCCAGCTTCCATTTGATCTGTTCCAACTAAGAACATTCCAAGAGCTTGTTTACCTAAAACTTTAACATCAGTTCTTCTGATTGGTTGTGTGTAACCAGCTTCTGCCATTATCAAAGCATGTTTTTTAGCTTCAGCAATCTGACGATCTTTGTTTACTACAATAACATCTTTTCCATGTTGAAGAAGTCCAGTATCAAAAGCTTCATAACCAGAAGTTGAAACTTTGGCCATAGCGATTGTCAAGAAATACTCTTGAAGAACGTTCAATTCCACATCGTTTTTGCGGAATAAATCTGAAGCTCTCAAAGCCATTTCTTTAGATCCACCTCCACCAGGAAGTACACCAACACCAAATTCAACTAATCCCATATATGTTTCTGCAGCAGCAACTACTTTATCAGCGTGTAAGCTCATTTCGCATCCACCACCAAAAGTCATTCCGTGAGGCGCAACAACGACTGGAATAGAAGAATAACGAACACGCATCATTGTATCTTGGAACAATTTAATTGCCATGTTCAATTCGTCATATTCCTGCTCAACCGCCATCATGAAAATCATTCCAATATTAGCTCCAACAGAGAAATTCGCTGCTTGATTACCAATAACTAAACCTTGATATTCTTTTTCAGATAAGTCGATTGCTTTATTGATAGCTTGAAGTACATCGCCGCCAATAGTATTCATTTTAGATTGGAATTCTAAGTTCAAAATTCCGTCTCCTAAATCCTGAATGATTGCACCACTATTGCTCCAAACTTTTTTGCTTTCGCGAATGTTGTTTAGAATAATGAATGAATCTTGTCCAGGAACTTTTACTTGTGATTTTGTAGGAATGTTATAGAAATAAGTTGCTCCTTCTTTAACAGAGTAGAAACTGTCGCTTCCAGAAGCAAGCATTTCAGTAACCCATGCAGCAGGCGCTAAACCTTCTGCTTTCATGATTTCAATTCCTTTTGCAACACCAATTGCATCCCAGATATCGAATGGACCATTTTCCCATCCAAAACCAGCTTTCATGGCATCGTCAATTTTGTATAATTCGTCTGAGATTTCAGGAATTCTGTTTGAAACGTAAGCAAACATTCCAGCGAAACTCTTACGGTAGAATTCTCCCGCTTTGTCTGTTCCTTTTACTAAAACTTTAAAACGATTGATTGGTTTATCGATAGTTTTTGTTAGTTCAAGAGTCGCAAAATTTGCTTTTTTAGCAGCGCGGTATTCTAATGTATCTAAGTCTAAAGAAAGAATATCTTTGTCTACTTTTTTATAAAAACCTTGTCCTGTTTTGCTTCCCAACCAATTGTTCTCCATCATTTTTGTGATGAAATCAGGAAGTTTAAACAATTCATGTTGTTCGTCTGTTGGGCAGTTTTCATAAATACCGTTGGCAACGTGTACCAAAGTATCTAAACCAACAACGTCAACAGTACGGAAAGTAGCCGATTTTGGACGACCAATTACTGGACCAGTCAATTTATCAACTTCTTCAATCGTTAATCCCATTTCTTTTACCAAGTGGAATAAACTTTGAATTCCGTAAATACCAATTCTGTTTCCAATAAACGCTGGGGTATCTTTAGCAACAACCGAAGTTTTTCCTAAAAATTTAGAGCCGTATTCGTTTAAGAAATCCAATACTTCAGTAGAAGTTTTTGGACCAGGAATAATTTCAAATAATTTTAAGTAACGCGCAGGGTTAAAAAAGTGTGTTCCGCAGAAGTGTTGTTGAAAATCCTCGCTTCGTCCTTCACTCATAAAATGAATTGGAATACCAGAAGTGTTTGAAGTAACCAAAGTTCCAGGCTTGCGGAATTTCTCGATTTGTTCAAAAACTAATTTCTTAATGTCCAAACGTTCCACAACAACCTCGATAATCCAATCGACATTGGCAATTTTTGCCATATCATCAGTTGTATTTCCAGTTGTAATTCTATTTGCGAATTTTTGACTGTAAATAGGAGATGGTTTCGATTTTAATGAATTCGCCAAATGTTCGTTTACCACACGGTTGCGAACGGCTTTACTTTCAAGAGTTAATCCTTTTTTAGCTTCAGCTTCGGTCAATTCACGCGGTACGATGTCTAGAAGTAAAACTTCAACACCAATATTTGCAAAATGACAAGCTATTCCTGAACCCATAATTCCGGATCCAATTACAGCAACTTTTTTAATTGTGCGTTTCATAGGTACTTAATATTTGTTTTTTTGTAGAAAAGGAATCTGTTTACGAAAAACTACTCATTTTCTTTATTCTCTGTTTGATTAAATATGTTTTTGTCCTGAATTAATTCATTTATAATTTCCGAAACTTCGATAAAATGTTTCAGTTTTTCGTCTGAGACATGTTTTCTAACGGTTTCATTAAATTTCAGAACTGTATTTTTAGATAAATCTCTTTTTTCTTTGCCAAATTCGGTTAGGTAGATTAAAACACCTCGGCCATCGCTTGGGTTTTTCTTGCGAACAATTAAACCCTTTTCTTCCATAGATTTTAATGTTCTTGTTAAGCTCGTAGCTTCCATACCCATTCTAGGACCTAAAGCGGTTGATGGAGTTCCTTCTTCCTTATCCATGCTTAAAAGAGCAAATCCCGTCGCCATTGTAGCATCGTATTTTGCAGCCTCTTCATTATACATTCTTGAAACAGCCTGCCATGTAGCTCTCAAAATATAATCTATTGTTTTGTCTTTCATAGGTAACTATATCGATTTCAAATATAATTAAAAAATACTATGCATGCATATAATTTTTTAATAAATTTTTGGTTAATTAAAAAACATCCCTGATTTAGAGGGTTTTGGTGGTTTATTTATAGTGAAATATACTATTCTTTTTTTAGATTTTAACATTTTTTATGTTGTAAAAAGCTTTTTTTAGTTTTTAAAACGTTTTTTATTCTGTATTCTGTAAAAAATTATGCATTTAATTCAGTACTATTTTCCATTTCATATCTTGATAAAGCCTTTTGAAGAATGTTTTTCATGCGGTTTCTAAGGTTTTCTGGACGCAGAATTTCGATTCCGTCTCCAAAACCCAATAAAATGCGTTCCATTTCATAATTTGAAGTAATAAACAAGTGAATGATAATGCTTTTGTCATTATTTTCTTTAATTAAACGCTGCGATTCATGCAAAGGTTTCGTCAGGACATAAGGCGCATTTATGGCATCAATCCAAAGTTCGATTCTTGTGGGTCTTGAACCTGTATTTACAGTTACACCAATTACGTTTTTGTAAAACAAGTTGGCATCAAAATCTTCTTCTATATAAGGAAGGTTAAAATCATAATCGATTGCAATAATTCGATCAAGTGCCAAATTACTAATGGGAGCAGAGCCTTTTTTCTTGCCGACCAAAAACCATCGATTATTAAATTCTTTTAAAATAAAAGGGTGAAAATGAAACTTATTTTCGTCTTTCGATTTAAACGATTTATAAGTAATTACAAGAACAATTTTTTTGATAATCGCCTGATAAATTTCATCTAAATAATGAAGCCCTTTTAGTTTTTCGTTTTTATCCAAATAAATAACCGGTTTTGTATGCGACTTCTCCGAATAGATTTTATCCTCCAAACGCTGCAAAATATCCGATACATCATTAAATAAAGAGAAATCCTTGAATTGTTTCAGCATGGAAACCGTTTCGGTCAAAACATTCATATCTGTTTCCGTCAGCGGAATATCGGTTATCGAAAAATCTTCGTCTTCATATTTATAATACTTTTTATCGTAAACCACGATTGGCGCATTATAACCGAGTTTTTCGCTTCGCATGAGCTGAATATCCATTTGAATCGTTCGCTTACTAATTGGGTTTGCACGTCCTTCATATTCAAATAAAGCTTCAGAACAATATTCGATTAAATCGTCGAGTGTCCATTGTCTGTATTTATTCTGCAGACATTTATCGATGGTTTTGTACCGTATTAAAGCATTTTTATTTTGTGACATGTTTTATGATTTTGGGCGTGTTTCGCCGCGGCGAACCGGGCTTTCGGCTATATCTTTTATTCCGCTATCGCTTCATAAAAGGATACCGCCTCAATCCCTCACGCATTTACGTTAATAGTGAAATCTCGTTTTCAATGATTTTATTTTCGTTCCAATTTTCCGTAGAGACGTACTGCAGTGCGTCTAACGTATTGTGGATATTCGTTGCGTAGACGCACTGCCGTGCGTCTCTACAGATATACTTTATATTAAAAATGAAATTTCCTTTTCAATATTTGCTCTCGCTTTTTCTTCATACAAATTCCTAAACTCGTCAGTCTGAAAAATAAACTCATTCTCCAGAAAATGTTTCAACGCTTTTGCGCGTCCCGGTTTGTATAGAAAATCAGGATAAATTCGGTATTCTTTTCGAATTTGTTCGAAATAGATTTTGTAATCATCCCAATCTTTAGCGAGTATTTTCAAATCAAAATCAATTAGCCAATTAATATCTTCAATTGCATTTTGCTGATGTTGCTGTGTCGCACAGATTGCATCAAATACTAATTGTTTATTTAGATTGCTATTTTCAGGTAAAATCGCCAAAGCATATTCAGCACTTTTAAGTTCGTTGTCTTTTTTAGAAGCCGAATACACAAAATCATGATAAAAAATTGAAAATAACACTTCATTCGGGTTTTGAAGTTTATCGCGATATTTTTCAAAACTCCTAATCATTTCTTTTAAATGTGTGAGATTATGATAATGCCTTGATTTTTTAGAATATGCCTTTTCTAAATCCGCCCAGTTTTGCTGAATTTCATTTACCGAAAAGCCAATTTTAAAAAGTAATTCAGAATAAATTTTCTGTAGATTCATCTTGTTTTTTACTCAAATTTAAAATTCTTTTTTTACTGCGCAAAATAATTGCGTAGTAGTTTTGAAATCTTTGTTCAAGAAATAAAATAATAACCAATTGTCTAATTTTGATAAAAATTGATAGTCATGAGAAACTCAGAATTTGAAATCCATCCTTTTAATGAAGGTTTTTATGTTGAATCTTTATTAAATAAAACACGTTCAATTTTGAATGATGTTGAATCATTAAATAAATTTTGGAAAAAAGGATATTATGATTGTAAGAATGACAATATCATTCTTGATTTATTTCAAAATATCATTCTTAATGTAGGTGGGATTTCACGTTTTTTTTGGCCTTCAAAGAATACAGGATATTATAAAATTAGAGCAGAAAAGCTTCGCAAAGTTTATAATGTTAGTGAGTCTAGTGTTTTAAAAAATCGAGATATGCGAAATCATATCGAACATTTTGACGAGAAATTAGATGATTTTTTAGAAGAATTTACTATTGGAACGGTTATGCAAAAATACGTTGGACCACTAATTTATGTAGATGATAATAGAACATTTTTTAGAGCATATTTTTGCGATAAGAATATTTTTAAGATGTTCAACATCGAATATGAAATGGGACCAATTATAAATGAGATTAAGAGAATTCATAAAATTTTATTATTACAAAAAGAGAATCGTGGGCGATTTTAAAATAACAACAAAGCAGTAGAAAAACCTTTGCGTCTTTGTCACTTTGAACCTTTGCCCCTTTAAAATAGAAATAATGAACACACAAATAAACGGTACAGATATATTAGAATTAGGATTCCCTGAAGGAAAAATAATTGGGATTGCTTTAAAAATAAATACCAAAAGAAACGGATTCACAAGAGATGAAATGATTGCTAATTTCAAAAACGTCTTAGAAAATCCTGAAAATTATATTGACGATAAAATTTTTAGCAAACTGGCAGTTGCTTTAATCGAAAAAGCAAATGAAAAACCAGAAGATTTTATTGCTTTAAATGAAACTCCAAATGCATATTCGGCTTATGGTTTAGATCATATCGAAGACGGAGCCAGAAAACAAATGGAAGTTGCCATGAAACTGCCTGTTACGATTGCGGGAGCTTTAATGCCAGATGCGCATCAAGGTTACGGATTGCCTATTGGTGGAGTTTTAGCCACAAAAAATGCCATTATTCCGTATGGTGTTGGTGTTGATATTGGATGTAGAATGGCATTGTCTGTTTATGATATTCCTGAAGCTTTTTACTTTGAAAACGAAGCTAAATTTAAAAGAGAATTAATTGCAAATTCCATTTTTGGAGCGGGTCACGGATTTCATGGTCAATATAAATCAGATCATGCAGTTTTAGAGAATGATGCTTTTAATATGAATCCGTTTGTGAAGAACTTGAAAGATAAAGCTTGGTCGCAATTAGGGTCTTCTGGCGGAGGAAATCACTTTGTGGAATTCGGAATCATGGAATTTGCAAAAGATGATGTCGTTTTAAATATTCCAAAAGGAAAATACGTCGCTTTGTTAACGCATTCCGGTTCGCGCGGAATGGGCGCAACAATTGCGGGACATTACACTAAAATAGCCAAAGACGTTTGTAAACTTCCCGAAGTTGCAAGAAACTTAGCGTATTTGGATATGAATTCACAATTAGGTCAGGAATATTGGATGGCAATGAATCTAGCAGGAGATTATGCTTCGGCTTGTCATGAAATTATCCATAATAAAATGGAAAAAGCTTTAGGAGCCAATATTTTAGCCAAAGTCGAAAACCATCATAATTTTGCATGGAAAGAAGTTTGGAATGGTGAAGAAGTTATTGTGCATCGAAAAGGAGCAACTCCGGCAGGAAAAGGTGTTATGGGAATCATTCCGGGAAGTATGACTGCACCAGGATTTTTGGTTAGAGGAAAAGGAGAGGAGAACGCCATAAACTCGGCTTCACACGGAGCAGGAAGACAAATGAGTAGAACAAAAGCTATAAAAAGCATTACACCAACAGAGATGAAATCGATCTTGAAAGACCATGGTGTAACACTTATTGGTGCAGGCCTTGACGAAGCGCCAATGGCTTACAAGGATATACATCAGGTTATGGAAGCGCAACAAGATTTAGTTGACGTAGTTGCTAAATTTACACCCAAATTAGTGAGAATGGCAGATGATGGAAGTAGAGAAGATTAGTTTATTTAGAGGTTCAAAGTGACAGAGTAACAAAGGTTCAAAGTTTTTTTTCGTACTGTTTGTCATTTCGACGAAGGAGAAATCTCCACAAGCAGCTCCGCAAAGTGAATCCAAACTTTGTAGAGTTTCTCGCGAAGATTTCTCCTTACGTCGAAATGACAAACTTTGTGGCTATTTTAACTGGAAAGTTATGAATACTTTTTCATGCATTCCTGATGGTTATCGGGAATGGCAAAATAAAAGGTTGTAACTCTGCGTCTTTGCGCAATTAAAAAAATAAACATGGAAATAGTAAATAGAGATTTTGAAATACTGACAGATTACATTCTGGTCTTTCATACTTATAAATTTCTAAATATTGATTTAATTGAAGACTGGGCGATCGAATTGATCAATTTAGGCTATGAGAGCGAAGCTATTTATACGCTTGCATGTTTCTATAAACCAATTGATTATGATGAAATTAAACCTTATCTAGAAGCCGTTTTTTTAGAATTAAATTTAACGACAAAAAATGAAGAAGAGTCTCAAAAAAGTCATATAAGATATTTTTTAAACAAAATAGTGAAACGGGAGAATGTGAGAGGCAATTTGAAAAATATGCTGCATTTCTATTTTGAATTTGCTGTAGATAAAGATATAGTTGATTTCTCGGTTCTTCAATATGTTTGGGATGATTTGTCTGCAGGCGAAGTCAATTGGTATTACAAAGATCTTAATCTAGATACTATCGAGGAAGAAGTTATCGAAAAGGCAGAGAAATGGCTAATTGAAAATTGAGTATTTCAAGGAACAGCATTACAAAAGGGCAAAGGTTTTTTCGCATTTCATGTCATTTCGACCTAAGGAGAAATCTCCACAAGCAGCTCCGCAAAGTGAATCCAAACTTTGTAGAGTTTCTCGCGAAGATTTCTCCTTAGGTCGAAATGACAAACTTTGTGGCTATTATAACCGCAAAGAATTTTTTTACGCATATTTTTACTAATCCCTTTAATTCTTTATCACGATAGCTATCGGGAGTGGCTAAAAAAACGATTTGCTCTAAATGAACCTTGATAATGCAAGGGAATAGCAACAGTGATGATTAATTAAAAGTAAATAATAATTGAATTAACAAAAAAAGCACAAACCATAAGTTTTGCGCTTTTTTCAATTTTATATAAAAAGAAAAATTCTTATTTCCCTTTCAACAACTTCTCTAAATACTCGACTTTTTCTTTTTCAGCCTGAACCAAACGTTCGTAAAGCTCAACAACTTTATCAAGAGGATTGAAAGTTGCATTCATGCCTTGATTAAAACTATTTCCTTGACTTGAACTATTATCATAAAAGTTATTAAAGAAATTAAAAACAGATTCTTCCGTAAAATTTTCAATCGCTTCTACTGTTACGCCAAGTGCTTTTGCAATTTCTACCAATTTTTCGAAATCAACAGTTTCGCTGGTTTCAATGTTCGAAATAGTCTGTTGGGTTGTGCCAATAGCATCAGCAAGTGCTCCTTGTTTCATGCCGCGAAGCTCTCTAATTCGGCTTATATTTCGGCCAATATTTCTGGGTCTAGTTTCTGTGCTCATAATTCAAAGGTATTTAAAATTTTCGAAAAAATTAAAGATTGGTAAAAAACAGGATTTATTTGGTAAACTACGGTTTCGGTTGTTTTTTTGCACAGCGTAAATATACGCTTTTTCTTACTTTAATAAAAATTAGAAAAGAATTGTTTCAATAAAATAAACATAGATTATAAACTAAAACGCCTTGATTTTCAAGGCGTTTTTTTGTTTTAAAACCTTTTTTAAAAATAATCTAATTACTACGCAGAATTACTGCGTACTACAATTTGAATATTTGCTCAAGAAATAAAACAAGTTCTTTTATAAACTGAAATTCATCAAAGGAAACTTTGATTTAAAATATCAAACAAGTCCTGTTGCGTGTTTCTGTATAGCACCATTGTAGAGAACTTTTCGCAAAAGCGTATTATGTTTTTCTATGCAACTTGATTTGGAGGTTTTGATTGTTTTCCAAAAAATGATCTCACTCTATATGTTGTGGGTTCGAATCCCATTCGCAGCAATGCGATAACTCAATCCGGTAGAGTAATAGAAAGTTCGCAGGTTCGAATCCTGCACTGATTTGGTTCAGTTTGACAGCGGCTTGTCGCCAGAGCGCATCACTCTTAAAAAGATGCTCATTCAAAGAAAACTGATTTGTCTTTGTCAGTGAAATTTTAGTTCAGTCCCGAAACTTCGGGATCGGGAGGGACTAAATTTCACACTCATGATAAAACCAGTACGAACAGAAATGTATTTTGAAATACTCATTTTCTTTTCGGTTTGATTGTTTAAGGATTCTTAGAATCGCTTTTACAAAATAGAATCGCAAAACAATAGGAGTAAACAAACCGCAAGCTGTTTGTCCGTTTTTCTGGGAGGAGAGAGACAATGAAGTTTTTTTATTTAGAAAGATTAGAGAAGATAGAAGATAGAGAATAGATTATAGAAGAAAGATTATAGAAGATAGAGAATAGATTATAGAAGAAAGATAATAGAAGAAAGAGGATTGAAGAAAGAGGATAGAAGAAAGATTTCGGTAGTGTTAAACTTGAAACTTGAAACTTGAAACTTGAGACTTGAAACAAAACATATAAAACAAACAAAATAAAAATATTATGATAAAAAGAATTAAAATCGAAGCTTACCAAGTGGGTTTGGTATTCGAGAACGGAAAATTAGTGAATGTATTAGAAGCGGGTTTGCATTGGATTTTTGGAGACAAAAATGTAATGACTTACCATATGAATACAGCTTTTCAGGCGCCATTTGAGTTGAATATTTTGTTGCAAAACGAAAAATTGGCTTCTATGTTGCAAATTGTTGAGGTTGCTGATAATGAGATTGTTTTGCAATTCGTAAACGGAAACTTTAAAGGTGTTTTGTCTGCGGGCAGATTTGCTTTCTGGAAAGGTATTGTAAAAAATGAATTCACAAGAGTGGATGTTTCTAAAATTGAAATTACTGAGAATGTTGCTGTCAATTTGTTAGAAAATGCTCAATTAAGACTTTTTACAAGAAAGTATGTTGTTTCAAGCAATGATAAAGCATTGTTGTTTGTAAACGGAACTTTTGTAAAAGAGTTAAAAGCCGGAACACACTACTTTTGGAACAACGCTATCACGATCGAAGTTAAAACTGTTGATGCAAGACAACAACAAGTCGAGATTTCTGGTCAGGAATTGTTAACGAAGGATAAAGCAGGATTACGAATCAACTTTTTTGTGAGATACCAAGTGGTTGATATCATGAAAGCTTTGGTTGATAATAAAGACTTCGAAAAACAATTGTATGTAGCCATGCAATTGGCTTTGAGAGCTTTTGTGGGAGGATTGACTTTGGATGAATTATTGAGCAAAAAGGACACCATTGCCGAAGCGATTTTGGATGAAGTAACGACTAAGATCAACGAGTTGGGATTGGTAATTTCTGATGCCGGAATTCGAGATGTAATCTTGCCAGGAGATATGAAGGAAATCATGAATCAGGTTTTGGTTGCCGAGAAAAAAGCGCAAGCTAACAGTATCATGAGAAGAGAAGAAACCGCCGCAACCAGAAGTTTGCTAAACACTGCAAAGCTGATGGAAGAAAACGAAATGTTGTGGAAATTGAAAGAAATGGAATATGTGGAGAAAATCGCTGATAAAATTGGTGAAATCACAATTTCAGGCGGCGGAAACGTCATCAGTCAATTAAAGGAAATCTTCGTGAAATAAAAAAGGCTGTCTGATAAAAGACAGCCTTTTTCTTTGGTTAATTATTTTGATTTTTAATTGAATTCGCAATCGGGAGACTCGTTCGAACAAGAGAGAAATGCAAAACTTATAAATAGGAATCTTTGAGCTGTTTTGTTACAAATAACTTAATTTTTGTAAAATTTGTTAAATTATCACAAAATATACTACATTTGTATCTGTAATTAAAAAACAGAAAAATACATATGATACTTTCAATAATCAAAAATTTTGAACATTTAGCCGGAGATTTTCCAGCTGAGATGTTTGGATGCGTATGTATTTTTATGAAAGGATAATGTAAAATTAAGAGTTAAACTCATCATAAAATAGAAAAGCGTCCTAATTTCAGGGCGTTTTTTTTGTTTTTAGCACTTCGACTTCGCTCAGTGTGACAATAAAAATCGCTCAGTGTGACAAGAAAAATGTTTCGACTTTGCTCAATATGACAACAAAAAGATGAAAAATAAACTTTAACCAAAAATATTTTAAAAAAATAATTGACCAAATGTTTAATGATTAATCAAAATAGCGAAATATAATCTTGGAAAGTAATCTGATGAGTAACAGTCATTTGATAAAAAGATAAATCTGCACCAGTTTGTGGACAGGGATTTCTTTGTTTTAATTTTAGGGTTAATTGATTGATAATTAGAAAATTAATCTTAAAAAATATTTGGAAATATGATTTTTTCGATATTATCTTTGCCTGACAAAATTGAAGCAACGAGTTTCAAACAACAACAACAACAACAACAATTTTAAAAAATAAAACAAAATGAGTTTTAAATTATACATATACAACCCAAGACTAGCAGCCGCGACTTCGAATAGTGAATGCTTTTACATGTTGGTGCATCAATATAGACAATAGGATAATTATATCGTATTTGTTATGAAGCACCTTTAATTGGGTGCTTTTTTTTTGCCTTAGAGGCAAAGACAGAAAGTGACAAAGGTTCAGAGTTCAAAAAGAAAAAGCGTAACTGCTTAGTCTCGAAGCTTCGGGATAGTGTCTCAGAAGCTTAAAAAAGAAAGTTTAATAATAAAAATTTAAGGATGAATCAAAAAATAGGACTTAGGTCAGACTATAGTGGTCAAACAGATAAAGTGGAATTTAGTGAGCCGCCATTTGCCTCGAGAAGAAAGATGGATTTGGAACTTATTAACCTATGGAATGGAAAGGTGAATTTTAAGGAAATTATATATATCATTTAGAGATATTTCTCTGTTAAAGCAATGGTGCTTTTGAACTTTTGTGGTATTGGATTTCTTAGAAAAGCCTTCGATTTCCTGAGATTCCCAAGAATTACAAAATCAAAATATCATGCAAAACAATACATTACAACAATATAAAAAAGCAATTAGAAAAAAATACGAGTTAGAAAAAGAAGGTAAATACTTTGATTATTTGTACAAGCCTTCTCGTGGAAAACTTCGTGATTTATGCTGGTTGATTTTCGAAAATAACCCAACGAAAGATGACTCGAATGTTTTTAGTAATCTTTTAGGCTTAGATTTCGATCACACCAAAAAGAATAAGTTTAAGGAGAAGAAAGATAAGTTTAGACCTATCGAAACTTTCTTTAAAGGTGAAACAGATCCATCAAATATCGATGCTATAAATATGGCGGCAATTTTGGTTGATTTTGAGCCGCGTCCTTTCAAAAAGTTTTACGAAAATTCTAAAACTGAAGAAACAAAACCAGTTAAACGGATTGAGAAAGCTAAAGCAGTTTTTGAAAAAAAGAGTTCTGTGAAAAAAGAAAAGGCTGAGAAAAAGTCTAAGAGAAGGAATTTCTTTCGCGATTTTAAAAGCATGTTCTTCTAGTAAACAGAAGTTCGAAACTGCCAAAATGAAATTGGTAAATTGAAGAGATCTTCATTAAATAAAAAACGGCTGTCTAAAATTTAGACAGCCGTTTTTCTTTGGTTAATTATTTTGGAATTTTAATTGTGATCGTAGATTTTTGCGTAAAGATCTTTATAGATTTCTTTAATGATTTTACGTTTTAATTTTAGAGTAGGAGTAAGCTGACCTCCGTCGATAGACCAAACATCTGGAGTAAGCTCAAAACGTTTAATTTTTTCCCAGTTTCCAAATTTTTCATTGATGCTTTCGACTTCTTCATTTATACGTTTAATTACATCGGCATTGGCACTAATTGCTGCGTCTGTATTTCCTAAAGTAATTTTATGAATTTTAGCCCATTCTTTTACGAACTCAAAATTTGGCTGAATAAAAGCACCCGGCATTTTTTCACCATCGCCAATTACCATAATCTGTTCAATAAAACGAGATTGTTTCATCGCGTTTTCAATGATTTGCGGTGCAATGTATTTTCCTCCTGATGTTTTGAACATTTCTTTTTTACGGTCAGTAATTTTCAAGAAACCTTCGCTGTCGATTTCACCAATATCACCAGTATGGAAATAACCGTCTTGCAAAGCTTCGGCAGTTTTTTCTGGATCTTTAAAATAACCTAACATTACATTTGGTCCTTTACAAAGAATTTCACCGTCTTCGGCAATTTTTACTTCGATGTTACGAATTGGTTTTCCAACAGTTCCAATTTTAAAACCTCTGTTTCTTTGATCGTTTACAGCAATTACAGGCGATGTTTCAGATAAACCGTAACCTTCCATAACTGGAATTTCTGCAGCAGCAAAAACTCTTGTTAAACGTGGCTGCAAAGCGGCGCTTCCAGAAACCATTAAATCTAAATTTCCTCCTAAACCTTCTTTCCATTTGCTGAAAATAAGTTTACGGGCAATTTTTAACTGAAACTCATACCAAGCACCGTTGGCTCCGTATGGTTCGTATTTTAATCCTAAATCAATAGCCCAGAAAAATAATTTTTTCTTGATGCCTGTTAATTCACTTCCTTTAGCATAAATTTTATCGTAAACTTTTTCTAAAAGTCTTGGTACAGCTGTAATTACGTTTGGACGAACTTCTTTTAAGTTGTCACTGATTTTTTCAATAGATTCACCAAAATAAACTGAAATACCATAATATTGATAGATGTACAAAATCATTCTTTCAAAAATATGGCAGATAGGCAGGAAGCTTAAAGCAGTGCTTTTTCCTGGATCAAATGGTATTCTTGGTGCACTGTCTAAAACATTAGAAACAATGTTTCTATGCGAAAGCATAACACCTTTTGGTCTTCCTGTAGTTCCAGAAGTATAAATAATAGTGGCTAAATCATCCGTTTTTATACTGTCTTTTCTTGCTTCAACTTCGGTTTGATTGCTTTGGTCTTCACCAAGAGTTAATAATTCAGACCAATGTTTACAGCCTTCAATTTCATTAAAAGAATAAACTTCTTTTAGAGTCGGCACATTTGCTTTGATAAGATTTACTTTTTCAAGTACTTCTACATCCGAAACAAAGCAATAAATACTGCCGCTATGGTTCAAAATATATTCGTAATCTTCCTCAGAGATTGTTGGATAAATAGGTACGTTCTGCGCACCAGTCTGCTGGATACCAATATCCATAATATTCCACTCGGTACGGTTGTTTGAGGTAATTAGGGCAATTTTATCATCTTTTTGAACGCCCATGCGCAATAATGCTCTCGAAACAGCATTTGCCTTTGCAATATATTCCTGGCTAGATGTTTTTTCCCAGACTCCATTTTTTTTAGTTGCTAACGCAACTGGAAGATCGTAAGTTTCTTGTTGATAATAGGGAAAATCAAAAAGGCGTGTGATTGAAACCATGTTTAATATATTGAATTTTATCGCAAATTAAATAAAAAATAGGTATAATTTTTAATTTTATGGAATTTTATGGGAAAATTTATAGGTACTTTTAAAAATCAACGAAAACGTTTTCTTTTTTGTAGTAAATTTTAGAAAAAACAAGAATTATTTATTTTTTAAGAGCGTTTTTTCGATTCAGAATCTTCAGAATAATCTTTGATTCGTTCGCCCATTATGAACATTTTTTTTTTGTTGAAATGAATTGAAAATTGAACATAAATCCAATCTTCTTCATTGTTTGGTTTGTACCACATGGTATATGAAGCGCTGTTGTAACCTTCTTTAAAAATTGGAATGCCGTCTTCAGAACATTCAATTCCCCAGTTTATACTTTTTTTGGATAAATCTTCGTATTGAAAAGTTCCTGTTCCGTTAGCATTCAATTGTACAATTGGCTCGGTTTTTCCTTCGTATAAAAACGTGCCTTGAATTGGATAGCCAATTTTTGTTGTAATAAAATGATCGTGAATTTTATATCTTATTTTGTCAATCTTAATTTGTGCATGCGATTGAGCTGCGACTAGAAATAGCGCATAAAGGAGTGCTTTGTAAAATTTCATTCTATGTAGGTTAATTTGTTTTTGGAATGGGCCAAAAAGTTCTTGGGCTCGAACTTTTTGGCGAATATAGTTCAAATTTCAGTAGAAATTAGAATCCAAATTATAAGAATGAATATTTTTATTTTTCTGTGAAAAACTATTCTGTAGAGAACTGATTTTCTAATAATTTTTCTTTAAAATCAGATTTAAAAGTATAAGCAAAAGTCAGCATAAATGCACGAGTATCTGATTTGTTAGTTCTATTATTGCTAAATAGTAAAGTGTTGTTTTTGTAACCGCTTTCGAGCGTGTTAAACATATCGGTAACAACCAAACCTAAACGTGCGTTTCCTTTTCCAAGTTTCTGCTGAAAACCCATATCGACATTGTAAACTGGAATTCGTTTTCCTTGTGCTGTTGTTAAAGCCGAATTGTAATTTCCGATAATCTGAAGTTTTCCGCCTTTCCAAGGAACAAAATTATTGATGATTTTTCCGTACCAGCTAAAAGCATTTTTCACCACATCTTGAGTTAGATTTGTAGCATCTATTTTTTGTTCGAAAGCGGTTAAACTAATATTGGCATCGTAGAAAGAGAATGGTTTTAAGGTAAAAATAGTTTCTAAACCATAAGTTACCGTACTTCCTATGTTTCTTGGCTGCTGCAAAATTACACCATTGTCCTGCAATTCTGCATATTGTCTAATCGCGTCTTTTGCATTTCGGTAAAAAGCATTGGTAGAAAAAGAATAGTTTTCCCAGTTTTTATTGTAGCTTGCTTCAGCAATATGAATAATTTCTGGTTTTAAATAAGGATTTCCAGTATGAGGATTCAGCGCATCAGTAATATCAATAAACGGATTTAAATCGTCTAGATCTGGACGGTTAATACGCTTGCTGTAACCAAATTTGATAAACTCATCTGGTTTTAAATTCATTTGTAAAGAAGCGGAAGGGAACAATTTTAAATAATGATTTGAAAAATTATCAGTGTTTTTCTGCGTTTCACCATTGTTTGAAACTTGTTCTGCACGAAGTCCTAAATTATATTTCCACTTAGGATTGTCAGTTTCGCCAATAAACGAATTCAACATTCCGTAAACAGCATTTATTTGTTCGTTGTATTTAAAAGTATTGCTTGCCAAAGGATTAACGATATATTCGCCGTTTGTCAAATCGGCACTTTCAAAGTCTGAGTCAAAAAAACGAAATGTTCCTTTATATCCAGTTTCCACAATTGATTTTTCAGATACAGGAATGGTATAATTTACAATAGCATTCGAGATATTTTCATTTGTATAATTATGAGTTCTTTGCCATGCAGCATCGCCTATTTGTTGTTTATAAGCGTCATAATTATAAGTATCAATATCGGTGTTCTCTTTATGTTTGTTGAAAGAAGAAGTAATACTTGCGTTTAGACTTTTTCTATCGTCAGAAAATTTTCGGTCGTAATTAAAAGCAAATTCCCCCACTTTTGTACGTTCCAATTCTAAAGAATGACGTTTGTTGCTCGAAAAAAACTGATTTGTACTTGTATTTACTTGTGTGTATAAAGTTTCGTCGTTATCTTGATTTTCTAAATTTCCGAGTGCTTCAAATGAAAAGCTGTTTTTGTCGTTTGGAGTAAAATCGACATTAAATTTTAAGTTTTGTAAACCTTCTGTACGAGCATCATCTCTATTTTGATGAATGTAATGTTCGTCGTCTATGAAAAAATTGGTTCGGTCAGCATTTATCTTTTTAGTTCTGCCGGCAAAACGATTATCATAGGCTAAACCAAAATTCCATTTTTCAGTTTTGTGATTTAAGATCACAGAGCTGTTCATTCTTCCTTTAGCACCAAAACCAGCGCCTAGAACTACCGCTCCATTTATCCCCTGTTGATTGTTCTTTTTAAGCTTAATATTTATAATTCCGCTTTCAGCATTAGCGTCATATTTTGCTGTCGGATTGCTTATGACTTCGATACTTTCTATACTGCTTGCCGCAATTTGATCCATATTTGTAATGGCCGAATTTTTACCATTAATCAAAATCATTGGCGATTTCCCTCTTAGTGTTATTCCGCCTTCAGCATCTACTGCAACAGTTGGAATACTTTTTAACATATCTGTTGCTGTACCGCCGGACTGTGAAATGTTTGAAACGGCATTAAAAACAAATCCTTCATCTGTTCTTTGAATTTGTTTTCTCTGAGACTTTACAACAACATCATTTAGTAAATTGGTGTCGGTTTGCAATTTTATGGTTCCAATAGAAATTGGACTTTCAGAAACCTTTATTTTTTGAGATATAGTTTTAAACCCAATTATTTTAAACTGAAGTTGATAATCTCCAGATTGAATGTTTTCTAAAGCAAAGTTTCCTAAAACATCAGTTACTGCGTAATTGGCTATTTTGGTAGAATCGCTGGCGCTTTTTAGAACCACATCGACAAATTCGACAGGAAGTTTTCCGTCAGTAATGTTTCCTTTTATAGCCGCGGTTTTTTGAGCAAAAGAAAACTGGCTTATAGTAAATAAGAAAATCAGCAGGAATAATTTTTGGATCATATTTTTCATGAAACAAAGATATTTACCAGAATGTTTACGCTTGCTTAAGCTGTCTTAAGATACCATTAAATTAATCTTAGAATAGTTTTAAATAGTTTTGTTTTTATTCTAACCACAAATATGCATAGTTTGTTATCTCGACGAAGGAGAGATCACACAAGCAACTCCACAATCTAAATGGATAATCTTTGTCGAATCCCGAGTGTGATTCCTCGTTCCTCGGAATGACAAGATTGTGGGAAAGTGATTTTTTGCCACTCCCGATAGCTATCGGGATAAAGGATTAGAATGATTTTCTAATTGATAGAAGAGTAATCTGTGATAATCTGTGGCTATAAAAAAAACGCCCGATAAAATTCGGGCGTTTTAGTAAAAAAATATTTCTTAGTTTTTCTCAATCCATTTTCTGGCATTAACAAAAGCTTCGTGCCAAGGCGAAACCTCGTCATTTCTGTCTTTTGGATAATGTGCCCAGTTCCATTGAAAAGTAGAACGCTCAATGTGAGGCATCATTACTAAATGTCTTCCTGTTTTATCACACATCATTGCTGTGTTGTAATCAGAACCATTTGGGTTTGCAGGATAACCTTCATAAGCATATTTAGAAACAATGTTGTATTGGTCTTCTGAATAAGGCAATTTGAATTTACCTTCTCCGTGAGAAACCCAAACTCCTAAAGTACTTCTAGCCAAAGTCGATAACATAACCGAATTGTTTTCCTGAACTTTTACAGAAGTAAAGATACTTTCGTGTTTCTGGCTTTCGTTATGGTGCATTTTTCCGTGAACTTCATGCTCAGGATTAATAACTTCCAATTCCATAAACAACTGGCATCCGTTACAGATTCCAACAGATAAAGTATCTTCTCTTTTGAAGAAATTATCTAAAGCTGTTTTTGCTTTTTCATTGTATAAGAAAGCTCCAGCCCAGCCTTTTGCAGAACCTAAAACATCTGAATTAGAGAATCCTCCGACAGCACCAATAAACTGAATATCTTCAAGAGTTTCACGACCCGAAATTAAATCGGTCATGTGAACGTCTTTTACATCAAATCCAGCTAAGTACATTGCATTTGCCATTTCGCGCTCAGAATTACTTCCTTTTTCACGAATAATAGCAGCTTTTGGTCTTGGTTTAGAATTATCGATTTCAGGTTTTTTACCTGTAAAATGTGCAGGGAAAGTATAATTTAAAACCTGATTTTTATAGTTTTCAAAACGTGCTTGAGCTCTTCCGTTTTTAGATTGTTTTTGATCTAATAAATAAGAAGTTTCGAACCAAACGTCTCTGTAAGCTTTTATGTCTAAAGTCCAAAGTCCAAGGTCTAAAGTCTCAGTAGTTGTTGCTTTTCCTAATTTGAAAAACTCGATATTGTTAGCGTTCAATTTAGCTTCAACAGCTTCGTCAGATTTAGCTTGGAAAACAATTCCGATATTTTCAGCGAAAAGGATTTTCAACAAGTCTTTTTCTGCGAAAGCTGAAAAATCAATTTTTGCTCCAAGATTTACATCAGCAAAACACAATTCTAATAAAGTTGTGATTAAACCACCGCTTCCGATATCGTGACCTGCTAAAATTTGGTTTTCGCCGATTAATTCCTGAATCGTATTAAATGCATTTTTAAAGAAAGAAGCATCTTTTATAGTAGAAGTTTCGTTTCCAATTGTATTTCTAATTTGTGCAAAAGAGGAACCTCCAAGTTTGAAATCATCCTGAGATAAATTGATATAATAAATAGAATCTCCGTTTTTCTGTAAAACAGGTTCAACCACTTTTCTAATATCTGTGCAGTTTCCTCCAGCCGAAATAATAACCGTTCCCGGCGCGATTACTTCGTCATTTGGATATTTTTGTTTCATCGAAAGTGAATCTTTTCCTGTCGGAATATTGATTCCCAATTCGATTGCAAATTCTGAACAACCTTCAACAGCAGCGTACAAACGAGCATCTTCGCCTTCGTTTTTACAAGCCCACATCCAGTTTGCAGATAATGAAATTCCTTTTAAACCATCTTTAATTGGAGCCCAAACAATGTTTGATAACGATTCTGCGATTGCATTTCTAGATCCTGCAACTGGATCAATTAAAGCAGCGATAGGAGCGTGCCCAATAGAAGTTGCGATTCCTTCTTTACCTAAATAATCTAAAGCCATAACGCCCACATTATTTAAAGGCAATTGTAGCGGACCTGCATTTTGTTGTTTCGCTACTTTTCCTCCAACGCAACGGTCTACTTTGTTAGTTAACCAGTCTTTTGAAGCAACAGCTTCTAAACGTAAAACGTCTTTTAAATATGATTCAAAATCTGCAGTGTTGTAAGCAACATCAGCATATTTTCTATCGATAGTTTTGTCGTTCATAACCGTTTTTGGAGAACTTCCGAAGAAATCTTCTAAAGCATAATCCATCGGTTTTGAACCATTTGATTTTGATTGAAAAGTAAAACGGTGATCGCCCGTAACATCTCCAACCTGATACATTGGCGAACGCTCTCTATCAGCGATTCTTTGTAAAGTATCGATATCTTTTTGACCAATAACCAATCCCATTCTTTCCTGAGATTCGTTACCGATAATTTCTTTTGCAGAAAGTGTTGGATCTCCAATAGGTAATTTGTCTAAATCAATTAAACCTCCAGTTTCTTCTACTAATTCAGAAAGACAGTTTAAGTGTCCGCCAGCTCCGTGATCGTGAATAGAAACAATTGGATTGTTGTCGCTTTCTACTAAACCACGAATCGCGTTTGCAGCACGTTTTTGCATTTCTGGATTTGAACGCTGAATGGCATTTAATTCGATTCCTGAACCGAAAGCTCCAGTATCTGCAGAAGAAACTGCAGCACCACCCATTCCGATTCTATAATTTTCTCCTCCAAGAATTACGATTTTATCGCCTTCTTGCGGTTTCTTTTTAATGGATTGATCCAATTTTCCGTATCCAATTCCTCCCGCTTGCATGATTACTTTGTCGTAACCAATTTTACGGTCGTTTTCTGAATGTTCGAAAGTTAAAACGGAACCTGTAATTAACGGCTGACCAAATTTATTTCCGAAATCTGAAGCTCCGTTTGAAGCTTTGATCAGAATATCCATTGGTGTTTGGTATAACCATTTTCTTTCTTCAAGAGCGTTTTCCCATTTTCTGTCATCGTTCAAACGAGAATATGAAGTCATATAAACTGCAGTTCCTGCTAATGGCAATGAACCTTGTCCTCCTGCTAAACGGTCACGAATTTCTCCTCCAGAACCTGTTGCAGCTCCGTTGAAAGGCTCAACTGTTGTTGGGAAATTGTGTGTTTCAGCTTTTAAGGAGATAACCGAATCAAATTCTTTTATTTCGTAAAAATCAGGTTTGTCAGCTGATTTTGGTGCAAATTGCTGCACTTTAGGTCCTTTTACAAAAGCAACGTTGTCTTTGTAAGCAGACACAATATCGTTAGGATTTTCCTGTGATGTTTTTTTGATTAACTTGAAAAGAGAAGTTTCTTTTTCTTCACCGTCAATAACAAAAGTTCCGTTGAAGATTTTATGACGACAGTGTTCTGAATTTGCTTGTGAGAAAGCAAAAATTTCCGAATCAGTTAGTTTTCTTCCTAGTTTTGTTGCAAGATTGTTTAAGTATTCTACTTCTTCGTCACTTAAAGCTAAACCTTCAGCTTTATTGTAAGTTGCAATATCATCAATTTCCAGAATTGGTTCCGGCTGAATGTTGATAGTGAAGATTTCTTGATCTAATTCGTTGAATTTTTGAAAAAGCATCGGATCAAAATCAGTGAAATTTTCCGTTGCTGGATGAAATTCTTCAATTCTGATAATGCCCGGAACACCCATGTTTTGAGTGATTTCTACAGCATTTGTGCTCCATGGTGTGATCATAGTGGCGCGAGGACCAACAAAAAAACCCGTCAATGCGGATTTTTCGATCTTATTCGAGTCGGCAAAAAGCCAGTTTAATTTTGAAATGTCTTGAGCTGAAATTTCGTTTTGCGTCTGTACGGCAAAAACAGTTTTGCTTTGGTTTTCAAAGAAATGGATCATTGTTTTGTGTAGTTTGTTGTATTGAGGTGCAAATTTAATGTAAATAAATAGCAAGCGCAAATTTGATAACAAACTCTTTTGAAAAAAAATGACAGGATTTTTTGAACCATATAAGTTATATAAGTTCATTTTAGAAGTTTATTTTTTAATCTCGCAAAGGCGCAAAGAGGCAAAACCTATTTTTAAGCCTAATTGATAAAAAAACTTTGCGACTTTGCGAGCAACAAATCTCACAAAACTTAAATTTTTTCTATAACTTATATGGTGGAAAAAAATGTCTTTTGTGTGAAAACTATTTTGGAAAAGCTGTACTCTGATAAGCTCCTAAATCTGGTGGAGAAGTTCTTGTTGTTCCTAAAATATCTAACGGAATTATATACAACTGATTTCCTTTCGCGAAAGCGGCAGAAGTTTTATCGATATTGAATTTATTCTGATTGACATTATAAAACTTCGGATTTTCATTGAGAATGATGTTGCTGTAATGCTGCGTATCCGTTTTAAATTGATAATCAGGATTTGTGGTTGAACTGCTGAATTTTAAAAGACAATTGTTCAATTGATAAATAAATGGTGCGTTTGTGTTCTTGTTTAAATTAAACTCGTTGGTATTTGAACCATAAATTATGCAATTATTAAAAGCTGCCTGCGTCAGCGCATTCGTTTCTGGCATTTTACCTGCCAAACTATTGCTTAGATTAACTGCAAAGTGTGAGCTGCTTTGCCAATTGTTATTAAAAGTGCAATGCGTAAAACTGTAATTACCACCATAAACACACGATAAACTGGCTAGGCCGGCATAATTTATAACTAGATTTTCTCCGTTAATTCGGGCGTTTTGTGCTAAAATTCCATATTCAGCACAATTATAAACTTGGGTATTCTTAATTTGAATTGTGTTGACTGAATTTCTAATATCTAGTCCTGTAATCGCATTTTTTAAAGTTAAATTTTTGATTGAATGGTTATTACTTCCGTTTTCAAGAATAACCGATTTCCATTGTCCAGGAATATCTGAATAAAGGGATTCTAGTCGATCGCCTTGAAAAATAACTTCATTTTCAAGTTTTTCTGTTGTTGAAGTAGTTCCATTAATTTGAAGAGAAGCATTCTTGCCAACATATAATCCTGAGTTGGTATGAAAGTGAACTCTTGCGCCGGCTTCGAATGTGACTGTTTTGTTTTCTGGAACTCCTGCATAACCATAAATTACATACGGTTTTTGTTTGGTGAAAAGTAATTCATTTCCGTTTACAGGATCATTTTCGTTGAGATAAAATCCGTCAACATCTTTGCCGTCAATTTTGATTTTTTCTTTTGTTCCGTTCGGATTTTGATTCGGATATAAAAAAACAGCATCCTGAATTAAAGTCACCAAAGCTACTTGCTGCAAATTTGCGCCGCTGTCAAATTGAATTTCATCAGTATATAAAAAATCTGAGGGATCTGCATCTGTAATATTTGCAGTGGTTTCAATAAAAATGTACAAACTGTCTTTTGCAAGAAGTGTAACATTGTTGAAAATTTTACCATTGTTGCCACTCATACCATCAACAGTCATGCGGTATTTTGAGTTTAGACCTTTTTTGAATTGCACAACAGGAATCGAAATATCGTTTTTACTTCGATTATATACTTTTAATTGATAAGTGCTTGAGCCAATGTTTTTAAAAACGGTGTCCAAATAAACGGTGTCTTTTGAAAACTTTAAATCTCCAGTACTGGCAACGGTATCAAAGTCAGTTCGGCAAGAACTGAAAACTAAAATTAAACCCAGAACGAAGATTGCAAAGTATTGACGCATTTACATAGTTTTTTTAGCCACAGATTGAAAAGGATTAAAAAAGATTTTTGCTTAAATGCAGAAAAAAATAATCTGTGTAAATCTGTGTAATCTGTGGCAAAAAAAAATTGGCCAAAGATTAATTTTTGATTGTTTTTGTAAAAATAACAAAAAACTTACACGTTTGAAGTTGAATTTTTAATTTTAGAATCTGATTTTTCAATTTGTGTCTTATCTTTCTTTAATTTTACGATTTTAAATTTATTTTAATGAATTATACAAAAGAACAGATTTTAGCGTACTGCAATGAGTTTTCTAAAAATACATTGATGGAAACGCTGAAAATAGAATATATCGATGCTGGAGAAGATTTTTTAACGGCAAAAATGCCTGTAAACCCAAGTGTTCATCAGCCAATGGGATTGTTGCACGGTGGAGCTTCGGTAGCTTTGGCAGAAAGTGTTGGAAGTGCCGCTTCGCATTTTTTTATTAATGCAAAGGAACAAGAAGTTCGCGGTATCGAAATTTCGGCAAATCATTTAAAAAGTATTCGTGAAGGTGTTGTTTTTGGAACAGCACGAATTATTCATAAAGGAAGAAGTCTTCATCTTTGGGAAATTAAAATTACGGATGAAGAAGGGAATTTGATTTCGCTTTGCAAATTGACGAATATGGTTTTGGACAGAAAGAAAAGTGAATAAATTATGAATCCATTTTTCTTGAAAATTAAAAAGCATAAAGAACTGAATTTACCTTTTGTACTTTATTCTAAACCCAATACTACAAATCTGATTGGGATTTTACAGCAAAATAATACGTTATATACCGTTTCAGATTATAGTGAGAAAGGGTTTGTGTTTGCTTCTTTTGATGAAAAACAACTGATTCTGATTCCTGAAAATGAATCGGAAATTATTACTGCCGAAAAAGAGTTAACTTCATTTGAATCAATCGAAAATGATGATTTGAATTTTGATTCTGAAGCTAAGTTTCAATACGAATATTTGGTTGCACAAGGAATCGAAGCCATCAAAAATGAAGAATTTAAAAAGGTTGTTTTATCACGAAGTGAAGAAGTGCCTTTGGTTGAATTTGATTTTGTTGCAACTTTTCAGCATTTGGTTCAATTATATCCAGCGACTTTTTGTTATTGTTTTTTTCATCCGAAAGTAGGACTTTGGATGGGAGCGACGCCGGAAAAACTGCTAAAAGCAAATGAAAATGTTTTTGAAACAATGGCATTGGCGGGAACGCAGAAAGATGATTTGCAAACTGAAATTGTCTGGCAGCAAAAAGAAAAAGAGGAACAGCAATTTGTGACTGATTTTATTGTAAAAAGGCTTAGAGAATTTACGGCTTCGGTTGTGGTTTCGGAGCCATATAGTTTAAAAGCTGGATCAATATGGCATATTAGAACAGATATTTCGGGAGTTTTAAAGGATAAGTCGACTTTAGAAGAAGTTATTGATACACTTCATCCAACGCCTGCAGTTTGTGGCTTACCGAAGAAAAAAGCAAAAGCTTTTATTACTGAAAATGAAAATTACGATCGTACTTTTTACAGCGGATTTCTCGGAGAGCTTAATAGTAGTTTTACTGGGAATAATGTGAGTTCTGATTTATTTGTAAATTTACGATGTATGCAGATTCAGGAAAATAAAGCCATTTTGTATATGGGATGTGGTATTACCAAAGAAAGTATTCCAGAAAAAGAATGGGAGGAAAGCGTCAATAAATCAATGACGATGAAAAGAGTTTTAAAAAAATAGTTTATAAATTGTTTCAAGTTTCAGGTTTCAAGTTCTGTTGACAACTTGAAACCTGAAACTTGAAACTTGAAACAAAAAAAATGAAATTAGACATATTAGCCTTTGGCGCGCATCCTGACGATGTAGAATTGGGTTGTGCAGGGACAATTTTAAAAGAAGTTTCTCTAGGTAAAAAAGTTGGTGTTGTTGATTTAACACGCGGCGAGTTAGGAACGCGCGGAACTGCCGAAACTAGAGATGAGGAAGCAAAGGCTGCGGCAAAGATTTTAGGAGTACTTGTTCGTGAAAACTTAGGACTTCGTGACGGCTTTTTTGTAAATGATGAAAAACATCAATTAGAAGTCATTAAAATGATTCGTAAGTACAAACCTGAAATTGTTTTATGCAACGCTGTTGATGACCGTCATATCGATCATGGAAAAGGAAGTAAATTAGTTTCTGATGCTTGTTTTTTATCAGGATTGGTGAAAATAGAAACTTCTATAGATGGAGAGCAGCAAGAAGCTTGGAGACCAAAAGTAGTTTATCATTATATTCAATGGAAAAATATTGAACCAGACTTTGTAGTTGATATTACTGGCTTTGAAGAAAAGAAGATTGAATCAATTTTGGCTTATAAAACGCAATTTTATGATCCAAATTCAAATGAACCTGCTACGCCAATTACAAGTAAAAACTTTTTAGAAAGTGTAAAATATCGTGCGCAGGACTTAGGACGTCTAGTTGGTAAGGATTTTGCCGAAGGTTTTACTGTTGAAAGGTATTTGGCAGTCAATAGCTTAGAAAATTTATTGTAAATTTTTCATTTTTTTCTTTGTAGAACTCAACCTTTGTTCTATATTTGCACTCGCTAAGCAAAAATGGTGGTTGTAGCTCAGCTGGTTAGAGTAGCGGTTTGTGGTGCCGCGGGTCGCCGGTTCGAACCCGGTCAGCCACCCAGATTTAAAGCCTTGAAGAAATTCAAGGCTTTTTTTGTGCGTTTAATTTTTTTTAACCTATAAGTGATATAAGTTCATTTTAAATCAAAGCGGAATATTGCTAAGGTTAAAAAGCAAAAGCTTAAATAAAAAAGCTAATATTCGAATAGTGGTTGCAGTTTCAACCATGGAGACGCTCGGGACACGCACAAGAATATATGTTGTGATATACTTTGCGTTCCTACGGTTTCAACTGCTTGCTATGTTTTCTAATATGACCTATTTGATTTATTGAAATAGGCTAGAATCTAAAATGAACTTATATCGCTCTTATATGGTTTGAATAAAAAAAGCATGATAATTACATCATGCTTTTTGGTTGGTTATTATATTTGGTTGGTGTATTATCGAATTTCGGCAAATGTATTTCCCTGCTTAATATCGCCGGTTCTAAAACCTTTCTTAAACCAGTACATTCTTTGTTCTGATGTACCGTGTGTAAATGAATCAGGAACTACTTGACCTTGCATTTTGCTCTGTATTGCATCATCTCCAACAGCATTAGCTGCACTCAACGCTTCTTCAATATCTCCTTCATCCAGCGTTTCTTGGTTGTCATGTGCCCATACTCCGGCATAAAAATCAGCTTGTAGTTCTAAGGCTACTGAAAGCTTATTGGCTTCGGCTTGGCTTTTACCTTCTTGTGCTTGATGCATTTTTTCAGAGGTTCCTAGTAATGTTTGTACGTGATGGCCAATTTCATGCGCTATAACGTACGCAATGGCAAAATCACCACCCTCAGCACCAAATTTAGATTTTAGTTCTTCAAAGAAGCCTAAATCCATGTATACTTTTTGATCGCCCGGACAATAAAATGGCCCCGATGCTGATGAAGCTCCACCGCAAGCAGTATTTACAGAACCTTTAAAAAGCACTAATTTTGGGTTTTTATAGGTCATGCCATTTTCGGCAAATATTTTGCCCCAGGTATCTTCAGTTTTGGCCAAGACAGATCTAACAAAATGTCCCATTTCTTCATCTTCCTTGCTTAATGGAGCAGCTGCTTCCGTTTGTGTCTGCTGTCCGCCTTGCATTTGTTCTAAAACTGGAGTGATAAACTGCGCATTTTCACCGCCAAAAACATTCACTAACAAAATAATGATACCGATAATTCCACCGCCAACGGCTACCTTTCCGCCAGAAATTGATCTTCTGTCTTCAACGTTATCACTTTCTCTGCTTCCTTTCCATTTCATACTTTGCTGTTTTTTAAAAAGTTATGTTTGTTATACGAATTTATATATTTTTTAGGAATTACATGATGTTAGATATGATTTACTTTTTTTATTTCAGCCATTTTGCCAAAATTTCTTCTACAATACCTTTCATAATAGGCTTTGAGATATAATCGTTCATTCCTGCTGTTATACATTTATTACGTTCTTCCTTTTCGGCGCCTGCAGTTACGGCAATTATTGGCGTGTGTTCTCCTGTTACAGTGCTTCTTATGGCTTTGGTGGTTTCGTATCCATTCATAATTGGCATTTGAATATCCATAAAAACAATTGTCAGATTTATACTTTCAAATTGTTTTACAGCTTCGTAGCCATTTTCACATTCGTAAATAAGAGAATTGCTGTATAAATTTGAAATTATGGTTTTTAGCAGCAGCATATTAACTTTGTTATCCTCAACGATTAAAAATTTAATTTTCTCATTGTTTGGACTATTGTTAATTTGATCGTATTCTGAATTTAAAGTTTTAAGTTCAATATTGTTTTTTTCTGTCCCGCTCTGGTTTCTGGTTTTTAAATTTAAATCGAAGAAAAAATTACTTCCTTCGCCAATTTTGCTTTCCAGCTGCAGTCGGCTGTCCATCAAAGCTAATAGTTGATTAGATATCGTTAATCCCAGTCCAGTTCCTCCAAATTTTCTAGTTGTAGAGCTGTCTGCTTGTGAAAAAGCTTTGAATATTTTTTTCTGATTTTTTTCAAGAATTCCAATTCCAGTATCTATAACAGAGAAACGAATAATGCAATTGTTGTTCTTCGCTTTTTTAACAACAGAAACATTTAGTCTGATAGAGCCTTCATTGGTGAATTTTACCGCGTTTGAAAGCAGATTAATTAATATTTGTTTTAATCGGACAATATCTGTCCAAATGTATTTAGGAACTTCTTGATCAATATTTAATTCCAGCTGAAGTTTCTTCTGATTAGATTCAAAAATAATTAGATCAAAAACTTGTCCCAGTACTTTTTTAATGTCGTATAAATCGATAAAGAGCTCAAGTTTTCCAGCTTCAATTTTAGAAAAATCTAATATGTCATTTATGATTTCTAATAAGGAATGGGCAGATTGATTGATAGTTGTGGTGTATTTTTCCTGAATTCCTTCGAGTTCAGTTTGCATCAATAAATGTGTAAAACCAATTATACCATTTAGCGGTGTTCTGATTTCATGTGATATATTAGCAAGAAAATCTGATTTTGACTTGTTTGCAGCTTCAGCCAATTGTTTTGCTTTTATGGCATCTTCAGTGACTTTTTTATTCGTGATGTCAAAATAAATACCGCCTACAAATTCAATTTCGTCTCCTTTTTTTATTACATCACCAAACTCTTCGATCCAAATATATTCGCCGGTTTTTCTTTTAATTCGGTAAACATTATGAAGTGGAATTCCGTTTTGAAGATTGTGGATTTGATTCTTAATTACTTTTTCGCGATCATTTTGATGAATAAGGGATAAAAAGGATAAGTTGTTTTCTATAAATTCGGTTTTAGAATATCCTGTTAAATTTTTTATTTCGTCGCTTAGAAAAATTTTGGTAGATATCGCGTCAAATTTTGACAAGTAAACTGTTCCTGGAATATTGTTCGCAATTAATTTAAACTTCTCTTCACTTTCTAGAATTTTAGCCTCATTTTGGTTTCGCTCGAGAGCCGAAGAAATATTATTGGCTAAAACCTGAAAGATGTAAATTTCCTCTTCAGACCATTTTCGTTCAGTAGTGCAATCATCAAAGCCTATAAATCCTGTAAAAACATCATTAATATATAATGGCAGAACCAGAATCGATTTTATTTGATTATCGAGTAAAAGCTGTTTGAAAAAGGTTTTTTTGAGTTTGCGCGTGTATGTTTTTAAAATACTTTTGTTAAGTACGGCCTTATGAATTTCTTTAAGATTGTCTTCTGTTAATTGTCTTAATGCTGTTATTTGGTGTTCGACACCGTTTCTTGACCATTTGTATTTTTGAGTAAAAGTATTTGTCGAAAAATCTTTTTCATAATAAAACATATGATCTGCTTTTGAGGCTTTTCCTATTAGATCATAAGTTTCTTGAAACATTTCTTCGGTCGATTTGCTAAGTAAAAACTTCTCGGTACAAAGTGAAAGTGCAGAGAGCAATTGACTTTTAAATTCCAGTCTGCGTTCTGCTTCTAATCGCATTTGTGATGAAATTGCAAGTGAAATTACATCCGAAATGGTTTTGGCGTAGTTAATGTCTTCATTGTCCCAATCTCTTTTTTCCTCTGTGCTTTCAAAACAGACTACACCAACCAGTTTTCCGTTCAAGAAAATCGGAACGTCCAGCATTGATTTTATGTGGTTTTTTGTAAAGTATAATCGCTGAAATTCTGACGTTTCTAATTTGTTAAAAACATCTGGAGCATTTATGACAATTTTATTTTTGAGTGTTTCAAAATAGATCGGATAAGATTCCTGATCTAAAATATTCTTATCACTTGGACTTTGATTGTCACTGCTGAATAAGTTTTTGCAAGTAATTAAGTCTTTTCGGTATCTCCAAAAACTTACTCTATTTGATTTACTTACGATTGATGCTTCTTTGATAATGTAATCAAGAACTGCATTTAAATTATCATATTTACTAAAGTCAGCAGTTGATAGTTTTTTTGTTGAGTTATTATATGCTTCAATTTTTTCGAGACGTCTTTTTTTCTCGTTTTCAGCATTTTTCGTTTCAGTAATATCTCTTGCAATTCCGGCATAACCAGTAGTTTGACCTAAATCATTTTTGCGGATAATGATGTTTTGAGAAATCCATATTTCTTGTCCGTTTTTCTTTAAAATAGGAATCTCGATTGTTGGGAATTTGTTTTCGTTGACGACAATATTTTCATAAAAATCTACAGCGCCAATAGAATAACTTTCGTGAATAAAATTGGAATAATGATGTTTTAATATTTCGTTTTCTGTGTAGCCTAGAAGTGTGTAAGCAAATTCATTTATGAATGTAAAATTACCATCGGCATCAATTTCAAAAATGATATCTCTCGCTGTTTGGATTAAGTTTTTGTATTGGTCTTGTACATTAAATTGTTCTGTAACGTCCTGTCCGATGCTTATAATTAAATCTTCAGTAAATTTTTTATCTTTCCATTGAATGTGTTTGTATTCGCCGTTTTTACTTCTCAGCTTCCATGTATAAGTTTTGTTTTCTTCACGACCAAGTGTTGGTTCTTTTTCAGGATGCTCATTTTCTTTTGCAAAGTGCCAAAAGTTTAAGCCAATAACTTCTTCCGGCTGATATCCTAAAATAGAAGAAATGGTTTCGCTGCAAAATAGTATTTTGCCTTTTTGGTTTGTTGCAATTGTTAGTGAACTTCCTTTTTGAACAATTTCATCTGCAAATCTATAGTTATCATCATTGTTTGATAAAACGGCATATTTTACATGATTAACAATGAAAATCAGGATGCAAAAATTAATTAATAAAACAGAAGATTTTATTGGAATTAAATGAAATAAAACGGTAGAAAGAAGAAATATGAACGTAAGACCCACAAAAAACCAATATATTTTTATTGGTTTTAAAATATTATACGAGAAGAAAAATGAGATTAAAAAAACAATAACAGGAACAACATCGTTGCTGAGGTGGACGATATTATAACATACATAGCTTATGTATATAAAAAAACAAGTAATAAATATGTTTTGAATTTTGTCACGCAGCCATTTTATTTTGTCTACCAGCAGATAAACGAAGAGAACAAAGAATCCAATCGAAACATTTGTTACTAATAAGCTTTTTGGACGAATTTTGAAGATCTCATTTATGATCTCAATTACAATAACCGCAATTCCAAAAAATAAAATGTAAAGCTGGTACTCCTTTTTAGCAGTTTCGGCTTCTTTTGTTTTTTCAATAAAATACCCAATTTTAGTTTTAATTTTAAAAAACTGGTAAATTAATAAAGCCAAAAAAGCGGCCAATGAAAGTCCTAGTATAATAAGTTTTGGACTATTGAAAAATATAATATCTGGACTGAGAGCGTATGATTTTGTCATAATTGATTTCAGAGAATTACCAAAAGCGGTAATTCCTGAAGTCAATGAATTGAAAAAACTATAGCTTTCTGTCATAGATTTTGAGAGAGTTAGTTTTCGTAAACAGCATAAAAAAAACTCTAAAAAGACTTGCTTGAACTCTTTTTATTTTTGAATTTTTTATTAGAAATCTGATTGTCCAATAGAATCAATAGAATCTGGTTCTTCTTCTTCGCTAAAAATCGAAAAATAAGTAGCATATGTGATCGATGTATTGAAAACAGCTGTAAAAATCACACCAACACAACAAGCTACAAGACCTACTAATGATCCAAGAAATCCAATTATAAATAAGCAGAATATTATAACAGGGTTTTTACTTACCAGAATTATACTTGATTTGATCGCATCTATGGCTTTTAAATCTCCAAAAATGATCAGAGGAATTGTAAAAAATGTGAAGAAATTGATGAATAAAGATACTCCTGTTCCTAAATATCCTAAGCCTAAACTTTCTGTCGAGTAAGAAATTCCATTAGTAACAAGTCCTATAATAAAAGCAACTGCAAACAATTGAAGGAAATAAGGAGCTCTATAATAAGTGAAAATTGTTGAAACATTAAATTCTTGATCTTTATCTGCACAGTCTGCCATTTTTAAAAATCCTGCGCCTAGAGGAGCAAATACAGCGGTAACCGCCGCAAGTGAAACTGCAGTTATTAATTGTTGAATGTAGCTTAAGTTTTGAATTTGAAAATTTTCTAGAAAATTCTCAGACAGGCTTTTAACGCCGTAAAAGGTTACAGCCAATCCCATAATTACAATTACGACTACGACTGAAAATACGAGAATTATAAGTCCGGAATACAATGCTATTTTCTTGAAATTTTCTAGGGCGTAGTTGAAAATAGTTGAAAAATCTATTGAATAGCCATTTTTTTTGATGTCTTCAATTTGGTCAAGTGTAGATTTCATTTTAATAGTAAAATTGTTAAATATATTTTGTGTTTGGTACCATGATAGTTAATGGTAAATATAATATATTTAATCAATTTCGTCTAAAATTCCTAGAATTGTTTTTGCCTCTTAAATCCAGCTTAATACCCTTTTTATTGAAGCTAGTTTGTCTTTGTAAGGAGCGTAACGCATAGGTAAATCAAGCCAGTTTGCTTTTTTTACAATTGCTTTATGATGAGAAAAAGTATCAAAGCTCATTTGACCATGATAAGCTCCGATGCCACTGTGTCCGACACCGCCAAAAGGAAGTCTTTTGTTCGAAAAATGAATTACGGTATCGTTGATACATCCGCCTCCAAAAGAATAGCTTGTGATCATTTTTTTTGCAAAAGATTTATCGTCGCTAAAAACATAAAACGCAAGAGGTTTTTCGTAACGGCTGATTACGTTATGAATGTCGTCTTCAGTCTCGTAAACAAGAATTGGTAAAATTGGGCCAAAAATTTCTTCGCTCATTACTGGACTGTCTAAACTTGGTTCTTCAATTAGAGTAGGAGATATGTAAAGTTTGTCTGCATTTGTTTCGCCTCCAAAAATGACTTTGTCACGTTCAATCATCTGATCTAAACGTACCCAGTTTTTTGTATTAATTATACGAGCAAAATCTGGAGATTTGTCCATTTTTTTACCGTAAGCTTTTATGATTTCTTCCATTAAGAAAGTAATAAAGTTTACTTTCATATTTTTTTGAATCAAAATATAATCTGGTGCAATGCAAGTTTGTCCTGCATTAATAAATTTTCCCCATACAATTCGCTTTGCTGCAAGTTTTAGATTGGCAGTTTCATCAATTATGCAAGGGTTTTTTCCGCCTAGTTCAAGAGTTACGGGAGTGAGATTTTCGGCTGCAGCCTTGGCAATAACTTTTCCAACAGTAACACTGCCGGTAAAGAAAATATAATCCCAGCGTTTGGCTAGTAATTTATTCGAAACTTCTATGCCGCCCTCAAAAACTTCGACATGGTTAATATGAAAAGTTTTTTCAATAAGTTTTGTAATTATTGCAGAAGTATGCGGAGTAAGTTCTGAGGGTTTTAAAACAACTCTGTTTCCTGCTGCAACAGCTGCAATAAGCGGACATAAAGCTAATTGAAAGGGATAATTCCACGGAGCAATAACCAATACATTTCCGTAAGGTTCTTTGTAAATGTAATCTGTAGATGGAAAATTAAGCAGAGAAGGAAAAACTCGTTTTGGTTCTGCCCAAGCACTAATGTTTTTGATCGTATCTTTTAATTCTGAAATGACATAATTTGTTTCAGTCAGAACAGCTTCAAATTCAGGCTTTTTAAAGTCATCATACAAAGCTTGTACAATTAAATCTTCGCTTTTTTGAATGTTATACAATAACTTTTTGAGCGTTTCTTTTCTGTACCCGATGTCGTTTTTATAGTCCATTTTATGATCAGCTTGTTTTTCTCTATGCAAGTTAATCGATAAAATTTAAAAAATTAACAATTATATCATAAAAATCAAATGGCATTCCAAACCGTTTCATCAGGTGTTGGCGCTATGATAGTTATGTTTTCTTTTGATACAGGATGAATAAAAACCAATTTTCTAGCATGAAGATGAATACCTCCGTCAGGATTACTTCGGTCAAAACCGTATTTCAAATCTCCTTTTATGGGAGATCCAATTGCTGCTAATTGAGCACGAATTTGATGATGACGTCCCGTATGAAGATTAATTTCCAGTGCAGTGTAATTTTGAAGTTCTTTGATTATTTTATAATCTAAACTAGCTAGTTTGCTGTCTGGAACTTCTTTTAAATGTGCTTTTGAAGTGTTATTCTTTTCGTTTCTTTTTAAATAATGAACCAATTTAGCAGATGCTTCTTGAGGTTTATTCTTTACAACTGCCCAATACGTTTTTTGAGTTTCACGATTACTAAACAATTCGTTCATTCGTGACAATGCTTTACTAGTTCTCGCAAAAACAACAATACCAGTTGTGGGACGATCTAAACGATGAATCACACCCAAAAAAACATCCCCAGGTTTATTGTATTTGTCTTTTATGTATTCTTTTACAATATCAGATAATGGTTTATCGCCGGTTTTATCACCTTGAACAATATCGCCTACGCGCTTATTAACCACAATAATGTGATTGTCTTCGTGAAGAACTTGGAGATTGTTTTTGTTGGAAATAATTTTCATTTGTAACCTGAAATTTTGAATTGAAAAAGTTTGGCTAAAGCCCAATAAATGAGCTTAAAAAATATACCTCCAGCTAAAGCTGGAGGCAATTGATTTTTAATTTTAAAAAAAACTTTGAACCTTTGATTCTTTGAGTCTTTGCTTTTAAAAAAGAAATCTTAGAATCTAAGTACCTTAGCTTCTCAAAAAAAATTAATATTGTTCATTAGAATTAGGGAAATCACTAGACTTAACATCAGCTGCATATTGACCGATAGCTTTTGTCATTTCTTCGTATAAGTTTAAGTAACGACGTAAAAAGCGCGGGCTAAATTCGTTGTTCATTCCTAACATATCATGAATAACTAAAACCTGTCCGTCAACGCCTCCTCCGGCACCAATTCCTATAACTGGAATTGAAATACTTTCGGCTACTTTTTTAGCTAAATCGGCAGGGATTTTTTCCAGAACAACTCCAAAACAACCAATTCTCTCCAGCATTTTGGCATCTTCAATTAATTTTTCTGCTTCAGCATCTTCTTTTGCGCGAACGCTGTAAGTTCCAAATTTATAAATTGACTGCGGAGTTAAACCCAAATGTCCCATAACCGGAATACCTGCGTTTAGTATTTTTTTAATTGATTCTTTAATTTCTTTTCCGCCTTCAAGTTTTACTGCGTGTCCGCCGCTTTCTTTCATGATTCTGATAGAAGAACGTAAAGCTTCTTTTGGGTCAGACTGGTAGCTTCCAAAAGGTAAATCTACTACAACCAAAGCTCTTTCAACAGCACGAACTACAGACGAAGCATGATAGATCATTTGGTCTAAAGTAATTGGCAAAGTCGTTTCGTGACCTGCCATAACGTTTGATGCAGAATCACCCACTAAAATCACATCGACTCCTGCGGTATCAACAATTTTAGCCATTGTATAATCATAAGCAGTAAGCATAGAGATTTTTTCTCCGTTGCTTTTCATTTCTATTAATGACTTTGTTGTGATTCTTTTATAATCTTTTTTTGCTACTGACATTTTATTTTTTTTTGATGTTGTAAAAGTATTGAATAATTGTAAATTGAGAATCAGCAATAAAAGAATATTTCGATGCTGTATAATTTACCTTCTTTAAATTCTATTCTAAATTGACTGTCTTCCATTAGTATAGAATAGATATGAGGCGATTTTAACGAAGCTTCAATATAAGTTCCATATTTTTCAATGAAAGCTTTTTCAGACACGCTGTGGTCTAAAACCGAATTTGCGTTTATAATAAATTTGTTGTTTTCATTGATAAACACCTTAACGATTTCGGCTTGATTTTGTTTTTCGTCTACAGATGATTGTAAATCGGGGTAATAATAAAATAAATCGCTTAAATAAATACCGCATTCGTCGCCAACACTTGCTTTTTTAGCGGGCTCTCCAAATGTTTTTACCAGCTCTTTTTGAGTTAAGTAAAGCGATTTTGTTTTGACTCCTTTTAACGAAAATTCGGCTTTTTTGACAAATGCAGTAATTTGTTCCGGCAGCTTATGTTTGGTTAAACCTTTTGCGAGAGCTATATTTAATTCAGTATCAGTGATTAATTTTGGATCATTTAGCTGTTTAACAACTTCATAGTATCGTTGATATGCCGGCGTTAATTTGTCATATTCACTATTCCAAGCTAATTCAACAATTCGTTCGCTTATCGTTTTTCGTTCGGTTACAGCATTAACATCAAGCTTATCGAAATCTTTCAATAAAGTGTCGAAGTTTGGTCTTGCACCAAGAAATTTTCTTAAAGTGAATTTTGTATACTCTTCATCAAAATTACCATTAATATTTACCCATTCTTCGGAACTTTTAGGAAGATAGTTTACAGGCACCGCATCACCAGTAAATAAAATTTCTCTAATTTTTGAATTTTTATCAGGTAAAGCTCTTGCTTTTAAACCTGCGGCTAAAACAAATAAATGATTACCGCCATAATAAGCGTCGCCGCCTTCTAGAATTGGGTTTTCATTATCTTTAATCTTAACATCTCTAGCATTTAAACTTTTTGCTACGAACTTATCAGGAACATAACCTTCGTTAAAATTATCGGCTTGTACTTTATACCAGCCATTTTTATTTTCTGATAATAATCGAACTTCGGCACCATATTTAAAATAACCTAAAAATTCAGCAGCAGTATTTGTTGTAGTATAAAGTCTTGTATCTGAGTTAAGAAAATAGCGCTGCTGCGAATGCAGTAAAACAGAGTAGAATAGGGCAATTATGAAGTTGAGGTTTTTCATGAAGTTTTTTTGTTCGTCACGAATTTCACCAATTTACACGAATAGTTTTTAACCAAGAAGGATAGAAATTAGTGTAAATTGGTGAAATTGGTGGCAGACTTTATAAATTTTAACAATCAGCCATATTTACGGCAACAGCCAATCCTCCTTCAGAGGTTTCTTTATATTTTGAATTCATATCTTTTGCCGTCTGCCACATAGTATTAATAACTTTGTCAAGAGGTACTTTTGCATTTTTAGAATCAGTTTCAAGTGCTAATTCGGCTGCATTTATAGCTTTTATGGCGCCCATTGTATTTCTTTCAATACATGGAATTTGAACTAATCCGCCAATAGGATCACAGGTTAAACCTAAATGATGTTCCATTGCGATTTCAGCAGCCATTAAAACTTGAGCAGGAGTTCCGCCCATTAATTCGCATAGTGCTGCTGCTGCCATTGATGACGAAACGCCAATTTCGGCTTGACAACCGCCCATTGCAGCAGAAATAGTTGAGCCTTTTTTGAAAATACTTCCAATTTCTCCAGCAACCATCAAGAACTGCTTTATTTCTTTTTCACCGGCTTTGTGGTTTTCAATTACTAAGTAGTACATTAAAACAGCTGGAATTACACCGGCGCTTCCATTAGTTGGAGCTGTAACAACACGTCCTAACGACGCATTTACTTCATTTACAGCAAGTGCAAAACAGCTTACCCATTTTAAGATTTGACGAAATTTCACTTCCGTTTTTCTTATTTCTTCAAGCCACGATTGCGGATCGTTATAGTTGGATAAACCAATTAAATTTTGGTGCATATCAAAAGCTCTTCTGCGTACATGTAATCCGCCGGGAAGAATTCCTCCCGTATGACAGCCTATATACATGCATTCAAGCATAGTATTCCAAATACGCATAAGTTCAGAGTGAATTTCCTCTTCAGAACGCATCGATTTTTCGTTTTCGTAAACAATTTCCGAAATTGATTTTTGCTCCGTAACGGTATAGTTTAGAAGCTCAACAGCATTTTGAATTGGAAACGGAAAAGCACATTTTATAACTTCATTAATTTTGGCATTTTCGCGTTCTTCTTTCACAACAAAACCACCGCCAATAGAGTAAAAGGTAGATTCGTACTCAGAATTGTCAGCTTTATAAGCCGTAAATTTCAGTCCATTTGCATGAAAAGGAAGGAACTCTTTATTGAAGACAATATCTTGAAGAAAATAAAAAGGAACTTTATATTGATCTGCGAGAATTATCTCGTTTGTATCTTCAATGTTTTTTATAATTCCAGCAATGTTTTCTACTGGAATATATTCAGGATCTTGACCGCTTAAGCCCAGCATTACTGACAAATCAGTAGCGTGTCCTTTACCAGTTAAAGAAAGTGATCCATACAAATCGACTTTTACTCGAGTAACTTGATCTAAAAGCGATTCATTTTTTAACTCTTCTAAGAAGCGTTCGGCGGCTCTCCAAGGCCCCAAAGTGTGTGAGCTCGAAGGGCCGACACCAATTTTAAGCATATCAAAAACAGAGATACATTCTTCCATTGTTCAATTTTTGTTATGACAAAGATAATTGAATAATGCAATGAAGTTTTACTTTCAATTAGAAATCTTGCGATTTTGTTAAAAAAGATATTAAATTTTAATAATTTGACAAGGAACTAAATTTAATTAGTTAATATAAGACTTTATTAAAGAGTTTAGTAATTTTTTTTAGGTATTTTTGTAATAGCTGCAGGTGTAAAAACAATATGTTTTCAGTTTCAAAAAAATAAAATTAAGCATAACTTCAGGTAAAATTATTCTAATTTAAAAGACTCCTTTTACAAAAAAATTAAAATACCACAATGAAGATTAAAATTACAATATGATAGAATTTTTCAAGCATTTTTTACAAGAATTCGAATTACCGCTCAGTAACCCAGTATTGATTTTTTCGTTGATACTTTTTATTATTCTGTTGTCTCCCATTTTACTAAAAAAAATAAATATTCCGGGTATCATAGGTCTTATCATTTCGGGAGTAATCATTGGGCCGCACGGACTTAATATACTTGCAAAGAATTCAGCAATTGATTTGTTTTCGACCATAGGACTTTTATACATTATGTTTATTGCGGGTTTAGAATTGGATATGAACGAGTTTAAAGCCAATCGTAATAAGAGTTTATTATTTGGTTTTTTTACTTTTATTCTGCCGCTTTCAGTCGGTTTTCCTGTTTGCTTTTACCTTTTAAAATATGATTTTAATGCGAGTTTTTTAACAGCGAGTATGTTTGCAACACACACTTTGGTTGCATATCCTATTGTAAGTAAGCTGGGCATTGCAAAAAATCAAGCAGTTGCCATAACAGTTGGAGGAACGATTTTAACAGATACTGCCGTTTTAATTATTCTTGCGGTAATTATGGGAAGCGCTCAAGGAAGTTTAAATCAAGCTTTTTGGATAAAACTTGGAGTTTCGCTGGCCATTTTTTCAGCTATTATGTTTTTAGTGATTCCGAGAATTGCGAAATGGTTTTTCAAAAAATTAGAAAGTGAAAAACACGCCCATTATATTTTTGTACTCTCAGTAGTTTTCTTTGCGGCATTTTTGGCAGAAGTAGCAGGAGTAGAGCCTATTATTGGTGCTTTCGTTGCTGGTTTGGCATTGAATCCTTTAATTCCGCATTCGTCCGCTTTAATGAATAGAATTGAATTTATAGGAAACTCATTATTTATTCCGTTTTTCTTGATTTCTGTGGGAATGCTTGTTGATATAAGTGTGATTTTAAGCGGGCCAACAGCTTTAATTGTTGCAGCAACTTTGAGTGTTGTGGCAATTTTTGGAAAATGGATTGCCGCCTTTTTTACTCAAATTGTTTTTAAATATACAAAGACTGAGAGACAGCTTATTTTTGGATTAAGCAGTGCGCATGCCGCCGCAACTCTGGCCGTAATTTTAGTAGGTTTTAAAGCTAAAATTCTTGATGAGAATATTTTGAACGGAACTATTATTCTGATTTTAATTACTTGCATCGTTGCTTCATTTGCCACTGAAAAAGCAGCTAAAAAAATTGCCATTTGCGAAGAAGAAGTTTCTACGGAAGATGCAGATAAAGATCAAATATTAGATGAACATATTTTGATTCCGCTCGCTAAAACTTCGGCGACAGCCAGTTTATTAGATTTTGCACTTTTAATAAAAGATAAAAAATCGGCTAATCCGGTTACGCTTTTAACCATTGTTCCTAATAATGATCAAGCCGAAAAGAATATTTTAAAGTATCGAAAAGCAGTTGATAAATTTGTAATTCAAGGTTCAGCTTCTGAGGTTAAGATTAATACGATTGCCAGAATTGATCACAATCCTGCAAGTGGTATTGCAAGAACTTCTAAAGAAATTATGTCGGATATTGTGATTGTGGGCTGGCCGAGAAAAACAGGATTTTTAGATAAAATTTTTGGAGAAAATGTAGATTCAATTATCAATAATGTTGATAAAAGTCTATTCATCTGCCGTTTTCAAAAAACATTTATAGAAGATAAAAGACTGGTATTTATTTGTCCGCCATTTTCAGAAAGAGGTGTTGGTTTTCAGCTTTTATTGCAGAAAATTTCAAGATTATCGCAAGAACTAAGTATTCCAATTGTAATTTACGCGGAATATAAAACGCATCAAACGATTCAGCAGATAGCCAATAGTTTGAAACTAAATGCTAAATTCGGCTTTAAAAGTATTTTAGATTGGGATAATTTTGAAGCGATTTCAGACGAAATAAAACCAAATGACTTAATTGTTTTTAATTTGTCTAGAAAAGGTTCTGTATCGTATCAATCTATTTTTGAGAGACTTCCTCAGAAATTCGAAAAATTCTTCGGAGACAATAATATTATTTTAGTTTATCCGCAGGATGATCGAAAAGAAAGTTCTATGGACGCTTACGAAGATTTTACTGCAACGCCATTAACCAAAAGTTTGGAAGCAATTGAGCAGATTGGACGTGGTTTGGGAAGTATTTTGAAGAAAAATTAGGCAATTTTTAAAGTTATAAATCACATAGATGACACGAAATTTTCTATTAATTATAATGATAGGTTTTACTTACATGGTAAGTGCACAGAACAAAATGAAAAAAGCAGAAGAACTTATAGATAAAGCAGATCCAGGCTGGGTGGTTGTTGAAGATTGGATTAAAACGGCAAAAAATAAAGTCGAGATTTTACCAGTCGATCCCGTAAAAGCTAAAGAAACTTTATATAAAACTCAAGTTACTACGCGTTCGACTATGGGAGCGGTTGTTTTTATGACTGGCGGTATTTTAGTCGACAATGGCTGGATTCGAATTTTGGGCTCGGGAAATTCAAGATTTAATAGAACATTACCAGATTGGAATAAAGGAAAATCGTTTAATGAATTTGGCGAAACGCCTTCGTTTTTATTAATTGCTGATGATGCAATTGGCGGGTTTTATTTATTGAATGGCGGCGGATTAGGAAATGATTTAGGGAAGATTTATTATTTTTCACCTGATAATTTAGAATATGAACCGCTCGATATTACTTATTCAGAGTTTCTAGGTTTTTGTTTTAATAATGATTTGGATAAATTCTATGAAGGAAATCGCTGGAATGGATGGCGTGAAGATGTTTCGAAATTAAAAGGCGACGAGGTATTTAATTTTTACCCTTTTCTTTGGACAGCTGAAGGAAGTGATATCAATAAAAGCACACGAAAAATTATTCCAATTCAAGAACAGTACAGCTTAAATTTAGAATTGCGAAAACAACTTGGTTTTCAGCAGTAAAAAACTTTATACGTCAAAGCTTTTCAAGTGAATTGTGTTTTTTTCTCTTTGGTACCAATCGTTAAAGACTAATTCTAGTTTTTCAACTTTAAATATTCCAAAATTGTAATCGCGAAACTCCTCTGTAACTTCAATTAGTTTTTCGGGATTTACAAGTTTTTCTGTAAAACGCATTACCGTCGAATGTGCTGTAGAAATAGAATATCGGCTGTCGATACTTTGCTCTAAAGCTGTGTTTTTGAAGTTTTCTCGAAGTTTATTTCTTAAAGCAGTCAGAGATTCATCTGAAGGAAAACCTTGAATCATTATTGCTGAATTTGAAGCTGTAACGCCTCGAAATTCGATGATGATTTCGTCTAAATCTATTATACTTTGCTGAACAGTTTTAATGTATTCTTCAACCGCAATCTTATCTAAATTGAAACCTTGATAGCATGAAATAATAGAGAGTACAGTAATATGAATATCAGAGTTTGGATAGTAATACTGAGATGGTTCAACTGCTTTTAAATGGTTTAAAAACTGCTGAATTTCGGCATTGACTTTTTTGCTTGGACGAGCAAGAAGTGTAATTCCAAATCTGGAATCTGAACTGTCCTTAATATGAGAATCTAGATTATATTTCCCACTTAAAATTGCTTCTGCAGCTGTTTTGTAAAGTTGATTGTAGTGTTCTGCTAAATTCATTTAGATTTATTTCTTTTTCGCTTTTTCAAGATTTTCTTTTACTCTAAATTTTACAATTTTAGCAATTAAATCGTACGGTATTTTTTCTTTTAAAGGAAACTGAACAGAACCTTTTCCTGATTTATATTTTGAAAGTTCCGATGCAAAATTTTCATGTCCGCTTGGTAATGCATATAAACCGATATGATTTTTAAAAGCTGCAAAATAAACCACGATTCCATTTTGCTCAAAAGCAGGCATCGAATAACTGATTTTTTCTTTGGCATCCGGCGCTGCTTTCTGAATTGTCATTCGAACTTTCTCTAAAATTTCCTGAACATCATTAGGAAATCCGCCAATATATTCGTCGATATTCTCAGGTTTCTTTGTTTCCATTTGGAGTGAAATTAATTTAAAGTTGTTTTCTTTTTAATCTTGCGAAGCCGTAAATATTTTCTCATTTTCTGTCATTTCGACTAAGGAGAAATCGTAAAAGAGATTCCGTTCCAATATTCACCAATTGTTGTCGAGTTTCGAGTATGGTTTGCTTCGCCTGTTCGCTATCGCTCGAGTCTCCTTCGTCGAAATGACATGACTGGGCGTTATTTTTTTTCGTTTATAAAAAAAACTGCAGCAAGTTTTGCCTAAACCTTTGTCCGCTTTGCGGTTAAATAAAGTTTTATGCCAATCCTTTTGGAAAACGATCCAAAACTAAATTCAATTCTAGATTATGCTCTAAATACGCTTTTGCTCCTGCTAAGACTAACGTAAAACCTTCGGTTGAATTGCGAACTTGATCGATTATTTTATCAGTATCTCCCTCAAAACCTGAATTTGTAATACTTACAAAAGTCTCATTTTCGTTCAATGGCGTAAAAATCCATTCAATTAAAGTTGTTTCTCCAGAATTTCCCCATTCGACAACGATCTTTTTATTTTCTTCTAAAATAAGAGTTTTTACAAAAAGTGAAAAGTCATACATTTCCCATGTCCATTCGGTTTCAGTATTTTCTTTTAATTTGGCAGATCCTTTTGTAAACCAAAATTTACTTGTGATCTTTGGATCAATAAAAGCCTGAAAAACTTCTGAAATAGGTTTTCTAATCAGCATTTCGGCTTTTGCGAAGTTGTTATGTTCTGTTTTCATGTTTTTTGAAGTTATAAGCTGCGAGTTGTGCACGAATAATAGATTGACGAGTATTGATTGATTTTAAAAGCATTTAGTTTATAATTTACAATTGTTCTTTGTCAATCCATTTACCAACTGTTGGCGGAACGTAATTTCTCATTTTATTCAATAAATCCTCAATATTATCGCTTACTAAAAGCATTTTCTGATTTACATCTTTTAGCAAACCTTTTTCGACCATGCCTTTTAGAAGTTCAATTAAACTATCATAAAATCCATTAATGTTCAAGATTGCAATTGGTTTTTTATGCAGGCCTAATTGTGCCCAAGTCAGCATTTCGAAAAGCTCCTCTAGAGTTCCAAAACCACCTGGAAGTGCAATTACTCCATCACACAAATCATTCATTTTTGTTTTACGCTCGTGCATGCTTTCAACTAAAATTAATTCGGTTAAACCATGATGAGCGATTTCTTTAGACCTTAAAAAATTTGGAAGAACTCCAATTACTTTTCCGCCTGCATTTAAAGCTCCATCTGCAACAGCACCCATTAAGCCTACATTTGCGCCGCCGTAAACTAATTCTATATTTTGTTCGGCTAAAGTTTTTCCTAAAGCATTCGCCTGTTCTTCATAAATTTTTTCGGTGCCAAAACTTGAAGCACAGAAAACGGTAATTCTTTTCATTATATTATTTTTTTTTTGAAAGTGAAGATGTGGGATGTGAAGATGTGAAAATGTAAGATGAAAGAAGCAATATATTAAACATAAGATATCTTCCTAATCAAGTATCTTACATCTTGATTCTTGCTTCTCACATCTCACATTTTCACATTTTACTTTTCTTCAATTCATATTCAAAATACGGTACTTCTATATTATTAATGTTAAATATGATATCATTTATTTTTTCTGCTCCTAGTTTTAAAACGGCTTTTTGAGAGCGGAAATTTTCTGCTCCAACGTGAAAAAGAATTGAATCGACGTGCTGAAAAGCATAATCTGTCAATAATTTTTTGATTGAGCTATTGTAAGAACTTCCCCAATATTTTCTTGTAATAAAAGTATAGCCAATTCCAACGTTTGATTTTTCGGGATTGTAATCATAAAAGCTAGTAGTTCCTATTATCTCATTGGTTTGTTTATCAAGAATTAAGAACGGATTTTTTGTACTTATGATTTCAAAAAAAGTTTTAAAACCTTCTTTTTCGTGTCGGTTTTTTACAGGATTCTGCTCCCAAATCAGCGGGTCAGAAGCAGCTTCAAATAATGCTTCAAAATGATTTTCCTGCAGCGGAATCAATTTTGTGAGTTCATTTTCTAAAATATCGGGTTGTAAATTGAAGTTTGATGTTGTCATTTTTAGTTTTTTTCAGGAGGTTAATTAAGTTAGACAGGATTTTATGAAATAACAGGTAATCTAAAGCCAAATACAGCTAGTTCTCCCTGCATAAAATCTAGGTCTTCAGATCTTTTAAAACCAATATTTTCATACATCTTCCAAGCTGTTTTCATGGAAAGAGTCGAATGAATTATTAGTTGTTTTCGATTGTTTTCAGAAGTTTTTTTTATGCATTCCTGTGTCAAAAGTTTGCCAATTCCTTTTCCGCGTGCATTATTGTCAACGCCTAACAAACGAAATCCTGCCGAGTTTTGTTCTTGAGTTGCAATTCCGCCAGAGCCGTAATATTGCATATCATTAAAGTAAACAACAGCTCCTAGAATTGTATTTTTTTCATCAACAGCGACAAGAAGTTCAGTTTCTGGGTGGTTGGTAAAATCGCCAATATTGGCCAGCATTTTATAGTAATTGGGCTGTTCATTTTCTTTCGGAAAACCTTCTAGTTGTGAATAAACCTGAATTAATAGTTGTCCTATTTTTTCAAATTCTAAAGGAACGGCATTTCGAATTATATAGTTTGAGGTATTCATGTTTTTGAATTGATACTAATTTAATTTATTCCGTGCCACCATTGTTTAAATTCTTGCTTTTCATTTTTCAATTCCACTATTTCTCCAATTATAGGTGTAATTAACGGAATTGGATTTTTATGTAAACGATTCAATTCTGTTACTTTTTTCAAAGGCTCGTCCCACGCGTGAAGCGCTAAGGCGAATTTTGAAGAATGAACAGGAAAAACTCTTTTTGCTTTTAAATCGTGCATTGCTTTTATGACATCTTCGGGCATATTATGAATGTATTTCCAGTTTTTATTGTACTGGCCGTTATCGATTAAAGCAATGTCAAAAGGACCGAATTTTTGACCAATTTCGGCAAAATGAGAATCGTAACCGCTGTCACCGCCTAAATATATTTTGAAATCTTTGGTTTCTAAAACAAAAGAAGTCCAAAGCGTGTTGCAGCGCGTAAAACTTCGACCAGAAAAATGTCTGGATGGCGTGGTGTGAAGTATTATGTTTTGATCAAGTTCTATTTTTTCATACCAGTCTTTCTCAATAATATTTTCTTTCTGAAATCCCCAATATTCAAAATGCGAACCTACACCAAGCGCTGTGATTACTTTTTTTGTTTTTGCTTTTAATTTTAGAATCGTTTCGTAGTCTAAATGATCGTAATGATCGTGTGTAATCAATAAATAATCAATTTCCGGCAGATCGTCAACGGTATAGATATCTGTTCCTTTAAAAGCTTTTGTTGTGCCCGAAATAGGAGAGGCGTTTCCGCTGAAAACAGGATCTATCAAAAAACGTTTGCCTTCTAATTGAATAAAATAGGAGGAATGTCCAAACCAAGCTAATACATCTTGATTAACTGGAATTTCGTGTAAATTAGTCTTAATAGAAGGGATTAAATCGGCAGGAATTTTTCTCTCTACTTTTTTGAAGAAGAATTCATAAGAAACCGAAAAGTAATTAGCTCCTTCAGCAAGATCTGGCGTAAAGTTTTGATTTTCGAATTTTCCATTTTTATACTGTGGAGATTTTTGGATTAAAGCCAGTCTTTCTCCTGAAGGCTTTTTTCCAAATTTTGGATGCCGCAGAAAATTATATGCTAGAAGTGCTAATACAAAAAGTAGAATTATGAGTGTCACCATTTTTTAAGAATTGCGGTATTTGTTGGTTACGGATATATTTATAATAGTAGTTTCATGATATAGTTAAAAACTAAGGTTATGGCAATAATAAATACTAATAATAAACTGGAATAAAGTCTAATATTTGGAAAACCGTTATAATCTTTCGATTCCTTAAGATGCAGGTATATTTTTTTGCGTTTATAAAAACAGTAAACAAAGGTTATAATGATACTTACAAAAACGATACTCTCAAATGCAAAACGATCATTTAGATGCTGTGAACTGTTTTCGGGTAAAACGGGATTCATTTTTTTTATTTTGTTGGATATAAATTTTGAACTTCTTTAATTGAAAGCAGAATTATCTTTTTTAAAATTTCGATGTCAATATCAGTTAGTTTTTTGATGTAAATACATGCTTTTGATGATTTATGTTTTCCTAGTTTTGTGAGTTCTTTTTCGGTATTTTCAGATAAGAAAAAATAAACTGTGGTTGCGGATTTTCTTGGAGAAAAAGCGGCCAAAGGAGCATTGCCTTCATGTCCGCTGGCGTATTTATAATGATACGATCCAAAACCTATAATGCTTGGTCCCCACATTTTGGGTTCAAAACCAGTTATTTGCTGCATTATTTTAATAAGCTCAAAAGCATCATTTCTTTTTGCTTCGTCTTCAACTGTGTTTATAAAATCAGTAACGCTGCTTTGAGTTTCTGTAGTTTTATTTTTTGCCATTGTCTCTTTTTTTGAACTTTATTTTAAGTTTCCGTTTTATGATTTACTTAAAACTGCAACTGTAAGCGAATTAAAACATTCCATTTTCGTTAATAGTTTCCGTGGGAATCGATTGTCCTAAATCCCATAGTTCGATAATTTTGTCAGCTTTGAATTTTAAAATATGAACTACTGCAAAACCTATATCTATTGGAGTTTGTTTTAAATGCGAATGTACCGCAACTAATTTTTCGTCTTCTAGAATATGATGAATTTTAAAAATTTTGTTAGGGTTTGTCCTTGCCGATTCTTCCATTGCCAGCATTAAAGTGTCGGCATCACCTTTAAAATAAGCATTGTGATGTTTAAATTTTTTGTCCACATAAAGTCGAAATGCTTCGTGTGAGTGACCGCCAGCCGCAAGTTTTAAAAAATTTTGCGCGATTTCTTTCCTAGTCATGATATTGTGATTAACAGCTAACTAAGTTATGAAATTTAGAAAGATAATTTAAAGGAAATAAAAACGGACTTTAAAGAACGTGCTATTCGTTTTCGGGTTTTATCTGACTGAGGTCAATGTCTAGTTTTGCAAATTCGGTTAAGCCCAAATCTGTAATATAGAAATGTTTATCGGCTGGATTCTTTTTTGCAATCCAGCCTTTTTCTGCAAAGGTTACAGCAAGCAATTGACCGAGTTTTCCACCAATATGTTCGTAACACATTTTGGCTGGTTTTATTTGCGTTGTTTTCTCGCTCATTTCTTCAAATTTAGGATTTCTTAGAAACTAACTTTAATGCTAAATAAGTCATTGGGATATAAGCAAAAACTAAATCGACAATTGTAAACCATATTGGAGATGGTAAAGAACAAACACTTACAATTCCTCCTAATAAAAAGAAACCTCCAATAACAAAGACTAATTTTGTTTTATGATTTGCCGCGATTAAAGCTGTTGTTAATGCTCCTGCAAAGGTTCCAAGAGCATGTGCCAGGAAAGGAAATAGAAAATGTTTAGGTTCAAATAAATGCATGGTGGCTTGTAGACCTTCCATTGTCGTATTGTCTGCTCCATTTGGAGGCGGAATAATAGAACCGCTGACTAAAATAATACTCATATTAACAACACTTCCAACAAAAAGGCCGGCAATAACGGCAAGTATATTTCTCAAAATAGGATTCATAGATTCAGGTTTTGTATCACGAATTTATGAAATTTATTTAGATGATAGTTTCTTTTCGTTTTCGGTTTGAGGTTTTCCCGCTGCATTGGGTTCGCCTTTGCCTGTTGTGATTAATTTTTTTAAGCTGTTTTGTATATAATTTGTCCAAGCATCTTGACAGATTTCAAAACATTCGTATTCTGGAACTAAACCAAAATGAGTAAAACGAAGTTCTGTTTTTCCATTTTTTTCTGAAATCTCAAAAGTAGGTTTCGTGTTCGTCCATTCTGTTTTGTCTTCAGTGAATTTAAAGTAGTTTTTCTCAATCAGCCAAACGACTTTTTGATTGGGAATTACTTCAATTAATTTTACTTTGCAACGATGAATATCTTCGAAATGATAGTCAAATTCATCATTTAATTTTGCTGTATTTCCTTCAATTTCCTGCGACCACCAATTGCGAACATTGGTAACAGCATTAAAAACTTCTTCTGGAGATTGATCGACTGCTATTGTTGTGGTAAAATCTGCTGCACTCATAATTATTAATTTTTAAAAAGTTGAACATCAAAGTTATTGTTTAAAAATCAATATGTTAGGGTGTTTAAAAGACATTTTTAAGGGGTGTTTCAGACAGAACAGATTTAGATTTTAGATTTTGGTGTTTTAGATTTTTGAAAGTACTTCTGCTTACTTTTTTCTAATGAGTCCAATTAATAAGTTGATAACATATACAGGTATGCCAACAAAAGTAATTACCAATAATTCTAGAACTAAAGTCGAGTTTAATAATTGATAATCATTAAGGAATGAAGGGAATTCGGGTTTTTGCAGAAACAATTTACCATAGATTAAAGCTATCCAATAAATTACAAAACTCCCAATAAAAATTAGAGAATGAAGTATAGTTAAAGATTTTACAAGCTGTTTTTTGAATACTTTTTGAACAAGCCAATAACCAAATCCCATTATAAAATAGCAAATAAATAAAAAGATAGTACTGTCAAAATTACGTACCACATAATAAGTATCGTGAATATTGATATCTAGATTAGAAGTAGGATTATCGTTATTCTGAAGGAATCCGATAATTAAAATTAACAAGGAAACGATCCAAAATAGATGATAGACTTTAATTTTTTTGAAGTTCATGTTTAGTGATAGCGGTTGTTTGTCGTTTTACTTTAAACGAATTAAAACTCCTTTGCGTTTTACGATATTTTTATAATCCCATTGAATGTCTTTAGATTTTTCGAGCCATCGTCTTAAGTCATCGAGATTTATTTGTGTGACGGCCGTATATCGAGCTTCGGCGGCTTTAAAACTTCCTTCGTTTTGCAGTGCAGATTCTTCAAATGATTGTCCGCTCCAAAATAAAAGCCTTACAGAATCTTTTAGTTTGCTGTACCCTACAATTGGATTCCCATCTAAAAACCAAACGGGATGCCGATGCCAGATCTTGTTTTCGGCTTCAATTAGGCAGGAACTAATTTCTGCATATAAAAGATCACTTATTTTTTTGTCTTCGATGTTTTGGGAATCATTATAGGATTGAATTTCTGGATTCATTGTTTTTTGTTTGTTTTTTCAGCTCAAATAAAATATAAGTTCCGTTTTCAGATTGTCCTTTTCTTTTTTCGATGAAGCCTTTTCGTTTATAAAAGTCAACGGCTTTTAGATTATTTTCTAAACATTTTAAAGTAAGGGGAATTTTAGTTTTTGAGATTACTGCTTTTAACAGCTTGGAAGCAATACCTTTATTTTGATGTTTATGATGGATATATAATTGATGTATAAAATTAGTAGGCGTCCAGATCGAAATAAATCCTATAGGAATATCTTCGTGAAGCGCCGCTAAAATTAACTCGCCTTGCGTATGTTTTTCGAAATCGTCCAGTTGAAAATCTGAGGTATTAAGCCATGTAAAAGTTAGTTTTCTTTCCTCTAAAAATAAGTTTCTTAGTGCTTCATAATCTTTGTTTCGAACTTCTATTATTTCCATTTTATTGTGAATTCACGCTTTTTACCTTAAAACTTTAGATTCATTTTCGAGCATTTTTTCGATATTAAAATAAATGCCATCAACTTGATATTTGCCTTTTTCAAAGCTCAAATAATCACAATGATCGATTAAAGATTGTGATTTACTTTCTAGTTCGAAAACATTAAGCAATACATATTCATGTTCTACAAGAAGGACATGAAATCCTGTCTGACATTGTTTTCCGTCACCGGAAGATAAAATAGTATTCATGATGCTGTGAAACTTAAAAGAAGCAATTTTTGAATTTACTTCATCGCCTTTTAAGTGATAAGTATAGGCGAGAAGATTAAGCTGTTTAAGATCAAATGGAAATTCGCTTAAAGTATTATTAATTAGTTTGATAATTTCATCATAATCTTTATTCTCTAATTTTTCTTTACCATAAATTTCATTTAGTTTTTTTTCATTTGGAGATTTCCAAAAAGCATTGTACTTGGGTTGAAAAACGTAACCAAAATACAAATGGTTAAAATCATCATGCGTTAGCAAAGTATCGTTTTTCATTAATCGCTCCATTAATTGAGGATAATAAAATGCCGATTTTTTGTCTTGAATTTCTTTTTCAATGGCTTTGTAATCCGGAATTTTGAATCCTTGATCTTGAGCAATAGCTTTTGTTCCTAATACTAAAACTGTCAATAAAATTATTTTTTTTATCATGATTTGAGATTTAGATTTCATTATTCAATTTAATGTTTTCAGGTTTGAGCGGGTCATTTATTTTTATCTTTTATTTCTAGGTTTTTAATAAAAATTATTAGACTTGAAAGACAGTTTTTTTAAATCAAATAAAAGAAAAAAAACGGTACGTGAGTCAAATATGTACAAAAAGAAAATCTGATCTGTTTGAACAGATCAGATTTTGATCAGGGAATATTTTAGTTTTCGTTATTTAACTTTTTCTAGATCATTTAATTTCCAGCTTTGATCACGTAAGGCAGGTGTTGGCCCATAGAAGCGAGCTAATATTTCGAACTTGCCTTTAGGATCTGTTGGAATCCAATTTGACTCACCGCTTGCAGGCGGAGTTGGACCAAAATATAAATCGACAGAACCATCGCTATTTGTTTTTAATCCTGGACTTTGTGAGGAGCGTCCTGCACGTTTTTGGTTTCGAATAAAGGTGTGCGTGTCTCTATTATAAACGGTCATTGACCAGTATTGTTTTACAGGAACATTGGCAGGAACATTTACTTTATAGGTTCTGTTACCGTCTAGATCGTTGCCATCTTTGTCTACAATCTGCATTAGATAAAATTGTGATTCTCCAAGATGTTTGGCGCTAAAAAAAGCGATCATGTAACAAACGGCTCTATTATCAATAGGATAAATTTCAGAGATAGAATATTCACTTTTTACGCTTTTAATATTGTCTTCGTCTGCAGGAAAAAACCAATGCGTGTCTTTGTAAAAAGGAGGTATTATTTCGTAATTGTATAAAAGCCATTCTTTTGCTGTTTTTACGGCTTGTGTTAAAATTTCTTTAGTACGGGTGTCAGGAGCAAAAGACTTCCCTCTTTGAATACCTAGTGTTTTTAAAGGATCGATCATTACACGATCTCTTGTGAGCCAAGGTTCTGTTTGTACAATTGAATTTAATGTTTCATAAAAAGTATGATCGTAGCGAATGTTTGAGTCGTATATCTCATTACTGGCATCGACAAAAACAGTTGTTGGGTTTTTGGAAGCTTCGCTGAGCGGATAGACTTTAATTCGTTTGGCGTAAGCTACTGCAGCTGCAACATCGGCAGCGCTGCCGCTTTTTAATACAGAACGTAAAAGGGCATAACCTGTATAAGTATCAGATTGCAAAGGGATATAACCTGCAGGTATTTTACTTTTATCGTAACCTGGCGGTAAAAAAAGATATTTCCCGCCTTTTCCTTTATCGACTCCGCCGGGACCAACATCTTCAAGTGCATTTTGCCAGTAGGTCATTATACTGCCATTAAAAATTCCATTGTCTGCTGGTGGAATTTCGAGCACAACAGGACCTGCTTTTTCTGTATTGAAAAAAGGCATTAAATAAATTACATCAGGATTTGGGGTCAGAGTTTGATTTTTCCAATCTAACAGTTTTGGCCAAATAACAACTTGATTGTAACTGCCGTTTATTTTTGCAAGTGCATTGTACATCAATTGAAAATTAACCGCCGGCATGCCCCATACGGCGGCTTCAACTGCACGTTGATACAAAATTTGTTCCTTAATATTTGCAGGTTTAAATTCTGTTCCTGCAGTATTTGAACTGTCGCTTTTCTCTGTATTACTGGTTTGATTATTATTGCAGGCTGTCAGGAGAAATACTGACAAGAACGAAAGAAGGATTTTTTTCATAACATTAATTTATTTAGTGGATATAAATTTTATTATTTTAATTTTCAACATCCTGCAGATTAGTTTTAGCTAAAGCTGGTTCTAAAAAACTTAGAAGTTGAAAGTAATCTTTCTGCTTAATATTTATAAGAAATCAATGTTTCTTATGAAGAGGTAATAGTTGTAATTTATTTAGTAATCTAGTAAGTGCATTACTTAGTTTGGAGATTTTTTTTTGAATTAAATTTATTGTTAAAATTATGAAAAAAAAGTATAGGTAAGTTGTTTTTTAAAATAAAACCATTAAAAGTCAATTGTTTATGTTTTTTGTTTGCCGAGGAGTGATGGAGTTTCGTGATTGCAAACAGGTTTAGTTTCTAATAAAAAAAAATCCGATTTGCTTTTGCAAATCGGATTATAGCTGAAATTTTATTCTAGTTGTTTAACGAGCTGAAGTGTACCTTCCTTTAGAGCTTTGTAATAATCGCCTTTTTTTAATTCTGGAATAAAATAGGCAGAGACAATATCTTTCATTTCTTGGTCGTTCATTTTAACTTGAATTTTATTGGTGCCTTGAACTTGAATTTGTCTTAATTGTTTGCTGATAATAATTAAAAGCGACGTATCTGTTTTTAATTTAGAAAGTAAATATTTGTCTAAATCTAATGAGTAATCGCTTAAATCGGTATACGGAGTTATGGAAGATACTGTTACAATTACAATTTTATTTTTAGTTTTTGTTTCACTGGATTTTAAGAATGTAGTTAAATCCTTGATTTGATTTGGCGTTAGAATTTTTTCGAAATCATTTACATAATCATACGAGGATGCAAAAATATTTTTAGTATCAGTTTTTGTTTGTGCAAAAATGTAATGAGGTAGAAAAAGAGAAATTGTTAGTAGGAATAATAATTTTTTCATTGCAGGTTTTGTTTTGGGAGCTGCAAAATTAGTACTTTATTATTGAAATCGGTTTCCAAATGGTTACCTTAAGTCAATATTTATTTTCACGGAATAAAAAAATCCGATTGGCTTGTACCAATCGGATTTTTAACTTTTTCACATTATAATAGAGGAATTAAATGTTCCCAGTTTAGCTGTTTTGCAAAATCAAGTGCAGTCTTTCCATTGTTAGTTTTAGCTTTAGTATCTGCTCCGGATTGCAGTAAAATTTCAACTGAGCTTTGATTTCCTGCGATCGTTTCGAGATGAAGAAAAGTATACCCTAATTCATCTTTTGAAGTAAGTTCATTAGGATTATTTTTTAAGAAATCAACAAGACTGTCTTTCATGTTTTTGCTCATTGGATGTTCTACAAGGTTTTCTGGTTTTTCTTTTTGATCTGAAACAACCTGAATATCGCTGTAATCTCCAAATTCTAAACCCCAGGCTTTGTCGTGTTCTTTTCTTTCGTCTTCGCTCATTTCTGAACGCATTACGTGTATGGTAAAGGCTCCGTAGGTTTTACCTTCAATAGCAAATAACCAATCACTTATTTGGTTAACTGGTATTTGTACTTCGTCTCCATTGTTTACATTGGTTAATTCATCGGGCTGATTTACTAGAGTTCCATAAATGGTATCGCCGTCAAAATTGATATCGTTGATCCACATATGTTCGACTAGGATATCGTCATCTATTTCTTGAGTAAAAGCCAATTTTACACAAGCAACATCAAGTCCAGGGATTATACGGCGGTATTCCCAAGATAATTCTCTCCAGAAATATTTAAAGGTTTCTTGTGCTTTTTTGTGTGCTTCGATCATTTTTGGATTTTCTCCGTCGGCAAAGAATATTGATGTATTTTCCATTCTGTGTTATTTTAATTGTAATTGCGGGCTGTAAATATATTTTAACTCCAAGATAAAAAAAATCTTATAAACGGTTTAAATTTTAACAATAAAAAAACCGGCTTGCTCTTATGAATTGAGTTGTTTAGACAAAGTTATTGTTCTTTTGATTGAAGAAAAAAACAATAGAGGAGGGTTTTTAAATTGGGCATAAAAAAAACCGATTTGCTTTCACAAACCGGACCTTTTTAAATTGAAAATAATATGTAACCAAAGAGATGCAAATGCGTCTCTGGTTATTTTTACAAGTGAATTACTTCGCCGTATGCATCAGCAACAGCTTCCATAACTGCCTCGCTCATTGTTGGGTGAGGGTGGATAGATTTAAGGATTTCGTGACCTGTAGTTTCTAGTTTACGAGCTACAACTGCCTCAGCAATCATATCAGTAACACCAGCACCAATCATGTGACATCCTAACCATTCTCCGTATTTAGCATCAAAGATTACTTTTACGAATCCGTCAGCAGCACCAGCAGCTTTTGCTTTTCCTGAAGCTGAGAATGGGAATTTACCAATTTTTAATTCGTAACCTTTTTCTTTTGCTTGTTTTTCGGTTAAACCTACAGAAGCGATTTCTGGAGTTGCATAAGTACAACCAGGAACGTTTCCGTAATCGATTGGATCTACATGTAAACCTGCGATTTTTTCAACACAGTTAATTCCTTCAGCAGAAGCTACGTGAGCTAAAGCCTGCCCTGGAGTAACGTCTCCAATTGCATAGTAACCAGGAATGTTAGTTGCGTTGTAAGCATTTACTAAGATTTTATCTCTGTCAACAGCGATTCCAACTTCTTCTAAACCAATATTTTCGATGTTTGTTTTGATTCCAACTGCCGAAAGTACGATGTCAGCTTCAAGAATTTCTTCTCCTTTTGCTGTTTTTACAGTTGCTTTAACTCCGTTTCCTGTAGTATCAATTTTCTCTACAGAAGAGTTAGTCATGATTTTTACACCTGCTTTTTTCATAGAACGCTCCATTTGTTTAGAAACGTCTTCGTCTTCAACAGGAACAATGTTTGGCATAAATTCTACGATAGTAACTTCAGTTCCCATAGAGTTATAGAAGTGAGCGAACTCAACTCCAATTGCTCCAGAACCTACAATGATCATAGATTTTGGTTGAGTTGGCAATGTCATTGCTTGACGGTATCCAATTACTTTTACACCATCTTGAGGTAAGTTTGGAAGCTCACGAGAACGAGCTCCAGTTGCGATGATAATATGATCAGCGCTGTATTCAGTAACTTTATTGTCTTTATCTGTAACGTCAAGTTTTTTTCCTGGTTTTAGTTTTCCAAAACCTTCGATAACGTCAATTTTGTTTTTCTTCATTAAGAATTGAACTCCTTTGCTCATTCCTTCAGCAACACCACGGCTTCTTTGAACAACTGCAGGGAAATCTTTATCAAATTCAGAAACTTTCAATCCGTAATCAGAAGCGTGCTTTAAGTAATCAAAAACCTGAGCTGATTTCAATAATGCTTTAGTTGGGATACATCCCCAGTTTAAACATACACCACCAAGATTTTCTTTTTCAACTACAGCTACTTTAAAGCCTAATTGTGATGCTCTAATTGCTGTAACATATCCGCCAGGACCACTTCCTAAAACAATAACGTCGTATTTCATTTTTTTGGTTTTTAGTATTTACTATCGAAAAGGAGGTTTATAATTCCGAAACTCACTTGCCGATTTTTTCTTTTGTTATTTGTGATTGCGAATTTAAGGAATTATTTTAAAAAACAGTAAGTTGTAAAAAGGGAAAATGTGAAAATGTGAAATGTGAGATGTAAAATGGTTGAGATTTAAAATTAAAAAGGTAAAATGTGAAATGTTAGTTTAAATATTCTAACATTTCACATTTTACCTTTCACATTTTTCAACAATAATAATTATACTTTCACGTGTCCCCAATTTTCACCGCTTGCAATTCTGCGTATCTGCATTTCGCTTACGCCAAATTGTTTGGCGATCATTTTTAGACGTGTTTTTTGTTCTGGTCTTGCTAATATTTTCTTGATTAACATGACTTTTGTCGTAGTCAATTTTCTTCCGTCAGCTTTCAAGTTGTGCTCGATCAGGTTTTTCTTAGCTTGAATTACTCTGGGACTTTTACGACTGTGCGCCATCATTTCGGCTTTTGTGGCCCAGCATAAATTGTGCACATCGTCATTGCTTCGATTGTAGTCTAAGTGAAGTACATAAGTTTGTTCTTCTGATTCTTTAGGAATAAAATAATGGGCAACTAATTTGTATAAAAAAAGGTATTTGTTAACGATTTGATCGTCTTTTTTTACCTTAAATCTAAAAGTAGGATAACCATCGCTTAAACCGCCTTTTAAAAGACGTCCATTTTCAATTTCATCAGTGAAGCTTATTAATCGGCCTCTGTTTGAAATGGCGTATTTAAGTTGTAATGAGGCATTTATTTCTATTTCTTTGAATTTTTCGTCAGGGTAAAATCTGTGTTGTGGCATTTTCGTTTACATTTGATTTTTGAATCTCAAAGATAAAGAATTGATCAAAAATGATCGCTATCGTGCTGGTTATGAAGCATCAGTTTTATGATTCTTATAACGCTAATTTAACGTTTTCTAATTTTTTTTGGCAATTTGCAAAGTCCTTCTCGATGAAAAAATGCGAATGATACACTTTTTTGATTTTTAACCTTATAGTAAAACGACACTTTAGAACTCAAAAAAATGTCTGAATTTTATTGATCGAGCCAGTTTTTGAAATTAGTAATTTCTTTTTTGCTCAAAATTATAGCATCATTTTCAATAGGAGGAACGGTAAGAATCAGTTCAATTTTTTGGTTAGAGTGTTTTACGACTTCTTTTATTGTACTTCGATTTACAATGTATTTACGATTTATCTTAAAAAATGTAAATGGATCGAGGTTATTTATAATATCTGTCAAAGTGCTATTGTATAAAAAACTGTTTCCAGAATTTACATATATAAATAAATGCTTTCCAGATGCGGCAAAATAGGTGATTTCGGCTTCGTTTATAGAGATAAGCTTATAACCGTGGTTGACTAAAAAATGACGCTGTATTTTGCTTGTTTCGGGGTTTTCGATTGCAACTAATGACTGCAGTGCTCCATCGCTGTTAAAAGTTTCCTTTATTTTTTTGAATTTGATTAAGGCTTCAAATAATTCTTGTTCTTCAAAAGGTTTTAAAAGATAATCGATCGTGAAGTGTTTGAAAACAGTAATGGCGTAAGAGTCGTAGGCAGTAACAAAAATGACAGGGCAGGAGATCGTTGTTTTTTCAAAAATCTCAAGACTTTTTCCGTCGCCTAAATGAATATCCATAAAAGCCAAGTCAACATTGTTTTCTGAAAAAAAGGCAACAGCTTCTTTTACAGATTTTAAAACTGCAATTTCGGCTATTTGTAAAATGTCCTGCTGTTCTAAAATTGATTTCAGATAACTTGAAGCAAGATATTCGTCTTCAACAATGGCAATTTTCATTTTTAATATTTCGTTTATAGAATCGAAATTCTAAAGTTGATTTTGCAAAGATAGTTCACTCTGTTTTTTTTACAACGTTTTTAAAAGCAAAAAGGTCCAGTTTTTTGAACTGGACCTTTTTTTCTGATTTTGAATGAACTTATAAATTCGGATTATTTAATCTCGCATCTGCTGGATAAATAATAGTGTAACGCGGATCGTTTTGTAGTAAAGTGTACTCTGCATTCATGAATTTATGAACAATTTGTTTTTGAGTACTTCTTCTTAAATCAAACCAGCGGTGACCTTCTACAGGAAATTCTCTGCGTCTTTCTTCAAAAATGAAGTTAGTTAGATCAGTCGCATTCATTGTATTAATGTTGCTTGCCAGCTGATCATATCCTGCTTGTGTATATCTGTTTTTAATGAAACTTAAAACTGTTGCTTTAGAATCGTTAATATTGTCCAATTTCAATAAAGTTTCAGCTTTTGTTAAATATAACTCTGAAGATCTGAAAGATGATTTTTGATCGTCATTTCCGCCTTTTAAAATTCTAAAACGGCTTCCGCTTGCTCCAAAGTAAAGTGGGAAACGTAAGTCAGTTGTTCTATTGTAAGCTGCAATTAAATCAGCAGATGCAAAAGAAGCTCTTTTTAAACCAACGATATAACCATCTTCAAGTGCTAAAATAGATTCTTTTCCATCATATTTTGTAGCTAAAACCGGCGTTGCTTTTAAGTCAATTAAGGTGTTTTTGATTTCTAAAGCTTTATTGGCAGCATCAAGTGATTTTTGCCATTGCTGTTGATACAAATATAAACGGCTTTCTAAACTGTATAGCGCCACTTTCGAGAAACGGTAGTTTAAACCTTTTGGCTGTGTACTTAAATTAATTAATTTTTCAGCTTCTTTAGTATCAGAAATAACTTGATTGTAAATAACGTCTACACTCTGCGGAATAAATACTTGCTCCAAATCAATCTCTAAAGCTAATGGAACTCCTTTGTCTGAAGCTGCAGTTGCTGGATTATAAGGTTTTCCAAAAAGATTTATTAAATCAAAATTTGCCATTGCTCTTAAAGCATAAGCTTCTCCAATTAATTGATCTCTTTCTTCAGATGCTGCTACTTTATTAGACGCTTCGTTGATAACTACGTTCGTATAAAAAATTACATTATATAAACCTTGATAATGAAAATTTAGCGTATTTCGATCCGGATTTAGATCTTTCCAGATATGTACATCTTTGTAAATAGCAGTTTCGCTGTTATCTTCATTCAGGATTAGTTCATCTGTACGAGCGGCACTCAATGATTTGTGTTCTGGGTACAGCGCATATGCTGTTGTTAAAACCGCACGAAATTCAGCTAACGATTCTGGAATTACTTTTCCTACCGGAGTAATATCCAAATAGTCATCGCAGCTGCTAAGTGCAATAGCAGCAACGAAAAGTGTTATATATTTTGAGAATTTTTTCATCTTTTTTAATTTTTAGAAAGTTACATTAAATCCTAAAGTCAACGATCTAGGAACTGGCTGTGCGTAAATGTTTCCGAAAGTTTCTGGGTCAAAATAACCTTTGTAGTCTGAACTTATTACGAACAAGTTTCTTGCTTCAATATTTACTCGTATACTTTGAATGTCGATTTTTTCTAAGAACGTTTTTGGGAAAGTATATCCAAAACGAACACTGCTTAATCTCATATAACTCATTTCGCTGACCCATGTGTCTAAATAGTTATAAGTATTAATTGGGTTACCGCCAGAGAACCAATTGTAAGCCATCCATGAATCTCCAGTACCAGAATCTTTACTTGTAATTCCAGGTAAGTTTGAAGAAGTGTTATTTGGTGACCAAGCGTTTAAAATATCAGTTGTATAGTTTTGTCCTCTATCTACAAGTGTTCCGTTGTATGGAGGAGTTCTTGTAACAGTTTGTTTGATATTAAACGAAGCTGCTATAGTAAGATCAAAATTGCTTACTTTAAAAGTATTGATTAAACCTCCCGTAAATTTTGGATCTTTATCTCCCAAATAAGTAAATAAATCTCTAAACTCTGCAGCACTTAAATCTGATTGCGAGAACATACCTGGAAAAACACCAGCAAGTGGATCATATAAACCAAAGAAAGTCTGTGCATTTACAGTTTCTCCTTTTTTATTAACAAATAACGGGTAACCGTTTTCGTCAATTCCGTTTGTTTTGAAACCGAATACAGCATTTACAGCATGTCCTTCTTGGTTTGGTAAATAACTATTATCTCTTATTTCTAAACGATCAACTTTACTTTTGTTATGTGCAAAGTTAAAATTGGTGTTCCATTTAAAATTTGGACGGTCTATGTTTTTTGTAGATAAAGCGATTTCAAAACCTTTGTTGCTTACCTGTGCCCAGTTCATGTTTGTAAATTCAAAACCATTTTCTAATGGTAATGCTTTTAAGCCAATTAAATCGGTACTTTTTCTTCCGTAAATATCTGTTACAAGAGTAATACGGTTGTTAAGCACACCAAGGTCAAAACCAAAGTTTGTGTTTTGAGTTTTTTCCCAACGCAATTTGCTGTTTGGCGGACTTAATACCACAATTGTAGATTCTGATTGTCCAGGAAGGATAGTAGTTGTTTGGTTACTTCCAACTACGTAAGGCGAAGTGTTTTTATCAATATTTCCTTGTAAACCGTAAGAAGCACGAAGTCTTAAGTTAGAAATTACTTTACTGTCTTTTAAGAAATTTTCTTGAGAAACTAACCAAGATCCAGATGCTGACCAAAGTGGCAAGTATTTGTATTTAGGATCTACACCAAATAAATCTGAACCATCATAACGAACACTTCCGTAGAAACTGTATTTTCTTTTGTAAGTATAAGATGCTGTTGCAAAGAATGAAACAAAAGCATTTTCGTATTCATTTTTTACATATGTTTTGTAAAATGACTCTTTAGCAAAAGTTGAATTTGGGAAAATAATTTGCTGCGTAGTCAAAGTTTTTTCGTCAAAACCAAAACCTTTAGTTGCTATAGAAGTAGTTTTATTTCTTCTTAATTCATTACCAGCCATTACTTCAATTTCGTGATTTTCCCCTAAAGTTTTAGAGTAATTCACCATTGTTTTTAAGTTGTACTGAAAAAAGTCTGTGTTTGTGTTTTGAATAATTCCACCATCAGGTAAAAAGTATTTTTGCGTATTATCAGCAAAATAGCTTGATCTTTCTCTTTGTCTTCTAGTGTAAAAAGTTTCCTGACCAGCGTATTTTTCGCTAGAAGAGTTATCAAACTGTAAACCTAACTGGCTTGTTACTCTTAAATCTTTAGTGATTTTATATTCAGCATCAAACAATGCTTTTATTGCTCTAGTTTTTAAATCGTATGAAGTATTGTTTCTTTCTTCTAAGAAATTAAAAGGAAGTTTAATATCAGAGTATGAAGCGATATCCGGGTCATATTTATAGCTTCCGTCTGCATTGTACGGAGTTAAATATGGATTTACGTTTCTTGAATAATTTGCTGGATTTGTAAATCCATCAAGATCTGTTAAGTAAGATGTCGTTTTATTTTCGGCACCAAAAATCCCAATACCTACTTTAAATTTATCAGTAATCTCGTAGTTGTTTTTCAATGTTAAGTTATAACGTTTGAAACCTGTACCAACCGTAGCTCCGTTTTCGTCATAATATCCTAGAGAGAAGTAGTAATCAGATTTTTCGCCACCGCCAGATAAACTTAAACCATGCTGTGTGTTAACTGCATCTTGATACAATAAGTTACCCCAATTTGTATTTTGCTTTCTTAAGTTATTGATTGATTGCTGTGTTCCTGCACTTAAAGAAGAGAAAACGCCGGTTCTGAAGGCATCTAATTCATTCGCTCCGTTTAAGATACGAGCAACTTCACCACCGGTGTCTCTATATGTCAAATCTGCGCGACCTGCCATGTTAAGTTCTAAATCAACTTTTTGACTTGAATTTAATAAGTTCAATTTGTCAAAATCAGGTCTTTGAGTAATAAAGGTATTTGTGTTGAAGTTTACAACCATTTTACCTCTGCGTCCTTTTTTTGTAGTTACTACAATTACACCATTTGCAGCACGAGCACCATAAATGGCAGTTGCAGCAGCATCTTTTAATATCGTAATATCTTTAATATCGTCTGGATTTAAACCTGCAATAGAGTAGTTTGCAAGTTGATCGATATTTTCTTTGTCATAATTTTTAGGAACATCATTATTTTCTAATGGTAATCCGTCAAGTACCCATAAAGGATCTTGTGTACCATTAAGAGATGCTGTACCTCTAATTCTAATTTTGGCTGGCGCTCCCGGAGCTCCAGATGGAGTTGTAACGGCAACACCCGCAACTTGTCCCATTAATAATTGATCGACACCAGAAACTCCAGATTGCTGAATCGAAGCCATGTCAACTTTAGTAATAGCTGAAGTCAGTTTTCTTTTTTCGATTTTTTGGTATCCCGTTAAAACCACTTCTTGAAGCTGCGCAACATCAGATTTTAAACGGATTGTGTATTCTTTTTGAGAAGTTATTTCAAGAGTATATGGCTTATATCCCATAAAAGTAACTCTTAAAGAAGTAACATCTTTACCAATTTTTAATTGAAATTTACCATCAAAATCACTTGTTGTTCCAATGGCTTCACTGTGTATAATTCCTGCTAATGAAGTTTTATTTGAAATTGAATTGTTCTCTACAAAAACTGATGCACCAGGTATTGGAGACTGGTCAGCTTCGTCAAGAATGATTCCGGTAATGGTTCTGTTTTCCTGCGAGTATCCTGCAATGGCCAGGAGAAGCAGTAAGACATTTAGAAATTTTTTCATGTTTTTGTATTGTATATTAATTGACTGTGTTGTTTAGTGCTTTCTCGATTCTTTGAATTAAATCGGTATAATGATTTTGGGTCGATTGATCTCCAGTATTCTTTTTCAATTTTATTAATCTCAAAACTGTACTCAATTCTCCTTTTTTATCAGAGGTAATTTCTGTAACTCTTTTTAAAGAAGTTTGATTGATATTTCTCGCCATTTTTGAATCTTCTAAATAGTTGCATAAATGCGGCATTTTTAGTGTTTCCTGAATGTCGATTAATTTTTTACCATCTGTTTTTTCAAATATTTTATTTGTTGAAACGATCAAAACATCAACATAATTCTTTTGCGTCATACGCTCTAGAATTGTCAGGGATTTACCTTGTATTGTTCCTGAAAATACACTTTGATGCATTTTTTTGAATAAATCATTTACGGTAAATACCTTTTCATTGGTTTTATTACGTTGGTATAATTCGTTTTCTGTTATTCGAAGTAAACGATCATCGCTAAACAAATCGTATAAAATACCGTACTGTAATTCTCTTGATAAAGTATAAGGCGTGTATTCGTAAGGTCCTACAGGAGAATCTTTAAGCGGATTTGTTTTGTCTAAAATGTCGTTAAAGAATAACCATTGCGGAATTGTAAGTACATTTTTGATTAAATAATCTGCTGCTCTTTTTTGCATTGCAGGCGAAACCGGAATGTAGCTTTGTTTGTTATCTCCGTGAACGGTTTCATTTAAATAAACTCCGCCAATATTATTCAATACATGGCGATTGTACAATTGCCATTGACCAATAGTTCCTATATAAAGTTTACCAGTTTCATAATACGTGCGGTCTTTGTCGTACGTCCAGTTTAAGATATTATCTACAACACGTTTTAGATTTTTTAAACCATATTCGCTCGCTTTTACAGCGTCGTTTCCTAAGTCTTCAGATTGAGAACGCGGATCGATTATATTTTCTTGCTGTTCACCATAAAAATAAATCGGATCATTTTGATGCTTGGCAATTAACTCGTTTAATTTTAAGGTTTCATTTTCATTCACATTGTACCATCTGTAACCCCATTCGATTGCGTATTTATCATATTCTCCAATTTTTGGAGTAATTACAGTAACATTATCTTCTGGCTGTGCCACATAATTATAACGAGCATAATCCATAATAGATGGTGCAGTACCGCCCATTTTTGCAGTAAAATCTTTAGAACGTAAAGATTCAACATCATAAGCAAAAGAAGATCCCATATTATGTTTAAGTCCAAAAGTATGACCAACTTCATGTGATGAAACAAATCGAATAGCTTCTCCCATAAGTTCATCGCTAAATTTGTTTGCTCTGGCTTTTGGGTCTATTGGGCCAGTTTGTATACGCATCCAGCTTTGTAAAGACGTCATTACATTATGCCACCAAATAATATCAGCTTCCAGAATTTCACCGCTTCTTGGGTCAACAACAGATGGTCCCATTGCATTTGATTTTGGCGAAGCAGCATATGTAATTACAGAATAACGAACATCATCTACATCAAAATCTAAATCCTTTTCTGTTGGTTCTTTAGCAATAATGGCATTTTTAAATCCGGCTTTTTCAAAAGCAATCTGCCAATCGTGAACACCATCAATAATATAGTTTCTCCATTGTTTTGGAGTCGAAGGATCGATATAATAAACAATTTGTTTTTTAGGTTCAACTAGTTCACCTTTCAAATATCGTTCTTCATCTTCCTTTTTAGGTTCTAAACGCCAGCGTGTAATAAGCTCTTTCTCTAACATTGCCTGTTGATCGTCAGCAAAGTACCAATGTTTTTCCGTAAAATAACCAACTCTTTTGTCAGAAAAACGCGGTTTCATAGGTGTTTTATCAAGTAAAACAATATTGCTTGTTACACCAAGAGTTACAGACAAAGCTGGTCCGCCTTCGCTTACAGAAGTCGTTAACTGTGATTTTACAACAATGTTTTTAGGAAAAGATTTTAAACTTTCAATATATGATAAATCAGATTTTACAGAACCTCCAAAACCTATATTGCTCAAAACATCATTGAAACTTTTTTGCTTACCGTCAAAAATCTTGTTTACCTTAATTACAACAGCAGTCGAATCGTTGTTTTTAGTTTCAATATCAAAAACTTCAATAATTGATTCAGAGAAATTGTCGATTACTGATGCTGTAATAGCATCTTCTTTAGGAGAAGAAACTTTTGGTACGTATGATTTTACCCAAACCTTCTTTGCAATTGTATCTTTATAAAAAGTAATTATTTTGTTTTCATAATTCATCCCTTTATTTAGTCCAGCTTCATTAACCTGAAATGGAACTTGAGATAATTTGTTTACAACAAGAAATTCTCTTTTAAATAAACTATCCTGAATTTCAAAATAAACATCAGTTTTAACCTGAATGATATTAAAAAGTCCTTTTTTTAGTGTTCCCTTTTTTATAAGGTCACCGTATTTTTTAACTTTTTTAGAATCAGTAGAATCTTTTACAATTTCAGTATCCGTTTCTTTTTTCTTTTTCTTCTGAGCAAGAACAGTAACGGGAACAAATAAGAGCAGAACTAGTAAGCAGAATAATTTTAAATTATGCAGGAATGCCTTTTCCTTCATTTTGATGTTAAGTTTAAGTTAATTTTGCGCCGAAGCTATTTGATTTTAGCTCGAAAAAAAAACAAAAGGGAGTGAGTGGCTTTATTTTAGGAGTGAATGGGTATTAATGGCAGGATACAAACAAAATTGCCCTCTTTTTCTGAGGTTTCAAAATTGGTTTTCGAGTAAAATTGATAAATACTGTTCAGATAATTTAGCCCAAACTTGGTGCCAGGCTCGCTGTCAGCCTTTTTTTGGAGATTATTCGTAATAATAACTTGATCTTTCTGAATTAAAATTTGAGTTGTTAACGGTGTTTCCTGCGTCGCTTTATTGTGCTTAATCGCATTCTCAATTACAACTTGAAGAGCCAAATACGGAATGAATTTTTCTAAGGCTTCTTGATCTTCAATTTGTATAGAAAAGAACAATTCTTCCTTAAAACGGGTTTGTTGTAAAAAGATATATTTTTCGATAAATAACAATTCCTGCTTTAATGGTACAATGTTTTTTTGTGGCGGATCTATTAAATAACGATAAATACGAGATAAGTTTAGTGTAAACTTTTGTGCGGTTTTAACATCGCTGCCAATTAACATATAAAGTGAATTGAGCGAATTGAACAAGAAATGCGGATTTATCTGTTCCTTTAATTGTTGTAATTGAATAAGCGCTTTTTCTTTTATGATTTTTTCATTCTCGACAAGCAGTTTGTTTTTTTCATTCTCTACAATTTCTTTCTCTCTAAAAGCACGTCTATTTGCATAAGAGAAGATCGAAAAGATTAAAAGTAATGTTACCGTTGTAATTGTATAAATCCAAGTCGAGTATTTTTTGATTAGCGATACATTTTCGCCTTCAAAAATTTTAGGAGAATTAACAGATACAAACCATCGAGAACCTTTAATATCTAGTTTTTTGGTAAATCGGATTACATCAAGTTTTAAAAACTCAGACATTGTAATTCTTTTTACGTAATCTTTTTTCTTACTGAAAATAGTATCTGAAGGTTTAATAGAAGAAATGTCAAATATATTTTTTCCAACAAATTTTAAGTCTGGGTGAAAAATACAGGCACCGGTTTTATCAAATACAAAAGCATAGTTAGAAACCGTTTTGTCCATAGTAGACAAGTAGCCGTGAAGGTTCTTTAAATTAATGTCATACCCATAACGAACAACTGTATTTTTTGAAGTTAGTTTGAAATAAATTCTCCAAAGCCATTGTTTATTTTGAAATATAACTGTGCTTACATGATTTGCATCTTTGTTTTTAAGAATAAAATCAGCTGCTTCCTTCTTCCTTAAATCAGAAGGGAAAGTAAGCCCAAATTGAATTTTGTCATCATTTATTTGAAACCAGTTGTTCGTAATCATTGCATTTGTGGCTTGCAATGAAGACAAAACTTTTAAGTTTGTTGATAAATTACTAGAATTACTAATGTTTAGAATATGTTTTATTTGGTTTTCCTGTTCTAGAAATTTTGAAAATTCCTGCGACATGAATTCCTGCTTTTTATAAAAGCTGCGCTGCGCCATATCTTCACTTGCTTGTTCCGTAAGATCTGTAATTAATTTGCTAAGTATGTAAACAGAAGTTACAGTAATTAGTATAGAGATAATTACATAAATTAAAAAAGCACGGCGTGAAGTGGTATTGTATTTAAATTTCAAAAAAAAATATTTTATTAATCCATTGAAGAAAATTAATTGTCATTTATCCAACACATAGAAACATAGTTTTTAAATGTAAAAGGATATAAAAAGAAACATGTTGCTTTCACATAGTACTTTGTGTGTTTGAAAAAAAGTGAAACGCCTTTTTTTAACAGCTTAAAATCTATGTTTCTATTAGTTAAATTAATTATACTCAATGGAGCATTTTATTGTTTAAAACCTAATTTGCAACTGCAAATTGTGAGTCATATAAGTTTTTATAATATCCATCGGTTTTGGTGAGTAATTCTTGATGTGTTCCTTGTTCTACGATTAATCCTTTATCCATAACGACAATTTTATCGGCATTAACAATTGTTGCCAATCGGTGTGCGATAATAATTGAAGTTCTTCCTTTCGTAATCGTTTCTGTAGCGCGCTGAATTAATTCTTCTGAATAAGTATCTATTGATGAAGTTGCTTCATCTAAAATCAAAATACTTGGGTTGCTCACGTACGAACGTAAAAAAGCAATAAGCTGTCTTTGTCCAGACGAAAGCATTACACCTCGTTCTTTAACATCAAAATCATAATTGTCAGGCAGACTCATAATAAAGTCATGAACGCCAATTTTTTTTGCGGCCTCCAAAACCTGTTCACGTGTGATTTCTGGATTATGCAGTGTAATATTATTGTAAATCGTATCGGCAAACAAAAAGACATCCTGCAGTACTACTGCGATTTGTTTTCGTAATGAAGCAAGCGTATAATTTTCGATATTGTGACCGTCAATAAAAATGCTGCCGCTGTTAATTTCATAAAAGCGATTCAGTAAATTAATAATAGTCGATTTTCCTGCACCTGTAGAACCAACAATGGCAATTGTTTGTCCCGCATTGACAGATAAGTCAATTCCTTTAATAACTTCTTCCTCTGGAATATAACTAAAACGAACCTGTTTGAATTCGATGCTTCCTTCAAATACTGGAGCTTCAAGAGTTCCTGTATCCTGAATGTGATCTTGCGTGTCAATAACATCAAAAACACGATTGGCAGCAATCATTCCTAATTGCATTTCATTAAATTTATCAGCAATCTGTCTCAACGGATTAAACAACATTCCGATAAACATAGTGTACGAAAATAAATCTCCAAACGTCGTGAAATGATCTCCGTTTAAAATTTTAAAACCGCCGTAAACGACCACTAAACCTAAAGTAATTGATGATATAATATCGGCAATTGGAAAAAATATCGAGTTGTACAAAATAGTTTTAATCCAAGCAACTCTATGTTTATTGTTGATTTCTTTAAAATTTTCGGCTTCGATTTTTTCACGGTTAAAAAGCTGTACGATTTTCATTCCCGTAACGCGTTCTTGAACAAATGAGTTCATGTTTGCAATTTGCGTACGCACTTCCTCAAAAGCAACCTGCATTTTACGCTGAAAAATTCTAGTGATGTAAACAAGAATAGGCATTGCTACAACAACAATCCAAGTTAGTTTCCAGTTCATGTAAAACATAAAAATCAAAACTACCAGCATTTTCATCAAATCGCTTATAATCATAAACAAACCTTGGCTGAAAATTCGAGCAATCGATTCAATGTCTGAAACAGATCTGGTAACCAATTGTCCTACTGGAACCAAATCGAAATACTTCATTCTAAAGCTCAAAATGTGTTTGAAAAGCTTCGTACGAATGTCTTTTACAATATCCTGTCCAAGCCAGTTGGCCCAATACACAAAGTAAAACTGAGAGAAAACTTCCATCAGTAAAACCACTCCCATTAAAATAATATATAACAGTAAACCTTGCTTGTCATGAGTCGCGATATAGCCGTCGACCGTTTGTTTTAATAAATAAGGTCGCAGCGCTGCAAAAATCGATAATGAAATTGCAAAAATAATAACGCCGTAATAGCGCCATTTATAAGGCTTGGTATATTTTAAAATTCGTTTAAATAATCCGGTATCAAATGCTTTTGCTTTCATTTATTCTTAAGCTTTAAGCTTTAGGCTTTATGCTCTAGGAATCAAGTTTAAAGCTTAATGTCTAGAGCGTACAGCTTATAGCTATATGTAATCGTAATAAATTTTGGTTAAATATAAACCGTGTGCAGGAACTGAAAAACCTGCTTTTTCTCTGTTTTTACTGGCAATAATATTTTCAAGATCTGCCAGTGTAATTTTATGTAAACCAATATTGACTAAAGTTCCCACGATTGCGCGAACCATATTGCGTAAAAAACGATTGGCCGATATTGTAAAAATTAATTTGTTGTTTTCAACTTTCCAATACGCCTCAAAAATCGTGCAGTCAAATGTGTTTACATCTGTATGTACTTTCGAGAAACATTGAAAATCGGTATGCTGCAATAAAATTTTTGCTGCCTCATTCATCAAAGCTACATCTAATTTTTGATTAAAATACCAGCTCAAATCCTGTAAAAATGGATTCTTAAAAGTATTGATATGATATTCATACGTTCTTTTTGTAGCATCAAATCTGCAATGCGCATCATCGTGAACTTTAATCAGATTAAAAATAGCAATGTCTTTTGGCAAATATGAATTAAGTTTATGAATCAGAGTTTTACTGTCGATATCAGAATCATAATCAAAATGCGCATACATTTCCTCTGCATGAACACCAGTATCAGTTCGTCCAGCGCCCATTAAAATTATAGACGAATTCAGTAAAACTGAAAGCGCTTTGTTTAAAGTTTCTTGAACAGATGAGGCGTTGGGCTGAATTTGCCAGCCATGATAATGTGTTCCGTTATAAGCAAATTGAATAAAATATCTCATTTTAAGGTGCAGTCCCGAAGTTTCGGGACTGAGGTGCAAAGGTATGAAAAAAGTGGCTAAGGTGCTAAGGAGCTCTCCCGATAGCTATCGGGACTAAGTTTTTTTTATAAGTTGTTAAGGTTAAGAGATTCGAAGAAGCAATCCCGATAGCTGTTGGAGTGAGTTTTTTCTGTAGAGATGCGCTGCTGTGCATCTAGTGCTAGATTTGAAAAATGTATATTATATATCTGAAAATTTGTTAACGGCGGTATAATAAAAAAATCAGCAGTTAAAAATCTTTGACTCTTTGTTTCTTTGTCGTTTTGAACCTGTTAAAAAGCGTTAAACGCAAAAATACCAATCATAGTTTGTTTGGTGAAAAATCGTGTCAGAAATTGACAATTCCAACGATTTAAAAAAGTCTTTTTTTACGAGTTTTTTAGATGAAATAACTAAATGTTAATTTTTGAAAATATTTGATTTTAACAGGAAATATTTCTCTTATGTTTGTAGTCTAAATATCAAAAAACTATGAATGAAATTACTTCTTATTGGTGGATAATTTTAATCTTATTTGCCATCGTATTTTACAAATTTATTTTGCGCGTTTTCTTCGGAATGGTGATTGTTCCCGAGGATAAAATTGGTTTAGTAACCAAAAAGTTTGTTTTGTTTGGCGCAGACAAATCATTACCAGACAGTCGAATTATTGCTACAAAAGGGGAGGCTGGTTATCAAGCACAAACATTAGCTCCAGGTTTGTACTGGGGAATGTGGATCTGGCAGTATTCAATAGATATGACTGGGTTTACAATTATTCCCGAAGGAAAAATTGGTTTAGTTTTAAGTAAAGATGGAAAAGAAATTCCAACCGGAAGAATCTTAGCCAGAAAAGTCGAAAGTGATAATTTTCAAGATGCAACGGCATTCTTGAATAACGGCGGACAAAAAGGGCGTCAGACGGCTTTTATTACGACGGGATCGTATCGTATTAATACATTTTTATTTGAAATTGTTATTGCTGATCAAATCAAGATTTATGAAAATATGATTGGTATTGTCACAGCACTTGACGGAGAGCCGATTCCGCAAGGACAAATTGCGGGTAAATTTGTCAGTGATCATAATAATTTTCAGGATTTTGATAAGTTTTTAGAACATGGCGGAAATCGTGGTTTACAACCTCAAGTTATGCTGGCAGGTTCGTATTATATTAATACATGGGGAATTTTGATAGAACAAAATCCTATGACCGATGTGCCAATTGGATATGTTGGAGTTGTGATTTCTTATATTGGAGAAGATGGACAAGACGTTACAGGCGATACTTTTAAACATGGAAATATTGTTTCAAAAGGGCAAAGAGGTGTGTGGATGGAACCTTTTGGACCTGGAAAATATGCACTGAATAAATACACGACCAAACTAGAACCAGTTCCAACAACGAATTTGGTATTAAACTGGGCAAACGCGCGTAGTGAATCGCACGATTTAGATAAAAATTTATCGACAATTACAGTTCGTTCAAAAGATGGTTTCCCTTTTAATTTGGATGTGGCACAAATTATTCACGTTCCCGCAGCCGAAGCTCCAAAAGTAATCGCAAGATTTGGAAGTATGAATAACTTAGTTTCTCAGGTTTTAGAACCTACAATTGGTAATTATTTTAGAAACTCGGCGCAAGACAGCGATGTGATTTCGTTTTTAACAACTAGAAAAGAGCGTCAGGAATCAGCTAAAAATCATATTAAGTTAGTACTTGACGAATACAACGTAAATGCGGTTGATACTTTGATTGGAGATATTGTTCCGCCAGATTCGTTAATGAAGACTTTAACAGATAGAAAACTGGCAGAAGAAGAGCAAAAAACATATCAAACCCAAAGAATGGCGCAAGAACAACGTCAGGGAATGGAAAAAGAAACTGCGATTGCTGATATGCAGAAAGAAATTGTTAGAGCGTCTCAAAGTGTTGAAATTGCACAACGTACTGCCGATGCAACTGTAAAAAAAGCAGAAGGTGATGCAACTAGTTTGAAATTGAATGTAAACGCCGAAGCAGAAGCTACGAAAATGCGCGCAAATGCAGAAGCGGAAGCAACCAAAGCCAGAGCAGGAGCACAGGCAGAAGCAACTAAGTTAAACGCAAGTGCAGAGGCAGAGCGAATTTCAAAAACCGGTCTTGCAGAAGCAGAAAAAATCATGGCAATTGGTAAATCGACTGCAGAATCTTATCAATTACAAGTTACCGCAATGGGTGGAGATAATTTTACCCGCTATAAGGTAACTGAGGAAATTGGGAAAGGAAATATAAAAGTAATCCCAGATGTTTTGATTTCAGGAAATGCTGGTTCTGATGGATCTATCAGTGGTTTGTTAGGTTTAAAACTAATGGAAATGATGGATACGAAAGAGGCAAAGGATGTGAAAAATCAAAATCCTAAAAAACAGTAATTGTTGTAAAATGTAAAACGTTCGATGTCTAATGTAGGTGCGTCGTACAACGCAGAGGCGCACAGCAGTGCGTCTAACACAAAGTTTAAAAACCGATCTGTTATGCAGATCGGTTTTTTTATGTTTTAAAATAAAAGAAAACATATGAAAGACGCACTGCCGTGCGCCTCCACAAAAAAAACCTTTGTACCTTTGCGCCTCAGAACCTTTGTGCCTCTTTAAAAAAAAATGAAAAAAATCCTCCTGCTTTCAGATACTCACAGTCATATCGATGAAACAATTTTAAAATATGTCTCTCAGGCTGACGAAGTGTGGCACGCTGGAGATATTGGAGATTTGAATGTGACCGACACGATAAAAAAGTTAAAACCTCTTCGCTGTGTGTATGGTAATATTGATGATGCAAAAGCAAGATTAGAATTTCCGCTTCATAATCGGTTTTTGTGTGAAAACGTTTCTGTTTGGATAACGCATATTGGCGGTTATCCCGGAAAGTACAATCCTAATATTCGGGAAGAAATGGCTTCAAATCCGCCAAAATTATTTATTTGCGGACATTCACATATCTTAAAAGTGATGTTTGATAAGAAGAACAATTTACTGCATATGAATCCCGGTGCTGCTGGGAAAAGTGGATTTCATCAAATGAGAACAATGCTTCGTTTCGTAATCGATGATGACAAAATAAAGGATCTTGAGATTATAGAAATTGGTAAAAAGTAATTTTTTTAATGAGATAAAGGAATTTGTATTTTAATTGTAGTTCCATTATTCTCTTTTGAAGTGATAGAAAAGCTTCCTTTGTATTTTTTGATTCTAGCTCTAATGCGGTTAAGTCCAAAACCTTCTATTTGGTTTAACTTAAGTGTTTTAAAGCCTTTGCCGTTATCATGAATAATTATTATAAAATGCTCGTTTTTTTCTTGCAATGAAATTTGAGCTTTTTGTGCGTCACTGTGTTTAATGATATTATTGAACAATTCAGTTACAATGAAGTAAAGCTTCATTTCAAATTTCTCGGAATATCTTTTTTCTGTCGGAATTGAACTCGAAAACTCAAAACGTATATTTGATGTAGTGTTTTTTTCGCATAAATCTTCTAAAGCATAAATTAATCCAAATCGCACTAAAAGGGTAGGAACAAGGTCATGAGACATATCACGTAATAAATCGTGAGCTTCTGCTAGTATCATTTTTGATTTACTAATTTCTTCGGATGTTGTATTATGTTTAGCAGTGTAAACGTTTAAATGCAATGAAGCCGAGGTTAATAGCGAATTGATATTGTCGTGTAAAAACGATGCGATTTTTTTTTGTTCATTTTCCTGACTATCAATTCCTGCATTAATAACATTAAGCAGTATCTTTTGTTTAATGTCTTTTCTTCTGATTTTTTGTTTGAGTTTATTGTTTTGGTAAACAAAATAAAATAAGAGCGAAAGGATTATAATAAGAACAATAAATAGGCTGACTACTTTTTTATTTCTTAACTGCTCAAGTTTGACCTGCGGAGAAACAGTATTTTTGTCAGAGGCATTCTGTAATTCAGTATTCGTTTTTTTAGAAAGAACATTTTGTTGACCGTAGACTTTGTTTCCATTGGAAATAAAGAAAAGTGTTACTATGAAAATTCGAATAAACACCATAAAATTTCTACTAGTTACTTGTTGTCTTTGTTGAATTACGAATTAATTAAATTGTTCTTTAAAGCATATTTTACCAATCCAATGGTGTTTTTTATCTGCAGTTTTTTCATAATATTCTTTCGATGCGTTTCAACAGTATTTGTGCTGATAAAAAGCTGTTCGCTTATTTCTTTTCCACTGTATTCTAGACATATCAAAGTTATGATTTCAATTTCACGCGGACTTAAAATAGGATTCTCGATATAAACATCCTTGTTTACTTTTGGATTGTTTTGAAAAAAAATGTTGAATATTTTTTCTCTTACAGCATCACAAAAATATTCTTGTCCTTGATAAACGGCTTCAATTGCTTCGATTATATTTTGACCTGCGCATTTCTTTGTCAAATATCCGTTAGCGCCTAATTTCATTACTTCTTTTATGATTTTTAAATCATCATAACTTGATAAGATAATTACTTTTGCGGGAAATCCTTTTTGACTAAATTCTTTTAAAACTTCAACACCATCTTTTCCTGGCATACTGATATCAAGAATTAAGATGTCAGGTTTGTCGAGTATGATATCTTCATAAATGGTATTGCCATTCAATGAACTGCCGACAACTTCAAAATTTGAAACAGTCTGAAGTAAATTGGTGAGCCCATCAATAAGTACTTGATGATCGTCGGCAAGATGAATCCTTATTTTATTTGTCATAATCGTTTTTGGAACAGAGGTGTAAATTTATGAAAAAAATATCTTACAATTTTGTTTTTAGCCCTCGTTTTAAGATTATCAGTTCAATAGGAAAAAAAAGCACAAAAAAACCCGAAATAAAATTTCGGGTTCTCTTCGCACATAAAAATTAAGTTTATAGGTTTATCTCAAACGATCTACAGATTTTACAAGATCTTCGTCCTTTTTGATGGCTTTATTAGCTAAAACTAATAACACGATAGCAACAATAGGAAGAAACATCCCAATACCTTTCTCTGAAACAGCATTTACTGTCTCTCCAGATAAATTTAGAGAACGATATACAAATAATCCTAATAAAATTAAATTTAATATTATGTTCAATCTGCCCATTACAAATTGATTTTGTCTTTTCTTGTATGAAATGATACTAACGATGCTAAGCATTGTGCTTAGTCCTAATAAAACTGTGTAAAGTTGATCTTGCATAAAGTAAAATGCTTTACCAGTATTTAATGTCCAAAGCGGCGTAAAAAACATTAAAACCCCTGTTACTAAAAAGGTAAGAATTAAATATACGGTTTGAATTCGTTGTATCATGATCTAAAATTGTTTTACAAAAATATATTTTCTTTTTTTAAAATACTATTGTATGATTAAATTTTATTCGTATTATTGCATCATAATACCGTAAGCACTTCATACTGCGGTCAATTGAATTAAATATATCTACCTATTCTTTTACAGTTTTTCCTTTAAAATAATTAAATTCATAGAACATTCATGTTTGATATTTCTGCATTAAAAGAAATGAAGCTTTCTGAGCTTCAAGAAATAGCTAAGTTAGCTAAAACAATAAAGTTTAATGGCGTTAAAAAAGATACTCTGATTACTCAGATATTAGCGCACCAAGAGGCGGCTTCAGCGGCGCCGGAACCAACTATTGTTGAAAAGGAAATAACTGATGATAAACCAAAAAGAGCCAGAATTGCTCCGACAAAGAAAATTGTCAGTAAAAATGCTCCAGTTTTAGAATTTGATAAGATTGAGGAAGCTCCAAAGGAAATTGAAACTCCAGCGGCTTTAGAAAATAAGGAAACTGTACAAGTTCAAGAAAAAGCAGAAAGTAAAACGGCAGAGAATAAAACAGCAGAAAAGAAAGCACCTAAAATAGTCAAGTTTAATAAATCAGCTTACGAAAAAAAGGTTGCCCTGCAAAAAGAAAAAGAAGCAGCAAAAGAAATAGTTTCAAACGAAGAAATATCTGAGACATCTGAAACTCCTGTAATAGCTGCAAATACAGAGAAATCTGAAACTCCTGCTCCAGCTAAAAAGATTGTTCCTAATCAGAATAAAAACCAAAATTCCAACCCAAATCAAAGTCCAGCTCAAAACCCAAACCAAAGTGGGAATGGAAACGGGAACAACGGAAACCAGAATCCAAATCAGAATCCAAACCAAAATCATAAAAATAAAAAGAATAATTTCAGAGATTCAGATTTTGAATTTGACGGAATTATTGAAAGTGAAGGTGTTCTTGAAATGATGCCTGACGGTTATGGATTTTTGCGTTCATCAGATTATAATTATTTAGCTTCTCCTGATGATATTTATTTATCAACTTCACAAATTAGATTGTTTGGTTTAAAAACAGGAGATACTGTAAAAGGAGTGGTTCGTCCTCCAAAAGAAGGAGAAAAATTTTTCCCTTTAGTTCGTGTTCTTAAAATCAATGGTCACGATCCGCAAGTTGTTCGTGATAGAGTTTCTTTTGAACATTTGACGCCGGTTTTCCCTTCAGAAAAATTTAAATTGGCCGAAAAAGGAAGTTCAGTTTCAACTCGTATCATCGATTTGTTCTCTCCAATAGGAAAAGGACAACGTGGTATGATAGTCGCACAACCAAAAACGGGTAAAACAATGTTGTTAAAAGACATTGCAAATGCGATTGCTGCAAATCATCCTGAGGTATATTTGATCGTTCTTTTGATTGATGAGCGTCCTGAAGAGGTTACAGATATGCAAAGAAGTGTTCGTGGAGAAGTAATTGCTTCAACTTTTGACAGAGAGCCGCAAGAGCACGTAAAAATTGCTAATATCGTACTAGAAAAAGCAAAACGTTTAGTAGAATGTGGTCACGATGTAGTGATTTTATTAGATTCGATTACACGTTTAGCAAGAGCTTATAATACAGTTCAGCCAGCATCTGGAAAAGTGTTAAGTGGTGGTGTAGATGCAAATGCATTACAAAAACCAAAACGTTTCTTTGGAGCAGCCAGAAATGTTGAAAATGGTGGTTCATTAAGTATCATCGCAACTGCATTGACAGAAACAGGTTCTAAAATGGATGAAGTTATCTTTGAAGAGTTCAAAGGAACTGGTAACATGGAGCTTCAATTAGATCGTAAAATTGCAAACAAACGTATTTTTCCTGCAATTGATCTTACTTCATCAAGCACGCGTCGTGATGATTTATTATTAGACGAGAAAACGTTACAAAGAATGTGGATTATGCGTAAATATCTTTCAGATATGAACCCAGTAGAATCTATGGATTTTGTAAATGATCGTTTCAAAAAAACCAGAAACAACGAAGAGTTTTTGATTTCTATGAATGACTAGAGGAAAGGTGCTGAGGGACTAAGGTTCTGAGTAGCTAAGGTTTTTCTTTTAGTATTCTATATCTATTATACAAAAAAGGGATGAGTTTTTAAACTCATCCCTTTTTTTGTGAACCTCAGAACCTCAGAACCTCAGAACCTCAGAACCTCAGAACCTCAGAACCTCAGAACCTCAGAACCTCAGAACCTCAGAACCTCAGAACCTCAGAACCTCAGAACCTCAGAACCTCAGAACCTCAGAACCTCAGAACCTTTGCAACTTTGTCCCTAAAAATAAGAACCTTATTTTTTATCAACTACAGGTCTATTTTCTCTATTTGCTAAATCCCAAGCAACAACAAAAGCTAATCTGGTTCTTTTAGTTAAAGCATCGTATTCAATTTTTTCAGGATTATCATCTTTTCCGTGGTAATCTTCGTGAACTCCGTTGAAGAAGAAAACAGAAGGAATACCATGTTTAGCAAAGTTATAATGGTCAGAACGCTCATAAAAATGATTTGGATCTTTTGGATCATTGAATTTAAAATCTAAATCTACTTTAGTGTATTTTTCATTTTGAGATACTACCGCATTGTGCAAATCAGATGATAATCTATCAGCTCCAATTACATAAACATAATTGTTTGTTTTAGAATGTTCTACGTCACGACGGCCAATCATATCAATATTGATATCGGCAATAGTATTAGCAATTGGAAACAAAGGATTTTCAGAGTAATAACGTGAGCCATGTAAGCCATGTTCTTCGCCGGTTACGTGAAGGAATAAAATTGAACGTTTTGGTCCGTGGCCTTGTTTTTTTGCTTTTGCAAATGCTTTAGCCATTTCTATAACAGCAACAGTTCCAGAACCATCATCATCGGCACCGTTATAGATGTCTTGACCTTTAACTCCTACGTGATCATAATGCGCTGAAATTACTAAAACTTCATTTGGCTTTTCAGATCCTTCAATGTATGCCCAGATGTTTTCAGAATCTGGTAAGTTTTCATTGCGTCTTGCATTTAAGAATGATGCTGGTATATGCTGATAATAGTCTTTTGCTCCTTTTGGGAACGAAACACCGCTTTTTTTGTATTGCTCAATCATATACAATCCTGCCTTTTTTTGTCCGGCTGAACCTGTTTCGCGTCCTTGCATTTCATCTGATGCAACAACATACAGCATTTTTTTTAGGTCTTTTTCAGAAATCGATTTTATGTATTTCGTTGGATCTGAGTTGTCTTTTGATGCGGCGGACTGTGTGTTTTTACACGAAAATGCCGAGGCAATTAATAATAAAACTACAATTTTTTTCATTTGGTATTAGTGTAAATTGATAAATGTGTAAAAGGCAAAAGCAATTAGTAAAAATAAAATAAAAAATGAGTTTATGAAAAATAACACTACACTTTTAGTAAAGGATACAATTCTAGACTCTCCGTAAAATCTATGATGAGCTGGGAAAAAATAATAAAATGCCCACACAATTCCTATAAATGTGAAAAAGTCAATTACTATAGAAATAATAGGATGGTTTATTAAGGTTCCTATTTTTCCAACGGAGAAAAGAACTAAAAAAATCAGCAGTAAAAACGAAAAATAATGCAGCGTAAATATGCCGTGATCAAAGTAATACCAGCGCTTTTTATTATGGAAAATCCATAAAAAGAAAGCGAAAAACGGCATGATAATAAACAAAACTTTGGGTAAGTTATGTATAAAAGACTCTATGAATTTATTGAAAAGTTCTTGATTCGTATTTTTATCTTTTATGATTTGTATTTTTCTATTTATCCAATAACTAAAATCAGAAAGCTTTTCAGATTTTGAGCCGTATTTTTGAATAGAGTCGATTTGTTTAACAGATTTGTATCCTAAATTTATAAGACTATCGTCACTTGATTTTGGATTGTCTAACATATCCTGAATCGCTTTTTTATCTTCTGGCGATACAGAATCAGAATTTAGTAAGGCCTTTACGTTTTCATTTTCTTTTAATGTACTAGTCTGTTTTGAGATTTGTTTTTTAATGTTTTCTGATTTCGTAGGTTCGTTTGTATCTTCTTCTACATGAATAGGAAACATTGCGATTAACAGAAAGGTTACAAAACTTATAAAAATATAGAGTCTAACAGGCGCCAAATAAGATAATCGTCTGCCAGAAAGATACTCTTTCGTTAAAGTTGAAGGTTTTAAAAGAAGGTTTTTTATTGTTTTCCAAAATGCATTTTCATAATGCGTCAGATCTTCAATGAAATGAATAAATAAATGATGGAAAGTTTTACGGGAATCACTGTTTTCTTGTCCGCAGTTAGGACAGAACTTTTGCTCAACAACATGTCTGCAGTTCAAGCAGGTTTTGTCTTCTCTAATTTTGTTGTGTGACATTGGTGTATTGATTGTTTTTGATTTTGGTTTTTTGATTGGTATTTTAAGGTTTATTTTTTAAGAACTTCATTTAGAAAAAGCTGTAAATGCTCAAAAGCTCTTTTTGCTGCAACAGGATTATAGGCAGCACCTTTTGAATTGTCATTTCCAGCTTCAGGATTTGTAAAAGAATGTACCGCATTTGCATAATAAATCATCTGCCAATCGGCCTTAGAATCGCGCAGTTCCTGTTGAAAAGATGCGACTTCTTCTTTTGACACATACGGATCATCAGCGCCATGACATACTAGAACTTTCGCAGTAATAGGTTCTATTTTTCTAGAAGCATCTTTTCCTAAACCTCCATGAAACGAAGCAACGCCTTTAAGTTTTAAACCACCTCGAGCAGCTTCTAAAACTCCTGTTCCTCCAAAACAATATCCAATAGCGGCAATATTGTCTTTGTTTGCGCCTAATTTTATTAATTCATAAAGTGCAATATCAATTCTTTTTTGGTACGCTTCATAATTTGTTTTATAATAACCAGCTTGTTTTCCTGCTTCAGAAGTATTTTTAGGAACATTTCCTTCGCCATAAATATCAGCTATAAAAACATTATAACCCAGTTTTGCTAAATTTTCGGCAATTCCTTTAGAAGCATTATCGATTCCAAGCCATGCTGGAAGCATTAGGATACTTGGATTTTCGGAGCTTTTTTCAGCAGCTTTTATATATAAGCCATTCAAAACCTGCCTGCCGTCAGAATATTTTATTGGTTTCAATTGTGCATTCATTAGAGTAGTATTTAGTAAAATTCCTAAAACAAATAGCTGTATGATTTTCATAAAATGATATTTTTAAGACAAATATGAGGAATATTACAATAAAAAAAAACCTCAAAAGACATTTCTTCTGAGGTTTGTTTATTTAAAGCTGGCTTTAGAGGTTATTCTCCTGGATGATAAGTGCGTTCTGCATTTTTTTCGACGTCATCTTTGTAAAATAAAACATCTTTAAATTGTCCATTTTGATACATTTGGGCTTGATCAAAAAAATGTTTTGAGTTTATGTCGCCGCTATTTCCGCCTGCTAATAATGATTTCGCTTTTATCTTTGACCCAAATTCAACGACGCATACAAAACTATTACCATTGTAGCCGTAACGTTTTTTAGAACCATTTTGGTAACTGCTTTTAAAAGAAGGAAGACTTCCCCAAGAACCAGGGCCATACGCAATTGGTAAACTTGGTTTCGAATCGTCATATTTTAAATTAATATCACCATTGGAACGTTGAAAACGATTAATTTCTCCCCACGGAATCTGCCATGTTCCCCATTTTGCTTTTAGGTCTTTTACTACTGCCTGCAGTTGTGGAACTAATTGGTCTGCAGTCGCATTTTTAGCAAATTTTTTAGTGTTTTCGACCTGATCAGTTTCTCCTTCATTAACATAAGCCTTTTGAATGATAGGATCTAGTTTGTATGCCCATTCGACTGCTAGAGTTGTTGCTATAGAATTTTCTTTGGCATAATAATCCCAGTTTTTTAAAGCAGAAATTGGTTCAGCAATTTCAATATAGGCTGCATCAGTTGGTTTTATGTTTTTTTCGAAAACTTCTGTCAAAGCGGGAATTAAGATTTCAAAAATAGATAGTTTAGAATCGTAACCGTCAGCAATAACTTTGTCTAAAGTGTATTTTTTGACTTGACTAAAAATACGAACAGCGTTGATGCCTCTAAAATTTTCTCCATCGGGAGCCATATATGCGGGATAATCTTCCTTTTTTGGACTATTAGTTCCTGCTGCAGTGTATGGTGTTGAATTACAGTTTTGAAGCCATCCGTTTGTTGGATTATACAAATGAACCGTTTCATTTACTTCGTGCAGTCCTTTCCATTGCGTAGCAGAAATCGATCCGTCAACTACTTTTGACCAATTGAGATTTTTATCTCTTACCGGAATAAAGTTTCCATGCCAATAAGCAATATTCCCTTTACTGTCCGCATAAACAGTATTGTTGGAAGTATTGGCTTTCAAATCCATTGCTTTTTTATAGTCGTTAAAATCTTTTGATTTAGTTCTAACCCAGCTCTGAATTAAACTATTCATTGAGCGGTTATTAGACTTTAAGCTTATCCATTTTCCGTCTCGTTTGGCCATTATTGGACCATTATTGGTGAAATAAGTTTTAAATTTTTTAGGAACTAGTTTTCCATCTTCTAAATACTTAATTATGATTTCTTTCTCAATTACAGGAATTAATTTCTTGTCGTATTCGTAGAACAGTTTATTTTTTTTCAAAACAATTTTTTCAGCATACATATCGGCAACATCCACATTTGAAGAAGTGTGCATCCAGCCGCAGTTTTCATTAAATCCTTGATAGATAAAAAATTGTCCCCAGGTAACGGCGCCATAAGCATTTAAACCCTCTTCACTCGAAACTTGAACTTCGGGTCTGAAATAAAAAGTAGTATGCGGATTAATATAAAGAATAGCATTTCCAGAAGCCGTTTTTGAAGGAGCAAAGGCGAATCCATTTGAGCCGGTCTGTACATTTTTTTCTCTTTCTACGTAAGCTGTTTTTTCATTGCTGCCGGAGTAAAAAGCTTTTAATTCTCCTACTGAAAGATCAGCTGTACTAATTGCACCAATACTGCCGTCTGTCCAAAGTAAGGGAAACCAAGGTTCGAAATGAGTTAGTAAAAGAGGTTTTACTTCAGGATGTTTGTATAAGTAAAAATTGATTCCGTCAGCATAACTATCCAATAGTTTTTTTAGCCATGGAGCGGCATTTTTATAATCGGTTTTAGCTTCGTTGATATCTATTAAAAGTTTTATTTCTAAATCATTATATAGAACTGATTGTCCTTTTATTTCAGAAAGACGGCCTAGTTTTTCTATATAATTCATCTCAACACGTTTAAAATCGTCTTCGCATTGTGCATACATTAAACCAAAAACAGCCGCAGCATCCGTTTTTCCATAAATATGAGGAATTCCCCAATTATCACGAATTATGGTTACTTTTTGTGCCGTTTCCTCCAATTTTGCAATGTCTTTTTTACTTAGGTTTTGAGAAAAAGCTAATATAGAAATGCAGCAAAAAAGAAGTGTTGTTTGTAATAATTTAGCAGAGTAAATCATATTATTTTTTTTACAAGGATACATTTCGTTTAAAGGCACATCCTAATTCAACCATCGAATCTGTTTTTGCAATTCCAGGGATATTATCGATTTTTTCGTATAATATTTTTCGCATGTGTTCGTGGTTTTTTGCCGTAATCTTAAGGTAAAGCGTAAAAGATCCGGTAACAAAATAACATTCTGTAATTTCTGGTATTGCTTTTAAAGCTTCAATAATTCTTTCAGAATCAGAATCTTTATTGAGCGTAATTCCGGTAAAAGAAGCCCAGTCATAGCCAATTTGCTTTTCATTTAAAATAGGTTTGATGCCTGTAATTATGCCTTGTTCAAATAAACGATTAATACGTTGATGCACCATTGTATTCGAAATCTTCAAATTAGAAGCAATCGTCGAATAAGCTATTCTGCCATCTTTTTCTAATTCTTTGATAATTTTTACGTCAAACTCATCTAAAATATCCATGCGAAAATTTTTATTTTCTGTAAAGATAAAAATAAGTCTGATTCGTGTGGATAATTATAAAAACAAAATGACTTAATATGTGTTTTAAAATTGATGTTTTGGTTTTTTAAAAGCTATTTTTAAGTTAAATTGTCTTCTTTTTGATTTAAAATAAATAATTTTTATACTTTTGCAGAAGTAAAAAAGAAATTATCATGGCAAATACTCAAGAAATACTTTCGGCAAAATCTGAAATTTTAATCGAGAAAGAAAACAAATACGGAGCCCACAATTACCATCCGCTTCCTGTGGTTTTAGAAAAAGGAGAAGGCGTTTATGTATGGGATGTTGACGGGAAAAAGTATTATGATTTTTTATCAGCATATTCAGCAGTAAATCAAGGGCATTGTCATCCTAAAATTGTGAAAGCAATGGTTGATCAAGCTCAAAAATTGACGCTTACTTCGCGTGCTTTTTACAATGATAAATTAGGAAACTACGAAGAGTTTGTAACGAAGTATTTTGGTTTTGATAAAGTTTTACCAATGAATACTGGTGCCGAAGCTGTTGAAACAGCTCTTAAAGTATGTCGTAAATGGGCTTATGAAGTAAAAGGTATTCCAGAAAATCAAGCGCAGATCATTGTTTGCGAGAATAATTTTCACGGAAGAACGACTACAATTATTTCGTTTTCTAATGATGAATCGGCTCGTAAAAACTTTGGACCGTTTACAGATGGATTTATAAAAATTGAATATGATAATCTTGAAGCACTTGAAAAAGCTTTAGAATCATCAAAAACTATTGCAGGATTTTTAGTAGAACCAATTCAAGGTGAAGCCGGTGTTTATGTACCGTCTGAAGGATATTTAGCAAAAGCAAAAGCATTGTGTGAAAAACATAATGTTTTATTTATTGCCGATGAGGTTCAAACTGGAATTGCTCGTACTGGAAAATTACTAGCGGTTCACCATGAAAATGTACAACCTGATATTTTGATTTTGGGTAAAGCAATTTCGGGCGGAGTTTATCCAGTTTCAGCTGTTTTATGTAATGACGAAATTATGAATGTCATTAAACCGGGTCAGCATGGATCTACTTTTGGAGGAAATCCTGTTGCAGCTGCCGTTGCAATTGCGGCTTTGGAAGTTGTAAAAGAAGAAAATCTTGCTGAAAATGCCGAACGTTTAGGTGTTATTTTAAGAAGGGGATTAAACGAAATCGCTGAAAGAAATAATTTAATTACATTGGTTCGCGGTAAAGGACTTTTGAACGCTATTGTTATTAACTGTGATGAAGATTCTGATCTGGCTTGGCAGATTTGCCTAAAATTTAGAGATAATGGACTGCTTGCAAAACCAACTCATGGTAATAAAATTAGATTAGCACCGCCTTTGGTAATGACAGAAACTCAAATACAAGAATGTCTGGTTATAATCGAAAAATCATTGAATGAATTTAAGTAATTAATTCAGCTTACTTTATTATATAAAAAGGCGTTCGCCGCGACGAACGCCTTTTGTTTATAATTACTTAAAATATCAAAAAAAGTAATTATCTCTTCGAATAGATGCGTGAGACATTTACTCTTAATTAACTCATTGATTGTGCCTGTTTCATTATTTTTTTCCTCGAAATAGGAATGTTTTTAAACACATAGAAACATAGGTTCCAGGGATATTAAAGAATGTAAAAAGACACTAGTTTCTAAACATAGCTATATGTATCTATGCAAGTTAAACGCTTCTTAGATTCTCAATAAAAACTATGTTTCTATGTGTTTAATTAAGCACAATGATAATTTATATTAAAATCTTACTTTTTTAAGTTCCCACAATGTTTTGATAAAAGTATCAACGTCTTGTGTGGTATTGTAAAAAGCCAATGAAGGACGAACTGTAGTTTCAACTCCCATTCGTCGCAAAATAGGCTGAGCACAATGATGACCAGTACGTACCGCAACACCTTCTTTATTCAAAGCTTGTCCAACCTGATCATTGCTGTAACCTTGTAAGTTAAAAGACAATACACTCGCCTTATCTTTTGCAGTTCCAATCAATCGCACGCCTGGAATTTCTTTTAAAAGATTTGTTGCGTAGTCCAGCAAATAATGCTCGTATTGTCCGATTGCATCGATACCTAATTTGGTAACATAATCGATTGCTGCGCCAAGACCAATAGCATCTGCAATATTTCCTGTTCCAGCTTCAAAACGATTAGGAGCTTTGTGGTATTTTATTTCCTCAAAAGTTACATCCTGAATCATGTTTCCGCCAGATTGATACGGAGGCATTTCATTTAATAAATCTTCTTTACCATACAAAGCGCCAATTCCGGTTGGACCAAAAAGCTTATGTCCAGAAAATACCAGCCAATCTGGATTTAAATCTTGTACATCAACTTTCATGTGCGAAACGGATTGTGCGCCGTCTATTAGAACTTTGGCACCAACTGCATGCGCCATTTCAGTAATTCTTTTAGCAGGAGTTACGGTACCAAGTGCGTTCGAAACTTGTGTAAAAGCAACCAAACGTGTTTTTGAGTTGAGCAGTTTTGCATATTCATCCAGTAAAATCTGACCATCGTCATCAACAGGAATTACTCGAAGTTTTAAGCCTTTTTTGTCTGCTAGTCGTTTCCACGGAACTATATTGGCGTGATGTTCTAAATTACTTACGATAATTTCATCGCCGGCATTTAAATTTTGATCACCCCAAGTACAAGCTACTAAATTTATACCTTCTGTTGCGCCTCGCACAAAAACAATTTCGTTTACCGAAGATGCATTCAAGAATGTTTTTACCTTTTCACGAGCTGCTTCATAAGCATCAGAAGCTCTAGCGGCTAACTCATGTGCTGCACGATGAATGTTTGAATTTTCATGTTCATAGAAATAAGCAATACGCTCAATTACCGATTTTGGTTTTTGAGTAGTAGCCGCATTATCAAACCAAACTAATGGCTTTCCGTTTACTGTTTCGCTTAAAATTGGGAAATCTTTTTTGATTAGATTGGCATCAAAATGAGAAGTTGTAAAACCGCTTATTTCTTTGGAGTCAAAAGTGTTTCCAACAATTGCATTTGTATTTCTTTTATCAAAAGCAAACGGATTTTGATCTAAAAAGTAATACGAGTTTGCAGCTTCATTTCCATTCAAAGGAAAAGCTTCACGTTTTGTAAATTGTGTATCAACAAATGCTAAAGCTGCTTTTAACTCAGTCTCAAAAGAAGAATTCTCTGTTTGAAATGGCAGATATTCATTGTTTAGGAGTAATTGAGAAAAAAAACTCTCTTCGTTTAATTGCGGCGTAGCGGCGTTTTTTAAATTAGTATCATAAAAACCAGTATGCGGATTGTTAAGGTTTAGATTATAATCTTCCTGAATGCCTGATGTTGTAACGCCGCTTTTAGGATCAAATCCCGCTCCAGCATTAGGATATAATGCAGAAGCTCCTGAACCATAATTTGAAACTGTAGGAGAAGCTCCTAAACCACTAAATGCTGGTAAAGATGAAGGCGTATTTACTGCATTTTGTGATGAAATAGGAGTGTCGCTGCTGCCTAAATTTCCAGTTTGCAAAAACGTTTCTGCAACTTTTACGGCACGAGGATGTTCATTCCGATCTGGACTTAACGAGATTTCTTTAGGAAATTCGTTAGGCAGCGTCTTGAACAATTCGTTAGCTAAAAGCTGCAAATCGTCAATGTTTGGTAAACCGTTATCGTTAGTATTTGTACTCATGATATTTGCCTATTTCTACATCTTCTAAAACCGCGATCGCATCATCTACTAAAATGGCTAATGAACAATAAAGAGATACCAAATAAGAGGCAATTGCTTTTTCGTTTATCCCCATAAAACGAACTGATAATCCCGGAGATTGCTCGCCTTGCAGTCCCGGTTGAATAAGACCGATAACACCTTGACGACTTTCGCCGGTACGCAATAAAATGATTTTTGATTTTCCGTTTTTAATTGGCAGTTTATCTGATGGAATCAGCGGAATACCTCTCCAAGTTAAAAATTGAGATCCAAATAAAGACGTCGTTGGCGGCGGTACACCGCGACGTGTACATTCACGGCCAAATGCTGCAATGGCTAATGGATGCAGCAGGAAAAATCCTGGTTCTTTCCATACTTTGGTCAATAACTCATCTAAATCATCTGGAGTTGGCGCGCCGGTTCTGGTTTTTATAATTTGAGAGGGTGCAACATTACTCAATAAACCGTAATCTTTATTATTGATTAATTCGCTTTCCTGACGTTCTTTAATGGTTTCTATTGCCAATCGCAGCTGTTCTGAAATTTGATTATAAGGCTTGCTGTATAAGTCAGAAACACGAGTATGTACTTCGACAATTGTTTGTACAGCAGCAAGATTATATTCTCTAGGATTATCGATATAATCAACAAAAGTATTTGGTAAAACTCTTTCGTCTCGCGCAGAGCAGTCTACTTGTATATGATTGGCGTCTTTTACTTTATTCAAACGAAATACTCCTGATTCTACAGGTGTCCAATGTAAAAGATGTGTCAGCCAGCGCGGACTGATAGTTCCTATTTGTGGAACCGTACGGGTTGCTATTGCTAATTGTCTTGCAGCTACATCTCCTAATGCGGTCTGCTGTTGTTTTGATTCCGCCATGATTTAAAGGTTTAAAAGGTTAATTTGTTTTTGATTAAAAGTGCTTATTACTAGATATTTAGAAGCCTTTTTTTAATTTGATATATAAATTTAGATTAAAAATAAAAACACTCAAAGTAAATTGGATTTAATTTATAGTAAAGTTGTTTTTAAATTATTGATTATACAGTGTTTATGAATCGCTTACTCACTAAATACGATCGCATTGTTGTCTTTTATTTTAATTTCATTTTTGTGATATACTATTGAATTTGACGGGACAGTATAAGTAAGCCAGACATTCCCGCCAATGATCGAATCGCTTCCTACAACAGTTTGTCCGCCCAAAATGGTGCTATTCGAATATATAATGACATTATCCTCAATAGTTGGATGTCTTTTAATAAAAGCATCTTCTTTTTTTACACTCAAAGCACCCAGCGTAACACCTTGAAACAGCTGCACATTATCGCCTATAATTGTGGTTTCGCCAATAACAATTCCAGTTCCGTGGTCAATTGCAAAATCATTTCCTATTTGTGCGCCTGGATGAATTTCTATACTGGTTTTAATATGCGCATATTCTGAAATAGTTCTCGCCAAAAGTTTTAAATCCTGTTTCCATAATTGATGTGAAAAGCGGTATATCGCAATAGCAAAAAAACCGGGATAAGAATACAATACTTCTTCCAGCGATTTTGCTGCTGGATCTTTTGTAAAAATGCTTAAAGCGTCATTTATCGTCTTTTTATGCAAATGCGGTATGGCATTAAAAAAAGTCAGTGTCTGCTCTTTATCATGATCTTTTTTTTGCGAAAAATCTTGAACCAATTCATCAAAACGCTTTTTAAGCTGATTGAATTTGTATTTAATTGTAGCTTCAGATTCGTGTGATTTTGACGTATTTGAAAACAAAATGACAAATAAGTCATCAATAAATAGATGTATTAATTTCTTCTCTGGAAGTATTAGTAATTCCTGATGCTGTTTTGCTATTTCTTGATAAAATGAATTCATAATAAAGTGTTTTTTGGTTAGTAACTAACATTTACGAGAAATCAACTAATCTGAATTTGTACTTTTAAAACATTTTAAATTAATCTGTTGTTATAAAAATTATAAAACACATAGAAGCATAGATTTTATGCCTAACGAAGGAGACAAAAAAAGAAATACATTTCTTTCACATAACTCCTTATGTTTATTTTAAACAAGTGAAACGCCTTTTTTAATTAAGCTAATGCCTATGTTTCTATGTGTTAAAATAATTACATCCAACGGTTAAAGCGTTGTTCTTTTTGGTGTCGAAAATTTCTCTCTTATATAATAAACAGGTATTCCAATTCCTGCAATGATCAATCCAGGCCAAGTGTAAGTAGGTTTGTAAATGATTAATAAAATGCAAAAAGCTGCTCCTAAAAGAATATAAATGGCGGGCAAAAACGGATATCCAAAAGCTTTATAAGGACGTTCGTGTTTGGGTTTGTTAATACGCAGCACAAAAATTCCAGCAATAGTGATAACGTAAAACAAAACCACAACAAAAGAAATCATGTCCAATAAATTGCCGTAACGTCCGCTTAAACTCAAAATTACGGCCATAAAAAACTGGATCCAAAGTGCATTTGCAGGAACCGAATGTTTGTTTAAAATCGCTGTTTTTTTGAAGAACAAACCGTCTTTTGCCATACTTTGATACACTCTTGCGCCCGATAAAATCATTCCGTTAGCACAACCAAACGAAGCAATTAAAATCATTAAGGCAATAATCGAAGTACCGCTTGAACCAAAAATAGCCTGCGCCGCAGCAATTCCAACGCGGTCTTTTTCTGGTGTTCCAATAGCTTCAACAGGTAAAACTGCGGTAAACATTACATTTAATGAAACATAAATAATAGTTACAACTGCAGTTCCTAGAAGTAAACTCAAACCAATATTGCGTTTTGGATTTTTTATTTCGTCAGATACAAAAGTTACATTGTTCCATGCGTCGTAACTAATTACGGTTCCCACTAATGCCGAAGCTATTGCGCCCCAAAATGCTGGTGTATTCGTGTATTGTAAAAAAGTACCGTCAGGATTTAGCTTTTGTAAATGAAACGGATTTGTCCAGTTTGTATGCCAGATTTCGGGTTTGAAAAATATAAATCCGAAAATAATCAATACTAATAAGCTGATTAACTTAGTTCCCGTAAAAAACTTCTGAATCACTTTTCCAAGTTTTACACCTTTGGTATTTATGTAAGTCAGAATAAATAACAAGACAATAGAGGAGAGCTGTGCCGGAGAAACTGTAAACGATTCTCCAATTCTAAAAGCAATCAAATCTTCACTAAAAAACGGAAAAAAGTAAGCCAGAAATTTAAAGAACGAAACGCAAACTGCGGCAATTGTTCCTGTTTGAATAACCGTAAATAAACTCCAGCCGTAAACAAATGCCACAAGCGGATTGTAGGCTTCTTTTAAGTAAACATATTGACCTCCTGATTTAGGAAACATACCGCTTAATTCGCCATAACTTACCGCAGCGATCAAAGTCATGAAACCGCCAATGAGCCAAACTAAAATAAGCCATCCTGCTGATCCCACGTTTCGGGTAACATCAGCACTCACAATAAAAATTCCAGAACCAATCATTCCGCTGGCAACCAATAAGGCTGCATCGGCAAGACCGAGTTCTCTTTTGTATTCTTGTTTTTTTTCTATTTCAGACATTCTAAATTTTATTTTTATAACTAAACCAATTCAGCATTGGTTAAAGGTGTTGTAGGTGTTTCTTGCGGAATTCTTCCTTGTAAATGCGGTAAAGAGGCATTTGGTAAACGCGGTAAAACTAGTTTTGCAAAATAATTGGCTTCTTCAATCAAAGGAAATCCTGAGAAAATAAAAGAGCGGAAACCCATATCCATATAGCGATTTAGTTTTTCTATAATTTGATCAGCACTTCCTACAAGACCGCTTCCGCAGCCGGAAAAAACTTTACCAATATCTGTCCATAAAATATCCTCTACATAACCATCGTCGTCAGCCGTTTCTCTTAATTCGTCTTGTTTTAAAACGCCTAATGAACGTGAATCCTCACCGCGGCTTCTAATTTCTAAACCTCGTTTTTCGTCAAACTTTGAAATCAGTTTTTTCGCGTAAGCTCTTGCTTCTTCTTGTGTTTCGCGAACAATTACATGTATTCTTAATCCAAAATCAATAGTTCTTCCTTCGGCAGCAGCACGTTCGCTCATTTCCTTAAGAGTGGCATACATCGATTCTTCAGATTCCGGCCAAGTCAAAAACACATCGCAATGTTTGGCGCAAACCGCTCTGGAACCAGGTGAAGTTCCTCCAAAATACAATAACGGACCGCCATTTTGCTGATACGATTTTACAGGATCAGAAGGCAGATCAAACTGATAAATTTCGCCTTTGTGCGAGATTCGCTCTTGTGTCCAGCCTTGCTGTAAAATCTGAATTACTTCAGAACATCTTTGGTATCTTACATTAGGATCTTCGCGCGTTCCAGGTAAATCAGAATTAATGATATTCAAAATCAATCTTCCTTTCAGCATATGATCCAGCGAAGAAATGGCTCGCGCTAACATAGGCGGATGTACTTCACCGGTACGAATTGCGAGCAAAAATGTAATCTTGTTGGTTTCGGGCGCAACACTTGCCGCAAAAGCCAATCCGTCTTGACCTACAGTATAAGCAGATGGATATAAAATATTGCTGAAACCTAGTTTTTCTGCTTCCAGCGTAATCTCACGACAATGCTCGTAGCTGCTTCGACGATCATTGTCTAGAACGCCTAAATATTCTGTATCACCGCCAATAATATCATTAAACCAAGAAATCTCTGCGACTCTTTCGGGTGTTCTAATGGCGACAGTTTCAATTTTTCCCTCAATCATTTTTTTTCTTCTTTTTTAAGCCCTTTTTTATTTTTGTATTCTTTTTATCTTGTGAGTTTACTGTATCAGTTTCACTAAACCAGAAAAATTCAGAAGACTTTTTTGGTGTTCTCATTGATACAGCTGGCGCAGGATTAATGTTGATCTGATTCATTTTTTAAGTTTTAAATGGTTATTTTTTAAAAACTGTTTTTCCTTCCTTAATCGTTTCCAAAACAATTATGTCTTTTATCTTAGAAGGCTCAACTTTTGTTAAATCATCAGAAAGAACTACTAAATCGGCTAGTTTTCCAGTTTCGATAGAACCTTTGCTGTTTTCTTCAAAATATTGATATGCTCCGTTTATGGTAATAGCGCGTAAACCTTCGATAGGAGTAAGGCGTTCGTCAGGACCAATAACTTGTCCAGAACGTGATTTTCTTTCTACAGAAGTCCATAACAAAAACAATTGGTTTAGCGGTGTAACAGGATAATCAGTATGGTTTGTAGCGACTACTCCTTTTTTAATTGCTGTTTTTAATGGGCTTAAGAAGTTTGCTCTTTCTGGACCTAAGTTGCGAACGTGTACATCTCCCCAAAAAAAGGCGTGATTACTAAATAAAGCGGCAATTATCCCCAGTTTTTTGTAGCTGTCTAATTGATCTGGACGTACAAATTGTGAGTGAATAGTTACGGGTCTGCGATCATTACTGTTTGTATTTAAAGATTTATTGGCATTTTCGATTGCTTTTAAATACATATCGATGGTCGCATCTCCGTTGCAATGCACAAACGGACGAACATTGTTTTGAAAAGCTTTAATTACTAGGTCATTAAATTGATCTTGTGTAATGTTTGGGAAACCTGTACATTGATCATGATTACAACCTGGCACTTCTACTAAATATGATTTACTAAAAAAAGCTGTTTTACCTTGTGGAGAACCATCGGCAATCATTTTTGTTCCTGCTAGTTTTAAGTGATTTTTTAGTACACCAAACTTAAAATCAGGATTTTCTAGTACCTTTTCTAAAGTTGGATAACCGGGCAAAGCTTCAATATCAATAAACAAAGCATTTTTTTCGGCTGCTTTATGCAATAATTGCAGTGACTCATAACTTGTATATCCATCCTGAGCTGTGGTAATACCGTTACTTGCGTAAAATAATTGCTGTTCAGTTAAGCTTTTTATCTGCTCCTCTAAAGATGGTGCTGGTTTTGCAGGTCTCTTTAATAATCTGCTGGCATTTTCTTGTAATAAACCTGTAGGTTCGTTAGTGCCTTTTTTTCTTTCGATGGCACCGCCGGCTGGGTTTGGAGTACTTGCATCAATTCCTGAAATTTTTAAAGCATAAGAATTTGAAACAGACATATGCCCGTTGATATTTGTGATCGTTACGGGATTATTAGGAAAAGCAGCATCAAGATCTTCTTTATTAGGATGTCTTTTTTCTTCTAATTGATCTTGATCGTATCCGTAAGCATCAATCCATTCGCCTGGAGCGATATTTTTTTGCTTCTGAAAATCCTGAATACGACTTACCAAATCGGCAATGTTTTTAACTGTACCCATTGGCGGTGAACCTACATTTACGGTTGTCGATCTTGACAATCCCATAAAATGGCTGTGTCCGTCAATAAATCCGGGAACCACGGTTTTGCCTTTTAAATCAACAACAATTGTTTTTTTGTCTTTCAGTTTTTCTATTGCGCTATTGCTGCCAACTGCCAGAATTTTTCCATTACTTACTGCAACGGCTTGTGCTGTGCTGTTTTTGGCATCAACAGTGATTATATTTCCATTGATAAAAACCTTATCAGCGGTATTTTTTTGTTGAGCGGTAATAATCGTCGAAGCGAAGATTACAGCCAGATATTTAAAATTATTTTTCATTTCGTTATTTTTTTTTATGTTTTTATTTTTTGATAAAGTCAATAGTAATCTGCTGACTTCAAATATTTTTTAACACATAGAAATATAGATTTTGCTCTGTTGACATTGGCATTTCACTTCTTTTTGTTCCCTTATCTAAAAGTTTGATGCTATGTTTCTATGTGTTAAATATTTTTTTTAATTGTACTTAGCGGTTGCACTATTTTATCTCGGCGCCAGTTTATTATAAGCCAATTCGTTACTAGGAATTGCCCAAACATAATTGCCTGCTGTTGGCAGCACTTCTGGAGCTACACCTGCATTTCCTGTTTTTCCTGGAAGAGTCTGAACACGTCGCAATAAGTCTGGTGTACGGAATCCTTCGCCAACTAATTCTATTCTTCTTTCCGTTAAAATAGTGGCAATCAATTCGTCTTTTGTCGTAACACCAGTTGTAAAAACATAAGAAGCATCAGAACGATTTCGTACAGCAGATAATAAAGTTCTAGCCAAAGGAAGATTGTTATTCTGCGCGGCGGCTTCGGCATAGTTTAATATGATTTCGGCGTATCTAATAACAGGTACAAAATCAGTAAAAGGAGCGCTGTTTTTCTTGAATTTGTTTAGCAGTTTCTGACCAGTTGAATTGGTAATTACTAAAGCTTTTCTTGCATCTGTTGAGGTTGGTGAAGCAAATACATCATTTGCAATAATTCCAGCACTATTAAAATAAAGAACCGGAGTTAAATAATTTGGTCCAAGAGCACTTTGTAAACCCGGTGCTTCTGCGGCAGTTGTAAACGGAATGCTAAATAGGGCTTCGCTGCCGACATAAAGACCTCCAAAAACAGTTGCAATATTGGGTTCTAAACGATGCGTTAAACTTCCTGATACATATTGAAATGGTGCCGATTGCGGTACAATCTTACTTGCTTCCGAAACTACTTTTGCATAATCGCCTTTGCTTAAATAGGCTCTTGTTTTTAAGGCAATCGCTGTAGCTTTATGTGCTCTCGAAGCGTTAAGAATTGCGGTTGAATAACTTTCTGGCAAATCAGCTTCGGCTTCGTCGAGATCTTTTAATATTTGAGTGTAAACATCGGCAACCGAGCTAAAAGCGAAGTCATTAAGTCCGCCAGATGTGTTTCCTTTTAAGCGCAGCGGAAGCGCTGGTGCAGCACTATTTTGAGCGTAAGGTTTTGCATAAGTCTGCACTAAACTCAAGTACGAAATGGCTCTGATAAACTTGGCCTCAGCAATATAATTTTTACGTAAATCATCGGTAACAACAGTTGTATTTGCTAAATTATCGATTAGAATATTCGAAAAATTTATCGCAGTATAAGCAACGCTCCAAACAGAGTTTACAAAATCTCCCGATGAGGTTATAGACTGATTCCAAACATTGGCACCAGTTGAGTTGTTTCCGTCATTTTGGCTAAATTCATTTCCTCGCTGCTCATTAAAAATAATGAATCGGCCGCCATATAATGACGGATTGCTGAATTGCGCATAAAGTCCATTTACCTGTGCTAAAATTTTTGCAGGTGTGCTAAAAGCAGTTTCCGTAGAAATACTTGTTTCCGGCACCGTATCTAAAGAATCATCACTGCATCCTGCCAATAATAAGGCTATAAATGGAGTAATAATAAAGGCTTTTGTGATGCTTTTTCTATAATTTTTATAATTGAAATTCATGATGTTTTTATTTAATGGTATAATTAATTAGCGCCTAGAAACCTACATTAAGACCTAATGTAAACACAGATGAGTTGGCTGGCACGTTTTGATCTTTTCCAGAATTAATTGAATTTCCGTTTATTGAAATCTCAGGATCTGAACCTCTGTATTTAGACCAAGTCAGTAAATTTGATCCTTGAGCATATACTTTTGCAGATGAGATGTATTTATTAATCAATTCATTTTTAACTGGAATTCTGTAACTTAAAATGATGTTTTTAAGTTTTAAATACGATCCGTCTTCAACATAAGCTGAGTTGCTTGATGAGAAACCTCCAGAAAAACTGTCGCCATACACTAACTTTGGAACATCAGTAACTTGTCCTGGTGTTGTCCAACGGTCTTTTATGAAAGTTCCGTTGTTAAAAAAGCGCTGATCTGATAAAGTAGATCGTGTACCGTTGTACAATTTGTTTCCTCCAGAAAAAGTAAGTCCAATCGTTAAATCGAAATTTCGATAAGATAAATTATTGTTCAAACCACCATAATAAGTTGGTAAAGACGGGCCTTGAATACGACCGTCACGATAGTTGTCGATTGCAGGAGCTGCAGTGCCGTTTAAATAGGTAAAAGCCTTTGTAAGTGCATTGTATTGTACCTCTTCATTATTTGCATTTACATAAACTCGGTTTCCGTTTTCAGGATTTACGCCAGTTGTTGGAACCGCAAAAATTGAACCTACAGAATAACCTTCTCTAGTAATATTCTGGATTCCGAAAGTGCTTAAAGCTGTTGGATAAATATCACCGTATCCTCCAAGAGAAGTAACTTTGTTTTTGATCGTGGATAGATTCAAACTCGCATTCCATTGAAAATCATTATCATCAATAATATTCGCATTCACAGTAAGCTCAAAACCTTTATTGTAAAGAGAACCTACGTTTGCAGCTATAGAGTTATTTGGGATTCCTTGTGATAACGCTTGAGGAGCATTTAAAATTAAATCGTTGATATTGTTTTTATAATAATCTGCTTCAATAGTAATTCGATTATTGAATAAAGCCAAATTAACTCCAAAATCAAACTTTTTGCTGGTTTCCCACTTTAAGTTAGAATTTCCAGATTGAGAGAAGTTAAGAGTAGGCACTCCTGCATAAGTTCCTGCTGTATATTGTGATAAAGAAGCATAATCGTTCAATTCGCTGTTACCCACAATTCCGTAGCTGGCACGCACTTTAAACGCATTCAGCACTTCTTTGATAGACGAGTTTTTATAAAAATCTTCTTCAGATATATTCCATCCCACAGAAGCACCTCCAAAATTCCCCCATTTATTGCCGCTTGCCAATGCTGATAATCCGTCTCTTCTGAAGTTAAGATTCAATAAATATTTTTTGTCATAATCGTAAGCAATACTGCTGAAATAAGAAAGCAGTACATTTTCAGTTTGAACAGAAACGCCTGGGGTTATAGTTGTAAATCCGCCTTGAAAACTCGTAAAAAACGGATCTGTAAGTCCTGTTTTTATTGCTCCCCATCCTTCAATTGTTCTAACATTTTTTTCCTGTCCTAAAAGCGCTTTTAAATTATGTTTTTCATTAAATACAATAGAGTAGGTAAGCGTATTTGTCCAGTTTGATCTTTGGTATTTTGTGTTCGAATTGGTAGCTCCTCCTTTGGTTGAAAAACCGTCACCGCTGTAAGGGTTTCTAAATTCTTTGTTTTCGACAACAAAATTATTAATGCCGTAAACAGTCTTAAACTTTAAGTTTTTAAGGATTTCAAGTTCCGCATAAACACTTCCGATAAAAGTATTGTTCTCAGAAGTATTTTTGTCTAAATCTAAAATCGTCTGCAGGTTGTAAGCATTAAAAACGCCTAATGAAGGACTATTTGGACCGTATCCAATATTTCCGTTGGCTGGATTTATATTGTATGAACCATCAGCATTATAAACTGAAACGTTTGATGGCAAAATATAAGTAAGTCTTCCAAGCGGCTGTAATCCTATGTATTGTGTATTAACACTATTTCCCGATGAAGAAGCAACAGAATTAGGAGTCGAAGAACCAGAATTTGGTCCTGAGTTCAGGGTGTTGTTATACGAGAAATTAGTTCCTACAATAAACGAATTAGTTACCTTTTGTTCAAAGTTTAGTCGAATTCCCTGTCTCTTAAATTCGTTGGTTTTCAAAATACCATTTTGATCGGAATAGTTTGCCGATACAAAATAGTTGGTAGAATTTGTAGCACCAGAAAAGCTCAAGTTGTGGTTTTGAGAAACTCCTGTATGATAAGCAACATCATACCAATTGGTTTCTTGCGTAGATCCATCCGCATTTTGTCCTAGAGCAAAACCAGGTGTAAGTCCCGCATTTGTTCTAGCTTCATTTTTGATGGTTACATAATCCTGAGCATTTAAAAGTTTTGGTAAATTATTGGCTTTGTTCCAGCTTACCCAAACATCATAATTGATATTTACTTTTCCTTTCTTTCCTTTTTTAGTAGTAATTACAATAACTCCATTTGCTGCACGCGAACCATAAACTGCCGCCGCCGATGCGTCTTTTAAAACATCGATAGATTCAATATCATTCGGATTAATATCTGACAATGGATTATTGCCAATTGCTCCGCCTGCAGTTCCTGTAAATACAGTTACTCCATCAACAATAATAAGCGGATACAACGAACTGGTTATAGAGTTTATTCCTCGAATTCTAATAACTGGAGTATTGTTTAGCGAGCCGCTTGGCTGTACAATATTTAGTCCAGATGCTTGACCGCCTAATAACTGGTCAAAACTTTGTGCAGGACGATTTGCTATTTGTTTAGCGTCGATTTTTGCAGTAGAACCTGTAAAGGTTTTTTTTGCCGAAGTTCCATATCCTACAACAACAATTTCGTCTAATTTCTCGACTTGTTCAGTTAACTTTATTACAATTGGACTTCCGTCTACTACAACTTCTTTAGAAAGATATCCGATATAGCTGATTTGTAATGTGTAAGGGAATTTTTGACCTGTTTGAAAATAAAATTTTCCGTCTAAATCTGTTTCTACGCTGTGAGTGGTTCCTTTAATGTTTACAGAAGCACCTATAACAGGCTGATTGGTTATTTGATCTACTATGGTTCCATTTAGTTTAGATTGAATTGTAGGCTCTGTATTTTGAGCTTTAATTCCAACTGAGATAAACAAAATGCTAATCCATAAAATAAGTTTTGTACTTTTTTTCATTCTTGGTAATAGGTTTTTGTAATTAAAAAATGCACAAAGAGGTTCGTTTAAACCCTTGTTTTCATTCTTTTATTTTAGTGATAAATATTCTTTAATTCCGTCTCATTTCTGTTGCCGCAGAAACGTGTTTACGTGTAGTTGAAATGGTTGTTTTTCGTCATGTTTGTTGGTGTTAGTTATTATTTTGATGATTTATGGTTATGATACAGTAATCCTTATTGATGCAAAAAATATTGAATCAAAGCGATTAAATTATGTCAGCAAGAAACCTAAGGTTTTAAGAAAATCGTTTTTAAGGTTTTGTGGAAAAAACAATTGAAAACGAAATGTTTATGAAGAATTAACAACAGAAGCACATATAACGAAAAGTGTTATAGGTATACTTTTTAGGAAGAATAAAAGATGATATGCTAACGGTTGTTTTCAAAATACAGTTGTTTATAGTTTTAAACTCTACTAATTCTATAGACAAAGTTAAATTTAATATAATAAAAACCAAAAGTTTTTTAATTTTTATTTAAATATTTAGAAAACAGACACTTATAAAATGATAGAAGTTTGTGTCTAATTATCTGATTTATAGATTTTTAAAAATGAAATATTTAAAATAAAAAAAGACAAAAAAATAAGTCTTGGAGATCCATTTTTACTTATTTTTCTGTCTTTTAGTGTTTTAGGAAATGCGAAAACTGCTGTTTTGATCTTTAAATTAGTTAATGAAAGTTCTAGGAGTTACTAGAATCAGACTTAATCTGCTTTTAATTTTAAAAATCATTTTTTTAACGAGGCACCGCCGGGCATAACTTCCGTTTTTAATTTAAACTTACTGTATTCAACAACACCTGTTTTATCAGCCCAGTCAAAATATTTTGCGGAGAGATCATTTACAATTCCAGGGTTTTGCTGTGCTACATTATTTGTTTCGCCGCGATCTGTTTCAAGGTCGTAAAGTTCCCATTGATAAGCAGGATATGTCGAAACCAGTTTCCATTTTCCTTCTCTTACCGCTCTGTTTCCAGCTCTTTCCCAAAATAATGGAGCACCGCGATTTACTTCAGAAACATTGTCGAACAAAACAGGCAGTAAACTTTTTCCCGCTAACGGATTTGAGTTGACGCCATTATAAGCAGTCGGATAAGTAATTCCTGCCAATTCATAAAAAGTAGGAGCAAGGTCAATAATATGTCCTGTTCCTTTATCGATTCGTCCCGCTTTTATTTTTGATGGATACCAAGCGATAAACGGCGAACTAAAACCACCTTCGTGCATATTGTTTTTATACTGCTGCAGTGGAGTGTTCGACAAGTAAGCCCAGTTTTGCTCTTGATAGTCAAACGATCCTGAAGTTCCAACCGGCCCGTCATTTCGAACTAAACCTCGCCCTAACGGATTGTAGGTATTAAAACCGCCTTGCGCACCATTGTCTGAAATAAAAATAATTAAGGTGTTTTTATCCTTTTTTAGAGCTTTCAATTTGTTTAAAACTTTCCCAACGTTTTGATCCATGTTGTCAACCATAGCGGCGTAAACTTCCATTTTTGCTTTCCAAAATTGTTTTTCATCATACGACAATTTACTCCATTCAGGAACTTCTGGATCTCTAGGAGCAACGGTTTGATTGGCAGGTAAAATTCCGTTTGCTTTAAGTTTTTCAATTCTTTTTTCTCTTAAAACATCCCAGCCCTCGTCAAATTTCCCTCTGTATTTGGCAATATCAATTGGTTTTGCCTGTAAAGGCCAATGTGGAGCTGTGAAAGCGAGATACAAAAAGAAAGGTTTGTTCTCTTTATTTTGCTCGTCAAGAAAAGTAACGGCATTATTTCCTATTTCATCTGTAAAATAATACGAATCGTCTTTTGGGTGTAATTCTTCATTATTGCGAATCAATTTTACAGGATATGGCGTTTTTCCAAAAGGCAGCGGTTTGGTATCAAAATAGTTTGAAGCGCCTTTTAAAATACCATAAAATTTATCAAAACCTCTTTGGTTTGGCCATTGCGATTGATCTTCAGATCCTACGTGCCATTTTCCAGAAAGTAAAGTACTGTAACCGCCGGAACGGAAAACTTCTCCTAAAGTCAAAGACTCTTTATTTAGATAACCTTGATAAGCAGGAAGTCCTAAATTGACATCAAAAAATCCCATTCCGGCTTTATGCTGATATTGTCCTGTAAGTAAGGAACCACGCGTTGGCGCACAAATCGAGTTATTGTAAAATTCGCGTAAACGCAAACCTTCGCCGGCGAGTTTATCGAGATTGGGGGTTTTAATTTCGGAACCATAATTTCCTAAATCAGAATATCCCATATCATCAACCATTATTAAAATAATATTGGGTTTTGTGGTTTCTTGAGTTGTTTTGTTTTGTGCCGAAACTAAAGCTGCTGCGACGAACAGCAGGTTTAATGTAATAAGTCTTTTTTTCATTTGAGTTGATATTTTAATGCATTGGAAATGGCAGGTGAAACTTTGATAATGTTTATATTCATGTTAGTTAGCTCATTCTGTTATACTTGTCGATGACAATAATGGATATTGTTTTTATTATTGGCTAGATGTTTTATTTTGAGTGAAACGACTTTTATAAACAATGCAAACTATGTTTCTATGTGTTTAAAAAAAGAGGTATTTAGGATTAAATCATTTACTAAATAGTAAAAAAGCAATAAGCAGCGTAATAATCACATTGAATAATTGTGCAATTAAAAAGGCATATAAAGGTTTTCGGCTGTTGTTATTTAATAAATCTTTAAAATTGGTTTCGAGACCAATACTTGTAAAAGCTAAGGCAAACCAAATTCCCTGCAGATTTTTTAAACTGTCTTTTACTTCATCTCTAGTTTCAGCTGTAAGCAGGAAAGAAAAGAGTAAAGAGGCTGCAATAAAACCAATTACGAATTTAGGAAAACGTTCCCAGATTACTTTTAACGTTGGTTTAGATTCGACAGCTTCAGCCGAAGAATTATGCGAATAAGTCCAATAAACCGATATAGCAAAAGCAGCAATTCCTAATAATACGTTTTGAGAGAATTTTACAATGGTGCTGATTTTTAAAGCGGTTTCGCCAACTAATGAACCCGAAGCGACAACTGCGCCCGAAGTATCAATGCTTCCGCCGAGCCATGCTCCAGTAACTTCTTCGGGAAAATTGAAATATTTGGCAATTATGGGCATAAAAATCATCATGGGAATTGCGGTTACCAATACAATCGAAATAACATAAGACAGCTTTTTTGAATCGCCTTTGATGGCACCGGAGGTTGCGATCGCTGCGGAAACTCCGCAAATCGAAACTGCACTCGAAATCATCATCGTTAATTCGTCGTCGACTTTTAGTTTTTTACAAAGCCAAAAAGCAAAATACCAAACGGATAAAACGACTACGAGAGCCTGAATTAATCCTAAAGAACCTGCTTTTAAAATGTCTGAAAAAATAACACTGGTTCCTAATAAAACCAATCCGATTTTGACAAATACTTCGGTAGAAAGTGCCGATTTGAACCAATCGGGAAGTTTGAAAAAATTACCTATGGCTAAACCAATAATTAAACTAAAAATTACGGCTTCGAGATTAAGCCCTTTTACTTCGGTATTTCCAGCAATAATGAGCGCAACAACGGTTAATAGGTAAACTATTGGAAATCCTAAGAGAAAATGTTTTACTGATTTTCCTATTAAAAAAGCTCCCAATGCTCCAATGATAATGAGATATAAAAATTGAAATAAGAGGATTTTGAGGTTTGCAGAGTCGAAGACATCAGCGAATAAATCCGTTTGATTTGACCATTTGAAAACGGGAACTTCGGGAAGAAAAACAAATAGCGAAAGTCCGATTATTATAAATCCGAGAATAACGACGGTCCAATCTTCGTGAATGGTGAATGTTTTGTTTTGGATTGACATTGTTTATTTTATTATCCTAACAGGTTTTCAAAACTTGTTAGGTGTTTATTTGTTGTTGCTTTTTTTGAATTGCCTGCAGCTTTAGCTGGAGGTATAAGTTTATGGATAAAAAGGCTTTAGCCGAATAGAAAGTTTGGCTAAATCCTTTTCTTTTTTCAATTTTGAACCTCCAGATTTAGCTGGTGGTAATTGATAATTATTGATTTTCTTGTATGATTTTATAGGATTATACAGGAATAGAATTACAAATCGACAAAGTATTTTTGTTTGCCAAAATCAAATTCATAATAAGTTAGATTTGGCCATAAAGGTTTTATCAAACCCTTTTCCCAGTTTTGTAAAGCAAGCTGCAGTTCCTTTACTTTTTCAGGATTTTTTACTGCTAAATCTGTTGTTTCAGATTTGTCTTTTGATAAATTGTAAAGCCATTTTTCATGCGTTTTTCCGCTTATGATTAATTTCCAATCGCCGCTTCTTATAGCTTTTGCATCGCCGGAACGCCAATATAAATTTTGATGTGCTTTTTTATTTTCATTTACAGTACTTACAAGATCAACACCATCATAAACTCGGTCTTTTGGTAAATCTGAATGTATGGCCGCGGCAATCGTACTAAAAATATCCAATGTGCTTACAGGCGTTTTATAGATCGTGTTCGGTTTAATTTTTCCCTTCCACGAAAGTGCAAACGGAACATTAACTCCGCCTTCAAAATGAGAAAACTTTCCTGCTTTTAATGGGGCGTTTGTAGTGGCAAAAGTATAATCGGCTCCGCCATTATCGCTGGCAAAAAAGATTAGTGTATTATCTTCCAGACCTTCTTTTTTTACTTTTGCTCTAATTCTTCCTATGGCATCATCAAGCGCACTGATCATAGCAAAATAAACACGTTTGTTTTCGTCTTTCACATTTGGGAAACGATCGTAGTATTTTTTACGAACTTGAAATGGCGTGTGCGGCGCATTGAACGGAACATAAAGCAAGAAAGGTTTCGTTTTATTTTTATCAATAAAAGCTTCAGCTTCATCTGCAAAAGTTTCTGTTAAATACGCTTTATTATGAACTATTGTAGTATCACGACGAATTTGTCCAATGCCAACTCGGCCTTTTCCCCAAATCATTTTATCGGTAAAATCTTTGTGATGATGGTTAATAATATCTGGATTGTCGTCTTCGGGAGTGTAAAGTGAAAACGCTTGATAAAATCCGTAATGGTAATCGAAACCACGATCTAAAGGAAAAAATCCTTTGTTGTGTCCAAGATGCCATTTTCCAATAATTGCGGTACTGTAACCTTGTTTTTTGGCAAGATCAGCAAATGTAATTTCAGATTGTGGTAAACCTTGAGTGGCTATCGAAGCTTCATTTGGATAATTTATTTTTGGATTTAACCGCCAGTTATTGGTGTTGATTAAATATTTAAAACCATAATATTCTAAGTTGTTTTTAGGATAACGATCTCCGGGTTGATATTCATGTCCGAAACGTTCCTGATAACGCCCCGTTAAAATTCCAGCACGCGACGGCGAACAAATAGAAGCCGAAACATAACCGTCTTGAAATGTAACTCCCGATGCTGCCAGAGAATCGATATTTGGAGTTGGTGTAGATTTTCCTCCGTACAACGAAATATCATATTTTCCTAAATCATCGGCAAGGAGAATAATAATGTTTGGCTTTTTGAAGGAACTGTCTGTCGAAATTTTTTCTGCTAAAAATGCTGCTTTTCCTTCAAGCAGTTTTTTGTCTGGTTGAATTAGAGTTCCATCCGTATTGATGGGCCAGAATAAAAATGCTGCGAAAATAAGAAGCACTACTAAAATGGATATTATAATCTTGGTTGTTTTTTTATAGGCTGCCATAAGGTTAGTTTTTAATGCTGTTTGAAGTTTGAAAACATTGTTTTTAAACACATAGAAACATAGTATTTAGAGTGCTGGAAAAAGACGCTTCACTTAAAATAAAACGCATAGCATTATGTGAAGAAATCGTGATTTCTTTAAATGATTCTTTAAGCTGAATTTTAAATCGATGTTTCTATGTGTAAAAAATATTATCTAGAAGCTAAAGCCGCATCAACATCGTTTCTTAAATCAGCTGAACCTTCTTTTTTAAATACAATTTTTCCGTTTTTGTATAAAATCAAAGTCGGGAAAACTTTTATTGTTTTTAAGTCGGCAATTACCTGCGGACTGTCTTCAAGATCGATTTCTACGATTTTTAAAGTATTGCCATATTGTGCTTTAATAGTTTCTAAAACTGGTTTTACTTTTTTGCAGGCACCACAATAAACGGAACCAATATCAACTAAAACATCTTTGTTTTCGGCAATTATCTTTTTGTATTCAGCGAGTGTTAATTTGCTTTTAGAATTAGAAAAGAAAGGTTTTCCGTTACCAATCCAGTTCGCAATTCCGCCTTCCAAACTATAAGCTTCCTTAAAACCTTTTTTTAATAAATCATCAGCGAGCCAAACGCTTCTTCCTGCACCAATAGAATAGGTAAATACTGGTTTCGTTTTATCTAGTTTTGCTATTTGTTCGGCATAATCTTTTGATTCCAGATTAAAATTTACGGCACCAATAATATGATTTAAAGCAAATTCATCAGAACCTCTGGCATCAAGTATCTGTGGATTTTTTTCGGATTTAATTTTTGTATAAAACTGTTCTAACGAAATAGTGTTTGAACTTTTATTTTGTGAAAACCCTATAAAGGTAAAAAGCAATAATAGAGTTACAATGCTGTACCTTAATGTTTTATTTTTCATAATTAGTAGTTTTAAAAAGTAAGCAGTGTATTCAAGTTAATTTTTGAATACACTGCTTAACTTTGTTTTTTAAGATTGAACTTGTTCTAAAATTGGAGCAGGAGTATCTGCAGCTAAAACTGGTTTCGGTTTTAACGGAACGGATAAAACTCCTTCCGCCAAAGCGCTTCCTTCTTTTTTAGATTTGAATATCGGCCATAAAAACTGTGCATACCATTCTTCTTGTTTATAGGATTTGATTCCGTACGATTTTGGAAACTTTCGGGTAATTAAACCAGTTCCAAAAATCACATCCCAAATGAAAAACATATTTCCAAAGTTTCCTTTAAAATGTCCAATACCGTCTCCGCTCGTATCTGCATGATGCGCATGATGTGTAGCAGGTGTAGAAATTAAACGTTCTAAAACCCAAGCAATAGGATGAAGCACTTTGTATTTGTAAAGCGGCTTATCCCAAGCAATACTTGAGTGTGCGCCAAGTGTGATAAAACTTTTTATTACTAAGACAAACAAAGCGGGTAAACCTAAACCTAAATAGGTTAAAGTTGCGGTTAAATATATCTGAGAGAAAAACACTGTATAGATGAAGTTTTGTCTCGAAAGCATTGCCATTCCCATATAAGGAGCGGAATGATGTGTTCTATGAAAACGCCACAAAAAAGGCACTTGATGATGAAGTCTGTGGTACCAATACTGCGTTAAATCATCGGCTACGGCAATTAAGAAAAATGCTCCCCAAAACGGAACCCATGATAATGAGTTTTCAAGATTAGGAATTAAAAAAGGCAAAACGGTTAAGCTGAAAAAGGCAATAATGGGTGGTAAAAGTAGTTTTGGCGCCAAGAAAGAAACAATATCTATTTTGCGTTCTTCACCCGTCCATTGATCGTCATATAAACCCGCTGTAAATTCTATAACTCCCAGAACAAGCATGAAAACAGTTAATCCCCAAGTTCTGATATTGGCGAATGCCGGTTTTGCAAATTCTAAAAAAGAAGGTACAGTAAGATGCGATTCTGTTACTGGATTATTACTTAATTTGAAATATAAATATATTGCCAAAACTGGCAATGTGTATAACAAAAGGCTGATGGCTAAATCTCTTGTTAGTTTTGAGTTTTGTACTACTGCCATGATTTTTTATTTTAAAAATTGATTAATTACTGCCAGCCCTCCGGCTAGTATCGCCAGCGGAACTAAAAATAGGATTGTGCCTACGACAATCTTTTTTCCTATAATGATATAATCTACTCGTTTCATGCTGTTTTATTTTTTGATTTCAAAATTGAATCAGGTCTTTTAGTTTGGAAAAAGACCCGATTACTATTTTTAGTGTGTTGCTCCAGAACCTGATTGTGTTGCTTTTCTAGCAAGTTCCTGCAAGGTTTTACCTTTGTCTTGACCGTTGTTATGAATTCTGCGGTTAAAAACATCCTGCCAGTCAATCAGCGGATAAAGATTATTTTCTTTTGCCTGCTCATCAAATAGTTTTTTAAGCTCGGCTAATTTTTCTGGATATTTTTTTGCCAGATTATTACGCTCATTAAAATCTTCGTTCAGATTGTATAATTCCCAAACATCATTGTCGAAATTGCTTGGTTCTGGTTTTTCATTTTTTCCTAAAGAGCTTTTCAAAGCAAATGAATCTGGTAAATGTGCTGCGGCAGCTTTCCATCCATCTTTATAAATGGCTCTGTTTCCAAAAATGTAATAATATTGAACCTTATGCAGCGACTCGGCTTTTGGATTGTCTAAAGAAGCTTGAAATGATGAACCTTGAATAATATCCTGTTTAATTTCGCGAATATATTCTGGAGCTTTTATCCCCACAATGTCTAAAGTTGTAGGAAGCAAATCGGTTACGTGGCTGTATTGATTTCTAATACCGCCTTTGTCTTTAATTCCATTTGGATAAAATAGAATCAGCGGATTACGCGTTCCTCCTTCAGAATGTGCGTCTTGTTTCCAGTTTTTAAAAGGAACATTTGTTGCTTGTGCCCATCCTAATGGATAATTGGTATTTAAACCTTTTGCGGTTCCAATTTCTCCAATATTATCTAAATTACTTTGCAGATTTTGCTCATCAGATTTTCCTTGAGAGAATAAACTTTGATTAATAGTACCTTGTAAAGTCCCTTCTTTACTAGCTCCATTATCTCCAATGGCAACAAAAATCAAAGTATTGTCTAATTGGTTGCTTTCTTTTAAATAATTTACAACCCTTCCAATTTCATAATCCGTATAGGTTAAATAACCTGCATATACTTCCATGAATCTAGCATATACTTTCTTTTGATCTGGCGTTAGTTTTTTCCAATCTGTAATTAACGGGTTGCGCTCTGGCAAAACGGCATTTGCAGGAACTACGCCCAGTTTCTTTTGGTTAGCCAATACTTTTTCGCGGTAAGCGTCATAACCTTCATCAAATTTTCCTTTGTAAGCATCGCTCCATTTTTCAGCAACCTGATGAGGTGCATGAACTGCGCCTGGTGCATAGTATAAAAAGAATGGTTTTCCAGGTGCTGCTTTTTGTTGTTTTTGAATATAGCTGATTGCTTTATCAGTAATTAACTCACTTAAATGACGTCCATCAGGTTTAACATGAACCTGATCTTCTACTAAATCAGGATTGTATTGATCGGTTTGCGAACCTAAGAATCCGTAAAAATGTTCGAAACCTTTTCCTGTCGGCCATCTGTCAAATGGTCCTGCATCTATAGCTTCTTCATCTGGAGTAACGCCATATTTACCAACTGCAAATGTGTTGTAACCATTATCGCGTAAAATCTCTGCGATCGTTCCTTTATCAGATGGAATACGTCCGTCCCAACCTGGGAATCCTGCTGACATTACGGTATGAGAAAAACCGCTTACGTGAACTCTTGCAGAGTTTCTTCCAGTTAACAATGCTGCACGGGTAGGAGCACAAATTGCTGTAGTGTGAAAGTTGGTGTAACGCAAACCATTATTAGCCAGATTGTCAAATGTTGGAGTTTGAATTAATCCGCCAAAAGCACTTGACGCTCCAAAACCTACATCGTCTAATAATATCCAAACAATGTTTGGCGCGCCTTTAGGAGCTTTTACTGGATCTGGCCAGTATTCTTTAGATTCGGCTAAAGTTTTGCCAATTACACCTTTAAATTCTGCATTAGGATTTGTTTGGCTAAAGCCGAATTGTGCGATAAGTAATGCGGTAATCAAAAGCCCTTTTTTAGGACTTTTGATTGTGATGTTATTTTTTGAATTTTTCATTTTTACTTCGTTTTTTGGTTATATGTTAATTAATATCCAGGGTTTTGTGGTAAGCCGTCAGGGTTAATATTTCGCTCGCTTTGCGGAATCGGATAGAGGTTATTTCTTTCTGAAACGGAGTTTTTGGCGGTTACTTTTTTAACTTCGGTAACCAGTGTTCCCCATCTTACTAAGTCAAACCATCTTTGTCCTTCCTGAACAAATTCTTTTTTGCGCTCTTCTTGTATGGCAGCTCTAAAAGTTGTTTGCGTCAAACCTTTTAAATCTACTGTTGCATCTGGAGTAGTAATTGGTTTACCAAAAGCTCTTCGTCTTACTTGATTAATTAATTCGTAAGCTTCCGGAGTTGGCGTTCCCTGCTCATTGATTGCTTCTGCCAGAGATAATAAAATATCGGCATAACGAATTACAGGAAAGTTGATTGCTACGTTACCCGGAGTTGCCAAATTGGTTAAGTCCAAATACTTTTTGAAAATTGGTTTAGGAAAAGTGTACAAAGTTCCCGTTGCTGGATTTGGCAGCTGTTTCGCATAGCTGACATCTCTTCGTGTATCTCCGGCAGCATAAATATCATAGAACAATGCTACATCCGAAATAATATCAGCAGGCTCTGTAGCAGTAAATCCTGTAAAAGATGTGGCTTGAAATGTACTTCCGCTTGATCCGTTTCCTGCTTGATTTGGTTCAAATTGAACAGAGAAAATATGTTCTTTTCCGTTCTTTTTAGTTTTCGTAAAGATGTCTTGAAAGCTTTCGAATAAAGCATATCCATAACCGCCGTTTATAACTTCTCTTGCTTTTAAAACAGCATTTGGCCAATCTTTTCGAGTTAGATAAACTTTAGCCAAAATAGCTTTTGCAGCTCCAGAAGTTGCACGTCCGGCATCAGAAGCTGGGTAAGTTGGCGGCAGACTTTCGGCATCTTTTAAATCGGCAATGATTTGTGCATATACTTGCTCAACCGGTGCTCTGTTTGCTTTTAAACTTTGTAACTGAATCGAAGTTGGTTCGTGCAAAACGATTGGAACTGCGCCCCAAAGACGAACTGCTTGAAAATATAATAAGGCTCTAATAAATTTAGATTCGTTGATTAATCTCGTTTTAACAACTTCTGAACCTGATACTTTCGAAATGTTATCGATTGAAACATTGGCTCTGTTTATTCCGGCATAAATTTGACGCCAAGCTACTTGAACACGATCTGAAGTAGCATCGTGTGTTAAACTGCTTAATGCTCGAACTTGCGGATTTGTTGCTGAAACTCCTGCAGCAGCATAATCTGAAGCCATATCAGTCAGGAAGTAAAGGTTTCGACCAAATAAACTTTGTTCTCCCGGATCAAGGCTTAAAGAAGCATAAACTGCGGTTACACTTGCAATGGCATCGTCTTGGGTTTTAAAATAGTTATCTTCGGTTACAAAGGAGGTTGGTGTTACCTCCAGCTCAGTGCACGATACCAGTAGTCCGGCACTTAAAAGGAATGTTATAATGATCTTTTTCATTTTATATTTTTTTTACTTAGAAAGTTACGTTCAAGCCCGAGATGAATGTTTTTGAGTTTGGATAAGACCCAAAGTCAATTCCCGGATATAAGTTGTTTTGTTCGTATGAACTTACCTCTGGATCATAACCAGTGTATTTTGTCCATGTAATTAGATTTTCGGCAGAGACATAAAACTTTACGCTTTTTGTTCCCAATTTTTTAGAAACACTTTTTGGTAAAGTGTAGCCAAGAGTAATTAGTTTTAATCGTAAGAAAGAAGCATCTTCAACGTAACGTTCAGAAACTATTCCTAAAGGAGAACTTGACGCTCTAGGTATTTCGTTGCTTGGGTTTGTTGGTGTCCAGCGATCGACTAAAGTTGTAGCCGCGTTTGTACCAAGAGTCGAAATTTCTAATTGTTGGTTTAAAGCATTAAATACTTTTCCGCCATACGATCCTTGAAAAGAGAAATTCAAGTCGAAGTCGTTGTATGAAATTGTATTACTGAAACTTCCAACAAATTTTGGCTGTGATGTTCCAAGATCTCCTTTGTCAAGAGCAGTAATTACGCCGTCGCCATTAGTATCAACATATCTTCTGTCTCCCACTTTTGTATTGGCTAAACTGTTTATTTTTGGCTGTGTATTTACCTCTTCCTGCGTTTGAAAAATACCGTTTGTCTTGTATCCCCAGAAAGTTCCCAGAGGCTTTCCAACTTTTACAATTACAGGCTGCTGCTGCAATAAAGAACCATTTGGCACAACTGGAAAAAATTGGTCAACACCATTTCCTATGGCAGTTACTTTATTTTTATTGGCAGAAAATACAATGTTTGAATTCCATGAAAAGTTCTCCGTTTTTATGTTTTCAGTAGTTAAACCAATTTCGATACCTTTATTTTCAACCCCGCCAATGTTTTGTAATACTGTTGCATATCCTGATGTTAACGGAATTGGAACGTTGATTAACAAATCGTTTGTCTTTTTATAATAAACATCAAAGACAAAGTTGATTTTTCGATCTAATAAGGATAAATCTAAACCAACATTGTATTGATTTGTTTTTTCCCATTTCAAATCAGGATTAGCCAATCGGGTAGGAGCTAAACCAGTTTGTAATGTACCTCCAAAAGCATAATTTACAGAACCCATTGAGGCTAACGAAAGGTAGTTTCCAATTTCTTGATTCCCTGTTGTTCCTGCTGTAATTCTTAATTTGGCTTCAGTTACGCCTTTAATATTATTTGCAAATTCTTCATCAGTAATATTCCAAGAGAATCCTGCAGAAGGAAAGTAACCCCAAAGAGATTCAGAACCAAATCTAGACGAGCCATCTGCACGAGCTGATAATGTAAAATTGTATTTTCCTCTATAAGAATAATTTACTCTCGTCAGCCATGATTTTAGAACACTTTCAAAAGCATCACTATATGGTTTTACAGCTACACCATCTTGAAGCGCATTATAAGTGTTAGCATCATTTACAAAAGTATTTGCACCTGCATTAACTACTTCTCCTTTAGTGTATTGAAGTGTGTATCCACCTAAAACTGAAAATTTATGGTTTTCTCCAAAGTTGGTGTTGTAGTTCACGGTATTTTCATTTAATACCGAACTTACCAATCTGTCACCAACAGAAGCTAACCCTTTTGTTCCAGCGCCGGTTGTTGTATTGGCTGGTGCGTAGTAATTTTGTTTAGTGTCAATTACGTCACCGCTCACTGCAACTTTCGCTGTCAATTTTTTAGTTATTTTATATTCACCAAATAAGCTGGTTAAAATTCTATTGATTTTAGTTTCATTAGTTGTGTTTTCTAGATCATTAATTGGATTTGGAACAAAACCATTTACAGAAGTTGCATAAGGATTATTCGTTACATTATAACTTCCATCAGCATTTTTAATAGGAACAACAGGAGCAGTTAATAAAACGCTTACAATAGGATTTGGGTTTCTTCCTGCACCTGCACCGCCATTTGTAGAAACGCCATTTGAAACCGAATTACTATAATTTGCGTTTACTCCAAATTTAAAATTCTGAGAATAGTTTTTTTCATAGTTTATACGAAGCGATATACGTTTAAAATCTGATCCCAAAACAATACCTTCTTGATCAAAATATCCGGCAGAAACTGCATATCTTGATTTTTCATCGCCTCCAGAAAATGACAATTGATGGTTTTGTACTGGAGCCGCGGTTCTAAAAGCGGCTGATTGCCAATCGTAACTTCCGGAGTTTTTAAAAGCTTCGATTTGTGCAGGAGAGAACGAAGGTGCTTGTCCAATACTTGCTTGAACATCATTTCGTAAACTAGCCCATTCGCTGGCGTTCATTACGTTAAGTTTTTTCTAAACATTTTGAAATCCAAAATAGCCTTGATACGAGATATTGTCTTGTCCTTTTGTTCCTTTTTTGGTTGTAATTATAACGACACCATTTGCACCTCTAGAACCATAAATAGCTGTAGCCGAAGCATCTTTTAGAACTTCAATAGATTCTATATCAGCAGGGTTTATAGTAGACATTACATTTAAACTGGCGCCTGCAAAAGATACTCCTGCTGAACTGTTGCTGTTGTCATTGTAAATTAAAATTCCATCTACAACATAAAGAGGTTCGTTACCCGCTGTAATTGAGTTTCCACCTCTAATACGTACACTTGATGATGCGCCGGGTCTTCCAGAGCTTTGCGTTACAACAACTCCTGCGACAGCACCTCTTAATAAATTATCTGCAGATGAGGTTACTTGAGAGAGATTTGCTTTTGGTACAGAAGCTACAGAACCCGTAATATCTTTTCTTTTTTGAGTTCCGTATCCAACAACTACCAGTTCGTCCAGCTCTTGTCGTTCCTCTTTTAAATGAATAATTACAGGATTTTTATCTACAATTATTTCAGTTTTTTTATATCCAATGTAGGTTATAATTAAAGTGTAAGGTAATTTTTGACCAGTTTGAAAGTAGAATTTTCCTTCAGCATCTGTTACAACTCCGTGAGTTGTGCCTTTAATATTTATTGATGCCCCAATAATGGGTTGATTTGTAATGTCGTCAACTACAGTTCCGTCGAGTTTAGATTGTATTAATGGTTTCGTATTTTGTGCCTGAAATTGCAGGGATGTTAACAAAAAAGTAACCCATAAAATGAGATTTATATTTTTTTTCATTTCTTTGTAATGGTTTTTAGTAATTAACAAGGCGCCCTGAAAGTTGATTTTTCAACTCTCTAATGTGTCCTTGATCTAGTGATAAATATTCTTTAAGCCTCGCCATTTCTGTTGCCGCAGAAATGGCTTTTTTTATTTACAGCAGCAGGTTTGCATCATTTTCATTTTAGTTTTTTTTAGTTGTTAATTATTTTCTTTTTTAAAATTGAGGTATGTTCAAAGATCTTTCCGAAGCAGTTTAGTGCCGCAAATAGAGGTTTGAAATATAAAATGTAATGTGGTGGTGAAATTTAAAAGTCTCGTTTTATATTAGATTTTAAAAGCAATCTATTGTAAACGAATAATTTGCGTTGAGAATTAGCAACAGAAGCACATATAACAAAATGTGTTATAGGTATATTTTTTAGGAAGAATGTAATACGATATGCTTTCGGTTGTTTTCAAAATATAATTTTTTTGGTTTCAAATATTATTTTAAACTCTACTAATCCTATAGACAAAGTTAATTTTAATATAATAAAAACCAAAAAAAAGATTAAGTTTTTTTAAAAAAGTAAAAAATGAAGTATTTTTAAAGTTTGTAATGTGTTGTTTTGTAGTGTTTTAAGTTTGTTTTCTGTCAGCAGGAATTTGTCTGAAATCAGATTTATCAAATACAGAAATGTAGTATTTTACACTTAATTTAGGAGAGGAATATTTTTTTTAAAAGGAGAAAAACAACATGTTTTGACAAACCGACGATCAATTTTGATTTTTATTAGTAAAACATGATGGCTTTTTAATTTTAACTGACTAGTAATAAAGCGATTTTGAATGCAGCGCTTTTATCAAAAAAATGCGAGAGTATAATTATAGGAAGATGATTTAACAAATTAATTACTGTTAACTCATATGTAGTTTCATATTTTTTAGTAATTTTAGATTGTTGAAAGATAGATGGATAGGAAATAAGAGCATTTATTTCTACTGTAATTAAGGTGGAATTTCAGTTCTAATGAAGATGTTGCTGTTGCTGCAAAAAAAAGTGATTTATCTATATTCGATTTATGTCATATTAAAGACAAGATTATCTTTAATATGACATATGTCATTTTTTGCAGAGGTTAACTGTTTTAATTTTGTTGTCATATTAAGTACTGATAATAGTTCGCTAATATTTTAATAATTATTATATGAGTAATCTGTCTCAATCCCACCGAATTTTATTTTTAAATACACTTGCCTTTACAATTTGTTTTGCATGTTGGACATTAAATGGTGTTTTAGTTACCTATTTAGTTGATAAAGGGATATTTAATTTTACGGTTGTAGAAACTGGATGGTTGTTAGGAATTCCTATTCTTTCAGGTTCTATCTTTCGTTTGCCTATAGGTATTTTAACAGATAAATACGGAGGTAAAATTGTATTTTCAGTCTTATTATTATTGTGCTCAATTCCTTTATTTTTATTGCCATTTGCAACTTCATTTTGGAGTTTTGCAGTATTAAGTTTTCTTTTCGGATTAGTAGGGACAAGTTTCGCTGTTGGAATAGGATATACTTCAATCTGGTATCCAAAAGAGTGGCAGGGACGTGCATTGGGAATTTTCGGAATGGGAAATGCTGGAGCAGCAATTACTACTTTTATTGCACCCACTTTGCTAAATAATTTATCAGAAAATGATCCGATAAACGGGTGGAAAACACTCCCAGTTATTTACGCTGTAACACTTGTTGTAATTGGAGTACTTTTTATTGTTTTTGCAAAAAATAAAGTCAACAAGGGAGTTTCAAAAACAATGGGGCAATTGATGTCGCCTCTTAAAAACGTTCGAGTTTGGCGTTTTGGAGCTTATTACTTTTTAGTATTCGGTTTTTTTGTAGCCTATTCACAATGGCTTCTTCCAAATTTCATGAATGTGTACCATACCACTTTAGTAATGGGAGGTATGTTTGCTACTATGTTTAGTCTGCCATCTGGAGTTATTAGAGCTTTTGGAGGTTATTTATCAGATAAGTTTGGAGCTAGAAAAGTAATGTATTGGGTTTTAGGATCTTCGATAGTGATTAGTTTTTTATTGATGTTTCCAAAAATGGAAATTTTTACCGCTGGGCCTGGAGTTATGGCAATGAATAATGGTACGGTTACAGAAATTACAGCTGATAAAGTGGTAGTAGATGGAAAAGTACATAACATACATACCAAAAAAGTTCAAAATGATGACGAAGCTGCCATTTTTCCAGTAAAAAATTCTTGGCAGGAAATCCTTGTCAAACAAAATCAAGAAGTCAAAAAGAAAGAATTATTAGCGCAAGGAGTTACACAAATTAAGTTTAGTGCTAATCTTTGGGTCTATGTGGTTTTAGTAATTCTTATTGGAATTTCTTGGGGAATTGGTAAGGCTGCTGTTTATAAACATATTCCAGAATATTTTCCAAATGAAGTTGGTGTAGTCGGAGGAATGGTTGGTTTAATTGGCGGACTTGGTGGTTTTGCCGGCCCAATAATCTTTGGTTATCTTCTTAATTATACAGGACTTTGGACTAGTTCATGGATATTCATTTTTATAGTTTCTGTGCTTTGTCTGCTTTGGATGCATCGAACAATTATTAGTGCAACTCGATCTAAACTTCCAGATTTCACCAGAGATATTGAAAGCAATCATTAAAAATTAAATAACTTAATAATAGATATATGAAAACTTGGTTAGATAAATGGGATCCAGAAGATGAAGTATTTTGGAATTCTACCGGAAGTAAAATCGCTTGGAGAACGTTAACAATAACAACGATCACTTTAGTATTATCGTTCGCGTCATGGTTTATGATGAGTGTTATTGCCGTAAAATTGCCAGGATTGGGATTTCGATTTACTAAGGATCAACTTTTTTGGCTGACTGCAATTCCTGGACTTGCAGCAGGATTTTTGAGAATTATACATACTTTTATATTACCCATTTTTGGAACAAGACATATAGTCTCGTTTGCTACACTTATTAAATTAATTCCTGTAATCGGAATTGGTTTTGCAGTTATGGATGTAAATACACCATTTTGGGTATTTGCACTTTTAGCTTTTACTACAGGTTTTGGTGGCGGAGATTTCTCTTCTTACATGCCAAGTACAAGTTTGTTTTTTCCTAAAAGACTTAAAGGAACGGCTCTTGGAATTCAGGCAGGAATTGGGAATTTTGGTGTTTCGGTAGCACAATTTGTTACGCCGCTTATTATAAGTGTTAGTATTTTTGGTGCTGCACAGGTATTTACAAGTATTGATCATAAAGAAGCAATTGTTGTTTTTCAGAATGCTAGTATTGAAAAACAAAAAGAGGTTTTTTCCGCTTTAGACCCTGACGTACAAGCTAGAATATTGACTAACGTAAAGAAAACGATCACTGATTCAGTAACTGCATCAATCAAATCAGATGATAAAGTGGCTCTTTTTACGGCGTTGCCTTTAAAAGCAAAAGCGAAGGCTATTGCAAATGCAAATCCAAAGATGGCTGAGAAAATATTAAATGATATCAGTCCTAAAAATACAGCAGTCAAAAACACCGAAATTTATTTACAATCGGCTGCATTTTGGTACGCTCCGTTCCTAATATTATTGTCTATTATAAGTTGGTTTTACTTAAAAAGTATTCCAATGAAAGCGTCAATTAAAGAGCAATTAGATATTTTTTCTAATAAACATACTTGGTATTGCACGATTACCTACATCATGACTTTTGGAACATTTGCAGGTTTATCTGCTGCTTTTCCTTTAATGATTAAGTTCTTGTATGGTGATTTTCCAAACGCGCCAGATCCATTAGTTTATGCTTTTTATGGACCGCTTATAGGTTCTGCTAGCCGTATTGCTTTTGGTTTTGTAGCGGATAAAGTAGGAGGAGCTATACTTACTACAATTACTGGTTTAGGAATTTTGGCAGGATCTATTATTTTAGTTACAGAAGGATTGGTGGCGCCAACAAGTATGGAGCAGTTTCCTCTTTTTGTAACCGTAATTTTAGCAATGTTCTTTTTTACAGGAATTGGAAATGCAGGTACGTTCAGACAATACCCTATTATTTTTGCCGAAAACCAACGTCAGGCAGCAGGAGTTATTGGTTGGACAGCAGCAATCGCAGCATTTGGACCATTTATTTTTTCAAAATTAATAGGAAATAATCTTTCAGCTAATGGTACTGTAAATCAATTCTTTATTGGTGTTGCTATTTTCACTATATTAGCTACAGGTATCAATTGGTGGTTCTACAATCGTAAAGGATGCGAGAAACCAAGTTAGTAAGTAATCATTAAAATTAAAATTAAGGATGAAAGATAAAACATTTAATACCAAAGCTCTGCTTGTTGCTTCGCTGGTTTCAATACTCACTATCGTACTTGTGTTTTATGGTTCCAGACAATTGCAGAATTTCGATGCAGCATTAATTACTTATTTATTCGGAACTGTATTTGCTTTCTTCGGAATCGTTTATCGATATACCGTTTGGCTGCAGCGTCCGCCAACATGGATGTATTTTAAAAGAAGTATAAAATTTCTTTTTACAGGAAAAATATTTTCTCATTTGTGGTTTTTAGGAAAAGAATCAGTACAAAATATTGTTGTTCAAAAGTTTATTTATCCGAGAAGTAAATGGCGCTGGTTTGCCCACTTTTGTATCGCATTAGGTTGCTTGTCTGCTTTTGCAATCACAATTCCGTTGACATTTGGATGGATACATTTTTCATTGGCACCTAATTCTATTTCCATTTACGAAGCGCATTTCTTCGGATTTAAAATGATGGATTTCGAAATAGGATCTTTTCTTGCCTTTTTAATTTTTCATGCCCTAAACTGGTCTTCATGGCTTGTAATAATCGGGTCGGTATATTATTTAAGACGAAGATTAACAAATCCGGGATTAATTGCTACTCAAACCTTTGAAGGAGATTTGTTGCCGTTGATATTATTAATTGCAATATCGGTTACTGGTTTATGCTTAACCTATTCCTATCAATTCATGAAAGGATTTGCATATGATTTCTTAGCCGTAATTCATGCCGTAACCGTAATCATGTTTTTAATATGGATTCCGTTTGGAAAATTCTTTCATATCATTCAACGTCCTGCACAAATTGGAGCTCATATTTATAAACAAGAAGGAATCAAACAAGGAATGGCAGTTTGCCCGCACACTGGTGAAGAATTTGCAACAAAACTTCATATCAATGATTTAAAAATTGTAACCAAACAATTGGGTTTTGATTTTACACATGAAGATGGAACTTCTCACTTGGATTTAAGTCCAGAAGGAAAAAGATCACGATTAGCACAAGCACATTTAAAAGCCAGAATAGAAAGCGGAGGAAGCTTATTTGGATAAAGAATATAGTTTCAAGTTTCAAGCTTCAGGTTACAAGTTCCGTAAAGAACGTTAAACCTGAAGCTTGAAGCCTGAAACAAAACAAACAAAAAAAGACAATGGCAAAATTACCTGTATCAGCTGAAAAAATTATTGAAGAGTTCGGTCCGCATTTAAATTATGCACCTAAAGATGGTTATGAAGGTAGAGACGAACCAGATAAATTGGTAAAAACACATTGCTGCTTTTGCGGCATGCAATGTGGTATTCAATTATCTGTAAAAGATAATCAAGTAGTTGGCTTCGAACCTTGGATGGAATTTCCTTTCAACGAAGGGCGCTTATGTCCAAAAGGAGTACAACGCTATTTACAAAATAATCACCCAGATCGTTTATTAAATCCTTTGAAAAGAGTAGAAGGAAAAGGCTTTGAAAAGGCGACTTGGGATGAAGCAATGGATAAAACCGTATCTGAAATTAAAAGAATTCAGGAAAAGTATGGTAAAGATGCTTTTTCAATGTTATCTGGTGTGTCATTATCAAATGAAAAAAGTTATTTAGTAGGTAAGTTTGCTCGTGTAGCCCTAAAAACAAAAAACTTAGACTACAACGGTAGACTTTGTATGGTAAGTGCAGGAGCAGGAAATAAAAAAGCCTTTGGTTTAGATCGAGGCTCAAATAATTATTCTGACCTTGAATATGCAGAAGTAATTATTGTTGCCGGTGCAAATATCAGTGAAACATTTCCAACTTTAACCCACTGGATTTGGAAAGCTCGTGATCGCGGTGCTAAATTAATTGTAATCGATCCAAGAATGATTCCGTTAGCAAGGACGGCAGAGATTCATTTAGATGTAAAGCCCGGAACAGATTCTGCTTTATATGGAGCAATGCTAAAATATCTGGTAGATCATGATATGTTAGATCACGATTTTATCGACAATCATACTTCAGGATTTCAAGAAACAATTGACGCAGTAAAAGATTATACTTTAGAATGGGCGGAAGAAGTTACTGGAATTGATAAAGAAAAGATAAAAGCTGCTGCTGAGTTATGGGGGAAAGCAAAAACAAGCTTTTTGCTTCACGCACGTGGGATAGAGCAACACTCTAAAGGTGTTGATAATGTAGTAGGCTGTATTAATTTAGTTTTGGCAACAGGAAGATTAGGCAGACCTTACTGTGGATATGCAACAATTACTGGACAAGGAAATGGACAGGGAGGAAGAGAGCATGGTCATAAATGTGATCAATTACCTGGAAATAGAGATATTGAAAACCCAGAACATCGTAAATACATATCAGAAGTTTGGGGAATTGATGAAAAAGATATGCCAGGAAAAGGTTTATCGGCTTATGAAATTATTGATGCTATACACAGAGGAGAAATAAAAGGTTTACTTTCTATTTGCTTTAATCCGCTAGTATCATTGCCTAATAATAATTATGTGCGAGAAGCACTTGAAAAATTAGAGTTTTACGTTTGTATTGATTTCTTTTTAAATGAAACCGCTCGTCATGCAGATATTGTTCTAGCTGGATCATTGCAAGAAGAAGAAGAAGGAACTACAACATCGGCAGAAGGAAGAGTTATCCGAATTCGTCAAGCTGTGACACCTCCTGGAGATGCTAGAACAGATACTTCAATATTTTTAGAATTAGCAAAAAGATTGGGAGTAGAAGATAAGTTTACTTATGAAAATAGTGAAGCTATATTTAATGAATTGCGTGTTGCATCTAATGGCGGAACAGCAAATTATTTCGGAATATCGTATAAAAAAATAGAAGATAATATGGGCGTTTTCTGGCCTTGCCCAACAGATGATCATCCCGGAACACCTAGATTGTGGGAAGACAAAGTGTTTGCAACTCCAGATAAAAGAGCTCATTTTAATCCTGCTCCATATAAACTTCCAGGAGAAGTTACTGATGAAGAATTTCCAATAACACTAACGACAGGTCGTGTGGTTTCTCAATATTTGAGCGGAACACAAACCCGCCGAATAGGTAAGCTGGTCGATCAATTTCCTGAACCGCTGTTAGAAATTCATCCTGAGCTGGCTCTGAAATATGGTATTAAGCAACGTGAATTGGTAAAAGTTTTAACCCGAAGAGGAGAAGGAGTTTTTCCTGCAAACATAGTTGAAACCATCCGAAAAGATACTGTATTTATACCATACCACTGGCCGGGAATTAAATCGGCTAATCAATTAACAATTGGAACTTTAGATCCTATTTCTAAAATGCCAGAATTTAAAGTTTGTGCCTGTTCATTAAATCCGCTTGGCGAAATTGCACCATCCTCTGCTGGATCTGATGCTTTTGCAAGTGTTTAATCTATAAAAGAAGACTTATGAATTTAACCAATTTTAATAGAAACGAAGAGTTTTTTGTAGATCTGCAACGCTGTATTGGATGTAAAGCCTGTGAAATGGCATGTGCAGAATGCGAAACAAACGGACAGGAATCTCTGATAAGTGTTAATTATGTAGAACGCTCCTCGACAATACAAACTACTGTGCAAGTTTGTATGCATTGTGAAGACCCAGTTTGTGCCAATGTATGCCCAGCTGATGCGATTTCGCAAGATGAATTTGGCGTAGTTCATACCGCAAGTACAGAAAGATGTATAGGTTGTTCAAACTGCGTAATGGCTTGTCCGTTTGGAGTACCTAAAAAAATGGAAGAATACGATTTAATGATGAAATGTACAATGTGCTATGACCGTACCAGCGTTGGAAAAAAACCAATGTGTGCAACAGTCTGCCCGAGTGGAGCATTATTTTACGGAACAAGAGAACAAATCGAAGAAATGAGACCAAATAGTACACCAATCAATAATTTTATTTTTGGACAAGAAAGAGTTACTACAAAAGTCAATATTATGATGCCAAAAGGCGCTAATGAATTAAGAATATATTAAATCCAGATCATGTCAAAAGAAGATAATTTAAATCAAAACTGGAAAAAGGACTTCCCCATAAAAAAACAGGAATCAACTCAAGTCAGTCGACGCGATTTTGCAAAATTCCTGACTTTTGTTTCCGGCGGATTAATGGTAGGAAGCGGATTTGTAACCGCAAAAGCATTTTTACTGCCAAAAGAAGAAGTGCAGGGCGAACATTTTATCTGTAATAAAGAAGATGTTCCCGTAGGCGGAACAAGAGGATTTGTATTAGAAGGAAGTACAATTCCGTATATTTTAATACACTTAGAAAGCGGCGAATTTAAAGCTTACGAGCAAAAATGTACCCATTTATCGTGCTCAGTATTTTATAAGCCGGGAACAGGAATTATACATTGCCCTTGCCATGAAGGATCATTTGATGCAAAAACTGGAGATGTAATTGCCGGACCGCCGCCAAGAGCTTTACCGCAACTAGAAGTTGTGTTTAAAGAGAATGCTGTTTTTGTAAAAGCCTATATCGAAAAAAAAGAAAGCTAATTTGTATAATTTAATTTTATAAGTATGAGTACTTTTAGACGCAGCCAGAATCGCGCAAACCCTAATAAGCTGAATAATATACTTTCGACACTTATTTTTATTTTAATATTAAATGTCAGCATTCAAATTTGGCTTTTGTACGCCTCATTAAATAACGCATTAGACAATAATAAAGAAATATTGATCCCTGCATTCATAGCATCAGCAATCCTATTTTTAATTGGTTTTGCATGGTTGTATTATCTGCCAAAAGGTAATTTTAGAAATAAATAAAGCAAGATCTTCTGCCATAAAAAAATGCTGTTAGATTTTTTCTGAGAGTATTCAAAAGAATTACCCTAAATTTATATTCAAAAAAATAGGTACTAATGATTTTAACTAAGTAAAAATACTTATATTTGTAATAAGTATTTTTTTGCTTATAAAGGATAGCGTTTTATGATAAAAGTTGAAGAAGCATTAACAATAATTGAAGCAAACAGTGCCAAAATGCCTAAACAGCAAATAGCCGTTAGTAAAGCATTAGGATACGTTTTGGCAGAGAAAGTTATTTCTCCAATTCATATGCCTCCGTTTCGTCAATCGGCTATGGATGGATACGCTTTTATTCACAGTATAAAGCATCAATATGATATAGTAAGTACATCTCAAGCAGGTGATCATTCAAATTTAAAATTGAATGCAAATGAAGCCATTAGGATATTTACAGGCGCATTTGTACCTGATGATGCTGATACTGTTGTAATGCAAGAGCATGTAATTGCAAATAAAAATTCGATACTTATAGCGGCAATGCCCGTAAAGAATGCAAATATTCGCGCAAAAGGAGAGCAAATCGCTAAAGATGATATCGTTTTTGAAGCAGGAACTTTAATAACTCCAGCTGCAATTGGTTTTTTGGCGAGTTTAGGAATCACAGAAATTGAAGTGTATAAGAAGCCTAAAGTTGCTGTTTTAGTTACAGGAAACGAATTAGTAAAACCTGGCGGAAAACTGAAAAAAGGAAAAATTTACGAAAGTAATTCTGTAATGCTTCAAGCTGCCCTTGAAACTATCGGAATTAAAAAAACGAAAGTTTACAGCGTAAAAGATAATTTAAAAGCAACGAAAAAAGCATTAAAAAGTATTTTAAAAAAGTATGATATAGTTTTAATTTCTGGCGGAATATCCGTTGGAGATTATGATTTTGTAAAAGAAGCATTGTTGCAGAATGATGTAAAAGAGTTATTCTATAAAATCAATCAAAAACCTGGAAAACCAATGTTTTTTGGTTCTAAAGATGAAACTTTAGTTTTTGCTTTACCTGGAAATCCAGCTTCATCGCTGACTAATTTTTATATTTATGTCGCTCCGGCAATAAAAAGCAGAATTGGATTTTCGGAGATTCACAAAACAAAAGTAATTAGGAAATTAAACTCAGATCTTAAAAATAATACGGGGAAAACATTGTTTTTAAAGGCAAAATACGACGAAACAAATGTTGAAGTTTTAAACAGTCAAAGCTCTGCAATGCTTAACACATTTGCCGTTGCAAACAGTTTACTAATAGTTCCCGAGAACATTGAAGAATATAAAAAAGGGCAATTAGTTACTTTATTACCAATAGATTAATTTTTAGATTCTTAGAATCAGAAAATAGAAAAGAGTATAGAAAAAGATTTTTGAGTTATAAAGATAAAGGTCGCTGTATAAATAAAAACACACAGCTAAAGTTTGAAACCTTATTGAATTTTCAGCTTTGTGAACTTAATTTTAAAGATAATAATGAATAAAAATTCTTAGCGCTCTTTGCGGTAAAACAACCTGAAACGTGAAACAAGGAAAAACCTGAAACAAAATTAATCATGGAAACACCAACAGTATTTATTCTTTGCGGCGGAAAAAGCTCCAGAATGCAGTCTGAAAAAGGATTAGTGCTGTTTCAGGAAAAACCATTTATTGAACATATAATTCGGGCGATTTTACCCATTACAGATCAGATAAAATTGATTACGGCTTCAAAAGAATATGATTATCTGCCATACCAAAAAATACCTGATGTGATCGCAGAAAAAGGTCCATTAGGTGGAATTTATACCGCATTATCACATTCTGAAACTGAATTTAATCTGATTTTAAGCTGCGATATTCCGTTAATTTCAACTGAATTATTACAAGAATTAATTTCAAAACATACAGAAGAAGCTGGAATTACTGTTTTTGCTTCAGAGAGCAGAATACACCCATTAATTGGAATTTATTCAAAAAAAGTTATTTCAATAATTAAAGATGCAGTCGATTCTAATGAATTAAAAATGATGGATTTACTTGCGAAAGTTCCTCATCAAATTGTAAATATAGAAGAAAGTGAAAACTTTCATTTAACCAATATTAATTCGGCTGACGAATTAAATGATCTGAATATCAATTTAAGTTAAAGATTATGCAAAGCTTGAAAACACCAAAATTAACGATTGTAGGCGCAGGTCCTGGAGACGTTGAATTGATTACGATGAAAGCTATTAAAGCTTTAAAAAGTGCCGATGTTGTTTTGTATGATGCTTTGGTTAACGAGGAATTATTGGAATATGCATCAAATGCTGAAATAGTTTTTGTTGGAAAACGATTGGGCTGTCACGCTTACACACAAGATCAGATTAATGATTTGATTGTTTCAATGGCAAAAAAACACGGACATGTTGTTCGGTTAAAAGGAGGCGATCCTTTTATTTTTGGACGAGGAAGTGAGGAAATTGAATTTGCAGAGCGATTTGAAATTGAAACCGCAATTGTACCTGGAATTTCATCAGCTTTAGGTGTTCCTGCTTCAGTAGGAATTAGTTTGACACAAAGAAAAGTTGCCGAAAGTTTTTGGGTAATTACCGGAACAACTTCAGATCATAAACTCTCAAAAGATGTTCAGTTAGCTTCAAAATCAGCAGCAACGGTAGTTATTTTAATGGGAATGCATAAACTGGACGAAATTATTTCTATTTATCAAGAAAATAGAAATGACAATCTGCCAATTGCCATCATTCAAAATGGAACGAAAAATTCAGAGCAAAAAGTAATTGGAACTATTGATACAATTACTAAATTGGTATCTGAAAAAAACATATCATCGCCTGCAATTATTGTGATTGGCGAAGTAGTACGAAATACTTCAAGCTGGATTTCGTATTTTCAGGAACATTTTGATGATGAATTTATTTTTCAGAATTTAAATTTATAAGAATGATTGAAGTTAAATATTTTGGAGCTGTAGCCGAAAAGACAAAATGTGAATTCGAAAAGTTATCTTTTTCTGAAGTATCACTGCAAAAACTATTGCAGGACTTAAACAAAAAATATGAGTTCGAATCTCTGACTTTCAGCGTTGCTGTAAACCAAAAAATAGTTTCAAAAACAACAGATTTTACATTACAGACAAGCGATGTTGTGGCTTTGTTGCCGCCGTTTGCAGGAGGATAAAAGAATGAATACATCAAGCCGATATAACAGACAAATAATTCTTCCAGAGATTGGAGACGAAGGTCAGTACAAATTGCTGAAATCTAAAGTTTTGGTTGTTGGTGCCGGTGGTTTGGGCGCAGCGATTTTACCGTATTTGGCTTCCGCGGGAGTTGGTGAAATTGGGATTGTGGATGATGATACAATTGAAATTTCAAATCTGCACCGACAAGTTATTTATAAAACTTCATCAGTTGGAAAATTAAAAGCTGAAGAAGCCAAATTGATGATTTCTGAGTTGAATTCTGAAGTCAAAGTAAACGCGGTTTCTGAAAAGTTATCAGCAAAAAATGCTATTTCATTATTTGAAAAATATGATATTATTGTTGACGCAACAGATAATATTGCAGTAAAATATTTAATAAATGATGCTTGTCTTGTCGTTAATAAACCAATGGTTTATGGATCTATTTTTAGATTTCAGGGACAAGTTTCTGTTTTTAATTATCAAAACGGACCAACGTATAGATGTTTGTATCCCGATGAAAATAATAATGCTTTGAATTGTGAAGATGCGGGAGTAATTGGAATTTCGGTGGGAATCATCGGTCTGCTTCAAGCAAATGAAGTTTTAAAAATGATTCTCGGAATCGGAGAAGTTTTGAACGGAAAAATATTGGTTTACAATATTTTGAACAACGAACAGCAAAAATATGGTTTTGACAAAAGTGATATTCAGTCAATAAGCAGAGAATCATTCGAAGAAAAATATAATAAATCTGAGGTTGCAGAAATAAGTTTTGATTTAGTTTTAGAGGAAATAAACAATGATTCTGTTTTATTTGTAGATGTCAGAAATAGTGATGAATTGCCAAAAATCAGTTTAAAAAATCAAGTTCAGATTTCGTTAATGCTTTTGGAAAATGAAATCGAAAAAATTGACAAAAACCAAATGATCTATGTTTTCTGTCAATCCGGAATCAGAAGTAAAATGGCAGTTGAGGTATTTCAAAAACATCAATTTAAGAATGTGAAAAGTATCGCGGGAGGCGTTTTAGCAATGAAGAATTTATTGAAAGAAGAAATAAAAATATAGTCACAGATTATTGTTTAGGTTGTCACCCTGAGCGGAGTCGAAGGGCGTTCCAATTGGACTCGGGCTTCGACTCCGCTCAGCCTGACAAAGCAAGTAAAAATCCTTTTAATCCCTGTAATCAGTGGCAAAAAAAACATATAAAAAATGAGTAAAAATGTATTTGTAGAAGGACCAATTTCTCCTGAATTTATTGCGGAGTCAATCGCAAAACACCAATCGAAACATACAATTGGGGCGCACAATATTTTTTTAGGACAAGTTCGTGCCGATGTAATTCACGATAATACAGTTGTTGCAATTGATTATTCGGCTTACACCGATATGGCAAATGAGGCATTGCACACAATTCGCGAGAAAGCTTTTGCTAAATTCGACTTAACCTGCATGCACATTTATCACAGTTTAGGCGTTGTAAAAGCAGGTGAAATCTGTTTGTTTGTGTTTGTTTCGGCAACACGACGCAAACAAGTTTATGAAGCCACAGAAACCATCGTAAACTGGATAAAAACCGACGTGCCAATTTTTGGTAAAGAAATGTTTGAAAACGATACATTCACTTGGAAACAAAATAGTTAATGGTAGATATTACGCATAAAATAAGCACATTACGAAAAGCAACAGCAACGGCAATTGTAAAAGTCAGTAAACAAGAAACAATTGATGCTGTGGTAAATAATCTTGTGCCAAAAGGAAATGTTCTCGAAATGGCAAAAACAGCTGGATTATTTGCGGTAAAAAACACGCATTTATCCATTCCCGATTGTCATCCGATTCCAATTGAATTTACTTCCGTAGAATATAAAATTGAAGGATTAGAAGTTCAGATTATCTTTAATGTAAAAACCGTTTACAAAACCGGAGTTGAGGTTGAAGCTATGCACGGAGCATCAATTGTAGCATTGACGATGTACGATATGCTGAAACCAATTGATAAAGAAATCGAGATTTCGACTATCAAATTGATTACTAAAGAAGGCGGAAAATCCTCTTTCAAAAATAAATTTCCAAACGTTATAAAAGCGGCAGTTTTTGTTTGTTCTGATTCCATTTTTGCAGGCGATAAAGAAGATCGATCCGGAAAAATAATCGTAGAAAAATTAGATTCATACGGAGTTGAAACTTCGCATTATGAAATTATTCCTGATGAATTAGATATTATTCAGGAAAGAACAAAAGCTTACGCCAAAGAAAATCAGCTGGTAATTTTTACGGGCGGAACGGGATTATCACCGAGAGATGTAACCCCAGAAGCTTTGTCGCCAATATTAGAAAGCAGAATTCCAGGAATTGAGGAAGCAATTCGTGATTACGGACAGCAAAGAATGCCTTACGCAATGTTGTCTAGAACTGTTGCGGGAACTTTGGGCAAAAGCTTAGTTTTGGCTTTACCGGGCTCTACAAACGGAGCGAGAGAATCGATGGATGCTGTGTTTCCGCATGTAATGCACGTTTTTCATATTTTAAAAGGAAAAAATCATGACAGCCTCTAATACTATTTTGACGGATGGTTTTGGACGCAGACACAATTATCTGCGCATTTCGCTGTTGGAAAAATGCAATCTGCGTTGTACATACTGCATGCCAGCCGACGGAATTGCGCTTTCTTCAAAAGCGAGTTTAATGACTGCTGAAGAGATTTTTAGTATCGCCGAAACTTTCGTGAAAAATGGTGTTGATAAAATTAGATTAACGGGAGGAGAACCACTTCTTCGAAAAGACTTTCCTGAGATTATTTCAAAATTGGCTTCTTTAGATATTTCGCTTTCTATCACGACAAACGGAATTTTAATTGACCGTCATATTGCCGTTTTAAAGCAATTTAAAATCAAAAAGATCAATTTGAGTTTAGATACTTTGATTTCGTCTAAATTTCATGCTGTAACGCTTAGAAATCAGTTTGAGAAAGTTATTGATAACCTCCATTTACTTTTAAACAATGATTTTCAGGTAAAAGTAAATGTGGTTTTAATGAAAGGTTTTAATGATAATGAAATTGTTGATTTTGTAAAACTAACGCAGTTTCTGCCTATTTCTGTGCGCTTCATTGAGTTTATGCCTTTTGCAGGAAACGAGTGGGACAGAAGTAAAATGGTTTCACAAAATGAGATTTTATCTTTGGTTGGAAATACTTTTTCTTCAGATCAAATTCAAAAATTAGAAGACGAGAAAAACTTTACTTCCAGGAATTATAAAATAAAAGATTTTCAAGGCGATTTCGGAATCATAAGTTCGATTACAAATCCGTTTTGTGACAGCTGCAACCGAATCCGTTTAACTGCTGACGGAAAAATAAAAAACTGTCTTTTTTCAAATTCCGAAACTGATTTATTGACTCCTTTTAGAAATGGAGAATCAATTATGAATTTAATTGAAACATCTATTCAAAGTAAAAAGAAAGTCAGAGCAGGAATGGTGACGATTGATGAAATGAATGATCCTGCTAAACATTTTGATAATCGCAGTATGATTGCAATTGGCGGATAGTTTAATTGTGAAATGTGAATTGTGAATTGTGAATTGTGAAGTGTGAAGTGTGAATTGTCAGGCTGAGCGAAGTCGAAGTCTTTTTGCACAATCTTGTCATTTCGATCCCGAGGCTTCGGGAGAGAAATCACACTCGTAAATCGACAAAGATTGGCGATCTTATTTATGGAGCTACTTGCGAAGATTTCTCTCCCGAAGCCTCGGGATCGAAATGACAAACTGAGTGTAAGAGCTCAGAAATAAAAAAAAGGTTCAACTTTTTTAAAGTTAAACCTTTCTCAATAATTATTTCTTCTTTTTAGCTTTTGCCTTTTTTTGAGACTTCGCTTTCTTTTTTGCGATTTTTTTAGCTTTAGCTTTTTCTTTCGCTTTTTTAGCTTTTTCTTTTTTCTTGGCTTTCGCTTTTAGTTTTGCTTTTTTAGCTTTCTCTTTCTTTTTATCTTTTTTAGCTTTTTCTTTTTTCTTAGCTGCTTTCTTTTTCTCTTTTTCCTTTTCTTTATCTTTCACTTTTTTGGCTTTTTTAGCAGCTTTATCTTTTTCAGTTTTAACTGCTTGGTTAGTATTCTCTTTTTTAGGTTCAGTAATTGGTGTTGCAGCAACTGTCGTTTTTTCTTCTAACTTTGCTGCAGGAGTTAATACTTTTTTTGCTGGTGCTTTTCGTACAGCCGGTTTTGGCGTAGTCGTTGCTGCAGATTTTACAACTGCTTTAGCAGGTGCTTTTGCTGTGGGTGTTGCGGCAGCTTTTGTAACAGAAGCAGCAGGAGCCTTGGTTGTTGTAGGCTTTGATGCAGCAGGTTTTGCCGCAGTTGCTTTTGTCGCAGTTGGTTTTGCTGCTGTCGTTTTTGCAGGTGCAGCTTTGCGAACTGGAGCTTTCTTAACAGGAGTATTTTCTGGTTTTGCGTTTTCTGCAACTGGTTTAACAGCTTCAGGTTTTACAGAATCGATTTTTTCCGGGGTACTTTCTTCGGGTTTGTTTTCCATATTAAATGCGCTTTTAGGTAAGTTTATCGTTAGTAATGTAACTAAATTGTTAATTCACAGTTAAGTAAAGATAATTATAAAACAAGTTACTCAATGTTAAGTTTTCCTATAAAAATTAATATTAAGTGGTTGAAAGTGAATTATTTGTTTTTTTGCTTGAAATTTATAATCAAAATCTCTTAACAATTCTACATGAAAAAATGAGGTGTGATTATGAATTGCGAATTAGGAATTAGGAAACTTCAAATAAAGTCAAGTGAAAACAAATGCTCTATTCCTGAAGAAAGAGACATTCTATTGTGTTGTTCCCAATAACGATCAAGAATTCCAAAAGATGTATTGAACAGCAGGGCAGGAGCACTAGTGAAATAACGAAGTAAATTGCTTCTAAATAGTGCTAGTGAAAAGGCTAATTTTTAATAATCTCCAAAATTTTAAAATTACTTTTTGGAGCTTCACATAAAGAACAGCAATAATCTTCGCCTAAATCTGTAAATAAAATTCCTTTCGGAATGCCTTGACTTTCATCTCCATATTCGGGTTTATAAAGCGTTAAACATTCTTGACATTGGTAAATATCCAATTGTGGTTTTTCCTTTTTCTGTGGGTTTTCAGTAGTTTCAGTTGTTGCATTTCCGAGTTCATCAAAATATTTTCGGCTTAATTCGATTAGAATAGTTGGCAGTTCAAGTTTGTCAATATCTTGAGAGTGAACGATATATTCTCGTGTATTTGGATCAAAATTCTTCGCAAACAAAACATTGTAAGTATCTCTAATTTTAATGGATTCTAAAGCCGCTGGAAGTTCATTTTTTTCGATAACAATCGAAGTAAAATAATGTCCGTCACGATTGTATTCTGAAATACCAAAATTCAGCCCATAAGTGCTGATATCGAATTGATCAAGTGTACGAACTAAAAATGTTTTCAAGTTCAAAGCCCATTCCATAGCAACAGGCAGATGCCAATTTAATTCTAATAAAGAATGACGAACATTAATTCCGCGTTTGCCTAAGAACTTTTCCCATTCTAGTTTTCGGTCTTTCGGAATTCCTTTTATGATGAACGATTTCCAAGGCGTGATACATATTTTTCCAATTTTGCATTCAAAACACAAATCGCACATTTCTTTCAGGAAATCTAAATCGTATAAATTATTTCGCCAATAAAGCCCAAGCCAGTATTGATCGATTCCCATTCTGTTCATTCCTTCATAATAAGGAAAAGGATAAAACGGAATATTTAAAGGCTTGTCAATTGTTCGATTATTAGTGTCTAAAGCTTCGCTTATCAGCGTAAAAAGCATTTCGATATCAAGTGTGGTTTCGTCTGTAATTTTCTCAATTTCGTAATATGTCTTCGCTAAATCCCAAGTATAAATCAAGACCGGATAAACCTCCATCTTTTCCCATTTTGGAAGCCTGATATATAAATACCAATAATCTTCATGCTCTGAAGCTATAAAGTTTAAATGTCCTGTAAATAAAGGAACCAACTGTTGTTTTGGATCTGTAATGTTTACTTTTAGTTTGGGTTGTTCTTTAAATTCTTCTAAAACATACAAAAATCGATTTCCTGTCAGCCAATTGGTATTTCTAAAAATATCAGTAGAAACATAAGAAGAAACAATATTATTCCCGCTTTTTTGATCTGGATAAACAAAATGATGTTTTCCCAAAGTTGTTTTATCTAAAGATTTAAAACCTTTTGGGAAAATAATATCCTGTCTTGAACCAAAAGAAATAGAATCCAGACCTTCGTCTAAAGCAATGTTTACTACTTCTAGTAGTTCTCCCGGCGAAATAACGCCGCCTTTTACTATTAATCTTGTCAATTCCATGTGTTTATTTGTTTCAAGTTTTCTTTGTTTCAAGTTTTCTTTGTTTCAGGTTTCAAGTCTCAGGTTTCAAGTCTCAGGTTTCAAGTTTCAAGTTTCAGGTTTCAGGTTTTTCTTGAGTTTGTCAGGCTGAGCGAAGTCGAAGCCTTTTACGTGTAGCTCTTCTCCCGAAGCCTCGGGATCGAAATGACATACTGTACGCAACTTGAAACATGAAACAAAGAAAACTTGAAACATTTTTTTAAACTTTACATTTCGCCAATATCTCTTTAACCTCCGTTTTACAGCTTCCGCATCCTAATCCTGCACCCGTGTTTTTGCATAAATCGGTAAAATCGTTCACACCGCTTTTAATGGTTTCTTCAATATTTCCTACGCCAACTTGACTGCAGGAACAAACTAATTTTCCTAAAACAGGTTTTGCAGTTGAACTTCCTCTTAAAAGCATATTTCGCTTGTCTGATAATTCGATTTTGCTTTCAATCATCGTTTTGAATTCGGCAAATTCGTTCTTATCTCCCATTAAAATTGCACCAACTAAGAGATCATCTTTTACAATGCATTTTTTGTAATAACGTTTTTTCAAATCAGTAAAAACAATTTCTTCATACGAATCATCGTTTTCTGGAATTGTAATATCTCCAATACTGCACAGATTTATGTCTTCTAATTTTAAAATATTCATTAAAATCGAACCTTTGTAATAACTGCTGATATCGCCCGCTAAAAAGTTTGCCAGAATATCTGCTTGTTCTTCAGCGGCAGAAGTAATTCCGAATAATTTATTATTGAATTCCGCTATTTCTCCAATTGCAAAAATATCAGGATTTGAAGTTTGTAAATATTGATTGACTTTTACGCCGCGCCCGCAAGCCAAACCGCTTTCTCTCGCAATTTCGATATTCGGAATTGTTCCAATCGTATAAACAATTGCATTTGCAGTTATGATTTTACCGCTTTTTAAAGCAATTTCAATTTCGTTTTCATTATCCGTTTCAAAAACGGTACTGACTTCATTATCAAAATAAATCTGAATATCACGAAGCTGTACTTCTTCGGCTAATAATTTACTAGAAATTCGATCCAGCTGACGTTCCATTAAACGCGAAGCTCTCTGAATTATAGTAGTTTTTACTTTTTTATGTTTTAAAGCAGCAGCCAATTCCAACCCTAATAAACCTCCGCCAATAATAACAACATGCTGTTCTTCCGGCGGAAGATTGGTGCTGTCTAGATGTTTTTTTAAACGGTCAGCATCTTCTTTTCTTCTTACGGTAAATCGACCTGGAAGATGCAGTTGTGCATTTTCTGGAACAAAAGGACGACTTCCAGTTGCTAGAATTAAAGAATCGAAAGTGTGTATTTCGCCCAAACTATCTTTTATAGTTTTTGCACTAGTGTCTATTTTATTAATAGCAACTCCAGCTTTCATAGTAATATTAAGCTTGTTTAATGCTTCGCCGTCTTTAACCTTTAAAAGCTGTTCCCAAGTGAATTCTCCCGTCATATATTCGGGCAATAAAACGCGATTGTAAAACGGATTTATTTCATTCGAAAAAACAATAATTTCATCTGTAGTATTAAATTCACGATAATTTTGAATGAATCGGAATGAAGCTGCGCCGGCGCCAACAATTGCAATTTTCTGAAAGGGTTTTACATATTTTTTAATCGAAACCGTCGTGTATTTAAAATCAGGTTCTTTTGAAATCGGATCTACAACAGTATTCGTTAAATTGTTTGTTCTATTCAAATCATTTTCAAGTTGTTTTCCCCAATGCATTGGAAGAAAAAGTACCTTTTCTTTAATAGAATCGGTCACTTTTGCTTTTACTCGAACTTCGCCATTTTTACTTGTAACGGTAATAATATCACCATTTTTAATTTCATTTTTAAATGCGTCAATTGGATTTATCTCTAAAACCGGACTTGGAATATGGGTTAATAATCTCGAAACTTTTCCCGTTTTGGTCATTGTATGCCATTGATCGCGAATTCGTCCCGTAGTTAAAATAAAAGGAAATTCGGAATTGGGTTGTACCGATGTATTTTCGATTGAAACAGGCAGGTTAAAAATCGCCTTTCCAGAAGGCGTATAGAATTTTTTATCAGTAAATAATCGTGGTGTTCCCGGATGTCCGTAATCTGGAACCGGCCATTGAAAAGTGCCTTCGGTTTTTAAACGATTATAATTTAAAAATGAAATATCAATATTAGTGCCTTTGGTAAGCGCACAATGCTCTTTGTAAATTTCTTCGGCGTTATTGAAATCAAAACCATGGAAATTCATTTTTTTAGCAAAACGAATCAAAATTTCAATATCAGGAAGTGCTTCTCCAGGCGCATTAATTCCTTTTGGCAAATAAGAAATACGGCGTTCAGAATTAGTCATCGTTCCATCTTTCTCTAACCATCCGGCAGCCGGCAAAAGCAAATCGGCAAATTTTGCTGTGTCAGCATTATGCGAAATATCCTGAACCACTACAAATTTAGCGTTTTGAAGTGCTTTTTCGATTCGACGAGAATCTGGCAAACTAACCAATGGATTTGTGCAAATAATCCAAACAGCTTTCATTTTTCCTGATTCTAAAGCTTCAAACATTTCTGTTGCCGTTAAACCTGGTTTGTCTGAAATCTCGTCAACTCCCCAAAAATCAGCCACTTCTTTGCGATGTGTAGGATTTGCAATGTCTTTATGCGCTGCCAAAAGGGTCGCCATTCCGCCCACTTCACGTCCGCCCATAGCATTTGGCTGACCCGTTAATGAAAATGGACCAGAACCTGGTTTTCCAACTTGTCCTGTTAATAGAGATAAATTCAGTAAAGCCGTATTTTTGTCAACGCCAACTGCACTTTGATTTAATCCCATAGCCCAAAGTGAAATAAATCCTTTAGCTTTTCCAATAATATCTGCGGCAAGTTTAATATCGTTTACTGATATTCCGCATAGTTTGGATGCTTTTTCAAGTGACGTACTAAGTACTAAATCTTTATATTGTTTGAAATTTTCAGCATTGTTTTTGACAAAATCATGGTCAACATGGCCTTTTTCAATAATACGTCTGGCAATAGCATGATATAAAATAATGTCAGAACCGGGAAGAATTTGTAAATGCAAATCGGCGAAAGCGGCTGTATCAGTGCGCCTCGGATCAATTACGATTATCTTCGTTTTTGGATTTTTCTCTTTATGTTTTTCAAGCCGTCTAAATAGAATAGGGTGACACCAAGCGGGATTTGCGCCTGTAATTAGAAATGTATCAGCCAATTCAATATCATCATACGCAATTGGTACAGAATCTTCTCCAAAAGTTTTTTTATAACCCACAACGGCGGAACTCATGCAGAGTCTTGAATTAGTATCGATATTATTGGTTTTCAAGAAACCTTTTACAAGTTTATTTACCAGATAATATTCCTCAGTTAAGCATTGTCCCGAAATATAAAATCCAACGCTGTCTGGACCATGTTTTTTTATAATAGAAGAAAAAACTGCCGCAGCTCGGTCTAGAGCAGTATCCCAGCTTACACGTTCGAGCGGATAGGATTTGCTGCCTCGCATTTCAGGATATAAAATTCGGTCAGAAGTATCGTTGACTACGTAATGCAGATTCATTCCTTTAGAACACAACATTCCTTTATTTACCGGATGATCTTTGTCACCTTCAACCATAACGCCGTTTTTAGCATCGTTGGTTACGATTATGCCGCAGCCAACGCCGCAATAAGAACAGGTAGTTTTGATTTTGGTATTTTGCATTACAGTTTTTTTTTAGATACTATTTCCTGAATCTGCAGTGATCTAGATAAATCACTTATACAAAAATAAGTATTTTTACGTATAAATACTTATTTTTCGAATTTATTTTTTTATTTTTGATGCAATAAAATGAGCAGCAACAAATTAGTTTTTAATCCGATAAAAATTAGGACTCATGAAAGAAGAACAAACTCTTTGTTATTCTTGTGCCAATGAAAATTGTTTTATCAAGAAACATTTACATTTAGAACAAATGAATACTTACGTTTCTAAGAAACAGAATATAGTCTGCAAAAAATCGGATCAGTTTATTGTGGAAGGTTCTTCTTTGCAAGGGCTTTATTTTATTTGCAAGGGAAAAGCAAAAACGGTAAAAACGGGAATTAACGGACGTGAGCAAATTGTACGGTTAACGAAAAGTGGAGATATTATTGGTTTTCGCGGATTTGGAACTGGAAAAAAGTATTTAATTGGTGCTTATGCTTTGGAAGATACCGTTTTGTGTAATTTTAGCAATGAAACGATGCTGGAAATTTTACAGCATATTCCAGAACTTACCTATGCTTTAATGCTTTTTTATGCCGATGAATTGAATAAAAGTGAAAACAACATTCGCAAAATTGCACATATGAATGTTCGTGAACGTGTGGTTGATTTATTGCTTTATATTCATCGCAAATTCGGACAAATCAATGATTTAATTGATATTGATCTTTCTCGAAAAGAAATCGCGGATTTTGCAGGAACAACCGAAGAGCAAGCAATTAGGGTTATTTCAAGTCTTAAAAAAGAAGCTTTAATAAAAACGGTTGGAAAACGTATTGGGATTTTGGAAGTTTCAAAATTACGCTCTGAAATTATGGAGCATAAATATTTTTAAAACTTTCTAACACATAGAAACATAGGATTTTTACGCATAGCTATATTCTTTTTGTAAAGTGGAATGCCTTTTTTTAAGAAGGGTAAACTATGTTTCTATGTGTTAAAATGATTACGTACAAATACTTATTTTTTCCTGCCAATAAATCGAATTACAGAACCCGTTCCGTTATGGAATAAACCTTCGTTTAATTGGATTTCTTTTTCTTCTAATTCTATGATTTCATAGTTTGAGAAATCACTTTTTATTTCTTCTATAGAAAATAGAGATTCAATATCTTTTGGTCCGCCAACTTTATCATTTATTGCAAGATATTCTAAATGTTTTTTGCTGAAAGCTTCAAAAATAATAATACCGTCTTTGCGTAATAGTTTATCAAGCTGTTTGTGAATTCCGGATTTAATTTCTGCAGGGAAATGAGCATAAATCAAGGCAATTACATCAAATTGTTCTTCTTTGAAATCCAGCGTTTCTAATTCGCCAACTTGATAATCAATTGAAACATTGTTAGTTTCAGCAAGTTTTAAAGCTTTGTTTTTTCCTTCTTCACTAATATCAAAAGCGGAAACGTTCCAACCCAATTTTGCAGCAAAAATGGCATTTCGTCCTTCGCCTTCGGCAGGAAAAAGAATAGCGCTGGGCTTTAATTTTTGAATTTGTTCTCTTAAGTAATTGTTGGGTTCTTCGCCATATGCAAATTCTTCGTTGCTGTAGCGGTCATCCCATCTTTGAGTCCAGTTGTTCATTATTTATAAATTTGATTATTTTATTTTTAAAGAAATCTTGATTTTTTTTGTCTCTTCATTCCAAAGGTCTGAATATTTTGTTTTATTATTTTCTAAGTCAGTTTTTAGTTTTAAGCATGAAGTTAACTGATTATTATAGTTCTCGGGACTTTTTGATTTTGGATAAAAATTAAAATCATTGTTTTTACAATATTCCACAGCTTTTTCTAAGATAGAAATATAATTATTAATATCAGTTTTCAGATACATATTTATTGGTTCGCCAATGGCATATTTTAGTGAGCCTAATAATGCGCCATCGTTGCTCTCTTGATAATCTGGATTTGAAGAATTGTAATATTTAAAACGCATTAAACCAGTGTAATATAAAAATGACGCTTCATTGAATTTTGATTTATTTAAATAATTTGCTGCAGTTTCAAAGTATTTTGAAGGATGTTGTTGATCTAATTCCTTTGCTTGAATAAAAATTTCTTTATTTAAATCTAAAATATGCCCGCTTTTTTTTAAAGCATCAGAAGTAGTATAGATGTTTTTGTACAATTTTAATTCTTCTTGAGAATAGAGGATACTATTTATAAAAAGCAGCACAAATAATATTTTGGCTTTACACATAATTTTATAGTTTATAAAGTTTGCAGGAAGTATTTGTAAATAAAAACTCTCAATTCAAATGTAGTAAAAAAATAGTGATTAATAAAAAAACTACCCTTTCTCAAAATCGAAAAAGGGTAGTTTGTAAAATTTATATTTCTAAAAATCTCTTATTTCTTCCAAGTAAAAATCCTTGGATTCACAGAAATCATTAACCAAGCCCAATTGTTAGTATGACCGGCATCTCCGTTTTTCAAGAACTCTAAAGTTTTTGTACCAAACATTTGAGAATAACCTCCAGTTAACGTAATGTCTTTTTTGAAATTGTAACCTGCAGTAAAATCAACCTCAGTTCCTAAGTAAGAATCAAGTTTTTCATTTGTTGGGGTCACAACATCAGCGGCAGATAAAAATACGTGCGGCATTAATGTAAACTGCCATTTTTTGACATTATAACTTAATTTTAGGTAAGCGTCTTGCAATCCAACGCTGTTTTGGTGATTTCCAACATAAAAATAATCCATATAACCATTAAAAGCATGATTCGTCCCAAATATAGGATTGAACGATTTAATTACTGTACTGCCGTCATTTGTATCTTTTCCAGATAAAAATTCATAACCTAAACCAGCTTTAAAGGCATCAGAAATGTTGTAGCCTAAATAACCGGCGGCATTCCATGCACTTACCTGCTTGTCTGTGCTTTTACCAGTTTGTCCATATAACCAGAAATTTGTATCTAATTTACCTGTTTTATAGGTTAAATAGGTTCCGAAAGTCTGTTTGTAATCTACCAATAATTTTGCGTCGGCGTTGGCATATTCATATCCAGTATTTAGGGCTAATAAACTTACGCCTAAATTACTGAACGATGTATGGTACCAAGCATATTGCATAGCTTTGTAGTTGGCAACAGTGTATGGAGTTTGTACTATATTTTCTGCATTTGAGTTGTATGCAAATCCCATATCAAGCTGCTGGTTTTTTGGACGAAAAGTAACCAGTACTGCATCGTGACTTTGCCCTTGTTGCAACCAATCGATTTCACCCATTATACGCTGATTGTCATAGGAGAGTACTTGACGCCCAACTCTTGCGCTCCATTTCTCGGTAAAGTTGTATTGTGCCCAAGCTTCAAAAATGGCAACTCCATTTTTATCAGCTGTGGTTGTGGTTGGTACATCTCCCCAGGTTCTAATGTTTTGAAAAGTTAATTTAACAATCAAATCATCTTGCTTAAAATTTAAATTTAGACGAGAACGCTGTGAGATTTGTGAAGTTCCTTCTTGACCTTCTGGTAATAAAGTTTTGTATCCGTTTCGATATTCAAAACGTGGTCTTAATTGTAAGTTGGCATCAAATTCTTGTGCTTGCATGGCAGCACTAAATCCTAGAAAAAGTAAGGATAGAATTATTCTAGTTTTTTTCATATCTATGATGGTTTAATAAAAGACAAATTTATCTTATAATGATTTTATTTTTAGTGATATTAATCATATTTGATAATTATTTTTAAACTTTTAATACGCTTATTTTCTGTCTATTACTTTTGCCAAAGCCAGTTGTTTTTCGTTCATGATTTTAGTTACTGTATAATGCATCCAAACGAGACAAACGGTCGAGAATAGTAAAATAAAAATCCATGAACTTGACCAAATTCCTGTTGCGGTCAGCAAGTATCCAAAAATGATTGGGCCTAAAAAGCCTCCCAAACCGCCAATCATTCCAACCATACCTCCAACAACACCAACCTCTGTAGGGAAATATTCTGGGATATGTTTGTAAACTGCTGCTTTGCCAATTCCCCAAGAAATTCCGATTAAAATTACTAAAATTAAGAATACCCACATATTAGCAGCGAATTTTATTACAGTAATTCCTTTTGCCAGCAGCTCTTTTTTCTTTACGGTTTGGTTCTGTGCTACAACAACTTGCTGCCAAGATGTTCGAGTTGGGAGAATTGTATTTTCAGAATTGTTTTCCTGTTTTTGTGTAATGTCAAATTCGGTTTCACCTATTTTAATATTATCTTTTGCAATAGAAGTTACAGTTCCTTTTTTTGTTGCAAGAACTCCAGGACCTGTAGTCGTGATTTCCATTTTCGGAACCATTAATAGAGCACTTAAAACAACAGAAGTACTCAAAACCCAATACATAACTTTTCGCGCACCAAATTTATCTGATAAATAACCTCCAAAAGCCCTGATTACACCAGAAGGAAGACTGAACATTGTGGCAAATAATCCGCCCATAACTAAACTGGTTTGATAAACGTTCATAAAATTGGGCAGCAGCCATTGCGAGTATGCAACAAAACAACCGAAAACTAAAAAGTAATAAGCTCCAAAACGCCAAACTCTAGCTGATTTTAGTGAACCAAGCATTTGACGAACGCTTTTTGTATGGTTCTCAATTTTTTTGTTTTTAGCAAAAATTAAAAAAGCAATTCCAATTAGAACAAGGGAAAAGGCGTAGATAATTGGAAGTATTTTCCAACCATTTTGCGAATCTTCTAAAGAGAAATGATTTAATAATGAAGGCGCTAAAAAAGTGGTAATTGCAGCTCCCGCATTTCCCATTCCGAAGATTCCTAAAGCACGTCCCTGCCATTCTTTTGGATACCAGATTGAAGTATAACCAATTCCTACAGCAAAACTAGTTCCTACCATTCCGAAGAAGAAACTAAGTAGAGCAAACATAAAAAAACTGTCGGCATAGGGAAGGAGGAACAGCGGAATTGAGCTAAGCAGCAGTAAAAGTGAAAAGACATATTTTCCTCCAAATTTATCTGTGAGCATGCCAATTGGTAAGCGCATAATTGAGCCTGTTAAAATTGGAATTCCTAAGAGCCATCCAACTTGAACAACGCTCCAATGGAAAATTCCGTTATCGACCAAAAAGGTTACTAAAACCCCGTTTAATGTCCAGCAGGCAAAACACACCGTAAAGGCCAATGTGTTCAAAAATAAAATTTTGTGTGATTGAGATAATGAGTTTGTAGTTTTCATAGCACTTATATTTTTATGTAAAAATAAGTACTATAACTTAGTTAAAAGATGCTAAAACGCAGTTTTTGAAAAATAATTACGTATTAATACGTAATTTTAAATCAGTGAATATTCAGCAGCTTTGTTAGAAAGTTCCATTAAGTTTTTAACTTTCAACTTTTTCATCAGATTAAAACGGTGCACTTCAGCAGTACGTTTGCTGATATCAAGCGCTTCAGCAATTTCTTTATTTCCTTTTCCAGATAATAAAAGAGTCAGAATTTCTTTTTCTCTTTTGGTAATCATCATTTCTTCACTTAGATTTTGTTTAGGTTCTAGTGATGTTGACGAATTTGTAAGCTGACTTATTAGAATAGAAGAAATATCGCCGCTAAAATATTTTCCGCCGGCAGCCACTGTGTGTAAGGCTTTCAAGAATTCTTCTTTACTAGAACCTTTCAGCAAATAACCATCGGCACCCGCTTTTATAGATTTTAATACATACTCTTCAGATTCATGCATAGAAAGCATAATAATCTTTACGTTGTTATTTTCGCTTCTAAGTTTTTCTACTACCTCGATGCCTGTTAAATTTGGCATACGAATATCTACTATAAGTAAATCTGGTTTGCTTTCGGCAACAACATCAAGTGCATCGGCACCATCAATTGCTTCACCAACGACCTCAATATTTGCTTCATTTTCAAGTAAAGATTTAATTCCATCTCTTACAAAAACATGATCGTCTGCCAGCACTACACGAATGATATTACTCATAGTTTACTTAAATTAGATTTTTGGTTTTTTACGTATATTCATCTATAAAGAAGACGCTAATATACGTACTTTTTTTAAAAGTAAATTCCGATTTGCGAAATTCTACAGTCCAATATTAAAAAATCATTAGAAAATTAAGTTCAGAATATTCAAATCTCAAATTCCAATTACTTACGGTATTGTCAGGCTGAGTGGAGTCGAAGTCCGCGCAAAGCAGCTCCATAATCTAAAGCGGGACTCTTTGTAGCGCTACTTGCGAAGATCTGCTCCGCCTATTTGCTATCACTCGAGTCTCCTTTGTCGAGATGATAAATTAGATAATTAGCCATTTTGCCAATTAGAAAAATGTGATGATGATTTTGTCGATTTACTTTGAGTGGGCTTCGACTTCGCTCGGCATGACAAATGGAAGTTCGAAGTTTAAGTAATTATCAAATTATCTAATTTTCTCCTTTGAGAATCGGGATATTGAAGGTAATTCTGGTTCCTTCGCCAGGTATCGATTTGATGAAAACACGGCCGTTAATGTATTGAATTCTTTCTTTCATAAACAATAAGCCCATTCCAGATTCACTGTTTCGTTTTTTGTCGACGGCATTGATGTCAAAACCTTTTCCGTTATCGTCAATTATGATACTTAGTAAAGTTTCGCTGTGTGAAAGCTGTACAATAATATGCGATGATTCGGCGTATTTTATGGCGTTGTTGATCGCTTCCTGAGTTAGGCGATAGATATTTATTTCGATTAAAGAATCTAATCGCTGATTGAAATCGGTTTTATTGTAGAAAAGAATTTCTTTTCCAGTTAGTTTTGAAAGTTCCTGCGTAAGTTTTGCCAAAGAAGAAACAATTCCGTGATCGCTTAATTCGGGCGGCATTAAATTGAAAGTTGCCGTGCGGACACCTTTTATAATGTCTAGTGAAAGCTTTTTTAGATACTCAATTTTTTGTTCTGATTTTTCTCTGTCATCTAAATTGATGCTTTCCAAACTAAATTTTAAACCAGTCAGCATTTGACCAATTCCGTCATGAATTTCTTTAGCGATTCGGTTTTGTTCATTTTCTTGATTTTCAACAATTTTACTCGAAATGATCTTTTGCTGATTGATTTTTTCAGTACTATTTTCAAGATTCAAACGTTCGACTTCGCGTTGTGCTTTTTTACGTTCAGTGATATTGAAACAAACGATTAAAAGTTCCAATTCGTCTTTTTTGATCATAACCGGAACCATCGAAAGATCAAGCCAAATTTCAATATTTTCTTTGGTAACAATTTTAATTTCGCCTTGCCAGCCGCTTCGTTGTTTTTCAAATATCAAACGATCAAAATTGGTTTGTTCTTTTTCGTCTGTAGTTAAGACTTCAGAGAATTTTTTGTTGGATAAAAACTTGGTATAATTAAGAAGTTTGGCAAATTTTTCGCCAATATGAATGATCGAACCATCAGGTGCAATTCGGCAATAGAGCAGTGTGTTTTCCATTGCATAATTGAGCGACTTTAATTCTTTAACCGAATTTTCCTTGATTTCGCTAAGTATTTCAGTATCGTATGCAAGCTTTAAAGCTTTCTTTTCGGAAGATAAAAGCTTGGCAATTAATCGTTCAATTTTTTTATTAGTTGGTCTAAAAATGAAAAGGAATTCTAAAAGCAATACCAAAAGTGTAAACCCAAAAATCCAGTATTCTATTCGGCGTTGTTCGGTTACTTTTTCGTGCGCTTCGAGATCGTATTGGGTTACAATCTGATTCATTTTAGAAAGAAAGATTCCTTCATTTTCTAAAATTACATTTACTAGTTTTTGATTTTCTGCAGCTTGTTTGTTCTGCTTTAAATTCAACAAAAACGAGTCGGTTGTATTTGCAATTTTATTGAAAATCGGGTTTATTTCAAGATATAATTTAGAAAGTGTTTCTGATTTTTCTTTTGGAAAAGCTAAACTGTCACTGCCATTTTCTAGTGCATTTTGATTCTTTTTCCAAAGTGATAAAACGTCATTTAAATGCGGAATTTGCTTTGCAGAAGCGTTATTAGAAACATACTGCAGAATCAGAACTTCTTTTACGATTTTCTGACTCAGCATTCGTTGTTTTCCTGAAAAATTTATGATTTTAGAATCACTTAACTGCTGATTTAGATTGTATTGTACTAAAATCTGACTGATAATTATAGTTACAGCGATAGTAAGAAGCGCAAAAAAATACAGTCGTCGTAAATTTTTGAAAGTGATTTTGTCTTCTTCCTGATTGCTTTTCTTCATAAAGTCAGTTTACAATCCTAAAGATGCTTTTATAAGATTTAGATTTTCTTCAGAATAGTTGATTTTTAAGGCTTCCTGATGTCCTTTATCCGACATTTTATCCCAGGTTTTTTTGATGATGTTTTTTAGTTTCTCTTCATCGTGTTTATGAACGAAAGGATCTAAATAATATTCTAAAAATACAAGACAGATAACATCTTCTAATAATTGTGTTTCGTGATCTTTTTTAAGTAGTTTTTTCTCTATTAAAAATGAAACGCGATCTATAAAAGTTTGATCGTAACCTGCTTTTACAAGAATTTCGGCAGTTGTTTTTGCATGGAATTTTTTAAGTTCTTCTCTCCATTTCAAATAACCAACGCGATCCATTGGATACGATTCGCGGGCAACTTTCCATCGACAGATGTGTTGTGCTTTTGACGCAATTTGTATTGCTTCAGATGCATTTGGTTCGAACTGCATCAATCTTTCGTACATCCTGTTTGAATACAATAATTCTTTTGGATATTCTTTGTTTTGGTCAGTTTCTATATTTGGATCTTGTGCGTTTTCAGCATCAATCCATTCGCTTGCTTTTTGAAAAGGTGTAGTCATTTTATGGTTTGATAATAGATTTCAAAGATACGGAATTTGTGAAAATGTGAAATGTGAAAAATAAAATGTAATAGGTAATGTTTTAAAATGTGAAAAATAGTATGATCTCCATATTTCACGTTTCATATTTTACTTCTCACATCTTACATATTCGCTAATCTACAAACCCAACAAAAACTTCATTCTCCACAACTTTAATAGGATACGTTGCAATTTTAAAATCTTCTCCGTTTAGGTTTGAACCATCGACTAATGAGAATGTTTTTTTATGCATCGGACAGGCGATTTTCGGAATATCATTTGTAGAACCTGTCATTCCTCTTGAAAGTACCATTTCCATTTTGTGTGGGCAGGCATTTTGACAAGCGTACCATTCGTTTCGGCGGGCAAAATTAAAAATGGCAATCTGCTTGTTTTTGTATTTAATACAGCCGCCGCGATTGGTTGGAAAATCTTCTACATTACCTGCTTTGAACCAAATTGTTGCATCGCTCGCGCTAACCGTTTCGTATTGATTTAAGATTTCTTCCATTTTGATTGAGTTTTAATTTCCTGTTTCTTAGCCCTCTTTTTACAATCAATAGAGTTTGATGGCGCAGTAAAAAAGAGGGTAAGAAGGACAGCAAACGTTTAATGTTTTTTTTTTTTCTTTTTTTTTGGAGCAATTTTTTTTCCCGCAGATTTGGCAGATTTAGGCGATTTTTTTTTAATCTTTTTAATCCTTTAATCTGTGGTTTTTATTTTAAACACATAGAAACATTGACTTTTTTTGTTTGAGAAATAGAATTAAAAGAAACTAGTTTCTAACACATAGTTATGTGTATTTATGCAAGTGAAACGCCTTTTTTGAGTTCAATCCCGAAGCTTCTGGACTATGTTTCTATGTGTTTAAAAAATTATGTTTACGACCAAGCTTTTGGCATTTTTTGATCTCTTAGCGGAACAAAAACAGCATTTTCGTCTTTTTCATCTGAGTTTATAAAGTGATTGAAACGTTTTAATAATCTTGGTTTTTCTAAAACCTGTTTCCATTCGCATTCAAAAGTGTTTACTAAAGTCTGCATTTCAGTTTCAAGTGTTTCGCAGATTCCTAAACTGTCTTCAATGATAACTTCTTTTAAATATTCTAAGCCCCCGTCTAGTTTTTCTAACCAAGTTGAAGTTCGAATCAGCGGACCGGCAGTTCTGATGTAATACATTAAAAATCTGTCCATGTATTTGATTACTGTTTCTTTGTCAATTTTTTCAGCTAGTAAAACGGCATGTTTTGGGTTCGCTCCGCCATTTCCTGCGATGTATAAATTCCAACCGCCTTCAACTGCAATTAATCCGAAATCTTTTCCTCTAGCTTCAGCACATTCACGAATGCAGGCAGAAACGCCGCCTTTTAGTTTATGCGGAGAACGAATTCCTTTATATCTGTTTTCAAGTTCTATGGCAAATCCGGCGCTATCGTCCATTCCGTAACGGCACCAAGCATTTCCAACGCAGCTTTTTACAGCACGAAGTGATTTTCCATAAGCGTGACCGCTTTCGAAACCATTATCAATTAAAATTTTCCAGATTTTAGGCAAATCACTTAAATGTGCTCCGAATAAATCAACTCTTTGTGCTCCCGTTATTTTGGTGTATAATTCGAATTGTTTTGCCACTTCGCCAATTACGATTAGTTTCTCTGCAGTAATTTCTCCTCCAGCAACTCTTGGAACAACAGAATAAGTTCCGTTTCGTTGAATGTTGGCTAAAAATCTGTCGTTTGTATCTTGAGTTGTAACGTGTTTATTTGCGGTATCGTTGTAAATACTAGAAAAAATTGATGCTACAACTGGTTTACAGATTTCGCAGCCGTCGCCTTTTCCATGGTGATCTAAAACATCGTAGAAATTCTCATATTTATTGATTTTTACCAAATCGAATAATTCTTGACGATTATAATTAAAATGTTCGCAGATCACTTCTTTTACTTCCTTTCCTAAAGATTTTTGAGTGGCTTTTACCAAATCAGAAACCATTGGTTTACAACCTCCACAGCCAGAAGTTGCTTTGGTTGCTTTTACAACATCAGAAAATGTAGCGCAGCTTTCATCTAAAATTTTGCAGCAGATAGCGCCTTTTGTAACATTTTCGCAAGAACAAATTACGGCTGTATCTGGCAAATCCATAACACTTCCTAAACTTGAACCTTCAGATCCGTCGCGAGAACCTAAAATCAAATCTTCCGGATTTTTAGGTAATGCCATTGCGTTGCTGTAAATCTGGAAAAGCGAATTATAATCACTTGAATCTCCAACTAAAATTCCGCCTAAAAGCGTTTTAGAATCTTTGGTAACGTTGATTCTTTTGTAAACACCGCTTAGTTTATTCTCATAAATAATCGCAGTTACATTTTCATTTTCGATAAAAGGATCACCAAAACTCGCAACTTCAACACCAATTAATTTCAATTGTGTTGACATATCGATGGTTTCTCTCATGGTTTTTGAACCATTTAAGATTTGCTCAGCCGCAACATCAGCCATTTCGTAACCTGGAGCAACAAGTCCGTAAATGTTTTGGTTGTAAAGTGCAGCTTCTCCAATCGCGTAAATAGAAGGATCTGATGTCTGCATTTGATTGTTTACCACGATTCCGCCTCTCACACCAACTTCAAGTCCAGAAACTCTTGCTAGTTCGTCGCGAGGTTTTATTCCGGCAGAAATAACCAACATATCCACTTTTAACAATTCTTCATTAGCAAACATCATTCCTGTTATATTTTCCTTTCCGTCAATATATTGCGTTGCTTTATTAAGGTGAATTCCAATGTTTAATTCTTCAATTTTAGATTGAAGCATATCGCTTGCGCCTTGATCTAATTGTCTCGGCATTAAACGCGTAGCAAATTCGACCACATGCGGATTCAGTCCTAAATCTCTAACCGCTTTTGCTGCTTCAAGTCCTAATAAACCGCCTCCTAAAACAGCTGCTTCTGTTGCGCCTTTTATTTTTATCTTTTTGGCATAAGCCATAATTGCATCAAGATCTTCGATAGTTCTGTAAACAAAAACGCCTTCTTTTTCGACTCCGTCAATTGGAGGCACAAAAGCTGAAGAACCTGTGGCTAAAACTAAGTAGTCGTACGTATGTGTTTTTTCTAAATGCGTATGTATTGTTTTTTCTTCCCGATTAATGTCTGTAATTAATTCAGATGTATTTAGAATAATATTGTTTTCTGCGTACCAGCTGTTTGTTGATAATGAAAGATCATCTGCTGTTTTTCCTCCAAAGTATTCGCTTAAGTGAACACGATCGTAAGCACGTCGCGGTTCTTCACCAAATACGGTAATCTGATACTTTTCTTGTCCTGATTTTGCGATGAACTTTTCACAAAATTTATAACCAACCATGCCGTTTCCAACTACTATTACTCTAATCATGATTTCTTTAATTAAGTATTATTACGCAAATATAAGTATTTATACTTATGTAAATACGTAATATTGTTAATTTTTAAGTATTGGTTGTTTATTTTGAATACGTATTTTATCGTAATCCTTTACGTAATGCGGATGTGTGCAAATTGGAGTACTTATAATTATTTCAAATTTGAAAAGATTCTAAATAAGTAATTCAGAAAAAATTCGTAAATTCATAAGAAATTTACTCGTATTTAGTTAAAAACGATATTTCAAATAAAAATGTTATGAAAAGGATACTTTCGCTTTTGCTTATATTTTCTTTGACGATAGGCTGTAAATCTACAGCGGGCAAAACTTCGGATAAACAAACGACTTCTGAATATGGATCTCAGGAAGATGAGATGAAGTACTATTTTACAGCAACCGGAAACGAACCATTTTGGGGATTAAAAATGGGAAATGACAATATTGTATTTACTTCTTTGATTCCAGGAAAGGAAAAACTTGTTTTTACGCCTGTTGACGCCATAAGAGCTATGGATGCGAATGTTAAGATGTATAAAGCCAGTAATGAAACTACATCAGCGACTATTACAATTCAGCAGGTTGATTGTCAGGATTCGATGTCGGGTGTTATTTCTCCCTATAAAGTTTCGATTGAAATTAAAAATAATACGGAATTACAAACCGAAAAAATTGGAGGCTGCGGAAAGTATAATACTGATTATCGTCTTCATGATATCTGGGTTTTGGAAGAACTGAATGGCTATAAAGTTTTTGCTTCCGATTTTCAAAAAGAAATGCCTAGAATCGAAATCAACTCAACAGAAAATAGATTTTCTGGCTATGGCGGCTGTAATGCTATAAGCGGACAAATTTTTTATGAAAAAGGTATACTGCGATTTACGAGAGTTCTTTCGACACTTATGGCTTGTCCCCAAGGAAATAAGGAGAGCGAGTTTACAAAATCACTGCAGAGCACAACAACTTATTCTATTGAAAATAACAGATTAACGTTGTCAAATCCTTCTGCGAAACTTTTGGTTTTTAGAAAGGTGGATTAATTTTGTCATTTCGAGGAAGGAGGAATTTCCACAAGTAACTCGACAAAGATTGGATTCTCGTTGCGTGCTCAGCATGTGGAGATTCCTTCTTTCTCGGAATGACAAGATTGTGTTGAATTTTTTGTATTCAAAGTATTGGAATCCGTTGCTATAAAAATCTATCCTTCAGAGTTTTTTTTAAGAGCTGAAAGCTCGAAATATATTGTAGAGAGGGATTTCAATCCCTTTAACACAATGAATTGACCATTTTCAGGAAGATCTATTCCAATAATTCTTTAGGATCTTCATCGTCACCTTCGACAAAATCTAATTCTAAAGCTCTAACAGTTTGAACTGCATTTCCTGCAATACCACGAATCGAACCGTACATTCCTAAAGTATTGTGAACTACTTTTTCGATTTGTTTTTCGCGTTGTTTCCAGATTCTCTGCATAGCTCTTTTTTCTGAGTCTAAGTCGCTTTGCATTTGTGTAAAACCTTCTACAATTCCTTCAATCTGTAAACGAAATTCGTTGCTGGTTAAAAAATCATACAGCATTGACATTTTATCGCCTTTGTTTTCCTGCGCCTGAACTGCCTGACTTACCTGAATTAGTGATTGACGTAAAACAGCAGTTAAACCTTTAAATTCTTCATAAGTACAAATCCAGATTCCGTCTCGCATTCCCATTCTTTCCATTCCGTTTGGCATTACTTCGGTCACCAAAACACCAATATTAGCTCTTTTGGTTCTAATATCATTTTTGAATTTCTCAATCCAAGATGGCTGAAAGGCTTTTGTTCTTTTGCTTTCGTAGTAAATCGAACCACAGTTTTGCAATTCACGGGTATTGACAATTTGAAGACAATCGGCACCATTCGCGCCTTTTTTGATTTCGTCGATAGTGTCAAGTGGAAAATTATTTGCCAGCCATTCTTCAATCGCTAATTCCATTACTTCACCTTGCAATTGCATAGAACCTTGTTCCTGCTTGCGTTTCATTTCCTCGATCAGCTTTTTTTGATCGTCAGATTGTTTTTGGTATTCTTTTATTTTTAGTTCGTTTTTCTCTTCTTCTTGTTTGCGGATTTTATCGCGTTCCAGAACTAAAGTTGCATTTAGTTGCTTTTGTGCTTCGGCTTCGATTGCCTCTTTCATCTCCAGTTTTTCACGCTGAAGTTTTGCAATTTCGCCTGTCATTTTATTCAATTCACGAAGTTTCTCAGATTTTTCAGACAGCTCTTTTTCCATCAAAAGCATGCGGTCTTTATTTTCTTCTTCGAGTTTGGCTTTTAGTTTTTCTCCGATTTCTTTTTCGGCCGTTTTTTTCTCACGTTCCAAACGTTCTGCAAAGAGTTCATTTTCCTGCTTTTTCTTGGCTTCAAAATCGGCTTTAGCTTTTTCGAATTGCTCGTTTTTTAATTCCAGTTCTTTTGCCTGAGAAGCAGCTTTTTGCTGAAATTCTTTACGAATACTATCTTCTAACTGATGTTTTAAGATGTCGTTTACGTCGATATTTTCTCCGCAGTTCGGGCACTGAATTGAAGATTGCTCTGCCATTTTATTTTGATTTTTTAACTGAAATTATAATTTGCTAAGATATTTAAAAGTTATCTTTTTATGATTGCGAAAGACGTGATAAATTGTAACGATTTTTTGGGTTGCCACTAATTGTTTTTGAAATAATCTCGCAAAGTCACAGAGATGCAAAGTTTTTTAGCCACAGATTAAAAAGATTAAGAGGATTTCCTTTTATTTTTGTCATTTCGACGAAGGAGAAATCTCGGCAAGTATAAGCCAATCTTTGTGGAGCTTCTCGTGGAGATTTGCTTCGCCTGTTCGCTGTCGCTCGGGTCTCCTTCGTCGAAATGACAAACTGTATGCGCTTCACTCGTACTAAAAAAAAACTTGGCGTCTTAGCGACTTTGTGACAACAAAAATTCAACAGCAGATCTCGTAATTTCAGAATCATCTTCTTTTAAAGTGATAATCGAAACATCTGTTCGTAAATTGACTTTTTTTAGTGCAATAAAACCAATCTCAGGATCTTGATTGTTTTTTGCAATATTGGACGGAACAATCGAAATTCCTAAACCATTTTTGACTAATTGTACAATTGAATTAATATTATTGGCTTCGTGAATAATCTTCGGCGTAAAGCCATAAAAGGCGCAGAGTTCCAATAAAACTTCATGATAATGCGGTGCATAATCTTTATTAAAGAACACGAAAGTTTCATCTTTTAAATTCATTATCTCTTTTTCGGATTTCAGTTGAATTTTATTTTTATTAAAGACAATTGAAAATCCATCTTGAAACCATAAATGTGATTGTATTTTTGGAGATTTTATTGGTGAACGAATAATTCCCATTTCGATTTTTCCTTGTTCTAAAGCGTCGATTTGTTTGGTTGTGGATACTTCAAAAAGTTTGAAATTTACATAAGGGAATTGTAATTTCAGATGTTTTATTAATTCTGAAATTACAGAGGAGTAAATCGAGCTGATGTAGGCGATTCTGAATTCGCCCGAAACATTCTCGGCAATCTTTTTTGTTTTTATAGAAATGCGTTCCAAATTCTGAAAGAGTGCTTTCACTTCCTTTTCGAAATATTTCCCAGCTTCCGTTAGTTCTACTTTTTTATTGTTCCGAATAAATAGTTTTGCCTGAAGTTCTTCTTCCAGTTCAATTATCTGACGGCTTAAAGGCGGCTGTGAAATAAAAAGTTTCTCAGAAGCTTTGGTAAAGTTCAATTCTTCGGCTACAGCCAAAAAGTATTTTAAGTGACGTAATTCCATGATACTTTTAAAGTATTGTTGATTGATAAAAATAGTATTTTTAAAGTATTTATGAAAGAGATAATTTTGGAAAAAGAAAAAAGAACTCTCTCGCAGATTTGCTTTGCTAATCCGCTATCGCTTGGGTTGCAGATTGAGCAGATTATAGTTTAGATAAAATAATCATCTTAACTACAATATTCCGATCAATAATAGCAAAAAGATTCGCTCAATCTGCTCCCGATAGCTATCGGGACTGCGAGAGATTTAAAAAAAAACATAGACTATGAAAAAATCAACTACTGCAGAAATCAAAGAACGATTTGATAATGATGTCGAACGATTTTCGAATTTAGAAACGGGACAATTGTCTACAATTGATGCTAAAATTTCGTTGGAGTTAATTACGGAAACTTCTAAAAGAATTGTTCCAAGTGCTACTCATGTTTTGGATATTGGCTGCGGTGCGGGAAATTACACTTTAATGATGTTGTCTAAAGTGCCGAATTTAAATTGCACTTTGGTCGATTTGAGTTTGCCAATGCTGGATAAAGCTTTTGAAAGAGTTTCAGTTGAAACAAATGGAAAAGTCGAAATTAAACAAGGTGATATTCGCGAAGTAGATTTGGAGGAAAATACTTTTGATATCATTTTAGCAGGAGCTGTTTTGCATCATTTAAGAGATAATCAGGATTGGGAAACTACTTTTGCTAAAATATTTAAATTATTAAAACCGGGCGGCTGTTTTATGATTTCGGATTTGATTACACAAGACACGGAATTGTTGAACGAATATACTTGGCAGCGCTATGGAGAATATTTAGAAGGAATAGGAGGGGCGGAATATCGTAAAAATGTCTTTGATTATATTGCAAAAGAAGATACGCCAAGATCAATGAATTACCAATTGGATTTAATGAAAAAAGTAGGCTTCAAAAGCGTTGAAATTTTACACAAGAATATGTGTTTTGGTGCTTTTGGTGGAATTAAATAGCCACAAATTAGTGTAATTTATGGCTTAAAAAATTTATGCGATAACTGGCACAGGAAATTTGGTTCTTAAATCAAAAACTAGTTCTGATGCTCCGTTTTGTTGCAGGTAATCTAATTTTTCAACTGCTTCTTCAAGTGTTGGAATATGTCCTCTTGGAATCCACCACATTGCTGTATGTGCTTTTCCGAATTTCAGAAACCATTCTTTTCGGCGTTTTAAAAACTCGCTGTGGAAGGTTTTGTACATATAATGTTCCAGCGTTTCGATGTTTTCCCAAACCGAAACGTTTACAATGATCTGTTCGTCATTATAAGGATTCAAGTTTGTCGCATTGTAGCTGTCATCTTTTAGGCGCCAGACAAATCCTTCGCTTTTTTCGGCTAAAGTATTTACTAAATCTAAGTTGTCTGCAAATTCTTTCATGATAGGATCGTTGATGTCGACACCTTTCATTTTTGCGATGTTAATTTCCGCAAGATGATATTGGCTCATATTTTATTGGATAAAGAAATGGTAATTTAATCTTTTTATGAATAATCTTTCAGCAGTAAATTCACGAATTATTTTTAAAAACTTTGAGTATAAATTTTAAAAATAATTCGTGAATTCGCGTTATAAAAAACAACTTATAAAACTTGCGCGGTTTTGTAAACTTGAATTGGAGCGGCAACAAAAGTTTCGCTTTTAGTGATGAAATCTTGCAAATGAGATTGGTTGTTATGAAGATCTAAGCCGGTTTGATCTTTCCATTCTTCCCAAATAATAAAAACATTTTCTGCATGATGAAGATCATAGCGTACGCATGCCGCTTCTTTTCTAGTTTCGGTAACTAAATCATTCAATAAGCTGTGAAGCTGCTGCGTGTTTTCTTTCTTGCTTTTTATAATGGCAGTTATAGATATCATGGTTATATGGTTTTGAAAATTTGTGCTAAATGGTTTGTGTATTCAGATTTAAAGATACTAATATTTTCAGATGTAGCACCTTTTTCGACATCATGAAAATGAAATCCGTCGAGTTTTTGCATTCCCACAAATTTGTTCATTTTATGAAAACCAAACATAGCACCATCATCTACCGAAGTTTCTTCGAAAAATTCTCCCGGAAGTGTAAAAGCAGTTGCGGGTGCATTCCAACTTGTAGTAAGCATATATTTACGTCCGTGTAAAAGTCCGCCGGTTCCGTAATTAATGTCTGGATTTGTTCTGGATCTTCCGTCACTTTTGTAAATTCCTTTGTTGTGTCCTGCGGTGAAAACATCGTCGATGTATTTTTTGAAAAGATTTGGTAATTGAAACCACCAAACAGGAGTGTGATACACTACAACATCTGCCCAAACGAATTTTTCTACTTCTTCTTCAAGATCGATTTCTTGTTTGATGTCAGTTGTTTTTATTTCGTAGTTTTTACTTTTTAAAAATTCAATTGTCCAGTCTGTAACGGTTTCATTGAATTTTCCACCTGAGTGAGCGAAATTTTGACTGCCGTTGATTATAAATATTTTTTTCATTTTACGTTTTGTTCTGATGAATTCGTGATGTGTGAGGGATAGAGGCGGTATCCTTTTATGAAGCGATAGCGGAATAAAAGATATAGCCGAAAGCCCGATTCGCCGCGGCGAACACACCCAAATTCTTATTATTTAATTTTTGAGATTTATTTTGAAACTCATAGAAACATAGATTTTTCTTTTTTGGGAAAGAGAATGGAAAAAAACTCGTTTCTAAAACATAGTTCTCAAAGTTTGTCGTTCCTTGGAATAACAAACTACGTTGACTGTGCTTGTTGATGCAAGTGAAACGTCTTTTTTAAATTGCTAAAACTATGTTTCTATGTGTTTAAATATTATTTTAATTTTGAAATTGCTTGATTAATAAATTCTAATTCTGAGACAGATAAATCAAAATCCATCGCTTTTGCATTTGAAATGGCTTGTTCTGCGTTTCTTGCGCCAGCCAAAACAATTGAGATTCCTTTTTGTAAAGTGGTCCAGCGTAAAACTAATTGTGAGATTGAAATGTGTTTTGAATTGGCTAATGAACTTAGTTCTTCTACTAAAGTTTTTACTTGTTGAAGATCAAATTTTCCAAAATAACCATTACGATGGTCGTTTTCTTTTAATTTACCGTCAGTAAAATATTTCCCGGTAAGTAAACCTCTTTCCATTGGGCTGTATGCTATGATTCCGATATTTTCTGCAATTGTAAATGGAAGTAAATCTGATTCAATACTTTTGTTGAGCATACTGTACGCAACTTGATCGGATGCGATTTGAACTGTTTTTTGTGCTTCCTGAATTTGAGAAACGTTGTAATTACTTACTCCAAAAGCTCTGATTTTTCCTTGCTGAAGTAAGATTTCAACGGCTTCCATTGTTTCTGAAATTGGTGTTGTTGAATCTGGCCAATGAATTTGCAATAAGTCGATATAATCTGTTTGAAGACGTTTTAAGCTTTCTTCAATTTCTTTTATGACATTGTTTTTTGAAGAGTATTTATAAATTGGCACTTTTTTACCATTATCATCTGCATCAAAAAAGAAATCACCTTTTCTGTTGTTGCTTCCGTCCCAAACTAGACCAAATTTGGTTAGCAATTGTACTTTTGAACGATCGTAAGATTTTATTGCTTCACCAATCATTTCTTCGCTTAAGCCAAATCCGTAAAAAGGAGCGGTGTCAATTGTTGTTACGCCGTGGTCGATAGAAGCGCGAACAGAGTCGATTGAATCTTTCTTTTCGTTTCCGCCCCACATATTTCCGCCAATAGCAAATGCACCGTATGTTATGGTTGATAATTCTAGTTCAGAGTTGCCTAATTTTCTATATTCCATGATATTAAATATTACGTTTTACAAATTTTTGACAAAATTATACCATTTTTATGAGTGTAAAATTGTATAATTTTGTCTTTTTTAGGTACATTTGCAACTTCAATAGATTCTTTAAAGATTATGAAAAAAGAAAATTTATATGAACCGTTTACGGTTTCTTTTGAAACATTGGATGAATATCCAGATGTTGGAGATCGTCATAATTTCTTTGAATTGGTTTACATTTTGAGCGGAACAGGAAGGCAGTGTATCAATAAAAATATTTTTGAATATGATGCTGGACATATGTTTTTATTGACACCTGAGGATTGTCATAATTTTACTATTGAAACGAAAACGAAATTTTTCTTTTTGAGATTTAATGATATTTATTTGAAGAATTCGAGTCTTCAAAATGAAAATATTCAGCGTTTAGAATATATTTTACAAAATGCAAATCATCAACCAGGTTGTATTTTAAAGAATGATGCTGATAAATGTTTAGTCAAGGTAATGATTGAAGCAATTTGTCGAGAACATAATGACAAAGATGTTTATAATCAGGAATTGATTCAACAATTGGTAAATACCTTAATTATTATCGTTGCCAGAAATATTGCTAAATATCTGCCGGAACAAGTGAATGTGGGAACTGAAGCTAAAGCAATGGATATTTTACAATATATTCAGACGAATATTTATTATCCGGAAAAAATTAAAGCGGAGTCTATAAGTGATTATTTCGGAATTTCGAATACGTATTTAGGACGTTATTTCAAGAAACATGCCGATGAAACGATGCAGCAATATATTAGTAATTATAAAACAAAACTGATAGAGCATCGTTTGCAATTCAGCGATAAGCGCATTAATGAAATTGCATACGAATTTGGTTTTACGGACGAAAGTCACTTTAATAAATTCTTTAAAAAGCAAAAGGGTAATAGTCCGTCAGAGTTTAGAAAGACGATTCGATTGAGTGCTTAAACAAGGATTACGCGAATTTGCACGATTTTTTTTAGCCAAAGATTACACAGATTAAAAGGATTTTTAATTTGTGATAATTAGTGCAATTCGTCTTTTTAAATGATTTTCTTAATCACACGTAATTTATGTGTGTGTTTGTTTATTTCGGGATTGTAAATTCCGGTATGGTCTAAACGATCAATACGTACTTTTCCACTTGCGTGAATGATGTAATTATTGTCCATAATGATTCCAACGTGAGTAATGTTTCCCTCATCATTATCAAAAAAAGCTAAATCTCCAGGTTCGCTTTCTTCAATAAAGCTTAGAGGTTCACCTTCCAGCGCTTGTTGAGAAGCGTCGCGATGAATTTTGTATCCGTTTAGTTTGTAAACCATTTGTGTAAAACCTGAGCAATCAACGCCAAAAGTTGTTTTTCCGCCCCATAAATAAGGTGCGTTCAAATACATAAAAGCGGTGTTTATAAGTGCGCTTTTTGGTTTTATGCCGCTGGTTTTTGTTCCTTCAAAATCAAAATTGGAAGTATTGATTTCGTTATTGTTTAAAAAAGTTAAGGAAGCACCAAGCGGAATTGGTAATAATAAATTGTTTGGAGAAGTGATATAATCAATTAAATCGGCGTTTAAAATAATGGCTTCTTTGCTTAATTGATTGTAGTTTTCTTCAGAAATTACCTGATATTGTTTTGAATCTACCCAGCCTTCGTAGTCATCAAACTGAATTTTTATGCGCGCCCATTGCTTTTGGCGTTCTAAAATTTCGATATGCTCGCCAAACAAAAGTTGTGTAACGATTTCACTTCTGTCGCTAGGTTCAGATCGAACGGGTACTATGGCAAGATTGCAAATTCCGAACATTTAGGGTAATTTATAAGTTTAAAAAATTAGGAGTTAAAAGTAATTAATTAACTCCTAATTTGAAGTATTATTATTTAAGCTCTTTCGATAACAATTGCTGATGCGCCGCCGCCGCCGTTGCAAATTGCAGCAGCTCCGATTTTAGCATCGTTTTGTTCTAAAACATTTAATAAAGTTATGATAATACGTGCTCCAGAACAACCAAGAGGATGTCCTAATGAAACAGCGCCGCCGTTTACGTTTATTTTTTCGTTATTAAGATTTAAGATTTTTGCGTTAGCTAAACCAACCACAGAAAATGCTTCGTTGAATTCGAAATAATCAACATCTGAAATTGAAACTCCAGCTTTGTCTAAAGCTTTTGGCAATGCTTTTGCAGGGCTTGTTGTAAACCATTTTGGTTCTTGTGCGGCATCTGCATAACCTTTTATGTAAGCTAAAGGTTTTAAACCTAATGCAATTGCTTTTTCTTCAGACATTAAAATTAAAGCTGCAGCGCCATCATTGATTGTTGAAGCATTTGCGGCAGTTACAGTTCCGTCTTTTGTAAAAACAGGGCTTAAAGATGGAATTTTATCTAATTTTACATTAGTGTACTCTTCATCTTTAGAGAATATAATAGGTTCGCCGCGTCTTTGTGGAACTTCTACGGGAACAATTTCATTATCAAATTTTCCGGCATCCCAAGCTTTTGCACTTCTTTCATAAGATTGAATTGCAAAATTATCTTGTTCTTCACGGCTGATGTTGTATTCAGTTGCACATAAGTCAGCGCAAACTCCCATTGCGTTGTTATCATAAGCATCTGTCAGACCATCTTTTTGCATTCCGTCCAGCATAGTTGCAGGGCCAAATTTGTTTCCGGCACGCATTTGTACATAATGTGGAATCAAACTCATGCTTTCCATTCCGCCGGCAACAACGATTTCGGCATCTCCGCAAGCGATTGCCTGCGCACCAAACATTACCGCTTTCATTCCAGAGGCACAGACTTTGTTAACTGTTGTGGCAGCAACTTCTTCTGATAATCCTGCGAAAAGGGCAGCTTGACGAGCTGGAGCTTGTCCAACACCAGCTTGGATTACGTTCCCCATGAAAACTTCATCAACTAATTTTGGGTCTAGGTTAATTTTTGAAAGGGCTCCTTTAATAGCGGCAGCGCCTAATTTTGGTGCGGGCACGGTAGATAACCCACCCATGAAACTTCCGATAGGTGTTCTAACGGCAGAAACAATCACAACTCTTTTGTTCATTTTCTGTTAATATTAGTTATCTAGCAAATTTACTGTTTATTTGAATAAATTCAAATTTTGCGTCAATTCGATTGGATTTTAAATTTAAGATGAAATTTTTGTTAATTCTATTCGTTTGATTGTGAAGTGGTTTAGAAAAAAGATTAAAAAAACTTAAAAAAAAGCGCGAAAATAGTTGTGAGATATGGAATGTTGTCTTACATTTGCAACCGCAAAACAGAACACGTTTCTTGAGCTTGGAGAGGTGCCAGAGCGGTAATGGAGCAGATTGCTAATCTGTCGACGGGTAACCGTCGCCAGGGTTCGAGTCCCTGTCTCTCCGCTTAAATTTTGCCTTCGGGGTGTAGCGTAGCCCGGTTATCGCGCCTGCTTTGGGAGCAGGAGGCCGCAGGTTCGAATCCTGCCACCCCGACAAAACTTTACCATTAAGTTTTAAAAAAATGGTTCCATAGCTCAGCTGGATAGAGCAACGCACTTCTAATGCGTAGGTCGAAGGTTCGAATCCTTCTGGGATCACTCAAGAGGATAATCGTAACTGATTATCCTCTTTTTGTTTTACGTAATTTAGTTTTTAAAATCTCTTGATTTTCTGTGGCAAAACCGTGGCAGTGAAGATTTTAAAAATTAAAATATCAACGTTTACAAGGGGTGAGGGCATATAGTTCGAATCCTTCTGCGTTCACTTTTAGATTTAGATATTTAGTCATTAAATGTTCTAAACCCTTATAAAACCTGCAGTCTTCTGATTTGCAGGTTTTTTTATTTCCGCTTTTAACTGCCAATATTTTCAAAAATGCACAAAACTTTGTGGCAATTTCGTGGCAATTTCACTGGAGCAAAAAAACTGCCACAGAAATCAGCCTAACATGTTTGTTATCAACATGTAAAGCAGGTTTACGTCTTGATTTGTTGATGTTATAATTCGAACTTTATTAACTTATAAAATGTTGAATTATGTTAGAGAGCACTATTGGAATTTCCTTCTTTTTGAAGAGTTCTGCAAATTGTACAAATGAAAGATTTATTTATCTGCGCGTCAACGTTGATGGTGTTCCTAAGGAGACGTCCACTAAACGGAAGTGGAGTGCAAGCAGGTGGGAACCAAAGACAGGAAGAGCGGTAGGGACCAAAGAAGATGCAAAAACTTTAAATTTCTTTTTGAATTCACTGGAATTAAAAATTAGAAAATTCGCCGATCACCTTTTAGACAAGCAGGAATTTGTTACCAGTATAAAACTTATAAATTTCGTTTTAGGTAAAACCAAACCAAAAAATACAGTTATGCAGGAATTTCAGTTACATAACGATCAAATGCTTGCTTTGGTAGAAAAAAAGGAATTTGCCATCGGTACTCACGTTCGTTATAAGATATCAAAAAATCATGTAGAAGAATTTATGCAGTTTAAATATGGAGTTTCCGATATGGAGTTTAATGAGCTAAATTTTGAATTTGTAAAAGATTATGAATTTTATCTGAAGACCGTAAAAAGTATAAGCAATAATACTGCGCTTAAATATATTTCTAATTTTAAAAAAATTGTACTTGTTGCAGTTGATAAGGAAATTATTGCATCAGATCCATTTAAACGATTTAAATCAAAAAAAATTAAAGTTCCAAAAAAGCCTTTGTCGGGTTTTGAATTATCACTTCTTGAGAAGCACAAGTTTTTTACTCCACGTCTTAATATTGTGAGGGATGTTTTTGTCTTTCAATGTTATACAGGTCTAGCTTATATTGATGTTTTTAATCTAAAGCGATCGGATATAAAGGCAGGTGTAGACGGGGAACAATGGATCTTAAAAGAAAGACAAAAAACAGGAAGTCCGATTAATATTCCTTTACTGCCAAAAGCGGTCGAAATATTAGACCGATATAAAAGTCATCCTCTCTGTATCGAAAGGGCTTCTGTACTGCCAGTAAGCTCAAATCAGAAAATGAATGAATATCTTAAAGAGATTGCAGATTTATGTGGTATTACAAGTCCTTTAAATACTCACAAAGCCAGAAGAACTTTTGGAAGTACTGTAACCCTGGGAAATGATGTTCCTATACATGTTGTAAAAGAAATGCTTGGCCACTCCTCTGTAAAGCAGACCGAAGAGTATGCTATAACCGAACAGGCGGCTATCGGCCGTGAGATGCAGGGATTAAAAGAAAGACTGGCGGATAAGGAAGATGTATCGGGAAATTTAACTTTACAAACAATTGAGAGAATGGAGAAGGAACTGATCGAAATGAAAAAGAAACTAGCTTTAATGAATCGGAACTAATAAATTGACAGGCGGAGGAGTATTTTTTGATCAGGCTTTAAACATTTGTCCAGATTTTCATTTTCAGTTTTATTTAATTTCAATTAGCACATAAACCAGCAGAATACGGAAACAAATTGTGCTGATACTGTCTAGGCAATTGGAAAATAATTACGGAAGAAACTTCGATGAAAAAAAATCTTAGGAATATGAAGTTATGTATAGAAAGATATATAAAACTATATAGATATTTGAGGTTATGTACAGTAATAATCAAATCCTGTTTTTCCTGCTTTTCAATTTCCCAGGCAAATGGTACATCTTTTTCTACTGCTTTGTAAATATTTCAGCTTTTGTAGTTGTTTTTATTTTTTACTCTTATTGGAAAATAATTTATAAAAATGCTGTTTTAGTGGAAAATATTTTACAACTAAAAACTCTTTGATGCTTATGATGGAAAAAATCAATAATAATGATAGTGGTGTTAAATTTTTCAAGTCAATCAGCCCTAAAAAACTGCTATACACAAAATTTTGCATTTATGAAGCCTTATTTTACAATACCGAATTGAATATTTTACTACTTTAAATATTTTATCTTTGAAAGGAATTTACTAACTAGGAACAATTCATTATGATTGAAAAACAAAATATAGAGTGGAAACTATCGTGGAGAGATGAGTACTTCGAGTATATTTCTGCTTTTGCAAATGCTGATGGAGGCAAGATTTATATTGGTATAAATGATAAAGGTGAAATTATTGGTATTTCAGATTATGAAAAAATTCTTGTGAACCTTCCTAATCGCATTAGAGATCTTGTAGGTGTAATTTGCGAGGTAAATCATTTAACAGATAATAATAAGCATTATATAGAAATTAATGTAAATGCTTACTCTGTCCCAATTTCTTACAAAGGGAAGTACTATATAAGAAGTGGAAGTACAACACAATTATTAACAGGGAATTCTCTAAATGAATTTTTACTTAAAAAGACTGGTCTTAACTGGGATGAAGTAAGTGAGCCCACTTCCTCGATTTCTGACATTGACGAAAGTGCAATTGAATATTTTAAAAATAGTGCTAATGTTAGTGGTAGATTAACTTTTATCAAACAAGATAACAACTATCTCAATATTCTAAAAAATTTGAGATTAATTGATAGTGACAATAAAATTAAAAGAGCAGGGTTACTTTTGTTTGCTGTAGACCCTTTGATTTTTTTTACTACAGCATTTATTAAAATCGGAAGATTTGGTAAAACTGGGGCTGACTTATTAAGTCAGGATGTAGTTGAAGTAAATGTTTTCGAACAAGCTGATATTACTTTGGAAATTCTTGATAAAAAGTACTTTAAGAAAACTATTTCTTATGATGGAAATCAGAGAATTGAAACTACTGAGTATCCATATGGGGCTATCAGAGAGATTCTTTTAAATGCAATTGTCCATAGAATCTATCAAACAACGCCTATTACTGTCAGAGTTTATAACGATAGATTAGAAATATGGAATTTTGGAACACTTCCAAAAGAATTATCTCCTGAAGATTTAAAAAAAACTCATAGTTCATATCCTAGAAATCCACTTTTAGCGCAAATATTTTATAAAGGTGGATTAATAGAGTCTTGGGGAAGAGGAACAATTAAGATTCTTGAGGAATGCAAAAAACACGGTCTGCCTGAACCAGAAATAAAAGAAGAAGGAGGGGGAGTTCTAGTTATTTTGTATAAGAGTAAAACGAGCCTGGATTTATTAGTGACTTTAGGTTTAAATAAACGTCAGATGGCTGCGGTTGACTATGTTAAAGAAAATGGTTTTATAACAAATATGATTTATCAAGGAGAAACATTTGCTTCTGCACGAACAGCTACACGCGATTTACATGAATTAATTGAATTAAAGGTTTTTAAAAAGATTGGAATTGGTAAAAATACGCGATATGAGTTATTCTAATTTGGCGCGAATTTGGCGTGAATGTATCCCTTTTGGCGCGAATTTGGCGCGAATTTGGCCGAAAAAACAGAAGAAATTCTTCGAGAGAATAGCAGCATTTAATAGATTGAGCACGACACGATTTAATAGAATCAGCACAACATGATACAATGGAAATTGCACGGTAATCTAATTAACTGTATTTACTCTGACCAGTTATCTTTTCATATGTTTCTTAATTATTATCAGCATTTATCAAATAACAAATATTAGTTCTCATTTCGTTCAATGAGTTTAAAACCAATGATGAAGCGACTTTTAAAAACGTCTCAAAAAAAGTACCTGCAAAGTAGGCAGATTAGTATTAACATGATCCGATAATTTAATCTCATTTAAGAGCCTCTAAAAACTGATTTAAATTTTCTTCAGTATTATAAAAATGAAATGATATTCTAGTGTTAGCTCCTCTTGCAGAACAAATTATTTTCTTAGCTTCTAGTTTTAAAACAGTTCCTTTTTCTAAAGGCAAACTAATAATGGAGGATTGCTCTTTTCTTTCAATAAGCCAGTCTGGAATAAGACCTTTGGCATTTAATTTCTGTCTTGCCTTATTTGCTAAGTCCTGATTGGTTTTTTCGATAACGTCCAATCCTATATTATTGATATAATTTATCCCTTGGTTTAGCGTTCCAAAATTTAAACTATCTAAATGTCCGGGTTCAAGACTCAAGGATAAATAATTTCTCCCACTGATAAATTGGGCAGTTGGTAATAAACTTTCTTTTCTGCCTTCATAAAGTTTATTTTTTACATCGTCAGATAAGAAGATGTATCCATTTCCATATCCTCCCAAAAGCCATTTATAGCCGCTTCCTACAAGGATATCTAAACCTGAATTGTTGAAGTTAAAAACTGTAGTGCCCAGAAATTGTGTACCATCAGCAATTAAAATCAAATCTGGAAAAAGAACTTTAAGCTGTTTTATGAAATTGCTTTGCATTCTAAGTCCACTGATGTACTGAACCATGCTGAAAGCAAAAGCAGTAGGTTTAAATTTCTCAATTGCATCTAAAATATTCTGCTCAAGATTATTATCAATTGGAACTTCCCAAAAGTCAAAACCCCTGCTGGTAATTGCGTAACTTAAAGTAGGATAGTCATCCTGAAGTATTAAAAAGTGATGGTTTTCCCCAAGACCTTCTAAGATTGTATTAAAGCCTATTGAAAAATTTGGAGTTAAAAATGTATTCTCTTTTTTGCAAAAAAAGCTATCTGAAAGATTTGTCCGGAGCTCATCTATAACTTTTATATTTTCAATTCTGAACATGCTTCCATTTTGTGTAAATTGTAAATCGTGCTGTTGTCGCCAATTAGCAATATCTGAGGTTAATAATCCTGAATTGGCAGTATTGAGGTACGTATAATTGTCAAGTATCGGGAAGTTTTTATTTAAAAGCATATTCAAAAATAAAAAAAATAATGAAATAAATTAATAGTATAAAATTTTTGGGAAGAAACGTTAACATTTAGCGAAAATCTATCTAGCTTGGTATATTGTTTATTATGCAGATTTAATTTAAAAATATACGTATTTTGCTTATTATAAAGCATTTGTAGTTTTAGGGCGCAATAGTGCAACAAATGTTTTTTTAAATCACCTAACTTCTTAAAAACTAAATTACTATGAAAAAATTTGATTATATTATTATTGGAAGCGGACAAGCTGGCGTCCCTTTAGCTTTCAGCTTGTCAAAAGAAGGCACTGTTGCTATTATAGAAAGGAGTTTTTTGGGTGGCACATGCGTTAATAACGGTTGTATTCCAACTAAAGCCTATGTTGCAAGTGCCAGAAGAATATGGGATGCTTTTCATGGGGATGAGCTAGGTATTGAAATTCCTGCCGGAGTAAAGGCGAATCTAAAAAAAATAAAAGCACGTAAGGACAAGCTGGTCAGTGATTCCCGCAGCAATATTGAAAAAGCAATTTGGAATAATGAAAAAATTGAATTGTACAATGGTGAGGCTCATTTTTTAAGTAACTACGAAGTAAAGGTTGGAGACAAAGTCCTTACGGCAAAAAATATTTTTATCAATGTAGGTGCAAGGGCTGTGGTCCCAACAGAATATCAAGAGGTACCTTTCTATACCAATGAAAATATTTTAGAAATTACGGATTTGCCTAAACATTTGATCATAATCGGCGGCAGTTATATCGGTTTGGAATTTGGGCAGATGTTCAAAAGATTTGGCAGCAAAGTCACTATAATTGAACGTAATAAAAAAATAATAAACAGGGAGGATGAGACTGTGAGCGATATGGTAGCTGAAATAATGAAGTCAGATGGCGTAAATCTTGTTTTTAATGCGCAAAATATTAAAGTTAAGCAAAATAATAAATCAGGTATTTCTGTAGTGGTGGATACTAAAGAAATGAAAGGATCTCATCTTTTATTGGCAATTGGCCGATCTCCTAATACCGATACACTGCAATTGACCAATACCACAATCGAAGTAGATAAAAGAAATTATATAAAAGTCGATGATTACTGTCAGACAAATGTCCCAGGAGTTTTTGCCATAGGAGATTGCAATGGGCAGGGTGCTTTTACACATACTTCTTATAATGATTTTCAAATTGTAGAAAGTTATTTGCTTAAGAAAAAGGAACGAAAAATTAGCGACAGAATTACTACCTATGGATTATTTATTGACCCTCCACTTGGCAGGATAGGAATGACAAAGAAAGAAGCCATTGATAAAGGTTATGAAATAGCAGTTGGATATCGTCCGATGACAAAAGTAGGTCGTGCTCAAGAAAAAGGTGAGACTTTTGGTTTTATGGAGGTTGTAATCGATGTTAAAACCAATCTCTTTTTGGGGGCCTGCGTGTTAGGTGTTGGTGGGGATGAAATCATAAATGGCATCACTAATTTAATGTATGCCAAACAGCCTTACACCTTCTTGCGCGACGCTGTGCATATTCATCCCACAGTAAGTGAGCTTATCCCAACGATGCTTGAAGATTTAAAGCCTATTGACAGGTAAGAAGTATTTAGATTTCAAAATGTTCATTTACCTTTAGATTGGGGATCCCCATGAAGGGGGCTTTATGTTTTTTTTATTTATTGAATGATTTTTATTATTTAAGCCCATGATCCTGCTTGCGATAATTGATATTTTTTTTTTGAAATTTATCAGATAATTATTAATCCCCATGTCTTTAACGTTTAATTGTTGCTTGTTTGTTAACTTATTTTGAAAACATTCAAGTTGTGAATGTTTATAAATCTAAAAGGAATGCTAACTCTTTGTAAAGAATATTTTCTTTAGCCATGATAATTTCCTTATTGCTTAAGTTTCAGCTAGGTATTTATGCACAAATGAAATCGCCATTGAGCCTTCGCCAACAGCAGATGCGACACGGTTCATTGCGCCCGAGCGCACATCACCGGCTGCAAATATTCCCGGCTCACTGGTTTCAAGCAGGAATGGATCTCTTTTTATTTTCCAGTTATTACAAAAGTTCGCATCCGTTTTCAGGTCACTTCCCGTAATTATAAAACCTTTGCTATCACGATGAATAATTTCGCCAAGCCAGTCGGTATAGGGCTTGGCACCTATAAAAATATACAGCGCGGCCGCATCGCAGCAGTTGTCGCTGCCAGTGGAAATATTCCACAGGGTGAGCTTCTCGAGATACTTCTCACCCAAGGCTTCCTGGATTTCTGTTCCGGGCAGCACTTCGATATTTGGCAGCTCTTCGATTTGTTTGATCAGATAAGAAGACATAGTGTACGAAAGCGAATCCTTACGGATCACAATATAAACCCGGCTCGCGTACTTAGACAAATAGACTGCAGACTGACCGGCGGAATTCCCACCACCTACAATATACACATTTTTGTCAACGCAGGCAGATGCCTCTGTGATGGCCGCTCCGTAATACACCCCGGCCCCTGTAAATTTGGCCACCCCTTTGGTGTCAAGCTTCCTGTAGTCGACACCGGTAGTAATTATGACAGCCCGGCTGATAATTTTAGATCCGTCGGCCAGCGTGATACTTTTGTAATTATCAATCTGGTCTATCGACACTACTTCCTTAGGTGAAATAAAGTCGGCGCCCAGCCGTCGTGCCTGGCTGATCGCCCTTCGCGAAAGGTCGGCACCTGTTAGCCCCGATGGGAAGCCTAGATAATTTTCAATACGCGAACTTGTACCCGCCTGACCGCCTGGCGCCTTGCGCTCAATAACCAATGTACGAAGCCCCTCTGAAGCCCCGTATACCGCTGCGGCAAGTCCCGCAGGGCCTGCTCCTATAATAACAACATCATATAGTTCTGCAGAAATCTCAGGATTAGAACCTAGCTGTAAAGCCAGGGTGAAGATGTCAGGCTTTTTTAAAATTGCTCCATCTTCGAGTATCACTACTGGCAAGTCAAGGTCGGTCAGATTGTTCTGCTCAAGAATTTTACGGACGTCGGGGTTCCGCTCTACGTCTAGCCATGCATAGGGGATGAGGTTGCCGCCAAGGTAATCCTTGAGGTTATGAGACAAAGGTGAGTACTGGTATCCAATTATTCTTATACCTTTAAAATCCGGAAGATATCCACCCTGCCAGTCTCGCAGCAGGTCATCGATGACGGGATATAGACGCTCTTCAGCCGGGTCCCATGGCTTCATCAGATAATAATCAAGCTGTACGCGGTTAATCGCGTTTATAGCAGCGTCGGTATCAGAATAGGCGGTGAGTAATACCCGCTTTGTTTCGGGGTAAATCTTTAAAGCCTGTTCGAGAAACTCAACACCCTCCATCATCGGCATTCGCTGGTCACAAATAAACATCGCGATAGCGCGGGCCTGATTTTTCAGTTCTTTAACACGTTCGAGCGCCTCAGCCGCCGAAGTGGTGCTGAGTATCTTATATTGGTTACCATATCTGGCTTTGAGATCCCGGCCGATTGCATTTAAAACCTGCTGGTCATCATCTATTGAGAAAATTATTGGTTTTTCCATATGTTATTCATCTATATTGCCATTAATTGGAAGGCATACCTCAAATTTTGTGTTCCCAGGTTCAGAGAATACTTTTACCAATCCTTTGTGCCTCAATACGATCCGCCGCACCGTTTCGAGTCCCATTCCTGTTCCTTTTCCCAGTTCTTTTGTTGTAAAAAAAGGATCAAAAATATTGAGCCGTATGTCTTCGGGTATTCCGGGACCGTTGTCGGCAACTGTGATTTTTATGAATTCAAGGTCTATTTCCGTGCAAATGGTAATTACTCCGTTTTGTGTTCCTTCAAGGCTGTCGAGCGCATTGTCGATAAGGTTGGTCCATACCTGGTTCAGCTCGCCCGGATACGCCTTGAGCAGTGGCAGGTTTTTACCATATACTTCCGAAAGCGCTACATTTTCCTTCCTGAATTTATAACCCAGGATGCTGATGGTATTTCGGATGCCGTTGTGGACATCGATCATTGTTTTCTCCGTTCCGCGATCCATGTGCGTATAGATCTTTACCGATTTGATCAGCTCGGCTATGCGACCGGATGACACCTGAATATCGAGAACTATCTTTTCTGTAACCAGTACGTTAAGGATCCAGTTGAAAATAGTGTTCAGGCCAGCTGGGGGCAGGAAATTCTTAAATGAATCGAGGTGGTCACAGTTAATATTGAAATCGGTAAATACCTCCGACATTTCTTCTGCTTTACCAATATCATGCTTCTCAAGCCATCCTGCGATCACCTCTTCCTTTTTAAGGCGTTCCTTCAAGGTTAATCCGCCGGGTTTGTATTCAGCCATGATCTGTAACAATACTTCATTTACGCCATCAACCTGGTGCGGTTCCAGATGAAGCGATGTAAGATCTTTAAATGCGCGGGGTTCCATACGAAGATGCTGGCGCAGCGACACAGAGTCGCTTACCAATGCCGAGGCGGGATTGTTAAGCTCATGAGCAAGGCCTGCTGCGAGTTTACCCAATGCTGCCATTTTATCTGTCTGGAGCTCCAATGTTGTAAAATCACGTACACGGTTGCTCATCTGGTGGACAAGAGCTTGGGTTAGTTCGAAATGATCCCTTATCATCTCGCGGTTTTTGGCTATATCAAAATGAAGGATACTGCTTTTTCCCTTCGACTGTGCGGAGAAGGTGATTAGCGTGCCTCTCGAGTAGGGAAGGTAGCCAAATATTGCCCCTGCGGCAGCCGGAATAACTTCCTGCTTATGTGCACCCTGATCCCTAAATAGACGTACATGCCCGTCGATAACGAAGTACGGGCCATCAATTGGATCGCCCTGAATGACAATGAAGTCACCATCTTCAAAATGCCTCAGGCGGCTCTGGTTCTGTAACCATTCGAGCTGTTCAGCAGGAACCTGCGCAAGAGATTCAAAATTTTTAAAATGCTTATTATGGCTTACCATGATGTCTATTTGTTGTTAATGAACTCGTGTTGGCAAATGGCCGAAGCAACATTCGCCAACTGCCAGAGCTGCGGAAAAAGCTTTTTTGCGATTCCTCCCCAAACCAGCACATGAAGCAAACATGTCGCTTCGGAAACTCACCCCATTGCAATAGCCGCAGAACCCGGCGCGGTAAAACCATGATTAAATCATTCTTTTCCTTGCTACCATAGCCTATGCAAAACATTAATAACTGGATTTACGTTCGACAGATGCGACAGAACCAATAGCGGTTATAAGTATTACATTATATTTATTCTGTCAAAACATTAACAATTAATAATAATGCAAATCCAATTGCAACTATAGTTCCTGAATACTTAGGCGTACCATGGAAAGTCTCTGGAATTAATGTTTCTGCAACCATTGCAATTAAAGCTCCTGCACCAAATAGCTGCAATAAACCTACCATCGTTTCAGAAATATTTTGAGCAAGAAAGAATCCTAAAACTGTCAACAAAATACTAGCGAAACCAACTCCACCCCAAACTTTGAAAATCCAACTTTTTTTTCTACCAGCATGCAGCATTCCTACTGAACCAGAAATAGCTTCGGGCAAATTTCCCAATGCAATGGCAAGAATAAGAGGAAGATCTACCCCATTAGTAAAAAGTGTTAATCCTAAGACTATGGACTCTGGAACTGCATCCATTCCAGTTCCAAGGGTTATTGCTAATCCACTTCCAGGCTTTTCCTCTTCGGTAGGCTGTGCAACACATTCTCCGCAACGTTTTCTGTCTTTTGCTCCCCGGCTACTAAGGAGTACATTACCAAAGCTAAAACCAAGAGCCCCGATTAGAAAAGCAATTATTGCATAAATTAGCGGAGCATCTTCAATAGCCTCTACTGCTAATTCTATAGTTGCAGCCGCAATTAACAATCCAGCGGCAAGAGCCATCGTTTTTGCGATTGTGTGGTGGTTAAACTTGATATTTAGCCCTATAACCGCTCCAACAATTATTCCTAGAACTGATGCCGCAGCCCAAAAAGTTACTTCGTAAATAGTCATCTTTTAATTCCTCCTAAATTGATGATATCCATTATTTAAGTACGATAAAAGATAATACTTCTCATCACTCATCTTCTATTTTAACCCCATTCCAAAAAGCGACATAATTCGTAATATTTTCATACCCAGGTTTTGGATTGGCATAAAACCAGGCACCCTCTACGTTCTCATCGCCGTCCACTTTAATATTATAATAACTTGCAACGCCCTTCAAAGGACACGTAGTATGTAATTCAGTCATTGAGAAGTATTGTTTTACGATACTATCCGGCGGGAAATACGCATTACCTTGCACCTCCACGGTGTTATTGCTTTGTGCGATAACTTTATTGTTCCAAATTGCTTTCATTTTATATATTATTTAATTGTTGGTTAAATTTTCGATATTCCAATAGTACCATATTTAATTAAAACCCTAAAACTTCGCCAACAAGAATTATATGAATTTGGCGCGGCCGAATTTCTTTTTCAAAAACCAAATATTTCCCCAAAGTTGTGCCTTCTTTAAAACCCATGCGTTTCATCCTTTCATTCTCTAACGGAAGCACGAATTCATTCAGCCTTTCGAAAGCGGAATCTAGTGTAGGAACCACTTTTTGTAAGCCGGCAACGAATACAAGATGTCGGCTGGCATAAGCAATCGCTGAGAGTTGATTTCCCATGCCGGAAGCAATAATTAGCTGTCCGCTTTCGGTGATAGCGTGAAGACTTTGAATATTATAGTCAGCCAAGACACTTTCCCTGCGTAACTCGTCTTTCTTCAGGTGATCAATTTCTGTGAAAATATTATCCCGGAAATTTTTCCATGCATGTTTCCTTGTATGCAGTAAATCGAGAAAGCCTATTTGTTTTAGTGTTACAGAAGAAGCCGTTGCTATTTCTGATCCGGCAGGAATAACCGATATGACTTTTGCCAGGGCATCCTCTTTCGAGGCCGCAAAATGAGGAATAAAATTGCGCTGCCTTAGATTTTCAAAAAGCTTATCGATAGTTTCCTGTGATGGAAGTGTCTGGTAATTCATAAATAAAACATTGTTAAATATCCTAAATGCTAATTTACAAGATGTACAATTCCTTTACCCGCATCCAGATGAAAATCATCCTTTCTTAAATTTTCCATGCTTTTTATTTAGTTAACAATGTTTATACGTTATTCTAATCTTTTCGTCCTTGTCAGCTTAGTATGAATAATTAATAATTCCTTACAATTTATTTCAGTTATTTTTCAGCTCGACCAATTAGTGGTAAGAATGTGTTATTACTTACCGTATTTTATTTCATTCTTTAAAGACCTAATATTTGTTTTTTGGCATCTGTCAAATCTAAAATTTGGGCGAAAAAAGAGTCAATAATATGTGTAGCGTATGGGGTGCACTCGGGTTTAATGGATGTCCAGCTAATTTTTCCAATGATGCTGAAAACGGACAGCTATGGGCTGATATGAGCTGGATTAATAACAATGGTAAATTTGAATTTAACAGGGCAGATGACCTTATTGTCGATTGATCTGTATGCTTTTCTGTCGTTTATAAAGAGGTTTTTGAACTGAGAAATTGATCAATTATCAATTTTCGTAGAATAATAGTCCGCAATTTCAAAGAATTTGCAGCTGTATAACAACTGTTTATTTGCTTTTTAAAGTAATGTGATTAGGAAATTAAGTACTTTAAGCTTTAAATTTAAAATGTGGTTGGAGTTCCTGATCATGGCAAGAACTTGATAAAAGGATATTTTTATTGCTAAACACAGAAGGTAATGTTAATTTTCTACGTATTTGGATGAACGCAGTTCTTCCAGTATTCAATTACTACATTGATTATTGACTTTGTTTTATGAAAGTCATTTTCTTTTTTAAAAAATCCCTGAATACTGAGAGTAGTGTAAGCTTCTTCAATAGCCTGTTCTGAGGCCGCAGTAGAATAAAAAATAAAGGGAATACTCTTTTTTCGTAAAACCGGGTCAGCATCTATAAGACGTTTTAATTCCAGTCCATTCATAATGGGCATATTGATATCACAAAAAATGATCAACATTTTTTCATCACTGCTGCATAGGTAAGAAAGTGCTTCTTCTCCATTAAGTTTCCATATGATTTTATTTGTATTACCAAGAGAAATAATTACTTCCTCTAAAATCTCTTTGTCATCTTGATCATCTTCCACTATTAGGATTATACCGTTCTTTGTCATTTGGCTGGTTTTGAGGACTTTAAATGTAAGATTGTTTTTTTAATATATTTATTATTTTGAAAGATATATTTTACAACTTAAGATTAAGTGATATACTTTGTATTTATCGGTTATTAATATTTTTTTTGTTTTTTAATCTTTTTTAAATAAGCCAGTAATTTTTCGGCAGGCTCATACATTCGATCCTAAACTTCCTAGGGTTTGATTTTGCTAAATTTCTGGTTTTCAAAAACAGCAAGTGGCACGATTCTGCCACGTACTGAGATGGGTAAAAGATCCCTAAAAACCGCCTTGACTTTTTGTGGCAAAAAAGTTATCCGCTCCAATTTAAAATGTTTTTATTATTTGTATTATTTTTTTTTCAATTTCTGGTTCGGAATCAGAATGGCCTGCCTCCACAATAAAAAGTTCGCTGTTTATTAATGCAGAATGTAGTTCAACCGCAAATTTTAACGGACAAATTGCATCTTGTTTTCCGTGAATTATTTTGGTAGGAATATGATTTATCTTTTCTACGTTTTTTAAGATATAATTTTCGTCTAAAAAACAATTGTTTGTTAAATAATGTGCTTCCAAAATGGAAAGGGATTCATAGGGTATATTTTCTAAAATAGAATCAATTTCCTTATTCGATATATCCTTTTTAAAGATTGAAATTTCATAAAAAGCCCATTCATATGAAAAATACTTTTTTTCTTCCTTTGATCCGTTTACCATTTTTTTTAAATAGTATTCAGCTATCGAACCTTGAAAATCAGTAGGGACATTTTTCCTAAATCTTTTCCATATTTGAGGAAACTTCTCTTGAATGCCCCCATTTAGGTAGTAATCAATAGATTCTTTATTTCCTAAAAATATTGCTCTCAGCAGTAATTTTTTAACTCTATAAGGATTTTGGACTGCATATGCCAAACTAAGGGTTGTGCCCCATGAACCACCAAAAACAGTAACCTTATCAATATTTAGGAAATCAAGAAGTTTATTAATATCATTTATTAAATCCTGGGTAGTGTTTTGTATAATCGAACCAAATGGAATGCTTTTGGCCGAGCCTCTTTGATCAAAGAATATAACTTTTTGTTTCTGGAAATTAAAAAAACGCTTGTCTTGGTCTGAAAATCCTGCACCGGGTCCTCCATGGACAAACAATATTGCCTCTGCATCTGGATCTCCACACACTTCATAATGTATTTTATGAATATCGCTTACTTTTAAATACTTCATTGTATATATGATAGGATTATTAATCTGAAACTATTTTATATAAAATCGTATCTTCAAACTTCTGTTTTTAGATAGTTTATAGAAATCGATTGTATATTTGTTATTATAATATTAGTCTAATGTAAGTACTATTTGCTTAGGTCTGCCTCTAAAACTCCATTACCGTATCCAGCCCTCGTTTCAAGCCCTTAAACGTCCTTACCTTCTCAATAGCAAGTAAAGCTCCCTGCACATAAGGTTCTGCTCCGGCACCTGAATCATGTCGAATGGTAAGTTTTTCATCTTTTAGTCCAAATATTGTTTCAATGGAAATAACATACCCTGGAAGCCGCACTGAATGTACCTGCACACTATACAGGTTAGCACCGCGGCTTGCTGCATCTCCGAGCAGTTCATCATTTGAAACATGAACCGCCGCTTTTTGAATTTGGGACAGCCGATATGCCAGTTCCCTTGCTGTTCCGCTTGGACTGTCTATCTTATCTTGGTGGGCATAATCTATAATTTCATAGTTCGGGATATATTTAGCGGCCATCTCGGCAAATTTTTGTAGCAGTACAACCGTTATGGCAAAATTCCCTACAGCTAAAACTGATGTATTATTATCTGCTGCTGTTTTTTCTATTTCAGCATAGTCCTCATTGGTTAATCCAGAGGTCCCCACCACAACACTTTTACCTCTTTTAAGCGTTGCGATAATGTTTCTCTTTCCTACTTCTGGACGTGTATATTCAACCAAAACGTCAAAATCAACTTCCGAAAGTGCTTCTTCAATATCGTCAAAAATTGGAATTTCAATATCTTCCAAATGTAATATATCGGACAAATTTTGACCTTTGTGTTTACGGGACAATGCTCCAACCAGCTGCATTCTATTATTAATAGAAATGCCTTTGCTAAGTTCTGAGCCTGCCCAGCCTGTGGCGCCTGCTATGAATACTTTTATCATTTTGCTGTTATTTTATGTTTAATTCCTGTAGCTAAATTTCGGTAATTTTATCATATTTTATCCGATCATAAAATATAAAACTATAATGAGTAAAAAATACAATAAGACTTTTTTGTATGCTTAATAATCTTGTAATTTCAAATGAGAGAAGAAATCAATTATATCTTTTGAAAGTAATTCTGGCTGTTCAGCTGCAGCAAAATGTCCACCGGCTTTCATGTCTGTCCAATGTGTAATATTAAAACTTTTTTCGATATAAGCCCGGGGCGGAGTTGGTAATTCTTTCGGGAAATGTGCAAAGCCAACCGGGACACCAATAAATTCATTCCTTTTAAAAGCCAATGGCTTTTTACTATTTTCATTGTAGATCCGCATGGATGAATGTATGGTTTGAGTAACCCAATAGAGGGTAACATTAGAAAGCAATTCATCTTTGGTAAAAGTATTTTCAATATTTCCATCATTGTCGCTCCAATCATTAAATTTCTCAATTATCCATGCACACAGTCCCGCAGGAGAGTCGTTAAGTCCGTAGGCAGCAGTTAGTGGTTTTGTGGAATGAAGGTAAGCATATGCACCATATTTACTAGACCATTCTGAACTGTTTTTTTTAAACTCTATCATTTCATCGGAGAGTATTTCACCATCTTTTAAATATGGCTTGTATGAACCTGAAATGTAGTTGAGATGAAGTCCGATAATATTTGAAGGATACTTTAGTGACAGCCATGAACTTATGCCAGAGCCTATATCGCCACCTTGGACACCAAATTTTTCATATCCAAGATTGATCATCAATTTTTGCCAAATGTCTGCAACAAACTCGCTGTTGCATCCCTCTTTATTTACCTTAGACGAAAAACCAAATCCTGGAATAGAAGGAATCACAAGATCAAACGACCAGTCCGGATTCTCCGTCAGCATCGGCATTATCTTCATCATTTCAAGGAAAGATCCTGGCCAGCCATGAGTCATAATAAGTGGTATCGACTTTTTACTTTTACCTTTAACATGAATATAGTGTATCTGCATTCCATCAATATCTGCAATAAAATTAGGATAAGAATTTATTTCATTTTCAATTTTACGCCAATCAAATTTATTTTGCCAGTAATTTGTTAATTCTTTCATATAGGAAAGATCAGTACCATAAGTCCAGTGCGATTCATTAATTTCATCTGGCCATCTGGTCATGTCTAATCTTGCATTAAGATCATCTAATATGTCTTGCGGGATATTTACTTTGAAAGGTTTTATTCTCATATTATCTTTTTTTTTCTTTTTCATTATTAGTTTATTTGCTTTTGTAAAAAAAGGTACTGCAATAGCTATTAAAGCCAAACCTCCTGTTTTAATAACTTGTCTTCTGGTTAAATTGTCCATTTGTATTTTATGAATTACTGCAAAGATAAAGCATTGAATAATTCATAAAAATGCTTATTTTGCATGTATTAATGAATAAAATGCATTAAATGGACTTACAACAAATTAGAAACTTTCTCAAATTAGCAGAAGAATTACACTTTTGGAAATCGGCGTCAATGGTGAACCTTACTCAGTCTGCATTAAGCAGACAGATTATGTCACTGGAAAAAGAATTAGGCTGCAGCCTTTTTGAGAGAAATAAACGAAATGTAAAACTTACCCCTGCTGGACTTTTTTTGAAAGAAAAGTGGTCCGTTTTATTAGATGATCTGAATTACGTTCATGTATTTGCGAAAAATATTGGAGCAGGAGAAAATGGGATTGTCAGAATAGTACATCCTGATTCTGTATCCTATTCTGTTATACCTACTGTTTTATTGCATATCTCAAAGGATTATCCGGACTTATCGATAGAACTTATTCAATTGTTCCATGAGAATGCACAGGAATCGTTGAGAGATTATAAAATAGATGTTGCATTTACCCGCCAAGTGAATACATTATCAGGTATAAGCTCCTATAAAATAAAAAGTGAACCTGTTGCTTTTTTTGTTCAGACTACACATCCCTATATGAATTTTAGTGATATTACAGCAGAGAATTTAGGAAAACAGAATTTTATAATGCCAGTAGAAGATCGTAAAAGCAGTTACTTTTTCTTAGTCCAGCAAATTTTTATATCTTATGGAGTAGTGCCAAGTTCTCACTATCAGTCTGATTTTGGTTCCAGTATACTGGGCTTAGTATCTAAAGGCTTAGGTATAGCTCTGCTGCCGGTAGGATTTGCCAAACATAATATTGAAGGAGTAAGATATTTTGAAACACCTTTTATGACTGATCTTTATATTAACTGGCGCACTAATGAAAATAGCCCTGCTGTACTTAATGTATTAAAGACTATAGAAAGTGTTAAATGGAAATAATAACTAATCTTCACATACAATTGATATTTTCACTCAAATGAATCTCTAAAATTCAAAGGTGATTGATTTGTCCTGGTCTTAAAAAATTTATTGAATGATTGTGGATGTTCAAAACCTAATTTGTAGGCGATCTCTGCGACGGATAATGTGGTTGAACTAAGAAGATCCTTAGACAAATCAATTAACTTGGTCTGAATATACTGCTGCGTATTTTGTCCTGTAAGCGACCCCAGCATATCACTTAAATAGCGCGGCGATAAATTTAGTTTTTCGCTAACGTATCGTACTGATGGCAGGCCATTTTCTAAACTGATATCGTTTAAAAAGTATTCATCTAATAAGTTTTCTAAAGCAGTTATAATTTCATGATTTAATGTTTTTCTTGTAATGAATTGGCGATTATAGAACCGATTACTATAATTCAAAAGCAATTCTAGTTGAGAAACAAGAACATCCTGACTGAAATTGTCGATATTATTTTCCAACTCACTGGCTATTGTCTCGAATAAATTTCGGATTATTTTCTTTTCCTTTGCAGACAAAAACAAGCCTTCAGCAACACCGTAAGAAAAAAAACCGTACTGGATTATGGAATTACCTAGTGGATAATTTCTAATAAAGTCAGGATGAAAGTATAATGAATAGCCTTCATAACTATCTAAGTTTTCGGAAGAAATTACGATTTGTTTTGGTTTTAAAAAAGCCAAACCTCCTTCTTCAAAATCATAATATCCCTGTCCGTATTTTACCTGTCCTTTAAAATTGGTTTTAAATGAGATTTTATAAAAATCTATACTAATCTTTTGGTTCTTTTCAAATGCACTCAAAATTACATCATCGTAATTTACCAGGGCAATAAGCGGATGCAATGGTGCCGGCTGCTGCAGATAATGCATCAATTGTGAAATATTTGTAAAGGAGTGTATAGCTGCGTTATCCTGTTTCATCGTAACAATAAATGTACAATTTAATTTTATATATAATAAGAAAGGTTAATTCTGTAATGAAGGACGAATAACAATATCGCCAATTTCAACATCCGAAGGCTGTTCGATTGCATAGAGTACTGCATTAGCAATAGCATTTGGGCTGATAGCCATCTTCTCCATATTTTCTTTAATTACTGATTTCATTGCATCATTTTTAATATTGTCTGCAAAGTCAGTCTTGACAAATCCGGGAGAAATTCCAGTGATGCGTATTTCTCCGTTTGATTCTTGTCTGAATGCCTCAGTTATAGTTCGTATTGCATTTTTAGTTCCAGCATAAACACCCTGCATCGGTACAATCTTTATTCCCGAAGTAGAAATTATATTAATAATATGCCCCGATTTTTGCTGCTTAAAAACAGGAATTGCCGCGGCCATTCCGTACAAAACACCTTTAATGTTTACATCGATCATTTCTTCCCAGCCGGCAATATCCAAATCATCTATTCTGCTGAGTTCACTAGTACCGGCATTGTTTATAATTACGTCAACCCTGCCATAAGCATTAACTGCAGTCTGAATTAGAATATGAAGATCTTCTTTTTTCTTAACATCTATGGCAGTATATTGTACCTCTCCCTTTGTTTTTTTTATTTGGTCAGCCAATGCTATAAGTTTCTCCTCGGTGCGGGCACCCAGTACAACTTTAGCACCCTCTTCTGCAAGTTTTAACGCAATTGCTTTTCCAATTCCGCCGCTTGCACCTGTAATAACAACAACTCTTCCTTCAAGTTTCTTTTTAATCGTTTTCATTTTTATTCCTTTTAGAATGAAGTACAAAATTCACATATTGTTTTTTGTCTGATGTAGTCAGGTTGGTAAATAATGTAGTCAAATTAGCATTTATCCCCATTTTTAAAGATGAACCTGATTTTTTAAAGGTGAGCAATCTCCGGAATCTGCTTTAAACTCCCTCTATAGTGCTCTTGCAAATTCCTTAAAAATGGTTACAAACAGGTACATTCAGAAAATTGAACAGCGGCATATTCGAGCCTACTGTATCTTTTACAAATACTGAATTTCTAATTCTTCAAAAGGACAGCTGCCATGACTTTTTGCATGCTGCAAATTATACTACATTATAGAAAAATTATACTTCGCATAATGCTTTTAACTGGTATATTTTTGCCTAAAATAAGTTGTTTGATACTTTTCTTCACATTTTTTTAAAAAGTTGTAAGGTTCAGAAAATTTTTACGACCAAGTTTAAAAGGCTGTTGATTGAAGTACTATGGCAGCCATTCATCACCTTATAATAAAATAAAAAATATGAAAGCAATTATTTTGGTTCAAACCGGTTCAGCATCAAACTTAGTGATTCGCGACGTCAATATTCCTCAGATAGGTGATGAAGAAGTGCTGGTGCAGGTAAAATCAATCAGTATCAATCCAGTTGATATTAAGACAAGACAAGGCGGAGGAGTATATAATTATGGTGACGTAAATAAGCAGGTCGATCTAATCCTTGGGTGGGACATCTCAGGAACCGTTATAGCTACAAATTCTAAGCGTTTTGCCATAGGCGATGATGTTTTTGGAATGGTTAATTTTCCGGGTGTGGGTAGCGCCTATGCAGAATATGTTCCTGCACCGGCCGACCAACTGGCATTGAAGCCGGCTGCTATTTCTCATCAGGAAGCTGCGGCTGCAACCCTGGCCCCCTTAACTGCCCTGCAGGTATTTAGGGAAGCAGGGGTAAAGGCAGGTGACCGTATATTAATCCATGCAGCATCCGGAGGTGTTGGACATTATGCCATACAGCTGGCTAAAGAGATTGGGGCTTATGTAGTTGGAACTTCTTCTGCTGCCAACAAAGACTTTGTACTTTCTCTTGGAGCAGACGAGCATTTCAATTATCACGGAGGCAATCTTGCCGATGCTGTCCACGACATCGACTTTGTATTTGACAGCCTTGGCCCGGATAATATTATCAATTCATTGCCTGTCATTAAAAGTGGCGGCAAGGTGATCAGCATAGTTACTCAGTTCAATGAGAATTTGACAGCGCAGCTGGCGGCCAAAAATGTAACCGGTAAATTTCTTCTGGTTCAATCCAGCGGAGAGGATATGAAATATTTAGCGGCACTTCTGGAAAATGGAAAGCTCAAATCACATGTTTCAAAAAGCTTTGCCTTTGGCAAGATGGCTGATGCTCATGAACATATCGAGACAGGAAGAACAGTAGGTAAAATTGTGGTAAATATTTAATCCCTGATATGAAAAAAATATTCCAGATACTTATAATTACCACTATGGCACATTTTTCGGCTTTTGCACAAGACTTGCCAGAACAGCCTGTAGAAGTCTATGCAGCAGTCGATCAGGCCGCAGGTAATATAGCATTTACAGCACAGGGTGATTTAGTGTATAGTCATCATCCCTTTTTTAAGCCGCATTATAGGGTAGTGTCATATAATTCGGATACCAAATCAGTTAGTCCATTTCCTAATCTGTCCTGGAACACGCCACGTATATCAGATGATCACTATCTTTCTAATGTGCTTGGAATCAGAGATGATTCCAATGGAGTAATCTGGATGCTTGATATGGGACAACGTGATCCGGTTACGCCTAAAATAGTAGGCTGGAACACACTGACAAACCAGCTGGAAAGAATATATTATTTACCGGTTACTGTACTTAAGCCTACTTCCCAGCCAAATGACATGGTGGTAGATCTGATACATCATGTTTTTATTATTGCTGATGAGGGGATTGGGAATGGCGGTGACGGCTCTACAGCGGCGTTGATTATTATTGATATGAAAACCGGCTTGAGCCGCCGAATACTCGAAGGAACACGCACTACATTACCAGAAAATACACCTACAGTAATTACTGGGAAATCCTTGGCAGTTAATGGAAAAAATCTACTGGTAGGGGCTGATGGCATTACAGCCGATTCAAAATTTGAATGGCTTTATTATGCACCGTTAAATGGCACTAAATTGTATAGAGTGCATATCTCGGATTTAATAAATGAAGCTCTGCCTGCCAATAAATTGGATAAACTTATCGAAACCTACTCATCGAAACCTAATAATGGCGGATTGAGCATCGACACATCTGGCAATATTTATCTCACGGCTCTGGAAAGCAATAGTGTATCTGTTATACTCGCGAAAGACCGAAGCGTGCACCAGCTTGTCAGTGATAAAAATATGTTATGGCCTGATGGTGTGAGCTATAACCAAAAAGACGGCTATATGTACATTTCTGCTGCTCAGGTACATCTGGGTGCGGTATTCAATAATGGCGTAGATATGTCAACCCGGCCATTTTATATCTTTCGGTTCAAGCCGCTTGCCAAGGGAGTATCCCACAGGTAAATAGTCTGCTTGATATCGATATTATTTTAATTGGCAGATTATGCCTCATATTACAAGCTATTACAGCCTGCTATTTTTAAAAGGTACAGGCAGCCAGCAAAACAAACAAACAATAATATTCATTATAAAAACAAATTAAAAAATGAGAACAATAAAAAAAACAATTTCGAAATATTATACAGCTTTATTCGCTGTTGCGTTAACATTTTCTGCCCACGCACAAAACAGTGACCTGCAAAAGTTCAGTCAGCCAGGTTATTATGAGATGGTCCTTGGCGATCTGACAGTCATAGCACTATCTGACGGTACGGTACCCCAAAAACTAAATGAACTTTTAAAGGATGCGAAGCCAGGCGAAGTAAAAAAATTATTAAACGACAATTTTCAAACTGAAACCTTGGAATGTTCAGTAAATGCATACTTAGTAAAGAGCGGTTCTAAAGTTATTTTAATAGATGTAGGAACATCAGATGTTTATGGACCGTCTTTAGGCCACCTGACTGCCAGTCTTGAAAAAATAGGATATAAACCAGAACATATTGACGCTATTCTTTTAACTCATATTCATATGGACCATATCGGCGGGCTGACAAAAGGCGATCTGCTAACCTTTCCAAATGCTGATGTGTATATAAGTAAAATAGAAGCAGATTACTATCTGAACTCATCTAACAAAGAAAAAGCACCTGAATCAATGAAAAACTTTTTTGATGGGGCTGTCTTAAAACTTTCTCCGATCAAAAAGGCGGGCAAATTAAAAACCTTTGAATTCGGAACTGAAATATTTCCTGGGATCACGCCTATAGCAAGCCATGGACATACGCCGGGGCATAGCTTTTATGCACTGGAAAGTAAAGGACAGAAGATGATGTTCTGGGGTGACATTATTGTATCGGATGTGGTTCAGTTTGCAAATCCTACTATAACCAGTGTTTATGATTATGACAGGAAAGAGGCAATGATAACAAGGAAAAAGGCACTCGAAGATGCGGCTGCAAAAGGATATTGGGTTGCTATTTCACATAGTTCATTTCCTGGAATCGGGCATATCCGTGCTGAGGATAAAAAATTTAAACTTGTTCCAATCAATTATTCCAGCAACGGTTCTGGCCAGTAATCAAATTTATAATTTGATTAGTCTCACGTTTCGATTGTTTTTCCATTTGACTCATTGCTTAAATCACTTCGCAGATCAGAAACAGGAGAAAAGCAGGAAAACTTGCAGCTGCATTGTCGATTAATTGAACAAACCATAAAACCAACAGAGTAAATGAAAACGATATTGACACAGAACAATACGGAAAAAAAAGGCTTCAAAATTAAAAACATACTTGTCGTGGTTCCAATGACAAGAGGTATGCCGCCAGCAACATTCCAAAGAATTGATGGCAGAATATCATGGTCAGCGCAGTGGTAGACAGATTACCTATTTTTAAAACAACCTGATAATAGGCAGGCCTGATATTTTACTTTGTTCCGAGCATACCTGCTCAGAGCAAAGTTTCTAAGCAAGGAGAAATCTTCTAATCATGTACTGCCGGAACTTAAAAATCATTTATAAAACAAGATCATGGACAAAATAAAACTAAAAAAATTTCTAATTGAAAACGAATCTCACACCATTGAAAATACCGAAGAACGGCTGCTGGAATTTGTGAAAGGGACCCTGTTAAATAGAAATGATGTTATTGATCAGGACGACCAGTCACATCATAGACAGGAAGAAAGGCTACGAAAAAAACTGGACGAGCAAGTTCATGACCACCACAACCATCTGGAAGAAATTGAAGCGTTAAGTTTTAATCCTTCTGATATTGTAGAGCCAGGAGCTGTGATAAAGGTGAACGACAGCTATATGGTTGTTGCGACTGCCGATGGTGCTTTTAAGTTTGATGGAAAAGACTTTATCAGTATTTCTACCAAAGCGCCACTGTACCAATGTATGATGGGCAAGAAAAAGGGAGATATGTGCAGTTTTAATAACTTCCATTTTGAAATTAAAGAAATATACTAATTATGAAAGCAATATATAACGGAGAAATAATAGCCGAAAGCAATGAAACAATTGTTATTGAAGGAAATCACTATTTTCCGCCAGGCAGTGTGAAAAAAGATTTTTTTAAGGAAAGCGGTACGCATTCTACCTGTGCATGGAAAGGTTTAGCATCTTACAATACAATTGAAGTAAATGGAATAACCAGCAAAGACGCTGCCTGGTTTTATTCAGATCCTTCTGAGAATGCCAAGCAGATAAAAGATTATGTTGCATTTTGGAAAGATGTTAAAATAACTGAATAAATTTCTATGTTTAATAAATTAGAACTAAATGGGATTGAAGCCCTCGTGCTTTTCCCCGAAAACTATTCAGATGAAGAACAATATCCTGTTTTCATTGGGCTTTCAGGCGAAGGACAGAGCCACGCAATAGTACAATTCAGCGCCGGTACTTATTTTAATTCACAATTCTTTAAAAATTATATTCATATAATTCCCATTAATACCAACAATCATAATTTCAAGGATTATTCAGCAGATGATATTAATGACTTCATTGAAGGTATTCGTAATTATTTTAATGTAACAAATTCAAATTGGGCTATTGCAGGAGTTTCTAATGGAGGAAAAGCAGCATTTAATTTTGTAGCTCAAAATCCTTTATTGTATCTGTATGCAGTTTCGTTTCCCGGTGGAATTTTTGAAAATGAGCCAAATAATGAGTGGAGTCATCTAAAGATAGTTTTAGCCAATGGTAAAAAAGATGGGGATTCCTGGCTATTAGAATCTAAAGCTACATATGAAAAACTTTTACCTTTAGTCTCCAGCATTGATATTATGGTTATTTCCGGGCAAAATCATACTCTTTCTGCGACGTATGATATAAATCAGATTTATTCGAAATTATTTCAAAACAATTAAATTAAGATAGTAGAAGATCCCATCAATAAATCGTAATTTTAACTGATACTGAAAAAAACAAAAAGTTTTTTAATGTCACTTTACCCATTACAGAAAAATTATTTCGATTATTAAAAAAAAAAGGATGAAGAACAGATTTATTGAAATGAGAAAGAAATCTGAAGATTTATGCAAACCTTTAATCACTGAAGATTATTCGCTGCAGCCTTCAGAATTTGTTTCGCCGCCAAAATGGCATTTAGCCCACACCAATTGGTTTTGGGAAGAATTTATTTTGACAAAATATTTGAAAGGCTACACGGTTTATAATCCTGATTTTTCCTATTTGTTTAACAGTTATTACAATACTATCGGGAAAAGAGTTTTGAGGCCCGACAGAGGACTCATGACCAGACCATCAGTTGAAGAAGTTTACAAGTATAGAAAATATGTCAATGATGCAATGGAAACTTTGCTTTCTGCCAATTTTGATGAAAAGCTTTTGGAACTGGTTGAAATTGGCATTAATCACGAAGAGCAGCATCAGGAGCTTTTTGTATATGACATAAAATATATTTTTGGCAATCAGCCCGCTTTTCCGGCTTATGGGAATTCTCATGGCTTACCTGAACAAAATATAAAAAGTGAATTTATCAGAATCCCGGAAGGTATTTATACTATTGGTCATCAGGCAGAAGGTTTCAGTTTTGACAATGAACTGGGCGTACATAAAGTCTATCTAAATGATTTTGAAATTTCCAGTCAATTAGTAACTAATGCTGAATTTATAGAGTTTATTGAAAATGGAGGATATACCAATTTTAATTTTTGGCATGATGAAGGCTGGTATTGGGTAAATAACAATAAAATTGAAGCGCCCTTATACTGGCATAAAATAGAGGGTGAATGGTTTAAATACGACTTAGACGGTTTGCAAAAAGTAAATTTATTACAGCCTGTAAACCACATTAGTTTTTATGAAGCTTTTGCCTTTGCCGAATATAAAGCAATGCGGCTGCCAACAGAATTTGAATGGGAAATTGCTTCTGACCAATTTAGCTGGGGACAACTTTGGGAATGGACCAACAGCGCTTATTTGCCCTACCCTAATTTCAATAAAGCCCCGGGTGCTATTGGCGAATATAACGGGAAATTTATGATCAACACTATGGTCTTAAGAGGCGCGTCAGCTGCTACACCTTTAAACCACAGCAGAAAAACATATAGAAATTTTTTTCATCCTAATATGCGCTGGCAGTATTGTGGTATTAGATTGGTAAAAAAAACAGAATAGATTCAGTTTAATAATTAATTAAAGAAAAGGAAGATGGATAAAGAAATGATAATTAAAAAACTAATCGAAGAGGGCTACACGACAGACTTTACTTTAGAAAAAGATTGTTTGTACTGTGAGGAAACTGGTACTAATTACATGCTTAAATCTTTCAGCGTTGACATGGAAATGGGCTTTAAGGAGGACGGTATAAGTAAAAAAATCAGAGCTGTCAGTTCGGAAGAATTTGGTTTAAAAGGATATAACTTATATTAAAAAAATGAAAAAAATCGAATTAAGTATAAAAAACAAAAACGGAGAATCTTTAGCTGCACAGTTAATAACGCCAATCAATGGTGAAATTAACAATATCGCAATTTTTGCACATTGTTTTACCTGTTCATCCAGTTTGGCTGTGGTTAGAAACATTTCATCAGAACTAACCAACCAGGGGATAAGTGTGCTGAATTTTGATTTTACGGGACTTGGCCACAGCGATGGAGATTTCAGCGAAACTACTTTTTCCAATAACGTTTCTGATATTGTGGCGGTTAATGAATTTCTAACGGAAAATTATATTGCACCAACGATATTAATCGGGCATTCTCTTGGCGGAGCAGCGGTAATTATTGCTGCAAACTTACTATCAAATATCAAGGCGGTGGTTTCAATTGCAGCACCGTCCTACGTAAAACACATAACCAAACATTTTGGAGGTTTTGAAGATACTATTAATAAAAAAGGAGAAGCTGTTTTATCAATCGGAGGAAGGCCTTTTAAAATAAAAAAACAATTTATTGATGATCTGGAAGCCCACAATTTAGAAGATGAGGTAAAATTGCTGCGCAGGCCATTACTGATATTGCATTCTCCTCAGGATTTAATAGTTGGTATTGAAAACGCTGCGTCTTTATATCACCAGGCAATCCATCCAAAAAGTTTTATCAGTCTCAATGGAGCTGACCATTTAATCAGTGATAAAAGAGATGCTTTTTACGTAGCCGAAGTCATTTCAAGCTGGGTAAAACGATATGTTGAGATAAAAAAAGAAGAAATAGCGGTAAAAGATACACAAGGAGAACAGGTTCTGGTGTATCACGAGACCATTGTGCCATTTACGAACCATATTTATACTAAAACGCATCATCTTTATGGTGATGAACCTGTTGAATTTGGCGGAGACGACCTTGGATTATCACCTTATGAACTCCTAAATGCGGCGATTGGATCCTGTACTGTATTGACTTTAAAATTGTATGCCCAGAGAAAGCAATGGGACTTACAAGAAGTTTTCGTGTACTTGAGCTATTCTAAAAAACATGCGGAGGAGTTACATTTACAATTTGAAGAAATGGGACAATTGGATCACATTTCTAAAAAAATTAAACTCATAGGCAACCTGACCAATGAGCAGAGAGACAGATTAAAAGAAATTGCTTCTAAATGTCCAGTCCATAAAACGGTAGCTGACAAAGTATATTTTGATACACAGTTAATTTAAGCAGAAAAAATTAAATTCATATTCTATGATGCCGGAAAGTTTTATTTACTGTTTAGAAAAAGTGCCAGATTCTGAAATAGAGCAAAAAACAGACGTCTTAATCAGTTTAGAAAAGTTAGCGCTAAAAGAAGAAATTACCAGTATTTACAAATCTTGCGATTCTATTGAAGGATTGGAAGAAAGTATACTCCAATTAACTAAAAACGATGATAACTTTAAAAATTATGATATAATATATTTTGTTTTAGAAGGTGAAGGAGACAACATAATTATCAATGATTACAGTTATAGTTTACAGGAAATTGCCGAACTTTTTGAAGGAAGAATGAGAGGTAAAATAATACATTTTGCTAATACCAAAACATTAGATATAACAAATGAAGAAGCAAGGTATTTGTTAGATGTTACAGGTGCAAGGGCAATTTCAGGTTATGGTGAATTAAACGAGATAAGCAGTACAAAAAACCTTGACTTTGATTTTTTTAGTTTATGTTATGAGTTTGATGATATTATTGATGTTTATAATGAATTACACGACAGCCAGGGTACATTATGTAAAATTTTAGATTTTAAATTATACTATTAACATTGATACTGCGAAAGAAAAATGTGCAATCGAATGCTGATTTACAGTGTTATTTTGATCAGATAGAGTGATAAAGAAAACTATTTAAACTGCTCAAAATTATCTAAATGTAAAAAGTATTATGATTTCATAATCGATTAAAAAAACAACATATGAAGGATAAATTAATTATCTACAACAATAAATTATTTCTTGCAGGCATTTCATTCAGTATTCTGTTTTGCATTATTGGTATAGTATTCCCAAATAAACTTATACATTTTATGTCTTTTTGGAATGCTTTTATTTTAGATAAATTTAGTTTCTTCTATTTATTATTTGGATTGTTAATCGTTCTCTTTGCATTGTCACTTGTTTTTCTGCCTTTCAGCAAAAAAAAATTAGGTGATACAAAACCAGAATACTCTTATTTTTCCTGGATTGCGTTGTTATATAGTACAGGAATGGGCTCAGGCTTATTATTAAGAGCGGTTCAGGAACCCATGTATTATTTGAAAAATCCACCTGTAACAGTTTATGATTCGAAACAAACTGCTCTGCAGTATACTTTTTTCCATTGGGGATTTACTCCATGGGCAATGTATAGTCTTTTTGGGTTAATAGTTGCATACAACCTTTATATTAAAAAAGAGAAAAATTTTTTAACGGCTATCGTGGTGAATGTAGGCAATAGTAAAATCAAGAAAATTATACCCTTGTTTATTATTATGATAACCATTGCAGGGGTTATTGCTTCACTTGGTTTAGGAACAAGCCAGTTTATTGGCGGAATGAATCAATACTTTAATTTAGATCTGGGATACAAATCACTGTTGATTACGGTTTCAATAATTGGTATAACCGGAACACTTTCTGCCTTAACAGGAATCTCCAAAGTGATTAGATATCTTGCCGATTTTGACGTAACAGTATCATTACTGCTGTTGGTTTTCGTGGCGTATTTTCTTAATTTTCAGGAATATTTTTACACTACCATTTTGGCACTTTATCACTATGTAATTCATTTCTTTGAGATGAGTTTATCCGTCGGGAATTTTAAAACCTTAGAACAGTTCAACAAAGACTGGACTGTTTTTTATTGGGCTTTTTGGCTGGCCTGGGTTCCTTTTACAGGAATATTTATAGCCCGAATTTCTAAAGGAAGAACTATTAGAGAGTTTATTTTTGCCACAATATTCGTTCCTGCAATTGCAACTATGATTTGGTTTTCTGTTTTTGCAAATAGTGCATTTGAAATCATAAAAAACTCTGATAGTAGTCAATTTGATAATGTTTTTACCTCGTTGTTTGTCTTTTTAGGGCACTATCCTTTATCCATAATTACTGTTTTTTTAGCTGCTGTATTAGTTTTAGTTTCAATAATTAATTCAGTGGATTCAGCCATTTTTGTTCTGGGAATGTTCAGCGACAGCGGAAAAGAAGATCCCTCAAAAAAGCATAAACTTTTTTGGGGTATAATCATCACAACCACTGCTATCGGGCTGACTGCTGCCGGCAGTAACGACCTGCTTAATGCAATTAGCAATTTACTTATTATTCTGGCGCTGCCGTTCAGCCTTTTGTACTTATACATAATAATTTCTTTCGCAAATCAATTAATTAAAAAGCGAAGAAAATGAGCGTTAAAGCTTAAATTGAGACTGTTTCGGGTTTAAGAACACCGCTGGCTGAGACTGTTTGAGGATATGGCAGACCTGGCCCTGTTGTGCTGGCAGGAAATTAATATTAATAAAAATACCAAATGCTGGAACAATTTAAAAAAGAAGTGATTGAAGGGTTAAGCACAATTGTGCAAAAAACACTGCCTTCTAAATACTTTTACGATAAAATAGGAGATGAGTTATTTGTAAAAATAACACGGCTCCCGGAATATTATCTTACGCGTGCAGAAATGGAGATATTTCAGGAAAAAACCAGCGAAATTATTGCTGCATTACATCTCGAGAAGGGTAAAAAATACAGCGTAGTGGAGCTCGGAGCGGGAGATGGGACTAAAACTTTACATTTATTGAGAGAGTTAATAAACAGAAATTGTGATTTTGAATATTTGCCTGTTGATATTTCTATCAATGCCCTGGAAGGAATTAAAAAATTTTTAAATACTGAACTTCCAACATTAGTTGTGAAACCCAGCCATAATGAATATTTCAAAGCATTAGAAAACTTAAAGCAGGATGGAACAATTAAGATTATTCTTTTTTTAGGATCAAATATTGGAAACCTCATGGATGATCATGCAACCGAATTTATTTACCAGCTTGGTTCCAGTTTATATCAAGGAGATAAAATTATTTTAGGCGTTGATTTAAAGAAAGCTAAAGAAATTATCCTGCCGGCGTACGATGATGATCAAGGTATTACCGCTGCATTTAATTTAAATTTACTAGATAGAATAAATAAGGAATTGGGTTCAAATTTTATTAGAGCTAATTTTATTCACGCTCCGGATTATGACGAAGAGGAAGGGATTGCCAAAAGTTATATTAAAAGTTTAGTCAAGCAAACAGTAAGATTACAGGAGCATGTATTTAATTTTGAAAAAGACGAACTGATTCATACGGAGGTTTCAAGAAAGTATGATGATCAGGTTGTGAAACAAATTTTGTCTAAGACTGATATTACGTGGGAGCATAAAATTACCGATAAAAATAATCTTTTTGCTGATTATATTTTACAAAGAAATTAAAAAAGCATAAATTTTTTCAGCGCCTGTTTCATAACAAAAACCGGTTATGAAGATGTAAATGCTACACGAAAATTTTTCTCCTCCTGCAGGTTACAAAAAACCGTTTCAGTAGGAAAATGATTTAATAATTATGATATTTAAAGGAAAGCTAGAAGAATATTTATTTGTATCGGAAGTAACTCCCGAAAGAATGTATATGTTCGATCAGGATTTAAAAACAGGATTGTCTATTATTTGGAATATTGGAGAGGATGCCAGTATAACTATAGACAGTCAGCCCTATATGATACAAAAAGACTGCCTTATATTCATAACGAGTTTTCATACCATTCAAAAATTCCAATTTGAAAAATTAAGAGTTATTCAATTTAATAAACCTTTTTATTGTGTTGAAAATCACGATAGTGATGTGGGGTGCAAAGGACTGTTGTTTTTCGGAGCTTCCACTGTGCCAAAAATTCAAATAGAAAAAGAGAATTCAAAGCAATTTTATTTGTTGTGGCAAATTTTCGAAATGGAAATTGAGCAGAGGGACGATTATTCTCTTGAGATGCTCAAGTCATTATTAAAGCGGCTTTTAATCTTATGCGTAAGGATTTATAAAAATCAAAGCCTAAACATTAATAGAGATGCAAATTCAATTGGCGTAATCAGGGAGTTTAATTTCTTAGTTGAAAAACATTATAAAACCAAAACTACAGTTGCAGCTTATGCAGATATGCTTTTTAAATCTCCCAAAACACTGTCTAATTTTTTTAAAATGCATATTGATCGAACACCAATTGAGATCATTAACAACAGAAGACTATTGGAAGCTAAAAGATTATTAAAGTACTCTACTATTCCTATTCAGGAAATTGCTGATGAACTCTCTTTCGGAGATGTACAGGCATTTAGCAATTTTATAAAAAAGCAAACAGGAAAAACACCTACAATGATCAGGGTGAAATAAAATTGCAGGGAATTATTTGCAATAATTAGGGCCGTTTGTATACAAGCTGCCCTTTTTTTGCTTCGTATTTTTGTATCATAATAAAATGGCAGTCTTTTAGACTTTAATGAAAATTGAATTCTATCGCTTGACACGGTCTTTTGTCCATAAAAGAGGATTTGGATTCTAAAAATATAAACTCTGTATCAAGGAATAATTTACAAGTATTAAGGAAGTTTGAATTATTAGATACCTGCTTCATCGACGTAAATTTGTACTATAAATTGATACTTAGAATTTTATGGAAAATAAAACATTTAACAGCAAAGAAATATTAGGTTCTGCAGACAGTACGGTATCAATGAAACAAATAGGAATGTCTAATTTAAAAATGGAAAAAATGAAAAATATACAATTTGCCACATTTGGCGGGGGATGTTTTTGGGGTGTTGAAAAATTTCTGCAGGACATTCCAGGTGTTATAGATGCAGTCTCAGGATATGCAGGAGGAGAATTTATCGATCCATCGTATTCTGATGTTTGCGGAGGCATAACGGGACATGCAGAAGTAGTAAATGTAGAATTTGATGCGGATGCAATTTCTTATGGTGTCTTATTAGAAAAGTTCATTTCAAAATATGGTACAACAAATGTTTATAATTTAGATTCTGTTACACAATACAGATCGATTGTATTATACAGAAATAGTGAACAGGAAGAAACAACAAGAAAGGTGTTTGAAAAAATTGGAGCTGACGGCGGAAAAAAGATAGCCACACAAATCGCTCCTTTAAATAAATTCTATATAGCAGAAGAAGGCCATCAGGATTATCATGGCAGCTGCAGAGTTAAAGATTAATTTAAAATAATATTATTTTGAAAAATATACAAGCAGCCACATTTGGCGGAGGATGTTTTTGGTGTGTAGAAGCAGTTATACAAAGAGTAAAAGGTGTCGAAAAAGTAGTGTCTGGTTATACGGGCGGAATTACAAAAGACCCCACTTATAGAGAAATTTGCAATGGAGATACAGGCCATGCTGAGGTTATTCAGGTAACTTTTGATTCAGACATTCTTGCTTATGATGAATTGCTGGCAATTTTTATGACAACTCATGATCCAACAACGCTCAATAGGCAGGGAGCTGACTACGGAACACAATACAGGTCAGTTATATATTATTATGATGAAAATCAAAAAGCAGCAGCTGAAGAAGTTTTGGCACTTATTAACCCAAGTTTTGACAATAAGGTGGTAACAGAATTAAGCCCGCTAGGTGTTTTTTATCCTGCCGAAGAGTATCATCAAGACTATTACAATCAAAACAGCAGCGCTGGTTACTGTAATGCAGTGATAACGCCAAAAGTCGCGAAATTAAGAAGAATGTACGCAGACAGATTAAAGGAGAATGCATAAATATATCATTTTCCAATAGTATTTGCCAGTAGTAACTGCTGCAGGATGTGAAGATCAATCAATGATAAAATAAAAACAGCATTGAATGAATCATTTAATCACTGATGGAGCAATAGAATTTTTAAAAGAAGTTAAGGTAGTTTTTTTCATAGTTTGATTAGGTTAATTGATGTATGCTCCCAGGGATAAAACTTTGGGAGTTTACTTTTAAAAAATAATAGATTACAGCCCTTGCCAAATGGTTATAGATCGTAAAGTTGAAAAATTTGAAAAAATATCTAAGGAAAGGATACAGAAATAATGGAAAATCCAGAAATACAGCACTATCCGGATTTAAAAATCTTCGTATTGAAAGTTGGCGATGATTTTGCAAAAATTGAATACACGGAAAAAAATGGCTGTTATTATTTAATGCATTCAGAAGTGCCAAAACACCTAAGAGGAAAAGGAATTGGCAAAGAATTAGTTGAAAAAACATTTGAATATTTACATCAGCATAAAATTAAAGCTGTCGCTGTCTGCTCTTACATTCAAGCAATTGCAGCCAGAAGCGAAAAGCTTCATATGTTAGCTTAAAAAATATATATATATCTTGAAAAAGAAATCAGCATACAAAAAGTAAGGTAAAAAAATCGGTCAAGGCCTGATTAAGATACCTGATACACTATAACATACTTTAAAACTTAGGGCACAAAATGGGATGCCCATTAATGTGCCCTGTAGTTTTTAATAACTAATAATTATAAATTTAAACTTATGAATCCAAAAAAATGGAATACTATTTCAACAGAAAATGAAGTGTTGGAAATTATAGAAAAATCAGCTGTAAAACCCCAGATTATTTTTAAAGACAGTGTAAGCTGCGGTATCAGTGCCTTTGCAAAAGAAAGGCTTACAAATGATTATGGTTTAATTGAAAATATAGCCGATTTTAATTATCTCGATTTACTATCGCATAGGGCCATTTCTAATTTTATCACAGCAAAATTAGAAGTAACACATCAATCACCACAAATTATTGTCCTTATTGACGGGAAAGTGATATTCAGGGATTCGCATCATAGTATTGATGCTAAAAAAATTGCTGATAAAATTAATAATTTTTAAATGTGTTTTGAAGCTTTCCGTGATGTTTTGTGATAATGATTTCATATATTTGAGTTAGGTTATGTATATCATAATCAGAAAATAAATGACAGCTTTTCAGTTGGCTTTTATCTGGTATGCTTAGTCTCTAATTATCTAAATAAATTATATGAAGGCCGTATTTAATAATCAAATAATTGCTGAAAGTGATAACACTATTTCGTTTGACGGAAGTACCTATTTTCCAAAAAGCAGCATAATTGAAAAATATTTTAAACACAGTGAGAAAAGTTCTCTGTGCGATGAAAAAGGTGTCGCACATTATTATAACATTGAAGTTTACGGTGAGTTTAGAGATGATGCCGCCTGGCATTATATAGAAACAACTGAATATGCCAAAAAGATAGAAGATTATGTAGCTTTTTGGAAAGGTATTAGAATAACATACGATATGTAGATTTTTTCTTTTGTATGCTGTAACTGCGTTACATGAAATTTATACAACTAATTTAAAACCTTATTTAGTAGTGTTATAAAGGCTCATTGAACTTATTTAAAACTGCCGGGCTGCCTTTTTCATTCTAAAGCCTGGGTTGTAATCTTGATTTTGTGCTGTGTACCCCATTGCGCCAGAGCACCGGTGATAGTCGCTGCAAAGTAAAGCATATAATCAAGTTATCTGCAAGGCTAAAAAAAACGAAACTATTAACGGCAACGTATAGAAAAGGATGGACTTATTTGCCAATAATTTTAATTCGGTGAACAGTTCCCCATTCGCTTAAAGCATCCATAACATTGTTGAGTGTAGCAGTATGTTCTGTAATAGAATATTCGACAGTTGGGGGAAAAGTATCGTAGACCGTTCGTTTTACAAGGTGATTCATTTCCAAATCTTTTAACTCTTTCGACAACATTTTGTCGCTAATGCCATTCACATCTTTTGCAATTTCCTTAAAGCGTTTTTTGCTATGAGTTAACGAAACCAAAATAGGAAGTTTCCAACTACCTCTCAATACGTCTAATGCGTCTTTTACAGCGCGATTACACATTGTGTTACATTTTTTTATTTCTTCCATTTTTCTTTTTTTTTTACTATACTAACATAAAAGTTATCGCTAACCAATAGGTTAGTAATTACCAAGAGTTAGCAAATGTACGTAAGTTTGCATTATTATTAATTTAAAAAATAAAAAATGTCAAATTTAAATGGGAAAGTAGCCGTAATAACGGGCGGAAGCACTGGAATTGGATTAGCAACCGCAAAAGCATTTATCAACGCAGGGGCAAAAGTTTGGATTACAGGCAGAAATGCCGATAATCTAGAAAAAGCCGTAGCAGAAATCAACAGCCCGAATTTAAAGACGGTAATTTCGGACACTTCAAACCTGAAAGGTATTGCAGTTTTAGAAAAAGCAATTGCAGAAAGCGGTAGCAAATTAGATGTTTTATTCTTGAATGCAGGCATCGCTACATTTGCACCAATTGCACTTGCAACAGAAGCTGACTTTGATGCACAATTCAACACCAATGTAAAAGGTGCTTACTTTACATTACAACAATTATTGCCACATTTGGCAAATGGAGCGTCAGTAATATTCACTTCATCTACAAATGCAACAGCAACAGCTTTGGGGTCAAGCGTATATGCTGCAACAAAAGGGGCATTAAATAAAATTGCCAAAATAGCTGCAAACGAATTGGCTGAAAGAAAGATAAGAGTAAATATAGTTAGTCCAGGTCCAACTGAAACTCCAGGATTAAATAACGCTGTACCTGCAGAAGCGAAAGGATATTTGGCCTCTATTACAGCTTTGCAAAGATTAGGAAACTCTGATGAAATTGCAAAAGTGGTAATGTTCTTGGCTTCTGAGGATGCAAGTTTTATTACAGGAACAGAGATAGTAGCTGACGGTGGGCTTCTCAATTACGCTTTGAAATAAATCTGCAACTATCATATAAAACTGGCATAAAAAAAATTGATCAACTTGCACAAGTAATTGGCTGACAAACCTTTTACTTGTGCATTTTTGCATAACAGAAAGAAAGCCAGCAGATAACAGCAGCTACAAGAAATTGACGGTTCAGTGGTTAAATGAAGCTTTGTACTTCGTATCAAGTTTTGTGGTGGCAGACAGTTTAGTGCTTCGAAATCGCCAACTTCTTTTAGCTGCCAAAAATTATTTGCAAGCCTAAACAATCACCCTGCTAATGCGTTAATGTATTAATGTTTTTTCTTTGTAAATATTAATACCCTTGATTCCTGCTTTAAAAAAACTGGAAATAATTTGTAAGGAGTCCGGTCATTTTTCGACTAATGTATTAATATAAACAATCGTTTAAACAAATGAAATGGAATAGTGAAACATTAATTCGCTGGGGGGCGCAGGCTTATAAGGAAGTAAAGGGAATTCGATGCATCTCATTAGTGTATTCAGGTGCGATAACTGCCTATAAAAATATTAATAGCTAAATTTTAATTCTAATAAGGAAACAATGAGTATACTAGAAGCACTAAACTGGCGATATGCCACAAAGAAAATGAACGGTAAAGCTGTTCCACAGGAAAAGGTTGATTTAATTTTAGAAGCTGCCCGCCTGGCGCCAAGTTCTTCAGGTCTGCAGCCCTACAAGGTAATTGTAATTACAGATCCAGATTTAAAACAAACACTTTTAGAACATTCATTTAACCAGTCCCAGATCATCGATTCTTCTCATCTTTTGGTTTTTGCCGCCTGGGATACTTATACTGAAGATAGAATTAACGATGTTTTTTCGCGTACGCACAAGGAGCGCGGAACTCCGCCAGAAAGCACAGCGGACTATCAAAAAATGTTAATTGGTATGTATGTGCCAAGAAGTGAAGAAGTGAACTTCAATCACGCTGCCCGCCAGGCCTTCATTGGTTTTGGAATGGCATTGGCAGAAGCAGCCGTTCAAAAAGTAGACGCAACACCTATGGAAGGATTTGAAAACGCCGCCTACGATAAAATTTTAGGATTAAATGAAAAAGGCTTAAAAAGTGTTGCTATTATGCCTTTGGGCTATCGTGATGAAACAGGCGACTGGTTAGTAAACCTGAAAAAAGTACGTCTGCCAAAATCAGAATTCATTATTGAATTTAAATAAGAAATACATGATCATTAACGGGTGCGCTGTAATAAGGCATCCGTTTTTAACACCCCATTCAAAATTAATTCCGGCACAGAATTATTAATAGAGCAGAAGCTTAACGGAATGAAATATTTATAAGTATGGAATCAAAATTAATAGAAATACAAACGATTATCGAGATCCCTATGCAAAGGGGTGATAATGTAGTTTTATCTAATTTCGTATCTTTTAAGGGTGAGGGATTTGATGGGGAAAAAGAACATTTTGCAATTGTTTTCGGTGATTTAGAGAAGAATGACAATCCAATAGTCCGCATACATTCTGAATGTGTGACCGGTGATCTCTTTTTGTCAAAGAGATGTGACTGCGGCGACCAATTAAATGAAGCCATAGATCTGATGGCTGAAAATGGAGGCATCATTCTTTATCTGCGTCAGGAAGGACGAGGAATTGGATTATATAATAAATTCAAAGCCTACAAGCTCCAGGATACCGGGCTTGACACATTTGAAGCAAATTTAGAATTAGGTTTAGAAAAGGATAGCAGAGATTTTACAATTGCTGCCGACATGCTAAAGGCACTGGGAAAGAAAAATGTATTTCTTCTGAGCAATAATGACAACAAAAAGCATCAATTGATGGAAAATGGAATCAATGTCTTAAAAATGATTCCAACAAATGTGTATGTAAATATTCACAACAAAAAATATTTAGAAGCAAAAAAAAATCATGCCAATCACAATATCAATTTTAACATCAAGAATTTATAATTTATATAAATCTCCTTTTAGCGGTGCTGCAGCTTTAGTAATAAGTTTTGCAACCACAGGATATAAAAAATATACATCTTTATGGACTGCTGCAACTGGAGAATTAAAGCGGCTCAATACTTTCATTACTGCATATTGAAATATGCAGTACTAATTATGTTTTATATTGTTATTTGTGTTATATATCCAAGGTTGGAGTTTTAAATTTCTTTTTTGTCAGTAATTTTTTAATTACAAGAAAAATTTATGGTTCTTATATCAGACTTATTACGCGGTGTGACAAGAAATGCAGAACCTCCAAAAGGAGTAGGGACGTAGCGGCGTATGATGTTCTTATAACTGCCTCTCTGCACAGTTGGAAATCCTTCAGAATCATAGTCATACGAAAAGTCAACATTGGCAGTGTCGCGGGTATTATAGCGATGGGCTATGATTTCGATGTTCTTAAGCATCTTGTTTTCAAAAGAAGTTTCTTGCGCGTAAAACAACTGATAACCGCTTGCATCAGGGAGATACTGGAGCGATTGTTTTGATAAATCCGAAATAAAAATTAAACCAAGGGGCCCTTCGAAATAAGGCTTTATCTTATTTTCCCTGTCAAGGAAATAGCTATAGCTGTAATCTGCGTTATAATATTCCTGCGAATCGAGATCGTAAAGATTGTAAATGGATTTTTTTATCAAATTGCCATCTGCATACTGGTAAGCAGTTGTTACCTCTACTGATGTATTCTCTTTATGTGTCACTATTGCTGTCAATACACCTTTGTTGTCGTATTGTGCTGTCGTATAATTGGTTAAGATGCCGTCCGAATTGAACTCGGATTGTTTTATTAATTTTCCGTTGGAATTATATTCCAGCTGGTAGTGCGACTGCTCTTTATTGTCTACCAATCTGGTTACTTTATCAGCATTTCCCTGGGCATTGTACTCTATGGTATAAATTCTTTTCACGGCAGGTTCCGCTGGAGAAGAAGGGTTAAAGCTTGTGGTGGTTATTTTTATCGGTTGATCCTGCGTATTATAAATTATATCACTGATATCACGTCCATAAGCAATTTGGCCAGGCCTCTTTTTGCATGCAGCTGTATTATTTATAGCTTCAGTATCTTCCTGGGCAGTATTATCGCCATTGCATGAAGAAAACAGAATTATAAAGAGTGCCATGCTGGGAAATAATCGAAGCTGAATATTTTTTTTCATTTTCTGTGAACCTTTTGCTGCGATATTTTTAATTGCTGTTTTATCTAACATTATTTTAAAATTTGTAAGGCTTGTTTTCAATTTTTATACTCCCTTTTTATTTGTTGCCCTAAATCCAATTCTTCTGAAGACATTCCCTCATGCTTACTTTTGCACGATGGCAGATAACCCAAAAGTTTGAAGAGGTTATATTCAGCTGGCAACAGATTGTTTCGCTTGTTTCTTCATCAACGTGTTTCATTGTAAATACTGATTTCCATAAGATCGGAAGCTTACTCATGCAGGTTGTTAATATCCCGTCAAATTCTTTGTTTTCCAATGGGGCATCTTCTATGCCAAATGACTCTGGATAACGTCCCTCTTTCCAATGCCCGCTTTCTTCGAAAAACTCATCGGTATCAGAATCATTAATTGTTATCGTTTGTTTCTCTATACTATTGGCCTTTTTTCTGTAAACATCGTATATCTTATTTTTTAAAATAGCCGTAAGCCAGGTTTTTTCAGAGCTGCGGCTGTCGAACTTTTCCCAGCCTTCCAGTGCTGCCAGAAAGGTTTCCTGCACTAAATCTTTTGCAAGTTCATTATCCTCTACGCGAGTACAGACATAGCTGTACAGGTAATCGGCATGATTCTTTACCCAGTGATTTGGTCCTGCATCTTTTAATTCTGATTCTTTGATCTTATTGGTCATAGTTTTCATGTTTTCATTTAACGATAATATTACGTTATGTGAGTTGGTTTTAACGTCCTCATACTTCTACCGGATGCCCTATTTTCTCTCTTTGAAAAAGGTCAAAATTGGAATTAAATATTATAAATTAGACTTTCAAAAAACTTTCGGAGGATAATCAGTTAAAATGTGACTTTTAGACTTCCTAAGGCTAATTATCTGCACTGTTATCAGCATCTGACGGCAGTTGTCCCGTAATTCTGGCCTCTGCCTGAGACGATCGGAGTGAATTCCGGTAGATTTGCGGTGATACATTAGTGCTGTTTCTAAAGTATCTGCTGAAATGATATTCGTCTTTAAATCCCAAACCATTTGCAATTTGTTTTACCGATTTTGTAGTCAGGTACAAATCTCTTTTAGCTTCCAGTATAATCCGTTCGGTGATCAGATTGGTCAGGGTTTTATTCAGATGTGTTTTGGTAAGCTTAGAGAGTGATTTGGCTGAAATCTTCAAAACCTCGGCGTATTGGCTTGCGCTGTGTTTTTCCCTGAAATGCAAATCAATGGCATCTGTTAGATCCTGCAGAATAAAAGGGTGCTCCAGATCCGACAACGGGATTTCTGCGGCGACCCTCTGCTGTATTTTTATTCGTGAAGCATGAATTATGAAGATCTTTAATATCGAAACCAGAATATCATGCTGTGCCAGTGCCGTCTTCTGTACTTCTCGTATCATCTGCGTTATCAAATTATCAAAGAGAGCCCATTCATCAATGCTAATGGTTATATAGGGCGGATCGTAAATATTACTAAAGATAAGACCACAGAAGGCCACCTCTTTCTCGTGTTTCATTAAACAAAAAAACTCTGGATGGAAATCAATGCAGACCCCCGCAATTTCTGAATCCGATTCCAAAGCAAAAGGCTGAAACGGAGACAAAAATAAAATAGTGCCCGCATTCAGACGATATTCAGAAAAGTCTATTCTTACCTTTGCACTGCCTTTCTTAATCCACATTATAGTAATGAAAGACTGGTCCTTCAGGATTCTGAATGCAGCGTCATCCTCGAAATGGCGGATTCGAAAGGATAAATTTTTATCAGGTGGAATAATAAGCGATAAAGGAGATTCTGTAATCATGATACTGGCTTTTAGCGAGTTGGCAATTTTAGACATTTTTTTAAACAAATAATTGATTGTACTGGTTACGTCCCATCGTACTATAAGGAGCCGGAATCCATACAAATATGTCCCGAGATTTACGGATACTGTCGATAACCTGATAAAGGAACTGTACAGTTTTGCTCTGCCCGTAAATAATCCCGAACGCAAAGAGCGAAACAAGGGCCAGTACGGCATTGCAAGTGCTGTGATAAAAATTGAATTTCATATTTTCTTTATTAGAATCGGTTTTCAGTCTGTAGGTACTTGTCTGTTACGATTGGGGAAAGTCGATCGATACCTGCCAAGCATTGATAACAAAGCTGGTAAAAATATGCAGGGCTTTATGCACTGCTGGAATTAGTATAATCCAAAGGTCAGCCAATTATAAATTCTATGGAATGGATGTTTTTCACTTTATAATGGATAATTTTTCCTAATTGTTTGATAATCTTTCATATTCAGGCTCCGCTTCAACGGGCACCTGCAAGAAAGTGAGCCTGCTCCACTTGAAGTAAGCGCACATTTGTGATCCCCGGCAATATCGCTAAGATCATACTTTAACCGCTTGACAGCTAAAAAAGGCTGTCTTTGTAAAGACAGCCTTTAAATGGCATGTCTCGCTTATTTAATATTCGAAATGCTTTTTTTCAGCCATTGCAGATATTCTTCAGTACCGACATAACTGATTGTTGGTTGAGAACTGTTTAAGCTATTGCCTTGAATATCTGTAATAACATATAATGGCTGTGTATTGGTTTTGTATTTTGAGATCATAAAATCGGTCCATTTATCGCCAGCTGTTTCTATTTTATCTCCTGCTGCGTTTACATATTGCTCCTCTTTTGGCAGGTCGCGCTTATCATCAACATAAAGGGAAATCAAAACCACATCGTTTTTTAAGATTGCCAAAACGGCTGGATCGGACCAGACATTAATTTCCATTTTTCTGCAGTTTACACACGCATAACCAGTGAAATCAAGCATTATTGGTTTTTTTATTTCTCTTGCGTACGCCAGTCCATCCTGGTAATCATGAAAAACCATAATTCCGTGGGGACCCGATTCAGCACCTTCGGGCAGTCCTTTTACAGCAGCTGAACTTCCAGCTGCATTACCGGAGCCTCCAACTCCAAAAGGACTTTCGCTGTAGGTTGGGGGAGGTGGAAAAGCGCTGATTAATTTTAATGGCGCTCCCCAGAGTCCTGGAATTAAATACACAGTAAATAGTAGTGCCAGCAATCCTAAATACAATCTTCCAACAGAGATATGAGGTACAGGACTATCATGCGGCAGCGCAATTTTTCCGAATAAATAAAGAGTTAAAGCCCCGAAAACAGCAATCCAGACTGCGATAAAAACTTCTCTTTCCAAGAAATGGAGCTGCAATACCAAATCGGCATTTGACAAGAATTTAAAAGCTAAGGCCAGTTCTAAAAATCCTAAAACAACTTTTACGGTATTCAACCATCCGCCTGATTTTGGCAGTGAATTTAACCAGCCGGGAAACAGGGCAAACAATGTAAAAGGCAAAGCCAATGCTGATGAAAAACCAAGCATTCCAATAATCGGAGCAATTCCTCCATTGGATGCCGCTTCAACTAATAAAGTTCCAACAATAGGACCTGTACAGGAAAATGATACAATCGCCAGGACCAAGGCCAGGAATAATATTCCAATCAATCCGCCTTTATCCACTTGCTGATCGGCTTTATTTGCCCATGAACTCGGAAGGATGATTTCAAATGCTCCTAGAAATGAACTGGCAAAAACAACCAAAATCACAAAGAAAATTAAATTGAACCAAACATCTGTTGACAGCGCATTGAGTGCATCTGCACCAAAAATCTTCGTCACAATCAATCCTAATATCACATAGATTGAAATAATTGAAAGGCCATAAAAAATAACATTTCCAATTCTTTTAGCGCTGCTTTTACCTTGTTTGGTAAAAAAGCTCACTGTCAGCGGAATCATCGGAAAAACACAAGGTGTAAGCAGTGCTGCAAAACCAGAAATAAAAGCAACAAAAAAAATCGACCATAAACTTCTGGACGGAGATGGAGCAGACATGTCTTCTCTGTAAACTGCTGTATCGACATTTGTTTTTACAATCTTTTTTTTAACTGTTTCATCTGTTTTTTTCAAGGTATCAACCGCTATGCCTGCAACTATCGTCTCGTCTGATGCTGACTCCGAAATTGCAGCGAGGGCCGACATCTTAAAAGTCGACGGAACAGCTATTGAGAATTTTTTATTCGAATTGATGCAGACCTTTTTACAAACCTGAAAATCAAAATCAACCTCTACCGTACTTAAATTTGGATTTATAATTTTAATTTCCTGCTCAATGTGTGCTTTTTCTTCAAAAAAAGTTTCATTGACCCCAAAAATATCATTAAAGGCAGTTGTGGTTTTTCCTTCTTTGGCTCTGCCGACTAATTGGTAATTTCCTTTTTGATTTTTGAAGACAATTTTCAGCGCAAGCGGTCCTCCATCAGGTGTAAACTGGGAGTACAGATGCCACTCTTTTTCAATTGTCCCGTCAAAAATTAATACAGCGTTATTTCCTGCTTTTTTTTCAATTTTTGAAGTCCATTTAACCGGTTCCAAAATTTGAGCATTGCTTTGTGCAAAGGCAAAAAAGAAAAGCATTACAGATAAAATACATCTGCCCCAGGTATTTGGCGGCATTATCGTTTGGAAGTATTGTTTAAAGTTTATCATGTCGTTATATTTTAGGTTTTTATTTGCTGGGTTTCCAATTTCAAAACGTTAGCCCTGCCTGATATCGGCAGCCCATAGGATTGATTATCAGAAATTTTTAATAAGGTCATGTTAATGTTAATCGATAAATTCTTATATATTTGAACAAACAATTCCTAATGCACAGCAGCAGCACATTTCATCAAAAAATTACACTGGCAGGTTCTCTGATCGCCGTGGGAATAGTTTTTGGGGATATCGGAACTTCTCCGCTTTATACCCTGAATGCCGTTTTTCATAATAGGATCATTTCCCAGACCATCGCTTTGGGGAGTTTAAGTTGTATATTCTGGACACTTTTTTTTCAAACCACACTTAAATATGTAATTATAGCACTCCAGGCTGACAACCACGGAGAAGGCGGTATCTTATCCCTGTATGCGCTCATTAAGAGAAATTGGGGAAGATGGCTCATGTTCCCAGCTATGGCCGGAGGTGCCTTTCTAATGGCTGACAGTATTATTACACCTCCAATATCAGTCGCTTCTGCGATTGAGGGCGTTCAGATGGTCGTTCCTGGTTTTAATACCATCCCTGTGATTATTGCTATCTTAATCGGGATTTTTGTATTCCAGCAGTTCGGCACAGATAATATTGGCAAAATCTTCGGACCTGCAATGGTTATCTGGTTCGGTTTTATTGCTGCAATCGGCATCCATTCTCTGGCTGGAAATTTAAGCGTGCTTAAAGCCTTAAACCCGTACTACGCCTATCAGATGCTGGTTTTCGAACCAAAAGGCTTCTGGCTTCTGGGCAGTATATTTCTGTGTACAACCGGAGCCGAAGCACTGTACAGCGATATGGGCCACTGCGGTCGCAACAACATACGAATCAGCTGGATTTTTATAAAAACAGCCCTTGTCTTATGTTATGCGGGACAGACTGCATGGCTTATGGATCACGTTGGAGAAAGTATAGGAACGACCAGTCCTTTCTATCATATTGTGCCTAGACAGATATTCTGGCTTGCACTGGTAATTGCAACCAGCGCTGCAATTATAGCTTCGCAGGCACTGATCAGCGGCTGCTTTACCCTGATAAACGAAGCTATCTGTCTTGGATTATGGCCAAGGCACCGCGTGCTGTTTCCCGGAAGTATTAAAGGACAGCTTTACATTCCGGTAATAAACTGGCTGCTTTTGAGCGGCTGCATTTTTATGGTGCTCCATTTCAGGGAAAGCACAAAAATGGAGGCAGCATACGGGTTGAGCGTGACCCTTACCATGATCATGAGCACCATACTTATTTACTGCTACCTTCGCGTGAAAAGGGTAGCTTTATTATGGGCAATATCGGTGACATCGCTGTTTTTATGTATCGAATTCAGTTTTCTGATTGCCAATCTTCAAAAAATTGCTGAGGGCGGATGGATTACTCTGGTAATTGGATCCACGCTTTTTCTTATTATGTTTGTTTGGTGGAAAGGCCAGCGGATAAAAACAGCACTGATGGAATTTACCGACATCGCTGCCTACCTTCCAACTCTTCAAAAATTGAGTTCGGACACCAGCATTCCTAAATATGCGACCAATATTGTATTTCTTACCTATTCCAAAACTTTGCACAAACTCGAAAAAAACCTGATGAATTCCATTTTTAATTACGGTACTCCCAAACGCGCTGATAATTACTGGTTTGTTCATGTGAATGTACTTGATGAACCCTATGGAGTTGATTATAATATCGACAGCATTGTCAGGGACGGCATTTACTTTATCAATTTCGATCTGGGTTTCCACGAAGAACCCCGGATTGACCTGTATTTCAGACAGGTTGTACAGGAAATGATAGACAACAAGGAAGTCAATCTTTCAGACTCCAGCATTCAATACAACCAATCACCTGTCAGTGACTTTAAATTTATAATCAGGGACAGCTTTCTCTCTCATGACAACAATATGCCATTTTTAATACATTTCATTATGAAAGGCTATTACAATTTAAAATACCTTGCCGTAAAAGAAGAAACTAACTTTGGCCTTGACGAAAGTAATCTGGTAATTGAAAAATATCCGCTTGTTGTAACGCCTCATATTGGTTCTAAATTAAAACGAAAATCTTTCGTAAAACACTAAGCATAACTCTGGAAAATATTATATGATTTACTTTTGCCGTCCCCTTTATCCGGTAAATTAGTGTCATTTTGATAGTATGACTTTTAAGCCAATTTCATTCTTTATTAAATATCAAATAAATCTAAACAACTTCTTTTATTAGGGGTATGCGGCTGATCATACTCTAGATTATTTGTTAGCAGTTCCTCTCTCAAAAAATGTTTTTTCAGCTGCTGCATTTTATCAAAAATCAAAGGAGGATAGTTGCCGTGATCTTCGTGGCAGTCTTCGCAGGTGGCCAGTTTTAAATTTGCGGATTCATCAAGGTCTGTATAGGGAAATATGCTGAAGATAAGTTCGTGCTTCATAATGTTGAGATAAAAAATCCTGTCAGCTTCCTCAATATTGGCTTCTTTTATCTTTTCAAAAATATTTTCAGCTATTCTCAGGATACTTAATATTTCACGCACTCCGTCTTTTTGCAGCAGCAGTTCATTGTTATGCAGATCAATGTTCATCTGCTCAATATCATCTATAAAACATCTGATAGCTCTCTTGCCCATTAAAAACTTTACTTCGACTTCGTTATCAAACTTGCTCTCATAGCTGAAGTTGCTTATGTTGTTTTCCAGGAACGTGTACAGTTCGTGAAGGTGTCTTACGCTGCGTTCCTGTATTTCTCTGCGTTCGGCAGCATCCACCTGCATCTGCACTATGCTATTGGCTGTTCTGCGCTCCCTCAAAGCAAGAAAAAGCAATATGATACCCACAAGCTGCGCTATAGGCGCTGCAATTCCCCAGAAGGCAGAACCTATTTCCCCAACATTTTTAAGATGTTTAGTGCTCAATACAGGGAAAAGCAGCGGTGTTGCAAACATTAAAATGGTCCCGACGATCAATAGTGCTATTGCCACTTGATTTTCACTGTTATTTTTTTTTATTCTTTTCATATGCTGTCTATATTGTTGGACTGTAAAATTTGTACTATTTGCCTTTTCTGTGGATCATCTTTTCTATCTGAACTAACCGGACTCCCTGGCAGCAAAGGCTTCATATGCTGTCCATACAGAAGCGCCCAACATGACCATGTGTATGATAAAAAAGTGCCATGGGGAAAAAGCGATAAATGGTATTGCAAGGCCTTTTTGAATGTGCATCGGACTTGAAAGCATAAATGTCAGGATTATAAAAAAAGTGGCAGCAGCACCAACGCTTCCCGAGGCAGAGAGGGCAGGAGAGAGTGGACGCAGCGCAATTAAAATACCCAATGTGATTTCAATTATACCTGTGATACCCGAAAACATTCTTGTGCTTAGCCATGTAAATGCCCAGGAAAAAAAAGGACTGTTCTCTGCCAGGGGACGAATGGCCTCAGCTTCATGCTTAGTAAATTTTAATATTCCTATGCAGATCAAAGTCACAACTAATGCATATCTGAACACGAAAGTCCAGGAATAAAAAGGAAGTATTTCTGCTGCTGTTTTCATCATCACGGAATTTGTTTTTTTTATATTACAGAGTAAGCTTCGTATTTTACCTTCTGCACCTGCTTGTCAATTTCCCAGCGGCTTGTTCCTTCTTCGCCTATAACATCAAATAACTCAAGAATACGCCTTGCAACATATTCTTCCTGAATCTGCTCTTCCAAAAACCATTGTATGAACTGAAATGTAACAAAGTCTTTTTGTGTAATACATTTTTCAGCCATATCATTAAACAGTTGTGTTACATTCATTTCCATGGCAAGGGTTCGTTCAAATAAATCACGAAAAGAGTGAAAATCTGTTTTAATGTTGGTGATTTCGGGTGATATTGCCTTTCCTCCACGGTCATTTACATATTTAAATAACTTCAGCATGTGGGAGCGCTCTTCTTCGGCCTGTTTTGCGAAAAAGCCGGCAGTTAAGTCATATCCCTGTTCGCCGCACCATGCAGACATGGCCAGATAAGTGGCTGATGCGTGTGCTTCTGTCCTGATTTGGTTGTTTAATGCTTTTTCGACTTGCTCATTCATGGACATTTTTAAATTCAGTACTTCTTTCATGATATAGTTTTTAGGTTATATCAGCTTAGTCTGATGAGCAACGAAATCCTTACAATTTTTTTATTTATAATTGTAACTACATTTAAGACTTTCTCAAAGTAAGCAGATAGAATGCTTACCGCTATATATGTATCCGAAGGAGATTACTGTTTCTTAAAGAGCAGGGGGGATAGCCGGTACAGTAAAAAAAAACGGACATGGCGCTCTTTTTATAGTGATACTGCCATCGAACCGATGGGATCCTGGATAAAGCCTGTAAGGGGTGGAGTTCTTTTATCGGTTTATTATCAGGCTACTATTATTTCTGCCTGCTGATTCTGAAAAAGCCCGCTTTCAATAACGCCTGTTATGCATTTAATTTTTAATTCCATTTTCTTGTCAATGGTATCAAACCTTACATCAAGTATGAGGTTGCCGCTTTCTGATATTACAGGTCCGTCTTTGCCCTGGGCAGGTCTGAGCAGGATTTCATAAGCGCCTAGCATTTTTAGTTTTGCTTCAACATTCATCAGTGAATTGGGAAAGACTTCCACGGGAACTGCGAATTTCGAGCCCAGTCTGTCAACAAGTTTACTGCCATCAACAATAATATAATTGTGCGCGCTTGCACTCATTATCAGTTTTTCTTTAAACATTGCCCCGCCGCGCCCCTTTATCATATGATTATTAGGATCAACCTCATCAGCACCATCAAAATACCAGTCGGGACTATTTTCGTATAAGGAGGTAACAGGTATGTGCATTTTACTGCATGTCAGCGCAATTTCAATAGAAGTCGGTATTGCTTTGATGTGCAGGTTTTCGTTTTTTATTCTCTGGGCAATAGCAAGTACAGCAAGGTAAGATGTTGAACCGGATCCTACACCGATAATATCGCCATTGCTGACCTTGGAAGCAATCTTTTCAGCTGCTTTCTGCTTACTTTCAAGGTTGCTTATTGCGCCTGACCATGTTAGGTTTTTTATTATGTCGCTATTCCAGTCCACTTTTTTGATTTAAGGCATTATACATGAAAAAAAATCTCAAAGCACCTATTTTATAAAGATAATCTTTTGATCATAAACTGTCTGCGGCATTTCAAGAATACTGTCCAAATGGTTTTATAAACTTTAACTGGTAAAAACAGTATTTCGCCTTTATGGGAAGGGTTTAAAACAGTTTTTACTTTAAAAATGATTGAAATTCAAAAAGTGCTGATCTTTCAATACGCCGGCCAAGAGAAGTATTCTACTTAAGTCTGACGGCAAAAACGTGCGGTTTTCAATAATAAACCGATATAAAAAAGTATAGATTAATTAAAAAACTGCGATTTCGACTTATGCCGCATATCTGGCTCATCGGAATTTAATTTTATTTTGAAGACTGATCCAGCTTTTCATCAATCTGTTTTTGAAGTTGTTCCTTAAATGCATCGTCTAATTTCTGCTCGGTTTTTACGGGATTGAACATCTTCTTTACAAACTGGTTGATTACTGCACTTTGTTTCTTGAATGTGTTGCACATATCACATATATTAAGGTGATATTCCAATTCTAATTTTTCCTTAAGTGCAATTTTGCCTGTTTGTTGTTTTTCAATCAGAAATGTCGCCTTTTTGCAGTTGTCCAGCATATCGGCTTTTTCTTGATCAGTTAAATTTTTTATACTCATTTTTTTTTTATTTTTTTATTTTTTTAAATCCAATTCCTCTGAAGACAGTCTCTCAGGCTAACTTTTGTACGGTGGCTGATAACCCAAAAATTGGAAGGTGTTATTTGCAGCCGGACGCAGATTGTTTCGCTTGTTTCTTCATCCACGTGTTTCATCGTGAATACTGATTTCCATAAGGGCGGAAGTTTTTTCAGGCAGGATTTTAATATACCTTGAAATTCCTTATTTTCCAATGCTGCATCTTCGATGCCAAATGGCTCTGGATAATGTCCTTCTTTCCAATGCCCGCTTTCTTCAAAAAACTCGTCAGTGTCAGAATTATTAATTATTATGGTCAGTTTCTCTGCGTTATTTGACTTTTTGCGATAAACATCATATAATTTATTTTTTAAAATGGCAGTAAGCCAGGTTTTTTCAGAGCTGCGCCTGTCGAACTTTTCCCAGCCTTCCAATGCCGCCAGAAAAGTTTCCTGCACTAAATCTTTTGCAAGTTCATTATCATCTATGCGTGCAGAGACATAACTGTACAGGTAATCGGCATAATTTTTTACCCAAAGGTTCGGTCCAGCCTGTGATAATTCTGATGGTTTGGCCTCTATCATAGCTATTTCATATTTATTGGTTATAAGTCAAAAATATGATTGCCATATGCGGGTTTGTTCCAATGGTACATGCATAAATCATCTGATTTATTCATCAGCTCACTTTCTTTTCCCCATACCTCTTTAAAGCTTAGTCGGTTTCCCATCCAGAACCTTACAATTTTGTCATGTTTTTTTACGGCAGGCAATCTACGCAAAGATATCCAAAAAAAGAATCAACAATCGAGCCACTGGGCATTAAAATACTCTACTGTGTTTTCCTATCAGATATTTCTGATTGCATTGAATAGCGATAACCAAACGCTATCAATATTGGAATGTTGTACCGTCCCTGGCATCCTTTAGCATGATGTCCAGCAATGCCAATCGGTCCCGTATCTGATCCGACAGTAAGTAGTTATGGTCCGCCCGCGCTGAATCACGCATTTCGATCAGCAGGTTAATCGTCCCATTAAGTTTTTCGGTATGTACATCATAAGCTTCAGATTTTATGCCCAGCCCAAGCACATCGTATACAAATACTGACAGCAGTGTGGTAAAAAGATCCAAATCAGCTGCAGTCAAAGAAGCCGATTTATCTTTTAGCAGGTTAATGAAACGGACCCCCTCAAAAAGGTGCGAGATCAGGATCGGCGTGTTAAAATCGTCATTCATTGCCTCATAGCAATTATCTCTCCACGCCGCTATATCAAGCGTAGACACCTTGCCGGTCTCTAACTCTGTAAGGCTCTGAAATGAATTCATAAGCCGGTTACAGCCTTTTTCTGCTGCAAGGATCGCTTCTTCTGAAAAATCCATAATGCTTCGGTAATGCGTCTGCATCATTAAGAACCGTGTAACGGAAGCAGTAAATGCTTTGCTGAGCATTGGACTTTCTCCGCTTAGTATTTCACCGGGCAGAATGTTATTGCCGCTGGATTTCGCCATTTTTTTTCCGTTCAGCGTCAGCAGGTTGGCATGTATCCAGTAGTTGACCGGTGCATGGCCTGTGCTGGCTTTGCCCTGAGCGATTTCACATTCATGATGCGGAAACTTCAGGTCCATCCCTCCGCCGTGTATGTCGAATTTTCCCCCAAGATATTTAGTGCTCATCGTCGTGCACTCAGTGTGCCATCCAGGAAAGCCATCACTCCATGGGGAGGGCCAGCGCATTAAATGCTCAGGATCGGCGCGCTTCCACATCGCGAAATCCTGCTCGCTGCGTTTATCAGATCCTCCATCGAGCTGGCGCGAACTGCCGGCCATATCCTCAAGTTTGCGGTGGCTCAGCTCGCCGTATTCATAGTTGTCATTATACTTTGCTAAGTCAAAATACACCGAGCCGTTCGATACATAAGCATAGCCCTTGTCGATAATCTTCTGGATGATACTTATCTGTTCAATGATATGCCCGGTCGCTGTTGGTTCGATACTTGGAGGCAGCAGATTAAACTTATTGAGAATATCATGGAAATCCACTGTATAACGCTGGACGACTTCCATCGGCTCCAACTTCTCAAGACGCGCTTTTTTACCTATCTTATCTTCGCCCTCATCCAAATCGCCAACTAAATGCCCTACATCAGTGATGTTTCTGACATAACGTATTTTATACCCCAAATGAAGCAGGTAACGGTAGATCATATCAAAGGACATAAAAGTTCTGACGTTTCCCAGGTGTATGCTGCTGTACACTGTCGGGCCGCAGACATACATCCCCACATAACCCTCCTTAATAGAGGTGAAGGTTTCCTTTTCACTGGAAAGCGAATTGTAAATTTTCAGCGTGTGGTCTTTATAGGTCATATTTTATTATTCCTGTTTATCTCTAAAAACTTTCCCGGTTTCAGGCGAAATTCTTAGTTTCATATTTTCTAATCTATAAATTAAAGCATTTCTGTCAAATAAATCAATTGGGATTTTTCCTTTACTTTTCGCCTGTCTTTTTGCCTGACGGGAAAAACTTCCAGTGGTCAATATCAGGCCTTTATTGGTTTTGTTTTCCATAAGATTCCTCAGATCCTGAATTGCTTTCTCAGAGACTATCCCAACATTCTGTGTGCCTAAAAAAACAAAATGGTAAGTCATTAAAATTCCTAATTCTATCGTTCCCCTGCCTGTTACATACCCGCATTCCGGGGCAGCAGCAGATTCTACATTAGTAAGGCCCAATGATTCAAAAAACGTAAAACAGAAGTTTTTAAACTGCGCTGGAGGCATTCTGTTTATGATTTCTATTTCGGAATCCTTCATCTTTATAGTTTTAGCATGTTTAAGAATAAGAAATAGCCATAATTATGTTTCGAGTAAAATAACAGCTCCCAAGCCGCCATCTGCGCAGACACTGATCAGTGCTTTTTTATTTTCTCCTGCCAAATGTAATTGTTTTAATGTCTGGCTGATTATTCTCGCACCGGTGGCACCAAATGGATGGCCTATTGATATACTGCTTCCCTTTAAATTAAGTTTCTCCATCGGGAATTTTCCCAGCTTCGCATTTATTCCAATCCTTTTTAGGAATGCAGGGTTTTCAAGGTTACTTATAGTTGAAAGCACCTGGGCTGCAAAAGCTTCATGAATTTCCCAAACATTTATATCGTCATAGGTAAGGTTATTCCTTTCCAATAATCTTGTAATGGCGAAAGTCGGCGACATTAAAATACCTTCTTCTTCAATATCGACTGCTGCGAGTTCCCAATCGGTAAATTTTGCTTTATAGGGCGTACTAAATTCTCCTATTCTATTTTTCCCGACTACCCAGACTCCTGCAGCACCATCGGTAAACAAACTTGAATTACCTGCGGTTATAGAGCCTTTTCCAGATTCCCGGTCAAATACCGGTGCAAGTCTGGAAAGCTTCTCCAGCGTTGTGTCTTTCCTTGGAATCAAATCTTCAGCTACGTTAAATGCTGGAAAAATAAGATCGTCGTAAAACCCTTCGTTTTTTGCTTTAAAATAATTTTTATGGCTCATTAAGGCCATTTCATCCTGTGCCTTACGGGAAATTCCCAGACGAAGTGCGGTAATCTCGGCGTGCTGTCCCATGCTTTTTCCTGTTACTCTGTTAACACCAGGCGGTATGTATAACCTGAATTTGATAATATCCCTGAACCAATTAAATTTATCGATTATCCCCTGCAGTTTACCGTAGCGCTTAAGCCATTTTGAGGTTTCATTTGAAAGTCCAAGCTGCAGGTTGGAAAAACTCTCCACTCCGCCAGAAATAGCAGCCTGGTCATCGGTTACCATCAGTGCAAGCTGAATAGTTGACAATATACTGCTGGCGCATGCCATCGTTGTGGAAAAAGCTACTGTCTGGTCCGCGAGTTCGGATTCCAATACAATATCCCTGGCAATATTGCCGTATGTCAGATTAGGCACAACGGTTCCCCATGCCAGATAAGCTGGTCTTACCTGTTCCTTTTTTTTCATACTGTTTACAACGGCTACTGACAACTCTATTGCTGAAACGTCTTTCAGTTCTTTGTTTTCCTTCACAAATGGAGCCCTTAAGCCTGAGACCAGCCAGATTTCTTTATTAATGTTGTTCATTTTTTTTATAATTGAATATTAATGTTTCTTATAATGTATCTGACCAACAGCAGCCTGTGCTGCAGTTACCTGTTCTATTTTCATCTACAGGGTCCAGTCCCAGGAATTCTCTATATCTTCTATGTAGTTTCTTTCATTATTACGGGAATCAGTTCCTTTTAAAATATTGTGATACATCACAACCTGTTTTGGACTTAAATATTCCATTGGTTCTTTTTTATATGGTATAGCAACATTAATTTGTGCACGCTGAGCCTTACTTAGAGGCAGATATTTAAAATATGATTTCGCTAAATAATATTGCGGACTTTTGTCTATTCTGTAGTTCTCATGGCTGTCTATCTGAAAAAAGCCCTCTTCTGCAGCATAGCTGTTTAACTGCTCTAAGGTGACCTGCGAATTATCGAAATAAACGGTCACTGCTTCAGCAATGCCAACCTTGCCCGCTTCGGTATATTTTACCGCTGGATGAAGGGCCAGGGAGGTTTCGCCAGACCAGAAACAGGGTGTTTCGTAAATGGTGTTGTTTAATTTTCCATATTTCATTTTTAAGTCTTCTCCCAAAAGCGCTGCATATTTTGGGACAGGCTTTCCTGATACTTCAAGCGCCTCAATCAGCTTATTGTACATTCCCAGCGGGTGATAGTTATTTGCCAGTTTGGGAATGATACCGCTTCCCAGCCCGTCTACAAAATGCGCAACAGGATTGTTCCAGGAGGGCTCATTGTATAAATCTAGTATGTCGCTGTCTTTTCCTGGTATATTATTAAAAATTGCCAGGGGAATGAATTCATTTTCAATAAATTCAACCATCAGGGGATGGCTTAGAACGTCCCTTCCAAAATTAACGCATGTAGAACATCCGGGAATTTCCTGAAAAAACAGTATTACCGGTTTGCCCGTAAGCTCACTTTGCCTTAAGGCTTCGTCGTAATCTCTCAGCCATGATACTCTTCCCAGTTCTATATTTTGATTTCGGGAGTTTGTTCTTGTCTCCATCTGTATACCTTTTTTTAAAATTGTTTGTTTTTTATTATACTGTCTGAAAACATACAGGCCGCAATCGTCATTTTATTTTTTTATTTATTCGGGCTGATTTCTTCAACATTTATTAAGGTCTTTATGGCGGCGTCAACATTAATATGAAAACCTGCAGATATTACTTCGTTATTCTGGTCTATGAAAACAAACCATGGCGTGCCTCCGGTCTGGTAATTTTTCATAAAGTTGGAATAGGATTTGCCGTCATCCCCGGCATCGTGGCCAAAAGGAATTTTTAATTCATATTTCTTTTGGGTTTCGAGCATTTTTTCATAGGTGTTTTCGTGGTAGCCCTCGAAAACCGTCTGGATAGCCAGAAAGGCTACATTATCGTTATCTTTTAATGCTTCCACCATTTTTTGTAAATTTGGCAGGCCCGAACTGTGGCAGCCAGGGCACCAGCTTTGAAAACAGAACACCACTTTGAACTTTCCTTTGAAATCTGACAATTTCACCTGTTCCGTTTTGTTTCCATTTGCGTCTACCCAGTTTTTTACATTAAATTCCGGGGCATAAACTGTTTTATTTTCTTGTTCCTGATTTTTCATAATATACTTTTTTTTGTTGTCGGTTTAAAGTGATGCCTGTACACAACCGGATCTGCCATAGTGTGGGGCTGTCATCAAAAATATAATCGAGAACTGTAAGACAAAGCAGATGAACTACTTCTGATGTCATTATCGAGCCCCTCTTTATCTACTTAGTATGATTATGAACTGATTCCTTACAATAAATTTTACTGCTGGCAAAAAAATGGCATGCTAAGTATCTTTAGAACTTAACATGCCATTGCATTACAGGCTGAATGATTTTTACAGGAAAGTATCAAACCTCTCAAAGTGGCAGGTATACCCATTTGGTTTTTTTACCAGGTAATCCTGATGGTAATCTTCAGCAGGCCAGAATGTAGTGAAGGTTTCCAGCGTAGTTACCACTTTTCCCGGCCAGCGCTCCGAATCATCAACTATCCTGATAATTTCCAGTGCATCGTTTATTTCTTCTTCGTTCTGGAGAAACAATGCTGAACGATAACTGGAACCCCTGTCATTGCCCTGCCTGTCTACAGTGCTTGGATCATGAATTCTGAAAAAATAATCTAACAGATCTTTGTAAGATGTCTCATTGGTATCGTAGGTAATTTCCAGCCCTTCGGCATGTCCTGGATGGTTTCGGTAAGTAGGATCTTCATTTAACCCTCCAAGGTATCCAACTTCAGTATTTTTAACTCCGGGACGTACTCTGAAAAGATCTTCCATTCCCCAGAAACAGCCTCCGGCTACATATGCTTTTTTTAAATTTTCCATAAATGGTTTTAGATTAATACTCTGTTTATTGAATGCCCAATAGAGGGCTTTTGACTGCTCACACATCTGTTTTTCTCAGTGCGGCGGCATTAATACAATAGCGCAGACCGCTCGGCGCCGGTCCATCTGGGAATACATGTCCAAGGTGGGCATCACAGACATTGCATGTTACTTCAACCCTGATCCTGCCATGGCTGCTGTCCTTGATGTGGCCAACATTTTCAATGGCTATAGGTTGAGTAAATGATGGCCACCCCGAGCTGCTGTGAAATTTTTCTTCCGAATCGAACAATGGTGTTTCACAACAGATACATTGATACTTTCCAGGTTCAAAAAGGGTGCACATCTCGGATCTGTGCGGCCGCTCAGTACCTTTCTCCCTTGTAACAAAATAAGATTCCGGACTTAAAAGCAGTTTCCATTCCCGGTCATTTTTTTCCATTCTTTTAGGCGGTTCATGGTTGCCGTGGTTTACAATCCTTATAACATCATTCCAGTTTAACATAGCTGAATATTTTAGAAATTAGTAATTGTTTTAGTGTTAAATATGATATATTTTTATAGTACAAATTTACAATACAGGTGTTTGTATTCTCTTACCGCTTTCACCCGATGTGGTGGCAATTATTCCCTTTAAAATCAAATAATTTCAATTTGATAAAGATGAATATTAATAAGTCAGCAACTTTTTTTAGTGTTTGCTGCTGCTCTGTTTTTATGGTACAAATTTACGATGCGGCACATGTATTCCCTTACCGCTTTCACCCGATGTGGTGGCAATTCTTCCCTGTTGAAAATTTTCTGAATCGGACCGGAATTTTTGATTGGTAAATAACTATAGTTTGGATCTATGTATTTGTTACCAGTTAAGTTTATGCCTTAACAAGGCTAATGAAATGTAGATTTCATTAAAATATACATGCTGCCATGCTTATGCTGTAAATACATTCAAATATAAAACTAAAAATGCCATCAAACTACAGCCACTTTTTCTTTTTGAACCAAAAGTAGATCAGGCCGTTAATAACAGCCATCACAAGTAAAACGCCAGGATAGCCGAATTTCCATCCGAGTTCCGGCATCACTTTAAAATTCATTCCATACAAACCTGTTATAAAAGTCATCGGCATGAAAAACACAGAAAAAATAGTCAAAACCCGGATGGTTTCGTTTGTCCTTTGCGAGGAAGCTGAAAAGTAAATCTCAAGCAGCTGCTTAATATTTTCAGATCTGGCAATTAACATACTCTGAAGCTTGATAAATAAATCCCGGGTGTCTCTGGTTTCTACATTTCCTTCCTCTTTTGAATCCAGCTTGTCAATAATGTCGTAAGACAGTATCAGCATTTGTTTAAGCAGGTCAATTTTCCTTTTCAAATAATAAACGCCTTTCAGCAGAGGCTCATTTTTTGGTTTAAGAAAAACCATCCGTTCATAATAATCTACAGACTGCGACAATTTTTTTAAGGGATCTTCATAAGTATTCAGGCATGAGGCAATTAAGATATTTAACAGTTCTCTGCTGCTGGAAGACATTTTTTCTTCCATCGACGCAATAACCTGGTCAAAAAGAGACTGCTTTTTTTGATGAATAGTTAATATAAATTTTTCACAAAAAAATATAGCAATTGTACTGGTAAGATCCTGGACATTTTCTACTTTAGGCGTATCATCTGTGCTGCATATTCTGAATAGTATAAAAGAATAATTCTGCATCCTTTCAAATTTGGGCAGATGGTCTGGCTCTAAACTATCATTTATCAATGCCGGATGAAGATTATACCTTCCGGCCATTTCTGCAAATTCCTCTTTTGAAGGCTCGATGATATCATACCATTCAAACCCATTCTGTTCAATGTCTGCAATTTTGTTGATCATAATTAGAATATATAATCGGTTAAGGTATGAATTCCTGTTATAGGCACCAATTTTTGTAAGTCTTTAGCTGAGCTTATGATGTAAAGAAATGTTATTCAGATTTAGCATGCATGACCTTGATATTTATCCAAGGCCGCCAAAAGGATCTCCTGTGTAACAATCTGTTCATTTTCCAACCCGGCTGTTAGATAAGTGAGTCTTTACTATCAAGACCTGCATTGTGCTTTTCAATCCACCTGCATGCATTTACAAATGCTTCATGCCAGGGAGAAACATCGTCAGCGCGTCCTTCCGGATAATAAGGCCAGTTCCATTGGAAAATTGAACGCTCAATATGAGGCATTACAATAAGGTGCCGGCCATTATCGCTTGCCATCATAGCGGTATCAAAATGCGAACCGTTAGGATTTGCAGGATAGTCCTTGTAACTATATTTAGCAACGATATTGTAATGGTCTTCACTATACGGAAGACTGAACCTGCCTTCCCCATGAGAAATCCAGACGCCAAGTGTGCTGCCCGCTAATGTAGACAGCATTACTGAATTATTATCCTGCACATTTACCGATGTAAATCCACATTCGTGTTTTTTACTTTCGTTGTGGAGCATAGCGGGTTTTTTTTCGTGATCGGGGTTTATGAGCCCGAGCTCAACAAAGAGCTGGCATCCGTTACAGATTCCTACTGATAAGGTGTCCTCCCGTTTAAAGAAGTTATCGAGCGCCAGCTTAGCCTTTTCGTTGTAAAGAAAAGCACCTGCCCATCCTTTGGCTGAACCAAGGACGTCCGAGTTGGAGAAACCGCCTACTGCACCTATAAATTGTATGTCTTGGAGTGTTTCGCGGCCTGAAATCAGATCGGTCATGTGAACATCCTTTACATCAAATCCTGCAAGATACATGGCGTTTGCCATCTCACGTTCCGAGTTAGATCCTTTCTCCCGAATGACAGCGGCTTTGGGCCTTGGCTTTAAGCCATCAACTATAATTTTTTTACCATCAAAATGAGATGGAAAGGTGAACCTAAGAGGCTGTTTCTTATAATTGTCAAAACGCTCTTTTGCTTTGTGTCTGCCTGATTGTTTCTGATCAAGAAGATATGAGGTCCTGAACCATATATCCCGAGCCTGAGGGATACCAAAATTAAGGCTGGCAGTGCCATTTTTAATGGTGATTATCCTGCCTTCTTTCGGGGTGCCAATTTTGGTAAAAGGGACATTGTTTTTCATAAGATCAGTCTCTACCGAAGCATCGGCCTGGATAACAACAGCGACATTCTCGGCAAATAAAACCTTAATTATATCTGTTTCCTGCAGTTCTGTAAGATCATACTCGGCGCCAAGACTGACATTAGGGAAACTCATTTCCAGCAGTGTAGTAATTAAACCTCCGCTTCCTATATCGTGGCCTGAAGCAATTTTCCCGGCTTTTATAAGTTCCTGTATAACGTTAAATGCATTTTTGAAAGAAGCGGCATCTGCAATAGTGGGAACTTCGCTGCCCACGGCATTCAATACCTGTAAGAAAGAAGATCCTCCCAATTTGAAAGTATCGCCCGAAAGGTTAATATGGTAAATGTTACCGCCGTTCTTTTTAAGTACCGGCTCAATAACTTTAGTAACATCAGAGCACTGTCCTGCTGCAGATATAATAACCGTACCGGGGGCAATTACATCGCCATCCGGATATTTTTGTTTCATTGAAAGCGAATCCTTACCCGTGGGAATGTTGATTCCTAATGCAACAGCAAAATCAGAACAAGCCTCAACAGCCTGGTACAGCCTTGCGTCTTCACCTTCGTTTTTGCAGGCCCACATCCAATTTGCTGAGAGTGATACACTCTTTAGCCCATCTTTAAGGGGTGCCCATATAATGTTACTTAATGCCTCGGCAATAGCTGTACGGCTTCCTGATGCAGGATCTATAAGGGCAGCAATAGGCGAGTGGCCTATGGTCGTGGCGACACCCTCTTTACCAGTGTAGTCCAGTGAAACGACGCCAACATTGTTTAGCGGAAGCTGGATTTCCCCTGCAGTCTGCTGCTTGGCGACCTTGCCGCCTACACAGCGGTCCACTTTATTGGTCAGCCAGTCTTTGCAGGCTACTGCTTCTAACTGAAGAACCTGATTAAGATATTCGTACACCTTATCCTGGCTGTAAAGCGGATTTGAGTAGGCTGCTTCAATGGATTTGTCTGCAAGGACAGTTCCCGGCGAAGCGCAAAACAAATCTTCAAGGGCAAAATCAAATGGTTTTAAACCCGAAGTACCCGATTCAAATATAAACCTGTGATCGCCCGTAACCGCCCCGACCTCATACATTGGTGCGCGCTCCCGGTCTGCAATTCGCTGCAGTGCCCCAATGTCGTTTTCACTGATCACAAGACCCATGCGCTCCTGTGACTCATTACTCATTAGTTCTTTGGCGGAAAGAGTGGGGTCACCCACCGGCAGTTTATCGAGATCTATCCTGCCGCCAGATTCTTCCATAAGTTCTGAAAGACAGTTCAGATGTCCTCCTGCACCGTGATCGTGAATGGACACAATAGGATTGATATCGCTTTCGATCAGTCCCCGAATGGCATTGGCAGCACGTTTCTGCATCTCAGGATTTGAACGCTGGATAGCGTTGAGCTCAATCCCCGAACTCAGAGATCCTGTATCAGAGGATGATACTGCAGCACCGCCCATACCGATACGGTAATTTTCGCCGCCAAGAACCACAACTTTATCGCCGGGCTGAGGTTTTAGTTTTTCTGCCTGACTTTTTTTACCATAACCGACACCGCCGGCAAGCATAATCACTTTGTCAAAACCAAGTCTGCGCCCATTTTCTTCGTGTTCAAAAGTAAGTACAGACCCGGCAATCAGCGGTTGCCCAAATTTGTTATTAAAGTCGGCTGCACCGTTAGAGGCTTTTATTAAAATATCCATTGGGGTCTGGTACAGCCATTTTCTTTCCTCCATATGGTTTTCCCATACTCTGTTTTCTTCAAGCCTTGAATACGGGGTCATATATACCGCCGTGCCCGCTAAGGGCAGCGAGCCTTGTCCGCCGGCAAGCCTGTCACGAATCTCACCGCCGGCTCCTGTAGCGGCGCCGTTGAAAGGCTCTACAGTAGTAGGGAAGTTGTGTGTTTCTGCTTTGAGGGAGATAACCGAATCAAATTTTGTAATCTGAAAAAAATCAGGCTTATCGGCGGTCTTGGGAGCAAATTGCTCAATGCTGGGGCCTTTTACAAAAGCTACGTTGTCTTTATAGGCAGAAACTATATCGTTGGGATTTTCCCTTGATGTCCTTCTTATCATTTCAAACAGGGAAACGGGTTTCTTTTCGCCGTCTATTTCAAAGGTGCCGTTAAATATTTTATGGCGGCAATGCTCAGAGTTTACCTGAGAGAAACCAAATACTTCGGAGTCTGTAAGCTTTCTGTTCAGTTTCAAAGAAAGTTTGTTCAGGTAGTCTATCTCCTCAACGGTAAGTGCCAGGCCCTGCTGCAGGTTATAGGCAGCAATATCACTAATTTCAAGTACGGGTTGCGGCAGTCTGTTTACAGTGAAGATTTCCTGGTCAAGGCCATTGTACTGCTGATAAAGCATAATGTCAAACTCAGTAAAACTTTTATTAGATTTGATAAATTCCTCAATTCGGATGATGCCGTTGATTCCCATATTCTGAGTTATCTCAACGGCATTAGTGCTCCAAGGGGAAATCATGCTGGCGTGTGGTCCGACAAAATTATCCTTGAGAGTGTGATTTTCCAATTTAGCTGCGCCGCCGAAAAGCCAGCTAAGTTTTGAAATAATTTCTGGTGACAGTTCGTTTTGGGATTGAACTGCGAAAATCTTTTGTGTCTGGTTACCAAAAAAATGAATTATATCTTTGCTCATTGCTGTTGTTTAAGTATCAAATTGAGCCAATAGCACGTTGCGCAGATTATTTTACGTCCGCTGCTTCCAATTCCACTTTCAAAGTTTCAAACAGGCTTTTTACTTCCAACAATGTGAGCGCCTGTTTAACACCATGTTTTGCTATCGGTTTTTCATAATTTTTATTAAATCCAGTTTTTCTGTAGATACGATCTCAGATGCATCTTTGACCGGTGCATAATGACCCAAAAGTGGGATGGTGTCAGTTGTAGTTCGGTGCAGATCGTCTTGGTGGATTCCTCATCTATGTGTTTCATTGTAAAGGCCGACATCCACAACAGCGGCAATTTTTTTATACCCGCCAGTAAAATGCGCTGAAATTCTGCGTCTTGAACCGCATCGGGCTGTTCTGCTGCAAAATTAACAGGGAAATGCTTTTGGTTAAAATTCCCATTATCAGGTTCAAATAATTCTTCACTCTCTGAATCGTCTTCGAGCGAGAGCGATTGCCCGTTCAGGTATGACGACTTCCGGTACACGTCGTAGATTTTATTTTTTAAAATGGCGGTGAGCCAGGTTTTCTCTGAGCATCGCTTGTCAAATTTTTCCAATCCCTCCAGTGCCCCTAGAAATGTTTCCTGGACAAGGTCTTTTGCCAATTCCTTATCGTTGATCCGAAGGCAGGCATACGCGAACAAGTAATCTGCATAATATTCTACCCAAAGGTGTGGCTTCGCCTTGGTATCTTTAAGTGTTTGATATTTGTTTTTGGTGCACATAAAGTCCTTTTATAAATGTTCTTATGTACGAAGTAAAAAAAATCCATTAATAAAAGATTAATATTTCATTAATAGCGGGATGTTAAATCTGCTTTTTAAACACAAATAATATTTAAGTAGCTGTTATTTAGTGCTTTATGCTTGAATTATTTCATTGAAATTTTTATTAAAATCTTCATTATAAATCAATCGATAGTCTTTAATAAAGACGTCAAAGGCTTTTTTAGCTAAAGAATGTTTGCCCAAACTTGATAAAGCTCTACATTTTATGATCATTGCTTCTTCGCTGACCTGGTCAAAATTGAAAACAAAATTGGCTATCTGAATCAGGAACTCCGGATTGTGTGCTTTAGCAGAATGAGCATAAATCAGGAAAACATCAATCACTTCATTTGAAATTTCAGCTTTGAACTGATCAAGCCATTCATAGTTGTGGTTGGAAAGGAAATTACCCCGTTGTGCAAGCTCAAACAGTAATCTGATATGCTGCTCATCAAGTTCCTCTTTTGCCTGGATCAGGTCGAGGTAACTGTGATAATCAACATACCAAAAGTCATAATCAAACTCGAGCTTCCAATAACCAGCCTCTTTTAAGAGCTGACAATGTTCAATACTTTCAAGAATTGATTTTAATTTAGCCATATTTACTGAGCGGTTATTCCTTACGCTTTGCTCAGATCTGCCGAACCAGAGAATCTCATCAAGTTTTTCGGCGTATAGACCTCTTCCGTTTTTAACAGAATTTACTAGTAATAACAGGAATAATTCCTTCAGAAGTGGAGTGAAAAGCTTGGTGATATCGGCACCGTCCCGATCAAAAATTTGAAAGTCCCCAAATAGAAAAATAGTATTTCTATGGGAAACGCTCAGTTTTTTATCTGGTTCTAAGTCCTTAATCTGATCCTCTGTAATCTGATCATCTGTAATCTGATCATCTGTGGAAATGTGCCGCTTTCGGAGGTGTAAATAGAGTACCAGACCACCGGCTAGTAACCCAACTAATAATGCTAACCCCATGAATAACCGGGAAGTATAATGTTTTGCTGGTGAACTGCTTTTCAGGACTTCCAAAGGAGGTCCTTCCAATACATAAACATGCACTCTTGTATGATTATTTTTGGACCTTAATAAGGTGACAGCAATAAATCTCTTGCTTCGCGGAGAATAAAAAAGATCGGCGAAAGAACGGATATCATGGAAGTTGTAGGGAATAGCGCTTCCAATATGTTTATAACCACTGTTGTTTAATGACCCTGCGATGAGCCGAAGGTTCGAATTGTAGGTACGCTGAGAGAAAACAAGTCCGTAGTAGTTTCTTGACCCGCTGTCTATAACCAAAGAACTGGCAAATGCAAAATCTTCAGCCTGATTTTTCAGGTCGTACAGCTTTTTGAACCTCTTATCTCTGGTTGTAAAACGCATCATACTGTAAATGTTTTTGGGATTAGCCATTTTTAAACCACTTGCATTGCCATACCCGCCCAGCACATAAACCGTATCACCTTGTCTATTAGATCCCAAAGCCGATAGATACCTTGGCGTAAAAAAATCTCCAACAGGTTTTATCTCGTCCCATTGTCCGGTTTTCAATGAAAAGCGCTGGACGGTATTTCTATATTTCCAGTTGCCGTAGCCCCCAAAGACATACATTGAATTGTCATTCGCGGATATTGTTTTATTTGCCTGCCAATAATTAGTATTTTCGCTATGGGGAAGTCTTTTATTCCACTTCTGACTGGCCATGCTATATATTGCAACTGTTTTCAGATCAGGAAGAAAGTTATAAATATGGTTGTCGACTGGGCTGTAAATGGACTGACTCCCAGGATTCATCTTAAACTTTTCCGGATTTGATTTGGAACTAAGAACCCAATTACCGAAGGAAAAAGTATATAATGAATCTTCTCCTACAATAAATAATAATTCTTTTTTACTGTCGAAAGCTGCGCTTGCTGCCCCATTTACTACAAAATCGTTAACTTTTCTCCATTTGTTGTGCAGCGAAGCTATCCATAATTCATTTTTAACCTTGCCATCATTACCATTTACCATCTCATGAGCAACGCCACCCTGATGTTCATCCAAAGGCCAGTAATATTTGATGCTATTATTTTTTAGAATGCGTATATTACGAAGTTTCACCGCGAGAGCTTCATTTGTTTTGAACTTCTTGTCGCTGTTTGAGCCGAAAAGCAGCTTATAACGGCCCTTTTTTTTCAAGCGCAGACCTGTCTGAAGGTATGTTTTGTGCCCATCAGATACAATAAGTTGATCTTTATCTGTATCAAATTTGATAGTTATTCTATTCCATTGTCTAAGAAAAATGTCAGGTGCGATATTAAATCCGATCTTGGTTCGGTGTTCGCCTACTATCATACTGAAAGGACCTTTAGGATCCTCTGCATTGAATATCAAATCAAAATTACGGTGATTATCTTCAATTATCCTGACGACATATCCAAATACATTTCCCGTGGTTAGTGAGGACATATCAAAAGAAACCTCAAAATTTCCGTGCAAAGGTATATCACTGTTGGGCGACAAATCGAGCGAAGTATTGGTCTCCTGATGATCTTCAGATGTTGCGATCCATAAGCCATAATTTTGTCCATACGAATTGTGAGACAAGACAAATAAAAACAGCAGTACAAGGAGAGTTTTAAAGCTAGGGGTATAAAGGTTTATTATGTTAGTTATGCACTTGGTCATACAAATTTTTATGATTCGCTATGTTATTAATTTTTTTTATGTTATCGCCTTGGTTTATGGGTAGTCGGTCGTTCTATTGACTCTAATTATCTGAGTTTCATCATTGCTGAATTCTTAAGTATTACCGCAAGATAATAATTATAATTCTATTGGAAATATCTGTAGCTTTTAACTCATTGTTTTTCATTATTGGCAATCAGGGCAGAATAGTGAGCGGCTACAAACACTACATCAGCGGAAGCAGCTTGAGCTTCGCAAACTGCTCCAAAGAAGCAGGGGTGTGGGACTCGGGCGTTCTTGGCGATGCATACGGGCCTTTCCTGCTAGCAAGTGTCTGAAACATATCTGTAAGTTCCTGCTGCACTCCTGAACTGGCACCAAAATGTGCAAGCATAGCCTTGCTTTGTTCAACAGAACCCTGCTGGTAGGTTACTGCGTGAGGCAGGACTGCAGATAATCTTGCTGCTACCTGCTCGCAGGTTATGCTTTCCGGACCCATTAGATTAAGTTTCCAATGTCCTGCCCATTTTGTGTCCAAAAGATACCGGGCCGCTGCATCCCCTATATCGTCAGTGCTTATAAAAGGGATTTCAAAATCCGGCTTAAATAAAAAACTGAACTGTTTTTGAGTCTGCATTAGCTGGATCTGGGTCAAAAGATTTTCCATAAAATAGCCTGGTCTCAAGCAAAGCACATCAGCATCGAGTTTGTCAAAGGCAATTTCCATTTCAGCGGCGTATGCGAGGCTGCCTGAAGTTTCATCCAGGTTAACTCCTAAGCTTGAAACCAGCACCACTTTTTTAATGTGATTCTCATTCACGGCAGCGATGCCGGCTGCTGTTACCTTTTTGTACCAGCCCTTTAAATCGGGTACCGTTATCAGTGGTGGTACAAGCAAAAATAAGGCATCAGCGTCTTTTGTAGCAGCGATCATTTCACTAGTGTTTCCAAGATCGGCAACTGCTGTAATTGAATTGGGTACATTTAATTTTTTCAAACGCTCTTCATTTTGTCCGATCAGAACAGCTGAAGCGCCGGCAGCAGATATCTTTGCAGCTACACGGCTGCCAATGTTCCCTGCCGCGCCTGCAATTGCAATTTTTATATTTTTCATATATTTTTAATTATAATTCTTATTGTTGATTATCCGCTGTGCTTCTTCACTGCCGAGCAGCGTCTTCAAAATCGGCACTACGTTCCAGAATTCTTTATATTCACTGAATTTTCCATTTTTCAGGGTAAAATAAATCACATAATCCTGCTGGTACAATGCTTTTGTATTGGGAATGGCGGTCTCTGCGTGAACCTCGGCCCAGTAGCTGCCCTCTTCCTTTAATTCATAAACTTTTAATCCGGTCCAGGAAATGCCAGGCATACTGGCTAACATATTATCCAAATGTTTTTTATACTCAACCATATTAAAGAAGAAAGGCTTCCCAAGGGAAGCTGCATAAGGGTAGGTCACTGTTGCATCCTCATTATATAAATTCAGAACAGCATCTGTTCCTTTATTGAAAGCTGCTAAAAGCGCTTCCAATTGCTGATGTCCATTGTTTTTTTTGACTGTCATTATTTCTTTATTTTTATAGTACAAATTAATATTGAGCTACTTTCATTCTCCTGCCGCTTTCGCCCGACATTGCGGCAATTCTTCCCTCTTAAAAATCATTTCTGATCTGCCTCCCGAATTTTTCGCGTATTGCTGTCAGTTTGGGATCTATATACGTCCTGCAGAAAGGCGCCTGCTTATTGTTTTTATAATAATTAAGCTGGCTTTCTGTATTGAGCCTGAAGTGTCCAAATGGGAGTGTCTGGGTAATATAGTTTACGTTATTTTTCAGTGCCAGACCGCTGATAATAGATTGAGCCTGCGTCTGATCATCTTTATCAAAATAATAGACTGCAGAGCGGTATTTACGGCGCATGCTGTGTGCACTGGCACTGCTGTGCGTGAGCAGATGCACCTCTATGAGTGTATCAAGATTGATATTTTCATTGTAGTGAACAATAATTCCTTCTGAGAAAGTGTCAAATGGAGGCGCGGAGGCAATCCAGCCCTGTTCAACATGATCGACACCATTCAAAGCCTGAAATATGGCTTCGGTGCACCAATGACACCCTCCTCCAAAACCTATTTTATCCATAATCATTTTAATAGTTATTCATCCCCGGCCTTATCTGCTTATAATACTACAGTTTGTGTTTTATCCAGGGGTTATCGGCTTTAATTCTGGTAAACCTGATTAAATAATTTTAGTGATTCAAAACAGGGAGTCTTCTCAGCGCTCACCATGATAATCCTTTTTAGCCTCGAGGGCAGCCAGAAAAGCTTCCTGAGCCAGATCTTTAGCAAGATCATCGTCATAAGGCATGAGGGCTGCATAACTGTAGAGGTAATCGGAATAATTTCCCACCCAGTTATTGGAATCCAGTTTCTTGTTTTCCTGTGTGTCATCTCTGCTGTAGTCGCTCCCATGCATGGTACAAATATTTCGTTGCGAAAGGCCTGCCCAATTATTAATTGTCAGCTCCTTTATTTTTTAGTCGGAGGAAAACCGTAAACCTTACAAAAACTTTCAGTTCTCGTAATAGGGAGGAAGAGGGTGGGGCTGAAAATGAAGGCACCGGGATGGAAAAGTAGATTTACTGTACAGCCGATATCATAGGATGACTTTATGAAAGCCCTGCCGTGGATATTAATAATGACTTTAACGAGTTGTAATACAGTTTCGAATAAATTCCTGAGAACCGGTTTAGGCGGATTTGGCGCAGCAGATTTAGCTGTTGAGGTATTTATTGAAGAAGCAGATTTTGAAAAAGCAAATCCAGTTATTGAAGATTTCTATACGAGTATTAAAACCCTGATAATCCGAAAAAATAACGCATTATAAAGATGTTAGTGGCTGAAGTGGATGGTACCTTGCCGGATGACAATCACAGACTGTAATATTTAAAATTATAAAGCGAGCGGCATATCCTTGTAGAACATGCGCCCGCTGGTAAAAACAGTAGGTATAATTAATATAGTCTAGTTGAAAACTGCTCGATTGGCAGACGAACCTTTGGCATTGCGGCAAGATAATCATTAGCCGTATCGCGATAGCCCAGAGAAATAACAACTGAAGCGTGGAGATTCTTTTCTGACAAACCCAAAGTAGTGTTAAACAGTTCCGGATCAAAACCTTCCATAGGAGTAGCATCTACTTTAAGTTCAGCTGCTGCTATTAAGGCAGTTCCCAGGCCGATATAAGCCTGCTTGCTCGACCAAACTGCGTTTTGCTCGGGATTTTGTGTAGAGAAATGAGAGATCAGAAGATCTTTGTAATCGTTAAGTGCTCCTGTTTCCAAATTGCGCTGTTCTTCCATCATTGCTGCATATTCTGCAATGTATTCGCTGGTTATTTTATTAAATGCGGCAAAAACCAGCAGATGGGAAGAATCCTCGATCTGTGTATTAAATGAACCGGCAGCCAGCTTTTGTCTTATTTCCGGATTCGTTATCACAATCAGGCGGTAAGGCTGTATCCCGCAGGAAGAAGCGCTAAGGTTGACCGCTTCGATAATCTGGTTAATCTTGTCTTCACTAACCTTTTCACCTGTGTATTTCTTAACTGCGTAGCGCCATTGTAAATTGTTGATCAATTCCATATTTATATAATTTTAACGCAAAGTTATAATAGATATATGTATATTTGTCACTAAGTGACAAAAAGTTATAGTGACAAATAAGTAACCACCTAATAATATGGAAAATAAATTTGAACCAATAAAAGATTGCGCCCTTAAAATATTGGCAATCAGCGATACAATGGATATTTTAAATGGAAAGTGGAAAATGTCCATAGTGGCCTGCTTGTGTTATAAACCGATGCGCTATTCCGAATTGCTCAATGAGGTAAAGGGCATTTCCGGGAAAGTGCTGAGCCGCGAATTGAAAGATCTGGAAATAAATGAACTTATTGAGCGTATAGTCTTAAGCACTGCGCCTGTTGCCGTAGAATACCGGATTACAGACTATGGTAATTCGCTTAGAGAACTTACCAATACAATTGCTGAATGGGGATTTATTCACAGGCAGCGTATTATCTCCGGAATGAAAAAAGAATAAGCCATATTTAACCAAAAAAGATTGTGCGGTTCGAATCGTATGGTTGCCTGTCCATAGTTTTTTATCGGTTAATTATCTTTTTACCGCTGCATAATTAATTTTGAAGATATCACTGTGCTGGTATTTATTACAATTTAACTGTTCCATCAGCCGCCTCCTTTCACGCAAAATTTTACATTTTTTTTAATATAGCAAAAACAAACCCGGCTGCGTCAGTAACCGGGATTTTTTTATTAAACAGCATATTATCAATGTTCCGCTATAGATTTTATCGCTTAACATATGTATGAGCGGCGAACTATAGATCAGTTTGAAATACGAATTTTTGTTCACGCTGCAGTATTCCATACATATAAAAAGCTGAGATTACAGCATTGAATTATCTCACCACGGTAGCCTCTAATTCGACTTTTAAGGTTTCAAAAAGATATTTTACCTCAAGATAGGTACCGGTCTGCTTAACTCCATTTTTTACGGTCCAATCCTGCAGAACATCCCATTCCTTAAAGAATTCCTCGTGTGAAGTAGTGTATACATTTAAGCGTACGATATTCTTTGCTTCATAACCGGCTTCCTTAATAACGGTTTCCAGGTTTTCAAGAGCCTTTTTTAGCTGCGTACGCATATCTGCGGTGCTTGATATGCCGTCTGAATCAATTGCCGTCTGCCCTGAAATATAGAGCGTAGCTTCAGGATTTTTGACCTCTACGGCCTGCACGTAATTGCGGGCATCCTGCCATTTCCAAGGATTAATTTCACGTTTTTCCATCTGTTTTACTTTTTTATTCTGCGCCGCAAAGGGCACTGCTGTTAATAATGTAAGCACTTAAATCTTAACGAAACTGTTCATCTTCCGGTGTTTTAAATTTATACAGCAAAGTTCGTAAAGGGCGGGCTGGAAATCCGTGACAAATCTCACAATTATGCAGGTAGGTATTTACTGAGCTAGAAGCCGGCTTAATGTTTCTCTGGTGACACCCAGGTAGGAAGCAATAAGGGTATGGGGAACACGCTGGAAAAGCTGGGGATACCGGTTAAGAAGTTTCACATACCGTTCTTTAGCGTTAGCACTGATTAGTTCCAGTATTCGCTGTTGTGAACTTATATGTCCTCTGTTGGCTTTCTGGAGGAAAAAATAGGCCATTTTGGGTACATTTCTGCATAAAGTATTATAATCAGGCAGCGTCATGCAGAGAACCTGGGAATCTTCAAGGGCCTGCAGCGACATTGTTGCGAGACTTTGATTATAAAAGGCATAATAATCCCCTTCCCACCAGTCCTCCATCGCAAAGGCCACAACATGCTGCTTGCCGGCTGCATCCTCATAATCAAGTTTTAAAAGTCCTGACACAACCCAAAAAGTATATTTAACCGGGCCTCCTTTTTTTATTAAAAAATCACGCTTCTTAAAATCCATTAAGGAAAAATGTGACATCACATACCCGAACTCATTATCGGTCAGCGCAATAATTTTTTCAATATGTGCTTTAAATAACTTCTCCATATTTCATCAAATTTTTCATTTATGATCCTGCAGTACCCTGCAAACTTAAAAGATATTTAACTCCTTTCTCAAATAAAAACGTGAAAATTATAAATAGAAGCTCTATTGTAAGGAATGACATAACATAACTACTAAGCTAACGAATGCATTGAAACAGTTGAGAAGAGTAGTCCGGGCTGCATAATAATTAAAAATAAATTGTAAGGAACTTTTCATTATTCATACTAAACCAATACAGACGAAAAGATTAAGAAAAGCTTATCTATTCGGAAATTTAAACAATCCATTAAAAGTAACTTTAAAACAGAATTTATCATGAGAACGATTAGCAACATCACAGAATTTGAAGAAATTATAGCCGGGGACAAACCGGTAGTCCTTGACTTTTATGCAGACTGGTGCGGACCATGCAGAGCATTATTACCTGTTCTGGAAGCTGCAGGCAACTTCTATTCTGAGGACATTGTGGTGGCAAAGATTAATGTGGACCAAAATCCAGACCTGGCAGCAAAGTTTAGCGTTAGAAGCATTCCCGCTGTATTTCTGATGAAAAAAGGCGCTGTGGTAGATCAATTTACAGGTGTTCAGGGCAGTACTGAAATAAACAGCAGAATAGATAATTTGATTTCTGTGAACATCGAGAAACCCAGTAATTAACTGTAATGTATACTACGGAATGCATCAGGAGAAATTCAGCGCTAAATCTTAATAATTTTTAGCGCTGATTATTAAGTATTCTCACTGCAGACTGTCCATCATTACATTACTTATATAAAAGGAAAGGTCAATAGCAATGAAAAATAAGATTATAACACTCGGTGGTGGATGTTTCTGGTGTACAGAAGCCATTTTCACAGATACCAAAGGAGTGCTTGGAGTTAAAAGCGGCTTTAGCGGCGGCTTTATTAAAAACCCTCCCTACAGGGAAGTCCGTACAGGAAGGACCGGTCATGCAGAAGTAATTCAGATCAGCTATGATCCCGGACAGATCAGTCTGCAGGAACTTTTGATAATCCACCTGATGACACACGATCCTACCACACTGAATCAGCAGGGTGCAGACAAAGGGGATCAATACCGCAGTGTTATTTTCTATGGAGATGATGACGAGAAAATAGTGGCTGAAAGAGTAATCAGGGATTTACGGAATTACTATTCAGATCCCATAGTCACTCAGCTGACGCCTTTTACAGTATTTTACGAAGCAGAGCAGGCTCATCAAAACTATTATAAGGAGAATTCCGAAGCATATTATTGTGAGATGGTTATCGCTCCAAAATTAGCCAAATATCGCAAAAACCGTGCTGACTATCCGTCGATCTCTGACAATGAGATTATTAGGTAATAGTTTGCTTCTCATTTTTTAACTAAAAAAAATGTAAGGTTCAACTAATTTTTACGACTAAATTTTCAAATGCTGTCATAACCAAAATACTGTGACAGCCCATAGCTCATTTTTAATACTAAATAAAATTAAAATGGATAAGGTAACGGCAGAAATTTATCAACAGGATCCTGAGAGATATACAGTGGTGTCTGGTCATGAGGAAGGAGCGCCAACTTGTTCTTTCGGAAATATGCAGCAATGGGTAGGATATGATAAAACAGAGCAAAAGTATATCAGGTTCACCAAATCAGTTTTTAAACAACTTGTTAAACAAAAAGAAGATGGAACAAAATAGATACAGCAGCACAGCAAAAATCTTATTTGCTGCAGCGCTTGTATTAGCTGCGGCGCTCGCAATAGTAACATTTGCAAGCTGCGGCAATAGTACGGGCAGTCAATCTTTGAAAGAAAAAGCAGTTACCAGGGAAAATATAATTAGTAACGACAGTACGAGCGTCATCTTTTTTGCCGGCGGGTGTTTTTGGGGAACCGAACATTTTTTCAAACAAGTAGACGGAGTTACGGCAACGGAAGTAGGTTTTGCCAATGGGCATAGTGAAAATCCGACTTATGACGATGTGATCCTCAAAGAGACAGGCTATGCCGAAACAGTAAAGGTAACATACAATCCCAAAAAAGTTGATTTGAAGCTGCTGCTGGATTTGTATTTTCTCACAGTTGACCCAACCAGCCTCAACAAACAGGGAAATGATATCGGTAATCAGTACCGTACGGGAATTTACTGGACCACGGAGCAGCAGGAGCCGCTCATAAAGGAAACTGTAAAAGCAGAGTCCGCGAAATATAACGAACCTATTGTTGTAGAATCGATACCGTTAAAAATATATTACAAAGCGGAAGCTTACCATCAGGCCTATCTTGAAAATAATCCTGGCGGATACTGCCATATCAATCCTGCACTGTTCAAAGTAGCAAAGGATGCTAATAAAAAGAAATGATTATAATATTTATATAACTAAAAACTGAAATTATGCTTAACTGGAACAATGTGCTTTCGTTTGCCAATAATGGCAATCCTGCACCTGATAAAAGGGTTGAAAAAACTGAAAACGAATGGAAAGCGCTTCTTACCGCCGACCAATTCTATGTAACGCGTAAACATGGTACTGAACAATCCCACAGTCATGATCTGTGTACAAGCTGGGATGCAGGGATTTATTCCTGTGTATGCTGCAATACGCTGCTATTCGATTCTACTGAAAAATTTGAATCTGGAACTGGCTGGCCAAGCTTTACACAGCCCATTAAAGAAAATAGTGTAAAGTATATCAAAGACGGTGCATTTGGCATGGTTCGTATAGAAGCTCAATGCAATGTGTGTGATGCGCACTTAGGACACGTATTTCCTGACGGTCCTGCGCCGAGCGGTCTTCGCTACTGCATGAACGGCGAGGCACTGGTAAAAGAAAAAAAAGAAACAGAAACAGAGAAGTAATTAACAAGTCCTATCGCAGTTTTGTTTTCAGAAACATCTGAACTTCTTAACTAAGGACAGCTTTAGTTACGGCCACAATAAAGAACTGAATGAATTAAAACTGGAGAAATACCAGAATTTAATTTGTTCGGTTCTTAGTGCTTAAAAATAATTTGACTTAAATTCAGATATTATGGATGATGTAAAGTTTAAAAATATCCGTTTTGATCCCGAATTGTCTCCATTTCATAAACTGGCTGAGAAAATGGCAGACGCTTTTGGATACAAATCCGAATTGAAAACCGATAAGAGCCTTGCCCAGCTTCTGCGGCTGAGGGTGGCACAGAAAAATGAATGTGCATTTTGTGTAATTTTACACGCTCGTACTGCGCGCGAAATTGGAATTCCAGATTCTAAAGTAGACAGCATATCATCCTGGTGGAACAGCTTATTGTTTACAGACAAAGAAAAAGTTACGCTGGCTTATTGTGATGTATTAACAATTGGGACCCACAAAAATTTCCAGCAATACCACGATGCGATGCGTGACTATTTTTCTGAAACTGAAATCGCTGAAATCGCTGCTATTATTATAAACATGAATGTTTGGACGCGTTTGAAACTGGCGCAGGGCCAAACACCTTATTCAGTATAAAAGAAACAGATGGAAAATATAGGTTTAGGAACAGCAGCAATAGGCCGTCCGATCTACATAAACATTCGGCATGAAAAACCGAGAGTGGATTTATCTATGCCGGAGTTCATAAAAAACGGCATCAGAATATTGGATGATGCTTATGATAAGGGTGTTCGGTTTTTCGATGCTTCACCCGGTTATGGACTGGCCGAATCGCTCTTAATACAATGGCTGCATCAAAAGAATGATACGGATATTATTGTCGCTACTAAATGGGGATTTAGCTATGCGGCCGATTTTGATATAAATGCTTCGGTGCACGAGATAAAGGAACATTCCATTGAAAAGCTGAATGCACAATGGGAGTTTTCAAGAAAATTACTGCCTAATTTAAAGATATACCAGATTCATTCAGCAGCTTTAGACACCGGTGTACTGGATAACAAGGCTGTATTACAGCGCTTACATGAAATCAAGAAAGAATGTAATATTATTATCGGGCTCACAAGCACCGGGGTAAATCAGGTTGAAGTACTTAAAAAAGCTGCAGATATCGAGATAGAAAATGAACCATTATTTACCTCATTTCAGAGTACTTACAATATTATGGAGCAGTCTATTTTACAATTGAGAGAAATCTTTCTCAATAACAGCAGACAGTTTATAGTTAAGGAATCATTAGCTAATGGGCGTTTGATGCCTAATACATCTTTTAAAGAACATAATGGACTGTACCAGTATATGACCAAGCTGGCTGATAAATATAATGTTGGAGCTGATGCTGTAGCCATCAGGTTTTGCATAGACAGTTTTCCTGAGGCAGTTATTTTAAGCGGCGCGAGTACTGCTGAGCAGCTTGAGTCGAACTTAGCAGCAAAAACTTTTAAACTTCAAAAAGAAGAGATAGAATTATTGACCACTTATAAAGTTGACCCAATAATGTATTGGGACGAAAGAAAGCAATTGTCCTGGCAATAAACCGCATTGACAGCAGACCCCAAGGCTGTCTTTTATATCTGAAATCGCCCCTGGCGAGATCAGCCTCTCTTAATTCGCTAAAAAACCTCCTGCAGCTTATTTAAATCGAAATCAGACTTTCGTAATACTTTTCCCTTGCCCATCAGCACGCTGTTCAAACCTGCTAATACCTTTCCTGACGGATCAGAACCCGAGTCCTATTACGGCTTCGACTACTAAGATAGTGTTAGCGCCCACAGCTGCAAGATGGCAATTTTCCGCAAAATTAAATAATACTGTAAGGAATCATCCGATTTTCCGACTAAGCTCATACCAAAGGATCAAATCCTTAAAGTGACTGATGTGAAAATTTAAAAAAGAATTCCGCGCTTAGAATTTCATCCAATGGCATTAAAATTTTACAGCCATGAAAAAACAGTTTTAATACTGGTATTCAGGTATATTATTAAGAGTTCTGGGATCTGCCGCCGCATTGATCATACGCCTTTGCAAGTTAAGGATGAAGAACCAGAAAAAGCAGCGTACTAATGCAAAAACTGCATTATTCACACGAAAGTATAATATTAACTAACTTAAATAATAGCAGCTATGATTCAGGAAAATGAACACGTAAAATGTATGATTATCGGCTCGGGACCCGCAGGATATACTGCAGCCATTTATGCTGCCAGAGCAGATCTTAAACCGGTGCTTTATACAGGCCTGACTGAAGGAGGCCAGCTTACCACAACTACAGATGTTGAAAATTATCCAGGCTACCCTGATGGAATTATGGGTGTCGAGATGATGGAAAATTTTCGTAAACAGGCAGCACGTTTTGGTACAGATATTAGAAACGGCTTCATTTCAACAGTCGATTTTTCAGCGGTCCCCCACAAGGTAACTACAGATGCAGGGGTGACCATTCTTTGTGATTCAGTTATAATATCTACTGGCGCATCTGCAAAATGGCTAGGTTTGGAATCAGAGAAGACCTACAGTGGCTGCGGTGTTTCGGCGTGTGCAACATGTGACGGTTTCTTTTTTAAAGGCCAGGATGTAGCTATAGTTGGTGCGGGTGATACTGCAGCCGAGGAAGCGACCCATCTGGCCAAGCTATGCAGAAAAGTATATATGATTGTCAGAAAAGGCGAACTCAAAGCCTCTAAAGCTATGGTCCATAAGATAAAAGCCACTCCAAATATCGAAATACTCTATCATACCGAAACAAGAGAGATTTTAGGAGACGGTTCAGGTGTTACAGGGATCAGTATATTCAATAATGTCAGCAATACAACCTCAACATTGGATGTTACCGGCTTTTTTGTTGCAATTGGCCACCATCCCAATACAGAGATTTTTAAAAACTGGTTAATGATGGATAACGAAGGTTATATCCAGACAATTCCTGGATCTTCAAAAACAAACATACCCGGTGTATTTTGCTGTGGTGATGCACAAGATCGTATTTACAGACAAGCTGTAACTGCTGCTGGCAGCGGATGCATGGCAGCTCTTGACTGTGAAAGATTCCTTTCTGGCATCGTACACGAATCAGAAACAATATAAAGCCTTTCTTTCTTAAGCTCAATTCGGAGGGGGACGGAGAACATCAGTGCTTATCTGACCCCTTAAATCAAATATTCATCAGAGAATAAATCTTTGTAAGGATTTCAGAATTACTGCGACCAAGTTAGAAAGGGACAGAATTTATACAACTTTTCAACCTTCGAATAAACTATTAACAACTAAAATATAAAAAAATGGAAAATGTAATGGACGTTCCAACAAGGGAACAAGTAAATGCAGCAAATCAGGATATTTTTGACACCCTGAAAAAATCATTGGGATTCGTTCCAAACCTCTATGCCACCATGGCACATTCAGGCAATGGCCTGGGAAGATATCTTGCCTATCAAAATGCGAAGACTTCCCTGAACAATAAAGAAAAAGAAGCAGTCAACCTAATTGTAAGCCAGGTGAACGGCTGTGTGTACTGCCAAAGCGCACACACTGTTCTGGGTAAAATGAACGGGTTCAGCGATGAACAGATATTAGATCTGCGCAAAGGACGCAGTGAAAATGCAAAGCTAAATGCACTGGTGCAGCTCGCCTCCGATATCACAGAAAACCGAGGCCGTGTAGATACGGCGAGTACAGCCGCTTTTTTTGAGCAGGGATATACCAACGAAAATCTTGTGGACTTAATCCTTCAGATAAGCGACAAAACGGCAATGAACTATCTGCACAACCTGACTAATATTCCAGTTGATTTTCCGCTGGCACCTAAAATGTAAAATGTAATTCAATAAAAATTGGCCTCTGTAGAGTGGGAGTGTTTAGAAGGTTTCTAGACATCCCATTAGCCAGAGGTTTTTTTACCGCCATCATCTTACAGGAAATGCCCGACGATCAAACAATCGCCTTTTCAGGAAGTATTATATCGTAATAGAAAAACGTATTCTGGCATTTCTTGCAAAGTCTTATCTGCAGTGAACACAAGTTCCTCTCTTTTTTGTGCCGCAGTTCAACATGTAATTATCGGCTCACGATTTAATTATATTACACATAAAAAATGAAGTACATATTTAGCACGGCGGCATACAAAGGCTACGGGATGCTATGGTGTATTCCATTTAATCTAATCCATATTCATATGAAAATTTTAATTAAAATTTTAAAAATCATCCCCTTCATTGTTTCTGCTTTGCTTTTGGTCTTCATTATCCGTTCATGGAATGCGAATGCGAAGCAAAAGAAATCAGCAAAAACGGAAATAAATTTTACTAACAAAGAATATAAGGAGGTGCTGGCACTGGCTAAAACATCCCATAAGAATATATTTATTGATGCGTCTGCTGTGTGGTGCGGACCCTGCAGGCAGCTTGAGAAGATCACTTTTAAGGATGCTGAGGCGGCAGCCTATTACAATGAAAATTTTATAAACTTCAGAATTGATGTTGAAAAAGGCGAAGGAACCGATCTGGCACTAAAATGGAAGATAGAAAGCCTGCCTGCACTGCTTATTCTTGATGAAAACGGCAAAATAATCGCCCAACATACAGGATATGTAGACGGAAAAGGGCTGATTGAATTTGCCAAAGAGGCGTCAGCTAAGTAAGTAAACAGGCTGGTGGCGGCAAAAAACTGCAGTGTAACTCTTAATTATAAGCCCACCAAGAACATTAAAGTAAACTGAAGAAATAATTTAATAATTAAAGAAGATGAGAATAATAGTTTTCAGCTATATACTAGCTATAATTTCAATCAGCGGTTCTGCCCAGAATATCAAGTCAGATAAAGGACATAAGAACAATCCATACTATTCAACTACAGATACTAAAAAGCTTAAGGTCTCCAATGCGCAATGGAAAAAAATATTACCGGCAGATCTGTATGCCGTGGCCAGAGAAAAAGATACGGAGAGGCCGTTTACCGGAAAATATTTAAAAAGCAGCACAAAAGGCACTTATTACTGCGCGGCCTGCGGCAACAAACTTTTTAAATCAGATGCGAAATTTGCCAGCAGCTGCGGATGGCCAAGCTTCTATGAGCCGCTGAGAAAAAATAGTGTCAGATATCAGGAAGACAAGTCCCTCCTGACAAGCCGTACTGAGGTGCTTTGCGGACGATGTGATGCGCATCTCGGACATATTTTTGATGATGGTCCTGCACCTACTTACAAAAGATTTTGTATGAACTCAATCAGTCTCGATTTTGAACCCTATAAGTAGTATTATAATGGAAATTTCCTGGGGGCCGGAGCGTTTTTTAAGGTTAATAGAAGCAGCCGCCGATAAGGAGCCAGGAAACACGGATCGCGATGTTAAGCATGTGAACCGCAAGAAAGCCATCAATAATAAAAAGGACAATGTGGAAACTTTGAAGGTTAAATTTGACACCGGTAAAATTGGCTTTGGCCTCCTGCTGGATCTTTTTCTCAGAACTCTTAATCCACAAATGAAATTTGGGAGAACCCCAATTTATTCCAGTATGGCCATACAGGGCTTTTTTATATAATTTAAGATTAATTATCAATAAAGGATCTGTACAGTATAAATCGGTTAAACGTAATGAAAACTGTTTAGCTGTGCAGGCTGTTCCTGTGCGAATTTTCACAATGCAGGGATTTCTGCTGAAAATGCAATGCATTACACCGGGAGGCTATTCCGTTCAGCGCTGGATCAGGAATGTTTAAACTTTAAAAAACAAAATTTTACGGGACAGCATTAAAAAGCATCCGATAATTTAGCCTTCCAAATAATAAAACTGCTGCACGAAACATTCAAAACCTTAGTCCAATTCAGAAAACATCTTACTGAAAACCGATATCTGCTGGTAAATCCTATGCCGGACAGTGTAATTTCTGCCGCACAATATGTACGGTCTTAAAAAAGCTGAAAATAAATTCCCGACGCATTATTGCTGCAAAAAAACGAATTGAACAACGTACATGATTGGTCATTCAGTTTGGTGTAAATGTCATACCAGATATGTTTTTATGCAGAAATAATCCCGCAGTTAAAATACTGCCATGTCATCCTGCTTCTGATAAATCTTCAGGAAAAAAGAGATCAACTAACATGGAAAAGATTTCAAGACAGCCTCAAGGGCAGGCTGTGCATCAAGAGAAGATTATTTTTTTTATTTTTTTTGTAAGGTATACGATGCTGCTGCTACTAAGCTATCATAAACTCAAAGCATTTAGTGATGAAAAAAACAACAGCAGCAATATTTCTTCTTAATTCAGGAAGCTTTCTTATTCGATATGGATTGGTTGTAATTTTAATTTGGATAGGCACTTTAAAATTCACCCAATATGAAGCAGCGGGAATCCGTCCGCTGGCAGAAAACAGTCCTTTCTTTTCATGGACTTTTGCTTTTTTAAGCACAATGGCATTTTCAAGCATTCTTGGTGTAATTGAAATCACAACGGGTATTTTAATTGCTTTGCGCCCCTTCTCGCCGAAGTTATCAGCCATAGGCAGTTTAGCCGCAATACTCACATTTTTAACGACCCTTACATTCATAGTCACTACTCCGGGAGTGATGCAGCAAGGATTGTCCTTTCCCTTTATTTCTGCCTCACCCGGACAATTTCTAATCAAGGACCTGGTGCTTTTAGGAGCGGCGCTTTGGACAGCCGGTGAAGCGCTGGAAGCATCTCACATGCAAAGCCGTACCAGAATTGATGTCAAACGCGCATTATTCAAATATTCTAATAACAACTAAATACATATAATAAAATGAAAAGAATAGCAATCAACGGATTCGGCCGCATCGGACGATCAGCCTTAAAAGTAATTTTCGATACTAATGATCTTGAGGTAGTCGGCATAAACGATTTAATGGACATTGAGAACGCGGTATATCTTCTTAAGTACGATAGTAACTATGGAAAATATGATAAAAATGTAAGATTTGAAGGCGATACAATTTTTGTTGGGGATAAAGCAATTAAGTATTCAAGTATACGTGATATTGCAGGTCTGCCATGGAAAGACCTGAATGCAGACGTGGTTATTGAAAGCACAGGGCTGTTTACCAGTCAGAGTGATTCAGAAAAACATATTTTGGCCGGCGCTAAAACGGTAGTAATTTCTGGTCCGACCAAAGATACTCCTACAATAGTGCACGGTGTAAATACAGACTCAGGTAATGTCTCCATTTTCTCATGTGCCAGTTGTACTACTAACAGTATCAGTCCGATAATTGAAATTTTAGGCAGAAGACTTGGTATTAAAAAAGCTATTCTTAACACCATTCATGGGTATACAGCGTCGCAGACCCTTGTGGATGCACCGTCAAAAAGAGAGCCGAGAATGGGCAGGGCGGCGGCATTCAATATCTCACCTGCAGCAACCGGAGCAGCTATAGCTACTACTAAAGTACTGCCTGAGTACGCCGGAAAATTTGATGGTATTGCCGTGAGAGTTCCCGTTCCTGTCGGTTCAATTTCCGATATTACCTTCGTTGCTGAAAGACCGACAACTATAGAAGAAATCAATCAGATACTAACCGAAGAATGCGCTACAGACAGGTATGAAAAAGTTGTTGCCGTAACAAATGAACCAATCGTTTCCACGGATATCATCGGAAGTCCTTTCGCCGCAACAGTTGATTTAGACATGACCAGGGTTGTTGACGGAGATCTGGTAAAAATAATGGCCTGGTATGACAATGAGTGGGGTTTTACTAATCAAATGATCAGGCAGATACAATCCTTGTAACGATTAAATGAATAAATTTTATCGACTGAGATAAAATCTTCAGACAGGTTAACCAATAGATTTTAGTTCGATATCATTCCCCCGTAACAATTGCGGCAGGGGAAATTTAAATCCTTTTATATGGAAATTTTAAATAATGAAATCCAGCCATGGCACTTAGAAAGTTTGGGAAATGATAAAGTGCCGTATTATGCAGATTTTAAAGGAAAGCCCTTATTGATTTTGTTTTTCTATCTGGGCAGTCCCGGCTGTACGGGAAGGGCGATACCCTTCGCAAACAGAATGGTTTATGAACACCAGGATAAGATTAATGTACTGGGTATCCACAGCAATTTTGAAGGGCCTGAATACAGTAATGAAGATATTATAAGCACATTAAAATTATTACATGCAAGATTCCCTTTTTTTAGAGATTCCGGCCTTGCCGCTACATTCCATGATTACCAAGCCGCGGGGACACCGCACTGGATACTGGTGAATAAAGACGGTAAAGTAGTCCGGTCCATATTTGGTTCAGAGCCTAACCGTTCACTGCTATGGCTGGATTATGCCATTAATGAAGAAATAAGCAGCTAATTCTAAAACTGGAAACAATGGCCAGCACATCGTGTGAAAGCGGTCTGAAAATGGAAGCAGCTGTACACTAATTTGGTATCATAAATTAATAACGATTTAAAACAAATAATATGAAAACAATAAACAATACTGAGGAATTTGACCAATTAATTGCCCAGGGCAACATTGTAATAGCAGATTTTTATGCCGACTGGTGTGCAACTTGTAAAGGATTACTGCCAGTACTCGAGAGTTTTTCCAAAGATTTTGAAGGAAGGGCAGAAGTAGTGAAAGTGAATGTTGAAGAGCATCAGGAGATCGCCATGCGATACGGGATAAAAAGCCTCCCAGGGCTGGTGTATTTCAAAAACAAGGAAGTGGTCGAAAAAACAGTAGGAGTTCTGACCAAAGCCGAACTGGAAAAAAAACTTATTGCAATGGAAATCAGCAAAAATTAAGCAGAAATGTTCAGAAAATTTCAGAACTGATTTTAAAATAAAAATAATTTAAACTAAAATACATTGATTATGGAAAATTTAAAAAAAGCGTATGTAGCGGGCGGCTGTTTCTGGGGAATGGAAGATCTTTTCAGAGTACGTCCGGGAGTAAAAGATACAGAAGTCGGCTATCTGGGAGGGCAAAACGATAACCCTACCTACCAGAACCATCCAGGACATGCTGAAGGGCTGGAAATTACCTATGATGCAAATGAGACAACGTACAGGGAACTATTAGATTATTTTTTCAGAGTTCATGATCCAAGCACTGTAGACAGACAGGGTAATGACAGAGGATCCAGTTATCGTTCGGCTTTGTTTATCCAGAATGAAGAAGAAAGAACCGACGCACAGGAAATCATAAAGATTGTTGATGACTCAGGACGCTGGCCGGGAAAAGTTGTAACAACACTGGAACCTTTCACTAAATTCTGGACCGCTGAAGGTGACCACCAGGATTATCTTGTAATGTATCCAAATGGTTATACCTGCCACTTTGAGAGGTTTGGTACCTTTCTTTAAGACTGCGGTTTTTATGGTCCGTATTATTTTTAACCACAACATAAGAAGTTTAAAGGCTGTAAGGCATCGTTAAAATTTTAATAGTTTTACACCTGTGTCACCCTAAGAAAGCAATCAATGATTTATCAAGGCAGGCAAAATGAATATTTTGAAATACAAAGTATAGACAATAATAACTACAGGAGCTACAGACCAATTGTCAGCGGGGCTTTACAGCTCCTGTGGTTTTTATCTGATGGCAATAAACTGACAATAGACGGGATATCCCATACCTTTAATGCTAATCAGATTATCAGTCTTTCCCAGCATCATAATGTGGAATATGACCAGATCAGTGCCATGACAATGCTGCGATTCAATCAGGAATTCTATTGTGTAATAAACCACGACAGTGAAGTGGGGTGTAAGGGAATATTGTATTATAATCCATCAAAAATTCCTGTTTTGCTGATTGAAGGAACAGAGTTAATGGTCATGAATGACGCCTGGGATTTAACCCATATGGAATTGGAAATGAAAGACAGCCTGCAGCTTGAAATGCTTCAGATGCAGCTCAAACGAATATTGATACTCTGCACACGAATGTACAAAAAGCAGGGCAGTATGAGAGATATTGATGATAACCAGCACGATCTGGTGCGCGAGTTCAATTTTCTGGTTGAAAAAAACTTTAGAGAGCATCATACTGTGTCGAGTTATGCAGCCTTATTGCATAAGTCACCAAAGACCATCACAAATACCTTTAATAAGATTGGAGAGAAATCCCCTCTTCAGGCAATCCATGACCGTATCGCATTGGAATCAAAAAGGCTGCTGCATTACACAAAGAAAGATATTTCTGAAATCGCTTATGAACTCGGTTTTGAAAATGTCCAGGGATTCAGCCGTTTCTTTAAAAAGCAGATAGGAATTTCTCCTACGGTCTTTAGAATAAGCTAAAAAAATGAAAGAAACTATCACTTCAAAATTTATCTAGCGATGAGATCGATAACAGATTGAAATGCTTATCAATTCTTGTAATTTTGTATTAAGGTGAATAACTCAAATTGTCCGTCCTTACCCCTCAGGGTATTTTTTCCTATTGATTCTGCTTTATAGCAGGGACTAAGTTCAAGCTGCTGAACAAGAGCATCTGATATTAAAATATCGGCATCATATTGATTGCAAAGCCCTTCAATCCGCGCAGTCGCGTTGAGTACATCACCTGTAAAAATAATTTCTTTTTTTAGTATCCCGATTTCTCCGGTTGTAACTTTACCGCAATGCAGTCCTGCTTTAAATTGTGGTGATAATCCATATTTCATTTTGTAGACGGCTGACTTTTTCAGAAGGGATTCTTTCATTGCAAAAAAGCATAGGATGCAGGAATTATGTTTTAGTCCTTTTTCCAATCTCCAGGATATGATCATCTCGTCACCAGCATATTGGTATATCTCGCCCGAATAGTCGATTACAGGACCGGTCAAATCTGAAAAATACTCCTGGAGCATCTCAAAATATATAACATGCCCGAGTTTTTCTGCTATCTGAGTAGATGATTTCATATCCAGGAACATAAATATCCTCTCTTCCTCTACAGGCTTATAATATTTTCCAAGAAAAAAATTACTCAGCAGTCCTGTACCCATACTTTCACTCACCTCGGTGTAGAACTGTGTCATAACGATTATGCTTGCCATATATGTTAAGATTCCCAGAAAGGAGTAATCCGTAAAGAAGGCCCACATTCCCTGCCAAAAAGCTTCATTGGAAATTGCTGTGAACATTTCATTGCTGGTTGTCAGAAATATTATAAGGAGCAAGAACAAAATGATAACCAGGTAAATAGAAGATTTGTATAAAATCTTTTTTGAGAAACAATTTTTACTGAACCATTTATTAATGTACAGTATTTCCAGTATACCAATTATGGTTCCAAAGATAGAAGCCAGCAGTGGGATTACTATGATATTGCGGCCAAAATTATATTGATTATGCGATGATGGATAAAATTTAAGACCGCCCAGCAGTCCTTTTTCAAGAATGGTATAAATCAAACTAAATACAAGCCATATGATAGCGAATGGCAAAATGCGTACAATATTTCTTTTGGTTCTTGGTGTTATCATCTGAATTTAAGCGGATAAAATATTCACAACTAAGATATTCAATCTGTGCATAAAATTGATGCGCCTTTATAAGAAATAGTTTATTTCTTATCGCAGCCCTTAACTTTTTTACATCTGGAGTGTTTGTTCAGTTATCAATTTTTTACTGCCTGAATTGATATGCGGGAATCAAAGAATCCGTTTTTTTATGCTGGTGAAAACTGTAAAAGGCAAAACCCGTGTCGTTCTGGATACAAGGCATAATAATTCGTGATGGGATACTTGTGATATAAAGACTAAATGACCATTTTTATCCTGAATGAGTACTCAAAAGCAGTAATTTCTTTTTAAATGTTTTTGAATCTTTTTGAACGTCAATTCACTCCACTGCGGTAAACAGTTGGACTGATACTGGTCTGCTGGATAAAAAATTTATTTAAATGGCTCACATCGACAAAACCAAGCTCATCTGCTATCTCATTTAGTCTTTTGTCACTGAACTTTAAGCGATGCTGTATCAGCTTAGTTTTATATTTGCCGATATATCCCTGCATTGTCTCGTTGGTATGCTTTTTAAAGTACCTGCCCAGATACGAATGTGAAATTCCAAAATGGGCACTGACTGATCCCGCCTTTAACTTCTCAGGAAAATAAATGTTATGCTGTATGTATTGAAGAATATCCAATGCCTTTTCCTCAGTTGAAACATCAACTGCCTGAGGAAGGTATTTTGCAATATTACGGGCAACAATAATAATCAGAGTATTTACAAGCTGGTGAATCAGTTCGGGATTATACAAATCTCTGCTTTCATGTTCACGGATAATTGCCTCTATAATTGGGTTGACCAGTAATTTATCAGCTTTGTACCTAAATATACATCCCGGCTGATGATTGGCATTCTGAAGGATATACTCCAATCTTTTCACATTCTCTTCAACCAATGCTTTGTTCTGAATATAGATAGAGTTGAACTGAAGAAAAAACATCTGACTGGTTGTATGAACATCAAATGAATGACAATCCTCCGGGGTCAGTAAGAATAAGTGTCCAGCCTGATATTTAAAAGTACTGTTATTAATGCACTGCATGCCTGTACCTGATATTATGTAAACCAACTCAAAAAAAGTATGCTGATGGGCTGGCTTAGGGCATACATCAAGTGTGGCATATTTTATAGAATATGATTCGTGAAGTATTTCTTTTTGCATGATGCAAATATAATACATTGTAGAAAACTTATACTTCATGTGATTTATTTAACTGGTATATATTTGCTTAATATGGGCTGTTTGAAAGTTTTTCTTCACATTTTTAAAAAAAGTGTAAGGTTTATGAAATTTTTACGACCAACTGCAATAGGCTGTTGATTAGGGAAATAGGACAGCCATTCATTATTTCTAATAAAATAACAAATTATGAAAGCAATTATTTTGGTAGAAACCGGTTCAACATCAAACTTAGTGATTCGCGAGGTCAGTACTCCGAAGATTGGTGATGGAGAAGTGCTTGTGCAGGTAAAGTCCATCAGTATCAATCCAGTTGATGCGAAGACACGAATGGGCGGAGGTGTATACAATTACGGGAACGTAAGCAAGCAGATCGACCTGATCCTGGGATGGGACATCTCAGGAACCGTTATAGCTACAAATTCTAAGCGCTTTGCCGTAGGAGATGAGGTTTTTGGAATGGTTAATTTTCCAGGTGTAGGGAGTGCTTATGCAGAATACGTTGCTGCACCGGCTGATCATCTGGCACTGAAGCCGGCTACTATTTCTCATGAGGAAGCGGCGGCTGCAACACTGGCTCCCTTAACTGCACTGCAGGTATTCAGAGAAGCGGGGGTAAAGGCAGGTGACCGCATATTAATCCATGCAGCATCCGGAGGTGTCGGACATTATGCCATACAGCTGGCTAAAGAGATAGGCGCCTATGTAATTGGAACTTCTTCTGCTTCTAACAGGGAGTTTGTACTTTCTCTTGGAGCTGACGAACATTTCGATTATCACGGAGGCAATCTTGCCGATGCTGTTCATGATATTGACTTTGTATTTGACAGTCTTGGCCCGGATAATATTATCAATTCACTGGCTGTGATCAAAAATGGCGGCCAGGTGATCAGCATAGTTACTCAGATTATTGACGATTTGACAGCGCAGCTGGCAGCCAAAAATGTAATTGGTAAATTTCTTCTGGTTCAGTCCAGCGGAGAGGATATGAAATATTTAGCCGCACTTCTTGAAAATGGAAAGCTCAAATCGCATGTTTCAAAAAGCTTTGCCTTTGATAAGATGGCTGATGCGCATGAGCAGATTGAGACCGGGAGAACGGTGGGTAAAATTGTGGTAAATGTATAATCTGCTGATGCAAAAAAAATATTTCACTTCCTTATTTCAGCCTTTTCGGCTTTGCACAAAGTTTAAACAAAACTTTCTATCTTTATTCAAATAATTAATACATTTAAAAATATGTCAGCTTATATAACATTTATTCGAGAAAAAACGCTTGATCAGACAGAATTAGAAATCTATTGGAAATTGGTGACTGCAACAATGGAGGGACATCCTATTAAAATTCTTGCGGCATATGGGGAGCAGGTTATTTTAGAAGGACCGGAAGTAGAAGGAGTAGTAATTGCGGAGTTTCCCACAATTGAAGATGCTAAAAAGTGGTATTACAGTGAAGCGTATCAGAATGCTGCACAGCACCGCCACAAAGGTTCAGTTTATACAGGTGTTATTGTACAGGGTGTTTAATGGAAGATGATCATTAAACAGAAGGACGACAAGAGTAGTTATTTTACATGTGAGATAGATGTACAATACCCTAATAAATTGCTGAAAAATGCATCAATCTTTGTAGAATGCAATTATTTTTTGCGAAATCATATAAATGAAGAAAGACCTTTATTCGCAGTAAATATTGAAAAAAATCGGTCCTTTAATTAACGGCTCCACTGTCTATTACTTTGGCTTTGGATATCTAAATTAGTAACATCTGGAAAGTATAAAACATAAAAAACTCCTTAATTTCTTACGGAGTTTTTTGGCTGGGTTTCAGGGATTGTAAACCATCACTTAATACCAATTTTGATGTTTTTCAAAGTAAGAAATGAAATTTTTTGGTAATTAGTATGACACTATTATTTATCTTATTTTGGTAAAGTACTGCGGAGCAAAAAAATCCCTATTTCTTCTGGAAATAGGGATTTGAAAAAAACTTCTGTTTAGATTTTTTTTAATAATAATTGAGCAACAATAATTCTTTTTCTGTCCTTATATTTTTAGCGTCGTGGTTTTAAAAACCGTACATACCACCCGAAACAGAAATTTGCTCTCCTGTAATCCAGGCAGCATCATCTGAAGCCAAAAATACTGCAACTTTCGCAATATCTGCGGGCTGTCCTCTGCGGCCAAGCGGTGTTTTTTCGATAAACATCTTTTCATATTCGCTGCCGGCGGTAACACCCGCGCTGGCTGCACCCTCGGTTTCCGTAGCACCCGGCAAAATAGAATTGATACGAACTTTTTTAACACCCAATTCCTTAGATAAAGCAATTGTGAAGGCATCGAGTGCAGCCTTAGTTGAAGAGTACAACGAGGCATTTTGCAGTGGATATTTACTTGCACCAGAACTGATATTGATGATGTTCCCGCCCTTATCCCCAAAAAGTTTCAGAGATGCCTGTATAGTCAGAACTGGCCCCAGTACATTAACGTTAAAACTTTGGTGGAAGTCTTCTGCCGAAATGAGTTCAATCGGGGCATATCCCTGAGATACAGCATTATTTACTAAAATATCAAGCGTGCCGAAAGCTTTCTCGGTTTCTTTAAACAACCTGCTGACATCGGCTTCTTTCGATACATCTGCCTGTACCGCAATGGCTGTCCCGCCGTTATTGATGATTTCTTTTACTACTTTGTCGGCTCCTTCTTTACTTGAAGCGTAATTTATAACAACCTTTGCACCTGCTGCTGCAAAGTGTTTAGCGATAGCTGCACCTATTCCTTTGGAAGCACCTGTAACTACTGCCACCTTGTTTTCTAATTTACTCATGATTTTATACTATTAATTATATTTAAGTCCTTCAACTTTTTTCCGTTCTAAAGACTGTACAAAGATGCAGTATCATTGCGACCTATAGATTGACATAGATCATTAAATGGAGATGATAAATGTCACCTCGAAGTGATGACTTAAATCAAAAAATACAGGACTAATATAAAAAACAGCTTTTTACGATAGAAAAGAAAATCAAAGATTCAGATTGTAAGAAAGTAAACAATGTCTAAACAATAGAAGTAATGGATAAATTACGATTAAAAGCCAGGAATTGGCCAGTCGGTTGTTTTTATATCAAGGGAAAAGAAAATCCCAGACGATTCATTTACCAATGTCATTTGAATGATAGCGAAGCCTGGATAGGTAAAGGATCATTTTGATGCATTTTTTTTTAAACGGCTCAAAGTTTCAGAAGATAAACCCAGATAAGAAGCAATCATGTTTTGCGGGAATCGCTGTAAAAAATGCGGGTAATTCTTGACCAATTCCTCATATCGCTCTTCAGCTGAGTAATTAATAGACTGCATTCTTTTTTGGGCTGAAATTGTGTTGTTTTGACTGATCACGTTTGACATCGCTGAAAAGGCTGGGATATGTTTAAGAAAATTCTCAATTTCGATGTTGGTTGATTGCAGAATCTCCAGTTCCTCCAGCGCTTCAATATTAAAGCGACTGGGAGTCAGCAGATAAAAGCTTTCAAAATCTGTTAGCCACCAATTTTCCACAGACAATTTCAATATTTGTTCATTTCCTTTTTTATCCACTGTGAAGGTCTTCGCAGATCCTTTTACTATAAACCCTATATATTTGCATACATCTCCTTCCTGTAAAAAGTATTGACGTTTTCGAAGTTTTCTAGGTTTGAAATGTTCTGTCAACAAATGCTTATCATCTTCTGATAACAGTTTGCCTGATATTTCTTGAATGTAATCGAAAAAAGCTTCAAAATTGGACATTATAAAATTATATTAATGGATTTAAAATTTACTGAATTTAAAAACAAATCTCATTATACAAATATAATATATTAAAGGATTGAACTATGGATAAATTTGATATTACAAAACCACTTATCGTTTTGAAAAGGCATGTAGTCTGTTCATAAAACAGCCTGCTAAAAACCATTGTTTTACCTGGCTATTTGCTTTGCTGCAGTGTTCGTCTGTCTTTTACAATTGATGAAAATTTACTTCAACAGCTATGGTGATTTTGATTAAAAAAGATTGGTAAAACGTCGACAGGCGGCTACAGCGGAACGGAGCTCGTGCCGACGGGCGACTTTATTTTTCAGGTGGTGAAGTATTGCGACCAGAAAGAATGGCGTGACGGCACCACACCCATAGAAGCACTGCTGGCCAGGATCGCGGCCAAGCTGGAATTGATGGCTGAAATAGAAAAAGAGCAGGAGCAACAGCGCCGTCTGCGACAGATTGAGCGCGAAAAACAGCAAGCCATTGAAAGGGCTGCTGCCCAGAGAAAACAAAAGGAAGTCCAGGACTTCAAAGCCCTGATTCATGCAGCTGAACGATTTGACGAGGTCACTAAATTTCGCAATTACGTGAGGGCGGTAAAAGATCAGGCAGACCCGTTGGATGAGCAGACCCGGCAGTGGATCGTGTGGGCAGAGCAAAAGATCAACTGGATGGATCCTCTGCTGGACACCCCTGACGAAATCTTCACGAATCATGATCTGGAGCACTATAAAGAATGGTAAAAATGGCGCCTACAAGGCGCCATCATCTATGAAGGAGTAGTAGGATTCCGAGGTGATAATCAGGTGATCCATCAGTTTAATATCGAGCAGCTCGCCTGCCTGTCTGATTTTGGTAGTCATGTATTTATCAGCCTCGGAGGGTCTTGTACTGCCTGAGGGATGGTTGTGGGCAATCATAATGCTGGTAGCATTGGCTTTCAGTGCTGCCGAGAATATCATACGCAGATCCACGGTGGTTCCGGTAATGCCTCCTGATGACATTTCATATAACCCTAAAACTTTGAGTGAATTATTTAAAAACAGTATTTTGAACTGTTCGAAGTACTCGATTTTACCCTGATCCCATGAGGATTTCAGAAGAAGATAAGCTTCTTCTGCGTTCACTTTTAGATTTAGAAATTTAGTCATTAAATGTTCTAAACCCTTATAAAACCTGCAATCTTCTGATTTGCAGGTTTTTTTATTTCCGCTTTTAACTGCCAATATTTTCAAAAATGCACAAAACTTTGTGGCAATTTCGTGGCAATTTCACTGGAGCAAAAAAACTGCCACAGAAATCAGCCTAACATGTTTGTTATCAACATGTAAAGCAGGTTTACGTCTTGATTTGTTGATGTTATAATTCGAACTTTATTAACTTATAAAATGTTGAATTATGTTAGAGAGCACTATTGGAATTTCCTTCTTTTTGAAGAGTTCTGCAAATTGTACAAATGAAAGATTTATTTATCTGCGCGTCAACGTTGATGGTGTTCCTAAGGAGACATCCACTAAACGGAAGTGGAGTGCAAGCAGGTGGGAACCAAAGACAGGAAGAGCGGTAGGGACCAAAGAAGATGCAAAAGCTTTAAATTTCTTTTTGAATTCACTGGAATTAAAAATTAGAAAATTCGCCGATCACCTTTTAGACAAGCAGGAATTTGTTACCAGTATAAAACTTATAAATTTCGTTTTAGGTAAAACCAAACCAAAAAATACAGTTATGCAGGAATTTCAGTTACATAACGATCAAATGCTTGCTTTGGTAGAAAAAAAGGAATTTGCCATCGGTACTCACGTTCGTTATAAGATATCAAAAAATCATGTAGAAGAATTTATGCGGTTTAAATATGGAGTTTCCGATATGGAGTTTAATGAGCTAAATTTTGAATTTGTAAAAGATTATGAATTTTATCTGAAGACCGTAAAAAGTATAAGCAATAATACTGCGCTTAAATATATTTCTAATTTTAAAAAAATTGTACTTGTTGCAGTTGATAAGGAAATTATTGCATCAGATCCATTTAAACGATTTAAATCAAAAAAAATTAAAGTTCCAAAAAAGCCTTTGTCGGGTTTTGAATTATCACTTCTTGAGAAGCACAAGTTTTTTACTCCACGTCTTAATATTGTGAGGGATGTTTTTGTCTTTCAATGTTATACAGGTCTAGCTTATATTGATGTTTTTAATCTAAAGCGATCGGATATAAAGGCAGGCGTAGACGGGGAACAATGGATCTTAAAAGAAAGACAAAAAACAGGAAGTCCGATTAATATTCCTTTACTGCCAAAAGCGGTCGAAATATTAAACCGATATAAAAGCCATCCTCTCTGTATCGAAAGAGCTTCTGTACTGCCAGTAAGCTCAAATCAGAAAATGAATGAATATCTTAAAGAGATTGCAGATTTATGTGGTATTACAAGTCCTTTAAATACTCACAAAGCCAGAAGAACTTTTGGAAGTACAGTGACCTTAAATAATAATGTTCCAATTCATGTGGTTAAAGAAATGCTAGGTCATCAATCAGTTAGCCAGACTGAAGAATACGCTATTACGGAACAGATTTCCATCGGCCGTGAAATGCAGGGCTTAAAACGTAGATTAGCAGAAAAGGAAGATGTTATTGAAGATCCAACTTTAAATATAATTGAAAGGATGAACCTGGAATTAATTGAAATGAAGAAGCAGCTTAATTTATTTAAAATAAAGAACATTAGCTAAATTAGGGATGTAGTAAGAACGACGGTGCGTTCGAAGCATGTACTTTATTTTATTGTTTATTTTATATTTTAGTGAGGTAAAGTACTAGCGGGAAAGGGACTAGAACCAGAAAAATAGCTCTCTTAATTATACTTCTCATCAAGTAGGTAGTTCTACTATGAAAGGTATTAATTTAGATATTAAGTTACCAGAAAAAATTATAATCTTCGCACCATTCGAACCGGAACTTGCGAAAGTTTGACTATGCGAAATTCTAATTTATATAAATAGCTTTAGCCACGATTCTGCCACAAAACTTATACTCTTGAAATATCTTAATATTTCGCCTTAGTATTTTGTGGCAGAAATGGTATCAATTCCAAACAGTATGTGCTATCATTCTGCAACCAAACTACATTTTCTATTCACCGTTTAACTAGTTTAAACTTCTATACTCGTTTGGAGTATTCCCCACATGTTGTTTGAAAAATCGAGTAAAGTGCTGCGGATATTTGAAACCCAATTCATAAGCAACTTCATTTATTGTCTTTGATGAGTCAAATATTTTGTCTTTGGCTACTTCAATAATTTTATTTTGAATATATTCCTGTGCTGATTTTCCGGTTTCTTTTTTAATAAGATCTCCAAAATAATTAGCAGACAAATTAAGTTCACCTGCATAATAGGCAACAGAAGGTAATCCAATTATATTTGGTTTGTCAGAAGTAAAATAACTGTTTAAGAGACCTTCAAATTTTTCGACAATTCCTTTATTTTCATTGTCTCTTGTAATAAACTGACGGTCATAGAATCTGTCACAATAATTTAGAAACAGTTCAATATTAGAAGCGATCACCTTTTTACTATGCTTATCTATAGTTTGTTTTAACTCCATTTCGATTTTGGCAAAACAGTCAAAAACAAGTTGTTTTTCCTTTTCGGAAAGATGTAATGCTTCACTGGTATTATAGCTGAAAAAGTTATATTCACTGATGGTTTTGGCCAGAGAGGTTCCACGAATTAAATCAGGGTGAAAAGCCAGGCCATGTCCTATAGGCTGATAATGATCAACTTTATTTTCTACGTCAACTACCTGCCCTGGTGATACAAAAACTAATGTCCCTTCCTGATAATCGTAGTAATTGCGTCCATACTTTAGATCTCCACATTTTACCTCTTTCAAGAATATACAGTACAGGCCAAAATGCATTTCAGAACCAGTCCTCTTTTTTGCTTTTGAAAAATCGATTACACTCACTAATGGATGCAGCGTTTCATGATTATTGAAATCATTATACGCACTAATTGTATCAAAATTAAATACTTGTCCCATATCTTTTGTCATTTGTTACACAAATTTACATATTTAAATGCAGTTACAATAGGTCATATCATCCAATCAGTAATCTTGGTAGCATAAACCGTAATCCGTATACCAAGGTCTTGGTATTTAGTTCGCAAATTTGTAATAATAGAATTATAAAACTTAAAAACTTGAACTATTATGTACAATGTAAAATTAAATAATGGTGTCGAAATGCCAATTTTAGGATTTGGTGTTTTTCAAATGCAGGATCTTGCAGAGTGCGAACAGGCGGTTTTAGATGCAATTCAAACCGGTTACAGATTAATCGATACTGCAGCTTCATACATGAATGAGCAGGCAGTTGGTAATGCAATTAAAAATAGCAGCGTACCTAGAGAAGAGCTTTTTATAACAACTAAACTCTGGGTAAGTGATGCAGGTTATGAAAATACTAAAATAGCATTTCAAAAATCCTTAGACTTATTACAATTGGATTATCTCGATTTGTATTTAATACATCAGCCTTACGGAGATATTTATGGTTCCTGGCGTGCTATGCAGGAGTTATATCAACAAGGAAAAGTTAAGGCAATTGGAGTTTCGAACTTTCATCCCGACAGAGTAATGGATTTAGTGGCCAATACAGGTTTTGTTCCGGCAGTAAACCAAATCGAAACGCATCCTTTTCATCAGCAGAATGAAACACAAAAGTTTCTCGAAGAAAACAATATTCAAATTGAATCGTGGGGACCGTTCGCAGAAGGAAAAAATGATATTTTCAAAAATGAAGTTTTAACTGCAATAGCTCAAAAATATAATAAATCGACTGCACAAGTAATTGTAAGATGGTTAACGCAAAGAGGTGTGGTTGCTATTCCAAAATCAGTTAGAAAGGAACGAATGGCAGAAAACTTCAACATTTTTGACTTTGAATTGTCGACAGAGGATATGTCCAGCATTCAAACTTTAGATACCAACGCAAGTCTGTTTTTCGATCACAGAGATCCAAATATGGTGAAGTGGTTGAGTGAGAGAAAACTGAATAGATAATTAGGTAAAAAAAATAAAATGGATAGAAGATCGATATTAAAAACAGCAGGATTAGCATTGGCAGGAAGTGCATTGCTTCCTTTTAATTCACTTGCCCAGTCAGAAAAGATAAATAACAAGATAGAAGAAAAGGATAAGTTTCTGCATTCTCCGGGGAAAAGAAAGCTGGGAAATTCTCTGGAGGTTTCAAGTGTAGGAATCGGCGCTCAGAATATGAGCCGTAATTATCAGACTACAATTCCGTCCCGATCGGAAATGCACCGAATAATTCGATCTGCTTTTGATAATGGCGTAACTTTTTTTGATTCGGCTGAAGCTTACGGGCCTTTTGAAGTAGAGAGAATTTTGGGTGAAGGGGTTGCGTCTTTTCGGGATAAAATTGTCATAGCTACAAAATTCGGCTGGAATATCGATCAGGAAACAGGCAAGCGGTTACCTGGCCTAAACAGCCAGCCAGCACATATCAAAATAGTAGTAGAAGGCATGCTTAAGCGTCTTAAAACTGACCGAATTGATCTTTTGTATCAGCATCGTGTAGATCCACAAGTGCCAATTGAAGATGTAGTCGGCGTTATACAAGAACTCATCAAAGAAGGGAAAGTTTTGCATTATGGTCTTTGTGAGCCAGGTGCTCAAACTGTAAGACGTGCACATTCTGTACATCCAATAACTGCTATTCAAAATGAATATTCGCTGTTGTGGCGTGGTCCGGAGAAAATAATAATTCCATTATGCGAAGAACTAGGAATTGGTTTTGTGCCCTGGAGTCCGCTTGGTGTTGGATTTTTAACCGGCGCCATTGACAGTAATACACGATTTGCGCCAGGTGATATTCGCGGGATTGAATCCAGATTTTCACCAGAAAACCTGCCAGCTAACATGGCTTTAGCTGAATTAATTAGAAAATGGGGGGAAAAGAAAAATGCAGCTCCTGCCCAAATTTCACTTGGGTGGCTTTTAGCGCAGAAACCATTTATTGTTCCTATTCCGGGAACAACGCAAATGGCGCATATGCTCGAAAATACAGGAGCTTCTCAAATAAATTTTACTTCAAGAGAACTTGAAGACTTCAATAAAGAATTGGATGTCATTAAAATTTTAGGTGAAAGATTACCCGCTGGTGTATTGGCTTTTTCTGATGTTGAAGCGCCAGAAAAAAAGAAATAATCAGTATTAAAAAACTATTAAAATGGAAAAGAGAATTTTAGGAAATAACGGTCTCGAAGTATCTGCGTTAGGTTTAGGCTGTATGGGATTAAGCTTTGGATACGGAGCGCCAACGGAAAAGAAAGAAGCTATAGGGTTAATAAGATCAGCATTCGAAAAAGGAATTACTTTTTTTGATACTGCGGAATGTTACGGACCTTTTGTAAATGAAGAAGTGTTAGGTGAAGCATTGGAGCCGTTTCGCAAAGAGGCTGTTATTGCTACTAAATTTGGTTTTGTAGATGGTGACTCGACAAAAGGATTAGACAGCAGTCCTGCCAGTATAAAAGCAGTTGTCGAAGCTTCCCTAAAAAGATTAAAAACAGATTCTATTGATTTACTTTATCAGCACAGAGTTGACCCTAATGTACCAATAGAAGAAGTTGCCAAAACAGTAAAACAATTAATTCAGGAAGGAAAGGTAAAACATTTTGGACTTTCAGAGGCGGGTGTAGAAACCATTCGAAGAGCACATAAAATACAGCCGGTAACAGCATTGCAAAGCGAATATTCATTATTTTATCGTGAACCCGAAAAAGAAATTATTCCAACTCTGGAAGAATTAGGAATTGGTTTTGTGCCTTTTAGTCCACTTGGAAAAGGATTTTTGACAGGAGCCATAAATGAAGAAACAAAATTTGAAGCTTCGGATTTTAGAAATATTGTACCAAGATTTTCTGAAGAAAATAGAAAAGCCAATCAGACATTAGTAGATTTAGTAAAAACTATTGCACAGGAAAAAACAGTGGCACCATCGCAGATTGCTTTAGCTTGGTTATTGGCTCAAAAACCATGGATTGTGCCCATTCCCGGAACAACAAAACTACACCGTCTAGAAGAAAATATTGGAGGAGCAAGTGTTCATCTAAGCAAAGCAGAACTGGAGAATATCAGCCTTGCATTAAAAAATATAGAAATTGTTGGCGCGCGTTATCCACAGCAATTGCAGGATCGGGTTGGGAAGTAAAAAAATTAGATAGAAGCAGTACTAGATCTAAGCTTCTGTCATTCACTTTTAAATATAAAAATAAATGAAAAAAGTTTTCGCTATTATTCTTCTATTGATGTTGACCAATTTAAATGCACAACAGACAGAGTTTAAAAATCCTGCTTTGGATGTTGTTACAGCCTCTGGGATAGTCCGTGGAAAAATGGAAGATGGCATTTCTGTTTTTAGAGGAATTCCTTATGCCGCGCCTCCCGTAGGAGAATTTCGCTGGCGTTCACCGCAACCGGTTCAATCTTGGAAAGATGTTCGAGATACTTCAAAACCATGCGCAGAATGTCCTCAGGCTGGCTGGCCGAGAGGATCGGGAATGTCTAAAACGGCCTCAGAAGATTGTTTGTTTCTTAACATCTGGAAACCAGCTAATGCATCCAAAAAAGTGAAACTGCCGGTTATGGTATGGATTCATGGAGGAGGATTTGTGGGTGGAAGCGGAGCTGGAGGCGATTTTTCTGGAGCTTCTTTTGCAAAACAAGATGTAATATTAGTCTCCATAAATTATCGTTTAGGGCGTCTTGGCTTTTTTGCTTTTCCAGCTTTAGCTAAAGAAAATCCAAATGAATATAAAGGCAATTATGCTTATATGGATCAGATTGCAGCTTTACAATGGGTGCAGAAAAATATTTCGGCATTTGGCGGTGATCCTAAAAATGTTACCATTTTTGGTGAATCTGCTGGAGGAGTTTCAGTGCATTCCCTTATCACGATTCCCTTAGCTAAAGGTCTTTTTCAAAAAGCAATCATAGAATCTGGAGGAGGCCGTGACGGTGTGCTTACAGGACGTCCGATTAATAAAGAAAATGCAGACCCGCATTATCCTATATCGGCAGAAACGATTGGGATAAATTTTGCAAAAAGATATACTATTGAAGGAACAGATGCTGTTGCTTTGCAAAAACTGCGCGCGCTTACCGCAGAAGAAATAATTGATGGAGGTCAGGAAACAAATGGACAGAACGGAGAGCCTACATATTCGGGACCAATCCTGGATGGAAAACTTGTTGTTGAAACTGCCGAAAGCGCTTACAATGCCGAAAATCAGCCGTCGATTCCGATAATTATTGGATCAAACAGCGCCGAAGTACCAGCAGGTTTTGTAAATGCAAACTCGAAAGAAGAACTACTTTCTATTTTCGGAACACGTAAGGAGGAAGCATCAAAAGCGTATGATGCTGACGGAAAAACTGATTTTGCAAAAATGCTGGCTCTTGTCAATACCGATAAAGTTTGGGCAGAACCTGCACGTTTTACTGCACGACGTTTTACAGCAAAGAGTGCGCCTGCGTATCTTTATTTGTTTTCGTATGTTCCTGCATCAATGCAGCAGTGGATGAAATATGGAGCATCTCACGCTTCAGAAATACCTTATGTCTTTGATAATCTTGTTGACCGAAATAACATAGTATTTACTCCGCAGGATAAAAAAGTGGCTAAAATTATGAATGCCTATTGGGTGAATTTTGCAAAAACAGGTAATCCAAACGGAAAAAGCCTAGCGCAATGGCCCGTTTATGACGCGAAAAAGAATGAGGTTTTTGAATTCCGTGAAGATGGTTCGGCAGCAAAAACAGACGACACAAGAAAGGACAGATTGGATGTCATCGAGAAAACATTTGAAAAAAAATAATATGAGAAATTTAAAAGCTGCATTAAAAAATATAAAGCCAAATTATTATAAAGCATTATTTTTAGTAGTACTTACAATAAGTCCTGCTATTTATGCCCAAAAAGAAAATAGTAAAGAACCGATGATTATAGCAGAGCAGGGAAGTTTTGCTGTAGGAGGTACAATTATAAAAAATCCGGGTACATTTGATCCTTATAAAATTACGCCTGAAGGACAGACATTCCGCGGAGATCATGCCTATGTTTTCTATCAAATCCCTGCAAATGCCCGTAAATATCCTTTGGTGATGTGGCACGGAATTGGTCAGTTCTCCAAAACTTGGGAAACCACACCAGACGGACGTGAGGGATACCAAAATATTTTTCTGCGCAGAAAATTCCCTGTTTATTTAATCGATCAGCCCAGAAGAGGAAATGCAGGCAGAAGTACTGTAGAAGCTTCTATTAAACCCATTGCCGATGAGCAGCAATGGTTTGGTGTTTTCCGTGTGGGAATATGGCCTGATTATTTTCAGGGTGTACAATTTCCACGAGATTCCGCATCGCTGAATCAATATTTTAGATCGATGACCCCAAATTTAGGAACAATTGATATAAACGTTACTACAGATGCGGCTTCGGCACTTTTTACTAAAATTGGTCCTGCCATTCTGGTAACACATTCGCATTCTGGAGGAATGGGGTGGATTACGGCGATTAAAAATCAAAATGTAAAAGCCATAGTATCTTATGAACCAGGCAGCGGTTTTTTATTCCCCGAAGGAGAAGTTCCATCACCTATTGCCAGTTCAGCGGGTGCTCTTGAAGGGACAGGTATTCCCTTAAAAGATTTTATGGCGCTCACCAAAATCCCGATAGTGATTTATTACGGTGATAATATTCCTGATACGCCATCGAATAATTCGGGTGCTGATGGATGGCGTGCACGCTTGGCTATGGCAAGATTGTGGCGAGATGCCGTAAATAAAAAAGGCGGTGATGTTACAGTGGTTCATCTTCCTGAAATCGGAATTAAAGGCAATACACATTTTCCGTTTTCGGATTTAAATAATATTCAAATAGCGGATCTTATGTCTAAATGGCTAAAGGAAAAGGGATTGGATAAATAATAGGATTAAAGAAAATAAAATGAAAATATCAAGATTCTTATTTCTATTGATTACAATATTCTGCTTGTTCTCAGGCTGCAATCATGCGCAGGAAACATCTCAAAAAGAGGAAAAATCTTTAAACAAAAATATACTGATTGTGTATTTATCAAGAACAAAAAATACTAAAGCAGTGGCATCTATTATTCATAAAAATGTCGGCGGAACATTGGTTGAACTTGAATTAGAGAATCCTTATCCCGAAGATTACAAAACTATAGTAGCCCAAGTTGCAAAAGAAAATGAAACTGGTTTTCTGCCTCCGCTTAAAACAAAAATTGATGCTGTAGAGAAGTTTGATATTGTATTTGTAGGTTTCCCAACTTGGGGAATGCAGTTACCGCCTCCGATGAAGAGTTTTTTAAAACAATACAATTTAGAAGGAAAAACAATTATTCCTTTTAATACAAATGCAGGTTATGGAATTGGAAGCAGTTTTGAAACCGTAAAAGAATTATGCCCTAAAAGTAAAGTTGTAAAAGGTTTCTCTGTAAAAGGAGGAATTGAAAGAGATGGAGTTTTATTTGTAATGGAAGGCGATAAAGAAAAACAAGTTGAAACAGCTGTAAAAATATGGCTGAAAACAATTGGCTTTATGAATTGGTAATTAAATAAAGAAAATGAAAACACTTTCAATACTTATAATGATGGTATTTGCTTCAGTAGGTGGAAATGCCCAAACAGATCAAAATTTAAGCACAAAGCAGCAGGCAATTATCAAAATTGCTTCAGTTACCGCGAAGGGTGATTTAGTAAAATTGAAAACAGAATTAAATTTTGGATTAGATTCTGGCCTGACAATCAATCAGATTAAAGAAACTCTTGTTCATTTATATGCATATTGCGGATTCCCCAGAAGTATTCGCGGTCTGCAGACATTTATGAGCGTATTAGAGCAGCGTAAAGCAAACGGAATTATCGATATAATCGGGGCAGAAGCTTCACCAATAAAGGAAGAAAGCACGAAATACGAACGAGGTAAAGTAGTTCTGCAAGAGTTGACCAAAACATCACAAGACGGACCAAAAACCGGATATTCGGCATTTGCACCAGAAATTGATGTCTTCCTCAAAGAACACCTTTTTGCAGATATTTTCGAAAGAGATGTTTTAAGTTATGCTGAAAGAGAACTTGTAACAGTATCTGTACTTGCCAGTATCGGAAGTGTAGAACCTATGCTGCAATCTCATTTAAACATCTGTCTTAATGTTGGTTTAAGTGATAATCAACTGCAGCAATTTGTTGAAGTTATCAAAAAAACAATTGGCAGTAAAGAAGCTGCGGATGCAAAAATAGTTTTAAGTGAAGTACTAAAAGCTAAAAAGTAATATTCAAGATTTAGAAATGATGATAAAAACAGCACTATTAATAGCAGTTATAATAACGACAAATATGGCAAATGCACAATCAACTCAAAAAAGGTATGAGCAAAATCCATTTACTTTAGTCTATGATGGAGCCATAACCAAAAATGAAAAAGGAAAAGTAAATATTCATCCAGTATCTTACAAATTGAACGGCATCGATATTGCCGCCAATGTTTACACGCCGGCAAATTATGATGAATCAAAGAAATACCCGGCAGTTGTAGTGGCCCATCCCAACGGTGGTATAAAGGAGCAGACGGCTGGACTTTATGCACAGCGTTTAGCAGAGGCTGGTTATATAACTATTACTGCTGATGCTGCTTTTCAGGGAGCAAGCGGAGGCGAACCCCGTCATACCGATAAACCTTTTTACCGTGTGGAAGATATTCACGGTATGGCAGATTATATTACCCATTTTAAAGGTGTAGATAAAGCTCGTTTGGGTATTTTAGGTATTTGCGGCGGAGGCGGTTACACTTTAAAAGCGGTTCAGTCCGATAAACGATTTAAAGCAGTTGCAACTTTAAGCATGTTTAATTCCGGAGAGGTAAGACGTAACGGATTTCAGAATACAGCCCTGTCTACAATTCAGGAACGACTGAAACAGGCCTCTGATGCCCGCGATCAGGAAATTTCTGGCGCTAAAATAATGTATTCAGGTGTTGCGAGTATATCTGATGAAGAAATTGCAAAGACAACGACCAACTTATATCGTGAAGGATATGAATATTATTACAGGATATACGCTCATCCGAATTCAACCTTTTTATATACAACGAGCAGTCTTCTGGACCTAATGACATGGGATGCAAGTTCGAATATGGACTTGATTAATCAACCATTATTAATGATGGCAGGAAGCAAAGCGGATACGAAATACATGACCGATGAAGCATTTATAAAAGCAGTTAACTCTAAAAATAAGGAGTTGTTTGTTATCAATGGCGCCACGCACATTCAGACTTATTATAAACCCGAATATGTATCGCAGGCAATGGTTAAATTGTTGAGTTTTTATAAAATTAATCTTTAGAAACTAATGAAAATAAATTTAAAAAATATTTGGACACTTTCTTTAGGTATTGCTGCGATGCTGTTAGTTTCTTGTGCTAAGAATAAGGATCAAAATGAGGACAAAAAAAGTGCAGACAAAAATGTGATTTTTTCCAAAGGCGCAAAAATCACCAATAATAATTTTAAAGGATCTGCTTGGCTTTCAATGCTGGCAGAAAATGATACAATCTACAACACGCAGATAGGGAATGTGACTTTTGAGCCTGGAGCAAGAACAAATTGGCATTATCATAGAGGTGGCCAGATTCTTTTGGTTACTAAAGGAAAAGGTTATTATCAGGAAAAGGGAAAGCATATTGTGGAAATAAAAAAAGGAGATGTGATAAAATGTCCTCCAAATGTTATTCACTGGCATGGAGCTGCTGTTGATGACACTTTAGTGCACATCGCAATAAGTACCAGTACAAACAAAGGATCTGTAGTCTGGCTGGAACCCGTTAGTGATTCTCAATACAGCGATGTAAAAAATAATTAACAATACATAATAACACTTTAAAATAGTTAATCTCAGAAATGGAAAACACTTTAGAAAAACTTTTGTTGGAATTTTCCAAGACTGCAAAAGAAGAATATTTACCACATCTTTCTATTGACTGTGTTGTTTTCGGTTATAATAGAGATAATTTGAAAGTACTATTAGTGAAGCTTAAAGATCAGGATCTGTGGTCACTTCCGGGAGGATATATTAAAAAAAATGAAGCGACAGATCATGCCGCGAAAAGAATATTGGCAGATAGAACTGGTGCGGATGATATTTATCTGCAACAATTCAAAGTCTTTGCCGGACTGAATAGAAGTGAAGGATTTTTTTTTAATTATAATGATGATCTTTGGCACAAACAGCGTTTTATTTCACTTGGGTTTTATGCACTTGCTGATTATCTAAAAGTAAATCCTGTTCCGGATATTTTCTCAAGTTCCTGCCAGTGGACAGATATTGATGCTTTGCCTTTAATGATGATGGATCACAGAGAAATTTTGGATAAGGCATTATTGACGGTGCGAAAAGAACTTAATTACAAACCAATTGGCTATAATCTTCTTCCTTTAGAATTCACAATGCCTGAATTACAAAGGCTTTACGAAATTATACTCGGAAAAAAACTTAATCGAGGAAATTTTTATCGAAAGATGATTGGCTATGACATCTTAGATAAAATGGATGAGCCAAGAATGGAAGGCAAAGCGCATAAAGCACCTAATCTTTATAAGTTTAATAATTATAAATATATAAATGCACTTCAGAATGGATTTAAGGAAGGTTGGTAATATATGGTTATTAAATAACGGATATATGAACAAAAAGCATAAGCGTAGATTTGCCATATAAATATCGTAAAAGAAAATTAATTGAAAAGTAAATATAAAAAAAAGTCTCAGATTTCTCTCAAACTTCTTGTCTAGTAGCGGGAAGCATTCAATTATCTAACCAATTCATGGATGATTTTTATGAAATCGCTTCTTGATAGTGATTTTAAATTTTCACAAAACTTCTTTTGTATAATTAATTTTATATTCAAATAAATTTAGCAAGTGATTGAGCTATAATTTGGTAGGTCTGTTTCATTTTTTAATTTAAACATGTTTATATACATAATTTTTTAATTTTATTGTAACTTAGTTTGATTCAAATCAATTTATTGGAAGCGATTTGAAACTGATGCGATTTTTTTAATAATGTTAAAATCTTGTAATATGAATTTCAAACTAAAAATTATTCTCCCTTTTATTTTAATGGCATTTTCAGGATTTGGACAAAATCTACCAAAAGGAACACCACCTTTTAATGGAAAAATCGAAACTACTTACAAAACATCAAAACCAGATTTTCCACAACCAATTACTCCTCCAGCAGGTGCTCCAAATGTTTTATTGATTCTGATTGATGATTTAGGTTTTGGAGGGACAGAGCCATTCGGTGGTCTTATTCCAACCCCAAATATTGACAGACTGGCTCAAAAAGGGTTGTTATATAATCGTTTTCATACTACAGCACTTTGTTCTCCAACAAGAGCAGCATTATTAACAGGCAGAAATCATCATCAAAGTGGTAATGCTGGGATAACAGAAGGTTCAACTGGATATCCTGGATATGATAGTTATTGGGGATTGGACAATGCTGCAATTCCGGAAATTTTGAAAGATAACGGATATAATACAGCAGCCTTTGGAAAATGGCACAATACACCTGATTGGGAAACGAGTCCGTTAGGTCCATTCGATAGATGGCCAACTGGGAAAGGATTTGAAAGATTCTATGGTTTTATTGGAGGAGAAACAAATCAGTACTATCCCCAATTGTATCAAAACATTCAACCAATAGAAAAAGGGATTACGGAAGATCCTAACTATTTATTTACACCAGATATGACAAATGAAGCAATATCGTGGTTGGGAAATCAAAATTCGATATCAGCAGATAAGCCATGGTTTATGTATTTTGCGCCGGGTGCGATGCATATACGATTCGAACCTACGCTGCTTAGCCCTTGTTTTCGTTGACTATCTTGTTATCAAAAATACAACGTGCCACGATTCTGCCATAAAAATAAAAATGTCAAAATTAAAATAATTAAGTTTTTTAACTGCCTTAATTTTTTCTTCCAATAAAGGTATCCACTCCATTGCAAATGTTTGAAAAATTTCCATATTTGCTAATTGCTTAATTGTATTGAAATCCTAAAGTTTTTGGGATGATAAATCAAAAGTATGATTGCCAATGTTATATGTTTGGTGTTGATCCTGTTTGGATTACCTTTTAATACAAAAAAAATTTTATGGAAGTACAAGCTGATGCATACAGGAAATTGCAGTTTTTAAGCGTAGGTGCTATGAAGAGCTACACCTGCATAATCTTGCTTGATAACACAAAGTATAAAGCTCATGGAACTGGCGTGTTTATTCAGATTCATGAGCACTATTTCCTTGTTTCGGCGGCCCATGTTCTGGATAAGCATGGAGAGTTTTTCATTTTCTTGTCCAAGGAGTATGAAATAATCAAACCGGGAGGCGACACCTACATCAATCGGGCAGAAGATCGGGATAAGGATGCGATTGATATCGCTGTCCTGCGCTTGGATGATGACTGCCTTCCCCATATTCTCCGTTCCTATAAATTTCTTCAGGCAGAGGATTTGGCCATCAATCATATATTCCAGAGTGAAGAATTTTACACATTTCTTGGGTATCCGGCTACAAGAGCAAAAGCCTTATATAAAACTGATGTTTTCGACATCACCACATTTTTCCATTTCACTGCTCCTATTGGAAAGGAGTATTATGCAGCGTTTGGACGAAACCCTTATGTTAATATTGTAGCATCGTACAATAAAAAGCATGCATATGACAGCAGTAGGGGAACTTACGGTACAGGGCCAGACCTGTACGGTATCAGTGGGTGCGGGTTATGGTTCACTGATCCCCTCGATTTGGCAGTTGGAATCATAAAACCTAAATTAACAGCTATAATGACCGACTGGTCCATTAAAAACAGAAATATAGTTATCGGAACCCGTATTGATGTTGTCATAGGTATGATAAAGAAGTTTGTTGATATTGATTTTCCTGACTCCCACATTAAAACAATCAGATAAACCCGCTTCTCTTTTATGTCAAAACTATTCGCACATCACAAACTTAAATTGTAAAAACTTCTGGTTTAAATCTATTATGTAAATAGAGATTCATTCTCTTTCTTCAATTTTTCTATTCCTAATTCTTTCTTAAATTGTGACATTATATTTGTAAAAGAAACAACGTACTCATTATATTTTTCTTCACTAGATTCGTTTTTGCCGATTTTATATTCTAAAAATGTATTAGCGTTATCTATTGTAATCTTTGTAAGCTCTAATACGTTATTTGAGCAAATCACAGAGTAAGTAAGTAAAACTTCATGAATTATTAAAATTTGTTCGATAATTTCTTTTTGCTGTTCATCTGTTACTGTTGTTTTGTTGTTTAAAAAAGACAGTGATCGATGTAATTTAATGACCTCGCTTGAAAGTTTCAACATAAACGTTATCTGTTCTTTAAAAACACTTTCTCTCAAACTGTTTTTTCTATTTTTATTTGATAACGAAATATTTTTTATACCTAAGTATAACGTAGCTATTATGCCAATCAAATAAAAAAGATCTTTTAGCGGAATATTAAAATTTTCAAACATTGCTCTGTAATTTATTTTGATAAAGGTAAACTTAATCTATAAAATAAAGTTTTCAATAATGTATGCTGCAGATCTTTTTTATTTAGTTAAAGTTATTATTAAACGTCACTGATATTTTAAAATTATATTTGATAATCATTTTTTAAAAGAGATGTTTTAGGTTGCTACCTGATCAAAAATCTTCCTTGATTTTTTTAATTGAGTGGTGGTATTTAAACCTATGAACCTAAGCTCGGGAGAGCTTGCTTTACCTCATAAGTCGTTTTTCTCAACTTGTTTTTGCCACGAATCTGGCATATAATTAATTATATTTTAATTCAACTCTCAAATCATTATTTGGAATATAGGTGATTATTTAAGCGTGGTGTAATATATAACCAAGAAAATTGGAAATTGCCGATAAAAGATAATACGAGAAGAAATTTTTTAAATGTAAAAAGGCTGAAAATAAATTTCAGCCTTTTTATAAATAATATTATGCGGGTGTATACCGGTCTCTTTGTATTATCTCCAAGGCCTGATTGGCTAAATCATCTGTTAAGCCAACTGAAGCACTAGTTTGAATTAATTTCGATTTTAAGAAGGTTGGTAACGCGTTTAATGATTTATCATCATCAATAATTATGAATGCTTCACAATCATTGACATTAAACCAATGCATTATTTCCTGTCTTCTATTTAAATAATTTACATTTTCTTCAAGACGATGAATCCGATTAATTTTTAAGTCTCTTTTTTTAAATATACTTTTCCATTCTATTAAATCATATTTTGATTTATGAGAAGTAGTCAATATAATATCAGCACTAGTTTCAGATATAATTTTCTGAAGTGCTTTAACTGCCCTAGGACTAAATTCAGGAAAGCCATCATTTAAAAATTCTGGTCTTTTCCACGAATTTCCAGGAACCATTACGCCGTCTATGTCTAAAAATATTAACATGATACAAAGGTACTATATTATTTTATAATATCAATAATTTGTTCCAATGAAATACTATTGTAATCAGCGTCTAATATGTTAAGTTCGAGTATTTTATCATCAGTATCCCATTCAGATTCGGTAAATTCTACCTCATTCCAATTATATTCTTTCGTTGCAGAAGTTTTTAGAGATTTAGTTTCTCCAATTTTAATTCCCGCAATTATAGAGCTAATGTAACGGTGATGTCCATCAATTATTAATCCGTCACATACCTTGATATCATCAAAATTTATATCATTTATCATTTTCTTGTAAATTCTATTTATAATCGGCAGTGAGAGTTTTTTATGCGAAGATCTATATTTTAATGAATTAGTACTAAAAAAATCTTTGATTAAATGTTCAGTTATTTTTGTCATTTATGGTTGTTTTGTTTCGTGGTAAAGATCGATATTTTTAATTAAAAACACTTAGATGTCAATATAAAAGGTTTTAATATCATATACTTTACGGGTTTCCATATTTTTATTCTGAAGATATTGTATAAATTGCGCAGTAATTTAACATTCTTAAAATTTTATATCTACCTTACTAATTAATGGACTTAACTATAGCAAATAAATCACAGAGTATCTGCGGAAAATATAATTTTTCTATTTATAGTCATACATTGACATTGGAAGAATTGGATTCTTATATTTTAGATACATTGTTTGAAGAAAAGAAATTAAACTATCTTTTTCAGAAAGATTTACTATATTCTAAAAAGCAAGGAATAATCCAACTGCAGAAATTTATTGAAACAAGTTTTGCAAATCGTGAAGATGAAGTGACAGATGAAGAAATAAATGATTTTATTGATCAAGGTAATAATATTAAGTCATATTATTCTTTTTTTGCAGAGGCTTTATTAGCTAGATTAAATATTGATTATATAGATAACGATTTGGTCATTGGCGTTATCGCTGTAAATGAAAATTTAACAAAAGTATCCACTGGAGCTGATGTTTGCATGTTTTCAAATAGCACTCTTGTTTTGGGCGAAGCTAAATTTTATGGTGAATTATATGGTGGTATTACTTCAATCATAACAGATAGTTCTTTTAAAAGTAAACTTGAAGATTACATAAAAAATATAATTAGCTCTACAAGTGAGATAATTATTAAAGGAATTACGGGAGATATATGTGAGAAGACATCTGCTGATATAAAAAAAATGCCACTTGTTTTATCTGGATTTGTTTTACATACGAAAGACAATAAAGATAAATATGACTCAGCATACAATTTAATTAACAATGTATCTATAAGTGATTTTCCAGAACATTATAAAATTCATCTGTATCATTTACCTATTGATTCTAAAAAAAAATTAATTTTTAAAGCTCAACGGAAAGCTTTGAATTTAATAATTAATTTAAAAACCAATAAATGATAGATCAAAACAAAAGAGAGGAGTTAATTAAACTGCTAGATCAAGATAAAAATGAAGTCAAAATTGAAGATCTTTTTTTATTTGATTTGTCTCCTTATTATGAAGAAAAGAAAGACGAATCATTCTTTTCAAAACAAATGGAGTTTATTCTCCAAAATAATTTACTAAATCATAGTTTGCAGGGGATTTCATTTACTGCCGAACAAAAGAGAATTTACGATGAAATAGTTAAAAACGAACGGGTTGTAGTTTCTGCTCCTACTAGTTTTGGAAAAACTATGTTAGTAAAAGAATTCATTTATAATTTTCAACCAAAAAAAATTGTTTTTTTGGTTCCGACAAATTCATTAGCAGATGAACTGGTTGACGATTTTAATTCAGTATTTAAGGTCTTAGGTTACACGGTTTTTGATACGGTTAAGAATGTAGATAAAATAGCAGATAAAAGTATATTTATTGGAACTCAGGAAAAGTATTATCAAATTTATAAAATTTACAATCAAAGGATTGATTTATTTGTAATAGATGAAGCTTATAAATTAAGCGATAAGGTTGATAGTAGTAGGGAAGTTATTTTAAATAGAACTTTTATTGATACTTTGTCTTTTGCAAATAAGGTTATATTACTACTTCCTTTGGTGAAAGAAATTAATGGGTTAAATGATGTAAATTTTAAAATTGTTATATCTGAATTTACGCCTGTAGCTAAACATTTTGCTTCTCTTGTTGATTTCGAAAATAGGTTAATAGAAGATATAAAAAACAATAAGGAAAATAGTTTAGTTTATTTTGATTCACCAGGTGAGGCTGAATCTTTTTTTACAAATAAAATCAATGGTCCGTCTAATATATTTGGTTTAAATAATAAATGGATTGAACGTGTTGAATATGATTTTCATCCTGAGTGGATTCCTCTTATAGCACTTAGAAGTGGTGTTGGAATACATTACGGACCAATGCCTAAATTTGTTCAAAAAAAAGTCATCAGCTTATTTAATAACTCTGAAATAAAAACGTTGTTGGCAACATCGTCAATTATTGAGGGTGTAAATACTCCCACAAAAAATATTTTCATAACTACTTCAAGTAATATTTTGGGAGATAAAAATATTATAAAATTTAAAAATTTGATAGGTCGGGCTGGAAGATTGGGAAAACACAAAGTTGGAAATGTGTATTATAAAAGTATTCATGAGGAGCTATTTGTCAAAGCTAATGTACCTTATGAAAAAATTCAATTAAATTTTATTGTTAAAGATCAGGCAGAAATTATAGAAATAAATAGAGAGGAGGAATATAAATCGGCAAGTTTCGGTGAATTTGTGAATGATGAATCAACCGATCAATATCAAGAAAAAACGAAGAAATACTTGAGAGATTCAAACTATGGAAATATTCCAATTGAAGAGATATGCCAATTATTAAATAATTACGGTTTTACAATTAAACAGTTTAAGGATTTGTTGGAATTTGTCAAAAGTCCAAATACGAATTTGTTTGCCATATTAGCAAAATTAAAAAGCCTCGATAGTGCTAAAATTAATAACAATAGTCTTAATGTGATTTTAAATTCAGATTATCAAACAATAACTCAAATAGTTAATAAATTAAAGTTGGACAAAAAATTTTCAACATTTGAAAAGTCTAAATTAGTCTCTATAGTAATTAAGATGATTTACAATGTAATACCTCATAAAATTATTCCCGCTTTAGAGTTTGTTATAGAATTGGATAAACTTTACCAAACCTATAATAAGCGAAGATTTATAAATAGTAAAATGAAAAGCGAAGCTAATATCAAAATATTGTCATTTTACGATAAGTTTCTTGGTGAAAAAAATACCAACAGAGAGGAATTAAAAAAAATTATGACAAAACTATTTGAATATGGAATTCCTTATTTTAGAGTAAAGGAGCATTTGAACAAGATTTCTGAAAGATTGCCAAATAATTTTTCCATATTTGATATAAAGAATATTATAAATGAAGAAGAATTAATGAGTGATTTGAGAGTTTATTTTGAATAGTAGTTCAGAAATTGCAATTAAAATGATTAATTTATAATCTAAGTTAGATAAAGTTCAGAAAAGTACTCCGTTGTATCCTGTTAATTAGAAACTAGACCAATTCGTTAAGGGTAAAAAGATAAAAGATAAAAGATAAAAGATAAAAGATAAAGATAGAGTTATTTAATTCTGCCTTTATCTTATTATTTGATCTGTATTAAATATTATTTTTTTTGGTAGTATTACTTCTATATTTTTTTTATTCTAAATACCTTGGAGTTTGGGATCAATCAGTATTTTTTTGCATAACTTCACTTTTTGCAAAATTCACAATTTAATTTTTTATAATCACATGTGAATGACAATTGTATTTTTTTGCAATTTCAATATTTCTGCATAATTTTGTCTTCTGTTATTCCCTAGTACTGAAGACTGCTAAACAGCTTTAATCTTTCCTTGCTAATCTTATTCTATTTTATGACGGCTTATTTATTTCTTTGTATCATATTATATGCGATTATTTTTTTTTCTTTTTCTTATAAAACTTCCAAGTCTTTTTATATTGTTTTTCACGTACGTAATCAACGTGGTCTTGATTCCAATTAAGTGCTTCAATAATTTTATTTTTGCGTATCCAATAATGTGATCTACATTCAAAACTCCAGTTTCCTATCGAAGGTGATAAGGTAATTGTTTCTCCGTCATATGCCAACGACCATCGATTAGGAGTAATTGGTGTTATAACTTTTTTACCGCAACCGCATGCGCATAAATGCGCAGCGGTTTTATATTTAACGGTAATATATAATATTCCTTCGTCTAATACAAGAGGAATAAACTCTACAAACTCGTACTTAAGTAAGGTCCTCATTGAGTAATTTTCCTGTGTTGATAAAATATAAATTATTGTGTTCCTTTTTTAAATCCTGATAGAAACCAATCATTTTTTTCCAGCGAAGTACTGCTAATGCTGCATTAAGGCAGTTCAGATCCACTATTTGTATATTGCTTGCGTATTTATTTTCTGCAACTTCTTCTGTGCCAATGCGATAATTTAGATGCTTATTATTTTCAGGAGTTCCTGCAGTTACTCGTACTGTTCCTAAAAGTTGATCGCCTACTTGATTTATCCCCATGCCTACATCGATAAATGGAATTTTTAGTTTAACAAGTTGACGAGTAATAAAACTTCTAACTTTGTTGCTATCAACACTTATAAATACGAAATCATAATTATCCAATTCAGATATATTTGCCTCATCAATATTTACGGGATGTGCAATGACTCCATTACGCATTCGCGAATAAATATCAGTATAATATTTCACCTTTGTTAGATTGCCATTAGGATCAAAAATATCTTCTGAGCAAGCGCCAGGAGCTCTAAAAGCATTATGTACTTGAAAAATATCACCATCGTACAGATGAATTTCATCTACATGTGTCTTAGCGACTAAGTCTAATATATACGATCCTGTTCCTCCGACTCCAATGATTGCAATTTTCATATCTTCAAATTTTGTATTCAAAGCTCCAATTCCAGCACGGGATGAATTAGTGTCGGGATATTTGAATGTCTCATTTCTCATTTTCAAATACCTCCTTTCTTGGCCTATTTGTTAGAGAAGGGTCAATTGCTTTTGCTGGTGCGCTAAGAATTTCGGTGTATGTCCTAACCTTTTCGTAAAAATCAGGATAAATACCGGTTCCTTTAGGTTTACTAGAAAAATGAAAATTCACCGTAAGTCCAGGAATTAAAATTTGAGGAGTATCACCAATAATAATTTCATCGTAGCGACGACCATTTACATGACATGGAGTTTCGCCGATAAAACGTACAGTATGATCGTCCATTTTCCCAAGTACCAAAGGGGTGAGTGGTGTTAGTACACAAACTATTGTGCCATAACGGATCTCACCTGTTAAGTTCACATATGGAATGCGGTGGACCAGTAAAAACTGGCCACCAAGAAATTCCATATCATATCCAGCTTCCCAAAGCTTCATCATATCTGGGTTATGACTTGTCAGTAGCGGTTGCATGGAATATCATGTTATGTTTAACGTAAACTGCATTACCCTTAATCAACGATCCTTCAATGTTCTGTTTGGGACCATCTTCATAAGCTACTGTATATGCAACATTTAGATTGTTTTCAAAAGAACCATATGCTAATATGATAACTTCTTCAAATGTTATTTGAGGTTTTGTCCACTGATGCGGACTACCTGATACAATTATTGTGGTATTCAAATTAACAGGAACTGTATAAAAGCGTTCGATTGAAGGACGCGCTAAATCCACCTGCTCATCATTCTCAATCAAATTATCTAAATAAGGTTTTCTATTGTCTAAGAAAATTTTGTCATCGGATTCAATTCCTGCTATTTCACGAATTTGTTTGCCGTTTATAAATTGCTCAGACCAATCGAAGAATTTTTCATTAACTGTAAATTTTAGTTTTGCTGCTGTGTAGAAGTCTTCAATACCAAGCCTTGCTAAATTGACTCTAGTGTCATCAAAAATCAATTCGTCGTCCCAAGGTTCTGTGATTTGTAAATAAAGTTTATCATCACCTTTTATTTTGGCAATTTTTCGGATTTGTTCGCCAGTAATATACTGGTCTAACCATTCATAGCTCATTTTGTTGACTACGAAATTCAGTACCGGCTTACCGGCATTTTTGTTGTTGTGCTGCATAGCAATAAGTATTAAGTTTAAATTAATGAGCAACATTTAGAATGAAGCTCCATTGTAACACTATTTCGTATTGCTACTTGTGTAATTCAATGAGAATTACTACTTTTGCAGTACAAAATACATAGGGATTTGAGATGAGAAGTCTCAAATAAATTGTTCGACACATTACCCTTTAGGAACCGCCTAATTAATTATTCCACTAATTAATTAGGCTTTTTTATTTTTCTTTGTTTTCTCGGCTTTGTTTTTTTGTAAAGGTACAATAATAATTATGTTACGCAAATTATTCTTTACTTTTTTTTAATGTATAGATTTATAAAATTATTGTAAAGATTTATAAAATTTTTTATACCTTTGCGTCATGTTTAAATTTAATTCACTATGGCTTTTTCAAATATAGATGTATTTTATAATGAATTAGGATCGAGGATTAAGACCCAAAGACTTGCCCTAAATATTACCCAGGAAGCACTCGCTCAAGAATTAGAATTGACGAGAGCATCAATTATAAATCTAGAAAATGGACGACATAAACCTTCTATTTATCAAATTGTGTTAATTGCAAAGTATTTTAATATTGATTATACTAAACTTATTCCTATACCAATGGAATTAGTTGTAGAAAAGGTAAAAAAAACTGTGCCAGACCTTAGTAATATGGTTAGTGACCAGGAAGAAATTGATAGCCCATCTAAGCAAGCTATTCTCGATTTTTTGACGTCTGTTAAAATAAATAATATATGAATATTAAACTTATAAATAGTAAAGTAAATGCAATCTTAAGATCATATTCTAAATTAGAGCTACCAATTGATATCGAAGATATTGCTAGAAGTCGAGGTCTTACTATATTGGGATATTCTTTAGGAGACGATGTATCTGGGCTCTTATCAATCGAAAATGGCATTGGAACTATTGGATATAATCATGATGAAACGAGTATTACGAGAAGACGGTTTACAATTGCTCATGAATTAGGACATTTTGAATTACATAAAGATAAGTCTGATTTATTTGTGGACAAGCAATTTATTTACAGAAGTCATAATTCTGGAGACACGCCCATAAAAAAAGAAATGGAATATGAGGCTAATTTGTTTGCATCAAATATCTTAATGCCTACCTCTCTATTACGGAGAGAAATTGAAAAATACGATATTAGTGAAGAAGGAATAAAACAGCTTGCAGAAGTTTTCAAAGTAAGCACCACTGCAATGTCAATTCGTATTTCCAGTCTTGGTCTAATTTAACTTTAGTAATTTAAAATTTTATGCCAAAAGAAAAGTGGTTAATTGATCCTGCAGAGTTGGACGAATTTCAACGTGATATTCTAGGTCTTGGAATGAATGATAGCTATGCAATTAAGGGTTGTGCTGGTAGTGGAAAGACAATTTTGGCATTGTATAGGGCAAATGATATTCGGATAGAAACTATTGCAGAAGATGAAAATGCATTGCCATCCTTTACATTAGTTGTATATACAAAAGCTCTTAGAGAATTTATACGTTCAGGTATAATCGAATTAGGAATATCTATTAAGCAAGTTATTCATTGGGAAAAATGGGATGGAGATGAAGTTGACCATATAATTGTAGATGAAGCTCAGGATTTTAGCAAAGGCAGAATAGATGTTTTTAATGATTCGAAGGTAAAATCACTGATGCTTTATGGTGATACTCAGCAAAAACTTTATCCGGGAGGTATGTCTATTGAAGATACAGCTTTATACCTCGATATACCGCAAAAAGAGCTTTTGAAAAATTATAGATTACCGAAATCAATTGCATCAATTGCGTCGTATTTATGTGACGACAAACAACTGGAAGGTAAATGTGTCAAAACAGTTATTGAAAAACCTCGCTTGAAAAAGTTTGATTCTTGGCAAAAAGAATTAGATTTTATAATAAATGAAATTAGTACCCGAAATTTAACTGACGTAGCTATTTTAGTTCCCTTTAATATCGAAAAAAAGGCAAAAAGTAATAATGAGTATCGAAATGTTGAGACCATTAAACAGTATTTTGACAGCGTTGGGTTTCGACATGAGGTTAAAATGAGTGAAGATGAATCTAGCGCATTTGAATTAGATTTTGATTCAGACAATCCTAAAGTTATGACTTTTCACAGTTCAAAAGGATTGCAGTTTGAAACAATTTTCATTCCATTCTGTGATTATCCTAATCACGATAACTGGTTTAACAAAAATTTTGCAAACCCTTTTTATGTAGCTATTACAAGAACTTACAAGAATCTTTACATTACACATTCCAAAAGGTTGTCCCTTTTTCTAAAAGATGTACCATCAAACAAATTTGATTAAATAGAATGCATTATTACTATCCCCTATCGTCAAAAGATTTTACGTTTGAAAATATTTTTTCAAGTGAGTCAATTTCACCTCCATTTTTCTACAAGAATAGAGGTTTTGGTATTGATTATTTTTATGTAATTCCTATAATAAATCATAATGATGCAATAATATTATTTAGCGAACCTCCTGTCTATGAATTGACTGATAATTATAAATTTATTTTACAGATCGATGAAAATTCTCTTGATTTAGATAATCTAATTTTTTTGCAAGAAGGAGTCTTTGCTTATCAAAAAACTATTTATCTCGACAAATCTAATTTTATATTAAACTTCTTTTCAGAAAAAGACAAACGTGTTTCAATTTTAAAAGCAGCGACATCTTTACCAACCAAAAATATCGGAAAATTTTTAAATAACTTTCAAGTTATTGATGAGAAATCTTGTGTTAATTATGTGTTTAAAAGTGAGCTATACAATTTCGACACAACTACTAGCTATATAGTCCTTCAAGAAGATAAAAAATTTAACCAATTTAAAGGCTTAGTATATGGTGTCACAACTGGTCTTTATAATTACCAGCCAAGGGAAGAAAAACTTTTTAGGAGACTTTTAAGGGAAATAGTTAATTCATTTGCTGAACTTAAGAGCAGGTTAGTTGAAGGAAAGACTTCAAATTCAAAAAATCAAGACAAGAAAACGGAGGATGAAAATTATTTTTATACAAAACAACTTCTGGATTTAATTAATCTTGCAAAAGAAACGTATTATGATATTTATGGAGATTTAAATTTTAATGAAGATGTATTAGCTGAAATTTTGCATGAGAAATTAGATAGCGTTTCTTCAATTGAGGATGCTAATCAATTTATTAAAAATGTAAAGATAGGAGATGAAGCTTTTGGTACCTTTAAATTTCAAGACTTAAAGAAGAAATTTTCGAATTATTCTGATCAGCATCAATTTGAACCAATTGATAGACTTGGTATCTTAATTAACCAATTTATTGATAAATCTTTAAATAATGCAAAGTATAATTATGATTTAACTGAATTAAATGATAATATTAAAATTCTCATTTACGAAATAGATCAACACGCATCAATTATCTTGAGGGCTAAATTTAAACTTGAAGATTTTTCTATTGATAACTTAGTATATGATTTTGATAAAAATGAAATCAATGTTAAAGATAAATTTCAGGGACTATCAGATAACGAATTGGTAGACATGATTTCTATCAATAATATTATTTTAAAATTTTCAGAACAAAATAATAAGATATTAAAAAAAGACGCCATTTTAAATATCGTCAAAGAGGTTGGAAATTTTTTCAGTAAAGGAAACAAAGAAACATTACTGTACCAATATTTAAATAATGAGATTGATACTTATGCATTTGAGAAAATCACAAATAGTGTGATGAAGAATTTTGTGGCATTCATTTTCAATATTCAAAGCCTTGAAAAACTTGAAAGTTTTATAGATAAAAAAAATATCGAAAATGACTGGATGGCGTATTCATTTTGGGGTTCATTTAATGGATTTGCAAATCTAAGTGGTAATTTCACTAAAACATTATTTAGTAGTGAGGGAGAAAATATTCAGGTGTATCTTGATCAGTATTTTGAAAAATATGTGAAAATTCTAAAGAATTTAAAAGTAGAAGTTATTTCCATAGGACCATTATCAAAAAATGAAGTTTTGAATAGTGAGGAACTATTTCCCAGCAATTCAGTAGATAATTTTTATGTAAAACTGGTATTTGGAAATTATGATATATCAAAAGAAGGTTTACTAACTTTAATTCCTATCAAGGATAAAGAAGCATTTTGCATTGAAGCAAAATTGAAATTTAAGATGAACAAAAAAAAGGCTGAGAAGCTTTTTAATGTAATAAAACAAAATTTTGACTCGCCATTATTGTTTAACTAATTTAAATATTTACTAGCTTTAAATTTTTACAGATAAATAATTTATACTGTTAATTGTTTTTGAATCAATATTTTATTTATTGTACCGCTGATATTTTAATAAAGATAGATTTTAAAAACTTACAAAATTTGCAAAGCCATCTCTGTACAAAATATGGCTGACTGCATTCTTGTACAGGATCAATATAAGTTACCGAAACCTTTTCTATATAATCTTCTATTGCCGACCCGGTCAGTAGGTTGATTTCTTTTCTTTTCTGCAGTACCATTTCTTCAATCTGCTCATTTGAAAGGGAAATTCCGGCAGCTGCTGATGTACTGCGTATTTGCTCCCTGATAAATTCCTTTTCCTCGGCAATACACTTGGTTATGTGTTTTCCGTATTCCTGTTCTGGATCGAAAAAGTCATCAGGTTCATTGTATTGAATGAATTCTTTTTTAGAATAAAGCTTCTGCATAAACCTATTATGAAGGTCTTTGGTAGTCATACCTTTGAAATAATCAATATCCTGTTTCATAAAGTCAGTATTAATTGGACGGCACTGCAATAAGCCTTCCTTCGTATGGATAGGCAAATTCGGATAGTGCCACTGACTGGTCTAGCCAGGCAGATTCATCCTCTTTTTTGAGCATAATGGGCATACGCATTTTATGGTTGTGCACAAAGCGCATAATATCGTTGGCTTTTGTAGTTACCATGGTGTAGGTGTTTTTAATTTCATCTGTCAGAGGATCCGTCCAAGAAGAGTATAAACCTGCGAAGGTGAAGATTTCATCATCCTGCGAGTTGATCTGGTATTTGTCCTTGCTTTTTCCCTTTTCATCTTTCCAGTGCCATTTATAGTAAGCGGAGGCTATAATAAGGCAGCGGTTGTGCGTTATATTTTTAAAAGAGGCTTTCTCATCAATGGTTTCAATTCGGGCATTAAGTGTGTTTTTTCTAAACTCCATGTCTTTTGCCCAGGAAGGCAGCAGCCCCCAAGTGTAGTCCGTTGTAATGAGATGCGGAGTTGAATTCAGTATCACAGGGATATTAGGATTGGAAAACCCGTTGATGAAATCCGACTGCAGATACGTTTCCTCATTGTCGAGTTCCGCATTAAAGCGTCTTTTGAGATCTTCTATTGAAGCATTCTGCTGGGTATAGTAACACATAACTTTGCGGTATTAAGGCTGTTATAAAATGTCTTATCCTGACACAAATAAATCCTTTCAGGGGATTTTATCTTTTCCATAGGGTTTAAGTTTGAAAAAATATATTTCAATGGAAATAAACCCAATAGATTTTAAACGTATCGAAAGACTTGTGCAGGAAAATCAGCAGCGAAAAATGGAGATGTGGAACAAAAACAGCACAAAACTACTTTACCGCCTGCTTATTTTCTTTTTCATTTTTTTTACTTCTCTATCAAATTTAGTTCATAATTAGGACTTTACATAAATAAATACTCAAAATTTCATCCTATGGCGCGGCAGATTAATTTCATGTTCCTGCGGATAAGGCTCTCGGTGTGTGCTGCTGATATCCTGTTTGATATTATGCTGCGTGGTAAATCTTTTATCTGAATCCGAATATCTGGGATCAGGGATAAAAGGCATTTTCGCCATTCTGGAAATGGTGATCGTCGGAAAATGATAATCTATTTCCACGGTACCTAAAAGCAGATAGCAGCCGCCTCCCTGAAAGGGATTCTGCACGAGACTGTCCGGGAAATGCGCCGTATCAAAATAAGCCCCTTCATGATCGATCCAAGTCCCGAAATACATATTTCCTCTTTTGGTCGGCACCTGTTTGGTTGAGATTAGATATGCCAGCATCCTGACCTGTTTTTTATGGTATTTTAGTAAATCCCTGACCAGCACATCGCCTCGGTGTCTGGTCTGCAGCAGATCAAATACGGTGCAGGACACAGGGAAATTCAGAAGTTCAATTTCATCAAAGGCATCTTCAAAACGCGAGCGTTCCAGAACAGGTAGCTTGAACTCCTTTGCCGGCTGCTGAATGAGCATCAGCCCGCGGTTCTCAGGCTTGAAATTATTCAACAGGAGGCTCACCTGTACCAGCAGCTGGTTTTTGGTTTTACCCGTAAAGCAGAATGCGCCGATAAAGATCAGTACTTTTATATTTTCGATTCCCATAGGCACTCTGTTTATAAAATCCTCAAGAGATGCATAATCACCATTTCTTCTTCGCTCTTCAGAAATAAAGACCGCCAGTTTGGAATCAATGCCTGCAAGATGCATAAAACCAAGATAAATGTCATTGCCGTAAAGCGCCGTTTCATACTCGCTTTTGTTCACGCACGGATTATGGATAACAGCACCTGCCATACGCGCCTCATGGATATAAATTTCTGTCCTGTAAAACCCGCCCTGATTATTGATTACCGCCACCATAAATTCAATAGGGAAGTGAACCTTGAGATACAGGCTCTGATAACTCTCCACCGCGTAGGAAGCGGAGTGCGCCTTACAGAAGGAATATCCTGCAAAAGATTCGATCTGGCGGTAGATTTCCTGGCTAAGCATTTCAGGATGTCCTTTGGAGGCGCAGGAAATAAAAAAGTCGTCTTTGACTTTCTGAAGTGCCGCTTTTGATCTCCCTTTTCCAGACATGGCACGTCTTAGAATATCGCCGTCTGCTGCGGACAGCCCGCCGTAATGCAGGGCTATTTTGATGACATCTTCCTGATACACCATAATCCCGTAGGTCTCACCTAACTGCTCCTGAAAGACAGGGTGGAAGTATTCGAAGCGCGAGGGATTATTGTGGCGGAAAATATATTCCTTCATCATGCCGGACTGTGCCACACCGGGGCGTATAATGGATGATGCGGCCACAAGGGTTTTATAATTATCGCATTTTAAGCGGCGCAGGAGTCCGCGCATGGCAGGGCTTTCGATATAAAAGCATCCGATTGTCCTTCCTTCAGCCAGATAGCTGTTAGAGACTTTCTCATTTTTTGAAATGCTAGTATCACGGATATTGATGCGGATCCCTCTGTTCTGCTCAATTATTTTAACTGTATCATCAATGTGCCCGATACCGCGCTGGCTCAGGATGTCGAATTTTTCAAAACCGATGTCCTCGGCAACGTGCATGTCAAAGAGCACGATGGGAAAACCTTTGGGAGGCATTTCCAGCGGGGTGTAATTGGTGAGCGGTTCTTCGGAAATCAAGATCCCGCAGGAATGCATGCTTCTCTGGTTGGGATACTTTTCGAGCATCATGCCGTACTGCTGGACCAGTTTTACGATTTCGTTTGTCTGGTGCATTTTCATGGGGTTTTTTGCCAGCATATCCAATTCGTCTTTTGGAAGGCCGAAAACTTTGCCGACTTCGCGGAATATGGATCGGTATTTGAATTCCACATTGGTGCCGCAGAATGCGACATGCTCGTATCCGTAACGGTCAAATATATACTTTAAGATCACATCACGCTCTTTCCAGCTCCAGTCGATGTCAAAATCGGGAGGGCTTTTACGGTTTTCATTCAGGAAACGCTCAAAATAAAGATCAAGCTCCAGCGGGCAGATGTCGGTAATTCCAAGACAGTAGGCGATGATGCTGTTTGCACCCGATCCTCTTCCGATATGAAGAAAACCGCGGCTGTTACTGTAACGGATAATATCCCAGGTGATCAGAAAGTAACCGCTGAATTCAAGATCGTTGATTACTTTGAGCTCTTTTTCCACTCTTGCCTTTGCGGCCTTGTTGTTTTTTCCGTAGCGCCAGACAAGACCCTCTTCGGCCAGTGTGGTGAGTAGCGCAATATCTCCTTTTTTGTTTTTGGTGTAATACTTCTTATTTTTCGGGCTTTCAAAATCGTACTCAAAATTGCACTCTTCTATGATCTGATTTGTATTTACTGTAATCTCGGGATACTCTTTATAACAGGCGGCAAGCTCCGTCTCCGGGATCATCAGATCGGATTTGCTGCAAAAATCATCCACAGACAATTTTGACAAAAGCTGGTTGAGGTCAACAGCGCGCAGTATCCTGTGCAGGTTGTATTCCTTTTTGGTGCGGAAAACAACAGGCTGGAGAATGACCATTTTAGCGATTTTGTTTCTAAGCTCGGGCATATAAAGTCTGCTGATTTCATGGGGCTGGAGTCCTATGAACTCTTTATCAGTAAGTATTTCAGGTGCATCTTTGAGCGTGTAGATGATAAATACGGACTTGAAAGCCGGCGCTTTTTCCGGCAGGGGCTCGCCTGAGAAATTATGGCTGGTCAGAAAGCGGTTCATTTCGGCAAGGCCTTCTGCATTTTGTGCCAGACCGATGTAGCGCAGGCGGTGTCTGCATCTGAACTCGATCCCGACAAGAGGTTTGATGTTTTCTGCTCTGCAGAGTTTTATAAAATCGTAAATACCCGTAACTGTGTTGATATCAGTGAGTGCCATTGCCCTGACCCCGCAGGCGGCAGCCTGAGGTACAAGCTCCTCCAGCGGTATGGTGCCATAGCGCAGGGAGTGAAAAGAGTGGCAGTTGAGATACATTTTGAATCAGGGTTTACGTTTTAGGATTTCATTTTTAGAATTGGGTTTGAAGGACGCACCTGCGCAGCGCATGACGGCATCAAAACCATAACGGCTTTTCATTTTGTCCATGGCCTGATAGAGTGCGAGCATTTCCTCGGTATCATTAAAGAGGTCGATCTGATAGGTGCCCCTGACCAGACCGCTGAAGCGGACCCCGATAAGACGCAGGCGCATACGGCGCTGATAGAGCTTGTCAAATAAATCCTGAACCTTGGTGGTCAGGATATGATCGGCTGAGGTGTACTGGACTCGGCACTGTTTGGTCTCGGTGTCAAAATTAGCGTAGCGGATTTTGACCGTTACCGTTGAGGTCAGCCACTCTTCGGCGCGGAGCTGGTAGGCGAGTTTTTCCACCATGCCCAAAAGCACCCTGTTTAGTTTTGAAATATCAATAGTATCCTGCGTGAAGGTATGCTCGGTCGAGATTGATTTTCTTTCGGTATAAGGTTCAACAGGATTATTATCAATGCCGTTGGCTTTTTTCCAGAGTTCAGTTCCGTTCTTGCCGATCATCTGCTGGAGCGCTTCAGCGGGCATTTCCGAAAGGGTCTGAATGGTTCTGATCCCGATGCGCGATAAGAGCTGAAAGGTCTGCTCACCGACCATCGGGATCTTGCGGATAGACAACGGGTTTAAAAAAGACTGCACCAGATGCTGGGGGATTTCAAGGTTCTGTTTCTGCTTGCCTTCACCGGTTCCGATTTTCGAAACGGTTTTATTTACCGAAAGCGCAAAGGTGAGGGGAAGTCCCGTTTCTTTTGTGATGCGCTGGGAGAGTTCATCAGTCCATTTGTAGCTTCCGTAGAATTTATCCATGCCGGTGATGTCCAGATAGAATTCATCGATGCTGGCTTTTTCGACCACTGGAGCTTTTTCCTGAATGATTTCGGTAATGTCATGGGAAAGCCTTGAATATAATTCCATATCGCCTTTCATGATTTTAGCCTGCGGGCATAATTTCATGGCCATATGGATCGGCATCGCCGAGCGCACCCCGAATTTTCTCGCTTCGTAAGAGCAGGAGGCTACAACGCCTCTCTCGCCTCCGCCGATAATAAGCGGAATGCCGTTAAGCTCAGAATTGGTAAGTCTTTCACACGATACGAAAAACGTATTCATGTCGATGTGTACTATTGCCCTGTCCATAATCTTGTCATTTTATACCAGACAAAATTATTACAGATAATAACAATTTTATGTTTTAGTTATGTTACAAATGATAACAAAATTTAAAAAGCCTTATTTTTCAGCAGATTCAAAAGAGTAAAAAAAGCAGCAGAAAATGCTTTATTCAGAATTTACGCAAAGTAAGCAGTTCGCTCTTTTTCAAGTCTGCTATTTGAGCTGCATTTTTAATTTTCACCCATTTTTTGCTTGCTTCACCTGATTTTATGCCTTTTTGAAAGTCATTTTTTACAAAAAATTATTATCTTTACTTTCCCTTTTTCAGAAATGAAGACGTGGTCTTAATTCACAAATTTTATAATTGTGAAAGCATATAAAATTTAAACGCGGGATAATAATTAACGACTATAAACTCATAGAACATGTTAGAGCAGTTAAATAAAATATTTATTGCCGATGATGATGAGGATGACAGATTGTTATTTCTAGATGCTGTGCAGGATTTGGATCTGCCTGCCTCTGTAACGGCTGCACAGGACGGCCGGGAACTCCTTGAAATTCTTCTTCAGGATGCAGCGCCAGTGCCGGAAATTATTTTTCTTGATATTAATATGCCGTGTAAAAGCGGTTTTGACTGTCTGGAGGAAATCCGAAATGCAGAAGGAAAACTCAAAAATGTAAAAATAATTATGCTCTCCACCAGCAGGAGTCCGGAGAATATTAATCTTTCCTATGAACTTGGCGCTGATTTATATGCGGTAAAGCCCAGTTCTTTTGAAGGATTAAAAAATCTCCTTAAAACTATTTTCAGCATGGACTGGAGTTTAGCCAGACAGGACGATAAACATTTTGTTCTCTGCTGATTTCCGGCAGGAGCTTAAAAATAGTTTTGCATCTTGAGCGCGAAAAAAAACAGCTTAAATTTCCGAAGGTTCCTGCGTCTGCTCATTATTTTGCTGAGGCAGCTGTTTAATGTGCAGATAAAAATCCTTAAGATGCCGCCAGGCAGAACATCTTTCGATACTGCCGTTAAAATTACGGATACCTGTATAACAGCTGTTTAGGAAAACCTGAGTATCTGTAATTTTCGCCCACGGTTTCCAGTCCACTTCTATTGGAGGCGGGGCAGTTTCAAAATAACGTTTTATTTCTTCAGGACTCATATCGCAAAATTACTTAAAAAGCACAGACAGCGCAAATGTCTGAAAAATAAAAGTGCCCTTAGAGGGCACCTTCATCTGCAAAAGAATAGTAGGACTCAGGTGTTACGATCAGGTGATCGAGCAGTGTAATATCGAGAATTTTTCCGGCTTCGCGGATTTTTCGGGTTGTAGTCTTGTCGGCCTCGGAAGGCACTGTTTTTCCTGAGGGATGGTTGTGGGTGATAATGATTCCCACGGCAGCTGCTTTGAGCGCTGCCGAGAACAGTAATCGAATATCAACTGCAGTTCCCGAGATACCTCCTGAGGAAACTTCATAAATGCCCAAAACTCTGTTGGACTGATTCAGCAGCAGTACCTTGAACTGCTCGAAGAATTCTATTTTGCCTGGATCCCAGCTGGTCAATATTATGCTGTAAGCATCTTTTGAAGAACCTATATGGGGTCTGTCGGTACTTTTGACTTTGGTTTTATAAATCAGTTCGATTTCTGAAACTTTCTGCAAGCTGGTGTTTTCAATTGCATTTTTCATGATTTCTATAGTTTAAGATTAATTATAGCACCACTGCCCGGGCAGGGCTGAGCGAACGCAGAAAGCAACGCAATAAAGCAGGAGTGAAGCCCTGCATTTATGGGGGAATTTTTTGTGGAGAACCAAAAGTCGTTCCCGAACTTTGTGATAAAATTTGACTTAACATTCCCCGTTACTTGCTAAGCACAGACTGCCTGATGCGCCTTAAAGTGTCTGCGCGCCAAAAAAATACCGCAGCGTAGTACTGCGGTATATAAAGTAAATTGTAGTTAAGCGGAAGCGGTCTTTATTTTTCTTTTTTTCATACGCTTGGCTATCAGAGGCAGGTTTCTGCTGACGATTCTCAGAATCTCCTTGTGATGTTTTGAGGCACTGTTGCGCAGTCCCCTGCTTTGTACAATTTCCATTTTTGAAAGCGACACCTCGATGGTTTCCACGGGTCTGTTTTCAATCTGCGCCGAAAGAATCAAAGAATCTTTCTTTTTATAATATTCATTTGTAAATACGCAGTGGTGCAGGGTATCGCCCTCTTCCATAAAATCCTGCACACTGTCAAGTACTTTTACGGTAAGATTTTTATCAGAAAAGCAGAGTCCGAAGAATTGTTTTTTATCCATTTCGTACAACTGCTGTGCTTTTTGGATTTCGGCGCGTATCTGTAAAAGATATTTTCTACGCTGTATGTTTCTTTTTTTGTCCACAAGCCTGTCATGCGCTTCACTTAGGTTTTCGGGGCAGACAAGTGCAGGGATGCTGAGGTCTTTTTTAAACCATCGGAGCAGGGCAATGTAATCTTCCCAAATTTTGATATCCTGAATTTGATAGTTATTTTTCAGGCAGATTTTTACTGCCTGCCAATTGCTGAAGATGTGCTGTTCATGAGAAATCAGATAATGTGAAAGTAGATTTATCTGCGATGCTTTTAAAAGGGTTTCTGCAATGGGGTCTTTTAAAAGGGCAGTAAAAAGTATCTGCGGTGCTATGCTGTGAACGGAAGTTTTAAAACCGTTTCTTTTCAAAAGAGGTAGCACTTTCGAATTTGGATAAACCTTATAGGGATTAATGCGGTACTTTGGAGAATTTTGAAAATCTTTTGGACGTATTTCAAGAGGGGAATAGTATTTCCATGCATCATACGTATTCGAAAAAATATTGGTGCTTAAAGCCATGGTTCGCACTTCTCCTTTAGGGTTAATCCAATGCTGCATGACTTCTTTGTGAAAATAGGCAGGGACAGAATTCTTTTTCATGTTCTTATGCGAGCAGATAATGCGCACGACCTGAAATCCTTGGCAGGTGTCAGTCACGGCAAAATATTCAAGTTCCTTGAAATGCACCTGATTGTACTGATGCATTTTAAGTTTTCCCTGACAGGCGGTGCAGTTGATATAGTTCTGGCAGGACTGGCTTTCGCTGTCGGGTTTCCAAGCGTGCGTACATTCCAAACAGTGAAATTTCCCTCTTGAAAGCACCGCCCATTTAAGGAAAATATTTTTTTCCGCCCACTGATGCATCTGCGAAGTAACAGGTGCAAGGGTACTGCTCAAAGAGCAGATTTCTTTTTCTACGAGTGTTTTAGGTGTCATAAGTCAAAGAGTGTTAAGGTTTTCGGCGCAGATTTCACAGCCTTTACAGCTTCAGCCTTTAAGCTTTCAGTTTTTTGAACTGCGACCTCAGAAACTGCGGGAGCAGCTGCAAATAAATCAGCCTTTAGAGGCTGACTTACCACGGCTTTACAGTGAACAGGTACAGGTGCTGCAATGCTGTCGTCTGTATAATACAAGACAGCTATGTCAAAGATTTCCTGATTATCAAAGGCGCACTCGCCTGTTTTTTTGACCTCGCCGAAAATGTAATTAAAACAGCTTTCAAGGTTTTTGGTCTCTTTTTTAAAGTCGGCGGCAAACAGAGTATCGTTATCTGCTTTCTCAGTCAGGTAGCTTTCTATGACGGTTTTAAATTTATCAGATGCTTTCATGATGCAGTATTTTAGGCTTATACATTGTTTACAGGGATATTAAAAAGGGAGGTCGTCAGGCTGATCGTCAGCACCGCTGTTCAGCTGCACTGCGGGAGCTGCAGCATTGTTTTCTGTTTTAGGAAAAACCAATATTTTAATATTACTGGTATGAAAGGTCAGCGAGCCGAGCGCTTTCCCCTCGGCATTGTTATAGACATTCAGACCGATGCGCCCGAAGAGTTCGACCATAGTGCCTTTTTTAAGCCACTGCGCCATTTTGGAACTCATCCAATAGGAGCAGTCTATGTAGGTTACAATCTTTTTAAGTTCGCTTGACCCTTTAGGTCTGTAGCTGTCATTGACGGCGATGGAGAAATTCACCACCTCTCTGTCATCTGCAATTTTTGCCGTTACGGCATCTTTTGTAATTCGTCCTGAGATTTCCATGATGTAAGATTTTAAATGAATACTTATTTGTTTTTTCATTAATCCCCGCATGAAATTTTTCAAAAGAAAAACGGGGAAAAAGAAAGCACAAAATCAAGCATCCGATAAAGGATCCGGAGTGCTATAAGTCCCGAAGGGCGGCAGGGCCGTTATGCGCATGCAGGAGACTGCGGGTGCTATTTTCGCGTCTCTTTTAATCCGTTTTAATTGAAAATGTTTTAGAACCTTTAAACTGGTTTTGAAGAAAAAAAAACTTTCAGCTGAAGGCCGTGATGAGATGTAAATGAAAAAATACAAGTAATGCTTTGGGGCTGTTAAAAAGAAAATGCTTAGATTATCCTGCAGACCTTATTACAGCTGCCCAAAAAACTCGATAGGATTTGATTTGGAACTGCAAATAATCTTAATGACTTTAGAACCATTATATCTATACGATGTCAGGATACATCTTAAAGAAACAGCAGATTATTTAAAAAATAAAAAAGGTTTTGAGAAACTCTCAAAACCTTTTTTGCTTTTACTGCTGTTGATATTATTTAATCAGAACCTGATGACTTTCAGTCTTGCCGTCAACATTTATGCGAAGGACATAAACACCCAGCGGCAGAGAAGAAACATCGAGCTGGGCTGTGTGATTTTTAATGGCGGCAGCAGTTTTCAGATCACCGGTTATATTATATAGTTCTGCGCTGATCATGCTGCTTGATACGGGCCTGTAATTTTCATCAGCCAGACTGATATTAATAGTGTTTCTACTTGGGTTTGGATAGATTTTGTAGCTCACCTGATTTGCCGCAGCTGACCTGCCTTCAATCGGACCGATTGGTTCAAGGGGGCCGGGATCAAGGAAACCAAGACAGGTGATTGCAACTGCACCAGGAATAGATCGAACTACGCCGCATCGAGAGGTACAGGTCAATGTATAATTCAGTACAGGACATTCTACATCATTGGCCAGATACTTTGGAACCCAGAAAGTATGCAGGCTTCTGGTCTGTTTCTGGGTACTGATATTAACGGGAACGCCGTTGACTTTAAAATCAGAAAAGGTATATTCGCTGTCTACGTTATTTGGGAGGACCATCATATTAAAAATATAGTCGCTGCCATTGTCATAGTTATTGTACAGATCAGTTGGATAGTGGAAAACTGTTTTTTGTGCGGTAAAATATTCCGAATCTCCGATTTGCAGGTATCTTGTCATTGTTGAGCCATTACTGGGGAAAGCAGCCGTAATCTGACCAGATCCTGCTAAGCCCGTATTTTCCTTAACTGTAATGGTATATCCGGATATGGAAACAATAGTTAAATTTGGAGTAACTGACCATTGAATTACCGGCACAGAACTGCAGGTTCCCGGTATGGCATAGGTTACCACATCATTCTCGCATATTTGATATGGTCCCTCAATTGAGGCATTAAATGCAATATTTCCCACGGAGATTGTTTTAGAAATTGTTGTTGTTCCGCAGTCATCGCTGCCTAATGTAAGGCTGAGCACGATCTGGCCCGTTGACTTTGGGTTCAGCAGCAATAGTGAAACTGAGGGTGTACCATTACCGCTAAGAGAAACAAGATTGGACCCCTGGCTAACTGACCAGCTGTAAGTTGACGCAATGTTGGGAACAGAATAAGTACTGGTATTACACAATGAATTGTCTCCGCTTATCTGCACACCGGAAGAACATATGAAAGAACAATTCGTTCTTATGGGTGTCTGTACAGGGTTTTCCAAAGCCGTCAATTCAGATGCAAGCCAGTTTCCGTTTCTTGCGTTGAAACTAATATGGCCTGTATTGCTGGCAGAAGGATTATTTTTATTAAAATCTGTTACAAAATTTTGAAATGCAGTAGTTTTTGGAGCAGTAGGGGGTATAGCCCCAATATATGATTTCCTAAAGTCGCCGTCGTTTAATGAGACCGATCCCTGGCCGATATCAAGGGCACTTGCCGTGGGAATAAAGCCAAAAGAATTGGAAACGATCCCCTCCAGAACCAGGCTTTCGGTATCAGTCTGCTGTCTGCCCCCTCCATAAATATCATATGGAAGAATATTGGCAGGCTGCGCAGCGTTTTTTTCAGAAACGGTAATAGAAACCGGTATGAACCACAAAACTTTTTTCTTGTATTTTACGCTTCCGTGATAGATGTTTTTACTGTCATTCAATGCGGTCATGTATTTGGACTGGAAATCAATTTCCCATTTTGAGTTACCCGGCAATAGTCCGACACTCACAATATCCGGCCTTGTTAAAAAAGTGCCGTATACACCGTCCAAAATACCTATGTAATTGGATAATGCGGTATTGCTCCCTGCTGTCTTGATATAACTCATAATGTTGCCGTTATCTGGCTGGAGTACCCCGCATTCGCTTCCATTTGCAATGGCAATATTTCTAATCGGTCTGCCAGGGTAACCCTGCGGGTAGCCCATGGCCGTCAGTTCCTGCTGCCAGAGGTCATGAACTCCATTTTTAATCTCATACTTTCTGTTCATCCAATTTACCATCATCTGTCTTGCTGCTGGTGCATCGGATGCCGAAAACAGTGTTAGCGGCGTAACGTAATCAATTTCATTAAGATCGGTATTGTTACCGTTATTACTGTTTATAAGATCTATAATTCCATTGGCGATATTTGAAATAACCGGAATATCAGATTCACCAGTGATCATTGCAATGGGCGAGCTTACATAAATATTTCGAATATGCCTCATGGCATACTGCACGCTTAAGGGAGTATTTGCTCCCAGATGGGGTGCATCATGCGAAATGTACATGCGTGTATCATGATTGAAATTTCTATTGAGCTCTATATCACGCAGGGCATACCTGGCAATTAATCCACCCATGCTCTGCCCGATAATTACATTTGGGGTTGAACTGCCTGCTGCAGCTTTCATGGAATTAACATATTTAATAACTTCTTCAAGGACATACGCATTTCTCTGAATAAAATCTACCCCATTATTCCAATTCACATAAATGATGTCGTAGGAACTCAGGGCGGAAGGCAAACTTGAACCTGAAAAGTAATATTTGTTAATAAACTGCTGTCTTGTATTTAGTCCCTCTTCCTGCTCAGGATTTGTAATTACACCAAGATCAAAACCTTCTGCAACTATAAGCGGTTTTCTTATCTGATGATCCGGGCTGGCATAGTTGATATGCAAAACCGCTTTACCCAGCTGATTTCTGTATGGGACAGTTGCTGTTATCGGGACCTTAGCGTGTGCAGTATCATAATAGCTTTGCGTTGATGCTGTTTTTAAATAAGGGCCGATTGGCTCCTGACAGTTAATGCATTCCCCAAACATGGGATTTCCAATCTTTATTTTGGAATGGCTGTATAAAATCTGGCCATTAGTAAGAGTCAATTTATATCTCCAGGTATAATAGCCCTCAGCGGAGTAATTTAAGTTGATTATCTGATTATAGTTAACAGCCTGATATCCCTGGTTATCTGAAAAATCAATCTGAATGCTTTGGATTGAGGCGCTGTTATTGGTCAAAAAAAGGTTTGAAGGCAGTTTGACTTTCAGCTGCAGGTCATTTTGATTGTTAACTGCAGGAGAAACAGCAAATACCTGTTTTTGAACGTAAGGATTCTGCCAGACACCTCCGGTGAATTTATCAGAGAACTGATTATTTGCAAAATTCAGTTTAGAGGGGTAAGCATTTTCATCAAATTTACTGTAGTTAAAAAACAGCCCGCTTAATATCATGACACCAGGCTCGCGCTGGGTATACCATCTGGTTGAATATTCCTCCAGCGGTATAAATCCGGCCGCATTCTGGGTAACCCTGGACATCACTAAAGTTTTATAAATATCAGTAATCGTTTGGGAGGTGGTTAAAGTAGTGTCTCTTAAAACACCGTCAAAAGCGAGCAGATTAGTAAAATCCATTCCATAATCCAGCAGGATACCGTTTGGAACCCTTGATTTGTCTAAATTTTGAAAAACCTGATTAGCCGCGTTTTTGAATTCAGCATTCTGCGTCTGCTGGGCTGCAGCAACGGCAGTTAATAGAATGAATGCATAAAAAGTAATTTTTCTTATCATTGGCTATTTTTTAGTGTTAATAATTCCAGTCAAAACGTCCTTCAGTTATCTTTACTTTCACACCTTTATCATTTACGGCATCAAACCAGAACGTACCCGCGATAATTGATTTTGAAATATCTAAACGTGTTATTTTCAATTCACCGGTAATGGTTTCACTGGTATAGAATAACTGGCTGTCGGCAGTACTGTAAACGCCAAGTGCGCCATTGAGTTCAGGTGAAGTAGAAAAGGTTTTGTCGAGTTTATATATTTCTCCTTCTTTTACATGAATTTTTCTGAGCATCACTATGACCATTTCATTTTTTTCATTACGATGATCAGCGAAATTCAAAACGAAATACTCTTCTCCGCCTTCAATCTGGTAATAACAGTTTACTGAAGCATTAATGCCGCTTTGATGAGGCAGGAATACTCTGCCGTCAATTAAACAACCCACAGTATTTGCTCCGGTATTGGTCATCTCTGGAAGCTGGTCTTTTCCGTTAAAAATGCTTCCATCCTCATCGCAGGAACTGAAGAGAATTAAAATTAAAAACAGCGGTAATATTTTTCTCATGATTTAAAGTTTTCGTAAAGATGTGATATTTTTTTTAATATAAGATAATGGTTACATTATTTTTATGTAATCATTTGATTTTTAATTCAAAATTGTATTATTGAAAAATGTCAAGTAAGCAAAATGATAAATATATAATTCTAGGGGAAGCTAAATTTTGAAATACGTTAAGGCTGATAAAAAAGTAATAAAACTAGTAAATAAAACAGCCCTTGAAATTCTGGGAAGGCCTGATGAAAGAAAGCTGAAATCCTGTATGACGCTGTTCAGCCTTCTGCCTGATGCGCCGGACTGTTTTGAGCTTGTGCTCGAGAAATATTACAACGGTGAGAAAGACAAAAATACGCTTCAGATCCTGAAAAAACAAAACAGCTGACAGACTATTTCCAGCCTAGGTAAAGCAAGAAAATATTTCGCTGTCAGCACCTATTTTCCTTTGGACAGAATCAGGGATGCCAGCGCCGGATTTCTAATTATCCGTTCCATTTCGCTTTGGATTATTTCCTGTATTTCTATTTTGATCTGCAGATAATTTTTCTGCACCATTACACTGTCAATTTTCTTGATCAGGGGAATTTCTTTATAAGCATCTATTTCTTTTTTTAATTTCTCATGATCGTTTACAATATCGCAGTAAAAGGTTTTGAGTTCAATTCTGCAGTCAGGGTTATCGGCTGTCATGCCCACAAATTCACCCGAGCTGAGCTGGCTGATTTTGGATGGGGGCACTGCGGATTCGAGCTGTCTTGAACGGCTGATGGAGGTATCGCTGCTGTTTATCGACAGGCTTTCCCTATCCTGCATTATTTTTCCAAATCGTTCGGAGAGCTGTTTTGCAGTGTCCCCGCTGACCTGTCCCGAAACAATATTGCCCACGATATTTATGATCACATCCGCCTGCTCGCGGCCGTAATCTTTACGGAGCTGGCTGAAGTCCTGAATGCCCAGACAGGTGCTCACCCTGTTGCTTCTTGCCGTGGCAATCAGACTGTCAATATTGTTGAGATAAATAGTCGGGAATTCATCAAAAATCAGACTGCTTTTGAGTTTTCCTTTCTGATTCACCTGTTTAATAAGCCGGCTCACAAAAAGGGAAAGCACCGCCCCGTACGTCTGTATTTTCTGGGGATTATTTCCCATTGAGACAATTTTAGGTTCAGCAGGATTATTAATATCGAGGGTAAAATCACTGCCCGAAAGCACATAATAAAGCTGCGGGGAGGAGAGTTTAGCCAGCGAGATTTTAGCAGATGCTATCTGCCCCTCCAGCTGGTCTGTCGCCTCATTCAGAAAGGCACTGATAAAAGGATTTATCAGCACTTCGATCTCTTTTTCGGTTCTCAGAAGGGTAAATAAATCTTCATAATCTGCCTGAATGAGCTCGATAACATGGGGCAGGGTGCAGAACTCGCCGTCTTTGTATTTTCTGAGATACCAGATGGCGGCCGTCAGGAAATTTATGGGAGATTCCACGAAGAAGTCGCCCTGTTTTTTGATCCATTCCCGATTGAGCCCCATAAGGATGGTGCGCGCTGATTCGGCGGCATCGGTAATGTCCGTCATTGATGCAGGATCAAGGGGATTACACCTGTGGGTGCGGGAGAGATCATCAAAATTAATGATATAAAATTTTGGCTGCACAGCATAAAGATGCCTTGATTCCAGCCAGGCATTATAGGCAATTATGGTCAGGTCATCGAACTTAAAATCATAGATGAACATGGCAAAACCTTTTCGGATGTGCTGGGTGATTACGTGGCGGATTACAAAGTATGATTTTCCCGAGCCGGGGGTGCCGGGCACCAGGATGCCGCGGAAAGGATTTATGATATTGATCCAGCTGCTTCGCACTTTGTCTTTTAGATGGTAGCGGGCAGGAAGGTTCACTGAATATTCATTTTCAATGAGTCGTTCTTCCTGAGGAAAAGTTTCATTTTCCTTATTGAAAATATCAGACGAATTCAGTTTTCGGCGGATGATACGCGAGAGCAGCGTACCGCCGGAAAGCATCAAGAGATAACCCGCTGAGCAGAGCAAGATATAAAGCACAGAACATATCTCAGGATCCAAAAAAATTAAAAGAGCCAGATAGGATCCAAAGTAAAGCAGCAGTCCCAGACTGCTGTAATAGAGCGCCGTTTTCAGCTGCAGTTTTTCATCTTTTCTTCCTCTGGTCCCTAAAAGGGAAATGAGCAGCAGACCCAGTGCAAAAAGCTTGGATCTGTGAAAGCTGTCCATAAGTCCCGTGCGGTGGATATTCTCGAGAATCCTCAGAGCAAAATCCGGCGAAAGATTCCACTGTTGGAAAGACTGAAAGCAATAAAAATAAAAGTGGATGAGCAGTATTGTGATGCTCATCAGTCTGGTCATATCTAAAATTTTTCTAAGCGCCTGTTCATTTTCTCCTGTCTGCATGATCCTGGTTTTTATATATTAATGATTATCGGACTGTCCTTTTCTCTTTCTTTTTTTTCGTTTATTTTTAAGCTGTTTGGGCACGTAATCTGAAGCTGTTCCTACGTACAGCACATCATCAATTATCCGCTGGAGCTCGATACCGGAAATAAAGGAAGGTTGATGCGAAACGGTTTTGTTTAAAACAGCAGCATTCATCTGCGAATCTGCCGTAATGTCCAGACGCATCAAGAGGCCCTGCGCTGCATAAGAAGGCCCAAGACTGCTTCCGTTGAAAACACATTTGACGGTATGATCTACATAGGTGATACCGTATATGAAGCCTTTGTCATTTTTTCTGATTACGGCATTGATACCCTGATTGATAAGTCTAGTTTCGAGCTCAGATAATGTTATTGCAGGATATTTCAGCAGCAGCAGATCAACAGTATTTCGGGTTCTTTTCATGTTTATCACGCGCGACATTTTAGCGGCTGAAAAATTAATTTCAAGCTGAGAAAGAGTCGGCTTGGAATAAAAACTGCTGGCTTTAATCGGAACACCGACTGGCTTTTTATTCTCATCGAGTATCTGGTATACCAGTCCTTTGTTTTGAAACATTTTAGAGTTTTCTTTTCCGCGTTCTGCTCTTACGTTGTAAAGATTTAAAACTGCGTTTAATTCACCGAGTGTTGTGTATTTGTAATGCGGAATAACTGCGTTTAAAATACTGCCGACAGCTCTTTTGGAATCTATGGCTCCATATTTTATTTTTTCGATATCAACGGTATTTATAACTGAAGTCTGCAGTTTCTTTCTTGAATCTGCCTGAACAAGATTGAACGAAAGCTCAAGTTCTTTCCGCGCGGTTTCGGACTGGTTTCTGCCGATATTGTACATGTCTATCCGGGAGCCGTCTGCCCTGATATTTATTGAGGCGATATGCATATGCGGATGTCCGGCATCGAAATGCTGGTAGACCAGATACGGCTGGGAGCCAAATCCAATCTTATCCATATAAGCAGAGGCGATCTGCATCTGTTTTTCTTTGGATAAATCCGTATCCGAGCGGTCAAAGTTCAGCGAGATATGCACTGCATTGCGCTTCACATTTTCATTAAGCTGGAGCTGTTTTAAAAACACGCCGAGCTTAAAAGATTCTGACATTTTTTCCAGATCAGCCGGATAATTTGCCTCACCGATGCACATGGCTTTTCCAAGTGAAACCTTGTTTTCATTATACATGAAAACGCCTCTAATAGAATGTCCTGTATTTATGACTGCAACCATTTTTGGGAGATATTTTCAATGTGTTTTTTAATTTCTTCGGCAATGGAAAAATATTTTTTTTTATCTGATTCAAAGGATTCAATCCATTGTCTGAAATCGGAAATTTCAATTAGTGTATGGAGTTTTTTTACGCTCTGGTTAAAATTGTTTCCGATAAAATTCAGCTGTGTCCGAAGCTGGATAAGCTGCTGAATGAGCTCATCCAAAGACTCGTTTCGATACTTCATTACGACGGGTTTTCGCAGCAGGTTTCTGCGCACGAAAGCACTTCGTTTACGATATACACTTGCTTTAAAATTCTTGTCTACCTGCTGTAATTCTACCTCGGTAAGACGGATGTGAAGCCATCTGTTTCTGCTGTAGTTTTTCTGTTCCATCATTATTCCATTTCATTGTTATCTCTTTCATTTTCGATTTACAGTTTCACTGCCCGCGAGTTCCGAGCAGACGGGCAGCAAGATATCGGGTGTGATACAACCGAACATCTTGCTGACTGCAGAAAACCGCAGTCTGAAAGCCTTAAAAAAGTCTTTTACAGCTTTTTTTAAATTATATGACACTCTTCAGCTGTGCTAAAAAAGTTAAAAACACTGGCCATTAATTTGAATTATATAATCAAAAAAAAAATGGCTTTGAAATTCGAAAATGCATTATCTGAAAGCTAAATTAGAAAAGATGAATAGCCCCTGCAATCCTCCCCAAATTTTGAGTGGGGTGAATAGGGAGGATACTTTCTAATTTTACGGTGAGCTAAATATTAATTTTAAAACATTAAATTATGATTACAGCAAATGATGCGGCCAGGGTTTTTGATACAGTGCTGAGTATCCCGGGCATGAACGAGACGGTGAAGATGGATCTGAAAATCTCACGAAAAAATGTACTGCTTTTAAGCCATCTGATTCAGGACGGTATGAAGATCAGGGAAGGTTCTTCGGTTCTTCTGGAGAGTATAAACGAACAGGGAAGGACTGACCTTGAGACCCTCGCTGAAGAGTGCCTTCAGAAAGCAGGCCTTATTGAACTTCATGAAAAACTGGCGGCAATAAGCGCTTCGATAAAAGACTGATATTTTAATAACCACTAAAATTAATGCTTGCATCATTCCTACAAATGCAGGCATTTTTTATGCACCGTATTCAGAAATGTAAAAATGCATGATTTTCAAAGATTTTGGATTGATTTTTAAAGTATCTGCACGAAAAATCTGATTTACATTTGCATTGATAACTACGATAATAACTTAGATAGAAATTTATGATTCACTTTAAAATTATCAGATGATGACTTTAAACAACCGCATTAAATATTATATTACAGAGACCATCTGTCTTCTCTTTGTGCTGCTGTTCATTTACGCTTCGGCTAGCAAGCTAATGGATTTCGCGCATTTCAGAATCCAGCTCGGGCAGTCGCCTCTGCTTAGCGCCTTTGCTGAACAATTGGCTATTATTGTGCCTGTAGCAGAAATACTTATCAGCGTTCTGCTATTGATTCCTAAATATAAGCCAGTGGGGCTTTACGCAGCCTATGGATTAATGGTGATGTTTACGACTTATATTTTTATAATCTTAAACTACACTTCTTTTGTACCCTGCTCTTGCGGCGGAGTGCTGGAGAAGCTTGGCTGGCAATCACATCTTGTTTTTAATCTGTTTTTTGTCATTATTGCTGTTTGGGGAATCATTCTTTATAAAGGCATTGGCAGACAGGAATTCCACTTTGTAAAAAACAAAAAATTGGTAGCTTTATTTTCCGCTCTTACAATCAGCAGTATAAGTATAGTTGTTGTAATGTTTATATTTTCGGAGAACATTATACATTATCACAACAGATTAACCAGACGTTTTCCGCAGACCCCTATTGAAAAGGTAAATGCAGAAGATTTAAAATTGAATTCTTTTTACATAGCCGGAGCAGACACCTCCCATATTTTTCTTGGTAATAATACTGCACCGCTTCTGATAACAACTCTTAATAGGCATCTAGCTATTACTGAGCAAAAAATGATAGAATTAAACCGCAAGGACCTGCCGTTTCGGGGAATTAGAGTTTCTGTTCGGCCTCCATATTTTTTTGCTGCCGATGGCAGTGTCCCATGTGTTTTCAGAGGCAGGATTAAGGATTGGAAAGCAGAACTTGCATATAAGGGTGGGGAATATTTTACAACAACTCAAGCATTGGATTCTGTATCGGTAGCAGTGGTTACAAACGATTCCAGAACTGGCGATAATGTATTAGGAATTATTAATGTTGGAGAAAAGAAAAAAACGATATTAAATCCGTTGATATTACAGAAGCAGTTCGATGGTGTATTTGATACTGACGGCCATTTACTTTACAGCAGTGGACTTGATAAAATTATATATCTCTACTATTACAGAAACCAGTTTACCATAGCTGGTAGAGATTTAAAAATTACTGGAAGAGGTACCACTATTGATACTATCAGTAGGGCCAAACTAAATATTGCAAAAGATAAAAAGCACCAGCAGCGCAAGTTTTCCAGTCCCCCTCTCTATGTAAATAAAAATAGTGCAGTCTATAAGAATTTATTATTTGTCAATTCAGCGATACCTGGAAGGTTTGAAGAGGATAGGATCTGGGAGGAGGCAAGCATTATAGACGTATATAATTTAAACGATAAGAGCTATCTGCTGAGTTTCTGCATCTATAATCTAGCCGGCAAAAAAATGAAAAGTTTTATTGTATATGACAATAACTTATATGTCCTTATCGGCACACAGATTATACGCTATAAAATAGGGACGAAAATAACATCAAAATATTCGAAATGAAAAGTATTAATCTATTGGCCAAGTAGCAGGGATTTGATCGAAAACCTGTAAAAAAGAGTAGATCATTAACCATAAAAATTATTTTATTATGAAAGCAAATGTTTTTAAAATCGGTCTGCCTATGGCGGTTGTGGCTTTTGGACTGGCTAGTGCTGCGAGCACAAGCTCGACTGAGGAAAGTTCAAAAGTTTTTGCACAAAATGGGTATGAGCACATCAGCGTTGAAAATGCTTGTAACATACCTAAAGCATTTTGTGACGAAAATGGTAATGAGGCATGTACTGCTCCCGACACGGGAAATCAGCTGTATTCGCAGCCATCAAATTGTGTATTACCTTTAAAGAGAAGTGAGTAGTAAAATGCTTTTCTAGGAAAAGGATGCCTCCATTGTTTAAATTCAGTGGAGGCATCTTTAATTTAAAAATATCTTAGTTATAATGTGTGCTAAACCACTCTTTTTTGTTTTCGTCTTTAAGGTAATAATTAAACCATTCCATAATGCGTATATTCAAATCTTGAGCATTCTTTTTCTGTTGTAAAGTATGTTCTTCCTCGGGATAAACAAGCAGTATGTGTTCTTTATTCAGACGCCTTAATGCCAGATAAAATTCCATACTGTTCTGCGTATTAACATGACGGTCTTCGGCACCAGCCCAGCTTAGCAAAGGGATACTGACGCTGGATGCTAACAGTATCGGAGAATTATTTAAATAGCTCTTCATGTCTTCAAAAAGGGATTTTCCAATTCGAATCTGATGATCTTCACCACGAAAGAAATCAGGCCTCCTAAACAAAGGACCTACATATAAATATGAGCTGACCAGATCAGTCCACGCTGCGCCTGAAACTGCGGCGGCAAACCTATCGGTCTGAGTAATTATTAGATCAGTTTCATACCCGCCGAAAGAGTGTCCGATAAGCCCTACCTTAGACGGATTAATATTTCCTTTTGCTACTGCGGCATCCACTGCTGCCAGCACACTGTTTGTTACTGATTTTTTTAGATTTGCAAATTCATAATTAATATCCGGAAATAAGACAAAATAGCCATTAGCCGTATAATTATTGACATTAAAACCGTCGTCAGAAATCATCGAAGGATTTATATAATCATTCAAATAACTGAATTGTCTTTCATATATATGTACAACCATTGGATATTTTTTGTCTGCTTTAAAATCGGCAGGGTAGAAAAGAATCCCCTTTGTTTTTATGCCATCGGAAATGTAGTCAATTTTCTCATTTCTGCTCCAGTAGAAATGTTTCTGGTGGGGGTTGCTCTGCATTATTTCTGTGGCCGTGCCTTTATAAAGCATCAGCTTAGGTGAAGATTCGAACCTTTCAGAGACATACATATAAATATTTTTATCCTGAGCTTTTTTAACTAGACTGATCTTATTATTGCCCCAGACCATTTCCTTAACTCCCGAATTAATCTTCCACCAGCTCAGGCCTGTGTCACCAGTTTCTTTATTGAATGTTTCCAGAAGAAAACCTTTTTTTAAATCCAGAGCGTAAGTGCTGGATACAGTTTTATCAAACAACAGATTGGGTGTAAAGGAATTAATCCTAAAGGTCTTTTGGATATCTCTTCCATTGGTTAATCTCTTTTTCGTTTTTCCGTCAAGCGAAATTTTCCACAAATCGTATCTGTCATTTAATATAATTTCACTATCGCTAGTCCAGCCGCCTATGCCGTAAGGTTTGTTTTCCGAGGGGCTGTTATTATCTTCTGCAAAAAAGGAATTAGGCAGGTCAAGAGTAATGCAGATATGACTGTCATTCTTGATGCTGTATATCCACCAATGTCCATTTTTAGCATAGCATAGATATGCACCGTCGGGAGATCCGACAGGTTTTGCATCTGCTGTATAATTCATCACTACTGGTTTACGAGTGCCGCTATTAAGGTCAAGAATATATAGGTCATATGGGCAGAACTGTCTGCTCTGCGGTTCGTAAGCAATAGGATCATAGATAAAGGCAAAATTATAGTCACTGCTAATAAATCCCGCTGAAAATGTACTGTCGGTAATGAGCTGTACTTTATTGTTCTGAATATTCCATACAGCCATTTTATCGGACAATTTTGGGTTGCCAAAATACTTGCGGTATTCAAACAAAAGTTTGTCTTTTGTGTTCCAAATCTCAACGGCTTTCGGATCTATACTTTTTAAAGAGTCATTGGAAAATTTAAGCCTTACAAGTACTTTTTCTCCGATTTCTGCATGCGCTGCACTACCAAGAGGCGAGTCTGTTATCTGCATTCCTTTTGGAAAACCATTCCTTTTGGAATCAAGTATGCTGAGTTTATCTTTCCCAATGCTGTAATAATAAAATTTCGCTCCTTGGCCAGCACTGTCCATAAAAGAAATTGCGCCTGCATTCCAGTAAAGCTTTTTTAGCGGTGTACTTTGATTAGCTGCTAGTATTTTTATGTCAATGCGGTCTTTAAAAAGAATTAATTCCGTACTGTAACGATTATTGTCTGAGACATTAAAGACAACACCGTTCTGGTCAGGATCAAAATAGTAGTTGGTTATGCCTGTCCTTTGATAGATTACATTTCCAGCTAAAGTTCGAATTTCTAGAAAGTGCTTTTTATTATCACTTTTTGTAAATACAGCAATATATCTATTATTTTCGGAGAAGTCAAAACTAACAGCATTAGCAATTTTATTAGTAGCAGCAGTATTTAGATTCCGCAGGTAAAGTGTATCTCTTGAAATGCATCCAAATTGTAGCTCTGCATTAAATTTACCTGTTCTGCAATTAGCGAATTTATGCTGTTGGCCTCCAGCGATTTTCTGTAGAACTAGTGTATCGCTGTCTGTATATTTATAATTCAGACGGTAGCTTGCCCAGTTACCATTGTTTGAAATCTTATCAGGATACAATGTGCTCCATTGTTTATAATCAGCGGATGTCAGCATTCTTTTTTGGCCGGCCTGCCCTAATAAAACAGGGCAGGTTACTAACCAAAAAATGAAACAGGTAAAAATAGAAAAAGTATTGGCGGATATAGATTTAATAGCCTTCATTTTGGGGAAGAAGATTTGGATTCAATAATAATTCAGATTCTGGTAAAGGGAACAATCGGTCTGATGTTTTCCACTGACTTTTAACTGGCAAGAGTGTCTGATCGAGCCTGTTGGTTCTTTTAAGATCAAAGAAACGTTGTCCGAATTCAGTGAAAAATTCAAGACGTCTTTCCGTGTAGATTGCCTGAAGGATTTCTTCCACGCTTAAGGCCGTTGTATTGCCCACTCCGGCAAGATTTCTGGTTTTGTTAAGATCTTCTTTTGCTCCAATCAGATCGGCTGAGTGAGCCCTTGCCTCTGCTCTGATCAGGTACTGTTCGGCAAGCCTGAGCACTATCGAGTATTCCACGGATGTGGTTCCGGTATTTGACTGGTTTTTATATTTGTATGGATGATACCATGTGGAGCTGCCGTTGGACACTGCTCTGAGCCACTGTGTTTTTCTCAGATCATTTGTGCTGAAAGCATTTAATAGATCTTGGGAAACGGCAGCTAAAGAGGGAGGTCCCTGTTGAAAAATAAACGAACTCCCCTCGTATGTATTGAGACCTGCAGTAGCTGGCATGAACTGCCAGATTGTAGACTGGCTCTGTTTTTGAAAAAGAGCGTTTAGTGACTGCGGCCAAATATATAAATCTGTCTGATTTAGGACAGCTGATGCGGCGTCAGCCGCTTCCTGCCATAATTCCATGTAAAGGCAGACACGGGCAAGTAGAGCTTTTGCTGCAAATTTGTTAGGTCTTGTTCTGTCACTGCCGGCATAAGCCTTTGGCAGAAGGTCAGATGAAAGTTCAAGATCTCTTTTAATCTGCTTGTAAATTTGACTTTCCGGCATTCTTGAAACGGTGCTGTTTTTTTTATAATCTGTTGATGATATATAGGGAATCGGACCAAAAGTATTCAACAGATAAAAATGAATCAGGCTTCTGACGAAGATGGCCTCTCCAAGAAGCTGGTCTTTATCCGACTTTGGAAGTGTGGCAGATTCGTTTACTCCTTCAATAACTGAATTTGCTGCATAAATCTGACTGTAGCTGCTGTTCCAAAATTCTGCGAGAGACGTATCGGTCTGCATCAGTGAGTTATTGTAGAAGTTGGCCTGAACTGCAGCGGAATTCCCGTAAAAGCTGAGCTCGTCTGTATACAAGCCCAACTGCATCGTTAAACCTGTAGGATAGCCAGTTAGCAGACCTTTATCCCGCATTTTTGAATAAATGTCCACCATGGCGGCCGTGGCAGTAGATTTTTCCATGAAAATCGCCGTTGATGTTAATTGGGAAGAAGGAAGATCCACATCTGTAAATCCGGAGCATGCCGAGATTAGATTGGCAAATGCAATTCCAAGGAGTCTTGATTTTATACTAAGATTGATATTTTTCATAATAGGAAACATTAAATTAAAAAGTCAACTGTATGCTTGTTGTATAAATTTTTAAGGGAGGGAGGTATCCGGAAGTTTTAAACTCTGGGTCAATTCCTTTATAATTAGTGAATGTCAATACATTCTGTCCCTGAAGGCTTAATCTACAGGTAATTCTTTTAGTCCAAGTTTTTGGAAGTTCATAACTCAGGGATATATTTTTAAGACGTATATAGGATGCATCGATAATGGAAGCATCGCTCTGCAAGTATCTTAAGTAAGCCTGTTGTTTTGCTGAATTAGAAACACTGTAACCTTGATAAGGCCCCAAATCTCCTACTTGCTGCCAGCGCTGTATAACGCCTTGGGACTGGTTATTCATTGTTCCTGGCATGGGCTGGCCATAGTTTTCGCTGTAATTCTGCTGTTTTACAAACTGGAATAGAAAATCCAATTCCAAATTATGAAAGCGCAAATGGTTCTGCAGACCCCCGTAATATTTAGGATTTAGATTTTTAGCAGTCTGCCGGTCTTCATTTGCAGTAAATACACCATCCCCGTTTACATCTTCATACTGATAAATACCTGTAGCAGGATTGAGTCCTGTATAATGGTATGTTTTGACTACATTTAGAGGCTGTCCGATTACATACCGGTTTTTATATGTAGAAACCTCCAATCCGGGAAAGGAAATCAGCTCGTTTTTAATGCTCGTAAGATTAAAACTTGTGCTCCAGTTGAAGTTATTGTTCAATATATTTTGTGTTTTAAGGGTAAATTCCAATCCTTTATTCTGAACCACAGCATCCAGATTGGCCTGAATAGAACTAAAGCCTGTTGTGCCGGGAAGGGGGATTCCTACCAGCTGGTTGGATGAACGGTTTTGAAACCATGCGAAACTCGCAAAAATCCTGTCTTGTAAAAATCCTGTTTCAATGGCTATTTCCGTTTTTCTGTTTGTTTCCCACCCGAAATCTGAATTAAACAGTCTGCTGGGCTGCATTCCGGAAATTCCCTGATATTTAGTGCCTGATGTGCCGTATGTGTCCATAAACTGATAATCTCCTATCTGGTCATTGCCTGTTGTTCCGTAGCTTGCTCTAAGTTTTCCGAAGCTTAAAAAGGTGAAATTTTCTTTCAGCCAGCTGTTTTGGGTAAATATCCATGCCGCACCTACGGCTCCGAAATCCGCGAACTGCCTTCCGGGACCAAAGCGGCTTGAACCGTCCCTTCTGCCAGTGAAATTCAGAATATATTTTCCCTCCCAGTTAAAATTAATTCTGGTGTAAAGAGCCTGATATTTATATAGTGTTTCATCGCTGTTCAAGACAGTATTAGTAGAAGCCGAGGCAGGGTTGCTTATAAGATTATTGCTGGTGAATCCTCGGGACTGGGTAATAAACTGATCTCCATTCTGCTGCTGGAATGTTGTACCAGCCAATACATCAAAAGTAATTTTACCGAGATTTTTTGTCCATGTTAATTTTGGTTCGATTATCCATGAAATGCGGTTTACAATATTAGAGATGGCCAGCGACGATTCCGTGCCAAGTCCATATGCGGGATTGTAGATTGTTGATGGCTGAAGATTTATCTGCTTTTGGTCCAGATTAGTGTAGCCTAAACTTGTGCTGGCAGAAAATCCGCCTCCCAATTCATAAGAAAGAAGTGCATTACTTAGAAGATCATAAGTACTGCTTTTGGTCTGCCCATTTAGGATGGCAATTGGATTCTGGAAGGTATTGTTTTCCCAATTTAGACTGCCGGTTGTGTCATAAAGAGCTGGCGCATTGGGAGGCAGCTGTAATGCAGTCTGGGTAATATCCACCAAGGGCATAGAACTGGACTGCGCGGTATAGACAGCTGAAAAATTAACCCGCAATCTTTTGTCTTCAGATTCATGATTTATGTTCGCCCTTCCGCCGGCTCTTGAATAATCAAAACTGCCGGGGAATACAGTGGTTTCTTTCGAGTAGTTTCCGCTTAAGAGAAACTGCGTATGTTGGGAGCCGCCGGAAATGGTTGATTGCAAATTAGTATATTCTGCAGTTCCTCCGATTAGTTCTTTCTGCCAGTTGGTTTCCCGGTTCTTATCCCATGTACCATTGATATCATAGGCATTTGAAGGATATTGGGTTATACCGTCATTCGCAAAAGCTTCTTTGCGCATGGCTAGATAATTTGGAGTATCAAGAACATTTTTGAAACCTGCGACTCTGCCTAATCCATTCGAATAGTCCACAGAAAAAGTTGTCTTGCCAGATCTGCTTTTTTTGGTGGTAATAAGTACAACGCCATTTGCCCCCCGAGAGCCGTAGATAGCAGTCGCATCCGCATCTTTTAAAACTTCAATCGATGCTATATCAGACGGGTTAATACTGTTCAGTGGACTGTTTTGGGAGGGCATATTTGCTGAGGTGTAGCTGCTGCCTATTCCCTGTGCGGAGTAAGGTACACCATCTATTATATACAATGGACTGTTTCCGTCGCTTCTTAAGCTGTTAAGCCCTCGTATTTCTATAGAAAACCCGCTGCCCGGCATACCTGTATTCTGCACAATATTTACTCCTGCCATGCGGCCCTGCATAGTCGCCAGTACATTAGTTACAGGCTGTGTTTCAATTTCTTTGGAGGTTATCCGGGCAATACTCCCCGTTCGGTCGCTTTCCTTTACGGAATAATAACCAGCATTTACCCGAACCTCCTGTAGCGTAGTAGTATCATAATCTAGTTTTATGTCAATTTTAGCTAGGTCATTTACTGGGATAAATTTAGTTTTGAATCCAATGAAAGATACTATTAATGTATCCTTGGGAGAAACTTCAAGAGAATAGTGGCCATTGTAATCTGTTATGACGGCTTTATTCTTATTGCTTTTAAGCAATATGGTAACTCCGGGCAGGGGATCAGTTCCGTCCGTGACAGTTCCCTGCACATGATGCTGTTGAAAAAGCGTGTTGAAAGTCCGTTTGGAATTTTTGGCTGAAGATGATGAAAAAGACAGCAAAATACCTGTAAAAATAAGGCAATAAAGAGCTCTTCCATCCTTGTAAAATGAAAAACAATTCATAATATTGGGATTGGTTAGTTAAATGGTATTTGATTAGCTAAGGTCCTCTGCTCTAGTTTTGTCGCTTCAGCTGAGGGCCATTTTTATGTATTAAGGAATCGACTTAATGATCATAATGAAAATAAATTTAATGCAGAGGCAGTAATTGTTTTAAAGGTTCGACTTGTGCGAAACTTAAAAATAGAAGTCTGATTTGCTAAGAATTATAAGAGAATTTTGAGCGTAAAAAAGGCGCGGAACTCAGCTTATTGACTTGAGGTACTGGAAATACCGAGGAACAATAAGTGAGCCCACGCCATAGGCGTGAGCATCTTACTTATCCTCTCGTTCCTTCTAAATTTCCAGTTTTCAAGTCGAGATTCTAAGCGAATGCTTCAAATATTTTTATGTGAAGAATCGCAAATATATAAATTCAAAAACAAATATAATAAAAAAAAATAACAACTACACATATATGTGTAGGATTACTGTTTTTTTATGGTTGAATTTTAGCATGTGGAAGAAAAAGAATTACATAACATTCAAATTAAGCTTGGAGCTACTATAAGAAAAATTAGAGAAGAAAAAGATGGATATTCTCAATCTAAATTAGCTTTTGAAATTGGTATGTCAGTAAATCAAGTTGCCAGAATAGAAAGAGGAGAAACAAATCCAACAGTAAAAACTCTAACTTTAATTGCAAAAGCCTTAACGGTTGATATAAAAGATTTGTTTTAATAATAAAAAGATGCATCGGCATCTTTTTATATATTTAATAATTAACTAAAACAGGTATTTATAGGGTAACATTTTCATTAATAAAAAAACTATTTTGCATCTTATTAATGAGATACACATTATGGGAAACTCACAGTTCTCTAAAGCCCCGATTGCAGCGAAAATCCTTTTCTGCCGGGGTTCGGCACAAAAGATTGCAGCGTAAAGCGGGAGAGGCTGCCTGCTAAAGATACCTGATAATTCTGCTTCAAAAAAGCAATACTGTTGTTTGTTTTACAAAGGATTAACGGCAGAAACAATATAAAAAAAATGGGGTACTAAACCCCATTTTCTCCTTTTATCTAAGTAAGAAAACTAAAAATTATTTCTTTGACTCCTCTATAGAAACTTTTCTAAACTCTTTTAAAAGTTTTTCAATTTCTAAAGATGATTTACGAGCTCTGGCTCCAGCTGCCTTAACTCCTTTTTCTGATAAAGATTCAGATTCTGTTTTAAATGTTTCGATTTCAGCGTTGATTTTTGCAACTAGGTCTTTCATTATACAATTTTTTTAAATTAAGTGGGCAAAAGTAGAATTTTGCCTTAAATGAAAACGGTATTGTTTAAAAATTATTTTTATGAATTTTCTTTTTTCAGTTCTTTAATAAAATAGCTGACCGAAATTCCTGTTTTAGACTGGAATGCATTTGTGAATCGGGGAGCGGAAGTGAAACCGGCTTCCTCAGCCAGCACGCTTATGGAGTAATTTCTATGCATCCTTGAGTTTCGGAGCAGTTCCACCAGATAATCAATCCTTAAGTCATTAATATAATCAACAAAACGTTTTCCGCTGCGATGGTATATCACCTTTGACAAGTATTTGCTGTTGGTATTAAACCACACAGTTAAAGTGGTTAGTGTGGCCTCCTTGTCTAAAAATTTTTTATTCTTTTCAAACTTTTCGAGGTGTCTTAATATCTGCTGGACGGTTTCCTGCGAAATATCGGTTATTTCAAATTTTTCGGATGACTGTTCAGGCACGCTGCTCTTTTCATTTTTTTCCAGAAGAAGAGCAAATTTTATTTTATTGCGCTTTTTGATTTCAAAGTGGTAGTACGTGCCGTATACTACAGCAGAGAAAAGAACGACAACGATACTGATTAAAATAACGTCATAATATTTCTCTTTTACAAGCTGCTGCTGGATCTTTTCTTTTTCCAGCAGGATTTCTTTCGTATCATACTGCTTATGTATTTTTCCCATAAGATATCTATTAGTATCGGTCAAAAGAGAATCCGCTTTTAAAAGCTGGTTCATATAATATAGCTGCGAATTTAAATTATTATCTTTTTTATGATATTTGATCATGAGTTCAAATACCTCTCTTAAATCTGGACGGATATATCCTTTCTCATTAAAGGTTTTATCAACTTTCTGAAAATACACTGAAGCTTTTAATGGAAGCCGAAGTTTCCAGTAGCTTTTTCCAATGTAAAAATTAGATATAGACTCATTAGCAAATTCTGTCATGCTGTTAAGCTGGGGCAAAACTTCCTGCAGCAATGCAATGGCTGTACCGTAATTATTTAAGAAATGCTGGTTGATTCCCTCCGAGTGCTTGAAGAATATTTCCATTTCAGGAATTTTCAATCTGCCGCATTCTTTAAGTCCTAACTCATTTATCTGTGAACATCTGCTGTAGTCGCCGATTCTATTGTAGCAGACACCGAGCGAATGAAGTGAATTTAAATAGGGGCGGTCCTGATTTTTTTTAAAATATGAAAGGCATTCATTAAAAAGAGAAATGGCTTCATCATAGAATCCAAGATAAAATTTAATCTGTGCAATATGATATTTGGTTTTGTAAATTAGATAATTATTATCAGTCCGCGAAACATTTTCATTTGCTTTGATGTAATAGTCATAAGCTTTTATATAATTTTTTCGGCTGTAGTATACTATTCCTTTTGATAAATACGCAGAGCCTATCAGCTCATTATCTTTTGACTTTGAAGCTGCGGAAACCATGCTGTCTGCATACTTTAAACGAAGTGACATTGGAGATTGATGAAGTATGTTTTGATATGCATTGACTGTTTCTTTATAATTTTTTTCATTTAATGCTTTACTTAAATACGCATATAAATATGGAGATGCTTGGAGGCTGTCATTTTTGTATTGGTAGATTTTATCGTCCAGATAATCATAGGTTTTAAACAAAAGAGAATCAGGTACTCTAACGAAAACATTTTGTGCATTTACTGTTTTAAGTATAAATAGAAGTAAGAGCAGAGGTAATTTACATTTCATAATGCATAGAAATTTTGAGTCTATGTTTCGTTGAAAACATAAATCAGATTAATAATGAAAATTGTAAAGTCTGTGAATTAGAAGTTTTCAAAAATAATGCAAATATTTGAATTATAAATAATTAATGTAAGAAAAATACTTTATTGATTTCATGGAAATCGATAGTGGATTTCCCGAAAATCCACATACATGCTCTTGATTAATAAACTTTTGCAATATAGATTTGCTTCGAATTCAACAGCAAAAGTTTCAGTAAGGCACTGAGCAAAAGTTCTGCTGGCCCGGGCAAAATGGACTGAGATAATTCTCATTCAACCTAACCATTTTGCATTATGAAAAATTTATTATTAACTGGTTTAATTATTATTGTGTGTTCATGTTCAAGTGAAGATTTTGAAAAACCTGATTTAAGCCCGGCTTCAAAGGAAGCCGTAAGCATGGATAAGAAATTAGATTTTAAGAATGAAGAAGCATCAGAAAAAAACTTTATGGAAGTTACCGCTGGAAATTTTATTCTTCTTGTACCTGCTCAGATAAAAGAGAAGGTCATATCAGTTTTAAAGGAGCATCGTACCGGAAATTATTTAAAGACTTCTAAGAAAAACGGTTCTGATCTAGATACAATTTCTTGTGGTCAGGATCCTGTTGCGGCTTTATTTGTTATTGTAGATGAAAGTATGCTTGGACCTTCATTGAAAATTGATGTGAAAGCATATGTTACTAATCTGGGAAATCTGCGCAGCCAAAACTATGAGATTGTGGACGATTTTATAATTCAGTACGAGATTTCCAAACGACAGGATTCTACGCTTTTGACAAATGAAAAGGAAGCAATTCTTAACATTTCTTCTATTTCAGAAGCAGTTTTATTTAGCGCAAAAGACAGAAAGGATAGAGACTGGGAGACATCAACGACCAGTAAGTACGCCGGTTATTAACTTTTAATCAGTGCTTTGCAGTTAAATAACTGACAATTTAGGGGATCGTGATTTATTAATGTTCTAATCTAATTATGCTATGAAAAAGAGGGCGTTGTTTTATATTTTATTGTTCCTTTTTAATCTTTTGAGCCTTTATTTTATAATGAAGCTTTTCACCGCCGATCAGATTGTGCGATATGTTTTAAATGAAGAGATCATTATGGAAAGTCCGAAACTAACTGCGTATGTTTTATACATCTGTATCCTGTCAAATCTGTATTTCCAATTTTTTATATGGATGGAATTTTTTTTTAAGGATAAAATTTGAAATGAAGCCAGATCTTAAAAGTTAGAAAATGATCAGACAACTCTTAAATACTGAGCTGAAAAGCATTGAAAATGACGGAATTCATGTAGATCACGTCAAGCACTTTAAAACAAGAAACGAAGTGCCTGTTCCCTTTATTATTTCCAATTTTTCAGTGCTTTTAATAAAAAGCGGTAAATTGAGTATAGCCTTTTCCAGTGGAGCTAAGGTTATCAGACGAAAGGATTTACTTCTAATTCCGGTTAATTCGACCTGTACAAAGCTTGAAGCAAGTGTGGACATTCAGCTTTACCTGATAAGGACAAGTTTCGATTTTGCCTTTTATAACTGTTATGAAAAAGAGCTTGCTGATGCTTTCAGTTTTTTAATGATGAAATCTGAACACAGTATTAAACTTCACGAAAAAGATTTTAAAGTCTTGTCCCTTATTTATAAATTAATGCATGTTCTGCAGAATGGCAGTGAAAAACCGGAACTGATTAATCAGCTGCGCAGAATATGCTTTAATTTATTTATATATGAGCTTAAAATGATACACTCAAAATATGCACCTGACATTAATCTTGCATTTTCAAGAAGAGAGAGTATTGTTATCCAATTTCTAACTATTCTGGCAATTCATGTCAGAAAACAGCATCATGTGCAGTTCTATGCAGGAGCCTTATTTGTAACTCCCGGCCATTTGAATAAAATGGTTAAAGAAATCACAGGCAGATCGGCAAAAACTTTTATAATTGAAGCACTTATAAATGTTTCTAAACTGCTTCTTGCCGATTCAGATTATTCTGTGGCTAAAATTGCTGATGAACTTGAATTCAGCAGTGCTGAAAATTTCGGTGTATTCTTTAAAAGACATACAGGACTTCTGCCAACCGAATTTCGTTCAAAGAAAAATAATAACTATTGATCGCTCCACATACTGCCAGAGATTGTTTAATTAAAACAATAAGACGATGATTAATATATATCCTTTGGAATGGTTCGATTCTTTATTAATAAATACCCTTGATGTTCAAAATTCCACAGTAGATTTTATCACACCCAATGAGACTGAACTCATAAGCGAAAGACTGGCATCAGAATCATCAAAAATTAAAGATCATATCAGGAAGTCTTTTTTTGAGCTCAAAAACAAACGTCAGACCAGACTTCTGATTCGAAAGTATCATTCTTCATTAGTTTTTTTACTTGACAGCATTACAGCGATAAAAAATAAAAAAAATGGCAGAGCTCCTGAATTTTTAAAAGTATTGGATCTGATCATTTCTTCGCTTGATGATCTGCTGTCATTTGTAGAAATCAGATATTCGGCTTTTATCAGTCTGGACCAGAGAGTGCCGTCTAATTACATAAGAGTATGGAAAGCCGAAATGAATACCGGCTTGAATAAGCTAATTAAAAAAAAAGTGGCTGCAGATAACCATAATTTGGATCTGGAATTCATTGTAAAGCTTTTACTTGCACCTCTTCAAAACAGCAGAAACCTCAAATATACCTACCGGCAGGTACTTTATTACCGCGAAATGCTCGGCGAACTTGAAAATCTCGATTATGCCGCTACAGATTCCCCATGTTTTTCAAATCTTGATCTGCTTCTTATCAGAATGAATTTTAACTCAAGACAATACGCTGAGCGTCTGGCTGTCAAGCTTGATAATTTTTTAAACACTTTTGAAGTGTTATCAGAGCGGCTTGAAAATATATTTTTGTGCTGCAGGAAACTTACAAATATAAACTCTGATTTAAAGCTGACTTTTAATCCATCTCAGCAGCATTTAATTACTTTTCTTGAATACTGGTTTTCAACTGAAATCAAATATATAGAAAAGAAAACAGCTGTCCTGCTGCAGGAGCAGAACGGATTACTTGGAGAAAATGAATTATTTCACAAAAAGGAGGATAACAGACTGGAATGCATTCTTTCAGGTGACCAGATAGGTTTGATTTTACGTGCCTCTGATGAGGCGAGAATCATTAAAGCAAAATCAATGAACTATATCTTCAAAAGTATCGTGCCTTACCTTTCTACGCCGGTCAAAAAAAATCTGTCCTATCAGTCTGTTCGAAGCAAATCTTATAATGCAGAGGAAAGGGATAAGGAAATTGCAATAGCCAGCCTTCAAAAAATAATCAGTAAAATCAAAACATATTAAATTTGTGCTTATTTATAAGCTGTGAGCCCCTGTATTTTCAGTGGGTACAAGAAAGGTACAAGAAAGTTGTACTTGTAGATGATTTATTGTAATCGTTCCTTTGACCTGTAAAATAAATGCCATTTTAATTTATTGATGGCAGTTTTCATAGAGGAGAGTAAAATGTTGAACGATAAAATGAAGAACTATGTTTACAAATATTACATGGAGCAGCTATCTAACTGCTGCCTGCATACTGACAATAGTCTGGTATCTTATAATCTTATTTAAATTCTACAGGACTGATTTAAAAAAAATCTTTTCGGGCGAAAAGAAGTTTCGAGTTCTTTCTTTTAAAAAATCGTCAAAAAATTTAAGGGAAACAAAATCTATTTCTGATTCTTTCCAAAAATCATTCGGTACTCTGGAAGATGCCGAAGCGCTCTCCGCACGAATTGTAAGTGCTGTGAGAGAAAGTGTCGAAAAGAATCTTTCAAAACAGCAGTTTGAGAACTACCTGCGTATGCTTCTGGAGCAGTATCCTTATGTGAAAATTTCGTCTCTCAAAGAAAACATAAACCAAAAAATGGTTTCTGAATCTGAAAAGCATCCTAAGCTGCAGCTGACCCTGAGTGAGGCTGACAGTTTATGGGAGGGGTCTTTATTTTAAAAATTCAGCTGAGGAATATTCCCCGTTCTCTCTTGTGCGGTATGGCTTTGTGTGACAGGAAAAATAGAGATGTAACGGCGGTATTCCTCTGCTTTTTAATAATGGAATAACTTTAAAAATGATGTACGATGAAAAAATGTGGATGGAAATTAAAGAAATTTTGCAGAAAAAATAAAGCACTTATCACTAGGTTTTTTTTACTGCTGTTAATTCACAGCAGCGCTTATGCACAGGACGGAGTTGCTGGAATTAATGAGGCCAATCAAAAAGTAAGAAGTTATTTTGATGCCGGGACAGAACTAATGTATGCAGTCGGTGCCATCTTAGGGCTGATTGGAGCAGTGAAAGTTTATCAGAAGTGGAATGCAGGTGATCCTGATACCGGTAAAGTTGCAGCTGCCTGGTTTGGAAGCTGCGTTTTTCTGGTGGTTGTGGCGACTGTCATTAAATCCTTTTTCGGGGTATAATGAACAGCGTTTACCAAATCAACAAAGGAATTAATCAGAGTATAGAATTTAAAGGCTTAAAAGCCCAGTATATATGGTACTTGGGCGGGGGTGTTGTTGGACTTATAATACTTTTTGCGGTGCTTTTTATAATCGGTGTTCCATCTATAATATGTGTGGTTTTGATTGGTTCTGCAGGCGGATTTTTGGTTTTTAAAATCTACAGAATGAGTAACCAGTATGGTGAGTACGGTATGATGAAAGCCCTGGCTTCAAGGCAGGTTCCAAAATGCGTGAAAGTATGCAGCAGAGGTATTTTTATAAAGTTATAGTCACAGAACGTTAGTTATGAAAATTTTAAACTTATACGCCGGTATTGGCGGCAATAGAAAAAACTGGACGGGTGTATCCGTTACTGCAGTGGAGTTTGACCCGGTGCTGGCGGCCGTGTATTCAGATAGATTTCCAGAAGATAAAGTGATAGTAGAAGATGCTCATCAATATCTGCTAGATCACTACAAAGAGTATGATTTTATATGGTCGTCACCGCCCTGCCAGTCACATTCCTCTTTCAGACAGAATATATGTGTAAGATTTCGCGGAACTCCTGCAGTTTACCCCGATATGAGACTTTATCAGGAAATTCTTTTTCTTATGTACAATGCCGGGTGCTGCTGGGCTGTTGAAAATGTAAGACCATACTATAAGCCGCTTATTGAACCGGACGCAGAGGTTCACCGCCATCTATTCTGGTCCAATTTTGATATTCCAATTTTGGATAAAAGTTCAGCAGTTAAGATTAGGCATGCGCAGATACCTGATCTTGAAAAGGCCTTTGGTTTTAATCTGCAGGATTTTAAAATAAAAAACAAGAGGCAGGTCCTGCGGAATTGTGTTGATCCGGAACTCGGATTTCACGTACTGCAATCGGCAAGAAACTTTATAGAGAAGAGCCGGTAGTAAAATGATTTTTTGGCAGAACGTTGGAGATAAAATGATAGAAAGATGGAGAAGAGGATGGAAGATATACTGCCGATTATGGCAGTGGAGCACGACTGCATTTTATCAAAGCAGGGTGATGTAACTGTAGTGTTTAAAGCGGACCTGCCTGAGATTTTTACTTTGTCAGATCAGGAATATGAAGCTTTTCACCAGTCTTGGATTAAAGCAATAAAGGTGCTCCCAAAATTCTGTGTGTTTCACAAACAGGACTGGTTTTTACAGAGCAGCTATAAGGCTGACTTTTTAAATGACGATAACAGTTTTCTGACTAGAAGCAGTGAGCGCTTCTTTAATGAAAGACCATTTCTGGAGCATTCCTGTTACATCATGCTGACCAAAAAACCGTCTGGTAGAAAGAACTCAAGTTCGTTATTTTCCAATCTGCTGCGAAGTTCAATTGTACCTGATGAAACTTTAAAGCCGCAGGCGCTTCAGGATTTTATTGACTGTACAGGCCAGTTTAAAAGAATACTGGAAGACAGCGGTTTTATAAAATTAACCCGGTTAAAAGACAGCTCGCTTAAAAGTGATAAAAGAACGCTGGGACTCATTGAGAAGTATTGTTTTTTATCTGGAAAGGAAGAATCTTATGTTTTTAATGACATCAGATTTGAGGAAGGATTAGCAGTAGGAGACAAGCACTGCCAGCTGTTTACCCTTGGAGATGCTGCTGATCTTCCTGGACTCTGCGGATCGAGGATAAATTATGACCGTTATTCAACTGATAAAACCAAATTCAGTATTGGTTTTGCATCCACGCTTGGACAGCTGTTATCGTGTAGTCATATTTACAATCAGTATCTCTTTATTGAAGATGCACAGAAGACGATCCAGAAACTCGAGAGCAAAAGATTAAGACTGCAGTCTTTATCTGCTTACAGCAGGGAGAACATGACAGCCAGGGATTCCACAAATGATTTTTTAAATGAAGCGGTTTCTCAGCAGCGGCTTCCGGTTAAGGCACATTTTAATGTGCTGGCCTGGAGTACCGATAAGGAAGAACTTAAGGAAATTAAAAACAAAGTTTCCTCGGCGCTCGCTCAGATGGATGCGGCAGCCAAGCAGGAAACAGTCGGTGCCCCTCAGATTTACTGGGCCGGCATGCCGGGAAATGAAGCTGATTTTCCGATGAACGACACTTTCGATACTTTCTCGGAGCAGGCTGTCTGTTTTTTAAATATGGAAACGGGCTACCGTTCTTCACTGAGTCCGATGGGGATTAGATTGGGAGACCGGCTGACGGGAAAACCTGTACATGTGGATATAAGCGATGAGCCTGTGAAGATGGGTATCTGCACCAACCGCAATAAATTCATTCTCGGACCCTCAGGAAGCGGCAAGTCATTTTTTACCAATCATATGGTCCGAAGTTATTATGAACAAGGAACGCATATTGTACTGGTGGATGTGGGCCACAGCTACAAGGGATTGTGCGATATGGTTAAGGGATATTATTTTACCTACGATGAAAAGAAGCCGATCCGTTTTAATCCATTTTATATCGGCGATAGTGATAATCTGGATACCGAGAAAAAGGAAAGTATTAAAACACTGCTTCTTGCTCTTTGGAAAAAGGATGACGAGACTTTTAACCGTAGTGAATATGTGGCTCTATCAAATGCCCTTCAACTGTATTATGAGAAGTTAGAACAGCATAAAGAAATCTTTGCCTGCTTTAACAGCTTTTACGAATTCCTGAAAGAGGAGTTTGTAACCATTTTAGAAAGCGATAAGGTAAAGGAAAAGGATTTTGATGTGAATAATTTTCTTTATGTACTGAGGCCCTATTATAAAGGGGGGGAGTTTGATTACCTATTGAATGCAACGGAAAACCTGGATCTTTTAAAAGAGCGTTTTATCGTATTTGAGCTGGACAATATCAAAGATCACCCGATTCTTTTTCCGGTAGTCACCATTATTATCATGGAAGTTTTCATCAATAAGATGCGAAAGCTCAAAGGAATCAGAAAAATGATTCTCATTGAAGAAGCGTGGAAAGCCATCGCACGTGAGGGAATGGCAGAATATCTAAAGTACCTTTTTAAGACCGTGCGTAAATTCTTTGGAGAGGCTATAGTGGTAACTCAGGAGGTAGAAGATATCATTTCTTCCCCTGTAGTGAAGCAGGCAATTATCAATAACAGCGACTGCAAGATTCTGCTGGACCAGAGCAAATACCAGAATAAGTTTGACCAGATACAGGAACTGCTGGGACTTACTGACAAAGAAAAGGCGCTTGTGTTGTCGGTCAATAAAGCCAATGATCCAGATAAAAAATATAAAGAAGTATTTATCTCTCTGGGAGGCATGCTTTCAAAGGTTTACCGTACAGAGGTCTCTTTAGAGGAATATCTGGCCTATACCACGGAGGAAAGCGAGAAGATAAAAATGAATGCCTACGCATCAAAGTTTGGCGGTGATATCAAAAAGGGAATTGCCGCTCTGGCTCAGGAGATGCGAAACGGAAATTAAATGAAAAAGAAAGATGAAAACGAAATTAATTACTTGTATGATCTGCCTGCTGTTGATCAGCACACCCGCAAGACCAGCCGAAAAGTCTGCCGCGCTGCCGATCTTGGAAATTGTAAAAGCGGTTACCAAAAAAGTAATCAAAGCCATTGACCTCAGAATTCAGAAACTGCAGAATAAAACGATCTGGCTTCAGAACGCGCAGAAGCAGGTCGAGAATGTGCTCTCCAAATTGAAGTTGGATGAGATATCGGACTGGACAAACAAACAGAAGGAACTTTATAAAGGGTATTACGAAGAACTCGCTAAAGTAAAATCAATGATCACCTATTACCAGCGCATCAAAGTAATCACTAAAAAACAGACCAGACTGGTGCAGGAATATGAAAGAGCCTGGAATTTATTTAAACAGGATGCTCATTTCAAAGAAAGTGAGATTAAGTATATGGAGCAGGTCTATTCGGGAATTCTGGAAGAGAGCATGAAAAATATCGATCAGATCTTTTTAATACTGGATTCTTTTAAGACTCAGATGAGTGATCTCAAACGACTTGAGATTATAAATAAAGCAGCAGACCAGATTGATTCCAATTACGATGATCTTACGATGTTCAATCAGCAGAATATACTGCTGAGCCTTCAGAGGGCCAAAACCGAAGCAGATGCAACCCGCGTGAAACAATTTTACGGAATTCCGTAATTAAATAAAATATCATGAAAAAAGTGATTTTACTGCTTGTATTACTGCTGGTTTTCCAGCAGGTAGTTCAGGCACAGGCCAAACAAAGAAAGGAACTTCTGCTTCAGATTGCAGCGCTGCAGGTTTATATGGATTATGCTAAAAAAGGATACTCAGCTGTTTCTAAAGGACTCAATTTTATCGGCGATGCCAAAAGAGGTGAAGTCAATCTGCACAGCGATTATTTTACATCACTGCTAAAGATTAATCCAAAGGTCAAAAATTATTATAAAACAGCAGCCATTATTTCGATGCAGATAAAAATAATGAAAATCTGTAAAAGGACTTTTTCAGAACTTAAAGGGAATGATTTATTCCACGGGAGTGAGCTGGATTATATCGAGCGTTCTTTTGAGAGGCTGCTGGATAGCTGCACCGATACACTTGAAAGTCTTTTGATCGTCACCACAGATTCAAAATTGGAACTCAAAGATGATGAGCGTATTAAGCGCATTGACAAGCTTTATGAGGAGATGCTGGAGCACTATGATTTTTGCCAGTCGTTCAGCAGTGAAGCAAAACGGCTTTCACTTTCAAAAACAAAAGAGAAAAAGGACGCCGAATCTTCCTCTGTTTTACATGGATTATAAAAGGAACTCTAATGAAAAAAATACTAATTACAGCAGCAATGGTTTTGGCTGTGCTGTTTCCAGGCAGGGCAGGTGCCCAGTCAGCGGAAATCCAGCAGCTGATTTTAAATATTGAAAAACTTTCGCAGTTCAAAAAGATCTTAAGTGATATGAAAAAAGGCTATGAACTGCTTTCTGGAGGATACAAAACAGTTAAGGATATGTCTGAAGGGAATTTCAGTCTGCATAAAACTTTCTTAGATGCCCTGATGCAGGTGAGCCCGGCAGTCAAGAGCTATAAAAGAGTAGGGGATATCGTTAATTACCAGATTCTTTTGGTAAAGGAGAGCAGAAAGGGGATGGACAGGTTTCTAAAAAGTGAGAGTTTCAGCGCTCAGGAAATCAGCTATTTTGAGAAAGTGTACGCAAATCTGCTGAATCAAAGTCTGCGTAATCTCGATGAACTTATGATGGTCATTACTGCTGACAAGCTCAGAATGTCAGATGACGAAAGACTCGAAGCAGTAGATAAGATTTATCTGGAGATGCAGGATAAACTTTCATTTCTGCGGAGTTTTAATGCTTCTTCAAGCATACTGGTGCTGCAGCGGGCAAAAGAAAAAAGCGATGTGTATGCTTCAAAGGGCCTGCAGGAACTTAAAAACTAAACAAATGAAAACAGTAAAGTTTAAAAATTTAGTATCTGCAGTTTTAATGCTGATTCCGATTATGATGCATGGGCAGGGATTAGGGGATGAAATGCAGAGTCTGCATTCCGTTTTGGACCAGCTTTATGATGAGATGATGCCTATGTGCAGCAGTCTTATTGCCGTAGGTCAGGGAATCGCTGGATTTGGAGCAGTCTGGTATATTGCATCGAGAGTCTGGCGCCATATTGCCAGCGCTGAACCAATTGATTTTTATCCGCTGTTCCGGCCCTTTGTAATCGGCTTCTGTATCATGATTTTTCCCTCTGTTCTTGATCTTATCAATGGTGTGATGAAACCAACGGTTACAGCCACAGCAGCCATGGTCAAAGGTTCCAACAATGCCGTTGAAGTGCTGCTGAGAGAGAAAGAAAAAGCAATTAAAGAAACCGATCCATGGAAAATGTATGTCGGGGCAGCGGGAGGCGGTGACCGTGACCGCTGGTATAAATACACCCATGACGGAGAAGATCCATCAGATGAAAGCATGCTGGCGGGTATAGGCAACGATGTCAAATTTGCTATGGAAAAAGCTTCTTACAGCTTTAGAAATTCTGTCAAAGAATGGATGAGCGAGGTGCTCCGGCTGTTGTTTGAATCTGCGGGGTTATGTATTGATACACTTAGAACTTTTCAGCTGGTAGTGCTGTCCATTTTAGGTCCCCTTGTATTTGGGATAGCTGTTTTTGACGGCTTCCAGCATACCCTCACAGTATGGCTTGCCAGATATATAAATATTTATCTCTGGCTTCCCGTAGCCAATATTTTTGGCAGTATAATCGGGAAGATACAGGAATTGATGCTCAAACTGGATTTGTCGCAGGTGCAGAGTACAGGAGATACCTTTTTCAGCAGAACAGACACTGCCTATTTGATTTTTATGATTATCGGCATTATCGGGTATTTCACAGTGCCTTCGGTGGCTAATTATATTGTCCACGCTGGAGGAGCAGGAGCGATGGGGCAGAAGGTAACTAGTTTATTCGGCAGTTCAACCAGTTCTGTCATCAGAACGGCATCGCATGGCGCCGGAATGGCCGCTGATGCAATGGGTGATGCTGATTCCCGAATGAACCGGAGTATGGCTTCAACGGCAGGAAGCAGTCCCTATTTTAATGAAAAGCCCAATTATATGGGCGATAAACTCAAAGGAAATTCAAAATAACTGTAATCCACTCCGCTTATGTTTACTAAAATGAAAAATATAGACACCGCTTTCCGATATGTGCGAGGTTTTACAATGCTGGTAATTACAGGCTGTGTAGTGATATCCTGTTATGCCCTTTACAAAAGTTTCCAGACTGTAAATCTGATGCAGGACAAAGTTTATATTCTGGCAAACGGCAAAGCATTGGAAGCTTATGCCTCGGAAAGAAAGGATAATGTTGGTGTTGAAGCCAGAGACCATGTTAAAACCTTTCACCAATTTTTCTTTACGCTGGATCCTGATGACAAGGTTATTAAAACCAATATTACAAAAGCCCTTTATCTGGCCGATGACAGTGCAAAGCGGATATATGACGATCTGAAAGAAAACAATTTTTACTCGGGAATTATATCGGGAAATATCAGCCAGACCATTCAGATTGACAGCGTCAGTATCGATATCCGCGAGTATCCATATCAGTTTAAATGTTTTGCCCGGCAGAACATTATCCGCACGACAAGTATTTTAAAAAGAAGCCTGCTCACTGAAGGATCACTTCGAAACGTGTCGAGAAGCGATAACAATCCGCACGGGTTTTTAATAGAGCGCTTCAATACTATTGAAAATAAAGACCTGACGGTAGAGAACAGAAAATAGAGCATTATGAAATCTTTATTAAAAAAACGCTCTGAGCCCTTTGTCTATCATCATTACTATCTGAAGGTACAGAAGATCTGGGCAGAAAAGATGAAAGTTATAGCAGGAAAAATGTCAAGAAAAAAACTAATCTGCTCACTTGTATTATTCACTGTAATGAGCTGCGGTTATTTAGTATATAATCTGTACCAATCATTTAACAACGATGATAAGGCATCAAAAAAGACAGTGGTCAAATCCAAAATTAAATATCAATTCAAAAAATGAAAGCCATGGAAAATAAAACGATTTCTGTAAAAGAATCTAAAAAGCGAAAGATGCTTCTAATGCTCCCGGTGCTGACTCTTCCCTTTATTACTTTTTTGTTTTACACCCTTGGAGGCGGGAAAGGAGAAGAAGAATCGGGCAGGAGTGAGGTAAAAAAAGGATTTAATTTCAATCTGCCGATTCCTAAGTTTAAGGAGGACTCATCTCTTGATAAATTAAGTTACTATGATAAGGCGGCAGTAGATTCCATTAAACTCCTGGAGCAGATCAAAAAAGATCCAAACTATTCGAATGCTAAATTAGAAGATTCGTCAGATAGTTTCTCAGGAAATGATTTTGAAAACCACAGTTTTCCAAACCACAGATCCGCTTTTAATTCCCAGTCACTTCAGAACCAGAAGGAGCAGAAAATTTATGAGAAACTAAATGCGCTTCAAAAAGTAATCAGCGAGCCTGAAGCTGTAAACAAATACGGGCAGGATATGCGGGAATTTGAAAATTACGGTTCTTCAAAAGGAGAATCCGAAGATATTAAAAAACTGGAAGGAATTATGTCAGCGATGAGTGCTCCGCAGGAAGCTGACCCGGAACTGCAGCAGCTTGGCGGCATGCTTGAAAATATCCTTGATATCCAGCACCCCGAGCGTGTGCAGGAAAGGCTGAAACAGTCTTCAGAAAACAGGAAAGAAAAGGCATATTCTCTAAAGAAAATCACAGAAGAAAATAATATAAGTTCCCTTGAACAGAATAAAGGAACTCCCAATTATCCAAGATTTAATGCTTTCTACCCGCTGGATGAAGATCCTGTTTTGCAGGATGTTCAGAATTCAATAGAGGCAGTGATTCATCAGACCCAGACAATCGTTAACGGGTCGGTGGTTAAATTAAGACTGGCTGATGATGTTTATCTGCAGGGAACTCAAATACCAAAAAATACTTTTCTGTATGGAACCGCTTCATTAAAAGGAGAAAGGCTGGAGGTCAAAATTGCCAATATCCAATATAAGAATTCCATTTTTCCAGTCGAGCTTGCAGTTTATGATATTGACGGGATAAACGGCATCTACATCCCGGGAGCCATTAACAGGGATGTTGCTAAAGCGTCGGCCGATCGTTCCATTCAGACTCTCGGGCTTACCGGCGTTACGGATTCCTGGGGAGCACAGGCAGCAGGAATGGGCATCGAAGCTGCTAAAAGCCTGATGAGTAAAAAAGTAAAACTTATCAAAGTTGTTGTAAAAGCCGGTTATCAGGTACTGCTTTATGACGAAAAACAAAAGAATATAAAACCTTAAAAAATTGAAGATGAAAAGAATTAATCATTTGTTCCGCATAATTGTACTGCTGGTGGCAATTTCTGCTTACCCGCAGTTTAAGGAAACGAAAACTGTGTTTTATGAGGATCAGTATAAAAATCTTCAGATCGGCTATTCCAAAACAACCAGCATTGTTTTTCCTTATTCCATTAAAAGCATTGACAGGGGAAGCGCTGATGTGCTGGTGCAGAAAGCAAAAGGAGTAGAAAACATACTGCTGGTTAAAGCTTCCAAACAGTACTTTTTTCAGACTAATTTGACAGTAATAACCTCTGACGCCAGACTGTATGTATTTGTCCTGAATTACAATGACGACTGCCCGGACTTGAATATTAAAGCAGAAAATGCCGTTGCAGCCAGTAAGGATATTCTATTCTCTTTAGAAAACGAGAATCAGAAGAAAATAGAACAAACTGCCTTACTTGCTTTATCCAAAAAGAAAAAGGTGAGCGGGATTAAACGTTCAAAATCCCTGGTCAGCATGGAGGTCAACGGCATTTTTGTTAATCAGGATATTTTGTATTTCAGGGTAGTGTTTGAAAATGGATCGAAAATTAACTATGACATCGACCAGCTGCGGTTCTTTATAAGAGATCAGAGAAAATCAAAGCGCACGGCATCTCAGGAAATTGAAATAATACCGCTCTATACAACTTCTAATTCCCATGTTATACCAGATAAGTCGCAGGTTGTTAAAGTTTATGCTTTTGACAAATTTACCATTCCTGAGAAAAAGTACCTGACAATTCAGGTAATTGAAAAGAATGGGGGAAGGCACTTAGAGCTTGATATTAAAAATCTGGAAGATAAAATATTTTCAATGCAGGCAGACTCCTTTTAAACATAAAAAAATTATGACAATCGACCTTAATGACATCGAAATGATGCTGAGTTACGCGCAGGAAATGGCTTATCTCGGCCATGCATATGCAGCATTTAATGCCGATGAGGTAAATAACAGTAATACCCTTGAGTTTTTTCGAGACCCAAGGGCAGCAGAAGAGTATTGTTATGAAATGACTACTGATGCTGACTATTTTAGGAGTATGCCGACGCAGTCGCTGATAAGTGACTTAGAAATAGTTCTTGACAGCGGAATTGACACTTCTCTCAAAGAGGCGTTTGATCTAACTTCATATGCCCGGCTTCTAAGGGACAGGAAGGAATTATTAGGAAATAACTTAAATACAAACACTATGAATCAGAAAAATTTAGAATACCTGAAAGACCAGTTAAAATATACTGGATTTGGAGAAACGTTCGATACCGAACTGAAAGAGAAAATGATGACCGGGGATAAAGATTTTAAAATCATGCACTCCGGCATTATGAACAACGGTGTACCGAACAAAGACACCTTGAATGTTGAGCTGAACTTTAAAAAGTCAGACCAGACTGATATGTATTTTTTTAATTCCTATCATGTCAATCTGCAGAAAGAGGAAAATAAGCAGGGACTCGAGCGGACATTCTATATCAATAATGACGGCGGCAGTATTACCATGAAAGAGGCTTATAATTTAATGGAGGGCCGATCTGTTAATAAAGATCTTAAAAACAAGGAAGGTGAAGTTTATAATTCTTGGATGAAAATAGACTTCAAACAAGCAGAAAATGGAAATTTCAAATTGAATTATTACCATCAAAATTATGGATATGATTTAGAAGCCAGTCTTGCAAAACATTCAATAAAGGAACTTGAAACTCCAAAATATAAAGAGGATTTGCTGAACTCATTAAAAAAAGGAAATCTGCAGTCTGTGACTTTTGTTGTAAGCGGCGTTGAAAGCAAAATGTTTGTGGAAGCCAATCCTCAGTTTAAAACGGTTAATGTTTACGACGATAATTTAAATCGCATCAATCATCGCGAAAGCAAAAATCAGAAACAGTCTGAAGATACTAAACAGTCAAATACTAAAAAACAGGGACAGAGTGATGATGATCAGCCTGGTGAAAGAAATCAACAAGCTGATAAAAAAAAACAGAAGCAAGCTAATTCGATTTGATTATGAACTGCATAAACCCCTTATCGGATTTTTTTACTGCAATTGAGAATGATTACCGAATCAGCCCGATGCATATTGCCGTGTACGCCGCGCTGTTACAGTACAGATCCGCTAAGGGATTTATTAATCCAATTATGGTATTCAGTTGCGAGATTACAGCTATCGCGAAAATTTCCTCGCCAAACACATACCATAAATGTGTACAGGAGCTGCACCAGTATGGATATATAAAATATAAGCCCTCTTTTAAGAAAACGCGCGGGAGCGAAGTGTACTTTTTGTTTTCTGCGCAATAATTTAAATAATGATCTAAAGGTAAAATGTTATGGATGAAATGGTAACCAAAGCAGATCTGCATCAGTTTGGAATACTGTTAATAAACAGTATACGAAATGTAATTGAGCATTCTGCTGAAAATCAGATAAGTGAGTTTAATCCTGAGTGGCTTAAAAGTAAAGCGGTAAGAAGAATGCTTAATATATCTGCCGGAACCCTGCAGACTCTTAGGATATCTGGAAAAGTCAGCTTTAAAAAAGTATTGGGATCTTATTATTACAGCAGAGCAGATCTGCAGAATCTTTTCAATAATGAATCTCAAAAATAAAAGAAAAGCAAAAAACACTATCAGTTATCTTTCAGCAATTATGGAAGATTCAAGAATTACGGTATGGCATCTGGCAATACTGGTAGCGGTTCTGCAGTTGGGAAATCAACAGGGACAGTTTAAAATAATTAAAGTAAGCAGAAGCAGGATAATGAAATTATCACATGTAAAAACCCTGCCGACTTATTATAAATATTTTAAGGAACTGCAGAATTTTGGCTATCTGACCTACAGACCTTCTTATCATCCCGGGTTCAAGAGTGAAGTTGAAATACATTAGAAGAGGCTGTCTCCTGTCAGGAGCAGCCTCTTCTATTTTGTCATATTCTGCAGGCTGTAAAGCACCAGTCCTAGGGCCGGATAACTAATACCAGCTGAACGGCATTAATTTTCAATCTTCAAATAATAGTCTGACGTTTTTTAAGGATGCTTATAAAGATTTGAAAATATTAAGTATATTTGCGTTCGAATTCTAATGTTCAATGAAAGAATGATGAAGTCTCCTGCGGGGACTTATAAGGCGTTAAAGCATGAAATGAAACTGTGGCAGAATCGTGGCACAGCTGATTTACAAAACTAATATATAAGCGTTTACGGGGCGTTCGGCTATGAAGTTCGAATCCTTCTGGGATCACAACAAAAGCCACTCAATTTGAGTGGCTTTTTTGTTTTGTACCATTTATCAAAACTTGAAAACTGTTCTTTTAAAGGATCAACACTAAAACCTGTGGACTAGCAATTAATTTAGCATATGTATTAGTTAGTCTGAAAAGAGAATATTCTACATTTCTAATGGAGAAAAGGAGATTATTGAGAATTATAAGAAGATTTCAATTACTTGGACTGATAATTTTACTTTTAAAACAAATTAGATTTTTCTACTCTGCCTTAGAATACTTACTTTTACAATACTAACAGAACAGACAGGAATGAAAGCTAGAAAAAGACATTTGTTTATTGTAACAGCATTTTTATTATTGACATTTGGAACTGTACAAGGACAGGAAAAAATTACAATTGTAGCGGCAGCCAATTTAAAAATTGCTATGGACTCCATAAATAGCGTTTTTAAAATTCAAAATCCAGGAATAAATACACAGATCACCTATGGCGCTTCAGGAAAGTTCTTTGAGCAGATTTCCAACAGTGCTCCATTTGATTTATTTTTCTCGGCAGATATGGATTATCCTAAAAAATTGGAAGAGAAAAAATTGACTGGCTCTAAAGTTAAAATGTATGCAACCGGAAAATTGGTGATTTGGAGTAAAAAAATAGATCCGAATAAAAGTAAAATAAACAGTCTTTTAAGCGCCGATATTCGCAAAATAGCTATTGGGAATCCTGCAACTGCTCCTTATGGCGAAAAAGCAGTTGAGAGCTTGAAATTTTATAAAATTTATGACAAAGTAAAAAGCAAGCTCGTTTTTGGTGAAAATATTACCCAAGCCACTCAATTTATCACGACTGGAAATGCTGATATTGGAATCACTGCTTTATCGCTTGTGCTGACTCCAAACATGAAAAAAGAAGGAGGAAAGTACTATATTATTCCACAAAAGAGTCATACACCGCTCGAGCAGGGCTGTGTAATTTTGAAAAATGCAAAAGGAAAGGCCAGTGCACTCAAGTTTTATAATTTCATATCTTCAAAAAAAGCAATTGCTGTTTTAAAGTATTATGGATATGATACGAAAGCGCAATGAACATATTAAACGGAACCATATCGCAAATTCAATCTCATGAAGGTATTTCGCTTGTGAGAGTACAATCAAATGATGTTACTTTTTCTACAATTGTTCTCGATACACCAGAAACTTCGGATTACTTAAAACTACAGAATCCTGTCAAAATTATTTTTAAAGAAACTGAAGTCGTGATTTCTAAAGATTTAAATCCAAATATTAGTACTCAGAATAAACTGTTATGCCGCATTGAATCTATTCGCAAAGGAGTGATTTTGAGTCAGATTAATTTGGTCTATGAGCAGCAGGTTATAAAATCAATTATAACAAGAAATGCTTGTGAAGAGCTAAATTTAAAGGAAAATGATACGGTATTGGCTTTAATAAAAACAAACGAAGTAAGCTTATCTGCTCATGATTAATTTAGAACCCATATGGCTTACGGCAAAATTGGCTTTGATTACCACAATAATACTTTTTTTTGTGGCTGTTCCACTTAGTTATTGGTTGTCTTACAGCAGGTTTCGGTTCAAAGCGGTTATTGAAGCTTTGATAAGTCTGCCTTTGGTTTTGCCGCCTTCGGTATTAGGTTTTTATCTTTTAATAGGTTTTAGCCCAGAAAATGCCTTTGGAAAATTTTTATCTGATTATTTTGATCTTCGATTGGTGTTTACTTTTCAGGGATTAATTTTAGCTTCAGTTATATATAGTTTACCTTTTATGGTGAATCCTATTTTATCAGGATTGAAAAATTTGCCGCCTGCACTTCAAGAAGCTTCTTTTACGCTTGGAAAATCAAGGTTTGTAACTGTTACAAAAATTTTACTGCCCAATATACAAGCGTCGTTACTTACCGGAATTATAATGACTTTTGCGCATACAATAGGAGAGTTTGGCGTAGTTTTAATGGTGGGAGGAAGTATTCCTGAAGAAACCAAAGTAGTTTCGATTGCCATTTATGAAGAAGTAGAATCGATGAATTATCATAATGCTAATGTTTATGCAGGGATTTTGTTTGTATTCTCCTTTCTTATTTTGCTTACTGTTCATTTAATCAATAATAAATCCAGAAAAACTACACTTTATTAATGATACAGTTTAATGCCTATAAAATGCTTCAAACCGCTGACGGTGAACTGCCGTTGGATGTTTCTTTGACTTTTGAGAAAGGTCAGTTTATTGCTGTTTACGGAAATTCGGGAGCAGGAAAAACTACCATTCTTAGAATATTAGCAGGACTTACGGAGGCAGAAAAAGTACAGATAAAAGTAGGGGACGAAGTTTGGGATGATTCTGTGAAAAAGCTTCATCTGCCAGTTCAAAAACGTTCTATAGGATTCGTTTTTCAGGATTTTGCTTTATTTCCGAATCTGACGGTTAAAGAAAATTTAGAGTTTGCATTATCTAAAAATGATTCAAACGAAATTGTTACTGAATTGATAGAACTGATGGAATTGCAGTCGCTGCAAAATAGTAAACCGCAAAATTTATCTGGAGGGCAAAAACAACGTGTAGCTTTGGCGAGAGCAATTGTTCGTAAACCTGAGATTCTATTGTTAGACGAGCCGCTTTCGGCCTTAGATGACGAAATGCGATTTAAGCTTCAGGATTATATTTTGAAAATTCATCAAAAATATCAATTAACTACTTTGATGATCAGCCATTCGGCAGCCGAAATTTTTAAACTTTCGGATAAAGTAGTCGTTATCGACAAAGGTAAAATTAGTAAACAAGGAACGCCAAATGAGGTATTCGCTGAAAAGAAAATAAGCAATAAATTTCAAATAACGGGAGAAATAATCAGCATTATAAAAAGCGATATTATTTATGTTGTACAAGTGTCTTCAGGAAATAACATTATAAAAGTCGTTGCGACAGAAGACGAGATTGTAAATTATAAAATAGGACAAAAAGTACTTGTGGCTTCAAAAGCTTTTAATCCTATTATTCAGATTTTATCCTAAATCAAAAAATCGCAGTTGAGTAATTGGAGTGAAAATACTCTTTATAAATTCATAACAAAAGCCATTCAATTTGAGTAGCTTTTGTTATATATATTTATCAAAAGATGAATTTGTTCCTTTTGTTGAATGTAAAATTTGTAGAGTGATAAATAGCGCAAGTTTCTTTAAATACGAGAATTCTATTGAGTTTAGAATAGTAGTTTTTAAGAAATGTTTTTTAGGAAATCTAAAAGCTGTATTTCTCTTTTTATTATTCGTACCATAAATAATCCGAAAAGCAATAAAAAACCAAATCCGCTTATTACGATATAAAGGTAAAAACCGCTGGACAATTTTTCTTTAAAAACGGGTAATAGAAACGTAAAACCGGCTGCATAAGTCAAGTAGATTATTGGTGTGCAGATGTAATGGATTTTTTTTCTCCATTGGTAAAATTGAGAAGCCAGTTTACTGTATTCAATTAAGGTCGTGTCCGTTTTTAAGTTTTCCAATTTTTTAACACTAATCCATTCTAAGACTACACGAAATAGGAGCATTGTGATCATAATGCACAATCCAAAATTAAATAGTGTTTGTTTATAAGCACCAACCCAAATATAATAATAGATCAATATTACTGCGGTCAGGCTCAAAATTATTCTAGTCCAAAAATGATTGCGTTTAATCTTTTTAGTGTGTGCCTCAGCTTCTTTAATAATATCTGCGGCAGCTGGTTTTATATTGGATTCTGCTTGCTGATCCCAAATATTTTGTAATTCTTCAAATGTTTTCATTTTGTACACATTGAGTTAAACTTTTCTTGATTCGATGGATTCTAACGCGAAGTGTCTCTTCGGTTATTCCTATTACTTCTGATATTTCGGGATATTCTATTCCGTCTAAAGTCATCAGAATTATCATTTTGTTTGTTTCTTCAAGCTTTTGTATGCATTGATACATTTGTTGAAGCTGCTCCTCTTTTTCGTTTGAATAGGTTTCTGTAACGAGCTGAGGCAGGCTTTCTGTTCTAATTTCTTTTTTAGAAGATGATTTTCGTAAATAAAGAAGACAAGTGTTTACAGTAATTCTGTAAATCCATGTGCTGATGCTGGATTCATTTCGGAATGTATCTAATTTTTCCCATACCTTAATGAAAATTTCTTGAGCAGCATCTGAAGCTAATGAAATATCTCCACAAAAATAACCTTTGCACAAACGAAACACTTTATTATAATGTTTGTTGTATATGTCGTTAAATTGTTCTTTTTCAGCCACCTTATAATATTTCTAGTTTTACTTTTTCTATAAACCACTCCGGTTGATCATACATTACGAAATGAGCCGAGTTTGCAGCGTAATAAATTTTAACGGCTGGCAGATTTTCATACTGAGTTTTATATGTGTTTTGTACTGTATTAAGATCTGGATTTGTTGCTGCTAAAATTACTACTGGAATTTTAATTTTGGCAATTTCTTTACGCAAGTCTAAATTAAGCATTTCGATATAACCATAAACATAGGTCTTTCTATCGGCAGCATTCATCCATTCGTTGATCGTTTTTTGCTTTTCTTTGTTCAAACACATATAAGAAGTCGATTGTGAATTCATTGCACTGAATGTTTTTTGATCCATAGCCAGCATCATTTTACTTTGCGGATTATCGTAAGGAATTATTTCTCCTTTATAATTAGGAATCATTAAAGCTGCACTTGAAGGTAAGGCATCAACAATAATTAATTTTTTGAATAAAGCAGGTTCTTCAGCCGCTAACCATAAACTCAAAGTGCCGCCCAAACTATGACCAATTAAGGTAGCTTTCTTTAATTTTTTAGTTTTTACATAAGAAATAATTTGGTCTTTTATTGTAGAAAACCACGGGCTTTCGATTGGAGGAACATTTCCAAATCCCGCAAAAGTAAAAATGTGACATTCGTAATTTTTAGAAAGTTCGGCTACTGTTTCATTCCAAACTTCTCCTGTACAGCCAAAACCAGGAAATAATAAAACAGGTGCTCCTTTTCCTTTTACATCTACCTTAAAAGCGGTTTGAGAAAAAACAGATTTTGAAACAAGAAGCATAAACGCGATAATTAAAATTGATTTAGTTTTCATGATGTTAAATTTTAAAGTTTACCTTTTGATGCAATGCTATATTATTTGTTACCTCAAAAAGGGCTTTTTTTTTTAAAATAAATTGCAATAGTCCATAAATAGGCACTTAACGAATGAAAAAAAATAAAATAATGGTTTTAATTAACTGTTTTACATGTGATTATTTGTGTTGTTGAGGGTTGAATTTTGCTAAAAAGATCTAAAATCTGAACTGTTATTCAGGCAAACAATCTAAATTAAAAAACTAAGATTTTAGAAATAAAAATGTTCATTTAAGCAATAGACATTGCCTTTTACAAATCATTGATAAAGAAAGTGGTTGAATTGTAATTGCGAACAAAAGTATGCTGGCTTTTATTTTTGTATTAAAGAGTGCAATAAACTAGAAACGGCAGAATTATAAAAACGTCCAATTGGCAATTGCTTATTTTGAATGTTGATATGATTTGCGTTATAGCCGGATATTTTTTTTATGGCGGCCAGAAAAGAGCGATGAATTCTTAAAAACAAGCCTTCAGGCAATTTATCTTCCATTTCGGTTATAGATTGGTATGTTTTGTAGCAGTCTGACAGCGTATAAATCAGTAAATAATTTCCTTGAGATTCAAAATAATATATTTCATCAAGGAAAAGTTTGACCATTTTTCTTTCGCATTTTACAAAGATAAAGGCACGATCTGTTTCTTGACTTTTAGAATGTAAAACGATTTCGTTTGACTCTCTTATTTTCGAGTATTTGCTTATGGCTTTTGTAAAACGTTCTAATGAGATTGGTTTTAGAATATAGTCTACAGCTTCAATCTCAAAACCTTCAACAGCATATTCTGTATACGCTGTTGTAAAAATCACTGCTGTTTCTGAGGGCAGACTTTTGGCAAATTCGATTCCTGATTTTCCAGGCAGATTTATATCTAAAAAAATAAGATCTATTTTGTTTGACTTTATGGCATTTTGCGCATTTGAGACACTGGTAAATTTACCTTTCAGATCTAAAAAATCAAATTTAGCAATATGAAGTTCCAGCAAAATTGATGCAGGTAATTCATCCTCAATAATAATACAGTTAATTGCCGCCATCTTTTATTTTTATTTTTAAAGAAACAAAAAAGCTTACCGTTTCATTTTTTATAGTCAAAACATGTGTGTCTGGATACAAGAGTTCTAATCTTCTTTTTACATTCGAAATTCCTATACCGCTGTTTACATTTTCAGGATACAGATTAACGTTTTCAGAAAGGCTGTTCTCAATTTTAACAACTAACCATTCATCATTAATAGTAATAGAAATGGTTATCCAGCCTTGATTGTTTTCGTCTAAACAATATTTATAACTGTTTTCAATAAACGGCAGTATCAAAAAAGGTTCTATCGAATGGTTTTCTACAGAGCCATAAACACTAAAACTCAATTGAAGCTGATTCTCAAAACGCAGTTGCTGCAGCGAAATATAGTTTTTGAGGTAGTCTATTTCGTTTTCTAATGAGATGCTTTTGTTGTTGACATCATAAATAGAGAATCGCAGGATATCGGATATTTTTAAAACGATTTCAGCTGAATCATCAGATTTACTTAGAATTTTAGAATACAAACTATTGAGAACATTAAATAAAAAATGGGGATGAAACTGATTTCGAAGAGACGAAAGTTCGGCTTGCAGTTTTTCTGATAAAATCGTTTGTACTTTGTTTTTTTCTTCGGCTAGATAATAAAACAGTTTAATAGCTATTGGTATAGTAACTACAAATTGAAGTTTACTCACATTATACAAAAAAACGGGTGCTGATAAAAGAGGTTCAATTTTCCAGAACGTTAGATAATAACGCAGGATTATAAAATTGTCTATTAAACGTTGTAAGAAAGCAAAAAGCAGAATTAGAATAACGTAAGCAGTAATAAAAGTTATCGTTTTTTTCTTGAATAATAAACGAGGCATTAAAAACTCAACAACAATCGTTACAAAAAGAATTTTAGGCAAAATACTGTACCATTCATTGCGCAATGCGGTAATAAAATCGCCTGCCGGCAAACCCTGAATTAAACTAAAAAGCAAAATATATCCCAGCCAATACAAGGTATATAATCTAATTATGATCGATCTATTTTCAGGATCGTATGCCATTATCTTCATTTTACTTATTTGTTTTTCTGATACATGTAAAAATAGTGCTTTTGTTTGAAACCAAAATTGTCGTTTACAACGTAAACAATGTTGTTTGAATAAGTTGCTTTTTTAGAATACTGAAGAAAAATACCTTTCGGCTGTAATATTAATCTAAAAATAGCTTGAGATGAAAAAAACATTCTTTTTTTACTTGGTTTTAATGTGCTTCACATGTATTGTTAATGCCAAAAATATTGACGTTTATCCTACCAATTGGTGGACAGGAATGAAAACAAATTCGATACAATTACTTATTAGAAGTACAGATGAAGCTTTTTCATCAGCTGAGGTAAGTATAAATTATTCAGGGATAAAAGTTCTGAAAACACATCAATTTTCAAACAAAAAATATCTTGCTGTAGATATTACAATTTTGCCAGAAGCTCTTGCAGGAACTGTTTTGATTGAAGTTGTTAAAAACGGAAAAAAACAAAAAATTAACTGGCAGCTTAATGCTCGAAGATCGGGAAATGGCACTGAATATGCACAAGGTGTAAATTCTTCAGATTTTATAGATTTAATAATGGTAGATCGCTTTAGTAACGGTGATCCGTCAAATGATCGGGTAAAAGGGATGAGAGATCAATCGTTAGACCGAAATCAAATGTATGATCGTCATGGAGGCGATTTGCAAGGTGTAACTAATAATTTAGATTATCTGCAGGGTTTAGGAATAACCGCTTTATGGTTTACACCAGTGATGGAAAATGATATGATGAACCGCACAGAACATGGTTATGCAATTACAGATCATTATAAAATTGATGCTCGTTACGGCGGTGATAAAGCCTATAAAGAGTTGAGTGATCAGCTGCACAAACGCGGTATGAAATTAATATTTGATGCTGTTTACAATCATTTTGGGCTTTATCATTTTTTAGAACAAGATCAGCCGGAAAATGACTGGGTGCATCGCTGGCCAGAATACACGCAAACAAGTTATAGAGAACAGCCGTTGTTTGATCCATATGGAGCAAAATCAGATCAGAAAAAAATGAGCAATGGCTGGTTTGATAAAATTATGCCGGATATTAATCAGGATAATCCATACATGGCAAACTTTTTAATTCAAAATTGTATTTGGCATATTGAAACATTTGGAATTGATGGTGTTCGTTTAGATACGTATACTTACAATGATTTGAATTTTGCAAATAGATGTAATGATGCCATTCTAAATGAATTTCCTAAGATATCTATTTTTGGAGAAATCATGGTTCACGGTGTGGCGAATCAAGCTTATTTTGAACAAAATAATATAGAAACGCCTTTTAAAAGTAATCTGCCATCAGTTGTTGATTTTCAGAGTTTGTATTACGGAATTATTCCTGCGCTTACACAGCCATTTGGCTGGACAGATGGCGTAAATAAACTATACTATACTTTAAGCAGTGATTTTTTGAGTAAAAACCCAATGCAAAAAGTATTGCTTTTAGATAATCATGATGAGCCTCGTTTTTTCTCGGTTGTGGGTGAGAATGTTGAGAAACAAAAAATGGGTTTTCAATGGCTGTTAACCTGCCGCGGAATTCCGCAATTGTATTATGGTTCTGAGGTTTTGGTTAAAGGATTTAAAGCGCCAGATGGTTTGGTACGCAGTGATTTTCCGGGTGGATGGAGTACTGATGCAAAAAATGCTTTTACAGGAAAAGGCTTAACAGAGGATGAAAAATCGACTCAGGATTTAGTTCGAAAACTAGCCAATTTTAGAAAAACATCTTCAGCATTAACCACAGGGAAATTAATGCATTATGTTCCAGTTGGTGGTTTGTACGTTTATTTTAGATATGATGAAAAGCAAACGATTATGTGTGTTATGAATACGAGTAATGATGCTAAGGAGATTGATTTTCAGAAATATATGGAGAGAACAGAAGGATTCAGTTCAGCTAAAAACGTTGTGACAGATGAAAAGTTTTCATCGTTGAAAAAAACATCGATACCTGCGACGAAAATGTGGGTTCTGGAATTAAATAAATAATTCAGGTTTTTAGTGATGAAATTTTATTTAAAAAAGATCACAACTATAATGCATTGTAGAAATGCTGCATTTTTGGCATTGCTCTTTTTTCAGATAAGTTTTGGGCAGACGGCACCTAAAGTTGATAGAAAGGTTTATACCACAAAAGCTTTAGGTGTTTTGGCTCCGCCTGTAATTGATGGACTTTTAACGGATGAAAGTTGGAGTATTGTAGATTGGACAGGAGATTATATAGAAAATCTTCCTGATGAAAATACGGAACCTATTGAACAAACCAAATTCAAGATTGTCTACGATCAAGATTATATTTATTTCGGATTTCGATGTTATGACAAGGATCCTGAAGGAATTGTAAAACGATTATCGAGACGTGACGGATTTGAGGGCGATTGGATTGAAATTAATATCAGCAGTCACAATGATAAGCTTACCAGTTTTTCATTTGCAGCTTCTGTTGCTGGTGTAAAAAGTGATGGTTTTATTTCTGACAACGGAAAAACTTGGGATGGAAATTGGAATCCGATTTGGTATTTAAAAACAAATATAGATGATGAAGGATGGACTGCCGAAATCAAGATTCCGTTAAGTCAATTAAAATTTAGTGATTTACCAGAACAAGTCTGGGGATTACAATCTACGAGAAGATATTTTAGAACAGAAGAGCGTTCCGTTTGGCAAAGAATCCCGCTCGATGCGCCGGGCTGGGTTAGTGAATTTGGAGAGTTAAGAGGTTTAGTAGGTTTGTCTCCTAAAAGACAGATAGAAATTCAGCCCTTTGCACTTTCAAAATTAGAAACCTATCCACAAGAAGCAGGAAATCCGTTTAAAACAGGAAATGATTTTAAGCTGAATGGAGGTTTGGATGCGAAGATTGGCATTACGAATGATTTGACATTAAACCTAACAATAAATCCTGATTTTGGGCAGGTAGAAGCAGATCCTGCAGCTATAGTTTTAGATGGTTTTCAAGTTTTTTATGATGAACGACGACCTTTTTTTGTTGAGAATAAGAATATCTTCAACTATACTTTTGCTGACGATCAGGACAATTTGTTTTATTCTCGCAGAATTGGACGAAATCCTAACGGACAGCCAAATCTTCCAGAAGGAGCTTTTATGTCGATTCCTAATAATACAACTATTCTAGGAGCAGCAAAATTTAGCGGAAAAACAAAAAAAGGCTGGTCAATAGGAGTACTTGAAAGTGTTACCAATAAAGAATATGCAAGTGTTCAAGATGATAAGCAGTCAACAAAAGTGCTTGTAGAACCATTAACTAATTATTTCGTTGGCCGAGTTCAAAAAGATTTTAATAATCGGAACAGTTATTTTGGAGCTGTTTTTACGGCTGTAAATCGAAATTTAGAAACTGATTTTTTGAGTTTCATGCATAAATCGGCTTACACATCTGGAATCGATTTTATGCACAACTGGAAAAATAGAAAGTATTATTTAAAAGGCAATTTTGTTGCGAGCAGAGTAGAAGGCAGTGAAAAAGCGATTACAGCAACACAACGAAATATGACACATTTATTTCAGAGAGTTGATGCCGGACATCTTTCAGTTGATACTTTAAGAAGATCATTAACGGGAACCGGCGGCAAATTTGAAATAGGAAAAGCAAGTGTTGGCAGCTGGAGATATAAAGGAACTGTAATTTGGAGATCGCCAGAACTAGAACTTAATGATATTGGCTTTTTAAGACAAGCCGATGAAATTAAACAAACTGCATTTGTATCTTATGAAACCTTAAAACCGTTTAGTCATTTTAGAAAAATCACAACAAATTTAGAAGAACTTTCCAATTTTGATTTTGAAGGAAATTACAATAAAATGCAATACACTCTTAATTTAGATGCTGTGTTAAAAAACAATTGGAGTTTTGTTGCTTTGGCTATTTATAAACCGTTAAATTATTCAAATTCTATTTTACAGGGCGGACCTCGATTTCGTTATTCAGAAGAGTTTTTTAAATCGATCAGTATTACATCAGACAGCAGAAAAAAGTTCAAATACAATTTTGCACTTTATGATACTAAAGGAAAAAATAATTCATTTTCGTACACAGAATTTGCGGCGGGTTTTATTTATCAGCCTGTTAATGCTTTTACGCTTTCTGTTAATCCCAGTTTTTCTTCAAATAAAAACAAACTGCAATATATTACTCAAGCCGCCTTTAACAAAGATGCTCGTTATCTTACAGCAAGCTTGAATCAGAATACTTTAAGCGCTTCAATACGACTAGATTATAATATAAATCCAAATTTGACTATTCAATATTACGGGCAGCCCTTTATTTCTAGAGGAAGATATAACTCCTTTAATAAAGTTACAAATCCTACAGCTTATTATTATGGAGATCGGGTAAGTTTGTTTCAACCAGATCAGATTCATTTTGATGAGGTAAAAAACAGCTATCAAATAGATGAAGATACAAATGGAGTTACCGATTATAGTATTCATAATCCCGACTTTTCATTTGTGCAGTTTCGATCAAATTTAGTTGCACGATGGGAATATATTCCAGGTTCCGAATTATTTTTGGTTTGGTCGCAGGGAATAACATCAAATGGAAATCCTAATGAAAACTTATTTACAGAATTAGATTCTCAGATTTTAGGAAGAAAACCAACGAATACTTTTTTGATAAAAATCACGTATCGATTTATGCTTTAAAATTATTATTAAGCCTCTATTTTTTACAAAGAAATAGAGGTTCTTTTTTTGGTTTTAATATCAATTATTACAGATCGTATCTTTATTTTTGCACTCGTAAATCATAAGGATTTGAGTTGTGTAAGTTAGGTTTTCTTAATAGTATTTTAAAATTCATGACCTTAGATAATTGGCCGAAGCACGTTCAAAAATATCTTTTTCTTCTAAAAGATGGATTTTTTCAATTGCCCTATTTATTTAATTCTCCTAAAATTATGCTGGATAGTTTATTAAAACTGCCCGGCATGAATCATACGCATTTAAAAAAGTTTTTTTCTTTAGAAACACCACTTTGTAAGGTAAAAATGTACTATCGTGAAATTGAAGACGGTTTTTGGCTTCTTGCTACGTTTATGAATGTTAAAGAAAATATTGTCACAAAATCGTATTTTGATAAACAGGAATCAAGTGAATATTATTTGCTTACTTTTTCTGTTTTCGAATATAAATTTCAATTGAAAGATACTGAAGAAGTTACGCTGTTAAGCACATGTTGGACTTTTAGTAAACCAGATACTGAAATTTCGAGCTATTTTTATAAAGGCACAACAGGCAGATTTTTTAGTTTTGCGATTACAAAAGATTGGGCTCATAAAAATTTAATGTCTAAAAAAGTCAAAGAAAAAAAGGCATTAAAGAACTTTTTAAACGGAAATAAAGGATCTTATACTTGGTTAGATATTGTTCCAAAAGCTCATGAAATGGGAGCGAAATTATCTGAATTAATAGATAAGGGAGATGCTGATGGAACCGAAAATCTGAACATAAAGAAAAGATCGATGAAATTGATGACGGCATTTTTCAATAATGCTTTTAATGACAGCCGTATAACCGACAATATTTCGTTAGGTAACCTTGAATACCATCAGGTTGCAAAAGCCGAAAAAATAATTCTGCACAACTTACACCTTCCGTTTGTTGGTATCGAAAGTATAGCAAAAGAAGTAAATACCTCAAGTACGAAGTTAAAATCTAATTTTAAAATTGTCTTTGGTTTTTCGATGCTGCAATATCATAAAGAGAAAAATATGTTGTTGGCGATGCAGCTGATAGAAAAAACAGATATTCATATTCAAAATATCGCGCTTTTAACTGGTTATGATTCAGCAGGCCGATTTGCTGCAAGTTTTAAGAAAAGATTCGGGAAGTTACCCTCAGAAGTACGTTTTAGCGAAGTTCAAGAATAGTTTTTTTCCAAAAAAAGATTTAAAAGAGTTTATTTTGTAAGTTTTATCATTCTAAGAACTTTTTTTTAAATGTTTGATTTTAAATATTTTGACAAAAGTAAATCTGATTAAAAAATAGTTTTTTTCTGTCAAATAAAACACTTGAACTAACCCATTAAAAAATGTCCGAATTGACTATTCACAGCTTTTTTTTTCAGTTACATTTGGCGGCGAAATATAAGAAGGGATTACTAATAATGCTTTTAATTGCTGACTTTTAAGCATTCTCTTCTGTATGTTTTTTAATGTTTATTTGATTTTTTTTTCAATTAAAAAATACCACCCCAATACGTAGATTTTATGTTTTCTATCTGTACGATACATAATTTTTTGAAGAGAATAGTTTTATTATTATTTCTTTATTCTTCCTATGTATGTGCACAAGAAGTGAGTCCTGCGGTTCAGCAGCTTCGTACTAATTTAAACAGGCTGAACAACGAAAAGCAACTTGATAGTATTGGTTTTTTGATTCAAAATCATTTAGAAAAAAATAAGTTAAGCGGTTTTGAACTTCAGCTTTTACTTTTTTTTCAAGGAAATTACTACAGTCAAATTGCAAGAACTTCTGATGCAATAAATGTTCTGGAAAAAGCAGTTGCTTCAAGGGTAGAAGGAAAGAATGCCGAAAGCATATACCACAAAAGTTTATTCCTTTTGTCTGATTTACACTTTACTCAAAAAGAGTATAAAAAGGCATTTTATTATGCAGATTTATGTAAAGACAAGTTTGCTTTGCCCAATAGAGCTCACGAATATATTGTTTTGCATTTAATTTGTGGATACTATCATTATGTAAATTATGATTATAAAAAGAGTACAGAAGAATTTTTACTGGCAGAAGCAGCAGCAAAGAAATATGATCGTTGTAAGCTTTCAGAAGTTTATGTAAAGACAGCTCGCATTTACAGTAGAAGAAATCAATTGGATAGAGCAAAGAGAACCATAACCGAAAGTGTTAGAATCGCAGACAGTTGTGATGCTTTGGAAAATAAAATTAACGCTATTAGAACGCTGCGAGAAATTCTGGTAGAACATGGTGAATATGAAGCTGCGCATAAAACATTTGAGAAACTGGATAGATTAGTTGGAATTGAAGATATACAAACTAGAAATATTCGGATAGATTCCTTTCAGACAGCAAATAAAATTAAACTTAAAGACCAACAAAACAAGAATTTAAAAAGAATAAATAATTCGAAAGAAATAAAACTGCAAAAACAAAAAGCAGCACTCGTTGCTTCGTTAATCGGAATTAGTTTATTAGTCATTTTGCTATACTGCATTTTTGTATTGACTAGAAAACAAAAGTTAAATAATGAAAAACTGAAATTGCAGAAAGCAGAGATTGAAGATAAAAATAAGGAGTTAAAGCGTCTTAATTTACTTCATCAAAAGATTTTTACGGTTATTTCTCATGACTTTAAAGAACCTATTACGACACTAAAAGTGCTGTTGGATAATGAGGAAGTCCTCAGCAGTGAAAATAAAACGGTGTCTTTATACATTAAGTCAATAAATCAGCAATTAGAACAGGCGGACGGAATGCTTACTAGCTTGCTCGATTGGGCAAAAGCAGAGTTGATAACGACTGTTTCAAATAATAGCGAAATTAAATTAGTTGAACTTATCAGCAGAGCAAAGAAAGAATTGTCACATCAATTAAAAGCAAAGAACATTCAAGTCGAAAATCGAGTTTTAAGAGAAACGACTATTGTTTTTAATCCTACAGTTTTAAGTATTGTACTTAGAAATATAATCAATAACGCTATTAAATTTAGTTATGAAAACAGCGTGATTATTATTGAATATGAGAATAACGAGATTATAATAAAAGATTTTGGAAAAGGTGTTGAGCCTAAAAAAATTGATAAATTGTTCAAAAAAAGTATAAATCCGGGACTTGGCACTAATCTCGAATCTGGGTTTGGAATTGGCTTGTATTTATGTCAAGAATTAATGCTGAAAAATAAAGGCAGTCTTGATGTTTTTAATAATGAATCCGCAGGCTGCACCTTCAAAATTATCTTGCCGAAATAGGGAAAACCGCTATTTATTTAATAAAAAATTTGCCCCTATTTTGTATCATGATACACATTGCTTTTTTTGAAGACCAGCCTATCGTATGTACAGGTCTTAACAGTTTCTTTTCGCAGCAAAAAGATTTAGAAGTCCTTTTTTATGCTACCAATAAATTAGACTTATATGCCAAAATTGAAGAACATTCGCAATTAGATTTGATTATAGTCGACTTAGTTGCAAATGATGTTCAAGGATTAGAAATTTATAAATACCTCAATAAAAATCATCCAGATTTAAGCGTAATCGCTTTTACATCACTTTCGAGTCCAATTTTAGTCGAAAACCTTTTGGCTATGGGCGTGAAAGGATATGTAAACAAAAATCAAGATATTGAAGAACTTCTTGAAGCAATAAAATTAGTATGGGAAGGCGGAATTTATCTGCCGGAAGATTACTCGTTTTTAGCAAAACAAAACCGAATTGGAACTGCAATTACTCTAACTCCAAAAGAGCTTTTAATTATGCAGTTAATAATTAGAGAATTTACTACAGCAGATATTGCTAAACAACTGCAGCTGGCCGTTAATACGGTAGAAAATCACAGAAAAAACATTTTTAACAAACTCGATGTCAGCAATGTTGCAGGGATGGTGCGTGAAGCATCAAAACTGGGGCATATTAATTAATAAAACTGAAATCGTTTACAGGTTTTAACCCCGATTATATATAACAAATTCAGGAATAATAGATTATTTCTGAGGACTATTTTGTGGAATTTTAATTATTTACTATATGGTGAACTTTACTTTTTTTAAAATTTTATTTAGGAATAAAGAAAGGAATTTGGATCGACTTCTGATTCTTCCTTTTTTTATGCTCCTATCATTGACTATTGGAGTCAGCGGGTATTCACAAACTCAGACCACCCATAGTGCAGGCCCTAATGATGCTGTTATATTGAGCACATTAGACGGAAGCGGTGTTGTTTTAAGTAATCCCATATTAGTAAAAGGGGATAGAACTAAACAAATTGCTCTTTTCTCAGGAGGAATTCCTGCTGGACTAGCAATTAGTAATGGTATTTTATTTTCTACAGGTCTCGCAAGTGATGATTTAGCGGCTAAAAACGCAAAACTAAGTGTGAGTAATGAGCCAACAAGAAGGACACCAATAGATCCAGATTTGGCAACGCTAAACGCTGATGCAAATAATGATGCTGTTGTATATACCTTCAAGGTTACATTAGATGCTAAGATGACGGCTATTCGTATCTTTTTTCAGTTTGGATCAGAGGAATATCCAGATTTTGTAGGAAGTAAGTACAACGATGTATTTGGTTTTTTTATTTCTGGACCAGGAATAACAGGGACAAAAAATATTGCAAAATTACCATCGAGCGATAGAGAAATTTCTGTAAATTCAGTTAACGGAGGGGTTCTTGGAGTTTCAAAAGATGCAACAGGAACACCTACAACAGATTTAGGTCAGACTGCTTATTATATAAATAATGGTCACACTAATACTGGAGCTAAAAATACTGGTACTGCTGTAAAACCGGTATTTGTTGAATATAATGGATTGACAAAAATGCTTTCTTATGATTTAACTGGACTTACTCCAGGAGCTACTTATGATTTTAAAATTGCAATTGCAGATGTTGGTGATGGACAATATGATTCGGGAGTATTTGTAGATGTAATTACAGCAAGCTATGGTGCAGATTTATCGGTAAAGAAAGAAGTAGTTGGAACTCCTAAAAAAGTAGGAGACGAAGCCGTTTTTACTATTACAGCAAGCAATGCTGGTCCATATGGAGCAACCGGAGTAAAAGTAAATGATTTATTACCTTCAGGATATACTTTTACATCTGCAAGTCCATCAGTAGGAACTTATAATACTGGGACTGGTGTTTGGAATATTGGAACACTTGGTAATAGAGCAAGCGCCACTTTAACAGTGAGAGGAACTTTAAAAGCGACTGGAGATCACAATAATATTGCCTCAATTACTGGAATAGAAGAAGATCCAGATCTTACAAATAATGAAAGTTCGCAATATCCAGTAAAAAGACCAACAGCGTTAAACGATACAAAAACGACTAACGAGGACACACCTGTGACTATCAATGTTACTGCAAACGACACGGATCCTGACGGAACTATAGACGTTGCAACCGTAGATTTAGATCCAGCAACAGCAGGAATCCAAACTACATTCAGCGTAACAGGGCAGGGAACTTACAGTGTAGATGCTTTAGGAGTTGTAACTTTTACTCCAGCAGCGAATTATAACGGAGTTGCAACAGCAATTAATTATACTGTAAACGACAAAGATGGTTTTATTTCTAATAGTGCTACAATAACTGTAACAGTTACAGCCGTAAACGACAAACCAGTTGCTGTAAACGACAACGCTGAAACAGACGAAGACACTGTTGTAACCATTGATGTTACTGCAAACGACACCGATGTTGATGGAACCATAGATGTTGCAAGCGTAGATTTAGATCCGGCAACAGCAGGAATCCAAACTTCATTCAGTGTAACAGGACAGGGAACTTACAGCGTAGATAATTCAGGAATTGTAACTTTTACTCCTGCAGCAAACTACAACGGAACTACAACTCCAATTAATTATACTGTACATGACAATCAAGGCGCAGTATCAGCATCAGCGACAATAACTGTAAAAGTTAAAGCCGTAAACGATAAACCAGTTGCTGTAAACGACAGCGCTGAAACAGACGAAGACACTGTTGTAACTATTGATGTTACTGCAAATGACACTGATGTTGATGGAACTATAGATGTTACAAGCGTAGATTTAGATCCGGCAACAGCAGGAATCCAAACTTCATTCAGTGTAACAGGACAGGGAACTTACAGCGTAGATAATTCAGGAATTGTAACTTTTACTCCTGCAGCAAACTACAACGGAACTACAACTCCAATTAATTATACTGTAAACGACAATCAAGGTGCAGTATCAGCATCAGCGACTATAACTGTAAAAGTTAAAGCCGTAAATGATAAACCAGTTGCTGTAAACGACAACGCTGAAACCGACGAAGACACTGTTGTAACTATTGATGTTACTGCAAATGACACCGATGTAGATGGAACCATAGATGTTACAAGCGTAGATTTAGATCCGGCAACAACAGGAATCCAAACTTCATTCAGTGTAACAGGACAGGGAACGTACAGCGTAGATAATTCAGGAATTGTAACTTTTACTCCTGCAGCAAACTACAACGGAACTACAACTCCAATCAGTTATACTGTACAAGACAATCAAGGTGCAGTATCAGCATCAGCGACTATAACTGTAAAAGTTAAAGCCGTAAACGACAAACCAGTTGCTGTAAACGACAACGCTGAAACAGACGAAGACACTGTTGTAACCATTGATGTTACTGCAAACGACACCGATGTTGACGGAACCATAGATGTTGCAAGCGTAGATTTAGACCCGGCAACAGCAGGAATCCAAACTTCATTCAGTGTAACAGGACAGGGAACTTACAGTGTAGATGCTTTAGGAATTGTAACTTTTACTCCTGCAGCAAACTACAACGGAACTACAACTCCAATCAGTTATACTGTAAACGACAATCAAGGCGCCGTATCAGCATCAGCGACTATAACTGTAAAAGTTAAAGCCGTAAACGATAAACCAGTTGCTGTAAACGACAACGCTGAAACAGACGAAGACACTGTTGTAACTATTGATGTTACTGCAAACGACACCGATGTAGACGGAACTATAGATGTTGCAAGCGTAGATTTAGATCCTGCAACAGCAGGAACGCAAAAGACATTCAGTGTAACAGGACAGGGAACTTACAGCGTAGATAATTCAGGAATTGTAACTTTTACTCCTGCAGCAAACTACAACGGAACGACAACTCCAATCAGTTATACTGTACATGACAATCAAGGCGCAGTATCAGCATCAGCGACTATAACTGTAAAAGTTAAAGCCATAAACGATAAACCAGTTGCTGTAAACGACAACGCGGAAACCGACGAAGACACTGTTGTAACCATTGATGTTACTGCAAACGACACCGATGTTGATGGAACCATAGATGTTACAAGCGTAGATTTAGATCCGGCAACAGCAGGAATCCAAACTTCATTCAGTGTAACAGGACAGGGAACTTACAGCGTAGATAATTCAGGAATTGTAACTTTTACTCCTGCAGCAAACTACAACGGAACTACAACTCCAATCAGTTATACTGTACAAGACAATCAAGGTGCAGTATCAGCATCAGCGACAATAACTGTAAAAGTTAAAGCCGTAAATGACAAACCAGTTGCTGTAAACGACAGCGCTGAAACAGACGAAGACACTGTTGTAACCATTGATGTTACTGCAAATGACACCGATGTAGACGGAACTATAGATGTTGCAAGCGTAGATTTAGATCCGGCAACAGCAGGAATCCAAACTTCATTCAGTGTAACAGGACAGGGAACGTACAGCGTAGATGCTTTAGGAGTTGTAACTTTTACTCCTGCAGCAAACTACAACGGAACAACCACACCAATCAGTTATACTGTACATGACAATCAAGGCGCAGTATCAGCATCAGCGACAATAACTGTAAAAGTTAAAGCCGTAAATGATAAACCAGTTGCTGTAAACGACAACGCTGAAACAGACGAAGACACTGTTGTAACCATTGATGTTACTGCAAATGACACCGATGTAGACGGAACCATAGATGTTGCAAGCGTAGATTTAGATCCGGCAACAGCAGGAATCCAAACTTCATTCAGTGTAACAGGACAGGGAACTTACAGCGTAGATAATTCAGGAATTGTAACTTTTACTCCTGCAGCAAACTACAACGGAACAACCACTCCAATTAATTATACTGTACAAGACAATCAAGGCGCAGTATCAGCATCAGCGACTATAACTGTAAAAGTTAAAGCCGTAAATGATAAACCAGTTGCTGTAAACGACAACGCTGAAACAGACGAAGATACTGTTGTAACTATTGATGTTACTGCAAATGACACCGATGTAGACGGAACTATAGATGTTGCAAGCGTAGATTTAGATCCGGCAACAGCAGGAATCCAAACTTCATTCAGTGTAACAGGACAGGGAACGTACAGCGTAGATAATTCAGGAATTGTAACTTTTACTCCTGCAGCAAACTACAACGGAACAACCACTCCAATTAATTATACTGTACAAGACAATCAAGGCGCAGTATCAGCATCAGCGACTATAACTGTAAAAGTTAAAGCCGTAAATGATAAACCAGTTGCTGTAAACGACAACGCTGAAACAGACGAAGATACTGTTGTAACTATTGATGTTACTGCAAATGACACCGATGTAGACGGAACTATAGATGTTGCAAGCGTAGATTTAGATCCGGCAACAGCAGGAATCCAAACGACATTCAGCGTAACAGGACAGGGAACTTACAGCGTAGATGCTTTAGGAATTGTAACTTTTACTCCTGCAGCAAACTACAATGGAACTACAACTCCAATCAGTTATACTGTAAACGACAATCAAGGCGCAGTATCAGCATCAGCGACAATAACTGTAAAAGTTAAAGCCGTAAACGACAAACCAGTTGCTGTAAACGACAACGCTGAAACAGACGAAGATACTGTTGTAACCATTGATGTTACTGCAAATGACACCGATGTAGACGGAACTATAGATGTTGCAAGCGTAGATTTAGATCCGGCAACAGCAGGAATCCAAACTTCATTCAGTGTAACAGGACAGGGAACGTACAGCGTAGATAATTCAGGAATTGTAACTTTTACTCCTGCAGCAAACTACAACGGAACAACCACTCCAATTAATTATACTGTACAAGACAATCAAGGCGCAGTATCAGCATCAGCGACTATAACTGTAAAAGTTAAAGCCGTAAATGATAAACCAGTTGCTGTAAACGACAACGCTGAAACAGACGAAGATACTGTTGTAACTATTGATGTTACTGCAAATGACACCGATGTAGACGGAACTATAGATGTTGCAAGCGTAGATTTAGATCCGGCAACAGCAGGAATCCAAACGACATTCAGCGTAACAGGACAGGGAACTTACAGCGTAGATGCTTTAGGAATTGTAACTTTTACTCCTGCAGCAAACTACAATGGAACTACAACTCCAATCAGTTATACTGTAAACGACAATCAAGGCGCAGTATCAGCATCAGCGACAATAACTGTAAAAGTTAAAGCCGTAAACGACAAACCAGTTGCTGTAAACGACAGCGCTGAAACCGACGAAGACACTGTTGTAACGATTGATGTTACTGCAAATGACACCGATGTTGATGGAACCATAGATGTTACAAGCGTAGATTTAGATCCGGCAACAGCAGGAATCCAAACTTCATTCAGTGTAACAGGACAGGGAACTTACAGCGTAGATAATTCAGGAATTGTAACTTTTACTCCTGCAGCAAACTACAACGGAACTACAACTCCAATCAGTTATACTGTACAAGACAACCAAGGTGCAGTATCAGCATCAGCGACAATAACTGTAAAAGTTAAAGCCGTAAATGATAAACCAGTTGCTGTAAACGACAGCGCTGAAACCGACGAAGACACTGTTGTAACGATTGATGTTACTGCAAATGACACTGATGTTGATGGAACCATAGATGTTGCAAGCGTAGATTTAGATCCGGCAACAGCAGGAATCCAAACTTCATTCAGCGTAACAGGACAGGGAACTTACAGCGTAGATAATTTAGGAATTGTAACTTTTACTCCTGCAGCAAACTACAACGGAACTACAACTCCAATTAACTATACTGTAAACGACAATCAAGGCGCCGTATCAGCATCAGCGACTATAACTGTAAAAGTTAAAGCCGTAAACGACAAACCAGTTGCTGTAAACGACAGCGCTGAAACAGACGAAGACACTGTTGTAACCATTGATGTTACTGCAAACGACACTGATGTAGACGGAACTATAGATGTTGCAAGTGTAGATTTAGATCCGGCCACAGCAGGAACGCAAAAGACATTCAGTGTAACAGGACAGGGAACTTACAGCGTAGATAATTCAGGAATTGTAACTTTTACTCCTGCAGCAAACTACAACGGAACTACAACTCCAATCAGTTATACTGTAAACGACAATCAAGGCGCAGTATCAGCATCAGCGACTATAACTGTAAAAGTTAAAGCCGTAAACGATAAACCAGTTGCTGTAAACGACAACGCTGAAACAGACGAAGACACTGTTGTAACCATTGATGTTACTGCAAACGACACCGATGTTGATGGAACCATAGATGTTGCAAGCGTAGATTTAGATCCGGCAACAGCAGGAATCCAAACTTCATTCAGTGTAACAGGACAGGGAACTTACAGCGTAGATAATTCAGGAATTGTAACTTTTACTCCTGCAGCAAACTACAACGGAACTACAACTCCAATCAGTTATACTGTAAACGACAATCAAGGTGCAGTATCAGCATCAGCGACAATAACTGTAAAAGTTAAAGCCGTAAATGATAAACCAGTTGCAGATAATGACACGTACATTGTTGCGGAAGGAGAAACTTTAACAATTGCGTCACCAGGTGTTTTAGTAAATGATACAGATGTAGAAGGAGATACTTTGACTGCCGTTTTAGTTACTGGGCCAACTCATGGAACTTTAACTTTTAATGCTGATGGATCTTTTTCTTATACTCACGACGGAACTGAAACATTAGCAGATAGTTTTACTTATAAAGTAAACGATGGAACAGTTGACGGAAATACTGTCACTGTGAACATAACTGTTAAAGCGGTAAATGATGCTCCAGTGGTAAGAAATGATATAAATTCTATCATTTCTTCGACATCAGAAGCAACGGGAATAAAAGCTTTACAGGCAAATGATATTGATGGAACTATTGCAAGTTATACTATTTTGACATTACCATCTCATGGCGTTTTGGCTGTTGGCGGAGTTCCAGTAACAGTAAATCAAGTATTAACACCTTTGGAGGCAGGAACTCTTACTTATGATCCAAGTGGAACATTTACAGGAATTGATACTTTTACTTTTACAGCAACTGATGACCTTTTTGCAACAGCATTAACAGCAGGAACAATTACAATTCCAGTTGGAAATAATGCACCAATAGTAGAAGATATTATTACCACAGGTATTCCGTCAAGAGCAGGAGTAACAGCTATTAGTGCTTTAAAAGGAACAGATACAGACGGAACTATAGCAGATTATACTGTTTTAAGTTTGCCATCAAATGGAATTTTAGCGTTAGATGGAGTTCCAGTAACAATAAATCAAGTTTTGACACCTTTAGAAGTCGGCAGGTTGACTTATGCGCCAAGTGGAGCATTTTCAGGAAATGACATCTTTACTTTTATCGCAACGGATAATAACGGTGCAATTTCAAGTCTAGGAAAAGTAACAATTAAAGTAGAAAAAACGATTCTAGATGCAAAGAATGATGTAATACCTTCTGTTGTAGGGATTGATAAGACAATAACAGTGGTTAACGTACTGGATAATGATCTTTTAAATAATACACCAGTAGTAATTTCTGATATTAAGTTAGGCGTATTGACATCAGATCCAAAAGGGATGTTAACGCTTAAACCTGACGGCACAGTAGAATTGTCTCCTAATGCACCAGCTGGAGATTATTCGTTGACGTACGAAATTTGTGAGAAAGCCAATGCTTCAAATTGTACTTCAGCTGTAGTTTTAGTTACAGTTGAGGCACCAACAATGACAGTTACAACAAATAGCTATTGTTCAGATAATGCGCCGTATGTTTCGTATACTGTTACAGGAGATAATTTTGTTCCAACAGGATTATTAACGATTAATTGGATAGACAGCGCGAACAAAATTGTAGCAACTCAAACCAATATGCCTTTAAACGGAAGCGTTTTATGGCCGGGTGCAATTGTTGATGCAAATAAAAAAGCAACAGATTGGCCAGGATGGATATTAGTAGGCGGACAATGGATTGAAGGAAATGATGGTTTTGAATTAACAAGACCAGCTGTTAAAATGCAGTTTAGCTTGAATCCTACAAAGACAGTTGTTGTAAACTATCCATCTGCAATATCTGGTTGTAATGCAATGCCTACGTTTGGGATTAATGCATCAAATGATGATGATGCAGCTTTAGCTAATGGACTAAACGGTTCATCAAAAGTAATTAATGTACTTGATAATGATAAGTTAAACGGCGTTCCCGTTAAACCTGCTGATGTTATTATAAAAGGTTTAGATCTTCCAAAAGGAATTACATTAAATGCCGATGGTACAATTGATGTAGCACCAAGTACAAAAGGAGGAAATTATACAGTAACATATCAAATATGTGAAAAAGCAAATCAGTCTAATTGTACTACTGCAACAGCTAAGGTTTTTGTTGAAGTTCCAGAAATTTCGATTATAAAAACAGTTGAGTTAAATGACAGCAATAATAATGGTTATGCCGAAGCTGGTGAAACTTTAACATACAGTTTTGCAATAACAAATACTGGTAACGCTGATCTTGAAAATATCCAAGTTTCAGATCCTTTACCTGGAATTTTAATGAATGGAGGCCCAATTAATTTGGCAGCTGGTCAAAGTGATATGTCTTCAATTAGTGGAACGTATACTTTAACTCAAGCCGATGTGAATTCTGGAAGTATCAGTAATCAGGCAATTGTATCAGGAAGTACAAAGAGCGGAATAACTGTTTCGGACAAATCAGATTCTAGTGATCTTAAAGGTGAGAAACCAACTGTTTTAGGATTAAGCGGCTGTGTTATTAAAGTTTATAATGCCGTTTCTTCAAATGGAGATAATAAAAACGAAAGATTCTATATACAAGGTATAGAATGTTATCCTGAAAATACTGTACAGATTTACAACCGTTGGGGAGTTTTAGTATTCGAAAGAGATCATTATAATAATAACGACATTGCTTTTAGAGGTGTTTCAGAAGGTCGTGTTACTGTTAAAGATTCAGACGGATTGCCAGAAGGAACTTATTATTACATCATTAGATATAAAGATAAGCAGTCTAACGCACAGCAAGAAGCGGGGTATTTATACCTAACCAAATAATATTCTGTACAATTTAAATGGCTTAGTGAACAGCTAAGCCATTATTTAAAATAAAATCAATGAGAAAATTAGTTTTAGTTTTATTGTTTTGTTCCGCTGCCAGTTTTGCACAGCAAGATGCACAGTTTACACAATACATGTATAATACCATTAATATAAATCCCGCATATGCCGGTTCACGTGGTGTTATGAGTGTTTTTGGATTATATCGCACCCAGTGGGTTGGATTAGATGGTGCGCCAGAAACCAGCAGTTTTTCTATAAATACTCCAATAGGCAGTAATGTAGGATTAGGAGTTTCATTAATAAATGATAAAATAGGTCCTACAAATGAAAACAACTTAGCTGCAGACTTTTCCTATTCAATACCAACATCTGCAACAGCAAAACTTTCTTTTGGTATAAAAGGATCAGCAAATTTATTTAAGCTTGATCCCACAAAACTAACGCCGGAAGATCAAGGAGATCCCCAGTTTCAGGATTTTGAAAATAAATTCACGCCCAATATTGGAGCAGGTGTTTACTGGCATACAGATAAAGCTTACGTAGGTTTGTCGATTCCTAACTTTATTCAAACGAATCGTTATGACGACAATGATGTTTCTATTTATAAAGACAGAATTAACTATTATTTAATTGCAGGTTATGTATTCAATTTAGATCGTTATGAGATGATTAAATTCAAACCCGCTGTTATGACTAAAATGGTCGAAGGTTCTCCGCTTCAAGTTGATGCATCGGCAAATTTTATGTTTAATGAGAAGTTTGTTATCGGATTAGCCTATAGATGGAGTGCTTCTGTAAGTGCATTAGCAGGATTTCAAATTACTGACGGCTTGTATTTAGGTTATGCATATGATCGCGAAACAACCAAATTAGTGAACTATAATTCAGGTTCACATGAGATATTTCTTCGTTTCGAATTTATAAACAAATATGGCCGAATTACTTCACCAAGATTCTTCTAATTATGAAAATTAAAAATATAATTTGCACCGTTTTTTTGTCTGCAATAAGTTTTAATGCCGCAGCACAAAAAGGAGTTTTAAATAAAGCCGAGAAAGATTACAATCAGTATGCTTATATAGACGCCATTTCGATCTATGAAAAAGTGGCCGATAAAGGGTATAAAGACGAAAAAATGTTTCAAAGATTGGGGAACGCTTATTATTTTAATGCAGAGCTTGCCAAAGCTGCAAAATGGTACGATGCCTTATTTTCTTTAAACAATCAGCAAGAACCAGAATACTATTATCGTTATGCACAAACACTAAAATCTATTGGTGATTATGCTAAAGCAGATAAAATGCTCGAAGCCTTTAATGAGAAAGTTAAAACAGATACAAGAGGAGTTTTATTTGAAAAAAATAAAAATTATTTAGAGCAGATTAAAGCCAATTCAGGAAGATTTATAATTGCTGATGCCGGCATTAATTCAAAACAATCAGATTACGGAAGCACACTTTTAAACAATAAATTAATATTTGCTTCTGCTCGCGATACAGGAAATGTAACACGATCAACATTTAAATGGACAAACAAGTCTTTTACAAATTTATATGCTGCACAGTTAAAAGCTGATGGAAGTCTCGAAGAGCCCGTTCGATTTGACAAAAAAATTAATTCGAAATTTAACGAATCTACTCCTGTTTTTACCAAAGATGGAAAAACAATGTATTTCACAAGAAATAATTTTTTAAAAGGGAAAAAAGGGAAGGATGAGAAGAGAGTTACTTTATTAAAATTGTATAAAGCCGATTTGGTCAATGATAAATGGACAAATGTTGTCGAATTGCCATTTAATAGTGATCAATACAGCACAGCACATCCCGCTTTAAGTGCAGACGAGAAGAAATTGTATTTTGCATCGGATATGCCGGGAAGTTTAGGACAATCTGATTTGTATAGTGTTGCAATTAATAGTGATGGTACATTTGGGAAACCCGAAAATCTTGGCGCGGCAATTAATACCGAAGGCAGAGAAACATTTCCTTTTATAGCAGGAGATAATGAACTTTACTTTGCCACTGATGGGCGTCCGGGATTAGGAGGTTTAGACATATTTACAGCAAAAATTAATGACGATGCTTCTTTTGGTCCAGTTCAGAATATCGGAGAACCTGTAAATACAAAATTTGATGATTTTGCCTTTGTAATAGACAACAATACCAGAAAAGGTTTTTTCTCATCAAATAAAGATGGAGGGAATGGCAGTGATGATATTTACAAATTTGTAGAAACTAGAAAATTAAATTGCGAAAAAGAGTTATCAGGAGTTATTAGAGATTCTCAAACCAATGAAGTTTTAAGTGGAGCAAAAGTAATTTTGCTTGATGATAAATTTCAACAAATCACAGCAGTAACTTCAGGTACTGATGGAACTTACAAATTTCAAGTAAAATGCAATACAACTTATCATGTAAGAGCAGCGAAGGAAAACTATGAAACCAGCGAAACACCAATTCTAATTCAGCCGACAGATGATAAATCAAAACTGGATATTAAGCTCGAAAAACAGATTAAAGAAATTGGTATTGGAACAGATCTAGCGAAAACCTTAAATATTCCTATTATTTATTTTGATTTAGATAAATCATTTATTCGCAAAGAAGCTGCTTTTGAGTTAGAGAAAGTTTTAGCCGTAATGAAGCAATACCCAGCGATGAAAATAGATGTTCGCTCGCATACTGACAGCAGACAGACTGAAAAATACAATCTGACTTTGTCTAACAAAAGAGCAAAAGCAACTATTGACTGGTTGGTAAAACAAGGAATTTCCCCAGCTAGATTAACTGGACGAGGTTATGGTGAAAGTCAATTGGTTAATAAATGTTCCGATAATGTAAATTGTACAGAAGAAGAACATCAACTAAACAGAAGAAGCGAATTCATTATCGTTTCGATGCAATAGCTTTAGAAAAGTAAAAAAATCGATCCCAAATTTCAAGTTTACGTACTTATTAGATTTGAATTTTTGTTTAAAACCGCTCAATTGAGCGGTTTTTTTTGTTCTATATCATTTTGTAATAACAGCTCTTTATGTCTCAGGATTATCATAATTATTTGGAGGTTGAGTTCACTTTTTTAAAGATTCAGAATATAATTCATCCCAAAAAATATCTTATTTTTATAATATCCTTTTTTCATAAAAAGATAACGATTAATCGCAGAAGGAAAGAAAATCACATTTTCTGCGTTTTCGATTATACCACTTGAATAGTAGTAATAGTAAACAAATTAACAATGAGCAATATAAAAAAACTTAAGGCAGTGGCCTATGGTGAAGTGCTTTGGGATGTTTTTGTCAATGAAAGAAAAATTGGCGGTGCACCTCTTAATGTTGCAATGCGAATGAAAACATTAGGATGCGAATCGGCCATGATCAGTTGTGTAGGAAAGGACGCAGATGGAGAAGCAATTATTGATTATGTAAAAAGTCTAGGACTTGAAACTGCGGCTATTTTTAAATCAGAAGAATTTGCAACAGGATTAGTAAACGTTACATTAAACGAGCAAGGATCTGCAAGTTATGAAATAAAATATCCATCAGCTTGGGATAAAATTGTATTGAATGATTCAGCCAAAGAATTAGCTGCTAATGCTGATGTTTTAATATACGGCAGTTTAGTTTGTCGAGATCAAGTATCAAGAAATTCGCTTGACGAACTATTGAAATCAAGTGTTTACAAAGTTTTTGATGTCAATTTAAGAAAACCTCATTATACCTATGAAATTATAGAACATCTAATGAATACGGCTGATTTTGTAAAATTTAATGACGAAGAATTATTAGAAATTACTTCCGTAATGAATTCTCCTTTTTCAAGTTTAGAAGAAAATATGCAGTTTGCTGCCGAGCGAACAAAAGTAAAAGCCATGTGTGTCACTAGAGGTAAAGACGGTGCTTTATTAATGTGGGAAGGACAATTGTATGAAAATGTCGGTTATCCAGTAAAAGTAGCTGATACAGTAGGCGCAGGAGATTCATTTTTAGCAGCCTTAATTACATCACTGCTCACTGGTAAAGAGCCGCAAAATGCTATTGATTTTGCATGTGCAGTTGGTGGTTTGGTTGCCGAAGCTCCAGGAGCAAACCCTGAAATTTCACAGGCCCAAATTGAAGCAATAATGAAAAGAGTTAGAGCGTAAAATATAAAATCTGAATATTTAAAGCCGTTCAATAGAACGGTTTTTTTGTTTTCGATATAAAAAGATAGTCTTTTTTGAGTTTTGTAATGCTTTGTTTTCGTGTGTTTTAACTTTTTTTTTATTAAATTTGATGTAAGAATTTCTAGTCAAAACCATTATGGAAAAATTAAAACGCCCGGTGTATCTTAAAGCCGGTACTGATGATTTTTTTAAGAAGTTGCGCACAGAAGTGAACGAAACGGTATTACAAAACTCATCTTTGTACCTATTCAACATTATTAAGTCGTTAGGACTTTTGGTACTTTTCTTTTCCTCTTATACTTGTATTCTACTGTTTGGAAATAGTACCCCTTTATTATTCTTTTTCTATATTTTGTGCGGTATAACTATGATCGTACTTTTTATAAATGCCTTTCATGACGCTGCGCATGGAGCCTTATTTAAAAAATCAAAACATAATGAATAGTTTATGTATGTGCTGGAGCTTTTTGGTGGTAATCATTGGCTTTGGACAAGGCGACATATCAATCTTCATCATGCATATCCAAATGTTCCCGATTGGGACATTGATATTAAGCAAAGTGACATCATAAGGATTTTTCCAAACAGTCCATTGTTCAATTATCATAAATATCAGCATATTTATATGTGGTTTATTTATCCGCTGTACAGCTTAAATTGGATTTATATTCGTGATTTCAAAGACTTTTTTGGAAAGAGAAATAATTATGTAAAAAAAGTAGTCGAGAACATTCCGCAAAAAGAAATATACAAACTGTTTTTAGCAAAAGCGGTCAACCTGATTTATCTGCTTTTTATTCCCATGATTGTATTAAAGCAACCTTGGTATATAGTTTTAGCAGGCTGGTTTTCGATGCATTTGTGCGGCAGTATGTTGGGAGTTGTCGCACTCGTGTCAACACATGTAGATGAAGATGCACATTTTCCTGAAACGGATGAAGATGGAAATTTATCAGCAACTTGGGCAATGCATCAAATGATTGTTACTAAAGATTTCAGTACCAATAGTAAATTGGCGAATTTTTTATACGGAGGCTTTACACATCATGTTGCGCATCATCTTTTTCCAGGTGTCGGACATACTTATTATCCTTATATAACACCAATTATTATGCGTTACGCGCAAGAATACGATCTTCCTTATACTTCCTATCCGTTTTATCATGCAGTTCGGTCACACTTTAGAATGCTCAAAAATAAAGGCGTGAAAGAAAATATCATGATAACAGGAGAAATATAAAGATTCGTCTTAGTTAATTTCTAGCCCTTTACATTGAATATTAGAGAAGTTTATTGTGGCTGTAATGCTCCTCTGGAGCATTTTTAAGACTAATTTTTAAAGTCTGCATAAAAAATGATTACACTAAAAGGACTAAATCCTATCTTTTTCATATAGAAATGCAGCTAAGAATGTAAATGAAAAGTTAATGATTTGTAAATAAAATAAACAACTAGAGGTTTATTCTTTAAAAAATCTGATTTGGCTTAGGTATTTTGCTTTTTTTGGAAAAATTTAAGAATCGGTTACTTTTCAAATTACTATATTTGGCCCACCATCAAGAAAAGTATACTCTTTTCAAACAACAAATATTGTAATCCTTCGCTTTGCGTTCATGAAACAAATTAAGTTCATAAGTGTTATTTTACTCTTTCTGCTCACTTTTACAAGTAGCGCGGAGTACTTTAAGCACCCTTCTGAGTTTTCGATTTGTCATGGTCAGGATTTCCTTTCAACATCAGAAATACCAGAGGTTTTACCTTCAGCGCTAATTATATCCAAAGATCTGGATATACATTTTATAGTCAAAAAGAAGATGAAATCTCGTGCAGTCTCTTCAGACAGCAATATTTTAAAAAGCTTATATTTTACCAAATTAGTACATTTTAAGGTCTTCGAAGACAGCTTGATTTATGGTATAGCAAACATATATCAAATTCAGCGTCATACACACCTTCATTTGTACCAACTCTTCTAGATTTCCCATTTCCCTTTTATTTTTATATACAGAAACAACTTTCTGCAATACTGCTTTGTATTTATTTTATAAAGGTATTTGCGCTATAAAAATATGCCATAAAACGGTGCTGCTTAAAACAATAAGCAGTATACGATAAACTCCCTATTTTCAGTATTTAACCCATTTACCACTCCCTATAAATCAATATAGGGAGCCAGTATATTTATGTAATTTTTAAAAAACAATTATGAGCATTAGTAAAAAACAATTCCTTTTGTACGCATTCTCTGTTTTATTTCTAGCTTCTTGCGGAGATAAAGCCGAAAAAAAATCCGCAAATATAAAAACACTGCCTGTATATAAGGTAACTGTAAAAGATACCATCGTTTCAAATCGATTTGTTGCTGATGTACATGCTAAAAATAATGTCGAAATTCATGTTCGTATCCCTGGATTACTAGATAAAGTTTATGTAAGCGAAGGACAAAGAGTAAAAAAAGGACAAATTCTTTTTAAGATCAGCGACGTAGAACTTCAAATACAACTTTTAAAAGCCGAAGCTGTTTACAAAAGCACATTAGCAGACCTTCGAATTGCTACAGTTGAACTGGAGCAAGCTCAAACTCTTTTTAATAAAAAAGTAATTGCTGATAAAGAATTAGAATTATCAAAAGCAAAACATGATGCAGCAAATGCTAAAGTTGCTCACGCTTCGGCAGAGAGAAAAGCGATAAAACAGCAAATTAGTTTTACAACGATAACAGCACCTTTTGACGGAACTGTAGATCGTATTCCATTTAAAGAAGGAAGCTTAGTAGAAAACGGCTCTTTGTTGACGACAGTTTCACAATTAGACGATGTATATGCCTATTTCTCAATACCTGAAAATATTTATTTTCAAATGATGGCAGATAAAAGTCTTAATACCAAAGGCGATATCAAATTAGTATTGCCAAATGGTATGGTTTACGGTCAAACAGGAGAATTAAAAACAGCCGATGGAGAAATTGACAGACAAACAGGTTCAATTCAGTACAAAGCCAAATTTCATAATCCGCAAGGTTTTATCAAACACGGAACATCTGGGAAATTAATTATTTCAGAGCCAAGAACCAATGTTGTTTTAATTCCGCAAAAAGCAGTTTTCTCTATCCAAGACAAGCAATTCGTGTTTGTAGTTGACAAAGGAGGAATTGTAAAAATGACCAATATTGTTATTGGAAGCACTCTTGATGATGTTTACATTTTGAAGAAAGGATTAAAAAAGAATGATCTTATTGTACATGAAGGAACCCAATCACTTCGAGATGGAGATAAGATTAATATTAGAGACGCACAAAGTGTAAGCTTATAAGCCATTACATAATTATTACTAAAAAAATATAAAATGATAGAGTTGTTTATCAAAAGAAAAATATTGTCACTTATTATATCCGTGATGATAGTACTTTTGGGGTTATTGGCTTTGTTTCAATTACCCATAACGCAGTTTCCCGATATTGTACCGCCGTCTGTAACCGTAACGGCAAAATATACAGGTGCCAATGCCGAAGTATCGGCCAATGCCGTGGCACTTCCTTTAGAACGAGCTATAAATGGTGTACCGGGAATGACTTATATGTCTACCGTTACCTCAAATGATGGTTTAACCCTAATTCAGGTTTTCTTTGAAGTAGGAACAGACCCTGATCTTGCCGCTGTAAACGTTCAAAACAGAGTAACAACCATACTAGACGAACTTCCCGAAGAAGTAATACGAGCCGGAGTAACTACCGAAAAGGAGGTAAATAGTATGTTAATGTACTTAAATATTACAAGTACTGATAAAACGCAGGACGAACAATTTATCTTCAACTTTACGGATATTAATATTCTTCAGGAATTAAAACGTATTGATGGAGTAGGTCGTGCTGAGATTATGGGACAGAAAGAATACTCAATGCGAGTATGGCTGGATCCGCAAAAAATGCTTTCCTATAACATCTCGGCAAACGAAGTGATAACTTCACTGCAAAAACAAAATATTTCTGCAGCTCCCGGTAAAGTTGGAGAAGGATCAGGGCAGCTTGACAATCAACTTCAATATGTAATAAAATACGGAGGGAAATTCTTCGAACCTAAACAATATGAAGAAGTACCGCTTCGTGCCAATTCAGATGGAACAATCTTACGATTAAAAGATATTTCTAATATCGAATTTGGAGCAATGAGTTACGGAATGGTTTCTAAAACCGACGGTAAACCTTCGGCTTCAATCATGTTGAAACAAAGGCCAGGTTCAAATGCCTCTGAAGTAATTGCCAGTGTAAAAGAAAAAATGGCAGAGCTGAAAATATCGTCTTTCCCTCCAGGAATGGATTATAACATTGCTTATGATGTATCTCGTTTCCTTGATGCCTCAATAGATGAAGTTTTAAAAACATTAATAGAAGCCTTTATTCTAGTAGCTTTTGTTGTTTTTATATTTCTGCAAGACTGGCGTTCTACATTAATACCAGTATTGGCAGTGCCAGTAGCCTTAATTGGTTCATTTGCTTTTATGTCGATGATGGGATTCTCTATAAACCTGCTTACCCTTTTTGCCCTAGTACTTTCCATAGGAATCGTTGTCGATAATGCCATTGTAGTTGTAGAAGCCGTCCATGTTAAAATTTCCGAAGAACATATGGCGCCTCTGCCCGCAACAATTAGTGCGATGAAAGAAATTACAGGAGCCGTTATTGCGATTACCATTGTTATGGCAGCCGTGTTTATACCAGTTGCATTCTTGAGCGGTCCTGTTGGAGTTTTCTACAGACAGTTTTCGCTTACTATGGCAATTAGTATTGTAATTTCTGGAATTAACGCCCTTACATTAACACCAGCTTTGTGCGCTATAATGCTTAAACCGCATGATCCAAATAAAAAGAAAACATCATTATTAGATCGTTTCTTTGTTCGTTTTAATGCGTGGTTCGACAACATTACTTCAAAATACATCAGAGTATTGTCAAAATTTGCAGACAGAAGTTCTATGACCATCGGGCTTTTAGTTTTGTTCTGTTTCCTTACTTGGGGAACTTCTAAGTTCTTACCTTCAGGATTCATACCTTCAGAAGATCAGGGAATGGTGTATGTAAACGTAACTACACCGCAAGGAGCTACCGTAGAACGTACCGAAAAAGTGCTTGATGAAGTAACTCGTATTGCTAAACAAATTGATGGAGTTGACAACGTAACAACTCTTGCAGGTTACAGTATCGTTACTGAAATTGCAGGAGCTTCTTATGGTATGGGAATGATAAATCTGAAAGACTGGAAAGATCGAAACATTTCTGTAAATGAATTTATTACAATGCTTTCGCAGAAAACAAAAGGTATTGCAGATGCACAAATTGAAGTTTTTGCACCGCCTACAGTTCCTGGTTTTGGTAACACCAGCGGTTTTGAATTGCGTTTATTGGACAAATCAGGCGGAACGATTAATAATACTGATGCAGTTACCAAAAACTTTATTAAAGAATTGAATGCTTCGCCAGAAATACAAAATTCATTTACAAGTTTTGATGCTACATTCCCGCAGTATTTAATACATATTGATTATGATCTTGCGGCCAAAAAAGGAATATCTGTAGACAACGCCATGTCTACTTTGCAAACCATGCTGGGATCGTTTTATGCCACAAACTTTATTCGTTTTTCTCAAATGTATAAAGTAATGGTACAAGCAAGTCCGCAGTTTAGAAAAAATCCAGAAAGTATTCTAGACATGTATCTTAAAAATGATGCAGGCGAAATGGTGCCATTTTCAACATTTATAAAACTAGAACGAGTTTACGGTCCAGAGGTTTTAACCCGTTATAATATGTATATGTCAGCTATGATCAATGGTGAACCAGCAGATGGATACAGTTCTGGAGAAGCCATTGCTGCAGTAGAAAAAATCGCAGCCGAAAAGCTGCCAAGCAGATTTGAACTTGAATGGTCAGGAATGACACGTGAAGAAATTCTATCAGGAAACCAGACCATTTACATCTTTGCATTATGTATCCTTTTCGTCTACTTATTACTTGCCGCACAATACGAGAGTTTACTGCTTCCGTTTCCAGTGCTTTTAAGTTTGCCTGTAGGAGTTTTTGGTTCCTATCTCGCATTGCTGGCAGTGGGCTTAGACAATAATATTTATGCCCAAGTCGCCTTAGTCATGCTTATAGGGCTCCTCGCCAAGAATGCCATTTTGATTGTAGAGTTTGCGATTGCCCAGAACAAGCTGGGGCAGGGAATTACCGAAGCAGCAATTGAAGGCGCAAGATTACGTTTCAGACCTATTTTGATGACCTCATTTGCTTTTATTTCTGGGCTTATACCATTGTGTATTGCCTCTGGAGCTGGTGCAATTGGAAACAGATCTATTGGTACTGCAGCTGCAGGAGGAATGTTAATAGGAACTGTTTTTGGACTGGTAATAATTCCGGGGCTTTACATCCTGTTTGCAAAAATTGAAAAAGCTTGGAATAAATAAATGAAAACAATGAAAAATAATTTTAGAAAATTTCTTAAACATACAGAGTCAATATATCTCACCACGAATAAATCAAAATATGTACTTGTAGTTGTGTTTTTAATGTTACTTTCTGCCTGTTCTGCCCCGAAAGAGGCAGAGCAGCAGAAGGTAAAAACACTGCCTGAAAATTTTGCCTCAAATCCAAAAACAACAGACAGCCAGCAGACATTTACACCACTAAAAACAGAATCGTATTTTAAAGATCCAGAGCTGGAAAAACTGTTAGACATAGCAGTAGCTCAAAATCCTGATTATTTAGCAATGCAGCAGAGAATTCTCATTGCAAATTCGCATCTAAAAGTGGCAAAATTAGCTTTACTGCCATCATTTGATATTGGTGCTGATGTTTCAGGAACACATTACGGTAAATACACTATGGATGGTGTAGGGAACTTTGATACTAATTTCTCGCAGAACATATCAGAAAAACAAAGAATTAATACAGATGTAACTCCCAATTTGTTTTTAGGAGGAAAAGTATCTTGGGAAGCTGATATATGGGGAAAACTGAGCAATAGAAAAAAAGCTGCCCAACAAAGATTTCTTGCATCACAAGAAGGAGTAAGATTGTTGCAGACAAGATTATTGAGCGATGTTGCTGAGCTTTATTTTAAGCTTATTGCCCTCGACAAGCAAAAAGTAATTTATGAGCGAAACTTAAAAACGCAGCAGCGTGCCCTTGATATTGTTTCGGCACAGCGTGCAGTTGGTAAAGCAACAGAATTAGCTGTGCAGCAATTTAATGCTCAAAACAATAGTATTTTGGCTGAAGCCGAAGAATTGAACCTTAGTATAGATCAAACAGAAAAAGCTTTGCTGACTCTTTTAGGTGAATATGGAGGTAAAGTAACCAGAAGTAAAGATTTTCTATCAGGACATCTTGAAGTGCTGAATCAAAAAATGAGTGTTGATTCAATCATACATAATCGACCAGATGTCTCTCAGGCTTATTTCGAATTACTGGCTACAAAAGCAGATGCAAAATCGGCGAGAGCCGCTTTTTTTCCAACAGTAAACTTAGGAGGTTATGTTGGTCTTAATTCGTTTTCTTTTGCAACATTCTTCGACAGCGGATCATTTGCTTGGCAGTTATTGGGCGGAATTACTGCGCCAATATTTAATAAAGGACAAATTAAACATGAATTTTTTACCGCCAATCGCAGACAGCAGATTAGCTTTTTAGAATATCAAAATTCGATCACGACCGCTTACAATGAATTGAGTGCGTTGTTGTATCGCACAAAAGCGTTTGAAGATGTTCTAAAATACAAATCAAAACAAGTTGAACATCTTGAAATTGCAGTAAATGTGTCAAATGATTTGTATTTGAGCGGTTATGCCAATTATCTGGAAATAATAAACGCACAAAAAGATATGCTTCAGGCAGAACTTGATTTTGTAGACATACAATTTAAAAATGTAAGTTCACAAGTATTGTTATACAAAGCTTTAGGAGGAGGAATTAACTAAAAACTTCTTCAATACTATCTCTAATAAAATGCGTAAAGGTCTCTGACTTTTGCGCATTTTTTTGTTTATCCTTTGTATGAAAAAAACTTAGTTAAAGAAAAATATTTATATTTATCGAGACGAATGGAATCTGGCTAAATAGTTAAGAAGTCAAATTAAATAGTATGAAAAGAATATCTAGTAACACGACATACTTTCGAAGAAAAATTATTCCAATAATTCTCTCTGTAAATTTACTAGTATTGTTTTTGGGCTTTTCAATTTTTGATTTTACATTTAGAAATTTAGCATTTATATTTTTTCCAACTTTAATTTTTTCTATTGCATGGATATTAAGATTTAGAAAACTAGAAATAGTCTATTTAGGAGATAAGTTTTTAGAAACTAATACTCAAAAGATATTATTTGAGAATATTATATCTGTCAATAAAATAAGTTCATTTTGTTATAAGATAACATATCGGGTAGACGACACAATTAAGTCCATTATTTTTATGATCGATTCATTTCCTTCGTATCCATCTTCAATTCCCAATTCATTGAAAGAAATTACAGAGTTTGTAAAAAGGAATAACGGGTAAATTATATTTTGATTTATGACGACTCATTCAATTAATCAGCCAAAAGAAAAATCAAAATTATCTATTTGAAAACCGATTAAATAGGAGATTGGCAATTTTTTGAGTAATTTCATTTTTTCAAAATTTAAAACTCATGGTACAATTAACCAAAACTCTTTTTGTAATCGCTTTTTTTTCAATAATCTCTGCAAATGCTCAAAACGAAACATATGCAAGTCCCAAAGAAGTTGCGGATACAACTTTTGTAAACTTAAAAGACTACAGTAAAGATTTTGTGTACGATATGAAATATGCGACCGAAGACAATTTTTTGAAAGCAAAAGTGTACGATTGCGCGGAGTGTTTACTTCGCTACAAAACAGTTAAAGCTTTAATTGCCGCCAATAAAGATTTTATAGAAAAAGGCTATAGAATTAAGCTTTTCGACTGTTACAGACCTTTATCAATTCAGAAAAAAATGTGGGAGATTGTTCCAAAACCAGAATATGTTGCAGACCCGAAAAAAGGATCTATACATAATAGAGGAGGAGCTGTAGATATTACATTGGTAGATTCTAACGGCAAAGAGCTGGAAATGGGAACTTCTTTTGATTACTTTGGATTTGAGGCAAGCCACAGCTTTCCAACACTTCCTAGAAAAGTAAAATCGAATAGAAAATTTCTAAAAAAAATAATGATTCAAAATGGATTCAACCCGTTCGATTCAGAATGGTGGCACTATAATTTAAAAACAGGGCTCAAAGACCCTGTTTCTAATCAAAAATGGAACTGTGAATAATTAATTATTCAACACATCTTATGTTTTGCATAAAGTAAGTATTGGGCTGGAACGTCTTGCCGTTCATTTCAGAAACCAACTCGCTTTTTACAATATAATCATCTATATCAGTCAAGTACTTAATTCTCATGATCGAAACAGGGGATTTTTTCAATTCCTCAAAGTTATCTTTCATGAACATAAAAATTCCTGTATTTACACGGTTGTCAAAACCTTTATCATCGCGAAGTAAAGTGCCGCAGTTTTCTTGATTGATATGTAGTAAAGTAACAATTTTACCATTTTCTAACTGCAAAAATATTTTTGAGTTTTTATCCAAACAGTTGGCTTTCATAAAGTCTTTACTTTTTTGAATCAACTGCACGTTCAAAGTTGGAAGACCATCAGTTTGCGCCAGCGAAAAGAAAATGTAGCTGGAAGTACCTCCAAAGTTTTTCTCGCTTACTAAATATTCATTAGTTATTTTATAAGTCCCAATAGAATCGGTAACATTAGTACTGTATTCACATGGTTTTTGTGCAAATGCGGTAAAGGTTAATAAAAAAAAGGTTAGCGTAATTAAGTGTTTCATTTTAAATTATTTTTGTGCAAATTAAAACTATTTTGTTGTCATTTTTATCAGTTGTAAAAAAACAATATTTATTACCTCCATTTTTTATTTTCCATTTTTTTCGAATGTTCTCTACCGTTTCAGGAAAATTTCTCGTGGTAATATTTGCCTGCTCATTTACAAGCTCCGTTTTCATATCATTTTTACTATACGGAATCACTTTCTCAATTTCGAAAGTGCGCCCTGGAAAATCAATTAATTCGTCAGATGTATATAAATGCGAATGTTTATGCAGTTTACCAATTTTAAAAATCGAGCTTACTTCATCAAATCCGCCAGATTTCATTATTGCCGAATTAGGTTCGTAAATATACTTTTTAGGCAATTCATATGGTATAAAATCCATTTCATCATCCAAAACAAATTCAAAAGTTTCAATTTTATCCTTTAGAATATTAGCCGTTTTTAAAGTAATGCTGCCTTTATAATGATTATGAATTTCAAAAAGTAATTCCTTAACCTCATTTTCTAGAGCAATTATATGAATGTTTTTTACAAATTTTAATTCAGATAAACCTGCAGAAATATCCAGTAAAGGAGCCGTTTTAATTAAAATAGAATTCGATTTTTCAAAATAGAAGTCTAATGATTCTGGAACATTTGGCAAACAGTCTTTCAACATAAAAACCTTGCCTTTGGCATCATTTCGGCGAGAAGGATCAATATAAATCCAATCCCAGACATCAGCATCTGATTCTTTTAAGATATTGGTAGAATCCGTTGCATAGCAAAAACAATTTTTAATTTGTAATTGCTGTAAATTATGTTTTACAATATTGGATAAATCTTCATTAATTTCGCAATGCGCAACAACTTTAAACTTTTTAGAAAAGTAATAATCATCGACACCAAAACCTCCAGTAAGATCAATTAAAGATTTACCAGAAATTAAAGAAGCTTTATATTCAGCCGTTTTTTCTGATGAGGTTTGTTCTACAGAAACTTTACTTGGATAAATAATGTTTTCAGTCGAGAACCAAGTTGGCAGTTTATCTTTAGCTTTAGTTCTGGCTTCGATTTGATTTAAAACTGCTATCCAGTCAACCTCAGGAAAAGGATTTTTCTGAAGTGCAAGTTTACTAATAGAAACACCAGTATTTTGAGTAATAAATTCTTGAATGTTTTTGTTTAAAATCGAAAAGTTCAATGCTAAATTCTTTCAGTTAATACGGAGACAATTTTGTTGTCAGGGAAAAATTCTTTTAAGATTACTTTTACCATCGTAAAAAATGGAATTGCAATAATCATTCCTACGATTCCAAAAGTGATACCGCTGATTACCGTAATCAAGAATATCTCTAACGGATGCGAATTTACACTTTTTGATGAAATTATAGGCTGGCTGATATTATTATCAATAGCCTGAACAAGTAAAAAGCCTATGACTACATAAATGGTCGTAGGTAAAATCTCCGATTGAAAATCTTGACCAATTAAACTGATCATAGTTAATAACGCCGCCAGTATAGTACCAATAATTGGTCCTATATAAGGTATGATGTTTAAAATTGCACATAAAAAAGCAATTACAAATGCATTTTTGTTGCCAAAAATAAGAAGCACAATAAAATACAAAATAAATACCACAGTTAATTGAAGTAGTAAACCGATAAAATAACGGGTTAAAAAATGATTTATCTTGGCAACTGAGTTTAATATTTTGTCTTCATTAGTGTCAGGCAGAATTTTTCTGGCAGAAAGTTTAAAAGCATCTTGATCTTTAATGAAGAAAAAAGTAATGAAAAATACCGAAACGAATCCCATACCCATATCAGCCATAAAGCTGAAAATAGAATTCAAGAATCCTGTAAAGTAAGTTAAATCCAGCATGGAAGTTATCTTTGATTCTTTCAAAACTTTATTCAAATCTAAGTGCTGAATATTAAAATAACTTTCGATACTTTTTTCTGTTTCAATAAATTGCTGCTGTAAGGCGTTAGTGTCCAGCAGCGATAAGTTATTGGCTTGAGAGATAATTAATGGAACAAATAGTAAAATAAAACCCACTAATGCTAATACAAAAAGTATAAGCGTTGTGGTGGCAGCTAATGAGTTGCTGAATTTTAATTTGTTTTTCAAAAACTGCACTAACGGATTTGCAATTAGGCATAATATTAAAGAAATGCATAAGTAAACAATAACACTTTGAATTTCATATAAAAAATAGAGTCCCGCGCCAACAAGTAAGATTGTAGTTAAAGCTCTTAAAATTCCGTTTGAAATAGTTTTTGACGTCACCATATTTAAATTTTAGAGGATAAATATAGGAAAAAGCTTTTGAAAATTTTGGATAAACAAAAAAAAGCGAGATGATACCATCTCGCTCTTTGTTTTATAAATGCTGTACCTGTTCTAGATTCCAAAAGCAGCTCTTGGTCCTCCCGAAAGGAAAATTGCAGCCATTCTTGTTTTTTGGCCTTCTGTAAACATATACATAGCATTGTCATCAACATAATCCATGTAATTCATTGTCATTTCTACCGGAGTTCCAGTACATGTGCTGTAATGAGGATATGCTGGAACACCATAGTTTTCGGCATTGTGAGTAGGTGTATCAGAAACTAAGTCATTTCCACAAGTTGCATCTCCCCAAATGTGGCGTAGATTCATCCAGTGACCAACTTCGTGAGTTCCAGTTCTGCCAAGGTTAAATGGTGCATTTGCCGCGCCTGATAAACCAAAGTATTTAGAATCAATTACAACTCCATCAGTAGCCGAAGCACCGCCGGGAAATTGTGCATAACCCAAAATTCCGCCTCCAATAGCACAAGACCATAAATTTAGTTTTGTTGTTGGAGAAGTTGGTGCAATACCGCCTTGAGCCGTTTTTTTCATGGCATCATTTGTACCCCAAGAAGTTTTGGTAGTTGATTTTCTGATCACTTGATCTAAAACAAATGTAATTCCTACATTGGCTTTAACTCCTGAAAATAAGGCAGGAACATTTCCAAAATCAGAATTTTGTGCGTTGAAATCTTTGTTTAAAACATCGATTTGCGTTTGAATTTGAGCATTCGAAATATTCTGTGCTGCAGTTTTGTATAAAACATTCACAACAACTGGAATTTCGATTTTGCCATTCACTAAACGATTTGTAAGTAATTTTTGATTGGTAAAGGCTTCAATTTCATTCATCCTAATGGCTAATGTAGGATCGGCCTTTAATTGTGCTTCTAAAACTTCCTGTGAGGCACAAGCACGACGAGTTATTGCACTTGTGTCTGAATTTGACGATTCAGATTGGTCGTTTTGACATGAAAACAGCACTAATGCTGTAATTGCGGTAATAATAACTTTTTTCATAATACTTGGGGTTTTTGTTATAAAAAATTAAATTTGGTTATTTATGTCGCAATTTTATAACAAAATGATCTTTTAACCAAAAAAATATAACAATTTTTTTGTCAGAATTTTACAAGCCCTTGTATAGTCTAGTTCTTACAAAAATGTTAAATATTTTTTTATGAAGTAAATTCGTATAAAGCTATGCTTGCAGCTTGCACAACATTCATGCTGCTGTTTTTTCCAAACATATTTATGTGTACAATTTGATGTGAAATTTTTAGAAGCTCATCAGAAATTCCATTAATTTCATTGCCGATAATAAGTGCAATTTTTTGGTTTTTAGGAATTTGAACTTCTTTTAAAGGTTTGCTGGTACTTGTGATTTCAAGCGAGATAATCTCGAAGTTGTTTTCTTTCAGAAAAGTGATTAACTCAGAAGTTTCTTCAATAATAGTATGAGGCACATGAAGATGTGTGCTGCGTGACGTTTTATTTATTTTTCTTGGGGTTAAAGGAATATCCTTGCCTAAAAAAATAATGCTCTCAACTCCTAAAGCTTCACCAATTCTAAAAAGCGAACCAATATTTTGCTGAAAATAAATATGATCGCAAACCAAAGTTATTGGAAATGTTTTTCTTTCAAATTGATTTTCTTCGTGAGTAAGCTGCACTTTTTAGTCTTTAGTTGGTAAAAATATAGTTGATGATATTAGCGCCCATTTTTAACGCTTTATCTCGAACATTTGCGGGATCATTATGTACTTCTGGATCTTCCCATCCGTCACCTAAATCACATTCGTAAGTGTATAATAAAACTAATTTATTTTCGACGAAAATTCCAAAAGCCTGCGCACGAGTTCCATCATGCTCATGAATTTTAGGAAGACCGTTTGGAAAAGGATAAGGTTTTTGAAAAATTGGATGATTGGCAGGAATTTCAATTAAATCATTATTTGGAAATATTTTTTTTATTTCCTTTCGAATATATTGATCCATTCCGTAATTGTCATCAATATGTAAAAAACCTCCACCAGTTAAGTAATTTCTAAGATTAGTAACATCAGAATCGCTGAAAACTACATTTCCATGACCAGTCATATGCACAAACGGATACGAAAGTAAATCAGGATTACTAGGTTCAACAGTTGATGGTTTTGCTTTTATTCTAGTATTAATGTTCGCATTGCAAAATCGTATTAAGTTTGGAAGCGATGTTGGATTTGCATACCAGTCGCCGCCGCCGCTGTATTTTAACAAAGCAATTTCTTGAGAGAAAGAAGAAATAGAAACGAATAAAAATAAAAGAAATATTTTTTTCATAGTTGTTGAATAACAATTAGTTTGAAACTTCATTAAAAAATACAACACTATGACAAGCTGCAACTGCAGCAGTTTCAGTTCGCAATCGAGTATTTCCTAAAGTTACCGGCTGAAAATTATTTTCAATAGCCAACGCAATTTCCTTATCCGAAAAATCTCCTTCAGGACCAATTAATAAAGTTACATCTTCGTTCGGTTTTAAAGCACCTTTCAAAGATTTTTTGTCTGTTTCCTCACAATGCGCGATGAATTGCAACCCTTTATTTTTTTGTTTAATGAATTCTTTAAAAGAAACAGCGTCGTTTAGTTTTGGAAGAAAAGTTTCATTTGACTGCTTCATAGCCGATAAAATGATTTTTTCAAAACGCTCTAAGTTGATAACTTTTCGTTCAGAACGATCGCATATGATTGGCGTAATTTCCTGAATTCCAATTTCGGTGGCTTTTTCTAAAAACCATTCAAAACGATCATTCATTTTAGTTGGCGCAACTGCTAAATGCAAGCGAAATTTTGGTTCTGGTGATTTTTTTATAGAAAGTACTTCAACAATACATTTATTATCAGAAGCCAAAGTTATTTCGGTTTCAAACAATAAGCCTGAACCGTTTGTAACATGAAGAATATCTGAATCTTTCTTGCGTAAAACTTTTATAATATGTTTGCTTTCTTCTTTATCAAAAGAAAAACTTTTTGTTGTTTCGTCTATATCAGGATTGTAAAATAACTGCATAATTTAAAATTGAATTCTCGCTTTTGAAACGACCGCAGAAGTTTCAAAACGTTTTGATAAATATTTTTGATAACCTACAATTCCAATCATTGCAGCATTATCTGTGGTATATTCAAATTTAGGAACAAAAGTTTTCCAGCCGTATTTACCTTCACTTTCTTTAAGTCTGGTTCTAATACCTGAATTTGCCGAAACACCTCCGCCAATTGCAATTTGCTTAATTCCTGTTTCTTTGACAGCAAGTTTTAATTTGTCCATCAAAATTTCAATAATAGTATATTGTATTGAAGCACAAATATCATTAAGATTCTCTTCGATAAAATTTGGATTTTCTAGTTTATTTTTTTGAATAAAATATAGAATTGCCGTTTTTAATCCTGAGAAACTAAAATCTAAACCTGGAACTTTTGGTTTGGTAAAAGTAAATGCTTTTGGGTTTCCTTCTTTGGCATATTTATCAATTAATGGTCCGCCGGGATAAGGGAGGCCAAGAATTTTGGCACTTTTATCAAAAGCTTCTCCTACAGCATCATCAGTTGTTTCTCCGATAATTTCCATATCAAAAAAGCCGTTTACTTTTACAATTTGAGTATGTCCGCCGCTGATTGTTAAAGCCAGAAATGGAAATTCTGGTTTGTCAAAGCCTTCTTCATCTATAAAATGCGCCAAAATATGAGCATGCATATGGTTTACAGCGATTAACGGAATTTTTAATGCTAATGCTAACGATTTACTGAAAGAACTTCCTACTAATAATGATCCCATTAAGCCTGGACCTTGTGTAAAAGCGATCGCAGTTAGCTGTTCTTTTTGTACATTTGCCTTACGAAGTGCAGCATCAATTACAGGCACAATATTTTGCTGATGCGCCCTTGAAGCTAACTCAGGAACAACACCGCCGTATTGGTTGTGAATTAATTGGTTGGCTACAACATTTGAGAGTACTTTGTCGTTATGTAAAACTGCGGCCGCAGTATCGTCGCATGAACTTTCGATGGCAAGAATAAAAACCTCTGGATTTTGCATATAAAGGCACAAATTTTGAATTATATTTGACAAATCAAATTTTCAATTTTCTTTGATTGTAAGGAGAAGCCAAAATTAAAGAATTTTTATCAAAACAGTCGTCCTTTGTCTGTTCAAAATAAATTAATACAAAAACAATAATAAAAAGCAGTTATCAAACGAATTAAGAAAATAGTATCCAGAACCCTGATTGGCTTAATTTTACTTTTGCTGGTACTTGCTATCACATTGTCGCTGCCTGTTGTACAAACAAAAATTGCACGATATATAACTGAAACGCTGAATACTGATTTTAAAACAAATATCAGTGTAGAGAAAACGGCAATCAATATTTTTGGGGGAGTAAAACTTAAAAAAGTCCTGATTTTAGATCATCATAAAAAGACTTTAATCTATTCGGACCTTATCACTACAGATATTTTAAGCATTAAAAGATTGCTTGATGGTGATTTGATTTTTGGAGATCTTCGTTTAACGGGTTTGATTTTTAATTTGAAAACCTATAAAAATGAAAATGAAAACAATATTAATAAGTTTATTAAATTGTTTGAAACTGGAAAAAAAACACCAAAATCTGCAAAGCATTTTCTCTTAACTGCACGAAATGCTTACATCACCAATGGTAATTTTTCTGTTATTGATGAAAATAAAAACACACCAAGATTCCTGGATTTTAAAAAACTGAATGCTTATATCAGCGATTTTAAGTTGTATGGTCCCGATGTAAATACTACTATTCACAGATTTTCTTTTTTGGACCATCGTGGTTTATATGTTTCAAACTTTGCCGGTAAATTCAGTTATACCAAAAAACAAATAAAAGTCGAAAACTTAGCCATAAAAACAAAAAGATCATGGATTTATGGAAAAGCAATTTTAAATTATAAAATTACCGATTTTCTTGATTTTACAGATAAAGTTCAGTTTGATGTAGCTCTAGATTCGTCTTCGATTGCTTCAAATGATATTCGTTATTTTTATGGCGGACTTGGTAAAAATCAACATTTTCGCGTTAGAACTAAGATAAAAGGACCTTTAAATAATTTAAATTTAAATCATCTTAGACTTAGCGATTCTAACGGATCGAAGATTTTTGGAAATATTAATTTTAGAAACCTGTTAGGAAGCAAAACGCAAAAGTTTTCTATGAACGGGAAGTTCGATAAATTAATTTCAAGCTATGATAATCTAGTAGCTTTACTTCCAGAGGTTTTGGGTAAAAAACTGCCAAAAGAACTTAAAAAAATTGGAAAGTTCAATATTGTTGGTAAAGCCAAAGTTTCGACTACAGATTTAGAAGCAGCTTTCAAAATGGCAACAGATCTTGGTAATGGTGTTGTGGATCTGCATATGAATAACATGGATTTTATCGACAAAGCATCATATTCAGGGAATATTGTACTTGATAATTTTAATGTAGGGGCATTATTAGACCGAAAGGATATTGGCAAAACAACCTTAAACTTAGATGTTGACGGTGTAGGTTTTACAGAGAAATATCTAAACACTAAGATAAAAGGTGATATTGCAAAACTAGATTATAATAAATACACCTATAATAATATAGTAGTAAACGGGAATTTTAAATTGCCTTATTATAAAGGACAGGTTTCTGTAAATGATCCAAACTTGAGTTTGTCTTTTGACGGTATGGTTGATTTGAGCAAACGCGAGAGCAAATATGATTTTCATATAAATGTAGAAAATGCCGATTTAAGAAAACTTAGATTTGTAGACGATTCAATTTCGCATTTTCAAGGTGATGCTGTTGTTGAAGTTACGGGTAATTCAATTGAAAATCTTAAAGGGAACATTTTTATTAAAGATGCCGTTTATCAAAATCCAAAATCGACTTATATCTTTGATGAAGTTACTATAAATTCTGGCTTTGATGAAAATAAACTGCGTACCATAACAATTAATTCTACCGACGTTGTTAATGGCGAAATAGTGGGTAAATTTCGTTTCGATCAGTTAGATAAACTGGTTATGAATTCCGTAGGAAGCTTATACACCAATTATAAACCTTATAAAGTAAATAAAGGCCAGTTTTTACGCTTTAATTTTCATGTATATAATAAGGTAGTCGAAATGCTGTATCCTGAAATGAAAATTGACTCAAGTACAGTTGTGCGAGGTAAAATAGATGCTGATCAGAATGAGTTTAAATTTAAGTTTAATTCGCATCAAATTACAGCAGCCAAAAATACGTTTGATAATATTAGAGTTAGTGTTGATAATAAAAATGCACTGTATAATGCTTTCGTAGAATTAGACAGCATTAAAACTCCTTATTATAAAATACGTGACTTCAATTTAATTAACGTTACCGCAAAAGACACTCTGTTTGTTAGGTCTGAGTTTAAAGGAGGAGAAAAAGGCGAAGATTACTTTAATCTGGATTTGTTTCATACGATTGATAAAAACAAGAATAACATTGTAGGAATTAAGAAATCTGAAATGAAGTTCAAAGATTATCTATGGTATTTAAATGAAAATTCAGAACAAGACAATCAGATTATTTTTGATCAGTTTTTCAAAAATTTCACCTTTGATAATATAGTTTTATCACATGAAGATCAGAAAATTGATTTAAATGGGGTGATAAAAGGGAAGGACTATAAAGATCTGGTTTTGAATTTTGAAGATGTTGATATTAACAAGATTACGCCTTTAAATTCCAAGTTTGTTTTTAAGGGTAACTTGAATGGAAATATAAATTACAAGCAGAATAAAGATGTTTATCAACCCACCGCAACAATTTCAATTGATAAGCTGAATCTAAATGACATAGATTTAGGGACTTTGAAATTTGATATTGCGGGTGACGAAAGTTTTAAAAAGTTTACCATAAATTCCTCTATTGTTAATGGTTTTGCCGAGTCGTTTAGAGCAAATGGTACTTTTGCCATAGAAAATAAAGAAACATTTTTAGACTTAAGTTTAAAGTTAGAAGGATTTAATCTGGCAACTTTAGGAAAAGTTGGCGGAGATGTTTTATCGAATGTGCGAGGAACAGTTTCAGGAAATGCAGCGGTAGTCGGGAATTTGAAAAAACCTGAAATCAACGGAAGACTTTATGTTGAAAAAGCAGGAATGACAATTCCGTACTTGAACACTGATTATGAACTTAGCGATCGAACGGTAATTGATTTAACAGATGAGAAATTCTTGTTCAGAAACAATCAATTGACGGATACCAAATTTGGAACAAAAGGGTTGCTGAATGGTACAATTGAGCATCATAATTTTGGAGATTGGAAATTAGATTTAACCATAACTTCTAAACGTTTATTGGCGCTGGATACAAAAGACAGTGAAGACGCGGCTTATTTTGGAACGGCTTTTATAAACGGAACTGCAAGTATAAAAGGACCTACAGACGGTTTATTTATTAAAGTAGATGCTAAATCTGAAAAAGGAACCGAAGTCAAAATTCCGATAAACAATTCACAAAGTGTTGGTGAAAGCAACTGGATTCATTTTGTAACGCCAAAAGAGAAATACAATTTGGCAAATGGTATTGTGGAACGAACAAAAAACTACAACGGATTAGAGTTGGAGTTTGATTTTGATATTACGCCAGATGCAGAAGTTGAAGTAATTTTAGATAGAAATTCCGGACATGGTATGAAAGGAAAAGGTTACGGATCGCTGTTGTTTAAAATTAATACACTTGGTAAGTTTAATATGTGGGGAGATTTCCAGGCATATGAAGGAACTTATAACTTTAAATATGGCGGTTTAATTGATAAAAAATTCTCCGTTAAAAAAGGAGGATCTATTATTTGGGAAGGAAACCCAATGAAAGCACAGTTAAATCTTGAAGCAGTTTATAAAACATCAGCAAATCCTGCGGTGTTGCTTGATAATACTTCTTCATTCAATAAAAAAGTACCAGTAGAAGTAGTTATTGGTTTAAGAGGAGATTTAACAAGTCCGGAGCCTAACTTTGATATTCAGTTTCCATCTGTAAGTAACGTGCTTAAATCTGAAATACAGTATAAGTTAGACGATAAAGATATTCGTCAAACACAAGCGCTTTATTTATTGTCTACAGGTTCGTTTATGAGTACAGACGGATTTAGTCAAGGTGATTTGTCTGGAACATTAACAGAAACGGCTTCGAGTTTATTAGGTGGAATTATAAAATCAGATAATGATAAGGTTAATATTGATTTAAATTATATCTCTGCAGATAAAAGGCTGGGACAAGAAGCCGATGGTCAGTTTGTGGCGAATATATCTTCTCAAATCAACGAACGTATTACGATCAATGGTAAATTAGGTGTACCGGTCGGCGGTGTTAACGAATCAGCAATCGTGGGTGATATTGAAATTTTGTACCGCGTAAATGATGACGGATCAATGAACCTTCGTTTGTTTAATAAAGAGAACGATATTAATTATATCGGACAGGGAATTGGTTATACACAAGGAGTTGGTATTTCGTACGAAGTAGATTTTGATACTTTTAGCGAATTGGTAAACAAAATGTTCAAAAATCATAAATTAGAAAGAGCAATTAAAAATTCAAATGATTTTCAAGATTCTAATTTAAATCCTGATTTTGTTAATTTTACCAATAAAAAAGAATCAGAGAAGAATAAGAAAGATGCTGAGAAAGATAAAAAGAAATCTCAGAAAGAAGAAGAGAAAAAACCGCAGCCTAGAAATAATAATGAAGGATTAATTCCGGATAACGATTTTTAGTTGATTGTTAAAAAAATGCTATTTCAACCCATTATTTACATAATGGGTTTTTTTATGCGTATTTTAGTCAATTCATAATTTTTCAGCGTAATACGATTTATGTGTTTTTTGTAACACTTCATTCGGCTATTGTTAATTTTAAAGAATTAATTAAAAAAATAGAGTTTTATTATTTTAAATGAAATTTTTATAGTCAAAAAACTTATTAACGAAAACGTTTGAATTTAACATATTTTATTAATTTATTATAAACAGAACCCGAAAAGTGGTGAACGTTTGCTAATTTTACACTTTAATACTTAAATAATGTCAAAAACAATAAAAAAAGTAGGTGTTCTTACCTCAGGAGGAGACTCACCAGGAATGAACGCTGCAATACGATCAGTTGTTCGAACATGTGCTTATCATAATATAGAATGCATAGGAATTTATAGAGGTTATCAAGGAATGATCGAAGGCGATTTTAAAGAAATGGGTCCTCGAAGCGTTAATAATATAGTAAATAAAGGAGGAACGATCCTGAAATCTGCTCGTTCCGTTGATTTTAGAACACCAGAAGGTAGAAAAAAAGCACATGAAAATTTAGTAAAAGCTGGAGTTGATGCTCTAGTAGTTATTGGAGGAGACGGAAGTTTTACCGGAGGTCTAATTTTCAATGCAGAATATGGTTTTCCTGTAATGGGAATTCCTGGTACAATTGATAATGATATTTTTGGTACAAGTCATACATTAGGTTATGACACCGCATTAAATACAGTAGTAGATTGTATCGATAAAATTAGAGATACTGCAAGTTCACATAACCGTTTGTTTTTTGTAGAGGTTATGGGTAGAGATGCAGGACATATCGCTCTTAATGCCGGAATTGGTGCTGGTGCTGAGGAAATTCTTATTCCTGAAGAAGATTTAGGTTTAGATAGATTATTAGACTCTCTTCAAAAAAGTAAAGCATCAGGAAAATCATCAAGTATAGTTGTTATTGCTGAGGGAGATAAAATTGGTAAAAACGTTTTTGAATTAAAAGATTACGTTGAAGCTAATTTACCAGAATACGATGTTAGAGTATCTGTTTTAGGACATATGCAGCGTGGTGGTTCACCATCTTGTTTTGATCGTGTACTGGCAAGTCGTCTTGGTGTTAAAGCAGTAGAATCTTTAATCGAAGGAAAATCAAACTACATGGTTGGTCTTAAAGAAGACAAAGTGTCGTTGACTCCGCTTGAACAAGCAATTAAAGGTAAATCTGAGATTGATAGAGAATTATTGAGAGTGTCAGACATCATGTCGACATAATTATATAAGACAAAGTTAAAAAAAAGGAATGAAGTTTATTGTGAGGAAATTAGACTTTAAATTAGTGTAATAAAAACAAAAGCAAAAAATTAGTAAAATGTCAAAAGTAAAATTAGGAATAAACGGATTTGGACGTATCGGAAGAATCGTTTTTAGAGAAACTTTCAATAGAGATAATGTAGAGGTTGTAGCAATCAATGATTTGCTAGACGTAGATCACTTAGCTTACTTGTTAAAATATGATTCAGTTCACGGTCGTTTCAACGGAACTGTAGAAGTTAAAGAAGGGAAATTGTATGTAAACGGAAGAAATATCCGTATCACTGCAGAAAGAAATCCAGCTGACTTAAAATGGAATGAAGTTGATGTTGATGTTGTTGCAGAATGTACTGGTATCTTTACAACTATCGAAACTGCAAATGAGCACATCAAAGGTGGTGCTAAAAAAGTAATCATTTCTGCTCCTTCAGCTGATGCTCCAATGTTTGTAATGGGAGTAAACCACGAAACTGCAAAAGCTACTGATTTAGTTGTTTCTAACGCTTCTTGTACTACAAACTGTTTAGCGCCTTTAGCTAAAGTTATTCACGATAATTTCGAAATCGTTGAAGGTTTAATGACTACTGTTCACGCAACTACTTCAACTCAAATGACTGCTGACGGACCTTCTAGAAAAGACTGGAGAGGTGGACGTGCTGCTGCAATCAATATCATTCCTTCATCTACTGGAGCTGCAAAAGCAGTTGGAAAAGTAATTCCTGCTTTAAATGGAAAATTAACTGGAATGTCTTTCCGTGTTCCTACTGCTGACGTTTCTGTAGTAGATTTAACGGTAAAAGTAGCTAAAGAAACTACTTACGAAGAAATTTTAGCGGTATTGAAAAAAGCTTCTGAAAACGAAATGAAAGGTATCTTAGGATATACTGAAGATGCAGTTGTATCTCAAGATTTTATTTCTGATAAAAGAACTTCAATCGTTGATGCTGGTGCAGGAATTGGATTAAATTCTACTTTCTTCAAATTAGTATCTTGGTATGATAATGAGTACGGATACTCAAGCAAATTGATCGATTTATCTGTACATATTGCAGGTTTAAAATAATATTATATATTTTTGCAGAATCCCGTTCGACGCGTCGAACGGGATTTTCTTATTTTGTTTCGTCTTTAATTATTGTAAAAAACACACTTATAGTTTATTGAAGAAAAACTAATCCAAAAACTAAATAAAATGAAATTAATAGTTGATAGTGGATCTACTAAAGCCGATTGGATTGCAATTGATGATAATGGAAAAGTATTATTCACCACACAAACCTTAGGATTAAATCCTGAAATTCTAGACGCTCCAGAAATCATTGAAAGATTAAACGATCGTTTTGATATTTTGCAAAATAAAAAAAATGCAACCCATTTGTTCTTTTACGGAGCTGGCTGTGGAACTGACAGAATGAAAGAAGCTTTAAAGCTGATCTTTCAGGATTATTTCACTAATGCAATTATTGACGTACAAGAAGATACTTATGCTGCTGTTTATGCAACAACACCAAAAGGTGAAGAAGCAATTGTTTCGATCTTAGGAACAGGTTCTAACTGCAGTTATTTTGATGGAAAAGTATTGCATCAAAAAGTGCAGTCATTAGGTTATATCTTAATGGATGACTGCAGCGGAAATGTTTTTGGAAAAGAATTAATTAGAAAGTACTATTTTAATAAAATGCCAAAAGAATTAGCGGTAGAACTTGAAAAAGAGTACGACGTTGATCCTGATTTTATTAAAAACAAACTATACAAAGAACCAAATCCAAATGCTTATTTGGCAACTTTTGCAAAGTTTTTAATCAAACACAAAGACACAGAATTCTGCAGAAAAATTATTTTCAAAGGAATGAAATCTTTCGTTAAAAACTATATCAAACAGTTTGATAACTGCAAAGAAGTTCCTGTACATTTTGTAGGTTCTATTGCATTTTATCTAAAAGATGAATTACAAGAAACTTTTGATAAATATGAACTTCAATTAGGGAACGTTTTAAGAAGACCTATTGATGGATTAATTGCGTACCATGTTGCTAACCAATAGTTCTGGATTTATGGAAATTGCAATCATTGCTCACGATGGCAAGAAAGCAGATTTGATCGACTTTTTGATTAAAAATAGTGATGTATTACATCATGAGTCAATAAAACTTATTGGAACAGGAACTACTGGAGGAAAAGCCGAAGCTGCGGGATTTAAAACCCAAAGAATGCTTTCTGGACCTTTAGGTGGTGATGCTCAGATTGCAGGCAGAGTAGCGGAAGGAATTACGAAAATGGTTTTCTTTTTTAAAGATCCTTTATCAAGTCATCCGCATGAAGCCGATATTAATATGTTAATTCGCGTTTGCGATGTACATAATGTGCCGCTGGCAACAAACGAAGCAACGGCACAATTATTATTAGATGCTATTGCACTGCGATTATAGAAATCTCAACATTTACATTTTTTGGCAGACATGCCACTTGAACCGTTTCACGTGCTGGAGCGGTTTTTTCGTTAAAATAAGAACCGTAAACAGCGTTTATAGCGCCAAAATTGTTCATATCCATAATGAAAATAGTTGCTTTAACCACATTGTCAAAAGTCATATCTGCGGCTTCTAGAATTGCTGCAATATTTTCCATTACTTGTTTTGTCTCGTCATTGATGTTTTCAGTTACAAGCTCTCCTGATGCTGGATTTATAGCAATTTGACCAGATGCATAAAGTGTATTTCCTGATAATACAGCTTGATTGTAAGGTCCAATTGGAGCAGGAGCCTTGTCTGTAAAGATTATTTTTTTCATATTTAGATACTTATTTGTTTTTAAACAATTACGATACAATAATTATTACGATCTTCATCATAATAAAACAGTTAAGCAAATGGATTATCGATTTGAAGTACTTCGTTTATTCCATTTAATGTCACTCAACATACCAGATTTAATTCCGATGAAGAAATTCCAGTTAGAATTTGGTCCAATAGGTGTCCAGTTAAAAGCCATTCTCCAGCTTAACAAGTCTCTTTCGAAACGAAATTGAGTAAAAGTCACCCCTTTTTGAACAAAATCAAATCCAGTCGAAACCCCGCCTTTCCATTTAGGCGTAATATCCATGTTCATAGAAACCATGATTGAGTTTCCGGTTATTTTGTTTTCTCTGTTAGCATTCGAGTATGTCAAGGAATAAGCAAGCGTCATATCCCAAGGTAATTTTGAGCTGAAGAACTCCGTAATTACATCTTTATCGTCGTCTTTTTCGTTTGCAAATTGGCTGTTTCGGCTGTCGTTTAAGTCTGTATTTGTACCAAATAAATCATCATTACGACCACCATTTCGCTGACTTTGATTGTTTTTTTCTTTATTATCTCCTCCTTTATTCGAAAAAGAGTAATTCATGGTAACATTCGCACTGGTCATTCTAAATAAACTTCCGCCATTGTCAATGTTGTACATATTCATTACGTTACCTGCATTGTCAATTGCATATGGATTTAAAACAGCTCCAAAATTGACATTCATTTTGTTTTGAAAAAGCTGTGTTCCACCGCTCACAAGAATAGGCTGAAAAGCCAATGTTTCTTTACCGTTTGCGTTAAAATTATAACTTGTGCTGAAGTTTAAATTGTTTAACAGCATTATCTTTTTAGGTTCTGTTTTTGTGCTGTCACGATCTCTTACTTTAGCTTCAAAAGTATTGCTTAAAGAAAAACCAACAATGTTAGAATTGTCTTTTCCAGGTGCACCGTAAATACCGTTTGCAAAACGAGAATATTCATCCGTAGAAATCTTTCCTGCGGCATCAACGGTATAATGATCGTAGTATCTTTCGAAACTCGGCGTATAAGAGTAAGTAATACTTGGTCTCATGACGTGACGAATAGACTGGATTCTTTTATCAGCTCCAAAATTAAATGTACCATAAATTGTAGTACCTAAATTAGTGCTGAAATTATAAGTTCTATAAGAGTCAAAACCATTTACAGTTTTATCTACAACCGCACTTTTATCTACATCGTAATTCTTTTCAATTGTTTTGGTCACCCAAGTTTCTTGATAATTTGTAGAAGCTCCCGCACTAAAGTATTTGAATATTTTGAAATTGGTGCTGATTGGAATAGAATGCTGCATACCAATTTGAGCATCTCTAAACATTTGCGGTTTAAAGAATAAAGAATCCGTTGTTTTAAAATTATTCTTTCCAGTTACGTTATACTGTAGGTTTATGTTTTTTATAAAACCTTTTTTTACACCATCTTTTCCAACAAATGGATAAACACGATCAATACTTCCTTGAAGATTAGGAAGTGTCATTAAGATTTCTTCGGTTTGCGTATTTTGTTGGTGCGTAGCAGACAATGATATACGTGAACCTGGAATTGTATTGAATGTTTTGTTGTATGAAATAGACGAACTTAAAGTATTATTTAAATTAGATCCAATGTTGGCCTGATTGATAGATCGCTTAAAATATTTACTGCTACCCATATTTACAGAAGCAGAAAAACTCGAGTTAGGATTTGATTTTGTATCCTTTGCGTGTGACCACTGAATGTTGTAGATATTTTGTTTGGAGTAGTCTGGATATCCTCTTTCGCTGTTGATCAGGTTTTCGAATCGAATATTGACATTTCCTCGATATTTATACCGTGTTGCATACGCCGATTCAAATCGCATGGCGTAACTCCCATTTGTATAGTAATCTCCTAAAACTGTTAAGTCGTAATTATCGCTCAAAGCAAAATAGTAACCTCCATTTTGTAAAGAGAATCCACGAGTGTTTGAATCGTTGTAACTTGGAATAATAATACCAGAAACACTTTTTTCCTGACTCATCGGAAAATAAGCGAAAGGTAAGGCTAGAGGTGTAGGGACATCTGCAATAACCATGTTTGTTAAACCTGTAATAACTTTTTTACCAGGAATAAATTTTACTTTATTCGTTTGAAAGTAGTATTCAGGATTATCAATGTCTTGAGCAGTTGTAAAACGAGCACCTCTTAAAAAGTAAACAGAGTCATTTTCTTTTTTAGTTACCGCTGCTTTTATTTTAAATTCGCCTTGCTCAGTTCTTGAGTTGTAAATTAAGGCTTTTTTTGTTTTAAAATTAAAACGTATAGAGTCGGGTTGAACCTCGCTTGCGCCTTGTTTAAAGTTTGGATATTGTGTTAATACACCTGCAGAATCTTTTATTCGACCGGCATAAACTTCATCTTTTTCGTAATTGAGTACAATTATACCAGATTTTAGTTCAACATCTTTATAGTATAATTCAGCTTCATTATAAAGAGTAATGATTTTTTTCTTCTGATCTATTTTGGCGTAATCCTTTGCTTTGTATTTTACTTTCCCGTCTAAAAAAGTCTTCGTTGGCTTAATGCTGTCTACTTTAATAGTGTCAATAGGTTTAATTTGAGGCTTATCTGTTTGTTTTACAGCGGGCAAAGACTTTTTTTTGGATTTTATCTCTTGTGAATATAATTTACCACATCCTGCAGATAGGAAAAATGATAATAAAACGATATTAAATAAGTTTGTGTGCAAAGGTTTAAATGCTATTTTTGTAAAATTATGGCTTGTTTTTTGACATGTCAAACTTACATATAATTTTTTGGCAAAAATAATCAATTATAAAAATTATAGCAGTTGCGTTTTATTAAAATTAACTTTTAGATTTATGAATAGATTGAGCAAAATTAAGGTAATCTTTACTTTTTTTCTAACAATAATGTCTTTTTGTGCTTACAGTCAAGCTAACGTTTTTAAAGTTACACTTGATGCTGGACATGGAGATCATGATTTTGGCGCTGTTTACAGCGGACGGATCGAAAAAAATATCGCCTTAGCAATTGTTCTAAAAGTTGGAAAAATTTTAGAGCTTAATCCTAATGTTAATGTTATTTACACGCGAAAAACAGACGTTTTTGTTGATTTGATCGAAAGAGCAAATATTGCTAACAGAGCAAACTCTAATATTTTTGTTTCCATTCACTGTAATGCTAACAAAAATACAGCAGCATTTGGTACAGAAACCTATGTAATGGGTTTGAGTAAAACAGCTTCAAATTTGGAAGTTGCAAAAAATGAAAACTCCGTTATTATTCTAGAGAAAGATTATAAGCAGAAATATGATGGTTATGATCCAAAGTCGCCAGAGTCTATGATTGGAATGAATCTAATGCAAGAAGAGTATCTTGATAATAGTATCTCTTTGGCTATTAAAGTAGAGGAAAATTTTGGTAAGCTAGGGAAAGTTCGCAGAGGAGACGGAGGAGTAAAACAAGCTGGTTTTATGGTTTTGCATAAAGCTTATATGCCAAGAGTATTAATTGAGACCGGGTTTATCTCTAATCCAACGGAAGGAAATGTTTTAAATTCTGAAGAAGGACAGGATGAAGTCGCTAAAGCAATTGCAGAAGCTATTTTAAGTTATAAAAGAGAGTATTTTGGTTCAGGAACACCAGAAATAATTGAGGCGCGACCAGCAAGAGATACATCTACTCCTGCAAAGAGTAAAGTGGTAGAATCTGCTGCAGTGGTAAAAAATGCTCCAAAAGGCACTTTTTTCAAAGTTCAGTTAATTGCCAGCATTAAAAAAACACCTTTGGATGCTAAAAACTTTAAAGGTTTAAATAATGTGACAATGTTATATGAAAATAATATTTATAAATATTTCTACCAAGAAACTTCAGATTACGAAACTGCAAAAAAATATTTGCAAGAAGCTAAAAGTAAAGGTTATGGAGCAGCTTTTTTAATTGCGAATCGTGATGGTCAAAAAATCAGCATTCAAGACGCCATTAAATAATAAGCCCTAGTTCGAATATTTATATTATTTTTGTACAAACACTTAGAATTTTGAAACTAACAAGAGAAATTAAAACGGCTATTTTAGTCATCGCGTCAATCTTATTATTTATTTGGGGCTACAGTTTTTTAAAAGGCAGAGACCTTTTTACAAATTACAAAACATTATATGTCGAATACGACAATGTAGAGGATTTGTCAGCATCAGCACCTGTTACCATTAACGGACTTTCTATTGGTAAAGTAAATAAAATCACAATTAATGAAATAACAGGAAAATTATTAGTTGAATTACAATTAAAAACAGATTTTCCAATTTCTAAAACTAGTACAGCTGCTTTGTATTCTCCAAGTTTAATTGGAGGAAAACAGATTAAAATTGTTCCAAATCTTACAGATAAAGATCCTGTAGAAGATGGTCAAAAATTAGCAGGAACTGTTGAATTAGGTTTGACAGAATCTTTAGGCGGAAAAATTGAGCCTATTCAGATGAAATTAGAAAAAATGCTTCTAAATATTGATAATCTTGTAACAGGATTAAACAATGTTTTAGATAAAAAAACGCAAGACGATTTAAAGAAAACTTTGGCTGAATTAAGTCAGACTATGGAGCAATTTCATAAAGCTTCAGGAAGTATTAATAATATCTTAGATACTAATAAAGGTCAGATAAATGGAGTTGTGACAAACTTTAATAAAATGTCAAGCAACTTTAATAAAATTTCAGATTCTTTAAACAAAGCCGATTTAGGAAAAACGGTTAGAAACCTAAATCAAACTTTGGCTAAAGTTGATGGTATTATGGCTAATTTAAATTCTGGAAAAGGTACTGCAGGTAAATTATTAAATGATGATGCTCTTTATAATAACCTTGCAAAAACTTCAAAGGAACTTGAATTGTTGTTACAGGACGTTCGTTTATACCCAACACGATATGTAAATGTTTCTCTTTTTGGAAAGAAAAACAAACCTTATGTAGCTCCTGCTGAAGATGTAAATTCAACTGATAAAAAATAATTGTAATGAGTTATTTAGATAATATTTTGTTCGCCATACTTCTTATAGTTGGTTTTGGTTTTTTTGCAGCGAGCGTGAAAAAAATCATCCGAAACATTAACTTGGGAGTAGATGTAAATCGAAAGGATAATTCTAAAGCGCGCTGGAAAAACATGGCAATGATTGCTCTTGGGCAATCAAAAATGGTGAGACGCCCTGTAGCTGGAATACTTCATATCTTTGTATATGTAGGTTTCATAATTATTAATATCGAATTACTTGAAATTATTATAGATGGGTTGTTTGGAACTCATAGAATTTTTGCGCCTTATTTAGGTGTGGTTTATGATGTTTTAATAGCTTCTTTCGAAATACTGGCAATACTTGTAATTTTTGCTGTTGTAGTTTTCTGGATTAGAAGAAACGTTATTAGACTTAAACGTTTTATAAATCCTGACTTAAACGGATTTCCTAAAAGCGATGCAAATTACATTTTGTATTTTGAAACCGTTTTGATGCTTTTGTTTTTATTGATGAATGCTTCCGATTTGCATTTGCAGAATGTTCCAGGCGGATTTTCTCATTTTCATAAAGCAGGAAGTTTTCCAGTAAGTCAGTTTATTGCTCCAATTTTTAATGGAATGTCAAACGAATTAGTTTCATTATTGTTTGAAGCTTTTTGGTGGCTGCATATTGCGGGTATTTTAGTTTTTATGAACTATTTATACTTCTCAAAACATTTGCATATTCTTTTAGCTTTCCCTAATACTTATTTTGCAAATTTAAATCCAGAAGGTCAGTTTGATAATTTAGCTTCTGTAACAAAAGAAGTTAAGTTAATGATGGATCCAAATGCAGATCCATTTGCAGCTGCTCCTGTTGATGAAAATGCAGCTCCGAGTAAGTTTGGAGCGAGCGATGTTCAGGATTTAAATTGGGTTCAGTTGTTGAATGCTTATACTTGTACAGAATGCGGACGTTGTACATCATCTTGTCCAGCAAATCAAACAGGAAAGAAATTGTCTCCACGTAAAATTATGATGGATACGAGAGACCGTTTAACAGAAGTAGGAAATAATATCGACGCTAATAAAGGTGTTTTTGTGCCAGATAATAAAACCTTATTAAACGATTATATTACACCAGAAGAATTGTGGGCTTGTACTTCATGTAATGCCTGCGTAGAAGAATGTCCTGTTAATATTAGTCCGTTGTCTATTATTATGGATATGCGTCGTTATTTAGTGATGGAGCAGAGTGCTGCGCCAATGTCATTAAATGCAATGATGACTAATATTGAAAATAACGGTGCTCCTTGGCAATACAGTCAGCAAGACCGTTTAAATTGGAAAAACGAAAATTAGAAAAGTTTAATTGGTTATTTCTTTAACCGTTTAAGCGATTTGAATAAAAATAGTAAGGTTTTTAGTAGGTAATAGCAAAGAGTGCGATTAACCAAATAAACGATTAACCGATTTAATAACAAAAGAAGATGTCAGAAAATTTAGTAGTGCCAACAATGGCTGAAATGCTAGCTCAGGGAATACAGCCAGAAGTTTTATTCTGGGTAGGTTGCGCTGGGAGTTTTGATGATAGAGCAAAAAAAATCACAAAAGCATTTGTACGTATATTAAACCGTACTAATGTTTCATTTGCAGTTTTGGGTGCGGAGGAAAGCTGTACTGGTGATCCTGCAAAACGTGCCGGGAATGAATTTTTGTTTCAAATGCAGGCCATGATGAATATCGAGGTTTTGAATGCTTATGAAGCAAAAAAAATTGTTACCGCTTGTCCGCACTGTTTTAATACTTTAAAAAATGAATATCCAGAATTAGGTGGAAACTATGAAGTTATTCATCATACAGAGTTTTTAAAATCATTAATTGATGATGGAAGACTTACTGTAGAAGGCGGACAATTTAAAGGAAAAAGAATCACTTTTCACGATCCTTGTTACCTAGGAAGAGCAAATAAAGTTTATGAAGCTCCAAGAGATTTAATTCAGAAGTTAGATGTTGAATTAGTCGAAATGAAGCGTTCTAAAGCCAATGGATTATGCTGCGGAGCTGGTGGCGCGCAAATGTTTAAAGATGCTGAACCAGGAAATAAAGAAGTTAACGTATTACGTACAGAAGACGCTTTAGAAGTGAAACCAGATATTATTGCCGCAGGATGTCCTTTCTGTAATACAATGTTGACAGATGGTATCAAACATCAAGAGAAAGAAGGGCAGGTAAAAGTGCTGGATATTGCAGAGTTAATTGCTAATGCACAAGATCTATAGTTTTAAGGTGCAAAGTGGAAAAGATTCAAAAGAGTAAAGGTTTATTCAAAACTCTTTAAAAATCTAAAATTTATAATCTAAAATCTAAAATTTAAAAATGTATATACCTTTTGAAAATTTACCTGGTGAATCTAGAGTTTGGATTTACCAATCGAACAGAAAATTTTCTGAGGAAGAATTTTCTGAAATCGAAACCGATTTGAAAGCTTTTGTTGAAGAATGGGCCGCGCACGGAACAAGTCTTGAAGCTTCATTTTTACTTAAATACAATCGTTTTATCATATTAGCGGTAAATCAAGAAGTGCAAGCTGCTACAGGCTGCTCGATTGATAGTTCGGTTGAGTTTATTCAAGGTTTAGAGAAAAAATATAACGTTGATTTGTTAGACAAAATGAACGTTACTTTTAAACTTGGAGAACATATCGCACATAAACCATTAATTGATTTCAAGAAAATGGTAAAGGATAAATCAGTTTCTGAGAACACAATTGTTTTCAATAACTTGGTAAATAATATTGAAGAATTTAATGAATCTTGGGAAGTTCCTGCTGCCGACAGCTGGCACAGCAGATTTTTCTAAGAGTAATTTGTAAAATATTTAAAAGGCATGAAACTTTAAGTTTTGTGCCTTTTTTTTATTGTTTCAAGTTTCAGGTTTCAGGTTTCAGGTTTCAAGTTTCAGGTTTTTGCAAAAGTTGGTCAAAGTTGGTTTAAGTATGTTCTTGTAAAAACAAAAACGTCTAATCTAGCCCCGATGGAAGCGGTATCCTGTTTCTGGCTTCTTTAGACAGGAAAAGATATAGCGTACAGCGGGACTGAAGTTTCTTTTGGTTGATATGGTTCTGCTTCTAGAGAAAAAACTCACTAGAATTAATCTAATTTTGTCAAAAATCTAACAATTGAAAGGGTAATTAAACAGTATTTTTGAGTATTTTCGTAGAATTAAATTTTATACATGAAAATAGCAATAGTTTGTTATCCGACATTTGGCGGTAGTGGTGTAGTTGCAACAGAACTAGGCCTTGAATTAGCCAGACGCGGACACGAAATACACTTTATAACATATAGTCAGCCGGTTAGGTTGGCGCTTTTGAATCCGAATGTTCATTATCACGAAGTAAACGTTCCAGAATATCCACTTTTTCATTATCAACCTTACGAATTGGCTTTGTCAAGTAAATTGGTAGATATGGTAAAATTGTATAAGATCGAAGTTCTTCATGTGCATTACGCAATTCCTCACGCTTATGCGGGTTATATGGCGAAACAAATGCTGAAAAATGAAGGAATTAATCTGCCAATGATTACGACGCTTCACGGAACTGATATTACGCTGGTAGGAAATCATCCGTTTTATAAACCTGCTGTAACTTTTAGTATCAATAAATCAGATTATGTGACATCAGTTTCGCAAAGTTTGAAAGATGATACTTTGAAACTGTTCAAAATCAAAAATAAAATTAAGGTAATCCCGAATTTTATTGAATTGGATAAAGTTAAGAAAGATCCAACTGTGCCATGTCATCGTTATGTAATGGCAAAAGAAGATGAGCGAATCATAACACATATTAGTAATTTTAGAAAGGTAAAACGTATTCCGGATATTATTAAGATTTTTTATAATATTCAGAAAGTAATGCCTGCTAAATTAATGATGGTGGGCGATGGGCCTGAGAAAGAAAAAGCAGAGGTTTTGTGTATGGAATTGGGGATTTATGATAAAGTAATCTTCTTTGGAAACAGTAACGAGATTGATAAGATTTTATGTTTTACCGATTTGTTTTTACTTCCATCAGAAACAGAAAGTTTTGGTCTTGCTGCATTAGAAGCAATGGCTTGCGGAGTTCCTGTTATTTCAAGTAATTCTGGAGGTTTGCCTGAAGTTAATTTTGATGGAGTTTCTGGTTATTTAAGTAATGTTGGAAATGTCGAGGAAATGGCTGCCAATGCAATTAAAATTTTAAAAGACGATGAAACTCTGAATCAATTTAAATTAAACGCTTTAGAGGTTGCGAAAAAGTTTGATATTAAAAACATCTTGCCTAAGTATGAAGCTTTGTATCAAAAAGCAATAGATGATTATAAAGAGTAAAAGTTTTTAAATAATATAAGCGTAAATGAAAAAAGTAATTTCGGTTCTAGTCCTTTTTGTTTTGATTTCCTGCGGTGTTAAAAAAACATCAGATTCAAAAGGTTTGTATGAGATTTTAACGGAACAGTCTGACGGCGGTGGTAATATTAAGTTTTATGAGATTTTGACCGAGCCAAACGAGATCAAAATGTTAGAAAATGATCCGCTTTTGGCTGATAAAATGAAACAGACTGATATTAATAATTCCAACTATATTATTTTAAATATGGGAGAGAAAAATACAGGAGGTTATTCTATTGGAGTTGATAAAGTTGAGGAAACAGATAAAAATATTATTATAACTGTAAAAGAAAACAGTCCGGCTAAAGATGCAATGGTTATGCAGGTTATTACATATCCGTATACAGTTGTGAAAATACACTCTAAGAAAGAAATTATTATTAAGTAATTGTTCTTAGCTTTGGTGATTTAAATGTCAGGCTGAGCGTAGTCGAAGCCTCTTTTATACCTTAAACCCTTTGACTACGCTTAGGGTGACAATAAAAAAAGAGAAAACCTGCTGTTTTAAAGCAGGTTTTTTCTTTTTTAGTTGTTGATTTTTTTGGATTAAAATCTAAATTTAACACCAAGGCCAACATCAAATCCGAAGTTGTCATCATCATAATATCCAGAACCAATTTCAGGTCTGGCATCTAATGATAATGTAATTGGCACTTCACTAAATCTGTATTCTATACCAATATCTCCAGCTGCAAAAACATAAGTTCCGCTGTCGTTATATTTGTAGTTGTTATTGTAATAATCATGATCCCATGCGGCTAATCCACCACCAACACCAGCATACCAGTTAAAACCGCCGTCAATGTTCCAAACCCATTGGTATAAAGCAACACCTTTAATGGCGTCAACATCGCTGCTGTTTCTCCATCCTAAATCAAATTCAAGTCTATTTTTTTGATTTAATCCCAGTTGGTAAGATACTTCACCTCCAAAACCGTTATTGTCGCCTAAACGTATACCAAGAGCGTTTTTTGAAATTTCTTGTGATTGAGCCGTAAATGCTAATCCTAATAGCATAATGGCAGATAGAATAATCTTTTTCATAAAATGGTTAAATTAATTTTTTTCAAATGTATAGTTCTCGTAATTCAAGAACGTATAAGATTTTTGGAAATTGTTATATAATTCACATTTCGCAACATTTGAAACGTTGTAAATTAACCTAAAAGTAGTGGTTTGCTATATGTTTACTATTTAAGAATTATCGATGAGATTAATTGAGAGGTAATAATGTCTTCCATTTCAAAAAGATTTTCTTCTTCTGAAAAATTACTTTCTGTGTAAGAATATAATTTCCAGCGTTTTTTATGATATTCTAATGCTGTCAAATTTTCGATCCAGTCACCGGAGTTTAAATATAATGTTGATCCGTGTTTGTTTTCTTTTGTAACTATTTTGGGCTCGTGAATATGTCCGCAGATTACATAATCGTATTTTTTTTCGATAGCCAAATCAGTTGCAGTGGTTTCAAAATCTGAGATGAACTTAACGGCTTTTTTTACGCTGGCTTTTATTTTTTTTGAGAAAGAGTATGGTTCTCGACCTAGTTTTGCCAAACACCAATTAGCAAAACGATTGCTCAAAATTAAATAATCATATCCTAAGCCGCCTAGTTTTGCAATCCATTTTGAGTGTTGAACAGAAGCATCAAATACATCTCCGTGAAAAATCCAAGCTTTTTTATCGTCTAATTCTAAAACTAATTTATCAACCAAACTAAAATTTCCTAGATTCATGTCGCTGAATTTTCGAAGAATTTCATCATGATTTCCAGTAATATAATAGACTTTTGTTCCTTTAGAAGCCATTCCTATTATACGTTGTATAACTCTTAAATGCGATTTAGGAAAGTAAGATTTTCTAAACTGCCAAGCATCAATTATATCTCCGTTAAGTATTAAAGTTTTAGGTTTAATGCTTGATAAATAGTTGTTTAATTCTTTGGCGTGACTTCCGTAAGTTCCTAAGTGGACATCTGAGATAATGACCAATTCAACATTTCTTTTTTTCAATTTTTATTAATTTGAAGTTTAGCAAATAAAAGAATCTCTTGGTAAAACGGTTTTATCAAAAGGTTACTAATTTGGCTGCAGTTTTAATAAATTGTGATTTTTATTTGTTTGATCTTTAATTAACAATAACAATTTTAAATTTTTTAATTTAATTCATAAAACTTACATTTGCTCAAAACAAATAACAATGGCAGGAAATAGCTACGGCACCCTATATAAAGTTACGACATTTGGAGAATCTCATGGTGAAGCTTTAGGCGGAATTATAGACGGTTGTCCATCAGGAATTGAACTTGATTTAGAAGCAATTGAAGTTGAAATGTCTCGTAGAAAACCAGGACAGTCAGCAATTGTTACCCAACGTAAAGAACCAGATGCAGTTCAGTTTTTATCTGGAATTTTTGAAGGTAAAACTACCGGAACACCAATAGGTTTTATTATTCCAAACACCAACCAAAAGTCAGACGACTATTCGCATATAAAAGATAATTACAGACCAAGTCATGCTGATTATGTATATGATCAAAAATATGGTTTTCGTGATTATCGCGGCGGCGGAAGAAGTTCTGCACGTGAAACGGCAAGCAGAGTTGTAGCGGGAGCAATTGCAAAACAAATGCTGCCTGAAATTAAAATTAATGCTTACGTTTCTTCGGTTGGACCTATTCATTTAGATACACCTTATCAAGATTTAGATTTTTCTAAAATCGAAAGCAATCCAGTTCGCTGTCCAGATGAAAAATCAGCAGCAATTATGGAAGAATATATTCGTGATATTCGCAAACAAGGAGATACCGTTGGAGGTGTTGTGTCTTGCGTAATTCAAAATGTTCCAGTTGGTTTAGGAGAGCCGGTATTTGATAAATTACATGCTGAATTAGGAAAAGCGATGCTTTCTATAAATGCAGTTAAAGGTTTTGAATACGGAAGCGGATTTTCTGGATCTGAAATGAAAGGAAGCGAACATAACGATTTGTATAATCCTGACGGAACTACAAAAACAAATCTTTCAGGTGGAATTCAAGGTGGAATCAGTAACGGAATGGATATCTATTTTAGAGTTGCTTTTAAGCCGGTTGCTACAATTATGCAAACTCAAGATTCACTTGATAATAAAGGAAACATAACACCAATGACCGGAAAAGGACGTCATGATCCGTGCGTTGTCCCTCGTGCTGTGCCAATTGTTGAAGCAATGGCCGCAATTGTTTTGGCTGATTTTTATTTAATCAACAAAACATATTAATAAAAGTTAAGACAGTGAGGGTCTTATATTTTAATAATTAAAAAACAAATTAATGCAACAAGTTACAGAAACCAAAAAAAAATCATTTCTTTCAGGACTAACTGGGCAAATTTTAATTGCTATGGTTCTTGGAGCAGCTCTAGGAATTACATTGCACCATTATATTTCGCCAGAAGCTGCGTTGTCTTTCAGCAACAAAATAAAAATGCTGGCAACTATTTTTATTCGTTTGGTGCAAATGATTATTTCGCCTTTAGTTTTTACAACTTTAGTGGTTGGAATTGCAAAATTAGGTGATATAAAAACAGTTGGAAGAGTTGGAGGAAAAGCACTTGGATGGTTTTTTACAGCTTCATTTATCTCCTTATTGATAGGGTTGTTTTATGTTAATATTTTAGAACCTGGAGTTGGAATCAACTTAGGGCATGTTGATATGGCATCTGCAACAGAGGTAACTGGAAAAACTCAAAACTTATCTTTCGAGAATTTTGTTGAACATATCGTTCCTAAAAGTATTTTTGAGGCAATGGCAACCAATGAGATTTTACAAATCGTTGTGTTTTCAATCTTTTTTGGATTGGCTGCTGCATCATTAGGAAATACTGTGAAGCCTGTAATTGGTGCTTTAGATAAAATGTCACACATCGTTTTGAAAATGGTGAATTATGTAATGAACTTCGCCCCAATTGGAGTATTTGGTGCTATTGCAGGTGTATTTGCAATTAGAGATGCCGAAGAGTTGATTATAACATACTTTAAATTCTTTGGGTCTTTCTTACTTGGAATTGGTACATTATGGGTTGTTTTAATTGCTGTAGGTTATATTTTTCTAAAAGGAAGAATGACAGAGTTGTTAAGACGTATTGTAGGACCTTTGGCGATTGCTTTTGGAACTACAAGCAGTGAAGCTGTTTTTCCTAAATTAACTGAAGAATTAGAAAGTTTTGGTGTGAAAGATAGAATTGTATCATTTATGCTGCCTCTCGGTTATTCGTTTAATCTAGACGGAAGTATGATGTATATGACTTTTGCGAGTATTTTTATTGCGCAATTTTATAAAGTTGATTTAGATTTAGGAACTCAAATGGTAATGCTTTTAGTATTAATGTTAACCAGTAAAGGAATTGCAGGTGTGCCAAGAGCTAGTTTAGTTGTTGTTGCGGCAACTTGCGGAATGTTTAAAATTCCTGTAGAAGGTATCGCCTTGATTTTGCCAATTGATCACTTTTGTGATATGTTTAGAAGTGCAACAAACGTTTTGGGTAATGCATTAGCTACGTCGGTTGTTGGACAATGGGAAGGTAATGAAGAAACAGAGGTTGTATCTGAAAGTTAAAAAAAGATACTTTTTTCAGTAGAAAAACGTGTTTTTATATATAAAAAAAGAGCTGTATTTTTTAATTGAAATACAGCTCTTTTTTTAAATTTTTAAATGTATATTTGATAAAATTAGCCGATTAATGCCCCGAAAACGGATTTTTTTATTTCTTCTTCTATTTCTGAATTGTTTTGTCAATTCAGCAATCGGGCAAACTGAACCCATATCAGAAGCAAAGATCGATAAACTTATAAAAAAAGCATTAGCTGATTTTAGAGAGTCAAACTTCGAAAAATCATTAATTATTTCCAGAGCTGCACTAAATGCTGCAACTAATTCTAAGAATCCTACCTTAATTTCTCGTTCGTATAATATTATAGCCGCAAACTACAATGAGTTGTTAGAAGTTGACAAGGCAATCTTCTTTTACAACAAAAGTTTGTATTATGCCAATAAAACGAAAAACGATTCTATTAAATACAATCTTTATAATAATCTAGGAAATATGTACTGTTTTGAAAAAAAACAGTTCGAGAAAGGAATTCAATATTATAAAAAATCGATTGTTTATGGTTTGAAAATTAAAGATTTAAGTCAGGTTTATTTTAGTAATGTAAATATTGTCTGGGCGTATTTTGATATTAAGAAATATGAGGAAGGTTATCCGTATCTAAAATATGTAAATGAGAATAAGGAAAAGTACGGAGACGAATTGACGGAAATTGTTGTGAATATGTTTAATGGCATCTATCATAATTTTCGTAATGAAGACAGCTTAGCTGATGCTTTTTTTATAAAAGCTATAAAAGCTGGGAAGGATAATACTCAAAAATCTGATTTGGCGTTTGCTCATTTAGAATATTCAAGATTTTTAACTAAAAAAAGCAGACTTAAAGAAGCTTATGAACATCTCTCGATGTATACCAAGCTTACTGATGAGTTGTATAATGATGAAAAAATTAAGAAAGCTACTGTTGCTGGTTTTAATCTTGAATTAGACGAGTATAAAAGGCAGATTGATAAAGTCGAGAGCGAAAAAGTAGAACAATATCACAGTCTCAAAAAATCAAAAATTATCGTTATTCTGTTTGTTTTAATTTCTTTGATTTTGCTGTTTCTGATTATTACTTTAATTAAAAATATCAGACTTAAGAAAAAACACAATTTAGAGCTTTTAAAAGCAAAAGAAATTGCAGAGGAAGCCTCACTCCTGAAAACTCAATTTATTTCGACTATAAGCCACGAATTACGTACTCCGCTTTATGGTGTGGTTGGTATAACGAATATGTTGCTCGATGAACATAAGGAATTAGCACGAAGCGAGCATTTAAGTGCTTTGAAATTTTCTGCCAGATATTTATTGTCGCTTGTAAATGATATTCTTCAAATCAATAAAATTGAAGAAAATAAGGTAGTGCTGGAGAACTTAACATTTAATATTTCTGATGAGATAACTGTAATCAAGAACTCTCTTTCTTTTTTATCTCAAAAAAATAATAATAAAATAAACATCGATATAGACAACAAGATTCCAGAATATCTAATTGGAGATAAACTTCGTTTAGCTCAAATTTTAATGAACTTGGTTAGTAATGCTTTAAAGTTTACTAAAAATGGGGAAGTCGATATTGTGGTTAAACTGGACCGAATTGAAGGGAAGTTTTACTTTTTAGATTTTTTAATAAAAGACAACGGAGTTGGTATAGCTGCTGTTGATCAAAATAAAATTTTCGAAAAATTTGTTCAAGTGGGAAGAAAAGAGGAAGATTATCAAGGAACCGGTTTAGGGCTTAGTATTGTGAAAAGATTATTAGGGCTTTTTGGAAGCTCAATAAGTGTAGAAAGTGATCTTGGCAAAGGAACCACTTTCTCTTTTAAAGTTCCATTCGAGCATGATCCGCAGAAAACTAAAAAGATTATAGAAGAAATCGAGGTTGATTTAACATCGAATGAGATTTATAAAATTTTAATTGTTGAAGACAACTTGATTAATCAATTGGTAACCAAGAAAATTATCGAGAAAAACAACTATATCTGTTCTGTTGTAGATGATGGATTCGGAGCTTTAAAGATATTAGAGACTGAGGAGTTTGATCTTATTTTAATGGATATTAATATGCCTTTAATGAATGGATTTGAAACCACGAAAAGAATCCGTCTTTTGGGAATAAAAACACCAATAGTTGCCTTAACTGCTTTTGATAAAGATGAAATAACAGATGAAGCAATTTCATCAGGAATAAACGATATTATTGTAAAACCGTTTGAACCTGTTAAGTTGTTTAAGATTTTAAACTATTTAATAAATGAAGCAAAAAACGCTGGTTAATACCAGCGTTTTTTATTTTGTTTAGAAGCATTTGATTTTCTCGATTTATGAGCTCCGCCGCTTCGGTTTGAATTTTTAGGTTTTTCACCTGCTTCAGGACTTCCTTCGTGCCAAGGGTAAGGATGATCTGTAATAGTTTGAACATCTACTTTTATTAATTTTTGGATATCTTTCCAGTATGGATGTTCGTCTTTTCCGCAAAATGAAATTGCAATACCTCCATTTCCTGCACGCCCGGTACGTCCAATTCGGTGTACGTAAGTTTCAGGAATATTCGGCAGATCAAAATTGATAACATAAGGAAGCTGTTCAATGTCGATTCCTCTTGCAGCAATATCTGTAGCTACAAGTACGCCAACTTCTTTGTTTTTAAAAGCATCTAGGACACGTTGTCTTGCATTTTGAGATTTATCTCCATGAATTGCTTCTGCGGGAATATCTTTTTTTCTAAGTGCTTTTACAACATTATCAGCCCCATGTTTCGTTCTTGAAAACACAAGCACATTCGATAAGTTTTCGTTTTTTATCAAATGGTATAATAAATTTCTTTTTTCTGTTTTATCAACAAAATAAATACGTTGTTCTACATTTTCGGCAGTTGAAGAAACTGGAGAAACTTCTACTTTTTCTGGATCTTGTAAAAACATTTCAGCCAGTTCGCGAATTGCTAAAGGCATTGTAGCAGAGAAAAGTAAAGTCTGTCTGTTTTTTGGAGTCAGTTTTACAATCTTCTTTACATCATTTATAAAACCCATATCAAGCATTTGATCTGCTTCATCAAGAACTAAAGTATGCAAATGATTAAAATCTAGAAAACCTTGTTTGTGTAAATCAAGTAAGCGGCCTGGAGTGGCTACTAAAATATCTACACCATTTTTTAAAGCTTCAACTTGTGGGTTTTGTGAAACGCCGCCAAAAATAGTCAGCTGTGTTAAGTTTGTATATTTAGCATAAGTGTCAAAACTTTGACCAATTTGTACTGCTAATTCACGAGTAGGAGTAACTACAAGAGCACGAATTTGTTTGGCTTTTTTTGAAGAGCCTACAATTCGGTGTAATTGATGTATGATAGGAATTGCAAATGCTGCAGTTTTTCCCGTACCTGTTTGCGCGCAGCCAATTAAATCTCGCCCAGCCAAAACAATCGGAATTGATTTTTCCTGAATTGGGGTAGGATTTAAATAGCCTTCTTCAAATACGGCTTTTTGTATACTTTTTGAAAGTGATAAATCTTCGAATAACATATCTTAGTAATTAAGATTTTAGTTTTAAGTACTAAAATCTGTGCAAAGATAGGTTTATTCGGTCAATCGTTTATTTGATTCTTGTATTATTTGGGAAATGTGTGGTTTTAAAGCGGTTGTCGTTCATTGTGATTTTTCTTTTTCGTTATTGGCTTTCACAAAATCGGTAACTAAATAACCAATTAATTTTCCAATTAAATTGTTATTTGGTGAATCGGCTAAATCTGGTGCACCTTCGCAAATATGAAGATATGCTGCATTTTTATGCTGTCCGAAAAAAGAAATAAATTGTCTGAGTTCTTCAACCGAGAATCCGCTTATAGTCATTGCGCTACTGGCAATGTTTGGAATTGCATCTAAGTCAATTTCAATTCCAAATGAATCTGTTTTTATAAATTCAAGTGCAAGAGCCATTTCTTTGTCAAAGTCTTTTTCTTTACGAATATTGACGCTGTCGTAAGTATTGTAACGAACGCGGTCTTCTAGTTTTTTGATAATGTCTAGAACACTTTTTGACGTATAATTTTCATGGAGCCCAAAAATGAAATATTTTTTTAGGAAACCTTCTTCGTAAGCGTACGAGAATCCATTTCCGCTGTGGCGGCCTTCGAGAATTCTAAAATCTGAATGGGCATCAAAATTTATTGCATTAATGGGTTTTCCTTTGGCTAAAGCCGAACCTTTAATGTTTCCGTAGGCATTATTATGACCACCGCCAATGATAATTGGAGTTTTTCCAGCTTTAATTATAGTAAAAATAATATGCGAAACCTCTTTGTCGATTTTTTCTACCAATTGGCTTAGTTTAGATCGGTCGTCAATGTCGTTAAAATCTAGATTTTCAACATTGCGCATTTCTTCGGAAACATTGAGTTGTCCTAGAACTATAATCTGGCTGCCTTTGCAAAAGCGATTATGCTGAATATTGGCAATACTTTTTATGGCACTATCCCAAGCAGAAGCAGCTCCGGGTCTGCCGTAGTTAGCACGCACGCCTATATCTTCTGGGATTCCCAAAAGAACATATTTTGCTTCGCTTTCTTGTAAAAATTTGATTTTATCAGCTCCCTTAGGAATGACAATCATTTTTTCTCCAAATTTTATTTCGCCGCTTCGATGATTTGTGACTTTTGCCAAATCATTGACTGTAAAAGGAATTAGTTTTTCCATTAAAAAAAAAATATTTTCCAAAAATAATATAATTGCGTCAACTTACGTTATTACGATATATTAATTCTTAAATTTGTTTTTAAAGAAAATTATTCAATATGGAAAACCCAAAGAACAACAATTCAAGTCTAAAGGCGATTATCGCAGTTTTAGCAGTCCTACTAATTGGTAGCTTAGTGTATATTTTTAAACTTTCTTCTGATACTGAAGTGGTTAAAACTGAACTTACAACGACGATGACAGAGAAAGAATCTGTTATGAAAGATTTGCAAGAGTTAAAAGCGACTTATGATGCTGCAATTGCAGAGAATACTTCAATGTCTGATGAATTAATTCAAGAAAGAGATAAAGTAGTAGCTTTAATGGATGATTTGAACAAATCTAAAGGTGACGTTTCTAAATTCAGATCTCAAGTTCAAGCAATGCAAGGTAAAATGAAAACTTTAGTTGCTGAAAACGATGAGTTGAAAAAACAAAATGGTGTTTTAACTACTCAAAGAGATAGTACTATTGTAGTATTGGGAGAATCTAAAAAGTATAACGAAGTACTAGTTGGTCAAAATGAAGAATTGGCTAAAACTGTAGAGAGAGGTTCTAAATTATCAGTTTTAAATACTAAAACTGCAGCTTACAAATTGAAAAGCTCAGGAAAACAAGTTGAAACTGATAAAGCAAGCCGTGCCGATGTTTTGAAAGTAAGCTTTACAATTGCTGAAAATCAAATCGCTAAGTCTGGTGATAAAACGTATTATGTTCAAGTAATTGATTCTAAAAATAACGTTTTAGGTGATAAGAAAACTGAAAGTTTTGGTGATAAATCATTAACATACAGCTTTAAAACTACTGTTCAATATGAGAACAAAAGCGTAAATGTTACTGAAGATTTACCAGGTAAAGATTTTGCTAAAGGAACTTACTTTATCAATGTTTTTGATAATGATGAGTTGGTTTCTAAAACAAGCTTCAGTTTAAGATAATACCACGTCGCTTAAGTAATAATACCACTAAAATATTAAAGGTCTGTGATTTCTCGCAGACCTTTTTTTATTGATAAAACTATTTGAAGATATTGTTGTTATATAATTTTTCCTTCTATAAAAACACTTTCAATTAAATTACTGCCAAAAGCGTAAGGTATTTGGTAATAAGAAGAAACTGGTTTCGTCAGGATAAGATTGGCCTTTTTTCCTTTTGTGATACTTCCATGTGTTTCAGAAAGTCCCATTGCATAAGCTCCGTTAATTGTAGCTGCATTTATAGCTTCTTCAGGAGTCATTTTCATTTTTATACAAGCCGTTGCAACAACAAAATTCATATTTCCTGATGGAGTAGAACCGGGGTTGAAATCGGTTGCTAATGCAAGCGGTAAACCTGCTTTGATCATTTCGCGGGCTGGAGTATAAAGAATACTTAAAAAATAAGAACATGATGGTAAAGCAACCGGCATCGTTTCTGTGTCTTTTAAAGCTTCAATATCTTCAGGATTCATAATTTCAAGATGATCTACAGAAAGGGCTTTAAATTTAACGCCAGCTTGTATTCCGCCAATAGAATTGAATTGGTTTACATGTATTTTTGGTGTTAAGCCTGATTTTATTCCTGCATTCATTATTTTTTCGGTTTCTTCAACTGAAAAATAGCCGCTTTCGCAGAAAACATCAATATAATCAGCAAGTTTATTTTGAGCAATTTCAGGAATCATTTGCGTTATGATTTCTTCGATATAACCCGCTTTGTTTTCTTTGTAATGTGTTGGAAAAGCATGAGCGCCCAAAAAAGTAGCTTTTATTGAAATAGGATAATTTTCAGCTAGTTTTTTAATTACGCGAAGCATTTTTAATTCACCTTCAATCGTAAGACCGTAACCTGATTTTATTTCGACAGCGCCAGTTCCTAACTGCATTACTTCTTCAAGACGAATTTTAGATTGGTCGTAAATATCGTCTTCTGAAGTTTCGTTTAGTTTTTTAGCCGAATTTAATATTCCACCTCCGCGATTAGCAATTTCTTCATAAGTAAATCCGTTAATGCGGTCAACAAATTCCTGTTCGCGATTGCCGGCGTAAACAATATGAGTGTGACTGTCGCACCAAGTTGGCAGAACTACTTTTCCTGTGGCATCGATAACTTCGTCTGCATCGATTTCAGGAAGATTTTCCATCAATCCAAAATCGGCAATTAAATTGTCTTTTATCAGTAAAAAAGCATTTTTAAGGGTCGGAAGTATTGCCATTTCAGCTCCTGAAACTTTTGATATTGAAGTTTCGCGAACTTGAAGCAGTTCTTGTATGTTTTTTATTAATGTTGTCATTATTGTTATTGTTATAAAACACAAATTTCACAAATTATCACGAACTAATTCGCGAAATCTGTGAAATTTGTGTTCTTATTAGTTTTGTTTTATTATTCAGAAACGGTTATTTCAAACATTTTCTCCCAATATTTTCCCGTAACAAATATGGTTTTGGTTTGTGGGTTGTAAGCGATTCCGTTTAATACTTCGGCTTCTGGATGTTTGATAAATTTGCGTAAACCAGATAGGTTTAAAATGCCTTCAACAGCTCCAGAAGTTGGATTTATAATTGCAATCGCATCTTTTTGCCAAACATTTGCATAGATTTTTCCATTAATATATTCCAATTCGTTAAGAACTTTAATTTTTGAAGTTCCTGAATATACATTGATATAGTCAATCAGCTTTTGTGTATTTGGATCCATCTTCCAGATTTTTTCAGTTCCGTCTGAACGATAAATGTATTTTCCGTCATTTGTCATTCCCCAACCTTCAATTTCTTTGTCGTAGGTGAATGTTTTTTCAAGTTTTAATGTTTTAGCATCATAAATAAAACCTGTTTTTTCCTGCCAGCTTAATTGAAAAACTTTTCCATTAATAAAAGTAATTCCTTCGCCAAAATACTCTTTCGGAAGATCTACTTGTTTAATCACTTTTCCAGTTTTATAATCTACAGATCTAAAATAAGAATCTCCTTTTTGACCTGTACTTTCATATAAAACGCCATCATAAAATTCTAAACCTTCTGTAAAAGCTTTGGTGTCGTGCGGATATGTGTTTACAACTTTATAGTTGAGTAATTTTGGTTCAACACTTGAAACTAATTCAATTCTTTTAGTAGCATCAGATGAGTTTCCTCCATAATAAACTGTTGCTTTTAGATATTGATAACCTAATCTTTGATCTTTTAGTTCAAATTTAAATTTTTCATTTCCTTTTTTACTTCCCACTTTTTTATCGTTAACGAAGTATGCAACGCTGTCGATTTCTTTCGAATTTGGGTTCGAAATTCCGATTGAAACAGCTTCTTGTGGAAGAAAATGGGCAGGAAAAGCAGAATCGTCAATATTAAATAAAGAATTTTCACTTTTATTTTTATCTCCACATCCAATTAATGTAGTTCCTAATAAAATGACAGCTAGGAAGTTATATTTTTTCATAGTTTAAAATTTGAATAAGCCAATATACAACGATATTTTTATAGCAGCAAAGCTCTTGCAAAAATATAAAAAGATTGTATATTTGCACCGGCAAGTCCTACACGACCAGCTCCTGCAGACTCCCCCAGGATGGGAACATAGCAAGGGTACGTGGTTGAGCGGTGCGATGTAGGTCGCTTGCCATTTTTTTTCTTTTTTTTTATTGTCCCGAAGTTTCGGGATTTTTTTTTAGAATTAATGTAAAAGTAGTCTTCCTTCGGGAGGATTTTTTTATTTTTGGTCCTTAGTGAAGTTTGGAGTTAAGCATTAGAGATGAAAAGTTTTGTCTTCTTTCGTAAAACTCATAAGTCACAATTCATAACTCATAACTCAAAAAATGAATAAAGTTGTTTTAATTACTGGTGCATCCTCAGGGATTGGAAAATCGATTGGTGAATTTTTGCATAAAAAAGGATTCGTTGTGTATGGAACCAGTAGAAATCCTGAAAAAGTATTGAATTCTATTTTCCCGTTAGTGGCTCTGGATGTTCGAAATGCTGAATCAATTAAGCTGGCGGTGAATAAAATTATTGCAGCTTCTGGGAGATTGGATATTGTAATTAATAATGCTGGAGTTGGAATTACAGGACCTTTGGAAGAAATTCCGATGGAGGAAATTAAAAACAATTTTGAAACCAATTTTTTTGGGCCAATTGAGGTAATGAAATCAGTATTGCCGCAAATGCGTGAACAAAAATCTGGTTTGATCATTAATATTACTTCAATTGCGGGTTATATGGGATTGCCTTACAGAAGTGTTTATTCGGCTTCAAAAGGAGCTTTAGAATTGATCACTGAGGCTTTGAGAATGGAAGTGAAGCAATTTGGGATTGAAATTACAAATGTTGCTCCTGGAGATTTTGCAACAAATATTGCATCAGGACGTTATCATGCGCCGGTTATTCAAGGTTCTGCTTATGAAAAAGTGTATGGAGAAACGTTAGCAACAATGGATGAGCATGTTGATGCGGGAAGTAATCCAAATGAAATGGCTGAAGCTATTTTTAAAATTATTCAAGAAGATAAACCAAAAGTTCATTACAAAGTTGGCGCTTTCATGCAGAAGTTTTCGATTGTATTGAAACGTGCATTGCCAGATAAGGTTTATGAAAAAATGCTGATGAATCATTATAATTTGTAAAATTATGGAGCAGATGATAGAGTTTTTGCCTACTATTTTTGTTGTTTTAATTTTTCTTGTTGTTTGGTTTGTATTTCGAAGAATATTAAGCTCTTTGAGTGATAAGATTAATAATTCGGAAGTTTATAAAGAAGAAACGTTGAAAGTTCTTGAAGAAATTAGAGATGAATTGAAAGAATTAAATAAAAAGAATTCTTCTAAGTAATTATAAGTTGTAATTTTGCAGCTGAGTTTGCGTGAGGGATAAAGGTATTATCCTTTTGCGAAGTGAAGAGGAACAAAAGATATAGCCGAAAGCCCGTTTGCCGCAGCGAACACGCCCAATTAATATTCAACACAATTAAATATAAATAGATTATGAAATTTTTTATTGATACTGCTAATTTAGCTCAGATTAAAGAAGCACAAGCTTTAGGTGTTTTAGATGGTGTAACAACTAATCCGTCTTTGATGGCTAAAGAAGGAATTACTGGAAAAAACAATATCTTGAAGCATTATGTTGACATTTGCAATCTTGTAGAAGGTGATGTAAGTGCAGAAGTAAATGCATTGGATTTTGAAGGAATGGTGAAAGAAGGTGAGGAATTAGCTGAATTACATGATCAAATCGTTGTAAAATTGCCTATGACTAAAGAAGGTGTAATGGCTGCAAAATATTTTTCTGATAAAGGAATTAAAACAAACGTAACTCTTGTGTTTTCTGCAGGACAAGCATTATTGGCTGCAAAAGCTGGTGCAACTTATGTTTCTCCTTTTATTGGTCGTTTGGATGATGTTTCTACAGATGGTTTGAATTTAATTCAAGAAATTAGAGAAATTTACGATAACTATGGTTACGAAACTCAAATTTTAGCAGCTTCTGTACGTCATACAATGCATATTGTAAACTGTGCAAAAATTGGTGCTGATGTAATGACTGGACCGCTTTCTGCAATTTACGGATTATTGAAACACCCGTTAACTGATATCGGTTTAGCACAATTCGTAGCTGACTTCGAGAAGGGAAATAAGTAATTATTAGATACTTATAAAAAAAAAACGTCTTTTTTCTAACGAGAAAAGACGTTTTTTTTTTACTTTTATAGTAACCTAAAAACAAATTACTTATGAAAATTGTACTATTCTTAATGTCATTTTTTGTTGCGAGTTTATCCATAAATGCGCAAGCTGCGAAGGTTTTAACAAGTGTTAATGAAGCTGGTGATGTGGCTGCTTATGAGCTTGATTGCAGTGTTAAATTTCAGGTATTGGCTAAAGGTTTGCGTTATAATATTACCCGACATGAATTTAAGGGACCTGAATTGAAAAACTCATACCGACTGATGTTGGTTATGGATGGATTTTATTCTAAAACACTCAATAAAACAATGACAATATCAGCAGTATTAAGTGATGGGACAATTATTGAGGCTAAAAAAATTATTGAAGATGACGGTTTTTTTGATGGCGCCTGTACATTAAAAATTAAAGATCCTCAGGCTCTTTTAGCGGCCAATATAGATAAAGTTATTGTTCATGCTGATAAAGATGTTGTGTATAATTTAAGTGAGCAAAATAAAGCCGTTTTTAAGAAGAATTTGAGTAATATTATAAATGCTAAGTAATGTAATGAGGTTCAAAGAAGCAAAGTCGTAAAGGTTCAGAGGTTGTTTTGAATTGTTTTTTGATGCTGCTTGAATTTAGTTTTATGTTATTGGCAGAGTGTATAAAAAAAGTCCCATTTTATGAAAAATGGGACTTTTTTATTGTAATTATATTTTAATTAGTGACCGCCGCCTTCACTTTGAACGTGGCTGATTCCTTGTTTTTTCAATATTTTAGGGCAGTAGAAACCGTAGAATCCTAAATAAGCAAAGCCTAAAAGAGGTACAATGTAAGAGAAATGTGTCCATGTAATACCAAAGATTCCTTCAGGTTTTGTAAGGTCAAAATCACAGATACTTCCTTGTACTAAAGGAATAATTCCTCCTCCAAGAATCATCATGATTAGAAATGAAGATGCTTTTCCTGTGTTTTTTCCTAAACCAGCGATTGCTAAATCGAAGATTGAAGGCCACATGATAGACAAGAATAATCCACCAGAGATAAAGAAAAATTTAGCAATTTCCGGGCTTGGACAAACTAATCCTGCAAGCATCATTAATAAACCAGATATTCCGAAAAGCATTAGCGTTTTTCCAGCATTTTTTCCTCCTATAAAACTCACTCCAATAAATACTAAAATCCAGATTGGGTAAATGTAGAATGAAGAAACATCATGCGCTGCAAAAATATTAGCGCCAATAATTACTCCAAATGCAATAGCAGGAACAATGAATTTTAATGCTGTATTTACCAAATTTGAAGTATTGAAAACGTTAACACCACCATTCCAACGACCAATCATTAAACTTCCCCAATATAGAGCAATAAATGGCGCGATAGCGTCTTCTAATACATTACCAAATTCAGCAGTATGAAGTAAAGCAGGCAGGTTACTGATAATTGTAACTTCGGTTCCAACATAAATAAAGATTCCTAACATTCCTAGATATAGTTGTGGATAATCAAGGATGTTGAATTTTTCGTGTGCTGTTTTAACTACTTCTTCCTCTTCTTTTGCCGGGTCTTCAATTTTAGAGAAGTTCATAAAAATTGCAACTGCAATAAATGCAAGACCTAGGATGATAAAAGGTAATTTAATATCTTCTAAAGAAAGTGCTGTTTTTTTGTTGTCTCCCATTCCAAATAAAGCGATTCCAAGTAAAATTGCTCCAATTGTTGTTCCAAAAGAGTTAATGCCTCCTGCAAGTGTTAAACGGTGAGCTCCGGTTTGAGGGCTTCCCATTTTAATGGCTAATGGATTGGCAACAATTTGTTGAATAGAAAAACCTAATCCTACAGTAAATAAAGCTGTTAGGAAAAATGGGAAGCTTTCCATTGTTGCTGCAGGAATGAATAAAAATGAACCAAAAGCTGAAAGTACTAAACCAGCTGAAAGGGTTTTTTTGTATCCAAATTTTTGTAGAACATCTAATTTTAAGGAAACTAAAAAGAAAATCAAAGATCCTACAAAATACGCCGCATAAAAAGCCCACGCTACTAGTTGTGATTGAACTTGAGATAAGGTGAATACTTTTTTGAATACGGGAATAAGGATATCATTGGCGGAACCAACAAAACCCCAAAAGAAGAAGACTATTATCAACGAGATAAACTGCCCCCATTTGGTTTGCACATTTTCTGAACTCATAATTGTAATAAGGTTAATTTTTAATAAAATTGTTTTTTGAAGACCGTAAATATATTTGTTACACGAATCAAAAAAAAATTATTGATTAAAAATAATGTTAAATTTAAACGAACTACAGTATTTATTCAACAATGTGTTAATTTATATAGAGTTAGAAATGTTAAAGTTTTACTCCAAAATTCGATTTTTGACGTCTTTACTGTAATTTCTTCCAATAGGAATCGTGTAGGACTGAATCTGTATGCGGTTTCCTTCTATTGATTTTACTTTGTTTAAAGCAATAACATACGATTTGTGAATGCGCAAAAAGCGTTCAGCAGGGAGTTCTTCAGATAATGAGGTTAATGATCTGTGGGTGATATAAGTTTTGTCTGGAGTAACAACTTTTATGTACTCTTTCATTCCTTCTATAAACAGAATTTCTTCAATATTAATCTTCATCATTTTTTTATCTACTTTGATGAAAATATGCGAATCGCTTTTTGAGGTATCGACCTTAATATTGTTTTTTAAATTGTATTCCGTCGTAATTTTATTAATGCATTTTATGAATCGTGGAAGCGGAATAGGTTTTACTAAATAATCTAACACATCGAGATCGTAACTCTCGGCAGCAAATTCTCTAAATGCGGTTGTTATGATTACTTTGGTTTTGTTTTCCATTAAACTGATAAGCTCAAAGCCAGTCATCATAGGCATATTGATATCAAGAAAAACGGCATCGACAGAGGTGCTGTTTATAAAATCCAGCGCTTCTAGAGAATTATTGAATGTTCCTATTACTTCAAAGTCTGTAAAATTTGCAAAATAATTTTGCAGCACTTTTATAGCTAAAGGTTCATCATCAATCAATACACATTTAATCTTCATTATCAATTGGTATTTGTAAACGTATTATATAGTAATTCAGTTTTGTTGTATCTTTTAAGCTAAAATGATTTTTATAAATCAGTTTTAATCTCTTTTTTGTATTAACCAGACCAATACCGCCTTTGGAGTTAAGATTTTGTGAAAGTACAAAATTATTTAAGATTTCAAAATCTAACATTTTGTTATCAATAATCTTACAGTTGATTTTAATTTTTAGATTAGTATTGTTTATACTGCCATGTTTAAAGGCATTTTCTACTAATGAGATAAAGATCAGCGGCGGAACCATTATATCTTCAATGTTAGATTCTAGGTTAATAGTAACTTCTACATTCTCAAAACGTAATTTTTCAATCTCAACGTAATTCTGAATATAATCGATTTCTTTAATCAGCGGAACAAATTTAGTTCCTTTTACATCATATAGAACATACTCCATTAAGTTCGAAAGTTTGATAATTACATCTGGAACTTTGTCTGAAGATTCTAGTGACAATGCATAAAGATTGTTTAAAGTATTAAAAAAGAAATGCGGTTGAATTTGATTTTCTAGATATTTCAATTTGATTTTAAACTGATTCTCTCGCAATGATCTGTTTCTTTCGCGTTCACGAAGCCAAGTCAGTGTTAAGTAAACTGATGAAGCCATTGCTAGAACATACAATTCTCCAATACAAACCGCTACAATATGATTAATCTCAAACGGATGATATTCTCGATTCGCTTCCGGCCAAATATTTTCCGAGATAATATAAAAGGTAAGAGCCGTTTTTAGAAGATAAATACCAAAAAGACTGGCTAATAGAGCAAAAGTGTAGGTAATGTATTTTTGTTTTAGGACATATTTAGGTACTAAAATAAATAGATTAAAATATACTAATGGAATGTGCAGTGAGAACTCAATTAAATTTGATTTAAAAGAATATGGATAGTCATTAAAGTAAGCGCCCCATCTCAAAAAGTTGAGAGTGAAATAAGTGCCCCAAAACCAAATATGATTTTGAAGTTTTATGTCAAAGTTTAATTTTCGAATTTCGTTCAACTTTTTTAACGTTTTGTTATTATTTAGGGAGGACTTGTAAATACAGTACAACTTTACATAATTACTGTCAAAAACACAATTTTTTTGAATTAAATTTTAAAATAAATGTTAAAAAATACTGTATTTCAACGATATAACGTTTTCGTAAAACATAATGTTGAATGTTTCGTGTTGTTTGTTTAAAAAACTGTACTGTTTGTATAATATATTTTTTTTAACAGTGCCTTAACAATATTTTTATCGCTTAACTAATCAAAACCATGATAAAAATGAAACAAATTATGTTAATCCTTGCGATTATCTTTACTTCGCAAATGTCATTTGCACAAGTAAAAACAATCAAAGGTTTGGTAAGCGATCAAAACGGATTGCCGCTGCCGGGAGTGAGTATTATTATTAAAGGTACAAAAACGGCAACCCAAAGTGATTATGACGGAAAGTATACGATTCAAGCATCTGCGGGAGATGTTCTTGCGTTTTCGTATATTGGTATTAAAACCCAAACAGTAACGGTGACTTCTTCACCTACAATTAATGTCGTGCTTAAAGAAGATGCACAAAACTTAAATGAAGTTGTTGTTACAGCACTTGGGATTAAAAGACAAAAGAAAGAACTTGGTTATGCAGTTCAAGATGTTAAAGGTGATCAATTAAATAAAGCGATCACAACAAATGTAACTTCAGCTTTATCAGGAAGAGTTGCCGGTGTAGACGTGTCAATACCGTCAACGGGAATTGCTGGTAGTACGAGAGTTATTATTAGAGGTATTTCAAGTATAAGCGAAAGTAACCAGCCGCTTTATATTGTAGATGGAGTTCCTATTGATAATTCTGGTTTATCAAATGATAATGCTGCAGCAAGCAGATGGTTTGATGGACGTGATAATGGAGATGGAATTTCAGGAATTAATCCTAACAACATTGAAAGCTTAACAGTATTGAAAGGTGCAGCTGCTGCGGCATTGTATGGATCAAGAGCTTTGAACGGAGTAATTTTAATTACAACTAAAAAAGGAAGCAAAGGAAAGCTTCAAGTTGAATTGACAAGCGGTGTAAGCTTTGATCATGTAAATGCTAAGTATTCGGATTTTCAAAGTGATTATGGAACTGGTGCAAATGGTGCACTGCCGGATCCTAGCAGAGGTCCTTCTGAACTTTATAACTATACTACCAGCGCTTGGGGACCAAAGTTCTCTCAATCTGTAGGAGCACAAGTAAAAATATTTGATGGTTCTACAAGACCTTACGCTAAAGTCGATAATAATATTCAAGATTTTTTTAGAACTGGATTTACAACTACAAATGGAATCTCATTATCGGCAGGTAGTGATAATGCTTATGTACGTTTTGGATATAATAATTTAAATAACGATGACGTAATTCCGGGATCTGGTTTAGAACGAAATGATGCAAGTTTAAATGCAACTTTAAAATCAGAGAAATTTACGTTGGATGCTAATGTAAATTATATTGCCGAAAATACTGAGAACAGACCAGGTCTAGGGGATTCTCCTAATAATATTGGTTATTCATTAAGCGGATTGGCTCCAAATATTGATCAAGCTTGGTTAAAGAATTATAAGGATCCAGAAACAGGTAAGATATACGAATGGAATACTAATATTTATCAATTAAACCCATATTTTACGATAGACGAGAATCATAATTCATCTAAGAAAAATCGTTTTATTGGTAATGTATCTGGAACTTATCAGCTAAAAAGATGGGCAGCATTAACGTTGAGATCTGGTTTAGATACTTACGCTTTTAGTGCTAAAGATTTTATGGCTGCAGGAAGTACTTGGCCAGGAAGAGATGAAGGTTATTTAGGTTTAAACAATATAAATGTGTCAGAGATGAATACTGACTTAATCGCAACTTTTAGTGATATAAAATTAGCTGAAGATTTTACTTTCTCAGGAATTTTAGGAGCTGGAAGAAGAGATTTTAGAAGAGATCAAAATTCAAGATTTGGAACAAAAATTATAGAACCGGGAACTGAATACATCAGTAATTTTGTTAATCAAACAGAAAATGCTCCTGTTGAAACCAGAACCAGAACAAATTCAGTTTATGGTTCAGCAAAGTTTGATTACAAAGGGTATTTATATGCTGAATTTACGGGAAGAAATGACTGGTTCAGTGTAATTAATAAAGATGCTTTTTATCCTGCAGCTTCGTTAGGTTTTGTATTCTCTGATGCTTTTGATATTAAAAACGAAGTTTTTAATTATGGAAAATTTAGAGCTTCTTGGGCGAGAGTTTCTAATGCTCCTGGTGCTTATAAAAATGCATTAAACTATACCACGTTTGCATCTTACAATGGTCAGAGTGTGGTCAATATTAAAAATAGTGCTGCGCCAAATCCTAATTTGACTTACCAATCTAAAACAGGAGTAGAGTTTGGACTTGAAACTTCTTTCTTTAAAAATAGATTAAGAGCCGATATTACTGTTTATCGTGAAGATACTTCTGATCAAACTCTGGATCTTCCTTCATCTGCAACTTCTGGATATGAGTTTATTTCGGTTAATGCTGGAGAATTGCGTAACGAAGGTATTGAGATCTTTTTGTCTGGTACACCTATTAGAACTAAAGATTTTGAATGGGGAATTGATTTGAATTTCTCAAAAAATAAAAACTCAATTCTTTCTTTACATCCAGATATTCAAACGTATACAATTTCTGAAGCACGCTGGGCAGGAGCTTCTATTGTTGGAGAAGTTGGAGGTAAATACGGAACCATTATGGGAAGAGATTTTCTAAGAAATGATGCAGGTGAAAAAGTTGTTGGAGCAAATGGTCTGCCATTATTTACAGATGAAAAAGTAGCATTAGGAAAAGGTCTTCCAGATTGGGCTGCAGGTTTAACAAATAGATTTAGCTACAAAGGAATAACACCTCAATTTTTAATAGATATGAAGTTTGGAATGGATGTATATTCTATGACTAATTCTGTTGCTGCACAAAAAGGACTTTTGGATGTTACCACTGATGGTAGAGATGCTTATAATCAAGCAAGAGCTCAGGCAATTGCGAGCGATCCTAATTTTAGTCAAGCAACATGGATTCCTACTGGAGGATATATTGCAGAAGGTGTTGTGAATGTAGGAACTACAGGCAATCCGAAGTATGAAAAAAACACAAAACCTGTAAATCCTCAGGATTATTGGAATACAGTATTTAATAACACACCGGCTCCATTTGTTTACGATGCTTCTTATGTGAAATTAAGAGAGGTTAGTTTAGGTTATCAAATCCCAAAAAGTGTTTTTTCGGGTGCTAAAATTAACTCAATTTATGTTTCGGCATTTGCAAGAAACTTATTGACTTTTAATAAAGATCTTCCAAATGTTGATCCGGAGTCTATGTATACATCTGGAAACGGACAAGGTTTTGAATATGGTTCGTTACCATTTAGACAGTCGTATGGTTTTAATATTAAAATTGCATTCTAAAAAAAAGATATTATGAAATTCAAACAAATAATAATAGCCATACTTGCATTATTTACTGCAGTAGGCTGTACTGAAAATTTTGACGCGCTGGAGAAAGATCCTGTGGCATTGACTGCGAATCCAGCTGGACAACTTACGTTTACACAATTGTGTATGTCTGGAGATGGGTTTTATCAATGGAGAACCAACTTAATTTATTCTGGTGGTTTTGTGCAGCATTATTCTGGTGCATGGAACGTAACTACATTTGGAAGCAGATTCAACAAAGATGACGGATATGCTACAGCCTTATGGAGAAATGGATATTCTAATGAATTAAAGAATGTAGTAGATATTCTTGAAAATACAAAAAATGATCCTGCTGCTGCAAACATGAATGCTGTTGGTAAGATTATGAAAGTAATGGTGGCACAGCGTATGACAGATATTTATGGTGATATTCCTTATTCAGAAGCTGGTTTGGGTTACTCAAAAGGAGTTGTAACGCCTAAGTATGATAAACAAGAAGATATTTACGCATCGTTTTTTAAAGAATTAGATGAAGCTTATAATCAATTAAAAGTTGGCGGCGGAAGTATAAAAGGAGATTTATTTTATAAAGGCGATATTCTAAAATGGAAAAAACTGGCAAACACATTACGTTTGCGTCTCGGAATGAGAATTTCTGAAATAAAACCAGCCGAAGCTGAAAAACAAGTTAAAGCAGCTTTGCAAAACGGGGTTTTTACCAGCAATGAAGATAATTGTATCATGCGCCATCTGGATGCAAGCTTTAATGATGATCCAGCATCTATTGATTTTAGAGGAAATGGACTAGCTTATGCTTTTGTGGGGAATGAAAATGGAGATCACTTTACAACTTTGGTTATAGATTATCTTAGAGACAATGGAGATCCTAGATTAACAATGCTTGCTACTCCTAAAAAAACCAGCAGTGTTAAGCAAGGTGCGCCAATTGGGCCAGGTGAAAATTTATATGAAGGTGTAAAGCCAGGTTTGTACCAATATCAAGCTCCAGGTGGAACTGATGCAACATCAGGAATTCAAGATTATTTCAAGAAAAAAACGACACCTTTTTTACACGTTAGTTATTCAGAAACACAATTGTTACTGGCTGAAGCTGCTTTTAGAGGATGGGTTTCGGGTACTGCAGCTGATTACTATAAAAAAGGAGTTGAGGCAGGTATTAAACAATTAGAAGTTTATGGAGCGCTTCCGGCTGGTCAAGCTAAAATAGATACTTATCTAAATGCTAAACCATTAGTTGCGGGAAAAGAAAAAGAACAAATTGCAACTCAGCTTTGGATAACTTATATTTTTAATAGTATTGAGGCTTATTCAAACTGGAGAAGAACTGGATTTCCAAAATTAGTTCCTATCACAAATCCAGATTCTGAGACAAATGGAGTTACACCAACACGTTTATATTATCCAAATGATGAAATGCAGAAGAATGAAGTAAATTATTTAGATGCATTAGCTAGAATGGGAGGAAAGAACGACTGGTTGAACAAAGTTTGGTGGGATGCTAATTAAATAGAAATTCCTGCATAAAGTTTTGCCTAATAAGGTGTTATTGTAATTAAATCTTAGAAATTAAAATTATGATAACATTTTATTAGGCATTTTTTTTAACATTTAAATACTTCTTCTTTTTAATAGTATTTAAATGAATCTGATAATTTTTATCTTAAATAACAGATTTTCAAATATTTGTGATTTGTTAAATGATTTTTAATAAAATTAACCTATTGTTGAATAAAATCTCCGTAAATGTGGTAAAAACTGCATTTTATAGATAGGAAAACGTTTTCGTGCAACGGATTATTGATCGATTTATGTCGTTTGTTTAAAATTTTAGGCAGTTTGTATAATATATTTTTTTTAACAATCCCTTAAGAATAATTTTACATCATAACTAACAAAATAAATAAACATGAAAAAAATTTTCTTAATCTTTATGATTGTTTTTACGGCGCAAGTTTCGCTTGCTCAGGTAAAAAATGTTAAAGGTGTGATTACAGATTCTGATGGGATGCCGTTGCCGGGTGCATCTGTTGCTGTGCAAGGAGGTCAAAAAGGTTCTACTACCGATTTTGATGGATTGTACACTGTTGAAGTTACAAAAGGACAGACATTAGTTTTTACTTATGTAGGTCTTGAAACACAATCGATAGTTGTAGGTGATGCTACTACAATTAATGTTAAAATGGTACCAGCTGCATCAAATGCGTTAAACGAAGTAGTTGTTACTTCATTAGGTCTTAAGAAAACTAGAAAATCTCTTACTTATGCAGCTCAAGAACTTAAAGGAGAAGAGTTGACTCGTGTAAAAGATGCCAACGTTATTAATACAATTGCAGGTAAAGTTGCGGGTGTTGCAGTAACAAAAAGTTCTGCAGGTACTGGAGGGTCTACAAAAGTACTTATTCGTGGTAACTCTTCTATATTAAGCAGCCAGCCGCTTTACGTAATTGATGGTATTCCTTTGTATAATGGTAGTTCAAATCAGCCAAATGATTCATTTGGTAGTACTGCAGGAGGTAACCGTGACGGAGGAGATACAGTTTCTTTGATTAACCCTGATGATTATGAAGGAATGACCGTACTTAAAGGTGCAGCAGCATCTGTATTATACGGATCTCAAGGAGCAAATGGTGTTATTTTGCTTTCTTCTAAGAAAAATAAAGAAAACAAAGGAAACTTAGCCGTTTCTTCTGTTACTACTTTTGAGTCTGTACACTCTTTGCCAAAATTCCAAAATGAATATGGAACTTTAAATGCACAAAAATCTTGGGGTGGAAAAGTAGCTTCAAATGATTTTGTAAAAGACTTTTTCAATACTGGAGTTACACAAATTACTTCTGCTTCATTTACAACAGGATCAGATATTGCTTCTACAACTTTATCTTATGCTAACACTTCTTCTTCTGGAATTATTGAAGGTAATGGATTAAAGAAAAACAATTTTGGAATCCGTCAAACAGCTAAATTTTTCAACAATAAATTAACTGTTTCTGCTGATGCAAAATATACAAGCCAAACTATTGATAACAGACCGGTAAACGGACTTTATTCAAATCCTCTTACAGGTGTTTACTTGTTCCAAAGAGCAAATGACTTTAATTTTTACAAAGATAATTTCGAATCATTTATTCCTTCTAGAAACCTTTACGGACAAAATTTCTACACGCCATTGGATGCTGATATCTATGTTCAAAATCCTTATTGGTTAATCAATAGAAATAAATCTGTTGATAAAGATAATTTCTTTAACGGAAACATAGCTTTAGATTATAAAGCAAACAACTGGTTAAGCATTGGAGCAAGATACAGTTATAACAGAATCGAAAATGATTTTGATAAGAGAATTTATGCTACGACAAACAATTCTTTGTCTGGATATAATGGTAGATATATTAATGTAGCTACATTAAGTACACAACGTTATGGAGATTTAATTGCTAAAATCAATACTAATATCAACGAGAATTTTAGCTTTAATGCTATAGTAGGTGCTAGTATCAATAATACTTTAGGAAATCATGCTACTACTTTAGATTCTGGTATTACTCCAGGGCTTATTAATGCTAACTTATTTACATTAGGAAACTTTGGAAGTAATAAAGGTATAGATAACTTAAATCTTCAAGCTACAGGATCTTCTAGAGAAGTTCAATCTATATTTGCTTCTGCTACTTTTGGTTACAAAAACATGTTGTATTTAGATATTACAGGACGTAATGACTGGTCATCTACTTTAGTAAATACAGATACTCCATCATACTTTTACCCATCTGTGGGTGTGACTGCTCTTATCAGTGAAATGACAACTTTACCTGAGTGGATTAACTTTGGAAAAGTGAGAGGAACTTATGCAGAAGTAGGAAACGACGTTTCGGCTTTCGTAACTTCTCCAAAATCAACAGTTCAAGGTGGTATTATTATTCCTCCAACTGTAGGACCAAGACCAGGCGAATCTTTAAAACCTGAGTTAAAATCAGAATACGAGTTTGGTACAGAGTGGAGAATGTTTAATAACAGATTTGGTTTTGAAATTTCTTACTACAATTCAGAAACTAAAAATCAATACATCCAAGTTCCTGCACCAAGTACTAACCCTTATGGTTATACAAATTACGGAATTAACGCTGGTAGCATCGAAAATCATGGTATTGAGCTTGTTCTTACTGGAAAAATCATCACTGGAGATAAATTCTCATGGGATACTACAGTAAACTATTCTCAAAATAAAAACAAGGTTAAAGAAATTCCAGAAGAATTAGGAGGAACAATTCCTTTAACTCCTGTAAACAATATCAACTACAGATATGCTTTAACAGAAGGAAGACCATTTGGAGTTATTGAAGGAAAAGGTATCGTTAAAAACGATAAAGGAGAAATTGTTTTAGATGACAAAGGAAACTTAGCAATTGAAGGAGCATTCCGTGAAGTAGGTAATGCAAATCCAGATTTCATGTTAGGTTGGTTAAACACATTTAAGTTTGGTGCTTTTACAGCTAATTTCTTAATTGATGGACGTTTTGGAGGTGATGTAATGAGTATTACAGAATCTATGAATGATTTTTATGGAGTTTCAAAAAGAAGTGGAGATGCAAGAAATGCTGGTGGTGTGCCAATAAATGCAGTTATGCCTAATGGTACTAAAGTTACTTCAATGGATGCTCAAAAATATTACGAAGCAGTTGGCGGACTTAACGGAGCTACAGCTGAGTATGTATATGACGCTACAAACGTAAGTTTAAGAGAGGTTTCACTTGGCTATACTTTCAGTAAAAAAACATTGCCATTTGTTAATACAGCAACTTTATCATTAATCGCAAGAAATTTATTCTTCTTTTATAAAGATGCACCTTTTGATCCAAACATTGCTTTAAGTACAGGTCAAGGTTTACAAGGAGTTGATATTTATGGTTTGCCATCAACAAGAAGTATTGGTCTTAATTTAAATGTAACTTTCTAATTTAAAATATCATGAAAACAAACAATATAAAAAAATCATTAATCTGTTTCGGTCTTTTAGCCTTAGTTGGTTGTACAGATAATTTCGATGAGATTAATAGTAATCCTGATGCTTTTACTCAAGAGGAAGTAACACAGGACTTTAACCATATTTTAGGTCCTTTTAAAAATATGTTCGAGAATGTAATGGTGAATACTCCAGGTTGGAGATATCAAATTGCCATTGATTTATCAGCAAATACTTGGGGAGGTTATTCAACAGCTCCAGGTTTTGATGGAGCAAATAATCTTTCTTACGCTCTTACTGATAAATGGAATGGAGCAGGATGGGAAGCTGCTTATTCATTAGTAATGGCAAATTTCTTGAAAGTTGAAAAAGAATCTAAAGGAAAATACGATCAGTTTTATGCACTTGCAACAATTATTAAAGTAGAAACTTTACATAAAGTAGCCGATGCTTGGGGACCAATTGTTTACTCTCAATTAGGAACTACTAATTCGACAATTGCATACGATTCTCAACAAGATGTTTATGCAGCAATGTTTAAAGATTTAGATTTTGCAGTAAATGAATTAACAAGAAGAATAGATGCAAAAGAACCAAGCTCTTTTGTAAATACTGACCGTTCAACTTACGGAGGTAGTTATGAAAAATGGGTTAGATATGCGAATTCATTGCGTTTAAGATTAGCAATGCGTATTGTAAAAGTAAATCCAACATTAGCTAAAGCAGAAGCTGAAAAAGCAATGAGCCAAAAATTTGGTGTAATGACAGCTGCAACTGATACTTTTATGGTAACTAAAGATGTTTCACAACATCCTTTAAGAGTAGCTGCTTATGAGTACAATGACAGCCGTATGTCTGCAGATATGGAGTCTATCATGGGAGGTTATAATGACCCTAGAATGAAAGCTTACTTTGCAACATCAGAACAATATCCTGATCAGTACAAAGGAATCCGTACAGGTGGAATTCTTGGAGATAAAACATTACACATGAAATTTTCAAATTTCGGAAAAGTAATTAAAGATGACAAACAAGTAGTGTGGATGAATGCTGCCGAAGTTTACTTCTTAAGAGCCGAAGGAGCTTTGAGAGGCTGGAACATGGGAGGCGATGCTGAATCATTATATAAAGCAGGTATTGCTGCATCTTTTGATCAACTTGCTACAGGAGGCGCTGCTGAATATACTGCAAATAATGTGAATACAGCAAAAGATTATGTAGATCCAGTTGCTCCATTCAATAGTGGTTTAGCGGTAAATAAAGTTACTGTTGCTTGGGATAATACTGCAAGTAATGAAGTGAAGCTTCAAAAAATCATCACTCAAAAATGGATTGCTAACTTCCCTGACGGACAAGAAGCTTGGTCTGATCACCGTAGAACAGGTTATCCTAAATTATTACCAATTCTTAATAATCAAAGTGCTGGTTTAATTACTACTCAATTTGGTGTGAGAAGAATAAACTTTGTTCAAAGTGAAAGAGATGGAAACCCAGAAGGAGTTAAAACAGGTGTTGCAAAACTAGGAGGTCCAGATAATGGAGGAACTAGAACTTGGTGGGATGTTAATGCTCCGAACTTCTAAAAACAGAGTATAAGAATTTAAGTTTGGTTAGTGAATGGTATAGGCAGTGAAAGTTGTCTATACCATTTCAAAAACCAAAATTGTAAATACAAAAAAAGAAAATAAATGAAAAGTGCTTTAGAAATAAAACCTGATATCAGCTATAAAAGTGCCGGAAAATTTGAAGAAACAAGATTTGAGAAAATCCATAATGAAATCTTCAAAAATTCAACAGAAGCTTCTATAATTGTAGCGCAGGAAATTGCGCAGTTAATTAGATCTAAGCAGGAAAAAAATAAAACCTGCGTATTAGGTTTAGCCACAGGTTCTTCTCCTATAAAAGTTTATGAGGAATTAGTGAGAATGCACAGAGAAGAAGGCTTAAGTTTTAGCAATGTAGTTACTTTTAATTTGGATGAATATTATCCAATGAGTAAAGAGAACAATCAGAGCTATCATTATTTCATGCATCAGCATCTTTTTAATCATATTGATATCAAACCAGAGAATGTAAATATTCCAGACGGTACAGTTGCAATTGATGAATTAAATCAATACTGTATCGATTACGAAATGAATATTAAAAATGCGGGAGGTCTTGATTTTCAATTATTAGGAATTGGTCGTACTGGCCACGTAGGTTTCAACGAGCCAGGTTCACATATTAATTCTGGTACCAGAATTATTACACTGGATCACATTACAAGAGTTGATGCCTCATCAGATTTTAATGGAATTGATAATGTGCCTAAAAGAGCCATTACCATGGGAGTTTCAACCATTATGCGATCAAAAAGAATCGTACTTATGGCTTGGGGACAAAATAAAGCCGATATCATTAAAAGAACAACTCAAGGCGATATCAGTTCAGAAGTTCCAGCTACATTTTTGCAAAATCATCCTAATGCAACCTTTGTTTTAGATCAGTCAGCAGCATCAGAATTGACTCGTTTTAAAACTCCTTGGCTTGTTGGAGAATGTATTTGGAATCAAGAATTAAAAAGCAAAGCGATTGTTTGGTTATGCCAAAAAACAAAACAATCAATATTAAAATTAACGGACAGAGATTACAATAACAACGGAATGTCTGATTTACTGGCACAAGAAGGTTCTGCTTATGATTTGAACATTAATATGTTCAATGTTTTACAGCATACAATTACAGGATGGCCGGGAGGAAAACCTAATACAGATGATTCACATCGTCCAGAAAGAGCTAATTCTGCAAAAAAACGAGTAATTCTTTTTAGTCCGCATCCAGATGATGATGTGATTTCTATGGGAGGAACTTTTTCAAAATTGATAAAACAAGGTCATGATGTACATGTTGTATATCAAACCTCTGGAAATATTGCGGTTACAGACGATGAAGCTTTAAAGTTTGCTGAGGTTGCCAAAGATTTTGTTGGTGAAGCAGGAAGTGGGATCAACTTTAAATCTGTAATTGAATTTTTAAACCATAAATCAGAAAACGAAATTGATTCTCTTGAAGTTCGAAAACTAAAAGGATTAATAAGAAGAAGAGAATCTTATGCTGCAACAAGATATATTGGGCTGAAAGATGAAAAAACTCATTTCTTAGATTTACCGTTTTACGAAACAGGACAAGTAAAGAAAAATCCGTTAGGACTAGAAGATATCGCTATTGTAAAAGAAATTATCGCCAGAATAAAACCACATCAAGTATTTGCAGCAGGAGATTTAGCAGATCCACACGGAACTCATGAAGTTTGTTTGAATGCGATTTTTGCAGCAATGGGGGAATTAAAATCTGAAAAATACATGGATGATTGCTGGTTATGGTTGTATAGAGGTGCATGGCAAGAATGGGATATTAATGAAATTGACATGGCTGTTCCTCTTTCTCCATCAGAAGTACTTTTAAAACGTCATGCTATTTTGTATCACCAGTCTCAAAAAGACCGTGTAATGTTTCAAGGAAATGATTCAAGAGAATTTTGGGTTAGAGCCGAAGACAGAAATAAAAATACCGCTATTCTTTATGATGAATTAGGATTGGCAGAATATGAAGCAATCGAAGCTTTTAAACGTTTCGATTACTAAAAATTAGATTCGGATAACGAATCAAATTACAAAATTCAGATTGATTTCGCAGCGATTAGTGAGGTTCAATAAGAGTCCATCTGAGTTTTGTTTCTTTTATCTATTTATTAATGTTGTCTTAGGATAACATCTTTTCAAAAACAGTAAAAATGAAATATTTATTTGTCCTACTATTAGCAGGTGTAACCTCTAGCGCTCAAATTCAGAAAGAGCAGTTAAATCTTATGCCTTGGCCTCAGAGTGTTGAATTAAACGACGGGAATTTTGCTTTAAACAAAAACTTTAAAGTAAACATTACTGGAAATCCTAATCCAAGAATTTTTGGAGGAGTAACTCGTTTTTTACGCCGCTTAGATGGTAGAACAGGAATTTTCTTTCAGCAGGGTTTTATCACAAAATTAAATGAAGTTCCAAATGCCGAACTGCAAATTAATTGTACTAAAAGTGGTAAAATTGGTTTATACGAAGATGAAAGTTATCATTTAGATATCAAACAAAATAAAATTACGATAAACGCAACAAGCGATTTAGGTGCTTTACACGGACTTGAAACGTTGTTACAAATGCTGCAAAATAATAGTAGTTCATTTTATTTTCCAGTTTCTAAAATTTCAGATTTTCCAAGATTTACATGGAGAGGTTTAATGATAGATGCTTCAAGACACTTTCAGCCGGTTGATGTAATTAAAAGAAATCTAGATGGATTGGCAGCAATGAAAATGAATGTGTTTCATTGGCATTTAGTTGACGACCAAGGTTGGAGAATTGAAATGAAAAAACATCCAAAACTAATAGAATTAGCTTCGGATGGAATGTATTACACACAAGAGGAAATTAAAAATATCGTAAAATATGCTGAAGAGCGCGGTATTTTGATAGTTCCAGAAATAGATGTTCCAGGTCATGCATCTGCAATACTTACAGCTTATCCAGAAATTGGCAGTAAAGTGATTACATTGACAGGAGGAACTTCCGAAAAAAATATTCAAGGTACAGCAATCGCTACCTATGGAATTGAAAGAAATGCGGGTATTTTTTCGCCAACATTAGATCCTTCAAATCCTAAAACATATCAAATATTAAGTGAACTTTTTGATGAAGTATGTCCATTATTTCCAGGAGCTTATTTTCATATTGGAGGAGATGAGAATGAAGGAAAAGACTGGGATGAAAATCCAAAAATTCAAGAGTTTAAAAAGAAAAATAAGTTAACAACCAATCATGAATTGCAAACTTATTTCACCATGCAGTTAGTTCCGATGCTTAAAAAACACGGAAAGCAATTAATGGGCTGGGAAGAGATTTTGACAAAAAACATGTCAAAAGATGCTATTATTCATGCATGGAGAGGACCAAACGAAGGAGTGGTTGCAGGTCAGTCATTGATTGATGCCGTTAAAAAAGGGTATAAAACGGTAATGTCAAATGGATATTATGTCGATTTGTTGTACCCAATAGAAAGTCATTACTTAAATGATCCAATGCCAAAAGGTGCAGTTTTATCGGCAGAAGAAAAAGCAAGAGTTTTAGGTGGAGAAGCAACAATGTGGACAGAACTTGTAACACCAACAACTATCGATTCTAGACTTTGGCCAAGAACTGCGGCAATAGCAGAAAGACTTTGGTCGGCAGAAGATATTACCGATATGACTAGTATGAGAAAACGTCTTGATGTAGTTTCTTTCAGATTAGAAGAACTTGGATTAACACACATTCGTAACAAAGCAGTTATTTTAAGAAATATTTCTAATAATCAAAATATCGAAGCATTAGAAGAATTTTCGAATGTTTGTGAACCATTAAAAGGATACAAAAGAAACAAAGGTGGAACTGAATATCAAATGTACTCTCCGTTTACACTTTTTGCAGATGCTTGCGGACCAGATGCTAAAGATTCATTAGCTTTTAATGATGCTGTAAGTCAGTATTTAGCAAATAAAACACCAGAAAATAAAGCTAAAGTAACGGCATTCTTTGCTAAATGGATTTCGCTTCATAAGCAATTAACAGAGTTGAGTGCAAATGCACCTTTAGTACAGCCATTTTTACCTTTAGCAAAAAGCTTAAGCGATGCATCGAAAGAGTTGTTGCTTGTGTTAGATAATAAGTCGCAATTAAAAGCTGATGAGCTTAAAAATTTAATTGAGCAATGTAACAATAAAGACCACGCTGATGTTGAATTATCAGTTTATGAAAGTCTTAAAAAATTAATGTAATGAGTTTGGTTTGAGTTAGTACTTAGTAAGTTGTGTTGCCTGAATTATTTAGTAATTTTTTTTATCTCTGTCAGGTTTTCTGGCAGAGATAATTAGGGCAAAAATCTGCTGAAGACAGCTCTTTTAAGATAAGTGGAAATAGAATATTGGAATGGTTAAAATTGAGTTTGGTTATTTATTTTTTAATCTAAATTTTATTTCAGAATAATGATCAAATTTGGGTGATTTGTTATTTGGTTTTCACCCAGATGCGAACATTATAAAACCTGGTAATTTTATTACCAGGTTTTTTTATTAATGCATGTTTCCTAGTTTGAAGTTTGCTGCACAAGTGCCAAAACCAATTACAAAACCAATAATGGCGAACAGGATAATTTTCAACGAAGTTTTTCTGTCTCGTGAGATAATAATCAAGCGTAAAATTCCAACAAGAAAAGCAATTACACTTATAAAGGCAGCCATACCGCCAATTGCTACTAAAGGATTATTCATAATGTTTTAAATTAAAGCTGACTTACAATTAAGGCACAGGTGCCAAATCCAATTACAAGAATGATTATTGGAATCAGCATAATTATTAAAAAGAATTTTTTGTTTTCTTTTCCAGAAATTAAACCAATCAATCCAACTAAAAACATCACAGCGAGGATGAATCCAATAAATATTAATCCTTCCATATTTAAAAAATTTGTAAATTAAACATGCAGTTTTTCTCGAATCTTATCAATTTTATGGTCTCTGTAAAATAAATTCATGGTTTCAAAAGGAATAATTTTCATCTTATCGCTTACAATGTGAACACAAGATTTTTTAACAGCCCGCACATCAAAATCATGCGCGTCCATAAAATTCATTATCAAAATTCGGAACAAATTATTATAGTTTAAAGTGTCTGATTGCACTCTTGGCAAGCAGCACATTAATTCATTCATTTCGGTTTCAGCACAATCAACAGAAATTCCAGTGCTGAATAGATTCAGCATATGAGTTTTTAGTTTTTCGTCATGCTCAAAAACAATAGTATTTTTGGAGTTGTTTAACAGATCTTCTGGGTTAATTAAGTGTGTCATCGGGAAAACTTCTCCATCAATTTTTAATGCATAAGCCATACATAAAGCATCGGGATTACAAGGAACCGGAATTAAATCCTGAGGTGTAAAAAGAGGATACTGCTCATAAATTTTTCGGCGTACTTCAGTCAAAGTTATTCTTCCAAAATCATCATCATAATTATCATTTCTGCCTGCAACTTGAGTAGGCTGAAAAGTTACGCCACGAACACATTTTTGCTGCAAAGCATATTCAATTATCTGACCAATTTCATCATCATTTTCTCCTTTTTGAAGTGTAATTACTAACGTAGTCGAAATATTAAATTGATTTAAATGTTCAATTGCTTTTTTACGAACTTCAGTTAAATCCTCTCCGCGAAGTTTTTCTAATACTTCAGGTTTAAAGCTGTCAAATTGTAAGTAGATTTCGAAATCCGGCATGTAGCTGGCTAATGTCTCAACAAATTTTATGTCTTTTGCAATTCTTATTCCATTCGTGTTCAACATCAAGTGCTTGATAGGTTTACTTTTTGCAATATCAAGAATTTAAAAAAAATCAGGATGTACAGTTGGTTCACCTCCTGAAATTTGAACAACATCTGGTTCACCTTCATTAGCGACAACAGTGTCGAACATTTTTTCAATTTCTTCTAAAGTACGATGCCTTCCATAGTTTGGAGCCGAATTTGCATAACAAGTCGGGCACGCTAAATTGCAGCGATCCGTAACTTCAACAATCGTTAAGCAGGAGTGCTGCTCATGATCTGTGCATAATCCACAATCATATGGGCAGCCATAGTGCACTTTTGTATTGAATTTTAAGGGCATTTCAGATTGCTTATTATAATTACGAATTTGTTTATAATAATCAACATCATCAGCAATCATCGATTTCAATTCGCCGTGTGTTTTGCAATGTTTCAACATCATAACTTTATTGTCTTGAAATACAATTTTAGTATCAACAAGATCCAAGCAAGTTGGACATAAACTTTTAGTATAATCGTAAAATATATAATCGCGGGTTTTCATTATGATAGAAGTATAGTTATTGTAAAAGTAAAGTTTTGCTTAAATGATTAAAAACCCGATTTATAAATTTCGAGTAGTAAATAAAAATAAAAATGGAGCTCCATTGAATACTGCTTAAATGAAAAAATAAAGGATTATATGGCTTTATAAATTCAATCAAAAAGCGAAATAAAAAGTACAAAACCATGAATAGTTTAAATCGGTCACCATTAACGAGATTTCTATTTTTTATTTTTTGAAAAAAGATAAAAAGTAAAAGCATGAAAAACATTTCATATAAAGCTACTGGATGTCTGTATAAACCATCTCCCAGATCCATTCCCGTAATAAAACTTGTTTCGATTCCGTAAGTAGGTTCAGCAATACCCATTGAAAAACAGCCAATTCGACCAATAAACAAAGCCACAATTATCGGAATAACATATAGATCACCTGAAGAGATTTTAACACCAATTATTTTTTTGAAAAGTTCAACACCAAGCAATCCGCCTAAGAATCCTCCCGCCACAGTTTTGTTCTGAAAGAAAGTTAAAAAAGTCTGCTGTGTTATTTCAGCAGGATTTTCAAGCAAAGCAATAACTCTAGAACCTATTAATGCACCAAGCATTGCCCCAATTAAAATAATAAGACGATTGATATCTGAAATAGGATCTACTGTTCTTTTCTTCAAAAAGTAATATGTCCTTATCCCAATAAAAAAGGCTAATGTTTCAAATAAAGCGTGCCAATAAAAGGTTTCGTTAAAGAGCTTAAACTGAAATGGAAACGTCATTTTTTAGTCAGATTTTTTTGCTAATTTAATTAAATTAATTGGATTGTTTTTGCAAATTTTTTCTTTTAAGAAACTACAACAAATTAGTCTGATTTGTGATATGTTTCGTAGCTGTATATTTGTTTGTTTAATAATGAAATTATTACATTTATAACTTTTTTTGTAAACAGAAAATATGATCTGTTATCGCATTTTTAATGCAGATATGATTTAATCATTACCTTATTTTTATAGAATAAAATATGAAAACAATAGCCATAATTAAATATGTATTTTTATCAATCGGAGCACTGATGCTTGCAGGAGCTTTTTATCTTTATCAGGATAAACAAGCCTTTTTAAAAAGAGCAGAAACCGTTCAGGGAACCGTAATTGAATTAATTAGCAAAAGATCTGATAATTCTACAACTTACGCGCCAGTAGTTACTTTTACAACAAAAAAAGGGAACAAAATCGAATTTACTTCATCAGTGAGCAGTAATCCTCCAAGTTACAGCGAAGGTGAAAGTGTCGAAGTTTTTTACGATCCTGCAGAACCAAAAGATGCCAGTATTAATGGATTTGCATCATTATGGCTTGGCCCATTAATTTTGGGGATTTTGGGAACAGTTTTCTTTTTAATTGGTTTCGGAATCATTTTATTCGGCTTTTTAAAACAAAGAAAAACGCTGTATCTACGAGATAATGGCAAACGTATTGATACAAAATTTGTTCAAGTGCACTTAAATTACAGTATGGCAGTAAATGGAAGGAATCCGTTTCAAATATCCAGTCAGTGGCTTAATCCTCAAACAAACGAAATGTATGTTTTTGAAAGCGATAGTATTTGGTTCGATCCAACGGAGTTTATAAAAGACGATATAATAAAAGTGATGATCGATCCGAGTAATCCAAAGAAATATTATATGGATATTTCTTTTTTACCTAATCTCAAAAATTAAATAGATATTCTAGAAACCTTATAAATCTGTTCCCAATATTTAAGGGCAATTTTAGTACTTTTGAGACTTAAATATTGTATTAAAACCCCATGCCGAAATCAATTCTTTTTATAGCAGCATTTTTAGTTTTTACCTTTGGTTACAGCCAAATTAAAAATGAAGCTCCAGAAGTCGATCCAGTTCAAATTCAGAAAACGTTTAGCGATTGGTCTGTTTATCAAAGTACAAAAATAATGCTTTCGAGAGATTTTACTGCTTTTGATTTAGAATCTAAAGAAATTTCAAAAGAAAAGTTTTTAGACCAATTAGCAAATGGAAATTATATTCCAATTCGATTAAAATCAGGAGATTCTGTCTACAGTTATAAGCTGTTTAAAATTTTGCCAAAATCTGATACGAGCATAAAAGCGACAATTAACCAAATAGGTTTTGATGCGCTTAAAAACTATCAGATGGAAGGAACCGCTTTTCCTAAATTTTCGTTCAAAGATCTAGACGGAAATTTGGTTACAAACGAATCCATGAAAGGAAAAATTATAGTAATAAAATGTTGGTACATTCACTGTACGCCCTGTATTAGAGAATTTCCACAAGTCAATAAGTTAGTTGAAGAATACAAAGACCGAAAAGATATTGTTTTTATCAGTCTGGCAGAAGATTCTGCAGAACAATTAAAAGCATTCTTAAGTAGAAAACCGTTGTCGTATGCTGTAATTCCTGATATGAAAGTTTATATGAATGAAGCTTTACAACTCAATTCATTTCCAACACATTTTATTCTCAATAAAGAAGGAAAGATTGCTAAAGTCCTTCCAAATTTCGAGAGTCTGGAAACCGCTTTGTCGAAAGAAAGTAAATTGTAATGGAAGTGAGATGTAAATTGTAAAATATAAGAGGATAAAAGTTAGATATTTTGGAGTTGACATTTTACGTTTTACAATTTATAATTCACCTTTTCACATCTTTGCAACTCTGAACCTTTTTCACTACTTTTGCACCAAATTAATTAAAAAGACATTCATGTTAACAGTCAATAATTTATCAGTTCAATTTGGCAAACGAATTTTGTTTGACGAAGTAAATACAACATTCACTCACGGAAATATTTACGGCGTTATTGGAGCCAATGGTGCTGGAAAATCTACATTTCTTAAAATTATTTCAGGTGATATGGACCCAACTTCTGGGCACATACATTTAGAGCCGGGAAAACGTATGTCGGTTTTGAACCAAAATCACAACATGTTCGATGAACATACTGTTTTGGAAACCGTTTTAATGGGGAATAAAGTTTTGTACGCTGTTAAAAAGGAAATGGATGAACTTTATTTAGATTACAACGATAAAAATGCTGACAGAATAGGGGAGCTTCAAGTTCAATTTGAAGAAATGAACGGATGGAACGCAGATTCTGATGCTGCATCAATGTTGTCTAACTTAGGAATTAACGAAGAGCATCATTATACTTTAATGGGCGATATGGAAGGAAAAATGAAAGTTCGTGTGCTTTTGGCGCAGGCACTTTTTGGAAATCCTGATGTATTGATTATGGATGAGCCTACCAACGATTTGGATTTTGAAACAATCGCATGGTTAGAAAATTTCTTAGCAAACTACGAAAATACTGTAATTGTTGTATCTCACGACCGTCACTTTTTAGATGCGGTTTGTACACATATTTCTGATATTGATTTCGGGAAAATCAATCACTATTCAGGAAACTATACATTCTGGTACGAGTCTAGCCAATTAGCAGCAAAACAACGTGCACAGCAAAACAAAAAAGCAGAAGAGAAGAAACAAGAACTTGAAGAATTTATTCGTCGTTTTAGTGCAAACGTTGCGAAATCTAAACAAGCTACTTCTCGTAAAAAAATGATTTCTAAATTGAATATTTCTGAAATCAAACCTTCAAGCCGTCGTTATCCAGCAATTATTTTTGATCAGGATCGTGAAGCTGGAGATCAAATTTTGAATGTAGAAAACTTATCAGCTTCAGTAGATGGTGAAGTTTTATTTAAAGATATTAACTTGAACATGGCGAAAGGCGACAAAATCGTTCTTTTCTCTAAAGATTCACGTGCTACAACTGCTTTTTATGAAATCTTAAACAACGAACAAAAAGCAGATTCTGGAACTTTTGACTGGGGAATTACAACAAATCAAGCTTATTTACCAGCTGAAAATCACGATTTCTTCGAAAACGATTTGAGTTTAGTTGATTGGTTACGTCAATACGCTAAAACAGAAGAAGAGCGCGATGAGGTGTTTATTAGAGGTTTCTTAGGGAAGATGATTTTCTCTGGAGAAGAAGCTTTAAAAACTAGCCGAGTTTTATCTGGAGGAGAAAAAGTACGTTGTATGCTTTCTAGAATGATGATGGAACGTGCAAATATTTTAATGCTGGACGAACCAACAAATCACTTAGATTTGGAATCGATTACCGCTTTCAACAACTCATTGAAAAACTTTAAAGGTTCCGTGATTTTTACAACTCATGACCACGAGTTTGCACAAACCGTTGGTAACAGAATCGTTGAAATTACACCAAACGGAGTAATTGATCGTTACATGACATTTGACGAATATCTTGATGATGAAAAAATTCAAGAGCAAAGAAAAAAGATGTACAATCTTTAATCTATAAAATCCCAATATTTAAAATCCCAAATTCCAAATTAAACATGGAGTTTGGGATTTTTATTTTGGTCTAATTTTAAACACATAGAAACATAGTTTTAATGTCAAATTTAGTGCGAATAAAGACTAAAAAGGGAAGTATATTTCTTTCACACAGCTATGTTTTTTTTTCAAAAAAGTGAAACCCCTTTTTTAAGTTCAAAAACTATGTCTCTATATGTTTAAAAAAAATCCCCGCTATGAAAATAACGGAGATTATTTTATGTCTATTTATTGCCAAAAAGTTTAGCGAAAATGAAAATGATTATCGCAATGATAAAGATTACGATGAAAATTCCAAATCCCATTCCGGCTTTAAAAATGTCTCCAATAACTTCACAGCTTGTAAATGAAAACAGTATTACAAATACCATTAACATTCTTAGTATTTTATTTTGCATGATTCTGAGTTTTATAATTTCATAAATTAAAATTACCTCAGGAATCACGAAAATGTGTTATAGAATTTTTTGAAAATGTTTTAGGATTTGGCGTTTTAGTTTCTTTCGTACCAATTAATATATTTATTCTCTACTTGTGAGGTGTATACTATTTATAGTTGTACATTTTCAATAAATGTATTTATATTTGAGTTTGTGCATTTTGAAATTACTTTTATTTCGGACTATTTTAATTTATTAAACTGAAATATGCTATTTTTAAAAGCTATTCAACTGGATTTTTATACCACAACAAATATGAAATCATACAAAATGAAAACCGCCTCAAAAAAAATAATATGCCAACTAATTATTGTCTTTTTTATAAACGGGCTGCTTTTTGCTCAGGAAGCTAAACCGCCAATAATGGGTTGGAGCAGTTGGAATAATTTTAGAGTGCATATCGATGAAAAAATGATTCGAGAGCAGGCTGATGCTATGATTACTTCTGGGTTGTACGATGCTGGTTATAGATATGTTAATATTGATGATGGTTATTTTGGAGGAAGAGATTCAATAGGTAATCTTTTTGTTGATACTCAAAAGTTTCCTTCGGGAATGAAAGCTTTAGTGACTTATATTCACAGCAAAAAACTTAAAGCGGGAATATATAGCGATGCAGGAAGAAATACTTGCGGATCAATTTATGATAATGATCAAAAAGGTATTGGAGTTGGTATGTATGGATATCTTGATGCAGATTGTAAAACTTTTTTTGAGGACTGGGGCTGCGATTTTTTAAAAGTAGACTGGTGTGGCGGAGAGAAAATGAATCTCGATGAGAAAACAGAATATTTAAAAATTTTAAAGGCTGTAAAAGCTAAGAACGAAGTAATTGTTCTTAATGTTTGCCGATGGAAATTTCCAGGCGAATGGGCAATAGATAAAGCGGATTCTTGGAGAATTTCCTATGATATTGATGATAAATTTTCATCTATACTTAAGATTATAGATTTAAATGTTGATTTGTATAAATACTCATCTCCCGGACATTATAACGATATGGATATGTTACAGGTTGGCAGAGGAATGACTTATGAGGAAGATAAAAGTCATTTTTCGATGTGGTGCATGTTGAATTCTCCTCTATTGGCAGGAAATGATTTAAGAAGTATGTCAAAAGAAACGGTTGGTATTCTTACCAATAAAGATCTAATTGCTTTAAACCAAGATAAGGGATTCTATCAGGCGAGACGAATATTTAAAGAAGGAAATATTGAGGTTTGGGAAAAATTGCTGGGAGAAAAAGGAAAAGACGGAAAAGCGATCGCTATTTTGAATCGCGGAGATGAAGCAAACCAATTTGTTTTAAAATCAGATTTAGTAAATCTCGAAAAATCAGTAAAAATTCGTGACTTATGGTCAGGTAAAAAGATTGGAACAATAGGAAAGAAGGTGAACTTTAGTATTCCAAAACATGGCATAATAGTTTTGCGTACCGAATAAAACGGCCTGTGTTTCTTTTGAAGAAGAGAAAAATCTATTGTTTTCTAATCGTTTTTATCTCGAGGAATATAAGTCCAGATATAATAATGATTTCTCCTAAAAAATAAGCCATACCAAAAATAGAAATACTTTTGGAGTTATATACGATAATTCCAAAAGTCAAAATACAATATAGAATGTTGGCAATGCAGATTGTTTTTAGAAATGATTTCCAATTTTGCTTCACTAAAAAATAACAGGCAAGAGAATAAATAAAAAAAGCGAATGCAATAATTGAAAGATATTCAAAGATATCTTTTGATAAAACAAAAAAAGCATTGAAATTTCTAAGTGCAAAAAATAGTAATACGGCAGTAAGTAAAGCACCAAAACCATCCAGCAGAAAGATGTTTCTTGGTTTTGTTATAAACTTTTGCACACTTTTTATCATTTTTATGGGTTAGGTTAACATCTCAATAAGTTGAATATAATTACCGCAAGTATCGTTTAAAACGGCAATTTTTACATTTCCCATTTCGGTTGGATTTGTTTTAAATGCTGCACCCAGATTTACAAGACGATTGTATTCTTCCTCAAGATTGTCTACATTAAATTGTGTACACGGAATTCCTGCTTCAAAAAGCGCTTTTTGATACGTTTTAGAAGGTTCAAAATGGTTTGGTGATGGTTCCAACAGAATTTCAACGCCATTTGGTTCCTCTTTAGAAACAACCGTCAGCCATCTATTATCGCCGCCTAAAGGCACATCGTGTTTTTTTATAAAACCTAATTTTTCAGTGTAAAACTGTAATGCCGTTTCTTGGTCAAGAACTGGAATTGATATGACTTTTGCTTTCATGATTTTGTGGTTTTATTAATTTATTATGCTGTGCGAAGTCTCTTGACTTCGTAGCTGTTCCAATATGTTTTGATTTTCTTAGTGTCCTACTGTTGTCTCTGCGAAATCAGGAGACTTTGCAGAGCGGGTAAATCTTATTTTTTATAATAAGAGATTTTTCTTGTCCAGGTTTCACTATGATTACCACTCGATGAAGTTTTACTTATCCAGTTGCCATATTTATCATTGGTATAGTTATAATCAAACTCTTCTTCACTAACAATTTTATCATTTCTCAAAGTTTGTCTTTTTGTTGTATCTCCATATTTATTAAGATCACTTAAGTTAACGGTTATATTTCCATTCCACCATTCTGTAGTTTTTTCTTTGATTTTATTTCCATTATTATCATAAAAATACTCCCATTGATTTAGTATCTGTTCTTTTACAGTATGAACATAATAAATAGATTGTTTGATTAATTGTTTTTTTGCATTATAAACATCTTCAGCACTTTTCTTTTGTACACCTTCAACATTTTCATAAGTAGTAATATATTCCAATCCATTTAAATTTGATTTTTTTCTATTATCATTTTCAGAACTAGATTTTGCTAAATATCCCTTTTGATTAAATTCATAACTAGTAGTGTCTTTTGGACAATAAAATGTGCCTCCTTCTACCATTACAGATGGGCAGCTCTCGTGTATTTCAACGATTTTATTTATTGTTCCTTTTAATCTCATTTTTTGCCAGTCTGATGATAATTTCTGAGCATTTATTTGGTTTACTAATAGAATTTGTATTAAAACAAAGAAGATTTTTTTCATATTAAATTTAAGATTATTTGCAGTTTTATTCTTTTTTCGTTTTCTGTTTTTCTTTGCTAAAATATGTTTTTAAAACAAAATATTTTTCAAAAAGCAGATTATGTTTTCAGAAATATAATGGCTTATTTGGATTTGATTGTACAGTTGAAATCTCATTCATTACAAAAAATAATATTTCCCATCTTAACACCCCAGCAAATAAATTCTGATTTCGTATATTTGCCAACCAAACATTACAATTACTTATGAGCCAAAAAGTATTACTTAATTCAAAAGAAGTTACTATCATACTCCATCGTTTGGCTTGTCAGTTAATCGAAAAACATCTTGATTTCTCAGAGACTATTTTAGTGGGAATTCAGCCAAGAGGTGTTTTTTTAGCGGAACGTTTAAAACAAATATTAGAAAACGAATATAAGGTTCCCGAAATTTCTTTGGGATATCTGGATATCACTTTTTTTAGAGATGATTTCCGTCGTAGTGATAAACCACTCGAAGCCAATAAAACTCAAATCAATTTTATCGTCGAAAACAAAAAAGTCATTTTTATTGATGACGTTTTGTTTACTGGACGAAGCATTCGTTCTGCCTTAACGGCAATTCAATCTTTTGGAAGACCTTCAGAAATTGAATTATTGGTTTTAATTGACAGACGTTTCAGTCGTCATTTACCAATTCAGCCAGATTATAGAGGTCGTCAGGTAGATGCTATTAATGGTGAAAAAGTGATAGTAAGCTGGAAAGAAAATGATGGTGAAGATGTTGTTCACTTAGTGACAAATTAAAAAGTTTAATCGATTAATCGGTTAATTGTTTAATCGAAAGAAGCGATTAAACGATTCAACAAATAAACGATTATACAGTAAAAAACAAATAAACAATAAAAATGAAAGAATTAAGCGTAAATCATTTATTAGGAATAAAATATATCAACGAGAATGATATTAACCTGATTTTTGAAACGGCAGATCATTTTAAAGAAGTCATTAATCGACCAATTAAAAAAGTTCCTTCATTACGAGATATTACCATTGCCAATATTTTCTTCGAAAACAGTACGAGAACCAAACTATCTTTTGAATTAGCGCAGAAACGTTTATCTGCTGATGTGATCAGTTTTTCTGCGGCTCAATCATCTGTTAAAAAAGGAGAAACTCTGATTGATACTGTAAATAATATCCTTTCGATGAAAGTTGATATGGTTGTAATGCGCCACTCTAATCCTGGAGCGGCTTATTTTTTATCTAAAAATGTCAAAGCGAGTATTGTAAATGCTGGAGATGGAGCGCATGAGCATCCAACTCAGGCTTTGTTAGACAGTTACTCTATTAGAGAAAAACTGGGAGATGTTGCTGGAAAAAAAGTAGTAATTGTAGGTGATATTCTGCATTCAAGAGTAGCCTTATCAAATATATATGCTTTGCAAATGCAGGGCGCAGAAGTAAAAGTATGCGGACCAAAAACATTGATTCCAAGATATATTGAATCTCTTGGTGTTACGGTTGAACCAAATTTACATAAAGCTTTAGAATGGTGTGATGTGGCAAACATGCTTCGTGTACAAAACGAACGTATGGATGTGAATTTTTTCCCATCAACACGTGAGTACGCACAACAATACGGAGTTGATAAACCGCTTTTGGATTCTCTTGGAAAAGAAATCGTAATTATGCACCCAGGACCAATTAACAGAGGAGTAGAGATAACTTCTGAAGTGGCAGATTCTGACCATTCTGTTATCTTGAATCAGGTTGAAAATGGTGTTGCAATTAGAATGGCGGTTATTTATCTTTTGGCTTCTAAAATTCAATAATAATATTTAGTTTCTGGTTTCACGTTGTTGGAACGTTCAGTTTTACAACCTGAAACTTGAAAGCTGAAACAAATTAAAAAACTTCGTACCTTAGTAAAATGAAAGTAGATCAAAAAGGACATACCGTTACAATAAAAAATACACAAGGTGATTTTAATGGCTTTGTAGAAAAAGTAACGCAGCAATTTAAAACCTTTGAAAAACATAATGTTATAATCGATCTGTTATCAGATTCCGAGCTTTCAGAAAATGATTTGAAACTTTTTTTACCTCTTGCTAAATCTCAAAAAAAAGCAAAAAAATCATTTGTAATTGTAGTTTCTGATCTTGATTTTAATGCTGTTTCAGATAAGTTAGTTGTTGTGCCTTCACTTTTAGAAGCACACGATATTATCGAAATGGAAGAAATTGAAAGAGACTTAGGATTTTAAAGAATCGGTTAATCGTTGATTTGTTTAACTGTTTAATCGATAAGTTTTTGATTATAATTTAACGCGATTAAACGATTCACCAAATAAACGAATAAACATCAAATTGAAGTTAACTATACTTGGCTGTTATGCCGCAACTCCTAGAACACTTACTAACCCAACTTCGCAGGTTTTAGAAATCAAGAATCGTTTATTTTTGATTGATTGCGGGGAAGGAACTCAGGTACAACTTCGAAAAAATAAGATTAAATTCTCAAAAATTAATCACATCTTTATTTCGCATCTTCATGGAGATCATCTTTACGGATTAATTGGAACCATTTCGACTTTTTCTCTTTTAGGCAGAACGACGGATTTACATATTTATGGACCAAAAGGAATAAAAGAATTAATTCTTCTTCAATTGAAGCTGACAGAATCTTGGACAACTTATAGTTTGTTTTTTCATGAATTAGAGTCGAAGAAAAGCGAAGTGATTTTTGAAGACTCAAAAGTTATTGTCAAAACTATTCCGCTTAAACATCGTGTTTATACCAATGGATTCTTGTTTCAGGAAAAACCGGGAGAAAGAAAATTAAACATAGAAGCAGTTCAGCACTATGATATCCATGTTGCTTATTATCAAAAAATAAAAAACGGCGGTGATGTTAAGCTTGATGATGGGACTTTACTAGAAAACGAAAAGTTATCGTTTGACCCAATTCCGTCAATGAGTTATGCATTTTGTTCAGATACTGCTTATAATGAAGATATAATTCCGATTATTGAAAATGTTGATGTTTTATATCATGAATCTACTTTTTTAGATTCTGAAGCTCCTTTGGCACAAAAAACACTTCATTCGACTGCAAAAGAAGCGGCAAGAATTGCATTAAAAGCAAATGTAAAACAATTGATTTTAGGTCATTATTCTACACGATACGACGGAATTGAGCGTTTTAAAGAAGAAGCTGAAACGATTTTTCCTAATGTACTTTTAGGAGACGACGGCTTGAGTTTTGAATTTTAATTTATTAGTTACAAAGGTGCAAAGTAACAAAGGTTTTAAACTTGAATATATGTATGTTACCCTGAGCGATCCTGAGGCGTCGGGAGAAGGGCTTTTGTAGAAGGGCTTCGACTTCGCTCAGCCTGACAAACTTGAAACTTGAAACTTGAAACAAAAAAACTAAAAACAATGAACGATTTAAGCAATTATAGAAAATCTTACGAGAAAAGTGAATTATTAGAAACTAATATTCCTGAAGATCCAATTAATCTTTTTAACAGATGGTTTCATGAAGTTGAAGATTTTGGAGGAAGCGGAGAAGTCAATGCAATGACAGTTTCTACGATTGGATTAGACGGATTTCCTAAATCTCGTGTGGTTTTATTAAAGAAATTCTCGGAAGAAGGTTTTATTTTTTATACCAATTATAATTCAGAAAAAGGAAAAGCGATAGAAGCCAATCCTAATGTTTGTTTGTCTTTTTTCTGGCAGGAAATGGAACGTCAGGTTATTATAAAAGGAATTGCCCAAAAAACGTCTGAAAATATTTCTGATGGTTATTTTGATTCTCGTCCTGATGGGAGTAAGTTAGGAGCAATTGTTTCTAATCAAAGTGAGGTGATTCCGTCTAGAACTTTCTTGGAAGAAAACCTAAAAAAATTGGAACATGAATTTGAAGGAAAACCAATCCCAAGACCTGAAAATTGGGGTGGATTTATTGTAACTCCTTTGCAAGTTGAATTTTGGCAGGGAAGACCAAATAGACTTCACGACCGCATTCGCTACACAAGCCAATCTGATTTTTCATGGAAGATTGAGCGTCTTTCTTCTTAATTTGTAAGATTTTTACTTTTATTTAAAAATATTTTATGTAGTTTGTCGATTTTTTTTGTAGTTTACCGATAAATTAAATACGTTTGATATAGAAATGTAAAAAGATTGTCACATAATTATTTAAGGTTTTTGCCCCAACATTTGCTTTAAAACTAAACTACTAAGATTATGAAAAAAGTTATGTGCGCCATGCTGTTCATTGTGATTTCGATCACAATGAACTCATGCTCGGCAGAAGTCGCAGAAGGTACTGAAAGTACTGGGGGTACAGAAAAATTAATTACAGACTACAGCTACAATGCGTCTGAATTAGAAACAATGCAGTTAATAAACAATTACCGGGTAAGTATTGGTTTAAATGCATTGGAAAAAATTAATCATATTTCTTATGAATGTGAAGTTCATAATAAATATATGATTGATAACAACCTTGTAAATCACAATGATTTTGTTTTGCGTTCAAAAAACATTGAAAGTGTTCTTGGCGCCAAAAGGGTTGGAGAAAATGTGGCTTATAACTATAAAACTTCTGAAGCTGCTTTGAGAGCTTGGTTGGATAGTCCGGGTCACAAAGAAAATATCGAAGGAAATTATACTCATTTTGGTATTTCGATATCTACCGATCCCGCAACTGGGAAAAAATATTACACTAATATATTTGCAAAAATTTAAAAAAACTTTCAAATTGGTTGGTTAGTTTTCGTTGTAATTCCTGAGTTACAACGTTTTTTTTGTAAAAAAAAAGCTGTCTAGTTATAGACAGCTTTTTTGATATAATGTATTTTGGGAGTATTATAATCCTACTATAATGAACTCGCTTCGTCTGTTCATTTGGTGTTCTTCTTCAGTACAAGGTACCCCATCAGAACATTTGTTTACGAGTTGTGTTTCTCCATAACCTTTTCCTGTCAGACGATTTTTAGCTACGCCGTTTTTAATAAGCCAAGCGATAGTTGATTTGGCTCTTCGGTCAGATAAAGCTTCATTGTATTGATGAGTTGCTCTACTGTCTGTATGTGAACGAATATCTAACTTCATAGTTGGATTTTGATTCAATACATCCAATATTTTCTCTAAGTCTAAAGCAGCTTCAACACGAATGTTTGATTTGTCAAGGTCAAAATAAATCATTTTTATTCCGAAGCATTTTCCTAAATCGTCTCCGATAGCAACTTTACAAATGATTTTATCTAAAGCAATTGGCAGATCAGTTTTTCCGCTTACTTTTCCAATATTCACCATAACTTCTTTAGTCGCATAATCTGTTTTCACAGCTCTCACATTATACGATTTACCGCATTCAACTGCAAAGCTGTATTTTCCTTCGGCATTTGAAATCGTTGTACTTACAATAACCTGCTGGCTGTCATATAAAGTAAGTTTTGTTCCCGGCAGTATTATGCCACTTTCAGCGTCTGTAATTACACCAGTTAATTCTTGAATACATTTTAGTCTTCTAGTTTCTAGAAATTTATAAATATCATCAGAACCGTGGCCGCCGGCTTTATTTGAACTGAAATAACCTCTTCTAGTGGCTGGATCAATAATATAAGCGAAATCATCATTAGGCGAATTTATGTCAGCACCAAGGTTTTGAATATCACTTACAGTTCCATTATCTTGCAATTGTCCCACAAATACATCAAGTCCGCCAAGTCCTGGATGACCATCAGAAGCAAAATAAATTTCATTTTCACTGGTTACGTAAGGAAATGTTTCTTTTCCTTCGGTATTAATTGTTTTTCCTAAATTTTCAGGAGTGCCATAACCGCCATTGCTGTTGATGCTTACTTTGTAAATATCCGATTGTCCGATTGTTCCCGGCATATCAGATGCAAAGTAAAGTGTTTTTTCATCAGGGCTTAAAGCAGGGTGGGCAGTACTAAAATTATCACTTGTAAAAGGAAGAGCTGCTATATTAGTCCATTTTCCATTTTCGAGTGTAGCTTTGTAAATTTTGATTAGAGTAACTTTGTTATCATCTTTTCCTTTTTTGCCGTCAATAAAATTGTTTCTAGTAAAATAAACGGTCTTTCCGTCTTTGGTAAATGCTGGAGAAGATTCGTGAAATTTTGTATTTAAGGCAGTTTTTATTTTATTTACCTTAGTCGAACTTCCGCTTTCAGCATCAATATCTGCATTGTAAATATTAGTAAAATATTCACCTGTCCATTTGTGTTTTCTCTGACTGAAATTACCTGTATCTCTAGCTGATGCAAAATAGATTTTATTGTCATATACAAAACTTCCGTAATCAGAATATTTAGAGTTGATTCCGGCATCTTCAATTTTATAGCGACCAGAGTTTAATTTGATTTGATCTAGGTAGTTTACATCTTCTTTATAAAGCTTACCTCTAGAATCGTTTTTATATTTTGTATTAAACTCATTGAGAACTTTATCAGCTTTTGCAAGCTGTCCAGTTGATTTTAAAGATTGTGCGTATCTGTAAAAGTACTCGGCTTCAGGAGACGGATTCATTGCAAAAAGCTCGCCGTACCATTTAGCAGCACCTTCAAATTCAGAATTGAAATAATAAGAGTTTCCGAGTTTTTTAAATAAATCTTCAGACTTATATCCTTTTTCGGCCACCCTTTCATAGGTTTTAATGGCATCAACATAAGCATATCCGTCGTATTTTTTATCACCTGAGTTAACCTTTGACTGCTGTGAATAGCCGTAAAAAATATTTAATATTATTAAGCAAAGGAGCGTATAATTTTTCATAATAATAAGTTTTAGAAGAAACGAGGAGTTGTCATTTTACCATTTTTCTTGAAGAATTCATATCGCAGGAATATCTCATGAGATCCTGAGTTGTAATTATTTAAGTTTGTTGTTTCTCGGTCGTAACCGTATCCTAAATAAAGTCCGTCTGTGATTTGAAATCCAACCATTGCACTTAAAGATGCACTCCATCTATAAGCTGCTCCAACTACAAATTTTTCAAAAAACATAAAGTTGGCAGAAATATCAACTTGTAAAGGTGCTCCTTCAACCATTTTGGTTAATACGGCAGGTTTGAATTTGATATATTGTAATTTATCAAGATCAAATACATAACCGGCCATTAAATAATAATTGATTTTGTCTTTGTAAATAGCTACATCATTATCATCATAACGATTGGTTTCGATGAAATTTGGTACAGATAAACCAATGTAAGCTTTGTCTGAATGCCAGTAAACTCCAGCTCCAATGTTTGGAGAGAATTTATTGCTTAGGTCTTGAAACTGTGGATCGCCTTGATCTTCTGGATTTAGTTTGTTAATATCTAAATTGAATAAATTAGCAGTTCCTTTAATTCCAAAAGAGAGTTTAAAATCTGGCGAAGTTTGTATTGAATATGATAGATCGGCAGAAATATTATTCTCATTTGTTGGACCTATTTTATCATTTACCAGCGAAAGTCCTATACCCAACTTACTATTGTTTATTGGAGTGTTAATAGAGAAACTACTGGTTTCTGGTGCTCCGTCTAAACCAACCCATTGAGTACGGTATAGACCAAAAACACTTAGAGCTCCGCGAGATCCCGCATAAGCAGGATTTATATTTATCGCATTGTACATATACTGTGTATACTGTGCATCCTGCTGTGCATAGCCTGTAAGGGCTACAAACATAATGACGAAGAAAAATAATTTTGTTCTCATAGTAGATGTGTATTATTTAGTTATTACCAACTAACTTTTTAATTCTTTAAAAAAGGTTTTTAAGTTAGTATGAATCTTTATTCAAAAATAAGTATTTTTTTACGAATTGTTATTTAATGCGCTATATATTAATGTTTTATATAGCGCATTTTCTTTGTTGTTTATTTTGAAAGATATAAGTATCCGTCTTTTTTATTATCTTGAACTTCATTATTTCCATTCAATGATTTGTAGTTCAAAATGTAGAAGTACGTTCCAGTTGGTAATCCATCTGATTGTTTGATAGTTGTTCTACCTCTAGATGTTCCATCAAATGCATTGGTTTCATTATTGTAATTTGTGGTTTCAAATACCAATATTCCCCAACGATTATAGATTTCTACAGTGTTTCCTGGATAACAGGTCAAATCATCAATACTATCAATTACGAAAACATCATTTTTTCCATCTCCATTAGGAGAGAAAGCATTATGTACAACTATATTTCCACATGGCAGTACTTTACAATCGTCGTTAATTTCCATGTTAAGAGCAATTGTTCTAGGGCAGCTCTCGTCTTTTATTCTATATTCGAATATGTAATTTCCAAGTGCTAAACCTAAAGTATTAAGTGTACTGCCTTGTAGGGCATTAGTGTTATTTGTGTCAACCCAAGTTCCTGTTGTTGCCGTTCCTTGTGGCAGTAAATTAGACAAGTTTAGTAACGTTGAATCATCATTACAAGCTTGACTTGCAATATTAGTTACACCGTTTGGCAGCACTATGATTGTTACTGTTGCGGTATCACAATTTCCAGGACTTAATTTGTCACAAAGACGATAGGTATAAGTGTAAGTTCCAGCTGGAGTTAAACTTGATACTCTCACATTTCCTAATGTATCGAATGTTATATTAGAATCTGTTTTTACATTACTATTCGTTTCTGTTAATAATGTAAACTCTACAAGATCAAGTGTTGCTCTAGTTAAACCTTTAGTATCGTTACTTAAAACGTTACCTACTAGTCCAAAAGTGTTACAGCCAATATTGCTGTAAGTATCATCAACCGCATTAATTGGAGTTGGCGGTGCTGGATCAACAACTGTTATCGTTACAATTGCAGTGTCACAGTTTCCAGCATCAGCATTTTCACAAATTTGATACGTTAATGTATATGTTCCGCCGGTTGTACCAACTTTTACATCTACAGATCCATTAGGATTTAGTGTTAATGCTCCTGTTGGGTCTGGTGTCACTGTTGTAAGTGTAACATCTGCTGGATTAATTGCATTTCCATTTAAGGTGTCATTTGTATATACATTTACAACATTTGTTGCTCCAGTACCTCCAGAAATTGGACCTGCATTATCATCATTAGCAACAATTGCAAATGTTGGTCTGGCAGTACAGAACGGTTCAGAAGGCGGATAATTTACAGTTATTGTTTCACTTGGATTAAGCGATAATGTAATGTTCGCAGTTGGGCGTAATCCTTCAAAACCGTCAGGCGCTTGAATCCATTGATTGTTTTGGAATACCCATCCTGGCCAGTCAGTACCTTTTCCGTTTGTATCAACTGTAGCTCCAGGCCATAAAACGCGACCACTTAGAGGTAAGTCAGACATGGTAGTTACCACTTTGTTTGCTGCATCTGCCCAAGTTATCGATACGCCATTTGCAGGAGTAAAGTTAACTGGAGTTACAGTGTAATCAAGGTATGGAACATCGTTTATACAAATTGATGATGCAGTGACTGTTATTACCGGTGCTACAATCGTTACTGTTACTGTTGCAGTATCACAGTTTGATGTTGCATCAGCTTCACAAATTTGGTATACCATTGTAAGTGTACCTACTGGTGCATTTGGTAAAACATCTACAGAGCCATCTGAATTTAATTGTAAAAACTCATTTGGTGTTACAGTAGTTATTACAACATCAGAAGCAGTTACTACTACGCCTTCAAGTGTATCGTTTGGTAAAACATTCAAGACATTTTTTGTAATATGATTTACACCAGCAATTGGACCGGCACTATCATCATTGGCAACTATATCTTTAAATTCTTTACAGTTTACACCAAAGTCAGCATCTAAATGAACTAAGTCCTCAGGAGTAACATTTACAATTATACCGCTTTGGCTGGTAGTTTGACATACCGTATGCATTTGCAGTTTGGCAGGTTTTGATGTTACTTTTCTATCTGTTGAGCTTGGAAGTACTTTTACAAGTCCTGTTTCTCCTAAAGCAGCTGCAACAGCATCTAGATTTGCTTCTCTAACTAGTTTAATGTTATATTCTCCATATGGATTTGCTTGTTCTGGTCTATCTCTCCAGAATCCTTGAATTCCAATGATTACTTCAGAATGATATCCATTTGGACCATCAATTATAATATTCGGATTTGATGCGTTTCCAAAACCACCGGCATTTAATTCGCCTGCATTTGATGGACCAACATAACTTCCGTCACCATTAAAATCTATCCATTCCCAAAGACTGTAATCTACAGCACCTTCGGCATCTGGAATATTTTTAGTTACGACACCATCATTGTTAGCATCATACCATTCGTCTTGAACACCATTTCCGTTAGTGTCGTACCAAACATAATCTCCTAAAACAGGAAGGTTTGATTTTCCGTATTCGAAGTTATGAACTTGGAATTCACATTCTTTAAGAGTAGTAAAGAACAAGCTCGAGTCGACAGGGTAAAGTTGATATGCACTATTTAAATTGGCATCTTGAACTTGAACTAAATAACTTCCTGCAGGCATTCCTGTGAAGCTGTACATACCATCGGCTCCAGTTACACGTAGTAAAATTGGTCCTGTGGTAGTACCTTGAGGAATCAATGTTACTGGAACATTTGCAATAGGAGTGTTAGTGTCTACATTTATAATTTGTCCAGATATTTTAACTTTATAATTTGGTTCTGTAATAACTACCGTTGCAGTTGCTGTACAAGTTTCATTTTCACTATTTACTACAGATGTTGCAGTAAGTGTGTATGTTCCAGCTGGTAAATTTGTGTTTCCAACTACTTCGTTATTTTGATTTGTAATAACTACAGTAGATCCAGGACTGCTGGTAACTGCAATTGAACCATCACTTTTTCCTTGGCAGCTTACATTTGTAGCAATACCGCTTACAGAAACTTTATTCTCAACAGTAAAGGTTTGAACTAATTCCGTTTTATTACCTGCACAATCTGTTAAAGTATAAGTTCTAGTTAAAATATATGATTCTCCATTACATCCGGTTCCTCCATTGTTAGTGTCACTTACTGTAATTTTTACAGCTCCTGCACAGTTGTCTGCGGCATCTTTTATGTCAGATGGACTTCCTGCTGGAATGTCTGCGGCACTTTGTAGATTAGCAACATTTGATGGTGCAGTACCAGTTGGAGGTGTAGTATCTCTTACTGTTATAACTTGAGTATAAGAAATTGAATTTCCTCCACAATCACTTGTTGTCCATGTGCGAGTTAAGGTATATTCTGTACCACATTCGTTTTTAACATCGCTTTTAACTTCTTTGAAAACAATTGGTAAATCTCCATTACAATTATCAGAAGCTTCCATATTAAATGGTTCTGGAACAGCGTCACAAGAAACAGTAATATCTGAAGGAAGATTGCCAACGAAAGTTGGTTTTGTAGTATCCTGAATTGTAATTATTTGTGTAAATGTTTCAGAAGTGTTTCCACAATCATCTTTTACAGTCCATGTATTGGTGTAAGTACCGGCATTTCCACATTCTTCAGAAGCTTTAAACTCACCGCTCACTTTATCAATGTTTGAAACATCAGTATCGCAGGCATCAGTTGCAGCAGGGAATAAGGCTTGAGCCGATGCTAGAGCTTCTTTATCACTGCATTCTATGGTTCTGTTTAATGAAGCAGCTTCAGTTGACCAAGTTGGTGCTGTAGTATCTTGGATTGTGATTATTTGTGTGAAAGTTTCAGAAATATTTCCACAATCATCAGTAACCGTCCAAGTATTAGTATACGTTCCAGCATTTTTGCATCCTTCAACAGCTTTAAACTGACCGCTTACTTTCAGAATATTTGTCACATTAGTATCACAGGCATCAGTTGCTGCAGGGAATAAAGCTTGTGCTGCTGCTAAAGCTTGTGTATCACTGCATTCTATGGTTTTGTTTAATGAAGCAGCTTCAGTAGACCAAGTTGGAGCAGTTGTATCTTGAATTGTGATTACTTGTGTGAAAGTTTCAGAAATATTTCCACAATCATCAGTAACCGTCCAAGTATTAGTGTAAGTTCCAGCATTTTTACATCCTTCAGTAGCTTTAAACTCACCTTTTACTTTATCAATATTTGAAACATCTTGATCGCAAGTATCAGTTGCTGTAGGGAACAAAGCTTGTGCTGCTGCTAAAGCTTGTGCATCGCTGCATTCAACTGTTCTGTTTAAAGAAGCTGTTTGCGTTACCCAAGTTGGTTTTGTTTTGTCTTGTACTTTAATTGTTTGACTTACAGGAAGTGAAATGTTTCCACATTCGTCCTTAGCTGTCCATGTTCTTGTAATCGAATAAGAACCCGCACAGTTACCAGGAGTAGTAACATCCTCATAAGTTAAAACAGGAGCATTACCACTATTATCAGTTGCTGTTGCTTGAGTAAAAACTGGCGTTGCAGGACAATTAATAGTAGAAGTTTCTGGTAATGGATTTATTACTGGTTTAACAGAATCTCCATCGATAATAGTTACTGTTTTTGTGACAGTACATAAGTTAGCATCTTTAACCGTAACGATATATGTTCCAGCTTTAAGACCTGTAGCTGTAGCACCAGTTTGAACAGGAGTTGTGTCCCAAGAATATGTGTAAGGGCTTGTTCCTCCTGCTGGAATTACAGTTGCAGAACCTGTTGTACCTCCACCACAAGCTACATCAACTTGAGTTGTAGTTGCACTTAAAGGATCTTGCGGCTGACCAATTGTAATTTCACATTTAGTAGTGTAATTTAATTTATCGGTAACTGTTACAGTATGTAAACCGGCAGTTAAAGCAACGGCAGTTGCAGTTGTTTCGTCATTATCCCATTTATAAGTATACTCGCCATTTCCTCCAACAGCTGTTACTGTAGCTTTACCAGTATTACCACCGTAGCATTTTACGGTTGCATCTTGTTGTATACTGCAGGATAATACATTTGGTTGTGTAATTTCTACAGTACATTCTGTAAAACAGCCATTTATATCTGTAACTTTTACACTATGCATTCCTGCGTTTAGTGCTATGGCTTTTTGTGTAGTTTCACCATTATCCCAGAAGTAAGTATAACCAGGAGTACCGCCAAGAGCTGATACAGTAGCTTCACCATTGCTTAAACCGTTTGCAGTTACTGGTTTGTTTTGAACTACAGAACATGAAAGAGCTTGAGCAGGTTGTCCAACGGTAATTGTTTTAACAGCTGTACATCCGTTTGCATCCGTAACCGTTACTTCATAAGTTCCAGCGCCGATTCCAGTTAAATCCTGAGTTGTTGCAGCAATTGCATTATTATCTTTTTTCCAAGAATAAGTATACGTTCCAGTTCCTCCCGTTACAGTCAAATCAATAGCTCCGGTTAATTGTCCAAAACATTTTACATCAGTTCTAGAAGTTTCAGCAATGTTTATTGCAGCAGCAGGTTGTCCAACGGTAATTGTTTTAACCGCCGTACATCCGTTTGCATCCGTAACCGTTACTTCATAAGTTCCAGCGCCGATTCCAGTTAAATCCTGAGTTGTTGCTGCAATTGCATTATTATCTTTTTTCCAAGAATAAGTGTACGTTCCAGTTCCGCCAGTAACAGTCAAATCAATAGCTCCGGTTAATTGTCCAAAACATTTTACATCAGTTCTAGAAGTTTCAGCAATGTTTATCGCAGCAGCAGGTTGTCCAACGGTAATTGTTTTAACCGCCGTACATCCGTTTGCATCCGTAACCGTTACTTCATAAGTTCCAGCGCCGATTCCAGTTAAATCCTGAGTGGTTGCAGCAATTGCATTATTATCTTTTTTCCAAGAATAAGTATACGTTCCAGTTCCGCCAGTAACAGTCAAATCAATAGCTCCGGTTAATTGTCCAAAACATTTTACATCAGTTCTAGAAGTTTCAGCAATGTTTATCGCAGCAGCAGGTTGTCCAACGGTAATTGTTTTAACCGCCGTACATCCGTTTGCATCCGTAACTGTTACTTCATAAGTTCCAGCGCCGATTCCAGTTAAATCCTGAGTTGTTGCAGCAATTGCATTATTATCTTTTTTCCAAGAATAAGTATACGTTCCAGTTCCGCCAGTAACAGTCAAATCAATAGCACCGGTTAATTGTCCAAAACATTTTACATCAGTTCTAGAAGTTTCAGCAATGTTTATCGCAGCAGCAGGTTGTCCAACGGTAATTGTTTTAACAGCTGTACATCCGTTTGCATCCGTAACCGTTACTTCATAAGTTCCAGCGCCGATTCCAGTTAAATCCTGAGTTGTTGCTGCAATTGCATTATTATCTTTTTTCCAAGAATAAGTATACGTTCCAGTTCCGCCAGTAACAGTCAAATCAATAGCTCCGGTTAATTGTCCAAAACATTTTACATCAGTTCTAGAAGTTTCAGCAATGTTTATTGCAGCAGCAGGTTGTCCAACGGTAATTGTTTTAACCGCCGTACATCCGTTTGCATCCGTAACCGTTACTTCATAAGTTCCAGCGCCGATTCCAGTTAAATCCTGAGTTGTTGCTGCAATTGCATTATTATCTTTTTTCCAAGAATAAGTATACGTTCCAGTTCCTCCCGTTACAGTCAAATCAATAGCACCGGTTAATTGTCCAAAACATTTTACATCAGTTCTAGAAGTTTCAGCAATGTTTATCGCAGCAGCAGGTTGTCCAACCGTAATTGTTTTAACAGCTGTACATCCGTTTGCATCCGTAACCGTTACTTCATAAGTTCCAGCGCCGATTCCAGTTAAATCCTGAGTTGTTGCAGCAATTGCATTATTATCTTTTTTCCAAGAATAAGTATACGTTCCAGTTCCGCCAGTAACAGTCAAATCAATAGCTCCGGTTAATTGTCCAAAACATTTTACATCAGTTCTAGAAGTTTCAGCAATGTTTATCGCAGCAGCAGGTTGTCCAACGGTAATTGTTTTAACCGCCGTACATCCGTTTGCATCCGTAACCGTTACTTCATAAGTTCCAGCGCCGATTCCAGTTAAATCCTGAGTGGTTGCAGCAATTGCATTATTATCTTTTTTCCAAGAATAAGTATACGTTCCAGTTCCGCCAGTAACAGTCAAATCAATAGCTCCGGTTAATTGTCCAAAACATTTTACATCAGTTCTAGAAGTTTCGGCAATGTTTATCGCAGCAGCAGGTTGTCCAACGGTAATTGTTTTAACCGCCGTACATCCGTTTGCATCCGTAACCGTTACTTCATAAGTTCCAGCGCCAATTCCAGTTAAATCCTGAGTGGTTGCAGCAATTGCATTATTATCTTTTTTCCAAGAATAAGTATACGTTCCAGTTCCGCCAGTAACAGTCAAATCAATAGCTCCGGTTAATTGTCCAAAACATTTTACATCAGTTCTAGAAGTTTCAGCAATGTTTATTGCAGCAGCAGGTTGTCCGATTGTAATTGTATCAATAGTGCTACATCCGTTTGCATCCGTAACCGTTACTTCATAAGCTCCAGCGCCGATTCCAGTTAAATCCTGAGTGGTTGCTGCAATTGCATTATTATCTTTTTTCCAAGAATAAGTATACGTTCCAGTTCCACCCGTTACAGTCAAATCAATAACGCCAGTTAATTGTCCAAAACATTTTACATCTGTTTTAGTTTTTGTAATAGTTACCGCAGCAGCAGGTTGTGTAATAACAACTCCGTTTATGTTTGCAGAACAGCCATTGGCATCAACAACTTTTATGTTGTAAGTTCCAGCAGTTAAATTCTGTAAAGTATTTGTTGTTGTTTCGCCGTTGATATAGTACTTAAATGGAGCTGTTCCATTTGTTACATTTATCTGAATTTTACCATCATTTCCACCATTACACTTAACATTGCTTGTTGGTCCTAGTGCAACAGTGTAAAATGGAGGTAAAACGATATTAGACGTTACAAAGTCTCTATTAGCATACCACCAAGTATTTATGGTATTTAAATTTCCATATTGTGGTGAACCATTATTACCATTATCAAATCCATTCCATCTATGGCAGCCGCCAGGAGGTGTACTGTTAGGTGTACATCCAGTTAGATTTAACTTTGCATCAAAAGTACCTCCGGTATAAGTAATGTTACTGTCATCCCAATAAAATTTTAAGATATATCCAGCTGGAGCAGCTGGTCTAACAGTTGTACATGAAAAACCATATTGATTCTCTTCTACGTCATACATTGGAAAATGAAAAGCAGCTTGTCCGAAAGAAACCACTATAGGAATTGTAGTGCCTTGCGCGATGGTATTTCCTAAACCGTCTTTACCATTCCATGGAACACTAACAGCATATGGTGGAGCACCTGATGCAGTTACACTTTGTGTGGTTAGTACATCTTTGGTACCTGGAGTATAAACACCGTCACCGCCATTAAAATCTAATAATATTTCAATTGTTCCGCTTTTAAAAACGCTTATATTAATATTGCTTTCACCAATACCGCAGTTGGTAATTCCATTAATTTGAATATTGCCATTATAGGTTCCGTTTTTCCATATATTAATATCAGGATCATTTAAGAAAACCTCGTATTTTGGGCTCATTTTTGTTGCGTCTGAAGCATTGTAAACACTTTTTTGATCAGTTGCTGTGACTCCAGAATTTCCTGGTCCTGTATTATTAAAAGCAACGTTAAAATACCAAGGTCTAAAACCTGCACCATTAAAATTGATTTTATTTACGAAACCATTTTGGGTAACAGCCCCAGTTGTAGAACCGTTGTCAGGAGCAAAAACATAGAAAGCACCATTAAAATCGGTGTTAACATTATCCATTCCAAAAGCCCAGCGTTTTGAATAAATACGTCCGAGAATTGAGTTGTTTGAACTATTCGCAACTGTGATATCGTAGTAATTGTAAAAAATTTGATCACCAGTATTATTAGGGTTTTCAAATTCAATCCAATAATCACCAGCTGGCATACCATTAGGATTAAAAACTATAGGAGTATAACCAGTCGCAGAAGTGACTCCATCAACTCCAACTGGCCCACTTTGGGCTCTTGAAAGACGTTGAGATTCATTACCTGTAATATTTGATGAGCCACTATCTAGAGTATAGTTGCTAAAAGCTACAGTTCCATCTGGTTTCATGATTCTAAATCTAGAATTAATTTCATCGCCAGTTGGAGTTGATCTTCTAGCTCTGCTAAAACCCAAGTATACTTTTTCACTATTTGGGTTTTGAATTCTAATATACAAGCGTTGTACATCTGTAGAGCCATATCTAGCAAAATTTCCATATTCATCACTGTTTATACATAGTGATGCCCTATTGCTTGTGCTCGTAGTTGTTTGTTTACTACCTTCTCCGCCATAAACATTAAGAAACAAAGTACTTAATACAAAACTTAGAAGGATTTTTATTCTGTTTTTGAAAGTAAAGTTTTTCATATTAAAAATTTTAATATTGATATAATGTTTTGACTAACAGTAAAAACGAGTTGCAGCTACATGATGTAGTAATAAAACATTAGATGTTTTGGGAGTCATTATATTTTTTAAATCCAATAGAGGCTTAAAAAAACCAATTCCTTTAGTCTTTTTTGGAGGAATATAGACATGTAGAATAGTTTGGCTTTTGTTTTCTGGACAAGTACTGGAAGTAGCTGTGACCGAAGTACCATTCCATTGATCAAGTTTAGAAATATCAGCTAAACTTAGTTTTACATAAAATTCAGCAACTTCTCCTGGAGCAAGTGTAATTGTTTTATTCAGAGGAGAATAGTTTTTGTTTTCCATTCTATTGTTTAAGGAAACATTGTTTTTCGTAGTACTGCCATCTGGATTTTCTGCAAAACTTGAAAAGTTCTCAGCAGATAATTGATACGTATCAGTATTAGTTCCAGTATTTTTAACTTGCAGTAAAAAGGAAACTTCAGAACCAGAGTATTTTTGCTGATTCTCTCCGTCAACAGTTATTTCAGAATTACATGAACCAGATTGCGAAAATGCAATTGAAGTAATTGAAAAACAAAGCAGAGAAAAAAAGTTTTTTTGAAAGATGTTTTTTCGAGTAGAAAAAATATGCTTACAATTAGCAACAAATTTTACTGCTTTTTCAAGAGTAGATTTAGTTTTCATAACTTGAGATTTAGTTTTTGTGGTTTTTGTAAAATGTTAACACAATCAAAATTATAGTAGAGTTTTTGGATTTGTTTTTTTTTCTCTGTAACTAACCTAAAAACTCGTTTAAGTGCTCTTTTTTTATTAAAAAAGGCATGAAAAAAATATTTTTTTTGCCAAATTTTGTCAATTTCAATAGTGTGATTTCTTCTCTTTTTGGCTTAAAATCATTTTTTAAATACGATGTAAATGATTAATAGTCAGTTATTTAGTTAAAATTTTACCAATTTGCAAAATATCGACGAACTGTATTGTTTAATAGGTGAAGTACATTTTTTGGAATAAAATCCTAAGAATGATTTTATTTGTTTTGAAAGCTCTGAAGATCAATTATACTTGTTAAAATTTACTTAAAATGTTAACACTAATAAAAAATTGAGAAGGTTTAAAATATCTTTTGTAAATTAGAACTTAAAAAAATAATGACCTCTTTTTGAGGTTTCAAAACTTCTGCTTATGAAAAATTTAATTTTAATACGTCATGCAAAGTCAAGTTGGGAAGCTCCTCTAAAAGACTTCGATAGACCTTTAATGAAAAGAGGAATTTTAGATGCGCATGATGTTTCTTCTACTATTTCTAAATTTCTTCCAAAAACATACATTATTTGGAGCAGTACCGCAGCACGAGCTTCAGAAACGGCATTAATTTTTGCGCAAAATATTTCATATCCTATAGAAAGTATTGTTTATAAAGACGACCTTTATACTTTTGATGATAAACAACTCGAAAAGGTTATTAAATCATGTGATAATAGTTTCGAAAGCGTTATTCTTTTTGGACATAACGAGGCTATTACAAATTTTGTTAATAAATTTGGGGATGTTTTTATAGAAAATGTCCCAACCTCAGGCTTTGTATCTTTACAGTTTGATTCAGAAAGCTGGGATACTATAAATAAAGGCAAAACCCATAAAACAATTTTCCCCAAAGATTTAAAATAAATATAGTGTACGAACAAAAATATATCGATAGAGAAAAAAGCTGGTTAGCGTTTAACGCAAGAGTACTTCAGGAAGCGGGTGATAATACGGTTCCACTTTTAGACAGACTTCGTTTTGTTGGAATTTTTTCAAACAATTTAGATGAGTTTTTTAGAGTTCGTTATGCCGCAATTAGAAGATTGAGTCTCTCTGGAATTTCTGGCGAAAAATATTTAGGCGGAGTTTCGGCACATCAATTAATTAAAGATATTACAGAAATTGTAATTCAGCAGCAATCAGAAAGCTTACGCATTCTAGGAAATATTGAAGCTGAACTTGAAACAGAGAATATTTTTATTATAAACGAAGATCAAATTACCAAAAATCAGGAAAGTTTCCTGAAAGACTTTTTTATGCAAAAATTAAGTCCAGAATTGGTAACTATTATATTGAATGACTTGGCAGAATTCCCTGTTTTAAAAGACACTTTAGGATATCTTGCCGTTCGTTTAGAAATGACAAACAACGAAGTACGTTACGCTGTTATAGAAATTCCAAAAACGATAAACAGATTTGTTGTTCTTCCATCTGAAGATGAGAAACAGTATGTAATTTTAATTGACGATGTTATTCGTTATAACTTAAAAAACATCTTTAACATATTTGATTATAAAAGTGTTTCAGCACATATGATCAAGATTACTCGTGATGCTCAGTTAGATATCGACAGTGATTTGAGTAAAAGTATGCTCGAGAAAATTGCAACATCAGTAAAAGACCGCCGAATCGGTGAGCCAGTTCGTTTTATCTATGATAATTTAATTGAAGAGGATACCCTGCAGTTCTTTTTAGATAAGATGAAAATTGTTGAAACAGATAGTATAATTCCTGGTGGAAGATATCATAATCGCCGTGATTATATGAGTTTTCCTAATTTAGGACGCTATGATTTGCTTTACAAACCAAATGAGCCTCTGCCAATTCCAGGTTTAAGCCTTGGCGGAAGCATATTAGAAAAAATTAGTAAAAAGGATTATTTATTACACGCTCCCTATCAGTCATTTTCTTATTTAACTAAATTCTTGCGTGAAGCAGCTTTAGATCCAAAAGTAACCAGTATCAAAATTACTTTATATCGTCTAGCTAAGAATTCGCAAATTATTAGTTCTTTAATTAATGCTGCAAAAAACGGAAAGAAAGTAGTGGTTCAAATCGAGCTTCAAGCGCGTTTTGACGAAGCAAGCAATATTTCGTACGCAGAGCAGATGCAGACCGAAGGAATTGAGCTTATTTTTGGAATTAAAGGTCTTAAAGTACATAGCAAAATATGCGTTATAGAAAGACTTGAAGAAGGAAAAACACGTCGTTACGGTTTTGTTTCTACAGGGAATTTCAATGAATCAACAGCAAAAATTTATACAGATGTTACTTTGTTTACCTGTAATCAAGGTATTTTGAAAGATGTTACCAAAATATTCGAATTTTTCGATATAAATTATAGAGTACACAGATACAAGCATTTAATAGTATCGCCGCATTATACAAGGTCAAAATTTGTTAAACTTATTGATCGTGAAATCCTTCATGCTTTAGCTGGAAGAAAAACGCATATTAAGTTAAAAATGAATAGTTTATCTGATTTTAAAATGATCGATAAATTATATGAAGCCAGTAATGCAGGTGTAAAAATTCAACTGCAGGTAAGAGGAATTTGTTCTCTGATTCCTGGAATCCCTGGAATGAGTGAAAATATTGAAGCTATTAGTATCGTCGATAATTACTTAGAACATTCAAGAGTTTATATTTTTGGAAACGCAGGACTTAATGAAGTGTATATTTCTTCGGCTGATTTTATGACACGTAATCTTGACGGCAGAGTAGAAGTTACCTGTCCAATCTATGATCTTGAAATTAAAAAAGAATTAATCGATAACTTTAATATTGCTTGGAAAGGAAACGTTAAAGTAAGATACCATTCTTATAAATTAGATAATAAGTACAAACCTCGAAATCATCATGCATCATTTAGAGCGCAGTTTGAAACCTATAAATATTATCAAAACAAAATTAAAAAGTTCGAAGAAATTCCGCAAAAAGTAAATCAATAATAACAGAAAACAATTTCAAATCATAAAGTGAGCATGATTAATATAAGGAAATTTGCAGCAATAGATATTGGATCAAACGCCATGAGGCTTCTGATATCGAATGTTGTAGAGCAAGATGGCAAAGAACCGCAGTTTAACAAAAGTTCACTTGTTCGTGTGCCAATTCGTTTGGGACAAGATGCCTTTACAGTAGGTGAAATTTCAGAAGAAAATATAGATCGAATGGTTGATGCCATGAAAGCATTCAATCTTTTGATGAAAGTACATAAAGTAGAACGCTATATGGCGTTTGCAACTTCGGCAATGCGCGAGGCATACAATGCAAAAGAGGTTGTGGCTCTAATTAAGAAAAAAGCCGACATTAAAATCGAGATTATTGATGGTAAAAAAGAAGCGGCTATTATAGCTTCAACAGATTTACTTCATTTACTAAAAACAGATGAAACCTATTTGTTTGTTGATGTTGGAGGTGGAAGTACCGAGTTTACTTTATTCTCTGACGGGAAATTAATTAATTCTAGATCTTTTAAAGCAGGAACTGTTCGTTTATTAAATAATATGGTGCACGATGTGGTTTGGGATGAAATTGAAAAATGGATCAAAACTAATACCGCAGACTATGATGAAGTAACTCTTATAGGTTCTGGCGGAAACATCAATAAGTTGTTTAAAATGTCTGGCAAACAGCAAGAAAAACCGCTTTCGTATATCTACATAAATTCACAATACGCGTTTTTAAATTCGCTTACTTACGAACAACGAATCGCTGAATTAGGATTGAATTCAGATCGTGCCGACGTAATTATCCACGCAACAAGAATTTATCTTAATGCAATGAAATGGAGCGGAGCACGCCAGATTTACGTTCCTAAAATTGGACTTTCTGATGGTATCGTGAAAGCAATGTACTACGGTAAAATATAAATAGAATTATTCTTTCGCCATAAATTACACAAATTTGCACTATTTTTTTTATTTACATTTTAAAATGTAATTCCAGTAAATTTGTGTAATTCATGGCAAACTTTTTAAAAGATACTTAGATTATTTTAAACTTATTTAAATGAACAAAACTAGACTCGAAGCCTTTAGTGATGGTGTTTTAGCAATCATTATCACCATTATGATTTTGGAAATTAAGGTACCTCAAGGGCATGAATTTACAGACTTGAAACCACTTATTCCGAAGTTTTTAAGTTATATTTTGAGTTTTATTTACGTTGGAATTTACTGGAATAATCATCACTATTTAATTCATGGTTTATCAAAAGTAAACGGAAAAATTCTTTGGAGCAATCTGCATTTATTATTTTGGCTTTCTTTGATTCCAGTTTCAACAGGTTGGATGGGAGAACACAATTTCGAAAAAGCAGCAATGGCTTTGTATGGAATTATTCTGCTGCTTTGCGCAATTTCTTATGTAATTCTTCAAAAAACAGTTCTTGATGTTGAAGGGAAAAATTCTGCGTTGGCAAAAGCTTTAGGGAGAGATTTAAAAGGAAAAGCTTCAGCAGTTTTATATGTTATTGGTATTGCAGCTTCATTTTATAATGTTATTATTTCTGGAGCCGCTTATTTTATAGTTGCAATGTTATGGCTTATTCCAGATAAAAGAATTGAAAGAATTTTTTCTTAAAAGAATGATTTTAATACTATAAATGAAAGCTGTTTTTCAATCAATTCAGGAATTATCTAATGAAGAGTTGTCACATTTAGATGATTTAATCACTTTTAGAAAACTCAATAAAGGGGATTTTTTACTAGAAGAAAATCAGATTTGTAATGAAATAGTATTTATAGAAAAAGGAATTCTACGTTCTTTTTTTATGAATCATAAAGGTGATGAAATTACCAATTGTTTTGCTTTTGAAAACGATTTTATGGCGTCATTTGCCAGCTTCATAACACAAGAAAAAGCCGAAGAAAGTATTCAAGCATTAGTTGATACAGAATTGCAGGTTTTAGATCGAAATGCATTAGAAAAACTTTATAAATCAAGTTATAACTGGCAGGAAATAGGCAGGAAGCTAACCGAAATGGAGTTTGTAAATCTTCAAAAACGAATGGTAGATTTTCAAAAATTATCTGGAGCAGAACTTTATGAAGCACTTTTTAGGAATCATCAAAAATACCTTCAGTTGATTCCGTTACAATATTTAGCATCCTATTTAGGAGTTACACCAAGACATTTAAGCCGAATTAGAAAAGCGGTCTCGTAAGCGTTTTTAAGAAGTTCTAAGAAGGTTCTTTATCTAGGTGTAAAGCTGTGAATTAAATTTGTATTTAGTTTTTTTAGGACATTTGTCTAGTAAAAGAAAACCTGCAGAAAGTATTTTTGAAAAAAGAAAAACATGAAAAAAATACTGATTATAAATGGACACCCAAATCCAGACAGCTTTAATTTTGCCATTGCTGCCGAATATCAAAAAGGCGCATCAGCTTCTGGAGCAGTTGTGGAAACAATTACAATTGCAGCTCTGAATTTTAATCCAAATTTAAAATTCGGATATCAAAAACGAACAGAACTAGAACCGGATTTATTAGAATCGTGGGAAAAAATTAAAAGAGCCGATCATTTAGTTTGGATTCATCCCGTTTGGTGGGGCGGACTTCCTGCAATTACAAAAGGCTTTATTGATCGATTATTTTTACCTGGAATGGCATTTCAGTACAGAGAAAATTCTGTGTGGTGGGATAAATTATTAAAAGGAAAAACGGCACATATTATTACAACTCTTGATCAACCTGGCTGGTATTATAGATTGTTTTTTGGAAGACCAAGCGTGAATCAATTAAAGAAATCAACTTTAGAATTTTGTGGTGTAAAACCAGTAAAAGTAAGTTATATCGGAATCATAAAAACAGCAAAAGAAAGTCAAAGAAATAAATGGCTTGAAAAAGTTTATAATTTCGGATTTCTAAATAAATAATGCTGCTAAAATTAATTGCTGTTTTTTATTTCATTTAAAAACAATTCGTATAAATTCGAAGCGAAAAGAGTATAAAATTATCCAGGTAAATCCAATCCAAATGTTGAACGTAAAAGCTCAATGTTTGGATTTATTTCATGTAAACGATTGTATTTGTCTTGGTCGTTGAAACTTCTTTTAATCTCGAGTTTTTCATTTACAATTACTTCAATTGTGATGTCGTGATTGTGAAGATGACCTCTTAGATGTCCTAAAAGTGCATTCATCTGACTTTCGAATTCTAGTTTAGAACCCTCGTTCGGAAGTTCGTAAGTGATGTTGGTTCCACTTAAAACCGGATCGTTGATTAATAAGATCGACTCCATGATCTTTAAACCTTTTTGACCCAAACGCTCTGCATATTTATTCCATTGCACAAGCATTTCTGTTTCAGTAAACTCTTCAGTAGGAAAAACAGATGTTGGTTTTATATAAGATTTAGTGCTTTGTTCAAGTTCTTTCTTCTTGCGAATACTAGCCAAAGAAAATGCAGAAACCTTTGCTTCGCCACCAGTTTCGGCTCTTGGAGTTTCAATCTTCGGAGTTTCTGGAACAGCCGTATTTTTGGCAGCAGAATTATTATTGACTTTTTCTTCCGTTTTTGAAGTTTCAGTCTGACTTTCGACTTTTGACTTTTGACTTGGAACTTCAACAATAGAAAAACTTCCGTTTTTATAATAAGTAGGAGGGATTATGTATTGCTCAACTTTTTTTTTTCTCCATCAAAGTTGATAGAGGCAAGTTGCATCAAGCATAATTCGACTAAAAGACGTTGATTCTGACTCAATTTATATTTTAAATCGCAGTCATTTGCAATATCAATTCCTTTTAATAAAAATTCTTGAGAGCATTTTTGAGATTGAACGCCATACATTTGCTGTGCTTGTTCTCCAACTTCTAATAAGGAAATAGTTGCAGGAGTTTTGCTAACCAATAAGTCTCTAAAATGAGAGGCTAATCCAGCAATAAAATGATGCCCATCAAAACCTTTTGATAAGATATCGTTGTAAGCCATTAAAAGATCTGGAATTTTGTTTTCCAAAATCAAATCAGTAATACTTATGTAGGTTTCGTAATCTAATACGTTTAGATTCTCAGTTACAGCCTGACGTGTTAAGTTAGTTCCGCAATATGAAACCACACGGTCAAAAATAGATAAAGCATCACGCATTGCACCATCAGCCTTTTGAGCAATAATGTGCAAAGCATCGTCTTCAAAATTGATTCCTTGACTTTGAGCAACATCTGCTAAATGTTCTTTAGCATCTTTTACCGTAATTCTTTTAAAATCAAATATCTGACAACGAGATAAAATCGTCGGAATGATTTTGTGTTTTTCTGTTGTAGCTAAAATAAAAATAGCATGCTTTGGCGGTTCTTCTAATGTTTTAAGAAAAGCATTAAAAGCAGCCGAAGACAACATATGAACCTCGTCAATAATATAAACTTTGTATTGTCCGGTTTGTGGCGGGATTCGAACCTGATCAATAAGGCTTCGAATATCATCAACCGAGTTGTTTGAAGCGGCATCTAACTCAAAAACATTAAATGCAAAATCTTCATTAGGATCGTCATATCCAGGCTGATTTATTTTTCGAGCCAAAATACGTGCACAAGTAGTTTTTCCAACTCCACGCGGTCCTGTGAATAAAAGAGCAGAAGCAAGGTGATTACTGTCAATAGCATTCAACAAAGTGTTTGTAATGGCTTTTTGTCCCACAACATCCTTAAAGGTCTGCGGGCGATACTTACGAGCCGATACTACAAATTGTTCCATATTCTTTTTATTCGATAGCAAATATATGACTTTTGTTTCGTTGTTTAAAGTCGATTTTGCTTATTTGACGAAATTCTTTTTCTTTAAAATTACAAAAATCAAACTTAGAAATAATACGATGTTGACTATCAAAGATATGATGATATATCTGTTGTATGTTTCAAGTTTAGTCTCGTTTTTTTCTTTATCAGAAATTTCTTTTTGAGATTTTTTATATACTCTTAATTTCTCTATTTGATAAATCCAATCTTGTAAATTTCGATTTTCAAATTTCAGATCCCAGACATAAAAAGACAATGATTTTATTTGATTATCTGTCTTTTGTGACATTTCTATTTCTGGTGGAGAAGGCATGGAGTCGCTCCCATAGGGTTTAAATCCAGTACTTGGAGAACAACTACTCACTTCGATAGTTTTATCGTTATTAAAATTAGCATAAACAATCCAAAGTTGTTTTAGGGATGGAATAATAGAACAATTACCAGAATACTTTTGCGTAATGAATAGAGAATTGTATTTTCCTTTAAAGAGTTCTACGATTCTAAAAGTATATATTCTGTTTATTGAATCTACTTTTGTAACTTCTCCATAAAATACAATTTCATACTTTAATCCTATTTCTACCATATTTTCTCGGTCAATTGGGTTACAGTCACATGAAAAAGAATTCGTGCAAATAAAAAAGAATGCAAAAACAAAAATGTATCTAAACTTCATATAGTTGATTTTGAATACAATAATAATTAAATTTTTGTAATAAAAAATGTGTTATTTTTAATCCGAAACTAAAATGACCAATTAACAAAAATATTAATTTGATATTTCATGAACGCAAAACAAATAGTTAGATTCAGCAATATTATTGGAATCACATCAATACTTTTATTAGTGTATTGGGTATTTACTTTTATAACCATTCAGGTTTTTGGCTTAAAAGTTTTTAAAGAGAATATGACCGAGACATTTTATCTAAGTATTTTAGGAATTCTTGCTTTGATGGTTGGTTCTCTGATTATCAATTTAATGTTTAATTTGACCAGAATTGCTGAAAAACATAATCTAGATGCAGTGAATGATAAATCAAATAGATTGCGGTTTTTGACTTTGATTTTGATTTTTCCCCTGATTGCTATTATTTTATTTGGCGGAGATTATTTGACCTCGGCTAAAAAGGAAGAGCGATTGATTAAATCGGCTGAATCAATTATTGCAATTAATAAAGCGAATAGCGATAAATTAGTAAATTATAGTTTTTCTGAAAGCTATATAAAAGAGACTGCTGATATTTTGGACATTTTGTCTAAGACAGATAAAAATTTTCCCAATGTTACTGTGATTGTAAAAGATTCAGTTAAAGGCTCTCAGGTTTATTTGGGCTTTAGTGATTATTATGAAGGAAATTTGAAAGACTCGATTCATCCACAAAAGCAGCGTTATATTTATCAAACTACAAAAGAAGAGAGAGATTATTTGAAAAGTGTTTTTGAGAAAGGAAGCAACGAATTGCGTTACAGTTCGCATAATGGTTATTATGAATTATTTTATCCGTACGAAAAAAACGGAAAGAAAGTAATTCTGTATTTTTCAGAACAACAACGTTATGGAAAACTTGGAAGTTAATTTCTATTAGTAACAACTTTAGAATGTTTTAGATAATAAATCTTAATCCCATTTTACATGAAAAAATATTTAATACTCTTAGTAATTATAATTAGTTCTTTTAAAAATCAAGCACAAACCGCTCAAGATACGTTAGAAATTAAACGAGCAGCTTTGGCATATATTGAAGCACAGCATAATCCAAATCCAAAATTGATGGAAAGCGCCTTGCATCCTAGAATGGTAAAAAGATCAGTTTTTAGAAATAAAGCGGCACAGAAAGATTATATCTCTGAGTTTTTTGCTGAAAACATGGTTATACTGGCAGAAACTTATAATGTAAAAGGCGATAAATTTCCAAAGAATCCAAGAAAAGAAATAAAATTGTTAGATGTTTCTGCAAAAACAGCGTCAGTGAAGTTACTTGCAGATGCATGGATAGATTATATGCATATTGTAAAAATAAATGGCGAATGGAAAATTATAAATGTGCTTTGGCAATATAATGATGTAAGGCAGCACGAATAAAAAAAAGCCTTCTTTTTATTGAAAAAACCATATCGTTTTTTTAGTTAGATACTATTTATTACCAATTTTTGGTAACTTTGTAATATAGAAAGTTAAATCATGGGAAGAAATACATCAATATCGCTTGGAAATCATTTTGAAAACTTCATTGAAAATAGTCTTTCTGAGGGAAGGTTTAAGAATGCAAGTGAAGTTGTTAGAGCAGGATTACGTCTTTTAGAAGAAGAAGAGAATAAATTACTTATTTTGAAAAAAGCCGTTCAGGAAGGACTTGAAAGTGGACGTGCTGAGAACTTTGATTCCAAAAAACATCTTGAAAGTTTAAAAGCAAATAGAAAACATGGCTAAATATCATTTTACAAATAAAGCTGTTGAAGATTTAGCTGATATTTGGAATTATACTTTTGATGAATGGTCAGAAAATCAAGCTGATAAATATTACCTTTTGCTTTTAGATTCTTGTCAGGAATTGGCAGAGAATCCAAATCTTGGAAAAAAATATGATACTGTCGCAGAAAGTTTATTTGGGTTTAAATCAAACCTGCATATTCTTTTTTATCAAATTATTTCAAACACCGAAATTGAAGTTGTTAGGATTCTTCATGGAAGAATGGATTTAAAAAGTAAGTTTTAATTCTTTTGTAAAAAAAACACTAAGATAAACTTCTTTTTTATGTCATCCCGAGGAACGTATAATCTTCGCAAGAAACTCTGCAATGTAAATAACCAATTTTTCGGCGAGCTGCTAATGAAAATTCTTTATTCTTCAAGATGACATAGATTGTTATTCCTTTACTTTTAAAATGGATAACGTAATTTCCTTACTGAACATAAAACTGATGGTTTTGACTTCTGAAAATTACCTTCCTTTAATGCTTAAATCAAATAAAAGTTTAGTGGTTTCCTGATCTGCATCGGCAGAAAAACCTGCTACAAAAACACCTTTTTTGCCATTGCTGGACTTAATTCCGTATACAACTGCCTCATCGCCTGGGTCTGATTCCCCTTCGTATCGATACACATGTACAATTTCAAATTTCTCAGGATTTTTTTTAAGAATGTCTGAGTTGAGATTAAAATCGCACGTAAACCCTTTTTCATGCAATTGATCTAAAGCTTTTGAAACAGTTGCGTAGTGATACATCCTAATCATAATATTTCAATTTAAAAATTATCGAATTTTAAAGATAACTATTTTAAAATTAAAAAGTTATGATAAAACTCATAAAAACAGAAATTTAAAATCATTATTCTTAGTTCATAAATCGCTACTTTTGCAGCGCAGACCGCCTTATCGCTGCCCGCTACGGTGGGGAGAGGAAAGTCCGGACACCATAGAGAAGCATAGCGGGTAACACCCGTCGGTCCCGATAGTTGTCGGGATTAGGACAAGTGCAACAGAAAGTATGTACAGGTAATGCTGTAGTGAAACCAGGTAAACTCTATGCGGTGAAATACCAAGTATATCAACATTTAAGGGCTTCTCGTCCGTTGTTGAAGGGTAGGTAGCTCGAGTTTCGAAGTAATTCGGAATCTAGATAAATGATAAGGCCTTGATTTATCAAGGACAGAATCCGGCTTATAGGTCTGCTTTTTTTATATATTTGTGAAACTCTACTAACCTGTTTTCATGAATATAACCGCTCCAAAATCTTCTTCAAAGGCAAAAAAAAGCCTTTTTAATGCCATAATTACAAATCTTACTTTTTGGGTTTTAATAGCAATTATTGCGGGTATTTTACTCGGACATTTTTCGCCTGAAAATGGTGTGAAAATGGAAATTTTAGGAGCGAAATTTATAAGTCTTATCAAGTTGTTTATTGGCCCGATTATTTTCCTGACGATTGTTTTGGGAATTTCTGGAATGGGTAATTTGAAGAAAGTAGGACGAATTGGCGTGAAAGCTTTAGCTTATTTTGAAGTTGTTTCTACTGTAGCTTTAGCAATTGGCGTTGCAGTTGCTTATATTTTTAAACCCGGAAAAATTGATAAATCAGGATTAACTTTAGGAGACGCAAGTCAATATACAAATGGTGCCGCAAAAGATTTTTCATGGCTGGAGTTTTTTCTTTCCAATTTTACACTGCAGGTTTTATTAGCGGCTATTGTATGCGGAATCGCTTTAAATTTTTATAAAAAGAGAGAGCAAACTATTCTAGTTTTAGAACGGTTTTCAAATGTCGTTTTCTTCGGTTTAAAATATGTTATGTATCTCGCGCCAATTGGTGCTTTTGGCGGAATGGCTTATACAATTGGAAAATTTGGATTAGGAACTTTAATTCCACTTGGGAAATTAATGCTTTGTGTTTATTTAACGATGGCGTTGTTTGTTTTTCTAATTTTAGGAAGCATTCTGCGTTATTATAAAATAAGTATACTTTCGATTTTAAAATATATTAAAGAAGAACTTTTATTAGTTTTAGGAACATCATCTTCAGAAGCTGCTTTGCCAAGTATTATGGTGAAACTAGAGCAAATGGGCTGCAGCAAATCGGTTGTAGGATTGGTGATTCCAACAGGATATTCTTTTAATCTCGATGGAACGTCGATTTACTTATCAATGTCAGTTATATTTTTGGCACAATTGTATGATGTGCACTTGAGTTTCTTTGAAATTTTAACTGTTATTGGTATTTTAATGATTACTTCAAAAGGTGCCGCAGGTGTTACCGGAAGCGGATTTATTGTTTTAGCCTCTACTTTAACAGCACTTCATAAAATACCAGTTGAAGGTTTAGCGTTTCTATTAGGAGTTGACAAGTTTATGAGTGAAGCCAGAGCCATTACCAACTTAATTGGAAATACGGTAGCTACAATTATAATTTCGAAAACCGAAAGAGATTTTACAGAGCTTGATTTGAATCCTGTTTTGGAAGAATAATATAAGTGCTCAGGTGAGAAACGGTTTTCTTTGTCGAATTAAAAGTGTGATTTCTCGTTCCTCGAAATGACAGAAATATGCGTGATAATTGGTGTAATTAGTGATAAAAAAGACTATGAAAAGAATTGGAATTTTAGGACTTGGCGGCGTTGGCGGCTATTTTGGTGGACTTTTAGCGAAAGAATATTATAAGTCTGAAGATGTTGAAGTGGTTTTTATTGCACGCGGTGAAACTCAAAAAGCGATTACAGAAAACGGATTGAAAATTGTAACAGATGATTCTGAAACAATTGTTTTTCCTAGTTTAGTTTCAAATAATCCTGACGAAATTGGCGAATTAGATTATTTAATTTGTGCAACCAAAACGTATGATATTGAAGAAAGTTTAACGTCTTTGAAAAAATCTATTAAGAAGGAAACGGTGATTTTACCATTGTATAATGGAGTAGACGCGCAGGAAAGAATCCAAAATATATTTCCCGAAAATGAAGTTTTACAAGGTTGTGTTTATATTATCTCGATGATCTTTTCACCCGGAACAATTCGGAAAATTGGCTTTTACGAAAAGTTATTTTTTGGCTCTAAAACCGCACCATTTTCAAAACTAGAAGAGTTGCAAAACATCTTCAAAAAAGCAAAAATAGAAAGTTACTTAGTTGCAAATATTGAAGAAACGGTTTGGGAGAAGTTTATTTTTATTTCGGCATTAGCCTCGGTAACTTCTTATTTAAATCAGAATATTGGTGAGATACTGCATAATTTAGAATCTAAAGTAATTTATATTGAACTGCTTCATGAAATCGAAGATGTGGCGCAGGCAAAAGGTCTAAAATTACCAGAAGATATTGTTGCGCAAACTATTGTAAAGTTAGAGAAATCTCCAAGAGAAGCAACATCATCTATGCATAGAGATTTAATTGCAGGTAAAAATACGGAAGCAGTTTCGCTCACACAGTTTGTTGTTAATGAAGGAAGAAAATATGGTGTAAAAACGCCTCTTTACGAAAAGATTGCTGCTATTTTAATTAAATAATACGATTATATCTGTAAGAAAATAATTTACTTTTTTAAGCTGTGGTATGTTTTTAATGTTATTTTTGCCCAAACCAATTTAAAATAACCAATGAAGAAAAATTACCTATTTCTATTACTTTCTGTTCTTTTTATAAATGCAGTTAATGCGCAAGACGATGCTCCAACTGCAGTAGCAAAACATCAGTTTAAAATTAATTTATTGCTTCCGGGATTTGTTTATGAGCACGGATTTAACTCTAAAAACACCTTGTATTCTGAAGCAAGTTTAGGTTTAGGTTTTCAAGCCAATTCAAACAATTCGAATTTTGCCATTTATCCTACTATTAATGAACAGTTTCGTCATTATTATAATCTTGAAAAAAGAGCAGAAAAAGGAAAAAGAACAGCAAGAAATTCAGGGAATTATTTAGCCGCAAATGCAGTTTATAGTTTTGGTTCGATTTCTACAAATGATAATTATAGAGAAGCTTCTTCTTCGTTTACACTTGGCGCCCTTTGGGGATTACAGCGTACGTATAAAGGAAGATTTAATTTAGAATTTAATGCTGGGCCGGGAGTGAATTTTGACGAATATGACACGGAATTTGTTCCAATCATAAATTTCACCTTAGGCTGGGTAATTGGAAAATAAAGCTCGTTTAAAATAGAAAAACCTTGATTTTATCAAGGTTTTTCTATTTTAAACTCTAAGCCAATACTTCGAACGCTTTCAATACTGATTTTTGGATCTGAATTAAAATATTTTCTAAGTCTGCTGATAAAAACATCCATGCTTCGTCCAGAAAAATAATCGTCTTTTTTCCAAACAGACATTAAAATTTGTTCTCTTTTTAACAGCTGATTATGGTTCAGATATAAATATTCAATAAGTGAAGCTTCTTTTTCAGTGAGCTGTTGAACGTGATTTCTATTATTAAGAGTTAAACGCTCGTTATCAAAAATATACGAACCAATTTCAATTGTATTATTTCCTTCTAGACTTCTCTTTTGCTCGAGTCTCTTCAATATGTTCTGCAGACGCAGAATCAGCTCGTCGACTTCAAAAGGTTTTGCTATATAGTCGTCAGCGCCAAGTTTTAATCCAATGATTTTGTCTTCTTTTAACTTTCTTGCAGTTAGAAAAATAAAAGGAGTCTCGGGATTTATTGTAATCATTTTTTCAGCCAAAGAAAACCCATCCAATTTGGGCATCATGACATCAAGAATACAAATATCGAAAGTCTGGTTTTTAAAATGATCTAAAGCTATTTCGCCATTTTCTGCCCAGGTTACTTCAAATTGATGAAGCTCTAAATATTGTTTTAAAATCGCTGCAAAGTCAAAATCGTCTTCAGCTAAAAGTAATTTTTTCAAAATATGGTAATTAAACTTTTAATAAAATTGTAAACTGAGTTCCTTTTCCTAAATCACTAATAACGTTAACAGAGCCCTGATGCGCTTTTACGATTTGATCAACATAATATAATCCTAAACCCAAGCCTTTTGTATTGTGAAGATTTCCTTGTTCTACACGATAAAATTTATCAAAAAGAAGTGATTGTTTGTTTTTTGCAATTCCAATTCCGTCATCTTCAAAACAGATAGAAAACTGATTTTCTACGATTTTTGTTCTTACAGTAATCGTGTTCGATCCATATTTTACCGCATTTTCTAAAACATTTAAAAGAGCTGTTGTTAAATGAAATTTATCCAGAACTAAAATCGTTTTCTGAGTTTGAAAATCAGTTTTAAGGTTGATTTTTGGAAAAGCAATTTTAAAATCATCGACAATTATCTGAAGGAAATTCTCAGTTTCAATTTTTTCCTTTTGCAATTCGATTTCATTTTCAGCCAAAGAATTTGCCATAACTTGATCAATCAAATTTTGAAGACGATTGTTCTGACGTGAAATTGTATTGACAATTGAATTGAAATTCTCATCGTTGTCACGAATATTTTTTTGTTCCAAAATTTTGGTTGAAATACCCAAAGTTGCTAAAGGAGTTTTAAGTTCGTGTGTAATATTATTGATGAAATCTGTTTTTACATCACTTACCTTTTTCTGTTTAATTAAAGCTTTAAGTGCAATTACAAAAAGTGAAATTAGTGTAAGAATTGACAATAATGATAAAGCGAGAATAAAAGCCATTCGTTTTAAAATAATCAATTCCCAATCGATAACCGAAACATACATCGAATCTTCGGTAAGTAATTTATATTCTTGATTTTCAAAAGTTCCGTTTGTAGTTCCAACATAATTTCGAACTAAAAAAGCATGATTTAAAGATGCCAGATTTCCGTATAATTTATTTTGTATAAAAGGCTTTTCAGAGAAAATTGTATCTCTTTTTTTAGCGTTTTTGTAAAGGATAAATTTATTTAGAACAATAGCAAAATCAATTTTGAAATTGGGTAAATCTCTTTCAAACTTTCGTTGAATTTTCTGTGTTAACGCATCATTAGATTTGCTTTCTAAAATGCCTTTTTTAATATCAATTTTAGAATTTTTGCCTTTAATATATTGTTCCGATAAATTCTTGTAAAGCGCTTCTTTTTTTGAAACTAAAGCAGCGTCAATGTCACTGTAATTATTTGTAATTGCTGCAATCTCATTCTTGATCTGTGTATGAAACTGCGCCACTTTATAATCGTAAGCAGTTTTTACCAAATAACATTGTACTGTCGACAAGACAAGTAGTGCGACAACCGAAAGCGTTATTAATAAATTGATTCTTTGCTTCATAAACTTAAAAATTCACTTCAAAAATACTGCTTTTGTGAGATATTCCAGCCATTAACTCAGCATTAACCTTCAATTAACCTTGATAACTCTTTTTTAGAAGCATTTTTGCATCATCTCAAAACAAAAAAACTAAAAATGAACCTTTATTTGCCATTAAAACTCCTTATTGCACTTTTGCTTTTTTGTCTTTCATTTGCTGCAAATGCACAGAGTGAAACTCCAAAAGACTCTATTTCAAATCAATTGAACGAAGTTGTTGTCAATCAGAATAAAAAGACTTTTACAAACTCAAACGGAAATATAAAAGTTGACGTTGCAAATTCTATTTACAATTCAATTCCAAATACAGTCGATTTGCTGGCAAAATTACCAACCGTTTTAGTGAGTCCAGATAAAGAAACTATTACAGTTGTAGGCAAAGGAAGTCCGCTGATTTATATTGACAATCAAAAAGTGGGAATGAATGATTTGAATGCTTTGGCTCCAGCCGATATTAAAACTATCGAAATTATTCAAAATCCATCTGCAAAATATGAAGCGGAAGGAAGATCTGTGATTTTGATTACAAGAAAGTTTAGTAAAAAAGATAGTTTTAGAACCGATATTTCTGAAACGGCATCTTTTAAAAAACAGTTTAATAATTACCTCGGATTTAATTCTAGTTTTAAAAAGAATAAATTAGAATGGAAAGCAAACTTCAATTATAATCGTTTAAATCCTTGGGAAAATCACAGTATCGATTACCAAATTCCAAATGCAGAAATAGCTTCCAAATATGATGTAACAGCTCAAACAAAAAGAAAACAATTTATTTTTGGCGGCGGTGTGTTTTATAAAATAAACGAAGATGATTATTTCTCGTTTAGTATCAATAGTAAACTGCAGACGGATACTTTTCCTATAAATACAATTACAGATAATAAAAATAAAGATGTACAGAATAATGTTATTACTTACAGTGATAATGAGGGAGACAAGAATTTTGCAAACGCATTTTTGAATTATTCTAAGAAAATTAAAGCAATTGATATGCTTATTTTTAGTGGTTTTCAATATTCGAATTTCGATCAAAAATCGTGGAGTAATGTGCAAGATAATTTTAATAATACGCAATTTGAGATGTCTCAAAATCGTGATCAAAATTTTAAAGTGAATGTTTTTTCGGGAAGAATTGATACAGAGAAAAAGTTTAAAAATGATCTGAAATTAGAAATTGGAGGATTGTATTCATCAGCAGATTCAAAATCGGATATTGATATTTTTTATTATAAAACGGGTGTTGATGAAATAAGTAATTATGATTTCAAAGAACAGAATTTGGCAGGATACAGTCAGTTTTCAGGAAAGATTAAAAAGGTTGATTTTTCATTTGGAGTCAGAGTTGAAAATACGAATGTCAACGGAAAGTTTAAAAGTGATTTATTGCCTTTGGTTGATAAAAATTACACGAAATTCTTTCCAAAAGCACAATTCACATTTCCAATTGACAGCACAAAAAGTATTAGTGTAAACTATTCAAAAAGTATAGCAAGACCCAATTATTCGTCTTTAAGTCAGGGAGCTACATATATAAATCCATATTTTTTGTATGCCAGAAATATATTTTTAGATCCCACAATGATCAATGAAATTTCCTCGACTTTTCAGTATCACGATAAAACGGTTAAATTGAGTTATTATAAAAATACAAATCCAGTTTATAACAGTTTTACGTTTGATGAACAGAATAATACAATGACTTTTAAAGATGTGAATTTTGATAAAGAAACTGGTTTTAATCTTGATTTTGAATTGCCTTTTACTTATAAGTTTTGGACAACGAATAATTCACTGATTTTTATTTTAGAGAAAATCGAAGATGCTTCTGCAGTATTTATGACTGCGAAACCCTATTTTTATTATTACTCCAATAATGAATTTAAGCTTCCAAAGGAATATAATTTTGTGTTGAATTTTTGGGGATTGACAAAACAGAAAGTTGGTGTTTTTGAAAGAAATCCAATGTTTGTTGTTGATATGGCAGTTTCGAAAACCTTTTTTAAGAAATGGAGTTGTACTTTAAGCTGGAATAATATTTTTAAAAACACGATTAGAACGGAGAATTTTACCATTAATGCTGTCAGTTCGAAAGCACGATATGTAGTGGATTCTCATGAAATTTCGATTGCGTTAAAGTACTCTTTTGGAAAAGTGAAAGAAAGTGAGTTTAAAGGAAAAAGTATTGATGAGAACGAAAGCAGAGTTAAATAAAAAAGAAAAAACCTTGAAAATTCAAGGTTTTTTTATGCTGTAAAAAGAAAATTATCCTTCGTCTTCTTCCGTAATTTTTATTGGAGTATCACCTGGTAATTCCTCATCGTCATCTGTCGAATTTAATTCGAAGAAACTAAAGAAAGAACCTCCGTAACTTTTTTGAAATGAAAAATTACTCAAATGATCTAGTTTGGTGTACTTTGAATGTTCGATAATCATCATGCCGTCTTCGTGAAGCAAATCTCTTTCGAAAACCGTTAAAACAATTTTTTCAAAAGTGTTTTGATCTAATCCATAAGGAGGATCGGCAAAAATAATATCATAAGATGTTTTACAGTTCTCGAGAAATTTAAAAACATCGCTTTTGGTAGCCGCAATGTCAAAATCATATTCTGACGAAACTTGTTTAATAAATTTCACGCATCCAAAATCACCATCAATAGAGGTAATTGGTGCGCTTCCGCGTGATGCAAATTCGTAGCTGATATTTCCGGTTCCCGAAAATAAATCTAAAACCTTTAAGCCCTCAAAACTAAAATGATTATTCAAAACATTAAATAATGCTTCTTTACTCATATCAGTCGTAGGTCTTACAGGAAGGTTTTTTGGCGGAAAAATGCGGCGTCCTTTGTATTTTCCTGAAATAATTCTCATGATTGAAATAAGATATAATGTTTTTGATTCTGAGCAGTTGTATAATTGTTTTTTTCTTGTAATGTGCTTACGTCTAAGAAAGATACATTACGAATATATTTGTATGCAATCGCATAAAATGGATCGTTTTGGTTTATTGTGCCTAACAATTCCAGTTGAAAAAGTTCTGGATTTAAATTGGTTTGTTCGGCTGTAAAAAGCAAATAATAAATAAAATCTTCTGGAGTTTGATATTCAAAAGAGTTAAATAATAATAGTTTTTGGTTTTGAACTACTATAACCTCAAAATGATTTAGGTTAAAGTTTACCACCATTTTTTTCTCGTCATTATTTCTTGAACCTTCAAGAATTTTTTCGACTAGAATACTATTTACGTGTTTGTACTCAAAAGATCCGACATTATCAATTAGAAAATTATTGATATTTATGTACGGGATATAAACAGAGTTCATTTCGTAATTTGAGATTTTATCGAAAGTAAAAAAATCAGATTCAAATACTTTTGTACTGTACTGTAAATAACTGCCTAGATAATTCTCGTCAAATAAAGCAGTTGGTACAAAAGTCGAAAGATTGTTGTTATGAATGACTAGAATATCATCGTAGGTTTCTTTTAATTCAGGATAATTTTTAAATGAAGCTGAAAATAAGTCCTCGATTTTATTTTGTTTTTGAGAAGTATCAAATTGTACGTCGTTAAACGAAGTAATGGTATTATTTAAAGTATCAAAACAGCAAAATGAAAATCCATTCAGTGAAACCTGAATCGAAAGTTTTTTATAATTTTTGGAAATAATGTTAGTGTTTTGTAATGACATATTGATTTACAATTCGTTACCTGTTTTACAAGAAAGAATTTAAGGCGACTACAAACTTACAAATTAAAAAGGAACAATTATAATTGCAATTTCAAAAAACAATATTACAAGGAAGTTACTAAAGTTTTATCGTTGTGTTATTTTTTTAGAGTTTAACCAATAAACGATATAAGGTATTTAAGCTTAGAGGATATTTTTTTTATTATTGAGATCATTTAAGCACTATCAGCATCAAAAGGAAGCGTTTTATATGGTATTTTAAAATTACTTCGCTCATTGTGTGTAATATCTAGATATTTGTTTAAACACATAGAAACATAGATTTTATAGTTTAAAAAGAATACAAAAAGAAACACATTTCTTTCACATAAGCATGCTTTGTGCATTTTTGTTAAGTGAAATGCCTTTTTTGTTAAGTCAGAGTCTATCCCGATAGTTATCAAGACTATGTGTTAAAGATAAATATCCTCAACGAGTTGAATAGCTTATATCACTTATATGGTTTCAAATTATTGCCATTGCCATTAAAAAAGGCGACCTTTGTATTTCAAATTTTCCTTATGAATTCAGCATTGTTTTACGGCATTTTACAAAAAAGATTTCCATTTGCACCCACATACAAACAGGATATTTTTTTTCAAAAAATTGCTATTTTTTTAACCGAACCAGTTAACGATACCATTTTTGTATTAAAAGGATATGCGGGAACCGGAAAAACAACGGTGATTTCGACAATTGTAAACAATCTTGGCGACATAAATAAAAAGTTTGTTTTGCTTGCACCAACTGGACGTGCTGCAAAAGTAATTGCTAATTATTCGAATACGCCGGCTTTTACTATTCATAAAAAAATATATTTTCCTAAAAAATCGTCGGGTGGAGGAGTTGCTTTTACAAAACAACTTAATAAACATAAAAACACCATTTTTATAGTTGATGAGGCTTCGATGATTTCAGACAGCACTTTAGACAGCGGTTCACTTCTTGATGATTTGATTAATTACGTTTATTCTGGAACTAATTGTAAAATGATTCTTTTAGGAGATACAGCACAGCTTCCACCAGTAAATTTAGATATAAGTCCAGCGTTAGATATTCAAACACTCGGAATTCATTACGATAAAGAAATTGAACATATTGAACTAGATGAGGTAATGCGTCAGGAAGAAAGTTCGGGAATTTTGTTCAATGCAACTGAATTACGTGAGCTGTTGAAGGAAAGCTTTATTACCGAGTTTAGATTCAATGTAAAAAAGTTTAAAGATATCGTGCGTCTTACAGATGGATATGATATTCAAGATGCGATAAATACAGCTTATAGTAATTATAGTATTGAAGATACTGCTTTTATTGTGCGATCTAATAAAAGAGCCAATCAATACAATGAACAAATTCGAACTCGGATTTTGTTCAAAGAAAGTGAACTTTCTGTAGGTGATTTTTTGATGGTAGTTAAGAATAATTATTTCTGGCTTAAAGAAACAGATGAAGCTGGTTTTATTGCAAATGGCGATATTATTGAGGTTCTCGAAATGTTTGGAATTAAGGAATTGTACGGATTTACTTTTGCAAGAGTAAAAATAAGAATGGTCGATTATCCAGATCAGAAACCTTTTGAAACGGTGTTACTTTTGGATACTATAAAAAGTGAATCTCCATCATTGACTTACGAAGAATCAAATCGTTTGTATGAAGAAGTGATGAAAGATTATGAAGACGAAACAACAAAGTATAAGAGATTTCAAAGAGTAAAAGAAAACGAATATTTCAATGCTTTACAGGTGAAATTCTCTTATGCTATAACGTGTCACAAATCACAGGGAGGACAATGGAATACTGTTTTTATAGAACAGCCTTATTTGCCAAATGGTATCGATCGCGATTATATTAGATGGTTGTATACGGCTATGACACGTGCTAAAAATAAGTTATATTTGATAGGATTTAAAGACGAGAGTTTTGAGGAATAATTTTTTAGCCGCAGATTAAAATGATTTTCACAGATTTTATAATAAATGACGTGCTAAAGTTTTTTTTTTGAAATCATTTTAATCCTTTTAATCTGTGGCAAATAATATTTTACAATGACAACACTAAACGACTTACATTCGATTTCGTCAACGTTTTCGAATACGGATAAAATGCCGGTTCTGTTTTTAGGACATGGAAGTCCTATGAATGCAATTGAAGAAAATCAGTTTGTGACTGGTTTTCGCAATTTGGCAAAAACATTACCGCAGCCCAATGCTATTTTATGCGTTTCGGCACATTGGTTTACTAAAGGAACCAAAGTTACTTCGATGCAAATGCCAAGAACAATTCATGATTTTGGAGGTTTTCCACAGGCTTTATTTGATGTTCAATATCCTGCGAAGGGAAGCCCTGAATTAGCGTTAGAAACCAAAAGAATCTTAGATCCGGTTCAAGTAGATTTAGATGAACATTGGGGGTTAGATCATGGTGCTTGGAGTGTAATAAAGCATTTATATCCAGAAGCAAATGTTCCTGTAATTCAGTTGAGTATTGATTATACTAAATCAGGTCAATATCATTTTGAATTAGCACAAAAACTGCAGTCACTGCGTCGTAAAGGTGTTTTGATTATTGGGAGCGGAAATATTGTGCACAATCTTAGAATGGTTGATTTTAGAAACTTTGATAAAGATAATTATGGTTACGATTGGGCAATTGAAGCTCGAGAAACGGTGAATAATTATTTATTAGACGGGAATTTTCAGCCCTTAATAGATTTCGAAAAAATGAATCAAGCAATTCAATTGGCAGTTCCAACGCCAGAACATTATTTGCCTTTATTGTACACCTTAGGATTAAAAGAAAAATCAGAAGAATTGAGTTTATTCAATGATAAACTTTTAGCAGGTTCATTGAGTATGACCTCAGTAAAAATTATTTAAAAATTGATTAGAAATTTTACCGCAAAGTACGCAAAGTTATTTTGTTTGGATTACGCTTATAAAGTGTAAAAGTTCGCAAAGCTTTATCAATATAGCTTTGCGAACTTTTGCGTTTGATATAACCTTGCGAATAAAACAACTTTGCGTACTTTGCGGTAAAATGCGTTTCGCAGATCCGGTTACAAAGTAGTCTATTTTTCTAGATTGTATGCATATAAATATCCATCTGCACTTCCAAAATAAATTGTACTATTATTGATAGATGGTGAAGAAAGAATTGATCCTAATTTGTAAAATTGAGCCATTACTTTTTTGTTGTTGTCGTAATAAGACAGATCTTCGTTTTGACCTGCATATCCAAAATCTAAAAGATCATTTTTTAAAATAGAGTTTGCATATTGTTTACGATTGTCAGTACTTATAGTATTTGATTTTTGTCCGTTAGAAAGCAAATCCAGTGAGAAGAAATTTCCAGTGAAATCACCAAAATAAACCGTATTTCCTGCTATTACAGGTGAGTTATAAACATAGCCATTTGTCTTGAATCTGTATTTTTCAGCGCCGGTTTTTGCGTCAAGTGCCAATAAAACATAGGTATCAGAAGTTCCTACATAAATAGTTCCATTTGTGATGACAGCAGTGCTTAGAATCCAAGAATTTTCAGCATCATATTTCCAGATTAGTTTTCCCGTTTCGGCATCAAGTGAAAAGAAGTGAGGATCACGCGCTCCAAAATATACTTTTCCGTCAGAAACTGCCACAGACGATTGTATACCTTTAAAACCTATTTTAGTGGAAGTAGCAAAATGCCATATTTCTTTTCCGGTTTCTGCATTCAATGCGTATAGAACAGCATCCCAGCCGCCAACGAAAACTTTGTTTTTATCTATAACAGGAGTTCCATGAACAGGACCATTAGTTTTAAACTTCCAGTTTACATTTCCGGTTTTTGTATCAAGCGAATAGATGTTTCCGTCGCTGCTTCCAAAGATAACTTGAGCTGTTTTTTTATTTTGATATACAACTGGCGATGATAGGTAAAAACTCCATAAATCCTCCATGTATTGTGTTTCAGGTTTCATTCCACCGCCGCCTTTTTCTCCCATCCAGTGTTCTCCGCCCGTTTTGAATTTCCAAATTTGTTTTCCTGTTTTAGTGTTTACTGCGTAATAATTGCCGTCAAAACTTCCAAAGAAAACAGTATTCTCAAAAATGCTGGGTGAACTGTGAATCGCGCCATCTGTTTTAAATTTCCACTTTAGATTTCCTGACTTTTCTTCAATTGCATATAAAAAGCCATCTTCGCTGCCAATATAAACAATTCCGCTTTTGGTAATGGGTGAAGAGAAGATTTTACCTTCGGTTTTAAACTTCCATTTTAGAGTTGTCAGCGGCTGATAACCATTGCCGTCAAAGATGTTATTTGCAAATGCATTTAGTGGAGCAGCATTATTTTTTTGGCTTAAAGCCGAATTAATAAAAGTTAAATTCAATAAAAACAGAACCAGAATCGACGATTTTCTCATACTTTTTTTTCTGATAAATATACTTTATTTTTTAAAACATTGGCAATCAGTTTTATAACGATCTGTGGTAATTATGTTTTTTATCTTAGGTTTGAATAGTTACATTTGTTTTACTAAAAAAGATTTACAATGAAAATAATAGCGGTAATTCCGGCGCGATATGCATCGACACGTTTTCCTGCAAAGCTTATGCAGGATTTGGGAGGCAAAACAGTAATTCTACGAACATACGAAGCTGCGGTTTCGACAAAATTATTTGATGATGTTTTTGTAGTAACCGATTCTGATTTGATATTTGATGAAATCGTTTCTCAAGGCGGAAAAGCAATTATGAGTATTAAAGAACATGAATCTGGAAGTGACCGAATTGCAGAAGCTGTAGCCAATCTTGATGTTGATATTGTTGTAAATGTACAAGGTGATGAGCCTTTTACGGAAGCAGCGCCATTAGAGCAGGTTTTGTCAGTATTTAAAAAAGATGCGGACAAAAAAGTTGATTTGGCTTCGTTAATGCGTGAAATTACAGATGAAGATGAAATTAATAATCCAAATAATGTAAAAGTGGTGGTAGATCAATCACAGTTTGCATTGTATTTTTCTAGATCAGTAATTCCGTATCCAAGAGATAAAGAGGCTGGAGTTCGTTATTTTCAGCACATCGGAATTTACGCGTTTAGAAAACAAGCGTTATTAGACTTTTACAGTCTTCCTATGAAATCTTTAGAAGCTTCTGAGAAGTTGGAGCAATTACGTTATTTAGAATTCGGAAAACGTATTAAAATGGTTGAAACAACACATATTGGAATTGGGATAGATACTGCAGAAGATTTAGAGAAGGCGAGAGCTATTCTGAAGGATATTTAATTGCTCCTAGTTTGAACGCTGATTAAACAGATTCGCTTTCGCGAAAGCGCGGATTTAAATGGATTTCTAATTTAATATGCGCGTTTTTTGTCATTTCGACGAAGGAGAAATCTTCGTAAGAAACTCTGTGCAGTTAATCTCCAATCTTTGTTGAGCTGCTTGTGAGGATTTCTCCTTCGTCGAAATGACATACTCGGCGGTTACTTTGGATAAAGAATATCTTTGTCGAATTCCGAGTGTGATTTCTCTCCCGAGGCTTCGGGATCGAAATGACAAACTTTGTGTATAAAAAAAACTCCAAATACTTGGAGCTTTTTTTTATCTAAAACGTTCTAAAATTCTTAGTACAAACTAGGATATTTAGAAGGATTAACTTCGTTCATCATGCTGTATACTTTCTCAAAAATATCTTCGGCAGAAGGTTTAGAGAAATAATCGCCATCAGTTCCGTAAGCAGGTCTGTGTGCTTTTGCAGCAAGTGTTTGTGGTTTGCTGTCAAGATAATTGTAAGCGTCTTGCTCTTCTAAAATTTGTTGTAGAATAAAAGCTGAAGCTCCGCCTGGAACGTCTTCGTCAATTATTAATAGACGGTTTGTTTTAGCGATACTTTTTACAATGTCTTTATTGATATCAAACGGAAGTAAGGATTGCACATCGATTACTTCACAGTCAATTCCTAAGTCTAATAATTCTGTTGCAACTTGTTGTACCAATCTTAAAGTTGATCCGTAAGAAACTAAAGTAATATCAGAACCTTCTTTTAAGGTTTCAACAACACCAATTGGTGTTTTGAATTCACCAAAGTTCAAAGGTGTTTTTTCTTTTAAACGGTAACCGTTAAGACATTCAATTACTAAAGCTGGTTCATCGCACTCTAAAAGAGTATTGTAAAATCCTGCAGCTTGTGTCATGTCTCTAGGAACTAAAACATGAATTCCACGAATAGCATTTATAATCATTCCCATAGGAGAACCAGAATGCCAAATACCTTCTAAACGGTGTCCGCGGGTTCTGATGATTAATGGTGCTTTTTGTTTTCCAACAGTTCTATATTGTAAGGTCGCCAAATCATCACTCATGATTTGTATAGCATACAACAGATAATCTAAATATTGAATTTCGGCAATTGGGCGTAAGCCTCTTAAAGCCATACCAATTCCTTGTCCAAGGATAGTTGCTTCACGAATTCCGACATCGGCAACACGAAGTTCTCCGTATTTTTCCTGCATGCCTTCAAGACCTTGGTTAACATCACCAATGTTTCCAACATCTTCACCAAAAATCAAAGTTTCTGGATATTTAGAGAATAATGCATCGAAATTATCACGTAGAATCATTCGGCCGTCAGAATCTGCTTTTGCATTTTCTGCGTATTCAGGCAGTACTTTTTGTACTGAGAATACATTTTGCTCAGATTCAGAATGCAAATTGCTGCTGAATTTTTTCTGAGTAACTCCTATATAATTAGTAATCCAGTTTGATAAAAGCATTTTGCTGTTTGGTACTTCAACAAAGCGAAGAATCTTTCTTGCAAAAACTAAAATCTCCTTTTTTAAAGGCGCTTTTATCGCACTTAATTCTGAAATGTATTTCCTAATTCTGTCTTTATGGTTGATGCTTGCTTCAGCAATTTGTTCCAATAAAGCCAAAAGATTTTTTTGATCTTCAATAATTGGATTGATGAAAGAATTCCAAGCTTCTTTTTTAGCTTCTAGGACTTCTTTTTTCAATTCAAAATCGATTTCAGCTAGTTCTTCTGGTGATGCAATATTGATGGCAATCATCCATAAACGCATCTGACGAATACAATCGAAGTCTCTTTCCCAAGCTAATCTTTCTCCATTTTTATAACGTTCATGAGAACCTGATGTAGAGTGTCCTTGCGGCTGTGTTAATTCGTTAACGTGAATTAGAACCGGAATATGTTCTTCACGAGCAATAGCACCTGCTCTTTCGTATGTTGAAACTAATTCAGCATAATCCCAGCCTTTTACTCTAAAAATTTCATATCCTTTAGAATCTTCATCACGCTGATATCCTTTTAAGATTTCAGAGATATTTTCTTTTGTAGTTTGATGTCTGGCATGAACAGAAATACCATATTCGTCATCCCAAACACTCATTACCATAGGAACTTGCAGTACTCCTGCAGCATTTATGGTTTCAAAAAACAAACCTTCAGATGTACTTGCGTTTCCAATAGTTCCCCAAGCCACTTCATTTCCATTTACAGAGAAATTATCTTTGATGGTAATACCGTCAACATTTCTGTAAATTTTTGAAGCCTGAGCTAATCCCAATAATCTTGGCATTTGTCCAGCTGTAGGTGATATATCTGAGCTTGAATTTTTTTGCTTAGTCAGGTTTTTCCATGATCCGTCTTCGTTTAAACTGTGCGTAACAAAATGTCCGCCCATTTGTCTTCCTGCAGACATTGGATCAAAATCTAAATCTGTATGACCATATAAACCAGCAAAAAATTGCTGCGGAGTTAATTCTCCAATGGCCATCATAAAAGTTTGATCGCGGTAATATCCAGAACGGAAATCACCATTTTTAAAGGCTTTGGCCATTGCAAGCTGAGGGACTTCTTTTCCGTCTCCAAAAATTCCAAATTTGGCTTTTCCTGTTAAAACTTCTTTACGACCTAAAAGGCTACATTCACGACTGGTAACTGCAATTCTGTAGTCGTTCAATACTTCAGTTTTGAAATCTTCAAACGTTAATGTAGTATTGCTTTTTTCTTTTATCATAATCTTGTGGGTCATGTTTAGACTGCGAAATTACTTAAAAACAATTAATAATCATAATTCTTTAAAATAAATATAATTTAATTATCTGTATTTAAATTCAAAAAACTACGTATTTTATTTATGTTATTTTTATTGTTTTCGTTATTTTAATGATAATTATTTATGTTTTTGTTTAAAATTAATTCAATTAAAACCATTTTCGGGTGAAAAGATTAACTAATGTTTTTGGCGAAAAGGTGATTACGAATCGAATTTTTTCATTGTATTTATTTTGAGTGATTTCCCAGCCATTATTAGAGTAAACGGGAAAAAATAATTCAAAATAGTCTGGAACTAAATTTAACCGAATACCGCTGTCATAAGCAAAATACTCACTTTGATGCTTATTTTTCAAGAAACCTACATCTCCATAAACTTCTATCCAGTTCCAGATTGCATAGCTGGCATTAAGAGTTGTCATCCATTGGTTAGCATATGCAGGTTCTAGCTTAGATTTAAAACCTCCTTCGGCCATAACATATTGCTGGCTGAAAAAGCCCGTGGTTTCAGATCTTCCGAAAAAGTTATAATCAAAAAGATAATCTGTAGGTCTGTCTAAACCAAAACTAAAATAATCTGAATTTGTTGTGTTGTATAAAAAACTTCCTGCATATAATCTTACGTTTAACTTATGGTTGTTCTCAAACAATCTTCGATATTCAATTTCACCGCCCACTTTTCCAAAATCACCTGCAAACTGAAGGTCTGTCATGAAGCTGAAATGATCGATTAATTCCGTTTTAGTATTAGAATAACGAGCATTAAAAATAGAGTAATTAGGTTTAGAATTGTCGGTAATGTAAGTACTTGCTTCTCGATTTACAATTACTTGTCTAAACATAAAGAGTTGTTTTCTATTATCTCTAAAGTTTTCTTCGCGAATTCTAAATTGAACCATCGGATTCAAACGTAAATAAGTGGCGTCTGGAGCGTAATGATAATAGTTTTGACTAATTGAATAGCGAATGTTGTACAAGGTTGTATGGCGATAATTTTGACTCCACACCAAAGCAGACGATCCTGAGAGAGTTCCAGCTTTAATAGAGTAAGCAGGAGTAATGTCGAATGTAAAGGGTTTGTCAAGAATGGTTTTATTATGAAAACGTATTCCCGGCGTAAAACCATCATATAAGTTGTACGATAGTGTCGGGATATATAATATTTGATTGTAATAGGGATCTTCTAGATCTTTCGCAAAATTAAATTTTATTGGTCGATTGGTAATTGCTAAAGTTTTTAGCGATTTCCAGTTATTTCTCTGGTTAAACTCAGGAACTTCATTTTCGTAGTTTATAACGATTTTGTCGGCATTTTTACGATCAAAATGATAAACGGAATCGTTTTTTTGCGGTTCAATCCATTGTTTAAAAACGACTTCGTTTTTTTTAAGTCCGAAAATAGGAATAGGAGCATAAATGCCTGTTCTATTTTTTACCGAAAATGTTATGCTGTCAGCTGTTCTTGAAACACTTGAAAATTTATAATCAATAATATCACGAGAGTCGATAATTGTTTTAAAAAACCAATCAATTTTTTTGGGGCTTTTATCAATTAGTATTTTTTCAAAATCATATCGGTTTGTTTGCTCTTGTTTATTCAGATTGTAAAATTCCTGTACACTTTCAGGCACAATATTATGGCTTAAGTAATCATCTAAATAACTTAAACTCAAACCAGCTCTGTATTTACTAGCAATTTGTTCGTTAAATTTTATTAAAGTGTTTTTAGGATCGCCAAGAGGTTGATCTAGATTTTTACGCGCCATCAGCATATAGTAATAGCTGTATTGCTCATTAAAAGTTAAATTGGTAATGTTGTAACTGTTAAAAAGTTTCATTTCAGAAAGTTTGCCCAGCATTTTCTGGTCCAAGTGGTTTTCTTCCATGTACTTTATCATCGCGTAAATTTGGATTCCGTCATAAATCCAATTGTCTTTTCTGGGATCAATACGAAGACTATTTTTTAGATAATTGTTGAGATAGGTTTTGAAAAAGGTAATTTCGAACATAAACTCATCTGTAAACGGACTTATAAAGGAAGGAAGCTGATTGAGTCCGTAAAATGGATTTCGATCATAATCGGCCTGCGAAACAGTGATTTTTTCATGCGGGTATTTACCAATAAAATCATTTGCAAAAGCCGTAACTCTATTGATGACAATTGCTTTTTGAATCTCGCTGATTTTTTTATTGTTTAAATCCGAAAGAACTTCTAAAGAACCATTACTGTAACTTCTGAAATTATTTTGCTTTTCGATTATTAAATTGAAATCGATTCTATTGCTTCCAGCGTAAGAATAAGTACTGAATAAAGGGTTTGAAGCGTCTTTCGAAACCGAATTTAAATCGGTCGTAATCGAGTAATTGGCTGGTATTTTTATTTCAACTTGATAATCTGTAACAGCATTTGCAATATCATCGAGATTGAAATTATTGTATTTTGTAAAACGGTGATTTTCAAATCGGGCAGGACTTAAGAACCAGTTTTTTAAAATCATTCCGCCATTTTGATCAAAACCGTAGTGTGTAAATTTGTTGCTCGGAATTTTTGCAATATAAGTTATATGAAGATCAATTTGTTCTCCTGGACGCAGCTTTCGGTTTAACCTGACAACAATAAAATCTGGATTCTTGGCGGTTCGTTCCCATTCAAGCGCCATAAAATCAGAGTCTGTTAGATTTAAAATCGTTGTATTTCCTCTTTCCGTAGTTTTAGCCACATGAAAACCTCTGTAAAATTCATCAGAAAAGCGTTTGGCAAGCGGAGTGTTTTTGTCTGAAAATGCATTGTTCCAGTCATTCAAAACAATAGAAACTAAAGTATCGTTAGAAGTATTGCGATACGTAATATCCTGCTTGATATTTAGTGTTTTAAGTTCAAGATTTACCGCAACTTCCATCTTAGATTGATGTTGACCGTATTGCTTTATTGAACTGAATAAAACAAAAATGAGGATTATAATTTTAAATAATGATTTCAAGAATTTGGCGTAAAATTTAGGACTTTATCTTTAATGTACGTGTGTTCTGTTGTTTTGGTTTTATGTAAAAATAACATAAAAAAAGCTGTTTTAAAAAACAGCTTCTCATTTTTGTAATAATATAGGGTTCAAACATTAAAAGTTTGGACTCAAATCGTATTTCTTATAGAATTTATCTAAAACGTCAACAACTTCATCTTCAGTGTCTACGATTTTAAATAAGTTCAAATCTTCAGGGCTTACGGTATGCATTTTCTCAACCAAAACAGTTTTTACCCATTCGATCAAACCAGACCAAAATTCTACTCCAACTAGAATAATTGGGAATTTTCCAATTTTTTTAGTTTGAATCAAAGTGATCGCTTCAAACATTTCGTCCAAAGTTCCAAAACCTCCTGGCATAACCACAAAACCTTGCGAATATTTTACGAACATAACTTTTCTCACAAAGAAATAATCGAAATTCAGGTTTTTATCATGATCAATATAAGGGTTAAAATGCTGCTCAAACGGTAATTCGATATTTAAACCAACCGAAGTTCCTCCACCTAAATGTGCGCCTTTGTTTCCAGCTTCCATAATTCCAGGTCCTCCGCCAGTAATTACGCCATAGCCGGCTTTACTAATTTTATAAGCAATTTTCTCAGCTAATAAATAATATTTATCGTCTGGTTTTGTTCTCGCCGAACCAAAAATAGATACGCACGGACCAATTCGTCCCATGCTTTCATAACCATTTACAAATTCGGCCATGATTTTAAAAATCGCCCAGCTGTCATTTGTTCTAATTTCATTCCACGTTTTTTGTTTCAAACGGTCTTGAATTACTTTGTCCTCGTCATTATCAAAATCTTCTAATCTCATTTTAGGTATTTTAATTTATTATTCTATTTGTTTTGTCTGTGCGGTCAAAGGAAGGAGCTCGTTCCTGCTGTCCGCTATATCTTTTGTGCCAAACCCCGGCACAAAAGGATGCCGCTCCCATCAGGGCTAAGGCAGTTGGTTTCATATAAACAGTTAGTTTAATCGAAACATCTTTCTTCAAATGCTTGAAATTTTGAAAAAAAGCGGTTACTAAATTAACTCTTTTTTTCAGAATTGTTACAAAAAAGCAAGTTTATAATCTAAAACTAGCATAGTAAAAATATGGATTTTTTGTTTTTAGTTCATTATCAAAGAATTAAAGCTAGATGAACTTTAAGCGTGAAGTAACCGAAAAGAAATAAAGAGCTTGTTAATCGTTGTTTTTATTTCAGATCTTTAATGGTTAGTGTTCTGTAAGTGTTACAATACGTATTTATGGGTTTATTGTTTCTAGTTCCTGGAGTCAATATTTGGTCAAATGACATTATTGCGCGATCAATCTCATCTTTTAAAATGCTATTTGGAGCTATACAATTAACTTTAATAATCCTTCCTTCTGTATTAATAGAAAATCGTGGACTAAAAGTGATTTCGCCTCTCAGATTCTGTTCACTAATGGTTTTAAGTGAAATGTTTTGTATAATATAATTGTTTAGTTTGTCATACAAACAGTTACTGATTTCCCAGTTCGTTTGAAGATTTTCGCAGCCTTTTACAACCGGTAATTGATCAACAACAGCAAATGTACTTGCTTTTATTATGATGTTTTTATTCTCTTTTGCAAATAGTTGGATACTGATTTTCCCACGCTTGTCAGCTTCTGAAAGGGCTAATTTTTCTAAAGGATAATTTTTAAAAATTTCAATAACTTTTCTATTTAATTCTTTATTTCCTGTATTGATGTGAAAATTAGAAGCCTTCTTTTTTTTATTTATTTCAAAAGTTAATCGAATGGTATAGTTAAATTTACTATTTGAAATGTTTTTGTATAAGTAAGAAGATTTAATTGTAGAGAAATCAATCTTTTTTAAAAGGTTTGATTCTAAATATATCTTAAAGTAATTAGCTAAATCATTGTTTTCCGCTGGTTGCGCTAAAGCTTGAAAAGTATTGTTTTCGTTTACATATTCCTCTTCAATTTCTTGTTTTGTGAAATAAGGATTGTCAGATTGTGTTTCCTGAATGTTTTTAATTCGTTCACGGACAATTTTATTAAGACTGTCTTTTTTTGATTGAGAATAAGTGGTGAATGAGAATAATAATATTGTAATGAATAATAAAATTGATTTCATCTTCTATATTTTTAAAACTAAAATATAAAATAATTAGTATTAAAATAGAACAATAGAAAGAATCTTTGTCAAAGTTTTAAACTTTGACAAAGATTCTTTTTTTTACTCTAACTCTTTTTTCAAAAACTTAGCCGTATAACTTTTTTTATTTTTAGCCACTTCTTCTGGAGTTCCTTTGGCAACCAGTTGTCCGCCGCCTTTTCCTCCTTCGGGACCAATATCAATAATATAATCCGCAAGTTTTATAACATCCATATTGTGTTCGATTACTAGAATCGTATTTCCTTTATCAACCAATTTATTGATAACGTCCATCAAAACTCGAATATCTTCAAAATGCAAACCGGTTGTAGGTTCATCTAGAATATAAAACGTATTTCCTGTATCTTTTTTAGATAATTCTCCAGCCAATTTAATACGCTGTGCTTCACCGCCGGAAAGTGTTGTGCTTTGCTGCCCGAGTGTGATATATCCTAAACCAACATCCTGAATGGTTTTTACTTTTCTATAAATCTTCGGAATGTTTTCAAAGAACGGAACAGCTTCATCAACGGTCATATCCAAAACATCCGAAATAGATTTTCCTTTATATCTAATTTCCAGCGTTTCTCTATTAAAACGTTTACCTTGACAGGTTTCACATTCTACATAAACATCAGGTAAAAAGTTCATTTCGATAGTTCTTACGCCAGAACCTTCACAGGTTTCACAGCGTCCGCCTTTTACGTTAAAACTGAAACGTCCTGCTTTATAACCGCGAATCATACTTTCGGAAGTCATGGTAAACAAGTTTCTGATTTCTGTAAAAACCTCAGTGTATGTAGCTGGATTTGAACGTGGCGTTCTTCCAATCGGACTTTGGTCGATATCTATGACTTTATCAATATGTTCTAATCCTTCAATTTTTTTATATGGCTGTGGTTTTTTTACGCCGTTAAAATAATACGCATTTAAAATAGGATAAAGGGTTTCATTGATTAAAGTCGATTTTCCACTTCCTGAAACTCCTGTAACGCAAGTTAATTGACCTAAAGGTATTTCGATCGAAACATTTTTTAGATTATTTCCTGTTGCTCCAGTCAGTTTTAAAAGCTTTCCGTTTCCTTCACGACGCTTTTTCGGAATTTCCAGCTTCATTTTACCGTTTAAATATTGAGCGGTAATAGTGTTTGATTTTAGAGTTTCTGCCGGAGTTCCAATACTGATAATCTCTCCGCCATATTTTCCAGCCTTCGGACCAATATCAATAACATAATCAGCCGTTTCGATCATGTCTTTATCATGTTCTACTACGATAACTGAGTTTCCAATGTCACGTAATTGTTCAAGTGATTTGATTAGTTTTTCATTATCTCTTTGGTGTAAACCAATACTTGGTTCGTCCAAAATGTATAGAACTCCAACCAATTGTGAACCAATTTGTGTTGCTAATCGAATACGCTGTGCTTCTCCACCAGAAAGTGATTTTGAACTTCGGCTTAGAGCCAGATAATTCAAACCAACATTCATCAAGAAGTTTAATCGGTCTTTGATTTCTTTTACAACTTCAGAAGCAATTAAAAGTTGTTTTTCGGATAAATGGCTGTTTAAGTCTTGAAACCAAGCTGTTAAATCAGAAATATCCATATTACACAATTCGGTAATGTTCTTTTCATTAACTCTGAAAAATTGTGCTTCTTTTTTTAAACGTGAGCCTTCGCAAACCGGACAATTTATTTCGTCCATAAAATCTTTTGCCCAACGTTTTATGCTGGTCGTTGCGCTTTCGTCATATTGATTTTTGATGAAGTTTGAAATTCCTTCAAAATCAATTTTATAATCTCGCGTAACGCCAAGATCTTTTGAGTTTATAGTAAATTTATCTTTTCCGCCATAAAGAATCATTGTCATGGCTTCTTCGGGAATTTTTTCGATTGGATCAGTGATTTTAAATCCAAATTTTTCTCCAATAGTTTCTAACTGCTTAAAGATCCAAGAAGATTTATATTCGCCAAGTGGAGCAAAACCACCGCTTTTAATTGATAATTTCGGATTTGGAATAATCTTTTTAACGTTGATTTCATGAACAGTTCCTAATCCGTTACAATGCGGACAAGCACCTTTTGGCGAGTTAAAGGAGAATAAATTTGGTTCTGGATTTTGGTACGAGATTCCAGTTGAAGGACACATCAAATTCCTGCTGAAATAACGAACTTCATTTGTATCTTGATCTAAAATCATCAATACGTTTTCGCCATGATGCATCGCAGTATTAATACTTTCAGCTAATCGTTTCTGATTGTCTTCTGTATTTTCGATAACCATTCTGTCTACAACAATTTCAATATCGTGCGTTTTGTAACGATCTAATTTCATGCCTGAAACTAAATCCTGTACTTCGCCATTTACACGAACTTTTAAGAATCCTTGTTTGGTAATTTGCTGAAATAATTCAGCATAATGTCCTTTTCTGGCTCTAATAATTGGTGCTAGGATATTAATTCGTTTTCCGTTAAAATCCTGAATAATCAAGTCTTTAATTTGCTCATCAGAATAAGAAACCATTTTCTCACCAGTGTTGTAACTGTAAGCATCGGCGCCACGAGCATAAAGAAGTCGAAGAAAATCGTATATTTCAGTAATCGTTCCCACGGTTGAACGCGGACTTTTACTGGTTGTTTTTTGTTCAATTGCAATAACTGGCGAAAGTCCGTCAATTTTATCAACATCGGGACGCTCTAATCCTCCAAGAAATTGACGAGCGTAAGCCGAAAAGGTTTCGACATAACGACGCTGTCCTTCAGCATAAATGGTGTCAAATGCCAACGAAGATTTACCCGAACCAGAAAGTCCTGTTATAACAACAAGTTTTTCACGCGGAATAGAAATATCGATATTTTTTAGATTATGAACTCTTGCACCAAGAACTTCAATAGTGTTGTCTTTATCTAGCATAATTTTGAGCAAAACGCAAAGTTACCACTTTGATTTGTTCTTTTTGTGCTCGACAGCAAAACTTTATGTTACAATTAGTAACAAAAAAACGCTGGTGTAAACTAGCGTTTTCGTTTTGTCGGATTCATATATTATTTTTTTAACGTATTTGATATTAAGCTTATTCTATAGTCATAGATCTTAATTTTGTTCTATAAGCCTCGAGTGCTATCGATTTTGAAATGAAGCCAAAGTATTTATCATTTCGCAAAACGGGTAAAAATGCTGATTTAGATTTCTCGAATTTGCTCATTACAATTTCCATACTGTCATAAGATGAAATTGTTGCCGGAGGTGTTTTCATTACATCTTTAATCAAAGTATATTTTACACGATAAGCATTAAATATAATTTCGCGAATATCATTAAAATGTACAATTCCTACGAGTTCTTTTTCATTGTTTACAACTGCAAAAACGACTTGATTTGAATGTGAAATTAGATCCACTAATTTGCTTAAATGGTCTTCAGGATGCACGGTTAAATAATCACATTGTATAATAGAATCAATGTCTAAAGTAGAAAGAATGTTAGAATCTTTATTGCTGGTAAAGGCATGTCCTTTTTTTGCTAAATTTTTTACGTCAAGCGAGTATTTTTCAAAACGTTTAGAAATGGCAAAACTAATAGAGGATACGATCATAAGCGGAATCATTAGTCCGTAACCTCCAGTTATTTCGGCAATCAAGAAAATTGCAGTTAATGGTGCATGAAATAAACCGCTCAAAATACCAGCCATTCCAACCATTGTAAAGTTGCTGATTGGTAAATGTGATAAACCGATTAAACTTATAAATTTTGAAAAGAAATATCCTAAATAAGAGCCTAAGAATAATGAAGGTGCAAAGTTTCCTCCATTACCGCCGCTTCCAATTGTAAGTCCAGAAGCGAATACTTTTACCATCATAGTGCAGCCTACAAACAAAAGAAAAACCCATTGATTGTTTCTAAAACTCTCAAACAAAGTGTTGTCTAACAGTTTTCCTGGATCGGTTTCTGATAAAGTTTTGATGCTTTCATAACCTTCACCAAACAGAGTTGGGAAAATAAAGATTAAAAGTGCTAAGATAGAAGAACCTATTAAGGCTTTTTTGTACGGTCCAATTTTTAGTTCGGCAAAATAATGTTCTATTTTTTGAAAATTTCGAGAATAATAAACAGCCATAAAACCTGTTAATAATCCCAAAATGATATAAAAAGGAATATTATGAAAGTCGAATGTTTCTTGTTTTTTAAAAGATAGTAAAATGCTTTCGTCTAATACAATTGCAGAAACTAAAGCTCCAGTAGCCGCCGAAATCATAATAGGAGTAAAGGCAGAAATACTTACATCTACTAATAAAACTTCAATAGCAAAAAGAACTCCGGCAATTGGTGCGTTAAATGCGGCTGCAATTCCCGCCGCAACACCACAGCCAATTAGTAAAGTTCGGTCTTTGTATGCTAACTTGTAATTTTGAGCATAATTAGAACCAAAAGCAGCACCAGTTACAACAATAGGGCTTTCTAAACCCGCAGAACCTCCTAAACCAACTGTTAACGAGCTGGTAATAATTTGGGCATACATTTGTTTTTTCGGAATAATACTCGCTTTTTTGGCAACCGCATATAAAATTTGTGATGTTCCTTTTTGGATTGTTCCATTTAGAACTTTGTTGATTACAAAAACGGTCAGCAAAATACCAATTATAGGCAGTATACTATTGATGAAACTAAGTTTTAAAGTTCCGTTGATGTATGTCGCAAACGAAAAGACACTATGGGCAAATGTTTTTAAAACAATTACCGCAAATGCACATGAAATACCTACCAAAACACTTGATAAAAAAATGAACTGCTTTGGTGTCATAACAGATTGCGACAAAGCAATTATACTTTCTAGTCTTCGAAAAAGTCTTTTTATCATTGTTTTTTTTAAAATTTCAGGTGAGGTGCAAATTTAGTTTTAAACATTCAAATTTGCATAATCTTTCTGCTTAAATCTTTTTCAGGCTAAAAACCAGCGGCTTTATCATCTCCTCTAAAATCTGCGCCTCCTTCAAGTTTTTTATTTGGTAAAACCAAAATAGCATCAACTTTGCCAATTACAGGAGTTGTTTTTTCATTAATCAGATAACCTTTAGCAGTTAAGTTTTCGAATGCTTTTGTGCTGAAAGTGTGAGGCTCAAAAGTAACAATATCTGGAAGCCATTGATGATGAAAACGTGGTGCATTTACAGCCTCTTGCATACCCAAACCAAACTCGTAAACATTCAGAATAGTTTGCAATACAGAAGTGATAATAGTAGAACCGCCAGGCGTTCCTACAACCATAAATAATTTTCCGTTTTTCTCAACAATGGTTGGAGTCATTGAACTCAGCATTCGTTTTTGCGGTGCAATACTATTGGCATCATTTCCAACTAATCCAAACATATTTGGTGATCCAGGTTTTGCACTAAAATCATCCATTTCATTATTTAAGAAAAAGCCTAATTCGTCGCAATAGTATTTTGATCCAAAGCCATCGTTTATAGTTGTGGTTGCAGCAACAGCATTCCCAAATTGATCTACAATAGAGTAGTGTGTCGTCTCGGTGCTTTCGCTGTACTTAATTTCTCCTTCTCTTATTTCTGATGATAAACTAGCTTTGTCAAAACTAAAAGTCGACATACGCTCTTTTAAATACGAATCAGCTAAAAGTTCCTTAACAGGTATTTTTACAAAATCAGGATCTCCTAAAAATTGACTTCTATCAGCATAAGCTCTTCTTTCGGCTTCTACAATTACCTGAATGGCCTTCTCAGAATTGTGTCCCATTTTTGACAAGTCATAAGGAGCAATCATTTTCATAATTTGTGCCAGACAAATTCCGCCGCTGCTTGGCGGTGACATTGAAGTAATTTTTAATTCTTTATAATTAAATTGCAATGGCTTTCTCCATTTCGCTTCATAACTTGCTAAATCTTTAAGTGTGATAATACCGCCGTTTTTCTGAATATAATCTACTAATATTTGGGCCGTTTTTCCTTTATAGAACTCGTCTTTTCCATTTTTTAAAATTCGTTTCAGCGTATTAGCAAGTGCAGGATATTTGATGGTATCCTTTTCTTTAAATTCTTTCGCCATAAGCGTATTTGGTCCATTTGCTTTTACAATGGCATCATGATAAGCTTCAAGCTGTTTTTGTTGTTTTTGAGTTACTACGACACCTTTTTCTGCTAAAGCAATTACTGGCTTTAAAATTTCAGATATAGGCAGAGAACCTAGTTTTTTATGTACAGCAAATACTCCGGCTATAGTTCCTGGTACACCGATTGCTAAAGCAGTTTCGGTACTTTTGCCTTTTACAACATTTCCATCTTTGTCTAGAAACATATCTTTTGTTGCAGCGAGAGGTGCTTTTTCGCGATAATCCAAGCTTCCAACTTCACCATTTGCTTTGCGGTAAACCATAAAACCTCCTCCGCCAATATTTCCAGCATACGGATATGCAACTGCCAGCGCAAGTTCAGTTGCGGCCATAGCATCAAAAGCGTTTCCTCCTTTTTTCATAATTGCTGCGCCAATTTTTGAAGCTTCTTCGCGAGCAGAAACTACCATAGCTTTTGAAACGACTAATCCCGTTTGTTTTGAAGTTTGCGCAAAACTGCAAATAGAAATGAAATAGAGTATAAAGGTGATTTTTTTCATGATTTAATAAGAGTTTTATAAGATCAATTTGATTTTATAATGAAAGTAATTTTTGTTTTGCCTGCTGCTGAATCTCTTCAAAAAAACTAGTGAATTCCTGTTCAAATTCGGTATAAAATTCTACTAATTCTTCACTTGCAAACTGCATTTTAGACACATTTTTTGATCTTCGATCCATTTGAGTTAAAATCTGATGAATGCCGTCAACGGTTTTATAGCTTAAAAGCCAATTTCGCTCAATCATATAAGGCATTAAACCCTGTGTTTTTTCAGTTAGAATGTCATAGTTGGTATGAAGTGAGTTGTAAAATCTATTGGTGAAATCTTCCAGTTTTTCATCTGAATAATTGTTCCAATTTTTAGCTAAAAAATGATCGTATACAATATCAACAATTACTCCCGAATAATGATGGTACTTTTCATGCAGTCTTTTAGTACTTTGCCTGAATGTATCATGAGAATCTGTATAAGTATCGATAAATCTATGCAGAAGAATTCCTTTTTGTACATCTTCAGGAAAATGCTCAAACTGTTTCCCACGAATGCCATCGGCCATAAAATTGCCAATTTTGATTAAATCATTTTCGCCAGAAAGATATATGTGGGCTAGGAAGTTCATTTTTTGTGAGGTGCTAAGGTTCTAAGGCGCTAAGTTCGCTCTTGTAAAAGTATAAAAACTTTTTTAAATGATTTTGTTATAAAATTGTCCGACATTTTATGATAAGGTTATATCACTTTAGAAACCTTGGCTTCTTAAGAGCCTGCGACATTAACTGCGCTTATTAATTTGAGATGTTATTTTACTAAAATTTTATAGTATTTAAAAAATCTTAGCATATTGGCAACTTAGAACCTTAGTAACTTTTCTATATTTGTAATAAAATAACCATAACGCAGAAAAATGACTTTAATAAAATCGATTTCAGGAATACGAGGAACAATTGGAGGAAAAGTAGGAGATAACCTGACTCCTGTTGATGCAGTAAAATTTGCATCGGCTTACGGTACTTTTCTAAAAAACAATACTTCAAAAGAAAAATTAACTGTTGTAATTGGTCGCGATGCCAGAATTTCTGGACCAATGATTCATAATCTTGTTGTAAATACTTTAATAGGTTTAGGAATTAATGTGATCGATCTTGGTCTTTCGACTACACCAACTGTTGAAGTAGCTGTTCCGCTTGAAAAGGCAGACGGCGGAATTATTTTAACGGCTTCTCATAATCCAAAACAATGGAATGCTTTAAAATTATTGAATGAAAAAGGTGAGTTTTTAAGCGGAGCAGAAGGAGCAAAAATTCTTGAAATTGCTGAAGCTGAAGCTTTCGATTTTTCGGATGTTGATAATTTAGGCGAGATTACACCAAATGATGCTTACATGGATATTCATATCGACGAGGTTTTAAATTTGCCTTTGGTTGATGTTGAAGCTGTAAAAGCGGCAAAATTTAAAGTAGTTGTCGATGGAGTAAATTCATCTGGAGGAATTATTATTCCAAAACTATTAGAATTAATGGGAGTGGAAGTAGTAAAATTATACTGTGAACCAAACGGACATTTTCCTCATAATCCGGAGCCTTTAAAAGAACATTTGACTGATATTTCAGAATTAGTGGTGAAAGAAAAAGCGCATTTAGGTGTTGTAGTTGATCCAGATGTTGATCGTTTGGCTTTTATCAGTGAAGATGGTGAAATGTTTGGTGAAGAATATACTTTGGTCGCTTGTGCTGATTATGTTTTGAGTAAAACTCCTGGAAATACAGTTTCGAATATGTCATCGTCTCGTGCTTTACGCGATGTGACAAAAGCACATAATGGAAACTATGAAGCAAGTGCTGTAGGTGAAGTGAATGTGGTTGAATTAATGAAAAAAAATAACGCAATTATTGGCGGTGAAGGTAATGGCGGAATTATTTATCCTGAATTGCATTACGGAAGAGATAGTTTGGTTGGAGTTGCTTTGTTTTTAACTCATTTGGCAAACAAAAAAATATCTGTTTCGGCATTGAGAGCTTCTTATCCGGAGTATTATATGAGTAAAAATAAAATTGAATTGACACCGCAGATTGATGTTGATGCGATTTTGACTGCTATGACTGAGAAATATAAAAATGAAGATATTTCTACAATCGACGGTGTAAAGATTGATTTTGCAACGGAATGGGTACATTTAAGAAAATCGAATACAGAACCAATTATCCGAATTTATACTGAAGCGCCTTCACAAAAAGAAGCTGATGTTTTAGCTCTTCGAATTATTGATGAAATAAAAGAAATCGCTGGAATTTAATTTCGGAGTATAAAAAAAACACCTCTTTCATTTATTTAGAAAGAGGTGTTTTTTTATGCTTTAATTTGAGATGTATTTAGAATTATTTCTCAATTCTGTGTTTCCATCTTTTATGCGTCCATAAATAATATTCAGGAGCTTCATATATTTGTTTTTCAACTTCTTTCAAATACTTTTCAGTTATTTCAAAATTTTCATAGTCGTTTGGATTATCAGCAAGTGATACAAAAGTAGCTTCATAATAGCCTCTGGCTATTTTATTTACCTTTACAAAAATTACGCTTAAATCATATTTTTTGGCCAGCATTTCGGCGCCGGTATGTACAGGAACTTCAATTCCCATAAATTTCATGGAATGAAAAATACGATCCAATTTTGGCGATTGATCACTTGCTAAACCGTACATGCTTAAAATTCCGTCACGCTGATTTTGTGCCATCGTTGGAATTGCCTTTTTTGTTTCAACTAATTCTGTATCGTATTTAGAACGTATTTTTCGCACCAATTTATCAAAATAAGGATTGGCAACTTTTTTATAAACGGCAACTCCCTGAAAAGCAATTTTACGATTAATAGTTAAAAGCCATTCGTAGCTGGCATAATGCGAAGCTACCAAAATAACACTTTTCCCTCTTTCAGCATATTCATGAACGAGATCAAGATTAGTTACCGTAAATCTTTTTTCCATTTCATCAGCAGAAATACTCATTGTTTTAATCATCTCGAGAAACATATCACACATATGCTGATAGAATTTTTTCTCGATTTTTTTTCGTTCTTCATCGCTCAAATGCGGTAAAGTAAGTGCTAAATTTGCTTTAACCACTTTTCGTCTGTAACCTACAACATAGTATATCAAAAAGAAGATACAATCTGATAGTAAATAAAATAGTCGAAAAGGAAGTATAGAGATAAGCCAAAGTAAAGGATAGGCCAGTATATAAACGATAAATTGCATGTAATATTTTTTTACAAATATAATTTAAAAATGAATAACCATCGATATTTTGGTTTGTGACGGAGTTATCTCTGAGAATGACTATATTTACATTTCATATTAAATATTGTTTATGAATACCATTTTGATTGGAATTATTGTAGCGAATGTACTAATTAGCTATAAAGGATTTAATGACCTTTCTTTTTTTAGAAAATACGAATTTCATGTAGGAAGTATTAGAGCTGGAGAACAGATACGAATGCTGTCATCTGGTTTTTTGCATGTCGATATGATGCATTTAATTTTTAATATGCTTACACTTTGGTTTTTTGCGCCGGTTGTTTTGCAATGGCTTGGAACCTTTTCTTTTGTTTTAGTTTATTTTGGAAGTTTGATTTTTGGCAGTCTGCTTACGATGCTGTTTCATAAAAACGATTATAATTATCGCGCAGTAGGAGCTTCGGGTGCGGTTACTGGAGTTTTATATTCAGCTATTTTATTGCAGCCAGATATGATGCTGGGAATATTTTTTGTTATTCCAATGCCGGCGTATCTTTTTGGAATTCTATATTTATTGTATTCGATTTATGGAATGCGTGCCAAAAATGACAATATTGGACATACGGCGCATTTTGGCGGTGCCATAGGCGGTTATGTAATTACATTGATAAAAGAACCTTCATTAATTGTAGATCATAGTTTAATGGTTATTTTGTTGGCAATTCCTATTTTGATACTTTTTGGTATGGCAAAAATGGGCAAGCTGTAAGGACTGGCACAACTTTTGAAAGATCAATTTCAAATAACTTAAATATAACAAAAATGAAGAAAGCAGTATTATTTTTAACAATCATGTTTATGACTATGTCTTACGCTCAAGAAACAAAGCAAATTCCTCAAATCAATGTAAACGGTGAAGGAAAAGTAAAAGTAGCCCCTGATCAGGTTTGTATTTCAGCTACTGTTGAAACAAAAGGGAATAATGCTAAAGATGTTAAAAAGCAAAATGACGAAAAAATGGATGCTGTTTTAAAATTCATCAAAAAAATGAATGTGCCAACAGCTGATTTCAAAACAAAACAAGTGGCGCTAAATCCGCAATACGACTACGAGAAAAAGAAAACTAGTTATAATGCAACACAAACTGTTGAAATTGTATTGAAAGATTTATCAAAATATGATGAATTAATGGAAGGTTTGGTACAGCAGGGAATTAATCGTTTAGACAAAGTTTCTTTTGAAACTTCTAAATTAGTACAACTTCAATCAGAAGCTCGTAAACTTGCGATGAAAGATGCTAAAGCAAAAGCAGAAGATTATGTTTCTGTTTTAGGACAAAAAGTGGGTAAAGCTTATACAATTTCTGATAACTCTCAGGTGTATTACCCAAGACCAATGTATGCAGCAATGAAATCAGCAGAAGCAATGGATTCTGCAGGTGCTTCAAATGAAACTTTAGCAATTGGAGAAATCGAAGTTACAGCAAATGTCAGCGTGAGTTTTGTTTTAGACTAAGACTTATAAAAGATCAATATAAAATCCAAATTCCAATGTAAAATTGGGATTTGGATTTTTTTTTTGCCTGATTTTTTTGATCTTGATTTTAGATTCCTTCTAATAAGTTTTATCTTATTCTTGTTTGCTAAGTCATAACTCCTAATTAAAATTTTAGAAATACTGAACCTCCAAAATGATCATTTTGGAGGTTTTTTTGTTTTAATACGTTTTATTATTTTGATAATTCCTTTAAAACCTACTGCTATTTCTAATTTTAGACTGTTGGTTTAAAAAAAATCTTACACTCAATAAGAAAATATGAAACGCCTTAAATTGCTTGTGTTTAGTGAGTTAAATATTCTTGTTCAATAGAGTTAACATTTCTTTTGTAAAAAAAGCAATTAAAATTTTGGGTTTACTATTTTAAAATATACTTTTGTTCTATCAAATTAGTAGAGTTTAAAAATGCAAGAGGCACCCAAAGATTAAAGATTATCAAATATATTTCATTTTTGAATATGCAGAGAACCAATAAACAGTTTCTGTTTTAAGGTTATCACGATTAACAATTCTTCAATCTCAAATTCATACCAATTTTTTAATCAAGATACAGCCTTAGTTTTAGGGCCGAGTTCTTGTGAAATCAGTTCAAATAATAGTAATCCAAAATAAAAAAAATGAAAAAGCGAATGTGCAGCAAATAAAAAACCATTTCTGTTGCAGCTGAAATGGCGAAGCTTAAAGAAATTGTTCATCTCTTAAAAGGAAAGCGATAATGGAGTAAATCCGTTTTCGGCTCACCTTATTTATTAAACTAAAACAAAGTAATGAAAAAAATATTAAATAGATATACATGGTTGTGTATTTTGTTGATTTCCATAGGGATTAATGCACAAGAGACAAAACCTCTAATCCAATCTAAACTTGAAGGAACAGTAATCGATGCCATTACAAAAGAGCCGGTTATTGGCGCTTCAATAAACATTAAAGGCACTACGCATGGCGTTGTAACAGATTTAGATGGAAAATTCTTCTTCCAAACAGGACAAAAGTTTCCTTATACTTTAGTAGTTAGCTATTTGGGGTATAAAAAAAGGGAAGTTGTAGTTAATCAAAATTCAGTTATTATTGATCTTACCGAAGAGCAAAATGTGCTGTCAGAAGTTGTAGTTACGGCTCTAGGAATTACAAAAGAAAAGAAATCTTTAGGATATACTACGCAGTCACTTAAGAACAAGGATATAGCAGATACAAAAGAAACGAACTTTTTAAATAGTCTTGCTGGAAAATTGGCAGGTGTTCGTATTACAAATTCACAAGGAGATATGGGATCTTCACGTATTATTATTCGTGGAGAAACTTCTATCGCAGGAAATAATCAGCCGTTATTTGTTGTAGATGGTGTTCCTGTAGATAACTCGCAGTTGAACTCTGGAGGAGCAACTCGTGATTTTAAAAATGCAATTTCAGATTTAAACCCTCAGGATATTGAAACATTGACGGTATTGAAAGGACCTAACGCGGCAGCGCTTTATGGATCTCGTGCAGCACATGGTGTTGTTCTTATTACTACAAAATCTGGAAAAAGTCAAAAAGGACTTGGGATAAGTGTTAGCTCGGGTATAACAATTTCACAAGTTGCTACTTTACCTAGTTTTCAAAATTCATTCGGACAAGGTTCAAACGGAAAATTTAGTTATGTAGATGGTAAAGGAGGCGGAATTAACGATGGTGTTGATGAAAGCTGGGGACCTAAGTTAGACGGACGTCTTATTCCTCAATTTTACTCTAATGGTCAGGCAGTTCCTTTTGTCGCTAATCCGGATAATGTGAGAGACTTTTTTAATACAGGGCTTACTTTTGATAATAGTATTTCTGTTGCCAGATCAGATGATAAATCGGATTTCCGTTTAGGAATAAACAATCAAAAACAAAATGGTACGGTACCAAATAGTGAAGTAAATAAAACGAACTTTACGATTAACACTAATTATCAAATATCTAAAAATGTAAAAGTAGGAGTAACAGGAAATTATATTGTTACAGATGCTCCTGCTTTACCAGGTGGTCCAATGGGAGCACGTGCTGCTGGTGTAATGCTGCAGTTTCTTTGGTTCGGTCGTCAGGTTGATATTAATCAGCTTAGAAATAATAGAGACGTAAATTGGAATAACAGTTACTACAGTAATCCATACTGGAATGCTTATTACAATACAACTAGTCAACAGCGTAATCGTTTAATAGGAGATATCCATTTGGATGCAAAACTTGCAGACGGACTTAATTTTAAATTCCGCACAGGAGTTGATTATTATAACGATCGCAGAAAATACCAAATTAAATATGGTACAAATGGAACTCCTTTTGGATCATATGCCGAAGATGCTTACACAGTAAGCGAAAGCAATACGGAAGGTATTTTTACATATACTAAAAAACTTAGCGATGATTTTAGTTTGGATGCTCTTGCCGGATTCAATATTCGTAATCACAGTGATGCAAACAATTATCAAAAAGCACCACGTTTAGCGGTTCCTGATTTATATACATTAAACAATTCAAGAGACCCATTAACGTCATACAATACATTATCAAAATTAAGAGTATATAGTGCATATGCTTCGGCACAATTTGGATATAAAAATTATGCTTTTGTAAATGTTACGGCTCGTAATGATTGGTCATCAACATTACCGAGCAGCAACCGTTCGTATTTTTATCCGTCTATCAATGGTAGTTTAGTGTTGTCTGAAGCTTTGAATTTGAAAAGCAATACGCTTGATTTCTTAAAACTACGCGGCGGCTGGTCTGAAGTTGGTAATGATGCAGATCCGTATCAATTGTCTACAGTTTATAATTTCCAAACTGCATTCGACGGAAATCCTATTCAGACATCTTCACAGAAAAAACTGAATGAGAATTTGAAACCAGAAACAACTCGTTCAACTGAAGTTGGTGTAGAAGCTTCGTTCTGGAAAAACAGATTGCATTTTGATGCAGCTTACTATAATACAAATAGTTTTGACCAAATTTTAGAAATAAAAACTACAGCTTCAAGCGGTTATAATTCGCAATTAATCAATGCAGGAAAAATAAACAATCGTGGTATAGAAATTCAATTGGACGGAACTACTATTCAAACGCAAGATTTTAAATGGAATGTTGGTGTGAATTATTCTAAGAATATCAGCAAAGTTGAAATTCTTGATTATGATAAACAAATTCAAAATTATACCATTGGAAGTTCTGGAGGTGTTGATGTATTAGCATCTGTTGGGCAGGCTTATGGAGCACTTTACGGTACAGCATATCAGCGTGATGCAAGTGGAAATATTGTAGTAGGAGCAAACGGATTACCAAAAGCTGATCCGCAAAAGAAAGTACTAGGACATTATACTCCAGATTATCTTGCGGGTGTGACAAACACATTGACTTACAAGAATATCGAACTTTCATTTCTTGTTGATGCGAGTGTAGGAGGAGAGCTTTTTTCAGGAACTAATAGAACGGGTAATTATACAGGTGTATTAGCACAAACTCTTCCGGGTCGTGATGCTGCAAATGGCGGATTAAGTTACTATTATCCAGGTAATAACACTGCAAATCCGAAAACATTAGTAGCTGGCGGAACTGCTCCAAGCGGAGTAACGGTATATGATGATGGAATGATCTTTAAGGGAGTGTATGCTGATGGAACTGCAAACAATCAAGTGATTAGTGCACAGGAATACTATAAAGCATCATACAATATTAGTGAAGCCTATGTCTACAGCTCAACTTTTGTAAAATTAAGAGAAGTAAAACTAGCTTACAATTTAAATAAATCATTCGTTAAGAAGCTGGGATTAGAAGCTGCAAGTATAACTGCTGTAGGTCGTAATCTATTCTTTATCTATAAAGATGCGCCAAATATTGATCCTGAAACAGCTTTCAATACTGGAAATGCTCAAGGGTTGGAGAGTTTAGCTTTACCAACAACAAGAAGTTACAGTCTTAATGTTAATCTTAAATTTTAAAAACACGAAATCATGCTTAAAAAACTATCATATATAACGCTATTTGCATTGACGTTCGTGTCTTGCAGCGATACTTTGGATGATATTAATAAAAATCCAAATGCGACCGAAACTCCTTTAGCACCTTATTTGTTAACTGGAACATTAAAACAAGGAGCTGATTTGTATTGGGGAGATAATACAAACTTTAATTCGTCTTTGTTATTTGTGCAGCATTGGGCTAAAATTCAATATACTGAGCCAGACAGATACGATGTGTCTAATACTTCTTTTACTTCTTTATGGAATACGGGTTATGCCACTTTGATTACAGATTTGAATACGATTTTGAAGTTTTCTGATCAACAGGCAAATTCCAATTATAAAGGGATTGCATTAACCCTGCGTTCATGGACATTTTTATTATTGACAGATGCTTATGGAAGTATTCCTTACAAAGAAGCGGGTTTAAAAGTAACGCCTGCTTATAACACACAAAAAGAAGTGTATACAGGATTGCTTGAAGATTTAAAACAAGCTCAGTCATTTTTAAGTACAACAAACGGTACTGTGACAGGCGATTTGGCTTACAAAGGAGATATAACAAAATGGAAAAAACTGGTAAATTCGCTTCGTTTGCGTATCGCATTGAGAATTTCAGATAAAGAACCAGCTTTGGCTAAACAGGCTGCGATTGATGCAACTACAGATGCTGCGGGAGTATTGAGCAGCAATAACGATACTTTTAAATTTACCTATACGAGTTCGCCTCAGCAGAATCCTGCTTCAGCTTGGTTTGAAACGCGTGATGATTTTCGTGTTTCGAAAACATTGGTTGATAAATTAACAGAGTTATCTGATCCGCGTTTACCTGTTTATGCACAATTGCCAACAGATAAAAGTGTAGTTAAATATGTGGGAGCAGGTAATGGATTAACGAATAGTGATGCCAATTCTCAAGGTTTTGCGAAGACATCAAAGCCGGGAACTTATTTCCTGACTTCATCATCGCCAGCCGTAATTGTTTCTTATTCAGAAGTATTATTTAATCTTGCAGAAGCAGCAGCACGCGGTTATATTTCGGGAGACGCGGAGCAGCTTTATAAAAATGCAATTACAGCGTCGTTCAATCAATTTGGAATTACAGATGCGACTGCTATTTCTAATTATCTTAATCAGGCGTCTGTAAAGTATGATGCTTCGAATTATGCTAAATCGATTGGCACGCAAAAATGGATTGCATTTTACGGACAAGGTCTTGATGCTTTTACAGAATGGAGAAGACTAGATTATCCTGTGTTGAAAGCAGGACCATCTACAGTTTTGGATGGACAAATTCCGTCTCGTTTCTTCTATCCAGGAACAGAGCAGTCTTTGAACGGATCTAATTATCAAACAGCAGTTTCTGCTCAAGGAAAAGATTTGCTTACAACAAAATTATGGTTTGATGCAAAATAAACGAGACTGTAAAAAGAGTGTTCACATTTTAGTGTAATGATAAAATAATTATCACATAGAGACATAGATATTAGATTAAAAAGTAAAACGTCTATTTTTTGGTTGTAAAAGCTATGTTTTTTTGTGTTGAGAATAATTGTAATTCAATAGGATATTACTTTCTGTTGAAATAAAAAAATCAAATAGATCACTATCCTGATCCAATGTGATCAGTTTGTAAAAGTCCTAATGAGAATTAGGACTTTTTTTTGGCTTTAAGATCTACGAATAGGATATGTTTTAAATATTTTATAGTCTTGTATATCATGATTTTGACGCCATATTCAAAGGGCTTAATTTGAATTTTATCTATTTCTAAGCTTTTATTATTACAAGACAGTTTTCTTTTTTCTTATCAAAAAGATTCCTTTTATCTGCTATATTTCTTATTTTTAGTATTTTAAATCGGTAAAATAAATAAGAACATGATTATAAATGTAAAGCGTTTACTGTCTTATTCGTTGTTGTTTTTGATAGTATTGTTAAAACCAAATACTGGAACAGCTCAGTTATTAGGAACGAGTAAAGCAGCAACTGAAGAACCAGCGAAAATTCCAGAAGATTCACTTGGAAGAAGGACGCCGCAAGGAACCGTTAACGGATTTATTAAGGCTCTTGGCGACCAAAATTATTTACGTGCCAGTCAATATCTGGTGCTAAGTAAACGTTCCTATCGCAAAACTGCCGAAAGAATACGTATAGCAAAAACTTTCCAGCAGTTGTTAGATCAGGGAGGAACTTTCTCGCCATCTTCAATCATCAGCAGTAAAGAAATTGGACGTATAGACGATGATTTGGCAACTGGTGTTGATCTCGTGGGAAGTATATCTACAGACAGAACAGCAATACAGCTTTATTTAGAAAACCAATCCGATGACAGTCAGCCGTCATTATGGCTTTTTTCTGCAGAAACGGTTGAAGCAATTGCTTCAGCAGATATTTCTGGAGAAAAAACTTTTTTAGACAGGGTATTACCTGATGTTTTAAAAGAGCGAAAACTAGGAAATGTTCCCGTTGGTCATTGGGCGGTTGTGGTAATCATGACTTTAGTATGTTATTTGCTTGCCAGACTGCTGGTTTTTGTAATTGGTTTTCTAGTGCAAAAATTTTGGAAAAAAGCTGCAAGCGAGAAGGGCGACGCCGTTATAGAAGCTTTTTCACTGCCAATTCATATGTATCTTACGGTGATTTTATTTGTCGCATTTACACAGCGCATGGGAATTTCTATAGTAGTTCGTCAGCGCTTTAGTATTATTATATTGACAATTGGAATTCTAGCTTTCTTGATTCTGCTTTGGAGAATGACTGACTTTGTGAGTATGTATACACGCAGCAGAATGAATAGAAGCGGTCGTATTTCTGCCGTTTCTGCTGTTTTGTTTTTAAGTCGTACCACAAAAGTAGCCATCGTTATAATTGGTATTATTGCAATACTTGGTATTATTGGGGTAGATGTTACCGCTGGACTTGCAGCATTAGGAATTGGAGGTATCGCGTTGGCATTAGGAGCGCAAAAAACAATAGAAAATTTTGTAGGCAGTGTCAGCCTTATTGCAGATCAGCCGTTGAGAGTTGGAGATTATTGCCGAGTTGATGATATTAAAGGCACTGTAGAATCGATCGGAATGCGTTCGACTACGCTTCGTACTTCTGCACGTACAATTGTAACGATTCCAAACGGGCAGTTATCAGCGAGTAAAATAGAAAATTATGCTCATCGTGATCGTTTTATCTTCAATCCGATATTTACTTTTAGAATGGAAACAACGCCTGATCAAATGCGTTATTTATTGGTAGAACTTAGATCTTTATTGTACGCTCATCCTGCGGTGCTAAATTCTCCGCCTATCGTACGCTTTACAGGTATTACTGCTGATGCTTTGAAAGTTGAGATTACCGCATACATAGAAGCCGTAACTTTTGAAATATCGCAGGAAGTGCAGGAAGATATATTATTACGAATGTTGGATATAATAGAACAAAGCGGAACATCTTTGGCTTATCCATCTCAAACACTTTATATGGCTCGCGATACACCGATGTCAAGCGACAAGGCAGCAGCAATTTCGGAAACCGTTAAAAAATGGAAAGAGAATAATGAATTACAGCTGCCTAAATTTGATCCTAAACGTGTCGAAGAAATAAAAGACAGTCTCAAATATCCAGACGATGGCAGTTTTAGTCCAAAAGAAGAATAAAAATACTATTATAATAATCTTAAATAAAATAAAACGTAAGATTATTGGTCTAATTGATTAAATTGATTGATTATCAGTATGTAGTAGTTTAATTGTTAAAGAAAAAGAGGGATTAATTGGTGATAAAAAAAAGTTAAAAGCATTCTATATTTTAAAATGGCACAATTCATGCCTGCAGAAAAAACATGAATAATCAGAATGCATAATCAGTATTCTAAAAATTAAAACAATGAAAAGATTAAAAAGTATGTATGTTTTTGTGGTAGTGTTATTATCAACATTTACATATGGTCAGGAAAGTTTAAAAATGTTTGTGAAAGAAAATAAAGTGCCATGTCAAGGTGTTAGTCCTATGGAATGTCTTCAGGTAAGGTATGACAATGATAAAGAATGGCAGCTTTTTTATAATCATATTGAAGGTTTTAATTTTGAAAAAGGAAATCGATATGAGTTATTGGTAAAAAGAACAAAAAGGCAAGAACCTATTCCTGCTGATGCTTCTTCATACCTTTATAAATTAGAAAAGATTATTTCGAAAACTCCTGTAAACAAGGAAAAAGGAATTTATGATACCAAAATGATTTTAACGCAATTGAATGGTAAAAAGATAAACAACGGAAAAGCATTTATTACGATCAATAATGAAACTGGTACAATCAGCGGTAAAAATGGATGTAATAACTTCAATGTAAAGTTTACAAAGCTTTCTTCAAAAAATCAGATCAAAACAGCTGCTCCTTTTGGAACTTTAATGGCTTGTGATCCTGAAAGCATGAAATTGGAACAAGATTTTAGTGCGGCGATAACAAATAAAAAGTTCAAAATTGTAAAGAAAAACAATAAAGTACAGTTCAAAAATTCAAAGAATAAGATTGTTATGGAATTTTCTATTCCAACTCAAAATGAACTTTGGAGTTTTATTGGTAAAAACAATTGGAAACTAATCGCACTTGAAAATGTTGGACAGGATTACGGTAAAGCTTCTATTAAATTTAATCCAGCGGAAAAGAAAGTAAGCGGAAATACAGGCTGTAACAATTTCGCTGGAACTTATGAAAGTAATGACGATCGTATTTCTTTTAATAATGTTGCCGTTACAGCAATGGCTTGTATTGGAGAAGAAGGTAACAAAACAGAACAAAAAATATTGTCTTACCTAAACAGTAAAGACCTGCGTTTTGATGTAGCAGATCAAACTTTGAACTTTTATCTTAATGATAGATTAGTTATGATGTTTGGAATTACAAAATAAACTAATGCAGTAAAATCATCTTAAAATAGATTAAAGATTTACAAAGAATAATTAGAAAACCAGTGAAGTTAATTTACTGGTTTTTTTATTGAATAATTTAGTAATTTTATAGTAAATCTTTTTATTATGAAAGTTATTGAACATGTATACTCTAGTGATAACAAATGGATTGACGTAGTAGCGGAAGCTATGGGAGGAACTGTTCATGGTGACTTTATAAAAGGAGATAATGAAACCTATACTGGTACGCATTTCGTTTTAATATTAGAGGAAAGAATTTCGGCAATGCTCATTGATACTACGTACAAAGAACAAGTATTATTGAAATATAAAAATGATTTAAAAAGATTTGTAGGATTGAATTTTTATATGACTAATCATAATATCGATTTTATAGCAGATGATGAAACTTCTGTAGTAGGTAAATTTGATTATAATTTGGCGATAACGGATAGTTCTTTAGATACAGATTATGTGGTAAATGAGGGAACGAGAACATATGTTATCTGTGTTTTTATCGATAAAACGGCATTAAAAGAATATATGGATAAGATGCCAAAACTTAGATTGGTAACTAAAGATGTTTTTAATACCAAAAAGAATACAATTATCAGTATGGGAAGAATGAGTACTGAGAGTTCTATTTTATTAAATGATTTTAGAAAAATACCCTATGACAGCTTCTTATTTGAGTTTTATTTTAGAGGACTTGTTTATAATTTAATTGGCGATTATCTAGAGCAATTATTAGAGAAAAAAATCATTATTAGTAAAGTAATAGGCGATGACATAAAAGGTATTATTGCTTCAAAAGCTTTATTGCTAAAGATTATTGAAGAGATTTTTCCTGGTATAGAATTTTTGGCTGAGCAAGTACATATGTCACCATCTAAATATAAAAAGCTGTTTACAAAAATTACTGGATTCAGTCCGGGAACTTTTTTTTCGGACAGTAAGTTAGAACGTGCCAAAGAATTATTAGAAACAGGACAATATACTGTAAGTGAGGTTTCTGATAAATTAAATTATGCTAATATTTCCTATTTTGCTAAACGATTTAATAGCAAGTATGGCGTTTTCCCGAAAGAGTATCAAAGTTTATTATAAAAAATGGTTATGAGCGAAGTACTTCCAGAATTTAAGCATACATATTACTTAACACCTGAATGGAGGCAAAAATTTGTTGATGATTTAGGATGTACAATTGTTAATGAAAACATGTATTTCCCAGAAGAAGTTGCAAGCGGTTCAAGCTGTTTCTTAGAAATTAACCCAAATTTTTCAGTGGTTATTGTCGATTCAATTATGAATACACCACTTCGATTTACACGTATTCCTTCTGAGGATGATTTCTGGATTGTATATTATGACTTGAGCGACAGTGTTAGTAAGCATGTAATAGACGATGTAAATCATAAAATAGGATATAAATCCAAATTAAGTTTCGCGATTGTAGATAATAAAATCAAAAGTAGTTATCTCTCAACAGTGGGAGAACGATTCTATACCTTAAGATTGTTTATTAGAAAATCTTATTTAAAAACATTTTTTAAAGATACCGAATTTGAAAAGGATTTTAAAGATGTTTTTGATGATAAAAAAAAGAAAATGTTCTTTTACGGTCACATAGACAGCAGAAGCAAAGTAGTATTGAATGCTTTAAAACAGCGGGAAATTGATAATCCTAATTATGAATTTTTGCTAAAAGGAGCTGCATATAATTTACTTGGATATTTAATAGAAAGATTAAACACTAAAATGCCCAGTATGGCAACTCATTTAGAGAAAGATATTGAAGCAGTTATGTTAAGTCAGCAGCATTTATTATCCAATCTTTTAATTCCGTTTCCAGGGATCGAATTCCTAGCCAATATCGCCAATATGTCGCCCACAAAATTTAGAGCTTTATACAACAGTATATTTGGAATGAGTCCGCCGTTGTTTTTTAAGATTGAAAAACTGCTCCTCGCAAAAGAGTTATTAGAAAGCGGCAGTTTTAAATTAATCAGCGATGTTGCTTATGAGTTAGGATATAATAAAACCACTTATTTCTCTTCTATTTATAGAGATTACTTTGGTGTGCTGCCTAATACAGTGCGTAAATAGAGCACTAAAATTAAACATTTTAAACTTTACTTTTTCCCGATTACTGGCTGTAATCGGGATTTTTTTTGCTTTAAAAACAGCAAAGAATATAGTATATGTAGCTTATAATGTTGATTTTATAATTATGTGTGGTAGTTCAAAAAGCTGAGGTCACATTATTTTTGCCATCTATTTTCAGTAGTACTGTTACTTAATAATTTTAAGAAAATGCTGTTTTTATAAGGAGTTATGATAAAAGCAGTGCTGCTTTTTAAATCTAAAAGATGAGCGTAAAAATAATACCACTTACAGATCATAAACAATACATGGTAAATGGACATTTGGTTTACAAAGATGTATTAGAAAACTGGACTTGTCACGATGATTTGTCTGCAAAAGAACATGAAGCTTTTGGCGTTTATGAAAAACTGTTTATAAAGGATTCTATTTTAAAGAAAAACAGAAGTTATGTACTCGAATGTTCGAATCTGGAATTTACTTTTAAGTATAAAGAGGATTAAGCAGCAGCATTTGAAAAACATTTAAAGTCTCGTTTTATTTTGAAAACAATTACACATCACTACAATACATCGCACAATTGGATAGAGGTTCTTGCAAAAGCAATGGGAGGTTCTATCGAAGGAAATTTCATTAAAGGAAATAATGAATTTTATAAAGGAACACATTTTATTCTGCCTATAGAAGAAGGTATTAAAGCAATGCTGATTGATACAACTTATAAAGAAACTACGCGATTAAAATATCGTAATAAAAACACCAATTTTATAGGACTGTATTTTTACCTTACTAATATAGATGTTGATTTTATGCTTAATGAAGAAGCAGCTTCGATAGGAAAATTAAAACATAATTTATCTATTGTTGACTCTAAAGTTGATATGGATTACACTGTGCAAAAAGGAACTCGAATATATGTGGTCTGTATTTTATTTGATAAAGATAATATAAAGGAGTATTTCTCTAAAATAAGTAAAACAGCATCGACGGTGATTGACAACATTCTTGATAATAAAAGAAATGCAACATTTCGTTTAGATCGAATGAATATTGAAAGTTTAATTTTAATTAATGATTTTAGAAAAATTGCCTACGACAATTCTTTGTACGAAATATATTTTAAAGGACTTGTGTACGGATTAACTTCTAGTTATTTAAAACAGCTTCAAACTAAAAAGAGCATTATTGAAAAAACATTTAATGTTGATGTAAAGAATATTATTGCCTCTAAAGCAATGCTGCAAAATAATATCGACGAACCTTTTCCTGGTATTAATTTTCTAGCAGAGCAAATTGGAATGTCTCCTTCAAAATATAAAAAGCTTTTTGTAAAAATTTCGGGTGTAAATCCGGGAACCTATTTCTATAATAATAAATTAAATAAAGCTAAAGAATTATTAGAAACAGGAAAGTTTACGGTTAATGAAGTGGCGCATAAATTAAATTATGCCAATGTCTCTTATTTGTCAAAACGATTTCATCAGATGTATGGAGTTTTCCCAAAAGAATATCAAAGTTTACTGTAATAGAAATTATGGATTTAACAATACCTGAATTTAAACATACTGCATCGTTAACATTAAAAGGGGAGAAAGATTTTATTGGCGGCTTAGGATGTACAATAATCGACAATAAAATAATTCATTTTCCTGAGAAAAAGGTAAGTGGTTCTGGGTACTTTATTGAGCTTTCTCCAGATGTTTCTGTGCTTATCGTTGATTTAACATTAAACGAGCCGATGCGTTTGACAAGAATGCCTTCTGAGGAAGATTTTTGGATTGTTTATTATGATATGAGCGATAATTTAAATAAACATTTTATAGATAATGTTAAACATAATACGGGATATAAATCAAAATTAGGTTTTGCTATTATAGACAGCCGCCTTCAAAGTTCTTATGTCTCAGCAGTTGGGGAAAGAGCGTATTCATTACGATTGTATATTCGAAAAACATATATTAAAAATTATTTTCACGGTGCAGTTTTAGAAAAAGATTTCAAGAACATTTTTGATAACAAAAAAAGAGAAATGTTTTACTACGGACATATAGACAGCCGAAGTAAAGTAGAACTTCATAATTTAAAGCAGCAAAGCATGAATGATTCAAATTATGAATTTTTGCTGAAAAGTACTGCGTTTAAACTTTTTGGTTATTTTCTAGAACGGTTAAAAATTGATATGTCTAATACTGGATTGTTTTTAGAAAAAGATTTAAAAGCAATAATGAAAACACAAGATTTTTTAATGTCCAATCTTTTAGCACCTTTTCCTGGAGTAAAAATTCTTTCGGAGATTGCTAATATGTCTATTTCAAAATACAGAATCTTATATGAAAATGTATTTGGCATGAGTGCTGTGTCTTTTTTCAAGAAAGAAAAATTAGTGCTTGCAAATAAATTATTAAAAAGCGGCGAGTTTAAAACGATTAGTGATATCGCTTTTGAACTTGGCTATCATAAAACAGCGTACTTTTCATCACTTTATAAAAAACACTATGGAGATATACCCAGCTCTGTTTTTAAAAGTAAAACATGGTAATATATTTGATTGCTTTTTTTTTTAGATTTCCCGATTGCGTAAAGCGGTCGGGTTTTTTATTTTAAAATAAACAGTCACTTAGATTTTAGAATAAAAACGAAGTCAATAGAAACTTCCATTTCGTTTTGATGTAACTGGTTTGTAATTGTTTATGCGGTAAACCTTTTCATGATGATTTTATGAATTTATGTGGCAGTACCAAAAAACTATGTTGCTATAATTTTGCTCATATTTCTAAAAATAAGAGTAAAATGAAAAAAATAAATTTATTTATAGTAACTATATTATGTTGTTATTCGAGCCTTATGTTTGGGCAGCAAGACGCTCAATATACCCAATATATGTACAACACTATTAATATCAATCCTGCTTATGCAGGTTCAAGAGGTACAATAAGTGTTTTTGGATTGCATAGAACACAATGGGCGGGACTGGAAGGCGCTCCAGTTACTAATACACTATCTGTTAATTCACCCATTAATGAGAATATGGGACTAGGATTATCAGTAATCAATGATCGAATTGGGCCAATGACAGAAAATAACATCTCAGTAGATCTTTCCTATTCTATAGATACCTCACCCTTTTATAAATTATCATTTGGATTAAAAGGAACAGCAAACTTATTAGATGTTGATTTTACTAAATTGAATATTTACGATCCTTCAGACCCGAGATTTCAAAATAACGTAGATAATAAATTCTCTCCCAATGTTGGAGTAGGAGTATATTTTCATTCAGACAGATCATATATAGGGCTTTCGATTCCTAATATGTTAGAAAACAGTCATTACGATAAATCTGCTAAAAATGAATCGCAGAGTTTTGTTGTAAAAGAGCGTATGCATTATTATTTAATGGCAGGATATGTTTTTGATTTAGATTATAATCTAAAATTTAAGCCATCCTTATTAACCAAAGCGGTTCAAGGAGCTCCATTACAAACAGATATTTCTGCGAACTTTTTATTCAATGAAAAATTTACAGTAGGACTTGCTTATCGTTGGAGTGCATCGTTAAGTGCACTTGCAGGATTCCAGATTTCAGATTCTTGGTTTATAGGATATTCCTATGATGCAGAAACAACCAAACTGGCAAATTATAATTCAGGATCACATGAAATCTTTTTAAGATTTGAAGTATTAGGCGGCTCAAAATCTAGAATGATGTCACCAAGATTTTTCTAACCAAAACTAATTAAAATTAATTATGAGAATAAAAATACATAAAGTATTTGTGTTGCTTTTTTGTTTGAGTAATACAGTTTGTTTTTCGCAAAAACAGCAAACGCAAGATAAAAAGCTGGCAAAGGCAAATGCAGAATACGAAAATTTTTCATTTGTAAAAGCAGGAAAACTATACGAGCAATTAGTGAGTAAAGGATATGATTCTAAAGAAATATATGCTCGTTTAGGAGACACCTATTTTTTTAATGCAGACTATTACAGTGCATTACAATGGTATACCAAAATGATGGAAGATGTTGCATCTGCTCCTTCAGAATACTATCATAGATATTCTGTATGCTTGAGAGCAAATGATCAGCATGAGGAAGGATTAGCCGTAATGAGTGCTTATTATAAGAAAATAGGGAAAGCTGATGAAGCTAAAAAATGGGATCCAGCAACGTATTTGAAAGAAATTGCGGCACAATCAAATCGATATGATAATTTGATGCAGGCGCGAACAAATTCGCCATTTTCAGATTTTGGAGCGGCATTAGTACCAAATGAAGAAGCAATTCGATATAATAAGGATTTAGTTCAAGCAGAACGGTCAGAGAAAGATCGAATGATTAGAGAAAATGCTGAAAAAAGACGAAGTGACGATGGTAATAAACTTGGAGCTACGGGAGAGTTTTTAATTCAGGATAAAAATAATGGTCAAGAAAAATTTATCATAAGCGAAAAGGAAATAGCTTCTAATAAAGATTATAACCAGATAGTAGCCTTAGAAAATTTGCCTAAGTATAAAGATGTAATTTATGCTACAGCTAAGGATTCTGGTTTTTTTAATCGCAAACATAATTGGAGCGAAAAATCGTTTCTGAAATTATATACCGCTCAAATTGATGAAGAAGGAAATTTGCATAATGAGAAAAAATTATCAGGAGATGTTAGCTCGAAATACCATCAAAGTACACCAGTAATTACAAATGATGGTTTAACGATGTATTTTACCAGATTGGTAGTTTATGATAAGATAAAAAATAAGACAAATAATAAGAAAGCAATTTCTAACCTGAAAATCTTTCAAGCCCAAAAAATCAACAATAAATGGGGTAATGTTAAGGAGCTTCCTTATCCGATAAATGTTGAAGGAACCTCTTCTGCACATCCTGCTTTGAGTGCTAATAACGATGAGTTGTTTTTTGTTTCTAATAGAAAAAAGAAAATGAACGACACTGATTTATATGTCGTAAACAGAAAAAAAGGAGGAGGTTTTGCAAATAAAGCAGATTCTTTAGGGGAAGAAGTAAATACTTACGGACGAGAAACTTTTCCTTTTGTAGACGACAGCGGTGTGTTGTACTTCTCTTCTGATGGACATCCAGGTTTAGGCGGCTTAGATACTTTTGCTGCAGTAAAAGACGGTAACGGTAAATATGTTGTTGTAAATGTTGGAGAACCTGTAAACTCTACAAGTGATGATTTTGCATATAGTATAGACAGTGATTCGAAAAAAGGGTTTTTCTCTTCTAATAGAAAAGGAGGAGCTGGAGAAGATGATTTGTATACATTTTTAGAGACAAAATCAATAGAATTTCCTTTTAACTTGAAGCCAATTTATTTTGGAACTGTAAAAGACAGTATATCTGGTCAATTACTACATCAAGTTGAGGTATCCGTTTTTAATGATTTAAAAGAAAAAATAAAAAAGATATACAGCGATGAATCAGGAAAATTTTCAGTTGATCTCGAGCCGCTTAAAAATTACACTTTCGAGTTTAAAAAGAAAGGGTATACAACCGAAAAAATAATTGTAAAGGGAATTAAAATAGGTGAAAAGAAAGAAATACAAGCAGTACTATTTAATGAACTGGAAGTTGTTGTTGGTAATCAGGTATTAACTCTTAAAGAAGGAGATAACCTTACAGAGAAATTAAAACTTAATCCTATTTATTTTGATTATGGTGGTTATACGCTTCGAAAATCATCAAAATTAGAATTGAATAAAGTAATTAATTTATTAAAAACCCGACCAAGTATTTCTATTTTGGTAAAATCTCATACAGACAGCAGAGGTAAAGATGACTTTAATATGAGACTTTCTAAAAACAGAGCAAAAACCACCGTAGATTATATTGTTTTAGAAGGCGGAATTGATCAAGATCGAGTTTGGGGAGATGGATATGGAGAATCACAGCTTATTAATAAATGCAGTAATGATGTAAAATGTACAGAAGCAGAGCATGAGCTTAACAGACGTTCAGAATTTATTATTGTAATAAAAGAGCAAAACGAATAAATTTAGATTTGGTAGTTGGTAAGTTGGTAAGAAAAAGAGTTTGACTTTTAAGTAAGTTCAAGCTCTTTTTTGTTGAATATATTTTCGTTTTTATGGAAGATTTTAGAGGTTTTTTATGGAGATAACTATTTGATGTGTAATTGTTTATGGTGTTTTAGTGATTTGTAACTTTTTGTATTGATTTTAAAAGTTTATGTGGTAGTTCTGAAAAATACTTAGGCTATAATTTTGCCAAGAATTTAAAATTTAACAGTTAATGAAAAGATTGGCTGGTTTTAATTTTAACAGTGATTTTAAATAAAAAGATAACTCATAATTATTAAATCTTATGAAGAATAAATTACTTCCATTGTTTTTTGTCCTAGCTAGTTACTCAGCGTATTCCCAGGTAGGTATAGGAACTACTATGCCGAATCCTTCTTCTCAGTTAGAAGTTGTGGCCAACGATAAAGGGGTGCTGATTCCTAGAGTTCAATTAAAAAGTTTGACAGATGCTGCCACAATTACAAATGGTAATGTAAACAGTTTATTAGTGTTTAATACTGGTACAGCTGCAGATATTAAACCTGGATATTACTATTGGTATGATAACAGATGGAATAGAATTGTTATTGCCGGTGAAATCGAATCTAACAAAGGAACTGTTATTTATAATGCCGTAACAAAAGAGTTTGTATTTGTTGATGATTCTGGTAATAATCAACCATTGGATTTAAAAAATTTCGAGACAATAACAACATTAAAGAAAGATGCCGCTAACGACGGAAAGTATGTTTATACTAACGAAGGTAAAGCTGAAACTACAATCGATGTTGTAGCTGATGTTATTAATAATGCCCATACGATTATAAAGAATGAAAAGTTTGTAACAGAACTTACGCAATTTGTAGATTCAAAAGAAACCGTAACAACATTAGAGAAAAATGCTGCCAATGATGGAAAGTACCTTTATACTAACGAAGATAAAGCTGAAACTACAATCGATGTTGTAGCTGATGTAATTAACAATGCTGGTGCTATTATAAGTAATGAAAAGTTCGTAACAGAACTTACAAACGTTGTAGGTTCAAAAGAAACATTGACTTCACTTATTTACGATGCAGCAGGGAAAACACTTAGTTATCAAGCAGAAAAAGGTGCGCCTAACGTAATTAACCTCGTTGATTTAGTTGGAGATGCTGAAACTATTACAGAAATAGTGAACAAAGGCAAGGGTGTATATACATATAAAAATGAAACAACTGCTGAGCCTGTAACGATTAATGTAGTAGGAGATGTTGCAGACAATTTCCAAACAATTATAAACAATCCTGAAGTAACAAATGTTCTGAATACTTTTATTACTAAGTCAGAAGGTACAGTATCGTTCAATTCTACGACCAACGAATTTACTTATACAGATGCATCTGGTGCGACACAAACAGTGAATATCAATGAAATCGTAAAAGGAAACGAAACTTTGACTTCACTTATTTACGATGCAGCAGGGAAAACACTTAGTTATCAAGCAGAAAAAGGTGCTCCTAACGTAATTAACCTCGTTGATTTAGTTGGAGATGCTGAAACTATTACAGAAATAGTGAACAAAGGCAAGGGTGTATATACATATAAAAATGAAACAACTGCTGAGCCTGTAACGATTAATGTAGTAGGAGATGTTGCAGACAATTTCCAAACAATTATAAACAATCCTGAAGTAACAAATGTTCTGAATACTTTTATTACTAAGTCAGAAGGTACAGTATCGTTCAATTCTACGACCAACGAATTTACTTATACAGATGCATCTGGTGCGACACAAACAGTGAATATCAATGAAATCGTAAAAGGAAACGAAACTTTGACTTCACTTATTTACGATGCAGCAGGGAAAACACTTAGCTATCAAGCAGAAAAAGGTGCTCCTAACGTAATTAACCTCGTTGATTTAGTTGGAGATGCTGAAACTATTACAGAAATATTGAACAAAGGCAAGGGTGTATATACATATAAAAATGAAACAACTGCTGAGCCTGTAACGATTAATGTAGTAGGAGATGTTGCAGACAATTTCCAAACAATTATAAACAATCCTGAAGTAACAAATGTTCTGAATACTTTTATTACTAAGTCAGAAGGTACAGTATCGTTCAATTCTACGACCAACGAATTTACTTATACAGATGCATCTGGTGCGACACAAACAGTGAATATCAATGAAATCGTAAAAGGAAACGAAACATTGACTTCACTTATTTACGATGCAGCAGGGAAAACACTTAGTTATCAAGCAGAAAAAGGTGCGCCTAACGTAATTAACCTCGTTGATTTAGTTGGAGATGCTGAAACTATTACAGAAATAGTGAACAAAGGCAAGGGTGTATATACATATAAAAATGAAACAACTGCTGAGCCTGTAACGATTAATGTAGTAGGAGATGTTGCAGACAATTTCCAAACAATTATAAACAATCCTGAAGTAACAAATGTTCTGAATACTTTTATTACTAAGTCAGAAGGTACAGTATCGTTCAATTCTACGACCAACGAATTTACTTATACAGATGCATCTGGTGCGACACAAACAGTGAATATCAATGAAATCGTAAAAGGAAACGAAACTTTGACTTCACTTATTTACGATGCAGCAGGGAAAACACTTAGCTATCAAGCAGAAAAAGGTGCTCCTAACGTAATTAACCTCGTTGATTTAGTTGGAGATGCTGAAACTATTACAGAAATAGTGAACAAAGGCAAGGGTGTATATACATATAAAAATGAAACAACTGCTGAGCCTGTAACGATTAATGTAGTAGGAGATGTTGCAGACAATTTCCAAACAATTATAAACAATCCTGAAGTAACAAATGTTCTGAATACTTTTATTACTAAGTCAGAAGGTACAGTATCGTTCAATTCTACGACCAACGAATTTACTTATACAGATGCATCTGGTGCGACACAAACAGTGAATATCAATGAAATCGTAAAAGGAAACGAAACATTGACTTCACTTACTTACGATGCAGCAGGGAAAATACTTAGTTATCAAGCAGAAAAAGGTGCTCCTAACGTAATAAACCTCGTTGATTTAGTTGGAGATGCTGAAACTATTACAGAAATAGTGAACAAAGGCAAGGGTGTATATACATATAAAAATGAAACAACTGCTGAGCCTGTAACGATTAATGTAGTAGGAGATGTTGCAGATAATTTCCAAACAATTATAAACAATCCTGAAGTAACAAATGTTCTGAATACTTTTATTACTAAGTCAGAAGGTACAGTATCGTTCAATTCTACGACCAACGAATTTACTTATACAGATGCATCTGGTGCGACACAAACAGTGAATATCAATGAAATCGTAAAAGGAAACGAAACTTTGACTTCACTTATTTACGATGCAGCAGGGAAAACACTTAGTTATCAAGCAGAAAAAGGTGCTCCTAACGTAATTAACCTCGTTGATTTAGTTGGAGATGCTGAAACTATTACAGAAATATTGAACAAAGGCAAGGGTGTATATACATATAAAAATGAAACAACTGCTGAGCCTGTAACGATTAATGTAGTAGGAGATGTTGCAGACAATTTCCAAACAATTATAAACAATCCTGAAGTAACAAATGTTCTGAATACTTTTATTACTAAGTCAGAAGGTACAGTATCGTTCAATTCTACGACCAACGAATTTACTTATACAGATGCGTCTGGTGCGACACAAACAGTGAATATCAATGAAATCGTAAAAGGAAATGAAACTTTGACTTCACTTACTTACGATGCAGCAGGGAAAACACTTAGTTATCAAGCAGAAAAAGGTGCGCCTAATGTGATTAAACTTGTTGACTTAGTTGGTGCTGCTCAAACACTAACGTCGCTTGCTGTAAATGGTACAACTGGTACATTAGATTATAAAGATGAGAATAATTTTGTAACATCAGTTAATTTGAGCGCTGCCGTAAAAGAGCCTTGGTTTAGTTCAACAACAAAAGCGGGTGCAACTACAAATACAGAGAATATTTATACACAAGGCTGGGTAGGTATTGGATTTGATACTCCATCTGGTAAAGCAGGTGAAAAACTGAGAATAAATGGTTCTATTACAACAGTTAATAGTACATATGCCGATTACGTTTTTGAAGATTACTTCCAAGGATACTCTGATATTAAAGCAGATTATAAATTTAAGGGATTAGCAGAAATCGAGCAGTATATTAAAACTCATAAACACCTTCCAGGGATTACTCCGATCAATGAATTGGAAAGAACTTCTGAAGGATATTCATTCAATATGTCTGAATTATCAATCCAATTATTGGAAAAAACAGAAGAGATCTACTTGCATATCATTGAGCAAAACAATGCAATTATTGCAAAAGACAAAGAGATTGCAAAAATGAACGAGCGTTTAGAAAGATTAGAAAAACTAATCGAAGAAAACACAACTTCAAGCAATCAAGCTCCTGTGAGTTCAAACTAAAACAAAGAATAAACACCTCTTTTATGAATAGAATAACTGAGGTGTTTTATATCGTTTTTAGTATAATTTGTCATGTTTAAGACTAACACTTTAAATTAAAAAGTATGACCAAATTTATTTTAAAAATAGTTACTGCAACATTATTTTTTACTATTGGCAAACTTAGTGCACAAACCACAAATATAGGAGAAATAGCAATTTTGCCGGGAACTGAGCTTGCTACAGTAGCTGATTTTGATAACAAGTCTACGGGAGATTTTATTAATGATGGACAATTTACTGTTTATTCAAATTATAATAATGATGGATTAGTAACTTTTAGTCCAAAAGAAGCTTCTGGGTTAACTTATTTTAAAGGTTTCACAGGTGCTCAAGTGATTTCTGGTAAGGAGCTAAGTGAGTTCAATAATGTTAGGTTTGATAATCGAATGATTCAGCCTGCATTTTTATTATCTACAGAAATTAGTATTTACGGATTCTCTGACTTTTCTAAAGGAATTGTTTCTAATGCTACATCAGGAGGTATAGTTCTTTTTGAAGCAAATGCAATACATAAAAATACAAATGACGAGAGTTATGTTGATGGTTATGTAGAGTGCATAGGGAAAAATGAATTTCAGTTTCCTATAGGAGACGGAGGTTATTTTAGACCCTCTGCTTTCGGTCAAAGCAGCGTATCAAAGGACTTCTTTAAAAGTAGATATGTTCTTGAAAATTCGAACCAATTGCATCCTCACACACAAAAAGAAGACTTGATAACCTTAATAAACGCCAAAGAATATTGGAAGGTTGAAAGTAATCAAGCAGCAATAGATTTGGCTTTAACATTAAAGTCGAACAGCAGTACAACACCAAGCGAATTAACGAATGAAGATCCTGGTTACAGTCTGGCTATTGTAAGTTGGGATGAGTCGCAATCAAAATGGGTGCACTACGCATCGGCAGTTGATAATCAAAACGAAACCATTACGGCGGCAATTAACAAAACGGGAATTTTTACACTCGCAAAAATTAAAACCATTACCCAAAATGATATTGTGGTTTACAATGCAATATCTCCTAATGGCGACGGATTAAATGATTACTTCAACATTGAAGGATTAGAAAATTTCTCGGAGAACTCTTTGCAGATATTCAATCGTTATGGAGTAAAGGTATTCGAAACAGTAAACTATGGTGCCAACGGAAATTGGTTTAGAGGAATATCTGATGGAAGAACTACTGTAGCTAAAAACGATGGATTGCCAACAGGAACCTATTTTTATGTGATAAAATATAAAACCTACAATGGCGATTATAAAGATAAAGCAGGCTATTTGTATATCAATAACGATTAATCGGGGCTGGTTTTAATGTTTTAAAAATCTAAATGCACGCCTTATTTATAATAGGGTTGTGTCTTTATATATTGATTTTATGATTTTAGATGGCAGTTTCAAGAGACACAGCCGCTGTAAATTTGCCCGTATTTAAATCCTTAAATCAGTATAGGATTAAATACAATGAGCAAAGTATGAATTATTTAAATATTTTTATATGATACAAAATGTTAACAAAAGCAATACAATTGGATTTTGTTTTTTTATACTCTTTACTCTTTTGTTAGGATTTCCTGCAGCGGTTACAGCACAGGAAAAACAACTAGCACGTGTAACAAGCGACATAACATTTCAAGCTGAAAGTAGTGAATTTATAGCTTTAGTTGGAGGTACAAAAGTACCGACTCTTGTTTCTGACGAAGGTGTCAGTGGTGCATTACCTATTGGATTTACGTTTAATTCGGGTCGAGAAGAACATAATACTTTTTATGCAAGTTCAAATGGTACTCTTACTTTCAAAACAGGTAGCAGGGCACATACAGCTCCTGAAGGTACTTCCTTAATTTTGGCACCTTTAATGGCTGATCTTCAGGGTTCTGGTGGTACTTTCTCTTACAAAACAAGCGGTAGTGCTCCTAATAGAGTACTTACGGCAGAGTGGCATTCTTGGAGATGGTATTATAGCCCTTCCAAGTCAGTAAGTTTTCAGGTAAAACTGTATGAAGGAACTAATATTATAGAATACATTTATGATGAAGGAGTTGCTATGCCAAAAAATTATGAGACAGCAATTGGTTTTTATTATGGTAGAGAACAAATGTACGGTGAAAAAGCAGCACAATTATGGCTTACTGATTTTGGAGCCAATCCTGGAACTTCAGAATCTTTTATAAAACCTACTATTAATCGTCCGGCAAGCGGGCAATTGTATCGTTTTACAAATATTAGCACAATTATTGGTTATTTTGGACAAACCGTTATTAACGCACCTGGAGGTACAAACCGCGATGATGGAATTAGGCTTAATATTTTTTGTGCAGGAAATATGCAGATTAAAAGAAAAAACATCAATCAAATATACAGTATTAGTTCAAATTTATATGAAGGTACGACAAAACCGTTTGAAGTACCCGGCACGACACACGGTTTGGCGCTTTCTATTGGAAGGGATATTTTTAAAAGTGGGTCTTTGAATCCTACAGGGTCTGTAGGAGATAAAAATCTTGTTCCTATTACCAGTACGCAGCAGTCGCTTATCGAATCGACTCCCGGACATTTTGAGAATACGATTAAAATGAAAGCGGAAAAAAACGGATTGACTTACTTGCTAGATGTAAAATATATTTACAATTATCCTGATCCATTTGTAACTATAGATTACAAGGTTACCATACCGCAAGGTAATACCGATAAAGTGCAGTTAGCGCACGGCTGGGATACTTATTTAAGCGGTGGAGATAACGGACCGGGATTTGTTAGAGGAACAGCTCCGAATTTAGTAATGGGAGTATTTAAACAAGCTTCCTTATCATATGAAGCCTTTCAATATAGAAGTGGTGTAGAGTGGTCTGGTTATCATTCGGCACATTACAATCTTCTTAAGGATCAATTGAATAGAAGTGTAGATAAGTACATGACTTTCGGCAATTTAATTAATTCTGCTGCAGCGACAGATAATGGTATTGGTATTTCAATAAACTTTGGCACAACTCCAGGTACTTTTAATAGTGAAAATGCTTTAATTTTTGCCTGTGAGGCAGGAGATGATGCACCCGTTTTGAGCACGACTACTGCAAAACCTTGTTTAGGAACTTCGTTTAACCTAAACAGTTACCTAACTTCTGAGCCGCCGCTTGGTGCCGTAATACAATGGAAAAATGCATCAGGAGTAATAGTGCCAGATCCAACAGATGTGAGTACGGCTGGAACATACACCGTATCGTTTTTCTCTGATCTTTATGGATGTTCGTCTCCAAGTGCAACACTAAATGTTACGTTTGATGCAACTTGTGCCGTTTGTTACAAACCTGCTCTTACTACAGGTACAACAGAAGCTATTAAAACAATTATATCTACACTAGATAGAACTGCAGCGCCTCGAGATTACGCAAATTCTAGAACAGGAACTTTGATTTTAGAATCAAAAGAAAAAGGTTTAGTATTAACTAGAATGGCATCTCCAGAAACAGCAATTACAGCGCCAGTAGAAGGAATGATTGTTTATGATATAGTAGCAAAAGTTATTAAATTATATAACGGTACATCTTGGAAAGCAATGTCTCAGCAAGCTTGTCCAGATTAAAAAAATAGATTTATTCTTGTAAAAGGAATAAAATTTAATTGAACAATAAAGACGAATTATCATGAAAAAAATCAAATTTATAATAGGTGTATTTTTTATTGTATTCTCAGCAAATGCACAAGCCGTTATAGGAAAAACGGCTCCCGAAGGTTCAGGAATTGTCGATTTTAATGTAGGCGGTAAATCTGGTATTGTATTACCGTGGGTAACAACATTGCCTACAGGTACAGCCTTAACGGGCGGTGTAATGCTGTTTGATGCCAATAAGAAAAAAGTAGTTTATTTTAACGATACCAATTGGGTTGATTTATCTAGACGCACTGGCGCAGTCGATTTGTCTATTCAAGAGTCAGTACCCGAAGCTGCGACAAAAGGAACTGTTATTGGTGCGGAAAGCAGCAGCGTAGATGGGGTTCTTGTTTTAGAATCTTCAAACAAAGCTTTGATATTGCCAAGAATGGTTTCTCCGCATCTTACCATCGTAAAACCTATGGCTGGTACTATCTGTTATGGCACCAAGAAAAAAATGGTTTGCGTCTATAATGGAACCGAATGGACATTCTGGAAATAGAAAAGTATAAAAGTATATAGAATTTGTTGTGATTTGTACAACATAGTTTGATCTATAAAAATCAGTTTAGTTAGTATAAAATCCCCTAATCTTAGGGGATTTTTTTGTTGTGTAATTTTTTGAACATACAAATGAAGATCAGTAATTTAATGAAGATTAAAGTACGATCTTCATTTTTATTTTATTCAAAATAGACAACGATTTTATTGTCTTGTAAGACAATACTTTTCTTTTGAAAAAACACAGCCCTTTTATATTTTCCATCTCTTCCCCAACTAACATTTAGAATATCAAATGTTAATACAATGTTTTATAATCAGGTTGTTTTATTAATATAACCGTAACCTTGTCGACCTACCCTCATTTCTAATTTTACAGACATATTATAAAACAAAATACTGTAGTAAATGTCATTTTTAAAAATTGGAATACTTCCCCAAAAAACAATTCAGTTTAGCGTCTGTAGAAACCATTTTTATTTGACTGATAATGCAAAAACGAATGGTTATGTATAAAAAGTTTACTGATGAAGAACTTGTTGATTTATTGAAACAAGGAAAAGACAAAGCGTTTGATGAATTGTATTTTCGTTATCGCGATTTACTCGTTCGGTTTGTTTATGTCAGAATGAAATCAATCCCTATTTCAGAAGAAATCGTTCAAGAAGTTTTTACCACTATTTGGGAGCGTCGCAAAACCTTATTAATTCAAAAGAAATTTGCCGCATATATCTATACTTCAGTTCGATACATGACTTTAGATTATATAAAATCGCATACCATTACAGATCAATATATAAAAGAAGTTGCAGACAGCAGTACCAATTTGTACAACAGTAACAATACAACCGAAGATTCGATTTACTACGACGAATTACAGCAAGCAGTAGATAAAGCCGCAGCACTGCTTCCAAAAAAATCTAAAGAAGTTTTTATTCTAAGCCGAATAAAAAACTATTCCAATAAAGAAATTGCCGACGAACTCAACGTGTCGATTGATACCGTAAAATATCATATTACGTATGCATTGAAATTCATGCGTTCCTATTTAGGAGAGTTCAACTGAAGATTTTCTAACCATTAACAAACTTAGATTTTCTTAACAGAAGCGTAACCTAAGGCGCCTACCCGAAATTTCTATTTCAAAGACATACTATTAAAGAGACAAAGACATTATAATGCCTGAAAAATTACATCAAGATATAAAACAGTTTTTAAAAGGAAAACCATCTATAAAAGGAGAGGAATTATGGAACAATTGGTACGATCATCCAGAGAATTTATCTGAAGAAAATGAACTTATTGTATCAGATCGTTCTAAGTTAAAAAGAGAATTAAGACACATTAAGAAAACGCCAAAAGTAATTTCACTTCAAAATAGAAACTGGGCAATTGCAGCATCATTAACTTTATTAATAAGTATATCTAGTTTTTTTTATTACACCTCAAAATCAAACGGAGAAACCAAACAATATGCTACAAAGTTGGGTGAACGTGCCAAAATAACTTTGGCAGACGGAACTCAAATATGGCTGAATGCAGGAAGTCTTTTAAAATATCCAACAGAATTTAATGGAGGCACACGCGAAGTTTACTTAACAGGCGAAGCTTTTTTTGATGTCGCAAAAGACAAAGAACATCCATTTATAATTCATACCAATAAAATGGATACAAAAGTACTCGGAACCAGTTTCAATGTTCAAGCATATCCCGATCACACAACACAAGAAGTTGCAGTTTTAACCGGAAGAGTAAATGTGAAATCGACCATTACAGATGAAAATGTTTATGTAACTCCAGGACAAAAAGTGATTTTTAAATCAAAAAGTAACAAACTGCAAGCTTTTAAAGATGTGCCGGTAAATACGATTTCGTTATGGCGAAAAAACATAATGGTTTTTGAAGAAACGCCTTTACCAGAAGTTATTGCAACCATAAATAGGAATTATAATATTCCGATAGAAGTTAAAAATAAGAATCTAAATACACTTAAGATAAACGGTTATTTCAAAGAGCTTTCAGCAAATGAAGTAATGGCATTAGTGTGCAATATTATAAATGCCGAATACAAAGTAGAATCTGGAGTATATAAGATTGAGTAAAAAGAAAATGTCTGACTAATAATCAGATTTAAAAATAAACTACGTAGAAACAAAAAATCCAAAAACAACTAAAACAACAAGTCATGAATGAAAAACGAATGCGATGCGTCGTAAAGTTTCAAAGTATTATAATAACCGCTTGGTTAAAAGCAATTCTGCTTATTGCCTTGTTTTTTGCAGGTTTTGCGGCAAATGCAGGCAATAACAATACAAATAAAAGAGTAACATTAAAGGTAGAAAATGAAAGTATAAAAAATGTTTTTCAAAAAATTGAAAATCAAGTCGATGTACATTTTATGTACGAAAGCAATCAAATTAATGCCAATCAAAAAATTAGTTTAAAACTTTCTAACGTTACACTAGAACAAGCATTAGATAAAATCTGCAGTAATTTTTTGCTTAGATATGAAATTGTAAACAACAATATCGTTATCAAAAAAACACAAAAAACGGCAGCTGTAGATCAAAATAAAATTATTGTTTCTGGAACAGTTTTCAGCGGAGACGATAATATGCCATTGCCGGGTGTGGGAATTAAAGATAAAAATTCAAACGCAACAGCAACAACAGATTTTGATGGAACTTTTAAAATGGAAATTAATGCAGCTGAAGCGTTATTAGTCTTTTCATACGTTGGTTACATCAATAAAGAAGTTAAAGTATCCAAAAGCGAAACTATTACAGTAAAATTAGCGGCTGATGTAAAACAGCTTCAGGAAGTAGTTGTAATGGGATATGGAAGTGTTAAAAAGAAAGAAGTTCTTGGAGCAGTAGGTTCAGTTTCGATGAAAGAAACTTCAAGCAGAACGTACAATAATGCTGCTGAATTATTACAAGGAACTGTTGCCGGTGTTACCGTTATTAATGATGGAGGTGATCCAACTGCTTCACCAACAATTAATATTCGTGGAATTGGTTCTTTGAACGCTGAAACTCCATTAATTGTTTTAGACGGAATTATTTACAGCGGATCATTAAATACGTTAAATCCAAATGATATTGCTTCGATCAGCGTTTTGAAAGATGCCGCTTCGGCAGCGATTTATGGTGCAAGAGCATCTGGAGGTGTAATCTTAATTACCTCTAAAAAAGGAATTTCAGACCGTATTAATGTGAATGTAAATTATCAGGGCGGTTTTCAGAATGTGGCTAAAAAACTGGATGTTTTAAATGCTGCAGAATATGCAGATGCTATGAATACTGCTAGAGATAATGCTGGTTTACCTAGAATTCCTGCTTTTGATCCTGCTTTTGAACCTACAGCAAGAACGACAAAAACAAACTGGATGGACGAAATTTTCCGCACAGGAGAAATTCAAGATCTGTCACTTTCTATCAATGGAAAAACAGAAAAATCTAATTTCTTTCTTTCAGGAAGTTATAGAAAAAATGAAGGTGTTTTACTAAATACCTACGGAGAACGTTATACTGTTAGAGCAAATACATCTTTTAAACTGGCAGACAATTTTACAATTGGAGAAAATTTATCATATTCATTAACAGATGGGCAAACGGCTAATACAGCAAATGCTTATACAGGAGCTATTTTGGCAGCAGTATTTTACCCGCCAAATGCAACTATTTACAGAGAAGACGGTTCTGGACAATTTGGAGGAGTTCCAGAAAAATATATTGGTTCTTACGGAGACGTAATAAACCCTGTAGCTTATTTAAAAAGACTAGACAACAGAAATCCTGTTTCTACAATTTTGATAAATCCTTATGCAGAATGGGAAATTGTACCAGGTTTAAAAGTTAAATCGAATTGGGGGTATACTAGAATTCAGGATAACGCAACTGATTTTTCGACAAAAATTACAGAACCAGGAAAGATCTTCGACTTTAACCGTTTGACAAAAAAAGCAGCTACGACAACTGATTTACTAAGTGAGCAAACTGTTTCTTACGAAAAATCATTTGGAAAACACAATCTTAAAGCTTTAGCAGGATATACGTATCAAGAAACAAAAAGAGATTTTTATACGGTTGAAGGAACGGGTTTTGACAGCGAAGATCCATCACAGCGTTACTTGCTAAATGCAAAATTAATTCAACAAACAGGAGCAGGTTTATCTGATGAAATTATCTCATCTTATGTGGGAAGGATTAATTACGACTTCAATCAAAAGTACTTAATTTCAGGAATCGTTCGTCGTGACGGAACTTCAAAACTATTATCAGAAAACCGTTGGAAAGTATATCCGTCAGTTTCTGCAGGATGGTTAATATCTGAAGAAGGATTTATGAAAGGTATCAGTTCAACTGTGAGCAACTTAAAATTACGTGCAAGCTGGGGACAAATTGGAAATTTAGGAAACCTTGGACCATATCAGTTTAGTGTGCCTTTAACGCAGACTCAAGCTTTAATAGGAGCAACTCCAACTATTAATTACGGTTATGCTGAAAGCGAATTATCAAACCCAAATTTAAGATGGGAAAGCTCAGAGCAAACCAATTTAGGTTTAGATTTCACCATGTTCAATAATACTTTATTAGGATCTGTTGATGCTTACGTAAAAACAAACAAAGACATGTTAGTTCGCGATCAGCTGCCGGGTGTTTCAGGAACTCCGTTAGGAAGAATTGTAAACTCTGGAGATGTTGAAAATAAAGGTATCGAAGCAAGTTTGACTTATCAAAAAACAAGAGGAGAATTTAAATTTGATATTACAGCAAATGCAGCATTTTTAAGTAATAAAATTGTTTCTATTAAAGAGGATTTAACTTCTCTGGAACCTTTAAACTTAAGCCGAGTTCGTAGTTTGCCTTTAGCGAATATTTATCAGGTAGGAAGTCCGGTTGGTGCATTTTACGGATATGCTACAGACGGATTATTTCAAAGTAATGCCGAAGCAAAAGCGTATGTAAACTCTAACAATGTTGCTTATCAGCCAAATGCTGTTGCCGGCGATATGAAATTTAAAGATGTAAACGGCGACGGAGTAATTAATAACAGCGATAGAGTAGTGCTTGGAAGTCCGTTTCCTAAAACCACTTTCAGTTTAAACACCAACTTTAGATATAAAGGTTTCGATATGAATATCTTTTTAAGCGGAGCTGCTGGAAATAGTGTTTTCAATGCTGTAAAACATACAGGTTTAAACGGTTCTTTCCCAGGTTACAATTTATTAGCGGAATCTAAAAATGCTTGGTCACCAACTAATACAAACACAAATATACCAGTATTGTCATCGACAGACAATAACAATAACTTCGGTCGTATTTCTGATTTTTATATTGAAGATGCTTCTTTCTTAAGACTAAGAAATCTTTCTATTGGTTATACAATCAAAGAAAATTGGTTAAACGGAAAAGCTAAACTAAGATTCTTTGTTTCAGGACAAAACTTATTTACCATTACAAACTATTCAGGAATGGATCCAGAAGTTGGACTTAGAAATTTCGGAATGGACTTAGGGAAATATCCACTTTCTCGAATTTACATGACTGGTCTAAACGCTACTTTTTAAAAAAAATAAAAATAACAAAATGAAAAATTTAAGTCTTTTATTATTAAGTTTTGTGCTGCTAGTAAGCACTTCAGCTTGCGAAAGCGAACTTGATCTTGTACCGCAAGGAGCACCGTCAAGCGGAAATTTTTGGAAAACTCCGGCAGATGCAAAAGCGGGTGTAAATGCGATTTATGATTTGTATTCTAATGATAATATGTACGGTCGTGGTTTTTTCTGGCTTAACAATGCCAGTGATGATATAGGAACAAAACCAAGACAAAACGCAGAACGTATAAAAAACTTTATTGTTGATGGAGCGGAGTCTGACACAAAAGATATCTGGAGACTGCATTATGAAGTTATGAAACGTTGTAACGATGTAATTCGTAATATTCCGAATATTGCTTTGGATGAGAAAACAAAAAACGGAATGTTGGGTGAAGCTTATTTCAATCATGCCGTAATGCATTTAGAACTGGCTTATCATTACGGAGATGATCGTGCAGGAATACCAATTCAGGACCGAGAAAATCCAACGAACGTATATGTGCCGCGTGCTAAAAATGTAGCCGAAAACTACGCTTACATTGCAGCAGATCTTATAAAAGCGGCAGATTTATTGCCTTATTTTAATGAGTTAACACCAGACAATTATGGTCGCGCACACAAAACAGCAGCTTGGGGTTATTTAGTTCGTACGTATTTGTATGCAAAAGATTGGGATAACGCTATAAAATATGCCAATATGATTGTTGCAAGCGGTAAACACAAACTGCTTGATAATTTTGAAGATGTATTTAAAATTAAAAATAACTGGTCTACAGAATATATCTGGTCAGTGACTTCAAGTTCTGAAAATACTTCTTTAGGTTCTATTTTTCCAGGCGTTTGTTTGGAAGATAAAGGATGGGGAGTTTACAATGGATGGGGAAATTTTTATCCAACAAAAGAATTGTTTGATACTTATGTTCCAACAGATAAAAGACGCAGTGCAACTATTTTACAAAAAGGAGATAAATTCACTTATTTTGGAGAAGTAGTTACTTTTAATGAAGGAAAAAACATTGTAAGTTCTAGTAATAGAACAGGTTATCAGTTTAAAAAATATATGGAGCCGTTTAGTTATCCAAAAACAACATCGGGCGGAATTGATATTCGTTATGTAAATGCAAATGGAGATAAACCTTCAACAGCACTTAACGTTCCGCTTTTACGATATGCAGATGTACTTTTAATGCTTGCAGAAGCCAAATTAATGAAAGGTCAAAATGCAGATACAGAAATCAATTTGATTCGTCATCGTGCGGGACTTGGAGATATCGCTGGAGCTACGATGGTTGACTTAAAAAGAGAAAGACGTTGTGAATTAGCCGGAGAATGGACAGATCGTCATTTCGATTTAGTACGTTGGGGCGATGCAAAAGAAACTTATGCGAAACCGCTGCACCATTATAACGGAAGTGTAATTTATCCTGCACGTAATTTTAATCCTGCGATACACCATGTTTGGCCAATACCGCCAGATGAAATCGCAGTAAGTAAAGGAGCACTGACCCAAAATCAAGGCTGGTAATTAGTAGTTTCATTTTGATTAGTTTTTTTTTACACTGCAGGCTTGTTGTGTAGTCTGCAGTTTGTAAAAAAGCACAATCAAATTTTAAATAGTGTAAACCAGTCTTTTCCCAAAGAGACTGGTTTGTATTTAAGTAAAACTTGTTATTCCCAGGAGATATAAAAAATGCGCTTTCAAATTACAACAACTTAATTTCTAATAAAGTTACCTACGACTTTAAAGGAATAAAAACATTTTCAATGAAAAAAATATTCACCCTTTTTTGCCTTTCCTTTTTCCTCTTTGCTCAAGCACAGGAATACAGTTCATCAAACATACATTCGCATAATGATTATGCCGGTGCACTGCCATTTTATGGAGCTTATTCTAACGAAACCGGTGTTATTGAAGCCGATGTTTTTTTAGTAAACAATGAACTTTTTGTATCGCATACTTCAAAAGAAATTGTGATGCACAATACCCTTAAAAGTTTATATCTAGAACCGTTATCTTCAAAACTAAAAAGTTTAGAAGGGAAAGTTTATCAAAGCGGTAAACCATTAATCTTAATGATCGATATAAAATCTGATGCCGATTCGACATTAAAATTAATCGAGCAGCAATTAAAGGCTTTTCCAGAAATCATTTCAAACAAAAATATAAAAGTCGTAATTTCAGGAAACCGACCGCTGCCATCACAATATGCCAATTATCCAGAGTTTATTTATTTTGACGGAAGACTGAATGAAAATTATACTGCTGAACAATTGGCACGTGTAGAAATGATTAGTGAAGATTTGAAAGAGTTCACAGTTTGGAATGGAAAAGGTGTTTTGACACAGGATGATTTAGAAAAAATTCAGTCAACAATTAAAAAAGTACACAGCCAAAATAAAAAAATAAGATTCTGGGGAACGCAGGACAATGTAAATACTTGGATGACTTTAATGAATTTAAAAGTTGATTTTATTGGTACAGATAACGTTTCAGAATTGACGCATTTTATCAATAACATTAAATCAACATTTTATCAAAATACGGAATTTCACGAAGCTTATGTTCCTAAAAACACTTCGGCTTTTACTAAAAAGAAACCTAAAAACGTGATTCTTTTAATTGGTGACGGAATGGGTTTGACGCAAATTTATGCGGGTTATACAGCGAACAAAGGGAAGTTAAGTCTTTTTAATATTCCAACACAAGGGCTTTCTATAACCAAAGCTTCAAATAGTTATATTACAGATTCGGCTGCAGGAGCAACTGCAATGGCAACGGGACATAAAACCAATAATAGATTTATAAGTGTTGATGAAAACGGAAAACCATTAGAATTAATCACACAGCAATTAGCAGCAAGAAATTATAAAACAGCTGTTATTTCTGCAGGAAATATTACAGATGCAACGCCGGCAGCATTTTATGCACATCAGCCAGAAAGAAGTTACAGCGAACCTATTGCAAATGATTTCTTAGCAAATCCTTCAGATATTTTAATTGGAGGCGGCAAAAATGAATTTAAATCTAGAAAGGATGGAAAAGATTTATCTAAAATATTGACTGAAAGAGGATATACTTTTTTAGATAAATTCAACAGTTTAGATACAATTAAAAACAGCAAATTTATTGTTTTAGATGATGCTGCAGTAGTTTCTATGAAAGACGGACGAGGAGATTTCCTGACTAAATCTTTTGCAAAAGCTACAAGTACTTTATTAAAATCAAAAAATCCATTTTTTATAATGGCGGAAGGAGCACAGATTGATTACGGTGGACACAGAAACAATGTAGAATATGTAGTTCGCGAAATGCTTGATTTTGATAAATTAGTAGGGCAGGCAATGGAATTTGTAGATAATAATCCCGAAACATTATTAATTGTAACAGCTGATCATGAAACCGGCGGACTTTCGTTAATCGACGGAAGTATTGAGAAAGGTTATGTGCATGGAAGTTTCAGTACAAATGATCATACAGCAGTTCCAGTTCCAGTTTTTGCATACGGTGCAGGAGCACAAAATTTTATGGGTGTTTATCAAAATACCGAAATTTACAGCCGAATAATAAAAGCGCTAAGTATCAAATAGATGTTGCTAACTTCGTTTTGAATAGTTTAATAAAAAATAAAACCAGTGAATTTTACGTCACTGGTTTTTGTTTTTTATTGATAGAGATAAGGTCAATTTTATCTTCAAATAATATCTAATTAGTATTGAATTAAAAAATAACTGGTTTCCATTCCAAATTCGTCATTTTGTTTAAAAACTTCCTTGAATCCGCTTTTTAATAATACTTTTTCTGACGCTGTGTTTGCCGGATCTATAGATGCGTAAATTGTTTTAAGTTTTAAAGTTTCAAAGCCATATTTAATAATCGCATCTGCCAGTTCTGTAGCTAAACCAAGTCCCCAATATTCTTTCATTAAAGCATAAATCAGTTCATTATCATTTACATCTTCTGAATGGACTAAGCCGCAGTAGCCAATAAATTGATTATTATCCTTAAAAAAGACTCCATACATACCAAAACCTTTCGATTTATAATTTGAAATAGACACATCAATCCATTTTTGTGTCTGCTCTATTGACAAAGGTTTGCTGTCTCCTACAAATTTCATTAATTCATTATTACCGCAAATAGAATACAAAGCTTCTAGATCATTTTGCTCAATTTGTTTTATGCAGGTTCTTTTGGTCTCAACAACTATCATTATCTATTTTACTTTAAACTCAATTACTATTTTTAGAGATTGTATATATGTGATTATGGAAAGAAAAACGAAAGTATAAATTTAAAATAAATCTTCAAACATAAGAGGAAGCAGTATTATCCTGTTTTTCTTCCCATAAAATGTTTTCCAAATTAATATTCGAACTAAATAAATCATTTCGATCGTTGAGGTTTTGAAATTGAAATTCTTTCGCCTGCATTTTGGTTTTTATTGCTTCAATATTATTTGGTTCTTTTGTTTCTAATCGTATAAATACAGATTGTGCGTCAAAGTTCTCTTTTTGAACAAATTGAAAATGTGTAATTTCATCGTCAGGACCAAGGATGTTACTTATAAAATCCTTCAATATTTCGCTTCGCTGTGGAGATTGAATCATAAAATAATGTACCAAACCGTCATATAATAAAGAGCGTTCTTTTATCTCGGCCTCTTTTTCTATATTTTTTAAACCGCCGTTTATTATACAAACCACGTTTTTTCCTTTTATTTTGTCAGCATAAAAATCTAGCGCAGCAATACTTAATACACCTTCATGTTCTATATTCGTATCTTTATTATTGGCTAATTTTAAAATTGTAGAACAGATTTTTCCTTCTGAAATTTTTATCAGATCGTCTAGGTTTTCTTTACAGATGTTAGAAGTCAGATCGTCTTGTTTTTTAATAGATGCATTATTTAAATAGGATTTTGTAACATCAAAAGAAGGATCGTTTTCATTTGTAATTTCAAGTGATGGATTTTCTTGAGTTGTGACTCCAATAATTTTAGTATTCGGACTTAACATTTTAAATGCTGACGAAATTCCTGCTGCTAAACCACTTCCTTCTAAAGGAACAAAAACATAATCAATAGGATTTTGACAGTCCTCAAGAATTTCCAGTCCCGCAGTTGCTTGACCAGCGATTACTTTTAAATCGTCAAAAGGATGTATAAAGGCTTTGCGATGTATCGAAGCATCTCCCAAAGCAATCGAATAAGCTTCTTCAAAATAATCGCCGGTTAGGATTATTTTGATGTACTCTTTTCCAAATTTCTGAATTTGTTCTAGTCTTTGTTTAGAGGTATTTTTGGGCAGATATATTTTCCCCATTATTTTTAATAACTCACAGCAATAGGCAACTCCCTGTGCATGATTTCCGTCGCTGGCACAAACAATTCCGCGCTCTTTCTCTGTAACAGATAAAGAATTAATTTTATTATAAACTCCTCTAATTTTAAAAGAATAACCCGCTTGAAGATCTTCACGTTTTAATAAAACAACGGCATTATAATGCTTCGAGAGACTTAAGTTTTCTAATAAAGGAGTAGGGACAATTACAGCAGCTAATTGTTTCTGAGCGAGCTGTATTTCTTTAAATAAATTCATCTTGGCGTGGTATTGTTTTTTCAACTTAGTAGTTTTCCATCTCCGATAATTCCTTTGCAAATCCTTCGCTGCCTTTAATCAAAGTAATTTTTGAACTTTTTACAAATTCGACAAGTTCATATTGATTAAGAATAGTCGTTAAATTATCTATTTCATTTTCCTGTGCCGTAACTTCAAATACAGTGTATTTTTTTTCGATAGATAAAAAAGCGGCATTATATTTTTTAAATAAAAGATCAAGACTTTCATTGTTTATCATCATATCTGTTGGCAGTTTGTACAATGCTGTTTGTGCAGAAAAAATTTCCTCGTCAGTATTACAGTAACATCTAAATACATCGATGATTTTTTCTATTTGATGTACCAAGTTTTGCACGATTTCCGATGTTGTACGAATAACAATTGTAAACCGATGCATTTTATCAATTTCACATTCTGAGATATTCAGGTTCACCAAATTAATTTTCTTTCTTAAAAACATTATGGCGATTTTATTGATTAGCTCTAGTTGATTTTCGGTATAAACTGTCAAGGTATATTTCTCTTCCATTTTGTTTGTGCTGCTGTTTTATTTAGTTGAATTTTTATTTAGTAGTTTTTTATAAGATCTTCGGAATTGTTTCTTTTCAGCGCAAAAAAAAACCTTTCTCGTTTGACGGAGAAAGGTTTCGTATTACACAATATAATCCTAACTCGTCATGAGAGACAAATAATGATAATTGCGATAATAATTATTGCTGTTAAATTTTTCATGTTTGTTTTAAATAAAAAAACCTCCCGGTTTAGGGAGGTTTTAAAATTGTATTATGATATACTTCTTTATATAAAATCCCTTTACTACAATCAAATGATAATAATAGAATTGATAATAATAAAGATGTTAGTTTGCGTGCTCATTTTTTATTTGTAAAGCGCAAATGTAGTATAAAAAAATATACGGGTTTTACTTTTTTTATTTTTTTTTAAAATTTCTAAAGATTAAAAAATAGTAAACGAAACAATTATAGAACTTTCTTTTCATTGTAAAAAAGGAACTTTGCACTATTTATTTTTAGCATGATTCGTTTTTTTATCTGAAATAAGAAAAGAAATGATAAATCAATTCTGAATTACTTCCATTGAAACTCTTCTGTTTTTAATTCTATTTTCTTCAGAAGTGTTAGGTACTAATGGATCTGTTTGTCCTTTCGATTTTAAATGTATTCGATTGTTTTCAATGCCTTTTCCTTGAAGATAATCTGCAACAGATTTAGCTCTTAACATTCCTATTTCTTGATTTCTTTCATTGCTTCCAATGTTACAAGTGTAGCCCGTTACTTCTAATACAGCGGTTTTATCTTTTTTCAGAATTACTGCTATCTCGTCAAGACGAGGTATTACATTAGGAGACAAATCAGTGTTTCCAACGGTCGTAAAACCTACAGGCTGTTCAATTAAAATTATATTTTCGGCAGTAATTACTTCTTTCTTTTCTGGAGCAGTTTCAACTACCGCAGCTTCTGTTTTTTGCTCTACTTTTGCAGGTTCTGTTGTTTGTACCGCTGACGGCGTATTTTGAACTGGTGCCGGTAATTGATTTTTCTTTTTAATTGAAAAACCTAATTTAACTTGAATTCCTGCCGCTAAATAATTGCTTTTTTGCACTACTTTTTCATTCTTAATGACACCATTAGGTTCAATCATATTCACATCCTTAGCACTATAAGTTACCAAGTTAGAATCTGAATTACTTTTGGCTAGCTTGTTTAATCCGTAATCGAAGTAAACTCCAGTATAAAGGTTCAAGTTGTCTTTTAATTTGAAGCTTAAGCCGCTCTCAGCACTCAATAAAATAGAGTTTGCAAGACTTGTACGAGTACTGCCTTTCCAATTAGTTATTTTTCCAAAACCGTGTGACGGTAAATTGTCGATAACAAGATCTAAATCTGGATAATATCCTGAAATCTGAATCTCAGAAGCACTAACGTTGGATTTTAGTTTTCCTGGAAATAAAGCTTTTGCTCCAACTCCTAAATAGAAACCTGTTTTAGTTGATATATCCGTTCTGTACTGCAAAAGGATAGGTACGACAACCGAGAAGAAATTTTGATCTTCGGCATAATTCTTTGGACTTACGCGGTATTCAAAAGCCGATCCTTGATCATCTACTTCATACGAAGTAAATGTTGTTCCTTCGTTTAATTTAAACGAATTCTGACTGTATTGTCCTTCTAGACCTGTTGTAATTCCCCAATGTTTGCTTATGTAATACGTGTAACCTAAGCCTATTCCAAATCCAGTTTTAAGTTTTGCGTCGCCCAACGTGCTTTCGTAAAGAATTCCAGATGGACCGCCATTAATTTTAATATTAAATTCTTGTGCTCTAATAGCAGAACTAAATAAGGTTAAAAATAGTATTGTTAGTTTATATTGAATTTTCATTTTCTAAGTTTTTGATTTTTAACGTACCAATAAATTAATTGTTTTATGCTGACCGTTTGCCAATGACAAAACGACTACATAAATTCCCGATGATGAAGGTGCCGTAACAATCACCTTTGGACTAACATTATTTATTGTAGTTACTAATTTTCCAGATAAGTCAAAAATATTAATACGTGAGTCTTTTAATTCTTCTGCTGAATAGTCAGATTCAATAGTTAATTCTCTTAAGCTTTGAACTGGATTAGGATAAAGTTTGATAGCTTTTGAAAAAGTTTGCCCATCAATTGTCAATGGACAGAATTTGATAACATTTCCATCTTTATCTTTAGCTTGTACGGAATAAATACCTTTTAGAGGTTTTTCGCTATAATACTGACTGTTTGCTCCTGGAATAAGTACTCCGTTTTTATACCATTGAAATGCTGAATAGTTTTTATCTGAATTATCAAATAACAAAGTATCCTCCCAATATTGGCTTATATTTCCAGACTGATCTACTTCGATCAATTTTGTAATTTGTACAGCTGGATTGTGATTTTGATCTCCTTCTTGAGAAACTTTGATTGATGTTGTTCCAGCACGATTAATTTTTAAGACATCACCTTGAATATTGGCAATTGATGAATTTTCGATTTCGTAAGATACTGGAAGTCCGCTATCTGAAGAAGCCGTAAGTTGTACTTGGTCTGTCGTGTTGCATCCAAAATCCAATTCTTGATTCCACTCAATTACCTGATTTGCTTTAGTAATTTTAAAATCAGAAGTTTTAAAATCAATTGTATAGTTCGATCCTGCACTTAAACTTCCAATTGTTATAGGATAGTTTCCGGTGTTTTCACCTGCAGTTCTAGAAAGTAAACCTGTAATAATTGAGTTGTTATCTCCATTAGCAAATCCAGTTGCCACGTAAGTTAGTTTTGGTTCTGCGCTTCCATATACTTTTGTTTGATCCGGAGCAGCTACAACTTTTAGAATATTTTTTTGAGTGGTAAAACTTATTTCATTTCCGTAGTTTACATAGCCAAATTTACCAACAGCGTAGGCTCGAACATAATATACTGTGTTTACTAACAAGCCTTCTACAGTTTTTGTAAATGTTCCAGGATTACTGCCTAAAATAATTTTAGAATCAGTGATTTTAGGATTAGAAGCAGCAGCGAATACAATTCCTATTTCTGAAGTACATTCACCTAGATCACCATCAATTCCATTTTGACTGGCATTTACGGTTAGAGTAACACTAGAAGTAGTAAACTCAGTTGGGATAGAGGTAATTAAACCTATTGGATTTGAAGGCTGTGTAATTGTAAAATTCTGATTTACACTACAATTGTTGCTATCTGTTATGGTACAAACATAATCACCTTTTACAAGATTTTGTGCCGTTTGATTCGTATTGTCAGAGTTACTCCATTTATAAGAATAGGGAGCAATTCCTCCTGAAATCGTAACACTTGCTTCTCCATTATCACCATTATAACAAGTAACATTTTTTTGAGTACTTGTAACTTTTAATGCTGCAGGTTCTGTAATTGTAAAATTCTGATTTATACTGCAATTATTACTATCTGTTATGGTACAAACATAGTCACCTTTTACAAGATTTTGTGCCGTTTTAGTCGTACTGTCAGAGTTACTCCATTTATAAGAATAGGGAGCAATTCCTCCTGAAATCGTAACATTTGCCTCTCCGTTATTACCGTTATAACAAGTAACATTTTGTTGAGTACTTGTAACTTTTAATGCTGTAGGTTCTCCAATTGTAAAACTTTGTTTTGCGGTACAATTGTTTGTATCCGTTACTGTTGCTGTATAAGTTCCCGGACTAAGACCTGTTGCTGTTGCAGCAGTACCTCCAGATGGTGACCATGAGTATGTATAGGTACCAAAACCTCCTGATACGGCTACAGTTGCCGATCCGTTGTTAGATCCATTGCAAGAAGCGTCAATTTGAGCTCCAATAGAAGCAGTTAATGTATTTGGTTCTGTTATTAAGACACTTTCAGTTGTTGTACAATTATTAGCATCAGTAACCGTAACGCTATAATTTCCTGGACTAAGTCCTGATGCAGTTGCTGCAGTACCGCCAGATGGTGACCATGCATAAGTATATGTGCCGGTTCCTCCAATTACGGCTGCCGTTGCAGATCCGTTAGATTCTCCATTACAACTAACATTTTTAGAATTAATAGTTATCTTAATAGGGTTAGGTTCTGTAATTGTAAATGATTGTGTGGTTTCACATAAATTAGCATCAGTAATAGTTACGGTATAGGTACCAGCAGTAAGTCTTGTTGCTGTTTTGGCAGTGCCTCCAGCAGGAGCCCAATTATATGTATAAGAACCAGTTCCGCCTGTAACATCTACAGAGGCAGATCCTGTAGCTGCACCGTTGCATATTAAATTAGTTTGAGATGGTGTAACTACTAAAGCAGAAGGTTCTGTAATAGTAAAGGTTTTTACAATAGAACAACCATTTGCGGCAGTTATTGTTACAGAATAATTACCTGCTGTAAGTTTGTTTGCAGTAGCGTTATTTCCGCCAGATGGCGCCCAAACGTAAGTAAAAGGACCTGGTGCTCCAGATGGAATTACCGAAGCAGAACCTGTGTTAGCGCCATTACATAAAATATTACTTTGACTTGTTACAGCAGTTAATGTGTTGGTTGTAGTAATATTAAAGACTTTAGTTATTTTACATCCATTTGCATCTGTAACTACAGCACTGTGATTTCCTGCTGCTAAACCAGTTACAATTTGTGTAGTGGCACCATTTGACCATGAGTAAGAATATGGAAGAGTACCACCGTTAGGAGACACAGAAGCCTGACCGCCTGTTGAACAAGTTGCATTTATTTGGCTTGTTGTAGCCGATAAAGCTGCGGCGGGCTCAGTGATATTAAAAGTTTTTGTAATAAAACAACCGTTACCATCTGTAATTAAACAGCTGTAGTTTCCAGTAGCAAGCCCAGTAGCTGTAGCGGCAGTCCCACCAGTTGGAGACCATATATAAGTATATGAATTTGGTTTTCCTCCTGAAGCTGTTACTGTTGCTGTACCAGTTGCGCCTCCATTACAAAGAACATTAGTTTGTGATGTAGTTGCGTCTAAAAGATCTGGCTGATCTATTGTTACAGTAATAGTAGTAGAACATAAATTAGCGTCTGTAATTGTAACAGTATAAGTTCCCTGAGCAAGCCCTGATGCTGTACGAGCACTTCCACCAGTAGGTGACCAAGAGTACTTATATCCTCCAACTCCTCCAGTTGCAGTTACAGTTGCAAAACCATTTGATCCTCCGTTGCACGAAACATCAGTTTTTGTATATGTCCCAGATAATGCTGCAGGGCCTTTAATTTCAACAGTTTTAACTAAAGTACAACCATTAGCATCTGTAATTGTACACGTATAATCTCCAGCAGGTCTGCCCGAAATAGATTGTGTTACACCGCCTAATGGTGCCCATGAATAAAAGTAGCCAGGGCTTCCTCCTGATACATTAACACTTGCAGTACCATTAGATCCGCCAAAACAACTTACTCCAGTTGATGCTGTAGTGGCTGAAAGGCCAGATGCTGGCTGTGTAATGGTAATACTTTCTTTGGTTTCACATTTGTTTCCATCTGTAACTGTTACAGTGTAAGTTCCAGCAGCTAATCCAGATGCTGTAGCAGCAGTTCCTCCCGAAGGTGACCAAGAATAGGTATAGGATCCAGTTCCATTAGTTGCAGTTGCCGTTGCTTGTCCAGTTAAATCTCCGTAACATTTTACATCAACTTTTGTTAGCGCTACATTAATATGATTAACAGCTAATATAACATTATTTGAAACAGCAGCAAGATTACATGTTCCTACTGCCACAGCTCTGTAAGTATATCCATTCATTTCGGCTGTTGTGCCAGTGATAGTTAGAGTAGACGTATTAGCGCCAGAATACGGTGCAGTATTTGTGACGTCGGTAAACCCAAAACCAGTATCTACCTGCCATTGATAGAATATTACATTTGATGCAGAGACTGAATAAGTAGTATTGGTTCCTGCACAAATACCTCCTTGACTAGAAGTTGGTTGTGTTATAATACTAGGATTAGGGATAACAGTCAGTTTAGCATTACTTGAAACGGCATTAGGAGTACATAATCCTGTTACCACAGCTCTATAAATGTATCCATTCATTGCGGTTGTTGCGCCAGTAATAGTTAGAGTAGCTGTAGTAGCACCAGAATAAGGTGCGCCGTTAGAGACGTTGTTAAATCCAGCTCCTTGATCTACCTGCCATTGATATGCTGTTGCATTTGATGCAGAGACTGTAAAAGTAGTATTGGTTCCTGTGCAAATTGCACTATTGCCTGGTTGTGCTGTTATTGCAGGAGCAGAATTAACATATAATGCAGCAGCATTAGAAGTAGCATTGGGGCTGCATATGCCTGTTGCCACAGCTCTATAAATATATCCATTCATTGCGGCTGTTGCGCCAGTAATAGTTAGAGTAGCTGTAGTAGCACCAGAATAAGGTGCGCCATTTGAGACGTTGTTAAATCCAGCTCCTTGATCTACCTGCCATTGATATGCTGTTGCATTTGATGCAGAGACTGAAAAAGTAGTATTGGCTCCTGCACAAATACCTCCATTAATAGAAGTTGGCTGTGTTATAATACTAGGATTAGGGTTAACAGTCAGTTTAGCATTACTTGAAACTGCATTAGGAGTACATATTCCTGTTACGACAGCTCTATAAACATATCCATTCATTGCGGCTGTTGCGCCAGTAATAGTTAGAGTAGCCGTAGTAGCACCAGAATAAGGTCCACTATTTGAGACGTTGATAAATCCAGCTCCTTGATCTAGCTGCCATTGATATGCTGCTGCATTTGATGCAGAGACTGAAAAAGTAGTATTGGATCCTGTGCAAATTGTACTCAAGTTTGGTTGTGCCGTTATTGCAGGAGCAGAATAAAAAGTTAATGGAGCAGGACTAGAAGTAGCAGCGGGGCTGCATAATCCTGTTGCCACAACTCTATAAACATATCCATTCATTGCGGCTGTTGCGCCAGTAATAGTTAGAGTAGCCGTAGTAGCACCAGAATAAGGTGCACCATTTGAGACGTTGGTAAATCCAGCTCCTTGATCTACCTGCCATTGATATGCTGTTGCATTTGATGCAGAGACTGAAAAAGTAGTATTGGCTCCTGTGCAAATTGTACTCACGTTTGGTTGTGCCGTTATTGCAGGAGCAGAATCAACATTTAAAGCTGCTGTACTCGATGTTGCACTTGGTCCGCATGATCCCGATGCAACCACCCGATATTGATATCCGTTCATTTCAGGAATTGCACCACTTATGATAAGTGTTTGTGTTGCAGCACCAGAATAAGGTCCACCATTTGAGACGTTGGTAAATCCAGATCCTGTATTTACCTGCCATTGATAGCTGCTGGCATCACTTGCTGAAGCAGAAAAAGTAGTATTAGAACCAGCACAAATTCTACTGTTAGAAGGCTGACCTGAAAAGGTCAAACATGGTAATATAATACCACTATCTTTTACCCAGGTAAAAGCATCAAGTGCAGCATAGGTATATGCTCCTCCAGTTGTAATTTGAAGCTCATCTATTACAATATTAGAATAGTTTTGACCATTTAAATTGGTTAAATCTATTAAAGTATTGCCATTATCAGTACCAAAACTAGTATTAAAACCAGTGGTTTTAGTCTGTGTAAATTTAGTTATACCGTTCAATTTTCCAGTTATTGTTAAAGAGCCTGAGACTATTAGATTTACTGAATTATTAGCTAGAAGAATCCAAAATCGATTGGTTTTAAATAAATTTGAAGTTGTTTTAATGCTAAAAGAGGCGTTTGTCCCCACAGATGCAGTATTGTCTATGTATTGGTTGTCGCTTGCTGTTCCATTCCAGCCTGCACCAGCGAAATTTGCTATTGCAAATTTGCTGCTATGAGAAATAATGTTAAAAATAACTCCATTATCTGTAAAGCTGGTAGAACCAACTGATTCCGTTTCAAATGCTTCTATTGATGTTTGTGCAAAAAGCAGCTTCGTAAATAATAATAAAAAGAGTAGAAAGTAATTTTTTTTCATATTATAACGGTGTTTGAGGTTTTCATGTTTTATTATTAAAATCAGTTTGTGTTAATGATTAAAGATTTAGTTTAAATTAAAAATGAGGTTTAGTTTTAATGATAAGCTAAATTATTGTAAATAAATTCTTAAATATCGGGTAGTTCTACGTGTTTTTATTGTGGCAGTAAATTTTTATAATCAATAAAATAGTAAGATGAACAGAAATAAAAAGACTTTACAACTCCATTTATATATTCTATAATAATTCAGAAACCTTTATGGTTTTTATGCCTATAACAAGATCACAAAACTAGTCTTAAATAGGTTTTTTAAGAAAAATAAAGGGGGGACAAATGGGGGACATTTTTATGTGTAACTGATAGTATATTAGTGTTTTAGTTGAAAATAGGATTTAATAGTAAAACTATCAAGAAAAAATGAGGTAAAGTTTTTATACTTTGGTCTATAAGGAAAGTCTATTCTTTTAATTTTATCGTTTTCTAGAATGTTTTGTAAAAGTGCTGTAATAGATTTGAAATCTTGCATTCACAATGGAGCTTTTTCTTTAAAAATAAATAGGAATAAAAAATCTTCTAATATCTTACTAGGAGAAACAAATATTTTTATATCTAAAGTAATTGTAAGATAAATAGAGCTGTTTCATTCTAATCAATATTAATCAATGTCTTCACTTGATATGATTACGCTATTTAATTAGGAAATATTAAATTAAATTTATTTAATTTGCCTAATTATAATCAATTATTGAAGAATAAGCATTGGTTACGGAAGAAAATAATACCAGCGAACTTTATATTAGGAAAATATTTGATCAATACTATAGATCACTTGTTCAGTTTGCAAATCGCTTTCTGAGCATTGATGAATGTGAGGATTTGGTTCAGGATATTTTTATAGGTATATGGGAAAAAGAGAATGCATTTCAAGATGAGCTGCATTTAAAAGTTTTTCTATACAAGGCCGTTCGTAATAAATGTTATAATGTTATTAAGCATAATCTTGTAAAAAATAAATATGCTGAAAATACTATTAAGTCTTTGGAAGATGATGATTTGTTCTTAAAGCAAATTCTTGAAGAAGATATAGTGTGTCAACTGTATAAGGCAATTGAGATTTTACCTGATAGAAAAAAAGAAATTATAAAGCTAAGTCTTAAAGGACTCAAGAATGCTGAAATTGCAGAAGAATTAGGAATACAACTTCAAACGGTTAAAACATTAAAAAGCCAATCGTATAAAATACTAAGAGATCAGTTTAGAGATTTAGAATCAATAATTTATTTTTTATTGGTTTAATGTTTTTTAAAACTACTTATTTCAAAAGTTTTTTTAGGTCTTAATTAGTTTACTAAGAAGGATTTAATCTCTTAATTAAAGGATACAAATGAATCAGAATATTAAATGAAAATTATTTTTTTTAAAATTTTTGAAAAAAAAGTAATTTTTCAATACTACCTTTTGGGATATCAGTTGTTCTATAATAAATCAACAATAGGATGATAGATATTTTTCAAATTTCCAAACTGCTAATCAAGAAAAAATTAAAGGTCTTAACCGATTCTGAGAGACTAGAATTAAAAGAATTTGCAAAAGAAAATTCGGTCGTAAAAGAAATTAAGATTAAAAAATTAGTAGATAAAATTGACTCCTATTCAGAAATTGATACAGAAAAAGCATGGGAAAAATTAGAAGCTAAGTATCAAGAAAAGAATAAAAAACCTGTTTTTAGATTAAGTAAAAAACCTTTGTTTAAATACGCCGCCGCCGCTGTGGTGACAAGTTTGCTGGCTGTAACTTTTTTATACAAGGATAAAATATTTAACAAGTCAACTGAAATTCCTGCAGTTGTTGTAAAGAATGATATTGAAAATATTAAACCAGGAACGGATAAAGCAACTTTGACTTTAGGTGATGGTTCGAAGATAGCATTAGAAAAAGGAACTCCAATTAAAACTCAAAATGCGCACATTAATGGCGGCGAGATTATTTATAAAGACAGTAAACAAAATCCATCAAAACTGGTTTATAATTATTTAACAATTCCTAGAGGCGGTCAATTTGTTATAAAATTATCAGATGGCACAAAAGTGTGGTTGAATTCGGCCTCTCAATTAAAATTCCCTGTAGCATTTATCGAAGGAGCATCAAGAGATGTAGAATTGGTGTATGGTGAAGCCTATTTTGAGGTGTCAAAAAGTACCGAACATAAAGGAGCTCATTTTCAGGTTTATAACAAGAATCAGAAAGTTGAGGTTGTTGGAACTGAGTTTAATATAAAAGCGTATAACGACGAATCTAATATTTATACGACGCTGGTAAATGGAAAAGTGAATGTTGAAACAGGGAATAAAAAATTACGATTAATTCCGAATCAGCAACTAAATCTAGATCTTAAAAATAACACTTCGATAATTAAAACCGTGGATGCCAATAATGAAATATCTTGGAAAGACGGTGTCTTTAGTTTTAAAGGAAAACCGCTGAAAGAAATTATGAAAGTAATATCAAGATGGTATGATGTCGACGTGTTTTTTGTAAATAAAAATCTTGAAAATGTACAGTTTAAAGGAAGTCTTGATAAAAAACAATCTCTTGAAGAGATTCTTTCGATCATGAAATCGACTACAATTGACAGTTATGAAATTAAAAACAAAACTTTAATGATCAAATAAAACCTTTAGATACGAGTATTAATTATCTAAAAAAGAGCATGTTTTTGAATAGAATAAAGAAGAAAATAATAAAATCAAATTACTAACTAATTATAACCAAAATAAAAATATCGCCTATGAAGTAAAAAAAGAAGGATAGAGTTTAACCGACCAAAGTACTAACTCTATCCCCTTATCAAATTATCAATTAATTAAAATTTTTAACTAAAAAATAATGACAAATTTATGAAAATTAATTTTAAGCATCCCCATTTTTACTTTAGAAAGGGGCTATTAATGAATATTATGCGAACATTCATCTTCTTATTTTGCACAACACTTTTTGCCCTGACTCCCGAAAATGTTTTGTCACAACAATCAAAAATTGAGGTGAAAGAGAATAAAAAAATGTCTATTGATGAAGTTTTCGACTTGATTATGGATCAAACAGATTATAAGTTTTTTTATGAAGAGGGTATTTTTAAAGGACTTCCTTTGGTAACTTTAAAAAAAGGTACTATAAAAACTAATGATCTTTTAAAACAGAGTCTTGCAAATGCAAACATAGATATTGTAATAGGTAAAAATAACACCGTAATTATTAAAGAAAAGCCTAAAAGTGTTGTTTCGGTTTTGCAAAAAGTTAAGATAACAGGAACAGTGACTGACTTTGCGGGAATACCTATACCTGGGGCAAATGTTACTGAAAAAGGAACTAAGAACAGCACTCAAACTGACTTCAATGGTAAATTTGTTATAGAAGTAGCAAATAATAATGCCATACTAGAATTTAGTTATATCGGAATGGTATCGCAAGAAAAACCAGCGAGCTCAGTAGTTGTAAATGTACAATTAAAGGAGAATACTACAGAACTGGATAATATTGTGGTAACGGCTTTAGGCATAAAGAGAGAGAAAAAAGCACTAGGTTATGCTTCGCAAGAAGTTAAAGGAACCGATTTAACGGCAGGAATTGCAAGCGGGAACTTTCTTAATGATCTTTCTGGAAAAGCTGCAGGGGTGTATATAAGAAAAAATACAAACTTCGGAGGTTCTACAAATGTAATTTCAAGAGGAGTAAAAAGTCTTACAGGAAACAATCAAATGCTTATTGTAATTGATGGTATTCCTATTAATAATTCAACAGTAAATTCAAGTACAGCTTCGCAAGGAGCAAGAAATACTTATGACTATGGTAATGCGGCTATGGATATTAATCCGGATGATATCGAGTCGATAAACGTGTTAAAAGGAGCTGCGGCTTCTGCTTTATATGGATGGCAGGCAGGTAATGGTGTAATCATGATCAGCACCAAAAAAGGTAAAGCTACGAAAGGTATGGGAATTACTATTTCAAGTGAATTTAGTGTGGGTTCTGTTGACAAGAAAACTTTTCCTGTTTACCAAAATAAATACGGACAAGGTTACGGCCCAAGTTATGATGCAGCAGGTAATCCAAAAGGAGTTCCAGTAGGACCAACAGGAGCCTTTTTTACGATAGATAAAAATGGTAATCAAGTTGTAACTACAACTGATGACGCTTCTTATGGTGTGGCTTTTGATCCAAATCTTTCTGTTTATACATGGGAATCATATAGCCCATATTCTTCAAAATACGGACAGAAATCACCATGGCAGGCAGCTAAAAATGGTCCAATTTCGTTTTTTCAAACCGCTACAACATTCAATAATTCAGTATCTCTTGAAGACGCTAATGACAAAACCAACTTTATTTTAAATTACAATAATTTTAAAGAGACTGGTATTTTGCCAAATAGTGAATTAAAGAAAAACAATGCAAGTATAAAGTTAAATCACAAGTTTACAGATAAATTATCTACAAGTGTTTTTGCAAATTATATGACACAAAGTACAATTGGTAGAAATAGTTCTGGATACACAGGAGATAATATTACAGGTTGGTTTCGTCAGTGGTGGGGTACAAATGCTGACCTTAAATCACAAAAAGAGGTTTTTGAAAATTCAGGAGGACAAAATATATCTTGGCTTATGGGAGATCCTGCTAATGGAAATACGGCTCCAAAAACTATGGATAATCCATACTTTACTCGATATAAAAATTACCAATCTGATGAAAGAAACCGTTTTATTGGTTATGGACAATTGGATTACAAATTTACAGATTGGTTATCAGCTTCTGGAAAAGCAAGTATTGATAGTTACTCAGAGTTACGTGAAGAAAGAAAAGCTACAGGATCTATCAATGGATCATTTGGTTTAAGCAGAGCAAATGTTCCTTCAGGATACCAAAAATATGTTGGTTCGTTTTCTGAGCAAAACTATCAGTTTATCCTAACTTTTAATAAAAAAATTGGAGATGACTTTTCTGTTAATGCTTTGGCAGGGGTAAATACTTTGAGAACAAAAAGTAATTCAACTCTTGCTTCAACTGATGGAGGATTAATTATTCCAGATATTTTTGCATTATCAAATTCAGTAAACCCTTCACCGTTTCCGTTAGAAACAGAGAATAATTCGGCCGTAAACAGTTCTTACGCTTCTGTTTCTTTAGGATATAAAGATTTCTTGTATTTAGAAGGAACTGTTCGAAATGATGCATTTTCTACTTTACCAAAAGGGAATAACTCATTAAATACATTCTCTACTTCTGCGAGTTATGTTTTTACAAATCATGTTAAAGCAGATTGGTTGTCTTTTGGAAAGTTAAGAGCAAGTTATGCAGAGAATCCGCAAGGAAATATTGATTTGTATTCATTAAATGATGTTTATGATAAAAGTAATCCATTTGGTTCAAATCAAATTTACTCAATACCAAATAGAAGTAATAATCCTGATTTGCGCCCTGTTAAAACTACCTCTCAAGAGCTTGGTTTAGAAATGCAGTTTTTACACAAAAGAGTTGGATTTGACGTGAGTGTTTATAAGAGTTTAAGTAATGATCAGATATTTCCTGTAGATTATTCTACTGCAACTGGTAACTCTTCAAGATATGTAAATGCAGGGTCAGTTGAAAACAAAGGTATCGAGGTGCAGTTTAATGTGACTCCAATACAAACAAAGGATTTTAATTGGGATATTTTTGTAAACTGGTCTAAAAATGAGAATACACTTGTGTCATTAGCATCAGGAATTGAAACTCTTTCAATAGGTGGATTTCAAGGAATTGGTATAGTTGCAAAAGTTGGTCATCCTTATGGAGATATAGTTGGTAAAGACTATGTGTATGCCGCAGACGGACAAAAAGTTACAGAGAATGGTCTTTATGTAATGACAACTACAACAAACAATGTTATTGGAAATATTACTCCTGATTGGATTGGTGGACTTCGTAATAAATTTACCTACAAGCAAGTTTCGTTTGGTTTCTTAATCGATGTGCAGCATGGTGGTGATCTTTACTCTCTAGATCAGGCATATGGTCAGCATACAGGTTTATACGAATCGACGGCAGGATATAATGAATTAGGAAATCCAATAAGAAATACACTTGCAAATGGCGGTGGACTTATACTTCCTGGAGTGAATAAAGATGGTACACCAAATACGACTAGAACACCGCGTCCAGAAGTTGCAGGAAGTATTTACGGCTATAAAGCCAATCCAGAAAGCGCCTATATTTATGATGCAAGTTATGTTAAATTGAGAGAAGTAAGTCTTGGCTATACATTCCCGTCGCAGTTTGTGTCTAAAATGAAATTGACTGATTTAAGAGTTTCATTAATTGGATCTAATTTATGGATAATCAGTAAAAATCTTCCTGATGCAGATCCAGAGAGTGGAGTTAGTGCAGGTAATTTATCTTCAGGTTATTCTGGAGGTTCACTTCCTTCAACTAGAAACATTGGTTTTAACCTTACTTTAAAATTTTAATGATGAAAAAAATACTTTTATTAATATCTATTGTAAGCATATCTTTTTCATGCAGTTCAGATATTACAGATATGAATACTGATCCTAAAAAACCAAGCAGTACACAACCTGAATATTTATTTACGGGCGCTCAGAAAGCACTAGTTGATCAGGTTGTTACAACTAGTCAGGTTTTTAGATTATTTTCACAGCAATGGGCATCAACTACGATTCCTTCTACAAGTCAATATGTTATTCCAGATATTCCAGATGCACGTTTCACAGTGTTTTACAGAGATGTGTTAAGAGACTTTTCTGCTGCAAAAACAATGATTAAGAACACACCCACTTCAACCGCTGCGGCTGATATTGCAGTTAAGCAAAATAAACTTGCACTTATCGATATCTTAGAAGTTTATAGTTACAGCATGTTGGTGGATACCTTTGGAAATGTGCCTTATTCTCAAGCTCTTGATATTAAGAAATTTCCTTTGCCAGCCTACGATGACGCTAAAACTATTTACATGGATCTTATCGCAAGATTAATTGAAGATTCTGCTATACTGAAAGCAAACTCTGCTAATGCTAACTTTGGGAGTGCAGATATTGTTTATGGAGGAAATGCCGCAAGTACTGCAAAATGGGCAAAATTTGCTAATTCATTAATCATCAAATTAGCCGTAAATATTTCAGATGTTGATCCTGCGTTTGCGGCGACTACTGTTCAGGCAGCACTTGCTGCTGGTCCATTAGCAAGTAATGCCGATAATACCAAATTGAATTATTTAACTACTACCGGCAATCAAAATCCATTATACAATACTTTAGTAACCAGCAATAGAAACGATTTTATTCCGGCTGAACCGTTTGTTGCCGCAATGGATGCTGTAGTTCCTGGAGGAGATCCAAGAATGACAAAGTATTTTGTAAATGCAACAGCGCCGGCTCCGGCGCTTCCAGCAGGACGTACTTTTATAGGAGGAACTTATGGTGAAGCCAATGTTTTTTCAACTTATTCACACATAACGGCAACATTAAACAATCCTGTTTTTCCAGGTACTTTATTTGACTATTCTGAATTGCAATTTTTATTGGCTGAAGCAGCTGAGAAAAATTTAATTCCAGGTGGTTCTGTGAAAGCTAAAACGTATTATGACGCTGCTATAACCGCTTCAATGTTAGATTGGGGAGTAACTGCGACCGCTATCACAACTTATCTTGCAAGTCCTAAAGTTGCTTACACAAATGTTCAAAGTGGAGCAACTTATAAAGAAAAAATTGGTAATCAATCGTGGTTTGCACTTTATAACAGAGGATTTGAAGCTTGGACATCTTATCGAAGATTAGATTTTCCAATTTTAAAATCACCTAAAGCAGCTGTAAACAGAGGTATTTTGACTGTTCCAGTGCGTTATCTTTATCCTAGTGCTGAGCAGACAAAAAATGAAACCAATTATAGTAAAGCTGCCAGCGATATTGGTGGTGACTTGATGAACACTAAAATATTTTGGGATAAATTTTAATCCTGATAGAGTATGTTTTCTTAGTTAATTTGATAATCGAAGATTGAATACTAATTCAAATTGAGATTATAAAAGATAAAAATTTTGGTTTTTGTCTAAAAAAAATAACCCCATTTATTTTTTGTAATTGGGGTTATTCTTTTTTGCCGTATAAAACCATTTCGGGAAAACAATTCAAATAAAACAATATTAATTCAAACCCGTTGGGTGTAATTGCAAAAAATCCAACACATAGAAACATAGATTTATACCTAAAAAAGGAGACAAAAAGAAACTCGTGTCTTTCGCATAGCCAGTCCCGATCCCGAAACTTCGGGACGGGATGTGTTTAAAAAAAGAGAAACTCCTAATTTTCGACTATAAAAGCTATGTTTCTATGTGTTGGAAGTAATTGTACCCAACAGGTTAATTCAAATAAAACAGTATGAAAAACATACTTTTCGCGGCTCTGTTTTTTATTATAGGATTCCAAATTACTAATTCACAACAGTTGAAATCTCCTAACGGAAATTTTAGTATGGAGTTTGCATTACAAAATGATGGAACTCCAACTTATAATTTAATCTATAAAGGAAAAACAGTTGTAAAGCCTAGTAAACTCGGAATTGAACTTAAAGAAGATAAAAATATTAAAAAATCGTTATTGAATGATTTTACAATACTGGATAAAAAGACTTCTTCATTTGATGAAACTTGGCAGCCAGTTTGGGGAGAAGTATCATCAATTCGAAATCAATATAATGAACTTGCGGTAACATTAATTCAAAAGGAAACTGATAGGCAGATTGTCATTCGTTTTCGATTGTTTAATGATGGATTAGGTTTTCGTTATGAATTTCCAGTCCAAAAGAATCTTACCTATTTTGTTATAAAAGAAGAAAGAACGCAATTTGCAATGACAGGAGATCATACCGCTTTTTGGATGCCGGGCGATTATGATACTCAAGAATACGATTATACCACTTCGAAGTTATCTGAAATCAGAGAACTTTTTGTAAAAGCAAAAAATAGAAATTTATCTCAGCCTCCCTTTTCTTTAACTGGAGTACAAACGTCGTTGATGTTAAAAACTAAAGAGGGTTTGTATATCAACCTACATGAAGCTGCATTAATTAATTATTCTTGCATGCATTTGAATTTGGATGACAAAAACATGGTATTTGAATCTTGGCTGACTCCAGATGCAAACGGCGATAAAGGATACATGCAAGCTCCCGCAAATTCGCCTTGGCGTACCATTATTGTGAGTGATGATGCCAGAGAAATTTTAGCATCTAAGATGACTTTGAATTTAAATGAACCTTGTAAAATAGAAGATACTTCGTGGATTAAACCTATTAAATATGTTGGTGTTTGGTGGGAAATGATTACAGGAAAAAGTTCATGGAGATATACCGATGAATTACCATCCGTACAACTAGGTATTACAGATTATTCGAAAGTAAAACCAAATGGGAAACACGCAGCTAATAATGAGAATGTCAAGAAATATATTGATTTTGCTGCAACAAATGGTTTCGATGCTGTTTTAGTTGAAGGCTGGAATGAAGGTTGGGAAGATTGGCTTGGCCGCTCCAAAGATTACGTTTTTGATTTTGTAACTCCATATCCTGATTTTGACGTAAAAGGAATACATGAATATGCAAAATCAAAAGGAATAAAAATGATGATGCATCATGAAACATCTGGATCTGTTCGTAACTATGAACGTCACATGGACAAAGCTTATCAGTTTATGAAAGATAATGGGTATGATGCTGTAAAGAGCGGTTATGTAGGCAGTATTCTTCCAAGAGGAGAAAACCATTATAATCAATGGATTGTGAATCATTATCAATATGCTGTAGAAAAAGCGGCGGAATATAAAATTATGGTGAATGCGCATGAAGCGGTGAGACCAACGGGTATTTGCAGAACTTATCCTAATTTAATTGGAAACGAGTCTGCAAGAGGAGGAGAGTGTGAAGCTTTTGGCGGATCGAAACCAAATCATGTAACAATAATACCTTTTACTCGATTAATTGGCGGACCAATGGATTATACTCCAGGGATTTTTGAAATGGATATAAGCAAAATTAATCCACGCAATAAGTCACACGCTAACTGTACTCTCTCAAATCAACTTGCATTATATGTAACTATTTACAGTCCCTTGCAAATGGCTGCCGATTTACCTGAAAATTATAATAGATTTTCAGATGCTTTCCAGTTCATTAAAGATGTTGCAGTAGATTGGAGTGAAAGTAATTACTTAGAAGCTGAACCGGGTCAATATATAACAGTTGCCCGTAAAGCAAAAGGAACTAATAACTGGTTTATAGGAAATGTAAATGGAATTGAACCTCGAACTTCCAATATTAATTTTGCTTTTTTAGAAAAAGGAAAAAAATACACCGCTACTATTTATGCTGATGGAAAAGAGGCGAATTACAAAACAAATCCGCAAGCTTACACTATTCGAAAAATAACAGTTACAAATAAATCAAAACTTTCTCAATTAAGTGCATCTGGAGGTGGTTATGCGATAAGTATACTTGAAGACAAAAAGTAAAAAGCAGTTTAGGATTTTATAAGTTCTTTTAGCGATGAATAAGAACTTAAATCTGAAACTTAAATAGAAGTAATTATTAAGTTACATTTAATGAACTAGGTTAACTATAAATTAAAAATCAAGAATATGAATTTGAATATAAAATTTTTGACGGTATTATTATTTGTGAATTTTGCTGCTTTTGCACAAACAAAAGGAGACGAATGGAACTTGACTGCTAACTCGAGGGAGAATTATTTTGGAGTTGCAATGGCAAATGGTAAGATTGGAATTGTCACAGATGATACACCTTTAAAAACAAAAGAAATCATCCTAAATGGCGTTTATGAGCCTAATCCTAAAAACGGAATTAGTAAAGTTGTAAGAGGGATTGAGTTTTTAAATCTGCGCTTGTCAATTGATAATCAAATGGTCGATGGTACTAATATTGATCATTGGAGTCAACAAGTTTCTATGAAAGAAGGAACAAGTACCACTTCGTTTCAATTTAAAGATTTAGCCCAAATTAAGTATACTATTTTGGCTAATCGAGTATTACCTTATTCAGCAATGGCCGTTGTTGAGATTGTACCGATGCGAGATATTGAAATAAGCGCATCTAATTATATGAATGTTCCAGAGGAATTGAAGATAGTCAAAAGTGAGTTTAGAGTGATGAAGAAAAAGAACTATGGAATACCTCTTTTTAGAACTATTGCTCAGACAAATACAGGTAAATGGACTGTTTCAGCTTCTACTACTTTTCTTTTTGATGGTACTGCAGAAGTAGTGTCACAAAAAGGATCAGAAGCGGGCTTTTCAAAAAAAATAGAGAAAGGGAAAAAATATCGTTTTGTAATTGCGGGAGGAATTTGTAATTCTAAAGATATTTTAGACCCAGTAAATGAGTCCGAACGTCAGGCTATCTATGCTTTTTCAGATGGAATTGATAACTTGCTTTCTAAACATAAAAAAGCATGGGCTGATTTGTGGGAGACAGGTGATATTCAAATAGAAGGTGATTTAGACGCACAGCAAAGAGTTAGATTCGCCTTGTATAACTTGTATTCTTTTATACGCGAAGGAAGCAGACAAAGTATTTCGCCTATGGGATTATCTTCTCAAGGATACAATGGACATATTTTTTGGGACACAGAACTTTGGATGTATCCATCGCTTTTAGCATTACAGCCAGAATTGGCAAAATCTTGTTTAGACTATAGATCTGATAGATTGCAGAAAGCAAAACTGAAAGCATTTATTTATGGTTATAAGGGAGCAATGTATCCTTGGGAATCTGATGATACTGGAGAAGAAGCTACACCAACAAGTGCTTCAATGGGTATTTTTGAACAACATATTACCGCTGATGTTTCTATTGCTTTTTGGAATTATTATGCCTTGACCCAAGATAAAAAATGGTTACGTGAAGAATGGAATGTAATGAAAGAAACTGCTGATTTTTGGATTAGCAGAGTGGTTAAAAATGAAGATGATAGTTATTCGATTTTAAATGTGGTTGGAGCAGATGAATATGCTTTGAACGTTGATGATAATGCTTTTACAAATGGAGCTGCGATGGAATCATTAAAAAACACGATAAAAGCTGCAGAGATATTGAATGAGCCGATTAATCCAAAATGGATTGAAGTTTCAAAGAAATTGAAAATTCATAATGAAAATGGAATTACTCAAAATTATAAAGGATACAAAGGTCAAGCGACAAAACAGGCTGATGTGAATTTGTTAGCATATCCTTTACACGTTGTAAATGATGACAAACAAATTAAAGCAGATTTAGATTACTACGCTGCAAAAGTTGATTTAAAAGATGGGCCGGCAATGACTTTTGGCGTGTTCTCTGTTTTGTATTCGCGCTTAGGAGATAGAAAAAAAGCATATGAATATTTTGTAAAATCGTATTTGCCTAACAGTCGTCCGCCATTCGGAGTATTCTCAGAATCTGCTAATAGTAACAATCCGTATTTTGCTACTGGAGCAGGAGCAATGCTGCAAGCTGTTATTTATGGTTTTGGAGGTGTAGAACAAACAGATAATGGATTGAAATTCAACAAAGGCTTACTTCCTGAAAAATGGAAATCTTTAAAGATAATTGGTGTTGGAACTGAGAATAAAACGATCATAATAAAATAAGTAAGATTAAGATTGGTGTCGCAATTTCCTTTGATTTAGCGGCATCAAGATTTAGTTTTGTTTTTGTTTTTTGGAAGAAGAAAGGGATAACGGATGTATTAAATTAGTACATCTATTATCCCTTTCTTAATTTGATCGAATGGCTTTTTTTATAAAGTTTACGATTTAGTCTTTAACCTTATTGTTTTACAAGCTTAATTGTTTTGGCATTACTTCCATTACGTATTTCTACAAGATATGTTCCCGGGCTTAGATTACTTTTTAACGCTATGACTGATGCGTAACTTGATTTCAAAGTATCTATTTTTCTTCCTAAAAGATCAAATACATTAATAAGAATGTTTTGTTTTTCATCTCCTCCCGTGATGTTTATTTGGAATTCGGTTTTTGTTGGATTTGGAGATCCGCTAACTATAAAATCATCGATTTGTTGTTCTGCAATTTTAAAAGAAGTGTTACTTAAAGTTGGTGTGTTTTCGCATGAACCAAGAGAACAGCCATGTGCTAAATGTGCCGCAACAGCATTAGTTGAAATACAAAGACTTTTATTATTGGTATGACATACTGTTACTTTTTTGTCGGCACAACGAACATCAGTTACTATTATTTGTTTTGTTATAGTGACTTGGCAGGCTAGTGCATCAGTGATGGTTAAACTGTAATCGTGATTTCCTACTGTTGAAGGATTTACTGAAATACTGTTTGTTGTTGCTCCATTACTCCATAAATAAGTAAAAGGTGCAGTTCCGTTTGAAGCTGCAGCGGTCAGTGTTAATGAAGAAGCACCATATCCTAAATAAATTGTATTAGCATTTCCACCAGGATTTACAGCATAAACATCAGGAATATTAGCGGAGAGTGCGCTATTAATGGTTACAGTTGTCGTGTTTGTGCTGCTATTTCCTGCGTTATCAGTAACTGTCCATGTTATATGAGATGTTCCCACGTTATAGTTTCCGCTTGCATCCAATCCGCTTCCGGTTCTTGTGGTCGCGCCAGTAATTTCGTAAGTAACAGTATTAATAGTACAATTATCGAATGCCGCTGCTGATGGAATAGTATAGTTGCCGTTTGATTCGTAACAAAGAACAACAGAAGCAATTGAATTTACTGTTGGAGCTTTTGTGTCAATTACAGTAACGGTTTGTGTAGTCGAAGCCGTATTGCCATTTTCATCGACTGCAGTCCAAACTACAGTTGTTGTGCCTTGAGGAAATATTGCTGGTGCATTATTGGTAATACTTGCTACAGAACAATTATCAGTAACCACTGGCTGCGGTAATACTAATGCCGCCCCACATTGATTTTCATCATTGCTGATCGTTATTGCTGTTGGTAGCGTGAAGATTGGCTTTTCTGTATCATCAACAGTAATCATAAAAGAAGCAGAACTACTGCTGCATCCATCAGTTGCTGTCCAGGTAACAGTGGTATTACCTTTATTAAAAACTTTATTTGCTAATGAACCGCTGCCACTAGCCGAAGTTGCTCCAGTAAGTAAATAGCTGTAAGTAGTCGTATCGCAATTGTTCAATGCAGTTATATCAAATTCATTGGTTTGGGCTGTGTACGTAGATAAACCTGCATTAGTACTTGTGATAATATTAGACTTTGCAGGAAGATAAAATGTTGGCTTAACTTGACCATTGAACGAAAAATCATCGATACCAACTAAAGAATTTCCAGAGGTTTTGTTAGATCCGTACCAGTATAAACGAAATGTGATTGGAGTTTTAATATTAGATAAAGGACTTAAGTCATAGGTTAGCAGTGTAGCAGCAGTTCCAGTAAAGGTTTGAGGTGCTGTGATGTCGCTTGTAAAACCATCTGCACTAGATCTCATAACATATGTGCTCGGATCAGCTGCATTTCCTTTTCTCGCTGTAAATTTGAGGTTAGTAAAATCTATTTTGTAGCCGCTATTAGGCTGCAGTTTGAACTCAAAATATTGATTAAGATTGAGAGCTGTAGCAGGATCTGAAGCAGTAGTTTTATTAGTCCATCCATTTAGTAAAACACGACCGCCAATTTGACCTGCGGTATTAAGTCCGTCACTAGTGCCATAATAAAAATTGGGTGTTGCATTTCCATCGCTGGTGATATTAGGATTTGTTGTATTTCCTGTGGTAATAGGTGAGGTAAAGTCAACGGGAGTACTGGTAAAAGTATTACCCCAAATTTGTATCGGTGCACTGTTATTATTAAGTTCAAAAATCTTTATATTATCATGATAAATAATACGTGTTGCTACATTGGGCGGATCAGTAGTAATAGACTGTCCAGGGCGGTACAATCCCCATTTTAAGTATCCAGAAGGGTTAGTTTCGGGAACATCCTGATTAAAAGTTCTGAAATTACTTATCTGCCAAGCCAAAGTATAATCAGTTTGCCCCGGTAACCTGTAATAAACCTTATAATATCCAGTCGCATCAGTCGTCATTTTTGCGTCAATTCTAAAGTCGATCCACTGATTGATGTATGGACGAAAATCGCCTATAATAGATGGCTCAATATTATCATTGGGTATACGGAAAGTAATACTATTGCGTTTCGCACTAAGATACCAAGCAGGGTTTTCACCTCCACTTTGTTTGCCTTGAAAAATAATATCCCCGCTTTGAGCCATACCCGCTGTATAAGGTTCCCAATCTTTCAGTTGAAGACTAACTTCAAAACGACGTTCATCTCCAGGGTAGTATTTTCCGTCAGCAAACATTTGAGCAGTAGCTGCTTCGCTGCGCCAATGGTTGTCAGAAAAATAACCTTCGTCTCCTATCGTTACGCGGTGAGCAATAGCATAGTTTCCAGTACGACCAGGACTTACTATGTATTCTGCATCATCGGCGGTGGCATGCGTTGTCGTTAAATTTGAAACACCAGAATTTTCTGTTCCACTTTCGTAATCAATACTAACCAGCGTATTGGTAATCGTTGCAGGAGGTGTTGGAGGCGCAGCGGTTAAAAAATTAGAATAACTGATATCATCAATATACAATATAGGAGCCGATGATCCTGCGCCCACATTCAACAAATTCATTCCGCTGATGTTAGTTCCCTGCGGGAGTAAACCTGTTCCGGGGTCTGCATTAGTAAGTACTTTTATAGTATCAATCCAAATATCATAAGTACCCGCCAAAAGATTATGCGTTGTCATGCTTGCACCGCTTCCAGTTACGTATGATGCAGTGCTATTACTGTTGTTCATAAAAAACTTCAGAATATAAACTTGGTTTTTGTTAATTGTTGTTTGAGAAAGTCCGTTTATTGTATAGTTTGGACTTGCAGTCGACGAGAGCCAATCGAGGTTGACAGTAGTGGCCGCAGGCGATAATCTCAAGGCAGCAAATGTTTGCGGTAAACTTATTCCGCTGCTATTGTTGAAATTACTGCCATTACCAAAATATAATAAGAACCTGCCATTAGTTCCTGAGCTGATATTGATTTTGCATTCGAAAGCAGCGACATTAGAAGCTGTAAAAGGAGCTAGAGCAAATTTAGCACCCGTTACAGTAGTGCCGCCATTCATTTTAAGTTCGGCTCCAGCGCCTCCCGCAAAATTAGATGAGGTGAGTTCAACAGCGCCTTCAGTAGCCGACGAAGCTTTTACGCTGGCATTGCCGCCGCCAGCCATTGGTGCGGGCAAATAAGTAGAACTATAAGTTGTAGATGTATATGGACCTGAGGCGGTAACCCCAAAGTTATATACCCAACTAGAATCTTGTGCTTTTGTTTCTAGTAAAGAAAAGACACAAAGTAAAGCAAGTAAACTTTTTTTCATAATTAAACGGTTTTTGGTTGAGTTAGTAAATCAGCAGTTTTTTTAATTAGACTTTAGCAGCCAGCTTAGAAAAAAAGCTTGTGGTTTTTAATTAATGTGTTTTAATGTTCATTTTTAATTTAGTGGGTTACAATTTATTTTAGGCTTAGTTATTTAATTTTATAATTATTTAAATAAGCAAAACGGGATATTCTAAGAAAGAACAATTTTGTCTCTAAGTTTCATTAAGCAGGAATAGTAAGAAAGAGTTATAAGTTTTTTTTCATTGAGTAAATGTTTATACCATTATTTAGTTTTGATGAGATTTTTATAAAGCTAAGTTAGAGGTGAGGATGAACATCGTATTTCAAATTCTTCTATAAATGTTTTGATTTTGTGTAAATGTTTACTTTTATGAAGTTTTACAAGGAGAATTTACTGTTACAAGTATTCTGTAATGGAGTTTTTAATCAGCGAACTTTATATTGAAAGACCTAATTTTATTCAAGTAAGATTGATAAGGTATTTAATGAAGTTTTAAAAATAAACTATGAAGAGAGCTTTTTATACTATTATTAAAAATGTCAATGATTATTCTTGATATTGTTTTCTTCCTTCTATCTAAAAAATGCATCGAAGACATTTAGTTTTAAAGACTGCAACTTTATGAGGTATTCGTTTTAAATCGCGTATTTGTAAATTGGCGCAAAGTCACTCCCGAAAGCTTTCAGAATTGCGAAGTGGTTTTGAGAAACACTTTGTATAATTCAAATAAAAGAGAGTATTATTATTTCTTTGCTGTACTTATATATATGATGATTACTCAAAGTATAATGTGAATCTTATAAGATCGATACGTTTGGCTGTTTGTTTTTTGCTTTAAAATAATAATTTAAAGAATAATCCTACACTAATTAGTAGTTGTTTTTGTTTTTAAGTTTTGTATTATCAGTAAGTTAAGTGAAACTTGCTAAAAAAAGTGAAAAAAAATGAAGAAAAAGTATTGTAAATGCGGATAAACTATCTACTTTTGCACCCGCTTTGCAACACAAGCGAAACAAAATTGAAATACACGTTCGTAGACATATTGAATTGACAGCCGTTTTGAAAGAGATTTCAAAACAAAAGAATAAGAGTAATAGAATCGTAAGATTCGAAAAGAACCGATAGATCATCATCGCAATATAATATTAAAATATACGATGAAGAGTTTGATCCTGGCTCAGGATGAACGCTAGCGGCAGGCTTAACACATGCAAGTCGAGGGGTATATGTCTTCGGATATAGAGACCGGCGCACGGGTGCGTAACGCGTATGCAATCTACCTTTTACAGAGGGATAGCCCAGAGAAATTTGGATTAATACCTCATAGTATAGCTCTACCGCATGGTAGTACTATTAAAGTCACAACGGTAAAAGATGAGCATGCGTCCCATTAGCTAGTTGGTAAGGTAACGGCTTACCAAGGCAACGATGGGTAGGGGTCCTGAGAGGGAGATCCCCCACACTGGTACTGAGACACGGACCAGACTCCTACGGGAGGCAGCAGTGAGGAATATTGGACAATGGGCGCAAGCCTGATCCAGCCATGCCGCGTGCAGGATGACGGTCCTATGGATTGTAAACTGCTTTTGTACGAGAAGAAACACTGCTTCGTGAAGCAGCTTGACGGTATCGTAAGAATAAGGATCGGCTAACTCCGTGCCAGCAGCCGCGGTAATACGGAGGATCCAAGCGTTATCCGGAATCATTGGGTTTAAAGGGTCCGTAGGCGGTTTAGTAAGTCAGTGGTGAAAGCCCATCGCTCAACGGTGGAACGGCCATTGATACTGCTGAACTTGAATTATTAGGAAGTAACTAGAATATGTAGTGTAGCGGTGAAATGCTTAGAGATTACATGGAATACCAATTGCGAAGGCAGGTTACTACTAATTGATTGACGCTGATGGACGAAAGCGTGGGGAGCGAACAGGATTAGATACCCTGGTAGTCCACGCCGTAAACGATGGATACTAGCTGTTGGGAGCAATCTCAGTGGCTAAGCGAAAGTGATAAGTATCCCACCTGGGGAGTACGTTCGCAAGAATGAAACTCAAAGGAATTGACGGGGGCCCGCACAAGCGGTGGAGCATGTGGTTTAATTCGATGATACGCGAGGAACCTTACCAAGGCTTAAATGTAGATTGACCGGTTTGGAAACAGATCTTTCGCAAGACAATTTACAAGGTGCTGCATGGTTGTCGTCAGCTCGTGCCGTGAGGTGTCAGGTTAAGTCCTATAACGAGCGCAACCCCTGTTGTTAGTTGCCAGCGAGTCATGTCGGGAACTCTAACAAGACTGCCAGTGCAAACTGTGAGGAAGGTGGGGATGACGTCAAATCATCACGGCCCTTACGCCTTGGGCTACACACGTGCTACAATGGCCGGTACAGAGAGCAGCCACTGGGCGACCAGGAGCGAATCTATAAAACCGGTCACAGTTCGGATCGGAGTCTGCAACTCGACTCCGTGAAGCTGGAATCGCTAGTAATCGGATATCAGCCATGATCCGGTGAATACGTTCCCGGGCCTTGTACACACCGCCCGTCAAGCCATGGAAGCTGGGGGTGCCTGAAGTCGGTGACCGCAAGGAGCTGCCTAGGGTAAAACTGGTAACTAGGGCTAAGTCGTAACAAGGTAGCCGTACCGGAAGGTGCGGCTGGAACACCTCCTTTCTAGAGCCTCAAATGTTAGTGCTTGCACACGTTGAGGAAACAAGATGATTATTTATAGGATTCTGAATTGGAGATTGTATTACTCTTGCTGTTAATTTAAAAAAAAATGAAAATTAAGTAAAACAGAGTCTCGTAGCTCAGCTGGTTAGAGTACTACACTGATAATGTAGGGGTCGGCAGTTCGAGTCTGCCCGGGACTACTCTTTTAACTTAATTACAAGGAAATTTTAGAAGTTGAAAGATTAAGAATCAAAAAGTTCATAATTTTTAATTCACGATTTTTGATTTTTAATTAAAATGGGGGATTAGCTCAGCTGGCTAGAGCGCCTGCCTTGCACGCAGGAGGTCAACGGTTCGACTCCGTTATTCTCCACAATTCAACGTTTAATCGTTGATTTGTTTAAGCGGTTAACCGAATTTACGGTTTAACGATTAAACGAAATAAAGTTCATTGACATATTGAGATAAGAAAATAATAAAAAGTAGAAAGCGTTTTTTGTTATAGTAGTAATACGAATAATAAAAGACAAAAAAAAACGGTCATAATTAATTTTATGATTGGTACAATAAGCAAAATAAGGGCGTATGGGGGATGCCTAGGCTCTCAGAGGCGATGAAAGGCGTGATAAGCTGCGAAAAGCTGCGGGGACGGGCACACACCGATTGATCCGCAGATACCTGAATGGGGCAACCCACTATGTTGAAGACATAGTACACCGATAGGTGGGCAAACCCGCTGAACTGAAACATCTAAGTAGGCGGAGGAGAAGAAAACAAAAGTGATTCCGTAAGTAGTGGCGAGCGAACGCGGATTAGCCCAAACCAATGTTGTTACGGCAATGTTGGGGTTGTAGGACCACGACATTTTATGCATGCAGAACCAGAACTGACTGGAAAGTCGGGCCATAGAGAGTGATAGCCTCGTATGGGTAATAAATGTAATAGATAGTGGTATCCTGAGTAGGGCGGGGCACGTGAAACCCTGTCTGAATTTGGCGGGACCATCCGCTAAGGCTAAATACTCCTGAGAGACCGATAGTGAACCAGTACCGTGAGGGAAAGGTGAAAAGAACCGTGAATAACGGAGTGAAATAGATCCTGAAACCATACGCTTACAAGCGGTCGGAGCCCTTTCGTGGGGTGACGGCGTGCCTTTTGCATAATGAGCCTACGAGTTAACGTTGCTGGCAAGGTTAAGTGATTAAGTCACGGATCCGTAGCGAAAGCGAGTCTGAATAGGGCGCTTTAGTCAGTAGTGTTAGACGCGAAACCGTGTGATCTACCCATGGGCAGGTTGAAGCTGTGGTAACACACAGTGGAGGACCGAACCGGTTGACGTTGAAAAGTCTTCGGATGACCTGTGGGTAGGGGTGAAAGGCCAATCAAACTCGGAAATAGCTCGTACTCCCCGAAATGCATTTAGGTGCAGCGTTAGTTATAAAGTTATATAGAGGTAGAGCTACTGATTGGATGCGGGGGCTTCACCGCCTACCAATTCCTGACAAACTCCGAATGCTATATAATGTTCACTAACAGTGAGGGCTTGGGTGCTAAGGTCCAAGTCCGAGAGGGAAAGAACCCAGACCATCAGCTAAGGTCCCCAAATATATGCTAAGTTGAAAGAACGAGGTTTGTCTGCCCAGACAGCTAGGATGTTGGCTTGGAAGCAGCCATTCATTTAAAGAGTGCGTAACAGCTCACTAGTCGAGCGGACGAGCATGGATAATAATCGGGCATAAGCATATTACCGAAGCTATGGATTTAGAGTTTACTCTAAGTGGTAGGGGAGCATTCTAACAGGGTTGAAGGTGTATCGTAAGGTATGCTGGACTGGTTAGAAAAGAAAATGTAGGCATAAGTAACGATAATGCGGGCGAGAAACCCGCACACCGAAAAACTAAGGTTTCCACAGCTATGCTAATCAGCTGTGGGTTAGTCTGGTCCTAAGGCGAACCCGAAAGGGACAGTCGATGGCTAACGGGTTAATATTCCCGTACTACTAATTACTGTGATGGGGTGACGGAGTGATGAAAGCGCCGCGAACTGACGGAATAGTTCGTTGAAGTACCTAGCTATATTCTCTATAGGCAAATCCGTAGAGAATGGTGAAATACGATAGTACTCGGAGTCTTCGGACAAAGAGATAGTGCGCCTAAGGGCTTCCAAGAAAAACCTCTAAACTTCAGGTAATTAGTACCAGTACCGTAAACCGACACAGGTAGTTGAGGAGAGAATCCTAAGGTGCTCGAGAGATTCATGGCTAAGGAATTAGGCAAAATAGACCTGTAACTTCGGGAGAAAGGTCGCCAGCAGCAATGCTGGCCGCAGTGAAGAGGTCCAGGCGACTGTTTATCAAAAACACAGGGCTCTGCAAAATCGTAAGATGAAGTATAGGGCCTGACACCTGCCCGGTGCTGGAAGGTTAAGAGGAGATGTTATCTTCGGAGAAGCATTGAATTGAAGCCCCAGTAAACGGCGGCCGTAACTATAACGGTCCTAAGGTAGCGAAATTCCTTGTCGGGTAAGTTCCGACCTGCACGAATGGTGTAACGATCTGGACACTGTCTCAGCCATGAGCTCGGTGAAATTGTAGTAACGGTGAAGATGCCGTTTACCCGCAGTGGGACGAAAAGACCCTGTGCACCTTTACTATAGCTTAGTATTGACCTTGGATAAATGATGTGTAGGATAGGTTGGAGACTATGAAGCGGCGTCGCCAGGCGTTGTGGAGTCATTGTTGAAATACAACCCTTTGTTTATCTGAGGCCTAACCCCGCGTTGTGGGGGACATTGCTTGGTGGGTAGTTTGACTGGGGTGGTCGCCTCCAAAAGAGTAACGGAGGCTTCTAAAGGTTCCCTCAGTACGCTTGGTAACCGTGCGTAGAGTGCAATGGCATAAGGGAGCTTGACTGAGAGACATACAGGTCGATCAGGTACGAAAGTAGAGCATAGTGATCCGGTGGTTCCGCATGGAAGGGCCATCGCTCAAAGGATAAAAGGTACGCCGGGGATAACAGGCTGATCTCCCCCAAGAGCTCATATCGACGGGGGGGTTTGGCACCTCGATGTCGGCTCGTCACATCCTGGGGCTGGAGAAGGTCCCAAGGGTTGGGCTGTTCGCCCATTAAAGTGGCACGCGAGCTGGGTTCAGAACGTCGTGAGACAGTTCGGTCTCTATCTACTGTGGGCGCAAGAAATTTGAGTGGATCTGATTCTAGTACGAGAGGACCGAATTGGACTAACCTCTAGTGTATCTGTTGTCCCGCCAGGGGCACCGCAGAGTAGCTACGTTGGGAAGGGATAAGCGCTGAAAGCATATAAGCGCGAAACCCACCACAAGATGAGATTTCTTTTAAGGATCGTGGAAGATGACCACGTTGATAGGCTATAGATGTAAAGGCAGTAATGTCATAGTCGAGTAGTACTAATAATCCGTAAGCTTATGTACACCCTTTTCCCCGCTTCGGCGGGGAAGAAACTTTCTAAAATAGTAAATAAAAGTACTTTTCTTTATCTCAGTATGTTAAGATATTATTTAATTGATAATTAATAATTTATAATTAACAATTAAAAGTTGCCCAAAGCAATTATAACTTCTTAAGGTGGTTATTGCGGCGGGGCTCACCTCTTCCCATCCCGAACAGAGTAGTTAAGCCCGCCTGCGCAGATGGTACTGCAGTTATGTGGGAGAGTATGTCGTCGCCTTTCTTTTAAGAATCCTCATCATTTATTTGATGAGGATTTTTTGTTTTTACGCAAATACCCAAAAGGTATGGTGTATTGCGGGAGCCCCGACAGCCATCGGGGTCATCGCCTTTCTTTTGAGAATCCACATTATTTATTTGATGGGGATTTTTTGGTTTATAGTGGTTTTAGAAATCAGTGCTTTGAAATACATATTGTATCTCGGCAGTCGAAAATACGAACTTGAGTTTATCTTTTTTATTGATAGAATCCGACGGAAGACTTAAAGAGATCTTGTAATTTGTTTGCGTTAGGGATGGAAGCGGCATCCTTTTGCAGGAGTATAAAGATCTTTTTTCCTCTGAAAGCTCTTTGCAAAAGATACAGCGGACAGCCCGGCCCGAAGGGAAATGCCCTTAATTGTATTAGTTAAATTGCAGTTTTTGCTTTTAGCAGTTTTAAAGCTGTTTTTTGTTTTTTATGAACAAGATTATCTTCGGATGAAAAAAGTTATTCTGTGGCTTTTATTTTAGGGAAGAAGCTACTTTTGTTGGATCGAAAAGAAATTATGAAGCTTGTTAATTTATCTCTTTTATGTATCAATGAAATAGCTCTTCTTTGTTTGTATGAAAAGGTATAGAACTCTATAAAATCTATGATGGTAGTATTCTAGAAATCAACTACTTTTTGTTTGCTTATCCAGTAGGAACTACAGTATAATTATGGTATATTTATAGTAAATTGAATACATAAAATGTTGATTATTAGAATTTAGTAGTAAGATTTAATCTTTCTAGTGAAAAATGATGCTGTTACTTAGTTTTCTTTCAAATAAATGAATCCCTTAGCTATGATGAAAATAACTAAACACTCAGGATATAAAGTACCTTTTGACAAAGAAAAACTAGAACTTTCTCTTAGAAAGTCTGGAGCTAGTGCCGATCTCATAAAGGAATCTTTAGCTGAAATAGAAAGGCAAATGTATGATGGCATAACTACCAAAGAAATATATAAATTGGCCTTTGCTATTTTAAAAAAAGCATCAAGTGGACATGCAGCTCGCTATAATATTAGACTGGCTTTGCAAATGCTTGGCCCAGCAGGTTTTTTCTTTGAAAAATTCATTTCCAGATTGTATGCAGCAAATGGATTTAAGACGAAAATAAATTTAACACTGCAAGGAAAATGTGTGTCGCATGAAATTGACATTGCTATCATTGGATGTGCTAACTTAGCATGGAGTTCTAGTTAAGAACTAAATCTTAACTTTAGAGCATGAAAGATAATCGTAAAACTTATGACCGCAATTTTAAAGAGAAAGCAGTCCAATTAAGTTATGAAAGAGATAATATCTCACAATTAGCCAAGGAACTTGGAATAACAGCACCTTTGCTTTACAAATGGCGTCAGGATTACCAAGAATTTGGAACAGGAAGTTTTCCTGGGAAAGGAAAATTAAAACTTAGCCCTGAACAGGAAAAAATCCATGAGCTTGAAAAAAAATTAAAAGAAACAGAATTAGAACGTGATATTCTAAAAAAGGCTATAAGCATCTTTTCCAAGGGAGGTCGATGATTTATCTTTTCATAAAAGACCATGAAAAAATATATTCGATTGAAAAGATGTGCAAAGTTTTAAAAATAAGTCCAAGCAGCTACTATAATTGGAAGCGACAGATTCTATCAGAAAGACAGAGGAAGACTGCTCTGATTAAAGAAGAAATTACGTCAATATACTTTAATGCTAAACAACGATATGGAAGCCCAAGAATTACTCTGGAACTCCAAAGCCAAGGATATCAGATATCCAGAATAACTGTAGCTAAATACATGAAGCAGTTAGGATTGTACAGCAAATTGAGTAAAAAATTCAAAGTAACAACCAATTCAAAACATAATCATTTTGTTGTGCCAAATATCCTGAAAAGAGAATTTACAGTAACCGAACCAACAAAGGCTTGGGTTTCAGATATCACCTATATACAGACAAAGGATGGATTTTTATATCTGACCATCATTTTAGATTTATTTGACAGAAAGATAGTCGGCTGGAGTTTAAGCAATGGACTAAGCACTAAACAAACTACAATGACGGCTTGGAAAATGGCAGTAAAGAACAGAACAATTGCAAGTGAATTAATATTCCATTCTGACCGAGGAATCCAATATGCCAATAAAAAATTTACTAATGTATTGGATTCTTATAAAAATATCACAAGAAGTATGAGCCGTAAAGGAGACTGCTGGGATAATGCGGTTGCTGAAAGTTTTTTCAAATCTTTAAAAACGGAATTGGTTTATGGAAGTAAATTGATTTCTAGAGAACAGATGGAACTTGAAATTTTTGAATACATCGAAATTTGGTATAATAAAAAAAGAAGACATTCGGCTTTGAACTATAAAACAATTGAAGAATTTAATAAACTAACTAATTATAAAAATGTAGCTTAACTTTTTCTCCAGTTTTTGTTTGCATATCCATGAGTTAATGGAATGTATTAAATAGGGTCGGGTAAAAACCTATACAGAAATGAAAAATGATATTGAAAAAAGGTCAAAATTCTAAATTTAACATTTAGTTTTTTTGACCTTTTTTAGTTTTAAACATTCTGAAAGCACAATCAGCAATCATATTCGTATATCATAGTTTATCAATACATTATATAATTCCTTACAATAAGTTAGATAGAATTAGGTGGTCAATTTACTCCGGAAAATGGTGGTCAAATTGACCGGTTTTTCCAATACACTACTCTTTTAGAACAAATCATCAAAAAGCTTCCTCCACAGCAGCAAAAAATATATAAAATGGCCAAAGAAGAAGGCATGTCATATCAAAAAATTGCTGAACTCTTAGACCTATCTCCTTTGACAGTAAAGAAACATATGGTACAAGCTTTAAAATTTATTCGTATTCAATTATCCAGACATATTAATCTTATTATTGTAAGTGCTAGCTATTTTTTCTCACAAAACTAATAAGATTAAAATTTAAAATTGACATCTCCTAAACTACTTCCCCCTCTTCTTTTAAATTGTCTTTACAATAAATACATATTTGATTTCAAAACGTGATGATGCTCATCACAAAGAAAACCGGCTTATTACCAACTATTAATTCTTTCCATATTCTAATATCAGATTTATGTAGACTTACATAAAATCTGCATTTAAAGATTACTTGCTTATACCGTTACCACTACAGGGGTGCCCACAGTTATCTGATTGGCAATTTCTGTATATATATCTGCTGTATTCTCAGGAGTCTCAATTGACACTATCAAAGAATAACGTAGTGAGGAATCATATTTTTCATGCTTTTTTAATTCTTTCCACCAGCCTGATGCAAGAGGAAAAACCGCTAATTTATTACAAGCTGCGATCTCAGCAGCAGATCCTCTCCAATAATTACTGTGTATTGACCCTTTAAAAACAGTATCAGCTCCAAGTGCCCATCTATGTGTACCTGTAGTTTTATCATAGTCCCCAGAATCTAATTTTTCTACTCCTAAAAAATCTTTTAAATCATCCTGTTCTATTTTATTGGTTCTCAATTTGAAGTTACCAAAATCTTCTCCCGGGTTTATTAAAGAAAATTTCAAAGCAGTTGATTGATAAGCATATTTGGTTGTATACCCTCTATCCCCTGGATTAGGCTCAATAAAATAGGACAAAGTAACTCTTAAAGTAACATCTGCAGTTCCCAAGTCCTCCAGAATTTCCTTTGGCCATGGAAATTCATAGTAATGAATTTGATTTGTTTTTACAGTTCCGTCTAATTTATAAGGCTGGATAGTCTGCTCCGAGATAAAAGTCAGATAATTTGATTTACATTCAATAGCTTTCGCAAGATTAGGAACACCGTAACCGACAATTTTAAGAAGTTTTAAAACATCGCCGACCTTAGTGACATCAATATTAAACTGAGCAATCATTTCCTGTGTCCAGGATGAAGAATGAATCATCAAAGCTCTTAAAGTTTCTTGCCAGGCCTCAGGATATACATCTCTAATCTTAGCCAAAAAATTAGCGGCAAAAGCGGTTGCTGAACTTGTCGCGTTCATGGTTGTAAAATAATTTCTGTAAGAGTTGTGTGCGACCGTCAAAACCTCTAAATTGTCATGCCCTTCCACATCTCCATTTTGAAGACGAATTAAATTTCCTCCTTCAAAAACTACTTCTGGTTTGATCGGCCAATTTGAATCCCATGATGACGATGTTGTACTGTGAGGGGACAATTGAAATTTCTGAGCTACTGTATTTATATTCTCCAGTATCTTTTCTGTATAAGCTCCAATACTTATTGCATTCCAAGACTGCGCAGGACTCTCCACCGAAAGGTCTAAATTACTGGTTGGATAATTTTTCCAGTTATATTCCTCCCTGACATTGCCGGCACTCACAACAAATAGTTTTTTATCATCCGGGTCATCTCCAAATATAATACTGTCTAAAACTGAGGAATAGGTCGAAGGTTTTCCAAAATCTACCTGAAAACCAGTTGTAACGGCCATGCAAAATATTCTCTTATGTTCAGGGTTATTTAAAATAATCCTACTAACGGCATCGAGAGTTATTGATGGTAATTTATTATTTTCATTTGGATAAGCGGGATGCAAAATTTTTATGGATTCTAATTGATGATGAATAGATATTGGGACTCTATTCTCGAGGATTGAATTCAAATTTCCGTAAACAGCCACTCCTGCCATATTTGTCCCGTGGCCCAAACTGTCATTAATACCCCAGTTGGGATCAGCAGTAAGTCGATCTACATCTTCTAAAACCGGTTCAATAAGTCTGGGACCATTATTTACCCCTGTATCGAGTATAGTAATAAAATTATTGGTTTTCGTGAAATCTACCAGTCCTAAAGCGTCCTCTATCCACCCATTGTTTTCAGTATTGGTGCCTTCAATCCAAAAACTGTTTAGTTCCTCGGTTTTACGAATTTCAGCTATAAGACCAACAGAGGCTATAAGCTCATTGAGCTGGGCATAATTTGCCTTTACAACCATGATCGAGCGTTGTGGGAAACTTAAAATCCCATCGAGTATCTGAATGCCAAAAAAAACACAGATTTCCTTTAACGACGGAACTACATAATCTAAATCGACATTTTCAGAAACAAGCCATAGCTCACACCACAACGGCGTTTCTTTGGGCATGCTCTCGAGCGAGCTGCTCCATAGATTCTCCACAGAAGTTCTGCTTATCAATTCTATTTTCTCAACCAGAGCTTGATTTGCAGGTTTTCCATTAGTATCATTCCTTATATAATTTTCAACTTTTTGTACCAGCTTTTCTTTCTGGTCCTCTGGAATATAAAGAGTTGCCGTTTGCTGCTTTGTTTCTTTATCAACGCTTAAATTTAACAAGACTGCTCCGCTGGAATCTAAGGCATCAATCTTCAGACTGTCCTTTTCAGCACTCTTAAAAGTTAGATACTCGCCATCTTTTACCGGCAGGCCTTTCTCGTTTCTTAAGCTTACATCTTCAGCATGTAAATGCCATATTTCACTTAAAGACCGAAGCAGCGCCTCACCATGGGTAGCTCTTTCCCTTGGAGGCAAAGCTTTATCGCCTCCCCTGCTGCCAGACGGCGTTGTGTAGTTTTCTGAGGAATGTACATTTTTTACAAATAGATGGGGTTTAGAATTTTCACTCATGAATTACTAAAAATTATAACTGATTTTTCTATCCTTCATCATTTGAACTAATAATTTTTGTGTTACTAAATTTTTATCGGTAAGTATAATTTCTTTCAGTGCATCATTACAGGCATTTGTAATCTCTGCATGAGATAATCCATTTGCCGCGTCAACAGAAGATTTGAGAGCAAAGTCACCAAGGAATTTATTAAGCTTGAGTTTAATTAGTTCCTCAATTTCAGCCTTAGTTGGTAAAGTGTAAGTTATGATATCATCAAAGCGTCTGAATAACGCAGAATCTAATATTTTTATATTATTGGTAGCCCCAAAAATGATGCTTTCCGATGAGTCCTGTTCAATAAACTGCAGAAATGAATTTAATACCCGACGCATTTCTCCCACCTCATTATCTCTTCCTCTCTCTGCCCCAATTGCATCAAATTCATCAAATAAGTAAACCCCTCTGTTGGATATCATCATATCAAAAATCTGCCTAAGCTTTGAAGCAGTCTCACCCATATATTTTGTCATTAGCTTATCCATCATAACAACATATAAGGGTAATTTTAATTCAGCTGATATAGCAGAGGCCGTAGCCGTTTTCCCAGTACCTGGAAGTCCGGACAATAAAACTTTTCTTCGATTGTGAAGACCATGTTTTAAAATTTTATCACGCTGTTTATATTCTCTTATTATTCGGTTTAATTTATTTGAAATATCAGTAGAAAGAATCAGCTCGTTTAACCTGTTTTCAGGATAATAAACAAGAACTAAATCACTTAAATCAGGATTTATCCTAATAACTTTAAAACCATCAGTCTTTGATCTGTCAACTAACTCTTTAATCTCTTTTGCAATAGACATGTGACCTTGCCTGGCTTCATGCGCAGCTACCTGAAGTGCTATAGAAGTGAACCTCTCATTATCATTTTTATAATGAGACTGCAATAATGATTTTAATTGTTCCGCTGTTGCCATATCGCAAAAGTAATGAAAAAAGGTTGTAAATATATCTTAATTAATTTTGTAAGTTTATTTCTAAATTATTTATTTACTTTGAGTTATGTTAAAGTACAGAAAATAATATAACAATCATACTAATAATTTCGATCTTCCATGAAAAAAATTGATCTACAGAATAAAACCTGCATATATCTCGATCAATTTGTTGTCAGCAATCTCATTGACCAAACTAATGATACTTGGAAGGAAATTAGAAGCTTGCTTGAATTCAATTATTCTAAAAATCTCCTTTACTGCCCTATGTCTCATCAGCATGTTCTTGAGACTGCAAAAAAAGAAATTAATAATGCCGTTATTCATGATGAGTATTTTAGAAAACTGTCCGACAACTATATATTTAAAAATGAAATATTTTTAACTTCACAATTGATATCTTCCTTAATAAGAGGAAACAGACATACTATAGATACCTTTCTCGAAACAGGTACTTTCAAAAGCTTCAATGAGAACTACTCGCAAATTAATGAAGTTAATAAAGTTTTTAATGAAAGTATTAATTACCACGTTCAATCTCAAAATGCCATTAGAAAAATTACAGATGGAAAAACTGAAAAGAAAGTTGAAAATAAGTTTTTACAAGCAATAAAAAACATCGAGGTTGAAAATTTTATCGAAAGACTGGAGTTTTGTATCAAGAAAAAACAGATTTACATAAGACCCGATAATTATGGAACACATGAGTTTCCCAATTGGATTGATCAGCTATTGTTTCAGTTGGCTCACCGACATTCTTTTAAGGAAATTCATTTCACACAGTTTTTAAATGAACTTAAAGTAAATGGCTTTACTAGAATCCCAACATTGAATATACGATTCTCATTAGGGGCATATCTGACAGTTAAGCATAAACAGGAAAACGTAAGTGATCACATAGACATAATGAGAATAACAAATGGTCTGTTCGCATCTGATATTTTTTTTACTGATAAAAAACGAAAATTTGAAATTATAGAATTAGGATTGGATAAATTATATAATACCAAGGTGTATTGCGGCATCGAAAAAGATCTTATTGATTTTAAGTATTATCTGCAGGATCTGAAATAATCCATTATTTTTAATTAAATATAACAGGCCTTTTGAAGTTGAAAACTGCGCCTAACTTCTCAATTATCGTCCCTCTTTGCATGGTTATCATGATCTTTCATAAACTAAATTATTAACTCGATATAATTTTTTCATGTGTTTAAGTACCGTAACATTATTTTCTGAAATCCTTACTACGAGAAATAACCGGATTTGCAAAATATCCATATTCATTTTTTATTTCCTGAACCAACTTTGCGAAATTCTCATCGATTTCAGGAAGATAAAACGTGAATAGGTCAAAACAGCTATCCCCACTGGAATTGCTGCCCATTGAAATTCCAATAATCTTTTTTGCAGTTGGATTTTCATACCTCGCTACCATACATCTCAGTTCCAGTTCAATTTCCTTTTCTTCCCAGTTTTTATCCGATAGAGGCATAAAAACATACGTATGTTCGGCATTATCTAAAGGTTTCAACATGCGCCCCTTCAACTTGTTTTTAATTGTGTTTTCCAGAACACTGCCGAGTTCAATCCTGTTCATCCGCGACTCAAGATTGATTGTTCTGATTGCTTCCTCCATTTCTTCCCTCTTTTCTTTGGAAGTACTCTCGGTTATATGAGATTTGTGAATTTGCTGAATTATAAAGTCCCATATATAACTAACTGTAATATCGTCCTGCCATTTGACATATTCAGAAGTTCTAATATAATCTTTCCAAAGATCTTCTCCTGCAATGACTGTACCCTGCGGAAGATCATAATCTAATCCTGTCTGAAGATAATAGGCAAGAAAATCAACTTCACTTGGCAGCAACATTGTTTTATCAGATAAAAAATCCTTTTTAGCGCTCAGGTAATTGGTAAAATCTACTATGGTATCCAGTTCGCTTAATATCGTTGCAGTCGATCTTTCATCGAAAACGTGAATATATCCCTTGTCAAATTCTCCCGTCGGTAATGGAAAAGATTCAGGACTTCCAAAAGCGATTGCGATCCTGTGGGTAATTCTCGACTCTACACTTGGAAGCTTTACTGCAATGTCTCTGTTTTTGAGAAGCACTTCCTCAACTGTACTAAGATATCTCTCGGCGCCGTGTATCTGATCAATGGAATCGTATATGGCTTTTTTGACCCATCTGTCATACTGAATCATCACATCATTATGCTCGGAAACCCTAATATCCTTAACCGAAATTATAATAACTATGTTGCCGCAGATAATCAGGACATCACAAAGCTCTTTGCCTTTCTTTCCTATTGGATTGGGAAAACTCCAAAATGGCAGAAACGATTTTTCGCATAGATCAGCTACGTATTTTTCAGATGGTGTCATACCTGTTTTTTTTAAGTTTGATAATTATTTAAGCTTCCATACCATGTCCGTTATAAAAAAGTACTTGATTTATTCCTTCCTACTATTGTGCAATAATTTATTTAACACAGCACTAGTCGTTAGAATCATTTATTTTTCGAATAGATTAAAATTTGCATGTAGATCTTGGGAAACATCCATTGCGTGGGTCTTAATGAACTCAATATACTTCTCCATGTTTTCATCCTTTATTTCCTTAAAAAGCCTTTCAGACATTCCCCAATTCTCAATCCTTGCCGCAAATAAATCTGTCAGTTTGTATTCTAACTCTTCAATACCCAGATTATTCCATGATTGGACATAGCTTTCAATCCAAGGTGTTGAATAATTTTTATGATAACCAATTAAAATTATTGTATCATCCTCTCTGGGAATAATATGTATATATACATTTTCTAATTCCTCCAATTGGCTAGAGTTTGATATATTGTTATCCATTGGACTAAAAATAGCCGAAGCATAAACATCTATTTTATCATATATATAAGTGTGGTAAATAAAAGAAGAAGTGTTTTGTTTAATCTCCTCTTCAAAAATCGCTTTTATCTTTAATAATTCTACAATACCAAGGTAGTGACCATTGCATAATTGCAAAATCACATCTTTATTTACTTCATCGTCTAATCTTTGGTCTTGAAACACTTCTATATAAGTGGTAAAATTGATTTGTTTTTTTCGCAGCTCGGCACAAGTAACCCGGTAGCTAAACAATAAAAAACTGTTAAGAGATGTAAAGTCAGGATTGGAAGACTCTATAGATTTGAAAATTTCACTGTCATGCTTCTTACAAAACACCTCCAATGATAGAGCTTTGTTGAGTCCCACACGAACAAATTCAATTGGCTTTCCTTTTTTGACCCAGTGATTTGGGTCAATCATTCTGGCTTCGATTAGAAAGCCATTCTCACTTAACCTATTTAATATCCCTTTTTTTGTAAAAAATGAGAATTAATGCAGTTTTCAAGGCAATCTTCCGCCAGACATGACCAGTCTATCTTTTTGACTTTATTGTTAATTTCGGCAATTATTCTTTCTTTCATATTTTTATTATATTTAATAACCAATCCGTAAGAAAGAGCTATTGACAAATATATCTTTTATGATATAAAATTACATTTATTTAATAAAAGCAATTAAACAAATGTGATATTATAAGGATTCTTTTAATTAAGATCTTAATCATTAGAAATTAAAAGCCAAAATATTCCATTTGACGACATCTAATTTCTAGCAATATAGTTAAAGTATACTTTTAGATGACGTTTAATAAAAGTATACTATGAAACCATTTACTTTTGATCAAATACCTATCATGATGAACAAACTTCATGATAAACTAGAGCACTTGGAAAAGCTTATTTTGAGAATATCTATTACAGAAGAAAATAAAAATGAACTTTTGAATGTTGAACAAGCATCAAAACTTCTAAATCTATCTGTAGCCACAATCTATAGTAAAGTATGTAGGAAGGAAATCCCAGTTAATAAGAAAGGGAAACGTATTTATTTTTACAGGCATGAGTTAATGAAGTGGATTAAATCGGGTCGGGTAAAAACCTATACAGAAATGAAAAATGATATTGAAAAAAGGTCGAAATTATAAATTTAACATTTAGTTTTTTTGACCTTTTCTAGTTTTAAACATTCCCAAAGCACAACCAACAATCATATTTGTAAATCATACTCTTCCAATACCTTGTATATTCAAAATTTGTATTATGTTTGTATTAAACAACTCCCATGGGTTTTTGTTATCTCAATAAGGATACTTTGTTTTATTTTTCGATAGTTTGCTTTAAATTGGACCATAATTGTACCACTAAAGTTGAGAAACCTTTTAAAATATGGAATATTAACTTCTGCATCGGAATATTGCAACAAGTATTTTAATATGTGAAACCACGTTTAAAACTTAAGTACTATTATAATATTTAAAAATTCACCTGCCTAATTGTTTAAAATTTGAATTTGTTTCAACATCTTTCTTTATCTCAGAGATAGTTCTAATACGGCCAGATTTGATCCATTCCAGTAATTCCTTACGATAAAAGTACAGACGTTTTCCCTGCTTATTAGCAGGAATCTCATTCCTGCAAACTTTAGTATAAACAGTCGCTACAGACAATTTTAATAATTTTGCTGCTTCAGAAACGGTAAGAAGCTCATCTTCCACTACAGTAGTACTATGTAATATATTTTCTTGCAAAAGTTTTTCAATATTTTCGATTTTTACAAATAATTCTCCAATTAGATTGGGAAGATCTTCAAATTTAAATGATTCCATACTTAAATAAATTTTAATGATTTTGAATGACTTTGATTCTAATTTTAATTCATATCATCTAAATTAAATTAGATATGTAAATTTATGGAGAATTAATTTATAGATAGGCAAAATTGTATTAGCTAAGTTTGGCTTTTTTTATTTAATTTCACCATTAATAAGAATTACAATATTCACTTACAATAAGTTAACATATCTTTTTTTTTCATAAATGTGTTGTTATATGATTTTTATGGCAAAATCGTGGCAATATAGGTTTGGACTGGCTACCTTTTTTACCACAAAAAATTAAGCAATTTTTAAGATATATAACAAGTCTAAGTTTTATGGCAGAATCGTGGCACATGCTAATATTGAAATAAACAATACCAGCAAAACCAAGTTCTAGCAAGTTTAGGTTCGAAACTTTTAGAAAAACACTGTAAATTATCTTTTTTTTTTAGGCTCGACCCCACTCTATCTCAAAGCTAGAGCTTCATAAAATTCTGAAAATTTTGTTTTTATTTTCTACTTTTCAATTGATTTTGTCACAAAACAAATTGTATTATCTGCCTATTTATTGTTGTTTAACTGAGACTAAAAATCGGTTTATCTCTGAATTTTTTAGAAAATTCTTTAGGTGTGACTTTTTTCTTTTTGAAGAGCATTATTTGATTTGGTTATATGAAATTTTAACTAACGTTATGACGCTATTACTAGTTGTTTGAATTACGAAATTGTGTGTTTTCAGTTACCAGATGTTTTTTTATTCTATTATAGGGCAAACAATTTCATAAGGCTCCTTTGGGAAACCGTATAAAATCATCTTTTTCCTATCAATATATTTTATCGGAATCAGTTTGTCATGATAAATATCTGAGTAAAATGAAAGAAATAAAGTGTCATCTAGTTTTTCAAGTAAAATTCTACTTCCTTCTTTGTTTAAACGTTTGTTTATTTCTTGTATCACTGGCGAATCCAAATCTTCATTAAAACGTATATTCATTTTTTCACCATTCCAATTAAATTCAAATTTCAATTTCTGAATTTCATTTTCAGTTAGTTTGGTTTCAGTTGCACTTAGTTTTTCATAATCATTTTCGAATATGCAATCTTCTGTTACAGATTCATTATCACTTAAGACTTTGTAAATTTTCCCATTGCGAAAAAATCGAACCCGATTCAGATTTATACGTTTAAGTTTTACTTTGCTTATTTGTTCATTTGTATTTTCTTTGGCAATTTTTACTAAAGATATATCTCTACCTTTTTCAACCCAAAAATGTTTAATTTCATTTTGATTAAATTCTATTATTTCGGGTTTTCCATAGTGGTCTGGAGTTTTAATAAATAACCAATTTTCTTTCATATACAGATTTTCTAAAATAAATGGTAACTGATAAACTTCGTGGGTTTATTATCATCAAATATATAATAATAAGCATATAAATCATCAAAAAAGGCCTTTAGTTTATCGTATACTTTTGTATGAATATAATTTTTGGATATGCAAACAAAAACTGGAGAAAAAGTTAAGCTACATTTTTATAATTAGTTAGTTTATTAAATTCTTCAATTGTTTTATAGTTCAAAGCCGAATGTCTTCTTTTTTTATTATACCAAATTTCGATGTATTCAAAAATTTCAAGTTCCATCTGTTCTCTAGAAATCAATTTACTTCCATAAACCAATTCCGTTTTTAAAGATTTGAAAAAACTTTCAGCAACCGCATTATCCCAGCAGTCTCCTTTACGGCTCATACTTCTTGTGATATTTTTATAAGAATCCAATACATTAGTAAATTTTTTATTGGCATATTGGATTCCTCGGTCAGAATGGAATATTAATTCACTTGCAATTGTTCTGTTCTTTACTGCCATTTTCCAAGCCGTCATTGTAGTTTGTTTAGTGCTTAGTCCATTGCTTAAACTCCAGCCGACTATCTTTCTGTCAAATAAATCTAAAATGATGGTCAGATATAAAAATCCATCCTTTGTCTGTATATAGGTGATATCTGAAACCCAAGCCTTTGTTGGTTCGGTTACTGTAAATTCTCTTTTCAGGATATTTGGCACAACAAAATGATTATGTTTTGAATTGGTTGTTACTTTGAATTTTTTACTCAATTTGCTGTACAATCCTAACTGCTTCATGTATTTAGCTACAGTTATTCTGGATATCTGATATCCTTGGCTTTGGAGTTCCAGAGTAATTCTTGGGCTTCCATATCGTTGTTTAGCATTAAAGTATATTGACGTAATTTCTTCTTTAATCAGAGCAGTCTTCCTCTGTCTTTCTGATAGAATCTGTCGCTTCCAATTATAGTAGCTGCTTGGACTTATTTTTAAAACTTTGCACATCTTTTCAATCGAATATATTTTTTCATGGTCTTTTATGAAAAGATAAATCATCGACCTCCCTTGGAAAAGATGCTTATAGCCTTTTTTAGAATATCACGTTCTAATTCTGTTTCTTTTAATTTTTTTTCAAGCTCATGGATTTTTTCCTGTTCAGGGCTAAGTTTTAATTTTCCTTTCCCAGGAAAACTTCCTGTTCCAAATTCTTGGTAATCCTGACGCCATTTGTAAAGCAAAGGTGCTGTTATTCCAAGTTCCTTGGCTAATTGTGAGATATTATCTCTTTCATAACTTAATTGGACTGCTTTCTCTTTAAAATTGCGGTCATAAGTTTTACGATTATCTTTCATGCTCTAAAGTTAAGATTTAGTTCTTAACTAGAACTCCATGCTAAGTTAGCACATCCATTGTTCGTTTTATAGCTTTATTTCAAGGATGATTAAGGAGTAGATGCTCGTTTTTTATTTCAATAAATAATGCTGCAAAATTATAGCGTGATTTATCTCTGGATCTTTTGCCCCATATAGTAAAGTTACATCCTCATTTTTTGCAATGGATCTTACTCTGTTTATTTCATCGGTTTTAGCCATTAATTCCTGGATGTAGAGCTTAGAAAATTCTTCAAAACGTTCTTCTTTGTGGTCAAACCATTTTCTGAGTTCGGGCGAAGGCGTAATTTCTTTGTCCCACTCATCAATCTGTAAGTCTATTTTTCTTACTCCGCGTGGCCACAATCTATCGACCAATATCCGATAAGATCCATCAGCGGTTTTGTTGTCGTAAACTCTTTTTATAGTTATCGTTTTCATCTTAAAAGTTCTTTTTAAAATCGGATGGTCTAAAATTGGTTAACTGGTAAAAAGTATTGCTAAAAGCAGGCAAACTGCCATATCCAACTGTATATCCAATTTCGCTCATAGATAAGTCGGTTTGTAACATTAGTTCGATAGCTTTTACCATTCGGAGTAATTTCAGGTATTGTAAAAAGGAAGTGTTTAAAGTAGACTGAAACAAGCGAGATAAAGTACGCTCACTTAATCCAAACTGAGAGCCTATACTATGCAGAGAATGGGTATCTGATATATTGTTCTGAATCCATTCTAAGATAGGCTTCATACGCTCATTTTCTGTAAAAGGCAATGCAATTGGAAGTCTCTTGGCACTTATTTCAGGGAGAATATTTTTAATGACTGATAAAAAAAGATAACGACTCTCACCCGGGAGTATATGCCCATCCCAAGACTCAGAATATTTAATCATTTCCATCAGCAGGTCATTAATAGGATAGATGCCTACCTCTGAATAAAAAGGATGTTTGTCATCATCATGGGTATAAAAAAATAAGGAACGCAAAACGGTTCCCGAATGCCCAATTTTTAAAATGTGTGTTAATCCCTGAGGAACCCAAAAATAATGCCTTGCGGGAATTACATAATTCCGGTCATTTATCTGCAGATACGCTAATCCTCCTTCCACATATGACAATTGCCCTTTAGTATGACTGTGGTGCGGAATGAATTTTTCAAAGCGCTCATGCATCACAAAAACAGAGGATGATAAATTGTCGATTTCAGGTAAAGAAGCAATTAGGCTCATGAGAATATGGTTTATACTGAGGGTTATATCAAATATACAAAATGCAATTTATAATAGGAATTTTACTTAGAGCAAAAGCTATTTCAAACAAAAGTAAAAGAACTTTTCGGTCGAATAACAACTAAAATTAACATTGGCTTGAATGATTAAATAATCGTCTATTTTGTATAAATAGTAAGAGGCTTTTGGATTATATCTTTGTGGTCTAAAATAAAATTATAATGTTTGTCGATACATCAAAAAAACTGATTTGCTTCTTTTTAACCTTACAATCCTCATTACTTTTCTCCCAAAACAAATTGATTCCAAGCCCTGAATCAACTCCATTATCGATAGATCAGATGTGGAAAAATGTGATTGATAACAGCAAGAAAATTCACTTGAATAGCTTAGAATCAAACATTGCTGAAGAAGAAATTTCAGAAACCAAAATCGAGCGTCTTCCTGAAATTAATCTAAAAGGAAATTATGAATATGCCACCAATATTCCGGTTTATGAAAACGGCCTTTTTAGTAAACCGACCCAACATGAAGTGATTCACTGGTTGTATAAAGTAAGTACAGATATGTACCTGAATATTTACAACGGAAATAAATTAAACTTAAAAATAGATAAGAAAAAGACGCTGTTTGAAATTGCCAAAGTGCAAAAAGAGATGACGGTTTCACAAATCAAATTACAAGGAGCAGTCTATTATCTGAATTTGCAAAGGAGTCATATTTTTAAAGAACTCATGATCAAAGATATTGCTAATCAGGAAAAACAACTACTGGAAATTAAAGCGCTTTATAAAAATGGTGTGATTTTAAAAAGTGATGTCCTGAGAGTAGAACTCAAATTATCCAATCAGAAAATGATGCTTGTTAAAATTGAAAATGATATTGCCATTGCCAATCAAAAACTCAATATTTTAATTGGGCTGCCTGATTTGGAACTGGTAAATCCGTATCAGGAACTAGATCCTGAATTATTTGAATTGCAATCTTATCAAAGTTATTTGGAAGTAGCAAAGAATAAATCATATGATTATCATATTTCAGAAAAGACAGTCAATTTAAGAAAAATAGAGCTCAAAAGTACTAAAGCCAATGTAAAACCAAAAATTGGAATGTATGGTGAATTTTATCTGGCCAACCCTCAAATTTTTCTGTATCCCTATTCTCCTAGTAATTATACTCTTGGAATTTTTGGAGTGAGAGCATCGATACCAATTTCAGAGCTTTATATCAACAGACCAAAAGTAAGAGTAGCTCAATTGAATTTAGAAAAGGAAGAAGTAGAACATCATGACATCGATGATAAAATACGACAACAGGTTTACGAAAACTATCTGCGCTTTAAAGAATCACTCATAAAAATTGATGTAGCCAAGAACGATGTAGCTCAATCAGATGAGAATGCAAGGATTGTAAAACAAAACTACTTTAATCAAACGGCACTTATTACAGATCTCCTGGATGCCGATATTCAATTATTGCAAAGCAAATTTGATTTCGCTTCAGCAAAAATAGCAGCACAAATTCAATACTATCAACTTCAAAATGTTTTAGGAACACTATAAAAAATGAAAAATAGAAACACGTATACCGTTACAGACAAATTAATAACCAAAATAACAGGTTGGATTGCAATAGGCATAACATGCATTTTAAGTATTTGGGGTATTGCATCCTTATGGGATATTTACAAAAATGAAAAAACAAATGATGCTCAGGTTCAGGAGTATATAAATCCCGTGATTTCCAGAGCAGGAGGATTTATCACTGAAATTAAATTTGAAGAAAATCAGCCAGTAAAAAAAGGGGATACTCTTTTGATTATTGATAGCAGGGAATATCGTATTCAAGAGCAGCAAACAGAAGCGGCACTCTTAAATGCAAAAGCCCAACTTGAAGTTTGGCAAAGTAAAGTGTTAACACTTAACAAAACAGCCAAGGTAAATCTATCAAAGATTAATGTGGCTAAAGCTGAATTAAGAAAAGAAGATTTGGACTATACCCGATATAAAAAATTAGTTCAGGCAGAATCAGCAACACCTCAGAAATTAGAAACTATTGAAGCTGCCTACAATATAGCTGTAGCTGAAAGGCAGGCGACTACTGATAAATATCAGGCATCATTATCTGAAATAAACGATGCAAAGTCGCAAGAAGCAGTTGTTAAGGCTGAAATAACAAGACTTGAAGCGTTGTTGGATCGTCATAAATTAGATGTCACTTATACGGCAGTTACGGCATCTTATGATGGTTTTATGGGGAGAAGAACCGTTGAGAAAGGCCAGATGATCGATGCCGGGCAAGTATTAGCGTATATTGTTAACGCAGAAACCGATAAATGGGTGGTGGCTAATTATAAAGAAACACAAGTAGGCTCGATGAAATTAGGTGATACGGCCTGTTTTGTAGCTGATGCGTATCCGGAGAAAACCTTCAGGGGTGTTATAATCTCTTTTTCGCCCGCTACAGGTTCTAGTTTTTCGCTGCTTCCTCCGGATAATTCAACTGGGAATTATGTGAAAATTGTGCAAAGAGTTCCAGTAAGAATACGTGTTACAAACCCGAAAAACGAAGCTGATTTACTAAAAGCAGGAATGAACGTAAATGTTTCAATTGCTAAAAAACAAAACTAAAATGCTTCCAAAAGGATTTTTATTTAAAAAATGGGTTCCGGAGTGGTTGATCAAAATAACACTCTTTATTGTACTGCTTCCCAGTTTGGTTTTGTTTTTTCTACCCATGGCAAATATCAATGCCGCTGCTGGCAATACAGGAAGCGAAACTTACGACGTGTATTTTTCAGTGGCTTTATTTTATGCCGGTTATGTTAGTTTTTTTTCTCTGGAAAGACGATTTTTTAAATTTCTGGCAGCAAAGGAATATTTTATAGTAATTACCATTATCCAGATAATAAGCTCTTATATCTGCTACAGTACAAAAGAGATGACTGTTTTATTCATTTTCCGGTTTATTCAGGGAATGGCTTTTACAATGACGGTAAATTTATCCTTAGCACTTATTTATGCACGTTTGAGAACAGAGCGGGCACGGGTTATTGGGTACTCTATATTTTTTGGAATGCTGGTTTGCATGATTCCTTTTAATAATTTTATAACGGCACAAATCATCGATTCCTTTGATTTTAATATTGTATATAAATGTGCCATGTTTTCGTATTTACCGAGTCTTATAGCCCTTCTTTTATTTATGAACAATGTCAGGCTGGATGTTAAATTTCCTTTGTATCAATTAGATTGGGCGAGTTTTTTATTCTATGCCATTTCAATTTGTCTTATAGGTTATATCATGGTTTATGGTCAGGAATATTATTGGCTGGAGGATAAACGCATTTTTTGGAGTGTAATTTCGATCGTTATTTTCGGAGGTCTTTTCATTGTGAGACAAACCAGATTAAAGCGTCCTTATTTTGATTTAGAGGTTTTTAAATACAGGAATTTCAAAATCGGAGCACTTATAATTGTAATTTTTTACATCTGTCGTTTTGCTTTTTCGATTACCACAACGTATTTTTTGACTGTTTTAAAATTAGATCCTATTCATGTTGGACAGATCACTTTAATTAATGTTTTGGGAATCATAATTGGTGTGATTATTTCTGGTGTTTTTGTATTGCAACATCGTCCGATACGTTTGTTATGGATTTACGGTTTTTCCTTATTACTGCTGTATCATGCCTGGATGATTTTTCTTTTTACCACCCAAGCCAATGAAAATAACTTTTATGCGCCACTACTCGTGCAGGGACTAGGTGTTGGAACTTTAATGACGCCTTCTATTATTTTCATGGTTTCCTCTGTGCCAGAGCGATTGAGTGTGACGTCGGCAGGAATGTGTTTGTTTATGAGATGTTTTGGTTTTTATGTCAGTATTGGTTTAATGAATTACTTTGAGCTATATGCTAAAAGTAAACACTTTAATACTTTTCAGGATAAGATTTCTAATCTTAACCCTGTCGCCCAACAATCTGTAAATAATTTTAAAACAGCACTGATTCAAGACGGAGCGACCCCACATTACGCTGCAAAGGCCGCCAATAAAGTATTAATTAATTCTATTAATGCGCAAAATCACATTAGGTATGCGATTGATTATTATGAGATGATTTGCGCAATGCTGATTGTAACCCTTATTGTAGTTGCTTTATTTCCGTATATAAACCGCACCGTTTTAACGCTGTCTAAAAATCAGCCTTCACCTTTCTAAAATTTAATATCATGTGGACTCTTTACAGTATTGGCTTTTTAACGATACTTTTTTGTATCATTTATAATACGATTCGAAAAAAAAAGGCACAGGTAACTTCAAAATTCTCAATACTAATTCATTTATTGCTAAAGCTGGACAAAGAGCTGGTGGTAGAAAATGATGGTAAGGATGACATAACATTATTTTCGTCTAATTTAAGAGGGGCTATTGCTGTTTTTTTTGCTCAATATTCTGGTATAATTTCCATTATTATCGAATCCAATACCATTGAAAACAATAGCCAAAGAAGAGAATGGATTTTTTTGGATAATTTAAATCAGTACTTGATTTTTAATCTTATACTAAACGATCTTCAAAGTTTTCACAACAGTAGTTTTGATCAACAGATACTCCAGAAATTAATTGATAAAAGTAATCATAACATGCAAAGAACTATTTTGTCAAATGGGTATTCTCCCTACAATATAGCGCAATCTTTATTTGTTATAGCCTTTTCAGAAGTAGAGAAAATAAACAATTTTCAAAAAATCAGTCAGAAAGGATCTTTTGAAGTACTTTTTTTTAATTGTGTGGTAACACTACAAAAAAGCAATATAAAACAGCAAAATGAATTATGGAATCAATTGCTGACGCTGCTTATTTTTTATCTCGAAAATCATAATTTAATGAATCAAATCAAAGATGTCGAAAAACTCTTAACGAACAGATTAGCCCTGTACGGGGAACAAATACAGGAGATAAAATCGAATCCTGATTACGATTATAATAGGCTTTATGATTATTTCTTTGTAAAACCTTTAAAGCTTCATTCAAAAATTAAATCAAAAGTAATACAGACTTCAAGTTTGTCCAGAAGAATACAAATGGCTGGTTTTTCTAAAATGGTACTGTTTATGATCGCAGATATAGAAGAAAAATTGCCGATTTTACAAAACTTAATATTCTAATGAGGTCATAAAAGTATTTTGATTTTACATTATCCAGTCAAATATTTGTGCAAATGAGCCTTTTTTGGACTGTATAAAATTCAGCCCGAGTAAAATGATTACCTTTAAGTTACCTCTAAATAGAATCCGTTTAGATGACTTTTTAGAGATATGAAACTAAAAAAAATAATTAAAACATGAATCCTTATACTGATTTAACAGAAGCCTTGGAGGGACTTATCTGGATGTGCTAACTTAGCATGGAGTTCTAGTTAAGAACTAAATCTTAACTTTAGAGCATGAAAGATAATCGTAAAACTTATGACCGCAATTTTAAAGAGAAAGCAGTCCAATTAAGTTATGAAAGAGATAATATCTCACAATTAGCCAAGGAACTTGGAATAACAGCACCTTTGCTTTACAAATGGCGTCAGGATTACCAAGAATTTGGAACAGGAAGTTTTCCTGGGAAAGGAAAATTAAAACTTAGCCCTGAACAGGAAAAAATCCATGAGCTTGAAAAAAAATTAAAAGAAACAGAATTAGAACGTGATATTCTAAAAAAGGCTATAAGCATCTTTTCCAAGGGAGGTCGATGATTTATCTTTTCATAAAAGACCATGAAAAAATATATTCGATTGAAAAGATGTGCAAAGTTTTAAAAATAAGTCCAAGCAGCTACTATAATTGGAAGCGACAGATTCTATCAGAAAGACAGAGGAAGACTGCTCTGATTAAAGAAGAAATTACGTCAATATACTTTAATGCTAAACAACGATATGGAAGCCCAAGAATTACTCTGGAACTCCAAAGCCAAGGATATCAGATATCCAGAATAACTGTAGCTAAATACATGAAGCAGTTAGGATTGTACAGCAAATTGAGTAAAAAATTCAAAGTAACAACCAATTCAAAACATAATCATTTTGTTGTGCCAAATATCCTGAAAAGAGAATTTACAGTAACCGAACCAACAAAGGCTTGGGTTTCAGATATCACCTATATACAGACAAAGGATGGATTTTTATATCTGACCATCATTTTAGATTTATTTGACAGAAAGATAGTCGGCTGGAGTTTAAGCAATGGACTAAGCACTAAACAAACTACAATGACGGCTTGGAAAATGGCAGTAAAGAACAGAACAATTGCAAGTGAATTAATATTCCATTCTGACCGAGGAATCCAATATGCCAATAAAAAATTTACTAATGTATTGGATTCTTATAAAAATATCACAAGAAGTATGAGCCGTAAAGGAGACTGCTGGGATAATGCGGTTGCTGAAAGTTTTTTCAAATCTTTAAAAACGGAATTGGATGTGCTAACTTAGCATGGAGTTCTAGTTAAGAACTAAATCTTAACTTTAGAGCATGAAAGATAATCGTAAAACTTATGACCGCAATTTTAAAGAGAAAGCAGTCCAATTAAGTTATGAAAGAGATAATATCTCACAATTAGCCAAGGAACTTGGAATAACAGCACCTTTGCTTTACAAATGGCGTCAGGATTACCAAGAATTTGGAACAGGAAGTTTTCCTGGGAAAGGAAAATTAAAACTTAGCCCTGAACAGGAAAAAATCCATGAGCTTGAAAAAAAATTAAAAGAAACAGAATTAGAACGTGATATTCTAAAAAAGGCTATAAGCATCTTTTCCAAGGGAGGTCGATGATTTATCTTTTCATAAAAGACCATGAAAAAATATATTCGATTGAAAAGATGTGCAAAGTTTTAAAAATAAGTCCAAGTAGCTACTATAATTGGAAGCGACAGATTCTATCAGAAAGACAGAGGAAGACTGCTCTGATTAAAGAAGAAATTACGTCAATATACTTTAATGCTAAACAACGATATGGAAGCCCAAGAATTACTCTGGAACTCCAAAGCCAAGGATATCAGATATCCAGAATAACTGTAGCTAAATACATGAAGCAGTTAGGATTGTACAGCAAATTGAGTAAAAAATTCAAAGTAACAACCAATTCAAAACATAATCATTTTGTTGTGCCAAATATCCTGAAAAGAGAATTTACAGTAACCGAACCAACAAAGGCTTGGGTTTCAGATATCACCTATATACAGACAAAGGATGGATTTTTATATCTGACCATCATTTTAGATTTATTTGACAGAAAGATAGTCGGCTGGAGTTTAAGCAATGGACTAAGCACTAAACAAACTACAATGACGGCTTGGAAAATGGCAGTAAAGAACAGAACAATTGCAAGTGAATTAATATTCCATTCTGACCGAGGAATCCAATATGCCAATAAAAAATTTACTAATGTATTGGATTCTTATAAAAATATCACAAGAAGTATGAGCCGTAAAGGAGACTGCTGGGATAATGCGGTTGCTGAAAGTTTTTTCAAATCTTTAAAAACGGAATTGGTTTATGGAAGTAAATTGATTTCTAGAGAACAGATGGAACTTGAAATTTTTGAATACATCGAAATTTGGTATAATAAAAAAAGAAGACATTCGGCTTTGAACTATAAAACAATTGAAGAATTTAATAAACTAACTAATTATAAAAATGTAGCTTAACTTTTTCTCCAGTTTTTGTTTGCATATCCAAATTAATTTATCCCATTGAAGATACTAAACAAGAAGAATTTCTTTATGAATTCGCATTTTATCACAATATCTTAAAGAGAACTTGATTGAATTTTTAAATTATAAAACTCAGAGAGAAAACTAACAATATAACGCATAAAGTGGTACCCAATAAGTGAAACTTCATGCGGTCTGCAAGACCCAGCAAGAAGTCTTACTTATTAGCAGTAGTGCTGTATAAGTTTATCTTGCCTCGACAAACTTTTTACTTCCTATTTAATAATTCAATTCTAACCAATTCCGCTTCTGTTTGAAAACTTTTTTTATCACTGAAATAAATATACATCTTCCTCAATTCAGGAGTTGAATACTTCTCTAAATGAGTCATATTATAATTATATTGTTTTTGAGCCTTATTTAATTCTGATATACCCTCTCTCATCCTAGAATCTTTTCTAGCTTCGCCATCTTTGTACTCTTTTGAATTCTTAAAATCTTCTATAATTTCTATCATAACTTCTCTAATATTCTCATCTGGGTAATCATATCCAGCAGAATAATTATAACCCAAGGCTTTTTCATATTCTTTAAGGTATTCAGTTTTAATGTCAGTTGAATATAAGATGTAGTCCTTGTTTTCTTTATAGCATTTAATCACGTGATCTTTATATTTAATTTTAAAATTTTCGACAAAGGAAATGTTGAATTTTTTTTTCTCATTCTTTTCTTTAGCTATTTTAGCATTGTAAGTTGCCATCTTTTCTTTGTTTTCTGGGGTTAAGTATTCTTCGTCTTCTTTAGTCCAGTCGTAATTATAACTATCTGAAGTGACGTAGATTGTACCATACTCTTCTACCAATCTATTCAAAGTAGAAATTTTACGGTCTAATTTCAACTTTTCTTTTTCAAGGTTAATTGCTAATTTGTCATCAATTTTCTTAATACTGTCTGATTTACGTTTATTAATCTGTGCTTCAGTCCAATCTAAAGCTTCTTGTTCAGATTTACTTAAACTCTTACCATGAGCTAATCGCTCTTTAGCTTTAATAGTTTTTAAATACATTTTTGTTGCTAAATCTTGTTCAGCTTTTTTCTTCAATTCTATTTGATCATAATATCCTCCTGGGGCATAATTACCCAATGCGTGTTGAGCTGATGAAATCAGTGAAAAAGTTAATAATGTAATGGATAATAATATTTTCATAAATTTTTTAGTTAAAGGTTAAGTCAGATATTACAGATTAAATTTTAAATTAAACCAAAAATCCTATTAGCATCTGAGTCATTTTTTGTTTTCTGATTTTTTTTATTAGTTGTTGTAATTGTTTTGTTTATCAATTCATTATTATGCTTTTTTATTAGTTCAATGGGTTTTACAAATTTAGTATTACTTGCGAGAATCAAAACATCTACATTTAGAGCATTATATTCTTTTATTATTTTTGTTGTTATAGTGGAATAATCTCCCATCGTAAAGAATGCGACTCTTAAACCTTTATACTTTACAATATCTGAGAAATCTTTAAATATTGGATTACCTTCTGTTTTTCTACATGTAGAATCTCCTTTATTATCAAGAATTTTAAAGTAAACGGTAGTTAATGTTTCAGTTTTTCCACATTTATCTTTTCCGATTAAAGCTATTATTTTCATTTTACTTAATTTGGATTATTTGAAATAGTTTCCTGTCGTGCAGTGGCATTACTGCTAACTTTGTTATATCAGCAATAAAAGGGCATCAATACAACTTTTTAAGGTGGCTTTGAGCTATAAGGTAGCTCTTTTTCAAGCGAATATAAGATTTTTTTTTAGTACAATTAATTAACCTTTTTAATGTAATCATTATCATCTCATTGAAATTATCTTTAAATCTTTTATAAAGTTGTTCGTAAACAGGTTCGTAAGAACATAAATTACAAACCTCTGCACTATTAGATTTAGAGGTTTTTTTATATTAACTCCATATTTATTTTGAATTTCTTAAATCCATATTAATTAGCATCTATCCAAGTCTGAATGTTATCCTGTTAGTTGTTTCCCTTTTTTTCTCGTCAATGATTTTAGTATATATCTGAGTTGTTTTTATACTTTTGTGGCCAAGCATTTTCGAGACAGTAAATATATCGGTACCTGCTGCCATTTGTAATGTAGCATAAGTATGCCGAAAGCAGTGAAAAGTAATATGTTTCTCAATACCTGCATCTTTAACCCAAATAGGTAGTAGGCGGTCAAAATCCCATTTTTTTAAATTTAAAAAGATTTTCCCTTTCTCTAATCCCTTTTCACCCAAGAATTCAAGCGCTTCCTCAGAAATAGGTAGGGTCAAGGGCCTGTCAGTTTTCTGCTGCTTAAACCTTATATAATAACCTTCATTCTTACTGTATTGCACTTCTTCCCATGTAAGTTTAGAAATGTCGGAATATCGAATTCCAGTCAATAGAGAAAACATGCTGACGCGTTTGACAACATCTTTCGTGCAAGGTGTCCTAAACAATTTTGAAGCTTCTTCCATAGTTAGGAAATTTCTCTGGGACTCCTGTTCCTTGATACTTTCAACTGCAGCATTAACATCAGTTTGTAATAATCCTTTTTTATATGCCTTTTTTAGAGTGGCCTTGATTTTGTTGAAATAGGACAGGGCAGTGTTTTGAGCCAAAGGTTTATTATTTTTTCTTAAACTTTTTGCCCGCATGATATAGTGCCTAAAATCTTCAATTACTGTAACATCAATTTCATTCATCAATATATCTTCATTCTTAAGAAACATTTCAAAGTGGGTAATTGCAGACTTCCATATATCACTGTTAATACCAATTTTACTTTCGGCTGTTAGTTTTAGATACTCTAGAAATGACATTTTACCGATCTCAATCAAACGAAGCCGCTCCTGCTCAAATGGGGTATATATTTGCTGCTTATTGAGTTCATTAAGCCTATTTGCACAGATAATTTCAGCTTTCCAGAAATTCTCTAAATTCATTTCTTTTTCAATATTACTTTTTGGTTTAGCAACCATATATAAACCTAAATATTCCCTTCGGGAAAATTCACGAGTTTTTGGATTATATACCGCAGGAAAAAAATCAAGATATAGCGTAATCTTTCCACTTGGCAGTGTTCTTTTTCTAAGAGTTACATTTATATTTTTCATCTTGACGCGGCATTAAAAATTATATCAATATCCTGTTTGGCGACATAGGTAAATTTTCCAATCGCATATTTAGCAATTCCATGGCGTTGAATCAAGTTATATAGCGCGCCAGAAGAAATATTGAACTTCTGTTGAATCTGCGTTATTGTATAGGAATTTTCAAAACCTGGAAATTGCTGTTTTGGTTTCAAAAGTAAATCCTCAGCAGGAATTGCAAAAAAGGAGTCAAGATCACATCTTCGGATAACTGTTCTTTTGCCAAACTTTCCGATGTCCAAATGTCCTCTGCTAACGAGTCTGTAAATTGTGCTTCTGCTTATTCCAAAAAGAAGACCTGCCTGTTTAATGCTGAGGAAATCTTTTACCCTTACCGCTTCAAGAATTGGATTTTTGGCAATCTCAGTCTGTTTGTTGCTCTGATCGATTTTGGACTGCCTTGTCCTTGCTTTGTAGGCCCTGCTGCTGCATTTTAGCGAACAGTATTGGGTCTTTGTTGTTTTTGCGATGAATTCGTTTTGACAGAATTCGCAAATTCGCTTAATCTTGATGTTCGTACTCATAGAATGTTACTGTATGTATCCCATTGTGTCTATGTGTGTCTCATTGTGTCATGATTTGGCCAAAAAAAAATCCATTTTCGGAAAAATATTTTCGTGGTACAATCGTGGTACAAATAAGGACAAACTATCTACAAACAAAACTATATAAGCAGAAAGAAAAATCCCAGTTAAAATGCCGTTTTATGACATTTTAACTGGGATTCTTTGTTTTATTTTGTGATGTTTTGTGAAGCCTATTTGCCGATGCAGAAATTAGCTTTCCTTACTTTGTTGGGGTTTTCAAATGCGGTGGTCCAATTATGGTCCATTTTAAAGCAAAGTACTTCAAAAAAATCATATTGATTTTGTCAATAGCGTATGTTGTTATTTTAATAATTAATAACCTCGCTGTGCTTTTAATTTCGAAGTACACCCTTCTTCAAATGTTATTTAAATGATTGTCTTTTAAAGTGTAAGATTACACTATTAAGAGACAAACACTTCCAACAGTTACAAGTTTCTAATTAATTTTAAAACCGTCTTATATATTTGTTATACAAATGTTCCCGCACAGTGATTGTATCCGGATCTTTCTATCTTGACGCTGGTTGAAAGACTTAATATTATATATTTTCATTTACAGTGTGATGATTAAATTTATATGTGATGAAAGGTGATAAGATAGCAACGTTGCTCAATGATGTTTTAAAATTTGATGAAAGGCTTTGCTTGTTAGAAAATCTGTACAGCGCAGGAGGCAAGGATAATAAAATGCAGTTCGTTTCTTCGAAAGAAAAATGTAAATCCATTTACAATAAAATAGATTTTGCCCAGCTTTTCTATATTTTAATGGATGAGGGGTTATTGTTTTTTGATGCGAGAGATGAAAAAAACAATAGGAGTAAATTCCAGCTCTTCATTGAAAATAATTTTACATATGCTAGCGATGAAGAAGGGCAGTCGAAAATCAAGTCGATCAGCAGACAGTTTTCTGAATGTAAGGGCTACACTTATAAAGAGAAGCAGATTATATTTTTAGAGGATCTTATCACAAGACTGCAGCAGAGGAAAAGAAGAATCGAGAGCTGGTAAGAACCGGATAAAAAAAGTTTAGCATAAAATTTAAATCTTAAATGATGACAAAAAAAGAAAGAAAGCTCTCTTTTGTTATGAGAGTAGAACAATTAATAGAGCCTATACTTTTAAGACTGGAAACAATTGATTCAAAAATCAGCCAGGGAAAAGTCTTGAGACCTGAATATTACAGAAACGAAGATTTAAAAAAGATGTTTGGGCTGTCCAATAACACTATTATAAAATACAGACAGACCGGAATTCTTCCCTATACAAAGCTGGGAGATATCTTTTTATATGACAGCAGCAAGATAGATAGAATACTTAAAAGCAATGGATCATAATTCAGTATGTAATCAGTTACCCAGATTTAAAAAAGAGATCAAAATAAAGAGGGTAACTAAGAAGGTAACTGTTTTTTGATCAAGGTTCGATACCATTTCAAATGAAAAAGCCTTTAAACACGAGTGTTTAAAGGCTTTTAGTTTTTTAAAGTCATTTTTTGGACTTCATCTGGCGGAGGAAGAGGGATTCGAACCCCCGGACCTGTTACAGTCAACAGTTTTCAAGACTGCCGCATTCGACCGCTCTGCCATTCCTCCAGTAAGACACAATCATTTTGTGATTGCGGGTGCAAATATAGTATGTTTTTTTGATTGTAGAAATTTTTTTGATACTATTTATGAAGAAAAATGCTATCACATACTTATTAACAAGTGGACAACGATATGGCAAATAAAGTGATTAAAGCATCCGATGATTGAAGTATGGCAATGTTTGGCGTTCAGTGGTGGTGTTTATCCGAGTAGTTAAAGCAGATTGTTCCTTTACTTTGTAAAGGAATAACGGAGCAGCTTTAATTGCTTAAAATCTATCCAGTTTTTCGCTTTCCTTTTCTATAATGTCCTTTGCAACCAAAATTGATTCGACGTCGGTTACATCAATCTGTACGGCTCTTACGGTTTTCAGTTCTTGACTGTTTAACTCTTTTACAGTCTCTTCTCCTTTTTCAAGATTCCGGCTTCCCAGATAAACAAAGTGACCTTTCTGTATAAGTTGTTTAGCGGTTTCTAAACCAATACTTCTTGTAGCACCTGTGATTAATACAGTCTTCATATTCTTTTTTTTTAGTTTAACAATACAAAGGTTGTTGACTTAAAAAAGAAAGTATTTGCCATTTGGCAAAAAGTATTTTACCTGATACTTTTTCTTATACGGCTTAATGATGATTGTGTAACGCCCAAATAGGATGCCAAATAAGAAAGCGGAATACGATTGATAAGTTGAGGGAATTTTTTTACAAATGCAAATAACGTGTAGTAGCATCTTCGGAAACCAAAGGACTTCTTCTTTCTATTTTTTGGATTAATGATTTTTTGACGATTTTATTAACGATACTTTCCCAGCCAACAATCGTATTAGTAATTTCTTGCCAGTTTTGTTCAGAAAAAACAATGACCCTGCTGTCTGTAACGGCTTGTACATACTCTGACGACGGAATTTTGTTGTCAAAACTATCTAAATCCACGACAAAATTATTTTCATCTATAAAGTACTTCGTGATTTCTTCTCCTTTGTTATTATAATAGCAGACTCGAAGGATGCCGTCTAAAATAAAGCCTACCTGTTTGGCGATTTTACCTGCTTCCGAAAAATATTCTTCTTTACTAAGCTCCAATTCTATCGCTTTGCTATTAATGAAGTCAATTTGTTGGTTGTTCAAATTTCCAAATTGCATTATGTAATTATCATTTCAGTCATAGTTACAAATGTAATAAAAGTGATATATCCAGTTTTTGTCATTTGGTAAAAAGTAAAAATAACCTTTCGTTTGGGAGGTATAACATTAAATATCTGAGCTAAATGTCCCCCAAAATTATACTAAGAATGTTTGTCCGTATTGAAATCTTTTTAGAATATATTTCTTAAAAACAACACTTTTAACATCTCTGTAGAGAGATAAAAATAGACATTATGACAGCGGTGAATTTGCTGCATTCTATTTTTAATATATGTAATAGTAACAGTATATTGCCATTGCTCCAAGGAAAGTTTATCACTGTTTACCCTTTATTAGCTCTTATGAAAAAGGAGAAAAGGTTGAAAGATCATTTATGTTAGACTAAAAATGAGAATTTGTATGCAACCATAATGTAAGATTTCAGGCCGGCTGTAAATTGCAGTTCTCAATGAAGTAAAGAGAATTACGACATTTTGTCATAGTTCTGATAAATTACACAACGGCTTACAAAGGAAATGTTAAGATGAAATGGCAGAGACCAATAAGTGGCACGTTTTATGATTTTAGAAAAAATGCCCAATCTACCGAATAAATTTTGATTATCTATTGTTTTGTTTTAAAATAATGAATTATTATTAACTAACAAACCATTTTTTTTGAATTATGAATAAAATTAAAAATTTCGTTTCAGAATGTGCAGTTTATTTGAGAACAGAAAGGAGCATTGAGAAATGCCAGTAGCTTCGAACCCTCAAATTAAATATTATCCGGTAAAAAATGGCGACATGTCGCTCATTACACTGGAGGACAAAACAACCATAATTGTAGATTGCAACATAACCGTTGTGTCTCAGGACGATTCAGATAAAACACGATTTGACGCCAAAAAAGATCTTCTGGATTCCATACAAAGAAGAGACGGCAATCCGTATCTGGACGTTTTTATACTCACCCACGGAGATAAGGACCACTGTTTAGGTTTTATGGAAAATTTTTACCAGGGTGATCCAAAATCGTATTCCAAGCAAGATCGTGAAGACGGACGTATCATTATGGATGCCATGTGGTTTTCACCTATGATTGCAGAACAGTTTTCGAACCCGCATGAAGATGCCTATCAGCAGGAAGCTGAAAGAAGATTGAAGCTACACCGTGAGGGTAATCCCGATAAAGATAATCCCGGAAACAGGATCCGCATTATTGGCTATGACATCAACGGCGAATACGAGGCACTGAACGACCTTCGTTCCAAACCAGGTGATGTTGTTTCGCGTTTCAATGACAAAGACCAGGACAAGTTCTCCATTTTTATTCATGCTCCTTTTAAGATACATCTTGATGCCGAGGATAAGAACTGTGCCAGTATTGTTTTTCAGGCTAGATTCAAGCAGTACTCCTGGAGTACGGATTTCTGTTGTCAGGCTATTTTTGCGGGAGATTCGGATCATGCTACCTGGGGACAGATCATCGAACGTACCAGACGATTTGGAAACGATGTAAATGAAAAAGCGTTGGACTGGGATCTTTTTCTGGCTCCCCATCACTGTTCATGGACCTTTTTTAACGATACTGATAAAGATGAGATCGTTCAAACCTCAACAGAGGCACTGGAGTATGCCAAGGAAGGAGCTTTCATCATTGCGTCTTGTAAAAAGATCGTTGATGATGAGGATAATCCACCGCATTATGACGCCAAGAAGGTATATCTTAAATATCTGGAATCCAAAGAGAAGTTTCTCAATACCGATATTGAGCCGAGCGAGTCCGAGCCAAAGCCTATTATTTTTGATATTACGGCCAATGGACCTGCCAGAGCTTCCAATAAAACCGTTAGTGGCTCATCTACATCTGCAGGTGGAACAGGAGCAGCGGGAACCATAATTTCACAGGGGTAATGCTGCATAGTGAAGATTTGGCTTTGTATGATGGCGAACTGCGATCAGAAGTAAAAGAAGGAATTTTACAGATAAGAGAGTATTTTCAGGCAGATGATCTGAAAATATTTTCTCTGGATTCAGCCCATATAGCCGTTGCGGCTACGTATCAAGTTTCTCTGCCGTCCCGGGGGGCGCTAGATAACTTGATACGTGTCCAGGAACCTATACTTGTGCGGATATCGCTTGCCCGTTTTCCGGAACAGGCACCTGCGATTCTGTCGGACAGAAAAGATTTTCCCAAAAGCATGCTGCCTCACCTGTATTATACACCAAATGAGAAACCTGCGGTTTTATGTCTGGTCAGGGACAGCCTCAATCAGTGGTTTGCAACCATTACCATGCAGGATTTTCTGCTGGTAGGCTACCAATGGTTCTACAAGGCGGCAATAGGCAGACTGCTTGATGATAATGATGAATTTGATCCGGTACGACTTGAGAAGACTAAATTTGGAAAACATATCTACAAATACGAGACCTTTAAGGATATCGTGAAAAATAATGAGCGTTTGGTTCCGGCTTATTCAATGGCTTTGATTTTAAGTTGTATATACCAGTCTGAAACCAGTAAACATTACATATATAAATCGATAGCCGGAATACCGTTTGTTGGATTAGCGGACATTAAAAAGACTGTTGCTCGATCCCTAAGAGCCATCAGAAGCGCGGAAGACACCGCAAAGGTGATTTCGCGGTTTTCCCTGCTGGTCTGGGATCCGGAGCAGGCAAAAGAGAACTATTACAGTACCAATCTGCCTGAAAATTATGGGCAACTTAAGGCATATCTGCACCTAAAGGGGATCAATATAGAAGCGATGCTTTTGGCAGTGCAGACAGCAAAAGTGGATATTTCTAAATTAATTCCCATAGTTCATGCGGTACGCCGTCCTAAAAAGCTTATTGGATATCCTGGAGAGTATGAGTTCTTTACCTACACGTTATTCATTCCCGACAGCGGTATTGAAGCTTTGTCTGATGAGGCGAAGGTGCTAATGAGTTCCCATACTGAACCCTATAGTTCGCAGTTGGCCCAGATGCTCAGCAACGAGACCAGGCAGGAGAAAACCTTATTTGTGGGCGCTGGATCCCTAGGATCAAAAATGCTGCTACATGACGCGAGGGTAGGCAAATTACATATCGGTGCTGTGGACCATGATCGATTTGAGCAGCATAATTTAGCACGCCATGGTCTGTTTTCTGGCTCTATCGGATACAACAAAGCAGCTTCGGTCATTGATCAAGTAAAGGAGTTTTACGAACTTGATACTACCTCGGGTCTGACTGCCTATGAATTTGAGATTGCTCGGTTTGAGGACGAGGAGTTCAAAAAATACGATGCAGTGGTGGATACCACCGCCAGCCAGCAGGTAATGCAACATCTGGTACAGAGAACACTTCCCCGGTCACTGCGCTACAACCGCTGCGAGCTTGTGGATGATGGACAGACAGGATTGTTGTACAGGGAAGGTATAGATCGTAATCCGCGGATGGATGATCTGGCCTATACCGCTTGTTACCTTGCGACAAAAGATACGAATCTACATGTTTGGCGCCGTAACGATGCGCAGCGTGAACCGACGGTCTTAAATATCGGTCTGGGATGCAATTCGGTAACAACGGTAATGCCCGATGATGTCATAAGTTTTCATGCTGCTGCTTTTTCTCAGGTGCTGTCTAATGTTGGAAGAAAAGCTTCGTCGGATTGCGGCCTGCTGTATCTGAATGTTTTCCGCAGAAGTTCGGGACTGCCGGAGATTTCCAACCATTCTTATGAGGTTGAGGCTTTCGATGTGCTGCAGTGCGAGGCTGGTAGCAGTTGGACGCTAAGGCTGGCTGCAGGAGTATGCCAATACCTTATGGAACAGAGCTCAAAGGCAGGCCAAATTGAAACCGGCGGAGTGTTAATTGGTGTTGCCAATTATAAGACCAAAGTCATACATGTTTTTGAGGCAAGCAGTGAACCGGAAGGCAGCCACGGCACTGTTGCCGCTTTTACCAGGGGAATAATTGGGCTTCCGGAGTTTATTGACAAGATTAAATACCAAACCGGCGAAATTATAGGATATATCGGAGAATGGCATTCGCATCCCATGAATCTGGAGCGTCTGAGCTCCCAGGACATGCAAACGATTGAAAAATTGAAAACGATTAACGACAGAACGCCGATTCCCACCTGCGCGGTAATTGTTACCCCGCACAGAATAATACCATTTGTTTATGATTGAGAAAAATAATAAAAAGTATAAAATAGGATTGAGTTTATCTGGAGGAGGCTACAGGGCGACGATCTATCATTTGGGCACTCTAAGAAAATTAAGGGAATTGGAACTTCTGGATAAAATCGACACCATCTCCACCATCTCTGGAGGCTCCATCACTGGCGCCTACTATGGGTTGGAAGGAAAAAATTTCGAATTATTTGAAAAGGGCCTAATCGGCATCGTAAAGAAAAGTATCCTTGGGGGTATTTTTCGCTCCGTCAGGTTTATCTGTATTGCGCTGTCATTGCTTACGCTTCTGTTCTTCATCCTCTATTTGCCTTTTACCTCTTATGCCTGGGTTTCAACAGTGCTTCTGGTGGTTGTATTTGTTGTGGTGCTGAAATTCCAGTTCAGGATTTTCCCTGTCAGCCGCATCATTGACGGCCTGTATTCGAGATGGTTTTTTGCGGGCAAAACGCTAAAGGACCTAAACTGCACGCCGGTGATTGCTATTAATGCGACGAATGTTGAAACGGGCAGACCGTTTACGTTTTCGAAAAACAAGATGAGTGATTCTAGTTATGAATATCCCCAGGATGGTCAGGATCCGATCAGATTTAAGCCGGAGGAATTTCCAATTTCCCTGGCAGTGGCTTCCTCAACCTGTGTGCCGTTTGCTTTTACACCAATCTATATTGATTCAAAATACTTTGAAAAAGAAGAGGATGCACACAGGGTAAAACCTTGTCTGGTAGACGGCGGGGTATACGACAACCAGGGTGTACACAAGCTAACCCATGGAAACAGCTCTTATGTCTGTGATATAGTCATAGTAAGTGATGCTGGAAACATGATGCCAAAAATAAATTCTTTTAACAATGTTGTGCAACTGTTGATCAGGACCAGTGATATCTTTATGAATAGGATTAAGAATTATCAGATGATCCAACATGTTTATGATAACTACAGATTCAATAAAAAATCAGTAGCCTATCAGTCGCTTGGCTGGGATTTGCAGGAGTGCCTGAACAGCTTTATGAGCAACCTGAAAAAAGGTGCTGTTTTGGAGCAGGTAATACAGTTGCATGAAATCAGTAGCGAGGATCTGGAAAATAAGAACTGGGATTCCATTCAGGAAAAACTCGAAAAGAGGATCAATTATCAGGCAATAAAGGCGCAGATGCCATCCGTGGAGGAGCTGAACACGGCGCGAGCTGTTTCCACTAATCTAAGGGCGCTGACCGATAAGCAGATTGACGCGCTTACCAAGCAGGCAGCATGTCTGACCGAATTGCAGGTGAAGCTTTACTGCCCAGTATTATTCGCGAACTAGTATCTAAAATAGTTAAATGCTTAAAGCACCCGCAGGATAAGAATAATCCTTATAAGTTGTAAGACGGTTTTGAGTCAATCTGCTGGTGTAGAGTAAGTTTTTTAGTCAATTAAAAAAGAAAATACATGAAGACATTAAGAATATTTCATCCAGTAGGACAGGGAGCATATTATACTGAAGTACACGAAAATACCGCCGGGGATTCCGTATTTACAGTTGTGTTTGACTGTGGTTCTTCCACTTTCACTGGCAAAAAATTGGAAGCCTTGGTGGGAGCCGCATTCGCCAAAAATCACCAAATCGATATTTTGTTCCTGTCGCATTTTCATGCGGACCACATAAACGGTATCGATTATCTGAAAAAAAAGTATAAAATAAAAAATGTGGTTCTGCCCCTGCTTGATGACGAAGCTAAGGTTCTGCAGAAGGTGAGTAATTTTTTGGATTCAGGAATTACCGATACCCAGTTAATTGATGAGCCTGAAAGTTATTTTGGTAATGATACCACTATTATAGAAGTTGAGGCTGTTGAAAATCCAGGTGAAAATTCCGAGGGGATTACGGGGGAAGGAGAGCAGGTTTCTGATTATAATGGCAGAAGAAAAGTTAGTATTCCTAGCGGTAAGATGCTGATGGCAGACAAAGCGGCAGCTATCGATTGGCTGTTTATTCCTTTCAATTATAAATACAAATCAAGAAAGGAGATGTTTGTGGCAGAACTCCAGAAATTGGGACTAGATCTGTCCCAAATTGATACCATTGAAAAAATTTCAGCCCATAAGGCAGATATCAGGAAAGCATATGACAAGGTTAAAGGAGACCTGAATGAGAATTCACTGCTGTTGTTTTCCGGAAACGCCGATAGCAAAGTAATTTGGTCGGTGGTGAACAATCGATATAATCCTTTTTACTATGATCGCGTGTACAGAAACTGTATCTATTTTGGTGATATCAATCTAAATGCGACTGGAATCGTAGAGGATATAAAAACAAAATTAAAGATGTTCCTGCCTACTACAGGCACAATGCAGGTGCCTCATCACGGGGCGATTGGTAATTTTAACAGAGGGATACTGGAAGATGCGGGATTCACGTGTGCCATACAAAGCTTTGGAATCAATAACAGTTACGGACATCCGTCCTCAACTGTGGTGGGAGAACTGGTCCGGAATAATGTATTTTCATTCAGTGTTACTGAAGAGCCTGATTCCAGGTTAATACAGTTTAGTAATCAGGATGAAGAGATGTTTAATATGGTTGAGTAGTAGAGCTGAAGACAGGTAAATTATTTTGCTGCGATCTAGGCTGGCGCTTATTTTCAAAACGGGATTCGAGTAAAAAGGTCGAATCCCGTTTTTATGCTGATGCTATTTTTGCTGTGATACTGGGAGTGTTTTTGCAACAAAACTTAAAAAGGTGAAACATCAGTGATATTTGTGTTACATTAGCCTAAAAGCTATCTACTTCAGTTCATCTGTAAGGCAGAAACCTAGAACTCTCTTAGACTATTTCTAAAATCATTTTTTGTCTTCTTCAAAATTTGCCAATTCTTTCTTGACTTCTTCAAGTAACTGCTGCTCGGTCGGAAGGTATAAATGATACTGGCTTGCAATAATACTTTTGTTGCTTTCAGGTAATGTGAATTTTACTACTCCGTCATTCTTATCAGCACACAGCAATATTCCTATAGTAGGATTTTCGCTGTCGTTTTTTTCAATGCGGTCATAATAATTGACATACATCTGCAATTGTCCAATATCCTGATGGGTAAGTTTGTGCGTTTTAATTTCTATCAAAACAAAACACTGAAGTAATCGATTGTACAAAACCATATCTACAAAAAACTCATCTCCATCAATATGTATTCTTTTTTGTCTGGAAACAAATGAAAATCCATTTCCAATTTCTAATAAGAACTCCTGAAGATGAGTGATAATTGCCTTTTCCAGATCTTTTTCATAGTATGCAGCTTCGCGTTTTAAGCCTAAGAATTCTAAATACATTGGATCCTTTATAATTTCTCGGGCATCTGAAGGTAGTTTTTCATTTTGTGCAATTGCCAGTACACTTTCTTGATCACTGCTTATTAAGAGTCGTTCAAATAGACTGCTGTTTATCTGGCGCTCCAGCTGGCGTGATGTCCAATTGTTTTTAACGCTTTCGGCAATATAGAACTCTCTTTTTTCTTCATTATCAATGGATAGGAGGAGTTTATATTGTGTCCAGCTCAATTGTGTCCGCAGTGCGGACACAATTGGAAATGTCCTGTAAAATTTTCGATACCAATTCAATTGGCGGTATGAAAAGCCGGTTCCGTATTGGGGCTGTAATTCTTCTGCAAGATATTGAATTAAGTAAGTGGCGTAGTCGGCTCTTTCTTTTCCCTGCTGTTCTTCCTCGAAAATTCGTTTTCCGATCGACCAATACATGGTAGTTCTTTCATTATCGACAGCTCTAATTGCGCGTTCTTTTGAAGTCTCAATTATTGCTTTTATATCAGGAATTATGGAGTGGTTTTTTAGCATTTTTTTAAATTTAATAGTTAGGTGTAGTTGATTAAGTTTTAAAAGGAGGTTTCAAATCAAAAAAAACTCTTCTTGAAAGTATTTTACCTAAACTTGGATTTAAGTTTTTCCATATCTTCCATTATGTTTACATCTAAAACTTTTGCATAATGCTGTGTCTGCTTGGTATTGGTATGTCCCATCATTGCAGATACATTTTCTAGTCTTACTCCGTTTCCTAAAGTGACAGTGGTGGCAAAGGTATGCCTGGCCACATACCATGTAAGATGTTTGTCTATGCCACAGACATCGGCGATTTCCTTAAGATAAGCATTCATTTTCTGGTTGGAAATTTTCGGGATAAGACCCTTCTGCTTGTTTTTATATTTAGCAATAATTTTTTCAACTGTTGGTAGTACAGGAACATTGGCTCTGATGGCAGTTTTTGCTCTGCTGGTCATAATCCATAAGTTTCCAGTGGAATCTTCTGATAAGTTTCTTTCGGTCAGCTCCAAGGCATCGACAGGCGCATATCCTGTGTAGCAGCTGAAAAGAAATATGTCCTTAACTTTTTCTAGACGTGGCGTTGAAAATATTTTATTCTCAATTGTATTCAGTTCCTGCTGTGTCAGGAAAACGGCATCTTTTACGCTGAGCCTGCCGTCATAAATATTGAATGGGTTTTTTATGATCAAATCCATCTTAATGGCGTAATTGCAGGCAGTTTTATACATTTTCATATACTTTACCACTGAATTGTTTTTGATACCTGACTGCTCTTTAAAACTGCTCTCATACTTAAGGAACTGCTCCAGTTTAAACACAAATGAGCTTGATAGCTCCGATGCTGGCAAATCTTCCTTTTTATAGTTGTTATTAATGAAACTCAAAAGAAGGTCTTTTGCCCTTTTGTACTTTTGTAGTGAAGCTGGCGCGCGTTCTCCTGAGTTAACTCTTTTGGTGAAGAATTCATTGTATTTGTCTATAATCTCAATTATGGTTGGACCTTGTGGCTGGCCGACTTGAACTTTTCCGGTAAGTTCAGCTTTTAATAGTTCCAGATCAACTTCAGGATCAATCCTGAAGAGTTCAGTAAACTTTTTTTCGGCATTAAGCTGCATAAGATCAAGAGAACTTTTAATTACCTTTTCTTTTTCCGCCTTCAGTGTATTTTTTAGGTGGTTTGTCTGAATCCATCTTTCTTTCGAGATGAATTTTCCTGAGGCGATTGTAATTTTTTTGCTTTTATAAGAAAGTCTTAGAATAATAGAGCATTCTCCGTCGCGGTTAACTCTGCCAGATTTTAGCAGAAAAATGGTTTTTAACATGTTATCTAGTTTTAAAATTAATAATCAAATTGAATTAAAAATTTTAAGAGAGCCCATTGACAGCAGGGAATTCCTGGGGAATTCTTTTGTTTTAGTGGTCCAATTTTGAGAAAAAAGATCTCAAAAAAACTGGGTTACTAATTGTGCCACCATTCTTTGATAAAACATGTGCTTTTTGAAAAGTTTGTAAAAACGAAAAAGCCTTTAAACACTAGTGTTTAAAGGCTTTTGACTTTTAAAGTTTCTTTTGAAACTTCTACTGGCGGAGAAAGAGGGAACAAAACAGCTTAATTGCTAATTAACTCTAAACAACTGAATTAGAACAAAAAACCTTGTCAAGTTAAGTATTTAAAGGGTTTTTAATAAAAAATATAATTAATTTGAATTAGGTTGAATTAGTATAAATTCGCTTTTGGTCGGACAAATGTCGGACAAAATATTTTTTTATGATAATGCTACTATATATATTTGTTGCAACTAAAATATAAAATATGGCTACAATAAAATATTCGATTAGAGGAAATAATAACCCATCAAAAATATACATCCGATTTGTTGCAAATAGAGAAACTGATATTAAACTGGCAATTCCGTTAGTTATCAATCCTGCATATTTTAATAACGCAAGTGGTAAAATACGGAAAGTCTCCCAGTTTTCTGAAAGAGACAATTTGCAAAATGAATTAGACACTTTAGAATCCTATATAATTAGCAGATATAATAAAAGTGGTACAGGTTCAGATATAGTTAATAAAGACTGGCTAAATGATTGTCTAAATACCCATTTTAATAAAGCCGAAAAGACAGATAGCAATTTTATTCTTAATTATTGCGACCTCTATGTCGAAAAATTGGAGTTAAAAACCAATGACCGAACTGGAGAACTCGGAACATCTAAAGCAACAATTACAAAGTACAAAACAATAAAATTAAAAATACAGGGGTTCCAAGAGTATAAACGCCACAAGTATAAACTATCTGAAATTGATTTAAAATTTAGAAATGATTTTCTCAAATATTTACTTGAAGTAGAAAAGTTAGGCAGAAATACGGCAGGGCGTTATATTAAATTTTTAAAGACCATTTGTTTAGATGCTCAAAAGTCAGGCTATACCGTTAGTCCACAACTTCAACAAATTAAAGGTTTTAGTGTTCAAATAGATAAAATTTATCTTAATTGGAATGACTTAAAGAAAATCGAAAAAGTTGAATTGAAACAGGCGCATTTACAAGATGCAAGAGATTGGCTCTTGATAGGTTGCTATATTGGGCAACGTGTTGGAGACTTATTACAATTAACAAAACAAGATATTAAGCAAATAGGAAATTTAGATTTCATAGAACTTGTCCAACAAAAAACTAAAAAGAGAGTTTCCATACTTGTACACGATAAAGTAAGGGCAATTTTAGATAAAAGAAATGGAAACTTCCCACCTCTTTATAGCAAGAACATTGAAAGTTCAAAAGCTAAATTTAATTTATACATTAAAGATGTTTGCCAAGAAGCCAAATTGAATGAAACAATTTCGGGCGCAATAATAAACCCTGATACTTCTCGAAAAGAAAATGGAGATTTTCCAAAATGGAAGTTGGTTACTTCACATATTTGCAGACGTTCATTTGCTACGAATTATTACGGAGATATTCCGACAGGTTTACTACTGAACGTAACTGGACATAGTACCGAAAAGGAGTTTCTAAATTACATTGGAAAAACACCAATAGATTATGCTCAACAAATGGCGATTTATTGGAACATACAAAGTCAAAAACAAGAAAAGAAATCAGTTATGAGAATTGCTAAATAAACAAGTGTCAAATCCATTGCAATACCATTGCAATTAATATTAGAAGCCATTGCAATACGCTGAAATTCGATTAAAATATGACTGTTTGGGTTGTTTTTATTTCAAAATAAGAGACGGGATTGATCGATTGATTTATATTTTTTAAATTTGAATTTAAAATTCATTAATAATAACTTTGAATAAGCAGTGGATAAAAAAACCATTTTTAAAATCCTTTTAGTTGTAATTTTTGTTACAATTTTAACATGCAGTTTCTGGACATTGCTTTTTTATAAGCATGCCATTATTGGTGAAGTTGTTTGGGATATTAATCGAATTTTTATCTCCGTTTTAACTTTTTATTTGATAATAAAATTAACTGTTTCAGCTAGGTATATTGATTTAATAAAGATTTATTTTCGGATAATCTTTAGAGTTTGGTTATTGATTTTTATAACTTTTTCGATGTATAAAGGAACTGAAAGAGTTGCTTTTTTACTATCAATATCATTTATATTTGGCTATTTTGAGGGGCTAATTGACATAGATGCTTGGTTGAAAAACGCTACTCAAAGACAATTTAAATTTTCATTTGTAAATCAATTATTGGCGAATAAAATTATGGCAAGCGTAATTTTTATAAACTTCATTCATTTTTCTTGCGCAATCATTTTATGGATTTTCTTTAGATATTATTGATTAATAATTATTCTAAATCCCATTAGCCTTTTTGTTGTATTAAGGGCTCTGTTAAGTTCCAAATATTACCATATAAGTCCTCAAATGCTAAAAATTTGCCGTAAGGTTCTTTAATTGTTGGTTCTATAGTAATTGGCACACTATTTCTCATTAAGTTGATGTAATCTCTTTGAAAATCATCCGTCTCTAATGATATAATTGCACCCCCACCGATTTGATTTCCTACTCTGTCTTTTTCGTCTTCCTTAACAGCCTTGGTTAAAAGAATATTACAGTTTTTAGATCCATTTGGTGACAAAACTACCCATCGTTTTTTATCTTCAATGATCTTATCTTCAATGATCTTATCTTCAATGACTTTAAAGTTTAGTTTTTTTGTATAATAAAAAACAGCATCATCATACTCGTCAACTACTATAGCAATTAATGCTATCTGTATATTTTCCATTTGATTTAAAAATTATTTATTTCGATTTCTGTACTCGATAGTTGAGAATGCAACACCAAAGTTTTCATCAATTGTGTAGTCAAAATTGAGTAGTAAGCCAATTTTTATGAGTGCTTGATGATGAATGCAATGTTCTAAGTTATAAACCAATTCACGATAGTAATTGGTATTAATACTGATTATTTCATCAACTCCATTTTGTTGCAACAAAAAATCTTTATTCGGTTTGTCTATAGTGTCAAGCAATACATCAATTTGCTCGGCTGCAAAATTACTATCGGTTTCAATTAACTTATTTCGATCTCTTTTATCATAGTTCACTATTCCGGATTTATATTCATTGGCTACACACTGAAACATTTCTATTATATGTCGTGTATGTTCGCCAATGCTAGCGTTACTCAATTCAGAACAACGCATGGCATAATCTTTATCATCCATTTGAATGAGTAATGCTTTCACTTGAAGTAGACAATGATTTATAGATTTTATTATCATGTATTATATTTTAAGTTTTAATAAATCAGGGATTTTATTTTTGTTCATCAATATTAAATAGATGCTACAAGCAAAGGTAATTGATGCTAGAATAAATAACAATCCGCCATCATTTTTAACCTCTATTCCCAATACAAATAAATGTGATATAATTGCACCAACCATAGTGCCTAATGCTAATAAAGCACCTAATAAAGTTGTTCTAGGAATTAGAATCAATATTGAAGCAATCAGCTCGACTACGCCAGAACTTATTCTACCAAAAGGTTCGATACCTAATGTTTGGAAAATATAGATACTTTCTTCAGCTCCTGTAAATTTGAAGAAAAGTGTTTGCAACAAGATAACAACTGCTGTAAGTTTAATTATCCAAGTTAAAATGTTTGTTTTCATGTTTTATTTTATAAATTTTTTCCAATTAGCGTCTGCTTTGGCTTTAAGTTTTGCTTCGTCTTTGTTCCATGTTTTTAGTGTATTGTTGAAAAAAGCATTGTAAAAAAGGTTTAATTTTCCATCAACAATTTTGAAAGTTTCTGGGTCGATTTCTACTTTTTCTCCAGTTGCTCCCATGGCATATGAACACCATCCACCATATTGTGGTTCGTATTGGCTTGGGTTTTTAAGAAACAAATCTTTGTCTGCTTGTGATGCGAAATAATAAGTGACTCCTTCGTATGTCGATGCAATTGCAGATTTTCCTTTTATCGCTTTCTTTTGGGTAAAATAGGCAACAGGGTCATAGCCACTAATAGCGACTCCTTTTTCTAAATTAAATTCTTTAGTTCTTTTTGCTACTGTTTGTGCAAATGTTGTAACAGATATGAGTGCTACGAATAGTACTAGTGCTAATTTTTTCATTTTTTTAAATTTTTATAGTTGTTACTTTTTATTTGTTCCAATTTTCATTGGCTTTCTGAATTCTTTTTTCCTTGTCTTTAAGCCAAGTTTCTTTTACTTTTAAATTATAATTGAGATATAATTTGTTGTCAACAATAGTAAAAGCTTCTGGTTTAATTGGTGCCTCATATCCTTCTGACATACCATAAGCACAATAACCACCAAATTGAGGAATGTATTGTGTTGGATTTTTTAAGAAAAGTGCTTTGTTATTTTCATTAGAAAAATAATAAGTTGTTTCTTGATAGGTTGTAGAGATTTCCTTACTGCCTTTTGTGGCTTTACTACTTTCGAAATACGCTACAGGATCATAACCTTGTATTGCAAGACCATTTTCTGCATTTACATGTTTGGCACTTTTTGAAGTTTGTGCGAATGTTGTGGCTGATACTAAAGCCATCAATAAAATTAAAATTTGTTTCTTCATTTTTTTTATTTTTAAATTATCTATTTTGATAAAGCAAAAGTAAAACGGAATGAAAACTCAAAATGTCATCTAATATACAAACAGGATAAAGTAATAGGATTTTAATTTATTCCCCTAGCAAAACCGACTGTTTCACGGTACACTTGAGGCGAAACATCAGCATTGTTTTTGAAAAATCTGCTAAAATAATGCTCATCATTGTAACCCAATTCAAAAGCAATCTCTTTAACGGCTTTATTCGTTAAATACAATTCGCGTTTGGCTTCAATAATAATGCGCTCTGCAATTAGATTGGTTAATGTTTTATTGAAATGATTTTTTGTAATTGTGGCTAGTGCTTTTGGTGTAATATTTAGCAAGTCGGCATATTCACTGGCAGAATGTTTTGTTTTAAAATGAAGTTCAATATAATTTTTTAGATTCTGAAGAATAAAAGGTGTTTCGTTTTTATCAGCTTTTACTATTTCCTTTGGTTGTTGTTCTTTTTTTAATCTTGATGCAGTGATAAGAATTATTTTCAAATATGAGGTTAATAATTCATATTGTGCTAAATCCGAATTTTGCATTTCAATTTTGATACTTTCCAAAGCCATATTGAAAGTGCTTTGTGCTATTTCATCAAGATTTACATAAGGAGGTTCATAAATATTATTGAATAATACTCCATTGCAAGCTACTTCTTGATGGTGTTTGATAATACAAAAAAAATCAGGATGGAAATGTATCGCAGTTCCCTTAATTTCAGCAGCATTGGATAACATAAAAGGTTGATAAGGTGCAAAAGCCAACAACTGATTTTCAGAAAAATCATATTCATAAAAATCAACTTTCACTTGGCCGTGTCCTTGTTTTATCCAAATTAGACTATAATAATTCAGTCGTTGAATGTGGTCAAAAAAGTTGTTATTATCAAACGAAAAAAGTTTGAAAGCTAAATTACCATTTTGAGGATTGATTAATGTAAAAGTGTTTTTATTTATCATTTATTTCAAATTTCTATCGCTTTCCTCAATTTCCAAATCATTAATACTAGCAAAACGTTTTTGCATAAGTCCATTCGCATCAAATTCCCATAATTCATTACCGTAAGCCCGAAACCATTGTCCATCTTGATTTTGATATTCGTATTCAAATCTTACAGCCATTCTATTTTCACGAAAACCCCAAAGTTCTTTTTTGAGTTTGTAGTGCAGTTCGTTTTGAAATTTACGAGTTAAAAATGCTTTCACTTCTTCACGACCATCAATAAATTCTGTTCTATTGCGCCATTCGGTATCGATGGTGTACGCTTTTGCAATTCGTTCAACATCCTTACTGTTCCATGCATCTTCGGCAAGTTGTACTTTTTGAAGTGCTGTTTCCATTGTAAATGGTGGTAGTGGTAGTTTTTGTTCGGTTGTTTCCATAGTAAAAAAACAAACCAACTCGTTAGGAATTGGTTTGCTAAATTAAAAATTATATTGTTGTTGCTAGAGGAAAATCTACTGGAATTTTTGTTAAATTATGTAAGTAATTCATTGCTGTTTTGTCGCTTACTTGCAAAATCAAATCTACCAAATTTTCATTTGTATAGCCTTGAGCAAAGAAAGCATCGACACTATCTGAATTGGCATTTCCTCTTGTTTTTGTAATTTCTGCAGCCAACTGAACTAGTGAATGCAATTTAGCATCTGTAGATTTTCCAATTCGGATATCCAACAATTGTTCATCTGTAAAACCGTTCATTTTTCCTAAAACCAAATGCGCACTCTGACAGTAAACGCATTCATTAACTTGACTAACGATTAAATTTACTGCTTCTTTTTCTTTATTGGATAAAGAAGTTTTGGCATTTTGATAGGCTAAAAAACGCTCTAATCCGTTTTTTGAATAGGCAATAGTGGCATACAAATTAGGAACAAACCCTAACGCCTTTTGTAAATTATCAAAAATTGCTTGATTTTTTTCTGAAACTTCTGCTCTAGTTGGAACTGTAAATGTTGTTGTACTCATTTTTATATTTTTAAAATTGATAGTCATTATTGACAGTACAAAGATGCAACAGCTTCAAAAGAGAAAAAATGGATAATATTCGCAAGGAGATGGACAATTTTCCTAATAATTAATATTGTATTCTAATACGAATGATTACTTAATTTCTAACTGCTTATTTTCAATCCTTTATAACGTTTTGTTTTTATTTGTCCTTCCAATTCCACCATTTTAATTTTTCAGTGTTGTGTTTTGATTTGGCTGTATTTGCATAATAAACAGCACAGCGGAAAACATAAAGCATACATCTGTCTTGAACAGAGCCTTTAAATTTATTATGAAGTTCGTAGATTATTTGAGGGTCATGTCTTTTTAGGTCAGAAACTGACTTAAAACCAATATTCCAGAGGTCGTTGGCAATTGTCTTGCCGACTCCTGGAATTTGTCTTAATTCTTTAAGTGAAGTTGTTTTAATTTGCACTTTGGGAAAAAGTTAAGATATAGCCATTGTTGTCTTCTATGGCAAAGTCAGTTGCTCCATAAAATGTTTTGTGCATTTCTTTCACAATTTTCACTTTCCCTTTCAAGCTTTCAAAAACTTCTTGAACATTTACTACATTGATGTAAAAAGTTAAACCGCCACCTTTTTCAAATTTTTCAAGTTGAGGATATTCAGATTTAATGTTTTTCCTCTCTTGAAACATAAAAGTAACTGTTCCATTTTGAACCATTCCCCAGTCAAGTTTTCCACTTTCGGGAACTGTTACAAGTTTTGTAAAACCTAAAACATTGACATAAAAGTCAATAGTTTGATTTACATCGTTTACCATTAAGTTTGGCGATAAAGATTTCATTTGATTTGTCATTTTACTTTTTTTTTGAGTTTGACCATTTACACTGAAAACACTACTGATTGCTAAAATTAAAAGGAATTGCTTCATCGTCTTTTTTTGTGCAAAGGTATTATGTAGGTCTGGTCGAAAATTGTATAAATCGGTCGTTTTTATTTTTAGCTAAAACTTTTGGTGTTGTTCCTGTGTGCTTTTTTACTTCTCTTATAAAATGAGGCTGGTCTGTGTAGTTTTGTTGAGGGAATAATTCACCTTTTTTTATGTCGTCAAATGATTGTTTGCATTTTAATACGTTGCAGTATGTTTTTAATGAAAGACCAAATATTTCATTAAAGTATCGATTTATTTGTCGTGGTGTCCAAAATATTTGGTTTGCAATTTCTTGAATAGTCAATGAACCATTTGTTTGAAACAGTAGATTGAATAATTTTTGCTTACGTTCATCAACTACTTTTCCGTCTATGATTTTGGAAATAAATTGCAAAGAAAGTTCTTCTGTCCAAAGTTGGAAATTGGCAAAATTAGCATTCTCGAAACCTAGAAAATGTAGAGGTAAATTTTGATGCTTGTTATGTAGGATTGATAAACTTTGATCTAAAATATAATCTGTTGCGAGAGGTAAAAAAGAAACACCAAAAAAAGCTGTTTTAGCAGGAATAACTACTTCAAAATCTGTCGTGTAGATACCAGTTAGTGAAACATTATTTAATTTGTTGTCCGTAACAGTTACTATAATGTCAAAATAGCCATCGGGTAAAATGGTGCAATATTGATTTTCTTCTGATGAATTGCTAACTGCCCAAAAGCGTTTTACAAAATCTGAGAGTAATTTGTCAGGTGATATTTCTTTATAAAGAATTTTACTCATTTATGATTAATTTGAGGATTTATAAATATTATGTGCAAGTTATAAATTTTAAAAACGTTCTTTTATATACTCCACAGCATTTTTAATAGAATAGGATTGAGTTAAATTTCCAACACGTACATAGAACAATTCATCTTTATCTGTTTTAACATAAATTGGTTGATGGCTAGCATCACATTCGGCACGTAAAACTAAATGATTGTTTAAGCTTACTATAGAAAGATGTATCTGCAAAGTAGCATCTTTACCCAAACGTGAAGCAATAAGATGGTTGAGGTGTAGCATCATCTTATCGGCATTTTCAAAATTGTCGTTTTGTATTCCTAATATAGAACCATCATCGCGAACTCCAATAAATAATACGCCGCCTTTGGCATTAAGAAAACCAGCTAATGTTTTTATGGATGCTAATTCTAAATCGGCATCTTTAGTATTGGTATGTGTATTCCATCGCAAAGAGCTTTTAAATTCTATAAACTGCGTTTCTCCTTCTTCAATTAAAATATGCGACGCAATTTGTGACCTAACCACTAATCGAGAAACCAAATTATTGGCTATTTGGCTCACAATTTTATAGGCTATTTTTGGGTTGATTGTAAAATTTTTGATGGCATTGGCATCAATTTCAATTACTTCGGTTGTAGCTGTTGCTTTGGCAGTTGCCAAACGCATATTATTGTTAACTACTGCCCAATCTCCAAAAACTTGTCCTTGAGAAATATCGATTATTTTTTTATTATCAAAAATTAAATGAATGTGTCCTTTTGTCAATAAAAATAAAGAATTGGCTGGTGTAAGTTCTGAAAAAACAATTTCGCCAGGATTAAAATTTTGATATTTAGAAATGTTACTAATTTCAATTATTTCCTCATCAGAGAAGTTTTGGAAAAATGCAGCATCTTTAAATTTTGTAATCATTTGTATTTATTTAACAGTTGAAAAAGAAGTCTCTTTTCTATCATTGTATATAGGAGATTGTTCAATAGTTTTGAGAATTGTTTCTGGATTTAGATACCGCTCGTTTTTGGTCATGTATTGTAAATTATCTGCTCCGCGCCAATACTCAATTTTTAAATTTTCTCTAACCGATTTACTCCAGTCTAATAATTGATAACCCAATTTGTGATTGATACAAATGTGATCTGTTCTGTTTTCAAATCGATCAACTTGTTTTTTAGAAAATATTTCAATGATTAATAAATTTGTCATTTTACTAAAACCTTTGTTCCTGTAATCGAAAACATGAGAAAGTTCGTGACCAAGAACGCCAATCTGTGCATTGAAGTTTAAATTTTTTAGTAGTATTGGTTCTAACCTTGAATTGGTTGCTTCGCTAATAGTAATAATGTATTTTCTTTTTTTTGCAGATTGCAAGAGTCCAATTAGTTTTGGTTTGGAGGAAAGTGGTGTGTTGGTTTTTTTTAATCGGAATTCGATTTTGGTATTTTTAAGTTCTGGGAAATAGGAAAGTGCAATTAAAATTTGGGTTTCATATTGCGTTGGAATAATTTTGTTGTACCCAAATTTTGTTTTTAATTCTTGAATCTGTTCTGTGTTAAAAGTAATCGGAGAAAAGTTTTTTACAATTTCTTGGGCGTTCATTGACAACGAAATGAAAACTATTAGTAAGAACAATGATTTTATTTTATAATCAGGTATCATACAAATTATTCTGTTTGATTTGGAAGATGACAAAAGCTAATAGGTGTTTTTGACTTTGCAAATTCATATCCTTCTTGCCACCATTGTGTCATTTGTTCGGTATCAAAATGGAGTGGATTATCAGTTAATTGTCTTGGAGTGAAATAGAAGTTGATGTTTATTTTTTTGTCCATGCCAACTAATTTTCCAATCACAATATCTTTGGTATAATTTTGACTGTTCATGAACTTAAACGTTCTGAAAATAAGCGAGAATGCGTTATTTATTTTGTGATTTGTATTGGTATGTTCTTCATTTTCCAATATAATCACATCAATATCTGTTGCGCCATTTTCAATTGCATAGAGAATTGGAATAAAGTTTCCAAAACCTCCATCGGCATATTGAAATCCATTTTTAGTAAACAAACTCATGAAAGGCGTATAGTTGCATGAAGCCCAAGCCCAATCACAAAAATTTTCATAATTGCATTGGTCTGAATGAATGTATTCTGTTTTGTCTAAAGTAAGATTAGAAACGGTAAAAATTAATTTCTTATTTAATGTTGAAAGAGCAGTAAACTCTTCTTGGGTAATACTTTCTTTGATTAAAGTTCGCAAATTTTCACTCTCACCAAAAGTGGCACTACCTTTAAGAAAAGTGCGTAATGTATTGAAGTGATTTATTTTAGTTTCAAAACCTTTTTTGTTTTTTTTAATTTTGAAAGGACAAATACTAAAAATACTATCTTGAGTTACTGAAGTATAAATTTGTTTGATCTTATCAATTTTACCTAATGCTAAATGAGGTAAAAGCAAACTGCCGGTGGAACAACCTACAAACATTTCATAATTAGTGCAACAGTCATTAATAAGATATTCTGCAATACCACCAGCAAATGCTCCTTTACTACCACCACCTGATATTACTAATGTTTTCATTACATTTTATTTAAAGTAAAAGTCATTTCGAAAGCACTTTTGCAAGTGAGTGCAAATGTGCTTTCTGATGACTAACCACCAATCATTTTTATTGTTTTTTTAATTACTATTTTCAATATCGAAAGAAATCATTTTCTGTTTCACTTTTGTAGTCAGTTAAGAGCCAAGTTAAAAACACCAAAATTGCTAAACCGAAATAAAAATTTCGCGATAATTCATTTTCAATCTCGCCCAAATAAAATGCTACTCCTACAAGTGCGAACGAAACTACTAGTTCAATCCAACCGTGATGCTTAAACTTTATAAATTTAATTACACCATACTCAAAATTTGTACAAATTGTAACTAATAAATGAATTGTCCCTAATAAATAAGTGAATAATTCTGCTCGTTCTTGAAGTCCAAAAATGGATGGTGAAGCGAATAGGAATAGAACAAATAAGTAGTCTACTATTCCGTGAATTTTTGAATTTAATATTTTCATACTATTTATTTTTTAGTTAGTAGAAAACACACTTCTCTTTTTTTAAATGTATTTTCAAGTTTATTTTATTTTTATTTTCTCGAAAAATCATCAGATAAGTGCTTTTGCTCTCTCGCATAAAAGCACTTTCTAATGATCATCCTAACCAATCAAAAATCAACCTTTTTCATATTCTTATTAGCCTAAAAACTTAAGTCAACTAAATTTTGAAATGCACGAGAATAATCCATAATAGCATTTGCTATATCAACAGCCACTTCTTTTTTAGATTTTAAAGCAAATGTGTCAATAAACATATCTTTACTTAAAATAGAAACCTTATTGGTGTCATGACCAAAGCCTTGGTCGTTTGTGGGTGAATTCATCACTATTAAATCAAAATTTTTCTTCTCTAATTTTACTTTTGAGTTTGCCAATATATCATTGGTTTCTAAAGCAAAGCCAATAGATTGTTGAAATCTTGTTTTTACTTTTCCAAATTCATAAGCAATATCTATGTTTTTCTTTAGCTCTAAAGAACATTCGTCATCAATCTTTTTTATTTTAATTTCAGAAGTAATCTTTGGCGTATAATCTGCAACCGCAGCGCAAAAAATTGCAATATTGGTACTATAAAAATGCTTTTTGCATTCTTGATACATTTCGTTTGCCGTTTTAACATACGTTATTTTTTCTTTTGGTAAAGTTGTGGTTAAATTGACTGGACCACTTATAAGATAAACATCGGCACCTAGTTCATGAAGCGTTTCTGCGATGGCATAGCCCATTTTGCCGCTAGACTCATTGGTTATGTAACGAACAGGATCTAAATATTCTCTAGTTGGTCCGGCTGTAATAAGTATTTTTTTGTTTTTGAGTGTGGTTTCCATTGGTTGTGTTTTTTATTGAGTTTTTTTAATATGATTTTAATTAATTTAGTTTTTTCCAAAACACTATTTTATCTTCTCCGTCTTTCCAAAAGTCTTTGAGGATACCAACTTGGGTATAACCAATTTTTGGATAAAAATTTCTTGCACCAATTTGAGCATCGTCACTTGATGTTTCTACAATTAGTATTCTGCCGTCTTTTTGTTTGATAAGTTGTTCAATATAATGCATCATTTTACTTGCTAATCCTTTTCTTTGAAAGTCTTTTGATACACCTATTGCTAACAAATTATATGTCCCTTTAGTAAATTTTTCTGGCACACAATATCCCATTGCAACTGGTTTATTGTTGTCAAAGTAAGCAAACCATATTTCTTCTGTTTCGGGATTATTAAAATAGTCTGCTATCATATCATCAAGATATTCTGATGGGAATAACTCACTAGAATCTAATACTTCTTTTAATCCTTTTAAATCTTCTTTATTGACTTTTCTAATTTCCATCGGATTTATTATTTTTTAAATAAAATGTTTATAGAACTAACATCATTTCGTTAGTGGTTTCTTCAAAACCATTTTTTTGAAATATTCTTCTGGCAGAATCATTTTGTTTAGCCACTTGCAACATTAAAATTGGAGATCCTAATGTTTTTGCAGCTTTTTTAGAAGCATCTAATAACAATTGTCCGCCTTTTTGACCTCTCATTTTATCATCAACAAAAATGTCATGTAACCAAGCTCTTTGTAATGAAAGATCAACTAAGCTATCATCCTCTAATTTTGTATAAGAATACCCAACAATTTCTGATTTAGAAAACAGTACTATTATAATAGATTTGGTGTTACGCAATTCTATTTCAAAATGCTCTTTCAATAATTGACGATGATTTGGGAATTTTGAAAATCGGATGGGATTAAAATTTATATGCTGTTGATTAATTTCAAATACATATTTTAAAAGCCCTTCCAAATCTTCAATTGTGGCTTGTCTAGTTTCCATTGTCTTTTTTTTCTTTATCAAACAAAGTTAAATCAATCCAAAAAGTATTTTGTCAGCTACATGTCAAATCAACTATAATTTATTTTTTTAAACGTGATTTGAATATTTTTTCAAACTTTTCAATTTTGGGTTGAATTACTAACTGACAGTATCTTTGATTTTTATTGTTTTCGTAATAGTTTTGATGATAGGCTTCGGCTTTGTAAAATTGTGTAAGCGGTTCAACAGTTGTTACAATAGGACTGTCATATACTTTTGCTTTATTCAATGTTGCAATAATACTTTTAGCTTCTGTTTTTTGAGCTTCGTTTTTATACAATATTACCGAACGGTATTGTGTTCCTACATCAGCACCTTGACGGTTGAGTGTTGTTGGATCATGCACGGTGAAAAACACTTTAAATATTTCGTCTAAACTAGTTATGCTTTTATCATAGGTAATTTGAACTACTTCTGCATGACCTGTATTTCCTGAAGACACTTCTTCGTAACTTGGATTATTAGTTTTTCCTCCTGCAAAACCAGAAACAACTGATTTCACTCCAATTAAGTTTTCATATACCGCTTCAACACACCAGTAACATCCACCGCCAATAGTAATAGTTTCAAGATTGTTTGTTTGCTTTTTAACTTCTTTATTTTGTGCTACTAAACTTAAACTGGTTAGTAAGCACATTGCAATTATTTTTTTCATTGTGTTTTTTGTTTAATTAATTTCTGATTTTGTTGCACCAATAATGGCTCCGGTATTTGAGTTTTGAAGATATGCAACCACTAGATAATCGGATGGTATTTTATCTGAATTGAATTGAAAACTAATTTTATTATTCGTTTTTGTGTATTTATTTATCGTTTTAAAGTCGAAAACAATATTGTAACTCGTTTGTTTTAGACCACTATTTTCTCCTCGTTTGATACTTGTGAATTCTTTTTTCTTTACTAATGCTAGATTAATAATTGTATTAGCAGCTGTAGCATTAGTTTCATACTCTATAGCCAATAAGTTTTCATTGATAGATGTTTTTTTGATGTTGATATGAAACTGATTTTTTACAGCTAATTCTTTATTCACTAAACTTTCAATAGCAGTTTCTTTGCTGCCAACTAATTCGTGCTTGCCATTGATGACTATTTGAGGTGTATAGTTACCTTGTGCATTTAATTGAGTTGCGTAGTTGCTTTGTCTTTGTGTGAATTCTGATTTACTAAATGGGTCATTCCACCCAAGTCGGTTCCAGTAATCAACATGAAACGCCAATGGAATGATGTTTGGATTGTTTTGAGTAGCATATTTCGCTAAAACTTCATCGGCTGGCGGACAACTGCTGCAACCTTGAGAGGTAAAAAGTTCTAGCACTACAAAACCATTTTGTTCTGCTTTGGGTTCTTTATTTCCTATCACTTTCTTTAAAGTAAAACTTGATAATCCGATAAAGATTACTATAATGCAAGTATTGATAAACGTTTTATAAACTGAATTTTCCATATTTTTTATTTTTATAAGACAAATTTATGAAGAGGTATAAAGTCTAATTGTCGCTTAATTTACAAATGAGGTTAATTGGGATTTTATTAACTTTTATTTTAATTTACTGATGTCTTCAATTATTAATTCTTTCCTATTGTAGTGAATTAATCCTTCATGCTCCAGGTCATTTAATAAAATAGTTGCCGTTTGCCTTGATGTACAAATAATTTGAGCGATATCGGTTTGTGTAAGATAGTTTTCTACTGAGTAATGATTATTGTTTTTAACGCCTTCATTTTCAGCCCAATCTTTTAAAAACCCTACTAGTCTTGTTCTTGCGTCTTTAGAAACCAAATTAGAATAGCTATTTTTAATTTTTTTCATCTTTAATCCCACAAATTTGGTGTAGGTCAGAGCTAGACTTGGATTTTGTAACAGTAAATTCTCAAAATCCGACATTAAGAAACTACAAATGCTCACTTCATTTGTAAGCGCAATAGCTTGCTCGTTTGAATTTACATCATTTGCTAAATCTAATTCTCCGAATAAATCACCTCTTTGAATAATATCTTTTATAGTTTCATTTCCGTCTTCATCAATAGAAACAATCTTGATATTTCCTGTTTTTAAGAAAAAAATTCTGGGTACTTCAGAAGATGAAAAATAGATAACTTCTCCTTTTTTAGCCTTCTTGAAACCTACAATTATGCATAGTTGTTTGATTTGAGCTGAATTTAATGCGCTAAATAGTTTGTGATCTCTTAAATACCAATATTTTAATTCTTCGTACATGATTTCTGGTTTTAGTTTGTTGTAAATAGGTTAGTTTTTTATGTAGTCGAATCTTAACTTTATAGTGCATTTGCAGTCATACCGCCATCAACTATTATATTTTGACCTGTGATATAAGATGCTGCAGGCATCGCTAAAAATGCAATTGCACTTGCCATTTCAATTGGTTGTGCTACTCTTTTTAGAGGTGTTCTTGCAACAACATTTGAAGTTTTTGAAGCATCTTTTAATAATCCTTCGGTTAAAGGAGTTTCTGTAAACCAAGGCGAAACTGCATTTACACGAATTTTATCGTCTGCCCATTCAACAGCCAAATTTCTTGTGAGTTGAATTAATCCAGCTTTTGAAATTCCATAAGGTGAACCAGTTCTAACATCTAAACTACCTGCAATGGATGCTAGGTTGATAATTGATGGAAAAGATGATTTTTGCAAAAGCGGATAAAGTGCTTTACTAATCATAAACGGTGCTTTAATATTGGTATCGACAACATATTGATATTCTTCTTCTGAATATTCGATTGTTGGTTTTCTTAAATTGGTTCCAGCATTATTTACTAAAACATCTAATTTTCCCCAAGTTGATTCAATATGTTTTTTTACTTTTTCAATATCATCGGTATTGGTTACATCAGCTACAAGTCCATTTATATTTTGATATTCTTTTCGTAATTCATTTTCAAGCGAAGTAATTGCTTCTTGATTTCGAGCTGTAAATAATACATTGGCTCCTAATTTTAAAAACAATTCAACTGTAGCTTTTCCTATGCCTTTACTACCACCAGTAATCAAGACATTATAATTTTTTAGTGTGAACATTTTTTTATTTTTTTAATTACTATTACTTTTTTAGTTGGTTAATTATTGCTTGTGGTTCAGCTCTTTTTCGGTAGTCAACATCGATAAAGCTGTAGCTTATTTCACCATTTTGTTCAATAATGTAAGTTGCTGTTAATGGTAATTCATCACCAGAACCACCATTAAAATCTTTTAAATCATGAAATTTTTTATAAAAAGAATTTACTTCCTCGGTTACTTTAAAAACCAAACCGAATTCTTTAGCTACTTTATTATCAATGTCACTAAGTACATCAAAAGTCAATTCGTTTTTTTCTTTGGTGCTTAACGAATTGTCTGGTAACTCTGGAGTTAATGCAATTAATTGTGCATTTAACTCGTTAAATTGAGCATTATGGCTTTGAAGACTTCTTAAGGTCAAATTACAATAAGGACACCATCCGCCGCGATACCAAGTGAGTATTACTCTGCCTTTTTTTAATTTTTCTTCTAATGAAACTGCTTTTCCTGAAGCATCCATTAGTGAAAAACTAGGTGATTTATCACCTTTTTTTACTGCATTTGCAATAAAATTGGCTTCAACCAATTCGTCAATACCTTTTTGAAAAGTGTCACTAACCGATTGATCAACTTTTGATGACCAGTTTTTTTTGAAATCTTTTAATTGATCTTCTAGTGAATGATTTTTATTTTTCATTGTTTCCATGTTTTTTTAATTTAGTGTTGTTTTAATTTGATTGCCCATTGATAAAAGTTTGTGAACTGGACATTTTTTTGCTATTATTAATAATCTCGCTTTTTGTTCTTCGGATATACTACCATTAATCTCAATTTCTGTTCTGATTGATTGGCTTCCAATATTTTCAGTCATGCTCAACGAGATATTAATTTCAAGAACTTCCCAACCTTTTCTATCAGCATACATTTTTAAAGTAGCAGTGGTGCAAGTTGCCAAAGCTGCTAAAATCAATTCAAAAGGATTTAAACCTTTGTCCTGACCTCCATCAATTATGGGTTCATCGGCAATAATTTGATGATTTCCATTACTTATTAGCGTTGTATAATTGTTGCCTTGAAATTGTGATTTTACAGATGTATTTTCCATTTTGATTTCCATTTTGATTTCCATTTTGAAATTAAAAAGCCACATCAACAACATAGTTGCGGTATTTGGCAACAAAATCAGGCTGAATAATGAACTGGCGTTTTTTGACTTTAGTGATTTTAAAGCAAGAAATAAAATCTTGAATTTCATCTTGGTTAAGTTCAACTCTTTTATTGATGTGCTCAATTAGTACCTGATGTTGTTCCATATTTTTTTTGAAAATAATCGTTATATCCCAAAATAAATTTTTAAGTTAGGAAAGTCAAATTTAGTAAATCTAAATAGGAATACCAATTCTTTAAATTTATAGAATTTATGAGATTTGCTTTCTAGTTTCAGAACCGGAGATTGTTAAGAATTTTTTTCTATTTTTTAATTGCAATTGTATTGCAATGCCTTTCAAACCCTTTAAAATAATAATGTAATCATATTAAAACATTACCCTAACATTGCAATTAGAGTTGAAATGATTGCAATGGTTTTGATACTGAAATAATGTTATCGTTTTGTAACCCTGTTACCACACATTAAAATTAAGTGGGATAGGATGTTACTTTTGTTGATTTGTTGAAATCACTTTGTAGAGCCTTTTATTTAATAGGTTTATGACTTCAACAAATTTTCAACACGCTGTCAACAAAAAAATAACTCAATACTCCGAAATATATTTTGTTGACAGCTTGTTGATGCCCTGTTGCCCTGTAAAGTACTGTTTTTATTGATTTTTTTCTTGTCCGTCAACAAATCAACAATTATTTAATAAATTCTTCTTTCTTGAAAGTATAGAATCTTCCTTTTCGATTTTCAGTATAAACACTCCATTTCCCGTTATTCATTGTTGATAAATCCAAACTGTAAAAATTGTAGCTGCTATTTTTAGGTTCAAGTTTAAAATTCTCTGTAATTATTTTAGACACATAATTTTTGCCTACTCTGATATTGGCTAGGTTTAATTGTTCGTGCAAATCTTTAGTAGTATAATACAATTCATCTAATTCAAGAGTGTAGAACTGGTCAATTAAAAACTCTTCTATTTCCTTTTCAATAGAAGTTCTATTTCCACGAACTAAAACATCTAATGCTTTGGTATAAATCTGCTCTTTAGTAAACCACATTCGGGTTGTTCTTTGGGTTTCGATTTTCCTATGAGTTAAATGATATGCGAATGAAGCAATTTCTTTTCTCATTTGCTCTAATAAGTCTGGATTTTCTTTTGCAAAAGGATTGACTTTAATTACCCAGTATCGAATTTCTAAATCGTCAATCTTAATAAAGTTTTCTTCATTATTTGAACATAAAATAAACTTACCGAAAAACTCGATTTCAGCTTTGTCAACTCCTTTGCCCTCTAGTTTGTAATGATTAGAAGTTGAAAGGTTTTTAATGCGCTCACTGTCTTCTTTTTTGTCCAGTAAAACTTCGTCAACTGCCACAATTAATTTCCCTGCCCAATCTGAATTAAAACGACTTCTAAAGTCTTCATTTTTATTGATGGTCATATTGCCTTCAAAAATCAGTTTTAAGAGTTTTAGAAAGGTACTTTTACCTGTGTTTCGCTCTACACTTACCAAACATAATATCGGCAAGATTTGACTGGGGTACTTCCAAAGAATTGTTAAATAATCTAATGCTAATTCATACTGTTTACCAAAAAGATGTTGCAGAAAGAGTTTTATATTTTCCCAATCTCCTTTTTCATTCACACAATAAGAAAGAGGTTCATACTTATTGTAAAAATTATTAATCTCTCTTTGATAATTTATGTGCGACGGAAACGTACAGAAAGTTTCATATTTTTTTATTCCTTTCAAACTGTCTTTCCCAAAATCATCAATAATGGTGGCTTTATTCCATTTTATCAATGATTTCATATTGTCGCCACTCATAAGAGGACATAATACTTCCTTAAAATATTCTGTTCCCACACGGATATACTCTTTCATATTTCAAAAATTATAGATGCCATTTTTGAAGGGTCAAAGTTATGGGAATGCTTGTTTTTTCTGATTGTGATTAGAACACCGTGCAATTCAGAATCTTTTAATAAAACGCTATTGATATTGTTTGATAATAATTTGAAATTATGATTATCGTAGCCCTTTATAAGTTGCCCGATTAATTCGCAGGATTCAATGTATTTTCCAGTTGCGTAAACTAGATTATTGTCTCTATTATAATCCACTCGTAACCTAGCAAAATCGTTTTTTAAGAAATTCAAATGACTTAAAGCATCTGAAATTAAAGCTTGATTATTGGTTTGCATAAAAAGTGTATTAAAGTTGACCAAATTGATTTTTTTGATTCAATGATTTTAAAACCTCACTTTTTTTATAGCGAACTTTATTTCCAATGCGATAGGCAGGAATAATATCTTTTTTAGTCCAGTCCCATAAAGTAACTAAACTAACCGAAAGGAGTTTTGCAGTTTCTTCTCTGGTAAGAAGTTGGTCTGTTTGCTCATTCAGTTGCAATGAGCCAGCATTGTTTTTTAATGCTAAAAGAACGCCATCAATGATTTCATTTTTGAATTCTGTTGCATCGATGTTTTCAAGTTGTATTACGTTTTTCATATCCTATAAATTTTAAATTATAGGGCAAACTTAATTTAGTCGAATGGGGTTAAAACTATTAGGGTAACCCTGATGGTTACCCTAATAGCTTTTTTATAATTTCATCTGCTTGTTTTCTGTCGTTTAAAAATTTTTCTGAATTTTCAGAACTTTTTTTATCAAACTCAAGATAAATCTTTTTAATGTTGTCTTTATTTTTACCTAGTAAATGACTAAGTATTTCGCCTTTTTTTGTTGCACTAATGCTGCTCCAGTCTTTTATGTTTATGATTTCCTCAAGTAGAAAAACCTGTAATGAAGTATCAACAGAATTTGATTTCTGTTTAGTGTCTTTTAGTTTATTAATTTGCTCTTTACAAAAATCTATTTGTGCCTTTATGGTATAATATTTTACCCATAAACTTAAAATCTCTTTGGGAGCATCTGACATTTCAATATCTGATGTTAAATACTTTTCAATAAAAGTAATTTCTCCACTAAGACAATCAAAGATTAATTCCTGCCAATTTGCAAACCCATTAAACTCTTTTATTTTAGCATAAACAAGATATTCCGACTCATTTTTAACTTGCGAATATAAATCCTTGTGCTTTTTTTCTAAGTATTTTATTTTTTCAATATTATCAATTCTACCTTCTAAATTGGTTAAAATCTTATTTAAATCAAATTGCGTGTCCGTTGCTACAACTTCAACAAAAAAAAGAATGGAAGTATATATTTCTTTTAAAATGTCTGGATTTATATGATACTCTTTTGCTCCTAATGTTATCATAGTATCAAATTCTATTGAATCAGTTTTCACATTGTCAATAAAAATTTCATCTTCAATAAAAACATTGTGCAAAACAAGATTTTCCATATTTGAAAGTATTAATTCTTCGAGCTTAAATTTGTTTGCAAATTTTCTGTTCTCTATATCTTCGTAATCCATTATTAATTTTTTATGTAGATTGTTTTTGTGTCTATTTTGTTCTTTTCGACCCAAAAATAAACTTTTAGATTTTCAATTTTATAAAACTAAAATTAATCAAGCTTACTATTTGACTGAATAATTCATTATCGGACAATAATAGAAAAAGAATTTAAAAACTGAATATTTTTTTTGAAATTGGGACAACCGTCGGACAAGAAGAGAATAAAAAAACCGTAAACACTTATTTATAAGTCGTTTACGGTTTAGTGTTGCGGAGAAAGAGGCTCCGCCACCTGTATCGTAAGCACCAGTAAACACTGGGTGTTATGTTATGTCAAAAAAAGAAGGGTACTAATAGGGCACTCTTAAAATTATTGGGTTATTTTAACCTCTGTAAATGTAGGAAAAAAAATCGAGAAATAGTCGGAGAATTTCGAAAAACGGTGTATTATTTTCAAGGTATATATGTACTTTAGTTATGATTCCTTGAGTTAAAGCCGTTCTCTTTAAAACGTTCATTAAGGATATATAGTCTTTCTTTTAGCATATTATAGCTAAGTGTTAGCCATAAAACAGTAATTAGCGTTTTTAACAACTGAGTTCAAGTGCCGGATTTTAGGATATTTGTTAAGGAATTTGAGAAGCCTGCCTTATTATTTATAGATCATAGCTCTAAAATATTGACATGTAAAAAATGATTCTGAACGACATTTTATAAAAGTTTCTTTTTTGCCTTTTTTTTTCTCGACGACACCCTATGGCAGTTGAACTTCCTTTTTTTGTATAAATTCAATTTAATAATTTTCAACGTTTAGTCATAAATGTGTTTAAAACAAATGGATACAAAAGAAATAAAAATTATCGGAGTAGGCGGCTTCTCTCAAAATATTTTGGAAACCATTGCAAATAGTAATCTTGAAAATGCTGAATACCTTTTTTGCAATACTGATGCTACATCTTTGAAAAAAAATCAAAGCTGCCGAATATTGCAAATAGGTGCAATAACAACAGATGGCTCGGGAACTGGAGGAAATATGGAGCTTGGGAAACTTTCTGCAATAGAAAGCAGGGAACAAATAGCGCAATTATTTGATAAAAATTCTAAGTTGGCGATTTTTATTGCTGGTTTCAACGGAGGAACAGGAATAGGAGCAACTCCTGTGATGGTAGAAATTGCAAAAGAAAAGCAACAGTTTGTTATCGCCGTCGTGCATAGTTTATATGAATTTGTGCCCGATGATCGACATATAGTTATAGATGAAGCAATTGCCGGACTAAGATGCCAAGCTGATTTTGTATTGGTAATTGATAACAATAAAATAGAAAGGAATTATACTAATCATTGTTATAAAAACGAATTTGGAACAGACTGGTATATAAGCCAATTTATGAGGATGTTAGCTTTTATGGATTCTTCAAGCAATGATGCTGGTAGCGTAAAAAATATTTTAGAAAAGATAAAAAAAGGCAAATCTGTTTATTTTGGTTATGGTGAAGGTCAAGGCAAATTAAGAGAAAGAAAAGCAATATTTGGAGCTTTAAAAAATGCTTTGTCTGATAGAGAAGATATTTATGGTGTTAGGAATGCTTTCATATATATTCGCTGCAGCAATACTGAAATTACACTTTATGAAATAGCTGTAATCAGACATGCTGTTTTGCAAAATTCTGGAAATGAAATCGAAATAACATTTTCGATCGAAAAAGATTTTGCAGATAATGATGAAATTTCAATAGTCATTATTGCTTCTTAAACGCAAATTAATTTTATCAAAATTGTTATAAGTTTAGTTATGAATGATTTATTTTATGAAAGAAAAGAATACCAAACATTGCATTGGTTGCTGCAAAGTCCAGAATTTATTAATGCTTTGGTATATTTGGTTTGCCGGAGAGAACATAAAAATTTGAAAGTACTAGTTAGTCTCTGGTCGATTGAGATCTTTAATGAAGATATAAAAATAGTAATTCTTTTATCTGTAGGAAGGGTAAATAGGGGATATCTTGTATTTAAAGATGACTTGGATGTACATTTTATAGTTTTTTTACATCTTTATGACGATGAATCCGTTATTAAGGATTTGTATATAAGAATGATAAGTCTTAAGGAGTGGTACAATGAAATCATTAGACGATCTAGAAATGAAGAAATTAGAAGGTTGTATGAATTGAGCAATTTAAAAATTAAAGTTTTGGGAGAAAGCTGGAGTTGACGAGCCATTTTGCTGATTTTAACATTTGCAAGATAAACGAATTGCATAAAACGATTAAATTAAATTCAAGTACGTTTACTAATTCGATCTTTAGAATTAATCAAAATATCTCTACATTTATCAAATGATTAGGACGATTATTATTGATGATGAATACAACGCCAGGGAGTTTTTAGAAAAGCTTTTGACTCGTTACTTTCCCGAAAAATTTTTAATTCTTGATAAATGCGAAAGCGTTGATGATGCTATCGTGTCTATTGATAAGTTTAATCCAGAATTAGTTTTTCTTGATGTACAAATGCCAAATAAAAATGGTTTTCAGCTTTTTAAAGAATTGAATAAAGTAAAGTTTGAAGTTATTTTTACTACGGCACACTCGGAGTTTGCTATAGATGCTATAAAGTGCAGTGCGTTGGATTATTTGTTAAAACCAATTAATTATATTGATTTATTGGAGACCATCAAAAAATATGAAGAAAAACAAAATAAATCATCACAAGAAGAAAAACTAAGATTGCTTTTAGAGAACATTGACACTGGAGGTTCAGAATTCAACAGGATTGCATTACCAACAGAAAATGGATTTGAGTTGCTTAAAACCAATGCAATTTTGTATTGCGAAGCTGATAGTAATTACTGCAAAATTGTTTGTCTTGACGGGAGAAATATTGTTCTCTCCAAAACCTTGAAATATATAGAAGAACTACTTCCAAGTTCTATTTTTCAAAGAATCCACAAATCATATCTGGTTAATTTGAACTATGTAACCCGATTTAATAAAACGAACGAACTCCTTGTAGAACTCAGCAATGGAGAAACTTTGCCTGTATCTGTTAGAAAAAAAGAAGAATTTATAAATGCTATCATCCAAAAAAAATAAGTTCTTATTTATTCTGCTTTTTCTTATTGAGACAGCTTTTTCGCAACAATTTCAGTCAAAGAATTTTTCGGCAATTGATGGATTGCCAAATAATAGCGTTTATTCAATATTCAAGGATAGTCGTGGTATTTTGTGGGCTGGAACAACAAATGGATTAGCAGCTATTCAAAATGGAATAGTAAAAAATTATTATACTTCAGATGGTTTGGCACACAATAGCTGTTGGGCTATTGTAGAAGATCGTAATCATAATATGTGGTTTGGCAGTCATGGTGGCGGTTTGACTTTTTATGATGGCAAAAAGTTTAAAATCATAAATCAAAAAACCGGACTCATTCATGATAAAATTAGACGATTATTTATTCATAAAGATTTTCTTTTTATAGGAACAGAATTCGGAATTTCTGTTTTGGATATTAAGACACATAAAATCATTTTAAACAAGAAAATTAAGGGTTGCAGAAATTTATTTCAAATCATGGATTTTGTAGAAATAAATTCTAAAATCTATTTTGGTACTTTTAATGATGGTTTTTGGCGAATAGATTTAGCAACAAAAAGCATAAAATTAATAAATCATAGACAGCCGGATATATTTTCAATCCATAAGAAAAATGATAGCCTTTTTATATGTCATAGTGATATTGTTAATAAGGCGATAAGTAAAATTAGTATAAAAGATTATTTATCAAATAAAGATTCAAACATTCATTTTGGCAGTAGTGTTTTTTGGAATTTAACCACTGATAAAAGAGGTATAACTTATGTTGCAGGGAATGGAATCAATTTTTCGACAGGTGGAATCTATAAAATCATTAATGACAGAATTGTTAATCTCAATCAGACTTTCGGAGTTGACAGTTCGGAAGTTTGGAGTTTGTATTATGATTCACAGACCGATAATCTGTTTGTTGGAACAATAAATAAAGGATTGTTTCAAATTGATTTAAAAGAACAGATTAAATACTATCCTGCATCTTTCTATAATAAATCAAAATTAGATGTTGTATCTATTGCAAATATTCAAAATCAAAAATTAGTATTACATAAGACGGGACTGATTTTCATAAATGAGAATAAAATCAAAAGAGAAATCAGCAATTCAGAATTTTTCTCTTTTGCTAAATATAATTTTCGAACAAATTCACATTTAAAGAAGTATGAATATTTTTCGTCCTTTTCAAAAACTAATTTAGAAGCATTTGAATTGAAAGGACTTAAAATTATTGATTCAATAATTTATGTAAATTCAACAATTGGTTTGTTTGAAATAAACCATGATGGAGTGATTATAGGCTATTATCCTTATTCTATAAGTGCATTTGATTTTGAAAAGAGAAATAAAATCCTTTTTCAGATAGCCTATGGAAGATTTTGTACTGTGGATAATTTTAGAAGCAACACATCTTTTAAGGAATATCAAGCAAATAATTTGAACAATCCTAAAGAAGCTTTTGCCATTCTGCCATTAGGAGATAAATATTATATAGCTTCATCAAGCAATGGATTGTATGATTATAAAAACGGTAAATTTTATTCTTATTACTTCAATAATATTTGGAAAGAAAATGAACTGGTTCAAGCTAAAATAAATGATAAAAAAGAACTTGTAATTGCAAATTCATTTGGAGATGTTTTTATTATTGATGCTTCAAAAAACTTTAAAATAATAAAGAAAATTGATCGTAAACAATTCATTGGTAATTCAATTTTATTTTTGGAATGTTATAAAGACTACTTGTTTATTGGGACGGAAAAAGGACTGAATATATATCAAAACGGAACCATTCGTTTTATTGATGAAGAACAGGGATTATTTGCTAAAGCTTTTACTTACTCAAATATTAAAGGCACAGTTTTGACAATGGGAACTCAAAACGGTTATTTTGAATTTGATTTTAAAAACTATCTTTTAACGAAAACTATCCTAAGGAAAATAAAGATAACAGGTATTGAAGTCAATTTTGAAACATTTGATTTAAAGCGTTTTAAATGGTTGACTTATGATTCAGATAAAATTGTGCTCCCGTATAATGAAAATACAATATCAATTGCTTTTGAACCTCAAAACACGCAATATCCAAATAAGTTAGAATATCGTTATAAAGTTATAGGATCTACAAATTCTAATTGGAGCAAATGGACAAAAGATAAAAACATTAATCTTACCTATTTGCCTAATGGTAACTATAAATTAAGATTGGAGACTAAAGATTTATTTTCTGGAGTACTATCTTCAAATGATATTTTAAAAATCCAAATAACACCGCCTTTCTGGAAAACTTGGTGGTTTTTGTTGGGTTGTTTTGCTTTAGTTAGTATCTGTGTTTATTTGATTTATATTAATCGCATTCGCGAAATCAAAAATCAGGAACGTGCAAAAGGTGAAGTTCAAAAACGTTTAGCTGAAACCAAAATGGAAGCATTGCAAAGCCAGATGAATCCTCATTTTATCTTTAATGCCATGAATTCTATCCAAAATTATATTATCGATAATAACACCGATGATGCATTGATGTATATGGGTGAATTTTCGAAAATAATTCGCCAGACGCTTAATAACTCAGCTGTACAAAGAATAGCATTAGCAGATGAAATCGAATATTTACAATCCTACATTAAGTTGGAAAATATGCGTTTTAAGAATCAAGTTGTATTTGAGTTGAATATTGATGAACAACTGGATTTATTTGAAACTGAGATCCCTCCAATGCTAATTCAGCCTTTTGTCGAAAATGTATTTGTTCATGCCTTTGATTCTCGTTCTGTAGATCCAAAATTAGTTATTTCCTTTGCACAACAAGACAATTACTTAATTTGTAAAATTGTCGATAACGGAAAAGGTATGTTTTCAGAAAATCTAAATAAACTTCATATTTCTAAAGGTATTGATCTTGCCAAAGAACGTATCGCTTTGTTCCAAAAGGACAATTCAAATCCAATAACTATTTCTTCAAATTCAAACGAAGGAACCACGGTCGTATTGAAACTTAAGATAAACTAAAATTAATATCGGCTAAAAATTTAAACCTAGTTTTAGTAGTAGTGTTTGATTGATTGTTTGCTGATGAGTTATTATTGCTCAATACCCTCGTTAACTATGGAAGTAAAGACGTAAAATAACTAAATTGAGAGGTTTTGTTTTTATATAAATTAAAACTTTTTACGTTAAATTGAGTAATCAGTACGATAACTAACTCTTTATTTTTTCAATATTAATTTATTGTAGGTTTGATTTACAATATAATTATTAGATGGCAATAATAGACGTAGTAAAATACCAAGCACAAGAAGATGAATTTGTATGGAAGTTTCCATCCCAGGATTTGAGAATTGGCACACAAGTAATTGTAAATCCTTCCCAGCATGCCATTTTTATTAGAGGTGGAGAAATATTAGACGAATTTAAAAGTGGAACCCACACTATTAAAACCGAAAATATTCCACTGCTAAACAAAATTATCAATCTTCCTTTTGGCAGTAATTCTCCTTTTGAAGCCGAAGTTTGGTACGTCAATCTGATTAGCAAGTTAGATAATAAATGGGGGACGATCTCTCCAATATTGCTGGAGGACCCAAAATATGGAATTATTATCCCTGTTCGGGCATTTGGACAATACGGCTTTAAAGTAGTTAATCCCCGATTATTTATCGAAAGCTTAGTTGGTAATTTACCTTCTTATGATGCTGATAAAATTCAGAAGTATTTTAAAGGAAAAATTATTTCGTCTCTAGTCAGTCTTATCTCTAAAAAACTTATTTCAGAAAGTATTTCCATTTTAGAGATTAACATTTACATAGAAGAGCTGTCTCTTTATTGTCAAGAAAAAATAACCGAAGAGTTTCGACGTTTTGGACTTGAAATAGTAAATTTCTATATTATTTCTATAAATACACCTTTAGATGATCCTAGCGTTATAAAACTTAAAGAAGCTAAAGACCTCGTTGCTAAAGTTAAAATTGCAGGTAAAGAGTTATATCAAATAGATAGAAACTTTGATGTGTTAGATAACGTAGCGAAGAACCAAGGTGGAGCAGGAAATTTAATGGGAGCAGGTTTAGGCTTGGGATTAGGTACTGGAATTGGGAACCAGTTAGGAAATGTTTCCAATTATTTAAGCACTTCACAGACTTTTCCTCCATTGCCAACACCATATTTTGTTTTGATTAATAATCAGCAAAATGGCCCTTTAGGGGTAGAAAATATTAAACAATTAATTGCAGATGTCAAAGTAACTAAGCAATCATTGATTTGGAAAGAAGGATTAGAAAATTGGACTTTGATTACCAATGTACCTGAATTATCAAGTTTGTTTTCTCAAGCTCCGCCTCCGCCACCCATATTATAAATCTTTGAATTATGACTAAACTTATTTTAATTTTTGGTTTACTCTTATTTTTTGTAAACACAATTTTTGGTGTGCTTCTTTCTGATTATTTACCTTTAAATTGTTTGTTGGTTGATGCAGTATTACTTACAAATACGTTGTTTTTATACAAAATTTCATCAAGCCAAATTAATAATGGATTCAAAGTAAGTCTTTCTTTTGTTTTTCTGTTATTAGGAATAATTTCTACAGTTTTAGCGACATTAAGTCCTGAAAAATGGAAAGACAATTATTATTTAATAGGGTTCGCTTTAATCCTTTTTATTGAAATATCATTTTATTTAATCGCTAAAAGGTTGAAATTTATTAACACCAAAAAGTAAATTATGGAATCCGAAAGATCTAAAATAGAAAAGCTTAAAGTTAGGAATAACTTTTTGTTAATGGAAACATCTAGTTTGATGGAAAAGCCAGAGACTATTGAAAACCAAAAAAGAATAGAAGGTAATTTTGAAGAAATAAAAATCAATAATGCTATAATTTCAGATTTAGAAAAAAAATAATCCAAGAAAATAATTAAAATGTCAGAAGCAATAAATTGCCCTTCGTGTGGGGCATCAAATCATTTACCAGAGGGAAAGAATTCAATGTTTTGCGCATTTTGTGGAAACGCTATACAAAAGATACTAAAGGCTAACACAACAAGTAATGAAAGCAGTATTAAAACAAAACCTCAAATATCACAACGGAAGACAGAAAAAACAGAAGTGCCACATTTTACTAAATCTGGTAATTTAAAATATAAAAAAGAAGAAACTGTCGTTGATTATGGTGGTGCTCTTTCTTTAATAAATAGAGAATTAAGGTCTTTGGATGAAATTACTTCTTGGTTTTCGGATAATGAATTGAGTGAAATTAAAGGGCTTTTTTTAAATGATAATAAAATTGCCAATCTCAATGGAATTGAAAGGTTTACGAAACTGCAGATGTTAAATTTGTCAAACAATCAAATAACAAATTTAGACGATTTTGCTGGTATTAAAAAAGAGCTATCAGTGGAAATTGGAATTAGCTTGAAAAATAATAAGTTAAGAAGTACTAAGTTCTTGTCAAAATTAAGGACGCCAGAAGTCGATTTATCAGAAAATGAACTTGTTGTTTTAGAAGAAATTCCGCAATTCTCGTTTAGGGAATATCTTCCAGATAATATAGATTTTAATAAAATAGATATTTCAGTTGACATTAAGCGTATTCCTAAATACGAAATATCGATAAATCTCTCAAACAATAAAAAATTACAGAAGTTTAGTGAAAATGTTATTAATACTTTGAACAATTATGAAAATAATATATTGAAGCTGGAAATTAACCTAAGTGGTTGTTTAGAATTTGACCAAAGTTGTTTGAATTCAATGAATACTAGCATATTTAATAATGTTTGTTTCTTAATATTAGATAAAAAATTAGAACTAAGTAATGAATTAAGAGCTAAAGGATTTGAACATTTTTTTAATGAACATACTGGATGTGCTAACTTAGCATGGAGTTCTAGTTAAGAACTAAATCTTAACTTTAGACCATGAAAGAGAATCGTAAAACTTATGACCGCAATTTCAAAGAGAAAGCAGTCCAATTAAGTTATGAAAGAGATAATATCTCACAATTAGCCAAGGAACTTGGAATAACAGCACCTTTGCTTTACAAATGGCGTCAGGATTACCAAGAATTTGGAACAGGAAGTTTTCCTGGGAAAGGAAAATTAAAACTTAGCCCTGAACAGGAAAAAATCCATGAGCTTGAAAAAAAATTAAAAGAAACAGAATTAGAACGTGATATTCTAAAAAAGGCTATAAGCATCTTTTCCAAGGGAGGTCGATGATTTATCTTTTCATAAAAGACCATGAAAAAATATATTCGATTGAAAAGATGTGCAAAGTTTTAAAAATAAGTCCAAGCAGCTACTATAATTGGAAGCGACAGATTCTATCAGAAAGACAGAGGAAGACTGCTCTGATTAAAGAAGAAATTACGTCAATATACTTTAATGCTAAACAACGATATGGAAGCCCAAGAATTACTCTGGAACTCCAAAGCCAAGGATATCAGATATCCAGAATAACTGTAGCTAAATACATGAAGCAGTTAGGATTGTACAGCAAATTGAGTAAAAAATTCAAAGTAACAACCAATTCAAAACATAATCATTTTGTTGTGCCAAATATCCTGAAAAGAGAATTTACAGTAACCGAACCAGCAAAGGCTTGGGTTTCAGATATCACCTATATACAGACAAAGGATGGATTTTTATATTTGACCATCATTTTAGATTTATTTGACAGAAAGATAGTCGGCTGGAGTTTAAGCAATGGACTAAGCACTAAACAAACTACAATGACGGCTTGGAAAATGGCAGTTAAGAATAGAACAATTGCAAATGATTTAATATTCCATTCTGACCGAGGAATCCAATATGCCAATAAAAAATTTACTAATGTATTGGATTCTTATAAAAATATCACAAGAAGTATGAGCCGTAAAGGAGACTGCTGGGATAATGCGGTTGCTGAAAGTTTTTTCAAATCTTTAAAAACGGAATTGGTTTATGGAAGTAAATTAATTTCTAGAGAACAGATGGAACTTGAAATTTTTGAATACATCGAAATTTGGTATAATAAAAAAAGAAGACATTCGGCTTTGAACTATAAAACAATTGAAGAATTTAACAAACTAACTAATTATAAAAATGTAGCTTAACTTTTTCTCCAGTTTTTGTTTGCATATCCATACTTCCAAAGTCGGTACAACTTATCGTTATTATAAAACAGAAGAAACTGGAAAGAAAAGTAACTCTGGATGTTTTATTGCAACTGCAGCAATGGGAAGCTACAATCATCCATTAGTTATGGAATTAAGGCATTTTAGAGACAACTGGATATTAGAAAAAAAATGGGGTGAAGCTTTTGTCGCGTGGTATTATCATTACGGCGCAATTGCTGCAAAATCGATTGAAAAAAGTTTTGTTTTAAGGAAGTTAAGTTACATTTTCATTGTTAATCCATTAGTTTATTTATCTCGATTTTTAAAAAAATAATTATGAGTAATCAAAAATATGATGCTATATGGGTTAAAGGTTCTTTTTTTGAAAAAGGGCATTGGCGGTTAGTACCAAAAGCCGATAGCGGAGGCGGTGCGATTGGAGCACTAATAGCAATAGGAATTGTTGTTTTTATTATATTTTGTCTAATATTAACGCTGCCATTATGGATATCATTACTTGGTTTTTCGATGGTCAAATCCAAAAGATATTATGCAGGGATTGGTTCAGTTTTATCGTTATTGTATTTTTTTATTGATATTTATAAAAATTGGATATCGGGTTATTTGTTATTTGGATACTATAGTTCAAGCGGAGCTTTCAACGAGGGGCTTTTTGGAGAAAAATTTGCAATATACTTTTATGTTATTAATGGAGTTGGAACATTAATAGCCTTAATGTTTATCCTTGAATCGGAATATATAATAAATGAAAATGGTACACAATCAAACGTTAAGAAGCTTATAGTAATTGGATTTCTATTACTGATTATTGGTTTAGGATTTTATTCCATTTCGACAAAAAGTCACAATAGAATAAATACTAATAATCAAAGTACTGTAGCGTCAGATTCTTTAGCTTCTGGTGTTGAAGAAGTAAATGATGCAAATCAGGATGCAGAGGTTCAATTTGTTGCGTATCCAAATGATACATTACCAAAGGCTAAGCTAAATGTGGAAAAAGTATATTTTTATTTTGAACCAAATAGCAGTGACAAAACCTCATATTACTTCAAAAGTGAATCAAAAGATATGATTGTAAACTATAGCGACAGGAAAAATGGCTTTCTATATGTTTACAATGATAGTCAAATGCATAATGGCTGGATGTGGGTTTTGGAGTCTGATTTTGAATTGATTGATGATGTTATTTCGGATGAAAATTCATATTTAAGTGTAGGTAAAACTTATGATGGAGGCACTATAATTTATTTAGATGATACAAAAGAGCACGGTATTTTATGTTCAGATGTTATTATTACAGATCGAGTTAATTCACTTGAAATTTCAAGGCAAAAAAGTCTTGAATATATTGTAAATGATAGTAAAAATTGGAGATTGCCTTCTAAATCTGATTTTATATTAATTTATAAAAGTAATTTAATTGATTTAAAAGAGGAGAGCTATTGGACAAGTTTTGAGGATTCAGAATATGGCCTAGTCTATGAATCATTTAACAATTCATTTAGTTCATCCAGAAAAAATTGGGAATCATCTGCCTTAATCTTTGTAAAAGACTTTTAGAATAAAAGACCAATTTTCGTTGTGTTTTTTTTAGTTTTATAAATGCATTGAATCTGTTGTTTTGTATAGATTTTTCTATATTTCTTTACTAATAAAACTTTTAATTATGTTAAATTTTTCATTTAATATAATTAAAAGTTTATGCTATTTTAGCAAATCAAATCTGTATAATAAGAAATCTAAATGATAGAGTCACATGATAGACCCTAACAGATCTTATAGCCGTTTAGCCATAGATTTAATTTTTACAAAAACCAAAGCGTCAATGCAAAAGGAGGCGTTAATTAGAGGTGGAGATGGATTGGCGCTTTATATTGATGTATACACGGGCAAAACACTCCGAGGTGGAGATCCTTACGATTATGAACATTTGCGCTCTTCGGAAGAACTATATTCTAAATATAAAGCTGTATTAACAGATGATCAAATCGCAAAGGTTGTCAACTGTCCGGAAAATGTTTCTGTTACATTACGGTGTATTAATCAATCTAAAGGTAAACGGAAAATGGAAGATTGGCTAAACAATCCAGTAAACATTCTTAACAATAATATCGATTTAAAATTGACATTAGCTAACTTGAAAAAGGCGGATGTTGCGATTGAAAGAATGGTTAAGAGTTTACTGAAAAAAATGCAATGACAGGAATTGACAGTTTGAAATAATAATTTTGATTTAAATACAAAGTCTAATCCTAAAACTAATTAAAAAGAAATGAAAAGCAAAAATATTGAAATTTACAAATCTGAAGATTTATCAACTTCAGTAGAAAGATATGAAAGAGGTATTAGGTTTATAGAAAACAACGCAGAATTGGTATTGACAACCTCTCAAAAGGGATTAGAAACAATTGCTAACACAGCTGTAAGCTTAGCCAGTATATATAAAGATTTAAAGCAGATGGAGTACTCTTTTCAAATGTATATGAAAAATGCCGAAAATAATCTAGCTAAAATTAACAATGCACAAAAGCAGTTAGAAAAACTACAGTTAGGAATTGATAAATTGACAGATAGAGTTTTGTCCTATGACATTAATATAATGGAACCCGAACAAATAAAATTTCGTTCTGAATTACTCTCAACGTTAAATAAGCAAATTGATATTTTTGGTAGTATAAGTATTAGTGTATTTAATTGTTAATTATATTAATACATGGATTTAGAAGAACTTAATAAACATTATAGTACACTTATATCTTTTGATAATGATGTCAAGTCTATTGAAAGACAGATAAATAAGATAAAAGGAAGAGTAGATAACGTTGAAGAAAATTTTTATGCCTTTTCAGATAATCTTTTCAACTCCTCAGGTAAAATTTTCGAAAAAGCTAAAGATGAATATGAAATAGCTGGATCTGCAATCGTTGGAGCAGCAGGAATAGCCACTTCAGCAGTAGGTGCGACATTTGGTGCAGTTGGAAACCTGTATGCTGATATAAAAGGTAATATTTTGATAAAAAAACTAAATGCGAAAAAGGAAGCAGTTGCCTTAGCAAAGATTAGTGTTGCTCGTATAGCACTAAAATGGGGTGAAGCAAATATTAATAAGCATTTAGCCATTTTAAAAAATGATTTATCTGTTAATGTCAAGAATTCTGAGGACAATGAGACTTTATATTATAGTAGCAGACAATTAGCATTTGAAATATGTTATAAATGTTTGTTTATAATTAAACTATCAGAAAATCTAATTGTAACTTATAATAGCTGGATCGAAAAAAAATATTTTATTTCGGTTAGTAGGATAAGTGAAAAGGAAATTCTTCAGGATTTATTATATGGTAAAAATGGTGTCTTTGGTTCAAAATTATCAAAAGAAAAATTTATTACTGAAATTAATAAACAACATATAAATGCTGCATTTTTGTTCCTTATAGAAAATACACAATTTTTTCCTTTTATACCTTTAACATCAAAAGAGTTTATAAGTGAAAGTAAAAAATTAGATCAATCAAGTATTGCTTACTTAAAGATCAATAATAATTCTGCTTATCAAAATCTGGTTAGAATTGAAAAAGAAAATATAAGAAAAAGAAATAAAAAAATTATTTTATTTCTTTTATTAGCTGTCTGTACATTTTTAATAATCATGTATTGGGCAATATTAGGATGGTGGAATTTATTAGTCGTACCTACAGTATTGCTATCGTTTCTGTTTGCTTTAATAGTAATTGAAGATTAAGGAAGCTAGCGTAAAACTATATACTGCAGTAACAATTTTATCAAAATAGTAAACAAATAAATTAGGATGGAAGTTATGTATGAAGTGCGAAATTTTTAAGTTTCACAAAAAAAACATTTAGACCATCCTGATTTTTTTTACAAAAACATTCTGAAATGCAAATGCTCCAAACATAAAAATTGGTTTCAAAAAAAACTTGGACAACAGGATGGCTCAAAAGTGCAAAATGGAAGTCGATTTATATAAAAAAGGTCACGCAATTTAATTATTTTAAACTTTATAATTTCATAAATACCCTTCAAACCCCTTTTTCAATTCCTCTTTAATCTCTAGCGCAAGCCATTTTGGTTCTAAAATCTTAACCAAACTCCCATATTTTAAAACCTGTTGACGGAATTCAAAATTGGGATGAATGCTTAGTTCAATATCAAAAGACTTTTGATTATCGACGTTAATTTCCTTTTGAGAATGGTGCAAAGGAAGTGATACTATATATGGTTTTTGTGAAATGTGAAAAGACAGTTTTATTTTTTCCATTTTATGATCTATATAATTCAAACCAATTACATTTCTAAATTTATCAATGGCCTCTTCTGTTTTTCGCTTAAATTTTTTAGTGTCAACTGTAATATCATTCAGTCGATCAATTCCAAATGTTCGATAACCTTTGTCAGTTTCTCCAATAACATACCAGCGGTTTTGGTATTGTTTCAGGAAATACGGTTTTAAGTTGTAATCTTCTTCTTTTAAATGATAAAAACTATTGTGTCTGAAAGTTATGGGCAATTGTTGCTGTATAGCATCCAAAACAATTTTGAAATTAGGAATATGCTCTATTGCGGCTTTGTTTTCAAATTCTACAAAAGACAAGGCATTGTTTTTTTCTTTGAAATTCGTAGAAAAAAGTTCGGCTGTAGTCAAAATTTCTAATAAACTCAAGAATGATTCTGGGTTAGTGCTATTTTCTTCATCAAAAAAATATCCATTATTGGCATAATCAAATACAATTTCAATTCCGAAATTATTAGACAGCGTTTCATTAAGTCTGTACAAAGTGCGCTCGTTGAAGCTTCTTTCAATGTCTTCAAAATAATCTAAAATATCTTTTTTGGTTTTGTATGGATTTCGTTTTAAATAGGCCAGTAATAAACTGATTCTTCTTAATTGCGTTAGGTTTAAACTCTGATTTTTTTTCATACCGTTTGTTTTATATCACAAACTTATTGTTTTATAATGACAAAACTTGTCAGTCGATTTGGTTTCAAAATAATTTATTGCTGACACAATTTGACAGTCCGCTGATCTACTATTGCAGCATAAATTTTTAAAACCAATCATTATGAAAAATCTTTTTAAAAAACAGAATCAAGAAATGGACTTTAGTAGTTTAAGTACCATTTTGACATCAGGAGCCGCTGCAGGAATGGCAATTGCAAATCATTTGGGCAAAAATCCGCAAACGGGAGGCGTTATTGGCGTCGGGCTTTCTCTATTAGTAACAGGCCTAATCACTGCTTTAGAAGATGAACCTTCATCCGATAACTCTAAAAAATAAAATACAAATTATTTTAAATTAACTCATATTAACCAGACGTAAGTCATAAAAAAATCAAAATTTATGTTATTTCAAGTTTTATTAAATATTGTCGTATTTCTTATAAAATGTATTGTTTGGGTAGTTGTAGCTTTTCTTGCAATTCCATTTGGGGTTTATTATTTTCTTTTGAGCTACTTCCCTGATTTTACTTTGGCTTATGGCTTTTCTTTTTGGACAGTTTTTTCAATATTATCCATTATTGGTTTTATTGTCTTATGGAAACCAATCATTTGGACAGTTGGTATTATTCAAACGCTAGGAGCAGGAGCATAAGCCACTAAGATAGGTTTCAGTTTTTAAAACTGAAACCTTTTGCAGTTATGGTTTCTTTTGTATTTAATATATCAATTTTAGATAAGTCTACGTAATTATATATTCCCATTTGATCTGATCTATAAATTTTAAATTATTTTTGGTAGAATGAATTGTTTCAAGTTCAGCTTTAATAGCTTTTATTTCTCTCCTAATTGATTTTACTATCTTAAAATTCAGAAGCGTTTTAAATGATTTTAATTCTGTTTGTTTTGAATGCAATTCTTTTTCGAGTTGGAGTAGTTTCGAATTATAATATTCATGAAAAAACATGTTGTACGAATTAAAATCCTTAATTTGATTATCATCAATGTTTAAATTTGGCAAAAGGATTATGCGAGATAATTCTAGAAAAATTTCCTCCATAAGCGAAATATGATTTTTGATTTTTTCTTTTATCGATTTTACATCTTCGGATCTATTTAGTTTATAAAAATGCTTCAGGTCTTTTAGAAATTCATTGTATTCTGCTGTCAATTCTTTTAAACAGAAAAAAAAGTCAATAACATTTGTTTGCGACCGATAGTTTTCTTTTAAGGTGCCTAATTTATTGCTGTAAATTTTACTCTCTAAATGATTGTTCTTTATCTTTTCCTGATAATAAGTTATATAATTTAAGACTTGCAATTCTAAAAGTTGCTGTTGCGCAAATATTTCTCGTGTTTTTGAAAAATTTAGACCATGAATAAGGTTACGCTGTTTAAGTTTAAGAGTAGCGATTTGTTTTTCTATCTTTTTAATGCAGATTAATAGCTCATCATAATTGAGAATCATAAGAAAACTTGTTAGTTGAATACAATGTAAAAATAAAACGACACACTGTCAAAGTGCGTCGTTTGTATTAGTCAGAAGATATTTTTAGCTTCTTTTATGCCAGCTTCTTCCATTTGTAGTTGAATAGTAAAGACCTTTTGAAGTAGTAGCAAGGATTTCTTTGCCATTGTCTGTTAAATCTTGAAAATTACCGTAAGAAGATCCAGAATATCTTACATGCCATGACCTGGCAGATGTTGTTGAGTATTCAATCTTGTTGTTGTTAGTAGGATTGATTCTAATTAATTCTTCTCCCTTGGTAATCATTTGTGACATAGTATTTTGCTTTAAGTTTTGCCTACTCTAATTTGGTTTTCGGCTTTCCCATAAGGCAAAGAAATTAGGCTAGTATGTCAAAACGTGACGGTAAGAAAAAAATAGCTGTAAAAAAAGAGGCGATAAGCCTCTTTTTAATTTGAACGTTATACAATGAATGTTGCATTTTCCCTTTTTAGATATTATGGCTATTCAATTTTTTTGCAATCTTGACGGCTATTTGGTCGTTTTCTATTGTAAAAAAGAAAGGCCTTATTGTCGTTTGAAATACCAAAATAACGCGATTCAGCATACTTTTCTTGTAAGACAGGCTCTTTAATTAATCTGCGCTTCCAATTAGGCATCTGTTCAGGAAACGAATATTCATTTATAATTTCATCTAAAGATTTGTCAATCAGTTTTAATAATAATTCTTTTAAATAGTCGCCATAATAACCCTGCGTAAAATTCCATTTTAAATCTGAAGTGTTCTCAATTAAACACCTTTTATGAGTATCTGTTCCATAACTCCAACTGCGCCAATATTCATAAAAATCATTGTTTTTTACTGTAAACATAGCAGACCTGAATTTTGCTGATACATCATCAAAATTTAAATGTTCATTAATTACCTTGTGCAGTGCATTTAATTTATTTTCGTCAAAAGCACTTTGATTGGTTTCAAAATCGACACAATGCAAAGCAAATTTGATTTTCCCTCTAAAGAACTTAGTGTCCTCAATAGAGAAAATAGAAACTTTATTATTTAAAGGATTTGTAATAATTGAAGATTTCAAAATTTCTTCAGCAGTTTCTGTTCTTGAAAAAGTGGATTCGATTTTATTTTGAACTAAATATTCATAGATATTTAAGCATCCTTTTGATAATTCATTCACAAGATTTACAGCACCTACAAAACCAGAAGCACTGTCAATTGTTGCGTTGTGCGTTATATTTCGTACTACTCTCATCCAATGAGAGAAAAACTCTTGATTAATTGTATCTGCATTTAATAAATATACTGTTTGTGCAAAGAATAAAACCCTTTGTTTATAGGTTGTTTCACCATTCTTAACAAACTCTATGAATAAATTATTTTCTGTTTTAGTGTCGCTACTTATATCAACAGTTCCTTTTTTGCAATAATCCCAAAGGTTAAGATCCGAAGGGAAAGTTTCATCGTTTTTGTTTTTAGAATAGATATCTAAACAGTTTTTTAAGTATTCAAAAGCATTTTTTGTAGGGAAATCTTTTGGACTTACAGCATTCGGATTATTAAAAAGACGCTGAATGCTACGTTCTATTATTTCAGTTTTTACAGCTTCATCCGTTGTGTTTTTGTTTTTCTCAAGCAGTATTTTTTTTACCTCGCTAAATTCTTTTTCATTTTCTAAAAACTCTTTGTTCTTGGCGTAGTTTATAATTGCTATACCAGCTATGAATTTAATAAATTCATCATCAATTAAATTATCAGTGCCTCTATGTTTCCAAAATAAGTCAGTCCAAGAAGTGTCTATCTTGTGCGAAGTTTTTTCGAGAAGATTGGATTCTTGTAATTCCCATTTATTATCGTCTATATGTTTTTCAAAACGTGCTTTAAAATTTTCAAAATCAGTTAAAGGCACACCTCGAGCATTCATTTTAATATAAAGGTCATCTGTTAAGCCAATATCTTTAAGTTCTTTAAACAGGAACGTTATAGGAGGATTTTCAGAAGTAAGATTTTTGAAAAAAGCGGCCATTTCATCTTCACTTTTCACTTCTAATTTTTCTTCAATAGCATCGAGCATTGTCAGCATTGCTTTAATTGTCGGATCTTTTTTCCATGATAAGAAGAACCAATTAGAATCAGATATTTTTTCGCTGATTTTTTTTCCTTCTCCTAAATCATCATGATTTTCAACTAATTCAGCGCAAAATTCTCTAGACGAAGTGCGTGTTTCATAAGTGAATTTTAGCAAAGCATTTTTGTTTTCAGTCGATTTATCTGTTTTTAAATAAAGATACCAATGCAGTAAAAAAAGTGTAGTTAATCGTTGTTGTCCATCAAGTGGCTGTAAAACCTTCTCGTTGACATTTCCGTAAACAAAATCTAGTTCTAAAGTCTTTTTATTTTCTAAGGTATCAATCAGACTTGATAGAAAAACATTTCTAATTATTTTAGTTTTATCATCATTTCGCCCTTGCGCGTAGTCACGCTGAATTATTGGGATTTCAATTTTATTTTTAGAAATAAGTTGCCAAAAGCCTATTCCGTTTTCTAGTGTATTGTTGCTCATGTTAGCTTTGTTTTTTGTGTGGGAAAATTATAGTATCAATATCCGTGAAATATGATCCTCTATCAGTTTCATTCCATACTTCTAAATCTTTAAGTTCTTTAGAATAATATTTCATGAAGACATTTTTTGTGCAAATAGGAATGAATACACCATTCTTTTCGTTTTCGATAATTTTTCGTCTTTTCTCTTTAAAAGAATCATTTTTATAAGAACGATTCGTTCCGCTATCCAATAAACAAAGATTCCTTATGTTGTTATCTTCTTCTCCTAAAACATAGTTGATTATCTCATCAAATTCTTCTACCGGTGCCTCATTCTGTAAAATGTCCTTAATTTTTTTATTCACGTCGTCATCAGCATCTGTTGCAATGTAATTAAGCTTTAGCCAATTTATTTGCTCTTCTTTTTTTACTTTGACCTCTGTAGCAATTGCATGTATATGTTCTATATCCCAACCAATTTTTTTATCCTTAAATCTATTAAAAGGAAATCTGCTTGTTTCCTTTTTAAAATTCAGCATTGTCTGAATATTGTGCAGTAATAAAATATTTCTTACAGATCCGTTTTTGTATTCCAAATTAGCTAAATCAATATTTACTTTCTTATGGATTTCAGAGTCTACAAAAATTTTGAATTCATCTTTTTTCTTGTTTTTAACGTCCTTTAGTAAGTCTTTGATGTTTGTATTTGTTGCAATTAAATAACCAATTTTGTGATACAATTCTCTATCATAGAACCATTCTTCAATTGTTTGAAAGATTCTTTTAATTTCTTTCCAGTTTGCATCAATTTCATCTTTAGATTTTGTTTTAAATTTTTCTGCAAAAAAACGGAAAGTGGAGTTTTTATCTTTTGTGTTTTGGGCTCCTTCAATACTTTCCATAAGTTGAAAAATATAATCAATTCTTGTAGGTAATTCATTTTCAGAGTTATTGATAAAATACCAAAGTTCATCGTTTTGTAGAGCATATTCAATTCTGTCCCATTCTGAGGCGATTTCTAATTGTTTTAATCTAATTGTTTCACTGTTAGAATCTTTGAAGTTTGAACTATTTAAGAAAAGAGCTTTAATTAATTCGGCATTAGTTAGCGGAATCTTACCCATATTGATACGAGTAAATATTTCAATAGAATCTTTATCAGAAGCAACCTCATACCATATTACTTTAGAATCGGATTTGAATTTTGACTGAAAATTATTATTGTCAAATTCGACTTTGAATTTGTTTTTGTAATTAAGAACCCATTTGTGAATCGTATCATAAGCATTTGAGATATGATGAAAATCAATATTTGAATTGTTGATTACAGCACTGTTTTTCAAATCATCTATTTTTTGATTTTTGAGAAATTCAAAACTTTTATCTCTAGTTTCATATTTCAAGTTAAATTCGCTAATTTTTTGTTTTCCAACCCACATTTCATTTGCATAGTGAATGATAAGAAAAATTGTTGTTAATCTCTGTTGACCATCAATTACTTCGTACCAAACTCCAGATAGATTGTTTCTCTTTTTCGTTTCTTCATCACATTCTTTTACAACGATAGGCTGTAAACAATACCATGTTTTATTGTTTGAATTACTAATTGGTAGAGGAGTGAACGAATTAATATCATCCAATAAATCTTGAACTTGTTGTTTTGTCCATCTATAACCTCTCTGGTAAGATGGGATAAGAAAATTCATTCCCAACAACTCAGCTATTGGTTTTTCCGTTAAATTAATCATAGATACTAGTTATTATATTGTGTTTTAATTTTTGAGACTTCTTAAATACAACTCCGCACAAGCCTTAGCATCACTCAGTGCATCGTGATGGTTTAGCAGAATGTTATGTTGCTTGCACAAGTTAGATAAGTTTGATTTGTAAATTTTATAAGTACAGATTTTATTATAGTTAGGAATTGGTAAATTAAAATGTTGAAGTGTTTTTTCAAGAACAGGAAAATCAAATCCAAAACCATTATGAGCCACTACATTTTGATTCTCTATATATGGCTTTATGATTTGCCAGATTTGATTAAAATTAGGAGCGTTAATTGTTTTCTTTGATGAGATTCCATGAATGTCGCTAAATTGATTCCAATAGAAATTTCCGGGTGGTTGAACTAGTAAATTTATTTCTTTAGAAGTTATTCCATTTTCAATTCTAACTAATCCGATTTGACAAATACTATTTCTATAACCTGTGGCAGTTTCAAAATCTATCGCAGTAAATGTGTTCATTAAATATAAAGATTTGTCATTTGTAAAATTCTATTTTTCATTTCATTTTGAAGCCTAGCAGGAGAGATGACTTTTACATCTGCTCCGTATTTCAATAGTTCCATTACAATATCATTGGTTGTATGTATGTAAATTTCTATAAGTAGCGTATCGTCATTCTCTTTTATAATCTTTTGAGATTCGTGAAGAGGAAAGGTTTTAATGTAATTTCCTTGCTTGTTAACAAATTCGAGAACTACTTTTTCCGCTGGAGAATAAGTTTCTACACCGAAGGCGTGCTGAAATTCTTTTTCCACATTATATTTAATCGGCTTAAACTTAGTGTCTGTAACATTTAAATTTGAAATTCTATCAAGTCCGAAAGTTTTCACTTTATCATCTTTTTTATCTAAAGCAATTAAATACCATCGCTGATGAGATTCTTTTATAGCAATAGGATAAACTTCACGATTAGTGCTAAAGTTATCCCAATGCTTCTGGTGTGTGAATTTTGTAATATAAAGATTCTGTATGGCATGAATAATACCGTGAATGTTTTCCGTACCGGATGATTTTCTCTTTTCTAGAAAAACACTAGGGGACAACTTGTTTCCTTCTTGCAAGGCATGATGAATAGAAAAAGCATCCATTATTCGTGTAACCGATTGATCTTCTATTTCTTCTTCATCAATACTATAGGTTTTGTCTTTTCGGTTGTAATTAATTACAATTCCGAAAATATCCAGAATATCCTTTTTGTCACGTTCAAAAGTTCGAACAGAATATTCAAAATTAGTGTCAATGTCTTCATTTTCTAATTTACGAATAATATGCTTTTGTAAATCTTTGAAGTCACAGTTGTGGCTTCTTAAGCGATCTATGATATAAAGGTATCTTTTGAAATATATTAATTTGGACATAATTGATTGGTTTTATTTTTCAAAAGTAAACCACTAGTCTGTCATTTTGTGGCAGAGTGATGCAGGTGTGAAAATAAGAAACAAGATACTGAGTAAAAAACGGTTTTCCGTAAAACAGTACTTTTTTTGATAATTATATCTTGTATTCTTACTACCTGCAAATCTCGCAATTCCGCTATCTAGATTTTAAAGTAAAACTACCTGAATTTAAATGATGATGTAAAAAAAGTCAGAAAGGTAGATTTGTTGACGGATATATTGTTAATTAAGTACTTTTTTGAAGATTGGATTTGTTAAGAAAGCTAGCTAATTTGATGAATAATCTTCGTTCTGCTTATTTTTAAACTTCAGATGGAATCTTTAAAAACATTCCATTTTATTCTAATATTAGCAAGCTTTCCATAATTGTTTTTAGCAATAATAATTTCAGCTTCGCCATTTGCAGATGTGTTTTCATCATCATCCCATTCTTCAATTTTATAATATTCTGGTCTGTACAGAAGTAAAATTAAATCAGCAAAAGTATCTATCGGTGCATAAGTTCTTAAATCTAATAACGTTGGTCGTTTAAATAGTTTTTCTCCATTTTCTTTCCGGGCTAACTTAAGATTTGAAAGTACTACAATTGGTATATTTAATTTTAACGCTAATCTTTTAATTTAAAAACAACTTTAGTCAATTCTCGTTTATTTAAAATTTTGCCAACTTTATCATTTTTATTCATACTTAATAATTCTAAGGAATCTAACATAATAATGTTGGTAAAGTCAGGTGGGAGAAATGATAAAGTTTCTTCAATGTCTGAGACTGTGAGTGCGGGAAATCATTTAAATATAAAGGAATGTTTACTATCTCATTTGAATGTAACGGACTTAAATTATTCTGAGCTATATTTGATTGCTGACTTAAAACGCTAGAGATAACTTGTTGATTATTAATTTGTAATGAAAAAAAAGGGCATTGTATTTTTTCTCAAAAACTATTTTTTTAATCAAGTTCAATAAAAAAGAAGTTTTACCCATTCCAAGTACTCCTCCGATTAAGATTAAATCACCAGATTTAAATCCCATTGTATAATTATCGAGTTCATAGAAACCAGTCAAAATTCCATCGATTTGATTGTGACTTTTTGAAATATTTTCTCTTCTTTTTTTTAACTCTTCGCTAAATGAACTTAAGGTAGTTCTTTCTATAAAATTCATTTTTTTAAGCAAAGAAAATAATTTGATATGTCAATATGTGTCGTAAAAAGCCCGCAATTTTCAAGGAAATATAAAAAAGAGTTTCTATAAGATTGTTTTTTTTTGATTAAAAAAACAGCTTATGAGAAAATGAACCTATTATAACTGTTGTAGGTAATTTTTGATTTAAATAATTTTTATTGGAGCATTTCTTATTGTTATAGCTATGTTTATTATAGAAATTGATTTTTAAGATTTGTCAGAAGAAGAGTTTAGATTAATAAAGTTTAGAACTAAACGTTACATGCTTTTGTTTACTGGATTTTCTAATTTAAAAATATCCATGTGCCGCTATTTAGCCATAAAATTTAAAGTGATGGTTTGTATTATTTGTAGAGCAGTATCATCCAGAACCCTTGTTTTAAACCAATGTTTATGAGTCTTCACAGCGCCTTCAGAAAAAGGGCACATATAGGTGCACTCAGAGAATTTGGGAAAATTCTAGAGTTAATTAATTTAATACTGAACAGTCATGGACAGGGATCCAACGCTTAATACCAATTTTGAAATTTTTTTGAAACTATAAATAAAATATTTACAAATCAAAAATATTACATGATACGGTTCTAAGCCTGATTGAAGTTATAATGGTAATGGACTAAGTTTTATCTACCTGGGTAAGCTCTTTGAGTGTAAAAACAATAACTTTCACCTTCCATTGTTTGTGAAATTTTAATTTTATCGACGTAATTCTTCTTCAAATAATTTGTCAAATTCGACCAATCCTTCGGTACAGATTTTTTCTAAATGAAGAAAATAATTTTCATATGAAGTACAAAAATTAATATTTAATTCTCTCATATAATGAGGGAGAAAATTATCAAACATTTCTATGTCAAATTCTTTGGTCTCTTCATTTTTGTAATCAATATTTGCTGAGGCAAAAACGGGGTTAAAATATTTTTCCGTCAAGTAGTGATATTTTTCAAGTTCATCTTGAGGAAGTTTTGAAAGTTGTTCTTTAAAGAACACCATAAAACCGACACCAACATAATCATATAAAGATTTTGTCGTCTTGGAAATGGCAATTAATTTTTTTCTGATCCACTCTGCCCTGAAAGTATTTTCAAATTCAGTCCAATTGACTAATTGAACATTGGTGTTTTTAATTGCATTAAATGCCCCACTCTGAAAGCCCATCTTTGAAATTATAAGTCCATAATTGGCTCCGTAGTCATTTATAACTGTACGAAAGGAGTGCACAACATGTTTTGGAACTTTTTTTTTCCAGAATTTACATTCACAAATAATTACGCTTCCAGACACTTGGTTGTTTATTTCTGCATACACATCAACATTAACTTTTTCCCTCACAGTAATTATGTCTTTTTCTGTTTCACACAGATAGCCACATACAGTTAAAATCTCCGCAACTTTGTTTTGTAAATCTTTCCATGTTTTTGGTTCATTTTCGTATATAGTCATTTTATGCATCATATCAATCTAGTTTTGAACAAGTGTATTCCAATAAACAATTTGTAATATTTAGATTTAATTGTACAAAAGATTAGAAACAATAATATGCTTTATTCTTCCCAAACTACACTTATTATAGTTTTAAGTTGCTTATATGGAATACAATATTCGAAAAAATCGCTATCATCCTCATCATCTTTTAATTCGAACCATGTAGATTTATATATTGATTGCGCTTTATCTTTTCCTGAATATAAAAAATCATATTTAGCATCAATATATTCTTGAGCAACAGAATCTTCAGGAGGAGATAATTTAGTAATTTCTTTAATCTTTATCCAATAACCATCTGACTTACTCCAATATTTAACTTGACCATTATTAATAAAAACAACAAATAAGGGATAGATATTTAATGATAATAATCTATAAATAATTGAGGTTAAACTGGTTTTGAATCTTTCTGATAATTCTTTTACTAAATCTGGAGAGAATTTTTTTTTAAATGCAGCTTTCCGGATTATATCTTCTGGCATTAAAAGCTCTGATGCAAAATCGTTAGCTTCCCATTCCTGAATTCCTTTTTTTGCTTGCTGCTCTGCATTATTAAACCAGTTTAGTGTATTGGATGTTTCATCGTGAATTTCTAAATCTAGTTTGTCATGTAGTAAAAAATGTCCGATTTCATGGGCGACAGTAAACCTTTTTCTCTCTTCAAACTGAATATTGGAGTTTACTTTTATTAATGTTTTGGAATTACCTCTGATAATTTTACCGTCCGAACTTGGCAATTTTTGTTCTATTAATGTTGCTCCAAGTCCGGCAACAAAAATATCCAAAGGAATATCAGTAATTTCATCGAAGCCAATTTCTTCCAATAGCGCTTTAGCTCTATTTGAACCTCTACTATTTCTGATCATTTTCCAATTGTTCCAGTAGTTCTAATAAATTTTGATCTTTAATAATTTCTTTAATCTCATCAATTCCTAGATTATCTAAATTTCTATATTGTACCTGAAATTGATTATTTGCAATTAAAGATTTTAAATAACTAATTGGTTTGTCAATATTTTTCTCGATTGCACTTTGTAGTAATGCAGAAGCTTTTTCTAATAAATCGTTGTCTCTCTGCTTATTAATGTAACCTTTTAAGAGAAATGAATGTTTACGGAAATTTTTAAGAGCATAATTTTCAATATCATTAATATCGAAACCTTCCTCTTTAAGAATTTCATTATAGCTACTAGAATCTCCGTCAATAATTTGGGAGATAATTGCCTCGTCTATCTTTTTGATGAAGTTATTTTTCATAATTCAACACTTTCAATTTTTCTTTTATAAATGGTAACTTGCGATCTAATCGCTTTTTAATATTTGTCAGTTCATCGATCCCGATGCCTAATAACTCTGACAAATCGTTTCGTTTCATACCATTAATTATATATGGTTCAAACAATAATAATTCATCATCTGTCGCTCCCATAGCTGTTAATTCATCATGGCATATAGATAATAATGATTGGTAATCGGAATCGTCAAAAGACATTTCGACATCATTATCCATAATTTCAAATGTTTCATTTGCTTTATCAAGCTCAGCGTTTAATGTGTTTGAAATGACACTATCTAATGCACTTATTATCTGCTTTCGGAAATCAGGAAACTTATCAAGATACCAGTTCCGCCCCCCTTCTCTTAAGAAGGCTTCGATTGTATCATTAATCATGTCTTCAATCATAATACCTCTAAATCCCTTTTGATGATTGTATTTGATTGCAAAAACAGTCTTAAGCCTTATGATAGCGTGTTTGAAAAGAATAGCATAAAATTCCGAAGTATAAACCTCCTGAAGTGCTCTGCATTTCTCATCAAAAGTTGCAACTTTTCTATTATCTGACTTCATTTATATAGTAATGCTTAAATTTTAGAAAAAATTTCCATAGCAATGGCAATTTATGAATTTTATATAGCATTACAATGTATACGAGAGGTTTAACTTAAAAAATAAATTATGAGCAAGTCAGCAAACTATTTAATATCTGGTGTTTGGAAAGATTCGAGTGACAATATTACACATGTAATGTTGCATCCGGTAAATGATGGAGATTCCTTCAGCATGGGCGTTAAAACTTCAGAGGGAGATACCATAGCATTACTAAAAAAAGGGAATATTATTAAGACGGTAGTATGGGGTTATCCTGGATGGAGTATTAAATCTAAGGTAACATATGTTCAGAGTGCTGGAAAAGAATATTTAAGGAGCGATGCAAATGCTACAACAAAAGATAATTTAGACAATTTAATATCAATGAAAGCAATTAAATAATTATAAATATGGATAAGAGTTTACATTTAGATTCGGTAATTAAAACGCATCAAATTACCAAAGAGGAGGAGCTTTTAAATAAGCACAAAGACAAAAACAAAGAAGTTAAAGAGGCTTTAGAGCAGAAGTATGAAAATAATATTTACTCTCCTTTTAATTCTGGTTCCTATGCAAAAAATACTGCTATGAATACCAAATTTGATTTTGATATGGTATGCCCTTTTAAAAGAAATGCGTTTGGTTCTAATGGCACATTAAAGCAGATGTACGAAGATGTTTTTGATTTTTTATATGAGAAATTCAAAGATGAGGCAAATGTCAGAAAACAAAAAGTTTCTATTGGAATTGAGTTTTTTGCAGATGAAGACGGGGATGTTGTAAAAATTGATGTTGTACCAGGGCGTGAATTAAATCAAGATCAATACAAAGATGATGAAAACCTTAATCTCTACGTTTACTACAAATATGGAAACTTTGACCAAGGCAGCGAGAGAATTAAAACCAATGTGCAGGCCCAAATCAAGAATATTAAAGATAGAGCAACAAAAGAAAAAGATTCCATTAGAAAGATCATCCGTCTGCTTAAAATCTGGAAGAATACCAAGTATAATAACCCTGCGAAATCCTTCTTTTTAGAATTGATTACAATTAAAGCTTTTGACAATAAAGATGTGTCGGGGAATTTATGGAGTAAGCTAGAAACCGTATTGCAATATATCCGAGACGAAGTTACTGGCGAAAGTTTTACATTGAAAGATCCAGGAAATGGTTCTAATGATTTAATTGATACTTTAACGACAACAGAGAGACAGACTCTGTCTGATGACATGAAGAATATGCTTGAAAGAATTGAGAATAACGATGAAAATATCAAAACGTATTTCCCTGAAAATTCAAAATTTCTTAAGGAAGAAGAAAGTGATAACAAATATGAAAACAAAGGAAACGGATTCTATTCTAATCCACCAAAAAATGAAAGATTCGGTTAAATGATAGACAAAAGACTAAATACAATCCAGCAAATTTTTTCTGAACTAAATGGGATTTCAATTGAGACCTCATTTAGTTCAGATTTAGAATTTAATATAGTTGGAAAAATTAAAGTTCCAGTTGAGTCAACAGACGATTGCTTGTTTTTTGATGTTAAGATTTATCCTGAGTACCCATTAAAAAGAATGGATACAGAATCTATTACTTTTTCCAACAGCGATTATTTAGAATATGGTCATGTGATGGGAGACGGAGCTATATGCAGGCACACCTCTCACCAGACAGATTTAAAGAAAAAAATTGAGATAGATATTAATTCACTAAAAAGGTGGATCTGGAAATATTACTTAAATAAAGATAGCGACAAGCATTATGAACATTTAATTTTACAGCCTAAAGAATTTAAGGGCAATCATTTTTCTTTTTTGTTTACTGAAGTCGATTATATTTTCAGCAATCAGCAATTTGGTTTTTTCGAGTATTCAAAAATAAATAACGGACTGTATCATGAAAAGATTATTTTTAATAATGTTATTCAACAATTCAGAGATTATTCAAGTAAAAAGATTACAGAGTGCAAATGGAGTAGTTTTATAAAACAATTACCCAACAAAGACCTTGGTATATATGTTTTTTTAGATAATCCTCCTGCTAAGATGGGTAAATTTATAATAAGCAATTGGGAAGATCTAGAAGGTTTAGTTAATCAAAATCTTCATAATTTCCTCTATAGTGTACAGAAAACCAATTTGAAACTGAATGGAAAACCAATTCCTTTTTTAATAGGTTATAGGATATCAGATAAAGAAATACATTGGCAGGTTGCTATTTTAGAAATCGGAAAATTTCCAATTGAGTCTTATAAAGTAGACAAAGTATGGAAAGGAGGATTTATTGATGAAGATATTGTATGGGGTATTACTAAAAATTGTTCTTATGATTATTTCTTTGGAAGAGGTAGATTAACCGAAAATATTACTAAAAGCAAAATACTTATTATTGGGATAGGCGCAATAGGTAGTATGGTTGCCAAGACATTGACAAGATGTGGCTGTACAAGCATTGATGTAGTTGATTATGATATTAAAGAGCCTGAAAATGTATGTAGATCAGAATACTCATTTTTGTCAGGAATTTGTAATAAAGTAGATGATTTATCAAATGAATTGTTCTTAATATCTCCTTTTGTTAAAGTCGGAATAATTAATCCAATATTGTTTCATGTTGATTCAAAAATAGCACAAGGATTGAACAGTACTATGGATATGCAAACAAAAACTGGAGAAAAAGTTAAGCTACATTTTTATAATTAGTTAGTTTGTTAAATTCTTCAATTGTTTTATAGTTCAAAGCCGAATGTCTTCTTTTTTTATTATACCAAATTTCGATGTATTCAAAAATTTCAAGTTCCATCTGTTCTCTAGAAATTAATTTACTTCCATAAACCAATTCCGTTTTTAAAGATTTGAAAAAACTTTCAGCAACCGCATTATCCCAGCAGTCTCCTTTACGGCTCATACTTCTTGTGATATTTTTATAAGAATCCAATACATTAGTAAATTTTTTATTGGCATATTGGATTCCTCGGTCAGAATGGAATATTAAATCATTTGCAATTGTTCTATTCTTAACTGCCATTTTCCAAGCCGTCATTGTAGTTTGTTTAGTGCTTAGTCCATTGCTTAAACTCCAGCCGACTATCTTTCTGTCAAATAAATCTAAAATGATGGTCAAATATAAAAATCCATCCTTTGTCTGTATATAGGTGATATCTGAAACCCAAGCCTTTGCTGGTTCGGTTACTGTAAATTCTCTTTTCAGGATATTTGGCACAACAAAATGATTATGTTTTGAATTGGTTGTTACTTTGAATTTTTTACTCAATTTGCTGTACAATCCTAACTGCTTCATGTATTTAGCTACAGTTATTCTGGATATCTGATATCCTTGGCTTTGGAGTTCCAGAGTAATTCTTGGGCTTCCATATCGTTGTTTAGCATTAAAGTATATTGACGTAATTTCTTCTTTAATCAGAGCAGTCTTCCTCTGTCTTTCTGATAGAATCTGTCGCTTCCAATTATAGTAGCTGCTTGGACTTATTTTTAAAACTTTGCACATCTTTTCAATCGAATATATTTTTTCATGGTCTTTTATGAAAAGATAAATCATCGACCTCCCTTGGAAAAGATGCTTATAGCCTTTTTTAGAATATCACGTTCTAATTCTGTTTCTTTTAATTTTTTTTCAAGCTCATGGATTTTTTCCTGTTCAGGGCTAAGTTTTAATTTTCCTTTCCCAGGAAAACTTCCTGTTCCAAATTCTTGGTAATCCTGACGCCATTTGTAAAGCAAAGGTGCTGTTATTCCAAGTTCCTTGGCTAATTGTGAGATATTATCTCTTTCATAACTTAATTGGACTGCTTTCTCTTTGAAATTGCGGTCATAAGTTTTACGATTCTCTTTCATGGTCTAAAGTTAAGATTTAGTTCTTAACTAGAACTCCATGCTAAGTTAGCACATCCAAATTGAAAGTGTAAGGAAATTAAAGAGAACATCGGTTGGTATAATTAATGCTGGAATACCTCAAAATCCTAGAGCACTGACAAAAATAGTTGGAGGTATATTAGCTAGTACTAATACCTATGCAAAGAATAATATTACTATTGAATCACATTTAAAAAGTTTAACTGGATTACAAAGTATTGAAATGGGATGTGCAGTAGACTATGGGAGCTTTTATGTGAATTATGATGGTGAGGAAAATATATCAAACACAAATTTTGAGGAACGTATAACAAATTACTACCTTGAAAGGACTTTTAGTAGCACAACATTTAGTGAAAAAGAAAATTCCTTAGTCACTTTTTTTCTTCAACTCACAAGATATTTGCAACAGTCTATTGGAACAGTAGCAGCCATAGACTTGAACGCTTATGCAAAGGCTGTTGGATTTGAAATTGATGAAAAGATATAAAGATGAATAAAGGAAAAAAATATGCTCAAAATGGGGCTTTAATATTTGGAGTAGGAAATGCAATTATTAATGCATTTAAACAACTCAATAGTAATGACCAAAACAGCGAATTTGATTGGAGTCAACTTTTTGTTGCCGCAGGTAAGGGTGCCTTAGTTGGCGGAACTGGAGGATTAATTTTAGGTGCTATACGTGATAACAAGATGAATAAAGTCCTTTTGGAATTTAATAGTGTCCCAAATTATCTCCATAAAACATTGAATCATTACAAAGATGACAATACCTTACTTTTGAACAAAGCGGAACAATTAAAATCAAACTTTCAGTCAAAATTTAAATCGGAGTTGGCATTGAAGCCTAAAATTACTGGTTCAGTTATTAAGGGCACATCTATTTATGGCTCTGATGTAGATATTCAACTTTGTTTTAAAAAAGATTTTGGCTCTATTGCTAGTGTATATGATACTATTTCTGATTATATCTTTGACGAATTAAAAATCAAAGAAATTAAAGAAATAAGAGAACAAAAACATTCTATTGGAATCGGAATCCAACTCGGAAACGAGGTTAAAAGAATAGATATAATTCCAACTCGTTTAATTGAAAATGGAAAAAATGACGTTCAGTTATTTGTCAATAAAATTGGTTTTTTTGAAAAACCAACATATAAAAAGACAAATCATGAAAAGCAAATGTTATCTCTAAAGTTAAATTACAGAGAGCAAAGAATTGTAAGATTACTTAAAATTTGGAAGGTTGAAAATAATTTAAAAATTAAATCTATTTTTTTAGAATGGTTAGCTAAAAGATCTTTTGACTCAAAACCAATTACAAATAAAATTGAGAAGGATTTAACCAATGTAATTTATTTTATTGCACGAAATATTGAATTTATAAGAATTGTTGATACAGCAAATTCAAACAATGTTATTTCTAATACACTTACATTTGAAAAAAAGAGCAATATTAGTCGTTTTTGTTTTAAAATGCTAGATGATTGGAGAGTTGATAAACGAAACATCATAGATTATTTTCCTAGTTTGGAGTCAACTATATAATTTTTTATGGAAACTTCAATCCCAACGATTGCTTATTAATTAGCATTTTGAATTGAAAGATTCCATCCAAAATTAATGTAGCGCGCAATATTATAATAAATATTAATTAGTTCTATATATTCATTTGTTACTAGATAAAAACTTAAAAAAGCCATATCAAACAAAGTTAAGATTAAAGTGATTAGAATAAATGTTAATAATGATGTAAAATTTACATATTTTTCATCCATTCTAACATGTTTGCTTGGAGTCTAATTTGTTCATTGTAAGTAATCATGTTTATTCTTCCATTGGGGGTCTTTTTAACATCCTTTAGATGACGATGAGTAGCCCACATTGCATTTTTGATTAGATCCTCATTATCGGATTCTATTTTTCCGATAAAATCCTCAATTACTAAACTTAAATTATGCTCCATTTCATATCTCGTTTTTGGTGGAGGCATTCCATATCTATTTTTATTCATTTTCAATGTTTGTATTAATTTTTTCTCTGTCAAAATTAACACTCATAGCAAGAGTCCTGACCATTTCAGTTATTGTATTTAGATTGACCCTTTTATTGGGCGAAAATCTAACTTTTGTTAAATCTCGTGTGCTCTTTCTTGTACCTTCTGTAAAAAACATCTTCCCATTTCTCAAATTTTCTCCCAAAATATTCAATTCTCTCTCAAAGTCAGCTCTTGAATCTCTATTACCTTTTCTACTCTCAAACATAACGGTCATTAATTATTTCGTTAATTAATTCAATATTATTTTCATCGACTCTATGTGATATGGCATTATTAAGTGCGTGTCTTAACAAATACTGATATCTTCCGGAGAAATCCTCTTCACTATAAAAACTTCGTATGAGATATTTATCAGATTTGGCTACTTCCGCTTTTTTTAAAGAATTACAATAATCATCAATAAATTTATTCAGCTTTAAACAAAATTTTTCATCTAATAATAATTCCTCATTTAGGTCGTCAATTTCATATTGAATCAAATCTAAATAATCTTCCTCTAAGAATACTTCACCTGTAAGTAAAATTGATTTTGGGATCGTACTTTGAATTTTTAAATGCAATTGATTATATCCTTTATTATTCAAATTTACAGCAACATCAATTAAATTTTTCTTTATCGTAAAATGCTCAATTTTAGAAATTTCATCCAACATATCAAGATTTTTATTTAGAAAATCAATAATTAAATTGGGATTTTTATTTGATATTTCTACTAGAATTTGACTAGATATTTCTGTTGAAAGTTCAGGTTTGTTAGAGATGCAAGTATCTATCAAATTTTTAATTACTGAGGAATAATAAATAGCTAATTGTTCTAAAATAGCCGAGGTCCTATTTTTAATGTAGCTATCAGGATGATTTAAATGCCAAATGATAAAATTGGTCACTAATTCATCAGGATTTTGATTATTAAAATCATTATTAAGCCAAGTATATTTTTCTTTTACTTCATCATCTGGTCTTACTATGTAGTGAAAATGCTTATTCACAGTTTCGTATATTTCAGAAATTTGAGAATCATCTAATTTGCTTTCAAGAAACCAAATCAATTCTTTACATATAACCCAATATTCATTATCAAATTTTAAGATATTTTCTTTCAGATTTATCATTACTGATTTATCATTTTCTAAAAGTAATTTTATATTGTCTTTTGCTTTATCAGTACTATTTGACCAGTTATTAAACCAAATACTTTTCCTTTCTTTTTCAAAAGCTTCTAATCCTTCCTTTAATAATTTATTCTTATTAAATACTTCATCATTATTTACTTCATCATTAAATAAATCAATGCTACCTTTTTCTTTGGGTTTCCCAATAGAATCCTTATTTTCAATATCTTCATTTAACCCCCACTGTATATTATGATTTAGCAAATCTTCTTGAAGTCTCTTAACATTAGAGATTGATAGATGTTTGCCAATTTCTAACAGTAAATTCCTCCTATCATCATTTTCTATAAAATTTGAGGCTACTAAATCTGAAATACTATTGCTTATGGAATTAATATTTCCATCTTCTAGTTTTTCTATTTCATTTAGTGTATTGGCAATTTCCCTACCATAGTCTATTATGTATCTGAAAATATCATCATTTACAGTGAAAATTTCACATAAAGACCATTTTAAATATGGATTTATAGTTGCATTTTCCAATACACTCAAAATTCCACTTTGTTCTGTTATGTTTCGGGCTCCTAAAGAATATCCGTCGCCAATTCTTGGGGCGTCAAAATTGCTTACTTCAGCATTTCTTATTATAACCTTTGGATTTGGCAAAACTTCAAATTTATAGTATTCCAATGCTTCATTTAGTCTATCATTTATTATTAACGAACTAATAAAATCTTCCTTGTTATGTTTTACATATCGCTGAAATGTCATTTCCCCGGAAGCATAATCCAAAAGAGAAGCAAAATTTCGAATAACATCATTACTTGGCTTGGATTTTAAAATTTTTAAAGTTGTGTTAATTGGAGTAAGTTGTGATTCTTTATACCAACTTGGCCCCATAGAAGTATTTAGCATTTCTTGAAAAACATTATTTGATTTATCCTCAAAACCTAGTATGCCATATATTTCATTAATTTTTAATAATTCTTCTGTTCTTTCCCATCTGTTTTGAACACCATGCAGAATATGGTCCTGCCATAATTCCACCAATGGCAAAATTTTCACTTTATCATATTCGATTAGTATTAATGATTTGATAATTTCATTTAATACCTTTCGATAACCTTCAGTATATAGACCTAATTGATCTGTTGACTTAATTATCACAGACTCTAAAAATAGTTCTAGCCTTTCATAATCAAACTCATGAACTAAATTAATTAATTTACAATATACTAATGCAAAAACTTGTTCCGGTATTTGATAAGCTCTTTCCCAATGACTTCTATAATCAAATGTAAAACCAATACTTTTTATTATTAATTCTAATTTGGTTTTAATTAAACCTGATTTTTCTTTTAGTAGATTAGCAGATTTATAATAGTATAATTTCCCTTCAAAAAAATGTATTTCCTCTATTAATTTAATTAAATCATTTTCCCAACTTGTATGATTCCAAAATTTATGCGAAATCTCCAAATCATTATCTTCATCTAAAAAACCTAAACAGTTATGATGTAAACATAAATCATTATATTTTAAATGTTCAAAATCAACACCGTTCTCATTTTTGATATCAAGTGCTTTATTGAAAGACAAATATTCACTAATAATTGGTTTTAATATATCTGGCCTTACTGTGTTGTTTAGTAGTGCTAAAATTATATTTCTAATAACATTTTCCTCCTTTTGATATCCATAATTTTCAATTAACAATTCAATGTCTTTTATTAATGTTTTCTCATTATCATTAGAATAAAGATTTTTTAAATTGAAATTATTTATCTCTTTTTTATAGATTAACAATGATATAGCATAGATTCCGGTCCAGGTCTCATTTATTTTTATTCCGGGAACTTTTATCATCCCTTCGATATCCATATTAATATTGAATTTTCTCAACAAATATGCGTTATACCAAGCGCAACAATAATCTCTTACAAACTGTATAGTTTGATAATTTTCATTGTCAATATGATTATTTGGATCATCTGAATATTTTGAAAATTTTCTTAATCTGTTTAGATAGTCATGTAAACCTTCTTGAGAGTTTTTAAGATTGTTATTACTGTCTAATATTATTGTTTGTGCCTGTACAATAAAAGTTGAAGAACTTACCCCTTTACCTTTTAAGCCTTCATCCATTAATTTTCTATACTCACTATCTAATGCGTTGGTCAAAATATCTATTTCTTCATAAGCCTCATTTTCATAAAAATGTTGTAAAAAATGGATAGCGTCTGTAATACTAATAAGCAATGTGTCTCTTCTTACAATATATTTTATCGCTTGATTATATTTTTTATTAGCAATTAATGCTAATGTGATTTCATGGGCGTATTCTACAAAGACACTATTATATCTGAAGTCTATTCTTTGAAGTAGTAATAACAGCCTAATTACTTCTGTTGTTTGTCCTAACTCAATTGATAATCCAATTATAGTCTTAATATCTGCGACAATCAAATCTGGTTCTATATGATGAATAGACATTTTATCTGCCCATAATTGGTCGCAATTACAGACTGCTTTCTCGGGAAAGTTTGATAATGAATAGTGATAAAGGTTGTTGGTTATAGAATACTTATTGTCTGGTTGTTTCTCACAGAAACCCACAATTAAATCGTTGCAATCTTTCTTTAATAAAGGAATTTTGTTTAAAATAAAGTCTTTGAATGAGTTGTGATAAATTTCGAGTAACTCATTACCTTTTATTAAATAACTAATTTTCGGAAAAATGGAATAAAAATTACTTCTTATTTCAGGTGTAAGAATTTCAAAAAAATCATCTTTTTCTATAGCTTGTCTTAATTGTGATAATAATAGACAGATCCACAACTTATTTTTGTCTTCATAAATCTTGTCCCAAATTGTATTGTAGTAATTTACAATATCACCGCTAATAACAGGGATGCTATCGATCCATTTATTTAACTCGTCATCATCTTCAGCAATATCCGATAGTTTTATGAAATCTATTAAATAGCTTAAATATAAAGGATGTCCTTCTGATTTTAAAGCGATTTTCTGGATGCTTTCATAATTAATTTTGTCTTTCAGGTTTCTTTGAATATAAAACTCACATTGACCTTGATCGAGTGGTGTAACCAAAATGCTTTGTTTTGGATCAATTTTATTTTTTATATTGCTAGGCAATATTTCTTTAGATGTACAAGAGAATACTATTTTGATATTATTTGGAATATTTTCCGGTATAATCCCTAAAAAATCTTCTATGTAGGTTATCTCATCTATACCATCAATAAAAAACACTCCAGTTTTCTCTATTCTATCTAGATATGAACCTAATTCTATGAATAAATAGCCTAATAATTCTATTCTTTTATTGAAGGTTTCATTGCTTCTTGGCGGAATATTACCAGTCAGTGTTAACGATATTGTTTCTTCAAACCAATTTAAAAAATATTCTTTAGATACTCTTAAACTTTTAGGTTTGTCATCATTAGGAACTTTGGTAAAGTATTTACCTAAAATAACATTTTCTTCCTCAGAAGTGTAAGAAGCTACATTAAAAGTTTTTCCTGTTCCAGGATTCCCTTCCAGTAAAATCCAATTTCCACTTTCTTTAATACTCTCATCCAATCGATTAATAACATCATAATTTGAGATGATGTTTTTGATGTCATCTTCAAGTTGTTTGGGAATTTCATTTATAGATTCCTCAAATTGGATAGGTATGTTTTGTTTTTGCAATAAATCAATAATTTTGGATATAGAAATAACACCGATTTTATCATCTAGCTGTTTTAATATGACACCTATAACTTTATTTCCGGAAACAACTGAAGAGCCGGAAAGTCCATCATAACTGTAATCAGTATTTATATCATGACAATTAATAGTAAAATCATATTTTTGATTTTCAACTAATTGATTTATTGTGCCATATATTCGCAATCCTTCTTGCTCACCTTGATAGGGAAAACCGTAAGACTCCCAATTTTCATTTATTCTTATGGGTATTTTATTTAATGGTAAATAATATTGGTTTTCATATTCACAACTTAAAAGGCAGATATCATTGTCTTCATCAATCGATAATACTCTACATTTTTGTATAGAATAATCATTAAGGATTATTTGTATGCTGTCTTCATCAATTACCATATCCAAAAGCGTATGATATGCTGTTATAATAATGCTTTTGGTTACAAAAAAGCCAGTTCCCTGTTCTTTTTTATAAATAATTTTTACTGTTGAACTTTGAATTTGCTGAGGATTTATTATTCTATTCATTTGCTAAAATTAATTTCTATTGGTTTATCTTCAACACTTTCAATTATTGTAAAATTATATTCTTTCATTAAATCATCTTTTTTAAAAGAGGCAATTGCTTGTATCGGGTAGTTAAAATATAAATTCCTTTTAAATACTGTTTTTCTAGATATTATTCTAGCAATAGTTTCTTCATCGGGATGGTTATGACTTAAACCATTTGTAGAAAAGATAAAATTTTCTGAGTCGATGTAATTAAGCAGTTCTGGACTTGTATTGTTTTTACAGCCATGATGAGCTACTTTTATTAAGTCAAATTTAATTGGAAATTCTTCTTTTTTAAAATGTTTATTTAAATTCTCAATAATGATTGATGGATGAGAATCCGCTAGAAAAAGAATTTTCAAATTTTCATATTCAATGATGAATGATATTGAACTACCATTTGTGACTGCATCGTCTTCAATAAATGGATCATTCAGTAATTTTTCGATATCGAAAGAACCGGATACATTTTTTTTACGAAGTTTTCTTTTCTCTTTTTCTAAAGATAAAATGTATTCAAAAGCGTCTTCATTGAAATCGGATAGATTTTCATCGGAAGAAAACCCTTTTATATATAATTCTTTTTTCCAGTATTTCTTTAATTCTCTTAGTTTTTCATTATTTGGAGAGAGGATTTTAAAAGTCAAATCGTTATTAATAATTTCGGATTTAGAATCAACAGAAATAGCCTTATTGTCAAATTCGGAGTTCCATTTATGATTATATTTTTTTAAAAAGGAAGCTAATGTTGAACCCTGAACTGCAGATATATTTTTATCTTTTGAATCATTACCTTTCTTTAGAAGATAATTTATAGATAATTCGGAAATGTCCTTGCCCTTAAAAACAAGACCATCGTCAATATCTACAATATGTTGAAATGAATTATGCCAAACATTTTCAACTACAATAAGTTCATCGAATTTATTTTCTTCGATTAACTTTATGATTCCAGAGATATGATCATTATCAATATGTGTTACAATTAAGTGAGATATTTTTTTGTCTTTTATTCCTAATTCTTTAAGTTTGGGTTTAATGTGTTTTTTATATGTGTCAACATAACCTCCATCAATAAGTATAGTTGAAATTTCGGTTTCCAAAAGTATAGAGTCGCCATTAAAAGCTGGGAATATGGATATTTTCATAGATTTTATTTAACATCGATTATTTAATATCTACTAGATTTATTATTTATCAAGCATGTACTGCTCAATTTCTAAACTTAATTTTAAAGCAAGCCACCATGTATAAAAACCAGGAGCTAAACCTAACCTAGAAATCCCACATAGTCCGTGAGATACATCATTTCTTAAATTTTCACCGAATGGTTCATTTAGAAGTCCTTCAAGATCAAATATTAGGTCTTCATGTAAGATGTTTTTTAAATTGTTTAGGTTAGTGGTTAGACCATTTTCTGTTTGGACCTCATCTACAAGTTTTGTTGTTATAATGCCTCTATTATTCAGTATGAATCTAATGCCACTTTCTATTTGGGGAAGTAGTAAGTGGACCGCCACTACAAAGTTGCCACAAAAGCCATTATAGAGACCATGAGTGTAGATTCCCAATCGGTCTTTAGGTATAAATTTACTATGTGAAATCAATTCATAGACTTCCAATTCTGAAATAGCAAAATTGTCACAAAACTTGTCATAAAGAGGTTTTAAAATCATTTTACAAATGATTTCTCTTCTCATGGAAGTATCCTTATATATACGCTTTTCATTATCCTCACTAATACCGACTGTGTTTCCTTGTGAGTCTGTCATAGTTGAGCTAAGAAACTGCAAATGCATAAATGTATTTTTGCTTTTTTCAAACTCTTCAACAGATTCCGACTTTGAAGCAAGATCAAGTCCAATCAACCAGTAAACAGCCTGATAAATATTGTCAAAGTCAGGAAACTCTATTGTTTCCACATTTGTGGAAATAGGAAGGTTTATAGTCATTCTGCTGAGTTGAACGGCGGCTTTTTTCTGTATATCAAGTAATTTATTGGCCAGCAGTTTTGTTTCTGCATTTTTTAAATTTAAGAGTTTGAAAATCCTAAGCCCCTTTTTGTAAAGCTCAGCGATTATGTGTTGGGAAGCATTTTCCTTGAGATCAAACTCGTTTGCCTCCATAATATATCCACGTGCTATTTCTGTACGATGAAAAATCGAATTTTCTTCTTTCAGCACTGCAAGCACCTGGTGACACTCGCGATAATGTTTAAATTCCGATTTTGCGAGAAAAGACCCAATACTGTTTTCTATCTTAAGAATAAAGGGTTCATATTGGATTGGTTCCAGATTTAGTGCAGTCATTTCTTTGACGAGTTCTGTTATAGAATAACATTCTTTTAAAATTTCCGCGCTAAGTACATCATTTTTAATTGCTTCAAAATAAATAGGTATAAGTGCTTTATTGCCTTTGCCTAATCCTTTAAGGATATTAATAATTCTTATATAATAATCTCTTTTAGAACTCAAATTGTCGCGTACCTCACAAATCTTCAAATATGCGTCAATTGCGAATTTGGCATTAGCGAATTTGTTTATTTTATTACATTGAAGTATGTCAAACAAAAATCCCCTTATGTAAGGATTTGCAATATCATTTCCCCAAGTAGCGATAACATTTAATGTTTGCTGACCAGGTCGGTGTTCAGATATACTATTGGAACTACTGTTCGAATCAAGTAGACTAAGTCCAGAAATCACGTCAATGTAAGAGATAATTAGTCGATCTATTTCGTCTAAACTTTCTGAGTGAAGCAAAAATTTTGATTTATTCCTGATAGTTCCCAAATCATAATCTTCTAGAAAGTGTTTATTAATGATTTCAGACATAAGTCATTATTTATTTTGTATTGATATGCTGTCAGAATATTTATATTTGTGACTCATCAGCACTTTTTATTTTTTTAAGCTTTCTGTATAAAATGACGTTAAGCAATAGAGATGCCATCAACAAAAGCAGCGTCAACCAAAGTAAACTACAATTTATATAAATTGAATTTGCAGCGGTTACGATTCTTGAATATGTGTTAGCAGATTCTTTAGAGGACTTTTCAATAAAAAATATCAACAGCAATCCCGAATATAATAACAATACAATTATTGCCCTTTTAAAATATTCCTGAGCCATAACCATGTTATTCACTTTAGAATTTGCTGTGTCAGTGTTCTGATTGGTTTTGTTTATTAATTGAACAATCAACTTTTTACTGAACTCAATTTTTTCGTCTCCCAAAAGATAATTATTATGATGCATTGTATGGAAGCTTCTTCTCTCTAATACTTTAATAGAAAACCATATTGTTCTTATCATATATACAATAAGAACAAATAACAGAACTACAATTGATAATAGAGATATGCTGAAATCGTTCTTATTGATTAATGCAGTGGTCACGGCAATTACTACCGAAGTAACAACACTCAGTGTACCGATAAACAAAGATGATTTTGTTTCTACCGAAGAACTTCTGCTCAATTCTTCATCAAATGTCCTTTGCGTAAGATCAAGCACCTTATCAATATTCTCGTTGTTCACATTGATGTCTTCTAAGGTATATATCTTCAACGTTTTGGGTTCTACCTTGTCCAATAAAGGCCAGAAAAATTCTCGAATTCGTTTCATATTTCGTTAGTAAGTAGAGTACAGATTTCCTGAGAAATATTGTAATCCAGTTGTCTTTCAATCCATGCCCACTGTCCATTTGGATTGATCTCCAAAAAGATAAAATCATTGTTTTTATCTTTGACAAAATCAATTGCACCGAAATTAAGGCCTAGGTTATGGGTTAGCTTTACACATAAGTCTTCTAGGGGTTTTGGCAGAGTGATTTTTTCATACTTCAATTTCAGATTTTCACCATTCCTCCAATCTACCTTTGTTTCAGCAAACTCCTGTGAAAGAATTGAAGCAGGAAAAACTTTGTTTCCTACTACTGTTACCCTTACATCAGCAACTTTATCAACAAAATCCTGAAAATATGTTGGGCATGCTCTAATTCTTTCTATATCATCGGAACTACTAAAAACCGATGTAAATATTACTTTACTTCCAATTTCATCATCAATCAAACCCGTTTTGATGGGTTTGATAATTTTCGAAGTTGTTCCAATAAATTCCAAAGCCTCTTCCGGGTTATTCGTGATAAGGCTATCAGGGATTTTAAAACCCAATTTTTGTGCTGTTTGTAATTGAAATATTTTGGACTCGGCTTCCCTAATCGCAAATACTGGACTGATCCAGAAGGCGTTTTTTAGTATTTTATAGAGACCTTCAATCCAATAAGTGATTTCATTTAAGATAAATGCCTGTTCCCCTTTAGTTAAGCTTTCGGTACTAAAATCTGGTGACAACGGCCTTCTATAATAAACCGACCGAATTTCTAAAAGATCTATTTTTAAACCCGTGGCCTTATCAGATAATGTAAATTGATCTTCTTTAAAATTAAAACTTAAAGCATTCTTAGTCAGTAAATCTTCGGTGTTAAGTCTGTAGAAATGTATACTTTGTTCCGCTAATCTCTTAACTACAAAATCGGTGGTTACATCCGCTTTATTGGTAATCAATAAAACTTTAATCATCGCTTTCCTGTCTTACCATAGTTTTTGTCGTCAGTTCAAGGATATTGCTTGGCGTGTCGTCTGCTTCCTGTATTACTCTGGTTTTGGTGGTCATCTCCAGAAGTGACTGGTTGTAGCCATCATTCTCTATGTTATTTTCATTGAGGACTTTCGTTATGGTGGTTAAATTAACACTGTCATTATGAAAATCAATAAATGGGATAACAGTATTGTTTGAGTGTATCACATTCAAAGAAAGTGACTCGTCATATTTGAATAGTGCTTTATATTCTCCTGTACGTTCTACCGAGTAATCCAATATTAAGGGCCTCATAATTAGTTTAGTTTTAAAATTATTAAGTAAATCTATGTTCTAGCAGTTTTTATTATAAATATTCAAGTTCTGAATAAAGATATCTAAATACTTTATCAAAGTCATAGTTCTGGTCAGATACATTGCTGTGCAGCGTGCTTAATTTTTTTTGAAATGTACCATTTTTGTCAGACTCCATTACCAAATCCCACACACTATATTTTTTGAATTAGCAACAAACCTAGAAAACCATTCTTACAATACTTTACGGTTTTCCATAACCTTTATCATAAAACTGCAAAATAATTCATTTAATGATGAAGTGACTACCGTATAAATACCTGTTATAAAAAAAGATGCCACTGTAGCATCTTTAAACTCACCTAAAATTATGAGACTATATGAAATTACTTTATAATAGTTAAATAATCTAATTTATTAGATTTCCAAAGTATCACATCCTTTTCACTCAATGGATTTATAGAAATTATCTGGTAAGATTTCTTTAAAATTTCTTTCTCACTATTGATTCCCTGAGATTTTATGTTCTTGAAGACTTTTATCCTCATTCGTACAATGTCATTCTTTATAATTTCTGAAGGAAATAGATCTGAATAAGAGTTTAGATTAAACACATTAACTATCCTATTCACAAGGCGAATATTATACTTGGATCTTTCTTTAAGATTTTCGACTTTGCTTACAAATCCTTCTGATAAATCCAGTTTTTGAGACAAAGATACTTGAGAAATATAAGGTACTGCATTAACTCTCATATCTCTTACTTTTTCAATTAAATAAAAATCTAATTGTGAAATTATTATTTCTATTACTTCCTCTTGCATGTTTTATAAAAGATGAAAGAACCGCTTTTTTTAAAAAATACACACATCCACCTGTAGATGTGTATATTTTTTATTATATTTGGAAATAATTAAATGAATTACTTAATATTTGGTATTAAGTAATCATTGTGTAAATTTGCGATACTTCTTAAAAAATATATGAAGCATTCGCTTGGAGTCTCGTTTCCGAAAACTGCTAATTTTTAATCACGCGAGATGACTAAGTGTAAATGCTCACGCCTCTATAAAAGGGCGTGGGCTCACTTATTCGTGTGAAAAGGTTCTTAGCAGTACCTCGGAAGCGGATATGTTGAGTACCCGCGCCTTTTTTTCTCAACTTTTCAAGCTACTTCAGTATAATAAAAAGAATCGTATTGGTTTATTTAACCTTTAGCCATTCGCCTATGTATAACATATAATTTCCATTGATGATGCCTTGCCGTACTGGTATCCCGCTGAGTTAGTCGGGGAAGGGCAGGTAATTATACTATCAGCTTTGCCATCTACAATTACCTGCAAGAGCGCAGATTTTAAACCCACACAACAGCTAATTAATTATTAAGTAACCAAAACCAAACTATGCCTATGACAAACTAATTAACAAGAAAAGCCTTCTATAACTCGTGGTCGGATACTAGCATAGAAGGCAAGAGAAAAACAAACTTTAGTTCAATTTTAATCCTTTCTAAATTTATGAAAAATCTTTCATTAAACAAAGGCAGGCCTTCCTGTCTTTGTATTTTTATTTTTGCAATACTGCTTTCAAATCCAATTTATGCCACCGAACTAACGTTTGGAAGCTATACGAAGCAGTTACAACAGCAAATTACTGGCACTGTTTCCGATGCCTTAGGGCCACTTCCGAGTGTAACGGTCATAATTAAAGGAACTGCTACCTCAACCGTAACAGATAAAAAAGGCAATTTTTCAATTACGGCTAACTCTACTGATATAATTGTCTTTTCATTTTTAGGCTATGCCACACAGGAAATTAGAGTCGGAAACCAGACTTCTATCGGTGTGATATTAGCAGAAGACAGTACTCAACTTCAAGAAGTAACTATAAACGCCGGGTATTATTCGGTTAAAGACAAAGACAGAACAGGTAGTATTGCGCGTATTACCTCCAAAGAAATAGACCAACAACCCGTAACAAATGTTTTAGCCGCCATGCAGGGCCGAATGGCTGGAGTGAGCATCACCCAAAGCAATGGTACACCCGGTAGCGGTTTCGATATCAAAATTCGCGGACAGAACAGCCTTCGGTTTGGTGCCAACAACCCCTTGTATGTAATTGACGGTGTGCCCTACAGTTCAGACCCAATAGGCACCGGAGCCAACGGAGCCGTACTGGGCGCGTCTCAAAGCCCACTTAACAGTATTAATCCAGAACAGATTGACAGTATCGAAGTCTTGAAAGATGCGGATGCAACGTCCATATACGGATCCCGTGGAGCAAATGGTGTGGTGCTGATTACCACCAAACGTGGAAAAGAAGGCAAATCACAGTTCATGGCAAAAATAGCCGGCGGATTGGGAAGCGTAACCAACTTTATGAAGCTCATGCATACCGAGGAATATCTTGCGATGCGTCAGCAGGCTTATGTCAATGGAAATGGAAACATTCCTGCAAATGCATATGACCTTAACAAATATGACCAAACGAGATACACCAATTGGCAGGAAACGCTCGCAGGGCATACGGCAGAATTCACCAATGTAGACGCTTCTTTTAGCGGCGGAAATACCAATACACAATATTTGGCAAGCGGCAGTTTCAACAAACAGGAAAGTATCTATATACGAGATTTCGATTACACCAAGGCTGGATTTAGGCTGAATGTGACGCACCAATCAGAGAACAAGAAGTTTAAGTCCAATTTTGCCATCGGCTACACTACCCAAAACAATAACCAGCCACAAGATGATCTTATGCGTAATGCGGTACGTGTTGCTCCTAACGCGCCCGCACTGTTCAACCAGGACGGATCATTGAATTGGGAGAACGGCACTTTTACCAACCCGTTGCGAAACCTCGAGGACAAATACGAGTCCAAGACGAACGATTGGATTATGAGCGGCATGCTTTTGTATGCTATTTTACCGGGACTGGAGGTACGATCTAACTTCGGTCTTACTTCACTCTATACAAACGAAACAACAACCATACCCTCTACGCGGTTCAACCCATCACTGGGTATAGGACCTGATCAATCAACATTGATCGCGAGCCGTGCTGACAGGCAATCATGGATTGTGGAACCCCAGATTAGTTACGAAAAGGTGATTGGAGGAGGAAATCTAAACTTATTAGCCGGAGGTACTTTCCAAAGCCAGTCAGGGCAGCAATTCGTTCAATATGCAATAGGTTTTCCGAGCAATAGCTTAATCCATAATATTTCCTCGGCCAACGAAGTCTTGAATACGTTGAGCGAAAATACTGAGTATCGCTACCAAGCATTTTTTGGACGTATCAATTATAATTTTCAACAAAAATATATCCTCAATTTGACAGGCCGCCGTGACGGATCGAGCCGATTTGGACCCGGAAAGCAATACGCAAATTTTGCGGCTGCCGGCATCGCGTGGATCTTCACTAATGAAAATTTCCTAAAGGATAACAAATGGTTGAGTTTTGGAAAATTTCGTTCGAGTTACGGAATAACCGGGAACGACCAGATTGGAGACTACCAATATTTGGATACCTACACCACCTCAGGAATAGTCTATGACGGTGTCATAGGGCTTAGTCCTTCTCGTTTGTTTAATCCAGACTTTGCATGGGAGACCAACAAAAAGTTTGAAATGGCATTGGAGCTTGGCTTTTTGAAAGACCGTGTTTTTTTAACGGGGGCATTTTACAATAACAGGTCGGATAACCAACTGACAGGAATCCCCCAACCGGGCACTACGGGCTTTTCTTCTTTGAATGCAAACCTCAATGCCAGCGTACAGAACAAAGGATGGGAATTTACGCTTCGGGCTGCAAATTTCCAAAATGCAAATTTCAGCTGGACGATAAGTTTAAATCTAACATTCCAAAAGAACAAATTGTTGAAGTTCCCAGATCTTGAAGGCAGTACCTATGCAAGCCAATATTTAATCGGACAGCCACTTAATATCAGGAAAGCATATCATTTATTAGGCGTTAATCCTGAAACAGGCCTTTACACATTTGAAGATATGAACGGTGACGGGATCATTAGCGCTACTGATGATAGGAAAGTAGTGCTGGACATGAACCCAAAATATTTCGGAGGCTTGCTAAATCAGTTCCGTTACAAGCGTTGGTCACTGGATTTCCTGTTCCAATTCGTAAAACAAAAAAATCTGAGTCCGGAATTGATGTTCGGTATGCCTGGAATTATTTCAAACCAGCCAACGATGGTTTCAGAGCACTGGCAAGAACCAGGTGATATAACTTCGCATCAGATGTATGCGGTAACGAGTAACAGTGCAGCAGTAGCCGCCTACAATCAATATGTGGAGAGCGACGGTGTTGTAGTTGACGCTTCTTATATTCGATTGAAAAACTTATCTCTTACTTATGAAATCCCACAATCCGTGTTCAAATTTGGGACATGCCGAGTTTTTGTGGAAGCTCAAAATATACTCACGTTCACGCCATATAAAGGCAACGACCCTGAATTTATGAGCATAGGCTACTTGCCTCCAATGAAAGTCTGGAGTACTGGACTTCAATTAACCTTTTAAACTTTTAGTATGGAAACAATTTTTATAAAAAGAGGGATGAGCAAAGCCAGTCGCTTTTTGCCCTTTATCATTACACTGCTGCTTGTAAGCGCATCGTTGTTGCTCTTGAACTCCTGTGATAATTTCCTGGAAGTCGACCCGCCGACCTCTCAGCTGAACAGTGGGAATGTATTTGAAGAAAAAGCAACCGCCAATGCTGCAATGACCGCTATTTATTCCAAAATGAGGGATGCAGGACTGCTGACGGGATATTCATCGGGGATTTCGCAAATGCTCGGTCTTTATACAGATGAAATGATTTTGTATGGCAGCGGAGAGGATTTGCAGCTCGCTTACGACAACAGTCTTTTGGCTTCAACCAATACTATTAAGACATTATGGAACGATACCTACAGCCAGATCTATTCAGCAAATACCTTAATCGAGGGCGTAGATGGTTCCCAAATGTTGCCTGATGGTGACAAAAGACAACTGAAAGGTGAAGCGCTTTTCGTTAGGGCGTTGCTTCATTTTTACATGGCCAATATTTACGGGCCGATTCCTTATGTTAAGACAACGGAATATCTTGTGAACAGCCAAGTTACCCGTATTACTGTGGCCGAAGTTTTTGAAGAGTGTTCTGCCGATCTGGAGCAGGCAATCTTATTGCTTCCCCAAGAATACGTATCAGGCGAACGCACCCGACCTAACAGTTTTGCCGCCCATGCCTTGCTGTCGCGGATTGCTTTGTATGCAGGGCAATATGAAATTGCTTCAAATGAGACCTCGGCAGTTCTGAGTCAAACCGGCTTATATGTTTTCGAGAACAACCTTGAAAATACTTTTCTAAAGGAAAGCCATGCTACGATTTGGCAATTCAGTCCAGGTTATGATGGCGCGAACAGCATCGAGGCAACCACTTTTGTTTTTGAAACAGGACCGCCGCCAGTTTCGGCTTTGAGCGAGGATCTGCTTAATGCTTTTCCGACAGGAGATCTGCGACGCGCCAATTGGATACGCGAAATCTCTGACGGAAATTCCTCTTGGTTTCATCCATATAAATACAAAGTTGTCAGCGGTTCGCCTGCTATCGAGTATTCTATAGTGCTGCGTTTATCAGAAGTCTATTTAATAAGGGCGGAAGCACGAGCGCGAATGGGAGAATTGACTGGGGCACGAGAAGATCTGGACGTGATTCGATTGGCGGCGGGAATAGGCCCGAGTCTTGCAACTACACAGCAGGGACTATTGGAAGATATTTTATTGCAACGCAGATTGGAACTTTTTTCGGAATTCGGTCACCGCTTTTTCGATTTGAAACGATTCGGTGCAATCGACTCGACCCTTTCCGCTCAAAAACCGGGTTGGAATGCAACCGATGCTTTATGGCCAATTCCACAAAACGAATTGCTATTGAATCCTTCTCTCGCACCACAGAATACAGGCTACTAATATGAAAAATTTAGCTTGGATTAGTTTTTTATGTTTTTTGCATACCTGCATGATTTATGGGCAGGTAGCAAGAACCATTTTAAACGAAAAGGATTATGCCAGTTTTGGGACATTACGCAATCAAGGATTGTCTGGCAGCGGAAAATGGGCATCTTACTCCATGTCATACGAATCGGGATCAGACACGTTGTTTGTTAGCCAAATTGACGGAAAAAAGAAAATGGCGATTCCCAACGGGCGAAATGGACGTTTTATTGGTGACCATATGTTTTGTTGCCTGAAGGATGGAAAAATATTTCAGGTTCTCAATCTGGATAAAGGATCGGTGTGGGAAGAATCAAATATTCGGAGATATGAGATTACTAAGAGCCTAAAAAACATTGTATTGGTCATGGAAAATCCAGACAAAAGGCTTTCTATTGATATTCGGGATCTTCATGGAAATGCCATTAAGGAGCTTACGGATATCGTCTCTTATTGCTTTGATCCAGCAATCCGCAATATTGCTTATTGCAGAACCGATGGAAAAAGTACCGTTGAAATCTGCAAGCTGTCTGAGAAAATGGAATCAATCGAAATAACGAAGGGATTTGGATCTTTTGAACATTTCAGCTGGCAAATAAATGGTTTGTCGGTTGCTTTTTTACATCGAGAAAACAACGTGACAAATGCTGTCTACTTCTATGATTGTGTTAAAAGAAAGATGTACCAGAGCACCAAATTAGAAAAGGAATTGACTATTAATGTTCCTTATGGCGAATATCTCAAAATATCACCTGACGGCGGGGGTGTTTTCTTCACTGTAACAAAGTATTCGAGGGGAAAACAAGACTTAGGAACCGCACAAATATGGAATGCTGCTGACAATTTTTTGTATTCACGAAGAAAGGATCTGGGCGATAACTTGCTATGGGTAAAGTGGAAACCGGCAACTGATCGCATTATGCCGATTGGCACCAATGAATTGCCGAACACCACTTTTACGGCAGATTATCGTTATGCAGTTTGCTATAGTGGAATAGAAAATGCACCGTCTCCAAAAAACTATCCAGATCGTGATTGCTTTATATTGAACCTTGAGAATGGCCGGCAGACTTTACTCGAAAGGCAGTTATCCGGATCTCCAAACGAGATAAGGACAAGCCCAAAAGGTTCACTAATCTCTTATAGGCATAAAGGGAATTGGATCGTTATTGATCCAAATACTTCAACGCGTTTTAATATAAGTGCCCAGATCAAGGACGAAATTTCTAATATGACATTTTTGGCTTGGACTACTGATGGACATTCGTTACTGTTTACAGACGATCGTGATATCTGGCAAGTGAATTGTAATGACAAATCAGTAAGACGTATAACGAACGGAAATGAAACTGGCATGTTTTTTCGACTAATGGATGATTCCACGGTAGTTGATAAAGACCGAATAGTTCTGACAATACGCAACGAAGATTATTCTTATACTGGTTTTGGCATACTAGAAAAAGGAAAGTATAGGCAATTGTTGTTCGATAAGTTTAAAGTTTCGGGGATACGTTTCGGAACGGAAACATGCAATTTCTCATTCTTGACAGAGCGCTTTGATCAATCTCCCAAGTTGGAATCTTTTGTGAACGGTCTTAGATCGGAAGTTTACCGAAGCAATCCGTTTGCCTATAAATATGCGTGGGGGAAAAGCACTGTGATGGAATATGAAGTCCGTGGCCAAAAACTGAAAGGAGTATTGTTCTATCCGTTTGGTTTTGAAGAAGGTAAAAAGTACCCGATGGTGGTGCACCTTTACGAATTGCAAAATCGGCAGTTGCACGAATTTGTAAATCCGACTTTACATAACAGCTACGGATTTAATATTTCTCTTCTTGCCTCACAAGGATATTTTGTTTTCTTACCCGACATCGTGTATCGGGTTGGGCAGCCCGGATTCTCAGCTTCTGAGTGCGTGATCGCAGCGACGTCGGCCGTTTGTGATTTATATCCTGTTGATCGTTCCCGTATTGGTCTTATAGGCCACTCGTTTGGCGGATATGAAGCCAATTTTACTGTCACGCAGACGGATATTTTTCGCTGTGCAGTTTCGGGTGCGGGAATCTCGGATTATATGAGTTCATATTTTTCGGAAGATAAAAATTTCGCTAACGTGAGTTATTGGCGTTTTGAAAGCGACCAAAGACGGATGGGGTATCCATTCTTCGAGAATAAGGAAGGTTATTTGCTGAACTCTCCAGTCTTTCATGCTGCGAATATTAAAACACCGCTTTTGCAGTTTACCGGCGAACAGGATACGCAGGTGACGCCTGCACAATCTTTTGAGCTTTATCTGGCACTTAGACGCCTCAATAAGGAAAATATTTTACTTGTATATCCTAAAGAAGGCCATGTCATTTTGCAAAGAGGAAACCAAGAAGATTTAACGCGAAAAATAATTGATTGGTTCGGATGCTATTTGATGGACAATCCAAAATCAGAATGGATGTACCCGCAATAAAAAACAATGCAGTCCTCTCATGGGACTGCATTGCATTTCACATAGGCCTTATGGCTTTCTCCAAAGCGTAACAGGACACGTCAAGGCATTAGGCGTGGTTTTGCCCTTAAGCGTGTGATTTGTTCCAGAGACAATTGCGGAACAGATCTGTCCATTGTCAACCGTTTGACACATAGAGGATTGCACACAAGGATTTTCCTCGTCAAGTTCATAAAATCCGATTTGATCGGCCAAGGTTTTGGTGCTACTCATGGAAGTCGTGGTAAACGCTCCTCCAACACCAAGCACTACTGTCGCGATTGGCAACAGCATCGATTTAAAAAATGTTGATTTCATAATGATTAATTTAATAATTATGGCTTACTCTTTTTTACAGGTTTTCAGCCTTATCCCTGCTACAGGCCTGTAGGAATTATATTTTCTTTGACTCGGCTCGCAAATTTTTCTTTAACGAATAGCTCACGAGATGATTTCCTATCATAGCGTACAAGCAACCATTTCGAATTATGAAACTGTCGAGTTTTTTTCGTTGTACATTATCAATATAAAAACTGGATCGATACGCTCCGTTGCTGAGGTCATATACATCAATGATACTGGAGGCCTTCCACATTAAGTCGTCTTCGTATTGGCCAGGTAATTGGGAATTGACAAATAGCAATCCATTAAAGACTGCAGCAGTCTTATTTACTACCAATGGGCGGCTTGCAAATGTTCTTATATTCTCTTTATTAGTTTTAGTCAAGCGTATACTGGCACGGCCGACCGTATCAATAGTTTTCGACCTAAACCGAAGTTTCATTTCCGAATCGCAAACTAGAATCTCATTTTTGTATAGATGGACGTAGATGAATGATCTGGTCGTGCGGTCATAGCGGAGCATTCCATCGGTATCGAATATCCCGTCGATTTGCTTTTGTAAAAGTGACTCGGCTAAGTATCGACTTCTGGCTCCGTCCAGACGAACTGTTCCTAAAACGTTCTCTCCCGTTTGGGGATGGAAGTATCTCATTCCGGCAAATGTTGAATCGACGGGTTCCAATAGTGAAAAGCGAGTGCCGTCCTTCACCTGAAGTGTGGCATGCCAATTAGAAATATTCCCACTGAATATCAATGACGAGCTGCCTTCTGAGAGATAAAAAGAATTTCCGACAACGCGAATCTGAGGCGACTTGAGCAGATTTTTATTACGATCGACCGTAATGGTTATGATTTCTTTTTTTATTAAAGAAGAATCAATAGCGATTAAACGCAAGGGTGTAGTCACATTTCCCAAATAAATTTTTCCGTTTTCGGCTCCGGCCAGGTAATAGGAATTGTATTGCAAGTCTAAGCTATTTAGCTGTTTGGCCAAGTGGTGCGGAAACCGACGTATAAAATTATTTCGATAATGGATTATGTCTTCTGATAACATAAACAGCAGGGCAACAATACCAATGCTGAAAAATATCGTCACAGAAAAGGCACTGGCCAGTGCAGCAGGTTTTGAAATAAAATGTGCCTTTGGCACATCCCGGCGCAGTATCAGGATACCTGCTGCGGCCAGCATCATGAAAACACAATTAAAAATGAAATGTTCCTCCCATCCCATTTTCTCCAAAATTCCTCCACAGGAACAAGGGACAAATGGGCTGTAATTTAAAATTATGAAAATGTATGCTGTAAACATAGCCATCATGAACAACGCTCCAAAAAGACCTATAATTCTCCACCTTTTTGAAACGATAAGCAATACAATGAATAATTCAAGAATTGGTAGCATCCATGCAATATATCCGGCAAACGCACTTAATAAAGGTGACTGTCCCAATTGAACGCGGAAATTTTGAAATTCAAGGAGTTTGCTTACAGCCGCATATACAAAAAGCAGGATATAAAGCAGGCAGATTATGTCGGCTATAGTGTTTTTAAAAGATATTGATGTTTTCATGTCATTACTTTTAACGTTTACAATGTTTCATAATCTGACTTAAAGCATATCGAATACCCTAATAGATTTGTTTTTTATAATATCCACTTTATAAGTGTTTTATATGTCTAAATTAGAAAAACGCTGCCAAAGGATTGATGTAAAAAACGATCCATTTTTTACTTATAACGTTGTCCAAATTTTATTATAATGCAATTGAGAAATTACAATGTAAAGTTCTGTAAAACAAATTATCAAGTCTTGCAAAATCAGGATAATCAGTTGCCAAAAAAGGATTAAAATGCCATTAGTGGCTATAGTTGAATAGCAAATTTTCAAAATTGAATGTTTTGCTTATGGATGTATATCCAAATAGCAGAATATAAATCCGGGCAAATCTGTAAATCATAATTGACATGGCGTGAGTGCATACTAATTTACCCTAGCTTGTACTGCTAAAAATTAGATAAATATCACATATTTAGTGTTTTGTAAAGCTAAATTAGAACAATATTGTAGAAGGATTGTTAACAAAAACGATCCAAAATTTGCAAAAAACGATCCATTTTACAGGCCCTCTAAAAAAGCTAAAACATATAAAAAGGCTAGCAAATACAGGTCTTACGGCGAAAAGCAATAGTTTTTTGCTTTAATACCTAAAAATAACCTTAGAATTATAGAGTATAAAAAACGTCGTAAACCTAAAAGAAATGTTTAATATGATATCGATACTAAAAAAATCAAGTGAACTTATAAAGAGGAAAGCTAGCACTGAAAACATTCGATACAACTAATTAAAAAAACGACTTTGGAGTTTTTTCCTGCCCCTGCAGGGCAAGTGGTTTTGAGCTGCGGAAAGTATTTCAAGCAGCTCAAAACACAACTTGCCATTACCTTTGTGGTAATATTTTTAGAGATAGATTTAATGAAAGGGCTTGATGCCCTTTTTGCAATGGTTCGTTAATTTATTTTAGAAATATGCAAAGTATAGAGGCTTATAACACATCCTGATCATACAGCAGTTTTTGTGAAACCGGTAGACTGCGGGAAGATATTTACGCTATAATTAACTTATGTGTTGTACTAAAAAGCAAGGAATCAAGTTTGGATGAGTAAAAGTAAGCAGGAATGGGCAGATGCAGGGATTAAATTATGCAGGTGTGCAAGTAAGTAAGCATGATGAAATGCAGGCATTCAAGTATACAAATATGCAAGTTTGCAGGAATGCAAGCAGGCAAGTATGTTGGCCTGCAGGCATTCAGATATGCAAGTGTGCAAGCCTACAGGAATTTACCTATTTGTATAAGTGCTTTTAAAAGCATAAAAATGTAAATATGCTTTTATAGTTTTATGGTTTTATGGTTTTTCCGGAAACTTTGCGATTTTATTTCAGGCAAACTTTAAAAAGAGAAGTGAAACCTGCACAATACCAACAAAATTATCTTTTCCAAAGAAAACAGAAAAACGGAAAAAAGAAAAATAAAGCAATCTCAAAGGACGGGATACAGACAGGCCAAAAGGAATCGGAATAAGTCCCGAAGGGTGGCTTGCGAGGAACGAGCAAGACATTATGCCGAAGTCTTTTTGCAAGACTGATAAGCCCGTCCTACCTTCGGTTTCTTTTTTTTATTTTCTTTGGATAAAAATATAAATAAAAAAATATCGTATTTAAATGAATTTCAGAAGCAGAATTAAATCCAGTGATAGGGTTTGTCTTTGCGGTTGAGATAGCAATACATTTCTTCTTTTTGGAGTTCGGGAAAGAATTTTAAAGCACGGTCAATGGCATAATTCGGAAGGAAATAGATTTAGTCAAGAATAGTTCTGATAACTTTTTCATGTCCATAAAAACGCACGATTTCATCTTGTCCCCCATGTTCTATGATACGGGCAATAATAGTTTTGCAGGCTTTCTCAAAGTCCATAGCATTTATATCGAAATCCCAAAAAAAGACCCGATCCATATTACGAACTCTGCTATTTTTTTAACTACCGCCATATAGTCAAAATACGATTTTTAAGCTTCTTTTTCAAATTCCTACCTCTTAAATCTCCGTCTTTTATATCCCATATTAAAGGTTTAATACTGGGCCAGAAACAAATAAACCAAATGCTTCCAATTACTTCCAAACACTTCCAAATTGGAGTTTAATTGCCGATTATCAGATATATTGGTTTTAAGTAATACAATTAATCATGGAAAATGAAGAAAAAAAGAATCGGAATAAAGGAGGCAGACCTGCCAAAATAGATCCAGCAGTCCACCGCTATTCTATCAGTCTTAATGATGAAGAAAATGCCCGCTTCCTCACTCTTTTTGAAACATCAGAAATGCATGTAATGGCGCACTTTATTACAGCGTGTGTTTTTCAAAAAGGGATAAAAACAGTGAAGATTGATAAGGCGACAACAGATTATTATATGCGCCTGACCTCTTTCTACAGCCAGTTTAGAGCGGTCGGGGTAAATTACAATCAAGTGGTAAAGATTTTATATCAAAAATTTTCCGAAAAGAAAGCTTCGGCATATCTGTACAAACTGGAAAAAAAGACCGCAGAATTTGCCGTTTTAACCCAAAAAATCATATCACTTACTGAGGAATTTGAAGAAAAGCACCTGAAGGAGTAGGAATTGCGAATGTTTTATATTTTCTAACAATGCCAAATAAAGTCATTATATTCCTTTGAAAACAATAAAAAGCTGAGATATTGTTTTACTTTTTAAATTCGCTTTACTACTTTAATGAGATTGGTGTTTTAATTACATCAATGCTATTTGGCATTAGTGTAGAAATCCATTGTATGTCCTGACAAGGAATACAAATAAACGACACAGTTCATATTTAAGGAATGATGACTAAATTTTAGAAGCAATGAAAAAGGGTGGGCAAATAGAATTCTTTAATGTTATATTGAAATTTGATGAAAGGTTACGATTATTAGAAAATCTAGTCAGCGAAACTGACATGGACAACAAAGTGCAATCTGTTTTTTCAAAAGAAAAATGTAAATCCTGTTACAGTAAAATTAACTTTGCCCAGCTCTTTTATATCTTAATGGATGAAGGTCTTTTGTTTTTTGATAATGCAGATGAAAAAAATAATAGAAGTAAGTTTCAGCTTTTCCTCGAAAATAATTTCACATATGCCGGCGATGACGGAGGACAGTCAAAAATTAAGTCAATCAGCAGACAGTTCTCCGAATGTAAAGGCTATGTCTATAAGGTAAAACAGATTAAATTTTTAAATGAATTTATTGCAGTAATGCAGGAGCGTAAGAGAAGGCTGGAGAGCTGGTAGAATGGAAAGGAGAAAAAATTAATAATAAGTAAAAAACTCACCAATGATGAAGAAAGAAAGAAAGCTCTCTTTTGTTATGAGAGTAGAACAATTAATAGAGGCTGTACTTTTAAGACTGCAAACAATTGATTCAAAAATCAGCAAAGGGAAAGCCTTGAGGCCTGAATATTATAGAAATGAATATTTAAAAAAGATCTTCGAACTGTCCACTAACATTATTATAAAATACAGGGTAAAAGTATTTAATAGGAAAGTAAAGGAAAGCTTAAAACTTTTATCGGTATTTTTTGAGTCAATTGAAAAAGATTTTAAGATTGGAAGTACAAATATTGCAGTTTGCTGCTCTTGTTCAGTTCTGGATTGAGAAAGAAATGATAGATGCAATTCAGGCCTACAGCTACAGCATCGAAATTCAAAAGATTGCAAAGATAATGGCACCGAAGACATATCATAAGTGCATGCGTGATTTGAATGAATACGTATACCATTTTTATGTGCTAACTAAAAATAAATATAGAATGAGGAGCATTTATTTTCATGTAGAACCGTAAATAAAGAAATGTTATGGAAGAAATTGTAACAAAGGAAGATTTAAGGCAGTTTGGTCTTTTATTATTGGATAATATACAGACTATGTTTAAAGAAATGAATTCTCAGCAAAAAGAATCGTCAGATCCTGAGTGGTTAAAAAGTAAAGCTGTCAGAAAGCTATTAGATATTTCTGCCGGTTCAGTTCAGAATCTAAGAATGACACAGAAAGTCCGATTTAAAAAGGTTCTCGGATCGTACTACTACAATAAAGAAGATTTGCTAAAACTTTTCAAAGATGAATCAAACTAATAATAACGGGGAAGAACAAATCATAGATCACTTATCCATTTATTTGGATGATCCAAAACTCAACGTTTGGCATTTAGCCCTTTTAGCAGCAATTCTAAGTTTGGGATGCAGGCAAGGGGAGAGGAAAAGGATTAAAGTGAGCCGAAGTAAACTTATGAAACTCTCGCACATCAATACACTACCCACGTATCATAAATATTTTAAACAACTTCAGGAGTTAGGCTATATTAATTATAGTCCATCCTATCACCCAGGCTATAAAAGTGAAGTTGAAATAAATGAAAATAGGTTATCTCAAGAATTCTGAGATAACCTATTTTTTTTACACTTAATTGTAAGTTGAATTCAAACTTTAAGATGAAGTTACATTATACTTCTTTTTAATTACTTCAATTTCTTTCTCTAATCTGCTGAGAACCGCTAAGTCTGGTTTAGATATTTTTGTTGCGGTTTTATTCAGCTTTTTATTCAGAATTGACATTTCACGTCCAATCGTTGCCTGCTCAGTTATGGCATATGCTTCAGTCTGCTTAACTGAGGCATGGCCGAGTAGCTCCTTAACCACATTTATAGGAACGTTGTTGTTTAGTGTGACTGTACTTCCAAAGGTTCGACGTGCTATATGTGTATTTAAAGTAAAAGGAAATCCGCATAAGATTGCAATCTCTTTAAGATACTCATTCATTTTCTGATTTGAAGAAACCGGCAGTACGGTTCCACGTTGAATGCACAGAGGATGTTCCTTATATTTCTCAATTATCTTCAGCGCCTGAGGAAGCAGGGGGACATTCGTGGTAGAATTCGTTTTCTGTCTTTGGGACATTATCCATAAATTCCCATCAATCCCTTTTTTAATATCAGTTTTCTTCAATTGATATGCATCTATGTAAGCAAGACCTGTGTAACACTGGAAGACAAAAACATCTCTGACTACATCAAGTCTATCAGTAGTAAAATAATGTCTTTCCAATTCGTATAATTCCTGTGTCGAAATTGGTTTCTTCACCATTTTAGTTTTTCGGCCCTTAAAATTTTTAAATGGATCCTTAGTGATAAGTTCATTATCAATAGCACGAATTACAATTTTTTTGAAATTAGCAATGTATTTAAGTGTGGTATTGTTGCTGCAGTCAGGAACTGATCTGAGGTAAAACTCGAAGTCTTTAACGAACTCAAGATTCAAGTCCGAAAATTCAATATCATCTCTTTTAAACTTGAATTTAATGAAGTTCGTTAAATGGTTTTTAGTAATTGTAAATCTGTCAAGGGTTCCTTTAGCGTATCCTTTTCCAAGAAGCGCCTTCATTTCGTCATTGTGTTTTTGAAATTCTTCGAGCACTTTAACTCTTGGTGTTACTCTTCCTAATACGTAATCCATAACTTTTTCAGTAGTTAATGGTTTTCCACTGTAAAGAATTTGTGTTTTGATTTCATGGATCTTAAAAGTCAATGAATCCAAAAAATAATTTAAAGATTTAGCATCTTCTTTAGTGCCTACTGCACGTTCTGTTTTTTGGTCCCATCGCTCGATGTCCCATTTTCGCTTCGTTGATGTTTCCTTAGTAATTCCGTCTACGGTTATTCTAAGGTGAACTGCTCTAATTTTACTTCCTTTGTGGGCGGTTTTTAAAAAAAATGCCATCCCAAAACTGTTCTCTAACATAATTCAGTTTTTTAGATTAATAAATGTAGAATTATAGCATCAAAAAAACAAGTCGTTAACCTCGTTAACCCCTTTGTTTATAAGGGATTTTTCCAAAATCTGTGGCAAAATTTTCTCATGGACTTTTTTGCCACGATTTTGCCATAAAGATTTTGAGCGGTTTTAAAAAATTTGAAAAGCAGTATAAAAGAAAAAAACCTGCGAATCCTAGGATTTGCAGGTTTTACCACGTTTTTTGCGGGTTTTTGAAAAGATTGAAAAAGTGACCTTTTTACTTCTTTTACCCTTTTTGTGGGGAGAGCAGGATTCGAACTTTATGTGTTGAGATCCCGTCTTTGCTACGTTTTTATAAATGTCTTGAACCTAATGCACCGATTCTGCACCCAATCAATTATACTATTTCAATTTTAAATCATGCACAAAAATCAAATGCTAATGAATTGATAGTCAGTAGTATTATTCTTTTTTGTATTACAAATATATCAAAAATATTGAATATTTAGGTTTAAGAGATTAAAGCATTATTCTAGAGTAGTAAAAAAGGTATCAACGCCACACAAATAAATTCTTTTTCGCCGATAGATGATCTGTATGTGATTTAACTTAATTAAGTTGTGTTTGGTTTTAAAAATTATTAGAGCATACTTACGTAGCTATTTGTGATAAAAAGATATTTCTTCTAAAAAATAAACAACTTTAGCAGTCTTTACTTTTTGTAGCAAAAAAGATATCTACTCCAAATAGGTGAACTCAAAAAAAATATTAGTAAAGATGGATAAAAATAAGTATTGCTATGAAACTGCTGAATTTTTTGTTTTTGATTTCGATCAAAAATTGTGATTTTTTAATTTATAGCTGGTATTTCTTCCAGCTCCCTCTTGTATTAAAATGTCCTTTTCGATTAGATCTTTGATATCTCTTAAAGCAGTATCTGTTGACGTTTTTGTCATTTTTGCCCACTTAGATACATTTAGATTTCCAAAGAATGAATCTAAAAGAGCCTGCAGCATTTTTTGCTGACGTACGTTAAAAGTTTTATCTCTATGAGATTCCCAGAACTGTCCTCGCTCTAGTATTTTCTCAATTGTAATATCTGTGCTTTCCATTGAACGAAATAAGCAGTTTAAAAACCAATCCAGCCAGGGTGTAATATCCAAATCTCCTTTTTGTGTTGATTCAAGAATGTTATAATATTCGTTTCTTTCTTTTTGAATTTGTGCAGACATTGAATAAAAGCGCTGTCTGCTTTGATCTGCTCGGGCCAGAAGCATATCGGCGACTGCTCTGGCTATTCTTCCGTTTCCATCATCAAAAGGATGTATTGTAACAAACCATAAATGGCCAATTGCAGCTTTTAAAACAGGATCAATTTCAGCTGTACTATTTAACCATTTTAAAAAGCCCTGCATTTCTTGATCTACTACGTCTGGTAATGGCGCTTCGAAATGGACTATCTCTCTTCCCATAGGACCTGAAGTAACCTGCATAAGATTTTTACGCCAATCTCCAACGATGATTTTATACATACCACTCCTTCCTGTTGGAAAAAGTGAAGCGTGCCATCCAAATATTCTATCTTCTGTTAAATCGTTTGAATAGTTTTGAGTTGCATCAAGCATCATCTCAACAACACCTTCAACATCTCGTTCAGCCTTAATGGTACCAGCGATATCAATTCCTAATCTTCTAGCAATTGATGAACGTACTTGATCATGATTTAACAATTTGCCCTCTATTTCGCTTGACTTTATAACATCCAAAGTTAATGTTTGCAGCATAGTCTCTTCCTGAAGTTTAAAACCAAGTGCTTTCATCTGTCCAAGGATTTTTCCTTGGCGGTATCTGACTTTTCCTAGTATGACTGTAATTTCTTCTGAATTCCATTTAAAAACTGGCCATTCTTTTTTCTGATGTATGTACATATTCACCGCAATTTTGCGGTAAATTTATTGTTTATTTACCGCATTTACAAAATGTGCGGTGATTATTTTAAATTTAAACCGCATTTTTGCGGTGATTGTGTTTTTAACCTCCACAGCGTATCTAATAAATAATCTAACTCTAGGCTTGATGAAATGATATTCATTAAAAAATAAGTGCAGACTGTATTACAATACTAAACACTGCCTAAGCGTTTAGTCGCAAAAAAGGTATCAACTCCATTCTATTTTAAAATTAAATTTAAATATTTTTTTGGATAAAAATATAAAATAAACTGCCTTAACTTTTTGCGGTAAAAAAGGTATTCAGTCCAGTGTAATTTATTTAAAAAGCGCCATCGTTTTTTGTGGCAGATTAGGAGGCAATTCCAGTTTTAAAGAATTATAAAATGCGATTGAGCAGAATTTGATATTTTCTGCCAATGGGAATAATTTCATTATTGCTCATTACTAACGATTTTGTCGATACAGATTTAATTTTATTTGTATTCACAATATAAGAGCGGTGAACTTGAATAAATTGAACTTTATCTAATTCAATGCTAATGCTTGACAACGATCCGTAAATAACTACAGGTAAACTTTCCTTTGTTGTATAAAGTTTTATATAGTTCCCCAGGCTTTCAATATAGATTATATCCAACAAAAGCGTTTCAGTAATTTGACCGTTTACGCGATACGAAAAAAATCCGCTATTAGAATCTTCTTCTTTTTTTAAATTAATTCCAGAATAGTAGGCTTTAGCTTTTTCAATAGCTTTTGAAAACTTTTCAAAAGAAATAGGTTTTAGCAGATAGTCTATAGCATCATTTTGATAAGCTGACAATGCAAAGTCAGAATAAGCCGTAGTCACAATTGTAATTGGCCGGTTAGGTTGCATTTCCATCAATTCAATTCCAGAAATAACAAGCATATTTATGTCTAAAAAGATAATTTCATAACTATTTTCATTAAGCATTTTTAGGGCTTCCATACCGTTAAAGGCACTTCCTGCATGCTCTAAATTTTTAGTTTTTGAAATATGTGATACCAACGCCTTATGTGCAGGCGTTTCATCATCAATTATGAGACAGCGGTAGGTAAGTTCCATATATTCAGTTTAATGCTAAAAGTGTTTTTATCTTTTCTAAAATACAATTCGTGTTTTAAGCTGTATACTTCCAGGCGTCTTTTTAGATTTTCAATACCTATTCCCGTACTAGAAAGTTTAGAGTCTGTCTCTAAGCAATTGTTTTTTAAACTGAACGATAGATTTTGGCCTTTTAAATTTAAATCAAGGATTATAAAAGGATTAGAAGTCTCACCAGAAAATTTAACAGCATTTTCTACTAAAGGTAAAAAGAATAAAGGTGGAATTTCAATTTTATCGAAATTGCCTTCATAGTTTTGAGTAATCTCAAGACGTTCATTTCTAAAAGTATTGTATTGAATATATTTTTCGAGAAAGTTTATTTCATCAACAATTAGTACATAATCTTTTTTGGTTGCTTCAATTTGGTATCGCAGCATATCTGAAAGATTTAAAATTCTTTCGGGTAACTTATCAGGATCAGTCAATGATTCACCGTATAAATTATTCATAGCATTAAGTAAAAAATGAGGATTCAACTGCAGCTTTAAAAAAGATAATTCAGATTGAAAATTGATAATTTCTTTATCTGATTGAGTAATTTTTTTTGTAATTACAAGATGGAAGAAGTAGAACGCAATTCCATTTACAACAAGAGATATCACTGGAAAAATTCTGAATTTTTCTAAACCGGCGATTGGAAAGTACCAACTCATTAAAAAATAAAAGCTTACCCAATAAGTCACAAAAAGTACAATAAAGACCTTAAATTTTTTTTTGAAGAAAAAAGGTTTAATGATGAAAAGATTGAAAAAGGTAACACATATAATGCAAAGAAAATAGCCTAAACATATTTTAGTTAGAAGATTAAGGTAGCCAATATTCAAACTTTTAGATTCATTAATAACACTAACAAAAATAATCCCAAATACTATTGTGTTTATAATGAGGTTTCTAAGTAAAAAATTTTGGTAAATTTTGAGAATTTTCATAACGACAAAAATAAAGGAATATTATAATTTTCAATTGTTTACTGATAAAATTTATACGAACGCCATTGGTATAAATTATAAGCCGTTGGTATAATTTATGCATTATATTAGATTCATGCTATATACTTTTGTTTAAAATTTCAGATAATTTTTTAAACGTATTATGTTCATATGAAAGCAAAAATCACTTTTTTATTTTTAATCACTTTTTTGTCGTCGTTAGCTCAGGAAAAAACAGATTTGAAAACTTTTGGAAAAGCGGTTATGGATAAATTCCCAACAACGAGAACTTTTGATGTCCAATATGATAATATTACACCTACTAATTTTGATTCTAAATTATTTGGAAAACCATTTGAAAGTGGTAGAATTGAAAATCATAATCGAGTAAAAGTTGCATTTAACATGCCTTTTTATGCATCTAAATCCAGACGTTTTGTTTTAACAGCTTCTTTACGTTATAAGTATGAAACGTATGATTTTGGAGATATTTATAACATTAATTCTTCTACTTCATACACGAGAGAGAATCAAGAGATCCATTATTTTGCGGGAGCATTAAGCACCACTTTTATCTCCACATTATTTAAAAAGCCAGTTATTTATAATGCCACAGTTTCTGTAGATGCCAATCAGGATAATTTTGAACGTGTTAAAGGATTTATATCTGCAAATTTAGTACTTAAAAAAACTCAAAATACAACAATAACCGTTGGAGCGATGGCCATGATTGATCCTTCTTCAATTATTCCATTTACACCACTTTTCTCATATAATCATAAATTTGATAATTCAAAATGGGATATTGATTTTGTGCTTCCGCAACGATTATTATTTAGAAGAGAGGTCTTTGAAAACGGCAGAGTTTCTTTTGGAACCGAGTTGAACTCTGAAAATTTTTATTTAGATATTAACTCACCTAGTTTAAAAGGGATTTATGAGTTGAATCAGTTGGACTTAAAATCAGGAATTACATATGAACATCGTATTTCAGCAAAAATATTTGCAATGGCAAAAGTTGGAGTTTCAAATATAGTCAGTATTCGTATTACCGAAAAGGGAGAAAAAACAACCGACTATATATATGATCAAAAAGAAGATGCTCAAGGCTATTTTAGAATCGGATTATCTTATAATCCTTTTTAAAAAAATAAAAACTATGGTTGAAATTTTGAAAACAAATGTTGAAAGTCAAGAGGAGGCAGATGATATTATTACTGTTTTAAAAAAGCTATTTCCTGATTATAAAATTAATTTTGATTTAGAAGATTGTGATAAAATTTTACGTATTGAGGCAAAAGAATTTGATGTGGAAAATGTTGTTCAGAATCTAAATATGATGGGATATAAATGTTTACTACTACATTAAGAGTTTTGGATTGCGTTAAAAATATTTTTGTAGATATTTGCAAATTGTTATAAGTTTTCGATGATGTAACCTTATATTTCTTATTCAATAGTTATTTTACAGTTTTGAAAAATTGTATAACTAACATTTATGGTTCTGTCGCATTTGGAATACTTTTAACTTTGGTTTTTCAAAACTAACAAAAAATGAATACTAAAGGTCATTGTTACCCAAAACACATAATTCTTCAGGCCGTATATTTCAAATTAAGATTTACAGTTAGTTATCGGGATGTTGAGGAGATCATGAAAATGCGAGGAGTTTCTGTTGATCATGCCACAATCCAACGTTGGGTTTATAAGTTTGCGCCTTTTCTTGAGTTAGAGATGAAGAAGAGAAAGGGCAAAGTGGGGGTGAGCTGGAGATTAGATGAGACCTATATCAAAGTTAAAGGTGTTTGGTGTTATTTATATAGAGCAGTAGATAAATTGGGCAATACAGTAGACTTTCTTTTGACAAGAAAAAGACAGAGAATGAGCGCTCAGTCTTTTCTAATTAAAGCAATTAGTAATAACTGCCGGCCAAAAGTTATAAACATTGATAAAAGCGGTTCTAATACTGCAGCTGTAAAAGTCTATAACAAACGTTCGTTCTCAAAGATAAAAATCCGGCAGTGTAAATATCTCAACAATATTGTAGAACAGGATCATCGTTTTATCAAGTGGCGCATACAAAACGGATTAGGCTTTAAAAGTTTTGAATCGGCTAGACGAACATTGAGCGGAATTGAAGTTGTGCATATGTTGAGAAAGAATCAAATGGTTAGTCCAGGGATAACTATGTTTAAATCATTCTGTAAATTAGCAGTTTAATTTTAAAATTGGTTAAATTCTTATATTTGATTCTGGCAGATGCGACAGAACCTTAGAAATTAACTTAAAGAATAAATCCCATGTATCATCATTTATTAATTCTTCAATGTTAATGTGCGGTAATTTTTTTTTATCTGTTTTGTTTTTATAAAATGTGTCTTTATCTGGTTTCATCATCGTTTGCATTACATACTTTAATAATACTTAGCAAAATTCTTATTTGTATACTCAAATATAATTAAATATTTGAGTATATAATTATGGTTTTGTTTGTTTAACTAACTGAAAATAAAATTAGTAAATTTATTTTTTTGCACTTTAACTTAATATTCAATAGTTATTTATAAAGCTATTTATTTTTTTTTACTTTGCTGGACAATCCTAATTCTTTCATATACTCATACACTGTAGTGCATGATATTTTATATCCAGCATTTTGGAGTTCTATTGTAATTCGCGGACATCCATAACGCTCTTTAAAAGCAAAGAATATATATGTTATTTCTTTCTGTAGTAGACTTTTTCTTTTTTGCCTCTCTGTAATATATCCGTTCTTCCATCGTCTATAAGTACATCTGTGAATATCTAAAACTTCGCACATTAATCTAATAGAATATGATTTTTCGTTGCTTGCCATGAAACAAAAAACCATGTGTCTCCCTTGATAAAGATATTTTCCGGCACTTTGCAAAATTTTAAATTTTAGATCTGATTTTTTAGTTTTTTTTTCAAACTCCTGAATTTTTTGTCTTTCGATATTCACCTTAACGTAGTTATTTTCTGAGGTATCGCTAGTATTGAATTTTGCGTATTCGCGACGCCACGTGCTCAATGCGGCTGTATACAAGCCCAGTTCCTTTTCTAGTTTTGCTAAACTTGTACCGTGTCTCTCGTAACTTAAAAGCACTGCTTTTTCTTTGAAAGAAAAATCGTATTTTTCTGGAGTTTTTCTCTTAGTCATATTTAAATTTTATGAGAAGCTATGTCATTTTTATTGTTGAAGAGCCAGTAAATTTTATATTTAATTTAAAAAACTACCCTGGCTATTTCATATCTCTGTTTGCATTAAACTGCTCTATTGTTTTATAATTCAATGCAGAATGCATTCTTTTTTTGTTATACCAATTTTCGATAAATTCAAAAATCTCCCCTCTCATGATTTTTTGATTAATCAGTTCGCTTTTTCGATAGATTAGTTCCCTTTTTAATGAATTGAAAAAACTCTCGCAAACTGCATTGTCTATACTATTGCCCTTACGGCTCATACTTCTTATGCACTCGTAAGAATTGAGTTTACTCGTAAATGCTTTGTTGGCATATTGAACACCTCTGTCGGAGTGAAAAATTAATCCTTTTGAAACTGTACGGTTACCTATAGCCATCTCCCAGGCAGCTAAAGTAGTTTTCAAGGTAGAGAGGCGGGTACCTAAACTCCAGCCAATTATTTTCCTGTCATATAAGTCCATAATTATTGTAAGGTATAAAAAGCCTTTTTTAGTTTGAATATAGGTAATATCAGATACCCAGATTTTAGAGGGGGAATTTACTGTAAAGGCTCTATTTAGAACATTTGGAGAAGTATAATGAGTATGTTTGGAATCGGTTGTTACTTTAAATTTTCTTTTTGCAATCTTGCGCAATCCCAATTGTTTCATATATGTATTGACCATTCTGGGAGATATTGTATAGCCTTGAGCACTTAGTTCCTTTATAATTTTAGCTCTTCCACAATATTTCTTATAACGTAAAAATATTGCTGCAATATTTTCTTTTAACAGAGCTATCTGCTGCTGTTTTTTTGGAATCCCTTTATATTTCCATCTAATATATGTTCCGTTACATACGTTAAGCACTTTGCACATTTTGGCTATTGAATACTTTTTTTCATTACTTTTAATGAATTGATAAAGCGCTAATTTTCCACTACAAAGATGCGGAGATGCATTTTTTAAAATCTCATACCGGAGCGCTGATTCTTTGGCTTTTTTTTCAAGTCCATAGGTAAATATGTCCTCAGGATGGATTCTCGCGTAACCGGATCCCAGAAAACTTCCCGCATCAAATCTCTGATATGTCTTGCGCCAACTGGTTAGAAGGCAAGGCGATATTCCGAGCTCATCTGCAAATTCTTTAAGACTACTTCTCTCAAAACTTAACTTTACGGCATCTATTTTGAAAATGCAATCGTATTTTTTGCGTTTTTCTGCCATAATTGAGTACGTGTTATTGTTTTAACTAATTGAAATACAATGTAGTAAATTAGTTTCTGTTTGGGCAGTATTTGAAGATTGCAATTGATACACTTTCTTTTCTTGAAGAGTCTTTTTTGTGTTTTGATGTTTGAGATAATTATTCTTTGTAGCTTTTCAAATCACAAACCCCAAAGTATTCGATTTTGTAGTTTTTCTATTAGGTGAGATTCTGTGGTTTTCCGGCGTTTTATAAATATTGTTAAGTAGATAGTATAGATTAAAAAAACATCAATGAGAAATTAGTCCTTTTTTTGTTTCTAGGATGTTTTGAAGTTTCGAACCCTGATGCCGCATTCTTTGTCAGCACTGATTTTTTACTTTTGTAAAATATGAAGTGCCACGATTCTGCCAAAAAATTAAATGTCAATTTCTTTCTTAGATTTCCTTTCTATCCTCTTGAAAATTTGCCAATTCTTTATTGACTTCTTCCAGTAATTGCTGCTCGGTTGGAAGATATAAATGATACTGGCTTGCGATAATGCTTTTGTTGCTTTCTGGCAATGTGAATTTAACTACACCGTCATTTTTATTAGCACAAAGTAATATTCCAATTGTAGGGTTTTCATTTTCATTTTTCTCGATTCGGTCATAATAATTAACATACATCTGTAGTTGACCGATATCCTGGTGAGTAAGCTTATGTGTTTTAATTTCTATTAAAACAAAGCATTGAAGTAATCTATTATAAAATACCAGATCTACAAAAAACTCATCTCCATCAATATGAATTCTTTTTTGTCTTGCAACAAAAGAAAAGCCATTTCCTATTTCTAATAAGAATTCTTGAAGATGCGTTATAATGGCTTGTTCTAGGTCCTTTTCGTAATAAGCAGCTTCACGCTTTAAGCCTAAGAATTCCAAATACATTGGGTCTTTTATAATCTCTCGGGCATCTGAAGGCAACTTTTCATTTTTAGCAACTGCCAACACACTTTCTTTATCACTACTTGCTAAAAGACGTTCATATAAACTGCTGTTTATTTGACGTTCCAATTGTCGAGACGTCCAATTGTTTTTTACACTTTCAGCAATATAGAACTCTCTTTTTTCTTGGTTATCAATTGATAATAAGAGTTTATACTGTGTCCAGCTCAATTGCGTCCGCACTGCGGACGCAATTGGAAAAGTCCGGTAAAACTGACGATATCGCTCCAATTGTCTGACCGAAAATCCACTGCCATACTCGGGTTGTAATTCTTCTGCGAGATACTTAATTAAGTAAGCTCCATAATCCGCTCTATCTTTTCCCTGTTGTTCTTCCTCGAAAATGCGTTTCCCGATAGTCCAATACATTTTGGTTCTTTCATTATCAACAGCCCTAATTGCATTCTCTCTTGAAGTCGCTATTATTGCTTTTATATCGGGGATTACAGATTGGTTTTGAAGCATTTTTTTTTAAGTAAGGAAGTTAGTTGTAGTTTGCAAACATACAAAAAAGTAATAAAAACAGATAAAATCAAACGGGTTGTTACTAAATGAATGTAGTGCGTTTTTTGTTAAATAACGGATTTTTAAATATTTAAAATTTTAGTATTCAAGAGCAGAATGTCTTTTGGAAGTGTTCTAGATTCTTGTTATAATCAATCACTGATATTTTTGCTTTTAAAGATGCATAGTTGTTATGGTAAATTAATTTTGTTTACGTCGTAAAAAAAACTCTCAGCTACTGCTACAGAATACGAAAAATAAAATATGCCGACAATGTCGGCACAATTGGAAAATAGATATAGGAAGATACGCCGAAGAAAATAATCTTTTAAGAATTATAAAAGATATAGACCTATCTACAGATAAGGAATTTGTCGTGACAGTGTCACGACAATTAAGTTTCTCTCTCTTCTTAGTAATAGTAGGCATCAGAGTGTGCAAGTACCATTTGCACAAATAGATAGCTATATGCTAGCTAAAGTAAAACTTTAGATTGTATCTTAATTGTACTTCAAATGTATTTAGTGCGCTTAAAAAATGAAAAGTTATTTTCTGGAAACGTAATTAGCATTATTGGATTTTGTTTCATTTTAGTAATGTTTCTAACTTGAGCCTTCAAATTGTTTTAATACAGTATTATCAGTTCTTGTTAAATCTAAATGCATCGATTGTGCGCCCAGTTTAACTCTAGCATCATAAGAAAAGCTATTATTTAATTGCCTGCTGATTCTGAAACTCTTCGATGGTTAAGTTTCCGAGTGCAGAATGTCTTCTGCAGGTGTTGTAAAAGCTCTCGATATAATCGGTTATTGATTTTTCTGCTTTCTCTTTAGTCTTATATTTATTTTGGTATACCAGTTCTACCTTTAATGTCTTGAAGAAGCTCTCTGCTATCGCGTTATCATAGCAGTTTCCTTTTCGGCTCATGCTTTGGGTTATTTTATTTGTGGCTAATAAAGCAATAAATTCACGGCAGGCATATTGCTTTCCTTGGTCTGAGTGAAAGAGTAGGTCCTGATTGTTCTGCAAAGGACGATTTAAAAGAGCTTTCGTTAAAGAGGTGATGCTGGTATCATTTGCTCTCATTGTTTCGCTGATTGACCAGCCGATCACTTTACGGTCAAAAAGGTCTATCACCACAGTGAGATAGATCCAGCCTTCATCTGTTTCGATGTAGGTTATATCAGAAACCCAGATTTCGTTTCTTCTGGCTGCCTTAAAAATCTGTTCTAATCTGTTTTCTGCTGATCTGTTATTACGGGGTGGGTTTGTAGTCTTTTTATATTTAGATTTTGCAATGCTTCTTAGATGGTTTTCCTTCATAATCTGCCCGACAAATTTTCTGGAAACTTTTATCCCGATGGAATCTAATTCTTTAGCAATTCTCGGGCTTCCGTATCGGCTTTGGCTCCAGTGGTAAATTCTTATAATTTCTTTTATTATATGGTCTTTCCGTACAGACTTTGCAGTGGGTGTTCTTTTCCTCCAGCGGAAGAAACTGCTTTTGTGGATCTGAAAAATCCGGCACATCTTCTCGACAGGAAATATTTCAGCATTTTCTCTGATGAATTCATATTTCACCCGCCGCTCTTGGAGAAGATATTTTGAGCCTTTTTTAGGATGTCCCTTTCAATTTCTAGTTCTCTTATCTGTTTCCGCAGCTTCTGCAGCTCATTTTTATGGGTAATTTCATCTGAAGTTTTCTTTATGGTAAATCTGCCTTCTTGGTAAAGCTTCTTCCAGTGCTGAAGGGTACTTGTACTGATGTTGAGTTCTCTTGCCACGTCACAGACTCTTCCGCAGTGGATGCTCATGGAAGCGGCCAGAATCTTAAAGCCTAAAGTAAAGGTTCTTCTCTTATTTTTCATGCTGTTAAAATTTGCAGGAATAAAATTAGCTACCAGTCAGAAATTTTAGGCAATATATCTCATTTTTTATTGCTTCAGATAAATACTGCCTAAGCGTTTAGTCGCAAAAAAGGTATCAACTCCAACCTACCGATGCCTTATAATAGACGATGAAGAACCTGCCCACCGGGTTTTGATTTCCCATATATCAAAATTTGATTTTTTGGAGCATACTGCCAGTGCATATCATAGTAAGGACGCGTTGCAGATGCTAAGTAAAAACGAATATGATGTGATCTTTCTGGATATTAATATGCCTGTTATGACAGGTGTGGAGCTCATGGAATTACAGCCCAAAAGGCCGCTGACAATCATAACTACAGCGTACTCTGATTTTGCGCTGACAGCCTTTAAGCAAGATGCTATTGATTATCTTTTAAAGCCAATTTCGTTGCAGGATTTTGCGAAGGCTATTGAAAAATTAAAAGTTTATTCTACAGGATATAAACTTGCTGAAGAAATGGCCAATGTTAATAAAAACAGAAGTCTGTCCCTGAAGGTGGATGGAGTAATAAAGTCGTTTGCCCTAGTGGATATTATCTGTATCGAAAGTTTTGGGCATTACTTTAAACTGCATCTGGATAATAACAAAAAGACTTTTGTAGTTTATGGTACACTTCTTAATTTAGTCAAAGAAATTGAAAACAGCTCAGTTATTAGAGTCCATAGATCCTATATTGTAAATTCAGGCAAAATCGCTAATTACAAAGAGAATTTATTGACACTAACAAATAATATGATTGTGCCGGTAGGCAGAAAATACAAAATACTTCTGGACAAATTATAATGGTAGAAAGAAGTCGAATATAAAAAATGAGGAATCTGCTTTTTTATAGGTTGGGTTAAAATTGTTTTATTGTTGCTGTCAAAACAAATGTGCCAAGTGTTATAAACTATCCGCCCCAGATAAAAAATTGGAGGAACATCATTAGGTATAGTTTTACGCGTATTTGTAAATTCATATCAGCGAAATTTTGATGACACTTTAAGTATTAGTTCTCTGGTCGCTTTTATACCTTGTTCCTCGCTTAAGCGCTCGCCTTCATATTCTATCCCTATATAACCGTTGAATCCAGAATCTTTAACAATTTTTAGCATTTTTAAATAATCGATAGACGTCTCATTGCCTTTTGAATCAAAATCATATGTTTTGGCGCTAACACCTTTAGCAAAAGGCATCAGTTCTTTAACACCCTGATAGCAGTCATATTTTTCAATGCATTTACCCCATTGTTTATCATTATCTGTTTTAGTGCAAAAATTTCCAAAATCAGGCAGGGTTCCGCAATTTTTAAGATTAATTTCGCGCATGATTTGGGTAAGCTTCCCGGCATCGGACGACATTCCACCATGATTTTCGACTATGACGTTAATATTGCTGCCTTCAGCGTATTTAGCCAATCTTCCAAGTGCATCGACAGAAGCCTCCTTCCAAAGGTTAAAATCGTTTTCAGTTCCGGGTCCGAGGAGATTAACGCGGACAGAATTGCAGCCCAGGCCCGCAGCTGCATCAACCCACCTCGCATGATTTTCTACTGCCTTATCACGCTTAACTTGGCTGGCTGACGCTAATCCTCCCTCGTTGTCAACCATAAGAATCGAATTCTCAATGCCATTATCCTTACTTCGGATATTCAGCTCCTTGACCAGATTATTTATTGAATAGGTGCGATTACTATGATCGATACTAAATAGGTGATTGACATAATCCACAGCATCAAACCCTAGTTCTTTAGCCTTCTTGCTAAAATCAAGTGCATCTAGGGTTTTGTCACGCTTAATAGCATTATGGAGAGACCATTGAGCTAAAGATAACTTAAAAAATGAATGTTTGTCAACAAGTGATTCACTTGTTAGACTATCTAATGTGTGAAAAGAGTAAATTGCGGGAAGACTCAATGCAATGCCCAATTTTCCAGTATTTTTAAGAAAAGATCTTCTATTCATAATTTGAAAATTTTAAATTAATTTTTGGCTTATCAGCTTTTATAATTATAATAACTGTCAAAAAGTTTTTTTCATAGATTAAGATTATCCAAATATTTTGGACGAAAACGAAGTATTTATTTAGCTGAATAACTTTATCAGAGAAACGAATTCGTAGATATATCCGTTTGTAAAAACGCATCAAAAAGCAAATCGTTTAAAATAACATAAAGATGTGGGGTGTCTGTAAATTAAAAATTTTTAATTAGAGAAAAGGAAGGAATTTGTATTGTATTTCATAAATTGATGGATTATTGTCAGATTAGCTTGAATCATTTAATAAGATGTGTAAGTAGATGCAATATTGAATTAGAAAGGTGAATGAAATTTAAAGCGTGGAACTTTTGGCGGAGAATGGTTTGGTCCTAAATTTTATTTTTTATATTTTTTATGTTTGATAGATTCCATTGCCTATAATGAATTCCGCCTGATATACAAAAACGGGTTTTTTACTTTTACTTTTTTATTTTCAATAAGCATTTTCGCGGCATTTTCTCCCATAGCCTTGAAATGTGTACTTATTACAGCTATTCCCAGAAGTGCCTTTAATGGTGTTTCATTATAGGACAAAACTCCCACATCTTTTCCCATAGTCAATTTTTTTTCTGTAATCTGTTGTACAAGATTAACGAGATCGCCTTCTTGAATGGTAATATATGCTTCTTTAGATTGGAACTCAAGGCCTTTGTAGATTTGGTCCAGGATCTCAAAACTAAAGTTGTAGTGCTCACAAAATTGTATAAAACCTGTTAGTATTCCCTGAGGGTAAGGAAATACAGATTTCTGAGGGTATACCAGTATTATTTTTTTATAATTTTTTAATTGGTCCATGGCCTCCTGCATGGCTTGAAAAATATCATCTTTATAATTTTGATAAATTGAAATAAAATTTCCTGAAATCTCGGCATGGGAATTGTCTATCAGTAAAAGTTTTTCCTTAGGAATAGTTTCAATTGTTTTGATTACATTGGGGGTATAGCTGACATGGTTATTTACCTTGTTTTTGAAATGCGGCATCACCACAAAAAAGTCATATTTGTGCAGGTTTTTTGTAATTGCATCAATGAATATATTTTCGTCGCAATAGTACAAATACATATTTACATGTCCTAGAGTTCCAATAGTTTCTACAAAAGCATTGTAGACTTCTATTTTATAGGAGCTCGGCTTATTAATTAGGAACAATATATTATTCGTTGATTCGGAATTGGATATAGTTGCAAAGTTCCCTACGCCTTGGACTGAATAAATGAGATTTTGGGATTTTAGTAATTTATAGGCTTTTTCAATGGTATCGCGTGAAAGAGAAGTTTTTTCGCTTAAATCATTAATTGAGGGGAGTTTTTTTCCTGTTAAGATTTTTCCTTCATAAATGTCTCTAGTTATGCTGTTGGCAACTTGAATATATTTCGGAATACTTGACTCAGCATTTATTTTAATGATTATTTTTTCGGTATTTTTCGAGATTTCTGCCATCGTATTTTTTATTTTTTAACTAATCCTTCCTGTTTAATAAAACTCTGGTCCCATTTCACGGTGCTCTAAATGAAATTAAAAGTATTTATTTTTATTACGTATGTGGTACGCAATATAATATTTTTATCTTTGTATTTGAAAAATAATTGAAATCATTTTTTTTCTGTTATTAAATTAAGAATTGCACAATTTTGAAGCTTATTTGCTGCTTAATCTTTAAGCTGGAAGTTTTGTGATTTATCCATCTTACTTAAATGTTTGTAATTATGAAAAAGAAACAGGCTATAGACTGCCTCCGAATAGATGAGCTTTCCGCAACACCGAAATATCAGCAGTTGGTCAATGCTGCTTTAAATGCTATAAAACAGGGGATTCTAAAAAAGGGAGATGTCATGCCTTCAATTAATGAGCTGAGTTTTCAATATGAGATTTCAAGGGTTACAATTGAAAAAGGTTACAATAAATTGCGAAAAATGGGTATTTTGGAAGCGCACCATGGAAAGGGGTATTTTATTTCCAGTACCGAGACTTCACAAGACTTGAAAATTTTTTTAATGTTTAACAAGTTAAGTGCGCACAAAAAAATTATATATGATGCCTTCGTGCAAACTTTAGGAGATAAGGGTGCAGTTGATTTTTATATTTATAACAATGATTTTAACTTATTTAAGAAATTGCTACAGCAGCAAAAAGAAGAATACACCCACTACGTAATTATTGCTCATTTTTTGGAGAGAGATCAGGACTATAAAACGATAATTGATTTGATACCTAAGGAAAAATTAATTTTGGTAGACAAAAAGGTCGATGGCATCAGCGGAAGTTTTGGTGCGGTTTACGAAAATTTTGAAGATAATATTTTTAATGCGCTTTGTCAGGCTTTGGATGTTTTAAGCAAATATCATACACTAAAATTGATATTTCCTGAAATCAGTTACTTTCCCAAAGAGATTGAAAACGGTTTTAAGAATTTTTGCAGAAGTTACGCTTTTAACTATAAAATAGTTAGTGATATAGATCTTGAGGATATGAATGAGGGTGAGGTGTATATAAATCTAATGGAAGAAGATTTAGTAAAAATTTTAGATAAAATTATTGCTTTGGATTTAATTGTAGGTGAACAGGTAGGGGTTATATCTTATAATGAAACTCCACTAAAAAAATTTATTATGAATGGTCTTACCACTATTTCGACAGATTTCGAAAAAATGGGAAAAACTGCAGCAAAACTTGTTTTGGAGTCCTCAAATGAACAAATTGAAAACCCATTCAAATTGATACTAAGGGGTTCATTATAATTTAAAGAATATGGAATTACGTAAATTTAAGTCATTTATAATTCTGGCAAAGGAGCTGCATTTTGCTAAAGCTGCCGAAAAACTTAATATTACCCAGCCGGCTTTATCGCATCAAATTAAACAGCTGGAATCTGAATTAGGTTTTGATCTTTTTGACAGCAGTAAACGGATTAATCATCGAAAGGTGGTATTAACCGAAGCAGGTGTTTATCTGCTAAAAGAGATTGCCCGCTTAATAGAACAGTTTGAAAGGGTAGTTAAAAATGCGAATGCCCTAGGGATGAAAAATAAACAGCTTTCAATTGGTATTCACGCATCAAGCCGTAGTGCAGGTATTTTTGAAATTGTAAAAAAACTTGAAAATATTTTGCCTGGTACAACTTATAAAATTGTAGAATTTTCTGCGCTCGAGGCTATTCAGGAAGCCGTTTATAGAGAGGATATTGATTTTGGGATTTCATTATTACCTATCGTATTTAAAGATCTTAGTTATATTGATCTTGGTACTGAATTTCTCAATATTACTATGTCAGTGCATCACCCGCTGGCTAAATATAAAAAAGTTAAAATTGAACAGTTCAGAAACGATAAATGGATTAGCCTTCGTAAAGAGCTGCTTCCGGCAATAATGAAAGACTTGGAAAAAATTTGCCTTAGTGTTGGTTTTTCCTATGAAGCAAATATTGTTCAGGAAGTATCAAGTGTAGATTTTATGCTTGGTTTGGTGGATTCAAAATTGGGAGTAGCAATTCTACCTTCTCTATATCCAATTTCTTCCGATACCCTAATTAGTAAAGAGTTGTTTGTTGGTGAAAACACTCGATTAGAAATTAGTGCAGTTCTAGCTTTTAAAAATAGTTTCAACCAAGACCTTAAAGATCTGCTTGTAAACAAGTTTTAATTTCTTGCAGAAAAAAAAGTAAAACGGTATCTGGAAGCCTTCAGCGTTATATTTACTCATAGAAAAAAATATTTCGCTTCCAAAATATTCTCCTTAATATACGATGAAAATTCCAGTATTAATACAAATGAGTTTTAAACTTGTAATTATCTCTTTAAATACATTCTTTCTTCTACAGTCTCTTTGTGCTAAGCTTTGCAAAATTTATAATGGATTTGATAGGGTATATTGCATATTACAAGTAATTGTGTAAAAATTTGCGAATATTAAAAAAAAAACGACTTTTTTTTTTAATCGGAAAAATTATTTAATATCTTTATTGCGTAAATGAAACGCAATGAAACTTTTTGATTTTTATTTGTGATCCTGGCAGCGGATATCCAATTAGTATCAATTTATTTCCCGTCTAAAACCAGTGTGCGTGATTTTATTTTTTATTTAACCAATTTTTATATTATCAATGCTAATTTTTTAAATCATGAAAAAATTAAATTTATTTTTTACAACAATGTTTTTTGTTCTAATGTTCTCAGTAAGTGCAACTGCACAGGAGAAAAACTTTTTTAACGGAAAGTGGAATGTGAATGTGGTAGGTACGCCGGGAGGTGATAGCAAAATGATTCTTAACATTGTCGATAACGAGGGTAAAGTTTCTGGTTCTCTTATTGATCCAGCTACAAACAAAGATTTATTTCCGTTAACAAAGGTAGAGTTAGAAGGAAAGGATAAAATGACAGTTTACTTTACTTCTGAAGGATATGATGTTTACCTTTTTTTAGAAAAGAAAGATCAAGACAATGCAGAAGGGAGCATGATGGAAATGTTTGATGCTACAGCAGTACGCATGAAATAAATTTTAAACTGGGATAGTCTAGACTATCCCTTTTTTAGTTCTGCTTTTAAATAATTCATTAAGACTTGACTTCTTAGTCAAGTAAAATTTAATACACAAAAAATGAAATTTATACTTAAGATGATTGGTGTATCTCTTACTTTTTTAAGTATACCAGCAAATGCACAATCACATGAAAAGAAAATAAAAGAAATTCTAAGTAAAATGACACTTGAGGAAAAGGCAAGTTTTGTGGTTGGCACGGGTATGAGCTCAAATGTCAATTCTGCCAATGGGGCGGTTGGCGCGACAATGGGCAAAGTTAATGGTGCAGCAGGGACGACATTTCCTATTGATAGGCTTCAGCTGCCAGCGGTGATTACTGCTGATGGTCCTGCCGGATTAAGAATAGATCCTATAAGGAAAGATGACCCAAAAACATATTATTGTACTGCTTTTCCTGTGGCTACCCTGCTGGGGTCCTCTTGGGATATAGCGTTGGTTGATAAAGTTGGAAAGGCGATGGGAAGTGAAGTTAAGGCTTATGGTGTTGATGTATTATTAGCTCCGGGCATCAATATTCAGCGTAATCCTTTAGGAGGTAGAAATTTTGAATATTATTCTGAAGATCCTCTCATAAGCGGTTATATAGGAGCTGCAATGATTAATGGACTACAGTCTAACGGGATAGGTACCAGTCTTAAGCATTTTGCAGTGAATAACCAAGAAACAAATAGAACTGTTGTTAACAGTGTAATTAGCGAGCGTGCATTAAGGGAAATCTATTTGAAGGGATTTGAAATTGCATTGCAGAGATCAAAGCCGTGGACAGTTATGTCGTCATATAATAAAATCAATGGCGAATATGCATCGGAGAGCCATGATTTATTGACTGGTATTTTAAGGGAAGAATGGGGATACAAAGGGTTTGTAATGACAGACTGGTTTGGAGGCCGAAATACTCTAAGCCAGGTTCAGGCTGGTAATGATTTGCTTATGCCGGGAACACCCTCCAAAGTAAACGCAATTATTAAAGCTGTAGAGGATAAAACTTTGGACATTAAGGAATTGGATTTAAATGTTGAGCGGATTTTGTCAATTGTTATGAAAACGCCTTCTTACAATAAAATTCCCTATACCGACAACCCTAACTTGCAACAGAATGCTCAGATTGCCCGCGATGCAGCTGCTCAGGGAATGGTACTACTGAAAAACAATAATAATGTCTTACCGTTAAAAAAGGATTTGAAGATAGCTTTATTCGGTAACAGTTCGTATAACATAATATGCGGTGGAACCGGAAGCGGAGAGGTTCATAGTAAATACGTAATTAATTTGGATCAAGGGTTGGAAGGTGCAGGTCTAGGTTTAGATAAAATGCTTAGAACAAGTTACAATACCTATATAAGAACAAAAAAAGAATCAACGCCTGCGAAAACCAGCTTGCTTGAGACACCGAAGCAATTTGAACAACTTCCTCACACTTTAAAGGAAATTGAAGAGTCTGCGAGAGAAAATGATGTTGCTTTGTTGACCATTGGCAGAAATGGAGGGGAAGGACACGACCGTAAAATTGATTATGATTTTAATCTTACAGAAGAGGAAAAAATATTTATTAAACAGTTGTCCGACGTATATCATAAGGTTGACAAAAAGCTTGTTGTTATCTTAAATATTGATGGCGTGATAGAGGTAGCAAGCTGGAGAGATTATGCCGATGCTATATTACTGGCATGGCAGCCCGGCTTAGAAGGAGGGAATGCTATAGCCGACATAGTTTCTGGAAAAGTAAATCCATCCGGAAAACTTGCAGTTACATTTCCTGTAAGCTACACTGATATTCCGTCAGCAAAATCTTTTCCAGGTTTGTCAGAGGAGAAAAAACCTAAAAATGCTTTATATGAAGAAGGTATTTATGTGGGATACCGTTATTATGATACCTTCGATATAAAACCGGCTTACGAATTCGGATATGGTTTGTCTTATACCAGTTTTGAATATGCAGGGATAAAATTAGGCGGAAGCGATTTCAAAAATAAATTGAAGATTTCTATTGATATTACAAATAAAGGAAAGTTTGCCGGCCGTGAAATTGTGCAGCTGTATATTTCAGGACCAAATAATAATATAAAAAAACCTTTGAAAGAATTAAAGGGATTTGCCAAGACCAAAATGCTTGCACCTGGTGAAAAACAAACGGTTAGCTTTTTGATCACTGAGGCCGAACTTGCATCATTCTACACAGAAGAAAGTTCTTGGATTGCTGATTCGGGAATTTATAAGATTAGCATCGGTGCTTCTTCAAGAGATATTAAAAAGACAGCTACCTTTAATATTGCCAATAAAATTGTAGTGAAAAAGGTAAGCCCTAAATTACCATTAAAAGAAGATCTAAAGGAATTATAAATTTTTGTTTTTAGTAAGTGAAAAACAATACAAAAGATAACTCAAGTATAATGAGAAGATATTCAATAAAAAAAGATATAGAAAAAAAGATCATCATCTTTAGTTTCCTATTTCTTGCAATTTCACTGCAGGGCAATGCTCAGCAAAATAAAGAATCCCAAGATAATAAGTGGTTTCCTAATTTTGATTTTGACGCAAATAAATTCAATATTCCTTTTCAGCAGTATGGACCATTTGCACGATGGTGGTGGCCAGGAAATGATGTGATAAAAGAAGAATTAGAAAGAGAAGTAAATCTTTTTGCGGATAATGGATTTGCCGGAGTTGAAATTCAGCCCTTGGTTATTGGTATTCCGATGAATGCAAAGGTGAGGGGGAATGTTTTAAGCTGGGATACTCCTAAGTACTACGACAACCTTAAAGCTGTTATGGACATAGCTCGAAAACGCAATGTTATCGTTGATGTCACAAATGGGAGCGGATGGCCACCGGGCGGCTCGTTTTTAAATCCTGAAGACGGTTTTCTTTCACTTGAATTTACGGAGGTAAATATTAACGGAGGGCAGAAAAAAAAGGTTACACTTCCAGTTATCGAAAATAAATCAAGTTCGCCAGCTCAAATGCAGGCGGTATTAGTTGTTAAGATTATTGACAGCAAAGAAAACAAAGCAGGAGAATCAGTTCACTTAGATCCAAATACTGCCCATGTACTGACAGCCTCAGTTAAGAATAACACTTTGGAATGGAACTTCCCAAAAGGGAAATGGAAGGTTATAGTATTGTGGAGTTTGCCTAGCGGTGAACAAACAAATATAGCTGCTATGCCTGAGCAAGGGCCAGTTGTAGATCATTTTGATTCAAATAAAGTGCGTAAAATCTATGAGCACCTTTTCGGTGAAAGAACAGGTTTACAGCCTTATTTTGGCAATCCTATGCGTGCTGTTTTTAATGATAGTTATGAGTTTAAAGCCAATAGGCATTATTCTCTGGATTTTATCTCATTTTTTAAAAAAAATAGAGGGTATGATATTACTCCTTGGCTGCCAGCCAATATGCGGAAAGGTTATAATTATGTGCTGTATTTAAGACCTGATGTAAAGCCAGATTTTTATTTTTCAAATGAGGATTGGCGTTTAAGGTATGACTATGATCTTACCTTAAGTGAACTGCTGAAGGAGCACTTTTTTGAAGTAAGTAAAAACTGGCTGGAAGGCCGAGGACTTCTTCATCGCACGCAGGCTTACGGTCTTAATATGGATATGATAGCAATGGCAGGAGAAGCATCGATTCCAGAGACGGAAAGTATGCTTGGACCCGAAGCTAATATGAAAATTATGACATCCGGGGGTCTTCTTTATAATCGTCCGATTGTGTCAGCAGAGTCAACAGTGTCCATTAACCAAGCATATACTACCAGTCCTCAGAAAATAAAAATTGCTTTGGATAAGTTATTTGCTGCTGGAGTGAACCAAGTCATCTATCACGGAGTGCCTTATCGTTATACACCGGAAAAACTTGGTCCGGAAGGATGGTATCCTTTCTCGACACCGTTTATTTCAGCGATTAATTTCTCCACTAATCTTGGCGAGGGAAATATCTTTTGGAAAGATCAAAAAGAGATCAATCAATATGTTAGCAGAGTTCAGTATGCACTTCGTTCAGGTAAGCCGCATGCGGATGTTCTGATCTACTTCCCATTCATGAACGTTGAGGGTATGCCTGAAAACCCTGAAGAAATTTTTCCTCAAGAATATACTCCAACAAATAAGGAGACTGCAAAAGAAAAAACTGATCCGGAAAAAATAAAATGGGCTTCAAAAGCTTATCCGCTGATCAATGCCCTTGAGGCAAAAGGTATTTCGTGGGCGTTTGTCAACGATGTATCACTGCAGCAGGCTAAGCTGGATAAGGATTTACAAATCAATATTAGAGATAATACCTTTAAGAGCTTAATACTTGTCAATACGGAAGTAATCCAGTTAAAAACCTCTGAACAGATAAAGTTTTTATCTGGTAAAGGAATGCAACTCATTGGAATGGGGACATTGCCACAGAAACAACCATCTTTTTTAGATTGGAAAAAGAATGATAAAAAAACCGCAGAGAATATAGCGTCTGCAATCAAATCAAAAAACAGCCTATTTCTTTCTAATGATAGTGAACTTAAAAACTGGACTGGGAGGTTCAAGCAATCGGTCGCTTTTGGGGATTTTTATAATTTTACTAGACAAGTGCAGAGAGAGATGAGTGATGGCAGCCGTGCGGAGTTTATCTGGAATAAGAGTGATCAATGGAAGACAATAAACCTGACTTTGGATTCGAAATTTAGGTCTAGTTTTTGGATGGATGCTACAAATGGAGCAGTATTGAAAAATCAAGGTTCTACGGTAAGTTATAAGATTGGACCTTACAGCTCAATTATTCTTTTTGCCTCAACTCAATCCGTTTCGACAGATGATAAATTATCTGCGTCCCAGTTAATACCAGATGTTGATAAAGAAATTTTAAACATCAAGAATTGGGATATCCAGGTTGAAAATTTCGAAATTAAAAATTCTTTATTGTTTGACTGGAGAACCAATGAAAATTTGAAGTATTCATCTAACCTGGGTGTATATAAATCTGATTTTAAATGGGAAACTGACACAGCTTCAAAACACTTCTTTCTGGATTTGGGAAAAGTGTCTTATACTGCCGAGATTTATATAAATGGTAAATTTGCAGGCAAGAAGATTTTTGCTCCTTATTTGCTTGACATAACTTCATTTTTAAAATCGGGAACAAATTCGCTTGAAATCCGTGTCACTCCAGGTCAATTAAATGGATTTGTAGGGAATGCGAAAAAAGGAGATAAGCGATATAACCAATTCAAAGAGAAGGATGAACAATTAATTTCTGCCGGTTTAATAGGTCCTGTTGTCATTAGACAGGAAAGTAGTGAATAAACAGGTTGCTTACTCTGTCAAAAAACAAGTATAATGCCCTCTTTTAGTGCATTATTATATTTTTCAGTGTCAAACTTATATAGGAAAGGGGAGCGATGTTTACCAATACTTTTCTTTTCTTCAAGTTTGGTAATAAGATTTAAGGTCAAAAGCTTTTTAGGGAAGTTTCTTCTATCTAAAGTTTTTCCTAGTATTGTTTCATATAAGGAAATAATTTCAGGCAAGGTGAATTTATCAGGCAGCAAGTTAAAGCCAATCGGTTTGTGATAGATTTGCTTTCGAAGCGTGGAGAGAGCAACTTCCAATACCTCGTTATGGTCAAATAATAGGGTAGGGATTTCGGAAATGTCAATCCATTTAAACTCTTCGAAAAAAAAGTCAGTTTTAATTTTTACTTCAGAATATTCAATCAAGGCATAAAAACCTACAGAAAAAGTTCTTTGAAAAAGCCAACTATCCTCTGCGACTTGGTCGTTTATTTCGGATTGTAAAAAGCTAAAATCTTGTAAGCGGTACTGACTGTCTCCAAAAGTATGAAATTGTTCAAGAAAGATTTGGTCAATTGATGTTCTGTCTTTCAAAATTCTATTTGCCGCAGAAGTCAAGGTTTCCTTGCGTCCAATGTGGCCGCCCGGAAAAGCCCAGCCATTAAGACCTTTCCATTTCCCAATTAATACTTTAAGCTGCTGTTCATGATATCCAAATATGACACAGTCTATTGTTATTTGTGTAAAAAAATGTTTATGGCCTTCTTTTATGAACTCTAAAGCTTCTCTTTCGGTAACTATCATCTAAGTAAAATATATTATTGTAAAGATAAGGTCTTTCTACTAATTACAGAAATTATTGCCTTACAAAGCCAGTCTTTTACTTCATTTATAAGAAGATTGAAGTGCCAAAGTTGAATTGATATTGCTTAATGTTTCTGTTTCTAAAGTTCCTCCTTTCATTTGGAGATCTGCGTAATAGAAATTATTAATATTATTAATAATTTTTTTTTATTGAAATCAACATTTTAGTTTTGATTGCGCAGGACAGTTCCTTCAATAAGCATTGTTAAATTTGACTAATTCGCTATAAACTACGTTCTGGAGTTATCAAATTCATATATTTAAATTAACTGCAATACTACATAGGAATTTGAGAGTTGTTTTTCAGATTATAAATCTACATAATTATCGTTACACGGTTTTGAAATAGAGCAATTTTACTTGGTATTACAAAATGCAATCTTACTGAGGGGGAAGAAGGCTTTACCTCATAGTTAAAAATATAAAACTAAAAGATAGAAAAGAAATGAAAAAGAATGTTTTTCTTACTGGAGCTTCAGGTAATATGGGGCAGGCAGTTCTTAAGCAGCTTCTGGAAAGAGGTGAGAGATTTGATGTCTCTGTTTTGGTTCTTCCTACTGTGAAAGATAAAAAAATAATGAAACCCTACCAGCAATATAAAAATCTTAAGATAATCTGGGGTGATTTGACTAGTTATGAAGATGTGCTGAAAGGTGTGCAGGAGGCGCATTACGTTTTGCATGTTGGAGGAATGGTGTCACCTATGGCTGATTATCATCCCGAACTTACCACGAAGGTAAATGTTGGGGGTGCCAAGAATATTGTGAGAGCAATTCAGTCCCAACCTAATAAAGATGATATAAAGTTGGTATATATTGGTACAGTTGCTCAAACGGGAGACCGCAATCCGCCGTTGCACTGGGGAAGAACAGGTGATCCATTGAAAATTAGTAAATACGACAATTATGCCCTCTCAAAAACAATAGCAGAGCTTGAAGTTATTGAGTCAGGCCTTAAACATTGGGTTTCATTGCGGCAAACCGGCATTTTATATCCTTCGATATCTGATTCCTTGGACCCCATTATGTATCACGTGCCTGTTCAAGGTGTTTTTGAGTGGGTAACGGTGGAAGATTCAGGACGAATGATGGCTAACGTGTGTGAGGATGATATTCCTGAAGAATTCTGGAGAAGGATTTATAATATTGGTGGAGGAGAAAAATTCAGGACATTTAATTATAATTTCCTGCGTGAGAGCGCAAAAGGTTCAGGAATAAAAGATATAACGAAAATTTTTGATCTAAACTGGTTTGCAACCCAGAATTTTCACGGGCAATGGTATGAGGATTCTGATGAACTTGAAAAATATTTAAAATTTAGAAGCGGAAGTATACAAGATTATCTGGAAACTATACGCAAGCAGGGAAAGGTTAAACGTTTTTTAATGAGGTTCTTACCTGTATCTTTTTTAAAGAAAAATGTAATGAAACCGGTAGCTTATAAAAAAGACTACGGTACAATGGACTGGATTGAAAATGGTTATAAAGAAAAAATAGAAGCCTATTTCGGCTCTAAAGAACAATGGGAAAAGATACCTGCGTGGGAGCATTACAAACCAATTACACCGTTAAAAATTCCTATAAGACTTTCTCATGGATATGACGAATCGAAGTTTACTTCCGAATTGGAAATTCAGGATATGCACAAGGTAGCTGCTTTTAGGGGAGGTAAATGCTTGTCTACCGATATGAAAAAAGGAGATTTAAGTTCTAAAATCAGATGGGAATGCGCATTTGGAGAGCAGTTCGAAGCAAGTCCAACAGCAGTTTTATTGGCTGGGCATTGGTGTCCTGAATGTTTGGCTAATGTAGACGGTTATGCTGAGCAGGCTAAACGAAATCCTTTTTTTAATCAAGTTTGGGAGCCACTTATAAAAAGCTAGTTCGCAACTTTTTAGTAAAAATGAAAATATATATGTTTAAAATGAAAAACTCACTTTCTTTGATTGCATTAGTACTTTGCTGTACTTCAGTCAATATGATAAATGCTCAATCTAAACAGAACAAGAATGCAGCAGGCGGAACTGACTGGTTGGCATACTTTGATTTTGATAATACCAAGTTTCAGGTTGGTATGCGAGAATATGGTCCTTTCACAAGATGGTGGCTCCCAGGAAATGATGTCACTAAAGACGAGCTGCAACGGGAAATAAGGATGTTTTCCGAAAATGGTTTTGCAGGGGTGGAAGTTCAGCCTTTTACTATGGGACTGGATCCTAAGGCGCCAAAGGATCAGCTGGAAAGGGTTTACAGCTGGGATACGCCTTCGTTTTATGATAATATGAAGGCAATAATGCAACAGGCGCAAGTATCCGAAATCGTTGTGGATATGAACGCAGGAAGCGGTTGGCCTATGGGTGGATCTTTTTTTGATCCTTCTGAAAGTATGCGGACATTGGCAGTTGCCGATTCGCTCCTTACACCTGGCAGTTTGTATAATGGCAAAGTCCCTATGATAAGACAAGTTGAGTCCTCAGTGAAAAATCATTCTTCGACCGATAATTTAGTGAAGCCACAGTGGGGTGTCATAAAAAGTGTGATAGTGGCAAAAGTACTAAGAACAGAAGATGAGCAAGTTTTTCTTGATTCAAAATCAGTCGTTGATTTAACCAGCAAGGTGAAAAATAATATGTTGAAATGGAAAGTTCCTTCCGGGCAAAATTTACGGCTTATCGTAAGCTGGAGCATACCGACGGGAGAAGTGCCTTCTTTAAGTGCATCCAAGGGGGTGCAATATGTGATCGACTATCTGGATCCTGTCATTGTCAATAAGACCTATGATTATTTATTTGGAGCCAGAACAGGTTTGCCTGCTTATTTTTCAAAACCGATGAGAGCTGTTTTTAACGATAGCTATGAATTTCATGTTGACCGAATAATTAGCAAGGATTTTATAAAGATATTTAAGGAGCAAAATGGCTATGATATAAGTCCGTACCTATCTTCAGTGGTTCAGAAAGGATATGATAATCCTACGTTTTTGGCCTCAGCTTATCATAATGCAAAGCCGCCTTTTGTACTTGATGAGAAAAATCAATGGCGAATAATGTACGACTACGATCAAACAGTAAATAGGGTATTTAGAAATAATTTTATTAAAACCAGCAATGAATGGATGAAAAAAAGCGGGCTACTGCATCGCACTCAGGCATACGGTTTTCCCATAGATTTGATTGGAGCAGCTTCAATTGTTGATATTCCCGAGGCCGAGCAGCTTTTTGCCGAAGGTTCTGAGGGATATTTGAAATTGGTAACCTCAGGTGCCCACCTAAATAACAGGCCTATCATCAGCCAGGAGTCCTTTGTATCCATTTTAAGAGCCGAAATGACTACCCCTCAAAAAATTAAAGTCTGGGCTGATAAATCTTTTGCATGTGGTATAAATCAAATAATCTATCATGGGAGCCCTTATAAATATAATAATGGGGAATACGGTAAGGAAGGTTGGAATACATGGTCGAACAGTTTTGTTCCCTATTTGAATTTTAGCTCGGGTATGAACGAGTCAGATCCGTTTTGGAAGGATATCAAAGAAGTCAATAAGTATTTAGCGCGTTGTCAATATGCATTGCGAGCAGGGAAACCTCAAACAGACGTATTGATTTATATGCCCTTTAATAATTTTTCTGAAGATCAAATAGGGCTAAATCCCGAAGAGACACTGTTTAAAGGCTACTTTAAGGGAGTGGAGCCCGACATTAAAGGTTTTGGAACTTATCAGTCGAAACAGGTTTTAATAAAAAACTGGTATAATGAATTATGGAAGACAATTAACGAACTGGAATCAAAAGGAATTACCTGGGAATTTGTAAATGATGAATATCTGCAGAAGGCAAAAATGATTGATGGAAAAATTAATATTCAAGACAATCGATATCAGGTGTTGATACTAGCTAATCTACCCTATGTAAATATAAATACAGTAAAAAGTATCAGTGCTTTGAGCAAAACCGGAATGAGTATTTGGGCAATCGGCGAATGTCCTAAAAAACAACCTTCGTATCTTGATTTTGAAAGTAAGGATAAGCAGACAGCAGCTTTGATGAACGATGTGTGGAACGAAAAAAATACGGTAAAAATTGTTTCAGAGTTCCCGGTCGAAAAAATTGACCAAGTGCTTCATTTTGCCAAAGAAGCTCATTTTTCAAGACAAATAAACCGCCAGATGTCTGATGGAAGTATCATCAAATTCATTTCTAATAAAACTGATCAATGGCAGTCAATAGAAATAAATGTAGGGGATGAAATAAAAAACTGTTACTGGTTCAGTGCCGAGGACGGTTCAGTAATCTTGGCAGGCACTAAAAATATTTCCTACCGACTTGCACCTTATGGCTCAATAATCTTATTTGCTTCGACGCAAAAAGATGTTTTAAAATCGACATTTAGCATTCCTGTAGATGATCAAATGAAGGATGTTGCAGATATTGAAAAGTGGAATATCCAGGTTGGGAAAAATACTTTTGAGAATTCACTCCTTTTTGATTGGGTTGATAACGAGAAAACTAAATTTAGTTCCGATGAGGGGATTTATCTCTCGAATTTTAATGTCAACAATATTAAAGCCGATAAATCCTATTATGTAGATTTAGGTAAAGTGAACTTTGTTGCTGAAGTTAAAATTAATGGAGTAAACGCAGGCAAAAGACTTTTTGCTCCTTACAGAATCGATATAACCCCGTTGATCAAAGAAGGCACTAATACAATTGAAGTGATTGTGACGACCACACGCAGAAATGCGTTTACAGGTGAGGCTGTAAAAGGTAATCCAAATTATGCCCAGTTCAAAGGCAAGAGCAGAACCTTACTGAGTTCCGGCTTGCAAGGGCCAGTTAGGATAAAAGAAAATTAAACTGGCGGAATGTTCTTTTAAGTTTGATTATGACAGAAGGTTTTTCTGTCATAATCAAAAAAAAATAGAAGTAGAATCTAATTTTTAGAATAAGATGGGAATGCTGTTATTGTAACTGTATTCCCTTTTTTTACAAAATAGCCCGACGCATAATTTATTTAAAGCAGTAGAAGGAATCTGATGATTTATTATAAGATGTGTTGTGTGATAACTATACCTAGTATCCTATAGATTCAAAACCGGTTATATTAATAAAAAAAAGTAATTAATTTAATTAATAAATAGAATTGAAAAAATCAATTCTGTTACGATTGCATAGGACAGTTGCTGTAAGTTATATTATTAATTTTGAAATATACAAAGCACAAAAAAATGTTATGTGTAAAAATAAGCGTGAATAAATATCTACTAACTAAAAAAAACCAAAAAATGATTAATTTATTACAAAAGCATCGATCTGTTACAATGGTGATTAAGCTAATGGTGCTTTTCTTAGGATTTTCTGCCCACATGACCGCGCAGCAGATTGTGAAAGGAAAGGTGACCGATCAGAAGAACGAACCACTGTTCGGGGTAAATATTGTTGTGAAGGGTTCAACTAAGGGGACTAATTCTGATGCGGCAGGTGAGTATTCGATTGAAGTCAATAACAATTCAGTATTAATTTTTAATTATATAGGATTTAAGACCAAAGAAGTAGCAGTTAATGGCCAGAAAAGTTTATCTGTTTCTCTTGAAGAGGACGCACAGGCTCTTGATGAAATTGTTGTGACGGGCGTATTCGACAAAAGAACAAAAATGCAGTCCTCCGTTTCAATCTCGACACTAAATGCAAAGCAGATAGAGAGAGTTGCCATAACCAGTGCCGCTGATCTTTTGAAAAATGTTTCAGGGGTTTACGTGAACAATGCGTTAGGAGAGATCAGGAATACGGTTTACTCTCGCGGGGTTTCCTCAGGTTCTAACGATGGTGCTTCGGGATACTATTATGTTTCCATGCAGGAAGACGGCTTACCGGTTACCAATGCGACGTTTAGCAATTATGGACCGGATTATTTTCTGCGTACTGATGCCACATTAGGAAGATTAGAAGCAGTAAAAGGAGGTACAGCATCGATTCTTGGAAATAATGCGCCAGGTGGAATTTTTAATTATGTTTCTAAGACTGGTGGAAAAGATTTTTCAGGTGAGATCAGGGCTAAAAATGGTTTAGAAGGTAATGGAAAAAATCCTTACTATCGAATGGATTTTAATTTTGGAGGACCTTTGAGCAATGACAAATCTATCACTTTTAATGTGGGTGGTTTTATGCGTCAAAATGATGGTGATCGTTATTCAGGTTATCCAATGAACAAAGGGGGGCAGATAAAAGCCAACATTGTTAAGACATATAATACAGGTAGTGTAAAATTATTTGCCAAGTATTTAAACGATCACAACGGTTCAAATGAATTTCTTCCTACCATAGGTTTTACAGACCCTAAGTTTCCTGCTGGTGTGTCAAATACTAATTCGGTTTTGATTCCACGAGTAAGCGGTGATGTGACAATAAACGAATCAGGAAGAAAGGTACATTATGATTCAAGAAATCTTGTTCATTCTAAGGATGCTTCTATAGGTTTAAATTGGGATCAGAATCTTGGAGATGGTTGGAAAATAGAAAACAAGGCGCGTTATTCCAATAAAAAGGCCATATGGAATACTACTGCAATTGTAAGCCCTTTTGCTGTTGATAATGCTGTTTTTTATGGATTGAATGAGCTGACTGACCCAAATGCGGCGGGTGCGACATTTTCGTTCAACGACCATGCAACAGGTGCACAGTTCGGATCGGTAACAAATAACTTTTTTTCTAGTTTTACAGTAAACAAAGGAGATTTTCCAGGTGCTTCTATTCAGCCAAATTCATTATATTTTCATCCTTTGATGGTCACAGAAAATAACGTAAAGGAAATTATTGAACAATTTACAATCACCAAAAAGTTGAAAAACATGAGCTTTACTGCGGGAGGATTTTATGCTAATTCGCAAATAGACAGAATAGATGGTTCTATAGGGGTTGCTTACTCGCAGATGACATCTCCACGTCCAGCATTAACTGATATCTCATATGTAGGTATTTTTGATGGGCAGACCTATCAGATGACCAATAGTGACGGAGTTATCGGTGGGGCTGGAAAAAGCGCTCCTATGGATGTAATTAACGCAAAGCAAAATCAATTTGCCTTGTTCTTTGGTCATAACTGGGAAATTAATTCAAAATTGAATTTTGATTGGGGTATTCGTTATGAAGATATATCCTACAACGGATCCAATCAGATTTCTGAGAGCGTGAATACAAATGCTACAGGAGGATTTGATAGTAATCCACTTACATTATATGACAATTCATATGGTAGGATTGCTGCTACATATAACTATAAGGACCAGAAGATTAATACTTTTTCATTCTCGGGGGGACTGAACTACATGTTTTCAAACCAGCAGGCGGTTTATATTCGTTATTCTCAGGGAAGCAAAGCTCCTGATTTAACAATGTTTATGAGTATCGATACTCAACTTGCCTCTGATGAACTGAACCCACTTGCGCAAAAAATTCAACAATTTGAATTAGGATACAAATTAAAATCAGGTAAAACCAATGTTTTTGTTACACCTTTTTACAGTTTATTAAGTAATGTGGGTAACCAGTCACAAGGACAGGAAGGTGAGGATTTATCTACTTTGTATTTTACTCCTTTTTTGTATAACAAGTTTAGAACATATGGGGTCGAGGTCGAGGCAACTCAGGAAGTTACAGAGAAATTCAGTGTAAGGGCTGTAGCAACTTTCCAAAACGCAAAGGCAAAAGAATACAAAGCATGGGATCTGGGAGCTAATGGAAGTGCTGATGATAAGGTTGTTGATTTTTCAGGAAACAAAACTGATAACAGTGCAGAGGTAATTTTGAGAATAACACCATCTTATACAGCAGGGAAGTTCTTTTCATCTTTGGATTTTTCTTATATGGGAAAACGACCAGCAAACGTTGCCAATACATTTGATTTACCAGCATACAATCAATCTAATTTGAATTTTGGTTATAACATCAGTAAAAACTGGCAAGTTCAGGCAAATATAAATAATGTTTTTAACCAGTTAGGAGTTATGGGATGGATGGCACCAGGAGGATTTCCTGCATCGCTGGATAGACAAGGTTTTACAAAAGAGGAATTGGCAGCAAATCCAAATGCTACTTATTCAACTTTAAATCTACCTCCTCGCGCATTTTATCTGACAGCGACATACAAGTTTTAGATTATAAATGGATAAACAATCAACCAGACAATGCAATCGTACTGTCTGGTTTTTTTTAGCTCTTTTGAAATTATAGGATTAAGAAATATTTAATTATACTACTTCTAATGTTGTATTTTTTTTCAAAAGCTCGATAAATTGTCCGTCTCTACACTGAGAAAACACCAAATTCTAAAGAATCTAAAGTTTTGAGTGATTCCACTCTTGTAGATAGCACCTAGGATGTTCAATGGAGCTTTTTATTTAGATTGCCTAGCTATCGTTGACTGTAATTCTGTCAGAGAAAAAAGGCAACCTGCATTGTGGTTATTATTTGTTCTGGTTTGGGATAAGTTGGTTTATCAATGGATAATGAGGGTAATACAATCGCAAAAAAAATTGTCTGAGATAATGAAATGGTGGAGCAAGATTCATCACAAATAATCTCATCTAAACTAAAAGTGAAAGAATTTTCAAATGAACTTCATATCAAGTAATACAGAACGGATTGATTCATGCATGAACTGGATTTAAAAGATTAATAATGAGAAAAAAGTAAAAAAATGAGGTTTTATAAGCACTGTGTAGGACTGTTGCCTTTAAAATATGTACTTATTTTACAAAACCATATTAACTATCAAACTAACCACAAAAACAAAAAAATTTAATGGAATCATTATTAGGAATTATTTTTCACTCTATCGGAGGATTTTCTTCAGGGAGTTTTTATATGCCTTTCAAAAAAGTTAAAAATTGGGCTTGGGAAAGCTATTGGCTAGTTGGAGGTTTTTTCTCATGGCTAATTGTTCCGCCAATCGCAGCCTATTTTACAATTCCAAATTTTACTGAAATTATCGCTAGCGCAGCTCCTTCTGTAAAAGCATTGGCTTACGGAATGGGATTGGTTTGGGGAATTGGAGGATTGACCTACGGATTAGGAGTTCGTTATTTAGGAATGTCATTGGGTAATTCAATTACTCTAGGGTTTTGTTCTGCTTTTGGAGCTTTAATTCCACCAATCTATTACAACTTTAATGCAACTGCAGGAAAAGAATCTATAAGTGATATGTTCTCGAATTCAGGAGGTCAAATGGTTTTGTTTGGCGTGCTTGTATGTATTATCGGAATTGCAATATTAGGAAAAGCAGGGATATTAAAAGAGAAAGATTTTGAAACTGGACACGAAGATAAAGACAAAGATTTTAGTTTGATTAAAGGTTTAATTATTGCGATAATTTCAGGTATTTTAAGTTCTTTTTTTAATTTCGGAATAGAAGCTGCAAAACCAATGGCAGATGTTGCTAACGAATCTTGGAAAGCTTTACATCCAAATCAAGGTGAATTTTTGTTTCAAAATAATGTAAGCTATATTATTATACTTTGGGGCGGATTAACAAGCAACTTTATATGGTGTATTTATCTTAATTTCAAAAATAAAACTTTTGGAAATTATACAGATAAAACAACACCAATTTCAAAAAATGTACTTTTTTCAGCTATTGCTGGTACGATGTGGTTTTTGCAGTTTTTCTTCTACGGAATGGGGGAAAGTAAATTAGGAAACGGCGCTAGTTCATGGATTTTGCACATGTCAACGATTATTCTTACCGCTAACTTTTGGGGTTTCTACTTAAAAGAATGGAAAGGTGTTACTAAAAAAACGTTTAATACTTTCCTTTTCGGAATTGCACTTATGTTCTTGTCTATTGTCTTGGTAGGAATTGGAAACTCTTTATAAATCAAATAGTTAATTTAAATATAAATAACCAAATGTCAAATATAAAAACAAAAAATATGAATTTTAAGCATGTGAGCTATCTTTGGGACGAAGCTAAAGCTGCAGCATTAGCAGGTGATGAAGTAGGGCTTTTTATTTATCGTTCTAATTTGTTAGGAGCTGATTTAAGACTTACGAACTACGGAGGAGGAAATACTTCTGTAAAAATTACCGACAAAGACCCTTTAACAGGTGATGTTTCTGATGTAATGTGGATTAAAGGTTCTGGTGGAGATATCGGAACCCTAACAAAATCTGGATGTGCAGCGCTTTATTTGGATAGACTTCATAATCTTGAAAAAGTATATAAAGGTATTGAATTTGAAGATGAGATGGTAGAATTATTCAACCACTGTATCTTCGATTTGGCTTCAAAAGCACCTTCTATTGATACACCTTTACACGGTTTTTTACCATTCAAACATATAGATCACTTACATCCAGATGCGGCTATTGCTATCGCTGCTGCTAAAGATGGAGAAAAAATTACAGAAGAACTATTTGACGGAGAAATCGGTTGGGTAGGATGGCAACGTCCCGGTTTTGACCTTGGACTTCAATTAAGATCTTGCTTGGAACAAGCGGCTATAAAAGGTAAAAAATTACGCGGAATCATGTTAGGTTCTCACGGATTATTTACTTGGGGAGATACAGCTTACGAAAGTTATGTCAATACATTGGAAGTAATCGAAAAATGTGCTGAATATTTAGAGAATAATTACGGTAAAAAACGTCCTATTTTTGGAGGTCAAAAAATGGAGAGTTTACCAGAAGCGGATCGTAAATTAAAAGCAGCAAAAGTAGCACCAATATTGAGAGGTTTCTGTTCATCAGAGCGTCAAATGATCGGTCATTATACTGATGATACAAGAGTTTTAGAGTTTATTAATTCTAATGATTTAGAAAAATTAGCACCACTTGGAACTTCTTGTCCAGATCACTTTTTAAGAACAAAAATTAGTCCTTTGGTTTTAGATTTATCTCCAAACGAAGATTTATCAGATGTCGAGGCTATTAAAGCAAAGTTAACTCCTGCTTTTGAGGCTTACAGAGCGATGTACAAAGACTATTACAATGCTTGTAAAAAGTCGAATTCGCCAGCAATGCGTGACCCAAATCCAGTTGTGATTTTATATCCAGGAGTTGGAATGTTTACGTTTGCCAAAGATAAAACAATGGCGCGTTTAGCTTCAGAATATTATGTGAATGCAGTAAATGTAATGAAAGGTGCTGAAGCAGTTTCAGAATATACTTCGTTACCACACCAAGAAGCTTTTGATATTGAATATTGGTTGCTAGAAGAAGCAAAATTACAGCGTATGCCAAAACCAAAAGCGCTTTCTGGTAGAGTTGCCCTAATTACGGGTTCTGCTGGAGGAATTGGAAAAGCTATCGCGAAGAAATTTGCGCAAGAAGGTGGTTGTGTAATTATCAATGACATTAATGAAGAACGTTTAAGTGACGCTACAGCTGAATTTATCAAATCTTTTGGTAAAGATGCAGTTTCAAGCACTTTACTAAACGTTACTGACGAATTAAGCACTGAAAAAGCATTAGACGCAGCTTGTCTTGCTTTTGGTGGAGTTGATATTGTGGTAAATAATGCTGGAATTAGTATTTCTAAAGCAATTGCAGATCACACACTTGAAGAGTGGGATAGATTATATGATATTTTGGTGAAAGGTCAATTTATCGTTTCTAAAGCCGGAACAGAAGTAATGCGTAAACAAGGTTTTGGTGGAGATATTGTAAACATCGTTTCTAAAAATGCTGTTGTAGCAGGACCAAATAATCCAGGTTATGGATCAGCAAAAGCAGCTCAAGCACACTTAACTCGTTTAATGGCTGCTGAATTAGGAGCTGATAAAATTAGAGTAAATACAGTAAATCCTGATGCTGTCATCTCAGACTCCAATATTTGGTCTGGCGGTTGGGCAGAAGGTCGTGCAAAAGCATACGGAATCACAGTTGCAGAATTGCCTGCTTATTATGCAAAACGTACGTTATTAAATGAAATTATATTGCCTGATGATATTGCAAATGCATGTTTTGCTTTTGTTGGTGGTTTATTAGATAAATCAACAGGAAATGCTTTAAACGTTGATGGTGGAGTAGCAATGGGCTTTTACAGATAGATTGTTTAGTTTTTTAAGTTTGTTTAAGCAAAAGTGGTTTTTTGTGATCTAACGTTCGGAAATTTTCGAACGTTAGATTTTTAACTAATGATGTTTTTAAAACTTTATTTCGTCGAAATTAGTACTTTAATTAAGTAAAACAAGAGTTTAAATTTATACAGTAAATTTCAAACTCTATTTAAAAGGAAAAATATGTTAATTCAATCAAACAATATAGAATCTCATAATGATGGTTTATTTAAAAAACATCACAATAAATTAGTTTTTACAATTTCTGAAATTGGTGAAACGGAAGCTATTATTCAAAAACTAATTGATTTTCAAATCGCAATTCCATCTTGGGCATTAGGAACTGGAGGAACAAGATTTGGTCGTTTCCCTGGTGGTGGAGAACCACGTTCTTTAGAAGAAAAAATTGAAGATGTAGGTTTGCTTCATGCTTTAAACAATGCTTCTGGAGCAATTTCTTTGCATATTCCATGGGATATCCCACAAAATCATAATGCAATCAAAACTTTGGCAGCACAACACAATCTAAAGTTTGATGCTGTAAACTCCAACACTTTTCAAGATCAAGGAAATCAAGGTCATTCTTATAAATTTGGTTCTTTACAGAACGTAAACAAAGCAGTTCGTAAAGAAGCAATTGCTCATAATATAGAAGTGATTCAACAAGGAATTGCTTTAGGTTCAGAATCATTGACGGTTTGGTTAGCTGACGGATCTTCTTTTCCAGGACAATTAAATTTTAGAAAAGCCTACCAAAATACATTAGAAAGTTTAGAAGAAATCTATGATGCATTGCCTTCAAACTGGAAATTGTTTTTAGAATATAAATGTGCTGAGCCAAACTTTTATTCTACGACAGTTGCAGATTGGGGACAGTCATATTCTTATGTGAAAAAATTAGGAGACAAAGCACAGACACTGGTAGATTTAGGTCACCATTTGCCAAATGCTAATATCGAGCAAATTGTTTCTTTATTACTAATGGAAGGAAAATTAGGTGGATTCCACTTTAATGATTCAAAATATGGCGATGACGATTTAACTGCTGGTGCTTTAAAACCTTACCAATTATTTTTAATTTTTAATGAATTGGTGGAAGGAATGGACGCTCGAGGAATGAATCACGCCAAAGATTTAGGTTGGATGATTGATGCTTCACACAATATCAAAGATCCATTAGAAGATTTATTACAATCTGTAGAGGCCATTATGATTGCTTATGCTCAAGCGCTTTTGGTAGACAGAAAAGCACTAGAAATTGCACAAGAAGAAAATGACGTTGTAAAAGCACAGGAAATTCTTCAGAATGCTTTCCGTACCGATGTTCGCGCTTTAGTTGCTGAAGCTCGTTTACGTTCAGGAGCAGCATTAAATCCAGTAGAATTGTATCGCAGTCTTGCTGTTAGAAAAAATCTAATTTCAGAAAGAGGACAAAAAACGGTGGCTACAGGCTTATAAGTTATGGTTAAAGTAAACGCAGTTTTTGATATTGGTAAAACGAACAAAAAGTTTTTTCTTTTTGACGAGGAATATAACGAAGTGTATCGTGACTATGTAAATTTGCCGCTTACGGCAGATGAAGATGGGTTTGAAACCGAAAATCTAGAAACATTACGCGATTGGATAAAAGAAACTTTTGATGCAATACTAGACGATGAGCGTTTTGATATTAAGACACTAAACTTCTCTTCCTATGGAGCAAGTTTGGTACATCTTGATTACAAAGGAAAACCTTTGACGCCATTGTACAATTATACAAAAGATCTTCCGCAAGAGATCATAGAAGAATTTTATAAAGAGCACGGTGATGCATTGATCATTGGGGCAGAAACAGCTTCTCCGCCGTCTGGAATGCTAAACTCCGGAATGCAGTTATATTGGATTAAGAAAACCAAACCTGCTTTGTTTTCTCAAATAAAATACAGTTTGCATCTTCCGCAATATTTATCGTACTTGTTTACTGGAATACCAGTCAGCGAGTATACAAGTATTGGTTGTCATACCAATTTATGGAATTATGACCAGGAGGATTATCACAAATGGGTTCACGATGAAGATATTGATAAAATATTGCCTCCAATTGTTCCTACATCAGCGAGTATCAATACAACCTATAAGGATAAAAAGATAAAAATTGGTGTTGGAATACACGATAGTTCTTCGGCTTTATTGCCTTATATTTTAAGCAAAAAGAAACCTTTTTTATTGCTATCTACAGGAACTTGGAGCATTGCTTTGAATCCGTTTAATGCAGAAAGTTTAAGCAAAGAAGATATTGCCGATAACTGTTTAAACTATCTTAGAATTGATGGAAAACGTGTAAAAGCTTCTCGTTTTTTTATGGGAAATGAGTACCGTTTGCAAGTCGAAAAACTATGTGAATATTACAAAAAAGAATACGGATATCACCGAGAGGTAAAATTCGACCAAGATATTTATCTAGGTTTAATAGAAAAACCAGCTGTTTACTTTAAGTTCGAAGGTATTTCTTTGCAAAGATTGCCTCATAAAACGGAACTTGAGCAATTTGATACTTTTGAAGAAGCATATCATCAGTTGATGATTGAGTTAATGGAATTACAAATTGATACTATTAATAAAGCCATTGGAAACAGTAATATCAAAAAGATATTTATTGACGGTGGTTTTACTGATAATGATGTATTTATGAAGTTGATGTCGCACCATTTTAGTAATTTCAAGGTGTTATCTACACATTCTCCTTTAGGATCAGCATTAGGTGCTGCAATGGTAATTTCGGATAAACAAATTACTTCTCAATTCTTAAAAGAGAATTACAGAATGAAAAAATTAGTTCCTTTATTATTTTAATCCTATGAAAATTGGACTTTTTATACCTTGTTACGTTGATCAGTTTTATCCTAAAGTAGGAATTGCAACTTATGAACTTTTACAAAAGTTAGGTTGTGATGTCGATTTTCCGATGAAGCAAACTTGTTGTGGCCAACCAATGGCAAATAGTGGTTATCAATACTTGACAAAAGGTTGTGATGCTAATTTTATAGCGAATTTTTCAGGTTTCGATTATATCGTTTGTCCGTCTGGAAGTTGTGTTATGCATGTAAAAGATCATTTGCATGACGAAAAACAGCCAGAAGTTGCACACGAAATGCGTAAAAAAGTATATGAATTAACAGAATTTATTACCGATATTCTAAAAGTGGAAAGCATCGAAGGAAACTTTCCTTTTAGAGTAGGAATGCACGTGAGTTGTCATGGACAAAGAGGATTAAAGCTTTCGCAAATGTCCGAATTAAACGAGCCTTTTTTCTCTAAACCTGAACAATTACTGGAAAATATAAAAGGTCTTGATTTAGTTTCTTTGACCAGAAAAGATGAATGTTGCGGTTTTGGTGGTACTTTTTGTGTTACCGAAGAAGCCGTTTCAGTAAAAATGGGACAAGATAGAATCAAAGATCACGAGAGTCGTAATGTTGATTACATAACTGGTGGCGATATGTCGTGTTTGATGCATTTAGAAGGAATTCTAAAAAGACAAAAAAGTGACATCAAAACCATTCATATTGCGGAAATTTTAAATTCATCTTTATGAAGACAGAACGTTTAGACCATAGTCATGCAGCAACCAATTTTAATAAAGATGTAGAGCGTGTCAATTGGCACGATGAAACTTTATGGTTTGTTCGCGAAAAACGTGATAAATCAGCACATCAAATTAAGGATTGGGAATTACTTCGTGAGACGGCTTCTCAAATCAAAAATAATGTACTTTCTAATATTCACGATTATTTAGTTGAATTTGAAGCGAATGCTCAAAAAAACGGAATCATTGTACATTGGGCCGCTGATGCCAAAGAGCATAACGAAATCGTACATTCATTAATGGCAAAACATGACGTTAAGCAAATGGTGAAATCCAAATCAATGCTTACCGAAGAATGCCATTTGAATGATTATTTGGCCGAAAAAGGAATTGAAGTTATCGATTCTGATTTAGGAGAATACATTGTTCAACTCCGAAAAGAACCGCCAAGTCATATTGTTTTACCAGCTATTCACTTAAAAAAAGAAGATGTAAGCGAAACTTTTCACGAACATTTAGGCACAGAAAAAGGGAATTTTGATCCTCAATATTTAACAGAATCTGCTCGTTTAAGTCTAAGAAATACTTTTCTAACGAGAAAAGTAGCTTTGACTGGAGTCAATTTTGCTGTAGCAGAAACTGGCGAATTTGTAGTTTGCACCAATGAAGGAAATGCCGATATGGGTGCGCATTTGGCAGACGTTCATATCGCTTGTATGGGATTTGAGAAATTGATTCCGAAAAGAGAACATTTAGGCGTTTTCTTGAGATTATTGGCAAGAAGTGCAACAGGTCAACCTATTACTACTTTTTCAAGTCATTTCAAGAAACCAAGAGACGGAAAAGAAATGCATCTCGTAATTGTAGATAACGGAAGAAGCACACAATTAGGAAGAGAAGATTTTAGAAATTCGCTAAAATGTATCCGTTGTGGAGCGTGTATGAATACTTGTCCAGTTTACAGACGAAGCGGCGGCCATAGTTATCACAATGCAGTTGCAGGTCCAATTGGTTCTATTTTAGCACCAAACTTAGACATGAGCAAAAATGCCGATCTGCCTTTTGCAAGTACACTTTGCGGTTCCTGTACCAACGTTTGTCCAGTAAAAATTGATATTCATGATCAATTGTACAAATGGCGTCAGGTTTTGGTAAAAGAAGGACATACACCAACTGTCAAAACGGTTGCGATGAAAACGATGGCGACCTTACTAGCAAATCCAACGGTTTTTAATATTGCTGGAAAATCGGGAAGATTTGTAATGAAAAACGTTCCAGGAATAGTCAATAATAAAATGAATAAATGGTACGATCAGCGTGAAATGCCAGATGTTCCGGAAGAATCTTTTAGAGAATGGTATAAAAAAAAATCGAAAGAATCTAAAAATAAAAAGAATGAGTAGTAAAGGCGAAATTTTAAAAAGAATAAAACTGAATCAGCCTAATGAGGTTTCAGAACTGCCTGATCTAAATCTTTTAGGTTCTGAACAATTTGATGTAATAGAAACATACAAAACAGTTTTAAAAGGAATTGGAGGCGATCCTGTAGAAGTTGCTGATTATAATGAAATTATCAATTACATTAAATCTAATTACAATCTAGAGAAACGATTAATTACAACACTTCCAGAACTTTCTGAGATTGCTTCTTTAGATTGGAAAACAGTTGATCCGCATTCGCTTCAAGATGTCGAATTAACGGTTGTAAAAGCACATTTCGGAGTAGCAGAAAATAGCGGACTTTGGATAACGGATGATATTTTAGGATTGAGAGTGGCACCTTTTATTGCACAATATTTAGCGATTATCGTTTATAAAAAAGATCTTGTGCCAACGATGCAGCAGGCTTATCAGAGAATTGGAAACATGGAATATGGTTTTGGAACTTTCATTGCAGGTCCGTCAAAAACAGCCGATATTGAGCAGTCTTTGGTTCTGGGAGCCCATGGTGCAAGAGGATTAGTTGTTTTTGTTATGTAGTTCATTCGTCCTTAAAACGAAGTATTTTTGGCCTTATTGCAGGCAAATATGAATCCGACACATCACTTTAATTAATTACTTAAAAGTAGCATGATGTCTCTTCTTCTTCTAAATATTCTTCACAGGAGAGTTTTCTAAATAATCTTTCTTGCTGTATCCATTTATAATAGATTAGGGACTACCTCTAAATAATGGACGCAGTTGGTATTGCATATTTAATACTTTTGGTGATAATCTAGCTTATGTCTAATATTTTGTACTGTTTTCTAATAAAATTGTTAGAATTTTTGCTGCTTACTATTTTTTACGTTTTTTTTAGCTTGTATTATTATAAATTAAATACCTTTACGTTATATTAACGTATTGGTTGTTTTGGATCGGTTATTACGCTTTTCTCTAGGCAGGAATCAATAATAATAATTACCATGAAAAAAAATAGTACATCTTTCAATCCTTCTGGGTAGTTTTTGTTTTTTGTATGAGCATTAGCCTGTTTACAAACAAGAAAAGGCCCCTGCTGAAAAACGTATTTCTGATTGGCTGAAAAAAATGACTCTTGAGGAAAAAATACTGCAGTTAATCTGTATTCGGCAGGAAAAAGTAACAATGCCGATAATCTTGGGTCTGGGAATAAACAGATTCCTTCAGGTATCGGGTCATTTTTATATTCTAACAATGGATCCTGAATTTCGAGACCAATTGCAGAAGAAGGCTAGCGAAGAGACAAGAATTGGCATACCGATACTTTTAGGATTTGAAGTCGACAGGTCTACAGATTTAAGCTTTCCTGATCAAGTGGCAAAAGGCTTCTAGAAAAGGGAGAGTTTTATGTTAAAGAGAATGATCAGAAAATAAAGTTTGAGCTTATTAAATAGATATATGAGAAATAGTAGCATTGTAATGGAACCGAAAAACTAGACCGACGGTGATTATGAAAAAAATACCCCGTGATCAAGTGCCTGATTATACATCTCTTTGTTGAAAGAGTACAGGTAAGGTGAACGATGTCCTCGTGTGTGTTTAATCTCTTCTAATTTTTCTATAATTCCCAGTGAGGTTAATTTTCGTGCAAAATTCCGATCATCCATTTCTTTGCCTAAGATCGTCTGGTATAAAATTCTAATGTCCGGGAGGGTGAATTTTTCAGGTAGGAGCTCATACCCGATCGGATAGTGATAGATATGATGTCTTAATGCTTGCAGCGCTTCTTTGATGATCTTATTGTGGTCGTGCAATAATGAGGGTAAATGATTTATGTCGAACCATTTTACTTTCTCATCATGAGTACTTCCATCAACATCGACCTTGGAAAATTCAACAAGTGTATAAAATCCTACTGTAGCTATTTGATCGAAAAGCCAGTGGTTTTTATCAATTTTTTTTCCAGTCAGTTCGCTAAGCAGTGCAGGTGTGAAATGAGAGTCTTTATTTCTTCCAGGGGTGCTGAAGACCTTAAACTGTTTTAGAAATAAATCCCTCAGGCCGGTACGCTGCAGGGCTACACGTGAGGCAGCTGTTTCGACGTCTTCTGTTTTTTTAATATATCCGCCTGGCAGCATCCATGGTTCTGTATAGGGATTATTCACCAAAAGGACTTTAAGTTCCTTTTCGTGATATCCGAAAATAACATTATCGACGGCTAAATTTTTAAGGTAATCTTTATTGTCGCTGGTGAAGAATTGGTATAGATCGTATAGTTTGTCTGTTTTGTCAATCATAATGCGAAATTAAAAATTATTCTTGTTTCTTAATAGTATGCCAAGATATAAAAACTGTTGGGAAGAAATGCTAATTTGAAATTATGGATTAAAAACTATTGAGTCATAAAAGAAGTTAGTTATTTTTTTGCTGGTTCAAAAATAATATGGAAACACTTATTGGTAATGTATCTGTTTAAGTAAATGAACTAATAAGTTAACAACGATAAGAGCTGAAATGATATTTGATTTGTTAGCTGCATAGATTATAGACAGTTGGAGGTTTGCTTAGCAATTTCCAGATATGCAAAAGCTAGAAGAAACAAGTTTAAATACTCTAAATACGAAATATTAAACGTTTAAATGAAAATTAATAAAACAATTATATGAATAGAATGCTAATTATGTTGCTTTTGGCTGCAGTGCAGCTATCGGCTCAGGAAAAAAGGAATGAGTGGGAGAATCCTGCCGTTTTTGAAAGAAACAAAGAGGAAGCGCATGCCCCTTTTCTAATTTTCGCAGACGAGCAGAATGCATTGCAGAATAAGCCCGAGAATTCCCCTTATTTTCACAGTCTGAATGGGGACTGGAAATTCAGTCTTGTGAAGACCCCTGATCAAAGGCCGCTGGATTTTTATAAACCGGATTTTGACGATCGAAAATGGGATAATATATCTGTGCCTTCCAATTGGGAAATGCTTGGTTTTGATATTCCTGTATATACTAATTATAATTATCCTTTCGCTAAAAACCCTCCATTTATTGATGCTGGTTATAATCCAGTTGGAACCTACAGAAAAATTTTTAAGGTTCCCGATAACTGGAAGGATAATGAAATCCTGCTTCATTTTGGATCAATAAGCGGGTATGCGCGCATTTTTGTGAATGGGCAGGAAGTCGGTATGACTAAAGCTTCTAAAACTGTCGCAGAGTTTAATGTGACTCCTTATTTAAAACAAGGAAATAACTTGCTGGCAGTGCAAGTGTTTCGATGGCATGATGGAAGTTATATGGAAGATCAGGATTTCTGGCGTCTAAGCGGAATTGAACGGGAGGTATATCTTCAGGCACTTCCAGCTGTTTCCATATGGGATTATGAGGTGACAGCGGGACTTGATCCTGCATACACTGATGGAAATCTTACAGCAAAGGTGAGGCTGAAATCATTCTCAAAGGGCAAGAAACCCAATGGTAAAGTTCGTTTTACACTTAAAGATGCTGCCGGGAATCAGGTTTTTACCCAGCTTAAAGAGTTTGATTCTAAAGAGCTGACTCTTACTTTTAATGCTCTAGTTAAAGGTGTCAAAAAATGGAGTTCAGAAACCCCTAACCTTTATACTTATATTATTGATTGGGAGGCTTCCAAAGGTAAGCATGCATTTATAACTGCAAAAACTGGTTTCAGGTCTGTTGAGCTTAAAAATGCACAGCTGTTGGTCAATGGTAATCCTGTCATGGTGAAGGGGGTGAACGTGCATGAGCATGACCCGGTAAACGGACATGTTCCCAACAGGGAGTTGATGCGCAAGGATGTTGCTCTCATGAAGCAGAACAACATTAATACCATAAGAATGAGCCATTATCCGCATGACCCATACCTTTATCAACTGTGTGATGAATATGGGCTTTTTGTGGTTGACGAGGCTAATTTGGAAACCCATGGGATGGGAGCGGAACTACAACTGGCGTTTGATAAAAGCAAACATCCTTCTTATCTGCCTGAATGGTGGCCAGGCCATACTGACAGGGTTCGAAGAATGGTGGAAAGTGATAAGAATCATCCATCAATAATACTTTGGTCGATGGGTAATGAATGTGGAAACGGTCCGATTTTCTACGATATTTACGACTGGCTTAAAAAACGTGATCCAAGTAGAATGATTATGTTTGAGCAGGCTGGCGAAAATAGAAATACCGATATAGTTGCCCCTATGTATCCCAATATCAGCCGTATGATAAAATATGCGAAGAATAAAGAGGTAACCAGGCCTTACATCATGTGTGAATTTGCTCATTCGATGGGTAACAGTACTGGCAATTTTAAGGAATATTTCGATATAATGGAAAGCAGCCCTCATATGCAGGGAGGCTGTATCTGGGATTGGGCTGACCAGGGAATTAAAGCTTACGATAAGAATGGAAAAATGTATTGGGCTTATGGAGGAGATTTAGGCGGCGAGAAAATACAAAATGATGAAAACGGCTGCGCTGATGGTCTGGTTACGGCAGATCGTGTTCCGGATCCCGGTTTAGTGGAAGTGAAAAAAGTATATCAGGATATAAAATTTAGTTTGGATGAAAATAAACTAAAAATAAAAAATCAGTTTTTCGATACCGACCTTAGTGAATTTCAATTTAAATGGGAGCTGCTGTATAATGGTATTACTGTTGAGCAGGGCAATTTTGCGATAAACGGAAAACCAAGAAAAGATGCTTCTATTGAGATTTCCTTCAAATCAAACATGCTCGAGGGGGAGTATTTTTTAAATGTATATGCCCTGACCAAACAGGCGACTGATATGGTGCCAGCTGCTCATGAAATTGCAAAAGAGCAATTTAAGATTAAAGGAAGTTTTTTCAATTCCCAGGAAGTCTCAAGTACTAAAACAGCTTTACAGCATAAAATGAGTGCTACCGTGCTGAGTTTTGAAACAGATCAAATCAGCGGTTCTTTTGATCTGCTTAAAGGTGTTTTAAAAAGTTATACTTTTAAAAACAGCAAGCAAAGCCCAATAAGTAATTTTCCAATACCCTATTTTTGGAGAGCACCCACTGATAATGATTTTGGTAATATAATGCCTAAAATTCTTTCTTTTTGGAGAAAAGCACATCTTAATCCCATCGTAAAATCAGTAACTGTTGATGAAAAGTCTGCCGCAGGTCTTAGTGTCAATGTGCATTATCTTCTAGGTGATGTTCAGGTACCTTACCATGTTTCTTATCTAGTGCAGAATGATGGAAGTATTAAAATTACAGCCAGTATTGACAAGAAAAGTAAAAATCTTCCAGAGATGCCGCGTTTCGGAATGCGTTTAGAGCTTCCGATGGCTTATGAAAAACTGAGCTATTATGGTAGAGGACCATCAGAAAATTATTCGGATCGCAACACGGCTTCGTTGCTAGGAGTTTATAATTCTACGGTTGCTGAGCAGTTTACATGGGAATATATACGTCCGCAGGAATGCGGTTATAAAACCGATGCGCGATGGATAAAGCTACAGGATAAGAATGGTAGCGGACTCCTAATTACAGGAAACCAGCCTTTAGGATTTAGTGCTTTGAATGTATCTACAGAGGATATTGATCCGGGAATAAAAATTGCGCAGCGTCATATAAATGACGTACATCCTTCTGAAACTGTATTTCTGCATATTGATTATGGGCAGAGGGGCGTAGGCGGTGATAATAGCTGGGGGGCAAAGCCACATACTCCATATCTTCTTCTCGAAGAACAATATACATATAGTTATATCCTAAAGCTTATACCTGCCGAGAAAAAATAAAATGAGAAGGTGTCCTACAAGTTAATTTAGTTTTACATTTTGCCATAACCGTCTCTTGTCTTTTAGTAAAATGTCAAGGGGCGGTTTTTATCTTCAATTAAGCTTTTTACTCAGGCTTAAGAAATCAGTTGATAAAAAAACATTGGTGAATTATAGTAATGATTCGAACTTAAGATTTTAAGTGATTGTAGAACAGTGTTTTAGGTTTTTTCTTAAAAGTGATGCACCGATTTTGCACCCATATTTATACTAATGCTATTTAAATTATTTTAGCTATTAAGTTTTTCTTTAATATAGTCGAACCTCTAGTCGTTAAACCTTGATTTGCATGGTTTCTATTTTTGTAAAAATACCATGTGCCACTATTCTACCACAAAACTTAGACTGGTGAAGTATTTGTATAAAACAGCTTCAATTTTTTTGTGGCAAAATTGAAGGTAACTTCAATCCTCTTTTTACACTTTCTGATCAATACTGCCTAAGCTTTTAGTCGCAAAAAAGGTTTTAACTCCACATGTTAAAATTTCTTATATTTGCATCACAACAGACCCCAGCTATTGTAATTTGAATACGAGTTAGTCACCTACACCTAGCAATAATTTAACGGAAATTTTAATGTCTACAACTTCAACAAAAAAGGAGTTGGTAGATTTTCTTTGGGAGTGGGCAGAAAGCCACAACGACTGGGGAAAATTACTGATTCATAAGGTCGTTACTAGCGAATCTTCCTTGTCTTCCACCGACAGACAGGAAATCTTCACTTATTTTTTACAATCCATCGGTCAACACACGGGTCTGACCGCTGTTACAAACAGTAAGCCAATATATAAGCCAACTGACAAAATCATAGAAATCACGAAACTATCGGAAGTTACGGGCGTGAACCGTTTGGCGAAAAATCAGACAATTGAGTTCAGTAAAAATCTGACTGCAGTCTTTGGAGAAAACGGAACTGGCAAAACCGGTTACGGCAGAATTTTAAAATCTTTAGGTTTTAGCTACGACCCAAACAACAAAATTCTCCACAATATATACGGAACTGTAGAAAACAAATCTGCCAAAATAGATTACTCTGCAAATGGTACTGCCAATTCCTTTACTTGGGATGGCACCAACAACAATGCGGATTTGGCAAATATTTCGGTGTTCAATAACCATTGTGTACAAATATCACTATCAGACCGACAGCTTATTGTTTCCCCTATTGGCTTTCATCTATTCAATCTCGTAACGGCTGAACTTGCAGAATTGAACAATTTGCTGATACAGGAAACCGCCAAGCATCCTATCACTATGGCTTTTCTGCCGCTTTTAACAGTCGGTACGTCGCAACACACTTTCATCACAAACCTTTCCGGTTCTGTGCCACTGCAAAAAATAGAAGAATTATCAGCCTTTACGGACGCCCATGCGCAAGAACTGAAAGATAAAGAATTGGAGCTGATGGGCTTGAATAAAGCTTTGCTTGAGACTGAAATCAAAAACTACAACAATTCTGTTGCCGAATTAAAGCTATTTGCTAACGACATGCGCGTTGCACAAACGGAATTTACTGCTGCAAAGTGGCAGGCACTTATTGAGCTAAACAAAGAAATTGCAACGCTGGAAGCGCAAACGAAGAAAGGAATTAAGGAAGTAGCGGAAACAAACGGCATTACTTTTTATGATACGCCGCAATTCCAGTCATTTATAAAGGCGGCAGAAGACTACATTAAGATTATCGAAAAACCGGAATATCCAGCTGAAGAAGACACTTGTGTATATTGCAAACAGCCTCTTGAAAGCACAGCTAAAGAGTTACTTGAAAGCTATCGTACCTTATTAAACGACAAGACTCAGGAAAACTTGCAGTCATTTAGAGATCGTAAAAAGACACTTGTGGATGCGGTTGCAACAATTGACACAAATCTTATTTTGCACCAGCATACTTTCGGTGCGAATGATGACCAGACAGCAAAGCAGCCGGAAGAGATTGCCGAATACAATAACGTTCTTGGCACTTTGAAGGAATCCTTTGTAAAGGGTGAAGTTACAGTAGATTCCACTTTTACTTTCGATTATGTGAAATACATCAAATTTATCGAGGATAAGGAAACTGCTATGAACGGAGTTTTAAAGATTAAAAACGATTCACTCGCGAACATCGCAACAAAAGAAACGGAGTTAAAAAACAGGATTGCGGAGTTAAAAGACCGAAAGCTGTTATCGACAAAAGTACAGGACATTAAGGATGCTGTTGCAAACCACAAAATCGTTTCTGTGCTAAATGCGAACGTCAGCTCTTTCAATTCTTCTTCATTAAGCCGTAAGACAACGCAGGCAAGAGAAGAACTTGTTGGATCCAACTTCGGTGCAATCTTCAAATCCGAATTGTCAACTTTACGCAAAGGTCATATAAATATCGATGTGAATTTGAGTACGGATAGAGGAAACTCCAAGGTATCGAACCGTATCAGTGCGCATACATTAACAGATATTTTGAGCGAAGGGGAGCAAAAGGCTATTGCTTTGGCCGAATTTTTGGCCGAGCTTCAACTTGACAACATAAAAGCACCTGTCATTTTTGACGATCCTGTGAATAGTCTTGACCATCATATTATTGATGATGTTGCTCGACGTTTACTAAAATTGTCGGCAGAAAGACAAGTTGTTATTTTTACGCACAGTGTGCTTCTTTTTAACAGCCTGCTTTATTTCAGCAAACAGCCATTATTTAAGGCAATAGCTTGTAAACTCTACAATTCTAAAAACGAGTACAATGAAACCGGCTTCATTACCGAAGCGGCTGAAGAAAAAAACAGCGTGAAAGATTATCTTTCAAAAATTAATGTTATCATCAACAATACGGCAAAGGACAGAGCGGAAGCTGAAGTTGCCGAAGATGGGTACGGTTATCTTCGTTCAGCAATTGAGTTGTTTGTTGAACATGAGATATTCTGTGGTACTGTTAAAAGGTATCAGAAAAACGTTGCCCTTACGCAATTCGTTAAAGTTGATGGTGCGTTGCTAAATACACATAAGGAAAAATTAAACGAGATTTTTGAGCGGTGCTGCGGATTTATAAAGGGTCATAGTAACCCAGCAGAAATTTATCATGACCCGACCATTGGCGGGCTAAAAGCGGACTTCGACGATTTTAAAGCGATACGGGATGTATTTCCTAAATAATTTCCTTACTATAATTTTAGCAATGAACACAGATTTAGTTTGGTATGTTGCCTACGGCTCCAATCTATCAGAGGATAGATTTCACTGTTATATTAAAGGTGATATGCCCAAATGCAGTTACAAGATGTTTGAAGGCTGTCGCAATACTACTTTACCAAGAGAGGTAAAAAGCGAAATTTTGGACAGGAAACTATACTTTGCTGAGAACTCGCAAAGTTGGCAAGGTATGGGCGTTTCTCTTATCAGCGAAGAGTCATCGCCTACCGCTAAAACATATCCCGTCAAATACCTTATAATGTGTGACCAACTTGAAGATTTTGCAAAGCAGGAGAAGTACACAGCTAACTATCGTGCTTGATTTCGCGAGGACGATTGAAGATGGTTGTACCATCTTTAGATAGGCTTGGTATGGAAAGTTGCTGTTTCTGGGTTTGGATGACGATGTTCCTATGTTTACTTTGACAAGCGAAACAAACAGGCAAAATATAACAAGACCTAGCGATGAATATATCCGAACGATTGCACGCGGGCTTGAACACCAACACGCATTATCTACTGCTGAAATAGCTTTATACTTGAGGGTAATACCGGTGTTATCCCTTTGCAAGTTCATGAAATTTATGCCATTATTGTGAACGACAATACTTCTTTGGAAGATGCTGCTCGTCAGATAAAGAATTCTCTAATAGAAGATTTGAATGAAGCTGTCACCGACGAGACCAAGAAGAAAGCACAAATAGCAATTGACCGTTTTGCGCAAGCTTATTATGGCAGAGTAAACTTTGGATAGTTTAAAGGTAGCAAAAAAAGATCTTATAATATATCTTGTTAGAATGAATGCGACCGATATAATTTGCTTTTATATCGGTCTCTGTTTTACCATACGAAAGAGAAATGCACGAAGCATTTTGCAATTCTATTTTTTTTTCGTTAAACAGTTAGTGAGGAGTTCAAATTTTACAAGAATTCAACTTTATAATCAAGCATATTTAAAAATTTTCTTCTTTAATTACCCTGTTCATGCCATTTAAAAACATTTTGTTTTTAGACTGTGTGCTAAAAATCTCTTTAAGTTTATGCCAGTATGCATCGCCCACATTATCGGCAATGTGTTTGCAAATTTGATATGCTAGTTCTTCCTCAAATGATAACCACTTATCGCTCATTATTATTTCAGTACGTGGTGAATTTAAGTCAAGATCACGATTTCCGCAAACGTCGATAACTATTGCAAGCGGAAATGGCCATGCCAACCGAACTTGATTATTCTTTATTGAATACCATTCGATAAATAAACTCGTCGGCACCTCTATACCATGTAATGATAGTCGCGACGCGGAACGAGTATATTGGTTTGACGACTTATTCTCTTTAATTTCTCCATCATCATTAATTGTTATTGATGTTCCAGTTTCCTTAATTAGATTTTCTTCAATCTTAATACTTTTTTGAAGTTTATATGGCTTTCCCTCAATATCAACTTCCCTAAGTTTAAGGTCTATTTCCATGACAGGCTCACCATGACTTTCTAAAATTGCGGCAGCCACAGAACCAATGATGCCAGTTGATTTATTGTCTAACTCAATATCAAACCTTCTTATATTGTCATGTTCACGCCAAGTATAGTCTTGCATCGAAATTGCTTTCGTTTCGATGAAGCTGTTTTCGTCACGCACCTTTGATGTTGTTGTCGTTTCTATGTTAATTTTGAATGGTGGGTTCGGAATGACTTGTTCAACAGACTTAATAAATGCAGCTTCAGTAAGGTCTTCCCAAGGATTTCTATTCTTTCGAAGTGTAAGTTTTGTTGTTGTTCCGGGAATTTCTCGCAAACCGCTTTGAATCAAGAATATACTTTCTTGCCCTTCTACTGTGATTCTCAAAGCGTCGCTAGACTTATGGGGCTTATATAAACGTTTAGTGTCAACCATTAGTGTATCGGCAACCATAAAGCTTGATAGAATGCCTATTCCAAACCTTGAAGTTGGTGTGAAATCCGCATTTGACTCAGACTTCAAATTATAAAAGTCAGCAGATTTATAAAATGACGAACCAACACGAGAGTAGTAGTTATCAATAATGTATTGATCCATACCCGTACCGTTGTCTATTACTTCAAGAATTGTTTCGTCATTTTCTTTATAGTATTTGACAGTTATTGATGGTTCATATAGATTTCCCCAATTTTTTTCCTGTGCTTGCCTAAGCAAACATGCATCAATGGAATTTTGCAACAGTTCTCTTAAGGCGACTTCTGGGCTGCCATAAAGCTTTGTTCCCATCAAGAGGTCTATAACCTGTCGCTTGCTAAGATTAAATTGCGTATCTCTATAAATATATAGTGGTTCGCCGCGCACGTTCTTTTGTGTAGAGATTTTTTCACGATTAACTTTAAAAGGAAACTTCAGGACCACATTGCGACCTTTGTTCGCATTATATTCATTAAGAGAAGAAACTATATTGTTACAAATTGACAATTCATGGTCGATAAAATTACAAAATTGATGAATCGACGCCTCAATAGCGGGATGGGTGCATTTTGCGCTAAACTGTATAATCTCTGGTCTAATTTCCCATGCCTCAATTGCTCGATGTTTGTTCCATTCCAGCAAAGACACAGGATTCCGAACATACAGGTGCGAGAAAAGTATTGCTGGGGTTCTCTTCGAATCAAAATCAAGAATATCTGCCAGCCTTAGAATAGCACCGATAAGTGGTAAGCAGGCCGAAATATCAATTGCACATAAATGGTTTTTTTCAAGGTCTAGCAATTTAAGAGCATCTTCATTGTGGCTGTAGCAAATCTGTGCGAGTTCAACAGTTAAATCACTGTCGCGAAATTTAATTTTTCCATTCCAATCTCTATCAATAATATCACGTGCTCGTTCAGCATGGGTTTGACGAATAAATTCACTTATCAAAAAGGCCTTAATGTTGTCTGCTTGGCTGTTCTTTCCCTGAATAATAAAACGATAAATAATTTCTTTTTGGTCAGGTCGAGCTTCATAAAATCTTTTGAAATGATTGTAGGAAGCTTCTTCCTCGTTATCAGCAAATTTAGGGGTTTTGTCCCAAATCTTTTTCCAAGCAAGTACATCTTTCTCGTCTGGTGCCATTCCAATATCATGAAAGAATGCGCTCAAAATTAAAAGCATTAATTCAGGTATGGAAAGATTCTCAATATTCTTAACACCTAGAAGACGCTCCATAATGTTAAGGACCCTAAACAAGTGATCGCCGTCATGCAAGGTGTATTCTCCCATGTGACGTAAGATTGTTTTAGTGCGTTGGAAAGAATCCGCAACCGCAGCATTGACAAGAGTTACAACTTCGCTATCTTTCTCTTTTGTTCTTTCTTTTAAGGTTGCATAAAGCAAGCTCTTCTCTAAACGAGGCAAATATTCATCTTTGTAATCGTCTGCCATTATTCTTTATTTTGTTTTTAATTGAAATGTTTAAGCGTGAATATACAAAGTTACAACACGCAATACAAATTACTTTATGGGTGTGCTAACAGAAATTATAAACAAAGATAAGGATGCATTATGTGTCCTAATTTTTTTTAAAGATATTTCTTTTTGAGGTTGAATGATCTTTAAAGTTCATCTTAGCTTTTTGTGCAGAAATAGTGTCAAGTCCAAAATCAAAATGATTTGAAATTTATTTAACAACTTCTAAAAACTTGTTTAATTATCTTTGAATTTGCTAACGAAAATTGGAGACATAGTTAAGTGCGCATTTTTTCAAGCTTAACTATTTTACGTACTCTTATAAATCCACGAATAAACCAAATTCTGGCCTATGTTGAACTCGAAGCATATTGTGAAAACAATCTAAATGGTAAATTAAAAAATAAAGCATTGAGATTTCAATTAAGCTCTTACTTAATACGGCGTGAACTTGAGTCTGTTAAATACGTGATGATTATTAAAATTCTAAACAATTAAAAACTTAAACTTTTTGTCGAGGTTCTAGTTTTCAAAGCAACATTTGCCATGATTCTGCCATAAAATTGGACAGGCATATTTTGATTAAATGCACTTTGGCTTTTTATGGCAGAAAAGGAGATTTATTGCTTTGGCGGCGGTTGTTGGAAAAAGCTCGCAAATACGGCAAATACGTTCGTCTGCAAAGCTCCCAGCAGCTTAAAGTCTGCATTGAGCTGTCTTGACAGGTCAATTACTACTTCTTTGGGCATACCGTAAAGGACCCTGCTAAAAACTGTGCCGGCATATTGGTTTTTCTTGTCAATTGGGATAGAGGGGATAGTATAAATTTCCTTCAGGAACTTGCTTACGGTAACCACTATTTTAGGATTGTCATGCGTGGTGTAGGTCAGGTTGTCAAGACAGAGGCTATATTGATTCTCGCCACCTCCCAAGTAGCGGAAAAATTCTTCCTTTAAAGTGTCCAAAGTTATATTGATGCCGAAATAGTTCGATTGTAAAAGAAACTTGTAGAATTCGGTTCCGCACTTCTCAGGGTAGAACTGCAGCAGGTATTTTTCAGGATTAACGATGGCACCTGCATATTTTTCGACTCTGGTATGCATAAACAAGGTCGTGTCGCTGCTTATAACCCTGTGGTTCTCACGTTGGGCCAAGTATATATAATCGGTCAGCACTTTCATCACTCCTGTAAACCTATCGTCATTGCTAAGCTTTGGAAGAGTGTTAAGCTTTTCGGCAACATGATCTATGGTGCAGTTTTTCTCTATCCACTCCAAAAGGGAGGCCAGGAACAAGATCTTCTTCTGGCTGAAATCTTCGGGAGTTTCAAATTTTCGCACGAACTCCGGTGTGATCTGCAGCGTCATTGATGATGAAGGCGAGTTCTTGAGTTCATAAATCTCCTTTTCTATCTTATCCTTGAGATAAAATGAAACCGCAAAGTTATGCTTGAATGCAAAACCCTGGTTTTTTTCCAGAGCGAAAAAAAGCATAAGGGAACTGAAGTCAAGCGCGTATATTATTTTATTGTCGTTTATATCCAATGACCTTGCAAGTGCCGAGGGCACCGTCGTAAATTTCCCTCCCTTGTTTGCGGTCAGGTGCATATAAGCATCAATATAGTTGCTTCTGAAGACCGCCCGAGTCACTTCAGTAAAGCCAGTCCGGTAGTTGTAATAATCGTCCAGAGCTTTTTCTTTTATTTCTGCATTTTTGGTTCCTTCTTCCCCAAATTCAGATTTTAGGAAATCAAGCAATTCCTTAGGATCTGTAGGAACCTCTATGGATTCAAAACCCAGTTCATTCAATGGATTTGCCGCTTCATCCTGGATATCGCGAAACAGTTTCATTCCGTCATTTAGGATTTCCAGAATCTTGATATTGTGGAGCTTATTGGAAACGCCGCTAGGCGCCGTAAATTCTTCTCCCGGTTTTCTGCCTATGAACATACCCTTCGTGCCAGAGTCCCTTTCGATCTTCTGGTGCTTTTTTTTTTCGCCGATGAAGTATGTAACCCAGCTCCCGATTTCAACCTTGTCATATGAGATCAGAAATTGGTCTTGTCTTATAAAGACGTGGCTGCCAATATAGTTTCGTCTGGCAATGGTGTTTTGGGGATTCGATGCAAGATTGTATATGATCTTGAAGCCTTTTTCAGGATCGGCCTCGGTTCTAAGCAATATCACTGCCAGGGTTACGCCAAAATTTTCATTTTCTATTTCCCATGTTATTTTCTCTGCAATTTCTTTTATTCTATTGATATTGCCGGATCTTTCAAGTCGGGCAACATATTCTAATATGTAATCTTCGTTATTGGGAAAACATTCATAGAGGTACCCGTCAATAGCCTCAAGTTCATGAAGGTTGTTGATTTCAACATATAAATTATGCTCGTAATTGAGCAGCTGCTGATCTGGTGCTTTTGCGGTAATCCTCCAAAATTTCAGAAGCTCCAATAGCTCCATGTAATGGCCGGTTTCCTGGTCGTTCCTATCGTGCAGCTGATTGTAAAGCAGTATGATATAAAATCGCAGATGGGGGTTTATAGCAGTTTTGTCAACAAAAGTATTCAGGAAGTCTATGGCTTCTTTTCTTTTGCCCAGCGTATTGAGGTTTTCGGCGACAAGGCTTTTCCACTGGCTGTCAAAATCCGGAAAGTCCTTTACCTGAATTAATTCTTCATAAATTTTTTCCGGCTCTTTTATTTCCAGATATCGGGTAGAAAATGTAATCGACAGTAGTGTTTTTAACTCATTATTTTTAAAATCCTTTACCCTTATTTTTTCAAGCTGGGCCTGCAGTAGATCGTCACTTTCAATATTGAGCAGAATATTTGAAAAAGAGTTTATGATATTAAGTCCTGCTTTTTCCTCTATGGTTTCGACAGTGTCGAGATAACTGTCGAATACATCAATTATCTCTGAACTTCGTCCCGTTAGCTTATAAAGTGCGCTCTTGAAAATATAGAATTCGCTGTTGAGGTCATTTCCTGCCGCCTCATAGTCTTCGAGGCATTTCAGGGTTGCGTGGTATTCCTTATTATGATTCAGCACCTGGCAATAGCAGAAGGCGTATACCCATAATTTTTCATCGATTTTTGGAAAAACCTTTTTCAGCAATTCCAGATTTTCCTTGTCATTTGTCAGAAGGTAGCGGAAATAGCCAAGGAAGAACTGCTCATGAAGAATAGAATCTTTTATCTCTGTATCCTGCAGTTTGTCCACGTATTTCTGCAGCAATGCTGCACTGTCCATAATCAAAGGGTTGTCAGGAGTACTAAATCTTTCTCCGCTGACGTATCTTATCGGCTGTAGGCTGAAGACTTTTGTCACTGCAAGATCTGCAGCAAGCCTCCATGCCTCCACTGTGCTGAAGGTCAGTTTTTTATATTTTGAAAAATCAAGATTAAGCGTCAAACCGTAATTCTGAAGCTCTGCAAGACTATAGAGTTTGGCGGTCTGCACAACATGCTGGACAAGAGCCAGCTGAAAATTATATTCTTCGCGGACAACTTTGGGAATAGTGGGAAGAAATGCTGCAAAATCTTCTGCGGTTGTTGCCTTTACGTACCAAGCTGCGGTATTAAACTCCTCTGTAGCGAGAATATCATCAGCCAGTGCAACAGCTTTTTCCTTCAGATCAATATTGAGATACTCTACGCATGCCCTGTCACGCAGAACAGCATCATTATTGTTCAAAGAATAGGCCACTACAAAATCCATTGCAACATTTTCGTTTGAAAATTCGCTGAGTTCCCTTTTGCAGGCTCCTTTTAGATAACTTATTTTGCTTAAAATCTTATCTTTTTCAGGTTCGTTATGCTCCTTGACCCGGTTTTCGAGTTTTTCCAGAAGGACTAATGCCGTTTTTATTTTGAACTGATTGGTCAAGTCTTCGATATTTTTTAGCTGCTCCCTGAACTCGGAAAGGAGGTGGGACAGGCCCAGGAATATATTTGATACGTACTTGTCGCCAATGTGGGCTTCTCCTTCAGAAATTATGGTCCCCTTATTTACGTTTTTATCCCCCATAATTATCCCCAATCTGAACATTGCCGCCGCTGTTGATCGTACCCGTGTTCACATTTTTGCTGTTTGAAATATTTGACGTCACATTCAGGACCTTATTGTAAATTTCCTGCAGGTATTTCTCCGCCTCAGGATTGTCTTCAAGATCCCTTTCAATTGCTGCCTTGACGGCATTCAGCCTTGCAGGGCTGTCGGGTTTCTCCTGAAGTTCTATAAGTTCATTATTGGCTTTGCCACCCTTTTTGAAAAGTCCGGTGAGCCAGTTTATTGCATTTTTCGATACCTCTTCTACTGAAGTGTCAAACGCCTTTTCGAGACCTTTTTTGGCTAATTGCCTGGCTAATAAAGTAACTGCCGAAATGGTTATTGGATCCATGATTTATTCAGTTTTAAATTTGGTGGTTGATTAAAAATATTAGATAAGTTGTGATCAGGTTCTCTGTATTATCAGCGTGAAATGTCATTATTCAAATTTAATACATTCACATTATATTTTTAATATCAAAAATGGATATTATTTTCTAAGTCTAATAAAATGCAATGGGTATTTTTTCTTTTTTTCCAGGATGGTGGCAGGTTATTATTTGATTACGAACTGTCAATCTAAACTGTATTTGCATTCGCGTAATTATACGTGCTTCTTCTTAATAAAGTTTTTATAGTTTTGGATGTATATAACTAAAAAAACAATGTATTATGAAAAAAGTAAGCTTTATTTTTTAATTGCAGGAATTGCAGTTATTATAGTTGCAGTTATGACAGTAACACTTTCAAGTAAAAGTGGAAAGTTGCAAAAATCAAAACCAATACTGGAGCATGACGCTAAAATAATTGATACATTCAACATTATTAGAAAAGGGCATGGAGGTGGTTCTGGTATGTCAACTTCCAAGACAATATCTGGGAATAGTGCAAATGTAAACTATTCACTTGCTTCATCCAAGCTTGAAAATTTAGATTTGATAATGATAAGTTTGGAAGCATCCAATAGCAAATTTGAGCCTAAATTAGTAGATATGCAAATAGAACTAGCCAAAGTTTTTAGTCCGGATAATTTTGACTGCATAGGAGGCAAACTCAAGGAGAAAATTAAAAAAATGCAGGTTAAAAGCAAGGACGGGAGAGATAAAGCAGATGGTTTTGTCCCAAAAGAGGTAGAGGAAATGGTTAAAGAATACCCAAATAGCTATCTGATTGGAACTGGAGCCAATTACCTGGCGCATAGTTTTACATATGTAAATGCTTCAACAAAAAAAGAATCGAATCTTTTAGTGGCGGGAGATGCACCAAGTTATGAAGATTTTGCTTTAGATGATTACATAATTAAGGGAAAGCATGATATTCCTTATTTGATTTATATAATGGATTGCTCGGGTTATTTTTCTGCAGCTATCAGTGCGGCGGGAGGCGCCGGTGGAAATGATATTAAAGCATCAGCAGACATGGCAAGAAATTCCGAAAGCAACCTTGCAGTAATTTCTTGTGTCATGATTTCTCCTTTATTTAGCGCATATGATGGTTCTAAGCCACTACAGAAAGATGATAAAGCAACTTTTTTGAGAAGGATTAGCATAATGAAAAGTGTTTTAAAGAAACTGCCATTTGATAATAAAAATCTGATAATCAATTTAAAAGAGAACTATTTTGTGCTTCTTTGCTCTAATTCCAAAACAGGCAGTTTTAACGGAACAGTGAATGCAAATGCAAATGTGGGTGTAGGTTTTGGATTTGGTTCGGCATCAGCGAGCACAGCTGGCAATGGAAAATTAAGCAGGACCATGGAGTTTGATAATTTCCAAACCTATATACTTGATAATAGTATCGGGTCGGAATTCAGACCAATTCCAGCACGTACTTACAGCATTATTTTTCACAATCTTATAAGACAAAGAAATTGTCATTTGCCTCATTTGCTTTGTTCAGCATAAGCTTCGCCTCCAATTCTATCAATTTTAAAGCTTCATTCTGCCTGTTCAATGAATCAATTCGTGATTTAAGGGTTGGTTTTGAAATTTTTTCCTTTTTTATGAATTCATACAATTCATCTGACAGCTTAAGCTTATGCTCCTCAACTATTAAATCATAGTAATTTCCCAGCGTAGTATCCTTATTGGCAAAAGCACACCTCTTTGTTTTGCCAAATCTGCTCATGTACGCATTCAAAATGTCCTGGACATTTAGTGAAATTCTCTGATTGTCTTTAAAAACTTCCAGCATATGCCGTTTTTCGCTGCGGCTGCTTCTGTCAATCAAGTAATATGCCAATCCTATTACAGCCACCACCAGCGCCCAGAAATCAATTCTATTCAATAAATCCATTTTATTTATTATTTGATTTGTCCATTAAATCAAATCACCCGATCAATTCCTTGAAATATTTTTCCACTGATTTTCTCAGAGCAAGAACTTCTTCGTCGATTCCTTCTGCATCTGGATTTTCGTTTATTCTGTCATAGCTTTCTTTCAGCAAAGTCTTTTCCTGCTCAAAAGAAGTATAAATATCCAATCCATCCGAGGAATTTCTATAGTCCTCCCTATCACTCAAAACTTTCATTTCAGTGCGGCACAACTCGCTATACGCTCCTAAATTGTCATGCAGAGTCTTATATTGGTCAGCTATCTCGTCAGTCAATAAGATTCTATTGCGATGATTAAAAATTATAAAATCAATCAAGCTGTCTTGAAACAGCTTTACATCTTTTTTAAATTTTGCATGCGTCAGTGCGGCAGGTGCAATCAATGAATTAATTTTGATATGCAATGTTACCAAATGATCGTAATAATTCTTTAGGCATTCAATCTGCATTTCGGTGTGCCTGGTGAACTTAATCTCTTTTTTGGATAATTCGGCTTTGAATGATTCAACAGTTTTTGACAGCCTTATGTTTTGAAAGTACCTGATAATTCCGATTGCTATAATTATTCCAAGTAGGATCCAGGATGTAATATCCTTATAATTTACAATTAATTTTTTAGCAAGTTCAGTTGTTGTGTCGTTCATATAGTACCTTAATTAATGAATAAATGTAATCTTTTTATTTTATTTTTGTTTGAACCAACCATATAAATAAACATGATAAAACCGACAGAACAACAATTGCAGGGAGTTTGGGAAAATGAAGACAATGCCCCATTCAATTACAATAAAAAATACAATTTAACCTTCTTTATTGGGCACCTAATCCTTTCATTAGAACATGACAAGGATGACAAGACAGTTGTCATAGCAGATGGCAATTTTACGGTTGCTGATCTTGATGAATTTCGCTTTAAGCTCAAAATTGAGAATAGCGAACATAAAGGTTCGCAAGATATAATCTGCAGAATGTACATAGATAAAAATCCCTCATCATTTGTAGCAACGATCCCAGGCTATCCCGATCTGTATTTTGTGAGAAAGTAACGCTGTTTCAAGATGTTTCCAATAGCGCTGATTCTCGTTTATAGGTGAAAAAATGAAATGAGCACAAATATAAAATGAAATGTGCATTTTGTCTTTTTTCTTTAGACTGGAAGATAGTCAATTGGCTACCAATTGAGGCGCCCCATAAAGCTGCCCATCAGGCGTCCCATAACCAAAAATGTAGTCCATTATGCCTTCTATGAATGCCCTGAGGCAGGCATGTGGGTATATTTTCGCACAAATTGCACATTTCAATTTTTTGCAAGAAATGCAATATGATTTCGATATCCCAATAGACATGGGGCTTTGGACGATATCTGAAATTTTGAAATTGAACATTTGAATTTTTCGGATTTATAGGTGAAAAAATGAAATGAGCACAAATATAAAATGAAATGTGCATTTTGTCTTTTTTCTTTAGACTGGAAGACAGTCAATTGGCTACCAATTGAGGCGCCCCATTAAGCTGCCCATCAGGCGTCCCATAACCAAAAATGTAGTCCATTATGCCTTCTATGAATGCCCTGAGGCAGGCATGCGGGTATATTTTCGCACAAATTGCACATTTCAATTTTTTGCAAGAAATGCAATATGATTTCGATATCCCAATAGACATGGGGCTTTAGACGATATCTGAAATTTTGAAATTGAACATTTGAATTTTTCGGATTTATCTAGAGTTTTTTTATTTACGACTTTAAGTGATGATTTATTTAACTTAGCAACTATAATGTATATTATCCACAAATCAATGTATAAAGTAAAAAAATTCAGTTCGGCTTCAGAGTTTTTAGATACAAACGGGGACTATCTTTACTCAAATCCGATGGAACATGTTCTTTTGATAAATGTTATAGAAGGGGTGAGGCAGAATATGCTCCGCGTATTTCAGGCCTTTAATATAGAATCAGAAATAGATGGCACTCTGGTTATGGTATTTGTTGTGGACGGACATTGCTTGATTTACAGCAGTCGGTATGATGAAGCTTATCTAAATATATTAGCAAGTGAGCTCCCATTTGATAAACTAAAAGACGTTGTATTTGCAGGAGATAAGAAGACAATTGAAAATCTGCTTTTATTTAAAAGTTTACATTTTGAATTGGAAAAGCATCTGGTTATTTATAGATGTGAAAAACTAAATCCTAAATTTAGAGTCAGTGTAGGACGCATGCGTTTAGCAGATCAAAATGAAACGAAAGAACTCATAAAACTGAGTCTTGATTTTACGGAGCAGTACGAAGGAATAAGGGAAAACCCTATAGAGATGAAAGCAGCAGTTGAAAATGAAATAAGAGAAAAAATGCTTTTCGTATGGGAAGCTGATGGCATCTGTGCGTTAGCTGTTGAGATGAACAGGCAGTCATTCGACTATCCTGAAATTGGAAAACTTTATACTGTACCTGAAAAAATTGGACGAGGATTTGCGAGTTCTCTTCTGTATAAACTTACAGAAAAGATTCTGTCTGAGCATCCTTTTTCCATGCTCTACACCAATGGAAACAACTCTGCATCAAATCGAGCCTGCATAAAGGCTGGTTATATATCCATAGCTGATTATGCCCGTTTTGTCCTTAAGGGTGATGCATAGACATATTTGTGGAAAAACTCTTAAGCACATATAAAAATGGAATTATTCACAACCAATATCGAACAGGTTTTAATGGAACGCTTCGGAGGAGCTGAGAAGTCAATTTACATAGTGGTGGCTTGGTTTACTAACCCAAAGATTATATATAAGCTAATTGAATTAAAAAAGAGCAAAAATCTGGATATTCAGATACTTACCGATGACAACCATATCAACGACAAATATTTTTATCAATTGTATGGGAAAGAAATTTTAGATGTAGGTATTGAGCTTAAGAAGCAGCATTTCAAGAAATTCAATCATAATAAATTTGCAGTGCTGGACAATGAGACAATTATTATGGGATCCTACAATTACACTGGAAATGCAAAGAAAAATTTGGAGAATATTATAGTTGAGAAAAATAGAAAAGCGGCTGACTATTATTATCGTAATTTCAGGTTTTTTACTGATGTTGCCTACGTAGATCCTGTTTTGGAGATTCTTTTTGAGGATTTTGATTTTGCGAATAGGCTTATCTCCATGTATTTTCCATTTTCTGCGGGTCTTTTTAAAAAGATCAAGAGAAAGCTTCATTTGGGATACTGTTTTACGCACGAAAATGGGCTATATAATGAAATCAGTTACGATGCGGGACTGATTTTTAACCCTAAGTGGAAACTCCATAAAGAGCTAAAAATGGCTGTCGGGAGAGATATAATTAGAGAGTATTCGATTTCTGACCTGCATAGCAAACTGTCGCAAGAGTTTGAGCTGCCTGTTTCGAAGGAGCTGATTGTAAATTTTAAAATTAATAAGAGTAATGACTTTAATTATCAGATTGTCAGAGAGACAGCTCAGTTTGAAAGTTCAGGAGTTGACTACGAAGCACTTGCCGAACTTTTTGAAGGAAATCAGAAGGCTTATATAGCCTATTATACCCAAAAATTTCAAACCATTTGTAGCCTTTCCGAATATTGTAAAAAATAATATCGACATAGTTATTGAAGATTATATCTGGCATAATAATTTTGCCCCTTTTTTATCGGAAAAGATTGTCGAAAAAATTTACAGGCTTTCATAAAATATGTGATTCAAGCCCTTTTCGGTACAAAAAAGGATAGAATTATCCTAAGAATCTAAGGAACAATCAGTATCAAATATGAATCTTTTCAAAAACCTCAATGCCCAGCATATTTTTAATCGCCAGCAGTTTTGCGGGAAATTTTCCCTCCATGGCAAGAATTACCCGACTGTTGGGTTCTAAGTTTTTTATTATCTGTTCGGCCTCGATTAGATGCTTGTATTTGATGCATTGAAAGAGTCCGCGAAGGATATCATCATCTGCAGATATTATGGATTTGGCCTCAACAGCAATCAATTGTCCTTTAAAGGTAAATAAAACATCGATGCAGTCCGCCGATGGAAGCCTATATTCCAGTTGTCCCTGTCCCGTGTTTAATCCTAATAATTTTGGTCTTTTAGCCAAAGCTTCTTTAAATGTCTTGTGACTTTGGCTTTCCCCTCCGCCATAACCGCCAGCTTTGGCTTTTTCAATTAAAGAACTTATGTCAATATTTATCTCATTTAGATTTAGTGCATCGAGGACACGATTCCAGTGGGGAAAAGTAAATATTTTGGTGAGATGAAACTTTATCAGTTCGGTTTTTCTGGATTTGCCCAACTTCTTAAATTCGGACTCACTAATGAACCATCCTATCCCTTCTCCCGGGAGATTAGTGACTTTATTGATAACAAGGCACTGAATGGGAGGGATTTCCAGATCAAGTTTCTTCCCCAAAGAGATAAGCCCATTCCCAATGGCTCCCAACGGATAGTTCAAATTTCGGGGATTAGGGATGCCTGTTTCATCTGTCAGATCAGAGTAGTATATTGGTCGGCCGGCCTTTGCCTGCCTCACTAAATACGGCAAGATCAATCGGGCACGCTGAAGCAATAATTTTTCACCAGTCATTAGATCTAGGTATGTGACTGATATTGTCTCATTTTTTGCCATTTGTTTCTTAAGTTTTGTGAGCCATAATTTTGTTGAACAAATAAGATTATAGAATTATTCTGGAAAAATATTCGTCCAGCTGCTGGTCAATGTCCTGAATGAATTTGCTCATTGGTCGTTTATGGATGCCATCTTTAGCGGAATATGTGCCCAATTCAATGCGTTCCTCAATTTTAATTTTCTCAAAAAGCTGTGGGAAGGATTCGCTTAATTTGTTTTTATATGTTTCCGAGTATTTCAATTTGCGAATGATCAGTTCCTCGATGACGTCAATTTGGGTATTGTAGATTCCTTTTATGTCAAATCTGTCACTAAGTTTAAGAGAATTAGCGGGGTCATAATCGTAGTCATCTGTAAAATCAATTTCAATTGGGTCCTGATCCAACAGAAAATAGGTTAATGTGCTCTCCAAGATACTGAAGGAAAATTTGCCGTTCCATTTTTTTTGGTCAACCGATAAATAATCAATTCCCATATCTCTATCTCCTTTTATAGTATTGCAGCTTGAACAGATAGGAAAAAGATTGAAAAGCGATATGCTCAGGGCAGGATATTTGGCTTTTGGGAAATAATGGTCAAATTGAAATTTAGCTTTATGCCTTGCCTGTTGTGAGGAAGCGGTCAAAACTGTTGGCTCGGGTTCGACAGTGATTGTATATTGGGCATTGCAGACATAGCATGCTTTCATGCCTATTTTTGGGTAAACCTTGCGAAGATTTTCCTTTCCTTTATTTTCATAGTTTAGAATAGTCATGACCTTCGTATGAAAATCTCTTTGTTTCGCATTGTCAAGACAAGTTGCGCAGCTGCCGCAGTCTTTGGTTTTTCCATTTGCTGTTACTGGCTGGGGACAGTCAGCGTATTCAAATTGAGGTTCACATAAATCAAACTGGATCTTAAGAGACTGCAGCTGTGTACTATCGGCGGTAATTAAAAGTTCCAACTTTCTTTCATTGTCCAAGAGGTCTATAAAGTTTTTGTACGCGCCAAAGTTGTGTCTTAAAGCTGAAAGCTGCCCCGACAATTTAGGAAGATCAAACGAAGATACGTACTCATTTTTCACCGAAGTGAACTTTGCAAAATCTATTGGTCCCATTTTACTTTATTTTTTTATTTATTGCATAAAGCTCCTGAGTCAATTCTTCCCTTCTTTTGATCAAAATCAAATTAACTTCGAATTGTTTATCAAGGAGTGATCTAACCGAGTTTTTTATGACCGGTTCTCCGATTAGATTTATTTTATCAACAAATTCGTTGTAGAGATCTTCAGTTAATTCCTTGTCCTTAACTTTTTCGATTTCTGAAATTAGATCTTTTATAAATTTTTTAGCAAATTCGCCCATAAATCCTTTCAGGAAAAAGTCATTTGCGAGCAGGTCGTGTATATTGGCACCAAAAGTCTGCATAAATTCTCTATCGGAAGGCCTGCCGTCCTCCAGCCTTAGAATGTTTTGGTTGGGTATATCCGATAATATAAACGGCGAATGCGTCAAAAACAGGATATTAAAATTCACTAAATCACCAAGAGAGTCTAATGCGCCGATTTCATCAAGCAGATCCTTGACCAACTTTTTTTGAAATTCAGGGTGGTAATATAATTCCACTTCGTCCAAGATTATATTGACGTAATCATATTTCCTGATATAGCTTTTCTGGACAGGCTCTACTGTCTTTAAATTATTAATATGATATATTATGGTATTGATGTTAAATATGTACTGCTGCTCTCCAGAGCTTAAATCCGATAATTTTACAATTGATTTGCCATTGGAAAATTCAATATCAATATCAAAAATTGCAGGGAAAAGCTCAGTTATGATATCGCCGGTTGCTGATTCTTCAGTTCCCATTTTGTCTTTTGCCTTAGTGATCCATAGTATTAGGTCTTCTTCCGTTAAATGCATTTCTTTTTCTATGTCCCAACTGTTTAAGAAGTCTAGCTCGGACATCCAGAAATCATGATTTACTAGAAAGTTATACGTCTGATTAAATTTTTTCGCTACGTGTGAGTCGGACTGTAGCAGAAACTCTTTGGCTTTTTCTATCTGCCATTTTTCAACTGCTTCAATGCTTTTTTCATAATCCAAATGTGAAAAATCCGGACGCACGTAAAAATGATTCATATATATGGATGAAATCTTATGAAATTTTTTGATTAGGTAGCCAAGACAATAATCAGTGATGGTATGGGGGCCGAGATTAAATTGGAACGGTCGGGGATATGAAGATAAAAAGTCCAGAAAAGTTTCCCGATTCTTATAGTCAATCTTTAGCTCGCTTAAAGTATAATAGTTTTTCTTTTTTAACTTAAAAATAAACCTTTTAAAACTATATTTTTTTAAAACGACAGCATGTTCGGAAGTCCTATATTGGTCGATAACATTATAAACAAGACGGTCGGTAGAAAGAGAAAGTTCTGAATTCACGTCTATGTTGCCTTCCGATCTAAAAGGATTGATTACATTTGGAGTCTGATAGCCATCATTTTTATGAAACAGTTTATGGATCCATCGTCCTAGATTATTTGAATTCATGGAGTGCAGGGAATAATTTAAAAGGATGGTGTAAAACATTTGTTCGGGGAGACCGCTTACAATGTTGCCAATTTTTTGGATTGTATGCACTTGCTCGGCCATATGATAAAAAATCTGGAAGTTTAGCTTATTTTTCAGTTTGTCATTAAACTGTTTTTCAGTCTGATAGATCTTAATTAGTTCTTTTATTTTATCCGAAAAAGACCTGTTCAAAGCAGCATAAACAAATTCGGTCTGATGCATGCTGTGCCTTATTTTAATGTCATAATGCTCCCTGCTGTCAATGTAGTATCTCCACAACTTTTTGCTCAGAGCCAGTTCAGATTCCGAAGTAGTGAAAGATCTGAGAGGAGTTACTAATCTATTTTCTAAATTTGAAGCAAGATTGCTACATAAATCAAGAAGTTCGTCTTCTTTTAGTTCATTTATTTTGCTTGAAATGTCAATCACAAATATATCATCTGTAGGAAAATAGCTTTTGATTTCTGAATAGTATTCTCGAACAAAAAGAGCTAAATATCTTAGGTTTGTTTCCGCTTCACTTGCTGTGGAATCCATAGTGCCATAGTGATGGGATGCCAAATAATATAGTATAAGGTTGTAAAAATCAATCAGACTGCTTTTGCCGCTGCCATTCTGTCCAACAACTGCACAAACGTTAATATTTAGCTTTTCCGTTGAATATATTGCTGACGGTATTTTTTCAGGGAAGAGCACAAAAACTTCATTTTCGCTAAGATTGCTGTTTCGCTTCAATATTTCTGCACCAAATCGATCTTTAAATAGTATGTCCTGGTAAAATTTGTAAATTACCTGCTTTTTTAGATTCTTCCTAAATTTTGAAGAAGTGCCGTTAAGGGGACGGATTGCCAGAAAGCGAAAATCATTCATGATTTATTATTTGTTTATGGATGAAAACAATTATTAGAATAGCCAAACTAATGGCTAATATAACGGGATTTGAAGAATTGCCGCACAGTGATTCTACGTTTTCTTCAATGCAGCACTTAAATTACTGCCTTTTTGAAGTTTTATGTTTTGCTTTAGATCCAACAAGCTCTCTCAGCATTTATTTCTGAAGGAATCTTCCATTAGCTCTAAAGGATGTCTTCCCTCAAAAGATAGGCGTTAACTGATGTACGTTCAACTAGATAATTTAAGATTGTGATCACCTGCTTTTTTGTCCTGATATCTTTCCTTACTTTTTCGCGATTTAAATACACATACTTTCGGATTAGATTTTCGAGATAGAATATTGTATTGTCATCTGATCTGTCCCTTCTCTTATCGTCCTGTTTACTGATAATCTCACTAAGCCATCCGATTCCATCATTTAGAAAATGGCTTCCAATGCTAGTAAGAATTTTTGAGAACGAGTTTAATGTTTCTGGTCTTTGACCCAAGTCATCCACAATATTCTGGTAAAATTGTTTGTCCCGATCTTGTAGGCTGTGCCATTCTTTCTTACCAGAACCCCAAATATAGTCTGCCAGCAAATACATTTGTATTAGTTCTGAGGCATAACGGCTGGTCTTCGTTTTTGAGATTATCAGAACTGCACTGTATAAGCGATCCCAAATCTTCCAAAAATTTTCGTATTTATTATACTGGTCCTGTGCAGAAATTATTTCTCGGATAAAATAGATGGATTCCTGGCTATCGGTTAAATGATTCTTAAATGGATCTATGAAAGCCGAAATGCAGTTCTGCTTTCTTTCTAATAAAAAGACTGCATATCTATTAAAAAATCTTGTACGGAAATGATACTGCATTGAATAGTCCGTATCTTTAACGAGCAGATCTCGAGAAGCGATCGGGGAAATTATTGATATTATATCTAGAAGCTCCTGATTCTGTGTGTCTACGGGTATCAGGTTGAAAATGATTTCCAGATGCTCTAAAGGATGCGTGGCAATATCGTGGTAATTAAGCGATAAGTCGAGAGTACTGAATTTTTTGATTTCCTTGGCGTGTTTTTTCATAAACATCCCGAGATGGTTTTCTTTTTTATTCCAACGGCTTGGTTTTTTATGCCTTTCGGCATCTAATAAAGGCTTAAATTTCAGAAATCCCGTTATGAATAGATGATTTAATTCACCATGGATTGCAAGTAGATCTCCATTGATGGTTTCAATGGCATAATCGCAGATTCTCTTATATGCGCCTAAAGGGTGATCATCAAAGAGAGTCAGCAGTAAAATTATTTTGATATCAGGCATCCTATCAGGAAATAGCTGGCCGATTTTAGGAAGTGCACTTATGGCGACCTCCACGCCGTCTGACATCTGGTAGCCGTAATCTTGTTTCAGATGAAGGTTGGCATAGCTAAAGACTACTTCACAGCAGTAGTTAAGATCCAGCTGGGGCAATTTTTCAGAAAACTCCTTTAATAGGGCAGCGCACACATATGCCGGCACTTCGGAATTTCTATTTTCTGCACCAGAGTTGAGATCATCAAGCAGTTCTTTGGCCTGCTTTAAGGCAAGTTCAGGCGAATGATCATATATTTCCGTACTGCCCGCTTCATTGCGGTTGTCGAATTTATTATGTGACCAGTTTTTTAAAGGGTAGTATCTTGAAAACTGAGAAACTGCTTTAAGTGCTTCCTCGCTGTGTTCTTTAAGGTCGTTTTCAATTTCAGAATTTAAGTTGATAATGGTCTGGTCGTTTTTTTCTTCAATTACTGGTGACATTTTTCTTCCATCAAGCTTTGAAATCAGTAGTCTTTTAATCATATAGTCATCTGAGGAGCCTTTTTTTTCAGGAAAACGTGAATAAAGTTGATCTATAATTTCGTGAACGGATTTAATTCTATGGGATGCTGTTTCATCAGTGGCGGACGGGTTGTAAAACAATTGGTAACTGACCATCATTGATTCCAAACTTTTTTTTCTATGGGGCTGGTTTCGGGCCTCATATCTTTCCCTATTGTAATATTGTGAGTCTGAATTCCATCCTCTTTGATAAAAGTTAGCGTTTCGTTCTTCTGAAAATGTGCAAATTCTATCCTGAAGTAGAATTTCAGGAGAGGAGAATAGGATTTTTTCAATATTAAAATATTTGCCGGGATATGCTTTAACTATACTTGAAGCAATAGCCGTAATGGAAGCAGAATTAGATGTCTTAATCATGAAAAGCAGACAAGTCTCGATTATTTTATCATCTGTAATTGGGGCTTTTACTAAGAGATACTTTTCTAAAGCCATATGTATAGACTGCAGCAGTTCGGGCGAATTGCCAAAACCTCTGTACATGCACCATAATTCAGTGCTTATGAACTGAGAATGAATCTTATCCTCTGGGAAATTCAATTGGAATTTCTCCAAGCTATTTTTATATTTAGAATTATTGAAATTCAAAACAGATCCGTTAACAAGTTCAATGATGAAATTCAAAGTTAGAAGAAAGTCCTTTTCCAAAAGATGGTAAACAGGAGTCTGGTAAGCGCTTGCCGGAGAATATTCCGATCGGCTTGAATGTCGTATTCCGTAATATCTTTCTAAGCCAAAACTTGCATCTGAATAAAATTGCGTTTTGTATTCTTTAGTGTCAATCCAGCATTTCCTTGCCAGAGCGATAATGCGATCAGGCATACTGTTTATAATTACGTAATTCTCGTATTTAGCTGTTAGAATTTTATCTACTAAATCAAAATAAGGCAAGTCTCTTCTTGAATATTCCTTCATTAAGATTTCATCGATTAAAGATTCCATTCTGTCTTTTATTTCTAACGATGAGTTGAGAATTATTTCAATGAGATTTTTTTCAATATGGAGATATTTGAATTCCTCATCCGTTTCAATTTTTTTATAGATAATCAGGGCAATTTGGCCTGCTTGTGAAGTTGTCTCGCCGGTAGGGTTTTTACGGGTCCATTCTACGAGAACAGGCATAAGGAAATCAATATTTTGTGAGTCAAAAGATTGAAGATTCTCAAAAATCAATCTTATTACGCAATTCCATCCTTTTCCTTTTGGTCTGGTAAAAAAATGTTTTAGATCATAATCCTGATATAATAGATTATGGGTTTCGTCAACATCCTTGCATGCAATGCGCAATAAAAAGACTATCTTTTTGAGATAGCGGAAATTATCCCTTAAAATCAGGTCATGAAATCGATTGAAAAATATTTGTGAATTTTCAGCAAGTAGAAGTGTGATGAAGATTTCATCTTTCCAAAAACTGCTTATCTTGGAACCATTGACACTTCTGCTTATAAAATTTTCTATATCCAAGGCTGAATCAGTTATCTTTCCCGATAGCCATTTACGGAAAGACCTTCTGATAGGCAGTGAATTTCCAATAAGAATAAAGAATTCCTCATAATTTGATGACTGTCTGAAAGCTCTTGAAATAATTACTTCCAAAGCCCATTCCTCATATATATCGTGAGTTATAAAATATCCGCCGTTGCTGGAATCGTACTTGATTATTTCATCATGCATCAAAAGAGCAAGGACTTCGCCAGAACAGTTTTCCGCAGTGGTAAAAAACTTTCCTGTATCCACTCTTTCTTTAACAATATCTAGGAAGCAGTTTTCTCTGAGGATATGAATGTTTTTACTTTTTATGCCTGAATTTTGAATTTTTTTGTTCCAAAGGATTTCCTTGAAGTGCAATGAGGTGGTATTTGCTTCGAACGCATCATAATTTGACAAATACTCGTCAAGGTAAAATAGATTGCAAAGCAAATTTCGAAATGATGTTTCGGCTGGGAGAACAAAGTGGTTTTGTTCCGCTAATTCCTGAAGGACTTCAATAGTAGGATTATCAATGAAAATTGATTGGAAGGAAACCCGATAAATGTCGACAAACTGAAATTTCAGGTCATCAAGGTAATCATTTCTGGTGGTGAAAATAATCTGCCACTCATCCTGAATGAGCCCTGCCAGGAACTCCTTAAAGACTTCTCTATTGTTGATTTCGGAAAGGCTCTCGGCAGAATCGATGACAACTACTTTAGAGGAATCATTTTTATGAATTTGTAAAAAGTCCACGAATGTTTTATCACCATACTGCTTGAATACATCCTGCATATTCTGCACATCGAATTCCAAAGCTTTAAATACATAAATAGGCTGTATTCCCTTAAATTCCCTGTAATATTCTTTGATCAAAGCTGTTTTGCCGCAGCCGCCGTCTCCATTAACGATTTTTAATTTTGTCGCAGAATCTTTTAGCTGTGACATTAAATCGGTGCGCGTAATATGAATTATCTTGTCTCGATATTTTATATCATTTTGAATTGAGTAAAGAATATTTTCCGAATGGGCGCTAATTCCATTTAGGAAATCTACAATATTAGATGCATCACTAAAATAATACTCTGCAATGTGGAAGTTTTGTGGATTGGCAAGCTGTATCTCGAAATTGCTTGGAACTTTCCAGATGATTTTGATTTTGAGTTTTTTGGCAGCTGATTCAATCTCCGATTTATACTTCGGTTCCTTGAGTGTCTTGATCCTGCTTTCAGAAAACTCCTTATTGACATATATGTATAGTGTCGTTAAAAGCGGATTTTTTGATTTGGCTTTTTCAAGCGAATCTATCAGATCATCTTTTTTATCAGCCAGTTTCACATCATAGAATTTAGATTGAAATCCTATAACTTGATCATCTATATTTATTGGCTCGACCTCTATGCCGGTCTGGTTTTTAAATCTAAAGATACCATAAGGCTTATTATGTTCGAGGCAGAACATATGATATGAAAGGTTTTCAAATACAGCTGATTCGCGCTGGTAAAATTTTGCCTTAAAGATATTCCAATTTATTTCGGTCATACTATTGTGATAATAATTAAAAAAAAGGATAAAGAATTTGACGGCTGAAAACAGGCTCGATTTATTGATTAGTAAAATATTAGCTTATTCTTAATATTTCTCCAGCCAAGTCTTGATATCTGAGAAATCTTTTAAATCAAGCTGGTTTTCAATCTGTTTTGCTGTTTCAATTGCATCTTTTGTAAAGTAACCAGTGGTTACAATTATACTTTTTGAAGGTTTGTGAATATATTGTACTCCAGCAACATCTCTAATTATTCCAACATCTACTTTTCTATCAGGAGCATACCTTTTGCATTCTACATAAGCAAGAAAATTTGTTGCAGCTGTGCTAATGCTTGCAATTATATCACGACCGCCGTCACGGGTAGCTTTCGTCAATTCAACTGCATAGCCGAGGTCTTTAAATATTGCTGCAATCAATTCTTCGAATTTTCGGGGATTCATTTCGTACATTTTTTCAGGATGACTTTTAAAGTATTTCTTCACTACGTCATCCATTTCAGTAATTATAATAGATGATTTTGGATCAAATAAGTTTGAGTGGTATAAATTCTTTTCGATTTTTCCAATTTCAGCATATTCGATCATTTTCTGAGTTAATTTTTCAACGGCATTTTCTTCCATTTCGATTGATACTGCAATATCCGCCAGGGCATAGGTTCCATCTTCTTCCTTTGCGAGAATTATATAACTCCAGTCCTTATCGTAATTATCCAATAAAACCGATCCTATGATATTTGCATCATCATCTGCAAACCAGTAATATTCCTTTGCAGAAAATGTCGAAAATCTCATAAAATCATAATTGTCAAATTTTTCGCGGCTTATGGATTTTAATGTCATAATAGTTGTTCGGTTTAATTTGAATACGATTTTTTTCTGCTTGTAATTTATAATTTTTAATTATTATTTAATTACGTGTTTCCGTAATAAAATATAATATCAGTAACTGATTTAAAGTCAGTTTTTTTACGTTATAAAATAATAAAACATTTGCAATTATATGCAGAGATTTTCCGCAACTAGAATAGGGATTCTTAAGATATTTTCATTACTCGTTGTGACATCTTTTATAAACAGAGGAATAGCGTGATCGTATACCTTGGTTTGGAGATCGAGCATCCGCAAAATTATATTGAAAGTGATGTGAAAAAGGTAAGCGCAGGAATTTCGTATTTTGAATTTTATTTTAAAACTAAGCTGGCCAAAGATTATAATGTCTTATCTGAAGATGAAGAGGATAAACTTCTTTTTAATCTAATTGATTTGTCAGTTGAACTTAAATTAAAGACCAGTATAAAGTATATTTTCATGTATCTCTAATTATCATTGTCTTAACAAATACAGAATTGATTTTATTCATTAAAGGTTTACAAGGTTTAACTTTATTTTTTTTATATATTCATCGGTTATGAAGCTCAGCTCAGGCTCCAGTTCCTGTATCTTTGTAGTGACTGCCTCTTCCTGTATTTTTTTTTCATGTACATATCGTTCCATTTTTTTCGACTTAGTTTCTTCAATTTTGATTTCATTGATTTTTGTCGCGCTATTGTCTACTTTTTTTACGGGATACATATTCTTTTGATGTTGTCGTCTTTCAAATGCTGCACTTTGATAGGCATTATAAATATAGTCATATAAAATTAACCTACATCTGTTAATATGCTCAATTGGCAGAGGATCTTCTTCTGCAAATTCATGCGGATAGGTATAAAGGGTAATTTCTATAGGTGAGTAAAGATCCATTTTGTAATAATCTATAAATTCTTGATTTGTAAGCCCTTTAAAATAATCAATTTCTTCCATGCCCGTTTTTTTATATTTGTAAAGCAATTAAATTTCCCTCATAAGGATAAGCAAATTCGGAAATAGCCACAGACTGGTCCAACCAAGCTGTTTCATCCTGCTTTTTGAGCATAATGGGCATTCTGTGTTTGTGGTTGTGTATAAAGTCCATTAGTCTGTTGGCTTTTGTAGTTACCATGGTATAGGTTTTTTTAATTTCATCTGTAACGGGATCCCTCCAGGACGAATACAAACCTGCAAAAGTGAAGATTTCATCATCCTGCGAGTTGATCTGGTATTTGTCCTTGCTTTTTCCCTTTTCATCATTCCAATGCCATTCGTAATAGGCGGATGCAATTATCAGGCAGCGGTTGTGCGTTATATTTTTGAATGATGCTTTCTCGTCAATGGTTTCAATGCGGGCATTAAGGGTGTTTTTCCTGAACTCAATGTCTTTTGCCCAGGAAGGCAGCAGCCCCCAAGTATAATCCGTTGTGATTAGATGCGGAGAGGAATTCAGTATCACAGGAATATTTGGATGGGAGAACCCGTTTATAAAATCCGACTGCAGATAGGTTTCCTCATTGTCGAGTTCCGCATTAAAGCGTCTTTTGAGATCTTCTATCGAGGCATTCTGCTGGGTATAATAACACATAATTTTCCGTTTTAAGGCTGTTTTAAAAATGTCTTATCCTGATACTAATTTGCCATTTTAAGGGCTTTTGTCTTTTTCATACAGCTTAAGTTTGAATAAACTATCTTATGGAAACTTGCCCAATAGACATTAAACGCATCGAAAGACTTATAAAAGAAAACGAGCAGCGAAAACAAAAGCTTCGGAAAAGGAACAGCAGAAAACTGATGTATGGTATGCTTTTTTTCCTCTTTCTGTTTTTGCTTCTCTATCAAAATTAATTCATTCTTAGGATATTGCATAACTAAATTGTCAAAATTTCATTCTGTGACGCGGCAGATTAATTTCATGATCCTGCGGATAAGGCTGGCGGTGTGTGCTGCTGACATCCTGTTTGATATTGTGCTGTGTGGTATACCTTTTTTCCGAGTCAGAATATCTCGGATCAGGAATGAAAGGCATTTTCGCCATTCTGGAAATGGTGATCGTCGGAAAATGATAATCAATTTCCACAGTCCCCAAAAGCAGGTAGCAGCCTCCTCCCTGAAACGGGTTATTTACCAGACTGTCTGGAAAATGCGCCGTATCAAAATAGGCTCCCTCATGATCGATCCACGTCCCGAAATACATATTGCCCCTTTTGGTAGGCACCTGCTTGGTCGAGATGAGGTAAGCCAGCATGCGGACCTGCTTTTTATGATATTTCAGAAGATCGCGCACCATGATATCCCCTCGGAATCTGGTCTTGAGCAGATCAAAAACGGTGCAGGAAACCGGAAAATTCAGAAGCTCGATTTCATCAAAAGCATCTTCAAATACAGAGCGCTCCAGAACAGGCAGCTTAAATTCTTTTGCTGGCTGTTCAATGAGCATAAGCCCGCGGTTCTCGGGCTTGAAATTATTCATCAGAAGGCTTACCTGTACCAGCAGCTGATTTTTGGTTTTTCCCGTAAAGCGGAATGCGCCAATGAAAATAAGTACCTTTATATTCTCAATACCCATGGGAACCCTGTTTATGAAATCTTCGAGTGATTTATAAACTCCGTTTCTCTCGCGCTCATAAGCGATGAACTGCGAGAGTTTGGAATCCAGCCCCTGCAGGTGCATAAAGCCCAGATAGATATGGCTGCCGTAAAGCACAGTTTCATATCCGCTTTTATTCACGCATGGGGTATGGATAACAGCTCCCGCCATTCTGGCTTCGTGCACGTAGATTTCCGTGCGGTAAAATCCTCCCTGATTATTGATTACGGCTACCATAAATTCAACAGGGTAGTGCACCTTCAGATAAAGGCTCTGGTAGCTTTCCACCGCATAGGATGCGGAGTGCGCCTTGCAGAAGGAATAGCCTGCAAAGGATTCGATCTGTCGGTAGATTTCCTGGCTCAGCGCTTCGGGATGCCCTTTTGCCGCGGCCGCAATAAAGAAATCGTCCTTTACTCTCTGCAAAGCGGCTTTTGAGCGTCCCTTGCCCGACATGGCACGCCTTAAGATATCTCCATCGGCGGCTGAGAGCCCGCCATAATGCAGGGCAATTTTTATCACGTCTTCCTGATACACCATAATGCCGTAAGTTTCTCCTAGTTCCTTTTCAAAGACCGGATGAAAATATTCAAATCTTGACGGGTTGTTATGTCGGAAGATATACTCTTTCATCATCCCTGACTGTGCCACTCCAGGACGTATAATGGAAGAGGCAGCCACAAGTGTTTTATAGTTATTGCATTTCAGACGTCGCAAAAGCCCACGCATAGCAGGGCTTTCAATGTAAAAGCATCCTATGGTTCGCCCTTCTGCAAGATAGACGTTTGCGGACTGTTCGTTTTTTGAGATTCTCGTGTCCCGGATATTGATGCGGATGCCTCTGTTCTGCTCAATTATTTTTACCGTGTCATCAATATGTCCGATGCCTCTCTGGCTCAATATATCAAATTTATCAAAACCGATATCTTCAGCCGTATGCATATCAAAGAGCACGATGGGAAAACCTTTTGGAGGCATTTCCAGCGGCGTGTAATTGGTAAGCGGTTCTTCCGAGATCAGGATTCCGCAGGAATGCATGCTCCGCATATTGGGATATTTCTCCAGCATCATGCCGTATTCCTGCACCAATTTGACAATGGAATTGGTCTGGTGGAGCTTCATGGGATTTTTTGCCAGCATATCCAGCTCGTCTTTCGGAAGTCCGAAAACTTTGCCGACCTCGCGAAAAATCGAGCGGTATTTGAATTCCACATTAGTGCCGCAAAACGCCACATTTTCATAACCGTAGCGGTCGAAGATGTATTTCAGGATCACATCACGCTCTTTCCAAGACCAGTCGATATCAAAATCAGGAGGGCTTTTGCGGTTTTCATTCAGAAAGCGCTCAAAATACAGGTCAAGCTCCAAAGGGCAGATGTCCGTTATTCCCAGACAGTAGGCAATAATGCTGTTAGCGCCCGAACCTCTTCCGATATGCAGAAAACCGCGGCTGTTGCTGTAGCGTATGATATCCCAAGTAATGAGAAAATAGCCACTGAATTCAAGATCATTGATCACTTTAAGCTCTTTCTCCACACGCGCTTTTGCTTCAGCGTTATGCCTTCCGTAACGCCATACCAGACCTTCCTCGGCAAGGGTGGTCAGAAGGGCAATGTCCCCTTTTTTATTTTTAGTGTAATGCCTTTTGTTTTTCGGGCTTTCGAAATCGTACTTAAAATTACAGTTCTCAATTATTAATCGGGTATTTTGGATGATCTGTGGATAGTCTTTATACAGCCCGATAAGTTCCGCTTCGGGAATCATCATATTAGATTTTCTGCAGCAGTCATCAGGCCCAAGTTTGGATAGAAGCTCATTGAGGTCAACGGCGCGCAGTATCCTGTGCAGGTTGTATTCCCTTTTGGTTCGGAATACCACAGGTCGCAGGATAACCATCTTGGAAATCTTCTTTTTAAGTTCGGGCATAAAAAGCCTGCCGAGCTGGTCAGGCTCAATGCCGATAAATTCATTCTCGCCGAGCTGTGCAGGCGCATTTTCCAGCGTATAGATAAAATACACCGATTCAAAAGACGGAGCTTTTTCCGGCAGGGGAGCACCGCTGAAATTATAATCGGTCAGAAAGCGGTTCATCTGGGCAAGCCCTGCAGCATTTTTGGCAAGCCCTATATAGCGGAATTTGTGTCTGCAGCGGAATTCTATTCCAATTAATGGTTTTATGCCTGAGGCTTCACAGCCTTTTATAAAATCATAAATCCCTGTTACGGTATTGATGTCGGTCAAAGCAGCAGCAGTGACACCGCACTCGGCTGCCTGTCTGATCAGATCATCCAGCGGAATGGTGCCGTAGCGCAGGGAATGAAAAGAGTGGCAGTTGAGAAACATGATTTATTTTTTGCGTTTTAAAATTTCGTCTTTGTTGTTGGGTTTGAAAGAGGCGCCGGCGCAGCGCATCACGGCATCAAAGCCGTAACGGGTCTTCATTCTGTCCATAGCCTGATAGAGTGCCAGCATTTCCTCGGTATCATTGAAAAGGTCAATCTGATAGGTTCCCCTGACAAGGCCGCTGAAACGTACTCCGATGAGGCGCAGCCTCATTCGGCGCTGGTAGAGCTTGGTAAAGAGATCGGTCACCGTCTGGCTCAGAATATGATCCGCCGAGGTGTACGGCACCCTTGACTGTTTGGTTTCGGTATCAAAATTGGCGTACCTGATTTTGACGGTCACTGTTGAGGTAAGCCATTCTTCGGCGCGCAGCTGATAGGCCAGTTTCTCCACCATGCCCTGCAGAATCCTATTCAGCTTTAATACATCAATGGTGTCCTGTGAAAAGGTATGTTCGGTTGATATTGACTTTCTTTCCGTGTAGGGTTCCACAGGATTGTTGTCAATTCCATTGGCTTTTTTCCAGAGTTCTGTTCCGTTTTTGCCGATCATCTGCTGCAGGGATTCGGCTGGCATTTCAGAGAGTGTCCGGATGGTGCGGATTCCGATTCTCGAAAGAAGCTCAAAGGTTTTCTGGCCGACCATCGGGATTTTTCGGATAGAGAGCGGATTCAAAAAAGACTGCACCAGATGCTCGGGAATCTCCAGGTTCTGCTTCTGCTTTCCCTCGCCAGTTCCGATCTTCGAAACGGTTTTGTTGACCGAAAGCGCAAAGGTAAGGGGAAGCCCCGTTTCTTTTGTGATTCGCTGTGCGAGCTCATCAGTCCATCTGTAGCTCCCGTAGAATTTATCCATGCCGGTAATGTCCAGATAAAATTCATCAATGCTGGCTTTTTCCACCACGGGCGCTTTTTCCTGAATGATTTCAGTAATGTCATGGGAAAGCCTGGAGTAGAGTTCCATGTCGCCTTTCATAATTTTGGCCTGCGGACATAGCTTCATGGCCATATGAATCGGCATAGCGGAACGCACGCCGAATTTTCTGGCTTCATAAGAGCACGAAGCCACAACGCCTCTGTCACCGCCGCCGATGATAAGCGGTATGCCGTTAAGTTCAGAATTGGTCAGCCTTTCGCAGGATACGAAAAACGTGTTCATGTCAATGTGTACAATAGCCCGGCTCATAATCTTAATCATTTTATACTGATCAAAATTAGTACAGGTAATAACAATTTTTAAAAATAATTTGTTCTAAATAATAACAAAATTTAAAAATCCTGATTTTATGGGGATTCAAAGAGATCCGAGAATACGCGGATAAAAGCATTATTAAGAATTTACAGCGGGCATACAATAAAGGTAAAGCTCAAGCTGAATATGTATTTTTATTGCCGGAAAATATTCAAGATATACTGTTATTCTTTTCCTACAATACAGTATAATGAACTATTTAGTGTTTTTTTTATACTAAAAATCTTTATATTTGAATATTGTTAATTGCTGCACAGCCAAAAAATATGAGTTATGTCTGAGGCATTCAATTCCCTTAAAAATATCTTCTTAGCAGATGATGATGAAGACGACAGAATGCTCTTCATTGATGCTGTATCTGATCTGAAACTTCCTGCCTTGGTAAATACGGCAGCTGATGGAAGCGAGCTGCTGGACAAGCTTTTGCAGAATCCCGATAAACAACCTGAAATTATCTTTCTGGACATTAATATGCCCGGTAAAAACGGTTTTGAATGCCTGCGAGAAATCCGCAGTACCAGCGGACAGCTCAAAAAAGTCAGAATCATAATGCTATCCACCAGCAGAAGTCCTGAAAACATTGAACTCAGCTATGAACTGGGGGCAGATTTGTACGCAGTAAAACCTAGTACGTTTCAAGGTTTGAAAAACCTGCTCCAAAGAATATTTGAGATGGACTGGCATTCAGTAAAAAAGAAAGAGAACCAATTTCTTCTGATTTAAGGGTGTTTGCCAATATTTAAAAATAATGAGATTTTCCACTACTAAAAAGAAATCTTAAAACGCTTCCAAATTAAGATGCTGTCTCTGTCTCGTCTGGGTTATCTATTGGTTTTTCCTGAGATCCATTGCGTTTGATAAGCAGATAAAAATCTTTTAGATGCCACCAGGCAGGGCATCTTTCAATATTTCCGTTAAAATTTTTGATGCCTGTATAACAGCTGTTGAGGAAAACCTGCGAGTCGGTAATTTTTGCCCACGGTTTCCAGTCTACTTCTTTCGGCGGCGGCGAGGCTTCAAAGTATCGTTTTATTTCTTCAGGATTCATAGGGCAAAATTACTTAAAAAAAGCGAAACAGCACAAGGGCATGAAAGATGAAAACGCCCTTATAGGGCGCCTTCATCTGCAAAAGAGTAATAGGTTTCAGGTGTGACGATCAGGTGGTCAAGCAGCGGAATATCCAGCAGTTTTCCGGCTTCATGGATTTTTCGGGTAATATTTCTGTCGGCCTCGGAAGGGAATGTCTTTCCTGAGGGATGGTTGTGGGTGATGATGATCCCGACGGCGGCAGCTTTCAGTGCTGCCGCGAAAAGCAGGCGCATATCAACCACAGTCCCTGCAATGCCTCCTGAGGAAACCTCGTAGATTCCCAGAACCCTATTGGACTGGTTGAGCAAAAGCACTTTGAACTGCTCAAAGAATTCTATTTTGCCGGGATCCCAGCTGTCAACAAGAATTCGGTAAGCATCTTTGGAAGAGCTGATATAGGGTCTGTCAGCACTTTTTACTTTGGTTTTATAGATCAGTTCGATTTCTGATACTTTCTGCCAGTCTGTGTTTTGATTTTGATTTTTCATAGCCGCTGTAGTTTTAAGATTAATTACAGCACCGCTGCCCGGGCAGGGCTGAGCGAACGCAGAAAGCAACGCAATAAAGCAGGAGTGCAGCCCTGCATTTATGGGGGAATTTTTTGCGGAGAACCGAAAGCCGTGTCCGAACTTTGTGATGAAATTGACTTAACATCCGCAATAGCCCCTAAACCAGGACTGCCCCGTTCGCCTTAAAGTGTCTGCGCGCCAAAAAAAAACCGCAGTACAAGTCTGCGGTGTAAATAGTAAAATGGTTTAAGCGGAAGCGGTCTTCTTTTTCTGTTTTTTCAACCGTTTGGCAATCTCAGGCAGGTTTCTACGGATAATCCTCAGAATCCTGCTGTGGTGTTTAGTGGCTTTATTTCGAAGTCCCCTGCACTGGATAATTTCCATTCTTGAAAGGGAGATTTCAATGGTTTCCACGGGTCTGTTTTCAATCTGTGCCGAAAGGATAAGGGAATCTTTCTTTTTGTAATATTCGTTGGTAAATACGCAGTGGTGGAGCGTGTCGCCCTCTTCGAGAAAATCCTGCACACGGTTAAGGACTTTTACGGTCAGGTCATTATCGGTAAAAGAAAGTCCGAAGAACTGTTTTTTATCGTTTTCATAAATCGGCTCTGCTTTCTGTATTTCAGCGCGCATCTGCGCAAGATACTTTCTTCTTTGAATCTCCCTTTTTTTGGCGACAAGCCTGTCATGCGCCTCGTCTAAATTTTCAGGGCAGACAAGCGCAGGGGAGCTGATGTCTTTTTTAAACCATCGGAGCAGGGCAATATAATCCTCCCAAATTTTGATGTCCTGAATTTGATAGCGGTGCTTAAGACAGATTTTTACAGCCTGCCAGTTTTCACGCAGATGCTGCTGGTGTGAAGTAAGATAATGTTTGAGCAGAGAATTCTGCGCCGATTTTAAAAGAGTTTCTGCAATGGGGTCTTTTAAAAGTGCGGTAAAGAGTATCTGCGGGGCGATGCCACAGGTGGAAGTTTTAAAACCGTTTCTTTTCAAAAGCGGAATCACATTGAGATTTGGATAAACCTTGTAGGGATTGATGCGGTACTTCGGTGTGCTTTGAAAACTTTTAGGGCGGATTTCTAAAGGGGAATAATACTTCCACGCATCATAAGCTTGGGAAAAAACATTTGTGCTTCTTGAGATGGTGCGCACTTCCCCTTTGGAACTTATCCAATGCTGCATGACTTCGCTATGGGAATAGTCGGGAAGAACATTCTTTTTCATGTTCTTGTGCGAACAGATGATGCGCACCACCTGATACCCTTGGCAGGTATCGGTAACGGCGAAGTATTCGATTTCCCTGAAATGTACCTGATTGTATTGGTGCATTTTAAGCCTGCCCTGACAAGCTGTGCAGTTGATATAATTTTTGCAGGATTGGCTTTCGCTGTCAGGTTTCCACGAATGGGTGCATTGCAGACAATGAAATTTTCCCCATGAAAGCACCGCCCATTTCAGGAAAATATTTTTTTCTGCCCAAGACTGCATTTGTGAAGTAATGGGTTTCAGAGTACTGCTTAATTCAGTAATCTGTTTCTCGATGATGGTTTTCGGTGTCATAGGTCAAAGAGGGTTAAGGTTTTCGGTGCAGGCTTCACGGGTTGAACGGTTTCCGTTTTTTGGACTGCGGTTTGAGAAACTGCGGGAGCAGTTGAAAATAAGTCCGCCTTTACAGGTGGGCTTACTGAGGCTCTGCATTGGATAGGAGCGGGTGTTCCAATGCTGTCGTCTGTATAGTACTTTACCGCCATGTCAAAGATTTCCTGATTGTCAAAGGCGCATTCCCCTGTTTTTTTGACCTCGCCGAAAATGTAATTCAAACAGCTTTCAAGGTTTTTGGACTGCTTGGCAAAGGCAGGCGCAAAAGCAGTATCGTTCTGCGCTTTTTCGGTCAGGTAGCTTTCTATGGCGTTCTTAAATTTTTCGGATGCTTTCATAAGAGAAGATTTAAGATTGAACTGTTATTCAAAAAGCCTTGAATAGAGGTCATAGCAGTATTCTTCAAAGCAGAGCCAGCATACAAAAGTGTAGTGTGGGGCTTGGAATCGGTTTTCAATCGCTTCGCCAATTGCCTCTTCGAGTTCGGTTCTGATATTTTCAAGGTCATCGATATGCTCGATGTAAAATTCTTTGCAGTCTGCGTGATAGATAAATTCGGAAATCATACCACTCACGCAGCCCCCTTGCTGCAGGTCAAGAAAAAATGATTTCAGCTGTTCTCTTTTTTTTCCATTATAGGAAGTGATGCTTTTGAGGATTATCTCATTAAAGGCATCGGCTACACGGTATTCGCTGTAGTTGGATTTTGATAAGGCTTGCATAATATTGTCTTTAGGCGTGTATAAAAAATAATGTGTACATGATTTAGAAAGGCAGGTCGTCAGGTTCGTCTTTAGACGTGCTTTTCTTCTGCACTGCGGGAACAGCTGAGGCATTTTCTGTTTTAGGGAAAACCAGTATTTTGATATTACTGGTGTGAAAGGTCAGCGAGCCGAGCGCTTTGCCTTCGGCATTGGTGTAGACATTCAGACCGATGCGCCCGAAGAGTTCGACCATAGTGCCTTTTTTAAGCCATTGCGCCATTTTGGAGCCCATCCAATACGAGCAGTCGATGTAGGTCACAATCTTTTTAAGTTCGCTAGACCCTTTAGGTCTGTAGCTATCGTTGACTGCGATGGAGAAATTTACCACCTCCCTGTCATTTGAAACTTTTGCCGTTACGGCATCCTTTGTAATTCGTCCTGAGATTTCCATGATGTAAAATTTTAAGTGAATGTTTATCTGTTTTTTCTCTAGCCCGCATGAAATTTTTCAAAAGAAAAACGGGAAAAAAGAAAGCACAAAATCAAGCATCCGATAAAGGATCCGGAGTGCTATAAGTCCCGAAGGGCGGCGCAGCCGTTATGCGCATGCAGGAGCCTGCGGGTGCTATTTTCGCGGCTCTTTTAATCCGTTTTAATTGAAAAAGTCCAACAGATTTTAATGTTTTAGAATTTTACGGATTATCCATACCTTAGCAGGGCGGAATAATCACAGCAAAAGGAAGCAGTTTCACCTTAACTTTATGGGACCGGAAAACTATATCACACTCTCTCAGCTAAACTATCAGATCCATCAGACTATAAGTGAGCGGTTCAAGGGACGCACTTACTGGGTAGTTGCAGATGTGACCAGCCACACCTATAAGGCTGATAAAAAGATCCATTACTTTGAGCTGGTTGAGAAAGGGGAGAAAAACAGTGCGATTACAGCCAAGATTATGGGAAAGGCGTGGGGGGAAGGTGCGGTACGGCTGTTGGATTTTCAAAAGAAGACAGGGCAGATTTTCACGAACAATCTTCATGTGCTGGTACAGGTAAGTGTGGATTACCACGCACTTTACGGACTTTCGGTAAACGTTCTGGATATAGATGCCAATTTCACGCTGGGTGTTCTCGAGCAGCAGCGCAATGCCACCTTGAAAAGACTGGAAGCAGAAAATGATTTTATCACAAAAATACAAGATAGCTACTCTACGCTAAACAGCCGTCTCCAGCTGCCGCTTGTCATTCAGAGAGTAGCAGTCATATCAGCCAGCAATTCGGCAGGTAATGAAGATTTCAGGCATACTCTGAAGCATAATGATTTTGGCTATTCTTTTCAGGCTGATGAATATTATACCGTAGTGCAGGGAGACAACAACGCAAAACTATTTTTAAATAAGCTGATAGAAGTGTACAATACCGGCATACCGTATGATGCTATTGTCATTATAAGGGGAGGAGGAGCACAGTCAGACTTTTTGATTTTTGACAATTATCAGATAGGACGTGCCGTAGCTAAATTTCCAATTCCTGTCATAACGGGAATCGGGCACCAGAAAAATGTCTCCATAGTGGATCTTATGGCGCATACCAATACCAAAACTCCCACAAAAGCAGCAGAGTTTATTATTGCCCACAACCGAAGCTTTGAAATGAGGCTGCTTTCGCTGCAGCAGAATATCGTAATCAGATCGCAGCAGCTTTTTCTGAGCCATTTCAGAATGCTTGAAGAACTTAAAAGAAATATCTCCAGAAATGCAACGGGTCTTTTAGATGTTTTTAAGCAAAAGCTTGCGACTGCCAATCAAAAGCTTGCAGCGGACTCCAGAAGCATACTTTATCTGTACAGCCAAAAACTGTCGCTAAAAGCACAGAGTACAACGCAGATTTCGAGCAGAATGCTTGCCCGTAAAAGAAGTGATCTCGATTATCTTGCAGGAAACTTAAAACGATTTACGTCAGGATATCTTAAAACCAAAAGCCTGCATCTGGAACATATGCAGAAAAGCATCAGGCTGATGTCACCGCAGAACATACTTAAGAAAGGCTATGCCATCGTAAGAGCAGGCGGCGGGATTGCCAGCAGCACAGAAAATATAAAAGAAGGGGATGATATAGAGGTAATTCTTTATGATACCATACTAAAAAGCACCGTTAGGGAAAAAATACAATATGATGGAAGAGAAACTGACCTATGAAGCAGCTTGGAGTGAGCTGACTGCCATTTCAAAAGAAATAGAAAATGAGACTATTTCAGTGGATGAGCTTGCATCCAAAGTTAAGAGGGCATCGGAATTAATTGCCTTCTGCCAGGGCAGGCTTAAAGCCACCGAGACAGAAGTGGGTAAGATTATCGACGGTATGGAAAATCCAGGGCAATAACAGTTCTGCATTGGGTGCCAGTGTAATATTACCAGAGTATTAAGCTATTATTTATTCCGGCCATTTTTTTTCACTGCTATCAGCACCTGCGTCAAATATGTCTGAAGAATTGCGGTCCTTTTCAAAAACGCCATTAGAAGAATCATTATCTTTAAAGGGATCGGGCATATTTTTCAAGTTTTCGTGCAGATCAAGCAAATCGGCGGGCGATGCGGAATCCTCTTGGGAATCTGACGCGGCTGTAAGAAAGCGAAAAGCAAAATCAATTGGTTTTTCCTTTTCCATTTCAAAGAAGTGAACGATGTACTGGTTTTTCTCCAGATCAACGGATTCTATCCTTCCTCTATTCCATACTGGATGCATTACATAATCACCCTGCTTAAATGCCATATCTTCGCTGTTTTTGGCAGCTGCGCTAGAGGATTGTGAGGCCTGCAGAATTGCAGCGGAAAGTTTTACCTTCCTCACATAAAATTCTTCTTTAATTTCAAATAAAAACCTTGAAGGATATTTATTGAGGCCGGTGGTAAAATTAAACCCTTCCGAGTCGGTCATATAAAACCTCTTTTCGGCTCTGGTAACCGCCACGTACATCAGTCTTCTTTCCTCCTCAATTGCACGTTTTCTCCTTTCTTTAATCGATAGCGCGCTTGGCAGCACCCCTTCGGTAAAACCGCAAAGGAATACATATGGAAATTCAAGACCTTTAGAGATATGGATGGTCATCAGACGAACCTTATCCTGGTTTTCGGTATCTTTATCAAGATCGGTATACAGTGCTATTTCCTGAAGGTACTCTACAATATTGACAGGGCTGTTATTTTCTTTCTCCAATAGCATCATAGAAGTTACGAGCTCTTTTATATTTTCAAGCCTGTCTTCGTCTCCATCCTTGCGGTAGAGTTCAGAGAGCCCGCTTTTATCGAGTATGATTTTAACCAGATCCGAGATGGAATTCTGATCTGCCTCTTTTTTAAGTTCTGAAACCAGTGCCAGAAAATCTGCAGCCGCTTTCTTATTGAGTTCTTTATCTTCAATATTACGATGTAGCGCCTCAAGAAGGGAGAGGTTCTGCTCCGCAGCGAGAAAGCTGAGCCTTTCAAGAAATTTTTTGCCAAGCCCGCGGGAGGGATGGTTGAACATGCGCAGGAATGAGAAATTATCCCCTTGGACAATAAGCCTTAAAAAGGAAAGCACATCTTTGATTTCCTTTCGTTCGAAAAAACGCACACCGCCAAATATGGCATATGGAATGTTTTCCTTTATAAGTGCCTGCTCAATGTTTCTGGAAAGATGGTTGGAACGGTATAAAATGGTTATATCGGAATAGGAAGCTTTTTCTGTTTTAAGAATTTCTTTGATTTCCGATGCCACCCAGAGTGTTTCCTCAAAATCATTTTTGCCGTGAAAATGAACCACTTCCACTCCTTCGGGATTGTCAGTGACCATATCCTTATCTACCCTTACCTTGTTGTTTTTGATGATATGGTTGCCAACTTTGAGGATGTTCGGCGTGGAGCGGTAATTCTGGTTCATTATTATGGTCTCTGCATCAGGAAACATCCTGTCAAATTCCACAAGGTATTCGGGTTTAGCACCCCTCCATTCATAGATTGTCTGATCGGGATCACCAACAAGAAATAAGTTTTGGTGAACACGCGAAAGCATTTCCACCAGATGAAACTGGCTGTCGGAACTGTCCTGGGCCTCATCCACTTGTATATAATGCATCATTTCCTGCCATTTGGAAAGCACATCCGGGTTACTGTCTAAGATAAAGGCCGTAAAATGGATCAGGTCATCAAAATCCAATGCATAATTACGCTTCTGCTTATCAAGGTATTTCTGGTAAACTTGGCTGGACAGCGTGTCTTTTTCATCAGCAGTGAAGCTGTTATTTTCAATCATGTAACTCAGGTAATCCGAGGTGCTTTTCTGTTTGGAGATAAATCTTAAGACCTGCTTGAACGTTAGGTTTTTGGAATTGATCTCCATTTCAGCGAATACATCCCGAAGGATCGTTTTCTGGTCTTCGGCATCCAGTATGATAAAATTCTTCGGATAGTGTATTTTGTTGATTTCTTCCCGTAGAAACCTAACGCAGAAGCCGTGGTAGGTGGTTATGAAGCTGACATCATAAAGGTCGCCGATCAGTGCCTTGACTCTCTTTTTCATTTCCTGCGCCGCCTTGTTGGTAAAGGTTACACAGAGGATATTGGATGAGTTGATTCCCAGCCTGTCAACGATGTAGGCAAAACGCGAAGTCAGTGCTTTCGTTTTTCCTGACCCGGCACCTGCAATAACACGTACATAGCCTTCAGTCGTTTTCACTGCCTGAAGCTGTTTGGGATTTAAATTTTCTAATATCGGATCGGTCATATTCAAGATATTTAGCATAAAGCCTCTTCATAAAAAGCGCTGCTTCTACAAATTTACGCAATAAATTTCAAGAGTTTAAAACCCCAGACATTCCTTTCTTGACAGTTTATGATTTGCGCAAAAGATAAGAGATGTAAGGTGCTGAAATTGAAGCGGCATCTTTTAAAGTCGGATGCAATTAAAAATTCGCTATTTTTATATTCAACTTAATTACCGCATTGTATGAATGTTGATTATCAGGATACTAATCTTTTTGAGGCAGATTATATATACCGGATTCAGACCTTTGAGAGGTATCTGGCAGATCCGCTTGCTTCACCAGAGCATTTTGCGAATTATAAAGCTGGACTGATACCAAATATCTTATATGGAAATAACATGCAGGAAGTCCTGGGTCTTTTCAGAAAGCAGTTTCTTGAACTAAAATCCGGGGTCGAACGTTATGAACTGGATAACAATAATGATTTTCCCATGCTCAAATCGTATGTAAATACAGAAAGGGATTTTCGTAAATTAATGGATGAGGGCCAGCTTAAGGATTATACACAACTGCTGGAGCGAAGCTTTGACAATCAGAAGCTCGATGCGAAAGCGGCAGCGGTCAGCCGCTTTTTCTTAGCGACTCCAATATTGAAAAGCTACGTATTTCAAATTGAAAAGACATTCGGTCAGGGAATCCTGGACTGATTCCAATAATTTACGCAAAAACTATAGGAGCAATGGGTTCATACTTATGGAAGCACAATTTGAGGATCTGGCACTTACGATAAGGGCAAAGAATTTGCAAGTCCCTTTTAATTTAACTGATGAATGCCTGTTTTTAACGGTGCGTGGAGATCTTTTGGAACTGCTTTGGGACAGCAGGACAGAAATTATCTACTTTGGTCCGGCGCCAGACAATACAGCAGATGGAAACGACGAGCTTTTGGAAAACGGAGTGCTCTTTCGAATCATCGGCTTTCAAAAGAATCTGGGGATTGGTCTGGAAAGTTCCGCAGAAGAGATTTTGAATGCATTCCATTTTCTGATTGAAAATTTCGTGCCTAGATGGACAACAATATTCATAGAAGAGGGATCAGCAAAAAAAGAGATAACAATTGAACTGATGTATCAGGAAGTATTTTAAAAAATGAACAGTTATGAATTTAGATGACGGTATTGGACGTTATTTATCAGCTCAGGAAAATGTTTACCAGCAGGCTTTGGATGAAATTAAAAAAGGAAAAAAGCAAAGCCATTGGATGTGGTTTGTCTTTCCCCAAATCAGAGGTTTGGGCTTTAAAGAATACAATGTGTATTATGGACTAAAGAACCTTGATGAAGCAGCGGAGTATCTTAACCATCCGGTTTTGGGAAAACGTCTTATTGAAATTTCAAAAGCGCTACTGCAGCAGCAAGGAAAAACTGCACTGGAGATTTTCGGAAAGCCAGATGAGAGAAAACTGAAATCATCCATGACACTGTTCGGACTGCTGGCTGATGCACCAGACTATTTTAGGCAGGTGCTTGAAAAATATTACAATGGCGAACAGGACGAGAAAACACTGCAGCTTATAGAAGAATCTGGCAGCTAAAAAATATTTTTCTTTAATCTACTTCAAGAAAACAATTAAAGTAACGGGGCATTATTTTTTCTTTTTGATCACTAAATGAGACAGGGCAGGATCATGTATAAGACGTTCCATTTCTGAATTTACAATTTCGGATATATCCTCCTTAATCTGAAGATAATTGCGTTCAATCATGTTATTGTTAATAATTCGCACCGGGCTGATTCTCTGATATGAGTTTTCTTCATTTTTAAGCTGCTCGTGATCATTGATTATTTCGGAATGAAATGTTTTGAGTTCTATTTTACAGTCAGGATTATCGGCAGTTATACCGACAAATTCACCGGAACTTAAACAGGAAATCTTCGAAGCTGGAACAGCTGCTTCCAATTGTTTTGATCTGCTGATTGACGTATCCGAGCTGTTTATGGAAATGCTCTCGCGGTCCTGCATTATTTTTCCAAAGCGTTCAGAAAGCTGTTTGGCAGTATCGCCGTTCACCTGTCCGCTTATGATATTACCTGTGATATTGAGTATGACGTCCGCCTGTTCGCGGCCGTAATCTTTGCGCAGCTGGCTGAAGTCCTGAATTCCCAGACAGGTACTTACTTTGTTGCTTCGAGCTGTCGCTATCAGGCTGTCCATATTGTTGAGATAGATAGTCGGGAATTCATCAAATATGAGACTGCTTTTAATTCTGTCTTTCTGGTTCACCTGCTTGATGAGCCTGCTTACATAAAGCGAGAGTACTGCACCATATGTCTGGATTTTTAGCGGGTTGTTTCCCATGCATACGATCTTAGGGTCTTCAGGATTATTAATGTCAAGTGTGAAGTCATTTCCAGAGAGCACATAGTAAAGCTGTGCACTGGAAAGCCTTGCCATTGATATCTTAGCTGAGGCTATCTGACCCTCCAGCTGCTCCATGACATTATTAAGATAGGCACTGACAAATGGATCTATCAAAATCTCGATTTCTTTTTCGGTTCTCAACAGCGTAAAAAGACTGTTATATTCAACCTGCATGAGTTCAATTACATGAGGCAGGGTGCAGAATTCACCATTATTGTATTTACGCAGGTACCATATAACAGCAGAAAGAAAATTGATAGGCGATTCAACGAAAAAGTCTCCCTGCTTTTTTATCCATTCACGGTTTAATCCCAGAAGAATAGTGCGTGCTGATTCAGCTGCATCTGTTATGTCCTCCATTGATTTTGGATCAAGGGGATTGCATCTGTGCGTGCGGCTCAGGTCATCAAAATTAATGACATAGAATTTCGGTTCAACCTTGTATAAATGCCTGTTCTGAAGCCAAGTATTATAGGCTATTATGCTGAGGTCATCAAACTTAAAATCATATACAAACATTGAGAAGCCTTTGCGTATGTGCTGGGTAATAATATGACGGATCACGAAATAGGATTTTCCAGAGCCCGGGGTTCCTGCAACCAAGATTCCCCGAAAAGGATTTATGATATTGATCCAGCTTTTTCGCACTTTGGTTTTTAGATTATACTGTGCCGGCAGGTTAATGGAATATTCATTTTCAAGCAGCCTTTCTTCCTGCGGAAATGTTTCATTTTCCCTGTTGAAAATATCCTTGAGGCTGAGATTTCTTCTTATGATTCTTGAAAGCTGTGTTCCCCCTGACAGCAGGAGCAGATATCCAGCAGCAGTGCACAGCATATAGAGAACGAGTTTATTTTCCACAGTGGACTGCGTGATTAAAAAAAAGTAACTCAAAAAATAAGTAAAGAGTCCCAAAGCAATATACCAGAATGCATTTTTGAATTCCAGCTTTTCATTTTTTCTACCCTTTGCCCCAAGCAGGGAAATGCATAAAAATCCCAAAGAAAACAGCTTGGATAAATGAAAATAATCAAAAAGTCCAGTGCGGAAAATATTCCCCATCAGTTTATCGCTGAAGCTGTTTACCAGTCCCCATATTTTAAACACAGTATATCCGTAATAATAGAAATGAAGACCTAACAATATCATGCTGATAAGCCTTGTCATATCCAAAATTTTTCTAAGCGCCTGTTCATTTTCACCTGTCTGCATAGTCTTAGTTTTTTAGTTAATAATCGGACTGTCCTTTTCCTTTTTTTCGTTTCTTTTTTCTTTTCAGCTGAGAGGGAACAAAATCAGCTGAAAACTCAGGCTGTATCACCGAATCAATTATCCTCTGCAGCTCGCCAGCAGAAATAAATGAAGACTGCAGTGGTTTATCTTTTAATGCGTTGTCCTCCAGAATTTTAACGGCGGTTCTGCCGGTGTTAAAACATTTGAAGCCGCAGCGTTCTTGTATGCCGGAAGCAGAGTAAGTCTTTCCTAGTGAGCTTCCATTAAAAACACATTTGGTCTTATGGTCTATATAGGTTAAGCCATAAAGGATCCCCAGTTCATTTCTTCGTTCAGCAGTTTTAATTCCATCTTGAATAAGAATTCTGTCGAGATCAGAAATTGACTTTATCCTGTTCTGTATAAAGGCGAGATCAACCGCATTTTTTACTCTCTTTAAATGGGAATTTCTCCCAATCTTATTTGCCGCAAATTTTATTTCGAGATAAGCAAGGGTAGGTTTCATGTAAAAGCTGCTGGCTTTTAAGGGAACACCCACAGGCTGTCTCTTATCGTTCAGAATCTGGTACGCCAGACCTTTATGGAGAAACATTCGTGAATCTTTGCTACCCTGCAATGCAGTAACGTTATAAAGATTCAGCACTGCATTTAATTCTCCTACGGTTGTATATTTATAATTAGGAATTACTGCGTTTAATACAGCAGTAATTGCTTTTTTAGTTTCAGCTGTTCCATACTTTATAACACTGCTTTGCGCAGGTTTTATTTTCAGGATCTTTTCCTTTTGGCAGGACTGTGCAGGAACCAGATTGAATGCCTTTTCAATTTCTTTACGAGCTGTTTCAGATTGGTTCCTGCCTATGTTCTGCATGTCAATTCTCTTTCCGTCAGACTTCACTTTTACAGAGACGATATGGATGTGGGGATGTCCTGCATCATGATGCTGGTAGACCAGATATGGCTGGAATCCGAACCCGATTTTTTCCATATAGGAATGCGCAATTTTCATCAGCTTTTCTTTAGGAATATTGTTATCAGAGGAATCAAAATTGAGTGAGATGTGCACACTTCCGCGCTTGACATTTGTATTTAATTCCAGCTGTTTTAAAAGAAGTTTCAGCCTTGAATCTTTGTGAAGCTTGGAGGCTTCTACAGGATAATTTCCTTCTCCTATAAGTATTGCTTTTCCTGCTTCTACTTTATTTTCATTGTAATTGAAAATGCTTCTGACCGATTGACCTGTGTTTATGACTGCAACCATTTTTCTGCAAGATTTCGGATAGTCATTCTAATATCTTCAATAGAACTGAAAAGCATTTTTTTATCTGTTTCAAAACCCATAATCCACATTTTGAAATCAGTAATATGTGAAAGGGAGTGCAGCTTTTTCACTGCCTGATTAAAATTATTTCCAATGGGATTCAGCTCTGTTCTGAGTCTAGTTAATTCAGCTATCATCTCATCAAGAGATTCGTTTCTGTATTTTAAAACAACAGGTTTTCGGAGCAGATTTTTTCGGGCAAAATCACTCAGTTTTGGGCAGAGAGAGTCTGCAAAATATTTCTGAAGGATATTATATTCCTGCTCATTCAGCCTTAAATGAAGCCATCTGTTTCTGTTTTTTTTATCGTCTTTCATCATTTTTCTTTTTCATTCGACATTCGAAATCTTCCAGTTTTCACTGCCAGCGAGTTCCGAGCAGAGAGGCAGCAAGATATCGGTTGTGATACAACCGGACATCTTGCAGATTGCAGCAAGGCTTGGCAATCTTACAGAGTCTGCATAAAAACTCAGACTTCTTTCAAATATTCAGACGAATTTATGCAGTAAATTCCAAAGCATCCCATCATGGGTAAATTTTGCTTATGATGCTTTAAACTGTCATCACTAACTTTAGGCTTTGATTTATTAATTTAAAAACGATGAAATTATGAGTGCAAAGAATTATGCTGCCAAGGTGTTCGATACCGTATTGAGCATCCCTGGCATGAGTGAGCCGGTGAAGATTGATCTGAAAATTTCACGCAAAAATGTACTGCTTTTATGCCACTTCATTGACAGGGGAGTGCTGCTGGAAAAAGATGAAGGAAGCCTTATGGGAAGCATGGCAGAGGAGGAACTATTGGAACTGAAAAGCGTCTCACAGGAATGCCTCCAGAAAGCGGGACTTGTAGAACTCAATCAGAAGCTTTTGAGTTTTATTGAGGACGTGAAAGCGTAATTAAAAAAAGATTAAAAAAAGTAAATGCTTTGCGGATTTTTTCTGTGAAGCATTTTTTATTGAATGAATTTGGAAATGTAAATTGGTATGGTTTTGATGTTTTTTGGTTTGTTTTTGATGTGTTTTCTTTCAATTTGGGGATTTACATTTGTATAGGTTTTAATTTGTATAATTAAAATCAGTGAAACTGTAATAACTTTTTTAATATGAAACTAAATGTAAACTTTAAAAATATAATTGTCGAGGTAATCTGCCTTCTTTTTGTGCTCTTATTCGTGTATGCCGGTGCAAGCAAATTGTTCGACTTTGAGCATTTTAAAATAGAATTGGGACAATCTCCGCTTTTGAGTGCTTTTGCGGATTGGTTTGCAGTGCTGGTGCCGGCAGCGGAGGCCCTGATATGCCTTTTGTTAATTGTTCCCAGATACAGATTGGTCGGGCTTTATTCTGCCTATGCATTGATGATGATGTTTACAGTCTACATTTATATGATCTTAAACTTTACAGCTTTTGTACCATGCTCCTGCGGAGGTGTGCTGGAGAAGCTTGATTGGAAATCGCATTTGATTTTTAATATGATTTTCGTATGCCTTGGAATTATTGGAATTTTCCTGTACAGCAAAAGCAGGAAGTTCAAAGGAAATTTTGTCAGAACAAGGATGGTTTTAAAGATGATTTCTGCAATCACTATAATGGGAACTGCTTCAGTTACGATCTTATTTTTATTGTCTGAAAATATTGTGCATTTCCATAATAAACTCACAAGACGTTTTCCTCATTCGCCTGTCACACAAACCTCTTCATTAGACTTGAAGCTAAACTCTTTCTATTTTGCAGGGGCCGACAGCTCAAAGGTATATTTAGGAAATATCACTGCGCCTCTGATGGTGACGACAATAGATACACAGTTAATTAAATCCCATAGTGCAATGATCGATTTAAACGACAAAGACCTTCCGTTTAGAGGCGTCAAAATCAACGTTAGAAGTCCTTACTTTTTTGTCTCTGACGGCACTGTTCCATGTATTTTCAGGGGAAGAACCAACAACTGGAAGGCAAGTCTTGTACACAGGAGCGGCGAATACTTTGGGAATGCGCTGGCCCTTGATTCTACAGCAATTGCGGTAGAGACCTACAGCAAAAAAAACGGCGACAGAGTTCTGGGGGTCATCAATATTGGAAATCCACCTAGGACTATCCTAAACCCTGAAATCCTTCAGAAACAGTTTGACGGTGTTTTTGATACCGAAGGGCAGCTTCTTTACAGTGAGGGAATAGATAGGATAATTTATCTGTATGCTTATCGTAACCAGTTTACGATTGCGGACAAAAATTTAAAAATTACCTCGAGGGGAACTACGATAGATACCATAACCAGAGCGAAGCTGAGCATAACTAAAGACTCAAAGCACCAGCAGAGGCAATTTTCGAGCCCTCCTCAGTTTGTAAATAAAAACAGCAGTGTATACAAAAACCTGCTGTTTGTAAAATCCGCAATTCCGGGAAGATATGAGGATGACAGAATGTGGAAAAGATCAAGCATCATTGATGTTTACGATCTGCCGGCAAAAAGCTATCTGTTAAGCTTTACAATCCAAAATATTGAAGGCAGCAAAATGAAAAGTTTTATAGTTTATAATGACAGGCTTTATACACTGATGGGCAATCAAATTATCTGCTATAAGATAGATTCACAGATTACATCGAAATATACAAATAACACATACAGACAATCTATTGGCCAAATAGCAGGACAATGATCGAAAACCTGTAAAAAAGAGTAGATCGCTAATCATTAAAAATTTTATATTATGAAATCTAATGTTTTAAAAACCGTTCTGCCGATGGCAGTAGTTGCATTTGGACTCGCCAGTGCTGCAAGCACCAGTCCATTGAATGGAAGTTCTAAATCTGCAATCCAGATGGGCTATCAGCGCATCAACAGTCCTTTTCAATGTCTCGCAGTTCAAAATTGTGATGACGGTTTAGATGAGGACTGCAAAGCTCCAGACGATGAAACGCAATTGTACGCAAATACTGCAAATTGTAATGTACCACTTAAGAGAAGCACTCCTAACTAAAAAGTGCTTGAAAATGTACCGCCGCCCCTTTTAAAAGGCGGCGGTTTTTTTATTGTCAACGTTTAAAATCACGTTGCATCCACTCCATATTTCTGTCGTTTTTCAGGTAATGATCAAACCATTCCATGACACGTCTGCTAAGGTCAATCTGATTTTCCCTTTTACGTATTTCATGACCTTCATGTGGATAAATAAGAAGGGTGTGCGGCTTATTGAGACGTCGAAATGCAAGATAAAATTCCATACTCTGCATCGAATTGACCTGTCTGTCATCCTCACCTGTCCAGCCTAAAAGCGGTGTATTTATTTTATCAGCTAGAAGTACGGGCGAATTCTGAATATATGCAGGCATGTCCTCAAATAGTGATCTGCCTATTCTAAGTTGATGGTTTTCTGTTCTGAAAAAAGCGGGTCTTCCAAACGATATACCGACATCGAGATAAGTGCTGATCAGGTCAGTGCAGGCGGCACCTGCAACAGCAGCAGCAAAACGGTCTGTCTGGGTGATGACCAGACCGGTCTCATAGCCTCCGAAAGAATGTCCGATAAGACCTATCCTGTCTGCTTCTATATCTCCCTTTGCAACGGCAGCATCAACTGCCGAGAGCAGGCTCTTTGTGACAGATTCTTTTAGGTTTCCATACTCATAAATAATGTCAGGCAATAGGACAAAATATCCATTAGCCGTATAATTGGTTACATTGAATCCCGTTCCCATTAATAGGGAAGGATTTTGATAGTCATTGAGAAATGAAAACTGTCGCTCGTAAATTCGGAGAACCATGGGGTATTTTTTTCCTTTTTCAAATTCGGCGGGATAGAACAAAATAGCTTTGACTTTTTTGCCGTCCATCATATATTCAATAGGCTCATTTTTGCCCCATAAAAAATGCTTCTGCTGGGCGTTGCTCTGAAATATTTCTTTTGCTTGCGAATCATAAATCATCAGCCTGGGAGCATTAACAAAACTCTGCTCTACAAACATGTAGAGGTCCTTTTTTTCAGCTTTGCTTATCTGTGAAATCTTTCGGTCTTCCCAAAGATAATCTTTCATGCCTGACTGCTCATTCCAACGGCTTAGTCCGGTTTCACCTGTATCTCTGCTGGACGATGCAAGAAGCAGCCCTTTTCGGAGATCAAAGAGATGTTTTCCCGCGTGCGTGTCATCGTAATACCTGCTGTCATCAAAAGCTTTAATTCTGTAAACCTTCCCGATTTCCCTTCCTCTGGTCAGCCTTTTTTTTTCTTTGGCGTCAAATGAAATGCTCCAGATGTCAAATTTGTCATAGAGCATCACTTCATTATTTTCTGTCCATCCCGCAAGCCCGTAGTAAGCTTCCACAGCAGGTCTGTCAAGGTCTTCCACAAAGAAAGATGCAGTGATTCCTGATGTGAGGCAAGTGCTTTTATTTTGAGAGATATTGTAAATCCACCAGTGCCCGTCTCTGGCATAGCAGAGATGCTTTCCATCCGGAGAACCTTCGGGTTTTGTTTCAGCTGGATAACGTGCTGAAATTAGCTCCTTTTGGCCGTTCATTATATCCAATGCATATAAATCATACGGACAATTCTGTCTGGTCTGAGGTTCATATGCAGCAGGATCATATACAAATGCATGTCTATAATCCGCGCTCAAGAAACCGCTTGGTAATTCTTTAGTGGTAATCTGGCGAACAGACCCGTTTTTGATATTCCATGCCGCCATTTTATCTGCCCACTTGGGAAATGGCGCATAATTTTTATAGCCCGTAATTAGCCTGTCTTTCGAGTTCCAGATCTGCACATCTTCCGGACTGCCCTTAAGTGCTTCAGCGTCCGGTTCTTTAATCCAGAAAAACACCAATGTTCCGTCAAGGGACGGAATTGGATTTTGATATATTTCGCAGGAGATTTTCATACCATCTGGATAACCTTCCGCGAGAAGGGGATCTAAAATGCTAAGTTTATTTTTTTTTATTTCGAAACTATACAGAGAAGCATTATTTGGCTTATTTTCTATAAATGCGACGGACTCTTTTTTCCAAATCAGGTTCTGAAAAGCGTCCGTATGATTATCTAAAACCTGTCTATGCATGACGGAATCCTTAAAAAACAGCATTGCAATGCCCGATTTTTTATTTTCTTGAGTTGCGTAAAGCATGCCATTCAGATCTGGGTCAAAAACGTAGCTGGTAATTTGCGACTCCCTAAAGAAGATTCTTCCTGTTCTATCGGCGATCTCAAGTGAAAACTTTTGGTCTGAGGTTTTATAAATGACGGCAATAAACTTGCGGTTTTTTGAAAATTTAAAGCTGACTGCTCGAGCCTTAGTAGTAAGTTTGCCCGTGTCAAGGTTGAGAAGTTGCAGTGTATCTTTTGTAATACAGGCAAAATCCAGCTCTCCGTTAAATATGCCCTCTTTTCCTCCGGGGAAGACATATTTTTTATGTCCTTGAATAGTTTGGACATACAGTGTGTCGCACTGCTGGTAGTCATACCTTATGCGATAGCTGGCCCATCGTCCAGATTCCGATATTTTATCTGGAATTAATAAATTCCACAATTTATAATCATTAATTGTGAGCATGCGTTTTTGGTCAATCTGCCCCGCAGCGCGGGGACAGAATACTAACCAAAAAATGAAACAGGAAATCCTGAAAAGGCAACAATTGTAAAAGTTCTTAATAATCTGCATTCTGGGTAAGATTTGAATTTAGCAAAAGTTCTGACTGCGGGATAGGCAGGACACGGCAGCTAGTTTTCCACTGCGGTTTTTTCGCTGAAAGAACGATATCTAGCCTGCCGGTCCTTTTCAGGTCAAAGAAACGGTGGCCGAATTCGCTAAATAATTCCAGACGTCGTTCCTGCATTACAGCATCGATCATCTGCTGGACAGTTTCGGCAGGGGTGTCTGCTAGTCCTGCCAGATTTCTGACCTTGTTCAGATCCTGTTTTGCGCCGATAAGATCCCCCGAATGAGCCCGGCTTTCTGCCCTGATAAGGTACTGCTCTGAAGTCCTAAGCACTATGGAATATTCCACTGAAGATGCTGTTGAAGACTGCTTTTTGTATTTAAAGGGATGATACCAGGTTGTGGTTCCGTCAGAGACTGCCTTTAGCCAGTTCTTTTTGCGAAGATCAATGTCAGTAAAAGCATTTACCAGATCAGAGGAAACTGCGGAATTAGGAGGAGGTCCCTGCAGAAAAATAAAACTGTTCCCTTCGTAGGTATTTAAACCTGCCCGGGAAGGCATGAGCTGCCAAATTGTTGAGCTACTTTCCTTCAGGAAAACTCCTTCATTTGACTGCGGCCATTTGTATAAGCTGGTCTGGTTTAAGACGGCTGATGCATTATCTGATGCTTCCTCCCAAAGTTCCAAATAAAGGCATACTCGGGCAATAAGAGCTTTTGCTGCAAATTTATTCGGCCTCACCCTGTCGGTCCCTATATATTCCACAGGCAGTAACCCGGCGGCGGCTTCAAGATCTTTCTTAACCAATGCATAAACCTCACTTTCAGCCATTCGTCTAACCTTGCTGTTTGTTTTGTAATCCGTTGTGCTTATAAAGGGTATGGGGCCAAAAGAGTTTAAGAGATAAAAATGAATTAATCCCCGTGAAAACAAAGCTTCGCCTCTAAAGCTGCGCTTATCGGCATCACTCAAAGAGGTTGATTTATCAACTCCTTCGAGTACTGCATTTGCAGCATAAATCTGACTGTAGCTGCTATTCCATAATTCTGCGATTTCGGAACCAGTTGCAAAGAGGGTGTTGTTGTAAAAATTGGCTTGTGCGGTGCCTGAGAGTCCATAAAACTGAAGTTCATCCGCATATAGCCCGAGTTCAGCGGAGAGTCCTGATCTGTTTCCCGTCAGAAGCCCGCTCTCCCTTATTTTTGAATAGATATTTGTGACGGCTGCATTTGCAGTTCCTTTATCTTCAAATATGACATCAGAAGAAAGCTGGGTATCTGGCAGATCTATGTCCGTAAAATTTGAACATGAGATAATCAGGCCCGCATATGATGCAAGCACTGCAAAATGGAATTTTTTTAAATTTAATGTTTTCATCTCGGCAAGGATTAAAAATTTATCTGTATACTGGTTGTGTAAATTCGTAGCGGAGGCAGGTATCCTGTAATCTTAAATTCAGGATCTATTCCCCTGTAATTGGTAAAGGTTAGGACATTCTGTCCCTGAATACTCAGTCTGCAAGTCATTTTTTTTGTCCATTCCTGAGGCAGCTTGTAGGAGAGCGAAATGTTTTTTAAACGGATATAAGAGGCATCGCTTATTGCCGCATCGCTCTGTGACAACCTTGTGTTTGCCAGGCTGCGAGTGCCGTTACTGTTGCTGTAGCCCTGATACGGCCCCTCATCGCCGGGATTCAGCCAGTGTGCGAGAACTCCCGAAGGCTGGTTGTTCATTGTGCCCGGCATCGCATTCCCTGAATTCTCATTAAAGTTTTCCTGCTTCACGAATTGAAAAAGGAAATCAAATTCAAGATTACCGAAGCGGATCGTATTCTGAAGGCCACCGTAAAATTTGGGATTCAGATTTTTAATTGTCTGTTTATCAATGGCGGCGCTTATTGCACCATCGCCATTAACGTCTTCGAACAAGTAAATGCCCTTAATGGGATCAATACCCATATAATGGTAAACCTTCTGAATATTGAGTGGCTCTCCGACCACATATCTGTTTTTATAAGTGGATGCTTCAAGTCCGGGGTAAGATAAAAGTTCATTTTGGGTATTAGTCAGATTGAAATTTGTTGTCCAGCTGAATGCACTGTTTTTGATATTAACGGTTCTTAAAGTAAATTCCAGTCCCTTGTTCTGAACCACGGCATCAAGGTTGGACTGAATGGATTGAAATCCTGTAGTACCGGGAAGCGGTATACCCACAAGCTGATTTGAAGAACGGTTTCTGAACCATGCGACAGTCAGAAAAAGCCTATCTTCAAAAAAACCAGTCTCAATAGCTACTTCGAGTTTTTTGTTAACCTCCCATCCAAAATATGGATTAAATAGTCTGCTGGGCTGGATTCCTGAAATTCCTTGATAATTATAACCCGAAGAACTGTAGGTGTCCAGATATTGATAATCGCCTATCTGGTCACTGCCACTTGTACCGTAGCTGGCACGCAATTTTCCAAAGCTTAAAAAACCAAGGTTTTCCTTAACGACCTCTTCTTCGCTGAAAACCCAAGCAGCAGCAGCAGCGCCAAAGTCGGCAAACTGCCTTCCCGGACCGAATCTGCTTGAGCCGTCACGCCTGCAGGTCAGGTTAACAATATATTTTCCTGTCCAATTGAAATTGAACCTTGCAAAAATCGAATTGTATCTGTACAGGTTCTCATCACTGCTCATTATTGTCGTTGTTGAGGCCGATGCAGGATTCTCTAAAAGATGATTATTAGCAAAACCAACTGCATAGGTCACAAGATTACTTCCCTGTTGCTGCTGAAATGTGGTTCCGGCAAGGGCTTCCAATGCAGCTTTTCTATAGTTTTTTTTCCATTTCAGCTGTGGTTCAGCAATCCATGAATTTCTGTTCATATTGTTGGTGAATACAGAAGACAGCTCGCTACCCAGTCCGTAAGAAGGGTTGAAAATTGTGGAAGGCTGCAGGTTTAGTTGCAGCTGGTTCAGGCTTGTGTATCCAAAACTGCTGCTGAGGCTAAAGCCGGCTCCCAGTTCATAAGAGAGCATTGCGTTTACAATCAGATCATATGTATCTCCCTTTGTCTTCCCTTCAAAAAAGGCAATCGGATTATCAAAGGTATTGTTCTCCCAGTTAAGGTTTCCCAAAGAATCATAAAGTGGAGGGGCATTAGGAGCAAGTTTTGCGGCGGTCTGGCTCAAGTCGGAAGATGGGAGGGTGCTGAATTGAGCACTGTACAAAACTGAAAATGCTAGTCGGAATCTTTTATCCAGTGATTTATGATTCAGGCTAAGATGGCTGCCTGCTTTTACATAGTCAAAACTGCCTGGAAATACGGTGGTTTCCCTGTGGTAGTTTCCACTCAGCATAAATTGCGTTTGTTGTGAGCCTCCAGCAAGTGATGCCTGCACATTAGTGTATTGGGAAGTACCTCCAATAAGCTCTTTCTGCCAGTCGGTATTTCTGCTCTGATCCCAAGTGCCGTTTACGTCATATGCTGAGGCCGGGTAGTTAACTACACCATCATTTGCAAAAGCTTCTCTTCTCATGGCTAGGTAATCTGGCGTAGAGAGAACATCTTTAAATCTTGTGACTTTTCCAAGACCATAATCGTATTGGGCAGTAAAGGAGGTTTTACCGGATTTTCCTTTTTTGGTTGTTATCAGAACAACGCCGTTTGCTCCGCGCGATCCGTAAATTGATGTCGCATCAGCATCCTTCAGCACCTCTATAGATTCAATGTCCGACGGGTTGATGCTGTTAAGTGGACTGTTCTGGGAAGGCATATTAGTTGAGGTGTAGGTGCTTCCGACGCTTTGCGAAGAATATGGTACGCCATCGATAATGTACAAAGGATTGTTGGCGTCGTTTCGTATGCTGTTCTGACCTCTTATTTGAATGGAAAACCCACCTCCAGGCATTCCTGTGTCCTGAAAAATATTTACCCCCGCCATTCTTCCCTGCATAGTACCAAGAATGTTTGCAACGGGCTGATTTTCTATATCTTTGGAGGTAATTCGAGCAATACTCCCCGTACGGTCACTTTCCTTTACGGAATAATAACCAGCATTTACCCGAACTTCCTGTAATGTTGTTGTATCGTATTGTAGCGTAATGTCGACTTTTGTGCTTCTGTTTATTGGGACATTCTTAGTTTTAAATCCCATAAAGGAAACTATCAAAGTGTCGTTAGCACCAGCATTAATTATATACTGTCCGTTATAGTCTGTAATAGAGTAGTTATTACCAGTACCTTTTACGCCAATCGCTACTCCGGGTAGAGGAACAGAGCCATCTGTAACAGTTCCTTTTATCTGATTCTGTTGGAAAATAAAATTGAAATGCCGAGATGAATTAACGGCAAACGCTGATGAAAAAGTGAACAAAACTGCCGTTAATATGAGGCAATAAAGTGCTTTCCCATCCTTGTAGAATGAAAAATAATTCATAATATTGGGATTGGTTAGTTAAATTGATTTTGATTAGCTAAGGTCCTCTGCGCTAGTTTGGTCGCTGCCGTTGAGGGCCATTTTTTTGCTTTGAGAGAAAGCAAACAACAATTTTTTAATTCACAGGCATTATTATTTCAAGGTTAGATACTACTAATGCGATAGAAAAATAAAGAAAGAATTGCTAAGAATTAAAAAGATGAGTAGAATAAAAAAGGCGCGGAACTCAGCTTATCGAACGGAGGTACTGGTATACCATGCAACAATAAGTGAGCCCACGCCAAAAGACGTGAGCATCGTACTTATCATCCCGTTGCTAAAAATTACCAGTTTTCCGTCCGAGATTCAAAGCGAATGCTTCAATATTTTTTTGAAGAATCGCAAAAATAATATTTTTTACAAAATGTATGATGTAAAGATAAAAAATAAAATGACAAATATGTCATTGTTTGTGATTTTTTTTCTTGGTTGCTTTGGTATATTATGGGACAAATTAAAAATGATAGACTTCTAACAGCCGTAAAGCTTGTTCTTAAAGAACTTCGCTTGAAAACTGGTTTGACCCAAGAAAAAGTTGCAAACGATATTAAAGCTAATAAAAATCTGACAATTCATATTGGTAGAAATGAATCTGGTAATTTGAATATTAGCATAAGTACACTTTTCGAAATATGTACTTATTATGAAATATCAATTTCAGAATTTTTTAAACGTGTAGAAGAAATTGATAAAGATTTAAAGATTACTAATCAAAAATAGCACTGTTGTAAAAATAAAAATGCCTTCCAAATATTTGAAAGGCAAAAATTTTAAAAAAGGAAAAGTTACTTTTTAGATTCCTCGATAGAAACTTTTCTGAACTCCTTTAAAAGTTTTTCAAGTTCTAAAGAAGATTTACGAGCTCTTGCTCCAGCAGCTTTAATTCCTTTTTCAGAAAGAGATTCAGATTCTATTCTGAATGTTTCAATCTCAGCACTAATTTTTGCGATTAGATCTTTCATAATGTCATGTTTTTTTAATTACGTCAGCAAATTTAGAAGTTTCAGATTATAAGAAGTTCGATAAAATGAATTATTTACTTAACTGCTCAATGAAAAAATTAACAGGCATTTGAGTTTTCTGCTTGAATGCTAGTGCAAATTGCTGTGTACTGCTGAAACCAGCCTCTTCAGCCAAAGCTGAATTGCTATATTTTCTGGACATTCGATCATCGTTTAGTAACGATATAATATAGTTTATTTTAAGATCGTTAATATATTCTACGAAACGCTTACCTTTATAATGAGAAATGACTTTGTAGAGATATTTGGAGTTTGTGTGAAGCATGTTGGCTACTACATTGAGCCTAAGGTCTTTTCCTAGAAATTTTTTAGAATCTTCAAAACTCTGAAGTCCATTCAAAATGAAAGTAATTGTTTCTGATGGTATGTCAAGTGTTGGAGATTTTTCTTTTGGCAATTCTTTTTTATCTTTAGGTTTTGTATTTAATTCAAGCATTAGCTCATCAAATTTCTTTCTATAGAACTTTTTATTCTTTTGATGCCTATAGTTGAGGTAAAACGAAACTGTAAAAAGCACCAATATTATACCTGCAAAAATTAGATCATAGTGCTTCTCCTTTACGAGTTCTTTATGAATCTTTTTATTTTCATTTTGGATTTTTTCTTTCTCAATCAGCAATTCTTTAGTATCGTAATTCTTATGTATTTTTGTTACTAAATACTTGTAGGTATTGTTAAGTATAGTATCTGCTCGGAGAAGCTGATCGATATAGTAAATCTGCTTACTAAGATCTTTTTTGTTTTTGTAATAAGTAATGAGAAGTTCGTATGATTCCCGAAGATCTGGTCTAATGTAATTTTTTTCTTGAAAAGCTTTGTCTACGTTTAATAAATAGGGTAGGGCTTGGTCTCTATTTCTTAGAGACCAAAAACTTTTTCCAATATAAAAATATCCGACTGATTCATTAGCAAAATCTCTGTTATCTTTTATTTTTTCAACTACAGATTCTAATTTAGAAATAGCTAACTGATAATTTTTTTTGAAATATTCATTAATTCCATCCGAATGAATGAAATAAATCTCCATATCGGAAAGACCCAGAGATTTACCCTCATAAATCCCTTTTCTATTAATCTCAGAACATAAACCGTAATTTCCAATTCTATTATAGCATACACCTATGGAGTGAAGAGTGTTTAAATAGGCGGAGGTGTTTTCTAATTTAAAATAAGTTAAGCAATCATTAAATAACGCGAGAGCTTCATCGTAAAAACCAAGATAGTATTTAATTTGGGCCATATGATATCTTACTTTATTAATCAGGTATTTATCATTTGACCTAGAAATATAGTTATTAGCTCTAATATAGTTTTGAAAGGCATTCTCATAATCTTTACGTCCATAATATACAATTCCTTTTGAAAGATATGAAGAACCAAGTAGCGTATTATCTCCTGCCTTTTTAGCAGTGTAAATCATGCTGTCTGCATAAATTATGCGCATTTTATCAGGTGAATGATGAAGATAGTTTTGATAAGCAAAAATTATCTCTTTCCAGTTTTTCTCGTTTTTGGCTTTTTTTAGATAGGTTAGCAGATAAACGGATGCTTTTGAACTGTCTTTTCGATGATTGTATAATTGATCATCAAGGTACGTGTAACTTTTATTTTTTAATGAATCAGAAGCTTTAAATTCTTTTTTCTGTGCAAATCCGAAATCAAAAGAAAAAGCACAAAGCAGCATTACAAATAATAAATTTTTTTTCATAGGGGCAATGTTTTTTTAGATAATTCTTTGTGATATTATAAATCCTGAAAAAAAAAGTTGCCGCTACAGGATTATCTTGCTAAAGCCAACTGTAAAAATAGGTTAAATTATTGAATGTTAAGGAATTGTTGTGTTAAAATGAAGTATGGATTTCCATGAAATCCATACTATAAATTCATGGAAATCCACACATAATGGCTTGCGGAACGATTTTTAACGAAATAGTTTTGTTTCGAATTCAATGGCAAAATGTTTAGCAGAGTGCTGAATTAAAGTTCTGCCAATCCGGATGAAATGGACTGGGAAATTCCCGTTCACCATCAAACTATTATCAAATGAAAAATTTATTATTAATGAGCATGACTGCAATTTTATTATTATCATGTTCGGCTGACCAAGATTATAATTCAGAAATTGAGAGCACTTCTGCTCCGCAGACAAATGAAAAAGCAATTTATGCCTTAAACACATTGAATCCTTTTGAAGAAACAGGTATTAATTTTTTCAATGATTTTGATTTTTATGTTTCTAAAAATGGATATCCGACTTCTAATGAACAGCTAATTAATCAAATCCTTTTTTTGATTGATAAGAGAGTTAATAACAAACAAAGTGGTAAAAGTATCATTACTATAACACCAGAATTAATTCTCTTAATTTTAGCAAACCCTGAAGAAAAGCTTGTGGAAATTATTGATAATTCCGATTTGAGTATTGCAGTAAAAGTAAATCTGAATTCATTTATTGCAGATCTAATCAGCAAGCAGCAGGATGATTATGATGAAGTTTACGACCACATTGTTACATATGAATCAGCTATTGTAGTAGATTCACTTTTGGAAGAAGATGAAAAAGATACAATTTTGAAAGTTTCTTCCATTTCAAGATATTCATTATATGCTGAAGCTAGAAAACGAGATCCGGATTGGCAAACTTCAGTAACAAATAGACCATCAGGCGAGTTCCTAAAAAAGAACCAAATGACATTTATTAATCTGGCAGTTCTTCTAAATGTGCTCAAATAAACTTAGGTTGATTTATAAAATCCTATAAAAATGAAACTGCGAAGCATTTTATTCACGCTTTTGATTTTAATAAATGTAATAAGTCTCTATTTCATCTTAGGTCTATTTTTCTATGATGGAATAGAGGACTTAAACTATAATGTCCAAAATTTACGAAATACTAGTAGAACTTCAGGATACGTGCTTTATATCACAACTCTCTCAAATCTGTATTTCTTCTTTTTTTTAATTATAAGAAGAAAATTTAAAGACTGACTAATTCAAATAAGTTCCTTAAAAATAGGGTTATGCTAAAGAATTTAATTAATATAAAAATAGAAGATGGTCCAATTGACGGATTCGACATTCATCTTATTAAAAAGTATGAACAGTGTCAAACTAAGGAAGATTCTTTTATGTCTGAAAATCTAGCAATTTTACTTATTAGATCTGGCAGTTTCAAACTGAAAATTGAGGATATTATTCAAGATTTGTCGACGAGAGATCTTATTATAATTCCTAAAGATACAGACTGTAATATTCTTGAGATCCGTGATAAATCGCAAATTTACCTTGTTACATTCTCATCTGATTTTGCCATTAGAAATTGTCTAAAGAAAGAGCTAGTTGATTCTTTCTATTTTTTTATCAGAAAAGAATCGATAAAAGCTTCTCTAGATGAAAATGAATATTCAGTCTTATCGCTTATATACAGACTCATTTATTATGTAAATCTAGAAGCAAAGAGAGAAGCGTATGAAAGTGAACTTCTACGAATAAGTTTGAATCTATTCCTTTATGAGCTTAAAATAATATATGCAAAGTATGCGTCAAATGTTCTACCAAACTTCACTAGAAAAGAAAATATAGTTATGCAGTTTCTAACTATTTTGTCGATTCACTACAAAAAGCAGCATCAAGTTCAGTTTTATGCGGGTGCTCTATTTATGACCTCAATATATCTAAATAGAGTGGTAAAAGAAATAACTGGAAAAAGCGCTAAAGTACTAATTATAGAAGCACTTATCAGTGAGTCGAAAATTCTATTGGAAGACGTTCAGATAAGTTTCTCCGAAATAGCGGAAGAAATGGAATTTGCAAGTGTATCAGTTTTTGGAATATTTTTTAAAAAGTATACTTCATTATCGCCGTCGGAATACAGAGCCAATTTTATTGAGAAATTCAAAAGCGGGTAGTTAATGCACTTTTCAAAAAAAGCTATACTATGATGAATAATATATATCCATTAGAATGGTTTGATTCTTTGATACTGCAGACATTTGATCCATTAAGCACAAATATTGATAGTCTGACTGATAACGATATTGAAGTTATTTCTGACAATATTCCCAAAGAATCCATTAAAATTCAAGTGCATCTTAAAAACGAAGTTTTTTCATTAAAAAAGAAAAGACATATTCGTGTCACAGTCAGGCAGTATCATTCAACACTGATTTTTCTGCTCGACAGCATAATAGAGAATAGAACAGAGAAAGTCCTTCAATCTGAAAAAATAAGACGCCTTGCTGATCTTCTAATTACAAATCTGGATTATCTCATTTCTTTCATTGAGGATAGGTTTTCGTACTTTCTAAGTCTCGATGAGAGAGTACCAATTACCTATCTAATGGTGTGCAGAAAAGAACTTGCGTTAAAACTGCAGAGAATTAATAAAAGAAATTTAAGCGCAGAGCCTGATAAATTGACTATTAAAAGAGTAGTTAAAATACTTCAGAATGCAATCGAGGCTGACAACGGTAAGAAACTTACATACCGGCGCATTCTTTACTTTAGAGAACTTTCAAAGCTTCTGGAGGAGCATTCGGGTGATATGGAAAATCCTTCGATTTTCACCCCGCTAGATGAACTGCTGATTGACCATAATTTTAATTCCGTACAATATATTTCAATTCTGACGGAAAGAATGACTGAACAGATTTATGCCACTGAAAATCACTCAGCCAAATTGAATCTGCTGCTGCTGTTTTTCAAAGACTTCAAGCAATTACACTCTAATGTAAAAATAACCTTTGATGCCAGCCATCAGAATATTAAGGATGTCTTGGAGAATTGGTTTACTTCTGAGATAAGTTTTCTTCAGAGTCGCGATGAATTTGAAGAATCAGCACATCCACTTTCTCGGAGAAATACCATTCCATCTCATCAAACAGTGGAAAATAAAATTCAGTGTACGCTTTCATCTGACCAGATAGGACTAATTTTAAGGGCAACGGACGAAACGAGAATACTTAAGGCAAAATCAATGAGTCTAATCTTTAAGACGATCGTTCCATATCTCTCAACGCCGTTCAAGAGAAATTTGTCATACCAGTCGGTGAGGAGCAAGTCATATAATCCGGAAGAAAAAGACAAAGAATTTGTAATTAAAACATTGGAGAAAATTATTAAGCATATAAAAGAATACTAATTTAATTTATGAGATTATGAAATCACTATTAAGAATACTGCCATTGTTCAGTCTATTGTTTATCTGCTGCCAGAATAATGAACTGGATAGTAAAACAGCAGAAACTATGATTGTAAAAAAACACCAATTTCCTAAAGAGATTGATTTTGAAGTTTTCTGCAATGATCCTGTGCATGCAGAAAGAATGCTGGACTCAGAATTAGAAGAAAAAGGCTTTGTAGAGATAATGAAAATTAGAGGCTTTAAAGATAGAGATAAACCTTTGATTGAATTTACGGACTTGTCAAAACCTTTTCTGCTGGAAACGACATTAGAAGATAGAGAATACAAAATCCAGAAAGTTAAAATCGGAATGAAAAAGTTTGATAAAATCATTCAGATAACTTCCGAGACTAGCGATAAAAAAATGGCAGTTGCAGAATATATTGTCAAGTACGAACTTAATGAATTTGGAGTGTTATGGCCTGGACTTCCAGAAGAAAAGAAAGAAAAAGCATATTTTATTCTCTCTGACAACGGCTGGAAGATTATTGATAAAAAAGACTCTGAACTGATGATGTTTAAGAAAATTATAGAAGATTAGCAATTGTAAGCTGTAAAATAGACCTCCTTTTAAGGAGGTTTTTTTATGGACTCAATTTTTTTTCATTCGGTCAGCCCCTTAGATTACTGAGGGGGTACAGGGGTACAACTAGGGTACAGAAAAAGTTGTACTTGTAGAAGTTTTATTTCCGAAGTTACTTTGGACTGTATAATAAACCATAATTGTTCTTCTTGGTTTATTCATAGTATGAGATGATGTTGAATGATAAATGAAAATGCTATGTTAAATTCTATTACATGGAACAGTTACATTATAACTGTTATTGCTCTATTAATTTTATGGTATCTGTTTGTTGGATTGCGCTATTATTCTTTTGAAATAAAGGAAATTCTGCAGGGCAAAAAGAAAATTGATTTTCTGCACTTGCGAAAGAAGCCAATCAATGATCCATTCCAATCTTTCGATCAAGAAAAAACTAACCACTCAAATCTTAATGAAGCATTTGATGAATCATTTGCGACCCTTGACGAGGTTAAAGAACTGTCAGCACGTTTAACTTCTGCAGTTTCGGAAAGTGCCGACTTAAAAAGATCAAATCTAGAATTTAAGAATTATATCAGATTAATTTTTTCTGATTATCCCTATGTGAAGATCTCTTCTTTGCGAAGCAATGTAAACATTTTACTTGCTCTTGATTCCGAAAAGCATCCTGAACTGCTTCTTACTTCAAGTGAGGCTGATGAATTATGGGAAGACAATAATTAAAAAACAGCAGAGGAACTTTCCCCGTCCGCTCTAGTGCGGTATGGTATAATGTGACAAGGAGAATAGATGATGAGACGGCGCTGTTCCTCTGCTTTTTGAATTAGTATTAATCTTTAAAATGATGTACGATGGTGAATGATGGAATAAAATTAAAGTGTTTTTTCAAAAGGAGCAAGAATCTGCTAAGCGTAATTTTTTTGCTTTTTATTATTAATGGAAATGCATATGCCCAGGATGGAGTGGCAGGAATAAATGAAGCGAACCAAAAGGTGAGGAGTTATTTTGATGCAGGAACAGAATTGATGTATGCAGTTGGTGCCATACTAGGGCTAATAGGTGCCGTAAAAGTTTACCAGAAATGGAATGCAGGAGATCCTGACACAGGCAAGGTTGCTGCAGCATGGTTTGGAAGCTGCGTATTTCTTGTGGTAGTGGCCACAGTAATCAAATCTTTCTTTGGTGTATAAGCATTCTCAAAGATGAGCAGCGTTTATCAGATCAACAAAGGAATCAATCAGTCAATTGAGTTTAAAGGCCTTAAAGCCCAGTATATATGGTATCTGGGAGGAGGAGTAGTCGGACTGATGATCGTTTTTGCCATACTTTTTATAATCGGCATTCCTTCACTTCTCTGCGTTGTTTTAATCGGTGCAGCTGGGACTATTATGGTGATTAAGATTTATAAGATGAGCCGGAAGTACGGAGAGCATGGCATGATGAAAGCTTTAGCGTCCAGACAAATTCCGAAATGCGTAAAAGTGCGAAGCAGATCAATTTTTATATAACGATAGTCTTAGAACGTTAAATGAGTATTTGATTATGAAAGTCTTAAATCTTTACGCTGGGATAGGGGGTAACAGAAAAAACTGGACAGATGTATCGGTTACGGCTGTAGAGCTCGATCCACAGCTTGCTGCTGTTTATGCTGAGAATTTTCCAGAGGATTTTGTTGTAATTGGAGATGCGCATCAGTACCTGTTAGATCATTATAAAGAGTTTGATTATATCTGGTCTTCGCCGCCATGCCAGTCCCATTCATCCTTCAGGCAGAATATCTGTGTGAGATTCCGCGGCACTCCTGCGGTATTTCCTGATATGCGGCTGTATCAGGAAGTCTTGTTTCTTATGCATAATGCGGAATGCTTGTGGACTGTAGAAAATGTTAAGCCTTACTACAAGCCGCTGATTGATCCTGATGCGGTACTGCAGCGGCATCTGTTCTGGTCAAATTTTGAGATTTCTCAGACTGATCTGTGCACTGCGATTAAAATCCGGCATGCCCAGATTCCTGATCTTGAACAGGCTTTAGGCTTCAGTTTAAAGGAGAGCAATATTCCAAACAAAAGGCAGGTGCTTCGGAACTGCGTTGATCCGAATCTTGGAGGGCATATTTTGAATGCAGCAAGAAGCTTCTGCCAGAGAAAAGCAAAAATTAGTAAAGCGAGGAAAAATGGAAAGGGAATTGAATGATGTTTTACCGATTATGGATGTACAGCATGACTGCATTTTGTCAAAGCAGGGTGATATAACCGTTGTATTTAAAGCTGATCTGCCTGAGATTTTTACCATGTCGGACCAGGAATATGAAGCGTTTCACCAGTCATGGATAAAGGCTGTGAAAGTGCTTCCCAAGTTTACTGTTTTTCACAAGCAGGACTGGTTTTTAGAAAGCGGTTATAAGGCGGATTTTCAAAATGAAGACAGCAGTTTTTTAACCAGAAGCAGCGAACGATTTTTTAATGAGAGACCATTTCTTGATCATTCCTGCTATATTATGATTACCAAAAAACCGGCAGGAAGGAAAAACTCGAGTTCCCTATTTTCTAGTCTTGTAAGGAATAAAATAGTCCCTGAAGAAAATTTAAAAATGCAGATTCTTCAAGATTTCATTGACAGTACTGGGCAGTTTAAAAGAATTATGGAGGACAGCGGATTTATCCAGCTGACAAGGCTGAGAAATAATGAACTGAAGAGCCAGAGCAGAAAAATAGGGCTTATTGAAAAGTACTGTTGTTTATCTGAAAGAGAAAATTCTTTTGTTTACAGTGACCTTAAATTTTCAGACGGTATGCAGATAGGAGAGAAGCACAGCCAGCTCTTCACGCTGGGCGATGCAGCTGACCTGCCGGCTCTTTGCGGGTCTAGGATCAATTTTGACAGGTATTCGACTGATAAGACAAAATTCAGTGTAGGTTTTGCATCGACCTTGGGGCAACTTCTTTCCTGCAATCACATATACAACCAGTATATTTTCATAGAAGATGCGCAGAAAACTATCCAGAAACTGGAGAGCAAAAGATTGAGACTCCAATCATTGTCTGCTTACAGCCGTGGGAATATGATAGCAAGGGACGCCATCAATGATTTTCTTAATGAAGCAATATCCCAGCAGCGTCTGCCTGCTAAGGCACATTTTAATGTCCTGGCTTGGACCGATAATTCGGAAGATTTAAAGGAGATAAAAAATAAAGTCTCCTCAGCTCTCGCACAGATGGGTGCGGCAGCTAAGCAGGAAACTGTCGGTGCTCCCCAGATATACTGGGCTGGGATTCCCGGCAATGCAGCTGACTTTCCGATGAATGATGCCTTCGATACTTTTACGGAGCAGGCTGTCTGTTTTTTGAATATGGAAACAGGCTACAGATCGTCTTTAAGTCCTTTCGGAATCCGTTTGGGAGACCGTCTGACTGGCAAGCCTGTTCATGTTGACATCAGTGATGAGCCTGTCAAAAAAGGGATCTGCACCAATCGAAATAAGTTCATTCTCGGACCGTCGGGAAGCGGGAAATCTTTTTTTACCAATCATATGGTCAGAAGCTATTATGAGCAGGGAACACATATTGTATTGGTAGATGTCGGGCACAGCTATAAAGGATTGTGCGATATGGTCAACGGCTACTATTTCACGTATGATGAAAAGAACCCGATCCGCTTCAATCCTTTTTATATTTCAGAGGGAGACAGTCTAGACACCGAGAAAAAGGAGAGCATTAAAACACTGCTTCTTGCATTGTGGAAGAAAGATGACGAAACTTTCAACAGAAGCGAGTATGTGGCACTTTCTAATGCCTTACAGCTGTACTATGAAAACCTTGAAAAGGATAAAAACATTTTTCCGTGTTTCAATACTTTCTATGAATTTTTGAAGGAGGAATTTGTTTCGATACTGCAGGGTGATAAAGTAAAAGAGAAGGATTTTGATATCAATAATTTTCTCTATGTGCTTCGTCCGTATTACAATGGCGGTGAGTTTGACTATCTGCTGAATGCAACAGAAAATCTGGATCTTTTACAAGAGCGATTTATTGTATTTGAACTGGATAACATCAAAGATCATCCTATACTTTTTCCGGTGGTAACAATAATCATTATGGAGGTTTTTATCAGCAAGATGAGAAAGCTCAAAGGCATCCGTAAAATGATACTGATTGAAGAAGCCTGGAAAGCTATTGCACGGGAAGGAATGGCGGAATATCTGCGGTATTTATTCAAAACCGTGCGTAAGTTCTTTGGAGAGGCAATAGTGGTTACTCAGGAGGTGGAAGATATCATTTCATCTCCTGTTGTAAAGCAGGCCATTATTAACAACAGCGACTGTAAAATTCTGCTGGACCAGAGCAAGTACCAGAATAAATTCGATCAGATTCAGGAACTGCTGGGACTAACCGAAAAAGAAAAAGCGCTGGTACTTTCAGTCAATAAGGCTAATGATCCGGACAAAAAGTACAAAGAAGTTTTCATTTCGCTCGGCGGAATGCTTTCAAAGGTGTACCGGACAGAAGTGTCTCTGGAAGAATATCTCGCTTATACTACCGAGGAAAGCGAGAAAGTAAGAATGAATGCTTTTGCAGCGAAGTTTGGCGGTGACATCAAAAAAGGCATTGCTGCAATGGCACAGGAAATAAGAAACGGAACTTAAAAATAGCGGGAAATGAAAACGAAAATTAAAATGATCTCATGTCTTATGTGTTTTCTGTTAGTCAGTGCACCTGCAAGACCAGCAGAAAAGACAGCTGCTCTGCCCATACTGGAGATAGTCAAAGCAGTAACAAAAAAAGTAATTAAGGCCATCGATCTTGGTATCCAGAGGTTGCAGAACAAAACTATCTGGCTTCAGAATGCACAGAAACAGGTTGAAAACACATTGTCTAAGTTAAAGCTTAATGAGATTTCTGACTGGACAAAAAAACAGCGTGATCTTTATAAAGATTATTATGAGGAGCTGCAGAAAGTAAAATCCATTATTACCTACTATCAGAGAATTAAGGAAATTTCGACAAAGCAGACCCGTCTTATTGAAGAGTACGAAAGGGCATGGAGACTTTTTAAAAAGGATGAGAGTTTCAAAGTTTCTGAATTGGAATATATGGAGAAGGTATATGACGGTATACTGGAAGAAAGCATGAAAAACATTGACCAGATTTTTTTAATAATCGACTCCTTTACCACACAGATGAGCGATCTGAAGAGACTCGAAATTATAAATAAAGCAGCAGATCAGATTGATTCAAATTACAATGATCTCAGGCTTTTCAATCAGCAGAATGTGCTGCTCAGTCTTCAGAGAGCAAAAACTGATGCCGACGTAAATAAAGTGAAACAATTTTACGGAATTCCGTAAACAGCATTAAAAAAGATGAAAAAGACAGTATTATTACTTGTAATGGTATGGTTATTTGCGGGCGGTCTGCATGCACAGCAGGCAAAACAGAAAAGAATGCTCCTTCTTCAGATTGCAGCTTTACGGACTTATGTGGATTACGCGGCAAAAGGTTATAAGGCTGTTAAAAGCGGTCTGAATTTTATATCAGATGCAAAGAAAGGTGAAGTGAACCTTCACAGTGATTATTTTACATCGCTAATATCAGTTAATCCAAAAGTTAAAAATTATGCGAGAGTTGCTGAAATAATGGCTTTGATTGTTCAGATTGCGAAAAATTATAAAAAGACTATTGAAGTCACCCGACAGGATGATCTGTTTCATGGAAATGAACTAGATTATATTGAACGGACATTCAAGCGTCTGCTGGACAGCTGTAGTGAAAGCCTTGATACTCTGTTTTTAATTACGACAAGCACAAAGCTTGAAATGAAAGATGACGAGCGTATTGAGCGAATCGATCAGATTTATGAGCAGGCAAGTCAAGATTACGCCTTCTGCGAGAAATTCAGCGGGGAAATCAAGATGCTATCATTATCGAAAGCTAAAGAAAAAAATGATGTCAAACAGGCTGGGAAATTACTTGGCTTATAAATAAACGGATCATGAAAAAGAAGTATTTGATTCTAGCAGTGCTGCTTCTGCTCTGTAAACCAATTGAAGTAAAGGCACAGTCAGCAGAAATCCAGCAGCTCATTTTAAATATCGAAAAACTTTCGCAGTTTAAAAAAATATTGAGTGATATGAAGAAAGGTTATGACATACTAAGCGGCGGGTATAAAGCCGTAAAAGATATGTCGGAAGGAAATTTTTCACTTCACAAAACTTTTCTCGATGCTCTGATGCAGGTAAGTCCAGTTGTTAAAAATTACAAGAGGGTGGGAGATATAGTGGACTATCAGTTTACGCTGATTAAAGAAAGCAGGAAAGGTATTGACCGAATCATTAAAAATGACAGGTTCAGCCAGCAGGAAGTACAATATTTTGAAAAAGTATATTCGAATTTAAGCAAGGAAAGCCTGCGCAATATCGATGAACTGACATCAATTGTAACGGCTGATAAACTCAGAATGACAGATGATGAAAGAATGGATGCAATTGATAAAATATACGAAGATATGCAGCAAAAAGTGCTGTTCCTCCGTGATTTTAACGGATCGGCATCCGTACTGGCACTGCAGCGTTCCAAAGAATTTAACGATGTAAACGCAGTTCGAAACAGTTACAAGCTTAAAAATTAAATCTAATGGCATGATAAAAAATTTTAAAACAGCTTTTTTTCTTTTCACGATTCCCGCTGCGGTTTCTGCTCAGGGACTTGGAGATGACATCGGCAGTCTTCACAGCGTTCTCGAACAGCTTTATGATGAAATGATGCCACTCTGCAGCAATCTTATGGGCGTAGGGCAGGGGCTGGCTGGATTTGGCACATTATTCTATATTGCTTCAAGGGTCTGGCGCCATATTGCCAATGCTGAGCCAATTGATTTTTATCCGCTTTTCCGGCCGTTTGTGATTGGTTTCTGCATTATGATTTTTCCTTCAGTGCTTGCACTCATTAATGGGGTCATGAAGCCTACGGTTACAGCAACCGCTTCTATGGTTCAAGGTTCCAATAAAGCAATTGAAATCCTTTTAAGAGAAAAAGAGAAAGCAGTCAAAGAAAGCGCGCCTTGGAAAATGTATGTTGGAGTGCTGGGCAACGGTGATCGTGACAGATGGTATAAATACACTCATGATGGTGCTGATCCTTCTGATGAGGGGCTCATGGAAGGGATTGGAAATGATGTAAAGTTTGCGATGGAAAAAGCATCGTATAGTTTCAGGAATTCGGTCAAGGAATGGGTAAGCGAGGTACTTCGTATTCTCTTCGAGGCCTCTTCATTGTGTATAGATACCCTGCGGACCTTTCAGCTTGTAGTGCTTTCCATTTTAGGACCTTTAGTTTTTGGAATTGCGGTTTTTGACGGATTCCAGCATACACTCACAGTCTGGCTTGCCAGGTACATAAATATTTATCTCTGGCTTCCAGTTGCCAATATTTTTGGAAGCATCATCGGTAAAGTGCAGGAACAGATGCTGAGGCTGGACATTTCGCAGATTAATACATCTGGAGATACTTTCTTCAGCCGGACCGACATAGGATACTTGATTTTTATGATCATAGGCATTGTCGGATACTTCACTGTTCCCTCTGTTGCCAATTACATTGTGCACGCATCTGGCGGAAGTGCTTTAGGGCAGAAAGTAACCGGTTTATTTAGTTCTTCAACTTCGTCCGTAGTTGGAGGTGCAGCAAATGGAGCGGGAATGGTAATGGACTCGATGGGCAATGCAGCAGGGAAAATGAGCCAAAACATGTCTTCTTCATCTGCATCTTCTCCTTATTTTGAAGAAAAAGGAAATTACATGAGTGACAAGCTGAAAGGAAATTCTAAAAATTAAAAGCGAGGGTTATGTTTAACAAGATGAAAAATATAGATACAGCTTTCCGCCATGTCAGGGGATTTACTATGCTGGTTGTTGCAGGAAGCACGCTCATAACATGTTACGCTATCTACAAAAGCTTCAGTTCTGTAGCTTCAATGCAGGATAAGGTTTATATCCTTGCAAATGGAAAGGCTATGGAAGCTTACGCATCAGACCGTAAAGATAATGTTCCAGTGGAGGCAAGGGATCACGTTAGGACATTCCACCAGTATTTCTTCAGTCTTGATCCTGATGATAAAGTAATCAAAGCAAATGTGACAAAAGCCCTATATCTGGCTGATAATTCGGTTAAACGCATTTACGATGATTTAAAAGAAAATGGATACTATTCTGGAATCATTTCAGGCAATATCAGCCAGACTGTTATAATTGACAGCATACAAATTGATATTGAAGAATATCCGTACCGCTTTAAATGTTTTGCCCAGCAGAACATAATAAGGACTACAAGCATACTCAACAGAAACCTGATTACAGAAGGAACTCTGCGAAATGTTTCAAGGAGCGATAATAATCCGCATGGTTTTCTGATTGAAAGGTTCAATACACTTGAAAACAAAGATCTGGGAACTCTAAACAGAAAGCCATGAAAAGCGTATTGAAAAAACAGAATCAGGATCAAAAAGAATTACGGCTTTACGTAATGGTTAAGTTGTGGTGGGTGAGAAAAATGAATAGCCTTACTAAAGATCTATCTAAATCACAGCTTTACTTTTTTCTGATCTTTTTCAGCATACTAGGAACAACTTTTTGTTTTTATACAGCAATTAAAGGTGTTGTAGTAAACAGTTCGGAATCGATTCGTATTGATGGAGTATCAGCTATTAAATCTGTTTATAATGACCAGGTGTTCGAACCTTATTTTATGGATACCGCATTTAAGGGAAATATAAAAAAATCTTATCTCAGTAGTTATGTAGACAGTGTTATTAATACCTCAAGTCCGATCTATTTAAATAAGATAGATACTTCGAGAGCTAAAGATTTTTACAGCATTATGGAGTCCGCAGAAAATAATAAAGCTAACAACAAAAAATAAAAATATGGAAAATCAAAGACTTTCAGCCAAAGATAGAAAGAATCGAAAAATGTTTCTTGTTCTTCCTTTGCTTATCCTGCCATTTGTAACGATGCTCTTCTGGGTACTAGGAGGCGGAAAAGGCGAAGGAACGTTAGTTTCAGAAGACAAAAAAGGAGGTTTTAATATGCTGCTTCCAAATCCAAAATTAAAGGAAGACTCCAGCTTAGATAAAATGAGCTACTATGATCAGGCATCAATTGATTCTATAAAGCTTCTGGAACAAAAGAAAAAAGATCCGAATTATTCAAAGATTATGGCAGATGAAATTAATCTTGAAGCAGAAAATTATATTGATTCAACAGAAATGTTGGGCAATCATAAAAAGGGAGGTTTGAATACAAGTTCTTTTAAGACAGAGAATGACCAGAAGATATATCAGAAGCTGCAGGCCCTGCAGAAAGCAATTGCCGAGCCGTCTAAAACAAATAACCATACTCAGGATATGAGAGAGTTTCAATACTCAAGGCCTCCATTTGGCGAATCAGAGGAAATGAAAAACTTGGAGCAGCTAATGACTGCCATGAGCGCGCCTTCTGAACCTGATCCCGAGCTCGCGCAGTTAGGCGGGATGCTTGAAAATATTTTGGACATACAGCATCCTGAACGTGTTCAGGAAAAAGTTAGGCAGAATTCGAAGCTTCACAAAGGAAAAGTTTATTCTGTAACTAGAAAAGCTGGAGAAGAAAACCTCACTTCTTTACAGGGCGGGATGCAATCCCCTAAAGAAGATAATGGAATTTCTTTTTATCCTCTTGAAGAAGACAATGCAAATGAAGAAATTCAAAACGCAGTTGAAGGTGCAGTACACGAAACACAGACCATTGTAAACGGTTCAGTTGTAAAAATCAGACTTGTAAATGATGTTTTTATAAATGGAGTTTTAATTCCAAGAAACAGTTTTGTTTTTGGAACAGCATCTTTAAAAGGGGAAAGACTTGAGATAAAGATTAGTACCATAAAATACCAGAATTCCATATTCCCTGTGGAGCTTTCAGTTTTCGACATAGACGGCATTAAAGGCATTTACATCCCAGGAACTATTAGCAGGGATGTTGCAAAAGCTTCTGCTGACAGATCTATGCAGAGTATTGGACTTTCAAGTGTAAGTGATTCATGGGGAGCTCAGGCTGCCGGTATGGGAGTGGAGGCGGCAAAAACACTTTTGAGCAAAAAAGTAAAGCTTATTAAAGTGGCGGTAAAAGCTGGCTACAAAGTGCTTCTGTATGATGAAAAGGAAAAAAATGAAAAATAACTGTAAACTATTCAACATGAAAAAAATACAACTATTAATAAATATCAGCATTTTTCTGATTACAGCTTCAGGATACAGCCAGTATAATACAAAATCTGAATATAATAACATTCAGTTGGGCTTTTCAAAAACCACCAGTATTTTATTTCCCTACGCTGTTAAAAGTCTTGATATCGGCAGCCGTGATGTTCTTGTGCAGAAAGCTAAAGGAGTTGAAAATATAATTCTTTTAAAAGCAGGAAAACAGAATTTCCAGCAGACTAACCTTACGGTAGTTACCTCGGATGGTAAGCTTTACATCTTCATTTTGAACTTTGACGATTTGTGCCCGACTTTAAACATAGATGCCGGACTGCGAAATACGGATGATAAACAGTTGCTGTTTTCGCTGGAGAATGAAAACCAGAAGGAAATTAAGGATTATGCAATGCTGGCATTATCTAAGAAAAACAGGCTAAGCGGACTTAAATCAAGAAAATCGGAAATAGAAATGAAAGTTGATGGTATTTTTATCCATCAGGACATAATGTACTTCAGAGTTTTTTTAGGCAATGATTCTAAAATTAATTACGATGTTGACCAGCTGCGTTTTTTTATCCGTGACCAGAGAAAATCGAAACGTACAGCATCACAGGAAATAGAGATTATACCGCTTTACAATACTGGTGACTTCAGCCGGATTTCTGATAAATCTGAATTCACAGCTGTATTTGCCCTGCCTAAATTTACAATACCCGAGAAGAAAAAGTTTACAATGCAGATCTTTGAGAAAAACGGAGGCAGGCATCTGGAGCTGGATATAAAAAACAGTAACCTGGTAAATCTTGAAATTCTGGGTAACCTATAAGCAATACTAATTTTAAATGTAAAGATCATGAACGAGAAAAATTTGCAATATCTGAAAGACCAGTTAAAATATACTGGATTTGGAGAGACTTTTGATGCTGAATTAAGAGAGAATATTCTAAAAGGGGATAAGGATTTTAAAATAATCCATACTGGCATTATGAACAATGGAGTCCCTAACAAGGATAGTGTGACTGTTGAATTGAATTTTAAAAAGTCCGATCAGAGTGAAATGTGTTTTTTTAATTCCTATAAGGTTAATCTACAGAAAGAGGAAAATAAGCCGGGATTAGAGCAGACTTTTTATATTAATAATGATAGCACCAGCATTACGCTCAAAGAAGCATATAATTTGATGGAGGGAAGATCAGTTAATAAAGATTTAAAAACTAAGGAAGGCGAAACTTATAATTGCTGGATTTCTTTGAACTTTAAGGAGACAGACAACAGCGGCAACTTTAAGCTGAATCAGTATCACCAGAATTATGGTTATGATTTAGAAGCAGCACTGGAAAAACATTCAATTAAAGAGCTGCTGAAACCACAGTATAAAGAAGACCTAATTAATTCGCTTAAAAAAGGAAACCTGCAGTCTGTAACCTTTGTTGTTAACGGTGAAGAGCGAAAACAGTTTGTGGAGGCCAATCCACAGTTTAAAACGGTTAAGGTTTACGATTCTTCTCTTCAGAGAATAAATGACAGGGAAAGCAAAACTGAAAAGCAGTCGCAGTCAAAAGAAAAGAATGAAGCGCAGAGCAACAACGACGATGAAGCTGGAGGAAAACAACAGAATACTGCTTCTCGCTCAAGGAAAACAAGCAGATCAGTTTAGGACAATATCAACCTCAATTAAAACTAGTTATGCCGGATGAAAATAACAGGGTAAAAAATGAGATAAAAATATGGCTTTCCAAGGAGGAAAAATTAAAGTCAATATTTGAAAAAAGTCCTAGCATTGAACGTTCCATACAAATAGTGAAGTTGAAGTTCCTAAAATTGCTTCTTTTCAAATATAAGAAGACTAAAGCCTTGGATGAACTTATGACCTTACGTTTGGTGAAGGAAGAATATAGAAATGTGAGTCGAAAAATATATCCCAATATGATTCACAGATTATTTAATGAAGCCATAATTGTTGCTGGATTTGAAAGAAAAGATAAACCTGGATATTTAAGGGATCAGGAATTGAATAAAAAAACTTTGGAAGACCAGCTTAAAAATAGCGGGTTTCATGATGCATTCAGTAAAGTTTTAGAGCTTATAAAGGAAGAGCAGTTAAACTTTTATGTTCCAGTTTCTTATCATATATCAGAAAATGAAACGATAGAGCATTCATTATCTTTTGGTAAGGATGAGCAGGGTACGTACCAGTTTAATGGATTCAGTTCTATCCTTAGGGATTTTTCTTCACCATCCTCTTACAGCTCGCACTTTTTTAAAAATGATAAATCTGAGAGTTATAATTCCGAGGAGGCATACAATATGCTGGCTGGAAGGGCAGTGCTTAAAAATGGAACGTGGAAACAGTTTAATTTTTATGATAAAGATAAATTGGATAACTACCGTATGCATGAATATCCAGAAGCTTACGGGTACAATGTCAACAGTGTCCTAAATACTCTTTCGCTTAAAAATGATGACGACTCATTTGAATCCCTTGCAAATTCTTTGAAAAAGGGGGGGAGAGAGGAAGCAGTGCTGCTGATTGAAGGGAGAGAAGTAAAAACCTTCATTGAGACTAATCCCCGTTTTAAAACATTGAACTTTTATAATGACAGGATGCAGAAGATAAGTTTGAGGGAATTGGAGAGAGGATGTAAAATTCAACCAGTAAAGAAGCCTGAGATGCGGATTGAAACATCTTCAAGGAAGATGTCACCAAAATTTTGAAACAATAACCTATGGATAATCTTGAGATCTTAACGAGATTTTTTCAGACTATTGAAAATGATTTTAGAATTGGAACGACCCATATCGCAATTTTTGCGGCTTTACTTCAGTTCCGTGCCTCAAAAGATTATATCAATCCAATTTTAGCGTATAGTATTGAAATTCAGAAAATTTCCAAAGTAGTTTCTCCTAAAACTTATCATAGATGTATGCATGATCTAGATAAGTACGGCTATCTAGTTTATGTTCCGACTAAGAATAAAAATAAAAGAAGCAGCATCTATTTTCATTTGGATTAATTTTTCAAATGATAGTTTTACAATAATAAAATTAAAATTTAAAATAGTATGGAGGAGCTTGTGACTAAAGATGATTTAAGACAATTTGGGCTTATGCTTACTGAGTCCATGCGTACACTTATTGCGCAATCTGCCGGGGTTAATAATATTGAATCGGAATCTCAATGGCTTAAGACCAAAACTGTGCGCAAAATGCTGGATATTTCAGCTGGTTCAGTACAGAATCTCAGAATAAGCCAAAAAGTTCGTTTTAAGAAAGTGCTTGGCTCTTATTACTACCATAGAGAAGATCTTCAAAAACTGTTTGATGATGAAACAAAACAATAGGTTTAAAGATAGGCAGATTATGGATTATATTTCACTATACAGTGAAGATCCACAACTGAATGTCTGGCATTTGTCGATTTTAATAGCAATATTAGGATTAGGGTACAGGCAGGGGCAGAGAAGAAGGATTAAAGTCAGCCGCAGCAAGATTATGGAGCTCTCACATGTCAATACGCTGCCCACTTATCATAAGTACTTTAAACAGCTTCAGGATTTAGGATACATTAAGTACACCCCATCTTATCATCCGGGTTATAAGAGCGAAGTTAAACTGTATAAAAAGAGGCTATCCCAGCAATTTTGAGATAGCCTCTTTGATTTTAATTAAATATCATGAAGTTATATTATACTTCTTTTTGATTGCCTGGATTTCTTTTTCTAATCTTCCCAAAACCGCTAAATCGGGTTTTGAAATCTTTGAAGCGGTTTTGTTGAGCTTTTTATTTAGAATGGACATTTCACGGCCAATAGTCGTCTGCTCTGTTATGGCATAAGCCTCGGTCTGCTTTACTGATGCATGACCAAGCAGTTCTTTAACTACGTTTATAGGAACATTGTTATTTAGGGTTACCGTGCTTCCGAAAGTCCGACGTGCCATATGCGTGTTGAGCGTAAAAGGAAAACCGCACAGTACAGCAATTTCTTTCAGATACTCATTCATCTTCTGATTTGAGGAAACTGGTAGGACCGTACCACGCTGAATACAGAGAGGATGGACTTTATACTTTTCAATTATTTTTAGTGCCTGAGGAAGAAGTGGGACATTAAATGATGAATTGGTTTTCTGCCTTTCAGACATTATCCATAGATTTCCGTCTATGCCTTTCTTAATGTCGGTTTTCTTTAATTGATATGCGTCGATATAAGCAAGTCCTGTGTAGCATTGGAATACAAACACATCTCTTACGACATTAAGCCTTTCAGTTGTGAAATAATGACTTTCCAGTTCGTACAATTCCTGCGCGGTGAGAGGTTTTTTTACCAGTTTTGTTTTACGCCCCTTAAAATTCTTAAATGGATCCTTAATGATTAATTCCTTATCGATGGCGCGGATTACAATCTTTTTAAAATTTGCAATGTATTTGAGGGTGGTGTTGTTGCTACAGTCGCGTACAGTTCTAAGGTAAAACTCAAAGTCCTTAACAAACTCAAGATTCAAATCCGCAAATTCAAGATCATCCTTTTTAAACTTGAACTTTATAAAAGCAGTCAAATGGTTTTTAGTAATTGTAAACCGGTCAAGGGTGCCTTTTGCGTAACCTCTTCCAAGTAGCGCGTCCATCTCATCATTATGTTTTTGAAATTCTTCCAGCACCTTAATCTTTGGCGCTGTCCTTCCCAGAACCTCGTCCATAATTTTCTCCGCGGTTATGGCTTTGCCACTGTACATCATATCGGTTTTGATTTCATTGATTTTTAAAGTCAGCGAATCCAGAAAGAAGTTCAGCGACTTTGCATCTTCCTTTGAGCCGACTGCTCTTTCAAACCTTTGATCCCACCGTGTATTATCCCATTTTCTCTTAGTTGAACTTTCCTTACGGATACCGTCAACAGTAATTCTGAAATATACGATCCATTCCCTGCTTTCTATTTTGGGTCTTTTTAAAAAGAATCCCAAACCAAAACTGCTTTCCAACATAATCCTACTTTTTAAGTTAATAAATGTAGAATAATATCACTTCCAAATCAAGTCGTTAATCTCGTTAACCCCTGTAAAGTAAGGGGTTTTTGCTGTTTCTGGTGCACTTTTCTCCACGCCGAAAAGTGCACCGATTCTGCACCTTTAATTTTGTGGGCATTTATAAATATTGAAAACAAGCAATAAAGCAAAAAAGCCAGTAAATCATCGGATTTACTGGCTTTAAGACATTTTTTAAGGCTTTTTGAAAAGAATGAAAACTTTACGTTTTCTGCCTTTTCTGCCTTTCCGTGGGGAGAGCAGGATTCGAACCTGCGAAGTTCACACAGCAGATTTACAGTCTGCCCTCGTTGGCCGCTTGAGTATCTCCCCGAAGCTTTGTATTGTTGTGCTTTGTTGTTCTAAGCGGTTGCAAATATAGGAACGTTTTCTACATCTACAAACAAAAAACGAACTTAATTTTAAGTTATTTTTGAAATATTTTTTAATTGATTGGAATTGAATAAAATAAAAATCTTCAAAAATGTATTTTTTTTTAAATATTTTAAAAAGTAAGAATATTTTTATAGCTATTTTGTCGTTTTTGCTTTCAATTTGATCTTCAATAAAGCTGTCAGCCCTTGCTTTTATGGATGTATTAATTAGAATTAAGGAAAGATTATTCGTTTAGTATTGTACTTTCTAATTAGCTTAATCTAAATTTTTATTGATAGGTAAAATTTAAGTCAGTAGTATATCACTCTTTTTTTGGCTGAATTTTAATCTCTGCTTGATGAAATTCCAGTTTTAAATGGGAATGCTGTAAAACAAAAAAAATCTCCACTAGGGAGATTTTTTTATTTTATTCTAAGAATGTATTATTTAGCTAAAAGCTCTAATACTTTCGCTCTCAATTCTGGACCTCTTAAGTCTTGAGCAACTACTTTTCCTGATGCATCAAGAATAAAAGTAGCTGGAATTGATTCAACATTATATTGTTTTGCAATTGGTTCATCCCAAAATTTTAGGTTTGAAACGTGTGTCCAAGTTAAACCATCCTTTGCGATAGCTTCTGTCCACTTGTTTTTGTCTTTGTCTAATGAAACTCCAACAATGTTTAATCCTTTTGAATGCAGCTCTTTGTAAATTGCTACAACATTAGGGTTTTCTTGTCGGCATGGTCCGCACCATGAAGCCCAAAAATCAACGATCGTTACTTTGCCTAAACTTTCTTTAAGCGAAACTACTTTTCCTTCTGGATTTGGCGCAGAAAAGTCTGCTCTTCATTTCGCGTTACCAACTGCTGGAGCTGTAGCACCAACGGCAGGCATTTTCGCTTGACCTAATTTTGTTTTAACCTCTTTACCTGGAGTAGTATTTTTTAATGACTCATCTAAAGCATTAAATAAACTTTCTGTTTTTTTAATGTCAGCACTTGGGTCAGCAGCCATACCTTGAACAATTAGAACAGAGATAAAAGATTTTGGATGACCTTCAGCATAAGCTAAATATTTCTTTTTGCTGTTTTCTTGTACTTCTGTTTGAATAGTCATGTATTGTTTCATCAAGCCATTGATAGTTGCTGTATCTTGAGCTTGTTGAGCTTGCTGCATTTTCTGAGTATTCTTTTTCTGAAAATCAATTAAGCTTTTTTGAGTTTTGTTAAGATCTTCTTGAAATTTCACATACTCATCATTGCTGTAAGTTCCAGAAATTTTTGATTTATGAATACTGTCTTTATCAATTGCAATGTTGATTTCTCCTGTTTCTAAGATAAAAGGAATTGGTCCGTTTGCACCTTGAAGAATTAATGTATGGAAAGCTGGTTCAGTAACTTTTCCTTTTATTTCAAATTTTCCATTTTCAACTTTTACTGTATCAAGTGCTAAAGGCATTCTTGTAGCTGGGTCTAGACCTTGAAGGATAATGGTTTTTCCGTTTTCAATTCCAGTTGCGGTACCAGTAATTAAGTATTCTCCGTCTTTAACTTTACTGCATGAAATGATAGCCGCAGAAGCTGTAAGTAAAAAAAGTATTTTTTTCATTATAAAAAATTAATTAGTTAATTGATTTGTGCAACAAAAGTATCTAAAATTATAAAACATACAGAATTTTGTAACCTAAAATTTTGTTATAGTTTTTTAAGGGTTAATTTGCCTGTAATCAATGTGTTTGGTGCTTTAATTTGATTTAAAACTCTAGTTTTGGTTTTATTCTGAGGAGTGATTTTGCTTTTTTCTAATTTTTAAGCATAAAAAAAGCACTCTGTAAAAGAGTGCTTTTTAGAATATTTTTTAAGAAATCTATTCTTGATTTGTTTTCTTTCTCCAAGTAAAAGAGTTCAAAATGTGTCTTTTTGCAAATCTTCCAGGAGAATCTGCGTTTACCATTTTTACATAAGTTGCTTTAGGAACACTAATGTATTCATAAACACTTCCGTTAGAAAAATCGATAATTAAACGACCTTCAACAAATTTATAATCAGTAATTGATGAAGTTGCGATAGTTTCAGTATATTCTGGTAAATTTAGTTTAATCGTTTCAGGATTAATACTTACCAAGAAATGGTACGCTTCAATGATAGCTTTACTTTTTTCTTCTGCCGCTTTTAAACCAGCATCATCACCTTGAAATTTATCAGGATGAGCTTCTTTCATCGCATTACGATAAATGGTTTTCAAATCTTTTAATTCAGCAGTTTTGTCTACGTTTAGTAACTTGCGGTATTCAACTATTTTTTTCATAAATAAAAGGTAACTTCTTGTCTATTAGTTCGAAATGAGTGTTTTTACTTCAAAACGACAAATTTTTTGCAAAGGTACACTTTTTTTTAACTTTTCAGTTTTCATCTAAAAAATATTCAAGAAACTTATTCGCAAATGCTGATTTTACCACAAAGCAAACTAAGTTTTTCTATATGAAGGGTTTTGTAAAAAACGCAAAGTCCGCAAAGCTTTATAATTCAGCTTTGCGAACTTTTTATTTTAATTTCTAGAATAAAGTCAAAAAACGTAGCTCCAGATGCTATCGGGATTGCGGTTATATTTCCTTGTTTCAACCTGAAATATAAGGTTTATTCCGGCTTATGATTCGCCTTGTCAAAGTTTTTAGTTTTTTTAGGATATTTATCGTAACTGATATCACTTGGATTTTCGATTACAGATTTTATTGTAATCCAGTCACCAACATTAAAATTTGAATGTGCTATTTTATAATCTAAAAGATATTCACCACAGAAATAATTATTGTTTTCATCTTTTTCGATAATACCTGTATAAACTCCTTTTTGAGGCATTTTTTCTTGCGAATCTTTAGACATGATTTTTTTGTTTTAAATTTATGGGGCAAAGTTAATCAATTTATGTTTGTTTTAGGGAGTTCGAGACAATCTGAGTATATTTGCACATGCAGAAAAACTTTAAGCCACATCCAAATTCTTTTAAAAATACCTTTTGTGTTTTTCATGAAGTACTTCCAAATGAAATTGAAGGTTTAAAAAAACAGTTCGAAAGCAAAGCAGGAAGTTCTTATTATTATACAGAAAAAGGGATGTACCGCGTTTCGAATCATTGGGGAAGACTGGCAAACAGCAAATGGCGTTTAGTGGCTCGTGAACCAGAGACAGAATCAAAAACAAAAATTGGTTTTGCGGCTTGGAGCGAGTTTTATCCTGATAATGCAGAAGATAAATTATATTATATAGAAGCAGATTTTGATAAAAATTTAGCAAATTATCAGCATAAGAATAATCCAGAATATGATAAAAAAGCAGTTTTAAGAACAAGTTTTGAAACTGCAAAAAGATTAAAACAGATTAGAAATTTGCAACAATTAACTTCATGGGCAAAATATTTTGATTATGATGATCTAGCCGATTTGCGAAAGCAGATTATTGATAAATTGATCTATACAGAAAAAACATTAGAAGAAATTAAAAGAGAAATATAATGGGACGGAATAACGAAAAGAATATTAAAACTCATAATGACAAGTTGCATAAAGCGCAAGCAAAGAAAAAACAGGCAGAAATCGCCCGTAAAGAAAAGCTGAAAGAAATTGTGAAGAAATTCAACGAAAATAAGAAAGAAGAGTAATAAATATAGTTTCATGTTTCATATTACACGTTTCAAGTTGTTGAAGCGAAAACCTGAAACCTGAAACTTGAAATAAGAAAAAAATGAATTCAAAATTTGAAACCCTAAAAGCAAACGTTCAAGAAATTATTGATTTGATTGCTGCAAAAAACGATAGAGAAGCGAATAATAAACTGCTTGACGTAAGTGAAGAATTAGACGAGATGTTAGATCATGCTGAAGAAGATGAAGAACTTAGAGAAATCAGCAGATATCAAGTTTTATTAAATCAGCTTCATGTTAAAATTAACGGTGAGGAACAAGTTGACGGCGATGCATAAATGTTATTGCGATACAGGTTTACAGTTTGAAAACTGCTGTGGTTTGTATCTTGAGAAAAAACAAAAAGCGCCAACAGCTTTAGCATTAATGCGTTCCAGATATTCAGCATATGCGACTCATAATGCTGATTATCTTTTGCAAACTACTTATGTTTCTGAAAGAGAATATTATTCTAAATCAGAAATTTTAAAATGGGCAACCACAAATAAATGGCAGAAATTAGAGATTTTAAGTTTTACAGAAGATACTGTAGAATTTAAAGCCTATTTTCTGGATTCGAACAATAAACCGCAAACACATTACGAATTTTCGACTTTTAAATTTGAAGAAAATGAGGGGTTTTATGTCGATGGAAAGTTTGAATAATTGACATAATTGGAATAACTTTTAAGTTGTTTTGTCTAAATACTTTAACTAAAAATTAATAAACGTTTCGTTTTTCATAATTCTAAAAAACCTTAATTTTAGAATTATGAAAAACGAGTTTAAAAAAGGTTTTTATTTTAAGTCGTACGAAGCTCCATTTCAGTCTCCGTTTGAGAAACTTTTTGGTATTTTTAAAGAGTTGATCACCCATACTTCGGGAGATTTTGATGAAGCCATAGACTGGCTTCGAGAACTGGATAAGGAATATAAGCTTACCGACGAAAACTACACGATCGATGATTTTATCGAAGATTTAAAAAAGAAAGGTTACATAAAAGACGAAGTAAAAGGAGATGGTACAAACGGTTTTGGTATTACTGCTAAAACTGAACGTGCAATTCGCCAGCAGGCTTTAGATCAGATTTTTGGAAATTTAAAACGTTCAGGAAACGGAAATCATAAAACCAAACATGCAGGAAATGGTGATGAACATACAGGAGAATTTCGCGAATTTAATTTTGGCGACAGCTTAGAACGTATTTCATTAACAGAAAGTCTCAGAAACGCTCAAATCAATAATGGAGTTGAAAGCTTCATGCTGACGGAAAATGATTTGGTGGTTGAAGAAACGCAGTACAAAGCACAAATGAGTACCGTTTTGATGATTGATATCAGTCATAGTATGATTTTGTACGGCGAAGACCGAATTACGCCAGCGAAGAAAGTTGCAATGGCTTTGGCTGAATTAATAACAACGCGTTACCCAAAAGATACACTTGATATTTTAGTTTTTGGGAACGATGCATGGACAATTCCAATTAAAGATTTACCATACCTGCAAGTTGGACCTTATCATACCAATACTGTTGCAGGATTGCAATTGGCGATGGATATTTTACGCCGAAAACGAAATACCAACAAGCAGATTTTTATGATTACCGATGGTAAGCCAAGCTGTGTGCGCGAACGCGACGGTTCGTATTATATGAACAGTAATGGACTTGATGAATATATTGTCGATAAATGTTATACACAAGCACAGCAAGCTAGAAAATTACATATTCCGATAACCACTTTTATGATTGCAAATGATCCTTATTTACAGCGATTTGTAAATCATTTTACCGAAGCCAATCAAGGGAAAGCATTTTATACCGGACTAAAAGGTTTAGGAGAAATGATTTTTGAAGATTATGAAACGAATAGGAAAAAAAGAGTTCGCTAAATAAGGTTCAAAGGTTCATAGTGGCAAAGGGACAAAGGTTTTTTTTGACAACGTGTATAGTAGAGGCGCACAGCAGTGCGTCTAACACAACAATTGTCACGCTGAGCGAAGTCGAAGCACCGCTTCAATTGGGTTTAGGAGAAATGATTTTTGAAATTATGAAACGAATAGAAAAAAAAGAGTTCGCTAAATAAGGTTCAAAGGTTCATAGTGTCAAAGGGACAAAGGTTTTTTTGACAACGTGTATAGTAGAGGCGCACCGCAGTGCGTCTAACATAACAATTGTCACGCTGAGCGAAGTCGAAGCGCCGCTTCAATTAGGTTTGAGAAAATTAAAGACAACGTAATCGTAGAAACACACTGCAGTGCGTCTACACACAGTAATGACGCAATATTTGTCATTAAAAATAAATAACAATTTATATTTCAATAAAATGGAAATAACAACTATAAAAACATTAGGTCAATTAAAAGCCTCAGGATATAAAAGCACTAGTATTAAGGATGAATTAAGAAATAATCTACGAGAGAAGATTAAATCTGGTAAACCCGTTTTTGAAGGTGTTCATGGGTTTGAAAATACAGTAATTCCTGAATTAGAACGCGCTATTCTTTCTCGTCATAATATTAATTTGTTGGGACTTCGCGGACAGGCAAAAACTCGCTTAGCGCGTAAAATGGTAGAATTATTAGAGGAGTATATTCCGTTTGTAACCGGTTCAGAAATTAATGACGATCCATTAAATCCGATTTCACGTTTTGCTAAAGATTTAATTTTAGAGAAAGGTGATGAAACTCCAATTTCGTGGCTGCATAGAAATGATCGCTTCTTTGAAAAATTAGCAACGCCAGACGTTACTGTTGCAGATTTGATTGGAGATGTTGATCCAATAAAAGCCGCTAATTTAAAATTATCTTATGCAGATGATCGCGTAATTCACTTCGGAATGATTCCGAGAGCAAATCGCTGTATTTTTGTAATTAATGAGCTGCCGGATCTGCAAGCCCGAATTCAAGTTGCTTTGTTTAATATTCTGCAAGAAGGCGATATTCAAATTCGAGGATTTAAAGTGAGAATGCCACTGGATATGCAGTTTATATTTACGGCAAATCCAGAAGATTATACGAACAGAGGAAGTATTGTAACGCCTCTTAAAGATAGAATAGGTTCGCAGATTTTAACGCATTATCCCGAAAGTGTTGCCATCGCAAGAACAATTACAGAACAAGAGGCAAAGCTGGATGAAAATCAAAGTGACATCGTTTATGTGCCAAGTTTAGCCAGAGATATTTTAGAACAAATTAGTTTTGAAGCCCGAGATAGTGAATACATCGATAATAAAAGTGGTGTAAGTGCCAGAATGAGCATAACGGCTTTTGAGAATTTAATTAGTACTGCAGAACGTCGTGCTTTAAAATCTGGAGCAGATAAAACAATTTTGCGTTTATCAGATTTTATGGGAGTAATTCCGTCGATTACTGGAAAAGTCGAATTGGTTTATGAAGGAGAACAGGAGGGAGCTGCAGTCGTTGCACAGTATTTAATTGGCTCCGCAATTAGAACATTGTTTTCGGAGTATTTTCCAAAAATTGAAAAACTTGAAAAGCCAGGAGAAAAAACACCTTATTCAGATTTGATTGAGTGGTTTTTTACAGAAAGCGGTTTTGAATTATTAGATGATGCTTCAGATGCTGAATATAAAGGTATTTTGGATGAAATTACTCCATTAGATGTTTTATTAAAAAAATATCAGCCTAATTTAGACAAACAAGATATGCATTTTATGAAAGAGTTTGTTTTATGGGCATTGGTAGAGTATAAAAAACTAAGTAAAGATCGTTTTGCGCAAGGTCACCAATTTAAAGATATGTACGGAAGTTATATCAGTAAATTGTAATCAATTAAGTGTAGTTTTTTAATGCATAGAAGAATAGATTAATTGCTGGAAAAGACGTTTTGCTAATTTAAAAGACGCATAAGCTGCTATGTTAAAGAAATGCATTTCTTTTTTTTGTGTTACTTTCTTGAGTATAATATAGGTCTATGTTTCTATGTGTTTAGACCATATTCTGCAAATTAAATATTGATTTTACAATCTAACCCGACAGTTATTTTTAAACTGTCGGGTTTTATTTTGTGAATTATATTGATATATCAATTATATTTGTATCAAATAAATGAATCATGAAAATTGAAAATCCAACAGGAACTGCTCTTTATTCTATAGAAAAGGCAATAAAAGAATATCGAAAACTGGCACAAAAAAACATTGCCAAAGTAGTAAAAGATATTACAGTAGATCAATGCTTGGTGCTTATAATATTGCAGCAAAACGAGAGTATTTCTCAAAACGAATTAGCAAATCTTGTTTTTAAAGACAATGCTTCTATAACTCGAATGATTGAATTAATGGTTAAAAATGACTACCTAATTCGAACAATTCATTCTGAAGACAGAAGAAAGTTCAATCTCACAGTTACTGAAAAAGGTTTGAAAACCATTGAATTAATAGAACCCGTTATTCAATCAAACAGAGAAACAGCTTTGCATGGTTTATCTTTAAAAGAGATAACATTGCTGGATCAAACACTGCAAAAAATAATTCGTAATTGTAAAGAATGATTGATATGAAATCAAAATTAATCTTAGTAATGTTCTCGGTATTTGCTTTTGGTTATTCGCAAAATGAATTGGGTAGAAAGGTAGAAAAGTATATGGATGCACAATTTGCTGTTAATGATTTTAGCGGCACCGTCTTAGTTTCTAAAAATGATACCATACTATTGAAAAAAGCCTATGGTTTTGCTGATTACGAATGGAACATAAAAAACACAATCGATTCAAAGTTTAGTTTAGCTTCCGTTTCAAAGCAGTTTACAGCTGTTGCAATCTTACAATTGGCGGAGCGTAAAAAACTTTCTTTAGAAGATCCTATAAATCAATATTTTGCTGATTTTCCAAAAGGAGAAAAAATAACGATAAAAATGCTGCTGGCTCATAATTCAGGTTTGCAAATGGATTTTGACGAATTGTATTTATCAAAGACAGATTTAGATAAAGATTCTGTTTATCAGTATATCATCAAAAAGCCATTACTGTTTGAACCTGGTACAAGTACAGCATACAGTAATATTGGTTATTATTTACTGGCAAGAATTATAGAGAAAGTATCAGGGCAGACTTATTCGACATTTTTAAAACAGCAATTGTTTGATAAAGCCAAAATGTACAATTCAGGCATTACAACAAATAATGCAATAGTAGATAAAATGGCTAAGTCGTATTATTTTGAAAATGATAAACTAGTAAAAAATCCTTATATCAATTGGAATTTTAATATAGGTCATGATGGTGTTTATTCTACCATTGATGATTTGTATTTATGGAATAAAGCCTTGTTTGACAGCGAAATTATTTTATCAGAAGAATCAAAGAAAAAGATGTTTACTTCATACAACGATCAAGATTTTGGATTTGGAGTTTTGGTTAATCCTTTCTACAATCAAAATCATCAGTTAATTGCACATGACGGCGGTTTTTTTGGAGCAATGACATCTTTTAATAAATTTACAAACGATAATATACTAATTACTGTTTTATCCAATAACCAGTCAAAGTCTTATTATATCGCATATGGTCTTGCCGGAATCTGTTTTGGAAAAGAAGTTGAACTTCCATATAAACATATTCAAACCGTAGTAGATTCAAAAATCTATGATCAGTATGTGGGAGAGTATGAAAATATTAAAATTTTAAAGAAAGATAATAAGCTGTATTATATAGATCAAGATATTGAGTTACTGCCAGAATCTCAAACCAAGTTTTTTCGCTCAGACAATAACAATACTACAGTCGAATTTATAAAAGACAAAAAAGGAAAAGTTACACAGCTGGAAATTAAAAAGGCAGGAATAAAAGAAGTAAAAGTTAAAAGTAAGGGAGTATAAGTACTATTTTTGCATTCAAAATTTAATTCTATGCTGTTTTTAATTCTAAGTATACTTTGCAGTGTTACCGTTGGTGTAATCTTTAAAATTACCCGTAAATACAATGCTAATCCCATTCAAATTATTGCGTTCAATTATATAGCAGCATTAGTACTTTGTTATTTTACTTTTAGTCCGGATCTTACTATAGTTCATGAAGATGCTCCGTGGAATATTTATGCGGCAATTGGTATTTTGCTGCCTATTGTTTTTCTTTTTCTGATATTTTCAATAAAACATATGGGAATTGTAAAAACTGATGCTGCACAACGATTGTCATTATTTATTCCCATACTTGCGGCATGGTTAATTTTTAAAGAAGAGTTTAATTCTTATAAAGTAATTGGTCTTGTAATTGGGTTCATAGCGCTTTTATTCATTTTAAGAAAGCAGATGCAAAACGAGCAGAACAAGTGGATTTTTCCTGTCGCCGTTTTTGTTGGTTTTGGAGTAATTGATATACTTTTTAAACAAATAGCACTTTATACCACTCTGCCTTATACAACATCACTATTCATTGTTTTTAGTATTGCATTAGCAGTTTCTTTGTTAATAGTACTTTACGATGTTATTTTTAAAAAGAATGGGTTTAGTGCTAAAAATGTCCTTTTCGGGGCTTTAGTAGGGATTTTTAACTTCGGAAATATTCTATTTTATTTAAAAGCACATAAGGCATTTGCTGAAAATCCATCAACAGTTTTTGCAGGAATGAATATGGGTGTAATTGTATTAGGAAGTCTTGTTGGTCTTTTTTTCTTCAAAGAAAAACTATCCAAGATTAATATAATTGGACTTCTTTTAGCATTAATTTCTATTGTTTTCATTGTAAGATCACAATTTTAGTATATTTTTTTATCTTTTTAAAGTTTTAGTTTTCAGTTGGTTTTGCATTGATTTAAAAGTTTTTTAAAATAAACTCTACTAATTCTATAGAATTTATAAAATATATTTTATAGATTTGCATTAACAATGAAAAACTCTAGTCTAAATATCATTCCGTTTATGTGCAGCTTGACGATGTGCTGCATGATGAACAATGCAATGAAATGGCGTTAATAGAAAGTACTTGTTAGTTATTTTTTTTTTAGCCTTTCATGCACCATGAAAGGCTTTTTTTAGAACTAGTAAAAAACAAACAAAATGAGATCAAATAGAAATATCAATATTATGATGCCGTACTGCTCAACAAAAGTTCCGTGTTGTAAGTATATCAGCTGCTGATTTTATTCAGAAAAAAAAACAATTTAGTAAACCCAAATTAAGTAAATCATAAAAATTAAAAGTAAATATTATGAGTACAGAAATTATAAAACAGAATCCCTTTCAATCCATGATTGATCGTTTTAATATAGCTGCAGATATTCTAAAGTTAGAGGAATCAATCAGGCAAAAGCTGCAGCGTCCTGAAAAACAAATTGTAGTAAATTTTTCGATAACATTAGATAACGGAACTGAGCAGAATTTTGAAGGTTACCGCGTAATACACAACACAGCTTTGGGACCGTCTAAAGGTGGTATTCGCTATGATAATGCCGTAAACCTTGATGAAGTAAAAGCATTAGCCGCCTGGATGACTTGGAAATCTGCTGTAACTGGAATTCCTTTTGGAGGAGCAAAAGGAGGTATTATTTGCGATCCAAGAACACTTTCTAAAACAGAGTTAGAACGTATTACGAGAGCTTATACAAAAGCATTATCGGATATTTTTGGTCCGCAAAAAGATGTTCCTGCACCAGATATGGGAACAGGTCCAGACGAAATGGGCTGGTTAATGGATGAATTTTCATTAGTTCACGGTAAAACAATTCATGCCGTTGTAACAGGAAAACATCTGCATTCTGGAGGTTCATTAGGCAGAGTAGAAGCAACTGGAAGAGGAGTGAGTATTATTAGTTTACTGGCACTTCAAAAACTAAAAATTAGACCAGCGAGAGCAACTGTTGCAATTCAAGGTTTTGGAAATGTAGGTTTGCATTCGGCTTTATTTTTATATGAAAAAGGGCTAAAAATTGTTGCAGTAAGTGATGTGTCAGAAGCATTTTATAATCCGCAGGGAATTAATATTCCAGAGCTTATTTTGTATTACAATTTAAACAATAAAACAATAAAAGGTTATCCAAATTCCGTTGCTATTAAACATGAGGATTTGCTGCTTTTAGATGTTGATGTATTGATTCCTGCTGCAAAAGAAGATGTAATCACTCAGAAAAACGCGCATGACATTCGTGCAAAAATTATAATTGAAGCTGCAAACGGACCAGTTTCTTCAGATGCTGATAAAATTTTGCATGAAAATAATGTTTTGGTAGTTCCAGATATTCTTGCCAATGCCGGCGGTGTAACCGTTTCTTATTTTGAGTGGCTTCAAAATTCCTTGCTAGAATCGTGGCGAATTCACCAAATAAACAAGCGTTTAGAAGATATTTTAGAAAAAGGATTTGAAACGGTGTTTAGAATTGCTGCAAAGCATAATGTAACGCCAAGAATTGCTGCTTATATTATTGCTTTGAAAAAAGTAGCCGAAACACAATCTGTAAAAGAAGTGGCAGCCGACGCGCCAAAATTCAAACAGAACTAATTTTATATTCGAGTAAGATTAAAATAGTTCAAAATTAAACATATAGAAGCATATATATTTTATGTGCAAAAAGAAGACAAAAAGAAACTTATTTCTTTCGCATAGCGGTTTATGTGTGTTTTAAATAAGTGAAAAGCCTTTTTTAAAATAACAAAATCTATGTTTCTATGTGTTAAAACAATAACATAAAATATACTAAGATTATTTTCATCGATAGAAAGCCAGTGAGGGTTTTTTATTGGTGAAAATATCTTTTTTAATTTCATATCAATTCATATAATCTTTAAAAATGAAAAACATTAATTTTCTAGCATTTGCAATGCCGGCTTTTTTTCTTTTTTTATTTCTTGAATACAAGCTTGCACAACGAAAAAAAAGACCTGAAATTTTTAATTATGAAAGTTCTGTTTCTAATATAAGCATTGGTATTGCGGAGCGATTGATTAATTTGTTTATTGCCGGCAGTTTTTATCAACTGTATTATTTAATTTATGATGAGTACCGCATATTTGATATTCCGAGTGGTGTATTAGTTTGGATTGCCTTGATTCTCGCCACAGATTTTGTTTGGTATTGGTATCATAGATTAGGTCACGAAGTTAATTTTTTCTGGGCTGCACATATTGTACATCATCATAGCGAAGAGTTTAATTTTACGGCAGCAGCTAGAATTACGACATTTCAGGCAATAGTTAGAACAGGATTTTGGTGTATACTGCCTTTTATTGGTTTTCATCCCTCAATGGTTATCACAATGCTAATTGTGCACGGAGCCTATTCGTTTTTTACTCATACACAGCTTATAGGAAAAATTAAATGGCTCGAATATGTTTTTGTTACACCATCCGTTCATGGCGTTCATCATGCTTCTGACGAGAAATATTTAGACAAAAATTACGGTGATATGTTTACCTTTTGGGATCGTCTTTTTGGTACTTTTCAGGAAGAAGAAGAAAAACCAAAATACGGCTTGACACATCCTTTAAAAAGTTATAGTTTTCTATGGCAGCACTTTCATTATTACTTTGAAATTTTTGAATTATGGAAGCGTTCAAAAGGTTTTAAGGCAAAATGGAATGCCGTTTTTGGAAGTCCGGCAAATATGGATCAAGATATTCGTCCAACATTAGAAAAGCGTTTTTTACAAGATAAAAGCAATCCCAATCAAAGGCTTCGTTTCCGGAATTACCTTTATATTCAATTAGGAATCTGCACTTTATTACTGACGGTTTTTACCTATTATTTTGATCGTTTAAATGCACTCGATAAAGGTTTTGTTTTGTCACTAATACTTATAACATTAATTAACTGCGGTGCACTTTTAGAACAGCGCAAATGGATTTATTATCTTGAATACGCTCGCATTTTAATGATAACAACCTATTTTTTATATGAAGAAAATCTAACAATATTTTTCTTTGTTCCCTTGGCAATTATGATTTTTGCTGAGCAATTATTTTCGCTTAGTAAATTGTATCAAAATGTTATTTTACAATTAGAAACTGCTGAGTAAAAGATGTTTGCCGCGAATTACACGAATTTTTACAAATTGCTTGGGGAAAATTCGTGTAATTTTTGGCGATTTTATGTCGCTCCGCTGGAGCTTTTATTCTGGAGATCTATAAATGGCTATAAACATTCCGCTCTTATGGAGCAGGGAAGAGGACCAAGTTATATATATATATTTCTGTCCTGAATTCCCGAATTCATGTTTTAAAAATAATTCATTCGTGAAAATTTGTGTAATTCGCGGCAAATTTTTCACATTACAAATTCAATATTTACAAAATAAAAAATCATTTAAATCCTCTTAATCTTTGGCAAACTTTTTTTATCCCTGACAGAAAAACTTATATCGTCTTAATCGCCATAATTTTCTCTTCAAAAGTATCTTTAAAATCTGATTTACTTTTAATCCTGGTTTTGTAAGTGTAAATTGTAGCTACAGAAAGTTCTAGAAACTCTGCCATCTGACTGCTTTCCTGAATACCCAATCGATATAAAGCAAAAATGCGAAGTTCAGTATTTAGAAGCTCTCCCTTTTTTACAATGCATTTATGATCATTAGGAAACAATTGATTAAAATCGGTCACAAAAGTGGGGAATAGTTTCAAGAAAATCTCGTCGAATTGATGAAAAAGATTTTCCCTTTCTTCCTTCACATTGTAGCGTTTTAAACTCGCAATAACTTCATCAGTCTTTTTGGTAATAATTTTGTGAAGTGTACTTTTCTGAATGTGATCGATCTTATTGATAAAGGCAGATGTTGCTTTTATAAAATACGTAATATATTCTTCTTTAATAGCATTGGCTTCGCTTAAGCTCACATTCATTTCCTGCAGCTGCGCATACGAAGAAGCCATTATTTTTCGCGCTTTATTTTTCTCTTTTAATTGCTTGAAAATGATAATCGAAAAAAGAATAATAATCAAAGTGAGTATTGTCAATAAAATAATGATCTTTTCCAGCTTGTCATTTTTCTCTTTTACATTATTTAACTGTGCCTTTTCTATAATAGGTAAAATCGACGAAATCTCGATTTTTCTATGTCTTGCATTATAAAAAGTAGCATCGTCCATAGCAATATTAATATACTCATTTGCCTTATCTAAATAGCCCATTTTAAAAAGTTCGTTTGCAAGATTTCGCAGTGCAACCGTTTCTTTAGTAGCATTTTTAACATCGGCAATAGCGGCAAGTGCCAAGTATTGAATTGCTTTTTTTGTATAACCTCTTTCTGAGTAAATATAGCCCAGACTAGATGTTGCAATACCATAATAATCGGGTGGTAATTTGTAATTGTTGATCCAGTAACTAAAAGCAAACTCAGCGCCTCGCCAGTCTTGCTGTTTTAATCGTTTTAAACTTTCTGCTGCCCAATATTCGTTGGTATTAGTGCCAATTAATTCTAAAGCTTTTTTTAGAAAATGATTTCCCTGTTGTACATAATGAATATTAAAACGCTGATCTTTATTGTAATCGGCGAGATCGTAATATGCTCGAGCTTTTATATTATAATATTCGAACTTATTTTTTAAATCAAGTTTTTTATCATCAATAATATTCAGCGTATCAATAGCTTCTTTAAAAAGCCCTGATGATAAGAGTACAAAACCCTCTTTAATTCGGCTTTTAGCCAAATATTTGGGATCTTTTAAAACTTTGGCCTTGATTTTTGCTTCTTCCAAATAATAATAGGCAGAGTCGTATTTGAATGATTTGTATTCATCAAATAATGACATGTAGGTATTATACAATTGTTCATTGTTTTGACTAACAGTATATTTTGAAACATTCTTTTTTAAGGATTCAATTTTACGATATTTCTGTTTTAAGTAAATCTCTTTTTTAAGCAATGCATTATCTAATTCTTCAAGAATAGGATTGGTCTCTTTGGCGGTTAGAGAAAAACCCGCAATGAAAAAATACAAAAAGAATATTTTTCGCATGGTTTTGTTTTGGTTTTAGGGGTAAGATAATTTATGGTTAGCGTAAACGCGTTTTAAATCAAAACTATTTAAAAACTGATGATTAGTAGTTTTTTAGATAGAAAGCAGTTCCTTAAGATTTCTTGAAAAAACATCAGATAAGCCTGAAAATGGCATAAAAATGTTAAAACCGCTCTATTTGTTTGCAATTATACAATAAAAAGTGATTAAATATATGTATAGTAAAAAAATATTGCTTTAAAATTTTCATATTATCATAAATGGTGTCTAAAAAAGTGGTTTTGTGTCTTTACATGACCTTGATTTTTAGAAACAACACGTAAGTGTAATCATTTGATTTTCAATTGATTATCTATAAAGTTAATCTAGATAAATCTTGATTTTTCGCGGATGTTTTTTTTTAGATTTATTTAACATCTAGTTTCGTACTGTCCTTTTTAAAGGATAAAAAAACTAACAAAAACCAAAATTTTATGAGATGTAAAAGTTATTACTTGTTAGCTCTGCTAATCTGTTTTTTTGCAATAAGCTGCGATACTACAGAAGACGGAAGCTACGTTGATCCAATTACGATTTACGAAAAAGTAGACGGTAATTGGGGATTAACAAACTTGAAAATGGTCGACGATTTTGCCAAAGCAAATAAGATCGAGCCAAACGAAGAAAACTTGAGTACTTATTTTAACTACGAAGATTTTAAAATCAAATTCAACGTAGATGAAAAGAACAAACCAACAAGTTATGAAGTTACTGGTAATGTTCCGCCTTTATTTGCCCCAAAAGGATACTGGCAGCTAAGCTCAGATTTTCAGCCGACAAATCCGGGCAATCCTGTTAAAATTTACTTATACAGTGATGCCCAAAAAACTCAAAAAACAGACGAATTAAGAGTATCATCGATTCCAGGTAAAAACGGAGAGATGGAAGTTATTTTAACCAGAAGCTCTGGAGGAACTCCGTTTGTGTCTTACGTATTTAAATTAAATGCTATTAATTAAAAAGTAATATGAAAAAATTTATATATACAATTTTACTAGCCCTTTTGATGGCGCCTAATTTTATAAAGGCACAAGAAGCTGCGGGATCAGTAGGTGCGATGTCATCATTTCCGGTAGTATACAAATATGATGAAAAAGTTACATGGTTTTTTGATCTTTCGGCAACCACATTTGCAGAAAATGAAGATGTGTTTATTTGGATTTGGTCACCATCAGAACCAGATGCCAACAATTGGGAACATTCTTCAGATTTTGCAAAACTGACTTATGTTGGTAATAAAGTTTGGAGTTTTACTTTAACTCCAACTCAATATTTTTCTAAAACCCCAGAAGAAATTGCAGCAAGCGCAGGATTTTGGTTTCGTTTAAAAAATAAAAACGGATCAAAACAAAGTGAAGTTGCAAATATGCCTTACACTGATTTCTCTTCTTTTTATACTTCGAATGAGCTGATCAGAGCTTATCCGACAAAACCAACTATTGATAAAGGAGTAAGTATTTTGTTTAATGCCAATTTAGCGCCTGGATTTGCTGGAGCTACAAGCGTTCACATGCACAGTGGTTTAAACGATTGGAATCTTAAACAAGAATATCAATCATGGCTGCCTGAAATTGCGGCTAAAACGAAATTAAAAGATTTGGGTAATGGTTTTTATAAAATGGACTTAGTTCCTAAAGATTATTACAACGCGCCAGAAGGTTACATTATGGAAAATTTAGTTTTCTTAATGGTAAAAGATGATTGGGCAGGAACAATTCCAGATCAGGTTTTATACGCAGGAGCTTATGTACCGCCGCCGGCACCAGTTTTTGGATTTTTTCCATTACAAATCAGTCAGAAAGATTTTCTGGGAATGTCGAGAAAAAATAATGAATCAGGTGTAAACAAATTAATCTACAGCATTACAGCTGGAAGTAAAATAATTTCTGGTGAGTTTACAGGAGGAACAGCAGAGATAAAAGGATTTGTCAACTTAGTTTCAGAACTAAATGGAATTCCAAATTTAAATGAAATACATGTTTTGGTAAAAGACAATAAGAACAAAACGATTTCAGATACCACAATTCCGCTGAAAACTTTAGATAAATAATTCGCTATCAAATTAAAACATCAACTCTAATGAAATGAGCATAACCCAAAATTGGATATGTGAATTACATATGACCGATAAAAAAAACAATAAATAACCGCATATGAATAGTAAAAATAAAAAAAGAGTCCTGCATCAAATGTGGACTACTCAATCGCTGGTATTCATGATTTTCATGCTTTTTCTTTCGGCAGGAATGTTTGCTCAAGAAAAAAAGCAGGTATCTGGTACTGTTTATGACAATACAGGAAACGTACTTCCGGCTGCATCAATTATAGAAACGGGAACAAGAAACGGAACAACAACAGATTTTGACGGAAAATTTACCTTAGTGGTAGCCGTAGGAGGTTCAATTGAAATTTCATTTATAGGGTCGACAACTCAAAAAATGCAAATTACCAGTTCTAATCCAAAACTAGATATTCGTCTTCAAAATGACGGTTATCAATTGGCCGAAGTTCAGGTAGTTTCTGTGGGATATGGAACACAAAAGAAATCAGATTTAACTGGCGCTATTTCGAGTGTAAAAGCTGATGATTTAGTAAAAGGAACTATCTCTTCTACAGAGCAGGTTTTGCAGGGAAAAGTAGCAGGATTAAACATAATTCGTCCTTCTGGTGATCCAGCTGCAGGTTCTACAATACGCTTGCGAGGCGGAACTTCCTTAACTGCAAGCAACAGTCCTTTAATTGTAGTTGACGGAATTGCTGGTGTAGATATTAATATCGTACAACCGTCAGACATTAAAACGGTAGACGTTCTTAAAGATGCTTCGGCGACAGCCATATACGGTTCAAGAGGAGCAAACGGAGTAATTATTATTACAACAAAGTCTGGTACAAAAGGAGTTTCTGTAGTCTACAGCGGTTTATCGAGCGTGGGTTATGTTACTGATAATTTAGATCTTTTATCAGCAAATCAATGGAGAGGTTATGTTCGCTCAACAGGAAATAAAGATGCTGTTGATTTTGGAGGAAATACCAATTGGCAGAAAGCAATTGAGCAAACTGCAATTTCGCAATCACATACTTTAAGTATTAATTCGGGAAAAGCAGACAGTGGTTTTAGAACTTCTCTTTCATATTTAAACAATGAAGGAGTTATTAAAAAAACAGGTTTAGAAAGATTAAGCGGAAATATAAATGCCTATCAATATCTTGGAGATAATAAAGAGGTGAAATTTGATATTGGTTTATTTGCCAATATAGACAAATGGCATCCTATGGATTATAGAATATTTGAGCGCGCTTACAATCTTAATCCAACAATTCCAGTTTATGATGCTAATGGACAATTTTCAGCTGTTAGTGGAAACGTTTATCAAAATCCAGTTGAAATACTTACAAATAGAACTACTGATAACGAAAGACACAGATTGTTAGGTTATTTTAAAACGGAGGTTAAGTTTTTAAATGATTTTACGGCTGTTGCCAACATTTCATACGAACATAATGCAGTAAAAGGCAGTACTTACAAACCCTCTTACGCTGTTATGGAAGGTGTAGATGAAAAAGGATATGGGCAAAAAACTTATGCTGAGTATGCAAATGCACAAGGAGAATTGTATGTAAATTACAATAAAGTGATAGACAAACATACTATTGGTGCACTTGCAGGATACTCTTACCTAGAAAATATTTATGAAGGTTTTGGTGCGCAGCGAAGTGGTTTTGTAACAGATGCTTTTAGCTACAACAATCTTGGTGCAGGTTACAATTACCGTTTAGGCGATGTGTATTCCTATAAAGGAAAATCAAATTTAGTTTCGTTTTATGCCCGTGCTAATTATTCCTATGATGGCAAATATCTGCTTACGGCTACAGTAAGAAGAGATGGTTCAAGTCGTTTTGGAGAAAATAATAAATGGGGAACTTTCCCATCAGCCTCTGTTGCTTGGAAAATTTCGAGTGAAGAATTTATGAGCGGAACAAAAGGATGGTTAGACAATCTTAAACTTAGAGCAGGTTATGGAGTTACCGGAAATCAAGACGGAATTGGGGAATACAAATCACTTTCGATTTTAGGAGTAGGAAAAGACAGTTATTACGATCCTGCGACAGAAAGATGGAGTTTAGCGTATTCGCCAACACAAAACCCAAATCCTGACTTAAAATGGGAGTCAACAAAACAATTGAATATTGGTGTAGATTTTAGTCTTTTTAATAGAATTTCGGGTTCATTCGAATATTATTCAAAAAACACGGACGATTTATTATATACGTATGAAGTACCGCAGCCTCCATATTTAGTGGGAACTATGTTGGCAAACGTAGGTGAAATGTCTAATAAAGGAGTTGAACTTACTTTGAATGCTGATATTGTTAAAGGAGAAAAATTCAATTGGAATGCTAATTTGACTCTTGGTCATAATGTGCAGAAAATCGAAAAACTATCGAATCCTACTTATAAAACAGATGTTATTTACAGCGGATCGTTACACGGATTAGCAGGTATGTCTGGACAATATTCTCAAATTATTGCCGAAGGTTATCCAGTTGGAACTTTCTGGGGATTCAAAAATGCAGGATTAGATTCAACAGGAAAAATACAATACTACAATGCAGCGGGGCAAATAGTTGCAGAAAATGCTTTGGTAGATGCTGATAAAACATATCTAGGAAATATTCAACCCGATTTGACTTTAGGTATTGGAATGAACTTTACGTACGGAAATTTTGATCTTGGAATTTCTGGATACGGAATGTTTGGTCAAAAAGCATTAAATGCAACTAATATGATGCTAAATGATCCAAATAGATTACCAACATTCAATGTTCCTGATGCTTTTTTAGGAAGCGGAATCACATCGGCTCCAAAATATTCTGATTATTGGATAGAAGATGCTTCATTCTTTAGACTTCAAACAGTAAGTTTTGGATATACACTGCCTTTAAAATTCAAAAAATCTAAACTTAGAATGTACGTAATGGGAGAAAACCTATTTGTAATTACAGGTTACAAAGGTGTAGATCCAGAAATAGGTTTAAATGCTCAAGACGGAATCAACCAAACTGGAGTAATGGATTTAACCGGATTAGCAGCTCCTGGAATTGATAGATACAATAATTATCCTCGACCAACAACGATTTCTGTTGGACTAAATTTTACGCTGAATAATTAAGCGAATTAACCAAAAAATATAAAAAATGAAAGTCAAAATAACAGCATTATTAGCAGTAAGCATGCTTTTTACGATATCATGTACAGATTTAAATGAAGATTTATATGATAGAGTAGAAGACGGGAATTTTGGAAATACTCCAAAAGAAGTCGACGCATTAGTTGGCGGAGCTTATTCTTCTTTAAGAGGATTTAAAGATAATATATCAAACAATTTTCCAACAAGCGAATATGTATTTTTCTTGAACGAAACCGTTTCAGATGAAGCGACGATACCAACAAGAGGAACAAACTGGTATGATGGCGGGCAATATCAAGATGCACAAAAGCATACTTGGAAACCTGATAACCGAATGATTCTTTCGGCTTGGCGTTACAACTATACAGGAATTGCAAAGATTAATGCGATCATTTATCAAGTAGATAAATCAGCATTAACGGATACTGCAAAAGCTCCAATTTATGCCGAGTTAAAAGCTTTGAGAGCTTATTACTACTACAATCTTTTAGATTTATTTGGAAATGTGCCTATCGTAGTCAATTTTGAAGATACATCGCTGCCAACAAATTCTACTAGAAAACAAGTTTATGATTTTGTAGAGAAAGAATTATTAGATGCCATTCCGCACTTAACATCAAATGTTGTGTATTCTAAATTTACAAAAAATGTTGCTTATTCTTTATTAGCCAGATTGTATCTAAACTCTGAAGCTTTTATAGGAACAGCTCGCTGGCAGGATTGTATTACTATGTGTCAGAAAGTTACGGGATACACTTTAGCGCCGGATTTCTTTGCCAATTTTGCAACACAAAATGAAAAATCGCCAGAGATTATTTTTTCAATTCCATACGATCAAAAAGCTGGAACAGAAGGAAATTATATGAATTCAATGTCATGTCATTACTTGCACAAATTGACCATTTCGGCAACTGGATTAGACTTTCCTTGGAGTGCAAACGGAATGTGTGCACAGCCTGGCGTCTATTCTGCTTTTGCTGATACAGACAAAAGAAAAAAATGCATGGTAGCCGGCGATCAAATCAGCGTAGCAACAGGACAGGTTATTGTAATGGATAACGGTGAACCGCTTACTTACACAGAAGAAGTGAAAAGCGTAGCTGATGCAAAAGAAAATCAAGGAGTTCGTTTAGGAAAATACGAAATGAAAGCGGGCGAACAATGGGAACGAGATCATGATTTTGTACTGATTCGTTATGCCGAAATTTTAATGATGCAAGCTGAATGTTATGTGCGTTTAGGTAATCCCGGTTTAGCAAAACCATTTATACAGCAAATAACAGCTCGTGCGGGCGAAGAAATGCCGACAACTATAGATCTTCATTTTATAGATCGCGAATTGCTTAAGGAATTTACTTTTGAAGGAAGAAGAAGAACAGATAATATTCGCTTTGGAACATTCTTTCTGGCATGGTGGGAAAAAGGTGAAACGGAAAAATACAGAGCTATTTTTCCAATTCCAAGCACTGTTTTAACAACGAATAAGAACCTGAAACAAAACCCTGGTTATCCTGTGAATTAGGTTCTTGAATGTCAGTCTTCCATGTTGGTTAGTCGTGGAAGGCTGACATATTTTTAACATAAATAATTTTAGGATGCAAACTGTAGACATATTATTTAACACATAGAAACATAGCTTTTTTTATAAATAAAGTAAACAAAAAGAAACTCATTTCTTTCACATAGAGGATTATGTGTATTGCAATAAAGTGAAACGCCTTTTTTAAGTATTAAAAGCTATGTTTCTATGTGTTGAAATAATTATAGCATATTTCTATTAAAAACAAACAGCACATCAATATGAAAAGATCTATCACATTACTGTTTTTTGGGATCATGAATATTTTAGTCGCCGCAAGCTGCAGCAGCGATGATAAAAGTTCAGATAAACCAGTAGAACCAGTAGAACCAGAAGTACTAAAACCAGCGGCAGTTGAAAAAACAAACAGCACTAAAATTTACGTGCACTATATGCCATGGTTTGAAACCAATGAAAGCAGTGCCGATAAAAAATGGGGTTATCACTGGACAATGGCCAACAAAAATCCAAATACAATAGGAGCAAACAATCGTCGAGAAATAGCTTCGTACTATTATCCGCTTATTGGATCTTATCATTCAGGCGATAAAAATGTGATCGAAAATCATTTATTATTGATGAAATATGCAGGAATCGACGGTCTTTTAATCGATTGGTATGGCACTTACGATGTTAATGATTACCGTATGGTAAAAGAAAATACGGAACAGCTTATTGCAATGCTTGATAAAGTTGGTTTAGAATACGCCATTGTATATGAAGACCGCGTAACAAAAAATGTGGTTGATGCCGGAAAAGCAATTTCAGTTACCAGTGCCGCAAAAACAGATTTAGCATACCTGCAGAATAACTATTTTGATGATGCTAATTATATAAAAATAAACGGAAAACCCTTATTGCTCAATTTTGGACCAATAGTATTACAAACAGCTTCCGAATGGACAAACGTTTTTAATACTTTGACCGCAAAACCTACTTTTTTAACCCTTTGGGATCAATCTGTTGAAGCTGGAGAAAATGCCTCAGGCGAGTATGCCTGGGTGTTTAAAAATAGTACTTATTTGACCAATTTTTATACCAATACAAAACCAAAACTTTCTGTTGCAATTGGCAGTGCTTATCCAGGTTTTAAAGATTTTTATGCAGATGGTGGAGGCGGAGCGGCAATTGGATGGACAATAGAACATAACAATGGTGCCACGCTCGATGAAACACTTTCTTTAGCCAAAAGCGCAAACTTAAATTACCTGCAATTGATAACGTGGAATGACTTTGGAGAAGGAACCATGTTTGAACCAACGGTTGAATTTGGATACACTTATATCGAAAAAATTAAAGCATTTGCAGGAGTAAAAAATACCGAAACAGTTTTTCCGGATATAAGCAAAATGTATAATCTGCGAATTGAGAAGAAAGGAAATGTCGATATTCAGAAAAAACTCGATCAGGCATTTAATTATTTTGTTTCCATGCAGCCGGCAAAAGCAAAACAAATAATAAACGAAATTAAGTAAGAGTTGTAATTAATACAATCATATAATGAAAAACATAAAATACAGATACTGTTTAACCGCCTTTGCATCACTATTGCTCTTTGCCTGCAGTACAAATAAAACCTACAAAATCAATTCCCCAGGGAAAAACAATGAATTAGTTTTTGAATTGACAGAATCTGGTCAGCCGCAGTATAGTTTTACTTCAAACGGAAAATCAGTTATTGAACCTTCTTTGATGGGATTTGAGTTTCAAGGAATCAAAAAAATGACAGATGGTTTTGAAGTAGTTTCCACTGAAGAAAAAACAGCCGATGAAACTTGGGAACAGCCTTGGGGTGAATTCAAAAAAGTTAAAGATCATCATAATGAATTGATTGTTCATCTTAAAGAATCAAATGGAAAGGAGCGTTTGGTTGATATTATTTTCAGAGTTTTTAATGATGGTTTAGGTTTTAGATACGAATTTCCGAAGCAGCCGCATTTAGGTAAAGTGAAGATTTCTAATGAAATTACGCAATTTACATTTAAATCAGATAATGATGTTTGGTGGATTCCTGTGCATCGTGAAAATAGCTATTACGAAAGCACTTATCGCAAAACTCCGATGAGCAAAACGGATACTATTAATACGCCTGCAACTTTTGAAACTAAAGAGAAATTGTACGTTGCTATTCATGAAGCTAATTTGACAGATTTTGCTTCAATGACACTTTTAAAAACAGGCGATAAGCAATACAAAAGCGATTTGGTGCCTTGGGCAGATGGTGTAAAAGTTTATGCCGAAACACCTTTTAAAACGCCTTGGAGAACAATCATTGTAGGAGAGAAACCTGGAGACTTAGCTGTTTCGACAATCATGCTGAATTTGAATGAACCTTCAAAAATTGAAGATCTTTCTTGGATTACGCCTTCCAAATATATTGGAATTTGGTGGGGAATGCATTTAGAAAAATATACTTGGGGACAAGGACCAAAACATGGTGCGACTACTAAAAACACAAAAGAATATATAGATTTTGCAGCAAAAAACAATTTCGATGGTGTTTTGGTCGAAGGTTGGAATGAAGGCTGGGACGGAGACTGGACTGCAGACGGATCTTCTTTTAGTTTTGTAAAAGCGTATCCTGATTTTAATTTGGAAGAAATTACAAAATATGCAGCCATGAAAAATGTTCGTTTAATAGGGCATCATGAAACCGCAGGCGCTTCTAAACATTATGAAAGTCAATTGGAAGATGCGTTTAAATTGTATCAAAAAATGGGCGTAAATTCTGTAAAGACAGGTTACGTAAACAAATATTTAGATAAAAAAGAATGGCACGACAGCCAGTATGCAGCACGTCATTATAGAAAAGTTATTGAAACTGCAGCAAAATATCATATTATGATAGACAATCATGAGCCTATAAAAGGAACAGGATTGCAGCGTACCTATCCAAATTTTATGTCGCAGGAAGGCGGCAGAGGTCAGGAATATAATGCGTGGTCGGTAGATGGCGGAAACACGCCGGAACATTTAACAACACTGCCATTTACAAGAATGCTTTCTGGTCCTTTTGATTACACGCCGGGGAATTTCAATTTTGATTATAAAACACCTTCTGGAGCTCGAGTGCAGACCACTTTAGCAAATCAATTGGCATTGTATGTAATTATTTTCAGTCCGCTGCAAATGGCTTCAGACTTGCCTGAGAACTATGTTGGCAAACCTGAATTTAAGTTTATAAAAGAGGTGCCGTGTACATGGTCAGAAACAAAAGTTTTAGATTCTAAAATTGGCGAGTATACAACAATTGCAAGAAAAGATTGGGAGGAGAAAAACTGGTATTTAGGAGCCATTACCAATAGAGAAGCCAGAGATCTTAAAACAGCTTTGTCTTTCTTGGATGCTGGAAAAGAGTACGAAGCAGAAATTTATGCAGATGGAGCAGGAGCAAATTATAAAACGAATCCTTATCCTGTAATTATTTCAAAACAAAAAGTGAATAATAAAAGCGTTTTAAATATAAAATTGGCAGCTGGAGGAGGAACAGCTATAAAATTTACTCCAATAGATAAATAAGTTAGTTGGTATATTTTGAATTAAGTTTGAGTTTGAGCAATGAACCCGATATCCTCTAAAAGATATCGGGTTTGTTATTTTGTTTTAATTAAATTTTTAACACATAGAAACATAGATTTTAAATCCTCAAAAAAGGCGTTTCACTTATTTAAAATGCGCAAAGCTTATGTGAAAGAAAGGTATTTCTTTTTGTATCCTTTTTTACGCACTAAAAGCTATGTTTCTATGTGTTAAACAATTATTTTGAGTGAAGATAACAGATGAAATAATTATACTTGATAAATTAAAATTAATGTTTGTAAAGTTTAACGTGATTACCAAATGAATATGTCGCAGCAATAGTTGGTCCGTTATAACCCCATTTCAAGAATCCATTTAAGTGTTCTCTTGTTGTATCAACTTTAAAATTCAAACCAGTGTATCCCGCAGTAATACTTAAATTTTGATATACGTTATATAAAAGTGATAAATTATAGCTGACAATTCGGCCATCGATATTATCGATTTTTACTGCCAAGTAATTGGCATTTACATACAAACCAAAACGTTTTCCGAGTACAAATTCTGCCCATATTCCAATGTCAGGTAAAGGCGCTGTAAAATTGAAACTGTCGTGGTATTCAAGACTGGCTTGGTTGGCATCTAAACGTAAACCTAAATCGGCAAAAAGTACGTGAGCACCAATCAGCAGACCAGCTTCATACTTTGGTTTAGATAAAAATGCATATCCGTAAGCTATACGAGCAATTTGTACGTCGAAATTGGCTGATACTCTAGAATTTACATTATTAGGTATGATCACCAAAATTAATGTCTTTTTGCAGGGTTTTTGAAGAACTTCTGTTAAGCGAAAAAAATTCAAATCCTAATCTTGATCGTCTTGAAATACGCCAATCAAAAGTTCCCATAAAGGAAGAACTTGATTTAGAGAAACCTAAATCATCTTCTAAATCTATTTCCGTAGCTCGATTACCATTGTTAGTACCTACTTCAATTTGTGTATTATTTACTGGAAAAAAAGCTCCTGCAGTTACTTTAAATCTTCTTGCATGCCAAGGTAAATCATCTGGAGAATCTTGCAGGTAGTCGAAGTTGTCTTGTACTGCAGTTAAGGTGTCTTTTGTTGATGCATCTGCCACAATTTGTGCATTAGATGAAAGATACGAGAACGGAATTATCAAAAAATAAAATAATCTTTTCATGAGGTTTATCTTTAAATTTATTGATGAATTTTTAACAATTAAAGTTAACAAAAAAAATCATTCATTTTAATTTTAGGAGCTTATTATTTGATTATCAGTTGTATAATTTGAAAGTTTTGTTAAAAGCAGTCCGCGTGAGGGATAGCAGCAGTCCTGCCGAAGCAGCGCGAATAGCCCGACGCCATATAGAAAAAGCCCCAATGAACGCAATGTAAATTGGGGCTTTTTTTATATGGGGTCACGCCCATAACTTCGAAATTTTGAAACTGCTTTTACTCTTAAACTCTGTGATAATCTGCTCGCCAATGTACGATGGCTTTTTTGATAGAATCACCCGAGAGGTTGTTTTTAAGAGCATCGTCGATTAAAGTGAGAACTTCGTCGTTTGGAGCAAAACGAAGTGCAAATATTTGATCGTCGGTAAACTTATGCTCAATTTCTTCAAACCTTTTTCCTGTGAGTGTAAAATAGCGATAGCGAAGTTCTAAGCGTATAATTCGGTTTTGTAAAGTGAGGGCGTAATGCTGGCGCAGCATGTAAGCAAGAAAAATAAGGAGACCAAAAAGAATACTTATAAATGACCAAATTAGCGGATCTGTTGAGGTAAAAGCAAAGTACAAACTGCTGAGAAAAAACAGAACTGCAAGCGGATAAAATACAAAATGATGTGCGGTATAAAATCGTATATGATTGTAGTAGGTTTGAATTTTCATAATGTAGAATGTTTATATGAAAGTAAAAAAAATAAAGCTACTCTAAAAGAATAGAATAGCTTTTTTTCTCAAAAATAAACTAACATAACCAATGTTTCCTTTATCGTATAAACTTTTTACAGTTTTACTTAGTAATATATTTATAAGTCTTATTAAGTCTCAAATTGTCAATATTTTGACTTTGATTTATACTAGTAAAATTAGGTTATGTGCAGCTATTGTTTGTTATATTTTGAATAGCAAATGTTATATGATTTCAATATAAAAATTACAACGTACCTATAATTTGCCATTGTTCAAGTTTTGACTGCAGTGATTTACTTGCATTTGCAGGACTTGTTGAGGGAAGCGTTATAAGCTGATAGGTGTTTTGAAGTTTGACATATTTCTTGAAAAACTGTGCTGCTTTTTGACCGTTAAACAGTATGGTTTTTATATTGGAATGCTGTTTTAGAAAGCTCTCAAAATCATTGGCGATTTCATTCTTTATAGCGCTGTCTAGACTTCCAACTCGGTCGCAATACTGTAATACATCCCACAAAGCAATTTTATTTTGAAGTAAAAAAGCCTTTTTTGTTTCATAATCATTACTGAAATCTTCATTGAAAATGGTAAACAAGAATTTCCAAAAATTGTTTTGATTATGTCCATAGTATTGATTGAGTTCTAATGATTTTGTTCCAGGCATTGTACCTAAAATTAATATAGTAGAATTTACTGAGCTGATGGGAGCGAAAGAAAAACTTTTCATTTTATAAAAATAGTAAAATAAGGTTCTAAGGAGCTAAGATTCTAAGAAAAAAAAGCTCAGAACCTTAGCATCTTAGTTTCTAAGAACCTTCCTCAACGTCCAAATCGATAATACTCTAAATCCTGATTTTTTTTGTTATTGATTGAGTCTAAAACAGAATTCATTCCCATCACGCTGAAAGTAATTCCGTTTCCTCCGAAGCCTAAAACATAATGCTCGTTTTTTTTCGGATCTGGTTTCCCAAAATACGGCAGACCGTCTTTCGTTTCTCCAAAAGTTCCTGCCCAGGAATAATCTAGTTTAAAGTCAGAATTCGGGAACCTTTTTTGAAATTGTTTTAGCAAAAACAATTCTTTTTTAGGAAGCAGATTATCTCTTTTTTTAGGATCTTTAAATTCTTCGTCACCTCCACCCATAATAATTCGGTTGTCTGAAGTAGCGCGATAATAAAAATATGGAGACGAAGTGTCCCACATCACAGCATTTTTTAAACCAATCGGTATTTCGGGCATAGATTCAGATGCAATTGCAAATGTGCTTTTTAAGTCGACTATTTTCTCGTTTATTGTTTCAGTGCTTTCGTAACCCGTACAATGTATAACGTGATCTGCGGTAATGGTGCATTTACTATCTGTTTGTGCAATACATTTTCCTTTTTGAGAATGTATATTGGTAATATTGGTTCTGTCAAAAATCTGCATACCATTTTGCTGACAGTAAAAAAGTAAATCACCCGCTAATTTAAACGGATCAATAACCGCTGCTGTTTTTGATTCTATAGCCGCAAGAGCATTTAATCCTATTTTTTCTAAATCCTGTTTGTTGAGCCAGCTCACATCAAAACCTAATTGTTTACGGACTTTAAATTCGTTTTTTAAAAATGGAATATCTTTTTTGAATGAGGTAAAATAAATACTCTTTTTAAATTCAAAACCACAGTCACTTTTTATAGTGTCAATTATTGTTCGAAGATCAAAGATTGCTTTTTTTCCATTGTTGTAACTGTCTACAGCGCATTTTTCACCTCTAAGTTTTATTAATTCATGCAACGGCACATCAACTTCATATTGAAGTAAAGCAGTACTTGCTGCCGTACTTCCGTTGCAAACATCACGACGATCTGCAAGGACTATTTTTTTTCCCTCAGAAATTAATTTATATGCCATTAAAGCTCCAGTTATTCCGCTTCCAATGATAAGAATCTCAGTGTTGATATCAGAACTGATAGAAGGATAACTAATATTCATGGCATTTTTTAAAGGCCAGAAAGTTTCTGTAGAGCGTAATTTCATTTTTTAGATTTATTGTTTTGCGGTTTGAATCGAGTTTTTTTAAGACTCTTTCTTAGCATTTTCTTCTTTTTGTTTTTCCTGTTTTTCCTGTTTTTCTTCTTTAGCTTTCGTTGCTTTCTCTTGTTTTTGTTCTTGCTTTTTCTCCTTTTCCTTCTCTTTTTCCTTCTCTTTTTTCTTGAAGTAACCTCTAAACAAGAAATTACTTTTTGCCGCCTCCATATTATCGCTAAAACCTTTTGTTCCTGTTTCTAGATTAGAGAGCGTATTTGAAACACTGTTTGCCATTTTATCATCGCGTACTAATCTTGCCAAAGCACCATTTCCGTTATTCATGCTGTGACTAAAAATGGCTAACTCTTCAGAAATAACGCCTACATTATCGACACTTTTTTTAACGCTTTTCATAATGTCGTTCATTTCTATTCCGTCAATAGAAGCTATTGCACCATTGTCTTCAATAATTTTTTGTGATTTAGTTCCAGGAGAAATAGTGAGTACTTTGTCGCCCATTAATCCATCAGAACCAATACCGGCACGAGCATCTGTTTTTATAAATTCTCGTACTTCATCTTTTATAACCATTGACACAACAACCGAGGAATCATTAATTAATCTGATTTCCTCAACCGTACCAATGTTAATACCGGAAAAGCGTACGTTGTTTCCAACTTCTAAACCGCTGACAGTTTTAAATTTTGATGTAAGGTGAAATGTTGAACCAAATAGATTTTTTTGTTTTCCAATAAAATAAATTGCGGTTATAAAAAGTAACAAACCAATTGTTACAAACATTCCTAATTTCCAAGTATATCCAGATTGCTTTTCCATGATTTCTAAAGTTTTTTTTATTTAAAAAAGGAACGAACCCATTTGTCTTCGTCTTTTTCTAATTCGTCATACGTTCCTTCGGCATGAATTACTCCATCTTTTAGTACTATAATTCGATCTGCCGTCATTTTTGCACAAGCCATATCGTGCGTAATTATTATTGCCGATGTTTTTTGTTTCTTTTTAATGTCAAGAATCAATTCACTGATTTCTCTAGAAGTAATTGTATCTAATCCAGTTGTAGGCTCATCGTATAATATGATTTCGGGTTTTAAAATCAATGTTCTTGCTAAACCAATTCTTTTTCTCATTCCGCCAGAAAGTTCAGACGGCATTTTATCTACAGCGTCACTTAAACCTACATTTTCCAGCGCTTCCATAACTTCATTTTCAATCTCTTCTGAGGATAAATCTTTTTTATGTTTGCTCAACGTAAAAACAAGATTTTCCCGTACCGACATCGAATCATACAATGCACCGCTTTGAAACAGAAAACCAATTCGTGTTCTTATTTTGTTAAGTTCGTTTTTTTTGAGTTCTAGTATATTTTCATCAAAAACGGTTATTTCGCCTTTGTCTGGGGCGATCAATCCAACGATACATTTTATAGTTACCGATTTTCCTGAACCAGAACGTCCTAAAATCACCAAATCTTCACCTTTATGTAAGTTCAGATTGATGCCTTTTAAGACTTCGTTATCTTCGCCAAAAGTTTTATGTAAATCCTTAATAGCGATTATTACATCTTGCTTTTTAGTTTTTGATTGCGGTTCTATATTTTCTTTTTCTTTAATCATCTTAAAAAAATAAATCAGTTATCTGTACTGCGAGCATATCAATAATAAATATGGTTAAGGAAGCTGTTACAACTGCTGAATTTGCAGCTTTTCCCACGCTTTCCGTTCCGTTTGCGGCATTAAATCCTTTAAAACATCCAATCATTCCAATAAAAAAGCCAAAGAAGAAAGTTTTAATCGTGGCAGGAATCAAATCTAAAAATTCCAGAGACTGAATAATCTGTGTTAAGTATCTATAAAAATTGACATCGCCGTGAATGTTTATTCCAACATAACCGCCAATAATTCCAACAGCATCAGCAAAAAACACTAATACAGGCACCATTAAAGTGCACGCTAGAATTCTAGTTACGACTAAATAGTTGTACGGATTAATAGCCGAAACTTCCATAGCATCAATTTGTTCTGTAACTTTCATAGAACCTAATTCGGCACCAATTCCAGACGAAATTTTTCCTGCGCAAATCAAAGCAGTAATAACAGGTGCAATTTCTCTAATTAAGGAAAGAGCCACCATTCCCGGAAGCCAGCTTTCGGCTCCAAATTTTACTAATGTAGGACGAGATTGCAAAGTGAGTACTAAACCCATAATAAAGCCTGTAATCGCTACTAAAGGCAATGATTTATAGCCAATAACATAACATTGTTTCAAGAACTCTTTTGCCTCATAAGGAGGAATTATTACCTCTTTAAAAAACTTCTTTGCAAACAAAGCTGCCTCTCCAATTTCTGTAAATGTATTTTTTAAGCTCAGAATCAAAATGTTTTGTTTTAAAGTTGCTTTTGTATTTCAAATCAATATTTTAACAGTTTTTTCTGCTTTTGTAATTATTTAGGAAAGTTACCCTGATAGTTGTTAAAATTATTTACACAACTCTTCTTGAAGTTTATATAATTTTCATTGTGAGTAGATTAAAGTAAACTGATGCTGAATGTGATATAACAAAAAATCCCTTTCATTAAGAAAGGGATTTTAAGGGTTTAATAAAACTTTGGTCAGTGTTGCTAAGAGTTTATTGCAAATCCAGTTCGGGATTTTAGCAGCGGAATTACTTTAGATTGCGATTGAGCAAAATTTTCCATTAATAATCTTGCTGTTAAATAGCATATCGTAGATTCTGCGCCTTGATTTAAGTTTACATTTTCTTTTTCGAGTCCGTCATAACCGCCGCCGCTTACGGGATTATACATAATTTGATTTAAGTGATTTTTACCTAAAAACCAGTTAAAAGCTGTTTTCATTTTATGTTTATATTCTGGAATTTTAAACGTATTGTAAAATGCATTTAAAGTTTGAATGGTGTACGAAACGTCAATAGGCTGTTCTCCAAATTGTTCTGGTTTTGTGCCTTTTTGATACCAGTTTTGATTAGAAATGGGTTTAAAACTGTCATCTATAAATGTTTTAGAAATTAAAAAATCTAATGAATCTAAAGCTGCTTTTTTATATACAGGTTTATTAGTTACTAAATAAGCATACAACATCGATTCTGGCAGAATACCATTTGCATAAGTTAAGTAATTCTCAAACCATTGCCAATCTTCGGTGGCGGTGTTTTCATAATTAACAAGCAGTTTTGCATTCAATTTATTTATAATTGCCGCCATATATAGGTTCGGAATTACAGAATAATAGAGATACAAACCTTTTGTAGCAAATCCAATTGAACGTGGCGATTGAATAGTTTCGGCCCATTTTAAAGAATTCAATAAACATTTCGATGCTTTTCTTGAAATCGGTTCTGGAAGAATATCAGAAATAGAAGTTACCGTTCCTAAAGCCCAGATCGCTCTTGCGTTTGAATCTTCTAAATTAACTTCGGCATTTTGTTCCATATGATCGCGGTAATCCTGATCGACATAATTAATGAAATTTCCTTTTGGCTTTTGACATCTTTCTATAAAATCCAAATAAATCAAAATGTACGGAAGATCGTCTTTATCCTTCGTTAATTTATAGTGCATGCAAAATGCAATCAATGCGCGAGCATTATCATCTAATGTATAACCGGATTCTAGATCTGGAATAGAAATTTTGCTGAACTGAATAATACCAAGATCTGTTGTTAATTTTTTAATGTGACGTAATTGTATTTTAGGATATCGGTACTTAATTTCGTCTGGTTTTTCAAGTAGTTTTTTATACGTTTTTATGTGAATTATTGCCGTATTCTCCCAAGAGGAAGCTCTCGTTTTTCTAAAAGCATTAATTCCCATTTCATGTCTTAGATTTTCATCAGAGATTAATTTAAGTGTCGATTCTGCAAACTGATCGACATTACCAATATCAACTAGAACACCGCAATCTGAAGTTAGAACTTCTCTCGTATGCGGAATTTTTGAAGCTACCATTGGGCAGGCACAGCTCATTGCATACGAAAAAGTGCCGCTTACTGCTTGGTTTGGATCTTTTGAAGTAAACAAATAAATATCGGTAGCTTTTAAATAATCTAAAAGTTCATCTGTATCTAAATACTTATTTATAAAACGAACATTATCTTTTAAGTTCAAATCTTCAACAAGCGCTTCAAGTTTATTTCGGTATTCATCAACACCATGTTTAATTAAATTTGGATGCGTTTTTCCAATTATCAAGTAAAGTACATTTGGCTCTTTTTTAATGATTTTTGCCAAAGCCTGTAAACCTGTTTCAATATTTTTTCCTTCACCAAGTAATCCAAAAGTAGATAATACTAATCTGTCTTGAATATCATATTTTGCTTTGGCTTGATAGGGAGTTTCATAAATTACAATATGAGTGCCGTGTGGTACAGTTGTAATCACATCTTCTGAAATGTCATATTCTTTAATCAGGATTTCTTTAGACTGATTTGTCATTACAAAAACGGATTTGCTGTAGCTTAAAAGTAATTTTACAAAAGTTCGTAATTCGTTATTCGGATTTGGAATAACACTGTGAAAAGTAAAGGTTACGGGTTTCTTAATTACATTTAAAAAATCTAGTAAATGGTCTCCGTATTGACCGCCGAATAATCCAAATTCATGTTGAATATGAACTAATTTTATTTTTTCATCTTTATTGATTTCGCTGGCAGCTTTAGCATAATCATCTTTATTTTTTGTGTTTAAGGTAAAAGCTTGTGCCGGATTTGTGTTGGGTTTATCGACCAGTTCGCAAATTTCACAGCTGATCGATTTGCCAAAAACATCTGTAATGCCTTTAATAGTATCTTGAGTATAAGTTGCGATTCCGCATTGCGTGGGTGGAAAAGTCGAGAGAAAAACTATTTTTGATTTATTTGATATCGTCTTCATGGGAGTTCTGTTTAAAATTCAATTAATAAGTCATTTAGGATTAGTAAATCCATTGTAATTTTATTGTAGGCAGATATTTTAGGAGGTTGTAAAAAAACTTCCTAATCCAGAAAATAACATAGTCTGCATACGTGTTTTTCACGAAGCATTCTAGAGGTTTAGTAATTGGTGTTGTTAGTTTCGAAATTAATTTCGAAAGAGCATTTTGCTCAAATAATGCAATGCAGGCTTATTAGACTTAGTTTTTGTTTTTGTTGCCGCTTGATCTATCAAGAGTGAGTCAATAGAAATAACGATAAGAAAAAATAGAGGATCAATTTTATAATTAAAATTAGGTTTTAAGCTAATAGAGGTTTGAATGTTTTTCAAACAATCTTTTTAAAATTAAAGATCAAGTCTATATTTTTTCTTTAAATATTACAATTGAATTGGTGAAAGTAAATTGGGAATTAAATAGAAATTTTCTGTTGATTTTTTCGATCAATAGAACATTATATTTTAGATTCTTAAACAAACTATTTTTACTTTTAATAAAAGTATGATTCTTTTTTGAAATGAAAAGCTAAAATTTTGATAATTCTTTTTTAATGTAAGTTTTTGATAGTCAGTTTTGTAGTTTTAAATTTTAGAATTTGAAAAACTAACGATAGGTATAATGTTTTTTGGTTATAAATGCTATCGGAATACCAACACAGAATATCAAAATTAATATGGAAAGCAGTAATGGAAAGTCAAAATGTTTGGATGGAAGTTTAGGAAATGTGATTGGAAGCACGATAAGATTCATAACTATCCAAACAAATAAACCATATAAGACACCAGAAAATACGGTGTTTTTTTGCAGAAAAGGAAAATAAGGATATATTTTAAAGAAAAAATAAGCAAAAGTAAAGGCAATAAAATAGTGAAGAAGCAAACCGTATACTGCCATTTGAGATCCGCCAATGTAAGCTTCCTGTTTAAAAATACCGCTGGCAATTGATTGTAAAATTTTTTCGGCCGTTGTTTTGTGTAATAGAACAGCGTAGATTAAAATTGCAGCCAGAATATCTAAAGTTCCTGCTAACAAGCCAGAGGATAAAACAGTTCTCGATTTTGATTTCATATCTTAAATTTTCTTTATCGATTTAGAAATTTTGTTTAATTGATTTGTGTGGCGTTTTGTATGAATGAGTACAAAATTAATCCATTCGTAAATCGTGAATTTGTCAAAACCGGGAACTTGAAAATCAAGACAAGTTAAGGTTAAATCATATTTTTCAGCTGAATCTAATAAATCGAATTCAATTTTATGAAGTTTTTCGATCAGTACTTTTTTGTCGTATTCTTTTTTTTCAGGTTGTAAAAATATTGGAGCATCCATTTTTATGTCGAAGTTAAAAAAAAGAGCTTCAATATCTTTTACTTTTTCTTCGGAATTTCGAGTAGTTTTTTCAGTTTTTCCTGCAAAAAGTTCAGGATATCCGGAGCCTGCCAATACAATATGCTGTGCTGTTTGTCCCGCTGTCCAACTGTTTTCGTATGGAATTTTATTTATTTCATTTTCAGAAAATAGCGAAAAGGTTTCGTTTAGATCATGAAATGTTTGAACTATATTTTGTTTAACTGCTGCTTTCATAATTTTAATCTTTAAGTGATTATTATACTGATGTTATCCACCAAGTATTCCCGAATGGATCTGTTACACCGCAGGTTCTGCCATAATCCTGATTACTTAAACCCATTAATGAAACGGCTCCATTTTCTAGCGCTTTTTTATAAGTTTCATCAGCGCTAGGAACATAAACAAACAAATTAGCAGTTTGTTTGGGCCAGTCCGCAACTTCATCGGTGATCATTATGGTGCTTCCATTCAAAGTAATTTCAGCATGCATAATGGTTCCGTCTTCGCGTAGTGCTTTAGTATGCGTTTCTGAAGCTCCAAAAACAGTTTTAGTAAAATCAATAAATTTTGATGCGCCCGGTAAAATTAAATAGGGCATTATGGTTTGATGTTCTGCCGGAATATTCATTTTGCGGTATTTTAAAATTTTGGATTTTAAAATTACAAATTATTATTGTATTATTTTGTAATTCAATTGATTATGATTTTACGGGAGTACTTCGCAATGAAAACCAAATGAGTTTACGAGCTCTATTATTTTGTGATTTGAAATTTTTGAATCGTTGATTCGCAGAATTTTATCGCAATCTTCAAGATCAAAATTGATAGCGCTGTTAGGAAAATGCTCAAGAAGCTTTCCCACAATCATTATTGATTGCTCAACTTCTTGAACATTTGTTTTGAAAACTTCTATCATCATTTGTAAATTTTATAAAGCGATATTTTTATAACGCTCAATTTTATGATAATAGGTATAAGAAACCGCCAAAATCACTAAAAAGATTAATGGGAAGAAACCTTGAAAACCAATTCCATCAACCGCAAAATGGCTGATTGAAGCGAATATAAAATCGAAACCAAATCCGGCGTAAGCCCATTCTTTTACATTTTTAGGAACTGACGGAATCACTAAAATTAAAACACCTAAGATTTTGAAAATAACTAATGCACTTCCAAAATACTCTGGATAGCCTAAATGTCTGATTCCTTCTTTAGCCAGTTCTGTCTGAGAAGTTAATGCCGGCATAACGCCTTCGAATAGAAAAATAATAATTGTCGTAACCCAAAAAATAATTTTTGCTTTTTTCATGTGGTATTTTTTAAATAGTTATTAGTTAATGTATTACAAATGTAATGATCTTATATTTCTGATAAAATACACATTTACGACTATTTTAGGGGCATTTACGACAAGTTGGTTGTTGGTTATTGGTTGGTTGTTAGTTGTTGCTTGGCTTTACCATACCGTTTGTTATCCCGCGTTCCTCGGGATGACAAGATTGTGTTGACTGCTTCACTATGCTCAACACGATAGAAATAAGAAAAATTGGAATTTAAAATTTACGTAAGCTGGTAATTCGTAATCAAAAACAAATCCTCAAAACCCAATCTTGTATAAATGCCTTTTCCTAAAGCAGAAGCTTGCAGTTGCGCATATTCACAATCAGCATCAATTGCTTTATTGATAGCAAATTTCATGATTTCTTCGGCAAAACCTTTTTTACGCATTTCTGGAATAACGCCGACACCATGAATTCCCATTGTTTTTTCGGTTTGAAAAAGGGTAAGTGTTCCAATTGGTTTTTCTTCAAAATGAACTAGATAAAACGCTGCATTTTCGTAATTATGAACCAATGTTTCTTTACTGATAACATAACTAAAAGACATCGGATAAATATCAGACCAAGTTTTGGCATCTTCATCATTTAAAACTCTTTTAAAACTCAGATTGTTTTGGATCGGAAATTTTTCGTCCAGTTTCAAAGCCATAGCCATCAATTGAATTCGAGTAGAAAATCCGTTTTTTTCAAAGATTTCATTTGAATTACTTCCGAAAATATCCCAATATGGAATAATTAATTTGGGATTTTCTCTCATTGTTTCCATAATCTGTGGAAGATTATCTTCGGTAATATCTTCTCGAAACCATAGTCGGTTTGGCCAGCCGGAGTTTTCTATTTGAATAAATTCAAAAGGATCGTTTTTATGATAGGAAAGAAGAGGAGTGGCAACAGTTCTCCAAAGCGCTGTCAGGTTGTCAATATTGTCTTTTATGAGGTTTATATTTTTCATTTTGAATATCAAATTTAAATCTGAAACAAAGGTAAAATTAGCTTTTCAAGAAAACCTTTACATATGTTGATTTACAAATCTTTTTCCAGACTTTTTCTAATTCGGCTTAACTGAGTTGGAGTAATTCCTAAATGCGATGCAATATGTAATAGCGGAACTCGTTCTGCAATACTTGGATGTTTCTTTAGAAGATTAACATATCTTTCGGTTGCGTTTTGCATTACCAGCGCCACTTCTCTTTGTTCTTTATCAATAATCCAGTTCTTTTCTAAATGAGCGATATAAAAGTTTTTGAGATCTTCATTTTCATTAATTAGCAAAATGTATTTTTTGTAATTAAGGTTGATGATAATGCTGTCTTCCAAAGCTTCAATTGTAAAATCAGAAGGCGATTGCAGCATCAATGAAACTTTTGAACCTGCAAAAGAGTTTTCCATGAAAAGATTTTTATTATAGAAATTTCCCTGTCGATCTGTTATAAAAGCTCTTAGAATTCCTTTTGCAACAAAATGAAGATTTTTAGCAATTTCTCCATTTTGTAATAAAGTTTCTCCTTTTTTAATGGTTTGGAATTCTGTAATGTTCTCAATTAATTTCCATGAATTTTCAGAAATAGGAGAGTAGCCTTCGAAAGCCAGCTTTAGATTGTTGAGGGATATTTCTTTATTGAAAGTCATAGTTAATCGTTTTGCCACAAAGACGCTATGGCGCGATGTTTTTTTTTCAAAAATAAAGAAATAAGTCTAAGTTTGTCCTTACTACTTTACAGCAAATAAAAAACCGCCAAAAACTCAAAAGTTTTTAGCGGTTTTATTACAAGTTATTTGTACTGTATTATAGTTTAATCAGCATAATGATAAATGCTTCTTTTTACTGTATTATTTATTTTTTCAAGTGTTACTTCTGTCACACCGCCTTCATAATTCATAGCAATAGCCACTTTATCTTTTGTGATTTGATATTCGATAGAGATTAACCCATTTTTATTTATCTCAACAGATTTAGTTTCGCTTGGAATTGCACTTAAAAAGTATTCTGATTCTTCGACTTCTTTATTCTTAATAATATTTTGATACACTTTATCAATATCAGTATCTTTTAGGATGCATTCTTTTCCAGATCCCATTTCTACTTCGATGTCTTTACAATCCTCTTTTTCCTCTGCCTTTTTTTCTTCTTTTACAACCGCAATTGTATCTGCTGGCTTGGTTTCTGATTTTAATTCTTCATTCGAATTAGTTTGCTTGCAATTTGCAAATAGTAAAGCTAAAAGCGCAATGGATGCAATTTTCTTCATGGGTTTTGATTTATTGTTTGAAAGGATTATTTTATAAAGTATGATATATTCAAAAATGGAATTTACGAGTTTATCAAAAGTAATTCTCTAGGTTTGTTATTCAAAACTAATTCTTAGATTATTTTGTATTCGGGATTTATTACCTTTATATGTTCCAGGTTTCCAATTATTGTAATCTTTTTTTAGTGTATGTATAGCAAGATTAATCAAATCTTGTTTGTATTTTTCATCAATACCTTTTTCATTTACCCAATTAGTTTGTTTTATATTACTTATTGTCCCATCTTTTTCTACGATAAATTCTATATCAGTAAATAAATAATGCATGCTTTTTCTATTTATTGGTAAATCAGTTTTTATAGTGGTGGAATAATCATTCTCTATAGCAATTTTTGGGTTTAATATTTTTGGTTTTTCGTTTTGTTCTAAATCGTAAATGCTAATAATTTTATTGTTGTTATTAATATTTTTTATGAGAATTTTTATAGCATCATTTTCTATCTCTGATTTATAATTCTCTCCATATTTCTCTTTCATTTTTAAATCTATATATGCGATATAACAACCTCTTGTTTGTCCCTCATAAATTTCACAACCCAAATCCTGAATTCCTAGTTTAAATTTTTTCTTTTTAAGAACTTCTTTAATTTCATCTTCATAAGGCTTGAAATCACATCCAAAACATATCGTTTGAACATAAACACCATTGTATTTTGAAAGATCATCTTTTGCTCGTTCAATTTCACCATTGCATAAACTGTCGCTCTTAGGAACGTTTTTCATGTATTTTGCATAATCTAATGGTGGAGGAAGTTTAACAATTTTGGTTGTGTCTGACCTTGATGGATTAATTACCTCTGTATTTTTCTTACAGCTAATTATCAAAAAGAAAAATACAAATAGGATGAAATAATGCTTTCTCATAAAGTGATTAATGATCTAAAAGTAAATATATGAAATTATAAAAAAGCATCGCGAAGAAATTATTGTGGCGGAGCTACTTGCGAAGATCTCTCCTTCGTCGAGATGATAATATAGTAGGTAAAAAAACTTATTGGTCTTTGCTGCAAAACTAAAAAAACGCCATAAAACCCAAAGGTCTCACAGCGTTTTCATCTCAAAAAATAAATAATTAACGGGTAATAGGTATTATTTCCAGCCTCCGCCTAAAGCGCGATATAAATCAGTATTAGCGGTTAACTGTTGTCTTTTAATATCTGCAAGTTCCAATTCGCTTTGCAGTAAATTTGCTTGTGCAGTTAAAACTTCAAGATATTCTGCCATACCATTTTTAAACAAAAGGTTTGCATTTTTAATGGCTTGCTGCAAGGTTTTTACTTTTTCTTGAAGGAAAGTTTCTTGCTGCTGTAATTTCTCTACTTTCACTAAAGCATCCGAAACTTCACTGACAGCAACTAAAACAGATTGTCTAAAACTTATAACTGCTTTTTCTCTTTCTGCGACAGCGATATTATATTGTGTTCTTACTTTTTTATTATTCAAAAGAGGCTGTGTTAAACCGCCTGCAACAGTTCCGAATAAGGAAGCTGGAATGTTAAACCAATTGCTGGCTTCAAAAGAGTTTACGCCGCCTTGAGCTGTGATTCTCAAAGCTGGATACAAGTCGGCTTTTGTGATTCCTACGTTTGCATTGGCTGCTTTAAGCGCTAATTCAGCACTTTTTACATCAGGTCTTCTGCTCACTAATGATGATGGAATTCCAACAGCGGTATTGTGTTTTACTTCAATTGAACTCAAACGAATTGTTCTTTCTTTAGAATTTGGGAAAGAACCCGTCAATACGCTTAATGCATTTTCTTGAATAGAAATATTTTGTTCTAATAACGGAATCAACTGCGCTGAGTTTAATTTTTGTGCTTCAGATTGTTGAATCGCTAGTGAAGTTACCTGACCAGCATCGTATTTTAATTTGATAATATTTGTTGTACTATCATTTAAACGAAAATTTTGTCTGGCAATATCCAATTGAGCATCCAGCATTAAAAGATTATAATATCCTCTTGAAACATTGGCTACAATATTCGTTTGCAGTGCTTTCTTCACTTCTGCAGATTGTAAATATTCTGCATAAGCGCCTTTTTTCTGATTTCTAATTTTTCCCCAAATATCTGCTTCCCATGAAAGTGAAGCTCCTGCAGAAAAGTCATCGATATGATTTTGACCTAAAGCCTGACCTAAATTTTTACCAGTAAAACTATTATCAGAAGGATTGCTGGTACTTGCGTTTACGAGTAAATTAACCTGAGGCACATTTCCCCATTTTGATTGTGTAAAACGGTAATGTGCAATTTCGATGTTCTTTTCGGCAATTTGCAAATCGTTGTTTTTGGCAACGGCACTGTCGATCAATTTGATAATATCTTTTTCTGTAAAGAAGTTTTTCCACTCCACATCAGCAATACTGCTTGTATCGCTTGAAACCGATGCATTCCTGAAGTTCTCAGGAAACGCATCTTTTGGAGTTTCAATATCCTTAGAAACTTTACAGGATATTAAAGTGGTGATCAAAATGGCAATCATCACGATTTTGGTTATATGATTTTTCATTAGTTTTTTATTAAATTTTTTTATCCGTTGGGTGTATTTTTTTAACACATAGAAACATTCCCGACAGCTATTGGGATTGAGAATAAAAAAAAGGCGTTTCACTTATTTTAAATGCACATAGTTTTCTATGTGTTGAAACTAGTTTCTTTTATTCTCTTTTTTTAGACAAAAACAGCTATGTTTCTATGTGTTTAAATTTTTTCTATTTTCACCTAAAGGGTTAAATTTCTGTACAAGTATCTTTTCTAGTTTCAAGATCTTTTGAGATTCTGTACGATATATATCCGATGCCAATTATAATGGCGACAAGGATTGTTGTGATATAGTTTTCCATATATTATTTTTCTTCATTATGAATTACGGCAACTGGTTTTCCAGAAACCTTTTCTTGTAAATGTTGGAAGATGATGAATAAAACCGGAATGATAAACAAACCTAGAATTACTCCCGAAATCATACCTCCTGCAGCACCAATACTAATAGAGTGGTTACCTTGAGCTGATGGTCCTTTGGCACTCATCATTGGTACTAAACCAACAATAAAAGCAAGCGACGTCATGATAATTGGTCGTAAACGTAATTTTGCAGCATCGATAGAAGCTCTAATTAACGCTTGACCTGATTTTCTTTTCTGCACGGCAAATTCTACAATTAAGATGGCATTTTTGGCGAGCAATCCGATCAGCATGACTAATGCAACTTGAACATAAATATTGTTTTCAATTCCAGTTAAACCAATAGCTACGAATACTCCAAAAATACCTGCAGGGATCGATAAGATTACCGCCAAAGGCAAAATGTAACTTTCATACTGTGCAGCAAGTAGGAAATAAATGAATATCAAACACAGTAAGAATATAGTTGCCGATTGCCCTCCAGAAGAAATCTCCTCACGAGTCTGACCCGAGAATTCAAACCCGTAACCTGCAGGTAATTGTTGTGCTGCTACTTCTTCAATTGCTTTAATAGCATCTCCGGAACTAAATCCTGGTTTCGGAATGGCATTAATAGAAATTGAGTTAAATAAATTGTATCGTGAAGCGGTTTCTGAACCATAAATACGAGTTAGTTTTACTAAAGTATTTATTGGAACCATTTCGCCAGTTTTGTTTTTTACAAAAACTCTGTCAATTGCTGTTGGATCTGCTCTGTCCTCGATATCGGCCTGAACAACCACACGGTAATATTTACCAAATCTGTTGAAATCAGATGCCTGAGCACTACCAAAATAAGCCTGCATGGTTTGCAAAATGTCTTTTACATTAACACCCAATTGATTTGCTTTTTCGTCATTAACTTCCAATTGCAATTGAGGATAATCTGCTTTGAAACTCGTAAAGGCAACTGAAATTTCTGGACGTTTCATTAATTCGCCGATAAAGTTTTGAGAGATTCCACTGAACTTATCCAGTTTTCCTCCAGTTTTATCCTGCAGCACTAAATCTAAAGCCTCAACATTACTAAATCCTGGTACAGTTGGGAAACTGAATACGAAGAAACTTCCGCCAGAAATAGCGCCCAGTTTACCACGAACCTGATTCATGATTTCGTCAATATTTTTAATATCACCACGTTCCTCATTTGGTTTAAGCAATACGAAAACTACTGCTGATGATGGACTTGTGGAATTAGTCAATAAGTTGAAACCTGAAATCGCTGTTACAAATCGTGAAGCGTCTAAACCTCTTAAAGTATTTTCAGCTTCAGTCATTACTTTCTGCGTTCCGTCTAATGATGTTCCAGATGGTGTATTTACTGCAATGGCGATAAATCCTTGATCTTCTGTTGGGATAAATCCTGCAGGAGTTGTTTTTACCATTATGACAGTTGCTATAGTAATTAAAGCCAATCCGCCTAAACTCAACCATTTTCTTCTGATTAAGAATTTAAGTCCGCCTACATAACGGTTTGTTAAAGATTCAAAACTGCTGTTGAAAGCTGTAAAGAATTTTTCTTTAAATCCTTTTTTCTCATAAGCGGCATCATGATCGTGAGCTGAATGATTATCTTTTAAGAATAATGCAGCAAGCGCCGGACTTAATGTTAAGGCATTTACAGCCGAAATTACAATTGCAATTGCCATCGTAAAGGCAAACTGACGATAGAAAACTCCTGTTGAGCCTTCCATAAAACCAACCGGCAGGAAAACAGCAGCCATTACCAGCGTAATCGAGATAATAGCACCCGTTATTTCGTGCATTGCTTCATGGGTTGCGATTTTTGGAGACAAGCGTTTGTGCTCCATTTTCGCATGCACGGCTTCGACAACTACAATAGCATCATCTACCACAATACCAATCGCCAGAATTAATGCGAAAAGCGTTAAAAGGTTGATCGAAAATCCGAATAACTGCATGAAGAAGAACGTTCCTAAAATTGCTACAGGTACAGCAATAGCCGGAATTAATGTTGATCTAAAATCTTGCAAGAAGATAAATACCACAATAAATACCAATATAAAAGCTTCTAGTAAGGTATGCTGAACCTGTTCGATAGACTGGTCAAGAGATACTTTTGTACTATAGAAAATATTGTGTTTTATGCCTTTTGGAAAATCTTTAGAAGCTTTTTCCATCATTTTATTAATAGCAATCTGGATTTCATTAGAGTTAGATCCTGCTAATTGAATCACCCCGATTACAACTCCTTTTTTACCATTTAAACGAGTTAAACTGTTGTAAGAGTAAGCACCAAGTTCAACTCTTGCTACATCTTTTAAGCGAAGTACTGAACCATCTGCATTAGAACGTATAGCAATATTTTCATAATCCTCGGGTTTAGTTAATTTCCCTTTATATTTAATAACGTATTCAAAAACCTCTTTGCTTCGCTCTCCAAATTTACCTGGAGCAGCTTCCAAACTTTTGTCTTGGATCGCTCCCATAACTTCGCTTGGCGTCACTTTGTAAGTTGACATTTGCGTTGGATTCAACCAAACACGCATAGAGTAATCTTTTACACCACCAAAAATACTAGCAGAACCTACACCTGGAATACGTTTTAATTCTGGAATAATATTAATCTGTGCGTAGTTGGCAACAAAAGTCTGATCGTATTTTGCTTCATCATCAGTATACATACCAATTGCCATGATAAAGCTGTTTTGCTGCTTAGCTGTAATAATACCTTGCTGTACAACCTCGGCAGGAAGCTGACTGGTTGCCTGTGCCACTCTGTTTTGTACGTTTACTGCAGCTTGGTCAGCATCTGTACCAAGTTTAAAGAAAACTGTAATAGCCAAAGTACCGTCATTACTGGCTGTAGAACTCATGTAAGTCATGTTTTCTACACCATTTATAGATTCTTCGATAGAAGGTGCCACAGAACGTAAAACCGTTTCTGCGTTTGCTCCCGGATATACTGCCGTTACCAAAACCGATGGCGGAGCAATATCAGGAAACTGTTGTAAAGGCAGTTTAGTTAAACCTAATACTCCCAAAATCACCAATAAAATGGAAATTACAGTTGCCAGTACAGGTCTTTGTATAAATATTTTGAACATTGTCTTTTTGAATTATTTTTTATTAGTTACTTCGGCAACTTTAGTTGATTTTTCTGGCTGAATCGCTTGTCCATCCTGAAGTTTGTCAATACCGCTTAATACGATTTGGTCACCCGTTTTTACACCTTCTTTAATTAAATAATTGGTACCGCTTTTACCCACAACGGTAATAGGCATTTTAGTTACTTTATTGTCTTTACCTACCGTGAAAACAAACACTTTATCCTGCATTTCAACAGTAGCAGCTTGCGGCACTAAAATTGCATCGTCGTGATTTAATCCTAAACGGATTTTTCCTGTATTTCCAGAACGTAATGTTCCGTTTGCATTAGGGAAAGTTGCTCTAATCGTGATCGCTCCGGTAGTTTTATCAAACTGACCGTCAACCATATCGATTTTTCCAGTTTGCGGATAAGAACTGTTATCAGCCAAAATCAAAGTAACTGGAGGTAGTTTTTTGATTTTGTCACCAAGAGAATTTCCTGCATATTGCGTCTTAAAGTTGATGAAATCTGTTTCGCTCAAAGAGAAGTAAGCAAATACTTCATGAACATCCGATAAAGTTGTCAGCGCTTCAACATCAGATGCAGAAACTAAACTTCCTTGTTTTTTAGGCAGTCTGCCAATGTATCCGCTCACTGGAGCCGTAACATTTGTGTAACCTAAATTAATTTTAGCAGAACCTACCATTGCTTTTGCTTGTTCGATATTTGCGGCAGCAATTTTTTGAGAAGCCTTTGCAGTTTTCAACTGATAATCAGAAACTACTTTGTTTTGAACCAGCGGAGTCAATTTATCAACTTCTAAATTTGCATTAATCAAAGCCGCTTCTGCAGCGTGAAGACTTGCCAAAGCATTGTTTAACTGCTCACGGAACGGACGTTCGTTTATTTTGAATAAAGTTTGTCCTTTACTTACATAAGCACCTTCGTCAACAAAAATTCTGTCAAGGTTTCCGCTTACTTGCGGACGAATTTCAACATCAACAGTTCCTTGTATAGCGGCAGGATATTCAGCGTCAGTAGTTGTGTTTGCACTTGTGATCGCTAATACTGGTAAAACCGGTGGAGGTGGTGCAGTAGGTGCCTGATTTTTATCAGCACAGCTGCTTAATACTAAAGCCAGAATAAAACTGGTTATAATTACATTTTTCATTTTATTGGTTTTAATTGGTTCAACATTTCTTTTAAAAAATTGTGGTATTCTGGCATTCTCGGGATTCATATTTAATTATATTAAATTATCTAACGTTGTTAAGTAAAAATGCACAAATTTCCATACAGTAAGCCTTTTCCAATTCGACTATAAATTGGTATTAAATTATTTATCACTGTTAAGTAAAAGAGTAAAAAAAACTCGGTTTTACCTTTATTAAATTTTCTAACAGTGTTAAGTTAAGGTTATAAAAAAAAGGATTTTATATTATCCAATTAAATTATTTTACACTGTTAAGTAAAAATTGAAAAAAAATCTACTGTATTGATTTGATGATACCGCCAATGGCATCTTTCAAAATTTGAGCATTTATTGTTTCTAAAATATCACTTTTATTTATGATGTTTATGGCAATTAAACCATGAATCACAGAAAAGAAAGTAAAATATTTTTGTTTAATGATATCTTCACTAGGATTGCTGTCCTTCATAACTTCAGCAATAACACCAGTAAATAATTTGTAAGGTGCTTCCTGAGCCGAACATCGCTGAGCACAGCATGTCATTTGTACACCAAACATCAACTGATACATTTCGGTATTAGTAAAAGCGAAGTCCCAGTAAGTCATCCACATGGCTTCTAATTGATCTTCGGGTTTTTCAAACTTATCGATTGCAATTTGCAATTCTTTAGTCAGCTTCATAAAACCTTTGCCCGTAAGTTCCTCTAATATTGCTTCCTTATTCGAAAAGTATTCATAAATAATAGGAGCAGTATATTCGATTCTGTCGGCAATTTTACGCATACTCAAACCATTCCAGCCTTCTTCTTTTACGATATCATAAGCAGCGCCAAGAATATTATTTCTTGTCTCTTCTTTTTGTCTTAAAATTCGATCTTTGCTAGCCATTTTATTCGAGTATTAAATCGTTTAACACTGTTAGGCAAATGTATGGCGGTTTTTCTAATTATGAAATGTTTTTATCATAATATTTTCTTATCGTATCATAGATTGATTCTGAAGCCTTGAATTTATTGAGGTTTTAGTTTTTATATATTTTTTGAAGCAGTTCGTTTTTCGTTTTTAAGAACGTTTTGTCCCGCTCTACACTATATCTTTTATGGCGAACACCGCCATAAAAGGATGCCGTTTCGATCAGGGCTACTCGAGAACTTGTATTTTTTCATTAGAACTTTGTCAAAGTATGCCAAGAATAATTTTCTATTAATAAAATTCCGGAGGAATGAAATATTTATAGATTATTGATTACACAATTTAGAAAAAGCTCCAGCGGAGCGACATATTAATATTGTAAATCCAAAAGATATTTCGCCCCGCTGGGGCTCTATTAAAATAAAATTAATTGTTTCTATAAATATTTCGTCCCGCTGGGACTTTTGTATAATTTTTATTTTACGGGATATTTTTCTGGATTTTGTGAAGTATGAAAAACAGCATTTAAAAACACTGTTTTTGATAATTCATCAACAATAAAAAATGCGACGTAAGGAAATTTTTTAAATGGAAGATAACGATAATTAGTATCGTGAATTGATAGAAAGGATTTAAATGTAAGGCTTTGTAAACCTTTTTATAATCATTAAGAAAATCTAAGGCAATTTTTTTTGCTAACTTTTAAAATATAATATTCAACTGCTTCCTCAATATTTTTTAATGCAATTGGAGAAACAATAATCTTATAATTCATACTTCTTTTTTAAATCGGTATAAACAGAGTCAGCATCAGTATAAAGGTTTTTATCTGAAATAACTTGATCGTTTAATATATTTTGTTGTTCTTCAGATAACTCATATGGTTTTATATTTGCGATCTCAAATTTGATCTTTAGTGCTTTCATAAAAGCTTTTACAGCTTCAATTTGAGAAGCGTCTTCTGTGTATGCTGTGATGTTAATTGCTTGGATGATATTAATTTACTAAAGTTGATCAACAAAGTTAAGACAAAACTCTAATTTCCATGTTAATCTCTATAATTTATTTATTCATTACTGCCAATAGTAATTTTTCGTAACATTACAACAAAAAAAATGAAACCAATAACCATCATAAAAAACACAATTGCTGTTTTATTTTTCCAGCAGACCTTTTCTCAGGAAGCCAAAAAAGAAACTGCAGAACCAAATTACACCATCGAAAATTGTATCAATCATTTTGAAATAATGACAAAAATGAGATAAATGTTTGCTGAAATATAGATTTCTTATATTTGATAAAAGCCAATATACTTATTGAAAGAAAAATCTTTCTTTTTAAATGTTTTTATCTATATTTGAAGTTCCTAATATTACGACTTTGAAGCTAAATAAAATTTGCCCTTGTATTATGTGTGCGGTATCGGAAACGACCGCAAATACTGTCGTAAGTATTAGGAACACTAAAATACAAGGGTTTTTTATATTCCTAATTTTACGACAATTATGAGAACAAACACACTTTCCAAAGAAGCCGAAACAAGACTTCTAAATTTCTTCAGTGATAAAATTAATCCCGAAGACATGGCTAAAGCATTACGACAAGTAAATTATATTTTAGCTTTAGGCGTAATGCGAGAACATGAAACCCTTCAAAACGGAGTAACCGAATTAGAAAACAGCTTTTTTTGGCTCAATGAATTGGCCGAAGTTTTGAATCCTTATTTGAGTGAGGAGTAAGATTTACAAAATAAAACCTCGGTTTCTTAAGATCGAGGTTTTATTATTTGTATTGTTGTTGAGATTTTGATGCGTTTACAAGACTCATCGTTAAGTTAAAACAGATTTTTGTTAGAGATTTCAGATTATAATCTTTGTTATATTTAATTCAAATGAAAAATTCAAAAAATACTATAATTCATATTATTTGTTTACTAATAATTCTTGTTGTATCGAATGGTTGTTCATCAAAACACATTAAAAAGGTAAATAAAGATATAAAAACAGACTTCGGTATAACGCTGATTTCGCCTTCACAAGGAATATTTTTTGTTGAAAACCAGAAAGTTGCAGCCTCAGAAGAAGAAGTTGAAATTCATAAAAAAACGGCAGATTCTATTTATAATAAATATGGTCCCGCAACAGATAAAAGATTTGTAGGCAGAACAAACGCCAGAGAATTAAAATTCATTACTGCCAAAAAAACATACCTTATAGATGTCACTATGCTTGATAAAAGAACTGCAATGGTTTTGTTTGATGGTAAAAATAAACCTGTTATAAAGTATAACCCTAAAAAATATAATAGTATTGTTGAAAAGCATTTTATTGCCAATTCTAACTAAAACAGCACTCATGCAAAAAAGCAAATACAGTATCATTTGTGTCATTTTTTTCTTTAGCCTGTATTCTTTTTCACAAGAAAAAGCTACTGATAGTCTAACCTACAATTTTTCATCTTATGTAAAAGGAGCAAACAAAACCAAGGATAATACTTATATCAGAAAAGTAAATATTTATAAGTCAGATATATCAGATCAAACCATCAAGTATACTTTTTTGTGTATGGATTTTAAATTTGAAGGTCCAAATAATGTTTCCTACATTCGAAGAGTTGCTTATGTTTTTGATGAAATTACAGTTTTGGTCAATCCAAGCGGAAAGATAATTGATGTTATAAAACCTGAAGATATGGATAAAAGATGGCAGGAAACAAAGGAAAAAATACTGCTTAGTTATTCTGGTTCGGTGATAACAAAATATTTAGAACAAGTAGAAGAAACTATAAATAACAAGCAAAAGCTAACTGATTTTTTGCAGTCAGATGCCATGTATGGATTTCTTTTAAAAGGGCTTTCACAAATAAATAATCCTGACCAATTATCGAAGATAAAATTTAACAAAAAAGAGGATTTAAAAACAATTACACCAAAATCATTGTTAAAAGATGATAAGGAAGAGTTTGTCATCAAAAAAAAGACCCTGATAAAAGCTGCTAAAGTTAATGAATCCATTAGATACGAAATTGATTTACTGCCATATGCAGAGTAATAATTTTTAAAATATATACATATGACAACACATTCATATTGGGGAGATGTAGAAGAAGATTGGGCTGGTTACTCCTCGGAGATTTATTTTTCATATCCGTTTTTTGATATTCCTAAAACTGAAGTTTTTTTAGGTGATGAATACGATGAAGAGGGCGAAGAAATTGAAACGCCTCCAACCGAAAAACAATTGACAGCATTTGCAAAAACGTATCGAATTTTTATTGATAATATCGAAAATCATTTGGCAGATTTACAATTAAAATCATTTGAACGATACAATAGAATTTATGCGAAATATTACGAAAACAGCGAGCAATCTGGCGAACCGCCATTAAACATTGACAGCATTGAAAAACACAACGCCTACATTAAAGATTTAATGTATCTACGGGTTTTGGACAATAAAACCATTAAGGTAACTATTCGGTATAAGTTAGATACCGAACATGGCATTGAATTTAAGTTTGTAGATGGACAAATAGAAGCTGTTGGAGGTATTTCAGAGACTTAAATAAAGATAAAAAACTCGAGTTTGTCGAGTTTTTTTATCTTTATTTTGTGCTTACAAGCGAGATTTTTTGTGTTTGCGCTGTCCTTCTTTTTTCGATTGTTTATTCAATTTCTATATATTCAGATTTTCCTTTGTCATTTCCATTTGTCAGCCATTCCCAATCCAAAGACAATTTTATTTTACCATTCTCTGTCAAACTAATTTGTGCCAATGCTTTACCTGCTTTTAGTTCATTGTCTGTAGTCAAACATTGATAAAGCATATTTAATTCGTTGTCTTTTAAATCGGCAATAATCTTTCCGTATTTTATTGTTCCTCCAAAATAGTCTGCAGTCACAAGATTTCCGTCCTGATTATAATTAAAAACAGTTTCTGTATTTACTTGCCCATTATCTGAATTTTGAATTAAGGCAAACTTTTTATTCTTGAAATTAAATTTACTCATATTGTCTTGTAGTTTTATTTCAGTTGTTTTAAGTTACGATTTAGTTCTTAATTTGAACTCTGAGCTAAGTTAGCACATACAAATTTGAATGGGCAAAACTTATTCGATATTGTGTTTATGTTTCTCGAAGTATTCGATTGCCATTTCTAGAATTTCTTCTTTTGTTGTAAAGTTATATTTTATTCCATCGTTTAGTATGTGCATTTCACCAAGTTTAGGAGTGTAATGCTTTCCATTTAAATGGAATGACTGTATAAGCGTCAGCCAATGATTTCGATGTTGATCTTTGAAAGAGAATAAGGAATTATCAGATATTATAAAAGTGGTTCCGTTATCGTGGTCTAGGATTGAAGCACTTTTACTACTGTCATAATTGCCAAAAATAGTAACATTGGGATTGTATTTTTTTGACAATAGTTCTTGGATTTTTGGTGTTAGCGGCATGATCAATGGTTTATTTTGTGGTATTTACTGTAAATTAAGACTACGGTTTTCAGTAATTTGACCACTATCAGGTTTTTTTATATCAAAATAAGTCATTTTTTGAAAAAAGAACAAGTAGTTGCAATTAAGAAATTAAAAAAATGATTGACTTTGTGATTTGTGGAGGAGAATTGTATTTTAATTTTTGTTGTAATTCAATGGCTTGATAATCTGTAAATTGGTTTTTAGAATTTAGGGAATGATAATTATTGGTTCAATGGATTTGGTGGAGATTTTGAATCCTTATTTGAGTGAGGAGTAGAGTTATAAAATGGAAAAACCTCGATTTTTTTAAGGTCGAGGTTTTAGTTCTTAGAGAGATAATGTGTTCATTACTTTGCGGGCACGGATTGCAAATCCGCGCTATCGGGATTATTTAATTCTATAAGTTGTTTGTGTACGTGAGTAAAAATTCACTCTCGCCAGATAATTAGTAAATTAAAAGAATTAATTTTCTAAATCTGTAACAATTTTTAAGACACTTTTTAAAGAATAATTAATTTTATAATAAGAAAAATAAGTACTTTTTATTGTTGACAAATAAGTTTCTAAAAATTCAATATTAGGCGTTATTCCTTTTTCTTTTTTTATTAGTGCGTTAATTTCTTTCAAGATCTTAGAATAATTGTTTTTATCTTTTATTATTAATTGTTCAAAATACTTAAACATGATAGGTACAGGATTATGAAACTCATCAAAATCATATTCATAAGACAATTTAATAATATCAATGGCCGCTTGGATCTCTTCATTTTTATAATCCATAATTTTTAAATCTCTAAATCTGAATTTTACTGATGTTTTATTTTCTTTAATACTTTTTAAAGTTTTTGAAAGTAATTCTAAGCTTTTATCTGAATTGTTCTTTATTAATAATGAACAAATTTCCAATTTATCTATTTCGCTACAATTCTCAAAGAAATAATATAATTTTTCCTCTACCAATTTAGAAAAATTACCGTTCTCAATCAATACATTTATAGCTTTCCAAAATGAATTGCTTATTTCAGTAGGAAAATTGTCTTTTAAAAATTCTATGTTTTTTGTTTTAGAGAAGTACAATAATAGTGAGTTGATTCCACCAATTTCATTTTTTATATCATTTAATATAAATTTTATATTTTCTTCAATTAATGGATAGTTTTCTGTGAAATTATTTTTTACCGAAAAATCTATATGAAAATTTAATATAGGGAAGTATGAAATTTTTGATTTCAAATTTTCCTCAATTCTTTCTGCAACCAAGTTCATATCATTAATTTCTTCTACTATAGTCTCAAAATATTCATCTTCTGAGCCATTAATATCTATAAAAGATAATAAATCTAAAGTTGTTTTTTTATCAAAGCTAATTCCGAGTTTTTGTTTATGTTTTAAAATTCTAGCGCATTCGGTATTATAATTAAAATTATTACCACTTACGTTAAAAATTCCATTTTTAAAATCAACTCCTTTGCTTTTGAAAAGTGTCCAATCTATTAAATATCTAGCTTGTTTATTTGTTAATTGATAACCAAATTTATTTAGTTGTTCAAAAATAAACTCAACTATATCTTCTTCAAAGTTTTTTTTAAAATATTTTTCAATTTCATTTTTTGTTAAAGATGTATTATTTATTTGTTTTAAAAAGCTGATAATTATGTTGTTATGGTAGAAATTTCCAATGTACCAATCTGGATTTTCTATAAAAGGGAATTCTATCGTGTCAGCATTTTTAAAAAAACTTAAAATTTCCATTTTAAATTTATCAATATCAAATAAAGTATTAAATTTTTCTTTTTGAAATTGTTCAACTTCTTCCTGTGTCATTTCATGATCCGCAGGCTGTATTTTATATCCTTTCTTATTAAGTTTATTTTCAATTATTGAAGATGTGTTATTATCTAATTTTTTAACTAAGAAATACAGTTTTTTTACAGAATCAAATTCGATCTTTCCATTTTCAAGAGCTATTATAATTTCTGGAAATGATTTTTTTGTTATAAGTTTTGCGATTTGATTTGATGGATGATATAAATGCTGTTTAAAAATTTCTTTTTCATTAATTAAATTTTTTAAAATTTCTCTTTCACATTGCAATGTTTCTGTAATAAATATTGCAATATTGAAATGAGACATCATTTCTAACCAATGATAATACCAATTATCTTTTAAAAAATAAGACATTGAAAAAATTTCAATTAGTCTACTAATAATTATTTTATTAGTTTTTTTTAAATTGATAATTTCTTTTAGATTATCAATTAATCCAGTATATATATTTTCCGTATGAAAATTGCTAAAGTCTTTGTAATTATAAATAATGTTTTGCAATGCCTCTACTAGTAAGTCTGGACTTTTTATTTTAAAAAAAAGCTTATCCAAATTGTAACCTTCATCCATTAAAGAAATATCACTTCTTCCATCAATTTTTCCTTTGTTTAAATAAGTTAAAAATTTTAATCCATCAAACATAAAATTCAGATAATCTTCTTGTAAATTAGAAACATATATAAATCTATATATGCTAGAACGAATATATTCATTGTTTTTTTTGAAATTTATTTCTGATTTTACACATAAATCTATTAATTTTTTTCTTTCCTCTGTAGTGTAAAAAGATACATAATTAGAAAAACAATAATAACTTTCCCAGATTAAATGCTCATTTGTTGTATTTTTAATTTCCTCGTAAAGTGTTGAAAATATTATGTCAGCTCTTCCTTTTGTTGAAGTAAATTTTTGTAATAATGAAATCGCTTTTATTTTTGTTCGTATATTTATTGATTTTATTTTTTCAATTAAAAAACTAAAATTCTCATCAGTATTACCGAACTTTGCAAATCTGTCGTTATCATACTTTTGTTGATCAATCCAAATGTCTTTATCTTCATAGGTGTTAAAAATTTTTTGAAAAATTTGAGATTTTTCGCTATCTAATAATCCAAAGTCTTCTGAATTTATTAAAACATATTGATGATTTGATAAAATCAATTTTGAGAAATCAGAATTTGGGCCTTTTATTTGAACAAGCATTTTTATTGAATTGAACCATTGATTAGGTATTTCAATTTCATCTTGATCTATAGTGAAAAGTTCAAATATTTTATTTGTGTCTACATTTTGGAGGAAATATGCAACAAGTAAATCCTCATAAAATTTATTATTATTATTAAATTCCCAAGTTTCATTAACTTTTTCAAAGTATAATAGTTTTTCTTTTTGGAGAACTTTATATAATGATTCATCGAAGTTTATCATTTTACCTAATTCTCGATTTGGAATTTTCTTATTATCAATTAGAGTAGATATAAACGATAATTTTTCTATAAATATTCTCGCTTTTAAGGCAAGCATATTGCTACTTTTACAGTTTTTTAAAATATCCTCATTTATTCTTTTATTATGAATAAAATTCATTGAATTTTCAAGCTTATTATTTTTTTTAAAATATTCAGATGCTTGAAATAGATTAAATGGAATTTCAAATGTGCTTTTTAGTTTTGCATAATTACTATCGCTACTTATTTGTTTATAAATGCCTTTATTATTTAGATATTCTATAATTTGATCTTCAGTCAATTTTAAAAAATCAAAATATACGAAACTTTTTTGATCATTAAATTGGACATCTTCAATTGTATTTAAACCATATCTACTGCTAATTATACATTTAACATTTTTGTAAGTTTTTAAGTAATTAAAAATGTTTTGTTCTATACTAGTTTGTTCGACAGTATCATTTATTTCATCTAAACCATCTAAAATTAATAATGGATTTTTTCTTTTATGAAAATATTTAATGATTTCATCCTTTAAATCTACTTTAGAATTAATCTCTTTTAAGTTTAAAAAAAATGGAGTAATATTATTTATATCAAGAATTGCTTTTTCAAATGTTTTAAATGAAAAAGAATTTAATGAATATGATTTTCCCATGCCTGGACTAGATTTTAAAAACACATATTGCAAATCATCACTAAATAATTCTTCAAAATTTAACTCTTCATTTGTTTTAAGGTTAATTATTTTTCTATTAATTGCTTTTTCATCTTCAATTAAATAATTACTTTTTATAAAATTTTTTATTTCACTTTTTTTTAATTTCGTATTTGTAAAGTTGATTCCTTTTAAAGAGTTTTCTAAGCTTTCTTTTATCTCAATTAATTCACTTAGAGAAAGACCGTTACTGTATTCATTTCTCAATAATTTAACAATGTCGTAGACGTCAATTACTTGTTCATTTTTATTAAAAACAATATTTGTATTTGTTCCTATTTTTTCATCTATTTTATTTTGATTATATGATGAACTTTTTCTTTTTAAAATAAAATGATATAATTTTTTATAATCTTTGTATTCATCGATATTTAAAGCAAGTTTGCCAATTGTGTCATAAAGTTTTTGTGGCTTATTATCTGAAGTTACTTGAATTATAATTTTTTTTTCTGAAGAAGAATCAAATAGATCTACAGCAGTAGCATTTGGATTAGAATAATTTAGATTTTTAAAATTACATTTGAAAATTTTATTAAAGGCTGTTATAAAAATGTCTTCACATATATCATTAATATAATGATCATTAGAACGATTTTTTTGTTCTATTATATTTATTAAATCTTTATTAATACTTGTGATTTCATCTAAAATATTTTCTAATTCCATATAAATTATTTTAAGTAAATATATGAAAATACAAGTATTTACTCTACTTGTAATTGATAAGATAAAAATTTTAAAAGGATCAATAAATAAAAAAAGACAGTCCCTCCAATTAAAGAAGAACTGCCCTTTAGACAAATTTTTAATTTTACATTCCTAAGAATACGTACAGTTTTTAGTAATCACTAAAATGAAGACAAAACGCAGGTTATTCGTTTATTGTGTCACCTTCTTTAGTTTCTTCGCTGGCAATTTTTACCAGTTTATCTTTTGGATTCAAATCGCCAAATATTTCGATTTTATCGTCAATTTCTCTTCCTTTTTTTACGTTAACTCTTGTCGCTTTATGATTAAGGACTTTGATTACAAAAACTCCTTCGGCAGCATTTACCACTGCTGATTTTGGAACTACAAATGTGCTGTCTTTTGCATTTAATGGCAGTAAAACTTCGGCAACCATTCCGGGTAATAAATTTCCTTTTGTGTTGTGAACGTCCATTTCTACACGTTCAGAACGTAATTTTAAATCTAAGGCACCAGACATTCTTGTGATTTTAGCGGTAAAAGTATCAGGCAGAGACTTTACATTAAAACTCATTTCCTCGCCATTGTGCAAATATCCTGTATATAATTCTGGAACAGAAACTGCCAAACGCAATTTACTTTGTTCCTGAATCGTTAATAATGGTAAATCTGAACCTTTTCCTGCCGGCCCGACAAATGTTCCTAAATTGACATTTCTAGCTGCTACAACACCATCAAAAGGAGCACGAATTTCAAGATATCCTCTCATAATTGCGACTTCTTTATGCGCCGCAATTGCCGCTTGTAATTGTGCATAATCAGAGTTCTTTTTTCCGCTTGCCATTTCAAGATCGTTTTTAGAAATCGTTCCTTCCACTTTGCTTGTTTCGTACAAACGATTGTAGGTGCTTTTGCTCGTAGCATAAATCGCTTCCATCGATTTTAATCGCGATTCGGCTGCAGCCAATTGCGAACTGATTTCTGGCGCTTCAAGAACAATTAAAAGCTGTCCTTTTGTAACTTTCGAACCAATATCAACTTTTAGTGTTTTTACAAAACTGCTCACTTTTGCATATAAATCTACTTGCTGAAAGCCTGTTAATTCAGCAGGTAAACGCAGTTGAGTCGTCAGTTTTTCTTTATCTAAAAGAAAGGTTTCTGTTTTAGGTTCAATTTCTGCCGTAACAGTTTCTTCTTTCTTTGAATTACAGCTGTTCAGGAATAATAATGCTGCAAAAAACAGCGCGGTTGGTTGTAGTATTTTAGTCTTCATTTTATGATTTTGTATAAAAGATGATATAATGTCTTATTTAATAAATAAGCGAAAAGGATAAAAGTGTCTGAAGTGTTTTCGCCACGTAGGACTTTCAGCTTTATGATTTTCCAACTTTCGACTTATTTAATGATGAGATATAATGGATGCTTTCTTCGTCTTCTGGATCTAAAGAAACAGATTGTGTTGATGCTTTTTCTTGTGCCCAAGCAAATATTTGCGGCAGAATTAATAGTACGGCAAAAGTCGAAAATAATAAACCGCCAATAACTGCTCGTCCTAACGGAGAAACCTGATCGCCTCCTTCGCCGTGACCAATTGCCATTGGTAACATTCCCGCAATCATCGCAACTGATGTCATAATAATTGGACGAAGACGCAGTGCAGCAGCTTCACGCGCAGATTCTAATGCGTTGCCGTTTATTTTTCGTAATTGTTCTGCATTGGTAACCAATAAAACAGCATTTGCAATCGAAACTCCTACAGACATAATAATTCCCATATAAGACTGTAAATTTAAAGTTGATCCAGTTAATGTCAGCATAATTAAAGCTCCCAAAACTACCGCCGGAACTGTTGTTAAAATAACCAGCGATACTTTGAATGACTGGAAATTAGCGGCCAACATTAAGAAGATTACAAAAATGGCAACCAATAATCCTACTTGCAAACTGCTTAATGTTTCCTCCAATACTTTACTTAAACCAATAGGATTGATGAACAAACCACGAGGCAGTTCTCCTAAAGATTTAATTGTTGCAGAAACATCTTTTGCAGCCGTCCCCAAATCGGTCTGATTGATGTTTGCTGTAACCGTAATGTATGGCATAGCCCCTAAATTGTCATTTTCACCGCTTACAAATCCGGGTGTAATTTTGGCAACGTCACTTAAAACAGGACGAAGCGAATTTTTCAATAACGGAATTTCTCCCATATCCGTTTTACTTTTCATTTGATTCAATGGCACTTGAACCTGAACGTTGTATGATAATCCGGCTCTTTCATCAACCCACATATTTTTTTCGGTATATCGAGATGATGAAGTCGAAGCAACAAGCGAACGTGAAATATCATTCATATCAACTCCAAGTTCAGCAGCACGCGTTCTGTCAATATCAATGTTCATTGCTGGATAATGAATAGGCTGACCAATTTGAACGTCTCTGAAATACGAAATCGCTTTTAGTTTATCGACAATTTGATTGGCGTATAATTCATTTCGTTTTTTGTCTTTTCCTGCAATTCTAATTTCAATTGGAGTAGGAGAACCTTGGCTTAATACTTTATCTGTTAATTCGATTGGTTCAAAAGAAACTTTAGTGTCTGGCAATACTTTTTTAAGTCGTGCTCTAAAGTCATCTTTAAAATCATCCATATCAACATGATAATCCTTTAAACTCACTTGAAAAACGGCTTCATGCGAGCCTGCCATGAATAAATAAATTGGATTGATAGAGAATAATGATGGATGCTGTCCTACATACACAGAAGAGATTCCGATATGCTCTGGTCCAACCATTTTTTTCAATTCTTTTAAAACAATTACGGCTTGTTCCTCAGTTCGTTCTAAACGCGTTCCGTCTGGAGCACGAAGTCTCAATTGAAACTGACTTGAATTTACTTTTGGGAAAACATCTTTTCCAATAAAAGTTAGTAACACAACAGCTAAAACTGTCGCAGAAACCAAATAGACAATACTCGTAGCTTTTTTATGAACAAACAATCGATCTAAAGTTCTCATAAAACGCATTCTAAAACGTTCAAAAGCACTTATTTTTCCGTCTTGGTTTGTATCTTCTCTTTCAACCATTACTTTTTTCTGGCTGATTAAGTCTTTTTCAGATTCTGGTGTTAAACCGCAAGCATTAAATTCGGCTTCATCATCTGTAATCTCTGGTGTGTGCTCATGTTTTGGATGTGCTTTCATTAACCAGTTTGCCATTACAGGAACAAATGTTTGCGATAATAAAAAGGAAATTACCATCGAGAATCCAATTGCTAAAGCCAAAGGCAAGAATAAAGCTCCTGGAATACCAACCATTGTAAATGCTGGCGCAAAAACGGCAAGAATACAAAGCAAGATCAATAATTTTGGTAATGCAATTTCTTGACACGCATCCCAAATGGCAAGTGCTTTTGGTTTTCCCATATCGAGATGCTGGTGAATGTTTTCAATTGTAACCGTACTTTCATCCACCAAAATTCCAATTGCCAGCGCCAATCCGCTTAAAGACATTAAGTTGATAGTTTGTCCGAACAGTTTCAAGAATAAAACTCCCGAAATAATCGAAATAGGAATGGTTAGGATTACAATTAATGCGGCACGTTTATCTCCAAGGAATAATAAAACCATTAAACCAGTTAAAACAGCTCCAATAATCCCTTCAGTAATTAAACTTTTCACGGAATTGATTACATAAACAGACTGATCAAATTCATAAGATAATTTTACATCTTCAGGTAATGTACTTTGAATTTTAGGCAGTTCGGCTTTTAATTTCTGAACGACATCCCAAGTCGAAGCATCTCCCGCTTTTGCAATACTAATATAAACAGAACGTTTTCCGTTTACTAATGCATAACCTTGGGTAATATCGGCACCATCTTTTACGGTTGCGACATCGCCTAATTTTAAGTTTTGAACGCTTCCTTTAAATAACGGAATGTTTTCAAAGTCTTTAACTTCTTTAATTGTATTGTTAGTTGGTGTAATATAGTTTTTATCACCCATTCTCACGTTTCCAGAAGGAGCCGTTTGGTTGTTTACGCGAATCGCTTCTACAATTTGGTCGGGCGTCATATTGTGCGAACGCAATAGATCTGGATCAACGTTTACCTCAATTGTTCTTGGGCTTCCGCCGAAAGGTGCCGGCGATAATAAACCAGGAATCGAAGTAAATGAAGCACGAACATAAACGTTGGCTAAATCTTGTAATTCATTATTAGAACGTATTTTACTGCTCAAAACCAATTGACCAATTGGCAGAGAAGAAGCATCAAATCGAATAATAAACGGAGGTTGTGTTCCAGGCGGAAATGCTGCTTGAATCCTGTTCGAAAGTGAACTTAATTCGGCTGCAGCCTGCGCCATATTTGTGTTTTCATAATAGGTTAATTTCATAATCATTAACCCTTGAATATTTTTGGTTTCTACTGATTTTACGCCATTGGCAAAAGGCAGAATGTTGACATAAGTCTTAGCAAAATAAGCTTCCATCTGGTCTGGAGTATAACCTCCAAATGGATGCGCAATATAAATAACCGGCAAATTCATTTTTGGCAGAATATCTACCTTAATGTCTTTGATGGCACCAATTCCGAAGAAAAATAGACCCGCAACCAATACTAATATGGAGATGGGTTTGCGGAGTGCAAAACGTATTAAATTCATTAGGATCTATAATTAAAATTCATTTATAAATAAGTCAAAATTGCCTGTTGCAGCCACTTTCAATAAATACGACTGCCATACATTATTATTGACAATATCACGATCGATTTCGGCACGGTTTAAAGTGTAAATTGTTTGAGTCAAATCTGTTAAATCCGTTAAACCATTTTTGTATAAAGTCGATTTTTGAATGTAAGCTCTTTTTGCCGCGTCGACCTGAATTGGAGCTTCGATATAATTATCCATGGTAATTTTGATCTTATCTTCGGCAAATGTCAATTGCGATTTCAATTCTCGATCTGCCTGATTATATTCTTCCTGTAAAGCTTGCGAAACAAATTTTTGAGCGCTCACTTGTTTACTGGATCTGAAAGGAGTAGTTAAATTCCATGTAATTCCAATTCCAACCAAATAATTGCTTCGATCCGGATTTACACCATCCCAATAATTCCTGCTAAAAGCATGTTGATCTGTTGCATAACTATTATCAAATCCTGAAGCTCTGGTTTGTAAAACACCAAAAGCACTCATAGTTGGGTAATAAAAACGTTTGTATAATTTTACCTGCTGATTGCTGTAATCGATTTTGGTTTTATAAAATTGCAATAAAGGATGAAGACTGTCTGTTGCAGTATTTTCTTTTACAAGTTCTCTCGGAATTTGAGTTACAAAAAGGGTATCTGCAGCAAAATCCTGAGGAGCAACGCCCATTAAATCGACCAATTTATTGTTCTGTTCTTTCACGAAATTCTTTGCAAGATTCAAAGCGATTTTTGCTTTCGAAACTTCGGCTGTTGCCAATGTTGAATCTACGCCTGCTAATAATCCGTTTTTAACCCTTGCAACAGCTGTTTTTTTGAAAACCTCTGCACGGCTTAAATTCTTTTGCTGAGAAATCAATAATCTTTGGCTTGCCAATAAATTTAAGTAAGCAGCAGAAATTTTGATTTCCTGCTGGAATTTCTCCTGCTCTAAATCTTTTTCTTTGGCCTGAACATCAATTTTAGACAAATTGATTTTTTCCTGTGTTTTTCCAAAAGTGAAAAAATCCCAGTTCATGTTGACCAAATAAAGTGCTCCAAATGCCGAATTCCAGTTTTGTTGAGGAAGCGGAAGTCCAGATGAAGCAACTCCAAGTCCTCCAAAACCATAAAGAGGTCCGTTTTGACCGTTTACAGTTCCGTAATCTTGTTGAGCCGATAAATTCAAGTTAGGCAGATAATCACGACGAGATTGTTTTAAAGTCTCTTTTGAAGCATTCGTGTAATTGTTTTTTGCTCGAATCGAACCGTAGTTTTCAAGCCCTGTTTTTATTGCTTCTTTTAAAGACAAGGTTTGAGAGTAACCGATTGAGGCAAAAATCAAGAAAAATAATAAAGTAATTTTTTTGAAATACATAAACTCAAGTGTGAAATTATAGAACAAATTTATTTACCTTGAACTGATAAAAGTCAGGTTAAGTGATGTACTGCAATTATAAATGACAAATTCAATTGGTCATTTTTACGAAATAATAATTAAAATTTTGTCCGTACTTTGTATTCTATTTAAGTTTCAAAAATGAACGAGAAGTTTGACAGTATAGTGGATAATAAATGGTGGCAGGAAATTGCCGTCGTCGCATTTTCTTTTACGATCTATACGCTAAAAAACGATTGGATGTTGTTTAGTTCTATGGCATCTATTTTAATGGGCATTTTTTTCTACCTGATTCTTTATCTGCACGCCCAGTTTAATCGTTTTTTTCTTCTTCCAATATTATTCAAAACCCGTCGACCAGTTACCTATATTTTATTAACGCTTTTTGGAGTTGTCGTTTTCTCAATTGTTTTATACGAGATTACAACCTTAGAGATGTTTAATAAATGCCGCTTGTATCAAAATTCGCATCAACGAAGTTATGTTTATCAACTCGCAAGCGTTTTGGGAACATTAGTTTGTATTTTGAGTCCGATTATTGTTTTCAAATTTTATAGAATTCATAAAAGAAGAACAGACGAAGCGCTGCTTTTTAATCAAATGCAGTTGAATTCTTTGAAAGGACAATTGAACCCGCATTTCTTGTTTAATACATTCAATACGCTTTACGGAATTAGTCTGGAGTTTCCAGATAGAACGCCGGATTTAATCATGAAAGTTTCGCAGTTAATGCGCTATCAGTTAGAAAGTAACAGCAAACAATGTGTGTCTTTAGAAGATGAACTGGAATTTATAAACAGTTATGTTCAGCTAGAAAAAGAACGTGTAGGTTATCGATGTGATGTTACCTATGATTGCAAAATTGATAACGAAAATGCCTATAAAATCTCACCAATGCTTTTAATTGCATTTATCGAAAATGCATTTAAACATGGTACGTGTGCAATTGAAAAGTGTTTCGTAAGGATTTTTATTACCGTCGAAAAAGGAGATCTGCATCTGCATGTTGTAAATTCTATTCCAACGAAGAAAACAGATGTTGTTTCAACGAAAATTGGTTTAAAAAACACAATTGAAAGACTGAATTTGATTTATGGTAAAAACTATAAACTTGATATTCAAGAAGAAAAGAATACTTATATAGTCGATTTGAAACTGCAGCTGAAAAAGTTTGTATAATGAAAGATCCAAAAAAATGTATAATTGTTGATGATGAGCCGGCAGCACATTATGTTTTGGCGAATTATATTAAGCAGAATCCACAGTTAGAATTGGTTTTTCAAGGTTATAATGGTATTGAAGCAATGGATTTTCTTAGGGAAAATAAGGTCGATTTGATGTTTCTAGATATTAATATGCCCGAAATTTCAGGAATGGAACTGTTGAAGATAATTCCAAATCATCCTAAAACTATTTTAACCACCGCTTATTCTGAATTTGCGTTGGAAAGTTATGATTATGGAGTAATTGATTATTTGCTGAAGCCTATTTATTTTCCAAGATTTCTAAAAGCTGTTGAACGCTTTTTCTCTACAGAAAATATAAAAGGAAAAGAAGAAGAGATTGTCATTGATATTTTAAATGTAAAAGTTGACGGTTATTTTATTGATATTGAATTGGATCAGCTTTTGTTTGCGCAAAGTTTTGGAAACTACGTAAAACTGCATACTCAAAAGCGAACGTATTTAGCTTCAATTACAACAACGGAACTTGAAAAATGCCTGCCGGAAAAGAATTTTATACGAATACACAAATCCTATATTGTCGCTTTGGATAAAGTTGACAGCACCGAAAAAGATTTTGTGATGATTAAGAATGAAAGACTTCCAATTGGCATTACCTATAAGAGAGAACTTTCAGATCGTTTAAAAAAGTAAAAAATTGTTAATAATATTTTGTTTAAAGTTTATTAAAAAGTAGTAATTTTAATACGTTAGATTATGGTTTTTTAATTTGAAACTGAGGAATTATGAAAAATATTTTGCTTGTAATGCTCTTTTTGTACAGTGGTCTATTAATTGGTCAGAACGGAATATCTGAAAATAAGATTGTAACTCCGCCAGAAAAAGTGCTGTTTAATTTTCAAAAAGAATATCCAAATAAGGAAGCAGTCTGGTCACTAAATTATGTTGGAGATGATGATGATGAGATTAGATACGAAGCAAAATTTAATACAGACAAGAGTATTAAAGTTCTTGCGGTTTATGATAATTTAGGAATATTGAAAGCATTTGAACAGCAAATTCCGTTAAGTCAATTGCCGGTTAAGGCACAAAATTATTTGAAGAAAAATTATTCTCCAAAAGCAATAAAAGAAATTGCAGTAGTTGTTGACGATAAGAATATAACGACTTATGAAGTTGGAATAGAAAAAGACGGGAAATTTTATGATCTTGTTTTTGATAAAAATGGAGGTTTTGATGTCAGCATCGAAAAAAATTAAAATGTTTACTTACTAATTCAATTATATTTAGAACGACAAACCCGATAAGATTTTAAAGCTTATCGGGTTTTGTTTTTTATTAATTAAAAGAGGAAACTGTTTTATAATTTATTTAGAATTATGAGCTAAACTACAAATTCATACCACCAGAAACCTCAATTCGCTGTGCGTTTACCCAGCGTGCATCTTCGGTACATAAAAAAGCAACTACGCCGCCAATATCGTCTGGAAGACCAACTCTTCCTAATGCCGTTACTCCTGCTATATTTTTATTTAATTGCTCATTATCACGAACCGCACCGCCGCCAAAATCGGTTTCAATAGCACCGGGAGCAACCACATTTACTTTAATTTTTCTTTCGCCTAATTCTTTTGCCTGATACTTAGTTAAGGTTTCAACAGCACCTTTCATAGACGCATAAGCAGCATAACCTGGAAATGAAAAGCGGGTTAAACCAGTTGAAATATTTACGATTCCGCCGCCATCATTCATTACATTCAATGCTTTTTGAGTTAAGAAAAATGGACCTTTAAATTGAATATTTGTTAATTGATCAAATTCGGCTTCTGTTGTGGCAGTAAATGAATTGTGAATTCCAATTCCGGCATTGTTCACTAAAAAATCGAATTTATCCGTTTTAAAAGCGCTTTTTAAAGTAGTTTGTACTTCTTTAAAAAAAGAATCAAAAGTAGTAGTATCAGCCACGTTTAACTGAAGTGAAGCTGCTTTTTGACCTAAATTTTCGATTTCTTTTACAACCAAATCAGCTTCGTCTTTTTTGCTGTTATAAGTTATAATAACATCAATTCCTTTTTTTGCAATTGCAATTGCCATGTTTTTTCCTAAACCTCTGCTTCCGCCTGTAACCAGAGCTATTTTTGTTTGTATTGCCATTTTTATATTTGTTTTAAATTGATACTGCAAAGATAGGAGCGGGGCAGATTTGGAGAATTGCAAATATCAAAGCAATGTTTGCAAAATTCAAATCAAAGAATATAATTTCTATTTTTTCAAATCCCAAACCTGAAACCTGAAACCTGAAACAGAACAACTAACTTCTAAAAGCCAAAGGTGTTAAAGAAGTTTGTTTTTTAAAGAAATTAGAGAAATGAGCTAATTCTTCAAAACCAAGTGAATAGGCAATTTCAGATACATTCCAGTCTGTTTGTTTTAAAAGAACTTTTGCTTCATTTGTTAATCGCGTACTGATTAATTCAGTTGTGGTTTTTCCTGTATTTTCTTTTAAAACCTTATTTAAATGATTGACATGTACAGATAATCGTGCGGCAAAGTCTTTTGCTGTTCTCAATTCTAATCGCTGATGCGGAGATTCTATAGGGAATTGTCTCTCTAGTAATTCAGCAAATAAGGACGAAACTCGTGCGGCAGAATTGTGTTTAGAATAAAGCGCAGAAATGGGCTGTAATTTTTGACCAAAATGAATCAATTCAGCAACATAATTTCTGATTAAATCATATTTGTAGATATAATCAGAGTTTATTTCTTTTTGTATTTTGTTGAAAATCAATTCCGCTTCTGAAACTTCTTCATCTGAAAGTTGAAAAATAGGATAACCGTCTGAAGCAAAAATTGGAAGTTCATCAAGATCAATTCCGCTTTTATTTTTAGATAGAAACTCACTGGTAAAAACACAAAACTGTCCCGATTGATTAGTGTCTTGCGGAACGTAATTGTATGGAATTTTGGGTGTTGCAAATAACAATCCTTGCTTTTCGATTTCGATTATTTTATCAGCATATTCAGCTCTGTTTTTGCCTTTTATCAAGCTTATTTTGTAATAAGCTCTTCTGTCATAAGGCATAACCGATTTTCCTTGCAAACGATCTAAAAGCTCTTTAATGTCAAAAACATTAAAATGTCCAATCTCTTTTTGAATATCGTTAGGTAATAGTGAAGCAGGTTCAACAGCTGAACCTTCGGTAATATCCTGATAAAATGAATCTAGGGATTTCATATCGTGATGAATTGCGAAATTCAAATATACGAAAAATAAAAAGATTGGTTTTTGTTTGTTTCAAGTTTCAGGTTGTATTGTGATTATCTAAGCGCAATAACGATAGCTATCAGGAGCAATGTTTTTTCGAAAGGTTCGCAAAACATACACGCATTTTATGTAATTTCAAGGAACGCGAAATCACACGCGGGATTCAGTAAAGATTAAAAATTACGGAATAATTAAAATAAACTTCCTTGTACAAACTCAGGTTCTGGATTACCTCCAAAAGGAAAAGCATCAATTACAAAAAACTGTTTTACTTTGGGATCAAATTCTCTTAGAACAATTTCATTGCATACAAATTGAAGATCAATTTCTGTAAATAGTTCTGATGCAGTTTTAAGATTTTCGGGTGTTAATCTTCTTCCAATTGATAAATGCGGATTATCACTTTTCTTAAGATTTAAAGACTTTAGTGTTTCATGAATTTTTTTCATGATTGGCACAAGATTATTTTTTGAATCTTTGGTTACGCCAATAAAAAAAGCACCACTATTTGGGAAAGAATCAAAATGATCTAAAGATACTTTAAAAGGCGTAAAAGTATCAGAAATTTTAGAAAACTTTTGTTTGATTGAATCCAATTGAGATTCATCAATTTTGAATTCGCAAATCGTAATGTGCGCGTCAGAATTACAGCTGTTATACCATTCTATTTTACTTCTTAAAAAGTCTTTTAGCTTTTTAACGGGCTCAACTACTGATTTAGAATAAAATACAACTGAATAGGTTTTTTCCATTTTGAGGCTTTAAATTATACAAATTTATAGCTTTCCTTTTAAATGTAATCGATGGAGAATTTCAGATTTTAATAAACCGCTTCCGCCTCCAAAATGTTCAATTACTTCTACTTCAGGCTGTTTTTTTAAGCAAAAAGAAGTGAATTCTTTCTCGATGTGATTCTCGATTCCAGAGCTTAAAAGTACAATGTCGATTTTATGGTTTAAAAAGTATTCTTGTGCCTCTTTTTCATTGTTGAAAGCAATGGCATTCCAATTTTCATCCGCATTTACAAGGCGAAGTAAAATGGCTAGAATTTCTTCATTTTTACCTAAGAGTAAGAATTCAAGAGTTTTCATAATCTTTTATTTAAGTAACAAATTTACGAGTATTACGGCAATGCTAACTTAATCTAGGATAAGAAATCAGCATGTTTATTAACTTGTTGCAACATTTTTATTTAGAATTGAGGTTTATTTTTAAATACAACATTTTGAGATACAATGATCTAGGGTTTGTTAACATAAAAATAACGTAAAATATTACAAAAATGAGGAAAGCCGTAATAAAATCTAAAAAGACGGCAGTAGATTTGTGTTATAGAATTACTGAGATTATTTTTATTTTTCTATGATTAAACTGTTTTTGGAGAAACTTTTTAAAGGAAAATTAGACAATCCATTTACGTGGACTGCATTGTATAAATTTGCAATAATACAATAATGTATAATTTTCTTAAGGTTTTTAGATTTGGTTATTAAGTTAACCATATCTAAAAACCTTTTTTTATTTAAAGAAGTCCGTTGCTTTTAAGCCATTCTTCGCAATCTTTAGTCCAATATTTACTAGTGTCTTTTACACCTAATCCAAAACCATGTCCTCCTTTTTCATATAAATGTAACTCTGCTGCAACATTATTTTTTTTGAGTGCTAAGTAATAATTAATGCTGTTTTCTGGCAAAACTGCCATGTCATCTGTAGCGTGAATTAAAAAAGCTGGCGGTGTTTGAGGTGTGATTTTTTTATCATTAGAGAAAGCATCTATAAGAGCCTGTGTTGGGTTGTTTCCTAGTAAATTGGTTTGTGAACCTTTGTGAGTTATTTGATTTTCCATTGAAATTACTGGATAAATAAGAAGTGAAAAATCAGGGCGCGCACTTGTTTTAAAAGAGGATTCATAAACTTTATCGTCATAATGCGTAGATAAGGTTGAAGCCAAATGTCCTCCAGCAGAAAAGCCCATTATTCCAATTTTTTTCGGATCAATATTCCATTTAGCTGCATTTTGTCGTACGTAACGCATGGCTTCCTGCGCATCTTGAAGCGGACCTATATATTTATTTTTCATTACTAGATCGCTCGGAAGACGATACTTTAGTACAAAAGCTGTAATTCCTAAACTGTTGAGCCAAGCTGCAACTTTGGTTCCTTCCTTGTCAATTGCTAAATGTGAGTAACCGCCGCCGGGAAGAATAATTACAGCGGTATGATCAGGATTGCTCACAGCAGGAAAAAAAGCAGTAAGAGTAGGTGTTGATACTTGACTTGTACTTTGAATAATTCCGTTTTTAAAATCTGGTTTTTCTTTGTAATCGGAAGCTTTTATTTCATCTGGAATTTGCTGCCAAAGATTTACAGTTTGATTTTGTGCCGATGCTGAGGCTAAGTTTCCAAGTATTAAAATCATAAAAAATGCAGCTTTTTTGAAGTATTGTTTTTTTGTGCTTTTCACTGTAAATAAAGTTGTTTAGGATTAATTTTAAGAGAACAGACAGATTAGGAATGTTAAATTTCATCAAAACTTAAATAATTAAAACCAAAATTGAAACATTCTGTTTTTTAGCGGACAATTTTGATGTCGGAAACAGATTATTTTTGCATGTTCGCAATTAACAAATATATTGTTTAATATTTAATTTAGTAGTCATTTTTTTAAGCGATATGTTTATTTATGTGACAAATATAAATTTTTATATAATTTATTTGGAATATAAAGATTTAAAACTATATTTGTGCAATCGATTACATTATTTACGTTTGTTTGTTTTGGATTCTTGATTTTGATCTTTCGAATTTTACTTAATAGTGTGTTGATTTTCCAAAAAACTTTATAACTATAATAAGCCGTTACCATGAATCAAACCGATGCCGTTACCGTAAATCAAAACGTCAAATCCACAGGAAAATATCGTTGGAGCATATGTGCGCTGCTATTTTTCGCAACGACCATTAATTATTTAGATCGCCAAGTTCTATCGTTAACATGGAGCGATTTTATAGCTCCTGAATTTCACTGGACAAATAATGACTATGGAAATATTACTGCTTTGTTTTCTATATTTTATGCAGTTTCTCTTTTGTTTGCTGGGCGATTTGTAGATTGGCTTGATACAAAAAAAGGATTTCTTTGGGCAATAGGTATTTGGTCTGTAGGAGCTTGTTTACATGCTTTTTGCGGTATTGCTACTTCAGGAATAATAACTGGTAATTGGTTAGTAGGATTTCATGGTTCAAAAGAAATAATCAGTACAATAAATGATACTGCGCTGGTAATCAATGTGAGTGTTGCTTTATTTATTTTTGCGCGCTTTGTCTTAGCAGTTGGTGAGGCTGGAAATTTTCCAGCAGCGATTAAAACTACTGCAGAATATTTTCCTAAAAAAGACAGAGCATTTTCAACAAGTATTTTTAATGCAGGTGCAACTGTAGGTGCATTAGCAGCCCCAATTACTATTCCATTTATTGCAAAATCATTCGGTTGGGAAATGTCTTTTATTATCATCGGAGCCTTAGGATTTGTTTGGATGGGATTCTGGGTTTTTATGTATGATAAACCGGAAAGACACCCAAGAGTAAGTGCAGAGGAATTAGCTTATATTCAACAAGATGATATTGCAGACAGTAAATTAGAAGGTTACGTGCCGGAAACAACTTCAAAAGTTTCTTTTGTTGACTGCTTTAAATACAAGCAAACTTGGGCTTTTGCTTTTGGTAAATTTATGACAGATGGAGTTTGGTGGTTTTTCTTGTTCTGGACGCCGGCTTATTTGAGCTCTGTTTACGGAATGGATTCTACGGAAGCTGCGTTGCCATTATTTGTATTGTATATGATTACATTATTGTCAATTATTGGTGGATGGCTTCCAACTTATTTTGTCGAAAAGAAAGGGATGAATCCTTACGAAGGAAGAATGAGAGCAATGTTGATTTTTGCCTTTTTTCCTCTATTAGCTTTAATTGCACAGCCTTTAGGATATATCAGCTACTGGGTTCCGGTTGTGATTATTGGAATTGCAGGTGCAGCACATCAATCTTGGTCGGCTAATATTTTTACTACAGTTGGAGATATGTTTCCTAAAAAAGCGATTGCAACTATTACAGGAATTGGAGGTTTAGCAGGTGGAGTAGGATCGACTTTAATTAATAAAGGTTCAGGAGTTTTATTTGATCATGCTAAAGAAACAAATATGGTTTTTATGGGCTTTAAAGGTATTGAAGCTGGATATTTTATAATCTTTTCAATTTGTGCGGTTTGTTATTTAACAGGTTGGGTTGTGATGAAATCTCTTGTTCCAAAATACAGTCCAATTACAAACTTGTAAAAGATAATTTGTCTAAATAGTATAATTTTTTCAATTCAATTATGCTATTTCAATATAAAAAATTAATTTTGTGCAATCGATTACATTAAAATAAAAATTATGACAAAATATAGTTCAAGATACGCGTCAAGCCCTGAAGCTGTTAAAAAATATGATACACAACAATTGAGAGAAGAATTCTTAATTGATGATTTAATGCAGGAGGATGAAGTTGTATTGGTTTACTCTCACTACGACAGATACATTACAGGTTCTGCGGTTCCTGTAAAAGGTGATTTAGCTTTGGAAACAATCGATCCGCTTAAAGCGCCGTATTTTTTAGAAAGAAGAGAACTTGGAATTATTAATGTAGGCGGAAGCGGTTCTGTAGTTGTAGAAGGAACTTCTTATGAGTTAGGTTTTAAAGATGCTTTGTACATCGGAAGCGGGAATAAAGAAGTTATTTTTAAAAGTAACGACAGTAATAATCCAGCAAAATTTTACCTAAACTCTGCGCCGGCTCATACCACTTACCCAACGGTAAAAGTAAGTTTGGCAGAAGCTAATAAATTAGAATTAGGTACGATGGAAACGGCTAATCACCGTACAGTAAACCAAATGATTATTGGAAGCGTTGTAACAACCTGTCAATTGCAAATGGGTATGACGGAATTAAGACCAGGAAGTGTTTGGAACACAATGCCGGCACACGTACACGATCGCAGAATGGAAGTTTATTTCTACTTAGATATTCCGGAAAATCAAGCTGTTTGTCATTTTATGGGACAACCGCAAGAAACAAGACATATTTGGATGAACAATCATCAGGCAGTTATTTCTCCGCCTTGGTCGATTCACTCAGGTTCAGGAACCAGCAATTATACGTTTATCTGGGGAATGGCTGGTGAGAATTTAGATTATGGAGATATGGATGTTTGTAAAATTACGGACTTAAGATAAAATCATGACAAATCTATTTGATGTAACAGGAAAAGTTGCCTTAATTACAGGAAGTACTCACGGACTGGGAATGGCAATGGCAAAGGGATTAGGAAATGCCGGTGCAACAATTGTTGTTAATGGTAATTCGTCTCAACAAAAGATTGATGAAGCTGTAAAAGAGCTAAAAAATGAAGGTATTAATGCTTTTGGATACAGGTTTAATGTAACAGATGAAAAGGAAGTTATAGAAGCTGTAAAGAAAATCGAAAGTGAAGTTGGACCAATTGCTATTTTGATTAACAATGCTGGAATCATCAAAAGAATTCCATTGCTAGAAATGGAAGTTTCTGATTTTAGAGAAGTTATTGATATTGATTTGGTAAGTCCTTTTATTGTTTCTAAGCATGTTGCAAAAGGAATGATTGAGAGAAGACAAGGTAAAATAATCAACATTTGTTCGATGATGAGCGAATTAGGACGTAGTACAGTTTCGGCTTATGCGGCTGCAAAAGGAGGTTTGAAAATGTTGACCAAAAACATGGCAACAGAATGGGCAAAGTATAATGTGCAAATCAACGGAATTGGACCTGGTTATTTTGCAACAGAACAAACAAAACCAATTAGAGTTGACGGACATCCGTTTAACGATTTTATTATAAGCAGAACGCCGGCGGCAAAATGGGGAGATCCAGGTGACTTGGCAGGAGCTGCAATATTTTTATCATCGAAAGCAAGTGATTTTGTAAACGGACATATTTTATATGTTGATGGCGGAATTCTTGCCACAATTGGAAAACCTTCAAACGAAGATTAATTATCAAATTTTATTTAAAAAGACATGAGCAATCAGACATTCATAAACGATAATTTTTTATTAGAAAATAAATTTGCTGAAGAGTTATACCATAACTACTCAAAAAATCAGCCTATAATTGATTACCATAATCACCTAAATCCTCAGTTCATTGCCGAAGATAAAATTTTTGACAATATAACTCAGGTTTGGATTAACGGAGATCATTACAAATGGCGCGCAATGCGTACATTGGGAATCAATGAGCAGTTTGTAACTGGAAATGGTTCAGATAAAGATAAGTTCTTAAACTGGGCGAAAACAGTTCCGTATACTATGCGTAATCCTTTGTATCACTGGACGCATTTAGAATTAGCTCGTTATTTTGATATCTACGATTTGCTGAATGAAAAATCGGCAGAGAAAATTTATATCGAAACGACTGAGAAAATTAATTCGCAGGCTTACAGTACACAAAATCTGCTTAAAAAAGTAAACGCTGAATTAGTTTGTACCACAGAAGATCCAATTGATTCTTTAGAATTTCATCAGAAATTGGCAAAAAATCCAATTGGAACAAAGATGAGTACAGCTTTTAGACCAGATAAAGCGATCTTAATTTCTAATGATGGCTATAATGCATATCTAGACACATTAGGGGATGTGTCTGGAGTTGCAATTAATACTTATACTGATTTACAAACAGCATTAAGAAACAGAATTGAGTTCTTTAATGCAAACGGATGTAAATTGAGTGATCACGGTTTAGATCAAATTTATTTTGAAGAATTTACAGAATCTGAAATCAGTTCAATTTTCAAAAAGAAAAGAGAAAACAGAATCATAACTCCAGAAGAAGCTTTAAAATTCCAAAGTGCGGTTTTAGTATTTTTATCTGAAACGTATCATGAATTTGGATGGGTACAGCAGTTTCACTTAGGTGCATTACGTAACAATAATGCCCGTATGCACAGAATTTTAGGTCCTGATACTGGTTGGGATTCTATTGGAGATTATCCACAGGCACAAAAATTATCAAGCTTTTTAAATGCTTTAGACAGCAAAGATAAATTGACTAAAACAATTATCTACAACTTAAATCCTGCTGATAATGAAGTTATGGCAACGATGATTGGAAATTTCAATGACGGAAGCGTTCGTGGTAAAGTACAATTTGGTTCTGGATGGTGGTTTTTAGATCAAAAAGACGGAATGACTAAGCAGTTAAACGCGCTTTCAAATATGGGATTAATTAGCTGTTTTGTTGGAATGCTTACAGATTCAAGAAGTTTCTTGTCATTCCCAAGACACGAGTATTTCAGACGTATTTTATGTAATCTTTTAGGAGACGAAATTAAACGTGGAGAACTTCCAAATGATATGGAATGGATAGGAAAATTAGTTTCTGATATTTCATATAACAATGCTAAAGAATATTTTAAATTTTAATTAAAAATTTAACCGCAATCCCGATAGTTATAGGGAGTGGCAAAAAAAATATAAATAATGAGTAGAGTAGTTGCATTTGGAGAAATCATGCTGCGTTTATCGACAGAAAGACACTTACGTTTTTCGCAATCTACAGCATTTGGTGCTACTTATGGTGGTGGAGAATTTAATGTATGCGTTTCTTTGGCGAATTACGGTGTAAATGCTGAATTTGTAACCAGATTGCCTGAAAATGAAATTGGTTTTTCTGCATTAAAAGAAATCAGAAAAATGAACGTAGAGTCTAAAAACATTCTTTACGGAGGAGAACGTTTAGGAATATATTTTCTTGAAACAGGAGCAGGAACACGAGGAAGTAATGTAGTTTACGATCGTGCTCACAGTGCAATGTCGACTATTGAAAAAGGACAAATCGATTGGGAAAAAGTTCTTGAAGGTGCTGAATGGTTTCATTGGAGCGGCATTACGCCGGCAATTTCTCAAAGCGCTGCAGAAGCTTGTTTGGAAGCGATTAAAACGGCTCACAGACTTGGAATTAAAATTTCATGTGATTTAAATTATAGATCAAAACTTTGGCAGTACGGTAAAACACCAAGTGAGGTTATGCCTGAAATGCTGAAATATAGTAATGTTATTTTAGGAGATATCGATACAGCTTATTTTATGTTGGGAATTCCGAAAGTGAATCCGAATTACCAGGATGAAAAAACGCTTCCAGTTTTATATACAAAATTGTTTGAATTGATTCCGAATTTAAAAGTGGCGGCTACAACATTACGTTATTCTGTAAGTGCATCTCATCAAAGAATTGGTGGAATTTTGTTTGACGGAAAGGCGGTTTATCAAGCGGCTGTTAAAGAAGTTACGCCAGTTGTGGACAGAGTAGGAAGTGGTGATGCGTTTATGGGAGGATTGATTTACGGATTGTTAGAATATCAAAATAATAACCAGAGAGCATTAGATTTTGCAGTTGCTGCTTGTTGTTTAAAGCATACGATTGCAGGTGATTATAATTTGGTTACTTTAAAAGAAGTTGAAAATATGATTGATGGTGATGGTTCTGCATTAGTGTCAAGATAATTAAGAGAAATATGGCAAAATTTTCAAGAATAGAGGTTGCTCAGACGATGAAAGATAACGGAATGGTTCCTTTGTTTTTTCATTCTGACATTGAATTAAGTAAAAAAGTTTTAAAAGCATGTTATGATGGTGGTTCTAGATTAATGGAATTTACCAGCAGAGGTGATTTTGCTCATGAAGTTTTTGGAGCTTTAAATAAATATGCTTTAGCTGAACTTCCGGGAATGATTTTAGGAGTTGGCTCTATTACAGATGCTGCAGCAGCTTCATTGTACATGAGTTTAGGAGCAAATTTTATTGTTACACCAGTTTTTAGAGAAGATATAGCAATTGCCTGCAATCGTCGAAAAGTATTATGGTCTCCAGGTTGTGGTACACTAACGGAAATTGCAAGAGCGGAAGAATTAGGCTGTGAAATTGTAAAATTATTTCCGGCAGATACTTATGGTCCAGAGTTTATTAAAGCAATAAAAGGACCATGTCCGTGGACAAATATTATGCCTACAGGTGGCGTTTATCCAACTGTTGAAAGTTTAAGTTCATGGCTTAATGCAGGAGCAATTTGCGTAGGATTAGGATCGCAGCTGATCTCAAAAGATATATTAGAAAATAAAGATTTTGACGGTTTAACTGCAAAAGTTAGTCAGGTTCTTGATATTATAAAAAATATAAAAAAATAAATAAGGAGTAATCATGCCAATCCTTATTTAGATGCGTTTTTTTTAGATTTTAGAGATTGTAATTGAACATTACGCTTGCAAAATAATTTCTGTCACTCCTCACAGCGGGTTTTATTTTACATTCAAGTGTAATGTTTCATTTACAATTTAAAAGGCAGAAATAAAGAAATAGGGTTTATAAATGGTTATTTATAACGCATTAAAGAAAATTTAAAATGAAAAAATTAAATAGAGTAAATACAGGATTAGAAAAGTTACAGCCAATTAAGGTAGTTCAGTTTGGAGAAGGTAACTTTTTAAGAGCCTTTGTTGATTATGCTTTTTACAAACTAAATAAAGAAGTTGATTTTAATGCTGGTATTGCAATAGTTCAACCTTTGAAGGACGGTATGGTAAATATGATTAATGATCAGGATGGTCTTTATACCTTGTTTATGAACGGAATTAAAAAAGGTGAAAAGATACAAGACATTGAGTTAATTACTAATATCGTAAAAACTATAAACCCATATACTGAATTTGCAAATTATTTGGCTTTAGCTAAAGAAGAAGAACTTCAGTTTATTGTTTCTAATACTACTGAAGCTGGAATTGAATTTATTGAAAGTGATACTCCAGATATGCAGCCACCGGTGTCATTTCCTGCAAAATTGACTGTTTTATTATATGAAAGATTTAAGCATTTCAATGGAGATGCTTCTAAAGGAGTTACAATAATTCCTTGTGAATTAATTGATTATAACTCTGAGACGCTTAAAAAATATATTTTACAATATGTTGATTTATGGAAATTAGAAGATGCGTTTAAAACTTGGGTATCAGATGCTTGTACCTATCATAGTACTTTGGTTGACAGAATTGTTCCTGGATATCCAAGAGCTGAAATTGAAGAATACAATAATAAATTAGATTATGAGGATAATTTAATTGTTGCGGCTGAACCTTTTTTCCTTTGGGCTATTGAAGGGGGAGATGATCTAAAAGCAAAATTGCCTTTTCATAAGACAGATTTGAATGTAAAGATCGTTGATGATATACGTCCTTTTAAAATGATTAAAGTTCGTATTTTAAACGGTGCGCATACGGCAATGGTTCCTTTTTCACTTTTGCATGGTAATAAATTAGTAATGGAAACTGTTAACGGAGATTTTACTGGAAAATTTGTAAATAGCGTTATTAGTGAAATTAGTGAAACTCTTGATATGGACAAAAATGAAATTACGGCCTATTCTGAGGAAGTAATGGACCGATTTAAAAATCCATTTATCAAACATGCACTTGCTGATATTGCATTAAATTCTGTATCGAAATTCAAAGTAAGAGTTTTGCCTAGTTTATTAGGATATTATAAGGCTAACCAAAAATTGCCTGTTAATTTGACTTTTTCGTTAGCGAGTTTAATTCGTTTCTACAAAGGAACTTGGAATGGTCAAAGTTTACCGGTTAAAGATGGTGAAGATATTACAGCTTTCTTCAACGGACTTTGGAAATCGGATGATTACGAAAAAATCGCTCGTTTAACATTACAAAATAAAAGTTTCTGGGATGAGGATTTAACTGAAATCTCTGGATTGACAAAAGCAATTACTATTGCATTAGAAGAAATTGATGCAAATGGTATTGAAGATGGCTTTGCTAAGTTTCAAGAAAGAATAAAATAAAAAAAAAAGATAAAAAAATAAAGAACAAGGGTTAATTATGGCAACGCAAAAAAAACTTATAAAAGTTCACTCAACCGACAATGTAGCGGTTGCTTTGGTGAATCTTACAGCGGGCGAAGTAATTGATTTCGAAGGAGAATCAATTACTATTGAGTCTGATGTAAAAATGAAACATAAGATTGCAATGGTTCCTTTTAATGTGGGAGACAGAATCATTATGTATGGTGTTTTGGTAGGAAAAGCAAGTGCAAGAATCGAAAAAGGAGGATTGCTTTCTACTGTAAACGTGAAGCACGAAAGCGATAAAGTTACTGGTAAAACAGAAACTATCGGCTGGACAGCTCCAAATATTGATAAATGGAAAGATAGAACTTGGCAGGGTTTTCATAGAGAAGATGGTCAGGTTGGAACTGAAAATGTTTGGTTGTTTTTTCCATTAGTGTTTTGTGAAAACAGAAACATCGAAATTTTAAAAGATATTTTTGAGAAAGAATTGATGAAACCAAAAGAAAACGATTATCAGTTATTGCTGCGTTCTTTGGTAAAATCAGAAACAGGCGGGGCAGGTAATAAAGCAGCTTCTAATGATGCTAATTTGTTTAATAATATCGAAGTTAAATTTATTACACATCAAGGCGGCTGCGGCGGAATTCGTCAGGATTCTCATAGTTTAGCTAAATTATTAGCAGGTTATGTAAATAATCCTAATGTTGCTGGTGCTACTGTTTTGAGTTTAGGATGTCAGAATCTGCAAATTCAAATTTTCAAAGACGCTTTAGATGCAATAAATCCAAATAGTAAAAAGCCTGTTTTGATTTACGATCAGCAATCTATTGGAACAATTGAAACCATGTTGAGCAGTGTTGTAAAAGATACTTTTGAAGCGATTAAAATCGCAAATGAAATAAAGAGAGAGCCAGCTCCATTATCTAAACTAAGAATTGGTTTAGAGTGCGGTGGATCTGATGGATTCTCTGGAATTTCAGCAAACCCAACATTGGGAGTGTTATCTGATCATTTAGTTGCTTTGGGAGGAACTACAATTCTTTCTGAATTTCCTGAATTATGTGGAGTAGAACAAGAATTAGTAAATCGTTGTGTAGATGATAAGGATGGAAAACGTTTCTTAGACTTAATGCAATGGTATGAAAAAACAGTTGTAGATGCAGGTTCAGGATTCGATATGAATCCGTCTCCGGGTAACATTAAAGACGGTTTGATTACAGATGCTATGAAATCTGCAGGTGCTGCTAAAAAAGGAGGAACATCGCCAATTACAGGTGTTTTCGATTATGGAGAATATATTAACGAACCAGGCTTTACATTACTTTGCACGCCAGGAAATGATGTTGAATGTACAACTGCAATGGTAGGTTCTGGTGCCAATATGGTATTGTTTACAACAGGTTTAGGAACGCCTACAGGAAATCCAATTGCTCCAGTTGTAAAGATTTCATCAAACACACAATTAGCTGCTAAAATGTCTGATATTATTGATATTGATACTGGTGGAATTATTACTGGAGAAAAATCAATTGATGAAATGGCTGATGAAATGTTAGAATTTATTATTGATGTTGCAAGTGGTACTATTAAAACCAAAGCGGCAATTTTAAATCAAAACGACTTTATTCCTTGGAAAAGAGGAGTTTCTTTATAAAAAGGGATTTAAACATATATGTAAAGACGCACAGCAGTGCGTCTTTTTTTTTACCATATAAGTTATATAAGTTCATTCGAGATTGTACTTGTAGTAAAAAAGCAGCTCCGTAAGAGCTGCTTTTTTGTTATATTTTAAAGTAAACTTAAATTTACTTATATGGCTTTATATGGTTTGAGAAAAAAAACTAAAAGGTAGTTCTGGATGATGATTTACGAATGTGTAATTCTGGAGCAAGAACAACCTTTTTTTCGATTTTAATAGTATCGGTTTTGTCTACTTGTTCTAAGAAAACGCGAGCAGACATTTTTCCCATTTCGAGTGGAGATTGGTCAACAGAAGTGATGGATAACTCCATAAATTTGGTAAAAGGTTCATTACTGAATCCTGCTACACAAAATTCCTTCGGAATGCTTATGTTTCTCTCTTTTAATTCTTGAATTGCGCCTAAAGCTGCGAAATCACTTGAAGAGAATATAGCGTCAGGAGGCGTTTCTAATTGTAACAATTTGTCAACAGCTTCTTTTCCAGCATCAACACTACTTTTTACAGGAATTACATATTCTTCTCTAAATATCATTCCGTTATCAAGTAGAGCTTGTTTGTAACCTAAAAACCTATTTTTAAATATATCTAAAGACTGGTCACCAGATAAGTGAGCAATACATCTGCAGCCTTCATTAATTAAGTGTTTAGTAGTTAAATAACCGCCTCTAAAGTCGTTAATAGTTACAGAGCTCACCCCGTCGATATGCTTACTTCTATCAAAAAAGATTAAAGGAACGTTTTTTTGTAGTACGTTATGAAAAGCATTGTCGTTTTCAGAGGTAACATCAGTAACAGACATGATTATGCCGTCGACTTGTGCATCTATTAAAGTATATAGGTTTTCATTTTCTCTTTTTTTGCTTTCATGAGTCTGGCATATAATTACCTGATAACCGTGCGGATGCAGTTCTTCTTCAATTCCTCTAATAACCGAGGCGAAAAAATTGCTGTCAATTCTAGGTACAATTACTCCAATATTATTGCTTCTGCCGCTTTTTAATGCCAAAGCAAGCTTGTTTTGCTTGTAATTCATTGAAGCAGCTGTTTTGATAACCAATTCCCGAGTACTCTCTTTTATTTTAGGATTGTTATTAAGTGCTCTGGAAACAGTAGCTGCAGTGATATTTAATTTTTCGGCAATATCATAAATGGTTACTTTTTCGCTCATTAAAAAGAGTTTTTACAAATTAATTTATAGACAAAAATACATTTTTTTTATATAATGTGATATTTAATGTTATCGATTACCATAATTCATTACTCAAACGATTTCTGTTTTACAATGATAATAAATTATAATAATTTTTGCATTAAATGTAATAATAATTATTAATAAAAATTAAAAGTATAAATTTTTTCTAAATAAATTTGGTTCGTTGGAACATATTTTCTAATTTCGTGTAATCGATTACATAATTATTGATGTTTTCGCTTGTTAAACTATTAATTCTGTTCAAATGATTAAAGATAAAGGTATAACGTGCAAAGTGGTTGTTTTTTACAGCATGATGGTTGTGATGGTTTTATCATGTTCAAAAAAGATTAATAGTGTAACAGAGGCGGATCCTTGGAAAAGAATGGAATTAATGATTAAAAGTATTCCTGAAACTCATTTTCCTGATAAAACATATAATATAAAAGATTTTGGAGCAGTAGCTGATGCAAAAACGTCAAACACTTTAGTTTTTGAAAAAGCAATTAAAGCTTGTGCATCAAATGGTGGAGGAAAAGTTTTGGTTCCGAATGGGAAATATCTTACGGGTCCAATTCATTTAGAAAGTAATGTAAATCTGCATTTAGAAGATAATGCTGAGATACTTTTTAGTTTGAATCCAAAAGAATATCCAATTGTACATACCTCTTGGGAAGGAACAGAAGTAATGAATTATTCACCGCTGATTTACGCTAAGAATAAAACGAATGTTGCTGTAACGGGAAAAGGAACTTTAAACGGACAGGCAGACAGTACAAATTGGTGGATTTGGTCTGGCGGAAAAAACTACGGATGGAAAAAAGGAATTCCGTCTCAAAATGATCCAAACAATCGTGAAGTTTTGGTAGATATGGCTGAAAAAGGCGTTCCAGTAGCGGAAAGAGTTTTTGGAGAAGGAAGATATCTGCGACCAAATTTTATTGAGTTTTTTGAATGTAACACAGTTTTAGTAAAGGATATAACAGTAATAAATGCTCCTTTTTGGATTTTACATCCTATCAAAACAAACAATATGATTATTGATGGTGTAACGGTAAACAGCCACGGACCAAACAACGATGGCTGCGATCCTGAGTATTCGCAAAACATAATAATTAGAAACTGTACTTTCAATACTGGTGATGACTGTATCGCCATTAAAGCTGGTCGTGATGCTGATGGAAGAAGAGTGGGATTACCAAGTAAAAATATCATTGTGCAAAACTGTAAAATGATCGACGGGCACGGAGGCGTAGTTATTGGAAGCGAAATATCAGCCGGAGTGAATAATGTTTTTGTAGAAAACTGTAATATGGACAGTCCAAATTTGGATCGTGCCATTCGAATCAAAACCAATTCCAAAAGAGGCGGTGTAATTGAAGATGTTTATGTTAGAAATCTCGAGGTAGGAACTGTTAAAGAATGTGTGCTGAAGTTAAACATGTTTTATAATGTATACGGATCACAAACAGGAAATTTTATACCAACGATTAGAAACATAAGTCTTGAAAATGTAAATGTAAAAAATGGTGGAAAATACAGCGTTTGGGCAGAAGGTTACAAGGAGTCTCCAGTAGAAAATGTAACCCTTAAAAACGTAAAAATTCAAAAAGTAGATTCGATCTATAAATTAAAAAATGTGAAGAATATAAAATTTATTAATACCTATATCAATGAAAGAAAAGTAAATAATTAAGGACAAGTAACTATCAATTAACCAAAAAACCACTAAACAAAATTATGAACATTAAACAATCATTAAAGAGAAAAATAAAATACAATATTGTATTTTTATTTTTCCTAAATTTTCTGGTGAGCTTTTCAGCAAAAGCACAGTCTACCACAATAGAAGGGAAAATTACAGATGCATCGGGGTTGTCACTGCCAGGGGTAAACATTAACGAGAAAGGAACCAAAAATGGAACTTCGACAGATTTTGAAGGAAGTTTCAAGATAAATGTAACAAGTAATAAAGCAGTTTTAATAATAAGCTATTTGGGTTTTCAAACTCAAGAAGTAAGTATTGCTGGAAAAAGCAAAGTAAATGTTAGTCTTGTAGAGCAGTCAAATTCATTAAATGAAGTTGTAGTAGTAGGATACGGTTCTGTTAAGAAAACAGATCTTACTGGTTCTGTAAGTACAATTAGTGCGGCCACAATTACAGAAAGAAACACAATTAGTCCGCTTGAAGCAATTCAGGGAAGTACTCCCGGAGTTCAAATTTCATCTAGTACAGGTCGTGCAGGTGATGGATTTAAAGTAGTAATTAGAGGAAATAACTCTCTAATCGCAGATTCTAGTAATCCAAGTATGGTTGGTTCTTCTCCGCTATATGTTGTTGACGGTGTTCCTATGGATGGAATTGATTTCTTAAATCCACAAGATATTGCTAGAATGGATGTTTTAAAAGATGCATCTTCGGCGGCAATTTATGGATCTAGAGGATCTAATGGAGTTATTATCGTTACGACAAAAAGTGGTACAAGTGCAAAAGCAGGTATCAGCGTAACATTTGATACTTCTTATGGAAATAAAACAGCAGCTAGACTTCCAAAAATGATGACGGGAGAAGAATGGTGGAAATTTCACCAAGTTGCTTACATGAGTGCTACTCCTGCAACTCAGACTCCAGCTCAATTAGCTGCATTAGCAGGAAATCAAAGTCCATTATTAGTTTCTCGTGCCAATAGCGGTTACAATTATGACTGGTATGATGCGGTACTTAAAACTGGAATGACGGAGAATAATTATTTGAATATTTCGGGTCGTTCAGATTCTGGTTTGAGTTATAACTTAGGATTTGGTATTCAAAGTGACAGAGGTCTTATCGATAATGATTCAACAGACAAATACTCTTTTAAATTAGGATTAAATCATAAAATTAATGACAAGTTTTCTACAGGTGTAAATGTTACAATTGCTAGATTAGACAATCAATTAGGAAGTGATTTGGCTATGCAGGATGCCTTTAGATTAAGCCCTTTAATGTCTCCTTGGGCTGTTGATGCAGCAGGAAATGAAAAAGTAGGAACGTTATTTTTCTTACCTGGTAAATTAACTTATCCTGATGGTTCTTGGGCAATTAATAAAACGTCTACAGTAAATCCATTAATGGAAATTGCTAATTCTTCTCAAACAGAGAAAACATGGCAGACAGTTGGTAATGCTTATTTTCAATACCAGCCTCTAAAATGGCTTTCGTTCAAAACGACATTTGCAGCAGGTATCATGGATACACAAGGTTCAAAATCTTATACTGCACAAACAAATGCTGGTGTAACATTAAACGGAAAAAACTCTGCAACTCTTGAAAACTCAAATAATTTCAATTATACTTGGGACAATCAAATTGATTTAAAACATACTTTTAACGGAGTACATGATTTTAGTTTGTTATTGTTACAAAGTTTGTACTCAAATGTTGATGAGTTTTCTTCTTTGTATTCTAACAATCAGCCTTTTGATGTAGGAACGGATAATATGGGATCTGGCGTACAGACCAGTTATGTAGTAAAATCATCTTATGCAAAGAATACTTTAAACTCTTATGCTGTTCGTTTAAACTATGCTTATAAGGATAAATATTTAATTACAGCTTCTACAAGATGGGATGGTTCTTCTGTTTTATCTCAAGGAAATAAATGGCAGAGTTTCCCTTCTGTAGCATTAGGATGGAAAATCAGCAAAGAATCTTTCTTAGAAAACAGTTCAGTAGTTTCTGATTTAAAATTACGTGCGAGTTTAGGTTATACAGGAAATGATAACGTTGCACCATATACTTCTCAAGCATTACTAAATCAGCAGACATTTTATGCTGCAGGAGCAAATGTTGTTTCTGGATGGCAGTCAGAAAATTTAGCAAATCCTGATTTAACTTGGGAAAAAACTAGAGAGTACAATTTAGGAGTTGATTTTGGATTCTTAAAAAACCGTATTAGTGGTAGTGTTGATGTTTATGACAGATTATCTGATGACTTAATTTACAAGCAGCAATTACCAGCAGAAACAGGTTGGAAAAATACATTTGCAAATGTAGGATCTGTAAGTAACAAAGGTATTGAGGTTTTATTGACAACAAAAAACATTAAATCTAAAAATGTAAATTGGGAAACAACTTTTACATTCACGAAAAACGTAAACAAGTTAGAGTCAATTTACAATCAAGATAAAGTAAGTGATATTGGTAATAAATTGATCCTTGGTTCACCTTTGAATCCTAACTACAATTATGTTTATGATGGAGTTTGGCAGGAAAGTGAAGCAGCTAAGGCAGCGACTTACGGAATGGCACCAGGACAAGCGAGACCAAAAGACTTAAATGGTGATGGTAAATTTAATCAGGACGATCGAACTGTAATTGGTAATCCAAACCCAGAATGGCAGGGAAGTTTTTATTCAAAATTAACTGTTGGTCAGTTTGATTTCAATTTCTCAGTTTTAACTAGTCAAGGACAAACTGTTTTGAGTACTTTCCACCAAAACTTTGCTGATGTCAGCGATAGAGGACGTCAGAAAATAGCAATGGACTATTTTATTCCAACTAATGGTACAGGAATCGCGGCTAATGCTAACAATGAAAATCCAAGACCAGGACCAGTTGCAACAGGAGCAGGAGCTTATTGGACTTCTTTATTCGGATATTATAGAGACGCATCATATGTGAAAATTAAAAATATATCTTTAGGTTATACACTAGATTCTGAATTGTTGAGAAAACTAAAAATCAGTAATCTAAGAGTTTATGTAAATGTTTTAGACCCATTTGTATTTACAAAATTTGACGGGTACGATCCAGAGTGGGCAGGTTCGCCATTTGGAGTAAATCGTCCAGCATCTGTTACTACACAATTGGGATTAAGTGTTAAATTTTAATAAAGATATCAAATGAAAAAAATAATAATAATGTTAGGAATAATCGCTGTATCTGTTAGTTCATGCAGTGATTATATTGAAGAAGAAAGCCGTTCTTATGTACCGGCAGATGCAACTTATAAAACGGCATCAGGATTTCAATTATTGGTAAATACAAATTATGCATGGCTAAAAGGCATATATGGAGGAAATCCTTGGCTTTTTGAGTCAGGAACAGATATGTATGCAGAAGGAAGAGGGCCAGAACCTGCAGGGTTAAGCCAGTACACGCTTTTAATACCTTCATCAGATAATGTGGCAGATTTATACAATCCTTGCTATCAGTTGATTCAGGCGGTAAATAAAACGATTCATTTTTCGACTTTAACAGAGCAGACTTCAATTTTAAATGCTCAAGTTGGTGAAGCAAGGTTTTTAAGAGCACAAGCTTACTTTTTATTGGTGCAGACTTACGGTGGTGTTCCAGTTGTAAACGATTATATTTCAACACCAATTTTATCTTTTACTAGAAATTCAGCTGAAGAAGTATATACACAGATTATTGGTGATTTAGATTTCGCATTGGCAAATGTTGGAACTGCAGCTTACAGCTCAGCAGGAAAAGTAAACAAAAGAGCTGTAAATGATTTATTGGCAAAGGTTTATTTAACAAGAGGATACGAAACATTTGGTAAAGCAGATGATTTTACTAAGGCTGCAGGTTATGCTGATGCTGCGATTGCAGGACAGACTTTGGCAATTGCTTTTGATCAATTGTTCAAACCTGGAAACGATTTAAATGCTGAAACAATTTTTTCTGTACAATATGATAAAGCATCAACAAGTACAGATCCAACAAAATTGGGGAACAATCAGTTTTACTATTTTAGTTCATACTTAGGAGGAGCAGAAACTGGAGCACCGTTAAGAAGCTACAATTTATGTCCAACAGATTATGCTTTAGGATTATATGAAAAAGGAGATAAAAGATGGGACGCTACTTTCATGACTGAAATTCTTGAAGGTCCAGAAACTACAAATGGTGTTACTAAAACTATTTTGTACTATCCATACTATAGAAGTTCAAATCCAGCATCATTAAAAGTAAGACACTTTTACGAGCCAAAATGGTTTACTGCGGCTGACAGAGCAGCTTGGAATACAGCTAATGCCTCAAGAAAATCGGCTACGTTTGTTTACCATCCTTGGGGAGAGTATTCTGCCGCTCACACTTTAATTAAAAATTTAGACTGTTATACTATTCCAGTGAAGAAGTTTGATGATCCAGATCCAACTACACCTTCAAGCACAGGACCAGTAAGTACCAGAGATATTATCGTATCTCGTTTGGGAGAAACGTACTTAATTGCGGCAGAAGCATATTTAAAAGCAGGACAACCAGGAACAGGTTTAGATCGTTTAAATGAAGTACGAAAAAGAGCAGGAGTTGTCAATGCAACAATCGGACAATTCACTATCGATTATATTCTTGATGAAAGAGGAAGAGAATTGTTAGGCGAATATAAAAGATGGTTTGATTTGAAGCGTACTGGAACATTGGTTGACAGAGCTTCAGCATACAATTATAAAATTAAAGCATCGAATTTTGTTGGTGTAGGCGGTAAGCTTAAAATCTTAAGACCAATTCCACAATCGGTTTTAGATTTAAACCAAAATAAAGATTTTCCTCAGAATCCTGGTTATTAGTAATTGATTAATATTTTGAGACTATTGTTTTTTTGAAGCAGTTAAAAAGGAGTTTGACCACAGTGTCGAACTCCTTTCTTAACTAAAAAGTAAAAGGATTTTAACGCGAAAAATTGTATTGATTTTATTATGGGTTACATGCTTTGCAAATGCACAGCAGACTTACAGTGTCGACACTTCGTACACTGTAAAAAGCACCTATGCTAAATTGATAAAAAAATATCCGTCGATTACAATTCCAGTTATCGCTGAGAATGAAAACGTCGATAAAATTGGCGATGTGGTTTATTTTACATCAAAAGAAAGAACATTGCATTTAGATGCTTTTGTAAATAAGAAACAAAAACAAAATCCGGCTGTAATCATGATTCATGGCGGTGGATGGAGATCAGGAAATAAAAGTCAAATGAATCCTTTGGCGCAAGAAATAGCTTCAAAAGGTTATTCTTGTTTTACAATAGAATACAGATTATCGCTTGAAGCAAAATATCCATACGGCGTGTATGATGTAAAAAATGCGATTAGATTTATAAAAGATAATGCAAAGAAATTCAATGTAGATCCAAACAAAATTGCGGTTTTGGGCTGTTCTTCGGGAGGTCAAATGGCAGCTTTGATTGGTACAACAAATGGAAATTCTGCTTTTGATGATCCTTCAAATAAAAGTAAATCATCTTCAAAAGTAAATGCAATTATCAATGTAGACGGCATTTTAGCATTTAGGCATCCAGAATCTTCAGAGGGAGAGATGGCATCGTTTTGGCTGGGAGGTTCTTATGAAGAAAAAACAGAGAATTGGAAAAACGCATCGGCTTTAAGCCATACCAATAAAAACACACCTCCAATATTGTTTATAAACAGCAGTATCGACAGGTTTCATGCCGGAAGAGATGATATGATAAAAATTCTAAATCAATATAAGATTTATAATGAAGTTCATACAATCGAAAATTCGCCTCATTCCTTCTGGTTTTTTCAGACTTGGTTTAATCCAACCGTTGATTTTACAACTAATTTTTTAAAAAAGACATTCAAATAATTGCAATAAAATGAAAACAAAAATCACAGTCGCAGCCTTATTTTTAATTGGTTTTACATCAGTAAATGCTCAAAAGTATGATATTAAAACCGCTAAAACATATGCCGAAATTTCTGCTAAAACAGATGGACATTGGGAGGGAAGAAAATACAAAGGCGGTACCGTTTTTAAAAATGTAGATCGATTAAAATTAGCTCCAGAGCATACAGATCACTCTTTTGATATTCGTTATGAAGGTCCAGGATGGGAAAGTAACCGAATTGGATACCGTTTGTATCTAGACTGGAGAAATGCAATTGATATTTTTGGAAAGAAAACTTCTAAAATGATTCTGCCAATTGTAGGTCAGGATAATTTCGATTCGTATCACGAAATGAGCGATTGGGGAGCTGATATTTTAAAAGCAGGAAAAGGAATTGGGATTGGATCAATTGATCGTTATTTAAACAATGAAAAACTGCATTTCCGTGAAGTAGATTCTACGATTGCCACTGTTGTAAATAAAAACAACGAATCTGGTGTAAAAGTGAATTATTATGGATGGAAAACTGCTTCTGATAAAATTGATTTTACTTCGACTTTAACGATAAAACCAGATCAATTGTATACAAAACATACGATTCAGGCTTCAAAAGAAATTAAAGGAATTTGTACTGGAATTGTAAAACAGAAAAATACAGAACTTCTTAAAAAAGAAAGCAAAAACAAAAAATGGGCATATTTGGCCACTTACGGCGTACAGTCTTTAGTGCCAGATAAATTAGGAATGGCTATTTTTTATGAAGTAAACACAATCGAAAATATTGCTGATACTGATTTAGATTATTTATTAGTTTTTAAACCAACAACAAAAGCGACTTCATTTTACCTTTTAGGCGCTTGGGAACAAGAACAAAACGGGATAAAATCGAAAGAAGATTTCGTGAAATATTTAGATGCTCAATTAGAAATTCTGAACAAAAAAGGAAAAATGTAGATTTTAGTTTTTTGCCGCTCCCGACAGCTATCGGGATAAATGAGTAAAAAAGATAAAAAAAATCTGCTGGATCTGCGTGAAAATAATTTTACACATAAAAACATAGAATTTATTGTGTTTTAAAAGAGTATAAAAAGAAACTTACTTCTTACACATTGAATAATAGGTATGTTAGTGAAAGTGAAACGCCTTTTATCAAGTATCAAAAGCTATGTTTCTATGTGTTTAAGATACAAGCAAAGAATAATCCAAATAATCCATTATCCCGATAGCTGTCGGGAGTGGTAAAACAAAATATAAGAATGAATTATAAAAAAACAGTCTTTGCATTTTTCTTGTTGTACAGCATTTTTACAATTGGTCAGAACAATGATAATCAGAATAAAATTGCAGTTTCGGCAAATTCAAAATGGTCAGAGAAAACAGCAGTAACAATTTTGAATAAATATCCAAAAGCTTGGCAGATCGACGGAACCGAGAAACCAAAATGGGATTATAAAATGAGCTTGACTTTGTCTGCTTTTGAGAAATTGTATTTGAAAACAAAAGACAAAAAATATCTCAATTACATCAAAGAATATGCAGATGAACTAATTGACAGCAATGGAAACATCGCTAAATATGATATTAAAGAATACAATATTGATTATGTAAATCCGGGGAAACTGTTGTTTAACTTATATGAGGAAACAAAAGACAATCGCTATTTAACGGTTATCAAACAATTAAGAACACAGCTTGAAAGTCAGCCAAGAACACCAAGTGGAGGATTTTGGCACAAACAAATTTATCCAAATCAAATGTGGATTGATGGTTTGTATATGGCAGAACCTTTTTATACTCAATATACAGTTAAGTACGAAAAGGGTAAAAGTTTAGACGATATAGCGAAACAGTTTGAATTGGTTCACAATTATTTATTAGATAAAAAGACAGGATTACCTTATCAGGCTTGGGATGAAAGTAAAGAAATTGGCTGGGCAAATAAAGAAACAGGAACTTCGCCAACAATATGGAGCAGAGGAATTGGATGGTATATGATGGCATTGGTAGAAACATTGGATTATTTCCCTAAAAGCAATCCAAAGCAAAAAGAATTAGTAAGTTATTTGAATGAAATAGCAAAGAATTCGGTTAAGGCTCAAAGCCCTTCAGGATTGTGGTATCAAGTTGCCGATAAACCGGAACTGACAGGCAATTATTTAGAATCTTCAGGTTCCGCAATGATTATTTATGCTTTGGCAAAAGGTGCTGATAAAGGATATTTAAATGTATCGTACAAAAAAACAGCACAAAAATCTTTTGATGCATTTGTAAAAGAATTTGTCAAAACAAATGAATATAATGAGATTACGATTTCAAATGTTTCATCAAATGTAGGATTGGGTGGAAAACCTTTTCGTGATGGTTCAAATGAATATTATGCAAAAAGCAAAGCAAAAGATAACAGTTCGCCTGCATTAGCAGCATTTTTACTAAGTGCAGTGGAATTAAATAAATAACAAACGATTTATTATGATAAAGAAAAGCCATTTTAGTTTTGCCCAAATTGTACTGATAAGTGCGATTGTATTTTCATTTAATGAAATTTCGGCGCAGTCTTCCAGTACTATTTCAAAAGATTTAAAATGGTCAGAGCGAATGGCGCTTTCAGTTATCAAACGTGCTCCAAAGGCTTGGCAGGTCGATAATAACGAAAAACCAAAATGGGATTACAAATTGGGTTTATTGATGACTTCTTTTGAAAAATTACATCAAAAAACAAATAATCCTGTTTACGGTGATTATATCAAAGCTTACGGAGAAACAGTAGTTAATCCTTCGGGAGAAATTATGAATTACAAACTCGAAGATTATAATATCGATTATGTAAATCCAGGCAAGTTTTTATTTGAACTTTACAAAAGAACAAACGATAATCGCTACTTAATTGCTATGCAAACATTGCGTAAGCAATTAGAAACACATCCAAGAACAAATTCAGGTGGTTTTTGGCATAAAAAAATATATCCGTATCAAATGTGGCTTGACGGTTTGTATATGGGAACACCATTCTATGCAAGATATACGGCTGAATTTGATAAGGGAAAAGATTTAAATGATGTTGCCAAACAATTTGAACAAATTCATCTGCACACGCTGGACAAAAAAACAGGATTGCTTTTTCATGCGTGGGATGAAAGTAAACAAATGCCTTGGGCAAATAAAGAAACGGGAACTTCACCAAATTTCTGGTCGCGTTCAATTGGCTGGTATATGATGGCATTGGTTGATGTTTTGGATTATATGCCGAAAGAACATCCAAAAAGAAAAGAATTGATTCAGTATTTAAACGATATTTCAAAAGCAGTAGCAAAATATCAAGACAAATCTGGATTATGGTATCAGGTTACTGATGCAGGAAATAAAGAAGGCAATTATCTTGAAGCTTCAGGATCTGAAATGTTTGTTTACGCTTTTGCGAAAGGAGCAAAAAAAGGATATTTACCAGCATCGTATAAAAAACTCGCTTTAAAAGGTTTCGACGCCATTACTAAAAAACTGGTTACCGTTGATGCTGATGGTGAAATTCATATCACGCAGGTTTGTGCCAGTGCAGGTTTAGGAGGAAATCCGTACCGCGATGGTTCTTTTGAATATTACATCAAAGAGAAAATAAAAATAGATAACTCACACGGTTTAGGGCCATTTATTTTGGCTGCATTAGAAGTAGAACAATAGTAGAATTTTTAAATATATTTTGAAATGAAAAATAGTAGGAAACACAGTTTTATGTCGGTTTTATTAGTTTGCGTAATGGCTTTAACAGGCTGTAAAGTAACTTCACAGGAAACTGCAAAAAAAGAAATCGTTATTTCGAAAGACATGAAATGGTCAGATAAAATGGCTTTAACTTTAATGAAACGTCATCCAGAAAGTTACATGATCGACGATTCTAAAAAGCCAAAATGGGATTATGTTCATGCTTTGGTTTTGCATTCTATTGAAGAATTGTACAAGAAAAATCCAGATCCACGTTACAAAGCCTATATAAGAGGTTATGTAGATGAATTGGTGCAGGAAGACGGTACGATTAAAACGTACGAACTAGATAAATACAATATCGATTTGGTGGTTCCGGGACGTTTACTTTTTGCTATTTATGCCGAAACAAAGCAGGATAAATATTTAAAAGCAATGCAATTGGTTCGCAAACAATTGACAGAGCAGCCTCGTACAGCGAGCGGCGGATTCTGGCACAAACAAATTTATCCAAACCAAATGTGGTTAGACGGTTTGTATATGGGAGAACCATTTTATGCTGAATATACTTTGACGTTTGAAAACGGAAAAAGTTTTGATGATATCGCAAAACAATTTGAGTTGATTCAATTACACGCAACAGATCCTAAAACAGGATTACTGTATCACGGTTGGGACGAAAGTAAAGCAATGCCTTGGGCGAATAAAGTAACAGGAAACTCGCCAAATTTCTGGTCTAGAGCTTTAGGCTGGTATGCAATGGCATTAGTTGATGTTTTAGATTATATGCCAAAAGAACATCCAAAGAGAGCAGAATTAATTAAGTATTTAAACAATGTATCTGCAGCTTTGGCTAAATATCAAGATAAATCTGGATTGTGGTATCAAGTTACTGATAAAGCAGGAGGAAAAGGAAACTATTTAGAAGCTTCAGGATCATCAATGTTTGCTTATGCTTTTGCAAAAGGAGCAAACAAAGGTTATTTACCTGCAAAATATAAAAAATTAGCCAATAAAGCTTTTGACGGATTGACTACTGTTTTAATCAAAAAAGTTGATGAAGATGGCGGTATTACCTTGACAAACTGTTGCCAAGTTGCTGGTTTAGGAGGAACTCCATACCGTGATGGTTCTTACGAATATTATGTAAATGAAAGAAAGAAAGACAACGATCCTAAAGCAACGGGACCATTTATCTTGGCTGCTTTAGAATTGAATAGATAATTTATAGTTGCTAATTATTAATTATTAATTATTAATGATTAGTTATTAATGATTGGGATAATTATTAGGAAAGCACAAAGTATTTTCGACCAAAAGGAGAAATCGCACACGGAATTCAATAAAGATTGGTAACATTATGTAAGGAGTTTCGGGTGTGATTGGCTTCGCTAATTCGTTATCGCTCGGGTCTCCTTACGTCGAAATGATAAAAAAGGCGTTGAGTTAAAAAAACAAAACAAAAATGAAAAGTATAAAAATCGCAGTTTTTCTCCTTTCCGTATTTTCATTTCAGAAAAATACAGCACAAGTTTGGACACCAGATAATGGAGATGGAACTTATACAAATCCAATTATTCATGCTGATTATTCAGATCCTGACGCAGTAAGGGTTGGAGATGATTTTTATATGACTGCATCGTCCTTTAATTGTATTCCAGGATTACCAATTTTACATTCTAAAGACTTAGTTAATTGGAAGATTGTAAGCTATGCACTGCCAAAACAGCCGCCTTTTGAAACGTATGATAAAGTGCAGCACGGAAACGGTGTTTGGGCGCCAAGCATTACTTTTCATAACAATGAATTTTATATTTACTATCCAGATCCTGATTTTGGGATTTATATGATAAAAGCTAAAAATGCAGAAGGGCCTTGGTCAGAACCGCTTTTAGTAAAAGCAGGAAAAGGACTTATTGACCCGAGTCCGCTTTGGGATGACGATGGAAAAGTTTATTTAGTGCACGCATTTGCCGGAAGCCGAGCGCAGATTAAAAGTTTAATTGTGGTGTGCAGTATGAATGCCGATGGAACAATTGCCAATAATGATGAAGTAATGGTGATTGACGGACATGATGGCGAAGGCACGATTGAAGGTCCAAAATTCTATAAAAGAAATAATTATTATTACATTTTTGCACCAGCAGGAGGTGTTCCAACGGGCTGGCAGACTATTTTAAGATCTAAAAATGTTTTTGGACCTTATGAAAAGAAAAAAGTTTTAGAACAAGGATCAACCAAAATAAACGGTCCGCATCAAGGAGCTTGGGTGCAGACACAGACAGGCGAAGATTGGTTTATTCACTTTCAGGATAAAGGTGCTTACGGAAGAATAGTGCATTTGCAGCCTATGAAATGGGAAAAAGATTGGCCGGTTATGGGACAGGATTTTGATAAAAATGGAATAGGAGAACCGGTTACAACTTATAAAAAACCAAATGTTGGTAAAAAATATCCAATTGAAAATCCTGCAGTATCAGATGAGTTTAATGTACCAAAATTAGGGTTGCAATGGCAATGGCAGGCAAATTCTCAGATCAATTGGGGTTTGCCTACGAGTCTTGGCTATTTGAATTTATTTTGCATGACGACAATTAAGGACAGTAAAAGAATTTTTGATGCTCCAAATTTACTACTTCAAAAATTTCCGGCTGAAGAGTTTTCGGCGACAGCCAAATTAACTTTCAATGCTAGATTAAATGGAGAATCTACAGGACTGATTATTATGGGATTGGATTATAGTTATTTATGCCTGAAAAATGATAATGGTAAATTATATCTTAACCAAAAAACAGGAACTTTTAATAAAACAGTTTCAGAAACAGAAACAAAACCAGTTTTAATTTCCAGCAATATAATTTATTTGAGAGTAAAAGTTAAAAAGGGCGGAATCTGCAGTTTCTTTTATAGTTTAGATGATAAAAACTACCAGCCGATAGGAAGTGATTTTACTTCAACGGAAGGAAAATGGATCGGTGCAAAAATGGGACTTTTTGCTTTAAGCGAAAAGGTAACAAACGATTCTGGAAATGTTGCGGTTGATTGGTTTAGAGTAACGAAATAAAATTTAGAATGATTCAGTTAAAAAAAATCCTATTGCTTTTCAGTATCGCTTTGAGTTTTGGTATTCAGGCGCAGAATACTTATAAAAACTGGCCTGATATAATTCGTAAAAGCGATGCTTCATGGTTTGGTACTGAAGAAGCTAAAAAGATTGCCGAAAACGTACTGCTTTACCAAAGAGATATTGGAGGCTGGCCAAAGAATATTCAAATGCAGAACGAGTTGACTCTTTCGCAGAAAAAGGATTTACTCGACATAAAAAAGGCCACAAAAGAAACCACAACAGACAATGGAGCAACCACTCAGGAAATGCTCTATATGTCTAAAATGTATGCTCAGGTAAAAGACGAGCGTTACAAAGAATCGTTTTTAAAAGGGTTAAATTATTTACTGGAAGCGCAATATGCAAATGGCGGCTGGCCTCAATTTTATCCGCTTAAAAAAGGGTATTACACACACATTACGTACAATGACGATTCGATGGTGCGTATTCTAGAGGTAATGAAAGAAGTAAGTGAAGAAACCGATTTCTACAGTATAAAACCTTCAAAAGAAATTATTGCAAAAACAAAAACAGCTTTTGATAAAGGAATTGACTGCATCATCAAAACGCAATACAAACAAAACGGAGTTTTAACGGCTTGGTGTGCACAGCACGATGAAGTTACACTGCTTCCTGCGAAAGCTAGAGCGTATGAATTGCCTTCGCTCAGCGGAAAAGAATCGGCTAAAATTGTACTGCTTTTGATGTCAATTAAAAAACCGTCACCAGAGATTATGACCGCTGTAAAAAGCGCCTATGCATGGTTTGAAAAAACAAAAATCACCAATCTTGAAGAAAAGCGTGTTTTAAATGACGCAGGTAAAGTTATTGATAAAAAGATGATTCCAACTCAGAATGCAGCGCCAATCTGGGCAAGATTTATGGAACTGGACAATAATGAACCTTTCTTTTGCGATCGTGACGGAATCAAAAAGAAATCACTGGATGAAATTGGAGCAGAACGCAGAAACGGTTACGCATGGTATACAGATGAACCAAAAGAAGTACTGAAGAAATATACAGCTTGGGGAATTAAAAATGGTACAAAAGTTTCAGAAACAGGAGCACAGAAAAAGAAAGTTGTTTTCTTTACCGTAGCACAGGATGGTTCTGGAGATTTTACCAAAATACAAGATGCCATATATGCGAGCCCTTCTTTTCCTTATGAAAAAGTAACGATACTCATTAAAAACGGAACATACAACGAAAAACTTAGAGTGCCCGAATGGAACAATAATTTGATTTTGTTTGGCGAAAGTAAAGAGAAAACGATCATTACTTTTGATGATAATTTTTCGAAAATCAACTTAGGGCGAAACAGCACTTTTTATACGTCAACTCTTTTAGTAGAAGCAGACGATTTTACAGCATTTAACCTAACCATTAAAAATGCTTCGGGCGATAAAGGTCAGGCAATTGCATTATCGGTTACTGGCAATCGAGCTAAAATTACCAGCTGTATTATTTCAGGAAATCAAGATACCTTATATTTATCAGGAAAAAATGCTAAGCAGTATTTTAGAAACTGTTATATTGAGGGTACAACCGATTTTATTTTTGGCGGAGCTACAGCTTTATTCGAAAATTGCGTCATTCACAGCATTAAAAGTTCGTACGTAACAGCTGCTTCAACTCCTGAAGGCGTTGCTTATGGTTTTGTTTTTAAAAATTGCAAACTAACCGCAGAACCTGCTGCAGAGGCTGTTTATCTGGGCAGACCGTGGCGTATTTATGCCAAAACCGTTTTTATCAATTGTGAATTAGGTAAACATATAAGAGCCGAAGGCTGGGAAAACTGGTCAAAACCTGATGCAGAGAAAAATGCCTTTTATGCCGAATACAATAACAGCGGCGAAGGATTTCAACCAAAGAAAAGAGTCACATGGTCACATCAGCTTACAAAAACTGAAGCAGAGCAATATTCGACAGAAAATATTCTAAAAGATACAGTACCTAATTGGTATTTTTAATTTAGGCACAAAGGTTCAGAGATACAAAGGTATGTAGTTCCTAAAATACTGAGTATTCGAATTAATCTTTGCTTCTTTGCACCTTAAAAAATAAGAACTTAAAAAATGAAATATCTACTTCTCCTCTTAATATCCTGCGTTTCTTTTGCTCAGAAAAATGATTTTCCAACAGCAAAAGTCGATTCGATAGTAAATCGAATTCAGCTTCCTGTGTTTCCTGCTTATCAAGTTAATATTTTGAAAATAGGAGCAAAAGGAGATTCTATTGCAAACAATAAAATGGTGTTTGATAAAGCGATGGCACTCTGTAAAAAGAAAGGCGGAGGAACCATTATTGTTCCAAAAGGAATTTATAAAATAAATGGACCTATTCATTTTGTCAGCAATGTAAATTTGAAAATAGAAAAAGGAGCCAAAATAAAATTCAGCGACAATCCTCAAGATTATCCTTTAGTTTTAACAAGCTGGGAAGGCACGATGCTCTATAATTACAGTCCGCTTATTTATGCTGCTGACTGTACTAATATTGCAATTACTGGCGAAGGAACGATTGATGGTGAAGGCGGGAAAATATGGAAAAGCTTTAAAGCAAAAGAAGGTCTGGGCAAGGAGTTAAGCCGAGATATGAATCATAATAATGTGCCGTTAAAAGATCGAAAATTCGGAGAAGGTTACTTTTTGCGTCCGCAGATGATTCAGTTTTTAAATTGCAAAAATGTGCTTGTTGAGAATGTCAGAATTGAAAATTCGCCATTTTGGTGTCTTCATCTTTTAAAATCACAAAGTATTACAGTTCGAGGCATCAGCTATAAATCATTAAACTATAATAATGACGGAATCGATCCTGAATACGCAAAAGATGTTTTGATTGAAAAAGTAACCTTTAATAATGGTGATGATAATGTTGCTATTAAAGCGGGGCGAGATCACGAGGGAAGAGCAAATACAGCAACGCCAAGTGAGAATATCGTAATTAGAAACTGCAACTTTAAAGGACTTCACGGAGTTGTAATTGGCAGTGAGATGTCAGCAGGAGTGCAAAATGTATTTGTCGAGAATTGTAAAACAATAGGTTATTTAAAAAGAGGAATTTATTTAAAAACCAATGCTGACCGCGGAGGTTACATCAAAAATGTTTTTGTTCGAAACATACAATTAGACGAAGTTGAAGATTGTCTTTATATGACTGCTAATTATCATGGAGAAGGTAAAGGTTATCAATCGGATATTTCAAACATTCATTTTTCAAATATTACTTGTAACAAAGCATCAGAATCTGGTATTGTCATTCAAGGTTTCCTCGATAAAAAAATTAGAAATATATCTTTGAATAATATTGAAATAAAAGAAGCAAAAAACGCCTTGTCAAACGAAAATGCGGAGAATGTTTTGATGACAGATGTTTTTATAGGCAAAAGAGCAGGAGTGCCTACGGCAGTTTCGAAGCATTAGGGTTTTTTTAGGTTCAAAGGAGCAAAGGAACAAAGGAACAGAGGTTTTCTGATGAGACGTACCGCACAATATGTTTATACAAAGTATTGTCTTCCTGAGCGAAGTCGAAGGATTTTCAAGCTGTAAAGGTCTTCGACTTCGCTCAGACTGACAAACGGAGAATATAAAACATAGAAAAAAAATTTAGCCCTCGATAGCTAGCGGGATTACGTAACATTAAAGCACTTTGCGGTAAAAAAAAATCTGCTAAATCTGCTAAATCTGCGAGAGTAAATTTTTTTCACGCTCCCGTTTGCTATTAGGAGCAAAGGAACAGAGGAACAGAGGTTTTCTGATGATATACACCGCAATGCGTCTATACAAAGTATTGTCTTCCTGAGCGAAGTCGAAGGATTTTCGAGATGTAAAGGTCTTCGACTTCGCTCAGACTGACAAACGGAGACTATAAAATATAGAAAAAAACTTAGCCCTCGATAGCTAGCGGGATTACGTAACATTAAAGCACTTTGCGGTAAAAAAAAAATCTGCTAAATCTGCTAAATCTGCGAGAGTAAATTTTTTTCACGCTCCCGATTGCTATTAGGAGCAAAGGAACAGAGGCTTTCTGATGAGACGCACCGTAATACGTCTATACAAAGTATTGTCTTCCTGAACGAAGTCGAAGGATTTTCGAGCTGTAAAGGTCTTCGACTTCGCTCAGACTGACAAACGGAGAATATAAAATATTGGATATAGAAAAAAAACTTAGTTCCCGATAGTTAGCGGGAGCGTGAAACAAAAAAACAAACAAAAATGAAAAAATACATCTTCTTAACATTGCTTATCACATCAGTTTGTTTTGCTCAAAAAACAACTTTGTACACAATTGGCGATTCGACAATGGCTAATAAAAAAGACCCTGAGAAAAACCCTGAACATGGATGGGCACAAGTACTTCAGCCTTTTTTTAAAGATGATATTGTAGTCGTAAATAAAGCTGTTAACGGTAGAAGCACCAAAAGTTTTATTAATGAAAAACGCTGGGATTCAATTTATAAAAAGCTCAGAAAAGGCGATTATGTTTTTATTGAATTTGGACATAATGATGAAAAAATAGAAGACTCAACACGTTATACAAATCCGCATACAACTTATCGACATAATCTGATTCGCTTTGTAAAGGAGAGCAGAGAGAAAGGAGCAATCCCAGTTTTATTAACTTCAATTGCCCGACGTAATTTTAATGAAAAAGGAGTTTTGGTTCCTACCCATGGCGATTATCCTCTTGAAACCCGTTTGACCGCACAGGAATACAAAGTTCCTTTTATCGATTTAGAATATTATACAGAGATTCTAGAGCAGTCATACGGTCCTGAAAAGTCAAAACAGCTCCATTTGCATTTTAAAGCTGGAGAAAATCCTTATTATGATAAAGACAAAGCCGATGATACACATCTTTCTTTATTGGGGGCAACTAAAATTGCGCAGCTGGTAATAGATCAAATTAAAGTATTAGAAAATTCTTCGATGGACAAGCTGAAAAAAGCGATAAGATAAAAAGGCGCATGTTAATAGAGTGCAGTTAATGTAATTCCATGCATTAAGAACAGACTTGTTTTTATGTCTTAAAATGATAGTTTAAAATCTTTTAAGAGTAATAAAAATATTAATGTGACGCTACATTTGCAATCGTAAAATATCGTGCTGGTTGTGAAATTCTCGGTAAGATTATTTACTTTTTTTACGTAATACGATGAAAAGAGAAAACATATTGTTTTCTCTTTTTTTATTTCTATTTTAAATTCCTTAGTTCAAATAAAAAATCTATTCTGGCAGCTTTTGGGGCTGTTTTTTTTAAGAGATCTGCTTATTAGTTTTTCAAAATAAAATCATATTTTAAAATATTGTACTAAAAATAGTATTAATAATTTAACATATGTATTTGTATGTAATTGAGGTAGTTAATATTTTATTTATTCTTTGTAATTATCTGAAATTCAATTTCTTAAGCTATATCGGTCTGTTTTTGAAAGTAGGAGAATCTGTATGCTTCCATTTTCTTTTTACACAGTGCCTTCTAAAAAAGAAAACTAAATTTAAAGTTGCTTTTGTTTTATCAGTTAGATGTTTTTTGTATACTTTTGGTTTAAATCACTGAAAGACAGGTGTTTGTTCTTGATTGCTTTTGTTTGAACCTACTTCAGATTTATTCTTCTAAAAACCTTTTCAAAAGTTATCATTTTTTTGTCCTGATTTTTTTATTTCTACATTATCTCTTAGCTAAAAATCTAGGAATGAACGAGTATAGAGTATTAGTTTAAAATTAAGTTTTATTCTAAAATACTGATTTGTTCTAGAAAATTATTATCCATTTTGCTTTCAACGTTGTTATAATAATAAGTTCGACAGTTTTGACTCAGATTTCAAGACTAAAATTTTCACATTTGCGGCTGCCGCCAATGCACATATATTGAAAACGATATGTTAAAAATATGTCCTAAAATGCTACATTAAAATCTTTTACAGGTAATATTAAAGATGAAATAACTGGAGTTTTGTACCGAATATTTATTGATAATCAGGTTGTTGAGAAACAAAGATTATAAGTAAGTAAAGTACCAACCCATGCAAGTTATCAAATATAATGAGCTGGGATTGTTAGATTTTTTTAATAAAAAAACAATTTATGAAAACAAAAGTTACACTAATTTTATTGTTATTGTTGTTTGCAATGGGAGGCAGTACATTTGCTCAAGTGCAGATTAATGCCCCATCATCTTATCAACCTGCTGCTTTGGCACAAGGAGGTGCTCCGGGCTCTTATAAGGTAGATGTTGTAAACAATACCGCAACAGCACTAAGCGGCGCAACATTTTCTTTGATGCTGCCCGCTGGAATGGAGTATATTGCATGATAATAAGAAAGTTTTTTTAAAAATGTTCAAAAGAAAGTTTAAAGATGAATTTGAATTTTCTGAGGATTCTTTTTTATTAAAAAACGAAGAGGAATCGAAAGATTTTGATCGTTCTATATTTGTTGTTTATGAAAAATCAGAATTAATCGATTTTTTAAAATTAGATAAAAAAGGAAGAAACGTTATGATTTGCTTCTCTAATAAGAATCTTCTGAGTGGTTTGTTTTTTCTTGAAGATATAAAAAACCTTTGCTTAGTTGATATTACAAAAAGCAGAACGGAAATATTTAGAGATTTAAAAGTGTATTTTAAAAATAAATCAGATTTGATGCCTAAACTGCCAGAAATTGCATTTTCAAATCCAAGTTTTACCCAGATGCAGTTTAATAGTTTTCAAAAGGCTTTATTTCAAATGTCATAACCTGTAGATTGAAAAGTAAGTAAAGAAATGGGCATATTAAAATATGCCCATTTTTATTTTTATTATTTCAACTTATAGATTTCTGATCCGGCTAGTAAAAAACATCCTAAACCGTAATCTTCAAAATCCGGAATTTTGTCATAGGATAATGGTTGTCCATCTTTAGGTTCTTTTCCTGTAGATTGTAAATAGCCTAAAAAACCGTTTGAGTGAAGACTTTCAGTTGTTATGGCTTTCCATGCTTTTTGAATTACAGGAAGATAAGTCTCTCTTTTTAAAATGCCATTGTTTATTCCGTATGCCATTCCGTAGATGAATAATGCCGTTCCAGAGGCTTCTTTTTCTCCAAAATTAGTTGGATCGTATAGACTTACATTCCAAAATCCATCCGCTCTTTGAATAGGAACTAGTGCAGCCGCCATGACCTTCAAATCTTTTACATATTGATCTCTATGCGGAGCATTTTCAGGAATAATAGTTAAAACCTTTGCAAGAGCAGCAATTACCCATCCATTACCACGGCTCCAATAACAGTTTTTTCCATTTGGTTCTTTATAAGGCGGGTCAAAATCAGCATCACGCCACCATAAACCTTCTTTCGGATTGAATAAACCGTTGTCTCCATGTTTGTTTCTAGAGAACATATACATTTCATACATTTTTTCAAAATAGCGATTGTCTTTTTCTAAAACTCCCATTTTTGCAAAAACCGGCATTCCCATTTGTATAGCATCAATCCATGACCAGTCATTTACTTGAGGCGTATTTAAAAGCATATTAATGTTTGCCTTTGTATTTTTTAGTTTTTTAGAATCGGGTTCTAAATTATACAAATCGATATAGGTTTGTGCGGCGCAATAATTGTCAGCGTTTCGGGTTACGTTACCGCCATTGAATCCCCATTTATGAAATTCGGCCCATGCATAAGCATAATCATAAAATGAATCCTTAGGATAAATTTCATGAAGAGCCATTAATCCTTCATAATATACGCCTCGAGTCCAAATATTACTGGGACGTTCTTTGTTTGTAATTATAGTTTTTCCAGTATCAGGCCATTTTTGCATAAAATAATCATTTGCAAGTATCATTTGCTGCAGTACCTGTTTTTTATCAAAAGGCTCTTGCGCATTTAAGCAGCCTGACGAGAAAACAAATAGGAGTGAAAGAAAGAGTAATTTTTTCATTTTTCAATAGATGGTTATATAGTTAGTTTAGTTCTTTTAAAGGTGTCAGTGTTACTGGTCCTAAAAGCCCGGAAGGCATTGGACTCCATTTTGTCGCATCAAATTTTTTATAATCTTTGTCTACCATATTTATTTCATGGAAGATTTTCCATTCCTGTCCTTTTAATTCCATGTCTCTTATTCTGTTTGCAGGCAGATTAGTTACTTCAATTTTCAGAATATTTTTACCAGGTTTTAATTTTTGAATATTCAATTTGTATGGAACAGACCAAGCAGTACCAACAAAATCATTATTTATCCACACCTTGGCGCTTTCTCGAACATCGCCGAGATTAAGACTCCAATGGCTGATTTTATGGTTTGGATTCTCAAACTGCAGCACATAAGCAGCTGAGCCTGAAAAAGCTTCAGCTTCTGTGCTTAATTTTGTCCAAGATTCTAACTTATTTATGGTGGTGCTTTGAGGTAATTTCGGTCCGCCTTTTTCAAAACTTAGTTTCCAAGTTCCTGTCAATGGGAATTGTGTAGAAGCTGTTTCATAGTATTTCCAGTTTTTTTGAGAAACTGTATTTTCAGTCTTTAAAAAATAGGATTGTCCTGGTTCTATTTTTATTTTAACGTAAGTCATTCCGTTCTTTTTCTCAATCAGAGCATTGCCGTATGCTTTTGTTAAAGGATCGAAAATAATGACTTCTTTATTTTCAATTTGCAACGGAATATAGTCATCTATCGTTTTTGTAGTATGATTTACTAAGTAATAAATTTTTTCGCCGTCAATATCTCTTCTAATGAATTTCAGACCTGTGTTCACAAGACTTTCAGGTTGAATTTTGAAATCTTCTAAAGTTTTTAAAACATCAGATACAGGCTCAATTATACTTTTATTTGAAGCTAAAAGATTTTGAAGATTTTGTTCTTGTTTTTTATAATCATTGAAACCTGGAACTGATTCCGGCAGACCTTCAAAGATGATTACCGCACCTGCTTTTTTTAGTTCAATTAGTTTTTGCATTGTTGCAAATGGCATTTTTTTGCAAGCGGGAATAATCAGTGATTTATAACGTACTCCAGACACAATTATATTTCCGTTTGCAACTGCTGCATCAGAGATAAAATTATCAGAGATAAAATCAACACTATATCCTTTTTTCATCAGACTTTTTGTAGTGTCATAGAAGGAAGTTCCGTACAGCCACTCTGATAAAGAATGTATTTTGAATTGAAAGAATAAATTTCCGTTTTGAAACTTATCCCACGTGTCAAATATTGGCCAATAGAGAAGAATTTCATTGTCAGATTTTCCTTGTTGAAGCATCGATTGACAGTTTGAAATATAGGAGAACAAGGCGGGAGCATCTTCCCAAATTGTATTATTGGGATTAAAATTAACCGATGCGTAAAATTCCCATCCCGGCCATGCAGCGCGTGTTGGAGAATAAGTCGAGCCATGAAGAAAAATATGATTGACACCATTAAGCATCAAATCTTCGGCTTCGGGCTTACATTGTGACAGTGCCGTTTTAAAATGTTCTCGCAGCCACGTGAAAGTTTCAGAAGAGACTAAATTTTTACTTGAAATATGCGCTGCCGATGAGGCAAATTTTAACATTACAGGATCAGCATCACCTTCGCGAATGTCTTCTTTCTCGCGTCGAAAACCCGGAATATCAAATGGCATAGAACCAAAAGTTTCGCATTCGGGAATATCCGCAGAAGCGTAAAGATCTATTAAATTCCCAGGTGAACCATGTGCTTGTAATTTAGTTTTAATTTTTTTTGAATGAGCCCAATTTGTCCATGACTTATCGAATTTATTCAGTAATAAATCAGCTATAGTCTGACGATAATCGCTTCTAATTCGATTTCCAATTTCATTATCAGTTTCATTCAGTAAAATCGAGAGTTGTTTTTTTAAATCGTAGCCTCTTAATTTTTGAAACTCTTCAAAGAAATTGGGTGTAAAGTCAGTTCCATAAACCTCAAAACTATCATTAAAAACGGCTCTTATTTTTCCTTCTCTTCCTTTAAACGCATTGTTAAACGGAACTACATATGCATTTAAAGCTTCTGCTGAATAATGATCTAAAGTGTAGCCTTTTCCTCCAGGAGCAGCTCTTTTTACCTGTTGTCCTGTTTTACCGCTAAATACGGCATAAATAGTATAATCTGTTTGTTTGGCTTTCCAATTTAATCGGTTTGGTTCCAGTTTATTCGGAAGCTTAATTGCAGATCCCTCAATTCCTTTATCTTGTGAAGTTGTTTTATTTTTTTTGAGATTGTCCGTTAAATTTATATAGGAACCATCGCTTCCGTAAGCTACAACATATAAAAGTTCAGCGGGTGTTTTTTCTTTACTGCTGTCAAGAGTTATATTTCGATCGAATGTTTCGTTTTTTTTAAGCGGATATTTTTCAACAATAAGTTTAGTTGCGGCATAAGGCAATGTAACATGTGATCCTCCATAAGGCCATCCAGTACCTAAAACCATATCGACCTGCATTTTTAGACTGTCAGCAGTTTGAATAGTATAATCCAGCATTTCCATCCATTTTGGAGAAAGGTAGTCTATGTAATTGCTTTCTTCTCCTTTTACTCCGTAGATAGGAGTGATTTCAACTCCGCCAATTCCTGCTTTATAAAAATCGATTAAAGTCTTTTTTAAATTTGGCTTATCAACAGCGCTGCCCATCCACCACCAGCGTGTCCAAGGCTGATTTATGTTTGTAGATTTTGGCCACGGTGAAGTATTGCTGTCCTGTGCAGAAAGGTTGTAATTACAAATAAAAAATAAGGTAATAAAGCAGAATGTTTGAAGTTGTTTCATTATTGATCTAAAAGATTTAGCTGTTACTAAAATTTATTAATTTTTTGTAAAAACAGAATTGATAAAAACACATTTAAAATTCTTTGTACGAAAGTAAAAGTATAAGCAACCTATCAAAATGCTATCCTGTTGCGTCCTGTTTTTGCTGAATATTGTAAAAATTAAATTATCAGTAAATAAGTTATAAAGTTTTTTAATTGATATTAATTTATGGGAATAAATAGGAATAGTGAAAAAATAATTTACTAAAATTTAGTATAATGTATTTGTGTATTTTGTATATAGCTATCGGTTGTAAATCAAGTAGTTGAGTTATTTTTTGTTAAAGTAAACTTAATATTATTTTGTAATATATTGAAAGTTAACAGGATACTACAGGATGCCGTGAAAGTCGCTTCTAAATAAATTTGGTTTGAACTAATTACCTAACCAAATTTAACTTTTTATGAAAAACAAGCTTAATCTTTTGCTGATTATAGCCTTATGTGTACTAGTGTATTCATCAGGTTATGCGCAAGGAAAAACGGTTACAGGAACCGTTACCGACCCAGCCAAATTATCGATACCCGGGGTAAATGTAATTGTCAAGGGAACGAATAGGTCTACAAGTACTGATTTTGATGGAAAATACAGTATTAATGCTGCTCCAGGGGAGACTTTAGTATTTTCATTTGTCGGATTTGTCAAGCAGGAAATAAAAATTGGCGCCGCACAAAGTTATAATGTTTCGCTGGATGCAGAAAGCTCAAACCTAAATGAAGTCGTAGTTATTGGTTACGGCACACAAAAGAAAAAATTAACTACAGGAGCGATTTCAGGAATAAAAACGGAAAATTTTACCGAACGTCCAATTTCGAGAATCGATCAAGGTTTGATTGGTCAGGTTGCGGGAGTTCGTGTGAAACAAACTACGGGATTGCCAGGACAGCCTTTTAGTATTGAAATTAGAGGATCAGGTTCGATTACAGCAGGAAATGAGCCTTTGTACGTAGTTGATGGATTTCCAATTTATACGGAAGGGAGTAACAGCAACGGATCATTCTCAAACGGAAGTCCGCTGGACAACATGAATCCAAATGATGTGGCTTCTATCGAAGTATTAAAAGATGCCGCAGCTGCTGCAATTTATGGTTCGAGAGCTTCAAACGGAGTTGTAATTATCACCACTAAAAAAGGTAAAAAAGGTAAAACAAAATTTACTTTTAATATGTATGGCGGGGTTAATAAAGAAGCAAACCGAGTTGATATGTTATCATCTCAAGGATGGATTGACAGAGCAAAAACAATGATCGATGCACAATGGGTTGGTTCAGGAATAGCGGGAGCATCGGCAAGTCAGTCAAATGCAGAACGTATTGCAGCTTACAATTTAAAAAACCCAACCGCACCGCTTACAACAGCAAATACAAGATATTATACTTATCTATACGATGACAGATGGGATATTCCAGGACATCCAGGATTAGATTATATCGATTGGCAGGATAAAGTTTTCCGTACAGGAGAATTCAATAACTATCAATTATCTGCTTCTGGAGCTACAGATGCTGTAAATTATTATGTGTCTGCCAATTATCAAAAAAATACGGGATACATTGTGGGTACAGATTATTCATTATTCTCAGCAAGAGCAAATGTTGACGTGAAATTGTCAGAAAGCTTTAAAATGGGAATTAATTTAGCGCCTTCTTATTCTATTAAGAATGATCCAGGTGTTGAAGGTAAAGATAATACGTTGTTTAAAGCACTTACTGCAACGCCAGTTTTTGAAAGCGCTTCTAATGCTGCGGGAGAAAAGTATACAACAAGATATGCGTGGGGAAGCAGTACGACAAATATGTTGAACGCTCTAGCAAGAACTGGTAGAAACTCTATGTATAGAAATTTAATCTCTGGATATGCAAGCTATCAATTTGCTAATAGTTTTACTCTAAAAAGTACTATTAACTTTGATAATTCTGATAATACTACTGAAAGCTATACACCAAATGATGTAATTGCAAGTATCAGAGGAGCATATAATACGTACAGAAGACAAAATATTGTTAATGAGAATACGTTAACGTATGACAAAACTTTCGGAAGCCATAGTTTTAATGTGCTTTTAGGACAGTCTTTCAACTCATACGAAATAACAAAATCAACACTTTCTTCAGGAGCACTTTATAATAGTTCAAGTATTGAAACGCTTCCGGCAGGATCAATTGGATCTACAAATGCAGAGAAAAGTACATTATTATCTTACTTCGCACGTTTACAATACAACTTTAAAGAACGTTATATCTTATCTGGAAGTATTAGACGTGACGGTTCATCTAAATTTGGTTCTGACAGAAAATGGGGAGATTTTTACTCCGTATCATTAGGATGGAGAATTAAGCAAGAATCATTTTTAAAAGAAGTGAATTGGCTTAGCGATTTGAAACTTAGAGCAAGTGCTGGTACAAACGGAAGTAATAATATTGGCAGCTACGGATCTTACGCTACACTTGGAACATTCAATTATTCAATAGGAGGAGCAGTGGCAATTGGTCAAGGGGCAGCTTCAATTCCAAATCCTACTTTACATTGGGAAGAATCAAAAAGTATAGATCTTGGAGTAGATTTTGGATTTATCAAAAACAGACTTTCTGGAACATTTGAAGTATACAGAAAAAATAACAGCGAATTACTTTTAAGAGTTCCCGTTCCTGGAGATTCAGGTTTTCCTACTTACCTTACAAACATTGGAGAAGTTCAAAATCAAGGATGGGAATTTGAGTTGAATTCATTAAACGTTAAAACACCAAGTTTTGAATGGAGAACATCGGCAAATATAAGTCATAACGAAAATAAAGTATTAGCATTAGGACCAGATCAATCAAAAATTGAAATCAGTAACTCATTTGACGGAGGTGTGCCATTTATTAAACTAGAAGTTGGAAAACCAATGTATACCATTTTTGGATTAAAACAAAATGGAGTGCTTACACAAGCAGATATCGATAACGGAGGTACTACAATTGGAGGAAATAAATTAGTATTAGGAGATCCTAGATATGTGGATCAAAACGGAGACAAAAAAATCAATTCAGAAGATCGTGTTGATTTAGGAAACCCAACACCAAAATATACTTGGGGAATCACAAATAGTTTTAAATACAAAGATTTAGATTTAAATGTTTTGGTTCAAGGTCAAAATGGAGGTACAGTTTATGGTTTAACAGGTCGTGCAATTGATCGTACTGGAATGGGATCTGTAGAAAATTCATTAAATGTTGACCCAGCAGTTAGAGGAAATTGGAGAACTTCTTTTGGATATCAAGCAAATTCTGACTGGTTGTACAAATCAGATTATGTAAGTATCAGAAGTATTTCTATTGGATATAATCTGAGACAAGCCTTAAAAGGAATTACAAGAATTGATAATGCAAGATTATATGTAACAGGAGAAAACTGGTTCTACTGGAACAAATATAAAGTAGGTTTTAATCCAGAAGCAGTAAATACTTCAGCAAGTTCAAACAGTGATTTCTCTGTACCGGTAGATTACGGTGGAGCGCCTTTGGCAAAATCATTAGTTATCGGACTAAACATTAATTTTAATTAAACGAAAATGAAAAAATATATCTTCATAGCAGCAGGTGCGTTAATGTTGTTCGCACAATCATCTTGTACAGATGAGCTGACTCAGCTGCCATTATCGCAAGGCACGATCGAAAATTTTTATGCAACACCAGGTGATTTTGTACAGGCAAGAAATGCAACTTATTCCGTTGCTTTTCACGGAGCAACCGTATATGGTTATGCAAACCGATTAATGAATTTAAGCGAAACCAGATCTGATAACTTGATGGCAACTACAACGGCATCAAGAGATTGGGAAGGAATCAATAGTTTTTACACTTCCATCAGTTCAAATACTTATGTAAAAGAAGCATATCTTACCAATTACAATGCGATCTATAAAGCAAATCAGTTATTAGAAAAAATTGCAGAAAAAGGGGATGTGATTTTTACAAATCCAGCCGATAAAACCGCAATGGCTGCTGAAGCACGTTTTCTTAGAGCATTCTGTTATTTTGATTTGTTAAGATGGTTTGGACGTGTGCCATTAATTGACAAAACAATGACTGCCGGCGAAGCTTCAAAAATAAAAAGAACCGCTGTTGCAGATGTTTACAAACTAATTATCTCAGATTTAGAATTGGCAATTCCAGATTTGCTTCCTTCTTATGATAATGCAAATTACGGACGTGTTACAAAATATGGCGCAAAAGCACTTTTAGGACTTGTTTATATGACTCGTTCAAGCCCAACTTACGGAATTGATGGTGCAATGTTAGGTTTAAATGAATGGGACAAAGCCTATCAGCAATTAAACGATATTAAGTTGAGCGGTTTATATGCTTTTGGTACAGATTACGAACCAATTTTTAAAACCGAAGGAAATGCTAATAAAGAAAACGTATTGACTATTTCTTACACACAAAATATTTCAACTCCTGTTGGTGGAAATTTCATGGTAGAGTTAGGTTATGAACCTTATTTTGCATCTGTAAATTTATCAGCACAAGGAGCTTTAGAAGCAAGACCAATTTCAACTGGTTTTATGAAATTGTTTACAGCCGCTGATAAAAGACAACTTTATGGTATTGCTACAAGTTATACTGTAGCTTCTGGAACTTACAAAGGAAGTTACACTCTGCCAGTTTTCAAAAAATACATTGATCCTGCAAGATACGGGAACGGACGTGAAGATTGGGGAGTTGATTTTATGATCACTCGTTATACTGATGTTTTGATGCTTATGGCAGAATGTACGCTTCACGGCGGCGGCGGTACTCAAGCAGATGTTGATGCAATTGTTAATAGAGTAAGAACCAGAGCTGGTGTGCCTGCAAATGCTGTAAACATTACTTTAGATCAATTATTTGAAGAAAGAAGAAAAGAGTTTTTTGCTGAAGGAACAAGATGGTTTGATTTAATTAGATCAGGAAAAGCAGTGGCAACTATGAACGCTTGGAGAATTGCTGAAGATACTGAGAATAAAATCAGAACAATCGATAACAATTCATTACTGTATCCAATTCCGTTGCAAGAACTTCTAGCAGTTCCTGGACTTTATGATCAAAATTTAGGTTATGATTAGTAATTAATAAGCTGGACGAAATTTATCTAACACATAGAAACATTCCCGATAGCTATCGGGATTGAAGATTTTAAAAAAGGCGTTTCATTTATTTTAAATACACATAAATAGCTATGTGAAGGAAATGTGTTTCTTTTTGTCTTCTTTATTAAGGATAAAATCTATGTTTCTATGTGTTTAATTTCTTTAACAATTTACACCCAACAGGAATATATTAGTAATTAGTATTTTTTTATATATTTTTTGTTTTTAAAAAGCTGTCTTTTTCAGACAGCTTTTTTAGGTTTTATGTGTAAAAAACAGGAAAGCACAGGATGCAAAAAAAGAACAGCTAATTTAAATTTAAAGTGTTACTTAGATAAAAAAAACTAACAATGAGAAATCCAAATAAAATTCTTTTACTTTTATTGGTTTTGAGTGCAAAACTCTCACTTTCAGCTCAGGTAAAACTTCCAGCTTTGGTAAGCGATAATATGGTTTTACAGCAAAATGCAAAAGTTAATTTATGGGGTTGGGCTGCTCCAAATGAAAAAATAAACATTCATTTAGGATGGTCAAATCTTCCAGTAAATGTTACTGCCGATGCTGAAGGAAATTGGAAAACAACAGTCGAAACTCCGCAAGGAGGACAAGCTGCATACGATATTACAATCGAAGCCTCTAATAAAATTACGCTGAAAAACATTCTTATTGGTGAAGTTTGGCTTTGTTCCGGTCAGTCAAATATGTTTTTCCCTGTTGGAAGAGAAGAAGGAACTTGGAAAACGGGTGTTAAAAACTATGAAGAAGAAGTAAAAAATGCTGTTTTTCCAAACATCAGACTTTTTACAGTTGCCCTCAATGCATCGGCAAAACCACTTGAAGATGTTACAGGAAGCTGGAGAATCTGTTCGCCTGAAAGTATCAAAACATTTTCGGCAGCAGCCTATTTCTTTGGAAGAGATTTGTATCAAAAACTAAACGTGCCAATCGGTTTAATATCTACTTCTTGGGGCGGCACCAAAGCCGAAGCTTGGACCGCGCAGAATGTATTAGAAGAAGATGTTGCTTTTTTACCCATTTTGCAAGAAGATGCAAAAAACGAAAAAGTGTATCAAGAAAAACTGGAAGCATATTATTTAGCACTTACAAACGAACGAATTGCAAGCGCAGCAAATGCTCCAAAATCACAATTAAAAAAGCCTAAAAAAGAACCCAATAAAACTTCGTATGTTTTGTATAACGCTATGCTTCATCCTTTAGTAAACTACACGATAAAAGGAGCAATTTGGTATCAAGGCGAAAGCAATTCAGGAAAAGCCTATTTGTATCGAAGTTTATTTCCAACCATGGTAAAAAGCTGGAGAGAAGAATGGAAACAAGGAGAATTTCCATTTTATTATGTGCAGATCACACCCCATAAAGGACAAAATGCAGAAATTAGAGAAGCTCAATTAATGTCCTTAAAAACAATACCTAACAGCGGAATGGTTGTTACGACTGATGTTGGAGATGCACAAAATATTCATCCAATAGACAAACAGACCGTTGGTTATAGATTAGCGCTCATAGCAAGAGCTAAAACGTATGGAGAAAATAAGCTGGTGTATTCAGGACCTATTTTTAATCATATGAAAATCAAGAAACAAAAAGTACAGCTGTTTTTTGATTATACCGATTCTGGATTAAAGCAAACTGGTGATACCTTGAAAGAATTTGAAATCGCAGGAAATGACCAAGTTTTTTATCCAGCCGAAGCAAAAATTGAAGGAAAAACAATAATAGTTACTTCGCCAAAAGTAAAAGAACCTGCAGCAGTTCGATTTGCTTGGAAAGCCGTTCCAGAGTCTAATTTATTCAACAATGAAAACTTACCCGTTTCTCCTTTTAGAACAGATGAATGGGTAATAGCTGAAAAGAAGTAAAAACGTTTTTTTCGAACACATAGAAACATAGCTTATTGAATTTAAGATAGGCGTTTCACTTGCATAAACACACATAGCTATGTGTAAAAACTAGTTTTTTAAAGGCTCTTCTGAAGAAATAAAAAATCTATGTTTCTATGTGTTTAAGAGTAAAGCCAGAGATCAAATGATTAATTAGTTTGTAAAAAAAACTGCTCAATCTGCGTGAGAATATTTAAGACATAAATATAAATCGGAATAAAAGTCAAATGAATCGAAGACAATTTATAATTGGAAATTCTCTCGCCGCCATTGCGTTGTGTCTTCCGTTTTCGGCAGAAGCCAGTGCTTTTTTCGATGACCCGAAACTTTCAGATTTCGAGAAAAGACTTCGACCAGTCGGGCGTGCCTTAGAATTTGAAGATTATTACGTTTGGTGTAATAGTCCAATTGAAGGTCCGGATGGTAAGATTCATGTGTTCTTTTCTCGTTGGAAAAAATCAAAAAGCATGAGCGGCTGGATAAACGGTTCTGAAATTGCGCATGCAGTTGCCGATAAACCAGAAGAACCTTATGAATATGTCAGCACTATTTTAGCACCAAGAGGTGAGGGTTTTTGGGATGCTACAACCTGTCATAATCCAAGTATTCATTTTGTAGATGGAAAATATGCGCTTTTTTTCATGGGAAATTCGAACGGAAAAATGGATACAAAGCGAATTGGTTTAGCGACTTCAGATTCACTTTACGGCCCTTGGGAACGATCAGATGAACCGTTATTACAACCTGGAGAACAAGGTGCTTGGGATGATTTATTAACTACAAATCCTTCCTTCTTAAAACATCCAAATGGCGAATATTGGCTTTATTATAAATCATTAGATACAGAGAATTATGTGCATCCAAAATTCCCTATAAAAGGAAACAGAAAATACGGATTAGCAATTTCTAAATCGTTGACAGGTCCTTATATAAAATACAAAAACAATCCATTAATTGATTTTTCAAAATTAGGAGACAATAAGCAATGTGAAGACGCTTTTGTATGGTATGAAAATAAAAGGTTCAAAATGCTGGCGAGAGATATGGGGGTTTTTGGAATGGATTACGGACTTTATATGGACTCCAAAGATGGGATTCATTGGAGTGATCCGCAAATTTCATATCAGCCATTAAGCAAATATGTAAAAGAACCAGAAGCTCCGAAACATTTAAATCGATACGGACGTGCAGAACGCCCGCAATTATTATTTCAAAACGGAAAAGCAACTTATTTATTTACGGCGTCGCAAGGCGGAAAATATGAAACTTCATCAGCGTTTATTTTTATAATCGTTTAGATGAAATTTTAAATCAAACAGTTTAACAGAGAAAAAATGGAAAATCAAATTGTTAGAAATGCCTTTACAATGAAATTGAAAAAAGGTTTTGAAACCGAATATAAAATAAGACATGATGCTATTTGGACGGAGTTAACAACCTTATTGTCTGAAAATGGCATTCAGGATTATTCTATTTTTTTAGATGAAGAAAGCGGAGTACTTTTTGGCGTTCAAAAATTAAGTTTAGATTTTGATCGCTCACAGCTTTCAAGCCATCCTCTTATGAAAAAATGGTGGAATTATATGGCTGATATTATGGAAACAAATCCAGATAATTCACCAAAAACAAACGCACTAAAAGAGGTTTTTCATTTAGATTAAATGAGTAAATTGTTTTAAATTAAAAAGTTATAATAAGAATGAAAAATACAATAAAACTTTACGCACCAATTGCATTATCGATCTTGGTTTTTGTAAACTGCAATGCACAGAAAAAAACAGCTGAAAATACAATTGTTTTAAAAAATACTTCCAACTTAGAACTGACTCAAAAAGCCATTTCCATCAAAAGAAACCAACTTTCTGTAAATAAAGAATCTGGAACGTATCCTATTTTAATTTATAAAAATGATACAATTCCGGCGCAGGTAAATGATTTAGATGGTGACGGAAAATGGGACGAATTGTTTTTGGTAACTGATTTTGCAGTAAACCAAGAAAAGAAAGCTGTTTTAAGCTGGTCAAATAAAGATCCAAAGTTCACGATTAGAACAAGTGCCAGATTTGGAAAAAGAGAAGGTAAAAATCTGCCCGTTCATCCAGATACACAAGAAGTTTTATTAGCTAATCAAGTACATAAAAAACTCGGTTATCAAAAATACCAAACTGATGGTCCAACTTGGGAAAATGATAAAGTAGGTTTTAGACATTATTTAGATGGAAGAAACTGCAAAGATGTTTTCGGAAAAAAAACGCCGGGAATTACACCAGAAGATGTTGGAATAAACAGTAAAGGTGCAGTTGAAGACAATTACCACGTAATGCACGATTGGGGAAGAGATATTTTTCCTGTTGGAAGCTCAGCAGGATTAGGTGGTTTTGCTCTCTTGACCAATGACAATAAAATAAACAGACTTGGAATTTTAGCCAATGATACTATAAATAATATCGAAAAAACAACTTTTAAAATTGTAAGTGAAGGCCCTGTAAATTCAGTTTTAAACTATAAATACCAAAATTGGGAAGCGTCGGGAAATAAGTATCAAGCAGAAGAAACAGCTTCAATCTGGCCTGGAATGTACGGTTATAAAAATACAGTTTCGGTAAATGGTTTAAAAGGAAACGACACATTATTGATTACACTTTCTAATTTAAACAATCAAAACCCATTGCAAGTAATTGAAGCAGGAGATTTTGTTTGTTTTATTCAGCATGATAAACTAACCTACGAACGTCAATGGATTTTAGGAACCGCTGTAATAATTCCGAAAAACCTATACAAAGGATATATAGAAGCACCGAAAACCGGACAGTTAACAGATTCATATCTAATAAAAGTTTCTGTAAAAAATAATCAAGAAGTAAGTTATTACCCAATCGCCGGCTGGGAACTCAGCGCCGAGAAAAACTTTAAAGATTCAGCATATTTTACCAATTACGTGACAACTTTGGCAAAGCAGTTATCGGCTAAAGTTAAAGTTGAGGTAAAATAACAGTCATACATAACTACAAAACTAACAACTAACCAAATGAAAACTATTTTAAGAATCCTTTTTTGCGTTATTGGCTTTTCTCAAGTCACATTCTCGCAGAATTATACTAATGACACATTCCCAGATGGAAGTCCAATTTTAAATTGGTTTAAAGATTATTCTAAAATTCAATTAAAGAGTTTAGGCAAACAATACCTTATTACAGATTTTAATGTTGGGAAAGACAGTACTAAAATTCAGACCGCTGCAATACAAAAAGTTATAGATAAAGCTGCCGCAAATGGAGGAGGAGTAATTGTTATTCCAAAAGGAGTTTATTTAAGCGGTGCTTTATTTTTTAAACCAAAAACAGCATTATACGTTTCAGAAGGAGGAGTTTTAAAAGGCTCAGATAATATTGCTGATTATCCAATAATGCCATCACGAATGGAAGGGCAGAACCTAGATTATTTCCCTGCTTTGGTAAATGCTTACGGTGTTGACAATTTCTCGATTTCAGGAAAAGGAACCATTAACGGAAATGGTAAAAAATATTGGGAAGCCTTTTGGGAAAGACGAAAAATTAATCCAAAGTGCACCAATCTAGAAGTTTCGAGACCAAGACTTGTTTTTGTATGGAACTCAAATAATGTACAACTTCAGGATGTAAAATTGATTAACTCAGGTTTTTGGACGAATCATTTTTATAAATGCAATAATGTAAAACTGCTGGATTTGTATATTTTTTCACCTCATATCGAAATTAAAGCACCAAGCACAGACGCCATCGATATTGACATTTGCAGTAATGTGTTAATACGAGGCTGTTATATGTCAGTAAACGATGATGCAATTGCTTTAAAAGGCGGAAAAGGTCCTTATGCAGATCAAGATAAAAACAACGGTCCAAATTCTAATATAATTATTGAAAACACCAATTTCGGATTTTGTCATTCCGCATTAACAAACGGAAGTGAATCTATTCATAACAGAAATGTCATTATGAGAAATTGTAAAATAGACGGAGCTTCACGAATGTTATGGCTAAAAATGAGACCAGATACACCGCAGCGATATGAATACATAAGAGTGGAAGATATAAAAGGAGAAGCCAAAACTGGATTGGCGATTTTTGCTTGGAAACAATTTTTTGATTTAAAAGGCCGTCCAGACGTTCCATTGTCTTACGGAGACAATGTAACCTTGAAAAATATTGATTTGAAATGCGAAACCTTTTATGGTGTAGAAAACGATCCAAACGTACGTTTATCCAATTTTACATTCGAGAATTTGAATATTCAAGCGGCCAAAACAAGTATTGATAAAAGCCTAATAAAAGGTGTGAGTTTTAAGAATGTCTATGTAAATAAGCAGTTAATAGAGTAATTTTTACGCATATCCTCAATAAACAATCACCAGTTTTTAACTAAAACAGAACTAATTTTAGCTTTTTTTAAAGTTTGTATGTTTTTTTAAACTAGCATCTCGAAGCACTTGTAAGAGCATTGTCTTTTTTATTTGTTAGTAAATACCTGATTAATAGTTTGTTGTAATGAGCAAGTTTTGACAGAAATAAAATGTGATTTTAACGCTAATTTAAAGCACAAAAAACAATGATAATTTTAACAGCAAATTTATTGTAACTATCAATCAAACCTCTATTTTTGCGCCTTAATTTAATAAGTACAAGCATGAAAGATCTATTAGTAAAAATCAACGCCGAAATTGACGCATTCAAAGCAGAAGCTGAATCTTTAACTGAAAAAGGTATCAAAGCTGCAGGACCAAGAGCACGTAAAGCTACTTTAGAAATCGAAAAACTTTTGAAAGAGTTCAGAAAAGTTTCTATCGAAGAATCAAAAAAATAATACAACTAAAACCTCGTCAACCTGACGAGGTTTTTTTTTGTTTCAAGTTTCAAGTTTCAAGTTTCAGGTTTCAGGTTGGCTTCGACTCCGCTCAGCTTGACAAATGAAAAAAAGCTGTCAGCCTGAGCGAAGTCGAAGGCGTGCTCACAACTCACAACTCACAACTCACAACTCACAACTCACAACTCTTTCCCCATAACCTTCTTAATACATTCTGCTGCGGTCAATGCATTTAAATCAGCACCTTCTGCACCCGTATGTGTGTGGTCTTTTGGGAAAAAGCTCTTTACTTTTTCTTTTCCTAGAGCCTCATATTTTTTAGCAACCGCTTCACTTAAGTCTATATAAAGAACATTTTCTTTCTCCGCAATTTCTTTCGACCATTTTATATACGTATCCACTCTGCGTTCTACTTTATCATTCGGCCATTCATTTCTTGGCGTTAAGCTTAAAACAATTGGAATTGCGCCTTTTTCTTTAGCTTCTCGAATAAACTTTGTCATATACCAGCCAAAAGTATGTACAAGCTCTTTTGATCCATCAGGACGAATTACTTCCTGGGTTTCATCGCCGATTCCTTTTAACGAACCTCTGAATTTTTCCTTATCAACCGCACCGGCATCATTATGACCAAACTGAATTAAAACAAAATTACCCGGTTGTAACTGATTTTTTACTTCATCCCAAAGACCTTCAGAAACAAAAGTTCTACTGCTTCTGCCGCCTTTTGCTTTATTGATAACAGCAATACGAGTAGTATCACAATATTTTGGAAAAGCAACGCCCCAGCCAACAGCATCTGGATTTCCATTATCAGCCATAGTAGAATCGCCTATTAAAAAGACTTTGTTTTTTACAGGCAGAACAATTTTTGGGTTTTCAAGAACATAATTTTTTAAGGAGTTTTTACTGTGTTTTACTTCATCGATGATTGTCGAAGCAGATAAAACAGCCCCTTTTGCAGAGGTGTGTGTATGATCTCTTTTATAAAAATAAGTTCCCGTTACTTTTTGTTCCCCTAATTTTTCCATTTCAAGAGCCATTTTTTCATTCAAATTAATGAATGTAACTTTTTCTTTTTCCGCAATTTGTTTTGCCCATAAACCATATGAATTATCGTTTCGAGGTACTTTCCCATCTTTCCAGTCATTTCTAGGAATTGGTGAACAAACAATCGGAATAGCGCCTTTTGATTTAGCCTCACGAATTACTTTCTGAATATACCAGCCATAACTGTGTACCGTTTCGTGCTTCTTAGTCAGGATATTATCAATTTCCTGAGTTTCATTTCCAATACCTTTGATCGTTCCTCGAGCACGCAGACTGTCATTTAAAGGGCCGTCATCATTATGTCCAAATTGAATTAATACATAATCACCTTTCTTAAGTTTGTTTAAAACCATATTCCATAAACCTTTATCTTGAAAAGTACGACTGCTTGTTCCGCCTAGAGCATGATTCTCGATCTTAATTTTAGTAGTATCCAAAAATTGCCCAATAAAATCTCCCCAGCCCCAAAGTCCGCCTGCGCCATTGCCTTTTCCGTTTTTTACAGTAGAATCTCCCACCGTAAAAAGAGTAGGTTTATGGTCTTGTTTCGGTGTAAAATTGATGAATAATACAGCCAAAGAGAAAATGAAAAATATCTTAAGTGATTTCATGTTTTTTCAATTATAAGTTATGAGTTGTAAGTAGTAAATTAGCCTTCGACTTTGTTCAGGATGACAGCTGTTTTCATTTGTCAGGATGAGCGAAGTCGAAGCCTTTAGGGAAAATCTAAAATCTAAAATCAAACCACAAATCCATCCTTATCCCATCGTCGCCTTTTTTAATTCGGATGTTTGTCGGCTGGCTTTGCGGGCCTTGTTGTTCCAAAGGTTTAAAATCTCTCATTGCCGGAATTTCATACATAAACGAAATATCACCTTCGGGAAAATCGGGCTGCGGGTAACTTCCTGAAAAACTATTTTTAGGCAGATCTGGTGTAAATAATCTCAAAAACAAATTATCAGATTCGCTCAAAACTTTAAACGATGAGGTTCCTGCTTTTAAATTGGCGCCCAATAAATTAGCATGATATCCTTTGAATTCTGGATAAATCAGGTTTTCAAAGCTTTCTCCGGTAATCGTATTGTTGTATTCTTTCTCCCAAAAACCGTATGTTGTGCCTTTGATTCTGTTTTTCCAAACTCTGTACGGACCTTTTCCAAACCATTTAATTCCAGTAACTTCTTTTTCAGGAAAACTAAATGTAATACCAAAAGCACTGATTTTATCTTCAAAAAAAGCACCGTCAAAACCTTCTCCACCAGAAGCATTTTTTAAAGCCAGTAATTCCATTTTTAATCTTCCATCAGCTTCCATAATCCATTTTATAGAAGATAATCCACCTGAATAATTTACAATACAGACTGCTTTTTCACCTTCTTGCGAAATCTGAATATCTTTTAATTTCGCTTTCATTCCAATTGGGCGCGGACCATTTGTAAGCGGAATCACAGCAGTTTTATTGCTGATTTTTTGAAGTTCTCCCGTTGCTGCATTTATAATTACCGTAACATCGTTTCCTTTTAAAATAATTTCAGAATTGCTTTTAGTAACTGAAGCTTTTGCTTTTGTATTTTGAACCGCTAAAAATTTTGTAGCATAAAATGCAGCTTTGTGAATTGTCCATGTCCAAGTATAAATTTCTTTTTCAAATTGGTCAAAAGCCGTGATTGATAAAATATCACCTTCATAGAAATTTTGCGGTACATTAAATTTTATCTTTCGTGTTTCTCCTGGTTCAATACTCGGAATTTCAATTTTTCCAGAACTTATTTCTTGAGCTGTTTTATTCGTATATAGAACATCATTTTCTGACTTTAGAACTTTAAATTCCATTTTGCAGGAATTCAAATTGCTGAATAGATAATCATTCGTTATTAAAAAAGTACCGTCAAAAGTATCCGTAATTTGTTTGGACTGAAATTGAATCGGCGCCCAAATTTCTTTAACCGAAAAATAACTTCCTTCCTTTTCACGATGAGGTCCTAGAATTCCATCAGCTGCCAAAGAACCTTTTGAATCAAACTTTTGTTCGCCTTTCCAGTCCGAACGTTTTACCGCTTCATCAAGCATTGCCCACATAAAACCTCCAGCAAAAAGCGGACTTTCTTTGTATCGATTCCAAAAATCTTCTAATGCAGCTCCGTGACCGTTATCGTAAGTTCCGTGCATAAATTCAGTTGGAAAAAATACATTTTCACCCGAATTAAAGCGATGCATTCCTGTTAGATAAGTTGGGTAATGGTGTGTGTCCCAACCATTAAAATCGGCCCACGGATGAATGACAATTCTTTTTTGCGGATCATTTTCGGCAAATACTTTATCAACATCGTAATTCCAGCCGCCCTCATTTCCGTTATCCCAAATTATAACTGATGGATGGTTTACATCGCGCGTCACCATTTCTTTAACCAATTTAGTTCCCGTTTCAGTATCATACGAATTTTGCCATCCTGCCAATTCATTTAAAACAAAAAGACCAAGCGAATCACAGACTTGTAGAAAATGATCGCCAGGCGGATAATGACCGCGAACGGCATTCATATTCATATCTTTAATTAGTTTAACGTCTAGTTCACTGATACGTTTACTTGTACTGCGTCCGCCTTCCGGCCAAAAAGAATGACGATTAATACCTTTCATGATAATTTTGGTGCCGTTTACATAAATGCCGTCTTTCTTTTTAAATTCTAAAGTTCTAAAGCCAATCTTTTTCTCGTATTCATGAAGTACAGTCCCGTTCTGTTTTACAGCCAGTTTTAGATTGTATAAATTAGGGGCTTCAGGATTCCATGGTTTAATATTTTCCCATTTTGTCATGATAGTTTCTTTTGTGGTTTTCGCTTTAAGCGGAAAAGTAAAAGCAGAGAAATTTTCTCCATTTTTACCAGAAAGTGAAACTTCTAAAAGCGTGTTTTTTGGAATATCTTGCAGGTTTAAATCAACAGTAATCGAACCGTCCATTTTCGGATTTACAGCAATATTCTGAATATGGGTTTTGGGAGAAACTTCAAGCCAGACTGGACGATAAATGCCGCCAAAAAGCCACCAGTCCGCTCTTCGTTCAGCATTGTTCACAGATTTATTAGCAGAATGTTTCCAAACATGAACCTCCAACAAATTTTTAGAACCAAACTTTAATAAAGAAGAAATATCATATTTAAACTCATAAAAACCTCCCTGATGTATTGCACCCGCAATTTTTCCGTTAATTTTTACTTCAGTATCCGTCATTGCACCGCCAAAAGCGATTAGAACATTTTTATTCTTATAATCTAACGGTATTTCAAATTCATATTTATAAAAACCTTCTTCCTTACTAGGCTCTTTTTGGTTCAATTCCTTGTACCAGCGTCCATATGTATACTCGCCAAAACCTTCCAGTTCCCATTGAGAAGGCACATTTATTTTAGACCAGACTTTACTGTTGTTTCCATCAGTACAATAAAAATCCCATTGCACAGGATGCTCAAAATCTTTGCCCGAAAGGTAAATTAAATCTGTTTTTTGTGCTTCAGAATTTTGACTAATAAAGAGGTGAAGCGAGATAAAAAATAGAATTTTGATAGTAGGATTTGAAAACATAGTATTTTGTCGAACTTTAAAATTAAGTATAGTGTAATCCGTTTAAAATGTCATTTTACAAATTCTATTTCTTTTCACTTAATCAATAAATAGAAATTGTAATTTCAAATCTACTTGTTCCTTTTTTATATTGTATCCTGTACTATGATGTTAAAAAATATTAGATAATTCTAAAAATTAATATATTTTTTAAATTTATAAAATCAGGTAGGTGCAGGATAGTATCCCGCTAAAAAACAAAGAAATTGCATCTCAATTATTGAATTAATAAAATAAACGAGTATAAATTTTATTATTCAAATTTTAATAATTATCAATTATTTGAATTTTATGGGAATTAAAAAACGAACTATTTGCACTTTAGCGGGCTTATTTCTGACTTCAACTATGATTGTTTTTGGTCAGGAAAAAACACCCATTCGTAAACTACATTACGCACCCGAAGGAAATAGTTTTGTTTTAAAAAACGGAACCCGAAAATTTAATCGTGCACTTTATGGTTCCAACACCGGATTTAGAGTTGAAACTGGAGATTTGCCTGAATTTGCAATGTATATGCCTGGAATGGGCGGTAATTTCAAATTAGGATTAACAAACGGAAAAGAAAGCAAATGGATTACCGAAGCAGCGAAAATTGATACACGTTATGTTTTAGGAACAATGCAATACACAATCGAAGATCCAATCTTGGAAGGAGGGAAATTGTTTATTGACGTTGTCGCACTAAAAGAAAGTGAAGGTTTTATTGTAAAGTTATACAGCGAAAAATGGTCTAAAAAGACTAGTTTAATTTGGGCTTATGGCGGTGCAACTGGAAAAAAGTTCAGTCGTGACGGTGATATTGGCGCAGATCCTGAATCGGTTTTTTATTTACAGCCCAATTACTGCCTCAATAATAAATATACGCTGAAAAAGGAATCTTTCCTTTTGGATTATGGTTCTGAAAGCAACAAACAGAAAACAGGAAATAATAAAAATGTTACTGGATTTTTTCCAAATTCTGATGTTCGTTTAGCAGATGCTAATGTTCAGAATACCCCTTTAGAGCTTTTTAATTCTAAGTCTGAAGTATTGCCATTAATAAGCGGGAAGGTAAGTTCTATTTCAGAAAAAGGAAGCTATTGGCTTTTTGTTCCCGAAGTTTCAAAAGTAAATTATACACAGAAAACCATTGCCGAACTTTATGAAAAATCGGTTACAACAACACATCTTTTAGCCAATCGAATTAAAGTAAAAACGCCTGATGATTATATTAATACACTAGGTTCAGCACTTGCTATTGCTTCTGACGGAATTTGGGAAAGTCCAGCTTATCTTCATGGTGCAATTGCCTGGAGAATGTATTTAAATGCTTGGCGCGGAGCTTATACAGCAGATCCTTTAGGATGGCACGATAGAGCAAAAACGCATTTTACAAGTTACAGTAATTCGCAGGTAACGTCGCCGGAAAGTGGTCCGGTTGTGTTTGATGAAGAAAAAAATCTAGCGCGTCAGAAAGAAGAAATAGGAACCTCAATGTTCAGCAGCGGTTACATCAGCCGAAGTCCGAATAAAAATAACGTCGCGCATCATTATGATATGAATCTGGTTTTTTTCGATCAGATGTTTCGTCATTTTAAATGGACAGGAGATTTGACTTTCTTAAAAGAAATGTGGCCGACAATTGAACGCCATTTAAAATGGGAAAAACGAAATTTTGATCCAGATAATGACGGACTTTATGATGCTTATGCTTCAATTTGGGCAAGCGATGCTTTGCAATACAGCGGCGGCGGCGTAATTCATTCTTCGGCTTATAATTATTATGCGAATAAAATGGCAGCAGAACTGGCTAAAAAATTAAATATAGATGCCGTTCCTTTTGAAAAAGAAACTGATAAAATTTTAAAAGCAGTAAACAATCAGCTTTGGATTCCGAAAAAAGGAATTTTTGCCGAATATAAAGATGCTTTAGGGAATAGAATATTGCACGATTCACCCGGAGTTTGGAGCATTTACCATACAATTGATTCAGAATTATCAAACCCTTTTGAGAGTTACCAAATGCTGGATTATATCAATAATCAAATTCCGCATATTCCAATTGCAGCAAACGGATTGGATAAAAAAGATTTGTATGTTATAAGCACTACAAACTGGCAGCCTTATACTTGGTCAACTAATAATGTTGCTTTAGCAGAACAATTGCATACTTCGCTGGCATTCTGGCAAGGCGGACAATCTGAACAAGCATACACAATGTGGGAAAGTGCTTTGATTGAGAGTATGTATTTAGGCGCTTCTCCAGGCGGTTTTGAACAACTTATGTATCAAGATGCTATGCGAGGCGAATTATACCGCGATTTTGCTGATCCAATTGGAATGGCTTCTCGAACGTTAGTCGAAGGACTTTTCGGGATTCAGCCGGATGCTGTAAATGAAGTTTTAACCATAAAACCTGGTTTTCCTGAAAAGTGGGAAAACGCATCTTTAGAAATTCCTGATATTTCGATTGATTTTAGTCGAAAAGATAAGAAAGACAACTATCATATCGAAAACCATTTTGCGACAAAAATGAGCTTGAAATTACTATTAAATGCTCCTTTTGACGGAATTGAAAGTATTAGTGTGAATGGAAAGAATGTCTCTTGGAAAGGTATTCCAGAGAGCATCGGAACTCCAAAAATCAGCATTGAAGTTCCTTATAATAAAGTTTATGATGTAGTGATCAATTGGAAAGGCGGAACTTTTAGAAAAATGTATACTAAGCCTTCATACAATTCTGGGGATGCTTTAAATATTATCATTGCAAAAGGAGAAATGGTTTCAATTTACGATCCTCAAGGTGTTTTAAGTCAAATTGATAAAAAAGAAAGAACACTTCAATCAATTGTAAAAGGCGAAGGAAATAAAACATTCTTTATTCAGATGAAACAGGGTGAATTATCATGGTGGTATCCTGTTGAGTTAAATATAAAACCTAAAGAATCAAATCAGAAAGACTTTAACTGGGATATTCCGCTGGACAAATCACAGCGAACAGAAACGATATCATTATCCTCTTTTTTTAATGCAAAAGTCACTGATATATTCAATTATGAATATTTGTCGCCAAGACCTAAAACGGTGACTTTACAATTGCCAAAACAAGGAATTGGAAATTGGTGTTATCCAAACGTTTCAGTTCAAATTGATGATAAAGGTTTACGTGAAAAAGCAAAGCAGACAGGAAAAATTACAACTCCAAACGGAGTTCCTTTTCAAACACCTTCTGATGAAAATCAGAAAAATATAATCTTTACTTCGATGTGGGATAATTTCCCAGAAAGTATCAATATTCCGTTAAGCGGAAAAGCTTCGCACGCTTATTTTATGCTTGCAGGAACTACAAATCCAATGCAAAGTAGAATCGTAAACGGAGAAATTAAAATAGAGTATACTGACGGAACTTCGGAAGTTTTGCCATTAAAAAACCCTGAAAACTGGTGGCCAATCGAGCAAGATTATTTTATTGACGGACTTGCCTTTACAACCGATGCTCCGAGACCGCCAAGAGTTTATTTTAAAACAGGAGAAATTTCTAGAGATTTTAAAGATTTTAAAACTATAAAAGGATTTAGCAGCTACGGAGTTGACGGTGGTGCAGGAACGATTTTAGAATTGCCTTTGGACAAAAATAAAACTTTAAAAAAACTAACTCTGAAAACTATTGCAAACGATGTTGTGATTGGTTTGATGAGTGTGACATTAATTAGATAATTAGTCAATTACATAATTAGATAATTGTAAAAATGGGCTTCGACTACGCTCAACCTGACAAACGGTTGGCTGTTAAGTTGGGCGAATTTGAAGCAAGCTTAAAACCCTAAACTTCAAAAAAACTATCAAAAAAAAATAGCCATATGAAAGTTACAAAACACAATTGATTAAACTCCTTTTGTTATTTCGAGGAACGAGAAATCACACTCGAAATTCCTCAATCAAAATCGACAATCTATGTAGAGCAGCAAACGAAGATTTCGTCGAGATGACAAAATTGAGCAGGCTTACTGAAAACTAATCTGATACCATTAAAAATATTTAACGAAATGAAAAAATATCAAGTAATTATTGCATTCCTATTTTCGATATCAATTTTCGGACAGCAGAAAATCGATCGAAAGGCATTAGTAACAAGGCACAATGTCAAAATTTCGGCTATTGATACTTTGGCGTCTTTAACGGTTGGTAACGGTGCTTTTGCTTTTACGGTTGATGCAACTGGACTACAGACTTTTCCGAAAGAATATCAAAACGGAATTCCGCTTGGAACACAATCGGAATGGGGTTGGGATAGTTATAAAAACACCAATAATTATAAGTTTTCGGAGACTTTAATAGATTATAAACAATACGGAAGAGACATTTCGTATACGGTTCAGATTAAAGAACCAAAGCGAAAAGTTGAAGCAGTAAACTGGTTCAGACAGAACCCGCATTTATTGCAGCTGGGAAATTTAGGTTTTGAAATTACGAAGAAAGATGGAAGTTTGGCAAAGCCATCTGACGTAAAAGCCATTTCGCAAAAACTAAATGTGTGGACAGGAGAAATCGAAAGTTACTTTGAAATTGAAGGAACTCCAGTAACGGTTTTAACAGCTTCACATCAGGAAAAAGATGAAATTGGCGTAAAGGTAAAATCCGATTTATTACAGCAAAAACGTTTAAAGATAAGTTTACGAATTCCATTTCCAACAGGAGATTGGGCAGATATGGGAACAAAATGGGAAGGAAAACAAGAATATAAAAGCACACTTACAGCAAAGTCAAAAACAGAAGCCGTTGTTACTCATGTAATGGATAGTATTTCGTATAATGTAAATTTAAATTGGAAAGGAAACGCTCAGATAAAACAAACTTCAGATCATTATTTTGTTGTTGAAACTTCGAATACTAATACATTAGAATTGAGCTGTCTTTTTGCTTTAGCAGAAAAAAAATCGATTAAAAATTCCACTTTCACAGACATACAAAACAGCAGTATAAAAGGCTGGGAGAAATTCTGGAACAGCGGTGCAGCCGTTGATTTTTCAGGCAGTACAGATCCTCGTGCCAGTGAACTGGAGCGCAGAATTATTTTGTCACAATATCTTACTAAACTTCAATGTACAGGAAAAGTACCACCTCAGGAAACGGGTTTAACGTATAACAGCTGGTACGGAAAACCGCATTTAGAAATGCATTGGTGGCATGGTGTTCATTTTGCACTTTGGAACAGACCAGAATTGTTAGAAAAGAGTCTTCCTTGGTATCAAAAGGTTTTTGATAAAGCAAAAAACATTGCTAAGAGACAAGGTTTTGAAGGAGCAAGATGGCAGAAAATGGTTGATGCAGACGGGAATGAAAGTCCATCGTCTGTAGGATCATTTTTAATTTGGCAGCAGCCGCATTTTATTACTTATGCAGAATTGATTTACAGAGCAAAACCAACAACTTCGACTTTAAATTTATACAGTGAACGCGTTTTTGCAACGGCCGATTTTATGGCTTCGTTTGCTAATTACGATTCTAAAACGGATCGTTATGTTTTAGGTCCGGGCGTGATTCCGGCTCAAGAACGTTTTAAAGCAATGGAAACTTTTAATCCAACGTATGAATTGGCATATTGGAACTGGGCCTTGAAAACAGCAATTGAATGGAAGAAAAAGCTAAACCAAAAAGTCCCTGAAAAGTGGGAAACCGTTTTGGCTAAATTGTCAAAACTTCCAGTTGCAGATAATGTGTATTTGGCAACAGAAAGCGCAACAGATTCCTATACCAATCCAGAATTTAAAACCGATCATCCGTCTGTTTTGGGAACTTTTGGAATGCTGCCGGAAACTTCTCTTTTAGATAAGAAAATCATGAAAAACACTTTTGATCTGGTTTGGAAAACTTGGTCGTGGGATAAAACCTGGGGTTGGGATTTCCCGATGACAGCGATGTCGGCAGCACGTTTAAACATGCCCGATAAAGCGGTTGATGCTCTTTTTATGAAAGTAACAACGAATACATATTTAAAAAACGGACATAATTATCAGGCGGAACGATTAACACTTTATCTTCCAGGTAACGGCGGAATCCTAACAGCTGTTGCCATGATGTGTGCAGGCTGGGATGGATCTGAAGGAGAAAATCCGGGTTTCCCAAAAGATGGAACTTGGAGGGTTAAGAGCGAAGGATTTAAGAAGATGTTTTAATTTTTGAGGTTCTAAGATGCTAAGGTTCTAAGTTTTATCTGCAGTTCTAGCAAAGTCGCGAAGACGTAAAGAAAATCTTAGAATAAAAACTTTACGACTCTGCGACTTTGCGAGATTAAAATAAATCTGCTAAATCTGCGTGAAAAAATTAACCACAATTCAATATAAAATTTATGAAAAAGTATATTCTCTTTTTATTGTTTTTTGTGAGTTTGACAGCTTTGAGTCAAAGACAAATGGAAAATCTAGACCGCGGTATTATCGCGATAAAAGATAAGGGACATTTTTTTATCAGCTGGCGGGTTTTAGGAACAGATTCTGATGATCTGGCTTTCAATCTTTATAGAAAAAGGGGTGCTAAAAAAGCCGTTTTATTAAATGAAAAGCCTATTACAGGCGCGACCAATTTTGTTGACACTAAAGCTAATGCTAAAGAAGAGAATACTTGGTTTGTAAAAACGGTTTTAAAAGGAAAAGAATCTGAAGCTTCGGGGAGTTTTACAATTTCGATGAATGCTTCCGATAAACAATATTTATCGATTAAATTAAAAGAAATTGAGGGTTATACTGCAAATGATGTTTCTACAGGTGATTTAAATGGAGATGGAAAATACGATTTGATTGTTCATATGACGGGAAAAGGGCATGATAATTCTCAAACAGGAATTACAGATCCACCAATATTTCAGGCTTATACTTTAGAGGGAACATTTTTATGGCAGATTAATCTTGGAAAAAATATCCGCGAAGGCGCACATTATACGCAGTTTATGGTGTATGATTTAGATGGTGACGGTATTGCAGAATTGGTTTGTAAAACTGCAGATGGAACAACAGACAGTCGAGGAAATGTGGTTGGAGATGCTTCAAAAGACTGGGTTGACCGCGATCCTGATTCTAAAACGTATGGCAAGATTTTAAAAGGCCCAGAATATCTTTCGGTTTTTGACGGCAGAACGGGAAGGCTGGTTACAACTGTTGATTATATACCACAACGTGGCGATTTGGCTGGCTGGGGCGGAAGAGGAGGAAGCGGAGGCAATGATACGAAAGGAAACCGAATGGATCGTTTTATTGCTTGTATTGCTTATCTCGACGGAATTCACCCAAGTGTTGTAATGTGTCGCGGTTACTATGGCAGAACGGTTTTAGCTGCTTGGGATTTTAAAAATAAAAAATTGATTTCAAGATGGACTTTTGACAGTAAAGATGCTGAAAACCCATATTCGGGAATGGGAAATCATAATCTTACAGTTGCTGATGTCGATAATGACGGAAAAGATGAAATAATCTACGGATCGATGTGTGTTGATGATAATGGACAAGGTTTGTATACAACGGGTTTTAGACACGGAGATGCGATTCATGTTTCTGATCTAGATTTGGATATTCCAGGTTTAGAGGTTTTCGGAATTCATGAAATTGAAAACGGAACAACAGGTCCGGGTGTCACTTTGTTTTCGGCTAAAGATGGAAAAGTACTGTTTACAAGTTCTCTTAATGAAGATGTAGGCCGAGGAGTTGCAGATAATATTGATCCAACCCGAAAAGGGGCGCAATGCTGGTGGTCAGGTTCTCCATATCTGCATGACATGAAAGGAAATAATATTGGAAAAGCACCAAGCTCAACTAACTTTTTAATCTATTGGGACGGCGATACTTCAAGAGAACTTTTAAATTCAAATTATATCGATAAATATAATTTTGGAAGATTGTTTACTGCCGAAGGAGCTGTTTCAAACAACGGCACAAAATCGACACCTGCACTTTCAGCAGATATTCTTGGCGATTGGCGTGAAGAATTGATCTTGAGATCTGAAGATAATAAAGAACTCAGAATTTATTCAACAACAATTCCAACCAATGTGCGACAATATACTTTAATGCATGATCCGCAGTATCGATTAAGCATCGCTTGGCAGAATGTAGGTTATAATCAGCCGCCGCATACTAGTTTTTATATGGGAGCAGCTATGGAACCAGCTCCAAAGCCAAATATTGTACTGGTTAAATTTCAGGATAATTAAAAGCGACAGACATCCTAGTATTTTGTAAAATGTTAAAATAACATTTAAAATAAAATGATAATCAGCCTTTTAAAATTAAGGTTATCGTAGTGAAAAAGTTAAAAGTTTAATTTTATTGTTGTTTGGTGTAAGAAAAATGATATATATTTGAGAGTAGTAAAGAAGCTCTCACAGAGGCCGTCTTTAGGAAATATTTATGCAGTTGTTTTTTTATGTTTTACAAGATCAAGACTAACCCCAAATAGCCTATATTAAAATTGAGACGATTTAAAATTATGGTATCTATAAAAAAGGATTTCGTACTAGTAATTATTAGTTTATTTTCTTTCAGTGCAGCTTCAGCCAAATTAAAAATACCAATTGGAAAAATTGATAAAATCGAGATTGTCTCAGACTTGCCAAACACCGATGAATACCTTTCAAAAGAAGAATCAAATGTACACTTAGATCTTGGCAGATTTCACCAAGAATATAGTATAGCATGGATACCCGCTTGGATTACTCAAGAACCAAAGCTCGTGTTAGTAAAACCAGATTCTGACCGCTATTATGAGTTGTCAGATGAACAGCTTGAAAAAATAATCAGTACAAATAAATTAAACAAAATCCAGTTGTTGAAACTTGGGTTTTATACGCAGTATGGCGGAAAAATAATTCTATTTCTTCTGCTGTGCTTGATTTTTTACGGCTTGTTCGGAAAAGAAAAAAAGAAAGATGTCAAACCACTTAACCTTTAAATAAATTTAATTAAATTATGAATCCACTATTTTTAATTCCCATTGTTTTAGTAATTGCCGGTATCATTTTTATGGTATACATGAATAAAAAACATGCTTCGGTAAAAAAAGAAATTGATTTAGATTTTGAAAGAACAAAGTATGATCTTCATAAAGAAGAGGTTCTAAAACAAGATTTTCCACAACTAAAAGAATGGATGAAAGGAAAAACAATCGATGCCTATACTTCTGCATCTGTGCCGCAGACTAAAGCTGAGAAAGTTCAAGAAGTTGTAACTGATGGTCTAAAAAATGTTGCGCTTTCGGCAGTAGGCGTTAAACTGCAAAGAATAGAAACGGAATGTTTTTGGGTATTGAGCGGTAATGATTTGCACTTTTTTAGTACTGATACTGTTGGAGAGTTAGACGAGCACATTGTTTTTGATAATTTCCGAATTGAAGAAGCAAAACTGAAAGATGGCGGAATCTTAAAATCACAGTTAGGAGCATACTCAAAATCGGCTGAAGAATATTTACCAAAAACACACATCATTACATTTAACATAGACGGTAATCCTTTGTCACTTGAAATTCATGACAGATTGCATTATACGCCAGATCCAGCAGATATTTTAAATGTAAATAAACAGTTCTTAACAAGAGCAAAATATCAGGTAGTAGGAGAAAAATTCGTAAAAGTGCTGCAAAGCAAGTTTCCAAATCTGCAATAAAAACAAGTAGATATGGTTTTTCTTTCAAAGATTTTTAATGCGTTTAAAAGTATACGATTAAACGATAAAAATGTGGTCGTTGGTCAGCAATTAGACTATTTATTAATTAGTGCAATGTATGCTGAGCAGCAATCTGCCTATCTTAACTCTTACGAAACAGGACTCAGCAAAAGTATTTTAAAAACAATTTTGGAGGATTACTGGAGTATATTTGATAAAGATGGTGCCATCGAAATACTTTTAGATTTACAAGAAAGAAATCAAGACGAATATATAGATGTTGTGTATGATGCTTTTGAGAATAAAGAAGAGTATGTTTCTATTTTAAAATCGAATTTACCTCATGAAGAAGAAATTTTTAAAAGATATTTAGAGATCTACAGAAATCTAAATAATGTTGTTCCTGAGTTAATTGAGCAAAATGTAATTAAGGATTTTGCACAAATAAGAAGAATAAAAGACTCTGCTTGGAACTATGGAAGAGGAGCTTTTTTAGCACGTTGTTGTTATGACGCTGGTTATCTTTCTGAAGCAGAATTGAAAGAATATCTTAGAAAATCATATACAAGTCTAAAGAGTTATTGCGTGACTTGGGAAGAATATACCAAAAGCTACATATTTGGAAGACAGCTTTGGGGAGGTTCAAACAACAGCGGAATGATTCAAATTGCTGACGATTTACTTCATAACAAAAAAAGCCCTATGAGTAATAAAAAGTACTTATAAGGCAGAGATTAAGTCGCATTTTTAGCAGAATAAAATTAGATATAAAGTAAAAGAATCGCAGCGTATACTTTTGTAAATGCTGCGATTCTTTGTTTTAAGATTGGTTTCTCGATTAAAAGGAATTTAAATTAAAGCCAAAAGATCAGCCTTTGTTTTTTAATTTATTCGATACAAAATTTATAAAATCATTTTGCTGATCTACAAATAAATAATGAGAACAGTTATTCAGTATTTTGAAATTATTTTTACCAGTAATTTGCTGCATGTCTTTTAATTGCTTCTCTGAAAATATGCCGTCGTTTTTACCATAAATGGCATAAACAGGAATCTTTTCAGCTTTTATTTCTCGAAGTATCGATTTGGTATCGATGTTATTTTTTGATTCATTTTTGTAAAACTTGATAGGCGATTCCGCATTTTTGACAGCAGTTTTATAAAAAATGCTTTTTTCATATTGATTTCTTAATGCTGTACTTTCTTTTGTTGGTTTTGGCATTGCGAAATAATTCATTTCACTTGCGATATCATAACATCCCTTTCGGTATTCTGCAGTGCTTTTGTTTAGGTTTTCAATCTTCTTGATCTGAGAAAGTTTAGAAGTATCATTTTTAAAATATTCAGCTGCATTTTTTAGAATGTGATCGTAAGTTTCCTGTTGTGAGAACAAAGCTCCTGCAAGAACTAATGAACTTACTTTTTTCGGAAATTTAGCGGTATACAAAGTGGCAGCGATTCCTCCAAAACTATGAGCAAGAATATTGGCTTTGCTTATGCTGTAAGTCTTGTAAATTTGATTTAAATCGTTAAAACTTTCATCAAAAGTCATTACAGCATTTTCATCTTTAGATCTTCCTTCTCCACGTCGATCATAAACAATAACATAAAAACCTTTACTTGCTAGTATTTCGGCAGTTGTTCCTTCAAAAAGGTTAGAGTTGCCGCTTGGTCCGCCGTGAATAAAAATAATAGCCGGATTTTTACTGTTTCCGTATGCTTTTGAGTAGATATTCTGAGCAAAAATGGGTATCGAGAAAAGAACCAAACTCACTATTAATAGCAGCTTCTTCATTTTAAAAGATTAGATTTCAAAACAATTCTTCGTATCTGTTGTTCAAAATAGTACGCAATATCAAAGTTTTCATTTGCTTGATTTTCCATTACTATTACGCTGGTATTACTTGCAGGATAATACAAATTAACGGCAGTAAATCCTTCACTAGGATGAAATCCAGTATGTCCGATTTCTTTTATAGCAGCTTGATCATTAATTCGTAATCCATAACCATAACCAATTGGTTTGTCACTAAAAAGGAGATGCGTGTTTGTAATAGAGTAAGTTGTCATCAATTTATAAGTCTCACTTTTTAGCAGTTTACCATTATGTAATTTTTCATCCCATTTTGCTAAATCTGGTGCTGTTACAATTAAATTAGAACCAAAATATTGAGACGGCTCAAAATTAATTTTTTCATTTACTCTAAATGTTCCGTCAGTTTTAATAGTATGTCCTTTTGTTAAAGTTTTTTGGGCACTTTCCGAAGGGTAAGAACTATTATTCATACCGCATTTTTTAAACAATGCTGTTACTAATTGATTATAGCTTTTTTTGCTTTGCTTTTCGAGAATTTCACCCAAAAGAGAATAGCCGGGATTAGAATAACTAAAATTACTTCCTGGAGAAAATTTCAAAGGTTTATCAAGGCTTTCACTGCCGATTCCTGATGTATTATTAAGCAATTGATGTACAGTTACAGAATCTGCCCAGCTGTATTTAAAATCAGGTAAATATTTTCGAACAACAGCCTGTAAATCGATTGTTCCTTTTTCAACTTCAGTTAAAACAAGTACTGCCGTAATTTGTTTGGCAATAGACATTGTTGAGAATCTATCAGAAATTTTAAGGGGTTCCTTTGTATTGAAATTACGATAACCGAAAGCTTTAGCGTACTTTGTTTTTCCGTTTTGCTGTATATAAACTACTCCATTAAATGATCTAGGACTTGTGACTTTAATTAAGCTGTCAATTTTGGCGGAATAATTATCTTCTTGTTGTGCAAAAGAATGACAGGAAGAAAATAACACAACAAATAGCGTACACGTTAGTCGAAGAAAATGATTCATTTAAGGTTTAGTTTTTTTAAAGTTAGTATGTTTTATTTTTGATATTTAATAAAAGGAACGCTTGTTTTTTGTTTTTATTTTAACAGGATAAATATAGAAGTTAAAATTTATCTGCAGTTAAATTTGGAGGGAATTTAAAAGAAAAAATATAGCTTTGGGAATTATATTTTATTAAACAGAAAAGCAAAGGTTCAAAAGCTTTCTTTTAAAACTTTTGAACCTCTGTATCTATGAACCTTTGAACCTCTTAAATAGAATTTCTATCAATAAAATTAAAAGGCACTTTTACCTGTCCTTTTTCTTTATTTAAAATCATTCGTGCAGCGGTTTCGCCCATTACATTAAAATCTGTAGACATTACAGTAATCCCTAATAATTCTTTCAAGGGAGTATCATTATAAGAGATAACACCGATTTCTTTTCCTAAAATAAATTCTTCATCACGAATCTGCTTCATTAAGTTTACAAGATCAGATTCTTCAATAGTAATAAATAAATCTCCTTTTTTAAGAATCATATCATCGTAAACCTCGCTTAGAATTTCAAAATTAATTTCGTGTTCTACACAGAATTTTCTAAATCCGTGCAGGATTCTTCTTGGATAAGGATAAACAGCTTTGTCGGGATAAACTAGAATCAGTTTTTTGTATTTTGATATCTTTTCTAAACCTTCTTTTAAAGCATTGTAAATATCGTTTTCAAAATCCTGATATATTTTAATAATTTCGCCTTCCATTCCTAATTTAATGTTGTCCATTAAAACTAGTTTTTCCTGCGGAATTCTCTGAATTGCTTTTGCAACTTCATCAGTAAAACTCAAATGTTTTAACTCATCTGTTTTAAAATGTGTGGTAATTACATAATAATCATATGCACCTTCAAACTTGTCTAACAAATTCAAAAATAATGTTTCATCGCAATGATAAATATGAAGGTCAGTGTGAGCATTCGCACCAAGTGTATTAATAAACGAGCTGTACGTTTTCATTTTATAGGCGCTCAGTTTATTAAATAAAAATAGAATATTTACTTTAGATTCTAGTTTTGTTCTCGTAATATAATATCCTTTTCCTCTAATTGATGAAATAATTTTTCGCTCTTTTAGTATATTATATGCCTTTTCTACAGTATCACGTGACATGTAAAACTCTTCACTAAAACTGTTTATAGAGGGGATTTTTTGATTTATTTTTAAATTTCCGTTAGCAATATTTTGTAAAATCGAGTCTACAATTTGTTTGTATTTTGGAACCCTCGAATCTTCATCTATTTTAATTAATTTAATCATGATTATGTTTTGCAAACTAGTTTCATATTTTGGTCATGAAACATAATTTTAAATTATAATATTAAAAAAATGGTTTTTAAAACCTGCTTTACATACTGATTTTATTACTTTCCTTACAAAAAAAGCGGAATTAAATACGGCTTGTTTTATATTTAAGTGTTTTTCACAATTTAGTAGTGAACTGAGGATATAATAATTACGAAATCAATCGCTAAAATAGCGTTTTTAAATTTACTTTTCCAATACTTAAGGATTGTTCTTTGCAAATAATAAGCAGTTTTAACATAATTACAAGATTCATAAAGGATAGTACAGGACAGTTTTCTTTCGAGCATTATATTATTTTACAAAACCAAATTAACTATCACAATTAACCAAAAAATAAAATTATTAAATGGAATCATTATTAGGAATTATTTTTCACTCTATCGGAGGATTTTCTTCAGGTAGTTTTTATATGCCTTTTAAAAAAGTTAAAGATTGGGCCTGGGAAAGCTATTGGCTTGTGGGCGGTTTCTTTTCTTGGTTAATTGTACCACCAATTGCGGCTTATTTAACGATTCCAAATTTTACAGAAATCATTGTTGCTGCTTCTCCTTCTATTAAAGCTTTCACTTATTCAATGGGATTAATTTGGGGAGTTGGAGGTTTAACATACGGTTTAGGAGTTCGCTATCTTGGAATGTCATTGGGGAATTCAATAACCTTAGGATTTTGTTCTGCTTTTGGAGCATTAGTTCCCTCGATTTATTACGATTTGTACCCAACAGAAGGTAAAATTTCATTTTCGGATATGCTGGCAAGTTCTGGCGGACAATTGGTTTTGTTGGGCGTTGCAGTTTGCCTTTTAGGAATCGCTATTTCTGGGAAAGCTGGAATGTTGAAAGAGAAAGATTTTTCGACTGGACATGAAGATAAGGACAAAGATTTTAGTTTAGCAAAAGGTTTAATCGTAGCGGTTATTTCGGGTATATTAAGTTCGTTTTTTAATTACGGAATTGAAGCTGGAAAACCAATGGCAGAAAAAGCAGTTGAACTAGGTTGTAATCCTTTATTTCAAAACAACGTAACTTATATTGTCTTGCTTTGGGGAGGTTTGACTACCAATTTTATTTGGTGTTTATACCTTAATTTCAAAAACAAAAGCATTGGTGATTACACTAATAAATCTACTCCAATTACAAAAAATGTGCTTTTTTCAGCACTTGCCGGAACAATGTGGTTTTTGCAGTTCTTCTTTTACGGAATGGGCGAAAGCAAACTAGGAAACGGTGCAAGTTCATGGATTTTACACATGGCAACTATTATTCTAACGGCTAATTTCTGGGGATTCTATTTGAAAGAATGGACAGGAGTATCGAAAAAAACATTTAGAACATTCCTTTGGGGAATCGGATTAATTATGCTTTCGATTGTTTTAGTGGGAATTGGAAACTCTTTATAAATACTGAAAAAACATATGATAACAATGTCAAATACAAATACAAAAAATATGAATTTTAAGCATGTTAGCTATCTTTGGGATGAGGTAAAAGCTCAAGAACTAGCTGGTGATGAAGTAGCGCTTTTCATTTATCGCTCTAATTTATTAGGAGCCGATTTAAGATTGACAAACTACGGAGGAGGAAATACTTCTGTAAAAATTACGGATAAAGATCCATTAACTGGAGCAAGCTCTGAAGTTATGTGGATTAAAGGTTCTGGAGGAGATATTGGAACTTTAACAAAATCAGGTTGTGCAGCGCTATATTTGGACAGACTTCGCAATCTTGAAAATGTATACAGAGGAATTGAGTTTGAAGATGAAATGGTAGAATTGTTCAATCACTGTATTTTCGACTTAGCTTCAAAAGCGCCGTCTATCGACACACCTTTGCATGGTTTTTTACCATTCAAACACATCGATCACTTACATCCAGATGCGGCAATTGCAATCGCAGCAGCAAAAGACGGAGCAAAAATTACAGAAGAATTGTTTAACGGAGAAATTGGCTGGGTAGGATGGCAGCGTCCGGGCTTCGATTTAGGACTTCAATTAAGAAGTTGTTTGGAAGAAGCTGAAAAGAAAGGTAAAAAACTAAGAGGAATCATGTTAGGTTCTCACGGTTTATTTACTTGGGGTGATACTGCATACGAAAGTTACATCAACACATTGGAAGTTATTGAAAAATGTGCTGAATATCTTGAAAACAATTACGGTAAAAAACGTCCCGTTTTTGGAGGTCAGAAAATTGATAGCCTTCCAGAAGCTGATCGTAAATTGAAAGCGGCAAAAGTTGCACCGATTTTAAGAGGTTTCTGTTCATCAGAGCGTCAAATGATTGGTCATTATACAGATGACGCAAGAGTTTTGGAATTCATTAATTCAAATGATCTTTCAAAATTAGCTCCATTAGGAACTTCTTGCCCTGATCACTTTTTAAGAACTAAAATCAGTCCGTTAGTTTTAGAATTAGATCCAAACGAAGATTTATCAGATGTAAATGCGGTTAAAGCAAAACTAGCTCCGGCTTTTGAGGCTTACCGTGCTATGTACAAAGACTATTATAATGCCTGCAAGAAATCGAATTCTCCTGCAATGCGTGACCCAAATCCAGTTGTGATTTTATATCCAGGAGTTGGTATGTTCACTTTTGCAAAAGATAAAACGATGGCGCGTTTGGCATCAGAATATTATGTGAATGCAGTAAATGTAATGAAAGGTGCTGAAGCTGTTTCAGAATATACTTCATTACCGCACCAAGAAGCTTTTGATATTGAATATTGGTTATTAGAAGAAGCAAAATTACAGCGTATGCCAAAACCAAAAGCATTGTCTGGAAGAGTAGCTGTTATTACTGGTTCTGCGGGCGGAATTGGTAAAGCTATTGCTAAGAAATTTGCTCAAGAAGGTGCTTGTGTGGTAATCAATGATATCAATCAAGAGCGTTTAGAAGGTGCAACAGCTGAGTTTATTAAAGCTTTTGGAAAAGATGCAGTTGCGAGTACATTACTTAATGTAACAGATGAATCTAGTACAGAATTAGCTTTAGATCAAGCTTCTTTAGCTTTTGGTGGTGTAGATATTATTGTAAACAATGCAGGAATCAGTATTTCAAAATCTATTGCAGAACACACTCTTGAAGAATGGGATAGATTATATGATATCTTGGTAAAAGGACAATTTATTGTTTCTAAAGCCGGAATTGAAGTAATGCGCAAACAAGGTTTTGGAGGTGATATTGTGAATATTGTTTCTAAAAATGCTGTTGTTGCTGGTCCAAATAATCCTGGATATGGCTCTGCCAAAGCAGCACAAGCACATTTAACACGTTTAATGGCTGCTGAATTAGGAGCTGATAAAATTCGTGTAAACACAGTAAATCCTGATGCTGTAATCTCAGATTCAAATATTTGGTCTGGCGGATGGGCAGAAGGTCGTGCGAAAGCATACGGAATTACAGTTGAAGAACTTCCGGCTTATTATGCGAAACGTACGTTATTAAATGAAATCATATTGCCAGATGATATTGCAAATGCTTGTTTTGCTTTTGTTGGAGGTTTACTTGGTAAATCAACAGGGAATGCTTTAAACGTAGACGGCGGCGTTTCAATGGGCTTTTATAGATAAAGATTGTTTAGGTTTTTTTATAAGTTTGTTTAAGCAAAAGTGGTTTTTTGTGGTCTAACGTTCGATTTTTCGGGCGTTAGATTTTTTTAGATATAAAAGACTTTTACTGTGCAGACTAAACAGCATAAAATAGTAAAGTTAAACGCAGAGTTTAGATCATATAAATTATTATGCAAAAGGTTTTTAAATGCATAGAAAAAGAAGAATAGAACGCTGATAAAACGGATTCGCTATCGTGAAGACGCAGAAAAAAAAAACGGATTTTTCGTAATGAATGAATTTAAAAAAAAATCTGCGTAGATCAGCATTTTCGCGATAGCAAATCTGTCTAATCTGCGTCTAAAATCTTATTATTAAAATAAATAAAAATGTTTTTTAGTCAGCCATTTAGTGGCTTAGAATTTATGTGTTAAAAATACACATATAAAATAAAATTGCATATCTTGTTACACTCTATTAAAATATAAAGTATTATGATAATCGGATCAAACAATATTGAATCTCATAACGAGGAATTATTAAAAAAACACCAAAATAAACTGGTTTTTACAGCGTCAGAAATTGATAATACTGATGCGATTATTCAAAAACTAATCGATTTTCAAATTGCAATTCCATCTTGGGCTTTAGGAACTGGAGGAACAAGATTTGGACGTTTTGCAGGTGGAGGAGAACCGCGTTCAATAGAAGAAAAAATCGAAGATGTTGGTTTGCTTCATAAATTAAATAATGCTTCAGGAGCTATTTCGCTGCATATTCCGTGGGATATTCCACAAGATTATAAAGCAATAAAAGCACTTGCAGCGCAGCACAATTTAAAGTTTGATGCCATGAACTCGAATACATTTCAAGATCAGGCAGATTCAGAACATACTTATAAATACGGTTCGTTACAAAACGTAAATAAAGCAGTTCGCAAACAGGCGATTGCACACAATATTGAAGTTATTAAACACGGAATCGAATTAGGATCTGAGTCATTAACAGTTTGGCTTGCTGATGGATCTAATTTTCCGGGACAGTTGAATTTTCGTAAAGCGTATCAAAATACATTAGAAAGTTTAGAAGAAATCTACGATGCATTGCCTTCGAACTGGAAATTATTTTTAGAATATAAATGTGCTGAGCCTAACTTTTATTCAACGACAGTAGCTGATTGGGGACAGTCTTATTCGTATGTTAAAAAGTTAGGCGATAAAGCGCAGACATTAGTCGATTTAGGACATCATTTACCAAATGCAAACATCGAGCAGATTGTTTCTTTATTATTAATGGAAAACAAACTGGGCGGATTTCACTTCAACGATTCAAAATACGGTGACGACGATTTAACAGCGGGAGCTTTAAAACCATATCAGTTATTTTTGATTTTCAATGAATTGGTTGAAGGAATGGATGCAAGAGGAATGAATCATGCAAAAGATCTTGGCTGGATGATCGACGCATCGCACAACATCAAAGATCCATTAGAAGATTTATTGCAGTCTGTAGAAGCCATTATGATTGCTTATGCACAAGCACTTTCTGTAGACAGAAAAGCATTAGAAAAAGCACAACAGGAAAATGATGTAGTAAAAGCACAGGAAATTCTTCAGAATGCTTTCCGTACAGACGTTCGCGCGTTAGTTGCTGAGGCTCGTTTCCGTTCTGGTGCCGCTTTAAATCCAGTTGAATTGTACAGAAGTCTTTCTGTTAGAAAAAATCTTATTGGAGAAAGAGGATTAAAAACATTAGCTACAGGCTTATAATTTATAATTGGTAATTAACAATTTACAATTAAAAAAATGAATGTAGTTGCAATTTTTGATATTGGTAAAACAAACAAAAAAGTATTCTTATTTGATGAAAACTATAGAATTGTTTGGGAAAAATCAGTCAATCTAGACGAAACAGTCGACGAAGATGGATTTCCCTGCGAGAATATAGAAGTGCTTAAAAACTGGATTTTTGAACGCTTGGAAGAAATAAAAGCTTTAACCAATTATGTATTAAAAGCCATTAATTTTAGTACCTACGGTGCTAGTTTTGTCTACATTGATAAAGAAGGAAAAGTTTTAACTCCTCTGTATAATTATCTAAAAGATTATCCAGAGGATTTAAAAAACGATTTCTATCATAAATATAAAGGTAAAGAACGATTTGCTGTAAAAACAGCTTCTCCGGTTTTAGGAAGCTTAAATTCGGGAATGCAGATTTACCGTTTAAAAGAAGAAAGACCAGAATTATTCGAAAAGGTCGAATATTGCTTGCACCTTCCGCAATTTTTGAGTTTTCTTTTAACCAATGAAGCTTACGCCGATATTACAAGCGTGGGTTGTCATACTAATCTTTGGAATTTCAAAAAAATGAAATACCATAAATGGTTGAAAAATGAAGGCATTTCATCTAAAATTCCAGAGTTTTATTCTGGAAAAGACGTTATAAAAACAAAAGATGGTTTGTCAGTAGGTGCGGGACTTCACGATAGTTCATCAGCTATAATTCCTTATACCATAAATTTTACAGAACCTTTTGTTTTATTGTCAACAGGAACGTGGAGTATTTCCTTGAATCCATTCAATAATAAACAATTGACTTTTGAAGAATTGCAAAATGATTGTTTGTGCTATTTGCAATACACAGAAAAACCTGTAAAAGCGGCAAGACTTTTTGCAGGAAACGAACACGAAATACAAACCAAAAGATTAGCAGAATATTTTAAAGTTCCGGTTGATACATACAAAGACGTTTATTTTGATAAGAATATTGTATCTAATTTAAGAGCCTTAAATTTTCAGATTATTTATCCTAAAAAGTATAATTTTGATATACTGAAAGAATGTCCTTTTCAAGAAAGAGATCTTTCAATATTTAAAAGCTATGAAATCGCTTACCATCAATTGATGTTGGATTTGGTAGAACAACAAGTATTTTCAACTAACTTAGTCATTCATAACAGTCCTGTAAAGAAAATTTTTGTTGACGGTGGTTTCAGTAAAAATTCAATTTATATGAATTTATTAGCCGAAGCTTTTCCTGATGTTGAAGTTTATGCCGCATCGATGGCGCAGGCAAGTGCTTTGGGAGCAGCATTGGCAATTCATCAAAACTGGAATCCCAAACCAATTCAGAATGACTTGATTGATTTGAAGTTTTATAAGCATTGAAATAATTAAAAATTAAAAAGTCTGATTGGTTTATAAGGAACCTTAGTAACCTTGTCATTTTGACAAAGATTGATGCTTTTAGCTCTGGAGTTACTTACTAAGATTTCTCTCCCGAGACTTCGGGATCGAAATGACAAACAGCAAGTAGATTCATTCAGATTTAATTTTAAAATATTTGTTCAATCTGTCAAATCTGCTAGAAAAATATAACATCTAGAATGTTAAAAATAAAAATAATAGAAAATGAAAATCGGGCTATTTATACCGTGTTATGTTGATCAGTTTTATCCAAAAGTGGGTATTGCGACATACGAACTTTTACAGAAATTAGGCTGTGAAGTTCATTTTCCGATGGGACAAACCTGCTGCGGACAGCCAATGGCAAACAGCGGCTATGCACACTTAACAAAAGGCTGTGATGCTAATTTTATAGCCAATTTTTCAGGATTCGATTATATTGTCTGCCCTTCAGGAAGTTGTGTTCTGCATGTAAAAGAACATTTGCATGATGATCAATTAGAGATTGCAGCGACAGAAATAAGAAATAAGGTTTTTGAATTAACAGAATTTATAACTGATATTTTAAAAATTGATCATATCGACGGACGTTTTCCTTTTAAAGTAGGAATGCATGTAAGCTGCCACGGACAACGTGGTTTGAAGCTTTCGCAGATGTCAGAATTAAATGCGCCATTTTTTTCCAAACCAGAACAATTACTTCACAATATTGAAGGACTTGATTTAGTTGCTTTAACTAGAAAAGATGAATGCTGCGGTTTTGGAGGTACATTTTGTGTTACCGAAGAAGCCGTTTCTGTAAAAATGGGACAAGACCGAATTAAAGATCACGAAAGTCATAATGTCGATTATATTACGGGAGGAGATATGTCTTGTTTAATGCATTTAGATGGAATTTTGAAAAGACAAAAAAGCAGAATCAAAACCATCCATATTGCTGAAATCTTAAATTCACTCGAAAACTAATTAAATTTAAGAGAAAAATAAATTTCTTTTTTTTAGCATTAAGATATTAAGTTCACCAAACTTTGACGTAATGTTAAAATAAAGAAATCACTTAAAATTGAAGCTTAATTTTCTTTTATCCTTAAGTATTTAAGTTCATAAAGTTTCACTTAATTAACTTAATATCTTAATGGTGAAATACTCAACTTACAAAAAATGTCTTCAGAAAAAATAATACAGCACAGTGAAGCTGCAGCAAAATTCAACAAAGATGTGGAGCGTGTCAATTGGCATGATGAAACACTATGGTTTGTTCGTGCGAAACGTGATAAATCGGCACATCAAATTGATGATTGGGAATTATTACGTGAAACGGCTTCAAGCATCAAAGCTAATGTGCTTTCGAATATTCACGATTATTTAGTAGAATTTGAGGCTAATGCCCAAAGAAATGGAATCATTGTACATTGGGCTGCTGATGCAAAAGAACACAATGAAATTGTACATTCGATCATGGCAAAACATGATGTAAAGCAAATGGTGAAATCAAAATCTATGCTTACAGAAGAATGTCATTTGAATGATTATTTAGCAGAAAGAGGCATAGAAGTTATCGATTCAGATTTAGGAGAATATATTGTGCAGCTTCGTAAAGAACCGCCAAGTCATATTGTTTTACCTGCCATTCACTTAAAGAAAGAAGATGTAAGTGAAACTTTTCACGAACATTTGGGAACAGAAAAAGGCAATTTTGATCCGCAGTATTTAACTGAATCAGCACGTCATAGTTTAAGAAATACTTTTTTGACTAGAAAAGTAGCTTTAACTGGAGTGAATTTTGCCGTAGCCGAAACAGGTGAATTTGTAGTTTGTACCAATGAAGGTAATGCTGATATGGGCGCACATTTAGCCGATGTTCATATTGCTTGTATGGGATTTGAAAAACTGATTCCACAACGCAAGCATTTAGGCGTTTTCCTTAGATTATTAGCAAGAAGTGCAACAGGACAACCTATAACAACTTTTTCAAGCCATTTTAAGAAACCTAGAGACGGAAAAGAACTTCATATTGTAATTGTCGACAACGGAAGAAGTAAACAATTAGGACAAGAAGATTTTAGAAATTCTCTAAAGTGCATCCGTTGCGGTGCTTGTATGAATACCTGCCCGGTTTACAGACGAAGCGGCGGACACAGTTATCACAATGCAGTAGCAGGACCAATTGGCTCTATTTTAGCGCCCAATTTAGACATGAGTAAAAATGCCGATCTGCCTTTTGCAAGCACACTTTGTGGTTCTTGTACTAACGTTTGTCCAGTAAAAATTGATATTCATGATCAATTGTATAAATGGCGTCAGGTTTTGGTAAAAGACGGTTATACGCCAAAAGCTAAAACCATTGCAATGAAAACTATGGCAACAGTATTGGCAAATCCAACAATTTTTAACATTGCGGGAAAATCAGGAAGATTTGTGATGAAAAATATTCCGGCAATGGTTAATAATAAAATGAATAAATGGTACGATCAGCGCGAAATGCCAGACGTTCCTGAGGAATCTTTTAGAGAATGGTACAAGAAAAATTCGAGAGAATCTAAAGCAAAAGACAATGAGCAGTAAAGCCGAAATTTTAAACAGAATAAAACTAAATCAGCCTGATTTGGTTACAGAACTGCCAGATTTAAGTCTTTTAGGTTCCGAAGATTTTGATACTCTAGAAACCTATAAAACGGTTTTGAAAGGAATTGGAGGTGATCCTGTTGAAGTATCTAGTTATGAAGAGATAATCGATTATATAAAAGCAAATTACAATCTTAAAAAGAGAATAATTACAACATTGCCGGAGCTGTCTGAAATAGCTTCTTTAGATTGGACAGCTGTTGATCCGCATTTGCTTCATGATGTTGAATTAACAGTTGTAAAAGCACATTTTGGAGTTGCAGAAAACAGCGGACTTTGGGTTACGGATGATATTTTAGGACAGCGTGTTTCCCCTTTTATTGCACAGTATTTAGCAATTATCATTCATAAAAAAGATATTATCCGAACTATGCAGCAGGCTTATGACAGAATTGGTAATCAGGAATATGGTTTTGGAACTTTTATTGCGGGACCATCTAAAACGGCAGATATTGAACAATCATTGGTTTTAGGAGCACATGGTGCAAGAGGACTGATTGTATTCTTGTTAGATTAGAAGTTTATTTTAAATTTGGAGTTCTGCTAAATCAATCCTTTTTAGGGATTTTTTTAGATATTAGCGGAACAAATTTAGAAGATTCGTTTCGGAATCAAAATGAGTTATGGAAGATATAAATAAAAGTACCGTTCCGTTCTGTAAGGCAGAGCATGGGAAGTTTGATTGGGGAGAACCTTATACATATTATCATCCTGTTTTTAAAATATCTCCTGCAAACGAAGTATTCACATTAGAAGATTCCGTAATAATATTGGGTGAGAATAACTTAAAAAAGCAGTTATTGTCTTTATACAATGTAATACTCAATTGTGAAGAATTTGATCGAATTGTAAACTATTACGATGAGAAGTTTGATAGAATCAAAATCTTAGAATTGATAGATTTTTATATTAAAGAAAATGAAGGTAAAGTTACGCCTTGGGAGAAATATCAGCAATATGAAGATGAATTGTATTATATCTCTTCGATTGAATCGCAAGCAAACAGAAAACTACATTTTGTAAACTATCAAGAATAAAATTATGGCGGTATTTTCAGATCTTGAGCTTGAAACTCCAGAAGTACTTTCAAAAGGATTATTTCCTATTTTGATATTGACATCAATTGCTGATCAAGAAAGAATGAAAAGTTATTATAGTAAAAATCCAGAACATCGGTTTAATAATTTGCAATTAACAGAAAATCAAATCTTAGTAGAATGTTATTCTTATCACACAAATATTCCAACAGATAGTAAATTCGAAGTTATTTTTTTAAATAACGATGTTAAAAATTTCATGAATGTTTCTGCGGCTTTGGAGTATGTTTCATACAATAGAAGTTTTGAAGTTGATATCGTGCCAAACGGTTATACACCATTAGCTATAATAAATTTTTTAGAAGGAAAACCTGAAATACTTAATAAATTAAGACCTGAAAGTGAAAAAAGAGATTTCAGTAAATATGACTATATATGTCTTACAAATAGAGAAGTAGTAGAGAAAGTTTTAAATGAATTAGATAAATAGAAAGGTAAGTTTGGAAGCTTATGTAAAAACAAAACGAGGCCTTAAGCCTCGTTTTTATTTTCAATATATGATTTATCTAAGCCGTTTGATCGTCAGTAGTTGCATCTGGAGCATTTTTCTTTACAGACTCAATTCCGTTTTCTCTCGCAGCTACACTTTCATACATTTCACTTGAACCAATTATCTGTCCATTGCTGGCTTTAAGATTAAAATACGGTTTTCCATTGCTGGATTCTTTTCTGTCATAACGACCATCATCTTGTGAGTTTGTTTTTACAGATTCGATTCCGTTTGTGCAGGCCGCTTTTGTTGTATAGCCTTCACTTGTTAAAATTGTCTGGCCGTTACCAGCTTTCAAATTAAATTGAAATTCACCATTGGTTCTTTTAGTAATTACAAATTTTCCCATTTAGTTTTTTATTTAAGTTAACTATAATATTTTGCTTTCTATAAAAATACAAAACTTAGTTATACAATTGTTAGTGTCAGAAAAAATAATTAATAGGATAATTATAACGGAATATTTTCTTTACAATTTAGTGGTTTTGAATAATGCCAGAAGAGATTTCTTTATATTTGAATTAAATATTAGCTATAATTATTATGAGAAAACTATGTATTGTATTAGTAATTGCAACGCTGATTTCATCTTGCAATTCTAAAAAGAAAGAAGATACAGTAGAAACTGCTGTAAAAGATTCAACAACCGTAAGTGCCGAAAAAAGCACTGCTGCTAAAGTTGATGTTTATGAAGGATTATTACCATGTGCAGATTGCAGCGGTATAGAAACTGTTCTAAAAATTTATCAAGGCGATGGCACTATGGAAAGCCATAAGTTTGAATTGTTTACCGTATACAAAGGAAAATCACCTGAAAAGGAGTTTATAGAAAAAGGAACTTTTAATACCGAAAGAGGTTTAGAAAACGATCCAAACGGGACAATTTATATATTGAATTGGGATAAACCTGCAGAGAACCAGATTTATTACGGTTATTACAGCGCAGATCCTCAAAAAATATATATGTTAGATCGAGAGAAAAAAATAATCAAGTCAGAGCTGAATTATGCTTTAACATTGAAAAAATAATAGTTTAATTACCATATATAAAAAAAGAGACTTTTTAAAGTCTCTTTTTTTATATATGTAAAATGCTTAATTATTTAATTGTAATAGGCAGTTCGACTGTTGTTTTATCCCATCCAATTACCAAATTTGCTGTAGTACCTTGTGATGTAAAAGCAATTGATAAAGCTTCGATTACAGTAGAAACTGGCTTTACAGGAACAGAAACTCTAACAACATCTTTGCTTTCATCATAAGCATAAGCGCCCCATAAATCAAGTTCCTTGTTGATAATAATTGTCCATTTGTCTTTTTCAGGAATTGCAAATAAACTGTAAGTTCCTGCAGGAACATTTTTACCGCCAATAGTTACAGGTTTGTAAAATTTAATTTCTGTATTTTCATTAGCACCAACTCTCCAAACTTCTCCATATTTTATCAAATCACCAAAAATAGTGCGTCCTTTTACAGACGGTCTTGCATAGATAACTTTAACAACGGGAGCTGGATTATCAGTTTTTTTGAATTTAACAGCTTTGTTAGGAAAATAAGAAATATCTACAGGACTTGCATCCAGTGGAGCAAATTTTACAACTTCCTGTGCTTGAACTGTAAATGCAGCAAATAAAGTAACTGCAAGTAAACTTAATTTTTTCATAGGATTACAATTTTTAGAATAAGTACAAAGTAAGTTAATAGTCAATAAAAATCACATCAATACAATTAGTTTTTTGTTAATGAATTGGTAATGACTCTTAAATTTAGTCTAAAACGACATTGAAAAATTTTAAAGCGATTTTTTAATTCCCATTTCAAGCCCTCTTAATTCAGCTAAACCACGTAAGCGACCAATTGCAGAATATCCTGGATTTGTTTTTTTCTTTAAATCATCCAACATTTGATGTCCGTGATCTGGACGCATTGGCAGTTTGTTGTTGTTTCTTTTTTCAACCTCTATAATTGCTTTTACCACTTCATACATATCTACATCGCCTTCAAGATGGTTCGCTTCATAAAAGCTGCCTTCTTCATCCCTTTGTGTACTTCTTAAGTGAATAAAATTCATTTTATCTCCATGACGTCTTACAATTCCAGGTAAATCATTATCAGCCCTAACGCCGTATGAACCGGTGCACATCGTAAATCCGTTTGATTTTGAAGGCGCGGCATTCATTAATTCTATCAAATCCTCCTCAGTACTTACCACCCTTGGCAAGCCTAAAATTGGGTAAGGAGGATCATCAGGATGAATGGCCATCAAAACACCTTTACTCTCTGCAACTGGAATAATCTGCTTTAAAAAGTAAAACAAATTGTCTTTTAAAGCCTGTCTGTCAATATGATTATAAGCACTTAATGTAATTAAAAAATCCTCAACAGTATAAGCTTCTTCTGCGCCTGGAAGTCCAGCAAGAATATTTCGCTGTAATTTTACCTTATCCTCATCAGTCATGGCTTCAAAATAACTTTTCGCTTTTTGAGTCTGCTCTGGTGAATATTCCTTTTCGGCACCAGGTCTTTTCAAAATAAACAATTCAAAAGCCGCAAAAGCATTAATGTCAAAACGAAGTGCTTTCGAGCCGTCTTCAACCGTATAAGATAAATCAGTTCTCGACCAGTCTAAAACCGGCATGAAATTATAGCAGACACATTGAATACCGCATGAAGCCAGATTGAGAATGCTTTCTTTATAGTTTTCAATGTATTGAAGATAATTTCCAGTTTGTTTTTTAATGTCTTCATGTACCGGAATACTTTCTACAACTGACCAAGTTAACCCCGAAGCGCCTTTTTTAGGATCGCCGTCTTGGTATTCAATTGCAGCTTTTCGTTTGTTGATTTCGTCAATGCTCCAAACCTCTCCGTTCGGAATATGATGTAAAGCAGTTACAATTCCAGTTGCTCCAGTTTGTGCAATATCTTGTAAAGAAACAGGATCATTTGGGCCGAACCATCTTAATGTTTGTTCCATTTTGTATTGTGTTGTTTTGTAATTTGGTTTATTAAATACTCGTCGCTGCAAATCCGCCGTCAACCTTTAAGATTGTTCCTGTTACGAATTTTGACATATCACTGCATAAGAATAAAAGAGCGCCGTCAATATCTTCTGGCGTTCCAAATCTTCCCATTGGTGTATGATCGATAATCTTTTCGCCTCTTGGAGTTAGATTCCCTTCAGGAGTTAATAATAAAGCTCGGTTTTGTTCTCCAATAAAAAAACCAGGTGAAATAGCATTTACGCGAATTCCCTCGCCATATTTTTGCGCTAATTCAACCGCCATCCATTGTGTAAAATTGTCGATCGCCGCTTTTGAAGCCGAATATCCCACAACTCTCGTTAACGGTCTTTGTGCCGATGCTGATGAGATGTTGATGATATTTCCTGATTTCTGCTTCGCGAAAAGTTCAGAAAAAACCTGAGTTGGAAGCATAGTTCCAATAATATTCAAATCGACTACTTTTTGTAAATCATCGCTTTTCATATCATAAACAGCTTGATCCGGCTGTACAGTTGCTCCCGGCATATTACCGCCCGCAGCATTAATTAAAATATCCAGACGACCGTATTTTTCAACAATAAAGTCTTTCGCTTTTTCTAAATCCTCTTTATTCAAAACATTTGCTTGAATCGCAAAACCTTGTCCGCCATTTGCTTCTATTTGCTGTACTGTTTTTGCTGCTTTTTCAATAGATTGAGAAACGATCCCAACTATAACACCTTGTTTAGCCAAAACGTTTGCAAAATTGCTGCCTAGTACGCCGGCACCGCCAGTAATAAGGGCAATTTTCCCTTTTAGATTAAATATTGAATCCATTTAGTTTTATTTAAAATACAATACTTTAAATTCCAAAATCTAATTTTTGAAAAGTAAAGTAGATTATATAAGTTTGATTTTAATGATTAAATTTTTTCCTTGGAATTTGGAATTTGGATTTTTCCCGAAGAGGAATTAGATCTTTACTTTAAAAACTAGTTTTTTCAAGAACCCTTCGCCAATCATAGCTGCGTGAACATCATCCGGAAATAAAATGGCAAATTGTTTTTCCTGCAATTCAAAAAACATATCTGGTTTGTCATAGAAAAAGCGAACATCTCTTTCGTCGCTGTAATCACCATTTGGTTTTACACATTTTTCTCTTGGCTTCCATGCAAAAGTTTCTGGTCCTTGAATCGAAATTTGAATATCAATGTTTTTATCATGGCATTCAAAACCTTTGATACTTTCTTCTCTAGTACTTCCATCGCCATGAATAACAATAAGTTTTAAGCCTTCGCTGATTTCAAACGAACCAGTTTCAAGACTTGCAATATCAGTTTGATTTACGTACTCAAAAGCTTTTTGAAAATTGGGATGCAGACCGTAATATTTTGCTGCATTATGTAATGAATCTATTATCATGAGGTAAGATTTAATTTTTAGTTTTTGAAATTAATAGTATAAAAGGTTCTGCCGTTTATATATAATGTGTAATTTTACGTGTACGCACACGGTGTTTTACAAATGTATGTAAAATGTAAAGTATAACAACCTATTTTTGCTTAAAAAAATAGAATTTTACAATAGAGCTTTTATCATTTTAACTTAAAAAGAATCAATATCATAACAATAAAGAAAATTGCCGAATTAGCTAATGTTTCTCCAGGAACTGTTGACCGAATTATTCATAATCGCGGACAAGCAGCACAAGAAACTGTAGATAAAGTCAATGCCATAATCGAAGAATTTGGTTATAAACGTAATATTTTAGCGAGTAATCTGGCTTTAAATAAGAAATTTCACTTTGCCGTTTTTCTTCCCAAACACGAGAATCTTGAATATTGGCGCAGTCAGGCTGAAGGAATCGAAAAAGCAGCTGCAGAGTTTAGTAAATTCGGAATTGTTTTGGATTATTTCTATTATGATTACAATATAGTTTCTTTTAGAGAATCAGTAAAAAAAGTGATGGACTTTGAGTGCGACGGATTGCTTTTTGCGCCCATTTTTCAGGAAGATTCAGTCCGTTTTTTAAAGGAATACAAAAAGAAGAATATTCCAGTTGTGATGATCGATTCGAATATTTCAGACAACAATGAATATGCTTATGTAGGTCAAGATGCTTTTCAGAGCGGTTATTTGGCAGGAAGACTCATAAGTTTTGCAGTAAAAAATGAAAGACATGTTTTGATTTTTAAAATCACCCAAGAAATCGAAAGTACATCCGTTTATTTGCAGCGAATAAAAGGATTTTATTCTTTTTTTGAAGACAATAACGAACTTACAAATTTTAAATTTTCAGAAGTTACTCTAAAAGATTCGAAGATTGAGGAACTAAATCTTGAAATGTTTTCTGAGATAAGCAGCATTTTTGTGCCCAATTCGAGAGCCTACATTGCGGCCCAGTTTTTAGAACAAAACAATATAAAAGGCATCCGTATTATTGGCTATGATTTATTAAAAGAAAATATAGAATATCTAAACAAAGGCGTAATCGATTTTTTAATCAATCAAAGACCCGAAGATCAAGGTTATATGGCAATTCATTATTTATATAAAAAATTAGTTTTAAAAGAAGATACAGAGCAAATACATTATATTCCGCTTGAAATTATTTTGAAAGAGAATTATTCTCCAGCCAGAAAGTAGTTTTTTTCCATCTATAATAATGTGGCAGCGAAGTGAATTATATTCTGTAATTTACACGAACTAGCTTTTGAGTAAGTTAAAATTGTAATTAAATGAAAATCAATAAAAATGGTTAAATGTATTATTTTCGATTGTGACGGTGTTTTAGTAGATACAGAGAAAATTGGTAATGGAGTATTACTGGAAATGGCAGCAGAGCACGGATTTGAAATGAAAATTGAAGATGCATATCGTAATTTCAACGGTCGTAAGTTAAAAGATTGTTTCAAGTATATTGAAGAAACTATTGCTAAAAAACTTCCAGAAACTTTTGAAACAGAATTCCGCCAGCGAAGTTTTAGTGCTTTTAAAACGCAGGTTAAACCAATGGAAGGAATTGTTTCATTTATAGAAAAACTTACAATTCCGTATTGTGTCGCCTCAAGCGGACCAGTCGAAAAAATTTGCTTAAATCTTGAGGTTGCTGGTTTGCTGGATAAATTCGAGAATAAAATATTCAGTTCCTATCAAATTGGGAGTTGGAAGCCAGAACCAGGAATCTTTTTGCACGCAGCCAAAGAAATGGGTTTTGATGTAAAAGACTGCATTGTGGTTGAAGATAGCGTTGCAGGTGTACGAGCCGGAATAGATGGAGGTTTTAAAGTGTATGGTTTTGCAAACGGATATAATGATATTGATTTAGAAAAGGAGGGAGCAGTGCTCTTTAGAAGTTATGATGAACTTGCCTCGATTTTAAATTTAGAATAGAAAAATGGCTGTCACAAAATGACAGCCATTTTTTATTTAAGATATGTTCGTTTCTTAATGTAATTCATAAAAGAAAGCATGAAATATTTTATCAGAATTCCGAAACATTATGATTTAGTAACAATGCCATAAACATAATAGCATTTTAAAGTTCTAAAATTGCAGCTTCTTACTAAGTTTATATCAAGCATAGTTTTTTTATTGTTTAAGTTTTTAATGAATGTAAATACGGCTCATTTTTTAAAATTCGACATTTATAAACTGTACGAGATAAAACTATAATAACAACAATAAAATAGTTGCAGGTACTCTAAAATAGACCAATAGAGTTTATAATGTGGTATTAGAAGACAATTAGAATGTTGTGTTAGTTTATTTTTTATTTTTTTGACAAAACCTATTTCTTTAAAGAAATAGGTTTTTGTGTTTCTACACTTGTTAGTTGTGCTTTTAATTCTTGTTTTAGATAGCGTTAAGAAATGTATAAATAGCCTTGAAAATGTGATAGTTGAAATTTATTTGATTAAATTTACTAAACTAACTTATAAAAAAAATCTTATGAAAGCAGTGCGTTTTTTTGGGCATAAAGATGTGAGAATAGTAAACGATTTAGAAAAACCATCTCCAAAGGGCGATGAGGTATTATTAAAGATTGGAGGTGCTGGAGTATGCCATTCAGATTTACATATAATTGATGATGGCATTGTATCTGGTATTACTTTTACATTGGGGCATGAAAACGCAGGCTGGATAGAAGAAATAGGAGAAGATGTAAAAGGATTTAAAAAAGGAGATGCAGTTTTGGTCTACGGTCCTTGGGGATGCGGGCATTGTAAACCTTGTCAGCATTCTAACGAAAATTACTGTGATCACCAGTCTGAAATGGCTTTTGGCGGCGGACTTGGATTAAATGGCGGAATGGCTGATTACATGCTGGTGCCTTCTTCACGTTTACTCGTTCCAATTCATGATTTAGATCCAGTTATTGCTGCTCCTTTAACAGATGCTGCTCTAACTCCATACTCTGCTATTAAGCGATCATTACATAAGCTGATGCCCGATGAATATGTAGTTGTAATTGGAGTTGGCGGATTGGGGCATGTTGCTCTTCAAATTTTATCAGAAATGTGCGGCTCGACTATTATTGCCTGCGATATAACTCCTGAAAGACTTGAATTTGCTAAAAAACTAGGTGCTTCTTATGCTATTAATTCTACAGATAAAGATGCGGCAGAACAAATAAAGAAGATTACAGGAATTAAAAAAGCCAAAGTCGTAATCGATTTTGTTGGTGCTACTTCTACAATAGATTTAGGAACAAAAATAATTGGACTAGACGGTGATTTAACGATTGTTGGTCTTGGCGGCGGAAATTATGAATACAATATGAATGGTCTGCCTTTTGGCGTAAGCTTAACAAATCCTTATTGGGGTTCTAGAACCGAATTAATGGAAGTAATTGGGCTTGCGCTTCAAAAGAAGATTCATATTGAAGTTGAAAAATACAATTTGGATCAAGCGGTTGAAGTTTATGATAAGCTAAGACACGGACAAATAAAAGGGAGAGCAGTATTAATTCCCTAATTGTAATCTTGTAAAAAACGAATGAAAGAGTGTAATGAAAAATAAAAAAACTAATGGTAAATTTGAGTTGCCTTTTACTATTCTAATGGTAAAATTCTAATAAAAATTTTTTAAGGAATAAGACTTGGCAGGCTCAAAAATAATAACTCAAAAAGTGTAATATTATGATACATCAAATTGACACAACTGATAATTTAGTTGCTTTTAGAGCATTGGCAGAAATGACAAAAGAAGATTTTTTAATTGTTGTTGTTCCTGCCGTCGAGCATTTAGTAAAGCAGACTAATGAAATTAATTTTTTACTGGTTTTAGATACTGAAGTAGAAAAATTTACAGCAGGCGAGTGGCTTCAAGAAGCGCTGCTTGGTCTTAAGAATCTTGGAAAATGGAATAGAGCGGCGATTGTATCAGATTCTGAAGAAATAATTTCGCTTGCAAACGGATTCAGCTATGTCGTTCCAGGCGAATTTCACGGTTTTAGAAAAGAATCTTTTAATAAAGCACTAAACTGGGTAGAAGGAAATATAAATCTGGCCTAAATATTTAGTTCAAATGTCACTTTTAAACTTAAAAAAAAAACACCTGCAAATTCACTATGTTATCAGATTATAACTTGTGAGTTTGCAGGTGTTTTTTGCTTTATATTTTAAGTATTCATAAACTGAAACTTAAAGCGATGCTTAATAATTATATTCGATACCGCTGCTGTCTGTTTTTTCTTTTTTTTCTTTAGAAGTCTCTGTTATTTTTTTATAGCAGGCAGCTGCAAGCAAAGGTACAGCAAGACTTCCTACTACTGCAGCAGTTTTATTTTGTCCGGCTTTTTTAAGTACAGCTCCAGCTAAAAGAGAGCCTAATCCTGCAAATACTAAATGTTTAACTGATGGCCTGTAGTCTTTATAATCTTTTTTTTCAGGTTTAATTCCGTGTAATAATGGGTCTATAAAATTTAGTTTTTCCATAATTATGATAATTTATTTAATGATACCTAATTTTGTCTAATGTAATAAAAATGTTACGTTTATTCTAGTTTTAATCGATGATTTTTTTTCACGGATTTAAACCTAAAAGAAATAGTAAGATTATAAAGATCGGCGAAAATCTAGCCAAAATCAATCCTCAGAGAGCGTTTAACAAAAGTTTATAATAGTAAACGATAAAAACGTTAATTGTATCCTAAAGCATGGATTCTTATTTTCTATTATAAAGTATTCTGTTCTAAAATTTGTCTGTTATTAGGCTCTAGGATGATTTTCTGGATAATGTTCGGCATCAAAATCAGTTAAATCTTCATCCTCATCTAAATCTCTTTCTTTTTCTAAATCACTTTCATAGTTTAGTTCATTAGTACTGTGATCTTTTTCTTGATTTGCTTTCTCGCTGTCATTAGTTACCGAACGATCTTCGTTTATAATTCGTTCTTCGTTAGGAATGTTTTCCATTCTTATCGATTCGTTTCCTGTAAAATCAGTCGTTTGATTTCGTCCGTCATCGATAAACTCTTCTTGGTATTGATATGGATCTTCGTCAGGTGAAAAATTTACAGTATAATCAAAATTTTCTTGATCCATAAAATCAGGGTCTCTAAGACCATAATCTTGGTTGTTTAGCTTTTTCATAACTTTTCTATTTTTTCATTATTTCTTAGCTTCCAAAGTTTTTTATGCATTCCGAAAATATAGAAAAAGACCTCTTTTATAGTTGATTTAGAGGTGTTTAATTCTCACTGGTTTTCGGCATAATTACAAAGGTACTTTAAAAAATGAAAAAGATTTTATAGAAAAATAGAATATAGCTGCATAATTTTCAGGTAGTTAGGTTAAGTTCTGAAATTAAAAGAAATTACAGCTTGCAGTTAAGTATAAACATTAAAAAAGCCATAAAGAAATTGATCTTTATGGCTTCGGTCCAAAAAACTAACTTCTAAAATAAAGTGAATAATTTTTTACAGATATTTTCCCCAATTTTCCATCCTTAAATAATTTATCAAGTATTTCTTCCGCCTGATTATATGAAATATCTAAAATCACGGCATATTCTTTTGGAGCCAATGTTGGATAAATCTCAAAAAGAGATAATGGATTATCATTTTTAAAGGTTTTCTTTTTTGCTTCAGGATATAATGCCAGCAAAGCATTTTCATAATAAGCATATGGTTTAGAACCGTAAACAGTGAGTTGATTGTTGTTTTTATCAGCAAAAAATAAGGTTGGAAAACCTCTAACGCCAAGTGTTTTTGCTAAATTTAAATCTTCCTGAAAAAGTTTTTTAGCATCTCCATCATAGTCATTTTTTAGTTTTTCAATATCAAGATTTGCAATTTTGGCAGCTTCAGCAATATTTTCCCATTTAGCGATATTCTTTTTTTCGAGATATAATTTCTCACGAAGGATACGCATAAAAATGACTGCTTTTTCTTTACTCTGAATTTGAGCCGCTTTCATAGCAATACAAGAAGGATAGGAAGAACTCAAAGGATCTTCAAGCCAAACATTGCCGTCAATTGGCATTTGATAATGCAGACTCGCTTCATCCCAATGATGCGCAACATCTGATGGTTTACTGATTCCGCCGCTGTTGTAACTCCAATCAGGAAGCAAACCGCCCATTTTGTAATCTATTTCAAAATATTCGGAATATTCCAGTTTTAGTTTTCTCAATTGCGGTTCAATTCCCCAGCATGAAGAACAAATTGGGTCTGTATAATAAATAATTTTTACAGGCTTATTATCTGTTTTAATAACCGTTGTTTCATTTGATGCTTCGCTAATTGGCATTTCACACATACCGCTTTCAGTGTCGCACAGTAACGGATTTGTTTTATTGTCGTTCATTTTAGAATTAGTTTGCGATTGACAGCTCGCACTGAAAATCAGGATTAATAACAGCGAAAGTATTTTCATAATTACTGTTTATAATTCTTGCTTTAGGTTTTAATTTATATTTTTACATAACAAAGTTCGTCCGTATTTAATCACAAGTCAATTAGTCTAAAAAAGATGACTACAGAAAATAAAACAGAAAAAGACAACGAATGTCCAGCACAAGGACTTTTGAAGTTGTTATCAGGTAAATGGAAACCACAGATTTTTTTATTGGCTGTAGATGGTCCGCTGCGTTTCAATACACTTTTAAGAGATTTAAAAGGATCAAATAAACAATCGATCGCAGTCGCACTTCGGGAACTAGAAGATTTTGAACTTTTAGATAAAAAGGTTATCAAACTGAAACCGCTTCACATTGAATATACTTTATCTGAAAAAGGAAAATCTTTAATTCCTGTTTTTAAGCAATTAGAATTGTTTTTGGAGAAATAGAATGTTTGACTAAGTAATCATAAATAAGACTTTTTTGAAGTCTGAAAACTGGAATAGAATATGAAAAAGCTGTTTTTAATTTTATTGATGCTGCTGCAATTTCCTGTAAGTTTTGGGAGCAATCAAATACAAGACCCTTCCTCAAAGAAAATTATTGGAACTTGGTATGCCGACAGGAATAGAAATACAAAATGGATTTTTACGCAAGACAAGAAAATCTATAATTACGATAAGGACGTTTTTAAAGTAATGTATGGTTATACCATTTCTAATCGCTGTCAAAACAATTCAAGCGATACTACCGAGTTTTTAACTTTCATGGACAGAGATGGTAATGAATTCTGTTTTAGAATAAACGGAATTGACGAGAATAAAAACGGAATTTTATCTCTTACTAAAATGGATAATGGAGAAACGCTCTTGTTTGTTAACAATTTGAATGTAGTAACTGGAAAGTAGTATTTATTTGTTGTGAAAGCTCCAGCGGAGCGTAATATTTATAGCACAATTTATTTCCATGCCCAAAAAAAAGCTCCAGAGGAGCGGCATATTTTTAAAAAATTAAATGTTTCGCTCCTCTGGAGCTTGAAATCATGGGGATATAATTACTATAAATATTATGCTCCACTGGAGCATTTTTTTACTAAATAGTCTAATTATACTCAACGTTTTTTCTAGTATTAGACTTTCATTAACAAAAACTAAAACTTCATTAGTTTATATTTGTGAGGCACAAATTAATTCTAAAGTATTGTAAATCATGAAAATTAAGTCTGTTTTTTATCTGTTTCTATTTGTTGTTTTTTCAGTTTCATCGTATAGTCAAAATGTAAAACTGCTTACAATAGATCAGCTTAACGAAAGAATTGAAAAGGGAAAAGACAGTACTTATGTGGTTAATTTTTGGGCAACTTGGTGTGCGCCTTGTATAAAAGAATTACCTCATTTTGAAAAATTGAGTGCAGAACACAAATCAGATAAATTGGCGGTATTACTGGTAAGTTTAGATTTTAAATCGAAGCTGAAGTCGAATGTGATTCCGTTTGTGAAAAGAAAAAATCTGAAAAACGAAGTATTTCTATTGAATGAAGGAAGTCCGCAGGAATTTATCGATCGTATCGACCCAAGTTGGTCAGGAAGTATTCCGGCAACGCTTTTTATAAAAAATGGCAAGCGAAAGTTTGTTGAAAGTGAATTTACTTACGAACAATTATTAACTGAATATAAAAAACTGTAAATCCAAAAACCATGAAAAAAATAATTCTTTTATTAATGCTGGCGTTCTCTGCCTTTCTAGCTCAGGCTCAAACAACAACGCTTAAAGCTGGTGATACTGCTCCAGATTTTAAACTGAAAAATGTAGATAATAAAGATGTTTCTTTTGCAAGTTTTCCAAAAGCAAAAGGTTATATAGTAGTTTTTACTTGTAATACGTGTCCTTACGCAGTAGGTTACGAACAAAGAATAATTGATTTAGATAAAAAGTTTAAACCACAGGGGTATCCTGTAATTGCAATAAACCCTAACGATCCAGAAGCTTCTAAAGCGGATACTTTTGACAAGATGCAGGATTTGGCAAAAGAAAAAAAATATCCTTTTCCGTACTTGTTAGATCCAGGACAAAAAATTACCGATGAGTATGGTGCAAAACGTACGCCTCACATCTTTATCGTTTCTAAAACTGCAAAAGGAAATGTGGTAGAATATGTTGGCGCGATTGATAATGATCCGGAAGGTACAAAAGCAGATAAAGTAAAATATGCCGAAGATGTAATTGCAGCTTTAAAAAGCAATCAAAAACCTGCTGTAACACAAACTAAAGAAATTGGCTGTACTGTAAAAAGAAAAGCTAAAGCTTAATAATAGTTATTCTATAAAATGAAAACGCCTCAAATTCTTGAGGCATTTTTTTTTATGAAATAGTTTCAATAAGTTTCTTTTGTACTTGAAGTTCCAATTCAGCAATAATTTGTCTTTTCATTGTCGTGTGAACGTAATCTTTTGCTTCGGCATATGAAATATCATATTTACGTGAAATATCCTGTAAATGGGCAGGAAAAACATCAAGTATTTTATCATAATAAACATTCAGTTCGTTTTTACTGGGCATTTCAAATTTTAGCTTAATTTGAAACCTGCGAAGTAAGGCTGAATCAATACTGTTGTAAAAGTTTGTAGCACAAATCAACAAACTATCTGTTGGGAAATAATCAATTAACTGAATGATAGTATTTACCAAACGTCTCATTTCGGCAACATCTTTATCGTCACTTTCTCGGCTTCTGCCAATTTGATCAAATTCATCTAGAAATAAAACCGCTTTTTCGCGAATCGCTTTGTCAAAAAGAGCCTTTACATTTTTTGAAGTTTCCCCGATTTTAGCATTGATTAAAGTACTGAGGTTGATAATAACAATGCTTTTATTTAGAGCTGTTGCTACAGCTTTTGCTGTTGTAGTTTTACCGCAGCCGGAGTGACCGTAAAGCAGTATTTTATTGTCGACGTTGAGGTTGTATTTTTTTAATTCGTCAATATACTTATGCTCTTTGATTGTGTTAAGTAATGCCGTTTTATTTTCTTCGCTGAAAAGCAAATCATTAAGTGCAATTTTTTCAGTATCGTTTACAACAAGTTCGTACAGATTCATTTGTGTGTTTTATTAGATGCAAAATTATGCTTTATTCTGCAATATTTTCATTCCATATTTCTTTTCCTAGAAAACGATTACCAAATATTGAAGTTCCTACTCTTACCATATTAGAACCTTCGGCGATAGCCAGTTCAAGATCTTGAGACATTCCCATTGAAAGCTTTAAATGCGTTATACCTTCAATTTGAGCATCATAAATTTCTTCTCTTATTTTTCTAAGTAATTGTAAGGACGGACGCATTTTTTCTTTCTCAACGTCTAATAAACCAATCGTCATTAAACCTTTTATATTTAAAGTTTTGTACTTTTTTATTTCTCTAATAAAAGAGACAACTTCATTTGGTGCAAGTCCAAATTTACTTTCTTCAAATGAGGTGTTTACTTGAATAAAAACATCGATGCTTCTGTCTTCTTTTAGTAATTGTTTATTTAGTTCTTCCGCTAAAGATAATCGGTCTAAAGATTGAATGCAGGCTGCATATTTTAAAACGTCTTTGACTTTGTTGGTTTGAAGATGTCCAATAAAATGACGTTCGATATTTAAATTTTTTAAACCAGAATCTTTATCGCGAAGTTCCTGCATTTTGTTTTCGCCAATAAGAGTTTCGCCAGCTTCTATTGCAATTCGTATTTTGTCTGCAGGGACAGTTTTAGTCGCCAATAATAACTGTACATCTGATGTATTTCGGTTAGAAAGTCTGCAGGCATCTTCAATACGTTGATGAACTTGCTTTAAATTGTAAATAGTATCTTCCTTCATAGCTGCAAAGTTAAAAGCATTATGAAGCGTAAAAAAGATCCAGTTTTGAGTATTTCAAATGGTCCAGTTTCTTCTATAAATGAGAAAACTGGATTATTTAATGGCTTTATATCCTTTCTAATTTTGTCATGGCAATAAAGTCAAATTAAAAACAAGTAAAAATGAGCAAATCAATTTTTTATCACGCCGGCTGTCCAGTTTGTGTAAGTGCCGAACACGACATTTTAAATTTAGTTAAAGATGTTGAAGTAGTAAACATTGGAGAAGACAGAGCGAGAATTTCAGAAGCTCAAAAAGCAGGAGTACAATCTGTACCTGCCTTAGTAACTCCAAACGGAAATGTGCTTCATATTAATTTTGGAGCCTCAATTGCTGATGTAATTGGATAGATATAAGTACCTCTTTAGAAATTATCTAAAGAGGTTTTATAGCCTTTAATTTTAGAATAATTTATATGTAATAATTTATTGGGTCTAATTAATAAAATAGGGTTTAACACATAGAAAAATAGATTTTCTGTGCGATACAAGAATATAAAAGAGAAATTCGTTTCTCTCACTTAGTTGACTAAGTATATTTAGAATAACTGAAATATCTTTTTGAGACTAGCATATTATGTTTCTATGAGTTTAAATAATGGCACCCAATATGTAAAATAATAAAAACAAGATGAAAGTAGCAGTATGGGATACTTATGTTACCCGAAAAGACGGAGAGATTATGCATTTTGACATTTTGGTTGATGAAAATACAAGCGATACAGAACAGGTTTTTGAATATGGAAAAACGTATCTAAAAAGTGTTTCGCAGGAAGGTCAGCCTTTAACTTCTAAAGAATGCAGATTTTGTCATATCGATAAAGCGCCTTTAGAAGTTGAAAATCAAATTCGTAAAAATGGCTTTTCGATTATTGAAATGGAAAATTGTAATTAACTTAGGTTTCTCAATTTAGTATAGACTGAAAATCATGTGTTTTCAGTCTTTTTTTGTTTTGTAGATATTTAAAGAGCGCAATGATCCTTTCTATTGGTTTTATTCCGATGAATAAAATTTTATTAAACACATAGAAACATAGGTACATTTTCTATAAAAGAATATAAAAGAGAAATACATTTCTGCACATAGCTCTGTATACTTAAAATAAGAGGAACGCCTTTTTTCGAATGCTTAAAAACCATACAGATAGTTCAATGTTATTAAGTTATGCGTTTTTTTTATTGAGTACCAGTAGGTTATTGCACATTTTTTTGTTTTGAAAGCTCCAGCGGAGCGGAATATTTATAGCACAATTTATTTCCACGCACAAAAAGCTCCAGAGGAGCGACATATTTTTGAAAAATACATGTTCTGCTCCTTCGGAGCTTGAAATCACGGGGTATCTAATTTTCTATACATATTCCGCTCCGCTGGAGCTTTTTTTAAATAGTATAATTTCAATGAATGTTGATTTTACGATGTTTATTATATCTAGAATTAAAAGTCATTACCCAAGCCTGAAAGGCGAACAAGTGAAGCAATCAAAAACTAGGACTAATTACATCATGTAATCCTTAACTTAATGACATTGCGCGACAGCTATCGGGACTATATGTTGAAAAAAGTATTTAATTAGTTTATAGATATTTAGAGAGCGCAATAATGCCTTCTTCTAGTTGTTTTTCACTGAGAGAGGCATAACCTAAACGCAGACCTAAAACAGGCTTTTCAAAACTGAACTTCTCAGGATTCATGACTTTGATTCCTTTGGTTAACAATTCATCACAGACTTTTTGAAGATTGGTTTCTGGACTTGGAACAATCCAAAAAGCCAAACCGCCTTCTGGTTTTATAAAAGTAATTTTGTCTTTAAGATGCAGTTTGCAAAGGCTTTCAAAGTAATCTCTTTTTGCTTTGTAAATTAAGCTCGTTCGCTTGAGATGTCTTTTTATTTTGCCTTCGTTAATAAGGTTTAAGACCGCTTCTTCCATGATATTATCACCTTGAACGTCGATGATTTTTCTGTGTTTTCCAATTTTCTCTACGTTTTCTACTGAACTTGCCAGATAACCAATTCGCAGTGCAGGAGCTACAATTTTGCTTAACGTGCCTATATAAACAAAGTTTTTTGCTTTGCTGTAACTCGAAATTGGTAAAATTGGTCGTTGTCCGAAATGAAATTCGTTATCGTAGTCATCCTCAATAATTGTAAAATTATATTGATTGGATAATTCGATTAATTTCAGTCTTTTTTTCAAGCTCATTGTAACCGTCGTTGGAAATTGGTGATGCGGTGTAACATAAATGGCTTTTATATTTTTATGTTTTTTTAGATAAGCTTCAACTTCATGTAAATCTAAACCATCTGATTCGACACTTACTGGAAGCAATTTTGCACCTGCATTTTCAAAAGCTTCCCAAGCAGGTTTGTAGCCGGGATTCTCGATTATCACAAAATCATCTTTAGTTAGCAAACAATGAGCTGCTAGATACATTGCCATTTGACTTCCTCTTGTAATACAGATTTCATTTGCCGAAACGTTCATTCCTCTTTTAAAATTTAGCATCTGGACTATCGCTTTTCTAAATTCAATATCACCAAGTTCAGTGCTGTATCCCATAATTTGTCTTCGGGATTTTCTATTAAAAATCTCCCTGTAAGCACGAGCAAGATCATTCATTGGCGCAAGACTGCTGTCGGGTAGTCCATCATCAAAAACAAGATGCGTTTTTGCTTCCGTTATCGATGTGTTAATCTGAGAATCGTTCTTTTTATCACAGAGCATATCAGGTGATAAATCTGCAATAAAAGTGCCTTTTCTATCGATTGTAATGAGCCAGCCTTCGGCGGTTAAAACGTCTAATGCTTCAATGACCGTGTTTCTGTTTACGTTCAGTAAACCAGCAAGTTGTCTACTTCCAGGTAAAGCATTCCCTGAAGTAAGTTTGTGTGACTTAATTGCGACGATAATAGCATCGGCAATTTGCAGATAAAGTGCTTTATCGGATTTCTTATCTAATTGAATTTCAAATTGCCATGGTCGTAACATCTGGACTAGTTGTTTGTTATAAAACTGTGTTGTCTGTGCAGTCCAAAGTTACAATATTTTTGTCACGCAATAATGCATCAACTAAAATTTAATGAACATGGAAACTAAAGAAAAAAAATTCTCATCAAAAGATTTTCATCAAACTTATGCAAGACCAAGTTTTGTAATGCCTGAAAAATTAATTCATAGAAATGTTGAAAAAGCAGGTGTTCATGATCAGTTTTCTACAGAAAGAAAACATCCAGTGTTTTTTGTCGATCTGCCAAGTAAAAATGTAAGTATGACTATTGGAGGATTATTGCCTGGACAATTAACGAATAGACATAGACATACTTATGAAACATTGTTGTATGTAATTGAAGGTTCTGGATATACTGAAATCGAAGATCAAAAAGTAGAGTGGAAGGCTGGAGATGCAGTTTATATTCCGGCTTGGACATGGCACAGACATCAGAATTTAAGCAATACTGAAAATGCAAAATACATTGCGACTGAAAATGCACCGCAATTGCAAAATTTAGGAGTTGCACTTAGAGAAGAAGAGGGAAGAGATCTATAAAAAAAGAAAAGAAATGAAAAACAAACAGTTTAAAGGTATTATTGCCTATCCAATTACGCCATTTGATGAAAATGAAAAAGTTGATATTAAGCTTTATAAGCAATTATTAGAGCGGTTAATTGTATCAGGATCTCACGCAGTTGCTCCACTGGGAAGTACAGGAGTTATGCCTTATTTGAATGATGAAGAAAAAGAGGCTATTACCGAAGCAACTGTTGAGCAGACAAAAGGGCGGGTTCCAATATTAGTAGGGGTTTCAAATTTAACGACTGAAAGAACTATTTATCACGCAAAAACTGCCGAGAAAGCGGGAGCCGATGCTGTAATGATTATTCCGATGAGTTATTGGAAACTAAGCGATGACGAAATTGTCAAACATTATGATGCTGTAGCAAAACAAATTTCGATTCCAATAATGGCTTACAATAATCCAGCTACAGCAGGAATTGATATGTCGCCTGCATTATTGAAAAGACTTCTTGAAATTCCGAATGTTACGATGATTAAGGAAAGTACAGGCGATGTTCAAAGAATGCATTATTTGAAGAAGGAGTTAGGCGAAGATGTTGCTTTTTACAACGGATCTAATCCGCTGGCGCTTTCTGCATTTGCTGCAGGAGCAGCGGGTTGGTGTACAGCAGCTCCCAATTTAATTCCTAAATTGAATATTGCCCTATACAACGCCATTCAGAACAATGATTTAAAAGAAGCTCAAAAAGTATTTTATAAGCAGATCAATTTATTGAAGTTTATTGTAGAAAAAGGACTTCCAAGAGCAATAAAATCTGGTTTGAATACTATGGGAATTGACGGTGGAAAATTAAGAAAACCGTTATTACCGTTAACTGAAAAAGAAAGCAGCGAACTTAGTACTATTTTAAAATTAGTTAATGATTTGAATTAGTTAAGCGGAATAATTACCGTAGTATAATCATTAAACACATAGAAACATTCCCGATAGCTATCGGGATTGATTACTTAAAAAAGGCATTTCACTTATCTTAAATGCACAAAGACGACTATGTTAGAGGAATAAATTTCTCTTTTGTATTCTTTTACCGAAAATGAAGCTATGTTTCTATGTGTTAATAAAAAATGATCATGAATTAGGACAATAAAAAAACAGCCAAACTTGATTATCAGGTTTGGCTGTTTTTATGTATAAAATTATAAACTTTTAAGCTTTTTCATGAAGATAGGAAACACTTCGTTTAATTCGTCAAACAAAGGATTTTTGCGATGCTTGATGTGTATTTCATTAAATAGTTTTAAACCTACTGCAAACTGTGTTGCTTCATGCGGATTATCGAATATGTTTTTGTCTTTTATTTTTTCTATGATTCCAAAGATTTCATCGTGATTACTAAACTCCAGTCCAAGTTCTTTTGCGGGTTCTGTTTCACCATTTGCATATTGTTTTAGACTTAATGTCAAATGATATTTGTTTGATCTTTTTTCCATGATATTCTATTTCAATTTTATTTTAACCATTTATCTACGATGGTTTTAAAAGTTTCTTTGTATTGCTCGCCTACTGTAATTTCAAATTTTCCAATAAAAAGGGAGTTTTTACTAATAGCAGTAATTTGATCCAGCGAAACAATAAATGAGCGGTGAACTCTCATAAATTTGGTTGAAGGCAGTTTTTCTTCCAGTGCTTTTAAGGATATAAGTGAGAGCACAGTTTTTTGAGAATCATCGAGATGTACTTTTACATAATCTTTCAAACTTTCTATATATAAAATATGCTTTAAAGAAATTCTAACCCATTGATATTCTACTTTTAAGAAAATAAACTCATCATCGGCAGTAATAGACTGAAATTGGTTAGAGTTATCTTCTGTTAATTGCAGTACTTTGTTTGCGGCGCGTAAAAACTCTTCATAACTAAAAGGTTTTAACAAATAGTCTACAGCATTTACTCTATAACCTTCTATTGCATAATGGTTGTAAGCTGTTGTAAAAACAATTCGCGGCAGTGATCCCGGCTGGTCTTGCAAAAGTCGAGCGAGTTCCATGCCGGTTAAATTTGGCATGTTTATATCCAAGAAAACAAGATCTGGCTGTTTATCGCGAATCAAAGCCATAGCTTCAACTGCATTATCACAGCTTGCGCTCAATTGTAAAAAAGGCGTTTGCTCAATAAAAGTTTCCACGAGCTTTAATGCGAGTGGTTCATCGTCTACAGCTATACATTTTAATACCATCGTTAATCTAAAGTTAAGTGCAGTTTTACATTGTATTTGCCATTTGGGGCAATACCGGCTTTTAAAGTATGCTTGTCAGGGTAAATTAAATGCAGTCTGCGTTTTGTATTTGTTAACCCAATACCGCCTTCATTTGTGGTTGAAGATTTTTCGAAATATGTATTTTCTACTTCAAATTCTAATGTGCTGTCCTTCTGCCTCAGAGAAATATGTATTTCACTTTTATCAGTAGCATGAACACCATGTTTAAAGGCATTTTCTACTAAAGGTAGTAATAACATTGGAACTATTGGGTAATCGTGAATTTTTTGCGGGATATCAGTTGTAATAGTAAGTTTACTGTTGGCACGAAGTTTCATTAAAGCAATAAAATCCTTCATAAAGTCAGCTTCTTTTAGTAAAGTTGTCGTTTCTTCAGTGCTATAAAGTAAGTAACGCATCATTCGGCTTAAAGTATGCAGTGCATTTCTGGAATCTTCAATATCAGTATAAGTCAGCGAATAAATACTATTAAGGGAATTAAAGAAAAAGTGCGGATTTATTTGAGCTTTAAGCATTGCTAGTTCAGCCATTGTTTTATCCTGTTCGAGCTTTTGCTTATGCTGAGCCGCTTTTTGCCAATGTTGCAGCATCGCCCAGCTCGTACTGATTCCTAGAACCAATAAAGTCAGCATTAAAACATAATTGTCAAAATAAGGACTTTTATACTTTCTTAATCCTAAAACCAAGCGTATTTTACTGTGAAGATCTGTTTGCGATGTATAAAAATAAGCAATGATCTGCATGGCAAAAACAATCAGCAAAGCCCACAGCAAAAATGGTGAAGTATTATCTTTTATTATGGTTTTTGGAACTATAATTCGGGCATTCGAATAGAAAACAATTATTAATAAAAACAGCACTATTATCTGCCAAATCCAAAAAACCGTTGGAAGCACTACATTCCAGGTTAAAGGGATGTAAAACAACATGATAAATCCCAATAACAACCAGCTCAAAATATGCAGTCCGGTAAATAAATAAGGTCTAAAAATGTTTGAAGCCATTATATGTTTTTCTTTTTTTATGACAATATTACATTTTATTTAAATAGGATATAAAAGCAATCGCTAAAAAGAGATTTAGAGACTTTATAAACCTCATTATAACCGATGAGTTTAGAAATTAAACAGTTGTTTAATTTCTGAAAAATTTCATCGGCTGTCAGCTGATCTCTATCGATTGTCTTTTGCTTTTCGTCTATTTCCTATTTTTCGCGTAGTGTATTTTAGTTCTTTTGCTTACTAATAAATAGATAATTACACATTTTAACAATGAATAAGCAATCGTTTTTAAGCATTTTCGCAGCATCAATTATTATCGCATCTTGTGGTAATAAAAATGATAAATCGGCTCAAGCCGGAGGCGTACCACAAGTTAAAGAGTATAAAACGCTGACATTACAGCCAGAATCGGCTACACTAAACAGCGATTATCCTGCTAGTATTCAAGGACAGCAGAATATAGATATTCGCCCAAGAGTTGAAGGTTATATTGACAAAATTTTTGTTGATGAAGGTGCGGTAGTAAAAGCAGGCCAGCCATTGTTTAAAATCAGTGCACCAGAATATGAGCAGCAAGTACGAACTGCTGCAGCAAGCATTAAAAGTGCACAGGCAGACTTAAGTACTGCAAAACTTGCAGTTAACAAAGTAAAACCATTAGTCGAAAAAGGTATTATAAGCAAATACGATTTAGAATCAGCTCAATATACTTATGAATCGGCATTAGCAGCTTTAGCGCAGGCAAATGCAGCTTTGGTAAATGCCAAAATCAATTTAGGATATACAACAGTAACAAGTCCAGTTGACGGCGTTGTAGGTTCAATCCCATTTCGTTTAGGAAGTTTAGTAAGTTCTAATACTGCCGAAGCTTTAACAACAGTTTCGAGCATAGGAAATGTGTATGCTTATTTTGCTATGAATGAAAAAGCACTTTTAAACTTTACTAAAGATAATACTGGAATATCGTTAAGTCAGAAAATTAAAAGTCTGCCGGATGTTTCTTTATTACTTTCAGATGGTTCAACTTACGATCAAAAAGGAAAAATAGAAACTGTAAACGGGCTGATTAATACCGAAACAGGAACTGTAAATATTAGAGCTCGTTTCTCAAATCCAAAAGGAATTATTAGAAGTGGAAGCAGTACAACAGTAAGAATTCCGAGTGAAGTAAAAGACGCTATGATTGTTCCTCAAAGTGCAACATTTGAACTTCAGGATAAAATTTTTGCTGTAGTAGTAGGAAAAGATGGCAAAACAAAAAATGTCAATATTACGATCCTTGAAAACACTGCCAAAAACTATTACGTAGTGACAAGCGGCTTAAAAACAGGAGATGAAATTGTATTAGAAGGAGTAGCTTCTCTAAAAGAAGGAAGTGAGATTAAAGCTAATAATCAAAAATCAGAAATGATTTATGCTGACTTAAAACAATAAAGATGTTTAAAAAATTTATACAAAGACCCGTACTCTCGACGGTAATATCTGTTATTATTGTCATTTTAGGTATTTTAGGCCTAATAGAGTTACCTATTTCTCAATATCCGGATATTGCGCCTCCTACAGTAAACGTAGCGGCGAGTTATACAGGAGCAAATGCCGACGTAGTACTTAAAAGTATTGTAATTCCGCTTGAAGAGCAGATTAATGGTGTAGAGAACATGACTTACATGACTTCTACAGCAACAAATGATGGAAATGCTTCGATTAAAATTTTCTTTAAAGTTGGTACAGATCCTGATTTAGCAGCGGTAAACGTTCAAAATAGAGTTTCAAGAGCAACAAGTTTATTACCAGTTGAGGTAACTCAGGCAGGGGTTACAGTAACCAAAAGTCAGAGTAGTAACTTGTTGATATTCTCTTTATACAGTGAGGATAAAGCTTACGATCAAACGTTTCTTCAAAATTATGCTAAGATCAATCTTGTTCCACAGATTCAGCGTGTAGTTGGAGTAGGAGATGTAACTGTTTTTGGTGCAAAAGATTACTCGATGCGAATTTGGCTGAAACCAGATGTAATGCAGCAATATAAATTGATTCCGAGTGATATTTCGGCAGCTTTGGCAGAACAAAATATCGAAGCGGCGCCAGGTAAATTTGGTGAAAACGGAAATCAAGCATTTCAATATGTAATTAAATACAAAGGACGTTTAACCAGCGCTCAAGAATTTGAGGATATCGTTATTAAATCAGTTGGAAACGGACAAATGCTCCGACTTAAAGATGTGGCTAAAGTTGAGTTAGGATCTTTAAGTTATGCTCAAACGATTAAAACAAATGGTGTCGAATCGGCAGCGATGGCGATCAGTCAGACTCCGGGATCGAATGCACGTGATGTAATCATCAATTCTAAAAAGTTAATTGAAGAAGCGGCGAAGACTTTTCCAAAAGGTATGAAATATACCATTATGGTGGATGTTAATGAAAATCTAGATGCTTCTATCGAGAAAGTAATTCATACTTTGATCGAAGCTTTTATATTAGTTTTTATCGTAGTATTTATTTTCCTTCAAGATTTTAGATCAACTTTAATTCCAGCAATTGCGGTTCCGGTTGCGATTGTGGGAACATTCTTCTTCCTGAATTTATTCGGATTTACGATCAACTTATTGACGCTTTTCGCTATGGTTCTTGCTATTGGTATTGTTGTCGATGATGCAATTGTCGTCGTCGAGGCGGTTCACGCCAAATTAGATGACGGTTATAAATCGGCTAAAAAAGCGACTATTCATGCAATGGACGAAATTTCTGGAGCGATTATTTCGATTACTTTAGTAATGGCTGCGGTATTTATTCCAGTAACATTTATTACAGGATCTACAGGGGTTTTCTACAAGCAGTTTGGTATTACACTGGCTGTTGCGATTATACTTTCGGCAGTAAATGCTTTGACGCTGAGTCCGGCTTTGTGTGCACTTTTACTTAAACCGCATGCTGACGATCATAAACATAAAAGTTATTTACAGCGTTTTTATACTTCATTTAACGTTGCATTTGATAATGTAACAGAAAGATACAAACGTTCGGTAAGTTTCCTTTCGGTAAAAAAATGGATTGTATTAGCTTCAATTTTGATTGCTGGTCTGGCATTATTTTATATGATGAAAACAACGCCTTCTGCTTTCGTTCCTTCGGAAGATCAGGGAACTGTTTTTGCCAATATCAGCTTACCGCCATCAGCTTCTATGGAGCGTTCGGATATAATGGCTAAAAAAGTCGACAGTATTGCAAAGACAATTCCAGGAGTTAAAAATACACTTCGTATTGTTGGACAAAACTTTACCGCTGGAGCGGGAAGTGCTTACAGTATGGTTATTGTAAAATTAGTGCCGTGGGATGAACGTGAATTAAGTGTAAATGATGTTATTGGACAGCTTTTTGCTAAAACAAGCGGAATTCGTGAAGCCAATATTTTCTTTATTTCACCGCCGACTATTCAAGGTTTCGGACAAAGTGGTGGATTCGAATTTCAGCTTCAGGATAAAGGAGGACACACAACTGCTGAGTTCTTTAAAGTGAATACGGAGTTTTTAGAAAAGTTATCTAAACGTCCAGAAATACAATACGCGACAACACCTTTTAATCCTGGTTTCCCTCAATATATGATGGACATTAATTTGGCAAAAGCCAAAGATGCAGGAGTTTCGATAAACACAATTTTATCAACTATGCAGGGATATTATGGTGGATTGTATGCGTCGAATTTCAATAAGTTCGGAAAGCAATATCGTGTGATGATTCAGGCTTCGCCAGAATTTAGAACTAATACAGAAGGATTAAATAAAATCTTTATTCGTAACAGTGCAGGAAACATGGCTCCAATTACAGAGTTTGTAAAAATGACCAGAGTTTTTGGACCAGAATCGATTTCAAGATTTAACCTTTTCTCTTCTATTTCGATTACAGGAGCTCCAAATCCAGGATTTAGTTCTGGAGATGCGATTAAAGCAATCCAAGAAGTTGCAGCAGAAAATCTGCCTGCAGGCTACGGATACGAATTTTCAGGATTAACGCGTGAGGAGTTAGCATCAGGAAGTGAAACGATTTTCATCTTTATTTTGTGTTTAGTATTCGTTTACTTCTTATTAAGTGCACAGTATGAAAGTTATATTCTGCCGTTTGCGGTATTATTTTCAATTCCGTTTGGATTGGCGGGAGCGTATTTGTTCTCGATTGTGTTCAAGCTAAACAGTAATATTTACCTGCAGATTTCCTTAATCATGCTTATTGGACTTCTTGCGAAGAACGGTATTTTGATCGTCGAATTTGCCCTTGATAGAAGACGTAAAGGTCTGCCAATCGTACAAGCGGCAATTGAAGGAGCTGTAGCACGTTTGCGACCAATTTTAATGACTTCGTTTGCCTTTATTTTAGGACTTGTTCCTTTAATGTTTGCTACTGGAGCAGGAGCTGTAGGAAATAGATCGATTGGAACAGGAGCTGTTGGAGGTATGTTAATTGGAACCATTTTGGGAGTATTTGTAATTCCGGTTCTGTTTATCATTTTCCAAACCTTACAAGAAAGAGTAAGCGGTCCTGCAAAAGACGGTTATGATGATGAAGACGATGATGAGGAAATTCAGTTACTAGAAACTCACAAGGAGTAAAATTTAATTAAAACAGAGATGACTAATAGTTCAAATAAATATATTCTGATGGTAATCACAGCCGCACTTTTAAGTGCGTGCTCGATTACCAAAAAGTACGAACGTCCAACAACGCTCTCAACAGATAAGCTGTATCGTGAGCAGACTTCTGCCGATTCAACTACAATTGCTGATATGCCTTGGCAGAGTGTTTTTAAAGATGAAAAATTAAATGCGTTAATTCAAAAAGGATTAGACCAAAATCTTAATCTGAAAAATGCAATTGAAAATATTGTGCAGTCGAGAGCTGCTTTGCGTCAAAGTAAATTAGCATATTATCCAACATTAAACGTAGATGCAAACATTACGCGAAACAAGCAATCACAAGCGGGACTTAATTTTCCTCCAGGAATTAATATCAATACATTAACTACAACCCATAAACTAGGCTTAAGTTCTTCTTGGGAAATTGATGTTTGGGGAAAACTAAGCAGTTCAAAAAGAGCAGCTTTAGCTTCTTATCTTGCTACAGATGCTGCAAAGCAAGCAATTCAGACACAATTGATTTCAGACATTGCAAATAATTATTTCTTGTTGTTAGCTTATGATAAACAATTAGCAATTACAGAAGCTACATTGGCAAGTCGTATTAAGAACGTTGAAACCATTAAAGCATTAAAAGAAGGTGCTATTGTAACTGGTGCAGCTGTAGTGCAAAGTGAAGCCAATCAGCATGCTGCTGAGGTATTGATTCCAGATTTAAAACAAAGCATTCGCGAAACCGAGAATGCAATAAATATTTTGTTAGGGCAGGCGCCTGGAGCAATTGAAAGAGGAGTATTAGGTACGCAGATTATTCCTGAGAATATTGCTGTAGGCATGCCTTCACAATTGTTGCACAATCGCCCGGATGTTCGTCAAGCTGAATTTAATTTCAGAGTTGCTTTTGAATCAACGAATTTGGCTAAAACTTATTTTTACCCAAGTTTGACACTTACAGCCAGCAGCGGATTTTCGAATTTAGAGTTGAAAGATTTCTTTAGTAATTCTATTTTCTACTCGATTATTGGCGGTTTAACGCAGCCAATTTTTAATCAAGGACTTAACAAAATGAGATTGACAACTGCGCAGTCACAACAATTACAAGCGTACAATAATTTTCAACAAAGTCTTTTAAATGCTGGACAAGAAGTTTCAAATGCTTTGTATGCTTATGAGATGGCAGTAGAAAAAGAAGATTCAAGAGAAAAACAAATTGAAGCTTTAGAAAAAGCAGTCGATTTTACGCAACAGCTTTTAGAATACAGCTCAGCAACAAATTACACCGATGTATTAACTTCAGAACAAAACCTTTTAGCAGCGCAATTGAGCGGTGTAAATGATAACCTGCAAAAACTGCAAGCCGTTGTTGATTTGTACAGATCTCTTGGCGGAGGCTGGAAATAGAAGTAAAAGCAATAAAAATTCCACAATGATCATGTTTCTTCGATGATCGCCTATTAATTAAATTTAAACATGACGAAAAACGCCTCAATTAATTGAGGCGTTTTTTATTAAGTACAATCCGTTAAATGTATTTTTTTAACACATATTAGCATTCCCAATAGCTATTGGGATTGAAAACTTAGTAAAAGACATTTCACTAAATTAAAATACACAGAGCATTTTTATGTGTAAGAAACGTGTTTCTTTTTTGTATTCTCTTTTTAGCTATAATATCTATGTTTCTATGTGTTTAAATAAAATATTTAAGATTGGAGGTAAGAAGAAGGCAATATAGTTTAAATCTAAAATTTAAAATGATTTATTGTTTTAAAGCTTTCACTTTATGTCCGTACAAACCAAACGATAAAATAATCACAAAGCACAAAAGCGGAATAATATATCCTGATTGAATATCGTCATGCTTCATATCGATTAAAGTTCCCATTGCATAAGGAAGAATTGCACCGCCCACAATAGACATTACAAGCCAAGAAGAACCTGTTTCTGTATTCGATTTCAAACCAACTAATCCTAATGAGAATATAGTTGGAAACATAATTGACATAAAAAAGCCAATACCGCCAAGTGCGTAAATAACCACAATTCCAGTTCCGTAAATTGCTAATAAACAAAGCACGATACTGGCAGCGCAGTAAATCGAAAGTAAAACATAATCCTTTACAAACTTTAAGAAGAAAGTTCCAATAAAACGTCCTGCCATAAACAAGAAGCCATAAATACCAAGATAATATCCTGCTGTTTTTTCATCTAAACCTGCACCTTGCTGTGCAATTCTAATAAAGAAACTCGTAATACAAACCTGTGCGCCAACATAAAAGAACTGCGCTGCAACAGCCCAGCTTAAATGACGAAATTTTAAAACTGAGAAAAACCCCGGTTTAATTTCGGCTTCAGTATGCTGAGGTTTCATTGAAGGCAGATGCATGAAATAGAATATAATCGCTACCAAAACCAATACACTTCCTAAAATGATATAAGGCATTTTTACTGCAGCAGCTTCGCCTAATAGATACGATGCTTTTTCTGCTTCAGGCATTGCTGCCATTTGTTCCGGTGTGTGATTTGTACCAGAAAGGATAAATAATGAACCTACAATTGGAGCAATCATAGCCGCTAAACCGTTGAATGAAGCTGCTAAATTCAATCTTTTAGAAGATGATTCTGCAGGTCCTAATATGGCCGCATACGGATTGGCGCTTGTCTCTAAAATTGTTAATCCGCAGCCAATTACAAATAGTGCAAATAAAAACAATTCGTAAGTTCTCGTATTTGCAGCAGGCACAAATAAAAATGCTCCGGCAGCGAAAACCAATAAACCAGTGATAATACTGTTTTTATAACCAAATCGCTTAATAAGCATTCCGGCTGGAATGGCCATTATAAAATAAGCGAAAAACACCGAAGTATCAATCAATGTCGATTGACGGTTGTTTAATTCGCATGCCTTTTTTAAATGCGGAATTAAAATAGAATCCAGATTATGTGCCATTCCCCAAAGGAAAAATAAGCTGGTAATTAAAATAAATGGCAAAAGGTATTTTGTTCCCTTTCCGCCTTCTGACGTTACTTCGTGTGTGTCGCCAGTTTGGTTTGTTACTTGCATTAGTTAGTTTTTTTTAGTTTTTTAGTTGCTAAAATTCTGAAATACTAAGGTTCTGAGTTTTTTCTTGGCACCTTAGAATCTTTTCTTCACCAGTAATAAATGATCACATACCAAAACCACTTCACCTCTTTGGTTAATGATTTCAACATGTTCTGTTACGGTTCCCATTTCGGGATTTTTGGCTTCGCCTTTTTCAGAAATGGTAATTTCAGAATGGATTGTATCGCCGATATGAACTGGTTTTACAAAACGCATTTTATCATATCCTCTAGAAAAAGCTTCAGGATTTATTTCAGAAGCCGTTAGTCCGATACCAATGGCAAAAACCATAGTTCCGTGCGCAATACGCTGTCCGAATGGTTGTGTTTTACACCATTCAGCATCCATATGATGAGGAAAAAAATCTCCCGTATGTCCGGCATGAACCACAAAATCAGTTTCTGTAATGGTTCTGCCTAAAGTTACTCGCTTATCATCAAGTAAGTAATCCTCGAAAAATGTTGATTTGAAATACATAAATATTTAGTCGTAAAGTTGTAAAGTCTAAAGTTTGAAAGTCAAAAGTCTAAATTTGTAATGTTAAAAGTCATAAAGTGTTATAAAGCCAAACCTTTAAGACTTTCGACTTTTGACTTTAAGACTTAAATTAAAATTCCTCCGTTTGTGTTACTGATGTAGCAGGCTTCAACGACTTTCATGGTATCTAAAACGTCTTGAACGCTTGCTAATAATTTAGAATCTGAGCCTTCTTTAAAGCGCATTAAATTTGACATCGTTCCTATGAAAGCTTCTGGAAACCATGAGCCTTCAAGATCAACTTTTTTCCATTCATATTTGCCTTCTTCGTTTTCAATCGCATATTCAAAAAGGTCTGGAAGTCCGTCAGGATAATTCATCAGTAAACCCATTTTAGCTTTGATCGCTCCTTTTGTTCCTTCCCATTTTATGTAGCTTTCTTCGTGATTTGGGCCAAAATGATGATCGTGATTTGTGTTGATAACAACGTGTTTATCTTCGCCATAATCTAGAATAATAGTAGAACGGCATGATGATAATTTTTTAAGCGGATGTTTGGCTGTTTTCGCCATTACACTTTTCGGGTTTCCTAGAAAAGATCTGATACAATCAATGTAATGCACGCTGTGAAAAAGAATCTCCAATCTTGGATGTTCTTTGATTAGCGGAAACAATTCCCAAGGTGTATTTACCGTAACTTTAAATTCAAAATCGTATAAATCGCCAATCAATCCTTCATTAATTAAATATCTCGCGGCACTTACAAATGGTGAAAAACGAAGCTGAAAATTGATTGCTGCAACAAGATTTTTTCTTTCGCATACTTCGACAATCTCTTTTGCTTGAGCCAAGTCATTTCCCATTGGTTTCTGAATCAAAACTGCTGCGCCGTCAGGTAACTGTTCTAATATTTCGATATATTGATCAGGTAAAACCGTAATGTCGTAAACCGCATTTGATGGTGCGTTTTTAACGGCATCGGCAACATTTTCAAAAACATGCTGAATCTCAAATTCTTTAGCTAGATCGTATGCTTTTGCAATCGTTCTATTCGTAATGCCAAAAACCGTAAAACCAGCCATTTTATAGGCAGGCAAATGTGCGTCTTTCACAATTCCGCTGGCTCCAATAATGATAATCGGCTGTTTGGTTTCGGGCAGTAAAGGTTTATATGGAATATTCATTTTTTATATGTTTTTAGTTAATCAAGGAATTTTGATGAAGGTCTTATCGCCAAAACCAATATCCTCATTTTTATCATCCTGAAGAACGAGAGATGACAAGATTGTGGTTAAACATTTTGAATTAATTTTTCAATATTATGTTGTGTTATTTCCAAAAGTATTCGTGATGGAATTTCTGTTTCAATCGCTTTTAAAACCATCTGATCTATAAATTCTGTTACTTTAGGCCAAATTGGAGTTTGCGGTAAAGTCAAAGCATTTTCATGCAGCATTTCCAGTTTATGGTAATACGGAATCGTTTTATTAATTTCGGCATCATTCCAAGTCGATTTTCGGCATCCTATTCCACCTTCAGTAGTCAATAGTTTATCGCTTTCAGCCGTTGTTGCGAATCGTAAAAAATCGTAAGCCAATTGCTGATTTTTACTTCCTGTGCCAATTGTGTAGAGCCAATACACATTTAACGAAGCCGTTTTGCAGTCTGCGTTAAAAGGTAATTCTGTAATATCAACCTTGCCTTTTACTTTCGATTCATCGATAACTTCACACATTGAGGCAAAACCAAACCAATTTATAGCCATTGCAGCTTGTCCTTCGGCGAAAGCCATTCCTGCTTCAACAGAACCAAAATTTTTAGATCCCGGATGAACAGCATCAGCATTACTTACTATAGTTCTATAATAATCTAAAGCTTCAACAGCTTGATTATGATTGATATTAATTTGATTGTTATTGTCCAAAAGTGAGCCGCCGCGTGTCCATAACTGTAAACAGAAATCGAAAACCATATTATGACCGTCAGGATAATTGGCAAAAACACAGCCGTATAAATTGCTTTCTGGACGGTTAAAAAATGTTGCGATTTGGGTGAATTGCTCCCAAGTTTTAGGAGGGAACAATTCGTAACCAAATTGTTTCTTGAAGTTTTCTTTTTCTGTTGGATTTTCAAATAGATCCTTTCTAAAAATCAAGCACTCTGGACCATCATGAAACGGAAGACCAAACGTTCCGTTTTTAATTTGTTGTAAATGCAATAAAGATTTATGCCAGCCGTCAGGATAATTCTGCGGAGGATTTTGAGAAATAAAAGAGGTTAAATCTAGAACTGCTTTTTCATTTGCAGCATCAAAAATCCAATCTGTATTTATGTGTGCAATATCCCATTTTCCTTTTTTTAAACCTTTCTTTGTGATGGTTTCTTCATAAAGATCGTGCAGTTCCATTGGAATCATTTCAACATCAATCTCAATATTGTTTTTCAAACAAAAAGCATCCCACAACTTTTGCAGCGTGCTTTCGAAAGGAGAAAATTTTCTAACAGCGATTCTAAATTTGGCCATATTTTATGCTATAAACTCGTTTATAATTCGCTCGTTATCCTGTCCTAATTTTGGAGAACCTTTAGTTGATGTAAAATATTCACCGTCAATTTTTATAGGACATCTTGTAGTTTTATACGAATAGCCGTCAAGCATTTCAACCTGTTGTGTAAACTCTAAAACTTTAAAACCATCTTCTTTGAAAAGCTGTTCATAGTTTAAAACGCCTGCGCACCAAATGTCTGCCGGTTCTAAAATATCCAGCCAAAATTGTGTTTCTTGTGTCAATAGGTGAGAGGCTAAAATATTTTTGATTTCATCTCTAAGCGTAAACTTATTCTCTGGAAATTGCAACAATTCATCACATTTCAGTAATGAAGCCAAAACAGGAATTGATCCCATTGCCAAAGCCAGATAACCGTTTTTGGTTTCGTAAATTCCGTATGGCGCGCCTAGATAAGCATGAGCATTATTAGTTTTAGTTCGAACGGGCAATTCGCCGCCATCATTAAAGAAAGTTGTAATAGTCTCAAACTGAAAATCAAAAGCAGATTCGAGCATACTTACTTGAACAGTTCCGCCTGTATTTTGTGTTGTTTTTCTATATAAAGCAGCTAAAATTCCCTGTGCTAAATGTGCGCCCGCAAGCATGTCAACAATTGATAATCCCATTGGTACAGGACCATCTTCCTGATTACCGCTCAGCCAAGTTAAAGCCGTTAAAGATTGCAACAATAAATCCTGTCCTGGTAAATCTTTAAGTTCAGGATGATTTCCAAAACCCGAAATCGAAGCATAAACCACCGTTGGATTTATTGCTTTTACATCATCATAACTTAAACCAATGCGTTCCATTACGCCCGGTCTGAAATTATGCATGACAACATCGGCTTTTGCTAATATTTTTTTTAATTTTTGAAGTTCCTCAGGTTGTTTAAAATCAATGGCAAACGATTCTTTATTTCTGTTTATAGTATGAAAAACAGACGATTCACCATTCATGATTAAGTCAGAAGTATATAAGGTTCTGCAAATATCGCCAGTTCCTGGTTTTTCAATTTTTATAACGCGTGCGCCCAAATCAGCCAAGCGAAGACTTGCCGACGGACCTGAAAGAAACTGACTAAAATCTACTATTAAATAATCTTCTAATGGTTTCATTTTTTTTGTTTAACCGTTTTATCGTTAATTCGTTTAACCGTTAATTCGTTTATTTGTTTAATATGATTAAACGATTCAACAATCTAGCGAATAAACTCTTTGTGTATTACTAAATTGTCTTCGCCCACTTTAGGAGCTGCTTTTGTACTGCTTAAAATTTCACCGTCAAGCTGAATCGGACTTCGGGTTGTAACCAAAGTTTCTCCGTCTGAATTTTTTACGGTTTGTTTTAATTGTAAATCCTTCACAAAAGGCTGTTGGTCTAAAGTTTCATAATCGAGAACTTTTGCAGCCCAAATTCCTTGTTTTTGAAGTAATTCTAACCAATAATCTGCTTTTTGTTCGGCTAATTTATTGGCTAAAAGGATTCTGATTTCGTCTCTTTTTTCAAACCAAAGATGTTTGTCAGCATATTGATTTAAATCGACTCCAAGTGTATTTCCTATGAAAAGTAAATCGCCCATTGCCAGCGAAATATAATCGTCTTGTGTTTTGTAAACTCCGTAAGGCGCACTCAAAAAAGCATGTGCGCTTCCTTTAATATCGCCTCGTTCCGGTTGTTGTCCGCCATCGTTTAAGAAAGAAGTAAGCGCTTCAAACTGAACATCTAGAATAGATTCCAATAAACTCACTTCAACCAAAACACCTTTTCCCGTTTTGGCTCTTTTTAATAATGCAGCTAAAATTCCTTGTACAAAATGATTCCCGCACATTAAATCGGCAACAGCCAGACCAAACGGAACTGGTCCTTGACTTTTTCGTCCGCTCAACCAGCTCAAACCCGAAAGCGACTGCAAAAGCAAATCTTGTCCCGGTTTTTTTGCCCAAGGGCCTTTATCTCCGTAACCTGTTATAGTTCCGTAAATAATCTTCGGATTAATGGTAAGCGTTGTATTATAATCCAGTCCGATTTTTTCCATTACGCCCGGTCTGAAATTATGTGTCATAATATCAGCCTTTTCGATTAGTTTTTTAATTAAAACCAAATCATCGGGATTCTTTAAATCGGCTGCAAAAGATTCTTTATTTCTGTTAATGGTGTGAAACAAAAGGCTGCTGTCATCAACAAAAAGATCTTTGATACTTAATTGTCTGCAAGCTTCACCTTTTATGGGACGTTCGATTTTGATAACTCTCGCACCTAAATCGGCTAATTTTAATCCAGCAGAAGGACCCGCCAAAAACTGGCAGAATTCTAATACAATTAATCCTTCTAATGGTTTCATGAGTTTTGCAATTTTAAAGATTTAGCATAAAGTGAATCCAATTCTGATAAAACCAGTTCTTCGTTGCCGCCGTATAATAAATAATCGCGAACTACATCGCCGGCATGATCTTGAAAATACATATGTCCAGAGTATCTTGGTCTTAAAAATGCTCTTTCTAAAGCAGGCAGCGTATTTTTGAAATAATTATTTGTGATCGAGTTGATTCTGTCGTTTTTCCATGCTTGCAAATGTCCTGGCTGACCGCCATTATCGGCAAAAATATTCTGCTGAACATAAGAAGATCCTGTAAATTCGGCATAACGAATCGCTTCCGAAATATGGCTGCTGAAAGAAGAAACTGCTAATCCTGTTCCGCCCAAAGAACTAATCATTGGCGCATTATTCAGCTTTACCAAATCATAAAAATGAAGCAGGTTTTTGCTGTATCCTGCTCTTGAATAGTTTGAATATCCATAAGCAAAAGGGCAGTAGGCAATTTCATCTGAATTAACCATCGCTTCGTAAACCTGAATTGGATTTCGATTAAAGTTGGCAGGATCGATTAATTGAGCTAATTCTCGAAACAATTGTAAAGCTATTTTTCCTGTTTGCACAGAAATAACTTTATCTTCAGACTGAAAAGGAGCTTCGCCCAAACTGCAGCAGAACATATAAAAGCTCATTAAAACATCAACCGGAATTCCAGCAAATGCAACCAAACCTTTTTTGGCTAAAGCCAATAAATCGTCATATGTTTGAGGAACCTCAAGTCCTGCTTTTTCTAAAATATCCAAACGTGCTGCTGCAACTGGAGTCGCAGCATCAATAGGCAAAGCCCATAATTTATTGCTGAAAACATAACTTCCGTATGATTTTCCAACCGTGTTTATTTCTTGATCTTTTATATAATCGGCAGACAAATAATCAGAAAGTGGGAGTATAGCATTAGTATGCGCTCCAAAACCTGTCCACGGATGATCGATTACAAGTAAGTCAAATCTTTTTGCAAGATCTTCAATTGAAGCATCTGCAAATTCTTGTAAACTTCTTTTCTCCCAAGTAATTTCGATTTCGGGATTTAACTCGGTAAAGCGCTGTGCTGTTGCAACCATAGGCAATAAACCTCTTGTATGATTCCACGTAATGCCTTTTAATACTGCCATTTTGATTGAATTATGTGTATGGAAAATAATAAATGTAAAAAATACAATTACAAAATTAGGAATAAGATTGAGATAGGCAAGAAATTGTAGTTTTTAACACATTCTTTTTTATGTATACCTTTAAACTTCTGTAAAATTTTTACAAAGCGCACAAAAAATGTTATAATTTATTAAAGAAAGATCATTTTATTAGATTAGTAAAAAAATAAAACTCAAATTTAATTTATATCAGCTACATTTGTAATTGTATTTTTTACATTTATTATTTTATATGAATGTTTTAGTCAAAAAAATACGGTTTTTATAATACTAAATAATTAAAGAGATGTTTTCATTACAAAATAAAAAAGCAGTCATAACAGGAGGAGGAAGCGGAATTGGAAGAGCAATTGCTGCTTTGTTTGCCAAGCAAGGTGCAGAAGTTCATATTATTGATTTATCTATCGAAAGTGCACAGGATGCTGTTGACGAAATTAAAAATGCAGGTGGAAGTGTGTTTTCTTATGCCTGTAATGTTTCCAGTCAGGCTGATGTTAAAGCGACTTTCGAAAAAATAGGAAATATCAATATTTTAATCAATAATGCAGGAATTGCAAATGTTGGGAAAGTAGACACTACTTCTGAAGCTGATTTTGATCGCGTAATGGACGTAAACGTAAAAGGAGTTTACAACTGTTTGTTTGCTGCAATTCCACAATTCCGACTTTCAAATGGCGGTGTGATTTTAAACATGGCTTCAATTGCGGCGTGGGTTGGAATTTCGGATAGATTTGCTTATTCAACAGCAAAAGGAGCTGTAATGGCAATGACTTTATCTGTAGCAAGAGATTATTTAAGTGAAAATATCAGATGTAATTCTATTTCTCCTGCAAGAGTCCACACACCTTTTGTAGATGGATTTATCTCTAAAAATTATGCTGGAAAAGAAGAAGAAATGTTCGATAAACTTTCTAAATCACAGCCAATCGGGCGTATGGGAAAACCAGACGAAATTGCCGCTCTGGCTTTGTACTTATGCAGCGAAGAAGCTGGATTTATTACAGGATGCGATTACCCAATCGACGGAGGATTTATTAAATTAAATAACTAGAAAAGGTACTAAGGTTCTAAGTTTTTTTGAATTTAGATGCTTAGCGACTCACAGATCGAAAAACCTCAGAACCTTAGTAACTCAGTACCTTAGAACCTAAAAAATAATTAATCAAAAAATAGAAAAAAAATGAAATTAATACGTTTTGGAGAAATCGGAAAAGAAAAACCAGGAGTTTTAATTAATGAAAAAAGATATGATGTTTCTTCTATCGTTTCAGATTTTAACGAAAGCTTTTTTGAAGAAAATGGTTTAGAAAAATTACAAAAAGCATTAGACAGCAATCCTTCTTTACCAGAAGTTGATGCGAGTGTTCGTTTAGGATCTCCAGTTGCGAGACCTTCAAAAATAATCTGTATTGGATTAAATTATGTAGATCACTGTAAAGAAACAAACGCACCAATTCCAACAGAACCGATTATCTTTTTTAAATCAACGACTTCTTTATGCGGTCCAGATGATGATGTAATTATTCCGAAAAACAGTGTAAAAACGGATTGGGAAGTGGAGTTAGCATTTGTTGTTGGCAAAAAAGCAAGTTATGTTGAAGAAGCCGAAGCTTTAGATTACGTTGCTGGTTATGCTTTATTGAATGATTACAGCGAAAGAGAATTTCAAATTGAGCGCGGCGGACAATGGGCAAAAGGAAAAGGCTGTGATACATTTGCGCCTCTTGGACCATTTTTGGCTACAAAAGATGAAGTAAAAGATGTTGATAATTTATCGATGTGGTTAAGTGTAAACGGTAAAAAGTACCAAGACAGCAACACGTTAAATTTGGTTTTCAAAATTCCTTATTTAGTTCATTATTTAAGTCAGTTTATGACTTTGCTTCCTGGTGATATCATTAGTACAGGAACGCCTCCTGGAGTTGGTTTGGGTATTAAACCAGATCCAATTTACTTAAAAGCGGGCGATGTTGTAGAACTTGGAATTGAAGGATTAGGTACAAGTAAACAAACCGCAGTTGCTTATAAAAAGTAATTATTAGCTCGTTGAGTATAATTATTTAAACACATAAAAACATAGATTTTTTCCTTTTTAAACAAGAAGACTAAAATAAATGATACATCATTTACACATAACTATGTTTGTTAATGCAAGTGAAACGCCTTTTTTTGAACGTAGAATATCTATGTTTCGATGTGTTTAAGTAAAATTTTTACGAATTGTACCCTACGAGTTAGTTTAAAAAAAAATTAAAAATGAAATATATTGTTTGCGAAAAACCGCAGGAATTTCTATTAAAGGAAACCAGTATTCCAGAACCAAAAGAAGGTGAAGTTCTCTTAAAAATAAAAAGAATTGGAATCTGCGGAACTGATATTCATGCTTTTGGAGGAACTCAGCCGTATTTTGAATATCCTAGAATTTTGGGTCACGAATTGGCAGCAGAATATGTAAAAGGAAATGCTGCAGGTTTTAAACCAGGAGATAAAGTAACTTTTATTCCGTATTTCAATTGTGGAAAATGTGTTGCGTGCCGAAATGGATTAACAAACTGCTGTGTAAATATTAAGGTTTTTGGAGTTCATATTGACGGCGGAATGGCTGAATATGTAACGATTCCGGAACAGTATTTACTTCACGGTCAGGGATTAGATTATGATGAATTGGCTTTGGTTGAACCATTGGCAATTGCGGCGCACGGAGTACGAAGAGCGGCTGTAAAGTCAACAGATACGGTTTTAGTAATGGGAGCAGGGCCAATCGGAATTGGATTAATTCAGTTTGCTAAAATTGCTGGAGCCAAAGTTATCGTGATGGATATCAATGATTACCGATTAAATTTCTGTAAAACCGAATTGAATGCAGATGAAACCATTAATCCGTTAAACGATGATGTAGCCGCAAAACTATCTGAATTGACAAACGGAGATATGGCGAATGTTGTGATTGACGCAACCGGAAATCAGAAAGTAATGAACAGTGCTTTCAATTATATCTCGCACGGCGGAAGATTTGTTTTAGTGGGACTTCAAAAAGGAGAATTAAGTTTTAGTCATCCTGATTTTCATAAGAGAGAATCTACTTTAATGAGCAGCAGAAATGCCACTATTGAAGATTTCGAATATGTCATGAAATGCTTGAAAGAAGGTAAAATTGATCCTAAAAAATACATTACACACAGAACAAATTTTACTGAAATGATTACTGATTTCGGAAACTTGATTGATCCGAAAAATAATGTAATTAAGGCGTTAATTGAGATAGAATAATTAGTGAAATGTGAAATGTGAGATGTGACTTTCGTTGTAAAAAAACAAAACTTACTTCATTTTGTATTTCATTTTTCACATCTTAATATTGTACAAAAGAAAAAACATTTTACATTTTACAAATCACATTTAACACAAAAAAGAAATGGATTTAAATTTAAAAAATAAGATAATTGTTGTCTCTGGTTCTGCTGGAAAGGAAGGCAGTATTGGAGAAACAATCATTAACCGAATTGCAGATGAAGGAGCGATTCCAGTTTTGGTAGACCGAAATGCAAGAGGTTTCGCTTATGCTGAAAAGCTGCAGAACAAGGGAATTGATTCTTTATTTGTGCAGACTGACGTAACTGATCCTGTGGAAATCGAAAATGCTGTGAAAACAATCGTAGCAAAATACGGAAGAATCGATGCGGTTATCAATAATGTTGGTGTAAATGATGGTGCAGGTTTAGATGCTTCTTACGAGGAATTTATGAATTCTTTGAAACTAAATGTAGTAAGTTATTTTTTACTGGTTAAATATGCGCTTCCATACTTAAAAGAATCAAAAGGAAATATCCTGAATATTGGTTCAAAAGTTGCTTTAACGGGACAAGGCGGAACTTCAGGTTATGCTGCTGCAAAAGGCGGCGTTTTAGGACTTACAAGAGAATGGGCAGTAGATTTAATTCAATTCGGAATCCGTTCGAATGCTATTATTATTGCTGAAAGTTATACTCCTGCATACGAAGATTGGATTAAAACGTTGGAAGACGGAGAAACTGTTTTAAAGAAAATCAATAAAAGCATTCCGTTTGAAGGCAGAATGACTAAAACAGAAGAAATTGCAGATTCAGCGCTTTTCATTATTTCTGATCGTTCTTCGCATACAACAGGACAATTTGTTTTTGTAGATGGAGGTTATGTGCATTTAGATCGTGCTTTAATCAACGATGTAAACTAATTCAAAATGAATAACCGAATTGATTCTCATCAGCATTTTTGGAAATTTGATCCTGTTAGAGACAGTTGGATTGACGAAAGTATGTCAGAAATTCAAAGAGATTTCCTGCCAGAAGATTTATTGCCATTGCTCACAGAAAATAAGTTTTCTGGTTGTGTAGCAGTTCAGGCAAACCAGTCTGAAAGTGAAACTAATTTTCTTGTTGATCTGGCTTCAAAAAATGATTTTATAAAAGGAATCGTGGGCTGGGTTGATCTTCGAGATGAAAATATATCAGAGCGTTTACGTCATTTTTCTTCAAATAAAACAATTAAAGGATTCCGACATGTTGTACAAGGCGAAGCTGATGATTTTATGTTTAGAGCAGATTTTCGCAACGGAATTTCAGCTTTAAAAGAGTTTGATTTTACTTATGATATTCTGATTTTTCATCGTCAATTGCCTGCTGCGATAAGTTTGGTAAAAGATTTTCCTAACCAAAAGTTTGTAATCGATCATATTGCTAAACCAGATATTAAATCGGGAAGTATTGATTCATGGAAAAAAGGAATAGAAGAAATTGCTAAATACGACAATGTATGGTGTAAAATCTCAGGAACGGTCACAGAAGCTGATTGGGAAAACTGGACACCAGAGGATTTAAAGCCGTATTTGGATGTGATTTTTGAAAATTTCTCAACAGATAAAATAATGTACGGCTCAGATTGGCCGGTTCTTAATATTGCTTCTGATTATAATGAGGTTGTAAAAACTTTAGAAGATTATATTTCGAAGTTTTCTATCGAAGATCAAAATAAGATTTGGTATGAGAATGCAGTTTCTTTTTATAATTTAAAAAAGTAATTTTTCAGTTACAGATTAAAGGATTTTCATAGATTTTTTTAATCATTTTAATCCCTTAATCTGTGGCTGAATATATTTTTCTACAAAATTTGCAGATTTTTGCTCGCAGATTTGTAAAAAGATAGCCCGTAGTTTAAACCACGGGCTATAGATTTAAACGAGAAATTAGATTAATCTCGTAGTATGTCATTTCGACCAAAGGGAGAAATCACACTAGTTTGTCGGCAAAGATTGGCGATTCTCTTTGTAGAGTTCCTTTTGCGATTTGTCCCTTCGGTCGAAATGATAAACGATTCCTAATTCTTCAAAACATCATTTCCAACAGTCCATTTCTTCTGCCAAGAGGCATATTTCTTTAATGTCTTTTCTGGTTTATCTGTATACCATGCGTAACCGCTTCTGCGTTCTCGGCTTGCTTCTGCCATAGAATACAAAAACTGACTGTCTCTATCACAGAATAAAGGTTTGTGAGTTCCTAATTCATAATATCTCGTCCAAATTGGCGGTGCAGTAGAATCAGTTACAACACGCACATCATTGGTAATTTTTTTGTATTTGGAGTCCATTTCCGGAGCCTGAAAACTTTCAACTCTGGTATTGTATATTTTAGAATCCTGAAACCATTTTAGAGCACTTTGCACTGAGTTTATAATTTTCTCATTCGGATTATCGATTGCCATTAAAAACAATACGACATCAACACTTTCGGCATTACAGATACTTGGCGGTTCAAACTTTCGCGCCCACGCGGGTAAAAGCGTAATTTCATCATGCTGCTGGCACCAAGCCGTTAGTTTTCCATCCTCTTTAATCTGCATTTTTAAAATACAGTCAATTCCTTTTTCGTAAGATTCAGTCACTTTTTTTCTGGTTTTAGCATCAATAAATGCAAAATCAGGATCATTGTTTACGATCTTTTTCAAAAGATTCATAATGCCCATATAAGCGCCGTCATTAAATGTAATATTTTTTCTAAAGGAAAATATTGTGGCCAGCCTCCGTTGCCGTATTGCGCTTCCAAAATAAAATCAATTCCTTTTAACGCACCGTCTTTGTATTTTGTTTCTTTGGTCAAAGTATAAACCTGAGCCAGATAATTGACGTGTGTGTAAGTCGTTTCATTGTCAAAAGTAGTATGCAGAATTGGTTTGGTCGCAATAACCGTATCAATCTGCTTTGGAGTCAGAATCGCTTTCATGTCGTAATTCTTCGGCCATCCGCCATTATTGCGCTGAAAAAGCAAAATATTATCAGCAATTTTGGCATAATCCGTTTCAGCATATTGAGGCTGATTCGGAATTGGATTTACGATATTAGTTTTGTCTTTAATATGGTACCAATGATTGGTTCCATCAGAAAAAACTTTGGTGCTGATTGCTGATTTATCCTCTTTGTTAGTTTGCGCATTCGAATGTAGAAACGAGAAAACACAAAGGCTTAAAACAACTGCTTTTGAACTATTGGTAAATTTCATTTTGAAATTGTGATTAAAATTTTACAGCTCCTTTTGGAACATCACTTCCAAGTGTCGTTGTTTTTGAAAAATCTAAATTTTTAGAAGAAACCAACTCAATATTTGCGTTTCCTTCACCGTTTATATTTACTGCTTTAGCTGATGTAGAATTGAATTCGACATTTTTTAAAGACATATTTTTTACATTGTAAACTTCAAATACATTACTGTTTTCGATATCTAATTTCGCATTGGTGATTTTGATTCCGTTTGCGTCAATAATCGAAAACCCTTTTTCTGCTGTAACTGTTAAGTTTGAAATTTCGATATTCTCTAAATTCATTTCAGGAAGACCTTGTAAAAAGACCGCTTGCTGAGCACCTTTGATCGTAATATTTGTAATCGAAATATTTTTAAACTGAGGCGTTTCAACCGTTACAGGCATTGCTTTATTAATGATTTTATCTCCGCCTTCTTCTAAAGTTTCTGCTATCGATTTTCCTCCATAATACAAATTGAAAGAAATAGCCTGCGACGGAATATCAGTCATATAAACATCCGAAATAAATACGTTTTCTACGACACCGCCTCTTCCGCGTGCACTTTTAAAACGTAAACCAACATCAGTTCCCATAAAAGTACAATTTGAAACATGCAGATTTTTTACGCCGCCAGACATTTCGCTTCCAACCGTTACACCACCGTGTCCGTGATATACAATATTGTTTCTTACGATGATATTTTCGCTGGGAATACCTCTTTCACGACCATCTTTATCTTTTCCTGATTTAATACAGATCGCATCATCACCAACATCAAAACTTGAGTTTTCGACTAAAACATTTTTGCAGCATTCTATATCAAGACCGTCTCCATTTTGAGAATACCAAGGGTTACGAACCGTTACATTTCTCACAATTAAATCTTCAACCATAAAAGGGTGAATATTCCAAGCTGGTGAATTTTGAAAAACAGGACCATCAAATAAAACTCTTTTACTGTTTTGAATACTCACCAATACAGGTCGTAAAAAGTCATGAATTTTTTCAAAATCTTCTTTAGTTTTTAAATCAGGACGCACGTTTTGATCTGCGCCTTTAGAAGCATTCATAAAGATTTCTGATGGATACCAACTCGTTTTTTGAGCATTTAAAACACCGCCTTTAGAAATAGCTTCTTTCCATTGGCTCTCAGTTAATTTGCTTTTTTTAATCTGTCTCCAAACTTCTCCAGAACCATCCCAAACACCATTTCCTGTAAAAGCGATGTTTTCAAGATTTTTGCCATAAATAGGAGAGATGCATCGCCAAGTGTTTAATCCTTCAAAATTAGTTTCGATAATAGGATATAAAGATTTGTCTGTAGAAAATTTTATTAAAGCACCTCTTTCTGCGTGTAATTCAATGTTGCTTTTTAGGATAATTGGACCTGTAAGCCAGATTCCAGGAGGAATAATAACTTTTCCGCCGCCTTTTTTCGAAACCGCATCTATAGCATCGGCGAAAGCTTTAGTGTTTAAAACATAACCGCCGTTTACGGCACCAAAATCTTTTATGTTTACACTGTTTTTTGGAATAACCGGCTCTTTTATTTTGGTCATTTTAAATTCAATGTCTTTGTAAGTGTCAGATGCTTTTTGTGCCAAAGCTGGTACAGAAAAACTTGCTGCCAGAATGGTCAAAGCTGTACAGAAAAGATTAGTCAGGTTAGTTTTCATTAGAATTGTATTATGGTTAAAATTTACTTTTGATGTCGGGTAGATTTTTTATCTGCTATTTTTTTATTTGATGAATAAAAAAATCCGTTCTAAACTATAATTTAATAATGTAATCGATTACACAAATCTATTAAAAAAATATTATGAAACGACAATTTTGATTTAATTATAACAGATTTTTTATGAATTTGATTTTTTTATGGGAAATGGATTAGGATTTCTATTTGAATTTTTAGCTTAAAAGGTAGAGCAAGAATCTGATGTTTGTCCAAATTACAGGAGGGTACAGGATACCTGTCATTTTATATTCTTTTAAATTGTCCTAATTATTTGGTAAAAGTGTTAAAAATACATTTATTTGTAAAAATAATAATACTTAAAATTAATGCCTCGTAATTTTATCCCAATAAAAAAATCAATACTATAAATAATGCGTTTAATTCCTTTCAACAAATTACTAATCGTTTTTTTAACGGTATTTACAATTTTTTCGGCAAACGCTGCAGAAATTTGGGTTTCACCATCTGGAAATGATTCCAACCTCGGAACAAAATCAAATCCGCTGGCAACTGTTCATATGGCAATGCGAAAAGCCAGAGAACTACGCCGATTAAAAGATCCATCAATTAAAGACGGTGTTCGTATTATAGTGATGAACGGAACGTATTATTTAAATGAACCTTTGTTTGTACGACCAGAAGATTCTGGAACGGCCGAAAGTCCAACAACAATTGAAGCCGATGTAAATGCTAAACCCATTATAAGCGGTGGAATTGAAATAAAAAACTGGAAAAAGGTTAGTATTTTAAATGGTAAAAAAGGAACGTTTTGGGTAGCCGATGCGCCTCAAAAAGCGGGTTCATTAATCAATTACAGACAATTGTGGGTAAACGGAAAAAAAGCCGTTAGAGCCAAAAATACGGCAGGAAATACAATGGACAGAATTTTGTCTTGGGATCATAAATCGCAGACTTGCTGGATTCCGTTTAAAGATAAATCGGTTAAGTTCGAACCGGGAATGGAAATGTTTATTGTGCAATGGTGGTCGATTGCGAACCTTCGAATTAAAAATATTGAAGTGCAGAAAGACAGCGCCAGACTTTCGTTTGAAGAGCCTGAAAGCCGAATTCAAAGTGAGCATCCTTGGCCTGCGCCGTGGATTTCGAAAAATAACGGAAATTCTGCTTTTCACTTAAACAACGCTCTTTCATTATTGAATGAACCGGGAGAATGGTTTTTGGATAAAAAGAATGCTAAAGTCTATTATATTCCACGTCAGGGTGAAGATATTAATTCGGTTAAAGTTACCGCTCCAGTTTTAGAAAATTTAGTTCAAGTAAAAGGAACGATCGATTCTCCTGTACATCATTTTCAGTTTAAAGGAATTTCATTTCAATACAGCAATTGGCTTCGTCCTTCAGAACAAGGTCATGTGCCATTGCAATCTGGTATGTATTTATTGGATGCTTATAAATTGAAACAGCCAGGAACGCCAAATCAGGCGAGTTTAGAAAATCAAGCTTGGGTAGGAAGACCACGTTCAGCAGTTGAAGTAAATTATGCCAATAATATTCAGTTTGAATTGTGTCGTTTTGAGCATTTGGCTTCGACAGGTTTAGATTTAAATAAGGGAACAAATCATAATACCGTTAAAGGAAATTTATTTAAAGATATTGGCGGAAGCGCCATTAATGTGGGTGTTTTTTCTGAAGAAGCTTTTGAAGCGCATTTGCCTTTAGTTATTAAAGATGAAAGAGAAATGTGTTCGGATGAAGTGATTTCGGATAATTTAATCACCAACGTAACCAATGAAGATTGGGGAACTTTAGGAATCAGCGCTGGTTTTGTTCGAAATATTACTATTGAGCACAACGAAATTTCGGATGTATCGTATTCCGGAATGGCAATGGGCTGGGGTTGGACACACACGCCAAACGTGATGCAGAACAATAAAATTCTAGGAAATAAAATTCATCATTACGCTAAACATTTACATGATGTGGCAGGAATCTACACGCTTTCGGCTCAGCCAAACAGCCGAATTGAAGAAAATTATATAGACAAGGTTTATAATAGTCCGTATGCGCACGATCCGTTTTTGTGGTTGTATTTGTATACTGATGAAGGAAGTGAAGGTTTTACGATTAAAAACAACTGGATTGCCGAAAAGAAAATTCTAAAAAATCATAACGGTCCAAAAGGGAATATCTGGGAGCACAATGATCCATATGTAAGTACTAAAATAAAAGACAATGCCGGAATCAGAGCGCCTTACAAAGATTTAGAAAAAGAAGTTGTCATCGATGAAAAATGGGGATTGCAGGAAATGCCAAAACCTTATGCAATCGAATTGATAGGTTCTGATTTTGACATCGCAAAAATCAAATCGACTTTAACAGGTTTTAGAATTGTAGGTCAGGAATTATACCAATGGAAAAATCATTTGGTGATTTACGGAAAAATGAATCAGCCGGAAAGAACGAAACGAAAGTTGGCGGGAGCTTTTCCTTCTTTAGAAATTAAAATCTATGATGATTTAGTGTACGATTTCCAAAACTTCGAAAGATGTAAAGATTCGAAACCTGCATCAGATTGGGAAAATATTGTTTTAACAGCGAATCTTCCTGCTGATGAAAAACTTCAAAAAGAATATGTGGATTATCATAAAACGCAATTCGAAAAATGGCCAGAAGTAGCAAAAGGTTTCTGTAATGCCGATTTTCAGCAATTGCAAGTTTTCAAAAAAGACAGACAATTAATCTTGGTAATCAGTATTCCGAAAGGAGAAAATTTGGATAAACTAAATCCGAAAACAACAGAGAATAATCCGAAAGTAGATCAATGGAACGCTTTAATGAAAAAATACCAAACAGGAATTGAAGGTGCAAAACCAGACGAAACTTGGATTTTTTTAGATAAGGTGAATGTGGAAGAGAAAAAGTAGGATAAAGAAGTAAGAAGTAAGTAAGAGTATAGAGTAAAGAAGAAAGAGTATAGAGTAAAGAAGGAAGAGTATAGAGTAAAGAAGGAAGAAGGAAGAAAGATTGAAGAAGAAAGATTGAAGGAAAAAATTAGATCTGCTCAATCTGCTTAATCTGCGTGAAAAAACAAAAATAATCTCAAAAAAGATTTCGGAAATAAACTAAAATCAATAATCTAAAATAACCACAACCAATGTTAAAAATAGCCATTCTAGGACTTGGAGAAGGACGAAGCACAATGTCGGCTGCTATAGAAAGTTCAAAACTAGAGCTTGTTAAAATATGCGACCGAAATGAAGAATTGTGTAAACAAAGAGCTAAAGAATTCGATTTTCATTCATACACTACTAATTACGAAGATTTATTAAACGATTCGTCAATTAATATTATCGCTATTTATACGCCAGATCATCTTCATGCACAACACGTAAAACAAGCTTTATTACATGGAAAACATGTTGTTTGCACCAAACCGTTTATTGATGATCTTTCTGATGCTAAAGAACTGTTAGAATTAAGCAAATCAACTGGAAAGAAAGTTTTCATTGGGCAAAGTTCTCGTTTTTTCGAACCTGCCAAAAGACAAAGAGCCGATTATGAAGCGGGTTTACTTGGAGATTTAATTACAATTGAAGCACAATATCACGCCGATCACAGATGGTTTTTAAAGAAAGAATGGTCGCTTTTGCAATCGTTTAAATGGCTGTACGGAGGTTTGAGTCATCCTGTAGATTTTATAAGATGGTATTTGCCCAATATTCAGGAAGTAATGGGTTACGGAATGATCAGCAGTAACGGACAAAATGCAGGATTGAAAAATGAAGATACAATGCACTTTATTTTCAAAGCAACTGATGGAAGAATTGCACGTGTAAGCGGTGTTTATACTTCGCCGACTCAGCCAGCGCAGCGCGACAGTGGAATGAGTACGATTTTGAGAGCAACAGAAGGAGCAAGTCAAGCCGATTATCATGAATTGCGTTATGCGATTACCGACAAAACTGGCGAAGAAAAAGTGATTACTTGGGGCGACAGTACCATAAAATATTATTTCCGTTTTGAAGGACAAAGTCATCATGGCGGGGAGTATCAAAATTACTTAGAATATTTTACAGATAGTATCGAGCAAGGTTTTGAAGCGTATCCAAATATGGAAGAAGGAATTGGAACTGTAGCTTTGTTGCAGGCAATGGATAAATCTTTGCAAACTGGAATACCGGTTAAAATTGCCGATATTCTTAACGAATACGGACTATGAACAGTATCTACGACAAATTAACCACGCTCGATTTTGTAATTGTTGCGGGTTATTTAGTGGCTTTATTAGTCATTGGATATGTGGTAAGTATGAAGCAGAGAAAGAAAAACGAAACGCTTTTTCTAGCTGGAAACTCATTAAACTGGTACAGCATCGGGTTTAATATGTGGGGAACCAATGTTGGGCCTTCGTCATTATTGGCTTTTGCGAGTATTGGTTACGCTACGGGAATTGTAGCAGGAAATTTCGAGTGGTACGCTTTTGTGTTTTTACTGCTTTTGGCAATGGTTTTCGCGCCAAGATATATTGCGAGTAAAGTAAGTACGATGCCCGAATATATGGGAAAACGCTATGGCGACAGTACGCAGAATATTTTGGCTTGGTATGCTTTGGTAAAAATATTAGTAAGCTGGCTTTCTTTGGGATTATTCAGCGGAGGCGTTTTAGTGCGTCAGATTTTAGGAATTCCGATGTGGCAGAGCGTTACGGTTTTAGTGATTTTCTCTGGAATATTTACGTTTGCAGGAGGATTAAAAGCGATTGCAAAAGTCAATGTTTTTCAGATGATTCTGCTGATTGTAGTTTCACTTACACTTTCTTTTTTAGGTTTACAAAAACTAGGCGGAATTGATGTTTTAATTGCCAAAACGCCTTCAAACTTTTGGAATTTAGTACAGCCCGCAAACGATGCACATTATCCGTGGCCTGCTATTTTATTAGGATATCCTGTTGCAGCAGTTGCTTTTTTCTGTACAGATCAATCGATGGTACAAAGTGTTTTAGGAGCTAAAAATCTAGAACAAGGACAATTGGGCGTAAACTTTATTGGATGGCTAAAAGTTATGGCGTTGCCGTTGTTTATTCTTCCTGGAATTTTGTGTTATGCTTTATATCCTGAATTAGGAAGCAACTCCGATTTGGCTTATATGACAATGGTTACAAACCTTTTCCCAAGCGGAATGAACGGTTTGGTAATCTGTGTGATGATTGCCGTTTTGGTGGGAACAATTGGTTCTTCGCTGAATGCTTTAAGTACCGTTTTTACGAATGATATTTATGTAAAGAAAATAAACCCATCAGCGACAATTCAAGATCAAATTAAAATTGGCCGATTAACGATTGCGGCTGGATGTGTATTTGCGATTCTAATTGCTGTTGCGATTGACAATATAAAAGGGCAGAATTTATTCAACATTTTTCAGGCAGTTTTAGGTTTCTTGGCGCCTTCATTATCTGTTGTTTTCCTTTTGAGTGTTTTCTGGAAACGCACTACCAAAAAAGCCGTAAATGCAACGCTTTCTTGGGGTTCAGCTTTTAGTTTGTTTGTTGGAGTTTTGTATTTATGGATTTTTCCTGCCGATAAATATCCAGTTTGGCCTCACTTTTTATTGATTTCATTTTACATTTTTGCTGTGCTTTTAATTACAGCGGTAATTATTTCTTTAACCGATAAAAATCCTGAAGTCAATTTTTCAGATGAAACGGATATTCCTAAAACTAGTAAAAAGGTAAAGCTTTTGTTTGGTTTGTTGGGATTGACGATTTTGGCTTTGTATTTGGTTTTTAATGGGAATTAAAAATTGTTCAAACCATTATAATTATAAAAACGCTTCTTTGCTAAAAGGAAGCGTTTTTTTATGCCTTTTGAAATTAATTAAAAATATAAAACTTAATAAAAAGAAGGTAAATACGTGTTAAATTTTTTAAAATAGTTGTAAGTTTGTTTCTAAAGAGATGGGTTATTTGAATTTACAACATTTAATTAATGGAAATCTTACAGGTACGTTTTAATGGATTTGAAAAAGAATGCTAGATTAAAAGTTCGGTTTATATAAGAACTTTTGACTATATTTGCTAAGTTGATGTTTATGAGAATTATTGGAAAAAAGACAGTTTTAAAAATTAAAAAGAAAAACATTGGTAATAAAAAGCTCTGTGATGAAATTGATAAGTTAATTGCTGATTTAGAAAACTTTAATCCTGCTAAAGACAATATTAATAATATAAGAAATGATCTAGACTGCGTGCATAATGATGGATTTTATTTCTTTAATATGAATATTCATAGAACACTTATATTGATTGAGTTTGATGATGATGGCGAAGCAACTATAGTTTGGGCGGGAACGCATAAAGAGTACGAATCAATATTTAAAAATAACAAAACAACTATTGAAAAATGGTTACGTAAGAATAACTATATAGAATAATGAAAACACAATTTGATATAGAGAAAATAATAGAAAGTGGTATAATCACAAATGAACTAGATTATGAAAGAGCCCTTATTTCTGATCGAAAACTAAGACTTTTGGCGAAGGATAATACTCATTTTAAAAATTTAAGATCTAAGTTACGTGACATAATTGAGAAGTATGAAAACTCTGAATGGAATGATGTTCATAAAGTTGATGATCACAAGCTTTTAGAAAGTGAAAAATCTGAACGTATAGCAGAGTTAGAGAGATTGTTTATAGAAGATAGGAAACAAATAATAAGAAAGAAGCTCAAAGAACTTGAATTAACTCAAGAAAACTTGGCTTTAATTTTAGGTCATAAAAGTAAAACTTATATGTCAGAACTTATGAATGGTATTAAACCATTTACTTTGAGAGATTTAATAGTAATAAATCGATTATTAAAAATAGAAATAGCAGTTTTGATTCCAGTATTCCTTTCAAAAGAAGATCAAATTAAAGTACAGGAAGCTGTCATGAAATTAGGAAAGTTAAAAGTAAAACTAACGAGCGACGATTTAGTTTTATCTTAAACCTGTAGAATTTTAGATTTATAAAAAAACGCTTTCCTATAAGAAAGCGTTTTTTTTTATGTTTTATTAGAAGTCGAAACCAACAATTCCCGAATATCAACCTTCAAATATTTAGAAACCTCATAAAGCGTTTCAATAGAAGGCTGAGCTTCATTTGTACACCAACGCGAAACAGTAGATACAGTTTTACCTAAATGATTGGCTAATTCCTTACTGGTTCGATTGTTTTCAACCAAAACAACTTTTATTCTATTTAACTTAAGTTTCGACACAATGTTGATTTATTGATATTTCATGCAAATATCTTATAATTTAAATATAAGAAAAAGAATATTTGAAACACTCTAAATTGCCTTAAAACTATAATTTAGTGTCTGAAAAATATTATTTGTAGTATAATTTTTACTATTTTTGTTTCGAAGAAATAAAAAAATAAAATGAAGCAACCAGAAAAACGACAATTAAAAATCCATCGAAAATACATTTCAAGGTCATATCATCGTTATGTTATATTTCCAGAAATACGCCTTTGCGGAAAATGGCTTCAGAAAATCGGTTTTAATTGCGGGAATTTCGTGACGATTGAACATCAGCAAAATAAAATCATTATTACAACCAATAATGAAATTGAAACGAAATAAAAATCATCTATTTAAACAAAACCAGTGGTTGAAACCATAGGCTATATTTTGAAAAAGATTATAAATAAAGCAAGGCTATTTTTATGTGTTGCCTCCAGTTTTAACTGGAGGTATATGTAAAAAGAATAGAAAAAGGCTTTAGCCAAATTGTAGATATTTTGGCTAAAGCCTTTTGAGCTTCCTAATTAATTTGTTCATCCAGCTAAAGCTGGTCGCAATTAACTCTTCATTTTAAAACTAAACTTTGAAAGTTTCTAACCTTTAAATAAAAAACACATAGCTTTCAATCTAGAAAACTATGTGTTTTATTATCAAATGAAAATGCCTTTTTCAGACAATCCAAATACTATGTTTCTATGTGTTTAAAAAATTAATCTTGAGCTTTCTTTTTCTTCTCCAAATTAGGCAAGAATCCAGTAATAACACCAATTAAAGGCAGAAAAGCACAAATTTTAAATACATATTCAATACTTGTAGCATCGGCGATTTTTCCTAAAATAGCAGAACCTAAACCACCCATTCCGAAAGCAAATCCGAAGAAAAGACCAGCAACAAGACCCACTTTTCCAGGCATTAATTCAGTTGCATAAACCAAAATTGCAGAGAATGCCGAAGATAGAATCAATCCGATGATTACAGATAAAGTTCCAACCCAGAATAAAGAAACATAAGGTAACATCAAAGTAAACGGAGCAACGCCAAGAATAGAAACCCAGATTACATATTTTCTGCCATATCTATCTCCAATTGGACCTCCAATCAAAGTTCCTGCAGCAACCGCGCCCGAGAACAAGAATAAATATACTTGCGACTGCTGAATTGTAATGTGAAATTTATCTATAAGAAAGAAAGTATAATAACTTGTAATACTGCTCATATAGAAATATTTAGAAAAAATCAGAACCAATAAAATAATCAGCGAACCAATTACTCTGTTTTTAGACAAATGATGCGTTTCGATTTGGTGAGAAGCTTTGTTCGCATTTCTTTCAGATAAATGTGCCGTATACCAAATCGCGATTTTATACAATGCAAAAACTCCAACTAAAGCAATAATACAAAACCAAGCGATATAAGATTGTCCATGCGGAATAACGATAAAAGCGGCTAATAAAGGCCCAATTGCACTTCCTGCATTTCCTCCTAATTGGAAAATAGACTGCGCTAAACCTCTTTTTCCGCCCGAAGCCAAATGCGCCACACGCGAAGATTCTGGATGAAAAATTGAAGATCCAATTCCGATTAAACTTACTGATAATAATAAATAAGTAAAGCTAGATGCAATTGAAACAAGAAATAGTCCAACCATCGTAAAACACATTCCGATAATCAATGAATATGGTCTCGAATTTTTATCAGTATACATTCCTATAAACGGCTGTAAAATTGAAGCAACCATTTGGTAGGTTAAAGTGATAATACCAATTTGAGTAAAACTTAGATTGAAATTTTCTTTTAATAGAGGATATATTGAAGGAACTAGAGCCTGTAAAAGATCATTAATTAAATGAGAAAAACTTATAATGAATAAGATCGAGTAGGTTGTTTTTTTAACTATGTCAGGATTTGCTTTGATAGTGTCCATGCGTTATCTTTTTTAATTTTAATTAGTGTTAAAACAACAATTGTGTTATTTTTTGCAAAGATTAAAAGAATACTAATGTCAGAATTGCTATATTTGGACAATGAATAACCAGATTCGGACATATCGAATGGCGCAAGAACATGGATACAGAGTAGATCCATCAATTCCTGTTATTGGATATACCGAAATGGTAACCAATGAAATGTGTATTTCGCACTCACATCCAAGAGGTCAGCTTATTTATGCGACACGCGGCGTAATGAACGTTGTGGTTGGAAATCATATTTGGGTTGTGAATCCGCTGCAAGGTTTGTGGCTTCCGGGAGGAGTCGAACATCAAGTTACTTTTCAGAAAGATGTTAATTATTACAGCGTTTTTATCGATCCGTCAGAAATGGAAGGATTACCTACAAACAGTTTTTCATTTGATATTCCGATGTTTTTAAAGCAATTGGCTTTTAAAATCATTTCTTTTGGAATAGAAGGAAATCTTACTCCGTCTCAAAAAAGAGTTATTGCGGTTTTCTTAGATGAATTGGCTTTAATTGAGCCAAGTGCAACCTTTTTGCCAACAACAAATCATGAAAGACTTCAAAAAGTTGTCGAGCTTTTAATGAATGACGTTGCCAGCAAAAACACGATCGAATATTACGCCGAAATTTCTTTTATGAGCACAAGAACTTTATCTCGCTTATTCATTAAAGAATTGGGGATGAACTTCAGCGATTGGCGCACACGCTTAAAATTACTAGAAGCCATAAAACGTCTTGGCGAAAAACAATCCATTAAAGAAATTGCTTTCAATTTAGGTTACGAAACTACAAGCGCTTTTATCTATATGTTTAAAAAACATTTAGGCAAAACTCCTTCTAATTATATTTTAGAAGATGAAAATGAGTCTGAAAAGATGATTGCTTAGATTGTAAGCCTAAATTAGAACACAGATAAAACGGGATTCGCCATCGCGAAGACATAGATGACGCTGATTTTTTTGAACACATAGAAACATAGGTTTTATTTGCTTAGTGAAAAAGAGAATAAAAAATGACTAGTCATTAACTCATAGCTATGTGTATATATGCAAATGAAACGCCTTTTGTAGACAAAATAATTCTATGTTTCTATGTGTTAAAAAATAAAATCCATGTCTTCTTGATAGCGAATCTGTTTCATCAGTATCCCATAAAAATCCAAACATCATTTTTTTTAGTACTAAAAAAGTGATATCTCGTAATTTTTCCCTTAAATAATTATCAAAGATTGCAATATTTTATGAAATAACAGGACACTACAGGTTGTGAAATGTAAAAATAACACTTATCTTTAGTCCCAAAAAAAAAGATATATGCAAAGCCGCTTTTCCATTTTTAAGATTTTAGTTCTTTTTGCTGCTATTTTTTCTTGTTCTTTAGTATTGGCACAAGAAAAAACAAAAGAAGCGACATGGATCTGGTATCCAGGTGATTTCGAAGTTTGGTTAAGTAATAAAATGCAAGTAAGACGTACAGAACGTGAAGCTGTATTTCCGCCGCTTTGGCAATATTACAGTCCTTATGCTTTGGTAACTTTTCAAACAGAAGTCGATATTCCAGAACCAGACGAAGTAAAAATCTTCTCTGAAGGACCTTTTCAATTACTTTTAGATGGTGTTCAGGTTTATGGACAACCAAAATCAATAACAATTCCTGCCGGAAAACATAAAATTTCCTTTAAAGTTTACAATCAGGAAGTATTGCCGGCAATCTATATTAATGGTAAATATGTTAAGTCTGATGCTTCTTGGAAAGTAACCAACGAAGACAAACTTTGGATTGATGAAACAGGAAAAGCACAACAATCAGGTACACCTTGGGTTCCTGTTGGTTCTTGGAATTTTAATTCGCCACAAAATAAACCTTCTGAGTTTAGACTAACAACTAAACCTTTGAGTGCGAAAAAAACAGAAAAAATAGGAGCTGGTCAATTAGTAGATTTTGGTAAAGAAACTTTTGGTTATATCAAAATTCACGGTTTAAAAGGAAAAGGCAAAGTAGCACTTTATTACGGAGAATCTCGTGAAGAAGCGCTGGATTCTGCCAAATGTGAAACTTTAGATCATTTATCTTTTGATGGAAATCAGCCTGAAACCTACACACATGACGGATCAAAAGCATTTCGTTATGTTCAAGTGCAAGCAGATGCAACGGTAAAATACGATTCGATTTCGATGCTTTATGAATATTTGCCATTAGACTATCGCGGTGCATTCAAATCATCGGACCAACAATTGAATCAAATTTGGGATGTGTCGGCTTATACGATGCATTTAACCTCTCGCGAATTTTTTATCGACGGAATCAAACGCGACCGTTGGGTTTGGTCTGGCGACGCTTATCAAAGTTATTTAATGAATTATTATTTATTCTTTGATTCGGCTTCTGTAGAACGAACACTTTTAGCTCTTCGAGGAAAAGATCCTGTTACGGCTCACGTAAATATCATAATGGATTATTCGCTTTATTGGTTTGTGGGTGTTTACGATTACTACTTACACACTGGCGATACGAAATTTATCAAAACTTTTTATCCACGAATGAAGTCACTTATGGAATTCTGTTTAGAAAGAAGAAATAAAAACGGATTCCTCGAACCATTAGAAGGAGATTGGGTTTTTATTGATTGGGCGAACGGATTGCCAAAAACGGGCGAGGTTAGTTTTGAGCAAATGCTTTTAGCCAGAAGTTTAGAAGCTATGGCGGTTAGTGCTGAAATTGCAGGCGAAAAGGAAGATCAAAAACAGTATCAAAAATTAGGAAATGATTTAAAAACGAAATTATTTGATGTGTTTTGGGATAAGAAAGAAAACGTTATGAAACATCAGCGTATAGACGGTAAGATGCAAGATATCGTAACCAGATATGCTAATATGTTCGGTATTTTTTTCAATTATTTTAATGAAGAACAAAAACAAAGTGTAAAAAAGAAGGTATTGCTTAATAAAGATGTTCTTCAAATTACAACACCATATATGCGTTTTTACGAGTTGGAAGCATTGTGTGCAATGGGCGAACAAAATTACGTTTTGAAAGAAATGAAAGATTATTGGGGAGGAATGTTAAATGAAGGAGCAACATCTTTCTGGGAAGAATATAACCCAAGTAAAAAAGGAACAGAGCATTTAACGATGTATGGTCGTCCTTACGGGAAAAGCCTTTGCCACGCTTGGGGCGCAAGTCCGATTTATTTATTAGGAAAATATTATTTAGGCGTAAAACCAACCGCTCCGGGATATTCAGAATATGAAATTAAACCAAGTTTAGGTGGTTTAAAATGGATGGAAGGAAAAGTTCCAACGCCAAACGGAGAAGTTGCAATTTATTGCAGTACCAAAGAAATTAAAGTAAAAGCAGGTGAAGGAGAAGGGAAGTTAATTTTTGAAAGTGCGAGCAAACCAAAAACAAATTCAGGGACAATTCAGGAATTAGGTAAGAATAAATATCAGTTGATTGTAAAACCAAATGTGGAGTATAAAGTGAGTTATAAAGCTATTTGAGTTCTTAGTCCTTAGTGATTAGTCGTTAAGTTTTAAACGACTAGTTTGTCATTCCGACCGAAGAGAGGAATCACACGCGTAACCACAAAGATTGTCACGTTCAGTTTGTCATTTCGATCCCGAAGCCTCGGGAGAGAAATGACAAGATTGGGGGAAATGCATAAGAAAGAATAAAAGCCAATAAAAAATAAAAAACCAATGGTTTCAAAAAACACAAAATACAACTTCAAATTAAAAACTGCTTTCGTAATGCTGTTCGCAATTTGTATTCAAGCAACAGCACAAACCAACGCATGGAAACCAGCATCATTTGAAATTGTAAAATCCAATTACAAAACTTTCAAAACAACACAATACGCTCATGTTTTTTCAGGAAGCAAGCATAATATCGTTCGTTTAGCTCCAGAGCTACAAGGATTGATAGGAGTTGAACTTCCGTTAGAGAAATATAAAAGTGGAGTAAATTCACCTTTGCAGTTAAAATTTAAGGAATCTGCTACGGTTCTAATTGGTGTTTTTCAGGAGAATAATTCAGAATATCTTCAAGCAGATAAACTTCAGAATGCAAAATTAGTTTTAGAAAACGGAGTTACTGTAACCGGTTTACCTCCTGTAAATGTTTATGCGGTTTCGTTCTCAAAAGGAACGCAAACATTAAATTTTGGAAAAGGATTATTTGCTGTTTTAGGAGTTGTAAAAGCTTCTGAAAAACTACAGTCAAGGAATGCAGCATTTCCAGACGGAAAACTGTGGAACCCAACTTTTATTGTTGAAGGATTTTCAGATGAAAAACCACTTTTTGAAATTATCGGCGGAGAAAATAAGCCCGTTATTGACGAAGGAATGTCTGGAACAGAAGAAATTCAAGGCGGTTTTGAAGGCGGACGCGTAGTAAAAGTTGGCGATACTTATCATATGTTTCCAACCGAAAGAGCGGGAGAAAAAGGAGTGGATTACTATTACGATCGTGTAAAAACGAAAATCGGACATTGGACAAGTAAAGATGCTATTCATTGGAAAAGAGAATCTACAATCTACCAAGCCAGCGGAACTTATGCTGTTACGGAAGATGATAACCCAATGAACGACCGTCGTGCTGCAATTTGGTCGTATATGCCTGTTTTTAATGAAAAGGCAAACAAATGGTACGGTTACTATTTAGCTTATACTGTAAGTAAAACAATAGAACCGAATCACTCTTTTGGAAGAATTTGGCGTTGTGAATCCACTGTAGAAGGAATCAACGGAATTGGCGGCCCGTATAAAGATATGGGAATCATTATGGAACCGGGATTGGATTCGCAGCCTTGGGAAGGTCGTCAGGGTGTAGCTTCCTTTTTTCCATATAAAGTAGGCGACAAATATTTCGGATTCTATAGTGGCGCATATCCATTTAATTCGTGGGCAGATTATCCGAAGAAATCAGGAAAAGGCTGGTTTGTGGCTTTAGCCGAATCAAAAAGTTTAGAAGGTCCTTGGTTAAGAATGAATAAAGGTTTGGAACCAATAAAATCAATGCATCCAACTTTTGTTGAAAATCCAATTGTAAGCCAATTACCAAACGGAATGTACATCGCGATTTTCGATGGCGGTCCAGACGGCTGGGGACATCATTTACCAAACATGATTGCGTATTCATTATCGGCGGACGGCATAAAATGGTCAGAAGCACATTATTTACCAATCGAAACCAAAGTTGATAAATGGTGGGATATTATGAGAACTCCATTATGCTTAATCCCAGAAGGAAACGACGTTTATACAATAGTGTACAATGCAATTGATTTAAAGAGAAGATTTCATCCAACAGGAATGGTTAAAGTAAAATTGAACAAAGATGTGATGGAATCTAAATTAAAAGAATTGAAGAGATAAATGATAATATAGAACGCAGATCATGCGGATTTACTTCGTAAAAACGCTGATCTACACAGATTTTAAATATATCAGTACGACAAGCTTTGTCAAAGTTTTGAACTTTGACAAAGCTGCTAAAAAGAAAAAAAGAACATCCGTAACAATCCGTGTCTTTACGAAGTAAATCCGCATCATCCGCGTACAAAATATACACAAAGTAAAATGAAAATTAAATACCTAATCCTAACCATTTCAGCGCTTGCAATAACAAGCTGTGCGACCAAATACAAGAAAAGAGACATTACCGACAGCGTGATGCAGGAGATTTATGAAGAAATCAAAACGCCTTATAAATATGGTTTGGTAATGGTTCCAACAGACAACTCATACAAAATGGATTGCCCGAGCGTATTTAGAAAAGATGGTAAATGGTATATGACGTATTTAATTTATGATGGAAGAGGTTATGAGACTTGGTTAGCAGAAAGTGATAATCTTTTGGATTGGAAATATCTTGGAAAAGTAATGTCCTTTTCAGAAAATGAAAAACATTGGGATGTCAACCAAAAAGCGGGATATATTTCCTTGCAAGATCCAACTTGGGGCGGAAGTTACGAATGGGAAAAATACGATGACAAATACTGGATGAGTTATTTTGGCGGCGACAGTAAAGGTTATGAAGCAGGCGTTTTGTCAATTGGAATGGCGTATACCAAAGAAGCACCAACAAAACCGCACGAATTTCAGAGATTAGAAAATCCGGTTTTAACGCCAAAAGACAAAGATGCTAGATGGTGGGATAATAGTACGATGTACAAAAACAGTGTAATTCGTGATAAAGATAAAGTTACTGGACACAATTTTATCATGTATTATAATGCCCGCGGTGACAGTATAAATCCTGCTAAAGGCGCAGAGCGTATTGCGATGGCAGTATCGAATGATATGAAAGAATGGAAGCGTTATGGCAATAAACCTTTAATCAATCATCATAAAGGAATTTCGGGAGATGCTTATATTCAGCGAATTAATGATACTTGGGTGATGTTCTATTTTGGAGCTTTTTGGACGGGTTGGAATCAAGGTGCATTTAATCGTTTTGCAGTTTCGAATGATTTAGTAAACTGGACCGATTGGAAAGGTGATGATTTAGTTAAATCATCAGAACCTTACGATGATATGTTTGCTCATAAATCGTTCGTAGTGAAACATGATGGCGTTGTCTATCATTTTTACTGCGCCGTTAACAAAGCAGAACAACGAGGAATTGCAATTGCAACTTCTAAAGATTTAGGAAAAAGCAAATTGAATTTTGTGGCTCCGCCAGAGAAAAAGAAGAAAAATTAAGAGCAAAGTACAAAGAATTAAGATACAGTACTTTTTCAACCTGTCAGGTTTAATTACACAAAAACAAATAAAGACACAGTTTTGTCATTTCGATCCCGAAGCCTCGGGAGAGAAATCTCCACAAGTAGCTCCGCACAGGATGGTTACCAATCTTTGTAGAATATCGTGCGAAGATTTCTCTCCCGAGGCTTCGGGATCAAAATGACAAAAAAACTAAAAATAAAATAATGTTTCAGTCAATTCAAAATAATAACTTTTCAAGGTTTCGATTTTCGATACCAAAATCGGTATTCACATTTTTCATCTTACTTCTAACAACTTACACACAGGCCCAATCCGTAACAGGAGAACCTGCAGGAATTCCAGAATTGCATAAAAAATATCAGTTTGCGCCTTGGGAAGATCCAACAGTTACAAGCATCAACAGACAGCCATCCAGAGCAACTGCTTATTCTTATACTTCTGTAGAAGACGCTTTAAAAGGTGACAGAACCAAAAGCCGAATTCAGATGTTAAACGGTGATTGGAATTTTAAGTATGCCGTAAATCTAAAAGAAGCTTCAAAAGATTTCTATAAAAATACCGTTTCAGGATGGGATAAAATCGAAGTACCATCAAATTGGGAAATGAAAGGGTACGATAATCCAATTTACAAAAGTGCCGTTTATCCGTTTAGACCAATAAATCCGCCGTATATTCCTAAAGATTATAACGGAGTTGGTTCGTATCAGCGCAATTTTACCGTTCCTGCAAACTGGAAAGATATGACCATTACATTGCATTTTGGAGCAGTAAGTTCAGGATTTCAGGTTTGGTTAAATGGAGAATTTTTAGGCTATGGCGAAGACAGTTTTCTGCCATCAGAATTTGATATTACACCTTATTTAAAAGAAGGAGAAAATGTGGTTTCAGTTCAGGTAATTCGTTGGGCAGATGGTTCTTACTTAGAAGATCAGGACCACTGGCGTATGAGCGGAATCCAGCGTGAAGTTTTCATTATGGCAGAGCCAAAATTGCGTATTCAGGATTTCTTTGTCCAAACCAAATTAGATAAACAATATACAGATGCGATTTTTAAACTGCGTCCGAGAGTTGAAAATTTAACAGGAGAGAAAGTTAAAGATTATACAATGAATGTTCAGTTGTACGATGCCAATAATACGGCAATCTTCAAAGAACCGCTTCAAAGACCAGTGATTGATTTAATCAATGAAAGTTATCCTCGTTTGGATAATGTCCGTTTTGGATTCTTTCAGGAAAACATCAAAAATCCTAAAAAATGGAGTTCGGAAGAGCCGAATTTATACACCATGGTCATTTCGATAAAAGATAAAAACGGAAATGTTACTGAAGCCAAAAGCTGTAAAGTTGGTTTCCGTTCAATTGAATTTTCGAAAGAGAATGGAAAAATGCTCATCAACGGAAAAGAAACTTACGTTTATGGAGTAAACCGCCACGACCATCATCCAACAAGAGGAAAAGCGGTTACAAGAGAAGATATCAAACAAGATATTACTACAATTAAAAAGTTCAATTTCAACTTTATACGTACAAGCCATTACCCTAACGATCCTTATTTCTACGAATTATGCGATCAATACGGAATTATGGTAATGGACGAAGCCAATCAAGAAACGCACGGAATTGGCGGAAAATTAAGTAACGATCCACTTTGGACAAATGCTTATTTGGAGCGAATGACGCGAATGGTCGAAAGAGATAAAAACCATCCATCGGTTGTTATGTGGAGTTTGGGTAACGAAGGTGGAAAAGGACCAAATCATGCAGCAATGTCAGGTTGGGTTCACGATTTCGACATCACACGTCCAGTTCATTATGAACCAGCGCAGGGAAATGCAAAATTAGACGGATATATTGATCCCCTTGATCCAAGATATCCTAAAACAATCGATCACGCTTATCGATTCGAAAATCCGCAGGATGATTCTTATGTTGATATGGTCAGCCGTTTTTATCCGGGTGTTTTCACTCCGAAATTTTTGGTAGATCAAAAGAAAGATACACGTCCAATTATTTTCGTTGAATATTCACATGCGATGGGAAATTCAGTTGGAAATCTAAAAGAATTATGGGATGAATTCCGTTCACTGCCAAGAGTTATTGGAGGTTGTATTTGGGAATTTAAAGATCAAGGATTAGTAAAATTTGATTCAAGATCAGGTCAGAATTATTTTGCTCATGGAGGTGATTTTGGAGAAAAATACCATGACGGAAATTTCAATACAAAAGGAATTGTAGATTCTAACGGAAAACCAAAAGGTTCGATTTTTGAAAATAAATGGGTGTATCAGCCAGCGATTTCAACTTTAAACGGAAATCAACTAGAAATTAAAAATCGTCAGGCGGTAAAATCATTAGAAGATTATATTCCAGTTTTAAAATTGTTAGAAAATGGAAACATAATTAAAACTCAGATTTTAAAACCATTAAAAGTAGAAGCAGGACAATCTATAACTTTAGATATTAGTTCGTATCTGCCAAAAATGAAAAATGATGCTGAATATATTCTGAATATAGAATTCCAACTCTCAAAAGATGAACTTTGGGCATCAAAAGGTTACGCTGTTGCGGAAGATCAGTTTCTGCTGAAAAAGAAGAACGTTGTTTCAGATTTTGGAAAAGAAAGCAATCTTCAAATGAAAGGCACAGAGACAGATTCTGATTTTATAATAAAAGGAAAGACTTTTGAAGTTAAAATTAGTCAGGAAAATGGCGCTCTAAGTTCGTATGTTTTTAATGGCGAAGAACAAGTTTTTGCGCCTTTGCTTCCTAACTTTGTAAGACCGCTTACGGATAATGATAAAAGAGGATGGAAATCGCAAAAACTTTTAAAACAATGGTATAAAGCAAAACCAAAACTGGTAAGTACTAAAATGGCAACTGCAATTGACGGAATATTTGTTACCAGTAATTATGAGGTTATAAAAGATAGTGCACAAGTACAAATCGTTTACAAAATCAATCCAAACGGAATCATTAAAGTAGATTATAGTTTAAAAGCATCAAATAAACTGCCAAACATTCCAAAAATTGGTATGCAAATGGGAGTTCAGCGAAAATTTGATCAGATTTCATGGTACGGAAAAGGAGAATTGGAAAATTACAGCGACAGAAGTTTTGGTTCATTTGTTGGGAAATATTCGCTTCCAATTAATGACTTTATCGAGCATTATCCAAAACCTCAAGAAAACGGAAACAGATGTGATGTGAGATGGATGGCGCTTACAACTCCGCAGAAAAACAAAGGATTTTTGGTTGTAAATGATTCAAAAGTTTTAAGCATGAGTGCTTGGCCGTATACTCAAGAAAACTTAAGTTCGGCAGGTCATACGTATGATTTGAAAGACCCAGGATTTTTGACTGTAAATATTGATTTAATTCAAATGGGAGTAGGAGGAAACGACAGTTGGACATTGGTAGCACAGCCATTAGAACAATATCAAATCAAGTCGGGAGATTATCAATATAGTTTTTATTTAACACCTTTCAATGGTTCAACAAATCAGTTAGAAAGTAGTTTGAAGAAGTTTAAATATTAGTAATTAAAAATTAAAAAATGCAGTTTGTCATTTCGATCCCGAGGCTTTGGGATCGAAATGACACAACAAACGAATAAACAATAGTAAAAATGCCTTGTATTAAACCATTTTTTCTTTTTAAAAATGACTTTCGACTTTGGACTTTCCAACTTTCGACTGTTATCTTTTTGCTTCTTGCAAGCTTTGTCTCCGCACAGGAAATCCATAAAAAAGAAAATACCCTTTTTCAGCCTACTTTAGAATCCTCAAAACCGTGGACGTATTGGTATTGGATGCAAAGTGCCTATTCTAAAGAAGGTATTACTGCAGATTTGGAAGCGATGAAAAGAGCCGGTATCGAAGGTGCGTATTTAATGACCATTAAAGGTCCTGCAAATCCGCCATTGATGAATCCGCCAGTTTTGCAGTTAAGCAAAGAATTTTGGGATTTGGTACGTTGGGCTTTAGTCGAAGCAGATCGAGTTGGCGTTAAAATTGGATTTCATCCTGCCGATGGTTTTGCCGTTGCCGGAGGACCTTGGATAACGCCCGAAATGTCAATGCAAAAAGTAGTTTGGAAAGATACAATCTTAAGCGGAAATAACTTTAAAAACTTAAAATTAGCCGTTCCAAATCATTACAAAGATTATTATAAAGATATTGCGACGTTTGCCATTCCTGTAAAAGAAAGCTTCATTACATCTGATAAGAAACGTCCAAAAATAACATCAACCAATCCTGAATCTGATGCCGCTGTTTTAAGTTCATCAGATAAAGACGGATTGTTTAGAATGCCAAAAAAAGGCTGGATTCAGTATGAATTTGAAGAACCATTTTTATGTAAATCCATTCAAATTGAAACTAAAGGGAATAATTATCAGGCACATCGTTTACTAATTGAAGTCAGCGATGACGGAAAAAACTTCAGAAGTTTAGGAAGATTAACAACGCCGCGTCACGGCTGGCAGGATGTTGATGCATTTTATACGCACAGTATTGTTCCCACAAAAGCGAAGTATTTTAGATTCGTTTACGATCCTGAAGGAACAGAACCGGGTGCAGAAGATTTAGACCCTGCAAAATGGAACCAAGGTTTAAAAGTGGCGAAAATCTATTTGTCAAACGAACCTTTAATTGATAATTATCAAGGGAAATCGGGAGCAATCTGGCGATTGAGTCCGCAGGTCACCGAAAAAGAAATCGGCATTACAGACTGTATCGATCCATTAAAAATGATCAATATTTCGAAGTTTGTTGATGCAAACGGTGTTTTAAATTGGAAAGCTTCCGCGAAAACAAATTGGAGAATCATTCGTTTTGGACATACTTCAACAGGACATGAAAATGCAACAGCAGGAGCGGGAAGAGGTTTAGAAGTTGATAAATTTAATGCAGAAGCCATTCGTTTTCAGCTGGATCATTGGTTTGGCGAAATGCTTCGAGTTGCAGGTCCGGAATTAGCATCAAAAGTGGTTAGAATCCTGCATATGGACAGCTGGGAATGCGGAAGCCAGAACTGGTCGCCTGTTTTTCAAAACGAATTTAAAACTCGAAGAGGTTACGATATTGTAGATTATCTGCCGGTTATGGCGGGAATTCCTGTAAAAGATATTCAGACTTCGGAGAAAGTTTTATATGATGTTAGAAAAACGATTTCAGAATTAGTTGCCGAAAATTTCTTCGGAACTTTGAGACAGATTGCTGACGATGCGAATGTGAAATTCAGTTCAGAAAATGTGGCTCCGACTATGATGAGCGACGGACTTTTGCATTTTAAATACATCGATTATCCAAGTGGTGAGTTTTGGCTGAAAAGCCCAACGCATGATAAACCGAACGATATGTTGGACGCTATTTCAGGCGGACATATTTACGGGAAAGATATTATTCAGGCAGAAGCTTTTACAGCTTTAAAAATGGATTGGGACGAACATCCTGGAAATCTAAAAGTGATTGCCGACAGAAATTATGCGCTCGGAATCAACCGTTTTTTCTATCACGTTTTTGTACATAATCCGTGGCTGGACAGAAAGCCCGGAATGACTTTAGACGGAATTGGAACTTATTTTCAAAGAGACCAAACTTGGTGGGAACCAGGAAAAGCTTGGTTTGAATATTGCCAAAGAGTACAGTTTCAGCTGCAGAAAGGAAAACCTGTTGTAGATTTAGCTGTTTTTATTGGTGAAGATTTACCATCTCGTTCCATACTTCCAGATCGTTTAGTGCCTTTTATTCCGAATGTTTTCGGAGAAGAACGTATAAAAAGTGAAGCAATTCGTTTGAAAAATGAAGGACAGCCAAGCATGAAGATGCCCAAAGAGGTGAGTTTTTCAAAAAATTCAACTGATTTATCACAATGGATTAACGCCATGAACGGTTATCAATACGATTCATTCAACTCAGATGTTTTAATAAATCGAGCTAAAGTGGAGAATGGAAAAATCTCTTTCGGAGGCGGAATTGAATACGGAGCTTTATTATTTCCGGGAAGTCATAAAATGGCACCAAATAAGTTGCTTTCTTTGGCTTCCGCCGAAAAAATCCTGCAGTTGGTGAAAGAGGGCGCAACGATTTTTGTAGATGAAAAACCGAATTTAGAACCCGGTTTACAATCAAATGAAGATTTAAAAAAATGGCAGCATATAATTGATGAAATCTGGAATAATGCCAATGCATCATCATGGAAAATAGGAAATGGAACGGTTATTAAATTACCGTATTTAGAAAATGATTTTGCGTCAATTGGAATCTCGCAAGATGTTTATTTTCCAAATTTGAACCGAGCTGATTCAGAAACATTAGCTTGGACGCACCGCAAATCGGATACAGAAGATATTTATTTCATTTCCAATCAAAAAGCAGAAAAACGTTCTTTTGAAGCATCATTCAGAATCGCAGGAAAAATCCCCGTTTGGTACAATCCTGTAACCGATAAAACTTCGGATACAGCAAAATGGATGATTGAAAATGACAGAACAATTGTATCGATTACTTTAGACGCTAATGAATCTGGTTTTGTAATTTTTAAAGATGAAATAAAAGAGCTTCTGGTTGAAAATTATAAAAATAGTCCTGAATTTGAAATAGTTCAGAGTTTAGATGAAAACTGGGAATTACAATTTGATTCGGAATTTAAAGGACCAAAAGAAGTTATCAAAACAAACAAACTTTTTGACTGGAGTACTTCAGATAATGATCAGATTAAATATTATTCGGGAACTGCAGTTTATAAAAAAGAGTTTGTTTGGAAAGGAAAAGACACCAATAAAATCTGGCTTGATTTAGGCGAAATTGCCAATATTGCCGAAGTCAAAATCAATGGGAAAGATTGCGGAACACTTTGGACATTTCCTTTTAAAACCGCTATTTCGCAAGCATTGAAAAAAGGGAAGAATACAATCGAAATCAAAATCACAAATACTTGGGCAAACCGATTAATGGGCGATCAAAAGTTACCAAAAGAAGAGCGTTTAACATGGACTAATGCGGCATATCGATTGGAAGGCGAGCCGTTGTTAAAAGCGGGATTGTTAGGACCAGTTACGATTATGAAAGAGAAATAGCTATAAAATGTACCAAGCGTATTGTTTTTTGTTATTATAAACTGGACTAAAGTCCAGCACTACAATATGTTTCGAGCCGATGGCTCTCTTGGATAATGCAAAAGTTCCGGAGGAACGATTTATTTTGTAGCGTCGGGTTTTAACCCGATGGATATAAATGACAAAGAATTTAATGCGTTGAAATATAGATTAAAATAAAAAAAATGAAAAATTTAAAAGAATTTATTGTTGTGATTTTCTTGCTTTTGGGAAGTTACCATATCAATGCCAAAATCAAATTGCCGGCATTGTTTACGGACAATATGATGCTGCAGCAAAAATCGAATGCGCCAATTTGGGGATGGGCAGAGAAAAACGCTAATGTTGTTATAAAAACATCATGGGATTCTAAAACCTACAAGATAAAAGCAGACAATTCTGGAAAATGGAAAACGGAATTGCAGACACCATCATTTGGCGGTCCGTTTACAATTGAAGTTTCAGAAGGAACTGAAAAAGTTACGATTAAGAATGTTTTAATTGGTGAAGTCTGGTTGTGTTCTGGACAATCAAATATGGAAATGCCGTTAAAAGGATTTCAGGGACAGCCCGTTAAAAATGGAAACGAAATTATCGTAAGATCAACCAATAAAAATATTCGTTTGATTACGATTCCTAGAGCGACAGTTTTAGAACCTTTGCAAGATTTTGAAGGAAAATGGGAAACAGCTTCTCCAAAATCAACTTCTAATTTTAGTGCAACAGCTTGGTATTTTGGATCGCTTTTGCAGGAAGTTTTAGACGTTCCAGTTGGACTAATTCATGTTTCGTATGGTGGTTCAAGTATGGAAGCGTGGATGAATGCAGCAATGCTGAAAGATTTTGCAAGTGCCAAAATTCCGACAACAAAAGAAGAATTAGCAAAAGATCCAAATCGCGTTCCAACGACATTGTTTAACGGAATGCTTTCGCCTGTAATTGGTTACGGAATCAAAGGCTGTATCTGGTATCAGGGCGAATCGAATTACGAAAGAGCTTCTGAATATACCGCTTTGATGAAAAAAATGGTCAGCAGTTGGAGAGGATTGTGGAAACAAGGAGATTTTCCGTTTTACTATGCGCAAATCGCGCCCTTTAATTACGCATCATTTCATCCAAAAGATTATTTAGAGAAATACAATTCGGCTTATATAAGAGAAGCACAGTTGAAAGCTTCAAAGGAAATTCTAAATTCTGGAATGGCTGTTTTAATGGATGTTGGTGAAGAAAACAACATTCATTCAATGGACAAAGAAAAAGGTGGAAATAGACTGGCTTTTCAGGCTTTGGCAAAAACGTACGGCATTGAAGGTTTCGAATTTGAGAGTCCAAAATATAAATCTATGGAAATAAAAGACGGTTCAGTTACGGTTTCTTTTGATGATGCAGCCAACGGAATTACGTCTTATGATAAAGAGGTTTTAGGTTTTGAAATTGCGGGAGAAGATAAAATTTTCTATCCTGCAAAAACGGTTGTTCGCAGAAAATCAGTGGTTTTAACTGCTGATAAAGTGAAGAATCCAGTTGCAGTACGCTATTTATGGAAAGATTTTGCAAAAGCAGAATTGTTTAGTGCAGGAGGTTTGCCAGTTTCATCTTTTCGTACAGATGAATGGTAATCGATTAAACCTTTTATAATTTATTTAGTCTAATCAGTTCATTTAAGTTATTACTTGATTAGTTAAAAAAAGTTCTTCTGGATTGAACGTGCAGATTTTTTAAATTGGCATTGTCTTTCCTGAGCAAAAGAAGACTGTTTATCATTCCGACAGAAGTCGGAATGGTAAGCAAAAAAGAAAAAAGGTATAAAATAGTATAAAATATTAAATAGAAAGTGGTACTCCATTTTTGTGTAATTTTACGTCTAAACAAATAAGTGTGAAAAATACAATAATTTTCTTTTTTCTCTTCTCAACGCTTTTAGTTAAAGCACAAATTCCTGCGCTTGAAAATTATAATCCTATTTGGAATTCACAAAGCAATAATTCTTCAGAATCAATGCCTTTAGGCGGCGGTGATATTGGCTTGAATGTTTGGGTAGAAAAGGGAGATTTATATTGCTATTTTTCGCGCAGCGGAACTTTTGATGAACACAATACTTTATTAAAACTAGGTCGTGTCAAAATTACTTTAACGCCAAATCCTTTTAAGGATAATGAAGGTTTCCGTCAGGAATTGGTTTTGAAAGACGGTTACATTATAATTGCTCAAAATAACGCTAAAATTAAACTTTGGGTCGATGTTTTTAAACCTGTAATTCATATTGATTTAGAGAGTAAAACTTCGCTGAAAATGACGGCTTCTTATGAAAGCTGGCGTTATAAAAACCGTGATTCAAAAGGAAAAGCCAATAATGCCAATTCTTATAAATGGGCACCTCAAGGAGATATTGTAACGTTTAAAGATTCTATTTCATTTGAAAATAACGGTATAAAATTCTACCACAAAAACAGAGAAAATACTGTTTTTGATGTTGCAGTGAAACAGCAGAAAATGGAATCGGTAAAAGACCAAATGCTGAATCCGATTGGCAATCTGACTTTTGGTGGATTTATGACGGGGGATAATTTAAAACCTGACGGAACGTATTTAGGAAAATACCAATCAACAGATTTTAAAGGGTTTAATCTAACGAGCATAAAACCATCCAAAAAACATTCGTTACAGCTTTATTTAAATACCAGTCAATCGGATTTAAATACTTGGAATAACGGATTGAAAAATCAGATTTCAAGCGACAAAAATACTTCAAAACAATCTGAGAAAAACACAATAAAATGGTGGAATAATTTCTGGAACCGCAGTTTTATTTTTACTCAGAAAAACAACTCTACTGCAAAAGATTCAGTGTATCAAATAGGACAGAATTATCAGTTGTTCCGATATATGCTTGGATGCAATGCTTACGGAAAATATCCAACAAAATTTAATGGCGGACTTTTTACAGTTGATCCTGTTTTTACGAATGCAGCCTTAGATTTTACACCCGATTTCAGAAATTGGGGAGGAGGAACAATGACGGCTCAAAACCAAAGACTGGTTTATTTTCCGATGGTCAAAAGCGGTGATTTTGATATGATGAAATCGCAGTTGGATTATTATTTGGGTTTACAGAAAAATGCTGAGTTAAGGAGCAAAGTATATTGGAATCATAATGGCGCATCTTTTACAGAACAATTAGAAAACTTCGGATTGCCAAATCCTGCTGAATACGAATGGAAACGTCCTGCAGATTACGATCCGGGAATGGAATATAATGCATGGCTGGAATATGAATGGGATACGGTTTTTGAATTTTGCCAAATGATGCTGCAGCAGAAAGAATATGCTGGAGAAGATATTCAGAAATACAATCAATTTATCATAAGCTGTCTGCGCTTTTTTGATGAACATTATCAATATTTGGCAAAACAGCGAGGAAGAAAATCATTGGACGGAAATGGAAAATTAGTTTTATATCCAGGTTCTGGCGCTGAAACTTATAAAATGACATATAATGCCAACAGCACAATTTCGGCTTTACAGGTAATTACAGAAAATCTTTTGCATCTTTCTTCGGAACAATTATCAAAAGAAGAATTAGAATATGTAAAAGGGTTTCAAACAAGAATCCCGCCTTTAAATTTTGGACAAATCGAAAATCATAAAGTATTACTTCCTGCAAAAACTTGGGAACGTGTTAATAATTCTGAGGTTCCGCAATTGTATCCTGTTTATCCGTGGGGAATTTACGGTGTTGGAAAACCTGATTTAGAAACGGCTTTAAACACATGGAAATACGATCCAGATGCTTTAAAATTTAGAAGTCATATTGGCTGGAAACAAGACAATATTTTCTCGGCTCGCTTGGGATTAACTGAAGAAGCAAAAAAATACAATCTATTAAAAATGGCGAATTCTGACCGACGTTTTCCTGCTTTTTGGGGACCAGGGTTTGATTGGGTTCCAGATCATAATTGGGGCGGATCAGGAATGATTGGCATGCAGGAAATGCTTCTACAGGAAACAGATGGGAAGATTTACCTTTTTCCGGCTTGGCCAAAAGATTGGAATGTTCATTTTAAATTGCATGCCAAACAAAATACTACAATTGAAGCTGAACTCTTAAATGGAGAATTGAAGATTTTGAAAGTACTTCCAGAAGAAAGAAAAAAAGACATTATAAATCTGTTAGGAAAATCTGAAACAGAAAAAACGAAACTAAATTGAACCAAAATGATAAAGAAATTAGTGTGTTCTTTTGCGTTGGCAACGCTTTTGACAGCAAACGGACAAGCACAATCAGTTCCAAATACTGATAAACAAATTGTAAAAGTCGACTTTGATTTTTTTCAAAGAAGACTGGAAGAAGTTCATGATCCGAGTTATGATTCGTGGGTAATTAATGAAGGAAAAGAAGCCGAAAAATCATTTAACAATGTGTCATTTAAATTAAAAGGAAACTTTACTTCTAAATGGTACAAAGTTGGAATGAGCGCTCCGTTTTATAATAAATTAGGAAGTGACGGTTTGGTTACGGCTGAAAATTTAGAATTGAAAATCAGTGGATTGAAAGCAGGGAAACATACACTTTTGACGTTTCATAATGCTTTTGATGTGATTACTGAGAAAACTTTTTCTCCTATCAAAATATACGTAAACGGAAAACTTCAGGAAACGGTAAATGCAAGTCAGAGAGCCAATGCTAAAATTGATGCTGCAATGGCGTATATTACTTTTAATGCCGAAAAAGGTAAAGATGTAACTGTTCGTTTTGAAATCGATCCGACTTCCAATCCTGATGTTGTAAAACAAATTGTGATTAATGGTTTTGAAATTGATACGCCAAATTTGATGAATCAGGCGCGTACTCCAGAACCAAAAAACAGAGACGAACATGTTGAAGTATCTAAAACTTTAATCTTAAAGTGGGATGCTGTGAAAAATGTGGCATCTCATAAGTTGTATTTTGGTATAGATAAAAATGCCGTAGAAAATGCAACTGAAGCTTCAAAAGAATTTAAAGGTAAGCTGACTGATAAATCATATTCGGTTTCTGATTTATACAGCGGAACAACCTATTATTGGAGAGTCGATGAAGTAGATAATAATGGTCAAGAAACGTTAGGAAATGTGTGGTCTTTTAAACCTGCGCAGCTGGCTTTTCCGGGAGCAGAAGGTTATGGTCGTTATGCAGTAGGTGGACGCGGCGGAAAAGTAATTGAAGTAACGAATTTAAATGATGACGGACCGGGAAGTTTACGTGATGCTATTAATCAAGAAATTGGCCCGAGAACGATCGTTTTTAATGTTTCGGGTAATATAAAACTGGCTTCGAGATTAGTTGCAAATCAACCTTATATCACTATTGCAGGACAAACGGCTCCGGGTGAAGGAATTACTATCAGCAGAGCGCCAATTGGATTAACAGGAAATGATGGTGTGGTTCGATTTTTAAAAGTTAGAATTGGCGGCGGAACTACTTTTGACGGAATGGGATTAACTGGTGCAGATTACAGTATTATTGATCATTGTTCGATTAGCTGGACAATCGATGAATCGTTTAGTTCACGTGGTGCACATCATATTACTTTACAGCGAACTTTAATTTCGGAAGCTTTAAATGTTGCAGGACATGATAAATATCCTGCGGGAAAAATGCATGGATTTGCGGCTACGATTGGCGGCGATATTGGTAGTTTTCATCATAATTTATTGGCTCATAATTATGGAAGAAATTGGAGTATTGGCGGTGGTTTAAACGGTGATGGTTATTACACCGGCCGATTGGATATTACAAATAATGTGGTTTACAATTGGGGACAGAGAACTACAGACGGTGGCGCAAACGAAGTGAATTTTGTAAATAATTATTACAAACCTGGCGCTTCGACTAAAATATTTGTAGCGCTAAATGCACAGCATGAAGGTGTTGGAAAAGGAATGCAGCGTTATTATTTTAATGGTAATATAATGCCTGGTTATTTTGATGAGAAATCTCAGGACAAAGGAAGAAAAATGACTATTACAAATAAAGAAATGGTACAATATGAAACTTTTGTAGATAAGCCATTTTTCCCGTCTTATGTAGCAACACAATCGGCGAAAGCAGCTTACAAGAATGTACTTTCAGATGTTGGAGCAAATCAGCCGTTTTTTGACAAACACGACAACCGAATTGTAGACGAAACTTTAAAGGGAACTTTTACTTTTAAAGGAAGTAAAAGCGGTTTAGGCGGAATGATCGATAACGAACAGGATGCTGGAGGATGGCCAAATTTTGCATCAGAAACTCGCCCTGCGGATTGGGATACAGATCATGATGGATTACCAAATTGGTGGGAAAAAGCTTTTGGCTTGAACGAAAATTCGAAAGCCGGAGATTTTTCAGATGCAAATCAAGATACAGATAAAGACGGATTTACACAGTTGGATAACTATTTAGACTGGCTTGCGCAGCCTCATTATTTTGTGAATTCAGGTGAGAAAAAGGTTTTAAATGCGGGAGATTATTTCAAAGGTTATGAAAATAAACCAGTTTGCATTTTCTCTGATGTTAAAAACGGAAAAGTAAGTTTAAAAGGGAAAGAAATTCAGTTTACGGCTTTAGATAAAGGATTTGCTTCTTTCGTAGTAACAGTAAAAGATGCTGATGGAGATTCAATGAGCAGAACTATTAATTTCTTTGTAAAATAAATTATTAAACCATATAAGTGATATAAGAAATTTTAAGATTGACTTAATGCTTGTGCTTCAAGTTCAAAAAAGTTTAGTTTTAAATGAACTTATATACCTTATATGGTTCAAAATCAAAATAAAATGAAAAAGAACATCATCATATCCTCTTTATTTCTTTCAACAGTAATTTTTGCTCAAAACAAAGGTTTGGTTGCGAATTCAGAAAGTCCGTATTTTAAATTACAGAGTGTAGGCCTGCAAGATGTAAAATGGACAAACGGTTTTTGGAAAGAACAATTTGATGTAGAAACCAAAAATACACTGCCTTATATGTGGGATTTGTATCATAACGATGAGATTTCGCATGCTTATAAAAACTTCGAAATTGCGGCAGGGATAAGCAAAGGAACTTTTAAAGGACCATCTTTTCATGATGGCGATTTCTATAAGATTTTCGAAGGAATGGCAGCTACTTATGCGGTAACCAAAGATAAAAAACTAGATGCGCAAATGGATAAAGCCATTGCGCTTTTTGCGAAAGTACAACGTAAAGACGGTTATATTCATACGCCTGTTTTAATCGATGAACGCTGGGGAACTTTGGGACCTGAAGAAGTAAAAAAACAATTGGGTTTTGAGAAATACAATATGGGACATTTGATGACTGCAGCTTGTATTCATTATCGTGCCACAGGAAAAACAAACTTTTTGGATATCGCAAAAGGTGTTGCCGATTTCTTGTATGATTTCTACAAAAAAGCTTCACCAGAATTGGCTCGAAATGCAATTTGTCCGTCACATTATATGGGAATTGTCGAAATGTACAGAACGACAAAAAATCCGAAATATCTGGAATTAGCGAATAATTTAATTGACATTAGAGGAACTACAAATGACGGAACCGATGATAATCAGGATCGAATTCCGTTTAGAGAACAAACAACCGCAATGGGTCATGCTGTAAGAGCAAATTACCTTTATGCTGGAGTTGCCGATTTATATGCCGAAACGGGAGAAAAGAAATTACTAGACAATCTAGAATCGATTTGGGATGATGTAACGTATCGTAAAATGTACATTACAGGCGCTTGCGGTTCTTTATACGATGGAGTTTCGCCAGATGGAACGTCTTATGATCCAACCGTGGTTCAGAAAATTCATCAGGCTTACGGAAGACCTTTTCAGTTGCCAAATGCTACGGCTCATACCGAAACCTGTGCTAATATTGGAAATGTTTTATGGAACTGGAGAATGCTTCAAATTACAGGCGATGCTAAATATGCTGATATTGTGGAATTGGCATTATATAACAGTGTGCTTTCGGGAATGGATTTAGAAGGAGAAAAATTCTTGTATAACAATCCGCTGAATGTATCTAACGATTTGCCATTTCACCAGCGTTGGGGAAATGAGCGTGAAGGTTATATTGCACTGTCAAATTGCTGTGCGCCAAACGTAACCAGAACAATTGCCGAGGTTGGAAATTACGCTTACAATATTTCGAAGGAAGGTTTGTATGTGAATTTATACGGAAGTAATCAGTTGAAAACTAAATCTGTAAGTGGAGAAGAAATCGAAATTGAGCAGCAGACTAATTATCCGTGGGACGGAAAGATAACGTTGAAAATTGTAAAAGCACCAAAAGATTTACAGAATTTCTTTTTAAGAATTCCGGGTTGGAGTCAGAATGCTTCGGTTTCAGTTAATAATTCAAAGGTTAGTGATAAAATCATTTCTGGAACGTATTTGAAATTAAATCAAAAATGGAGAAAAGGAGATGTCATCGAATTGAATCTTCCAATGCCGGTTGAGTTAATGCAAGCCAATCCGTTAGTAGAAGAAGTTAAAAATCAGGTAGCTGTAAAAAGAGGACCTTTGGTGTATTGTTTAGAATCAGATCAGCTTCCTGCAAAAACAAGCGTAAATGATGTGGCTTTAAATGTGAATTCTAAATTTTTAACTAATAATTTCACCTTAAATAATAGAAATTTAGTCAGCATTGATGCAGAAGCTGTAATAAGCGCTGACAATTCATGGAATAAAACGTTGTACAAACCGCTTTCGTCTAAAGATGCAACTGCTTTACCCGTAAAATTGATTCCTTATTTTGCATGGGGGAATAAAGGAAAAGGCGAAATGACAGTTTGGATGTCGCATTAAGTTTGTACGCTGATAAAACGGATTGCCCTTAGCAAAACGCGGATTAAAACAGATTTTTAATTTTGTCACGGATATTAATCGCACAGTTTGTCATTCCGAGGAACGAGGAATCGCATTAGGAGCTTCACAAAGATTGGAGATTAAGATTGGGGAATTTCGAGTGTGATCTTTCCTTCGTCAAGATGACAAAACAAGACTTTAAGTATCAATTAAACTAACAATATGAAATACATTCTAGCTCTATTTTTAATAACAACACTTTCAATATCGGCCCAAACGCTCGATAACAAATTAGCATTAACCGTTGCTCAAGATGGTTCTGGAGATTTTAAAACCATTCAGGAAGCAATAAACAATGTAAAAGACAATTCAGAAAAACGTGTTGTAATAACTATAAAGCCAGGAAAGTATGTCGAAAAATTAGAGATTCCAGTTTCTAAAACATTCATTACTTTAAAAGGTCTTGACAGAAACAAAACCATTATTTCATTTGATGATTATTCGGGAAAACCACTAAGAGAAGTTGATGCATCGGGCAAAAAAGAATTTGGAACAGGAACTTCTTATTCTTTCTTGATTAAAGGAAATGATTGTACGCTCGAAAACCTTACTGTTGAAAATACAGCTGGAAGAGTAGGGCAGGCAGTGGCACTTCATATTAAAAGTGATCGTGTTATAGTTAAAAACTGTAATCTTTTAGGAAATCAGGATACGCTTTATTTATCAGAAGGGAACACTCGCATTTATTTTGAGAATTGTTTTATAAATGGTACAACCGATTTTATTTTTGGTGCCGCAACAGCTTATTTTTATAAATGTACGATTGAGAGTCTGACTAATTCTTATATTACTGCAGCTTCAACTCCGCAAGGTCAAGTATACGGTTTTGTATTTACAGATTGTAAGCTTACGGCTAAAGATAAACAGGTAGATAAAGTATTTTTAGGAAGACCTTGGAGACCTTATGCTCAAACTGTTTTTATCAATACTGATATTGGTTCTCATATTATTCCAGAAGGTTGGAATGCTTGGATTGATACAAGATTTCCAGATAAAGATAAAACAGCATATTATGCTGAATTGGGAAGTAAAGGATCGAGTGCAAAAGATTTGTCTCAAAGAGCTGCGTGGTCGCATCAGCTAAAAAAAACAGATGCTAAAAAATACAATAGAGATTTAGTTCTAAACGGATGGAATCCCAGTAAATAAATTTAGAACGCAACAATAAAAAAAAATCTTCCTTTTCGACAATGTTTGACCATTCCAACATTTTAATGTTTTTTACGGTAAACGATATTTGAACATAATTTTGAATATTTGTTTATTTTACACTTATAAAAAGTATTGGTCAGAATTTACGTTTTAAAAAAAAATATTTTTTGTGAAATTTTTAAGGAATATTCAAAACCTTTAAGCAGCAATATTTGTAAGTTTTATTACGCTAATATCTCTTGTTAAAGATAAGTAAAAACTTCTTATTTGAATTATAAGTGTAAAGTTAACGCTGTAAAATTCAGGGCTTCACAGTCTTATTTTGCAAAATTAACAGCTAATTTTTAGTTTTGATAAAGATTCTGCTGTATTTCTTAAAATTGCGATCTTTCTATTTAATTATGCGTAAACATATTGCCTAAATTTTCGATATCGCACACTTATTCTTTCTATTTTTTATTAATATTGTTTTTTTGAGTTCCTTTTTTTTAGATAATGCCATTAAAGCAGGATAGTGCAGGACGGTTGTAATGTATCATCGTTATATTTTTGGGATACAAAAAAATAAATGTGTTTTTAACATTTAATTTTATCGCTTTAAGTTTTCATTAGAATCTTAGAGAAATAAAGAGGCACATTTAACATGACTAACTAACATTAAATAATAACCTAACCAAAACAAAAACATTTATGAAACAAGCACTTATAAAAAGATGTAGTTTTCTTTTGTTTACACTGATGAGTGTGCTGAGTTATGCTCAAACAACAAACAGTCAAGGAACTGTAACCGTGACAGGAACGGTTACAGATAATTCAGGAGGAGTAATGCCTGGAGTAAACGTAACTGAAAAGTCTACAAAAAATACTGTTACTACAGATTTTAATGGGCAGTATCAGATTAAAGTAAAAGCTGGAGGAACATTGGTTTTTTCTTTTATTGGAATGAAAAAGAAGGAATTACCACTTTCAGGAAGAACAGTAGTTGATGCGAAATTAGAAGAAGATTCAAATCAATTAGAAAACATCGTTGTTGTAGGATATGCAAGTCAAAAGAAAAGCCATCTTACGGGTTCAGTAGTGACCGCAAAGATGAGTGAAATTTCAGATTTGCCTGTTGGTGATTTAGGAACTGCTTTACAAGGACGAGTTTTAGGAGTTGGAGTTTCAGGTGGATCAACAAGACCTGGAGCAAAATCAAATTTAACTATTCGTCAGCCTTATTCATTAGCAAAAGATGGTGGAAATCTTAATCCATTATATGTAATTGATGGTGTGTTACAAATTGATGCACAAGGTTTGAACGACAGTACTTTGTTTGATAACTTAGATGCCTCTGAGGTTGAAAGTATTTCATTCTTGAAAGATGCCGCTGCTGCAATTTACGGTGCACGTTCTGCTCAAGGTGTAGTTTTAGTAACAACAAAAAGAGGTACAAAAGGTGATCCAAAATTTACTTATAGTGGTTCTTACGGTATCAATGACAAAACGTACCAGACAAAAACGTTAAATGCGTTTGAATTTGGAAAGTATGTGAATATAATGAATGGACCTAATGGTTACAATCAGCCTATTACAGATCGTCAGTATTTCTTTTCAGATGATGAATTAGAATATTTCAAGACTCTAAAAAATACGTATTTAGATGACGAATGGAAGCCTTCTTTTAACTTAAGACAGAACTTAAATGTGAGTGGCGGAACAGATAAAGCTACTTATTTTGCTGGAGTTTCTTACTATAAACAAAATGGTAATTTAAGTACTCTAGATTATGAGAAGTGGAATTTTAGAGCAGGTACTGATATTAAACTATCTAGTAATTGGAAAGCTGGAATTCAGTTGTCTGGTTTTTACTCAGATCAGACTAAAACGTTCAATAAAATTGGAGGAGAGGTTGAAGAGAATGATTACAATAAATTATTGATGCACGTACCTTACATTCCAAATTATGTAAATGGACTGCCAATGGAGCTTCCAAATAATAATGACGGTAATCAGCGTTATCACTATAATGAAATCAAACGTTTAAATAATCTTGCTGAAACTACAGCTACTACAATGACCATTAATATGTACACAGAGTACAAATTTCCTTTCGTAAAAGGATTAATGGCTAGAGGAGCGTATGCGAGAACTATGGGCAGTGGTCGTGGAACTCAAGTTGGTACTGGATACACTTTGTATCAATTTACAGGTTTGGGAACTAATGGACATATTTATAATGACGATATTACAACACCACCGCTTAGATCAAAATTTTATGATAACGGAAATCGTTTGTATTTTTCGAATACAACAAATTTATCTCAACAGTATAATTTGAATTTTTCTTACGATCGTACTTTTGGAAAACATAGCGTAAGCGGTTTATTTGCAATAGAAAGATCTGAAGCAACATCTAACAATGAGGTTGTTTTTAAATCAAATGTTCTTGAAGGTACAAATGGACAGTTTAATACTGCGACTGGACCAATTGATGGTTCTACTACAAAAAGTGAATCAGGATCTTTATCATATGTTGGAAGGGTAAACTATGCATATGATGATAAATATTTGGCAGAGTTCTTATTTAGATCTGATGCTTCTACAAAGTTTGCTCCTGAAAACTATTGGGGTAATTTTTATTCAGCATCTGTTGGATGGGTAATGTCTAAAGAAGACTTTTTTAAATCTTCAGTTATAGATTTTCTTAAAGTAAGATACTCTGTTGGTCTTTTAGGAAAAGATGATACTAAGGCGTGGTTATGGAGACAACGTTATACTTTTCAAGGTTACAAAGGTGGTGTTTTTGGAGGGAATTCAGACCTGACAAATGGATGGAAAATGGAAGCTTCTCCAAATCCTGACGCAACTTGGAGTGATGAGCTTAAAATGAATTTTGGTGTTGATGCAAGATTTTTAAATAATAGATTAAGCGTTACAGCAGAATCATATTATAATGTAGGAACGAATCTGCTTTTAAACAAAACTGGCAATCTTCCTTTTACTATTGGAGGAACAGTAGCAGCACAAAACTATGGTTCTGTAGATACTTATGGTTATGAGTTATCTGTTGGCTGGTCTGATAAAATTGGTAAAGACACAAGTTATGGAATTGATTTACGTTTTGGATGGTCTGGAGATAAGGTTATTAAAGGAGACTTTAATGATGAGGACATCTTAAAACCATGGAATCCTAAACCTGGATATTCATCAGACAATGGAGTTTGGGGATATGATTACATAGGTATGTTCAAAACTCAGGAGGATATAAATGCTTATGTGAGTAAGTATAATATTACTTCGGTATTTGGAACAGCAGTAGCAAACCTTAAACCAGGAATGTTGTATTACTCAGATGTAAGAGGTGCATATTTAGGAAATGGAAAATTTGCTGCTCCAGATGGTATTATCGATGTAAACGATCAAGTACAATTGGCTTCAAAAGCAAATACTCAATATTCTATCGGAACTACTTTGCGTTTTGCCTACAAATCATTTAGTTTGAATACAGTTGTTAATGCTTCGTTTGGAAATGGATGGAGCGACATTGGAAGTCAAGCAAGAAAATCTTTAAAAACTAAAATTCCGCAAATAGTAGATAATACAGTTTCAATTTGGAATGATATATATGATCCAACAGTTAATCCAAACGGATCAATGCCAAATCCAGCTTTTGAATCTATAAACTCAGTTGCATCTAAATTTTGGGAAGTTGATTCATTTAGAATCGCTTGTAGAAACATAACATTAAGTTATGCATTGCCAGAAGGCGCTTTAAAAGCTCTTAAAATGAACAGCTGTAAGTTTAATCTTGTGGCACTTAATCCTTTTAATCTTTATAATCCATATAGTTTTCAGGAAGCTAACGGTAGTTACTTAGATTATCCTACTTTACGAACAATTTCTTTGGGACTTAATTTAGGATTCTAATAACTCATAAAATACGATATTATGAAAATAAAATATATAAAAATAGTAGGTTTAACTACAGTTTTAGCAGCTTTATCTTTGGCTAGCTGTAATGATGATTTTCTTGAAGAGAAAAAAGATTTTAACGGTGTAAATGAAGATGTATTTAAAGTTCCTTCATTAGCTACTGGATATGTTGATTATGTTTATGGATTGTTTTTGCCGGGAAATAATGCAGCAGTTAATACATGGGATTTAGCGGCTGGTGGAAATGACGATTTTTCGCAGACAACAGAAGAGTTAACAGGCGAAGTAAACTGGAATAAAATTTGGGCAACTATTTCTCCAAACAATGCAAACTGCCTTCCATATATTGGAAGCAGAGTTTCTTCAAGTATTGCAAATAATACATGGACGAGATTAAGACAGATTAATATCTTCTTAGAGCAAATTGATAAAAATGGAATGGCCGATGCAGACAAAAATCCACTAAAAGGACAGATGTATTTTTGGAGAGCCTATCAGTATTATGAAATGGTAAAATTATATGGTGGTGTGCCAATTGTTTTAACCGCTCAAAATCCTATTATCGATGAAGGATCTACCGTTTCTCAAATTCCTAGAAGCCCAACATCAGTATGTATCGAACAAATTGTATCAGATTTAGATAAGTCAAAAGAGTTATTGAAAGATGTAAAATGGACTAGTGCAAACTGGGGTAGAATTACAGCAGGCGCAGCAGCAGCTTTTAAAGGAAGAGTATTATTAACATGGGCAAGTCCGCTTTTTAATCCAACAGATGATGCACAAAGATGGAAACGTGCCTATGACGCAAATCTTGAAGCAAAAACGCTTTTAGAAGCAGATGGAAAAGGACTTTTCTCAGTTGGAGGAACAGCAAATGGAACTGCATGGGGAAATATGTGGCTTGCAGAAGTAGGAAATCCTGAAGCAGTTATTGTTTTTGGATTTAACAATTCTACAATAGTAAATGCTCAAAAAAATAATGGATGGGAAAGAGCAGTAAGATCTAAAGCATCAGGAGGAAATGGAACTATTTCGCCTACAAAGCAAATGGTAGACGTTTTTCCTATGGCAGATGGAAAAAGTATAGTTGGAAATCCTGCTTACAATCCTGTTTTATTCTATAAAAATAGAGATCCTAGATTTTATAAAACTTTTGCATACAATGGTGCAACTTGGAAATATGCGGAAAATACAGCATTTAAACAATGGACTTACAGCTGGTATAGTAAAGCACCAACAACTGCAGCACCAAATCCTGATAAATTTACAGAGACATTAGGAGCTAACTCTAGTGGTATTTATCTTAGAAAAGCAACAAACGAAGCATCAAGCAGTTCTGCAGGATATTTGAATAGTGGAATTGATTATATGGAAATGCGTTTTGCCGAAGTTGTTTTGAATTTAGCAGAAAGTGCAATTGGTGTAGGTAGTTTGGCAGAAGGAAAAACTTTGATTGAATCAGTTAGAGCTCGTGCAGGAATTACAAACGGTGACGGACATTATGGTTTGGCTGCAGTAAGTTCAAGAGATCAGCATTTTGCAGCAGTTTTAAATGAAAGAACAATTGAGTTTGCATACGAAAATAAACGTTTTTATGATTTAAGACGTTGGAAACTTTTTGATGCAGGTGCAACTACATCAAGACTTGGAGTTAAGCCATTGAATGGAACAAGAAGAACAGCTTATTACATCGTAGCAAAAAAAGCTGATGGAACAAACTACATCGGAACTGGTGATCCATTTTATGTAGCAACTGGTAATGCACCTGTTCTAAATAGAGAACCAGCTTCGTTTCCTGTAACAATAAACGGAACAACATTAGCCAATTTTGATGCATATTTAGATTATATGTATACCAATTATTTTAAAATTGTAGAAAGAGACAATTTAGATCCAACTACAAACAATTGGAAATTTACATGGTATAATGAATACTATTTCTTCGGAATCTATCAATCATTATTAGATTCTTCTCCATATTTAGAACAAACTCAAGGATGGGGCGGATCATTTGACCCACTTAAATAATAGTTTATAATACAAAAAAACAGTCACCTGTATTTCAAGAATACAGGTGATTTGTTTAAAAAGAATTACCATAATTAGAAAATAACATGAAAAATTCCGTATTATTTATCACAGCTCTGCTTTTTTTGGGAAGTGCAAAATGTTTTGCTCAATATCCAAAGATAAGTCCGGAAGTTCAAGCACAGGAAAAAGCAATTAAAGAAGAAGCCCAAAGACTTTCAGATGAAGCTTGGGAAAAAGCTTTAGTTATTATTGAAGAAGAAGCAAAACATGGAAAACCGTATATTCCGTGGGCAGCAAGACCAACCGATTTACCTCAGGCAGAAATTCCTGCTTTTCCAGGTGCTGAAGGTGGAGGAATGTTTACTTTCGGTGGTCGAGGTGGAAACGTTTACACCGTAACAAGTCTTGAAGACCGCGGACCAGGAACGTTACGTGAAGCTTGTGAAAAAGGAGGAGCAAGAATAGTGGTATTTAATGTTGCCGGAATTATCAGATTGAAAAGCCCGTTAATTATTCGTGCGCCTTACATTACAATTGCAGGACAAACAGCTCCTGGAGATGGTATTTGTATTGCAGGAGAATCAACTTGGATCGATACGCACGATGTAATTATCAGACACGTACGTTTTCGTCGTGGAGAAACTTTCGTAGGTCGTCGTGATGATGCTATCGGAGGAAATCCTGTTGGAAATATCATGATAGATCACGTTTCTGCAACTTGGGGATTAGACGAAAACATGTCAATCTACAGACATATGTACAATCCAGGACCAGGTTATCCAGATATTAAAGTTGGAACAGTAAATATTACAATCCAAAACAGTTTATTCGGAGAAGCTTTAGATACTTACAATCACGCTTTCGGAAGTACTTTAGGTGGAGAAAACTGCTCTTTCATGAGAAATATGTGGGCGAATAATGCCGGAAGAAACCCTTCTATCGGTTGGAACGGAATTTTCAATTTCGTAAATAACGTAGTTTTCAACTGGTATAATAGATCTACAGATGGCGGCGATTATACAGCAAACTACAACATCATCAACAATTTCTACAAACCAGGACCAGTTACCGATTTGACACAGCCAATCAGCTATAGAATCCTAAAACCAGAATCTGGAAGAAGTAAATTACCATACATGGTTTTTGGTAGAGCTTACGTAAACGGAAATGTTGTTAATGGTAACGATAAAGTGACTAAAGACAACTGGGACGGCGGAATTCAGTTAGAGAATAAAAAAGGTGAATTAATGACGTATGACGAAGCAAAAGAGTATTTCGCTAAAATGAAAACAGATAAACCTTTCCCAATGCCTTGGTTTAACAAATTTATGACAGCGGAAGAGTCTTATGAATTTGTGCTTAAAAATGTTGGAGCAACATTACCAATTAGAGACAAAGTTGACGAAAGAATCGTAAGAACCGTAAAAACTGGAGTTCCAGAATATGCAAAAGGATTAGAGAAAAAAGAATTCTATCAATTCGAACACAGACGTTTACCGATGGATTCTTATAAAAAAGGAATTATTACCGATATTTCTCAAGTAGGAGGATATCCAGAATACAAAGGAAAACCTTATGTAGACACAGACAAAGATGGTATGCCGGATGCATGGGAGAAAAAGTACGGTTTAAATCCAAACGATCCATCTGATGCAAAAGGAGATTTAAACGGAGATGGTTATTCTAATATTGAAGATTACATAAATGGTGTAAACCCTGCAATAAAAGTAAACTGGAAAGATTTAGCTAATAACAAAGAAACTTTAGTTAGACCTTTATTAGATTTAAAATAAGAAAAACAGAAAGAATTATTTAACACATAGAAACATAGATTTAAAGCTTTATTAAAAGAATAAAAAAGAGAAATACATTTCTTTCGCATAGCTTACTCTGTGTATTTAGAATAAGTGAAACGTCTTTAAACGTTACAAAAAACTATGTTTCTATGTGTTTAAAATAATTATGCTAAAAAAGAAAACTTATGGCACTAAATAAAATAAATGCTGGTTTATTATCGCTGGTTTTCGCATTTTCAACTTTAAATGCGCAACAGCATTTAGATCCTGAATATGTAAAAGTTACTAATGAAAGAGCTGCAAAAATTGTTACCAAATTAGATTTAAAAAACGAAGCAAAAGAAAAAGCAGTTTCGAACATAATCGCTCAGCAATTCAGAGATTTAACTGAAATTCAAGATGGGAGAGATGCTGAAATCAAAAAAGTAAAAGAAGATACTTCTTTGGCTAAAGAAAAGCAAAACGAGAAAATTGATAAACTAAAAGCAAAAGCAGACGAATCAATTGCAAAATTGCATAAATCGTATATCAAAAAATTAAGTAAAGAATTATCAGAAGATAAAATTACAGAAGTTAAAGACGGAATGACATACGGCGTGCTTCCTATTACAGTTGCAGGTTACAATGATATGCTTCCAAATTTAACAGCAGAACAAAAAGAGTATATCTACAAAGCTTTAGTTGAAGCCAGAGAACATGCAATGGACGGTGGTTCATCTAAAGAAAAACACGGCTGGTTTGGTAAATACAAAGGAAGAATCAATAACTATTTATCAAAACAAGGTTACGATTTAAACAAAGAAAGTGCTGACTGGCATAAACGTGTTGAAGAAAGAGAGAAGAATAAAGTAAAAGATTCTACTTCGAAAGAATAATTTTCTGTTTAAAAACTTGCACCAAAAACTATTAACTACAACCACATACAATTCAATGCAAAATTTTTTCCCAAACCGTACTTTAAAAAGAACATTTATGACACTGTCATTTTGTTCTCTAGTGTCATCGGCTTATGCACAATATCCCGTAATTCCAAAACCTGTTCAAGAAAAAGCAGATGCTCTTTTAGCTGACGAAGAAAAAAGACTGAACGAAATTTGGAATACCAATTACCACATTATTAAAGAAGAAGCAAAGCAAGGAAAACCTTATTTACCTTGGGCTTCTTACCCAAAAGATTTTGTAGTGGCAGATATTCCTGCTTTCCCAGGAGCTGAAGGAGGCGGCGCATTTACACAAGGCGGTCGCGGCGGAAAAATATTTGTTGTAACAAGTCTAGAAGACAGCGGAAAAGGAACTTTTCGTGAAGCTTGTGAAGCAGTTGGAGCGAGAACTATTGTTTTTAATGTTTCGGGAATCATTCAATTGAAAAAGAGAATCAGCATGCGTGCGCCATACGTTACGATTGCGGGACAAACCGCTCCAGGAGATGGAATTTGTATTGCAGGAGAAACTTTAGAAATTGATACACATGATGTTATTATCCGTCACATGCGTTTTAGACGTGGTGCAACCGAAGTAACAAGAAGAGATGATGCTTTGGGAGGAAATGTAATTGGAAACACTATAATTGATCACTGCTCTGTAAGCTGGGGATTAGACGAAAATATTTCACTTTACAGACACCAATTTGCAGTTAATTCAAAATCAAAACTAGAAAAATTGCCAGCTTGTAATATCACTATTCAAAACACTATTTCGTCAGAAGGTTTAGATACTTATAATCATGCTTTCGGAAGTACAATTGGTGGATTAAATAGTACGTTTATGCGTAATTTATGGGCAGACAATATTTCTCGAAATGCTTCTATCGGAATGCATGGCGATTTTAATTTTGTGAATAACGTAGTATTTAATTGGTGGAATCGTACTCTTGACGGAGGAGATTATCGTTCGATGTTGAATATCATCAACAACTATTTTAAACCAGGTCCAGTAACGCCGGAAAATGAACCTATTGCGTATAGAATAGTAAAACCTGAATCAGGATATATTGAACCAAAACAATATGGAAGAGCTTATGTTTCAGGAAACTTTATTGTAGGTTCTCCAGAAGTAACAGCCGATAACTGGAATGGCGGAGTACAATTGGAAAGTCTTCCCGAAGCTGAAACTAAAGAGTTTTTAGCCGCAATCAAACAGCCAAAACCGTTTTCAATGCCTGCATTTAAAATTATGAAAGCAGAAGAAGCATACGAATATGTTTTGACAAATGTTGGAGCGACAATTCCGAAAAGAGATGCTGTTGACGAAAGAATTTTGAAACAAGTTAGAACTGGAAAAATCGAAGTTAAAGACGGTTTAGAAAACAACATCGGAAAAGAGTTTATCAAAAGAAGATTACCAGCAGATTCTTATAAAAAAGGAATTATTACACATCCGGACCAAGTTGGAGGATACCCAACTTATAGAGGAAAAGCCTATAAAGATTCAGATAATGACGGAATTCCTGATGCATGGGAGAAGAAAATTGGTTTAAATCCAAATGATGCTTCGGATGCTAATAAAGATTCAAATGGAGACGGATACACGAATATCGAGAAATATTTTAACGGAATAGATCCAAACAGTAAAATTGATTGGACGAAAGCAGAAAATAATACGGATACTTTAGCGAAGCTGAAATCATTATTACAATAGTAAAAGCATGAAGACCTAACAGGTTTTTAAAATCTGTTTGGTCTCTTAAATGTAATATATTAATCTAGTTTGTCATTTCGATCCCGAAGCCTCGGGAGAGAAATGACAAGATTGTGAAAAAAGGATTTTGTAATTTTATTTTCTAGAATTCTAAATAAGTTAAAAAGAATGAATTTTACTCATTTAAAAAATATCGTTTCTTTCAAAAACACATTTTCTTTAATGTGTATTTCTTTGTTTTTCAGTATCAACATCACAGCCCAAAACAATTTCCCTGATATAGTAAAATCCAAAGAAGGAAAACTTTCTTTCACAACCGATAATCTAGGAAACCAAATTCCTGATTTTTCTTTTGCAGGATATAGAAATTCTGAAGCTGCCATTCCGAATTTAGAAAACAAAATTTTCGTTTCTAAACAAGAAGAAGACGCAACTCAAAAAATCCAAAACGCCATTGATTATGTAAGTGCTCTAAAACCTGATAAATTTGGTTTTCGAGGAGCCGTTCTTTTAGACAAAGGAACTTTTAAGATCAACGGAACATTATACATCAAAAAATCAGGAGTTGTTTTAAGAGGAAGTGGAAATACCGAAAACGGAACCGTACTTTTAGGAACAGGATTAGAAAGAGAAGCTTTAATTAGAATTTTGGGCGTAAACGATAAAGTTTATAAAGATTCATTTGAATTCGCAAACGTATATACACCACTTGGAACGCAGAAAATTCAATTAAAAAATATATCAAAATTAAAAGTCGGCGACGAAATCGAAATCAGCAAACCTTTAACAGATAATTTTATTAAAGAAGTTAAGATGCAGGATTTTGGTGGAGAAACTTCATGGATTGGCTGGAAAAAAGGAGACTGGATTACAACGTGGAATCGCGTAGTAACCAAAATCAACGGTAACGAAGTAACTGTAAATGCTCCAATTACAATGGCATTGGATGATGCTTTTGGAACTTCAAAAGTAACCGTTTATACATGGCAAGGAAGAATTGAAAATACTGGAATTGAAAATATCTTAATAAAATCAACTTATAATCCTTCAAATTTAAAAGACGAAGAACATCGCTGGCAGGCAATCAGCATTGAAAACACGAGAAATGCTTGGGTAAAACAAGTTAATTTCAAACATTTTGCAGGCGGAGCCGTTACGGTTTTAAAAACAAGTCAGCAAATTACTGTTGAAGATTGTATAGCAACAGAACCGATTTCTGAAATTGCTTCTTTTAGAAGACATACATTTTATACAGAAGGACAACAGACTTTATTCCAACGCTGTTATTCAGAATTTGGATATCATGATTTTGCAGTTGGCGGATTTGGAACAACAGGACCAAATGCGTTCGTACAATGCGAATCACATTTGCCATTCGAAAATAGCGGCGCAATTGGAAGCTGGGCAACCGGAGTTTTATTTGACATCGCCAATATTGACGGAAAAGCATTAAGCTACAATAACAGAGAACAAGGTGGAAGAGGTGCGGGATGGACAGCTGCAAATTCTGTAATTTGGGAATCATCAGCATCAAAAGTTGAATGTTATAGTCCGCCAACAGCACAAAACTGGGCTTTTGGAGTTTGGGGACAATTTGGAGGAAACGGACATTGGAAAGACGTAAACGGACATATAAGCCCAAGAAGTTTATTTTATGCGCAGTTAGAAACCAGATTAGGAAAACTTCCTGTTCAGCCTTTTATTTATGATTTAGGTTCAGAACCATCTTCAAGTCCAAGTATTGAAGTTGCAACAGAATTGACTAAAAACTCTGTAACAACAGCAAAAAGTCTACAAGAATGGATTGCAGAAGCTTCAAAAGCAAATCCAATTAATACAAATAGTACAGGTTTAAAAAATGCAAATGATTTAAAAGTTACTCCAAATAAAACAGATAAATCAACTTCTAAAATAACAACAGAAAATGGTTGGTTAACTTTTGAAGGAAAAGTAATTGCAGGAAAACAAACCAATGTAGCTTGGTGGAGAGGTGATTTAACCGATGATTTCGTAAATAAATCAACACCACATTTAACTCGTTTTGTACCTGGACGAACAGGAAACGGATTGACTGATAAAGTACAGGAAACCGTTGATTATTTAACCAAAAATAATATCGTTGCTTTAGAGCATAATTACGGTTTATGGTACGACAGAAGAATGGACGATCATGAACGCGTTCGCCGAATCGACGATGATGTTTGGCCTCCGTTTTACGAACAGCCTTTCGCAAGAAGCGGAAAAGATTTAGCTTGGGATCATCTAAGTAAATACGATTTAACAAAATTCAACGATTGGTATTGGACACGTTTGGCGCAGTTTGCAGCGCTTGCAGAACCAAACGGACAATTGCTAATCAATCAGCAATATTTTCAGCATAATATTTTAGAAGCTGGAGCGCATTGGGCAAGTTCGCCTTGGCGTTCAGCAAACAATGTCAACAACACAGGATTTCCTGAACCGCCGCCATACGCAGGAGACAAACGTATTTTTATGGCAGAGCAGTTTTACGACGTTACAAATGCCGAAAGAAGAAAATTACACCAAGGCTTCATTAGAAAGTCTTTCGAGAATTTTCAGGAAAACAGCAATGTAATTCAGTTAACAAGTGCTGAATATACAGGTCCGCTTCATTTTATGGAATTCTGGTTAGACGAAGCTCAAAAATGGAAAGATGAAACTGGTAAAAAAGGTCTAATTGGTTTAAGCGCAACTAAAGATGTTCAGGATGCCATTTTAAACGATGCAAAAAGAGCCAGAACAGTTGATGTAATCGACATTCGTTATTGGTATTACAAAGAAGACGGATCTGCTTACGCACCACAAGGAGGCGTAAATTTAGCGCCAAGACAGCACGCCAGAAAACTAAAAACAGGAAAAGAGACCGACAATCAAGTTTATCGTGCCGTGCGTGAATATCGTGAAAAATATCTGGATAAAGTCATTTTATATTCGACAGATGGTTCTTCAAGATTTGGATGGCCAGCCTTAATGGCGGGCGCTTCATTGCCAAACATTCCAAGAATCGAACTGCCTCAGTTTTATGCCGCTTTAAGCGAAATGAAATTAGTTGACGGAAACACGTTTTCAGACAATGTTTGGAAATTGGAAAACAAAGGAAAAAGTTATCTTTTTTATTTAAAGAATGACCAAGATATTACAATCGATTTATCTAATGAAAAAGGAACATTTGAAGTATTTGCTATCAACACTTCAACAGGAAATATAACGAAAAAAGCCAACATCAGTGGAGGAAAGCAAGTCACGATTCCACAAACCGAAATAAAAGAAAAAGTGCTTTTTGTAGTGAAAAAATAGTTAGCCACTGATTTCACAGATTAAAAGGATTAGAAGATTAAAATCTGCCAAATCTGCGAAATCTGCGTGAAAAAAAATTAAGACAAAGCTTGAGAAATCTATTAAATCAGTGATCCCGATAGCTATCGGGAGTGGCAAAAAAAATAAAAAAACAATTCAAAAACAAACCAAAATGAATCTGAAAATTAAATATTTATTCGCCCTAAGTTTAAGTTTTTTGTTGACAGCGCAAAGCGGATTTTCGCAATCTGCCAAAACAAAAGCATCTCTGCCTCAAATCAAAGTTTCTAAAAATCAGCATTATTTTGTTACCGAAAACGAAAAACCATTTTTCTGGTTAGGCGACACCGGTTGGCTGGCATTCGGAAAACTAGATAGAGCAGGCGTTGATAAATATTTTAAAGACAGAAAAGACAAAGGATTTAATGTCGTTCAGGTAATGGTTTTGCATAATATAAATGCCGTTAACGTTTATGGCGATGCAGCTTTAATCAACGAAGATGTTTCAAAACCATTGACTACAGCCGGAAATGATTTCAAAAGTGCACAAGAATACGATTACTGGGATCACGTAGATTATACTTTAGATGTAGCTCAGAAAAATGGAATTTACTTGGCGATGGTTCCAGTTTGGGGAACAAACGTTTCAAAAGGAAATAAAGTAAGCAAAGAGCAGGCAATTGTATATGCTAAATTCTTGGCTGATAGATATAAAAATAGAACCAATATAATTTGGTTAAACGGTGGAGACACACACGGAAATGAGTTTATGGATATTTGGAATGCGATCGGAAATACTTTAAAAACCAACAATCCAAATCAGTTAGTGACTTTTCATCCATTTGGAAGAACCGATTCTTCAGAGAATTATCATAATGAAAAGTGGTTAGATTTTAATATGTTCCAATCAGGACACAGAAGATACGATCAAGATTCGGTAAAAACGAATTTCAAAGAAGACAATTACAAATTCGTTCTAAGAGATTTCAAATTAAAACCAACAAAACCAACACTTGACGGAGAGCCATCTTACGAAGGAATTCCACATGGTTTACATGATACTTTACAACCAAAATGGACAGCAAGCGATGTACGCCGTTACGGATATTGGTCTGTTTTATCTGGCGGTGCAGGTTACACGTACGGACATAATGCCGTAATGCAAATATTCAGAAAAGGAGATAAACCAGCGTACGGAAACAAAGAATTATGGACATCAGCAATTAATGCGCCCGGAGCAAAACAGATGATTTATATTAAGAAATTAATGGAAGAAGTTCCATTTTTAGAAGGAGTTCCAGATGTTTCTTTAATTGCCAATCAGGGAGAAAAGTACGATTATATTCCAGCCATCAGAGGAGAAAAATACGCTTTACTATACACTTACAATGGTAGAATAATTGAAGTAAAATTAGGAAAAATTTCAGGCGATAAATTTGAGGCGAGTTGGTACAATCCAAGAAATGGGAAGAAAACTAAAATTGGAACATTTGATAATAAAGGAAGTCAAAATTTTCAACCAGCAGGAAAAAAAGAAGATGGCAATGACTGGGTTTTGATTTTAAGATCAAAGTAGTAATTAGTGAAAAGTAAAAAGTAATTAGTAAAAGACTTTGAGGATTACCCTCAATCTTGTCATCCCGGGGAACGAGGGATCTCCACAAGTAACTCCATAAAGTGAATTGACAATCTTTGTCGAGTTTCTTGCGAAGATTTCTCCTTCGTCGAAATGACAAAAATGAGAGTAAAAAATCTGTGCTAATCATTTTAATCTGTGGCAAAAAAAAAAATAAACTATGAAAAATATACTAATAATACTCTGCTTCATTACTGGATTAAACACCACTTTCGCAAACGACGGCTGGCTAAACATCCTTAACGAAGGTGGAAACAACAAAGGAATAAAATGTACCCAAGCCATTCAGAATGCCATAGAAAAAGCATCTAAAAACGGCGGAGGAACGATCTTTTTTCCTGCGGGAGAATATTTAACGGGAGCATTAACACTAAAAAGCAACATTACGATTCACTTAGATTCTGGGGCGCTTTTGAAGTTTTCTGAGAATTTTGATGATTATTTGCCTTATGTAGAAATGCGTTACGAAGGAATTGTAATGAAAAGTTTTCAGCCATTATTCTATGCAAAAGATGTACAAAATATCACCATTACTGGAAGAGGAATAATCGACGGACAAGGAAAAGCTTGGTGGAATGAAGTCTACAGAATCGAAAGTGCCAAAGAACCATTACCTCCAACAAAATATCAAACTATGTGGGAAGAGCAAAACAAAGGCCTTTACACAGAACCGTATTACAAAAGAACTGTTGACAAGAAATTCTTCAGACCTTCTTTTTTTCAAGCTTACAACTGCAAGAATATTTTAATAGAAGGCGTAACCTTTCAAAATTCACCTTTTTGGACAATCAACCCAGAATTCTGTGATAATGTAACCGTAACTGGAATTTCAATTTTTAATCCGCATTCGCCAAATACAGACGGAATTAATCCTTCTTCTTGTACCAATGTTCACATTTCAAATTGTCATATTAGTGTTGGAGACGATTGTATTACGATTAAATCAGGAAGAGACGGCGACGGGCGTAAATACGGAAAAGCAACAGAAAATGTTACGATTACAAACTGTACGATGTTAAGCGGTCATGGAGGAGTAGTAATTGGAAGCGAAATGTCGGGCGGAATCAAAAAAATTACGATTTCAAATTGTGTTTTTGATGGAACAGATCGCGGAATCCGTATTAAAGCAGCACGCGGAAGAGGAGGAGTTGTAGAAGATATTCGCGTGGATAATATCGTTATGAAAAACATAAAAGAAGAAGCAATCGTATTGAGTCTTTTTTATGATAAAGGAACTCAAGTTGAGCCTGTGACCGAAAAAACGCCGATTTTTAGAAACATTCACATGAGCAACATTACAGCTTCAAACGTGAACAAAGCAGGACAGATTTTAGGAATTACAGAAATGCCGATTCAAAACATCACTTTCTCTAACATCAATATGGATGGAAAAGAAGGTTTTACAGTAAGTACAGCAACAGATGTAGAATTTCATGATGTAAAAGTGAACGCAACAATTGGTTCTTCTTTCAAAATATCAGATTCAAAAAACATTATTTTAGACAATGTTGGATCATCAACACCAATAAAAGGAGTTCCAGTTATCAAATTGGATAATGTTTCAAACACATTGATCAATAATAATTTTCCATTTAATGCAACCGATATTTTTATTGAAGCTGATGGAAAAGACACCAAAAATATTTTCGTAAAAAATAATGTTTTTAATAACGTAACAACGAAAATTAAAAAAGGTGCTTCTTTAGATAAAAAAGCAATAACGGAATAGATTACAAAAAAGAATAATATAACAAAGATTTCACAGATTGGCATGAATTAAAATCTGTGATAATTAGTAAAATTAGTGTTCAATTTTATATCATGAAAAAAATATTAATCATATTAACCCTTTCACTCTTTGCAGTTGGTTATTCACAGAAAAAGAAAGATTTATATCTTTTTACTTCGTTTCGAGAACCAGCAACAGAAGGTTTATATCTAGCGTACAGCGAAGACGGTTACAATTGGAAAGGATTAGAAGGATCATTTTTAAAACCCGAAATTGGAGCCAGTAAAATTATGCGAGATCCGTCAATTACGAAAGGCGCTGATGGAACATATCACATGGTTTGGACGACAGATTGGAAAGGCGGAAACGGTTTTGGATATGCAAGTTCAAAAGATTTGATTCATTGGTCAAAACAGGAATATATTCCAGTAATGAAAAATGAGCCTGAAGTTGTCAATGTTTGGGCGCCAGAGATTTTTTATGATGATGTGAAAAAAGAGTATATCATTATTTGGGCATCAACAATTCCGTTCCGATTTGAAAAAGGCGTTGAAGACGAGAAAAATAACCACAGAATGTATTATGTAACGACAAAGGATTTTAAAACTTTTTCGGATACAAAATTATATTACGATCCTGGTTTTAGTGTGATTGACTGTGTGATTGTGAAGAAAGGTAAGAAAGATTATGTTTTGGTTTTGAAAGACAATACAAGACCAATGCGTAACATAAAAGTAGCTTTTGGAAAATCGCCTTTAGGTCCGTTTGAAAAAAGTTCTGAACCCTTAACCGAATATTTGTCAGAAGGACCAACAGTAGTAAAAGTGGATAAAAATTGGCTTTTATATTATGATAATTACGGTTCAAAAAATTATAAAGCTTTAAGTACGTCAGATTTTGTTCATTTTGAAGATGTTTCATCAAAAATAAGCCTTCCCGAAGGACATAAACACGGAACGATTACAACAATCTCAGCAGACGTTTTAAAAGGATTAATTGAAAGAAAATAAAAGACAATACCTCAGATTACAAAGATTCTCACAGACTAAATTTTAAAATAATCTTTTTAATCCTTTTATCCCGATAGCTATCGGGAGTGGCAAAGAAAAAAAATCAGCTGAATCTGCCAAATCTGCGAGAGTAAAATTTTCCCCGCAGATTTAGCAGATCACGCAGATAAAAGAATAGTTAGAAAAATTTCACGCAGATTTAAAATGATTTAAGCAGATTTTTATTTTAAGTAATAGCAGAAAAAGAATTTGCATTGATCAGCTAAAATCTGCGTGAAACAAAAAACATAAAGAATGATTACTTTACAAAACATAAAAACCAACATCATCACTACAACCACAATTCTTTTGACTTGTACCGCTGTAAATGCACAGAACGATACTGTGCGTTATGTTGGAAAAACACTTTCAAACATAGATTATCATCACGGGCAGTTAAGTCCTGCAGTTGGAGTTCACGCTACACAAATTATGCGTGCAAGTCGTGAACATCCCGAGAAAGCTGATGGTTTTGGATGGACGTACAATCACCAGCCGACAATGGCGTATTGGAATGATACTTTTTATCTGCAATATTTAAGTGATCCTGCAGGAGAACATATTCCGCCGAGCCAGACTTTTATTATGACTTCAAAAGATGGTGTAAGCTGGAAAATGCCAAAAGTAATTTTTCCAATATATCATATTCCTGACGGATGGAAAAAAGATGGTGTTGAAGGCGTTGCCAAAAATCTAGATGCCATTATGCACCAAAGAATGGGTTTTTACACCTCAAAAGACAAGAGACTTTTTGCTTTGGCCTATTATGGAATCGCGATGGATGAAAAAGACGATCCAAATGACGGAAAAGGAATTGGACGTGTAATCCGTGAAATTAAGAAAGACGGAAGTTTTGGTGAAATCTATTTCATCAGATACAATAAATCTTGGGATAAATCGAAATCGGCTTTTCCATTTTATACACAAGCAAAAGATAAAGGTTTGAAAAAAGCCTGTGAAGAAATTTTATCCGATCCTTTAATTCTACAGCAATGGGTTGAAGAAGCTGATCGCGATGATGAATTAATTCCGTTGAAAAAGCCTTATAAAGCTTTAAGTTCTTACCATTTACCAAACGGAAATGTAGTTGGTTTATGGAAACACGCTTTAACTTCGATCAGTAAAGACGGTGGAAAATCTTGGGATTATATGCCAGTTCGTGCTCCTGGTTTTGTAAACAGCAATGCTAAAATCTGGGGACAAAAAACATCAGATAATCGTTATGCAACAGTTTATAATCCATCCGAATATCGCTGGCCATTGGCAATTTCAACAAGTGATGACGGGTTGAATTACAAAGATTTATTATTAGTTCACGGAGAAATTAGTCCGATGCGATATGGCGGAAACTATAAATCTGCAGGTCCTCAATATGTCCGCGGAATCTCAGAAGGTGACGGAACTCCGCCTGATGGAAAACTTTGGGTTAGTTACAGCGTAAACAAAGAAGATATTTGGGTCGCGTCGATTCCAGTTCCAGTTACAAGTATTGTTACTGAAAATACAAATGACATTTTTAATGATCTTCCAGACGGACAAGAATTAAAATTTTGGAATACTTACGATTTGTCTTGGGCGTCGACCAAAATCGAAAAGAAAACGGATGGTAAAAAATGGCTGACATTAAGAGATCAGGATTATTTTGATTATTCCCGCGCAGAACGTGTTATTCCGTTTGCAGAAAAAATGGAAGTAACTTTTACCGTAAAACCAGAACAAAACAATCACGGTTTACTGCAAGTTGAATTTCAAAATAAACAAGGATTGCCAGCGGTAAGACTAACTTTTGATTCAGATGGTCAATTGAAAGTAAAGAATGGTGCTCGTTCTAATACAATTGCCAAATACGAAGCAGGAAAGGAATATAAAGTAAATGTAAAACTGAACGTTAAAACCCGTTCGTACACCATAAAAGTAAACGACGAAAAAGAATCAACGAGAATTTTTTATGCGCCAGTAGATGGTTTTGAGCGAATAATGTTCCGTACAGGCGAACAAAGATATTCTCCAAATCCTGACACAGCGCCAGACACAGACGATTATGATGATTTACCTCAAACAGGAAAATTAATACCAGAAGCAGTATTCAATATTAAATCGTTGATAACTAAAAAGGCGTAAAATATATTGCCACTAATTACACGAATTGTCACGAATTATTTTTGATAATTATTGATTTAAAAATTAGTGAAATTGGTGTAATTCGTAGCGAAACAAAATAGAACGCAGATGAAACAGATTCGCTATCGCGAAAAAACGCAGATTTGAATGGATTTCATTTTAAGCAAATAAAAAAAATCGTTTTATCCGTGTCTTTACGAAGTAAATCAGTTTAATCAGTGTTCAAATTTTAAAGTAAGAAATGAAGCATTTAAAAAATATATTATTAGCAATTGGTTTCTTAGTCACTTTCATTTCGAATGGACAAATTCTGCCTATACGCTTAACAACAGAAATGGCTGAAAACCCATTAGCGGTAGTTCAAAATCAGCCGAGATTAAGCTGGCAGTTGGTTTCAAAAGAATCTAATGCATCACAAATTGGTTACATTATTTTGGTTGCTTCTTCCGAAGAAAAACTGCAAAATGACGAAGGTGATATTTGGAACAGCGGAAGAGTAAATTCTAATAAAAATCTTCAAATTACCTATAAGGGAAATCCATTAAAAAATGAAACCAAGTATTTCTGGAAAGTTAAAGTCTGGAATCAAACAGGTAAAATTTCTAAATGGAGTAAAACAGCAGCTTTTAGAACAGCTTCGTTAGAATCAGATTTACATCCGATTTGGATTGGCGCGATTACAAAAGCCGACAGTCATTTACCTGAAGGAAGAAATTACCACACAGCGACTTTCAACAGAGAGAAAAAGAACTCGATTATCAATGCTTCAGATTCATTATCACGCAGAAGTATTATGCTGCGTAAACCTTTCGAAGTAAAAAAAGAAATCAAAGAAGCGGTTGTTTATATTTCAGGCTTAGGACATTACGAATTATCGATTAACAATAAAAAAGTTGGAAACAGCGAATTTGCGCCATTGTGGACAGATTATGATAAATCGGTTAATTATAATGTTTACGAGTTAAACGCTAAAGAATTTGAAAAAGGAGAAAACGTAATTGGTGTACTTTTAGGCAACGGAATGTACAATACACTTGCAGAAAGATATACCAAATTCTTTGTGAGTTTTGGTCCGCCGACTTTGTTTTTTAAAATGAAAATTACGTATAAAGACGGTTCAGAAGAAATTATAAAATCTGATGAAACTTGGAAATATAGTAAAAGTCCAATTACATATAACAGCATTTTTGGTGGTGAAGATTACAATGCTAATTTAGAACAAAAAGGTTGGAATACTAAAGGTTTTAAAGATTCTGATTGGAAAAAAGTTGTTATTCAGGAAGCACCAAAAGGAGTTTTAAGACCACAAACAGCGCCGCCAATTACGATTCAGAAACAATATGAAATTAAGACGGTTAAAGAGCTGAAACCAAATTTCTATGTTTTTGATATGGGGCAGAATCTTTCTGGATTTCCAACAATTAAAGTAAAAGGTAAAAAAGGACAAACGATTCGTGTTTGGGTTGCCGAAGGATTAAATGAAGAAGGAACAATTGCTCAAGGAAGATCTGGAAAACCATATTACTACGATTACACATTAAAAGGCAAAGACACAGAAGAATGGACTCCAAAATTTAGTTTCTACGGTTATCAATATGTTCAGATTGAAAATGTTAATTACAAAGAAACTAAAAATGCAGAGTTCCCAACTTTGATAGATTTAAAATCGAATTTCATTTACAATTCGGCAGGAGAAGCAGGAAGTTTTGAATGTTCAAATGAAATCTTCAATAAAACGCACGAATTGATTAACAACTCGATAAAAAGTAATTTTCAAAGTGTTTTTACCGATTGTCCGCAGCGTGAAAAACTGGGCTGGCTAGAAGAAGTTCACTTAAACGGTCCGGGTTTAATGTTCAATTATAATCTGGAAAATTATATTCCGGCAATGATGCAGAACATTTCAGATTCACAGCGCGACAATGGTTTGATTCCGACAATTGTTCCCGAATATGTGGTTTTTGGAGGTGATTTTACCGATTCTCCAGAATGGGGTGTAACAGGAGTAATTCTGCCTTGGATGTATTATGAATATTACGGAGATGCTTCATTATTAGAAAAATATTTTCCCGTGATGAAAAAGTATGTCGATTACTTAGGAACAAAAGCCACGAATCATATTGTTTCTCACGGATTGGGTGATTGGTACGATTACGGAACGCATCCAGCGGGATATTCTAAGAATAGTCCAATTGCGCTTTCGGCAACTTCGCATTATTATTATGGAGCTTATTTAGTAGCTAAAGCATCAAAATTATTAGGCAAATCCGAAGATTTTGAGAAATACAACACACTTGGTTCTGAGATTAAAACGGCTTTCAACAAGGAATTTTTCAACGAAGAAACAAAACAATATGGAACAAACAGTCAGTTTAGCAACTCCGTTCCGATTTTTATGAATATTGTCGAACCGCAATATAAAGAAGCTGTAATGCAAAATTTACTAGCTGATATTAAAGCAAAAGGTGATCGTTTGACAACTGGAGATGTTGGAAATCGTTATTTGTTTCAGGCTTTGGCAAGAAATGGAGAAAATGAGACGATGTACAATATGCACAATCATTATGATGCGCCAGGTTATGGTTTTCAGATTAAATTTGGTTTAACCACTTTAACAGAGCAATGGGATCCGAGAAAAGGAAATTCATGGAACCATTTTATGTTAGGTCAGATAGAAGAATGGTTTTACCAAAGCTTAGCCGGAATTATGTCTGATCCTGAGAAACCAGGATTTAAACATTTCTTTATTCAGCCGGAAGTTGTTGGCGATATGACTTTCGTGAAAGCAGATTATCAATCGATTTATGGAAAAATTGTTTCGTCTTGGGAAAAGAAAGACGGTAAATTTATTTTGAATGTTCAAATTCCGGTAAATACAACCGCAACAATTAAACTGCCTGTTTCTAAAAGCTCGGAAATAAGAATTGATAATAAAAAGATTAGGACAGGTTTTGATGAAAAAGTGCAAAAGCCAGTTTTAGAATTGGGATCTGGAGTTTATACAATAGAATGCAAAATATAGATCGCGGATGACACGGATTTACTTCGTAAAGACACGGATTTAAACGGAACTTTTTTGGATTATTAAATAAAAAAATCCGTTTAAATCAGCGTTTTCGCGATAGCGAATCTGTTTTATCAGCGCACCAACACAATGAGATTAAAATGAAAAACATAAAATACATCTTCTTAGTTTCCATTTTTGCTTTGACATTTGCAAATGCGCAAAGTACTTCGGATACTAATTTTAGGAAACCAGTTTCTGAAACAGTGAAGAAAATAGAAACCGCTTTTAATGTTACAATTAATGACGATCGAGGTTTACTAAAAGGAAAAGAACTGGATTATGCGGACTGGAGAATTGAGCCTGGAAACCTAGCACTTTCGTTAACTAATATTTTAGCACCATTCGAATTGATGTATTTTAAACAACCGGATGGAACTTATATCATTAGAAAATATGAAAACCATAAAGTTTCAGTTGATAAAGGAAAAGAACGTCTATTTTACCTAGAAAATCTTTATTCGACTAAAGAAGAATGGGAAAAACGTAAAACGGAGTTAAAAGCTTGTATGATAACTTCATTTGGATTAGAAAAAGCTCCCCCAATGCCAAAATCTAAACCACTTTTAACTCCAAAAAGAATTTATAAAGATTACAGCGTAGAAAATATTGCCCTAGAAATTCTGCCGGGTGTTTATGCAACAGGATCTATTTACAAACCGTATCCGTTAAATAAAAAAGCAGCTGTTATTTTAACTCCCGACGGGCATTTTGGAGACGGAAGATATAGAAAAGACGAACAATATCGTTGTGCGATGATGGCAAAAATGGGTGCAATTGTCGTGGGCTATGATTTATTTGCATGGGGAGAATCGTTATTGCAGTTTCCAGAAGAAACACATAGAAACAGTATTGCATCGACAGTTCAGGTTTTAACTGGAATTCGTTTTCTGGATTATTTAGCAACAGTAAAAAATGCCGATATGTCTAGAGTTGGTGTAACTGGTGGTTCTGGCGGAGGTTCGCATACGATGTTTTTAGCTGCAATTGACGATCGAGTGAAAGTTTCGGCTCCAGTTGTAATGGTTTCTTCTCATTTTTCAGGCGGTTGTCCGTGCGAAAGCGGACGAGGAATTCATCTTTGTGGAAACGGAACAAACAACGCCGAAATCTCAGCAATGATGGCTCCAAAACCGCAATTGATTGTTTCTGATGGAAAAGACTGGACTCTGGCAGTTCCAGAATTAGAATTTCCTTTTATTCAGAGAACGTATGAATTGTACGGAAAGAAAGATTTAGTTGAAAATGCTCATTTTGCGAAAGAAGGACATGATTTCGGAATTTCGAAACGTATGGCTTTGTATCCGTTTATGGCGAAATATTTAAACTTAGATTTGAATAAAGTAAAGAACGAAAAAGGCGAGATCGACGAATCGACTTGTGTGATTGAACCTTATGACAAATTATATGTTTTTGGCAACAAAGCTGAAAATCTGCCGAAAAACGCTTTGAAAGACATTAATAAATTATATGAAATGTTCGGAGAAAAAAATCTGAAAGTTTACGAGGTTAAGAAGTAAAAGTATAAACACGAATTTCACAAATTAGCACGAATTAATTTTTTACACAATTTTGTCATTCCGAGGAACGAGGAATCTCCACAAGGAGCTCCACAATCTATGTCGATTTTGCAACGAAGATTTCTCCTTCGTCGAAATGACAAGATTGAAGGATTTAGACAAGATAAAATACTGATGCAATTTGTCAAAAAAATATAAACATGAGATTAAAAATTAAAATAGCAACAATCTGTTTTGGGATTTTTTCCTTGACAGCAACAGCACAAAGTGACCTAAAATTATGGTACGATAAACCAGCTGCAATCTGGAATGAAGCATTGCCTTTGGGAAATGGTCGTTTGGGCGCGATGGTTTTTGGTGATCCGGCAGTGGAACGTTTACAATTGAATGAAGAAACGATTTGGGCAGGTTCTCCAAACAGCAATGCACATTCAAAATCGATAGAGGCTTTGCCAAAAGTAAGACAACTTATTTTTGACGGAAAGTTTGATGAAGCACAAGATTTGGCTACCAAAGATATTATGTCGCAAACCAATGACGGAATGCCGTATCAGACTTTTGGAAGTGTTTATATTTCATTCGCAGGACATCAAAAATATACCGATTATTATCGTGATTTAGATATCAGCAATGCTGCAGCAAAAGTAAAGTACAAGGTAAATGGTGTTGAATTTACAAGAGAAATTCTAACAGCATTTTCAGATCAGGTAATTGTTGTAAAACTTTCAGCAAGTCAGCCAGGACAGATTACTTGTAATGTTTTCATGAACAGCCCAATTGATAAAACAGTAGCTTCGACAGAAGGAAAACAGATTATACTGTCAGGTTTAGGAACTAATTTTGAAGGCGTAAAAGGAAAAGTAAAATTTCAAGGAAGATTAAGTGCAAAAAATAAAGGAGGAGAAATTGATGCCAGCAATGGAGTTTTAAGCATCAACAAAGCTGATGAAGTAACATTGTACATTTCGATTGCAACTAATTTTAAAAATTATCAGGATATATCAGGTGATGAGATTGCGAAAAGTAAAGACTATTTGGCTAAAGCCGAAGTAAAAGATTTTGAAACGATAAAAAAAGCTCATGTTGATTATTATCAAAAATTCTTCAATAGAGTTTCTTTTAGTTTAGGCTCAAATGATTTGGTTAAGAAACCAACAAACGAAAGAATCAGGGATTTTTCGAAACAGTTTGATCCGCAGTTGGCTGCTTTATATTTTCAATTTGGACGTTATCTTTTAATTTCTAGTTCACAGCCGGGCGGACAACCAGCGAATTTACAAGGAATTTGGAACGATATGGTAACGCCGCCTTGGGACAGTAAATACACAACAAATATCAATGCCGAAATGAATTATTGGCCGGCACAGGTAACCAATCTGCAGGAAATGCACGAACCTTTTGTGCAAATGGCGAAAGAATTAGCCGTGACAGGTGCAGAAACAGCCAGAATGATGTACAATGCAAATGGATGGGTTTTACACCACAATACCGATATTTGGCGTGTTACCGCTCCAGTGGATTCTGCTGCTTCGGGAATGTGGCCTACTGGCGGTGCTTGGGTTTGTCAAGATTTATGGGAAAGGTATTTATATACAGGTGATAAAAAATATCTAGCAGAAATTTATCCAATTATGAAAGGCGCTGCAGATTTCTTTCTTGATTTTATGGTTATTGATCCTAACACAAAATATTTAGTGGTTGTGCCATCAAGTTCTCCTGAAAACACGCACGCTGGCGGAACGGGAAAAGCAACAATTGCCTCAGGAACGACAATGGATAATCAATTGATTTTTGATTTGTTTACGCATGTTATTGAAGCTTCGGCTTTGGTTTCACCAGATGCGGCTTATGTGAAAAAAGTGAGTGATGCTTTGGCAAAAATGCCTCCAATGAAAATTGGGAAATACAATCAGCTGCAGGAATGGCAGGACGATTGGGATAATCCGAAAGACAATCATAGACACGTTTCGCATTTGTATGGATTGTACCCGAGTAATCAGATTTCGGCAATTAAAACACCTGAATTGTTTGAAGCAGCAAAACAATCTTTGATTTATAGAACAGACGAATCTACAGGTTGGTCAATGGGATGGAAAGTGAATTTATGGGCGAGATTATTAGACGGAAATCATGCTTATAAATTGATTCAGGATCAACTGCATTTAGTAACAGCAGATCAAAGAAAGGGCGGAGGAACATATCCGAATATGCTGGATGCACATCAGCCTTTTCAAATTGATGGTAATTTTGGATGCACAGCTGGTTTTGCCGAAATGCTGATGCAGAGTCAGGAAGATGCGATTCATTTATTGCCTGCTCTACCAAGTGTTTGGAAAGATGGAAATATTAAAGGTTTGGTTGCCAGAGGCGGATTTGTAATCGACATGACTTGGAAAAATAATAAAGTTTCGGAATTGAAAATCTATTCGAAAATTGGAGGGAATTGTAGATTGAAAGTTGAGAATACGCTGAAAGGTTCTTCAATTAAAAAAGCAAAAGGGAAGAATCCAAATCCGTTGTTTTATGATGTGGAAGTAAAGAAACCGATTATTTCTAAAGAAGCAAAATTGCCTAAAGTAGAATTGCCTAATTATAATATTTATGATGTGAATATGAAAGCGGGACAGACGTATACTTTTACGGGGAATTAAAAGTATTTAAAACCATATAAGTGATTTAAGAAAATATAATAGCACGTAATATTTGTTATTTCTCTCCCGAAGCTTCGGGATCGAAATGACAAGATTGTGAAACAAGAATATTAAATCTACAAGGTTTTGGAAACCTTGCAGGAGTAGTAAACCTTAAAGGAGTGAGAAAACGTAAAAGTCTATCGCGTGAGTGATGGAAGTGGAGCTCTTTTTTTGTGAGGCTTCTGCCGAATAAAAAAAAGCGGGAACGGACAGCACGACCCAGAGGGACACGCCCAAATAATTAGTTTTAAAATAATAATTTAGAATATGTTACAACATTTCAAACATAAAATAATAACACTTTCGATAGTAATTGCTTGTATAAACATCGGTTGTAAATCGACTGCGGAATATTCTCAGAAAGGAAAATCAGTTATTTTAAAAGAAAAAAACTTCAAACATTATGTTGATTATTTCAACACGATGGAAGATGAGAACTTAAAATTTGCGATTCCTAATGATTCTGCTTGGACTTGGATGGAAAAGAATATTCCGTTGTTTGAATGTCCACAGCAAAATTTTGAGGAAATTTATTATTTCCGTTGGTGGAGCGTTCGTAAACATATCAAAAAAACACCTCAGGGATTTGCGATTACAGAATTTTTGGTAGATCGTTCGTATGCCGATAAATACAATATGATTAGTTGTGCTTTAGGGCATCATATTAACGAATTCAGATGGGTTCATGATCCGCAGTATATTGAGCAGGATGTGAAAATTTGGTATCGTGGAAATGATGGAAAACCGATGAACAAATTGTATAAATTCAGCAGTTGGACAGCGGATGCTTTATACAATCGTTATTTGGTGAATAAGGATGAAAAATTCTTATTGGATTTGTATCCAGACATGGTTACAGATTATGCTGTCTGGGAGAAAGAACGTCAACGTAAGGACGGTTTATTTTGGCAGCATGATGTAAAAGATGGAATGGAAGAATCTTTAAGCGGCGGACGAAAAGTGCAAAATGCAAGACCAACGATTAATAGTTATATGTATGGAAATGCCACAGCGATTTCTAAAATGGCTGCCATAAAAGGCGATAAGGAAGCGGAAGCAAAATTTAAAGCTAAAGCTGATGTTTTGCAACAACTGATTGAAACCAAATTATGGAATCCAAAAAGTGAATTCTTTGAAACTTTGACAGAAAAAGATACATTAGCACAAGTTAGAGAGGCTATAGGATTTATTCCGTGGTATTTTAATCTGCCAGAGCAAAACAAAGGTTTTGAGAAAGCTTGGGAGCAGATTAAGGATGAAAAAGGATTTTCGGCTCCGTTTGGTTTAACAACAGCAGAACGAAGAAGTCCGAGATTTAGAACGCACGGAACAGGAACCTGCGAATGGGACGGCGCGATTTGGCCTTTTGCAAGTTCGCAGACGTTAACAGCTTTAGCCAATGTTTTGAATAATTACAATCAGAATTATGTTGCCAAAAACGATTATTTCAAGCAAATGAATTTGTATGTAGAATCACAATATTACCGCGGAAGACCTTATCTTGGTGAATATCTAGACGAAACTACAGGTTATTGGTTAATGGGCGACAGAGAAAGAAGTCGTTATTATAACCACTCGACTTTTAATGATTTAATGATTACAGGTTTGGTTGGTTTGCGTCCGAGAACAGATGAAAAGATAGAAGTGAATCCTTTAATTCCGCAGGAAAAATGGGATTGGTTTTGTTTGGACAATGTTTTATACCACGGAAATATTATTACGATTCTTTGGGATAAAACCGGAGAAAAATATAAAAAGGGTAAAGGTTTCAGAATCTTTAAAAACGGAAAGGAAATTGCAGTTTCTGATAAATTGGAAAGGGTAATTTCGGAATAGAAAATTTATTTTAAGCCTTATGATTGAAAAGAAAGTAATTTACAAACCAATACATGATTTTGATCAGATCATTACTCTTGATGAGTATTATGAACTTGAACATGAGGAATCAGAAGAAGCGATTAAGGATATTCAGAAATTAGCTGTAAAAGATCTCGACTCAGTAAAGCGTTTTTGTGAAAATCAACTTTTTACGCAGTCTGAAAAAGTTAGTTTTATTTATTATTCATTGAGTGAAGATGAAGATATCGATAAGTGGGCTGATTTTCTATCTGATGAATTTACCAGAGTTTATCAAATAGCTGTAAACGAAAATAAAATAAAAGAACTTTCTCCTGTTTTAAATGAGATTTTAGTTGAGAATATAACTTCATATAATGCAGATGGAGTTAGAGAAATATTATTAAAATGTTTGGATCATAAGGATTTAGAAACTCGTTTGAATGCTTTAGAATTTCTCCCGGATTGGATTGATGAACAGGTTTTGCAAAGTAATCCGGCTGTAGTATCGAAGCTTAGACAAAAGTTGAAAGATCCTGAATGGAAAATGCGCTGGGAAACAAGTAAATTATTAGAACAAAATAAAATCGTCTTTGAAAGCTTAAGTACATTGGATAATTTACGAAGGTTTATCAATGCTTAATTTTTTTAAGATTAATTAGGTTTAGTTTGTCAATAAATAGAAAACATAAAATACCTGACAGGTTTTTAAAACCTGTTAGAAGAAATTATAACATCATGAAAAAGTTTTTTTTACATCTAACATTATTTCTTTCACTTTTCACAATTTCGGCGAAAGCCCAAAACAAAATAAGTGTTGTGGATTTAAAGTGCGAAATGCTGACCAATCCAGAAGGAATCGATGTTTTACAGCCAAGATTGAGCTGGAAAATAAAAGCAAACGTAAATGATGTAAAACAAACTGCTTATCAAATTTTAGGATCTTCGTCTTTAGAAAAACTAAATGCAGGAAATGCAGATTTATGGGACAGCGGAAAGGTTCAAAGCGATCAATCTGTAAATGTGATTTATAATGGAAAAAAATTAAAAGACAGACAAGATGTTTACTGGAAAGTAATTGTTTTTACCAATAAAGGCGAAGTAAAATCGGCAGAAACAGCACATTTCAGCATTGGGATTTTAACGTATGCGGATTGGAAATCGACACGCTGGATTGGATATGAAAAAACGTCTCCTGGAGATAGTATTTCGCAGTATTCTAGATTATCTGCGCGTTATCTGCGAAAAGAAATCGACTTGAAAAAGAAAGTCAAAAGCGCCAAAGTTTATATCATAGGAATGGGGTTGTACGAACTTTACATTAACGGAAATAAAATTGGCGATCAGGTTTTAGCTCCCGTTCCAACGGATTATACCAAGAATGTAAAATACAATGTTTTTGATGTGACTTCGCAATTGCAGGAAGTTAAAAATGCATTGGGAACTATTTTAGGAAACGGACGTTTTTTTACGATGCGTCAGGATTACAAACCTTATAAAATTAAGACTTTTGGATATCCAAAAATGGCTTTACAGTTGTTTGTTGAATATGCAGACGGAAGTAAAGAAGTTATTCGCACAGATGAAACTTGGAAAATTACTACCGATGGACCAATTTTATCGAACAATGAATACGACGGCGAAGAATATGATGCCCGTAAAGAAATGAAAGGCTGGAATACTATAAATTTTAATGATAAAAAGTGGCTTTCGGCAGAATATGTTCAGGAACCGGGTGGATTCTATGAAGGACAGATGTCGGCGAATATGAAAATTAAACGCGAAGTAAAACCGATTTCAATAAAACAGACACCAAAAGGAACATATATTTTAGATATGGGACAAAATATGGTAGGCTGGTTATCATTGAAAGTAAAAGGAAATTCAGGGGATAAAATCATGATGAAATTTGCCGAATCTTTGCAATCTGATGGTTCGTTGTATATTGCCAATCTGCGTGATGCCAAAACCACTGATATTTATACTTTAAAAGGTGAAGGCGAAGAAGTTTGGGAACCTCGTTTTATTTATCACGGTTTTAGATTTGTTGAAATTTCAGGTTTCAAAACCAAACCAAGTTTAGAAAATTTTGTTGGAAAAGTCGTTTACGATGATATTGCAACTACAGGAACTTTTGATTCTTCGAATCCGATTATGAATCAGATTTTTAAGAATGCTTGGTGGGGAATAAGCGGGAATTATAAAGGAATGCCAATTGATTGTCCGCAGAGAAATGAACGTCAGCCTTGGTTAGGAGATAGAACGACGGGAGCTTACGGTGAAAGTTTCTTATTTGATAATCAGACTTTATACGCTAAATGGTTAGATGATATTAAAAATGCACAAACTATCGACGGTGGAATTCCGGATGTAGCGCCTGCTTTCTGGCGTTATTATGGTGATAATGTAACTTGGCCGGGAACGTATATTACGGTTGCTGATATGTTGTATCAACAGTTTGGAGATAAAAAAGTAGTGGAAAAACAATATCCGTCTATGAAAAAATGGATGGATTATATGGAAGAAAACTATTTGGAAAACGATATCATGACCAAAGATAAATATGGAGATTGGTGCGTTCCGCCAGAATCTTTAGAATTGATTCGTTCGAAAGATCCTTCTCGTTTGACAGATGGAGAATTGATTTCGAGTGCTTTTTATTATCAGCTTTTAAATATCATGAAGAAGTTTGCTGTGATTGCAAATGCTGAAAAAGATATTAAACATTATGATGAATTAGCTTTAAGAATCAAGAAAGCATTCAATGCAAAATATTTTAATACAGCAAAAAATAATTACGCCAACAATACGGTAACTGCTAATTTGTTGCCGTTGACTTTTGGAATGGTTCCAGAAGGATTTGAGCAAAAAGTTTTTGAAAGTTTGGTTCATGAAGTTGAAGTAACTAAAAATGGTCATGTCAGCACAGGCGTTATCGGAACTCAGTTTTTAATGCGTACGCTGACTAATTTCGGTCGTGGAGATTTAGCTTTCAAACTGGCATCCAACAAAACTTATCCAAGCTGGGGTTATATGGTCGAAAACGGTGCAACAACCATTTGGGAACTTTGGAATGGTAATACTGCCGATCCAGCAATGAATTCACAAAATCATGTGATGCTTTTAGGCGATTTATTGATTTGGTATTACGAAAATATGGCCGGAATCAAAAGCAATCCTGAAACTCCGGGTTTCAAACAAATCGTTATGAAGCCAGATTTTAATGCGGGATTGACTTATGTAAACGCTTCTTACGAATCGATTTACGGAACAATTAAAAGTGATTGGAAAAAAGATAAAAAAGCTTTGGTTTGGAGTATTACTATTCCAGCAAATACTTCTGCAATAGTTTATCTGCCAACAACTACTATTTCGGCTGTTTCTGTCAATAAACAACAGTTAGATAAAACTTCATATTTGTATAAAACTGAAAAAAGTAATCTAGCTGTTACACTTTCTTCAGGAACATATCTTTTAAACGTTAAATAAACTGCATTTTTAATAATTCGGGACAGTACAGGATACATTGTTAATTTTTTAGTGTTATTTTTACACTTAATAAATATTTTCACCTAAAAAAATGTTAGGTATGTATTTATAATCAAAAATTTTAATTCATAATAAAATTGAGAATGAAAATAACAAAATTAGCATTTGTATTGTTTGGACTTTTCCTTTTAGGAAGTTGTAAATCGGCTTTAGAAAAAAAGACTTGGAAAGAAGGTATTTTAGTAGATGAATTTATTTATGATAAAGCACCTTATCCGTCTTGCCACGCAGTTACAATTGTTGAAGCTACAAATGGTGATTTAGTTTCATCTTGGTTTGGAGGAACTCACGAGAGAAATCCTGATGTTTGTATCTATGTAAGCATAAAACCTAAAGGAAGCGATAAATGGAGCGAAGGCGTTAAAGTAGCTGATGGAGTAATGAAAGAAGGACCAAGATTACCAACTTGGAATCCTGTTTTGTATCAAATTCCGGGTGGTGATTTAATGCTTTTCTATAAAATCGGACCAAAACCATCTGAATGGTGGGGCGTAATCAGAACTTCATCTGATGGCGGGAAAACATGGTCTGAGGCGAAAAAAATGCCTGATGGTTTCTTAGGACCAATCAAAAACAAACCAGTTTTATTAAGCAACGGAACTCTATTATGTCCGTCAAGTATCGAAGGTGATGGATGGAGACTTCGTATGGAATCTACTCCAGATTTTGGAAAAACTTGGGTTATGGGAGACACACTTTCAAGAGGGAAACAAAAAATTAATGCCATTCAACCAAGTATTTTATTTCATAAAGACGGAAGTATTCAGGCTATCGGCAGAACTAGAAATAGAGCTGTTTTCAGTACATTCTCAAAAGATAACGGGAAAACTTGGTCGGATGTGGAGTTAATCGGACTTCCAAATAACAACTCAGGAACAGATGCCGTAACGCTAAAAGATGGCAGACATTTATTAGTTTACAATCATGTTCTACCTCCAGGAACTGAAGCAAAAGGACCAAGAACACCATTGAATGTTTCGGTTTCGAAGGACGGAATCAATTGGAATGCAGCTTTAGTTTTAGAAGATTCAAAAATCAGCCAGTATTCTTATCCGTCAATGATTCAGAGTTCTGACGGAATGGTTCATATCGTTTACACTTGGAGAAGAGAAAAACTGAAATATGTAAAAATCGATCCAAGTAAACTGGTTGCGCTTCCTATCAAAAATGGAATCTGGCCGGGCGACGAAGGTAAAGAGGTGAAAGCAGTAAAAGCTGAGGAAGAATAATAAAGATATTGCCACAGATTAAAATGATTAAAATGATTTTTTAATTTTAGTTAATCTCTAAAATTTGCTCAATCTACGAGAGTAAAAATTTTTCCCGCAGATCTGGCAGATTTTTTTATCTATTTAATCCTTTTATCCCGATAGTTATCGGGAGTGAGCAAAAAAATAAACAATATGAAATCAATTTTTATTCAAAAAAAAATAATTGTTGCACTACTTGTTGTTATGTCAACAGCGTTCAACAGCTGTGCAACGGCTCAGTCTTCCAATAAAAAGCAAAAATATAAAGTTGCGGTTTGTGACTGGATGATTTTAAAAAGACAAAAATTAGGTTCTTTTGGTTTAGCTTCAGAAATTAAAGCTGACGGAATTGAGCTTGATATGGGAGGTTTAGGAAACCGTCCAACTTTTGACAGCAAATTGGGTGATCCTGTAGAAAGACAAAAGTTTTTAGATAAATCGAAAGAAACTGGAGTTGGAATTAGTTCTATTGCCATGTCTGGGTTTTATGCACAGTCTTTCGCAACAAGAGAAATTACGCCAATGATTACAGATTGCATCAAGGCAATGAAAGATATGAACGTAAAAGTGGCATATCTTCCATTAGGAACTCAAACGGATTTGGTTAAAAATCCTGAGCTGCGTCCTGAAGTGATTAAAAGGCTGCAATGGGCAGGAAAAGAAGTTGGAAAAATTGGCGGTGTTATTGCGATTGAAACTTCTTTGAGCGCGACTGAAGAGAAAAAACTGTTAGAAGATGTTGGTTCGAAATATATAAAAAGCTCTTTCAATTTTGCCAATGCAGTTGATAACGACAGAGATATTTCATCAGAATTAAAAATCTTAGGAAAGAAGTATTTAGCACAAATTCACGCTTCAAATACGGATCAATTTTGGTTGGAAAATGACAAAGCGATCGACATGCCAAAAATCAAACAAACGCTGGATGAAATGAAATGGAGCGGATGGCTTATTGTAGAACGTTCACGCGATGTAACACAAGTACATAATGTAAAAGCCAATTATGGCGCTAATGTGGCGTATTTGAAAAAGATTTTCCAGAATTAAAATAAAAATCTGCCTAATCTGCTCAATCTGCGTGAGAAATTTTACTCTCGCAGATTGAGCAGATCTTGGAGATTAATTTTCAATTATTTTTTAGAATAAATTATATACCATGAAATATTTACAATTACTTTTTTTATGTTTTTACGTCTCTTTTGCTACAGCGCAAAACATCATTATTGTTAGTGATCCGAGTTCGCCGAGAGCAAAATTTGGAGCAGATAAATTATCAGAAATCCTTTCTTCAAAAGGATTCAGCACAACTGCTTCTGATAAATTCAAAAAATCAAAAGATCAGATAATTGTTATTGGAGAAAAAGGAACTGATTTCTGGAAACAAAACGCAAAAAGCGCTAAAATTGACGATAGTAAGCTGACTAAAAAAGAAGGCTTTCAAATTCGCACTCAAAAAAACATCATTTATATTGAAGGAACTGATGCGTCTGGAGCTTTGTATGGTGCATTAGAATTAGCAGATAAAATTAAAAACTCAGGAAAACTTCCGACAGAAATTAATATCGAAGACAGCCCGGAAATGGTTTTGAGAGGTGCGTGCATCGGAATGCAGAAACCAGTTTATCTTCCGGGACGTGATGTTTACGAATATCCATATACACCAGAAACTTTTCCTTGGTTTTATGATAAAAAATTATGGGTGAAGTATTTGGATATGCTGGTAGAAAACAGGATGAATTCGCTGTATTTATGGAACGGACATCCTTTTGCTTCTTTGGTGAAGTTAAAAGAATATCCATTTGCAGTAGAAGTCAGCGATGAAGATTTCAAAAAGAACGAAGAAATCTATAAATTCTTGACGGTTGAAGCAAACAAACGTGGAATCTGGGTTATTCAAATGTTTTACAATATTCTTGTTTCTAAGCCTTTTGCTGAGCATTACAATATTAAAACGCAAGACCGTTCACGTCCAATTACGCCTTTGCTTTCAGATTACACGAGAAAATCAATTGCCGCATTTATCGAAAAATATCCAAATGTTGGATTAATGGTTTGTTTAGGAGAAGCAATAAATACAGTTGATGACGATGTAGAATGGTTTACAAAAACAATTATTCCAGGCGTTCGCGACGGTTTGCAGGCATTAGGAAAAACAGAAGAACCGCCGATTATTCTTCGTTCTCATGATACAGACGGGCCTTTGGTAATGGAAAAATCACTTCCATTATATAAAAATCTATACACAGAAAGTAAATATACAGGAGAATCTTTAACGACTTATACGCCGGGCGGACCTTGGGGAGAAACACACAAGCAGTTAAGCGCTTTAAAGTCAATTCATATTGAAAACGTTCATATTTTAGCAAATCTTGAACCTTTTAGATACGGTTCGCCAGATTTTATTCAAAAAACAGTAAAAGCCATGCATAGTGTACACGGAGCAAATGCGCTGCATTTATATCCGCAGGCCTCATACTGGGATTGGCCCTATTCTGCAGATAAAACAAAAACAGGCGAGCGTTTATTAGAAATGGATCGTGACTGGATTTGGTACAAAGCTTGGGCAAGATATGCGTGGGACAGCAAAAGAGATAGAAACGAAGAAGTTAAATTCTGGGATAAAGATCTGGCTTCGAAATACGGAACAGATCAAGAAGCTGCCAATAATATTTTAAAAGCTTACGAAGAAACAGGAGAAATTGCACCAAAAACATTGAGACGTTTCGGAATTACCGAAGGAAACCGTCAAACTTTATTATTAGGAATGTTCGAAAGTCAATTGGTAAATCCATCAAAATGGAGAGTATATCCAGGATTCCACGAATCATGTGGACCTGCGGGAGAATTGCTTTTAGAATATGCAAAAAAAGAATGGAATAAAGAACCGCATTTAGGTGAACTTCCAACACAGATTATTGCCGAAATAACTGAACACGGAAGATTAGCCGTTGAAGCTATCGACAAAGCAGAAGCTGGTGTTACAAAAGATAAAGAAGAATTTGCGCGTCTTAAAAATGATATTCATGCTTACAAGGCTTTCGCCGATTTTTTCTCAGAAAAAGTAAAAGCAGCCTTATTGGTTTTAAGATACAGTTATTCAAACGACATAACTGATTTAGATAAAGCGATGCCTCATTTAGAGAAGAGTATCAAGCATTACGAATTATTGGTAAACCTTACGAAAGATACTTATTACTATGCCAATAGTATGCAGACGGCTCAAAGAAGAATTCCAATTGGTGGTGACGATGGAAATAACAAGACTTGGGAAGAATTATTACCGCATTACGAACGTGAGTTAGCCAATTTTAAAAGAAATCTAGAGAAGTTAAAATCTTCAAAAGATGGTAAAATTGAAACCAAAGAAGGAAAACCTTGGAAAACAGCAGAAGTAAGTTTCATCAATGAAAAACCGGGAACTTATTTAGTAAAAACAGGAACAAAAGTTTACGGTACAGATATTTCAGAATTAACTAAAATAGCTCCTGAACTGCAAAATTTAAAAGGTTTTACTTTTGTAGAAAACGATCAAAACGAAAAAGGAACACATTTGAAGTTTAGAAATACAAAAGCAGTTAAATTAGTAGTTGGTTATTTCAATTCAGATCAAAAGAGGTTTTTATTACCGCCAAGTTTAGAAACTGATGCAGCAGGAAATGCGCACGGTCAAGCCGAAGTTATTCTGGCAAGTGCCATGAATTTAAAAGAGCTGCCACGTGTAAATATCCATACCTATACGTTTCAGCCGGGTGAGAATAAATTAGATTTAGGAAAAGGAAAAGTATTGATTTTAGGTTTTATAGATGCTGATCAAACTATAACGCCGCGTGATGTTGGATATATCGATGCAGGAGAAAAAGCAGCTATAGACTGGTTGTTTTATTAATGATTTGGGCGTGTCCCTCCGGGTCGGGCTTTCGGCTATATCTTTTGTTCCGTTTCACTTCACAAAAGGATACCGCTTCAATCCCTCACGCGACTCAACGTTGAGTTAAACCTGACGGGTTTTTAAAACCCGTCAGGTTTGCTCGCAAAATATAAACACAATATTGTCATCCTAAGGAACGAGACCCGAGCGATAGCGAACAGGCGAAGCAAATCACACTAGGAATTTCATCCAGAAATTTTGCCAATCTTTGTCGAGCTGCTTGCGAAGATTTCTCTCGCGAGGCTTCGAGATCGAAATGACAAAAAAGGGAGTAAAATAAAAACTTTAACAACCTTATATTACTTATATGGTTCAATAAAAAAAATATGAAAAGAGTAGTTTTTTTTATTTTTTGTTTTTTTTCAAGTTTATGCTTTGTTTGGAGTCAAAGCACAAAAGGTTCAGCGAAAGTTCGAAAGGAAGTTTCGCTGAATTCATCTTGGGAAACCATTATTTTGGATAATCCGCAAGAAGAGAAATCTTTTGTGGAGAATCCAAAATCGGATCAATGGTTAAATGTAAATATCCCTCACAACTGGGATCAATATTATGGTTTTAGAAGAACAAAACATGGAAATTTGCATGGTACAGCTTGGTATAAAAAAACTTTAAAGCTCGATAAAAAGGACATTTCAAAACAGCTTTTTTTATATTTTGAAGGTGTTAGTTCGTACGCAACCGTTTGGGTAAACGGCAAAAAAGCAGGCGAACATAAAGGCGGGCGAACTACTTTTACATTAGACATTTCAAAAGCAGTTTCTTTTGATAAGGAAAATACGATTTTAGTAAAAGCAGCACATCCATCTTTTATAGCTGATCTTCCTTGGGTTTGCGGAGGCTGTTCTGGCGAATGGGGATTTTCAGAAGGTTCTCAGCCAATGGGAATTTTTAGACCTGTAACTTTAATCATTACAAACAACGTTAGAATTCAGCCGTTTGGAGTTCATATTTGGAATGATAAATCGGTTTCGAAACAAAAAGCGATTCTTCATACAACTACAGAGATCAAGAATTACAGTACTTCAGAGCGAAACTTAACGATTGAAAATATCCTTTTTGATGCTTCAGGAAAGAAAGTCGCAGTCAAAAAAACTGATATCAGAAACATTTCAGGAGAAACAAAAGAAATTGCGCAGACACTTCCTGAGATTGTAAATCCAAAATTATGGTCGCCATCAAATCCGTATTTGTATAAATTGGTAACTTCAGTTTATGAAAATGGAAAAATAATCGACCAATTAACAACGCCTTACGGAATCCGCTGGGTGAGTTGGCCAGTCAGCCGAGACGGAAAAAACAATCGCTTTTTTATCAATGATGAACCTGTATTTATCAACGGAACTTGTGAATACGAACATTTAATTGGAAATAGCCATTCGTTTTCAGATGAAATGATTCATTCTAGAATTGAACAGATAAAAGCAGGCGGATTTAATGCTTTTAGAGAAGCACATCAGCCTCATAATTTAAAATATCAGGAAGAATTAGACGAAAACGGAATCTTGTTTTGGAGTCAGTTTTCAGCACATATTTGGTACGATACGCCTGAGTTTAAAGAGAACTTTAAAACCTTATTACGAGAATGGATTAAGGAACGCAGAAACAGCCCGTCGGTTGTTATGTGGGGATTACAGAATGAAAGTACGATCCCAGCAGCATTTGCAGAAGAATGTACGAAGATAATTCGCGAAATGGATCCTTTATCAGCTTCTCAACGCATTGTAACAACTTGTAATGGAGGAGAAGGAACTGATTGGAATGTGGTGCAAAACTGGTCAGGAACTTATGGTGGAGATCCTTTAAAATACCATTTAGAAATGACCACTCAGTTATTAAATGGCGAATACGGTGCATGGCGTTCAGCTGATTTACATACGGAAGGTGAGTTTGATCAGAAAGGGACTTTAAGTGAAAACCGTTTTTCTCAATTAATGGAAATTAAAATCAGAGAAGCCGAATCGGTGAAAGATAAAATTGCGGGACAATTTAACTGGCTTTTTGCTTCGCATGAGAATCCTGGACGAGTTCAAAACGGAGAAGGTTTTAGAGATATTGACAAAGTTGGACCTGTAAATTACAAAGGCCTTTTTACGATTTGGGGCGAACCTCTGGATGCATTTTATATGTATCGCGCTAATTATGTTTCAAACAAAACCAATCCGATGGTTTATATCGTTTCACATACTTGGCCAAGTCGTTGGGAAAAACCTGGTGTCAAAAATGGAATCGATATTTACTCTAATTGTGATGAAGTTGAATTATTTAATGATGTAAATAAATCTTCTTTAGGAAAACTAAAAAATCCAGGAATCGGAAAGCATTTTCAGTTTAACAATGTCAATATTCAGTATAATGTTCTTTATGCTGTTGGATATGTTAACGGAAAGGCAGTTGCGAAAGATTATATTGTTTTAAATAGTTTTCCAAAAGCGCCAAGTTTTGATTCTTTGACAGCGGATAAAACGGATATTACAAAAGCCAAAAGCGGTTATAATTACATTTACAGAGTCAATTGCGGTGGTTCTGAATGGACAGATTCATCGGGAAATACTTGGCTTTCCGATGCGCACAAAAACGGACAAAACACTTGGGGTTCTTTATCATGGACAGATAGTTTTGAAAAATTGCCTGATTTTTTCGCCAGTCAAAGAACGACTTTCGACCCAATAAACGGAACAAATGATCCTGAACTATTTCAGAGTTTTAGATATGGTGTTGACAAATTACATTATGAATTTCCTGCACCAGACGGAGAATATTTAGTCGAATTGTACTTCACAGAACCGTGGTATGGAACTGGTGGCGGAATGGACTGCAAAGGATGGCGTTTGTTTGATGTGGCAATAAATAACAATGTAGTTTTAAAAGATTTTGATATTTGGGCAGAAGCTGGTCATGATAAAGCCTTAAAGAAAACATTTGCTGTAAAAAGTAAAAATGGAAAAATTGTGATTTCGTTTCCAAATGTAAAAGCGTCACAGGCTATAATTGCTGCAATTGCAATTGCGACGAAAAATAAAGATTTAAAACCAGCAAATGAATCACCTAGAAATATTCAGAATGTAAGTTTAGATTCTAAAGATTTTAAAATAGCTTCTTGGTTAGGTATTAATTCGAAGCAGTTCATAAATTCAGATGTGAGTTTTACTGAATTGTCTTCAGAAATTTTTGGCGCAGATTATTTGCAGTTTTCGGCTGATTCAAAAGCTTCTGGATCATTTACTGTAAAAGAAGAATCGACTGTTTATGTTTTAATTGACAGTAAAATCACTAAGACATTAAATTGGCTTTCTGATTATAAGAAAATTGAAGAAAAAGCGAAAAACAGCAGCGGAATTTCATTTGACGTTTTCGCTAAAAAAGTAAAGAAAGGAGAAAAAGTTGTTTTTGATAATTCGGAAACAATATCTTCAATTGCAGTCGTTCCAACTTATGATATGGGCGAAAAAGACGATTCAAGACCTGTAGTTATCATTGAAGCTGAAAAAGCAAAAACTACAGGAGACGGAATCGAAAAAGGAAATTTCAAAAAAGCAGATTATATCGAATTCACAAAACAGACTAATAACAGCATTGAGTTTGAAGTAAAACCTGGTGTTGCCGGAATTTATTTAATGCGTTTCCGTTTTATGAATAGAAATGAAACACCGTTAAAAGTAAAATTTAAAATGGAAGATGCGTACGGAATTTTGATGCGAAATGATACGATTGAGTTTTTCCCTTCACCAGAAAAATGGAAAATTTTAAATACAACTTCTGGCGGTTATATTAACGCTGGAACTTATAAAATAACGTTGGAAGGTGATGATTTGAAAGGATTAATGTTAGATAATTTTGAGTTTCAATAAGTTTTTTTTGAGGTTCAGAGGTTCAGAGGGACAAAGGTTTATTCCGATTGTCAGGCTGAGCGAAGTCGAAGCTCTCGTAAAGTATTTGACCCAACGTTTATCACATTCAGTTTGTCATCTCGACGAAGGAGAGATCTCCACAAGAAATTCGACAAAGATTGCCCATTTAGTTTGCACGGGCTTCGACTTCGCTCAGCCTGACAAAGCGGTGTAAAAATTAGATTAGAATAAAAAAACATATTTATGATTAAGCATAAAAACATATTTCAAAAAATAGCAATTGCGTTATTGTTTTCAGTATCAATTTTTGCACAGAAGCAAGCTAGAATTGTCGAAGACTTCAATAAAAACTGGAACTTTAAATTGGGAGATTATCCAACAGCAATTCAAGCCGATTTTAATTCGAAAGATTGGAGAACACTTCAATTGCCGCACGACTGGAGCATCGAAGGTGTTTTTGATAAAAATAGTAAAACAAAGCAAGCGCAAGGATTTTTACCTGCTGGAAAAGGTTGGTATCGCAAGGTGTTTACCGTTTCTAATAATTGGAAAAACAAAACGATTTCGATTGAATTTGACGGTGTTTTTAAAAACAGCGAAGTTTTCATAAATGGAAAATCTTTAGGAATACGTCCAAATGGATATATTTCTTTTGGTTATGATTTGACCCAATATTTGAACTTTGGAAAAGAGAATGTAATTGCTGTAAAAGTTGATAATGACGCGCAGCCAAATTCTAGATGGTATACAGGTTCTGGAATTTATAGAAATGTGAGATTGGTTGCCAGCGAAAAACTGCATGTAGGGAAGTGGGGAACTTATGTGACAACTCCAGAAGTTTCAGCAGAAAAATCTAAAATACATCTAGAAGTTACTATTGACAATGATAATGCTTCTGCAAAAGAATTTAAATTGGTTACTTCGATTATAAATGCTGAGAATAAAGAAGTTGCTAACTTTACTTCAACAGAAAAAATTGGTGCTAAAACAACAGAAAAAAAGGTTCATGATTTGGTTTTAAAGCAGCCAAAATTGTGGAGTACAGAAAATCCGTACTTGTATAAAGTTATTACTAAAGTTTATGAGAAATCTAAACTTGTCGACAATTACGAAACGCCGCTAGGTTTTCGATATTTTAATTTTGATTCGGAGAAAGGTTTTTCATTAAATGGAGTTCCAACGAAAATATACGGAGTTTGTCTTCATCATGATAATGGTGCTTTGGGCGCTGTAGAAAATATTCATGCGGTTAGAAGAAAGCTGACTTTAATGAAAGAAATGGGAGCAAATGCGATCAGAATGTCTCATAATCCGCATTCTTTAGAAATGATGCAATTGTGCGACGAAATGGGTTTCATCGTTCAGGACGAAGCTTTTGACGTTTGGAAAAAGAAAAAAGTAACGAACGATTACCATAAAGATTGGGATGCGTGGCACAAACAGGATTTAGAAGATTTTATCAAAAGAGATCGTAATTATCCATCGGTTATGATGTGGAGTATTGGTAACGAAATTAGAGAACAGTTTGACTCAACTGGAATTGCAATTACCAGAGAATTGGCTAAAATCGTAAAATCATTAGATACTACTCGTCCTGTGACTTCGGCTTTGACCGAAAATATAATTGAGAAAAATTTTATTTACCAATCGGGAGCTTTGGATCTTTTAGGATTCAATTACAAACACGAAGATTATAAAGATTTTCCAACACGTTTTAAAGGGCAAAAAATATTGGCTTCTGAAAGTGTTTCGGCTTTAGAAACACGCGGACATTATGATTTTCCAGATGGAATTAAAGCGTGGCCGACAAAGCACGGCGCGCCGTTTGACGGAAATGTTGATTGGACAGTTTCGGCTTATGATCAGGTGAAATCGTATTGGGGAGCAACACACGAGGAAAATTGGAAAACAATCAAGAAACAAGATTTCATGGCGGGAACTTTTATCTGGACTGGATTTGATTATATCGGAGAACCAGATCCGTATCCATTTCCAGCGAGAAGTTCGTATTTCGGAATTGTAGATTTAGCCGGACTTCCAAAAGATGTGTATTATATGTACCAAAGTGAATGGTCGAACAAAGACGTTTTGCATATTTTCCCGCATTGGAATTGGAAAAAAGATCAGGAAGTTGAAGTTTGGGCGTATTACAATAATGCTGATGAAGTGGAATTATTCTTAAACGGAAAATCCCTCGGAAAAAAATCAAAACAAAATGATGATTTACATATTTCATGGAAAGTGAAGTTCGAACCAGGAACTTTAAAAGCAATTTCAAGAAAGAATGGAAAAGTAGTTTTAGAAAAAGAAATCCACACAGCCGGAGAAGCTTCTAAAATTGATTTAAAAGCAGACAAAACAATAATCAATAATGATACTTACGATTTGGTTTATGTAACCGTTTCTACAGTTGATGCAGCTGGAAACTTATTACCAAACGCAACAGATTTAATCAATTTTGAAGTTACTGGCGGCGGAAAATTGGTTGGAGTTGATAATGGTTACCAAGCCAATTTAGATTCATTTAAAGCGAATTCTTGCAAATTGTTTAATGGAAAATGTATTGCTATTATCCAGTCGAATGGTAAGAAAGATAATATTCAGTTGAAGGCGTCGACAGGTAATTTGCAAGCTTCGACTATTGAAGTTAAAGTGCAATAAAACTTATTTCTCGCAAAGTCGCGGAGACGCAAAGTTTTTTTTTGAACCATATAAGTTATGTAAGTTTTTTTTAAGTTTTAGCTTGATTGAACTTATATAACTTATATGGTTTGTTTTTTTAGCTTATCCAAGTTTGCCATTTTTCAATTATTTTCCATTTACCGTTTGTTTTTTTCAAATAAATAGCAAGCCCGCTTCCACAAAGACCAGAGCAGTGACGGTCTAGTTCTACGTAAGCTTTTTGTCTGTCAATTGAAAAAACAGGAATTGACATTTCGTAGAATGTAAACAGTTTTTCGCTTTCTTTTCGTTTTATTAATGCTTTTTCTATAGTTATTGAATTAAACCTGCTAAGGAGATTTTTTTCGATTTTTAGTTTTTCAGGGTTTGAATTTTGTTCTAGTAGGGATAAAGAATCTATCGCTGAAAATCTCTCTCCAATTATTTTCTCACTTAATAATGTGGTAATATAAATACCTCGTGGCGGTGGTGGAGGAATTAATCCATTCTCGTACTTTTCAGGAATCGATATGTTAAGTTTTCTAAGTTCACTGCAAAAAGCAGTTGAATCTTCACTTTTAGAAAAAACATCTAAACTGTCTTGAATTATAATTGCTTCTACAATTTCATTGATATCTTTAATTTGCTCAGAAGCTATGCTGGTTTTCTCTTTTTTGTTTTGACAGCTGTAAAAAGCAAAAATGAGCACTATGTAAAGAATTGGTTTTTTCATGTCTAGATTTTAACGCCTTAAGGTAAAAGTAATGAATTAATGTTATGTTCTTTAGGAAATATATTTGAATCAAATTCTTGTATAAAAAAAATATTCCGCCCCAAAATAGGAGCGGAATATTTACCATTTAAAAAAAAATCAAGAATTATCGCTATAACTCAAGTTATCGTTCTTAGAAAACACCAATGTAGTGGTTTCCTGGTTTGTTTACCAATTTAGCACCTTTAGTAACTGCGCCTGTTGGAATATCAATAATATAGATGTTACCGTCTTTACCAACTGGTGTAACTGCAATGTATAAATCGTTTCCATCTACTACAAAACCTTGGTATTGACCAAAATCTAAAGCAGCATCGTAAGCAATACCTTCAACTAATTTAGCTGTTTTTGCATTAAGGTCGATTCTTGCAACAAAACCTTGTCCGTTAGATGCATCATGAGTATATAAAGCATAAGCAATTCCGTTTCCAGCATATCTCCAAGCATCAATATAAGATCCTTTAACTCCAAGTGCAGTATCTAAACTGAAAGAATAAGAGTTGTCGTATTGATTGCTTTGGTTGATTTTTAAGATGTATGATCCGTTTTTAGTATCTCTTTGAGTAGCTTGATAAATATTACCATCAGTACCTACAAAACTATTAAAGCTTCTGAAACCGCTTGTGTCACCAAATGCAACTGTTGAAGTAATAATTTGAGGGTTTTGTAATGATGGGTAATCAACAACTATTGATTTAGAACCTAAACGATCAAATGCAGCTTCGATTTTTCCTGTTGCAGGATCAGTTTTACGCATCCAAGTACCGATGATTAGTTTGTTTCCAGCTTTATTAAGTGTAGGAGCATCTAAACGGAAAATGTGGTGTCCTTTTGCTTCTTCTTCAGCTGCTAATGGAAGTTCATATTGTTTGAATGCTGAGATTAAGATGTTTTGTAAATCTAATGATAAAACTGTAGCTGTACCTCTAGTGTATTTGTACGTTTTTCCATCAGCTTGCGTAACTACAGCCGGTGCTGTAACATTTACTGCTACACCTGTTTTATCTCCGTCAAAAAGTTTGTTCCATCTTGGAGAAGTTCCTGCATATTGTGAAATATTTACTGTAGTTCCAGATTGAACAAAGTTTTTTGCTCCGTTTACTTTGTAGGTCATAAATTCACCTCCATTAGCTCCAGTATAAGTAATATTGAAAAGCGTGCTTCCATCTACAGATGATTGCAAACGTGCTGTTCTGCTAGATTGTACAGGTGCTCCATTTTCGTAAACGTCGATAGAAAAGTTTGGATTTTTTGCATCAGCTTTACTTACAGAAAATACTTTAGTTCCTCCGTTACCATCACCTGGTTCCGTTTGCATTAATGCTCCAGCAATGGTTATCCAACGGTCTTTAGTTTCTGGATTTACTGGTGTTTCATTTTTGTTGTCATCACTGCTGCAGCTTGTAGTAAGAGCAATTGTGGTTAAAACCAATCCACATGCAAGTAATTTAAATGTACTTCTTTTCATATTTATAGCATTAAAAAATTAAATAATTAGGTATTAAAACTTGTTTAGAGTATAGTTAAGCTTCAAGTAAAAAGCTCTTCCGGGTTTTTGCACAGCAAAATTGTCGTAGACTTGTTCGTCTGTGATATTTTTGGCATCAAAGCTTACAATGAACTTTTTATTAGGAAATGCATAACTGATTCCTAAATCGTGCGGAAACTGTGCTGTTGTTTTGTCTATTTCAAGCCAAGTCGTGTAAAATTCGCCTACATATCCAAAATTGTAATACAGATTTAATTCTGAATTTTTTTGAAGGATATCTTTAAAATTGTATTGCGCATTTCCATTAACAGTAAAATAAGGCTCATTTGGAAGCTGTTTGTCATAATGCGGCAATACATTACCATTGATGTCGTATTTGTCTTTGAAAAGTGAGTTAAACTTTGACATATTCATACCAACAAACAATCTGTTGTTGTAAGAGTATTCGAAAGAAGCTTCGTAACCTATTGACTGCGCTTTTCCTAAGTTCACAGAAGGTGTAGTCTGCAAGGCTTCGTTTAAACGATTACTAAACTGACGAACGATTTTGTCTTTTGAGTTTCTCCAAAAACCAGATCCTCCAATGCTGAATTTATGATCGTTAATTTTATAAGGACCAAATCGTAATCCAACATTTAAATTGTTACTTTGTTCTGGTTTTAAAGAACTGTTTCCTATTAGATTTTCTGCGGGATCTCCAAATATTTCATTCTCATTAGGCATTCTAATTGCTTTTTCAGCTGATAAAGTGAACATCATTTTTGGCAGAATAAAGTAAGAAGAGGCAAATCCGTAACCGTAGAAAGAAATGTCATTCTTTTTCACTACTTCAACAATTTTATTTTGACCGTTTTCAGTAACAATAATCGGATCTCTTTCTTCCGTTTTTTGTCCGTAGCGTTTTCCAAAAACATTTACCCTTAAACGTGATTCAAAAGCTTGAAGTTCATAACCCAATGAAAGTACATTTTTTTGCAAATCACGTGTTGGAAGAAAACTGCTTGTTAAGGGTGATAACTCGTCAAATTGCTCTCTATCAACAGTATAAAGCATACTATTGAAAACGAATCTGTTTTTTTCATTCACGTTATAAATCAAACCAGCTCTTGTGCTGAAAATATTGCTGTTGATGTGTTGTATTGTTTTTGGACCTTGCTGTGCTCCAGTTGGAGATAAAATAGGATCTCCATAAAGACCTAAAGCTTTTTCTCCAAACCAGTTGTAATTCCATTTAACAGTATCGTTGACTACCTCGTTTCTTTGGCTGAAAACTGAGTTTACTGAAAACTCAAGACCTTTAGCAAGAAAATCTTTTTTAGTATAATTAAGACTAATAACTCTTGCGTTTGCTTCTGAAAAACGACCTTTATAAGGCTTAGTCATCGATTGACCATGTTGGATTTCGTTAAAATCTTCTGAAGCATTAAAGCCTATCAAAAATGTATCAGCCCAGCTTACATCTGTAAAACCAGCTTCAACTCGTCCGCCAAAAGAACGGTACGCATCATTGAAACGTTTTGCTTTTACATATTCATATCTTCCGTTTGGTGAGATATTGTAAACAAATTTTCCCCAAACTTCATAATCGTTATCAGAGTAATTATAAAAACCAGAACCTTTTAAAGTGAAACCTGATTTATCGCGAAAAGTGGTGTTGAAATTTGATTGTGTAGTATTAAACGAACCATAAGATACAGAAGCGTTCAGGGTATTTTTAGCTCCTTTTTTCAAGATTACATTGATTGCACCGCCTAAAGCATCATCTGCCAAATGAGCTGGAACAACACCTTTGTAAACTTCGATGCGCTCAATTAATGCTGGTGGAATACTGTTTAAACTGAATGAAGATCCGTATGTTGAAATTGGAATTCCATCAATAAATATTCGGATTGAATTACCTGACATTCCATTTAGATTGTAGTTAACGCTCGAACCTAATCCTCCGTTTTGCCTTACTCGAACACCAGCCGATTGCGCTAATAAATCATTAGTTTGAATGTTTCTTTTTGCAGCATCTTGTGTTTCGATTACATTAACTGAAAAACCTTTATCTATAATCTCTTTTTTAGCCGTCTTTTTAGTAATTACTACTTCATTTAAATGTTTAGTATCATTTTTTTCTCTAATGTAATAGTAACTTGGTGTGAAGAACGATTTAAGTGAACTTCTACCATTTTTGTATTTGCTTCTAATGAAGAAACTTCTAAAGTGTATTTTTTAAAGGGAAGGCCTTTAATTTGAAATTTACCCTCATTATCAACAACAGCGAATTTTTGTGTGCCTGAAACTAATACGGTTGCTCCAAAAGCTGTTTCATGTTTACCAAAAGTTACTTTTCCAGTAATTGTTCCTGTTTGGGACCATCCGGTAATTGTTATCATTAAAAAGATAAAATAAATAAACCTCATAACTGCGTGTACTAAATAAATTGTGCAGCAAACTTATGAGTTTATTTAAATTTAATCTAAATAAACGAATTAGAAAATCATTAGAATTACATTAGAAAATCATTAGAACAAAATTAGAGTTTCTAATGTTGGAAAAACAAGGAAAACAGAGGTCTTAAGATAAAATGTAAGTATCTTGTTGTTAGTTTTTTACTTGTTTTGTATATGGTAAAATAGAGCTGATAAAACGAGAAAACAATATAAAAAGTATCAATAATCGAATATTTTAATCTTTAAAATTAGAGCCTTTCATTAAAGTTTTGCCTTGAAATGTTTAATGTTGAAGTTCTTCGATTTGATTACTTTTCCGTTGTCCGTAATCATAAGGCAGCTGTATTCTGGGAATTTTTGCAGCAGGAGCAGACCGTTCTTTTGACCTAGTATCATTAATGAAGTACTTAATCCGTTTGCAGTTTCTGCATTTGGACCAAAGATTGTAACACTGCATAATCCAGTTACAGGATAACCAGTTGCAGGATTTATAATATGAGAATATCGTTTGCCATTAAAAACTACAAACTTTTCATAAGTGCCTGAGGTTGTTACGGCACCTTGATTTAAAGGCACTACTGCCAAGAGTTTTTCTGGCTTAAACGGATTTGTAATACCTATTTTCCAGTCTTCGCCATTAGGTTGTTTTCCCCAAGTACTCATATCACCAGAACCGTTTATAATACCGGCTTTAATACCTTTTTCAAGCATCATTGTTCGGCATTTATCAGTTGCATAGCCTTCACCTAAAGCGCCAAAACCAATTTTCATTCCCTTTAGTTTTAGAAAAATAGTCGATTGCACACTGTCGAGAATAATGTTTTTGTAACCTACTTTTTCTACTGATTTTTTTATGGCTTCCGCCGAAGGCATTTCGGTCATCGAGCCGTCAAATTTCCAGATTCTGTCCATAGCAGCAAAACTTACATCAAAACCTCCGTTTGTCAGTTCAGAGAATTTAATTGCTCTTTGCGTGAGTTCAAAAACTTCTCGGTCGACTTTAATTGGTTTTATTCCCGCATTTTGATTGACTTCAGAAACTTGCGAAGTTGATTTCCAATCCGAAATTAAATTCTCAATTCGGGTAATTTCGGCAATTACTTCTGTTATATTTTTTTCAGCAGTTAGAGAATCTTTAGCAACAATACTAATATCAAAACGACCGCCCATAAGAAGTGTAGTTCTTTTACGCAAAACCTGCGAATGTGCAGACAAACTAAATAGTAGGACAGAAAGAATTAAATAAGTATTGAGGTTTTTTCTAAGCATGAAAAATCTTTTTTGATAACATTTTTTATTTTTGGCGCGCGAAGTTTGATATTTATAGATAGTTAATCAGTTTGCCAAAAAGAAGCTTCATCGAAACGATATTTAACGATTAAAATATGTCACCTCGATGGCTCTTGGTTGAAACTGAAACTAGATCTATAATATGTCAATCCTCTGGATTTGTATTGTCTATTTCGAAAATCAACCATTAACAATTGATAATTATCAATTAACAATTAACAATTATCAATTAACAATTATCAATTATCAATTGGCCATTAACTAATAGCAATCCGTTAATAGCTGTCCATTATTTTTATAATGCAGGAGATCTTTGGTTCCATTTACCACACACAATTCATCAAGAATGGTTTCTACATCTTTTTGCATAGCAAGTGAACCACAGATCATAATTACGCCGCCTTGTTTTAGTAAATCTACAAAAAATACAGCATCTCTTTTTATAAGATCCATTACATAAATATGTTCCGCTTCTCGTGAAAATGCCAAATGAAAACTTGACAGCTTTTGTTTTTCAATCATTTCATCTGTAAACGTTTTGTAACCCGTTACAGTTTCTGTTTCCATTCTAAAACCGCAATACAAATGTGTTTCAGTTTTCTTCTTGTTCTGCTCAATCATTCCAAGAAAAGGAGCAATACCAGTTCCGTTTGATATTAAAGCTGCTTTTGGAGCTTTTATCGGAAAATGAAAAGCTTTATTATTGATGATTCTCGCTTTAATTACATTTCCTGGAGTAAGATCATTTAGATAACCAGAACCCAATCCGTGTGGATGCAATTTTACAACTAATTGTATGTTTCCAGAATGATTTCCAATCGAGTAGAGGCGTTCTCGAGTATCATTAGCGGGATAAATAGCCAATAAATCACCAGAATTAAATTTGGCGCGCATATTAGCACGTAATGTTACTAGAAAAGTATGTTCTTCTTCAGAAATTGCGGTTTTATCTAAAACCATTAATTTCTGTAAACCTTTTGGAACATGATTGTATAAAGAAGGTGTTGTGGCTAAAGGAATTCCAGTTTTGGCACTCCATAACTTTACCCAGTTTACAAACTCAACAGCCGACTTGTCATTTACAGTCTGAAGTTCTAAAATACGTTCTGTCCAGTTTTGACTTTCTAAAAGCTGATCGATTTCAACGGCAAACTTGCAAAAATCAGGATAGGCTGTAGAACCAAAACCAACTACGGAGAACTTAATTTTTTGCTCTTGATTTTGTTTTTGCAGCAGCGCTTTAAATTTATTTCCGTTTGATGGCGGATCTCCCAAACCATGAGTTGAAGAGAAAACTATAATATGTTCTGCTTTTGGATATACCGAAAAACTATTCAATTCTGCAATAAAAGCTTTTTGTCCTTGATCTATTAATTGTTTATGAATTGCGTTTGCAAATCTAAAAGAGCTTCCGTTTTCAGAACCTACTAAAAGTATGTAATTGCTTTCGTGTGCTTTGAATTTGTTTTTGATTCGGCTTGATCTGCGTTTTAAAGTAATCGCAAAACCCGAGTAAATAAAGAAAAGAATATTAATACAAGCAATTGCTAATATTACAGCCCAAACAGCATTAATTCTTCCTGTATGAAGATCAAGGCTCAAAGCTGCAAATTGAGCAGTTATTGGCGATTGTTTCGCTGTAATTACAGTACCATTAACTTGGTTTACTTCAATTTCTTTGTTTTTTAATGCTATGATATAAAACTCTTCTGGATCATCAGTAAAAGGAAATTCGATTTTTTTTACATCAGAAAGAAGTGTGGTTTTAAAAATTGAAGTTTTTTCAGCTTCAGCTGAAAGTTCTGTTTTTACAGGTTTAGCTTTTTCATCGCCCATGAAGAAGTTGAATCTTTCAAGCGTTAAATAAGTTCCTGTTAATGCGATAATCAAAATCGGAATTAAAGTCAATCGCCCTAAAACAACATGGTAATATTGAGCGAAATATTCCTTTATGACTTTTGAGAAAAAATTACGAATTCCTCTTTGTCTATTTAGAACAAGCGCAAAGCCGGAAATAGAAATAAGGACTAATAAAAAAGAAATAACACCAACAAAAAAACGACCAGCTTCATGCAGAAATAAAGAGCGGTGAAAAGCAGTTATCCATTGAATAAATTCACTTTTTTTTGCAGGTGTTCCTAAAGTTTTTCCTGTTCTTGGATCGATGTAAGCGTTAATATCATTTCCATCTTCATCAATTGCCTGAAGTGTTACAAATTGATTATAATCAACGCTCAGTTCTGTAATTTCTGGATACGCTTTTTTTAATGCCGGCAGCGTTTGTTCTAAGGTTATTGCATCAAAATTTTCAACTTTATACGGAAGTGTTTTTTCCTGTACAGCATCAACGGCAAGAATAATACCTGTTACAGAAGCTAAAAGCAGAAATATTGAAGAAAATAGGGCTAAGGCCAAATGTGCGTAACGCCAGAATGAAAGAGTCATTGAGTGTAATCTATTGAAATGTAATCAAATGTTTTAAGCTTTGTCAAAGTTTAAAACCTTGACAAAGCTTGAATTTTGAGCAAATTATTTGCTTGAATTATATTTTATTCAGTCGCACGTATCTGATATAACCTTTACCATCTGTTTTTGCGGCTAAACCTTCAGTAGTAAGAGGAATTTCAAGATCGCTTACATAATATTTTTGATCTTCAACAGCTGATTCAAATCTTAATTTGTAACCTTTGTTTATCTTAGAATTTTCAATTTCTATTGTTGTTATGCTTCGATCTCCGCCAGTTACAGAAGCACCTGTTTTAGCACTAATATCTTCGTTTTTTTTAGTTTGAAACTTATTCCATTCTTTTAACGATTTATACCATTTTTTATCATCTCCCATTACATAAAGAGTCTTTTCATAGTCGCCGTTAGCATTAACAAGTGATACCACAATATATGCTCCTTCGCCCATATAGTTAGCCATTTGAAGCATACATTTGTATTTGCTTGTTTGTGCATTTGCCTGAAATGAAATTAGGCAGATAAGAGCGCCTGTAAGAGCGATTTTAAGTATTGATTTCATTGAATTATGAGTTATTTATAAGTTATGAATTATTAGTTTTGATTTATAATTGAGATGAAAAATTTGAATTTATATGCAAACTTACAACTCAAAACTCAAAACTTTTTAAGTGTTATTTTAAAAATTCTACTGAGACGTTATTTTTTGTAAGCGATTCGTTTTCTTTTGCTAATGCGTAAGCACTTTCGTCAAATTCTGTAGTAACCTCTTTTTTCGCACCTGCAGAAACAAGATATTTTAAAATAGAATCATCTTTTGCAACCATAGCGGCTCTGTGCAATGCTGTTAAACCATCTTTGTTTTTAGCATTTACATCAACTTTTAAGTCCGTTATTTTTTTAAGTAGAGAAATATCATTTTTTGGAATTGCTAAATGATACAAAGTATTACCGTCTTTTTGAGCAGCAGCTAAATTTAATCCTTTGTCTTGAAGTAATTTTGCTTTAGCATCAAAAGGATCTTGTTTTGGTGCAGCTTCTCTGTCTCTTCCAGCTGGTCTGTAAGATTGAACAAGATAAACACCTAAATTATTTCCGTCTTTATCAGTAACATTTACATCAGCACCTTTACTCAATAATAAAGATACAGCTTCAGGAGTTCCTGAACGTACAGCATAAGTTAAAGCCGATTCTCCTTTTAGGTTTTGAGAGTTTATATTTTTTGTAAGTGGAAGCAACAATTCTAATATAGAAGTATCTTTTGCCGAAGCAGCAATCATTAATGGTGTTGTACCTTCTTTATTCGCCTTATTTGCATCTGCACCTTTGCTTAAAAAGTATTTTACAATTTCAGTTTGATTTGGTTTTCCAGCCAAGAAATGAAGTACATTTTCGCCTGCTTTGTTTTCTGCAGTAGCTTTGATTTTTACTTCTTCAACTAAATATTTATAAGTTTCAAGAGTGTTAGATTCTCTACGACTTCCTTGCGCTGCAAAAAGTAAAGCATTGTCAGTAGGTTTTACACCTTTTGCTAAAAGTTTCTTTAAAAGATCAATATTTCCAGTTCTTGCTGCATAAGTAAAAGCAGTGTTTCCGTCGTTGTCAACATCTTTAAGAGACATTCCTTTAGTAGTAAAATAGTCAGCCGCTTTTAAATCTTTATCAGCAGGAATAGCTAAAAGTAATAAGTTAGCACCGCCTTGGTATTTTTTCTTCGGATTAACTCCAGCTTTAAAGAAAGCTTCATACAAAGCAGGATCAGATTGACCATTTGATGCTGCAAAATCAATTGGAGTTGTACCATGACTGTCTTCATAATTTACATCAGAACCTTTTGCAATCAAATATTGTACTAATTCTGTATTACCTCTATATGCGGCCCAATGCAGGTAAATACGGTTATCATGAGTCATTTTATTTATCGGATTCCCAGATTGGTCTAATAAGAATTTGATGGTTGCGATAGGAGCGTCGTTGTTAATCGCTAAAGTCGTAACATCAAAAGCATTTGCATTTGCTTCTGCAGGATTGCTGCCTTTTGCTATTTCTGCTTTTACTACAGTTACGTCAGGTGAGTTTTTCCAGAAAGATTGCTCTAGTAAGGTGTTTTTTTGCTGTGCATTAACATACAAAACAGCTGTTAAAGCCAATGAAATAAAAAGATTCTTTTTCATAATTTATTATTGTTGTTTAACGTCCCTTTATATATGGGGGATAATGGTCTATTTAGAATAAATAAAAATAAAGGACAAATGTAAAGATTTATAACTTTAAATCAAGTTTTATTGCTGTCAAAAAAAATAATTCTAATGATTTTTTAATGTTGACTTATTAGACGCTTTTATAAAACAGTAAATTCTCTTTTTTAGAAAGCTTAGATGTAAATAGCATAGTTTGGTTTAAAGAGATTTATCTGTTTTTTACTTTTTTAATTTAAATATTTGATATATAGTAATTTAAGTTTTTGATTTTCTGGATCAGCGGTTCTTTATTTGGTCTGCATTTTACAAATTTGAGATACTTTTTGATACTATTATTGACGTTTGGATTTTGTTTGATAACAGATTTTTGAGAGAAAATTTAAGGTAAGATGTTGATAAGTGTTTTTGAAAATTGGATATTATTTGAAATTTAATTGTTGAAAACTCTATTTAGATTTAGTTTAAATAGCTGATATGTCAGCAAGTACTGAAAATTATGCGGCTGTTGATAAGTAGTTTTTTTACCACTTTTTTGGACTGCTTTCGGCTGTTGATAATTGATTGGTTTTTTAACATCAATCTTTGGTCAAAAATGGAACTGTGGGTTAATTTTGTAAGTATAAAAAATAAAGTAATTACCACTTCTAGACTTTCGTTTTTTATCTTTTTTTAGTCACCACTTAAATAGTATATATTATGTCTATATTTGATAAAAGAGTCAATTATAAGCCTTTTGAATATCCAGAGGTTTTACAATTTACCGAAGCTATAAATAAAGCGTATTGGGTTCATACAGAAGTCGATTTCACTGCTGATACTCAAGACTTTCATGCACATTTAACGACTGCAGAAAAGACTGCAGTAAAAAATAGTTTATTAGCAATTGCACAAATTGAGGTAGCCGTAAAAAGCTTTTGGGGAAATATCTACGAGCATTTTCCGAAGCCTGAATTCAATGGTTTGGGAAGTACTTTTGCCGAGTGCGAATTCCGACATTCGGAGGCATATTCCCGCCTGCTTGAAGTGTTAGGATACAATGATGAATTTGAGAAACTTTTAGACGTTCCAGTTATTCGTCGACGTGTTGAGTATTTGTCAGATGTACTTAAAGATACTCGTTCGCAGGACAACAGAAAATATATGGTTTCGCTGATATTATTCAGTATTCTAATCGAAAATGTTTCTTTATTCAGTCAGTTTGCGATTTTACTTTCTTTTACACGATTTAAAGGTTACATGAAAAATGTGAGCAACATTATAGCGTGGACTTCAATCGATGAGCAAATTCATGCTAATGGCGGAATTTACATCATTAATAAAATTAGAGAAGAGTTTCCTGATTATTTTGATGAAGAAACGCTGACACTTGTTAGAGAAACTGTAAAAGATTCAATTGCGGTTGAAGCAGATATTTTAGATTGGATATTTGAAGAAGGTGAGATTGAAAGCATCAAAAAAGGCGATTTGGTTAATTTCATGAAGTTTAGAATTGATGAAAGTCTAAAGCAAATTAATATTCCGACGATATTTGATGTAAAAGTTGAAGATTATAAAGCTCTGGCTTGGTTTGAAGAAGAAGTTTTTGCTAACAGTTTGGATGATTTTTTTGCTAAACGTCCTGTAGAATATACAAAACACGACAAAAGTATAACAGCAAACGATCTTTTCTAAAAGCAAAAAATACATATGAATACAATAGACATAAATGAAGCAAATAGTCTTCCGCAGAATGAAAATGGAAATAAAATGTGGTGGAAGAATTCAGAGAGTGAACAAATTTTAAATCGTGGTTATCTTTTAAAAGGTGAAACTGTTGAAGGTGCAATCGACAGAATATGTACGGCAGCAGCCAGAAGACTTTATAAACCGGAATTAAAAGAATCTTTTGTTGAAATGATCGAACGCGGCTGGATGAGTATAAGTTCTCCAGTTTGGGCAAATATGGGAACTGAAAGAGGACTTCCAATTTCATGTTTTAATGTGCACGTTCCAGATAAAATTGAAGGAATTACACATAAACTGGGAGAAGTGATTATGCAAACCAAAATTGGTGGAGGAACTTCTGGTTATTTTGGTGAATTGCGTGAGCGTGGAAGTGCTGTAACAGATAACGGAAAAAGCAGCGGAGCAGTAAGTTTTATGAAGCTTTTTGATACTGCAATGGATACGATTTCGCAAGGAGGAGTGCGCCGTGGTGCATTTGCTGCATATTTAGATATTGATCATCCGGATATTGAGGAATTTTTGAAAATTAAAAGTATCGGAAATCCTATTCAGAATCTGTTTACTGGAATTTGTGTTCCTGATTATTGGATGCAGGAAATGATTGACGGTGATAGTGATAAGAGACAAATCTGGGCAAAAGTTTTAGAAAGCCGTCAGCAAAAAGGATTGCCGTATATTTTCTTTAGTGATAATGTAAATAAAAGCAAACCACAAGTTTATAAAGACAAGAATCTAAGAATTAACGCTAGTAATTTATGCAGCGAAATTATGCTTCCGTCAACAAGTGATGAATCGTTTATTTGTTGCTTGTCTTCAATGAATTTGGAGCTTTATGAAGAATGGAAAGATACTGAAGCTGTAAAACTGGCTATATTTTTCTTAGATGCTGTTTTGCAGGAATTCATCGAAAAAACAGAAGGGAACTATTATCTTTCCGCTGCCAATAAATTTGCAAAAAGACACCGTGCGCTTGGACTTGGCGTTTTAGGATGGCATTCATACTTGCAGAAAAATATGATTCCGTTTGAAGGAATGGAAGCAAAAATGAAAACGACAGAAATTTTCAAACATATAAGTGATAAAGCCGATAAAGCGACGCAGGAATTGGCTAGAATTTATGGCGAACCAGAATTGTTAAAAGGGTACGGAAAACGTAATACAACAACAATGGCAATTGCTCCTACAACATCTTCATCGGCGATTTTAGGACAGACATCTCCAGGAATTGAACCATTTAGCAGTAATTATTATAAAGCTGGTTTGAGTAAAGGTAATTTTATGCGTAAGAATAAATACCTGAAGAAACTGCTTGAAGAAAAAGGTTTGGATAATGAAGAAGTTTGGAGAGAAATTATGCTAAATGGCGGAAGTGTTCAGCATATGACACAGCTTTCTCAAGCTGAAAAAGATGTTTTTAAAACGTTTAAAGAAATCAGTCAGCTTGAAATTGTACAGCAGGCAGCAATTCGTCAGAAATTTGTAGATCAAGGACAAAGCTTAAATCTTAATATTCCGGCAGAACTTCCAATTAAAGAAGTAAACCGTTTAATGATCGAAGCATGGCAGCTGGGTGTAAAAAGTTTGTACTACCAAAGAAGCCAAAGTGTTTCTAAAGAATTGGTAACAAGTTTAGTTACTTGCAGCAGCTGCGAATCATAAAAAAAAGCCGAATCTAAAATTAAGATTCGGCTTTTTTAGTTATTGAAAGTTTTACGCAGATTTTACAGATTTAAGCAGATTTTTAAGCAAAAGTGTTTGCATACTGTTTGTCATGTCGACGTAAGGAGACATCTCCGCAAGTAGCTCCACAATCAAAATCATACTAAATTTAAACTTTAGATTTCAATCTGCTCAAAGTTTCCTGCGAAATATTGATATATGATGCCACAATTTTATTTGGAAGCCTTTTTACAATTGTTGGATTGATTTTTAAAAGCTGATTGTATCTTTCTAATGCATCCATTGTTGTAAACGACATTAATCGATTGGCATTATTTACATACGCTTTCTCTAAATAATTACTGTAAAATTCTCTCCATTGCGGAATGATTTTCATCAAATGATTGAAATCTTCATGTGTTATTGCAAGCAATTCAGATTTTTCGATTACCTGAATATTTTCTACGGCAGGCATTTTGGTTATAAAACTAACTAAAGCGGTGGCAAATTGATTTTCAAAAGCAATATATCGAGTGGCGTCTTTTCCTTCTTCATTAATAAAAAAGATTCGGACACAGCCTTTACCAACAAAAAAAGTCTGCTGACTAGTTTGTCCTTGTTCTAGCAGTATCTCATTTTTGTTTTTCTTTAAAGGCTTAAAATAGGAGAATATCGTTTTTAAATCTTCATCAGAAATAGCAATGCTTTTTCTAATATAATTGCCAAGCTGTTCGTATATCATTTTAGTTGTAATCTCGCACGAATTTACGGTAATAGATAATATCTTCTATCGATAGAACTACTAAATCATGCTGTTGTGCAAAGCTAACGATTTTGTCAAGTTTTGCCATGCTGCCGTCTTCATTCATTAATTCACATAAAACGGCTTCTGGTTTTAAATTGGCTAATTTCATTAAATCGACACTTCCCTCAGTGTGGCCGTTTCTTTCTAAAACTCCGTTATCTCTGGCACGAAGCGGAAATATATGTCCTGGTCTTGCTAAGTCTTCGGGTTTTGCGTTTTGTGCAACAGCCGTTTTAATTGTTGTAACTCTATCAGCAGCAGAAACTCCTGTTGTAACACCGATTTTTGCTTCAATTGTAATTGTAAAAGGCGTTTGAAAACTGCTGGTGTTTTCTTTTACCATGTACGGAAGATCTAATTGATCTGCTTTTTCATTAGGCAGACAAAGACAAACAATTCCGCTGCATTCGCGAATCATAAGCGCCATGTCTTTTACTGTAATATGTTCGGCAGAAAAGATTAAATCGCCCTCGTTTTCGCGGTTTTCGTCATCGGTTACTATAATTCCTTTTCCGCTTTTAAGCTGTTCTAAAGCATTTTCTACGCGTTCTTTGCTTGTAATTCCAAATTGAACTAACGGACTTAATTCTGTAGTGATCATTTTACTGTATTTTGAAATTGTTTTAGAAATAATTGAATCAGCAAATCTAAAGTTGTTTGTAATGTAAAAGTTTGATATAGGTCAATAAATGAATGGTGCTTTAGATTTGTTTCAGCATGATGCATGACAGTAAAAACAAGTTTTCCTGACTAATATACCTACGAGATACTTATAAAATATTTCCTGTAAAGACGAACTGCAGTGCGTCTCCATTCAGATAGAAATTCAATAGATTATTTTTTTATTAAGCGCCTCTAATAATTATCATAAAATCTTAATTTAGCAACCAGAAATTAGAATCAAAAACCACTAAAAATCAGTTGTAAATGGAAAATGTCACCGTAATTATAATGCTGCTCTTTGGCGTCGCTTTTCTGAGTCTTGTAAGCAAAAGATATAATTTTCCGGTTCCAATAGTGCTTGTTCTCTGTGGTGTAATAATAAGTGTTGTTCCTGGACTTCCAGTAATATTACTAAGTCCAGAAGTTGTATTTATTATATTTTTACCTCCTTTATTGTATCATGCCGCTTGGTATACAAGCTGGTCAGATTTTAAACAATCCATCCGACCTATAACTTTGGCAGCAGTTGGATTGGTTTTGTTTACGACAGTTGCGGTTGCAATTGCAGCACATGAATTAATAGAAGATGTCTCTTGGCCGTTAGCTTTTTTGCTGGGAGCAATCGTTTCTCCTCCTGATGCCGTTTCAGCAACTTCTATTACAAAAGGTTTAGGGTTGAATCCGAGACTTATTGCAATTCTTGAGGGAGAAAGTCTTGTTAACGATGCGAGTGGTCTGGTGGCTTATAAATATGCACTTACAGCTATCACAGCTGGAAATTTTGTACTGTGGCAGGCTGGATTAAATTTTGTGCTGATGTCGTTAATTGGAATTGCTATTGGTTTGGCTGTTGGTTTTATAATGAGCTATATTCATAAACGATTTGTTTGCGACGAAATAATCGAGGTTACTCTTACGCTTTTAACTCCATTTGCGTCGTATTTACTGGCAGAGCATTTTCATGGTTCCGGGGTTTTGGCCGTCGTTGCTACAGGACTTTATTTATCGGCAAGATCAGGAACTATTTTTACGCATGAAAGCCGAATTATGACTGGGACAATTTGGAGTGTTTTAACTAATATTTTAAACGGTTTGATTTTTATTTTAATCGGACTTCAGTTAAGACAGATTATGGCGGGAATTAGTAATTATTCAGGAACGTCATTGTTGCTGTGGGGAGCGGCAATTAGTGCAGTTGTTATATTGGTTCGTTTTTTATGGGTTGTTCCCGCCGTTTTGATTCCCAGATGGCTTAGTAAACGAATTAGACAGAAAGAGGAGTTTGATTATCGCAATATGATTATTTTTGGCTGGTCAGGAATGCGCGGCGTTGTTTCTATGGCGGCGGCATTGGCACTACCTCTTATGCTGAATGAAACGGAAGAATTCCCACTTCGAAATTTGATTATTTATCTGGTTTTTTGTGTAATCGTTTCGACTTTAGTAATTCAAGGTCTTACGCTTCCTTGGGTCATTAAAAAGTTAAAAATCGAGCGATATTCTATACTTGCTGAGGAATATAATATTCGAAATGTAATTGTCTCAGAAACTATTACTCATATCGAAGATAATTTTTCATTATTGGATGATGATCTATTGCACAATATCAAAAGCAAATATGAAGTTAAGTTTAATCGTTTGCAAAAGACAGAACTGCCGGCTAATTTTTTTGGAAATGGAAAAATGCTTGGAGGCGAAATTTTTAATGACTTTACAAAACTTCAGATTGATCTTTTAAATGTAGAACGTGGGAAACTTGAAGTTATGCATAAAGGAGGATCTGTTAATGAAGAGATTTTTAGAAAAATTGAAAAAGAACTCGATCTTGAAGAAACCAGATTGTGGATGGAAATGTATGAAGAGTAGTTTTCTTTAAGAAAACAGAATAACCTATTATTTTGATAGGTTAATAAAAGTTTTGATGTTTTTTGCTTTTTATTTCAAAATAACTCTTTAAATTTGCCGCACCAATGAAAAATTATAACCAGAGAAAAAAATATTATAGCTGCAGCATGATGATGTGCTGTATGACTGCTGTGAGATTTATTGATCTGGCTTGTATATAAAAAATAATGATATTTATTTTAAAAGCCTTTCATGATTTAATTGAAAGGCTTTTTTATTTAAAATTTCCATATTCTAAGTAAAATTGAATAGACAAAATGATTGAATTAAAAAATGTAACTAAAACTTTTCATCAAAAAGACAGGATTGTAACTGCTTTATCTGATGTTTCGCTTACAGTTCCGCCAGGAAAGATTTTTGGTGTAATTGGGACTTCTGGAGCAGGGAAAAGTACGCTGATAAGATGTGTGAATCTTTTAGAGAGACCAACTTCAGGGCAAATTGTTGTAGATGGGAAAGCATTAATGCAGTTATCAAATGCTCAACTGGCGATTGAAAGAAGACAAATAGGAATGATTTTTCAGCATTTTAATCTGCTTTCTTCGAGAACCGTTTTCGAGAACGTAGCTTTTCCTTTAGAACTTGTTGGAACTTCAAAATCAGTTGTAAAAACACGTGTTTTAGAGTTGCTTCAATTAGTAGGTTTAGCAGAAAAAGCAAATGATTATCCTGCTAGTCTTTCTGGAGGTCAAAAACAAAGAGTTGCCATTGCTAGAACATTAGCTAATAATCCTAAAGTTTTATTGTGTGATGAAGCAACAAGCGCACTTGATCCCGCAACAACACGATCAATTTTAAACTTGCTGAAAGATATAAACCGTCGTTTAAATATCACGGTTTTATTGATTACACATCAAATGGAAGTTGTAAAATCAATTTGTGATGAAGTGGCGGTAATTAGTCACGGAAAGTTGATAGAGCAGGGAAGTGTTGGAGAAATTTTTGCAGATCCGAAACATGATTTAACAAAAGAATTTATTGCATCATCGCTGCATCTAGATGTTCCTGCGGTTTATCTTGAAAAATTACAAAAAGAGGATAACGGAAATTTAAATCCGTTATTAAGACTTGAAATGACTGGAAAATCAGTTAATGAGCCCGTTATTTCAGAAGTTTCCAGACTTTTTGATACTAATTTTAAAATTGTAAGCGCTCAGATGGACCAAGCGGGAGATGTTAATTTTGGTGTAATGCTGATTGAATTATCTGGTAAAAGGGAGAACTACAATGCTGCTATCGAATATTTTATTTCAAAACATATTAAAACAGAAATCATAGGTTATGTCTGAATCCATTATTGACTTATTATTAAAGGGAACTTTGGAAACTATAGTGATGACATTTGTGTCTGGCTTTTTTGGCTTTTTACTAGGTCTTCCAACAGGAATTTTACTTTTTCTTACTCGAAAGAATCAAATATTAGAACAACCCGTTTTAAATAGAATATTGTCTGTTTTAGTAAATGTATTTCGTTCTATTCCATTCATTATTTTAATCGTTTGGATGATTCCGTTTACACGTGCAATCGTAGGAACTTCTATAGGTGTAAGTGCAGCTTTGGTTCCATTAAGTATTGGTGCCGCACCGTTTATTGCCCGTCTTGTAGAGAACAGTCTTTTGAGTCTTCCTTCAGGATTAATTGAAGCTGCAAGAGCTTTAGGTGCAACTCCTTTACAGATCGTATATAAAGTATTACTTCCAGAAGCATTACCGTCATTAATAAACGCTGCATCTATAACATTAATTACACTTGTGGGTTATTCTGCAATGGGTGGTGCGGTTGGTGCCGGCGGTTTAGGGCAGGTAGGTTATCAATATGGATATATTGGTTATGATGCCGTAACAATGAATTCAGTATTAGCTTTATTGGTACTCTTGGTATTCTTGATTCAGTTTGCTGGAGATGCTTTATCGAAACGATTTGATCACAGATAATTTCAATTAAAAATTAAGAATTAAAAATTAAAAACATAGGAATGAAAAATATAAAAAGTTTTATTAAAGCAGGTGGAATTATAGCATTGTCATTAGTTTTATCAAATTGTGGAAAAAGCAAAAATAATGATCCGCATTATATTAAAGTAGGTGTTGCGGCTGGACCAGAATTTGCTGTTGCTCAGGCGGCACAAAAAGTGGCTAAGGAAAAGTACGGATTAGAAGTTGAACTCGTTACATTTAATGATTATGTGATTCCAAATGAAGCTTTGAGTCAAGGAGATATTGATGCGAATGCTTTTCAGCATAAACCTTATCTTGACGAACAGTCTAAACAACGTGGTTACAAATTGGCTATAATTGGTAAAACATTTGTATACCCGATTGCTGGTTATTCTAAAAAAATAAAAAGTCTTTCTGAATTGAAAAACGAAAGCACAGTTATTATTCCAAATGATCCAACAAATGGAGGTCGTTCATTATTGCTTTTAGAGAAAAATGGTTTGCTGAAACTTAAAGCAGGTATTGGTTTATTACCTAAAGTAACAGATATAGTAAGCAATCCTAAAAATCTGAAAATATTAGAATTAGAAGCGCCACAATTACCTCGTGCTCTTGACGATCAAAATGTAACGATTGCAATTATCAATAATACATTTGCTTCTCAGGCTGGATTAGTTCCTGCTCGTGATGCATTGTTTGTAGAAGATAAGGATTCGCCTTATGTGAATCTTGTTGTAAGCCGTGAGGACAATAAAAATGAAGAAAAAGTAAAGCAGTTTTTACAAGCTTTTCAATCACCAGAAGTAGAACAGGCTGCAATTCGCGAATTTAAAGGCGGCGCTGTAAAAGGCTGGTAAAAAAAACATAAAAAACTATTATTTTAAAGGCCTTTAGAGGCCTTTTTTTATTTCTCATTTTTTGAAATTACGCTGATAGAACTTCTTGATACAGAATGATATAAATCTTATTTTGTTGTTTTTCAGACGTTTGCGGGCCGTGTTAATTATGGTTTACTTTTATTTTTGCTGCTGATAAGAATGATTTAGAACGTTCTGAATCATTTTAAATGAAGTAAAAAGTTAATCTTAATTAATTCTGTTATGAAAATATTCAATTTAACACTATTCTTTATCGTAAGTTTTTTTAATGCTCCTACAGAAAACGTAAACGACAAGCCTGCCGCAAATATTGAAGATGTAAGACTGACGCAGCAGCTTACTGAAGTAAAAGCATTACTAAAAAATCGTGCTGAGTATAATGATAAGATTGTTTTTCTGGTTGATATGAAAATCAAATCTGGGTATAATAGGTTTTTTGTTTATGATATAGCCAATAATAAAATTTTAGATAAAGGGCTTGTGGCTAATGGTTCAGGGTCTGAAACGGCTGTAAAAGGAGATTTGAAATTTAGTAACGAACCCAATTCTAAATGCACTTCGTTAGGCAGATATTCCGTTGGTAAATCTTATAAAGGAATGTTTGGAAAAGCCTATAAATTAAACGGTCTTGACGAAACTAATAGTAATGCAGCTAAAAGAGCAGTAGTTTTACATTCATATTCTGCTGTTCCAAACGATGAGCAGGAGTATTATATCTCCAATAGTCAGGGTTGTCCTATGGTAAGCGAAGTTTTTTTTAAAAGATTAGAAAAGATAATTGATGGTTCAAAATCAAATATCATCTTGCATATTTTTTATTAATTGAAAGCTTTGAGGCTTTTTGTTACGGAGTTTCGTGTGCAATTTCTCTCCCGAAGCCTCGGGATCGAAATGACAAACTTTGAGTACTATGTATTAGAAAATAGTTTCTTTCAATTAACTTTTTTTGAAAAGAAAACCCATACTGATCTCAAAACTTCGGGACAAGGCTGTCTTTTTAAATAAAATAGTTAGTGCCAGTTAAATTGCATCTAAGTATTATATGCCTCCATATCGAACGCTTGATCCTAAAATAAGCATTGTTACGCCTATTAAAGTAACACTAATAATAAGGACTGCCATTTTAGTGATATTATGTTTGCTAAGATTTGGAATGACACTAAATTGAGCAATCAGTGCAAGTAAAAAAGTAAAGAGTAATAATAAGAGTTTTACAGAAACTACCTTTTCGATTCCGCTGGAAAAACTAAACCAAGAATCAAAAGAAACTCCAAAATCATACGCCATCATGATTCCCGTAATAATTAGTAAAAGAAGAGAGCTCATGCCTAGCGCTTCAAATTTTTTCTCGTAGTTTAAAATAATACTAGGGTCTTTTTGTTTTAAAGCTAAAGGCAGGTATCGAATACTTAAAACAAGATGTCCGCCAACCCAGATTGTTGCTGAGATAAGATGAATTATTAAAAGAAAATGATGCAGTTTCATGAGCTTTTTAGTTTTAGATTGATAAAAAGTAAGAGCGATTTTTTTAGAAATTATTCTCTAAAAACAATTTTTACTTTTGATGCAGAAAAATCGGCAATATTCATTTTTTGATCAGAATGACCTATAGAAGCGAGTGTTGGCACATTGTTTCTAAAATGTTGAATATAATAGTTTCCTTCAAAATTTTGAGTTTCAAGATAGGTTCTCATCTTTAATAATTCTGATTTATTGATAAGATTTGAATGTATTGTGGTGCGTACTTCAAATAGAATGGAAGACGTTATTAAAAGTAATAAACTTTCTTCAAATTCTGAAAATAGATTTGATTTCGTAATCTGTTTAAAAGTGTCAGGAAGGCTTTTAAAATCTAAAGCAGCATAATCTATTAGTTTTTCAGAAATCAGTTTTCTCAGAACGTTTGGTTTCGAACCGTTAGTATCAATTTTGACAGTAAAACCGAGCGCTTTTATTTCTTTTATAAAAGGAATTATGTTTTTGTGCATGGTACATTCGCCGCCGCTTAGCACTACACCGTCTAATAATCCTTTACGAGTTCTTAGAAATGCAAGAACAGTTTCAAAATCAATCTTTCCTTTACCTAGAACAATATCAGGATTGTAACAATATAAACACCGCATATTACAGCCTGCAAGCCATACAATGCAGGCTGTCTTATCCGGATAATCTAATAAAGTAAAGGGCGTGATGTTGTAAACTGCCTTATTGGATAATATTTTCCTTGAAATGGGTACGTTGTTGATGTTCGCCTTTTTTTCCAATATTAAAACTTTCTACAGGTCTATGATAACCCATTACTCTTGTGTAAACTAAACATTTACTTCTCTTAACGTGCTGTTGTGCTAGAATTTCATGACATTGTGTTTTCATATATTTCGGATTTTTGATTATTCTCGCTGAGTAAAATTTCGTCGCATTTCGGGCAGTATTCATGTTCGCCATTAAGATATCCATGAATAGGGCAGATGCTGAAAATTGGTGTAACTGTTATATAAGGCAGTTTAAAATTTGTCAATACTTTTTTTACAAAGTTTTTACAAGCTTCGGGACTGCTTATTTTTTCTCGCATATAAAGATGCAGTACCGTTCCGCCGGTATATTTACATTGTAATTCGTCCTGAAGCAATAAAGCCTCAAACGGATCTTCGGTATGATCTACAGGAATCTGTGAACTGTTTGTATAATAGATATTGCTGTTTTGACCTGCCTGCAAAATTTGTGGAAAACGCTTTTTATCTTCTTTTGCAAAACGATAAGTCGTTCCCTCCGCAGGAGTAGCTTCTAGATTGTATAAGTTTCCTGTTTCTTCTTGGAATTCTTTCATTCTTGATCGAATATGATCTAAAACTTCAATTGCAAAATGAATCCCAGAATTAGTGGTAATATCTTGTTTTCCATCAGTAAAATTAAGCACCATTTCGTTCATTCCGTTAACGCCGATGGTTGAGAAATGATTTCTGAAATGTTCCAAATAACGCTGCGTATAAGGATAAAGTCCGCGATCGTACATTTTTTGAATAAAGATTCTTTTTTTCTCCAAAGTCGATTTCGCTTTCTGCAGCAGTTCATCTAAATGATAAAATAGTTTTATGATATTCCCTTTATGCAAATATCCCAAACGAGCCATATTGATGGTTACTACGCCAATACTTCCAGTCATTTCGGCACTTCCAAATAAACCGTTTCCTCGTTTTAATAATTCACGTAAGTCAAGCTGAAGTCTGCAGCACATACTTCTAACAGCATTTGGTTTATAGGCTTCTGGGTTTTCTATTCGGTTGCCGTTTTCATCTAATACATATTGGCTTCCAATGAAGTTTTGAAAGTATGAAGAACCAATTTTGGCTGTGTTTTCAAACAGTAAATCTACATTTTCACCTTCCCAGTCAAAATCCTCTGTTATATTAACCGTAGGAATTGGGAACGTAAAAGGCTGTCCGTTTGCATCACCTTCAGTCATAATGGTATAATAAGCCTTATTAATCAAGTTCATTTCCTCTTGAAAATCGGCATATTTTAAATTCGTTAAAGCTGTAATTCCTCTTTCGTTTGCCTTTTTAATCAAGATTGGATCATTTGCAGTAAGAAATAAATGTTCGTTATTTCTAGTTGGAATCTGCTCTTTCAAATCATCAGGAGCGATCCAGTCTAAAGTTATATTTGTAAAAGGAGATTGTCCCCATCTTGCAGGCACATTCAGGTTGTAAACAAAACTTCGAATCGCTTTTAAAACTTGATCGTAACTAAGCTGGTCTTTAAAGACGTATGGCGCAAGATAAGTATCAAATGAACTGAAAGCCTGAGCGCCTGCCCATTCGCTTTGCAGAATTCCTAAAAAGTTAGCCATTTGTCCAAGCGCCTCTCTAAAATGTGATGGAGGTTTGCTTTCGACGCGACCTCGCACACCGTTGAATCCTTCATTTAATAAAACACGAAGACTCCAACCGGCACAATAACCAGTTAAACAATCGAGATCATGAATGTGTAAATCACCATTTCTATGTGCAAAACCTTCTTCTTTATTGTAAATTTTGTCCAGCCAGTAATTCGCAATTATTTTTCCTGCAGTATTATTAACCAATCCTGCATTAGAATAGGAGGTATTGGCATTGGCATTAATGCGCCAGTCAGATTGGTTGATATATTCTTCAATAGTTTGCGTACTGTCGACATACGTTGTGCTGTCATTGAAACCATCAATATGCTCTCGCTGCAGTTTTCGAGTATGGCGATAGATAATAAAAGAACGCATGGTTTTAAAATAACCATTTTCAAAAAGAACTCTTTCTATAATGTCCTGAATTTCTTCTACCGGCCAAGAGTATTTTGATTCAAGACCTAAAGAAACCAGTTTGTATATTTTTTTATCAACTGGCAGATTTACGCTTTGAAATGCTTTTTCGATGGCGTCTTTAATTTTATAGGCTTCAAAAGGTTTGTAATCGCCGTTACGTTTGATCACATATTTTTCCATGTTTTGTATGTTTAAGAAACTTTCTCAAATTTTTTCTCGAGACTAATAGCTTTTGGAAACAGTATATTGTTTTCCATATGAATGTGTTTGTGCAGATCGTTTTCAAATTCCTCCAGCATTGCAAATGTTACTTTGTAGGTATTGCAGGCATCAGCAGGAGGTGAGTAATTGTTGGTCAAAGCTGCAATTTTTTTAAAGCGATCACCTTCAGTATTATGTTCCTGCTTCATCATCGCAATAGGATTTTCAATAGTTCCAAAATGCGGCATTTCGAGAAAATCCCCTTTTATTTGAGCCGTTTTCATTTTTCGGATAAAGGGAAAAAGTATAACTTCTTCTTTCCTCATATGCGCTGAAAGATCTGCGGCTGATGCAGAGAAAAGAGAATTAATATCGAATAATTCTGGATGCCTTTCCCCGTGAACATTACATAGTTTGTTTAAAAACTGAAATATTACGGGCGTTTTTTCTTTTACATAACGATGATGTGTTTTTTCTATATAATCTGTAAGTAAGTCCAACGGCCAGGTTTTATAATCAAACGATTGATTTGCTTCGCTTGTTCGGGTTCTTTCAATTTCTGCAATTAATAACTCTTCATCAATAGCTCTTTTTTTACATACTTCTTCGATTGTGCGGTGTCCTTTACAACAAAAATCAATACTGTATTTAGAGAAAGTTGCTGCTGTTCTGAAATCATCTGCCACGATTTCGCCAATTGTATTTTTTGGTGTTATTTCCATTTTCTTTGAGAGGTTTTAGTCATTCAATTTGTTAGAATGGGTTCTTTTATTTTTTTACATTGTTTAATGATAATTAAGGCTGTGACAAGCATATTGCTGAATTCAATAAAAGGAATTGCGATTTTGTCTTTTTCAATTAGAGAAACTGCTGCATTTTTCAGCATTTTTATTTTTTCTACTGCATGATCTTTATCACGAGTTTCGCTGGTATAAAAAACGGTAACTAATACTTGCAGTTCTTTTTTTAGAATAGCAAAAGCTTCGCTAGTACTTGTGTCTATTTCAGAAATTTTTGGACTAGGTATTTTTGATGAGAATGCAAAATTTTGTATTGTTTTATCTATTTGTTCTGAGGCTTGATGTGCAAAAACTAAAGCTTCTAAAAGGGAATTGGAGGCTAAGCGATTTTTGCCATGTAATCCTGTTCTGGCGCATTCTCCTATGGCATATAGATTTTGAATTGACGTTAAACCATTATGATCGACTTTTATTCCGCCGCATTGATAATGAGCCGCCGGCACAATTGGAATTAGATCTTTTTCGGGCTTTAAACCTGCTAGATTGCATTGTTTTGCAATTACAGGAAACTCTTTGTAAAACTCGACTGGATCTAAGTGACGACAATCAAGATAAACGTGTTTTTTATTAGTTTGCAGCATTTCGCTGTTAATGGCATGAGAAACAATATCACGTGTTGCTAGTTCGCCTCGTGAATCATATTTAAATAGGAATCTTTTTTGATCTTCATTAACAACATAAGCGCCAAAACCGCGAACTGCTTCCGAAATTAGAAAAAACGGATTTTTGCTGCCGGCAAACAAGGCGGTGGGATGAAACTGGATGTATTGGAGGTCTTCAATTTCGATCCCAGCGCGGGCAGCCATTGCAATACCGTCACCTGTGGCAATTTCAGGATTGGTTGTGTTCTCAAAAAGCTGGCCGCAGCCGCCTGTACTCAATATGATGGTTCTGGTTTGTATGTATTTTACAGAGTTGCTTTTTTTGTCATAATAAAAAGCACCAGTGCAAAGATTTTCTTCTCCAATTTTTTCGGTATTCAAATCAATAACTTGATGATTTTCGAGTAACTGTATGTTTGAAAGTTCTTTTATACTATTCAGAAGTTTTTTTTCAATTTCTAATCCAGAACTGTCTTTATGATGCAATATCCGATGAGTAGAATGACCGCCTTCTAAACCCAAATTCCACTGTCCGCTTTCCTCTTTATCAAAAGAAGTTCCAATATCTAAAAGCTCTTTTAGTCTTTCTGGCGCCTGCTTAATTACCATATTTACAATAGTTTCATCACAGTTTCCGTCGCCAGCTTGCAGTGTATCTTTAATGTGCTGGTCAAAGCTGTCTTTTATCAAATCGGTTACAACCGCAATACCGCCTTGTGCCAATTGTGTATTTGTATTTTGAGCACTTTCTTTGGTCATAATTACAATTGACAAATCGGGTCTTTTTTGAGCTGTTTTCATAGCTAGAAAAAGTCCCGAAATACCTGAGCCAATTATTAAGATGTCAGTTTTAAGCATTTTGTTGTTTTTTTTGTTCTATGATAATTCAAGCATTCTTTCAATTGGCTGCAAAGCTTTAACTCTTAAGGGTTCAGATATTTTAATTTCTGGACTTTCGTTACTGAGGCATTGCAGGAGTTTTTCAAGGGTATTAATTTTCATAAAAGCACATTCACTGCAGGCACAGCTGTTGTCTTCTGTGGATGGGGCCGGGATCAGCGTCTTATCAGGTACAGTTTTTGAAAGTTGATGCAGAATGCCGGCCTCCGTAGCCACGATGAAAACGGAAGCAGGATCCGTTTTAATAAAGTTAATAATACCCGAAGTAGAGCCAATATAATGCGCCGTTTTCAAAATATGACTTTCCGACTCCGGGTGAGCGGCAATTTTTGCCGTTGGATTTTTTATATAAATTTCAATTAATTTGTCTAATGAAAAGGCTTCATGAACCACACAAGAACCTTCCCAGAGAACCAAATCACGCTGAGTTTCTTTTTTAAGATAATTTCCCAGATTTTGATCGGGAGCAAAAATTATCTTTTTGTTGTGAGGAATTGATCCTATTATTTTTTTTGCATTTGATGATGTACAAACGAGATCGCTCATCGCTTTTATTTCGGCAGAACAATTGATGTACGTTACTACAACATGATCAGGATATTTTTCTTTGAATATTTTAAAATCTTTCGGGTCACAGCCATCAGCAAGTGAACAGCCCGCGTTTAAATCTGGAAGCAGTACTTTTTTTGACGGATTAAGGATTTTTGCGGTTTCTGCCATAAAATGAACCCCTGCAAAAACAATAACATCTGCACTGGTTGCCTGTGCTTTTTTGGATAATTCTAAACTGTCGCCAACAAAATCTGCAATATCTTGAATGTCTTCATTTTGATAATAATGAGCTAGAATGACAGCGTTTTTTTGCTGTTTTAGACGGTTTATTTCCTGTATCAAGAATTGTTTATCCATTTTTTTTTAATCTGTTTTTTTGAAAAAATCAAGGCGCACTAAAGAAATACTGCAGTTGGTAAAACTGAAGATTTTAATGAATTTGGTGTTTTTTAGGATGCTTGATTGTAAATTTTAATAGCGTAAATATATTGTCATCAAAATTTTCAAACTATGATTCCAATCATACTGTGTTATTTTTATTTTTTTATGTTCTGGTTTAAAAATCAAACCTAAAACTGGAAAAAAATGAAGTTCGAAATTGGTTTATCTAAAGCTGAAAGTAAGATTCACAAAGACGTTGCGTCCCATTCGCGGAATTTTATTCCAGTCTGAAAAAGTGGTGTAATATTTATCAAAAATATTTTCGACACCAGTTTGCAGTTTTATTAAATTTTGATTGTAATGAAACACATATCCAGCATTGAAATTAAAAATCAAATAATCTGTCGTTTTTGTCTGACCGTATGTTGCTGCAAATTCTTTTTGAGCAAGATTTCCTAAAGCCGAAATTCCTAAATTTAAGTTCTGTTTTTTATAATCAATTCCTGCGCTGTATCGTATTGGACTTATAAAAGGAAGATTGTTTCCTTGATTGTCTTTGCCTAAACTATAAACCAGCTGCGTTTTTAAAAGCCAGTTTTGAAATAGAGAATATTCTAAATTTAAATCCGCATTAAAAATAGAGGCATAACTTATAGCTTCGTATTTTTTTACACCAGACGCTCCAATTGTCATGGGCAGAATATTAGGATCAATTTGACCTAAGATAAAATCATTTATATGAAAGTATGACGCCGTAATTTTTGTGCTTAATTGATTTGTTTTATAACCCAGTAAAAGATTGGCTTCTAAGGCTTTTTCGTTCTTTAAAAATGGATTTCCAATGTAGTCATAAAAGTCACTGCTGTTATAAAGATAAAAACCATAACCTTCAGAAACAGAAGGAGCTCTTTCTGCATAAGCACCTCCAAAACCATATTCAAATCTGCCTTTTTTTTGAGTAATGTTTGCAGAGAAACTTTTTAGAAAACGGTTTTTTGAAGCCTGCATCTCGGGATAGAAAATACGAAGGCTCTGCAATCCAAAATCATTTGCAACATCATTAGAATGAAATCCAACGGAAGTTCCAATTCTCAAAGTAGTTTCTGAAGCTATTTTGATATAATCTTCAAGAGACAAACCGTTATAAAAAGTTCGTACATCTGGCCAAGTGTACATAAACATTAAATTTTCTTTGGGATCAGCAGGATACATTGTCATTTCGGCAATCGATTTGTTGTAGAAAGCATTTAAGTCTGCTGTAAAATCGTGTATTTTATATTTCCCTTTTAGTTTAGAGTAAAATCCATAGGTGTCAGACCAGCCTGGCATATCCATATGAATGGGAACGGCAGGTCTTTTGGTATCATCCATTTTATGAGTTATGCTGTTTCCGTAAACCTTTGTTTCCCAGTTTGAAATAATACCAGAATCTGGGGTATAACGATAGCTTAAAGACATAATTTCGGCTTTTGCCAGTGAAACATCCATTGGCAGAGCCGGATAACCTACATTTGTTGCGTTATCATAAATTAGTGAAGCTTCCAGATTATTTCTCTTATTTATAAAATATCCGGCAGTTGCAGCAATGTTATATTTTGTAAATTGAGAAAAATTGATTTCTTGGTTTCCACCAGCTTTGTAATTATCAGCATCACGATGCATAAAATCCGCATGAGCGTAAAACTTTTCATTATTGTAGCCTAATGAACCTCCAATAATTTTTTGCTGATTATTACTTTCATAACCAGAGTTAAAACTGCCATTCCATCCCAAAGTATTTTGACTAAAAACAGAACGTTTTAGATCTATAGAACCGCCAATTGCCGCGCCATGACAGCTTGCCTGCTGACCAGAAGCAACTGCTGCTTCTGATAAATTTGAAACTTCGACATATGAGGTTATAGGATCCATTTTATCAGTACAAGCTCCAAAAATGCGCATTCCGTCAATAGTAATAACAGTGCGTTCTGTAGACATATTGTTAATTGTAGGTTCCCAGGCATAAGCGCCTCTTTTTATCATATTTACTTTTGTAGATTTTTGCAGATAATCTTCTACAGAAGTCAATGATTTTGGCTGTTTTTGATGTAAAGCTGCTTTTTTTCCAATAACAATAATTTCATTTAAATTTTGAGCCGAAAGGCTGTCCTTTTGTTGTTCTTGTCCCCAGCAGATTGTTGAAAAAATAGTTAGAATACATGCTGTTATCTTTTTCATCACTAGATAAATTATAAGAAAGAGACAACTAAAATTGCCTCTTTCTTGTTAATAATGAATGCTTAAAATTCAATTTCAAAATAAAGACTGCTTGAAGGATTTTCTGTTGTTACAGGTTCTCCTTTTAGCACTTCGTCTGAGGCATTTAAAAGCTGCATGTTAATTTTCCAGTATCCAGTCATCGTCAATGAAAGTTTTCCTTTATAGAAACCTCCTGCTTGAGATTGTATTAAATCGGTATTATTTGGTGATCCGTGATTTCCCATACTTGGCATTCTAGGATCTATTTTTATTTTAAAATTGTTTACTGCAGTAAACGTCATCATATCTTCCATTTTATAAAGTCCAACAGACGCATCGTTTACGGCTACTTTCGGATTTTCGGGTGCGATATAAGCCAGTACATATTTGTTGCCGCTATTGTCTTTAAATGAGATTACAGTACGTTTTGGTGATGCAGTTACGGCAATAGTGTCTGCAACGGTGTAAACAACATTGTTGATTGTATAATTAATTTTAAGTTCCCAAAATTCCTTATCATTTTGTGCCATCTGAAAAATAATATCACCTGAGTATAAGGTTTTTTTATCAGCCGTTTTAGTCACAGCTGATTTTGGACATGAATGCTGCATCGAAGTCATATGCATAATTGGTGTCCAATCAATTTTTGCATCTGTAATATAAGCACTGCTTTTTTTGTCTTTTATTCTAATGGTAACAGCATTGTAGCCTTGAATTAAAGTGCCCTTTTTTGAGTACAGTTCAACGACATGATTGTCATTCGTTAATTCTTGAATTTTTTGAAGTCCAAGTGTTTCATCAGCAGGAATTGAAGTTGAAGAATCATCATCAGAAGAACATGAGATATAGGTAATTGCTAAAAGGAAAAGGGTAATGTATTTTAAAGTTTTCATAGAATATTAATTTAAATAAGGATAATACGATTTCTGCCGAAATAGATTTCGGAGAAAATAAAGTGTAAAACATTGAAAAATTAATAGTTGAAAGCCGGTGGACGAAAGACAGAAACTGCGTCTAAATGGGAGTATAGGTTTTTGTAGACTGAGTTTATTTTTAAGCGGGCTGTATGAGCTGTTTCAAAGCAGAATACTGGAAGGTTTACGATGAAAAGTACAATTGTTTCAGCAGTTTCTATTTTTTTCTCGTTAGACGCAGGAACATCATTTTTATACGCTTTTGCCAGTTCTTTTTTCAAATGACATTTTCCATTACAGCTTAGTTCTGGAGCATTTTTGTTTTCGCATAATTCGGTAACAATGTAATGGTAGTTTACCACATAATCCAAAAATGGAAACGCAGGTCTGAAAACCACTGAAAAGAGAAATATGTAAACAAAAAACTTCATCTGTTTATTTTAGAGTACGAAGGTATCATGAACTTTTTCGGGATAGTATGATCGTAATCATAATTTAAGAAATACATCTTGTGGAACTTTGACCTGTAGTTTAACAAATAAAAAAAAGCAAACACATGAACAAATTATTTTTAATAGCAATGTTTGGCATTTTCTTTTTCGTGTCCTGCGGAAAGGATAAATCAAAAACAGATGAAGATTTTTCGACTCCGCCGCCAGCAGAGAAAACTGCGGAAGCTGAATCATATGATCCTAAAAGAGGTCTTGGGAAATACTCGACTGTAGAATTAGGAGCTTCATTAGATAAAGCAATGGCAGAAAAAGGGCTTAAAGCTGCCGAAGTAAAATGTACTTCATGCCACAAACCTACAGATGAGAAACTTGTTGGTCCGGGATGGAAAGGTGTAACGGAACGCAGAACACCACAATGGATTATGAATTTTATCACAAATCCTGATCCTATGATTGATAAAGATCCAGAATTGCAGGCTCAATTAGAGCTTTGCATGATTAGAATGCCTAATCAAGGTTTAAGTGATGACGAAGCTAGAAGTATTCTAGAATATATGCGTCAGAATGATGGGGTAAAATAAACACCAAAATAATCGAATTCTAAATAATAACCTTATGAAAAATAACTTTTTAAAATCAGTTTTTGCCATTACTTTGGGTTGCGCTTTTTTTGTTTCTTGCAAGCCCAAAGACTCTTCAGATACTGTTGACGGCGATGTAGCCAGTAAAGTATATGTTGCTCCCGGTAAGTACGATGAGTTTTACAACTTTGTCTCTGGCGGATTCAGTGGTCAAGTGAGTGTTTACGGGCTTCCAAGCGGGCGACTGCTTAGAGTAATGCCTGTATTCTCTGAAGATCCTCAAAGCGGCTACGGCTATAGTGAGGAAACAAAACCAATGTTAAACACTTCTCACGGATATGTGCCATGGGATGATCAGCATCACCTTGATTTGTCACAAACAAATGGTGAGGTAGACGGACGCTGGCTTTTTGCCAATGCAAACAATACACCTAGAATTGCACGTATTGACCTTAAAACTTTTAGAACGGCTGAAATTATTGAGCTTCCAAACTGTGGAGGAAATCACTCCTCACCATTTATTACTCAAAATACAGAGTACGTTGTTGGAGCAAGCCGTTTTAGTGTGCCTGCTGACAATGATAATGGAGATGTGCCTATCAATACGTACAAGAAAAACTTTAAAGGACACTTAAGCTTTGTAAAAGTTGGGAAAGAAGGAGAGTTAGATCTTGCTTTTCAAATTGTAACGCCTGGAGTTAATTTTGATCTTAGCCACCCAGGTAAAAAAGAGTCTCATGGATGGTTCTTTTTCTCTTGCTATAATACCGAACAAGCAAATACATTACTTGAGGTAAACGCATCTAAAAATGATAAAGATTTTATCATGGCGGTTAACTGGAAAAAAGCAGAGGAATATATTAAAGCTGGAAAAGGAAAACGTGTTCCTGCAAACTATGCTCATAATACTTGGGATGAAAAAACACAAACAGCAAAATCTGAAATTAAAAAAGAGGTGCTGATTCTTGATGCTGCAGAACTTAAAGATATCTGCTATATGATTCCTTGTCCAAAATCACCTCACGGTTGTGATATTGATCCAACAGGTGAATATATTATTGGAAGTGGAAAACTAGCAGCTTTGATTCCTGTATTTAGTTTTACAAAACTGAAAGCTGCGATTGCTAATAAACAATTTGATGGATCTTATGCTGGTATTCCAGTTGTGAAATATGAAGCTGCACTGCACGGTGAAGTTCAAAAACCAGGATTAGGACCTTTACATACTGAATTTGATGGTAAAGGAAATGCGTATACAACAATGTTTGTTTCGTCAGAGGTTGTAAAATGGAATATTAAAGATCTTAAAGTTTTAGATAGAAAAGCGACTTATTATTCTCCAGGTCACCTTATGGTTCCAGGTGGTAATACAGAAAAACCATTTGGAAAATATATGGTAGTTTATAATAAAATTACAAAAGATCGTTTCTTGCCAACAGGTCCTGAATTAGCACAAAGTGCGCAGTTATTTGATATCAGCGGAGACAAAATGAAACTGCTGCTTGATTTTCCAACAATCGGAGAACCGCATTATGCACAAGGAATTCCAGCGGATAAGATTCGTAACAACGGACAGTTGAAGTTTTACAAAATGGCTGATAACAAGCATCCTTTTGCAGCCAAAGGTGAAAAAGAAACTAAAGTGGTTAGAGAAGGAAATAAAGTACATATTTATATGACTTGTATTCGTTCTCATTTTGCTCCAGATAATATCGAAGGAATTCGTGTAGGTGATGAGGTTTATTTCCATGTTACTAATCTTGAACAAGATTGGGATGTTCCGCACGGATTTGCCATTAAAGGAGCTAATACTGCCGAATTGCTGATTATGCCGGGAGAAACACTTACTTTAAAATGGACACCTCAGAAAAAAGGAATATTCCCATTCTATTGTACCGATTTCTGTAGTGCATTGCATCAAGAAATGCAGGGTTATGTTAGAGTTTCACCAGCAGGAAGTAACGTTCCAATTAGCTACAGTCTGGGAACTAATTTACCAAAAGAATAACTACTAACCAAGTAAAGGGGGACAGAGCATATTCTTTGTTCCCTTTTTTATTTTGAATTATTATGAGAAATAATACACTTTCAAGATTTTCTAAAATAGTACTCTTGTTATCAGGATTACTGTTTATAGGATCCATTTTTGTGCCCATGTGGAAAATTGAATTAACTGCACCTCAATATCCTGAAGGATTGGTTTTAAAACTTCATGCTTCTAAAATTGCGGGTGATGTAGAGATTATAAATGGGCTTAATCATTACATTGGAATGAAAACCCTGCACTCTGAGGATTTTATTGAGTTTACAATTCTTCCTATCATTTTAGGCTTTTTTGGTGTTATCGCTTTGGGCTGCATATTCTATAAAAACGAAAAGATTTTATATACACTCTTTGGTTCGTTTGTTCTTTTTGGAATTGCTGCAGGTCTTGATTTTTACCGATGGAATTATGAGTATGGTCATAATTTAGATCCAAATGCTGCAATACGCGTACCCGGAATGGCATATCAACCACCTGTTTTAGGTTATAAACAACTGCTTAATTTTGGTGCATACTCTATACCAGATATTGGCGGATGGATGTTGATTACTGCTGGAGTTTTGCTTTTTCTTGCTGTGCTAAAACAAAAGAAAATGCTTTTTTTCAAAACAAAAACAGTATTGAGTATCGCAATATTGGCCGTTTTATTTTCTTCATGTGCAAATGATAAACCAGTTCCAATTAAACTGAATACGGACAATTGCGATTTTTGTAAAATGGGAATTACGGATGGAAAATATGGTGCCGAGATTATTACTGAAAAAGGCCGAGCCTATAAATTTGATGATATTGCTTGTATGGTTAATTATACGAAGGAAAATCCAGAACTAAAAGTTAAGGGATACTATGTTCATGATTACACTTTAGAAAATGAATTGATTCCTGCCGAAAAAGCTTTCTATGTTTCTGGAGGCGCAATTAAAAGTCCAATGAATGGAAACATTGCTGCATTTACTAATAAAAGTCAAGCAAAAGCATTCGAAGCAGAATCTCAAGGACAAGAAAAAGAATGGAGCACTTTTATTGAAAAATAAGAGAACAACAACTCAAAACACAATTAAAATAATATGAAATTATTTCTCTGTCTTTTTCTATCACTGTTTTTTTTCAATCTGCAGTCACAGACTATTGAGGTTGGAAAAAACAAGGTAATAAAAAGTATAAAAAAAGCTATTGATCTGGCAAACCCTGGCGATACAATCTTGGTTTATAAAGGAGTGTATCGCGAGGGAAATATCGAGATCAATAAAAGAATTGTGCTGCAAGGAAAGGATTTTCCAATTCTTGATGGACAAAGAAAATATGAAGTGGTTTCTATCAAAGCTGATAGTGTTGTTGTATCTGGTTTTAAAGTAATTGATTCTGGTTACGGTTCGCTGAACGATCCTTGCGGAATTAAAATTTACGACAAAATTGGTGTAATGGTAAAGAATAATATACTTGAAAATAATTTTTTTGGCATCTACGCTCAAAAAGGGAGCAGCTGTGTAATTGAAAATAACACGATAAAAGCACATCAAAAAGAAGAACAACGTATAGGAAACGGAATTCATTGTTGGAAAAGCGATAGTATGAAGATTATCGGAAACAGAATTTCCGGGCATCGTGACGGTATTTATTTTGAGTTTGTTTCGAATTCAATTATCTGGAGAAACATTTCTAAAGGAAATATTCGATATGGACTGCATTTTATGTTTTCTAATGACGATTCGTACATCTCAAATGTATTTAAAAACAATGGGGCAGGAGTGGCAGTAATGTTTACCAAAAATGTAAAAATGTTTAACAATTATTTTGAAGAAAACTGGGGAGACGCCGCCTACGGTTTACTGTTGAAAGAGATTGCAGACAGCTATATTATTGGAAACAAATTTATACGTAATACTTCTGGAATCTATATGGAAGGAACGAGCAGAGTAATGCTTAATCATAACATATTTAAAGACAATGGCTGGGGAATGAAGATTCAGGCAAGTTGTATGGATAACGAAATCTCATTCAATAACTTTCTTGCCAATACTTTTGATATCAGTACCAACGGCAGTCTCGTTTTAAATCATTTCAATAGTAATTATTGGGATAAGTACGAGGGATATGATCTTAATAAAGATGGAGTTGGTGATGTGCCTTTTCATCCATTGAGTCTTTTTGCTGTTCTTACCGAGAATAATCCTTCGGCAATGCTTTTATTCAGGAGTTTTATGATTACGCTATTAGACAAATCAGAGAAAGTACTGCCAAGTATTACACCTGATAATTTTATTGATGAAACCCCATTTATGAAATCTCTCATTTTATGATTACTATAAAAAATATAAGCAAAAAGTTTGGAAAACTTCAAGTGTTAGAAAATGTAAACCTTGAATTTAAAAAGGGAGAATGCATTGCATTGATTGGTCCTAACGGATGCGGAAAAACAACTCTCATTAAATCTATTCTTGGAATGGTGCTTCCTGATAACGGTGATATTTTGTTTAATGATAATTCTATTTTAAAAGAGTTTAATTACAGAAATAAAATCGGGTATATGCCGCAGATTGGGAGATATCCTGATAATATGGAAATAGGCCAGATAATCAGTATTATTAAAGAAATTAGAAATTCAAAAACAGTTTTAGACGAAGATTTGATAAAAGCTTTTAATCTTGACAAAATGTATGCTAAACAAATGCGCACGCTTTCTGGCGGAACAACGCAAAAAGTAAGTGCAGCACTGGCTTTTCTTTTTAATCCTGATGTTCTTATACTTGATGAGCCTACAGCAGGATTAGATCCATTAGCGTCTGAAATTCTCAAAGAAAAGATTCTAAAAGAACGTGACGCTGGAAAATTAATTTTAATAACATCACATTTATTAAGTGAACTCGATGATATGATCACTCAGATTATTTTCATGCAGGATGGAAAAGTACATTTTCATAAAACCATCAGCGATTTACTTGAATACACAGGCGAAAGCAAAATCTCAAAAGCCATAGCCGCAATCTTAAAAGAGAAACATCATGAACAGAATAATTAAAATTGTTTTACTAGATATACTTAAAAATAAGATTGTTGTTAGTTACACCATTATTTTAGCGTTACTTTCTTGGGGATCATTCGGATTAGAAGATAATTCAGCCAAAGGACTGCTTACTATATTGAATGTAATTTTGTTTACAGTACCTTTAGTATCGATATTATTTTCTACGATTTATCTTTATAATAGTGCCGAGTTTATTGAACTTTTACTGAGTCAGCCTTTAAAGAGAAAAAAAATCTGGATTAGTTTATTTGCAGGTCTTTCGATTGCAATGGTTACCGCATTTTTTCTTGGAGCTGGAATTCCGCTTTTAATTAATGCACCAGGTATAGTTGGATTTATGATGCTTTTGGTGGGTTGTCTCATTTCAGTAGTTTTTGTCTCATTGGCTTTTTTGAGCTGTATTTATGCAAGAGACAAAGCAAAAGGAATTGGAGTTGCTATAATGTTCTGGCTTTATTTTGCCATGCTTTTTGATGCCGTAGTATTGTTTTTGCTTTTTCAGTTTTCCGAATATCCTATTGAGAAAGCTATGGTAGGTGTAACCGCATTGAGTCCTATAGATTTGGCACGTATTCAAATATTACTGCATCTCGATCAATCGGCAATGATGGGATATACAGGAGCTATTTTTAAAGATTTTTTTGGAACAACAATTGGACTGATACTATCGTTTTTATTATTGCTGCTTTGGATAGGAATTCCGTTTTTTATTTCTCTTAAAAAGTTTAATAAAAAAGATTTGTAAAAGTATTTTGAACACAAATGAAGAAACAAATAGAAAGATGAAAACAGATATTAAGGGAAAAGACGATATTATAATACTGGTAGATGCTTTTTATCTAAAAATTAGAACTGATCCTACGATTGGTTATTTATTTACTGAAGTAGCTGCTGTGAACTGGGAAAAACATCTTCCGATAATGTATGATTTTTGGGATAATATTCTTTTTCATACAGGAAACTTTGATGGAAACCCAATGATGAAACACCGAATGTTAAATCAGAAAAGCCTTTTGACCGAGGCACATTTTAAACACTGGACGAAATTGTGGAAAAAAACGGTCGATGATTTGTTTGAAGGAGAAAAAGCTAGAGAAATTAAAATTAGAGCTGACAATATCTCAAAAGCAATGATGAATAAAGTAATAAGTTAAAAAAGCGGGAACTTTTATAGTTCCCGCTTTTTTACTTTAAAACGTTATGAAATTTGAATTAATAATTTATCATTTAACCTTTCCTCAAAGGACGTAAATATTTGGAGCATAGATTATGATTTGAGTCATACAGCTGCAATTTTTTAGACGTTCTAGTAGAATAATTTGTGATCAATGATTTCAATTTTTTTGTTCTTTTTCATAAGAGTCAAAGTTCTAATTACGGTTTCAACTCTTAATCCGGTAAAATCAGCAATTTCTTGGCGGGTATAAGGAATTTTTATTTTTTGATTCACTTTTGTGCAATGCTGTCTTTTAAAATTATCCAAAAAATATTGTATGCGATGTTCCGGCTTATGATTGATTATGTTTTTTGAGAAGACGATTTTATTATAAATTCTTGAGGCAAATAGTTTTAGTATTTTCTTTTGCGCTTCAGGATTTTCTTCCAGAAAAGAAAAGAAATTAACTCTAGAAAGTTTTAAAATGACACAATCTGTTTGCGCTAAAGCCGATGCAGGATATGGCTCACCAATAATTAGCGGCGGTTCTCCAAAACTGTCACCTTCTTTAAATACACCAATAGTTAGATCTTTGCCATCTTCGTTAGTATAACTCATTTTCACCGTTCCTTCTAAAATTTGAAAAAATGATAAAGCAGGATCATTTTCATAAAAAATGATAGCATTTTTTGGAACTTTTTTGGCAACTGCTCCCCAAGTATATAGCAAATCACTATCAATGTGCATTTTTATCAATATTTACTTTATTAATAAACGATGCGTGATTATCTGTTTTTTTAATTCTATGCTTACTACTCTTATACATTATGCGGTGGTTGGTTTGTGGTATTTGTTGAGTCACACAAAGGAATGAATTTATTAAAATTCAAAACATGATAATTGTTAGTTTCTTGAAGTAATTGATAGTGTAAAATTATTTGTAATTTGTTAGTTATTAGTTTTTTATGTAAAGTCAGTTATACTGGGTTTTCTTTGAATTGGAGAAGCATTAAAAACATTTTTTCAGAGTACTTTCTGTCTTTTAAAATGCAAAAAAGATCTTATTTTTAGGTTTACCGCCTACAAACAAATAAAAAACTCCTACAAATAATGCAGGAGTTTAAAGTTTTTAGTTGAGGTTTTATTTTGCTTAAAAAAAGCTTAGAACTGTATCATTTTTTGTAAACAATTTTACTTACGCGAGAGACTAAATAAATGCTTACAAGCATAATAACAGAAGCAACCATTGCTAGAGTATCATAATGTTCCAGCGGTGCATAATTGTCTTTTTGTACAATGATTAATCCAGCGATCATAGCACCAAAACCTCCTGCCATTTGTTGTAAAGAAGAGTTAATACTCATAAAAGCTCCTCGATCCTGAGGTTCTGGTATTGCTGAGGTTAATGTTGTTGAAGGCACCATTCTGCTCATGATTGCCATCATCATTAAGATATTGGTAACTAATACAATCCAAAATGGAGTAGCGGCAAAATGCGCATAAACATTCATTACAATTATAGCAAACAAAGTGGCAAAAGCAAAAAGTTTGAATTTGCTGAATTTATCACTCAGTTTTCCAGCGATAGGCATGGTAATTAGTGTTGCAACACCAGTAATCATAAAAAGTAAAGGTAACTCATCATTAGTTACTTTTAGGTTGTTTATGGCAAAGGCACTTCCAAATGGCATCATCATAAAACCACCAATAGAGAGAAGGGCAGTAGACAAGAAACCAACTTGATAGTGTGGTTTTGAAATAGTATGCCACAGGTGTTGAATTGGTGTTTTTTCTTGTTTTAAACTTAAATGCTCAACAATTGGCTGCAGTTTAAAGGATAAAACCAAAGTTATAATTGCGGCCATAGCGGCAATCCATAAAAAAGGTACGTGCCAGCCCCAAGCATTAGCAATGTATAGACCAATAGGAATTCCTAAAACTTGACTTACTCCAAATCCCATTTGTATAAATCCCATTACTTTTCCTCTTTGCTGCAGGTTGAATAAATCGGCAACAATTGCCATCGAAATAGAACCAATTACACCGCCAAAAATACCGGTAAAAATACGAGCGGCGACAAGTAAAATAAAGGTTGGTGCTATGGCGCAAAATACAGTTCCTATTGTAAAGCCAATATAGAAGAAAAGTAATAGTTTTTTTCGGTCAAATTTATCAGCGAAACCTGCTGTTAAAAGTCCTGAAATTCCAGCACTAAAGGCGTAAGCCGAAACGGCAATACCAAATTGTGATGCTGTAATTTTTAATGTTTTCATCATAATATCTCCAAGTGGCGACATTACCATAAAATCTAGCACAACTGTAAATTGTGTTAAGGCTAATAGAAATATGACAAGTTTTTGATAGCCATTAAAACCTGTTTTGAGTGTTTGTTTTTCGTTCATATATTTTAAAGTTCTTTGCAGTCAAAGTCAAGAAAATTCAACATTTCGATTATTTGACCAGCGTTTAGATTTTCACTTATAATTCTAAGTACACAATCAATATCTTCTTGATCGATACTCCATTGCAGGATAGATTTGTTTGTATTGAAGAATGCTGCAATTTTATTTTTGCTAGTTTCTGTTTTTATATTAGTAGCAAATATCATGACATTCATAGCTGTTAATTTTTAAGGGGTTAGTGCTTTGATTACTAAACGTAATGCTTCTTTTTGTACATCATCGGTTAATTTAAACGGAGTGGTTCCGCCTAATCCTTTTCCTTTTTCATGAAAACGCAGTAAATTGTATAAAGGTCCGTAAGCGATACTCCAAAAGACTTCTTTTGAAACTGGTACAATTTCTTTTCTCTCGATGGCGCCATTTAGAAACTTTGTCATAATTTCTTTTAGCTCCATCAAGCTTTCATTTACTATAAAATCACCGTAGTTTGAGTTTTGAAGAATTTCCCAGCAAACTAGTTTATCAGTGTTGTTCATCATAAATGAAGACCGATTTTCCCATTGCTTAGCGAGACCTATTGCAAAAGGCATATCTGGAGTGAAATCTTTTAAAGAACTTTTAAAAAAGAATGTTCCCATCTCAATTCCTATTTTTTTTATGAGATCCTCCTTATCTGCATAATAAATATAAAGGGTTGCGACAGAGATACCGCATTCTTTTGCCAAACGATTCATTGCAAAGCCTTCAATGCCATACTTTACAATCATTTCTATCGTTTTTTGCTTAACTAATTCTTCTTTATTACTATCTCTAGTTCTCAAATGAAAGGATGTTTAAATTGAAAACAAAGATATAATAATAAGTGAACGTTTGCTTATTTATGATAAAAAAAATTACTAGACTTTCGATAAAACAAAAAACAGATTTTTTTTGACAGATTTAGATTGTATGATTTTTTTGCTATTTTTACTACCAGCAGTTATCGTGCAAAATGAAAAGGTTTGCACATAGAACTGGTTTGTCGGACTAAATTTAATTCTTAAAAAATGAAAAAAAACAATGATTTTGGCCTGTTGATACTTCGTATTACAATTGGATTATTAATGCTTTTGCACGGTTTTGCAAAGTTTAATGGAGGTTTAGAATTTATATCAGGTATGCTTGTCGAAAAAGGTCTTCCAGGTTTCTTTTCGTATGGTGTATTAGTGGGAGAAATTCTAGCGCCAATTGCAATAATAATTGGTTTTAGAACTAGAATTGCGGCATTAATCTATGCTTTTAATTGTTTTGTTGCTGCATTAATGGCTCATAGTGCAGATATATTTAAAATGAGTGATCACGGAGGCTGGGCTTTAGAATTACTTGGTCTTTACTTTTTTACTGCACTTGTTTTGTTTTTTACAGGAGGAGGGAAGTACAGCTTTTCTAAGAATAATAATTGGGATTAAATATAATTTTGATAAAAACTCAAATAAAAAAAAACGGTTTATGACCGTTTTTTTTTTATTCCAAATTGTAGTTTTAGACTTTTACAAATATTACATTTTTGTAATAATGAATTCGCTTCGTCTGTTCATTTGATGTTGTGCTTCGGTGCAGGGAACGCCGTTTGAGCAATTATTGATAAGCTGGGTTTCGCCGTAGCCAATTGCGCTTTCAATTCGTTCAGGGGCAATTCCTTGAGATATTATATAATCTCTGGTTGCTTTGGCTCTTCGATCAGATAATTCAAGATTGTATTGATCATCGGCTCTTGAATCTGTATGAGATTCAATTTTTATAATTACGGTTGGATATTGATTCATTAATAAAACAACTTTATTAAGTTCTATTGCCGCATCGTATCGTATATCTGATTTGTTGAGGTCGAAGAAAATAATTCCGATTTTGATTTTTAAAATTCCGTCTTTACGTTCTATAAGAGTTGGATCAAGTCCAATTGGCACTTCGGTTATTCCAGAATTCTCGGCAGTAACGATTGTTTTTGATGAGGTTGTAAAATTATCTTTAGCAGCTTCTACAGCGTAAGGTGTATTGCAATTGATGTTTTCTTCAAACTCAAATTTTCCATCCATTCTTGAAACGGTTTGCTGTAATTGCTGGTTTTCATTGTTTTTGAGTGTAACTATGGCACCCGGAATTTTTTTATTCGAAATGGCATCAAAAACATAACCTTCAATAGATTGTGTACAGCTTCTTTCGAACGAATAAATATCATCATCGCCTTTTCCTGTTTTTCTGTTTGAACATACAAAACCTTTGTTGGTTTCTTCGTTTACAATATATCCAAAATCATCTAAACTGCTGTTTAAAGGCGCGCCAAGATTAACTGGTGAATCAAAAACTTCATTATTTAATCGGCTTTCAAAAACGTCAAGACCTCCTAAACCTAAAAAACCATCTGAGGCAAAGTACAGCGCTTTGTCTGTTATAAACGGAAACATTTCTCGTCCGCTTGTATTTATTTTTTCGCCTAAGTTTTTAGGATTTGAATATTGGTCTTCGCCCAAAATGTCTACCATAAAAATATCTGTCGAACCAATTGTTCCCGGCATATCAGAAACAAAATACAGTTTTTTACCGTCTTTGCTTACAGTTGGCTGTCCAACAGAATAGCTGTCACTGTTAAACGGAAGTTCTTTTACATTTTCCCATCGAACAGTACCATTCCTGTTTTCTACTGCTTTGGCAGTGTATAATTTTAAATTATTAACGCCTTTGTCGTCTCTCTTAAGTTTGCCGTTGTAATTGTTTCTAGTAAAATAGATTGTTTTTTCATCGGGTGAAAAAGCGACACAAGCTTCGTGATATTGGGTTGTAATTTCTTTTGCAAAACGTTCTTTAAAAGTTACATTTGTTTGTGTCGGACTTATTTTCCCTAGCTGCATATTTAAATACGGCTGATCGTTCCATCCATATTTTGCAGTTTTTAAATAAGAGGAATCTACTGTTGTTGAGTAAACTAAGTCGCCTTTGTAGAACATTGGACCAAAATCGGAGTAAGCCGAATTGATTTCTAAATTCTCGAGGATAAACTGCAGTTTTATTTTCTTTATATCTTCAAGAGTTACTGTTTTTAGAGAGAAGTTTTGAGCTCTAGAATCAGATGATTTTTGTTTCTCGGAGAAATTTTTCATCCATTTTTTTGCCAGATCATAATTCTTGATTCCCTGCAAAGATTGTGCATAACGAAAGTAATATTCTGCTGAAACTTCGGCAGAATAATCAGCAAGCAGTTTGCTGTACCATTTGCTGGCATCTTGCATTTGGGTATTAAAATAGTGCGCATCTCCTAAACGCTGTAAAATTTCTTTTGAAGTATCACCATTTTTTACGGACAGTTCATATGATTTTGCGGCATCTATATAATACATTTTATCAAAAAGAGCATCGGCTGTTTTGTTCTTTGTTTGCGAATTAACCATTTGGATGATTAGCAGGGCGAGTATAATAATTCTTTTTTCCATGGCTGCTAGTATTAAAAGAATCTAGGAGATTTTAATCCCTTTTTGCGTGATACTAATTCAAATCGAAGCATAATTTCGTGTGTGCCGCTATTGTAGTTTTGTAATTCGGTAGTAGTATAATCATAAGCGTAGCCTACAAGAAATTGCGGTGTGATTTGTAACGATGCGAGAGCACTTACAGAATCTCCTGTTCTATAAGAGACACCAAGTGTTACGCAGTTATTAAACATGAAATTAGCTGAGAAATCGGCAATTAATGGAGCTCCGGCTACATATTTTACCATTGCGGCTGGTTTAAACTTGGTGTGAGCTGAAAGATCAAAAACAATTCCACCAATAAGATAAAGATGCATTCGTTCATTGACTAGATCATCGGCAATATCATCATAATTGTATCGTTCTCTGGTCATAAAATTAGGAATAGCCAATCCGATATAATCTCTTTCGCCATGCCAGTATAATCCCGCACCAACTACTGGAAGGAATTTATTGGTGATGTTTTCACGAAACTGAACATCTGGATCTCTATAACTTCCTTTTGTCCAGTCAATATTTATCACTCTTCCGCCGCCTTTAATTCCAAAAGACAATTTATGGGTTTGTCCTGATGGAATGGTGTAAGAGAAGTTAGCATCAAGATATTGCTCTTCTGAAGGACCAATTTCTTCACTTACTACAGATAAACCTAAACCTACGTTTTTTCCAAGAGGAGTATCGAGTGTAAAAGACTGTGTGTTTGGTGCTCCTTCAAGTCCAACCCATTGTGTTCTATATATACCAGTTATAGCTAAATGTCCTAATGAGCCGGCATACGCAGAGTTAACACTAAGCGTATTATACATATACTGTGTGTATTGGGGATCTTGCTGAGCCATCGCACCAAATACAGAAAGCATTGTAAGGATCGTGAAAATCTTTTTTATACTTTTAATCATAGCCAATTCTATTTTGGTTATTGCTATTTTATTTTAAATAAAGCCATCCAGATGTTTTTGGAGAACCATTTCCTAGATCAAGAATGTAGAAATAGGTACCTTCTGGAAGTGTTTTTGCAGAGCCGTCTGCCTTGCCGTCCCAAGTGTTATTGTACCCTTTCTTGTAATACACTAAATTACCCCAGCGATTAAATATCTCGAGCTGATTGTCTGGATATTGTGAGATACAATCAATGTAGAAAGTATCATTTTGACCATCATCATTTGGAGAAAATTCATTGAAAATTTTCAAACAGTTAGGAGCAACGGTTGCACTGTCTTGATTATTTGACGAGTTGCTGTCTATTTGATCCATTTTAATAAGATGAGCTGTGTTTAAATAGTCATTAAAATCAACCACTTTTGCTGTAATAGTCAAAGTTTGAGAACCTTTTACAGCTACAGTTGGAATTGTCCAAGTTCCTGTTGTACTGTTATATACTCCAGACGATACGGTGAATGTATCTAATTTGTAGCCTTTAGGAAGTATATCTTGAACTTCGACATTTGTAGCAGTTAGGTTTCCAAGATTTTCTGCTGTAATAGTAAAGGTTACGGTGCTGTACATTGGCACATCTGTTTTGTCAACCTCTTTGTTTATAGCAATATCTGTTGATGAAATGTTGATGAATTCTGAGTCTTCATCATCTTCACTTTGATCACCATCATCGTTATTTGGCTTACTGTCTGGATCGTATTGATCACTGGCAGTTACTTGGGCAATATTTAAATAATCGTAACCTTCAAGACCATGCGGACTCGCAACTGTAACTTGATAAGTCAAAGTAATACCTCCAACGGGAACAGTTAAATTAGCCCATTTTATAGTGTTGGCTCTAAATAATCCACCGTTTGAGATGTTAGTAATATTTCGATAGCCTAGTGGAATTATATCATCAACGGCAACTCCTGTTGCTTGACTTGGTCCTTCGTTGTTAAGCTTTAATGTAAAGGTTATTACCTCATCTACATTTGGATTTTTATTACTTACTGTTTTATCTAAACTTAAATCAGCGATTGAAACATTGATTTGAATGCTGTCGTAGTCGTCTTCTGTTTTAACTCCGTTATTTGGTGTTGAATCAGGATCAGGCATATTACTGGCTGTAATTTCTGTTTCATTAGTATATTCATTAGCTGCACCCGTCGGCGGATTTATTTTGGCATAAATATCCAAAGTTTGAGTTTCTCCATTATTAACGGTTCCAGTAGTCCAGATTCCAGTAGCATAATTATAAATTCCGCTTGTTACCGAATTGGTTAGATAAGTAAATCCAGCTGGAAGTAAGTCTTTTACTTTCACACCGCTTGCATCACCCGGACCGTCATTTGTTACTGTAATATTAAAAATAACTGTCGAACCAATTTCATACATTGTATTGCCTGTTTGCGTAGTTTTACTGATTGATAAATCGGCCATAAGAACTGAAGGAGTTACAAGCGCAGTTGCATAATCATCTTCTGTAGTCACTCCGTTATTTGGAGTTGAATTAGGATCAGGCATGTTGCTCGCCGTTACTTCGGCAATATTGAGATAATTTCCTGCAGCGTTTACTATAGCGGTGATTTGCAATGTATGTGAATCTCCATTTACAAAAGAGCCGATATTCCAGATTCCTGTATTTTTATTATAGGATCCTTTTGTAGCGGTAAAACTGCTAAAAGTATAACCTGGCGGAAGTAAATCTTTGACCTGCACTCCCGATGTATTTTGCGGGCCGCTGTTGGTTACAACAATTTCAAAGGTAACTTGCGCTCCAATTAATGGTGTTGGATTATTAACCGTTTTGGTCAACGATAGATTTGCCGACACATTTGTTGGAGTAGTAGTTGCTGTCGCATAATCATCTTCAGTTGATATTCCATTATTTGGTGTTGAATCAGGATCCTTAAGATCTGCTGCAATTACCTCTGCAACATTAGTATAGTCTCCATTAGGATTTACCGTTGCCATTATCTCTAAGGTTTCAGATTTTCCATTAACCAAACCGCCCACAGTCCAAACGCCAGTTGTAGAATCATAAGTTCCTGTAGAGATCGAATAACCATTAAAAGTATATCCGTTTGGAAGCAAATCTCGAACCTTAACGCCAGTATTATCTAATGGGCCGTTATTGCTGATAATAATTTCGAAAATAACTTGAGAGCCTACTAAAGGAGCGGCATTGTTTACTTTTTTTATCAGTGATAAGTCAGAGTCAGTTCCTCTTAATATCGGTACTGTAAATGCACTATCATAATCATCTTCTGATGTTACTCCATTGTTTGGAGTTGAATCTGGATCAGGAAGATCTGCTGCTGTAATTTCGGCAGAATTCAGATAATTTCCAGTTGGATTTATGATTGCAGTTATTTGTAAAGTTTCCGATTTTCCGTTATTCAAGTTCTGTTGCTGTCGCATAATCATCTTCTGTTGTAACACCATTATTAGGTGTGGAGTCTGGATCAGGGACGTCACTGGCTGTAACTTCGGCAACATTTAAATAATCTCCTGAGTCGTTTACAGTTGCTGTTACTTGCAGGGTTTCTGATTTACCATTTATTAGATTACCCACAGTCCATAATCCTGTAAGCGAATCATAAGTTCCAGTTGTAATTGTATAGGAGTTATAGGTATAACCTGAAGGCAGTAAATCTTTGACTTTAACACCAGTATTGTCTTTTGGACCATTGTTGGTAATTACTACTTCAAAAGTTACTTGAGAGCCAACTAATGGTGTTGGATTATTGACTTTTTTAGTCAAAGATAGATCTGAAACTGCAGCTTGTTGTATTGGAACTATTAATGCTGTGCCATAATCATCTTCAGTTGTTATTCCATTATTTGGTGTTGAATCAGGATCTGGAAGATCTGCAGCAGTTACTTCAGCTATATTGGTAAAATTTCCTGTAGAATTTACAGTTGCAATAATCTGCAGTGTTTCTGATTTTCCATTTATCAAATTACCTACAGTCCATATACCAGTTGTTGCATTGTAAGTTCCTGTTGAAATTGTATATCCATTTAAGATATATCCAGAAGGTAATAAATCTTTTACTTGAACTCCTGTATTATCTTGCGGACCATTGTTTGTGACAATGATTTCGAAAGTTGCTAATGTACCTACCAACGGAGTAGTATTGTTAACAGCTTTAGTTAATGACAAGTCAGAAGATTGATATATTGGAACTGTAGTGGCTGCCGAATAATCATCTTCGGTTGTATTTCCATTGTTTGGAGTAGAATCTGGATCAGGAAGATCTGCTGCTGTTATCTCGGTACTATTAGTATAATTGCCAGATGCATTTACTCGAGCTGTGAGTTGCAGTGTTTCAAATTTTCCATTAACTAAATTACCTACAGTCCAAACTCCTGTAGTTGGATCATAAGCTCCAGTTGAGAGTGTGAAATTGTTGTATGTATATCCAGAAGGCAATAAATCCGTTACTTCGACACCAGTATTATCTTGTGGTCCTCCATTAGTAACGATAACCGTAAAAGTGACTAAAGAACCAACAGTAGGAGTGGTATTGCTTACCGTTTTTGAAATAGATAAATCAGATACAGCTGTTACTGGAGTTGTTGAAATTTCGGCATAATCATCTTCTGTAGTCACATTGTTATTTGGAGTAGAATCTGGATCGGGAAGATCACTGGCAGTTACCTCCGCAGAATTAAGATAAACTCCTGTTGGGTTTACGACTGCAGTAATTTGAAGCGTTTCAAATTTTCCATTTACTAAATTTCCAACAATCCATAAACCTGTTGCTGAATCATATGTTCCAGTAGATACTGTAAACGAGTCATAGGTGTATCCTGATGGAAGCTTATCAGTTACTTGTACGCTGGTAGTATCATTTGGCCCATTATTGGTTACTATAATTTCAAAAGTAACTTTGGAGCCTATTAAAGGTGATGATCTGTTTACAGATTTAGTAATTGATAAATCCGCTGTTGGCTGAATAGGAGTAACTATTACATTGGCTTCATCATCTTCGCTTTGATCTCCATCATCGTTATTTGGCGTACTATCAGGATCAGGCAGACTGCTGGCTGTTACTTGAGCAATATTTTTATAAACTCCTGTTGGCAGTACTTTGGCATCAATAATAAGTGATTCGGCAACTCCTTTATCAACAGTACCAACATTCCATATACCAGTAGTATTGTTATAAAGCCCAGCAGAGGAACTATAATTTACAAATTCATATCCTGTTGGAAGTAAATCTTTAACCTCAATTCCAGTTGCACTATTTGGTCCGTCATTTTGTATTATTAGTTCAAATGAAATCTGACTTCCTACTACTGGACTAGTATTTCCTGCAACAACTTTTTTGACCAATGATAAATCTGCCGAAGGTCCAATATAGATAATTTCAGCATTAGCTTCATCATCTTCGCTTTGATCACCGTCATCATTATTTGGTGTACTGTCAGGATCTGGTAAATCACTGGCGGTTATTTGAGCTACATTTTTATAACTTCCTAACGGATTTACAAATGCACTAAAAGTTAAATTGGTATTAGCACCATTTGCCAATGCTATATTTTTCCATTCAAGCGTAGCTGTTGCTACTTGATAGGTTCCTCCAATTGATACAGAGCCAGGAATCAATGTATAACCTACCGGAATAACATCTTGTACAGCTATTCCTGTAGCGTTTCCAGGGCCTTTATTGATTACATTAAGAGTAAAATCTACTTGTTGACCTGACGCTGCAGATGTTGGGGTAACCGTTTTAGTAAGCTCTAAATCTGCTGATTTAAGCGTAATATTTGCACTTGCCATATCGTCTTCAGGAAGACCATTTCCAGGTGTACTGTCTGGGTCAACTTGACGTGCAGTTTGTATTTCTGCAGTATTTTTGTAATTAGCTGCTGTTGCAACATTGACCTTTGCCGTAATCTGTAATGTGATTGAATTTCCATTGTTCAGATTACCTATATTCCAAATACCAGTAGTACTGTTATATTTACCAGAACCATTGTCGCTGACATACGTATAACCCGGAGGAAGTTTGTCTGAAACTGTTACTCCTGTGGCGTTATTAGGACCGCTGTTAGTTGCTCTAATTGTAAAGATTACATTGTCATTTATACTAACAGAAGTTGGAGAAACTGTTTTTTGAAGTGATAAATCGGCAACGTCTATTGAGACAGAAGCACTATCCTGATCATCTTCGGTTTCTATTTGATTGTTTGGCGTACTGTCAGGGTCAAATTGATTAGATTCTACAATTTCAGCTTTATTTAATGTACTTCCAACGGCATTAATAGTAGCTTTGAATGTTAAGTTTAGTCTTCCTCCATTTGGGATTGTAAGATTGTACCAAGTCAACGTATTATCTCCTACATTATACTGTCCAGATAAATTGGCTGATCCCGGCACTATGGTAAAACCAGTAGGAAGATAATCTCTTACAGCTACACCAGTTGCGGTTACCGTTCCTCCAAGTGAATTGTTATTAAAAATCTGGATCGTAAAGGTTACTACATCTCCCGCACTTCCGTGAGTAGGAGACACAGATTTTGTTAGTTCAAGATCAGAAACAGCAAGTATTGTAAGGGTCATAACATCAGAAGAAACAGCACAATTTCCGTTGCTCACCGTCCATTGAAGTTGATAAGTGCCAGAAATAGTACCACTAACAGCTGTTGTTGGCGATGTGCTGTCAACAAAACCTAAAGTACTTGGTCCTGATATTTGAGTCCATACTCCTGTGCCTACTGTTGGAGGTAAAGCGTTCATGTTTACGGGAGAAAATTGTGGGATTATCTGATTTGGTCCAGCATCAGCAGTTGAAGGCTGGTCGTAAATCGTAACGATAACTGAATCTTGAGAAATACAACCATTATTATTTAATGTTGTCACCGTCCATAAAAACTCATAAGTTCCGGGCTGCAGTCCAAGCATTATAGAATTAGGGTCATTTGGAGCACCAATATTGGCAGCAGGTCCCGACACCTTAGTCCAAGTACCAATTCCTGAAGTTACAGGTACTGCGGCCATGGTAGCAGAATCAGCATTACATAATTCTTGATCTGGCCCAGCATCTGCTTTTGAAGGCGGTATGTCATTAAAGGTTATTGATACTGTATCGACAGAAGGCTGACATGATGAAGGATCAGTAAAAGAACCATTTGTAACCGTCCATCTTAATATATAAGTTCCTAGAACGGTAACATTTGATAAGGTTGTGGTAGGACTGTTTGGGTTATCGATTACAGCTGTACTTCCAGCTGGAACCGTGTCAAAAGTCCATGTTCCAATACCAACTGCAGGCGGTACAGCAGCTGTTTTATATGTAGTTTGACAAGCAGCAGTATCATTTGGTCCCGCATCTGCAATACTAGGCGGGGCATTCATTTCGATACGAACTATATCAGATAGTGTTCGACAAGATGCACTTTCAAAAACCCATTCTAAAATGTAAAGTCCAGGAACGGTTAAGTTTAATAGATTACTTTTTGGTGCTGATGGTGTTTCAATAACAGCAACACTTCCTGTTGGCTGATAAACAAATTTCCATTGGGCTTTTGTAACATCAGGAGGAGGTGTGTTTCCATCTAAAACTGTTTTACCTCCAACATCAGCAATACAAAGATTTTGATCGGCTCCTGCATTAGGATCAACACTTGCACCGTTAAATACATCTATATTTACTTGATCTGATGATCCAGGACAAACTGGATTGACAGAAGAAGATATGGTATAGGTAAAGATATATGTGTTTCCAGGAACTACTGTAGCATTTGCAATATAACTGTTTGGTGGTGATTGGGTAATAACAACATCATTAACATTTCCGGAGGTAGTAGTAAGTGTCCAAGTTCCAGTAGAGTTTTCGTTTCCTATAAGCTGTATACTGGTTACATCACAATATGTTTTATCAGGACCTGCATTGGCTGCCGGCGAAACAGTTATGATCATGTCATCAAATGTTGGCGGACATAAAAACACGCTTTTTGAGTTAATTGTCCATCTAAAAGTATAAGTTCCTTTTACAAGTCCGTTAATAACCGTATTTGGATTAGATGGATCAACAATATTAGGCTGATTTGGTGCTCCAGTTAGCACAGACCATTGACCTTCTTCAAAAAAACTGTCGTAGGCATTTCCAGCCATTGTTACGGTGGTATTATTACAAACATTTTGATCTGGTCCAGCGGCAGCAACGTGTGGTGGAATTCCAACTGTTAAGTTAATATCATCAAAAGCTTCCCCGCAAATGTTTGCATTTACAGTCCATCTAAAAATATAGTAACCACTAAATGTAAACGTAAAAACAGCATTTGGGTCAGTAGGATCACTAATAGTATAATTACCCGCTCCAGATATCCTTGTCCAGCTTCCAGTGGCACCACCGCTGACAGTGGCCGCCATAGTTATTACACTGCCGCAAATTTCCTGATCAGGTCCGGCATCTGCCGCTGGCGGCGTTGCAGCAATAGTTACTTTTACACTGCTCGTACTTGGTATGCATATTCTTGATCTATTTACGATTGCCCAGGTAAAAGTATAAGTTCCATCTGTAGGAACTGTGACCAAAGTATTAGGATCATTTACATCAGCGATTACAACTCCTGCAGAAGGAGTGACCGTCCAAGTCCCAAAATCTGAGCTTTCGGGTGTATTTCCACTTAAGTTAAAACTATTGGTTCCATTAGGATAGCAAGTATCTGGTCCAGCGTCAGAACTCGTTGGAGCAATATTGTTGGTCGTGTATATCAACACATTATCAGAAACGGAGGCGCTACAAGCTGGTCCAGGATGCAGATAAGAAATCGTCCATTTTAACTCATAAGTAGCATTTGAGGTCAAAAATCCTGAAGCAATTGCGTTAGGATCATGCATATTAGAGAATGTTATTGTATCTGGTCCAGAAACTTGACTCCATCCACCAATTTCTCCACTTTCTGCGGGTTTTGCTGTAAGCGGTACATCAGTTTTTGTACAAACCACGTGATCGGGTCCTGCATCAGTGTTGCTTAATGTACTTCCAGAGACATATATAGTTACAGTCGAAACTGAGAATCCACAGGTAGCACCGCCGCCTTTTGTTATATATTGAAAAATATAGGTACCAGGAATAAGGCCGCTTACTTGCGTGTCTGTTGCAAAAACATCTGCAATTATAGCTTCATTTGGACCATTTAACTGACTCCAAAAATGCAAGCCGTCGTCAGTCATAACACCAGAAAGCATTGTGGTGGTATCGCCGCAAGGTAAACTTACGTCAGATCCAGCATTAGAAGGTGTTGGAGCACCAGAAACAAGAATATTTAAAGTATCAAAACCATAATCACATCCAACATTTAGTGAGCCATTTTCACTTCTAACGAATTCTACAACATAATCTCCCGGAGCCGTAAGGGTTAAGGTTAGTGAATTACCAACATTTTGCAGTGTAGTAGGGAAGGGTGCTAAAGGAGAATTATCAGGTCCATGCGTAATTCTATATTGATTTACTCCTGTACCCGTTACGGTAAGCGGAATTGTAAAAACAGTTGCATTACAGCTTCCTACGATATCCCTGCCATTGTTCGCAACAATAGTTCTTGTCGCACCATTATACTGAACATTATAATCTTTAGTAAAAACACAGCCGGTATTAGCATTGGTAAGAGTATATCTAAACTTATAAGGATCTCCTGAATCAGAAATACCTGTAACTAACGTAGTGGGATTTGTTGGTGAAACAATTACAGCACCAGGACCGCCTGCAATTTGTGTCCACTGTACCGTTTCGCCTGCATACAAAGGGGTTTGTGCAATAAGGGTAACCTGAGTGATAGTATTGTCACAAAAGAATATATTTTCATCGCCGCCTGGTAATGTTGTTACATCTTGGGTTGCCGGAGGTACAATAATTGAAACTAAATCATTTCCAGAAGCACAAGGTCCTGTTACTGTCCATCTAAAAGTATAAGTACCTTCAGTTAGATTAGAAATTTGAGTAGTATTTGATGTTGGGCTGCTTATTGTTGGTGTATTTGGGCCGCTTACAAATGTCCATAATCCGCCTTGACCATTTAATCCGCATCCGCCATATGTGCCACTTAAATTGGTACTTTGTGTAGTAGTATAACAATTACTTAATGTTTGGTCTGGCCCTGCCGAAATAGGCTTAACACCGCCATAATTGGTTACGGTAATTTGTGAGGTAGTTCTGCAACGAATTCCAGGAGCAAGTTCTGGACCTTCAATTACCCATTGTAAGGTAGTTACCCCGCAGCTTGTTGCAGGCAGATTTATGGTCGAAGTAGGTAAATCGGGAAAATTGATTACGACACCTGCATTATTATTGCCTACAATTTCCCAGTAACCATTTTCTCCTGTATTCTGAGGTGTGTTTGCCGTAATAGTTAATGTTCCTGCACTGTTAGGGCAGCTTGCTACGTCTCCGCCAGCTTGTGCTCGAGTGATAGGAGCAACATTAACTACTTTATCTTGATAGGTTGAGATACCATCTCCGCAGACTGCGCTGTATCTAAAAATATAAGTATTTCCTCCTGTATAACCTGATACTGTAGTACTCGTATTTTCTGGAGAGTTTATAACAACTGCAGGACCTGAAATTTGAGACCACATAACGGTACCTATAATTGGTGAAGGTGTACTTCCTTCTAAAACTAATGCATCAGTTTCACAAATTGTAACATTTAAAACTCCAGCGTTAACTGTACAGTTTTGAGCGTATGAATTTATAGTGTGAGAAAGAACTATAAATAATGCCAAAATGAGTTTTTTGAAATACTTCTTAGTTTGTAAAGATTGTCCCATAGGCTTCGAGATTGCAAAGTGGATACGAACAATTTATAACCACATTAAATTAAAATTTATGCTGTTCGTTAGTTTCGAAAAGGAATGATTGGTATTTGTAAACAGAGGGTACTCAAATTTATGAAAAGTTAGCTTTAAGAGGCTTTTTTATATGTTGCAAGTTAGAATTTGCAACAAGAAAACAGAATCATTTAAGTTTTACAAAAGATTATTTTGAGTGTAAATACTTACGATTATTGTGGTTTTGTTTTTTGTAATATATTGATATTGTGAGTTTTGACATTTCCTGATTTTAGAGTTAAATATAAAGCTGCTTTATCAATCGATTTGTCGTAAATATTTGATTAAAGTTTTTTTCTTGAATTAAGAAACTGGTTGCATATTATAATTTGAAACGTTGTTGTGAAGTATTTCCTTATGAAGGCTCTTAATATTATTTAAATTTGAGAATCAATCTTAAGCTGATAATCTTCGGCAGACAATTAAAAAGTACTTCCATACAATTTCATTTATAAATTCTAATCCTTAAAATTTTAAACTATGAAAAAAAATGCCTTCCGAATATTTTTTGCGTGTTTGTTCTGCATAGCTTCGATAGGAGTAATTAATGCACAAACTAAAAAGAAGCCAAATATCATTATGGTAATTTCTGATGATACAGGCTGGGGAGATTTAGGAGTTTATGGCGGCGGTGTCGGCCGCGGAATGCCGACTCCAAATTTGGACAGAATGGCTAAAGAAGGCATGCAGTTTTGGTCGTTTTATGGACAGCCAAGTTGTACTCCGGGAAGAGCGGCCATGATTACAGGCAGAATCCCAAACCGAAGCGGTATGACAACTGTTGCTTTTCAAGGTGAAGGAGGCGGACTTCCTGCTGCTGAATGGACATTGGCATCTATTTTGAAAAAGGCAAATTATAAAACTTACTTTTCTGGAAAATGGCATTTGGGTGAAGCAGATTATGCGATGCCAATTGCACATGGATTTGATAAAATGCAAAACGTGGTACTATATCACTTAAATGCATATACCTATTGTTTCCCTTCATGGAATCCTGATATGGCACCAGAAATATCTGATTTCATTAAAAAAGCGACCAAAGGTATTCTTGAAGGAGAAGCAGGAAAACCAGCACGTGATACAGGTCCTGTAACTGAAGAAAATATTGCCGAATTAGATATAAATATGGTAGATAATAATCTAAAAACAGCTGGATGAATATGGAAAATCAAAAGATCCATTTTTTATGTGTATCAATTTTGCTAAAAATCACCAGCCAAATTTACCTTCAAAACAATTTAAAGGAAAATCACCAGCCAAAAGCAAATATGGTGATGCAGTTGTAGAAATGGATTATAATGTTGGCCGAATTATGGATAAAATTCGTCAGCATGGAATTGCAGATAATACTATTGTAATTTATACCGTTGATAACGGAGCATGGCAAGACGTTCACCCTGATTCTGGATATACGCCATTTAGAGGATCAAAAGGAACAGATAGAGAAGGAGGAAGCCGAGTTCCTGCTATTGCTTGGTGGCCGGGTCAAATTGAAGCAGGAAGCCAAAGTCATGATATCGTGGGAGGTTTAGATTTGATGGCAACTTTTGCAAGTCTTGCAGGAGTTGAACTGCCTAAAAATGATAGAGAAGGTAAACCAATGGTTTTTGACAGTTACGATATGTCGAATGTTTTATTCAAAAAAGGAAAACCACTTCGTGACAGATGGTTTTATTTTACAGAAAACGAGCTATCTCCTGGAGCCGCACGTATTGGAAAATGGAAGGCAGTATTTAATACCCGAGGTGATAATGGTGCGCAGGCAGGAAGTGATATGCCGGGACAGCAACTAGGCTGGAGAGGTGATCAAACTTATATTGCAACCGTTCCTGCTGTGTACGACTTATGGCAAGATCCACAAGAACGTTATGATCTTTTTATGAATAGTTTTACAGAGAAAACATGGACAATGGTAATTTTTGATCAAGTTATTCTTGAACTTATGAAAACTTATGCAGCTGTTCCTCCACGACCACAACAAAGTGGTGCTTATGGAGGACCTATGGAAATTGGCAGATACAGAACTATTGAGCAGGCTAAACAGTTACTAAATAATAAACAGCTTTCACTGCCGGCTTTGAGTGTCGATCCAAAAAACTAAATAATTCTATCTTACTTTATACCATTAAGCCCGATTTGCGTCGGGCTTTTTTTATGGAATAAAATCAATTATTTTGACAATATATAAAAAAGAAAGCCTTTAAAGTTGTGGCTAAAAAGGCTTTTCTCTTCTTCAAAAAATCAATTTAATTGTAGTTTTCTTAGGTATTTTTCTTTCTGTCGATAGAAAGACTGGTATATAATCCTATTATTACAAAGATTACACCAAAAAGGGTATACAAAGTAAGCGGTTCATTTACCATAAAATAGGCAATTAAAAACCCGAAAATTGGACATAGAAAAAGCCAATAAGAGGCTTTTATTGGATTAATCTTTAATAAATACAACCAAAACTGAACTGCTCCAATAGAAACAGCAATGGCAAGCCACGAAGTCGAAAACCAGAAATCACTGTTAAAAACATTTTGATCAGATTGATAAGTAATCCATAATACTGGAATCAGAAACACAGCCCCAATAATGGTTTGCCACCCATTGATGGTAAGAATGTGTAATCCGTTCCAGTTTTGTTTAGAATAATAAATAGTGCCTAACGAATAGGCGATCATACTTGCAACCAAAATAAGTATGCCGCCGGGAGTTGCAAAACTGCTTTGCAATAAAGGATATGCCGCTAAAAACACACCAATAAAACAAAGAAACAGACTAATTATATTTTTAATTTTAATTTTATGAGATAACCAAATCGCCGAGATCAAAACAATAAAAACAGGATTAGTCGCAACAGCCAAACTCCCTAAACCGGCAGATACTTTTTGCATGGCAACAACATATAAGCCTAAATAAAAAGTAATATTAAACAAACCGTAAATACTAATTTGAATCCACTCTTTTTTTTGAGGCAGTCGTTTTGCCATTAAAATATGAGAAATAAAAAGCATAATGCTTCCGGCTATTACAAACCTAAAAATAGAAATCACAAAAGGCTGTGCAGCATGAAGACCTATTTTGGTAGCAGTCGATGCTGATGCCCATAAAAAGGCAAATAATATTCCAGCAAAAATGATTTTAAATTCTTTGATTTTGGCAGTAATCGGAAGCAGCTTTTCTTTAATCATTTTATAAAACTGCTGTTGAGGTTTTAGAAAAATACAGCGTTTCGATATGTGATAAATCAGCATTGAATTGAACAAAACTTGCAGGAAAACCTGTTTTTATTTTTCCAAATTTCTCTCCTAAACCAATCGCATTTGCAACACGTGTTGTTCCCATTTTTACCGCTTCATCTGCAGAAACATTCAAATGATTATAAGCATTTTGAACCGCTTCTAACATTGAGATTGTGGCTCCAGCCAAATTACCTTCGTCATTTCTATAAAAGCCATTTTCAAGATGAGCATCAAAATTATCCCATTTAAAACTTTCTATTTTTCGCCCTAAAAATGTGGCATCACTGATCAAAAAGAATTTGTCTTGTTTTAGTTTATAAGCCAACCTTGCGGCTGCATAATCACAATGTGCTCCATCTAAAATTACGGGAGCAAAAACATTTTCATTTTCAAAAACAGCACCAACTAATCCCGGTTCACGATGACCAAATTGAGTCATAGCATTAAACAGATGTGTTACAAGATTTATACCTTTTGAAAAGTAATGCTGTGCCTCTTTATAACCTATTGTAGAATGTCCTGCCGAAATTGTAATACCGCTTTCTAAAAGCATATTTAATTGCTCGTCAGTAAAACATTCAGGTGCGATTGTAATTACTTTTATCACATCTTTTCCGTATCTGATAATTTCTTCAAGTTCACTATTTGTTGGTTTGCGAACCTGATCGATACTGTGAGCGCCTCGTTTTAAAGGGTTTAAGAACGGACCTTCTAAATGCATTCCAATTACACCGTTATTGTGTTTTTGTATGTAATTTTTAGTCGCTTCAATTCCTTGCAGAATTGTTTCATTAGACGATGAAATTAAACAAGGTAAAACATGAGTTGTACCATATTTTAAACTTGAATCATAAATATCCTGAATCGTTTCTTCAGTAGGTGTTTGGCTAAAATAAAGTTTTTCACCTCCATTTATCTGAATATCTATAAATCCTGCTGCTATATGCTTTTCTTTTAAATCGAGTTGAGGTAGATCATTTGGAACCTCTTTTTGAACCGAAAGAACAGCTCCATTTTCTACGATAATCACTCCGTTATCAATTATCTCATCACCTGTATGCACAATAGCATTGACAATAGCTTGTTTCATTGTTTTTGTTATGTAAATTAAACTATCCAGTAAACTTTGAATCTACATTGGTTTAAGCCGTTTTTTATTTCTTTGATTTTCCTTTTTGAGAAGGTTTCTTATAATTGTCCTTCCCGTCTGTAAGCCATTTTAATGAAAAGCTTACGAAAGTATTTTGAGTATAGTCGTCTTTTTCAAAAAACACTCCAATATCTCCATTCTCAAGTATTGTAAGAGACGAATAAGCCGATCCGCCGCCATATATAGTTTTTCCTTCTGTCCATGTTTTTCCTTCATCATAACTAATACGAACCGTTAGATTCATTCTATCCTTTTCCATTTTAGCATTCGAAAACAGAATTCTATTCTTGTCATAACCATCAGCTTTAGCTGTGTATCGAATAATTTCAGCATTACAGCCCGGATCTATCAATTTAGGTTCTGGTTTAGTGCTCCAAGTTTTTCCCTCATCAGTAGAAGTATGTACATATCGCATTCCGCCTTTGTTTACCCTTGCATTAACCATCCAGCTTCCGTCAGCCAATTCAATAATTTTTGATTCGTCCGCAGGTTTTATAGGTGTGTCAATAAAAAACCATGTTTTTCCATGATCATTACTTCCAAAAATATACAAGCCGCTCGTTAAATTTACTAAAGTATGCAACAACTTTCCGTTTTTTGTTTGTATTCCGCGTCCAGAAGTTATAAACTTAAAATCCTTATGCCATTCCGGTTTCGCAATTTGGCTCGTAATATCTTGAGCTTTACTCCAAGTTTTACCATTGTCACTGCTTTTTACAACATGCAAATAATAAACATCTTTTTCCTTATCCAAGTCCATAAAATTATAGAACAAAAAGATTTCATTAGTTTGTTTGTCAACAATCATCGAAGGATCTGACGCAGATTGCCCGAAAGGAAAATCGGCTACTTTTTCAATCTCTGACCATGTTTTTCCATTATCAGCGCTTCTGCGAATAACAATATTAATGTCTTTGCTCCATTTTAAATCACCGCACGAAGGAACACGTTCATCGATAGCAGCAATCAAATCACCATTTGGAGCCGTTACTATAGATGGAATCCTAAAACAGGAAACGTCCTTAACCATCGATTTATTAAATAAATCCTGACTAGTGATTACGCCATCTGCGATTTTATAAGTTTCCTTCTGTGCATAAATCATTGTCGCAGAAGTTAATAACAGTAGTGTGAAATATTTTTTCATAATTAAAATAAAAATAGATTTTAAGGTTTTCTGTTTCAGAAACGCTCAATCAAATTCGAATAGTTGTTGCTAATATATTTAAATTAACTTGTTGAGTGTAATTAATTTTAAGACATAATCCCTATAACTTTCGGGATTGACTTTTGCTTCTTTAAAAAGGCGTTTCACTTAATTAAAATGCAAAAAGCATATCTATATGAAAGAAATGGGTTTCTTTTTGTATTCTTTTTTAGGTATACAATCTATGTTTCTATGTGTTTAACTTTATTATTTAAACTAAGCCAACGCCTAGTTAATTATTGGTTTAAAGTTTCATTTAGAAGCTGCAGGCAGTACCATTCTTGGCGTGGTAAATGAAAAGGTCCTTTGTAAAGATTTCCTTTTGCAGTTTGTGCAACGCTTCCGTCTCGATGCAGATAACCAAACCATTCTCCGTTTTCTTTATCATGAAACTTACTGTAAGAGTAGTCATGAATCATTTTGTGCCATTTTGCATATTTTTCATTTCCAGTCATCGTGTAGGCGAGAAGTGTCGCAATAATTACTTCATTATGAGGCCACCAAAATTTCATGTCCTGCCAATATTCCTGTACAGGATTTCCGTATACATCAAGAAAATACAAAATTCCTCCATGTTCTTTATCCCAGCCGCGTTCCCACATATAATCGAGCATTTTGCACCCCAATTCAATTAAATGCGGATCATTATTTCTATATTTTGCTTCATGCAAGATAAACCATGCACCTTCAATTGCATGTCCGGGATTCAAAGTTCGTCCGTCGATATGATCAATTATAGAACCGTCTGGCGCAACCTGTTCCATTACACATTCAATATCATGTTTAACAAAATCATTTTCGATTTCAGCAATCCATTTAGTAATCCATTCATCACATCTAGGATCACCAATAGTTTCTCTTATCTGTTGTGCAGTGTTAATCATAATCATTGGAGAACCAATTCCTTTTGCCGGACGCACAGCAGTATATTTTGGTTCTAACAATCCTGGTGTAGTCGCATATTTAATACATTCTCCAAATAAATGACGCGCTTGTTCAGCGACCTTTTCGTCACCGCTTGCTTTAGCATAAGCACTCATTGCGATAACAGCGAAAGTCTCAGAAAAATAATAACGGCGTTTACGAATAGGACTTCCATCGCGTGTTACATGAAAAAACATTCTTCCATCCGTATCAAAACAATGTTTGTTTATAAAATCGATACCAGATTTTGCGCCGTCCAGCCATTCTTGTTTAGGTTCAATTGTATTATAAAGTGTTGAAAGAAGCCATGCTGTACGTCCTTGAAACCAAACCGATTTGTCATCATCTATTAATTCACCTGTTTGATTTCGCATTAACAAATAACCGCCATGAACAGTGTCAATAGAGTGAGGAAACCAGAAAGGAATGGTGTTTTTAAGTAATTGCTTCTGATAAAAATCTTTTAAATCTATCAGGTCTGTCGTTGTATAACTCATTTTTTAAGTATTTTTTTATACCTACCAATATCGTTAGGCTTTGATTTACTATGTTTTACTTTTTGTATCGTATTTTCAATGCGTAAAAGTTTATATGTTTTTTGGGAGATGTATTCTAATTTGTGCTTGAAGAAATTACTTCCGTTTGAAAAGTCGAGCAAGGCAGATTTTCCTCATTTACCAAATTGGCTTTCGTATAAGGTTTCCAAGCATAAAAGACCGTTTTAATCTTTTCGGTTTTCGGAATAGTAATCTTGACTTGATTATTGACTATTTCAGCTTTACAGTCCATTCTGTTTCCTTTTTCGGTCACTAATTCAAAACCGATTAACTCTTTTTTATCTGCAGTTTGTAATTGTTTTGCATTTGAAAAAGAAACTAGAATTGCATCTCCTTTTTGTATCGCTTTTAAAACAGCTGGACCGTTTGCGGTTATATTTTTGCCATAAGTATATTTTAAAGCAAGTAGAGCCAGTCTGTCTCCAATTTGTTTTTTCCTTATCGGATGTACATTTGTCGAATCGCCAAGATCCATACTAACTGCCATACCGCTGTTTGGAATTTCTTTCTGGATTCTGTTTTGCATATCTCTAAATGAGGCCCAAGACGGACGATCGATACTCGATAATTGCACGTAGTAAAAAGGAAGGGAAGCTCCCCAAGCTTTTCGCCAGCTTTGAACCATTACAGGCATTAAATGTTCGTATAATTCAATATTGTGTGCATTGCTTTCGCCTTGATACCACAGAAATCCTTTTATGGGAAACTCTGTAAAATGTGTAATTCCTGCTTCATAGTTGTAGCTCGGTGCGTACGGATGACGTTGTTTTGGGTTTACAGCATTTTTTAAATTTTCATCTGCACGTGATCTTACCCAAGGCATTATAAAATCAGATTTTCGCCAATTCGTCAAAACATCTACAACTTTATTGTCGTGTTCTAAAGTATATCTGTCGATCCAGGATTCGATTGGAGATCCGCCAACAGCAACTTCTATTAAGCCAATAGGTACATTTTCTTCTCTAGTAATATTTTGACCAAAAAAAAAGGCAATTGCCGAGAAGTTTTTGGCACTTATAGAATCGCAGACTTTCCATTTTCCTGAAAAGTATTGTAATTGATTGGTTTTTTCTAAAACTGTAGAGTCCCAAGCTTTTTCCTCTGTTTCCTGAAGAACTTCAAAATTAAAAAGACGTAATGTTGTATTGCTTTGTGCGTTTTTAATGACCGAAGTCCCGTTTTCGGCATTTTTCAGTGGAAATGCTATATTCGATTGTCCTGAGCAAAACCATATATCTCCAATTAAAATATTCTTTAAAACAATGCTTTTTTTGTCAGATGAAATTTTAATTTGATGTGTTCCGCCAGATTTCATTGCTGGAAAAACGGCTTTCCATTTTCCATATTCATTTGTGGTTACGATTTCTTTTTGATTGTCAAAAAGTACTTCAACTTTACTGCCTCCATTTGCGTTTCCGTAAATTACAATTGGCTTTTCACGCTGAAGTATCATATTATCGCTGAAAACGGCGCCAAGTTTTAAACCTCCAAAATTCTGAGAAATATTTTCGTAAACAGTCTGCGCTAGGATCGCTGCACCTTCTTTTATTGGATGTAAAGCATCTGGAAAAAGATCTGGACGATTGTATAATTTTTCATGAAGATCAATGAGTTTTACATCATTTGCCGCTGCAATTTCAGAGATATGTTCCTGAATCTGCCAAAACCAATCGCGTGTTCCCGATTTAAAACGATTGTGTTCGTTAAAAATGGGTGTCATGCGGCAGATGTATATTTTTACTTTTGGATTTTGCTTTTTTAAAGTATCGATAATCCAAGAATAATCAGCATTAAAATCTTCTCTATAATTTGGCCAGTTTCTAGGATCAGTGTCGTTTAAGCCTAAATGAATAATTGCAATATCTGGTTTATAGGCAATAGCTTTGGCACATTCTTCTGTTTTATAATAAGGCTTACTTCCTTTTTTTAAGAGTGTTGCACCGCTGTGCCCAAAATTTTGAACTTCAAATTTATTACCCAGTAAAATTTGCAGCTGCGAAGGATATGATTCTGTTTTAGAATTGGCTAGTAGATATCCAGCTGTCACAGAATCTCCGATACAGGCAACTTTTACGGTGTTTTGCTGCGCATTTATTTTAGTGTGAACGAGCACAAAAATAAACAAGGCGAGCAGAAGTAAATTTCGATTCAGTATTCTCATTTTCTAATTAAATTTTTAAAACTTAATACATTATAAGCTGGGCAGAGCGCAAGGCTCCGCCCTGACTTATAAAACCAAAAGCCAACTAATTAATTTTCAGGATAAATAAATTAAGGGATTACGCTACGCTTTATGCATCGGCAAAATCATTTACTTTAGGACGTAAAAAGCTGATTTGAGCGATCAATGCAATCAGAACGACACCAGCCATTAAGGAAAAACCATAACCTAAGCTGCCGGTATCGGCTGATTTACCAAGCAAAGAAGTAACTAATGCACCGCAGGCAACGCCTGTCATATTCAAAACGCCATATGCGGTGGCTCTGTGTTTTGAAGAAACAAACTGACAGATAATGGGCATATTATTGGCATCAAACATTCCGTATCCTATACCAAAACATAAAACTGCGCCAACCACGTGCCATAATGAATGTCCAAAACCAATTAACATTAATGCTGGAATTGTTAAGCTTAAACCTATTGCACTGGTATAAACTCTTCCTCTTATATTTTTTTGAACCCATTTGTCTGATAAAATACCTCCAAATAGAACTCCTAATAATGATGAAAATGAAATGGTGATTGTTGCTAAAGGTCCAGCCTGATCCATTGAAATACCCAAGTTGTCCGAGAATAGGGTAGGAAGCCAGTTTTTAGTTGCCCAGCCCGGTAAACTTATGATAGCAAAATAAAACAGAATTACCCAAAATGAAATATTGGTAAATAATAACGCCAGACCTTTGAACAATGGATCTTTTTCATGCGTTTTATTAAATTCAGAATCTAAAGTTTTAGTTTCAACTTTTTTCTCACTTAATAAGAAAACTAAAATGAATGAATAAACAATACCCACAATACCAAAATGATGAAAAGTAGTATGCCAAGAAAATTTAGCCGCAATCGTAGCGCCAAAACCACCCAATGCCGAACCTACATATAAACCAGTCATATGAATACCAATAGCAAGTGATCTCGTTTTTTGCTGATGAAAATCGGCAATTAGAGACAAACCAGCTGGAATATATAAAGCTTCACTTACACCCATAACAGCTCGAAGCCAATAAATTTGATTATACGTTGTCGCGTAACCCATTGCATAAGTAACCGCAGACCAAACAAACAAACTGCCTATAATAAGCCATTTTCTATTTAACTTATCGGCAATAATTCCTGATATTGGACTCATTAAAGCATAAATCCAAAGAAAAATAGCCATTAAACGTCCAAAGTTTTCACCAGACACTAATTCTGGAATATCATTTTCCATCGATGGTCTCATAGTAGCAAGCATTTGCCTGTCCATGTAATTTAGTAGCGCTACAATCCAAAGTAAGGCGACTACTAACCAAGGATAATATTTAGAGTTTTTCATTTTTTTTGATGTGGTTTTTTTTTGATTGTGTTTTGGTAGATCTAGCAGTTTTTAAAAACGTATTAGATTTTAAGCTTAAAATATATTATTTGATACTTCCTATCATGACATTTGGCGTGCGTATTCCTGGTTTGATTTCTCCATTCGATAAAACAATTTTATTGTTCCATAACACTGCCGGTGTCGTTACATGCGCAAGAAAGGGAAGTTCTCCAATTTTTGACCATTTATTTGTTTGTGTGTTGTAAAGTAAAACAGCATTGTAAAAACCTTTATGCGTTGTATTTAATATGTTTTTCTCTGCAATAAGCTTTGATTTTTCTTCTTCTGAAGAAGCTTTTGAAATTTGAGATAAATACGTTTCGATTTTATGAAAAGTAGTTCCGTTATCTCCGCCGGTAATCAAAATGTATTGATTTCCGAAAGCGACACCTGCACCAGCAGAAAAATTCGTCGTGTTTTTACCGTCAGTAATTATGGCTTTACTTTCCCAAGTTTGACTTTTTAAATTAAAAACCAATGTAGTATTGTGTAAATCACTTATTCCTGATGGTGTTTTTGTTCTTCCGCCAATGATATAAATATTGGTTTCGTTTTTATCTTTCTGAATTACTGCAACTGAGTTCGCTAAAGCAAATGGCAATTTAGGAAGTGATTTCCATTCAGATTCAGCAGCATTTAAATCAATACTAAAAACCAAATCAGATGATTTTGCAGCTTCGTCTCCGCCAATCGCATATACTATATTATTTAAACTAGTCAAGGCAATATTGGTAACGGCGATTGGAAAATCGGGCAGTGATTGTAGTTCGATTTCATTTTGCTTGCTGTTCCATTTTAAAAGATATGCTTTTTTAGAAAGTCCGTTTTCATTTTCTCCTCCCACATATACAATTCCAAGACTTGTCGATGTACTTCCTGAATAAGCGATAGGTTCTGGCAATGAAACAGAATTTTTCTTATTCCATTGATATTGGTCTTTGATTTTTTCTAAAACATGAATTTCTTTCGAATAGTGTTTTTTTCCTCCTTCCCAAGGCTTTTTATCTGGAAAATTTGCTCCGCCTGCCGTAATAAAAACGTCATTATAAACTCCGTTAATAGGGCCTGCAAAACCTAAAGACAGGCTTCCGTCTTCATTTTGTAATTGCGCGGCTTTTTGCCATTCGACGCTTTTTATAGTTGTTTTTTGCGCTGAACTTATTGTTGTCGACATCATAAAAAAGGTAAAAATTAAAGAAGAAAATACAGTATTCATAAAGGCTTGTTTTAGAAAAACGAACTTAATTATTTTGATTTAAATTCATCAAAATTTAAACCTTCAACATCTTTTTTGAATAACTCAAATTGTGCCGCGCTCATGTTTTTAACTGGTAATCTAAATTCGCCTAAATCATGTCCAACCAATTTCATGTAGGCTTTTCCAACAGAAATTCCACCGTATTTCCCTAAGAAACGAATCATATCAATAGATTTTTGCTGCAGTTTACGTGCCTTCACCAAATCGTTTGCATTAAAAGCGTCGATTAAATCATAGTATAATGGAGCAGCATAGTTAAACGTACTTCCTACAGCACCTTTTGCACCTAAAACCAATGCAGAAAGCATATTTTCGTCACGTCCCCAAAGCATATCAAACTTTCCATCAGCATAACTCATGCAGCTTTGAAAATCCATGAAATCTTCATGTGTATATTTCACGCCTGCGAAGTTTGGCAGTTTTCCGTCTAATGCTCTAACTAAATCAAACATTGCAATATTTACTCCTGTTAATACTGGAATATGATAATAGTACAAAGGCATATTTGGAACACTTTCTCCAACTTTAATACAAATTTCTGCCAATGTATCAACGCTTGATGGTTTGAAATAAAATGGTGCAGTTATAGAAACGGCATATAAACCAATTTCATAAGAGTGTTTTGCTAATTCGATACAGTCAGTAAGCGAAGTTCCTCCAAGAAAAACCATTACTTTAAAATCGGCATCGTGATTAGAGCAATCAGCCCAAGCCTGTGCTACAGCTTTCTTTTCTTCAAGCGAAATAGAAACACCTTCTCCAGTTGAACCAATGATGAATGCACCGGTAACTCCGTTTCTTTTTAAGAAAGCGTAATAAGGAGGAATCAAGCTTAAATCTAATTTTCCGCTGCTGTCGAATGGAGTAAAAGGTGCAGAGATAAGACCTTGTAAATGTTCAATTTTCATGATTGTATTTTTTTATTATTGATGTATTTTGTTTGAATCAGACTGAGAACGTTTTAGATTCTCAGCCTGATTTTAAACTTATATTTTTTAAATTTTATTTGCTAAGCGGATTTTGAACAATTTTTGGATTGAAATTGATTGTATTCTGAGAGATTGGGAACAAAACTTCTTTGCCAGCTGTCATAGATGATACTAGGTTTGTTTTGTTGAAACGAACTAAATCCCACCATGATTTACCTTCAAAAGCCAATTCTTTTAAACGTTCTTTTAAAATAAGATCATCATTTGCTGTTTGTGAACCATTTGTAAAAGAGGCTGTTGCATCGGCTCTTTTCATAACCAAATTCATTTCTGTTGAGGGATCTTGACCTAAAGCATTTTTAATTTCAGCTTTCATTAATAAAACATCAGCCCAGCGGTAAATGATAATATCACTTACAAATCGTCTAATTGTACCGTCAACAGTTCCGTTGTATTTCACTAATCCTGTAACAACAGGAGTTGCACCATTGTATAAAGTTAAATAAGTTGCTGCTTTTCTAGTATCTGTAGAAGCAAAATTAAATTTGGTAATATCTGGCTGTACTCTCGAAATACCTGCATTTCCAGATCCTGTTCCCAGTGTTCCAAAAACTGCAGTTGCCTGCGCAGCTGTTAATGGAGCAAAATCACTTGGACCAACAAACATAAATTGATTCCAGTTGTCTAACAATGAAGACGGTAAGTCTGCAAGTGAATAACGAACTGCAAAAAGTACTTCGGCATTTCCTTTTTTATCATAAGCAAAAACATCTTTAAAGTTAGGCAATAAAGTTGGAGTTCCTGGTATGGCATTCACAGAAGCTAAAGCAGTGTTTAAATCTGCTGTTCCGCCGCTTAATTGTTTTGCTGTCCATAAATAGACATCCGCTTTTAAGGCTTGTACGGATGGAAGCGCTAATTGAATTGTATTATTTGCTGTATCAGGGAAGTTTGCAATTGCTTTATCAATGTCTGATTTAATAAAAGCAAATGTTTCTTCGATTGTGTTACGCGGAATAATATACTGTGATTGATTAGTATTTTCTGTTGGTTCTGTTACAATTGGAACACCTCCCCACGAACGCGCCATGATAAAGTAGCATAAAGCACGCATTGTATACGCTTGTGCAATGTATCTTTTTTGCTCTTTTACCGTACTTGGACTAAATGGAATTTGCGGTACATACTTTAAAATCAAATTCGCCTGATGTATTGTAGTGTACAATCCAGCCCAATCAACATCGATGTTTTGAGGTGTAAGGTTGTTATTGTAATAATTTGCTAATGTTAATGGAGATTGAACTCCTCCAGTTATTTCGGCACTTCTTGCACCTCCAAGAAGATAATAATTTTGCTGTGTTTGGATTCTGAAGTTAACATACATACCGTTTACACCAGCCTTTGCGTCGTCTTCTGTTTTCCAAAAACTATCTGAGGTAATGACACTATCAGATGTTAATTCTAGTTCGTCCTGACAAGAGGTGAATAGAGAGAAACCAGCAAATAGTATAGAATATAAAAGAAATTTCTTTTTCATGATTTTAGTATTAAAAATTTACAAACCGATATTTAAACCAAGTATAATGTTTCTAGGCACTGGATATGTACCAGTAGATCCTGCAGCGTTTAATCCTAAACTAGATCCTCCGTCGATACCTTGCACTTCAGGGCTTAATCCTTTGTATTTAGTAAAGTAGTATAAATTGCTTCCGGTTACGTACAAACGAAATGATGTTAATCTTGCTTTTTCGACTAACGATTTTGGAAAGTTGTAACTGAATGTGATTTCTCTAATACATAAGTAATCTCCGCTTTCGTAGTAACGGCTGTTACCTTGAAACATATTGGTGTTGTAAGCAGCACCGCTTGCTTCTGATCTAAATAAGTTATTTTGATTCGTTTGATCTGCCCAACGGTAACGAGGAACATCAGTAATATCACCTTCTTTTTGCCAAGCTTGTGCACTTTCGGCTAATAAGCCATAGTTTCCTTGAAACTGACCTAAGAAACGTGCTCTTGCTTCGTTGTAAATTGTAGCTCCTAACGAATAATCTGTTCTAACTGTTAAAGAAAACCCTTTGTAAGCAGCATCAAAATTAAAACCTCCCACAAATGTTGGGAACATATTCCCCATATATTGTCTGTCTCGGCTGTCGATTACACCATTATTATCAGTATCTTCAAATACGGCATCTCCAGCGAATTTTTTACCAGTTGGGTTTCCACCGTTTGCAGCTGTTTTTGTTACGTACGTATCTTTAACTTTTAAGTTGTAAGCATCGGCTTCAGCTTGAGTAGAAAGAATGTATAGTTGTTTGTGCGCATAGAAATCTCCAATTTTTTGACCTTCCTGCAATCCGCCTACATATTTATAAGTTCCGCTTTTTACATCGTAAATTTCAGTTCCGCCAATTCTGTTATTTGTGTTTCCATTAAATGGAAGCTTTTCAACTGTGTTTGTATTGTGCGAAACGTTTGCTCCAACATTGATTTTCCAATCATTTTGATTGTAAACATTTGCTTGTACTTCAAGCTCAAAACCTTTACTTCTTAATCCTCCTAAATTGGTTAAAACGGTAGAGAAACCACTATTTGAAGGTAAAGTCAAATTCGTTAATAAATCTGAAGTTAACTTGTTGTAGAAATCTCCAATAATTCTAATCTTATCTCCATTAAATCCGATATCAAAACCACCGTTGATTGTTTCAGATTGTTCCCATTTTAAACCTGGATTAGCAATTTGAGAATTAATAATTGCCGATTGTCCGTTGTAGCTGTTCGGAAGTCCGTTTGTTGTACCAGCATACAATCCGCCAGCCTGAAAATCTCCCAGAGTTCCTAAGTTACCATTTACTCCATAACTACCACGAAGTTTAAGAGATGAGAAGAATTTAGGCATTACATTTGCCCAAAATTTTTCTTCCTGCATATTCCATCCTGCAGATATTCCAGGGAAAAATCCATATCTATTATCTGGACCTAAACTTGATGAACCGTCATAACGGAAAGAAGCTGTAGCAAAATATCTGTTTTTATAATCATAGTTTAAACGGCCAAATACACTGTTTAAAACTAATTTAGTATTGTTGCTGTAAACCGAAACAGGAACTGGAGACGAATCTAAAGTTTGTGCTAAATCAGAAGGACTTCCTTTTCCTGAAGCATTAAAAGCTTTAATTGTTCTGTCGTATTTTGAAGCTCCTAATTTTGCATCAAAATCACCAATCGCATCCCATCCTTTTTTATAAGCAAAAACTCCTTCGTATTGTACTTGATAAATTTGATTGCTTAATCGAGTTGCCGTACGTGTATTATCAACTAATCCGCTGCTGCCGCTTAAAAAAGCCTGTTGAAAAGTATTGTCATTTTCGTTTTCGCTGTAAAGAGACATAGAAGGAGTGAAGGTAAAGTCTGTTGCCAGTTTTAATTCACCGTCTACACTCATTTGCAGTTTATTGTTTTCGTTGATTCCTTTTACTTTACCCATTTGATATAATGGATTTCCGTTGATGTTGTTTTGACCTGGAGCCAATGAACCATCTTCTAAATACATTTTTGTAGTAGGTGAGTTTCCTAAATATCTGTTGAAAACAACACTATTGGCAACAACTTGATTATTACTCGATTTAGAAAATAACACACGTCCGTTTAAAGTAAAATTATCAGCAACTTTTAATGATGCATTCAATTTACTTGTAAATCTTTGATACCCTGTAAAAATGGTAATTCCATCGCCTTTTAAATAACCAAGACTCAAATCGAATACGCCGGTATCAGTACCTCCGCTGAAACCAAGATTATGATTTTGCGTTACAGCACTCTGAAATAAAACATCGTTCCAATCCGTACTTTTGTAGATAATAGTATTACTTGGATTTAATGGATCTGCGATTTCCTGCCAGCCTTTTGCCTGCAATTGACTAACGGTATCTGCAGATAAATTAGACTTTAGTAAGGTTGCAAAAGGAGTATTACTTTGTAAATTATTTCCTGTTCCTGCTGGCGTAGCACCAGTTAATTGTCCTAATCTCGCAATACCAGTAGTTGTTGAAAGTCCAGCAAGTTCTGCAGCATTATACAAACCTTGACGTTGAAATTTAATATAATCTCCCCCATCCATAAAGTTATATTTTTTTGCAACATGACTGATTTGCGTAGAGGCATTATAAGTAACTTTTAGTTTACCTGCTTTTCCTGTTGTAGTAGTAATGATAATTACACCATTTGAAGCTCTTGCACCGTAAATAGAAGTAGCAGCAGCATCTTTTAAAACTTGAAGCGAAGCTATATCAGCTGAATTTATATCATCAATCTGCGTACGAATTACACCGTCAACAATATATAAAGGTGTTGCTCCAGAAGGGTTGTCGATAGATGTACCTCCTCGGACTATCACATTGGATGCTTTTCCGGGCTGACCAGATGAAGTTTTAACCACCAAACCAGTTACACTTCCTTGCAAAGACTGCGTTACGTTTGAATATGGAACATTTTCTAAAACTTTTTTGTCCAGTTTAGAAACTGCAGTACTCAAAGTTCTTCTGTTTTGAGAACCATATCCTACTACAATTACCTCATTCATCTGCTGTCCAATTTCTTTCAAAACAATGTTAAGAGAACCTCCTGTTATTGTTACTTCCTGATCTTGTAAACCTATATAGGTAACAATTAAAGTTGTAGCATTATCTGGAACTTCAAAAGCAAAGTTTCCGTCAAAATCTGTTTGTGTGCTTACATTAGTTCCTTTAGCAACGATATTTACACCCGGCAGTGATTCTCCTTTTTCATTGGTCACTTTTCCGGTTACTTTCTTTTGAATAGGGTCGTTCTTTTTTACATTTTTATCTGTAAAAACAATACTTCTTTCCGTTTTTGCATCTGCTAACTGCATAGTAAAAACTAAAAGTAACGTAGATGTTAATTTAATAACTTTTACGTGTTTAGGAATAAACCTATAATTTTTAGGTTTACTTTTAGGCAATAATTTCATACTTTTGTAATGGTTTGGTTAATAATAACTTTGTTAAAGGTCTATATGTTTATTCTCCAATCATTGTTCCTTACAGGAACTTGCCAGCTATGTTTCCAGCATTAGCTGGCTTTTTTATGACTAGAAAATAAATGGGGTATGCAATTGGTTCTATTGATAATTCTCTATGATCTTTAATTCTATTGTTACGTATAAAAATTTGTATTCTCCTTTTTCTCCTTCCTGTTTTTGTTTTTTTTTGAGGATTTTGTAAACCTCTAGTTTAATGAATTGTTTATGCTGCGTGCTTCATAACAATAAAATCAATATTCATTTTTTTTAGTTATTATAGATTGATTAAATTTTAACAGCTTAATCAAGGTTATGATAACTTTATGAATAAATTATTTTATTATTATGAAGTAAAGATATAAAATATTTTAATATAATAACTTTAGTTATTAAAATATTTTAATAATTAAGAAAGAAAACTAAAAATTAGTTGTTGATTAGAGGAAATAACATCTTTTCCTTTATAACGCAGCAAGCGCCAATAACGCCCGCACGACGGCCTAAAGTAGATTTTTTAAGCTTCATATCACGGTTAACTAAACCTAATGAATATTTTTTTAATGCAGACTGAATAGGCAGTAAAGAATAGTCGCCTAACTGTGCGAAATCTCCTCCAATTACCAGTAGATCAGGATTGAAGATGTTAAGCAGAATAGATAAATAACGTCCCATTTTTTCGCTTTGCTGTGTTACAAGGTCAACACAAAGTGTATCTTCTAGATTTATGGCTCCTTTTATAATAGTGTGATGCTGCAGTTCTGATGAAGAATCGTCAAGAACAACTTTAGATTGTTTGCCTTCTTTTACGGCTTCTTTAAATTGGTTTACAAGTGACCAACCCGATATTTCGGTTTCTAAACAACCTAATTTTCCGCATTTGCACATGATTTCATTATTAAAAATAGTACTATGTCCAAACTCTCCAGAATAGCCTGATTTACCATAATAAAGTTTTCCATCTGTAATCATCCCGATAGCAACTCCCCAGCTGTAATTTACAAAGATTATGTTTTGCTCATCGTCGACAACACCCTCACAATATTCACCAAACGCCATTGCACGAGTATCATTTTCTAAATGAACGGGAAGATCTAATTGTTCAGATATTATCTCTGTTAAAGGTCTATTTTCACTAAAGAAGTAATTATAACTAAAACCTTCCATTGAATTGATTCGGCCAGAAAAGTTGATGCAGACTCCTACAATCAATTTTTTCTCAACAGAGCTGTCTTCGATAAAAGAATTGATAAGATTGCAAAATTGTAATAAAGATTCTTGCGTGTTTTCTAAAGTAAAAGAGGTGCCAAGTTCTATACTTACTAACTCATTTTTAATATTTTGAAGTCCGATCGACATACTTGTTAATCCTACTTCAACCCCAAGAAAATAAGCACAAGTTGGATTAATGCTAAACAATGAAGGTCGCCTTCCGCCGCTGTTTGTAATTTTACCCATATCAACAACATAACCTTCAGCCAATAATTCGTTAACAGCTTTAGTCACCGTTGGAACGCTCGATTGTATTTCAGCACTTAATTCGGCAATGGTTGCATTTCCGCCAGTAAGTAAACGTTTAGTGATAAATTGTCTTAACATATGCCACTTTTGTTCTGACAGACTTTTGTCTTTACTATTGTCTAATAAATCTTTTAAACTCATTGCTTTGTGTTTTATGGGTTGACACAAATTTAATTTATTTTTTAAATTAGAATTAAAAAACAGCAGACAATATTAAATTTATTTAAAATAGCGTATAGGGATTTTAAATTTCTAACTTTTTTAATAAAATAGGAAGAACTCATAAGATGACGTTTTCAAATTGTCAATTAATTTGTAAATTTATAGAATGAGTTGTTATTGCTGCTGTTTCTGATTTTTTGTTTCTAATAAATAATGAAGGATCAGCTGCAAAAGAAGCTAATAAAAATGAAGACTATAATTATAAAAAGGGTTTATGATAATAAAACAAGTGACGGAACGTACCGAATACTTGTTGACCGATTATGGCCGCGTGGACTTAGTAAAACAGATTTAAGTTTTGATGAATGGGATATAGAAATTACACCATCGACAGAATTACGTAAATGGTTTGCTCATAAGGAGGAACGTTACGCAGAATTTACTAAACGTTACATTCAAGAATTGAATCTAAAAAGTGAAGAAACGACGCGTTTAAGAAATATGGCAGAAAAGAAATCTTTGACATTATTATATGCCGCAAAAGATCCTGTAATAAATCATGCAGTTATCTTGAGAGATTTTTTGCTCAACAATAAATAACCTGAGTTTTGATTATAGATAGAAAGAGTATTTGCTTTACTGTTATATACAACGGTGCAATTCGTACAATTGAAACTTATGTACACGAATATCCCAGTTTGATGTTTTTGCTTCGAGATAAGCTTTTTTTAGATGATTTTGGCGAATGCGGCGGCGTTGGCAGATGTGCCACTTGCATCATCAAATTAAATGGTGTTGAAGGAAATGCGTTAAAAAAAGATCGAAACGAACCAGCGACATTATCTAAACTTGGATATACGGCTGAGAATATTCGGCTTTCCTGTCAATTGTACGTTACAAGTGATATTGATGGTTCGCAGATTGAAATTCTGGAATTGTAATTTGTAAAAGTTAGTTAGCAGAATTTAAAATTCTTTGTTTTACATGCTCCATATACGATCTGCCAATTACATATCTTAAGCCTTCGATTTCTACACTGTTTCCTTCAACAGCGTCGATTTTATCAATGGCAACAGTATACGATCTATGTATTCTTAGAAAATTTCTTTCAGGAAGTAAATCGGTAAAGTCAGATAAGGTGCTGTGTATAATGTATTTCCCCGTTAAGGTGCTTATTTTTAAATAATCTTTTAAGCTTTCGATAACCAAAATCTCATTCAGGAAAATCTTCTTCATTCTTTTCTTATCTATTTTGATAAAAATAAAAGGATTTTCAGCAGAATTTTCAGGAGTCGGATTGGTTTTACTTTCCAGTCTTTTACTGATTTTATTCAACGCTTTCATTAACCTCGGAAACTCGATAGGTTTTACTAAGAAATCCAATACATCAAGTTCGTAAGTTTCTATTGCAAATTGACTGTACGCACTAGTAATAATAAGCAAAGGCGGATCTTCCAGGCTTTTTATAAAATTAATACCATCAAGAACTGGCATATTAATGTCTAGAAAAATGACATCAACTTTGTTGTTTTTTACAAAATTTAAACCTTCTATTGGGTTACTAAAAGTATTTATGACCTCAAAATTTTCAAGTGGTTCTAAATAATTTTTAATAACATTAATAGCCAACGGCTCGTCATCTATAATCAAACAATTTATTTTCATTTCTCTATTATTACTTTTTAAGCAAAATAATGCAGCGTATAAAATTTAATATAAGAAAAGTCGTCTTAAGTGACTTTAATTACAAGCTTTACGACAAAAATATTCTTTTTCTTCTTAAATGAAAGGTTATACTCGTTTTTATTATAACCCAGTTCTAACCTTTTTTTGACATTCTCGATACCTATACCGCTTGATACATTAAAATTGTCTTCAAGAGCAGTGATTTCAGGCTGTGGGTTTGAAACTGTAAAATGCAGGAAATTACCTTTTACCTTAAAATTTATATCAATCACAACCTTTCCAGTGTTCTTGTTTACACCATGTTTAAAAGCATTTTCGATAAAAGTCAATAATATAATAGGTGCAATTTCTTTGTCATGAATATCGCCAGAAACAGACATGTTTATTACCAATCGATCGTCATTTCTAATTCGTTCCAGATCAAGATAATTCTGAATACATAATATTTCATTCTCCAGCGATTGTCGAGTGTTTTTTGTGTCATACAACATATAACGCATTAACTCTGAAAGCTTAAGAACAATTTTAGGTGCTTTGTTTGACTTTTCGACAGACAGCGAATAAATATTGTTAAGTGTATTGAAGAGAAAATGCGGTGATATTTGAGATTTCAAAAACAATAATTCTGTTTCTAATTGTGATTTTTCAAGATCAGTTACTCGTTTTTGCTCCTTCATGAAATCTAATGTAATCTTAATAGCCGTAACAAAAGTGATTACATACAATTCGCCAATCATCATATCAATCGTGTAGTTGAGCGAAAGTTTATCGATAGTTTCTGGTCCTTCCGGCCAAACATCATGATTTATTAATAAATACGTAAGGTTGAACTTTATAATAACCATTATAAATATCGAAGACAATACCGCAAGGATATATAAAAGATACTTTTTTCGATAAACCAAATAAGGCATGAAGACAAGAATATTCAAGTAGCACAAGGTCATGTGAATAGGGAAGCCCAGTAAATTAGTCTTGAAAGAGTAGCCGTAATCATTAAAATAAATTCCCCAGCGAAAAGTATTAAACAAGAAATAAGTAAGCCAAAAAAGGATATGATATTGTAATGGTATTCGATATAATTTGCTTGTACTAAAATTCATAATTCAAAGTATATTTTGCGGCCTTTTTTGATGTTTGTCTTTGTTTAGATGTCGTTTGTCTAAAATAATTTAAGTAAAATTCAATTTTGTATAAATTTAAAGTTAAATTATTATTTTTTTTAATGAATGGCTTTACTTATAGGTTTTGTTTTCAATTCTAATAGTAAGCTGTAAAATAAAGCAAATTAAAAATAATAGTCAACAAGCTTTCTTTGTAAAACAAACAGTAATTAGTGATTTGAGAAATTTTTTATTTAAAACCGCTGGAAAAAAACTTGATTTTACCGCAAAGAAAGCCACTCAACTTTATAAAATATCAAGTCATGCTTACAAAAGATCAATACCGTGTTATTACCAAGTTTTTCTTAAAGATTCTAAAATCTATGTAGGATCAACATCTTCAAATCCTGAGGCTTTACATGGCAGTCCATGTCATAAAAGCCGAAACAATAGATCAACGTTATTGGTGTAAAATTATCACGAATAAAAACTGAAAACCAACATAAATTTAACTAACCCCAAAAATCAATATTATAATTAATGAATATCATTGACATATCAATCATCATAGCATACATTGTGCTATCAGTAGGAATAGGAATCTGGATTTCCAGAAAAGCTTCAAAAGGTTTAGATGATTATTTCCTTGGCGGAAAAACAATCAAATGGTATTTTTTAGGTTTAAGCAACGGATCAGGAATGTTTGATGTTTCAGGAACTTCCTGGATGATTGGAGTACTGTTTTTATACGGCGTAAAAAGTTTTATGTTTATGTGGCTTTGGCCAATTTGGAATCAGATTTTTGTAATGATGTTTCTCGCCGTTTGGATACGAAGGTCAAAAGTAATGACGGGTTCTGAATGGATTTTAACTCGTTTTGGAAATGATAAAGCCGGAAAAGCATCTCATATTATTGTCGCAATTTTTGCTATTATTTCTACAATAGGTTTCATTGCCTATTTTTTTGAAGGAATTGGGAAATTTATAACCATTATTCTTCCTTGGGATTTAACGCTTCATTCTGGCGATTTAATTCTACTAACTTCTGAGCGATCTTATGCTTTAATAATCATATTTTTAACTACAATTTATACTGTAAAAGGTGGGATGTTCTCTGTAGTTGCAACTGAAGTTGTGCAATATTTAATTATGATTATTGCCAGCGTTTTAATTGCTGGTTACGCTTTTGTAAATTACACCGATATTCAAATAAACTCCGTAATTACCGAAGAATGGAAAAACGTCTTCTTTGGATGGCAGTTTGAAACGCAGTGGAGCGAAAAGTTTCAGACCTTCAATAATTTAATTGATTCAGAAGGTTATAAAATGTTTGGCGCTTTTATCGGAATGACATTGTTTAAAGGTTTCTTCGCCAGTGTTGCAGGACCAACGCCAAGTTACGATTTACAAAGAATTTTGTCTACAAAATCTGTAAAAGAAGCTGCTTATATGAGTGGTTTTACGAACTTGATTTTATTTATTCCAAGATATTTATTAATTACAGGAATTGTTGTAATTGCCTTGATAAATTTAGCGCCGGAATTAAATGCTAATTTAAATTTAACTGGAGCCGATTTAGAATTATTAATGCCAAAAGTGGTTAATTTATATCTTCCAGTAGGTATTAAAGGACTTTTATTAGCAGGTTTATTAGCTGCTTTTATGTCTGGATTCTCTGCTTTTGTAAATGCGGGACCAGCTTATATTGTAAATGATATTTATAAAAAATACTTCAAGCCTGTTGCATCAAATGCACATTATATAAAAGTAAGTCAGATATCTTCGTTCGTAGTTGTTGGTTTGGGAGTTTTTATGGGATTTTTCGCAGAATCGATTAATTCTTTAACCTTATGGATTACAAGTGCATTGTACGGCGGTTATGTGGCGGCGAACTTTTTAAAATGGATTTGGTGGCGTTTTAACGGTTGGGGATACTTCTGGGGAATGTTTGCAGGTTTAATTGTGGCTTCTTTACAGTTTGTTCTAGGACAGTATAAAGGAACATTTGCAGAAGGAACATTTTTGTATGATTTATCACAAGTACAGGCAATTTACTTATTTCCAGCAATATTTGGATTCTCAATTTTAGGCTGTCTTTTAGGAACGTTTTTAAGTAAACCTACAGATATGGAAGTTTTAAGATCTTTCTATACCAATGTTAGACCTTGGGGATGGTGGGGACCAGTTTATAAAACATTAAAAGTAGAAGATCAAAAATTCGAAAAGAACAACGATTTCTGGAAAGATATGCTAAATTGTGTAATCGGAATTGTGTGGCAGTCAAGTATGATTTTACTTCCAATTTATTTTGTTATCAGAGATTATCCAAAAGCCTTTGTTGCGTTATTGGTATTTTTAGTAACAATGATAATTTTAAAATTCACATGGCTGGATAAAGTTCGAAAAATAACAGATTAAGAAAAATAGTAAACACAATAGAAACATAGATTTTTACGATTAGAAAAGAAAAATTACAAAAGATAAGGTTCCACACATATAGCTGCATCTTTTGAACTAACCAAAACCACTTTTTAAATTTTAAAAACTATGTTTCTATGTGTTTAAAAATAGAAAACTTTGCGCCGCAGTTTGTCATTCCGAGGAACGAGGAATCACACTCGGGAATTAACAAAGATTGACGATTTTGATAACGGAGCTTCTATTGTGATTTCCTCTTTCAGTCGAAAGGACAAAATTGAGAGTAACAAGAAGAACCAAGTCTTTACAACAAACAACAGAAAAAAAACAATAAACAAAAAATATAAAAATGAGCACTATTCCTTGGCAAGACAGACCTGAAAACAGTAATGATGTAATGTGGAGATACACTGAAAATCCAATTATTGAAAGATATGCTATTCCATCATCAAACAGTATTTTTAATAGTGCTGTAGTTCCTTTTGAAGATGGGTTTGCAGGAGTTTTCCGATGTGATAATAAAGCAGTTCAAATGAACATTTTTGCTGGTTTTAGTAAAAACGGAATCGACTGGGAAATTAATCATGAACCAATCGAAATGAAAGCAGGTAATACAGATATGATCGAATCTGCTTATAAATATGATCCACGTGTTGTTTTTATCGAAGATCGTTACTGGATTACTTGGTGTAATGGTTACAACGGACCAACGATTGGTATTGGATATACATTTGATTTTAAAGAGTTTTTTCAATGTGAAAATGCTTATTTACCATTCAATAGAAATGGTGTTTTGTTCCCGCAAAAAATCAACGGAAAATACGCTATGTTAAGTCGTCCAAGTGATAACGGACATACACCTTTTGGAGATATTTGGATTAGTTACAGCCCGGATATGAAATACTGGGGAGAACACCGTTTGGTAATGAAACCAACTCCTTTTGAAGATAGTGCTTGGCAGTGTACCAAAATTGGAGCAGGACCAATTCCAATTCTTACAAACGAAGGCTGGTTAATGATCTACCACGGAGTTATTAATACTTGCAACGGTTTCCGTTATGCCATGGGTTCAGCACTTTTAGATGTTGATTCTCCAGACAAAGTTAAATACAGAACACAGCCTTATTTATTAGGACCTGCAGAGCTTTATGAAATGGTTGGAGATGTACCAAACGTAGTTTTCCCATGTGCAGCTTTGCATGACACAGAAGAAGATAAATTAGCCGTTTATTATGGTGCAGCCGATACAGTTGTTGCTATCGCATTTGGTAAATTAAGTGAAGTAGTTCAGTTTACAAAAGATAACAGTTTATAAAAAAGAGATGGTTTTAAAACTTAAATGGCTTGCTGTTGCTTTAGGCTTGATTTCGATAACTGCGTATTCGCAGTCAAAGAAACCAGTTATTCCTAAAACGTATGTTGCGGCAAAAACAACCAAACCAATCGTAATTGACGGAGACGAATCTGATGCTTCGTGGAGTAAAGCAGATTGGACAGATCTTTTTGAAGATATTGAAAATGGTGTAAAACCAAAGTATGCAACCAAAGTAAAAATGCTTTGGGATGAAACCAATTTCTATATATTAGCAAAAATGGAAGAACCGCACGTTTGGGCAAATTTAAAACAACGCGATACCATTATTTTTTACAACAATGATTTTGAAGTTTTTGTTGATCCAGACAGTGATACTTTTAACTATTACGAATTAGAAATAAACGCTTTAAATACAGCTTGGGATTTGTTCCTGACAAAACCTTATAGAGAAAGCGATATTGTCGTGGCAAACGATTGGAATATTCCAGGTTTAAAATCGGCAGTAAAAGTTAACGGAACACTTAATAATCCAAATGATACAGATGAAGGCTGGGTTTTAGAAATGGCCATTCCGTGGGCAGCTTACAAAACCACATTCTTTGATCAAAATGTTCCAGCAGATAAATTTTGGAGAGTCAATTTTTCGAGAGTCAACTGGCAGCACAGTGTTAAAAATGGAACTTATGAGAGAAAGAAAGATGCCGAAGGAAAATTTTTGCCTGAGTACAACTGGGTTTGGTCGCCAATGGGTGTAATCAACATGCATGAGCCAGAAAAATGGGGTTATGTTTATTTCTCCTCTAAAGAAGGAAAAGATAGCTTTACAATTCCGCAAGACGAAAAAGTAAGATGGGAATTGTATTCTTTATATCGTGCTCAAAAAGGATATTTTGAAAAACATAAAACTTGGGCAAAGTCTATCACAGATCTTACCACAAAAAGCATTAGTGTTGATGGTAAAATTTTAAAACCAACAATAGAAAATCACTCATCAGGATATAATATTTTAGTAAAAAGTCCATTCACCAATACAACATTTGTAATAAGGCAGGATGGAAAAATAATCACAAAATAAACCACTATGAAACTACCAAAACTATTACTTTTTTTATTAGCATTTAGTATTTTTTCATGTACTAAAAAAGAAGAACAAACCACTTTTAAATTTGGAGTATGGACTACAGCCGATGCCAAAAAATCGGATGCAGATTATACTAAAGAGTTTAAAAAATACAAAGATGGAGGAATTGATGAAGTACTGATAAACACTTCGACAGATCCAAAGCTTTTAAGCCGCTTAGTGCCTTTAGCAACAAAAGAAGGTTTAAAAGTACACGCTTGGATTATGGCAATGAACAGACCTGGAGACTCAATTGCATTGCAGCATCCAGAATGGTATCAAGTAAGCAAAGAAGGTAAATCCTGCTTTGATACACGCCCTTATGTAGATTACTACCAATGGTTATGCCCAACTAGAAAAGAATCTAGAGAGCACGTTTTAAAATTAGTTGAAGAATTAGCAAAAGTTGACGGAATCGAAAGTGTTCACTTAGATTATATTCGTTTTCCAGACATCTTTTTACCAATTAGTTTATTGCCAAAATATAACTTAGTTCAAGATGTAGAATTACCTCAATTTGACTTTTGTTACTGTGATGAATGTGTAAAAGCATTCGAAAAAATTCACCATAAAAACCCGAAAGAAAGTCACAATACTTCAATCGATATGGAGTGGAAAAACTTTAGATTAAATGCTATTCAAGCTGTGGTTAATGATGCTTATGATATTGTGCATAAACACAACAAAAACCTTACGGCAGCAGTATTTCCTTATCCAGAAATGGCAGATCATATGGTGCGCCAGCGTTGGGATAAATGGAATATCGATCAAGTGTATCCAATGATTTATAACAGTTTTTATGATGAAGAAATTGACTGGGTTGGTTATGCTACAAAACAAGGTGTTGCGGACTTAAAAGATAAAAAAACAAAAATCAACACAGGAATTTATGTTCCAGGCTTAAAGACAGATAAAGAGCTGAAAGAAGCTATTTTATATGCAAAAGAAAACGGAGCAGTAGGAGTTTCTTTCTTTGATGGAAATGCTTTGTCTGAGAGTAACTTTAAAACAATTAAAGAAACAAAAGCAAGTTTAAAATAATCAAAACTTTATTTAGAACAAAAGCATAGTATCATTACAAATTACTTCAATAATAGCTGCGAGCGTATACCAAACGTTTTGACAGAATTATAAAATAAAGGAATATAATAGGGAGCCCATAAATGCTTCCTATTATGTTTTTTAAGAATGCTGCACTGACACAGAAAAATGTATAGCGTTTTCTAAAAAAGAGTATCTTTTGAAGGATAAAAAAATATACCAGTTTAAAATCATATCCTAATTAAAATAATAATTATGAGAACATTAAAACCCTTATTCACCTTACTATTTTTAGCCGTTTTAAGTTCGGGTTACAGTCAAAAAGTTTTTACAGAAAAAGACATTCAAATCATTCCAAAACCTAATCAGGTGGTTTTACAATCAGGATCATTTGAGTTTTCTAAGAATACCGTATTTGTTGCTGCAACAGATTTTCAAAAAGACATTTCAAACGCTTTAATAAACAAATTTGGAGCTGCAGCAGGCTGGCGCCCAATTATTGGAACAAAAGCACCAAAGAACAATTACATACAGTTTAAAGTTGATTCGAATCTTCACAACGAAGCCTATAGATTAGAAATCAATAACAATACAATTACTGTTACAGCAAAAGGTAACGCAGGTTTTATCTACGGATTAGAAACGATTAGACAATTACTTCCAACTGCAATCGAAAGTAAACATGCTGTTACAATTGTAAAATGGGAAATTCCGAATGTAACGATTACTGATGAACCTCGCTTTCAATGGAGAGGTTTAATGTTGGATTTATCGCGTCATTTCTTTGATAAAAATTATATTCTGGCAACAATCGATCGCTTGGCAATGCACAAAATGAACGTTTTACATTTGCATTTAGTAGACGATCAAGGCTGGAGAATTGAAATTAAAAAATATCCAAAACTAACAGAAGTTGGTGCATGGAGAGTCGATCAGGAAAATTTAGCATGGAATGCAAGATTGCTTACAAACCCTGACCAAAAAGGTACTTACGGCGGATTTTTAACACAAGAGGAATTAAAAGAAATCGTAAAATATGCTACTGCAAAAAATGTAGAAGTTGTTCCAGAAATCGAAATGCCGGCACACGTAAGCAGTGCAATTGCTGCGTACCCAGAATTGGCTTGTTTTGATCAGCGTATTGGAGTGCCGTCTGGTGGATTATGGCCAATAACGGATATTTACTGTGCAGGAAAAGAATCTACATTTGAGTTTCTTGAGAATGTAATTGATGAAGTAATTACAATATTCCCTTCAAAATATATTCATATCGGCGGTGACGAAGCAACAAAAACAAATTGGGAAAAATGTCCGCATTGCCAAAAAAGAATGAAAGAACACGGCTTAAAAAATGTTCATGAACTGCAAAGTTATTTTGTAAAAAGAATGGAGAAATACATCAATTCTAAAGGCAAAAAACTTATTGGATGGGATGAAATTTTAGAAGGCGGATTAGCACCAGAAGCTACCGTAATGAGCTGGAGAGGAACTAAAGGAGGAACAGAAGCAGCACAGCAAGGTCATGATGTTATTATGACTCCAGAATCTCCTTGTTATTTTAATTTTTATCAAGGTCCTCAAAATGAAGAGCCATTAGCTTTTGATGCTTACAATCCTTTAAATAAAGTTTACGAGTTTGATCCTGTTGTATCTGGAATGACACCGCAAGAAGCGGCACATGTTTTGGGCGGGCAAGCTAATTTATGGGCCGAATTCCTTTCGGCGCCAAAAGACTCGGAGTATATGATTTTTCCAAGATTAGCTGCTTTATCCGAAGTTTTATGGAGTTCTAAAGAAAGTCGCAATTGGAATGACTTTACAACCAGACTAGCACCATTATTAAAACGATACGATTACTTGGGAATCAATTATGCAAAAAGTGCCTATTTAGTTACAGCAGTTTCAAGTGCAGATATAGTGAAGAAACAAATTAATGTGACTTTAAAAAATGAATTTCCAAATCCAGATATTCGATATGTTTTAGGTAATAAAACGTTGGACATAAACGCTCTGAAATATACAAATCCGATTCAGTTTAATCAAACAACAGTTTTAAAAGCTTCTTTATTTCAGAATGACAAACCAGTTGGAAAAACCTTTACAGACACTATTGTATTCCACAAAGCAGTAGCGCATAAAGTCAATTACTTAACACCATTTAACAACAGTTATAAAGGGGACGGTCCTTTTACAATGGTAAATACAATTCGCGGATCTAAGAATTTTCATGATGGACAATGGCAGGCTTGGCTTGTTAACGACATGGAACTTGTTATTGATCTAGAGAAGCAGGAAAGTGTACAAGAAGTGATTATTGGAACTTTAGAAAGTCAAGGTGCAGGTATATTTTTTCCAGTACAAGTAAAAGTTTTAGTTTCAAACGATGGCATCAAATACAAAGAAGCAGGTAAAGTATCGCGTCCTTATGCCTCTAATCCTACTTCAGAGTTAAAAGATTTTAAAATCAATTTTGAAAAAACCAATGTTCGATTCATAAAAGTAATAGCGTCAAACTTAAAGAAAAGCCCGAGAGGCGAAAGTTCTTGGTTGTTTGTTGATGAAATTCTAGTGAATTAAATAATAAGAAATAAACTATGTCAAAGTTTTTAACCAAAGATGTAAGGAACTTTGATAAAAGCTTAAGATTGAAGTTAGTTTGCGCATTTTTGTCATTTCGACGAAGGAGAAATCTTCGCGAGTAGCTCTACAAAGATTGTCGCTTTTGATTGTGGAGTTTCTTTCTAAGATTTCTCCTTCGTCGAAATGACAATGATCGTGGTTATTTAGTGTAAAACTAAAGTTCCTTGCAATCTAAGTTCAAATTTTTGCAGTAAAACCAAACCAAAAAAAACAAACCAAAGATGAAAAAAGTAATAGTATTAATCGCAGTATTATTTTCTGTACAAATGTTCTCTCAGGCTATTTATGAAGACGAACGTTACGTGCCGGAAACAGATCCATTAGTTTTAAAAAATCTAGAGCAATGGCAAGGTAAAAAGTTTGGATTGTTGATGCACTGGGGAACATATAGTCAATGGGGAATTGTAGAATCATGGTCAATTTGTCCTGAAGATTATGGATGGTGTGAACGTAAAAAAGGAAGCAATCCAGGTAATTACAGTCAATATGTAAAAGAATATGAAGGTTTAAAGAAAACCTTTAATCCAACAAAGTTTGATCCTGTAAAATGGGCAAAAGCAGCAAAAGGAGCGGGAATGAAATACATGGTTTTTACCACGAAACATCATGACGGATTTTCGATGTATGATTCTAAATATACTGATTATAAAGTAACTGATAAAGAATGCGCTTTCAGCAGTAACCCAAAAGCGGATATTTTGAAAGAGGTTTTTAATGCTTTTAGAAATGAAAGTATTTCTACAGGAGCCTATTTCTCTAAGCCGGACTGGCACAACGAAAACTACTGGGATCCTTATTTTCCTCCATTTGACAGAAACGTAAATTATGATCCAGCGTTATATCCTGAAAAATGGCAGAAATATGTTGATTTCACCCATAATCAAATTTTAGAAATTTTAACCAATTATGGAAAAGTTGATATTTTATGGCTTGATGGCGGCTGGGTAGAAAAAGGAGATCAGAAAAGTATAAATGAATATTATAAATCAAAGTTTTTAGAAAACACTTCTAAAAATGGATTTATAAAACATAGAGTGGTAAGCCAAGATGTTAAAATGGATGAATTGGTTGTAAAAGCGCGTCAGAAACAGCCAGGTTTAATAGTGGTTGACAGAGCTGTTCACGGTAAAAATCAAAACTACTTAACACCTGAAAACCGTGTTCCTGAAAAAACACTTCCTTATCCTTGGGAATCTTGTATTACTTCTGGCGGCGGCTGGTCATACACGCCTGATGCAAAATATATGACAGGCAGACAAGGAATTCATATGCTTATTGATGTAGTTGCAAAAGGCGGGAATTTATTGTTGAATGTTGCTCCAAGTCCAGAAGGAGAATGGCAGCAGGGAGCTTATGATTTGTTAGCTTCTTTTGGAGACTGGATGAAAGTTAACAGCTCTGCAATTTATGATACAAAACCTATCGCACCTTATAAAGAAGATAATATTTGCATGACACAAAATAACGCCGGAAACGTTTTCTTGTTTTATTTAGCCAAAGAAGGAGAACAGAAAATTCCTTCAGAAGTTGTTGTAAAATCTATAAATCCAAAAAAAGGTACAAAAATCTCGATGTTAGGTTTTAATAAACCATTAAAATGGACGAAATTAGCGGACGGATTTAAAGTTACAATTCCAGAAAGTTTAAGTGCTAATTTACCGTGTAAAGAAGCGTGGACTTTAAAGATTGAAGCGATTAACAAATAAGAATATGTTTTTAAGAAAAAAGAGAATAACACAAACAGCATGCTTTTTTAGTATGCTGTTTTTTAGCATAAATACTTTTGCACAGCAACCTGCAGATTTTGTAAATCCGCTTATTGGAACTTCCAATTATGGAGCTACTTTTCCTGGGCCTATTGCGCCAAGAGGAATGGCAAGTATCAGCCCGTTTAATGTGGCAGGATCTCAAAATCCGTTAGAAAAAGACAGTCAATGGTTGTCGAATCCTTATGTAAATGAGAATACATTTTTAACAGGATTTAGTCAAGTAAACTTAAGTGGTGTAGGCTGTCCAGATTTGGGTGTTATTATGTTAATGCCAACGACTGGAGCAGTAGAAACCAATCATTTAAAATACGGTTCAACGTATTCTAAAGAAGTGGCGAAAACAGCATACTATAGTGTAAACTTAGACAAATATAATGTTAAGGGTGAATTTACGGCTTCAAAAAGAGTAGGAGTAAGCAAATTCACTTTCCCAAAAGGGCAATCTAATATTTTGTTGAATCTAGGTTTAGGATTAACAAATGAAGAAGGTGCAATGGTCAAAGTAGTTTCATCGACAGAAATTGAAGGAATGCGTTCTGTTGGATCATTTTGTTATAATAGTCCTGAAGATGCTTATCCGGTTTATTTCGTAGCTAAATTTTCTAAGCCAGCTGACCATTTTGGTGTTTGGAAAAATACAACAAAATACAAAGGTGTCGAAGCGCAATGGATGGGATATAATGGTAAAACCCGAATAATGAAAAATACAGTTAAGACCGTTGTTGGAGACAGCATTGGAACTTATTTTTCGTATAATTTTGACAAAACTGAAACAGTCGAAGTTAAAATTGGAGTTTCTTATGTAAGTGTTGCAAATGCCCGTGAGAATCTGGAAAAAGAAACGGCGTATAAATCATTTGATGATGTGTATAAAGAAACATTTAACGAATGGAACGAAGAACTTTCTAAAATTTTGGTAGAAGGTGGTTCGTATCAGGATAAAGTTATTTTTTACAGCGCATTATATCATACTTTAATTCATCCAAATACATTAAATGATATTAATGGCGAGTATCCCAAAATAAAAAGAACAAAGGTTGGAAGAACCAATGATACACGTTATACAGTGTTTTCGTTATGGGATACCTATCGAAATATGCATCCGTTAACTTCTTTAGTTTATCCAAAACAGCAATCTGATATGATAAAGAGCATGCTGCAGATGTATGATGAAAATGGATGGCTGCCTAAATGGGAATTAAACTCGACAGAAACATTTACAATGGTTGGAGATCCAGCTAGTATTGTTATAGCAGATGCTTGTTTAAAAGGTATTCAGGATTTTGATATTTACAAAGCATATCACGCCATGCTGAAAGGAGCAGATCAAATTGAAGAAAATCCGCTGCGACCTGGGCTTAAAGAATACATTCAAAAAGGATATTTGTCAACAAATTATCATGGATCAGTTTCTACAACAGAAGAATATAATGTTTCAGATTATGCGATTGCACTTATGGCAAAAGCTTTAGGAGAAAAAGAAGATTATAAGCGTTTTTATAAACGATCATTATCGTACCAAAAATTATATGATAAAGACTTAAAATTACTTCGACCAAGAACACCAGACGGAAAATGGTACGAACCTTTTGATCCTAACGCAGGAGCTAATTTTCAGGAAAATGTTGGCTTTATAGAAGGTAACGCGTGGCAATATGCTTTTATGGTTCCGCATGACATAAGAGGACTTATTAAATTAATGGGCGGAGATAAAGTTTTTTCGGAACAATTGCAAAAAGTGTTTGACATAAAACAATTTGATATGGCAAACGAACCAGATATCGCATATCCTTATTTGTTTAACTATGTAAAAGGTGAGGAGTGGAAGAGTCAGGAAATGGTTAAGAAATTGGTCAGAGAATATTTTAAAAATGAACCAAAAGGATTACCTGGAAATGATGACACAGGAACTATGTCAGCTTGGTTGGTTTATTCTATGATGGGAATTTATCCAATATCACCAGGAGATCCAATTTACACTATTACGACACCAATGTTTGATAAAGTAACAATTAAACTAGATTCAAGGTATTACAAAAAAGATAATATTGTAATTGAAAGGGTAATGAATACAGATGGAAAAATCAAAGAAATTCAGTTAAACGGAAAAACATTAAATAGCTTCTTTATGAATCACGATGATTTTGTAAACGGAACAACATTAAAAGTAATTCAGGAATAAGAGGAATAAAAAGTTTAATTAACCCATTGAGTGTAATTGTTAGAAAAGCAATCTAAGACATAGAAACACCGTTCCAATCTCGAATAGGATTATGTATAAAAAGAAGACAAAAACATGTTTCTTTGAGGTAGCATAATCTCGAAGCCCAATGTCATTAAGAGAAGCTTTTTTTAGTATTAAATTAATTGAATAGCCTCCAACTTTAGCTGGAGTTGCTTAATGTTCATAACAATAAGGCTTTAGCCAAATCACGCATTTTTGGCTAAAGCCATTCTGGTTGATTTTATATAAACTCCAGCTAAAGCTGGAGCCAATTCAGGAAATGTAATTACAATTAAAAAAAAAGGACTTTCAATTTTGAAAGTCCTTTTTTGGTTCTATTAATTTATGTAAAAGAAAACTGGATTATTTCGTTTTTACACCAATTTCAGCAACAGTAATATATCTGCCGTCTACAGTTGTTTTTCCTGTAAATTTAATATATCTGGCTTTCGCTGATGCTTTTATAGTAATGTTTTGCTCAACAAGATTGCTTTTGATATTAGCAAATTCACCTTCAGCAATTGTAGTCCAATTTGTATTGTCGCTGCTTACTTGCCATTGGTAATCTTTCACAATTCCGCCAGTTCCGTTTTGGCGAGGTAAATACGATAAAGATTTGATCTCCAATTCTTGTCCCATATCAATAACGATGAATTGCGGCAGAGGCATTAACGATGTGTTGTCTGCGGTACTCCAAATAGTTTCTGCGTTTTCATCAATAGCATTTGATGTTTGTTCATTTTCGAATGAAGCAGTAACTATTTTCCAGTCCTTTTTACAAACATTAAAGGATTGAATTGCAGTTTCACCAGATTTCATATCTATTCCGAAAGATTTGGCTTTAATATCGCCAGAAGTTAAAAACGAAAAAGCTTCTTTATAAATTGGTGAATGCATAGTAGGTTCAGTTCCGTCAGTTGTATAATGAATTTCGTGTACAGCAGATTCTGTTGCAATCGAAACCATTCCGTCTCTGCTTCTTTTAATTTTTGGTACAGCCAGCTGTTCAGGTTCTTTAAATACACCAATATCACTTAAAGTAATGCAAACAGGAGATTCTACAATGCGAATTCTCAATTTTAAAGTTGAGATATAATTAGGTAAACGCACCAGTCTGTTAGCACCAATACTTGTAGCTTCGCTTATTTTTTTCCATTTTCCATTGACAAAAGCGTCAATTTCGATTTTTTCAATACGTTGTCCAAGTTTAATATTTTCTCTTAAACGAATGATATTAAAAGTTTGTTCTTTATCCCATTCTAAAATTACAGAAGCTTTTTTTACATCATCACTTGTAGCCCAATACGAATAACGATCGTTATCAGTAAGATTTTTAGGTCCGTAAAATATTTGATTGTCACCTCGAATTTCCGAAGCAGTAACTACAGCAGATTGTGCAAGGTTATTAGAAAATGTCTGCTTTAAGAAATCTCCAAAATCTTTTAATGCTTTAACATCATTTGGATGCAATATGCCTTCTGTAGTTGGCGCAAGACCAATATCCATACCAGCACCACGACCTACAGATTTACAATAAATCTCAAACAACTCCGAAACTGATTTTACGTGATTATCTTCGTTAGCATGATAAAACCAGCCATTTCTAAGCGGTACATCACACTCAGCAGGTTTCCAATACTTACCATTTCGAGTTCCAGTTGGTGCTTTTTCGTAATTAGTTTCTCCAGGAACAGCCACTGTTTTTCCAGCTATTGGTTCTGGAGTAAAAGTAGCCCATGAAGTTTCATCTGCAAAACCTCTTTCGTTTCCTACCCAGCGTACTTCGCCGTTATCAGAGAAGATAACAGCTTCTGGCTGTAATTCTTTAGAAATCGCCCATGTTTTATCCCAATCATAATAAGTAGCACGGTCGATACTTCGGCTTTCTTTTTTGCCTCCGTAATAACCGTCACCGCCATTTGCGCCATCAAACCAAGTGATGAATAATTTACCATAGTTCGTGTATAATTCTCTTAACTGATTTCTGTATTTAGTAACATACTCAGGTTTTCCATAATCTTCATTATTTCTGTCCCAAGGCGAGCAATAAAGTCCGAATTTCATTCCTGCATTACGTGTTGCTGTTTCAAATTCTTTTACCATATCGCCTTTTCCATTACGAAACGGACTTGCACTAATGTTGTAAGCAGTTGTTTTTGTCGGCCATAAACAAAATCCATCATGATGTTTAGCCACAAAAATAACGCCCTTAAAACCACCAGATTTTGCTGCGTTTACAATTTGACTGGCATCAAATTTTGTTGGATTAAATATTTTAGGATCAGCGTCTCCATATCCCCATTCTTTATTTTGGAAAGTTGTAGGCGTAAAATGGACTAAAACATATTGTTCTATTTCATGCCAGCGCAGTTGCGGTTCGCTTGGCAGCGCGCCGTAAGGTGCAGGAGCACTTACTTTTTGAGCTGTCACAGATAAAAAGGCAAGACATCCCAAAATTGTTATTAATTGTTTTTTCATCTTTAGAATTTAATAAATTTAACCCATTGGGCGTTATTGTTTTTAACACATGGTCTCGATGCTTTGGGATAGATTTGTTACTTTAAAAAAATGCATTTCGGAAATTTAAATGACACATAAGCATCTATATGGGAGAAACGTGTTTCTTTTTTGTATTCTTTGGTCGAAACCTAATATCTATGTTTCTATGTGTTAAATAAAATTATAATGAATTATAGGTATTTGTATGTTTAGCTGTTAAATCACTTTAATCACAACAGCTTCTTGTGCTGCTAAAGAAGTTCTAAGTTCTTGCGGAATTGTAACTTCAATACCGCCGTTTACTTTTTTACCAGTTAGTTTTTGTTTAGAACCCAATAAAGAGACTTTTAAAACGCCTTTTTTATCCGTTTTAATAGTGATTGATGCTGGAAGTTCTTTTTCCTCTTTTGCTGGCATATAAATACCGTAAACAGCATTTCCTTTTTGTGTATATCCAACTTTTCCATCTAGGTAAGGAGCAACAGGTTTAGTATCGTAAATAGCTTCGCCATTTACAGTTAACCATTTTCCAACATTAGCTAAAGTAGTTTCAATTTTTGGATCAAATTCTCCTTTGGCATCTGGACCAACGCCTAATAATAAATTTCCACCTTTAACGACAATGCTCGTCATTAACTGAACTACTTCTTTTGAAGATTTATAATGATCATTTGGCACCCATCCCCAAGCTCCGCCAAGAGTAATGCAGCTTTCCCAAGGCACGCTTAATGGTTTTTCAGGTGTTTTTTGTTCCGGCGTTAAATAGTTTTCATATTCACTCGGAACCCAGCGGTCTACCACTAACATTCCCGGTTGTTTCTTGCGGGCAGTTTCTGAGACTAATTTCATATCAATATCCATATCATAAGGATATTTGCAAAATTCTTCTACTTTTTTATTTATAGTTGAAAGCGGTCGAACCCAGCAGCCGTCAAGCCATAGTATATCAACTTTACCATAATTTGTGGTCAATTCGTTCAGCTGATTTTGGGTGTATTGCACATAACTTTTCCATCTTTCTGGAAATTTAGTAATGTCATAAGTTGGGTTTCTGTCTTTTGGCGGATAATACGGCCACCAAAAAGTTTCAGTTGTCCAGTCAGGCTTAGAGAAATAAACACCAACAGCCAAACCTTCTTTTCTTGAAGCATCTAAAACATCTTTCAGCACATCGGCTTTTGCGTTTTTGCTATAAGGCAATTCGGGATTTGTGATTTTAAAATCAGTAAATTTCGAATCATACATACAAAATCCATCATGATGTTTGGAGGTAAATATCATATATTTTGCCCCCGCATTCTTGAACATTTTAGCCCACTTTTCTGAATTTAGATTCGTAGGATTCAGTTTGTATTTTGTATTTCTATAATCAGTTGCATATTTGTAATAATCGTTGTAACCATCTCTAGTTACCCAGTCTTCTGGAGCTAATCCCCAAGATTCAACCGTTCCTAACTGAGTGTAAAGTCCCATGTGGATTAATACACCAAATTTGTAACCCTGCCATTTGTCAAGATTGGCTTTTACCAATGGATCTTTTGGTGCAATATAACCTGCTTCTTCAGATTTGTTTGCTTCCATACTGAAATCACCTTGGGCATGCAGAGAAAAAGCGCTGGCACAGACTAATGCTGTAAATAATAACTGGAATTTATTTTTCATTGTGGTTGTTTGTTTTATCTATATTTGGTTAGATAGCTTTTTATTTAATACTCGTTGGATGTTATTAATTTCAACACATAGTTCTGAAGTTTCGGGACTATGTGTTGAAGAAATTTATAGTATACATAAGAGATACTTAGAAACGAATCAATAACAAGTAGTATGTTATTTAAGATAAAAATCAGGATCAATTAAGCGATTCCCGGTTTCGTCATAAACGGCGTAGTTAAAACCGCTTTGAACGCAGTATGAACCGTAATCTCCTTTTTTATTCAAGGCAATAAAACCAACCTGAATATCTTTTAGATTTTTATTTCGGTTTTTCATCAATTTTACAACTCTTGAAACAGCTTCTTCACAAGCTTTTTGTGGTGATCTTCCTTGGCGCATTAATTCAACAACCAAGTGGCAGCCTGAAATTCTAATTACTTCTTCGCCATGACCAGTTGCTGTTGCGGCACCAATTTCATTATCAACATATAAACCAGCACCAATAATAGGAGAGTCGCCTAAACGTCCGTGCATTTTAAATGCCATACCGCTTGTCGTGCAGGCTCCTGAAAGATTTCCTGCTGCATCGAGTGCAATCATACCAATAGTATCGTGATTTTCGATATTTGCAATTGGTTTATATTCGGATGTTTTTAACCATTCTTTCCATTCACGTTCTGAATCTGGAAGTAATAAATTTTCTTTAGGGAAACCTTGAGACAATGCAAATTGAAGCGCTCCATCGCCAACAAGCATAACGTGAGGTGTTTTTTCCATCACAGCACGAGCAACAGAAATAGGATGTTTTATATACTCAAGACAACCCACAGAGCCAATATTAGACATTTCGTCCATAATACAAGCATCCAGAGTTACACGTCCGTCACGATCAGGTCTTCCGCCGTAACCAACACTTCTTTCTTTTGGATCAGCTTCTGGAACTTTTACACCTGCTTCTACGGCATCTAAAGCGCGTCCTCCTTTTTTCAACACTTCCCAAGCAGCTTCATTGGCCTGCAGACCAAAACGCCAAGTCGAAAGTACAATTGGTTTTCTTACTTTTCCGTCAGTAACTTCATTTTGTTCCGCAAGTTCTCCCGCTCTTCCAGCAAAAGAACCAAATGCAACAGCCGCAGATGCCATTGCCGTTTTTTTTAGAAAATTTCTACGATTTGTCATTATTATCTATTTTTTGAATCTGATTGTTGAAAATCAGAAATGGGTTTATTTTTAAGCTTCATAAAGTAAGCTTGCAGCTCCTAATAAAGCGGTAGTTTCATTATCTGTCGAAATAACCAGTTCAATTTCAATTCCTGATTCTTCTAATTTTTCTCTAAGAACATTTAAAAACAAGTCTCCTGCATTTGCAATTTTTCCTCCAATAACCAGCATACTAACGTTAAAACTTTTCAACCACGGAATTATAATTTCGGCAAGATCCTCTCCAAATTCAGTAAAAGCCTGAATCGCTTTTTGATCTCCATCAACAGCCAAAAGATATAAGTCCAATCCGCTATTAACATGTAGGCCGGTCAAATTATGATAGCCGGAAAGCAATGCTCTTAAAGAAACAGCATCTTCCGCCATTCCGTTTTTATAAGCAAGATTCCATATTTCTCCATTTGGCGGTACTTTTTGACCAGTGCTTACAATTTTTCCTTTTTTTATAAAACAGGCACCGAGACCAGTTCCTAAAGTAACTGCCATAACATTTTTAGGCAGGTTTTCCATGTTTTTGTAAACTTCTCCTTTGCCAAAGCTTTTAGCATCATTTTCAAAAACAATAGGAAGGTTTTGATCAAAATCAAAACGTTCTCTCAAAAGGTCTTTAATATTTAGACCATAAAAGTTTTCATATTTATCTTGGTCTTTAATCCAGCAGGTTCCTTCTTCATAATCAAACGGACCAGGAATTGCCATAGCTATTCCAGATAAATTCTCTAGTTGTGGTTTTTCTAAAACTGCACGAATGGCATTTTCCCAGAAATCCATTACTTCATTGGTAGGCAGATTTGAATCAAAAGAAACCTTAAAAAGGGATTCTTTAAAAACTTTCATCTCATTAAGATCAACAACTGCAGAAGTAATATGTGAACCGCCGACATCCATCGCTATTGCAAATCTTTTTTCCATTTTTTTAGTTTTGTTCTATGTTATTTTTCGTTTTAGTTTTTATACTCAAAAAGTATTGGCATCCTAGAAATTGTTTATTCTTTTTTTGAATACTAATTTGCAGTTCATGTATTGCAAACTAATTAACAGGGTTGCCAAAAGGTTGTTTATTCTGTGTTAAACGATTACCGTTTGTTTTGTATTCTTTAATTTTTCGTTAAAAGTAATTGTTTTTTGTCTAAATACTAAATCGTATTAGTAAATAAATACCAGTCTTTCTTTTTTGAGTCTAAAATCATGATTTTGCGGTTTTTAAATTGCTGTTTGCTGTTTATTTTTGAAAAAATTCAAGCGTTTTCGCAGACCAGTCATTGTCGAAGAAACCGCTTACTTTCATATTAGGTAAACCATTCAAAAGCAAATCAGTTTTAAAGATCATTACATCAGGAAAACCTGTAATTCCAGAAATATAATTATTTGCCCAAGTTGCTTTCATTCCTTTTTCTGAAGTTCCAGCCACAACACCGACCATAGCAGTTTTACTGTCATTTCTAGGTACCACAAAATATGCAGCTAAATCGGATCCTTTCAATACTTTACTGCCTATTCTTACCTGCTGATTATCAATTTGAATAGGAGCGTTTTTTAGTACTAATTTCCAAGCGCTATTATTAGAAGCATTACCATAAATAATTACGTTTCTATCTTTGTATTTATCCAATGAAAACTCGCTGTCGGCAATCACATCAATACTTCCGTTTCCTCTATAATAAAAAGTTTCGGCATCAAAACGAGCTCTGTTTAAGTACCATTCGCGCTCAGAAGCTGATCCGCCTGTAGCATAAACAAAAACCACATTGTTATTAAAAGCAAATTTGAAACCGCCTTGACGATCACCATATTTTTGATTCGTATTGATTTCGTTAATCAGAGACCATTTCTCATCTTTTAAAGCCAGAATTGCTTTCTTGTCAGTTGCTGCTTTTAAGATTTGATCGTTGATGTTGATTGTGATTTCACCTTTTAAATCTAACGAAACCAAGTCAAGTTCCATTATAGAAACATTTTTCGTTTTAATCGCAATTTGATCTTTTTCTATTTTTGCATTAATATTAGAAAAATCAAACGGAAGAATCTGCTGTTGCAGTTTTATCCAATAATCAGTCGAAGAAACAGCAGGAGAAGCCGTATGAAAATCAATTTCTTTAACTTCTTTATTCGCTGGAATTGTTTGACGTTTGAAAAATTCGAAAATAGGGAACCAATCTACAGAATGATCTCCATACCAATGTTCTCCGCCTGGATATTCATAATAACAAAAGTTGGGATGGAAAGTTCCTAGAATTTCTCGCATTTCTCGCACTTGCGAAATCGGAACAGTCGAATCGGCATCGCCATGCAGCATATAAACACCAGATTGTTTTAAGTTTTGAACAAGACTTCTAACGCGACCTGAGTTAGCAGAACGTTTGATAGGTTCATAAGCTTTAAACATATCGTGCATTTCATCGCCTTTATCAAAACCATAAGTTGCGATATCAGGATAAGAAGCACAAGGCGCAATTGCGGCAAATTTACTTGGATATGTAGTTCCTAGAAACCAAGTTCCGTGACCACCCATTGAGTGACCTGTTAAGTAAGTTTGAGCAGGAATAGTATTGAATACTTTTTTAGCTTCGGCCAAAACTTCCATTGCATCGATTCTTCCCCAGTCTTCCCAGTTAAAACCAAACGGACGTCGGTTTGTTGCAGCAACAATATGCGCCCAGTCTTTTTGTTTGTAAGCTCTTGCTTGATTTCTAGCTTCAACAGAAGCGCCATGAACCGAAAGTATTAAAGCTTTTGGACCGCTTTCTAGTGCAGGAGCGATACTGTAATATTGTACGCTGTTGTCGACCTTACTTACAAAAGTACGCTCATGATGCACCGTTGCAGATCGCTGTTGAATCGGGAATTCGGTTTTGTCGATTACCTTTCCGTTTTTATCTGTAAGTGTTAATTCGATTTTTAATTCGCCCGTAAAATTGGCTTTTGCGGCAGGAACTTTAAACTTAACTTTTCTAACAAACAAAGGCATAATAGCATCTGTTGCATAATTCGCAGTTTCTCCGCTTGATAATTTTGCTTTGATAACAAGGTTTTTTAGCTCTTTTTCCGTTGCATTTATAACACGAACAGAAGCCCATTTTTCGTCATTTTCACCATTAATAACATCTGGAAGTGTCAAGTCACGTTTGGTAAACTGTATACTTTTTGAAGGTACTACAAGTTTTGATTTTACACGTCCAAAACGACCTTTTGTGTACACAAATTCATTTATGCCTTTACGAAGTTTAAACGGAATCAATGTATAACCGAAATCATAATGATCACCTTCATGCGGGAAACCATTTATATAAGTACGCGTGCCGCCGGTTGTTTCGAGCAGTACGATTTGTTCTTTTGGTGCATTATATTCCGTAAATAAAAATGCCGATCTCATATCCTTGCCGCTAAAAACGCCGGCAGAATCAACTTTAATAGGCTGCCAATCTTCTTTTTGTTTGTTCGGATTTACAAATTTTCCAACCGAATACTGCCAAGCTACAGGATCTTGTCCGTTAAAAAGTGTTCCTGATTTTTTATCAGCGGGAAGCGTAAAACCAGTACTGAAATTACATAGAACGTTCCCCTCAGCGGTTGTAACAATTTTTTCTTTTCCAAAATATTCAACAACATTACCAGTAGTTTTGGTTTGTGCGACAGCGTTTGCACTCAAACCAATAAGGAAAATCACGAGGGCTTTTTTCATTTTTTTTAGTTTTAGTTTTTTCAATTTTACTCCAAAATCACTTCAAAATAAATTTTAGCTAAAAATTTAAATTTGAGAAGTAAAAAATGATGAATTGTATGGTATTAATGAAAGGTTTTGTTTTAAAAGAAAGCCTTTCTTTATTTTATTTTTTAGTTTTTTTTATGTTTTTGAGAAATCTCTGCCTAATTATAAACTCCTTTTTTTTTCATATAATCACCTCTGTTTTATCTTTGATTATTTGCATAATCTGCCAATAGATCAAGGTAAAGCATAGAAAAAATAGTGCTGTTTTTTTTGTAATAAATGAAAATTAATTACTCATTTTCGTCTTTATTTTTATATTTTTCAAACTTAGTAAATCGATTTAGTATTCTCGTATGAATTTTTTATTATTTTTGTTTTTTGGGAAATTTAAAATTATATCTAAAAAAAATAAGTGATTAATTCGATTTTATCCTTATTTAATTATTAATTATCATTACTATTCTGAAAATGAAAATTGTAAAGACTAACATTGCTTCTTATACCAATACATCGCTGTCTGTATTCTCGCGTGAAGAATCTTTTTTTCAGTCACCTTTTCATTCACATCCAGAATTTGAGTTGGTATATATTTTAGAAAGCCACGGGAAAAGAATTATCGGAAATTCTGTTGAATCGTTTGAATCTGGCGATATGGTTTTTTTGGGAGATGATATTCCGCACGTTTGGCTTAATGATGAAATTTTCTATAAAGGAATTAATAGTTTAAAGGCGAAAGCGATTGTAATCTATTTTAGTAGAGATCTTTTTGGAACGTCTTTTTATGAACTTCCCGAAGCGCAGGAAATTAAGAAGTTTTTTTCGCAAGCAATAAAAGGAGTTTCAATTACTGGACAAACAAACGCTGTTGTTTCTAAAAAGTTAGAGAAACTGCTTAAGAAAAAAGGCTTTGAAGTGGTTATGGGACTAATTGAGATTATTTTTCTTTTGTCAAAAAGTAAAGATTTAAGATTTATCAATGACAGTTCGTATGTTTCGGTAAGTGATGATAATAAAAATGACCGCCTGGCGGAGGTTTTTAAATACGTAAAATCAAATTTTAAAGAAGAAATATCACTCGACGAAATTTCTAAAATTGCCAATTTAACGCCTACATCGTTTTGTAGAATGTTTAAGGCTAAAACTAAAAAACCTTTTGTAGAATATCTTAATGAAATTCGAGTTTCTAATGCTTGCAAATATTTAATCGAAACAGATTTAGGCGTTTCTGAAATTGCCTATGAATGCGGTTATAAAACAGCTTCAAACTTCAATAAGCTGTTTAAAAAATTAATTGGTACAACGCCAAAGGAATATAGAAAAAAGGCATTAGTCTAGTTTTAAGATTCTACAATTTGTAAATACGGGCAAAATTTATCTAGTTCTTAAAAAAGAAAAAGGTAAATGCATTCCTTTTTATTAAAGCTGTTTTATTTCTGCAAGAAAATAGAAACAAACAGTTTGAATTTATAAAGAATAAAAAGCAAATATTCTTTTAAAAGGCTAAAAAAATCTTGATTGCATTATTTTTTCTTTCTTTTTTTATGAAATTAATTGTAAAGATAATAAATGCTTAATTAATGATAATTTTGGAGTAATATAAGACTTAATAATACGATAATTTTATTTTTTTGAGATTGCATCAAAAAAGAGTGTCAAAATATATAAAACGATTTAGTAAATAAGTTAGTTTTTGCTTCAAAGAAAGACACTCTGTTTTATAATAAGGTATAAGTTTAGAAAGAGGTATAATTCGTTTGGATGCAGCTTTTTATTTTAACACATAGTCTGGATAACTGTCAGGATAGATTTATATCTATAGAAGAGTACAAAGAGAAACACATTTTTTTTACATAGGTGTACTCTGTGTATTTTGATTAAGTGAAACGCCTTTTTTAAAGAGTTAGAGTCTATGTTTTTATGTGTTAAATTAATTGCACTCAATTGGTAAAAATATAATTATAGAATATGAAAAGCAGATTAAAACTAGTATTATCCGTTTGTTGTTTTGCCGTAGGAACTTTGTCTCAGGCGCAAGGAGATATTATGCCGGAAAATGAAAAAACACCTGCAGATACTTATATTGCTCCAAAGGATAAAGCTGTAAAAGAAAACTTGACCAAATGGCAGGATTATAAGTTTGGAGTGCTTATTCATATGGGATTATACAGTCAGCTTGGAATTTGCGAATCGTGGGGATTGGCTCCAGAAGATTGGGTGACCCGCAACGGTTATGATGATTATGATTCTTTTGCTTCAGATTATCGCGGAGCACGATTTAGCTTGAATCCTGTAAATCTAGATTCAGAGAAATGGGCAAAAATGTTTAAAAGTGCCGGTGCAAAATATTTGATTTTTACATCAAAACACCACGATGGATTTTGTATGTACGATTCAAAATTTACCGATTTTAAGATCACAAATCCGAATTTGCCAAATGCTAAGAATGCAAAACCAGACGTATTAAGAAATGTTTTGGATGCTTCTAGAAAAGAGGGATTGTCGGTTGGAATTTATTTTTCGAAACCAGACTGGACTTCACAAGATTTTTGGTGGAAGTATTATCCGCCAAAAGATCGAAATCCAAACTATGATATAAAAGCGCATCCTGAAAGATGGCAAAACTTTGTAAAATATACCCAAAATCAGTTAGACGAATTAACAACAGATTATGGTAAAGTTGATATTCTTTGGCTTGACGGAGGCTGGGTTCGTCCAGCAAAACAAATTGAAGGAAAAAAGAACCGTCAGAACTTAGATATCGATATGAAATTAATTGCCGAAACGGCACGTAAAAAACAGCCGGGACTTATTGTTGTTGATCGCTGGGTGCCGGGTGAATATGAAGATTATCTAACTCCTGAACGCAAAGTACTCGAAAAACCAATTGCGGTGCCATGGGAAAGCTGTGTAACACTTGGCAATGATTGGGGCTGGGTGCCAAATGATAAATATAAATCAGGAACAGAAGTAATTCAATTACTAACAGGAATTGTGGCTAAAGGTGGTAATTTACTGCTTGGTGTTGGTCCTGACGGAAAAGGTGATTTTGAACCTAAAGTACAAAAGGCATTAGCCGAAGTTGGAAAATGGCTGGATGTAAACGGTGAGGCGATTTATGCTACAAAACCAATTGCCCCTTATTCGGAAGGTAATTTGTATTATACTTCAAAAGGAGAAAAGACAGTTTTTGGAATTTATCTTCCATCAGTAAATGAAAAAGAAATTCCTTCTGAAATTATTATCAAGAATGATTTAAAAGGCAAATTAAATGTTGTGCTTTTAGGAAGTAAAACAAAGTTAAGTTATAAAAAAGTAAGCGGTGGAATCAGCGTTTCGGTTCCTAAATCGCAGCGTGCAGAATTAGCAAAACAAGCTGGTATTGTTATTAAAGTAAGCGCTTAATAAGTAGTTTTATTTTAATTGTTTTTAATTGAAAATAAATGAATTTAGATATTTTATCTAAAGTTTTAAATAAAGTATATGGTAACTCAAAAATATTGTCTCGCATTAGATTTAACTGAAGATCCGATTTTAATGGCAGAATACAAAAAGTATCACGAAAAAATCTGGCCGGAAATCACAGAAAGCATCACCAATTCTGGTATTGAGAATCTGGATATTTATTGTGTTGGCAACAGAATGTTTATGATTATTGAGGCGAATGAAACTTTTACTTTTGAAAGAAAAGGAGAAATGGATGCTAATAATCCTGTAGTGCAAAAATGGGAAGAATTGATGTGGAAATATCAAAAAGCATTGCCTTGGGCAAAAGAGGGTGAAAAATGGATGTTGATGGATAAAATATTCGATTTGCATGAAAATAGATAGCCATCAGCATTTTTGGAAATACCATCCTATAAAAGACGCTTGGATTACTGACGATATGAAAGTGATCCAGCAGGATTTTATGCCTTCAGATTTGGAACCTTTATTGATAAAAAATCAGTTCGAGGGCTGTGTGGCAGTTCAGGCAGATCAAAGTGAGGAGGAAACAGGTTTTCTTTTAGATCTTGCCAAAGAAAATGTTTTTATAAAAGGTGTTGTTGGCTGGGTGGATTTATGTGCTGAAAAGATTGATGAACGTTTAGAATATTATACTCAGTATGAAAAATTAAAGGGATTCAGACACATTGTTCAAGCTGAAGCGGATCTTGATTTTATGCTGCAGGAAAAATTTCAAAACGGAATTTCGAAATTGATAAAACACAATTTTACTTATGATATTTTGATTTTTCCTAAACATTTGGAGAATGCTGCAAAATTAGTTGAGAAGTTTCCAAAACAAAAATTTGTTATCGATCATTTGGCAAAACCAGATTTCAAAAATAAAGAATTCAACGAGTGGGAGAAAGGAATTCGAGCAATTGCAAAATTTCCTAATGTAATGTGTAAGGTTTCAGGTTTGGTAACTGAGGCTGACTGGAGTAATTGGACGCGTGAGGATTTTACATATTGCTTAGATGTGGTTACTGAAGTATTTGGAATTGATCGCTTGATGTTTGGCAGTGACTGGCCTGTGAGTTTGCTTGCGGCTTCGTATTCGTCTTCCTGCGATATTGTTGAAGATTATTTTTCGAAGTTTTCGAGAGCAGATCAAGATAAATTTTGGAGCAGTAACGCTATTAATTTTTATCAGTTACAAAAATAATTTAAGACTTGGATAAAAATATTTAACACATAGAAACATAGTCCCTATCTCGAACCGTCGGGACGGGATGCGTTTTAAAAAGTGAAACGCCTTTTTGTGTAGAGTTAAAAAACTATCCCGATAGCTATCGGAATTATGTGTTTAAATTTAAATTCTAATTAAAAGGTTTCGCAAAAAACAACAACAAAAACTAACTACCTAACTAACCAAAATAAAGAATAAATGAACCTTAATCTAAAAGACAAAATAATTATCGTAACCGGCGGGGCAAAAGGAATTGGACTAGGAATCTGTAAGGTTCTGGCTGGTGAGGGAGCTATTCCTGTGATAATTGGAAGAGATGATGCCGACAATCAAGCTGCTATAAGACAAATTGAAGCGGAGAACGGAAAAGCTTTGTCTGTAGTAGCAGAATTAACTAATCCAGAGGCTTGTAAAACGGCTATAGATCAAATTGTTGCTTTATACGGCCGCATTGATGGATTGGTGAATAATGCAGGTGTAAATGATGGTGTTGGTTTAGAAAGCGGTAATTATGAAAAGTTTATTGCATCAATTCACAAAAACCTGACGCATTATTATTTGATTGCGCAGCACGCTTTGCCGGAATTGAAAAAAACAAAAGGGGCAATTGTAAATATAGGTTCAAAAACTGCCGATACTGGACAGGGAAATACATCGGCTTACGCGGCTTCAAATGGCGGTCGTAATGCTTTGACTCGTGAATGGGCGGTGGAATTATTAAAATATGGAATACGTGTTAACTCGGTTATTGTGGCTGAATGTTACACGCCTTTATACGAAACATGGATTAATACGCTTGAAAATCCAGAGCAAAAATTAAAAGATATTACAGCCAAAATTCCGTTAGAAAACAGAATGACAACTGCAGAAGAAATTGCAAATATGACCGTATTCTTATTGTCTGATAAATCAAGTCATACAACAGGGCAGCTTATTTATGTTGACGGTGGATATACACATTTAGACCGTTCCTTGTAGCGAATCAAATTTGCTTTAACAACAAGAATTTTTGCATATACAAGCAAACAATATTGCCTTAACAATACCAAAAAAACTGAATAACTAAATAAACCAAACATGAACAAAAAGATGTTTTCGATAAGCAGAAGCCTAGTAGTAGTGCTTTGTTTAATCATGGGATCGTCTGTGTTTTCGCAGCAAGCAGCCATAAAGAGAATGGGATCAACGGATACACAGTCTTTTGATGAAAATTGGCTTTTTTCAAGATACGGATCTCTAGCGGATGGATTAGTAAAAGAAGAACCTAAAAATTTAGAAGCTGTTTCTTTAAACGAATCTAATTGGGAAAAATTAAATCTGCCGCACGATTGGGCTATAAAAGGACCTTTTAGAATTGAATTAAGAGGCGAAACTGGAAAATTGCCTTGGAAAGGAATTGGCTGGTATCGTAAGCATTTTACGGTTCCTGCTTCAGATTCTGGAAAACAAATTTTTGTTGATTTTGACGGTGCAATGGCTAATGCTAAAATTTATTTAAACGGAAATTATGTAGGAACTTGGCCGTTTGGTTATAATTCATTTCGTATGAATTTGACTCCGTTTTTAAAATTTGGTCAAGAGAACATTCTAGCCGTTCGTTTAGATACTGAAAATTGGGATTCTCGCTGGTATCCAGGTGCTGGAATCTATCGTCATGTCTGGCTGGTAAAAACTAGTCCGGTGCATGTTGCACATTGGGGAACTTTTGTGACAACTCCTAATATTACCAAAGAAGCGGCTGATATCAAAGTATTGGTAAACGTACAAAACGCTTCAAATAAAGCTGTAAAAGCTGTTGTTACAACTGATTTGTACGAAATAGATATCAATGATAACCTGAAAGCAAAAGTTGGTTCATTAATCACTTCAACACTTGACATTAAAGCAAAAGGAAGTGAAGAAGCAGAAACACATTCGGTTTTGAACAATCCTAAATTATGGGATTTAAAAACGCCAAATCGTTATGTTGCGCAAACTAAAATCAGCGTTGACGGGAAAGTAGTTGATACTTATAACACTCCTTTTGGTATTCGAACAATAGAATTTACACCAAGAAACGGGTTTTTATTAAATGGTAAAAGAGTTGAAATATTTGGAACCTGTAACCATCATGACTTAGGGGCGCTGGGTGCTGCTATCAATACATCGGCATTAAAAAGACAATTAGTAATGTTGAAAGAAATGGGTTGTAATTCATTAAGAACTTCTCATAATCCACCTGCTCCAGAATTGTTAGAATTGGCTGATAAAATGGGATTCTTAGTTTGGGATGAAGCTTTTGACGCTTGGAGAATCGGAAAAAAGAAATTTGATTACAATGTAATTTTCGACGAATGGCATGAGAGAGATTTAATGGCATTGGTTAGAAGAGACAGAAACAATCCGTCGGTATTTATTTGGTCAATTGGAAACGAAGTTCCAGATCAGCAAAACGTAAAATTAACCAAAGAATTGGCAGATATTATGCGTAGAGAAGATCCAACACGCCCAATTTCTAACGGTTACAATGATCCTGACGGCGGTAGAGGTTCAGGAGCGGCTAAGGCACTTGACATTATGGGAGTAAATTACTTTTTTGACCAGCAGCCAAAATGGGATGTTGATCCGAGATATGCAAATAAACCAACGCTTGGAAGTGAAACCGCTTCAACTGTAAGTTCAAGAGGAGAATATTTCTTTGATGATAAATTCGATAAAAAATCTTGGCAGATTTCCTCTTATGATGATGCTTTTCCGGGTTGGGGATGTTCGCCAGATACACAATTTCGTACCAACGCAAAATATCCGCATTTATTAGGAGAATATGTTTGGACAGGTTTTGACTATTTGGGTGAACCTACGCCATACAATTCAGATGAAACAAATTTGTTGAATTTTAGAACGGATCCTTCTAAACAAAAGGAACTGGAAGCAAAATTAGCAGAATTGCAAAAAAGTAATCCGCCGTCAAGAAGCAGTTATTTTGGAATTATCGATTTGGCTGGATTTCCAAAAGACCGTTATTACAGCTACAAATCACATTGGAGACCAGACGTTCCTACTGCGCACATTCTGCCTCATTGGAATTGGAGTGAAAGAGTTGGAAAAGTTGTTCCTGTACACGTTTATACTTCTGGAAATGAAGGCGAATTATTCTTGAATGGAAAAAGTCTTGGAAGAAAGAAAATGGAAACTGGAAAAGACTTCCGTTTAACTTGGGATGATGTTGTTTATACAACTGGTGAACTGAAAGTGGTTTGTTATAAAAACGGTAAAGTATGGGCTACAGATATTGTTAAAACTACTGGAACAGAAGCAAAATTAAAAATGGCTGCAGATAGAACAGAAGTTCTTGCAGACGATGTTGATCTGGTTTTTGTAACGGTTGATGTAACAGATAATAATGGTTTAGTAGTTCCGCGCTCAAATCCATTAGTGAAATTTTCAATTGAAGGAGCTGGAGAAATCGTAGCTACAGACAATGGTGATGCAACTAGTTTTGTGCCATTTCAAAGTACAGAAAGACCTGCTTTTAATGGAAAAGTGTTAGTAATTGTTAAAGCTAAAAAAGGGCAGAAAGGACAATTTACAGTAAAAGCAGAAAGTGCAGGATTACAAGGTGCTTCTACCACAATCAGAATTAAATAATAAACAATCCGTAGAGTGTGTTAAAAAAGATATTAAACACATAGAAACATAGATTTTGTTTTAAAAAGACTGCAAAAAAAAGAAACTCGTTTCTTTCACATAGCTAGAGCTATGTGTGTTCGAAAAAAGTGAAACGCCTTCTTTTACACGTACAAAAGCTATGTTCCTATGTGTTAGAATTAATTACAAACAGTTTAATAAATAATAAAAAATAGAGATGATTAAAAAGATAATCTTAACCGCTTTGTTCGTAGGAACATCTATTGCGGGCAGTGCGCAGAACAAAATTGCTGCAAAAGATATTGCCGAAAAAATGAAATGGTTTGAAGATGCTAAGCTTGGAATTTTTATTCATGCAGGAATTTATTCGGTTGCTGATGTTTCTGAATCTTGGAGTTTTCACAATGGAAAAATTTCGGTAGAAGATTATATGAAACAGCAAAAAAGCTACACTTTGAGTAAATACGATCCTGCAGCTTGGGCTGATATGATCAAAGATTCAGGTGCTAAGTACGCTGTAATTACAACAAAACACCACGATGGTGTAGCAATGTACGATACTAAATTGGGTAAGTTGAGTTCAGTAAAAACGACTCCTGCAAAAAAAGATATGATTAAGCCATTCTTTGAAGAATTGCGTAAAAGAGACATTAAATGCGGTGCTTATTTTTCATTGATCGATTGGACACACAACGATTATCCAGGTTTCTTGAAGGATAAAGCACGTTACGATATTAAAAAAGAACCAGCTCGCTGGGAGTGTTTTCAGAAATTCTTTCAAGGGCAAATTAAAGAAATTTCAGATTGGTACAACCCAGATTTATGGTGGTTTGACGGTGATTGGGAACATAGTGCTGATGAATGGCAGGCTGAGAAAACTCGTAAAATGATGTTAGATAGAAATCCAAACACAATCATTAACGGACGTTTGCAGGGTTATGGCGATTATGATACTCCAGAACAAAACTTTCCAGTTGTGCGTCCAGCATTCAAATGGTGGGAATTATGTATGACTATGAATGAAAACTGGGGATACCGTGTGAGCGATAACAATTGGAAAACACCTTACGAGATCATTACTATTTTTGTTGATGCAGTTTCAAACGGTGGAAATTTATTACTTGACATAGGACCAAAACCTGACGGAACATATCCAGATACAGTTGTTTCGACATTGAAAGAACTTGGAGATTGGAACAGAAGAAATGGCGAAGGTATTTTTGGAACTATTCCGGGAATTCCGTTAGGACATTTTTATGGACCAACTACGCTTTCTAAAGATTCAAAAACACTTTACTTATTTGTACACGGAAAAACTTCGGGACAATTGATGTTAAAAGGTCTTGATAACAAAATTCAAGATATTACAGTTTTGGGATCAAATGTAAAATTAACGCACAAAGTAGTAGGGAAAATTTCTTGGAGCGCAGTTCCAGGATTGGTTTATATCGATTTACCAGAGAATACAGCAGATAAATATGTGACTTGTATTAAAGTAACATTAGATGCGCCAATAAAATTATACAGAGGTCAAGGAGGTTTCTTGACAAATTAATAAAGACAATAAAAATGTCATCTTCATCTTTTTGAGGATGGCATTTTTTATAAAGAATGCATTCAATCCATTCAGCACAACAGCAGTAATAGATTTTTTAAAAATAACCTGTATTAAGTAGAAAAAATATTTAACACATAGAAACATAGATTTTCGATATAGGAAAGAAATACTAAAAGAAACATATTTCTTTCGCATAGTAGAGTATGTGTGTTTTAAACAAGTGAAACGCCTTTTTTAGTTTGCAATTCCTATTCCGATAGCTGTCGGGACTATGTGTTTAAAATTATTACAATAAAACAGGGTTACTTATAATATAATTTACGATTTAGCAGCAATACAAAGTATAATCATGAACAAAAAAGCACTTTTAATAGTTTTATTTCTTGGAGCTCAAACCATTTTTTCACAAAATACTCCAAAGTATAAAAATCCAAAATTACCCGTAGACGAACGCGTTCAGGATTTATTATCCCGAATGACAGTTGAGGAAAAATTTTGGCAGATGTTTATGATTCCCGGCGATTTGTCTGATGGAGCACAGAATTATAAAAACGGAATTTTTGGCTTTCAAGTAAGTGCTAAAGGAAGCACCGATGCGAGTAATCAAATTTTAGATTACAGTGCAGCAAGCAACGCAAAAGAAACCGTAAAATTAATCAACAAAATGCAGAAGTATTTTGTCGAAAAAACACGTTTAGGAATTCCTATTATTGCTTTTGATGAAGCATTACACGGATTAGTAAGAGATGGAGCAACGGCATTCCCGCAATCTATTTCATTGGCAGCAACATTTGATCCCGGGTTAATGAAAAGAGTTTCGACTGTTATTGCATTAGAATCAAAAAGCCGCGGAATTCGTCAGATTTTATCGCCTGTAGTAAATTTAGCTTCAGATGTTCGCTGGGGAAGAGTAGAGGAAACGTATGGTGAAGATCCTTTTCTTTCTTCAAAAATGGGAGTCGCTTATGTGTCGTCTTTTGAAGAAAGAGGAGTAATCACAACTCCAAAACATTTCCTTGCAAACAGCGGAGACGGCGGCCGAGATAGTTATCCAATTGATTATAATGAGCGTTATTTAGAAGAATACCAGTTTCCTCCATTCCGTGCCTGCTTTAATGAAGGCGGAAGTCGAAGCGTTATGACTTCATATAATACAATAAACGGAAGTCCTTGTACGGCAAATGACTGGCTGTTGAATAAGAAACTAAAGGGCGAAATGAATTTTAAAGGATTCATTATTTCAGATGCAAATGCTGTTGGAGGCGGAAATGTATTGCATTATACAGCAAAAGATTATCCGGAATCAAGTGCAAATGCGATCAATAATGGTTTAGATGTTATTTTTCAAACTGCTTACGATCACTATAAATTATTTCAACCGCCTTTCTTAGACGGAAGAATAGATATGAAAAATATTGACGAAGCTGTAACGAGAGTTTTGAGATTAAAATTTGAGTTAGGATTGTTCGAGAATCCATATGCTGATGAAAGGGAAACTAATAAATGGAATGGAAATCCTGCTCATAAATTATTAGCAAGGGAAGCTGCCGAAAAAGGAATGGTTTTATTGAAAAATGAGAATAATGTACTGCCTCTTAAAAAATCAATACAATCAATTGCTTTAATTGGAAATGATATTACCGAAGCACGTTTAGGTGGTTACAGCGGACCAGGAAACGGAAAAGTTAGCATGCTTGATGGTATAAAAGCAAAGCTAGGTTCGTCGGCAGTGATTAATTTGGCTGAAGGCTGTGCAAGAAGAAATAAAGAATATACTGTTGTTCCGTCTGCTAGTTTATTCAGCGTTGAAAATGGGAAAACCGTAAACGGATTATCTGCAGAATATTTCAACAATGTGCAATTAAGCGGGAAACCTGCTTTAACAAGATTAGACAATACAATTAGTTTTGATTGGACATTATATTCTCCAGATCAAGAAAAAATAAATTATGATTTTTATTCTGCAAAATGGACGGGAAAAATCAAATCGCCATCATCAGGAACTTATAAAATTGGTTTTGAAGGCAATGATGGTTATCGTTTGTATTTGAACGGAAAACTAATTATTGACAACTGGAAAAGCCAAACGTATTCGACAAAATTGGTTGATTTTAATTTTGAAAAAGACAAAGAATACGATATCAAAATTGAGTTTTTTGAATCGCAGGGTTATGCTAAATTCAAATTAGTTTGGAATGTGGGAATTGATAATGATTGGCAAAAGAAGATTGAAGAAGCTGTTGCCGCTGCTAAAAAATCTGATGTTGCTGTAATTGCTGCGGGAATTGAAGAAGGAGAATTTAATGATAGAGCTTATTTAGGTTTGCTGGGACATCAGGAAGAATTAATCAATGCCGTTGCTGCAACAGGAAAACCAGTTGTTGTAGTTTTAGTTGGCGGGAGTGCCATTACAATGGATAAATGGATCAATAATGTGCCTTCGATTTTAGATGTTTGGTATCCTGGTGAAGATGGTGGTCATGCCGTTGCCAATATTTTGTTTGGAGATAAAAATCCTGCAGGACGTTTACCAATTACTTTCCCTGTTTTTGAAGGGCAATTGCCATTAGTTTATAATCATAAGCCAACAGGACGTTCTGATGATTATACAAATTTGAACGGAGCGCCTTTATTTCCATTTGGCTTCGGATTAAGTTATTCGACTTTTGAATACAGTAATTTACGATTCGACAAAAAACAAATCGGAAAATCGGAAACTACAAAAGTGTATTGCACGATAAAAAATACGAGTAAAGTTGATGGTGACATAGTGGTTCAGTTGTATGTAAGAGATCTTTTATCATCAATTGCACAGCCAATAAAACAAATGAAAGGCTTTCAGAGAATTTCGCTTAAAGCGGGAGAATCAAAAGAGGTTTCGTTTGAGATTAACAAAGAAGTATTACAAATGCTAAACGAAGATATGAAATGGGTTGTTGAACCAGGAGATTTCAGAATTATGATTGGAGCATCTTCCAGAGATATTCGATTAAGAGAAATTATTTCAGTTACCCAATAATTAAGGATTTTTAGTTAAGAGGATTTAAACCTCTGAATAAAAAAGGCGATAAAAAGAATACAAAAGAAATTTATAGAATATGAAAAAAATAATTTTTGCAATACTGTTAAGTACATTACTATTTAGTAATCAAGTTACAGGGCAAAAACTTGAAATTTTTAATCAGGTAAGAGTACAGCATGATGATAAATGCAAAGATTTTTCGACTGATGCAAATGGGAATGTTTATTATGGCGGAGGACAATACGTTTTTAAAAAGCTGACTTTTCCAAAGCAAAAAGTAAATACTAAATACGAAATTAATGTAAGTGTTATTTCGGGCGGCGATCGTTACGATAGAGCAGGGTCAATTTTTGTTCTTCCAGTTGATAAAAATAATTCACTAGAAGAAGTCGTGAAAGGAAAAAAGTTTGCTTCTAATGAGTATACTAAAATAAAAATGATAGCCCCAGAAGGTAATTTTGCACCAACGGTAGAATTAATGCGTTTTATGACCACTTTTGGTATTGGCTTTTTTAGTAATGATTCATTACAGCGCAAACCAGTTTATATTCCGTATTGGGAAAAAGAAGTTAGATGGAAAGAAGATATTTCACAATTTTCAACCTTGCTTCAAGGTGAAGTTTGGGTTGGCGTTCATATAGGGAATTATACTAAAGGAGGACATATTGTAAACGCATCTATTAATCTTACTCCAAGCGAATTAAGCTGTGATTTGCCTAAGAATAAAATGGTTGTTCCAATTTTGAACACAGAACCATTTGGAACAAATCAAGGTAACGATGAATTATTTGCTTACAAAGATTTTCAAGTAGAGTTCAATCTGCCAAAAGGAGCAAAGAACCTAAAACTATATTATATCACAACAGGTCATGGTGGTCATGGCGAAGGTGATGAATTTGTTAAGAAACAGAACATTGTAAAAATAGATGGAAAAAAAGTAATTGATTTTATTCCGTGGAGAGATGATTGCGCTAGTTTTCGCCGATTCAATCCAGGAACAGGAGTTTGGCTGAAGAAAAGAAAAGCGCCTTATATTCAGGATGATAAAGGAACTTATGCCGTAAAAGAAATTGAAGAACCAATTGCAAGCAGTGATTTAAGCCGTTCAAATTGGTGTCCGGGAAGTAATGTTCCTCCTATGATTGTTCCATTAGAATTAAATGAAGGAAAACATACAGCCGTTTTTAGTATTCCAGAAGCTCAAAAAAATGCTAACGGAACTTCAAATCATTGGATGGTAAGTGCTTATATTGTTTACGAACTTTAATAATAAAAGTTAAAACTGGCCTTTTTTTATGCTGAAAACAAGAAAATTACAATGAAAAAAGGCTGTGTTTTATGAGAAAAAAATCACTCTATAAAACAAATGCAAATAAAAGCTTACAACTTTTAAAATTGAAGAAATTGAGACTGTAAACTTTTAAATGGAAGTAATCGTTTTTTGATGAAGCAGATAAAATAATGAAAATGAAATCTTCAAAAAAAATTACATTTATTACATAATAAGAATTTGTTAAGCAGAATTTGGATTAACATATATTTATGTTAAATAATTCACAATAACACTGATTTTTTTCTTCATTTTTTTGAAGTTTTAATTTTTCTCAAATTTTGATGTTTTTTAAGTGTTTGTCAGAAAAATAATATTCATTTAATCTATTGTGTTTGTTTTATTTGAGGGCAATTAGGAGTAAAATTAAGTTATACTTTTTTTAAATGTTAAAAAAGTCATTTTGCTGCAAAAAAAAATACTAAAACGTTTTTGTAAATCGTTTTATTAAAATATATTTGTTTTAATAAATTAACTAAGGTTTAAGATAAACTTAACGTTTTATGAAAAAAAAGATCACTATCAAAGATATCGCTAAGGCGGCAAATGTATCGGTAACTACGGTTTCATTTGTTCTTAATGATAAAGGTGAGAAGATGGGGATAAGCAAAGAAGTGATCAAAAAAGTTATTAAGGTTAGTGAAGAAATGAAATTTAAACTCAATATGATCGCCAGCAGTTTGAGAACTGGTAAAACAAGATCGATTGGGCTTATTGTAGAAGATATTTCAAATCAGTTTTTTTCTGATTTAGCAAGAGTAATAGAGAGAGAGGCAATAGATTTAAATTATAGAGTTTTTTATTGCAGTACAGGCGGGAATGATGAACGTGCGGTTGAATTGGTTAATAGTTTATTGCAGGCAAATGTTGACGGTTTTATTATCACACCAACCGAGAATATGAAATCTACTATAGATAGATTGTTAGAATTACAATGTCCGGTGGTTTTGGTCGATCGGTATTTTGAAGAGCAGGATGTGAGCCATGTAGTACTTGATAATTTTGAAGGAGCAGAGACGGCAACGCATTATCTATTAAAAAAAGGATTTAGAAAAATAGCATTTGTAACCAATTCTTCGCAATTGATTCAGATGAGTTTGAGAAAGCAAGGTTATACCAAAGCATTAAAAGAAGTAGGATTATATGATGAATCTAAAATTCTAGACTTAGAGTATCATATTAGTGAAGAAGAACGAATTGAAAAGATCTCAGATTTTTTGAGTAATACAAGTGAAATTGATGCTGTTTTGTTTGGAGCAAATTATCTGCTTCTTGCTGGATTACAGTCATTAAGTAAGCTTGGATTGAAAATTCCTGTTGATAAAGCAGTTATTAGTTTTGATGATCATGACAGTTTTAGACTTCATTCTCCATCAATTACTGTTTTATCACAGCCAATTGAAGAGATGGGAAAAAAAACAATCAAATTGTTGATGAAGCAAATGAGTGACGGCAGCAATTATAAGGTTGTAAAAGAAAAGAAAAAAGGAAGTTTGACAATAAGGGAATCGGTTTAAAAATTGCACCCTTTTTTTTAAAGAATATCACTAAAACGATATAGTTGAATTAGTAAGCAACTCAAGAGAGCTAAACAAATTATTAAATAAAAAAAAGACGCTTATGATGTAAAAGAAATAGAAAAATGTTATTCAGGAAACTTAAATTATTACTAAATGCTGAAAGGGTAAATTAAGTAATATAGAATTAAAGGTTTTAGTATTTACTATTTTTTTAAAATTCGGAACCTTTCAATTTAAACAAAAATTAAAACCAAACCAAACTAATATTAATTATGAGAAAACTGTTATACAAATCACTGTTAGTTTTTCTAATGGTATTGTGCTACGAAGGAGTTAGTGCACAAAATAAAACAATCTCCGGTGTAATTACAGACAACGCAAATCTTCCTATTCCTTCTGTTATTGTTAAGGAAAAAGGAACGAAACAAGAAACGCTTACTGATGAGAATGGAGCATTCAAGATTTCAGTAAAAGAAGGTGCCACAATCATCGTAAGTTCGATTGGGTTTAAAACAACAGAATTAAAAGCTGTTGACGGAATGCAAGTTAAGCTGGCAAGCGCAACAAATGAACTTGAGGGAGTTACAGTTACCGCTTTAGGGCAAACTAAAAAGAATAAAGCAATTGGTTATGCAACAAGTATAATTAAAGCTGATGCGATCACAAAAACAGCATCTCCAACGATTGCTAACTCTTTATATGGTAAAGCACCGGGTGTTCGTATTACATCTACACCAGGAGGAGCTGGAGCAATCAATATCCAGATTCGTGGTATCCTATTACAGGTAGAAATCAGCCGCTTATCATTTTAGATGGTGTGCCTATTCGTGATGGTGAGGTAAACAATAGTGATTACTGGAATGAGCAACGTGTAAAAAACAATGGTTTAGCAGATATTAACCCTGAAGATATTGAAAACATTTCTATTCTTAAAGGAGCATCTGCAGCTGCTTTATACGGTTCTGAAGCTGTAAATGGAGTTGTATTGATTACTTCTAAATCAGGTAAAGGAAAAAAAGGGTTAGGTGTAGATTTTAGTACTAGTTACTCTGGCAATGAAATTGCATACTTACCTAGATTTCAATATGCAAGAGGTCCAGGATGGTCAAATGCAAATTTTTCTACAGGATTTTTAGCTCCAAATGGTTTTACTCAGTATGATACAAATGGAGACGGTACACTTGACACTAGAGGAGTTTCTAATAGCAGTTATAACTATGGTCCTTGGTTCGACGGACAACCAGTTATGACGTGGGATGGAGTAGTACGTCCTTATTCACCTCAAAAAGATGGATACAAAAATATGTTTCAAAATGCTTGGGATGCAACTACAAACATTGCACTTACAAACAATACAGAAAACAGCAGCACTCGTTTTTCTTACACACATATTGAATCAGAAGGTTTAAGTATGGGGAACAACAACAAGAAAAACAACTTTAACTTAAACGCATCTTTCAAAACAGGTAAATTAAAAACAGACGTAATTGTAAGTTATTTGAATCAAAACATTACTAACCGTGCATATGGTATGGATCGTTTGGTTAATAATTTTACTGGTATGATTAGTCCGTTTTCTAATGGAGATTGGTACAAAGCAAGATACAAAACAAGCTTAGGATATAAATATGTTACGGGTAAAGACACTCAAAGTTTAACTCCAAGTGAAAATATTTACCGTAATGGTTTTAGAGCTGATATTGCTGATTATTTCTGGAATACAAATGCTAAAAGACAAACTGAAATTACAAACCGTTTAATTGCAAGTGTTACTGAAACGCTTTCAATTACAAATGAGTTAACATTACGCGGTCGTATTTCGACAGATTTAACTTCGGTAAATACAGAAAATAAAAATCCGGTAGAGATACCTTTGGTTTATAAGTTTGGTAGTGAAGGAGATGCTTCAGGATCTTTTTTAATGGATGCTCAGGATTATAATATTCTTTATGGAGATGTATTATTGACATACAATAAAAAAATTAATGAAGATTTTGGTGTAAATGCTGTTTTAGGATATTCTGGTACGCAAGAAACAGGAAGAACAGTATCTCGTTATACAAATGGAGGTTTAAGTGTTGAAGGTTGGTATGATATGAACTCATCTATAGGAACGCCTCTTAGTAAAAGTACAAGATACGAGACAGTAAAAGATGCAATTTTTGGAACTTTAAGCGGTAGTTTTAGAAACTATTTGTTTATTGAAGGAACAATCAGAAGAGACCGTACTTCTACAATGAACCCAAATAACAATGCCTTTACTTATCCTTCTGTTAACTCAAGTTTTGTATTGTCTGATGCAGTTACATTACCAGAATTTATCAGTTATGCAAAAATGAGAGGTTCTTGGGGTATAGTAGGTAACTATCCAGATCGTTACAGAGCTAACGTTGCATTTGTTCAAAACACTTTAGGAACTCAAGGTACAGCAAATCCTGTTTTGATTACAAATTCTCAGGATGTGTATGGAAATGAAGGAATTAAACCTGAAATGAAAAACGAGTATGAGCTTGGTTTTGAAACTAAGTTCTTTGATAGAAGATTAGGGCTAGATTTTTCTTACTACAATGCAAAAATTAAAGATCAAATTCTTGACATGACTTTAGCACCAACTACTGGAGCTAGTAAAATATTAGCAAACGTAGGGGAATTAAATAACAAAGGATTCGAGATTGCTTTAACAGGTTCTCCTTTCAGAACTCAAGATTTTTCTTGGGATGTAACTTTAAACTGGGCTAAAAACATCAATAAAATTGTAAAATTAGCTAACGGTGCAAGTGAATTATTGCATGCTGATTATGATGGATCTGCAGCTCAATTAAAATCTGTTGTAGGTGATCCAATGGGAGGTATTTATGCGCATCCAGTTAAAACAGATGCTAATGGTAATAAAATGGTGGGCTCTGATGGTTTTTATATGCTTGATGGTGACAAATGGGAAAAATACGGATCGGCTATGGCAAAAGGTGTGGGAGGTTTATTGAACACATTTACGTATAAAAATTTCACTTTAGATGTAAATATTGATTATTCTTACGGAGGTTCTTTGATGCCAACAGGTATCAGCTGGATGACAGCTTTAGGTTTAACGGAAGAATCATTGAATGCTAGTACAAACGAGCGTGGTGGTTTAACGTATTACAGGGACAATGGTAAGGGAGTTCAGGTTCCAAACAGTGCAACTGCAGGTCCAGCTGGTCAACCAGTATTCCGTGATGGTATGTTAATGGATGGTGTTAATGTAGATGGTACTCCAAATACAAATGTGGTTTCTCAAGCGGGTTATTATGTTACTACTTATAACTGGGGAGGACCACAATACAGCAGCTCACGTTATGAATTATACGTTAAAAAGAATGATTACGTTAAGTTAAGAGAGTTATCTCTTGGATTCAATGTTCCAGCTTCATATGCTAGTAAAATTGGTGCTACTAAAATGAGTCTTTCTTTATTTGGACGTAACTTGTTTTACATCTACAGAACCATTAAAGATATGGATGCTGAAGCAACTACTTCAGGATCTAGATGGGATAAAAACGTAAACAATGCTGGTGTAAGCCCTTCTACAAGAAGTTATGGAGTAATGTTAAGAGCATCTTTCTAATTGCGTAAATTATAATTAAAAAACAGACAACATGAGAAAATTATTATATATATCATTAACGACAGCGGCGATCTTTTTGGGCTCTTGTTCAGACAGTGATTTTGAAAATGCGTATAAAGATCCATCTACTGTAACGGCAACAAATGTACCTAAGCAGTTTGCGGGGTTTATGAAAATTAACTTTGAGGATGTTATCCCATCGTATTGGAATTACTTTACGGTGATTAGAACAACTTCTTTGAATTATACTCAAGCTCACGGTATTGTTAATGCAGCAGGACGTTTTGTTCCTGGAGCAGCAGTAACGAACAGATGGGATAGATATTATAAATTCATTACGCAGTACAGAGAGTTGGAAAAAGTAATGGCTTCTTTAACTCCAGCAGAGCAGGCAGAAAATAGAATTTATACGGTTACTTCTACAATTTACTTGTACGATCATACCTCAAAAATGATTGATAATTTTGGAGATATTCCTTTCTCTGAAGCAGGTAAAATTAGTACTACTGGTGGTAATTATGATGCTGCAGCAGCTAAGTACGACAATCAAACGGAGCTTTACATCAAAATGTTAGATGAGTTAAAAGCTTTTTCTACTGAATTGAACACAATTACTTTGTCTCCTAAGGTGGTAGTAGAATTCAAAAACCAAGACTTGATTAACAAAGGAAGCTTGGTAATGTGGCAAAACTACTGTAATTCTTTGCGATTGAAATTGTTAAACAGAGTTTCTGCGGTTCCGGCTTTTGCTGCTAGAGCAAATTCAGAAATAGCTGCAATCATAGCGGAGGCAAAAATTGTTGATGAAAATTCAGAGAATATTGCATTTAGAGTTTATACTCAAGATACAGATTTAGATACTTCAGGTTTCTTTGATGCTTTAGAGTCTAGTAACAACAATCTTGCTCCAAAACCAATGATTGATCATATGAATACTAACAGCGACCCACGTGAAGCTTGGTTATTTGAAAAAGGAGCAAGCGCAACTGCTTATGTAGGACTTGATCCATTGATGATATCAGGAGCTCAAGATCAGTTAATTGCTGATACTAAAATAGCTATTTATAATAGATCTGTAATTAGTAGAAACAAGTGGCTTCCTGGAACATTGATTAATGCCGCTGAAGTAAACTTACTTCTTGCGGAGTATTATTCAAGAAGCGGTAATAGTGGTGCTGCAAAAACGTCTTTCGAAAAAGCAATTAGACAATCTATTGAGTATTATGTAAGATTGGGAGATAAAGCGGATGTTTTAACTTGGAAACCAGCAACAGAGCCTACAACAGCTGAAATTGATGCTTATATTGCAAAAATCAACTTTGCAGGAGCAACAACAGCAGCAGATCAATTGAAGTTAATTGCTTTCCAAAAGTACATTCACTACAACATCATGCAGGCTGATGAAACTTGGGCTGAACAAAGAAGATTAAAACTTCCAGCACTTAGTTTCATGGAAGATGAAACAAGCACAATCAGAAAGACTCCTCCAACTCGTTGGACATATCCAAACTCTGAGCGTGTTTATAATACAACAAATTACAATACTGTTAAAGACAAAGATAATTTAAGTACCAAAATTTTCTGGGACGTAAAATAATTTCATTTTTAATGTTTGGTTAGTAATTGGTAAACCCCAGATTCAGGATATTTCTTGATTCTGGGGTTTTTAATTTAGAGATGAGTCTTTTTATCTTTGTAAAGAAGATGTTATTATACAAAAAGAAAACGGCAGACTAGCAGTTAATTCAACTGTAGTCTGCCGATTTTTATTTTAAAAGGATTTTCTTTAGTTTCTTCTTATAATACTATAAACAGGTAATCAACTGTAAAAGTTTAAGGATTAGTCAAAAGTTTAGCCGCAAAGTACACAAAGAAAAAAAAACGCAAGGTTCGCAAAGTTTCACTATAACTTTGCGAACCTTGGCGTAAATCTTAGCGTTCTTAGCGGTTAAAAAAAATAGACTGTCAAATAGAATTTAAAGCGTTTTAATTCTGCTTAATAAAAGTTAAAGGCTGTTCGTAATTTGCAATCGAAACCAGCGCATTATAAATGTATTTTGAGACTAAAGCGCCGCCTTCGCTGTTGATTAAAGCAGTATCGTCTTCTGGTGTGTGATATTGCGGATGCCCGCCTGTATGTAAACCTATAGCCGAAATATCATTTTTGTAAAAGGTAACATGATCAGAACCGCCAACATCACCGGCAAAAACAACTGGATTTAGTCCGCTGCCTTCACCTAGTTTTTTCATCAATTCAACTCCATCAGGAAAAGTTCCTGCACCGCCCATATAGAGTTCTTTTTTATCGTTTAATCTTCCAACCATATCCATGTTGATCATTACTTTAACAGCATTTTTAGCTACAGGTAAGTGATTTACAAAGTATTTTGAGCCCAATAAACCTTCTTCTTCAGCGCTGAAAGAAATAAAAATAATACTTCTTTTAGGAGCAGTTTTACTATGGTGAAATTCTTCTAATATCGACAAAAGTGCCGAAACACCAGAAGCATTATCATCAGCTCCATTGTGAATCGCCAGCGTATCTTTTTTCTTGCTGCCAGAACCTTTTCCGCCCCATCCCCAGTGGTCATAATGCGCACCAATAACGATATATTCGTTCTTCAAATTTTCATCTGAACCTTCAAGATATCCAATGACATTTTGTGTGGATACACTGTCTGATTTTATTTTATTAATATCAGGTTTCATGAATATCTTAAAAGGCTGATAATAGCTGTTATTGAATTTTTTTAATCCAAATTTTTTGAAATACTTTTTAATGTAAGCTGCAGCTTCGTTGTTGCCTTTTGTTCCTGCAAGACGACCTTCCAGTTTATCTGAAGCCAAATAAGTATCGTGCTTAAGAAATTTCTCAGCAGAAAATGTAGATTGTGCAGTTCCTTTTTCAGCTGCAATAAAAGCAACTGCAGAAAAGAGAATAACTTTTTTAAACATGTTTGTAATAATTAATTTTATGATATTGAAAATAAGCCCATAAAATTCAATGATCTTATGAGCTTATCGAATTATTGTATCTGCATTTCGATTATAGTATCAATTGCATCGATTTTGACACCATTTAAATACACAAATGTTCCCTCAGGCTGCTGTTTGAATTTCAGTTCTTTTTTGCTGTCCATCAAATAACACTTTTTAATTTTTTGCTTCATTTCTGGAATAAAAATATAATCAGCTTGATTAGGAGCTTTGATAATGTGTGCAAACCAAGTTTTATCTTTAGCAGTAAATACACCCCAATCCTGTGGCTTCATTACGTTGCCTCTCGTTCCGTAGATCGTATTCCTGTTTTTACCCATCCAAACTCCAATTTCTTTTAATGTTTCTGCAAATTCAGGCTGAATAGTTCCATCTGCCATTGGACCAACATTCAAAAGGAAATTAGCATTCAAACTAGCTGCATTGATTAAGTAATGAATTAAATCTTTAGTCGATTTGTATTTTCGGTCATTGATATTAAATCCCCAAGAATTATTCATCGTTTCGCAAGTTTCCAAAGGCAATTGAGAAACGGATTGTCCGCCAAATCCTGTCGAATTTCCACCTGGTAAATCTTTCTCAAAAGCTTGAAAATCTTCCCCCTGAATAGGCGTAAGATGATGATTGTTTGAAATTAAACAATTAGGCTGCAAAGTATGAATCAGTTTATAAATATCGTCGTAATGCCAGTTTACTTTCGATTGTAATGTTTTGTCAGTATCATTATCCAATTGATCCCAATGACCATCAAACCAAATACCGCCAATTTCTCCATAATTGGTCAGCAATTCTGTTAATTGACCTTTCATAAAGCGAATATAGCTTTCCCAATCACTTTTTTGAGTTCTGCCTGTTCCTTTTCCTGTTTTTCCTGTTTCGTATTGATAATCAGATCTAGTCCAGTCTAAAAGCGAATAATAGCAAAATAATTTGATTCCTTCCTTATGGCACTCATCTGCCAGTTCTTTTAGTAAATCTCTTTTAAAATGCGTATTTGTAATTTTCCAATCCGATAATTTAGTGTCAAAATTGCTAAAACCATCGTGGTGACGCGTAGTAAAAGTAATGTATTTCATTCCTGCACTTTTCGCAATACCTACCCATTTTTTGGCATCAAAATCCTGTGGATTAAAAACATTAATCAACCTTCCGTATTCAGTTACTTTGATATTTTGATTGTTCATTATCCATTCGCCGTTGCCCAAAACGCTGTATGGACCAAAGTGAATAAACATACCAAATTTATCGTCCTGAAATTCTTTCCTGTTTTTTAGATTTCCTTCAGTAGGAGTGTAGGTTTGAGCCATTATTGCCGTTAAGCTCATCGAGAAAAACAGCAGGCAAAGTGTGATTTTTTTCATGTTTTTTGAAGTTAGGTGGTTTGATAGTAAAGTTTTAATAGTAAAAAATAGAATTAACTCGTTTGGCGTAATTGTTTTAACACATAGAAACATAGTTTTGGAGTACTTAAAAAAGGCGTTTCACTTATTTAAAATGCACATAGTTGTTCTATGTGAAAGAAATGTATTTCTTTTTTGTCACCTCTTGTAGATATAAAATCTATGTTTCTATGTGTTTAATTTTTTAGGAGTTACATCCAACGAGTTAATTTTAATTTATTTAAGTTTAAATATAGAAAGACTTCCCTTTAATCAGTAAGTCGATATTATCTAAGTTTAACTATCAATTACCTCTCTCCAATCAAAAATCCCGAAACATTCCATGCGCTGCTGCTCGTTCCTTCTGGTTTTCCCATCGGAATAGAAACACGAATAGTGTGTTTTCCAGGTGTAAGATTTCCTAAATCAATTAAATTTGGATTCGTTGTTGTTCCTGGACACCAGTTAGAACGGCTTAAATCTGATGATGATAAACCATTGCCAAAATTACCCGAAGCAGGATTACTCAATCGGTACGAGCCACAATCGGTACGCCAAGGTGTGAATGCAAACACTTCTTTTCCATCAATAAAAATAGAGTTCTTTTTCTGTAAAAACTCATCACCGTTTTCCCAACCGCCATGACCAGTTGTGGTGTAACTTAATTTAAAGTTTTTATATCCTTGCGGAACTTCAAATGACATTTCGAGACCTTTTTCAGTATCAAACATAGTAGCATAATCTTGTCCAGCCATTTCCATCACATTAAGTGTATTGAATAAAGGCAGGATAAAATCGCCTTTTTCATTATTATCTTCTCCCTCATGAATCGAAATATTCAAACTCGCTTTGTGTCCGCCTGCATCATAATTACCAATAAACATTCCAATGTAAACCTCCTGATTGCTCAATTTTGGCTGTAATAATGAAATGTCTTGACGATAGAAAACACTGTCTTGCCAAACCTTATTTTTAAGCTGCAAATAGTTGAAATGTTTTACACCAAAAGGCGTAAAAAAGCGCATCAATTCTAGCAATGGCGCATATTCATCTGTAGCTGCAACACCTTGGTATTTTTTACCATTTCCGTTTTCATAAACTGGCAGCGTTTTAGCGCCATTCTTTAATCCGTCAAGAAAAGAACTTTTTTTATCCATTGGAATCATAAAAACAGAGCCGGTTCTGTCGTAAGCATCACCATTAGATTGCTGTGTTACATCAACAAAAATGGCGCTTCCGTTTTTTATTTCTGGAAATTTTACTTTTCGAACAATAATAGTACCGCTTGCAAATCGGAGAATGCTGTCATTTGATTTTGAATCAGACGAAAAGTTTATTTGCTCTTTTTCGAAAACTGAAATGTTAGTAAAGCGGCTTTTCCATAATAAGTCTTTATATGTCAGCTGATCAACAGTTTGTACAGCTGGTATTTTTAAAATAGGAGGAACAGTTTTTAAAATCTCGATTTTTGAAGCTGTAACAATAGAATTACCGTTACGATTAGTTTCTAGAACCAAACCTAAATCCTGTCCAAGAACACTTGGTCCGCCTTTTAAACCTAATTCATTCGTATACCAAATTTCTATTTTATTTGAGTTTACAGATGTTGTAGCTTTTTTGCACGTATAATTCAGGATTTTTTTAGTTTCATTGCTAAACTCAAATTTTTGTTTTCCCAACGCTTCACTGTCTTGACCAAGAATTGATTTATTTGCTTTAAGCTGCGCCCATTGCAAAATAGTTTTAGAATTGAAATCTACAAAAGTCTGCTCAAAAGGTAAATCTGCTTTTTGCTGTGTAATCTTATCAGAGGTTACTAAACTTAAGTCTTTAGAAGCAAACAAAAGTAAAGCATCTTGGTTTTCGCTGATTTTTCCGTTATAGCTTCTTTGGTAAGTAACTTTAATTGCTTTGGCTGTTTTTTGAGCAAAAGACATAGTGGTTGTACAAAAGATAAAGAGAGCAAATAATGTTTTTTTCATGTTATGGTTTGTTTGGTTTATTTGTGCTTCTAGTTTAATCCTGACGAACTGAAATGGTTAGTTTGAAAATGAAATAAAGGACAGTTTACTAAATCGATTTAATGAAAATCACAAATAGATAATGAAAACAGGACTAAAAGTGTAGTTTCATTGTGTGTTGTGAAAGTGGAAAATAGAGAAGTATAACTGAACTTATATCTTTTTTTGCAAGAAGCTAAGATAGAAATTTTTAGGTTCTAATAGGAACATACTAACTTTTTTTAGTAAAAAAATGTTCAAATTTAGATTCATTACTTGATAATCAGTGAATTTGCTATATCGTTTTAGGAGAAAAGACTTTTTACTAAAAATGTTTAGTAATCAATTAATTACATTTTTTAGAAAATAATTTTGTTCGTAATAAAAAACTATTACATTTGTCATATGTATGAACATATGAACAAAATACCGTTATTAGATCACGACAGCAAAATTCCGTTGCACAAACAAGTGGAAGAACTGCTTCGGGAATTGATCAAACATCCCGATTTTAAAGATGGAGAGTTATTTCCAAAAGAAGTGGATTTGGCTAAACGCTGGGGGATTTCTCGTAATACGCTTCGTCAGGCAATTGCAATTTTGGTAAATGAAAAGCTGTTAGTGCGAAAAAAAGGCTCAGGAACGCGAGTTTCTCAAAATCGAATCACCACCAATCTAAACAACTGGATGAGTTTTACTCACGAGATGGAAGATATGGGATTAGAGTTTAAGAATCTTTCTTTGAATGTAGAGATGGTTAAAGCTACTGCCAAAGTTGCTAAATATCTGCAAATTAATGAAGGTGATGAAGTCTTGCTTTTGCAGCGTACAAGAAGTATTGATGATAGTCCGATGGTTTATTTCGAATCTTATTTTCATCCAAGAATTGGACTTTCTGTTGATGAGAATTTTGAAACGCCATTATACGAGATATTAGGCAATAAGTACAATGTGGTTCCTGTGTATTCGCAAGAAGAATTAAAAGCTATTGCGGCAAGTAAACGTATTGCAAGTCTATTAAAAATTGAGAAAAATCAGCCTGTTTTAGAAAGAAAAAGAGCTGTTCTTGACACTGCCAGAAAACCAATTGAGTACAACATTTGTTACTACCGAAACGACTGGTTTACCTATACAATAGAAATCAAACGTACGATTTAAGACAGAATGAAGCAGATAGGAATTGATGTAGGCGGGAGTCATGTTACAGTAAGCGTTATCGATAAGAGTATTGTCAATGAACAAACGCAGACTTTAATTAGAAAGGAAATCAATTCAAAAGAAAAAGCATCCATTATTATTTCTGTGCTTAGCAATTCTATCCAAGAAGCTTTGATTGAATCCAATAATATTGATACGATTGGAATTGCTTTTCCCGGACCTTTTAATTATGAAAAAGGGGTGAGCGAAGTTTTGGGAGTTGGCGGAAAGTTCGAAACCACTTTTGGAATCCATATTCAGCAGGCACTAAAAAATAGTACAGGTTTAAAAAATGTTCCTTTTGTTTTTGCAAACGATGCAGATTGTTTTGCCGAAGGTGCTTATTTCCGTCACAACTTAAGCAGTGCAAGAACTGTTTTTGTGACTTTAGGAACTGGATTTGGTTCCGCCATAATGTTAGATGGCGAGCTAATTAAAAAACATGCTGACATTCCAGAAGGCGGCGCTTTTTATAATCAGCCTTTTTTAGAACAAAAAGCCGATGATTATTTCTCAGTCCGCTGGCTTTTGGCAGAATACAAAAGACTTTCGGGTGAAAATATAAAATCGGTAAAAGCAATTGCAAATTTAAATACTGAAATTTCAAAAACAGTTTTTGCCAATTTCGGTCGAAATATGGGAACATTTCTTTTTCCTTGGTTTGAAAAATTTCGATGCGAAGAACTGGTAATCGGCGGTAATATTTCTAAAGCAAAAGCATTATTTATGCCCGCCTTAGAAGAAGCCTTTAAAGAATTAAAAATAAAAGTAAATATTATTTTCTGTGATAATGCCGAACTGAGTATTCTTAGAGGAGCGACAATTATTGCAGATAAGAAAAATAAAATACAAATGGAAAAATCTATTCAATCTAAAAGAAAAACCACACAACCTTTATTGCCTGTACAAGCTGTTATAAAAGAAAATGGAGAATACAATGTTTTTCCTTCTTTCCCTTCCAAATCTGAAGTTTTTGTTGGATTTGAGAGTTTGGCGAATCAAATAGCAGGACAAAAGATTGTTATTATTGATGGATTTGGCGGCGTTCTTTGGGAAAATTTCAGACATCATTTAAATTCGGCTTTGATCGAAAAACAGAAAAATGTGCTTTGGTACGATATTGATTCCTGCTTAAAATCAAGCGAAGAAATTAATAAAATGATTGAGCCAAACCTTAATGGAAATGATCCTGTTTTTGGAAAAAAATATTTGGGAGAACTTTCTGATTTCTTCGAAGCCGAAAAATTAAATAAACTAAAGCCAGACACAAGTGCTGATATATGTATAGTTTACGGAACTGGAGCTTCATTGTCAAATTGGGAAGGACAGCTGATTTATGTTGACGTTCCAAAAAATGAAATTCAGTATAGAATGAGAGCCGGCTCTGCAAAAAATATTGGCAGTAACGACACTTTAGTTTATTCTCAGATTTATAAAAGAATGTATTTTATAGAATGGCCTGTTTTGAATATTCACAAAGAACATTTACTTCCAAAAATCGACATTATTATTGACGAACAACGTATTGATGAAATCACTTGGATGAAAGGAAGCGATTTTAGAAACGCATTGAATCTAATGCTCGAAAGTCCGCTTCGTGCGCGTCCGTGGTTCGAAGCAGGAGTTTGGGGCGGCGATTGGATGAAAAAGAACATTACTGATCTAAATCAGGACGAAGTAAATTATGCGTGGTCTTTTGAATTAATTAGTCCAGAGAACGGAATTGTGTTTGAGGGAAACAACCATTTGTTAGAAGTTTCTTTTGATTTTTTACTGTTTCAGGACAATAAAAAAGTGTTAGGAAAAGCCGCTGACCGTTTTGGGAATTATTTCCCCATTCGTTTCGATTATCTAGACACTTTCGATGGAGGAAATCTTTCTGTACAATGTCATCCGCGTCCAGAATACATTAAAGAAAATTTTGGAGAAGAATTTACACAGGACGAAACTTATTATATTTTGGATTGTGAAGATGATGCCGAAGTGTATTTGGGTTTTCAAGAAGATATTAATCCAGACGAATTTAAACAAGCATTAATAGAATCTCAAGAAAAAGCAGAAGAAATTGATATTGTAAAATACGTGCAAAAATTCAAAGCACAAAAACACGATTTATATTTAATTCCGAACGGAACTATTCATGCTTCGGGCAAGAATAATATGGTATTAGAAATAAGCAGTACACCTTATATTTTCACCTTTAAAATGTACGATTGGGTTCGTCCCGGTTTAGACGGAAAACCTCGTCCGATCAATGTAGAACATGGATTCAAAAACGTTTATTTTGATAGAAAAGGAGAAAGAGTTGAAAGAGAGTTTATTTCGAAACCAACTGTAAATAAAGAATTTCCGAATGGCAGAAAAGTAAGTCTGCCTACTCACGAAGAGCATTTTTATGCCGTTGACCGCTACGAATTTACAGGAGAAATAGAAATCGAAACTTTAGGACAGTGTCATATTTGTATGCTTGTAGAAGGTGATATTGCTGAAGTAAGCGCAGGACAAAACAGCCAAAAATTCAAATATGCCGAAACTTTTGTCATTCCGGCAAATGTTCCAAAATACAAAATCAATCATATAAGCAGTAAAAAAGCTTTTGTAGTGGTTTCGTATGTAAAAGATAACTGGTGTTAACACAATTGGGCAATATATTAAATGAACCACCATTTAGCCCTTTTCAAGTAAAACCACAGAAATAAGATTAAAACATTGAACATAATTAAATTAAACATATAGAGACATAGATTTTGTATGTACAAGAAGGTGACAAAAACAAATATATTTTTTTTACATAATTGGCTTTGTGAATTGTCACCCTGAGCGAAGTCGAAGGGCGTTGCGATTAGCACGTGGGCTTCGACTTCGCTCAGCCTGACAACGACTTCGCTTGAGAAATGGATATCTAAAAGCTATGTTTCTGTATTAAAAAAATATTTATTGAATTAAGAACTCAACATCAACTATAACTACTATCAAAGAACCAAAACTATTATGAAAACCAAAGGAACCAATTATTTCATATCGCTCATAACGCTGATCGCAGCATTAGGAGGTTTTTTATTCGGTTTTGATATGGCTGTTGTCAGCGGAATTATCGAACCATTAAAAATGCAGTACAACTTATCATCAGCACAAGAAGGATTATTTGTTTCCTGTGCTTTATTAGGTTGTATTGTCGGCGTGGCTTTTTCAGGTTATTTAAGTGACAAAATTGGAAGAAAAAAAGTATTGTTCGTTTCAGCCATATTGTTTTTAATCAGTGCAGTAGGCTTTGCATTTTCAGAAGAATATCCAATATTAATTTTATTTCGTGTTCTTGCCGGAATGGGCGTAGGAGTAGCCTCGAATGTTTCACCGCTTTATATCTCAGAAGTAGCTCCTTCTCATAAACGCGGACAATTGGTTGTATTTTATCAACTAGCCATAACCGTTGGAGTTTTAGCAGCATATATCAGTAATTTTTTCCTTCAAAAGTATGCAGTCTCACATTCCGCAGAAGGTCATGGTTTACTTCATTGGTTGTTTGTTGAAAATGTTTGGCGCGGAATGTTTATTGTTGGTGTAATTCCTGCCGGAGCATTTTGTTTGTTATTACTTATAGTTCCAGAAAGCCCGCGCTGGTTGGTACAATTCGGACTCGATGAAGAGGCTTTTAAAATACTAAATAAAATAAATGGAAACGAAAAAGCTCAATTAGAACTGCATTCTATTAAAGAAATGGCCAGTCAAAAATCTGGAGGTTACAAAGAATTACTGCGGCTGCCTTTGCGTAAATTATTGGTTTTGGCGATGGTGCTTACGGCGTTATCACAATTTAGCGGTATTAACGGAGTAATTTTTTACGGGCCTACAATTTTAAAATCAGCTGGAATTGTAACCAGCGATGCGTTGTTTTACCAAGTAATATTAGGGTCGGCGAATGTACTTTTTACATTTGTAGCCATTTTTAAAGTCGACAGCTGGGGACGAAGACCGTTGTATATTGTTGGTTCATTGTGTGCTGCCTTTGCATTGGCTTTAACAGGTTTTTGCTTTATGATGAATATTACAGGATGGTTTATGCTGTTTTGTATCATCTTATTTCTTTTGTTTTTTGCCTTCTCTCTTGGACCGTTAAAATTTGTAATCTCAACCGAAATTTTTCCAACACATATTAGAGGAACAGCCTTGTCAATATGTATTATGACGATGTGGGTTTCTGACTGGATTGTAAATCTGTTGTTTCCTATAATGAGAGACGGATTGGGTATCGCAGCAACATTTTTTATCTTCTCATTCTTCTGTATTCTTTCTTTCGCTTATGCAAAAAAGAAACTATTTGAAACCAAAGGAAAAAGCCTAGAAGAAATTGAGAAATCTTGGAATTTAGATGTAAAAGCAGAAGGGCTCAAAGAAATTGAGAAAGCATAAATTGTATTTAGAAAAATGTGTAGCGTCCAGCTTTAGCTGGATGTAAACAATAAGATTTAGATTGCTGGCTTTAGCCAAAAGGTATAAGTTAGGCTAAAGCCATAATCTGGAATCAATTTTACCCTCCAGTTAAAACTGGAGGCAATTCAAATGTTTCTATGTGTTTAGAAGAATTACACGCAACGGGTTAAATCAATAATTTACTATTTGCAGTCTCATTTTATACTTTAAATATTATGAAAAAGAACGTACTACTATTTATCTTTTTAATTTTTAACCTTACAACTTGGGCGCAGCAAAAGCCCAACATAATTATAATTTATGCGGACGATTTGGGTTATGGTGATTTAAGCTGCTACGGCATGTCGAAAATCAGCACTCCAAATATTGATAAACTGGCAAAACAAGGATTGCAATTTTCTAATGCACATTCGACTTCCGCAACTTGTACACCTTCTAGATTTGGATTACTTACAGGCAAATATCCGTGGAAACAAAAAGGAACTGGAATAGCTCCAGGAGACGCTTCATTAATTATTCCCACGAATAAAGCGACTCTTCCTTCAATGCTTCAAAAGGCGGGTTATACTACGGCTGTAATTGGTAAATGGCATTTGGGATTGGGAAAGAACGGAATTGATTGGAATAAAGAAATTAAACCCGGACCAAAAGAAGTTGGTTTTGATTACTCGTTTATTATGCCTGCTACTTTAGATAGAGTTCCGTGTGTTTACGTAGAAAACGGAAGAGTAGTAAATCTTGATCCAAAAGATCCAATAAGGGTTAGCTATAAAGAAAAAGTTGGCAATGATCCAACAGGTAAAGAAAACCCAGAACAATTGCGAATGAAACCTTATCCAAATCAAGGACATAATGAAACAATCGTAGACAGCATCAGCCGGATTGGATATATGAGCGGCGGTCATAGTGCATACTGGAAAGATGCTGATATTGCTGGTGATATTACAAAAAAGGCAATCAGTTTTATATCAAAAAATGTTTCAAATCCTTTTTTCCTGTATTTCGCAACCGGCGATATACATGTACCTCGTTATCCTCATAGTATGTTTCGCGGTAAAAGCGGAATGGGACTTAGAGGTGATACCATATTACAACTGGATTGGACAGTAGGTGAAATAGTGAAGGCATTAGAAAGTTTGAAACTTACCCAAAATACACTGATAATTTTCAGCAGTGATAATGGGCCTGTAGTAAATGACGGTTATATGGATAAAGCGGTTGAAATGTTAGGAAGTCATAAACCAGCAGGACCATTACGCGGAGGAAAATACAGTGCGTTTGAAGCAGGAACTACAGTTCCGTTTATCGTAAAATGGCCCGAAAATGTACAGGCTGATAAAAAGACATCTGTATTGTTAAGTCATGTAGATCTATTTTCTTCGTTAGCAAAACTCACAGGACAACCATTGCAAAACGATGATGCTCCAGATAGTTTTGATATGTTGACACAACTAACAGGGAAATCTAAAAAAGATCGATCTTATTTAATTGAACAAGGAGGGCCGTTATCGATCATTCAAGGAAAGTGGAAGTATATCGAACCTTCAAAAGGACCTCGTGTTGATCATGATGTAAATATTGAATTAGGCAATGATCCACTGCCTCAGTTGTATGATTTGAGTAAAGATAAAGGAGAGAATAACAATCTTGCATCTCAATATCCTGATGTGGCGGCAAATCTTTCGGCGTTACTAAAATCCAGTAAAGAATTGGAAATAACAAGACCATAATTGATTAAAACATATGAATTTTAGAAAACAAAATAGCAGTAAATTATTCCTTTACCTTTCACTGATTTTCGCAGCGCAATCTCTTTTTGCTCAAAAAGAAGTTCCTTTTTTTGGAAAAATTAATTGGGTTAATGGTTTTGCAAAAGAAATTACAGGAGAGAATATTACGTATAATTCGGCTTTTCAAGATTATGCAACTGTTGCACTTTTAACGAGAACGACAGATGGAAATAAAACAATAGAATGGGAAACAGCTCCCGCTCCAAAAGTTATAAAAGACGATTACGTATATTTCAGCTGGGTGGCAGGACATTCGTCAGGATCAAGCAGCGGAGACAGAAATTTTGATTTGTACGTGGACGGAAAAAAGATTCTGACTTTTACAACGTTACCTAAAAATCAAAAGACAAACTGGATTTTTAAAGCAGATGATGGATCGGCATTAGCATTTCAACAAATAAAATTAGATGGTGCAAGCGATTCTCAAGGATATGCATTCTTGCGTCTTCCTGTCAATAAAGTAAAACCTGGACAATCTGCTCGAATAAAAATTGTTGGTCACAAGCAAAACAGCAACGATTGGTTTATGACTTTCAAATTTGCATTTGAAGAAAATGTAAAAGTTACTCCAATGCCTTTTCTTCTAAAAAATGGCACACAAACGCTTGCTTTAAGTGTCTTGCATTTTGGTAAAGACGAAACTGTAAATGTAAAAATCAACGCAAAAGAAAACTATACCTATACGGCAAAAGACGGAATGAACAATTTTGATATTCCGATTGCGGCAGTTACAAAAGACGAAAATATAAAAGTTCAGGTAAAGCTTGCAGGCAAAACTTTTATCGACGATTTTTTTGTTGTTAAACCTATTGTTTACAGAGAATTTCACTTACTGCATCATTCACATACTGATATTGGTTATTCGCATTTACAGCCTGAGATTGTAAAAGTGCACAATAAAAATATTGATGATGCACTCGAAATGATCGAAAAAACAAAATCATATCCAGAAGAAGCAAAATTTAAATGGAATATTGAATCAATTTGGGCAGTCGAAAATTATTTGAAAATTGCGACACCGCTTCAAAAAGAGAAATTTACAGCGGCTGTAAAAAATGGCGACATTCTGCTTTCGGCATTATATGTAAATATGCTTACCGGAATGAGTCAGGCCGAAGAAATGTTTCATTACACAGATTATGCCGCTAAACTTCGTAAAGACTTTGGTTTTACGATAAACAGCGCAATGATTTCTGATGTACCTGGATTTGCTTGGTCAACCGTAACGGCACTTTCAAAAGGAGGCGTAAAATATTTCTCTATAGGTTCTAATTTTATGGGATTAGATCATCCGTATAGAGGAGACAGAGCGGGTCATTTTCTTAAAAACTGGGGAGACAAACCTGTTTGGTGGACGTCGCCATCTGGACAAGATAAAGTATTGTTTTGGGCTGGAGCCAAAGGATATTCGTCATGGCACGGTATGCAGCCGGGCGATATTTATGAAAGAGGAGCCAAGAAAATTGCAGATTACTTGAATGAATTAACCGCCAATAATTATCCATACGATATGGTGCAATGGCGTTTTAATATTATTGCAGACAATGCTCCAATCGAACCTAATGCTTCTGATTTTGTAAAGAAATGGAATGAAAAATATGCTTCTCCAAAACTAATTCTCAACACTGCCGATAAAATGTTTGAAGCATTTGAGAAAAAATACGGCGATAAAATACCAACTGTAAAAGGTGATTTGACGCCTTATTGGGAAGATGGAGCACTTTCGACAGCTGAGGAAGAAGGAAAAAACAGAATCAACAGTTTACGTTTGCAACAGTTAACGACGCTTTATACCATGTTGCAGCCTAAAAAGTACGATCAACAGAGTTTTTATGAAGCTTGGAGAAATATTATAATGTTTCACGAACATACTTGGGGAGCACACAATAGTATATCTGACCCAGATTCTCACTTTGTAACCGAACAATGGCGTATAAAAAAACAATTTATGCTTGACGCAGATGCAGAGATCAATGCATTAGAGAAAAACTTGTTTGAAACCATAAGCAATTCAAAATCCAAGAGAATTGCAGTTTTCAATACATCATCTTGGAAAAGAACAGGATTAGTGCTTATTGAAACAACTGTAAAAGGAAAATCTGTAAAAGATGCAAACGGAAAAATTACACCATTACAGCAATTAAGCAACGGAAAATATGCCTTTATTGCTAGTGATGTTCCAGCTTTAGGAACTGCATTTTATGAAATTACAGATAAAGCAAAATCGGACTTTGTCAATCAATTTATTTTAGGAGATCATTCTTTGTCTAACGGAAAAATTGAGTTTGGCTGGGATAAAACCAACGGAAGTATTACAAATTTAAAAACGATTTCAGATTATAACTATGCGGGAGATTTCAATAAACAAGGTTTAAATAGTTACTGGTACGTTCCCGGTTTAAATCCAGAAGAAGTTCAAACAAATACAAATGTTCAAGTAAAAACTTTGGAAAACGGACCTGTAGTAACATCAGTTTCGATTACTTCTGATGCACCAGGGGCTAATAAATTGGAACGAATTATTTCGCTTTACAGTGGAAGTAATCAAGTGTTGATTCATAATATTTTAGACAAGAAAGCCATTCGTACCAAAGAAGGCGTTCATTTTGGATATCCATTCAATACGCAATTAACAAAAACTACGCTTGATGCAGGTTACGGAACAATTGAGTTTTTGAAAGATCAATTGGCAGGATCAAATATGGATTTTCTTTATGGAAGAAGATGGCTGGATGTTTCTTCAGGAGATAAAGGAGTGCAATGGATGCTTTTAGAATCTCCTTTGGTCGAACCAAATAGTATGGTTGACGAACGAAAAGAGGTTGTGCCTAATTATAAAGAATGGAAAAAAACGGAGAAACCAACTTCTACATGGTTTTCATATGTAATGAATAATTATTGGCACACCAATTATAAAGCTGATCAGAGCGGCATTGTAAATTTTAAATACGCACTTCGACCTCATGAAACGACAGATAGAACACTAATGGAAAAAGAAGCGTCAGAGTTTACACAGCCATTGATTGCCATGACTGTAAATGAAGATGTAAAACTGCCTGCAAATTTATTCGAATTGACTAATTCTAGAATCGTGGTAACCAGTTTAACACCAAATCAAGATGGTACAATATTGATGCGTTTGTTCAATCCAGAACAATCAGAACAGCAAACCAAATTTGTATGGAAATCTTTGCTGCCAAAAACAATAATAGATAAAACAACTGGTGAAGAAAAAGCAAATTCAGTTGAAATTAAAATGAGAGGAAGCGGAGTTTCAGAGTTTATACTGAAGATATAAAATCAACCCCGCTGGGTTTAATTGCAAAAAATAATAATAATCCAACACATAGAAACATAGATTTTATGTCTAAAAAAAGGAGATAAAAAGAAACACGTTTCTTTCACATAGTTGGCTTTGTGAATTGTCACCCTGAGCGAAGTCGAAGGGCTTTCCAATTGGCACATGGCTTCTCCCGAAGCCTCGGGATCGCTCAGCCTGACAAATGGTTATAAAAAACTATGTTTCTATGTGTTGGAAATAATTGCACACAACAGGTTAAAATCAGTTTAAACCAGCGTCTTCGCGACAACGAATCCGCTTAATCCGTGTCAAAAATTAACCGTTGCAATAAAAAAAAATGCCTTGATATTAAATTTAAGATATATGAAAACAATTTCAAAGACAATACTATTGTTCGCAATGATCATTTCGCTTTTTTCTTGTTCGGAGAAAAAGGATGATTTTAATGCAACAGCTTGGGTCGATCCGCAGATAGGTTCCGTGCACGGACGTTGGTTTTTTTATACGCCGGCTTCTCTGCCTTTTGGAATGGCGAAATTGGCTCCGCATACGAATGCGTATGGAAGCGGCGGAAGCTGGGCACCTTGCGGTTATGACGATAGACATAATTCGATTGAAGGATTTGGACATTTTCACGAGTTTCAAATTGGCGGTTTGGTGGCAATGCCAATAACTGGAAAATTACAGACTACGCCGGGAACTTTAGAAAAACCAGAAACAGGATATCGATCATTATTTGATAAAGAAGAAGAATATGCAGAACCGGGATATTATTCTGTTTTCTTAAAAGAATATGGAATAAAAGCAGAGTTGACAGCGACAGAAAGAGTTGGTTTTCACCGCTACACTTTCCCAGAATCTGCGGCATCACATATTATTTTTGATATTGGACATCGTCAAGGTGAAAGCAGCGGTGTTACCGAAGCCACGATGAAACTTTCAGGAAAAAATACATTAGAAGGAACAATAGAAACTTTTCCCGAGTATTTGAAATTCTGCGATCCTGAAAAGCGTGTAAAAATGTATTTTGTAATTCAGCTTAGTAAAACGCCGCAGTCTTATGGTTCATTTGTAGAAGATAAAACGTTTGACGGTCAAAAGGAAACTAAGGGAATTGGAAACGGAATGTATATCAATTTCGCTACTAAAAAAGGAGAAGTTGTCGAGATGCAAGTGGGACTTTCGTACACAAGTATCGAAAATGCAAAATTGAATTTGAAAGCCGAAGCAACAGAACAAACTTTTGATGCCGTAAAAGAAACGGCTCACGAAAAATGGAATGAAAAGTTAGGTCCAATTAAAGTAGAAACGAAAGACAGTATTAATAAAGTAAAATTTTACACAGGTTTATATCACGCTCTTCTAGGACGTGGATTAGCTAGTGATGCTAACGGAAGTTATCCGAGACATGATGGCAAAATTGGTAAAATTCCGCTTGACGGAAACGGAAAACCAAAATACAATCATTACAACACAGACGGAATCTGGGGCGGATTCTGGAATTTAGGACAGCTTTGGGCATTGGCATATCCAGATTATTTGAGTGAATATCTTCAATCGAATATTGATTTCGCAAAAGAAACAGGTTGGTTACACGACGGAACAGCAGCTGGAGCGCACGCAAATGGCGTACAAACAAATTGTTTTGGTTTGATGATTGCGGCAGCTTATAATAGCGGAATTCGAGATTTTGATGTAGAAGAAGCTTATAAAATTGCCTATAAAAATGAAACAGGTTACAGCAAACGTCCGTTTGGTTCAGGAAAATACGACTTGGCTTATTTTGTAAAAGACGGATATATTCCTGCAAAAGATACTACACTTGCAAATGGCTGGGTGTTTAATTTTGGTGCCTCTCACACATTGGAATTTGCGTACACTTCTTACGGAGTTTCTCAATTTGCAAAAGCCTTAGGTAAGACCGAAGATTATAAAAAACTAACAAAACAAGCAGGAAACTGGAAGAATATTTTTGATCCTGAAACCAAGTTTATTCGTCCAAAGTATGAAAACGGAAAATTCATTGAAAACTTCAATCCAATGCAGGCTTGGAGAGGATTTCAAGAAGCAAATGCCTATCAATATACTTGGTATGTACCACAAGATCCTGCAGGGTTAATCAAGGTTTTAGGTTTAGATTTGTTCAACAAACGTTTGGAAACTACGTTTAACGAAAGTCAAAAATCGACTTTTGGCGGAGGAAACGGAATTGATAGTTTTTCAGGATTAGAAATGCTTTACAATCACGGAAATCAGCCATGTCTGCATCATTCATTTCTATTTAATTATTCAGGTAAACCTTGGCTTACACAAAAATGGTCACGCGCCATTTGCGAAGAATTTTATGGTGCTGAACCACTTCATGGTTACGGATTTGGACAAGATGAAGATCAAGGACAATTAGGAGCTTGGTTTGTAATGGCTTCAATGGGGTTGTTTGATGTTCAGGGACATGCAGCCATGAATCCCACGTTTCAGTTTGGAAGTCCATTATTTGATAAAGTGACCATTAAACTCGATTCAAAATTTTATAAAGGCGAAGAACTGATAATAGAAACAAAAAATAATTCGAAGAAAAACAAATATATCCAGTCAGCATCTTTCAACGGAGAGAAAATAGAAAATGCTTGGATTGATCGCAAAAAACTAACAGACGGCGGAACCTTATTTTTTGAAATGGGAGCAAAACCAAATACTAAATGGGGAACTAAGACACCGCCGCCGTCAATGAGTACAAGTGAATTTGGATCATAATTTTTTTTAAACACATAGAAACATAGCTTTTTTTGGTTGTGTAAAGTAGGGATACAAAAAGAAACATGTTTCTAACAGATAGTCCCGAAGCTTCGGGATCGCTCAGGGTGACAATTCACAAAGCAATTATGTGAAAGAAATGTATTTCTTTTTGTACACTTTATTTACAATTAAAATCTATCCTGAAGCGTCGGGACTATGTGTTTAAAAAAACTAATCGCAACGAACTAAAAACAATAAACAATAATTCCAATTTAAATAAACATGAAAAAAATACTTTCGTCAGCAGCGGCACTTGCTTTTATGCTGACTCTTACAGCACAGCCAAAAATGCCGATTGACAAAAAAATGTCGGAGAAAATCAAGAACGATCAAAATATGGCGTTCGTAAAAAAGAAAGCTTTAGAAGTAATTAAGACTGGCGTAAATGCTGGAGATGGTTACCGTGAAGTGTGGATTCGTGATTATAATACTTTTATTGAATTAGCTGCACAAGTCACTAAAAAAGAAGATATAAAAGAGAATCTGTTAGTGTTTTTTAGAATGCAGGGTGATGACGGAAACATTATTGACGGCTATACTCCTAAAGAGCAAATTGGAGCAGGAGAAACAGATTTCTCTTATTCAAAATTAGAACCAAGATATGCAGCACATAAAAACACTGTTGAAACAGATCAAGAAACTTCATTGGTGCAAGCCGTTTACAAGTATATTCAATTAACAGGCGATAAATCGATTTTAGCAGAAAAAGTAGGTGATAAAACCGTTGCAAAAAGGTTAGAATGGTCTATGGACTTTTTAATGAAAAACCGCTATACCACAAAATACGGCTTAATTACAGGTTCAACAACAGCAGATTGGGGCGATGTACAGCCAGAAGATGGTTACGGAGTTGATCTTGATGGAAATACGCATATGGCTTGCGATATTTATGACAATGCTATGTTTATTGTGGCGTTGAATAATTTAATGGAAATGATTCCGTCAACAAAAAACAAATGGCAGAAAATCAAAACAGACGTTGCTAAAAACACAAGAACTTATCTTTGGGACACTAAAAATAAAAAATATATTCCGCATTTATATTTAAACGGATCACCTTTTCCTGCAGATTTTGATGAGAATAATATTTACTATTTTGGAGGAACAACAGTTGCAATGGAAGCTGGATTATTGAGTAAAGCAGAAGTAAAAGCTTCGCTTGACGAAATGGTAAAAAGAGTTAAAGAAGCTGGAGCGCCATCTATAGGTTTAACGCTTTATCCGCCATATCCAAATGGTTATTTTGTAAACAAAATTATGAATCCAATTTACAGTTATCAAAACGGCGGCGATTGGACTTGGTTTGGAGCAAGAACAATTCAGCAATTAATTAAATACGGATATGTAGAAGAAGCATATAGAGAAGTGCAGCCAATGCTGAAACGAGTAAAAGACAACAACGGTTTCTACGAATGGTATTCGATAAATAATGAGCCGAGAGGATCGGGAACTTTTAGAGGCGAGGCAGGAGTTTTATACACTGCAATTGTAATGTTCGAAAATCTGAATAAATAAGAAAATCCACGGAAAGGTGAAGTAGATAAGATAATTATCAACTTCACCTTTTTTATGGAGTAGGTTTTTATATAACCTTAACTTAAGACTGCGTTTATGTAAGTGAGATATTTCGGAAGAAATATCTCTTTTTTATTTTTTAACATAAAGTATGGGCAATTGTAAATTAAATTTAGATAAAATCGGAGTATTATTTAATCAAAAAGATATTCTATCTTTAAATTTCTGAAATATTTCAAATAAAGTAGTAATGAAGAATGTTTATTCTTTGAAGTAAAGTAAGTTATGTTTTTTTAAAACAATTGGCTTAACTGAATTATACAGTCATTTGCTTTAATTGATAAAACGATTTAGTAAAAAAGAAACTCGATAATAAAATTTAAAATCTCAATAATGAATTGCTTAAAAAATTACCGATTTGTACTGTTTTTTTGTTTCTGTGTCGGAATTGCTTCTGCACAGCAGAAAACATATCCTTATAAAAATCCAAACTTATCAATAGATAAAAGAGTAGACGATTTACTAAAACAATTGACGATTGAAGAGAAAATTTCTTTATTAGGATTCGAAAGCAAAGCCGTTAAACGATTAGATATTCCGCAGTATAATTGGTGGAACGAATCATTGCACGGAGTAGCACGAGCAGGAAAAGCAACCGTTTTTCCGCAAGCTTTAGGAATGGCAGCCTCTTTTAATGATAACTTATTAAATGAAGTGGCAAATGCAATCTCAACCGAAGCCAGAGCTAAAAATAATATGGCTGTAGCCAAAGATCGTCGTTTACAATATATGGGACTGAATTTCTGGTCGCCAAACATCAATATTTTCAGAGACCCGCGTTGGGGAAGAGGACAAGAAACGTACGGCGAAGACCCATTTTTAACTGGAAAAATGGGAACAGCTTATGTAAAAGGTTTACAAGGAACAGATCCAAAATACATGAAAGCGGCAGCTTGTGCCAAACATTTTGCGGTGCATAGCGGTCCTGAAAAAAACAGACATTCGATTGATGTGATTGTAGATGAAAAAGATTTGAGAGAAACTTATTTGTACGCTTTCAAAAAATTAGTTGATGCAAAAGTAGAAACGGTAATGTGCGCTTATAATCGTGTAAATTCTGAGCCATGTTGTACAGGTAAAACATTATTAAAAGATATTTTACGAAATGAATGGAAGTTTGGAGGTCACGTTGTTACCGATTGTTGGGCACTTCAGGATATTTACGAAAGCCATAAAACCCTGCCAAACAGCGTAACTGTTGCTGCAGAAGCAATTAAAGCGGGAGTAAATATGGATTGCAGCGGATTATTACAAAAGGATGCTATCAACGCTTTGAATCAAAAATTAATTACCCAAAAAGACATTGATAATGCATTAGCACCAACATTACGTACACAGTTTAAACTTGGATTTTACGACAAAGCAGAAGATAATCCGTATAGAAAATATGGCATAGACAGTATTGCAAATACGTATCACAGAAACCTAAGCCGAAAAATGGCTGAACAAAGCATGGTTTTGTTGAAGAATGGTGAAGTGGGAGAAAAGAAAACAAAATTGCTTCCGCTGAAAAAAGACGATTATAAATCGATGGTTGTGGTTGGGCCAAATGCAGCTTCACTAGATGCTTTGTTAGGTAATTATCACGGAATTACAGATAAAGCTGTAAATTTTGTAGAAGGTATTGCGGGAGCTGTTGATCCTGATACTCGTGTAGAATATGATATGGGATGCGACTTTACCGATACAAAGAATTTTGGTGGTGTTTGGGCAGCTTCTATGGCTGATTTGACGATTGCCGTAATTGGTTTCACTCCAGTTTATGAAGGCGAAGAAGGTGATGCTTTTCTAGCAGATGGAAAAGGAGACAGAAAAAACATGGATTTACCGGCTTCTCATATTGCGTACATAAAAGCGCTTCGTAAAGGAACTAAATCACCTCTTATAGCAGTAGTAACAGGCGGAAGTGCGGTTGATATTTCGGCAATTGAGCCTTATGTAGATGCAATTGTTTTTGCGTGGTATCCTGGAGAGCAAGGCGGAACTGCTTTGGCAAATCTTCTTTTTGGAAAAGTATCTCCATCAGGACATTTACCGGTTAGCTTTTACAAATCGTTCAGCGATTTACCAGATTATAACAGTTACGCAATGGCAGGAAGAACGTATCGCTATTCTGATAAAGAGGTACAATATCCGTTTGGTTTTGGATTAAGTTACAGCACTTTTGGCTACAATTGGGTTAAACGACCTACGAGAGTCACAATGAGTTCAGACGAAATTTCAATGCAAATCGAAATTTTTAATACAGGTCAATATGATGCTGATGAAGTAGCTCAGGTATATGTAGAATATCCAAACGTTGATAGAATGCCGTTGAAAGAACTCAAAGCTTTTAAACGCGTTTCGTTGGTTAAAGGAAAATCAAAAACAATCACATTGCAAATTCCATTGGAAGAGCTACAAAAATGGGACGAGACTACAAAACAATTTAAGATCTATGAAGGAAACTACACATTGAAAATCGGATCGAATTCAAGAGATACAATGTTGGAAGGTAGTTTTGAGATTGTGAAGTAGAGATAAGTAAGAAGAAAGAGTGTAGAGGAAAGAGTGTAGAGGAGAGAGTGTAGAGGAGAGAGTGTAGAAGAAAGAGTGTAGAAGAAAGAGTGTAGAGGAAAGAGTGTAGAAGAAAGAGTGTAGAAGAAAGAGTGTAGAGGAAAGAGTGTAGAGGAAAGAGTAAAGATTATAGAGTAAAGATTATAGTGTAAAGATTATAGAGTAAAGAAGCTCAGGTTTGCTCCGCTAGAGATTAGTGAAAATTCGTGTAATTCGTGGCAAAAAAACTTTTCAGATTACAATAGATATATCAAATTAAAAAAAATATGAATAAAAATTTAAAATCAACATTTTTTGCAATTTTAGGACTTTGCTGCCTGCAAATGCATAGCCAGACTGGGAAACAAAATTTGACGCAATATGTAGATCCGTTTATTGGAACAGGATTTCATGGACACGTTTTTATGGGAGCAAATGTTCCTTTTGGAGCAGTTCAGTTAGGACCGGTTAATATCTCGCAAGGTTGGGATTGGTGTTCTGGTTATCATTATTCTGATCCAACAATTATTGGGTTTTCACACACACATTTAAGCGGAACTGGAATTGGTGATCTTGGGGATTTACTTTTTATGCCTGCGGTTGGTAAAATCAATCTGAAAAAAGGAACTGCCAAGGACATGGAAAACGGTTATATCTCAGGTTTCGATCATAAAGATGAAGTTGCAAAACCGGGTTATTATTCTGTTATTTTAAAGAAAAACGGAATCAAAGCGGAAATGACGGCTTCAGAGCGAGTTGGATTTCAGAAGTATACTTTCCCTGCTTCAGATAAATCACATATCGTTCTAGATTTAGTAGAAGGAATTGGATGGGACAAAGCAGTAGATACTTATATCAGAGTAAAAAATGATACATTGATTGAAGGATATCGTTTTTCGAAAGGCTGGGCGCCGGATCAACGTATTTATTTTGCAGCAATTTTGTCAAAACCAGCTAAGAAAATCCAATTGTACAACAATACAAAAGAGATGATCAATAAAGTGGTTTTAGGAGATAGTGCCAAAGCAGTGCTTCAGTTTTCAACTTTAAAAGATGAAGTGATTAAAATTAAAGTGGGAATTTCGGCAGTAAGTACAGAAAACGCTTTAATGAATATTAAAAAAGAAATTTCAGGCTGGAATTTTGAAAAAGTTGCTGTTCAAGCAGATGAAAAATGGAATAAAGAGTTGAATAAAATTGAAGTAAAATCGAAAGATATTGCTAAAATGAGAACATTTTATACAGCATTATACCACACCATGATTGCGCCATCAACTTACAACGACAGTAATGGCGATTATTACGGTTCAGACAAACAAGTGCATAGAGCAGCAGGATTTACCAATTTAACTACATTTTCGTTGTGGGATACTTATCGTGGTGCAAATCCTTTGCTTACGCTAACACAAACGGATAAAGTTTCGGATATTATTAATTCGATGCTCGCGATTTATAAAGAAACAGGGCATCTTCCGGTTTGGCATTTAATGGGGAATGAAACCTATTGTATGCCTGGAAACAGTGCAATTCAGATTGTTGTTGATGCATATTTAAAAGGAATAAAAGGAATTGACGGAGAATTAGCTTTCGAAGCTGTAAAAGCAACAGCAATGCAGGACGACCGCGGACTGAATTTCGTAAAAAAAATAGGCTACATTCCTGCAGATAGTTTAAGAGAATCAGTAGCTATTGGTATGGAATATTCTATCTCAGATGGAGCAATTGCAATGATGGCAAAAAAAATGGGCAAAACAGAAGATTATAATTATTTCATTAATCGCTCAAAAGCCTACAAAAAATATTACGATCCTTCGACAACTTTTGTACGTGGAAAAGTAAGTGATACGCAATGGAGAACACCTTTTGATCCGTTTAAATCAGCACACATGAAAGATGATTTTGCCGAAGGAAATGCATGGCAGTATACTTGGTTAGTTCCTCATGATGTAGAAGGATTAATTGCTATGCTTGGCGGTGAAAAATCATTCACTAAAAAATTAGATACTTTGTTTACAATTACCGGCGATATGGGAGCAGAAGCTTCTAGTGATATTACAGGTTTGATTGGGCAGTATGCGCATGGAAACGAGCCAAGCCATCATATTACATACCTTTATAATTTCGTAGGACAACCTTGGAAAACAGCCGAAAAAGTACGTTACATTGTTGATAATCTATACAGTGATAAACCAGATGGATTGTGTGGAAATGAAGATGTCGGACAAATGTCGGCTTGGTATATTTGGAGCGCAATGGGAATGTATTCTGTAAATCCATTCAACGGAATTTATGTTTTCGGAAGCCCAAGTATGGACGAATCAACATTGAATTTAGGAGATGGAAAAAGTTTTACAGTAAAAGCGTTAAACAACAATGCAAAGAATATCTACATTCAAAAAGCAACTTTAAACGGAAAGCCTTATACTCAAAGTTATATTCTTCATTCGGATATTATGAAAGGCGGCGAGTTAATTTTTACAATGGGTGATAAACCTTCTAAAACGTGGGGAGTTGCGGCAAAAGACAGACCTTATTCTGTGAAATAGTTCATCCGAATCAAAAGTTGAAGTTTATAGTTTTTCTAATCAGACACGGATTATACAGATTCGCTAACGCGAAGACGCGGATTAAAATGGATTTTATTTATCTAAAAATTTAAGTTGATAATCTGTCTTAATCTGCGTTTTTACGAAGTAAATCCGTTTTATCCGCGTCATAAATGTGTTTTATTAGATCATTAGTTCGAGTAACGGATAGTTATAATATTAAATTGTAAAATGAAAAGAAGAGATTTATTAAAATATATTGGTTTAACTGCCGGAACTGTAGCCTTAACAGGTTCAACTTCTATTATTTCTGCAGCAGAGAAAAGTACTAAGTCCAAAAGAGTTTTGCGAATTGCGCATATTACAGATGTGCATATTCGACCTGAAGAAAATGCTCCAGATCGATTTATAAAATGCTTAGAAGAAATCAAGAAACACAAAGTCGATTTTTTTCTCAATGGCGGAGATTCCATTTTTGCAGCAGACTATGATAATATTACTCGCGAAAGAGTAAATGAACTATGGAAAATTTGGAGCGATACAACAAAAGGAATCAGCGGTTTTGAATTGCACAGCTGCCTCGGAAATCATGATATGTGGTGGGCAGCGCCAAACAAACAAGATACTATGTATGGGAAAGACTATGTAGTAAAACAATTAGGAATCCCAAACCGCTATTACAGCTTTGATAAAAAAGGATGGCACTTTGTAATATTAGACAGTAATAACGGCGGCGGTTCATTAGATGATGAACAGCGTTTATGGCTCGAAAAAGATTTACAAAGTATACCTGCTGGTACGCCAGTTGTCTGCATGAGTCATTTTCCCATTCTTGCTGTCTGTACGCATGTTGACGGAGGAAACCACACCGATTCAAAATACATCAGCGATCTTTTTTATAAACATAAAGATAAAAAGATCACGTGTTTAAGTGGACACATTCATTTAAAAGATGAAGCCGTTTACAACAATGTACATTATTATTGTAACGGTGCTTTGAGCGGTTTTTGGTGGGAACCGGGAGACAAAGATTCGGCAGGGAAAACTTTTTACAAACAAACACCTCCAGGATACGCCATTATTGATCTGTTTGAAGATGGATCAGTTGTAAATCAATATTACCCGCATTCCTTTTAAATGCATCTTTTTTGTTTAAAATTATCATAATAGACAATTAATAATTAAACAAGGGTAATATTGAATTAATAATTATACTTTAAGTATTATATTTTTATAATCGTAAAAAAGTATAATTTTAATAAAAAGCATATGGCATTAATAACGCAGTTGGATGTTCAAAAAGAGACTGGTACAAAAGAAAATAAGAAATGGCTTTTTCCTTTTATATTAGTTACCAGTTTATTCTTTTTCTGGGGTTTTGTACACAATCTAGATCCAATACTAATTCCACATTTACGAAAAGCATTTAATCTAACAGACTTAGAATCGTCTTTAATAGACTCTTCAGTTTTTATTGCCTATTTTGTTATGGCTTTGCCTGCGGGATATATCATGCGAAAGTACGGTTATAAGTCAGGTATTATGATTGGATTGGTTCTATTTGGTATTGGCTCCATTTTGTTTGTTCCAGCCGCCAATTCACTGCAATACATTTACTTTTTGGGCGCTTTATTTGTTATCGCCTGCGGACTTACTTTTTTAGAAACAGCAGCAAATCCATATGTGACAATATTAGGACCAGCAGAAACAGCTACCAAAAGATTAAATTTCTCTCAATCATTCAACGGGTTAGCTGCTTTTATTGCTCCGGCTTATATTGGTCCAATGATCTTATCAGGTAAAAATCTAACTCAAGTTCAAATGGACGCTATGGCTCCTGCCGAATTGCACGCTTATGTTTTAGAAGAAGCAGCAAGTGTAAAAATGCCGTATTTAGTTTTAGGACTAATTATTCTAGCAGTTGCAGTTTTGTTTTATTTTACCAATATACCAGATGTAAAAGACGAAGATAAAGAAGGAGCAGACGGAGCAAGTTTTGCCGGAGCCTTAAAATCAATGCGTTTGCGTTGGGGAATATTAGCACAGTTTTTTTATGTAGGAGCACAAGTTTGTGTGGGAAGTTTTTTTATTAAAATGGCGACTACTTCTGCAGGACTTGCAGAAGGTGTTGCAGCAAAGTATTTAGGATTTTTTGGACTAGCATTTATGCTTGGACGTTTCGCTGGTACATTCTTCATGCAATACATAGAACCAAGAAAATTATTAATCATTTATGCCATTATTAATATTGGCTTATCCATATTAGCCATAACAGGAACGGGAATGTTAGTGGTTTATACTTTAATAGCAATAGCATTTTTTATGAGTATCATGTTCCCAACTATTTTTTCAATGGGAATTGAGGGACTTGGACATAACACAAAAATTGGTTCCTCATTAATCGTAATGTCAATTGTTGGAGGTGCATTGCTTCCTCCAGTTTTAGGATTGATTTCGGATATTACGGGAAGTATTCAATATGGTTATGTTGTTCCATTGACATGTTTCTCGGTAATTCTATTGTTTGCATTTAACGGACATAAAACAAATAAAGCATAAATTCTATTTATATAATATGTTAGAAAACGGAAGTAAAAGATTGGTTATAAAAATGCACCCAGATGATAATGTACTGGTGGCTTTAACAGATTTGTCTAAAGGAGAAAGTGTAGTTTTTGAGAATGAAACTTTCCTATTACAGGACACAATCAAGGCAAAGCATAAGTTTTATACAACCAATTTGAGAGCGGGAGATGAAATTATTATGTACGGCGTTTTGGTTGGAAAAGTACAATTTGATGTTGCTAAAGGAAGTCTAATGACGACTGAAAACCTTAAACATGCAGCAGAACCTTATAAATATCGTGATGTTGATTTTGAATGGCAGGCGCCAGATGTTTCAAAATATAAAGACAGAACTTTTAAGGGATATAAAAGAAATGACGGTCGAGTAGGAACTGCTAATTATTGGTTATTTGTACCAACAGTATTTTGCGAAAATAGAAATTTGGATGTAATACGTGAAGCTTTACATAATGAGTTAGGATATTCTGTAAGTGATAAATACACTCAGTATACTCATTCTTTACTTGAAGCTTATAAAAATGGAAAAAGTCTGGATTCAATTGACGTTCAGTTGGCTCCAGAACCTTATACAAACAAAGTTTTTAAAAACGTAGACGGCATAAAATTTTTAAATCATCAAGGAGGCTGCGGAGGTACGCGCCAAGATTCGGCTACCTTAAGTGCCTTATTAGCATCTTATGCAAATCATCCAAATGTTGCTGGAATAACAGTACTTAGTTTAGGATGTCAGCATTTGCAAGTACAGGATTTTACAAACGATGTCAAAAAACAAAATCCATCTTTTGATAAACCATTATTCATTTTTGAGCAGCAGCAATCAAAAAGTGAAGAACAATTAATCGCAGATGCCATTAAAAAAACATTCGAAGGATTAATCGAAATAAACAAACAAGAACGAACTCCGGCACCTTTAAGCGAATTATGTTTAGGAGTTAAATGCGGAGGAAGCGATGGTTTCAGCGGTGTTTCGGCAAATCCAGCAGTAGGTTATACATCAGATTTGCTGGTGGCTTTGGGCGGTAAAGTATTATTAGCTGAATTTCCAGAATTGTGCGGTGTCGAGCAAAATCTTATTGATCGTTGTACATCCGAAGAAACAGCAAAAAAGTTTATCGATTTAATGCAGTCTTATGATGCTTTAGCCCATAAAGTAGGTTCTGGATTTCATATGAATCCTTCGCCGGGAAACATTAAAGACGGCTTAATAACAGACGCTATAAAAAGTGCCGGAGCAGCTAAGAAAGGTGGAACAGCTCCTGTAATTGATGTATTGGATTATACAGAACCAGCCACAAAAGCAGGTTTAAGTTTAGTTTGCACACCAGGAAATGATGTCGAAGCAACAACAGGAAAAGCAGCATCTGGAGCAACATTAATATTGTTTACAACAGGATTAGGAACTCCAACAGGAAATCCAGTTTGTCCAGTAATCAAAGTAGCTACAAATTCGGTTTTAGCTAAAAAAATGAGCGACATTATAGATATTGACTGTGGTCCAATTATCAGCGGCGAAAAAACCATTGAAGAAATGGGAGAAGATATTTTAGAATATTGTATCAAAGCAGCCAGCGGTGAAATTATTCCAAAAGCAGTATTGTTAAATCAAGACGATTTTATTCCGTGGAAACGAGGAGTATCATTGTAAAAGAATAAAAAAAGTATAAACTAAATTGTTTGGGTATAATTAAAAAAAATCTAACGCATAGGAACATAGATTTTAATGATCAATAAAAGAATACAAAAAAGAAATTTGTTTCTTTCACATAATTGGCTTTGTGAATTGTCACCCTGAGCGAAGTCGAAGAGCGCTCCAATTGGTGCGTGGGCTTCGACTCCGCTCAGCCTGAGAACGACTTCACTCAGCCTGACAAAAAGTTATAAAAATCTATGTTTCTATGTGTTAAATTAATTAAAGCCAACGAATCAAATATTAAATCATATGTTTTCATTACAAAACAAAAAAGCAGTTGTTACCGGTGGCGGAAGCGGAATAGGAAAAGCCATTTCGGTTTTATTTGCAAAGCAAGGAGCTGAAATTCATATTGTTGAATTAACAGAAGAAAGTGCTAAAAGCGCTGTCGATGAAATAAAAGCTAATGGAGGAAAAGTATTCTCACACGCTTGTAATGTTGCGAACCAACAAGAAGTAACAGCAACATTTGAGAAAATAGGAAATATCAATATTTTGGTAAACAATGCAGGAATTGCTCACGTAGGTAAAGTAGACACAACTCCCGAAGCCGATTTTGACCGAGTGATGAGTGTGAATGTAAAAGGCGTATACAACTGTTTACATGCTTCAATACCACAATTTAGAAATTCTGGAGGAGGCGTAATTGTAAATATGGCTTCTATTGCAGCGTGGGTAGGAATCTCAGATCGATTTGCATATTCTACAGCCAAAGGTGCCGTAATGGCAATGACCTTGTCAATAGCCAGAGATTATATGAGCGAAAATATACGTTGTAACTCAATTTCACCTGCACGCGTGCATACACCATTTGTAGACGGATTTATTGCCAAAAACTATCCGGGTCAAGAAGCAGAAATGTTCGAAAAATTATCAAAATCTCAGCCTATCGGACGTATGGCAAAACCAGATGAAGTTGCAGCTTTAGCTTTGTTTTTATGCAGCGATGAATCTGGTTTTGTTACCGGTTGCGATTATCCTATAGACGGAGGTTTTATAAAACTAAATAATTAAATTATAATGAAAGTTGCCTTATTCATGCCCTGCTATATAGATCAGTTTTACCCCAATGTGGGTATTGCTGCTTTGCAACTATTAGAAAAGCTGGGTTGTGATGTTACTTTTCCTTTGGAACAAACCTGCTGCGGTCAGCCAATGGCTAATAGTGGTTTTGCCAGTTTAAGTAAAGGCTGTGATAAGAATTTTGTTAAAAATTTCGCAGGATTCGATTATATAGTAGCCCCATCAGGAAGTTGTGTTTTACATGTAAAAGAACATTTGCAGGATTTAGAAAATCCGCAAACTGCGCTACACATTCGTAATTCGGTTTATGAACTTACAGAGTTTTTAACAGATGTTCTAAAAGTAGAAAGCATTAATGCCAATTTTCCTTTTAAAGTGGGATTACACAACAGCTGTCACGGACAAAGAGGATTACATCTTTCGTCAATGACAGAAAGAGTGCTGCCTGAATTTTCAAAACCAGAGCAATTACTGAAAATGGTAAACGGAATTACGTTAAGTAAGCCAAAACGAAATGATGAATGTTGCGGTTTTGGAGGTACTTTTTGCGTATTTGAAGAGGCAGTTAGTGTGAAAATGGGGAAAGACAGAGTAAAAGAACACGAAGACAATAAGGTAGATTATATTACTGGAGGAGACACCAGCTGTTTAATGCATTTAGATGGTATTTTGAAAAGAAACGGAAGTAAAGTAAAAACCATTCATATCGCCGAAATATTGAATAATAGTTTATAGTAAGAGATTAGAAAATTTCTTCGACTTAAATCGAAGGAGTAAATGATATATTCATCATTAATTGCATATTCAAAATAATGAATAAAATTAAATTATTTACGCTTTTAGTACTTGTATTATTTGTTGATTCCGTTTGTCTGGCACAGAAGAATCATCCTATAAAACTATGGTATAAACAGCCGGCAGTGAAATGGTCTGCTGAAGCTTTACCTATTGGTAATGGACGGTTGGGAGCTATGTTTTTTGGTGGAGTACAACGAGAAGTTATTCAGTTTAACGAACAAAGCCTTTGGTCGGGTGATAACAACTGGGATGGAGAATATGAAACAGGTGATCATGGATTTGGTTCATATCGCAATTTTGGAGAAATCACAATTGATTTTACAGACAAAAGTGCTTTCTCTAATTATTCTCGCTCACTAGATATTTCGAATGGAATCCATCAAACTGAATTTATTCAGAATAAAATAAAAGTCAGACGGGAAGGTTTTGCCAGTTATCCAGATCAAGTGATGGTTTTTGAATATAAAGCTAATGCGAAAAATGGTTTTTCAGGAACGATTTCTCTTAGTTCAGCTCAAGGAGCAATAAGCAAAGCTGCTATGAGCAGTATAAGTTTTATAGGAGAAATGCCAAATAATCTAAAATATGCAGCCAAACTTTTAGTGCAAAATAAAGGAGGGAAAATACGTTATGAAGGAGCAAACTTGATCTTTGAAAACTGTAATTCATTGACATTGATTTTGGATGCCCGAACAAATTATAAACCCGATTATAAATCAAATTGGCGAGGAGAAGATCCGATGCCGCTTATTGAAAAAGAATTATCAGCTGCAAAAAGCAAAGGTTATGAAAAACTTAGAGCAGCTCATTTAAAAGATTTGAGTTCGATACTAACGCGCGTTTACCTCAATATAGGAAGCTCTGATGCAGTTACTTCAACTTTGCCAACAGATGAACGATTAAAAAAATACACGGCAGGTGGAGTTGATCCCGATTTAGAAGAAACGATGTTTCAATATGGGCGCTATTTATTAGCAAGCAGTTCACGTCGTGGAGGCTTGCCAGCTAATTTGCAAGGTTTATGGAATGATAGTAATACACCTGCTTGGGCAAGTGATTATCACAATAACATTAATGTGCAAATGAATTATTGGGGAGTCGAATCGACTAATTTATCAGAATGCCATTTGCCATTGATTGATTTTATCGTTGCAGCTCAAGAACCTTGTCGTATTGCTACTCGCAAAGCTTTTGGAGAAAAAACACGCGGCTGGACAGCTCGAACCAGTCAAAATATATTTGGCGGAAATGGCTGGGAATGGAATATACATGCAAGTGCTTGGTATGCACAACATGTATATGAACATTGGGCATTTACGAAGGATAATGAGTATTTACGTCGTACGGCATATCCTATTATTAAAGAAGTTTGTGAATATTGGGAAGACAATTTAAAAACGATGCCAAATGGACAATTAATGGTTCCAAATGGATGGTCGCCTGAGCATGGTCCGCGTGAAGATGGAGTAATGATGGATCAGCAGTTGGTTTGGGATTTGTTCCAAAACTATCTGGACGCAGCCAAAGCACTTAGCATTGATAATGATTATCAAAAGAAAGTAGCGGATATGCAAGCCCGTTTAGCTCCAAATAAAATTGGAAAATGGGGACAATTGCAGGAATGGCAAACAGATCGTGATGATCCAAATGACGAGCATCGCCATACATCGCATCTTTTTGCGGTATATCCAGGACGTCAAATTAGTATTTCTACTACGCCGGAACTGGCCAATGGAGCTATTCTTTCATTGCGCAGCAGAAGTGGAAATTTTGGAAAAAATGAAAAGACACCTTTTACAGTTGAATCTACTGTTGGTGACAGCCGCCGCTCATGGACTTGGCCTTGGCGTTGCGCAATTTGGGCGCGTTTAGGCGAAGGCGACCGTGCAGCCATTATGATTCGCGGATTACTGACATACAATACATTGCCAAATTTGTTTTGCAATCATCCGCCGTTTCAACTAGACGGTAATTTTGGAATTACTGCTGCTATGGCTGAAATGCTTATTCAAAGCCAAACAGATAAAATTCAGTTACTTCCAGCACTTCCAAAGACTTGGGAAAAAGGAGAAGTAAAAGGTTTATGTGCTAGAGGCGGATTTGAAGTAGATATGAAATGGGACGAAGGTAAGTTGGTGAGTGCAAAAGTACTTTCAAAAGTTGGCGGAGTTTGTAAAGTGCAAAGCGGTAATAACAATATTGAAATCACGACACAGCCTGGTAAAAGTTATACGTTTAATGCAGAATTGAAAGAGATTAGTAAAAAGTAATTATGAAAACAACCCATGCTGATTTAGCAAAAAAGTTTATAGCAGACGAGCCAAGAACCGATTGGCACGACGAAACTTTGTGGTTTGTTCGTGAAAAACGAGACAAAGCTGCGCATGGTTTGCCCGAATGGGAGCAGCTGCGTGAATGGGGATCGCAGATTAAGAACGCAACACTTTCTAATCTTTCCAATTATTTAAAAGAATTTGAAGAAAAAGCCACTACAAATGGTATAAAAGTTCATTGGGCGTCAGATGCCAAAGAACACAATGAAATCGTTCATAAAATCATCAAAAAACACGGTATTCAGAAAATTGTGAAGAGCAAGAGCATGCTTACCGAAGAATGTCATTTGAATGAATATTTGCAGCATAACGGAATAGAAGTAGTGGATACAGATCTTGGAGAACGTATTGTTCAATTCAGGAAAGAACCGCCAAGTCATATTGTACTGCCGGCAATTCACTTAAAAAAAGAAGATGTAAGTGCTACTTTTCATGAGCATTTACAAACAGAAAAGGGAAATAATGATCCGCAATATTTAACCGAGGCAGCGAGACAACACTTGCGAAATAAGTTTGTAGAATCTGATTTAGCGATTACCGGCGTTAATTTTGCTATTGCAGAAACAGGCGGTTTTGTAGTTTGTACCAATGAAGGAAATGCCGATATGGGAGCACACACAGCACCTGTACACATTGCCTGCATGGGCTTTGAGAAATTAATTCCAAAAGCAGAGCATCTGTCTGTGTTTTTGAGATTACTAGCCAGAAGCGCCACAGGTCAGCCTATTACAACGTATTCAAGCCATTTTCATAAACCAAGACCCAATCAGGAAATGCACATTGTCATTGTAGATAATGGCCGCAGTAAACAACTGGGAAGAGAAGATTTTAGAAATTCCTTAAAATGCATTCGCTGCGCCGCATGTTTCAACACTTGTCCCGTATATCGCAGAAGCGGTGGACATAGTTATCATACAGCTGTTGCAGGACCTATTGGTTCTATTCTGAATCCAAATTTAGATATGAAAGCCAATGCCGATCTGCCTTTTGCTTCAACTTTATGCGGAAGCTGCACTAATGTATGCCCGGTAAAAATCAATATTCATGAACAGTTATGGAAATGGAGACAAGTGATTGTTTCCGAAGGTTATGCTGCGACAAGTAAAAAAATAAGCATGAAAGGAATGAATTTCCTGTTTTCAAATCCTAAAATCTATCGTTTGATGGGAAAAGTTGGGAGAAAGAGTATGCAGCTATTCCCTTTTATGGTAAATAATAAACTAAATGTTTGGTTCAAGCAAAGAGAAATGCCAGTTCCTCCAAAGGAATCTTTTAGAGATTGGTATTTAAAGAATAAGAAAAGCCAAAATTAAAATATCAGATAATAAAGAAATGAGCGCAAGAGAAAACATATTGAATGCTATAGCAATGAATCAGCCTGAATTTATTGAGATTCCTGTTGTTGACAGCAGCGTTGTAATTCAGTATGATGATGTATATGCGCAGTTTAAAACAGTTTTAGAAAGTATTGGCGGGAAAACCGAATTGATTACAGATATTACAATGCTGAAAGATCAATTAAAAGCTGATAAGCAGAATGGAATTTTTGTTGTAAATACAATCGCTGCACTTGGTGAAGTAGATGAACAAGCCGCTTTTTTAGCAGCATCTGAATTAGAGAAAGTAGAAAAAGCTTATGTTAAAGGAACAATTGGAGTTGCCGAAAATGGAGCTGTATGGATTTATGAAAGTCAAATGATAAACAGACTAGTTCCTTTTATTTGTCAGCATTTGGTTTTAGTAATCGATAGAAAAAATATTGTTGACACTTTGCATCAAGCTTATGAAAAAATAGATGTATCAAAAGAAGGATTCGGTGCTTTTATAGCAGGACCATCTAAAACAGCCGACATTGAACAATCATTGGTAATAGGAGCGCATGGAGCTAGAAGTGCTGTGATTTATGTAATTGAATAAACGGCAAGAATAATTTTTAAACAAATAAGACAAAGTATAATATATTAAATAAGAATAAAATGAAACTAATACGATTTGGAGAAGCCGGTAAAGAAAAACCAGGTATTTTAATAGATGAAAAGAGATTTGATGTATCTTCAATAGTAACAGATTATAATGAAGCATTTTTTGAAGAAAACGGACTAGAGAAATTAAAAAAAGCATTAGAAAACAACCCTGTTTTACCAGAAGTAGATTCAAATGTACGTTTAGGTTCTCCAGTGGCACGACCTTCAAAAATAATTTGTATTGGATTAAATTATGTAGATCATTGTTTAGAAACCAATGCACCGATTCCGGCAGAGCCAATTATCTTTTTTAAATCGACAACTTCACTGTGCGGACCAAATGATAATTTGATTATTCCAAAGAACAGCGAAAAAACAGATTGGGAAATTGAGCTGGCTTTTGTAGTGGGTAAAAAAGCAAGTTATGTCGAAGAAGCTGATGCTTTAGATTATGTTGCAGGTTATGCTTTATTGAATGATTACAGCGAAAGAGCTTTTCAGATTGAAAGAGGCGGACAATGGGCAAAAGGAAAAGGAAGCGATACATTTGCGCCGCTTGGACCTTTTTTGGCAACTCAGGACGAAATTGCAGATGTGAATAATATACCAATGTGGCTAACTGTAAACGGGAAAAAGTTCCAAAACAGTAATACCTCAAATTTGGTATTCAAAATTCCGTTTTTAGTGCATTATTTAAGCCAGTTTATGACATTGCTTCCTGGTGATATTATCAGTACAGGAACTCCTCCAGGAGTAGGTTTAGGAATTAAACCAGAACCTATTTACATCAAAGCAGGAGATGTGATTGAATTAGGAATGGATGGTTTAGGCAGCAGTAAACAACATGCTGTAGCTTATACGAAATAGAGTAACGCAGCTTGTTAATTATAACACTTAGTCCCGAAGCTTAAAGCTTCGGGAACAAAGTTTAAACACAATATTGTCATTTCTCCTTCGTCGAAATGACAAAAATTAGCTGACCGGTTTTGGTCTAAAATTTATTCCGTCCCGATTTTTCGAGATCGGGATTATAATAATTAGATAAATTTATTATGATTTGCTTAAAAAGTGTTATCGTACACACAGAGAATTTATAGTTTTAAAATAATTAAAAAATAGTAAATATGGTTAAGTCATTTCTCTTTTCGCTTCTGTTATGCTGCACACTGTCGTTTGCACAAGAAGTAAATATTATTCCGCAACCAGTAAAAGTTGTTAAAAACACTGGAAGTTTTGTGATTAATGCACAAACAAGTTTGGTCGCTGCCAATAAAGAAGATAATGCTTCGGTAGCTTTTTTTAACGGTTATTTATCTGATTACTATGGTTTTGTATTGCCAGTAGTTAAAAAAGCAACCAAGAATTATATCAAATTAACAAGTCTTAAGAATATTCAAGGTCTTAAAGGTGAAGGATATAGTTTGAAATCTGATAAAAATGGTGTCGAAATTACAGGAAATTCGGCTATTGGAACTTTCTACGGAATTCAAACCCTTATTCAGTTACTGCCAGCAGAAAAAAGCAGTAATCTTGCTATTGCATCAGTAAATGTACAAGACGAACCACGTTTTGCGTACAGGGGTGCTATGCTGGATGTTGGACGTCATTTTTTCTCAGTAGCATTCGTTAAAAAATACATTGACTATTTAGCATTGCATAAATTAAACTATTTTCATTGGCATTTAACCGAAGATCAAGGTTGGAGAATTGAAATTAAAAAGTATCCTAAACTTACTGAAATTGGTTCAAAAAGAAACGGAAGTATTATTGGCAGATATCCAGGTAAAGGAAGTGATAATACACCAGAAGGAGGTTTTTATACACAAGAAGAAGTAAAAGATATTGTAAAATATGCTTCAGATAGATTTATTACAGTAATTCCAGAAATTGAAATGCCGGGACACAGCAGTGCTGCAATTGCTGCTTATCCTGAGTTGAGCTGTTTTCCAAATGAGAAAACCAATCTTCCTGCTAATATGATTTCGGATAAGAGTAAGCAAGAAATGGCGAACGGAAGAAATAAGATCGTTCAAGAAACTTGGGGCGTACATGCTGATATTTTTGTTCCGACAGAAAACACTTTTAAATTCCTAGAAGATGTGTTGGATGAAGTAATTGCTTTATTTCCTTCAAAATACATTCATATTGGCGGTGATGAAGCTCCAAAAGACGCTTGGAAAAAAAGCGAATTTTGCCAGCAGATGATAAAAGAAAAAGGTTTAAAAGATGAACACGGTCTTCAGAGTTATTTTATTCAACGTATCGAAAAATATGTGAACGGAAAAGGAAGAACTATAATTGGCTGGGATGAAATTTTAGAAGGCGGTTTAGCTCCAAATGCTATCGTTATGAGCTGGCAGGGAGAAGCTGGCGGAATCGCTGCAGCAAAAGAAAATCATCAGGTTATTATGACGCCGGGAAGCCATGTTTATTTAGATCATTCGCAAACTAAAAACGAAAAAGAAGTTACCATTGGAGGTTTCTTGCCATTAGAAAAAGTATACAGTTACGAGCCAATTCCTAAAGAGTTGAATGAGCAGCAAGCAAAATACGTTATGGGAGCGCAAGGAAATGTGTGGACAGAATATATGGCAAATCCTGCCAAAGTAGAATACATGATATTCCCACGTTTGAGTGCCTTAAGTGAAGTTTTATGGTCTCCAAAAGATAAAAAAGATTGGACTCAATTTCAAACAAAAATTGAAACCATGAAAAAACGTTATACCATGTGGGGAGCAAATTATTTTAAAGAGCAATAATAATGCGCAATCAATAAAAGACAGCTCAGTTTGGGCTGTCTTTTGTCATTTGTCCAACTTCGAAGATCAAAACGAAATTTGATTTTCAAAAATTAACTTTTAGCTAATTATATCAAGTAATGAAAACCAAAAAAATAACCACAAACTTAATTTTAGCAATTGTATTGAGCTTTTCAATGCATTTGCAGGCGCAGGAGTCCGTTCATATAATACCACAACCCGTAAGTTTAGAAATCAAACAAGGCAGCTTTTCCTTTGATAATTCTACTTTTATAAAAGTTGATAAGAAAGATGCAGCTGCCGAAAAAGTAGTTCACTTTTTTAAAGAATATGTAAAACGAGTTACAGGATTTGAATTAAACAGTACTAAAACAAGTGGAAAAGAGATTGTTTTTAGTATCGAAAAAATCAAAGAAATTGGAGACGAAGGATATTTACTTTCTGTAAATCCAAAAGTAATTCACATCAAAGCCAATACGTCTAAAGGATTATTTTACGGCGTGCAATCTTTACTGCAAACACTGCCTTTTAGCCGTACAAATGATTTGGTTCAAATTCCAAGTATGGAAATAAAAGATTATCCACGCTTTCAGTGGAGAGGTATGATGCTTGATGTCAGCCGTCATTTTGCTTCTCCAGAATTGGTAAAAGAATTTATTGATTTACTGGCAGCTTACAAAATGAATGTTTTTCATTGGCACTTAGTCGATGGAGCAGGTTGGCGTTTAGAAATTAAAAAGTATCCTAAACTTACCCAACAAGCCGCTTGGAGAGTTGATGATTGGGGAAAATCATGGAATTGGGCTGAAATAGAGTTTAATGCTGACAGACGCAAATCGACTTACGGTGGTTATTATACTCAAGAACAAGCCAAAGAAATTGTAGCTTACGCTAAAACAAGAAATATTACAGTTGTGCCAGAGATTGAAATGCCTGGTCACTCAGAAGCTGCAATGGCGGCATATCCAGAACTTTCGTGTAATTCTAAGAATAATTTTGCACAATCAGGTAATTTCTTAGCCAGTAAAGTCGAAAGTAATTATTGTGCAGGAAACGATCAGGCTTTTACTTTTTTGCAAGATGTATTAACAGAAGTAATGGCAATTTTCCCTTCAAAATATATTCATATTGGAGGAGATGAAGTAGACAAAACGAGCTGGAAACATTGTGCTAAATGTCAAGCCAGAATGAAAACGGAACAATTGAAAGACGAAAAAGAATTACAAAGCTATTTCATTCGCAGAATGGAAAAATTCTTGGTTTCGAATAACAGAAAAATGATTGGTTGGGATGAAATTCTTGAAGGCGGATTGGCTCCAGAAGCTACTGTTATGAGCTGGCGCGGAGAGGCAGGCGGAATCGAAGCGGCAAAAATGGGACATGATGTAGTGATGACACCAGGTTCTCCATATTATTTTGACCATTATCAAGGTGATCCTGAAACAGAGCCTCTTGCAATTGGCGGATTTAATACGCTGAAAAAAGTATATAATTATGACCCAATTCCTGTAGAATTAACTACCGAAGAAGCTAAACGTGTTTTGGGTGCACAAGCCAATTTATGGACAGAATATATAAGTACTGCAGAACATGTTAAATATATGATTCTGCCTCGTATGCTTGCATTAGCTGAAGTATTGTGGTCTAAAAAAGAGCAGCGTGATTGGAAAAATTTTGCTGAACGTTTACAACCTCATTTAGTAGGTTTTGAGCAAAGAGGAATCCGTTATTCAAAAGGAAATTTTAAAGTAGATATTAAACCTGTAGTCGAAAACAATAAACTTTTTATAGCACTCGATACAGATCAAATAGAGGCTGTAATTTATTATACAACCGACGGAAGCGCACCATCTACAAACAGCATTAAATATGAAAAACCATTTGTAGTAAATAGTTCTATGACCGTAAAAGCAATCACGGTTATAAATAATAAAGTAGTGAGTGCAAAACCTGCAGAACAATCTTTTACCTTCAATAAAGCAACTGGAAAAACAATAAGTTACACAAATGCCAACAGCAGTCATTATCGTGCTAACGGAGTTAATACATTAATTGATGGTTTTAGAGGAACAAAAGATATTGGTAAACAATGGCATGGTTTCAATGAAAATGATCTAATAGCTACCATAGATTTGGGAGCAAGTACATCAATAAGCAGTATTACTTTGGGATGTATTCAAAATTGGAGCCAATGGATATTCCTGCCGCAATATGTAAAATTTGAAATATCTCAAGATGGCGTTACTTTTAAAGAAGTAAAAACAGAGACGAACTCTATTGCAGCTTCTGAAAAGGACATTCAAATAAAAGATTTTACAGCTAAGTTTGCAGAGCAAAAAGCTAAGTTTGTCCGCGTTACAGCCAAGAATTTAGGGCAGTGTCCTAAAGGTCATCCAGGCGAAGGACAATCGGCTTGGCTGTTTGTTGATGAAATTATGGTAGAGTAAGTGATAGGAACTAAGTCGAAAGTTTTAAAGTCGTAATGTCAAAAGGTCAATAATAATTAAAATCGAAGTATTGCTCATTTTCTCTAATTTTAAAACACGACATTATAATGTGATTATTACTTATAAAAAGTAGAAATACTTTTATATTTGAATGATGTATAAAAAAGAGGTCAGTTTTGCAAGCCGCAAAATTTGACCTCTTTTTTGTTTTATTTGATTTAATCCTTTGTTGGAGTTTTCTCAGTTTCGCTGATTTTCTGCCCAGTTTTCTATATTTCCTTTGTCAATCGATCCATTTCTTTCAACAGAGTCGGAATCCTAAATTCACCTGCCATACTTTCGACTTTTTCGAAAGCATCTTCTAAGTCAATACCAATGGCTGTAACGTATAATGGTTTTTTGCTATCACCTCTTACCAAAGCTTTTTTATCATTTTCAATAGAAGCAAAATTAGTTTTGGCAACGCCGATAATTGGAATCTCTCTATTTAGTTTTTCATATAAATGTCCGCCTAAACCATACTTTTTATCATCATCTAGATAAACAAAACCGTCTACAATAATTACCTGAACCGTTTTTAAATCAATTTTATCTAGCAAACTAAGAATGCAAGGTAATTCTCTGCGGTAAAATTCTCCGGGAATATAGTCCTCTACATTTTCGATTATTTCTGTGTGAACTTTATAATTTTTACTTTCATTCCAGTTTAAAAATTCAAGACAAACGGTTTTGGCTTTTCCATCAAAATAATAAGTATCAAAAGCCAGTATTTTAGATTTGTGGGTCATAGTTTTTTTTGGGTTGTGGTAGTATTTTTATTTTAGTTTTGAAAATAAACAATCCGTTATTGTGTAATGTTTCATTGGTTTTATAAATGCGAATATAGAATTAATTTTAGGTTCAGAAATAAATTATTCAAACACTATTTAAGATTCTGAGAATAAGATTTTTTTCAATTTGATTTAGAACAGAATAGGTAAATCCAAAGTAAAAAAGAGATTAATGTACTATAACAACTAAAAAAAAGTATTTCGAAATTGATAATATTTTATAATTTTACAAATTATGCTGGTATAAATTAAATTTCTATTAGTGAATTCTTATAAAATGGTAAAACTTTCTTAGATCTTACTTAAGGTTAAGGATTATTTTATTACATAGCCTAAATTTGTGTGGTGCGAAAAATCATAGTCTACATATTCATCTTTCTCATTGTATCCAATATTGGGTTCTTTCAGCAGTTTTATAAATTGCCCATATTGATTGAACATTACAATGAACATCAGCAAAGACACAATGTAAGTTTTATTGATTTTTTAGAAATGCATTATTGGGGAGAAGACATCAACGATAATGATTCTGACCGCGATATGCAGCTTCCGTTTAAGCATATTTCGAGCGCTTCGTTTCAGCTTGTATTTGTTCCCGCAGAAAAACACATTTTTGATATTCCTTTTAATGCTGATTTTTCAGCGTCAGACATAATTCCGTTTACTTCAAACCTTTATTCTAATCCTGCATTATTTGCAGTATTCAGACCTCCTTTGGCATAATTTAATTTTCCAAGATTTTATTGTGGTTAAGACATTTTGATGTTTTAACCATGACATTATTATTTCTAAAAAATTAAATCAAATTATGCTCAATAAGATCATTCAATTTTCAGTTAAAAATAAACTGGTGATTGGTGTCTTCACCTTGCTGTGGATTATCTACGGTGTTTTTGAAGTTACCCGTTTACCAATTGATGCCGTTCCTGACATTACCAACAATCAGGTTCAAATTATTACAACCGCTCCGTCTTTGGGCGCAGAAGATGTAGAACGTTTAATCACTTTTCCGATTGAACAAGCGATCAGCAACATTCCGCAGCTTAAAGAAAGCCGCAGTATTTCCCGTTTCGGACTTTCGCTTGTAACCATTGTTTTTGCTGATGATACCGATGTGTATTGGGCGCGTCAGCAAGTGGCAGAACGTTTGCAAAAAGTAGAAATTGCAGAGAATGCCAGTATTCCCGAAATGGCTCCCGCAACAACAGGTTTGGGCGAAATTTACCAATATGTTTTAAAACCGCAACCTGGATACGAAACCAAATATTCACTTGAAGATTTGCGTACTATTCAAGACTGGACAATTAGAAGACAGCTTTTAGGAACTCCCGGAATCGCTGATGTAGCTACTTTTGGAGGAAAGCTGAAACAATACGAAATTGCCGTAAATCCGTCGAGATTAAAAGCACAAAACCTGACAATAAAAGAAGTTTTTACTGCCTTAAGCAGTAATAACGAAAATACAGGTGGAGCTTATATCGAAAAAGGACCAACTGTATTGTATATCCGAAGTGTTGGATTGAAGCGAAATATTAAAGACATTCAAAATATTATTGTCAAAAATACGCAGGCAGGAACTCCAATTTTAATCAAAGATATTGCCGAAGTAAAAATGTCCTCAGCGATACGCTACGGCGCTTTAACAACAGATGATATTGGCGAATCTGTTGGTGGAATTGTGATGATGCTGAAAGGCGAAAATGCCAATAATGTTATCGTTAATGTAAAAAAACGTGTTGCCGAAATTGAAAAGATTCTGCCAAAAGGTTTAAAAATAGAACCTTTTTTAGATCGTACCAAAATGGTTGACAATGCGATTGGTACGGTGGAGAAAAACCTGATCGAAGGTGCTTTGATTGTGGTTTTAGTTCTGGTACTTTTTCTAGGAAATTTACGAGCTGGATTTATCGTAGCTTCTGTGATTCCGTTAGCCATGCTGTTTGCCATTATTATGATGAACACCTTTGGCGTAAGCGGAAATTTAATGAGCCTTGGTGCTCTCGATTTTGGTTTAATTGTCGATGGTGCCGTTATTATTGTTGAAGCGATTTTACATCATATTCATAGTGCCAAAAAATACAAAGGAATTGATACCATTTCGCAGGAAGAAATGGACAAAGAAGTCACAGGTTCTGCAGGACGAATGATGAATGCTGCAGTATTTGGACAAATCATTATTCTGATTGTATATCTCCCAATATTATCTCTTGAAGGAATTGAAGGTAAAATGTTTAAACCAATGGCACAAACTGTTGCCTTTGCTATTTTGGGAGCATTTATTCTTTCGCTTACTTACGTTCCAATGGTAAGTGCTTTATTCATTAGCAAAAAAGTTAGTCATAAACCCAATCTTTCTGACCGAATTATGACAAAATTGGAAGGACTTTATGAAAACTGGCTGACCAAAGCTTTAAAGATGAAAAAAGGAATTGTCATTTCGGCTTTTGTTTTGTTTGGAATTGCTTTACTGCTTTTCAGCCGAATGGGAGGAGAATTTATTCCGCAGTTAGAAGAAGGAGATTTTGCAGTAGAAACCCGATTGTTGTTAGGAACTAATCTTTCGACGACAACAGAAACCATTCAGAAAATTTCGAATACACTTAAAAAAGAATATCCTGAAGTTGAAAAAGTAGTTTCGAGAATTGGAAGTGCGGAGATTCCAACAGATCCAATGCCGATTGAAGGCGGAGATATGATTATTGTGTTAAAAGATAAATCAGAATGGACAAGCGCTTCTTCATTTCCTGAACTGGCAGATAAAATGACTGAAACTGTAAAACAAACAGCTCCGGGAGTTACAACTGGTTTTCAGTTTCCCGTGCAAATGCGTTTTAATGAATTAATGACCGGAGCTAAACAAGATTTGGTTTGTAAAATTTACGGAGAAGATTTAAACAAGCTTGCTGAATATGCGGAGAAATTAGGTTCAATCAGTAAAACAGTCGAAGGTGCAACAGATTTGTATGTCGAAAAAGTAACTGGAATGCCTCAAATCGTAATTGATTATGATTGGGCAGAAATGGCGAAATACGGAATTTATGTTTCCGATATCAATCAAACCGTAAATGCTGCGTTTGCAGGCGCTGTAGCGGGAAGCATTTACGAAGGCGAAAAACGTTTTGATATGGTGGTAAGAGTTGAAGCGAGCGGACGAAAAGACATTTCGGATGTTAGAAATCTATTAATTTCTACGCGTTCCGGAATGCAGATTCCGTTGTATCAGGTAGCTTCGGTAAAAGAAGTAGAAGGACCTAACCAAATTCAGCGTGAAGATGCGAAAAGAAGAATTATTGTTGGGTTTAATGTAAGAGGCCGCGATGTAGAATCGATTGTAGAAGAATTACAGAAAAAAGTCAACAGCCAGATCAAATTTGATCCCGGATATTACATTACATATGGCGGAACTTTCGAGAATCTGCAACAGGCAAAATCACGTTTAGGAGTTGCGGTTCCGGCAGCTTTGTTTATGATTTTGGCTTTATTGTATTTTGCTTTCAGATCGTTTAAAGAAGGAATTATCATTTTTACCGCAATTCCGTTGTCGGCAATTGGTGGTGTTTTTGGTTTGGCTTTGCGTGATATGCCTTTTAGTATTTCGGCGGGAGTTGGTTTTATTGCTCTTTTCGGAGTGGCAGTTTTAAACGGAATTGTTTTAATATCTGAATTTAACCGAATACAGAAACAAGGTGAAATTACAGATCCGTTTGATATTATCATTACAGGAACCAAAAACAGATTACGTCCTGTATTAATGACGGCTGCGGTAGCTTCTTTAGGGTTTCTGCCAATGGCTCTAAGTAATGGAGCAGGAGCAGAGGTTCAACGCCCATTAGCAACAGTAGTTATTGGCGGATTGATAACGGCTACTTTGCTGACTCTTTTTGTACTTCCGGCCATTTATTTAATGACGTATCACACTAAAGTATTCTCGAAAAAAATCAAAAAAAACAAAATGGATAAACTGACTTTATTACTTGTCGCTTTATTGGTTACGGCTTCAGTGCAATCGCAGCAAAAGCCCGTTTCTCTCGACGAATCTTTGTCGATTGCGCTTCAGAATAACAGAAGAGTTAAATCGGCTCAGCTTAACGAAAAATCCAAAGAACAATTGCAGAAATCAGCTTATGATATTCCAAAATTGGCTTTAGATGCTGATTATGGTCAATTTAACAGTGCTGTTAATGATTCTCGTTTTGGCGTGAGTCAGACTTTTGCTTTCCCTACTTTATACAGCAATCAGAAAAAAGCGCTGCAAGAAAATTATAATGCTGCCAAAGCAACTTCGCAATTGACTTCGCAACAGATTAAATCGAATGTGAGAAGCTTGTTTTATTACTATATCTGGCTCAACAGTAAAAAAGAATTATTGGCTTACGCCGATTCTATTTACAGATTAATGGAGCAAAAATCAGATTTACGTTATAAAGCAGGAGAAACCAATGTATTAGAAAAAAGCGCTTCTCAATCGGCAAGGCAATTTTACACGAATCAGCTTACGATGGTCAATAAAGATATTGCGATTACGCTGAAATCTTTTAATACAATCTTGCAGGATAGTGTAGTGCATGTTCCTATTTCGGCAGACATCAAACATGATTTTGCTATTTCATTAAACGAAAAAATAAATACAGCTGAACTTCCACAAATTCAACTTTCGAATCATGAAGCAGAAGCTGCAAAATGGAAATGGAAAGCAGAACAGGCTAAGCTAATGCCGGATATTACTGTAGGATATAATAATTTAAGCATTATTGGCACGCAAACAAGTAATGCAGGACAGGAAGTTTATTATGACAGCAGTCACAGGTTTAGTTATGTGAATTTAGGAGTTTCGATTCCGTTATTCTTTTCGAGTCAGTCTTCACGCAATAAAGCGGCAAAAATTGAATATGAAAATTACAAGATGATGGCAGAATCGGTAAAAGTTGAAATGACAACAGAAATCGCTAACGCAGTTAGTGAAGCCGAAAAGTATAAAGAAAGTCTTAATTATTACGAGAATGAAGGACTTAAAAATGCGACTGTTATTATTGATGCGGCAAACAGCCAACTGGAAAATGGAGATATTGATTATTTACAATGGGTTTTGGTCGTAAATCAGGCGATTACCATCAAAAATGAATATCTAGACAGAATCAACGATTACAATAAAGCGATCATAAATCTTCAAACTCTCATTAATTTATAACATAATGAAAACATATATCATCACGATTTTTGGTCTTTTGTTGCTGGTTTCTTGTAACAGTGATAAAAAGAATCAAGAGAAGGAAACAGTACAAAAACAAGAAAATACCATTCAGTTAAGCAGCGAACAGATTAAAAATGCCGGACTTGTCGTTGGAAATCCAGAAGAAAGAACGGTAAAAGGAATATTACAGCTTCAGGGAACTGTGACGGTTCCGCCAAAAAGTGTTGTTTCGGTTAGTATTCCGCTTGGCGGCTATATTAAAAAAACAGATTTAATGGCAGGAATGCATGTTCGAAAAGGGCAATTATTAGCGGTTGTCGAAGATATGCAGTACATACAACTGCAACAAGATTATCTTACGGCTAAAGAAAAGTTTCAGTTGGCTAAAAGCGAGTACGACCGACAAAAAGAACTAAATGCGAAGAAGGCAAGCAGTGATAAATTGTACGAACAAACGGCTACAGAAATGCAGACTCAGCGTATATATATGTCGTCATTGGCACAAAAATTATCTTTATTAGGGATTAATGTAAAAACGCTTTCAGCTTCAAATATCAGTAAAACGGTTTCAATTGTTTCGCCAATAAATGGTGTCGTATCTAAGATAAATGTAAATGTGGGTAAATATATTGCTCCAACAGATATGCTTTTTGAATTGATGGAAATGAGTGATATTGTATTGGTAATGAATGCTTTTGAAAAAGATATTCATTTGCTTTCAGTAGGACAAACGGTAAGTGCTTTTACGAATGCCAATCCTACAAAGAAATTCCCTGCAAAAATCGCGTATATAAATCGCAGTCTTAACGATGATCGTGCGGCCGAAGTTATTTGTAAAGTAAACCAATATGATAGCGCATTAATTCCAGGGCTTTTTATTAATGCTGAAGCAGAATTTGAAAACGAAAAAGCCATTACAGTTCCAGAAGATGCTGTGGTAAGATGGCAGGGCAAGTTTTTTGTTTTCGCTTTAAGCGGAAATAATCAATACAAAATGGCTGCAGTAGAACCGGGAACTACGACTGATGGTTTCCGTCAGATTAAATCTTCGGCTATTGATAAATCTTCAAAAATTGTGATTAAGAATGCTTACACACTTTTAATGACTTTTATGAATGGCGGAGATGAATAAGTAAGGCGAAAGTTTGAAAGTCAAAAAGTCATAAAGATTGATATTGATTAAAAGAGTTATTTAGTTAATTGTTGGTAAGAGGGCAGTCCAGATTTGGGCTGCTCTTTTCTTTTAAGTAGTCTGAACACCAAAAATATATCCTACAAGTGCCGACATTACCATTGCAAAAGTTCCCCAAATACAAATACGAAGTACTGCTTTTAATATGTTTGAACCTCCTGCTTTAGCGGCCAAAATTCCTGAGAAAGCAAGAAAGAGTATTGAAAAGGCATATTGATAAAATACCATATCGTGTATGGGAGCAAAAATAGCTACTAAAACAGGAAGTAATCCTCCAACAATAAAGGAAACTGCCGATGCAAAAGCGGCCATTAATGGATTTGCCTGTGTGATTTCGTTTATTCCCAGCTCATCTCTGGCGTGAGCTTCGAGAGCATCATAAGCAGTTAGTTCCAAAGCAACTTGGTGTGCTAAAGGTCTGCTTAATCCTCTTTGTACATAAATATCGGTTAGTTCTTCAAGTTCAATTTCGGGCATGGTTTTTAGAGCATGACTTTCTCTTTTTAAATCGGCTGCTTCAACATCAGATTGCGAGCTTACAGAAACATATTCTCCTGCTGCCATAGAAAGGGCTCCAGCTACTAATCCTGCTATTGCAGCAAGCAAAATAGGCTCTCGTGTGGTAGTAGCGGCGGCAACACCAATAACTAAACTGGTTGTAGATAAAATTCCGTCGTTTGCACCTAAAACAGCTGCTCTAAGCCAGCCGCTTCTGTTGATATAATGATTTTCAGCTTCCATATAGCACGCCTTTAGTTATTTCATTATGAAGTTACTTCAAAAAGCGTTTGGTAAATAGATAAAAGCTATTAGAATGATTCTAAATTTTATAAATTTTGTTTGGGGTAATTAACTATATATTTAAACTTCTATGATTTAGAATCGTACATCTGAATTATCTAAAAAGGAATGTTTTTTATAAGCTTCAGAGAAGTGAAATATTTATCGCAAAGAATAAAGCTTTTTATTTGTCTTTAAAGAATAGTCACCACTTTTTCAAATCGTCCGTGATGACTTATTGATACGCTCTGAATTGTATTTTGAGAAGTGAGCAAGTAGGGAATACCATTTTTATCTTTTAGAATAGAGTTTCTTTCGATTTCTGTCACATCATTTAGATTTTCTAAAATATTGACTGCAATAGTATGAATATGGTCTTTAGAAAGCGTTGTTTTGGTATAATAAACATTTTCAAAACAAGTAACAATGCCTGTAATAGTATTCTGGTTTTGTGATGTGATCGAACAGACGAGTTTTTGCGGGATGTATTCCCTTATTTTGGTTTGTCGGTTATAAATTTTATAAGCCGCTTCTTTCATGCTCCAAAGCTGCCAAACCATAATTTCTGGATTTGGTGCATTTGAAACGAGCAATTGTTCGTCTAGTGCAAATAGTTTTTGTATAAAACCTTTACGCTGCCAGTTGCTTTCCTGTCGCGATTGTTGAATATCTATAACATCATTGCCAATCATTTTTCGGATAACTTAGTTTCTATGATTTCTACGGCAGCTTTTACATTAAGCATACGTTCCATATCGGTATTATCAATTACTACATCAAAGTTTTCTTCGATATCCAGCACAATATCAACCAAGTTAGCCGAATTGATATTTAGATCCTTAATGAAATCAGTATTTTCATTAAGGTCGTCATACGCTTCGGTATTGGTTGTATATGGTTTTATAATCAATTTTAGTTTAGCGATAAGTTCTTCTCTGTTCATATTGGTTTTTAGTTTTGGGTTATGTTTTTTTTCAAATGAATTTGAATTATTACTATAATTTGTAATCTGCTATGAAAATTTCTTAAGGATTATACAGGCATTTACATCACCAAAACCAAAACTGGCTTTGGCAATTATAGTTGGACTAATTTCGATTGTTTTTAAAGGTATTTTAGATGGATCAATCAATGCAGTAATTTCGGGATGAAGATCATCGCAATTGATATTTCCAAATATAAAGCCTTCATGAATTTGCAATGTTGCGGCAATACTTTCGATACTTCCTGCGGCACTTAAGCAATGTCCGGTCATACTTTTTAAGGAATTGATATACGGAAAATCATTTCCTTTTCGATCTAATGCTTTGGTCCAATTTTCAATTTCAAGACTGTCTTTTGTAGTTGCGGTAAGATGTCCGTTTATTGCATCAATATCAACTGCAGAGATTCCAGAATTATTAATTGCGGCGCTTATGCAGCGTTGTACAGCTGTGCTGTTGGGAGCTGTCATACTTCCGTTACCGCGTTGACCGCCTGAGTTTACATTCCCTCCTAATATTTCCGCATAAATAGTCGCGCGACGTTCCAAGGCACTTTCTAAATCTTCAATTACTAATGCACCTGCACCACTTGCAGGTACAAACCCTGCAGCTGAGGCGCTCATTGGTCGTGATCCTTTCTCAGGATTATCGTTGTATTTTGAACTGCAAACACGAAGCGCATCAAATCCGCCCCAAATATAAGGTCCGCTGTCGCCAGTGCTTCCCGCGAGTATACGTTTTGCTTGTCCAGATTGAATGCGGTCGTAAGCCATTAAAATAGCTTCGGTTCCTGTTGAGCAGGCAGACGAATTTGTGGTAATCTGATTACCAAGTCCTAATTTACCGCCAAGATAAGCGCTAATACCGCTATTCATGGTTTGAGCCACAACAGTACTGCCTAATTTTCGAACCTCAAGTTCATCAATTTTATAAATGCTTTCGCGAAATTTATCAATTCCTGATGTACCAGAGCCAAAAATGATTCCACTGTCCCAATCAGGATCCTCGTTAATCTCTATAGCTAATCCTGCATTTTTCCAAGCTTCGATACCTGCAATAACACCATACAAAATACCTGTGCTGTTAAAACCACGAAGTTCTAGTTCTGTAAAATACTGCGCCTTTAATTCTTCAGAGATATCAGGTTTTCCTGCTATCTGACAAGAGAATTGAAGTTCTTCCAACTGAGTATCGTGCCGAATTCCTGATATTCCGTTTTTTATGGCGTGACTAAATTCGGTGATTCCAACTCCGTTTGGAGCGGCAACGCCTAATCCTGTTATTACAACTCGTTTGCTCATAATTTATTTGTAATCATACCAGCCAAAACGCCTTTACAAACTTCTTGCCCGGCTTCGTTTGTCATTACTACATCACATTTTAATTTTCCAAATCTGAAAAATGTTTTTTGAGAAGTTACTGTTACTTTTTCGTTTGGATAAACAGGTTTTAAAAATTGCATATCAGCTGATGTAAAAGCAATTACGGTGTCTTTGTTAAAGTTATCCCCTAAGAGGTAAATACCAAGACAGACCATGCCAATTTGCGCCATCGTTTCGGTGAGAATTACTCCCGGAGTTACAGGATTATCTTTAAAATGACCTTTATAGAAATCAAGATCTTCTTTAAAAGTATAAGTTCCAATAACACTATTTTCATCGACCTGAAGTAATTCATCTACAAATAGAAAAGGTTTACTGTATGGTAACTGTGCTATAATATTCTCTAAGATCATGATTTATTTTTTTTAATGATTTGATGTTTGATTGAACGCGGATTTTACGGATTTACTTCGTAAAGATGCGGGTTAAAACAGATTTTTTTTTATTCTATAGCCCAGGGTTGAAACCTTGGGCAATGTTTATAATTTTCTGTTTACAGTTAAATTAGAATAAAAAATCAACGTTTTTCAATTTTAAAATCCGTTTAAATCTGTGTTTTCGCGAAAGCGAATCAGTAAAATCCGCGTTTAGTTTTATACAATATTACCATTGCAATAAAACTCGTTGTGCCGAGAATCCTGGACCAAAACTGAGCATTAATCCTTTTTCTCCTGCTTGCGGATTTTCGTCCATAATTTGTTCTAAAACGTATAATACTGTAGCACTCGACATATTGCCATACTGTTTAAGTACTTCTTTAGTTGAGTTTATGTTTTTTCCTAATTCTGAGAAAAGTGACTCCACTTTATTAATGATCTTTTTTCCGCCAGGATGGAATATCATATGATCTATATTTTCAATTTTTAAATTATTCTTTTGTAGAAACGGATGAATAATATCTTCGAAATGGGAGGCAATAGTTTCAGGTACTTCTATATCGAGAACCATTTTTAAACCATTATTTGTGAGTTTAAATCCCATCATATGTTCAGCATCATAAAAATGATACATTTCTTCATCGAGTATTTCGGGACCAGAATCTTCTTCGTAGGAGGACAATAAACAACAAGCTGCTCCATCGCCAAAAATAGCAGCGCTAACGATATTGGGCATTGAAAAATCATCAAGCTGAAAAGTTGCTGTTGGCGATTCTACAGCAATCACTGCAGCACGTTTTCCGGGATTGGCTTTCAGGAAATTTTTAGCATAAATTATTCCAGATATTCCCGCCGCACAACCCATTTCGGTTACTGGAAGACGTACAATATCTTGCCTTAATTTCATTTTATTGACAAGATACGCATCTAAAGACGGAATCATTATTCCGGTACAGCTTACTGTAATGATATAGTCTAAAGTTTCGGGATTCCAATTGGCTTTTTTGAGTGCTTTTTGCAAAACCTGTTCGCCCAGTATAATAACTTCCCGACTATAGATATCATTTTTATCTTCAAACGAGGTTGCTGTAAAAACGGATTCAGGATCCATTATCGAGTAACGTTTGTCTACGGCGGCGCCTTCAAATATTTTTTTGACTTTTTTGATGAAGCGTTCGTCTTGTCCGTGAAGCCAACTTTCCAGCATTGGAATTATTTCGGACGTTTCTCTTGAATATTGCGGTAGCTGCTTGGCAACTGTTACTATTTTTACACTCATGTTTTAGTAATTATCCATTGATAGCGAAAGGCCCATTTCCAGTTTATGGTATAGTTTTTTAAGTTTAGTTTTTTTGAGAATTCTTCCAGATCACTTTTTTTAAATCCTCTTAAAATAGATACTAGTCCATCTTCACGCGACATTTTATTCAAACTAAAAAGAACACAGATCAATTCAAAAAGGTGATAAGCTAGTTTGCTGCGATGCAGGTCGTTAATAATAATTCCAACCTCAACATTATTATTAAAGGTAGTAATTATATTTAATATTTCGACATTGGTAAAATGATGTAAAGTCAAGGTACATAATACAATATCATATTTTAAATTTTTAAATTCTGGACTGAAAATGTCTTCGCAGGAATATTGGATGTTAGGATATTCTCTAGATAAATTTTGGGCATATTTTATTGTAAAAGCGTTTGCATCAATGCCGATAAGTTTAAATTTGAGATTATTTTTTTTACCAAATTTGGCCAGCATTCTCAGCATATCGCCGTTGCCGCAGCCTATATCAGCAATTGTTATTGTTTTGGCAGTATCCGTTTTTTTTAGCAATTGTTTTATTCCGTGAAGAGTAAGTTTGTTGCCGCCAAGCAATTGATTTATACGTGCAATTTGGTCAAGTGCAGCTTGAAGTTCTTCTCCTTGAAGAGAAAAATCATCCATAATCTCAGGAGCGAGTGTTCTATATTGAGTGCTTACGGCCATTTACTGAATTGCTATTGTTTTGCCATGTGTTTGTTTTATTATTCTTGATATTACTTTAGGAAACGTTGCAGCTATTGTAACAAGTATGTTTGTAATCGTTTTATGAGTTAAGATTTGGGCTAGAAATCGGCCCCAAAGCATTCTTTTTCCAAAATGAATATTCCATTCTTTGGTATATTTTTTTTCTAATATTTCACGAGACATCTGCTGTCCCGAAAAATATTCTAAGATTAATTCTGATGCTATTTTGGCACTGTGAATTGCCATCGCCATTCCGTTGCCGCAAAGCGGATGAATAAGTCCGGCTGTATCGCCAATCATTAAAATATGGTTTTCAACAGCTTGTTTTTTATCAAACGAGATTTGACTGATGGTTAACGGTTTGTCAAAGAGTATTTTACTGTTTTCAAAAATGGCTTTAAGATGTTTGTTTTTATAAAGTACATTTTGCTGATAATCGTCAATGTTTTTGTATTGTTTGAAGGTTTTATAATCTGCCAGATAACAGATGTTTATGACGTTATTTTCGACTTTAGAAACTCCGCAATAACCTCCTTTAAAGTTGTGAAGCGCAACAAGATCATCGTCTAAACTTCCAGAATAGTGTGCTTTTACAGCTAACCAAGGCGATTTTTTATGAATAAAGCTTCTTGTCAAAACTTGATCTATGTTTGATCTTTTTCCAAAAGCACCTAAAACTATTTTAGTATTAAAAGTTTGATTTGAAGTATTTATAGTAAATGTATCGTCGTTGAAAGATACGTTAGTAACAGTCTCATTAATAATAGTACAATTTTGGGCTGATGCTTTTTGATATAAGAAATTATCGAGTGTATATCGGCTTACGCCAAAACCTCCTAGTGGAAGTGGTGCAGAAGCTTTTTTCGCGTTACTGGCAGTAAATTCAAATTTTGAAATGCTGGTGGGATTTAGTTCTGAAACATCGGCGCCAAGCCATTGCAAATAGGGAAGGATTTCATTAGAGATATATTCACCGCAGACTTTGTGTCTAGGATAACTGGATTTTTCGATCAAGATTACTCTTAGTTTCTTTTGAGACAAATGTATAGCCGCAGTCAAACCGGCTAGTCCGCCGCCAATAATGAGTACATCCGGATTTGTTTCCATATCACCAATTTAAGCATTAAATCTTAAATAATGATGGAGGTGTTAAATTTATTTCGACTTAACTTTAGAAGCTGATAATACTGATTCGCTTTCGCAAAAACGCTGATTGAAACGTATTTTAAATGATTACTTCAATTTGACGCATATTTAGATAAAAAAAAATCCCTCAGTTCCATTAAAGGTGGAACTGAAGGATAATCAAAAAAAATCAAACAAAATCTTTTAGAACGAATATCTAAGTCCAAGCTGTCCTTGGAATCTTGAGGCTAATTGATCTACAGTATATGGTGCTGACGTAGGTTTTTGGAAAGTATAAGTAGGATCGCCAGTAGCAGTTCCGCCAATATTTCCTGATTTTGTTAACCCAAGACTTGCTGTTGAATTATAGGTATTTGGAACAAAATAGCTTCTTCCCCAATCTTTGTTGATTAGATTTCCAACGTTTGCCATGCTGAAAGAAATTTGGAATGTACCAACTTTGTTAACTTTGATTTCGTCCATTAATTTCAAATCAGCTTGAATGTTCCATGGTGTAGTATCGCCATTTCTTTGTGTGAATGTTCCTCTTCTGCTTTTCAAATAATCATGTCCGTTAATGAAAGCTTCGTAGTCTGCAACTTGCTGTGCCGCTGTAGCTGAAGGAACTCCTGCTGCATTTACTCCAATATATTTCGCTGCTTCCGCTGCATCTTTAAAAATATAAGCCAATCCTGCTGCTTGTCCTGTTCCTGCAATTGTAGAGTTTACAAATCCCCAAGAGAATGGATTTCCTGATTGTGCATTAAAATACACGTTTGCAGAGAAAGTATTATTATCAGCAAGTTTTACAGCATATCCAACATTAGAAACAATTCGGTGTTTAATATTGAAATTCGAAGTTGCTAATTGTGGATCATTTGGCGTTAATGATTGGTTCATTTGAAAGTTACTTTCCATTGAGTTACGAATTCCGTTTGTAACATCTTTAGAATCTCCGTAAGTATAAGCTACCATGAAGTTAAGACCAAAGTCGTAAGTTTTTGTAATCATTTCAGTAATGCTGTATCGATATCCTTTACTTGTATTTGAAAGTAAGTAAGCATTTGAAAATGCAGGATTGATGTTTGCTGCGTAAATAGGCATTTGATGATTTGTATCGTATGAGAAATAATACGGATTATCTGTTTTATTTACTTGTTGAAACTCTAGGTCACGAATTACTTTTGTATACATTCCTTCAGTAGTAAATTTATAACCGTCGATAATTTTATCAATTGCAAGTGTATTTCTTAAAACTGCAGGCATTTTAAATTTATTATCAATTAAATCTGCTTGTACTTTTGGTGTTGCATCGTGATAACCGTTTAAACCATTAGCTTTTAAAGGATCTCCTGCAGCAGCTACCTGAGCTGGAGTTAGATTGTTTTTATCGTAGCTTCCGTAACCTACACCATCATTATAATAAGCATATCCTAACCATGCAAAAGGAACTCTTCCTGTAAATACTCCAGAACCACCTCTTATAACTAGAGTTTTGTCTTCGTCTACATTATAAGTAAATCCAACTCTTGGCGAAATTAATGCTGTGCTGAAGAAGTTGTTTTTTATTTGACTTAAAGGCGTGTAAGAATATGTAGTTCCATAGTTTGGATCGGCAGGAGAGTTTTGAACTTGCGGGCTTAAGTTTGGCTTAGTCGGCATATCTGTATAATCAACTCTTACTCCTGGAGTAACTTTTAATTTACTTCCAATTCTAATTTCATCTTGTACATAAACACTGTAAAGGTTTACTTTGAATTTTGCATAAGGATTATTAAAGATCTCATCTCTTGTTGAACCGTCGAACGGATAAGTACCACGAACACGAGTAGGCAGTTTGTTATAGAAATCTGCAAGAGATTTATAAGAAACTCTTCCGTTAAGAGCATTTACAAAACCGTAGTTAATATCGTAGAATTCGTTGTGTGTTCCAAACAATAAAGTATGATTTCCTGTTTTGTACGTTAGGTTGTCAGTAATTTCAGTTGTGTTTTGTTTCATATTAAAAACAGTCGCTTCACGATCATTTCCTAAGAATATTGTTCCTCCATTATAACCAATTTCTGTTTGGGGAAACATAATATTGCTTGATTTTGGATCACGATAATCTTTAATAGCTGAATAACTTGCAATGAAGGAGTTTGACCATTGGCTGTTGAAATGACTTTTGAATTCTAAAACAGTACTGACAGCTTGATTTTTTTGTGTAAAATCCATACTAGAGAATCTAAAGTTTGCCGCATCACGTTCTAGGTTTGAAGCTTGAGAAACTACTGTATTATTTCTTAATGAAAGAGAGTGTTTATTGCTGATTTTCCAGTCTAATTTATTGAAGAATTTTTGACTTTTAGAAAAGTTGTTGTAAGAACCATATGTTCCTGGATCAAAACCATAATTGGTTTTAACAAAATTTGATATTTGTTCTGCGGTCGCATTATCGATCAACGAAGTTACTTTTCCGTTTGCATCTGTTTGTCCTGCATTGTAAAATAAAGGATCAGTTCTCTCTGCATATTCCATATTGGTAAAGAAGAATAGTTTGTCTTTTACAATTGGAAGACCTAATCTAAAACCAACTTGGTAATCTCCAAAAGCACTTGGCATTTTTGAGCCGTCGCCTGCATTATTAGGTCCCGTGATTGCGGCGCTTCTTCCGTAGCTGTAAATAGATCCGCTTACTGTATTTGTACCGCTGCGAGTAACGGCATTTACGCTTCCTCCTAAAAAGTTTCCTAGTTTAATATCATAAGGAGCAATATAAACTTGAATATCTTGTATTGCATCTAAACTTATTGAGTTTGAGCGTGTACTGCTTCCCGGCATACCAGAAGTACCAGATTGACCGCCTAATGATGGACTGAAACCAATTGCATCATTATTGATAGAACCATCTATAGTTACGTTGTTGTATCTAAAATTGGTTCCTGCAAATGAGTTGTTTGAACTTTGAGGAACTAGTTTTGTAACATCCTGAATTCCTCTGTTGATTAACGGAAGACCATTTACTTGTTTTTCGTTAATATTAGTTCCGTTATTTTTAGAAGAAGGTTTTGAGCTTGTAATAACAACTTCTGCCAATACAGTATTATCTGCTTTATTTACCACAATAGCAGGTAAATCGTTGTCACCAAGAGCTAAATGTATATTTGCATTTGAATAATCTTTAGTGTCTGCACTTTTAATTTCTAATTCATAAGGACCTCCAGCACTTAAATTCTCGAAACTGAATCGGCCTTGTTTGTCAGTTACAGCTTTGTAAACTGAGTTTGTAGGTAAATGAGTAAGAGTAACTTCGGCCTCAATTAAAGGACCTGTTCCGTCATTAACTTTTGCAGTTAAAGATGAAGTTGTAATTTGAGCAAAAATGTTTCCTACGGTAAGGAGCATTAAAGCCGAAAAAAAGAGTTTTAGTTTTGTCATTATTTTTAGTTTTTATTTGACAAAGAAACTCAGTTTGTTTCGATCGGATTTAACGCTTTTGTTAACTTAAAATCATAAAACTATTCAGTGTTATCTTAAAATTACTAAGGTGTTATATTAATGAAAATGATTTAACTCTTTAAAATCAATGCTTTATGTAAAACAATGAAAATTAATAGATTAGAGTTAGGTTTAAAGTAGATTAGAAAAAGATTAGAGTGTTAAGCTAGTGTTACGGATTGCAAAAAAGAGTGAAGTAAGTTAATGCTGGTTTCCTTAAAAATGAAGAATTTTTTAAGGAAACAAAAGAGAAAATGAAGTGCCTTTTTGGAGCTCAGAATCTACCGTAATTTTTATATTATGAAGTTTTAGTATTTGCATGGTAATAAAAAGTCCTAATCCTTGTCCTTGTATATGACGTGTATTATCGCTTCTAAAAAAAAGATCAAAAATAGCCTCTTTATCATGATTTGAAATTCCAGGTCCTTGATCTGTAATTTTTATTAGAAGTTTATCATTTTCTGCAGACGCAAAAACAGTTACTTGTGCAGGTGATGAAAATTTAATGGCATTATCTAAAATATTGTACAAGGCAATAAATATCATGTGTTTATTGACGTAAACAGAAAGAAGATCTTCATGATTTGCAACGGCATTTAAATTTACAGAAACTTTAGATTCAGGATATTCAATCGCTTTTTTCTCCAGAACATTCCACAGAATTTCATCTATTCTCACCGTTTCCATTTGCTGCGGCTCAGAAAGTTCAAGTCCAGATAATACTAATAAACCTTCTAATGTAGCTTTCAAGTGTAAAGTATCATTTCGAAGCGATTTTAGAATATCTTGATATTGTTCGTTTGTTCTTGGCTGTTGAAGTGAAACATCAATATCACCAATAATAATAGTAAGCGGTGTTTTTAATTCGTGAGAAGCATTTTTGAGAAAGTTTTTCTGAATCATAATACCACTTTCTAATCTTTCTAACAGATAATTGAATGTGGTCGCGAGTTCTTTAATTTCGTCTTTATCGCTGGTTTGCGGAATTTCTAATCTAGAATGAAGATTTTCTGTAGTTATGGTATTTACTTTGGCAATAACTTCTTCAAAAGGGCGAAATGTTTTTCGTGACAAAAAAGTTCCTAAAAAGTAATTTAAAGGTATGCCAATTAAATAGAACAGTAAGAACATCAGTCCCAATGTTTCAAGCTGTCTGTTGCCGGCGCGATCAATTCCTGAAACAACAATTATAAAATCTCCTTGGTTGTCTTTATAGAATAACCCAACAAATTGTCGGTCATTTATAGTAAACGACGCCATTTTGTTTTTGATTATATGATCTAAATATTGATCATTTAAATCCATATTAATATTGTCGCGTACATAAAGCTGTTTTGTTTTGGCATCGTAAACGCGAATAGATTCGTTGTCGATTTTATTGTATTGAATTTCAATCTGTCGATAACGTTCATTGTTGATTTCCTTAATTTCATCTTTTTCAAAGTAAAAAAGGGCAGTAGTCATGGCGTGATCTTCCAACGTATCGATGTACAAATCTTTCATGTGACTTCTAAACAAGAAAAAAGCACCCGCCATAAGAAGTCCCACCGTAAAGGCAAAAAGCAGAGTAGAATTTAAAGATAGTTTGTTTTTAAGATTCATGACTCTTTTGTTTGAGCATATATCCCGTTCCTTTTATAGTATGAATTAATGGGACTGCGAAGTTTTTGTCTATTTTATTTCGCAGATAATTAATGTAAACGTCTACCGTGTTTGATGTCGAATCAAAATCGATACTCCAAACAGCCTGAGCAATTGCAGTTCGAGATAAAGCCTTTTCCCGATTCTTCATAAAAAATATTAAAAGCTTTAACTCTCGCGACGAAAGATTTAATTCCTTTCCGTCTCTTGAAGCACTTTGTTCTTTCATATTAATTTCGACTCCTGCATAGGATTGAAAATCTAGAATTCCGCTGCTAAATTCCGCACGACGAAGCTGAGCATTTATTCTTGCCAGCAGTTCTTCAAACATAAACGGTTTTGAGAGATAATCATCGGCGCCGGCTTGTAATCCTTTTATTTTTTCTTGCGGTGTGTCGAGTGCGCTTAGAATGAGAATTGGAACTATTATTTTTCTGCTTCTTAAGGCTTCGCAAACTTCAAATCCTGCAATATCAGGAAGCATAATATCTAGAATAATAATATTATATTCATTTTCGGTAACTTCTTTTATGGCTTCAAAACCTTTTGCTATTGTTTTAACTTCATAAAGATGTTCTTCAAGTCCTCTTTTTATAAAGGAAGCAACTCTTGGATCGTCTTCAACTAATAATACTTTATTCATAATTAAATATAATTGTAATGCTGGCTATTGTAAGTTAAAAGATACAATAGTCATTTGAATTTTTTATTGGAGTTACTTTTTTATTGTTCAATTCTAAAAGTGTATTTTCTATCATTTGCGACATTGTGTCCAAAGCAAGATCATTGGGCTGAAGTCCAAAAGGGTTTTCCAATTCATCAGCAATTGCTTCAAGTGCTACAAAAGTATATGCAATAAACACAATTATAAATGGTGTAATCCATCCCATTGTTTCTACAAAGCCAAAAGACAATAAAAAACAATAAATATAAACGGTTCTATGCAGTAATACACTATAAGTATACGGAATTGGTGTGCTCGCGATTCTTTCGCAGCCGCCAACTATATCGGAGAGTTTGTTTAGGTTTTCTTCGAATGCAAGTTGAGTAATGCTGTCAATCTTGTTTTCAGATTTGGCATTTTTTACCCAAATTCCTAATTCACGTAAAATGATCACAGGTTTAAATTGTACTTCTTTAAGTTGTTCTGTAAGTTCTTTTGGAAGCAGTCGCGTCATGTCTTGTGCCGAATCTGTTTCTCTAAGCTGATGTTTCAGACTGTAAACAAATGCAATTAGTAAATTAAGAAAGTTATCACGTTTTGCTTCATAAGCATTGTCATTGATCAAAGTAATGCTTTGTCTGGCTAGAGATCGAGTGTCGTTAAGAAGTGCGCCCCAAAGTTTTCGGCCTTCCCAGAATCTGTCATAACTTACACTATTTCTAAATCCAAGGAAAATAGCAAGCGCGATACCAAACAAAGTAAAAATGGCAGGATTAATATGTAAGTTGTATTGTATAAGATATGGCTTAAAATAAACTACTGTAAAAGAGAACAACAGTAATAATAGAAGTCTGGGAAGGAGCTGAGGCAGAACAGAACCTTTCCATTCAAAGAGCATTTTAAACCAAGTGTCTTTTTTCTTTATAATCATCTGAAAGCGGAGAAATTATTGACTATAAAAATAGTTAAAAGTACAACCTGTTACAAGAAAAATAATAGAGAATATGAGAGAATATTATTTATGTCTAGTGTAAGTAAATGATTTCAAAAAAAGTTTATATTTGACTCTTAATTTTATCATTCAACAAAACAATCAAAACTTTACTGTTAACTAATTGATCGCGGTTTATGAAGCTTTTTTTTATCAAAATAATGGTGTTTTTAATGTTTCTTACTTTCTTGGGCTGCGACAGCAAAAAAGGAAAACCGGAACCAAAGCCGTATGAAGCAGGCGTAATTTTATCTTTTGATGATGCTTATGTCGATGAATGGTTTGAGGCGGATCAAGCTTTGAAAAAATATGGATGGAAAGCTACTTTTAATGTTTGCAGAATCGATTCTATAGGAGCTCCTGAACTAAAAAAATTGCTGCAGCTTCAAAAAGAAGGTCATGAAATTGCAGGTCATGGTTATCATCATTATAATGCGGTAAAGTTTGTAAAGAAAAACGGAATCGATGAATATATGAAGCAGGAAATTGATCCAATGATTGTTTCCATGAAAAATAAATCTTTTAAGGTGACTACATTTGCATATCCTTACGGTTTAAGATCTGATGCGCTTGATAAAGCGTTATCTGCCGATTTTAAAATTATTAGAGGAAGATCTTTTGGCGGCGAAGTTCCAGAAAAACAGAATAGCTATTTTAATAATTCTAAAATAGTTTTTGCTTTTGATATCGATAACAGCCACATACATTTTAGTATTCCATATGTTTTAGAATTGCTTGATTATGCAAAGAAAAACAATAAAATTTTGCTTTTATGCGGTCATAAACCAGTGAAAAATGTAACTGAAAATTATCAGGTAAAAATTGAAACTTTAGAGTTTATCTGCAAGTACATGAAACTGAATGATCTTAAATTTTATAAATTGTCTGATTTAGATGATCTTCTTCCTAAGAAATAAAAGATATTATAGTATTGTTTTTTGCCACAGATTTCAAGGAAGTCCTTTGGCACTTTGAAAAGAAGAAAGAAAATGAATAGCGTCCAGCTTTATCTGGATGTGAATAGTAAATTATGAGAATGACTTTAGTCAAATCGTATTAGATTAAATTTGGCTAAAGCCTGAATCTATGACTTATTTTTCTCCTCCAGTTAAAACTGGAGGCAATTTAAGTAATGTAAAAAATACAACGAGTAAACAAAACAAAGAAGTAACAGCTTTAAAAGAATAAGATATAATTTAATCCCAATAATTTCTTTTTTATGACTTTATGACTTTCGACTTTAAGACTTTCAACTTTAAGACTTCCGACTCAACTTTTAATTACTTTTGCTAAAACCTGCGGAATTTGAAGCAGGTCATAATCGTCATTAAAAACAATATATTGATTTTGCCATGAAGGAGAGAATTTGTCTTTAAAATCTCGAAGACCTTTGTAATGCGAAAATGATTTTAGTTTTTCATAAGCGTATTTCATTGATTTTTCTTGAATAGTCTGCGGATTTTCGATTCCGCTCATTGGCGCAAGACCAAGATCTACAAAGGAAACATTTTGTGCTTTTAAATGATTGAAAAGTGTTACCATCATAAAATCGATAATACCATTTGGCGCATCATTTGTTTTTCGGATTAAGTCGTATGTGCTTTCATTTTTCTTATAATCGGGAATGATATTTAAGAACGCAAGAATTTTACCTTCGTTATTTTCTACTGTAATAATGGTTTGTTTTTTGAGTTCCTCCCAAAGAAAAATTCCTTGAGAAAAAAGCACTTCTTTTCGTGAAGTTTCAATAAGCCATTGATCGCTTACGGCTTTTAGTTGCTGCAATAAACTGTCTTTTATTGGCGGCTCGTTTATTACAGCGCGCAAACCTAAATCTGTGATCTTTTTTATTGAATTGCGCAAGGATTTTCTGTTTTGTCCTTCAAGATGAAACTCCTGAAGATCTACAACAGCAGCCTGCCCGACAAAAAAGTATTTTTTGCCCATTTGCGTGTACATTTTTAAGTTTGCTTCTGGTATGCGATAAAACATGCTTCTTAATCCATAATCATAACAATATTGGTCAAATTCAAGAATGCAGGAACGGATTTCTTGTTCATCACGTCCAACGGGATTTTCTAGTACAACTGCAAAGTTTCCTGACAATCTATAAGAAAGAAACGCATTTTGATTCTTTGAAATAAAAAGCATTTTATCAAAATAGGTTTTGAAATAATCTAAACTTGAATTACCGTATTTTTCTAAAAGTGCAGAGGCAATTTCTTTTTCTTGTGCAGTGACTGTGTTTTTTAGAATCGAAGGTTTTACTAATGTGAAAATTAAGAAGGCGAAAGAAAGAAATCCGCTGATTTTGAGCGATAGTAAAAAATGCATCGCAAATGTTCCTGTTGGATGCAGATTATCACTGCTAATTAGAAAATAATTTTGAAGAGTATATCGAACAGACTCAATAAAACTAAAATCAATGTTAAAGTGTTTTTTGTCGAAGAAATAAAAGCCAAGCACTCCGTAAATTAAGACAGCAAGTATACTTAATAGTGAGGTTTGTAAGCCAATAAGTCCAAGTTTTGGGTTGGCTTTTATATAATATTCTTTTCGCGTTGCAATTAAAACACAAAGTACTAAAAAAGCAATAGTCGATTCTTCAAAATCAATTGCTTTTGTAAGGTTTCCAATCAATGAAATTATGGATAATAATACGGCAAACCACCAAGCCATTCGGAGTCCTTTCAGCATAAAAGCTGCTGTTACTAATAAAAATAAACCAGTGGTGAGTACCAAATAGTTTGAGGTATGTATCGCTTCAATAGGAAGGATATCTTTAAGCGTTAAAAGCCTGCTGTGAATGGCTGGCGTAACAACCGAAATAATATTTATAACACCAAGTATGAACAAAAGCAGTGCAGGGACTATTCGCAAAATTAGTTTTTGTATTCTTGATGCAAACAAAAATACGGCGGCAAGCAAAGGCAGCCAAAATTCGAAAACGCGGTAAAATAGTGTTATCGCAACGGCTTCCATATTATTAAAACCATATTTAATTAAAATATAGCTCATTGAGACTTCGACAGCGCCAAGACCTCTTAATAAAGGAGAAACTATTAAAAAGATTACAGCAACTACATATGCAATTGAAGCTGCCAAGATAGAAGCCTCGAGCTGTATGGCTTTCATGCCGATGTAGATATGTATAATTCCTGTAAGATCAATTAATAAAGAGCAAAGTACAATTTTAAGAAAGCTTTTTCTATTGATTTTATGTTGCTGTAAATCGGTGATAAAAGGTTCTGTTTTTGGGAAACTTTTCAGCAGAAACTTGTAGAAACTTCCTTTTTGAATTATCGAATTAATTAAAACAAAAAGTAATGGCAGAATAAAGATAACAAGTGCTAAAACCAGCCATTCGCTATAGCCAATACTTCCTTTTAATAGAGAAAAAAGAAACAAAGGTATTGCAAGAAGTACAACTGATAAAATTCCAACAAATCCGTATAGGGCGGAGGCTAAATGAATTTCCGTTTTTGTTGTTCCTTTTTTTGACAAACGTTCTGTAAAGAATAAAAGTGAGGTGATACCGCCGGCAGGAAGAAATACACTAATAAAGTTTCTTTTTATGAATAAAGCATTCGCATCTTTCCAGCTGATATTTGCTCCAATAGCAGAAAATGAAACTACATATAACAAACCTTGCAGAAAAATATATAGAATTGTGACAAGCAAAGCAATCAGAACCCATTTTGGCTGTGCTGTGGCAATACTGTTTTTTATTTGATACAATTCACTTTGTTCTTCTTTTATAAACCAAAAAACAATTGTCAAGAAAATTAAAGTCAAGGTAATCTGACCTAACAATTTCCCGTTTTTCGAGAAAAAAGCAACAATTCTTTTTTGAAGCGAGTGCAGCGCAGTTTCGGTTTGGTTTATTTCTCTCATAGAAAAGGACTTATTTACTTTATTTATTATAAAAACAATTTATAAGTTCTGTATTCTGTATTTTTTAACGATTTTTTTTAAAGAATGATTGTCAATTGTAAAACTGAATTTTAAAAAGAAAATAACAGTTAAAAATACGCTTATTTTTTGTAAGATAAAAATTTGTGTTTTTTGGGATTATCAGCATAAATAAAGCTGAAAAGAATACTTTTTTTGTACTATTTTCTTTTCTGTCTGCTCATTTTTCGAATTAAATTCCTGTACTTTGCAGCTTAAGATTAGCTTAAGGAACTAAGTAAAAAAGTCTTTGATGCCAATTTTAAGATACAATATTATTTTAGACATTGAGTTAAGACTAATTATCGTATTTGCATTATGGACAATAGAAAGTTTATATTAAGTTTAAAGAATGGTAATGAGGAGGCTTTTAAGAAAGCATATCTAAGTTACTACGATAAGCTGATAAGTATTGCAAAACGATTTGATTTTACAGTTCTTACTCCGCAGGATTTTATTCAGGAAACTTTCTTAAGACTTTATAATAAGAGAGAATTGCTCCATGAAGATGTTTTATTTGATAAGCAATTGTTTACCATATGCAAGAACATTATTATTAATCATGTAAACAGAGAAAACAAAGTAGTTCAACTTGATTCTCTGCGATTTGAATTTGAAGAGGAAGATACTGATACCACAGTTTTTGAAGAAAGAAAAGAAAAGCTGTACAACTTCATAAATCAGCTTCCTGAACAGCAGCAAAAAATATTTACACTACATAAACTGGAAAACCTTAGCTATAAGGAGATTGCAGAGCTTACAGATCTTTCTGAAAAGACTATTGCTAATCATATTTATCTCGCCAGTAAATTTATTCGAAAAAAAATAGAAGATCATTAGGAACTTTTCTGTTCTCGTTTGTTATATATAAAAAAAGAGAACTTAAAATGCATATTGAATCTTATAAAACAGATGTAAAAAGCAAGGAAGATGCAAGCTTTATGGTTGCACTTCTGCAGTTTATCATTTCTGATTGTATCATGAATTTTGATTTGGAGGATTCTAATAAAATTTTGCGAATTGAAACCAATAGAGAAATAAAAGAAATGGTTTATGGCGTTTTTAATAAACAAGGATTTCATTGTCAAAAACTTTAGCGCTCAAAAGATATGGATGAAAAGAAATTAGAGGAAGAATTGAAAAAAATATGGGACGAAACTCCTGTTGCGCATTCTGACAGTGAAAAAGAAGCTTCTTGGGAAGCATTTCAGGCAAAAACATTTCCTTCAAAAGTAAAAAAGTTTAAGCCATGGCGTTATTATGCAGCGGCGGCAGCGGTGCTGGTTTTTATTTTCATTGGTACTGGAATTTACTTTAATAAAGATGTTACGGGTAATGCTGTAAATCTTGCCGGAATTACAATTGAAAACTCGACTTCAATATTAAAAATTGTGGCTTTGCCGGACAGTTCAAGTGTAGAATTGAGCCCAAATTCTAAAATTGTGTATGCCAATAATTTTGCTGTTGACAGAAAAATTGAAGTTACTGGTCAGGCTTATTTTAAAGTTAAGAAAGACAAGAAACATCCTTTTCAGGTTTTTTGTAACGAAACGACAACTACGGTATTAGGAACTTCTTTTACAGTTGAGGGATATACTAAAAAAGAAGTGACTGTTGAGCTTTTTGAAGGAAGTGTTGAGATGAGTGTGAAAAACCAAGATAAAAAATGGATACTTAAACCGGGTGAAAAATTTACTTATGGAGAAACAACAGCTTCAGTATCTCATTTTAACAGGTTTACGGATTTTGAGAACGAAAAACTCAGCGTTGTCTGCACTTATATAGAAACAAATTATGGTTATAAAGTGACTATTCCAGAGGAATACCGCAGCCAGAGAATTACAGTACGAATAAACAAAAAGGAAGATTTAAAAACAATTGTTCAATTAATATCAGAAATGTATAACCTAAACTTTGAAGTAAATGAGAAATTAAAGCAAATTACTTTTCAGTAGAAAAGAAAAGGATGTCCTAGCCGCGAAACTAAACATCCTTCCCATAGTCAAGACAGCACGGAGCTGTCTATTTAATAATATTCAAAAATACAAAATTTCATGAAGTGTATAATTTCAGCATGCTTTTTTTTATTCAGTTGGTGTATATGTGCCCAAAACATAAGCGTAACTGTAGATCAGACAGTAACATTAAAAGAGTTTTTTAAGCAAATTGAAAATCAAACGGATTATAAATTTGCCTTTACGGATCAGATAAATACCAATCAGAAATATTTTACTCAAAAAGGTGTTTATAACAATGTTGAAGTAAAAGAGGTTATCAATCAGCTTAATAAGACTGCATTGGTTCAATTTTCGGTTGTAGGGAATAATATTTTCGTAAAACATAAAGCTGTAAAAACAACTAAAAAAAAAAATAAGCTGACAGGACAAGTTCTTGATGAAGACAAAGAACCTGTTATTGGTGCTAATGTTTACATTAAAGAGATTGCTGCAGGTGCTTCGACAGATGCAAACGGAATGTTTTCTATAGATTTGGATAAAGGCACGTATACGGTTGTAATCAGTTATGTTGGTTTTAAAAATAAGGAAAAGCAAGTTACTGTTTCTGATGACACTAAGGTAAGATTCAATATGGAGCCAGATAGTCACGAGCTGGAGCAGGTTGTAATTACGGGAAACAAAGCTGTTGATGTTAGGAATACGCAAATGAGTGTTAATAAGCTTTCGATGGCCGAGATTAAAAGATTACCAACGGCGATGGGGGAACCGGATCCTTTAAAATCACTATTGACTTTACCGGGTGTTACAAATGCGGGAGAAGCTTCTTCTGGTTTTAACGTGCGTGGAGGTGCCGCTGATCAAAACTTAATTCTTCTGGATGGCGCTCCGGTATACGGAGATTCACACATGTTTGGTTTCTTTTCTATTTTTAATGCAGATGTCGTTAGCGGATTAGATTTATATAAAGGAGGTATTCCGTCTAAATTTGGTGGTCGTGTTTCCTCTGTTCTTGATGTAAGCCAGCAAACGGGAGATCTTACTGATTATAAAGTAAACGGGGGCATTGGTCTTATTTCAAGCCGACTTTTAGTGCAAGGGCCATTAAAAAAAGATGTTGGTTCGTTTATTATTGCTGGACGTGCTTCTTATGCGCATTTATTTTTAAAACTTACTGATATTAAAAGTTCTGTTATGTTTTATGACATTAATGCCAAGTTAAATTATCGTTTAGGAACAAATAATTCTATTGCTTTTTCTGGTTATATGGGAAATGATTTATTTGATATTAATAATTTTTTTGCCAGTACCTACGGCAATACTATGGGAACGTTTAGTTGGAAACATAGGTTTTCGGACAACTTAAATACAAATCTTTCTCTTTTTTACAGTGATTACAAATTTAATCTGCAAATACCCTTTCAAAAACTTGAATGGGATAGTAAGATTACCAACTATGGATTAAAATACAATTGGAACCACACAATATCAGACAATTTTAAACTTAATTATGGTGTAGAGGGTTTGTATTATGATTTTAATCCGGGAACGGTACAGCCGTATGGTGTTGATTCGCAGTATAATTACAATCAATTAGATAAAAAATATGCTTTAGAAACTGCTGCATATCTGGATGTCGAAAATCAGATTACAGAAAAATTGAATCTTCGTTACGGACTTCGTTACAGTATGTTTAATCGTTTGGGAGGCGAAAGTATCAATATTTATGAAAATGGAGAAGCAGTAGTTTATAATCCGTTATATCATATTTATGAAGAAGGAACTCCAATTGGAAGTACTTATTACGGAAAAGGAAAAACCATTAGCACTTTTACTAATTTTGAACCAAGATTGGCATTATCATATGCTTTTAATGACGAAACTTCTGTAAAAGCGAGCTACAACAGAATGGCGCAATATATCCACATGTTGTCTAATACTCGTGCTCCTTTGCCTATGACAATCTGGACGCCAAGCGGACCTTTTACAAAACCACAATTGCTGGATCAATATGCGGTAGGATATTTTAAAAATTTTAAGGAACAAGAGTACTCTTTTGAAGGTGAATTATTTTATAAAAAGATCCAAAACCGTATTGATTACATTGATGGAGCAAATTTGTTAGGCAACAATAATATTGAACAAGATATCTTGAATGGAAAAGCCAGATCTTATGGTATGGAGTTATTATTGAGAAAAAATACCGGTCGTTTTACAGGATGGGTTTCTTATACTTTGTCTAAAGCAGAACAAAAAACACCTGGAAGAACACCTGAAGAACCAGGTATTGCCAATGGCGAATGGTATTTGTCTGGATATGATAAATTGCATAATTTGAATATTACAGCAAATTACGAATTCAATCCTAAATGGTCTTTCAATGCTAATTTCAGTTTACAATCAGGTCAGCCTGTAACATATCCAAATGGTTATTATGAATTTGGCGGAAGAAATATACCTAACTATACGTTGAGAAATTCAAACAGACTTCCAACTTATCATCATTTAGATATTGGCGCAACTTATACTCCTAAACCAGATAAAAAGAAAGGATGGCAAAGCTATTGGGTATTTAGTATTTACAATCTTTACAATAGGCAAAATGCGGCGTCGATCACGTTTGCACAAAATAATGATACAGGAATGAACGAGTCAAGACAATTGTCTATTTACGGATTAGTTCCTGGAGTTTCTTATAATTTTAAATTTTAATAGTATGCTGAGATTAAAACAATACAATTTTAAAAGTAAAGCGTTTACGCTGTTCAGTCTTCTTTTTGTTTTACTTTTTTCATCTTGTGATAAGGTTGTGGAACTTGATTTAGAAACAGGAGATCCGAAAATAGTAATTGATGCCGAAATCATTTGGGAAAAAGGAACTGACGGCAGCCAGCAATCGATAAAAATAACCCGAATGGCTCCTTATTACAGTGCCACTACGCCAAAGGTTTCTGGAGCGCAGGTAAGAGTGGAGAATAGCAATGGAGTTGTTTTTAAATTCAATGAATCTGAGCCGGGTTTATATGTCTGTACTAGTTTTGTTCCTGCAATTAATATGGAATATAAATTATTTGTAGACGTCGATGGACAGAGTTTAACAGCGACTGAAAAATTAATTAGTGTACCGCCAATTGACAAAATAGATCAGGAATTTATGGCCGATATTACAGGACCAGACCTTATTGTGGTAACATTTTATTATAAGGACCCTGCTGATCAGGCAAATTATTATCTGACAGATTATAAAACTGATTTTCTGCCTTTTCCGGAATATACTTCTACAAGTGATGAATTTATTAACGGAAATGAAATAAATGAAAAATTTACAGATACTGACTTAAAGCCGGGAAAAGTTTTAAATATTACACATCGCGGTATTTCTAAAAACTTCTCTAATTATATGAGTTTAATTCTGGAAGTAACAAATTCGAATCCGTTTGCTGCGGCACCGGGTAATATAAGAGGAAATATTATTAATACCACTGACGCAAACAATTTTGCACTTGGTTATTTCAGGGTTTGCGAAGCAAACCGAATGACCTATACCGTAAAATAAAAATTAGTTTTTAAGATTGATTTGTATGTACATCTGACATTTAAATAGAATGTCAGGTGTATTTTTTTTTGCAATAAATCGCAACAATTAATTTTTAGTTTGATTTAAGGAATCTACTGTTTTTTAAAACCGCTGGAACTGAATTTTCTTGTTTCTACACGTTTCTCCTTAATATTTAAAGTAAATTTTATTTCTTTAATAGTATTAGGTTCGGCATTTACAATCTGATTATTGTCTTCAACCTCAACATATTCTGAAAGACCCGTTTTTTCAAGACTTACGGTGTATGATCCTTTTGGCACATACAACACAAAGTTCCCGTTCTCATCTGTTTTGGTTGTAAATGCTTTACCATTATCGCCAATAGCAATAAGCGGCAGACCGCCTTTTTTCTTTGTTATATCAAAGCTTTTGTCAGTTGTAATATAAGTTATTGATCCTTTTATAGCAGCTGTTTTATTTAAGCCAATAGCAATTTTAGTGTCTTCATTTACATTTACTTTTACTTCGTCAGCATACCATTCATTTGTATTAACAGGTTTTATAGAATATGAACCTGCAGGTAACGATCTGTATTTTAGAATTCCATTACTATCAGTTCTAAACGCTTTTCCTTCAATAATTACAAGTTGGTTTACAGCTGGTGTATTTTTAGCAGTTGTTTCATTTTTGTTTCCCGTTTCATAGTAAACATAAACTTCAAGTTCATTTCTTGAGTTATCAATTTTTATAGGATTAAAACGCTTTGTAAGTCCAACTTGAATCGTATTTAAAGTGTTTATACTAGTCGAAAAATCGCTGTAATAATTGTAAAGAAAAATGGTAAAATCTTTTGTTACATCATAATCCAAACGTCCGTTAAACTGAAGTGATTCACTTATTACGCTGTTTTTAGAATAAACCATTCCAACATTAACATTCAGTTTATCATTAAAAAACTTGTGCTGTAAAGTAGGAGAGATGGTTAAATTGGTGTATGTATCTTTGATGCCTAACTGTGAGTTGGCAATGATTTCTCCTAGATAAAAGTTATTGTATTGATAGAAGGCCAGAAGATTAAAGAATTTCCAGCTGTAAATGAAATTGGTTTTAAAATGAAACTCTTTATTTTCGATAGTATTAGCAGAAAAAAGTCCGCCCTCAAAAGACAAAGATAAATTTTGTTTTGTAGGAGCATTAAAGTAGGTTAAACCCAAAGTCATTCGGGCTGCTTTCATTGAATATTCTTCTGGCGTAAGCGTGCTGATGAGTTGTTCTTTACGACTTTCAGTATAGTAATAAGGAGACAGCGACACTACCAATGAAGAAAATCGTCGTGACGCTCCAATATCATAACGTGCTGTTGAAAAATGCGTAGAGGTAAATTGATTTCCAAAAGCTTCAGGTTTTGCAGATAAATAATTATAAACTCCCCAAAGATTATATTTGCCTGCAGGCAGATTAACTCGTTCATTTAGGTTTACAACTCCTTTTCTCATTCCTGAAAAATAACCTGAACTGAGGTAGTTAGAACTGCTGTAGAACAAATTTTTAAATTTACCATTAAACTGAAGTTCTCCTGCACCGCCAAGTTTGTTTCCAGTTTCCATATTTGATGTAAGATTACTTACAGCACCGCCAAATCTAAGGTTGAAATTTTGTGATGTATACAATGAAAAGCGAGATGATGCCAAGTAGTTCTTGGTTCCCGAATAGGTATCATCATCATAGATAATTGTATTCTCATAACCATTTTTTTGCATCCATCCGTTATTATGGTTAAATACAGCCCACGCCGATTTACCAAAAGACAAACTAGGATTATCAATGAGGTTAAACGTTTTGTCGATTGCACCAGCTTCAATAGTACTTTTTTCGCTGGGTTTATAGAAAGTTTCAGCACCTCTTCCAATTAGATTCATGTCAAAAAACTTCGATACGTTTCCAATTGTAGCTCCAAAGTTTTTTTGGCTGTAACCAAGCCAGGTATTTCTTAAAAAGACTTGATCTGAATTCTCCCACCAGTTCATGTCTAAATTTGCCTGCAAACTTCCTTTATTTATTTCTGCCCGAGCATTGGCATACAAAAAATAAGCATTTGTATTATCGCTGTTATGCTGTACACTTGCTGTAACCTGATTGGATTGATTAAACGCATAATTATAATCGGGATTATAAGGCATAACGTATCTTCGATCCTGTCTAATAGAACTAGCTCTTACTGTACCGTTAGTAATAATATCGCCATTATGATACAGTACTGTAATATTTATAGTAAAATCCTCTTGATTTAAAATAGTCTTGTTTACGATTTTTTTCAAGACTACAGTAGTATCAGTAAATGGCTGAATATTTATATCCTTATTTTCTATTGCACTTCGAGTTATAAAATCTGGATAACGGGCCAAAATGGTGATTTTTTGAGCAGTATTACCTTCATTAGAAATACGAATAGGTATCGCCAGACTATCGCCGGCTCTTTCATAGATTATGTTTGTTTCCAACAACATCACTTTTACCAGTTTTCGTTCTTGAATAAAAACGGGTAAAAAAACGTTTTTAGAAACTGAAGTTCCAGCAATAGTAAATACGGCTTCTATAGTGCTTTTATTTCCTGCTTTTGCTGTTGCGGCGACAATAGCTTTTATTGGAATAAAAATACTATCGTGAGCGGCCAATGTAATATTTTTGGATTTTCGCTGTGAAAGGTAAATATCTTCGTGACTGCTGCTTGTATCAAAAGTTCCTTCAATAGTATTGGAACTGGTATTTACAATTTTTACGTAAGCCTCTATAACTCCTTTGCTGCTTGTTTCAATTTTATTGTTTGTAAATTCTATAGTAAAGCTGCCATTTTGTGACCAAGCGTTTAAACTTGATCCCAAAATAGTAAGAAACAATACTATTTTATAGAATTTACTCAGCATTATAAAAAAGGTTAATTAGGCATTATTACAAAATATACACGAGTACTATATGTTCCCGGATTAACATTTAGTCCCGGACTATTGGCAGGTATAAAAAACTTCACATTATAGGTTATGTCCTGCGGAGTACTGCTGGATCTAATCGCTATGGGCTGTGTTGTCGTTGCCAATGTGACTGGAGAAATTATTTGTAATCCTTTATAAGTTTGATTTGTGCTTAATTGCAATTTTAAGTTAGAAAGCGGCAGTGTCTGCGATGATGTTGATGATGTAAAATCACCTGAAGCTTCCACAGCCAGTTGTGAATTATAAGTGTTAACTCGCAATGCATTTGGAATTGTAACCGATTTTTCGACGGTGTAATCAGATGGAGTGTTGTAGTTTAAGTTAAACTGCTGCGCACCATTTTGAAGTATAACGCTTTGACTTCCAAAATTTCCTCCAAAAGATAACTGAAACCTTGCATCACCAATCGGCGAGGTGTAGATGCCAATTAATTGTTCTGTCCCGTTGCTTATTTTATAAAGCTTAAATTCATATGATGTATTATACATTCCGTTTGGACTTACCAATAAATGATTTCCTCCTTGAATGGTTAAGTTATATCTAAAAAGTCTGTTTACGGCACCATTTAAGTTTACATTGCTATGAATAAGGGTAATTTCATTGTATTTGCTCAGCTGAAATACTTGGTTTGGAACATTGATAAATATTCCATTTGCTGATCCGCTGTTTTCTTGACTGTTAAATTTTAAATAAGCATATTGAGCACCTACAGTGTAGGCACTATTTACTTCACTGGTAAAATCCTGTGTAAGTCTTGCAGTAAGTTTCCATTCATTTACATCCATATTAGAACCATAATACTGTATTGGAATAGAAATTTGACTGTTAAGTGTTTTTCCTGATACCATTTCTGAATAAGTAGAAAATACAGGCTGTCCATTATTATAGGCGCCCAGCATATACTGAGCATTAACAGTGTATTGTGCAAATAAGAAAAAAACGATAAAGGTTATTATTTGTTTCATAGACTAAATTCTAACTCAGCAATTTTTATAAGGTCGTTCTCGCCATAAGTTAAAATGGCAGAAACGGTGTAGTTCCCTTTAGCAAGATCTGCTGGTAATTGTTGTTTTAGGATTCTAATGTCCTTTGGAAGAGTGTAAAATTCAGATTCTTTCAAGGTGCTTTTTTTTCCGGTGCTATTATTAAATAATTCCCATTTTACCTTTCCATCAGTCCATAAATCGCCTTGATTTTCTATTTTTAGTTCAATGATTTTATTTTTATTATCATCAGCATAGCTTGTAAAATCAACAAAATCTACAAGAACTTTATTTTCTTTAATAAAACTATGGTACACTTTTACACCCATTCTTACGGTTACCTGTATCGCAGCACCATTTTGATCTGTGGCAGTTCCAGGGTTAAGCTGTGTAAAGAAAATCATTCCTGTATGAACAGGTACAGAGGAATCAGCAGATGCAGGAACTTTAAAAAGCACTTCAACTTGTTTAGTTTCTCGTGGTTTTACAACAAAGTATGATGACGGTAATATTTGTATCCAATCAGTGCATGAAGTTGGAAGCGTATTTGCTGGTACAATTTTATTGTTGCCAGACGGTTCATATTCCCAGTCACTAAAAGAAACACCTACTTCTAGTTCTTTATCTGTAGGATTTGTTAAAGATACATACTGAGAACCTGATGCTCCAGAATTTAATTTATAATATAAACGTCCTGGCGATACAGATATTCCTGCCTGAGCTTGAATCTGATTTGCCATGAATAACCCAACTAAAACCAATATAAATTTTTTCATATTTTTATTGTTTGCTATTAGTAAATATACCAATTATTGCGGAATTAGGGTGTACATAATTGTAGTACTATATGTACCTGATTCGCGATTAAGATAATTTGGTGATTTTGTTTCAGGTATTGCGTAGTTCACATGAAATCCGCGCCCCCATTCTCCTGCAGGAGATTTTATAATAGTTGCAGGCAGTGCCGAAAGCATAATTTGAGGCACTACTTGAAGTCCAGCGGGCGGCTGAGCAGTAGAATTTGTAAGACTGCCGGTTACTGTTTTTACAGCAATTGTATTTACAGGTAACGAAGTACTATTTCCATTATGAGAAAAATATTCCGTGCTTGCCTTTACAGTTACTTCATAAGCCGTACTCGAACTCACTTTTATATGATTTGTTTGCTGTCCAGAATCATTTCCCAAAAGGAAATGAGAAGGCTTAGCCATACTTATATTAACAGTTGGCTGAGAAATTTGTATGCTTTGTACTTGCGCAATAGTCACATTTACCTGTGTTTGCGCAGAACCTATATTTTGTGCCATTGCAGCTATAGGACAAAGCAGTAAAAATAAATCTTGTATGTTTTTAAGAGTTTTCAAGCCTAATTATATTTCTAAAATGGTTAAACAATACCCTCCAGAAAACAACTAATTCTGAAAATAATAGAGATAAAAACGGCACTAACCGCATAAAGCAGATTAGTGCCATTTTACTAAAAGTTTTTATTATTAGTTTGCTACTATAGTGTAAGTAAGCAAAGTACTGTAAACAGCTTCAGGTTTGTTTAAGTATACAGGAGCACTTACCGGAGGAATAGTGTACTGTACATTGAATCCGCGAATATCACCTGTAGTTGATGAAATAAGCTCAACAGGAGTAGTTACGCTAAGTGCTGGAGCATTTGCAGGGAAAGCAGCGTTTGATCCTGCATCAATACTGCCGGCAGCACCAGAGAAAGTACCCGGTGTAGTTTTAACAACAACAGTCGATACTGGGATAACATCATTACCTGGTGATGTCAAGTCTGTAGCAGCCTGAATAGTTACTTTGTAGCCATTAGTTGCACTTACTTTAACATGATTAGGTAAAGTACCTGTAGTGTTACCATTTGTAAAGTTTGCTGCAGTATTCATTCCGATAGTAACTGTTGGATTAGTTACTTCGATAGAATAAACGTTTGCAACATTTACGTTCAAATTAGTTGTTTGTGCAAAAGCAGAACTTGTTGACAACGCAATAATTGCAAATGATGCAGCCATTAAAAAATTTTTCATTTTATAATTTTTTTTAAGTTTAAGTTCTAAATAGTAGAGACTTAATTTATTTGGTGCAAAATTACTTTCGTGCGTAACGAAAGTCAAAGTCAAAAGAAGACTTTTTAGTGTCATTTTAAGACATAAAATGACTTTAACTTTTATTTAAGATGCATTATAACAATAAGTTAAATAAAAGTATTGGTGTAGTTTTAAAGCAGAGAACCCTTCAGAGAACTGTTCTGAACGTTATTCGTACTAAAGGCCGATCACTATTTAAGCAAGTTTATTTTTAGGAATGTAAACTCTTTTTTCTTCAAATTGTGTTCTGTAGTTTGTGGGCGACATTCCTGCAGCATTTGTGAAAAAACGAATAAAATTACTCGGATCCAAAAACGAGAGTTCAAAAGCTATTTCTTTAATACTCATATTAGTGTATCGCAGTAAACGTTTGCTTTCGATGACAATTTCTTCAGTAATTACTTTTTTTGGCGGCATGCCATAAATCGAATTGCATATTTCATTTAAAGATTTTACTGGGATATTAAGTAAATCGGCATAATCTTTTACAAGTTTAGTTTGTTTTAAATTATCTTTTATTAGTTTTCTAAAGTGGTTTGCAATATTTACATCTCCCTTTTTAAACGTTTCAATAGGACTGTAAGCTCTATCTAATAATTCTTTCTGAGAGAATAGTAAAAGCCGCTCTACCGTATTATGTGCAAAGTGATACATTAAGTCATCAAAAGGTTTTCGGCATAAGTGCAATAAAGATTGATAGTATTGCTCTATAATCTTTTTTAAGGAGCTGTGAAGTTTATATTTTAAGGCATGCTCTGAATTAAAAAACACACATGAAGACAAAAACTGTCTGTCTAGATCTGTACGACAATAAAAGGCTTCATCGAAACAAACAAGCAGTACTTCAAAACTAGTTTTTGTGTCAACACTAAATACTTGATTTATGCCTATAAAACCACACTCAAATTTATTGATATCTATAAGGTTATTATCTACGTTAAGCGTTAATTCTCCAGATTTCAGCCAAAACATTTGATAGAACGAACTTCTAAAGGATTTGTTTAAGAGCGTGCTCTCTTGAGATTTTACTAAATGTACACTGTATCCGCTTGGGAAGTGATTTTTGTCAAGGCTTAGAATTTCAATCATGTTGTTTTATAAAAGAATATGTAATACTTAAAGATAGGAAAATTATAACAAAAAAGCGGAGTCAAAAGGAAAAGAAATTTATAGAAATAGTACTTAAATTATAACATTAAATAATCGTATTTAAGTTTAATATTTATAAAGATTTACTTTATTATTTTCTAATAGAAAATAATCACAAAAACAGAATATGATTTAATATTAAGGATTTATATAAAACAGTAAAATCGATTTTAATATTTTTAGCAAAGAAAAACTCATGAAAATTTGATTTTTACAAATAAAACAAGAATTAACAATGCAAAAAGCGTAATTAAATTATAAATTATTTAAATTAGCAATTCCTCATATAATTTGATAAAAAATGATTTTTAGATTACCTCTCATTAGCTTTATAAGCCTGTTTTTTCTACTCTTAAGTACAATTGCAAACGCCCAGACACAAAATACTTTTACAGGATGGGGAGCTTTATTTTCGACTTATAAATTAAATAATAAGTTCAGTATTCATTTTGACGGACAAGCAAGATCTACAGATGAACTAAAAGATATGCAGTCCTATATTATTCGTCCAGGATTAAATTATCATGTAAAAGATAATATGATTGCAACAGTTGGTTATGCTTATATTGGAAACCACAGAAGCGTTATGGATGTTGATGGCTGGATACCTGAGCACAGAATATGGGAGCAGTTTATTTTTAATCAAAAATTCACATTATCTAACCGTCCAGTTACTTTACAGCACCGTTTTAGATTAGAGCAGCGTTTTATGGGACAACCGGTGATTGATCAAAACGAACTTGTGACTGATAACTTTGAGTTTGCACAGCGATTACGCTATTTCGCCCGTTCTATTTTTCCATTATCAGAGACAGCTAATTTTACCAACGGTGCATTTTTAGCATTACAGAATGAGATTTTTGTGAATATTCAAAACGCTCCAAACGATAGTTTCTTTGATCAAAACAGAGCTTATTTGGCACTAGGATGGAGATTAAGTCCTAAGTTTGATATTGAAGCAGGTTATATGAATCAATACATCCTTGGAAAAAACATTAATACCGTAAATAATATAGTGCAAGTAGCAGCTTACGTAAGGCTTTAAACGCTTTCAATACTTATAAATTTTAAAGCATCCTAAAGAAGAATTTTTCTTTTTTAGGATGTTTTTTTACGGTATTATTTTTATAATGTGCGGCAAATAAATTTCTATAAATTTTAATTTGTTTATGTAGATTTATTAGTTGATTAAATAGTTGTAATACAAAACAATATGTCTTATTACTTATGTTTTTATTTTAAGTAAATTCTATTTTGTTTTTTTGATTTTTTTTCTTTCAAAAAAAGAGGTATCTTGCACTAAGTTAAAAGCACTTGTAATAATGACTATTTCAAATTTTTATTTAAAAAATAATCACTTGATGCGCCTTATGGGCACGTTATTATATTTGCACGACGATACTTTCTTAAAAAGTTCGAAAGAGTTTATTAATTAAGCCCTGTCAAAACTCTAGACAGGGATTCTTTCATTCAGACGGCTCATTTATTTAATCTTCAATTTTTATTAGGATTAGGATATCATTGAATTTACACGCTTAAGAGCCATAAAATGGTTCAATGATGAGTTATATATCATACCTATGAAAAATGGAGCAAACAGAAAGTTATGTCACAATTACAAAATATCATTTTAACAACAGGAGTATACGATTTAATTAAAGATCACGTAAGAAGAAAAAAAGTAACCTTACAAGAAGAAAAATTACTGCTTGATGAACTTAAAAAAGCAACACAAGTATTAAGAAGAGATTTACCAGAAGATATTGTTTCAGTAAATCGAAGAGTAACTTACAAAGATCATGCAACAAATGAAGAAAAAACAGTTGTATTTGTTGGTCCTGAGAAAACAAAAGTAAGTAAAAATAAAATTTCAATTCTTTCAGATGAAGGTATTGCAATGGTAGGATACAAAGTTGGAAATCTAGTAGAATGGCCGGCTAAAAAAGGTGATTTAAAATTCGAAATCTTAAAAGTAGAAGAAGTAGCTTAAAACTTCTTTTATAATCAAAAAAATATCCCATAAGAAGCATTTCTTTATGGGATATTTTGATTAATATCTAATCTTAGTACTGCAGTTTTAAATGATCTCTTCGAGAGACTGACTTAAAATAGCAACAGCATTTTCCATTTCTGTTTTGTCCAAATGTCCAAAGCCTAAACGTGTAGCAGTTAAATCTTTTGTTTGATATAAAATTGTCTTTGGCAGGAATAACCCATTTACAATACATTGCTTTTGAAGCGTTATTAAATTAAAGCTGTCAAGCCATTCAACCCAAATCGCCAAACCTCGAACAGGAATTTGGAATTTGATTTTGTCATCTAATTTTTCCTTTAACAATGAAACAAAGTAATCTCGGCGTTCTTTATAGATTTTTTTGTTCTTTTTTGAAAGACGATGAACTTCGCCTTCCGTAATCCACTCCGTTAAAACCTGCTCTTTAATAACATCAATACCAGGTTCAAGAATATTTTGATGTTTTTCTAGCTCCTGAATAAACGCTGAAGGCGCAGCAATAAATCCGTAACCAAAACCTGCTGGTAAAGATCTTCCGAATGATCCAATATAAACGACTTTTTCATTAGAATCTAAAGCAGCCAAAGGCAATACTGGATTATTGTCATAATGGAAATCAAAATCGTAGTCATCCTCAACAATAACAAATCCGTATTTATTAGCCAATTCAAGTACTTCCATTCTTCTTTTGGCACTGAGAGAAGTTGTTGCAGGATAATGATAATTTGACGTAAGATACAATAATCTGATTTCCTGTGTTTCGCAAATTTGTCTTAGATGTTCCGTATTAATTCCGTCCTTATCAACTGGTATCGAGATTATTTGCGCGCCGCTGTCAGATAATGTCATATTCGACATATAGTATCCCGGAGACGCGACAACAACTTTATCATTGGGAGAAATAAGTAATTTTAGGACTAAATACAAGCTGACTTCATGACTAGATGTAGTAAGTAGATTTGACGTCGAAATGCGTATGCCTCGTGTTAGATTTAGAAAATTAGAGAACTGAGTTTTAAAATTTAGATGAGATTGCGTTTGAATTTGTTCCCAAGTTTCAGTGTGTTTTTTTCTTTTTAATTTAGAAACATAAAGCCTCGCTAGAACATCAGTTTGAACGAGTCGCAAATCAGGTAAACCATCATTAAATTGATAAGGCAGAGTGCTGATTTCTTTAGGATTCTCTAGAATTGTAGAACGTTTAAAAGTAAAAGGTTCACTTATTTTTGATGTGTTTTTATTTTCAGTCGGAACAAATTCAGCTTTGTTTTTTTGTTTTTTTTCCGATAAGATAAATGTTCCTTTATTGGGTAAAATTTCAATCCAGCCTTGTAATTCTAAATCCTGAAAAGCTTTAATAAGTGTATTTCTATTAACCTCTAATAATGTACATAATATACGTGTTCCCGGAAGTTTTGTGCCTTCAGGAAGTAAACCAATTTGTATCGCTTTTATAAACTCAAAAACGATTTGTAGATATATAGCAGTGGATTCTTCAGGCTTAAGCTGAATGAAACTTTTGAAGGGAATTTGAACCGGACTATCCATTTTTATAAAACTGGTACACATTAGTAGTACGGCAAGATACTACTTTTGCAAAAAATTAAAAAAAAATGACAAAGATTTATTTTGCTTTATTAACCTTTATGAGTGTTAGTTTGTACGCTCAGGTGCAAAAAGACACTATTAAAATTGACGAGGTAATAATTAACGAAAATAGATTTAGCACGCCTATATCTAAAAAAAATAGAAATGTATATGTAATCGATAAAGCAGCGATTGAAAAATTGCCTGGAAAAACTATTCAAGAAGTTCTGCAATATGCCAATGGTGTCGATTTAAGACAAAGAGGCCCATTTGGAAGCCAAGCTGATGTGAGTATTGATGGCGGAAGTTTTGAGCAGACTGTTGTGCTTATAAACGGAACTAAAATTATCGATTCGCAAACGGCACACAATATGCTTAATCTGCCTATTCCGGTTGAAGTAATCGAAAGAATTGAAATAATTCGCGGGCCGGCGGCACTTACTTATGGAATAAATAGTTTAACGGGAGCGATAAATATTATAACCAAAAAGCCTGCGCAATCTGGATTTTTGGTAAATACTTATGCGGGTTCTAATTTTGAAAAGGATACGCAAGATACAGGTGATACATTTTATGGTACGGGAATTCAGGTTGGAGGAGTTTTAAGTAAAGAGAAACAACAACATTCGCTTTTTGCTTCTCACGATAAAAGCAACGGATATCGATACAATACGGCATTCGAAAATAATAAAATATTTTATCAAGGTAACTATCAGATTAACGATAAAAATGAAATTTTAAGTTCATTTGGTTATATCAATAATGGCTTTGGTGCAAATGGCTTTTATGCAGCTCCAGGTGACAGAAATTCAAGTGAAGTTGTACAAACTACATTTGCATCTGTACAATCGAAACATCAATTATCGGATAAATGGGCACTTATGCCTCGAGTGAGCTATAGATATAATTATGATGATTATCGTTATTTTGGGATTTCCAATCTAAAAGCAGGAAGAAGTCAGCATTATACCAACTCATTAGCTGCCGAAGTTAATACCACTTATAAGATGGAAAAGGGAGAATTGGGCTTTGGTGCCGAATTTCGAAATGAAAATATTACTTCGTCTAACATCGGAGATCATGATCGAGAAAATTTTGGAATTTATCTGCAGTACAGAACTACTTTTATTGAAAAGTTAGATGTGAATTTAGGTACTTATCTTAATTATAATTCAGATTACAAATGGCAGGTTTATCCAGGACTTGATGCAAGTTATGCGGTTACGAATGCTTTTAAAATTGTTGGAAATATCGGAACAAGTCAGCGTATACCATCGTTTACAGATTTGTATTTAAATCAACGTCCTGGGAATATTGGTAACCCAAACTTGGTAACCGAAAACGCATTTCAGAGCGAAATTGGATTCAAATACACGAAGCAGAATTTTAGTTTTAATGCCAATTATTTTTACAGAAAGATCAGCAATTTTATAGATTGGACAAGAGATGTTACCACTCAGCCGTGGCAAAGTAACAATTACGGAAATCTGAATACAAATGGTTTTAATTTGCGTACGAACTATAGAGTTAATTTTTCAAGTGATTCTAGGTTGAATATTAATTTGGCGTATTCTTATTTAGATTTTAAATTTCAAGATGTTATTGATGATTTATATGCTAAATATTTGGTTTCTTCTTTAGAGCATCAAATAACAAATACAATCGATTTTCAGCATAAAAAATTTACGGCTTTATTTGCAACCCGTTTTAATAAAAGAATAACTGGTCCGTCATACTGGATTAATGATTTTAGAGTAAGCCAGTCTATTAAAAAAGTAACCATATATGCAGATGCGCAAAATATTTTCAACACCACTTATTACGAAGTTGGAGCAGTTCCGCTTCCTTCAAGATGGTTCAGTTTGGGAGTAAAATTTGTGACTTTTTAAGTATCTACAGTCAGAATGATTTAGAAGTTCGAAGCTGTAATAATTGATTTAATTATAAGAATTACTAGTATACCAGAACGCGGATAAAGCGGATTCGTTTACACGAAAACACTGATTAAACGGATTTTTTTTAAGATTCGTTTAATCAGTGTTTTTACTTTTATAAATAGTCAGAGGAAATACAAGTTACAAAATCGGTTAAATTTTAGAACGAATATTTAAACAGTCTGTATTTATTGGATGGTTAATTGAATTTTAGTGCTAGATTTGTTGGTGCTATAATTTAATAAAATTCTAATCTAATAAAGATATGAGTACATTATTCGTTAAAAATATGGTTTGTAATCGATGTATAATGGTAGTTCAAAATGAGCTCGATAAACTCGGTTTAGACTTTACAAATATTAAACTTGGAGAAGTAAGCCTGACAAAAGAACTTAGCTCAGACGAAAGAAATTTGCTTGAAGAAGCTTTAGTTTCTTTAGGTTTTGAGGTAATAGATGATAAGAAAAGCAGGATTATTGAAAAGATAAAAAATATTATCATCGATTTGGTACATCATCAGGATAATGACACAAAGAATAATTTATCGGATATATTAAGCGAAAAAATCAATCATGATTACAATTACCTTTCTAATCTGTTTTCTGAGGTTGAAGGCACTACGATAGAAAAATATTTTATTGCACAAAAAGTCGAAAAAATAAAAGAACTTTTAGTTTATGACGAGTTGTCGTTGAGCGAAATAGCTTTGCGTTTAAATTATTCAAGTGTCGCTTATTTAAGTAATCAGTTCAAGAAAGTAACTGGGTTAACACCAAGTCATTTCAAGCAAATTAGAGAAGAAAAAAGAAAACCACTGGATAAGGTTTAAGTAAATTTTACAAATCAAATCCATAATTACGCAATAAAACTTATTGATATTGGGGCCAACTTTGCATGTAAATTACAACACATGAATTATGGCAGCAATTAATAATAATAAAGAAACAATTTTCATTCCGCTGGAAAATGTAGAAAGTGAGCACTGTGCTTTAATCGTAGATAAAGGATTAGCGGAGATAAGCGGTGTTGAAACTCATAAAGTAGAAGTAAACAACCGCAGAGCAGCTATTACAGTTAAAGGTAATGAAACTGTTGGTAATGCTGTAAAAGCGATACGAGATTTAGGTTATGGTGTTCCAACTGTAAAAAACACTTTTCCGGTTTTAGGCATGACTTGTGCTTCTTGCGCGGGCAGTGCAGAAAGTATCGTATCGTTTGAATTGGGAGTAGTTGATGCATCGGTAAACTTTGCAACTGGTAATCTGACTGTAGAATATCTTCCAAACCTCACAGATGCTGATAAACTTCAAAAAGCGGTTCAAGCTGTTGGTTATGATTTGCTTATTGTAGACGAAACCAAACAGCAAGAATCACTTGAAGCGATTCATGCCGAGAAATTTAAAAAATTAAAAAACAAAACCATCTGGGCAGTTTTATTATCGTTACCCGTAGTAACGATTGGAATGTTCTTTATGGATATGCCTTATGGTAACGAAATCATGTGGCTTTTTTCTACGCCAGTAATTCTTTGGCTAGGAAAAGACTTCTTTATAAATGCTTGGAAACAAACAAAACATGGATCTGCCAATATGGATACTTTGGTGGCTTTAAGCACTGGAATAGCTTATTTGTTTAGTGTATTCAATATGTTATTCATGGATTTTTGGCATCAGCGAGGATTGCATGCTCATGTTTACTTTGAAGCAGCAGCTGTTGTTATTGCATTCATTCTTCTTGGTAAATTATTAGAAGAAAAAGCGAAAGGAAATACCTCATCAGCAATTAAAAAATTAATGGGATTACAACCCAAAACTGTAATGGTTATTCAGCCAGACGGAACAGAAAAACAAGTAGCGATTGAAGATGTACATGCTGGAGCAATTATCCTGGTAAAACCAGGTGAAAAAATTGCTGTAGACGGAATGGTGACTTCTGGAAATTCATACGTTGATGAAAGTATGTTGAGCGGAGAACCTGTTCCTGTATTAAAAACAGAAAACGAAAAGGTATTTGCTGGAACAATAAATCAAAAAGGAAGTTTTCAGTTTAAAGCTGTTAAAGTAGGTAAAGAAACGATGCTTGCGCAAATCATTAGAATGGTACAAGATGCGCAAGGAAGTAAAGCTCCTGTACAAAAATTAGTCGATAAGATTGCGGGTATTTTTGTTCCAATCGTTATTGGTATAGCGATACTAACTTTTATTGCGTGGATAGTTTTAGGAGGAGATAATGCCGTTGCGCAAGCTTTATTGGCTGCGGTTACAGTATTAGTTATTGCTTGTCCTTGTGCTTTAGGTCTTGCAACACCTACAGCGATTATGGTTGGAGTAGGTAAAGGAGCTGAAAACGGAATATTAATTAAAGATGCTGAAAGCTTAGAACTAGCTAGAAAAGTTACCGCTATTGTTTTAGATAAAACTGGAACAATTACGGAAGGGAAACCACAAGTAACAGGTGTTAAATGGTTAGATAATAATGATGTAACAAAAGATATATTATTGAGTATCGAAAAGCAATCTGAACATCCTTTGGCAGAAGCCGTTGTGAAAAATTTAGAAGGTGTGCAAAGTGTGACTTTATCAGATTTTGACAGTATTACTGGTAAAGGAGCAAAAGCCGTTTATAATAACGAAACCTATTTTGTAGGTAATAAAAAATTATTGACTGAAAATAATATTACGATTGCTGATTCATTATTGGAGCAAGCTGATGCTTGGGGGAAAGAATCTAAAACTGTAATTTGGTTTGCCAACAGTACAGAAGCGCTTTCGGTTATTGCAATTTCTGATAAAATAAAAGAAACATCTGTAGAGGCTATTAAAAATATGCAGGATATGGGTATTGAACTTTATATGCTGACTGGTGATAATGAAGCTACTGCAAAAGCTATTGCTGAGCAAACCGGAATAAAACATTACAAAGCAGAAGTAATGCCGCAGCACAAAGCCGATTTTGTAAAAGAATTACAGCAGCAAGGTAAAGTTGTTGCTATGGTTGGTGACGGTATAAATGACAGTACAGCCTTAGCGACAGCTGATGTGAGTATTGCAATGGGCAAGGGAAGTGATATTGCAATGGATGTGGCAAAGATGACGATTATATCATCGGATTTAAATAAAATACCTCAAGCGATTCGTTTATCTAAACAAACTGTTGCAACTATAAAACAAAATTTATTCTGGGCGTTTATCTATAATCTTATTGGTATTCCTCTTGCGGCAGGTATTTTGTATCCAATAAACGGATTCTTGCTAAACCCAATGATTGCTGGAGCTGCAATGGCCTTGAGCAGTGTAAGTGTAGTAAGCAATAGTTTGCGCTTAAAATGGAAAAAGTAAACCTTGATGCATTTGCTAAAACGGCGGTTTCCTAATTTATATGCCGCCGTTTTAAATTAACTTTTAGTTTAATTTATTTATTGACCTCATTTTTCCTCTTCATTACGATTTTAAAGCAGGTTAAATGAGGTCTTTTTTTTTAATAAAGTTCTATAAATAACACGATATATAAAAACCTTTGAACCTTTGTTCCTTAAAGCCTCAGAACCTTTTTTAAACAATCAGTAAATATCACAAATCAAACAAGGAATAGTGTAAGCAGATTGAGGTGTAAATGACGGAAATTTGCTGTATCAAATAATCATAAAACATCATACAAAATGGAAAATAAAAATCTTCAATTCAAAACAACCCTTAATTGCGGCGGATGTGTAGCAAAAGTAAAATCGGACTTAGATAATACCAAAGGTATTGGCGAATGGAACGTAGATACTGATAATGCGGATAAAATCCTTACCGTTCAATCTGAAGGAGCAACTAAGGAAGAAATAGTTGCTATTATTAAAAGTAAAGGTTTTAAAGCGGAGCCTTTAACCGTTTAGTTCTCTAAACCTATCTTTGTCCAAGAATTATAAATAAAAGGACACGTTATTACAGTTATTCCGTTTAAAATGAGCTTGATATTATATCAGGCTCATTTTTTTTTTTAGAAATAATTTTGTCTCTATTATAGTTTTTCATAAAGCGTAACTAAAAAACAAAAGCGCTGATTTTCAAATTGAAATCAGCGCTTTTTTATAAGTGTAAAGAGTTTTTAATTCTCGCAGAAAGAACCTATTTGTTTTAAATGTCTCTCTGTTTGATATTTATTAAAGTTGTCCCATTTAGGAGGAAAGCTTGTTTTTTGTCCGTACATAGCATCCAAGCAAACATTGTTGTCTTTGTATGTATTGTGTAAAACTTCTAGGATTTTAAAGAAGAATTCATCAAGCATTACAATTGCTTCAAATTCAGCTTTTAAACTAGTATAGTTTTCATCTGAAGGATTTAACAGCTGCAGTAAATTTAAAACTTCATTTTTTTCCTCTTCATTGATTTCAGTTGAATAACCCATTTTTAAAGTTTTAAAAACGAGATTATTCCACGCTTTGCTGTCATGCGCCCATTGTACATCAGGTAAGTTTAATGAATGTTCGCAGATTAAAATAATCGAGAAAAGAACATCATTTAAGTATTGTGCCGGAAATTCGTCAAAACTTCTGAATTCAAAACCACTTTGGTACATTTTTTCCTGATTAAAATCAAGACCAATTTCAGAAAGCATTTCGTATTCCATTTCAGCTTCAACTTGATCACGCCACCAAATATTTTCCTCCTTTTTAAATTTTAGTAACTTTCTAAAATCATCAACTTTATAAGTCAGGATTTTACCTTTTGGCATCGCTTTGTTGTAAGTTCCCACACCTATGTAGCGAGACATTGCATTTCGCATAGAACCCAAAGTAAACTTTTTGTCCATGCTGTAAGTATCACTTATTACTCCCATAATATCTGGACTTCCAAGAGTAGCTATAAAAAACGGCTCAAACCATTGCAGTAGATAAATAGCATTGGCATGTGTTTTTTCAAAATCATTATAATCTACAATTCTGCTGTCTTCTGTTAATGATGGCAAAGTAATATGAAAATGGTATGTTCCGTTATTAAACAAAACCAGATTTTCCTGATTTGTCATAAACATATTAAGTCCATTATTGTAATCTGGAAAATTTAATTTTCCGTTCAATACACGTGATTCATTAATTTTATCAATAAACAGTTTTTTCGTCGCTTTTAATTCTTTGCAAGAATCAGTAACTGTTCTGTTTTCAAAATATTTAGTCACAAATTCGATAGAGTCACCATCAAAATGAACAGATCCCATCGTTTTGTTTCTTTGAGTAATCATACTCTGAATATTATAAGGCTGATCTTCTAGGAAAAGCTCCATGATCGATTTTCCAAGATAATCAGGGTTTTCTAGCGGCTGCGTGTTTACCTCACCATTTTCAGTATTGCTTAATGACTTTATTGGTGATAATGTTTTGTGCTGATAGTTTATATCGAGTTTTTCCAAAGAATGACTATTCATCATTCGGCTCACAGTATAACTTTCATTCAAGTTAAAAGCTTTTTTTAAAACAGGAGCAAGGCTTTCTGGTTTATAACATTTTCTATAATCAATACTGTATTTCTCAAAACCAATTTTTTCTTGTATAAATTCACCAGAAACTATTAAGGGATCTTCAAATTGCAAATAGGTTTCGTTTTCTAATCCAATTCCCCAATAATATTTTTTTGTCTGATTGTCTTTCATTTATACTTTTTTTCTTTTTTATGGTTGATGTAACTTTTCTTAGATTGATACTTTTTATATGTAAACACAACCTAATTCTGTTAAAATTAGGGACAAGAAACCTTGTAACGGATTAAGCATTATTGTTGCCTCCATTATAAAAGTTTTTCGTTTACTTTTAAAAATATAGGAATTTTATAGTTTAGAAATTCTGCATTTATATCGACCGAAAGAGAGATTAAAAAATAAAATTTTATAATTGGGTTATAAAATAGGTCTTGTTATTAATCGCTTTTATATCAATAATTTAAGCTGAAGTATCGCGCAGATGAAACTTTTGCAATACTTGTTTTTTTCTAAGCTGCAAAAGTAGTGAATAATTAGATTATTTCCAAGCTGTTAATGCAATGGAAATGAATATGTTTTTTTAGGGTTTTAAAATAAAGCTCAAATGCTTTTTTATTCATGGTAATAAAAGACATAAGAAGAATATAATTCATCATTCCACCAATCTTTTCTAACTTCCGAAAAGTAGTTGTAATTCAGCTTTCCAGCTTGCGATTGCAGCGGATAAATCACCACGTCATTCTCTCGATAAGCTTTGTGCAAATCAGTTTCGGGAACAACAGGAACAATATGTCCAGAAAGTCCTTTTTCTCTTCTTTTCGCGCAGATTATTCCAATTCCGCCATTAGTATTTACCTTATTTTGAATTTCATCAGGACTATACATTCTTTCCCAGCCAAAATTTGAACCCCATTGTAAAAACCAATCATGTATAGCACTAGAGTAAATCCGATCAACAGTTTCTTCAAAAACAGCTTCAACTTCTTGTCCATTCATTATCTTTTCTAGAGCTTCATCCGTCCACCAAACCGTTGGCAGATAAACTTTAGAAAACCAACAATAATCATAAGAATAGACATTACAATAAGTATCTTCTACAGTTCTTTGATATCTTATGTTTTTTTCAACATCCAGCTTGTCAATCAATCGTGCAATACTTTCTTTTTTACTGGCTGCATCTGTTAAATCTCTATATGGAATATTGGAATCAGAAAGAGGAGTTTCCTTCATTTCCATAGAATCTAATCTAGAATTAGGATTAGGTAATAAATCGGCTTTTAATATTTTATCATTTGACACAGGATTATTTTCTACAGCTAATGATCCTGCTGCTATGGTATATTCTTTCATCTTGACTGCTTAAAATTAATTGGTTTTTACCTGCATGAATTTGTATTTGTACAGTTAGGTTTTATAACCAAAAAAGTAAATATAGGGATTTTGAAGTTTTCTAACCCTTATAGAAACAGACAAATTATGAAAACATTAGGATTATTTTGGTTTGTATAAGTGTTTGTTCTTTTTAATTAAGAATTATCGATTAGCTTGAAGCAGGAGTTTTATCTATCTTTGCACTTTTAAAATTACTTCATGAATTCCCCTGTTAAAGCCGTTCATCCAATATACAATCTTCAGTTTGGATTAGTTTGTTTAAGTTCATTACTTTTTTCTGCCAGTTTCAATATGCTGATTCCTGAACTTCCAGAATATCTGAGCAAAATGGGCGGAGCAGAGTATAAAGGATTAATTGTGGCGTTTTTTACATTAACGGCTGGAATTTCAAGACCATTCAGCGGTCGATTGACTGATACTTTAGGAAGAGTTCCTGTTATGGCAGTAGGTTCTATTGTATGTTTTGTTTGCGGTATTCTTTATCCAGTTTTAGGAACGGTTTCCGGCTTTTTATTTTTGCGATTAATTCACGGATTCTCAACAGGATTTAAACCTACAGCTACAGCAGCTTATGTTGCTGATATTGTTCCGAGAGAACGCTGGGGAGAAGCTTTGGGTTTACACGGACTCTGTTTTTCTATCGGAATGGCTTTAGGGCCGGCGATTGGGAGTACAATTAAGATATATTCGTCTATGAATATGCTTTTCTATGCGTCTTCGGTTTTTGCACTTTTGTCAATTGTAATATTAATGAATATGAAAGAAACGTTGAAACACAAACAGCGTTTTAGTATGCGTATTCTTAGGATTTCTAGAAAAGACATAATTGCTGTAGAAGTGCTTCCGGCAGCTATAGTAACTTTTCTTTCTTATATGGCTTATGGAGTAATATTGACATTAATTCCTGATTGGAGTCAGCATTTAGGAATAACCAATAAAGGCTTGTTTTTTATGGTCTTTACAATTACTTCGGTAATGATTCGTTTTGGAGCAGGGAAAGCATCTGATAAATACGGGCGTTTGCATTTAATAGGAATTGGACTTTTCTTTTTAATTATATCATTGATCATTGTTGGATTTTCAACATCGATCAGCGGACTTTTAATAGGTGCAGCGATGTACGGAATTTCAACAGGAATTGTTTCACCAGCTCTTAATGCTTGGACTGTCGATATGAGTTTTCCTGATCATCGAGGCAAAGCTATGGCGACAATGTACATTGCACTTGAGGCAGGAATTGGTCTTGGAGCTCTTATTGCGGGATGGATGTATCAGGATGTAATTGCAAAAATTCCGATGCTTATGTACGCAAGTGCTGTGATGGTTTTTCTTGCACTTGGTTATGTTTGGATGCGATTGCGAAAAACGGAAAGTGTTTAATTTTATCAGGCCGCAATTGTAAAATTGTTAATGATAATTTAATGACCTAATCAGTTGCGGTTGGTTTCTAGTATTTGGAATATATTTACTTTTCAAAACTAAATCAAAATGAGAAAAACTATTTTATCATTATTATTTACACTGGTTAATTTGTCTTTTGTTCTTGCGCAGACAACTCCGCAGGAATTGTTTGATACTCCCGAGAAAACTGCTGGCGTGCATTACGCATATCCTGCAAAAGATATTACAGCTTTTACGCCGGTGCCAAAAGGTTATGAAGCATTTTATATTAGTCATTTTGGACGACATGGTTCTCGATATTTAATAAGTGATAATGATTATAAAGACGTTATTAATTTATTTGAAGACGCTGCTAAAAATGGAGCTTTAACTGATTTAGGTAAAGATGCTTTGAAACGCTTACAGCAGCTTTGGACTGAAGTCGAATTTAGAGGCGGCGATCTTTCTCCGTTAGGACAAAGAGAACAAAGAGGCATCGCGGAACGTATGTACGTAAATTATCCTAAAGTGTTTGCAAAAGAGGCTCAAGTAGAGGCAAGTGCAACATCAGTATTGCGAGTTGCACTAAGCATGGATGCTTTTTGCGAACGGATAAAAGAGTTTAATCCAAACTTACAAATCTCTAGAAATGCAGGTGTCAAATGGCAGCAATATTTAAACTATCATACAAAAGAAGCTATTGCTTTTAGAAGTGCTAAAGATACATGGAAAGAAGATTTTTTAAAATTTGAAGCCGCTCATACCCAACCAGATCGTTTGGTAAATTCTTTGTTTTCAAACAGCGATTATATCCTTAAGAAGGTGAATCCTGATGATCTCATGAAAAAGTTGTTTGCGATTGCAGGAGGAATGCAAAATACCGAAACAAAGTTGTCATTTTATGATTTATTCGAAAAACAAGAACTGTTTGATTTATGGCAGACAAGCAATTATAGGTTGTATGTAAATGATGCAAATGCAGCTGTGAACAATGGTATTATGTTTGAAAATCAAAAACCTACTCTGAAAAATATTCTTGATAACGCTAACAAGATTATTGCATCAAAAGGAAAGGGAGCGACATTGCGTTTTGCTCATGATGGTAATTTAATTCCGTTAGCAATGCTGCTTCATTTAAACGGAAGCTATAATAGTATTTCAGATTCAAATAAGTTTTATGAAGCTTGGAGCAGTTTTAAAATTGCACCAATGGCAGGGAATATACAAATTGTATTTTTCAGGAAACGAAAATCGGATGATATTCTTGTGAAATTTCTTTTGCATGAAAAAGAAATACTGGTTCCAACTATTCAAACAGACAAAGCGCCATATTATCATTGGAAGGATGTAGAAAAGTATTATAAGAGTTTGCTTTCGACTTAAAAAAGGAAAAAATGATTAGACTTTAAATCTCATCATTTTTTGTTTACGGCAATATCAAAATGATATAATCTTATCATTTTGATAGGACTTTCATTCGTTTATAAAAACCTCATTAATGGGGCTAAAATAAACAAAGACAGCTTTTAACACGTTCAAAAGGGGCGAAATGCCAGAATTGGTATATGCTTTGGAAATATTATTTTATAGCAGCATTATTAATTAAATCAATAAGCTAAATAAAATATGAAAACCCGACAACCTGTTTTAGATTTTTTAGGCAAAGACTTTTTACTTTCTGTATCAACAGTCTTATCAATCAATAATCAAAGTATAGAAGAATCACCAAATTTTACAATCGAAATTGCGAATGTGAACCATGTATTTTGGTTAAATGAAATTTGTGATACTACACTTTCATCAGCTTTAGCTCGAGGAACAGGAATTTCAGGACGTTCTCCAGAACTACTTGAGGAAAAAATGAAAAAGGGTGAAGCTGTTATTGCTTTTGCATCAGATGGAACTTGGGCTGGTTTTTCGTTTATTTCTGCTTGGAACAATGGTGAATATGTTTCTAACTCAGGATTAATTGTAGCGCCGCAATTCAGACATACAGGACTTGCAAAAAAAATTAAACAGAAAATTTTCTGGCTCAGTCGTCAAAAATATCCCAAAGCAAAAGTATTCAGTCTGACTACTGGACTTGCAGTAATGAAAATGAATCATGAACTTGGTTTTGAACCCGTCACATATTCTGAATTAACCACTGATGAAGCTTTTTGGGAGAATTGTAAATCTTGTGTTAATTGCTCTATTTTAATGAATAAAGAGCGAAAAAACTGTTTGTGTACAGCCATGCTTTATAATCCGAAACAAGATATTATTTTCTAAGAAAGGAACACCTAAAATCCTTATCAAGAGCATTTTTCGTTGTAATAATTTAGTTTTTATTCTAAAAAACATAAAAATTCTACTAAATTTTATCTGAAATAATTGACAGATTAAAAAAGTAAATAAAAATATATATATTTTTGTTAGTAAAAAAAGTAGTACCAAAATATGTCAATTATAGAATGAGAAAAATTACACACCACTACGGAGTAGAATTAGATTGGGTAGAACCATTTGCTTTAGGATTTGAAGGAAGGGTTGAAGGTAATTTTATTATAGTACCGGATCATATTCATACTGGAAACAGATATGTTTTAGATTTAGGAATTGGTATTTCGGTTCTTTATGTAGATGTTGTTTATAATTCAGAAATTCATTTAAGACAAGAAAATAAAACAGATGATTTTGTAGGTCTTTATTATAACCTTACTGAAGGAGAAGCTGTAGTACAATCTGATGATGTTTCGAATCCTATTGGAAGATGGAATTACAACCTGGCAATTTTGGACAGTACTTTGCATTCAGATTATATTGTTAAGGAAGGAAGCAAAACTTTTGCTGTTTGTATTTTTATAAAAAAGGATCTTATAAAAGAATATTTTCAGGATAATCCCTCATTAAAAGAACATGCTGATGAAATTCTAAATCCAGAATTAAATACCATTGTTAAGTTTACCAGAATGAGCAATGATAGTTATAATCTTTTAACGAATTTGCGCAATCATGAAGTGGGAGGAACAGTGTTTGATCTTTATTTAAGAGGAACGGTTCAGAATCTATTAGCCGAATATATAGAAAAAATGACTTATGAGGAACTTGTAATTGATAAAATTAATGAATACGATCTGACTCATATTATAAAATCTCAATCTTACTTAGTAGAAAATTTGAATCAACTATTTCCAAGTATCGAATTTCTGGCACAACAAGCAAATATGTCAGATTCTAAATATAAAAAATTGTTTAAAAAGATTACTGGAATGACACCTAATTCTTTCTTCTTAAACAATAAACTTGTAGAAGCAAAGCGACTTTTACAAGAACGACAACTTAATATTGCAGAGGTTTCTGATCGGTTAAATTTTACAAACAGTTCCTACTTTGCTGCAAAATTCAGAGAATTTTTTGGGATGTCACCTAAAGACTTTGTTAAACAACTGGAATAATGCTAGAAGTTCGTCATACATACTCGTTAACTTCTGAATGGCTGTATGAAAATTTAGAACAGCTTGGCGAAGGCGCGGATGTAATTGATGGAAAATTAACAGTAATGCCAGAGTTGGCTGATGGCGGTTTTTTCTTTACACAAGTTTCAGCCGGACTTTCAGTGGTTCTTTTAGATTTAACATTTAAAAAGCCCATTCGTATAAGAAGACTTTCATCAGATAATGATCTATATATCATACATTATGATTTTAGTGATGAAATAAATCTTATTCATATTGACGGAATAAAACACAAAATAGGATACAAGGCCAATCTTGGACTTGGAGTTGTAGACAATGCTATCGAAAACGTTTTTGAACCAGTTGTGGGAGAACGCGTATTTGCAATGCGTTTACTGGTAAGTAAAGATTTGCTTAGCGCATCGATTGCCAATAGAAATGTAAAAGATCATAATAAACGTAAAATAAGAAGTGATAAAAACACGCTGTTTTTTTACGATCATATCGATAGTAAAAGCAAGCTTATTATGCATGCTATAAAAAACAAAACCTTTTTAGATCCTGCATTCGAAATCTATTTGCAAGGAGTTAGTTTAAGGCTGCTGGCAAAGTTTATCAACAGATATTCGAATCTTGCGCAAATGTTGCATCATATCCCTGAAAAAGAAGTAACAGCCTTAGATCTTACAAAGGATTATCTATTAGATAATTTAGTTGACGGATTTCCGGGAGTAGATATGCTGGCAGAAATGGCGGGAATGTCAGTTACAAAATATAAATCTCTGTTTAGAAAGATGTTTATCACAACTCCAAATCATTTTTTTATACGACAAAAAATGATTTTAGCCAATGAGCTGCTTAAAAGCGAAAATTTTACCGAGATATCAGAGATTGCCCGCAAATTAAACTACACCAAAGTAAGTAAATTTTCATTATCATATTCCCAGCAATTTGGAAGAAAACCCTATGAAGATTTTTTAAAATCAGAATTTTAAAAATACCAATTCCATTTTATCTACAAATTCTACTACTGCATTTTTTATTACAATCGCTTCAAAGTTTATTCAATCAGTATTACAAGTGTCCATTATTGATTACAAATTCTTAAAATGTCTTATTCTGGTATTTATATGACGTATTTGGACTAAAATATTATGTCTATTTGCGGCATAATTATTTAGTAAAATTTAAGGTCGAAATATCTTTTTTAGTATTTGCTACAATTGTGTTATAGAACTTTTTATCAAAACTATTATGCTCTCTCATAATTTTGATAAAATTTCAAATGAATAACTGTTATTTCCATCAATAACAAATCATTTTCTATTCGTAATTCCTCTTTTTTTCTTTCTAATTATTTCATAAAGGTATGGCATTATGCATTGTCCTGCCTTCTCATAATTTAATTTTTAAAAATAGATCCCATTTACAATGGGACCTAAGATTCTTGAAATATTTTCAAAAGTCTTAATTAAACATTTAGAATGATGATTGAAATTACCCACACTTATTCTTTATCCTCAGATTGGTTAAAGGCACTTGCAGAACAGTTTAAAGTAGAATTAATTAATGAAAAACTATTGGTGGTACCAAAAGAATTGGCTGATGGAGGATTTTTCTTTACAACTATAACGCCTGGACTTTCAGTTGTACTATTAGATGTAACATTTAATCAAGAGATACATTTAAGGAGACTTAAATCAGATAATAATTTGTTTATTATACATTATGATTTTAGTGACGAAATGAATTTAATTTACGTTGAGGGCATAGAACATAAGATAGGTTATAAGGCCAATCTTGGATTAGGCGTTTTTGATAATGCTTTAGAAAATGTTTTTATACCCGTTATTGGCGATCGTGTTTTTGCCATGCGATTAATGGTAAGTAAGGAATTATTAAGCACATCGATTGCCAAATCTGATACAGAAAACCCTGCGAAACGTAAAATAAAGAGCGACAAGAACACGTTGTTTTTTTATGATCATATCGATAGTAAAAGCAAGGTGATCATGCATGCCATAAAAAACAAATCGTTTTTAGATCCCGCATTCGAAATTTATTTAAAAGGAGTAAGTTTAAGATTATTAGCAAAATTTATTGATAGATATTCTAACCTTACCCCAATGCTGCATCATATATCTGATAAAGAGTCCGAAGCTTTAAATTTGGCTAAAGATTATTTGATGAACAATTTATTTGGTGTATTTCCAGGCGTGTCGTTTTTGGCTGAGATATCAGGAATGTCGGTTACAAAATTCAAGTTTTTGTTTAAAAAGATGTTTGTAAGTACGCCAAAGAACTTCTTTTTGAGAGAAAAAATGATTTTGGCTAATGAACTTCTTAAAAGCGAGAGTTTTGTAAAATTATCAGATGTATCCAGAGAATTAAGTTATACAAAACCAAGCCTGTTTTCGGGAGTATACTTTCAGCAATTTGGAAGAAAACCAGCAGAGGATTTTATAAGCTCAAATTATTAATAGTACAAGAACTTTTGTTAGTCAAATTAAATGCCTTATAAACTGCATACAATTATGAATTAAAAGAGTTACTATTATTGTTCTTGAGATTTTTGGAGAAATCAATAAAACCTAATGGCTAAAATCAAATTTAGTGATTAGGTTTTTTCTATTTAAGACCTCTGTAATTTTATATTATTAAGCAATGAATAAAGAATTCAATAATGTCTTAATGTATTGTTTATTAGGCGTAACTTATCTAAAGCTATACTTTTCTTTGTATTGAAATACTAATGTAGTTGAAAAGCTTATTTGGTTTTCGAAGTATTATAAAAGAGATTAAAATGTAAGGCAGAATGTATCTAGGTTCTGTTTGAATATTATTTTTTAAAACAGTAATTCGTTAAATAAGAATAACAATGGAATTAAATTTAGAAAAAATTAGTGCAGCAATAAAAAGTTTATTACCACAAAAAAGAATAAGTGATAATAACGGATCTTTAAATACTACAATAGAGACTAATCGCAGTTTGTCTTTTAGACTGAATGACCCTTTTATAACTAATTTAAGAGACGAAGAAAGCAAATCTAAGATTTACGATCAGCGCAGTCGGATTGCCTTAGAAGCTTCGGCTGCTGGAATTTGGGATTGGGACATACCTAGTAATGTAGTTTTTTATTCTTCAGAGTCATTAAGATTACTCGGATTAGATTCTAATGATATGTTTGATAATTTAGAACTTTGGGACAGAGCCTTGCATCCCGAGGATCTTGAAAAATACTATGCTGCGATTGATAATCATCTAGACGGAAAAACACCTTATTTTGAGAATCAACACAGAGTTTTAACTTCTACCGGAAGATATAAATGGATAATGACGCGAGGAAAAGTCGTTGAACGTGATGCTAAAGGAAAAGCCATTAGAGTTGCGGGAACTCATACAGATATTTACTTTCAAAAAGAAAGAGAACTTACATTGACAAAAAATAGTAGATTTTTTGCTTCTAAAAGAAGTTAAAGAGATGTATTGTTTTGTCGAATAATTGATACAATTTTTTTATAGCGTTGCCACAGAAAGTTTTTCTTTGGCAACTTTTTTTTTGATATAGTAATTGGTGTGAATCGTTCTCATTTATATAATCTATAAAAGAGCATTTTAAGTTCTTTTTTTGAGCGAGGAAAGTTTTTGTTTGTAACTCTTAATTTCAATTTTGGCTTTTTAAAATTAGAACCAAAACACTTTACTATTTATTATAAAATAGTTTATTTTAGTTGGTTTTGTAGGTTTAGTTTTGTTATTTGTAAGTTTTTGATCTTCACTGTCTCCTTTATAGAAAATAAATATTTTCAATTATCAAGCCCTTAAAATACAAATTTCTTGGTCTGCGCAATGTAATTTAAGTATTAAATGATTATGTTGTTAAAATTTTAAATAATTATCATTTTAATGGTCTTAAATGTCTTTTTCGTTGCTCAAAAATCACTATAAGGCTTAATTGTGTCTTAAAGTGGTGTTTTTTTGACGTTTACAGGCTATTGGAATATCTTCCTTTGTCCTGTAATAATTATGTTATTTCTCAGAAACAAATTATCCTATAAACATCTTATTGGTTTTCAATTATAAGGAGAGCATTAATTGAGGTAAAATTTAAATTTTGAAAGCATAACAAAAAGTTCATTTATTAATTTAAAGATTAAAGCCATGCAAATGAAGAATACTTTTATGGGACTCGTAGGGTTGCTGTTTTTCTCGACAGTATCTTATGGTCAGGTTGGAGTAGGAACCTTAACCCCGGAACAATCCTCTCAATTGGATGTTACAGCTACAAACAAAGGTATATTAATACCACGTATAAAACTTACACAAATTTCATCTCAGGCACCTGTTGTAGGTACAGCGGCAGTTAGTTTATTGGTGTATAATACTCAATCGATTAATGATGTTACACCTGGTTTTTACTACTGGAATGGGGTAAAATGGGTAAGAATTATTAGTAAAGATGAAATAGGTAATTTTCAGGAAACGGTTACAACATTGGTAAACAACGGAAACGGTACTTATACTTATTCTAGTGAAGACGGTAAAATAACGACTGTTGAAGTTGCTAAAGATGTAAAATCATATCAAACATTAACATCATTAGTGTATAATTCATCAACACAGGTTTTGACCTATAAAGATGAGAATGAAAAATCTCATGAAATTACTTTAGAAGGTTTAACAGGACCTCAAGGATTACCAGGAAAAGATGGTCAAGTAGGAACTGCTGCTGGAGCTGGAGCTCCTGGAGCTCGAGGATCCCAAGGATATCCTGGAGAAGGAGTGAACATATATACTGATAATTCAACAGGAGATGTTTACGTTCAAAATGCCGATGGCACTTGGACAAAAATCAATGGAGAAAACGGAAAAAACGGACAAGTAGGATTAGCCGGAGGAAACGGTGCTCCTGGGGATAAAGGATCGCAAGGATACCCTGGAGAAGGAGTTAACATATATACTGATAATTCAACAGGAGATGTTTACGTTCAAAATGCTGATGGTACTTGGACAAAAATCAATGGAGAAAACGGAAAAGACGGTATTGATGGAAAAGATGGTCAGGTAGGAACCGCAGCAGGATCTGGTGCACCAGGCGTTGCAGGAACTCCTGGCGCTCCCGGAAAAGACATTAATATTTATACTGATATAGTAACAGGGATTGTTTATGTTCAGAATTCTGACGGAACCTGGACACCAATTAATGGAAAAGATGGTCAAGTAGGAACTGCTGCCGGAGCTGGAGCTCCTGGAGATCGAGGATCCCAAGGATATCCTGGAGAAGGCGTGAACATATATACTGATAATTCGACAGGAGATGTTTACGTTCAGAATGCTGATGGTACTTGGACAAAAATCAACGGAGAAAACGGAAAAAACGGACAAGTTGGATTGGCCGGAGGAAACGGTGCTCCTGGAAAAAGAGGATCGCAAGGATATCCTGGAGAAGGAGTTAACGTATATACTGATAATTCGACAGGAGATGTTTATGTTCAAAATGCTGATGGTACTTGGACAAAAATCAATGGACCTCAAGGATCGCAAGGTGTTGCTGGAACAAACGGAGCAGACGGAAAAGATTTTAAATATGAAGATTTCACTCCAGAACAATTAGTTGGTTTAACTGGTCCACAAGGTTCAGCAGGAACAAACGGAGCAAATGGAGTTGACGGAGCAAACGGAGTTGACGGAGCAGCTGGTCCACAAGGATCACAAGGTGTTGCTGGAACAAACGGAGCAGACGGAAAAGATTTTAAGTATGAAGATTTCACTCCAGAACAATTAGTTGGTTTAACTGGTCCACAAGGTTCAGCAGGTACAAATGGAACTGATGGAAAAGATGGAGCAAACGGAGTTGACGGTGCAGCTGGTCCACAAGGATTACAAGGTGTTGCTGGAACAAACGGAGTAGACGGAAAAGATTTTAAATATGAAGATTTTACTCCAGAACAATTAGTTGGTTTAACTGGTCCACAAGGTTCAGCAGGAACAAACGGAACAAATGGAGCAAATGGAGTTGACGGAGCAGCTGGTCCTCAAGGATCACAAGGTGTTGCTGGAACAAACGGAACAGACGGAAAAGATTTTAAATATGAAGATTTTACTCCAGAACAATTAGCTGGTTTAACTGGTCCACAAGGTTCAGCAGGAACAAACGGAACAAATGGAGCTGATGGAAAAGACGGAGCAAATGGAGTTGACGGCGCAGCTGGTCCACAAGGATCACAAGGTGTTGCTGGAACAAACGGAGCAGATGGAAAAGATTTTAAATATGAAGATTTCACTCCAGAACAATTAGTTGGTTTAACTGGTCCACAAGGTTCAACAGGAACAAATGGAGCTGATGGAAAAGACGGAGCAAATGGAGTTGACGGAGCAGTTGGTCCACAAGGATTACAAGGTGTTGCTGGAACAAACGGAGCAGACGGAAAAGATTTTAAATATGAAGATTTCACTCCAGAGCAATTAGTTGGTTTAACTGGTCCACAAGGTTCAGCAGGAACAAACGGAGCAGACGGAAAAGATTTTAAATATGAAGATTTTACTCCAGAACAATTAGTTGGTTTAAGTGGACCACAAGGTTCAGCAGGAACAAACGGAGCTGATGGAAAAGACGGAGCAAACGGAGTTGACGGAGGAGTTGGTCCACAAGGATTACAAGGTGTTGCTGGAACAAACGGAAAAGATTTTAAATATGAAGATTTTACTCCAGAACAATTAGTTGGTTTAACTGGTCCACAAGGTTCAGCAGGAACAAACGGAGCTGATGGAAAAGATGGAGCAAATGGAGTTGACGGAGCAGCTGGTCCACAAGGATTACAAGGTGTTGCCGGAACAAACGGAAAAGATTTTAAATATGAAGATTTTACTCCAGAACAATTAGTTGGTTTAACTGGCCCACAAGGTTCAGCAGGAACAAACGGAGCTGATGGAAAAGACGGAGCAAACGGAGTTGACGGAGCAGTTGGTCCACAAGGATTACAAGGTGTTGCCGGAACAAACGGAGCAGACGGAAAAGATTTTAAGTATGAAGATTTTACTCCAGAACAATTAGTTGGTTTAACTGGTCCACAAGGTTCAGCAGGAACAAACGGAGCTGATGGAAAAGATGGAGCAAATGGAGTTGACGGAGCAACTGGTCCTCAAGGATCGCAAGGTGTTGCTGGAACAAACGGAGCTGACGGAAAAGATTTTAAATATGAAGATTTCACTCCAGAGCAATTAGTTGGTTTAACTGGACCACAAGGTTCAGCAGGAACAAACGGAACTGATGGAAAAGACGGAGTTGACGGTGCAGCTGGTCCACAAGGATCACAAGGTGTTGCTGGAACAAACGGAACAAACGGAGCAGACGGAAAAGATTTTAAATATGAAGATTTTACTCCAGAACAATTAGTTGGTTTAACTGGTCCACAAGGTTCAGCAGGAACAAACGGAGCTGATGGAAAAGACGGAGCAAACGGAGTTGACGGTGCAGCTGGTCCACAAGGATTACAAGGTGTTGCTGGAACAAACGGAGCAGACGGAAAAGATTTTAAGTATGAAGATTTTACTCCAGAACAATTAGTTGGTTTAACTGGTCCACAAGGTACAGCAGGAACAAACGGAACAAACGGAGCAGACGGAAAAGATTTTAAGTATGAAGATTTTACTCCAGAACAATTAGTTGGTTTAACTGGTCCACAAGGTACAGCAGGAACAAACGGAACAAACGGAGCTGATGGAAAAGACGGAGCTGATGGAAAAGACGGAGCAGCTGGTCCTCAAGGATTACAAGGTGTTGCCGGAACAAATGGAACTGATGGTAAAGATGGAGTTGACGGAAAAGATGGAGCAACAGGACCGCAAGGTTTAGCTGGAGTTGCAGGTCCAAAAGGAGATGCTGGAGCTCAAGGACCGATAGGATTAACAGGAGCAACTGGTACTGCTGGAACAAAAGGAGATAAAGGAGACGTTGGAGCAACAGGACCGCAAGGTTTAGCTGGAGTTGCAGGTCCAAAAGGAGATGCAGGAGCTTAAGGTCCTATAGGATTAACAGGAGCAACTGGTGTTGCTGGAACAAAAGGAGATAAAGGAGATAAAGGAGATGCTGGAGCGACAGGACCACAAGGTTTAGCTGGAGTTGCAGGTCCTAAAGGAGATGCAGGAGCTCAAGGTCCGATAGGATTAACAGGAGCAACTGGTACTGCTGGAGCAAAAGGAGATAAAGGAGACGCTGGAGCAACAGGACCGCAAGGTTTAGCTGGAGTTGCAGGTCCAAAAGGAGATGCAGGAGATCAAGGTCCGATAGGATTGACAGGAGCAACTGGTGCTGCTGGAACAAAAGGAGATAAAGGAGACGTTGGAGCAACAGGACCGCAAGGTTTAGCTGGAGTTGCAGGTCCTAAAGGAGATGCAGGAGTTCAAGGTCCGATAGGATTAACAGGAGCAACTGGTACTGCTGGAACAAAAGGAGATAAAGGAGACGTTGGAGCAACAGGACCACAAGGTTTAGCTGGAGTTGCAGGCCCAAAAGGAGATGCAGGAGCTCAAGGTCCAATAGGATTAACAGGAGCAACTGGTACTGCTGGAACAAAGGGAGATAAAGGAGATGCAGGAGCAACAGGACCACAAGGTTTAGCTGGAGTTGCAGGTCCTAAAGGAGATGCAGGAGTTCAAGGTCCGATAGGATTAACAGGAGCAACTGGTACTGCTGGAACAAAAGGAGATAAAGGAGACGTTGGAGCAACAGGACCACAAGGTTTAGCTGGAGTTGCAGGCCCAAAAGGAGATGCAGGAGCTCAAGGTCCAATAGGATTAACAGGAGCAACTGGTACTGCTGGAACAAAGGGAGATAAAGGAGATGCAGGAGCAACAGGACCACAAGGTTTAGCTGGAGTTGCAGGTCCTAAAGGAGATGCAGGAGCTCAAGGTTCGATAGGATTAACAGGAGCAACTGGTACTGCTGGAACAAAAGGAGATAAAGGAGATGCTGGAGCAACTGGTGCTGCCGGAGCAAGAGGAGCAACTGGAGCTCAAGGTCCGATAGGATTAACAGGAGTAACTGGTACTGCTGGAACAAAAGGAGATAAAGGAGACGCTGGAGCGACAGGACCACAAGGTTTAGCTGGAGTTGCAGGTCCTAAAGGAGATGCTGGAGCAACTGGTGCTGCCGGAGCAAGAGGAGCAACTGGAGCGCAAGGTCCAATAGGGGTAACAGGAAACACTGGTGCAGCAGGTCCAAAAGGAGATAAAGGTGATGTTGGAGCAACAGGAGCAACAGGTCCTGCCGGAAACCCAGCGCCAGTATATACAGCTGGTACAGGTATAGCAGTAGACAATACAAATCGTGTAATATCTGCATTAAATACAACAAATTTATGGAATGCAAATCAGTTACAAGGTCGACCAATAAGTACAGTAGCTCCTACAGCATTCCAAGTTTTGACTTGGGCTGGAACTAGCTGGATGCCTGCATCAATTGGTGCAGAACCTTGGAGAGTGGCTGGTACAACAAACAGTGCTACTTCTAATACAGAAAATATTTATCAAATGGGTAGAATTGGTATTGGAACTAATAATCCAGGTAAAGAATTAAGTGTTGTAGGTAATGCGGTAATTTCTAAATCTATACAAATAGATGGTGAAAATGTAGGAGACGGAACAACCAGAACAGGTTTATATTTTGGAACTACTACTAGTGGAGAAGGAATTACTTCTAATAGAGTTAGTACAACTAACGGAAATCAATATGGTTTAGATTTCTGGACGAATAATCAAAAACGTATGTCTATTATCACAAATGGTAACGTAGGTATTGGTAAACTGGATCCAGGGCAAAAACTAGATGTTGTTGGTGTTATCAGAGGAAATACCATGCATATTAATAACGGACTTTCGACAGGAAATTATGATAATCCTATAGAACTTAATTTTATAAGAAATGCATCAAATGACAGATGGATTTTAGGAGCATCACTTAACGGAAGAGGAAACGATATTTTCGAATTATCTCATGTAACAGGTGCTAATATGTTTCAAAATAGGGTATTTGTTTATAATAGAACAAATAGTAGTTTGGCAATTAATCAGGGTGATGCAAACGCTTCTTATAGATTTTATGTTAATGGTGCTGCAGGAGGAACAACTACTTGGTCGCAATCATCAGACAGAAGATTTAAAAAAGATATTGCACCAATCACAAATGCATTAGATAAAATAATGAAGATAGAAGGAGTAGGTTATAACTGGAGAGCTGATGAGTTTAAAAATATGAGTTTTGATCAAAAACATCAATTAGGTGTAATTGCTCAGGATATTGAGAAAGTATTGCCAGAAGCAGTTACGATTGATGACAAAGGTTACTATTCAGTTTCTTATACTACAATTATTCCAGTATTGGTAGAGGCTGTAAAAGAGCAGCAAAACGAAATCTTGTTACTGAAACAAAATCAAAAAGAGCAGCAAAATGAATTAGAAGCTCTTAAGAAATTGGTACAAGAAATTGCAGCAAAAAAATAATTATTATTATGGAGTACAGTCTTTAGTAAAGACTGTACTCCTTTTTCCTAAATTATATTACAAGTGCAATGATCAATTTTTAAACGAATTGATTGCTTTCACTTGTTTTTTATTGAAAAAACATGTCTTAATCTGCTGTTTATTTGACGTATTCGGGCTGCTGAAATTTGTCTCTTTGTATTATAAAATATTAGTGATTAAATTTTAAAAAGACATTTTAAGATTTATTTATTTCTAATCTGCGTAAAGCAGTAAACTGAATTTTTATGAAAAATAAATTTCCATTTATAAAAAAAATGACGATTCTGGGTATTCTGGCTAGTTATCCTTCATGGAGTCTACAAGCACAACTATTAAATCCGGATCAGATAAAAGTTGAACCAGGAACTTTGGTTTCTGTATATTTTGATTTTAAAAATACTTCTACGGGAGAATTCATCAACGATGGGCAAGTACATCTTTTTAATCATTTAACGAATGATGGTAAAGTAGATTTTACCACCTCACAACAAGGAACAACATATTTTACAGGAAACGAAGAACAAATTATCGACGGAGATATCCCTTCACTTATTGTTTATTCCCGTTTTAAAAATGTTGTTTTTAATAACAAATATAAATCCGTTCCTTTTTTATTAGCAACAGATATTTCTGTTTCTGGGAATGCTGATTTTCAAAAAGGTATTATCGATGCTGATAGCTATAACGGTCGGGTAATTTTCGAAAGTAACGCAGTGCATACCAATGTAAGTAACAACAGTTTTGTTGATGGAAGAGTAACAAAAATAGGAACAGCATCATTTGAATATCCTGTAGGAGATGCACAATATTATCGCCCATCTATTCATGCCAATTCAGATAATGGTCAGGATGCTTATACATCACATTACTTTTTTCAAAATTCAGATCCCGCTTATGCGCATAGCAGTAAAGAAGATAATATTCAATTAATCGATAATAAAGAATATTGGGAGATCACAAAAGATAAAGGACTTACTAGTATTGTGCTTTCTCTTACTTTAAATCCGGACACTACACCTTCTTACATCTATGAGGATAGTAAGGATACAGAAATACAAATAGTACGATGGGATGTTCCTTCAGGAAAATGGATTTCTGAGGGCGGTGTTACAGATGCAGCGCAAACAATGGTTACGGCACAAGTTTCAGGCTATGGCATTTTTACCTTGGCAAGAGTTACTAAAGTTCCGGAAGAGAAAGATGATTTGATTGTTTATAATGCGATATCACCAAATGACGATGGTAAAAATGATTTTTTCTTTATTAAGGGTATCAATAAATATCCTGACAATAGTGTTGAAATTTATAATCGTTGGGGAGTTTTGGTTTATCGTACTGACGGATATAATGAAACAGATCGTGTTTTTAGAGGAATCTCAGATGGGCGCGCAACGGTAAATAGAGGCGCAGGTTTACCAACCGGAACTTACTTCTATATTTTAAAATATAAAACAGATACCAAGGTCAAAGATAAAACGGGCTATCTATATATAAATCAAGATAATTAAAAATTTGAGTTTATCAGTAGTGCTTTGCAATGTATAAGAGTTAAACCAACTCTGTAAATTAGAAACACTTCGATTTATTCTTTAAAAAAATAATTAAAATGAATATTAAAAAAATAGGGTTATTGATAATTATTGTACTCACTAGCAATTATATGAGTGCACAACAAGATGCGCAATACACACAGTATATGTACAACCCAACGGTTATAAACCCGGCATATGCAGGTTCTCGAGACGTTATGAGTATTTTTGGACTCTATCGTACACAATGGGTCGGGCTCGAAGGAGCACCAAAAACAGGAACACTTTCTATGCATACGCCTATAGAAAATTCGAGAGTAGGTTTAGGACTTTCGTTAGTTAATGATCGAATTGGGCCATCAGACGATACAACTTTGGCAGCAGATATCTCGTATACGATCGATGTTTCGTACCAATATAAATTAGCTTTTGGAGTAAAAGGAAGTGCGAATTTAATAAACGTAGATTATACCAAATTAGATATCTATGATCCTTCAGATCCGAGATATCAGCAAAATATAGATAATAAGTTTTCACCAAACGTTGGAGCAGGGGTTTACTTATACTCAGACAATACTTATGTAGGACTTTCGGTGCCGGCATTACTAGAAACTAGTCATTATAGTGGTATGTCTACTTATGTTGCCAAAGAGAAAATTCATTATTACTTCATGGCAGGACACGTTTTCGACTTAGATTATAATCTAAAGTTCAAACCATCAGCATTAGTAAAAATGACCGAAGGAGCACCATTACAAGTCGATTTATCTGCTAACTTTTTGTTTAACGAAAAATTTACAGCGGGAGTTGCCTATCGTTGGAGTGCGGCTTTAAGTGCATTAGTTGGTTTTCAAGTAAGCGACGGCTTATTTATAGGATATGCCTATGATGCAGAAACCACAAAATTAGCCAACTACAATTCAGGATCACATGAAATTTTTCTACGATTTGAGTTGTTTAAGAAATTTGATAAGATTGTTTCACCAAGATTCTTCTAAACGATATTTATAATGAAATCAAAAATACTACTAAGTATCCTAATTTTAGGTTTAGGATTAGAAAGTCACGCTCAAAATAGTCAAATTAAAAAAGCCGAAAAAGAATATGAACAATTCGCTTATATTGATGCTATTAAGATCTATGAAAACGTAGCTCAAAAAGGCTATAAATCAGTCGATTTGTTTCAAAAACTAGGAAACGCTTATTATTTTAATGGGCAATTACCACAGGCAAATAAATGGTACAAAGCACTTTTTTTGCTCAATCAAACTGTTGATCCGGAATATTATTATCGTTATTCACAAACGCTGAAGTCAATTGAGGATTATGATAATGCAGATAAAATGCTGAATGCATTTAATAGAGTAAACGGTAATGATTCGAGAGCTAAATTGTATGAAGCCAACAAAGATTATTATGCTGTAATTCTTCAAAATTCAGGACGTTATAATATAGAAACACTTGATATAAATTCTGAACTATCAGATTATGGGACATCGTTTTTAGAGGATAAAATTGTATTTGCAAGTACTCGTGAACAAAGAGGGATTTCAAAAAGCATTCAAAAATGGACAAATCAGGCTTTTTCAGCTTTATACACAGCAAAAATAGGCGCAAATGGTACGTTAGAAAAAACACAACCTCTTTCGAATATTGTTGATTCTAAATACAATGAAGCTACTCCGGTTTTTACCAAAGATGGCAAAACAATGTATTTTACCCGCAACAATTATAATGAAGGCAGAAAAGGAAAAGATTCTGAAGGCAAAAATTTGTTAAAAATATACAAAGCAACCCTTATAAATGGTAAATGGACCAATATAATAGAACTTCCTTTTAATAGCGATGATTTCAGTACGGCACATCCGGCGTTGAGTGCTGACGAAAAAATATTATACTTTGCATCTAACAGACCAGGAACTCTTGGAGATTCTGATATTTATAAAGTAACAATTTATAACAATGATCTTTTTGGAATTCCAGAAAATCTTGGAAACACGATAAATACTGAGGGCAAAGAAACTTTTCCGTTTATATCGGCAGAGAATGAACTTTATTTTTCTTCAAACGGACATCCGGGATTAGGTGGTTTAGATGTTTTTGTATCTAAAATGAATGCAAACGGAAGTTTTGGAAAAGTTTCTAATGTAGGAACTCCAATAAACAGCTCAATGGATGATTTTGCCTTTGTAATTAATACTGCTAGTCAAAAAGGTTATTTCTCGTCTAATCGCGAAGGAGGAAAAGGCTATGATGATATTTATGGATTTACAGAAACCAAAAAATTGTCTTGCGAACAACTGATAGCAGGAACTGTTACAGACAAAAAAACACAATCTCTTTTGGCTGGAGCCAAAGTTATATTGCTTGATGAGCAAATGAATGTTATAAAAGAGTTTTTGACCAATGACAAAGGAAGTTTTACCTACGATAAGACCGAATGCGGAAAAGTATATTACATACGAGTTATTAAAGAAGATTATTTAACTACTGAAGAAAAAGTAACATTACCATTCGAAGAAGGAAAAACGGAGGTAAATATCGGTATAGAAAAAAATCTTGAAAAAATTACAATCGGAACTGATTTAGCCAAAGTTTTTGCAATTGAAATGATTTATTTCGATTTAGACAAATCAGATATTCGTCCAGATGCAGCTTTAGATATTAGCAAAGTAGTCGAGGTAATGAAACAATATCCTAATATGAAAATTGAGGTTGCTTCGCATACAGATAGCCGGGCTTCTAAAGCATATAATCTAGTATTATCACAAAAAAGAGCACAATCTACAATGGATTTTATGATCAAATCCGGTATTGATAAAGATAGATTGCAAGCCAAAGGATACGGAGAAAGTCAATTAATAAACAAATGCAGCGATGGTGTAGCATGTTCTGAACAAGAACACCAACAAAACAGAAGAAGTCAGTTTATCATTATAGCAATGTAAAAATTGGTAATAAGTTAACTATAAGTCATTTATTGGTAAAAGATACGCTCATTCTTTTTAGGACTGAGAAAAGAATGAGCAGGCTTCTCTTGAATAAAAATGCAAATTGAATTAGATATGAAAAAGAAAAAAGTACTCGTATATGATAGCCAGCATTGTTTTTCTAGGTTTTTAAAGTACGAGTTAAAAAAAGATTTTGCATTTGATGTCTACAAAAATTTTAAAAAATTCGACAATGTAATTAGCCATTATTCCATTATGCTGTTTGTCATTAATTCAGAAAAAGAATTATATGATCTTATGCGAATTTTTCAAAGAGGTATTCCATTGATTGTTTGCGCTTTTAATAAAGACATAAAATCAAGATTAGAAATGGTAGATGATCTTCTTTTGTTTGATGCTACCAAATTAAAATCAGAAATACGGGACGAGTTAAAATTTTACATTACCAATGCTTCGTAAAAAATAGACATAAAAAGAATATTTAAAATTAAGGTGTCTAAAGTGTAAATATGATTAAGATTTTTCTAATAAAACTATTTCATAAAATAACTGACTCCTATTTTATGACTCAAAAAAAAACTATTCTTAAAAAAGAGCAAAATAGTTTAAAGGAGCTATCGAATAAAGGGCTGGATTCAGACTGTAGTTTGAGTCTTTGGCTTGTAGATTCATATATGAAAAATTTGATAAAGAAACCTTTTGAGAAATAAAATTGCTAATAATAATTTTGAAATGAGCTTACAAAGTTTTGGCATGGGGGTTTGGCATTGGGATATAATAACGAATACAGTTTTTTTTTCTGCTGAGTCATTAAAAATTATTGAGTTAGAATCAGATGATATAATTGACGATTGGGATATGTGGTATAAATTAGTTCATCCTGATGATCTTGAAATGTACTCGGCTTTTATTCTAAGATGTTTTGACGCAGAAGTCAGTATTTACGAGCATTGCTACAGAGTATTGACGAATAGCGGAAATTATAAATGGATTATAGACAAAGCTCAGGTAATTGCGAGAGACAAAGATGGTAAACCGTTACGGGTAACCGGAGTTTATACTGACGTTTATTTTCAAACCGGAAAAGAATTAGAATTAGAAAAAACAATAAAGCATTATGATGAGCAAAACAAACTGTTATTAAATTTTACCCATATCGTTTCTCATAATTTAAAATCTCACATAGGTAATATAAAATTGCTGCTCGATGTTCATGATTTGATAAAAGATAGCAACCCCTTAGAAACCCTCGAGAATATTCGAATTGTTTCTAATGATCTTAACGATACAATAGCACATTTATCAGAGGTAGTGAGCATTCAAAATAATACAAGTATTAATGTAAAATCTTTAGATTTAAGTGAGTTCTTAAAAAAGATTTTAGTCGTAATAGCACCGCAGATAAACGAAAAGAGTGTAACCATTATCAATAATGTAGCTATTGGATCTCAGGTTATTTTTAACCCTGCTTATTTAGAAAGTGTTTTATTGAATTTAACTACCAATGCAATAAAATATGCCTCGCCGGAAAGAGCGCCAATAGTGAAATTTGATTTTTTTATCGAAAATCAGAAAAAAGTATTCACTGTGACAGATAACGGATTGGGAATAGATTTAAAGAAATATGGCGGCGTATTATTTGATATTTTCAAAACATTTCATGCTGCAGATCACAGCTCTGGTTTAGGGTTACATATGGTAAAAAACCAAATTGATGCCATGAACGGAAAATTAGAAGTAAACAGCAAAGTAGGACATGGCAGCTGTTTTAAAATTATTTTTAAAGAGTAACATAAAGCTAGATAAAGATTAAAAAAGGAATGGTGCGATTAGCTTAGAAAATTATGCCTAGTCGTAAATTAGTTTAAAAAAAATATAAAATGAAAAAGCTGCTTTTGTTGGTATTTGCATATGTTGTAAGCATAAAATGCAAAGATGTACATCATGATAAATCAAGTTTAAATCCTGTTACAAAGGAATCTAAACAAGTAAAAAATAAAATTCCTCTAACAACCGGCTGCTATATTTTTAATGATAACCATAATTTTATTTCATTAGAAATTACTAGTGTCGAAAAGGTAATAAAAGGAAAACTAATTTATTCTTTGTGGAATAAAGATAAAAACTCAGGCACTTTTACAGGACATTTAGAGAATGGTATTTTATTAGGTTATTATGTTTTTAGTTCTGAAGGAGTTGAATCAGTAAGAGAAGTTGCTTTTAAAATAAAAGGAGACCAACTTCTTGAGGGTTATGGTGAATTGAATGCAGAAGGTAACGCTTTTAAAGATGTTACGACATTACATTTTAATGCCGAAATGCCTTTGAAAAGGATAAATTTATAATCATTTAGATTTTATTTCAACTAGAATAAATATGAAAGTATAGTCATAGAAAGTGATTTTTATAATTTGAACGTCTATCAAAGTTTTTAGACAATAGTGTATTCATTTGGGCTAATTTATAAAATCGTGTTTCTTTTACTTGTCAGAATTACAAAGAATTCTAAAAAAAGCATTAATATTTAGTAATTGTAAATTAATGTATTGCAATACAGTGTATTGCGGTTTATTTTTTATGTAAATAAAAAAAAATATTTGTAATTTTATAGAGTTATTACTGCACAAAAAAAGCCAAATCTATACATAGCAGTAATAATTTCTCGGTTTTTTGCAACTCGCAACGAAGGGATGTTTTTTTTTATTTACAATCTAGTTATGCCTTACTCATAACTTTTTTTATAATAATTTTTTAAGTCTAGTTGTACTAGCAACATTAGATAGGATCAAGTATTATTTTTAACTTATTCATTAAATATGAGAAATAAGTACTTAAACTGTATCATTATTTTTTTTACATTTTTTGTATCTCAAGAGATATTGTATGCACAAGCTCCGGGTGGGATAAATGCGAATCTAAGACTATGGCTTAAGGCCGATGCCGGAGTAATCACAAACGGCAGTACCGTAACCACCTGGCAGGATCAAAGTGGCGGCGGTTTTAATGCAGTACAGAATACTGTTTCTAAACAGCCCAGTTTTACCGCAAGTTCTGAGTTTTTTAATGGCAACCCTGCTTTAAATTTCGATTTAGCTGATGATGCTATGACTACTACAGCTTCTATAACCAGTAGGCCTTATAGTTTTTTTGTGGTTTATAACAGTACAAGTACTACAGTAACTCCTCGAAGAGCTGTACAGGGCAGTAACAATTGGTTGATGGGACCGTATAATAATATATCTAGATTTTATGCCGGAGCCTTTGTTGATTTAGGAGATAGGGCTATTGGAACCAAGGCAACAATTAATACAGGAGTAATTACGGTTGCAGCTACTAATAATGCGACTTTTTATTTTGATGGAAGAATAGCCTCAGTTGGAGCAAGGGTTACAGCCACAGGTGCACCTGGCATCATAAATTTGGGAGGTGCAGGTGCGTATCCTGCACAAACAATGGGAGGAAGTATCGCAGAAGTAATTGCTTACAACACAAACCTTACTACACCAGAAAAATATAGAGTCGAAAGCTACCTCGCCATAAAATACGGGGTTACTTTAAATCCGGAGGTTCCAACAAATAAATTAGATTTTTTTGAATAAACCAGCTATTTAGAACAGCAAGTTAAAAACTGTCTAGATTATTTTTGGACAGTTTTTTTATAAGTAAAATTCTTTTCTACAGAGTATGTAATCAAGAATTGATTTAAATGCCTTAATTCAATACTAATTTGACCTTTTTTAATAAAAAGAATGTGTTTATTTGTAAAAACAGCAATAATTAAACTTGATAGAATGAAATTGAGGAGAAAACCTAAAATGACATTGAAATACTTTTTCGAAAAAAACTTTAATAATGAACAGTTATGGAAATCTAAAATAGAAAATATAGAGCTGCTAGTAGAATTAGTAAATTTAATTCGTCCTAAAAACCCAAAAACAGATGCTTTAGTTGATTTATCAGAATTAATTAATCTTCTGCAAGAGAATCAAAATTATCGTGAAGGATTGATGGTTTGCATCAACGCTCATTTAGAAAAAAAGAAGTTCAATAAAATTCTTTCAGATGCAGGAATTCTTCAAGATGCTAATTTCTTTTTTGAAGTCCGAAAAAGGATTTTCGCAAAGTTAATTCCCGAACAGCCTGAAAAAGATACATTACAATTTATCTTAAATCAGATATTCTTTGTCAATACCGATCCAATATGGATTAAAAAAATACCGCAAGAGCAAATATTCGAGCTTTTTTCATTGTTGCAGTTTCGTCCTATTTACGAAACCGATGAAGATAACTCATCGTTTAACGAGCTTATTTTTGCAATGGAAGTTCTTACCTACAGAATTTGCGGTTCTGCAATGGAAACAGATGTAATACGCATGGTTCCAGAATATGAAAATCTCGAAAGTCCATTTATCGCTTTTCAGCGAGAATTATTGCTAATGAATGAAAGAATAATCGAATCTTCTGAAAAATCAATTAATGAAGATGATTTAGGCTACAAACAATTAATTATTCTGCACAAACAGTGCGTAGATTATATAGAAACCGCATTTAAAAACAGTAGTAAATTTGGAATTTCATTACATGTTAATCAAAGCCTTTTACGAATCCGCCAGCAGCTTCAGCGTTTAAAAGCATTGTTGCCGCTTTTAATACAAGGTAATAATGAAGAGGCTAAAAGAAATACGATTTCACTTTCGTATAAACTTATTAAATACAATTGCGATAAAAACAATATTCAGAAACTAGTCAATGAAAGCACCCAGCTTTTATCATACGAAATAACACAGCATACTGCCAATACTGGCGAACATTATATTACCAATGATCGTAAGGAATACTATAAAATGTTTTACTCAGCGGCCGGAGGAGGTTTTATAGTTGGAATACTTTGTATCATCAAACTCTTGCTTGGAAAAGTTCATACCAGTGGATTTGGGCATATTTTTCTATACAGCATGAATTATTCTATAGGATTCATCATTATATATATTCTTGGTTTTACACTTGCTACGAAACAACCTGCAATGACAGCTTCAGCATTAGTTAGAGCTTTACAAGAAGGATTTAAGCATAAATCGCAAGACAAGAAAAACTATAAGTATAAAGAATTTGCCGTATTCTTTGCGCGAGTATTTCGTTCACAATTTATAGCATTTGTTGGGAATGTAATGATAGCTTTTCCAGTTTCATTACTTGGAATCTGGCTTATCGATCAAGCATTTCATGTCAATATTGCCAAAGAAAAGTGGCCGACTTTAATTTACGATTTAAATCCTATTTACTCAGCAGCAATATTTCACGCCGCTATAGCAGGAGTCTTTTTGTTTTTATCTGGAATTATTGCCGGTAGTATTGCTAATCGCGATAAACACAACCATATTTACTATCGTATTCAGGAACATCCGTTGTTGAAGTTAAGTTTAGGTAAAAAGTGGACTAAGAAACTAGCATCGTTATATGAGAAAAAATGGGCAGGAATTATTTCCAATTTTTGGTTTGGTGTTTTTATGGGAAGTACTGTTTTTATTGGGATTTTCTTCGGATTAAATATCGATATCAGGCATATTACTTTTGCTAGTGGAAATTTTGCAATGGCATTATATGGCGCCGATTTTTATGTCACTGAATGGATGTTTTTCTGGTCTATTTTGGGGATTGGGATTATCGGTTTAGTCAATTTTATGGTAAGTTTTAGTTTGTCACTTGGTCTTGCATTTCGTTCGCGAAACATTCCTCTTTTAGAACTGAGACAAGTGGCACGTGCAATTTTTAGATATTTTTTAAGCAAGCCTTCGCATTTCTTTTTTCCGCCAAAGAATAATACGCCTTAGAGTTTGATATAGTTATTTTTAGTAAAGTGTTGAATTCGAGTGTTTTATTAGTGGTAAATTAGAATTAAACGAATTTCGTAATTATTTGACATATCAGCTATGAAGCAAAAATGATAAACAGTATAATGAATATAATTTCCCTAGTCATAGATAAAAAATTGATTTATACTTAGACAGTTTGTATTTTTGCCCTTATGAATGATAATTTTACAAACGAATACTTTGGAATAGGAATACAAAATGGTAAAACGCCTGAAAATTTGGGTGTTTTGTGGCGATCAGCTCAAAACTTAGGTGCGACTTTTATATTTACCATAGGAAATCGATATGCCAAACAAGCCTGTGATACTCACGATGCCGTAAAAGCAATTCCTTATTTTCATTACGATACTTTTGAAGCTTTCCTTGAAAACTTACCAAAAGGAGCGCGATTAGTAGGTGTTGAACTAAACGAAAGAGCTTCTGATTTAGAAACCTACGAGCATCCAAGACGTTGTGTTTATTTATTAGGCGCAGAAGATCACGGTTTATCCAAAAAAGTAATGGAAAAATGCCACCATTTAGTAAAATTCAAATCAGTAAAAAGTTTAAATGTTGCCGTGGCAGGAACTATTGTTATGTACGATAGAAACTTGGCTAAACCGCGTTCATAAAACGATAATTTCTTTAGTTTAGCTTTTCAGTACTTTTTATCCTCAAACAATGTTCAGCTCCTAAATAGAGCGGATTTCCGTGTTTTTCCGACCAAAATCCATCCAAAACATCTTTAGTTATGCATCGATAGACAGCAACTCCCTTGTAAGTTTTGTTGTCTTCACCTTTATAGCTGAAATTTATGACCAGAATATTGTCTTTAAAGAAACCAGAACCTTTTTGTTCTTGTGAATTATTAATAAGCCACTTTGCTTTAATTCGGTTGTTTTTATCCAAAGATAAACTCAAAATACCTTTATAGGTTATTTCATGGTTTTCGTCTTGATTCTTTCCCGAAATTGAATAATCCCCAACTAAATCTTGTATTGTCATTTATTTCCCGATGCAATAAGTAACATTGCTTGTTTTTAAAGGGGTTAGAAGGGTAGAGGTGTACAATGGGTGTAGTGATTTAATAAAGCAAGAAGGAATTAATGAAAGTAAAAAATAGTTTATACTTGATTAAACTTGGCTTTAGAAAGTTAGAATAAATTCAAACGAACTTGTTATTTTCGAAAAAAAATAAGACTCAAATGTTTTTTAATTTTTTATTCAACCGATCAAGAAAAAGGATTAATTAGTAATTTTGAGAATAATTTTATATAGTCTTTTGACATTTCAATAGCACTTTCTCTTTCTGAATCATTTTTATTCTCTACGTAGATATTTAATATTTCTATTATTTCATCTGTATATTTTTCGTTTGCGGAATTAAACTTATTAGCGTTATTCTGTCTTGAAATTAATCCAGTTATTGGCTCACAAATTGAAGCATAATCTTTTTTATGTTTTTCAAGTGTTGATTCAAGTTTTTGTTCTAAATCTTTCATATTTGTGTTATTTCAGGTTTCGTTTTCGTAAGCTGACTACTAACATATTTATACAAGCCATAGGATGGTATTGGCTTTATACAAAATCAACCCTAAGTATGATTTGTATATTTTAATTATTTATTAATTCTTATTGAGTTTTGGGAAGTATTAAAAACAGATAATATAGTAATGTCAATATCACCAATCAAATAGATTATTTTGTAAGTCCATTTTGGGACAAAACGAATATTTTCATCATTAAAATATGGTTCTTTAGGATACTTAAAAGGCATATTCGAAATACTTTCTGCAATAGATACTAATTCAGTAATAACGTTTTCTGCATTTTGAGGGCTGTTTAAAAAGATATAATCATAAATATCTTGAAGCTCTTGTTCTGCTCTAGATTCCCAAATAATCATTTTTTAAGAATATGACTTAGTACTTGTTCAGAAGTAAACGTTTTAGCCGTTCCATTTTTTACATCATCAATACGATTCAGTATATTTTCTTTATATTCAGAAACAGAAAAAGCTTGACCATTCGGAGTATATCCGACTATTATTTCATCTTCATTTTTTGTTTCAAACATCATTCCCATTTCTTTTGCTAAATTTTTCAAAAGAGATAATTGTGTTTTGTTTTTAGGATGTAATATTATGGCTTCCATTATTTAAAGTTTTTGCAAATTTAATAAATACTATTGTAAAGATAGAATATACTAATTATTTATACAGTATATTTTTAAATTAAAGTACATTTTTTTAAATTAGGTATCAGTAGAACTATTCAGGTAATAGGCTGTAGCTAAAAAAAATCCTACCGAAGCAGGATTTAAAATATAGTTACTTAAAGTATAACCCAATAATCATCAATGCTAGCGCAAAAAATACCCCAACTAACCATTTAATCATTTCAGTTTTTGTGTTTGCTAAATCTTCTTTAGATGCTATGTCATAAAAAAAATCAAACTCACATTCTGTAAAGTTTTTATTTTGTTCTTTATAAAATTCTTTCATAGATTCATAAGCCGAATTAAAATCTTCTACAGCTTCTTTTACAGTTTTGCCAGTTCCATGAATTCCGTAGCTTAAAGTGTTATTTTCAATATACACGCTATAAGTTCCGTCATTACCTATTTCAATAAATGCTTTTGCTTTCATAAAATTTATTTTAATAATTATTAACTGGCCAGCTGTAAGCACTTTTTGTGTTTTCACGTTATTTTGCCTTTCTGCAGCTCGTTCCTGGTTCTCGTTTTCACGTTATTTTGTATTCCTGAAGAAAAGACCCGGAACAGGTTTTTACGTTATTTTTTTATCCATGTAATCAATTTTTCCCATATCTCTAATGCTTTAACTTTCATTACATCCAAAGTATTAAGTTTAGGTATTGGATAATGCTTATCTTCATAATCTTTAATCAAAACAATCAACAAGGCTAGTTCATCATCTTCGGGTGTATTCGGTTCAGCGTGAAAAATCTCCATAAGCCGTAAAGATGCTTTATTGTAATCTTCTTCTGTTTTTAAAACTTTCCAATCCATTTTAATTACTTCGCTCTTAATTGTATTCTATTTCAATTTTTTTCCAATTTTCCATATCAAAAATTTTAAATGGTTTAATTCTTAATTCGGTTGGATTATGTTTTGAAATAGCAAATAACATGGCTTGCCAGTGAAATCTTAGCACTTCAAATTCATCTATTGCGATACTAAACTCCACACCAAGTTCTTTTTTAAATATGAGTATATGCATAAAAACACTCCATTGTTCAGTTGCTTTTAAATCTTCATTATTAAAATTATCAGTAGTCCAATATTCAATTAAATACTGCGGAACTTGATTAGATAAACAGTTAGGATTTTCATTTATAAATTTGATACTTTCCTTAAATAATTTCTCGTTATTCATTTAGACATTTCTTTTAAAGTTAATTTATTTTCTCATTTCCCGTTTTGTCATTTTAGCATAGTAATGCTTTCCATCTTTATCAAACTGGTAAATATTCGAGACTTCTTTAATCATAGGTAATACATCGTCTCTTTTTGCTAATCTAACCTTTACCAATCTGCGGAATCGCTTGTTTGCAATGGTTTTATCACGCTTTTCGGTTTCCTTTTTGGTATAACCAACTATTTTATTTTTTCTATAAGAACGACTCATGATTAATTCAATACCTTTTTAGTTGTAAAAAGCCAATTTTGTATGGTGCAAAAACTCAATATACTTTTTCAATTAAAAGAATTTAACTGAAAAAGCATATTTATTAATTATCCCGTTTATTCAGATTCAAGATAATACGTTACTACCCTTGTAGTATAGCGTTCGTCGTAGAAACTAAATTTAAGTGTTTGTTTTCCGTCCCTGTAGCTGATAAATACATCAGTAAGTTCTAAAAGCTCACTTTCTTTTTCTCCTTTGTGAAATATTTCCATAGAAATAGTTTTTTTCGCCTTGTCATAAGTGTAATTAAAATAATCGTCGGAAGGTTCTAAGGCATTGCTACAAATATCAGAACCATCAGCCCAAATTCCTTTGTTACCATTGTTGAATGAAAAAGTATCATCAAAACGACAATAGCCACGGTCTTTTTCTTTACTCATATCTGTATTAGGAACTCCATCTTTGTCTAAATCAACAGGCAAATCTGTTATAATTGATTTAATTTTGTAAGTACCTGCAAGTTTTGGCTCCAAAACCTCGATTTCTTTGGTACAAGCCATTAAAGAAAATGTTATCATTAACATTCCTATTTTTCTAATGTTTTTTTTCATATTTATTGTATTTATACTGTTTAATTAATCTATTTAAGTGGTATAGTATCTAAGTCCAATTCCTGTCTGAATTAGCGTGATAATATTCGTTTATTTTTATGAATATCGTTGTTCTATCATTACTTTCCATAAGTAACATGGTTTATCCTTATGGTGGCAAATGTCACTTAAATCCAGTTTACAAAGGATTACAAACATTACTTATGTAACGAAAGTTTATTTAATTGGTATAGTATCTAAGTCCAATTCCTGCAAACGGAACAAATTTTCCTAAATCTGAATTAGCATGATAATACTCGTTTACTTTTATGAAAAGCGTTGTTCTATCATTAATAAGGTAGTCAAAGTCTAATCCCACATAAGCCCCGTAAATGAATTTTGATTCGTCCAAAATCAAACTGCCATTGCTTAAATTTAAATTTTTGTTACCGTTCACTATTTCGTAGCCAAGTACTACACCGCTCCCGAAGACAATCCCAAATTTTCTATTTTGAGTAAGATACAAGGGAACAGAATACCCCAAATTAAGCGTAATGTCGTTGTAACCTATTTTATCTTCTCCGACTTTGTATTTAGCATCGGTTGCGAGAATAGAAGCTGAAATTGAATTTCTGTCGTTGATGAAATAATTATGACTAAACATAACACCATAACCATCCTGTGTTGCCCCAATGCCAACACCAAAAGCATTTTTGTAGGTTTGGGAATAACCTTTTGTAAAAGCTGATAGTAATAATACCCCAAGAAATAATTTAGTTTTTTTCATTTGTAATTGATTTTAATTTATAAAAATTGATTTTGAATAATTGTTTTTAACTTGATATAATTTCTTTGCATTCTGCAATGATTTTATAGTAGTTCTCTTTCATAATGCTATCGCTTATCGGTAGCTTTTGATTGATATATTTCCCTTGTATCTCGTCTCTTAAAAATTGAGTTTTTAAAAATTCACGAGGAGTGCCTTCGGCAACGAGACCGTAGAACTCTCCTTGTGCCAAATTGACTATATCGTTAATCTTTACACGATTACGTTCCTGTATGTTTTCGCTAGTTCCTGAACTAGTGTTGCTCCCCAAGTGGACGAATTTGCCACTTGTTCCGTCACCTGAACTTTTTGAAGTAAATACTTCGTCCTTTTTGCCGAATAGATTTTGAACCATTTCGGCGGTTTTGTAATTCGTAGTTCTTCCAAAGAATTGATTTCCTAAGTTTGAAATAATAACCTGTGCTTTTCCCTCCCCATATTTATCAGCCAATTGAGCATAATCTTGCACTCCAAATATTGTAGCGATTTTATTGCTCCTCGCAGTAGCAGGAATTTGTTCAATATTTGGGATGAAAATTGTTGGAGCTTCGTCTAATAACACAACTGATTTTTGCTGATTAGGTTGATTCATTTGCCTAAGCGCTACTGAAATAATAAGTGAGATTGCAGGAGTGTAGACGGTAGGTAGCGTACTGTCGTTAGAAATACACAGAAATTGAGGGTTCTCGGGATTGTTTAAATGTAAATCTACATCGTTGCTTGAGAGCAACCAAAATATATCGGGAGCATTAAGCGTAGATAAAGCATTTTGAAGGGTTGCAAGCATTCCTGCAATTGTACGGTCTGCATTTCTATCAATAGATTCCTGCAATGCAGCTAACATACCTCTTGCTTCGGGGTCTTCCGATATTTTTTGAACTAAAACATCAATTGAAGTTTGTACTATAAATGATATCACATGTGGTAGCGTACATATATCAGGATGTTTTTGTCTTAACCACCAAACGACAGAGACTAAAATGTTTTTACTACTGCCTAGCCAAAAGTCCATTTTCTTAATTGATTCAGGAAGTAGGTTATTGATAATCACCTGACTATAATCATTTGCTATGGCGATTTTGGTTAAGTATTTTGGATGTATAGGATTTACCCTGTCACTTAATAAAGCATTTTTAAAGTCAATGGTTTTGACTTTTATGCTTGAGTTTTCATAGCTCAATAAAACTTTTTCTGTTAAGTCCCCTTTAAAATCGTAACATATTCCCGTAAAATGTTTTTCCGATAACTGCTGTATAATTCTTTCAAATATTGAGGCGCTTTTTCCAGAGCCAGCCCCACCACCAACATATATTCCCCTGTAGGGATTATCTAAGCTTATTTCGCCTTTATTTGTTTTAAAAGTAAAGCTATCTTCTTTTTTGGACTTTTCTTTAATTTTACTGAATTTCTCGGTTCGAGATGGTTTCTTTAGGTTCTTAAACTTTAATAGATAAATCGCATAAAAAATGGGAGTTATACAGCTTATTGCCCCAAAATCTCCAATAAGTATACTTAACAGTTTTCCTGATATCGCAATCAAAAAAATGATTAAAATATTGTTGATTATAGTACTGATAATTACCCTTGGGAATCGCTTTTGTTTCGCATGATAAAATGAAACATAAACTATCGATGGAATACATAAAATCGCTCCAAAGTTTGCCCAATATGGCATCTTACTAGCTATGAATTTTGAAAACAGATACAAGAAGTTATTATATCCATTTGCTAAGTAATCTGGCTTTAACTCTTTTAATTGGAAGCTATAAGAGTCAGTCCATAAATTAGTTATAGAAAATCCAAACAAATGAGTTTCCAAAATTATAATGCTTGCCACTACCGAAATAAGAAAAATTACTTTCAATATTTTTCCAATAATACCCACAAGTGTGTTTGCTTCTCCAATACTTATACCTTGTAATGACATGCCTATATTGTTTTAAATGTTAATATTATTAGGATTAGAATCAGTAGACTTACAGCCAAAATCAGCAAAATATTAGTTCCTAATCGTTGCCTATTATTTTCATAACTCTGATTGTTTTGCAATTCTTTTATTTGTTGTTTTTGAGCTGAAAACAAATTATTCCAGTGGGCAATTATTTCTTCTAACCGTTCTGTTCTTGGCTGTATTTCAATTTTTTCTGCTTTTTCCATACAGATAGAAAATTCCTGTACTAAATTTGATTGCTCTGAAACTAGTTTTTCTAGTTTTTTGGTTTCGTCAGCGATGATTTCTGCTATTATTTCGATGTTTTTACTCATATCCCGTAATCTTGTTCTAATTTTAAATTATTGTTTGGTTTGTCTATTTGAGCATCTTCAATTTTTTGAAGATTTTTAGCGTATTCAATGTCTTTTGAAATTGACTCTAAGCGTTGTTCTTCAGTATTTTTTAGTTCGATTTCTGCCATTGGTTTAAGAACTGTTTTCAGGTATTTAAATTCCTGTTGTGACATTTTCTGTTTTCCCACTGCCTGAGAAACTGATTTTACTCCATTATTGCTAAATTGACTTACTTGATATTTAATCTCTTTTGGAATTGCATTACCTAAATTTTTATCATTTCGACTTTTCGCTACCTGTTTACCTTGTACACGCTTCAGAGTAGTATCTAGATTATGATTTAAATCGTTTTTTAAACCAATTTTAATTAGACCACTACCAGACATCGAACGATGAATTTCACTCGCTTTAAAATCATTTTTCGTTTCCTTATCTATAATCCTGAAACCTTGAATCTGCCCTTGTCTATTTATGGTAGGTTTTACTTCTAATCCTTTTTCTTTCATTAGTAAAATGTAATCTTGAAAGCTTTGAGGTTTTTGCTTTAAAACTTCCTGATGCTTTTTATAGATTTCCGCTTTGATTTCTTTTAGCTCATTTCTGTTTTTTTCAATGTTTTGAAACATCTTGTCCCTTGCTGAAATCAATCCTTTTTCTTTCGCTATTTCATTAGCTTTTTGAGAAGACTTCTTCCCGATAAAGGAGTCATTATAGGCATTGCCTTTGTTGTCAATTCGGTTTACATATATATGTAAATGGTTGTGGTCTCTATCTTTATGAACGTAGGCAATATGCTGGTGCTCTTTTAAATTCATCTTTTCAAGATAACTTTCGGTGATTTGCTTAAAATCTTCGTTTGTTAATTTTCTTCCGTCTTCAGGCTCTGGACTTAGTACAACTGAGATAGTATTTAGTCTCGTATTAGAATTTAGATTTTGATATACCTTAAACTCATTTTCAATTTCTAATCCAGTACTACCAATTACATTATGCCTAGTGATTTCTTCGGCATTCAATTTGTCTTTTCCATAGTCAATTGCATTTGATGTGTGTCCGATGCTTTTAGCTTTGCCTACCATCACTAAAAATTTTTAGAACTGAATCAGTTTGTTTAACCGTTTTCATTACCTCAGAGGCAAACAAAGAATCTTTATCTTTTAGAAGATTATTAATTTTGACAAAACCATTTCGTATGTAATGTAGATTCTCAAAAGCTTTTAATTCTTCCTCTGTAAAAACAGATTTGTTTTTACGTTCTAAGGCTACCATTCTGCAAAAACTAGCAGTATTCATTTTTCGGTTTTTTGCTTTTTTTTCAATGATTTTCTTCTCAATGGTTGTAGTTCTGAACATTATAATTTTTGTTCTTGCTTGACTCATAATCATGATTTTTAATTGTTGTGTTTTTCATTTGCGACCATCGGGAGAAAATGCAAGATATGTTTGTAGCGATAGCGGAAAACACATCTTGAAATTCTAAACTTTGCGTATATCACTATGCGCTTATAAATTGGGTTAAATCTTTGAAACAGTTTGTTTAACTTCCATTCCGCAGGCTGTGAACCATTCATTGTAATCCTTAAAATTGCTATAGATTTGGGAAGAATCTTTCGCATTTGGAAACGTTTCTAAAATTGATTTTGTAGCTCTGAAACCAGCATTGTCTCTGTCAAAAAAGACTTTGATTTCATTAAAGTCTTTTAACTCTAATTTTGCTTTTTCTAATAAAGCGATTGAGTTTAAAACCAATATGTTTTCCTCAAATTTTGGATTCATTTCGGCATAGCTTAAAAAGTCCATAAAGCCTTCAAACAGCAAAATGATATCTGATTTATTAGGAGATTTTATCAGAGTTATATCTTTCTTTAAAATAGACCCTTTATAGAAGCTATTGCGCAGTTCAAACCCCTTTGATTGATTCTCGAATCCGATAGCATATAAATGTTTTGTGTCGATTGTAAATTTTACTTCTTTTAGGTAATTCCAATTTTTACTCGAAATACCACGCCCTATTAAGTACTTTTTTAAATTGTAATTTTTTAAATCACTTATTTCTGTTATTCCTATATTTCTTTCATTACAACTGACTTTATTTTGCTCATTATTTTGCTTTTGAAATAAAAAAGGAGAAACTAAATTAAAACCACTTAAATAGGCTAAAGCATCACTAACAGTACAGCGTGAATGTTTTACGACAAAATCAAGGGTATTGCCTCCAAAACCACTAGAATGACAATACCATCTATTCTTTATGGTATCAATCTTAAATGATGGTGTACGCTCTTTAGTAAATGGGCTTAAAAACCAAACTTGTGACCCATTCACTTTTTGTGGATGAATTCCGATTCTATATAATACGCTTTGTATTGAAATCTCTTTTGCTTGAGTACTATTCATGGCTTTAATTTTTTAATTTTATCTAAGTATTCACGGATTTTACTTACCTACTTACCTAATCTAATAAACACAAGTGTTTACGTTTTTTTTAAATTTACCTATTGGTTACCTTTCTTACCTATTATTTAAGGTAAGTATTAGGTAGGTTCATTTATATCCACTTACCTTAAAATAATCCCATGTTTAAAGGTTTTAGGTAAGTAGGTAACTTAGGTAAGTCGATTTTTTAAATTAATTCATTATCTCTACTGGGCTTATTTTAAATCTTGGTTTTGCTAAATAACCATATACTTGTTTTTGAGGGTGTTTTACTCTGCTAAACTTAAACCCACTAAGTGCTTTACCAATTTTTTCCCTGTTGAGTTTTAATCCTATGGGAATTAGCTTAGTCATTATCTCTGTAGCTGTATTGAAATAGAGAATGTTATCTGTTTTTTCAAAATATTTAATTACTATTTCTTGTTCAATAGTAAGACTTGTATATTTTTCATTTCTCTTTTCATTTTCAATAACATCGTGTTGCGTTAATTCTGGCTCAAAACTCTTGTCATGATATGCCAAATAATAGGCTTGCGACCAAACGTCATCCATATCAATCTCTTTAGAATAATTGAAATTGAGTTTACCTATAACATCAAAAATTATCCATCTTACTGAACCAGTTTCGTCAGTAAGAAATTCAGTTCTATTGGTAGAGCCGACGAAAGAACAAATTCTTGGTAAATTTTCAGCTCGTCTTTCATATGGTAATCTTTCATTAATAAAAACTTTACTAATTAATGATTTCAAGTAATTTACATCAGTTTTACCCATAATGTTTAATTCTTCAAGATTTATAATTATATTCTTACACATTTTTATGCGAGAATCTTTATCTGTCCCAATATCTTCTGCGATATAACTTGAAAGTTTTTTTGGAATGAAAAATTGAAAAAATGTGGATTTTCCGGCATGTTGGTCACCGTTAGCCAATATAATGGCATGCTTATTTATTTTATCTTTTTCAATAGCACATTTAACAGCTCTGGCAAACCATTTTTTTAAATGATACACAAATGCTTCATCATCATTCGTTTTCACGTACGAAGCTAGTTTCTTAATGTAATCAACTTCATTATTCCATTTTGGTAGCTTTAAAAGATATTCTTCGATAGGGTTATATCGCTCAATTAGGTTTGATTTGATTAGAATTTCTAATTTATTATAATTGGTTTCGATATTATTTCTAGTTAACTCAATAAGCAATGAATTTAGATTTAGTGATTCCCATGTGTTATTTCCAATAATGTTTATTTCATAGTCTAGCGATATTGTATTAAAACGAATTCTATACTTAGAATCAACGTATTTTATAATTCTATCAAATATGGTATTCGATACTGTATCAATTTGATACAATACATCCTGAGATTTATTTTCCATTGTAATACGTTTATATGGAAAACTTTGCGTAAATTTGCATCGTCTTCAATTTAAAAATTATGATAGACGTAAAAAGCTTTTAGCGAGGTGTTTTTTACGTCTTTTTTACTTTTACTAGTTTTCTAAATTGTTTTTTATGGCTTTTGAATAAAGAATGAGAAGACAGCTATTAAGCAACATTACTATAGACTTTAATAACGGATAAGCCGAATACTTGAATAAGTACATTTGCAAAATAGCGAGGGTCGAGAAAATGATTAGTAGAATAACTAATCGAATGTTTTTAGCTTCCATATTAGTTATTTTTTTGTAGAATTAGTATATGATACAGCCTCTTGTTCAATTTGAGAAATTGATTTAGACTTGTTTTTCATTAACCATTCATCAATCTCAGTTTTTGTAAAAAAGAGTGTTCGATTGTTGGGTTTAGAGTAGGGGAGTATATTATTATGTACTAATTTGTATACATAACTTTTTGAAAACCCAGTGTAGTTTACAACATCATCAACAGTAAAGATTTGTTTTGATGTACCGATTATAAGAGTTTCTAATCGGTTTAATTTTTGAAGGATTGAATTGCTTTCCATAAGTAACTTTTTTTATTGTTATGTTATCTTTATGGGAGCAAATGTCAATAAAAGCTAATGCTTTAAGTATTACTTTCGTTACACATGTAATGAAAGTTTATTTTGGGAAATTATTAAAAATGCTTTTAAATTTTTCAACTAGTTTATGGTTTGGTGTGCTAACGCCATTTCTTACAGAACCATATATGAATTTTTTATTTTTTCGATTTCTAAAAAAAGGAACAAAATATTTTAGCTCAATTTCTTCATCTATCAGTTTATTGATTTCTTCATGAAAATAATATAGACTTTTGGCATCCATATTAATCATTATTTCTTTATTTATAAAGTTTTTGCAAAAATCATCTTCTGAATAATTATCATCAACAATTTCATGTATTCTCAATTTTGTCCATAAATAACTAAGCTGATTGAAGGTAAAAAAGGAATTGTAATTTATAACATTTGTTTTTTTCTGATTTTTGGAAATATTATCATCTTTAGATTTTTCAACAAATTCTTCATCGTTCGGATTCAGGTTTTCTTTGTTTAATATTGTAGTTTCATCCAATTCGATATTGGCGATGGTTATTTTTTTTTGGATAAACTTATCCATTGTATCATTTTTGATAGATGATGATAAGCCACTCTTAGCTCTTTCTTTAATCCCCATTCTGTAAATCAAATATATAGAGATTGTCAACATTATTACTATTGTTATATATGAGATCGTTGTATACACTTCGTTTGATGATGTAAGCAGTATATTGCTTAAACGGAAAGTTAAATAGAACAATGCCAAAAAAGCACCTGCAATTACTCTATCGTAATTAGAATTCCAAGAGGTTTTTTCATTTTTAAAATATTGCAAAATTACGGGATAGTAATAATTTAAAATTAAAAGAAGTTGAAATAACAGATTAAGTAATATAGAAACGATAATAATGTAGCCTATAATTTTCATTTTTTAAATATTAATGTTAGGAATTAAGTTAGCAGCTTCTTTCATCTTAGAATCAATGATTTTGGCATAAATTTCAGTTGTTTTTAGTTCTTTATGACCTAATCGTTTCGAAACGGTGTAAATGTCTGCTCCATTTTCTAAAAGTAGTACTGCATTGGTATGCCTGGCACTATGAAATGTAATATGTTTTGTTAGTCCTGCTCTCATGCACCATCTTAATATTTCTGCATTAAAATGGGCACCATATTTCAAACCTTTAAAAACTCTCTCGGATGGACTTTCTCTTTCTCCAAGTAATTTTCTTGCTTCATTTGAAATATATAGGTATTCGACTCCATCTGTTTTTTCTTGTCTAAAATTTACTCGGCTAATATCTCCCTCGTCTCTTACTTCTTTCCAAGTAAGGGTGTTTATATCTGACCATCTTAAACCAACTAAGCAAGAAAAGATGAAAGCTCTTTTAAGAACATCATATTTACAAGTAGCTTTGTTCATTGCTACTAACTCATTATAAGTTAGATATTCTCTTTGACTTTCTCCTTGCTCAAAACTTTTTACTTTTTTGACAGGATTTGTAGTAAGATAGCCATCTTCAAAAGCAGAGCGTATCGCTGCTTTGAATTTATTGTAGTACGAGTATTTAGAGTTTTGAGATAATGGAAGGTCACTTTTGGTTTTGGCATCTTTATCGAGATAATTTCTGTATGCTTTCACAAATTCTTCGTCTACTTCATTAAAAGTTGTTTTTGGACTACAAAATCGCTTTAAATGTAGAAAAGAAGCTGTCCAGTTTCCGTAATTCTTTGGGGAGTCAACTCGCTCTTCTGCTTGATTACTGTAATACTCTAAGAAGAGCGTTTTAGATTTTGTATTGTTTTTAATATCAAATTTTCCTTGAAAGTATTCCGCTTTTCTAATCGAAAGTATTTGCTCGCTTAAAACCTCAATCTCTTTATTCTCTTTTTTTTCGTTTGCAGTTTTAGGCTCTTGATGTGGATATAATTTTAAATATTCAAAATCTCTCAAATGAACACGCTTGCCATCTGCGTTAGCGGTCGATCCTTTGTAGTATTCTAGATATAAACTATATCTACCATTTTGCAGTTTTTTCTTCTTTAAACTAATTATCATAAGGTGTACATTTTTACAACTTATTTTTGATAAGGTGTACATGGAGTGTAACAAATGTACAAACTAAAGATAATACAAGAAAGTAAAAATTAAGTTAAATCAATGGTAGTCAAGTAATAGAAAGTATAAGAAACTTAAAGAAAGTTGATTTACTTCCCGATGCAGAAATTAGCAAAAATATTCCCTAACAATTCATCATTAGAAACTTGACCAGTAATCAATCCAAATTGGTACAAAGCTTCACGGATATCAAGCGCAATAAGATCACTTGAAAGATTGGTTTCAAGACCGTATTTTACTTTTTGTATCTCATCTAAAGCTTTAAGTAAAGAATCGTAATGTCTTGTATTTGTAACTATAGTTTCATTGTTACGAAGCGCTCCAGTATTTACAAAAGAAAGCAATTCATTCTTTAAATCTTCAACACCAATTTTCTCTTTAGCAGATATCAATAAAAGTTTTGCATTTAAATTTTCAAGCTTAGTTGTAATGTTTGAAACTTCATCAGCAGACAATACATCTTTTTTGTTTACAACAATTACTAAAGGTTTAAGTGGATACTTATTTTTGATTTGTTCAATTTCAGAAACAAACTCAGAACTAGAAACCTGGAACTTTAAACCGTCAAATAAATAGATCACAACCTGAGCCTGATCAATTTTTTCGAAAGTTTTTTTGATTCCAATGCTTTCAACAACATCTTTAGTTTCGCGAATTCCAGCAGTATCTATAAAACGAAAACCAATACCGCCAATCACCAATTCGTCTTCAATAGTATCACGAGTTGTTCCTGCAATGTCTGAGACAATTGCACGTTCTTCGTTTAATAAAGCATTCAACAACGTCGATTTTCCTACATTCGGCTCACCAACAATTGCAACTGGAATTCCGTTTTTAATTACATTTCCAACTGCAAACGAATCAATTAAACGTTTTAAAACAAATTCAATTCGGTTTAATAACTCATGAAACTGCGTTCTGTCGGCAAATTCAACATCCTCCTCAGCAAAATCTAATTCAAGTTCAATTAAAGAAGCAAAATTCAAAAGTTCCTCTCTAAGTTTAGCAATTTCATTACTAAATCCGCCGCGCATTTGCTGCATGGCGATTTGGTGCGAAGCCTCATTATCTGATGAAATCAAATCGGCTACAGCTTCTGCTTGCGATAAATCAAGTTTTCCATTCAAAAAAGCCCTTAAAGTAAATTCCCCGGCATCAGCCATTCTGCATCCTTTTCGCAATAATAACTGAATAATCTGCTGCTGAATATAAGTAGAACCGTGACAAGAAATTTCGATAGTGTCTTCGCCTGTATAAGAATTGGGACCTTTAAAAACAGATATCAAAACTTCGTCAAGTGTTTTTTCATTATCTATAATATGCCCTAAATGCAAAGTATGTGTTTTTTGCTTCGTTAAGTCTTTATTTTTAATGGATTTAAAAACAGAATTACCAATTGAAATAGCTTCAGCACCTGAAATACGAATTATTGCAATAGCGCCAGCTCCAGAAGGAGTAGCTAATGCAACTATAGAATCTTGATTTATCATAGTGCAAAGGTATAAAAAAAGCAGAAATCATTAAAAGAGCTTAGTGATTGAATTATGGCAGAGAATAACTTCTTTTATTTGTTCTATTAAGAAATTATTAAGTGTTAAATTCCTGATAATTATCAGGCCTTTTTGTTTTTATAATGTTTAAATTTGAGTAACAAACCTATAAAACTCAAATAAAATGAAAAAGATATTATTTCCCACGGATTTTTCTGAAGCAGCAACAAATGCGTTTGTACACGCTTTAGAATTTGCTAAGATTGTCAAAGCCGAGCTTGTTTTGCTTCATACATTTGAGATTCCGGTTTATGACAGCCAGTTCTTTCCAGAGAATTATGCCTCGATTTATAGTTCGATAGAATTGGCAAAGTTTGAAATGTTTAAAGATGAAATTCCGAAGCTTCGAGCTATTGCAGCAGAACGAAATTTAGAAGATATTGTTATTAAACACCGTTTAATGGATGGCGATTTAATCTACAATCTAAAAAATGCAGTAGAAGAAGATCAGATAGATTTTGTGATAATGGGAACAAGCGGCGCTTCTGACTGGACAAAATTCTTTACAGGATCAAATACTAATTCTGTAATTTCAGGAGTTGATGTGCCGGTTTTGTGTATTCCTGCCGATGCTAAGTTTAAGAAAATCAAAACAATTGGTTTTACAACCCGTTATCGTGAGAAAGACAAAGTAGTACTTAAAAAGATTTTGAAAATTGCAAAGAAAACAGATGCAAAAGTAAAAAGCTTATATGTAAGATCATCTGATACTGATGTTGCTGATGCAACTATTAAGGAATGGGAAAAAGAATTTGCAACTGAGAATGTAGAATTTTTAGTGCTGCCAAGTGACGAAATAAAAGAAACTATTCTTGATTTTATTCTTTATAAAGACATTGATATTCTGACAACTATCACGCACAAGAGATCTTTTTTTGAATCGATTTTTGAATCTAGTTTTAGTAAAAAAATTACAAAAGAAGTTTCTATACCTGTTTTGATAATGCACGAAAATTGAATTCGTTCTTAAACTCAAGCTTTTTGTAAGTGTAAAACCTATATTTGTATTTCATTAAACAATAAAGATGGAATTATATCAGAATAAAGTTGAACACTTCACAAAAGTTTTTAATAAAATCAATAAAAGATACAACAGCATCAGTATTTTAAGACTGTTAAGCGTTTTTTTATGCTTGTTTATGTTGTTTTATTACATCAAAACAAATCAATTATTTTATGTTGGTTTTGCTTTTTTATCTTTTGTTGGTTTTCTTATTTTAATGAGAATCCATTCTAAATTATCCTTTGAAAAAGAGCTTACAAAAGCATTATTAAAGATCAATGAAAATGAAATTTCTTTTTTAAAAAGAGAGAAGCTTCCTTTCGAAAACGGAATAGAATTCAATGATTTTCATCATCCGTATGCTTACGATTTAGATGTTTTTGGAGATCATTCGTTATTTCAAAACTTAAACCGAACTGCCACTTTTATTGGTAAGAAAACATTAGCAGAAAAATTATTAGTTCTGTTTCCTAATGAAACAATTCTTGAAAATCAGGAGGCAATTCATGAATTAAATAAAAAGATCGATTGGCGTCAGGAATTTCATGCTTTAGCAATCGTCAGCAACGATTCTAAAAGTTCTTATGAATCATTACTTCATTGGAATTCATTTAAAAATAATACTTTACCTAAAGTTTTAATTGCACTTTCAGTTATTCTTCCAACTCTTTTTTTCGGCTTTTTGATTGCGTATTTTATTACGTCTAAAATAATTTTGTTGTCCTATTTGACCTATATTTTTATATTCAATATGATGGTTATGGGGAAATCTTTCAAGCGAATTCATTCAGAAATTGCTAAAGCCGATAACGTTGATAAAATCATAAAACAATATAGTTTATTAGTTGAAAAAATAGAAAAAGAGACTTTTCAATCTAAGAAATTAATCGACTTGCAGAAACAGTTGATTTTTAAAAATGCGACTGCCAGTACACATTTAAAACAATTATCTGAATTGTTTTCAAGAATGGATACGATTAATAATTTGGTAACCGCAATTGTTTTTAATGGTACCTTTTTATTTAACCTTCATGTTTTAAGATCACTTTTAAAATGGAAAGAAAATTATTCTGAAGAACTTGAAAAATGGATTTCGATTATTGGAGAATTTGAAGCTTTGAACAGCTTAGCAAATTTAGCACACAATAATCCAGACTTTGTGTATCCTGAAATTAATACGGAATACAAAATAGGTTTCGAAAATCTAAGCCATCCATTACTAAATCCGGTAAGCAGAGTAGGAAATGACACGCACTTTTATCCTGAATCATTTATGATTTTAACAGGGTCAAATATGTCTGGAAAAAGTACTTTTTTGAGAAGTTTAGGAATTAATATGGTTCTTGGCGGAATTGGTTCAGTTGTTTGTGCTTCAAAGGCAAATATTCATCCACTTCCAGTTTTAGTTTCAATGCGATTGTCTGATTCTTTAGCAGACAGCGAATCGTACTTTTTTGCTGAAATTAAGCGTTTAAAACAAATTATGGATGCTTTAGAAGAACGTCCTGCATTTGTATTGCTCGATGAAATTTTAAGAGGAACAAACTCTGACGATAAACGAAATGGAACTATCGAGGTAGTGAAGAAAGTAATTGCTAGAAAAGCAATTGGTGCAATTGCGACACACGATATTGAGGTTTGTTTAACAACAAATGAATATCCAGAGATTTTAACAAATCAATGTTTTGAAGTTGAAATTAAAAATAACGAACTTCATTTTGATTATAAACTTCGCTCTGGAATTTGCAAAAATAAAAGTGCTACTTTCTTAATGCAGAAAATGGGAGTTATTTAATTTTAGATTTTAGAATGTAGATTTTAGATTTTGCTGCTCTGAGCTAAGTCGAAGAGCACAACGTTACCATATGGGAAATAATCTAAAATCTACATTCTAAAATAAAAAATCTAAAATCATTATTTAAGTCCTTCTTTAATGGTTTGAACAAAAGCTTCAACCGGTTGTGCGCCAGAAACAGCATATTTTCTATCAAAAACAAAAAACGGAACTCCTTGTACACCAATTTGATTAGCTTCGTGAATATCAGAATGAACATCGTTTAAATAAAGATTTTCATTTTCAACAACCTCTTTAACTTCTTCTGAGTTTAAACCTGCTTTTGTTCCTAATTCGATTAGAGTTTGAGCATCATTTAAATCTCGTCCTTCTGTAAAATAAGCCTTGAAGAAAATTTCTTCCATCTCGTCGCCAAGATTATTCTTTTTTGCTAAATGAATAATTCTATGCGCTGTTAGAGAGTTTGAGATAATTGCTTTATCAAAATGATAATCTAAACCAACACTTTTAGCTCGCTCTACGACACCTTTATGCATTTCTATAGATTGTTCTACAGAAATACCTTTTCGTTCCGCTAGAAAAGAGTAAACATCTTTACCTGATTGTGGTTCAATTGTTTGATCAAGCTGAAAGCTTTTCCACTCAATTTCAATTTCGTCATTAGGAAACTGTTCTAAAGCCGTTTCCAATTGCCTTTTTCCGATATAACAAAACGGACACATGATGTCCGACCAAATTTCTATTTTCATATTACAAAAATAAGAAATATTTGTTTCAAGTTTCGAGTTTTAAGTTAAGGATGAAATCTAACCGCAAAGCACGCAAAGATTTGCGCAAAGGATCGCTACGTTTTTTACAAAGCTTTGCGAACTTTGCGTTCAAGAAAATTTTGCGTGCTTTGCGATTAAATCAATACAATCCAGTAAAGTGAAATTTGAATAGAAAATATTTTAAAACTAAAAAACCGCAACTCTCAAAAAGAATTGCGGTTTCTAGGTATAAAAAATGGTTGGTTAATAGCGATATTATTTTTTTTTACAATGATATGGCTTTAATTTGAAATTAAAAAAAATCCTTGTAACAAAAAGAAGTTTTGATGTTAACTATTTAACATTACAGGCATTACCAGCATAGTAACTGTTTCGCCTTCTTCTAAACCATCAACTGGAGTAAGGATTCCTGCTCTGTTAGGTAATGACATTTCTAACATAATCATGTCTGATTGTAAGTTAGTAAGCATTTCAGTTAAAAAACGCGAGTTAAAACCAATTTGAAGATCATCTCCTTGATAATCACAAGTCAATCTCTCTTCAGCTTTATTTGAGTAATCTATATCTTCTGCAGAAACATTTAATTCAGCTCCAGCAATTTTTAAACGAATTTGGTGTGTCGTTTTATTTGAGAAAATCGCAACACGCTTAACAGAACTTAAAAATAATGAACGATCAATCATTAATTTGTTTGGATTCTCTTTAGGAATTACCGCTTCATAATTAGGGTATTTTCCATCAATTAAACGGCATGTTAAAATATAATTGTCAAATGAGAAAGTTGCATTTGAATCGTTGTATTCAATTTTTACTTCAGCATCAGAAGCTCCTAAAATACTTTTTAAAATATTTAAAGGTTTCTTAGGCATAATAAAATCTGCCACTTGAGATGCTTTTACATCTGTACGTGCATATTTTACAAGTTTGTGAGCATCTGTAGCAACAAAAGTCAATCCTTCTGGCGAAAACTGGAAGAAAACTCCAGACATTACCGGACGTAAATCATCATTTCCAGCAGCAAAAATAGTTTTACTTACAGCAGTTGCTAAAACATCAGCAGGAACTAAAGTTACTGAAGGCTCTTCAAGATTTACAGATTTAGGAAATTCTTCTCCAGCAGCATATGCTAGAGCATATTTTCCTGAGTTAGAGCTGATCTCAACCGTATTATTATCTTCAACTGTAAAAGTTAAAGGCTGTTCAGGAAATGTTTTTAAAATTTCAAGTAAAAGTTTTGCAGGTACTGCAACACTTCCTTTACTTGTAGAATCGATTGTTAATGTAGCTGACATTGTCGTTTCAAGATCTGATGCTGAAACTGTCAACTCATTATTGTCTAGTTCAAATAAAAAGTTATCTAAAATAGGAAGTGTATTATTGCTGTTAATAACACTGCCTAAAACTTGTAATTGTTTTAATAAGTACGAACTCGATACTATAAATTTCATCGTCTTTTGTTTTATTTTTTGAAGTATTCATCAGCATTGATATGCTGAAGATACAGATTACAAATATATCGTAAACATTCTTAGTTTTCCAATTTTTTTATCAACATCTATTTACTGTATTTTCTTTTTCTTATAAATGTAAATATAAGTCCAAAAACCAGTAAAATTAGAATTGGAAGTCCGATAGTTATGAATTGTGTTGTGGTATAATTTTCATAAACTTTTTCTTTGTCCAATAAAGGCAGTTCAACATCTTTGCTTCTAATGTTAATAAGTCCAGTATCGTCCAGCAGATAATTAATACAATTCATCATAAAATCTTTGTTGTCATAAAGATTCCCAGTTCTTTGATCATAACCTAATTCAACCGGCATCATGTTTTTGTCTAATTGATTTCTTGCCAAATCTCCATCAGAAATAACAATCATTTTGGTTGGCTTTCCTTTCGACTGAAATGAGTCTTCTTTGAATGGTAAAACGCGATTTTCAAAAGCAGAACGGAAATTTCCTTCAAGTAAAACAGACAAGTTTAAGTATCCTTTATTGATATAATCTTGCGGAGATGTTTTTTCGGCAACAACGTTCAGATTAACTTCAGCTGGAGAACCAATTTGTCTTGAATATTGAGAAGATTGCAATAAAATAGTCTTTTTAATTCCGTTCTTCAAAGTATCAATTGGACTGGCAAAATCAAATTTTATACCTCCCAAATGTTTTACAATTGGATGTTCGGTGTTAGGGCGAACAAGCGGAGCAAATTTCCAGATAAAATCTTGGTATTGCGTTGCGCTTCCTTGTTCTCCTGTCGCCAGTTTTATTGGACTTCCTTGCTCATCTTTTACCAAATCAGGATTAATTCTAAATCCGTATTTAAAGAACATATCATTTAAATTCAGATCTCTCGGATAAGCTAAAATTGCGCCGGATTGATTGTATAAACTATCCATGTCTGCAGCAACTTGATCAATAAGCCATATCGTTTTTCCACCGTTTATGATAAATTGATCTAAAACCTGTTTTTCTTCATCTGAAAATCTTTCAGTTGGTTTTGAGATTATCGCTAAATCATACTTTTTAAGGGCAGCTAATGTTCCGTTTGGATCTTTAGCAACAGAGTCTAAAGTAAAAGGACCAATGTAATAGCTTTCTTTAATTTGTCTTAGTAATTTGCCAATATGAATTTCTGATAATTCACCGTTTCCTTTAATAATGGCAACTTTTTTCTGTCTGTCTTTAGTGATTTTATTAATTGCATCGGCAATCGAATATTCTAAATGCTGGATAGAACCAATTACTTTTTGAGTAGTTGAAGCTCCCATTATATTTTTTAATAAAGGAATGTTGACTTCTTTACTGTTGTAAACTGCAATTGCCCAAGGAAAAACCATCGCTTGAGATTGTTTTCCTTTGTCATCAACAGTAATATTTATTGGCGTAAGACCTTTTTGGTAAAGCGATTTTACAACGTCCATGCTTTCTTCTTCGTTTTCCATTGGATTAACAAATTCAAAAACAATATTGTTATTGTAAGCTTGAAATTCCTCTAGTAACTGTTTAGTTTCTTGTTGTAAACGACGAAAATCTGCAGGAAGATCTCCCTGCATATAAATCTTAATGGATAATGGATTTTTAACCTGTTTTACAATTTGTAAAGAGGTCTCAGATAAAGTGTATCTTTTGTCTTTAGTTAAATCGAAACGGTGAAAAAATAAGCTTCCGAGAACATTTAAAACAATTAAAACAAAAATTGTAATGCCTAACGCTTTGAGGTTTTTTTGAGTATATGGCTTCATTACGCTTTAAATGATTTTAATTGGTAAACGGTAAAGGATAAAAATAGTATTGTGATGCTTAAAAAATAAATAACATCACGAGTATCAATAACGCCTCGGCTTATACTTTTAAAATGATCCTGCATACCAAATGCAGCAATGATGCTTGAAGAACCAGGAAGTAATCCTGCTAAGCCTTGAAATCCAAAATAGAAGAAAAAACATAAAAAAACGGCAATAATAAATGCAACGATTTGATTTTCTGAAAGGGTAGAAGTAAAGATTCCAATTGCAGAATAAGAAGCTATTAAAAATAGCAATCCAAAATAAGAACCAATTGTGCTTCCCATATCAATATTTCCTTCTGGAGAACCTAAGCTTGAAATTACTTTTACATAAATAAAAGTAGGGATGATTGCCAGAATAATAAGAATTAAAGAACCAAAGAATTTTCCGTTTACAATCTGCCAAATCGACAGCGGTTTAGTTAAGAGTAATTCTAGTGTTCCTTGTTTTTTTTCGTCAGAGAAACTTCTCATTGTAATGGCTGGAATCAAGAAAATTAAAATCCATGGAGTTAAAGTGAAAAACGGAGTCAGATCAGCATAACCAGTATTTAAGATGTTGTAATCTCCTTCGAAAACCCATAAAAAAAGGCCGTTGCTTATCAGGAAAATTGCGATGACCAAATAGCCGATAGGTGAGCCGAAAAAAGATTTTATTTCTCGTAAAATGATCGATTTCATTTATTTGTGTTTAATTCGTTTGTTCTTTCTTAGTTAAGAATTATTGTTTTTTTTAGTCTTTTTTATCTTCCTCCAAAAATACTGCTTCCTATACGTACCATTGTACTGCCGCATTCGATCGCAAGTTGGTAATCGCCCGACATTCCCATTGAGATTGTAGAGACGCACTGCAGTGCGCCTTTACCATATGCTTCATTTTTTTCTAATGAATCAAAAATTGATTTCAAATGGGTGAATTCCTTTTTTATTTGATTTTGATCTTCTGTAAAAGTAGCCATTCCCATCAATCCTAAAATTCGAATATTTTCTAATTCCTTAAATGCTGAAGACGCTAAGAGTTCATTTAATTCATCTTCATCTAAACCAAATTTAGATTCTTCTTCAGCTATGTATATTTGAAGAAGGCAGTCTATAATTCTATTGTTTTTTAAAGCTTGTTTGTTGATTTCCTGCAATAATTTCAAACTGTCGACACCATGAATCAAACTCACATAAGGCGCCATGAATTTAACTTTATTAGACTGAACATGACCAATCATATGCCATTGAATATCTTTTGGCATTTCTTCCCACTTATCAGTCATTTCCTGAATTTTGTTTTCTCCAAAAATGCGCTGTCCAGCTTCATAAGCCTGCATCAAATCTGAAACAGGTTTTGTTTTTGAAACAGCAACTAGAGTTACGTGTTCAGGTAAGCTTTCTTTGATTGTATTTAAATTCGATTGAATCGACATGATAATTCTTTTTTATAAAAACTGCTTAGAGATTTTCTCTGCTTTTTTGCTTTCGCTGTAATCGTAAAAACCTTCACCAGATTTTACTCCTAATTTTCCTGCTCTAACCATATTCACTAATAATGGGCAAGGTGCATATTTTGGATTTTTGAAACCTTCGTACATTACATTTAAGATAGCAAGACAAACATCAAGACCAATAAAATCAGCTAATTGAAGCGGTCCCATTGGATGTCCCATTCCTAATTTCATTACAGTATCAATTTCATAAACTCCCGCAACTTTATTATACAACGTTTCAATTGCTTCGTTTAGCATTGGCATTAAAATTCTGTTAGCAACAAAACCAGGGTAATCATTTACTTCAACAGGAGTTTTTCCCAGTTTTACAGATAAATCCATGATGATTTTAGTAACTTCATCGCTCGTATTGTATCCACGAATGATTTCTACTAATTTCATAATAGGCACAGGATTCATAAAATGCATTCCAATAACACGTTCAGGATGTGCTACAACGGAGCCAATTTGTGTAATTGAAATAGAAGAAGTGTTCGTTGCTAAAATAGTATTGTGAGAGCAAGCTTCGTTTAACTGTTTGAAAATGTTAAGTTTTAATTCTACATTTTCTGTAGCAGCTTCAACTACTAAATCAGCACCAACAACTCCATCCTTAATATCAGTATAGGTAATAATATTAGTAATGGTTTTTGCAACGTCTTCTTGAGTTATTGAACCTTTAGCAAGCATACGATCTAAATTGGCCGCAATAGTTGCCATTCCTTTATCTAATGATTTTTCTGAAACATCAATTAGTTTTACAACAAAACCACTCTGTGCAAAAGTATGAGCGATTCCGTTACCCATAGTTCCAGCACCAATTACAGCTATCGTTTTCATTTGAATTTTGATATTATATTTATGATTTTAGCCACGAATTCACTATTTGAAGCAAATTACGTGGCTAATTTAAGTTTTAAAATTTATTTACTATTTTATTTATCGAAACAATCAATTATTTGGTACGCTACACGCAAAGCATCAGTTGCTTGTTCAAGCGTTACCACTGGAGTTGTATCTGTTTTGATTGCATTTGCAAATGATTCTAACTCATCTAGAATTGCGTTGTTCTGTTCAACATCTGGATTTGTAAAATAGATTTGTTTTTTTACGCCTTCGGCATTTTGCAAGATCATATCAAAATCTCCTGGGACTTCTGGTGCATCTTTCATGCGGACTACTTCGCATTTTTTTTCTAAAAAGTCAACTGAGATATAAGCATCTTTTTGAAAAAAACGTGTTTTACGCATGTTTTTCATTGAAATTCGGCTTGCCGTTAAGTTTGCAACACAGCCATTTTCAAATTCAATTCTGGCATTTGCAATATCAGGAGTGTCACTGATTACAGAAACACCGCTTGCATGAATATCTTTTACTTTCGAATTTACAACGCTTAGAATAGCATCAATGTCATGAATCATTAAATCTAAAACTACAGGAACATCTGTACCGCGAGGATTAAACTCGGCTAAACGATGTGTTTCTATAAACATCGGATTTTCGATCATTCCTTTTGTAGCAATAAAAGCGGGATTAAAACGCTCTACGTGCCCAACTTGCCCTTTTACATTGTATTCTTTGGCTAAAGCAATAATTTCTTCAGCTTCTTCTACAGTATTGGCAATTGGTTTTTCAATAAAGATATGTTTACCAGATTTTATTGCCACTTTTGCACATTTATAGTGCGAAAGTGTTGGTGTTACGATATCGATAACATCGACAGCGTGTATAAGTTTTGCAATTGTACTGAAGTTTGTATAGCCAAATTCTTTTGAAATTCTTTCGGCATTTTCTTGATTTTCGTCGTAAAATCCAACTAATTCGTATTTGTCAGATTGTTGTAATAAGCGTAAATGTATTTTACCAAGATGACCAGCACCTAAAACTCCTACTTTTAACATGAGAATGTATTTTAAACAAAAATATAATTTATTTGTTTAAAGTGAAAGTTAATGCAATAAAGATTTAGCGATTTAATATTTAGAAAAAAACATTTGTAAATACAATTTCCTGTTTTTTAACATTTAAAAATGATTTCTTCTAAATATATGATAAAAATAGATTGCTAGTATTGTCAGAAAACTAAGGGATAAAACTTGTAAATATCTTTTCTCTATTTTAAAATCTCTCTTTTTATTTATAACATAGGTATTTGAGTAATCATCATGTAGATTTTTTAACATTAAAAACGACAAGCTTTCAAAAGGAATAAATCGCAGAATTGTTCGTTTTAGAATCATTGAAAAGGCGGGTGAGTTTCCTTCTTCATCAGTTACATAACATGCTGTTAGAAATTTTGCAGGCGTAGTTTTAAAGATAGATTCAAAGATTAAATAGTAAACAAATTTAATTATAGAAAAGAAAATCAGCACACCAAGATTATATCCAAAAGTGCTTTTAAAATGGCTGAAAAAAGTCGCTGACTGAATGTTTTGTTCTGCGTAAGCTATATACGCAAAGGCAATACTGGCTATAATAAATGAATCAATCACAAAGTTTAAAAAACGCTTATAATTTGATGCGTTTTCAAGATGATTTTCTATAATAGAATTATCATCATTAATAATATCTTCATTAATAGGATTTAGATGTTTGGTGATAATATAATATGAGGTAAAAGTATATAATACAAAAATTACTAAAAATAGAATATTGTAAAAGCTTAGTTTTTCAATATTTATATAAAGTAGGAAAGTGATTATTCGCAGTATTGAATTTAAAAATATTAAGCTGTAATTAAATTCTAATAATTTGGTTTCTTTATACTTTGAAAAATAATAAATAACAGTTCCCGAAAGAAAAGTAAGAAAGAAAAAAAAGTTTAAAAGATCCAGAGAAGTACTGCTGCCCACAGAATTTCCATGAATTAAGTATCTAGGAATGTAAATTTCCAATCCTGTATAATAGTACGGCTGACTGCTAAATAAGGAAAGATTTATAAACTCTGTTACATCGTCAAAATCATAAAAAACGAAAAAAAAAGACCTAATAAAGCCCAAAATTGAAAAAATTAGAGATAAAACAAGTATATTTTTTTTCATAAAATATTAGAATTCATTTGAGTTAGAGAATAAATCAAAAATAGAAATTAAATGATTAAAAAGTACTTGATAATTGATGATTTGTTTTCTTATTTTTGCCAAAATAAAACCCACCCATTTTGAAAGACACTGCCAAACATCAAGGACTTCGTAATCAATTAGTAAGCACTTTAGAACAAAAAGGAATTACTGATAGAGCGGTCTTAGAGGCGATAAAAAAAATTCCAAGACATCTTTTTCTTAATTCAAGTTTTGAAGATTATGCCTATCAAGATGTGGCATTTCCTATAGGCGCAGGACAAACCATTTCGCAGCCTTACACCGTTGCTTTTCAATCACAGTTATTGGAAGTAAAAAAAGAACATAAAATTTTAGAAATTGGAACGGGTTCTGGTTATCAAACGGCAGTTTTGTGTATGCTGGGAGCTAAAGTTTTTAGTGTAGAAAGACAAAATGAATTGTTTAAGAAAACTTCCAATTTGTTTCCAAAATTAAATATTCGTCCTAAACACTTGTCTTTTGGAGATGGTTATAAAGGGCTGCCAAGTTATGCTCCTTTTGATAGTATTATTGTTACTGCAGGCGCACCGTTTATTCCACAGCCATTAATGGCGCAGTTAAAAATAGGAGGAAGACTTGTTATTCCGTTAGGCGAAGATGTTCAAATCATGACCTTGTTGATAAGAAAAAACGAAACTCAATTTGAAAAACATGAATTTGGAGAGTTTAGATTTGTTCCTTTATTAGAAGATAAAAATTAGTAAAAAAGGCCCGATTAAATCGGGCCTTTTTTAATTGACTAATGTTATGGCATGAATTAGATTTTCTTTTTCTTTTTGGAGGATATAATTGATGAATAATGATTTGTCGTTTTTATTTTGAGCGAATTCTAATGTCGATAAATAATCGTTTATTTCTTCTTCATTTCCTTTTATTACGGCAAAAACAAAACCGCTTTTCAATAAAATCCAATTCATTAAAAGATTTGCAATTTGAATATTTCCATTTTCAAAAGGACCGATTGACATTATTTTAAGATGCGCTTCGGTAGCTAATAATAAAGGATGCATGTTATTTTTATTGGTTTCATACCAATTGAAAAACAAATTCATTTCCTTAATAATTATTGGTTCCTCTTTATATTTTCCAGAGTTTTCAATTTTAATTCCTCTAAAAATAAGATTATGAACTGCAAGAAGATCTTTTTCTGATATTGGAAGTTTCTTCTGGTTTATATCTTTTATATATCCAATTGCATCATTAAGATTTACAGCCTCAAGATGTTCCTGCATATTTTTACCGGCAATCATTAAACCTTCATTTATTACAGCTTTAGTTTCTTGAAATGTCAAAGAATTTCCATTCATTTTATTAATCTCTGAAATAAATTCAAGCTCCAAAATTTTAGAAATTCGATGCAGATCAAAGTGCTGAAAAGATAAAATCTTATTTTTTAATGTCTCAATTTCATCTAATAATGATTTTATAGATGGGAAAGTTTCAGGATTTAGTTTTTTGTTATTGTTCTGAATTTCCTGTTCTGCTAAAAGTAAAGCTTTCAAGGCGAACTCTTCGTTGCCAATCTCATAAAGAATTTTTTCTTTTAACCACGCAATCATCAAGGTTTCGTAATCAATCTCTAAAAGAGCAGCTAGTTTTGAAATTTGTTCTTTTGTAGGTTTTCGTGTTCCAAATTCAAATTTGCTAATTAAAGCTTGATCAATACCAAGAAGTTGAGCTACTTCACGAGTTTTTAATTCTTTTTGTTCTCGTGCATTTTTTAAAAGTGATTTCATATAAATGAAATTTTAAGTCTTGACAAAATTAGTCATTTTTTCAGTCGTAAAAAAAGCAACAATTAGATGTTGCTTTTTTAAGTGTTTTTTATTTTGGAGGAAGAGAACCATCTTTTCTCATTTCTTTAACAACTGTCTGCATAATTGCATCTACTGTTTGCCCTAAATCTGTAACGTAATCAGACTTTGTAGTTCCTGTCCAAATTAACTTGTTTTCTTTTAATGAAAAAATGTTGGTTTCGACCATGTAAGAGGTTGTTTCTTGATAATATCCTGGATCGTAGAAATTTGGCGAATACATTCCGTACCAATTTCCAAAACCATAACCATACATTCCAGTGTATAAGCCGTCAAAACCACCGTAGTACATTCCTGTATAAGTTCCCGGAACGTAATTAGTTTCTTTTTCAGTACTAACCAATCGCATTGTTACAACACCATCAAAATGTTCGTCTTGTAAAATTTTTAGTTTTTGTTCTTGCGAAAGCTGTTTAGTTGTTTCATTTAAATACTGATAAGAAGTTTTAAAAATTGGATTACTGGCTGCAATTCTGTTTTCTGCAACCCTTCTAGAAGCCTCATCTTTTACCAACGCAACAACTAAAACTTTTTTAAATTGTTCTTGAGCTACTGTTATCTTTGGATCTCTCCAACTGTTAACAATAGAGGTATTACTGCCGCAGCTTGAAAGTGACAGAATAACGATTAACATAATTAAGTGCTTTTTCATATGGTATAGTTATATTGTTTGTAGTAAAAATAACTATAAAAAATTAATAATAAAGCAGATTAAAAATAAAATAGCGTTTAATTATAAGCTTTTTTAATACGGTCTAAATCACGTTTAGTGTCTTGTTCTTTTAACGATTCACGTTTGTCGTAATTCTTTTTTCCTTTGCAAAGACCTATTTGCAGTTTAGCAAGACCTTTTTCATTGGTAAATAATTTTAAAGGTACAATAGTAAGACCTTTTGCTTGAACACTTTTATGCAGGGTTTTTAGCTCCTTTTTATTTAAAAGAAGTTTTCGTTCACTTCGTGATTTATGATTAAACTGATTCCCAAAAGAGTATTCTTCAATGTAAGTATTGATAGCAAAAAGTTCAAGGTTATTAAACTCGCAAAAGCTTTCTGTAATATTAGCTTTTCCTAATCGGATAGATTTAATTTCGGTTCCTGTCAAGACAATTCCCGCAACATAAGTATCGATTATTTCATAATCAAACCTAGCTCTTTTATTAAGTATATTGACTGATTTTAACATAAGTGCAAATGTAAACAAAATTGAAAAACTTTAATGCAATCTAAAATAAATAAAGATTTCTTTTAAACAATGATTTTAATCAGTTTTAAGGAAAAAACTTACTCATAAGTTTGCTTCATAATTTAAAAACATTATTAAAAATGAAGAAAATTTTAACTATCGCAACCATTGTATTATTTGGATTATCAGTAAAAGCACAAGATGCTAGTCAAGGGTTAAAAGGAGCTTGGTTTGCAACCTCACAATTTGGTTATCAGCAAACAAAAAGTGGAGATACAAAAGGCACAAATCTTACGGTACTGCCTATTGTAGGAACATTTGTTACACCATCTATCGCCGTTGGAGCAGGATTGGGTTACATTAATATTAAATCAGAAACAGATGCTAAAACCGCTGCGAATACTAACTTGTTTGTTATTCAGCCTTTAGTAAGAAAATATTGGAATGTAGCTGGATCTTTATACTTCTTTGGACAGTTAGCTTTGCCGGTTATTACAGGGAAAGAAAAAGAAAGTAACTTAAAAGTAAATCAAGTTGGACTATCTGTATCAGGAGGTTTTGATTATTTTGTAACAAAAAATTTCTCAGTTGAGTTTTCTTATGATTTGGCAAACTTTACTTCTACAACTCTAAAACCAGAGAATGGAGAGAAAACAACTGTTACAAATTTTGGATTGGCTCACGTTGCAAATGTTGATTCTTATTACAATACTGCATTAGCTGGAAGTGCACCAAATTTAACAACTCCACTTTCTGTTGGATTTAAATTTGTATTCTAATTATATTGAATTGTTTTAAATCAATTCATTAATTTTGTAAAAAAGAAAGACCGTACTTTTTTAAGTACGGTCTTTTTATTATTGTTTTAAAATATTATATAGAAATGCAAAATAAATCTAAAGATCCGCTTCACGGTATTACACTTCAAAATATCCTAGAAATTCTAGTAGATTTTTATGGATTTGACACGTTGGCAGAATTGATTCCAATAAAATGTTTCAGTTCTAATCCTAGTGTAAAATCAAGTCTTACTTTTTTAAGAAAAACAGATTGGGCTCGAAAAAAAGTAGAAGATTTGTATGTAAAAACACTTCCTAAACTTTCAAATTAATTACAATTTATAAGAAATCATTACGCCGCCACGATAAGGAAGCCATTCGCCGCTTTTATTCCAGTGTTCTGCTTTTTCATATCTGCCTGGAGTTCCATCATTATAATATCCATGATAAAAACCTTGGTGCCATCCGCCTCCTGCAAAAATATCAAGTAAAAACTTATCGCTTAATTTTAGATTATATCCTACAGTAACTCCAAAACGGTAACCAAATCCGTGCTCATATTTGTTTGTGTCCCAATAGTTCCATTTTTGAATATCATACATATCTGCACCCGCATGACCACCTACATAAAATCCATTGTATTTTTCTTTAAAATGGTAACGAACTTCAGGTGTAAAGGTGTAAAATTTCATTGGACTATGCCTATTGAATGATTCCCAAAACGAAGCCATTACATCAAAACTAAAAGTAGTTTTCTCGCCAATACTAGTTTCTACTCCAATATTTGGAACAGCTAATAATGCTGTTGCACCATTGAATTTGATAAAAGTTTGACTTTGAGATTGAATCGAGAAGAGAAGAACGGCTAAAAAGAGTATTTTTTTCATGGAATTTTTAAGATCAAAAGGGCTTAATTTATTTTCGGCACAAATATAACGCAACAAGTACTTTACTATTGCAACTAAGCTTGGTTTTAACAAGGGTAATTATTGTTAAAATAAATTCATTGCTTTACTTGTTTAATAATGAATATATTACATTGTCCAGGAATTTACCATCGTAAAACTCAGATTCTCTCAAATGAGCTTCTTTAACAAATCCGCATTTTTGAAGTACTTTTTCAGATGCGTAGTTTTCAGGATCAATAACTGCCTCAATTGAATGTAGTTTTAAGTCGTCGAAACCATATTTTATTAATCTATTAACAGCTTCTGGAACAATTCCTTTTCCGTGAAATTCGGGTAATAAAATATAACCTATTTCAGCGCGATAGTTTTCAGGCTGCATTCTGTAAAAACCTATGATTCCAAGAAGCTTTGGATTGTCTTTAAACGAAATTCCCCAATTGATACCTGTATTATTAATGATTTTTTCCTCAATCATTGCGATGTGGTTAAGTGCATCTTCTTGGTTTTTTACCAAAGGTCGGGGAATGTATTTCATTGTTTCAGGATTCGATCGTAATTCGAAAACCTCATTAACATCATCATTTGTAACTCTTCTTAAAACTAAACGTTCAGTTTCAATTATAGGAAAAGGGTGAAAGTTAAATTCTAACATTTTTTATAAAATTTTTATACTGAATTTTGAGTGAAATATTTGATCTGCATCTAGAAGTAAGATGCCTTCTTTTTGATATAAATCTCCAGAATTTTCGGCTGTATCTGAATAACCAAACCAAGGTTCAATACAAACAAATGGTGCTTGATCTTTTGTCCAGATTCCTAAACTGGGAAAATCTTCAAAGTCAACCTCAATATAAGGTTTTTCATTTTCTAGAATAGTTAGTGAATTCGATTCTAATGTTTTGAAAACTAAAGCATCATTTTCAAAAAGTTTATAATTCAATCGAACTAAATTGTCTAAGGTTTTTAAAACCTCAGTTTTATTAGAAATTAAATCATTCTCCAAAAGATTAAATTTTAAAAGCTCTTCTTTTTCAAATTTAAAAGAATAGTTCTCAAAATTTTCGGGCAAAGCAATCGCTGGATGTGCGCCAATTGAGAACGGCATTTTTCTTTCACTTTTATTAATTACGATATATTCAATATTCAATGATGTTTTTTCCAGTGAATAAATAAGTTGCAATTCAAATTCGAAAGGATATTTTTTTAGAGTCTCGTGGTTTGATTCTAATGAAAACACTGCACTGTTCTCTGTTTTTTCAATCAATTGAAATTCCATATCCCGTGCAAAACCATGTCTTGACAACTGATATTCTTTTTGATCAATCGTATAAGTGTTGTTTTTTAATGTTCCAACAATTGGAAAAAGAATAGGAGAGTGTTTGCCCCAAAAATTAGGGTTGCCTTCCCATATGTATTCTTTCTCTTGATTATTTTTTAATGAAAATAATTCTGCTCCCGCGTGATTGATAGAAGCTTTAAGTGTTGAGTTTGAGATGGTTGTGTTCAATGGAATAATGTTGAATAAAATTAAACTTAATCTTGATGTAAATGTATTTTATAAAATTCGTTTTTTTAAGAAAAAACCTTAAAATATTTTTTTTGATAAAGTTTTACTAAAATTAAATTTAGGCATATAGTTTTCTCGATAAATAGCTTTTTTTTTCATTAATTTGCTACATAAACAGCTAAAAAATATGAAAATACAATCTTCAAAAGCCTTATTAACCATGGCTTTATTTGTTGGGATTTCTTCTGTTTGGGCGCAACAAACGCCGGCAACAACAGCAGTAAATCCGGTTAATAATTACAATTACCATGATGCATTTGGGCCAAATTTTTATACTAAAAATGGTACTGCAACCCGTTCGGCAAGCGGGCAGCCTGGAGTTGAATACTGGCAAAATAGAGCTGACTATCAAATAACAGCAAAGTTAAACGGAATCACAAACGAAATTGTAGGTACAGATGAAATCACCTATACCAACAACAGCCCTGATAAATTATCATTTGTTTGGTTGAATTTAGATCAAAACTTATTTAAAGAAGATTCTAGAGGAAATTCAGTTGTGCCTTTAACGGGAAGTCGTAACGGTGCTCAAGGTCAGGTTTTCGAAGGAGGAAATAAAATAAAATCTGTAAAGGTAATTACTGGAGGTAAGAAACCAACGACGGTTGATGCAAAATATATAGTTACCGACACTAGAATGCAAGTGTTTCTTCCAGAAGCTTTAGCGTCTAAAGGAGGAACAGTAAAAATTAAGATCGAGTTTTCATTCATTTCTCCTTTTGAAGGATCAGATAGAATGGGAGTTTTAGAAACTAAAAATGGTAAAATTTTCACGATCGCACAATGGTACCCTCGTATGTGTGTGTATGATGATGTAAAAGGCTGGAATACTGCACCTTATTTAGGAGCTTCTGAGTTTTATTTAGAATACGGAAATTTTGATGTAAAACTTACCGTGCCAGCTAATCATTATGTTGTAGGTTCTGGAGAATTACTAAATGGAGCTGAAGTTTTACCAGCAGATCAGTTTAAGCGTTATAAAGAAGCGTCTTTGAGTGATAAAACGGTTACCATTAGATCTGCCGAAGAAGTTGCTGCAACTGCGAATAAAAATGCTGCAGGTGAAAAAACGTGGCATTTCCAAATTAAAAATGCTCGTGATTTTTCTTGGGCATCTTCTCCTGCTTTTATTTTAGATGGAGCAAAGATTAATTTACCAAGCGGTAAAAAATCTTTAGCATTATCAGCTTATCCAGTAGAAAGTGCTGGTCAAGGTGCTTACGGACGTTCGACAGAATATGTAAAAGCATCGATTGAACATTATTCTAAACAATGGTTTGAATATCCTTATCCAGCAGCAACAAACGTTGCAGGAAATGAGGGCGGAATGGAATATCCAGGAATTGTTTTTTGCGGATGGGAATCGAAAGGACAAGATTTATGGGGAGTTACAGATCATGAATTCGGACATATTTGGTTTCCGATGATTGTTGGTTCAAATGAAAGATTGTTCGGTTGGATGGATGAAGGATTTAATACTTTTATAAATTCATTAAGTACAGCGGCATTTAATAATGGTGAATATAAAGAAGAACCAACAGATTTTCATAAAAGAGCAGAATCATTTACACGTGCAGATTTAGAAACTGTAATGAGTTCTCCAGATAATATGAAAGAAGCAAATATTGGTATGTTATGTTATTTTAAGCCAAGTTCTGCTTTAATTATCTTAAGAGAGCAAGTTTTAGGAAAAGAGCGTTTTGACAATGCTTTCCGTACTTATATCCAACGTTGGGCATACAAACATCCGCAGCCAGATGACTTTTTTAGATCAATGGAAAATGTGACAGGTGAAGATTTAAGCTGGTTCTGGAGAAGCTGGTTTGTAAATAACTGGAGATTCGATCAAGGAATTAATTCGGTAAAATACATCAAAAACGATCCTTCAAAAGGAATTGCAATTACCGTTGAAAACTTCGATAAAATGCCAATGCCTATTATTTTAGATGTAAAAACAAAAAGCGGTAAAGTTTCAAGAGTGCAATTGCCTGTCGAAGTTTGGCAGCGTAATAACGTGTGGACTTTTAAACATAACTCTACAGAAGAAATTGAGAGTATTACACTTGATCCAGAACATCTTTTTCCAGATAACAACGATGCAAACAATGTTTGGACAGCAGGAAAAGGTAAAATTGAGAAAGATGTAATTTTAGATAGTTATTTAGGGAATTTCTCAACAAGCAAAGCACCATTAAAACTTATTTTCAGCGAAAAAAGTAATACCTTAAATGTTGAAATTACTAATTATCCTAAATTTCCTTTAACAGCAGTTGAAAATGAAAAAGATTCATTTCAGTCTACTGGTGCGGGAGTAAAATTTAAATTTAACGAAGCTAGAACAGGAGTTGATATGATACTTTTGGCTAACGGACAAGTAATACCGTTTACTAAGGACTAAAGAACGTAAAAGTTAAAATGTTTAAAACCCGATAGTTATTAATGGCTATCGGGTTTTTTATTTTAGGTAATTAACATTTCGCTAAAAAAATGTTATATTTTAAAAATTTTGTTTTGTGAATTAATTTTTTGTGTACTTTTGCCCCAATGAATAAAATAAGTTTACATATAACTTCTTTGTCACGGACAAACTCACCTAGTACTTCTCCCGAAGTACGGATACTATCTATATAGTATTCATTGAGTTTTTAGCCGTATATTTATTCATACTCCTTTTTCATTTTGAAATTACATAATTTGTCCATTGGACAAACATATCCTAAAAGTATTTATTATTTTGTGAATTTTCTTAATCAATATTTTGATTTTGAGAATGTTACTTCTATTTTGCTTAATTTTATTGGATTCAATTCTGAATTTCAAACCAAACAGTATGCTTTAATTTTTAACTCTAACTTCAATTATTGAAATGAAGATCTCTATTGTTGTTACTCAGGAAGAACACTTCAAATTCGCACAAGAAATTTGCGATACGATAGAATCATCGGCCTTGTTAAGAGGCACGGGGATTGCTAAAAGAACTCCTGAGTATATTCAGAAAAAAATGTCGAATGGTGATGCAATGATTGCTCTGGCAGACGGGAAATTTGCAGGTTTTTGTTATATCGAAAGCTGGCAGCACGGAAAATTCGTGGCGCATTCTGGTTTAATTGTTCATCCTGATTATAGAAGTTTAGGATTGGCAAAAAAAATCAAGTCTAAAGTTTTTGATTATTCACTGCAAAGGTATCCAGACGCTAAAATATTTGGTATTACAACTGGTTTAGCTGTAATGAAAATCAATTCGGATTTAGGTTACAAACCAGTTCCTTTCTCAGAACTTACAACTGATCCTAGTTTTTGGGCAGGCTGTAAAACCTGTACCAATTATCAAATTTTACAAAGTAAAGAAAACAAAATGTGTTTATGCACAGGTATGTTGTATGATCCAAAGGAAAAACAAAAAATACCGCCAAAACACCCTTTTAACGAAAAAGTTCTTAATAGACTGAGAACCATTAAACAAGCCTTATTTTTAAAAAAGTAACATTATGAAAAAAGTAGTATTAGCTTATAGCGGAGGATTAGACACCTCTTATTGTTTGAAATATTTAAAGAACGAAAAAGGATACGAAGTTCATACTGTGCTTGTTGATACAGGAGGTTTTGATGCAGAAGAATTATCAGCAATAGAAAAAAGAGCTTACGAATTAGGAAGTGCGCAACACGCAAATCTTACAATCGTTGACAAATATTATGATAAAGCTATAAAATATTTGATTTTTGGAAACGTATTAAAAAATAATACTTATCCATTATCAGTAAGTGCGGAGCGTGTTTTTCAGGCGATTGAAGCAATAAAATATGCTAAAAAAGTAGGAGCCAGCGCGATTGCACATGGAAGTACAGGTGCAGGAAATGACCAAATTCGTTTTGATTTGATTTTCCAAACTATTGCTCCAGAAATTGAAATCATTACTCCAATTAGAGATTTAAAATTATCAAGACAAGAAGAAGTAGATTATTTGGCTCAAAACGGAGTTCACTATTCTTGGGAAAAAGCGCAATATTCTATCAATAAAGGACTTTGGGGAACAAGTGTTGGAGGAAAAGAAACTCTAACTTCAGGTCAGCCGTTGCCAAGTGAAGCTTATCCTTCTCAATTAAAAAAAGAAGGAGAAGAAAAAGTAACACTTCATTTTGAACAAGGTGAATTAGTTGGAATAAACGGTAAAACAGATAAACCATCTAATAATATCGTAGTTCTTGAAAAACTAGCAAATGCTTACGCAATTGGTAGAGATATTCATGTTGGAGATACAATTATCGGAATTAAAGGAAGAGTTGGTTTTGAAGCGGCTGCGCCTTTAATTATCATAAAAGCACACCATTTATTAGAGAAACACACTCTAGGAAAATGGCAGCAATACTGGAAAGAACAATTAGGAAACTGGTACGGAATGTTATTTCATGAAGGTCAATTCTTAGATCCAGTGATGAGAAACATTGAAACTTTCTTGCAAGACACTCAAAAAACAGTAAATGGAACTGTTACAGTTTCATTAAAACCATATCATTTCTCACTTGACGGAATTGAATCTAAAAATGATTTGATGAACACAGGTTTTGGTCAGTATGGAGAAATGAACAATGCATGGACATCTGATGATGCAAAAGGATTTATCAAAATTCTTGGTAATGCACAAAACATATTTTCATCTGTAAATCAATTAGATCATGATTAATGTCGGAATAATTGGTGGTTCGGGCTACACGGCCGGAGAACTCATCAGAATTTTAATGTATCATCCCAAAGTAAACATTGATTTTGTTTACAGCACAACAAATGCTGGAAAACCACTTACTGTGGCGCACCAAGATTTGATGGGAGATATTGAAATGAATTTCACGGATGAAATAAATCCAAATGTAAATGTTGTTTTCTTGTGTTTAGGTCACGGAAAGTCTATTTCTTTTTTGAAAGAAAACAAATTCGCAAGCCATACTAAAATCATTGATTTAGGAAATGATTTTAGATTGAACAAAGACGCTCATTTCGAAGGAAAAGATTTTGTTTACGGATTGCCTGAAATAAACAAAGCTGAAATCAAAAAAGCAAATTATATCGCAAATCCAGGTTGTTTTGCCACAGCTATTCAATTAGCTTTATTACCATTAGCAAAACATAATTTGTTGAATAACGACGTTCATATTAATGCTACAACTGGAAGTACAGGAGCAGGAGTAAGTCTCTCAGAAACTTCTCATTTCAGCTGGAGAAACAATAATATGTCACACTATAAAGCTTTTGAACACCAGCATTTAGGAGAGATTTCAGAAAGTTTGGTTCAGTTACAAGACGATTTTGACAGCGAATTGCTTTTTATTCCGAATAGAGGAGATTTTCCAAGAGGAATTTTTGCAACATTATATACACTTTCTGATGATAGTTTAGAGCAATTGGTTGCTAAATATGAGGATTTCTATAAAAATGAGCCTTTTGTAACCGTTACCACAGCAAACATCAATATGAAACAAGTGGTGCAGACGAATAAATGTATAATTAGTTTATTGAAAAAAGGAAACCGGGTTCTCATAACATCAATTATAGATAACTTAACCAAAGGTGCTTCAGGACAAGCGATTCAGAACATGAATTTAATGTTCGGATTAGAAGAAACCACAGGTTTACATTTGAAACCAAGCGGATTTTAATAATAGTTTCAAGTTTAAAGATTCATGTTGCAAGTTAACTTGAAACCTGAAACCTGAAACAAAATAAACAAAAAACAAAATGAACTTATTCAACGTTTACCCATTATACAACATCACTCCAGTAAAAGCAATAGATTGTACAATTATTGACGACAAAGGAGTAGAATATTTAGATTTATACAGCGGACATGGTGTGATTTCTATTGGACACACTCAACCGGATTATGTAGCAAAACTTAAAAATCAATTAGACCATTTAGGATTTTATTCAAATGCGATTCAGAATCCTTTGCAGGTGGAATTGGCTCAGAAATTAGGAAAGCTTTCTGGTCTTGAAGATTACGAATTGTTTTTATGCAGTTCAGGTGCTGAAGCAAATGAAAATGCTTTAAAATTAGCGTCTTTTCATAACGGAAAATCGAGAGTTGTCGCTTTTGATAATTCTTTCCACGGAAGAACTTCTGCAGCAGTTGCCGTTACAGATAATAAGAAAATCGTTGCGCCGCTAAATGCACAGCAAGAAGTTACTTTTTTACCACTAAACCAAATTGAATTAGTTGAAGCTGAATTGGCTAAAGGCGATGTTACAGCAGTAATTATCGAAGGAATTCAAGGAGTTGGAGGTTTAGATCAAGGAACAACTGAATTTTTTCAGGCTTTAGAAAAAGCATGTAAGAAACACGATGTTGTTTTGATTTTAGATGAAGTACAATCAGGATATGGAAGAAGCGGAAAATTCTTCGCATTCCAACATCACGGAATCAACGCTGATATTATTTCAGTTGCAAAAGGAATGGGGAACGGATTCCCGGTTGGAGCGATTTTAATCTCTCCAAAATTTGAAGCAAGTTTCGGATTATTGGGAACTACTTTCGGCGGAAGCCACTTGTCTTGTGTAGCAGGAATTGCCGTTTTAGATGTAATTGAAAAACTGGATTTACAGAAAAATGTAAACGAAGTTTATGAGTATTTCTTAGAAAAAATCAAAGAAGTTGAAGGTATCAAACAAGTAAAAGGAAAAGGCTTAATGCTTGGAGTAGAGTTTGATTTTGATGTAGCTGCTTTAAGAAAGAAGTTAATTATCGAAAAACACATTTTTACAGGAAGCGCAAACAATAAAAATCTATTAAGAATTTTACCGCCTTTGACTGTGAAAAAAGCGGATATTGATACGTTTGTGAAAGCGTTAAAAGAAAGTTTGGAAGAACTATAATGTTAATTCGTTTAATCGATTAAACGAATTAACGATTAAACAGTTAAACTAATTAACCAATTAAACCAAAAAAATGAATCCATTATCAATTGAAAAACGCAATCTCGTTTTGCGATCTATGGCAAAGCTGGTCGAGCAGGAGCGGAATCAAATTATCTTGACTAATCAAGAAGATCTTGCTGATTACGACGGCTCAGATTTAGCTATGGAAGAACGCTTAAAAGTAGATGATAAAAAGGTCGACGAAATGATTTTATCGTTAAACCAACTAGCTTCTCAGGAAGATCCTGTTGGCGTTGAGCGTTTTCATTTTACTCACGATAATGGAATTAAAGTTATTAATAAAACCGCTGCTTTCGGAACGATTTTAATTATTTACGAATCACGTCCTGATGTTACCATAGAAGCCGGTGGAATCGCTTTTAAGTCCGGAAATAAGATTTTATTAAAAGGAGGAAAAGAGTCTTTAAAGTCAAACTTGAAAATCGTAAGTCTTTGGCATCAAGCTTTAGAAGAAAATGAAGTTTCAAAGGACTGGGTAGAATATCTGAATTATAATAGAACAGAAACTCAGGCGTTTTTAGAAAAACCAACTCAAAAAGTTGATTTAATAGTTCCAAGAGGCGGAGAGAAACTAATTGAGTTCGTAAAAGCTCATGCAACTTGTCCAGTTATTGTAAGCGGACGCGGAAATAATTTTGTTTACGTTCATGAGAAAGCAGACACAGATTTAGCTTTAAAAGTTATTTTGAATGCAAAGACAGCAAAAATTTCGGCCTGTAATGCAGTTGATAAGGTTTTAATAGATTCTAAACTGCCAAATTTTGAAGGTTTTACAGCAATGTTGATTGAAACCTTGATTGAAGCAAAAGTTGAAGTTATTGTTGATAAGTCCTTAGAGAATTTTGAAAATACGAAAACACTTCAAAATGAAGATATTTGGTATGAAGAATTTCTAGATTATAAAATCGTAATTGGAACAATTGATTCTCAGGAAAATGCAATTGAAAAAATAAATAAATACTGCGGCGGGCATTCTGCTGCTATTATTTCAAGAGATAATGATGCTGCACAGCAATTTATGGAAGCCATAGATGCGGCGGCAGTTTACCAAAATGCTTCAACCCGTTTTACAGACGGCGGACAATTTGGCTTAGGTGGAGAACTTGCAATAAGCACAGATAAGCTGCATCAAAGAGGTCCAATTGGTTTGCAGCATTTGGTTACTAATAAATGGTATGTTTACGGAGAAGGACAGATTAGGTAATTGAAATAATGTGAAAATTAAGGCAATTAGATAATTAGAAAATTCTAAGTGAAAAAACTTAGAATCTTTGCATCTTAGAACCTTAGCACCTTAAAAAAAATGAGCAAAAAAAGGATTTTATTAAAAATAGGAAGTAATACTTTAACCAAAGAAACCAATCATATCTCGCGGGGAAAGATTGAAGACCTTGGAATACAGATTGCAGCGCTAAACGATAAATATGAATTTATCATAGTTAGTTCAGGAGCAATTGCAGCCGCAAAACAATTTGTAAAACTGGATAATCAAGATAAAGATGTTTTTGTGAAACAGGCTTTAGCTTCTATTGGACAGCCTCATTTAATGCGGATTTACAATGAAAATTTTAAGGATTTAGGGTTAAATACTTCACAGTGTTTACTTTCATATTCTGATTTTGAAAAAGAGCAGACCAAAAAGAACATTGTAAATACAATTAATGTATTGGTTAAAAACAATTACATTCCGATTATTAATGAAAATGATACTGTTGCCACAGATGAGATTCGGTTTGGGGATAACGATAAATTAGCAGCTTTAACAGCGGTTCTTTTAAATGTTGATATTCTGATAATCGCGACCAATACAAACGGAATTTACACCAAAGAATCGATTTATGATGAAGTTCCGGAAACGATTAAATTAGTGACTGATTTAAAAACATTGGAAAAAGAAATCGGAGAATCGAAATCATCGCACGGAACAGGAGGAATGCAATCAAAAATAGAAGCGGCAGGAATATCAAAAGCTGCTAATATTGAAACCTGGATCGTCAACGGATTAAATGATAATTTTATTTTAAAAGCATTAAAAGATGAAATTCCGTTTACAAAGATTGTTTAATTGTTTATTTGTTTAATCGGTTAATCGATATAAATGAAAAACAATCCAGAACTATTTTTAATAAAAGTATATAAGTTAGATTTGTTAAGTGGGTAAACCGATTAAACAATTTAACGATTAACCGATTAAACAGAAAACAAATGAATTATATTTCAATAAAAGATATCGACTCATTATCAAAATGGGTTAAAAGTGCGATCAAAATCAAAAAGGATCCGCTTAAAAATAAAAAATTAGGTAAAAACAAAACTCTGGGAATGTTATTCTTCAATCCGAGTTTAAGAACGCGTTTGAGTACTCAAAAAGCGGCTTTAAATCTAGGAATGAACGTTATGGTAATGAATTTTACCAACGAAGGATGGACATTAGAGTTTGAAGACGGCGCAGTTATGAATTCTGGTGCTTCAGAGCACATTAAAGAAGCTGCAGAAGTAGTTTCTCAATATTGTGATATTATTGCAATCCGTGCTTTTGCAGGATTAATTGATAAAGAAAAAGATTATCAAGAAACTGTAATTTCAGGATTTTTGAAATATGCTACCGTGCCAATTGTGAATATGGAAAGTGCAGTTCGTCACCCGTTACAATCTTTGGCAGATGCTATTACAATGGAAGAACACAAAACGAAACACAAACCAAAAGTGGTTCTTTCTTGGGCACCACATCCAAAAGCTTTGCCTCAGGCAGTGGCTAATTCATTCGTAGAAATGATGCAGATGCAAAAAGATATGGATTTTGTAATCACACATCCTGAAGGTTATGAATTAAGCCCGGAAATCACGCAAGAGTGCAAAATAGAATACGATCAAAACAAAGCTTTTGAGAATGCTGATTTCGTTTACGTGAAAAACTGGAGTAACTTCAACGATTACGGAAAAGTAACCAACAGCGATTCAAATTGGACTGTAACAGCCGAAAAAATGGCTTTAACCAATAACGGAAAGTTTATGCACTGTCTTCCAGTTCGTCGTAACGTAATTGTAAGCGATGAAGTTCTAGACGGAGAAAGTTCAATCGTAATTGAACAGGCAAATAACAGAACGTATTCAGCACAATTAGTTTTACAGAAGATTCTTAAGAAATTGTAAATTTAGACGCAAAGGTACAAAGCGACAAAGGTTCAAAGGTTTTAAAACCGTAACAAAGCCTTTGTTCCTCTGAACCTCTGTCTCTTTGAACCTTAAAAGAAATGAACGTATCAGTAATAAAAATAGGTGGAAACATCATTGATAATCCAGCAGAATTAGAACAATTCTTAGCCGATTTTTCTAAAATCGAAGGTTATAAAGTTTTAGTTCACGGTGGTGGAAAATCGGCTACAAAAATGGCGCAGAGTATTGGTTTGGTTCCGCAGATGATTGACGGACGCCGAATCACTGATGCTCCGATGCTTGATGTCGTGGTCATGATTTACGCAGGGCAAATCAACAAACATATTGTTGCTCAATTGCAGGCAAAAGACAATAACGCAGTTGGTTTTTCTGGAGCCGATGGAAATTTAATTCAATCCGTAAAAAGAAATCATCCAACTATTGATTATGGATTTGTAGGCGATGTAAAACAAGTTAATACCAAATTACTGGCGACTTTATTGGAAGCTGGAATTGTACCTGTTTTCTGTGCAATCACACACGACAAAAACGGACAATTACTAAATACAAATGCTGATACTATTGCAAGTGAATTATCAATTGCTTTATCTGAATTTTTTGATGTTACACTCGCGTATTGTTTTGAAAAACAAGGCGTTTTGCAAGATTCAGAAGACGATTCTTCCGTTATAAAAGAAATCAACGAAGCATTATATAATAGACTAAAAGAAGAAAAAGTAATCCATTCTGGAATGATTCCAAAATTAGACAATTGCTTCAATAGTTTATCAAGAGGTGTACAGAAAATCAAAATTGGGCATCACAAAATGCTCCAAAATCCAGATGTTCTGCATACAACCATAACATTATAAAACGTATTGCCACGAATTACACAAATTGACATTAATTTTTTCTGTTAAAAGAGAAAATAATTTTAGAAGTACAGTAAAAAGTTTATTTTGATTTTAAATCTGTGACAAAAAGATAATTTGTGAAAATTCGTGCAATTAGTGGCAAAAAAACATGACTGCGCAGTGCTTTTAAAATTTAATTTAAGAAATTTGCGCAAATTAAAAATGTCACGATTTAATTAAAAAAACTTTGTGACTTCGTCCTGATAGCTATCGGGATCGTGGCAAAGAAACCATAACTATGAAAAATATTGCAACGCTTACTCAAGAAGCAATTAGTTTATTAAAAAGTCTTATCGAAACCCCTTCATTTTCAAGTGAAGAAGATCAAACGGCTCTGTTAATCGAAAATTGGTTCAATCAAAACGAGATTCCTTTCAAAAGAGAAAACAATAATGTGTGGGCTTTCAACAAATACTTCGACGAAAAGAAGCCGACACTTTTACTAAATTCACATCACGATACTGTACGACCAAACCAAGCTTATACAAACGATCCATTTAAAGCCATTGAAAAAGACGGCAAATTATTTGGTTTAGGAAGCAACGACGCAGGCGGTTGTCTGGTTTCATTACTAGCAACATTTGTGCATTTTTACGAAAATCAAAACTTATCGCATAATATCGTAATTGTGGCTTCCGCCGAGGAAGAAAGCAGCGGAAAAAACGGTTTAAACAGCGTTTTAAAAAGTTTACCAGAATTAGATTGCGCCATTGTTGGAGAACCAACTTTAATGCAATTAGCAGTTGCCGAAAAAGGTCTTTTGGTTCTTGATGTAAAAGTAAAAGGAACCGCAAGCCACGCCGCACATCAAAACGACGATAATGCTTTATACAAATCAATTCCGGTAATGGAATGGTTTAAAAACTATAAATTCGACAAAATCTCAGATGTTTTAGGTCCTGTAAAAATGACCGTAACACAGATTAATGCAGGAAAGCAACATAATGTAGTGCCTTCAGAATGTGATTTAGTAGTTGATATTCGTGTAACAGATCGTTATACAAACGCAGAAATTCTTGAAGTGGTAAAAGCAAATGTAAACGCCGAAGTAACACCAAGATCCATGCATTTAAACGCATCTTCTATTCCAGTTGCACACGGTTTAGTTCAGGCAGGGATTGCTTTAGGAAGAACAACATACGGTTCGCCAACACTTTCAGATCAGTCAGTTTTAAGTTGTCAGTCTTTAAAATTAGGACCAGGAGAAACATTGCGTTCACATTCAGCAGACGAATTTATTTTTGTAAATGAAATTGAAGAAGGAGTCGACTTGTATATAAAAATACTAACAGATTTCTTTAAATTATAAAGAATCCTGAGCTTAGTCGAAAGATTAGGAGCTAATCCCGCTATCCGTTCCAATCTTTTCTATCCGCCGCGGCGGACACAAAAGGATTTCCACTACTATCGGGGCTAGGGCATTCGGAAACTAAGAAAGAAACGAAAAAAAAGAAACTTTGTGAATCTCTGAGCATACTTTGAGTATCTCTGTGAAGCAAAAAAACATACATCTTATGAAACTTTGGGAAAAAGGAATACCAACAGATAAACAAATCGAACAATTTACCGTTGGAAACGATCGTGAACTAGATTTGGTTTTAGCAAAATACGATGCTCTAGGTTCTATTGCACATGCCAAAATGTTGGGACAGATTGGTTTGCTAACTCAAGAAGAAACAACTTCTTTAGTTGATGCTTTAAACGAAATCATCGCAGATATCGCAGTTGGAAATTTCGAAATCGAAGACAGTTTCGAAGACGTACATTCTAAAATCGAATATCTTCTAACAGTAAAACTAGGCGATGCTGGAAAAAAAATCCACACCGCACGTTCTCGTAACGATCAGGTTTTAGTAGATGTTCATTTGTATTTAAAAGACGAGTTAAAAGCGATAAAAGAGCAAGTAAAAACATTGTTTGACTTGTTGATGGAATCAGCAGAGAAACATCAAAATGTATTATTGCCAGGTTATACGCATTTACAAATCGCAATGCCATCATCATTCGGAATGTGGTTTTCTGCTTATGCCGAAAGCTTAATTGATGATGTTACGATGTTGAACGCAGCTTCAAAAATTGTAGACCAGAATCCGTTAGGATCTGCTGCAGGTTACGGAAGCTCGTTCCCAATCAACAGAACATTTACAACGCAGGAATTAGGTTTTGAAACCTTGAAATACAATGTCGTTGCTGCGCAAATGAGCCGCGGAAAAGCAGAGAAAACAGTTGCTTTTGCTATGACAAGCGTTGCAGGAACACTATCAAAGTTTGCTATGGATGTTTGTTTGTATATGAGTCAAAACTTTGACTTTATTGGTCTTCCAGCACATCTTACAACAGGTTCAAGCATTATGCCTCATAAAAAGAATCCTGATGTTTTCGAATTAATAAGAGGAAAATGCAATAAGATTCAGGCGCTTCCGTACGAAATTACTTTAATTACCAATAATCTTCCAAGTGGTTATCACAGAGATTTACAGCTTTTAAAAGAAGGATTGTTTCCTGCAATTCAAACTTTAAAATCTTGTTTAGATATTGCTATTTTCTCTATAAAAGACATTACTGTAAAAGATCATATTTTAGAAGATAAAAAATACGATTACTTGTTTACTGTCGATACATTAAATGAAATGGTTGTAGAAGGAATGCCTTTTAGAGACGCTTACAAAGCTGTTGCCGAACAATTGGAAGCAGGAACGTATAAATCTCCAAAAGAGACCAAACACACACATGAAGGAAGCATCAATAATTTATGTTTAGATGCGATTAAAGATAAAATGAAAAATGCTTTTTAAAAGATCTTCTTTCAAAATAATAGAACCGATTTGTAAAACTTACAAATCGGTTTTTTTTATGCAGCAAAATATATTTTTGAAATTTAAGAAATTTCGACCTAATTCTTTAAATTTGAGAATCTATTATTTTTAAATTAAAGATATGACGCGATTTGATGAACAGGCTGCTCAAGCTCTTCTTGAGAAAAATCTTATTACTGAGAATCAGTTTCAGGAGATTAATAAATATCGAAGTTTGAAAATATTTTCTCTAAATGCAGAGTTAAAATTATTGCTCTATTTTTCGGTTTTGCTTTTTACTTCTGGAATTGGAATTTTGATTTATAATAATATTGATACTATTGGGCATATTGCTCTTCTTTCGATCTTGCTCATAATTATAGCAGGTTGTTTTTATTACTGTTTTAAAAATTCAAAAGGTTTTCAAAAAACAGAAACTACTTTTGATAATCCTGTTTTAGAGTATTTGGTTCTATTGGCGAATATTTTGACTTGCATTTTTATTGGATATCTTCAGTTTCAATATAAAACTTTTGGAACACATTATGGTTTGGCAACTTTAGTACCAACGATTGTCAGCTTTGTTTGTGCTTATTATTTTGATAATAAAAGTGTTTTAACGATTGCAGTGACTGGTTTAGCTGCTTACGTAGGGCTTTCGGTAACACCGCAGGATATTTTTAATGAGAATAATAGTTTCTATGACAATCAAACCTTAAGTTATTCGGCAATTATGCTTGGAGTTCTGCTTATTTTGTGGGCAGTTTATAGCTTTAGAATCAGTTTAAAAACTCATTTTGCTATAATTTATCAAACATTTGCTTTGCATATTATAGCAATTGCTTCAATAAGTAATTTAGTTAATCACGAATTTTTCTGGATGATTTTTGCCTGTATTTTAGCGGCTTCATCGTATTATTTTTATAAAGTCAGTCATGATTTAAAAGCAATGTCATTGTATGTTTTTATGATTGTTTACGCTTATATCGGATTGAATATTGTCTTATTTAGAATTTTTGAACACATAGATTTTTCAGACATTTGGGAACTTTTTATTTTCCTTTTGCCGGCCTATTTCATTGGTTCAATTGTGCTATTTATAAAACTGATTAAAAACTTCCATAAAGAAATAGCCGAATGATACTACACAACAAAAATCTACTGAATAATTTAGCTCTAGTTGAAGAAGCGGAAACTTTGGAAAGCGGAGGTTTTATTAGTAAAGAGCAAAAAAAGATAATTAAGAATGTATTACCGGCATTTAGAAGTCAAAGTAATATTTTGGTTCGATTAGGATTTTTTCTATTAGGATCATTCTTGTACTCGTCGATTTGCGGCGCCATTTCATTAATTGGACTCAGCGGTGAAGATTTCTATTTTAAAATTTGCTGTTATCTTTTTGCAGGAGTTGGTATTGCAGGAGCAGAACTTTTGGGTAATCAAAATTATTACAGACATGGTTTAGATGATGCTTTTATTTTGGGAATTCCATTAAATATTGGTTTTGCAGTCGCAATCAGCACAGAAGGGCAAGAAATTAGTATTGCTGTTTTTGTTGCTATTGCTTCATTTTTAACCTATAGAAGATACTTGCATCCACTTTCTATGCTGGTTTTTTGTATCGCAAGTACCGCCGTTTTATTTTATGGAATGTTTGAAATTGGCGATATTGGAAAAACGATCTTGCCTTTCGTTGCAATGTTAGTTTCGGCTGGTTTTTATTTCTTAACTAAAGGAAAAATAAAAAATCTAACCGAAGTTTATTTTCGTGATGGACTCATCTTAGCAAACAGCTTTTGTCTGATTCTATTTTATCTTTCTTGCAATTATTTAGTTGTAAGAGAGCTTTCTTTTGAGCTTTTAGGAGTAGATGTTCTTCCTGGTCAGGATATTCCGTTTGCTTTCTTCTTTTATGCCTTTACTTTTATAGTGCCAATTGTTTACTTGGTTCAAGCTTTGAGAACAAGAGACAGAATCATGCTTTGGATTAGCTTTGCGGCAATAGGATTTTCTATTTTTACGATTCGATTCTATTACTCTGTTTTACCAATCGAAGTGGCATTAACGCTTGGCGGATTAGTGATGTTTGCGATAGCGTATTTATCTATTCAAAAGTTGAAAAATAAAGAAGAAGGATTAACTTTTAAACCAGACAGAATAAATAATTCTAATGCAATTTTAAATGCCGAAGCTTTAATTGTGGCTTCAACTTTTGGTATGAAACCAGAAGTAAAAACAGATTCTCCGATGGATTTTGGCGGCGGTGGATTTAGCGGCGGTGGATCTGGGGAAAGTTTTTAATTGTGTTATTTGTTAAATGTAAAAAGTGAAATGTGAGATGTAACAATAAGTTTGCATCTCACATTTCACTTTTTACAAAAATCATTTCACATCAATTTATACTTTACTTTTCAATGCTTCAGCATCAATATCGCTGTGCGAAACATCATAAACGGCTTTTCCATTTTTGATTAAAATCAATTGTGGAGATTCGTGATAAACACCAAATTTGCTTGCAATTTCATTTGATATATCACGATGTGCAATTAAATCAAGAAAATAAGCATCGACTACATTTTCAAGATCAAAATCTCTTTCAAATTGTTTCAGTGCCATACGGCTGATACTGCATCTTGTGCTATGCTTAAAAATAACTACTGGTTTTTCATTTGAGATCGCTTCGATCTCCATTAATTGAAGAATATCTGTTAATTCTGTCCAGTTTACTTTACTTTTTGGTGCTTCTGAGTTCTCTGAACTTCCGAAGATTGAATTTAAAAAACTCATATTTGACTTGTTTTATGACTTTTTGACATTTAAAATAAGCGATTTAGTTGTTTTTCATGTCGTTTTGTCTGCTTTTTTACTATGGAATATAATTTGTTTGTTAAAATGCAAAGTTAAATTATTTAGGTTAAAAATGTAACTTAATAAATTGTAACTTTAATCCTATTGAAAATCAAGCAAATAAATCAATCAAATCGAAAAAATATGAACATAAACAAGTTTACAATTAAATCGCAGGAAGCCATTCAGCTGTCACAACAGTTGGCACAACGAAATGGTCAGCAGCAAATAGAAAACGAACACATTTTTAAAGCTATTTTTGAAGTAGATGAAAATGTTGCACCGTTTATTTTGAAAAAACTCAATGTAAATGTGCCGTTGTTTTTACAAATATTAGACAGCACAATTGAAAGCTTTCCAAAAGTTTCAGGAGGCGATATTCTGCTTTCAAGAGACGCAAACAAAGCTTTGAATGAAGCCGAAATTATAGCACAAAAAATGAACGATGAATATGTTTCGATCGAGCATTTAATTTTAGCTATTTTCGACTCAAAAAGCAAAGTTTCACAAATTTTAAAAGATCAAGGTGTTACAGGAAAAGGCTTAAAAGCTGCTATCGAAGAACTTCGAAAAGGTGAAAGAGTAACATCAGCATCTGCCGAAGAAACTTATAATTCATTAAATAAGTACGCAAAAAACTTAAACGAATTAGCTCGTACAGGAAAATTAGATCCAGTTATTGGGCGCGATGAAGAAATTCGACGCGTATTGCAGATTCTAACTCGAAGAACGAAAAACAATCCAATGTTGATTGGAGAACCCGGAGTTGGTAAAACTGCAATTGCAGAAGGTTTAGCGCACAGAATTGTTGATGGAGACGTTCCTGAAAACTTAAAAGATAAAATCGTTTTCTCATTAGATATGGGAGCTTTGATTGCAGGAGCTAAGTTTAAAGGAGAATTTGAAGAACGTTTAAAATCGGTGGTAAAAGAAGTTACATCTGCCGAAGGTGATATCGTTTTATTTATTGATGAGATTCATACACTTGTAGGTGCGGGTGGAGGAGAAGGAGCAATGGATGCGGCTAATATCTTGAAACCAGCCTTGGCTCGTGGTGAGTTAAGAGCCATTGGAGCAACTACTTTAGATGAATATCAAAAGTATTTTGAAAAAGATAAAGCTTTAGAAAGACGTTTCCAAAAGGTATTAATTGATGAGCCAGATACCGAAAGTGCAGTTTCAATTTTACGTGGTATTAAAGAAAAGTACGAAACGCATCATAAAGTTCAAATTAAAGACGAAGCTATTATTGCGGCTGTTGAACTTTCGCAGCGTTATATTACAAACCGTTTCTTACCAGATAAAGCTATTGACTTAATGGACGAAGCTGCTTCAAAACTGCGTATGGAAATCAATTCAAAACCTGAGGAATTAGATGTTTTGGATCGTAAAATTATGCAGCTTGAAATCGAAATTGAAGCGATAAAGCGTGAGAAAGAAGAAAGTAAGCTGAAAATCCTTCGCATGGATTTAGCAAATCTGAAAGAAGAACGTAACGAGATCTATGCAAGATGGAAATCTGAAAAGGATATTGTGGACGGAATTCAGGCTGTAAAATTAGAAATTGAAGATTTTAAATATGAAGCTGAACGTGCTGAACGTGACGGTGACTATGGAAAAGTAGCTGAAATACGTTACGGAAAAATAAAAGAAGCGCAAGAACGTCTTGAAGCATTGCAAAAACAACTGCAAGAATTTCAATCAGGAACTTCTTTAATTAAAGAAGAAGTAACAAGAGAAGATATTGCCGAAGTTGTAGCAAAATGGACAGGTATTCCTGTAATGAAAATGCTTCAGACTGAAAGAGAGAAACTCTTACATCTTGAAGACGAGTTGCACAAACGTGTTGTAGGACAAGAAGAGGCAATTGAAGCAGTAAGTGATGCTGTTCGCAGAAGTCGTGCAGGCTTGCAAGATTTGAAAAAACCTGTTGGTACATTCTTATTTTTAGGAACTACCGGTGTTGGTAAAACAGAACTTGCAAAAGCATTGGCTGAATATCTTTTTGATGATGAAAATGCTATGACTCGTATCGATATGAGTGAGTATCAAGAACGTCACAGCGTGAGCCGTTTGGTTGGTGCACCTCCAGGATATGTAGGTTATGATGAAGGTGGTCAGTTAACAGAAGCTGTTCGCAGGAAACCATATTCTGTAGTTTTATTAGACGAGATAGAGAAAGCACATCCAGATACTTTCAATATTTTATTGCAAGTTTTAGATGAAGGTCGATTGACGGACAATAAAGGTCGTCTTGCCGATTTTAAAAACACAATTATTATCATGACTTCTAACATGGGAAGCCAGATTATACAAGAAAAGTTTGAGAATCTAAAAGGAAGTATTGAAGATACTACTGAAGCTGCTAAAGTTGAAGTTTTAGGCTTATTGAAACAAACAGTTCGTCCGGAATTTATAAACCGTATTGATGAAATTGTATTGTTTACGCCATTAACAGTTGATAATATTTCGAAAATTGTAGGCTTGCAGCTTAAGAGTGTTACAAAAATGCTTGCTTTGCAAGGTATCACAATGGATGCTACGCCAGAAGCTGTTGCTTACTTATCTGAAAAAGGATATGATCCTCAGTTTGGTGCAAGACCAGTGAAACGTATTGTTCAGAGAGAAGTGCTGAACCAGTTGTCAAAAGAAATCTTGGCAAACAATATTACAACAGACAGTATTATTTTAATTGATGCTTTCGATGGAAAATTGGTTTTCAGAAACCAAACCCACGAAGTAAAATAATTTAGTAGTTGAAAATAATGAAGAGATGCGCATATTTGCATCTTTTTACTCACCAGAAAAACACCAGCAGAAATGCTGGTGTTTTTTTTATGTCCATAAAATAATGAAACTTTTTTTATAAGTAATGTAAGTCAATCTCATCTTTAATTATCAAATTTACAGTAGTTTAAAAATAAAAGATATGAATAATATAGTTAGAGGATTAATTGCAGGTTATGGTGCTAAGAAATTAGGATGCGGTTGTTTTAGCACAGTATTTATTTTTATAATTATTTGGGTGCTGTTAGGACAGTGCAGTTAGGAATTAATTGTGATTTTACATCATTAAGATTAGCATAAAAAGTCTTAGATTCGCACAACTAAATTTAAACAAAAACAAATATCAATGGCATCAGGTTTTTTCGTATTACTAGACGATATTGCAGCAATTATGGATGATGTAGCCGTAATGAGTAAAGTTGCAGCAAAGAAAACAGCAGGAATTTTAGGCGATGATTTAGCTGTAAATGCAGAGAAAGCATCGGGATTTGCTTCTTCAAGAGAACTTCCTGTATTGTGGGCAATCAGTAAAGGTTCACTTCTTAATAAAATTATCATTTTGCCAATTGCATTTTTGTTAAGTGCATTTTTTCCTATTGCAATCATTGTAATTCTTGTTCTAGGCGGACTTTTCTTAGCTTATGAAGGTGCAGAAAAGATTTACGAATTTATTTTCCCTCACAGTCATGAAGAATCTGAAGGAATTACAGAAGAAACTTTTACAGAAGAACAAATTATAGAAGCCGAAAAAGGCAAAATAAAATCAGCAATCGTAACCGATTTTATTCTATCAGTTGAAATCGTAATTATTGCACTTGGAACTGTTATAGGAAAACCAATTTCACAGCAAATCGCTGTAACGTCAATAATCGCTTTGGTGGCAACAATTGGAGTTTATGGTATTGTTGCTCTTATCGTTAGAATGGATGAAGCTGGCTATAAACTGATCAAATTTAGCAAAGGAGAAAAAAGTATATCAAACTTCATTGGAAATCTTTTAGTAAAAGGACTTCCATTAGTGATCAAGAGTTTAACCGTAATTGGTACAATAGCCTTGCTATTAGTTGCCGGCGGTATCTTTGTACACTATATTCCATATTTTCACCATTTATCAGAAACAATAAATATCCCAACAATTATAAAAGAGTTTGTAATTGGACTTGCTTTAGGACTTGTTGTTTTAGGTGTTGTGAATCTTTTTAAAATGATATTTAAAAAGAAGAAATAAAATTTAGATTAGTTATCATAAAAAACATCAGTCGAAAGGCTGATGTTTTTTTTTTGAAGCAGTTCTAAGTTTTATTCCAGACCATTTGTCCCGTTATCCACTGTATCTTTTCAGCCGCTAAAAAGCGGATAAAAAGGATGCCGTTTCTACCGGGGCTATGCGAGATATTTAGCTTTTTATTAGAAAATCTCATTATTTTTCAAAAAATTATTCCAAAATAAATACTTGATTACTAGTGTATTATTTTGTTGGTGCGTTTTTTAACATTTTATAAAAGCAACCATCTCAATTTTGAGACATCTTCATAGTAATTAACAATTAATTATTATTTTATATGAAAAGTATTAGATTAACATCAGCATTAGTAGTATTATTTTTAACAACTGCATTTGTTTCATGTAGTAACGATGACGATAAAGCAACAGCTCCAGAAAAAACAAAAGCGGCATTTGCAACAGAAATTAAAGGACCAGAAACTGGAAAAGTAAATGAAGAATTAAGTTATGATGTAACTTATCTTATCGATAATGCTTGTGGTGAATTTGTAAAAATTTCTGAAACAACTATTGGTGAAGTAAAAGGTTTGCAGATAGATGTAAAATACCCAACAGGAGTTTGTACACTACAAGTTCCAGAACCAAAGAAAACTGTTTATAAATTTAAATCTACCGCAAAAGGAACTTTTGAAATTAAATTCAAAAAATCTGAAACTGAATTCCTGACTCAAAAAGTGGTTATTGAATAGTTTCTAATAAGAAAAATAGGTTGAGAAGCCATTTTGCAGAGATTTAATTTTTTTAAGTTGATGTGAAATGGTTTTCTTTTTTAAATAAACTTTACAAAGTTTCTAATTTTAGAAAAGTTTGATTGTAGTTTTCTAGAAACGCCCGATACGCTTGGTTTGTCATTCCTCTAAAATTTACTATTTTTGCACTCTAAATTTTATGTCATGCCGAAAAGAAAGTATAAAATAGCGGTTATTCAATTAAATTTGAATGACGTAGCCGAAAATAATCTTAAAAAATGTATCAGCTGGGTAAGAGATGCTGCCGGAAAAGGAGCAGAGGTTATCTTGCTTCCAGAATTATATAGCAGTCATTATTTCTGCCAAAGCGAAGATGTAGATAATTTTGCATTAGCAGAACCACTTTACAGCACTTCATTTATTGCTTTTAGCGCATTGGCAAAAGAGTTGGGAGTAGTTATTATCGTTCCATTCTTCGAAAAAAGAATGGCTGGTATTTACCACAATAGTGCTTATATTATTGATACTGATGGAACAGAAGCTGGTTTATACCGTAAAATGCACATTCCAGACGATCCGCATTTTTATGAGAAATTCTACTTTACACCTGGAGACTTAGGTTTTCAAGCAATTGAAACTAAAAAAGGAACTGTAGGAACTTTAATCTGTTGGGATCAATGGTATCCAGAAGCAGCACGTATTACAGCTTTAAAAGGAGCAGAAGTTTTATTTTATCCAACTGCAATCGGTTGGCATCCAAAAGAAAAAGAACAATATGGTGAAAATCAATATGGCGCTTGGATGAATGTAATGAAAGGGCATGCAGTTGCAAATGGTGTTTTTGTTGCGGCAGCAAATAGAATTGGTCTTGAAAAGTACATTGAAGGAACAGAAGGAATTCAGTTTTGGGGAGCATCGTTCATTGCTGGCCCTCAAGGTGAAATTTTAGCGCAAGCTTCTCACGATCAAGAAGAAATTCTAATTGCCGAAGTTGATTTAGATTTACAAGAAAATGTTCGTCAAAACTGGCCATTTTTTAGAGATAGAAGAATTGATGCTTTCGGAGATATTACAAAAAGAGCAATAGATAGATAATTAGATTTATCATAAATATAAAAAGGGCAAAATAATATTATTTTGCCCTTTTTTAAGCTTCAGAGAAGCGAAATATTTATAACAAAGAATTAATGGTTACAATATAAAGCTCCAGCGGAGTGACATCTTTTTTTACCTAACAAATGTCGCTCCGCTGGAGCTTTTTTTATTTGTCTTATTGATATGCTATAAATATTTAACTCCTCTGGAGCTTTATAGTGCAAATGTATATCCTTTGCTATAACTATTTTACTCCTGTGGAGCTTTATCAAATTGTGCATTTAATTAACAAAAATTTGCTGTGAAAAGCTTCGTAAGGAGTTTTTCTAAAATAATAAAAAGGAGCTGTATCAAAAATGATACAGCTCCTTTTCTGGTTTTTAGCTTTATAGGTAAATTACTTTACTTGGAAAGTAACTCTTCTCACGATTTGACGTGCTTCTTTTGATTTTTTATTTACAGAAGTGTCTTCACCATTACCAATTACATTTAATCTTGAAGCATCAATACCAGCGTTAATAACTACTTTTTTGACAGCTTCAGCTCTTTTTTGAGACAGTGATTGATTGTAACTTGTGTTTCCAATTTCGTCAGCATAACCAATAATATCAGCTGATTTTCCTCGATTATTTTTTAGATATTTAACTAAGAAATCAACACCAGATAATGAAGCGTTTGTCGGTTTAGACGAATTAAAGTCAAAGTAAACATTTACATAACCACCGTTAATTAGTTCTTCAACAGTATTATTAGTTGCAGTTCCATTGCCTTTCTTTTCGTAAGTTTTGTCTAAGTAACTTTCCATTTCATCAGGTACTCCATTTTGATTTGTATCAATTGACTGTCCTTTTGTGTTTACCGCAACACCAGCAATAGAATTTGGCTCTAAATCGTATAAATCAGCAACACCATCTTTGTCCGTGTCCAAAAGACCGCTTTCTATCAAGTCCACTCTTTTTTCCAATTTTCCGTATCGATCTTCTTCGCTTACCCAGTCTGCATGTTTTTCATTTTTACCTAAGTAAAACGTCAAACCTACAGAAGCATTTAATAAAACACCGTCAAAAGATCCAGTTGTAGTATTGCCCATTCCGTCAAAATTCCAATTTTGTCTTCCGTTTACAATTCCCGTAAGATCACCAGTTAAAGCAACTCTGTTACTTACTTTAATTTGTCCCGTTAAACCAATAATTCCGTGTGCCATATAATCTTGACCACCAAAACCAGTTTCAGTGCTTATTTGCGAAACACCAAATCCACCATGAGCTAAGATTCCGATAGTATTAGTCCAGGTTTCAAAATTTAAAGCTCGTCCAATATTTACAACACCTTGTAAACTTGTTCTAACATATCTGCTTTCAAAATTCGGAGTATTGTCACGTTCTGTAAACTGATCGTATCCAACATCAAGTTTAACACCAAATTTTGGACTAAACATATATCGAACGCCTAAATCAGCATGAAATGGGTTCAAAGTTGATGTAGAATAACCAGAAGTCATTGTTCGTGTTGGTTTATTAACACCGCCATTAAGTTCGATAGACCATTTGTTATAAGCAGGTTGATCAACAGTTGACTGCGCAGAGGTCGTTGCCATATTTTGAGCACTTGCCGCAAATGCTAAGAATAAAAGTGATAAGGAAGCTAATTTCTTTTTCATGATATCAAAAATTTAGTTGTTTTTATTATTAAACTCCTGACAAAATTATGCTTCATGTTTTAGATTGTGTTCTATTAGGTCTTACATAATTCCCATATTTTGGCATTTAATTATGTAAATTAGTTAATAAAAACTCAATTTTTGATAAAAAAAGAGGGTAAAATTAATATTTCACCCTCTTAATAAATTTGTTAAAATTAACTACTTAAGATCTGGCTGATAGATCTTTATGGTTCCATCACCTTCGCTGCTTACTACAACTAAACTTCTTTTATTAGGGCTTTTTGAAGCTGGAATAAAAAGAAGCCCTTCAGGAGCATCTCCGGTTTTTACCGTTTGCAAATATTGCGGTGAAGCAGGATTTGTTACATCGTAAGTCATAAAAGCATCAGATCTTTCAAGTCCAACGAACAAAATATTTTGATTTCCCATTTTAGCTACAACTACAGCTTCAGGTTCAGATCCTTTGTCATCACTTCGTTTATCATCATAAGTTCCAAATTCATTTGTTTTTTTATCGACATCATTTTTGCTGTCGTAAACAATTTTTCCAGTATTTCCATTCCAAATAGAGAAAGAGCGAGCACCAAAACTCACCATTTGATCTAAATCGCCGTCTCCGTCAGTATCACCCATATCAGTAACAAGATTAAGTCTTCCTAAATTTGTTTCCAATTTTAAAGTTGCAGCATCTGGGAAAACAGCAGCGTCCAGCTTCATATCTTTCATTCGTTTAATATCTGAGTAAGCCGCATATTCTCTCGCATCTCCTTCGTTAGCTGTAACAAAGTAAGGAACGTTGTTTGCTGAAAAATGACTAATTGCATCTGGCATATACATTCCTTTTACTTTCCATGGATTAAAGGCAATTTTATCATCTTTATCGCTTACATCAATCGCATTTTCAGCAGTATTAAAATCTTTTAAACCAAGCGGATAGATAGCTGTAATTGTTTTTGAAGTTAAATCTACCTTCGCAACACCATTATTTTCTTGAAGAGTCACCCATGCAGTTTTTGAATCATCAGAAATGGTAATATATTCTGGTTCAATATCCTGAGCGAAACTTTTTACAAATTTAGAAATCCTAAATCCATCTTTTGCTAATGCTGCAGCTTGACTGCTGAACGAGCTGAAATCAAGGGTTGTAACATTATAAGTGCTAGTATCTATAATCGAGATTGTTCCATTAGGATCCAATGAATAATCTGTATTTGGCTCTCCTTCATTTGCAGTCATAATATATTTGCCATCAGGAGAAAATGTAATCATATCTGGCAAAGCTCCAACAGTTACTTGTTTTATTAAGCTGTAATCACTTGTATTGAAAATTACAACTTTTCCGTTTCCTTGTTTATTTGTTGTTGATTCTAAAGCAACAGCAAGTTTTCCATTATACACAGAAACGCTGTTTGATGCGCCTTCGTAAGGTGTTAAATCAATTTTTCCAATTTTTGCAGGTTTACTTGGATCTGATAAATCAATTACATCAATTTGATTTGTTCCACTATTATTTACCGTAAAAAGTTTCTTAGTTTTCTCGCAGTAAGCAGAAATTTCTGCAGCAGCTTCTCCACCTATTGTGATTGACCCAATTTCTTTAAAGGTTGCTGGGTTTTCATTTGCAACAATTTCGTTTTCTTCATTTTTTGAGTTTTCATCGTTATTACAGCTTGTCATAAGAGCTAATGCTGCTAATAATGTGATACTTAATTTTTTCATTTGTTAGTTTTTTAGTTTCGCCAAATGTAATTAGCGAATCTCGGCAGAATATTAAGCCTTCATTATTTAATCTTTAACTTAATTTTTAGAAGATAATAATGATGAAATATCAGATGATTTCTATTCAAATGTTTTAAAATCCTAACGAATGTTTATCTTTGTACTCTTTCAAAATAGAACCTTTTTATGTCAACAAATAATAGAAGATTTCCAGCAGAATGGGAAAAGCAGCAAGGAATTGTATTGTGTTTTCCTCATAATGGTAATGACTGGCCGGGAAAATATGAAGCTGTTCAATGGGCTTTTGTAGAATTTATAAAAAAAGCAGCAACATTTGAAACTGTTTTTTTAGTTGTGGCCGATGAAAAACTAAAAGAAAAAGTTGCCGATATGCTTGAGAGAGCTCGTGTAAACATTAATAATGTCTCATTTATCATTCATAAAACCAACAGAAGCTGGATGCGTGATTCTGGGCCGATTATTGTGAAAAATGGTTCAAAAAGAGAAGCATTGAACTTTAATTTCAATGGATGGGCGAAATACAAAAACTATCAATTGGATAAGTTTGTTCCTGGTAAAATAGCTGATTTTATTGACGTGCCTTTAACTCAAGTTACGTACAAAGGAAAACCAGTAATTGTAGAAGGTGGTGCAATTGATGTAAATGGAAAAGGAACTTTACTTACTTCCGAAGAGTGTTTGATGCATCCTACTATTCAGGTTCGAAATCAAGGTTTTACAAAAGAAGATTACGAAGCTGTTTTTAAAGAATATCTAGGTGTTACGAATGTAATTTGGCTGGGTGACGGAATCGAAGGCGATGATACTCATGGTCATATCGATGATTTATGCCGATTTGTAAATGAAGATACGATTGTAACCATTGTCGAAACAGATAAAAATGATTCAAATTACAAACCTTTACAGGATAACTTGAAACGCTTGCAAAATGCAAAATTAGAAAACGGAAAATCTCCTGTTATTGTGGCGCTTCCGATGCCAAAACGTGTAGATTTCGAGGATTTAAGATTGCCTGCGAGTTATGCTAATTTCTTAATCTTAAATAATTGCGTTTTAGTACCAACATTTAACGACAGCAACGATCGCGTGGCTTTAAATATTTTAGCCGAATGTTTCCCTGATAGAGAAGTAATCGGAATAAGCTGTATTGATTTTATTTGGGGATTTGGAACTTTGCATTGCTTAAGTCAGCAGATTCCTGCATAAAAATAGCAGCCACAGATTCTAAAATAATCGTTTTGTTTTTTTTATCTGTGATGAAATTATCAGATACAAAGAGACTTTCTTATATTATTTAAGCTGTCATCAAAAGTGGCAGCTTTTTTTGTTGTATTTTTAAGAGACAAATTTGTTCTGTGTCTCAGTATCCTTCTTATTATACTTATGTTTAACAATGCAGAAATGCAGATTTAATTTTATATGAAGAAAATATTTTTCATCCTTCTCATACTTTCTTCCGAAGTTCTATTTTCACAGTCAGAATCGCAGAAAAAAACTGAGCTTACATTTGCGACCTACAATGTGAGTATGGAATCTGATAATTATTCTCCCAAAGGCGCAATGGGAAAATCGGAGCAAATATTGATTTATCAGCTTAATTCAGGGCTTAATACTCAAATCAGAAATATTGCCGAGATTATTCAGACTGTTCGGCCGGACGTTATTTTACTAAACGAATTTGACTATATTAAAGATCCTGAACCTGGTGTAAAGGCGTTTATAAAAAACTATTTAAATGTGAGCCAAGGCAGAGCAACGGCTATTGACTATCCTTACTACTATTATTCCACAGTAAATACTGGTCAGCCAAGTCCGTACGATTTGAACAATGATGGAAAGTTTAACAATTTTGGAAATGATGCATGGGGATATGGTATGTATCCTGGGCAATATGGGATGGTGCTTTTGTCTAAATATCCTATTGATGTTAAGGCGGTTCGTACTTTTCAATATTTTAAATGGAAAGATATGCCAGGAGCATTGCTTACTCAAAAAGCCGATGGATCGGATTGGTACAGTAAGAAAGCATGGAAGGAATTTCCATTATCTTCAAAATCTCATTGGGATGTTCCTGTAGAGATTGGTGATAAAACAGTTCATTTTTTAGTCAGTCATCCAACTCCTCCTACTTTTGATGGTGATGAAGATCGAAATGGAAAAAGAAATCATGATGAAATCCGATTCTGGAGAGATTATATTTTAGACAATTCAGCTTCGTATATTTATGATGATAAAGGGAAAAAAGGTGGTTTGCCTCCGGATTCTCGATTTGTGATATTGGGTGATCAAAATGCTTCACCAGTTGAGAGGGATGCTATTAGAGAAGGTATAAAGTCATTAATAGAGAGCCCGAAAATTAATAACGATTTTACGCCTGCTAGTAAAGGTGGTGCGGGATATAGTCCTAAAAACCCTTTTGGAGTTAATCATACAGCCTTTTGGAGAATGCGAGCTGATTACGTATTACCATCCAGACTTGGTTTTAAGGTTGTCGATAGCGGTGTATTCTGGCCTGCAAAAGGTGAACCAATGTCAGAATTAGTCGAAAAACGGGAGTCAAGTTCAGATCATCGTTTGGTTTGGGTAAAGGTGATCTTGGAATAAATTGCTTTTTTTTCCGTTTTTTTCAAGATTAAATATAAAGCATAAAAAACCTTGGCTCTCATCAAGGTTTTTTTATTACTGTATATCTTCAGATTGATCCGCTCTTCATTGTCTGATGAATGGAGGTAATAATTGACTTGAAACTTCTCCAAATCCAATTCGTACTTCATTATTTTCGCAGAAACCTCTAATAATTACCGTGTCGTTATCTTCAATAAATTTACGTTCAGTACCGTCATTTAACTTAAGAGGATTTTTTCCGCCCCAAGTCAACTCTAACATAGAACCAAAACTATCAGGAGTTGGTCCCGAAATAGTTCCAGAACCCATCATATCACCAGAATTAACGCGACATCCGTTTGAAGTATGATGTGCTAATTGCTGACTCATTGACCAGTACAAATATTTGAAGTTTGATTTAGAAACGACAGTTTCTTCTTGCTCTTCAGGTTTTATTGAAACTTCTAAATGAATATCAAATGCTTTTTTTCCTTTTGTTTGTAAATAAGGAAGCGGAGTAGGATCCTGCTTAGGTCCTTTTGTTCTAAAAGGCTCTAAAGCATCCATAGTCACAATCCAAGGAGAAATTGAAGTCGCAAAGTTTTTAGCTAGAAATGGTCCAAGTGGCACATATTCCCATTTTTGAATATCACGTGCGCTCCAGTCATTTAGTAAAACCATACCAAAAATATAATCTTCGGCTTCATAGGTTGAAATGTTTTCACCCATTACATTCACGTCAGTCGTAATAAAAGCAGTTTCCAATTCAAAATCCACTAAACGAGACGGTCCGAAAACAGGGTATTTTTCACCTGCCGGTAAAGTTTGTCCCATTGGCCTGTGAACCGGAATTCCTGACGGAACAATTGTTGAACTTCTACCGTGGTAACCTACTGGAATATGCAACCAGTTTGGAAGAAGTGCATTCTCAGGATCACGGAACATTTTACCTACGTTTGTAGCGTGCTCTCTGCTTGAGTAAAAGTCAGTATAATCACCAATTAAAACTGGAAGCTGCATTTCTACATCATCGATGTTAAAAATAACAATATCTCTGTCTTTTGTTGAATCTCTAAGTTGTGGATTAGTTTCGTCGAAAATCTCTGCAATGCGATTTCGAACTAAACGCCATGTTTTTTTTCCGTCAGAAATAAAATCATTAAGCGTATCTTGTATAAACATATCGTCAGTCAAATCAATTCCTGCGAAATAGTTCAATTGTTGTAAAGCCCCTAAATCTATAGCGTAATCGCCAATTCTTGTTCCTACAGTCACGATATTTTCTTTAGTAAGAAATACACCGAAAGGAATGTTTTGAATAGGGAAGTCGCTATTTTCTGGTACTTCTAACCATGATTTTCTTTTGGTATCGTTGGCGGTTATTGGCATGTTGAATGTTAATTATTTGTTGAAAAATTACTTGTCAAATATATCATAATCTAACAGTATCACAAACGTTTTTTTGTATTTTTGCAGGAAATTAACGAAAAACGAAAAAATGCAACGCGACGAACAAATTTTTAATCTTATCCTAGAGGAAAAAGATAGACAAATTCACGGATTAGAACTTATCGCTTCAGAAAATTTTGTAAGTGATGAAGTAATGCAAGCAGCAGGGTCTGTTTTAACTAATAAATATGCCGAGGGGTATCCTGGCAAAAGATACTACGGCGGTTGCGAAGTAGTTGACGTTATTGAGCAAATTGCTATCGACAGAGCAAAAGAATTGTTTGGTGCTGAATATGCAAACGTACAGCCTCACTCAGGTTCACAAGCAAATACATCTGTATATCATGCTTGTTTAAATCCTGGTGATACAATCTTAGGATTTGATTTATCTCATGGTGGTCACTTAACTCATGGTTCACCAGTTAACTTTTCTGGTCGTTTGTATCGTCCAGTTTTCTACGGTGTAGATGCTGAAACTGGTCGTTTAGATTATGACAAAATCCAAGAAATTGCTACAAAAGAACAGCCAAAATTAATCATCGCAGGAGCTTCGGCTTATTCTCGTGATATGGATTTTGCTCGTTTCAGACAAATCGCAGACAGCGTAGGAGCAATTTTATTTGCTGATATTTCTCACCCTGCAGGTTTAATTGCAAAAGGTTTGATGAATGATCCAATCCCTCATTGTCATATTGTTTCAACAACAACTCACAAAACATTACGCGGACCTCGTGGAGGTTTGATCTTAATGGGGAAAGATTTTGAAAACCCACAAGGTTTAAAAACTCCAAAAGGAGAAATCAGAATGATGTCTTCATTATTAGATTTAGCTGTTTTCCCTGGAAATCAAGGAGGCCCTTTAATGCATATTATTGCAGCAAAAGCAGTTGCTTTTGGTGAAGCTCTTAAAGATGAATTCTTTACATACGCAATGCAATTACAAAAAAATGCAAATGCAATGGCTGATGCTTTCGTAAAAAGAGGTTACAATATTATTTCTGGCGGTACAGATAATCACATGATGCTTATTGACTTAAGAAATAAAAATATTTCTGGTAAAGAAGCTGAAAATGCATTAGTAAAAGCAGAAATTACTGTAAATAAAAATATGGTTCCATTTGATGATAAATCACCATTTGTAACTTCTGGAATCCGTGTAGGAACAGCTGCAATCACAACTCGTGGTTTAGTTGAAAAAGACATGGAAACTATTGTTGCACTTATTGATAAAGTTCTTACAGATCATACAAATGAAGATGTTATCGAAGAAGTTGCTGAACAAGTAAACGAAATGATGAGCGAAAGACCAATTTTTGCTTACTAAAAAATAGTTTCAAGTTTAAAGTTTCAAGTTTAAAGTTTTGGACTGTTCAAAAGACGGTTTAGAACTTTAAACTTTTTTCGTTACTAAAAGAACCTGAAACAAAAAAAACAAAAAAACCATGGGCGTACTAAGATTACAATTGCCAACCGACCCTAGATGGGTAAATATTGTTGAGAAAAATATAGAGGAAATCTTGACAGATCATGCATGGTGCGAGCAAAAAGCAGCAACAAATGCGATTACAATTATCACCAATAACTCAGAACATCAAGATTTAGTTCAGGATTTATTGGCTTTAGCCAAAGAAGAAATCGATCATTTTGAGCAAGTTCACAATATCATTATTAAAAGAGGATTAAAACTTGGACGAGAACGCAAAGACGATTATGTAAATGAACTTTATTTATATATGAAGAAAAGCGGCGACGGAAGCCGTGTTTCAGGTTTAGTAGAGCGATTATTATTTTCTGCAATGATCGAAGCCAGAAGCTGTGAACGTTTCAAAGTGCTTTCTGAAAATATTAAAGATGAAGAACTAGCCGTTTTTTACAGAGAATTAATGGAAAGTGAAGCAGGTCATTATACAACCTTTATTACTTATGCAAGAAAATACGGAGTTGGAATAGATGTTGAAAAACGCTGGAGAGAATGGTTGGAATTTGAAGAATCAATTATTACCAATTACGGAAAAGGAGAAACTATTCACGGGTAGATTTTTTAAGTATTCAGTGTTCAGATTTTAGTGTTCAGTTGCAGTTTTTTTTTAGTTTTTACGTTTGTCAGGCTGAACGAAGTAGAAACCTATTAAAAGTATAGAAAGAAAAAATCCGTTTCCATCCGCGTTTTCACGATAGCGAATCAGGTTAATCAGCATTCAGAATTTTAGGATTTTATAATCTAAAATCTAAAGCCTGCAATCTAAAATTCCTTATATTTGAGAGTAACCAAAATCTTGAACTATGAGAATAGAAACTGATCTGAAACTAGGATTTAAAGATGTAATGATTCGCCCGAAAAGGTCTACACTAAAAAGCAGATCTGAAGTCTCTCTCGAACGAAATTTCAAGTTTTTGCACAGTACAGCAGATTGGACAGGAATTCCAATTATGGCAGCAAATATGGATACAGTTGGTACTTTTGAAATGGCGCAGGTTTTGGCAAAAGAAAAACTTTTTACCGCAATTCATAAGCATTATACTTTAGAGGAATGGAATAGTTTTCTAAAAAATGTTACTCCAGATTTCTATAATTATATTGCCATAAGTACAGGAACAGGAAAAGAAGATTTCGAAAAAATTGGAACAATAGTTACTGCAAACCCGCTCTTAAAATTTATTTGTATTGATGTTGCAAATGGATATTCAGAACATTTTGTCCAGTTTTTAAAACAAACACGAAAACAATATCCAGATAAAGTTATTATTGCTGGCAATGTCGTTACAGGCGAAATGGTAGAAGAATTACTTTTGGCTGGTGCCGATATTGTAAAAGTTGGTATTGGACCAGGTTCTGTTTGTACAACACGAGTAAAAACGGGTGTTGGTTATCCGCAGCTTTCTGCAATTGTTGAATGTGCCGATGCTGCTCATGGTTTAGGCGGACATATTATAAGTGACGGCGGCTGTATAACTCCGGGCGATGTTGCAAAAGCTTTTGGAGCAGGTTCAGATTTTGTAATGTTAGGCGGAATGCTCGCGGGACATACTGAAAGCGGAGGGGAGCTGATTGAAATAAATGGTGAAAAATTTAAACAATTTTACGGAATGAGCTCAACAACCGCAATGGACAAACACGTTGGAGGTGTTGCAGAATATAGAGCAAGCGAAGGAAAAACAGTTCAGGTGCCTTTTAAAGGGAATGTCATTCAAACTGTTTTGGATATTTTAGGAGGATTACGAAGCACTTGCACTTATGTAGGAGCTCCAAGATTAAAAGAACTTTCTAAGCGAACTACATTTATTAGAGTAAGCGAACAGGAAAATCAAGTTTTTACAATTTAAAAGAATTTTCAGAATATAATATGATTACAATTTCAGACGCAGGAATAAACGATGTTAAAATAATTCAAGAAATTACAAATATCACTTGGCCAATTACGTACGGCAGTATTTTATCTAAAACACAGTTAGACTACATGTTAGGATTGTTTTATTCAGATGAAGCTTTAATCAAACAAATAGAAGATAAAGAACAATTGTTTTACTTAATTTTAGATTCAGAATCAACAATAGGATTCATTGGAATTGAGCATAATTACAAAAATAAAACTGTAACTAAAATTCATAAAGTATATCTTTTGCCAGAAACTCAAGGAAAAGGTTATGGGAAAATAGTTTTCGATTTAATTGAAAAATTAGCTTTAGAAAATAACTCTACTGCGCTTTTATTAAATGTAAACCGCTTCAACACAGCATTGAATTTCTATAAAAAAATAGGTTTCGATGTGAAGGAAGAAGTGGATATCGAAATTGGAAATGGCTATTTAATGGAAGATTTTGTGATGGGAAAATCGTTGCAATCTTTGATTAATTAAATTCAAACTTCAAGTTTTTATTCATTAGAAAAGCATTGTATAGATAGATCTATCTATTTTGTTGTATCTTTGAAAAAAAAGAGAATGGAACAGAAAATCAGCGTAAAAGAAAGGATACTTGAAACGGCCTCTCGTTTGTTTTATCATCAAGGATATAACAGCACGGGAATTAACCAAATTATTGCTGAAGCAGGTATTGCTATTGGTTCTCTTTATAAGCATTATCAATCAAAGAGCGATTTGTTATACCATTATCTTGAACAGCAAGAAATAGAGTATTTTACTAACCTCGATGACTTCTTAAAAGAGGAGAAAGACCCAATACAAAAATTACTTAAACTAATAGATTACCGTATTAAATTGCAAGACGAGTCTAATTGTTCCGGTTGTCATTTTATCAAAGTAAATGCTGAAATTGGACGGGAAGATAAAAAAATAAAGCAGTTTATCATTTCGCATAAAAAGCGTCAAAGTGATTATATTGATACTCTAATTACTAAAATTAGTGTAGTTAAAAATCTGCCGTTAGAAAAAAATGCATTGCAGAATACAATCTTTTTAATGATAGAAGGAGCAGTAGTTTCTGCAAGTATACACGGAAACACTGACGATCTCAAAGCTGTAAAAAACACTTTAAAACAGCTACTCTAATTTTTTTTAACCTTAAATAGATAGATCATTCTATATATTATGAAAAATAAATATATTTCATTACTTATATTATTACTTGGGCATTTGCTAACCATTTTGGATATTTTTATTGTTAACATTGCTATTCCGTCAATTCAACGCGGACTTGGTTCCAGTAATGCGAAAATTCAGTTAGTGGTTGCGATGTATATGGTTGGGTTTGCATCTTTTTTAATAATTAGAGGTAAAATGGGGGATTATTACGGAAGAAAAAGATTATTTATTATAGGAATGATTCTATTTATGGTGTGCTCTGCAGGATGTGGTTTTGCAGGAACTACAGACCAACTTATTTTACTTAGATTTTTTCAAGGAATAAGTGCAGCTTTAATGTCGCCGCAAGTTTTATCTTATATACAAGTTCTTTTTACTGATCATAAGGAGCGTACGTACGCAATGGGTTGGTACGGAATTGCAATTGGTATTGGTACTATGCTGGGGCAATTTTTAGGAGGTTTTCTTGTAGAGCTAAAGCCTTTATTTATTGATCATTCTTGGCGTTATATATTTTTAATAAATGTGCCTATTTGTGCTGCAGGTATTTTGCTCGCGATTCGCTTTCTTAATCATTCTAGAGACTATTCTTCCTTGCAAATGGATTATTTGAGTGCTTGTATATTATGCGCAGGTCTTGCAATGCTGGTTTTTTCTATGGCTGTAGGATTAGAACAAAGCAGTCAGGCTGTCATTAGTCTGCCTGTGTCAACTATATTAATTCTTATTTTTATTATTAGACAAATAAGAAGAAAATCTAAGAAAAAAGAACCTTTATTAAACTTAGAACTTTTTGCCAATAGAAATTTTAATATGGCAGTTTCAGCATCTGCACTTTTTATGTTGATGCTCGATGCTTATTTTTTTGTACTTGCGATTTATTTACAAGAAAGAATTCGACTTTCTCCAATGCACGCAGGATATTTTATTGTATTTCAAGGGAGCGGTTTTATTCTGTCCTCTTTTTTTTCTGCTAAACTAGTACTGCGTTATGGAAAAGTTGTATTGATTATTGGTGCACTGCTGCTTATAGTTGCACTTATTTTACAACTTGTACTTTTTTATTGCCAAACATTTGATTTTAGAGGATATTTTGTAATGTTTTTACATGGTGCCGGCGTTGCATTGGTTTTGCCCTCATTTGCTAATATTGCTTTGAAAGATTTACCTCAAAATCTAATAGGAAATGCTTCAGGAGTTTATTCTACATTGCAGCAATTGTTTGGTGCTTTAGGAATTACTATTACTGGAAGTGTGTTTTACTATTTAACAAAAGGAAACACAGACTTTCTACATTTTTATAATGCTTTTTTCTATGGTACGCTTATCCATTTATTCTGTTTGACAAGTGTTTTGTTGATTTTATTCTTATTGCCAAATTCAGTACTTCCTAAAAAAAAACAGATTAATGTTACTTAGTTAACTCACAAGTACATCATATTTAAACAATAAACCTTTCAATTCTTTTAAAGCAAAAACGGCTTTCTTAAGCTTCGTTTTTGATGGATCAATTGTATAATTATAACTCGTTCTAAAATCGGCTTTGTTGGCAATAGCTCTATCAAACTCGGAGCGGTATAAATCGCAATTGTCAAAAATAACATTGGTTAAATCGGCCGCCATAAAATCGACTGCAATTAAACTGCAATTGACAAATGGAGTCCCCTTTATTTTTAAAGTATAAAATTTTGAAAAATCCAAAATGCAATCAGTAAAACTGACTTCAAAAATCAGTTTGTCACACATGGCGAAGTTTACTTCTTTAATTTCACATCGATTAAAAGAAGCAGTTCTAAAAGCAACATAATTAATCTTTGCTTCATTAAAAATGCAATCGTTGAAAACGCAGTCAATAAAAGTAACAGCAAGAAAAGTACAGGCAGAAAAGTTACAATTATTAAAAACGCAGCATTCAAAATCTTTAAAATTCAGATCGTCTTTGTCGTAAATAATGGTATTGAACTCTTTATCAAGAAAATATTCGCTTTCTTTTTTCAACTCTGTTTTGATAATTGTTTGAGAGTGAAAAGGTAATAATTTAGAATAAAATATTCTATGCAAATCGTAAATCATTTTGATTTCATTCACATTTTTAATGCATAATTTGATGTAGCTTTACATTTATTTTTAAGTTAAAAACATAGCAATTTTATTATATGGAATCAACAAGAAAGGAACATGATTTTCTGGGAGAGCTGGAAATACCTAATCATTTATACTACGGAATCCAGACTTTTAGAGCGGTAGAGAATTTTAATATTACAGGAATTCCTATTTCTAAAGAGCCTTTGTTCATCAAAGCTTTAGGATATGTAAAAAAAGCTGCTGCTTTGGCAAACAAAGACTGCGGTGCATTAGATCCTAAAATTGCCGAAGCGATTTGTTATGGAAGTGATCAAGTAATTGCTGGTAAATTTAATGACGAATTTGTGAGCGATTTAATTCAAGGGGGTGCAGGAACATCTGTAAATATGAATGCTAATGAAGTGATTGCAAACATTGGACTTGAATATTTGAGACATAAAAAAGGCGAATACAGCTTTTTACATCCAAATAATCATGTAAATTGTTCACAGTCTACAAACGATGCATATCCATCAGCATTTAGAATTGCATTGTTTCTAAAAATGGAAAGTTTCATTAAAACGCTTTCTGGATTAGAAATCGCTTTTGCAAAGAAAGGTGAGGAGTTTAAAGAAGTTCTAAAAATGGGAAGAACGCAGCTGCAAGATGCTGTACCAATGACTTTAGGACAGGAATTTAAAGCATATGCGACTACGATTGGTGAAGATATTCAGCGTTTAAGAAATGCTCAGGAATTATTATTGGAAATCAATATGGGAGCAACTGCAATTGGAACGAAAGTAAATGCACCTGAAGGTTATCCTGAAATATGCGTGAAATATCTAGCTGAAGAAGTTGGAATTGCATTAACGCTGTCTCCAGATTTAATCGAAGCAACAGTTGATACTGGAGCATACGTACAGATAATGGGAACATTAAAACGTTCTGCAGTTAAGATTTCTAAAATCTGTAACGATTTAAGATTATTAAGTTCAGGGCCGAGAACAGGTTTAAACGAAATTAATCTGCCTGCACGTCAGCCAGGTTCGTCTATAATGCCAGGAAAAGTAAATCCTGTAATTCCAGAAGTAGTAAACCAAACCTGTTTTTATGTAATTGGTCAGGATTTAACGGTTACGATGGCCGCAGAAGCAGGACAATTGCAATTGAATGTTATGGAGCCTGTAATCGCTTTTGCAATGTTTACGTCGCTTGATTATCTTTCAAATGCAATTCAGACTTTAATTGATAAATGTATCAACGGAATTACGGCAAATGTTGATCACTGTTATAATATGGTAATGAACAGTATCGGAATTGTAACACAATTAAATCCAATTATTGGCTACGAAGAAAGCGCAAGTATTGCTGGTGAAGCTTTGAAAACAAACAAAAGTGTACATCAAATTGCTGTTTTAGAAAGAAAGCTGATAACACAAGAAAAATGGGATGAAATTTATTCATTAGAAAATTTAATTCATCCAAAGTTTATTACGAAATAGTTAATTCTATATAATTAGTTAATAGGAACCGTCAATGTAAATTGACGGTTTTTTTATACAATTAAACGCATTAAATTTTAGTAATGTATTGAAAATAAGCTATATTTACATTAGGTTTGAATGTGGTTTTAGTAGAAATTAAAACTTTTAAAGAGTGAAATTCTTAGAAAATACTTATTTTGAACACATCCTGAAACTAGCATTCTTGCTTCTTTTTATGCCTTTATATTTAAATGCACAATCAGAGACAAATAATTCAGAAATATGCGCACCTAAAACTATTTTTGAAGTCTTTAAAAAGAAAGATTCTATTTATATTGTTAAACCTAACAAAAGCAACTTTTTTCTTGTAATTCCGGCAATTGGCTCACAACCAGCGACCGGATTTTTTTTTGGAGGAGTTGCGCAATACACGTTTAAAGGCAAACAAGAAGCTGATAAATATTCTGTCGCAAATCTTGGAATTATTTACACTTTGAAAAAGCAATGGATGATCAATGTGAAAAATAATATTTTGTTGAAGAATAATAGAATTTTTCTAAGCGGTGATTATCGTCTTTATATTTTCTCACAGCCCAATTACGGTTTAGGCACCGATATTATTCCGCCTCGTCGCGATCGAGATCCAAGTTTTAGTATCGACTCAATTGCGCAATCAATGGATTATAATTATTTTAAGTTTCATCAAACGGCTTCTTTTGAAGTAAGAAAGAATTTTTATGTAGGCGGAGGTGTAAATATTGATTGGTACACTAATATAAACGACAAAGAGTTGGATGTCGCTAACGGCAATTTAACTTACCATTACAATTACAGTCAGCTGCACGGATTTGACAATTTAGAATATTTTCTAACAGGAGTAAGTTTTAATATGGTATATGATTCACGAGATAATCAAGTGAATTCGAATCGAGGCTGGTTCGCCAATGTTAATTATCGTTTTAATCCTGTTTTATTTGATAATCAGCAATACAGTAATGTTTTGTATACAGAATTCAGACAGTTTATTCCGTTATCACGTAAAAACGACCGTTATATTTTGGGAATCTGGGCCTACGGACAGTTTGTAACACGAGGAAAGGTGCCTTATTTAAATTTGCCTGCAATAGGCTGGGATCAGCGCAGCAGGAGTGGAGAAGGTTATACACAAGGTTTGTTTAGAGGAGACGGATTGATTTATCTGTCTACAGAACTTCGATTTCCCATTACCTGCAATCAAATGATTAGCGGTACCGTTTTTACCAATTTTGTTACAGCTAGTAATAACGATGCAAATACATCTCTATTTCATGCAATTCAGCCGGCAGCGGGTATTGGATTAAGAATTCTAATTGATAAAAAAACTCGAACAAATTTAATCGTTGATTATGCATGGGGAAATAGTTCTAAAGGATTCTATTTGAATGCTGGTGAAACATTTTGAAAAATGTAAACAAATGTTTTCTAATTGGTTAAGTATTTGTGAGTGTGATTTTTTTTTGTTAAAAAAAGATTAAAATTCAGAAGAAAAAACTTAAATTTGAGTTCCCTATTAACTTTCAAAAACAAAATTTATGAAAAAGTACAGTTTATTTTTAGTTTTTTTCCTATTTGCAATAGGAATGAATGCACAAGATGCGAGGTCATTTTCTCTTAATTTGTATGGTGGTTACAATTTTTCTGACAGCATCGACTACGATGGTTATTCAGCAACAGTTGAAGATGGTTTTCAATATGGTGCTGGTTTTGAGTATTTTTTCTCAACAAACAATTCGGTTGAATTAAAATACTTAAGAGCTGATACTAAAATACCATTTTATGGTCCAACTGGAAATCAAATCAATGCTGGAAATGATAAAGGAGCTTTCAATTTTATTCTTGCAGATTTTACTCATTATTTCGATACAGGATCAAATCTTTTGCCTTATCTAGGCGCTGGAGCGGGAGTTGGTATCATTGAAACACCTCAGGGCGGAAGTGGTACTTATTTTGCATGGGACATAAAAGGAGGGGTAAAGATCAAAACTGCATCATCAGTCTCTGTAAATATTAATGCCTATTTACAATCTATGTCAGCAGCGGTTGGTGAGAGTTATTATTGGACATATTGGTATGGACCAGTTGCAGTTGATGATTATGTTTCTACTTTTCAATTTGGTTTAGGAGCTGTATTAAGCTTTAACTTCAAAAACTAGTACTAAATAACCCAATTTTAGTATATAAAAAAGCAACTTATTCTGAGTTGCTTTTTTTTTGCATCAAAATCTTAGTAATTGTTCATAATAAAATCATAATTTATAACAGTTATGAATAGTATTTTTAATGGCAATCCCTATTTTTGTTGTTGATACAAATTAATATGAAACTACTTATAGTCGAAGACGAACCAAATCTTTTATCGATTTTACGCAAAGGATTTGCAGAAAATAACAACGAAGTAAGTGTGGCGCTTGATGGTAAAACTGCACTAGAAATGATTCACAACTATAATTTTGATGTTGTAATTCTAGATGTAATGCTGCCTGATATTAATGGAATTGAAATATGCAGAAGACTTCGCGCAAGTAAAAACTTTGTGCCCGTTTTGCTTTTAACAGCTTTAGGAACATCCGAAAATATTGTAACCGGCCTTAATGCAGGAGCGGATGATTATTTAGTTAAGCCTTTTAAATTTGGAGAACTTGACGCAAGAGTCAATGCTTTACACCGTAGAGCACATCAAGAAACCGATAAGATCGATGTTATTGCAGTTGGTGATTTAGAGATAAATGGACGTGCGAAAACGGTTAAAAGAGACGGAGAATCTATAATTTTGACAGCTAAAGAGTTTAAATTATTGTATTATTTAGGCAAAAATGCAGGTATGATAGTATCTCGAGATCAAATTTTAGATAACGTTTGGGATATTAATTTTGATATGAACACAAATGTTGTAGACGTTTATATTACGTATTTGCGAAAAAAAATAGACAAACCTTTCAAAACCAAACTCATTCATACAATGAAAGGACTAGGTTATGTTATAAAACCATAAAATGGATATAAGAAAAAAAATTACTTTAACCTATGTAGCGCTTTCAACTTTTAGTACCTTACTTTTAAGTGTACTTGTTTTTGTTTTGTTTAGAGAAAACAATCGTTATCATTTTTTGAAACGATTAGATGACAGGGCAAAAATTGTGTCCTCTATTCATTTTCAAAATGATCCCGAAAAGATAAAATATTACAGTAATTTAAAGAAAAACGGACTCGAAGAACTTATCGAGGAGGAGGAGTATGTGCTTAAAGTAAACAGCGCAAACAGCTTTGATTACAATACCGACTTAAATCTTCCTAATGAATTTTATTCTACTATATTAGAAACAGGAAGAAACTATTATGAAATAAACAGCAAATATTATTTAGGACAGATTTTTAAAGAAGGAAATCAAAAATATATAGTAATTGTTGGTGCGCGAGACCGTCAAGGAAAAACTACTTCTATATATATTGTAAAAATATTAATCGTTGGCGGTATTGCCTTCATGTTTTTAGCATTCTTTCTAGGACAATTTTTAGCCAAACGAGTTATTAATCCAGTAGCGCGAATTATTAAAGAGGTAAATCGAATAAGTGCATCAAACTTGCACAATCGTCTTCCTGAAGTCAAAAATTCTGATGAGATCTCAGATCTTACAGAAACCTTTAATGATATGCTGGATCGTTTAGAAACTTCTTTTGAAATACAGGCTAATTTTATTAATAATGCTTCTCACGAATTAAAAACACCAATTACAACAATAATTGCCGAAGCAGAAATTATGCTTCTTAAAGAACGTGAAGTAAAAGAGTACGTTCAATCTCTAGAAAATATCTATAGTCAGGCATCAAGATTAGGAAACTTAACGGAAAGTTTACTTAAGCTTACACAAACAGGTTATGACGGAAAAAAACAAGTTTTAGATATTGCCAGAATTGACGAATTGTTATTAGACGTTAAATCTGATTTAGATAAAATTTTCCCAGATAACCGCGTAAGCATCAAGTTGAATTTTGCTCCAAAAGATTCAAGTTTATTACTGCTGCCTTGCAATAAACCTCTTTTAGAACTCGCTATTAATAATATTATTACCAATGGAGTAAAATATTCAGATAATAATGAGGTTTTTGTTGTGCTTACCGTTAATCAGGATTTTATTAAAATTTCTATTAATGATATCGGAATCGGGATTCCTCCTGAAGATATTCCTCATTTATACGAACCTTTCTTTAGAGGTAAAATTGCTGCCAAGTATATTGGCTATGGTTTAGGACTTCCTTTAGCTTCAAAAATTATTCGCATGCACGATGGAGAAATTCAGGTGCAATCCGAGCAAAATAAGGGAACTATCGTTACCATAATCTTTAATAAATCAAAAATCAAAAAGAATAACATTAAAAATTCTAATGTTGAATCTTAGAAAAAGCTAATTAGAGCTTAAGAACGATCTAATTTCCAAGGAGTTATTTTGTATGTATAAACTAAAAGATTATACTTATGAAAAATTTCCTTATACCTACTACATTAAAAGACGATACAATCAGCGCAGTAAATGCTGCTATTAATCAAGCAAAAGAATCGGAGTGCGAAATCATTTTAATGATGGTTTCTGATACTCCGGATACTTTTTCTTCTTCTCATTTTTTACGTGAAATGAGAACTGGACTATCAAGAAGCCAAGAAGAAGTTTTAGAAACTTGCAGATACATGATTGGTCATACGCAAAACTGCAAAATTAAAATCCACAATCAGTACGGTCTTTCGTCACCAATTTTTAGAGGTATTATAGACAATTTTTCTGTTAAATTGGTCATCTTAACTCATTCTTATAAAAAAGAGACCAAACGTATTCATCAGTATTTAACGCAATTGGCTGGAAACCAAAAATGCCCAATTCTGCACTTAGGAATTGAACAGCCTAAAAACGATTTCAATAAAGCACTATATATCGAAAACGGTAAGGCAAATATGCACATTAAAGATGTTCAGCAATTTTTGAATGATAATTTTTCATATGAAATTGTAAGCCAAACTTCAAAAATCGATGATAATTATGAAGATATGGCTCCATATCTAAACGAAGCAATTTCAAAATATGATATTGATTTGCTTGTGGAAACTCGTAAAGGAGAGAAAATCAAATTTAAGAAAACTAAAAAAGAAAGTATCAATGAGCGACTAGGACTTCCTGTTCTTTCGTTGTACGAAGAGTTGGTTTAAATCAAATCTCTTTTAAATAATTAATTTAATTAAAACCGACGATATGTTATTAAAGAAAAGAATACCAATGAAGTATGTTCTCGGGAAAATTAAAGTAGAAATTGCCTTGGTATTGACTTATACCATACTATTTGAAATTTTTCATCACTATTTTATTAACCTTCCTGTAGATATTCCAATTGCGATTCCAACAATGATTGGAACAATTATTTCCTTACTATTAGCTTTTAAGTCTAATCAGGCTTACGACAGATGGTGGGAAGCGAGGATTGTTTGGGGAGCAATTGTAAACGATTCAAGAACCTTAATTCGTCAAGTATTGACGTTTTATAAAGATCCAGATTTTTCTGTTAAAGCGAGCGAATTCAAAGAGAACTTTGCCAAAAGACAAATCGCATGGTGTTATAGTTTAGGTCAGGCATTGCGAAATAAAGATGCTATAAAACCACTTGAAGGTTTGGTAAGCGAAGAAGAACTACGTTATATTAAAAATCATCAAAATATACCAAATGCCATTTTAATGCTGCATGCTCGAGATCTTAGAAATGCTAAGAACGAAAAGCGAATCAATATGTATCAGCAAGTAGAAATTGATAACACATTGTCTAGATTATGTGATGAAATGGGTAAATGTGAGAGAATTAAAAATACAATTTTCCCAACTACTTACAGTATGTACATTAGATTGACCTTATGTTTGTTTATTTTCCTGCTTCCATTTGGCTTGACAAGCGTATTAAGCTGGTTTGCAATTCCGTTAATTACCGCAATTTCGGCAGCTTTCTTTTTAATAGAAAGAATGGCAATTCACTTGCAGGATCCTTTTGAAAACAGACCTTCAGACACACCTGTAACAACTATTGCAAACACAATAGAAAGAAATATCAAACAAATGCTTAACGAGTATCAAAGTGAATTTGATATTATAAAAGAATTTGATTTAAAAGATGAACCTGTAAAAGTCGAGAAAGACGCTTATTTCGTTTTATAATATTTTGAATTTTAGTTTCTTAATTGTTGGCTGGACAGTATATATTTATGCTGTTCAGCTTTTTTTTTGTTTGTTAAATTATTTATTTGGCAGCGAGTTTTCCTAAAATTTGTATCGATTCTCTAAGTTCATTTGTCCAAGGAAGACCAAAACTCAGACGCATACAATTTGAAAATTGATCTTGAAAAGAAAAAATTCTTCCTGGAGCAATACTAATATTATGTTTCATCGCTAACTGATACAATGCAGCGGTATCGATGCTTTTATCAAGTTCAATCCATAGAAAAAAACCGCCTTGAGGCTGACTTACTTTTGTTCCTGCGGGAAAAGATTCTAAAATCGTGTTTATATAATTATTACAATTACGATTTAAAATTTGACGAATTTTACGAAGATGATTCTCATAACGTCCATTTTTAAGAAAATCCCCCACAACTTCATGTGTAATTGTAGGCGAGGAGAGGCTGTGGTATATTTTATTTCGTAAAATTTGTTTTTTAAACTTCCCAGGCGAAACCCAGCCTACACGATAACCCGGCGCAAGTGTTTTAGAAACAGAGCTGCAGCAAAGCACAATACCGCTTTCGTCATAAGTTTTACAGTTTGTTGGACGACTGGAACCAAAATACAAATCGCCATGAATATCATCTTCAATCAGCGGAATATTGTAAAATTCCATTAATCGAACCACTTCTATTTTATGTTCAGCCGGCATCATACTTCCAGATGGATTACTGAAATTGCTCATCAACAAACAAAGTTTTACTTTCTTTGAAGAAAGAGCTTTTTTTAAAGCTTCCAATTCTATACCAGTAGTCATATTTGTTGGCAATTCCATAATATATAAACCCAACGATTTTGCCAATTGTAAAATTCCAAAATACGCTGGACTTTCAGTAATAATAGTATCTCCTGGTTTTGTCAAAGTCATTAAACAATGTGAGATTGCACTAGTACAGCCTGGCATTGTAATTATATCATGTTCAGTCAAAGATCCGCCCCAAGTATACGACCAGCGCGCAATTTCTTTTCGCAAATTTAAGTTTCCTTGAACTTGTTCGTAACTCGTTCCGCTGTTTGGAAGCTGTCGCATGGCTTGAACCATTCCTTTATTCAGTTTAGCAATAGGAAGCAGCTCATTCGATGGAAAACCTAAAGACAGCATTGTAATATTTTTATCAGTCATGTTTCCATAAACCTGATCAATCAAATCTTCACGGTCGATATTTTCACATTTTAAGATAGGACTGCTTGGTGACGGCTCAGGAATCGTTCTAGCCGAAATATTACTTACATAATAACCAGATTGAGGTCTCGATTCTATCAGCGATCTGCTTTCGACTTCGTAATATGCTTTGCTTACGGTACTCATGCTGTAGCCTGTTTCTGCGCAAACTTCACGTATAGAAGGCAGTTTATCGCCCACATTCAAAACACCAGATTTAATCTGTTTTTCAATTCGGTTCGCAAACTGCAAATACAAGTAATTCGAATCTTTCATAAAAAAAAACTGTTATGGTGCAATTTACAAAAACTGTATCTGTATTGCTGTATAATTTTTAAGAAATTTGTTTCATCAAAAAAAGTATAAATAATATCCAGATGAAAACAACAAAATACTACATCGCAGCCATTACATGTTTTGTAATCTGGGGATTTTTTAGTTTGGTTTTAAAGCCAATACATGAGTATCCATCATTGGATATATTATTTTATCGTGTTTTCAGCTGCAGTATTCTAATGCTTTTGATTTCGTTTACTTTTAGAAGAAAGAAAATTAAAGAAACCATAGCTGTTTTTAAAGCAATGCCGGTTTTTGAAAAACGAAGAAGTATTTTATTAAATATTGGGGGAAGCGTTTTTTTAATGGCAAACTGGTTCACATTTATTTATGTAATGAATCATGTTAGTGTAAAAGCAACTTCATTAGCTTACTTAGTATGTCCAATTTTAACCACTTTATTAGCTTATTTTATTTTGCATGAAAAACTTAGCAAAACACAATGGATGGCTGTTGGCTTAAGTATTTCGGGCTGTCTGCTTTTATCTTATACTAACATTATGGATATGGTTTTCAGTATTATAATCGGATTTACTTACGCCTCTTATTTAGTAAGCCAGCGTATCAATAAAGGGTTTGATAAATTTATAGTCTTAACATTCCATATTACATTGGCAGCTTTATTTTTACTGCCTTTTTATCCTGCTTACAGCGGACAGGTTCCAACAGAGTTTAAGTTTTATTTCTGTATTGAAACCATTGCCATTTTGTTTACGATTTTTCCGTTATTCCTTAATTTATACGCACTTTCAGGCATTAATTCTTCAACAGTTGGGATGCTTTTGAATATTAATCCGATGATTGCATTTCTCTTGGCTGCATTCTTTTATAAAGAGCCAATTGGATCTACTCAAATTATCGCATACGGAATTGTATTTCTTGCAGTATTGGTTTTTAATTCACATCATATTTTTGCAATAAAGCAAAAATTAATCCCAGTATCCAAAGGTTCAAAATAAAAGCCGTTTTTTATATTTTTTATTGGTTTAAAATATAAATTACCAGAATCTTAACAGGATGTTTAAACAGGAATGAGTATTTTTCATTCCTGTTTTTTTATGCAGTAATATGTGAAGTATAGACCACCGATTTTACAGATTAAATTGATTTTTCAGCCATGAATTACACAAATTTTCGCAAATTTTTTATTCATACTAATTTTTTTAAATCAATTTGGATTTGTGAAAATTTGTGTAATTCGTGACTATTATTCAACACAAAAAAGTGATCCTTTTAATCTGTGAAATCTGTGAAAAAAAAGTTATTACAAAACCGAATCCCAATTTATATGAAAAACGCCAAACTTCAAGCTTTTATTCCATTGTTTTATTTAGTGTGGTCTGATGATCTTTTAACTCAAAAAGAATTCGCTACGTTAAAAGAATTTATAAAATCTCAAAAAAACCTTTCGACCGAAGAACAAGAATATCTTCTTTCAAAAGTTGATATTTCAAATCCGCCTTCACGAAATGAGCTCACACAGTGGAAATCAGATATTGAAGCTAATATAAAAGACAAATCGTCGATAAAATCCATTTTTGACATTGCCGTTGCACTTTCAGAGAAAGACTTAGATATTTCGACTTTAGAAGCTGATTTTGCAAAACTAGAGAATGATCTTGGAATTCTGGGAGAAGAGGTAATTCAGAATTTTAGAACAAAATCAGATTCACTAACAGTTAACTCTCAAACGACAAACAATTTTGATGTTCGACAGTTAACGGCAATTTTAAACGGCAAAGAAGCTTCAATTATTAATAGAGTAAAATCAATCCTTTCAAAGCCTGAGTTTGCTTATGAAACTTCTACAGATATTAATGTTTACCGTCAAACAGTATATAAATGGTGTAAAATTTTAGCAGATGAAAATCTTGGAAATATGGCATATCCAAAGCAATATGGCGGAGGAGAAAATATAGCAGACTATTTTGCCATTATGGAAACATTGAGTTATCATGATTTGAGTTTGGTAATAAAATTTGGAGTTCAATTTGGACTTTGGGGAATGAGTGTACAATCTCTTGGAACAGAGAAACATTATGCTAAATATCTAAAAGATATTGGTTCTTTAAAACTTCCAGGATGTTTTGCAATGACCGAAACACATCATGGATCTAATGTAAAAGGATTGGAAACTACTGCAACTTACAATCATAACGATCAAACTTTTGCAGTTCATACGCCAAACAAAAATGCTCAAAAAGAATACATTGGCAACGCTGCAGTTCATGGTCAAATGGCAACTGTTTTTGCAAAACTAATTATTGACGACCATGATTATGGTGTAAATGCTTTTATAGTTCCGCTAAGAGATGCAGATGGAAATACTTTAAACGGAATTAAGATAGGAGATTGTGGTCATAAAATGGGCTTGAACGGTGTTGATAACGGAACCATCAGCTTTGATAATGTGGTAATTCCGAAAGAAAATATGCTCGATCGATTTGCTTCAGTAAATGATAAAGGAGAATTTGAAAGTCCGATACCGAGTGATAACAGACGCTTTTTTACGATGTTAGGAACTCTAGTTGGCGGAAGAATTGGGATTCCGCGTTCAGCCTTATCAGCAGCAAAATCAGGATTAACAATTGCGATTCGTTACAGCGATCAACGTCGACAATTTGGACCAGAAGGCGGATCAGAAGTTCCAATTTTAAATTACAGAATTCATCAGCGCCGTTTACTGCCGCATTTGGCAAAAACGTATGCTGTTCATTTTGCTCTGCAATATCTCACTAATAGATTCTTGAGTAGAACAGAAGCTGAAATGCAGGAAATTGAAGCATTGGCGGCTGGTTTGAAATCATATTCAACTTGGAGCACAAGAGATATTCTGCAGGAATGCCGTGAAGCTTGCGGCGGAAAAGGATATCTGTCTGAGAACAGAATTGATGCGTTAAAAAATGACACCGAAATATACACCACTTTTGAAGGTGATAATACCGTTTTAATGCAGTTAACAGCCAAAAATCGTTTATCTGAATTTAGAAAATCCTTTGGCGAAATGGGATCACTGGGAATTATAAATTATGTGTATGAAAATGCAAAGACTGCAATTACCGAAAAGAACCCAATTGCCACTCGCAGAACAGAAGACGAGCATTTACTTGATGGAGAATTCCATTTACAGGCTTTCATTCACAGAGAAAAAACAATTCTAGCATCGGCAGCAAAACGTATAAAAAGGTTAATTGATGAAGGTTTAGATACTTATGATGCGTTTAATGTAGTGCAGCATCAAATGATAGATGTGTCTCAAGCTTACTTAGAAAGAGTAGTTTTAGAACAGTTTCAAATCGCTGTTAAAGCTGTAGAAGATTTAAAAACAAAAGAAATATTGACAAAATTAAGTCAGTTGTATGCACTTTCTCAATTAGAGAAAAACAAAGCTTGGTTTCTTGAAGATGGATATATGGAAGCGGTAAAAACAAAAGCCATCAGGAAAATGGTAAATCAATTATGTTGGGATATTCGTCCAGATGCTTTGGCTCTCGTAAATGCTTTCGATATTCCTGAAAGTTGTTTGTCTGCGCCAATTTCAAAGTTGTAGCATTAAAAAAAATGCTCCGCTGGAGCTTTCAAAACAAATAAAAATTCAGTACCAACTGGTGTTCAAATAAAAATCCCTGAAGGTAATGAAAGTGCCCAAAGCCTCCGAACTATGTTTCTCCTAGTTTTTTAAATAAAATATTTAGGAACAAGAGCAATGTGAATACTTTATTATATTTGTAACTCTTATTTACCTTAAATCAACTTGAAAAAATATTTACTGTTTTTATTATTCGTTTTTGTAAACGTTCCCGTATTTGCTGCCGACAGCATTGATGATATTTTAGCTAAACTAAATCGTGCTTTAGAAAACAAAGAACATTACGTTAAACTTAAAGAAGAGCGAATTTTAAACTTCAAAAAGATTAAATCGGATAGTTTAACAAAGGAACAGGAATACAATTACAACAAAACATTATATACAGAATATCAAAAATTCAATTCTGATTCAGCTATTTTCTATGTAAAAAAGAACTTGAAAATTGCAGATCAGCTTCAAAACAAGGATTTACTGCATTTGGCTCAATTACAGTTAGTAACACTTTATTCTTCATCAGGAAAATATCGCGAATCTGAAGCCATTTTAAAAAGTATCGACAAAAGTAAATTATCAAAAAATTTACTGCCAAATTATTTCATCGCTTATCGCGAGTTTTTTGAGCACTATGCGGCCAACAGTTATAGTATTCAGTATATTGAACAGATACAAAAATATAGAGATTCTTTATTAACCGTTTTAGATCCGCAATCAATAACTTATAAGATCAATAAAATCCAGCAGGATATTTATCATAAAAAATTGTCAAGTGCTCAAAAACAGCTGCTTTTTCTATTGAAAAATTCAAAGGAAGAAGAGCCTCAATATGCGATGATAACCTATTTATTGGGGAAAATTTATGAGCAGACACATCAAGTAGAATTACAAAAAAAATACTATGCGCTGTCAGCCACCGCAGATATTAAAAATGTAAACAAAGACAATGCGTCTATTCAGGAACTGGCTTTAGTTTTTTATGAAATAGAAGATGTCGATATGGCTTACAAACTTACACAATCAGCTATTGAAGATGCTCTTTACTGCAATGTACAATTTCGGACCTTATTAATGTCTGAAGTATATTCGATTATTAATACCGTTTATTTAGAAAAAGAGGCGAAACGTAAAACAGAATTGCAGCTGTATTTGTTATGTATCAGTTTATTATCGGCTTTTTTGATTGTAGCTGTGATTTATGTTTACAAACAAATGAAAAGAGTTTCTAAAATTCGTGGAGAACTTTATGAAACAAGTCAGAAATTAGCAGAATTAAATCAAGATATCTCCAAAACAAACAAGCAGTTACAAGAGCGTAACGCGCAATTATCAGAATCAAACCATATTAAAGAGGAGTATATTGCTCATTTTTTCAGTCTTTGTTCAACTTACATCAATAAATTAGAAAATTACCGAATCATTCTGAATAAGAAAGCTACAGCAAAACAATTCGATGAGATTTATAAAATTCTAAAATCTACGACTCTTGTAGATAATGAGCTTGAAGAGTTGTATAAAAACTTTGATATTATTTTCTTGAATTTATATCCAACGTTTGTAAAAGACTTTAATGCGCTTTTGATCAAGGAGGAACAGATCGTTTTAAAACAGGGAGAATTACTAAATACAGAGCTTCGTATTTTTGCATTAATCCGACTTGGAATTACAGACAGCGTTAAGATTGCGGCATTTCTTCGCTATTCTTTAAGCACAATTTACAATTATCGAACAAGAGCTCGTAATAAAGCAGCAGTTTCGAGAAATGATTTTGAGGAAATGGTCATAAAAATTGGTTTGATTACACAAAAAGCATAGTTTTTTGTTTTAAAACCACTACTTTTTTAGCTTCTTAATTTTTATTAAAATATTAATAATCAATATTTTATATTTTTAATTCACTACTTTTTTTCGTTTAAAAATCTAACACGAACTATAACGTTTTAGTTTTACAATATTATTAAAAGGTGCAAAATGATTACTTGTGTCTTTAATTAAATTGAATGCTTAAATAATTAATAGTTATGTTTAAAAACGTTAAAACAATCGTTGTTTTAGTTTTATTGAGTTCATTCGGATTGAATGCACAAAATAAAGTTCCTGTTTATCTAGATGATAAAAAGCCAATTAGTGAACGTGTAGAGGATGCGCTTTCGCGAATGACAATCGAGGAAAAAATCGCCATGATTCATGCGCAGTCAAAATTCAGCTCTCCAGGTGTGCCGCGATTAGGAATTCCAGAAAACTGGATGACTGACGGACCTCACGGGATTCGTCCTGAAGTAAAATGGGATGAATGGGATCAAGCTGGCTGGACAAACGATTCTTGTATTGCATTTCCAGCTTTAACGGCACTTTCGGCAACATGGAATAAAGAATTGGCTCATTTATACGGTAAATCACTTGGAGAAGAGGCACGTTACCGCAACAAAAATGTACTATTAGGACCTGGAGTAAACATATACAGAAGCCCATTAAACGGTCGTAACTTTGAATATATGGGTGAGGATCCGTTTTTAGCTTCAAAAATGGTTGTTCCTTATATCAAAGGAGTTCAATCGAACGGAGTAGCGGCTTGTGTAAAACATTTTGCTTTAAACAATCAAGAAACAAAACGTAATTCTGTTGATGTAATCGTAGATGATCGTGCTTTGTACGAAATATACCTTCCTGCTTTTAAAGCTGCAGTACAAGAAGGCGACGTATGGTCAATCATGGGAGCTTACAACAAATATAAAGGCCAGCAATGTTGTCATAACGAGTTTTTATTAAATGACATTCTGCGCGGTGAATGGGGCTTTAAAGGAGCTGTAGTTTCAGATTGGGGAGGTGTCAGCGATACAAAACAATCTATTCATAATGGTTTGGACATGGAATTTGGTTCTTGGACAAATGGGCTTTCTTGGGGAACAAGTAATGCTTATGATAATTATTTCTTAGCAAAACCTTATTCAGAAATGATTAGAAAAGGTGAAGTTGGAACTAAAGAACTAGATGAAAAAGTTCGTCGTGTTTTACGTTTATCTTTCTTGACTACAATGGATAGAAATCGTCCTTTTGGATCTTTTGGAACACCAGAACATGCTGAAGCTGGCCGTAAAATTGCCGAAGAAGGAATCGTTTTACTTCAAAATACAAATAACATCCTGCCAATTAATCTTTCTAAAACTAAGAAAATTGCGGTGATTGGAGAGAATGCAATTAAAATGATGACTGTTGGAGGTGGAAGTTCTTCGCTTAAAGCAAAATATGAGATTACACCTCTTGAAGGTTTAAAGAAAAGAATTGGCAGTCAAGCTGAAATTGTTTACGCTCGTGGTTATGTAGGAGATCCAACAAGCGATTACAATGGAGTTATCGCCAAAGTAAGCTTAGAAGACAAACGTTCTCCTGCAGAATTAACTGCAGAAGCGTTAAAGGCAGCTAAAGATGCAGATATTGTTCTTTTTATCGGCGGTTTAAACAAAAGCGATAAACAAGATGCTGAAGGATTCGACCGCACAGAACTTGGACTTCCGTACAATCAGGATAAATTAATTACTGATTTAGCCAAAGTAAATAAAAACATCGTTTTTGTAAATATATCTGGAAATGCAGTTGCAATGCCTTGGATTAAAGAAGTTCCGGGAATTGTACAAGGTTGGTTCTTAGGAACAGAAGCAGGAACTGCTCTTGCTGCGATTTTAGTTGGAGATGCAAATCCATCAGGAAAACTTTCTTTTACTTTTCCAGCCAAATTATCAGACAATGGAGCACACGCTTTAGGTGAATTTCCGGGTGGAGATACTGTAAAATACAACGAAAGTATTTTTGTTGGTTACAGATGGGCTGATAAACAAAAAGCAAAACCATTATTCTCGTTTGGTCATGGTTTGAGTTACACCACTTTTGCATACGGAAAAGTTACGGCTGACAAAAAACAAATGACAGCGGGAGATCAAATTACATTTTCTGTAAAAGTAAAAAATACAGGAAGCAGAGAAGGATCAGAAGTTGTACAGCTTTACATTAGTGATTTGAAATCTTCATTACCGCGTCCGATAAAAGAACTAAAAGGTTTTGAGAAAATCTCGCTTAAAGCTGGAGAAGAAAAAACAGTAACTTTTACGGTTGACAAAACGGCGTTAAGTTTCTTTGATGATAAAAAACATGACTGGGTTGCGGAGCCTGGAGATTTTGAAGCAATTATTGGAGCTTCTTCAACAGATGTAAAATCTAAAGTGGGATTTTCACTTAAATAATTTCATTATTTCTAAATTGGTTGGTTAGTAAAGCTGCAAGTGTAAAAAGTTGCAGCTTTGCTTTTGAACTAAACTTATCATTAAGATATTATCTAATTTAAGGATTGAACTTGCTATCTTACAGGGTAAAAATAAAATACTTTATTGTTTAAATTGTTATTATGAAAAAAGCTTTACTTGGGGCAATGACTTTGTTTTTAGCCCAAAATCTATCGGCGCAAAGCCTAAACAAAATGCAATGGTTTAATGAACCTGAAAAATGGGAAATTAAAAACAATGCTTTAATTATGAATGTTACTGCAAACAGTGATTATTGGCGTATTTCACATTATGGTTTTACAGTTGATGACGCCCCTTTTTATTATGCTAATTACGGGGGAGAGTTTGAAGTAAAGGTAAAATTAACAGGAAACTATATTGCTCGTTTTGACCAAATGGGACTTATGATTCGTGTTGATGAAAAAAATTATATTAAAACCGGAGTTGAGTTTGTAGACGGCAAGTTTAATATCAGTACCGTAGTGACTCACGACAAAAGCGATTGGAGTGTTACAACGCTCGAAAAAGCACCGCCTTTTATTTGGATAAAAGCAGTAAGAAGATTAGATGCTGTCGAAGTATTTTTCTCTTACGACGATAAAAATTATATAATGACCAGAAATGCACCTTTGCAGGATAATAAGCCCGTGATGGTAGGATTAATGGCCGCTTCTCCAGACGGAAAGGGTTTTGAAGCAAAATTTGAAAATTTCTCTGTAAAACATCTACCTGATCAACGCAGAGCAGAATGGCTTAAAAATCACCAAGAGTAGTTAATTGAGAAAATTAGATAATTGGTGACTTTAACAGCTTTCTATTTTACTTTGCCGGTGGTAATTAATTCTAACGCATAGAAACATAGATTTCAAATATTAAAAATGTATTTCACTTATTCGAAAAACACAAAGTTTAGAATGCGAAAGAAATGTATTTCTTCTTTGTACTATTTTGTAGAATAAAGCGTACTGTTTTTTAAGTGTCAAAAAAATAGTACGCTTTAAGCAGAGACTGACAGATAAATATTAAGTTGCTATATTTTTTCTTCTTATTGCAAAAAAAACGCAGAAAATTTGCAGCTAAGTCAAAAACCAGCCATTAATTGTAAAAAAAAGCGCTATTTTAGCCAATGCCAAATAACATAAATTAATCTTTTAACCACAAAAAAAAGTATTTTATGAGTTCAATTTCTATTGACATTAAACCAAAAAAACATTATGAAATTTTAGACGGTTTACGTGGAGTAGCCGCAGTTCTAGTCGTTATTTTTCACATTTTCGAGGCTTTTAATGAGGGAAGCCGATTTAAACAACTTATGAATCACGGTTATTTGGCTGTTGATTTCTTTTTTCTTTTATCAGGTTTTGTTGTAGCATATGCTTACGATGACCGCTGGGGCAAATTGACACAATGGGAGTTTTACAAACGTCGTTTAATTCGTTTACAGCCCATGGTTATTATGGGAATGATAATAGGAGCTATTTTCTATTATTTTCAAGCTTCAGATGTAATGTTTCCACAAATTGCAGGAATGGAAGTGTGGAAAGTAATTTTAACTATGGTAATTGGTTTTACTTTATTGCCAATTCCGCCATCATTAGAAATTAGAGGATGGGGAGAAATGCATCCGTTAGATGGACCGGCGTGGTCGTTATTCTTTGAATATATTGGTAATATTTTATACGCATTATTCTTTCGTAAATTTTCAAATACTGTGTTATCAACCTTCGTTTTGATATTTGCGGGAATGCTTATCAATTTAACTGTTTTTGGACCAAAAGGTGATGTTATTGGAGGTTGGTCGTTAAATCTTGAGCAAATGAATATTGGTTTTACACGTTTGTTGTATCCATTCTTTGCAGGAGTTTTATTGTCACGATTAGGAAAACTAATTCATATCAAAGGTGCTTTCTGGGTTTGCAGCCTTTTAATCATCATTATTTTCAGTATTCCAAGACTTGGAGATGAAAACAGCTTGTGGATGAACGGTTTATACGAATCATTTTGTATCATTGTTTTGTTTCCAATAATTGTTGCAATTGGAGCAGGAGGGCAGATCACAAATCCTGTATCGCTTAAAGTTTGTAAAGCTTTAGGAGATATTTCATATCCAATTTACATCATACATTATCCATTAATTTACTGGTATATGGCTTGGGTTGCCGATAACAAAGTTACTTTGAAAGAAGGATATCCATTAGGAATTGGAGTTTTATTTGCAAGTATTGTAATTGCAATATTATGTTTGAAATTCTATGATGAGCCAGTTCGTAATTGGCTTACAAATAAATATCAAAAACTTAAAGTTGCCGTAGCTAATAATTAGTTTTGTAAGGAACAAAGGCTCAGAGCAGCAAAGGTTCAAAGAGACAGTGTTTTTTGTCCTTTGAACCTTTGCTGCTCTGAGCTTAAAACAAAAATATTGAATTTCTAATTTTGTTAGTTGTAGATATTAAAAAAGGGATAAATTTCATATTTTAATCTCTTTCGTATTTTACAGCAATTCATAGAAATTTCTCTTTCCTATTTTGATTTTTGTTTCTTTTTCTAATGAAATCATTTCGAATGGATTTAGAATTTTTTCATTATTAATCTGAACTGCACCACTTTCAATCAATCTTCTGTTTGCTGACTTCGTAATGTCATTTTTAATTAAAGAACAAAGATCAATTAAGGTTATTTCGTTCTTTTCATTTTTTAAAGAAGATATCATAACCGAGACAAATGATTTTGACTCCAAATTTTTATTTTGAAATTGATTAATGAAGAATTTCTCAGCTTCTTCGGCACTATTTTTATTATGGTACTGAGTGATAATATTTTTCGCAATCAACTTTTTAATATTCATTGGATTATCATTTTCCAATCTTTTTTTGATTTCTTGTTTTTCTTCTGATGAAAAATCAGTTGTCAATTCCAAGAACTCTAAAATAAGAGCATCTGGAATCGACATAGTTTTTCCAAACATTTCGTTTGGTTCGTCTATTAATCCAATTGTATTGTGCAACGATTTACTCATTTTTTCTTTTCCGTCAAGTCCTTTTAGCAATGGCATGCACATAACAATTTGTCCTGGTATGTTAAAATTTTCCTGCAATTGTCTTCCCATAGTACAATTAAATAACTGATCTGTGCCACCCATTTCGATGTCGGCATTGATTTTTACAGAATCAAAACCCTGTAAAATGGGGTAAACCAATTCATGCATTGCAATTGGTGTGTTTTCTGAAAAGCGTTTGTTAAAATCATTTCTGTGCATCAGTTGAGCAACTGTAACATTTGACATAATCTGAATTATTTCAGAAAAAGATAATTCATCCAGCCACTCTGAATTGAAAACGATTTTTGCTTTCTCAACATCAATAATTTTCGACAATTGCGAAATATAAGTATTGGCATTGTGTTTTACTTCTTCAGTACTCAATGGTTTTCGACTTTTATTTTTTCCTGTAGGATCACCAATTCTGGCAGTAAAGCTTCCTACTACAATTACGATTTGATGTCCTAAATCCTGAAATTGTTTTAGTTTTTTCAAAACAACAGCATGACCCAAATGCAAATCGGGAGCGGTTGGATCAAAACCAAGCTTGATAATTAATTTTCTGTTCTCTTTTTCAGCCAGATTTATTTTTTCTTTCAAGCCATTTTCAGGAAGAAAGATTGCTGCATTTTCTTTAAGTTTTTGAATTGTTTCCATTTTTTGAAAATAAAAAAGCCCGGACAAAAATGCCCGGGCTTAAAGGTTGATATATAATTTATTCGTTTAATTTACAATCGCGAATACGTTGAATTATATGCATAGTCTTTCCGAGCAAGTATTATTGCATAATAATAAGTGCTGAAAAAAGGAAGGCGTAATATGCTGTTCAAGAATTTCATTCGATTGCAAATATAATTTTTTAATTAATAACTTTTATAGTTTATTCTAAAATCAATTGACCTAAAGCTTCTTTACTGAAACCTTTTAATTGGTCTAATTTTCCTTCTTTAATTTTAGCAACCCAGTTTGGATCCGATAAAAGAGGTCTTCCAACAGCAACTAAATCAAAATCACCTCTATCGAAACGTCTGTTTAATTCCTCTAAAGAAGTTGGTTCAGAGCTTTCTCCTGCAAATGCACCAAAGAAATCACTAGAAAGTCCAACAGAACCTACTGTAATAGTTGGCGTTCCAGTTACCTTTTTAGCCCATCCTGCAAAATTCAAATCAGAACCTTCAAATTCAGGCTCCCAGAATCTGCGTTGAGAACAGTGTAAAACATCCACACCAGCATCAACAAGAGGAGTAAGCCAGGCTTCTAATTCCTGCGGATTTTTAGCCAATTTATAATTGTAATCAGAAGGTTTAAATTGAGAAAAACGCATAATAACAGCGAAATCTTCACCAACTTGTTTTCTAATTTCTTTCACTACTTCGATAGCAAAACGATTACGCTCAGGTAATGTTTTACCGCCATAAATATCAGTACGCAAATTGGTTTCGGCTCTAAAGAACTGGTCTATTAAATAGCCATGCGCGCCATGAATTTCGATCGTATCAAAACCTAATCTTTTCGCATCAGCAGCGGCTTTACCAAAAGCTAGAATTGTATCTTCAATATCTTTTTCAGACAGGGAAATTCCATTTTTAAAATCAGGACGATTCAATCCAGATGGTCCTTCAAAAGGAACCGGAGGAACCCATCCAGAATGGTGATTATCCATAACTCCCATATGCCAAATTTGCGGTCCCATTTGTCCGCCGGCAGCATGAACTTCATCAATCACTTTTTTCCAGCCGTTTAAAGCCTGCTCACCGTAAAAGTGAGGTACATTTGCATCATTTGAAGATGAAGGTCTGTCAATTACAGTTCCTTCAGATAATATTAAACCAACTTCACCTTCAGCTCTTTTTTGGTAGTAAGAAGCTACTTCGTCAGTTGGAACTCCATTTGGAGAAAAAGAGCGCGTCATTGGCGCCATTACGATTCGGTTTTTCAGATTTAACGTTTTTAAGTTAAATGGTGAAAACAGGTTGTTTGTACTCATAGTAATTTACAAATTAGATTGAATTAATTTACTAAGTGCTTCAAAGGCACCTTCGTTGCGTTTATAATAAGTCCATTGTCCAACACGTTTGGCTTCGATAAATCCGGCGCGTTGTAAAATAGACAAGTATTCAGATACTGTAGATTGTGTTAAGCCGGCTTTGGCTTGAATTTGTCCCACACAAACTCCGTGTTCAAATCCACCATGCTCAAGCTGTCCCGGAAAGTTTATTTCGGGTTCCTTCAGCCATTCCAGCATTTGCAGTCTAGACTTGTTAGAGAGTGCCTTAAATATTTCTATATTTTCCATGATGCAAATATATCGACTTTTCCCGATATACCAATTAAGTAAAAAATTTTTAGCAAAACTTTATGACAGAGGAGAGGAAAGTGCAATAAAAAGAACTAAAAGAATAATTAGAAAATTTATATTTGCTTTTAGTTTTAAAAGCCCCAAACTAATAAACTTAATCAGCTATGAAAAAAACTTTACTCGTTTCCATATTTCTATTTTGCATAATAGCGGGTTCAAAAGCACAGGTCGTAGGTACTAATGTTGGCGATATTGCTCCAGAAATTGATCTTCCAGATTTAAAAGGTAATCTTGTGGCGCTTTCTTCTTTAAGAGGTTCTTTGGTATTAGTAGATTTTTGGGCTTCTTGGTGCGGACCTTGTATCAAAGAACAACCATCATTACTTAAATTACACAATACTTATCCAGAAAAACTATCCATTTACGGCGTTTCTATGGATACTAAAAAGGCATTGTGGGCAGCGGCAATTGCAAAAGGAAAATTGCCTTGGACAAATGTCAGTGATTTAAAATACTGGCAGTCTCCAGTTGTTGGTGCTTATATGCTGCAATCTGTTCCGTTGAATTTTTTAATTGATAAAAACGGAATTATATTGGCAAAAAACATTCATGGACAGGCTTTAGAAGATAAAATTAAAAGTTTGTTAGCGCCATGATACTTCATAAAATGGAATCAAACCTTTCTTTATCAGACTTTCGTACAAGATTGCAGAACAATATAGAAATAGGCTCTTTAAAAGTGAATTTTAATCGTTTTAGACTGTTTCCTATATTTGGTGGAGTAAAACCTTTTTATGGTCTTTTTGATGACACCAGTTTTCGGTTAACAATAAATTCACCTGCATCTCCAACCATTTTTATCGTAAGAGGAAATTATAAAAATATTGGCAATAGAGTTAATGTAAATTATGTTGTTGAAGAAAACAGCAAATTTCAATTGCTTTGGACAAAATACTCTCCATTAGTTTTTCTAGTATTCATTAATATATTTTTTCTTTTCATTGGCAGAGGCCTTAGGCGGGCAACTACACTTGTGAGTTTGTTTCTTCTTATTGCTATTTTCTATTCAAGATGGAAAGAAGAAAGAAAGAGAAAAAAATTAGAGCAAAAATTCATCAAAGTTTTTGAAATTAAATGAGTTAAAAGAGCGGATAAAACTGTTTCAAGTCCTGTTTTTACAGAAGATTCTAAAAAGCAATTCCAAATTGAAAACCAATCGTAAAAGAAGCGGGATGATTATTACCAAAACGAACAGGCAGTGGAATAGCAGCAAAATAACTGCAATTGTCGCTTTTTATGATGGTTTTATTAATTACAGGAGTTATACCGTATCTGCCGCTGCTTTCAAAAGCGGCTCTTCCTGCAAAAGTGTAACCATGTCCTAAGGCAACCAAAACGCCGGGATGAAACAATAAATTGGTTACTTTATCGCTGTTTCCTTGTACTTTTATATTAGGAACAACTTCAAATGAAAATCCTATTTTTTGATTTTTCCAAATATTGATTCCTGTTGGAAAACCAACGGCATAATAATCTCTAAAGTTTACATTGGTTTGTTCATCGCTAAAAGTCACAATCGGATGAAGAATTCCAAAATAACCAGTAATTTTTGGATAAACAGTTTGCGAGAAGGCATTGAAACTTAAAGAAAATAAAACAGCAGAAAAAAGGTGTTTGAATGAAATCATATTAGTTTTGTTAATTTAAAAAACAAAACTATAAACTATGTGATTTTACAAATAGTACGCTATTTACCTTTTGTATTTGAATTACTTTTGAGTGCGTTTTTTCGATACGACGAAGGATTCTTACCTGTTTGCAGTTTAAATATTCTTGTAAAATGACTTTGATCTGAAAATCCGGTCATATACGCTATTTCAGTTAAAGTATAAGTTGAACTTTCAATAAGGCTTATAGCTTTCTCAATTCTAAGTTTTCGGACATATTCTCCAAAGTTTAAATCTTCAAAATACTTAGAAAATTCTCTTGACAAGTAGGAAGGATTAAGTTCTAAATCATTTGAAATTTTCTTTAGATCAAAAGTGAATTGTGCATCGATTTGATCTTGAATTATGTTTTTTAAATCTTTAACCCATAAAGGTGTTTTTTGATTTGTTTTTTTCTCGATTAAAAACTTTTTATATACTTCATGAAGCAGATTTTCAAACGGACTGTTTTGAAGATGATTTTGTTTATACAAATGTTTTGCCCAGCTGTAAAGCGCATCATAAAGCTTTAATCCTGTTTCTAATAATTCAGGATCGTTAGTAATATTATGAGAAAGTCCAGCAGAAATTGCCCAAAGTCCAGCGGCTTCTTTTGCAAGATCGTGGCGGTCAGTATCCGCGCCGCGAACAATTTTAGCCATAATTAAAACCGCAGGATCAACAATTTGATACTTTTTTATAATGTAATCAAAAGTGCATTCTTCATTATAATGGGTAAATTCTACTTCGGGAATGTCAAACGGAATTGCATCTAGTTCTTTTGCTTTTTCTAAAACTTCATTAAAAGGCACGTAAATAAATTCGGCATCACTGTCAACAAATTTTCTAATCAACCACGGACTGGCGATCCTGTCAATTTTTGGTCTTTCGCGAGTGATCCATTTCATTACTGTTCAGAGATTTAAAACTAGTCGTTATCTGCGCCGGATTTTTTAACTCCGCCAAAACTTGTTTTCATCATTTCTCTAATCTGGAATTGTGTTTTGTTTCGGGTAACACTTTTCCATTCATCAAAATCATAAATATGAATTTGATCAGCATATGGATTTGTAACAAAGAAAAGTCTTGAAATAGAGAATTTATAGTATTTTAATTCATGCGAAATGTGACGATCGGGCACGACAATAAGAATTGTATCCCAATCTAGAAAATTCTTGGGTACATCCTCTCTTTCAGTTAATCCAAGAGATTCAAAAAAGGCAAGTATCTTTTGGTCATTATTCTTATCGATTTTTTCATCGATACGTTTAATGGCGTTAAGAAGCTTTTTTTCATCTTTAATAACACTCATATAATCTTTGTTTGTTTAATTTTTATATAAAATTACATCAAATCAAAATCATTTTAAAAAGTATAGCCAATAGAATGATTCTAAATTTTTAAAGGCCTTTTTCATACTGTCTTATATATATTAATATAATGTGATGAAACAAACTTGGACACTTTTCAGTTATATTCTATTTTGAATAAAAAATAAAGATTTAGAGAATTTTCAAACAATGTCCATCAAAAATAAAATCATTAAAAAATATATTTGATTTTCATAACTTTGCAAAATGAATAATCAAATAGAAACTCAGAGTTGCGATTTTACTTCAGATTTAAAACTAAAAGGTTTTAAAGTGTATCAAATAAATGGAGATCAAAGTAAAATTCCGGTTTACAGCCGCAGGGATTTTTATAAAATATGCATTAATACCAGCAAAAGTATTATACAATATGCTGATCGCGGAATAGAAACTGATGGGACTATTTTGTTCTTTGGCAATCCAATTATTCCTTACTCATGGGAAACTATTTCTGAAGGTTACGAAGGTTACGCCTGCGTTTTTACAGAAGAATTTCTGAAATCAAAAGACCGTTCAGAAACACTTCACGAATCGCCTTTATTTAAAATAGGAGGAACGCCAATATTTTCTTTAAACGCTGAACAGAAGATTTTTATAGACTCTTTGTTTCAAAAAATGATAAAGGAATATGAAACGGATTATGTTTTTAAAGACGATTTAATGCGCAGTTACGTCAACTTGATTATTCACGAATCGATGAAAATGCAGCCTTCAGAGAACTTCTTCAAGCATAAAAATGCATCTTCAAGAATTACGTCTTTATTTTTAGAATTATTAGAAAGACAATTTCCTATCGAGACGAAAAATGAACCGTTGATTCTAAAAACACCTCAGGATTACGCACAAAGTCTTGCTGTACACGTAAATCATTTAAATAGGTCTGTAAAAGAAGTTACAGGAAAACCAACTACAGCTCACATTACAGAACGTATTATTGGCGAAGCAAAAGCTTTATTACAGCATACAGACTGGAGTATATCAGATATTGGTTATTCGCTTGGGTTTGAATATCCTAGTTATTTTAATAATTATTTCAAAAGACTTACGGGAACAGTTCCAAAATCATTGAGAACTTAAAATTGTTTCAATTTCTTAATTTTTTGTTTGAATATTGTTATTTTATAAAAGCCGGCTTGAACTACTTTTGCCTTGAAATTATAGTATTAATCTTTTATCAGTTTTTAATAGACTAAATAATACTTCATAAAGCGCACTCTAGCTTTCTCGATTTAGTTTTCTGATTCTGATAATTCCAAACAAGAAAATTATGAAAGTATCAGATAGTCAATTTAGTTCCGCTGTTTTTCCAAAAGGAGATTTAGCATCTGCAGATTATTTTACCGGAAAAGCATGGGTAAAAATGCTTGTTCCAAATGATCCTGTTTTAAATACTGCTGTTGGAAATGTAGTATTTGAGGCTGGCGCACGAAATAACTGGCACACACATCCAGGCGGACAAATTTTAATTGTAACACACGGAACAGGATATTATCAGGAGGCAGGAAAACCGATTCAATTACTTCAGGCGGGTGATGTAGTGAATATTCAGCCAGAAGTAAAACATTGGCACGGCGCATCACCAGACAGTGAATTTACACATATCGCCATCAGTACTAATACTGAAACAGGAATTGTAGACTGGCTAGAACCTGTAACGGATGAAGAATACAACAGTTTTAAATAAAAATTAATCTCAAAAAATAACTTATGTCAACAAATTATACAGCCGTAATTGAAGAAGGAAAAGTACCGAATACGTATATGACGGGCGAAGTATCTTATAAAAAGCAAACAAGTGAAATTCATCCAAAAAATACCATTATTAAAGAAGTAACTTTTGAGCCTTGCGCACGAAGTAAATGGCACAGTAATGCAAGTCTACATTTGCTTATAGCAACAAATGGAGTAGGTTTTTATCAAGAAAAAGGAGGGGAAATAAGAACGCTTCATAAAGATGAAGTGGTTACAATTTTGCCAGGAATTGAGCATTGGTATGGCGCAACACCTTTTAGTAAATTCTCTTATATCACCATTATTACAGAAATTGATAAAGGTACCGGGGTTTGGCTAGAAAGCGTAAATGATGAAGAATATTATGGAACTTCAAATTATAATATTTAAAATTCTAAAGTTTTAAAATACAAATCAGTAGAAGTTTATATTTTATGCTATTTCAAATACCAAAAGAGTTCTGTTTAAATAAAGCAGAACTCTTTTTTATTTAATACGGAAACAGACATTTAAAAATAGCTTTTATGTCCTTAAATTCTATATTTTTGAAAAACTATTACTAACTGCATTATCTTTTGACCAAACATTCAATTCCCGTTTTATCCGTTGGCAATATACTTGGAGAAGAAACTTTAGGTATTACTTTGTTTCGTCATAGTGTAAAAGGGCGAAATGCATTTGAACAACCTCATAAACACGATTTTCATCTTGTTTTCTTTGTAGAAAAAGGATCAGGAATGCACAATGTCGATTTTACACAATATACAGTCAATGATTATCAAGTGTATTTTGTTCGACAAGGACAAGTTCATAATTGGCTCTTAAATGTTGATACTACAGGTTTTCAGCTTATGCTTTCACCAGAAATTGTTAATGCATTTTCTAATTTGTCCCCATTTCCCTTTTTTGAACAAAATATTCCTTCCTGTCTTTCTGTAACTAAAGAACAGTTTGAGGAATTAAAAGATCAGTTGAATGAAATTGAACTAATTCTGCCTGATAATGACTTAAGTACAAAAGAAATTGTACTGCTTCGATTGCATTTATTACTTAAAGTATTGCAAAGGGATTATTTAATTCAGTTTCCACAGCACGATTCTTCTACCAAACCTGAAAAAATGATTAAAAAATTCAATTCTCTGATAGACAATCATTTCAATGAAGAATTCTCGGTTAACTTTTATGCCGATAAGTTAAATATCACTCCCAACTATCTTAATATACTTTCTCAGAGATATTTAAAATCACCGGCAGGAGATATTATAAAAGAGAGAACAATACTAGAAGCAAAACGCTTACTTACGAGTACCGATTTATCTATTAAAGAAATTGCTTATCAGCTTGGCTTTAATGACAATGGATATTTTAGCAAGGTTTTTAAAAAATATACTGGAAAAACACCAGGTGATTTTAAAGAAAGTTATAATTTTTACCATCCTTATCAGTAATATTACAGTTGCTGTTTTAATTTCTAAACGATTTTTGCATATCCATATATTTTAACAATGTTAGAGTATATTCTAAAATCGCATTAAAAAAACAAATCATAGTTTATGGAAGAAAATATAATCAGCAGGAAAAAATTTTTAGGATTAGGAGCTGCTGCAACTGGAGCTGCTTTATTCTCTGGAATTGCAGGAAATGCGGCGCCGCTGCCTGAAGAAAGTAAAGAAAAAGTTTCAGGAGAATACCTATTGACAAATGTACGTTTGGAAGAAGGCTTTAATTACAACGAAAAAAATGAAGTTATTTCTACTAAAACGGGATTATATAATTTGCATATTGCGAATGGAAAGATTAAAAGTATCACTTTAGATAAACCTGCTTTAAAGCTTAAAAATGTTGATGCTAAAGGTATGTTGATGCTTCCTGGATTACGAGATATGCACATTCATATTGATAAAACGTACTATGGAGGAACTTGGAATGCTGCACCAAGAAAAGGGTATACGGTAAAAGATATGATAACGCTGGAGCAGAAGATAATTCCGCAATTACTTCCAGACTCTCAGCGTAAAGCCGAAGAAGCAATTAAACTAATGCAAAGTCAAGGAAGTTTCTTTGCTCGTTGCCAATGTAATATCGATCCTGTAAGCGGATTAAAAAGTTTAGAGCATTTACTAGCAGCTTTGAACAATAATAAAGATAGTTTTGGCTGGGAAATTGTTGCTTTTCCACAGCACGGAATTTTATATTCGCAATCAGAGCCTTTGCTAAGAGAAGCTGCTGCAATGGGCGTTGATTTTATTGGTGGTCTTGATCCTACAAATGTTGATGGCAATATGGAAAAATCGCTTGATGCTATGTTTCAAATTGCAATTGATACAAATAAAGGAATAGACATACATTTGCATGAATCACCGCCGTCTGGTCAAGCAGCGATTGAATATATTATAAAGAAAACAGAAGAAAACAAGCAGTTACAAGGAAAAACATACATCAGTCATGGTTTTGCGCTTGCAAGAATGGATCCTAAAGATCTTGAAAAGATAGCAGAACAAATGGGAAATCTTGGAATAGGAGTAGTGTCGACAATTCCATTTGGCAGAACGATTATGCCAATTCCGACTTTAAAAAAGTACGGTATAAAATTAATGACTGGAACGGATAGCATTGTTGACCATTGGCAGCCTTTTGGAACGTGTGATATGCTTGAAAAGGCAAAATTATGCGCTCAATTATATGGCTGGACAGATGAGTTTGGTTTAAGTCGTGCACTGCATATTGCAACAACTGATGAAGTTTTACCTCTAAACGATTCTGGAACTCGCATTTGGCCTGCAGAAAATAATGACGCTAACTTTATTCTGGTAAAAGCAAGCTGCTCTGCTGAAGCTGTAGCTCGTTTACCTAAAAGGGAAGGTGTATTTTATAAAGGTAAAATGATTTATGGCGGGACTGAGTTTTCGAAAGGCTAAAGTCCTGAAAATACTAAGTTTCTAAGTTATGTAAAAGTCTTAGAAACTTAGTATACTCTTAATTCTTCCACATTCTTACCACCGTTTTCTCAAGCGGAATTTCATCTCCCTCACATCTTACTGTAAATCTTGTTGTTTTGTACATAAAAGCCACTTTAGCTTCTATTTCAATCTTTTTGTCAGGATGAGCAGCAGTAAGTTTTTTAAAGGCATTTAGTATTTCTTCACCATCAAATTCTGCTTCGGCATTGTATTGGCTAAACCAAAACCTGCAGTAGGAGGGCAAAGCTTTATTTTGGTAAATAGTAAGATCTTCGACTTTTACTATTTCTTTTTCACCATTTACATATTCTGTTTCCCTCTCAGAACTTTCTTTATCTGTTTTATAAAAATGAATATTAAAACGGTAGTTGTATTTTGTTCTAAACTCGTTCCACAGCTTTACAGGAACTCCATTCTTTTTTATGTATTCTTTAGTTTCTTTAGGTATATATGCGTTATAGAAATAGTTATAAAACTCTTGCTGGCTGTCTTCATCTGGATTTCTATAAAATTCATTAACACTTACAAATGTCTCTACCGCTTGATAATGTGCTACTTCAACCTTTTTATTCAACCCTGACAACCATAACACAACCGTGCCTCCAGGCGCTAATCCTACAGTAATTTTTTTATAAGTAATATGAGATAATTCTCCATTTCGTTCTTTGCGTATATAGCCTTCCTCGAACAATTTTTGTATTTTGTCCTGAGTAGTTTTGTCTATTGTAGTTTCAATTTTCCAAAATTTCTTCTCGCCATAGCTTATCCAGGTTAGAGATAAGTGTGTAGGTATTTCATTACCTCCCGAAAGAGCCTCTCCGTCGTAGACCCAGCCATATTGTATAAGTCCAATATTTATAAATTCTGCAATCATTTTATTTTCATTCCCTAAATATCCTCTGTGAATTTCTACAGGATATTCACGTGGTGCGGTTACTCCAACTCCCCAGTTAAAGTTTTGTTTATCTTTCATGTTTTTGCTATTTGAATTATTGCAACAAACAAAAAGAACACTACTTATAATTATGATTAAATACTTCCTCATATCCTTAATTCTTCCACATTCTTACAACCGTTTTCTCAAGTGGAATTTCATCTCCCTCACATCTTACTGTAAATGTTGTTGTTTTGTACATAAATGCCACTTTAGCTTCTATTTCAATCTTTTTGTCAGGATGAGCGATGGTAAGTTTTTTAAAGGCATTTAATATTTCTTCACCATCAAATTCTGCTTCGGCATTGTATTGGCTAAACCAAAACCTGCAATAAGAGGGTAAAGGTTTAATTTGATACACGTTAAGATCTTCAATTTTTACTATTTCTTTTTCGCCATTTACATATTCTGTTTCCCTCTCAGAACTTTCTTTATCTGTTTTATAAAAATGAATATTAAATCGATAATTGTATTTGGTTCTAAACTCGTTCCATAAGTTTACAGGAACTCCATTCTTTTTTATGTATTCTTTAGTTTCTTGTGGTAAATAATCATCAAAACGATCTTCATAAAATTCTTGTTGAGTAAATTCATCAGGATTTCTACAAAACTCATTAACACTTACAAATGTTTCTACCGCTTGATAATGTGCTATTTCAACCTTTTTATTCAACCCTGACAACCATAACACAACCGTGCCTCCAGGCGCTAATCCTACAGTAATTTTTTTATAAGTAATATGAGATAATTCTCCATTTCGTTCTTTGCGTATATAGCCTTCCTCGAACAATTTTTGTATTTTGTCCTGAGTAGTTTTGTCTATTGCAGTTTCAATTTTCCAAAATTTCTTCTCGCCATAGCTTATCCAGGTTAGGGATAAGTGTGTAGGTATTTCATTACCTCCCGAAAGAGCCTCTCCGTCGTAGACCCAGCCATATTGTATAAGTCCAATATTTATAAATTCTGCAATCATTTTATTTTCATTCCCTAAATATCCTCTGTGAATTTCTACAGGATATTCACGTGGTGCGGTTACTCCAACTCCCCAACTAAAATTATCTTTGTTTTCCATTTTTTTTTTATTTGAACCGTTACATGATAACAATGCTATTATTCCTAATCCTAGTAATTGAGTTATTTTTTTCATTGCATTATCCGTTTACATTTCTTTTTCGTTTACCATCTTTAAAATTTGGCTCATTGGGCTGCGCTAAAGTATTTGTTATTCCCTCACCATAAACTGCATTCCAGTGCAGATATTCATGGCGCAATTTTTTTAAAATTGCATTATGATCATCTTCTTCTTTTTTTCGTTTTTCTTCTTCAACCTTAACGGCGGTATGATCATCAGCGCTATATACTATAGTTCGCATAGGTGTTGTTTCATAGACAAAAGGATTTCCATCATGAAAAGCATATTCCTCTAATCTAGTTTTTACTTTTTCTAAAAAGGAAATGTTAGAAAATTTTGTGTTTTTGAACTTGTAATCATTCATAACACTTTTTAAGGATACAGGAACTCCTTTATCCAAACAAAACTTCACCATCAAATGCAGTGGTATATAACTATATTGATTACTTATGGCTTCTCTGTTTGAAGATAATACTCGAGCTACACCATTTAGTATTGTTCGCTGTGCATTGTCCCAATAAATGGTTAGTTCTTTTGGTTTAAACCAACCTTCGGTTATCAGGATTTCCTGCTCTTTTTCAAGCTCATTGCCAAATATTGAATTCGTAACCAATAATCGTCCGTTAACCTCGCTGCGTCCTTCTACGTAACTGCCTCCCACATCGCAATGTACTCCTGGTAAATACAGCTCTATACCGCGATTGGTTTTTCCTCCTCCTTTTTTTCCTGTTATACACGAAATATCGACCAAGTCAAAATTAGCACGATGCTCGTCTGCCGCCACCATATGTACTGTATATTTCGCTTTACTGATCGAATTAAGTCCCAAATCTTTCACATCATTCCACTGTACAAAACCATGATGAGGCACTGTATCATATAAGCCTGCAAATCGAATTATTAATCGATCAAAAGTAATTTTGTGCTCTGTGAGGTAATACCCTAATCGTCCGTTAGTAGGTAACATCTTGTCTTTGTAATCACTATTTACTTCATGACCATTAGCATCTTCATAATGAATCATTCCCCTTGTAGAAACAACAGTTGCCTTATAAGATTGTCTCGTAATCTCGTGGACAAAACAACGAGCAGAAGCAGCACCACGACTGAAACCAAAAACGTCGACCGTTATTGTACCCACCTCATTCTGGTTCATTGAAATAATTTTATCTGCCATGAGTTTTACAGCTCGTTCTACACGGTCAAGTATTCCTGCTTTTCCCTGCCCAAATCCAGAACCTTCCGCCAAATCATCTCCCTTATAATTTTCGAGCGGCAAAATTCCAGTATCAACATTGTTCTCATCATCATTTAATGTATTTGAACCCATTCCTTCGGTATAAATTTTGAATACAGGGTGTGATTTATTAGTTGGATCTATTGAATAATTTTTATAAATAATAGCTGGATTACTTAAATCATTTTCAAAACTATTATCGTCTGAATATTTATATCGACTCTCTTTTTCTTTTCCTATTTGTTTCTGGCTGGATGCGGCCACTTTTAAATGTTCTTCGGGATTCTCTATCTGTTTTTGCTGTTCTTCGTTAGAAAGATCAGCATGCTTTTTCTTAATTTGATCTTCTTCCCAAGTTTGTCTGGCAATAGTATTGTACATATTGTTTAAAGTTCCATCAATAAAAACTCCAAACGTAAAATCGATTTTCTTTTGGTCTTCTGGTGAGCCGGTTTTGTCTTCCTTACCTAGCATCAAAGGATTATTGCCTTTTAATTCACCTGGCATCAGGATTCCGTCTCTGGAAACTTTAAGCACACAATCATCCAGGTCTATTTTCTTGTTTTTTATTTTTGCATGAAATACTATTGGGTTAATCAATAATTTTTCACCGCTGTCTAAAAATCCCGCTCCCTGAAACTGCCAAGCATGCTCTACAAAAACAGGGAAAACACATTTTTGTACATTTGAAACAGAAAACTGTCCTTTTTCTTTTTCTGTTACCAAAGCATCTGTAACAGAACCGGCAGGCGGTTTAGTTACTGCATTATATTGATGTGTTTTTACTTCGCGCGTAAATCGTGTTAAAGGTTTTGCATCGAGTTTCTGTATAGGGTCACCGTCTTCATCGCTTGGAGTTGGTGTTAAATCGGCATTTGCAAATTTTGTATCTCTTAATTGTATTTCTATATTTTGCCCAAACAATGCCTCGGTATAAATATGCAGGTAAACAGTAGAACCAAATGCAATTTCTTCGGTAATAAGTTTCCCTGTATAATCACGCCATTCTGCTGCAATAACTTTAGGTGTTCCATTTGCACTCACAAACATTCCGTCAGGTAATTGTCCTGTTGCGGGATCTTTGTCTGTAAAAACTTCTAACCATGCCGGTGCGCCGCCCTCTATTATTTTAGGAAACTTTATTTGTTTATAAAAATCGCTTGGAAGCCCTTTTGAAAAAGATTTATTGTGAGAGATTTTTCTTCCCGCCATGCCTTTGCCAACAATTTCCCAGCACCAGCTTAAATTACTTAGTTCTTCCTGAAGTTTTTTGTTAAAGGCTTCTTTATCCTTATTATATTTTTCCTCGTCCTTATCTCTTTGGTTATGCGCCTGAACGACCCAATATCGGCTGTCATAATCTGTTATTTTCCAAACTTCTTCTTGAGTTCGTCTGTTAAATGGTGGCAGTTTTTTTGGTGCATCTTTGTGCAGCGCATCTGTTTTAATAATTTCAACGGTAAATATTCCTGCATTAGTGAGTACCAAATGCCCTTTTTCAGCATTCCATTTTTGACCTTGCGCAAGTGGTTCTTTAGGTATAATATGTAATGTCTTACTCATTTTGTGTATTATTAATTAGCAATGCTTCCTCTTCAAAATCACTAAAATTTACTCCAGGCAGAATTTCAGCCAATATTTGAGGTGAACTATTCTGTATGTTCTTTTCTGATAATTCTACTGTTTGTCCATGATTTATAATCGAAATACAATCAGGTGTGCCTTTACTACAGGTTGCTTTGCTGTCTTCAAGCAAGGCTTTGCCGTTGTTAGAGTAGGTAACTTTTTCATAAACACCAGACCATTCAGTAACATCTACTACGCAAATCTCAAAATCATTGCCTCTAGGTTGTTTTTTGCACTTACTAAAAGTATTTTTCTTCATTGTTTGCCCAATTTCTTTATCAGTTGCAATGAGTTTATCTTTTTCGCTGTTGTCATTGGCATAATGTTTAGAATGTGTTTTTACCTGCAAAATATCAGTTTGCGGTGCCACACTATATTTACATTGACAAACTGCTCCTTGAACTACATAATGTTTTTCGCTCATCATTTTTATTTTTAAGGTTAACTTATTTTCTCTTTTTAAAAATTGATATTATCCAATCCCAAAAACTGGAATTTATTTTTATTTCAGATCCTACATCTACAAAAAATTCGATTTTTTCTTTTGGAGTTCCTAATATTTTTGGAGGTTCTGGATTAGGATTTGGAACTTGCCATTTTCGTTTAGAAATATCTATGATATCTTCATCTCCTGCAGTCTGCCAGGATTGAAATATTTTAAAGTTTTGTTTTTGTATTGAATCATCCAAAGGCCTGTAAGATGAACTGTTACTTAAATGATAAATCTCAAGCTGAACTTTTTGCTGTTTAGTTTCGTTGATTTTAGTCTCAAAAGTGCCTGTTATTGAAAATATACTTCGATCTTCTTTGTATAATTTATAACCAACATTCATTTTAGATTCAACAGGAGTCAATTCAGCCTCTGAGTATTTTAGTTTAGAATAAGTAAACTTTTCTATTATCTCGTCAACTGTTCTTTTATCAATAGAAATTCCACAGATCTTAATAATTACTTTGTCATCATCTGAATACTTTTCTTGTATGGTTTGCACAACATCATATTCGATTATCTGATTTCCAAATACAGGGGATTTCCAAACATATTTTTTGGCTAGTTTATCAGTATAATCAGCATACAGAGGTTTAAAATATAGGTGGAAAAACCAGTTTTTTGAGATAAATTTATCTAACAGATTATCATTTAAGAACAAAGAATCAATTCTACGAATGATTACATCAATTTTGTCTCCTTTGTAATATTCTAGAATTCTTTTTCGTGCACTTAAATATCGATCCTTAATTTGCTCTCTATTTAGGATATAATCTATTTGCCCGTTTTTTTTTATCTTAATTTTAAGCGGAAAAATAGATTGAGCTGCAATGTCTGCTACTTTTTCTATTTGTGAGTAATCTGTTTTATTGTTGATGTATATTGTTTTTCGATCTATTTCAAAAAAATAATTACCAGCATCACTAGTATCAATAATTGTGACTTCAAGTTCATAGAATAACTGTGTTTTCAAAACATTGTTTTCGAAATTTTCATAACTAAAACCATAGGTTCTACTTTGACTTGATACGCCTAGATCTAAATTAAAATTAGAATCAAATAGTATTTTTCCATCACTCATATTATCTGATTTATAGGTTATAAACAATATTTAAGTAAGATTTATCTTCTTTACGGCTAATGTAGTTAAATTAGACAAACAAGTAATCAATAAATATGTAAAATCTTACTTTTATGTATTTATTATCAGACTTTTACAAGTGAAACCTTAATTATGAAAGTTATTCTTAAAATTATATAACAGAAAAATCTTTCTTTTTGATGAATTTTGGTAAATCAGTTTGATTAACTCATATGTATTTATTTGAGAAGAATAATTGAGAAACAAACAAAATCGATATTAACTAAAATTACTTATTATGTTACGATGGACAGTCATATTTATTATTCTGGCAATTATTGCAGGAATATTTGGTTTTGGAGGTATTGCCGCTGGAGCCGCTAGTATAGCAAAAATTTTATTTTTTATATTTTTGGTGTTATTCGTCATTTCGCTGGTCAGCGGAAGAAAAAGCGTTTAACAGCTTAACTTAAATAACAAAACCACTCTGAATGAAAGTACGGAGTGGTTTTTGTTTAATTTTTAAAATTACAAATAGTCTTTAGGCCTTAGTTTAAACTTGGCGGTTCAGGAATTTTAATTGTTCTTTTGATTTTTTTGACTATTAGAAGATAACAGGTAACTCCACCCAAAACTATTAATAATGCAATTTGAAGCTGACCAAGACTATTGTTTTTACTATACATTGCATTGGCATTTGCTAATTGCGACTTTCCTTCTTGTATCTGGATTTGCGATAAAGATTCAAGCGTCTTTAAAGCTTCGGTGCTAGAAAGAGCAATTTTGCTCCAATCTTTATTTTCGACTTGTTTATTAATTTCTTTACAGGATTTTAAAAAAGCATCAAAATGCTGTTTCTCTTTGTTTGTGAGAACCGTTTTAGCATACAAATCATCAATATTATGAATGATATTCAGCGTATGTATAATTTCATCTTTTTTAATATTGTCGCTTAAGTCCAGTTTTTCGGCTTCGGCTTTTATAAAATGAAGTTCCTTTGAGTATTGAAAAATATAGTGCGCTACAACCAGTCGGTCATTGTAGATTGCATTGATATGTTTGTTTACATTTTTAGAATTTTGCAGAGTATTAAAATTTCCAAGTAAAATTAACAGCATTACGATCAGTAAAACAAAGGCTGCTTTGGTTTTATTGCTATACTTCTTAAGGTCTTTCATGAAAAAGCTTTTAATGGACTAATTTACAAAATTTAATATGTTTTTTTAGCAATATTGCAATTAGTTTGTTTCCTGATTCTTGATTACAAATTAAAATCAAAAATATACTTAGTATAAAACTGCGCACCAAAATGTCCAAACAATAAAAACGATCTGCAGCGGAATTCTAAACCACAAATACGAAGTTCCATTTCCATTATAAGTTCCTTTTTGATAATCTATATGTTTTATGGCTGCATAAATATTGGCGGGAAGTAAAAAGATAAAGAATATAATCAATATCCAGCCTGAATAAACTTTCGTTGAAGAAATCAAAAGACATATCCCTAATATAACTTCAATTATTCCAGTTGTATAAACCAACTCTGTTCTAAATGGGATTTTTTCGGGAATCATCATTACCATTCCTTTGGTAAAAACAAAATGTGCTATTGCTGTAAAACACAACATTACGCACATTGCGATTCTTGCCGCCATTGGTATATCGTATTGATTTGTGAGGAATTTTAATGCGAAAACTGAAACTAAAAAAATGAGAATTAAAACAATTAATGGTTTCATTTTTAGATATTTGAAGGTTTTATCAAAGATAAAAGATTTTATTGAAATGCTTTTTAATCACAATAAATAATACCGATTCGAATCCGCCTTATAATATTTAAAGTCATTTACTTGAAGCTTGCTTAATTAAAAGCATTGTCTGTTTATTTACGATATCCCGAGCTTTTGACTCAAACGACGAAATTTGACACGCTCCAATACTTATATAAACGATGTGATTATCGTCTTCTAGATTTTTATTATTTTCTACAGCCTTCTCGTAACTTTCCATTCCAGAAATTAAGTAAACTGGATTTCCCTCTCGAAATAACTGTGTCACAATCCCTTGCAATCTTTGTTCAGCTATCAGTTTTATCTCGTTTTCTTGATAAGATAGTAAAAGTGTACAATACAATAGAGAACATAATTTAGAGTCTTTGAATGCTGGGTATTTTTCCAAAATCTCAGATCCTTGATTCAGATTCTCAAAACATTTAGTATAAAGTTGTGTTGATATGGATTGATCTTCTTTTAGTTCGTTATTTGAACTAACTTGACTATTAGCATGAAAAGCAAATAATACTAATTGTAAAAAGAATAATTTTCTAATTAACTGTGTCATCATTTGTTTTTCTTTTGGCTAAAAGCAGAAAAAATGCAAAAGCTATATTAAGAACAGGAATAAAATTAAAAATTACAAAAATTGGATTTGAATTCAAGTCTCTTAATCTTCTTGTTGTCACGGCTTGAATAGGAACAAAACTAAAAAGTATTATTAGACATTGATAGAATATATTTAGAATTCTTTCATCGTCGAGATTAACTTGACGATTAAGATGTAAAGCAAAATAATAAATTAAAAGAGAGCAAAAAATATAAATTCCATATTCTGTTCTTCCTGCTTTATCTTTAAAAGAAGTACAGAAAAACATACTATTTTTAAAATGTTTTAGAAATACATTCTCGTTCATAAAATTGCTCTAGTCTAAAACTATTTGATCATCAGAAGTAGTTTTCCCTCTAAAGAATAAAAACTGTATAATCAATGATAATAATATCGTTAAAATTGCTCCAATAAAATTCAGCCATAAATACCCCAGTTTTTCCTGAGTATAAATCATGAAATAATAAATGATAAAAATACATATCTGGCTGATAATAGCACTATAAAACATAGGTTTTGCCTGAACGCGGCGTAAATAGAATCCAACTAAAAATATTCCTAGAACGGTTCCGTAGAATATTGATCCAATCATATTTACAAGCTGTATTAAGTTTTCAAACAAAGTTCCAACACAGGCAAAAAGTATCGCTACAATTCCCCAGAATAATGTAAAAAACTTCGTCGCATTCAGATAATGCTTCTCGGATTTCTCGGTTTTGACATTTCTTTTGTAAATATCTATTGCTGTTGTTGATGCCAATGCTGTTAAACCAGATGCTGTTGACGACATTGCTGCAGATAAAATAACGGCAAGCAATAAACCAATTAATCCTTTTGGCAAATAGTTTAAAATGAAATGAAAAAACACATAATCTTTATCGTTTGTTTCACTGCGACTGTCTGCTCTCAAAATAATTTCTTTCGCACGATCACGTAAATCCTTTTCTTTATTTGATAAGGTAACTAATTCTTTACGTAGAATTGGATTGTCATAATCCTGATTCAACTGATCGATGTACAATAAGTTAATTACTTTTTTGTCTTCTGAAAGTTTACTCAGCTTTTTCTCAAGAACATGATATTCTTCTTTAAAAACCGATTTTTCAATTACTGTTTTGTTATTTGGATTAAAATTTAAAGGAACTGGGTTGAACTGAAAAAACACAAAAACCATAACTCCTGTTAACAAGATAAAAAATTGCATTGGTACTTTTAATAGACCATTCATGATTAATCCCATTTGGCTTTCGCGAACCGATTTTCCTGATAAATATCTTCCAACTTGCGATTGATCGGTACCAAAATAGGCGAGGGCTAGGAAAAAACCTCCTGTAATACCGCTCCAAAAAGTGTATTTTTCTTCAGGATCAAACGAGAAATCAACAATATTCATTTTATCATTTGCACCAGCGATATGCATAGCGCTGTTAAATGTCATATCATTTGGAAGATAATGTAAAATCAGGAAAAATGTAATAAACATACCCGACATAATCACAAACATCTGCTGTTTCTGAGTAACGTTTACGGCTTTTGTTCCGCCCGAGAATGTGTAAATAATTACGAGAACACCAATGATAATGTTCATTACGGTAAGATTCCAACCTAAAAGTGCAGAGAGGATAATTGCAGGTGCATAAATGGTAAGTCCAGTTCCTAATCCTCTTTGAACAAGGAATAAAATTGCTGCTAGTGAACGCGTTTTTACATCAAAACGTTTTTCAAGAAACTCATAAGCGGTAAAAACTTTATTTTTATGGTACAGCGGAATAAAAGTAACGCAGATTACTATCATTGCAATTGGCAGTCCAAAATAGAACTGCACAAAACCCATTCCGTCATGATAAGCTTGTCCTGGAGTCGATAAAAAAGTGATGGCACTTGCTTGTGTAGCCATTACCGAAAGTCCTACAGTATACCAAGGAGTTTCGTTATTACCAAGAATAAAGTCTTCAACATTTTTACTTCCTTTGGTTTTCCAAGAACCATATCCAACTATGAATAAAAGTGTTACAATAAGTACGATCCAATCAAATAGCTGCATAGGTTATGAGTATAATTGCATGATTAAGAAAAATATTAAAATATAAATGGCATTAGCAACCAAAACATAGGTGTAGCTTTTTTTCCATTTTTTTACTTTTTTAGCTTCCATACTTTCGTTTTTTATTGCTTTATATCTTGTTTAGGAGCTTCTATTGGCTGTTTCAGCGAAATCATGTTAGATAATAATCTATATGCTCCTGCTACACCTTCAGGTAGTTCTCTAAAGAAACTTAAACCGGTGTAAATATAATATCCTTTTCCGTACGGCGCTACTAATAACGCGCCATCTTTGGCTGATTCGCCTTTATCGTGTGAAGAGATAATAGGAGTGAAGGCAGGATCATATTGATTTGGATAATACAAGCCTTGTTCTTGTGTCCAGCCTTCAAAATCTTTTGATGAAATTTTGTTTGGAGTATTTAAAACAGGATGATTTGGTGCTAAGAATGTAACTTTTGCATTTTCTTCTGTTACTCGGTCGTACGATAATTTTAAAGGATATGGTGCAATTTTATCCGTAACCAATTGTCCATTTGTATTGTATTGAACAATCATATTTTTACCGCTTTTTACAAAATTGAATAAGATATTCTGTTTGTTAGCCAAAGCGTTTACAGTGTTATAAGCACGGACTCCAGTAATAACAACATTAAATGAATCTAACTTTTCTGGTGTGATTTCTTCAGGTTTTAAGATCGTTACTTTGTACCCCATTTGAGAAAGACTTTCAGGAACTTCATCACCAGCGCCCATTATATAAGCAATAGCATCTCCTGAGGTTTTTAAATCAATTCGTATTGCTTTTGAATCGGCCGATTTTAAAACCATCTGTTTTGTAATATGACTGAAATCAATAATTGTTTCGGCTTTATCAAAACGCTTATTGTCAATAGTAACAATACTTTGCGCTATAGTTTCTTCTGGATTTACAGGAGGTGTAACTTCAAAATAAAAGATATGTTCGTTTCCTTTTTGATCTAAAGTAAACGGAATTTGTTTAGGAACTACATTCCAGCTTTTTGGTAATTCTAATTGTAAATTTCCTTTTACATTATCTTTTCCTGCGCGAACTTTTACTGGAACCATTTTACTGTTAGTATCTCTAAAAACAAGCACTTTCTCTAAAATTGAAGTCGTAACATCTGGCACAATATCCAGAAAATTATACATTTCGCCTTTTACGCCGTCGTTGTATTTGTAAATAACGGTACGCTCAAACGGAATTTCGACATTTTCAATTTTTATGGTAAAAACAACTTTTACATTTCTAATAATATCAGGAATCCCAATATTTTCTTGATTTGAAACAGTATACATTCCAACAGTTGCCTTTTCTTTTAACCAATAAGGTTGAGTATATTCAATGTTTTCCGGCAGTTTTGTTTGAAGGATAAACTTTTGATTACTGTTGTTTTTTAAAACACTATTCTGAATAGTTACTTTATTGTCTGGCAATGAAGTAACACTTGTTAGCTGCATGTTTACTGGAGATCTGTTTATTGCCTCTAAACTAAGTTTCACTATACTTCCCGGAGTAGCTTCCTGCTCGCTTGCAACAGCTTCTAAATACAAACCTGCACAAGATGCGATGATATTTTTTACAGCTTCAGATTTTAAATTCTTCCAATGATCGTCGTTTAAAGCTTCAATCATTGTGTAAACTTTTACTAACTCTGGAATACTCGCAGATGGATTGCTAAAATCGTACTTGGCAATAATTGTAGAAATTAAATCGCCGATTGGTTTTCCGTTTTTAACACGATTCCAAGTTGTATCAATTCCATCAAAAACATTATCTTTTTCAGTCCCGTTTTCGCCTTTGATTATTTCTAAATACTCTGTTTCTTCACCACGAACACCAGTACTTCCAAAACCTTGTGATTGATGACGGCTTCTGCTCAAAGCTGCAATTTCCTGATTTGATTTTCCTAATCCAGTATAATAAACACCTGTTTCTAATTTTGCAAAATTAGATTTATTAGCAGCATCAAATTTCTCTTGACTTCCATAAAACCACCACGACGGATTAAAATAAAGTCTTTTTACCTGCCAAGGTGAAACAAATTTTAATTGTTCAGGATAAATTTTTGAATCGTTTGTAAGATTATAACTCTCGACACTCAGCATTGCAGATGATGTGTGATGTCCGTGTGTTGTTCCCGGCGAACGATGATCAAATCTATTAATTATTACATCTGGCTGAAATTTTCTAATGGTCCATATAACATCGGCCAAGACTTTATCCTTATCCCAAATTTGCAAAGTTTCATCGGGAGTTTTTGAAAATCCAAAGTCATTTGCTCTTGAAAAAAACTGCTCGCCGCCATCTATTTTTCGGGCTTCAATAAGTTCTTGAGTTCTTATTACACCAAGTAATTCACGCAATTGCGGACCAATTAAATTTTGACCGCCATCTCCTCTCGTCAGTGACAAATATCCAGTTCTAGCATTTACTTCGTTTGCAAAATAAGAGATCAAACGTGTATTTTCATCATCAGGATGTGCTGCAACATACAAAACTGATCCTAAAAAGTTTAATTTTTTGATTTGATTGTAAATCTCTACAGAATTTGGTTTTTGTGGCTGCTGTCCGAATGCGATGTTAAAACTTATTAAAAAAAACAGAATTAGTTGAACTGGAGTTTTTATCATGCTGGTAAGTTGGTTTTTAATAGACTCAAAAATAGTAATTAAATTATGGAACAGTATTTAAATGAAATGTTAATGTTTAGTTATTGAAAACTAATTAGATACTGTTTATACATGCAAAAAGAGCGTATTAATAAAAATTAATGCGCTCTTTTGTAGTTATTTATCTTCTTCCGCGACCTTCATGACGATCGTCATCATCATCTCTATCATGTTTTCCATGATGCTTGTCGTAATGTTTATCATAATGTTTGTCGTAGTGTTTGTAATTTCTATTATCATTACGACGATCATTGTAACCATAAACTGGTCTTGGTCTATAAGGTCTTTGAGGTGCACCGCAATATCCTTTATAGTATTTTACTTTGTGACGATCAAAATAAGTGTAAGGAGTTCTTCCGTGATAATCTGTTAAAACTACTTTGTAACCTCCGTATAAATCATAGTTTCTGTATTGTCTAGGTAAATAAGTTGTTCTAACCCATCTTCCGCCTCCAAAATAGATGAACTGCGAAGCTCTAACATCATAATAAGCCTCAATATCTGGCAGATAGTAATATTCCATATCCGCATATCCGGCTGGTCCCCAAGCTGGAGGATTACCTATGTTAACGTTTATTGATACCTGAGCTTGTGTGGCATTTGCAATTAAAAGGAATAATCCCGCGATTGCTATTTTCATTGTTTTCATCTTTTCTAAAGTTTAAATGTTAATCTTGTTTAAGGATTTTCATATACCGTGCCAAAAATAAAAACATGATACCGTTGGTCGGATAAAATATTCTTTTTAACGAGTGAATTAGTGTTGTAAAATCTGTAATGCGTTGATTTTTAAAACAAAATTAAAAAGTAAAAAAAGTAAAAAAAAATTAAGCTCTATTATTTATAATCAACAATTCTAGGCTTTGCAAGTTCAAAACTTTGAAGTCCATAATCACTAGTTTCAAATGTATTTGTTTTAAAAACATTGTCTCCTTGATTTGGAATACTTGGATAATAGGATAAGGAGAGCTGAAAAGAACTGAAAACCAAATAATCATTGCTTATTAATAACCCTAAAGTAATTTTAGAATAAGGCTTACTTCTTAACATTGCATTATCTGGACTTCCTAATACCGCTATCGAATAATTAAAAAATGGATTTAAACGGAAACCTAAAATGGAATGCGGTGAATAGGTTTGAGTTTGAAGCGATAAAACAGCTTTGCTCGTTCCGTAAATTGCACTATTAAAACCTGCTAAGCCATTTTGTTCATTTATATTTAGTTCATCGCCAATAATATTCTCTCGGTTTACACCAATAACGAGCTTAGGATTCACAAACTGTCTTAATTTCCAGTTTCCTATAGTAAACAGTTTAGTGAAATAATTAGACTCCAATAAAAAAGCTGTTTCGTAAGTTTTCGATTGATGAAAGAAAGTTCCGGCTTCAAAATTCATACTTAAAAACCCCAATCGGTAGTAGTTTCCAAATGAAAATTGTGCACCAACATAAGGTCTCCAAAAGGTATTTTTGTACTGATATCCCAAAGTAATACCATAAATACGACCAATGGGAACATCCTCTGTTTGTCCATTTCTAAAAATATAACTGTCTTTTATAAATTTACGTCTATTCAATCCAACACCAGTTAAAAGCAGTTTTTGATCTGAATAGAAATTTGTTGGATCATAAACTTCTGAAGGTGTCTCGGTAAAATCAACATTTAAAAAACGTGCTGCTACGATTAAATTTGTTATTGCTTTATTATCATCTTCAAAAACTTTCGTGGCGTGACCACCCCATAAATCTTGAAAATTATATTTAAAAGGCTGATAAGCATAAGTCAAATCAGGAGCCTGCAATGTATCTTTCCTGAAGTTCTGCCCAATATAAACGCCGCCGGCCCATTTAGTCAAAGGAGAATAGAAATCACGTTCTATATCGATCGATTTACTGTAATTGTTATCGAGATCCATGTTGTAATGCAAGGCAGCTCCAATATAAGTGTTCTTAATATTAGGAATCGTGTAGGTGGCATCATTACCATTTCGACCATCATCAAAACGGTTAGTGTAACGATATTCTAATTGCTGACCGGAACCAAAAAAATCCTTTTCTTTAAAACCTATCGACATTTGATTACTTGATACTGAAAATCTTGGTATGGTACTCCACGAATCCAAAACCCTGATGGTAACATCAACAGAATCTGCTGCCATTCCAACTACCTTATTCGAAATTCTAACTGCAGTAACATATCTCTGAGATCGTATTAAACGCTCTGTTTCTTGTACTTTATAGCTGTCATAAACCGTGTTTTTTCTAATTAACAGCAGGTTTTTTATGGCAATTTTCTTTGTTTTTAAATGAAGCCGATTTCCTGTTCGTTCTCCCCAGTTTTTTGGCATCACCGTAGAATCAACCACAGAATGTCCAAAGGGATCTAATGTAATAATGTTGATTTTTCGAATAATTTTACCATCAAAATTTGTGGTATCATTAGAAACAAGGATTTCGTCTTTTTTTCTAGGTTTCTTCGCTCTGAATATAAGCTTATGTAAGGTTTTGGTGAATTTGTTCTTCTTAGAATAATTTCGAATACGATTGTATATTTCGGTACTGTCTTTTCTAGTTTTCCTTTTATCTTTTAAAGTATCTGACTGAGCATAAATGCTTTGTAAACTAAAGCACAACAAAATAAAAACTATTATCTTTTTATTTAGCAACATTCAGGTATTTTTAAACTTTCTTTTTTACTGATTTTTATATGAATATAAGATAAATAATACGAACATTTTTAAAATTGACAGCTTATTTTAATTGACAGCTTTTGTTTTTCGAACTCTCCATGTAAATTTTTTAGGCATATGATTGCCCATAACATATCCCCAAGGTTCTAAGGATTCTATACGATCGAAGATAATTTTTAAAATTGCCAGAAGTGGAATCGCTAAAAACATTCCAGAAATTCCAGCCGCTGTACCGCCAATAATAATTCCAATAATAGAAACAAAAGCATTTATTTCAACTTTTGAATTAATTATTAAAGGCACGAGCAAATTGTTATCAATCAATTGAACAATTAGGTTTACGATCAAAATTCCAACAACTAAGGATATTTCGGCAGACCCGGTTAAAGAGGCAAGAATCGAAATTAAACCCGCAATTGCAATTCCGATGTAAGGAATCAGGTTTAAAATACCTGTTATTAATCCTAAAAGAATGAAATATTTTACACCAATAATCCAGAGTCCTAAACTGGTAAGCACCGAAACTACAATCATTTCAAGAATCAGACTTACAATATAATTATTGATTGAAACTTTTATCTGCGTAAGAATATCTTTTAATGCAGCGTGATTTTCTTTGCTGATTAATTTGGCTAAAAAAAGTATAAAATGATCTTTGTATAAGAGAAATAGAAACGTGTAAATTGGAATAATAGTGCAGTCTACTAATAGATCACTTATAGAAATTATAGCTGATCCTAAAGTAGCATTTCCGTTTTTAACCGAATCTTTGGTTACGTTATCTAAATACTTTTTCTGCTCGCCAATACTTACATGAAAGTTCTCTTTTATAAACTTATGAATTTCAATTAGAAAAGAGTTAGCATTCTTTTTAATTGTATCAAAGTCATTTGCCATATTCGTAACTTGATAGGAAATAAAAACCAAAATTCCGACAATAAACAATAGAAAAATTAAAACACAAACTATAGCAGCAAAATGTCGTGGAAACTTCAATTTAGTATTTAATAGTGTAAAAATAGGAAGCAGCAAAACAGCAAATAAAAATGCCATGAATACTGGTGTAAGAATATCTTTTCCGATGCAAAAAATATAAGCAAGTGCAATTAGACTTACTAATATACAAGAGAGTTTTGCGTAGAATGGCAGTTTTATTGTTGGAATCATTTGGAGAGATTTTATAGTGACGCGTTAATAAGTTAAACAAATATTGCGATTTATTTAACGTTTTGCGTTCCAGCTTTTTAGTTAAGCCTTATAAAATTCCCATTCAAATTTTAGTCAAAAAATTCCTTTTCTTCGTAATGAGTCGGCATAATCGAAATACCTTTTTGAAGAAGAAGGTTGTTAGGAAAAATGATTTTTTCCCCTTCTTTAGTCTTTAGATTCACGTGAAAAGCGCTGATATCCTCGATTTCAGCTTCAATAGGAAAATCTTTATCGTGTATTTTTATGGTATCTCCAATTCGGAATGGAAATGAAAAAAATAAAATCATTCCAGAAGTAATGTTGCTTAGAATAGACCATTGCGCAAAAAAAGCAACTCCAATTACTGTTGCAATAGACGAAACTGTAAAAAGTATATCTTTTGTTTCAACACCCCAAATTACTATTAAACTTATAGCAACAAGTATATTCATTAGTATGTGAGTATATTTAATCGCCAAGTTTGTTCTGTGCTCTAATAGTTGGCTGCTGCTGGCAAAACGACGAATTAATTTTGCCACAATAACACGCATTGCAATTAATATCAAAAGAACAATTGCGGTAGCAATAATTTCCTGGCTATACTCTTTGAAAGAAAACATATCTAAATTTTTACACTAAAGTACTCAAATATTCATAAACTTTAGCTGTTGGAAGTCCCATAACATTTGTATAAGAACCTTCGACTTTTGCAACTGCCATAAAACCAAACCATTCCTGAATTCCGTAAGCACCCGCTTTATCATAAGGTTTATAGTTTTCTATATAATATAAAATAGCTTCGTCTGATAAACCTACGAAAGTTACTTTTGTAACATCGTTAATAAGAGTAGAAGAGGAGTTCGTTTTAAAACAAACCGATGTAAATACTTCATGCGTTGCATTCGACATTGATTTTATCATTTGAAAAGCATCTTCTGCATTCTTTGGCTTTCCTAATGCTTTATTGTTATGCCAAACAATAGTGTCACTTGTTACCAAGATCTCATTATCATTTAATTCTCCGTCAAAAGCATCTGCCTTTAATTGTGCCAGATAATCAGTAATTTCAACTGCCTTCAGCTCTGGCGGATAGATTTCTTCAATTTCTTTTAAACGAATTTCAAAATCAAGATCTAAATCTTTAAAAAACTGCTGTCTGCGAGGCGATCCCGAGGCAAGAATTAAACTATATTTTTTAAGCTTTTCTTTAAGCATTGTATTTGATATTTAAACTAATGATGAGAATAGATAAAATTCCGAAGAATAAAATCAATTTTAAAACGGTACTTAAATGCTGAAAATCCTTTTTTGATTTGGCGCCGAATACTTTTACAATAAAATAAAGTAAAGGTGCTAAAACAAAAAGAAATGCATAAATCGTAACAATATAAAGATGGTTTTGAACGAAATAAGTATTGATATAAAGTAACGATAAAACAAAGGGAATTATAGCACAGCCTAACGCAATTTTAGCCGCTCTGCTAATTCCAATTGCAATTGGTAAAGTATTCATTCCTTGATTATAATCACCATTTACATCTTCAATGTCTTTAACTATTTCACGAACAAAATTAATCATGAAAGCAAATAAGGCATAGTCTATTAAAATCGAAAATAAACTGGCCATTTGTGCTTGATTCTCTGAATTTATAACAGGAAAAAGATCAAAGATTCCAATAATAAGAACGCTTACAGAAAGAAGTGCAGCAACAACAAAATTCCCTACAATCATAATCTGTTTTAGTGTTGTTGCATAAAAGTAGAGCAGTGCAGCAATTAAAATAAAAAGTGATGCAAAACTAGGACGCAGAATAATATTTGACAATAGAAAACCTATAGCAACACCGCTGATATTAAGTCCAATATAAATATTGTATGCTGCCGTTTCAGTAATTCCTTTTCCAATAACCACATCATCGGGTTTGTTTATCGAATCTGTTGCAACATCATAAATGTTGTTTATTACATAACCCGCTGCCGCTAACAAAACGGTACTTAAAATCAAAAGTCCGTATTGCCAGTCTGATAAAGCCAAGGGAATATCCTGTTGTTTTAAAAAAGCATAACGAAATAAAACCTGCATAAAAGCAAGCATTAGTAGATTTTTATATCGAATGAGTTTTAGGTATTTCATTTTTTCTTCTAAGGTTCAAAGAGGCAAAGATAAAGAGTGACAAAGGTCTTTTCTTATGTTTTCTTTGTCAAAGCTTTGAACTTTGACAAAGAAAATATATTGATTATCGGTAGCAAAAATCTAAAATCTAAAGTCAGAAATCTTAAATTTAAAATCTCTTAATCGTGCTTTCCGTTAAAATGCTCCATCCATTTGCCTTGCACTTTCATAACTTGCTCAATAACGTCGCGCGCAGCACCTTTTCCACCTTTTACATGAGAAATGTAACGACAAATACTTTTGATTTCTGGGCTTGCGTCTTGCGGACAAGCAGGTAAACCAACCAATTTCATTACATGATAATCCGGAATATCATCTCCCATATACAAAACCTGCTCAGGTTTAATATTGTAAGTATCTGTATATTCCTTAAAAGTTTGAACCTTATCTGGAGTTCCTAAATGTATATCTGTAATACCTAAATTACGAAGTCTTACTCGAACGCCTTCATTGCTTCCGCCAGAAATAATACAAACATTGTAACCGCTTTCTACAGCTGCTTTCATAGCATAACCATCACGAATATTCATTGTGCGAAGAATTTCTCCTTCAGTGGTTACAAAAACGGAACTGTCTGTAAGTACGCCATCAACATCAAAAATAAATGTTGTAATGTCGTTCATCATCTCTTTATAACTTTTAGCCATTATTCTCTATAGATTGTGTTAGTATTTTATAAATATTCTTTTGATTTTCGTCTGTTATAAACTCCAAATGCGCATTTGTAGTAACTGAATCACGACGTTTTGCAGGGCCAGTTTGAGCATCGATTGGATCTAGAGTTTTAATTTTATCTGCGGTTTCCTGAATTAAAGGTTTCAAAACTTCAAAGGGAACTTGATGTTCATCACAAATTTCTTTTCCGAGCTGGTAGAGATGATTCGTAAAATTATTAACGAAAACAGCCGCAACATGCAGCGCTTTTCGTTGTTCTGAACTAATTGCAAAAACAGCTTTTGAAATACATTTTGCAGCAGTTTCTAAAACATTGTAATCTTCCTGATTTTCAGATTCTAAACAAATCGGAATTATAGAAAAATCGACCTCTTTACTTTTAGAAAAAGTCTGCAGCGGATAAAAAACACCTTTTCTGTTTTTTGAATCTAAAATATCAATTGAAGTAGTGCCAGAAGTATGAACAACTAATTGATTTTTAAAAGGTAATTGCTTAGAAACTTCAGCAATAGCATTATCTGAAACTGAAATAATACATAAATCTGTTTCTTTTAAAGCCGAATAATCTGTTACAATTTTATCTGAATCAATAATAGAATTTAAAGCTTCTTTTTTTCTGGAAAATACCTGTACAATTTCAACAAGATTACTTGCCGAGAAAGCTTTTATTAAATGTTGAGCGACATTTCCAGAACCAATTATTGTTATTCGAATCATATCGCAAAATTAGTATTATTTTTTTTAAACTTAATTCACCTGACAAAGTTTTGCCACAGATTATGCTGAATAGAATGATTTTCGTGCATTTCTATTTTTAACAATAGAAACCAAATAATCTTTTTAAATCGCTTAATCTGCGGTAAAAAAGTTTCAAATAATATGCAGTTACTGTTTTGTAAAACTAAGCGTACATTTTTATCAATATGATTAAATTTAGCGCTCTTTATTTGGTTTTTATTAACAAAATAGCCCTACTGCTAATCAACATTTTTAAGTACTTTTGTGGCACTTTTATACAATGTAATTCCTTAAAAATGGATAAAAAAATATTCTCTTTTTTGTTTTCTACACGATTAATGGCCGTTCTTTTTTTAGCATTTGCAATCGCAATGGGTATTGGAACTTTTATCGAAAGTAAGTATAATACCGATACTGCCAGAATTTTAATTTACAACACATGGTGGTTTGAAGCTATAATGGCTGTTTTTGTGATTAATTTCTTCGGAAATATAAAACGTTATCAATTATTAAAGAAGGAAAAATGGGCTACTTTATTGCTTCATCTTGCTTTCATTTTTATCCTTTTAGGTGCTTTTATCACCCGATATATTAGTTATGAAGGAATGATGCCAATTCGTGAAGGCGCAGCTGAGAATCAAATTTATTCGGACAAAACATTTATAACCGTTTTTGCTGATGGTGAATATAAAGGTGAAATGAAACGCAGGGTTTTTGATAAAAATCTTTTGTTATCTCCAGTAACCAATAACAATTTTACACTTTCTGGTAAGTTTGATGAAACTCCTTTTGAAGTAAGTTATGTAAACTACATCATGGGAGCTAAAGAAATGATAAAACCAGATCCTAAAGGAACGCTTTATTTAAAGTTAGTTGAAGCAGGAGCGGGTGGACGTGAAGAGCATTTCTTGAAAGATGGTGAAGTGCAAAATATTCACAACGTATTATTTGCTTTAAACAAACCAACTGACGGTGCAATCAATATTAACACAACAGGTGAGCAATATACCATTCAAACTCCATTTGAAGGAGAGTTTATGAGAATGGCCGATAAATTAAAAGGTACTGTAACTAAAGATAATGTACAGCCTTTAATGATGCGTTCTTTATATAGTATTGGCGATATTAGAATTGTGTTTCCAGATCCTGCAATTAAAGGTGTTGTTGATTATGAATCTAACAACGACTACAAAGCAAAATCTCATACAGACGCTTTAATTGTAAAAGTAAAAGCTGAAGGTGAAGAAAAAGAAGTAAGACTTTTAGGTTCTAAAGGAAGTACAGGGGAGCCTCAAACCGTAAAAATTGGAAAAATTGAGTACAGTTTATTCTTCGGTAGTAAAGCTTACGTTTTACCTTTTAAAGTAAGATTGAACGATTTTATCGCTACGAAATACCCAGGAACAGAAAAAAGTTATTCCGCTTTTGAAAGTAAAGTAACGGTTTTAGATTCTACAGAAACCTTTGATGCTGATATTTATATGAATCACGTTTTAGATCATAAAGGATATCGTTTTTTCCAATCTTCATTTGATCCAGATGAAAAAGGAACTGTTTTATCTGTAAACCATGACTTTTGGGGAACTTCAATTACTTATTTTGGTTACTTTATGTTGTATATAGGATTAATGGCAATTATGTTTACCAAACATTCTCGTTTTGCCGATTTGAAACGCAAATTAGAAGTTGTAAAAAAGAAAAAAGAAAAACTTATCACGATCTTAGTTTTAATGATTAGTTTGAGTGGTTTTGCTCAAGCACCTCATGTTCATACTCCAGGTGACAATCACAATCATAATCATACGGCAGATCCAAATGATCACGCAAATCACGTAACAGCTCCGCCAAGTAAAAAACAATTAGACTCTTTATTGTCTATTTACAAAGCTCCAGCAGCTCATGCGGCAAAATTTGGCCGTTTAATTATTCAAGATGCTGGAGGAAGAATGAAACCTGTTAATACTTTTTCATCTGAGTTACTTAGAAAAGTAAGTCATGACGATACTTATAACGGAATGAATTCTGATCAAGTATTATTGTCTATGACACAATATGCACAAGTTTGGATTCAGGTTCCTATAATATATATCAAATCTGGAAATGACAGTATTCGTAAAATTATTGGAGTAGATAAAGAAGCCAAAGCGGTAGCATTTGTTAACTTTTTTGACGCAAACGGAAACTATAAACTTTCTCCATACTTAGATGCTGCTTACAAAGCGGCAAATCCAAATCAGTTCGAGAAAGATTTTATTGAAACAGATAAAAAAGTAAATTTAATGGAATCTGCTTTAAGCGGAAGTATTCTTAAAATTTTTCCAGTTCCTAATGATCCAAACCATAAATGGGTTTCTTATTTAGAACGTGAAAACGCAGGTTTAAAGGGAATGGATTCTACTTATGTTAAGCAAATTTTACCACTTTATTTTAGCGCATTAAACAATGCTTCTATTTCTAAGAATTGGGATACTGCAGATCAATTAGTAGAAAGTCTTAATGGTTTTCAAAAGAAATTTGGTGCTAAAGTTCGTCCAAGCGAACAAAAAATTGATGCCGAAATTGCATACAATAAATATGATGTTTTTAAAGGATTGCCTTATTGGTACATTACAGTGGCGAGCTTTATGTTCATATTTATTATTGTCAATATTTTCTTTGAAAAAAAATGGCTTCGTATTACAATAAATGCATTCCATATCATGGTTGGCTTGCTATTCGCACTTCATACATTAGGATTAATAGCACGTTGGTATATTTCTGGTCACGCACCTTGGAGTAATGCTTATGAATCTATTGTATATGTAGCTTGGTCAACAATGTTCTTTGGTTTGGCTTTTGACAGAAAATCGAAACTTACTGTTGCTTCATCTGCATTTGTTACAGCTATGATTTTAATGGCGGCATATATGAACTGGATTGATCCAGAAATTGCAAACTTACAACCAGTTCTTAACTCGTATTGGTTAATGATTCACGTTGCAGTTATTGTAGGTAGTTATGGCCCAACTGCATTAGGAATGATTTTAGGTTTTGTATCATTAGTATTGATTTTCTTTACAACTGAGAAAAACAAAACTAAAATGGAATTAAACATTAAAGAGATAACTTATATCAACGAAATGGCATTGACTATTGGTTTGATTATGTTAACAATTGGTAACTTCCTTGGAGGACAATGGGCAAACGAAAGTTGGGGACGTTACTGGGGATGGGATCCAAAAGAAACCTGGGCTTTAATTTCTATCATGCTTTATGCTTTTGTAATTCACGCTCGATTTGTTCCAGCTTTACGCGGAAAATGGTTCTTTAACTTGATGAGTATGTTTGCGTTTGTTTCTATTTTATTTACTTATTATGGTGTAAACTTCCATTTAGTTGGCCTGCATTCTTACGCAAGCGGAGAAGCACACTCACTAAGTTGGGTTTATTATTGCTTAGGTACAATTTCTGTAATTGGAGCAATAACATATCCAAAATACCGCAAGTATTATAAAACCAAGAAAAAATAATAAGCAAAAAAGGTTCAACTATTAGTTGAACCTTTTTTTTTGACATAAAATAAACAATAGGATCTATGTTTTTATTTGAGAAAAAATATAAAATATTTCACTTGCAATTTGAAGATTTCTTTCCATGTACTTTTCATCCTGCTGTAATGTATTATCAAAAACTTTAGGATCTTCAAAATTAATAGGAAAACGTTCTTCAGCACCTGCAATAAAAGGGCAGTCATCATCAGCTTGCGAACAAGTCATTATAGCTGTAAAATCATTTGCAGGATTAAAATCATGATCGAACGTTTTTGAAAAACCAATTATTGGATTTTCATTTTCTTCAAATTTTATTGCATATACCGGATTGCTATCGTCTGATAATTTCGTGATCTTAAATCCTGATTTCACAAGAGTTTCAGCAACTTTAGGAAACACAGCGGTTGCTTCAGTTCCACCAGAAAAACAACTTACATTCTTAATATTATAATAGTAAGCCGCTGTCTGTGCCCAAACTTGCGATAAATGACTTCTTCTTGAATTGTGTGTACAAATAAAGTTTAATCTAATCTCAAGATTATTTTTATTTTTAAATTGTATAAAGTCAATTAATGGCTGTAAAACAATTTTACGTTCTTCTGTAATAGATCGAAAATCAAAAGATGAAATCAGTTTTCCAATTTCTGGAAATATACGATTCATATTAATCTTTTTTTTAGCAGCATCCATTCCCTGGCGTACATGAGTTTGAATTATCTGGACTTAGTTGAGTCAAATTTAGTTTCGTTTTTTCTGCTGGAATCCCGCATTGATCTTGCGCCAGACAAGCAGTTTGTTTATTCAGCAGCAAGAAATCTTTCCCATTAAAACCTAAATCATACTTTCCAATTGTAGCATCTTGATATTCTACTTCAATTTCTAAATCCGGAATATTCAAAACCTTTTCTGAAAGCTCAATAATATGGATTAACTTCTTTGGTTTCAATCTGTGTTCAAAATCGTTTGCATCCCAAAGCTGAAAGTTTATTACAATTTCATTACGAACCACACCGCCGCAGTCTATAAAGTTTTTAGTAATTAAGCCTACTTCGGTAACGTGAAAATGTTCAGGAACAAAATTTCCGTTTGGCAGCTGAAATGTTACATTTTCTAATGTGTCGAGTACTTTTTTTATTTCTGATAATTTCATAGTAATTTATATTTTGTTATTTAACAACATTCATTTTTTCTTTTCTCTAAATGCAATGTCACAATGTTTAGAAACCCTTTTATCTTTTCAAATCCAACTTCATTTATGCAGTAACAAATTGTGTTACCTTCAATACTTCCTTTAATAAGTCCTGCATTTTTTAGTTCTTTTAAATGTTGTGATATTGTGGGCTGCGAAAGAGGAAGTTCATTTACAATATCACCACAAATACAAGAGTTCACTTTTAGAAGATATTCTAAAATTGCAATTCGTGCGGGATGACCCAAAGCTTTTGTTAAAATTGCCAACTCATTTTGACTTTCTGTAAAGTGATCCGATTTAGTTGTTCCCATTTCTTATATTTTTATATTGCAATATTACGATATAAAGTTTGAAAAAAGCCATTTTCTCTGTTATTTTTACAAACGAGAAAAAAAACGGCTTATTTTAAAGCTATTTCAAAGATTAAAATTAAAATTAAAATAATGATAAAGATTACCAAATAAATTAAATAACTCAATAGGGACAGTAAAAATACCTTCGTTTTTTTCAACTTATTGAAAAATTCCATATTTGTCCAAAAAATAAGCAAAAGATCAATAACATATAAAACCTTAACAATTATCGCCATTTTTGGAGTTCCATTAAAATAATATAAAAGTGGAAATGCAATTAAATGGGCAAATAATCGCTGAGAAGCTTTAAAAGTATTAAGAACAAAATATTCAACAAAATTGTACCCTTGTTTTCTAAAACAAACATAGGTGCCAACCGTAAAAATTGGAATTGTAGCAATTGTAGTCCATGAAAAGTGAGTCGACATCCATTCATTAAACGCTTTGTAATCTATAACAGGATCAGTATTTTCAACATAAAAATCAATTTTAAAGTAATGATACAATAATCCATAAAGTGTAGCTAGAATTACAACAAGTGATATTGGTTTAAAATGTTTAACTCGTTTACCCTCAATAAATTCGCGTACTGAATTTCCAGGTCTCGTAAATAGTTGTTTAAAGGAATACAATATACCTTTATCAAAATGAAATAATCCGTGTTGAATATCATGCCATAAAAAATGAGCATTAATTCTATGCGTTTCGGCACTTTGCCCGCAGTTATTACAGTAATTACCTTTAAAAACGTGATGGCAGTTTTTGCAAATTATCTCCATAGCTTACCGTCTTTTTTAATTTGAAATTTTAAAACTAACTAGATTTTCTTCTGCAAACCATTTGGGTACATGATTGCTAAAAGAACACATATTAATAAGAAATTATACTCGACACCATTTCTTCCTCCGCCAACAACAAACCAGCCATCTTCAAAATGGACTAAAATAATTCCCATCACGAAAATAAATATGGTAACAAAACCTGCAAGTTTTACATATTTATTTAGAATCAAAAGTAAAGCGGCAACAATATGAGACAGTTTGATTGACCAAGCAAGAAAAACACCAAATGGAGCAAACCCAATTTGGTTTAAATATAAATTTCCAAAGTTATTGATTCCGTTATCAAAAATTCCAAAAACAGAATGAGTTAAAAGTATAACAGCAACGGCAATTCTTAAAAGCAGGATTCCATTCATAAAATTCGTTTTATTTTATTTAAAAATAATAAAAAAACGCATATTAAATCTAATATGCGTTTCTAGTTTTAAAAGGAATTAATAATTATACTTTTCCTAGAGTATACAATTGTTCCATTGTTGGCGTTAAACTTCCGCCGGCAGGCTCAAGAGTAATTCCGAAAGCTTCGGCTTCATTTGTGCGATCAACAGAAAATATTTTTTGAGAATTTCCTTCAAAATCACTCAATAAACCAATACTTGTTGGTGTAAGAACTGGACTTAATTTTAAGGCCCAAACTTGATATACCATTCCTTTAGGCGGTTTTGGCAGTCCAGCGGCATCAATGTAAGTTGTTTTAGTTTCTTTATTCCAATATACTTTTGCAAAAGATGTTGGAGAAACAGCTTGACCTCCAAGTGTTACACCAGTGTTTTTAATATCTCTAACAATAGTTAAACTCTTTGTAATTTCTTTATTTTGTTCACCTAAGAAAGCATAATCTTTTTCGATTTTACTTTTCTCAGTTCCAACAGCAGTAATCGCTTCTTTTGTTTTTGTAAGTTCTAAAGTCTGATAACCTAAACCTAACAATAACAACACGGCAGCAGCCCAGCCCACGTATTGTGTCCAGTTTGATGCAGGTTTCATTTCGACTACTTTGCCATGTTTAAGCTCTAAACGTGCTTTTATTTTTTCAAAATTAGCAACAGAATGGAAAGGAGAGAAGCTTGACGATAAAGCAACGATCGCTTTTTCTATCGAGATAATTTCCTGTTCAACTTCTGGGCTTTTTTTAGCCATTTCGGCTATTTCTAAATTCTCTGTTTCGGTTAATAAACCATAAACATAAAGTTCTAGAATTCCTGAGTCTATATATTCTTGTGCTTCCATTAGATTTTTAGATAATTACGTAAGTCATTAATACAGTTTCTGTTTTGTGTTTTGATAGTTCCCAGTGGCAGTGCCAATTCTTCTGAAGCTTCTTGTTGGGTATATCCTTTAAAAAATAATAAATCAATGATTGCAATACATTTTGGTTTCAGCTTTTTGACAAATTCCTGAATTCCAATTGTGTCAATTTTATCAAGGAGTTTATTACTGTCGTCTAACAGATTTACGAAATTATCGGATGAAAGGTTTTTTTGAGTGTTGTTAAAATTCTTTGAACGAAGCTGATCAACAGATGCATTTCTAGCAATATTAAGAATCCAAGTATAAAATCGGCCTTTACTCTCACTGTAAGAATCGATGTTTTTCCAGATTTTCACAAAGACTTCCTGTAAGACATCTTCTGCTTCTTCACGGTTTTTTATTAAAACATGTATGACCGAGAATAAACTTTTGGCGTACATATCGTACAAATGCGTAAAAGCTCTTTCGTCTTTCTTGTAAATTAAAACTAATAATTCTTCTTGACTCATAGATTTGGATTTTTAAAGTTTAAACAAAAAATTAGTAAATATTATCTGTAACCTGAGATAAAGATAATTTATTTTTTCGTCAAATTATATTTTTTTTAACAGTCTTAAACCTAGAAAAATAAGGGGTTTCAAAAAAAAAGTATTTTTTTTTCATTTTTTTAAAACCAAAAGTGAACCAATTACGTAAATGCTATTATAACATGTAAAAAATTTCAAGTGAAATAGCAGCCTTATTTGTTTTGAATTGTTGTTAAGGTACTTAGGAGTAATTTTTAAGTCTAAATGTTCAAAATAAATATTTATCGCAGTGAAATAAACCGAATGTAAATCTTACAAAAAGAAAATTCTATGTTAAGTATAAATAGATTTAAAATATTAATTGTGGGTTTAACAACAGTGTTGGCTTTACAGAATTACGGTCAGAGTGATTTTAGAAAAGAAATTGAAAAAAATTGGAACAAAGAAACTAAAGAGATAATATAAAGAAATAAAATAGTTGATGTCTTTGGACTTCCAACCAAAAATTATTAAAACAAAAAAGTAATCACAAAATATTAAACAAAACAATCTACATATAAACGCCATAGAATAGAAAATTTAGTGATTATAATTGAAAAAATAATTTTTACCATAACCGAAGCATCAACTATAATTTTAGAAACATATAAAAGCATTTAAAAATAAATTCATGGTTTGATTTGTTTGTATGGGGGGAAGCCTAGCGTCTGATTAACGCTAGGCTTCAATTTTTTATTTAACGTATGTTTAATGAAAAATAAAGACTTTAAAAATATACTGCAAAACAGATTTTAACTAATTTTATAAAAAATTAAACAATGAAAAATATAGCAATTTTAGTTTGCAGCGCTTTATTTATGATCGCTTCGCAAATTCAGGCTCAAACGAGCCATAAACCTAAAACAGAAGTCATGGCAAAAGGAAACATTTATCAATTTAAAGTAGAAGATTTATCAGGTGATACCTTTGATTTTGCGTCATTAAAAGGCAAAAAAGTCATGATTGTAAACACCGCTTCAAAATGTGGATTAACGCCTCAGTACAAAGATCTTGAAGCAATCTACAAAGAATATAAAGATAAAGGATTCGTAATTGTTGGTTTTCCAGCAAACAATTTTGCATCACAAGAACCAGGAACAAATAAAGAAATCGAAACTTTTTGTCAGCAAAATTATGGCGTAACTTTTCCGATGATGAATAAAGTTTCGGTTAAAGGAGATGATATGTGCGAAATTTATAAATTCCTGACTCAGAAATCTAAAAATGGTTTGCAGGATTCTGAAGTAGAATGGAATTTTCAAAAGTATTTAATTAACGAAAAAGGAGAATTGGTAAAGGTTATTAAACCAAAAACACTTCCAACAGATCCTGAAATTATTAAATGGATTAAGAGTTAAGGATAACTGTATAAATAAAAAAAGCACCAAATTTGAATTCTTCAGATTTGGTGCTTTTTTTTAAGGTATAAAGAGACAAAGATGTATAGGAGCAGAGTTCTCTTTGTTTTTTCTTTAAAAATTATTGATTTAGGACACTTATGATTCTTTTTTCAATAGCAGGTTCAGAATCTGAATGACCAGCATTTTCAATATATAAAACAGATTTTTTTAAGTTACTGTGAATTTCCTGCGCATACTCAACGGGACAAATTGCATCATGTTCTCCATGTATTATAGTAATTGGAATATCTTCAATAATTCTTATGTTGTCAACTATGTAATCATCTACTAAGAAACATTTATTACTCATATAATGTGCCTCCATAATACTTAAAGACTGATATGGAAATTGTTGAATAATAGCATCGATTTCATTTGCTTTAATTCCTTTTATAAAAATTGAAATTTCATAATAAGCCCATTCATAACAATAAAAATCTCTATTTTCGAGAGTCCCGTTTAGCATCTGATCTAAGTAATATTCTGAAATACTTAATGAAGTATCAGCAGGAACATTTTTTTTAAATCTTTGCCATTCTACAGGATATTGCTTATTAAGAGCTCCTCCTAAAAAGTGGTTAATTGTTTTTTGGTCTGCTAGAAAAACACCTCTTAGCAAAAGACTTTTTACTTTCTCAGGATTCTGAATTGCAAATACAAGACTTAACGCTGTTCCCCATGAACCACCAAAAATGTTTATTTTTTCAATATTAAGATGAGATAAAAGGGCATTTATATCATTAACCAAATCTTGAGTTGTATTATCTTCTATACTCGCAAATGGTTTACTTTTTGAAGCTCCTCTTTGATCAAAGAAAACAACTTTATGCTTTTTAAAATCAAAAAAACGTTTATCTTTTTCTAAAAAACCAGCACCTGGACCTCCATGAACAAACAAATAGGGCTCTCCGTTACCACAAACTTCATAATAGATTTCATGTAAATTATTAACTTGAAGATATCCTTTTTGTATTTCAGGGTGTGAATTCATTCTAAAATTATTTTAAGATTAATTGCATAAAAACCAAATCAAGCCAGTGATCAAATTTATATCCAACTTCGCGAATTGTACCGGTTGCCACAAAGCCAAATTTTTCATGAAAAGAAATACTTCCAGCATTATCTGCGTCAATCGCACCAATCATTACATGATATCCTTGCTCTTTTGCCAATCGAATAATTTCTGTCAGTAATTTTGAACCTACACCTTTCCCAATCACATTATCGACTACATATACAGAATGTTCAACTGTATATTGATAACCAATTTTCTCGCGAAATTGTCCGTAGCTCCCAAAACCAACCACTTCATTGTCTAACTCAGCCACTACAATTGGAAGGTTTTTAGATTTTTTATCTTCAAACCATTTTGTTTGTACTTCAATAGTTTGAATATCATAACTATAATTTGCTGTTGTATGCAGGATAGAATGATTTACAATTTCAAGAATTTTGTCTAAATCATTTGTTGTTGCAGGTCTAAGAATAAGTGCCATGTTTTGGTTATTTTTTGAAAGTTAAATCACAAAAAAAGCAGTACGTGATCTAATCGATAGCAAACAGACTAAACCAATTTGCTTTTATTTTTTAATTTATTTTGAGTTTAATTCAGCCAGTAAAGTATCAACATCTTTGGTACTCCAAGTCATTTCGGTACAAATTACTTTTGCATCCTTGGCATATTTCAGTGCTGTTTTTTTATCTTTTATCTTATTATAAAGTCTTGCGAGAAGCAAATTACCATCATAAGAATCGTTTAATTCTATAGAATGTTTTACCCAAAGAATAGATTTTTTTAAACTTTCGGCATCAGAAATATGTTTCAAATAAGTTTGTCCGATATCTTTCAAAAAACTTGCATCATTCCACACTAACTTTTGAGTATCTTCCAACGTTACTTTTTTGTAAAACTTCCATTTTTCAGTACGTTCAGCCAGCGTTAAATCAAACTTAAACACAAGAGAATCTGTTTTTTGCAATCGAATCGATTTTGCAACTTCTCTTTGTTTATAGTAGTTTACAGTGTCTAAATTATCAACTAAAGGACGAAGTAATTCGCTTACAATACTTTCAACTTTACGATCAACACGTTTTTGAGAAGCAACAGCGGCAAACTCATTTTGATGTTTTAAAACGTATTGAAATTCTCTCGAATTAATATCAGTAACTCCATTTGCAATTATTCGCCAATTGGTTTCACTAACTAATTGCGCATCTGATTGTGTGTTAAGATAAATGTGTGTAGGAATTGCGATTTCATTTCTATCTCTTCCTTTTTTCAAGCTATTCAAATAAGCAAAAAAAGCATTAGAATTACTTGGGTCAGCAAGAAACTGCTTTTCTAAATAAGGTAATTGCAATTTTGGATTCAAAGCATTAGCAGCTTCAGTTAAAAATTCGGCTGTTTTCATCTCTCCTTTTAAAGCATATAAAAGATTTTCATTTGAATCTAAAAATAGAAAAGCAGGAAGTGAAGTCGTTCTAAATTTATTCTTTAGCGCAGTTCCCTCTTCTTTATCCACGTTTTTCCAAACACAGATATAATTTTTATTTAAAAAAACCATCACATTTGGATCAGTGAAAACTTCTTTTTTCATTTTATTGCAATGTGGACACCAATCTGCAAAAAGCATAACAAACAGTGGCTTATTTTGTGTTTTAGCACTTTCTAACGCTGTTTTGTACGGCGTTTCATCAACAGTAAACTGATTTTGTGATTGTATAGACTGAACTGAAATGAGAATAAAAAGTAAATATAAGAAACGCATAAACGATCTGTTTTAATAAAAAATGTTCTATTTACAAATATATTCCCTTTTTCTAAAAATGGGTCATAATATCTTCCTAATATAAGTTAAATCATGCATGAAGTTTGTAACTTTGTAATTGTAAAAGAAACTCTCAGTGATAGGTTTTCTTTAAAAAGTAATACACTATTTAGAATGATTTACCCCAAAATAGAGCTTGCACAAAGCATTATCGAAATTTGTTCAGCAAAAGGAATTCACAATATTATAATTTCTCCCGGTTCACGAAACGCTCCATTAACTATCGGATTTGCCCAAAATTCTAACTTCAAATGTTACAGCATTGCCGATGAGCGTTGTGCTGCATTTTTTGCATTGGGAATTGCGCAGCAAACTAAAAAGCCCACAGCGGTTATTTGCACATCTGGTTCAGCATTGCTTAATTATTATCCAGCTGTTGCTGAAGCTTTTTACAGTCAGATTCCATTAATTATTATCTCTGCAGATCGTCCGCAAAGCAAAATCGATATTGGTGACGGACAAACTATTCGTCAGGAAAATGTTTTTAAAAATCATTCTGTTTTTAATGCTAATTTAACGGAAGAAGCTTCTGTTGAAAATGATTTGAAAATAAACAAGGCCATAGAAACTGCAATTCATAAAAAAGGACCAGTTCATATTAACGCTCCCTTTGAAGAACCTTTATACGAAACCGTTGAAACGCTTTCTGTACAGCCAAAAATTACAAATATAGAAGAAGTTCCAAATGTAAAAAGTATCGAAAAGGAGGCAGAATTTGTTTCGATTTGGAATTCAGCTAAGCGAAAATTAGTTCTTGTTGGAGTAAATGATGCCAATTCGATTGGTACTGAAATTCTTGAGAATTTAGCCGCTGATCCTTCAGTTGTTGTTCTTACAGAAACTACTTCAAACTTACATCATTCAAGTTTTATCAATAGTATTGATACTTTAATTACTCCGTTTGATGATTCTGATTTTCAAGCTTTTCAACCAGATGTTTTAGTGACTTTTGGAGGAATGATTGTATCTAAACGAATTAAAGGTTTTTTACGTAAGTATAAGCCACAAAATCATTGGCATATAGATACACTGCGAGCTTACGATACTTTTAGTGCTTTAACAAATCACTTTGTTATGGAGCCAAATGATTTTTTCAAGTCATTATTGCCAAAAACCGAGTATACAATTAGTGATTATTCTTCGAAGATTACGGATATATATAATTTAAGGAAAATTCGAAAACAAGAATATTTAAGGAAAATTGCTTTTTCTGATTTTAAAGTTTTTGAAAAGGTTATTGAATCGCTTCCTAAAAACAGCCAATTGCAAATCAGTAACAGTTCTGCAATTCGATATGCACAATTAATTGATATTGATTCAAGCATCGAAGTATTCTGCAACCGTGGTACAAGCGGTATTGACGGAAGTACTTCAACGGCAATTGGTGCCGCTGTTGGAAACAGGAAACAAAACGTATTTATTACAGGTGATATTAGTTTTTTATATGACAGTAACGCTTTATGGAACTCATATATTCCTAAGAATTTTAAAATCATTTTAATCAACAATGGAGGAGGCGGAATATTTAGGATTTTACCTGGACACGAAGAAAAACCTGTGTTTAACACCTATTTTGAAACCTCACATCATTTAACTGCAGAACATTTAGCTGTTATGTATAAATGTAATTATTTCAAAGCAGATGATTTAGCTTCATTAGAGCAAAATCTTAAATTGCTTTATGATGCAAATGATACTCCTGGAATATTAGAAATCTTTACACCAACAGTAGAGAATGATATTGTTTTAAAACAATACTTTAAGGAGTTAATTTAGTATGTAGGTTAAATTTTATTAAAATTAATTTTTATATCAGTTTTTTAGTTTAAATTTGGATTTATTACCAATTTTAAAACTATAACAATGAACAAAAGAGAAGAATTAATTGCAAAGTATGCAGCAGATTTAAAAGAAAAATGCGGAGTAACTCCAAACATGGATTTATTAACCAAAGTAACAATAGGCTGCGGTCCATCTATATACAACGATGACGCTGCAACAGTAGCAGGAAGTCAGCAGTCAGAATTAGATACCGTAAAAAATAACTTTTTAATCAAAAAGCTTGGCTTAGCTGATACGCCGGCTTTAGATGAAGCTATAAATACTGTTTTAGAAAAGTATGGTAAGTCTAACAAGCACAAATACAGAGTTGTTGTTTATTACTTATTAACGCTTCACTTTAAAAAAGAAAGTGTTTATAAATAGAACTATAAAAAAAGCGCCTTCTTGGCGCTTTTTTCTTTTATATGATTTAGTTTTATTTAATTGGAATTGGAAAAACAGGTAAACTTGCATGTCCTAAAGCATCAACGGTTTGCACAGCAAAAAAATAATTATCTTTAGAATAAGGAATTTCAGCCCTAGTATCTTTTACAAAAAAAGTTTTTTCCCAATGCGAAGAAGAAGTTTCTCGCATCAAAATCTGATAACCGTATTGTTCTTTTCCTGCTGGTGCTGACCAAACTAAAGTAGATGAATTAGAAAGTTTTTTAACTTCAATTCCAACATTTTCTGGTGCTTTTGGCGATGAAGCTAGATTAGCTAAAGTCGCTAAATTTGAACAGGTATTTTTTCTTAAATATTCAAAATCCATAAATTCTGGCAAATCACCATATTTAATATTATTTTCGGTTCTTAAATCTTGATGCTGATGATCAAAATTTTCATTCATTTCGCAAAAACGAACAGCGGTAAAACCATTCTGGCTAAAAGGAGTATGATCACCGCCGCGTAAAAAACGATCATTTCGGTATACTAATTTTACTTTCAGCTGATCTACGTACTGTTCTGTAACGGTTTTAATATATCGTGCCAAAAGTCTTGACGGACTATCATTATCTCGGCTTACAGCTTTTCGCATTTTTGCTTCTTCTTCAGTTTCCAAGTACGGAATTGTTTCACTGAAAACACGAATTTGGGTATTGTCTCTCAAATTAGTACCGCTTGATAAGCTGTTTCCAATCATATCATTATTAAGCATTGCGACTATATTCCAGTTTTGTGCTTTTGCTTTTTCTGCAAGATGTCGAGCTCCAATCAAACCTTGTTCTTCACCAGTTACAGCAACAAATATAATAGTAGCAGGAAATGATCTTTTGCTCATTACTTTTGCCAACTCAATAACTGCTGCAACGCCAGAACCATCATCATTTGCTCCAGGCGCATTAGCTTTTGTATTCATAACATCTGTGACGCGCGAATCAAGATGCCCGCTAATAATCAGTACACGATTGTCTTTAGGATCAGTTCCTTTTAAAGTCGCCATTACATTCCCAATCTGACTGTCGACGTTAATTCGCTTACCATCTGCTTTAACAGTAAAATAATCAATTTCAGAAGTTAATCGTCCGTTAGATTCCAGTGCAAATTTATCAAACTCAGATTTCACCCATTGCTGCGCAGCCCCAATTCCTTTTGTTTTGTTTTTTGCATCGCTCAAAGTGTGTCTAGTTCCAAATGAAACTAATTTATGAACGACAGCTTCAAGATTTTCGGCTTTAATTTCGCTTATCATTTTTTTAATTTCTAAGTCTTCAGAAACTTGCGAGATTGAGACCTGCGTGAAAAGAAGAAATGCAAAAGCAGTACAAATAAAATTCTTTTTCATTGATTTGGGATTAATTACATGTTTTCAAATTTAACCAAAAGCAGCAAACTACAATAAAATGGCTGCTTCTTTTTTTATCCCGTATATTTTTCGAATTACCATTTTCAAACTTCGTACATTTGCACCTTAGAACTTTATGAATATGATTGAAATAGGAAAATACAATACACTAACTATATTACGTGATACCAAGGTGGGACTTTTTTTAGGAAATCCTGAAAAAGATCCTGAAGGAATTCACGACATCTTATTACCTAATAAATATGTTCCAAATGAATTTGAAATAGGCGAGGAGCTTGTTGTCTTTGTTTATTTAGATCACGAACAGCGTCCAGTTGCTACAACATTAGAACCTTATATTTTATTGAATGAATTTGCTCTTTTAAGGGTAAATTATATTAATAATGTTGGTGCTTTTATGGATTGGGGAATGGAAAAAGACATTCTTGTTCCGTTTAAAGAGCAAGCGCGTCCTATGGAAAAAGGAAAACGTTATTTGGTTTACCTTTATAAAGACGAAAAAACAAATCGTTTAGTAGCATCAAGTAAATTAAACCAATTTTTAAACAACGATCAGCTTACAGTTGAAAAAGGAGAAGAAGTCGATTTAATAGTTTCGCATATTACTGAATTGGGAATAAATGTAATTATCAATGAACAACACAAAGGTTTGTTGTATAAAGATGAAGTTTACGACGATTCAATAAGAACTGGTGACAGAATGCGCGGATATATTAAAAATATTCGTCCTGATAATAAAATTGACGTTGCATTGCAAGTGCAAGGATATCAAAGTATTGAGCCAAATGCAGAAAAAGTTCTAGATGAATTAAGAGCTAATCGAGGTTTTTTACGTTTAAACGACAATTCGCACCCTGAAGACATTAAAACGGTCTTAAAAATGAGTAAAAAAACTTTTAAGAAAGCAATTGGAGCTTTATACAAAGAAAAACTTATCGAGATTAAAGAAGATGGAATCTATTTGGTAAAAGAGAATTAGATTTTTTAAATTTCCAATAAAAAAATTCCAAATTCCAATGGCATTCAATGCTCAATTGGAATTTGGAATTTCTATTTTTTAGAGTTTAACAAACTGATTATAACAGGAAAGGCTGCTCATTACAAGCAGCCTTTCCCTTTTTATTCTCGTTTTAAAAAAAATTGTAATTAAAAAAAAACAGAAATAAAATAAATTCGAATCTGATCAAAAAATAACAGCTTTAAAAATTTTTGAAGTTACTTCTTGAAAAGGTATGTCTTTAAACAATCAATACATCCATCTTAAGAGCGAAACGTTAATTTCACGGCTAATCCATTGGTTTTAGAAAATAATTTATAGAAAGTTTTAGTTAGTATCTTTTCCTCTTTTCGTAATCAATTTCATACTAATTACTTAAACAATTCTAGTGTTTAACCTTAGGTGTTACTATCTTCTTTTCGAAGTCTTGACAAATGAATAAATCATTTGCTCATTATTCAAGGGTTTACTAATAAAAACCATAAAAAAATGAGCGACAAATTTTTTAAATTTTCTCAAAAAAATCATTTTTTAGGTTAATAAATCAGTGAAAGAAAATCAATCTTACATCAACAAAATAAATCGTATCTCGTTGATTTCTAGGATGTAAAATTACTTATTATTTTTTATAACTAATGTTAAAAAATGTTATTTTTTGAACGGAACTCTTAATTCTTAACATTACTTCAAATTGTTAACCACTATATAAACCAAAATCAGTGGGTGAAAATCTAAAAAATGGCTTATTTTTACACTATAAATTTTTAAAATAAAACAAACAGAAATGGATTGGATTACTGCCAGAGAATTTGAAGATATAACTTATAAAAAATGTAATGGAGTTGCTAGAATTGCTTTTAACAGACCAAATGTTAGAAATGCATTCAGACCTAAAACAACTTCAGAATTATACCAAGCTTTTTACGATGCACAGGAAGACACTTCGATTGGAGTAGTATTACTTTCTGCTGAAGGACCGTCGACAAAAGACGGAGTTTATTCATTTTGCAGCGGCGGTGATCAAAATGCACGCGGACATCAAGGTTATGTTGGCGAAGATGGTCAGCACCGTTTAAATATCCTAGAAGTACAGCGTTTAATTCGTTTTATGCCAAAAGTGGTTATTGCAGTTGTTCCAGGTTGGGCAGTTGGTGGCGGACACAGTTTACATGTGGTTTGCGACATGACTTTGGCTAGTAAAGAACACGCTATTTTTAAACAAACTGATGCTGATGTTACCAGTTTTGATGGTGGTTACGGATCTGCTTATTTGGCTAAAATGGTTGGACAGAAAAAAGCTAGAGAAATTTTCTTTTTAGGAAGAAACTATTCTGCTCAAGAAGCTATGGATATGGGAATGGTAAATGCTGTAATTCCTCACGATGAACTTGAAGCTACGGCATATGAATGGGCTCAGGAAATTTTGCAAAAATCACCAACATCTATCAAAATGCTGAAATTTGCGATGAACTTGACAGATGACGGAATGGTAGGTCAGCAAGTTTTTGCTGGTGAAGCAACTCGTTTAGCTTATATGACTGAAGAAGCAAAAGAGGGAAGAAATGCTTTCTTAGAAAAAAGAAAACCAAACTTCGGCGAAAATAAATGGCTGCCATAAAGAAGTTATAAAATAGTTTCACGTTTCAAGTTACAAACCTGAAACGCGAAACGTAAAACTTGAAACTAAAAATAAACAAAATAAATAATGAAACATTGGATTGAAGCGGCTAGACTGCGCACATTACCTTTATCCGTTTCTGGAATTATAGTTGGAAGTATTTATGCGCTTTCAAACCCTACAGAAACAATCAATACACCAACAGAAGTTTTTAGTTGGAAAATCTTTGGTTTTGCACTTTTAACAACTCTTGGTTTACAGGTTTTGTCCAATTTTGCAAATGATTATGGAGATGGAGTAAAAGGTACCGATAATGCTGATCGAGTAGGGCCGCAGCGTGCTATACAGAGTGGTGTTATTACGCCTCAAGCGATGAAAAAAGCGATAATAATCACTTCACTTTTAACATTATTATCTGCCATTATCTTAATTTATTTTGCTTTTGGAGAATCAAACTTTGGCTATTCAATATTCTTTCTGCTTTTAGGTGTTGCAGCAATTGTTTCAGCAATTCGTTATACAGTTGGTAATTCTGCTTACGGTTATAAAGGATTTGGTGATGTATTTGTTTTCATCTTTTTTGGACTTGTAAGTACATTGGGCGTTAACTTTTTATATTCAAAAGAAGTTGATCCGCTTTTAATTCTTCCAGCAATTTCGATTGGATTATTAAGCGTGGGCGTTTTAAACTTGAATAATATGCGTGATGAAGAATCAGATCGAAAATCAGGAAAAAACACTATCGTAGTACAAATTGGCGGCGCAAAAGCAAAAATATATCATTTCTCATTGATCATTACAGCAATGGTTTTAGTTGTCGTTTTTGCCATTTTAAGCGATTATAATTTCGATCAATATTTATTTTTATTGGCGTATATTCCTTTAACTAAACATTTAATTACCGTTTATAAAAATCAAAACCCTAAGCTTTTAGATCCTGAATTAAAAAAATTAGCACTAAGCACATTTTTACTTTCTATATTACTAACAGTATGTATGATTTCATTGATTTCAGATATAATTGTTAACCTATTTTTAGGCGGAAGATAAAATCAAGTTCAACTATAAAACACTCATAAAATGAAAATCACTTTTTACGGACATGCTTCTTTAGGAATTGAAGTTGGAGGAAAGCACATTATTGTTGATCCATTTATTACAGGAAATCCGCAAGCTTCACACATCGATATCAACAGCTTAAAAGCAGACTATATTTTATTAACCCACGCTCACGGCGATCATGTTCTTGATGTCGAAAGCATTGCAAAACGAACTAATGCAATCATTGTTTCAAATGCTGAGATTGCAGGTTATTATGCAAAAAATGGTCTTAATTCACATCCAATGAATCACGGTGGAAGCTGGAATTTTGATTTTGGAAAAGTAAAATATGTCAATGCAATTCACTCAAGTTCTTTTCCTGACGGCACTTACGGAGGAAATCCTGGCGGATTTGTAATTGAAGGCGAACACAAGAATATTTACATTGCTGGAGATACTGCACTGACTTACGACATGAAATTGATTCCGTTGAGAACTAAACTTGATCTTGCCATTCTTCCAATTGGAAATAATTTTACAATGGATGTTGAAGATGCAATTATTGCTTCTGACTTTGTAGAATGCGATAAAATTCTTGGCTACCATTTTGATACTTTCGGTTATATCGAAATTAACCACGAAGAATCAATTCGTAAATTCTTTGATAAAGGAAAAGATCTAATGCTTTTAGAAATTGGTGCATCAATTGAATTATAATAATTTATACTTCTTTTATTTTTTTGCACATAGTTACGATAGGAATCGAGACAGATTTGTGAATTAGTTATAAGTTATCTCACTTATCTAAAAATACACACTAAATAGCTATGCGAAAGAAACGTGTTTCTTTTTGCAGTCTTTTTCAGGTATAAAATCTATGTTTCTATGTGTTTATTATCTATAATTCAATAAATTAACCTCTAAAATATTGTATAGCATTTATTAAAATATGAGTGATATTAAATTTACTTGTGATTGTTGCGGCGAAGAACATGAAAGCTGGCCGGCAATTACTTATAATTCTCCAAATAGTTACAGCAATCTGTCCGCTCAGGAAAAGGAAGATATTGCCGTAATCGACGAAGATTTTTGCGTTATAAAACATTCAGATCAAGTAGATAGATTTATTAGATGCGTTTTAGTTCAAAAAGTTAATGATCACTGCGAAGATTTAGAATATGGTTTCTGGGTTTCGTTGAGCGAAAAAAGTTTTGAAAACTACTTAGAAAATTTTGATGATCAAAAGGAAGAAAACCAGTATTTTGGCTGGCTTTCAAATTATATTCCGCAATATGAATTTTCAAACAGTATCCCAACAACAGTTGTAACAAAAACTGGAAACGAAAGACCAGAAATATTTCCTCATAAAGATTTTGATCATCCTTTTGTAAAAGATTATTATGAAGGAATCACAAAAGCTGAGGCTGAAAAGAGAATAAACGCAATACTTAAAAAATAGGCTCGAAATTTGCATGAAATCTTTAACTAAATTTTCTAAAATGAATTTTAAAAAAATATTTTTATTTACTTTATTTAGTGTTTCTATAAATATCGCTGCACAAAAATGCAACTGCAAAGAAGAGTTTGATTGGCTAAAGGAAACTTTTGAAACCAACGACGCAGGTTTTAAGTATGTTATTGATAAAAAAGGGGAAACTGCCTATCAAAATCACAATAAACTATTTGCAGATAAAGTAAAAAAAGTAACAGAGTTGAACGAATGTCGAAACATACTTTTTGATTGGATGCTTTTTTTTAGACCTTCGCATTTATCTATAGCAGTAAATTCTAAGCCAATTAATAAAACAGAAACGGGGAATAAAACAGCAGCTGAAAATAATTGGGAGAAAATTGAAATAACGGAAACCGAATTAAAAGAAATCACTTCTAAAATAAAACATCCTACTTTTGAAGGAATATGGCTTTCACCGCCTTATACTATTGGTGTTGTAAAAAGGGAAAATCAATATATTGGATTTGTTTTAGATGTAAAAAACAGCAAATGGAAACAATATCAGGTAAAGTTTAAAATTACCGAAAAACCAGATAAAACATACGATGCTGTTTATTATATGGGCGATTACTCTGCTCAGAGATTCAATAATGTACAATTCATTGGAAATAACATTTTAAAAATTGGATTTATTGCTTTAAAAAGAAGTTTTCCTGATAATTTGAGTGACAGTCAAGAAATAAAGGATTACATCGAATTATATACCGCTCAAAAACCTTTCTTAAAGGAAATTTCAAAACAAACATTAGTATTACGTATACCTTCATTCGATTATTCAAATAAAAAAATAATTGACAGTCTTTTGACAGCAAATCATAATCTTATAACCTCAAAAGACAATTTAATAATTGATGTCAGAAATAATGGAGGCGGATCTGATGCCACTTTTCAAAAAATCATCCCTTACTTATACACAAATCCAATTAGAAACGTAGGAGTTGAATATTTGTCAACAGTACAAAACAACAAACGAATGCTGGAATTCATGAGTAACCCTGATTGGTCTGCAGAAGATAAAGAATGGGCTAAGAAGGGTTTTGAAAAACTAAATGCTAATATTGGGAAATTTGTAAATCTTAACGAACAATTGGTAACAGAAACCAAACTAGATGTGTTTTATAAAAACCCAAAAAATATAGCCATTATTATAAACGAAAATAATGCGAGTACAACAGAGCAATTTTTATTAGTAGCAAAACAAAGTAAAAAGGTTAAACTCTTCGGCAGAACTACTGAAGGTGTACTTGATATTTCTAATATGTATTTTGTTGATTCTCCCTCTAAAAATTTCAAATTAGGTTATTCATTAACCAAAAGTTTTAGAATTCCAGATATGCAAATTGACGGCAAAGGTATTCAGCCAGATTTTTATATTGATAGAAATATCCCTGATTATCAATGGACTAATTTCACAGAAGAAAGATTAAATGTTAACTAAGTTTAAAAGTCAGATCATGAATCTACGACCAATATTATCTCTTTTTTTAATGATTGTATCTTGCAGTGTTTTTGCACAAAAAGACGGTTATTGGGATAAAGAACGAGCTACTACTAAAGAACTTATTGTTTCTGCCGGAGACAGAGTTACTTTTAAAATAGAAGATCTGCCGCTTGGCACGACCGAAATTGTATACAGAATCACTCTTTTAGACGAAAATCAGCAAATGGCCAATAGTTTAGTTTCGGTACTAAAAGCAATTCCAGATCCATATGGAATTGGTCAAGGATCTGCAGGAGCCGTTTTTTTGATGTCAAAAATTTCAGGAGATGATACTTGTACATATGCCTTGTTTACTTCAAATGACGATGCAAAAAGGTATATTATAGACGGCAAGACCGATAAAGCTTGCTACGCACAAACGGAACCTTTAAGCAAAGACGCTAAACGTTTATCTATAGATAAATCTTCTTGTTTGAAGCAAAATTCAAATGCTATTTGGTTTGCATTTCAAAGTAAAAACTGGTTTTTGAATCAAAAAGTAGTATTAGAAGTTGTTCCATGGGTAAATACCGTTCTTAGTCGTGGTTGGGATAAAGACAATAAAAATGAAATTATCAGCTTATGTAAAACATCTACATTAGCACAAAAAATGGCCAATTCTGATGATTTTTGCGTTTGTATTCTAAACAAAATCATCAAACAATACCGCTATACTGAGTTTCAGAAGTTATTAGCAGTCGAAAAAACCAAAGCTTACAAAGATTTTGGAAGTGCTTGTTATAAAGATGAAGAAATTTCTAAAAATGTTTACAGCGATTTACGAAATCAAGCTTCTTTATTTATAAAACAACAAAAATACAACGAAGCTATTCCTAAGCTAAATTCGATTATAAACGACGGAAAAGCTACTGCTTTAGATTACAGCTCTATTGGTTATTGTTTTATTTTAACTAAGCAATATGGAAAAGCGCTGAAATTTTTAAAAGAAGGTGAAAAGCTTGATGATACTGAATTGTTAGTTAAACTTAATCTGGCTCATGTTTACTTGATAAGCGATGATTATAGTGAAGCCAAAGCAATTTACAAGAAATACCAAAATCAAAATGTAACGGATAGTGTAAGCTGGAAAGAGAAAACAAAACAAGATTTTACTGTTTTTCAAAAAGCTGGTTTACCATCAAAAGATTTCGAAAAAGTTTTAAAACTATACAATTAAAATTTCACCATATAAGTAATATAGAGTATTTAAGTTTACTAACTGAGCCTGGTCTTTTTTTAATGATCTTTTATATTTTATATGTTTAAAAAAAATGAAAGCGACTTACCATAAATATATGCTCGAGTTTAAACGCCCATCTGGGACATCTCGCGGCATTATGACCGAAAAAGAAACCTGGTTTATTGTTCTGGAGGATAATGGCAGAAAAGGAATAGGAGAATGTGGTATTCTTCGAGGTTTAAGCGCTGATGATCGTGATGATTATGAGGAAAAACTTAAATGGACATGTGAAAATATTCATTTGGGTGAAACCACTCTTTGGGAAGCTTTATTAGAGTTTCCTTCGATACAGTTTGGTGTCGAAATGGCTTTTTTATCATTAAAAAGTGAAAATCCGTATTTACTTTTTCCTTCAAACTTTACGTCGCATTCTGAATCAACACCTATAAATGGCTTAGTTTGGATGGGTGAAGCTTCGTTTATGAAACAACAAATTGAGGAGAAATTAGCAGATGGTTTTAATTGTATCAAACTTAAAATCGGTGCTATTGATTTTCAAAAAGAACTAGAATTACTTGAGTTTATCAGAAGCCATTTTTCAGCAGAACAAATCGAAATTAGAGTCGATGCAAATGGTGCTTTTGCCTTAAATGAAGCTTTAGATAAACTTAATCAACTTAATACATTTCAGCTTCATAGCATTGAACAACCTATAAAAAAAGGAAACATTACCGCAATGGCAGATTTATGTAATGTAACACCTTTTCCAATTGCTTTGGATGAAGAATTGATAGGTGTATTTTCATTACAAGAAAAAGAAGAATTACTGCAAAAAATTAAACCGCAATACATCATTTTAAAACCAAGTTTTGTTGGTGGTTTTAGAGGAACTCAAGAATGGATCACTTTAGCCGAAAAATATAATATTGGCTGGTGGATTACTTCGGCATTAGAAAGTAATATTGGTTTAAATGCAATTGCCCAATGGACTTTTCTTTTAAACTCAAAAATGCCGCAAGGATTAGGAACTGGAGCACTTTACACCAACAATTTTGATTGTCCGCTTGAAGTAAAACAAGGACAGTTATGGTATAATACAGAAAAAAACTGGCAAGAAGCCAGTTTTTAGGTTTAAAGGTTCAGAGTTGCAAAGGCTCAGAGGTTTTTACTTTGCACCTTTGAACCTTTGCAACTCTGAATCTTTACAACTTTTTTTTACTCTTTTCCTCCACGTAAATTATCCTGCCAGTCTTTCAGTTCCTGCCATTTTCCTTGATATGCCAATAAAGCTTGTTTGGCCCAAGTACTTGGATTATGAATCGCGTAATTTTCTCCGCCGGCATCTAGAATAGATTGTGATTTTTCTGTAGATGTTTCTGATAATTGATGCCAAGTTGATATTCCCGCCGCATGATATAATGCTTCAATTTTAGGTCCTATTCCTTCCACAACTTTCAGATCATTCTCTTTTATTTTTTTACCAAAAACTGTGGCAGCAAGAGCTGCATCAAATGCAATTACTGCGGCTGGAGACACAAATGACTGCGCTGTAGACGAAGAGTTTTTTACTTTTGCAGCCAAATCTGTTTCTAATGCAGCAATTTTAGCATTTAAGCTTTTCGTATTTGCTTTGCAGGCATCCAAATCAGCTTGTAGAGATACAGCAAGAGAATCATCTCCTTTAGAATTCATTTTTCCTAGTAAGTAACCTAAAATTCCACAGATTAACCCCACTAAAATCGGTATTAAGATACATGGTATATTCATAATCGTATATTTTAATTAGTTATTTAATTGTAATTACAGTTCTTCTATTATTTGCTTTACCTTCTGCAGTAGTATTTTCTCCAATTGGTTCATCTGGTCCTTTTGATTGTGTTTCAATTCGGGAAGTCTCAATACCTTTTTTAACCAAATAGTTTTTAGAGAAATCAGCTCGTTTTTGTCCAAGTACAATATTCGAATCACGATTTCCTACATTGTCGCTGTGCCCAACAACCAATACAACGGCTTCTTTAACATGATCCATGTATTTGGCAATATCTGCAACTTTTTGCTTCTCTGCAGCACTCAAATCTTCGCGAGATTTATTAGTGCTGAAATGAAGAACTAATGCATCACCATTAATTTTGTCCTTTAAGATAACCCATTCATCAGTCGACACCGTTGCGGTATCAGCACTCTCAAAATTATACTCAACAGGACCAAGAAGCGTATCAGAACTCATTTTCCACTGATCGATAATTTTGCCTTTTGTATCAAACTGAGAAGCCGTTAATCCTTTAGACACAAAATAATTCTTAACTTCATTTGCTCTTGCTAAACCAAGATTCTCAAAAGTTGTCGTGTTCTTTTCATCAGATGTGGCGTAACCGGTAATCGTAATTTTTTGCTGTGGATTTTTAACTAAAAACCCTTTTAGATTTTCAATTCCTATAGCTACCGAATCATGAACAGGCATGATCACTGCAGCATTGTTTTTAAGGAATTTAAGATTGCCGTGTGTGCGATAATCAATTCCAGACCCGTTTAAAACAAAAGGAACAAAATTAGTGTCCTGAGCCACAACAACGCTTACTGTTTCAGTAGTAACGTCAGCTGTTTTCGTACAACAATTGCAACAGAATTTCAGGTATAAAAAAGTCCCCAAAATGATTGTTATTGCAATGCCCAATAGATAAAGTGCTTTTTTAGACATAGTAATGAAGTTAAGGTTTTATCAAATTTAGGAAAAATACAAACACGTAACCTACTAACAATCAATCAACATGGTTGCATTTTCCACTTTTTTCAAAATTTAATTGCCAAACAAATAAAAGAGCTTTTCTAAAATGCAAATTCTCAAACTTAATTTAATTAAGTAACTTTGAGTAAATTTAATTTAAAAACAAAATGCTCGAAATAGAAAGAAAGTTTCTTGTGAAATCAAATGATTTTAAAGAACAAGCTTTTACTCATAATAAAATTGCCCAAGGCTATTTAAGCTCTATTCCAGAAAGAACTGTTAGAGTTAGAATTAAAGGCGAAAAAGCCTTTTTGACGATTAAAGGAATTGGACAGCAGGGCGGTATGTCGCGTTTTGAATGGGAGAATGAAATTCCGATCGACGAAGCGATAGAACTTTTAAAATTATGCGAAAAAGGCAAAATAGAAAAAACACGTTACGAGGTAAAACTTGGAAATCATATTTTTGAAGTTGATGAATTTTATGGCGAAAATGAAGGTTTAGTTATGGCCGAAGTTGAGTTAAAATCTGAAACAGAAACTTTTGAAAAACCAGAATGGTTAGGTGAAGAAGTTACAAATGACAAAAGATATTACAATGCTTATTTGAGTAAAAACCCTTTTAAAAGCTGGGAAAAAGAATAATTTATGACGGATCAATATGATGTAATTATTGTTGGAGGCGGACCAATTGGACTTGCCTGTGCAATTGAAGCTCAAAAGAACAATTTAGAATATTTAATTATAGAAAAAGGCGCTATTGTAAACAGTATCTTCAATTATCCGCTGTACATGACCTTTTTCTCTACTGCCGAAAGACTAGAAATTGGCGACATTCCGTTTAATTGTCTTGCTCCAAAGCCTGGCAGGCAAGAAGCTTTAGAATACTATCGAAATATTCATCGCTATTTTAAATTCAATATCAATTTATTTGAGAGAGTTACCGAAGTCAAGAAAATCGAAAATTCTACTTTTATAGTTTCTACAGATAAAAAATTATACAAAGCAAAGAATGTGATTATTGCTACTGGCTTTTATGATATTCCAATTCAAATGAATGTAATAGGAGAGGAATTGTCTAAAGTACGTCATTATTACAAAGAAGCGCACGAATATGCTTTTCGCAAAGTTTTAGTCGTTGGTGCCAATAATTCATCTGTCGATGCCGCTTTAGAATGCTGGCGAAAAGGCGCTGATGTTACAATGGTTATTCGTAAAAACGAGATAAATAATAGAGTAAAATATTGGGTAAAACCTGATATTGAAAACCGAATTGCTGAAGGCAGTATTAAGGCTTATTTTGAATCTAACATTACTAAAATAAAAGATAACGAAGTTGAAATTGAGACGCCAAACGGAAAAGTTACGATCGAAAATGATTTTGTTCTGGCTTTAACAGGCTATAAACCAGATTTAACTTTTCTAGAAAAAATGGGCATTGAACTTTCGAATGATGAATTAAAGATTCCTGTTTACAACGACGAAACAATGGAAACAAATGTAAAAGGTTTATTCCTGGCTGGTGTTGTCTGCGGCGGAATGCAGACACACAAATGGTTTATCGAGAACTCAAGAATCCATGCTACTATGATTATGGATTATATTAGTACTAAATAAAGGTTTGCCACGAATTAGATTTTTATTACATCGAACGAAGTCGGGAACGCGTTAGCATCTTGACTTCGCTCGATGTGACAGTTCGAAAATAAATTCGTGAAATTACTTCGCCTGTTCGCTATCGCTCGGGTCGTGGCAAACTAAATAAAACTTAAGAGCTGCAAGAAAGCATTGAACAACCAACTTTTGATCTTGCCCAATCTGGTCGTTTTGCAAACCATTTTTGATAATCAGGCTGCTCGTCGTAAGGTTTCTGCAAAAGCGTATAAAACTCATTTACCAACGAATAATCATCTTTGTCTGCTGCATCGATTGCTAATTGCGCCATATAATTGCGAAGCACATACTTGGGATTAATGGAGTTCATTTTTTGAGAACGTTCCTGATCTGATAAATTTTCAGCTTTTAATCTTTCTAGATATTGTGAAAACCATTTTTTCCAAGCTTCTAGAATTTCTCCTGAAACTTCTTCTATTTTATAAAATGAAAATTCAATTTTTTCAATTGCTTTTTCAACGGAATCAGATTTTTCAACAGCACTTAAATTTCTAAAAAAGATAGTCATATCAGTTTCTGTTAATTGTAAATCAGCTTCTAATTCATCAATTAAATCATTATCAGTTTCACTTAAAGTAAATAAACCTAATTTACTTAAAAACATAGATTTATAATCTTTAATAAAATCATCCATAAATGATTCTAAGATTTTTTCTAATTGCTCTGTTTCATTTATTAAAGGATAAATCGCATTAGCCAATTGGTACAAATTCCACTGTGCAATTTGAGGTTGATTTCCAAATCTGTATCTTCTATATTGACTGTCTGTAGTATTTGGCGTCCAGTTTGGATCGTAGTTTTCTAACCAGCCATATGGACCATAATCGATCGTAATTCCATGAATCGACATATTATCTGTATTCATTACGCCATGCACAAAACCCACACGCTGCCAATGCAAAATCATTTCACGAGTCGAATCAGCCACTTTTTTAAAGAATGCTAAATACTGTTCTTTTGGCTCGCCGGTAATTTCAGGAAAGTAATATTTGATATTGTACTCAATAAACTGTTTTAAGTTTTTAAGCTCATTTCTGGCTGTAAGCATTTCAAAACTCCCAAAACGTATAAAAGAAGGAGCAACGCGACAAACAATTGCGCCTTTTTCGTAAGCTGGATTTCCATTATACAAAACATCTCTCAACACTTGATCACCAGAAAGCATTAAAGAAAGTGATCGAGTAGTTGGCACGCCTAGATAATGCATCGCTTCGGCGCATAAATACTCCCTAATAGAAGAACGCAAAACCGCCAAACCATCAGCGGTTCTAGAATAAGGTGTTTTTCCTGCTCCTTTTAACTGAAGCATAAAAGACTTACCGTTGTTTTCAACTTCTGTTAAATTAATAGCACGGCCGTCACCTAATTGTCCTGCCCAATTTCCAAACTGATGTCCAGCATAACTCATTGCAAACGGACGCGTTCCTGGAAGAATTTCTTTTCCTGAAAAAACATTCAAAAAGGTTTCAGAATGAATTTCGTCTTTTGAGATACCAACCAATTCTGCAACTTCTTCAGAAGCATGAATTAATTTTGGATCCGATGTTTTTGTAGGATCTACATACGAGAATACAGTATTCTTAACCTGACGCACTTCATTTGTAGCCTCAGGATCTGCAGGCAATTCCGCAGTAAATCGATTATTTATTTTTAAATTTTTCATTTGAGTTTTATAGGTTCGCCACAACTTTTAATGATTTTTCTAGTCTGTAAATTGTGGTCAAAAAAATATCAGCCAATTAATTTATCTGCATACATTTTTTTAAGTTTTTGAACTTTCGGATCGATTACAAACTGGCAATAACCAGCTTCTTGATTGTTGTTATAATAGTTTTGATGATAATCTTCGGCCTCATAAAACACTTCAAAAGGTTTTAATTCTGTTACAATTGGATCTACATAAACAGATTGTACTTCTTGAAAAACTTTCTCAGCAATTTCTTTTTGTTCGTCATTGTGATATAAAACAATCGAACGATATTGTGTACCGCTGTCACCGCCTTGGCGATTTAAGGTTGTTGGATCATGACTTGTCATAAACACAGTTATCAAATCATGATATGAAATTATGTCAGGATTAAAAGTTACCTGAATCACTTCTGCATGACCAGTTCGTCCTGTACATACTTCACGATATGCAGGATTTTTTATAAAACCATCTGAATATCCCGATTTTATTGTTTCAACTCCTTTTAAACGCTGAATTACAGCTTCTACACACCAAAAACATCCACCACCAAAAGTGGCTGTTGATAAATTTTCCATAAATGTAAATAGTTTAAAGTTTACATGCCCTATTAATCCGATAGAATATTATGATAATTTATCTAAAAAATAGCTTTTTAACTAAAGATATTAAAAGTTTACTCACTATTTGAAGTTTATAATTGATAAATTCTCAATTCTATAAAAAAGCAATATATTTGCAGTCAAACACAGGCACAAATAATGAATACCAAAAATAATACCATCAGTCTAGAAACCTATTTTCAAGACTTTAGACAGCATATCGTTGGCATAGATCAGGAATTTATGTCACCTTTTGGCAAAAAAAATATTGTTTATACAGATTGGACTGCCAGCGGAAGGCTTTACAGACCAATTGAAGAAAAACTTTTAAATCAATTTGGCCCTTTTGTTGCCAATACACATACTGAAACAACTGTGTCTGGTACGGCGATGACTAAAGCTTACCATCACGCAAGAAATATAATTAAACGTCATACAAACGCTAATAACGATGATGTTTTAATTACTGACGGAACCGGTATGACGGGAGTTATTAATAAGTTTCAGCGTATTTTAGGTTTAAAAATTCCTGAGAATCTAAAAAGCTTTACGACTGTTCCTGCCGAGAAAAAACCTATTGTTTTTATTTCGCATATGGAGCATCATTCTAATCAAACTTCTTGGTTAGAAACTATTGCTGACGTCGAAATTATTCCGTCTTGCGAAAAAGGACTTTTTAGTTTGGATAATTTAGAACTGTTGCTACAAAAATACAGCGATAGAACAATAAAGATCGCATCGATTACTTCGTGCTCGAATGTTACAGGTTTAAAAACACCTTTTCATGAAGCTGCCAAATTAATGCACCAGTACAACGGTGTTTGTTTTGTCGATTTTGCGTGTTCAGGCCCTTATGTAGAAATTGATATGCATCCGGCAGATGAAGAAGCTTATTTAGATGCTATTTTCTTTTCTCCGCATAAATTCCTAGGAGGACCTGGTACTTCTGGTGTTCTTATTTTTAATAAAAAATTATACAACAATATGATTCCCGATTGTCCGGGCGGTGGAACTGTGAGCTGGACAAATCCTTGGGGAGAACATAAATATATTGATAATATCGAGGATCGCGAAGATGGTGGAACTCCAGGATTTCTTCAGGTTATTAAAACAGCTTTAGCAATTGAGTTGAAGGAAGAAATGGGAATTGAAAACATTTTACAACGCGAACATGAAATTGTTGATTTTGTTTTCAGTCAATTAGAGCCTGTTGATAATATAAAGATTTTAGCAGGACAGCATAAAAATAGATTAGGCGTTGTTTCCTTTTTTATTGAAAATCTTCATTTTAATTTAGGTGTAAAAATATTAAATGATCGATTTGGAATCCAAACTAGAGGAGGATGCAGCTGTGCAGGAACTTACGGGCATTTTTTACTGCATGTTGATCAGGAAACTTCAAATAAGCTGGTAAACGAAATTACAATTGGAGATTTAATTAAAAAACCAGGATGGATTAGAATGTCAATTCACCCAACTACGACTGATGAAGAAATTGCTTTTGTTTGTGAAAGTATTAAAGAGTTAGCTAAAAACCATAAAGAATGGGCTTTAGACTATTCTTATAATAAAGATACAAACGAGTTTGTTCATAAAAATGCAACTTCTTTTGAAGATGAATTGGTAGAAGGCTGGTTTAAATCTTAAGAATTAATTTACTGCAAGTTTCTTTAAATTTTAGTACGAAGAACTTTGAGATATTAAAAACCCGATAGACTTTAAAAATCTATCGGGTTTCTTATTTAAACTATTTGCAGAACTACATAATCAAACGTACGCCGCCAAGATCAGAAACTCTATAAGAAAACTTATTTCCAGGCGAACCAATAAACATGAAATTCTTAGGAATTTTCCATTTTTGAGATAATTCGTCTATAATTTCTGGACCAAAAACGCCCTGAATTTCAAGATATTCGATATCAATATCATCATAAGCACGATCTAGAACTTCAAGATCTTTTATTAAAGCTTCATTGTTTACAGAATCACTTTTAACATGAACGATTTTTAGCTTTTTGGTCGTTTCATTGCCTTGAACATATTGCAAGACTTTATTTAATATTGCAATATCATCACCTTTGGTAAAAAACACAAACTCTTGAGAATTGATTTGGACACTCATTTTTTGTAAATATCGATTACTCAAAATCACCATTTTTCGTAATGGCTGATAAAAATATTCTAAAGCTTCAATTAAAAGTTTAATAAGTATAACTCGATTCAGCATTATTCCGATAAACAATAATGACGGAACCATGTATTTCAAAAAAGTATAGAATGCGTTGATGTTGAGCTCCATATTACCTATAAAAGCAATAATAACAAAAATTATCGCGGTCACAACAGCTATACCACGTGCCCGCATAGGTCTTGGAAGTTTACTGCGTTTAAATTTAAGAAGCAGATTTCCTATTCCAAATAACGCCATTACAGCCAAAAATGAGAATGTATAAACTCCTGCAAGAGATTCTAAATGTCCGTTTGTAGCAAAAAGAACTGATATACAAAGAATTAAAAAACTTATTGCAATACGATAATGTGATCCTCTTTTATTCTGTTTTAAAAAATAATTCGGTAGAATTCGATCTAAAGTCATTCGGTTTAAAAGTCCAGAAACACCAACAAATGAAGTCAAGACTGCTCCACAAAGTACTAAAACTGCGTCAATAGAAATCAGCCATGCAAGCCAAGAACCACCAGTTGTTTGCCCTAAAAAAGCCAATAGCGATTCTTTATTTTCACCAACTTGCGCTAACGGAATTACTCCAATAATTAGAATTGCAATAACAGGATTGAAAAAGCTGACAATCGCCCACATATTGCGGAGTGTTTTAGGAAATACTCCAGCTTCCTGCTCTTCAACAAAGTTAGCAGAACTTTCAAATCCTGAAATTCCGAGCATTGCGGCCGAAAAGCCTAAAAATAGAGCCGTTTTTAAATTTCCAAATGCAATAGGAGCCTGCCAATTAAGATGAAAAACATCTAAACCGTTCATGGCGATATATAAAAGTGAAGCTAAAACGAGTAAACTTAAAGTTGTTAAATGGGTTACGAATATAATTACTGCCACAAAAGCAGATTCTCCAATTCCTAAAATGGCGAGAAAAGTAAAAAGAATTAAAACTACAACAGTAGCAATTGTAACATTAACACCATCAAAGATTCCGTGTAAGTAGTGCATTCCTTCTGAAGCTGAAATTACAGCAGTTGCCATATAGGAAAGAACAGTAAGGGTGGCAGCCAGCGATGCGAGCTTTTTGGTAGATGTATTTAGTAATACATTGTAAGCGCCGCCATTTAAAGGAATTGCACCAACAACTTCGCCATAAATCTTTCTAAATAGATATAAAACTACCGCCACAATCAGCAATGAAATCCATGCGTATTGTCCTGCGTATAAAATGGTTAATGCTGATACATACAAGCAGGAAGAACTAATATCGTTTCCACATATTGCCGTAGCTTGTAATTGATTTAATCTCTTGTGTATAATTTCTTTCATTTTTAATTGAATTGAAAACAATTGACTTAAAAAATAATGAAGGGCAAAGTATTAGACTTTTGCAAGAGGCGTATAAATGCAGAGAACTACATCAGTTTTGGTACAAAAGAAAAAATTAAGTTAGTAAAATTATTTGGATTCCTCAAATTTATTCAGCGACAGTAAAGCTTGCTGCTGAATTTTTTTCTGAAAAAAACCAGTCCATCCAAGTAAGTAACCAGTAAGTCCGAAAGCTTGTTTTGACCATTTCCAAACATCAAAATCGTCAACATGTTTAATAATCAAACCATCTTGAAATACAAATTCTGCACTAATTTTATTGACTACCTTACGATTTGTTTTGCTAAAATTGTAAGTTGCAATCCATTTTGCAGAACCTGAAAAATCATCAGCATTTACATCTGAAAATTCAATTTTGATGTTTCCTTTGCTTTTTAGCAGTAACATTTTCCACATTTTTGATACTTGCTCATCTTTCAATAAACCAAATGCGGGATCTATAAAATGTACTTTTGGATGATAGCATTCTGACATCGTTTTAGCATCTGAATTAGCAAATGCGGTATAGAACTTTGTTATTACTGCTTCGTTAGGAGTCATATTAAATTGTTATTAGATTATAAATATAAGATTTATTCTAATAAATTTTATATTTATAAGGCACTTATTTCTTTTGCTGTATCATAACTCTTCTTAGATTTATCATAAGCTGTTGAAAAATAGTTCATTTTGTTATGCGCAGTAAAATACCCATTTTCGTTACCAAAGGCATTAGAACCTCCGGTTATAATAAAACGAACAGCATAAATATCGTTTTTTTTCAATTTTGCAAATTCTGATGGAGTAAAATAATAATAGGATGATATTTTTCCGTCTGTAGTTTCTTTAACGTTTTTATCGACACAAGCAATAACATCGGCATTTGCCAAATCTACATATAAACCGCCCGAAATTCGTGCTTTATCATTTGAAGGTGTAATTGTAATTTTTAAAACGCCGCCTTTATCCGTTTTCGCAACTTGAATATCTGCTTCACCTGTAAAAGCATATTTCTCGCAGATAAACGTATACGTTTTTGTTGCGGAAAGAGGAGAAGCACCTTTAATGCTCATAGTTTGCTGAGCGTTTACAATAGTTGAGAATAACAGTAATAAAAATAGGGGCATTTTTAAATTCATAATTTTATTTTATTGTTCGGTTAATTTTGAGTCAAACTTCTCATCCCAATCCATTGACTTTATTGCTGAAACTAAATTTTCATTGTTCACAAATACACGAAGTTCTTTGTTTGCAACCTTTTTAGTATACAAAGCACGATAACGGTAAATTACTTCTTGCTTAGTTTTATAAACACCATCTAATTTCAAGTCGATAAAACTTCCGTAATACTGTCTAAATCTTGTACAAGTTTTAGTTAGTCGTTCTTCAGTTGTGTTTTCTCTCACAGACTGCGTTACTTCGGTTTCATTAAAAGGCTTGAATTTTGATGTATTACAAGTTTCTAATACCCTTTTACCTAATTCATAAGCTTTTCTTTGTTGTTGAGAATTAATCTCGGCACTTGGAACTTTTTTTATCTTTAAATCTTCTGTATCTCGACTTATCGTTTTCGTTTTACATCCAATTAATAATAACAAACATATAATCAATCCTGCTTTCTTCATAATCATTTAAGTAATTTTTAATAATAAGTTAGGGTCAGGGCAGTTTTCAATATAAAAATTCAAATCATTTGTATTGCAGACTCCTGGATAATCGCCCCAGTAATTTCCCAAATTTCTTATAATTTGAAAGTGGACATGAGGAGCATAATCTCCGTTAATAAATGAATTTCCCAAAGATGCAATTTGTTCGCCTTTTATAAAAACAGCCCCAACAGTAAGGTTTTCTATACTTTCTAACGATAAATGTCCGTATAAAGTATAAAATATTTCACTTTCAATTTCATGCTCTAAAATAATAGTCGGACCATAATCACCTAAACCAGCATTGTTTTTAAAACTGTGAACCTTTCCATCAAGAGGTGCTAAAACCGCAGTTCCCTCTTTTGTCCATAAATCCAGTCCAATATGAATATTTCGTTCCGGAATTGAATCATTTCTAAAAATCGAACTGCGTTTGTACAAAGAGCGCCCTTCAATATATCCGCCATAAGCTACTTCAGAATTATTAGCTTTCAAATAATCAGTAATAAAACGTTCAAAATCAGCTGCACTTTCTGGTTTACTTTCTACCAATTCGATATTCGTTGACGATAAATCAAGCGGAAGATATTTGGAATAATCAATAGCATCATCAATTACTTTAGCAGGCGGCAAGGATTTTAAAATAGAAATAAGGGACTTCATGAATATTAGATTTAGGACAATTTCTCAATTATTATTATTTCATTATGCACTTCTATACGAGGCAGCATTTTTGCAGTAAACAACTCAGCGTTTATTTCCGCTTTGTATTTTCTATTGCGAATGTTATGCGCTTCGTCAAGAATCATTGTGTTAAACAAAATAAAGCCTTCGTTTTTCAATAGGAAACAGACTCTTTCACTGAAGAACTTTTCAAACAAGAAGTTAGGCATATTTGTATCTTCAAAAATATCGATTATAATTAAATCATACTTGTCTTTTGTTTTCAAAACAAACTCAAACGCATCATCTATTACAATTTCAAGCTGCTTAATTTTATTGAGATTAAAATATTCATTTGCAATCTGAATCATGTCTGAATCGATTTCGACACCTGTAATTTTTCCTTTGTATTCTATTTCGTCAACAAGAGTTTTGATTACGCTTCCGCCGGCAACTCCAAGAACTAGAATATGATCCATTTTTAAAACTTTATCATATCCAATATTTCTAAGACCGTACCTTAGTATTCGCTGTAAACTTCCATAAGAATAATTTGTGTTTTCAGAATCGATTACCAATTCTCCATTTGTCCAAGTAACTTCGATTATTTTACTTCTTGCTGACTTTTTTTTGAATATATTTATAGGTATAAGATAACTGAACAGTTTTTGAATCATTTTATAATGGTTTTACTCAAAAATACCATTTTAAATCTTTTATTTTGTAGCAAAAATTAAATTTTAATGAAGAAACAATTATACAATTTTATCTTTTGCAAGCTAATGGGCTGGAAAATAACAGGGTTGGAGAACGCCGAAGTAAAAAAATGTATATTGATGGTTATGCCTCATACTAGTAATCACGATTTTTATATTGGGCTTTTTACCCGAGGAATCTCTGGTTTACAAATGAATTGGGTAGGAAAGAAGGAATTATTTAGATTTCCTTTCGGATATTACTTCAAAAACGTTGGCGGAGAACCTATTGATCGCACAGGCGGATTGAATAAAGTAGATTCTATTGCTGCGATTTTTGACCGTAAAGAGATCTTTCGCTTGGCTGTAGCTCCAGAAGGAACCCGAAAAGGCGTTACCGAAATTAGAAGCGGTTTTTATTACATCGCTCTTAAAGCAAATGTTCCAATTGTTCCAGTCGCTTTTGATTGGGGAAAGAAAATAGTTAATCTAGGGAAAGCTTTTTTTCCAACAGGAAATTATGAAGCTGATCTCGAAATTTTAAAACAACACTATAAAGGTGTTCTAGGTAAAATTCCTGAAAACGGAATTCAAATCTAAATTTTCAATATTTTTTTTAATTGCGTGAGAATCGCTTAAATCAAAAATAATTTTGAAATTTTTCAAATATGCGAAAATTTCAAATTAAGGTGTGTACACTTTAAAAGTACCGTTTTTATAGAAAAAGACTATTTTTTCTATTTCATCTTCCTCAACAGCTAAATTAGAGTTTTTCTTTAACTCTATTTTTTTTGTCTGAGGATTTTCAGTTTCATATTCAATTTGAGAAAATAAATCTTCACCCGAAAAATTATCATTTGATGGAGAAGGGGAGTTTATATTTCTGTTTTCTCCAAAATTATCTGCTTTCGAAATTGTGCTTTCATGATCTGATTTTGGAAAATTTCCCTTTCCATTTAAAATCCAGTATAAATCTACATCAGGAAAAACGTCCAAAATTTTCATTACAAAATCCAAACTTGGTTTGTTTCTTCCAGAGAGCAGGTGAGACATACTTGATCGCTGTACACCAATTTTATCTGCAAAAGAAGAAGCATTCAAACCATAATAATCCAGTATACTCTCCAGTCGTTTTACAAAATCATCTATGTTTACCATTGTAAATTGCAGTTTAAAATTAACTTGTTTACAAATGTAATTAAATTGATTTAATTTAGCAATTTTACAACTGTAAATACCTAAATAAACAACTTTAAGTCAGTATTAACACTTTAAACAAGGCAATATAACTTGTTGAAAATAAGTATTTTTATATCGAAAATTAACTTTTGTAATTTTTAATCCAATATTCAACTTTAAAAGACTATAAAGCTTTGAAATATCTGTTTACAATTCTGAATTTTATTTCTTTTTATGAATTTACAATTGTAAAAATAAAGATGTTTACTTTTGTAAACTAATCGAAAGACAATGAATTTAGAAGAATTATTTAACCAAAATAAAGAAGAATCTATTTCAGGACGTTACCTGACACTAGATCATATCAAGCCAATTTTAAACAAACTAAACACCGATAATCAAGTTAAAATTATTGGCAAATCTGTTTTAGGAGAACCTATATATAGTTATGAAATAGGAACAGGAGAAACTCGTATTTACTTATGGTCACAAATGCACGGCAACGAAAGCACAACGACCAAAGCACTTTTTGATTTTATAAATGTCCTAAACAGCAAATCTGAGTTTGCTGCAAAATTGCTTGATACTTTCACATTCTATAGTATTCCAATTCTAAATCCTGACGGAGCGCGTCTCTATACACGTGAAAACGCCAATAAAGTAGATCTAAATAGAGACTCACAAAATCTAACACAGCCAGAAAGTAACGTTTTACGAGAAGTTTTTGAAGCTTTCAAACCACATTATTGCTTTAACCTGCACGATCAGCGTACTATCTTTGGTGTAGCCGATACAGGAAAACCTGCAACAGTCTCTTTTTTAGCACCTTCTTATAATGAAGAGCGCGAAATAAACGATAATAGATTAAAAGCAATTAACCTAATTGCCGGCATCAATGATGAATTACAAAAACACATTCCGGGTCAAATAGGCCGATTTGATGATTCGTTTAATATAAATTGTATTGGTGATACTTTTCAGTTTTTAGGAGTGCCGACTATTTTATTTGAGGCAGGACATTTTGCGGGAGATTATGAGCGTGAGATCACGAGAAAGTTCATATTTTTCTCACTTATTCAAAGTTTTAAACTGCTTAGCGAAAACGATTTAGTTTACAACAGAATTAATGATTATTTGAATATTTCACAAAATAAACCTGTTTTTTATGATTTTATGTATAAAAACATCAAAATAAATTATGATGGTATCGAAATTATTACGAATTTTGTCGCACAATACAAAGAAGAATTGATTGAAAATAAGATTCATTTTAATGCCTACATAGTTGAAGCAGGCGATTTGGAAAATTATTTTGGACATTACGAATATGATGGAAATGGTGCTGTTTATTCTGATGACTATAGTGGTTTTCCGAAATTGAATCAAAAAGCAGATTTTTATTTAAATAAAAATATTAAATTTGTTAACGGGTTGATAAAAAGTTAATTTTTATGTGAATTTGTTGTTTTTTATATATATTTTTATACTTTGTAATAGCAATTAGTAATATTAATTAAAGAATTATGAGTAAATTTCGTTTAGATGAAGTAGATCACCAGATTTTAGATATGTTAATAGACAATACGAGAGTTCCGTTTACTGACATTGCAAAAAAATTATTGATATCTGCTGGTACAGTACATGTTAGAGTAAAAAAAATGGAGGATGCAGGAATAATCATGGGATCTTCATTAGCCTTAGATTACGATAAATTAGGGTATTCATTTATTGCTTACGTTGGGGTATTTCTTAATAATACATCTCAAACTAAATTTGTATTAGAGCGAATCAACCAAATTCCGTTCGTAACAGTTGCATCTGTAACGACAGGAAAATTTAATATCTTTTGTAAAATTAGAGCAAAAGATACAAAACATGCAAAAGAAGTTATTTTCATGATTGATGACATCGAAGGTGTTTACAGAACTGAAACAATGATTTCATTAGAAGAAAGTATTAACGACAAGAAGCGTTTGATGCATACTATTTTTAAAAATATGTAAGAATTCCTCTTGAATGCTATATTAAAAATATAACCTCAAGTTTATTCTTGGGGTTTTTTTATGACTAATTAACCAACCAACTACAACACAATTATGTACACGTTGCCAAAAATTGAACGCTTTAATCGAGATGTTCTTTCTAAATATCACATTTACAACAGTGTTTTTATAACATTACCTTTTGATTCTATAGATAATACAGGTGTTTTACTGCCATTATTTACAGAAACATGCGAAACAGGTTTTAAAAAACAAGAAACACCAAAAGAAATCTTTGATTTCTTTTCAAATAAATTCCTAAACAACGCTTCTGAGACTGAAAAAATCGACTTAATGTTTCGATTTATTCAATATATAGAGCGTCAAATTGTATTGTTTGATGCAATTGAAGATGCTGCTTTTCCAGAAGTAAACAATATGGAAGGAAGAGGTTCTTTGAGAGATATCAAAGAAAAATCAGATGCTAAGGAGAAAGACGACGAATTAATTCAGTTTCTAGAAGATTTCAATGTAAGAACCGTTTTAACAGCGCATCCAACTCAATTTTACCCAGGACCAGTTCTAGGAATTATCAACGATTTAACCGAAGCAATTCGTCAGAATGATTTATTACAGATAAAGCAATTACTGGCTCAACTTGGTAAAACTCCTTTTATTCAAAATGAAAAACCAAATCCTTACGACGAAGCCGTAAGTTTGATTTGGTATCTTGAAAATGTATTCTACGCTACATCTGGAGAAATTGTACATTATCTTCAAAAAAATATACTTAACGGAAACGCAATTCAAAATCAATTAATCAAATTAGGATTTTGGCCGGGCGGAGACAGAGATGGAAATCCTTTTGTAACTACCGAAATAACCCTTAAAGTAGCAGAACGTTTGCGTACTTCTATTTTAAAGTGTTATTATGTCGAAATGAGAAACCTTAAACGTAAGTTAACATTCTCAGGTGTAGATACTTTAGTATCTGAACTTGAACATAAACTTTATCGTTCTGTTTTTTACTCAAAAGGCGAAATTTATATTACGTTAGAAGAACTATTAAGCCAGTTAAACAAAATTAGAAGTATAATCATTGAGAAACATCAATCATTATATCTAGATGAATTGGAAGCTCTTTTAGTAAAAATCAATTTATTCGGATTCCATTTTGCAACATTAGATATTCGTCAGAACAGTAAAATTCATAACGTCGTTTTCAAAGATGTTGTCAATTTTTACCTAAACTCTGATTCAAATGTATTTCCAAAAAATTATTTTGAATTAACGGAAAACGAAAAAATTAGTATCTTATCTAAGGTAAAAGGAGATTTAAACCCAAGTAATTTCGAAGATGAAATTACAAGATCGACTTTAGAATCTGTGCAGGCAATAAAAACGATTCAAGAAAATAATGGTGAAGAGGGAGCTAATCGTTATATTATCAGCAACAATGAAAGTGCATTAAATGTAATGGAAACTTTTGCAATGATTCGTTTGAATAATTGGGAAGATCCTACAGTAGATATTATTCCGCTTTTTGAGTCAGTTGATGATTTACAAAATGCACATTCGATTATGGAGCAGTTGTATACTAATCCAGAATATTCTAAGCACTTACAAGCTAGAGGAAATAAGCAGACTATAATGCTTGGTTTCTCTGACGGAACAAAAGACGGCGGATATTTAATGGCGAACTGGAGTATTTATCAAGCTAAAATCTCACTTACTGAAATTTCTAGAAAATACGGAATTAAAGCTATTTTCTTTGATGGCCGCGGTGGGCCTCCAGCTCGTGGTGGTGGAAAAACGCATAAGTTTTATGCTTCTTTAGGTCCTAAAATTGAAAACAACGAAATTCAAATTACGGTTCAAGGTCAAACCATTAGTTCTAATTTTGGAACTTTAGATTCTTGTCGTTATAATATCGAAAACTTATTAAGTGCTGGTGTTACAAATCAAGTATTTAGTAAAGAAAAGAACGAACTTACTACTGAAGAAACTCAAGTTTTAACTCAATTAGCTGATTTAGGATATGAGAAATATTTAAACTTTAAAAATCATCCAAAGTTTATACCGTATTTAGAAAAGATGAGTACTTTGAAATATTACTCAAAAACAAATATCGGAAGTCGTCCTTCAAAAAGAAGTAAATCAGAATCATTAGATTTTGCTGATCTTAGAGCAATTCCATTTGTAGGTTCTTGGAGTCAGCTAAAACAAAATGTACCTGGATTTTTTGGAGTTGGTACTGCTTTAAAACATTTTGAAGATACTAACCAATGGGATAAAGTAAGTGATTTGTATCATAATTCTTTATTCTTCAAAACGCTGTTAGAAAATAGTATGATGTCGTTGGCAAAATCATTTTTACCATTAACAGCTTACATGAGAAATGATCCGGAATTTGGTGAATTTTGGCAGATTATTTACGACGAATTTTCAGAAACAAAACGTATGTTATTGAAAATTGCCGGTCATAAAACCCTTATGGAAAATTATCCTGATGGTATAGCATCGATTCAAATAAGAGAACGTATCGTGTTGCCTTTGTTGACAATACAACAATATGCTTTATTAAGAATTAATGAATTAAATAAGGATACTGCTAAAAATGAAGAGTTGATTAAAGTTTACGAAAAAATTGTAACTAGATCACTTTTCGGAAATACAAACGCAAGCAGAAATTCAGCATAAATTAAATTTAGACCTTTAATTTTTATAAAAATGTACAGCAATCAATTAGTAGAAAATGAATATTCAGGGCATTTTGGCACGTATATCAAACAAGCTGGTGACGGAAAATTAATAGAGGAATTAGAGATTTCATTACATGAATTTATAAGATTTGTTCAAAATATTCCGCTCGATAAATTTGATTACCGATATGCAGAAGGCAAGTGGACAATCAAAGATATTATTCAGCACATTATAGATTCTGAACGTGTTTTTGCATATCGCGCTTTGAGGTTTTCAAGAAATGATAAAACACCTTTATCGAGTTTTGAAGAAAATGATTACGCTGATAACGCAAATTCAAACAACAGAAGTATTCAAGATTTATTGACAGAATTGTCTGCATTGAGACATTCAACATTGTTGTTTTACAAAAGTTTATCTGAAGAACAGCTTAAAAATATTGGAACAGCTTCAAACAATCAGATTTCTGTTCGTGCTTTAGGTTTTGTAATAATTGGACATCAAAAACATCATCAAAAAGTTTTTGAAGAAAGATATTTGTAAAAGCTTGAAATAATTTTAAACAAAAAATCCTGTGAAGTATTTCACAGGATTTTTTGTTTAATTGAAATTTCTAACCACAGTTTGTCATTTTGACGAAGGAGAAATCTCCACAAACAGCTACTCAAATAAAATCCAATCTTTGTCGATCTTCTCGCTAAGATTTCTCTCCCGAGGCTTCGGGATCGAAATGACAAAAAAAGTCTTTTACTAAATTACACGGATTGTTTTTTCTCAATAAAAGCCAAACCAAATCTTATTTTGTCATAAGACATTTTTTCTTCAAAATAATCAAAGTATGATTTTAAAGCACTTGGCTTTTCTAATTCAATTTGAGCTTTTTCAATTGCTGTAATTTCATCTCCAGAAACAAATTGACTTAAATCGAAATCTTGCCCATCTACATAGAGTTTTGCCAAATGCGAAACTATTGTTGTTTTACTTACGCTTCTTCGTTCAGCAATTTCTTCAACGGAAAGTCCGCTTAAAAAAAGCTCTAAAGTTTTAGCATAGGTACTTTCTTTTTTTTCTTTCTTTACCGATTTATTTTTATGAAACTCAATAATGGCGTTTATAAACTCTGAGCCGTATTTTTCAAGCTTAACTTTTCCAACACCATCAACAGCGAGAAAATCATCATCAGTCATTGGTCTTAAAATTTCCATTTGTCTTAAAGCAGCGTCACTAAAAATTACATAAGCAGGAACTTCTTCTTCTTGTGCAATTTCGTAACGCAATTTTCGAAGTGTTTCAAAAAGAGAATTTTTTACTGGTTTTGCTTTTGCTTCTTTAATTTCATTTTTATCGATTACTTTTTTGACAACTGTTGTTAATTTTACTTTTTCACCTTCGAACAAAACTTTCTTCGCAAAAGAAGTCAATAAAATTTTATTGTGCTGATGAAAGGCAATTTCACAATAACCAAGATTAATTAACTGAATTAAATATTGATTCCAATCGTACCACGAAATGTCAGCGCCAATTCCGTACGTTTTTAGCGTTTGATAATTTTTTTCGTAGATATACGCATTTTTCGAGCCTCTTAAAAAATCAACAATTACTGCCAAAGATTCTGCTTCTTGCAAACGAGTAATAGCTGACAGTGCTTTTTGAGCTAAAACCGTTCCGTCAAAAAATGTTGGAGGATTTTTGCATATATCACAATTACCGCAATTTTCGGTTACTAATTCTCCAAAATACGAAAGAAGAATTTTTCGTCTGCAGCTTACAGCATCTGCATATTGCTTCATTCTTTCTAACTTTGCAAGCTGTACATCAGAATTTAATCCATCAGATGCAAATTTCTGAAGTTGTATTACATCTGCATAACTTTCAAAGAGAACAGTTTCAGCTGGAAGTCCGTCACGACCGGCGCGACCAATTTCCTGATAATAACCTTCTATATTTTTTGGAAGATTATAATGAATTACCCAGCGGACATTCGATTTATCGATTCCCATCCCGAAAGCAATTGTTGCACAAACCACCGAACAATCATCATTTATAAATTCATCTTGTGTTTTTGCACGAAGCTTATTATCCAAACCAGCATGATACGCTTTCGCTGTAATTCCGTTTTTCTGAAGTTTTTCTGCCAGTTCTTCAGTAGTTTTTCGGCTTAAGCAATAAATTATTCCAGATTCATTTGGTTTTCTTTCGACAAAATCAATAATTTGTTTAACACGATCCAAAGCTGGACGTACTTCTAAACTTAAATTTTTTCTATCAAAAGAAGCTACAAATGTTTTTGGATTTTTAAGATTAAGCTGTTTTGTAATATCGGTACGAGTTGCTTTATCTGCTGTTGCTGTTAATGCTAAAACTGGAGTAGAAGGGAAGCGGCTTTTTAAATAACCCAAATTAGTATATGCAGGACGAAAGTCATGACCCCAAGAAGAAATACAGTGCGCTTCATCAATCGCTATTAGACTTATTGTCAATTCATTGAAAACTGAATCTAAGTAAGATAAACTTTCTGGCGCAATATAAACCAGCTTAAAAGTATTGGATCTTAGGTTGTCTATATAAAATTGCTGCTCTTCACTTGATTGACTGCTGTTGATATAACATGCCGAAATTCCGTTGGTTTTCAAACTGTCAACTTGATCTTTCATTAAGGCGATCAATGGCGAAATCACAATTGTAATTCCTGGCAAAACTAAAGCCGGCAATTGAAAACAAATTGACTTTCCGCCGCCAGTTGGCATAATAGCCAATGTATCCTGACCAGAAAGTACTGTATTAATAATAGTTTCTTGGTTTGGTCTGAATTTTTCGAAACCAAAATTCTCTTTTAATTTGGCGTGTAGTAATTCTGATGTCATAGGGTAGATAATTTATGTTTTGAGAATATTTCAAAACAATAAATATAGTAATTTTCTTATCTTTTTAAACTGTTGTAATTAATAAAAAAAGGAACTCTAAAAGAGTTCCCTTATTTTATTTAAAAAGAAAATGACTAATCTTCATCATCCTCGTCTTCGTCGTCGTCAGCTATATCATCTTTATCTTCATCATCCTCATCATCACCGCCATCTGTATCAGGCTTGTCTTGATTATCATCCTCTTCATCGTCATCGTCGTCGTCATTATCAAGATCGATTCCTTTTACTGGCTCGATTGTATCTACATCAAGATCGATATCATCATCTTCGTCGTAATTTTCGATTCTATCTGCAAGCTTAGTACTAATTTTTACTAAATAAATAGTGTCTTCAGTACGAACTTCAACAGCTTCTACTAATTCGTTTTTAGCGTTTCTAAAACGGATAACATCCGAATCATCATAACCATCAGGAAATTTTTCTACTAAAAGGTTTAAAATTTCATTGGTAAGTTTAGCGTAGTCTACTATAACTCTCTTCATAAAAATATCCTATAAATCTAATAAATATGCAAAAATTAATGGAGCAACAATTGTAGCATCCGACTCAATAATAAATTTTGGAGTTTTAATATCTAATTTACCCCAAGTAATTTTTTCATTTGGAACAGCTCCAGAATAAGAACCATAACTTGTTGTAGAATCTGATATTTGACAGAAATAACTCCAGAATGGAACGTCATGCATTTCCATATCTTGGTAAAGCATTGGTACAACGCAGATAGGGAAATCTCCTGCAATACCACCACCAATTTGGAAAAACCCGATACCGTTTTGGCTGTTTTTTGAGTACCAGTCCGCTAGGAAAGTCATGTACTCAATACCTGATTTCATTGTTGAGGCTTTTAATTCTCCTTTAATAACATATGATGCGAAAATATTTCCCATTGTACTATCTTCCCATCCAGGAACGATAATTGGAAGATTTTTTTCGGCAGCTGCATACATCCAGCTGTCTTTTAAGTCAATTTCATAGTATTCTTCAAGAACACCTGATAATAACATTTTGTACATGAATTCATGTGGAAAATAACGTTCTCCATTATCATCAGCGTCTTTCCAGATTTTGTAGATGTGCTTTTGTAAACGTCTAAAAGCTTCATGCTCAGGAATACAAGTATCTGTAACACGATTCAAACCTTTTTCAAGTAAAGCCCATTCGTCTTCTGGTGTCAAGTCACGGTAATTAGGAACTCTTTCGTAATGAGAATGAGCTACTAAATTCATAATATCCTCTTCTAGATTGGCTCCAGTACATGAAATAATTTGTACTTTATCTTGTCTAATTATTTCAGCAAAAATTTTACCAATTTCTGCGGTACTCATTGCTCCAGCCATACTCACCAACATCTTAGATCCATTTGCTAATTGTTGCTCATACTCTTTGGCTGCATCTACTAGTGAAGCAGAATTAAAGTGTAAATAATGTTTTTCAATAAACTGACTGATTGGTCCTTTCATTTCTTTTTGTTTTTTATTTTTTTTTTTGAATTAAAAGCTTTTAACCTTTTTACGATGTTATGCAAATTAATAATTTTTTAAGTATGAACTTTTAATTTGCATTCTTTTTTTTTACAATTTTTTCTTGTACCCTAAAATCTTCAATACATCGTCTGAAGTCTGCTGTTCAGAGAAAACCTCTGTAGCCAGTATACCATTTTCATCACGATCAATTAAAATATGCTTAGGCTGTGGAATCAAACAGTGGTGTAAACCTCCGTAACCTCCGATAGTTTCTTGATACGCACCTGTATTAAAGAAACCAATATAAAGCGGTTTTTCTTTGTTGTATTTAGGCAGATAAATCGCGTTCATATTCTGTTCTGAATTGTAATAATCGTCACTATCACAAGTCAAACCACCTAATAAAACCCGTTCGTAAGTATCATTCCAGCGGTTAATTGCCAGCATAATAAAACGTTTGTTTATAGCCCAAGTATCTGGCAAAGTTGTAATGAATGATGAGTCGATCATATTCCATTTTTCTCTATCATTTTGTTGTTTTTGATACAAGATTTGATAGATAGCTCCGCCGCTTTCGCCTACTGTAAATGAACCAAATTCAGTAAAAATATTTGGCACATCAACTTCAGCTTCATCACAAGCAATTTTAATTTGATTGATAATTTCATCAATCATATATTGATAATCATATTCGAATGCAAGTGAATTTTTAATTGGGAAACCACCTCCAATGTTCAAACCATCAAGAGTAGGGCATTCCTTTTTAAGTGCAATGTATACTTTAATACATTTTACAAGCTCATTCCAGTAATATGATGTATCATTAATTCCAGTATTAATGAAAAAGTGAAGCATTTTAAGCTCTAATTTGTCATTTTCCTGAATCTGTTTTTTGTAGAATGAAACGATATTCTTATATCCAATTCCTAATCTAGAAGTATAAAACTCAAATTTCGGCTCTTCCTCAGCAGCGATACGAATTCCAATTTTGAATTTTCCTTTGATTTCACCCTGAAGCAAATCAAGTTCTTCATAGTTATCAATAATCGGAATAGTATTTTTATGTCCGTTGTTGATTAATCTAGCGATATTAGTAATGTACTCGTCTCTTTTAAAACCATTACAAATTACATAAGTACTTTTGTTGATTTTTCCGTTCTCTAATAAGTTCTCAACAATGTTAACATCAAAAGCAGAAGATGTTTCGATATGAATATTGTTTTTGAAAGCTTCATTCATAATATATTCAAAATGAGAGCTTTTTGTACAATAACAATAGTAATATTTTGCTTCGTATTTATTTTTTTCCATTGATTTTCTGAACCAAGCTTTTGCTTTATTGATGTTTTCAGAAATCTGAGGAAGATAAGTAAACTTTAATGGCGTACCATATTGTTCAACCAATTTCATCAAATCGATGTTGTGAAACTGAAGGTTGTCTTTGTTTAATTTAAACTCCGTTTGTGGAAAGTAGTATGTTTGATTTATTAGATCAGAATATTTTGTATTCATTTATTTTTCAATATTTTAAGTTGTAATTTTTAAATTTAGGTACTGTGCTAAATCTAAAATTCAAACTCTAATATTGGCAAATATAATTTGCAGTTTTTCGTGTTCGGCCTTTGAACATTGGAAAACATCAAAACAAAACGGACTTTTACTATTATAAAAACGGTTCAACATTCTTAGTAAAGAACTGTTGAGACGGTTTCTGTAAGAGCTGAATTGTCTTTGTTTATTGTTTGTTTTCATCGTGGCAAATGTAAAAAATAATATATACCTAAAGCAATGCTTTTTATTAAAAAAAGTTTAAGATTTATAATCTTGAAACGCCTCTAGAATCAATTTATTTTCAACGGATTGATTAATTTTTATTTTACCGATTCCTTCAATCAAGGCAAATTGAATTAAACCGTATTCATTTTTTTTGTCGTGAACGAGCAATTCAAGGATAGGATCTATGTCATTTTCTTCCACTTTTACATCATCATAAATACTCTTAATTGCAGTTTTAATCTCGTTGTATTCGGCTTCAGAAATTAAATTTTTATGCAAAGAAATATAGCTTTCTAGTATCATACCGATCGCAATTGCTTCACCGTGTAATAAAGTAGTTTTGTTTTCACTTTCTAAAAAGTAACTTTCTATCGCATGACCTAAAGTATGACCAAAATTCAATGCTTTACGTATGTTTTTTTCTGTTGGATCCTGAATTACGATTTCATTTTTAATCTCTACAGAACGATATATTAATTCATCCAGAGTATCGTAATCAATTTCTTTTAAGTCTAAAAATTGTTTCCAATATGCTGCATCGTATATTAAACCGTGTTTCAGCATTTCGGCTAAACCAGAACGCATTTCACTTTGTGGCAGAGTTTGAAGATAATCTGTATCGATTAAAACCATTTGCGGTACATTAATAACACCTATTTGGTTTTTAAGATTTCCTAAATCTACTCCTGTTTTTCCTCCAACAGAAGCATCAACCATAGATAATAGAGTAGTTGGAATATTAATAAAATCAACCCCTCTTTTAAAAGTAGAAGCCACAAAACCGCCCAAATCAGTAACAACGCCACCGCCAAGATTAATTACAAGTGATTTTCGGTCTGCACCAAGTTCTGTAAGTACATTCCAGATTTGAATACATGTTTCTATATTTTTGTTAGCTTCTCCAGCCTCAAACTCAATAATTTCTATATTAAGATCTGTTTCAATTACCGGCAAAAGCTTAGGCAGACAAAACTCATTTGTTTTATCATCAACAATTATAAAAAGGTTTGAATATTTATTCTCTTTTAAATGTTTATTTAAAGCTTCGTATGCATTTTGGTTAAAATGCACCAGATAATTATTGGCTTGAATTGACTTCATAAATTCTTAGGTTAATTGAAAGCGCAAAATAAGGCATTTTTAAGCAATAATTATTCAATTTTTGATGCAATTTTGTTTTAAAATCAAGCAGTACAACTGTTTTCAGAGCTGCTAATCGATACTTTTACAAATGTATATTTCCTTAAAAGTAAAGTTTTACCTAAATAATTTGATATTTCTAAGAATGTTATTAACGATACCGAAAAATTTGCCCCTGTTTAGTAAATAATATTCAAAACACTCTTTATATTTGCATAAAAACTAAACTTAATGGAAAAAATATTCGATAACACACAAGTTGCATTTTCACTAAAAAGTGATACGGAACTTGATAGGGCTTATTTTCTTTTTAAAATGATTGACAGTGAGCCTTTAGTAAGAATTGGAACTGCTGTTACTAATTTTGCAATCAAAGCACATCTTCCTGTTGAAGGATTGATTCGTGCTACAGTTTTTGACCATTTTTGTGGTGGTGTAAATGAAGACGATTGTATTACAGTAGTAGATAAAATGTTTACAAAAGGAGTTTCATCTGTACTAGATTACTCTGTTGAAGGAAAAGAAGAGGAAGAGCAGTTTGATGCTGCTTTACAAATGACCTTAAAAACTATTGAATTTGCAAAAGAGCGTTTAGCTATTCCTTTTGCAGTTTTTAAACCAACTGGTTTAGGACGTTTTGAATTGTATGAAAAACTAGGAGAAAAACAGACATTATCTCCTGCAGAACAAGCAGAATGGGATAGAGTAGCAGCTCGTTTTGACCAAGTTTGCAGTGAAGCACATAAAAAAGACGTTGCATTATTAATTGATGGTGAAGAAAGCTGGATGCAAGATGCAGCCGATGATTTAGTGACCGAAATGATGCGCAAATACAATAAAGAAAAAGCAATTGTATTCAATACATTGCAAATGTATCGTTGGGATCGTTTGGACTATTTAAAAAAACTACATGAAATCGCTAAAAAAGAAGGCTTTTTTATTGGAATGAAATTGGTTCGTGGTGCTTACATGGAAAAAGAAAACAAACGTGCAGAAGAAAAAGGTTATGTTTCGCCAATTTGTGTTTCTAAAGAAGCTACAGATGTAAACTATGACAGCGCTGTACATTATATGTTAGACCATTTAGAAACGATGTCAATATTTGCAGGTACTCATAACGAATTAAGCTCTTATAAGCTTATGGAAATGATGGCTCAAAGAGGTATTGCAAAAAATGATAACAAAATTTGGTTTGGACAGTTATACGGAATGAGCGATAATATTAGTTACAACTTAGCCGAAAACGGTTATAATGTTGCTAAATATCTTCCTTTTGGACCTGTAAAAGATGTTATGCCGTACTTAATTCGTCGTGCTGAAGAAAACACTTCGGTTGCAGGACAAACAAGCCGCGAATTATCAATGATAAAAGCGGAACGCAAACGTAGAAAAGGAAAATAATCTTCCCTTAAGAACAAAAAAAGCCTCTTAAATTTAAGAGGCTTTTTTTATGCTGTTTTTTAAAACTATTTAATTCCTAATCGAGATTTCAATTTCAGAAATAAAAGTCCGATTTTATAAGCATCTTCAGCTGATGAGTTTCGATCGCTTTTTGGGATTTTATAAATTTCACATAGATCATTTAATGAAAACTGCTTGTCGTTAATGTCCGTTAATTTACGATACATAACATCAACATCTAAAGCTTCATTTTTAAGTCTGCCGCAATTTAATCGTTCCAAAGCTGCATTAAGCATTTCTATATCAAAATTTATATGATGACCCACTAGAATTGCATTTCCAATAAAGTTAACAAAAGCTTCAACCGCATCAGGTTCAGGCATTTTCATCATTTTACTTTCAATGATAAACTCATTTGAGAGTCCGTTATCCTGTAGAAATTTGTACTGAAGTAAAACGGCTTCAAAATTTTCTTTAATTAAAATACTGTCTTCCACAACAGAAAATGCTCCCAAAGACAGAATGACGTCTTTGTTTGGATTTAAACCGGATGTTTCAGTCGACAACACCACAAACTTGGAAGGTTTCGTTTCTAATTTAGTCAAATAATCCTTCCAAAAATCTGGATATTCTTTATTAATATTTTTAAGCCAGTCTAGCATATTTACGAGAATTGTGTAAGTTGAAATTTACTCTTAATAAGTTCCTCAAGGTCTTTCATCGGGGTTAAAGCATTTTTTAACTTTTCTTTGTCTGTTTTAGACATTTCTCTTAAATTAATGTATTGCCCTGAATCATCATTTTTCAAACCTTCAACAGTTCTAAATTTTGAAAGTGTTAGAAAAGCTTCAGCACAACTTAAATATATTTCGGCATTCTTAGAATCGGTAATTGCTAATTGTTTGAATCTTAAATAGGTATTTTTAATTCCTTTTATATTAGCATTCAAAATTAACAAACGTGCGCCATCAATCAACGGCATTAGAGCACGGGTTTTAATATCAAATTTAGTTTTATGCGGACCGTCTTCTTCTACAATGAATTTTTTGAAAAAGCTTAAAGGAGAATTTCTCTTTAAGGCGTCGTTTCCTAAAAAGTCGAAGAATAAGGTATTGTTTACAGCATTTTTAAAAATCACATTTTCGATAACTTCTTCAATTTTTGGCTCACCAAAAACAATCTCATAATCAAAGAAAATAGAACTTAAATCGTTACTGTTTTCACCTGGAGTATTCATCCAGCTGTTGTACTGTTTCGTCCAGTCTGTCAACGACTTACACCAAAGCATATTACTTCCCATATGTCCATTTGGACAATATTCGTAACCTACTTTTTCAAGAATAGAAGTAGTTCTTTTTGCCAGTCTTAAAAAATAATCTTTTACTTCTCTGTATTTTTCAGGAGCTACATCTTCAAAGATCAAAATACTGTCTTGATCTGTTAATAAAAGCTGTTCCTTACGACCTTGACTTCCTATACTTAACCATGCAAAACGAGCAGGAGGAGAGCCTAAATCTAAAATTGATAACTCGACAGCACGTTTAATAATTGCCAAATTAATCTCACTAGCAATATTGCTGATATGAGAAATTGGTATGTTTTTTTGAATTGAATTCTGAATTAAATCTGATAATCGATCGCGTATCTGTTTTAAATCTTTTGGTAACTGCGAACGTTTAATTTCTTTAATTAAAACACCAGGGTTACTTGCTTGAGCTACAATTAAATCGTGCTCAGAAATAATTCCTTTTACCGCAGATTTACTTGTACCGTCTTTTGTTACGCATAAATGCGAAACATTGTGTTTCAGCATTAATAATTGCGCTTCGGCCAAAGAAACGTTCTCGATTACTGTAACGACAGGCGAGGACATAATTTTGTCTATAGTTTCAGATATTGGATAACGACCAGTCGCAATTTTTGAAGACAAATCGGCATTTGTAACAATACCAATTGGTTTTGTTTTCTCAGTAACCACAATATTATCTACCATAGATTCCGTCATTAAAATCGCAACATCTTTTACAATATGATGCGCCTCAGTTGTTAACGGAGAATTATTATAGGCTAAAGATTGTATGTATTGCATTTCAGACTGCTGATCTATATAGCTGTTGTCAGCATCTAATTTTCCATTAGAACGCACATTATCTTTAGTATGTCTTGAATTTATTGCAAAACTTTCCAATAAAAAATTTAAAACGTCAGGATTATTAGCCACAAATGGTCTAAAAACAGCAATTGGAATAGCATAAATTATACTTTCTTCACGCGCTTTTGCAGTCATCATGTAGTTGTTTTTGGCAAAAAACGGACGTAAACCAAAAATATCACCTTCATGACATTTATTTATAATCGTTTCCTCAGCATCGGCAATTGTTGTCAAATTAATAACACCAGATGCTACAACATAAAAACTGTCATGCAATAAATCATTATTTTGAAACAATACAGCATGTTTTTCTAAATTGATAACACGAATATTAGTAGCAATCTCTGATAATTCCTGAAAAGTTAAATTATCAAACGGCGGGTATTCTTTTAAAAAATCTGCAATATGCTCAGCAATTGTATTCATAGAGTTGATATTTTTTTTAAAGTATCTAATGTAAAAATAATAAAATTTAGTTTCACTTTGAACGCATCTTGATTAGAAAGTGATTATTTTAAAGAAATGTTAAGATTTAGCAAATTCAAGGCTTTAAAATGCATTTTGTCATTTCAAATAAAACTTTTACGCAATAGACTTTCTAAAGAATGTACTTCATAAGATATCGCTGAGATTTCAATATTTCCAAAATTTTAATATGGAAGTGTATTTATGAGATTCTCGCGGCTTTAATTTTCTATTTTACATAATATAAATTATAGTTCAAATTGTATACATTTATTTAGTCAGCGATAAGAACGGCTGAAAATCTAAAAAGCACCACAATTGCGGTGCTTTTTATAAAAATTCTCTATTATTTTAATTTCTTCAAATAAACCGACTTACCATTTAAGGAAACGTTTATTTCGTTATTTTTTTCAGAAAAAGTTGTTCTTAAAGCATTTCCTTTAAAAATTGAAACATCACCGTAAACTTTTCCAGTTTCATCAGAAACATATTCAAATGATAATTTTTTATTTCCCGGTTCAATGCCAATTTTATAGCTGGAAAATTTTGAAGAACTTACGTCAAATTCTTGCTGAGAATCGATTATATTTCCGTCAGCGTAAAAATTTGTAATTGTCTTGTTTAATGTGATATCAGGATAATACTGATTTACTTTTTTTAATAATTCGTACTGTTCAGTGCTGACATCTTCTTTTTTTGATGTAATTGTCTGTGCAAATGAAACAGCTGTAAAAACTAGCGATAACAACAAAATATACTTCTTCATAATTTCTTAATTTTTAAGATTAATAATGCTTTGTTTTAGATATAAATGTGTTTAATTCTAATACAAGATATGAAATCTTTACCTTTGCAAAAAATTAAACGCCTTTTATTTCAAAAAATGACTACAAAAAAATATATTAAACTCATACTTATTTTAGGTTCTTTGACTGCGCTTGGTCCTTTTTCAATCGATATGTATTTACCTGGTTTTTCAGATATTGCAAAAGATTTGAACACAACTGTTGCAAAGGTCTCTATGAGTTTGTCTAGTTATTTTGTAGGAATTTCAGCTGGACAGTTACTTTATGGTCCTTTATTGGACAGATTTGGACGAAAAAAACCATTATTTATTGGTTTATTAGTCTATATTTTAGCTTCATTAGGCTGTATATATGTTACTAATATTGATTCGTTTATATTTTTACGTTTTGTTCAAGCCATTGGAAGTTGTGCTGCTACAGTTGCATCAGTTGCAATGGTTAGAGATTTATTTCCTGTTAAAGATATTCCTAAGGTTTTTTCGTTATTAATGCTTGTCGTTGGGCTTTCGCCAATGCTGGCACCAACAGTTGGCGGATATGTTACTGAGGATTTTGGCTGGCATACTGTATTTTTAATTTTAATGTTTATGGGAATTTTTATTCTGGCAGCTTCACAAATTGGTCTGCCAAACACCTATAAACCAGATCCGTCAATATCTTTAAAACCAAAACCCATTATTACCAATTTTCTAAAAGTATTAAAAGAACCTCAGTTTTACACTTATGCTTTTACTGGAGCAATCGCTTTTTCTGGATTATTTTCGTATGTAGCGGCCTCTCCTATCATTTTTATGGATATTTATCATGTTGATGCCAAAACTTATGGTTGGATTTTTGCTTTTATGTCTGTAAGTTTTATTGGTTCCAGTCAATTAAATTCTATTTTATTGAAGCGATTTTCTAGTGAGCAAATGATATATGGCGCTTTGATTTCGCAATCTGTGGTAAGTATTGTTTTTCTAATTTTATCTTTAAATAATCTTTTGGGATTATATGAAACTATTGGAATGTTGTTTTTATTCTTGGCTTGTTTAGGAATTTCAAATCCAAATACTGCTGGATTAACTTTGGCTCCGTTTGCAAAAAATACTGGAAGTGCTTCTGCACTAATGGGTGCAATTCAATTAGGAATTGGTGCTTTTGCATCATTTGCGATTGGTATTTTTGTAAAAGATTCTATTGCGCCAATGGTTGCTATTATGACTACAACAACAATAACAGCTTTTATTGTTCTAAATATTGGAAAACGTTTTATTAAACATAAAGTAGAACTATTAGAAAATGACGATGTTGTTATTGGGCATTAGATTTTTAAGTTCCAAAAATTCCGTATACTTATAAAAAAAACAGAATCTTTTTAGATTCTGTTTTTTTTACGCTTGTTCCAGTTTTGGAATTTTTAATATTGAGATTTACCGCTCTAAGATCTCTTATCTGGTCTAATGATCATTCTAAGTGATTGATCTCTTGCGAAATAAGCAACCATCCAATTCCAAAAAGTATTTAACCTGTTTCTGTATGTAATTAAGGAAATTAAGTGAATAAATAACCAAATTACCCAGGCAAAGAATCCTTTAAAATGCCATTTAGGACTTGGTAAATCTACTACAGCTTTATTTTTTCCAATAATTGCCATTGATCCTTTGTCTATATAAGCAAATGCTTTTAAAGGTTTATTCTGTGCTATTGCTTTAAAATTTTTAGCTAGATTTAACCCTTGTTGTATCGCAACTTGTGCAACTTGCGGATGTCCGTCAGGAAAATTTTTATCTCCAGCTAAAATTGCGGTATCACCAATTGCATAAATATTTTCAAAACCGTTTACTTTATTGTACTCATTTGTCGCCATGCGTCTGCCGCGTCCGTAACTCTCTTGTGGAATTCCGTCAAAAAGTTTAGCAGAAACTCCAGCAGCCCAAATTAAGTTTTTGGTTTGAATTTTTTCTCCATTTTCAAAAAAGACTGTATCATCAACATAATCCGTTACTCTTGTGTGTAATTTTACAACAACTCCTAAATTTGTAAGTGCTTCTAAAGTATCTTTTTGCGAAGCTTTACTCATTGGCGAAAGGAGAGCGTCTCCCCCATCGACTAAATAAACATTGCTGGCAGATGTTTCTAGTTCAGGATATTCTTTTAGCAGAATGTTTTTTCGCATTTCAGCAAACATCCCTGAAACCTCTACTCCTGTTGGTCCGCCACCTGCAACAACAATAGTTAATAATTTACGACGTTTACGGATATCTTTTGTGATTGCTGCTTTTTCAAGGTTTTTAAGCAGTGTATTACGCATTTCGATGGCATCATTTAAGGTTTTCATCGGAATAGCGTTTTTCATTACATTTTCCATTCCAAAGTAACTAGTTTCAGCTCCAGTTGCAAAAACCAAGTGATCGTAGGTCAATTCGCCGTTATTAAGGATAATTTTATTCTCAGCAGGAACTACTGAAAGTAATTCGCCTAAACGGAACTGCAGGTTTTTCTTTCCTGCAAAAAATTTTCTAAAAGGATAGCTAATGCTTGAAGGTTCTAAAAAAGCTGTAGCAACTTGATATATAAGCGGTGGAAAAAAGTTATAATTGTTTTTATCTACAAGAGTAACCTGTATTTGAGGGTGGTTTACAAGTTCCTTTGCTAGATTGATTCCTGCAAAACCACCTCCTATGATGACTATCTTCATATTATATGTTGTTATTAAGTAGGATTATAGAATAATACCTTATAAATATACAACTTTAATATGCAATGATAAATGTCATGCTTGTTACTTTTTGAATTTTTTAACAGGTTTTTCAACTACATCGATTTTGTTCTGAAGGACATAATTGGCTAATAATTTTTCTATCAATTCTTCTTTTGTAAGATGATGAAAAACTGTTTTAACTTTTGTTTTTAAATCATTTGAAATATCATGATTTGGTTTCGTTTTGAAGATTTGTTTCGCCCACAAAAGCGTATTATTTTCTTCAATACTTAATGCCGAAGGTTTTTTAAACTCAGAAAACTTTAATCCCAGTTCTCTTTCGAAATCTGCAATTTCCGCAACTTCTTCTTCCTGTAAAACGGTTAAAGAAAGTCCCTTTGCTCCCGCTCTTGCTGTTCTTCCGCTTCTATGAACATAAGTTTCATAAGCATCTGGCAAATGATAATTTACAACATAAGAAATTTCTTTTACGTCAATTCCTCTCGCAGCTAAATCAGTCGCTACCAATATATTGATATGTCCTTCACGAAACTGCTCCATAATTCTATCACGAATTCCCTGAGTTAAACTTCCGTGAATTGCTCCCGAAGAAAAACGATTTATAGCCAGATTTTTAGCTAGTTTATTTACAGCAGCTTTAGTTTTACAGAAGATAATACCACGTTCTCCATCTTTTGAATTAAGAAAATGCATTAAAACATCTAATTTTTCAATTGGATCTACTACAATATATTCATGATCAATACCTTGGTTTCCAATCACTTCCATACTAGCACTTACCTGAACTACATTTTTATTTAAGTAATTCTGAATCAATTGCTTAATTGTTCCCGGCAAAGTAGCTGAGAATAATAAAGTACGGTGTTTTTTAGGAAGTTCAGTAATGATTTGATCCAGGCTTTCTTTTAGAATCGAAACCATTTCATCGGCTTCATCTAAAACCAAATATTGCGTTTGTTTTAAATCAACTGCTTTTCTGTGAATCAAATCAATTAAACGTCCTGGTGTTGCCACAACAATATGTGTTGGCGAAGTAAGACGCTCGATTTGAGGTTTTATTGGAATTCCTCCGCAAGTTGCAGCACTGGAAATATTTGGAAGATACTTTGAGAAATCTTCTAAATTTCTAAAAATCTGATGACCAAGCTCTCTTGTTGGTACCAGAATAACAGCTTGAACAACTGGCAGTTCAGTATCAATTAATTGTAATAAAGGCAATCCGAAAGCAGCTGTTTTTCCTGTTCCTGTTTTGGCTAAACCTACAACATCATGGGTTTCAGTCAATAAAAGCGGAATTGTTTTTTGTTGGATTTCTGTAGGTTCAACAATGTTTAATTCGCCTAAAGCTTTTAAAATTGGTGATGATAGACCTAATGTTGAGAATTGTTTAGACATCTTTTATCTTTGTTTGTTTTGTTTTTATTTGTTTCAAGTTTTAAGTTACTTTCAAAACTTAAAAATTAGTTTTATTAATTCGAAAAGGAGAAATCACAATAGAATGAATTACTCTGAAATGTGATTTCTCCTTTTAAGATCATTATTTTGTTTAGATTTCAATAACTTGAAACATGAAACCTGAAACAAATAGAACTTCAAATTATCAATCTGGTTCGTTCATGATTTTTTCACGATATTTTTTACCTACTAATAAGGTTAATCTTTGCTTGTAATCATCTAGAAGCCACTCGCGGTAGTTTTTACTGCATTGACTTAAACATTTTGCATAACGCTTAATACGGCACTCAATATCGTCATCTAATTCTTTAGATAATGATTTTGCTTCCTGAAGCGTTTCTGTATTATCTACACACATTGCAGCATGTTGATCCAACGATTTGTCTAATACAATTTTAGAACGTAAATTTTGTTTTATTGCCAATTTATGCTCTTCATCTACATCAAAAGTAACTTCAGCTGTTTTACTGAATTTTGCTCTTAACTCAGGAGGCATAGTGTATTTAAAGAACATTTCGATCTCAGTATCATCTCTCAGATTTTCAAGATAAAATTCTGGAGATTTAAAAATGTGCTGCCAGTTTACTGGTTCACTCCATAATCCAAAACGAGCTGCATTGTTACCTAAATCAATAACCGTAAACTCATCTTTGCCAGGCAATTTACGAGAACCACGACCAATCATCTGATAATATAAAGTTAATGATTTTGTCGCTCTGTTTAAAATAATAGTTTCAACTGTAGGTTCATCAAATCCAGTTGTCAAAATTCCAACTGAAGTTAAAATCGCATCCGGAGTTTTCTTGAACCACTGCAAAATATCTTTACGTTCCTCAGAACTGCTCGTGTTGTCTAAATGTCTAATATCATAACCTGCTTCTCTAAAAGTTTCATAAACATATAAAGAAGTATGAATACCGTTATTAAAAATCAACGTTTTTTTACCTAAAGAGCGTTCAGTATAGGCATGCAGTAATTTCTCCTGCATTAAAGTATTAGTATATAAATCATCAGATGATTTTACTGTATAATCACCATTTATACCAACTTTAAGCGAAGTTAAACCAACATCATAACTATATGTAGTTGCTCTAGCCAAAAATCCTTGATCAATCAATGAACCAATTGTATCACCTACAATAAGTTCATCATAACTTTGATGCATTGGTAATTTTATATTCGAACTCAAAGGTGTTGCAGTTACTCCAAGAATAAAAGCATTTTTAAATGAGTTTAATAATTTTCTAAATGAATTGTAATGTGCTTCATCAATAATAACCAAACCAATATTATCAAGATGCAGTTTTTCATCATTGATACGGTTTTTTAAAGTTTCAACCATTGCGACAAAACATGAAAAATCATTTTGGTCAGGAAGTTCTTTTACTTTACTGTTAATGATTTTATTGCTTACGCCAAACCCCTTAAGCATTTTTGAGGTTTGTTTACAAAGTTCAATACGGTGTGTTAATACCACTACTTTTTTATCATTATTAGATAAATAGCGACGAACGATTTCAGAAAAAATCACAGTTTTTCCACCGCCTGTAGGCAATTGATATAATAAATGATGTTTTGAAGGAGCATTATCTAAACGTTCAAAAATGGCATCGATATCGCCTTTTTGGTATGCATAAAGTTCTTTTTTCTCTTCTCTTTCTATTTCTAAAGTGTTTTGAGACATTGTTTGTTTTTGGATTTTTGCAAAAATACACCGAAAAAACAGTTATTCATCTTATTTTAACCTAAAATAAATGTTTTTTTATAAATAAGATTTTTTATGGGAATGCATTTTAGAGGCTTAATTTGTCTAAAATAGCTTCAAAATCGTACTTATTTCTCCATTTTTGTTCTAAAACCATTTCATTTATTCCCTCAATTCTTGTTTTAAACTCAGCTAAAATTCCATTTGAAACTATAAAGTTAACAGCTTGTTCAAATGAATTTAACATGCTTTTGTAAAATAATTCCTGTTTTACAAAATTTTGAGAAGAATAAGTTTGAGCAATTTCTATATTATACAGCATTATATCAGCTGTAATGAACGAATCAACTCCAAGCATAATAAAATGTTTGATAATCTTCTGAGCTACAGAGCGACGCATTTTTGCTTTTGGATACCGTTTTGCACCTGCTTTTTTTACAGGAAAATATTCTTGCGAAATTTTAACCTTAGATTCTTGTAAAAGTTTGTCTTCTTTTGGATTAAAAACAAAATCATAATAAACTTTTACGGGACTGAATTTCTCATACAACTCCATAAGCTGCTCCTCGAGTTGTTCTTTACTCAATTCGGTCAAATATTTTTTTAAATCACGCTTGCTCATTATCAAAGTTTAAGATTGTAAAAGTAAATTACTTTATTGATACATAACTCAAAAACCAACAAGAATCCTTAATTTTGCTGCTATAATTTCAAAAAAATAGATATATGCTCAAGATTTTTAAAGTTACTGCGATTTTAGAGGGAATCTCTTATTTAGTATTATTTGCTAATATGCTTTTTATTAAAACTAACAACCCAGAACTATATCATACTTTATTACGTCCATTAGGAATGACACATGGCGTTTTATTTATTGGTTACATTATATTAGCGGTATTATTGAGAAAATCTCAAAACTGGGATTTTAAAACGTTTTTAATTATTCTTGTTGCATCATTAATTCCTTTTGGAACATTCTATATTGAGAAAAAGTATTTAGAAAGTAATGCATAAATTTTTGGATAAAATATTTAATTTTTTATATCCGCTTTTTAGAGATTGGGGAATGAACCGCAATGTTGCGTCGTACATCAGCCTGATTTTTAATATTGTCGTTATGATAGCTTTGGCTTATGCCATTTATTATGCCGCAAAATTTGTTCTGGTTACCTTAACTGCTGTTTTTGCACAGCGTACAAAAACAAAATTTGATGATTATTTAATTCATAATAAAACAACTAAATATACTGCCTATTTAATTCCGTTTTTCTTTATTTATAAAGCTGTTCCAATCATTCTAGATAAGTATGAGTATTGGGAATTGATGTTTGGAAAAATAGTCGGAATTTATATTGTTTTGATTAGTTTATGGATCATCAGAACTATTTTTAATGCGCTTCGTGATTATTTAAAGCAAAAACCAGAATACAGCGACAAACCAATTGACAGTTTTGTTCAGGTTATTATGATCGTGCTTTGGATTTTTGGTGTTGCCATGATTATTTCGACTTTATTCGGAATTAAGAAAGGCGAATTGCTGACTATTCTAGGAACACTTTCGGCAATTATTATTTTAATTTTTAGAGATACAATTTTAGGATTTGTTTCAAGTGTTCAAGTTGCCATTAATGATATGGTTCGTATTGGTGACTGGATCACAATGGACAAATTTGGCGCAGATGGTGATGTTATCGAAATTAACTTGACAACTGTAAAAGTTCGAAATTTTGATAATACGATAACAACGATTCCAACGTATGCCTTGAGTTCCGATTCTTTTCAGAACTGGCGCGGAATGCAAAAATCTGACGGAAGACGTATAAAACGACACGTTTTGATAAAAAGCAGCAGTATTCGCTTTTTGAATAATGATGATCTTAATCATATGAAAAAAGTGCAGCTGATAAGTTCTTATATCGAAACAAGACAAGCTGAAATTGAGAAATATAACGATCTTCGAGGAATTGATAAATCTCTTGCTCTTAATGGCCGCAATATGACCAACTTAGGATTGTTTAGAAAATACATCATGCAGTATCTTGTAACACACCCAGGATTAAATAAGGATATGCATATTATGTGTCGACAATTGCAATCTAGTGCTCATGGCGTACCATTAGAAATTTATGCTTTTTCTAGTGATAAACGCTGGGCAAATTACGAATACATTATGTCTGATATTTTCGATCACATAATGGCATCGGTTATATATTTTGATCTTGAAATATTTGAACTGCCGTCACAGATTGGTCATTTAGACAGATAGTTTACTCTTATAAATAAGATATTAAAAAAAGCCTCAAATTCAATTGAACTTGAGGCTTTTTACATTTTTAGAAATCAATTATTATCTAATTAATTTTCTATATTTCAAACGCTTTGGAGTTAAATCACCACCAAGACGTTTCTTTTTGTTTTCTTCGTAATCAGAGAAACTTCCTTCGAAGAAATAAACTTCAGAATCTCCTTCAAAAGCTAAGATGTGTGTACAAATTCTATCTAAGAACCATCTGTCGTGAGAAATAATTACTGCACAACCAGCAAAATTCTCTAAACCTTCTTCAAGAGCACGAAGTGTATTCACATCCAAGTCATTCGTTGGCTCATCCAGTAAAAGTACGTTTCCTTCTTCTTTCAAAGTCATTGCTAAGTGTAAACGGTTACGCTCACCACCTGATAACATAGATACTTTTTTATTTTGCTCACCGCCGCCAAAATTGAAACGAGATAGATAAGCTCTTGAATTAACCTGCTTTCCTCCCATCATAATCAACTCCTGACCATCAGCAAAGTTTTCCCAAATAGATTTATTAGGATCAATGTTTGAGTGAGATTGATCTACATAAGCGATTTTTACAGTATCACCAACTGAAAATTCTCCACTATCTGTTTTTTCCTCACCCATAATCATTTTGAAGATGGTAGATTTACCAGCACCGTTTGGTCCAATAATTCCAACAATACCAGCTTGCGGCAAAGTAAAGTTCAAATTATCGTATAATAATTTGTCTCCAAAAGCTTTGGCAACATTCTTCGCTTCGATAACATTTGTACCTAAACGAGGACCATTTGGAATGTAGATTTCCAAGTTTTCATCCAATTGTTTTTGGTCTTCATTTAATAATTTATCGTAATTCTGCAAACGTGCTTTTTGTTTGGTTTGACGTCCTTTTGCACCTTGACGAACCCATTCTAACTCACGTTCTAAAGTTTTTCTTCGTTTTGAAGCTACTTTTTCTTCTTGAGCCATACGGTTTGATTTTTGATCTAACCAAGAAGAATAATTCCCTTTCCATGGAATACCTTCTCCTCTATCCAATTCCAGAATCCATCCAGCAACATTATCAAGGAAATAACGGTCGTGCGTTACTGCAATAACAGTTCCTGAATATTGTGCTAAATGCTGCTCTAACCAAAGTACAGACTCAGCATCAAGGTGGTTGGTAGGCTCATCTAATAATAATACATCTGGTTGCTGCAATAACAAACGACATAAAGCTACACGACGACGCTCACCTCCAGAAAGATTTTTAATTGGAGTATCACCTTCCGGTGTACGCAAAGCATCCATTGCGATTTCTAATTTAGTATCGATTTCCCAAGCACCAAGAGCATCAATTTTGTCTTGTAAAGCTGCCTGACGATCCATCAATTTATCCATTTTATCTGGATCTGAGTAATTCTCTTCAAGACCAAATAAATCATTAATTTGGTTGTATTCTTCTAAAACAGCCATCGTTTCAGCTGCTCCTTCACGTACAATTTCGATAACAGTTTTAGAATCATCAAGAATTGGCTCTTGCTCTAAATAACCTACTGTATAACCTGGTTGAAAAACTACATCTCCTTGATAATTTTTATCAACTCCTGCAATAATTTTTAAAAGAGAAGATTTTCCAGAACCGTTAAGTCCTAAAATACCAATTTTAGCTCCGTAAAAGAAACTCAAATAAATGTTTTTAAGTACCGGTTTGTCTGCTCCTTGATAGGTTTTACTCAATTTCTGCATTGAGAAAATTACTTTCTTATCGTCTGACATTCTATTTATTTTTAATTATTTATTTTCTATGATTTTATGCCATAATTCAATTTGGCAAACTTAAACTAAACTCTGCCTTTCAATGCATTAAAAACCCAAGCGTTGGCAAAAAAACCAACACCTGCCGCCGCAAATCCCCAGCCAGAAACATCTCTGTATCTAAAAGCACCAAGACCTATAAGCAACAATCCCATAAGTACCATTATAAAAGTAGCCCATCCTAAAACGGTATTTTTATTCATTCCCATAATTGTGTAATTATTATTTTAAGTAGTAAATTTTTTAGAAAGGCAAATATCGTGAATTTTAACGGCTTAATTAAATATTTTATACAGCATTTCTTTTAACAAATCCGACTGTGGTAAAGCATTCGCTCCAACTCCTTTACTTTTAACATCAATATCACGTAATGCACCAACGATTTGACTTACTTTTCGCATTGGATAATTTTTCACAGCTAAATCATATTCCTTTAAAAAATAAGGATTTACACCAATTGCGGCAGCAACATTTTTAGGATTCTTATCTTTAAGTCCGTGGTATTTTAAAAGCTGAATAAAAAAACCAAACACTAATCCCGTAGTCATAACTAATGGATATTCTTTTGGGTTATGCGCAAAATTTTCAGCAATTTTATAGGCTTTTAACTGATTGCGTTCTCCAATAGCTTTACGAAGTTCAAAAACATTATAATCTTTACTAAAACCAATATTTTCCTCAATATGTTGAGGCGTAATCATTGTTCCTTGAGGTAAAATGATTTGTAATTTCTCTAACTCATTATTGATTTTACTCAAATCAGTTCCTAAAAACTCAACCAGCATTGCATTTGCTTTTGGATCAATTGTGTATTTTTTTCCTGCAAGGATACGTTTTATCCAATCTCCAACTTGATTTTCGTATAATTTTTTACTTTCGAAAACAATTCCGTTTTGAGCTAAAAGTTTAGTCACTTTTTTTCGCTTATCAAGAGTTTTGTATTTATAGCAAAAAACCAAAACCGTAGTTTCCATCGGATTATTAACGTACGACTCTATTTTATCTATTGTTCTTGATAAATCCTGCGCTTCTTTCACAATAACAACCTGACGATCAGCCATCATAGGATAGCGCTTGGCCGTTGAAACAATATCTTCTACAGAAACATCTCTTCCGTATAAAACAGTTTGATTAAAACCTCTCTCTTCTTCAGCCAGTACATTTTGTTCTATATATTCAGACAACTTATCTATATAATAAGGTTCTTCACCCATTAAAAAGTAAATAGGCTTTATATTCCCTGCCTTTATATCATTAACAATTTTTATAACTTCGTCCATTCAATTTTTTTTGTTTCACCTTTCAAGCTTCAAATTTCCCGCCTCAATAACTTGAAACTTTATCCCAAGACTTCGGGAGAAACCTGAAACTATTTTATATTTTTGCTTTATGTTAAAGCTAAATTTCCCTTCTTATACTTTCCGATTCAAAAATAGCGAAAATAAAGTGTCTATTTTTGATGAAATCAGGAAAAAATTTATCATTCTTACTCCAGAAGAATGGGTTCGTCAGCATGTAGTTCATTATTTAATGAACGAAAAAAAATATCCTAAATCGCTTATAAACGTAGAGAAAGTTTTAACAGTCAATGGTTTGCGAAAAAGATATGATGTCGTCGTTTTTAATTCAGACGGTACTATACACATATTGGTAGAGTGCAAAGCTCCAGAGGTTAAAATATCACAAACAACTTTTGATCAAATTGCACGTTACAATATGACAATGCAGGCACGGTTTTTGAATGTAACAAACGGACTGAGTCATTTTTACTGTCAAATGGATTTTGAGAATGAAAAATATCAGTTTTTAAGAGGTCTGCCAAATTACGGCGAATAAAATAATATTAAAATAAATAAAAATTACTTTTGGATAAAATAGCTGTTGTCATTTTAAACTGGAACGGAGTAAAATTGTTAGAGCAATTTTTACCGTCTATTTTACAGTATTCAGAAGAGGCCTCTATATATGTAGCAGATAATGCTTCAACAGATGATTCTATTGATTTCGTAAAGAGAAATTTTCCCACTATAAAAATTGTACAAAATACCGGCAACCATGGTTTTGCAAAAGGTTACAATGATGCGCTTCAGCATATAGATGCAGAAATTTATGCATTAGTAAATTCTGATATTGAAGTAACCGAAAATTGGCTGCAGCCTATTGTTGATACTTTTGAGAAAGAAAAGCAAACAGCCATTATTCAGCCTAAAATTCTTGATTTCAAAAACAAAGAGTACTTTGAATATGCGGGAGCAGCTGGAGGTTTTATTGATAAATATGGTTTTCCCTTTTGCAGAGGAAGAATCTTTGATACAATAGAAAAAGACAATGGTCAATACGATGATAATTGCGAATTATTTTGGGCTTCGGGAGCTTGCTTTTTTATTAGAAAGAAAGTATACCATGAATTAGGTGGTTTTGATGAGACCTTTTTTGCGCATCAAGAAGAAATTGATTTATGCTGGCGTGCCGCAAATGAAGGGCATATAATAAAGTACAATTCGAAATCTGTAGTGTATCACGTTGGCGGCGCTACATTACAACAAGGAAATCCGAAGAAAACTTTTTTGAATTTTAGAAATTCTCTATTAATGCTGGTTAAAAACCTTCCAAAAAAAGGATTATTTTTTGTGATTTTCTTTAGAATGGTTTTAGACGGAATTGCTGGTATCCGTTTTCTTACACAAGGTAAGTTCAAACATACTTTTGCCATTCTAAAAGCACATTTTTCATTTTATTGCATATCTTTAAAGTATCTAAGACACCGCAAAGATTTTCAAATACAAAAATACTATACCGTAAAAAGTATCGTTTACTTGTATTACATAAAGAAATTACTGGTTTTTAAAGAAATCTTTAACAGTAATCAAAATATTAAAAACTAAATTTGTAATCAACGTTTAATTAAATATAATACCTATGAGAAAAATAGTTATCGCACTATCAGTATTAATGGCCTTAACTTCGTGTGTATCGAAAAAGCAATACGCAGCATTAGAAGCTAAGAACAAAGAAACTCAAGACTTACTAAACTCTTGTACTGTTAAGTTAAATTCTTGTTTAACTGAAAAAGCTGCATTGGCCGCTACAGCAGAAAGCTATAAACAACACAATCAAGACTTAATCAGTACTTCTAAAGACTTAACTGTTTTAACTACTAAAGGAGCTGAAAACCTTGAAAAATCTTTAGAAAGCTTGAAAGAAAAAGATTTAAAAATCTCTAGACTTCAAGATGCACTTACTAAAAAAGACAGTGTAACTTTAGCTTTAGTTACAAGCTTGAAAGGTGCTGTTGGAATCAATGATCCAGATATCGAAATCAACGTAGAAAAAGGAGTTGTATTTATTTCTATCGCAGACAAATTATTATTCAAAAGTGGTAGCTATGATGTAACTGACAAAGCTAAAGGTGTTTTGGCTAAAGTTGCAAAAGTAGTAAACGACAAACCTGATTTTGAATGTATGGTTGAAGGTCACACAGATAATGTACCATACAAAAGCAACGGAATCTTGTTAGACAACTGGGATTTAAGTGTTAAACGTTCAACTTCTATTGTACGTGTATTAACAAATGACCTTGGTGTTAACCCTGCAAAATTAATCGCAGCTGGTAGAAGTTCTTATGTACCATTAGTAGCTAATGATACTCCAGATGACAGAGCTCGTAACAGAAGAACTCGTATTGTTGTTATGCCAAAAATCGATCAGTTCTACGACATGATTGAAAAAGAAATGAAAAAACAAGCAAAATAATTTAAAGTAACATACTTTATTATACAGAAAAAGCAGGTCAATTGACCTGCTTTTATGTATCCTTAATTTTTTTAATAACCAATTAAATATAAATCAAGAATAGCATTATTTTTAAATTAACTAACTAAATTATAACTTTATTAAAGTTAGGTATTTATTTTTAACTTTTATACGATTTAAGTTTTTTTTTACAAAATTCCTATATCTCCCTTTCCTTCTCTGACAATAACCGGCTCGTGTTCTGACAAGTCAATAATTGTCGATCCTACATTATCTCCATAACCTCCATCAATTACCAAATCTACAAGATTTTGCCATTTTTCAAAAATTAATTCAGGATCTGTTGTGTATTCAATTACATCATCTTCATCTCGAATCGAAGTTGAAACAACTGGATTCCCTAATTGGCGAACAATTTCTAAAATAATATTATTATCAGGAACACGAATACCCACAGTAGTTTTCTTTTTAAACTCTTTAGGCAAATTATTATTCCCTGGCAAAATAAAAGTATAGGGTCCTGGTAAAGCTCTTTTTAGTATTTTAAAAGTTGATGTATTAATCTGGCGTACATAATCTGATAAATTACTTAAATCATGACAAATAAACGAAAAATTTGCTTTCTCTAGTTTAACTCCTTTAATTTTTGCGATTTTTTCTAAAGCACGCGAATTAGTAATATCACAACCTAAACCGTAAACAGTATCTGTTGGATAAATTACCAAACCTCCATTTTGAAGCACTTTTACAACCTTTGCAATCGCAGCTTCACTAGGTTTATCTGGGTATATTTTTATAAATTCCGCCATAATATTTTTGTTTCAAGTTTCTTTTGTTTGCTTCGCCTGTTCGGCATTCTGCCTCGAGTCAAGTTTCAAGTTTGTGCTCCAAAACCTGAAACTTCAAACCTGAAACTTGAAACATATATTTATCCCACCACATCTAATTTAGCAAATCTCAGCAAAAGCTTTTTAATACCTCCTACTTCAAATTTGATCTCTGCTTTTTTATCAGCTCCAACACCTTCAAGATTAACCACTTCGCCTTTTCCAAAACGTTCGTGCATTACAACATTTCCAACCGTTAACTTATTATCAAACAAATTAGCACCTGAACTTACAGGCGCATTTCCTGCAACAGGTTTTAACTTTCGAATATTTAAATCTGGCTTCGGATTATTATCCGTTACATGTTTTGGAGGCGTTCCTCCTACTGGTTTTGCTAATCTCAATTTCGATTTATCAACATCTCCAAAAATGTCTCCGTCAATAGGCGATTTATAACGATAATTAGTCTCCGCAGGAGTCAAATATTCTAGAAACTGTCCATCGATTTCTTCAATAAAACGTGAAGGTTCACTATCAGTCAATTTCCCCCAGCGATAACGAGATTGTGCATACGTTAAATAAGCTTGGTGTTCTGCACGTGTTAAAGCTACGTAAAATAATCGACGTTCTTCTTCCAATTCACTTCTAGTACTCATACTCATCGCACTCGGAAACAAATCTTCCTCCATACCAACTACAAAAACATGAGGAAACTCAAGTCCTTTTGCTAAGTGAATCGTCATCAATGCTACACGATCATCATCATTAGTATCTTTATCCAAATCTGTTGCCAGAGCTACATCTTCCATAAATTCAGCCAAAGCACCTCTTGCACCATCAATTTCTTTTTGTCCTTCAGTAAAATCTTTAATACCGTTTAAAAGTTCTTCAATATTCTGAATTTTTGCCATTCCTTCAGGAGTCGCATCTTTTTTCAATTCTTGAACCAGACCCGTTTTTTTCGCAACATGGTCCGTTATATAAAAAGCATCCTGATTTTGATCAATAACCTGAAAACTCTGAATCATTGTTACAAAATCCTTCAGTTTATTCTTCGTTCCAGCATTCAGCTTTAAGTCAATTTTATCAATATTAACCATTACTTCCCAAATCGATCGTTTGTAATGATTGGCAGCAATAGTAAGTTTTTCTACAGTTGTATCTCCAATTCCACGAGCAGGATAATTGATAACACGAATCAACGCTTCTTCATCTTTTGGATTAATTACTAAACGCAAATAACACAAAACATCCTTTATTTCTTTACGTTGATAGAACGATAATCCTCCGTAAATTCTATACGGAATATCACGTTTTCTTAACGCATCTTCCATTGCACGAGACTGCGCATTGGTACGGTACAAAATCGCAAAAGAGCCATTATGAAGCTGATTCTGCATTTTTTGTTCAAAGATAGTACTTGCTACAAAACGACCTTCTTCAGCATCAGTCAAACTTCGGTGAACTTTAATTTTAGGTCCAAAATCATTTGCTGTCCAAACTACTTTATCAAGTTTGGTTTTGTTATGCTCCATTACCGTATTTGCGGCTTCAACAATATTACGGGTTGATCGGTAATTTTGCTCTAAACGGAACATTATAACACCCTCGTAATCCTTCTGGAAATTCAGAATGTTATTAATATTTGCTCCACGGAATGCATAGATACTTTGAGCATCATCTCCAACCACACAAATATTCTGGAATTTATCTGATAAAGCTCTTACAATCAAATACTGAGAGTGATTCGTATCTTGGTACTCATCAACCAAAATATAACGAAAACGGTTTTGATATTTAGCCAAAACCTCAGGAAAACGAGTTAATAACTCGTTGGTTTTCAATAACAAATCATCAAAATCCATTGCACCTGCTTTAAAACAACGCTCTACATATTGCTGATAAATATCTCCTAATCTAGGTCTTTTTGCCATTGCATCGGCCTCAACTAATTCTGGATTGTTGAAATATGCTTTTACCGTAATTAAACTATTTTTATAACTTGAAATACGTCCTAAAATCTGTTTCGGTTTATAAACATCACGATCCAGCTGCATTTCTTTAATAATCGAAGAAATTAATCTAGCAGAATCCTGAGAATCGTAAATAGTAAAATTCGATGGATACCCTAAATGATCTGATTCTGAACGCAGAATACGAGCAAAAATGGAGTGAAAAGTTCCCATCCAAAGGTTTTTTGCTTCAGATGCTCCCACAATATCCGAAATCCTGTGTTTCATTTCACGAGCCGCTTTATTGGTAAAAGTCAGCGATAAAATATTGAAGGCATCAATACCTTGAGCCATCAAATAAGCAATTCTAATTGTTAAAACACGGGTTTTCCCCGAACCTGCACCAGCAATAATAATCATTGGCCCGTCTTTTTTTAGAACGGGTTGTCGTTGCGCTTCATTGAGTTGATCAATGTACTTTTGCATGAAATTTTTCTCCATATGATGCAAAAATAAGAATTTAAAGAGAAAGTTCCTAAGATACTAAGACGCTAAGGTTCTAAGTTTTTTTGAAGCCGAAGAATAGGCATTTTATTAAATATGATTCCCTGCTTTCGGCTTTATCTCTCCTCCCGATAGCCATCGGGATACGAGGATATCGCCTCTATCAGGGCTAAACTCAAACAATTGACTTTCTTTAAATATTTTGAACCCTATAAGTGATATGAGTTTATTTAATTCTATTGTAAGTAAAACACTGAAAATGCTTATATTGACTGCAATTTTGAAAAACATATTAAAAATAAAGCTTATAATTTCTTATATCACTTATATGGTTTAAATAAACTATTTGAAGAAAACGTCGTAAGCAAATCGAATCAATGTTCCAACAACTACAACTAGAAAGAAAATTCTAATAAAACCATTTCCTTTATTAATCGCCAATTTTGCACCAAGCCATCCACCAAGTCCGTTACTAATTGCCATTGGAATTGCAATTGCCCAAATGATTTTTCCTTTAATAATAAATAAACAAATCGAACCAAAATTAGTCGCCAGATTAACCATTTTAGCATTTGCAGAAGCGTGTAAAAAGTCAAAACCCAAAAGTGCAATAAAAGCTACTACAAAAAAACTTCCTGTTCCAGGACCAATAAAACCATCATAAAAACCAACAATTACACTAATTACCACTGCATAAATTATCTGAGTGGTTTCTGAATGGTCTTTCGCAGCATGCTGACCAAAGTTTTTCTTAGCATACGTGTATATAAACAACAATGATAAAACAACAAGTAAAAGCGGCTTCATAAAATCATTGCTGACCATAGTTAATATTGTAGATCCCAAAAAAGCCGACGGAACAGCTAAACACATCATAATCAAGAGTAATTTCCATTGAATCACTACTTTTTTAAGATATTGAAATGCAGCAAAAGCGGTTCCAGTGAAAGCCGGAATTTTTAAACTTCCAATAACTGTTGAAACGGGAAGATTTGGCAACAAAATTAACCCCATTGGAGTTTGAATTAATCCGCCGCCGCCCACAATAGCATCGATAAATCCTGCTGCGAACGCTGCCAAACAAAGAAAAAGTATTACATATGAATCCATTAAAAGTATATTTTTGGTAGATTTTGAGAATCTGAATGCAAAAGTAAAGCTTACATTTTGTTTATTGCGATAAATTTAAACTTGATTTTTACTCAAAAAGCATATTTTTGCTAAAAAATTACCCAAATGGATTTTACAAAAATTATAGAATTAGCCAGTTATACTTTACCTGCAATTGTGACTGGATTTGTTGCGTACAGTTTTTTTGAACTGCACATTAAAAACAACGACAAAAAGCGTGCTTTTTTATTGAATAGAGATTATCAAAAGCAATCTTTACCTATACGTTTACAGGCGTACGAACGTATGACTTTATTTTTGGAACGTATTAATTTAACAAAATTATTAATTAGAATTTCTCCTATTTCAAACGATAAGCATGATTATGAAAATTACGTAATCGATCAAATTGAACAAGAGTTTGAACATAATTTAACGCAGCAAATTTATATGTCTGACGAGTGCTGGACAATTATAACTACAGCCAAAAATGCTACAATCCAAATGATTCGTAAAGCTGCAATGAGCGATAAAGTAGAAAATGCCGATAAACTGCGTGAAGTAATCCTGAATGACCTACTAGAAAAACAATCTCCAAGCAACGCAGCTTTAGGATATATTAAAAATGAAGTTGCTGAACTTTGGTAGAAACTAAAAGGCAAGATTTTACTTTTACATATAATATCTAAGTAAATCCTGCCTTTTATTATAGACTACATATTTTTTAACCACCATTTAAATTTTGGTTTAACCCACCATCCGTTTTTTTGATATTTATTTGAAACACTCAATTCACCAACTCCAATATCAAAATCACAATTTACATTTGGTACACGATAATCTGCCCAATTACATACTTTTTCTTTTCCAGTATTATTTGATTTCCAAACGCCAATAAAAACGTTGTTAAAATATTTATCAGAATTAATTTCGATATCATTATATTTCATCAAATCATTCTGATCTAAATACCAGAGAGATTGCATTATTCCCTGAAATTTACCTGAACCTTTTTGCTCCTTACTTTCTACAAATTCATAAGTTGCAGTCAATATCCCTTGATTTTTTATACCCTTGCTTTTGTATTCATCATCAAGACCAAATTTTGGTTGCTTGACTTCTTGAATCTTTATTACTGTAATTTTTCCTGTAAAATCACAAAGATTTGACTTAACCATTGATTTGCCAGAAATTATATATTCATTACTTTTTTCTTCACTTCTTTTTATCGAAATAAACTTAAACAATATTCTTTCATAATTATCTCCAATAATACCATAAATCAAATTTGCATCAGTTTGATTCCATACTTCTAAAAAATCATATTTAATATATTTATTTAGTTCATTCTTTTGAAATATTTCGTCATCCTCTAGAATTTTTGTTCTGCACAAATTTTGACTCCACAAATTAAAACAAAAAAATAAACAAGTAAACAGAGCAATTTTATTCATACTATGCTATTTTGTTGTCACTCATCACTTCAGACTTGTTCTGTGCATATTCATAACCTTGCTCCCACCATTTCTTCATTACCTCTTTATTAAAGATCAAGGCATTATCTGTCAGTTTGGTTGGTGTGTAATACAAATTTAGCTTCACATCTTTATTGTTTGCCATAAGCTTTCCTATTGCGATATCGTGTTTTTCGACTTGATCTAAGGCAATTCGAAACAAATCAATCATCAAGGAAAACGGATTTTTACCAATTACTGTCTTTGTTGTATTAACTTCGGTTTCAAGGATTATAACATCAATTTCGGTTGCGCCGCGATTAATAGCTTCGCGAATAGGAACTAAACTTGAAAATCCTCCATCTCCATATTCTGAATTGTTTTTAGTAACCAAACTCATAAACGGAACATAATTACTGGAAATCCACGACCATTCGCAAAACTCTTCGTAACTGCAGTCTTTAACCGATTTATACTCCGATTCGTTTTTGGTAAAATTGGTTACAGTTATAACAACATCAGTATCTAATTTTTTCAATTTATTAAAATCGGACAGCGAGAAATTATTCTGAATATATTTTCTTAAACCTTTACTTTCACCAAAAGTTCTTTTTCCTTTAAAGAATTGACGTAATACATTGAAGTGATTGATGGTAACAATATCTATTCCTTCTTTTACTTTAACTACAAACGGGCAAATATTAAAAATACTAGCCATGGTGACATTAGTATAAACGGAATGGATTTTTTTAATATGACCAAGTGCGAGATGCGGAATTAGAAGACTTCCTGTAGATGTTCCGATAAACAAATCATATTCATTTCTTTTTTCTTCAATCAAATATTGTGCAACTCCGCCGGCAAATGCGCCTTTACTTCCACCGCCAGAAATAACTAATGCTTTCATAAAATTTAATGTAGGTTTGTTTTTTGATTTTTTTAAAAGAAACAAGAATAAAGACTTCTTTTAATCGCTAGTTTCTTGCATCTCTCTTATTGCTTCTATTTTCTATTCTACTCTTTCAGCAAACGATTCAATTGATATTGTTCATCGGGGTTTAAATTAGGTAAAATTCTATTAAACGAAGCACGCATTTCTGAATTTTTTAATAAAATCCTAATAGAATCTCTTCCAAATTTTGAAAACTGCCACATATGATGAGTTGTTGCGCTTACTAAATTAGTTAAAACCTGATCGTTTATAATTTTAAAAGCAATCAGTTTTTCAAGGGCATTCTGACGTGTTGGAGCTTCATATTTAGTTGAAGAAAAAGCAATAAGTTCGTTTACTAATTCTTCGGGATTTGTACTGTAATCAGGTGTTGATAAAGCCAGCGAAAGCCATAATGTTCGAAGATTAAAGTCATTAAACCCAATCCAGTCTTTAGATTTATTCAAGTAATCTGCTCTATGATTTGGGAAGTTTTTCCACAAATAAAACAGTGCGATTTCTTGTGTTTGATACGATTTATCATCAAGCAAAGTTTCATATTCAGCTCTAAAATCTTCTGGAATTTTAGCCAATGAACTTGCAACGGCTTGTCTGACTTGAGTATTATTTGTTTTTAATGCAGTTTGTAAAAGAGTTTTCTTTGCTTCGTATTTTTCAATTTCTAATTGATCTACAATTGCTTCTTTTACAGATTCATAAACATCAGACTCTAAAGTTTTTCTTAAGACATCTTCTTTCTCAGATAATGGCGTTTTTTTAAGTTTGTCAATTTCTAAACGAGTTTGAATTGCTTTATTTTTACTCAGTAAAGCATTTGCTGTCGGCGTATCAAAAACTGTCGATTCCAGCCAAGTTTTTTGAAATTTATCAAGATCAAAATCAGATACTTTTTTTATTTCGTCAAAGAAATCTTGAGTTGTCACGGTTTGATAAGCAAACTTTTTCAAGTAGCTTTTTATTGCTTTTTTAAAAGCCTTGTCTCCAATTGATTCATGCAGTACAAACAGTGCCCAAGCTCCTTTTTCATAAAAAGTGAGCGAACTTGCTTTTGCATTCAAAACCGGAATAGAATCTGTTCGTGAGGCAAATTTTATTTGCTGCGCAGTATTGTATAATTTCGAGTAAAAGAAATCGTCTCCATAAATTTCTCTTTCTGCCAAAGCAGCAAAATAAGTTGCGAAACCTTCTTGAAGCCAATGATGCTTACTGCTTTCGGCTGTAATTAAATCTCCAAACCAATGATGTGCCAACTCGTGTGCATCGACATTTGTATAACTTCGATCTTCAAAACCAATAGAATCTACCACATAACGAGTTGCCAAAAGTGTGGAAGTTGTATTCTCCATTCCAGCGTATAAAAAATCGCGGACAGGAATTTGTCTGTAAATTTTCCAAGGATATTTTACTCCGATTTCTTTCTCTAAAAAATCAAAAATACGTTTAGAATAACGATACGTTGGCTCAAAACGTTTTTTATCTTTTGGTTCTAGATAATATTCTAACGGAATTCTAGATTTTGAGAGCATTTCTGTTTTATCATATTTGCCAATTGCAAGCATCAATAAATAAGAACTCATTGGTTTCTCCATTTCGTATTGCCAGTGAAACAAATCGTCTTTGCTTGTTTTTTCTTTTAAAATACCATTTGAAATTACCTGATACTGGTTATTGTAAGTAATACATAAATTAAAAATCAATTTCTCATTGACATCATCAAAACTCGGAAACCAGTTACTGGTGTATCTTCCCTGTCCTTGCGTCCAGATTTGAACATCATCATTTTCAATTTCAACAAAATACAATGCTTGTTTTGGCTTTACAGTATAATTGAATGTTAACTGCTTGTTTCCTTTTTCAAAATGACTAACAATTTGTAATTCTTTACCCGTATTTACAAAAATTGCATTTTCACCATTTATTTGAACATTAGAGAATTCCATATTCTTAGCATCCATTTTTATCGTATCAACAGATTGCAAAACGCTAAAATCGTAAACTACTTTTCCTGCAATTGTTTTTTGTGCATTATCGATAGTCAATTGTGCATTAACCGATTTAAAATCGACAAATTTAGTTTGCTGCGCAAAAAGGAAAGTGGTAAATAATAAGAATATATATTTCATTGAAATAAATTTGAAAGCGAAAATCCCAAAGTTACAAAGGTTTCATCAACAAATCGAATGAAATTTGTAAGTTTACCACACTAAAATCCCAAAACGTGTTTACACCCAAAAAAGCCTTATTTAACTGGAGCAGTGGAAAAGATTCGGCTCTTGCATTATACAAAATCCTTCAAAATTCTGAGTATAAAATCGATTGTTTGTTGACAAGTGTGAATCAGCAACATCAACGAATTTCAATGCATGGCGTTCGTGTTGAATTGTTGAATGCACAGGCAAAAAGCATTGGAATGCCATTAAAAGTTATGCAGATTCCAGAAATGCCGACTATGGAAGCTTATGAAGATGTAATGACCAAAACCTTAACAGAATTAAAAGATAACGGCATTACACATTCTATTTTTGGAGATATTTTTCTGGAGGATTTGCGAAAGTATCGCGAAGATCAATTGGCTAAGATCAGTTTTCAAGGCGTTTTTCCACTTTGGAAAATACCAACAAAAGATTTAATTCAAGAATTTATTTTATTAGGATTTAAAACTATTGTGGTTTGTGTAAATGAACGTTATTTAGATAAAAGTTTTGTCGGCCGAATTATAGATCAGGATTTTATAAACGATTTACCTGAAAATGTTGATGTTTGCGGAGAAAATGGAGAGTTTCACACTTTTGCTTTTGACGGTCCAATTTTCTCGCAGCCAATAGATTTTGAAATAGGAGAAATCGTTTATCGTAAATATGAAAAACCTCAGAAAGAAGATTCCTCAGATACTGCCTGCGACACCAGTGCTTCTGATGCTTTCGATTTTGGATTTTGGTATTGTGATTTAATCCCTAAATAGTTTCTAAAAAAGTTTGCCACGAATTTCACGAATTTTCACCAATTGATTTAATTTGTGCAATTCGCGGCGACACTTCGACTTCGCTCAGTGTAACATGATTAGATTCTTTTACTCTTCAGAATACATTGCCAATAAATTAGTAACTGTATTCCAGTTTCTAATTGTTGCTGTAATATTTAGTTTTTTCTCGATATATTTTTGGTCGAATCTAGTTTTTCCGGCACCAACGGCGTATTTAATAAAAATCCTATTTCCATCAATACTTGCTTCATCAGGTTTAAATTGACTGATTTTTAAATCGTTTATATTTTCTTTTTTCAATTGAGTTGAGACAAAAGCCACATATAATTTTTTGGTATCGATATCTTTTTCCTTCAAAAAAGGATTATTCTTAAAGCATAATTCTAGATCTTCTTTTGTAATTACAATCGTTGGAACTTCATGTCCAAAAACTTTAAATATTTCCTGTTTGATCATAAAACCAACTTTCGAAGCATCTTCTTCGCTGTCTACAAAAACATTTCCTGTTTGCAGATAAGTTCGAATATTTTGAAAACCAATATTTTCCAACATTATTTTCAAAGCATCCATTTTCATCATATTATGCCCAGAAACATTGATTCCTCGTAAAAGTGCTAAGTGTGTTGTCATCTTTAAAATTTTATTCAAAGATAAAAATTCATTTTAGTTTTATATTACAATTCCTCCGTATCAAACTTTATTTAAAAAAAGCCACTTTATTAAAATAAAAACTCCGCCAGAAAACCGACGGAGCCAAACAATTTGAATTAGTAAGCATTGTTTAAAATATTACTTTAATTTATCATATGTAAGTAAAGGCCCATCACATGTTCCCCAAGTACTATACATTTTTCCAGTAGCATGAATTATATATAGATTTTCTATTAAGTCACCGCTGCAAGTTCCTATTATATCACTTTGAGTACTATAAATTAATTTAAACTGAGTTTGTTCTGAAGTTTTTGCAACAGAATAAGTTCCTGATGCACCAGAAGTTTTCTTGTCTTTTATTCTTGTTTTAGAAAACTTTCCATTAGAGCTAAAAACATAGCTTTCCTCCCATTCCATAACATCTATAGAATTTGCTGCTGGATTTTTATTTCTACTCATGCCTGTTAATTTCCATTTTCCATGATAGTCTTCAGTTGGTTTATTGTCATTGTCGTCATTAGAACAAGAAACAAGAGAAATAAACAAAACTATTAAAAGTCCAATTTTCTTCATTTTTTTTTAAGTTTTAAAGGTTAGTTATTACTAAGATTAATCGTTCTTAAAATGGTTGCGTCTAATTTTACGGCTTAACGATAACTTAATATTCAAAATCTTAAGAAGTTAATTCATTTCCAAATTTCCCAATTAAAATCTATCTTCGCTTTTCCAAAAGAAAGACAAAAGAAAATAGCGACAAGAGTAAAGAACATACATTTTTACTTTTTACTCTTGTCCTTATTTTCTTTACTCTATTTTCTAAAATTTATGCCAGTCTAATAATCTAAGAAGTCAAAAAAAAGAATGTCTAATAATCTGCTTGAAACTCCAATCGAATACTTAAAAGGTGTTGGCCCAAGTCGCGGTCAACTACTTCGCAAGGAATTAGGAATTCATAAATATGGAGATTTAGTAAACTTTTTTCCGAATAGATATATTGACAGAACTCGTTATTACAAAATAAACGAACTTCAAAATACAGGTTCTGAGGTTCAGATTATTGGCAAAATAATCAATATAAAAACAGTTGAATTTGCTAAGAATAAAAAGCGTTTAGTTGCCACATTTGTAGATGATACAGGACAACTAGACCTTAATTGGTTTCAAGGTCATAAATGGATTCGTGAAAGTTTAAAACTAAACGAACCTTGTGTTATTTTTGGAAAATGTTCTTTGTACGGAAGTCAATTCAGCATGGCACATCCCGAAATTGAGTTGCTGAAAGAACATGAAAAAAGCCTGCGTTCTGCCATGCAGCCCGTTTATCCATCTACGGAAACATTAACAAACAGAGGTATTTCAAATAGAACGATTAACAAATTAATGGAACAATTGTTTATCGAAACTCAAGCTTTGTTTACTGAAACTTTTCCATTGTACTTAATCGAAGAATTAAAGCTGATCTCAAAAAGAGCTGCTTTATTTAATATACATTTCCCAAAAAGTACCGATGCTTTGGCGAAAGCCCAATTTAGATTGAAGTTTGAAGAATTGTTTTTTATTCAATTACAGTTAATTACTAAAAATCTAATTAGAAAGCATAAAATAAAAGGGCATCCATTTACCAAAGTGGGTGATTTTTTTACTGAATTTTATCAAAACCACCTTCCTTTTGAACTTACTAATGCTCAAAAAAGAGTGGTTAAAGAAATTCGTTCAGACATGGGCAGCAATGCTCAAATGAACCGATTATTACAGGGAGATGTTGGTTCTGGAAAAACAATTGTGGCTTTTATGAGCATGCTTTTGGCAATGGATAATGGTTTTCAGGCCTGCTTAATGGCACCGACGGAGATTCTTGCCAATCAGCATTTTATTGGTTTATCAGAATTTGCTAACACTTTGAATATTAATATAAAAATATTAACTGGTTCAACAAAAACTGCAGCTCGAAAAGTTATTCACGAGGAACTCGAAAATGGCACTTTACAGATTTTAATAGGCACACATGCTTTGCTGGAAGATAAAGTGAAGTTTCAAAATCTTGGATTGGCTGTTATTGACGAGCAGCATCGTTTTGGTGTTGAGCAGCGCTCTAAATTGTGGAAGAAAAATGAAATTCCGCCTCACGTTTTGGTTATGACGGCAACACCAATTCCGAGAACTTTAGCAATGAGTTTGTATGGAGATCTTGATATTTCTGTAATTGATGAACTTCCGCCGGGACGAAAACCAATACAAACGGTTCATCGTTTTGATAGTAACCGATTAAAAGTTTGGAAATTTCTCCGTGATGAAATTGCACTTGGAAGACAAATTTATATTGTATATCCGCTAATTCAAGAATCCGAAAAAATGGATTACAAGGATTTAATGGATGGCTACGAGAGTATTTCTCGCGATTTTCCATTGCCTCAATATTCGATCTCGATTTTGCACGGAAAAATGAAACCCGCTGATAAAGATGCTGAAATGAAGCGTTTCTCTGAAGGAAAAACGAATATTATGGTGGCGACAACGGTAATTGAGGTTGGTGTAAATGTACCAAATGCCAGTGTTATGATTATCGAAAGTGCCGAACGTTTTGGCTTGTCACAATTGCACCAATTGCGCGGCCGAGTTGGTCGTGGAGCCGAACAAAGTTATTGTATTTTGATGACGGGACACAAATTAAGCACGGACAGTAAAACCCGAATGGAAACGATGGTTCAGACAAATGATGGTTTTGAAATCGCTGAAGTTGACTTAAAACTTCGCGGTCCAGGTGATTTAATGGGGACACAGCAAAGCGGAGTTTTAAATCTTCAAATTGCAGATATTGTTCGTGATAGAGATATTTTAGGATTAGCTCGAAATTACGCAATGAAAATCCTGAAAGAAGACGGTCCTTTAAACAAACCAGAACATGCAATTCTTAAAGCTGTTTTTATTGAACTTACTAAAAAGAAAAGTATCTGGAATTATATTAGTTAGTTTTTTTTTAGGTTCAAAGATGCAGAGATGCAAAGATTCTGAGGTTTCTTGAGTTAAAACTAGATTCAATTACGTCATATCTGATGCAATAAATCTTTCAACCTAAATATGGATAAATGTTGAAAAAAAATTAAACACATAGAGACATAGTCATGTTTGTTGATGCAGGTAAAATGCATTTTAACAGTAACAAAACTTATGTTTCTACGTGTTCCTTTTTTTTCACGCAGATTCAGCAGATTTTTTTATTATTTCTTTGTTGGAGTTTTCTTTTCAAAAAGACCGCTGAACAAACCTTTACTAACTTTATTTTTATCATCTTTTCCTGTAGCGATTAAATGATCGATATATTCCATATACGTTTTTTTACGCTCTTCTAGAAAACCAACTAAATATTCCTCAGAGGCTGTTAAACCGCTTGCTTCTTCTATTTGTAAAAGTTTTTTATACAATGGTTCGATGAATTTTACAATGATATTTTCGGGAACCGATTTTCTTGTTCCAAAAAAACCAACAATCTCGCCATCAGTATCCGCAATGATTTTAAATTCGGTGACAACCCAATAATAACGACCCGTTTTTGCCATGTTTTTCAAAACAACATGAATGTTTTGACTGGATTTAATACTATCCCACAAAAATTTAAAAATCACCTTAGGCATATCAGGATGCCTCACAATATTGTGAGGCTGTCCGATTAATTCAAACTCATCATAGCCAGAAACATCGATAAAATCTTCATTGGCATACAAAATAGTTCCGTTTTTATCTGTTTTACTAAGCAGCACTTTGCTTTTATTCCAATCGACTTCTCTGTCAGAAGGAGTCGGACGTGTAGTTCTGGTCTCCATAAAATTTTATATTAAAAATTAATTGGCATGAGTGTTTTTACTTGTAGAATAAACTCTCTAAAACCTTGTTTTTAAAGCATCTTTCGAGAGTTTTTTCATTTTTGGAAGTTGTTTTGTAATTTTTACTTTCTTGTATTAGTTGATTTTACATGAATATCATTCACGAGATCATCAATTTTTTTAGCACTTTCTCTCATCATATCCAGATAAGTCAAAATTTGATCATTGTCTGTATGTCCTTTTGAAACATCAATTAATTTTAAGACAGAAGTTACAGGTAGTTTTAAATCTAAAGTTGTTCTGTGAATAAAGTCATTATATTCTTTAGTTGCTGATAATGAACTGTATTTAGCCGATGCAAGTTTCATGTTTTCCAGTTCATATTCGTCAGAGATTTTAGAAATATGATTTTCACTATGTTCCTTAAAATAATAAGCCCAATAGCCATTCATAAAAAATACAACTGCCGCTAAAACAGTATGAATAATTAAAGTCTCGAGATCAAAATTTACCTGCGAAAAATAAACCTGAAGTCCATTTGCGTCGTTATAAATATAGTTTTGCAAATACGCCAAACCAGCGTGATGAAGCACTACTAAAAGGGTAAGTGGAATTTGAAGTCTCCAGTTTTGATAAATAATTAAAATTGTGCTGGCAATAAAAACAGTAAAATGCATTTCGAACATACCATGCATTTGATAAATGTACTGTGCCATAAATATAGCCAGAACAACAGACAAAACGTACTGATAGAATTTTGAATTTTTAATAAAAAACTTTGCAGAATAATACAATAGAAGATTCAAGGTTCCTACTCCTACTCCAATTTCAAAAGTGTCATACTTAAATGACAATGCGATTCCGAGAAGGAAATAAACCGCGAGAACATAATTAATAATACTATCAGACTTTTGTGTCATTGTAGACATAAAACTGTGCAAGTAATCTTGCTCATTCAAACTGGCTTTTCTTTTCATAGGTTAAAAATTTTAGTTAGGGATAGATTTATTTAGTGCAATTTGGTAACGAACATCCATAAGCTCTAAGAGCCAAAGCATTAAAAGAGGGCGAATTAGTCTGCTTTAACAATGAGTCAATAGCCATTTGAGCATAATTACTGTCGGCATCTGTGCAATATCTTGTTTTATTATAATTACCTCGAAAATATAAATTATGCGATGAGTCTAATAAAACTGCTTGCGGAGTCGAAATAACACCACATTTTTTAGCAATATTTTGATCAAAATAAACAGGAATCTGTGCGTCGAACTTTTTCTGTATTTCTTCGATTGTAAAAGTTTTCTGTTTGTTTAAAACAACAATTTTAAAATTAATCCTGTCACCGTACTTTTTTATCAAACCAGCCACATGCGGCACATTGAATCGTGAGCAGGGACAATAGGGATTAAAGAAATGAAAAAAAACAGGTTTGCTATCAAAAGGACAGCATTGAGATAAATCAATTTTGGATCCCATTGCAATGCTGTGATAATTTTTCGGAATTGGCGTTGGCAGACTGTACTTAAACTCATTCTGCCAAAAAAGAAAACCAATTGCAGCAAGTAAAAATGAAAACCATAATGCTAGGAGTATTTTTTTCTTCATCTATTATTTTTTATAATTAAGAATAAAAACATAAACACTTGTTAAAACAATTAATACTAATTTTCTCTTTAATAGCTAAAAAACCGCTGTAATTTCTATTTTTTAACATTTAATTCTGTAAAAAGACGCTGATTATACTGCACCACTAATTATTTTGTCTAACGTATCAATGTTACAAATAAAATCGATGAAATACAATATAAATTCGATAAACTGCATATTTTTTTTACAACTCATTAAATGCTCGCTTTTTCAGTCCTTTCTTAAGTTTTAGAATTAATTAATATTCAAAAACAAAACCCAAACAACCAATTGATTTACAAATACATACACATAAATCATGCTCCTGTGTTAAAAATAACCCAACAAAATGAGTTCGCGTCATTAAACCTTTTCCGAAAATGGCTATCTAAGGTGCAAAGTTTTGCCGTTAACTCCCTAGAAACAGTACTTTCAGGTTTATAGTAATACAAGTGTTAAATAAAACCTAACGTCATTTGATTTCAGTACAAAAAGTTAAATTTGTGAGTTGCAAAAAACATACACCAAAAAAATCACATTCACCTAAATTTTATGAAAATTAAACACCTAATCTACGCCTTGATTATCATTATTTTTGGAGGATTTATCACTTATAGGATAGTATCTAACAAAAGTAAAAATGAAGACTCAAAGAAGTTTGGCGACAAAGACAAACCAACGACAGTAACCGGAATAGTAGTTCAAACATCAACGTTTGACAATAATTTGTCTTTATCTGGTTCTATCGAAGCCAACGAGCAAATTGAGATTCACAGCGAAGTATCAGGAATTGTAGAGGGAATTTATTTTAACGAAGGGAGCTATGTCAATAAAGGTCAAGTACTTTTTAAAGTTAATGATATTGAGTTAAAAGCACAATTAAGACAAGCTGTTACAAGAGAAGGTCTAGCTGCTGAGAATGAAAGAAGAGCAAAATTACTGCTGCAAAAAGAAGCAATCAGCCAAGAAGAAGCAGATATTGCCAGAGCGGATCATGCATCGGCGCAAGCTCAAAGTCAGTTAATAAGAGCGCAAATTGCTAAAACTTCTGTAAAAGCACCTTTTTCAGGAAAAATTGGTTTACGTTCAATTTCTCCAGGCACCTATATTACACCGACAGTTGTAGTAGCAAAACTTGTAAATACAGGAAAACTAAAAATTACCTTTTCGATTCCAGAAAAATATGCTTCGCAAGTAAAAACAGGTTCTATAATTGATTTTACAGTATCTGGTTCAGATAAAACTTATAACGGAAAAATTTATGCTATAGAGCCAGAAGTTGCTGTTGCTACTCGTACACTGCAAATTCGTGCCATTGCCGATAATACAGATGGAAAACTTTTCCCTGGAACATTTGCCGACATAAAACTGCCGTTAAACATTATTAAAGATGCAATCGTAGTTCCGTCAGAAGCTATAGTTCCTGTGCAAAGTGGTAAAAAAGTGTATGTAGCCAATATGGGCAAAGCTAAAGAAGTTATGGTTGATGCAACAACAAGAACAGATTCTTCGATTTTGATTTTATCAGGATTAAAAGCAGGAGATACTTTAATTACAAGTGGTGTTATGTCATTAAAAAATGAAGCACCAATAATCGTTAAAGTAAAATAGTCTTAAAGTCGAAAGACATAAGACTTAAATAGAGATGTTAGAAATCCTAAATCATAGATTTAAAGATGATAATAAGATTTAACAATAAATCTAAAATCAGCAATCTAAAATCTAAAATCTAAAACCATAATGAGTTTATCAACCACAAGTATAAAAAGACCCGTTTTAACCATTGTACTGAATTTATTAATTATATTATTCGGTTTCATTGGTTATACATTTTTGGGTGTCCGCGAATTTCCCTCAATAGATCCTGCGCAGGTTTCGATTAGAACCAATTATACGGGTGCTAATGCTGATATTATTGAATCGCAAATTACGGAACCGCTTGAAAAAGCTGTAAATGCGATTGACGGAATCCGAAATATAACTTCATCAAGTAACCAAGGAAGCAGTAACATTACTATCGAGTTTAACTTAGATAAGGATCTGGAAGAAGCTGCAAATGATGTACGTGATAAAGTTTCACAAGCCATAAGAAGTTTACCCCAAGATATTGATGCGCCGCCTGTTGTATCAAAAGCTGATGCAGATAGTGATGCTATTATTTCGATGACGGTACAAAGTGACAGTCGAAATTCATTAGAATTAAGTGATTATGCCGAAAACGTTATTTCGCAGCGTTTAGAAACAATTCCGGGAGTCAGCGGTGTTCAAATTTGGGGACAAAAACGTTACGCTATGCGTTTATGGATTGATCCTGTAAAGTTAACTGCTTACGGCTGCACTGTTTCAGATGTTCGTAACGCACTTAACGCTCAAAATGTCGAATTACCTTCTGGTAAACTAACAGGAAACAACACCGAATTAACGGTAAAAACAGTTGGAAATCTTTCGAAACCAGAAGAATTCAATAATATCATTATTCGTACAGATGGAGATAAAATTGTACGCTTAAGTGATGTTGGCGGTGCAGAATTAGGTCCAGAGAATATCGAAACTAAATTAAGTCAGTCTGGATTACCAATGATTGGACTGGCAATTGTACCAATGCCTGGAGCGAATTACTTAGATATTTCGGCTGAATTTTATAAAAAATACGAAGCTTTAAAAAAAGATCTTCCAAAAGATATCAAACTTAATATAGCACTTGACAATACCATATTTGTAAAAAAATCGGTACTTGAAGTTGCTGAAACTCTTGGGATATCAGTAATACTTGTAATTATTATTATTTACCTGTTTTTTAGAGACTGGGCAATTGCCTTTAGACCTTTAATAGACATTCCAGTTTCGTTAATTGCAACGTTCTTTATAATGTGGCTTTTTGGCTTTTCTATTAATGTACTGACTTTATTAGCGATTGTTTTAGCCACAGGTTTGGTTGTGGATGACGGAATTGTTGTAACTGAAAATATCTTTAAGAAAGTCGAAGAAGGAATGTCGCCTATTGAAGCTGCGATTAAAGGATCAAATGAGATTTTTTATGCTGTAATTTCGATTTCGGTAACATTAGCGGCTGTATTCCTGCCAGTAATTTTCTTAGAAGGTTTCGTTGGCCGACTCTTTAGGGAATTTGGGGTTGTAATTGGTGCCGCAGTATTAATTTCGGCATTTGTTTCTCTTACCTTAACACCAATGTTAAATGCCTATTTAATGAAAGGCGGAGAACAGAAAAAATCTAAGTTCTACATAAGAACGGAGCCATTTTTCGAGAGGATGAACAGCAGTTATGCTGAAGCTCTTTCAAAATTCATGGAAAGAAAATGGATTAGTTTTCCTATACTAATTGCTTGTTTTGGATTGATTTATTTGTTTTTTACCATATTACCAAAAGAAACAGCTCCTTATGATGATCGAAGTTCTGTAACCATGCGTATGACAACGCCAGAAGGATCATCATACGAATATACAGATCGTTTTATGCAGGAAATCTCAAGATTGGTTGATGATTCAATTCCGGAGAAAAAAGTAAGTTTAGTGATTACCGCACCTGGTTTTGGAGCTTCGGCTACAAATACTGGTTTTATCCGACTTTCATTAAAAGAACCTCATGAAAGAAAGAGATCTCAAAAAGAAATTGCCGACCAATTAACAAAATGGACAAAGCAATATCCTGATGCAAAAACATCTGTTATCCAACAGCCTACAATTGCTGTAAACAGACGCGGCGGATTACCAATTCAATACATTATTCAGGCTCCGAATTTTGAAAAATTAAGAGAAAAAATTCCTGTTTTTATGGATGAAGTAGGTAAAAGCGATGTTTTTTCTATCAGTGATGTTAATTTAAAATTCAACAAACCTGAAATAAACGTTAGTATTAATCGTGAAAAAGCCGAAAGTTTAGGAATCTCAATTATTGATATTGCACAAACTTTACAGCTTTCTTTAAGCGGACAGCGTTTTGGTTATTTTATCAAAAACGGAAAGCAATATCAGGTTATTGGTCAATTTGATCAAAAAGACAGATCAAAACCATTAGATTTAACTTCGATGTTTGTGAAGAACAAAAAAGGAGAGTTAATTCAGATGGATAACGTTGTAAATGTCGAAGAACAAAGTAATCCTCCACAGTTGTACCACAACAACCGTTATATGTCGGCAACTGTTTCTGCAGGTTTAGCTCCAGGCAAAAGTATCAGCGACGGAATTGCTGAAATGGATAGAATTAAAGCTAAAGTATTAGATGATAGTTTTACAACCGATTTGAGTGGAGAATCGAGAGATTTTGTCGAGAGCAGCTCGAATACTTCTTTTGCTTTTGGATTAGCTTTATTATTAATATTTTTAATTCTTGCCGCTCAGTTTGAAAGTTTTATAGATCCATTTATTATTATTCTGACTGTACCAATGGCGGTTGCTGGAGCCTTATTTTCATTATGGCTATTCAATCAAACTTGGAATATTTTCAGCCAGATTGGAACTGTAATGCTTATTGGTCTGGTAACTAAAAATGGTATTTTAATCGTTGAATTTGCCAATCAATTACGAGAACAAGGAAAACCAAAATTAGAAGCAATTCTTGAAGCTTCAGAAGCGCGTTTACGTCCAATTTTAATGACCAGTTTAGCCATTGCTTTAGGTGCGTTGCCAATTGCGATGTCACTTGGAGCTGCTTCGACTAGTAGAATTGGTATGGGAGTTGTAATTGTTGGTGGAACTATATTTTCATTAGCATTAACACTTTTTGTTATTCCTGCCATCTATATGATGTGGTCAAAAGCACGTAAACATTATCCGGAATTTGATCATATCGAAGAATACGAAAAAGAAGTAAGTAAATAATTTATTAGCCTTGAATTTCTGAATTACAATTGACTAATTCAGAAATTCAAGGCAAAAGAAAAAACAATATGAATATTAAAATTTTAATTAGCAGTTTGTTATTACTCTTTTTAAGCATTACAAAAACTAATGCGCAAGAAGTTTTGACTATTGAAGATGCTATGAAAATTGCTTTAGAGAACAATTTTGAGATTAAAATAGCCAAGAATAACTCAAAAATAAGCGAAACGAATGTTACTTTAGGAAATGCAGGAATGCTTCCAAATGCAGGCGCTTCAATAACAGACAATAACAGCGTCACAAATTCTTCGCAGACGCGTCAGGACGGAACAACAACTTCATTGGATAACGCTAAAAATAACAGCTTAAATTATGGAGTGAGTTTAGGCTGGACTGTTTTTGATGGTTTGAAAATGTTTGCTAAACTAGATCAATTAAAAGAACTTCAAAAATTAGGAGATGCCGAATTAAAGAGAACCATTTTGATCAAAATTGGTCAAGTAAACTCTGCTTATTATGATTTGGTTCAACAGCAGCATCAATTAGCTGCTTTAGATACTACAATTGTAATTTCGAAGCAAAGACTAACTTTAGCTCAAAACCGTTTCAGCATCGGAAAAGCTTCAAAATTGGAAGTTTTAAACGCACAAGTTGATTTAAATTCAGATCAAGTTGCTTTATTGAGACAAAAAGAATCATATGCTAATGCTAAAATCTTATTGAATCAATATTTAGCTAGAGATCCTAAAATAAATTTTACTGTTACAGATTTAGTTACTGTTGATAATAAATTGATTTTGGCTGATCTTATGAATTTGGCTCAAAAACAAAATCCAGCTTTAGAAGCGCAGATCATTAATAAACGTATAGCCGAACTGCAGCTTAAACAAGTAAAAGCAGATCGATATCCTGTTGTAAACTTAACATCTGGTTATAATTTTAACGAAAGTCAGTCGAGTTTAGGTTTTACGAGTCAAGCTTCGTCACGCGGTTTAAATTATGGCTTTAATGCTACTTTAAATATTTTTGACGGTTTTAATCAGCATCGAAATGAAAAAGTTGCCAAGCTTCAAATCGAAAATTCTCAAATTGCTATCGAACAGCAAAATATGATTTTGAATACACAGTTAAGTACTGCTTTTCAGACTTATTTAACCAATCTAGAACTAATCGATTTAGAAGAAGATAACGAAGCAATTGCAAAACAAAATTTAGACATTACCTTAGATAAATTTAGAATTGGAACGATTACAACTCTTGATTTTAGAACAGCTCAGCTGAATTATGTAAATGCAAAAGTGCGATACAGCAATGCACAATATGAGGCAAAGTTATCTGAAATTGCTTTAAAAGAATTAGCAGGAAATATTAATTTTTAAAGTAAATTTACTGCAAAAAAAAAGTAATGACTTCGTATAATCCAAAAGACTGGTTTAGTTTTATTTTTCATTTTAGCAAAGCCGATACTTTCCGTAAATTAATTCCCGTAATGTTTTTTATGGCAATATATTGCGGCGGAATTGCTTATCTTGAACTTGAATATTGGGATTTACCAGAAGACAGTAAGGTTAAAAACATCTCAACAATGCACAGCATGTTGGGTTTTGTAATTTCATTATTACTTGCATATCGTACCAATACAGCCTATGATCGCTGGTGGGAAGGACGCAGGATGTGGGGAAGTCTGGTAAATAACAGTCGTAATTTTGCCATGAAACTTTCGGTTATTTTAGAGGACGAAAAAGATAAAGCATTTTTTAGAAAGATGATTCCAGGATATGCTTCTATCTTAAACAAACATTTGAAGGACGAAGAAACTGGAATGCAATTGTTTGATAATGTAGATTTAGAACTGGATCATCACAAGCACAGACCGAATCAGGTTGCTAAAATAATGTTCAAAAAAATCCACGATCTTTATGTAACTAATAAAATTTCAGGCGAACAGCTCATTACCTTAAACAATGAAGTAACAGCGTTTACAGATATTTGTGGAGCCTGTGAGAGAATAAAAAACACTCCTATTCCCTACTCTTACAGCGCTTTCATCAAGAAATTTATATTTATTTTTGTCCTCACACTCCCTTTTAGTTACGTATTTACATTAGGCTATTATGTAATTCCTGTAGTTGTTTTTATTTTTTATGTTTTAGCGAGTTTAGAGCTTATCGCAGAAGAAATTGAAGACCCTTTTGGTGATGACGAAAATGATCTTCCAACAAGAAAAATGGCTGAAAACATTAAGAAACATGTTGAAGAACTGATTTAATGAAACGTTAAATCTTAAATTGTTAAACTTATTTTTATTAAATTTAAAGTTCCACTTCTAAATTTAATGCAATGCAGAATCAACGTGTTTTAATTACTCCGCCAGATTTATCTAATGAAAAATCATTAAAAACACTTGTTGAAAACAGGAGTGTTTATACTCTAAATCACTGCGAATTAAATATTTTTGAGACTTATGAATCTTCAAAACTAGTACCTTTAAAATTCAACGATTTTGTAGTTACGAGTATGCTTCGCGGAAAAAAAGTAATGCATTTATTTGATGAACCTGGATTTGATTACCTTCCTGGAGAAACAGTCGTTATTCCTTCGAATATTGAGATGAAAATTGATTTTCCAGAAGCTTCAAAAGAAAATCCAACGCAATGTCTTGCTTTAGCTATTGATACAACAAAAATTACCGAAACTCTTGATTTCTTAAATGAGCGTTATCCAAAGAAAGGAAGCGATAATTATTGGCAGCTAAACTATCAGAATTACTTTTTTTACAACAATGTTGATCTTGCTTCAACAATCAGTAAATTAATCAAAGAATGTACAAGCACATCAATTACAAAAGATGTTATTGCCGATTTGACTTTACAGGAATTATTAATCCGAATTATTCAAACTCAAACAGCAAAATCTCTTGATGATGGAGCTGTTCTGCAATCCAACAATCCAATTTTTGAAGTTACAGAATTCATTAAGCTTAATTTAAAAGAAAACATAAATCTAAAAAGCTTAAGCGAAAAAGCTTGTATGAGCACAGCATCATTCTATCGTTTTTTCAAAAGAGAATTAGGTATGAGTCCTATAGAATATGTTTTGAATGAAAAAATTAAATATGCAAAAAAACTACTTAGAAACCCAAGTATACAAATAAATGAAGTTTGTTATTTGTCGGGTTTTGAAGATGCTAATTATTTCATCAGATTATTTAAAAAACACGAAGGAATTACACCGAAACAATATCAATTACTTTATGTTAATTAAAGGTGCTAAGATACTAAGGTTTTGAGTTCTTAAGCAACCTTGTCATTTCGAGGAGCGAGAAATCGCACTAGAAGTCTGGCAAAGATTATCCATAAAGGTTAGCGACATATTTTGCGGAGTTTCTAGTGTGATTTGCTTCGCCTGTTCGCTATCGCTCGGGTCTCCTTTCAGTCGAAATGACAAAACCCTGCAAAACCTTTGTTTCTTTGCCTCTCTGAACCTCTGTCCCTTAAAAAAAAACTTACTCAAAAATCTTTACTGGTTCTAAATCTTTTTCTTCCTCTTCAGTAAAAATTCGATATTCAATTTGGAATGTTTTTTTTAGAGGTGTTTCCAAGGAAAAACCGCCAACACCAAAAGCATCAATAACTTTAAGTGTAAAATGTGAATGTTTCCAGTATTCATACAAATCGTTATCAACCCAGAATTCAGTATCTTCAATAGTTCCGATGCAAACATCGCCTATTCGCTGATAGTAACCGCCTTTTTCAAAACATTGCGGCTGCGTGCCTTCACAACATCCTCCGGCTTGGTAAAACATTAAATCACCATGTTTTTCCTTTAGAATTTTAATTAATTCGACAGCTTCTTGTGTGGCTTCAATTCTCTTAACCATGACTTTTACTATTTAAAAAAAGCAGTAAACTTATTGTTATAAATTTACTGCTTTTTGCATTACCAATTAAATATTTGCAATATCAAGAACGACTCGTCCTTCAATCTGACCTTTTTTCATTTTATCAAAAACAGTATTAATGTTTTCTAGTTTTTCGGCAGTTACAGTAGCTTTCACCTTTCCTTCGGTGGCAAATTCTATTGCTTCTTTCATATCCTTACGAGTACCAACGATAGAGCCACGAATTGTAATTCGGTTTAAAACCGTATCAAAAATTGATAAATCAAAATTACCTGGCGGAAGTCCGTTGAGTGCCATTGTACCTTTTCTCCTTAAGGTTTCAAGACCTTGCTTGAAAGCTATAGGAGAAACTGCAGTTACCAATGCCCCATGCATTCCACCGACTTCCTTTTTTAAATATTCTCCAGGATTTTGATTTTTTGCATTAACTACTAAGTCTGCACCCAGTTTTTTTGCTAGGTTAAGTTTATCATCTGCAACATCAATTGCTGCAACATGCATTCCCATTGCCTTAGCATATTGAACAGCAACGTGTCCTAATCCGCCAATTCCAGAAATTGCAACCCATTCGCCAGGTTTTACTTCTGTTTCTTTTAGACCTTTATAAACAGTAACTCCAGCACAAAGTATCGGAGCCATTTCCATAAAATTTACATTTGAAGGTAAAATTCCAACATATCTTGCATCAGCAATTACAAATTCGGCAAAACCTCCGTCTACGCTATAACCGCCATTTTGCTGACTGTCGCATAATGTTTCCCATCCAGTAATACATTGGTCACAGCCTCCGCAAGCGCTGTAAAGCCAAGGCACTCCTACAGCATCACCTTCCTTAACATTTTTCACATCTTGACCTACTGCTGCAACATAACCTACAGCTTCGTGTCCGGGAATTAACGGCATTTTTGGTTTTACCGGCCAATCGCCTTCAACGGCGTGCAAATCTGTGTGACAAACACCGCTTGCAATCACTTTTACAAGAATTTCATTTCTTCCCGGTCGTTTTACTTCAACTTCTTCAATTTTTAAAAGAGAACCAAATTCTCTAATAACTGCTGCTTTCATTGTTTTTGGTAACATAACAAAGATTGATTTAATGAGCATAACAATTAAATTATTATGCTCAGGTTTATATTAATAGGGATAATGTTTTCTAGAAGAAACCTAATTTCTTTTTATCATAAGAAATAAGCATGTTTTTTGTCTGACGGTATTGACTGAGCATCATTTTATGATTCTCACGCCCAATTCCAGATTGTTTGTAACCTCCAAATGGCGCTCCTGCTGGATATGAATGATATTGATTAATCCAAACACGTCCAGATTGAATTGCTCTTGGAACTTGGTAGATTTCATGAGCATCACGTGTCCATACTCCCGCTCCCAATCCGTACATTGTATCGTTTGCAATTTCGATAGCTTCTTCGGTAGTTTTAAAAGTTGTTACTGCCAAGACTGGCCCAAAAATCTCTTCTTGAAAAATTCTCATTTTGTTATGACCTTTAAATAGTGTTGGTTTTATGTAATAACCACCTTCAAGATCGCCGCCTAAATGATTCGCATCACCTCCTGTTAATAATTCTGCACCTTCTTCTTTACCTAATTTTATATAGGACATGATTTTTTCTTTCTGAACTAATGATGTCTGTGCTCCAATCATAGTGGATTTATCTAACGGATTTCCAGCGATTATAGCTTCAGTTCTTTCAATTACTTTGGCTATAAACTTGTCATAAATATCTTCATGAACTAATAATCTTGACGGACAAGTACAAATTTCACCTTGGTTTAAAGCGAATAAAACTGCACCTTCAATGGCTTTATCAAAGAAATCATCATCATGATCTGCTACCGATGGAAAGAAAATATTTGGAGATTTCCCTCCCAATTCTAAAGTTACTGGAATAATATTCTCCGTTGCATATTGCATCACTAAACGTCCTGTTGTTGTAGATCCGGTAAATGCTGCTTTTGAAACTTTTTTATTGGTAACCAATGGACGACCAAGCTCAGCACCAAAACCATTCACAATGTTTAAGACTCCCGGAGGAAGAATATCTCCAATAAGTTCCATTAACACCATAATAGATATAGGTGTACTTTCGGCTGGTTTTAAAACTATTGTATTTCCTGCTGCTAGAGCTGGAGCTATTTTCCAAACAGCCATTAAAATTGGAAAATTCCACGGAATAATCTGTGCAACGACACCTAATGGTTCGCTTAAAGCTATAGAAACTGTCTGCGAATCCAATTCGGCAATCGAGCTTTCTTCGGCACGTATTACACCTGCAAAATATCTAAAATGATCTATTGCCAGCGGAATATCGGCAGCAAGAGTTTCACGAATAGGTTTTCCGTTATCTATAGTTTCAACAGTTGCTATGTACTCTAGATTATCTTCAATTTTTTGTGCAATTTTATTTAGTAAAATGCTTCGTTCTGTTACCGATGTTTTTCCCCAAGTCTTAAATGCTTCATGTGCTGCGTCTACAGCTTTTTCTAAATCTTCTTTGCCTGAGTGAGCCGCCTTGGTAAACACCTTTCCATCTATTGGAGAAACTACGTCAAAATATTCTCCTGAAATTGGAGCTGTAAATTTTCCGTTTATATAATTGTCATATTTTGCCTTAAATTCAGGTCTTTGTGTGGTTGTGCTCATAATTAGTAAATTTTTGATTTGTATCAAATTTAGTTTCATAATTAGAAACAGAATAGCATTATTCATTCATCTAATAGCACAAAAATTACACATTCGTTTTTTTATCTAATTTTTAATGAATTTTTATTAAAAAATTAATACTAAATATGATTATATACTGATCGTTAGTGATTTAGTTTAAAAAATGTCTTACTCGAAAAAACCAAATAAATTGTTTCTTACTACAATGCGCAATTCTTATATTTGTAACCTCATACAAGAATAATAAAGCTAACATGAAAATATCTTACAACTGGTTAAAACAATTCATTAAAACAGATTGGACATCTGCGGAAACTTCAGAATTACTGACAGATTTAGGTCTTGAGGTTGAAGTTGTCGAAAAATACCAATCTATTAAAGGCGGTTTAGAAGGGGTTGTTGTAGGACACGTACTGACTTGCGAAAAACACCCTGATGCCGACAGATTAAAAGTTACAACTGTAAATATTGGTTTAGAAGCGCCTATACAAATTGTTTGCGGTGCTGCAAATGTTGCTGCAGGACAAAAAGTTCCGGTTGCAACTATTGGAACTGTTTTATACGATAAAGACGGCGGTGATTTTACTATTAAAAAAGGTAAGATTCGCGGACAGGAAAGTCACGGAATGATTTGTGCCGAAGATGAGTTAGGTCTTGGTACTGGTCATGACGGAATTATGGTTCTAGACGATAAACTAGTTCCAGGAACTCCAGCTGCCGAAGTTTTTCAAATTACAAATGATGAAGTTTTTGAAATTGGATTAACACCAAATCGTGCTGATGCGATGAGTCATTATGGTACTGCACGTGATTTAAGAGCAGGAATGCTGCAGCGTGGTGTAAACATAGAGTTAATTACACCTTCTGTAAGTAACTTTAGAGTGGATATGCGTACGCTTAAAATCGATGTTAATGTCGAGGAACCTCTTTTGGCTCCAAGATATTGCGGTGTAACCATTTCAGGAATTACAGTACAAGAATCTCCAAGCTGGTTACAAGATCGTTTAAAAGCCATTGGTTTAACTCCAAAAAATAATATTGTTGACGTTACTAATTATGTATTACATGAATTAGGTCAACCTCTGCATGCTTTTGATGCTGCAAAAATTAACGGAAAAGTTATTGTAAAAACACTTCCTGAGGGAACAAAATTCACAACTTTAGACGATGTTGAAAGAACATTGCACAAAGAGGATTTGATGATCTGCGACGAAAAAGGACCGCTTTGCATTGCGGGAGTTTTTGGAGGTAAAAAATCTGGTGTTTCTGAAAGTACAACTACTATATTCCTTGAAAGTGCTTATTTTGATGCGGTAAGTGTTCGTAAAACAGCAAAAAGACATCAATTAAACACTGATGCTTCTTTTAGATTTGAAAGAGGTATTGATCCAACTATTACTGAATATGCTTTGAAACGTGCTGCGCTTTTAATTCAAGAAGTGGCAGGTGGAAAAATAACTTCGGATGTTATAGAAGTTTATCCTAAAAAAGTAGAAGATTTTGCTGTTTTGTTGAATTTCAGCCATGTTTCGAAAATTATTGGACAGGAAATTCCAAAAGATACCATCAAAAAAATACTAGTTTCTTTAGATATTAAAGTAAACAGTGTTTCTGATTCTGGTTTAGGACTTACTATTCCTGCTTATCGTGTAGATGTACAGCGTGAAATTGATGTAATTGAAGAAATTCTGAGAGTTTACGGTTACAACAATATTAATTTCTCTAAGAAATTCAATGCAACAGTTGCTAATTCGCCAAGAACAGAAGATTATAAAGTACAAAATACAATCGCTTCACAATTGAATTCACAAGGTTTTCATGAAATGATGGCGAACTCTTTGACAACGGCTTCGTATGCAAAATTATCGGCTTCTTTAAAAGAAGAGCATAATGTTTTAATGTTAAACCCATTGAGCAGTGATTTGGCAGCGTTACGTCAATCTTTATTGTTTTCTGGACTTGAAGCTGTTTCATACAATATTAACAGACGTAATTCTGATTTAAAATTATTTGAATTCGGAAAAACATACCATAAGTTTTTAAGCGGTTACGAAGAGCATAAACATTTGACTTTATTGATCTCTGGAAACAGGAATAAAGAGTCTTGGACAAATCCGCAAAAAGGTACTGACTTCTTCTTATTGAAAGGATATGTAAAAGGTATTTTGGCTCGTTTAGGAGTTGAAAAAATTTCGAATGCACCAGTACAATCAGATGTGTTTTCTGAAGGAACTGCGATTACTTACAATAATGATGTATTAGTAGAAGCTGGAGTAATTAAAAAATCTATATTAAAGCATTTTGGAATAAAACAAGATGTGTACTATGCAGATTTTAACTGGAATTTAATTTTAAAAATCATCACTGGAAAAATTAAATATACTGAGATTCCTAAATATCCTGAAGTACGTAGAGATTTAGCTTTATTGATTGATAAAAACACATCGTACGAAAGCATTTTTAACTTGGCTAAGCAAACGGAAAAAACACTTTTAAAGGATATTAATTTATTTGATGTTTATGAAGGTGAAAAACTTCCAGAAGGCAAAAAATCGTATGCTTTGAGTTTTACAATTCAAGACAATACTAAAACGCTTACTGACACTCAGATTGATAAAATCATGTCTAAATTACAGCAGACTTTTGAAACTGAACTTGGAGCAAGTTTAAGATAAAAAAATCACTAGAAATAATAAATCCCAATTCTGAAGTAATTTTAGAATTGGGATTTTTTTTATTTTACTATTTATACAATCTAATACGTAATCGCAGAAAAGATTGGATAATCTTTAATTTTTTCACGACCGTTTAGAAAAGACAACTCCATTAAAAAATTGCATTGTACAATTTCACCGCCAAGTTTTTCTACAAGTTCACAAACTGCTTTTGCGGTTCCTCCTGTTGCTAAAACATCATCGTGAATCAAAATACGCTCTCCCTTCTTTATAGCGTCTGTATGCATCTCTAAATTATCAGAACCATATTCGAGTTCATACGAAGCAGAAATCGTCTCATATGGCAGTTTATTTGGCTTTCTTACAGGAATAAAGCCTGCGTTTAATTCCTGCGCTAATAACATTCCGAAGAAAAACCCTCGACTCTCTGCTCCTACTACTTTATCAATTTTTTGATCTTTTAATGATTTTACTAAAATTTCAAGGCATTCTTTTCTTGCAATTGGGTCATTTAGCAGCGGAGTGATATCTTTAAACAAAATTCCTTCTTTTGGAAAGTCTTGAATATCACGTATATAATTTTTAATCTGCATTTTTTTTAATTTTTATGTTATTTTATGTTTGTATATGTCACATTTATGTCTATCTTTGCACCCGCAATAAGCAATCAACAAAGCTACGAAAAATTAGCTAATTGATAACAAAAAGGCCTCGTGGCGCAACTGAATAGCGCATCTGATTACGGCTCAGAAGGTTACTGGTTTGAATCCAGTCGAGGTCACTTAAGGAGACAACTATATAATAGTTGTCTCTTTTTTTATGCACAAATTTGTAGATTTTTCAAGCCTTTACGGCCTAATATTTTATGGTTCGAATTTTTTCACAAGGAATTCTTAGTCTGTTTGAAATAAACAGTCTAAAAGTGGCTTTGTCTGAGATTTAATCGAAGCTGAACGATGGTTTGAAGTCCCATTAAGGATATAGGATTTTTTTCTCTTTTGGTTTATCGTAATTTTTTGATACTAAATATAGTAATTCCAAAATAATTTTTGCTTCCTTCTCATCTACCTGAATACCGTTCTTAGCAAGAATAATAACGGCTTTTTCTACTGAAACATTCTTCTCAATGAAATTCATTTTTTCTGTTTTTTTTTCGGTTACTTTTTTTTGATAGTATTTTTAAAAATGCTTGATTTAGATTTAAAGAAAGTGTCCCTGTTTTAAAATCAATATCAATCGGTGGAATAAGATTTACAAGATGCCTTTTGTCTGAGACATCAAATTCAGAAAATCTTTGAAAGATTTCGACTAACGCTTTCTCTTCTAATTGGTTTTTTTTATCAATGGCTTTTAATTTAGCAGTAATATCACGTGCTTCCTTTTTAAGATATTTGTAGCTGACTTGGTTCTCTTTTTTTAATTCATTGTAGTCATCAATTTTTAATATTCCGGCTATAAATAATTTCCTGCCTCGAGAAAGGATTACTCTCTCCTCTTTTATTTTCCTCTCTAATAATTTTTGGGCGTATAAATAACTTGCTTTCTGTGTCTTTATATTTTGGTCTTCTAAAATGTTCTTAAATAATTCAATTGTTTTATTTGAGAGTATTAATTGTTGTAGTTTATTTTGATAGCAATCATTAAGAAAGACCGCATCTATTCTTGTTTTACAGCCATCATGACAATGATAATATGGGTATTTTTTTGACCTTCCTTTTGAAACACTTCCGCTAAGTTTTCGATCACAAACAGGACACGTTAAAAAACCTCTAAGAAAAAATAATGATTGTAAATCATTTCTTTTAGCAGTAGTTCTTCTCTTTGTATTAATAACGGACTGAACCTGATTAAATAAAGACTCTGCTATTAAAGGTTCGTGTAATCCTTTTACCATCTGCTCTTCACTAGAGTCAATTTTGACTGGTATAAGCCCGCAATAAACTGGGTTGTGCAAAATCCTGAAAAAATGGGATCTTGAACATATTAAACCTTTATCATTAGCTATTTTCATGATTTCAGTTATTTTATGATCATTCTTTGCAACTTGATAAAAAGCCCATTTTATAATTTCGGCTTCAGGCTCCTTAGGAGCAATACCTTTTTTACCATCCATTGATGTCAAATTGATAAATCCTAGTGGTGCCTTACTAGGATATCTGCCCATCAACTTTGCTCGACGAATGCCGTTCGCAGTATTTTGAGCTCTCCGGGTATTTTCTGCTTCCGGAACAGCTAAATATACAGCCAGCATAACTGTACTTTCCGGCACAGAGAAATCAATTGGCTGATCAATAGCCTTTGCTATTGTTTTATATCTACGAAGCTTTCCAATCATTTCGTACGCATATTCAATATTACGACTGAATCGATCCCATTTGATAAATAGTATATTTTTATCTTCTCCTGATGATTTCTTTTTGATTTCTGAGAATAATTGGTTCCATTCTGGCCTATTGAAATTCTTCGCAGAGATGTCTTCACGATAAATTCCTTTAACTTCGATATCGTAATATTTACAATACTTCAATAGTCTGTCCTCCTGTTCTGGCAAGGAGTAACCTTTTCTTTTTTGTTCGTCCGTACTTACACGAACGTATAAATAGGCTGACTTCATATTACTTAACGTATTTGATTTATTTACTACTAAATACTCTTAAGCACATGAAATACTTAATTAAAAAAATAATCCATGTGTTATCAAGTACAACGTAACAAAGAGTAAAAGATTTGAATATAATTGCCTTAAGTAAACATCAAATTCTTTCTTAACTTGTATTACTACTATTCCTTTCAGAGTTCTTTACAAGTATCATAAGATCTAATAAAATACTTAAATATCAAAATATCATTTAAATTAGATGTTAATAAATAATGACTTATTGTAATTCAAAATAAACTTCAACTTAGAGTAAACAGGTATTTTTACTCGATGTATAGTATAATTTAATCGATATTTTTGAAACAAGACTTTAAATTGTCATTATGGATTTCCGTAATGAAATAGTAAATTAAATATCAATATTTGATGCAATTAATACCAGTCTGGAAAAAACGGTCAAATTGACCATAGATTTTCAGTTTAAAATGATCACTCGATTCGGAGCAAACTGATCACCTAATTTCAATTTAAACTGACCACCTATTTTCGGTGCAAAGTGACCATCAAAAAGCTACTTCTTTTTCATGTTGTTTAATCATGGATCTGTATAAAACTACAGACTATGGCAAATAATACAATAGACATGAATAAAATTAGAAAAGTAATTAAATTACATTGTGGTGGTAAGAGCAAATTGTTTATTAGCAAGTATTTATCTCTTTCCAGAAATACCGTAAAAAAATACATCTCTTTATTTGAAGTACTTGGATTAAGTCTTGAATCCATTAATCAAAAAGCAGATTCAGAATTAGACATACTTTTTTCCCAAAGCACAGAAGAGATTACCACCCCAAGGATGCAGAAGGTCTATGAGTTCTTTCCACAAATGGAGCGGGAATTAAAGAAAACTGGCGTAACCATGTATGGCATGTGGGAGCGCTATATCTCTTTAAATCCAGATGGATTTAGAATCTCTCAATTTAGATTCCACTACTCCAAATGGAGCAATAAAGTCAATCCAGTAATGCATATGATTCATAAAGCTGGAGATAAAATGTATGTGGATTACGCAGGAAAGACACTCTCAATTATCAACAAATCAACCTCTGAAATCAAGGAAGTACAGTTTTTTGTTGCCATTCTTGGAGCAAGCCAATATACGTACGCAGAAGCTTCTATGAGCCAGCAAAAAGAAGATTTTGTTGCTTCAGTAGAAAATGCGATACGCTTTTTTGAAGGCACTCCTGCTGCAATTGTGCCAGACAATCTAAAATCTGCCGTAATCAAAAGCAATCGCTTCGAGCCCACCATTAATGAAACTCTTGCAGATTTAGCGGAACACTATGAAACCACTATTCTGCCTGCAAGAGCATACAAACCAAGAGATAAATCTTTGGTTGAAGGAGCGGTTAAAATACTTTATAGAAGAATTTATGCAAATTTAAAGGATATAGAATTCTTTAGCATAGAAGAGTTAAATCAAACTATATGGTACTTGCTTGACGATCATAATAACAGAAAGCTCACAGGACGTCCATACTCTCGTTTTGAGTTATTTATTGAAGACGAGAAGCATGAATTACAACCGCTTCCTCTTGAACGTTTTGAAATTAAATATCATTCAATGGCAACAGTTATGCAAAATGGCCATGTTCAATTAAGCCAGGACAAAAACTACTACAGTGTGCCTTATCAATATTTAAAGAAAAAAGTCAAACTATTGTATACAAAATCAACCGTTGAAATCTACTTCAAATACAATCGCATAGCTACTCACAGTAGAAATCCCAAGCCTTACATCTATACTACAAACCCAGAACATCTGGCAAGTACACATCAATTTGTATCGGAATGGAGTGCCTTTAGATTTATTGAATGGGCAAACAGCATTGATCCGTCAGTTGGAGAATACATTATGCATATTATCGACAGCAGAAGCCATCCTGAACAGGCGTATAAAAGCTGTTTAGGCATATTATCTTTTGAAAAAAAGGTAGGCAGGGAAAGATTAATAAATGCCTGTAAACGTGCTCTGGACTTTAAAATTTACAACTTTAAAACTATAAACAACATCTTAGAGAACAGTCTAGATAAAATACCATTTGAACAGGAAAAAGAACAGGATCTTCCTGAGCACAATAACATCAGAGGAAAACATTACTTTAACTAAAAATCAATATACCATGAATGAATCTACCGTAACAAAAATGAAGCAAATGAAGCTTCATGGAATGCATAACGCTTTTAAAACAGCCATTGAAAGTGGCAAAACTGATCATTATACACTCGATCAATTTATATCAATGATGATAGATGCCGAATGGGATGAAAGACATAACAGGCGTATCGAACGAAGTATTGCAAATGCACGCTTCCACTACAAATCAAATATTGAGAGTATTAATTTTGACCAGTCACGCAATATTGACAGAAATCTTATACTTCGTCTTGCAGAGTGTAATTTTGTTGAAAAGAACGAAAATGTTTTAATAACAGGAAGTACTGGTGTGGGCAAAAGTTTTTTAGGAACTGCTCTAGGTTATCAAGCCTGCATAGAAGGATATAAAGTAAGTTACTTTAATACTTCAAAACTGTTCGCAAAATTAAAAATGGCAAAAGCAGACGGCACTTACTTAAGAGAACTTGCTAAAATACAAAGGCAGGATGTTATTATATTAGATGATTTTGGACTGCAGGCTCTCGACAATCATAACAGAATTACACTATTAGAGATCATTGAAGACAGACATAATAACGGTTCTATCATTGTAACCTCGCAAATCCCCGTACAAGGATGGTATGATATAATCGGCGAAAAAACCATAGCAGATGCAATCTTAGACCGGTTAATACATCAATCGCACAGGGTTGAATTACACGGAGAATCTATGAGAAAGAAAAAAAGCATAAATAAGGGATAATTATTTATCTATATTTGAATATAAATTAACAAATGAAAAAAGTAGTTCTTTAAAATAAAATGGAGGTGCTCACTTTGCACCGAAATTAGGTGGTCAATTTAAACCAAAACTTGGTGGTCAATTTAAATTGGAATTAGATGATCAATATCACTGGTTTTTACAGTCCTAATGACTTATACCCGCTGAAATCCAAAGAGTTCAGGCTGTACTATACCTCGCAGTCCTTAGTTTCCCAGTCCTTTGACGTGTGGATTTCTGATAATTTCGAAAATGAAAAAAAGCTGAGTTTCCAGTTTAACAATGCTGACTAGAGACCTAAGGAGCATATGTACAAAGTAATTAAATTATTGAAAAGGTTGCCATAGCAACAACTTTTTCTTATCTTAGGGTAAAACTATTTTTATGAAAGTCATGACTGAATTATTGGAAAATATTCTCAAAATTCTGGCCCGAAACCCCAGTAGGTCATCCAGTTTAGAAGAATTAACGATGGCTTTGTTTCCGAATGACCTCGTACGTGATCCTATTTCTTTTGAAAGAGAATATCAGGCTCAGGTTTTAGATGCACTTATTAGTTTAGAGAATGCTGGTATGATAGTATTAAACTCAGATACCGATGAAAGCACTATTACGCTAAAAGGACTTCAAGAGCGAAAATCAATAATTTTGTAAGTTAATAGCTTAAATTTATTTTGTTTTTCATACCTTTGAGAGTGTGTTCTTTGCATTAAAAAATAAGACAAGAATCATCCTAACATTATAAGCCTGTGCAAACTAACACAGAATAATCTTTAAAACAGACAGAATATCAGGCTACGATTTTAGCTGATTTTAAAGAATCGTAAAAGAGCAAATTTCCGTTTGCTCTTTTTTGTTTTGGTATATATATCCTTAATCAAACGAAATATATCTTCTGTTAGAATTTCAAATCACCCAGGTATATTTTTATCTAATTTTATATTGAAATGTCAAGAAAACTGCTCTCAGAGAAGGAGTACGATGTACTTCATAAACTGCTCATTGATCAAATGACACCCGGCCAGGCGGCACAGCAGTTTGGATCTCCGCCCCAATATGCACAGGAACTTAACCAGAGCAGCTGCGACAAGGAAAAGAGGGCGGCCGAACTGACTTTAGAAATTGACCAGTATATAGTAAAACTGCGGGAGTTAAAACGCGAGATAAAAGCAAATGCCAGTCCCGCTAAAGATAAAAAAGACAAAAAAGAAAAAGACCGTCAGAAACTGATCTCTAACAGCCTTTTTCCTTTCAGCAGAAGAATGAACAGCACGTTTGGAGTTTTGGATGTTAGCAGCTTTGGAGAACTGGCCGATATACCGCTCCGACAATTTCAGTGCTACAGGGGCTTTAAAATACAGAGCAAAAAAGAGCTCGTTGCCTTTATTGAGTTTGAAAACATCGCGTATCTTTTCAAAGGCTTTTCGCGCTGGAAAAAACAGCCTATTGAACAATTAAAATGAAAGCCACTACAAAAAGCGTTCTTCTTTTGCTTCTTATCTTTGGCCGCCCCCGAAAGAAAAGAAGTCCGTCCAAAAACAGCAAAAGGGATGATAAACATCCCTTAAAAAAAAAGCAGCGGGTTTGGTAAAATAGCGGGCACTGCATTTTGGCAAAAGCGCTCCACCGTTTTAAACGCAAAAAGATGCTCCGCCCGAGAGGAAGGAGTGTCTTTTTGCCGCCCGATCTCGGGCTTATCACACCCCAATGGGCTGAGAGCGAAAATCTTTCAGATTCAGAAAAAATCCCCTGTTTGCTGTCATGCCCTCACGGAACAGGTTCCATAACAGCGAGCATCCCATCTGCGCCAAAGCAGAATTAATAAACAAATCCTGCTTCTCGAGCGCCTCGGCAAGCGAACAGCTTGGGGTGTCGTCCTGCTGTTCAGACTGACGTAAAAGCTCCCCAAATTCCTCGGTCACAAAAGGCAGGCGCTCCACGGTTTCAAATTTTTCGGAATTGGGCTGTGGAATTTCCCCAATACTGGACAGGATGACCTGTCCCGTATACTGGCTGTTGCCAAAATCCATCCAGTATTTCGGGTCGTCCCTATGGTATCTTTGGTTGCTGTATTTTAATATTTCTGCAATATCAAAACGGAACTTCACGCTATCCGTGCAGGTTATGTAAATAGTGGCTTTCGCATTATCGGGCAGTTTTCCAAAGCTGTCCTTTTGAAATTTTACGGTTTCCGATTTCCAGTTTGTGCCCGTAAAACGGTTGGCTCTGTTGATAAGTGCCACGGATTTGTTAAGTCCGACCTCACTTGGCGCAAAACGCTGTCTGCCAAGGTTGGCATTTGTGATAATATCATCATCCCAAAGGCGTACCGAAAGCCCTGCATGCCCGAGAGCCGTGAGGCTGTGGTTCATTTCCATAAGGGCGGTCAATACCTTTGAGCCTGTACCGCCTCCCCCGATAAGATTAATGGTTATGGGATTGGTCGGGCTAATCAGATACGGGTCTGTAAAATGCATTTTGGTTTTGCTTGTTTTCATGACAATAAATTTTTAAGTGTTTTGTTACTGCTTTTCAATAATGGTGTCGGAAAGGTTCTGTCCGATGTAACAAGGTCTTTCCACAGGCTCACGCAGTTGCCCTTTACAGGGCTGTTTTCTCCCATAAGGTGGCTGAAATAGCTGTTAAAGAAATAATCCTCCCACGCCTTTGTAAATTCCTCAACGCAGTCAGATTCTTTTATCTCAATACTAACAGACCCCATACATACCCTGCCGTCTTCATAAATATTAAAAAATGGTGCATAGTACAGTAGTGTTTTTTCCGTAGGTCTCCTGTTACTTAAAAGCGCAAATACCCGCAGGCTGTTTTTGCTTGCCTGCCACATCATGGGAGGCACAAACCCCTGACCGCTCGGAATCCCTAAACCCTCTATAAAATAAAGCGGTCTTTTTTGGGATTTGGTGTACCATATCACAGCGCCTTTGTCCCTGCTTGGATTGCTATGCAGGATATTTGTCGGCAGAATCCCGCCCGACTTCAAAAAGGCGGTCTGCTTCTGATTTTCGGTCATAAGGGCTTTTGCGAGTGCCCCTGCTTCACGCTCTGTGAGCGGATGAGCATTGATAGGCGTGCCGTTTCTATCCATATCAAAATGCTCTACATATACTTCTTTATCTAAACCTTTACTTTCATAGAAAACAAGGGCGGATTTCGGATGGTAGAGCGTCCCGAAATCCTCTGTTATATCAATTGCATTATTCATTTTCATGTTGCTTATAGTTATACAATAATTCGCAGAAATCGTCCAAAAGGGCAAACAGACGGCTTTCAAAATCAAGGCTATTGCTCTCGATTTCAGTTCCGTCAAAGCGTTTAAAAATCGTCGGCTCATCCATTGAACCGTATTCGTTAAACTCATTATTGATGCTCTCCGATAAGCTTTCATAAAGCCAGCCTGTAGTATCCGAGATAAAGGAAATGTACTTTTCAATCCCGATCCTCTCGCTTTGCATGTCTTGATCTTCCTCACATTCATGTATGGGCGCATTTCTAAAAATGCTTTCATTGGGATAGCAGGTGTACAATTCAAAGGCTTTTCGTGCCACTTGAATGCATTTCTCGTCAAATTTATCACGGCTTTTAAAACTATTTAAACGCTTTTCAAAGACCTCTAAATTCATACGGTTAAAAATCTTCTGTTCCATACAGTCGCCAATCATTTCCGCCTTGTCAAACTCCCGCACATACCTTTGGTTTTCTTCCCTGTCATCGTCCTGCTCTGTCCATTCCCTATGCATTTCATAGAGCCAGTACAAATAACTGCCCTGCTCCCTATGGTAGGGAATCTCTACACTATGATAGAGATAAGAGCAGACCGATAAAAGCAGATGCGCATTTTTTTTGTATTTCGGGTCTTTTAGCATCTCGTAAATGGGATGAATAGGGATATAATATAGGGTTGTGCCTGTATTGAATTTTTCCTCGCTTATAAAATATGTTTTCTCCACGTCCTGTAGCAGACGTATTTCGGGGCAGTTTAAAACACTCTTACCTAATTTTTCCTCTATATCCCACAGACCGAGTGCCATATTATAAGGATATTCAAACTGCCCAGTTTGCATTGGTTCAATCCCGTAATGCATGGCAAGACAGTCAAGAGAGAGATAAAAATCACTCTGCATTTTTGCAGTTTCCTGACCAGTCTGCAGGGCTTTGCTATGTTGCATTTTAGGCAGAAAAGAAACCTTTAGAAAACCATCGGTAGCATTCCCGCAGGCACTGACCTTTGCTTGTCTTTCTGCACCTCGCCTGCGTCCTTGGGTCTCTGCATCCAACCCATAAACCCTGCGAGCTGTGCGTGAAGCTGTTTTTGTCTTTTTCGCTCGGGCAGTTGCACTGTTCCCGATATGATTGTCTGTTGCATAATTCATGGCTTAAAATTTTTGGTTATCCCTTTGTTCCCATTACCGTTTCAAATCGGTACTCCACCGCATCGTCCCTGATAACAGGGGCAGAAATTTTGGCGGTGGTCAGTATCGGATAAGTCGGGGCATAAAAATTCAGTACCGCTTCGGTGCTCCATCTTGGCTCGGGGTCGGAAAGCCTGATTTCCTGCCCTTTGTCTTTGAGTATAAAAACCCGCTGTAATTGTGTAGCTAATAACATGACTTTTTTATTTTAAATTAATATCCTTGCTCTTCGTTCTCGTCTTCCCAGTTTTCCATGTCTTCTACCTCTGTTTCTTCCTCGTCCGTTTCATGCTCCTGCTCATTGGCATATTCAGGAAAAAGTACCTCCCGAGGCGGTTCATTCTTTGCGGGCTCTGTCGCACTGCCGAAAAGGTCGGGCGAAAATTTTGCCGACAGTTCGGCTTTTCTCTTGCGTATCTGCTCCGCCTTTAGTGGAAACTCATGTATTTCAGGAACTTTTATCCATGCCTCACGAAATTTCCCTTCTTTTTCCAGTTCGTCCGCCTTTGCCATGGCTTCGCTGAATTTTTTGTCCTTGGCTTCCTGCTCTTTTTTCTGCTTGACGTCTTTCTCTTTTTCCATAGCCGACTGCTTTTTGGTATCTTCAAGCTGTTTCATATAGCCTTCCATGTCCACCATAAGACCCGAGGCAGACTCAATTGGCGTAGTGATATTCTCAAAAAACCCGCTGTCAAGTTCTTCGGCTGTTCCTCTTAGGTTTAACGGCGGTATGCTGTGTTTGGCATTGTCCCCGCACCCCTCGTTTTGAAGCATAACCAGTACGATAAGCCTGCCCTCCGCCCCTTTTGCAATGGTAATGTGCAAATCTCCAATGATCTGCAACTGGGCTATCTGATTGAAAAAATTAGTTGTCGTTTCCATAATTTAATTTTAATTTTTTAATGACTAGTTCCATAACACTCTGCTCATCATGCCCTAACCTGTAAAGGCGTTCAATATAGCTTTTCATGTTTTCCTGATATTCCTTTTCTCCCTCTTCCCCTTTTAAGATAAGCAGATGGGTATTCCAGTTCATTACCGCTTCCCTGATGATGGCTACAAGCTTTTGGGCATACTTCTTTTCGGCTGTCCGGCTTTTTTTTAAAAGCCCCAGTTCTATATACATGTCCAAAATATGCCAATACACACGGGCTTCCTTGCCTGTACTTCGGTGTTTGCTGACAAATTCATTATAGAGATACAGTATAAACTCAAAATTATTACTGTGCTTTCTTGCCATAATTCCTGCATTTTTATGTTAGTCAATTGTCCAGATGTTCAGCCCTGCTATCGCATCACTAAAACCTGATTTTAAAGGCTGTCACGGTTTCGCAACAGCCTTTGGTTATCTGCCTTCCTAATTCAGGTTTAGGATTTCTGCGCCATCTGCCTGAAAAGCCGTGCATAAATCAAATGCCTTTTGGGCTTTTCCCTGAGCTGTGCCTCCCATGACAATGGACTGCAGTTTGGCTTCATTGTCCTTGTATTTTCGCACATTCTGATAGTAGCCCGTCACGCAATTGTAAGCCCCGAAAAGCGTGCCTTTAGTGGTTTCCATTTGCTGTGATTCGCTAGTCATTGCGTACACAAAAGCATCCTCAACGGTATTTTTAAACACGGTAGACACTTCATCATCAGCCCCCTTTTTTGATTAAAGCGAGCGTTTCGGTATTGGGACATAATGCCAACTGAATCAGTTTTTTAACTTCACTGTCTGTTACTTTTACTTTAGACCATTCATTAAAGATGCCCTCTAACTGACTGCTCAGTTTATCCGCCAGTCCCATTACTTTATGAGCATCGTCTAAGCGCTGTTTTGCCCCCGAGGTATGGCGGATGCGCACTACGTTGCTCATAGAGCGGAGTGAAGCGTTAAGGGTGTTTTGACATACGATGCGGATGGGCGTAAAAGCCGCCGTGATGCTTCCGCTTCCGTCGTGGGATGTGGTCAGGAAAATATATTTTTCGGTCACATCATCCCCATTTCCGACCCTGATATAATCAGGAAGTTTTGCCGTAATAAAAATACGCTCGCCGTGTCCCAGCGCACCTGCTGTTTCGTACAGTATACCATCGCCCCCGCCTACAATGGCATCAAAAAAGCTGAACGCCTCACGGTTCTGCACGATTTGGTAGTCTTTCCCTACTACACCCAAAACGGCATTGCTGTCGGTGCGGATAGTGGCAAAGCTGTCAGGTACTGCCAGTTCGGTACTGCCCATTTCAATACCGCCCGCAGTTTGGATAATGCCCGATGCTTTTGTGTATAAAGGGCTTTTAGCCACCTCATAGTCAAGGCCTGCATGTCTGATGGCTTCGGCGCTTGTCGGGTACTGCTCCACAATCTGCCCGAGCCCGTGCCATGCTTTTTCCTTTACGCTGAAAAAAGAATACTTTCCTGTTGTACTGTTGTAATTGATATTATGTGCCATGATATTTGATTTTAAAAGTTTGAAATAAAATTGTTTAAAACGCTTTAATGCCCACCGTTAAAACGGGATGTCATCCTCAGGCTCTTTTAAGGCGGCTTTTTTGTTTTCTCCCTGCTCTGCATTCTGCCCCGTTTTCACTGCCTGCGCCCCTTCGGATTTTTTCCCGCCCCCGTGCAGTTTGATGTTCGAGGTATTGAAATTCAGCCCCGCGCGCGGTTCCCCGTCATTGCCTGTCCACGCCCTTGCGCTTACCATGCCAGTAAGCTCGACCACCGTGCCTTTGGTCAGCCACTCGGCAACCCTCGGGCTTATCCAGTAGGCGCACTCGAAAAAGGTGGTCTGCTCCACCCTGTCGCCTTTTTTGTTTTTGTAGCTCTCGTTTATGGCTACTGAAAAATTTACTACCTGTCTGCTGTCTGACAAGGTGCGTACCTGCGCATCTCTTGTCACTCTTCCTGTGATGTTCATGATTTCTAGTTTTTAAATTGTTACTTTCTTTTTCCCGCACCGCATTTTTACTTTTTACTTTTTTTACTTTTCTTTTTTTTTTTGAAATTTTATTCGGCAATGAGAGCAGGTGCTGTTTTGTTTCATCATGCTTTATTCAATATTTCAATTTCCATTTCTGACATTTTTTTTTATTCGTCTAAAGAGCCGCAGTATGCTATGTTTTGTTTCATGAGCATAAAAAGGTGAGTGTCCGCCAAAAGCAAGGCTCAGGCAAAAAATACAACCCGCATGGGTGGAGATTTTTTGCCAGACCTGAAAGGCCCGGCCTTGCTTTTGGGTAAGGACACGGACTACCTTTGCTCCTGAAATAAAACAAAAGCATACAGGGTCTTGGATAAAAAGAAAAGGGAAGCAATCGGGATACTGTGGATAAACGGTAGTCAGAAAGAAACGCAGCCAGCTTCGGGTGAATTCTAAAAGAAAGCGCCTGAACCTAAGAGTATTGCATAATTTTCGAGCTACAATTATTTAGCTACCGCTATTGCTGCAGTACTGAAAGATTTGATATTTATTCTTATATTCGCTTAAAAATCTTACTAATGACACAAAGCCAGCTTCAAGAACCAAATTGGAGCCATTTTATTGCTGGTATGAATTAGTTATAAGCTAGCTAAAGAAAACGTAAATGGAAACCGAACAATATTTAGAGAATTTAAAAAAAACTATATTGTCAAAAAATAATTTTAAAAAAGTTATAATGACGAGAGAATGGGCATCTAAAATCCCAAGTTCCGCAGGGGTTTATGTTTTCAAAGATGTTGAAAACATAGTATATGTTGGTGAAACAGGAAATTTGCGAGGTAGAATGAAGGATTTACTTGATAGCCGGCACCATACTGTCAGGAGGACTATTGGAGAAAGATTCTACTGTTCTATTCCAGGATTTCAAAAAGCAACGAATAAAATTAAATTTCCTGACAATATTGAATTTTTAGTTAATGACCATATTTGCACAAAACTTTCTCTTGCTTATTTAGAAGTCAAATTAGGAAGAAAAGAACTTGAAGAGGAAATTCATTGTATGATGGACATTGCAGTGAGACTAAATAAACGAGGAAAGCGTAAATAATAAAAAAAACAAAAATATATGAAAAATTTGGAGCAAAGGTATTTTATTGGAATATGGAAAAGTAAAGACTTACTCCCTAATTGGAATTATGAAGATAATGTTGAAATTACAATTTATTCTTATGAAAGATTTTCAATAGGAACTGCAAAAGACGGATTGTTTGTAGAAGGGCAATTAGAAGTACACAATATTGAAAATGACATATTTCAATTAACTATTCAAGGAACCGCAATTAGTGATGACTTTAAAATTTTACAAGGTAGAATGTATATGACGAACGGTAATTATCCTCCAAGTTTTGTTTTAACGATTCCTAACTACGGTGAACGATATTTTGAGCAAACAAGGAAATAGCTTATAATAACTAAGCTTTCGTCTTGCCCGGAGGGCACGAGATGAAAGCCCGTTGAACGGAACCGCAGGAAGCTTAATACGTATTATGGAGTTTTCGAAGTGTAGCTTTAAGATATACGAGCAGTAATTTTACGAGTACTGCTTTTTTTATGGTTGAACTTGTGCTGTCTTATTGTTATTTTTCGATTTACCGACGCAATTAAATACAAGTTCCCTTACCCGTAAAAACTAATTCACATAGGCAAGTGTATTCTCGATAAGATACGCTTTTGGCGGACCTCGTTGCCCAAAGACATGTAACGTAACCAGATTTCCAACTTTACAACAATAACATTTTTTAAGTTGCGTTTTGGTTTCGATTTCAGGTCGAATGATATATTTAAATCTTGTTGTAATTGTTGCAGTTTGCCACGTTTCCAACTGCTACTTAAAATACCGTAATGCCTGATTCTTACAAAACGTTTGGGTAAAATATGAAGACTAAAACGCCTTGTAAACTCTTCGTTTTTTAAGGTGAGTTGCTTAGTTTTACTTGCGTCTTTATAATCTTTATAAGCAATGGTAACTTCTTGATTTGTTACATTTTTAATCCGATGATTGCTGATGGCAACTTTATGGGTGTATCTTCCTAAATATTCGATTACTTGTTTGGGACCTCCAAATGGGCGTTTGGCATAAACCACCCAATTTTTATCAAATAAACTTTGCAAAACATGAGCATCGGCAAGCTTTTCTTTACGTAACAAGGCAACAAATTTTGCTCGAAAAACCTTGCTTAACGCTTTTACTGCAAATAAGTATTTATCGGTTTTTATCTTGCGTTTCCATTTACCGTTGGCATCAATTCCACCACCAGGAATAATACAGTGTAAATGTGGATGTAAACTTAAATTTTGTCCCCAGGTATGTAAAATCGCAATCATTCCTAGTTGCAAACCTTCCGTTTTTCCGAATTGATTTAATGTCGACCAAACAGAATCAAACAAGATTTTATAAACGATTTTTGGATGTGCAATCGCTAATCCATTAAGCGAATCTGGAAGGGTAAAAACCAAATGATAGTACGAACAAGGCAACAAATCCTGCTCACGTGCCTGAATCCATTCTTCACGTTTATGACCTTGACATTTCGGGCAATGCCTATTGCGACAACTGTTGTAACTAATACTAATGTTGCCACAAGCATCACAAGCATCTACATGTCCGCCCAAAGCAGCAGTTCGGCACAAAGTCAATGCTCTTAACGTTTTTTCTTGATGAACGGTAAAGTTTTGGTTGGACAAATCGACTTTTCTCAGCACATCGGCTACTTCCCACTGCGGCTGCATAAAGCAAAAACGGTATCAATTGGACTGTGTACTTTTTGGTTTTCGAGCTGGCAAACATGCAAATATTCCATCGTCGTCTCCACGCGTTCATGACCCAGCAGTTTCTGAACTTGAAGAATATTTACACCATCTTCGAGCAAATGCGTAGCATAGCTGTGGCGCAATGTATGCGTATGCACATCTTTTAAAATGCCTGCTTTTTTACAAACCGATTGAATCGCCCATTGTACGCCACGCTGACTGTAACGAGAATCAAAACCTTTGGCGTCTTTGGTGTTGCCTGTAAATAAAAATGTGGTAGGATGTTCGGCTGAAATATACCTTTTTACACCCCGAATGATATGATCTGATAAGGGAACATAACGATCTTTTTTGCATTTACTTTGAACAATATGAAGTAGTTTTCTATCAAAATCCAGATGCTTTAATTCAATATTTCGAACTTCCATACAACGTAGTCCGCAACTATAAATCAATCCAATTAAAATGCGATGTTTGAGCAAATCGGCATGTTGAAGCATCTTCCATATCTCTTCCCTACTCAGAATTACAGGAAGTTTCTTTTCTTTAGGAATCGATGGTAAATGAAGATAATCGTAAGGTAAATTCTCTGTTTTTAAAAGAAATCGAAGTCCGTAAACAGTGTGTTTAAAATACGATTGCGAAGGTGAATTGGAACGTTGTTGCAGTTCAAAGAGATAATCTTTAACTTGTTCGGGATGTAATTCGGTTGGTAAAGCACCAAAATGAAGTACCATTGCGGCCACATGGCGCGAATAATTTTCAAAAGTGCGTTTGCTTCGTCCTAAAATAGAAATATTTCGCTCAAAACGATGCAGAAGTTCAGAAAAACCTGTAATTTCATTACAAGCACGATTCAAATATTTGTTCGTTCTTAATTCCTCCGGAGATTTTTTTTAGTTACCATATTATCAATTATTTAAACGTTAATAAATACTAAGGTACTAAATCATCGCAGCGAAAGCTACCGGAGGTTTAGTTCAACAGGCGTTTGGCAAGATTGCGAATTTTGTAGTAAATTCACGTTTACATTTCGCAAGAAATTTTATCTTTAATAGAAAATAATTAGTTCCGAAGTTCGCAACCTCGCCAAGCGCCGGAACGTTGTGTGCAAGGGTAAACGACCTATTCATCCAAACTTGAGCAAACAATTATTGAAATAGAATTTTAATATATTTACAATGCCAAAATGTTTTTTAAAACAACACTATCATGGACATTACAAATTTGCCAGAAGATTTATTTGAAAATAACTACACGGACACTTCAGACCTGCAAATTGCTAACTACGAGGCGTATAAACTTGTTTCCAAAAATAAGATTAACCTAAACAAAAATGTATTCAGTTTTTTGTTGGACGGACAAAAGGACATTCACTTTTCTAATGACATCGTTTCGATCGATGATACACAATCCTTGCTTCTTGCATCGGGGAATTTTTTAACAACAGAAATTGTAGGGGCAAATAGTTATAGTTGCCTACTCTTTTTCTTTTCTCAAAAAAACATTAATGATTTTTTATTGAAATATGGGCATTTATTTAACCCAAATGACTTAAATAAATCAGCGGCCAGTAGTCCCTATTTCCTTATGGAAAAAGACAATTTTATTATCCATTTTATTAATTCTATTCAACAAATTTATGGTTTGAATCAAACAATCTCTCAAAAGATTCTGGAATTGAAATTTGAAGAAATTATACTGTATCTGGCTGATAAGTATGGGCAAAGTTTTTTTGTTTATCTACATTCATTATTAATCAATGAAAGAGAATTATCTTTTAAAATGGTCATTGAAAAAAATCTGTACACGAGTTTGAATATTGACGAGGTCGCTTTTCTATGTAATATGAGTCTGTCTACTTTTAAGCGGAAATTTTTACAATTATATCAAGAGTCTCCAGGAAAATGGTTTCAACTAAAACGACTCAACAAAGCCAAAAAATTATTGCTTAATAATGAAGCAACCCCATCAGAAATCTATATGGACTTTGGTTATGACAGCTTATCAAATTTTAGCACAGCCTTTAAAAACGAATTTGGTTACAGTCCAAAAAACATGATGAAAACTTGACCTTTTTTCATAAGTTTTTGAACTAAATAAAAAAGCACCACAAGTTTAAAGGTGCTACATTTGTTAAAACAAAATTGGTTTAATTTAAAAATAAAAAGACATGAAAAAATTAGGATTATTAGTTCGACTAGAAGCTAAAGCAGGAAAAGAAAAAGATGTTGAAGCCTTTATCACAAGTGCATTGCCACTCGCTAATGAAGAAGCAGGTACTGTTACGTGGTATGCGTTTCGTATTGACGCTTCTACATTTGGCATTTTTGACACTTTTTCAGATGAAGAAGGCAGAGAAGCACATCTTGGTGGTAAGATTGCAAAGGCGTTAATGGAAAATGCACCTGAATTGTTGGCTACTGCACCATCTATTGAGAAATTGGACGTTTTAGCGGTTAAATAAACATACCACAATTATTATAAAATGGCAGCCTGTCAAAGTTCTGTAAATGAATTTGGACAGGTTGCCTTTGTTTACAAAACAGCTTCATAATAAATTAAGCTTAGACTGACGAAGAAACCCAGCCCACAATAACTAAGCTTTCGTCTTGCCCGGAGGGCACGAGATGAAAGCCCGTTGAACGGAACCGCAGGAAGCTTAATACGTATTATGGAGTTTTCGAAGTGTAGCTTTAAGATATACGAGCAGTAATTTTACGAGTACTGCTTTTTTTATGGTTGAACTTGTGCTGTCTTATTGTTATTTTTCGATTTACCGACGCAATTAAATACAAGTTCCCTTACCCGTAAAAACTAATTCACATAGGCAAGTGTATTCTCGATAAGATATGCTTTTGGCGGACCTCGTTGCCCAAAGACATGTAACGTAACCAGATTTCCAACTTTACAACAATAACATTTTTTAAGTTGCGTTTTGGTTTCGATTTCAGGTCGAATGATATATTTAAATCTTGTTGTAATTGTTGCAGTTTGCCACGTTTCCAACTGCTACTTAAAATACCGTAATGCCTGATTCTTACAAAACGTTTGGGTAAAATATGAAGACTAAAACGCCTTGTAAACTCTTAGTTTTTTAAGGTGAGTTGCTTAGTTTTACTTGCGTCTTTATAATCTTTATAAGCAATGGTAACTTCTTGATTTGTTACATTTTTAATCCGATGATTGCTGATGGCAACTTTATGGGTGTATCTTCCTAAATATTCGATTACTTGTTTGGGACCTCCAAATGGGCGTTTGGCATAAACCACCCAATTTTTATCAAATAAACTTTGCAAAACATGAGCATCGGCAAGCTTTTCTTTACGTAACAAGGCAACAAATTTTGCTCGAAAAACCTTGCTTAACGCTTTTACTGCAAATAAGTATTTATCGGTTTTTATCTTGCGTTTCCATTTACCGTTGGCATCAATTCCACCACCAGGAATAATACAGTGTAAATGTGGATGTAAACTTAAATTTTGTCCCCAGGTATGTAAAATCGCAATCATTCCTAGTTGCAAACCTTCCGTTTTTCCGAATTGATTTAATGTCGACCAAACAGAATCAAACAAGATTTTATAAACGATTTTTGGATGTGCAATCGCTAATCCATTAAGCGAATCTGGAAGGGTAAAAACCAAATGATAGTACGAACAAGGCAACAAATCCTGCTCACGTGCCTGAATCCATTCTTCACGTTTATGACCTTGACATTTCGGGCAATGCCTATTGCGACAACTGTTGTAACTAATACTAATGTTGCCACAAGCATCACAAGCATCTACATGTCCGCCCAAAGCAGCAGTTCGGCACAAAGTCAATGCTCTTAACGTTTTTTCTTGATGAACGGTAAAGTTTTGGTTGGACAAATCGACTTTTCTCAGCACATCGGCTACTTCCCACTGCGGCTGCATAAAGCAAAAACGGTATCAATTGGACTGTGTACTTTTTGGTTTTCGAGCTGGCAAACATGCAAATATTCCATCGTCGTCTCCACGCGTTCATGACCCAGCAGTTTCTGAACTTGAAGAATATTTACACCATCTTCGAGCAAATGCGTAGCATAGCTGTGGCGCAATGTATGCGTATGCACATCTTTTAAAATGCCTGCTTTTTTACAAACCGATTGAATCGCCCATTGTACGCCACGCTGACTGTAACGAGAATCAAAACCTTTGGCGTCTTTGGTGTTGCCTGTAAATAAAAATGTGGTAGGATGTTCGGCTGAAATATACCTTTTTACACCCCGAATGATATGATCTGATAAGGGAACATAACGATCTTTTTTGCATTTACTTTGAACAATATGAAGTAGTTTTCTATCAAAATCCAGATGCTTTAATTCAATATTTCGAACTTCCATACAACGTAGTCCGCAACTATAAATCAATCCAATTAAAATGCGATGTTTGAGCAAATCGGCATGTTGAAGCATCTTCCATATCTCTTCCCTACTCAGAATTACAGGAAGTTTCTTTTCTTTAGGAATCGATGGTAAATGAAGATAATCGTAAGGTAAATTCTCTGTTTTTAAAAGAAATCGAAGTCCGTAAACAGTGTGTTTAAAATACGATTGCGAAGGTGAATTGGAACGTTGTTGCAGTTCAAAGAGATAATCTTTAACTTGTTCGGGATGTAATTCGGTTGGTAAAGCACCAAAATGAAGTACCATTGCGGCCACATGGCGCGAATAATTTTCAAAAGTGCGTTTGCTTCGTCCTAAAATAGAAATATTTCGCTCAAAACGATGCAGAAGTTCAGAAAAACCTGTAATTTCATTACAAGCACGATTCAAATATTTGTTCGTTCTTAATTCCTCCGGAGATTTTTTTTAGTTACCATATTATCAATTATTTAAACGTTAATAAATACTAAGGTACTAAATCATCGCAGCGAAAGCTACCGGAGGTTTAGTTCAACAGGCGTTTGGCAAAAGAGAGTTTTTAGTATCGCTGCCCGCATAAACAGGGTTTCCTTTTTCTCCCTGCTGGTTGATATAGCCAAGTGCATACTCGCTTTTTTTATTTGGGGTCCACCCTATTTTGAAACTTATTTTCTGATCGGTGCGGTAAGAATTGTCCCTCTCTTCCCCATCCTCATTTTTCATCGCAGCAAAACCCGATGGCATCCGGGTTGAATTTCTCTCTAAATAAGAAAATCCTCCCTGAAGGTAAAATTTTCCCAGATTTGAGCCCACATTGATGTTTGCCCTATAGCCATTGCTGTTTATCATTCCGAGCGAGCCGTCATATTCCAGTTTCTTTGATGGCTTTCTGGAGACTAGGTTAATGGCCCCGCCCAGTGAATTGGGACCGTACAGCACAGATGAAAACCCTTTTGAAACATCAATGGCCGCCAGATCATAAGTGGTAAAACGGGCCAGGTCAACATAGCCGTCATAGGGAACATACACCGGAATCCCGTCCATATAGACCGGCACCTGCCTTAAATCAAATCCCCTGATAGAAACCATGGATTCGTTTCTTGGACCTGATGCGGTTAGCGTAACACCCGGAAGCATATTGAGGGCCCTGGAAACATCCATTTTATGCTGCGATTGCATTGCTTTTGCACTTACCCTGTTTAAGGTATCCTTATTCTGGTGACCGGTAATGATCACTTCCCCGAGCATAAAAACATTGGATGCTTTTATGGAGTCTGCCGGTATTGTATTGTTCTGCTGTGAGAATCCAATCAGGGGCAAAATCATAAAAGGTATGAATTTTAGTTTCATAAAATCATGATGTTTTCAGTATGTTTTATAAAGAATACTGATGGTTAAAAAAAAAATGGTTTGGTTAAAAATACGTAGTTCTTCTTTTACAATAATAGGTATTAATACTTAATAAGTAAAATAGTTTAGCGATAACTTTATTGATTGATACTATTACTTTACGTTTTATGGCAAAAGGTGGTATATTTTAAAGAACCTATAAGTTTTATACTCTGGATTACAACAAAACAACAGTGATGACCCTACTATAGCCCCGAGAAGCGGAAAATCCTCTTGTACCAAGGCTGGGCACAAGAGATTGCTTCGCCAGCTCGCTGGCGCTCGGGTGCAACGTATAACGGGAAGAGCACCTGACGGGTAACATAAACGCCCGAAATAGAAATAAACCCTTAACTTTGCCGTTTATCCTAGGGGGCTTGAAAAATTACCACAGCAGATTCTAAGGGAGCATGAGATATGAAGAAATTTGAGATTAAAGGCACCAGTGATGGCAAATGGCTGGTCTCACACAACGAGCCTCCAAAATTCACCTGTCTTTTTGAAAATAAGAGGTTCAGTTACCAAAGGACCATCACCGGGCTCACCGATCCTACAGGCGATCCCAAAGAGGTACAGCTGCTCCAGAAAATGGAACAGTGGCTCAAGGGATATCATACGGACAAAATAGACTAATAGTTATAGGCATTCTTAAAAATGTGCCTCTGACCGCCACTTGGGCAGTAATCAAACAGTAGTATAAATAATCTTTTGGGTTAAATAAAGAATGTATTCATGTCAAAAAAAGCAGAAACCATCCCCGATAGATGGAGTATTTTCAAACCACTTTTTACTTCAATAGAGGTGCCTGCCAGGACAATCCTGCTGGAAGAAGGCAGTATTTCAAAAACCATGTTTTTCATTGAAAAAGGGTGTTTGAGAACCTGGATAAACAATAACGGTAAAGACATCACAACACAGTTCTTTTTTGAGGGCGGCGGTGTGTCTTCCATTGAAAGTTTTATGACCGGCAAACCTAGTCTGTACACAATTGAAAGCATTGAGCCCTGTGTTATACAAACCATCACCCAAAAAGACTTTCAGGATACGCTCAAAAATTCACCAGAACTAAAAGATAATATAATCGAGCACTTATACTCAAGGCCCCTCAAAAATGGCTAATTGATAAGAGATTGCAACTGGCATATTATCAATTATCAGAGAAAAGGAAAAAACCAACAGAAGTTTATCTCGAGGTCGGTTTTGAGGATCTTTCTCATTTTTCTTTTGCTTTTAAAAAAAAATATGGCATAGCACCTACCCAGTTGCTTTAAAAGAAAGACGGAAATTAAAGTTTTATACTGGGAAAATAAATCTTCGTATTTTGAACATAGCCATGCTGGCCTAAAGAAAAAGAGGGGAATTAAACTCGGTTTGATTATTTTTTATCCCAGAGAAAATTTAAAATATTTATTAGTGGTATTCTACAAAGCGCTCTAATGTTAAAATAAAATTCTATTTTAAAAAAGTGATGGTATCTCCCAAATTTTCTTTATTGATAAAAGCCGTAATAAACTTCTGAACTTCAGCAGTGTTTTCTATTGGAGTTTCAAAGGAATTGATATGAAACTCATCATCCTGGTCCAAAATATGTATAATTTCTGTATAGCCTTTGGAAATTAAACTACCTTTCAATTTAATAATATTCAACTGTTGTTGACCACTTAACTCCTTACGGATTTTAAGTTTTATAGCTTTTTCCATGGTAAATATTTTTAAATTAATAGCCTCTGATCAAAGACCAAATATAAAATTTTATAAACGTAGTTGGTCTCTAAAAATAAAACAGAACAGACTATTTATCAACATTTTTTTAATTTCACACAGTCAGAGTCTTACCTGTTTTAGATTAATCTCTTTGAGGATAATCGCAATTCTATTTCGTCTTTTATCCTTAGAAAATCACCCCTAAAGTAATGCCTTATAAAGTCTCTTACCTGCTCCCAATTCTTCAGCTTAATTTGCAAACGCTTATCTTGATTTTCTCCAAAAATCAAAAATAAATCTAAACTTTTATGAATTTCAAGCACATATTCCTTGTCTTTGTGTCCAACCCAGAAAGTGTCAATTCCTTGATCTGTTTTAATTATTTCTCTAATAACAGATTCAGTATCTTGAACTGTTGCATTATCAATTGAAGTTCCTCCTATTTTTTCAATCCAGAATTCAGTTATCATACTAGTGCGCTAAATGTTGATTTTTAAACCCTAAACCAGATTTTATTGTTTTGTTTTAAAATAAAAACCTGCATACAAAAATTAAATTCTGCTTTCAAATATATTCTTTTTTTCAAATAATCAACAATACAGGGAAGTAAAATTTATCAATTTTAAAACGAAGCTCTTACTCAATTATTAATCCTGTCAGAAATCTTCTTGACTCCTTGCCATACAAAAAATAGTAAGGTATTACTATTATTATTTACACCATTTCTAAACAAGTAGTTATATCAAAAAGCAGCTGAATTTTCATTATATTTGTTATGTGAAAAAACACCTTTCTATATTATTTTTATCGGTTTATCTGCTCTCCATAACTCAGTTGGGCGAGCTTATAAAACTACCGTTAATGGTAGAACATTATATAGAGCATAAAGAGCAAAATCGTAATTTGACTATTTGGGGGTTTTTATGCATTCATTACCAGGGACAGGAAGTATTTGATGCCGATCATGAAAAAGACATGAAATTACCTTTTAAATCCTATACCAGTATCTGCTCTGTTGTATTTTATCCGTTAGTACAAGAATATCAAACAATCCAAAAAATAAATTATACCTATAAAAAAGAAAATTTACAGAATTATTCTTTTTTATATTCTTCCATTTTTCTTTCTTCGATCTGGCAACCGCCCAAAAACTGTTAATCGTTTTTTTATAGCCAATTAATTCCCGCATCTAATTGCGTGTGTTTTGCTATTCCTTATTTTTTTTATAAACAACGATTAATAAAAAATTATGCTTACTAAAATAATTGAGTTTTCCGTGAGGAATAAACTCATCGTAGGGCTATTTATAATTGCCCTGATTGGCTATGGTTCCTACCAGGCCACCCGTCTGCCTATTGATGCAGTTCCGGATATAACCAACAACCAGGTACAAATTATTACTATAGCTTCCTCCTTTGGTGCCACCGATATCGAACGATTGGTCACTTTCCCTATAGAACAGGCCAATAGCAATATATCGGGAATGAAAGAAATCCGAAGTTTTTCCAGATTTGGATTGTCTTTGGTAACGATCGTTTTTGATGATGATGTTGATATCTATTGGGCTAGACAGCAGGTTGCCGAAAGACTCCAACAGGTGCAAAATCAGATCCCACAAGGTATTGGCACACCAACATTAGGTCCCATATCAACAGGACTTGGAGAGATTTACCAATATGTGGTAAAACCTAAAAAAGGGTATGAACAAAAATTCAGTGTAACTGAATTAAGAACCATACAGGACTGGATTGTCAGACGACAGCTCCTGAGTGTTAAAGGAGTTGCCGAGGTGAGCAGTTTTGGCGGTAAACTAAAGCAATATGAAATCAGTATCAGCCCTGATAAACTAAATGCTTATGGTTTAACTATAAATGATGTATTTGCAGCGGTACAAAACAACAATCAAAATACAGGTGGTTCTTATATAGAAAAAGGGCCAACAGTGCTTTATATCCGCAGCGAAGGCCTTATTGGGGATATTACCGATATAGAAAATATTGCAATTCCAAATAAAAATAGTGACCTCCCATTGTTTATAAGAGATGTAGCCCAGGTTAAAACCGGCTTTGCTACGCGTTACGGCGCCATGTGTTATAATGATCAGGGTGAAGTCTCAGGAGCAATAGTGATGATGCTTAAAGGAGCCAATAGCAGTGAGGTAATTAAGAGCGTAAAAGAAAGAATTGCCCAAATACAGAAAACACTACCCGATGGCGTTGAAATTGAGCCTTTTCTTGACAGAACAAAAATGGTCAATAATGCCATTGGTACAGTGGAGAAAAACTTGCTCGAAGGCGCTTTAATTGTGGTGTTTGTTCTGGTGCTGTTTCTGGGGAATTTCAGGGCAGGTCTATTGGTTGCCTCGGTAATTCCACTGGCAATGTTATTTGCGATCTGCATGATGAATCTCTTTGGCGTAAGTGGTAATTTAATGAGTCTGGGGGCTTTGGATTTTGGATTAATAGTCGATGGGGCGGTAATAATTGTAGAGGTAATTATGCATCAACTCTCTAGTTATACTAAATACAAAGAAAGTGTTTGCCTTACAGCTGATCAGATGAATAAGACCGTTACAAGCTCCGCCAGCAAAATGATGAACAGTGCCGTATTTGGGCAAATCATAATATTGATTGTGTACTTACCCATTTTTACCCTCCAGGGTATTGAGGGCAAAATGTTTAAACCTATGGCCCAAACCGTTGCTTTTGCTTTACTGGGAGCTTTTATTTTGTCTCTGACTTATATTCCCATGATGAGCGCTCTTTTTTTAAGTAAAAAAACAAACCACAAAGAGAATCTGTCTGACAAAGTCATGAAACGCCTTGAAAACAGGTATCGCAGCACCTTAACCAAGGTACTGCGATTCCCTAAAGTAGTATTGGGCTCCGTACTGCTGCTTTTTATCCTGGCAGTAATAACTCTTACTACTTTGGGAGGGGAATTTATCCCCGCTTTAGAAGAGGGAGATTTTGCAGTAGATACACGTGTGCTAACCGGCAGTAACTTAAATACAACCATAGAGAGCACTCAAAAAGCGGCACATATATTAAAAACCCAATTTCCCGAAGTACTAAAAGTGGTCACCAAAATTGGAAGCGGTGAAGTTCCTACTGATCCAATGCCCATGGAGGCCAGCGATATGATGGTGATTTTAAAAGACAAAAAAGAATGGACTTCCGCCAAAACCTTTAATGAGTTATCTTCAAAGATGAGCAAAGCCTTGGAAGATGTTCCCGGAATTACGACAGGGTTTCAATTTCCGGTACAAATGCGCTTTAATGAACTCATGACCGGAGCCCGACAAGATGTCGTACTTAAAATATTTGGAGAGAACCTCGATACACTGGCAGTTACGGCAAACAAACTGGGTAAACTTATCAGTACAGTGGATGGAACTGCCAATTTATTTATAGAACCTGTCTCAGGCATGCCACAAGTAATTATAGCCTATAACCGCCCTGCAATTGCCCAATATCATCTCTCAATAGCAGATATCAATAAAGTCATCAATACCGCTTTTGCAGGACAAAGTACAGGCCTCGTGTTTGAACAGGAAAAAAGGTTTGATTTAGTGGTGCGTTTAAATGCTAATGAAAGAAAAGACATCCAAGATATTCAAAATCTACTTATCCCTGTACCAAATGGCAGCCCGGTTGCTTTATCGCAACTCGCGACAGTTGAAATTAAAAACGGGCCTAACCAGATTCAGCGAGAAGATACCAAACGCAGAATTGTTGTAGGTTTTAATGTAAAAGACAGGGATGTACAAAGCATCGTAAATGAATTACAGGCCAAGGTAGATAAAGAACTAAAATTACCGGCAGGTTATTATGTTACTTACGGTGGTGCATTTGAGAATTTAAATCAGGCCAAAGACCGTCTTATGATTGCCGTGCCTGTTTCTCTGATACTTATTTTTATTTTACTCTTCTTCGCCTTTAATTCCGTTAAACACGGACTGCTTATTTACACCGCAATTCCACTCTCTGCCATTGGAGGAATATTCTTTCTGGCCCTGCGCGGTATGCCTTTTAGCATTAGTGCCGGTATAGGTTTTATTGCCCTTTTTGGAGTAGCAGTTTTAAACGGGATTGTATTGATAGCTGAATTTAACCGACTTAAAAATAACGGAATGAAAAATCTTGTCAAGATTGTTTTAACAGGTACAACATCAAGACTTCGTCCTGTGCTAATGACAGCTTTTGTAGCCTCTTTAGGCTTTTTACCAATGGCATTAAGTAATGGTGCAGGTGCCGAAGTGCAACGTCCTTTAGCAACAGTAGTTATAGGTGGTTTATTGGTGGCTACATTTTTAACTTTATTTGTATTACCACTGCTTTATATAGTGTTTGAAAAAGGTTTTGAAATAAAAAGTTTAAACCAAAAAATAGCCTTTACTTTCGTTTTTCTTTCAATATTTTCCGGTGTAAATGCGCAGCAAAAAGTTAGTCTGCAGACCGCATTAAAAATGGCTACAGAGAAAAATAACAGTATAAAAAATGAAAAGCTAAGAACTGCTTACGCACAGGCACTCATTAAATCAGGAGCCGACATCCCCAAGACAACCGTCTTTGCAGAAGCCGGGCAAATAAACGGAGCTTATACTGATACCCGATTTGGTATTTCGCAAACTATTGCATTTCCGACGATCTATAAAAGAGAAAAACAGCTTTTATCCCAGCAATGGAAAACTGCTGCATTAAATACTTCATTAAAGGAGCTCGAAATTAAAAAAGCAGTAACACAGGTTTTTTATACCTTCTTATATTTTAAAGAAAAAGAAAAACTTTTGCAACAGGCCGATACCCTATTCAATGATTTTTATGCTAAAGCAAGTCTTCGGCTTCAAAAAGGAGAAAGTAATATTTTGGAGAAAACCACTGCTGAAAACCAACGTGCTGCCATTGCAATACAATTAACACAGCTTCAACAAGAGATTCAAATCATTATATTGGAGCTACAAGTGCTTTTGAACTCAGAAAGTACCATTATTCCTTTTGATAAGAGCCTCAAATGTCCTCTTATTGCAACAAGTGATGGAATTGAGAATAATATCCTTTTAAGAATTTCACAGCAACAAAAAAGCAATGCCATAGCCCAAACTCAATTAGAAAAATCAAAATACTTGCCTGATCTCACTATAGGCTACTTTAACAATAGCTTTAAAGGAATGGGACCTGATAATAACTATTATGATCGAAGCGACCGCTTTTCCTCTATACAGGCAGGACTGGCAATACCCCTTTTTACCGGAAGTCAAAGCGCTAAAATACAAGCCTCTAAGGTTGGAGAAAGTATTGCAGAAAACCAGCATGAAATTCAATTACAAATCCTGCAGACACAATATAAACAATTGCTAACTAACTATAAAAGCAATACTGCAATACTACAATACTACGAAGATTCAGGCTTAAAAAATGCTGTTCTAATTAAACAAACAGCTAATAGACAATTTAGTAACGGTGAAATTAATTTCTTAGATTTTGTTATGGTAATCAATCAGGCAATTGACATACAAAGTAATTATTTAGAAGCTGTAAGAGCGCTGAACCAAAACAGTATCGAACTTAACTTTATCACTTCAAATTAAACTTAAATGAAAAATATATCATTGTTTTTAAGCATGCTCTTTATTGTAAATGCATGTAAAAACACTACCGAAAAACAGGAAATAAAACAAAAACCTGTTGACCAAAATAGTGTAATACTTACGGATGCGCAGTTCAAAAACGCAAGCATTGAAACTGTTGAATTAACTCGAAAAGATATTGCTACAGTTATAAAATTAAATGGAAAAATTGATGTACCTCCACAAAATTTAATATCTGTCAATGCACCCCTGGGAGGATATTTAATAAAGAGTAAGCTCTTACCGGGTATGCTGGTAAAAAAAGGCGAAGTAATAGCTACTTTGCAAGATCAGCAATATGTGCAGTTACAGCAAGATTATCTCATGGCCAAATCCAAACTGCATTTTGCAGAACTGGAATTCGTACGTCAAAAAGATCTTAATCAAACTAAAGCCAGTAGCGATAAAGCAACGCAATTAGCAGAATCCGAGGTAAGCAACCTTCGTATAACAGTAAAGGCCTTATCAGAAAAGCTCAAACTCATTAACATTAATACCAGTCATTTATCAGCCAATAAAATTTCCAAGAGCATAACCATTGTAAGTTCTATAACTGGTTTTGTCAGCAAGGTTAATATTAATATAGGCAAATACATCTCCCCGGGTGAAGTAATGTTTGAGCTTATCGACCCCAGTGACATACACTTAAATCTTAATGTTTATGATACTAATATTGCGCAGCTTGCCATTGGTCAAAAAGTAATTGCATACAGTAATGCAGCGCCTAAGAAAAAGTATGATTGTAAAATCATATTAATCAACAGAGATATTAACTCTAATGGAAATACACAGGTACATTGCCACTTTGTAAGGTATGACAAATATCTTTTGCCGGGTATGTATATGAATGCCGAAATAGAAACATCATCGGGGTTAGCCAATGCATTACCTGAATTAAGTATTGTGACCTTTGAGAGTAAAGACTATGTTTTTATACAAACTGCAAAACAGCAATATCAAATGACACCAATTGCCGTGGGAGTCAAAGAAAATGGCTATTTGGAGATTCTGGATCCCGAGAAACTCAAAAATAAAAAAATAGTAAGCAACGGAGCTTATACTTTGTTGATGAAAATGAAAAATAAAGAAGAATAAAAAATTTAATAATTTAAAAGAAAACATGATGAACGCAGCACATTATCACTTGCTAGTAAACCACTTCCCTATTATTATGCCTATTGTAGGTTTACTGCTTATTATTGGTGGATTTATGGTAAAATCTGAAATTTTAAAAAGAGCAGCCTATTGTATTTTTATACTCGGAGCACTCGGAGCATTTGCAGCAATAGCAACAGGCGATAGCGCCGGGGAAGTAGTAAAACATATTGATGGAATCTCAAAAACCTTAATCCACCAACATGAAGAAAAAGCAGAGATTTTCACCCTCTTATCTTATATACTGGGGGTACTCTCAATGGTTGCTTTATGGAGCAATTGGAAAAAGAAATCATATGCCAATTATATTGCTTTAGCAATACTTGTGTATGGTCTTGTCATTTTAAATTTTGCTCAACAAACAGGCAATACCGGGGGGGAAATCAGACATTCTGAAATAAGATAAACCGCTATTGCTTCTTTTGTCCTTAAAAAATACAAAAGACAGCAAAACATCAATACTAATTAGACCATTCACACTACTGCTAGGGGGTTGAAAATTGATAGAAATACAAACTGAATTAAATTAAAAACAAAATATATAACATGCAAAGCGAAAATCATTACATTAATAGAAGTGGCTGGCTCAGGGCAGCCGTATTGGGAGCAAACGACGGAATTCTATCCACAACAAGTTTAACCATCGGCGTTGCAGCTGCAAGTATAACCAGAGAGCCTATATTACTCTCAGCCATTGCAGGACTGGTAGCCGGAGCTCTTTCTATGGCCGCAGGGGAGTATGTATCGGTAAGTTCTCAGGCTGATATTGAAACTGCTGACCTAGAGCGTGAAAAACTCGAACTGAAAAATATTCCTGAATCAGAACTTGAAGAATTAACTCGCATTTATCTTCAAAGAGGATTAAATAAAGAACTTGCCCAACAGGTCGCGCTTGAGTTAACTAAACATGATGCGCTTGGTGCTCATGCCAAAGATGAACTAGGAATTAATGAAGCGACCCAGGCCTATCCCTTAACGGCAGCTTTTGCCTCGGCAGTATCTTTTACTGTCGGCGGTGTGCTGCCGCTTCTGGTGGCTATTTTTGCTCCTATAAAACAAATGATATTTTACCAGTATGGATTTTCCATACTCTTTTTAGCATTATCAGGAGTATTGGCTGCAAAAGCAGGGGGCTCAAATATCTTAAAAGCTGTTCTGCGCATCTGTATCTGGGGTACTCTTGCCATGGGAACCTCTGCACTAGTGGGATACATTTTTGGCGTGCAGACCATTTAAAAATCTTTTTATTCGACTCAAAATTAATGGAATCCTAAGCAAGTAAAGAAAATTAACAATTCATTATTTCGTTAATATCTAAAAAACAAACTACAAAATGAAACTCATCACACTACTGCTCTTATTTACAGTATTTCCAATAAATTGGGAGCCCGATTTTAACACTGCAAAAAAAATCGCAAAGGAAAAACACGAATTAATACTGTTGAACTTTTCCGGTTCGGACTGGTGCGGCCCCTGTATTGTCCTGCGCAAAGACTATCTTGAGAGTGCAGTGTTCACAGAAATGGCAAATGAAAATTTAATACTCGTTAATGCTGATTTTCCGAGAAAAAAGAAAAACACCCCAACACCTGAGCAGGTCAAACGCAATGAAGATTTGGCCGAGATATACAATAAAGAAGGAAGTTTTCCTCTAACGCTACTTCTTGACCCTGATGGTAAGGTCATTAAAACCTGGCATGGAAAACCTGAAATCTCTCCTGAGCAGTGGACAACCGAAATAAAAAACATCTGTGATAGCCGAAAATAGCATACCTAAAAACCAAAAATATTCGAAATCTCTAAAACTCATGGGCAACAACTTTACCATTACCGTTGTAACCCAAAATGAGAAGTCAGCAAATGAGAATATTAATCTGGCAATTGAAGAAATCAGACGAATTGAAAGACTTCTGACCACTTATAAAGAGGATAGCCAGACCAATCTGATCAATGAAAATGCAGGAATTTCTCCTGTAAAGGTAGCCCTTGAAGTTTTTAATCTCATTGAAAGATGTATTGGAATTTCAAGAATCACACAGGGAGCTTTTGATATTTCTTATGGAAGCATCGATAAAAGCTTGTGGAATTTTGATCAAACAATGACTAAACTTCCTGATGCTGCAACAGCTTTAAAGATGGTCCACCTTATTGATTACAGAAATATCGTTCTTCATAAGGAAAACTCCACTGTGCTGCTAAAAGAAAAAGGAATGCGCATTGGTTTTGGCGGAATTGGAAAAGGATATGCCGCTGAAATGGCCAAACAAATATTGATCAAAAATAATGTTCATAGTGGCATTATTAATGCCAGCGGAGATCTCTGCGCCTGGGGATTACAGCCAAATGGTAAAAAATGGACCATTGGTGTGGCTGATCCTGATGCTCCGAATGCTGCTTTTTCCTTTATGGAAATATCCAATAAAGCCGTGGCCACCTCGGGAAATTATGAAAAATTCGTAAAGATCAACGGTAAAAAATATTCACATACCATTGATCCAAAAACGGGATTGCCCATTACCGGGATAAAAAGCGTGACTATAATTGCTTCAAATGCGGAATTTGCGGATGCTATGGCAACTCCAATAGCGGTTATGGGAATCAAGGCTGGTTTATATCTAATAGATCAAATACCGGATCTGTATTGTATTATTATCGACGACAACAATAAAATTTACACTTCAAAAAATATTAATTTCAAATGAAAAAGTCAAAACAAAAAAAAATCATACTCTTATACAGCGCTATTTTTATAGCGCTGCTGCTTACCTCTTGTACTTCGGTAAAGGAATATCAGAAAGGAAAAATCAACGATTCTGAAATGGTGCTCTCAAACAGGAAAATAGAAAAGACCCAACTTAGTTTTCAATCCTACCGAGAAGGAGCTTCCGGCGCAAATTCAGGGAAAAGCGGCGGTGGCTGTGGTTGTAACTAATCTTCATACGATTTAAAAATGAAAAGAATATTCATTACAGGATTTGCCTTATTGGGATTGTTTCAATTAAGAGCGCAAAATGTTCCGGCAGATTCAACGGGTTATAAAAGCAAAAAATTAAAACTCGAGGAAGTAAATTTAGTTTCGAGTTACTACAATCAGAATGGCAACAACTCAGCTGTTACCGGCGGAATTGGTTCTGAACATCTTACCGATATCGCAAATACCATCGATGTTAAACTCATAAAATACGGCCAAACAGGAATCAAACATACTTTTGATATCGAAGCCGGTATAGATCATTATACCTCAGCCTCTTCGGATATGATTGATCTGAGTGCAAATTCCTCGGCCTCGTCTTCAGACAATCGCTTTTATCCCTCTTTAACTTATCTTAGAGAGAATGAACAAAAAGGAAGAACTATCGGTATTGGAGTTTCATCATCAACCGAATTTGATTACCAGTCTTTTGGGGCAAACATTAGCTTCTCTCAAAAAACAAAAGACAGAAACGGGGAATTTACGGCTAAATTTCAAACCTTTATCGATCAGTTGAAACTCATTGAACCCGTTGAACTTCGGGACCCGGGAAGTGAAGGTTACCATAGTGCAAATAGAAATACTTTTGCAGGAACCCTAAGTTACACTCAGGTTGTAAATCAGAGACTACAGCTAATGATTCTTGGGGATATTATTAGTCAAAACGGATATTTAAGCCTTCCTTTTCACAGAGTGTATTTTGCAGATGGTTCTGTGCATCAGGAAAAAATGCCCGATACCCGATTAAAAATTCCACTGGGAATCAGGGCAAGCTATTTTTTAGGGGATAATATGATTATTCGTGCGTATTACAGGTATTATACCGATGACTGGAATTTAAAAGCACATACGGCTGATATCGAAATCCCTGTCAAATTAACCCAGGCATTATCATTGAGTCCTTTTTACCGATATTACACTCAAAGCGGAACCAGGTATTTTAAACCTTATGGTGCACATACTGCAGCTGATGACTATTACACCAGTAACTATGATCTATCAAAATTTGACAGCAGCTTCTTTGGAATGGGAATGAAATTCACACCGCTCAATGGCATTTTTGGTCTTAAACACTGGAATACATTAGAGATTCGTTATGGTCATTATACCAGAACAACCAATATGACTTCAGATATCATTAGTATTAATATTAAATACAAATAAAAAACAATCTGCCTATTGCCAGGTTTCCTAATTTTAAGCTTGGTAATGGGGCAGCATTAATTTAAAGTACGATCAAAGTGCAAACAAATTAAATGATATTCTTTTATGCGTTTTTTTGTTATTGTGCAATAGTTCCTTTTTTTACTTGACAATCTTTTTTAAATGCTAACTCAATCAGACCATTAAGATTGCCTTTATCAGCTAATGCTATTTGGCATCACCTACAATTAGACCATGTCCATATTAAAACCCCACACCAATGGTGTGGGGTTTTAAATATTTTTATTTTAAAGTTATTTTAAAAAAAGTATCTAGGCTCTTGAAATAATTAGAACTCCAACAGGCTTTTTTACTCTTTATCTAAAACTTGTTTTCAACTTCCGCAGCCTGTAGCATTAAATAATGCAAATCGGTATTTTTCACAAAAGGCTTTAAAAGTTCGCTTCCCGGACCATACATTGCCAGTTCCACATAATCAGCAGAATGGTCCATGCTGATCCAACCCACTGAATTTATTTTTCCCTGCATTTCTGCAAATGCTTTATAAGGTAATTTTTTATAATTATACAAACCATCTTCTTTGTGCAGGCCATCGTAATAACTTAAAACCGTTTTTGCCTCTTGATCTGAAACCGAATGCCCATTTGCCTTTTCAATAATTTCCTTTACTTGTGATACAGAAGATTCTGCTTTTATTTGGTTCAAAATCCATTCATTTGTCTGCGTGTATTTCTGGATACTATCAAAATTATCATTGGCATCCTTGCCATAAATAATTCCAGGATTGGCATTTCCGTGATCGGTGGTAATAATCACTAATGTTTCTTTATCTTTTTCTGCAAAATCTATAGCGACTTTTACCGCCTGGTCAAATTCAATCTGATCATTAATCAAGCCGGCAATATCGTTACCATGTGCTGCCCAATCTACTTTCCCGCTTTCAATTTGCAAAACAAAACCATTTTTATGACTTTTCATTCTCTCAATGGCTTTCTGCGCCATATCGGCTAAACTAGGAACTGTTTTTTGTAAATTTTCATCGCTATTTCGATCAACATAATACGGCAAACCATCTTCTGCAAAGACACCTAAAATTGGTTGAGCATTAGAAGCTGCATCCATATCAGAACGCGTTTTTACCACCTGATATCCTTTTGATTTAAAAGCAGCAAACATATCTTTTTTATCTTTTCTTAATTCCGCACTAAAATAGTTTGAACCTCCGCCCATCATAACATCAAAACCAAGCTCCAAATATTGCTGCGCAATATCATCCTGCGCATTTCTACTTTTACTGCTAACGCAAAAACCCGCCGGAGTAGCATGAGTTATAGGAACTGTAGTGACACAACCTGCCATTTTTCCGGCTTTCTTAAACTTCTGCCAAATTGGTAAATGCGGTTCTCCCTGCGGACTCACATTAAGAACTCCGTTATTTACTCTAAAACCGCCTCCCCAGGAAGAGCTGGCCGCGGATGAATCTGTAACTATAGAACTCGCTGAAGCGGTATCCATTAAAGCTCTTGATACCTTATTGTCTTTATACAATTGTATCCAGTTAGAGCCCTTGCCTGTTTTTCTGCTCAGAAACAAATCGGTCATGTTTAATGTTCCGGTACTCATCCCGTCACTAACGAGTAAAATAATGTTTTTTGCTTTCTTATTTTTATTAACTGATTCTAAATCTAAAATATTGGCAGAACCCTGAAAAGGATTCATCATTACAGCTCCAATTGTAAATAAAGAGCCATTTTTAAAGAACTTTCTTCTGTTCATTATGTTGTTATTTATAAATATTTTTAAAGATAATCAATAAAGTAAAATCACCCTGACACTAGCCCCTTAAAGATAACTTTTTGTTAATCTAAGGGGTATTAATTCAAAACCCTCAGACTTGTGAAAGTATCCCAATATAAGATCAAAACTTTAGTTTTTTATTTTATCTCCTATGAAAAAAACAGTACAATTCTTCCTGTTGTTTTACTTTAGAGTACATACTGGACTGAACCTTGTATTGATTAAAAAGCCTCTTAAAGTGATTTTTCATTAGTGGATTTTTTTTTATGTTTGATATGGATGCTAGCAATTGTGGCATTTTACGTATTGAGATTTAAAGAAAACCTTCAAAATCAAATGACTCTGAAGGTTTTGTGGGGAATCAAAATACCAATTTAAATCAATAATCTATTTTCTACTCCTGCGTAGGTCCTCAATTAATTTTCGGTTGCCTTTGTTGACCATACTGCGTACTGTTTTTTTTTTACTTTCATACTCTTTAATACAGTTTTCCATCTCAATATATAAGCTTTGAAATCGATCGTATAAAACATCCAGCCCCCTGACAGCCTCTACAGTATCATTATAATCCGATTGATCGAGCTTATTTATGGCCGCTTTAGACATCGATTCAAATCTGTTAAAGGCTTCGGCCAAAATTCGATGCTCTCTAGAATTTATTCCTTGCATAATACATTACTTCCGTATCCAATAAAAGGAAAATATCCCATTTTATCAGAACTTATTTCAAGTGATTTTAATTTATATTGATTCGTACTTTGTTTTAAAAAGTTATTATAATTTACCCAATACCTTTTCAGGGTAATCCGTTATAATTCCATCTACTTTAAGCCTGAGCATAAAATCGATGTCTTTATCTTCATTTACCGTCCAGGGAATTACTCGTATTTTCAGAGACCTTATCAAGGCAACTTCTTCTTTGTTTAGCAGTTTATGATAAGGACTGTAAATTTGGGGTACAAAATCAAGCATCGACAGATTTTTTATAAAAGTGTCTTCCCCAACAAGAAAAGCAATCTGTATCTTAGGATATGTTTTATGGATCCCATTTAACACTGTCGGATCAAAAGACTGAATATTTATTTTCTGTTCGATACCTTTGTCTTTAATTATCTTGATCACCATTGCAGAGAACAAATCAGGTTGTGGCTGTCTTATGTTGTAATCTTCTTTTTCTGATTTGATTTCAATATTGTACTTAACGGGTTTAAGCTTATTTTTGCTGATATAATTTTCAACACTGTCAATTACCTCGGACAACAAAGGCTTATAGGTTTTCATTTTTTGCTGCCCGGCAAAAGCGGCATTTCCTCGCGAACCGCTGTCAAATCTTTTGATACTGTCGTAAGTCATTTCAAAAAGATTATAACTCTTCTCTTTGTCCTTTTTAATGGGTTTGCCATCTAGACCATTCATATATTGTGCCGACATAAACGTCTCATGCGAAACTACCACTTTTTGATCTTTGGAAATCACAACATCCATCTCTATAACAGCAGCACCTTTTTTAACAGCGCTTAAAAAAGCCGGAATCGTATTTTCAGGGAAACTCCCACGGTCACCGCGATGTCCCTGCACTTCAATGGGCTGTATTTGCTGATTATTTTTTATACCTGCGCAATTATATCCCACTAAGAATACCGCTAAAATGCAGATTGCCTTTATTGTTCTGATCATTATGATTCTTATTTTACTTTGTCAATTCTGTAACTGCTCTTAGCGGTATGAACCTTGCCGAACATATCAGTGGCTTTAATATCAATACTATGTGTGCCAAGATCAAGATTCGACGGAATTTCTCCTCTCCACACATGCATGCTTATCTCGGGATCTGATGAGCGTTTCCCCGGCATAAGCACCTCAGAGAGATCCCACTCATATACCAGCTCTACATAAGAAGGATCCTGTACCTGCATATAAACCATATCTTTCCATTCTCCCTGATCTACACGGTAAACTACTTTATCATTTTTGCTGCCCATGAAAAAATTAGCAAATATACCCGACTCTGTATGTTTGCCTTTGGCTACAACCTTTGGCGCAAAAACCTTCATCTGATAATTATCCGGCTCTCCGGCTACCTTGTAATCGACACTATACTGATTGCCTGAAAAATGAATAAAGGCATACCCTTTTGGTGTCCCGTCTCTCATAACAGCTATTGGAATTCCTTTTTGATCCAATTTTCCCGAATACCAGTCACCTGAAGTTGTTCCGATATTATAATGATGATGTGGTTTTTCCTGTAACCATCCCTCTTTTTTATCAAAGAAATCCTGACGCTGCATATGGGTATGGGCAGAAAGCGAAAGCGTATTGGGGAAATCCTTCAGGAGTTCAAAAAGCTTTTGGCGGTCTTCATCTCTAAATGAATCGTCATTGCTCTCGAGTTCGCTAAGCGGAATATGAAAGGCCATTACAATAAGATGATCCTTTGGCACAACTTTAAGATCATTTTCTATAAATTTCAGCTGTTGCTCGGTAAAGCCTCCCCAATATCCCTGATGATCTCTTGGATCCGGATAGAGAATATCATCCAAAACAATAAAGTGAACTTTTCCATAATTGAAAGCGTAATTAGCCGGACCAAAATGTGCCTCAAAGGTTTCATCAGATAAATTATCAGCCTTGGCGTCAAAATTAAGATCATGGTTTCCAAGTACATTGTACCATGGAATCCCAACTTTTTTTACTGCCTGTATGTAAGGATTAAACAAATTAAGGTCGTTACCTACCAGGTCTCCCATACTCAAACCAAAAGGAATATTTTTTATACCTTCTACCTCAGCAATAATTCCTCTTGTAAAAAAATCTACTTCTTCAAGATTATAAGGCTGTGGATCACCAAAGACAAGGGTCGTAAAATTATCCGTTTCTTTTTGGGCAACAAGTCCAAAATCCACCGATGCTGGAAGTTTTCCCGTTGGAGCTACTCCTTGAAACTTTGATTTTGGGGAACCATTAGGTTTATAAATATAAAAAAACTGCGCAAGGTTATCGCCATTGGTCTGAATTTTATAACCCGAAGGTTTTATTAAAGCAATAATGGCATCGTTTTGCAGAGGAAGCTCATAGTTTCCTTTTTTATCGGTTAAAACTACTTCGCATCCATTGGTTAGGGCAACATTTGAAATGCCTTTTTCCTTTTTATCTTTTTTTCCATTTTGATTCAAATCTTCAAAGACGTTTCCTTTAACTGTATTCTGGGCCGTTAACACACTGCAGAAAAGCATTGTACTGTATATAATTATCTTATTCATTTTTTTATATTTTATTTGTCCCACCAGACTTTAGTATTAATATTATCTGCTCCGATCATCTGAACTGCCTGCTGGTAGTTTTGTGTATTTTTAATCTGCTGATTATCCGGATAGGTAAATCGTGAAGGCATAATTCCATCATTTAGCATCGCCGTTGTAGTGGGTAATACAGGTAGTGCTGTCCTGCGGTATTCGAACCACTGTTGATAATCGGTGAAATACAGGGCGTAATATTTCTGCAGCATTATCCTCTGAAGTGTGCCATTGTACTGAGCCTGTGGATTATCAAAATAATTCGCGGGTGTAGTTGCCTTAACTTGTTCGATTGCCGCTTTTACGCCTTTGGTATAATGGTCTGCTGCATCAGCAATGTAACCTCTTTGGGCTAATTCTGCTTTAATAAATTCGACCTCAGCATAGGTCATAATAAAGATCTGCATCGGATTCTGAACCTGCAGGGTCACCAGTGTCGAGGCATTGTATTTAAATTGTGAATCTGCTCCGGCATATGCGCTTGTAATTCCGACAAATCCAATTGGCGCGTTAGTAACCAGAGCTGTAGCGCCTGTGGCTATTATTGCTCTTCTGGGATCCTCCAGCGTATTGAGGTTATCAATAAAAAAAGAAGCCATTTTGGTGCTCAGATTAAAATCCTGAGGTCTTCCCCAGGGAGACATGTTGGGAGAAATACCGGTCACTTTTAAAATTGCTCCTTCAGCCGTACTGGTAAAAACAGGATATATCTCGGGATGGCCGCACATATAAGCCAGTTTTTCAAAAGCTTTAGTTTCACTACGATTTGAAATCCTTAACAAAAGTCTCATTTTTAATGAATTGGTGAATTTTTTCCACTTAGCAACATTATTTTGAAATAAGATATCTTCGGCATAAATCATCGGTTTTTTGACATCATAAAGCATGTTGGCTTTTTCCAGATCTGCCAGCAATGTTTCATAGATAAACTCCTGAGTGTCGTACTTCGGATATAGAATTCCATCTTCTCCCCTGACGGCCTCTGTCATAGGAACCGGCCCGAAAAGATCCGTAAGATTGGCATAAACCAATGCATTGAGTGTGAGTGCTACGGCCTCATAGTTAACGTCGCCGGCTTTAACTGAGGCCATTCGCATTTCTCTGATATTGGAAAGCCATTTATAATAATTGTTCCATGCCGAGTTGCCAATATTGTTGCTGACATCATAACGATGAAGTCCGCCTGTTATACTTGGAAATGGAAGCGAAACCTGCATTAGGTTAAAAGTTACATCAGCGCTCTGGGTGGCATTGTGTGAAGCAATCCCATATATAATAGGATTAAGCAATGTACCTGGACTGACCTCAGATATCAAATTAGGATTATCATTTAGTTCTTCAAAACCTTCTGTACAGGAAATACACATTCCGGTGAGCAATATCATTATTGCTGCAATTTTTATTTTTTTCATTATCTTGTTATAAAGTCAAACTTAAATTGAAACCATAAGTAGCCGGTGAGGGCATTTGGCCTGTTTCTACACCAGGTAGAATAGTATTTCCATTCAAAGCTGCCGTTTCAGGGTCATAGATTGGAAAATCTGAAATAACTGCCAGATCTCTTCCGAAAACTGAAAATTGAACGGACTGAAGCCCTGTATTTTTAAGCCATTTTTTTGGCATTTTATACTGAAGACTTACCTCTCTTAATTTACCATAAGAGGCATCAAATGAATTTGATTCAATATTAGCCCTGCGGTAATAGCGGCCATAATACTCTGCCGTTGCTACTTTTTTTGTATTTGGAGAATAACTCCCGTCAGGGTTCTGGATTACTCCGTCTCCGATTATATACCCCTCTGCTCTTCCCATTTCATTAGAATTTAATTTTCCCTGCTCGGCAAGTTTATGGTGCGTCATCGAATAAATCTTACCACCATACTGACCGTCAATTGTCACATTCATCGTAAAGTTACCTATTGAAAAACTATTGGTCAGACCCGCCTTCCATTTCGGGCTTGCATCTCCAATATACTGTATCTCATCAGGGTAAGCCGGAAGACCGCCATTATCGTAAACAATCTTGCCTTCAGGTGATCTAACAAAACCAAAACCATAGAGCGCACTAGTGGTTCCTCCTACTTTAGCAATAATAGATGCTGTTCCTGCGGTACCTATGATCTGTTGTCCGTCTATCCCTTCAGGAAGTTCCATTACTTTATTCCAATTGCGTGACCAGTTAACATTAGCATTCCATTTAAAATTTAAGTTGTCGATAAATTTCCCGCCAAGTGATACTTCAATACCGCGATTCTTTACTTTTCCGCCATTTAATACCGCTCCGCTGTAACCAGTTGAAAAATCCATTGGTATATCAATAATCTGATTTTTGGTCATACTCTCATAAACGGTAGCATCAGCTGTAAGACGGTTGTGAAGCATTCTGATTTCAAAACCTGTTTCAAAACTGGTGGTAATCTCAGGCTTAAAATGATCATTATATAAAACAGTTACTGCCTGCGCTGAACTAGGAAAAGCACTCTGACCATAATATTTCTGTGTTTTATAAGGGTCCGTATCATTTCCTACCTGCGCAAAAGAAAGTCTGTACTTCAGATAATCTATTGTTTTAGGCAGTGAAACCATTTCAGAAACAATTAAACTTGTATTGACCGATGGATAAAAGAAAGAGTTATTTGCTACAGGAAGCGTACTGGTCCAGTCATTTCTCCCGGTAATGTCAACAAAAAGCATATCACTAAATGAGAGAGAGATCAAGCCATATAAACTGTTCATCTTTTTATAGGCATCTCCCAAAGTCAAAATAGGAGCACTTGCACCATTTGATAGTTTGTATACCCCGGGTACCACAAGACCTGTCACTTCTGCTTCTGTTCTTCTGTATTTATAATTCATCGAATTTCCTCCTGCCGAAGCTGCTAAAGAAAACCGTTGTCCAAAATCTTTTTTATAAGAAAGTAAAAAGTCGGTATTGATCTCCTGCTTAAATACATCTTGTCTTTCATAGAATCCCTTTGCGTAACGATTAATACTGTAGGGCCTTTTCTGTTCTCTGGTCTGATTATAGGTATTCATAGCAGAACGCAGCATCAGATCCAGATTTGGAGCTAAACGGATGTTGGCAAAAATGTTACCTACAATCTGATCACTGTTTAGTGTATTGGTGGCTTCATAAGCAATTAAATACGGATTATCTATAAAAGAACTAAAGGGGTGTAACTGCTGGATCTGCTCCTTGCCTTTCTCCCAGATTGGGCGGTACCAGTTAAGATCGATGTTGGGCTGCTGGAAAATCATAAAATAAGCAATAGATCCATTATTATATCCTGTAGAGGGAAGATTATCGCTGTTTCTTGTGTTGTAATTTATTGTAGATCCCAATTTTATTTTACTCGATACCTGATAATTGGCATTTACCGAAGCGGTCGTTCTGTCAAATCCCGTATTGGGCATAATCCATTCATTCTTTTGGTTGCCTAGTGAAAGGCGCATAGATCCTTTCTCATCTCCTCCCTGAATAGAAACATTATTATTGAGTGTTATTCCTGTTCTCCAAAAATCCTTACGGTTGTCTCTGTAGGGCTGCCATGGTACTCGCTCTGCAGATTGTCCCTGAAGAGTTGGGTCATATTGATAAAAATTCTGCCCAGCAAAAGCCGGTCCCCACGCGCTGCTTGTACCGCTGGTAGAAGTCCCGTCTGCGGAATTGTCATATGAATAATACTGATTGCCCTGCGCATTGGACGAATTTCCTGTTCCTTGTCCGTACTTATACTGATAATCCGGCCATCTCTGGATTTTATCAAAGGCAGCACCTGTGGTAAAGGAAATACCAAGGCCTTTATTTTTTTTACCCGATTTTGTGGTAATAATAAGGGCTCCGTTGGCAGCACGGCTTCCATAAAGTGCCGTGGCACCGGCACCTTTTAATACCGTAACAGCATCAATATCATCAAGATTAAGATCAGAAATTCCGTTTCCATAATCAATAGGGGAATCTTGTCCCATATATGCACTGCTTGATCCCGATGTGGTCATCTCTGCATTTACAGGAACTCCATCTACGACAATAAGCGCATAATTTCCCTTTGGACTTAGCGATCTGTTCCCTCTAAGGGTAATTTGCTGTGAATTCAAAGGCCCTGAGCCTGTAGAAATAATACTCAGTCCTGCAACTTTTCCCTTAAGTCCCGATGACCAGTTATTGGATCTGGCCTGGGATAAACTTTCCGATTTTACAGTTTGCTGCGAGAAACCAAGTTTTTTTTCTTCTCTTTTTATTCCCAATGCCGTTACAACAACTTCATCAAGTTCACTGCTGCTCAATTTCATTTTGATGGTCAATACCACATTATCTGCCATGACTTCCTGGGTAAGATAACCCAGATAGGAAATCGTAAGAACAGAAGAAGGCCCCGATACAGAGATTCTGAAGTTTCCTTCCATATCGCTCAGGGTACTATTTTTGGTTCCTTTCTCAAGTATAGTAACTCCCGGCATTGGCATACCACTTTCATCAAATACCCTCCCACTTAAGGAAGTCTGCATGTGTATGTTTTTTGTAACGGTAATTGTATTGTTGAGCTTTCTGAAAGATAATCCGGTTTTCTGTCCAATCTTTGAGAGTATGCCCTCTATACTTTCTTTTTCAGCATAAATGGAAACACGTTGGGAAATTCCTGACACCTTTTCATCAAAAATAAAAGTGAAATTTGTTTTCTGTTCAATAGCCTTAAAGAATTCAGTAATACTTGCATCTTTAAGATTAAGGCTGATTTGGGATTCTCTTGCGGACTGTCCCGTGGCAAATCCCTGGAAGGAAAAAAATAATAGAATCGATAAGTAAAGATTTTTCATCTTAATATACTTATTGAAAAAAAATTGTAGTTTCGTATTCATTACTATTAGGCTGTAAATTTAATTTGTAGTCTGTTTTTAATTGCCCGTTTCCGTTGCACCGAAAGCGGGTTTCTTTTTTTGGTGGTTTTTATGGTGTGTTTCTTCTTATAACGATATGTTTTTTGGTTATATAATCTATCTTTAATTGTTTTAAAAAAGCGATACTCTCCAATACATTCTCCAGCTTTTCATCTTTAAATTTTCCTGAAATATTAAGTTTCTCTAATCTCTGATCTTCAAATGTAATATCCACATTGTACCAGTTTTCAATGATTTTTGCAGTCTGGGCAAGAGTTGTATTTTTAAGTATTATAATGTTGCTTGTCCAGGCGATTCGCTCTTCACTGTCTACTTGCGAAATATTAAAATTTGCGTCTGCTGTCAAATATGTCTGCTGATTTTTGATAATATGTACCTTTCTTGCCAAAGGTGAACTTACCTCCACCTTTCCGGTTATAACACTTACTTTTGTAGGGCTTTGGTCATACGAATTTATATCAAAGGAAGTCCCCAGTACTCTGACCTTTACATCATGAGTCTGCACAGTAAAAGGTCTTTTCTGGTCATGGAATACTTTAAAGTAAGCTTCTCCGATAAGTTTAATGTTTCGTGAAGTGCCAAATTTCTCGCCATAGGTGATGCTGCTGTTGGAGTTCAGCACAACAACACTTCCGTCTTCAAGCAGAATCTCTTTTTTTTCACCCTTGGCAGCAGTCTGTGTTATTTCTTTTTCAACAAGCACAAATTTTGCAGTAGCAAAACAAACGCCAAGAGCCAGAACTAAAATTGCCGCAATTCTTAAGACTTTTTTAAGTCTAAAATTTCTTGGTTTTTTGGTTGGTATTTTTTGAAGTATCCGCTCTAAGATGATATCGCCTTTAGTATCAGATAAATCATTTAAATGATCTGATGGATATTCCTGCATCATATCAAAAAAGGCTTCGACGGCTATTTTCTCTTCAGGTGTACAGGTACCTTGTGTGTATTTCTTTGCCAGCAGCAAAAAGGTTTCTTTTTTCAAAATAAGTGCTTTTATATAGAAGTACCCATTTTTGAATTAAGCAAGTAGTTAAAAATGCAGGCTTAACGTTTTCTTAAAACAGTGTTGTTTTAGTTAACATAGAAAAAAACTGTCCAGTAAAACAGAAAATAATTGTAAGTCTTTGCATTCAAACGAAGCTCTTTAAGAGCATTGCTGATATGTTTCTCTACGGTATGGATTGAGAGGTTTAATCTTTGAGCAATTTCTGCATTAGTAAAATGATCCATGCGGCTCAGTAAAAATACTTCCCTGCATTTGGGAGTCAGCTTATTAATCTGATCCATAATACTTTTTTCAAGCTCTATATATTCAATATCATTTACAGTATGATATGGTGCAATAATACTGTCAAGGACTTCAAGATGCTCCTTGTCAAATTTTAGGTTACGGACCTGATTGGCTATTTTAAATTTTACAGCTCTGAAAAGATAAGCTTCCAAATTAAGAATGACCGTATGTCCAGAATTTTTCCAGAGACTAATAAAAATTTCCTGAACAATATCCTCACAAACAGCTTCTTCTTTATAAATTTTAAAAGCATACAGGTAAAGTTTTTTCCAATAACGATTGAAAATAATAGCAAATGCATCTTCATTTTTTTGGAAGATTAATTTCTGGAGTTCCTCGTCCGACATTTGCAAAAGATAATTTTCCATGAGAGATTTAAAATCACAAATGAAAACTAACAATTAAAAAATACCTAAGAAATCAATTTATCTTTATGTTAAATTAATACCTGCTTTACCTTTTATGATTTTTTTATATCAACTTCAGATTTGTTTGCAGATTTTTCCAAATAAGTTTTTTTACCTTAAGTATATTTAAGTGTGGTAATACTTGTATCCCTGTTCTTACTTCACTCTTTATATTGCATTGCAAGTCTAACTGTAAATATGGTTCCTTTTTCAACTATAGAATGAACTTCAATTGAACCATTATGCAAACTAACTATTTGTTTTACAACAGACAATCCTATACCATAACCATTTTGGTAATTTTTATTTTTACCTCTGTAGAATAAATTGTAAATCTGCTGTAAATCTTCTTGTGGAATACCAATTCCATTATCAGAAAAAGTCAGTATAATTCGATCGGCAGAAGCGTTTATATCTACATGGCAGGAATGATCTGAGGAGTACTTGCAGGCATTTTCCATAATATTGGAAAAAGCGATCTGTAATAAATACGGATTGCCATAGTAATTATAGAAATTAGCATCTGTATCGTCTAAGTTTTTATAACTTATACCTATTTTATATTTTGCCTCTTTCTTGTTTAAAAGGTTTAGTTTGGCGTCAACCAGAACCTCGTCTATTCGAATATTCGACATTTTTATTTGCGAAACATCATAATTAGCACGTGCAAAATCGAGTAGTGCAGTGGAAAGCTCCGATACATGATTGGCTTCTTCTAAGGCATTGTCTAATGAGACTTTATAATCATCAACGGTCTGATTGAGTTCTTTTCCAAGTTCGATTTCAGCAATTAAAATAGAAAGCGGTGTTCGGAATTCATGCGATATTGTAGTGACAAAATTTCGGTGGTTATTAAAGGATTTCTCTAATCGATTAAAGGTATCATTAAAAGTCTGCGTGAGCTCGTAAAGTTCATCTTTTGCCTTTGGAACAATTACCCTTTTGTGAAGATTATGTTCAGATATATTCCTGATTTGAAAAATAATATCTTTTAAGGGTTTTAATGTATAATAGGAAAATCCAAAACCAATTATAAATACTAATATAATCGATATAAAATATACATAAATGACATTTTTTTTTAAAGCATTGATATGATTAAGTCCGGTCACATCTATTGCCCTGCCTACGATATAATATTCTTTGTTATTGTCTGTGTACAAAATACCGCGGTATTGGTATTTTTTATCTGCCCAGTTTACAGATCGGTTCTTTTTTATAGACTCTACTATTTTTCTGTTGCCAAGGGGCTGCGTATTATCAGAGAAATAAAGATTGTAGTTACTGTCATAAATACTGATATCAGCTTCGTTGAGTACTTTTTTGTTTTTTGTATGAAGGAATTTAACCAAGTTTTTATTGATTTGGGCATCAAATATAAACTCAGCGCGCCAGGTTATTTTATAATCCAGACGATCAAAAAATTCATCTTCTCTGTTTTTTTCCGAAACAAAATACACGGTATACGCAAAAACAAATAGAATAAAAGCCGTTAAAATAGCATAAGCAAGAGCAGTACGGGTAACTAATTTCATATCTTATTGCTTAAAATAAATCCCATACCCACTTTGGTATGAATTAACTTTTGCTCAAAACCTTTATCTACTTTTTTTCTCAGATAAGCGATATAGACATCGATATAATTGGTTCCGGTATCAAAATTATTGCCCCAGACATTATCTGCTATTTCATCTCGTGTGAGCAATCTTTCCGGATTTTGCATCATAAAATGCAGGAGATTAAATTCTTTTGGGGTAAGGTTAATGGTTAATCCTTCTCTGTAAATCACTTTGGTACGCTTATCCATAACAAGATCATTATAGGTAATTTGAGAACTTTCTTCAGAAGTGCTAATTGTATCCTTTTTACGCTGAAGCAAAGCTTTAACCCGGGCATAAAGTTCTCGAATTTCAAAAGGTTTTACCAGATAATCATCTGCTCCGGCATCAAAACCTTCAATTTTTTCATCAATAGTTCCCAATGCTGTCAACATTATGATGGGGATTTTTTTTCCGGAATGGCGGATTTTTTTACAGAATGTAATTCCATCCATTGCTCCGAGCATGATATCGGTGATAATCAGTTCGAAATCAATTCTTTCTAAGAGCACCAGTCCTTCTTCTGCTTCTTCTGCAATATATACCTGATATCCCTGGCTTTCTAATCCTCGTTTGAGCAGCGCAGAAACCCGGCTGTTATCTTCCACTATCAACATCTTCATTTTTATCTCTTCCTTTTTTAAATCCGAATCAAATTTACGACAATATTTTCTTTTTCTAAAAGACTCTTCTTTCTACACTAATTGGCGAACCCTCTTATTATGCCTGATTATCAACCACTTAAAGCCAAAGCAACTCATTCTCTAATAATATTCTAAAGCCTTTCTAATACTTTTCTAATAACTCTAAGGCCAAGCTGAATCTACCTTTGTCTTGTCAAAAATAAGTAGTGATCACTACCAAACAGAATGCAAATTTTAACTATACATGAAAACAAATTATTTAAAAATTGGGATATGCATGGCGCTGCTAACGGGAGCTGTAAATACAATAAATGCCCAAAAGAAAAACGATTTTGGAAATCCTACATTAACGCATTATCTCAACGAGGAAAAAACGCGCTCGATCTCTTTTAGTGGTTATGCCGAATTATGGGCACGTTATGCAGAGCTTAATCCCGGAAGTCTGGTAAATGGCGAACAGGTTAATAGTATTTCTGACTTATCCTTAAGAAGAGTACGTGTAAAAATGGCCTACCAGCCTACAGAGAAATTTACCTTTATCTTACAAGGTGGGTTAACTAATGTAAATGTCGCTTCTAAAACAACACCTGCATTTGAACTTTTAGATGCTTATGCTGAATATAAATTTAACAATTTTATTGCTGCTGGTGCGGGCCGGTCTACCTGGAGAGGATTATCCAGATTTACTACAGGACCATTAAATACTCTCCTATACGATTTACCTTCTTATGCCACCGGAAATGCAGGTATATCTGATGAAACGGTGAGAGAATTAAGTGTTTATGCAAAAGGACAAATTGGCAAACTGGATTATCGTCTGGTTATTGCAGATCCGTACACAAATGTCAGCTCTGATCCGAAATACAATACGGCAACATTTAGCAAAACACATCCTAACAAAGATTATTCGGGTTACTTTAAATATGAATTCTTTGAATCAGAAAACAATTCTTCACCATTTCATTCCGGAACTTATAATGGTAAAAAGAAAGTACTTGCATTAGGTGCCGGTTTTGAATACATGCACAATGCGCTGTGGCATTTAGACCAAGCCAAAACTACCATAAATGATGATGAAAAAAGTTTTGCCGTTGACCTTTTCTATGATACGCCAATAAACAAAGACCGCGGTACCTCATTTAGTGCTTATGCGATGGCTATGAATAATAATTACGGACCTAACTATGTACGTTATTCCGGTGTGAGTAATCCGGCAAGTGGAGTAAATACAGCCGTTAGCAGTCTTAATGGTCCGGGTAATAATTCACCTGTTATAGGAACCGGTAATACTTACTATGTGCAAATTGGCGGTACCCTTCCTTACTTGAACAAAGACAAAAATAATTTACAATTGCAGCCTGCCGCTAGTGTGATGTTATCAGATCTTGACGGACTTCACGATAAAGCTTTGACTTATGATGCCGGTGTATCACTACTGATGAACGGTATGTCATCAAGATTGACTGTTGATGCTCAGAATCGTCCTATCTACGCCTTAAACAATGTGGGCCAGGCCGATGTATCAGACCGTAAATGGCAGTTTGTTTTAAAATACAGAATAGACTTTAATTAAAACTTTACATATGGAAAGAAGGAATTTTATTATCGCATCAGCAAGCGCCGGAGCACTTGCGCTAACAGGAGAAAATGTGTTAGCAAATACTAAAAATAAAACAGAAACAGCAATTCACCCCAAAACAGTTTATTTTCATTACCTATTATTTTGGCTTAAACCAGAACTTACGCCTGATCAGGTTAAGGATTTTCAGAACTTTTTTGAAGGCCTTAAAAAACTTCCTTATGTAAAAAATGTACGTTACGGAGGTCCTGCAAATTCTACTCCAAGACCTGTCATGGACAATTCTTTTACCTACAATGCTTCTATGGAATTTGATTCTCTTGAAGATTTAGAAACCTACGGAAAACTTGACGGACATCTTGCTCTGGTGGCCAAATACAAACCATTTTTCAACAAAATGATGGTTCACGATTCAGTTTACAATCAATAAAAAAAATAATTATTATCTTTAAATTTAATATCAAAATGAAAAATTTCTTAAAAGGATTTATCCTAATTGCAGTTCTTATGTCAGCAAACAGCAATAATGCACAAACCAGCAAAAGCGTTAGCGTAAAACCTCTGGAAGAAGTCTCAGAAATTCCTGCCTACCGTCTTATCAATAATCCTGATGGAACCAGCGCATTCGAAAAAGGTACTATTCCGTCATTAAAACACATGAATACGGCTTCGTTCTGGTACAGTAATAAAACAGAGGCCTGGGAAAAAAATGCACATCCGGCACCAAGAAAGCAATATGTAGTGACGGTAAAAGGCAAAATCAGATTCAAAGTATCTGATGGTAGTACTTTTATCATAGAACCTGGTGTTGTGTTGCTTGCTGAAGATCTTAAAGGTAAAGGCCATAGCTGGGATATGGTGGACACCGATGTTTGGGAACGCCTTTATATTCCTATTACCGAAAATTCAGATGATCTTTTTCAACCTGAAGCAAAATAAACTTAAAGGTTTTCATACAGAACTTTATGAACTAACAAGTGTGCCCTTTTGGATCTTGGATCGTTCAGGGTACATTGAGGTAATTGTGAATTCGAAAAATGAAGACCAAAAATAGTCAATTAAATATATTTTTATTTCATTAGTCCTTTTAAAGGTTGTCTTTTACCAGACAGCCTTTTTTTTATAAAGGTATTTTGTTTTTCTTCTAGGATGAACCATTACATTATATCTTTCACTATTTTTTATACGTTTTTCAACTCTTAATCATATAACAATTACCCTAGATAAATCAGGCAGAAGACATAATAAAAATGATACCTAATGAAAAGCTACTAAGAAAATTTAAAGGCAACCTTTTAATATTTATCCTGAAGGCTAACATGGTTTGAACATCTGCCAAATATAAGATCAAGCCCGCAAGGATAAAATTTTAAAATTCCATCACTAAGTCTAATGCAAAAAAAATTCTTTAAAATAAACATCTGAAAATTTGGTTAAACGTTTAACTTTATTATATTTGCCCTCAAGAAAACGTTATAGTGAAAAAAGTATCCATAAAAGATGTAGCATTAAAAGCAGGTGTATCGATCGCCTCAGTCTCTTATGTGCTTAATAATAAAACAGACAGCCGCATCGGAAAAGAAACAGCTGACAAGGTCATTAAAGCAGCCCAGGAGCTTAACTATCGTGCCAACACTGCGGCCAAAAACCTAAAAACACAACGTACCAACATCATAGGACTCATTGTAGCCGATATTGCGAATCCTTACTTTTCACAAATAGCCCGAATAATTGAAAACGAAGCCAATAAAAAAGGCTACACGCTCATTATTGGAAGTTCGGACGAGAATAAAGAGAAATTCGAAAGCCTTATTAACATGTTTTACCATCGCCAGGCCGAAGGCTTGATTATTGCGCCTGTCGAAAATTCAGAAGCCTGTCTGCAAAAATTACAAAAGCAAAATATACCTTTTGTTTTCATAGATCGTTATCTCCCAAAAATGCAGGCTGATAACATTCAGATCAATAATTACCAAATCAGCTATAATGTTACCGAGCATCTTATAGAACAGAAGCGCAAAAACATACTTCTTGTGGCTTATCAAACGATGCTGGATCATTTGATCCAAAGAACAGAGGGATTTAAAGATGCTTTAAAAAAACATAATTTACACTATACCCAAAGTAATATACTTCGTATCAATAAAGATCATATCGATCAGGATATTGACAATGGTTTCAGTACGCTGTTTGAATCAGATAGTAAACCTGATGCTATTTTTTTTACCAGTAATAAACTTGCTATATCAGGTTTAAAAAAACTTATGAAATTAGGCATTGCTATTCCAAAAGACCTTGCTATTGTGGCCTTTGATGAAACCGAGGCTTATGAACTCTTTAGTGTACCATTATCTTACGTAAGCCAGCCATTATCTGATATTGGAATTGCTGCTGTGGAGTTGCTGCACGATAAAATTACAGATCCTTTACTGCCTTTCCAAAGTATTGTATTAAGTGCCCAAATGCATATTAAGGATTCTTCGCAAGCTAAAAATTAACCACACTTTTTTATTTATCATTTTGCTTAAACGTTTAACCTTTACTGATTATGAAACAACAATCATCAACTAAATCATCCATATATTGTTATGGAGAAGTATTGTGGGATATATTTCCCGATGGAGCACGCGCCGGTGGGGCACCCTTTAATGTAGCTTACAATTTAATGCGAATGGGAATTGATGCCCATATGATAAGTCGCATTGGAGATGACAAACTCGGAAGAGATCTTATGGCGCAACTGGACAATTGGAATATAGTAACTCAAAACACACAAATAGATCGCCTATACCCTACCGGAACAGTAATTGCTAATATAGACCAGTATAATGAGGCGCATTACGATATTATCGAGCCTGTTGCCTGGGACTTTATTGAATTCAAAGAGGACTATACCGATAAAGTGCGTAATGCAGATGCTTTTGTTTTTGGAAGTCTTATCACCAGAGGTGAAGTTTCACGCAATACCCTTTTTGAACTTTTAGAGATCGCAAAATTTAAAGTATTCGATGTTAATCTAAGACCTCCTTTCTATTCCCTTGCAGTGCTTAAAGAACTGCTTTTTAAGGCCGATCTTGTAAAAATGAACAAAGCCGAACTCAGGCTTATTTTAGATTATTTATCTAAAGATTATTTGACTGAGGATGATAGCATTCGATATATGCAAGACACTTTTGATATCAAAGAAGTTCTGGTTAGTAAAGGCAGCAAAGGTGCTATATATTATAATGGGGAGAATCATTATCTGGCTCCCGCCGTACCTGTAAAAATAGCCGACACAGTAGGAAGTGGAGATGCTTTTTTAGCCGGATTCCTTTCCAGACGAATAACCAATTCACATTCTGAGGAAATCATGAAACAGGCTACAGCATTAGGTGGTTTTATTACTTCCAAAGAGGGAGCCTGCCCTTCTTACAGCCTGCATGATTTTGAAGAATTTCGCCATGAGAATCAAATGGCGTGCCATCTACTTTAACTAACTAACAACCAAATAACCTCAAAGAATATGTCACAAGCAAAATTTACCGAAAAAAAATATACTATTACCTTCATATTTGTAACCTCCTTGTTTCTGTTTTGGGCTATTGCCATTACAATGGGAGATGTACTTAACAAACATTTTCAAAATGTATTGCATATTAGCAAATCAGAATCCGGATTAGTTCAGTTATCCATTTTTGGCGCATACGCTGTTATGGGAATCCCGGCGGGGCTTTTCATGAAAAGATACGGTTATAAAAAAGGCGTTTTATTAGGGCTTCTTCTTTATGCTCTTGGTGCCTTTTTATTCATACCAGCGGCGCAAAACGAATCCTTTACTTATTTCAGGGTAGCCTTATTTATACTCGCCTCGGGTCTTGCCACTCTTGAAACTGTTGCTCATCCTTTTATAGCATCCCTGGGGGATGAACGCACCAGCGATCAGCGCATTAATTTTGCTCAGTCCTTTAACGGATTAGGTGCTATAATCGGACCTCTTTTAGGTGGATTTTTTATACTCAATACCAAAGGGGCTGAAGGTCTGGAATCCGTTAAAACATTATACATGATCATTGGGGGCGTCATACTTATCATAGCACTTGCTTTTTGGTTTGTAAAAGTTCCAACCCTAAAAGATCCACATGGCGGGCATTCAGAAAATACAGCTGATATGCAGGGTACAGATGTAATACCTAATGCTCCTTTGTACCGTCAACGTCATTTTATGTGGGCCGTAGCGGCGCAGTTTTTTAACATCGGAGCCCAAGGTGGTACATGGGCTTATTTTATTAATTATGGAGTCGAAAAAACGGGTCTTGCAGACAATCAGGTTGCTTATTATTTTTCACTGAGTATGGCCATGATGATGGTGGGGCGTTTTATTGGAACTTTTTTAATGCGCTATATAGCTCCTAATAAACTCCTTGCCCTATACAGCATTTGCAACATGGTTCTTTGTATTGTGATCTCTCAGAGTTTTGGATGGGTTTCCTTTGCTGCACTAATTATGTTGAATTTCTTTTTAAGTGTTATGTACCCGACTATTTTTAGTCTTGGCCTGAAAAAATTAGGAAATAAAACCGAACAGGCTTCTTCTTTCTTGGTAATGGCTATGTTTGGCGGTGCGGTGTTCCCTCCTATTATGGGCTTTGTAGCCAATACCAACATCGCTTATGCTTACCTGTTACCTATCGTTTGTTATGTAGTGATCCTTTTATTTGCTACAAAATATTACAAACCCAAAACATTAGGTATACAAGCTAAAGTTCTAAAGCAAATCAGTATATGATATCCAATGTTTTTTGCAAGTTTATAACGGCAGCTATTTTGCTATTGTGTACCCTTTCTGCCCATAGTCAGATTGTCATCAAAAACAAAAATTTCTCATTTGGAACTACCGGCAGAATAGGATTTGGTTATTCTGGGGACATTGAAGGCCATACAGGGAGGCAGCTGAATCTTTTGAACCAGGGTTCTCTCGGGGGGAGAATGGATCAGGGGGATTATGTCGATTTACTGCCTTCCTTTCATTTTACGCCTGTCACTGCCAATAATGAAGCTACAGAAATTGACTTTCAGGTAAGATTGGCATTTTATTCCTCCAATGGTACCTTTTTAGGAAATGTAAACACGGGCTCTACAGATGGTATGATTGTGAGTCTGCCCGAAGCTTTTGTAGAAGCCCGAAATATTGTAGGAAGTCCCTGGACTGTATGGGCCGGAGCAAGATACATGCGCTATGATGATGTGCATATTGCCGATTATTTTTATTTTGATGATCATTCTTCACAGGGATTTGGTATAAAATATAAGAACTCATCCTTCTCCATGTTTTTCCCGGCAGCGATAGATACAACATCAACAAGTGTTACGCCTCCTTATTCCTATTCTAATATTATCTCGGGAAGTAAAAACCTTACTTACCGTCAGCGTGAGGTTATGGTAGCCGAGCAAAGTGTTATAGTATCAAAAAAGCATATTATAAAATTACTGGCAGAATACCATCATGTTCCGGCAGTGCGAAAAAATGCAGATCCGGCCTTTGCTTCTGACAATGGATTTGTGGCGGGAATTAAAATAAATTCTGAACTTGAGACAAGGAAAACCGGGTCTTTTAATCAGTTCGCTATTCGTTATGGAACAGGAATCGCTAATGGCGGGGATAATGGAAACACACTAACCTGGAGAACTTTTGGAGCGCCAAATGCGGATGACCAAACCTACAAGGGTGCTTACTCTTTTACGATGGTAGAACATCTTATGCTCAATCTTTCAGACAGGATAAGTATTAACCCTTACGGGGTTTACACACAAAGCAAAGGCGGAGCTGATACCAACGGTAAAGCGCTCGATTTTTACAACAGGAGTATTTACAATTATAAAACGGATCTGGCCTTGGGTACCAGAGTCATTTATTATCTGACCAATTGGTTTCATCTGGTCTCTGAACTGCATTATACGGCACGAAAAGACAGTGATAACCCAACAGCTTCAATGATCAAGTTTGCCCTGGCCCCTACTATTGTCCCTACTGCCGAGCGTAGTCCGTGGGCCAGACCACACATAAGATTTATCGCCGAAGTATCGCGTTATAATGACTATGCCAAAAATGCCATGTACTCTCCATTTTTGCAACAAGCCGGACAAAAAAGATTCGGGACTTATTTTGGTGTTCGTACAGAGTGGTGGGTATTTTAATTTAAATAAAAAAAGAAGATGAAAATAAAATTCGGGGCTTCGCTCCTTTCCTGGATAACACCTTTGTGGAGCGCTGAGGCTGGACATTACGCGATAAAAAAAACAGCCCAAACCGGTTTCGACCTGATCGAAATCCTATTGCCTGATAGTATGGACTTTGATGCGCAAACAGTAAAAAAACAACTCAGAGAAAATAACCTCGATGTTACCTGCTCACTCAATCTTCCCGCAGCAGCACATATCCCATTTTACCCTAAAGAAGCTTTAACACTCATTTGCAAAGCACTTGATAAAACAGCTGCTTTGGATGCTGTTTTTTTAGGAGGTGTATTACATGGTGGTATTGGGGTGTTTACAGGAAATCCTATTACTGATAATGAAAAACAAATTATTGTCGATGTTTGGCAAGAGACCGCACTTTATGCACAAAATCTTGGGATAACAATTGGCATCGAACCGATAAACCGCTATGAAAGTTATCTCTGTAATACTGCGGCAAATGTTCTGGAACTCATTCAAAAAACAAATTCACCTAATCTTACCGTTCATCTTGATACTTTTCATATGAACATTGAAGAAACTAATTTTTATGATCCTGTTATAGCATCAGGCAAATTGCTAAAACATATGCACATTACCGAGAGTAACCGCGGTATGCCCGGAGAAGGAACTGTTAACTGGGATGCACTCTTTAAAGCCCTTAAAGATATTGATTTTGAGGGTAATCTTGTTCTGGAGAATTTTTCCTCGACTGTCCCCGGCATGCAGCAGGCCGTTTCCTTATGGCAGACATCCTTACATAATGCCGAAGAGTTAGCCCTGGGAAGTCTTGAATTTATTAAAGATAAAACAGCCAATTTAAACAATTAATCAAAAATTTGATTCCATAAAATTGATCTATTTTTAGAAAAACTAATTAAACTTTTATAATGGTCACATACACTTAACATCTAATCTATATTTTGCTCTTTGGTTTGTTAAAATAATCTATTCTCTAAACGGATAACAATGTTTTTTTATTCATTAATTTAAGAATTAAAAAAAGGCAATATTTAACTTTAGATACCACAAAGCCATCATTAACCCTTCATTATAAATTAAATATAGATAATGAAAAGGGCTTATTTTGCACTGCTCAGACAGCTTAAATTTAGCCCCTTAAGACCTCAGCATTAATAACTACGTTTTGTTAATAATTCGTTAATATTCTAGCTTTTTAATTGTTCTAAATTCGCACAAATTAAACCAAATAACACTAGAATGAAGAAAATTATTTTTATTTTGATTATTTTTTTATCAGCCTTAAGTCATGCTCAAGTTACGGGCTCCGCTATGTCAGGAACTGTTAAATCAAACAAGGGAGAGGCACTACCAGGTGCAACAGTAGAAATTGTTCACAAACCCACTGGAACAAAATACTTCTCTACTACAAATTTTGACGGTGGATATGCTGCCCAAGGTTTAAGACCGGGAGGTCCTTACACTCTTAAAGTAACTTTCATTGGTTACAAAACAACAGAAATTACTGAAATTAACGTTGGTCTGGGTAATAACCTAACTGTAAATGTTACAATTGATGAAGAACAAAATGCCCTTGAGGAAGTAGTCATTTCCACAAAATCTAAAGGAAATTTTAATAAAGGAAGAACTGGTGCTTCTCAACAGTTTTCAAATAGAGAAATCACTGCAGTTCCGGTATTAGGAGCGCGCTCAATAAACGCTGTTACAAAATATAATGCCAATGCGGGTGCAAACGGAACTTTTGGTGGTCAGGACTCAAGATTAAACAATTTTACAATTGACGGTTCTGTATTCAATAATGGTTTTGGTCTTGGATCAGACTCACAAGCAGGAGGTAGAACTGGTTCTACTGCAATTTCATTAGATGCAATTGAGCAGTTACAAGTAAATATTGCTCCTTATGACGTTCGTCAATCCGGATTCTTGGGTTCAGGTATTAATGCAGTAACAAGAAGTGGAACAAACCAAATCGAAGGATCTGTTTATACTTCTACCAGAAGCAACAAGAAAGATTTTATCGGAACTCATGCCGGAGATGTAAAAATCAAACCGGGTAGATTTGAAGAAAAAATTTGGGGAGCTCGTATTGGAGCGCCAATTATTAAAGATAAATTATTCTTTTTTGGGAATTTTGAAACTATTGACAATACAAGCCCTGCTACAAACTTTACATCTACAGGTTCTCCACAATCAAGTGGCCAGATTTCTTTGCCAACTTATACTGAAATGCAGACTCTTTCTAACTTCATGAAAGACAAATTTGGGTACACTACAGGTCCATGGGAGAATTACGATTCTTCAAAAGAATCAAAAAAATTCTTAGCCAGAATTGATTGGAATATCAATAATAATCATAAGCTTACTGCTCGTTATGTATTTCATAATTCCTCTTCTGATCAGTTAACTTCTAATTCAAATTCATTAGGTTTTGGTAACAGAACTAATAGTGTATTAGCAATGTCTTTCCAAAATAGTGGATACACCATTTTAGATAATACAAGATCTATTGTATTGGAATTAAATAGTCAATTAAGCAATTCTTGGCACAACAACTTCATTGGAGGTTATGACAAACAAATTGAAGACAGAGGTTTAATCGGTGGTGGTTTATTCCCAACAATTGATATTAAACAAGGTGCTGCTACTTATATTTCAGTTGGTTTAGATCCTTTTACTCAAGGAAACAAACTTACTTACTCGACATTACACTTTACAGATAATTTGACTAAAACTATTGGAAAACACTCTTTAGTATTTGGTGCAAACTTTGAATATTTCAAATCTAGTAACTTATTCTTCTCAGGATCAAACGGAGTTTATGTATTTAACTCTTTAACTGATTTTTATGCTGCAGCAAATGAGTCTGCCGCAAATGGTGGTGCTCCATCAAGTGCTACTACTACTTCACCTGCACGTTTTCAATACAGATACTCTGCATTGCCCGGTGGTGCAGACCCAATGCAAATTTTAAAATCTAACAAATTAGATTTATATGCGCAGGACGAAATGAAATTGAGCGACAGATTTAAATTAACAGTTGGTTTAAGAGCTTCAAGAGTTTGGTATGGAGATACAGCATTAGAAAACCCTACAGTTACTGCTATGACTTTTGCTAATGGCGAAAAATTTAATACTGGAATAATGCCTGATGCAGCATACTTATTTGAGCCTAGAGTTGGTTTCAACCTTGATTTAAATGGAAACGCTTCCACAATAATCCGTGGAGGTTCAGGGGTATTTACAGGTAGATCTCCGGGTGTATATTTATCAAATCAAATTGGAAACAATGGTGTACTTACAGGATTTGTTGATGTGAGTGGTCCTGCTTTAGCTGCGGGAGGATATGGTTTTACACCAAAACCAGCGGATTACTTTACTCCAGCGACACCTACAGCTCCATCTTCTTATGATTTATCTTTTAATGATAAAAAATTCAAATCTCCTCAGGTTTGGAAAACTACAATGGCTGTTGACCAAAAACTCCTTTTTGGATTTACAGGTACAGTTGAAGGTATACTTCAAAAAAACATTAACGCTATTAGCTATTACAATGCTAACTTTGACGCTCCGGTTGGAATATTCACTGGTACTGACAACAGACCAAGATATTCCCGTAATGATGCTGGAACTCGTGTAAATGATAATGTTTCAAACGGGATTGTTTTAACAAACTCCGATGAAGGATATTTTTATTCTACAACATTTAAATTAGAATATCCTTACCAAAGAGGTCTTTGGGGGTCATTCGCCTATACACACTCTAATGCTACAGACTTAATGTCTCCAGGATCAGTTGCTTCAGGTTCATGGACAAGTGGAAGATCTGTAAATGGAAATAATAATTTAGTGGTTTCTAATTCGAATAACAATACACCAAATCGTTTAGTTGGGGTTATTGGATACAGAATTGAATATGGTAAGGGTCTTGGAGGTGCAACTTCTATCAACTTAGGTTATATTGGAGAACAAGCTAGTCCGTTTTCTTATACATACAGCGGTGATATGAATGGTGACAGAGTTAATGGTAACGATTTAATTTATGTACCAAAAAATGCGTCTGAACTTAGTTTTACTGCTCTTCCAGTATCAAGTACTGTAAACGGTGTTACAACTTCAAGAACTTATACAGAAGCTGAACAAAGAACTGCATTTGACGCTTATATTGATCAGGATAAATACCTTCGTACCAGAAGAGGTCAATATGCTCAAAGAAATGAGTCTGTTTTACCAATGCTACACAGATTAGATTTATCTATTTCTCAAGATATATATATTAAAATAGCAGGTAAAAAAAATACTTTGCAATTCAGGGCTGACATCTTGAACTTTACAAACATGATAAACAAAGACTGGGGCGTTTCACAAAGAGCAACAAATGCAAGTGTTTTAGCGTATTCTTCTACATCAGGTGCTAACAAGCCTATTTATACACTTGCTACACAAACAGATCCTAATGGAAATAAATACTTAATCAAAGATACTTTCCAAAAAAACACATCTACTTCTGATGTTTGGCAAGCGCAGTTTACACTTAGATACATATTTGGAAATTAGTTGATTTCTAAATAAGTTACAATAAAAAACCTATTTCATCATGAAATAGGTTTTTTTATTTATCTCTTAAAGTTTTTTTAACCAGATCTTTATCCAAAGTTAATACTTCAAATATACCTTGTAATATAAAAGAGACAACTCAAAAGTTGTCTCTTTCCAAAATTCTTTTTTTTTTAAACTATTTTTTAGATTTCTTCAGTGAGTCAATATTATTGTTTTACTTAATTAAAAGTTTTTTCACAATGTTAAACCCTTTTGCTTTTAAAGTAATCAGGTAAATACCTTTATAAAGATTTGAGGTATTGATCTCATATATACTCCCCCATTACTTCTACTTGCTTTAGAAGCTGTCCGTTTATATTGGTCAATTGTAAAAGGGATTTACTGCTGAGAAACAAAACCTTCGCAACACAAAACTTTAATTTTCAATATAACTATTTTCTAGTTTAAGAATTCAAAGAAATTATTGCAAAAAAGACAAGTGGCTAAGCAAAATCTACCTTAGCCACTTGTCTTTTTTTCTTTTCATATCCACAGTGATCCTGTTTATGGAATCAATATAATATTTATGACTAAAATTTACTGGGTTTGCACGAAAACTTTTTTTTCCAGTCCGACTCCCGTAATTGTTAATTTTTTCCAATTTTTAGGCAATGTCGATTTTACTTGTTTGATTCCACCACCTGTGTCAATATCTAAACCTCCAAATCCCATCATTACGGCTTGCAGAACACCTCCTGCACCTGTGGCAAAATAAGGATTTGTCCCCCCTTTGCATTCGGCAATGACTCTGAAAGGAGGATTCAGATTAGGTTGGTAAGCATCCTTGAACCAGTGATAAGCCTTGTCACTATCTCCTAATCGACTGTACAATAATGAAAATATAGCTTGTGTCATCGCTGGAGTATCAGAATGTGGAATTTTAGTTTCATAGAATTTTAAATCTCTCACGATCTGCTCTTTATCAGTTATAATCTTCAATGGATATGCCAAAAGATTGACATCAGCTTGTTTAATGTTCTGATCTGTATAACTATCATGCTCTCTGGTTACTCCATTGCTCATGGTAGAAATTGGAATTTTATCCGCAATCAAATTCCACTGCTTGGGAACGGTAATTCCCAGTACAGATGCACATTTAGATGCATACTGCAAATTTCGGATAGCAGTCCCGTTCGTATAGGTATTATTGTCAATATTCTCGGCCCACTCATCTGCAGCAACTACATTCTTTATTTCATACGCTCCTTTATCATTCTTCTCTACACGACTAGCCCAAAATTCAGCTGTGGCTTTTAATATCGGCCAGCCTTTTTCTTTTAGCCATTCTTTGTCTGAACTAACAAGATAATATTGCCAGGCAGCTATGGCCACATCTCCGGTGATATGATGTTCAAATGCTCCTGTTAGAGCATTAACGGGAGTTTCTTCAAATCCTGAGTCCGCACTTTCCCAGGGATACATTGCACCCTCGTATCCATATAAAGCAGCTTTTTTACGAGCAGCATCCAACCTTTGAAAACGATACTCAATCATGCTTTTTGCGATTTCAGGATGCAATATGAGCATTGGAGGAAACATCCACATTTCGGTATCCCAAAACACATGACCATTATATCCCAGTCCACTGAGTCCCATAGGAGATGGAGAAAGAGATGTGTTTTTTCGGGTAAAGCAATAAAGATGATACAGCATACTTCGTACATCTTGCTGCGCCTGAGGATCTCCTTCTATTTGTATATCACTCTCCCATAGTTTATTCCACTGCTGTATATCCTTATTTAATAATCTTGTCTTACCTTCCAGTGCAGCATAGATAGTCAAACGTTCAGCTTCATTATAAGGATCTTTAATGTGATCTGATGATATTAAACTACCGATCAGGGTAAAAGAATAAGTCTGACCTGCTTTTAGTTTTTTATCGAAAGACATACCGTGCATATCAGTATCGTTCATCCTGTGCAGGATCTCAGGCTGTTCTTTTTTTCCTTCTTCAAAAAGGAATGTATTTGAAACGGCTATCTTGGATTTTCCTGTGGGTGTGTACCCTACTGATGTTAATAATGGTATATTGACATGAGCATTGGTTATGTTTTGAAAATAATTCTGCTGATTATTAAGCGAAGCAGGAGTTTCCAAAAGATTCTCGACGTTAATATCGACATCTTTTTGTGCATTTATATTGATTACCATCACCACACAGTGAGGAAGATGACGCAGCGCATAATAGGAATAAGTTACAGCTGCAACATCTTTAAAGTCAAACCAACCGCTGAATGCTCCATTTTGCATGTTCAACTCTTGTTTGAAATTCTTGATATTGTGAGCCTCTACCGTTTCACCATTAAAAGCTAATTTCATATTGAGCAAATTGTAGTTTGGAATAAAGTTACTGACTCTTCCCCGTTTATAAGTATCATATACTCCTGCCAATACGACTTCCTTTACTTTCAAAGGTTCAGGTGACGAGATTATTCCAATGACACCGTTGGCTACAGTTGCTCCGTAGTAATTACCCCGGTCTGGTTTCTCAACCGAAAGTTTCCACGGATTCTGACTATACAAATAATTAGTGCTGCATAAAATCAAAAAAGAAATAGTAAAAATATGTATGCATTTTTTCATTTTATCTAAGTTTAATAATTCAAAAGTTAATATAAAACATAAAGATCGCTGTTGTTTATTGAAACAACAACGATCTTTGATAAGAAGAACTAATTGATTAAAGTTTCTTATTTATTAGAGCTTTTCAGTTCTTTTGTTTGAGTATTTTCAGTGACAGGATAAAAACTTATAGCATATCCACCGCCTGGAGCCGAATATTGTGTCAGTTTAGATTTACTTGTTACAGAAATTTTTCTAATAGTGTAAGCCTGCGGATTCGTTTTATAATGTGCATCTTTAGTATCAGCATAAATTGTAGCGGTATACTTTTTACCTTTTTCAAGAAAACTAAGGTCAATATTCGATACACGAGGAGTTTCTCCATTTACATTACCTACAAACCAATTGTCTGTTCCTTTTGCTTTTCGGGCAACCGTGATATAATCTCCTGGTTCAGCTTCTAAATATTTACTCTGATCCCAATCAATTGCAACATCTTTAATAAACTGAAAAGCATCAGAGAATTTATTATAATGCTCTGGAAAATCTGCCGCCATTTGCAATGGGCTGTACATCGTGACATATAACGCAAGCTGATTTGCCAACGTGCTGTTTACATGCGATTTGTTATCGGGATTAAATTTACTAATGTCCATCTCGAAAATACCCGGAGTATAGTCCATTGGACCACCTATTAATCTGGTAAAAGGCAGAACCGTAACATGGTTTGCTTTAGAACCTCCAAAAGCCTGATATTCTGTCCCTCTTGCTGCCTCATTCCCTATTAAGTTAGGATAGGTGCGGCAGATACCCGTTGGACGGACAGCTTCATGGGCATTAACCATAATTTTGTAATCCGCAGCTTTTTCAACTGCGTATTGATAGTGATTTACCAGCCATTGATTATAGTGATTCTCTCCATTTAAAATATTCCCAACATAGCCGCTTTTTACGGCATCATATCCGTTATCTTTCATAAATTGATAGGCTTTATCCATGTGGCGTTCATAGTTGCGAACAGAACCTGAAGTTTCATGATGCATAATCATTTTTACACCTTTGGCTTTAGCATATTCATGTATGGCTACAACATCGAAATCAGGATACGGCGTAACAAAATCAAAAACAAAATCTTTAGAATGTCCAAACCAATCCTCCCAGCCTTCATTCCAGCCTTCAACTAATACACCGTCAAAACCATTCTTTGCAGCAAAATCAATATATTTTTTTACATTGGCAGTAGTTGCACCGTGTTTGCCATTAGGTTTTGCTTTTGAAAAATCGGTAACACCAAGCTGAACCGACGGAAATTCATCTGTATACGACCATGAACTTTTCCCGGTAATCATTTCCCACCAAACTCCAACATACTTCACTGGTTTTATCCAGGAGGTGTCCTCTATTTTACAAGGCTCATTTAAATTAAGCGTCATTTTGGATGCCAGTATAGAGCGCGCATCATCACTTACCATTATAGTACGCCAAGGCGTTGTACAGGGTGCCTGCATGTATCCCTTATCTCCTTTGACATCAGGTGTCAGCCAGGATTCAAAAATCAAATTTTTATCATCTAGATTCAGGTGCATACAGGAGTAATTGATAAGTGCCGCTTCGTGTAAATTAATATACAACCCATCGGCGGTCTTCATCATTAAAGCGGTTTGTACACCTGTGGGAGAAAAACCGGTTTGTGCCAAATTCTCCGTACGGGACTTTTCAGAAAGACCTCTTATCTCAGATAATTTTGATTTTGTATAATCATATTCCTGTGTATCATAATCACCCGGAATCCAAAAGGCTGTATGATCACCTGTCATTGCAAATTGTGTTCTTTCTTCCTTAATTACAAAATAGGTAAGATTTTTTTGAGTAGGAAATTCATAACGAAAACCCAGACCTTCATCAAACAAACGAAAACGAATAATCATTTTTCGATCCGTTTGTTTTTGGTTTAAAGTTACAGCCAATTCATTATAATGATTACGAATTAAGGCTACTTCTCCCCAAACAGGTTTCCAGTTTTCATCAAAAGCACTTGTTTTAGTATCTTCTACTTTAAAATCATTTAACAGAGATTTATCATCGTTTTTAAGTGCCAGACCCAGCTTACTTGGTTTTATAACCTCTTTACCTTTATAAGTCAGTTTATAAACCGGAGTTCCATCAGTCTGAAGGGAAAAATTCATGGAAAAATTGCCATCGGGCGATTTTAACTCTTGTGCCTTGGCGGTAAAAATACCGAACCATAAAATAGCTGCTAGAAAAAAGTGTTTCATTGTGAGTATAATAAATTTTTAATTTTTAATTGTGATTACTGCATTCTTACCAGAATCCGGAACCTTTATCGAGATAATCTTTTGAGCTTCATTCCAACTCCAATTCATTTTTACAAAGTCAGTTTCAATATTTTTCTCGATACTATCAGCTTTAATACTTTTAAGCTTTTCTGTGCCCATAAAAATATCTTTGGGTTTACTTTCTGCATGAATTTTTAGAACCAAATTCCTTGAACCCGCAGGAATAAATCCTTTTGATTCATGCTCAGCAATGGTAATGAGAATTTCTTCACTGGTCGTTTTAGAGGTTATTTTCGTTTTACAAAAAACATCTCTTTCATAATCACGACTTTCCCCATCGTCTTCGTACAAAGTAAAAGAAGCTTCTTTATTTAAATTCGCTGGAAAAATTTCAAACGTAATTGGAAATGTTTTCTTTTCTCCGATGTACTGCATGATAGGCATCTTTGGAATTATACTGCCTTTCTTAACAAAAACGGGAATTGTATTAAGGGGAGCGTCAACTGTAATCCACTGTTCTCCTTTATATTTGGTTTTACCGTTATTAAAATCAACCCATTCTCCCTCTGGAAGATATACCTCTTTTGTAATAGCTCCTTGTTCAACAACGGGCGCCACTAACAATTCTTTTCCAAAAAGAAACTGTCCATTTAATTTAAAGGTTTCTTTATCATTTGGGTATTCTAAAAATAATGCTCTCATGATTGGCAAACCAGTATCGTGAGCTTCACGAGCATATGTATATAGGTATGGGAAAAGTTGATACTTAAGTTCTATACTTTTTCGACTGATATTTTCAGCTTCTGTTCCAAATTTCCATGGTTCAACAGCGTTTCCACCTTCATGATGAGCACGACTAAGGGGATTAAAAACACCAAACTGCAGCCATCGAATATATAATTCTGCCATGGCGTCATAATCTTTTATATCTCCACAATAACCTGAAATATCACAGGTCCAAAATGGAATTAATCCCATACCTGCCGAAAGGCCTACAGGAATCTGATTGGCCATTTGTTTCCAGCCATCTAATACATTGCTGCCATTTCCTGAATCACCGCTCCATCCAAAAGTATAGCGCTGCAAGCCGGCATAAGCTGCTCTTGTCATTTGAAAGATTCTCTTATTGGGATTATGTTTGTAAAATTGTTCGGTTACCACTTTATCCCAGGTAAAGCCATAAACATTATGAATCTCATTATGCATTCCAAGATGATGTTTCATATTGAGTCTATCGGTAGCATCTTCATTACTCCAGGCTGGTTCTCCCATATCCGTCCAAAAACCTCGTAGTCCATCATTTAAAGGCTTTTGTTGATAGTTTCCCCACCAATCCGCAACTTCAGGTTTTGTAAAATCTACAACACCACAGTTACCACCCCAAGGCCAAGGCATATCGTATGATTTACCAGTACGAATATCTTTTACCAGATGCCCCAGCGCATCAGCCTCTTTCCATTGTTTCTGATTGGCTTGCGAAATCACAGGATCCTGAGAGACAATCATTTTAAAGCCCATATCACTAAGATCTTTTACCATCGCTTTTGGATTGGTATAATTGTTTTTTCTCCAATCAAAATCCTGTAGTCCTTCTGTCCAGCCAATGTCCTGATAGATAATATCACATGGTATTTTTCTTTTACGGAATTCTGAAGCAATTTCCCTTGCCTGATCCTCACGGGTATAATCTCCTCTGCACTGCGAAAACCCTAGTGCCCATTTAGGCGGCATAATTGGCTTTCCTGTTAGGGCTATATAATTCTGTATTATTTGCTTGTAGTCATTCCCAAACATAAAGTAATAGATCATCTGGCCAGCCGGTGCTTCAAATGAATAATAATCAGTACTCTCACTCCCAAACTTAAATTCTGTTTTATAAGTATTGTCAAAGAAAATACCATAGCGATAGCTACTCATAAAAAAAGGAATACTTTTGTAAAGCGGATCTTCATTCACGCCATAACATGGCTGATCACTATTCCACATTTTATAAGTACCTCCACGACGATTCAGCGGTCCTGATTTTTCACCTAATCCAAAGAATTGTTCATCGTTTCTTAAAATTTTGTTAGTCCTGATTTTGCCGTTATCATAAACAAACCCTTTTTCAGCATAATCACTAAATAGGAGTTTTTGATATTTATCAAATATTTGCAATTGAAATGGAGCTTTATTGACTCTTATTCTTAACTGCTCTGTGAAAATTTCATAGGCAGAGGTTTCTTCTTTTACATTCAGAACACCTTTCCAGCCAAGATCTTCCTTAATGACAGCAAAAGATTCATTATTTCTGACAAAATTACCATCGGCTGATACCCATATTTTAACTACTGCTCCACTGCATAATTGCAGCATGACTTTTGAATTATTGGCACAGCTAAAAACAACTTTATTGCCCGTAACGGCATAGGCAGTACAATTTCCTAAATACTGCTCTTTCTTCTGCGAATATCCTTGAAACGCTAAAAGACAGAAAAGCATACCACAATAAAAAATAGATTTTTTCATAATATTTCAAATAGAATAATTGCCCCATTAAAATGGGGCAATTAATAGTTTAATTAAAGCCTACTCAATAACGATCATTCCCCAATATTGAAGACTTGGTACTTTAAAATTTACAGTACTGCCATTTTGCGAAAAAGCAAGTTCAACCGCTGCACCTCCATTATAATCAGGAGAAGCGTACCAAATTTTGGTAACGGCTGCGCTATGATTTACATTAAGCATCGCTTGTTTGATTATATCGGGAACTTTTTGTGATCCCTCGGTATCTCTCCAATTCAGCGAATTAGCATTGGTAAAATTCAAAAGATGTAGTACTTCTCTACTGCCAACTTGTTTTCCTACTGTGGCTACTTTACCCATAGTGGGTGGCCAACTACCCAAATTCAATTTACCGTCTCCTGTAGTGATCGTTGGATTTGTAAAAGTTCCTCCATCACGAAGAAGGTTTTGATAAGCAGTCATAAAATCATAATATTCCATCAGTGAAGATTTTAGCTCTGCACTCATACTTAAGTTTTTATTTGGGAAATACTCCTTAGCCAGCATATGTTCGCCTAATTCCAGATGTGAGCCTCCAAAAGCAAAAATAACGGCATCAGTAAGAAGAACGCCCGGGGTATTAAATACACCCTGATTATTTGCTTTATTGTAGTTCATATAAGCAGCCAATACGGTATTTTTACTGTTATTACTGTAAGAGGCATTATCTGTAAGAACTTGTGTTAAATCTTTAAAACCTTCATTGGGAGCCCACACCTCTGTGTATAAAAAGTCCAGTTCTTTTGCTGCCATTTCTTTCTGTCCATATTGATTCACTGCATTCATAACCAATTTTTTATTGGAATTAGCCGATTTCATAGCCGATATAAAAGAAGGAAATGCATTTTTCAAATCAGCATTTGTACCATCATACCTGAAAACATTACCTCTATCGCCGAGTTGATCAATATGAAAACCATCAAAATCATACACTTTATACACATCATCATTTTTTTGCGCAAGATAATTCTGCCATGCTGTGTTAGCAGGATCAGTTATGTAAATGTTACTAATGAAAGGCCATCCCAATTCATGTTTGTCTTTAACATTATGGTTAACATCTTTATAAACAAACTGCTGCGGTGTAATAAGATTTGGATCATAATCATTCAAAACCCCATAGGCAAGATTATAAAACATTGCTTTCATATTTTTACTGTGAGCCTGCGTAATATAGCCCGACACTGTCTTTCCGTATACCTCCCGATTAATGATATCGTTCCATACCGGTAATGGATTTGAGACCGTACCAGCTAAAGGCTGATGTTGTCTGTACTGCCAGTCATAGAATTGGATTCCGTTAATATGATAATCCTTTAGATTATTTATAACTGTCGCCCTATCCGACTCTGAAATATTGCCAAATTCTGAAAGGAATCCATAACGTGGAAATTTAGTCCAGTCTGATGATACGTCAATACCTACAGTCCCTAAAATGGTTTGGGTACCGTCAGTATTTGTTTGGTAAATGGAAACCATGTAACCTTGAAAATCTGTAGAAGGTGGAAGCCAATTCCATGAAGTTGCATTTAAGGTTTCTTCCTTAATAACTTTTCCAAGGTAAGTGTAGCGTATAAGAGAATTACTAAAAACTTTATCCGCAATAAAGCTTACCATTTCACCTGGTTTATAACTAGCTTTATCTGTACTAAGAGTAATCTTTGCAGCAATAATATCTTCGGCATACTCCATCTTTCCATTGTCATCATCATTTTGACAGGATGCGAAACATAAAAAGAGGCTGACAAAAAACAGCTTTATTATTTTATTTTTAAGATTCATATTTAGTTAATTGTAAGAATATTTGTTGAAAGATCTAACGTAATAGTATGATTACCTGCTTGTGCTGAGCTTACCACCCATTTATTATCATCAATATCACATTTATCTCTGTTGGTAAATTTTGTATTGGTTATAGCCTGATTTGCTGATACTGCTACAAGTTCAGTCCCCTCGCACCAATTGGTATTATATTTTGTGAACTTAAATTCACCTGCAGTCAAAGGCCCACTATAGGTATATACGCTTCCTTTTTTAGTCATTGGTAAAAGTGATCCCATATTCCAACCATTTGGTGTAGCACTTCCGATAAGATAAACATCAACAGGAACAATCTTAATAACATTTGAACTTATGTCAAGTGTAATTTTATACCTGCCCGCAGTTTGCGCTGTTACCTGCCATTTATTATCAGTATCACAGCCTGAATTTTGCGCTACGCCTGTTTCAGTTATACTTTGATTATCCACCAGTGGTCTGAACCATTCTCCACACCAGCCTCCTTTTGTACCGGCCATTATTTTAAAATTCCCAGGTGTTAAGTTAGCTTCGTATGTGAATATAAAAGGATTATCTGTCACGGTAAAAGCTTCAGGGGTATCCACATTCCACCCGCTTGGGCTTGCGTCACCAACAATCCATAATTGTGTAAAAGCAGGAGTATCTTGTTCTTCAATAGCTATAGTTAACTTTAATAAGTTAACTGTAATTTTGTACTTACCTGCTTTGGTAATTTCCCATTGCAGATCAGAACCGCTTCCGCCAGTATTATGAATTATCTTCCCGGAATCTGCTGCATCTTTTGTATAAAAGTCCTGACAAAAACAAGAATCTGTATTTACTGCAAACTTAAATTTACCCTTGCTTAATTGACCTGAGTACACAAAAACCACAGGATTAGCTGCCTGTGCAGTCAAGGCCGAAGCCTTTGTTATATCCCATCCATTTGGCGTGGCGTCACCTACCATAAACAATTCAGTTGATAAGGGCTTGTAAGGCGTTAATTTAAAGTCAACTACTGCCGTTTGAGGCGCTACACTTTTATCTGCAAAAGTTGCTGTAATTCTTGCCTGCAAAGCAATGGCTTTACCGGGTTCACCATTAAAAGTACTAAGCAATAACGAATTTAATGTTGCTATATTAATATCAAAATCAAATTTATTTTTCCCAAAATCATATTCGATTGCATTGGCGAACTTATTTTCTTTTTTGTCAATTTCCAGTTTATAAGAAATTGAAGCTCCTGTTCCCTTGTTATCGCCTGTAGTCCATTTAAAGGCAAACTTTTGCTGAAACATACTTTGATCCAAAACCATGTCGGTACTGCTCAGAGTCAGCTTTAACTCATCAGCGCTAAAATATTTAGCCTTCAAATCATCAGTACTGCAGCTCGATAAAGCTGCAGTAAAAACCAATAAAAAGACAATTAAGGATCTAGTCCATACGATATAACTTTTATTTTTTTTCATATCACTACAATTTTAATAACCTGGATTTTGAGATAAATTAGGATTTCTGTCACGCTCAATTTGCGGTATAGGTAATAGCAAATGATGCTGATCAGCATTTGATTTTCCTATAGAGTGGAAAAAATTAAGTGCGTATTGACCATTATCTACTCTTATAAGATCAAACCATCTTTGTCCTTCAAATGCTAATTCCATTCTTCTTTCATGCAGAACAGCTTCTCTAAAGTCAATCTTACCAAGTCCTGTTGTGATATTGGCCAAGCCTGCACGTTTACGTACCAAATTAAGTGGGGTTTCTGCCAAAGAAGTATTTCCTAATTCATTTTGAGCTTCTGCTTTCATTAGAAGAACATCAGCGTAACGCAATACTGGAAAATTTAGAGGGCTATTATCATAAGAAGCTGAAATACTAAGCGGTACCAAAAATTTTCGTAAATTATATCCCGTCAACGAATACGAAGCGCTATATGGGATTCCACTAAAATCAGGACATCCTTGATACAAGACGGTTTTATCGCGACGAAGATCCCCATTCTCATAACTGTTAAAAAACTCCTGAGTCGGCTGGCTCCAGCCAAATGCTCCGGCTACCATATTTGAACTTCTTGGTCCGGTAAACGCACTTGCCCATGAAGCTTGATTTTCATTGCTCCAAAAATCATTACCTGCATTAGCTGCATATTGAACTTCAAATAGAGATTCATTGGAGTTTTCAGTTTCAGTCTTGAAGTTATCACTGTAATCAATATTTAAACTATAGCCCATTGTTTCTAATTTTGTTGTAAGGTTCACAACTTCCTGCCATTTACCCAATGTCAAATTTACTTTGGCTAAAAGCCCCATTGCAGATCCCTTACTGGCACGTCCTTTATCTCCCTCTGACATTTCCTGCTTAGTAGGAAGTAATGTAACTGCATTTTACAGATCGCTTACTATTTGAGCATACACTTTATCTTTGGAGGTACGTGATGGGTAAAGATCACTGTTTGAATTTTGTGGCTCAGTAATCAAAGGAACATCACCAAAAAAACGAACTAAAATAAAATAATACTGAGCTCTTAAAAAATAAGCCTCTCCCATACATCTATTTTTAATAGTCTGATCAATACTTAGACCCGGTGCAACAGACAATACTATATTTGACCTTAAGATACCCGGCCATGGTCCACGCCATAAATCCAATACCCCTTCATTGGAAGATGTCGTTACAAAATTAGACAAGTTAGTAGTTTCAATTCCGTCTTCTCCACCTCCTGCACCAACAATACTGTTACCTGCAAAAATATCAGTGGTCCACATTCTGAAATTATACAGTTTTGGCCATTGTAGTGGTTGGTAAGCACCATTCACCATGGTAATTAATTCCTCTGCATTGGTAGGATAGTTTCCTGTATTTATGGTGTCGGGCTGCGTTTTGTCTAAAAAATCATTGCTGCACTGAACCATTACAAGTGACAACAGTAACATTAAGCTTATTTTTATGTATTTCATTTTCATAATTTTAAAATCCAAGATTAAGTCCAATAGAGTAATTTGTTGTAACAGGATATACACTGTTATCGATACCATTTACTGAAACCTCAGGATCAAATCCTTTGTAATTGGTAAAAGTCAAAACATTCTGCGCTGAGAAATATAATCGAACCGATGAAAACACATTCTTAAAGGCATTCTCAGGAAAATTATAGCTCAAACTGACATTTTTTAATCTCAAGTATGAACCGTCTTCAATAAATCTGTCAGAAACCCTGGCATTATTGTTAGGATCTCCATAAACTGCTCTTGGCATACTATTGCTGGTTCCTACGCCTGTCCATCTGCCTAAAGTTGCCGTACTTTGATTATTGGCAACGGACATAGACTCTGTGTACATGCGGTTGGCATTATAAATATCATTTCCATAAACTCCCTGAAAATAAACCGTTAGATCAAAATTCTTATACGAAAAAGTATTGTTAAGTGAGTACGTAAATTTTGGATTTGGGTTACCTAAAAAAGTTCTGTCTTTATCATTGATAATTCCGTCATTGTTAAGATCCTTAAATCTTATATCTCCTGGGGCAGTACTAGTGGCACTATTTGCCCCAACCATTTGTAAGGCATGATTGTTCACATCTGCCTGTGTTTGAAAAACACCATCGGTTGCATACCCATAAAAAACATTTACCGGGTAACCAGCCTGAATAAGTGAAATACTGCTATTGAGCCCCGTGCTTCCTGTAATTATTGGAGTATCTCCATTTATACTCTCTACTTTGTTTTTATTATAAGAGAAAACAAAATCTGTAGACCATTTAAAATCGTGAACCAAGTTTTTTGTTGACAATGACAATTCAATACCTTTATTTTGAATTTTTCCGGCATTTATTGATGGAACATAAATATCCGAATAACCAGAGGTTACCGGCACTGACATTGGAACTAACATATCGTTAGTATTTTTCACGTAAGCATCAAAAGTTAAATTAATTCTGCTGTCAAAAAATGATGCATCTATACCTGCATTAAACTGTTCCTGTCCTTCCCATTTTACATTTGTATTTGGCAATACAGTTGGAACAACCGCGCTTACAAAGCTGTTGTTGAAATTATACAAAACAGTATTATAAGAAGAAGAAAAAGCGTAGTTACCGATATCCTGATTACCTGTAATTCCGTAACCAACTCTTAATTTTAAATCATTAATAGCGGTTACTTTTTTCATAAATTCCTCGGATGAAATTCTCCATGATAAAGCCCCTGATGGAAACCATCCCCATTTATTGCCTTGTCCAAAACGAGAAGATCCATCTCTTCTTATTGTTCCCGTTACATAGTACTTACCATCATAGTCATAATTCACCCTTGCCAAATAAGACATAATAGCCCACTCAGAAGCGTTACCTCCAACGGTTGGTTGCAGCGTACCATTATCAATCTGTTGGGTTCCATCGCTTGCAAATTTTTGAATAGAACCATTTAAAAAATCATATTTATTAGACTGAGAACTGCTTCCCACAACCGCATTAAGATTGTGAGCACCAAAATGAGCATCATAGGTTAGTGTATTATCCCAAAGAATTGTAATACTTCTATTGGTTCCTTGTGAAAGATAAGAATTGGGTTGTACATTAGATCCCCATGAGTGCTTTGGTGACCAGGTTCTATCAAACCAAAAGTTGGCCTCCACACCTCCTAAAGATTTAAAAACTAAATTTTTCAATAAATTAATTTCTGTAAAAAGATTTCCTTGAAGATTATATCCTTTTGTTGATCTTTCGATGGTTGTCGCTTTTCCAATTGGGTTTTCAATATCTCCAGAGTAAAGAGGATTTCCGGTAGGTCCCGTAAAATTACCTTTTGCATCATAAATAGGCTGAGTAGGATTTGCGAGTAACGTACTACGGATATCATATGCTCCACTCTCTTTTATATCGTGCGCAATTTTTATACTATTACCAAACTTAACTTTGCTGGTAATTTTAGTATCAGAATTAAACTGAACGATAAATCTTTCATAATCTGTATTTAAAACAATCCCTTTCTGTTTGAAATAATTAGCCGAAACATAGATATTTGATTTCTTTGTTTTATTTCCATAAGACAAAGTATAACTAGACATTAATGCAGGATTAAACAGTGTACCTACCCAATCAGTTCCGGTTCCTAATGATGCTGGATTTGACCATAACGGATTAGGAGTAAGTCCGCCGTTAGTGAGCATATCATTATTTAATGAAGCATATTGAGAAGCATTCAAAACACTTACCATATTAGAAGCATTTTGTACTCCCGTAAAAGTGTCAAAAGTTAAAGTAGACCCTTCTTTTGTTCCACCTCTCTTGGTCGTTACAATCACAACCCCATTTGCTCCTCTGGAACCATAAATAGCCGTAGAAGAGGCATCTTTGAGTACACTGATCGACTCTACATCATTCATGTTTACCTGATTAAGCCCTCCATTTAAAGGCATTCCGTCCACTACGATAAGAGGGTTATTATTAGCAATGGTTCCCGTACCTCTAACTCTAAAAGTAACGTTTGATCCTGGTTCTCCACTTGAAATAACCTGTACTCCGGCTGCTCTTCCCTGCATAGCCTCTCCAATATTGGCAACAGGTTGATTTTTTGTTTTAGCGATATCGATTAAGGAAACAGATCCGGTTAAATCTCTGGCTTTGGCTTTTCCATATCCAATGACTACAATATCTGTTAGTGTGACAGCTTCGGGTGCCAACTGAATTTCTAAATTTGAGCTTGTTGCAGAAATTTCTTTATTAGCATATCCGACATAGGATACAACCAGCGTCGCATCGGTAGTGTTTACTTTAATAGAAAACTTACCATCAAAGTCTGTAGTGGTGCTGGTTGATGCTCCTTTTACTATTACCGTTGCTCCAGGCAAAGGTTCATGCTTTTCATTATAAACCGTTCCTGTAATAATCTTTTGGGTACTTTTTAATACAGCTCCATCTTGTTGTTTAACAATAGCAAAGCTATTACTGCTATAAGATAGTGAAACAAGCATAAAAAGAACCAGGACAAAATCTTTTATATATGCCCTTTGAATATCGATTTCATGATATGATCTCATTTACTTTTTTGTTTGGTTAGTGATTTAGTTAGTTATTATTTTTGAAGTGAGGACAATTCCTCAGATAATACTTTTATCTTATAATATTAAAATTAATACCTCGCCCGCGTTTTAAAGGCCTTTAAAAACTTGGAAATCCAAAATACTCAAATATGGATCAAAGCAAAGAAACAAAAAATCATATCTGAAAAATGTTGATCTTAAAATCGTATAGAAAAAACAAGACTTACAGAGCGTTAAAAAAAAACATAAACAATTACATTACAGCGATTTAAACAAAAAACAGATCAATTAATTATATAGATTTTTAATCCTAAAACGACAATAATTTATGCTAAAAAAAACATATTATATAATATTATACTGTAAAAAATCAATTATTCTCACCTTTGAGTCGCGTTAAAATTAGAGTTATATCCAAATAAAAATCCCACTAAAAAATTATAGCAGGATTTTTTAAATAAATGCAGCAGATAGAATTAATTTTTAATTGAAGTCATTTTCATTAGCTTTTTATCAAAACCATCATTTTCGATTATTGATTTGTTTCTGACTTTTGTTTTGTAGGCGTAAATAGAATTCACAGAATAGCCTAGAATCTGAGCAATTTTCTCATTGTGTTTAATACCTAAACGAATCAAAGCAAAAATTCTTAATTCTTTAGTAAGAATTTGATTGTCCTTAATCTTGATTTGCTCCCCTGGTTTCATTAACGAATTAAATTCATCAATAAAACTTGGAAACAAATTAATAAAGGCAGTATCAAAATTATTGAGTAGCTTATCTTTTTCTTTCTTCAAATCATATCTCGATAACCGATATTTGGCTTTAGCATAATCACCAGAATCAATATCTTTTTCTATATAAGAGGTGAATTCATTAAACTTTTCAAAGATATCATCATATTCGGTAAAAAAGAAACCAATATATTCTTCATTAATTTTGTTCGCTTCAAAGAGGCGATCATTAATTGATTCGATTTGGCTATTACGAGCGTTTATTTCTTCATTAACAATCACAAGCTGTTTATTTACTTTCTGCAGATCACCATGGGCATTTGCAATAATTTTTTTTGCCTTTTGAATTTTTCTAAATTGAATAAAAGTTAAGATTAAAAAGCAAATTACAATTACAGAAAAAACAATAGCTCCAATATATTGGATATAAAGCCGTTTTTTTTCTCTTTCAATATTCTGCATTATTTCTTCTTCAATAAGAGGTAAAATTGCTCCAACTTGCAATTTTCTCTGCTGCGCCCCGTAAAATAAAGCATCATCATACGCTTTTTTCACCAGTGCCGAAGCGCTCTGCAGATTCTTTTTCCTAAATAGCAGCTCCGAAAGCTTAATCAAAGCCAAAGATTCTTTAGTGGATATTTGTATATCTGCAATGGTCGCTTTACTGTAATAATCAATTGCCTGATTTGCTTTACCAGATTCTCTACAAATCTCCCCTAGCATATAATTTAACAATGCTTCATCGCGATTACTTATAGTAGAATTGAACATCGATTTAAATCCCTTCTCTGCAGTAAGTAAATTGCCATCTTTGTACTCGTTATAAAACTTTAAAAATGAATTAAAAAATGTACCGGGCGTTGTTAAATTAAGTGCCTTAATCCTACACTCTTTAGCGAGCTTATTGTACTTTTTATTAAAAAACGGAATACTGCTGTATTCTGCCATATCGCCATAACACCGACCTAATAATCCATAATAAATTGATCCATTTTCATTATTTATTTCCTCGGGCTTAATCAAATCTAAATAATCCAGACCTTCTTTATACATTCCAGCTGAAACACTGATATTGGCTAAATTAATGTTAGCTTTCATTAAATAAGATTTATCATTAATCCGCTCTGATAAAGCTTTAATTTTCAAAGCGTAGTTAAATGCTGAATCTCTTTTAAAAACTACATATTGGTCAAAAAGCTGTTGATTTAAATCCAATTCTTTATACCTATCATCTTTGATCTGCCTTAGCTCATTTTTTAGGCCTTTGATTATTCTTGTTTTATTACTATCGTAAAGAGATGATGAATCAATAACCTGGTTTAATCTCTTAAGCAAGATATTTTCTTGTGCATAAAAAATATTTGACCAACATATTAAAAAAAAGAAGGGCAAAATAGTATTTAAGAAAATCCTCTCTCTAAAATATAGAAAAGATTTTTTCGTGAAAAAATATTGAATCATGGTACATTCTAGTTTTGGTTTAATTAAAATATTTTTTCCTTTTAGCATCTAATTTTATTTCAAAAACTCAATAAATCCACATTCGAGTGAGTTGACAATGCATATCTATGATATATAGCTTTTTATACAAACAACACAAATGGTTATCTGGTCAACTCACTATAATAATCTTATTTGATAAAGATCCTTACCTACTGATTTTCATAATTCCATTTTACTCTTTTATCATAATGTTGCGAAACCATACATTGTTTCCGTGGTCTTGCAATGCTATTTTTCCTTTTTTAAATGTTCCAAAATCTGCCCAGGTCGCAAATTTACTTCCGGCTATAATTTTTTTAAAATTGCCATCCCAAAGTGTCGTTTCAACTGTGACAACTCCATTCAAAATCAAGGTTAATTTTCCGCTTTTACTTATAATTTCAGCTGTATTCCATTCTCCAACAGATTTTACGGCTTCGGATTTGCTTTGAACTAAATCATATAAATCTCCCGCACGATGTTTGGTGATTTCACCGTCCGGATGACCATCATTATCTAAAACCTGCATTTCAAACCCCGTACTAAAGGTATTTTGATATTTTACCTTATTTTCATTAACATAAAAAAGAATACCACTGTTGCCATTTGGAGCTATTTTCCAATCTAATTTTAAATGAAAATTGTCAAATTCAGCATTAGTGACTAAATCTCCTCCTTGTCCATCTTTAGCAGCTTCAGGATCAAAATGCAATACACCATTTTCTGCCTTCCATCCCGCTCCAACGGATTTTTTACCATAACAATGCCAGCCTTTTGTAGTTTTTCCATCAAAAAGTGGTTTAAAGCCTTTTTGAGCATGAATCATTTGTACTAAAAGCAGTATCAATACAACAACTATTTTTTTTTCATTTTTTTTCATTTTTTTCATAAATTTTCTTGATAAAGAATTGGTTATTTATTGTATTTAAATAACCAGCTGAATTTATTTTTTTATTCACCATATTCTATTTTTTTTTATATAAAACTCAAATATACAAAAGTTGATTTTATAGTATTCTTGTGTTTAATAGGATTTTAATAAAACGGAGTATCAAAATGACATCAAGTCTTAAGTTCAAATAGAATTAAATTTTGATTTCCAACACTAAATCCGTGGCGCTTGAAACTTTTTTTTAGGAATAAAGACAAGATATTGTCAATAGAATCATGCTCTTTTTAAAGTTCTCTAAATCATTTGTTAGTCTTTCATCTTTAAGTTAGAATAAAATGATGGGCTTACCCCCATATTATTCTTATAGAAATGTGAAAAATGACTTTCATCATTAAATCCAAATTCATCGGCAATCTGCTTTAATGTAAATTGCCCTGACTCTAATCTTTTATCAATGAGTGCTATTCTATATTGATTCATATATTCTCTATACCCCATTTGAAAGTTTCGTTTGAAATAAACGCTAAAATACGTCGGAGCAATATTAAAATGAAAGGCAATCGATTTTATTTTAAGTTTATCTGGTTTGTATATATACTGATGAATATAAGAGATGAGTTGCTCTTTCTGGGGTAAATGATCTTCGCCATTGAGAGACATATTACTTATTGTCTCTTTTATAATACCAAATAAGGCTAATATCTGATAAAAAACTATAGGTGAGGTTGCGGCATTTTGAAATGTATTATAAAGCAGTATGTTATCGATTGTATGGCGTAAAATCGTTTTAACCTCTAAAACAAATTCCAATTTAACTTCTTTCAGTACTTTATTATTCATAATGCTTTCAGGACTGCTGGCCATATAGTCCTGGAGCTTCCAAAGTTCTTTACTGCTAAAATAGTCATCGGTAAACTTGATACATATTACCCGAGTTCTACTCTCCATTGTAAAGTTGTGTTGGTCTTCTGGTGAAATAACAAACAGATCTCCCGATGCATAAGAAAACTCATTCTGGTTTACATGATGTACCCCTTTGCCGCAATAAATATATACGATCTCATAATAATTCTGACTGTGTGAGCTCAGGTGAAAATCATTTTCTTCAAAGTCCAAAATTTCCAGAGCGTAAAATTGCTTTAGTTTAACCATGTTTTTTTAGAAATCATTTCTAAGTATTTTCGATATTTCTATTTTTTATGCTTTCAATAATCATAGTTGCGATAAGAGATATCGCACCCCCGGCAATGGATTCTAAAAAGCGCATTAATCCGGAATGCCAAACAATATCAAATGTCTTGTCATGGGTACTTAAACCTACAATAATCACAGTGATACATCCAATCTTTAAAGCACCTGTCCATTTAAATAACGAAATCAAAATACAGGTAAAGAATACAGAAATTCCAAGAGATAAAAAAAGGTTACTAGTAAAATAGATAATTATGGTGGTCAACAAAACCCCAACAAAGGTACCGAGTAATCTATCTTTTATTAAACTCCTGGCATTTTTTGGCAAATCATCAAATACTACAATTGCCGATACCGCACACCATATCCCACTGAGATAATCATCTGAAAGTCTGAGGAGCTTATTGATGCCTAAACCAAAAAAGTAGGAAATAAAAATGACAATTGTAAGTAGCATGGCTTTAATGACAATACTGGAATCGAGATTATCTTTAAAAATCTTTAGCCTCATAACTGGGTTTAGTTAAGATTAAAATGCCACAAATATACAAATCAAAGTTGTCCTTATGCAAAAAACATAGCTTAGATCTTAAGTAAATTTGTCATCAATACTAGTTTTTTTTCCCCCATCCTGACTTCCTTTAATAAATTAGGATTTGTGCATTGCAATTATTTGCACCCGGGAGATACTTATCTTTTTATGAAAAAAAATATTATGTACGCAATCAAAAAAAACTTCCTTCACAACAAAGATCCTACAACTTTAGTTCTTTAAAAAAATGTTCGCTTTTTATCCTTTTGGGTATCTATCAACAGCCTTTTTACTTCTCTTATAATTGGCAGTTAAAGACAATATACAACCTATAAATTTATCTAAAGTTCGATAGTGCCTTGATGGAGTATACCCTTTAAACTAAATACCGGATGTACCAACCTGATTATTGAAATTAAAATTTTGCACGGATTTCCAGTGATCAAATTTTGGAATATTATGGTAGATGTATTAAAAGTTGAAATGATTTATACACTAAAAACTTAAACTTTTTATACATCTATTTGACATCGTTGTACAAATTGCCCCCATAGATTTGATGTAATTTTACTGTAAAGAAACTGAGCAATAATATTTTAAAAATTAAATAAAATGGAAAAATTCAGAAACAAAACTGTCTTTATAACCGGCGCTGGTGGTGGGATTGGAAAAGCCATAGCATTTGCATTTGCTGAACAAGGAGCAAATATTGCTCTACTGGACGTTAAAAAAGATTATATAGAACCGGTGGCTAAAGAACTACGTTTACTAGGGAGCAAAGCACTGGTATTAGAAGTTGATGTTACAAATTACCAGTCAGTCAGCAATGCCGTAAGTGAGACTATAAGTACTTTCGGAACTTTAGATGTAGCGGTAAACAATGCAGGTGTGGTTGGAATTGGAAGTATAGAAGAAATAGACGAGCAGGAATGGGATAGAGTACTTTCTGTAAATGCAAAAGGTGTATTTATATGCACTAAGGCCGTTTTAGAGGTAATGAAACCCCAAAACAGTGGAGCGATAATCAATACAGCCTCAATAGCTGGTAAAATGGGAATGGCTCATCTGTCACATTATGTTGCTTCCAAATTTGCCGTAATCGGTTTTACAAACAGCATTGCAAAAGAAGTAGCCCAAACCGGTATAACTGTAAATGCAATTTGTCCGGGTATTATAGGTACAGGAATGTGGCGTGGGAAAGGTGGTATTGCAGATCGTTGGAAACAATCCAATGAAACAGAAGCCCAATCATGGGAAAGAAACAAAAAAACGCTAATACCGCAAGGTGTAGATCAAAGTGCGGGAGATATCGCTGCTGCTGTCTTGTTCATCGCTTCAGCTCCACACATCACCGGACAGGCTATTGCTGTTGATGGTGGAATGACTATGTAAACCCAAATAAATACAAGAATAATTAATTACAAAATATATAAAAATGGATACTCATATTGGAATTAAAAACGAAAATAGATTAGCTGTAGCTGAAATCTTGTCCAAGTTATTGGCAGATGAATTTATATTGTATACCAAAACAAGAAACGCCCATTGGAACGTCGAGGGACCCGATTTTCATTCTATGCACCTTTTCTTTGAAGCTCAATATAATCAATTAGCAGAATTAATGGATGGTGTTGCTGAACGTATCCGTACCATAGGTCATTATGCGCCAGGAACATTGAAAGAATTTTTGGAACTAACTCATCTTAGTGAGTATAGTGAGAGAAAAAATAATAGTCAAGGTTTTATCAAAGATCTTTTGGCAGACCACCAAAGTATTGTAGAATTTATCAGAGGCGGTATAAATACTATTGATGATAAATACAAAGATCCAGGTACTAGCGATTACCTTACAGGTTTCATTGAAATACATGAAAAAATGGCTTGGATGCTAAGAGCTCATTTAAATGGGTAAATAATCGAACTGCAGATAAATAATAAAAAATGACATTACCTCTTAAGAGGCAATGTCATTTTTATATACACCTAAAATACAACAAAAATAAAATTATACTTGCACAAGAAATACTAATATCACCTTGTCCAAGAGGCAGAAGATAATCAAGATCGATAAAAGATATTTTAAAGTACATAAAAACTTTTTTTATATTACCACAACTACCCGGAATTATATCAATATCATGTTTAAACGAAAATTGGTCCATACTTTTTATTATATAATCCGCCTGTACTTCCGCTTGATCATAACCATCTTAAACCTTGCGCTATCATAAATCAAACCCAATAGTAAAACCATAACTCCTATCAATAGAACGTGCAATCCGATCTTGGAGTAAAAAATGCCTCCGACAATACCTCCGGTAAAAAAAAATCCGATAATTGTGGCTCGTAATTTTATGGAAACTAACAACTTTTTTCTAACCATCGATTCACGATAAAAAAAGAGCTGAGACAGTTCAATTCCAAGATCAGTAAAAAGTCCTGTAAGATGAGTAGTTCTTACGGTTGCATTGGAGATTCTTGTTACCAGCGAATTTTGTAATCCCATTGCAAAAAGAAGGCAATAGGCAATTAAATCTGGGGTTTCTAATCTTAAATTCACTCCAAAAATCCCTATTGCTAAAAGAATCAAACTTTCAATAGCTGTTGGAATAACATACACATATTTTTCATTTTTGTGTAAAAAAAATTCTACCAACAAACTAGAAAAAAAAGACCCCAGAAAAAAGAAAAAAATGTATAAAAAATAACTAATTCCTTGTTTGAAATTAAGTTTGAAAATTTCATCTACAAAAAAAGCAAAATGCCCCGTTACATTAGTAGTTAACTTCTGAACTGCTAAAAAGCCAGCCACATTTACCATCCCTGCTACAAACGATAATAAAGAAGCAATTTTAAGATTATGTCTTAAATTTCTTTTATTGCCCTGATGTTTGAACATTATATTGATTTAAGTTTACACCCTCTCTTTGTTAAAATTTCTTCTTAACTAGATTTTTTAGTTTTGTTTTAAAAATTTGCCACATGAACCAAGCGCTGCAAATTGATCAGCTGTATTTTACGTCCTTCCATCCAAATCAGGTTTTCTTCCTTAAAATCATGCAGTACCCTTGCCAGGGTCTCATTTGCTGTTCCCGCCATGTTTGCTAAATCTGCACGAGAAAGCGTAATAAAAACATCTTTTTCATTATCACTTGTTTTATATTTATCGTGCAAAATAAGTAAACTAAGAGCTACGCGTTCCCTGACTGTTCTTTGTGATAAGACAGCCATCAAATTGGCCATAACACTAAACTCATGACTAAGAGATTTTAAAAGTAAACGGGAAAATACTGCAGATCGATCAAGAATATTGAAAAAATCCTCATTTGAAATAAAAGAAATAATTGAATTCTCAAGAGTCAGTGTTGTATCTCCATAAGATTCATTACTTAAAATAGCAGAATATCCAAAAAACTCACCTGAATTATAGATATATATAATCTGCTCTCTCCCATCATTATCAACCTTATATTTTTTTACTTTGCCAAATTGTACAAAAAAAATGCCAGTGGGCGAGCTCCCTTCCGTGAAAACAGCCTCATTTTTACGGTAATTTTTACTTTGCATTACTTTTTCGAGCAAGTCCTTATCACACTGCGGAAGCTCATTTAAAAGATAGTGATTATTAAAGATAAATTTTGAAATCATAGTCAAAAACAAAGTTACACTATTTTTCTGCTTCACTTTCCATACTTGATTTAAATCAAATTTAATTGCAATAATAATCATTCCAATGTATTTCTAGTTAACGTAACTTTACGCCAATTACGAAATAGATCGTAAAATTAGGAACAGGCTGAACAATTTTAATCCAGTTTAAAACTTTGAAAACATGTTTATTCCCAAAGGACTGCAGTATACCAGAAATCACTTATGGTTAAGAAAAATTGGAGTATACGATTATTTTATTGGCCTCACTGATTTTGCTCAGAAAGAAATAGGTAGAATTAACCTAATTGAGCTCAAATTAGAAGACGACTGTATGAAAAAAGAAATATTATGGGGTACTATTTACGGATATAATGAGACTTTTACTCTCGTTTCTCCTTTTGAATGTAAAATTATGTCAACTAATATTACCTTGGATAAAAGCCCCTCAAGTATTAATAATAATCCCTATCTGAATTGGCTTTTGAGAGTCTCAGTCGAAATGGTTATCTCACCTAGTGCATTCTTAAGTAGTGAAGAATATATTGAACTCATTCTATGATTTTTAAATCTCTTAAATTAAATTTAACTGTTGAGGACACCACCTTCAATGAGTTATATCCAAGTAGAATAAAAAGACTCGCAGCCCGTCATTGGACTCCAGTTGCAGTAGCCAAATTTGCAGCTGAGTATTTAGTAGATAAGCCTTACAAGAAAGTATTGGATATTGGTTCTGGAGCAGGGAAATTTTGTCTGGTAGGAGCAGCTTCTACAACAGGTATGTTTTATGGGGTGGAGCAAAGAGCTTCACTTGTTAAGCTATCAAAAAAAATTGTTGACAAATATGATCTGGCTAATGTAGAATTTATTCATTCCAACATCAATGAAATTTCATTCTCTGACTATGAGGCCTTCTATTTTTACAACTCTTTTTATGAAAATATAGATTCTTCCTGCTCAATTGATAAAGCAATACTTCCTGAGAGAGAACTCTTTTATTCCTACTCAAAATATGTAAAAGAACAACTTGAGCAGACACCAATCGGTACGCGATTAGTTACCTATTGGAGTAACGGGGAAGAAATTCCAGACAGTTTTAAATTAGAATATATTGCCTGCGAAGGCGTATTGATCTTGTGGCGGAAGATATCGTAACTAAATCTGCTAACATTAAAAATAAAACACTAATGTGGTCAAAATCTAATAAAAGGGGCGACTTTTTTACCGCAAAAAGTTAAGGCAGTCAAGCTGCTTATTATTTCCATTTTCGACATTATTAGTTTTGTGATAAAATAGTGGCACACAAGTATTGATAGCAACGAAAACGCAGCAAAATAGTTCTCTAAGCTCTTTCGGTTCAAATATATTGAAGCCCGCAATCAAAGCTTAATTGCTATTATTTCCCCTTAAAGATTAATGATTCTTCTGCACTGAAAAAAATGGAATTAAAAATGGTTAATTTAAAGAGGTCATTTAGGACAAAATGTAACGACAGTTTAATTGCAATGATATTGACATTTCAGAAATAATAGTTTTGTCATAAAACTTAATTTATTTACTTAAAGATCATTTTTCTTTTATTACCAAAGCAATATGCGTGTGAATGCCCCTACTTCATATTTACACTGAAAACCAATCACTTAACCCTCATAAAACCCATTTAATATAAAAGTTGTATATTTGCACCATCATAAGAAATTGATGCACAGCTTTTTTATGCTGATCTACATTTTGATGAAATGTAGAAATTCCAGTTGTTCAGTACAAATACTTAATTACTTCATCAGTAATTTAATTTTTAAATCTATTTTCAAAAGAATATTTTTTTTTTGAATCTGCTACACTCTGTTTCTAGAGTATAATCTATTGAGATATTTAAAATATAAACATAAGACTATAAGTTTTTATGCGCTTATTTTATTGTAAAAAGTTTTTATCATTAAAGACTTTTAAATAGTATTTTGTACTATGGTCATCAGCAGAATAATTTTGGTTAAACGTTTAACCGTTAACATGTGTACAATTTCTTATGTTATATATTAACTGAAAAAATCTAATATGGAAAAAATTGAAAACGGTAGAAAAGTAAAACTTAAAGTTGAAGATCTGACTATTATTTTTGGCAAAAATAAAGAAAAAGCACAGGAACTTTTAGATAAAGGCTTTTCCAAAAAGGAAATTCTCGAAAAAACGGGCTGTACTGTAGGAATCAACAAAGCTAGTTTTGAAATCTATGAGGGTGAATTTTTTGTGATCATGGGATTATCAGGAAGTGGAAAATCTACTTTACTGCGTTGCCTTAACCGACTAAATGAACCAACTTCAGGAAAAGTATACATCAACGACGATAATATTACTGATAAAAACAACAAAGAACTTCTGGAAGTAAGAAGAACGGAGATGAGTATGGTATTTCAAAAATTTGGACTACTACCCCATCATAATGTTTTAGACAATGCAGGTTTCGGACTAGAAATAAGAGGAGAAACGAAAGCTTCTCGTGATGAAAAAGCACAGAAAGCATTAGATATTGTAGGATTGAATGGTTTTGAGAATCAGTTTCCTTCTCAACTTTCAGGAGGAATGCAACAGAGAGTAGGATTAGCACGAGCTTTGGCTAACGATCCTGAGGTATTACTTATGGACGAGGCTTTCTCCGCCCTCGATCCTTTAATCAAATCTGAGATGCAGGATCAGCTGCTTGAGTTGCAAGATACGCTACAAAAAACCATTGTTTTCATTACACATGATTTGGACGAAGCTATTAAAATTGGAGATCGTATTGTTATTATGAAAGACGGTGTAATAGAACAAATAGGAACCGCTGAAGATATTTTAACCAATCCTGCCAGCGACTATGTAAAAGCTTTTGTAGAAAAAGTAGACCGCAAAACAATTATCACTGCCAAATCTTTGATGTTCGACAAAGCTACCGTGGTGCGTTTCAGGAAAGACGGTCCTGAAGGTGCTCTAAGAAAAATGAGAGCAACAGGTTTAGAAACCTTACCTGTGGTAGATTTTCAAAATAAATTTCTCGGCTTTGTAACACTCAATAGCATTGTACAAATTGCAAAGAAAAATGAACCGACAGTAGAATCGGTTATCGACAGCAACGTCCCTTCAGTCTATCAAGAGGCTACGGTCGAAGAAATGTTACCATTAATTTCCGGAAGCAAATCAGCTATTGCTGTGATAGATCAAAACAACAAATTTTTAGGTCTTGTTACCCAGTTATCTCTCATTATAGAAGCTACAAAGTTTAACGAAGAAGAAATCATTGAATTAAAAGAAATCGCAAACAATCAATAAGATGAATAAAACTATAGATATCGGTCAATATGTAGAAACTGCAATTAATTGGCTTACAGAAAACGGAAAACCTTTATTTGATGTCATAAAATATATAGGAAACTCCTCTATTATGGGGATTGAATGGACTCTGGTAAACACTCCGTTTTATGTTATCATTCTCCTTTTTACGTTATTAGCATGGTGGAAAGCAGGAAAAGGCATCGCTATTATGACCGTAGGGGGGCTTACTTTAATATTTTTAATGGGATTATGGATAGAAACCATGGAAACACTGGCGCTTATTTTTGTTTCAACCATTACTGCGCTTGTTATTTCTGTTCCCTTGGGAATTTGGGCTGCTAAAAGCAAATTGGCTGCAAAAATCATCCGTCCTTTATTGGATTTAATGCAAACAATGCCTGCATTTGTATACCTGATTCCTGCTGTATTATTTTTCAGTATCGGTAAAGTACCCGGTGCCTTTGCAACTATTATTTTTGCGATGCCACCCGCAGTACGATTGACCACGTTGGGAATTGAGGCTGTTCCGAAAGATATCGTAGAGGCAGCCCGCGCTTTTGGAGCTACCAATCGCCAGATTTTATTTAAAGTAGAACTTCCTTTAGCCATGAAAACTATTTTGGCAGGGATCAATCAAACGATACTATTATCATTATCCATGGTTGTTATTGCAGGAATGATTGCTGCAGGCGGTTTAGGTGAAAAAGTATTAGAAGGAATTAATAATCTAGATATCGGATTAGGATTTGAAAGTGGCTTATCCGTTGTGATTTTAGCTATTATTCTGGACCGAATTACTCAGGGATTTGTTAAGAAAAAACAATAAGATGAAAAAGTTAAAATACTTATTATTTCCGATTTTAATCACCCTTGTAAAACTCAGTGATATTGACCACCTGATTACAATTTAAAGTGACCACCTTGTTTTGGTTTAAAGTGACCATCTAATTCCGGTGCAAAGTGAGCACCTCGATTTATTTCAAAAAACTACTTTTTTTCGTGTGTTAGTTATTATTTCAAAGATAGATAAATAATTATCCTTTGTTTATGCTTTTTTTCTTCCTCATTGATTCCCCATGCAGTTCAACTCTATGTGATTGATGTATTAGTCTGTCTAAGATTGCATCTGCTATAGTTTTCTCGCCAATTATATCATACCATCCCTGAACCGGGATTTGCGAGGTTACGATAATTGAGCCGTTGTTATGTCTGTCCTCAATGATCTCTAAAAGTGCAATTCTGTTGTGACTGTCAAGAGACTGCAGGCCAAAGTCATCGAGTATGATAACATCCTGTCTTTGTATTTTCGTGAGTTCTCTTAGATAAGTGCCGTCTGCTTTTGCCATTTTGAGCTTTGCAAACAATTTTGCGGAGTTAAAATAACTTACCTTATAACCTTCTATGCAGGCCTGATAGCCAAGTGCTGTTCCTAAAAAGCTTTTGCCGACACCCGTGCTTCCTGTAATTAAGATATTCTCATTCTTTTCTACAAAACTGCACTCTGCAAGCCGGAGTATAAGATTTCTGTCGATGTTTCGGGACTGGTCAAAATTGATGCTTTCAATATTTGATTTGTAGTGGAATCGTGCATTGGCAATACTCCGTTCTATACGTCTGTTGTGTCTTTCATCCCATTCGGCATCTATTATCATTGATATAAACTGATCAAGGGTATAATGATCAGTTTTGCCACTTTCGATAGCTGTCATGAAGGCATTGTGCATTCCATGAAGCTTCATCTGCTTCATTTTTGTTACGGTAGATTCATTCATTGTATATTGATTTTAGTTATAATAATTTTTTCCTCTAATATTATTGTGTTCGGGAAGATCCTGTTCCTGTTCCATTTCGTGTTCAATAGATATTTTATCCAGACTGTTATCTAAGATGTTCTGTATAGTTTTAAAATTATAAATCTTAAAGTCCAGAGCGCGTTTACAGGCATTTACTAATCTTTCTGTACCTACTTTCTTTTCAAAAGATAATATCCCTAAACAGCTTTTATAGGCCTGCTCCGGGTGGTTTCTGCTTTCGATTATCTGCATAATGTATTCTCCTACTGCCGGATCAATACTGTTGGCCCAATCAATAAATCTTAGGGCATTCCATTGGGATACAAATTGATGTGTGCTTGCCAGATGTTCAGGATTTGTAGAGTAGATGTAAGGCTTGGGATTTCTGATGTGAGTAGCTATACGATTGTATTTGAAGTAGATTTCTACTGTAGAGTTTGTGTATAGCAGTTTTACTTTTTTCTTTAAATATTGATAGGGTACACTGTAATAATTTTTATCCTGGCTTAACTGAACATGTCCATTCTGCATAACTGTTGCCAGGGACTGGTATTTAATCTCAAAGCGTTCCAGAGGAAGCGGCTGCAGTTCATGTCTTTCATCTTCAATGAAGAGTTCAAAACGAGAGTAGGGTCTTCCAGTAAGCTTCTTATTGTTATGAGCATCCAGCAGGGCCCAGATTTCCTGATTTAGTTCGTCTATACTGAAGTATTTAGTGTCTTTTAAGTTTGCATAAATTCTTCTGTAAAGTATTTTAACCGCACCTTCGACCAAAGATTTATCTCTTGGTCTATATGCTCTTGCTGGGAGAATAGTAGTCTCATAATGTTCTGCTAAATCTGCCAGAGTTTCATTAATGGTAGGTTCGAAGCGGCTGGTTCGGATTACGGCAGATTTTAAATTGTCTGGTACTATTGCAGCAGGTGTTCCTTCAAAAAAGCGCATTGCATTCTCTACCGAAGCTACAAAATCTTCCTTTTGCTGGCTCATGGAAGCTTCCGCATAAGTATATTGGCTTGCTCCGAGTATAGCTACAAAAAACTGCACTTCTCTGATCTCTGATGTGCTTTTGTCTAAAATTGAGAGTGTCTTTCCAGCATAATCTACATACATTTTATCACCAGCCTTGTGGTTCATATGCATCACAGGATTTACTTTATTACCCCAGTCCCTGTAACGGTTTCTGAATTGGGTAATTCTCAAGCCATCGGGATTTAAAGCGATATATCTCTCCCACATGATTTGTATGGTAATGCCGGTTTTTTTTAATTCCCGTTCCATCTGTGGAAAATAAGCATAGAGATCCTCGATTCTTGAGGAAAGAACTTCTGCGGGGCCTGGGGAAAACAGTTCATCTAATTCAGTATCGGTTTTCTTGTTGACAGACTCAAGGCTTAATCCAAGCACTTCAAATAAAGAGATGTATTTTTTTACTGTGTTTCTGGAAAGCGATAAATACTTGCTTATAAACAGCTTGCTTTTGCCGTTACAATGTAATTTAATAACTTTTCTAATTTTATTCATGTCTAGTTTGTTATTTGCCATAGCCTGTACTTTTTATACAGATCCATGGTTTAACAACATGAAAAAGAAGTAGTTTTTAGTGGTCAATTTGAACCGAAACTATGTGGTCAGTTTAAATTGAAAAGTGGTGGTCAGTTTGATCCGAAAGCGGTGGTCACTTTATGCTGAAAAAGCGTGGTCAATTTGACCGTTTTTTCCACTAAATACCCTAACTCTTTAAGACTGTCCAAAAAACCATGGGCAGTATTCTTCTTTAGGGCTAATGCCTGTGCGACATCATTCAGCCTTACAAAATTCCCGTTTGACGCTATATATTCTAAAATCTGAAACGTTTTTTTTACCGATTGGTTCATAAGTTCGCGTATAACGAACAAATGTACATTTTATCCTTTATACTTCATTAAAAGTTCGAAAAATAAATATATTTGAACCATATTCCATTTTTTTATGGAAGACATTAATATACGTTCTGAAATATTACAGCGGAACTACAAAAACACTACATATGAATAATCCGATTACAAATGTACTGGTTACCGGTGCAAGCAATGGTATAGGTCTTGCTCTTACCAAAAAATTATTACAGGAAGGTGCAGCAGTGATTGCTGTTACTCGTTCAGGGGAAATTACCGATTTTTCGCATCCAAAGCTGACTGTCATTAAAGCTGATATCAGTTCTGAACAAAGCATTAAAAAAGCGGCAGAAAAGGTTAAAGAACTTGGGATCAAATTGGACTGTGTGGTAAACAATGCAGGAGTTGGCCTGGATTTAGGAGATGAAATTCCTACTGAGGAACTAATGAATGCAACATTTGCTACAAATACAACCGGAACTGTGCTGTTTACTGAAGCATTTATAGAGTTTATACAAGATGGCGGCCAGATTGTATTTTTATCAACAGCAATGGCACTTCTTCGTAATCTGGCTCCAAATGCTCCTGCTTACCGAATGTCCAAAGCTGCAATAAACATTTATGCAGTTATGTTAAGCCAAAGGCTTGCAGATAAAAATATACGTGTTACCCCGCTGCATCCAGGATGGGTACAAACCAGAATGGGGGGCGATACAGCTCCGGTAACTCTTGAGAAATCGGTAAATGGCATCTACAAAGCAATTACTGAAAACACCCAGACAGGAAAATTCTGGAATATTGAATTGGACGCGGTTGAAGAATTTTAAGGGCTGATCAGAATAGATTCCTTTTATAAAATAGGATATTTTCCATATCTCAATTTTAACAAATGAAATTAAAACCTGAAATAATTCTGTTTCGGGTTTTAATTTTTATGCCTGTCTGCGCAAAGCCAGTCTTTTAAATATTCTTAATGTAGTTTAAGATAAATTCTTAAACTGGATCATTCCTGTAAAAATCAGAAAAGCGTACTTTTGTCCTTTGCTTTTTTTAATTGAATTAGCAATGCTTCATTAGTATGGCCAAACCTAATTTTTAAAAAGTAACAATTTGATTTACCCCCTTGAGGGTTGCCAGTTCAATAACACAAAAATATCATATGGATTTAATGCGGTTAGAAATTAAGAAAAATATTCAAAAATTGGAAGATACAAATTTGTCATTCCGGGTTTTTGACTTGACCCAAGCCAATATTGAACAATATCTGCAGCCCCATAAAAAGGATCATTTCTGTATTATTTTAGTCGAATCCGGAGATATCAGCATACATATTGAAGACAAAATTTATGCATTAAACTCGGGGAAAATCTCAATTGCATTTCCTGAACAGATACACTTTCTTTCCAATTACAGCAATGATATTACAGGTAAGATCATTTTGTTTGAAGAAGTATTATTTTGTTCGGACATACTTAAAAATGAACTAAGCGCTTACAACGTTAACCTATCGGCACACCTTAACTGCACTGCACTTTCAAAGCCCGAATTCGAACAGGTGCTTCCCATTGTTCAGAACATCCACGATATATATAATATTCCAAGCCTTGTCAGGAAAGAACAGGCACGTTTTTACATTAAAATTTTCCTTCTGGGTCTTATTGAATCCGTTCATGGCCAGCACCCTGTACTCAATCAGGAGTCTGCTTTGACAAACCAGCATCTTTATATCGCTTTCAAAAAATTACTGAACCAGAAGTATAAAACCCAGCGCACCGTTCAGTATTATGCACTGGAGCTTGCAGTCAGCGCCAAAAAACTCAATGCAATAACCAAAAAGCACTGCGGTGAAACTGCCATAAACGCCATCCATAACAGAATTCTTACTGAAATCAAAAGACAGTTACTATTTTCTCACCTCTCACACAAAGAAATTGCATTTGACCTGGGATTCAGCTCCCCCTCTGCCCTAAATAAATTTGTAAAGGCAAAACTAAAAGAAACTCCAACAGATCTTCAAAACGAACTGGCGCAAATTTATACCGCATAGTCCTGTTTGTATAACATCCATCCTTTTCTCCTGTCCTATCTTTGCATCAGTAAATACTACTGTTTCAAAGATGTACAAATTCTTATTGCCTTACAGGCACTGCAGCTTAATTATTTTCTTTAATTCTACTGATCAGGAATTAAAATTATAATTCAAACCTGCCTGTAAAACTGGCAGTATCCATAATCAGAAAATCGCACTAGTATCATTCATCTAACCTTTCCAAAGGGTAAGCTATTTGAATGATAGCAGGCATTTATACGCTTATTTTTAAATAATAAAATATGAATTTCAATAGTTTGATAAAAGAAAACCTGCACAAAATTTTAGAGGAAAACTTAAAATTAGCAGACCAGCTCGACCCTCAGCAGATTGATGCATTGGTGAGCAATATTAAATCAGCCAACCGAATCTTTGTAATGGCAGCCGGCAGAAGCGGACTTGCCTTAAAAATGGCTGCAATGCGTTTTATGCACTTAGGCTATAGTGTATATGTAGTTGGTGAAACTGTTACCCCTGCTATCCTTGAAGGGGACCTGCTGCTTGTAGCATCAGGATCCGGTACGACTTCAACAGTTTTATCCGCGGTAGAAAAAGCAGTAAAACAAAAAGCCGGCGTTGTAGCCATTACCGCCGATGCAGACAGCACCCTGGCCAAATTAGCAACAAATATTCTGCTGATTAATGCTGCCACAAAAACAGACTTTGGCGTATCGGTTTCTAACCAGTATGCAGGAAGCCTTTTTGAACAATTTACATTATTTATACTCGAAAGCGTTTTTATGACCCTTTGGCAGGAATCTGGTTTAACCAAAGAAGACCTGTGGCCGAAACACGCTAACCTTGAATAACTTTTTTTTACAATTAATTTTTTTAAACATTTTTAGACATGACAAAATTACAAGTCGCAATTGATTTACTTACTACAGAAGCAGCATTAGAACTAGCAGCAAAAGTAGCACCTTACGTAGATATTATCGAATTGGGTACTCCCCTTATTAAAGCTGAAGGCCTTAGTGTTGTAACAGCGATGAAAGCAGCATTTCCGGACAAATTGGTTTTTGCTGACATGAAAACTGCCGATACCGGTGCATTGGAAGCAGAAATGGCATTCAAAGCTGGGGCTGACCTTGTAACAGTTATGGGGGCTGTCGATGATGCAACCATCAAAGGAGCTGTAGAAGCAGCAAAAAAATACGGCAGAAAAGTAGTCGTTGATACGATCGGGGTTAAAGACAGAGTGCAGAGAGCAAAAGAAGTTACTGCTTTTGGAGTAGCTTTTGTTGAATTACACGCAGGTCTTGACGAGCAGGCACTGCCTGGGTACTCTGTACAAACACTGATCAGTGAAGGAAGAGAAGCAAAAGTTCCATTTTCTGTTGCTGGTGGTGTAAACATCGATACAATAAAAGATGTTGTAGCCGCAGGTGCAGATGTAGCTGTAGCAGGTGGTGCAATTTATTGCGCTAAAGACCCGGCTGCTGCCGCAAAAGCATTAAAAGATGCTATAAACAGTGTAACGGTATAATACTTTATCCTTTAAGGCTGGACTATATCTATAGCTTCCAGCCTTAATTTTTCAATAATAAATTTAGATTACTATAACCATTATGAACAATACATTCGATTTTGGCATTGTTGGCTTAGGTGTAATGGGCCGCAATCTGCTGCTAAATATGGCCGATCAGAAATTTGCTGTTGCAGGCCTGGATTTAGATACAGAAAAAGTGTTGTCCCTTACTAAACAGGCAGACGCACAACAGCTCATTAAAGCCACAACAGAAGTGCAGGAATTTGTTTCACTCATCAAGCAGCCCAGGGCAATCATGCTGCTGGTACCCGCAGGAAAACCTGTAGATAATGCGATTGAAAACCTGCTGCCCTACCTTGATAAAGGCGACATCCTTATCGACGGGGGAAATACTTACTTCACCGATACGGACCGCAGGTTCACAGAATTATCATCCAAAGGCATTCATTTTTTCGGGATGGGAATTTCAGGAGGTGAAAAAGGGGCACGATTTGGTCCAAGCCTTATGCCCGGCGGTGACAGAAAGGCTTATGAAAGACTTCGTCCTGTTTTTGAAGCCATAGCAGCAAAAGTTGATGGCGAGCCATGTGTAGCTTATCTGGGTAACGGATCGGCAGGCAACTATGTAAAAATGGCTCATAATGGTATTGAATACGGCATCATGCAGCTTATTTCAGAGATATACGATCTTATGAAACGCGGCTGCAACATGGACGACGATACCATCCAAAAAACATTTGAAGACTGGAATGGCACTGAACTTCAATCCTACCTTATTGAGATCACAGCAGATATTCTTAAAAAAACAGATACCAACGGAAAGAAGCTTATCAATGTAATATCTGATTGGGCTAAATCTAAAGGAACCGGAAAATGGACCTCACAAAATGCGATGGACCTGCAGGTGCCCCTGCCTACGGTAGATGCTGCCGTGGCCATGCGTGATATGTCCAAAAACAAACCCGAAAGAATTCTTGCTGCCCAGAAATTGGTTTGGAATACACCGAAAAGCACTACAGATCTGCCTTTGTTGATTGAAGAACTTAAGGGAGCTTTGCATTTTTCCATATTAATTACCTATGCGCAGGGACTGGCATTGCTGACCACGGCCTCACAAGAATACAAGTACGGGCTGAACCTTGAAACAGTTACAAAAATCTGGCGTGGCGGCTGCATAATCCGTGCCGCAGTTCTGGAAGATTTCAGACTGGCCTATTTGAGAAATCCGGAGCTTCAAAATATACTCCTTGATGACAATATAGCCTCATCACTGAATGATAATCAGATCAGCATCCGAAATACCATACAATCAGCAGTTCAAAAAGGCATTCCTATTGCCGGGCTCATGAACTCATTGGCCTATTTCGATGCTTACAGATCAGAGTATCTGCCTACAAACCTTATACAGGGACAACGCGACTACTTTGGGGCACATACGTACGAACGTACTGATCGTCCGGGTATATTCCACACGCAGTGGAATGACTAAATTTTAAACGCAGCAAAATGAATAACGTCAATACTATAAAGCCAGCCATCATAATTGTTTTTGGAGCAACCGGTGATCTGGCTAAAAGAAAGCTTTTCCCGGCTTTTTACAACCTTTACCTTGATGGCCGTATGCCGGAAGAATTTAAGATCATTGCATTGGGAAGGGCCGAAAGCTCCGATGAGCAGTTCCGCGCCTATGTCAATGAAAACCTGACAGCGTTTTCCAGAAATAAAATAGATTCCCCGGAAAATTATCAGCAATTCGCTTCCCATATCACCTATCTCCAGAATGATATTAATCAGCAGGAATCTTATCAGGCCTTAAAGCAAGACATAGATCAGACAGACAAGGCATTTGGCAAGCGCGCCAACAGGCTTTTTTACCTGTCCATTGCGCCATCTTTTATCGCGGCGATATCAAATAACATCAAGAAATTAGACCTGGCTTCCAATGCTGACCAGGACCGCATTATTGTTGAAAAACCTTTCGGTTACAATAAAAGTTCAGCCGTGCAGTTAAACAAGCTATTGTCGCAGACCTTCAAGGAAGAACAGATATACCGCATAGATCATTATCTGGGTAAGGAAACAGTCCAGAATATCCTGGCTTTCCGCTTTGGCAATTCCATGTTTGAGCCTCTGTGGAACCGCAACTTCATTGATTCTGTTCAAATCACCGTTGGAGAAGAAGTCGGGGTTGAAGATCGAGGCGGCTTTTATGAGGATGCCGGTGCATTAAAAGATATGATACAAAACCACCTGATGCAGATTTTGACTATGGTGGCCATGGAAGCCCCTACATCACTGCAGGCAGATGAAATACGAAACCGTAAAGCTGATGTTTTAAAATCGATCCGCCGGATTACACCTCAGGAAGTCGAACATTATACTGTCAGAGGCCAGTACGATAATGGTGCTATTAAAGGAAAGTCTGTAAAGGGGTACCTTCAGGAAAACGGTGTTGCGCACAATTCTGCCACCGAAACTTTTGTGGCCATGAAATTTTACCTGGATAACTGGAGATGGCAGGGTGTGCCTTTTTATGTTCGTACCGGTAAAAGAATGAAGGAAAAACAATCCTCTGTCGTAATTCAGTTCAGGCCTGTTCCCCATTCTACCTTTTCTTTTGGAAAAGAAGGATTAATGCCAAACCGCTTAATTATAAACATTCAGCCCGCAATGGATATAAGACTGCAGTTTATGACTAAAAAGCCAGGGCTTTCCTTATCGCTTAAACCGGCTGAGATGGTCTTCGACTACTTCTCATGCTCGGCCAAAGCCCCGGAAGCTTATGAAACGCTGATACTTGATGCGCTGCTTGGAGACCCTACTTTATTTATGCGCTCAGATCAGGTCGAAGAAGCTTGGGACGTAGTGACAACAATTCAACAAGCATGGGAAAATGATAAGTTCTTAAACCTGCATAAGTATGAGGCCGGAAGCTGGGGTCCGCAGCAGGCAGATGCTTTGCTTGCACGTCAGGGACATGCCTGGATATCAAATACCTGTAATGAAGTCAAAGAAAAAGTAACAGATGATCAGTATTTTTAACAATAAGGAAGAGATGACGATACCTGCAGCTGAAATTTTTATCGCTGCGGCACAAAATTCAATACAGCAGCGCGGCCGATTTGTAACTGCCCTTACAGGCGGCACATCTCCTGCAGCCATTTACAAACTTTTGGCGACAAAATCCTACAAGGAAAAAATAGACTGGAATAAGGTCTTTGTATTTTGGGGTGACGAGCGATGGGTGCCGCTGGATAATGAGATGAGCAACGCAAAAATGTCTTCTGATTACCTTTTAAATCATGTAAGCATACCCAAAGCAAATATATTTCCAATGTACAGCTCTGGTGTGACAGCTGAAGATTATGCCTTTCAATACGAACAATTCATTAGAAATGTTTTGGGAGAGGACGGAAAATTTGATTTTATATTTTTAGGAATGGGCGACGACGGACATACGGCTTCACTTTTTCCAGATCAGGAGGTTTTGAAAGAAAATACGAAATGGGTATCTGCCTATTATCTAAAATCTCAAAATATGAATCGTATTACCCTGACAGCTCATTTAATTAATAAAGCCAGAGAGATTGTGGTACTCACTTTCGGGGAGAGTAAATCACAGGCACTGTACGAGGTTTTACACGGAGAATATAATCCGCAGAAATATCCAATGCAGTTAATTAAACCTGTAGATGGAAAACTTTTGTTCCTGACTGATAAAAACGCCGCACAAAAGTTTTCATAATTATCCGTTGCGCAGAATAGTATAAAAATAGTCCTTTAATTCTGTATATACTGTCTGCTTATCGCGGAGTTCTGATTCCTGCCAGTCAAGCAGATCCGTGATAAATGGGCTTCCCGAAAAAATCCTGGGTACAAAGGCTATTATATTGAGTGTTACAACATCGACATTTACCGTTTTAAAAAGACCCTCTGCCATACCCTCAAGGATTATAGTTTTAATCAGTTCATAGTTTTTGCGGGTAGCCTGCGTAATTACTTCTTTAATCGAATCGTGATGTAAAAGGGTTATCTCCCGGCTAAGCAGGCGATGGAAGCTGTGATGGCTGTCAATATAGCTGCCATAAATTTCGAGGAAAGCATCTAATTTTTTATCTGCAGGTTTGCTGTTGTCCATTTTTGTGAGTGCCAGTTCATAGGCCGAAAACCTTCTCTTAAAAATAGTAAGATACAAATTCTCCTTCGAGCCAAAATGATAGTTGACCAAAGCCAGGTTCACACCTGCTGCCTTTGCTATGTCCCTAATGGAGGTATCGCTGTAACCTCTATCTGAGAATAAAGATTCGGCAGTTTCCAGAAGAACTTTTTTTATGGCCGTAATATTGTCTTTTTCCATGTTATTGTTTCTTGTAAGGTCTCAGATCAAACTTTTTTTCAAATGTTATCACAATGTTTTTTTAAATAAGCATCTAAAAATGCCCTGAATAATAAGAAATACTACTGTGAGGCTAAGTTAAGGCGATATCAGACAGGTACCAATAAACTAGATTAAGAAAAATTCAAATAACATCCTGTAAAAACGAACAGATTTGAAGTACAGAAAAGGGTTCTGTCGCATCATGTAAAACTCAGTGATATTGACCACCTGATTACAATTTAAAGTGACCACCTTGTTTTGGTTTAAAGTGACCATCTAATTCCGGTGCAAAGTGAGCACCTGGATTTATTTCAAAAAACTACTTTTTTTCGTGTGTTAGTTATTATTTCAAAGATAGATAAATAATTATCCCTTGTTTATGCTTTTTTTCTTCCTCATTGATTCCCCATGCAGTTCAACTCTATGTGATTGATGTATTAGTCTGTCTAAGATTGCATCTGCTATAGTTTTCTCGCCAATTATATCATACCATCCCTGAACCGGGATTTGCGAGGTTACGATAATTGAGCCGTTGTTATGTCTGTCCTCAATGATCTCTAAAAGTGCAATTCTGTTGTGACTGTCCAGAGACTGCAGGCCAAAGTCATCGAGTATTATAACATCCTGTCTTTGTATTTTCGTGAGTTCTCTTAGATAAGTGCCGTCTGCTTTTGCCATTTTGAGCTTTGCAAACAATTTTGCGGAGTTAAAATAACTTACCTTATAACCTTCTATGCAGGCCTGATAGCCAAGTGCTGTTCCTAAAAAGCTTTTGCCAACACCCGTGCTTCCTGTAATTAAGATATTCTCATTCTTTTCTACAAAACTGCACTCTGCAAGCCTGAGTATAAGATTTCTGTCGATGTTTCGGGACTGGTCAAAATTGATGCTTTCAATATTTGATTTGTAGTGGAATCGTGCATTGGCAATACTCCGTTCTATACGTCTGTTGTGTCTTTCATCCCATTCGGCATCTATTATCATTGATATAAACTGATCAAGGGTATAATGATCAGTTTTGCCACTTTCGATAGCTGTCATGAAGGCATTGTGCATTCCATGAAGCTTCATCTGCTTCATTTTTGTTACGGTAGATTCATTCATTGTATATTGATTTTAGTTATAATAATTTTTTCCTCTAATATTATTGTGTTCGGGAAGATCCTGTTCCTGTTCCATTTCGTGTTCAATAGATATTTTATCCAGACTGTTATCTAAGATGTTCTGTATAGTTTTAAAATTATAAATCTTAAAGTCCAGAGCGCGTTTACAGGCATTTACTAATCTTTCTGTACCTACTTTCTTTTCAAAAGATAATATCCCTAAACAGCTTTTATAGGCCTGCTCCGGGTGGTTTCTGCTTTCGATTATCTGCATAATGTATTCTCCTACTGCCGGATCAATACTGTTGGCCCAATCAATAAATCTTAGGGCATTCCATTGGGATACAAATTGATGTGTGCTTGCCAGATGTTCAGGATTTGTAGAGTAGATGTAAGGCTTGGGATTTCTGATGTGAGTAGCTATACGATTGTATTTGAAGTAGATTTCTACTGTAGAGTTTGTGTATAGCAGTTTTACTTTTTTCTTTAACTATTGATAGGGTACACTGTAATAATTTTTATCCTGGCTTAACTGAACATGTCCATTCTGCATAACTGTTGCCAGGGACTGGTATTTAATCTCAAAGCGTTCCAGAGGAAGCGGCTGCAGTTCATGTCTTTCATCTTCAATGAAGAGTTCAAAACGAGAGTAGGGTCTTCCAGTAAGCTTCTTATTGTTATGAGCATCCAGCAGGGCCCAGATTTCCTGATTTAGTTCGTCTATACTGAAGTATTTAGTGTCTTTTAAGTTTGCATAAATTCTTCTGTAAAGTATTTTAACCGCACCTTCGACCAAAGATTTATCTCTTGGTCTATATGCTCTTGCTGGGAGAATAGTAGTCTCATAATGTTCTGCTAAATCTGCCAGAGTTTCATTAATGGTAGGTTCGAAGCGGCTGGTTCGGATTACGGCAGATTTTAAATTGTCTGGTACTATTGCAGCAGGTGTTCCTTCAAAAAAGCGCATTGCATTCTCTACCGAAGCTACAAAATCTTCCTTTTGCTGGCTCATGGAAGCTTCCGCATAAGTATATTGGCTTGCTCCGAGTATAGCTACAAAAAACTGCACTTCTCTGATCTCTGATGTGCTTTTGTCTAAAATTGAGAGTGTCTTTCCAGCATAATCTACATACATTTTATCACCAGCCTTGTGGTTCATATGCATCACAGGATTTACTTTATTACCCCAGTCCCTGTAACGGTTTCTGAATTGGGTAATTCTCAAGCCATCGGGATTTAAAGCGATATATCTCTCCCACATGATTTGTATGGTAATGCCGGTTTTTTTTAATTCCCGTTCCATCTGTGGAAAATAAGCATAGAGATCCTCGATTCTTGAGGAAAGAACTTCTGCGGGGCCTGGGGAAAACAGTTCATCTAATTCAGTATCGGTTTTCTTGTTGACAGACTCAAGGCTTAATCCAAGCACTTCAAATAAAGAGATGTATTTTTTTACTGTGTTTCTGGAAAGCGATAAATACTTGCTTATAAACAGCTTGCTTTTGCCGTTACAATGTAATTTAATAACTTTTCTAATTTTATTCATGTCTAGTTTGTTATTTGCCATAGCCTGTACTTTTTATACAGATCCATGGTTTAACAACATGAAAAAGAAGTAGTTTTTAGTGGTCAATTTGAACCGAAACTATGTGGTCAGTTTAAATTGAAAAGTGGTGGTCAGTTTGATCCGAAAGCGGTGGTCACTTTATGCTGAAAAAGCGTGGTCAATTTGACCGTTTTTTCCATGTTTCTATGTGTTTAAATAATATTGCTATACATTATAATAATGCAGTAAAAGCTGCTTTATTTTTTTGTTTTAAAAACTTTGTAGAATACAAAAAGAATACCCAGCCAAATAGGAATTAATTCTACAGACAATTTCATATTTGTCATCCACATGATGGATAAAATTCCCAATAAAAACACGAAACAGATGTAATTACTTACTGGATAAAATATTGACGGAAACTTAGTTTTTGTTTTCTCCTTGTCTTTCGCAAGTCTAAATTGCAAATGCGTATACGAAATCATAACCCAGTTAATAACTAAGCAAGAAACCACTAAAGACATTAAAATACTAAAAGCTTCTTCTGGAATTATTTTGTTTATTAAAATACAGATTGCAGCAAAGCATGAAGAAATTAAAATGGCATTAACTGGAACCGATTGTTTGTTTAGCTTCTTTAAAAATTTAGGTGCACTGCCCTGATCTGCTAAACCAAATAACATTCTTGAATTACTGTATACACTGCTGTTATATACTGATAAAGCGGCGGTTAATACAATCAAATTAAGCACATTGGCTATAAGTTTTGTAAAATATATTTTATTGCCAAACAGCTCAAATTCCATTCCGTTTAAGTTTTGAAAAACCATTACAAACGGACTGCTGTCTGTTGTAATTTGTCTCCACGGTGACAAAGCAAATAAAATAACCAATGCACCAACATAAAATATCAGGATTCTATAAATAACTTGATTGGTAGCTTTTGGAATGTTTTTTTCTGGATTTTCGGCTTCAGCAGCGGTAATTCCAATTAGTTCTAAACCTCCAAAAGAGAACATAATTAAAGCCATTGCAGCTAATAAACCTTGAAAACTCCCATCAGTATTTTTTTCAAAGAAACCTTTTGGAAAAAAGCCGCCATCGTTATATAAATTATGAATTGAAGCGTTTTCTCCTCCTGTACCGCTTATAAGCAAGTAAGTACCAAAAAGAATCATTGCAATAATTGCGACAACTTTTATGATTGAAAACCAAAACTCCGTTTCACCGTAAACTTTTACAGAAGCAAAATTCAAAGCATTAATAACCAAGAAGAAAAATAAACTGGATGCCCACAGCGGAATTTCGGGCCACCAAAACTGCACATAAACACCAATGGCTGTAAGTTCAGCCATGCTGACTAAAATATACAAAATCCAATAATTCCAACCTGATGCAAAACCCGCAAAAGAACCACAATACTTATAAGCAAAGTGACTGAAGCTTCCTGATACAGGCTCTTCAACAACCATTTCACCAAGTTGTCTCATAATAAAAAAAGCGATAATTCCGGCAACAGCATATCCTAAAATAACAGATGGACCTGCTAATACGGCCGCTGGACCAATACCTAAAAAAAGACCTGTTCCTATTGATCCGCCTAAGGCAATTAATTGAATGTGGCGATTAGTCAGCCCGCGTTTAAGCTGATTGTCTTGTACGTCTTCATGTTGTTTTTTCACAAACCAAATTTTTAAATGAGCTAAATGTACTCACAAATGTATAAACCGCGAAGATAAGTTAAAAAAGGAATCGTGCAAAACAAAGCGTTTTTCTATTATTTCAGATCTGTAGTTTTAGAGGTATTACAAGATAAGTTTTTATTAATTCTTAGGCTGACTTGATCAAAATTATCACAGATAAGATTCCTTTAAATTTATTTCGCTATTCATGAATATTTTATTTATCAAATATTAAAATTTAATTAAATTCGCGAATAAGTTTTACAAAATAAGCCTAAATGGCTTTTCACGAAGTATAAAAGTGAGCTGTTTCGTAAAATACAATCTTCGCAATAATACCACCAGAAACGCGTAATAAAAGAACAACCATTAATTGACAAAAACACCAGAACGAACCAATGACAAATAACTGTTTAAATTGTAATGAAAAAATTACAGCGAAATTTTGCAGCAATTGCAGTCAAGCAACATCAACACACAGATTTTCTTTATCTCACGTTATTAAGCATGATTTTATACACGGAATCTTTCATTTTGACAAAGGTTTTTTCTACACGATAAAAGAACTGTTTTCAAGACCAGGACACAGCATTAGAGAATATGTACAGGGAAAAAGGGTAAAACACTTTAATTATTTTGCCACAATAATTCTTTTACTGACAATCAATTATTTTCTGAAAAAATGGACAAAAATTGACATATCAACTTTGTTTAATAAAACTGCAGTCTCTGGACTTTTTAAAGTTCTAAAAGACTACTCAAAAATTACCGCTTTTTTGCACATTCCTATTATTGCTTTTGTCAGTTACTTATTCTTCAAAAAAAGCAAACAAAATTATACAGAGAACTTAGTACTGAATTTGTATTTGTTATGCGGAGTATTGACAATCAGTCTTATTTTTCCAATTAGTATGATTCTTAGTGATAACAAGGAGTTTCTTCTTGGAGTAAATATTTTATTGTCTGTACTAACCTTTTTGTATATAGCATTTTTCTATTATCAATATTTTTCGGTCTTTGATTTAAAAAAGTATAAACTCATCATTCGATCTATTCTAATTGCAGCCTTGTATTTGCTGACTAAACAAGTAATAAACAATATTTTAAATACTGTTGGGACTAAATTTTTAAGTTAATTACAAACTAAGATACCCTAACTAAATGGGCTCAAAACATAAATAACTGATTTATAGATTTATGTATTAAAAAATGCAGTCTTTTTAAATCCGTCTAATAAAAACAATCCTAGAAACTACAAATATGGTTGCAACTTATAAGTTGCAACCATATTTGTATATAAAAGAATTAAAGTTTTTCTTTTAAATTCTACTTTTAAAATCAGGAAATAATTCTATTTACAAACAAATTCCCTGATTATGAAAAATCTAACTTCTTTTTTAATCATTTCACTTTTAGTATTTACTGCTTGTAAAAAAAACTCATCAAGCGATCAAAAAGAAAGCACTGATACAGCAATATCTGCTGATTCTATAACCGCTATTGCAAAAGAAGCATGGATTTATGGATATCCTATTTTTTACAACTATAAAACTATTTATGCAAGCGCTATAAATAAAGAAGCGAAAGAATATGCAGGTTTTAATAAATTTAAAAGTTTTGCCATGAGTGCAACTCCTGCAGATACTTTGGTAATAACGATAAACAATGACACTCCTTATTCTATGGCTGCCATTAATGTTTCAGATGAACCTGTTGTTATGGAAGTTCCAAAAATAGAAAACGACAGATATTATGTAATGCAGTTTGTAGATTTATATACTTTTAATTATGAATATATTGGATCAAGAACTACAGGAAATAATCCTGGAAAATATCTAATCGCTGGACCAGATTGGAAAGGCGAAACTCCAAAAGGTATTAATAAGGTTTTACGCTCTGAAACAAATTTAATTTTTCTTGTTGGACGCACTCAGCTTCATGATCCATCGGATGTATCTAATCTTAAAAAAATACAAGCACAATATAAGTTAATTCCACTTCATGAATTCACGCAAAGTGCAGCTCCAAAAGTAAAAAAATACAATTTACCACTTCCTGTTTGGAAAGAAAGCGATTATAGTTCTCCGCAGTTTATCAGTGTATTAAATTCATTATTACAATATACAAGCGAAGACAACAGTGAAAAAGAACTTAGAGCCCGTTTTGCAAAAATTGGAATTGTTCCGGGAACTCCTTTTGACAGCTCTAAATATCCGCCAGAAACTATTAAAGCAATAGAAAAAGGAATTGCAGAAGCAAAACAAGAACTGGAATCCAGCTTAAATAATGCTACCGATTTTGCAAATCTTTTTGGTACTCGTGCAGCACTTAAAAACAATTACTTAACCAGAGCAGTTGCCGCCGCCGCAGGAATTTATGGAAACACAAAAGAAGAAGCGGTTTACACTGGAAGCATTAATGATAAAAACAATCAACCGCTTACAGGGAAAAATAATTACATAATAAAATTCAGCAAGGATCAACTTCCAAAAGCAAAATACTTTTGGAGTATAACTATGTATAATCTGCCAAAACGTTTTCTTGTTCCAAACTCAATCAAAAGGTATTCGATTGGTAACAAAACTAAAGGATTAAAGTATGAAGCTAATGGAGATTTGATTATTTATTTGCAAAACACAACACCTGGAAAAGACAAAGAAAGCAACTGGCTCCCTACTCCTAAAGATGAAAACTTCATGTTTGTTATGAGAATTTACGGCCCCGAAGCTGATGTGCTTAACAACATTTGGAAAATGCCTTTACCTGAAATTGTGAAAAAATAATCCAACATTAATTTTATAAATTAATCTAAAAAAAACTCATGGCAAAAGATAATCTTATTGACGAAAATGCCCCAACAGCTGCAAAAATCATAACTGCCCAACAAGGTTTACATCAAAATATTTTGGGAGATATTCAAAAGATAAAGCTTTCGGGAAAAGACACTGCGGGCAGATTCACCATATTTGAAAATGATAATCCGCCTGGAGTTGGAATACCACTGCACGTTCATGCAAATGAAGATGAAGTCTTTAGAATACTTGAAGGAGAAATGGAATTTATTGTAGAAGGCAGCACAAGCGTATTAAAAGCGGGTGATACTATTTTTCTGCCAAGGCAAATACCACATTCTTTTAAAGTCGTGGGAGAACAAAATGCCAAAGCGATAGTTACAATAATACCTTCGGGAATTGAAGAAATGTTTACGCAGCTAAATCTCCTGCCTGCCGGACCGCCGGATATGAAGAAAGTCTTGGATATTTGCGGAAGTTTTGGAATTACTTTTTTATAAAAGCGCTATAATCAAAACAAACTGAAACTTTACTAATTAAAAGTTTTACTTGCGTTTATAAATATTCATTTCTTCATTATAAACAGGACTTTCAATACTTAAAAAGTTTAAAACACTGTGAAAAACATGGTTTTGAGTCAGTGTTTTATTCGTCTTCAGTTCTCGTGAATTATCAGAAACCCATACAATAAAAGGTATTTCATATTGCTCTTTAGGAGCAAAACTTATAGGAACTCCATGCATGTACAGATTTTTTTCTCCTAAAGATTCTCCATGATCCGAAACAAAAATCATCGTGCTTTTATATTCCTTCAATTGTTTTAAATCTTCAATTACACGATGTAAAATGTAATCCGTGTAAACTATAGTATTGTCATAAGCGTTGATAAGTTCCTTCTGAGAACATTTTCCTAATTCTACACTATTACAAACTGGTTTAAAAACCTCAAATTGAGACGGATATTTTTTGCTGTAAGCAGGTCCGTGACTTGTACTTGTGTGTAATACGATAAGAATTTTATTTTTCTTAATAGCCGATATCTGTTCTTTTAATCCAGTTAAAAGAACCTCATCATAATTACACTCTGCTCCTATACAATCCTTTCTTAAAACATCTCTATTTTGATATTTTTCAATATGTACTGGTGGTTCTCCCCAATTGGTAGTTCTCCAGATAACCTCAACATTATTTCTGAATAAATAATTGGGCAATATCTCATAAAGATCATCACTATTGGTATGCTCCAAAATACATTTTACGCCAGCAGTTGTATAAGTTGCACAAGAAAGAGCATTAAAATGAGATACATTCTGTGTTTTAGAAAGCAGCGGATTTGTGTTTTTCTCATAACCATATAAAGAGAAATTCTCACTTCTTGCTGATTCTCCTATTACTAAAACAACAATCGCTTTCTGATTGTCTTTTATTACAGCATTTGGCAGTAAAATTTCCTTTTGATTCTTTTTGTATTTATGAATATAGAAAAGTGACGTATTTACAGAATATGACCAAGGCATTGCAAGACCTCCTAATTGTTTCGAGTTTTTATCAATCCACAACCAATTACCTGCATTTGCAAATATTAAAACAGTAATAAACAATAACGTAAGAGAAGAAATGGTTAAAAATCTCTTCCACGTTTCATTTATTATTTTCACTTTAATGATACAAATACTGGGAATTATCCCAAGGAAAACAATGTATAAAACTAGTTTAATCGAAAAAAAACTGCTCGATTCTTCATAATTGGAATTGAGAACATTACCAATCATACTTTCATCTATGATAACATTATAAGTATTAATAAAATAAAGTGCTGTAGAATTAATTAAGAAGAATAAAACCGATAAAAATTTTCCAATATAATGCGAAATAGAAAATAGCAAGAAAAAAACAAACGCATTTAAAACCAACATTAAAACTATTAAACTTGCAATCATGATAATACCATTCATGCTTTTATAATCAACGTTATTAAAGACATAAACATAAAATGGTAAATGAAAAAAAAGAAAGTTCAAAAAACTCATCAGTAAAACAAAATGAGTTATTCTTAAGTTATTTTTAAACATAAAGCGTACTAATTTTATCTAATGTAACAGCTAAGCTAGTAAATGCTAAGTAAAAGATAATCAAGTTATCACTAATTATTTTATTAATTAAACAAATACAGCAAATCACAAATCACATAATCCAAACAGAATACTATTTTTTAGTATTTATCCTCTTCCAAATTTCTATATTTTCAGCTTATAAAAATTTAAAAAAAAACTTCCTGTAATTACATGAAACGGATTGACAGACTAGGTTTTTGCTTCTATTTAATCTAAAAACATTACCTTAGATTTTCATAAAAACAACACCGATTCTTATAATATTCAACTTTTCTTCAAAATTTAAGCATAAACTTGTCGCATGAAAATTTTAATTATAGAAGATGAGCTGGAAATTGCTCAAAGCATCAAGAATTATTTTAAAACCAACGGTATTCAATGCGAAATGGCCGAAAACTATGATTTGGCGCTTAACAAAATTGATTCTTACGATTACGACTGCATACTTCTAGATTTAATGCTTCCAGATGGTGACGGATTTGACATATTAAGGGAATTAAAACGCAAAAACAAAACTGATGGTGTAATTGTAATTTCGGCCAAAGAAACCCTTGAAACACGTTTGGAAGGTTTTAATCTTGGCGCAGATGATTTTCTAACAAAACCTTTTCATTTATCAGAACTTCTTGTTCGAATGCAGGCTCTTATACGCCGTAAAAACTTTAAAGGAAATAATAGTATAACTTTCAATGAGATTGTTATTGATATATTGTCTAAATCTGTAGCTGTAAATAACACAAAATTAGATCTGACCAAGAAAGAACTGGATTTACTTCTTTTTTTAATTGGGAATGAAAATAAAGTATTATCCAAATCGGCTATTGCAGAACATCTTTCTGGAGACATGGCTGATATGCTGGATAATCATGATTTTATTTATGCACACATCAAAAACCTAAAGAAAAAACTCTCTCAAGCAGGAAGCGGCGATTACATTAAAACAGTTTATGGTCTTGGATATAAATGGGAAAATGAATAATAAAAAACTACTTAACAAAACAACTAACAGCTTTCTAGCCTACTCTATCGTCATTTTATTGATAGCTGCTCCCTTATTTTATTTCATAAGCCAATATCTTTATATTTATGAAACCGATGAGGTGCTGCATTTTCATAAAGGTGCGTTTATAAACGAAATCCATGAAGATTTTACTCAAAACGATATTGATTTATGGAACAAATACAATCATGAAGTTATGATTGTACCTGATATGGGGGTAAAAAAGGATTCTATAGTTGGAAAAATGCTGTATGATTCTGTAGCAAAGGAGAAAGAACCTTTTCGAGTGCTCTATGCTCCCGTTACTATAAATGGAAAAAAGTACACCTACACAGAGAGAATGAATGTCCTGGAAATGGAAGAAATGTTTTTTAGTATTGCTCTGATATTCCTTTTTATCATTATTATGCTTTTGTGCGGTATTATATGGATTTCAAAAATGACAGCCGCAAAAATTTGGCATCCTTTTTATAATACATTAAATCAGATTGAGAGTTTTGAAATAGATAAAAATAAACCACCGCATTTTATCCCTACTGATATCGATGAATTTGATCGTCTTAATAAAAGTTTAGATCGACTTATCGAAAAAAACACAGCCATTTATAAAAGTCAGAGAGAATTTATTGAAAATGCCGCTCATGAGCTTCAAACTCCTTTAGCTTTATTTCAAACTAAAATTGATACGCTTGCGCAGCTCAATCTTGATAAAGAACAATCTAAACTAGTTTCATCTTTAAATACAGATGTAGCAAGACTTAACAGACTTAATAAAAATTTATTACTGCTCTCTAAAATAGACAACGAAAGTTATCTCGAAAAAAATACCATCATCCTTAATGACTATATTAAAAAACATCTAGACTTTTTTACAGAACAGGCTAATGCTAAAAACCTGAGCATTATAACCGAGTTTACTTCTACTTTAACTATAAGCGGAAATCCTGCACTTACAGAAGTATTAATTAATAATCTATTTCTAAATGCCATACGTCACAATAAAAAAGACGGTCAAATTATCATTAGAACTTTAGAGAATGAGTTACTATTTTCAAATACTGGTCAGAGCAGCGCTCTAAAAAACGAAAAACTTTTTAATCGTTTTTCAAAAAGCAATCCTTCATCTCAAGGAAATGGTCTTGGTTTAGCGATTATCAAAAAAATCACCACACTTAATGGCTGGAAAATAAACTATACTTTTAATAATAATCTGCATATTTTCAGCGTCAAATTCTAAAAATTCAGACTTCCTACAGATTCGCATTTGATCTTTGTACTATCATTTTAATCAATTAAAAGAAAGTACATATGAAAAACTCAATGCTAACCTGTTTAGTACTGCTTTTTTCTTTTTTTGCCACAGCGCAAAAAATGAAAGAAAAAGATATTCCTAACATTGTAAAAACGTCCTTTTTTAAATCTTATCCCAACCAAACAAATGTAAAATGGGAAAAGGAAAAAGGGAATTACGAAGCCAATTTTACTATTGAAAAAACTGCGCACGCCATGCTTTTAGATTCTAATGGCAGTATAATAGAAACTGAAGAAGAAATCAGCATAAAAAAACTGCCTGCCAAAGCCGTGGCTTACATTCAAAAGAACTACAAAAATAAAGAGATCAAAGAAGCAGCTATTATTACGGATGCTCACGGCACTGTGACTTTTGAGGCTCAAGTGACTTCTATTGACTTGATTTTTGACAAGCAAGGAACTTATATTAAAAGCATAGCAGATTAAAACCATACAAATGAAATTAAAGTTTATATTGATATTATCGTTTCTTGTAATGAAAATTTGCACTGTAACGGCACAAAACAACTCAGCTACAATCTCAGGATTAATTAAAGATAAAACATCAAAGACGGCGCTTCCTTATGTGAATGTAGTTTTAAAAACTGCAAAAGACCAAAAAATGATCGCAGGTACAGTTACAAATGAAGAAGGCCGTTTTAATATTCCCGCAGTACCAACAGGAAATTATATACTCGAAATTACTACTGTAGGTTACAAAATTAAATCTCAGAAAGTTTTCGTAGGCACACTATCTGATTTTCTAGATCTCAATACGATCGATATCGAAGAAGATATCAATGCTTTATCTGAAGTAATTGTAACCTCAAAACCTTCTGAGATAAGCAGTAAAATGGATAAAAAAGTATTCGCTGTAGCCGATAATATTACGCAAAGCGGAGGTTCTGTCCTGCAATCTATGCAAAGCCTTCCCGGCGTAACATTACATGACGGAAAAGTACAATTGCGCGGTAATGATAAAGTAATGGTGCTTATTGATGGAAAACAAACTGCTCTAACAGGTTTTGGAAACCAGTCCGGACTTGATAATATTCCTGCATCAGCCATTGAAAGAATTGAGATTATAAACAATCCTTCTGCAAAATTTGATGCCAATGGAAATGCAGGTATTATCAATATCATTTATAAAAAAAACAAACAGGAAGGATTTAATGGTAAAGTAGGAATAAGTTCGGGATATGGAGCACTTTGGGAACGTAAAGCCAATTTGCCGACTGTTCGTCCGCAGTATCAAGTGACGCCAAAAATAAATCCCTCTCTTTCCTTGAATTATCACAAAGAGAAAATAAACGCCTACATTCAGGCAGATTATCTCTATACTGAAACACTTAATAAAAATGAATTTGTAACACGAACTTATGACGATGGTACAATTATCAACCAACAAACGGTGAGAAATCGCGATACTCATTTTACAACTCTTAAATCAGGAATAGATTGGAACTATAATGAACACAATAGTTTTTCTTTTTCTGGTCTTTTTGGAAGTGAAAAAATTATAGACAACGGAGATGAACCATTTTTTAATCAGGATTATTCTCAAAGGCTTCGACTTTGGTCATTTCTAGAAGATGAACTTAAAACAACTGTTATGGCAAGTGCTTCTTACGAACATAAGTTCAGTCAGCCCGGACATAAATTAAATGCGGGGATAAATTACACGTATCATCGTGAAGACGAAAAATACTTTTTCACCAATACAATGCCTGATTTTACCGGACAAGATTCTTTTAAACTTTTATCTGATGAAAAAGTAATTGATATTAATCTTGATTACATCAAACCCTTAAAATACGGCCGATTTGAAACGGGTTTTAAATTCAGAAACCGCGAAATTCCAACCAATATGCAGTTCTTTCCCGGACAGAACTCACCTATTGACGCCAATGCGGGAGGATGGGCAAATTATAAAGAAATTATTCCTGCTCTTTATTCTAATTATATTTTTGAAACAGATAAAATTGAAGCTGAACTTGGACTGCGTCTGGAATATGTAAAACTGCAATATGATGTTAATCCAGATCATCCAACTTATAAAAGTGACGGATATAATTATACAGAACCTTTTCCGAATGTACGTTTTGGATATAAAATCAATGATAAAAACAAGATCACAGCTTTCTATAACCGAAGAGTAGACAGACCCGCTGAGGTCGATATTCGTATTTTTCCAAAATACGATGATGCCGAAATAATAAAAGTTGGAAATCCTGCCTTGCGTCCGCAATTTACCAGCGCCTTTGAAGTGGGATATAAAAACACAATGGAAAAAGGGTATTTTACTTCAGCTGTTTATTATCGAATCATAAACGGAACGATTGCACGTATTGCAACTACTGTTCCTGGAAGTAATTTGATTTATAATGTGTTTCAAAACGCAGATAAAAGCAGTTCGGTAGGAATTGAAGCCGTTTACTCGAAAGAAATTTCATCTTGGTATTCGTTTAATATCAACGGAAACCTGTATCAAAATACCATAGATGCTTTTACAGTTACAAATTTATATCCAGTTCCAAGTATTTATAACGGCGAACGTCAGCAAATGGTTTCAGGAAATTTAAAATGGAATAATACCTTACAATTCAACAAAACCTTAAAAGGTCAGGTTTCTGCTGTTTATCTCGCACCCGATATTATTCCGCAGGGAAAAATTGGTTCAAGATTCTCTGTCGATCTAGGAATTAAAAAAACGGTTCAGAAAGGTAAAGGCGAAGTATTCTTGAATGCCACAGATATTTTTAATACATTAAATATACAAAAAGAAATAAAAGGCGAAGGTTTCAGCTATAGCAGTAAAGATTATTACGAAACACAAGTAATACGTTTTGGATATAGTTACAAATTCTAGATTGTAGTGTATTTTATAATTTGATCTCTAAATAGGTTTCTTTTTCAAGTAACTATTTAGAGATTTTTTTATGCATTCTATATCAATATCCTTTATCTAAAAAGTGATATTGTATCTGCAAGATTCTCTTTAATTATAAATGCATTAATAAATTCCTGCACCTCCATATTTGTTTCAACAGGAGTTTCAAAAGAGTTGATATGAAACTCATCATCTTGATCCAGAATATGTATAATTTCTGTGTAGCCCTTAGTAATTAAACTTCCTTTTAATTTAATTCTATTCAACTGTTGTTGACTATTCAACTCCTTGCGGACTTTTAGTTTTATAGCTTTTTCCATCGTAAATATTTTTAAATTAATAAAGATTCAATTCCTATCAAATGTAGAAAATTTTTATTTTTTGTTCTGTTAAAAAAACAGATATAAATCATTATTTACTAACATATTAACATTAAAACCCCAACTTAGAAAATATCTTAAATAAAACGTTTAGAAAAGAGAGCAGGTTTTAGAAAAAATAAAAACAGTCTATACCGTAATAAAATTAGATCTGTCTAATAAGTAGTTTTTCAAAAGTTTTTCTGTCAATCACACTAATTTACTAAGAAACAGTACTGATATTAAGCCTTATATTTTATTACATTTCATATATTTGTACTTGTTTTAATTAAGTCTAAATAAATAATGATAAAATTTTCTACTCTACTCCTAGTGTTCTTTTCGATCAGTACACTTTCTGCACAACAAGTTTCTAAAACAAATACAAACAACCAAAAAGACAAAACCACTAAAAGTCAAGACAGTATCTTAAACGATAAGTCGAAAGCTGATAATGAATTGCAAGAAATTGTAGTTTCTGCGTCTAGAAAGGCTGAAATTCTGGATGAGGTTCCTTCATCGGTAACATTGTTATCTAAAAAACAAATTCAACAACAATTAAGTATAAGCTCAAATCTAAGCGACATATTAGGTGCAACAGTTCCAGGTTTGGGTTTTTCGACTAATAGAACTCAAAATTTGGGTCAGACTTTACGCGGCCGACGTGTTTTGGTAATGATTGATGGAATTCCGCAATCTACGCCGCTTAGAGATGGCGCGAAAGATATGCGATCTCTGGATCCTACAGTTCTAGATCGCGTAGAAGTTATCAAAGGTGCAACTGCTATTTATGGTAATGGTGCCGATGGTGGTTTGATAAATTATATTACCAAAAAATCAAATCCAGACAAAGCAATAAGCGGATCAACAGAAGTTGGAACGGCTTTTTCTTTGGTTAAACCTGCTGAAACTGCTGGTTTCTTTGTGTCACAGTTATTTACTGGAAAAATAAAAAAGTTCGATTATGTGGTGAGCGGACGTTATGAGGAAACTGGTCTTTATCGTGATTCAAAAGGACGTGTACTTTCACCTGAATACGGAATGAATGATCTTAAAAATTGGAATGCTTTTGCGAAAGTCGGCTATGATTTTAATGCAAACAATCGTTTAGAATTAATGTATAATTACTTTGAGAGTACACAGCATACTGATTATGTTGCTAAAGCTGGTGTTTATGGCAATTTTGATTCGCCTACAACTGGTGTAAAAGGACAACGCCCGGGAGAGCCTGAAGGAACTCCGTATAACCATAATGCCAGTTTAAGTTATATTGGAAAAAACTTCATTGGAAAAACGGATGTTAATGCTTCTCTTTATTTTCAAGATTATCTTACGTTAATTAATTACAGTGATTTTTTTGAAAACAACGGACAGCCTGCTACTCAAAGTAAAAAACTCGGTTTTCGTTTAAATCTAAATACACCTTATGAATTCAGTTCTCTTATATCGGGTAATTTAACTTATGGTTTAGATATTCTATCTGATATAACTGATACTCATCTTACTGATGGGCGATTGGTAATTCCAGAAATGAAGATGAATAACATAGCTCCTTATTTCCAGCTTAAAAATATGTTTGGACCAAACTTGGTTTTAAAAACAGGTCTAAGACTTGAAAATGTAAATATCGATGTACCGGATTATACTACTATCGGTATTCGTAATTATGTAAACGGTACTTATGTAGGCGGCGGAATTGCTGTAAATGGCGGTGAATTAGATTTTAATGCACTTATGTTTAATGCGGGACTTCGTTATACCAAATGGAGGTTATTTAAGCCTTTTGTAAGTTTCTCTCAAAGTTTTAGTGTTGCAGATTTAGGTTTAGTATTACGCGCTGCCAAAGAGAATACCGTAAACAATACTTCGATAAAAGCGGTTACGGCAAACAATTACGAATTTGGTTTCTCAGGAGCTTGGGCTAATCTTTCTTATGATGCTGCGGTGTATTACAGTACTTCAAAATTAGGAGCTTCATACGTATACATTGATGGTAATCCGCAGATTTCGCGCTCACCTGAAAAAATTTATGGTTTTGAGTTGTCAGCAAAATATCGTCTGCACTCTAAAGTTGATATTGGAGCCAATTATTCATTTACTGAAGGAAAAAGAGAGCTTACAGACAAAAAAGTATATTTAGGAGGCGATCGTATAAATCCGCCAAAAATTACTGCATTTACTGTTATCAGACCTTTAGAAGCTTGGTCAATCTATTTACAAATGATAAATACACCGGGAAGAGATCGTTTTGAACCTGTAAATGGCGCTTATACTTATGGAACTGGGCCTATTAAATCTTTCACCGCTTTTAATCTTTCTTCAAGTTATACTTTCAGAGAAAAAAGTACTATTCGTTTAGGTGTTGAAAACCTATTCAATAAAGATTATTACTCTGTTATCTCTCAATGGCAGTCAAACAATATGAATTATGTAAAAGAAAATGGCACACGTTTGACGGTTAGTTTTACACAAGCTTTCTAGTAACATAACTAGTAAAAATCTCCATAAATAGATTTTTACAGATTTTTCTAAAAACAAATAGAGCCTCCAAAGTCAAATGATTTTGGAGGCTCTGCGTTTTTACGAACAATTAAAAATTATAATTGTCTCTTTTTAATTCTATTATATAAAGTATTCTAAGTGCTGTTTGAATTAAAAAATAACCTGAAACTGAAGTATCGCCTGCCAATTTCCAATTAAATCTGGTCTTTCTACATTATAAAAACCCTGAGCAGCAGCGGAGTAAAAAAGTTTACTTTTCTCCCCTATTTTAAATGTTTTTCCTGGTCCGCCGCCAATAGGAACCAACCATTGATTACCACTTAAGGCCAGCCAATTAACTACTATTGTAGCGTTACTTTCAACAAACCATCCTTTTGGAAAATTGTAATAAGCAATATACTGAATGCTTCCTGAATTTACTTTATTTACATCATCGCCGCCAAGAGACCAATAATTTTGCAATACGATTCCGCCCGAAAACTTATCTCCAGCAATATATAATAAAGCTGTTGGTCCTAAACTTAGGCGATTACTTCCTAATGCTGGATTTGTTCTTGTTGGAATCTGCAATGCCGGTCCAATACCCCAACTCAGTTTACCTTTTTTTTGAATGCTTGAAAAATATCCATTAAATAGAATATTTCCCATTCCCCCTTCATGTGTACCACCGTCAAAAAGCGGTGGTACAGTTTGAAAAGGAATAATAGTATAGGTTATCAGTTTTAGATTATTTGCCAATTTAAAAGGATAGACAGGTTGTATCGAAAAAGAACTTCCTGTACCATCAGCAATTGGCAGTAAAACTTCCTGCAAAAAAACACTGCGCAGACCACTTACAGGATCTTGTCTTTTTTTGCTCATTTCTTCAATAGAAGTCTTTTCACTCTCATTTGACTGACCGAAAATCGGAAAACAAATACAGAAAAATAAAATACTTAAAGCACTGGATTTAAAATTCATAGTATTTGTGTTTACTTTTAATATTTATCAAAAAGCGCTTTTATTTTACTTTTTCAAAATCACCCGGTTTATATTTTCGATCAAAAAATTCTTGTTTTGGTCCGTAAAAACGGAATAAAGCAAACCATCCTTTACCTGGAACTGTTTTCAACCAGTTTGCTTCGCCAGAAGGTTTATCAGGTCCTACAATAAAAGTTACCGATTTATCTGCATTGTAAATAAGCTTGTTCATAGAGTTTAATGACGGATATACTTGATCTTTTGCATCAACTCCAGAAGCAGTTTCTGCATCATATAAAGTCAACGACCAGAATAAACCTGCCGGCGGATTTGCTGGGAAAGTAATTTTATAGGTATTATCTCCCATCAAAAAATTACCGTCTTTATCTTTATAAGCATTTCCATATTTCGCTCCTAAACCAGGAATAGAAGACATCATTCCAGTACTGATAGAATAATGGTTAATATACATTTGTATTTTTGCATTTACATCTGTATGTTTTGTTATTCTGTTACGATATTCTTCGTCCAGTAAAGTGCGCATAAAATCATCTTGTTTGGTTTTAGCATGAGCAATCCATTTTCTGTCAGCCCACCAAAGTGCATCTTTTTCTTTATCATAATTTCCTGCAACATTTTTAGCCATTTTCCATGCTGTTTGTGCAGCTTTACCAAGCAATTCTTTTTGTTTTTCTGTAGGTTTAAACTCTTCCCCTTTTTTGATTCCGATAGCTTCAAGCATACCGTGCATATAAGGATCTATATCATCTACTTTATCACTTTGTATAAATCTGTCCAGCATTTCAAAATAACTAAAATCGTGCGCAAATAACGCATTTGAAGCAATATCAGAAACGTGTTTAAAATTCATCGGCTTTCGTTCTCCGCTGAGAGGATAAATTTTTATTCCTTCAACAGATTTTACTCCCGGCGACAGATCATCTACAGATTTAAAGAAACCACGTTGAAAAATAAAAAGTCCATTTGTTTTACATCTAAAAACGAAATAGTTTTTTTCGTCAACAGCACCTTTATAATCTGATGGAATTACTAAATACTTCCCTCCTTTTCCTTTATCAGGTCCAGGAAGACCAATATCACCTAAATAAGTAGTTCCGTCTGGTTTTGCAGGACCTGCAAGCGGTCTGTGCCAATAATCATCTAATATTCCCTGAAGCATTGGTGGAACTTCTAAAACTAAAGGTCCTGTTTTACTAAGATCAGCAAATCCTAAGGCATAAATTACATCAGAATTTGGTGTTGTAATTACGGTTTTTGGTTTCAGTCTTTTTTCAAAAACAGAAATCACATTATATCCTTCGCCGGATATTTTGCCTAAACCTTCTTTCATCGCATACATATTCACAGCAGGTAATGCCCATAAATAAACTTGAGTAGCTCTTTGAAAATATAAATCATCATTTAACTTTTCAGAAGATTCAGCTGTTGGATAACCTCCAACAATCTCTCCATCTGCTTTATCAGATGAATTACTGCTGTTTACCGCACTATCTTTTGAAGATTCTTTACAAGCAATGAGAAATAAAACTGACAAGATTGCTGTTACAATTATTCTTTTCATAGTTAATTAAATTTTGGTTTATCTCTATATTTATTTCACTTTAACCACTGCAGGCGGATTCCAACTATCGTTTAAAACCTTTTCTTCAGGCCAATAACATCTTACATACAAAGAGAAAACTTCTTTTGGTGCAGGAAGCCAATTGCTGATTTTGTCTTCAGATGGCGGCGTATTTTGAACATAAATAGTTAATGAACCGTCAGCATTCTTTTTCAGGTTTTTATTTTTTGTTCCCAATGAATATCTCTTAAGATCATTTGGTGCAAAAAAATGTTCAGCGTTGTACAGTGTAAGTGACCAAAATCCTTTTACAGGCGGAAGTTCTCCACTTGCAAATGTTACGGTGTATTTGTTTGAACCGCTTAATCGTGTTCCGTTTTCATCACGATCTTGATAAAAATATCTGGTCTCATTTGGTTTATTTACAAAAATATTGGCTTTAGCACAAGAAAGTCGAGTCAAATAATCATATCCAAATTGCGCTCCGTTACGCTGTGTTGTCCAATTGTATTTTACTGGATAACCAACATTTGCAAACTGAAATAATGGTGTAACCAGATTTTTATCAGCATCGATTGCTGCATTTATTGCTGCTTCTTTCAGTTTCGGATTTTTATTTAATGCATCTAAAAGTGCGTGTGCCTGAGCATAAAAAGCTTCTTCTCCCGGCATTGGTGGAACTTCTTTTAAAATATCAGCCAATTGATCAAAGAAAGTTTCTGGTTTTACCCATTTGGTTTCCCCCTTTTCTCCACCTGCATCTGGCGGAGTTACTTTTGTTTTTTTCCAGTCTGTAATTTTCATTTTTCCATCAAAATCTTCGAGAGGATATATGGCAATTTGGTTAATTAACGGCTGAATTGCTTTTTTATCAGCTGGATCATCTGTTTGAAATACACGAGGAATTACAATCCCGCGACTTGTTGAAGATTTAAAAACAGCCGTAATTCCGTCAGGTACTTTTCCGTTCCAATCTTTGTGAGCAAGAAGATAAAAACCAGGTTTTGTACCATACATTTTACCAAAACTTGCAAAACCATCAGTACGTTGATCACAAACCTGATATACCCAAAAACGATCACCAAAATCTGGCACCTGTACTACAACTGGTCCTAATGAAAGATCTAGTGGTGACAAGCCGTAAACTACATCTTGATTTGGACAAGCCACAGCTCTTTCTTGCGGCTCTACATAATCATTCAGCATACACAAATGATTCGGCGGCGCTAAAGGAAGTACTCCTCCAGCATAAATTGCACCTGGTAATGATCTAAATGTTTCTACTCTATTATGAATATTAACCATTGGCCAGCCCCAGCCGTAAATATTGGCCGCAAGATTTTTCACAAAAGCTTCGGTCATAATAGTATTAGGAACTGGTGCTGCAGGCAGTTTTTTTGCTGCAGAACTATCTGCAATAGCTGTTGCAGAATCTGATGATTCAGAACTCGTTGAACCATCTTGTTTTTTACACGCAGTAAACAAGACTAGTATAGAAAACAATAATAGAAGATTTTTTTTCATAAGATCTATGTATTAAATTTTAGGAATGAAATAATGTACATCTTAATACAAACTGAATAAAGATTTCATCCTCATTTACAATTAAAAATCAGATTTTCATCTATTCTAATTTATACTTTAATTCACATTCACTAAATTAAACTTAATAGCCGCAATAAAACCTGAAACCTTGTTTCAAGTTATAATATGAAACAAGGTTTTTTAGGCTTCTAAATGCTCTTTTGAAAAATTATTAAATCAAGGTTTTAGTTGGCTTTGACGGATTTATTTCATTGTAAAAGAATGGTAAAACTTCACTTTTTACTGATAATCAAATGTTTATTTCAAATCAAAACTCAGCATTAAATAAATCTTATACTCAAATTTTCACATTAATTCCAATAATTTGTATCTATCTTATTTTTAATAAATTAATATTTTATGTTTAGCGTTTTTCTTATATTAGTGTTACCAAAAACCTATTTATTGGCAAAATCAAGAAATATTTAAACTAATGTAAAACCCTTTCTAATAAAGTATAACATTATGAATAAAATTATTATTGGTGCTATCCTGATTATTACACTTTTTTCCTGCAATCAAAACTCCGCAGATAAAACAGCTGATAACCTAGAAAACAAATCTTCAGAATCTTCAAACCCAAGTAACTTAAAAGAAAAGCTGAAACATTCTCGTGCTGTTGAAGCTGCACTTTGGGGAATGCCAATCGTGGCTAGTGATGCGATTAGACAAGGCTATCTTAATTTAGGTGCTCAATATAATGATATCGTATATTTCTCAAAACCGGCAGACTGGAAATTTCAAACTACCACGCCAAATGCATCTACACATTATATTTATAGTGCTTACAGCACAAAAAAAGACGGTCCAATTGTACTTGAAGTTCCCGCAGCTGTTGATGCAGGAATCTATGGACAGCTTTGTGATATGTGGGATGTACCTTTGGCAATTGTTGGCGGAGGCGGCGATGACAAAGGTAAAGGCGGTAAATACTTAATTCTTCCGCCAGACTATACCGGTACTATTCCGGCTGGATATTTTCCTGTACGTCAAAATACTTATGGAGGTTTTTGGTTACTGCGAACTATCCCAAAAAGCAACTCAAAAGCAGATCAGGATCTTGCAATAGCACTGCTTAAAAAAATCCGCTTATATCCGTTATCAAAAACTGTAAGTCCACCAGAACAGCGTTTTATTGATGTATCGGGTAAATTATGGGAAGGTTATCCAAAAATGGATGAAACTTTTTACACTATACTTGCTAAGATGGTCAATGAAGAAACGATAATTCCACGCGATATGGCGATGATGAATATTCTTCGCTCTATTGGCATCGAAAAAGGAAAAGAGTTTAAACCTGATGAAGCAACAACTGCCATCTTTAAATCGGCTATTAAAGAAACCAATGATTATATTAATATACTGCTTGACGAAACTTTAGTTCCTTACTTTTGGGAAAATACACATTGGTCAATACCTACTTCTACTAATTTCAAAACTGAATTTTCATTTCAGGATACAAACATGTTAGATTATGATGCTCGAGCTTTGGCAAACTTTGTTGCTTGGGCACCTCCAAAAAAGGCTGACAAAAGTGCTCCAACTATTTACATTTTATCTTACAACGATAAATCTGGTGCTCCTCTTGCTGGCGGAAAAACCTATAAACTGCATGTTCCTGCAAATGTTCCTGCTAAACAATACTGGTCAGTTACAGTTTATGATTATAGTAATGCTTGTTTTATCAAAGAAGCTCCAGTTATTAGTTTAGATTCTTATAATAACAAAACAAAGAAAAATCAAGACGGTTCGGTTGATATTTACTTTTCACCAAATGCTCCAAAAGGACAGGAAAATAATTGGGTTGCTACAGGAAAAGATGGTCGATGGTTTGTATTTTTCAGATTGTATGGCCCAGATAAAGCTTTCTTTGATAAATCATGGAAAATGACCGATATAGAAGAAGTAAAGTAACTTTTTAATCTTACAAACTATCTTCTTATGCAGCAAATACAGTTTTTAAAGATAAATATCTGTCTTTAGAAACTGTAAAGCTGATATACGTTTAAGTTAAAAAAAATCACTATTTTTAGTAAACTTTCATTCTTTTATTATGACTGATAAATCACAGCTTCGCAGTTCTATCTTTAGACATCTAGATGGTTTAGCTGTTGCTCCAGTAGCAATAGCGCTTAAAAACAATGCTGTTTTAGAATTTATCTTAAACAAAAAACAAGTTCAATTATCAGAGCTTGCTGCTGTTTTTAAAGCAAATGAAGGCTATCTGAATGTAGGTTTGAGAATTTTGGCTTCTCAAGGATTTCTGAATTATGGGGTTGATAATCATAAGCAGGAAATTACAATTTCTGTAAACGAAAAAACAGAAATAGCTTTTTCATTGTTTTATCTCTATCAAGATGTTGTCGATTTACTTCAGTTGTCTGTTCAGTTTCATCCTCGTCTTTTTGAAGATGTTCCGTTTGAGAAACTCAATACTATTTTTGAAAAGTATAAAACAAAATACGGAATTAAACCGTCTGAGGATTCCTTGACAAACAGCATTCAGGATCAGATTTTAAAACACATTGAAGGGCATTTGATTGGTCCTACAATAGTTCGTTTGGCAATGAACGGGATGTTTCATAAATATTTTATGGAAACTTCCTTCAAACCAGAAGAATTTCATAAATCGCCTGAAAACTTCAAAAAAATACTAGATTTCTTTGTCCATCTTGGATGGTTTTTAGAAAAAAACGGCAATTATCAATTTACTGAAGAAGGTTTGTTTTTTGCCAAAAGAGCCAGTGCTTATGGCGTTACGGTTTCATATTTGCCAACGTTTGCTAAAATTGAAGAATTAATTTTTGGTAATCCTGATGTTTTACGAATGGCTGCCGATGGAGAAAATGAAATTCATGTTGATCGCGTAATGAATGTTTGGGGAAGCGGCGGTGCGCACGATACGTATTTTAAAGTTGTTGATGAGATTATTATTAACCTTTTTAATCTGCCGATTAATGAGCAGCCAAAAGGGATTTTGGATATGGGCTGCGGCAACGGTGCTTTTTTACAACACATTTTTGAAGTAATTGAAAGACAGACTTTACGAGGAAAAATGCTGGATGAATATCCTTTATTTCTGGTTGGAGCAGATTATAATCAAGCTGCTTTGAAAGTTACCAGAGCAAATTTGATAAAGGCCGATATTTGGGCAAAAGTAATTTGGGGAGATATTGGACGACCTGATTTACTTTCGGATGATTTAAGAGAAAATTATAATATTGACTTAAAAGATTTATTGAATGTGAGAACTTTTCTGGACCATAACCGAATCTGGAAAGATCCGAAACATATTAATAAAGACAGAGTCAGCACTTCAACTGGAGCATTTGCTTTTAGAGGAAAAAGAATCAGCAACAATTTGGTAGAAGACAATCTCTTGGAACATTTACAAAAATGGTCACCATATGTTCGCAAGTTTGGTTTACTTTTAATTGAATTACATACTATAAATCCAGAACTTGCAGCGGCCAATTTAGGAAAAACTCCTGCCACAGCTTATGATGCTACGCATGGATTTTCGGATCAATATATTGTTGAGATCGATGTTTTTAATGCTATTGCAGCAGAAGCTGGATTGTTTCCCGACCAATCTACTTTTAAGCGATTTCCAGAAGCAGATATCGCAACGGTGAGTATTAATTTATTGAAAGGAAAATAATCTATAACTTAATTCAATAAGAAATAGAACTAAGAGAAACACTGCTTTATTTTATAAAAAAACAAAATGTCACTTTTTCATTTCTATTCTTTATATCTCTTTCTGTTTATTTAGATAAAAGCGGTTTTTTAGATTTATTCTTTTAAAAATAAAATAATATCTTTAACTTTAAAATTATTATAAATCTATTGTGACTAAATTTTACATCATATTGATCGCTGTTCTTGGCCTATTCTTAGTGCCAACGGTAACTTTTGCATGTAAAAAACCATCTGTAACTCATTCTTGTACAAAAAATACTTCTAAAACTGAGAAGAAAAACTGTTGTGCTAAAATGAGTCATTCGAAAGATAAAAATGATGACGGCTGCAGCGGAAAATGCAAACACTCGATGTGTAGCTGTACTTTTGCTTGTAATGGAGGGATTACTTTTTTTAATGAATCACAATTCGACACTAATTTTTTCCGTTTTAATTCGGAAAAAGAAAAATTTTATAATTCAGAAACCTTCACTTCCGCTGGTTTCCACTCTCTTTGGCTTATACCTAAAATAAGCTAAATTCTTTATTGACAGCCATAAGTGTGTCAATTCTAAAGCATAACTGCTTACTGCTATTTATTTTCAACCTAATCAATTACAAAAATATTGTATTTCTACAGTATTCTATTTTGTTCTTGTTTAAAAAAATGCACAAAATCTATTCTTAAAAAAGAAAGACGATAATACTTTTATTAGCAGCATTATTACGCAAGTTGAAAAATAAAGCAAGCCAAACCAAGAGAATAAAACTAAATCTCCTTAATACTAATCTAAAGTATTGAGGTAAAGTTAAATAGTAAAATAACAACCTAAAACTTAGAAAAAATGAAAAATCTAATTCTATCAACTATAGCAACAGCATTTGTAATGGTTTCATGTAATCAAAAAAACAAAGAAGCTGTAACGCCAGATCTAAAAGAAAATCAAAATCAATCAAATGCAAAGGAAGCTGCAGGTAAATCTAATTTTTCTATAAATGAGATTACAACTAATTATCTGCATCTGAAAAATGCATTAGTTAATGACGACTCAAAAAATGCCGCCAATGCAGGGAAAGAATTACTTACTGCATTTAATAATATCAATTCAGCAGCGATCGATGAGAAATTAAAAATCAAGTATAATGATATTGCTGATGTTGCCAAAGAACATGCTGAACATATTGGTGATAATGACGGAAATATAGAACACCAAAGAGAGCATTTTGTGTTACTAAGTAAAGATGTAAACGATTTAATAGAGGAATTTGGTACAGATCAAAAGTTGTATCAAGATTTTTGTCCAATGACAAACGATGGTAAAGGCGCAATATGGATTAGTGAAACTAAAGAAATAAAAAATCCCTATTACGGTTCAAAAATGAGCAGCTGCGGATCGATTAAGAAAACGCTGTAAAAAATGAAACCTTTTATTAAAAAGATAATTTTCGTTGGTGCAATTGTTCTTGTACTTATTCAATTTTATCAGCCTGCTCGTAATTCCGATTACGGGCAGGTTTTACCCATTCATTTTTCTAAAGTCTATCCTGTTCCTCAAAATGTCAAAGCAATTTTACAAACTTCCTGTTACGACTGCCATAGTAATAACACACGTTATCCTTGGTATTCAAACATACAGCCCATGCGTTTTTTTATGGACGGTCACATTTCTGAAGGAAAAGATGATTTAAATTTTAGTGAATGGGGAAATTATTCGAAAAGAAAACAAGAAACTAAATTGAACCGAATGATCAAGCAAGTAAAGGATAATAAAATGCCTTTAAGTTCTTATACTTTAATTCATAGAGATGCGATACTGGATTCCACGCAAAAGAAATTACTAACTACTTGGCTTGAAAACGTAAATGACAGCATTGCAAAAAACAATTAAAGTAATCGCAACAACAGAATCACTATTATCGCTCAAGTTTACAAGAGCTTATTTGTTTTTTTATAAAAAAAAGCTCCAAAGTCAAATGACTTTGGAGCTTTTAAATTTTATTTAATGAATTACATTTAGTTCAAATCATTGAACTCATGTAATGATTTTAATGTGCCTTCATAAAACAAGATTGCCGCGATAAGATTTCCTTTATCTGAGTATGGCATCATTTTTCTTTGAAACTCTACTGTAGTGTCTAAGAAGTTTGTAGTTCCTACTGCTTGACCATCAAGTATTTTTTTATGATCTCCATCGTCTGGAATACCTAAATCTGCCATTGTAACACCTGGTTTAGTTACCAAAGCAATATAAGGAAGCGTTTTTACTAAAACTTTAATACGCTCAATGTACAATTCTAAAAGTTCTCCTTTTTGCATACCGCTCAATTCTTTTTGATCGTGGTATTTACGGATGATAGCTGTTGTACTGATAATACTTCTTGGAGCGTTTTTTGCCTGAGCTGATACAGCGCCGGTTGTCAAGAAGAAAAGGAAACTTAGTAAAATAATCTTACTCTTCATTTTAATAATAGGATTTGGGTGTTGTTCTTAAAAACAAAAATATATAAATTAACTTAAATTACAACTTATTAATTTCTTTTTTATGTTTAGAATTTCATTACTTCTACGTTTTGATTATTCTAAAACGTCCTGGATACTTTATCCAAATGCTTTTTCTAGTGCCATAATAGTCCATAAACTCTTCACAAACAAAAACGGCATGCGCTTTTGACCATGCAACAACTCCGCAAAATTCGCTTCCAGATTGTCGCTTTAATTTTTGTATTTGTTTGCCAACCGTAAATCCTAAATACTTATAAATCGTTGGAGTATAAATGGTACCGTCTTCTAAATCCTCTAATGCCTTATCAAATACAGCATCTTTGTCGATGATTTGTTTGTATTTTGCCATTACAGCATAAGTAAGTATAGCATAATCTGTGATTTTTTCACTTTCGCAATTGTCTTTTATATAGACAAAACCCGCAGAAATTTTGGCTTTGTTAATTTCGTCACTATTCAAATTAAACGATGCATTATTCTTTAAAGTGATTTTATATAAACTGTCGTTTATCTTTTCGCTAACAAAAAGATTATCTAATCCATAAACATTTAAAGAAGCTTTGATAAATGCAATTGAGGAACAATTGGTACGTTCACCTTGTTTAAAACTTTCGAATATTTTATCTGAACTCAATTGAGAGTAAACATTTGAGCATACTAATGTTAAAAATAAATATATTGAAGTAACCGATTTTATCATTTTTAGATTTTGTAATTGTTTTCCAATTGATTTCTTAGGAATAATCAGATTATACAAATCTATAAAAATCAACTCGTAATTGTTTTCTTTACATCTCAACTTTTTTCTAAAAATTAAATGCTTAAGATTTTATGTTTTTATAGTTTTATGGATAAGTCTTAAAGCTGAAGTATTTACTAAGCAGTTTTTGCATTATTAAAACAATACAGGTTGCTGCAACAAAAGGAAAAGTAAGTGGTATAAACTGATAGTTATTCATAGTAAAACCTATAAAAACAGATAAAACAACTGCAATAAAAGTCCAAACAATGTTTATCACCCGATTTCCTGCGAAAACAATAGCGCACAAAACGGCGTTGTAACTGAATAATCCCATCATAATTTCTTGCGTTGAAGCATTGTAGAATGCTGCTATAAAACCTGCGGCAAGACCTCCAAATAATCCGTAAACGGCACGAATTGGAGAACTTACAAAAACTCCAATAAAAAACACCACTCCTGCAAAAAGACTTTCCTGAAATATCACCTGTCCAAATCCCCGCAGTGCAAATACTGCATATGGTTTACTGTCTATAACGGTATTTAAAGATACTGTTCTGGGTGCTAAAAAAACATTTTCAAGAATATAGATAAAAAACCAGCAGACCACAATAAATGGTAATGTATAAACGGGAATACGTTTACGATTAAACCAATGCTGTATAACAACTGCCAGTATACTCCCAATTACAACCGCAAGCCATAATACTAAAACTGGTTTGAAATAAAAAGCTAATCCAGCCCCGACTAAAGCTGCGTTAAAACCATAAATTCCTTGGGCAATTTCTATTTTATCATATTTTAAAACTCTTGCTGTGATTGTGCCGCAGCAAGAAGCAAGCAAAACAGCAATTCCCATTTCTAATGAACCATAAAATATCCCTATCAAAAAAAGTAATCCAGTATATACCGATTCTTGAAGCATAATCTGCCCAATACCTTTAAGTATAACAGAAGGAAATTGGTTCTCAATTATTCTAGTTTGTTTCGAAAATAGTTTTATATGCATAATATAAATTGTACGATTATTTTTATCAATATTTACTAAGTCTAAAGTTAGTAAAAATTCTAGTATTTTTCTGATAGCCGATACTATTATTGTAAGTATAAAAATGTAGTAAATTTAGAAAATAAACCGCCGCTAAATCGATACAATTAAATATCACACTTTAATTCAATTTGTTCTAAAAAGACGTATAAATACGCTCTATTACTAGTTTATTTATTACTAAACTTGCATATAATTTAGTCTGAAATTAAAACACTGGAATTCTTAATGCATTAATAACTTTACTTAGGTTGTTATTTCATTTGATTTTTATAATTTTATAAGAATCATCTTGTTATACAAATCGATTGTAAAAAGCTATTATATAATCATTTACACAAACCAGTAGTGATAATGAATTTGATCGTAAATAGATACAAACCATTTTCTAGAAGTCATACAATTAACATAAACACATTTAATAGAAAATATAGCTCAAGAGTACTTTTCTATCATTTTTTGTTTATCAATTAGTCTATGATTGCACATTTTTAAATAAATAAACCAAACAATATTTCCAAAAACAATTTTAATTAAATCAATCACTTATGAAAAAAAATTACTTTATTTTATTATTTGTATTTACTGCGTTTTTTAGCACAAATAAAGCTTCAGCACAGCAGATAGAAGTGTTCCTTGGACAAATTATAATGTTCGGAGGTAATTATGCACCACAAGGTTGGGCTCTTTGTAACGGACAAGAAATCTCAATTCAACAAAACCAAGCTTTATTTGCAATTTTAGGGACTACTTATGGCGGCGATGGAGTAAACACTTTTGGGTTACCCGATTTAAGAAGCAGAGTTCCTGTAGGACAAGGTCAAGGACCTGGATTGACTACTAGAATTGTAGGAGAAAAGGGTGGTGTTGAAAATACTTACGTACTAGTTTCTAATTTACCTCCTCATACACACTCATTAAATGCGAGCACTTTAGCTGGAAATACCAGTGTCCCAACAGGTAAATATCTTGCAAATACATCTTCTCTTGATAAAGAATATATTGACACTACTAATACAACTATGCATCCTACAGCAGTTGGCGTTACTGGTTCTGGTGTACCTATTTCTATTGTGCAGCCTTACATAGGTATTAATTATATTATATCCCTTAATGGCGTTTGGCCAGCACGTCCTTAAACGCCTTATTTGTTTAAAAATGTTTCTTTTAACTGCTGTCTGTGTAAACAAACAATAGTTAAAATTTTGTTGATACAGCCTATATATGGCTGGCAATAACTAATATAAAATTTTATACAAATGAAAAAATATAATAATAAATTAATACTGTTTTTTCTGTTCTTTCTCTTTACTTATTTTGCAAATGCACAAGACATTACCATAACTGGTTCTTGTTTTGCAGGAACACAAACTTTTGTTTTGGGTGGAGATTCAAGTATTCCAACTCTTAATGGAAAACCAGTTTATTACAATGCAAATGTAGATATTCAGGGCAGTGCCGAAAAGGCACAAGGATATTTGGCATTTTTATTAAAAGAAGAACTAGGAACACCTGAAGACAGATGGGTAATTCTTTTAGGTGGGCAGCCTTATTTCTATGCCATTTCGACAGCAGCAACAGCTCCCAGTGCAACTTATTCACGATTTGATGAAATTGCATCACTATTAGATTGTACAGGAAGTGTAGTCGTTACGCCGCCAAATAGTGCTCCAACTGATCTCGTATTAACAATGCCATCCGTAAACGAAAACGTACCTGCCAACAGCATCGTAGGCGTTTTAACCAGCACAGATCCAGATGTAGGAAATACATTTAACTATTCGTTAGTATCTGGAACTGGAGATGTTGACAATGCTTATTTTTCTATTTTTGGCAATACTTTACTAATAAGGCTCAGTCCTGATTTTGAAGCAAAGAATTTCTATTCGATACGTATTAGAACAACAGATCAGGCGGGGGCATTTTTAGAAAAAGTGTTCATTGTAAATGTAATTAATGTATGCGATATAGAACTAACTGCCAGTTCTCAAATTAATGTAAGCTGTAATGGAGGTTCAAATGGCTCTTTAACGGTTGTTGCTTCGAGCGGTGCTTCTCCTTACTCCTATTCTTGGTCTAATGGAAAAACTACCGCTGCAATAAACAATCTGGCAAGAGGAAATTACACTGTTACTGTCACAGACGCAAGTTCTTGTACTAAAACACAAATTTTCTCTATAACAGAGCCTCCTGTTTTAACAACATCAAAAGGAGTGGTTAATAATGTTAGCTGCAATGGAGGTTCAAATGGAACTGCCGCTGTAAATGCAGCAGGCGGAACTTCTCCTTATACTTATTTGTGGTCAAACGGTGCGACTTCACAAAACGTAACTGGTTTAACAAAAGGAAACTATAGTGTTACTGTAACGGATAGCAAATTATGTGAAGCTATACAAAATTTTTCTATCACGGAACCAGACGCACTTTCTCTGACAGCTTCTCAAACTGACATAGTATGTAACGGTTATGCCACAGGATCTGCAAGTATAGTTGTTACCGGAGGAACTGGCGCATATTCGTATTCATGGAACCCGCCAGTAGGAACATCTGGTGCAAGTGCTTCCAACCTTACTGCAGGAACTTATACTGTTACGGCTACTGACGCTAAAAACTGTTCAATTCAAAAAGAATTCATTATAACTGAACCTCTTGCTTTAACAGCTTCTAAAGGAACAACTGTAAATGTAAACTGTCATGGTGAAGCTTCTGGATCTGCAACTGTAAACGTAACTGGAGGAACAGGTAGCTATAGTTATTCATGGGCACCGTCTGGCGGAGTTTCCGCTACAGCATCAGGTTTAGCGGCTGGAACATACACTGTTACAATAACCGATCAAAAATCTTGTACAACCAGTGAAACTTTTACTATAACGCAACCCGCAGCTGCTCTTACTGCAACAGGAACTTCAACAAAAGTAAGTTGTTTTGGAGCTTCTAATGGAAGCGCAAGCGTAACTGTTCTTGGCGGTTCACCAGCTTACAGCTATTCTTGGACGCCTTTGGGAGGTACTGGATCTTCAATATCTAACAGACCGGCCGGAACTTATAAATGTACTGTTACTGATTCAAAAGGCTGTACCACGTTGGTAAGTGTTGAAATTGAAACTCCAAATGCAATATCTGGAACGTTTACAAAAACAGATGTTTCTTGCAATGGAAATAGTAATGGTACTGCTGAAATAACGCCTTCTGGAGGAACTGGAGCATATACTTATTCATGGTCTCCTTCTGGTTTAACAACAGCTAAGGTTTCAGGGTTAGCACCAGGAAATTATATTGTAACTATTACAGATGCTAATGGATGTACTGGTACAGTAACTGTTCCAATTGTAGAGCCAGCTGTTTTAGAAGCTGCACAATCGAGAGTAAATATCCTTTGTAAGGGCAGTTCAACTGGATCAGCATCTGTTGTTGTAACTGGCGGAACATCAAACTATACCTATTTATGGTCTCCATCTGGAGGTACTGGCGCTACAGCTTCTAATCTTGCCGCAGGAAATTATACTTGTTTAATTACTGATGCCAGAGGTTGTACATTAACTAAAGTATTTACTATTGAAGAACCTAATGAGTTAATAGCTATCCAAAGTCAAATAAACGCCACTTGTACTACTCTTGGAGAAGCTTCAGTGGCTGTTAGCGGAGGTTTTGGAGTATACACTTATAACTGGTCTCCTTCTGGAGCTGTTACTGCCACTGCTGCTGGCTTAAGCGAGGGAACACATGAGGTTTTAATTACAGATCAAAATGGCTGTACGTTGACTAAAACTTTTAATATAACTACTATTAATACACTTAATGCAGTTACATCGCAAGTTAATGTATCGTGTAACGGATCTGCAACAGGATCTGCTGCTGTAGTGCCTAATGGTGCGCCAGGACCTTTCACTTATGTTTGGTCTCCTAGCGGTGGATCTTCTGATACAGCAAATAACTTAACTGCGGGTAATTATTCTGTTACAATCACATCTTCTAACGGATGTTCTACTGTGAAGAATTTTACAATTACTGAGCCTTCTGCTCTTAAAGTATCTCCTGCGGGACAAAATAATGTAAGCTGTAAAGGCGGAACAAACGGATCGGCTGCGGTAACTGCTACTGGTGGTTCTGGATCTTATACTTATGATTGGGCTCCTTATGGAGGCAGTTCGGCTGCCGCAGCAGGATTGAGCGCTGGAACATATACAGTAACAGTTAAGGATGGTAAATCATGTGTTGAAACTCAAATTTTTACAATAAAAGAACCTGAAGAACTTGTTGCGGCTGTATCTCAAAGCAATGTTTCTTGTAATGGCGCAAATAATGGTACAGCAACAGTAGACGTGATTGGAGGAACTGGAGCTTATACCTATTCATGGCTGCCTTCTGGCGGAAATGATGCGAAAGCTTCCAACCTTGCTCCTGGAACATATACAGTTACAGTTACAGATGCTAATTCATGTCAAACTACAGCAAGCGTTAAAATAACTGAACCAACTGTTCTTTCTGCAGTAATATCTCAAACTGATGTTTCTTGTAATGGCGCTAATGATGGAACCGCTTCGGCAGTGGTAACAGGAGGAACAGAAACATATACTTATGTATGGTCGCCTTCTAATAAAACTACAGCTGCCGTATCAGGATTAAGTCCAAATACTTATACCGTAACTATTACAGATACAAATGCCTGTACATTGACTAAAACAGTAATTATAGGTCTTACAAAAGATGTAACGGCACCAAAACCTGCTCTTGCAAATCTGCCAGATATTGTAGGCTATTGTTCTATTTTATCATCAGATATTAGTATTCCAACTGCTCAAGATAACTGCGCAGGTATTTTAAAAGCAACAACTTTAGATCCTTTGAGCTATTCTACAGTTGGTACTTATACAATTACATGGAAATATGATGATGGAAATGGTAATAGTACAACACAATTGCAAACACTAAAAGTACTTGCTTCACCTCTTGATCAGATAACATTTAATGATGCAGAATTTACATATGATGGAAATGCTCATAGTGTTAAAGCTTTAAATGTTCCAGCCGGAGCTACTGTTACCTATTCTGCTGACAATGGCGCTGTAAATGCTGGAACTTATTCTGTTAAAGCAACAATAACTCCATCTGCGAGCAGTCCAAATTGTACTCCTGTAATTCTTACTGCAAACCTTATAATTAAAAAAGCAGCGCAGCAGATTACATTTAGTGCACTCTCAGAAAAAACACTTGGAGCAAATAACAGTTTTAGTTTAACTGCAGCTTCTAATTCGAAGTTACCTATAAGTTACTCTTTTACATATGATACCGCGCTGCCTCCTGCAGCAGTTTCAGAAACTGGTGTTGTTAATCTAATAAGATCTGGTGAAGTATTAATCACAGCTCACCAAACTGGAAATGACAATTACCTTCCTGCATCAGATGTTTCACAATTACTGGTAATTTTAAATAACAACATTGATATTAAACGAATTACTTTAGGAGGTAAGGTTTTTGAAAATCCTGTAAAAGCAATTAACCATGTTATGGCTTGTGGTGATAATAATCCAAATGTTTCTATTGTAAATGAAACAAATGCTGTTATAAGTCCTTCAGCGAATTTTACGATTCAAACGCCAAAACCTGGAATTTATAGTCAAAATGTGAAAATCACTTCTGAAGATGGAAGTGCTTCAGAAACGTATACTATTACAGTTGAAAAACCTTTTAGTTTTTATGATATTGTTCACCAGAAATTTAATAATGTACTTCTTGTAAACAACAATCCTCAAACTAACGGCGGTTATGAGTTTGTTTCTTATCAATGGTTCAAAAATGGACAATTAATAGGAACTGGTCAATATTATTCAGCAGGAAATGATTTAAATTCAGCTTTAGATCCTAATGCAGAATACAGTGTAAAAATGACTACAAAAGATGGAAAAGTACTGCAGACTTGCGGTGCAAAAATTACATTTACAAATTCACTTCAGGCTAAACTTTATCCTAATCCAATTGAAACAGGAAAAATGATTACCATTGAAGCTGATTTTCCTGAAAAAGATTTAAAAGATATGCAGATTAGTCTCTTCTCTGTAACAGGTCAATTAATTAAAACTGTAAAATCATCTTCAGTTAAAACAGAAATACAATTACCTCCTACAACGGAAGGCAATATGTATCTGGTTTTACTTGAAGGTGCTAATATCAAAAAATCTTTCAAAGTAATTGTAAAATAATAAAATCTGCCCGTGCTGTTTACAAACGGTACGGGCATAATGTATCTTAAGATGAAAAAATATATAAACAGTTATATAAAATCCTTTTTCCTAATTACAGCATTTTTAATAGTGCATTCGAACGGTTATAGTCAAAACAAGAAACAGGAATTTTCGATTTCATTGGGAGGACCGTTTTCATTTTTAAATTCTTCTGGGCTGACTGTTAGTGGAAATGGCGTTAATGCTGGTCTTCGTTATTCCTACTATTTAAATGAAGGTTTAAGCGTTGGGATTGGAGTTGAATATCAAACCTACAATTCAGACTCAAAACTTTCATCGGTTAGTGGGCAGTATTCCGCAAAAGATGACGAAAATGAACCTTTTCAATTTAGATATAAAGTATCCAATTTAAGAGAAGAACAAAATCTATCTTACATCAATATTCCCGTTAATATTCAGTTTGAAACACCAGGAACTTCAAGTTTGTATCTTGCAGCAGGTGCTAAAATAGGATTTGCAACAAATGGTGCTTACAAAACATCTATGAGTAATCTTACTACAAGTGGTTACTATCCACAATACAACTTAGAATTATTTGGCCCGGCATTTGCGGGTTTTGTTGATACAGATAATGTTTCTTCAAACAAACAAGATCTTGATGCCGATGTTTCTTATTCAGCAACCTTTGAAACGGGTTTAAAACAACAAATAGGAAAAAGAAACTCTTTGTACTTAGGCGTTTACTTTGATTATGGTTTAAATAACATTTTTGATCATAAAGGTGACAAAAACCTTGTTCAATATAGTCCAGAACAGCCGGTAGTTTTGCGATACAACAGTGTATTTGATTCTGGTTTTACCAATAAAGTAAATTTAGTTTCATATGGTCTAAAATTAAGAATCGCAATGCGTTAATCTTAAAAGTATAAAACCTTTAAAAGCTTCAGTAATTCTGAAGCTTTTTTTTAGCTTTTGCTCTTATAACAGAAGTGTTTTAGTAAGCGGTAAAGATTTTTTGTTCGATAAGATTAAAAAGCTATTAAGAAGCAAAATTTTACAAAATTTTATGACAAAACAAAAAACCAATATGTAATTTTTATCGTACATTTAAAAGACGACATTTGAGGATGCTGTAAATTCAAATGAAGTAGTTTTTGGAGCATGTTGGCTTTATCATTCTTAAATTATCGTTTATCAAATTAAATACTTTAAACAAAAAAGCGATCTTTATTTAGATCGCTTTTTTATTACTTTTCTCCTTCACTTTTTAACTGCAGCGCTCTTTGAATAAAACTTTGGTGCAATATCTTATTTTCAGCTTCATTAATCGCCTCAAATAAATTATTCTGATTATCTGCAATCTCTGTAAGCACGTTTTTCATAATTTCCCAAACAGGTTTCATCTGCTCGATCAGCTCCTGCCCTTTTGAAGTGAGCTGAATAAGTCTTTTACGCTCATCGATTTTATCTTTTTTAGAGCGAATCAGTTTTTGTTTTTCCAGTTCTTTAAGCAAACTTATAGTTGAAGGATGTGTATAACCAATTTCATTTGCCACTTCCACTACACTAAGAACTCCTTTATGGTATAAAGTATAAATTACTGGAAACCATTTTGGTTCAAAATCAATACCATATGCTTTATAAAACAATGCACCGTCTTTTCGCAATTGCTCGCTAAGCCGCTGCAATCGTGTTGAAAGAGCCAAAATCCCTGATTCGTCTATAATATTCATCTTTTATTTCTTTAAATTTAAATGGCAGAAAACATTGTCTGGAGCCATTAATGGAAATGTTTCTGGAAGCTCTCCTTTTTCGATTCGTACAAAATCATTCTTTTCATAAAAACGTAATGCAGCTTCTAATATCGAAACAGTTCCTAAATATAGATCATCAATTTTATTCTGCTGGCAATATTCAATTAAAGTTTCTAATAATTTTTGAGCAATTGAAAATTCTTTTCCTCTAAATTCTTTCTTAACAAACATTTTTCTAATGGCTCCTGTATTCGATTCAAACTTAATTAAAGCAATGGTTCCTACTAATTCATCATTAATAAAACAACCCCAAAAGCTTCCGCCTCCTGCATGATAAAAATTAGTTATGTTTAGCAAATCAGGCTGATCTTCAATTGTAATTGCAACATTAAACTCATTTTGCTGAATGTTTAATATCAAATCTACAATGTCGTTCGAATATTGATTATCGACAGGTTTAATAACAAGTTTCATATAGTATAAATTTTATTATGCGAAACTACGTAGTTAAATACATAAATAAAAATAAATACGAAATTTTATGATTTATTTGAGATTGTTTTTAGTGTCTTTACTGTTTAATATTAAAAAGAGAATCGAGAATAAATAACACTTTTTCTAGTGCTATATCCCTTAAATTGTTTTAAATTAGTAAATAAAGTGACTTTAGGTTCAATTAAATCTCGGGGAAAGTATGAAGCAGATTATAGACATTTTAAATTTACGTGAAGGTGAAAACGACAGAGCTTTAACTCTTGAACATGTAAAAAAAGACATTGAATTTAAAGGGGCAAATTTATGGATTTTGGCTTGTGCAATTATGGTCGCTTCGGTTGGGTTAAATGTAAATTCGACCGCAGTAATTATTGGTGCCATGCTTATTTCTCCGTTAATGGGACCTATTGTTGGAGCTGGTTTTGCATTGGGTATTTATGATTTTGCACTTTTAAAAAAATCATTACGAAATCTTCTAAATGCAACTTTTGTAAGTTTAGCAGTTTCAACCCTTTATTTTTACTTAAGTCCTTTCAAAGATGTTCAATCTGAATTGTTAGCGCGAACTTCTCCTAATATTTATGATATTCTTATTGCTTTTTTTGGCGGTATTGTGGGAGTTATTGCAATTACAAGAACTGAAAAAGGAAATCCTGTTCCAGGAGTTGCAATCGCAACAGCATTAATGCCTCCTTTGTGTACCGCGGGTTATGGATTGGCAACTGGGCAGTGGACATTTTTTCTGGGAGCTTTTTATTTGTATATCATAAACTGCGTTTTTATTGGTATTGCTACTTTCTTGATTATAAAATACTTGAATTATCCGCCGGTAAAACAAATTGATGAAAAACAGCAAAAAAGAGTAAAACTTATTATAGTTGTGGTTACTACGAGTATGTTAATACCAAGCAGTTATCTTGCATTTTCATTATATGTAGAACAGCAGTTTAAAAAAAATGTAGATCTTTTTCTTGATGATGAATTTAGCAGTAAGGGATATACAGTGGTGTATAAGAAAACGGAATTTAATCCGCAGAAGAAAAAAATTGAATTGGCTTTTCTTTCTAAAAAATTTGATCCGCAAGAAATAAAGGAACTCAAAACTAAACTTAACAGAAACAAATACTTAAAGGGAACTGAACTTCTTATCAGACAGGACATCGATGATAAACAAGATCCTTTAAAAAATGATCTTCTGAATAAAATTAAAAGCAGTGAAAATGAAATGGATGCGAAAGATTTAAAAGTTTTGCATCTTGAAAAGGAACTTGCCAAAAATAAATTTGATAATCAACAAATCTTAAAGGAGACTAAAACTTTGTTTCCTACTATTTCTTCGTTATCTGTCACAAAAACAGATTTTGTTACTGAAAGTGACAGCACATATACAATTACTGCTGTAATCTATGATGGAAAAGGAGCTTTTAACGAAAGTGATCAAAAGAAATTTAAAGATTGGCTTGCTGTTAGACTTGCTGTTAAAGATGTAGAAATCTTTAAGAAGCAGTAAATACCTTGTATTTTTTTATAAAATTTTACAGCTTCTAGAAACCCAGAAGGAATCTTTCTTATTCCTATTTTAAAAATTCTCCTTTAGTTTAGAAAAAAAAATGATATTTAATTGTGACCTAATACATTTTTTTGTGTCTAAATTTAACTAGCTTCAATTTAATTGTGAGAAAATTAGTTTTGATAATTAGATCAAAGTGTATTTGACCTGATTTTTTTATCAATACGTCTAGTATATTTTTATTCAAGACAGAAAAACATTATTTTGGTCTACAGTATATTAGCCCATAGATTTAACAAGATGTCTTAAATTTTAAGATGTTTAAATATTATTATTGTTGTGCATATGAATAATCCTTTCAAGGAAATACTAAATGATGAAAAATTACCCGATGAAATAAAAAAAAGGGTTATGGCAGATATTGCCCGTCTTAAGAATTCCACTGATATTACTGATTTGCTTCTTGTAAAGTATCCTGATATTTTTTCTGATATTGTGGATAACAAAGAAATTGATTCTTCAAAAGTAAATCTTGATCAAAATTTAAGTAAGTAAAAAAAAGGTGCTTACGAGAAATGTTAGACAAGCAATTTTATGTGCTAAAAACTTCATCTTCTCTGTAAAACAATCAGCTTATACAAAAAACAATAGTTGTTATTAATTCAACAAAAGCTTTAAGAAAATTTCTTAAAGCTTTTTGTTTTTCAGAATTTATTCAAGTCAATAAAATTAGTTTCGATAAGCTTCAATTAAACTGAATTTAGCTCTTTGAATTCTCATTTTTACCGCACTCTCACCAAGCGAAAGAACTTTCATTATTTCTTTTATAGATAGTTCGTCTTGGTATTTCATAAGGAGAATCATTTTTTCTTTTACGTCGATTTTATCAAGTGCAACATTTAGTTTATTTGCATTCATGCTTAAAATGTCTTCATCTAGAATATCATCATCGATGGTATCTACCAACATTTCAAAATCGGCATCTCTTTGGATATTTTTGCTTTGTTTGTCTCTAGTTACATAGTTTGTACAATAATTGTACGTAATAGAATAAAGCCAAGTAGAGAATTTTGAATTCCCATTAAACGTTTTTAAACTAACAAATAGTTTAACGAAAATATCATGCGCTAAATCCTGTGCTTCAGATTTTGATTTAACAAAACTCAGGCATTTATGATATACCAGATTGGCATATCTATCGTATATAATTTCAAATAGGTCAGAATTATTGCTTTCCGCTATCTGTAAAACAAGCTCTTCATCAGAGATTTTCAATATTTTTTTATCAATTGGCATATTTGTCAATATTTAAAACAATTAAAAACCTTATAAGCAATAAAATTATTTTTAAAAGTATTATGCACTTAATTGTAATCGTTAACAATTTTAAAAAAGATGCCCTGGATTATTATTCCAAGGCACCGTTCTTCCAAATTTACTGAGATGATTATAAAAAATCATAGAGTACCCCCAAATACATATTAATTCTTAAAGGAAACCATCTCTTCTATTAAGACACCGGCAGTGCGATTACGTCACATTTTTTTTGTGATTTTTTTTTTTTTTTTTTCACATTTCATTTTATTCAAAAAATTTTCGTTTAAAAATGGTCAATTGATTTTAATTTCTCTTATGAAGTTTATTATGCTGTAAACATCAAAATTTCATGTTTTAATTAAGAGTCAATTGCTCGTTTGAAACTACTGTTTTGCAAATGTTGAGAATGTGTAAAAAAAGCAGATTAAGTAATAATTCGTTAAAAATAGATTCGTTGCTAAAATTAGGTTTGGTCATATCAAAAGTCATTTTTTTATTACATTTTGATTATCAAAATCATCCCAAAAAGTTGCAAAATTGTCTCATCACTATTTTTTAACGTACTCAGTTGGAGTCACTTTATAATAATCCTTAAAACTTTTAGAAAAATAAGACGGCGAATTGAAGCCAGTCATGTACACAACATCTGAAATTGAATGACCATTTTTAAGAAACTCTGCTGCCTTTGTTATACGGTAACTATTTATAATTTCACCTGCCGAAAGATTGAATAATATTTTGACTTTTCGCTGTAAATTGGCTCGGCTTATAAATAATGATTCAGCCAACATTTCTACACTTAAATTATTATTATCAAGATTAGCATCGATAATTCTATAAATTTCATTCAAGAATTTATCGCTTTCATTTTCGACTCTAATGTTGTTTTCTAAAGGTTTTGTCAAGCTGTTATGATAATTGTCTCGCAATTTTTTCTGTTGATCCAGCTGATTTTTTATTCGAAGACGTAATTCATTAATGCTGAAAGGTTTTGTAACATAATCGTTGGCACCAATCGCAAGACCTTTCAATCTGCTTTCCATATCAGCTTTGGCGGTTAATAAAATCACTGGAATATGATTTATAGTTGTATTGTTTTTTACAGCTCTGCAAAATTTATAACCATCCATGCCTTCCATTGTAATATCACTTAATATCAAGTCGGGCATTTTTTCAAAACAAATATCTAATCCCTCGTTACCATTTTTGGCTGTAATTACATTATAAATTTCTCTAAGGTTATCCGCAATAAACTGTGCGAGTTCTAGATGATCTTCAACAACTAATATGGTATGTTTTTTTTCATCTGTTGCCGCTGCTGGGATTTCATCATTTTGAACCTGTGTTCTTTGAATTGAAAATGGAAGCCAAACACTAAAGGTTGTTCCTGACGGTGATTCCGTTCGACTTTCTACATTAATAGTTCCTTTGTGCAATTGTACAAGTTCATGAACAAGCGATAAACCAATACCTGTTCCTTTTTTTTCACTGCTGTTATTAGTTCCTTGATAATATCTCTTAAAAATATTCTCTTTGTCTTGAACAGACATTCCTCTTCCATTATCTTGTACTTTTAACACTAGTCCTACTGTTTGTTTTAAAACGGAAACTTTTACTGTACCGCCGGCTTCGGTAAACTTTAATGCATTAGATATAAGGTTATAAAGAATTCGATCGAGCGTATTTACAGAAAATAAAAACTCGGCAGTTTCAGGTGACTCAAGTATTATTTTGATATTTTTCTCTTCTGCGTCTTGTTCAAAAGCGCTAATAATGTTTGAAATTACGATAACAATATCACCCCAAATCATTTCAGGATTAAGAACTCCTGCATCTAATTTTGCTATATCCAAAAGTTGATCCGTAAGGTTGATAAGACTGTTGGTGTTTTTTGTAATCATCTTTAACAGACGGTCTTTATCTTTTGTACTTTTCTGCAGTTGTTCAGCTGGTCCTTGAATAAGTGACAATGGTGTACGAAGTTCGTGCGCTATATTAGAAAAAAAGCGAATTTTTACTGCATTTAATTTTCGAAGTTCACTTGCTTCAAGTCTTTTAAGTTCAATTTCTTTTTTAATCAGAGCTTGATGTATTTTAAATTTAAAATACCACAATACTCCTGCTGTAGAAATCAAAATGTAAAACAATACCGCCCATCTGCTAAACCACCAAGGAGGCGTTATGCTTATAGGTAAAGATGTTACGTGACTGCTCCATTTTCCAGAAGTATTGGTTGCTGTTACTTGAAAAGTATAGTTTCCTGGAGGGATTTTAGTAAATACGGCTTCTCGTTTAATTCCTGCCATAACCCAATTATCATCATAACCTTTAAGTCGATATCGATATTGATTACCAAGCGGCTGCCCAAATTGCAGTGCTGCATATGAAAAGAACAAATTGTTTTCTTCATAAGACAACTGCAAATCCTTTAATGTGTGAGCCGGCTGTAAACTTGGTCTCAGATCATTTATGTATATGTTGTTTATTTTTATATCTGTTACAACTGTTACAGGAGACACTGTATCTTCCATTATACTGGAAGGATTAAATACTACTCCGCTTTTTAGCCCTCCAAATGCAATTCTATTATTTGGAAGCGGCAGTTGATGATAATGATTAAATTCTAGATTATTTAATCCATGATACTTTGTAAAAATTCTCGTTCTGTAAGTTATGGTGTTAAAACGCACCAACCCTTTGTTAGTTCCCAACCATAGATTGCCCGATTTATCTGGAAGAATCAAGTAAATGAAGTTATCAGGAAAGCCTTCGTCAACTGAGAAAACTTTTGTTTTATGGGTAATGGTATTAAAAGAAATCAAACCTATTGAACTTCCCAGCCACAATACATCTTTGCGTTTATAATCAGGTCTTATACTTATAAGATTATTAATAGGCAGTCCTTTCTCTGACTTTTGATACAATTCAACTTTTTTTGTATCAACTGCAATACGAATTAATCCATGTGCTTCAGTTGTAATCCATAATGCGTTTCCTTGCATATCGGCATGCATTCCTCTGCAGACAATTCTTTTCTTTGGATGGACAGAAAGAGTATTTAACGATATAAATAATTCCCATTCCTTTTTTTCTTTATTGAAAAAATAAATAGAATTTTCTCTATCAAGTGCTATTGGATTATCATTATATAAAGAAAACCCGATTATAGGTGCAAAAAGTGTTTCGGGAACTTTTGGCAGTTGAGGAAGTTTTGTTACAACACTGCCATAATTATCAAATAATGCAACTGTTCGATTAAGGGCAATCCAAACGCCATCTTTAATTTTTACGGATCGCACATAATAAGAAGGAGTTAATGGTGCATTTGAAAACTTCCAATCAAAGAATTGTAAGGCCGGAATATGATAATACTGATTGAATAAATCTGTAATAAAACCTTCTTTATAGTCAAAGCTGGCGAAATCTATACTTGTATCAATAGTATAAACGCCATCTGCATCGCCTGCTACCCAAAAAAGACCTGATTTATCTACTAAAAAAGCTTGAGCATTGGCATCCATTTTTATTTTAGCCATGCTCACGATACCTTTTTTATCTGAGTACTCGTAGATCGTTTTTTCGAAAATAAAGAATTTTTTACCTTCAGTATCGGCATCTATATATCTTACAGGAAATGGCGATTTTACAGGCAGGCTTACTTTTCTAAATTCTTTTTTTATTGGATTAAAAAAATAGATAAAAGAATTATCGGCCCACATTAGCTCGCCATTTTTTCTTTCTGTAAAGGCGTTAAATATTACTCCGTCTTCTTTGTATCCTTCAGGAAAAAGTTGATATGGTATTATTACGGGAATGAATTTATTCTTTTTCTTGTCGAACCTGCTGATTGCTTTATTACTTAAAACCCACAGCTCTTTATTGTAAGTTTCGAGTATGTTATAAATTGGCCCGAATTGACTAAAGTAGGAACCATAGTTTACGAGTTTTTTCTTCTCGTTTAAATTTATTTTACAAAGTACATTACTGTCTTTGGTTCTAAACCAAAGTATATTTTCATGGTCAACAAACCAAACTCTTCTGCTTATTGTTATATTGTTTTTTTCTAAGAATGACTGAGTAATAGCTGGATTTGCTTTTTCAGTATTATAATTGAATTTATCGAGTTCCCCTGATTCATATTTTATCCACAGAGTATTACTGTCACTCTCTTTTATTTGTTCAATTAAATTTGAGGTAAGTGAATTTTTATCGTTATGAATGTGCTGAAAAATCTTGAAATTATGCCCGTCAAATCTTGCAAGCCCATTTCTGGTACTCAACCATATAAAGCCATCTTTATTTTCTACTATGCCTGATACAAAAGATTGTGGAAGTCCTTCGTCAACCGATAAGTGCCTAATATTTTGTGAAAAGAGCATTGAAGAAGAAAAAAATAGTGCAAGCAAAAGTTGTATACTATTTTTCATTTTTTTCATAATTACAAAGATTTGGGCACATAAAGTTACGATATATGAGAGATTTTAACATTCAAATACTATTAAAAATTTTACAGAATTCCCACTACTGGGCAAACGCAACAAAAGCTGTCTACTAGACAGCTTTTGTTATTATGCGTAATTTATTAGAAACTAAGAAGTAAGAAAATTAGATTATCTAATAATAAATTCACTTCTTCTATTGGCATGGTGTTGTTCCGGCGTACATAAAATTTTGTCACAATCGTATAACGGAACAGCTTCGCCATAACCTTTGCCAGATATTCTATTAGGATCTATTTTCCCTTTTTCGATTATATAGGCAATTGTTGATTTGGCCCTTTTATCAGATAATGCTTTGTTGTACACTGCAGTACCTCTATTATCAGTATGTGAACGAACTTCAATTTTTATGTCTGGGAACAACTGCATAACTTCAATAACTTTATTCAACTCACTTTCAGATTCTGCAGCAATTTTAGATTGGTCGAACTCAAATTTAATTGGCTTTAAGTTCATTATTCGGGCTAAATCTGTATTCTTAATTAAAGTTTCTCTCTCCAGAAGTACATCTGCATGAATGGTATCTTGTGTCATTCCAGCTGTAGAGATAATCAAGTCTATCGGAGCATAAATACTTTTTGCTATTCGTATCGAATATACTTTTTGACATAAAAGTTCTTTATCAAAACTGTAGCTTCCATCTTTTAAAGATTTTGTTGTCGATATGAGTTTGTTATCTTGATCGTACAATTGAATTTCTGTATCTGCGACAGGTTCATTCGTTTTTGCATCTTTGATATTCCCTTTTAGGAACTGACTGCATTTTGAAATTATGTCTTGCTTTTGCAGTACTTCGTAGATATCATCATTATAGGGTTCATTATCTCTATTTGAAGAAAAATATCCTATTCTGGTAGTACTGTTCATTATAAAAGTTATATCATCGTACTTGCTGTTAAGTGGTTTTCCTAAGTTAAAGGAATCTCCAAGCATTCCTTTTGAATCTATTTCGGCAGTAAAAATATCTAATCCGCCTAAACCTATATGACCATCAGAAGAAAAGTACAATTTATTATCTTTTGAAATAGACGGAAACGTTTCTCGTCCTTCTGTGTTTATGGAACTTCCTAAATTTACTGGAGTACCATATCCTGTTCCTTTTATTTCTACTTTATAAAGATCTGCTTGTCCAAATCCACCTGGCATATCAGAACTAAAATAGAGTGTTTTTCCGTCTGTACTTAATGCAGGATGAGCTACAGAGTATTCATTACTGTTAAAAGGCAGTTCTTTAACGATCCATTTGCCTTTGACTTTGTCTGCTCTAAAAAGTTTTAACAAATTAACACCTTGTGAATCTTCTTGATAGACATTATTAAAATAATTGTTTCTTGTAAAATAGACGGTCTTAAAATCATTTGAAAAAACGGCTGTCGATTCATGAAATTTTGTGTTTATTGATTTATCGAACTCTTTAACTGTGTTTTTTCTATTTTCTTTATTTAGATCTGTGACTTTGTACAAATCTAAAAATGGCTGATTATTCCAGAGATGGATATTTTTTTCTAATGAAACTCGACCTCTGCTGCTTGAAAACACGATGGAATCTCCATAAAAGGCTGGAGCAAAATCGGACATAGGGGAATTGAATGAAACTTTATTTATTTCATATCTATTCGACTGCATTTCGATTTCTTTCAAATAATCACGCTGTTTATTAAAGAGCTGCGCTCTAAAATCGGTTCCTTTTAAGGCATAGAACGAATTCATTAACGAATCTGAAACGGTATACTTTCCAGTACTTTTTACCGCAAGCGCATAACGGTATAAATATTCAGCTTTTGCTTTTTTGTAATTTGCAAATAGCTTTTTGTACCATTTTGCAGCATTTACATAATCTGCTGTAAAATAATAGGAATTGCCTAGCCTTTCTAGGAGTTCTTGCGGAGGAGCATCTTTCTCAGCAAGTTCTAAGTAATAATCTCTCGAGTTTATAAATGCAAACCTATCATACTCTCTGTTACCTTCTTTAATTACTCGATTTTGAGAATACGTTAAGCAGGAAAATGAAAGGAAGAAATAAAGAAAACTAGTTTTTAAAGTTTTTACTATTCTCATAAATTAGATATTAAAAAAATCGAGGTGATAATATTTTACTTCTATTAGATATCAGTTCAAATCGCAGAAAAATTTCGTGCGATCCGCTGTTGTAGTTTGCTAGTTTGGTTGTTTCCCAATCGTAAGCATATCCAATCATCCATCTGTCAGAAACTTGAAATGCTGCCATGCCGCTTAACGCTGCATCCCATCTGTAAGCAAGTCCTAATGTCAGCTTTTCGGAAATTAAAAAATTTGCCGAAACATCAACTTGCACTGGCGCTCCAGTTACCACTTTTACAAGTCCAGATGGTTTAAATTTTAAATCTGGACTCAAGTCAAATACTTTTCCAATGATGTAATAAAGATGAAGACGCTCTGTTTTTACGTTGCGTTCTGAATCATTAAAATGATTAGTTTCTATTATATTCGGAATACTTAAACCTGTATAAAACGAGTCTGTATAATAGTAAGCTCCTACTCCAACTTGCGGTGAAACTTCATTGGTTATACTTAAATTTATATCATTTGGATCTTTTGGTCCAGTGTTCGCCTGAGTAAAATCGGTATTAAAAATATTTAAGCCTCCTTTTATTCCAAATGATAATTTCCCTCTATAAGAAACATCTACTTGATAACTAAGCATAAAATCTACCGCAGATTCGGTAACCACAAATATTTTATCACTGACTACATTAACACCTAATCCAAGCTTTTTACCTACGGGCGCCTGCGCCGAAAAATTCATAGTTTTTGGCGCTCCATCTATTCCTACCCATTGATTTCTATATAATGCTAATACACTCAACGCATCTCTTGTGCCTGTATAGGCGGGATTAAAACTCATTGTATTGTACATATAATTTGTAAACTGTGAGTCTTGCTGACCTCTTACAAAACTGGTACTTAATGAGATTAATGTAACAAGAATAAACAATCTTTTTTTCATATTTTCTAATGTATTTTAATCTGTGATAACGTATATAGGACCAGTTTTTTCGTGAATGGTATTGTTTGAATCAATTACCAGAAGTATATAATAGTAGGTTCCAGTAGGAAGTTTTTGACCTCTTTTGTAAGTGGCTCTTCCATCAGAATATCCATTAAATGCATTTCCGTTTGTTCCATAATTTTCCATTTCGAATACTTTTATTCCCCATCTGTTATAGATTCCTACTTTGTTGCTGGTGTAACAATCCAAACCTTCTATTACCAACTCTTCATTTTTGCCATCACCATCAGGGCTTACGATATCGTATACTATAAGTTCACAAGCTTTTAAATGTATTACTGTTGCGTCTTCCACAGCAGCTGTTAAAGGATCATCGGATTTAGCTAAAACTTTTTGTCCTTTTACCGTATTCGCTGAAACGACAGCTTGATTATCTACTTGTTTTCTATTAATATCAGCTTGTGTTAAGGTATATGTTCCTTTAAAAGTAGTTGAATCTGTTGCTCCAACTGCCAGTACTGGAATAGTTTTGCCTGTTATTACAATGCCTTCAAGTTGATCGTCAAGCGCTACATTTAATAAATCAACCGCTCCTGTATTACTTATTTCAAATGAATATGTAATCGTTTCGCCTGCTTCTGCCGAACCATTACCGTTTATATCATTAAACTCTCCTTTTTTCTTTAAAGAAATAGCTCCGTGTGGCTGCAATAAAGTAACCGTGCTGTCTTCAGGAGCAGGAGTTGAAGGATCATCGGAAACGGCTGCAATAGGAATACCTCCTGCCTCTGTTCCTATAACTAAGGCTTGATTCGTTACTCCTTCAGCATTTACATCATCTTGTGTTAATTTGTATACAGCTTTAAAAGTTGTCGAGTCAGATGCATTTGGCACTAGATCTATCGGCCCGCCAGTCACAGCTACTAATGGATCATTGATAGTAATTCCTTTAATAGTTACACTTCCAGTATTTTTAACAATGAAACTGTAAGTAATCGTTTCGCCGGCTTCGGCAGTTTTATTACCATTTTCATCATTAAACACAGCTGTTTTCTTAAAATCAAGTTTACCTGATTGTGGCAGCGGCGTTATGGTTCTGTCTCTTGGTGTTGCTGTCATCGGATCATCTGATGCTGCCGTTACAAGTGTTCCGTCTGGTGTTTTTCCAGAAACAATCGCTAAATTACTTACTTGTCCAGCATCAATATCTGACTGTAAAACTGTATAAACGGCTCTAAAAGTGGTATTATCTTTAGCACCTGGAGCAAGACTTATAGGCCCGCCAGTTACTGTTACCATTGGATCATTTATTGTAATATTACTAATAGTTACACTTCCAATATTTTTAACTGTGAAGGTGTACGTAATTGTTTCTCCAGCCTCTGGAATCCCGTTACCATTTAAGTCGTTAAAGACTGCCATTTTCATTAATTCAAGATTTCCTGATTGTGGAAGATCAATTACGGTGCTGTCTCCTGGAGCTGGTGTTAACGGATCATCAGAAGTAGCTGTTACCGTAGTATTATTTGGATCTTTACCTGTAGCCGTTGCACTGTTTGTAATTTTTCCAGCATCAACATCTGACTGTTTAATGGTGTAAACAGCTGTAAATGTTGTTGAATCTGATGCATTCGGCGCCAAGCTGATCGGTCCGCCAGTTACTGTAACCAATGGATCATTTATTGTGATTCCTGTAATAGTTACATTTCCTGTGTTTTTAACTGTAAAACTGTATGTAATTGTCTCACCTGCTTCGGCAATACCATTATTATTGGTATCATTAAATACAGCTGTTTTCTTTAAATCAAGCTTGCCTGATTGCGGAAGATCAATTACAGTGCTGTCTCCTGGAGCTGGTGTTAACGGATCATCAGAAGTAGCTGTTACTGTAGTATTATTTGGATCTTTACCTGTAGCCGTTGCAATGTTTGTAATTTTTCCAGCATCAACATCTGACTGTTTAATAGTATAAACAGCAGTAAAAGTTGTTGAATCTGATGCATTTGGCGCCAAGCTGATAGGTCCGCCAGTTACTGTAACTAATGGATCATTTATTGTGATTCCAGTAATAGTTACATTTCCTATGTTTTTAACAGTGAAACTGTATGTAATTGTCTCACCTGCTTCGGCAATACCACTGTTATTGGTATCATTAAATACAGCTGTTTTCTTTAAATCAAGCTTACCTGATTTTGGAAGATCAATTACAGTGCTGTCTCCTGGAGCTGGTGTTAACGGATCATCAGAAGTTGCTGTTACCGTAGTATTATTTGGATCTTTACCTGTAGCCGTTGCACTGTTTGTAATTTTTCCAGCATCAACATCTGACTGTTTAATGGTGTAAACAGCTGTAAATGTTGTTGAATCTGATGCATTCGGCGCCAAGCTGATAGGTCCGCCGGTTACTGCTACCAATGGATCATTTATTGTGATTCCAGTAATGGTTACACTTCCTGTGTTTTTAACTGTAAAACTGTACGTGATTGTTTCACCTGCTTCGGCAATACCATTATTATTGGTATCATTGAATACAGCTGTTTTCTTTAAATCAAGCTTGCCTGATTGTGGAAGATCAATTACAGTGCTGTCCCCTGGAGCTGGTGTTAACGGATCATCAGAAGTAACTGTTACAGGTGTTCCTGATGGATTTGTTCCTGTAGCCGTTGCACTGTTTGTAATTTTTCCTGCATCAACATCTGACTGTTTAATGGTATACACAGCTGTAAATGTTGTTGAATCTGATGCATTCGGTGCCAAGCTGATTGGTCCGCCAGTTACTGTAACTAATGGATCATTTATTGTGATTCCAGTAATGGTTACATTTCCTATGTTTTTAACAGTGAAAGTGTACGTAATTGTCTCACCTGCTTCGGCAATACCATTATTATTGGTATCATTAAATACAGCTGTTTTCTTTAAATCAAGCTTACCTGATTGTGGAAGATCAATTACAGTGCTGTCTCCCGGAGCTGGTGTTAACGGATCATCAGAAGTCGCTGCTACAGGTGTTCCTGATGGATTTGTTCCTGTCGCCGTTGCACTGTTTGTGATTTTTCCAGCATCAACATCTGACTGTTTAATGGTGTAAACAGCTGTAAAAGTTGTTGAATCTGATGCATTCGGCGCCAAGCTGATCGGTCCGCCAGTTACCGCTACCAATGGATCATTAATTGTGATTCCAGTAATAGTTACATTTCCTGTGTTTTTAACAGTGAAAGTGTACGTGATTGTCTCACCTGCTTCGGCAATACCATTGTTATTGGTATCATTAAATACAGCCGTTTTCTTTAAATCAAGCTTACCTGATTGCGGAAGATCAATTACGGTGCTGTCCCCTGGAGCTGGTGTTAACGGATCATCAGAAGTGACTGTTACCGTAGTATTATTTGAATCTTTACCTGTAGCCGTTGCACTGTTTGTAATTTTTCCTGCATCAACATCTGAAGCAGTACCAATACCAGTTGCTCCACTTGTAGTATGTGTAATATTTGTAATAGGAGTATTTATACAAACCGTTGGAGTTGATGAAGCTGTTCCTGCAGTATCACTATTTACGGTTATGGTTACTACAGCTGAAGTATTATCAGATGATGAACATCCAGTTACATAAGCAACTCTTTTAAAATAGGTCGTTTGACTTAAAGGTGCTGAGAATGTATAGTTTTGAGATACAGCTCCAGATATATTGCTAAATCCAGTTGAAGCACTTGTTATACTGCTCATCCATTGGTACAGTACTGTATTTCCTGTTGGAGTTAAAGTTGGTAATGATCCACTTAATGTCGCTGGTGTACTATTAGAGCACAATGTTTGATTTGAACTAATAGTATTATTAGTTATTATTGGACAACAATTATGAACTGCAGCAGTAGTTGCGTCAGAATATGTATATGCAGCTTTATAAATTCCCGAATCAATTGCAGTTTCTACACTATCTGCAAAACCATTATTCCCATAAGGACCTGCAACAACTGCAGCAGGATTGCTAACCGTAGAAGTTACTGCACCGCCAGAACCATTTTGAAGATTTCCTGCTTGCATAGTCACACCACTTTGATTGTACGTTCCTGCCTCAAAAGCATCTGTACAGCCATCACCATCACTATCAAGATCAAGATTATTTGGTATTCCATCGTTATCAGTATCTAAATTGCAGTTTTCTCTAAGAATTGGAGCAACAAGACCATTTAATGTAGCTGTTCCACCAGTAGGAATAGCTACAATTGTGAAAGTGATTGATTTTATTTTTTTTGTTTCACTTAAAGTCGGGAAACTAAGAATTGCTCCTCCCTGACCGTTTGAAGAACCGCCCCAAAGATAGTTGGCTACATAAGGGCCATAAGTACCATCAATATTTACGCTCAAACTTGATGAAACATTTGTGTATCCATATGTTGCCGGCGATTGACCAGCAACAATTGTAACAGGCAGTTTTGTCGCTGTAGTATTGTCATCGTATACCACTGTAAACTCTCCTATTGGAGCGAAAACAGAGTTAACCATTAATTTACTTAAAATTACAGGTGTAGCAAAAGTTAATGAATATTTATCACCTGCATCAACACCTGTTCCCTTTTCTCCATATGTGAAACCATCCGCTGCCGTAGCAGTAGATAAAACTCCTCCATTAGTTGTAAAAGTAACTGTATTGTTTACCACAGCAGCAGGTGCTGAACATGAAGTAAAAGCAAAAGAGTTCGAAGTTGGTTTTATTGCAATTTCGCCATCACTATTTCCTTCTACAGTATCTAATATTCCATCATTGTCATCATCAATATCTATTGAATCTGGTATTCCGTCACCATCAGTGTCCGTACAAAATTTTATTGCAGCGTTGATCGCATATTGGTACGTATTGTTATAATTTAAAATTGCATTATCATTAACTGTTTCAACAGAATTAGATAAACCATTAACACCTACATCACCTGTTGTATTGGCAGGGACTGTAAGGCTGTCTGTATACGTACCTGTAAGGGTTGCACCTGTAACATGTGCTTCATACTTATCAAAGCATCCATCATTATCACTGTCAAGATCATGGTGATTTGGAATGCCGTCACCATCATAATCATCTGAACAGCTTGCTTTAGGATTTGCAGAAGCTACATATGTAATTGCAGGAATTAGCCTTATTTCTTTAACTAAATTATTTGTTACTGTGCCGGCAAGTCCTTGTAATCTAAATTTACTATACTTTACTGTTTGGTTTTGAGTAAATGTAAACGTCATGAAATTAAGTATTCCTGTCGTAGGTGGCGTAAACGCAGGTAATAAGTTTACCCAAGTCGTACCATTCCAACCATCAATCGCTAATGAAGCATTCGTTGCAGAAAAAATAGTTTGCCCTCCAGTGCTCATTTCAATCTCCATAGCTGTTGCTTCCAAAGGATACTGAGGTGTCATTTCAAACACGGTAACATTGGCTTTAGTCGCACTATTAGTAAAAGCAAAAGTGGTTGATTTATTACTATCGTTTACATTACTTAAAACACCTGTATTTGCAACAGCCGTTGTTACAGTTGAAGGAACAGATATTTCGTCATAACTATAGAAACAACTAGGGCTTTCTACAGCATCTGGAATTCCATCATTATCGTCGTCTATATCTATAAGATCTGGAATACCGTCGCCATCTGTATCTGTACACAAGTTAAAAGCGCTATTTCTTGCATAAAGGGTATATGTAGAATTATAATTAATAATACCACTATCTGGCGTCGTTTCTACATCATCAGACATACCATTAGAACTGTAGTTCCCGCCCACAATAACGTGGGCACCTGAAACTTCACCGCCAATATTATAGAAATTTGAAGGAACTAATAACGATAAACTGATACCAGCTTCTACCGCATCTGGACATCCATCACCATCGGTATCGCGATCTATATAGTTAGGAACACCATCTCCATCTAGATCAGAACTACATCCCATTTTGGTACGATGCAGCGAAGGATTGTAATTTTTATACTGAATACTGAACTCTATTAATTTTGCTGTATCAGTAATATTAATATTATCAATTCCTATAATTCTATAAGAGTAATATCTTGTTGCAGGCATTAAAGTATTAGTAAAGGTATAAGTAGTACTGGCCGCACTCATCGCTTGACCAGCAGAAACAGAAAGATCTGTCCATACCATAGTATTAAGATCTAATCCTTGTAACTTCCACTTTCCTGTACCAAAAGCAGTACTTCCTACATTTAATTTTACATTATCAATAAGCGCAGCATCTATCACAGGTAAATCGAAAGTAATAAGTGCTTTGTTCTGAATGCTAATTGCAGGAGTTACTGTTCCAAAGTTAGTTGTTGCAATATTATCATCATAGGTATTCGAAAGCGGATTGGCGGCCTGCCAAGTAAAATCTGAAGTTACTCCCTCAGTAATATCCATCGCCTGTGTTTCTGTGTAGAAACAAGAAGGCGACTCTACTGCATCTGGAATACCATCATCATCTGAATCGATATCCATTAAAAATTTATTATCACAAGCGCTAATATCTTTAAGAGTAGCCAAGAATAAATAAGTATATACATATTTATAAGCATTAGCATCAGATGCCAATTGTAAAGCATCTGCAAAACCATTGCTGCCATAAGGACCAGGGACCATAGCATTTGGTGTTGATACAGTAGAAGTTACAGCACCTCCACTGCCATTTTGTACATTTCCTGCTATAGAAGCTTCTGTTGAATGATTATACAATACAGCTTCTTTAGTATCCGGACAACCATCACCATCACTATCAAGATCCAAGTAATTCGGAATACCATCATTATCAATATCACAAGCAGATACTCCTGATCCAACTACAGCTACACGATCTATTACAAAATCATCATTTGCACCTCCTGAAACAGATGGATAAAATAACAAATAGTAGTTTGCTGATGATGTTGGAATAAAGCTTCCCGTGATGTTTTTATAGCTAGGTGTATCAGAAACTGCTGGCAGTGTATTTAAAACACCTGATTCTATTATTTTTTCAGGCATTTTTGTATCAGCATTATACAGCAATACAATATACTTATTAGCAGAGCCAGAACCTCTATTTCCAAGATCGAAAGAATAATTATAAGAAGCTCCCGCAACCAAAACATTCGGCAGTTTAGAAACTACAGGTCTGCTTGGATCGTTTTCTTGCAAAATATACTGAACACCAGTAGCCGTATTTACTCCTCCATACATATCAAAAAGTCCTCCAGTAAGTGGCGAGTTAACTTGATTTCCTCCCCCAATACCATAATTGTATACGTTTCCAGTATTAGTAATCGTTATTACTGTTGGTGTAAAAGGTTCCGCAATAGGAAGTGTAGCAGAAGCTAATCCCATATACCAATTTGTTATACTAGCGGCCGTTGTAGAGAATCCCCCATTCCCGGTCATACTTGCAAAAAGTGTTTGGATGTGCTAACTTAGCATGGAGTTCTAGTTAAGAACTAAATCTTAACTTTAGAGCATGAAAGATAATCGTAAAACTTATGACCGCAATTTTAAAGAGAAAGCAGTCCAATTAAGTTATGAAAGAGATAATATCTCACAATTAGCCAAGGAACTTGGAATAACAGCACCTTTGCTTTACAAATGGCGTCAGGATTACCAAGAATTTGGAACAGGAAGTTTTCCTGGGAAAGGAAAATTAAAACTTAGCCCTGAACAGGAAAAAATCCATGAGCTTGAAAAAAAATTAAAAGAAACAGAATTAGAACGTGATATTCTAAAAAAGGCTATAAGCATCTTTTCCAAGGGAGGTCGATGATTTATCTTTTCATAAAAGACCATGAAAAAATATATTCGATTGAAAAGATGTGCAAAGTTTTAAAAATAAGTCCAAGTAGCTACTATAATTGGAAGCGACAGATTCTATCAGAAAGACAGAGGAAGACTGCTCTGATTAAAGAAGAAATTACGTCAATATACTTTAATGCTAAACAACGATATGGAAGCCCAAGAATTACTCTGGAACTCCAAAGCCAAGGATATCAGATATCCAGAATAACTGTAGCTAAATACATGAAGCAGTTAGGATTGTACAGCAAATTGAGTAAAAAATTCAAAGTAACAACCAATTCAAAACATAATCATTTTGTTGTGCCAAATATCCTGAAAAGAGAATTTACAGTAACCGAACCAACAAAGGCTTGGGTTTCAGATATCACCTATATACAGACAAAGGATGGATTTTTATATCTGACCATCATTTTAGATTTATTTGACAGAAAGATAGTCGGCTGGAGTTTAAGCAATGGACTAAGCACTAAACAAACTACAATGACGGCTTGGAAAATGGCAGTAAAGAACAGAACAATTGCAAGTGAATTAATATTCCATTCTGACCGAGGAATCCAATATGCCAATAAAAAATTTACTAATGTATTGGATTCTTATAAAAATATCACAAGAAGTATGAGCCGTAAAGGAGACTGCTGGGATAATGCGGTTGCTGAAAGTTTTTTCAAATCTTTAAAAACGGAATTGGTTTATGGAAGTAAATTGATTTCTAGAGAACAGATGGAACTTGAAATTTTTGAATACATCGAAATTTGGTATAATAAAAAAAGAAGACATTCGGCTTTGAACTATAAAACAATTGAAGAATTTAATAAACTAACTAATTATAAAAATGTAGCTTAACTTTTTCTCCAGTTTTTGTTTGCATATCCATTTTTTGATGGCTTAGTTCAATTAGAGAGAAAGAAAAAAGTAGATATTGCTATTTTACACTTAGGTTCAGGCGCGTTTCCATATCTAAAAAAGAACTTGCGAGTAACCATGAATGGCGAAGAAGCCGTAAAAACAACGCAGCTTTTAAATCCAAATATTGTAATTCCGATACATTATGAAGGCTGGTGGCATTTTAAACAATCTGCAAAATCCTTAAAAAATGAGATTGAAAAATCTGCATTTAACGAAAAATTTCTATGGCTTACAAGCGGAGTTGAAACTGAACTAGCTTCATAAAGTAAAGAAAAATAACAAAACCTTCAAAATCAAAAGACTTTGAAGGTTTTGAAAAACTGATCGCCGCATCATAGCAAGAATATTTCTTATCTTCGCACCATAAAAGTCAACAACCATTAATCTCGCAATTACTATTCTTAATAATAGTAAACCATTCTTGATTAAAAAAAATGGATATCTGTTTACAGAAAATAGGATAAATCTTAACTCATTTAGACGGCAAGTTGAAAAACAAAGAAGAAGTGAATAAAGTTGAAAATGAGAAAGCAAACTGGACTATCTGCCAAGAATGTCAAGGACGCGGTAAAATAAGTAAAAGACTTAGTAAAAAAGTACGACTGCGTTACCAAACTGAATTAGATCAGTTTGAAAAAACAAATAAAGAAGGAACAATCCCAGTTCGTCCTAAAGCTCCCCAACAACCTTGTTTAAAATGTTTAGGATCAGGCTTGATTGCATCTGAAAATCATCCAGAAGCAGATACAGAAAATTATCCCCATGTTGCCATTATTGGCGGAGGTATTGGCGGAGTTGCACTTGCCACAGCTTGTTTACACCGTGGAATCCCTTTTACACTATTCGAACGAGATCAAAATTTTGATGCCCGATCTCAAGGTTACGGACTTACTTTACAGCAAGCTAGTAAAGCGATTGAAGGATTAGGAATTTTTACCTTAAAAGAAGGAGTCGTTTCAACAAGACACATAGTTCATAACACTGATGGAAAAGTAATTGGAGAATGGGGAATTAGAAAATGGATACAATCAGACGAAAAAATTGCTCCAAAACGCAACAATATACATATCGCCAGACAAGAACTGCGATTAGCAATGCTTGAACAATTGGGCGGACAGGATAAAATAAAATGGGGACATCAATTAGTAGATTTAAAAGAAGATAATGAAGGCGTCAGCCTAAGTTTTCAAGTGAATGAAAATATAATAGAAACCAAAGCTGATCTTGTAGTTGGTGCCGATGGTATTCGAAGTTCAGTCCGAAGATTTCTAATTGGCGATGATAACTCTCCCCTGCGCTATTTAGGCTGTATTGTAATATTAGGAATTTGCCCTTTAAGCGCACTTGAAAACCTTAAAAGTTCTTTATTAGACTCGGCAACAGTATTTCAAACCGCCAATGGCAATGAACGCATCTACGTTATGCCTTATACAGCAGATTCAGTAATGTGGCAGCTCAGTTTTCCGATGTCTGAAGATGAAGCTAAGGCATTAAGCGCCTTAGGACCAAAAGCCCTTAAAGAAGAAGCATTTCGCAGAACTCAATGGCATAATCCCGTTCCTCAGATTGTAGACGCCACTTTAGAAGCTCAAATTTCTGGTTATCCCGTATATGACCGCGAACTGCTAAAACCAGAATCCCTTGAAAAAGCAACATTTGCAACCTTGATTGGAGACGCCGCCCATCCAATGAGCCCATTTAAAGGACAAGGAGCAAATCAAGCGATTTTAGACGCACTCTCACTTGCACGCGGCATATTTAAAGGATGCAAACCTTTGTCGCAATGGAGAAAAAAAGGAATCAGACAAAGCGTACTCACAGAGTATGAATCGGAAATGCTAAAACGAAGTGCCGTTAAAGTAAAAGATTCAGCAGAAGCAGCAGAATTCCTGCATTCAGAAATTGTACTTCATAAAGGAGACGAACCAAGAGGCAGATGTTTGAAAAAATAAATTAAGAAGTCACTCTTATTTCAATTTTGACATCTCTTAAAATATATTTCTTAATTACTTAATTTTTTCACCAATATTGAATCAGTGCTTGATTATCGAATTAATTTTAAATAAGCACTATAAGCATCATCTTTAATAGAAGTTCGCAGATAAATTTCGTTTTCATCTTTTGTTTTAAACTCAAACTGAATCAAAGCGGCATCCGAATAATAATATAAAAAATCATCTTCAGCAAATTCCAGATTTGAGATAGGTTTAGTGATTAATTTTACTTCAAATGCTATCTCACCATTCATTATGTCTATTTGAAAAAGTTTTCCTTTGCGAGTGTATCCCCAAATATTATCACTTTCTTCAACCATATATTCGACATTATTATCTTTAAAGTCTGTTTTCCAAATCTGAGTTCCCGTTTTTGAGTCCACCGCATATATAGAAGACCCTTCTGGTCCTTGTGCGGCGAAATATACTTTTTTGTCCTTGCAAAATATACGATCCTTAATATCGTTTTGATTTTCATCTATCTTAAACTGCCATAAAACATCTAGTTTATCTGGACTTAAAGCAAAAACCACATTTTTTTCATTTGCAATAAATACATTTTCACCATCCGTTACAGGTTTTCCGGTCATAGCTTCCTCAAAGCCTTTTTGGTTGAGAAGTTTACCCGTATTTGCTTCAAAACTATAGAAATTAGATCCGCTTTGTACAAAAACTTTGTTATCAAAAAATAGAACCGGATTATCATTATATAAATTATCCAGCTTATAATTCCATATTAAACTGCCGTCATTTATATCAAGAGCATAAATGTTATTGTTTGGACTTTGAGTCGTTATAAACAATTTTCCGTCATTTATAATTGGAACTTGATTCTTTAGTACAATTTGATCCGTGATATTTCCCAGTCTAGATTTCCAAAAAATAGAACCCGTTTGACTGTCAATTGCAAAAATTTCACTGTTAACAAACGGAATGTATATAACTCCATCAAGCAGCGTTACTTGATTTGCACACATTTCGATAGTAAGATCTGTCGCTTTTACAGTCCAATTAAATGCTTCTTTTTCTAAATTGAATGACATCAAAGATCCATCGTAATCATAAATCAAAATTGACTCTTTATCTAATGGAACTTTTTTAAGAGGTTTTATCGCTTTATGCGTAACCATATCAATATCTGTTAAAGCTTTATTATTAGAATAATTTGTTTTGCCGGACTTTGATTGCACTGCCGCTTGACCAAATATATTTATTGCAGTAAATACAAATAAAAGAGTTATCAGTTTAGTTTTCATTTTTAAAATTTGGGTTTCATGATTTGATTTCTTTTTCAGCACTAAAACTGCTAAATAAGACAATATCGATGTCAAATATAGTTAAAAATTACTATCGTATTTTAGAGGTAATAAAGTCTTCGTTATCTTAAACAGAGTTACTAAATTGTAGTAAAAATATTTCTTATATTCGTTTTAAAGAAAACCAATTGAACTATAACCAATTTGTACAAAAGCTTAAAAAACATGATAAAAAAAACAATACTATTGATTTTGGCAATAACGGGGCTTTTTTCTTGTAAGCAAGATCACAAATCAACACCAGATAATGGTGCTGCAAAAACTTTAGATTCAGTAAAAAGTATCGAAAACAAAAAACAAGTGGTACTTAATAAAGCCATTTACACCAAATATGAGTATTCTGATCCTAAAGGCGGAAGCCTAATAATAGAAAATAGTTTACCAAAAGGCGGAATGAAATACACTGATCCAAAAGGCAAAGTATATGTTTATGTTGTATTTTGGACTCAAGTCAGCAATCAAACAGCTAATCCTCTTGAATTAAAAATGGATTTTCCTGTACATTCCTATGAAGTTCCCGCATTACCTGGCCAATACTTTAAAATTTTGCTTCCTCCCAACGAAATGACATACGAGAAAATTCCCTTATTTAATTATGGCTTGAAAGATTTAAATTCATTCTTAGATAAAAGTAGTGATAAATCATCTTCACTAAAAAGAACAATTAATCCTAAGCAATCGAGTAGTTTTTATGTTGTTTTACTTTGCGTAACAGAAGGAGCGCATGGTACTTTGCGAACTGGACTCAGTTTAAAAGGGCAAAATCTTTTTTATACAATCAACGATAAAGAAATTCCGTGCGGAAATATCAATTTGAAAGATTTAACGTTAGAAGAGTAACTATTTTAAACATGTAATAAAACCTTATTCTTACAACTGTTTATATTTTTTTTTCCAATTTCCTTTTGGACAAAGTAACTTCTCTGATAATCCTCTAGACGCCGTTTTTAAGACAAAAGATTCAAATTTGAATAAAAAAACTCCTTAATTCCTTAAGAAGTTTTTTTTATGGACCTTACATAACTATTGATAAATCATCCTATTTATTCTTCTCAATCAATTCAATAATTTTTAAGGCTACACCATTTGATGATTGAAAATTTTGTCCTGTAATAATTCGACCATCCTGTTCAACATAAGATTCATTTCTCTTTGAAAATTTAAAATCTCCACCTCTCTCTTCTATTGTCTTCTGAATTAAAAATGGAAAGTGTTTAAAATATTCGCCATCTTGTTTTTCAAAAGAATCAGGATAACCGCTTATTTTTTTTCCTTCCACCAAGAACTTCCCATTTTTAGTTTTTAAATTAACAATACCCGCAGTTCCATGACATACCGAAGAAACAATACCGTTATTATCTTCATAAACTTGCATACTGATGCGTTGAATGTCTAAGTTTTCGGGAACATCATACATGGCACTTCCACCTCCAATATAATGAACCGCTTTGTAATTTTTATAATCAACTTCTTTAGGGCTCAGAGTATACTTTATTGCGTACATAAAGTCTGGATTGTATAAATACTTCTTTTGCATGTCATCAGAAGTATTAATATAAGCCAAAGGAATGTCGCCGCCATTTGGACTTACAAAATCAACGGTATAACCTGAATTTACAAAAGTATCATAAGCGTTTACGATTTCGGCAAAGCTATTACCTGTTGAAATTTTTGAATTTCCGTAGTAATGTGCATTTGAAACAATGAATAATATTCTTTTTCCCATTTTGTTACTTGGTTTACTACTTGCCGATTTACTGATTATCTTCCATTCTCCTTGAATCTTTTTCAGCAAAAACATATCCATAAATTCTTGTTTCCTTTCAGGAATGAGAATTTCGGCTTTTGCAACAGCAATATCATTATAATATTCTATCGAGATAATTCTCCCTATACGACCGTTAAATTCACCATTCTTTCCTTTTTGAAACCAAGTGACATATTCTGATATTGGAACTATCCATAAAGGCTTTTCTTTATGACTTAGAAAAAGATCAGCTTCAGAATAAAAAGCCTTACTAATACTGTCAGGCTTATTATAAGATGTGCCTTCAATATAGTTTTGAATACAATCTTCAATTAGAGACTGATCTGATTGTGAAAAAGATAAATTTGATAGTAATACAAATAGAATTGCGAAAAAGATTTTTCTCATAAACTTTGGATTTTAATGATTTAAAAATGTTCGTCAAAACTATATTGATTAAGTTTTAAATCGTTCCAAGTTTATAATATCGGACTCCAAATGTATATTTTAGGAGTAGAAATTACCCTTTTTGGTAATTTGAAGGTGTCGTGCCTGTGATTTTTTTAAAAGAACTATAAAATGTACTGCTGGAATTAAACCCAGATTCAAAACCCACAGCTTCTATTTTAAACTGATTACTATCTTTTAACAACCGTTTTGCTTCATCAATTCGGTATTCATTGATGAATTGAGTAAAACTTTTATTCAAATTGTCATTAATAAATTGTGACAGCAATTGCGGACGAATATTTAATTCTTTTGCTAAAATTGATAATGTAAGATCTGGATTAGTATATATTTTTCTTGTTTCAAAAAGTACATTGATCTGTTCTTGAATTTCCCTTACTAATTTTTCATCTATTTTGTTTATGTATTTTTCTTTATTGCTCGCCGAGATTAATGTTTTGTTTTTTACATAATAAATCAGAAGGAAAGAAATGTAAAAACTGAAAGAAAAGGCCAAAGATCCAGAAATATATGACGTGTATTTAGCCAAAGTATACGAAAGCCAAATTGCAAAAACACCACAAATAACTGATAGTATCCAAGTTTCATGATAGTTAATTTGACCTCGATTAGTTACTAACTTTCTAAAAATATGTCTGGCTTCATAAATGGATAATACAATAAAAACAAACCATTGAAAATTTATAAAATAGTAAATTATTCCTCTCCAAATTACAGGATTCTCTTTGTATGGAAGAAGAAAACCAAAAATACTTACAGCTGTAATTAATGAAGCAATTGTATATTTCGCAAAAGAATGATTAAGAGTTTGCAATACTGATCTAACATAAAAATACAATAGCGGGCCAATTAAAAAACAAGCTGACAAACCTATCTGTAAATATGTTTTTGACAATTGCGGATTAAAATTATAAAATACCGATTTCCCTATTCTTATACTAAGAGACAATAATAAAAGACCAAGAAATAAATCCGATTTAGCTTTATTGTGTTTGAAGAATAAAAAATAAAAACTCAAAACAACACTATTAAAAACACCTAGAGCACTTAAAAAAAATAATATTTGATTGTCAATATTCATTAATTAGAAAATATACTTTTTTTTGAAAATGTTTGCAGTTACCTTAAACATACCCACTAAAAACGATCGAGCAAGTTTTTTACAATACTACATAAAAATAAAACAGCAAGTACGTTTTTTATATACGGAATATTATTTTTAAGCATTGTCATAATCTGTTTTTTTTGCTAATTTTGCGATTGATAAATAAAAAGATTATGAACAGAAAGAGTTGTCTTCCACCACCAAGATTTTAATATTTCTTAGAAATTTTAAAAGTACTGCACGAATATTTTATTCGCTGTTTTATCGTACTTAAAATTCTCCATTAAATTTTAATTTAAAAATCTTGTCCCGAAAGGGATTGGTAGATAATTTTTTATGAAAAAATCATATTTATTATTACACTTCGCTGTAATACTTGCCGGCTTTACCGGTGTTTTTGGAAAACTCATTTCTCTTAATGAAGGTTTATTAACTTGGTACAGAGTCTTTTTTTCTGCTGTCATTTTATTTTTAATACTAAAACTTTTCAAAGTATTAAATCAAACTACATCAAAAGAAAAATTTGATATTGCTAAAATAGGTTTGCTAATTACCATACATTGGGTTTTCTTTTATGCAAGTATTAAATATTCTAATATCTCTATTGGTGTTATTTGTTATTGTTTGACCAGTTTTTTTACTGCGGTTTTCAAACCTTTGATCGATAGATCTGCATTTAAATTTTCTGAACTATTGTTAAGCATGTTGACTTTATTAGGTATCAGTCTAATTTTTCATTTTGACACTTCTTATCAGCTTGCTATAATTCTAGGCGTAATTTCATCAGCTTTTGCAGCGCTTTACACTATTTACAATGAAAGACTCGTAAAAGTTTACGACAGTAAAATTATCAACTACTATCAAATGATAGGCGGAACGATTGGTTTAGGAATTTTGCTTCCTGCTTACCTTTATTTTTTTCCTGCAGAAAACCTTATTCCAGATTTCAAAGATACTTTTTACTTAATCTTATTATCACTTTTCTGTACGGTTGGATTGTATGTCGCTTTTGCCGAAGTATTGAAAAAAATCCCTGCCTTTACGGTTAATCTAAGTTTTAATCTTGAACCTATTTATGCCATTATATTAGCATTTATATTTTTCGATGAAAGCAAAGAAGTAAATACTTCATTTTATATCGGATTGTTTTTTGTAATGATTTCGGTTGTTCTGCAATCGGTAATTTCTTTAAGAAAAAGCAAATAAACCTACGATAGAATAAACACAAAAGGCACAAGAAATATACTTGTGCCTTTTTTTTATTTGATTCTTGAAGAGTTTTTTTGGTTTATCTAAATCTGTTTTTCCAAAATACTTTACAATAATTCCTTCTTTAATTTCTCAAATGCAATTATATCCGCTTGTAAAACAAAAGGGTTATTTTCGGTATTAATAGGAATCCATTCTAATTTTTCTAATCCTGGAATTTGAATATGTAAATCTTCAATATTAAGTATTTTGACCGTATAATAAATATTAAAAATCTGTTTATTATCTTTAATACGAGATTCGATAAAACTTTCCTGAGTGTAATGATGTCCAAGAATTTCAATTTTCAAGTTTAATTCTTCTTCAAATTCTCTATGAAGACAATCAATTGTTCCTTCTCCAAATTCTAAGCCTCCTCCTGGTAATTTACAGATCTTTATTCCTGCATACTTTTCGTGTAATACCAAGATCGTATTATCATGTATGCAAAATGCGTAAACTCTAATATTAAATCCAATCAATTGATCACTCATATACTTTTTTTATTTTTTACATAAAAAAAACTCCTTAATTTCTTAAGGAGTTTCTTGGTGGGCGATGAGGGGTTCGAACCCCCGACCCCCTCGGTGTAAACGAGGTGCTCTGAACCAGCTGAGCTAATCGCCCTATTTTACTAGGCTGCTATCATTTCGTGATTGCGAGTGCAAATATACAGCTAGATTTCGTATTTGCAAGCATATTTTTAAAAAAAATGAAATATTTTTTAGCTTTTATATTTACCAATCTATTTTTCAGCTTTTTAAGCAAATTACAAAAACCATCATTTTCTTACAATTTAGTTAAAAAGCAAAATCTGAATGTCTAATTTATAATAACACTTTGTATTCGCTTGCTATAGTTATACATTTGCAATACTTTAATTGTATATACAAATGGCAAGATTTCAAGAAAACGATTTACCAAAAGCTAAATTAGACTCTAATTCTCTTCAAAAAGCACTCAGAATTTTTAAATACGGTAAAAACCATAAATGGAAATTTTTTCTAGGCTTAATTTTTCTACTACTAACCAGCGCTACTGCCCTTGCCTTTCCTAAATTAATGGGAATGCTGGTAGATTGCGTAACTAATAAAGATCTAAACAGAGCCAATGAAATTGCTGTTGGATTAATGGTTATTTTAACATTACAGGCAATATTCTCTTTCTTCAGGATTTCTCTTTTCGTAAACTTTACCGAAAACTCATTATCTAACATTCGTTTTGCCTTATATGAAAACCTGGTTAAGCTGCCAATGTCATTCTATTCGCAAAAACGCGTAGGAGAACTAAACAGCCGAATAAGTGCAGATATATCACAATTGCAAGATACTTTCACCACAACAATCGCAGAGTTTCTACGTCAGCTTATATTGATTATTGGAGGCTTTGTAATATTAGGAAGCATAAGTCCGAAATTAACTCTTATGATGCTGGCAATTGTGCCGGTAGTTGCTGTGGCTGCAGTTGTATTTGGAAGATTCATTCGTAAATACGGAAAGAAAACTCAAGATAAAGTTGCCGAGAGCCAAGTAATTGTTGAGGAGACATTACAAGGAATAAGCAATGTGAAAGCTTTTGCTAACGAATGGTATGAAATTCAGCGTTACAAAAATAAAATCAAAGAAATTGTGAAAATTGCCATCAAAGGCGGTCAATATAGAGGTTACTTTGCTTCCTTCATTATATTATGCCTTTTTGGATGCGTAGTAGCCGTAGTTTGGTATGGCATCACATTAACCATAAAAGGAGAAGTTGAAGGAGTTGGAGATTTAATTTCTTTCGTACTTTACACCACTTTTATTGGAGCATCTTTTGGCGGAATTGCCGAAATGTATGCGCAGATTCAAAAAGCTGTTGGAGCTACTGAGCGTGTTTTTGAATTATTAGAAGAAAAACCAGAAGAGATTAATGCTAAACCAAATGCATCAGCTCTAGAAAAAATAAAAGGAAATGTTACTTTCAAAAACGTAGCCTTTAGTTATCCTTCTCGTAAAGAAGTACAAGTACTTAAAGATGTAAACTTCTCTGCAGATTTCGGACAAAAAATTGCAATTGTTGGTCCTAGTGGTGCAGGAAAATCAACAATTTCATCTTTACTTCTTCGTTTTTACGATATCACTTCAGGAGAAATTACAGTTGACGGCAAAAATATTTATGAATACGATTTAGAAAATCTTCGTGGCAATATGAGTATAGTACCTCAGGATGTTATACTATTTGGAGGCACCATAAAAGAAAACATTGCTTATGGTAAACCAAATGCATCAGAGGAAGAAATTGTAGCTGCTGCAAAACAAGCAAACGCTTTCAATTTTATCGACGGTTTCCCTGAAAAATTTGAGACTTTAGTTGGAGAACGCGGTGTTAAATTATCAGGAGGACAACGTCAGCGTATTGCTATTGCGAGAGCGCTGCTTAAAAACCCAAGTATTTTGATCTTAGACGAAGCAACTTCATCACTAGACAGCGAAAGCGAAAAACTAGTTCAGGAAGCTTTAGAAATACTAATGGAAGGAAGAACAAGTATCATCATCGCACACCGACTTTCGACAATCAGAAATGCAGATAAAATTTTGGTGTTAGACAATGGTAGAATTACCGAAGAAGGCACACATCAGGAATTGATAAATTTAGAAAACGGAATTTACAAAAACCTTAGTAATCTTCAATTTAGCAATTCTTAGTATAATATTCAATAAAAAAATAAGCCGTCTCAAATGAGACGGCTTATTTTTTTTATATCTGCTTAATTAAATTAAACTCTTTCTTTTGTAATTATTTCTACAATTTCAGGATTCAATAATGTTGAAGTATCTCCAAAATTAGAGAAATCACCTTCAGCTATTTTACGTAAAATTCTACGCATAATTTTTCCAGATCTTGTTTTTGGCAAACCAGAAACGAATTGAATTTTATCTAATTTTGCGATTGGTCCAATGTGATCAGAAATATATTGATTGATCTCTTTACTTAAGTTTGATCTATCTCTAACTTCTCCTGTTTCTTTAAGAATAACGAAACCATACAAAGCATTTCCTTTAATATCATGAGGGAATCCAACAATTGCAGATTCTGCTACTGCAGGATGCTCGTTGATCGCATCTTCGATTGGAGCAGTTCCTAAATTATGACCAGAAACAATTACAACATCATCTACTCTACCTGTAATTCTATAATATCCAACTTCGTCTCTTAAAGCTCCGTCTCCTGTAAAATATTTACCTGGGAAAGCAGAGAAATAAGTGTCTTTGTAACGTTGGTGATCTCCCCAAATAGTTCTGGCAATTCCCGGCCAAGGAAACTTAATACATAAACTTCCAACTACTTGATTTCCTTCAATCTCATTACGTTTTTCATCCATTAAAACAGGCTGAATTCCAGGTAAAGGTAAAGTCGCATATGTTGGTTTTGTTGGTGTTACAAATGCAATTGGCGAAATCATAATTCCACCAGTTTCTGTCTGCCACCAAGTATCAACAACTGGACATCTTTTATCTCCAACGTGGTCATTAAACCAGTGCCAAGCTTCTTCGTTGATTGGTTCTCCAACTGATCCGATAACTTTAAGAGATTTTAGAGGATACTTTTGAATATAATCTAAACTTTCTTTGGCTAACGAACGTATTGCAGTTGGTGCTGTGTAAAATTGTGTGATTTTATGTTTTTCGATAATATCCCAAAAACGGCTGAAATCTGGATAAGATGGAACTCCCTCAAAAATCACAGTAGTTCCTCCGTTTAATAACGGTCCGTATAATATATAAGAGTGACCAGTAATCCAACCAATGTCAGCAGTACACCAGAAAATATCATTTTCCTCGTAACTAAAAACATTCTTAAATGTATAAGCTGTATAAACCATATATCCGGCTGTGGTATGAACCATTCCTTTTGGTTTACCAGTTGATCCAGAAGTATACAAAATAAACAACGGATCTTCTGCATCCATAATTTCGGCTACACTATTATCTAAAGCAGCATCTAATAAAGGCTGTAACCATTCGTCACGACCTTCTTTCATTGCAACTTCAGTTTTAGTTCTTTTCACAACCAAAACTTTAGAAACTGACGGACAGCTGTCTAATGCTTCGTCAACAATACCTTTTAAATCAATCGTTTTGTTTCCTCTGTAACCACCATCAGATGTAATAACCATTTTACATTCGCAGTCATTAATTCTTGCAGATACTGCTGAAGCAGAGAATCCTGCAAAAATTACAGAGTGAATAGCACCAATTCTTGCACAAGCCAAAACTGAAACAGCAAGCTCAGGAATCATTGGCAAATAAATACAAACACGGTCTCCTTTACGTACACCTTGCTCACGCAAAACATTCGCCATTTTAGAAACTCGCTCGTATAATTCATTATAAGTTATATGTAAAGCACTTTCAGACGGATCATTCGGTTCAAAAATAATTGCCGTTTTTTCACCTCTTTTACTTAAGTGTCTATCAATACAATTTTTAGTAATATTTACTTTCGCTTCAGTAAACCATTTTACTTCGGCATCAGCCATATTAAAATCAACTACTTTTTCCCATTGTTGGTACCAAGTAAAATTTTCTTCTGCAATTTTCCCCCAAAATTTTCTTGGCTCCCTTATTGACTTATTGTAATGTTTAAAATATTGTTCTAAATTTTCAATTTTATAATAACTCATATGTTTGTGGAATTTTTTTATAAAAGTATTAAATCTCAGTCTATTCTTAAAATTATTTAATTTATAAATTTTATCAAAAAAAAACACATATTAAAAAAAATACTCGTTTTTTTTGAGGTTATTCTAAAAAAATACATTTTTGAAATAAAATGTAAATTGAAAAAAGGTATGACAAACTAAACTATCATACCTTTTTACATTAACAAATTTCAATAACAATTAATTCTGTAATTCTGCATTACAATGCTTTTTCTATTTTGAAAATAGCAGCATCCTTATTAATTAAAAAAGAAATTTCAACAAGTACATTTTCTTAAAAAACATACCCTTTTTAAGGGATCTGCTTCACTTAACTTGCTTAAACAATCGAAGTTAAGTGAATGCATCATGCATCTATATCTATTTTTTTTTAATAAGTGCTTACTAATTCAAAATATTAATCTAAAACATTGATACAGTGCAAACTCCATTACATTTATATGTATAGAAATTCCCAAATTTATTATCCAATTTTTTTCATTGCAGTCATAGACTCTCTTAACCACGCTCCTACTTCTTCGATAGGATGTTGACGAATCTCTTTATTAACAGCAATTAAAACAGCATTATCTACTCCGTTTGAAGTTGAGAATGGTTTTCCAATTATATTAGTTTCAACAGTTTTCATGAACTCAGTCAATAATGGTTTGCAAGCGTGATCAAATAAATAACAGCCATACTCAGCAGTATCAGAAATTACACGGTTCATTTCGAACAATTTCTTTCTTGCAATCGTGTTTGCAATTAACGGTAATTCATGAAGAGACTCATAATAAGCCGATTCTTCAATAATTCCTGCTTCAGTCATAGTTTCAAAAGCCAATTCAACACCAGCTTTTACCATTGCAATCATTAAAACTCCATTGTCAAAATATTCCTGCTCAGAGATTGCCGCTTCTTGCGGTGCAGTTTTCTCGAAGTTAGTTTCTCCAGTTGCAGCTCTCCATTTCAATAAATTAACATCGTCATTTGCCCAGTCAATCATCATAGTTCTTGAGAATTCTCCAGAAATGATATCATCTTGGTGTTTTTGGAATAACGGACGCATAATATCTTTCAATTCTTCTGCAAGTTCATAAGCTTCAATTTTTGCAGGATTTGATAAACGATCCATCATATTTGTAATACCACCGTGTTTCAAAGCTTCAGTGATAGTTTCCCATCCATATTGAATTAATTTTGAAGCATAAGCAGCATCGATTCCTTTTTCAACCATTTTATCAAAACATAAAATAGAACCAGTTTGCAATAATCCGCAAAGAATTGTTTGCTCACCCATTAAATCTGATTTTACTTCAGCTACGAAAGACGATCTTAAAACTCCTGCTTTATGTCCGCCAGTTGCTACAGCGTATGCTTTTGCTTGATCTAAACCAAAACCATTTGGATCATTCTCTGGGTGAACAGCGATAAGTGTTGGCACACCAAATCCTCTTTTGTACTCTTCACGCACCTCAGATCCTGGACATTTAGGAGCACACATAATTACTGTAATATCTTTACGAATCTGCATTCCTTCTTCAACAATATTAAAACCGTGAGAATATGCTAAAGTCGATCCTTCTTTCATTAATGGCATAATAGCAGTTACTACAGCCGTGTGTTGTTTATCTGGTGTAAGATTACAAACTAAATCAGCAGTTGGAATTAATTCTTCATAAGTACCTACTTTAAAACCATTTTCAGTTGCATTTTTATATGAAGCTCTTTTTTCTGCAATTGCATCTGCACGCAATGCATAAGAAATATCTAAACCAGAATCTCTCATATTTAAACCTTGATTCAAACCTTGTGCACCACAACCTACAATAACAACTTTTTTTCCTGCTAATGCTGAAATTCCGTCTGCAAATTCTGATTGCTCCATAAATTCGCAAACTCCTAATTGTTCTAATTGTAATCTAAGCGGTAATGTATTGAAATAATTTGCCATTTTGTTTTAAAATATTTAATGAAATGAAATTTAATAATTGATTAATCTATAAATGTTTGTGATCCTAAAACCACTGTATAATTGTTACTATTTAAAAGTCTCTAATAAAGAGGAAATTTCCATTTTTTCTTTAGAAACCGAAATTCGCCCAGAACGTACAAACTGCATGATACCGTAAGGCTTAAACTTTGCATACAATTCTTCTATTTCAGAACGTCTTCCAGATTTAGAAATCACAAAGAAATCTCTTGAAACGGTTACGATTGTAGATTGGCTGTCTTTGATGATGTTTTGAATTTGTTTTTCATCAAACAACAAACTTGATTGTATTTTAAACAAAGCATTTTCTAAGAAAATAGTTTCTTCGTCAGTATGATAAAAAGCTTTTATAACTTCAATCTGTTTTTCGATTTGTCCAACAATATTCTGAACCCATTTTTCAGTTGTGTTTACCACAATGATAAATCTAGAAACATTTTCTATTTCTGATTCTGATACGTTTAAACTTAATATATTAATGTGACGCTTTAAGAAAATCCCCGATATTCTATTCAACAAGCCCACGTTATTTTCTGAATATACCGATATGGTAAATGTTTTATCTTCCATTTTGTTTTTTAGTTTTATTTGTTTCATGTTTTAGGTTTCAGGTTCTAGAACTTGAAACAAATAAAACATGAAACCTGAAACTTTTTTTCTTTAGCTTAATCTAATTTCTGAAACACAAGCTCCGGTAGGAATCATTGGGAATACGTTATTCTCTTTTTCTACCATAACTTCTAAGAAATAAGAATCTTTTGAAGCCATCATTTCTGCCACAGCTGCATCCAAGTCTTCTCTTTGCGTTACTTTTTTAGATTTAATATGATACCCTTCTGCAATTGCTACAAAATTTGGATTAATCATTTTTGTTGAAGCATATCTATTGTCAAAAAACAATTCTTGCCACTGACGCACCATTCCTAAAAATTCGTTGTTTAAAACCACAATTTTAACTGGAACCTGAGTTTGAAAAATAGTTCCCAATTCTTGAATTGTCATCTGGAATCCGCCATCACCAATAATTGCAACAACTTCACGTTCAGGTTTTCCCATTTTAGCACCAATAGCCGCTGGAAGCGCAAATCCCATTGTTCCTAATCCGCCTGAAGTAATATTACTTTTTGATGTATTAAACTTCGCATAACGACAAGCAAACATTTGGTGCTGACCAACATCAGAAACTATAATAGCATCACCTTTTGAGTGTTTATTGATCATTTCAAGGGTTTCTCCCATCGAAATTCCTTTACCGTTTGTTGGGTTTAACTCTTCGTTTATCACCGTTTCAACCTCAATTTTATGCAGTTCTTTAAATTCATTGTGCCATAAATCATGTGATTTAGCATCAATTAAAGGAAGTAATGCCGTAAGAGACTCTCTTACATCTCCTAAAACAGCTATTTCTGTTTTTACATTTTTATCAATCTCAGCAGGATCAATTTCAAAGTGAATTACTTTTGCCTGTTTGGCATATGTTTTTAAATCACCTGTAACACGATCATCAAAACGCATTCCGAATGCAATTAAAACATCACATTCATTTGTCAATAAATTTGGAGCGTAATTTCCGTGCATTCCAAGCATTCCAACATTTAACGGATGGTCTGTTGGCAAAGCCGAAAGTCCTAAAATAGTCCAAGCTGCCGGAATTCCTGATTTTTCAACCAAAGCTTTAAATTCAGCTTCAGCTTTACCTAGAATAATTCCTTGTCCAAAAACAATAAAAGGTTTTTTTGCACTATTAATCAAAGCTGCTGCTTCAGCCACTTTATCTAATTTTAACTTTGGAACTGGAACATAACTTCTAATTCCTTTGCATTTTTCATAGCTATAATCAAAAACGTCAAATTGAGCATTTTTAGTTATATCAATTAAAACCGGTCCTGGACGACCAGAACGAGCAATATAAAATGCTTTTGCAATTATTTCTGGAATTTGAGACGCTTCAGTTATCTGAAAATTCCATTTTGTAACTGGAGTTGAAATTCCAATAATATCAGTTTCCTGAAAAGCATCAGAACCTAATAAATGTCTTCCAACTTGTCCTGTAATACAAACCATTGGTGTTGAATCGATCTGCGCATCTGCAATTCCAGTTACTAAATTTGTAGCACCCGGTCCTGAAGTAGCAATTGCAACACCTACTTTTCCTGTAGCTCTAGCATAACCTTGAGCTGCATGTGTTGCACCTTGTTCATGACGAACTAATACGTGATGCAACTGATCCTGAAATTTATATAATTCGTCGTAAACTGGCATAATTGCTCCACCTGGATAACCATAAACCAAGTCTACTCCTTCTTCTAACAAACATCTTATAACGGCTTCTGCCCCTGATATTTTCATTTTTTTTATTTTTTGACATTTATAGCATCTTAATACTACTATAAATATTTATTAATATAATACGGGATTATGTTTTGACTTATAAGTTGATTTTTTAAAATTCTCTAAGTCATAATTTGCATCCTCTATAATTTTTTTACCATCTTTTTTATCATAATCATTAGCAATTAATCCCTCACCTTCTTTAATTGCTTTTTCGGGCTGATCTAAATGAATATAAATTCTTCCTAAATTATAATATGCTGAATATCTAATCTTTTTACTTGATTTGTCACTTCCAGTATATTTTGTTTTTAAAGAGTCAAAATATTCAAGTAATGGATTAATATCTGATACAATATCATCAATTGGAGCAGTTGCTGACATCTTAGCAAAAATTACTTTTACTGCCTCAAGAGCTTCTTTTTGAATTCCTCCTTCTTCATCTTTAGAATCTATAATCCACAAGTTCTCTCTATATGTTGTAGGCTCAAGACCATAGACTTTATTGATTTTATGGTTAGTATTACTAAAAACAAAATCAACATAAGATTTAATGCTTTCATTATAAAATTCTGTCTTTTCTTTTTTGAAAGCCTCTTTTACAACTTCAGAATTAGCGTTGGCATTAAGAGATTTATAGACGTAATCTTTATCAAAATCATAAACAATCTCTTCATCCTTTCCTGATTCATTTAATGCTCCTTTTATCTTGACGACAGCAGATCCTTTAGCTTCGATTAATGCAGTCACAAAATAATTTGTGGTCTTGACGACGACTCCATTTTTATCTTTAGATTCATCAACTTTTGATTCCAGTTTTGGTTCGCCCATTTTAAAGCTTTTCAACCTTACCTCGATATCAACATTTGAATATCTTACACTTCTTTTCCATCCATATAAATTAAGTCTGTTATTCAACGTTTCCTTATTCGAATAAAAAGGTGTAAAATCATTACCTATGACGGTTTCAGTACTAAAGGTTCTTTTCTCTAATGCTACAAACTTTGATGGCAGAATCTGATAATTTACAGTGAATGAAAACTTATCTAAATCGACTTTTTCAGGTTTTAACTGTGAAAAAGCTTGAAACGAAACAAAAATTAATGGCAGATATTTTATTGTATTTTTTATTTTCATCAAAATTATTTTTTTAAGAATCTATTATTTTTCTGAGATTCAACTTGTTCTTTAGTATACTCCTTTTTTATAACCTCTTTTTTAGCTGGATCACTTATAAACATATAACGCTCCCCGATCATATTTCCATTAATATCAAAAGCAGTTTTACCATTCACAGAAGTCTTTTCTATAACTTCATTAAGAACTAACGTATTATCTTTTGTAAGCAAAGCGTATTCTCTTTGATTATCCTCGATTTTAAAGTTTTCCAGTTTTAACTTTCCGTCATTATCATAAAGATTAAAATTCAAAGTAAAATCTGCAGGTCTTTTATGCGCTAGAAAAAGAAACTTATCCTGAGTTTTATCCAGCTTTACAACAACATAACTAACATCTTGTAAAAAATCTGTTTTTAACTTACCATTGAAATCACAAAGGGCTCCTTTCTTTGAATTACTTGTTTGACAACCTGGACCTTTACATGGAGTGCTTATATTAAAAAAAGTATCTCTTGCATCATACATATAATCTTTATTAAAAACCATCGATGACGGCATTTCGTAATCGTATACTGTAACTAAATTATCTGGAAATGTTGCAATAAAAGCTGATTTTTGTAAATCATAAATCATTGATCCTCCATTATACATCTGAAGCACAAGCAAACGATCTTTATAAATCTTAATATCTTCTATTTCTAGTTTAGCATCAAAAAGTACTTTTCCATCGTAGTAGACATTCTTGCAATACTTTGATTCGTCATTACTTACAGTTTGGCTTACTTGTCGAATTATTTTCTTTGTTTTATAGAAAATAGTAACATATTTATTGCCTAATTCAGATATAGAAGAAATACCATTGGCTCCTACTGAAATAGGAAGAATATTCTTGAAATTTGAATAATCTATAACCTCAATTATATCATTCTTTTTTGCTAAGTAAGCAAAAGCATCCTTCTCTTCTTTAATTCGATAATACATTTTATCCATAGATGAAATTTCATCATAGCTGTTTGGTATTAACTGTTTGTTTTCTTTAAAATCAAATATTCCAAAGTGCTTACCATCTATACTTGATCTCACACGATTGTCTTTTACATACACATCATAATCATATTTAAAGACTCTCTCCAATCCATGTTTAAATGGCTGTTTCAGCAAAGATTTACCTAATGTATCCAAAACTGTAAAATCTGTATCAGTATATGCTAGTGCTTGTCCAGCCTTGTTGAAATTTCCAATACGCTTATACTGAGCCGGAACTATTATTTCGCCGCATGAATTAATTATACCAACCTTATCAGTACTGTCAAAAAAGCTATAAAACTCAAAAGGCTGATTCCATGACCCATTTGTAAAATTGAAATTGGTTTTAGTTCCAACTTCTGGATTTTTAGCATCATGTATTTCAACATCCATACCTTCAAAAATCATGTAACCACCACCATCATTACCGCTTCCTTTAACTTTTGATGTGAAAAATTTCCCGCAGTTTAATCCGCTGAGAAATCCAGTTTTATTATTCTTCTTAAAAGAATAAACAATATCTCCGTCAGCATTTGCAATTTTAATGTTTTCGGAATTATTCTTATCTTCTAAAAGAATGAAACCACTTTTTTTAACTTTTAAATTATACTCTTTTTTTAGATTCTCAATTTTTGCATTTTGTGAGAATGAAATTAAGGGCAATAGAAACAACAATGATTTATAAATTGTTTTTACCATTTTATTCAATACGTAGGTTTTATATTAGGTTTTGAGTTTTGTTATTTTACGTTTATCTTGATAATAAATTAATTATCGGTAACACATCCTGTAGAAGCACTTGAAACAGATCTTGCATATTTAAGCAAAACTCCTTTTGTAACTTTTAACGGTGGCTGAACCCAAGCCGCTTTACGAGCTGCAAATTCTTCATCAGATATTTTCAAGTCAATCGTATTCTTAACAGCATCAATAGCAATCAAATCACCATCTTTCACTAAAGCAATACCACCGCCATCAAAAGCTTCTGGTGTTACGTGTCCTACTACGAATCCATGTGAACCTCCAGAAAACCTGCCGTCTGTAATAAGAGCACAGCTGCTTCCTAATCCAGCTCCAATAATCGCCGATGTTGGTTTTAACATTTCAGGCATTCCCGGACCTCCTTTTGGTCCGCAATATCTAATAACAACAACATTGCCTGGTTTAATTTTTCCAGCCTGTAAACCAGGAATTACTTCAAACTCTCCTTCAAAAACAACAGCCGGACCTTCGAAATACTCTCCTTCTTTTCCACTGATTTTTGCAACTGCACCTTCTGAAGCTAGATTTCCGTATAAAACCTGAATATTTCCAGTTGGTTTTAATGCTTTTTGTATTTCATGAATTACTTCTTGTCCGTCTTGTAAATCTGGTGTAGAAGCTAAATTTTCGGCTACTGTTTTACCTGTTACCGTTAAGCAGTCACCATGAATTAATCCTGCTTTCAATAAATATTTCATTACAGAAGGAATACCTCCTACAGCGTGAATATCTTCCATCATGTATTTACCGCTTGGCTTCATATCTGCAAGTACAGGAGTTCTGTCGTTAATTGCTTGGAAATCATCCAAAGTAATTTTAACATCAACTGCATGCGCCATTGCAATTAAGTGCATAACCGCATTTGTTGAACCTCCTAAAACAGCTACAATTGTAATAGCATTTTCAAAAGCCTTACGAGTCATAATGTCTCTTGGCTTAATATCTTTTTCTAATAAAATTTTAATAGCTTCTCCCGCTGCAAGACATTCATCTCTTTTCTCCTGACTTAAAGCAGGATTTGAAGAACTGTACGGCAAACTCATTCCTAATGCTTCAATTGCCGAAGACATTGTGTTTGCAGTATACATTCCACCGCAAGCACCAGCACCTGGACAAGCATTTTGAATAACACCTTTAAAATCTTCTGGAGTAATTTCGCCTTTCACTTTTTTTCCTAAAGCTTCAAAAGCAGAAACGATATTTAAAGATTCACCTTTCCATTTCCCAGAGTGAATAGAACCTCCGTAAATCATCATTGACGGACGGTTTAATCTTCCCATTGCAATTAAAGCTCCAGGCATATTTTTATCACAGCCAGGAATTGCAATTATACTATCGTACCATTGTGCTCCCGCAACTGTTTCAATCGAATCTGCAATTACATCACGAGATACCAGTGAATAACGCATTCCTTCAGTACCGTTAGAAATTCCGTCACTTACACCAATGGTATTAAAAATAAGCCCGACCAGATTTGCATCCCAAACACCTTTTTTAACATCTTTTGCTAAATCATTCAAGTGCATATTGCAAGTGTTACCATCGTAACCCATACTTACAATACCAACTTGTGCTTTCTTCAAATCTTCTTCAGTTAAACCAATACCGTACAACATTGCTTGAGCCGCAGGTTGTGTTTGATCTTGAGTGATGGTCTTGCTGTACTTATTTAATTCCATTATTGTAATATTTATTTTAATTTTTGTTCAAAAAAAAACCTTCCAAATAGTTGGAAGGTTTGTAATATAGTTTTTCAATTATATTTATACCATTCCCGCTGCAGATGTGTGAATCACATTGACAACAAAGACAGAAGTAATAATAATTGAGATTTGCATCTATTTCTTTTTTAGTTCGACAAAAGTATGAAAACTTATAGGACTAAAAAAATAAAATCTCAACATTTCACATACTTCTTGTTATTTATTTCATTATTTTAATAAAATACCTAAACAATTGTTGATTGTCCGATATGAACGTTGTCATTATTAAAATATAACAAGTCATCCTTGCTGAAAATAAAATTTGAAACAAACTCCCCTACTTCATTCGTACCGAATTTTGAATCTGGTTTTAAATCAACCGTTACAACTTTAAACTCAATTGCTTTTTCAACAGCTTGGTAAATCACATTAGCTTCTTTAAATAAACCAAAGTGTTCTAAAAGCATTGCAGCCGATAAAATCGACGCAATTGGATTGGCAATATTTTTTCCTTTTGCTTGAGGATAAGAACCGTGAATTGGCTCGAAAAGCGCATTTTTTTCTCCTAAAGAAGCTGATGCCAACAAACCTATTGAACCTGTAATAACACTTGCTTCATCTGATAATATATCTCCAAATAAATTCTCTGTTAAAATCACATCAAATTGTTTTGGATTCAAAATCAACTGCATGGCAGCATTATCAACAAATAAAAAGTCTAGAGCAACATCTGGATAATTCGCGCTCACTTTCTGAACTACTTTTCTCCATAATCTTGAGGTTTCTAGAACGTTAGCTTTATCTACCATTGTTAGCTTCTTACGTCGGTTTTGTGCCGATTTAAAAGCTAAATGTGCAATTCTGGTAATTTCTTCTTCTGAATATTCACATAAATCTGAAGCGTGTGTTCCTTCGTCATTTAGTGTTTTTGCTCCAAAATAAGCTCCGCCAGTTAATTCTCTGAAAATAGTAAAATCTGCACCTTCAATAATCTCTCTCTTTAAAGGAGATGCATCAATTAATGATTTATAAGGTTTTATTGGACGAATATTCGCAAACAAACCAAGTTCTTTACGAAGCTTCAATAATCCCTGCTCTGGACGAACTTTCGCATTTGGATTATTATCATATTTAGGATCTCCAATTGCACCAAATAAAACTGCATCTGTATTCAAACAAAGATTTAAAGTCTGCTCTGGGAGTGGATTTCCTGTTTTGTCAATTGCAATTGCACCCATAAGTGCTTCTTCAAAAACAAATTCATGATTGTACACCTCGCCAATTGCATATAATGCTTTTTTGGCCTGTAAAATTACTTCCGGTCCAATTCCGTCTCCTGGTAAAACTGCTATTTTCAAATTCATAATGCCTCGTTCTTTATGTATTTAAATCTTTATTTTTTTCTCTTTCTTCTATTCTCTTTCTTCTATTCTCTTTCTTCTATTCTCTTCCTTCTTTGCTGTCTAACTTCTAATTAAATCTCCCTCAATTTTAGAAGCTTCAATAATCTGATGAATATCAGCATCCAAAACTTCTTTTTTAATGTCAGCAAACTTCAAAAATTCAATGTAAACTATATCCAATTGTACTTTTGTAAGCTCGTAACCTACTTTTTTAGCACGATAAGCCAAAGCAGCTCTTCCGCTTCTAGCTGTTAAAATAATTGACGATTCGTTTACACCAACATCAAGCGGATCCATGATTTCATAAGTCGCTCTGTTTTTGATAACGCCATCTTGATGAATTCCTGAACTGTGTGCAAAAGCATTTGCTCCAACAATAGCTTTGTTTGGCTGCACGATCATTCCCATACTTTCAGAAACTAAACGACTCATTTCGTTTAATTCTCTTGTATTGATATTAGTATCTAGGTTTAAGTAAGGATGTTGTTTAAAGATCATTACCACTTCTTCAAGTGCTGTATTTCCTGCTCTTTCACCAATACCATTTATAGTACATTCTATTTGTCTTGCTCCATTTATTGCTCCTGCAATTGAGTTTGCAGTTGCCATTCCTAAATCATTATGACAGTGACATGAAAGGATTACGTTTTCGATTCCTTTTACGTTTTCTTTCAAATATTTAATTTTTGCACCATATTCTTCAGGCAGACAATATCCAGTTGTATCCGGAATATTTAAAACTGTCGCACCAGATTTAATTACTTCTTCGCAAACTTTTGCCAAGAATGCATTATCTGTTCTTCCAGCGTCTTCTGCATAGAATTCTACATCTTCTACATATGTTTTTGCGTGAGCTACAGCATATTTTGCTCTTGCAATGATATCTTCTGGTGTAGTATTTAATTTGTGGAGTATATGAGATTCAGATGTTCCGATTCCTGTGTGGATTCTAGGTCTTTTAGCATGCTTTAAAGCAGCTGCAGCAACATCAATGTCGTTTTTTACGGCTCTTGTAAGTCCGCAGACGGTTGCATTTTCAACAATTTTACAAATCTCAGAGACCGATAAAAAATCGCCCGGACTTGACACAGGAAAACCTGCCTCGATGATATCAACTCCCATTTTGTCTAATCGTTCTGCGATAACTAACTTTTGCTTAGTATCTAACTTACATCCTGGAACTTGTTCACCATCTCGCAAAGTGGTGTCAAAAATTTGAACTTTCTCTCTATTCATATTCATTTATTTAATGTAATTTCACATCTTGATAACAAATATATATTGTACTTCTTCAGCACGAAATTCATTTTAATGAAATTATACTGTATATAACGCAATTTATAACGAGTTAAATCACTAATAATCAATAAGTTATTATATTATTTTTTACAATGGCTAACCATCAAAAAGATTTCTTATTTGTTCTTATAAAATCACTTTCTAAATCTGAAAAAAGGCAGTTTAAAATTTTTGCAAGTCGATTGGAAACAAGTTCGAATACTAAATTCATTGAATTATTCAATATCTTGGATAAATCTGAAACCTACGATGAAAAACTTATTTTGAAGAGCGGAAGCATCAAAAAAGTGCAGCTGTCTAACTTAAAATCATACTTATACAAACAAATTTTGGTTAGCATTCGTTTGAATATTCCCAGCCAAAACATTCGTTATCAACTTCGTGAACAAATAGATTTTGCCGTTATACTTTATAATAAAGGGTTATATAAACAAAGTTTAAAGATTCTTGACAAGACCAAACAACAAGCTTTAGAAAATGACGAAAAATACATGGCGTATGAAATCGTTGAATTCGAAAAACTTATTGAGTCGCAATACATCACACGAAGTATTCAGGGGCGCGCCGACGAATTGGTTGTACAGGCAAAAGAATTAAACTATCGAAATACAATTTCCAGCAAATTATCGAATCTTTCTCTTCAGTTATACGGAATCATGCTTAAAACAGGATACGTAAAAAGTGATGAAGAATACAAATATATTGATGATTACTTTCATAAACATATTGCCAAACTTGATGAAAGCCAATTTGGTTTTCGTGAAAAATATTGGTTCTATAACGCCAATCTTTGGCGAAGTTTTCTAGTACAGGACTTCTTAGCGAGTTATAAGTTTGCTTATAAATGGGTTAAACTTTTCTACGATAATCCAAGTATGATTTACCTGAATCCTGTATTTTTCTTAAAAGGAAATCATTATTTTCTAGAATCGCTTTATATGTTGAAATATACTTCGAATTTTAAAAAGTATCTTTCGCTGCTAGAAGAAACTATTGAAGATCCAAAATTTCCTGTAAACGATAATATTGCGTCACTTTCGTTTTTGTACGTATACAACAACAAACTAAATTTACATATTCTAGAAGGTACTTTTGCCGAAAGTGAATATTTAATTCCTGAAATTTTAGAAAAAATAAAACTGCACAGTGAACATCTTGATGAACATCACGAAATGTTGTTCTTCTATAAAATCGCTTCTATTTATTTTGGAAATGAAAAATACAATGAATGCATCAATTATTTAGATAAAATCATCAACAACAAAAATCTATCGATGCGCGAAGATTTAATGTGTTTTGCAAGACTATTGTCCTTAATTGCACATTACGAACTGGGAAAAGATTATTACTTAGAAAATCATCTTAAAAACACTTATAAGTTCCTAATCAAAATGAATGACTTGCACGAAGTTCAAAAGGAAATTATTAAGTTCTTAAGAAACCTGAATAATTTCTATCCAGCGGATATAAAAAAGGAATTCAAAAAAATGCACGCACGTTTTGTTGAACTTGAAAAAAACACTTACGAAAAAAGAGCCTTTTTATATCTTGATATAATTTCGTGGCTTGAAAGCAAAATCGAAAATCGTAAGATTGCTGATATTATAAAAGAAAAAGCGAAATTAAATAGTCGCTAAAACAAAAAGGCTTCCAGTATTTGGAAGCCTTTTCATTGTTTAAATCATCTATCTGCAATAACAGCATGTAGAAGTTCCTGTAAGGCAAACATCTCCTTTACCTGGTGTGTTCGATAAAACTCCACCGGCTTCTCCGCACAATCTGTCGCATAAGCCAATTGTTGGATTTACATATGGAAGTACACCTCCCATTATAAATTTCTGTGCATTTTTAGTCAAAATCTCAATGTTTTTTAGGTTTTTTAAATTTTTCATAATTGCATGATTTGTTTGTTTTTCTTACTCTATTAGCTTTTCAGATTACGCTTTAAACTTGATTGAATTAACTGATTTTAATTCAACCGATTGCCGTCTAAGTTAAAAATAAAAAGGTAATATTCGTACAAAAAATAAAAAAAATAATATCATAACAGATTCAATTTAAAAAAGTTACTAACAAAAACAGAAGAATATTTTTGATTTATCAAGAAAAACAAAACCGTTATTTAAACAAAAAACCCGACAAGTTATTATAACCTATCGGGCTCACAAAACTTCGCATTGAAATTTTTATTTTGAATTTTATTCTATAATATTAGAACTCGTCACATAAAAATCTTTATCCACTTCAATAGTTCTATTCTCATTCGTTGTTTTTTCTGATTTCCATTCAGTTGTAGGCTTCAACCAGGTTTCAACACCGTTTAATTTCACTCTTACCGGCATATCAAAATTAGCTACACAATTTGTCCAGTGATATCCGAAAGTTCCATTTTTAAACATATATTCAAAAACTGGGATTTGAGTTGTTGTTAGATATTGTGCATAAACTCTGTTGAAATTAATCCCCGACTGTTCATTGATATAATCCTGAATTTGCTTACCTGTAACCGTTTGATGATAAAAAGTTTTATTCATACCTCTTAAAATCGATTTCCATTTTGCATCATCATTAATAACCTGACGAATCATATGCAGCATATTTGCTCCTTTTGGATACATATCACCTGAACCTTCATTATTCACATCATAATGCCCAATAATAGGTTTATCATTTTCAATGTTTCTTCTGCATCCAATTACATACTCAGCGGCCGCATCTTTTCCATAATAATACTCAATAAACAAACTTTCAGAATAGTTGGTAAAACTCTCGTGTACCCACATATCAGCAATATCTTTATAAGTAATATTATTTGCAAACCACTCATGTCCTGATTCATGTATAATAATAAAATCAAACTTTAAGCCCCAGCCAGTACCGCTTAAATCTTTTCCTTTATATCCCATTTTATAATCATTCCCATAAGTTACACTGCTTTGATGCTCCATTCCTAAATAAGGAACTTCAACCAATTTGTAACTATCTTCATAAAACGGATATGGACCAAACCAGTTTTCAAAAGCTTTCAACATTCTCGGAGCGTCTTTAAAATGCTCTTTAGCAATAGCCAGATTATCTCTTAAAACATAATAACTGCAATCTAAATCTCCCTTTTCTCCTTTAAATTTCTCAGAAAAATTCACATAATCCGCAACATTTATATTTACACCATAATTGTTAATAGGATTTGAAACATACCAGTTAAAAGTTTTAGTTCCATCTTTTTCTTTCTTAACACTTTGCAGTCTTCCGTTAGAAACATCTGTCAAATCTCCTGGAACATTTACACTAATTAGCATATTCTCTACTTCATCATACATATGATCTTTATTTGGCCACCAAACACTTGCGCCCAATCCTTGACAAGATGAAGCAATAAAATCTTTTCCATTTTTATCTTTTTTCCAGCTGATTCCACCATCCCAAGGAGCATTAACTGCTTCTCTAGGTTTTCCGCCAAATGAAATCACAACTTCTTTAACCTCTCCAATCTTTTGTTTTTCAATTAAATCAATAAAAAAAGCATTTCCATCGCGTTTAAATTTCAAATCTTTTCCGCCTTGCGTAACTTTATAAATCTGCATTGGTTCCTGCAAATCAATCTGCATTTTATTGTATTCTGATAATACAGTATAACGAATAGTGTTTGAACCAGTAATTGTTTTTTCCTTTGGATTTATTTTCACATCCAAATGATAGTATTTTAAATCCCACCAAGCTCTTTCTTTTGTAATACTTCCGCGTAAAGTATCCTGATGTGTAAAAACCGTTTCAGACTTCTTCAAAAGTCCTTGCGCATTGGCAGTAAAACCAATTAAAAAGGCGATAAAAACGCCGCTAAAGATTTTTTTCATTATTTATAATTTTATGACAAATAAGGCAATTAAACCCGTTTAATCTTCAACAAATGTAAACATTCAAATCAATTTTTTTCTTTATTTTATAATTTCTATTAATCCTATTTAGTGTTAAAATTCATTATTCTTATTTACTTTAGCCATTTCGTTTTTTTCACAACACCTTTATGAAATTTATCAAGATTGTTTTTCTCTTTTTCCTGATGTGCTCGATAACAAGTCATTCGCAGACTATTCCGATTTATAAAACGAATCAAAAATTAACTGTAGACGGAGACTTATCAGATTGGAAAACACCATTCACAGGTCCTTTTGTAATTCATAATTCTGCTGAAAAAGCAAGTCAAAACACAATGGTTTCCTTTGCATGGAATGATGAAAATCTTTATATCGCTTTTCGTTCCTTAGATTCCAAAATAACTGGTTCAAAACAGAAGAAAGATTTTCCAATTTTTAAAACAGATGACTTAGTCGAAATTTTTATCGATCCAGATGGTAATGGACAAAATTATGTAGAAATTGGCGTAAATGCTTTTTCAACCAATTATGACATGCTTTTAAAATGTATTTCTGCCGAATGCGGCGGATGGAAAACATATATGGATTTTGATATTGAGGGATTAGAAACCATAAGTAAAACAACAACCGAAGGCTATTGCACCGAAATAAAAATACCTTTTTCAAGTCTAGAAAAAATTGAAAATGGTAATTTCAAAAAACCTGAAATCGGATCTAAATGGAGAGGAAATGCTTTTAGAATTGATTATGGCAGCAATACTGAATACCTTGCATTACAGCCTTATAAAAGCTTAAAATTTGGCTTTCATCAGCCAAGAGAATTTGCTGTTTTTGAGTTTGTGGAATGAGACTTCGTTGATCTTTAATTAAGCATAATTGTTAGTTTGTCATTTCGACCGAAGGGAGAAATCACACAAGAAACTCTGCAAAGCATATCTAATCTTTGTCTACATTCGAGTGTGATTTCTCCCTTCGGTCGAAATGACAAAAATCAAATCTTACTTCTGACGTTTCTTTAAAACCTCAATAACATCATTCAGCTGAAAACCTTTAGCCTGTAATAAAATTAGATAATGAAAAAGTAAATCAGCGCTTTCGCTGAGGAACAAATCGTCGTTATCATCTTTGGCCTCAATAACCACTTCCACAGCTTCCTCTCCTACTTTTTGAGCAATTTTATTGATTCCTTTTTCAAACAACGAAGCAACATAACTTTTCTCTGAATCGGCATTCTCTCTACGAGTTTTTATTGTGTTCTCTAACTGAGAAATAAATCCGTAATTAGCATTGTTTGGTTCTTGCCAGCAAGTATCTGCTCCTGTGTGGCAAGTTGGCCCAACTGGTTTTGCCTGAATTAAAAGTGTGTCTCCGTCGCAATCATTTTTAATACTTACCAAATTCAAAAAGTTACCGCTCTCTTCACCTTTTGTCCAAAGTCTTTGTTTTGAACGGCTGAAAAATGTTACTTTTTGAGTTTCTATTGTTTTTTGAAGCGATTCTTCATTCATATAACCCAGCATCAAAACATTTTTTGTTTCTGAATCCTGAATTATCGCCGGAATTAATCCGTGTGCGCTTTTGATATCTATATTCATATTATTTTAGATTTGATCCCGATGGCTATCAGGATAGATTTTTGGAATTTAAATATTCTGTATGTTTCTCGGTTAAGATGTTACCCAATTCCTCTAAATTAGTTTTAAGAGAATTTGGAGAAATAGCAATTGGTGAGCCTGACATTTTAAAATTTGCTCTCATCATTCTTCTTTTGTAAAATGATGTTTGTTTATCAATATATTCCTCTGGATTTTTCACGATTAAAGCAATTGATTTTTGATTAAAATCGACTCTTTCAATAATATCGTCAATATCTTTCCAAGGAATTCTTCCTATTGATAAAGCACTTGAATTATCAATAATTCCTTTAGTATCAATTATAATTCCTGGCTTTTTATCTCCCATTTTCTTTATTGAAAAAAATAACGACATCCCCCCAAATAAAATACCTAGAACTGAAACCGTATTCATAATATAGGGATTACCAAAAATAAAATGATTCGATTTTGGTTGATAAATTAATATCCAAAGACTCGCGCCTAAAAACAGAACTGAAAAGAAAACTAGTTTGACTAATTTTGCTTTACTTAATTGTATTTCAATATTACTCATGTTTTTCAAACTAGATTCTGACTTCTATATTGTTATTTTTTAATTCTTGTTTTAACGCTTTGATTTCGATCTCTTTGAAATGAAAAACACTTGCGGCTAATGCAGCATCAGCTTTTCCGACTTTGAAAGAATCTACAAAATGCTGTATATTTCCTGCTCCGCCAGAAGCAATAATTGGAATGTTTACTAATTCTGAAAGTTTAGCCAAAGCTTCGTTTGCAAAACCATTTTTCGTTCCATCATTATCCATTGATGTGAATAAAATTTCTCCTGCGCCGCGTTCTGCAACTTCAACAGCCCAGTCAAATAAATTTAATTCAGTGGGTACTTTTCCGCCAACTAAATGTACAATCCATTGTCCATCAATTTGTTTAGCGTCGATAGCTACTACAACGCATTGGCTTCCAAATTTTTGAGCCAAATCATTAATCAATTGCGGTTTTTTTACTGCCGATGAATTGATCGAAACTTTATCAGCTCCGTTATTCAAAAGAATCTCAACATCTTCAACAGACGAAATTCCACCGCCGACAGTAAACGGAATATTAATTTTTTCCGCTACACTTCGCACCATATTCACCAGCGTTTTACGTCGTTCTTCGGTTGCTGAAATATCCAAAAAAACCAATTCATCAGCACCTTCAGCCGAGTAAATTTCTGCTAATTCTACTGGATCTCCAGCATCGCGCAAGTCAACGAAATTAACACCTTTTACAGTTCTTCCGTTTTTTATATCTAAACAAGGTATAATTCTTTTTGCTAACATTTATCTAATGTGTTAATTAGAAAATTAGTCAATTAGATAATTAATTTACAGTCCGCAAAATAATTATCTAATTATCAAATTTTCTCATTTTCTAATTATAAAATCCTCCAACTGTTTCAAAGTGATTCTTCCTTCGTAAATCGCTTTTCCAATTATGGTTCCTTCACAACCTAATTCCGCTAATTGAGGTAATTCATCAAAAGTTGAAATTCCGCCGGAAGCTATTAATTTTATGCCTTTCGCTTCCGCTAAAATTTTACTGTATAATTCAAAACTCGGACCTTGAAGCATTCCGTCTTTTGCAATATCAGTACAAATAACGTATTGAATTCCTTTCGTTTGATAATCTTGTATAAACGGAATCAAATCTTCGTTTGATTCTTCTAACCATCCTGAAACTGCAATTTTTTCATCTTTTGCATCGGCACCTAAAATGATTTTATCTGAACCGTATTCAGAAATCCATTTTTCAAAAATTGTTCTGTTTTTTACTGCAATACTTCCGCCGGTAATTTGGTTTGCACCGCTTTCAAAAGCAACTCGCAAATCATCATCTGATTTTAACCCGCCTCCAAAATCAATTTTTAAACTCGTTTGTGATGCAATTTGTTCCAAAATTTTATAATTGACAATTTTGCTCGATTTTGCACCGTCAAGATCTACTAAATGCAAATATTCAATTCCGTGCGCCTCAAATGATTTTGCTACTTCAAGCGGGTTTTCATTGTAAATTATCTTCGTATCATAATCACCTTTGGACAAACGAACGCATTTTCCTTCAATGATATCTATGGCTGGTATTATTCTCATTTTATTTTAGTCTTAAAGTTTGAAAGTCGAAAGTCATAAAGCCTTCTCTGATTTTCAAAATTGATATTTTGATTGATTTTTGATATTGAAATTGGAATTTTACATTCTTAAAAAATTCCCCAAAATCTTTTCCCCGACATCACCGCTTTTCTCTGGATGAAACTGAGTTCCGTAAAAATTATCTTTTTGCAATGCCGATGCGTATTCAAGATCATAATTTGTCGTAGCAATAGACTCCGTGCAATTTGGCGCATAAAAACTATGAACCAAATACATAAATTCATTTTCAGAAATACCTGTAAACAAATCAGATTTTAAATCATAAATCTGATTCCACCCCATTTGAGGCACTTTTACTTTATTTGAAAATTTTACGACATCTACATCAAAAATTTCTAATCCTTTCGTATTTCCTTCTTCAGTTGAATTGCACATTAACTGCATTCCGAGACAAATTCCTAAAACGGGCTGTTTCAAACTCGGAATTAAACTATCTAAACCACTTTCACGAAGTTTAAACATCGCAGAACTCGCCTCGCCTACACCCGGAAAAATCACTTTGTCGGCTGACGAAATTTCATTCGGATCATCACTCAAAACAGCTTTAAAACCCAATCTTTCAATAGCAAACATAATGCTTTGAATATTTCCTGCTCCGTAATTTATAATTACTATTTTCATTTAATTGTTGTTTGTTTTGTTTCAGGTTTCACGTTTCAAGTTACTCAACCAAACGTGAAACCTGAAACTTTAAACTTGAAACAAATTTTAAAGCATTCCTTTCGTCGAAGGTAAAATCATTTTTTCAGTATCTCTTTTTACGGCTACTTTTATTGCTTTTGCAAAAGCTTTAAAGATTGCCTCAATTTTATGATGCTCATTAATTCCTTCCGCTTTAATATTTAAATTCGCTTTTGCGCCGTCGGTAAACGATTTAAAGAAATGATAAAACATTTCAGTCGGCATTTTGCCTACCATTTCACGTTTAAATTCCGTTTCCCAAATCAGCCAGTTTCTTCCGCCAAAATCAATTGCAGCTTGTGCTAAACAATCATCCATCGGCAGACAAAATCCATAACGTTCGATTCCTAATTTGTTTCCTAGCGCTTTTGCAAAAACTTCACCAAGTGCAATTGCCGTATCTTCGATTGTGTGGTGTTCATCGACCTCTAAATCGCCTTTTACAGTAATTTCCAAATCCATTTGACCATGACGAGAGATTTGATCTAACATATGATCAAAAAAAGCAATTCCTGTATCGATTTTACTTTTTCCAGTTCCGTCAAGATTTAAATTGATATAAATATCCGTTTCGTTGGTTTTACGAGTAATTGATGCTGAACGCGCTTCTAGTTTTAAAAACTCATAGATTTTTTTCCAATCCATTGTTTGCAAAACTATTGTTTCGTTTAGCTCTTCACGTTTTGATGAAATTTCATTGCTTCCTGCTCCATCAGTATCATTCATGAAAATCGCTTTTGCACCAAGGTTTTTTGCTAATTCAACATCTGTTAAACGATCACCTAAAACAAATGAGTTCTCTAAATCATATTCAGGATTATTCAAATATTTCGTCAACATTCCTGTTCTTGGCTTACGTGTTGGCGCATTTTCTTCTGGAAAAGATCTGTCAACAAAAATCTCATCAAATAAAACACCTTCATTTTCAAAAGCTCTCAAAATAAAATTCTGTGTCGGCCAAAACGTATCTTCAGGAAAACTGTCCGTTCCTAAACCATCCTGATTGGTTACCATTGCCAATTCGTAATCTAATTCACCTGCAATTTTTGCTAAATACTGAAAAGCTTTTGGATAAAATTCTAGTTTATCTAAGCTGTCCAATTGTAAATTTTCAGGTTCTAAAACGATCGTTCCATCACGATCGATAAAAAGTACTTTTTTCATAGTTTATATTTTCTGCCACAGATTGCACAGATTAAAATGATTTTTTCGTTTGCGTTTATTCTTTTGCTGCGAATCTACATTACCTGTTCGCTATCATTCGAGTCACTAATTAATACTAATTTTTTTCACGCTGATTTTAAAAGATTTAAGCAAATGCACGCTGATTATTTTTAGATTCAAAAATCAAAAACAAATCTGCTTTAATCTGCCAAATCCGCGTAAAAAAATCATTTTAATCTGTGAAATCTGTGGCTAATAATTTTAGCTTAATAACTTTAATTCTTTAATTAAAACAGCATTTTCTTCTTCTGTTCCAATTGTAAAACGAAGACAGTTTTCGCATAAAGGCTGCGTTGTTCTGTTTCGAATTACAATTCCTTTTTTAATTAACTGATCGTATCTTTTATTTGCGTCATCTACTTTTACCAAGACAAAATTAGCTTCTGTTGGATACACTTTTTCTACAAAACCTACTTCAAGTAAAACCTTAAGTAATTCCTCTCTTTGTTTTACAATAGAAGCTATTTCTTGTTTAATTTTTTCAGCATCTTTTAAACGTTCTTTAGCTCTTTGCTGCGTTAATTCATTTACATTATATGGCGGTTTAATCTTGTTTAAAACCGAAATAACAGCTTCAGATCCATAGCAGATTCCTAATCGAATTCCTGCCAGACCATAGGCTTTTGAAAGCGTTTGTGTAATAACCAAATTTGGATATTCATCAATTTCTGCAAGCCAGCTTTCTTTATCAGAAAAGTCAATATAAGCTTCATCAATAACAACCAATCCATTAAAATTCTGCAGCAGTTTTACAACACTTTCATCTGAAAATGAATTTCCAGTTGGATTGTTTGGCGAACATAAAAAGATAATTTTTGTACTCTCGTCAACTGCTTCTAAAATCTTTTCAACCTGCGGCTGGAAATCGTTAGAAAGTAAAATCTCTCTGTTTTCTACAGCGTTGATATTTGCCAAAACACCATACATTCCGTAAGTTGGCGGCAGCGAAATAATATTATCTTTCTTAGGTTCACAGAAAGCTCTAAAAAGCAAATCTAAAACTTCATCACTTCCATTTCCTAACAAAATCTGACTTTGCTTTACGTTATTATTTTTAGCTAAAATTGCTTTAACTGAACTTTGCTGCGGATCTGGATAACGGTTTACACCATTTTGAAACGGATTTTCATTGGCATCCAGAAAAATCATTTCAGCAGTATCAAAATCCTCAAACTCATCCCTGGCAGAAGAATAAGGCTTTAAAGATTTTACGTTTTCACGCGTAATTGTATTTATATCAAAAGTGCTCATTGTTTTGTTTTTTTAAGAAGCTAGAACCAAGATGAAAAACTTTATAAAATCTTGCTTCTTTACTCTTTCTTTTGTCTTTCTTTAATCTTTTATTTTAAACTCTTCAATCTCAACGTAACGGCATTTTTATGCGCTTGTAAACCTTCGGCTTCAGCCATAGTTTCAATTGCTTTACCAATGTTTCGAATTCCTTTTTCGGATATTTTCTGAAATGTCATTGATTTTGTAAAACTATCTAAATTTACACCGCTGTAATTTTTTGCATAACCATTTGTAGGAAGCGTGTGATTTGTTCCCGAAGCATAATCTCCTGCGCTTTCTGGCGTATAATTTCCAATAAAAACAGATCCTGCATTTATAATTCCGTTGCAATAAAAATCATCGTATTGTGAGCAAATAATGAAATGTTCAGGACCATATTCATTAATTAAATCTAAAGCAATTTGATCATTTTCGACATAAATCAATTTCGAATTTTCGATTGCTTTTATTGCTATGGCTTTTCTTGGAAGCACTTCAACCTGAGATTGAATTTCCTTTTCTACTGCGTCAATTAGTCTTTTAGAAGTCGAAACTAAAATTACCTGACTATCTGTTCCATGTTCCGCCTGTGACAATAAATCTGAAGCTACAAATGCTGGTACAGCTGTGTCATCGGCAACAATTAACAATTCTGAGGGTCCAGCAGGCATATCGATTGCAACACCAAACTGAGTAGCCAATTGTTTTGCTACAGTTACAAACTGATTTCCAGGTCCGAAAATTTTATATACTTTAGGAATTGACTGTGTACCAAAAGTCATTCCTGCAATTGCCTGAATTCCGCCTACTTTTAAAATTTTAGTTACACCGCATAAATTTGCAGCATACAAAATCGCTGGGTTTATTTTTCCTGTTTTATCTGGCGGCGAACACAACACGATTTCTTTACAGCCTGCAATTTCAGCAGGAACAGCAAGCATTAAAACGGTTGAAAATAAAGGAGCTGTTCCGCCTGGAATATACAATCCAATTTTTTGAATTGGTCTTTTCTCCTGCCAGCAATTTACACCTTCAATTGTTTCGATTTCAACTCGATCAGTTTTTTGAGCACTGTGAAATTTGTAAATATTATCTTTTGCCAGTTGAATAGCTTCTTTTAATTCATTTGGAATCAAAGCAATTGCTTCATTTATTTCCTCTATTGAAACTTCGTAATTGTTTAAAGAAATCCCATCAAAAATCGAAGTGTATTTTGCAACAGCTTCATCACCTTTTTTCTGTACTTCTTTAAAAATTTCCTTTACTGTAACCTCAATATCATCAATGGTTTGAGTTGGCCTTTTTAAGATTTCTAACCAAGTGTCTTGTTTTGGATTGTCTATTTTATTCATTATTCTTTGGCTTTAAGCCTTAAGCTGCAGGCTTTAGGCTTTATTAACTTTTTCTATTTTTTTTCTGGCGTAAAGCTTAAAGCTTATTGCCTAAAGTGCGCGAAGCGCATTTAAAGAACCATTTTTTCAATTGGGCAAACTAAAATTCCTTCTGCACCTGCATCTTTCAGTTTATCAATTACATCCCAGAAAGTGTCTTTATCAATTACCGAGTGTACGCTGCTCCAACCTTCCTGTGCTAATGGTAAAACGGTTAAACTTCGCAAAACGGGCAGAATTTTTCCTATTTCATCAATTTTTTCGTTTGGAACGTTCATCAAGATATATTTTGAATTTCTTGCTCTTAAAACTGATTGTATTCTGAATTTTAAGGTATCAATGTGTTTTTGAATCTCTGGTGAAACTTTTGGCGAAACAGCTAAAACTGCTTCACTTTTCAAAATCACTTCTACTTCTTTTAAATTATTTTTGAATAAAGTACTTCCGCTTGAAACGATGTCAACAATAGCATCGGCAAGACCAATGTTTGGAGCAATTTCTACAGAACCTGAAATTTGGTGAATATCTACTGTTACTCCAAAAGAATTAAAATATTCGTTAACTGTGTTTGGATAAGAGGTTGCGATTCGTAATCCTGCCAAATCTTGAACCGAATTGTATTCGAAGGTTTTAGGAACTGCTACAGAAACTTTACATTTTGAAAATCCTAATCGCTGTACCACTTCAATTTCTTTGCCTTTTTCGACCAAAAGATTGTCGCCAACAATTGCCAAATCTACTACGCCATCAATTAAATACTGAGGAATATCAGAGTTTCTTAAATATAAAACTTCAAGAGGAAAATTAGAAGCTTCGGCTTTTAACTGATCGATTCCGTTGTTGATTGAAATACCGCAGTCTTTTAGAATTTGAATGCTGTCTTCGTTTAAACGACCTGATTTTTGAATTGCAATTTTTAAAGTACTCATTTTTTAGTTTTTTTTTTGAATTAATAGTTTGAGTACAAAGAATTGGTATAAAAAAACCCGTTTGATGTACTCAAACGGGTTTTAAAATATGATGATTTACACACATACCATTAACACATCGCCTGAGAGCAATAATGAAAATGATGATGATGTAATTGATTTGAAATCATTGTTTGGTTTGTTTTATAATTCTTTGATTCGTTTGCAAATATAATAGTTAATTTCATAAAAAAGCAATTTTTAATATAACTTAACGATAGTTTATTGTTAAAAAAAAGCTCAAGCCCTAATTTCATTGCATTCTTTCAATCTACTATAACGTTTTCTCCTCTTCGTTAAAAACTAAAATAACTGATGTTCCAATATCAATTTTACTCTCAATTTTGAATTTTATATCCAGTAAATCTGTAATTCTTTTTACGATAGACAATCCTAATCCAGTTCCTTTAATTTCGGGATGTTCTGTAGATTTAGATCTAAAAAATGGATTAAAAATATTCTCTAGATCTTCTTTGGCAATACCAATTCCGTTATCAGAAATTTTACAGCTTGTTTTGCCATTTTGTTTGAATAACAAAATAGAAACTTCACCTTTACTTTCTGTATATTTAATCGCATTTGAAATAATATTTCTCAAAATCGTAATAACTAGAAAATTATCAGAATGCACATAATAGTCCTTTTCTGCTTCAAATTTAATGTTGATCTGCTTGCTTTTAATTTTCTCAGAATTCAAAGTCAGAACATCTAAAATTATCGCATTTAAGTATACTAATTCTGTATTAACATCTTGCTTTTGATTTTCAAATCGAGCCATTAACAACAACTGATCTACCAATAAATTTAAGTGATCTACTTCACGAATACAATAATTGATTTTTTCTTCATATTCTTTATTATCACGAGGTTTACGTATAAGAACTTCAAGAGTGCCTTTAATAACTGTTAAAGGCGTTCTTAATTCATGAGAAGCATCTGAAGTAAATTGCTTTTCGCGTTCAATTGCATCTTCAATCCTATTTAATAAATTGTTTATGGTTTTTGAAAGCGTGTATAATTCGTCCCGCGTTTTGGGCAGCGGAATACGTGCTTTTAAATTGTCTTTGGTAATAATTCGCGATGTATTTATAATTGCGTTTATTGGTTTTATACTTCTTCCTGCAAAAAAACGGGCAATAAAAAACAGCAGCAATAGAATCCCTAAAAATGACAAACTCATAATTTCGAACAAATTATTAAGCACCATTTTTGAGTCGGCCAGCGACATTGCAACAATAACGTATCCTATTTTTTTATTATTAACATGAAGTGAAACTTGAATTTGTCTAATTGCATGATCTCCCATCATAGTATCAAACAATTCATAATCTTCGACAGAATCTTTAAATTGAAGTGTTTCTGTTTTTAAATTGGGAGCTTTTTCAATTACTCTTTTCTTCAAATCTAAGAACTCTACAAAAACAGGATTCACATCTACAGTATTATGCTCGCGTTCCTTCCATTCTTCGGCATCAATTAGGATTACTTTGCCGTTTACGACTTTTATTTCGTCTAAATGATTCTGAATTTCAACTTTTATTTTTTCATCAATATGACTGTAAACGGTATGTTTTACGATAGAATAAATAACCGAAAAAACTGCCACAATCAATAAACCTGTAGTAATAATATAATTTAATGCAATTCTATTTTTAAAAGAAAGCTGTACCATTTATAAGTCGTTAGCGATGTAACCAATACCGCGAATTGTTTTTATGTAATCTTCTTCTATTTTCAGCTTCAATTTTTTACGAATGGCATTCATAAAAACATCAATTACACCTGTATCATATTCAAAATTAATTTCCCAAACATCTTTCAAAATCTGATTTCGAGTACAAACTTTTCCTTTATTCTTAATTAAATAAGTAAGCAATTCAAATTCTCTTTGTGTTAATGCAATTTCTTCGTCGCTTTTCAAAACTATATGTTTTGATAAATCAATTTTAATTGTACCTAACGAAAGAACTTCTGTTCCTTTTCTATTTCTAAAATGAACTTTAATACGTTCTACTAATTCTTCAAAACTAAAAGGTTTTTTAATATAATCATTTGCACCCGCTTTTAAGCCTTCAATCGTTTCTTGTACGGTATCTTTAGCAGTCAAAAAAATAATTGGTGTTATTTGATCTTTAATTCTAATTGCTTTGCATAAATCTAAACCATTAATTTTAGGAAGCATCCAATCTAATAAAATCAAATCAAACTTTTGCTCCTGCGTTAATTCAAAGCCTTTAGAACCGTCATTTGCTGTCGTAACCTTATAACCTTCTTCCTGCAATCCTTGCTGCAAAAACTGAACAATACCTAACTCATCTTCTACAATTAAAATATGCATATGTTTTTTCTATTAAAAATTTTACTTTTGAATAACCAAAGATAAATATTTTAAATTTCTGAAAACACTAAAACTCATTAGAATAACCTGCAAGTATAATCTTAAGAAAACATTAAGTTAACACTAAGTAAGGTAAAAGTATAACTTCATCTATTATTAATTTATCAACCTTAATTTTGCCCAAAATAATCTATTATGACATTCTACAAAAAGCTTAGCCCATTTTACCACCTGGCATTGTTCTATTTCATTATCAGTTTACTATTACGAATTGTTCTATTTTTTCATCCTATTACACAAACATCTTTCTCACTGCTTGAAAGCTTAAAAATCTTTTTTCTAGGATTAGTTTCCGATTTTTTCGTTTTTACAGTTGCTAGTTTTTTTCTTTGGTTATATCTAATTTTTATTTCAAATTCAAAATACAACAAGCCTTCAGGGTATATTATTCTAGGCGTTTTTATTGCAGCCTTTTTATATGTTGCTTCAGGAAAAAGTGTTTTTGATCAATATGGAGGTGCTTTACCTAAAATAGTTTTAATTTTTATAGGAATCAAAACGGTTCTTTTTGGTCTTATGCTTTTTCTTCCTAAATGGAGAGACAAAATTAGATTCTGGCTTTTTGCCTTTGTAATTTTTCTTTACGTTTTATTAATTCTTCAAAATGGTTTAAGTGAATACTTTTTTTGGAATGAATTTGGAGTAAAATACAACTTTATAGCTGTTAATTATTTGATTTACACAAATGAAGTAATTGGAAACATTATGCAGTCTTATCCTGTAGTTCCAATCTTTTCAGCTCTGTTTTTGGTTACAGGAACGATAACTTATTATATCCTGAAAAAAACAAAAAATTACATCTATGAAATTCCAACTTTAAAAGAGAAACTTCAAATCTCAGGTGTATATTGGGGTTTATTACTGATTTCTTTAGTCGCTATTCCAACTTTATCTAAAACTGAAAACTCAAAGAATGTTTTTGTTAATGAATTACAATCAAACGGCATCTATAAATTCTATCTGGCTTTTCAAAACAGTAAACTTGACTATTTCAAGTTTTATAAAACAATTCCGCACGACAAAGCTTTTGCTATTCTAAAAGAGCAATTGCCAATTATATCTAACGAAGACACAACTCACGAAATCAAAAGCGACTCGGCTGAAATACGCAAAAATGTTGTTTTAATTACAATCGAAAGTTTAAGCGCCGATTTCATGAAAGCTTATGGAAACTCGCAAAACATTACTCCTTTTTTAGACAGTTTGTCACAAAAAAGTCTTCAGTTTACCAATTTGTATGCTGCCGGAAACAGAACTGTTCGCGGTCTTGAAGCGGTAACTTTATGTCTGCCTCCAACTGCGGGAGAAAGTGTTGTAAAAAGAGAGGATAATAAAAATAAATTTTCAACTGGAGCGCTTTTTAAACAAAAAGGATACAATGTGAAGTTTATGTATGGCGGTGATGCTTTCTTTGATAATATGAAAGATTTTTATTCTGGAAATGATTATCAAATTATAGACAAATCAAGTTTTTCACCTGAAGAAATCACATTTTCTAATGTTTGGGGTGTATGTGATGAAGATATGTACAAAAAAGCAGTGAAAATAATGACAGCCGAAGCTAAAGAAAATAAACCATTCTTTAATCATATTATGACGGTCAGCAATCACAGACCTTTTACATATCCTAATAATAAAATTGACATTCCCGGCGATATAAAATCCCGCGATGGAGGTGTAAAATATACAGATTATGCCTTAAGCCGATTTTTTGAAATGGCTCGCAAACAGCCTTGGTTTAATAATACTATTTTTGTAATTGTGGCAGATCATTGCGCTTCAAGTGCAGGAAAAACGGAACTGCCTTTGGATAAATACCGAATTCCAGCAATTATTTACACTCCAAATGGAAAACCTCAAAAATTCAATAAACTAATGTCGCAAATAGACATTATGCCAACATTATTTGGCTTATTGCATTTTGACTATAAAAGTAAATTCTTTGGTCAGGACGTTTTTAAAGACAATTACAAGCCAAGAGCTTTTATTGCCACTTACCAAGATTTAGGTTTAATAAAAGACAATGTATTAACCGTTTTATCTCCTAAACAGCAAGTTAAACAGTTTTCACTGAAAATAAATCCGAAGACAGGAGTTGCTCCAGAATTTCAAGTTGATTATGACGAAATTCCATTAAAAACTGAAAAACTCAGCTTGGTAAATGAAACGATTTCTTACTATCAAACTGCCTCTTATGTTTTAAAGGAAAAGAAGTATCAGAAATAATTTCTATAAAAAACTCAAACGTAATATAAAGAAAAGCCTCAATTTCATTTGAAATTGAGGCTTTTCTTTATTAGTATATTTTCAAGTTAAAACTTGAAACTTCAAAGTAAAAAATCTAGTCGTTCTGATTCTTCATTCCGAATAAATCTCCTTTTTGAAACAATTTCAAATCCTCTTGTAAAGCTTGATGATTTCTTTGTGTAACAGCAGGTGAATCTAAATCGCTTAAATCTGGTTTTCCTGCATTTACCCACGCTGTATACCAAAAACTTGCTGTTGCAGTAATCGCTTTTTTCATCTGAGTTTCAACCATTCCGTTTAAGTCTTGGTGAAGTTTTTTCGCATACTCATCAGAGAAAACCGGTGTATTGTATTTGCTTTTTAATACTTTTCCATCTGAATCCATTTTAAAAACCTGATTTTCTGGAGTTGCAGTTCTTAACTTTTTGTCTATGTCTAATAACGGTTTCACTAAAGTGTGCGTGTCGTTTATCATATCCCAAGTTGCTTTATGAACATCAGCGTAGTACTGAGCTTCAGGAACATTTAACTTGTAGTTTTTTGCAAATAACTCAGGAAGTCTGCTTTCCCAAAGAGAATGAATTCCTTTTTGATCACTCAATTGTCCGTCATGATTTGCAGAAGTATGCAAAGGCATATGGGCATCACCAATATAATGACCTAAATCTGCAGCAAGAAATAAAATTTCCGCTCTGTTTTTATCTTTAAAAGCTTTGGTTAATTTAGCCATCATATCCTCAATATACCAAGGTAAAATTCCGTTAGTGTTCAAGAATTTACTATCGTATTTTTTCTTTGCTTCTTCCAAAGTTTTTGGAATACTATCAGCAGAACCAAAGTTTTCCATATCAAAATAGTGTCTTGGATTCTCGTCTTTGTAATTTAAAGCATACTTACGAATATCTGGTACTGATGCTTCTTGAGTAATAAAATCGATGTGATTGTAAAAGAAGATCTGAAGCGGTTTTGGCAAAGCCATTACTGCTGCTTTATTAATTCTTTCATGGCCTACAATTCCCCATGATAAAGTAAAAAAACCTATGATTAATGCAAAAAAAGCAATTAATTTTGGTCTCATTTTGAAGTTTTTCATTTTTGTTTTTATTTGAGAGACAAATTTACCTTATTTAAAGATAAATTAAAAGAATCGTTTTTAAGATTCTTTTAATTTAATCTCTAACCATTTTTAAACCATATAAGTATGGTAAATATAAAATCGTCAGAATTTTTCTTGTATGTTTGTTCTGGTATTAAATCTTACAAATATGCGCCTCTTTATTCTAAATTTCGTTTTATTTTTTAGTTCACTTTGTTTAGCTCAAGAAACTGATATACAATTAAAAAATGTCAACGATACCATACTAAATACAAAAAGAGTACTTAAAATATCTGGTTCTTTTGATCCTGTAAAAACAATGCAAAAATTGTTTCCAGGCAAATTATATAATTTACCAGATCGCAATACTTTTGTAAGCTGGAAATGCAGCAATTGTAAACCGCAGCCTTATATTGATGTGAATGGTGTTGAGGGAGATCAGCTTTTTCCATATAAAGAGGGTGTTGCAACAAGACTTCTAAGTAATAATGATTATTCTGATTCGAAAGGAAATCAATTCAAACTATTGACTTTTAATCATTCCTTTTATGATGCTGATGGTGCACAAACTGGGCGTTTCTCTGGCGGATTAATTGGCGTTGCCAAATTTGCTAAAAATGGAGCGGTTTGGGAAATGAAATCTTTTCAACCTGCTGTTGCTGCCTTTGGTGCATTTTCAAGAGCACCTACACCAAAACTTGTCGAAATTGGTGAAGATCAATATGCGTTTACTATAGAACATGCAAACGGCGGTGCAGGCGCTCCTTACAATGGTTTTTTATATCTTATTGCTGGTTTTAACGGAAAATACCAGCCTTTAATGGAATTAGATTATTATAGTTTGTTTAATAATGGCGGAAACTCTGAGTGGTCTAGTTCATATAAAGTAATCAACGATGGTACGAAAAAGTTTTTTAGAGATTTTGCCATTACTACAACTGGTTTTTACAAAAAAGCAAAAGGTACAGAAGATGATTATGATGTAGATTTGCCAACAGAAATTATCGAACTGGCTAAAACGAAAAAACAGTTTAATTTTGTAATTGAAAAAAGACTTTCCTTTACGGGAAAATGGTATAAAATTACTGGCAAACCAACTGTCAAATTCTCAAATGTAAAATAAATTTTAACCCAAATACAGAATTGATACTAAACCTAAAACTGCAATAAAAATCCATAAAAACACACCTTGCAGTAAAGGCTTCACTCCTACTGATTTTAAGGTTTTTACATTCAATGTTGCTCCTATTAAAAACAATGTAATCGTTAATCCAATTTTTGCAATATTTACAATATACGGTGCAATTACTGCAGTTGCAGGAACATAACTATTTAAAAGCATAGCGACAATAAACAAACCTATGAAGTAAGGAATTTTAATCTTTGAATTTTTACTTTTAAAAATCGCTGCTGTTAATATCGAAATTGGAATAATCCATAAGGCTCTCGCTAGTTTTACTGTTGTAGCTATCTGCAAAGCTTCGGCTCCATATTTATTTGCCGCACCAACTACAGAACTGGTATCATGAATAGCAATAGCACACCATAATCCGAAATCTTTTTGCGATAAATCAAGCTGATGACCAATAAATGGAAAAACAAATAAGGCAATTGAATTCAAAATAAATATTACTCCTAAAGCTATTGAAGTTTCATTCTCATTTGATTTTATTACTGGTGAAATCGCCGCTATAGCGCTTCCTCCACAAATTGCAGTTCCACAAGATATTAAGTGAGATGTTTTTTTATCGGTTTTCAACCATTTCCCTAAAAAAGTTCCTAAAATTAAAGTACTGAATATGGAGAATATAGTTAGTAAAAAGCCTTCTTTTCCTGCTGAAATGGCACTTGATGCATTCATCCCGAATCCTAAACCAATAACAGAGAACTGTAATAAAAAGGTAATTGCTTTATTATTGAATTCTACAAATGGATTACCAAAAATGTTTACAATTACAACTCCAAACAACAAAGCTATTGGCGGTGAAATAATCGAAAATAAGCATAAAAAGATAACAGCAGCAAAAATGGCTTGTTGCAAGTAACGATTAACTTCGAATAATTGTGAGGCTGTATGTTCTTTTGTTTTCAAAATAGAATAATTAAAAATTTATTCTGCAAAGTTCTATCCTTTTACACGAAACTCCCAATCGCAAATTACAATCGACTATAACTTTAAGTTATAATGATTTGACATATTTTGGATAAACAGCTCTGATAACGAATCAGACTTACCTAACAATGTGATGATATAAAAGTATCTTTCTACAGATAATTCTTCTACATCCAAAACCATTAATTCTTTATTTTTCAACTCTTTACTTACAGCATGAATAGACATAAAAGCAAAGCATTCTGAATTTAACAAATAAGACTTAATACTTTCTGTACTTCCTAACTGCATTTCGATTTGTAAATCTGAGAATTTCAAACCGGCTTTTTTCAATGCATATTCTATAACTTCAAGTGTTCCTGATCCACGTTCACGAGTTATGAATTTCATTGATTTTAAATCACTTACTGAAATTTCATTTTTTTTCACAAACGGATTATTGCTATTACAGACTAAAACCAATTCGTCTTTTAAAAACGGAATATATTTTATGGATTGATTTTTTGATTGTCCTTCGACAATTCCAATTTCGATTTCTTTGTTTATTAAAGCATTTTCGATTTGTTCTGTATTTCCGTTTAACAAATTAACTTTTATGTCTTTTTGCTTTTGATGAAAATGCGCTAAAACTGGAGAAATAATATATTGAGAAATTGTTGTACTTGCTCCTAATCGCAATAAACCTTGACGTTCGTTTATAAAAGAACTCATTTCAAAATCGATCTCGCGATAAATTTCAAAGATGCTTTTGGTGTGCTTAAGTAAAATTTTTCCGGCTGGAGTTAAAGCAATTTTAGAACCGTTTCGCTCAAAAAGCTTTGTTTTATAGGTTTCCTCGAGTTCTTGAATATGTTTAGAAACGGCAGGCTGTGTAATGTATAGCTCTGTTGCCGCTTTAGTAAAATTAAGGCGGAGCGCAACGGTGTAAAATACTTTTAGCCTGAAGTCCATATATAATTATTTTATAAAAAACACCAATTTCACCAATTCCCACTAATTTTTATTTCTTAACCGTGACAATTAGCAACGGTTTCAAGTTTAAAAACCTCTGAACCTTTGCTACTTTGAACCTTTGCCCCTTTTTTAAAGTAACCCATTATATTTCCTAACAAACCATTCCGTCGCTAACAAAGCCGCAATTAAAATCAATAACCAAACCCAGTCAATAATTGGAGTTTTTGTTGAAACGTTTTTTTCGATCGATTTGTATTCTTTGTTTTCTAGAAGCTCTTGAATCAAATCATCGGCTTGATCTTCAAAGAACGCTTTTCCATTGGTTTGCAGTGCTAATTGTTTCAATTTTGCAACATCAGGGTTTACAAATTGTTTCTCAATGTCAAAATCTAAAATTTCAAAATGACTGGAATATAATGTATTTGAATTTAGCTCTTTTACTGTAAAATTATACTTTCCTGCGGTTAATCCTTCTAAGTTTACGGAGAAAGAATTGTTTCCTTTTAATAAATCGTAGTTTTTGACTTGTTTGGTTTCGGCATTTGTAACAGTGATTGTTAATCTTGCTTTTTCATCAAACTCATAGTTTTTATTGAAATATTGGGCATTAATTATAATTTCCTCTCCTGAATTATAGAAACTTTCATGTGCTACAACAAGCGATTTCTTTGATGTTGATGTTGCTAAATACTGAATTATTTTATCTATAAATACATCATACTTTTCAAACGACTGATTATCTATATGACTTTGTAAACGCCATTTCCAGCTGTTTTCACCTAAAAGAAAAGCTGTTCTTTTTCCTTGATTTTCGGCGAAAGCCAACAAAGGAGCATTTGTAGAAACGTTTCTAATTTTTGAAGAAAGCAAAACAGATACATTTCCGTTTGTTGAAATTGTTCCGAATAAATTTTGCAAAGGCGGGAAATTTTCGAAGCCAATATTATCAACCGCAAATAAATTGAATTGCGACTGAAATTCAGATAAATAATCTTCGACTTGTCCGCTCATTTTAAAAACCAGATTATTCTGCTGCTGGTTTAGAAAATTAAAATCGGTGTTATTTCCTGTAATAATAAATGTATTTCTTCCAGCTTGTTTATTATTGTCAAAAACAGCTTTGAAGGCTGATGTTGGCTGGTACAAAACTAAAACTGACGCTTCTTTCAGCTGGCTAATATCATTTGGTTTAACCAAAATTACTTTTCGCTGTGCATTAACTTCGATTGAGCGTTTTAAAGCAGCTACGTCTGGATGGTTTATGGCTGACACAATTGCTATTGTAGATTTTTGATCGATTACTTCTACTGCAAAGTTCTTGATATTATTATAGCTGTTCTTTTCTTTTGCATTTGAAGAAATACTGGCTTTAAATATTTGTAGTCCTACTTTATCTGCCGGCAAAAGCAAATTTAATGCCGCTGTTTTTTTTGATGGTGAAAAAGAAACTTTCTCTTTTGCGACAACTGTATTTCCCTGCGAAATTGTAAAATCGGCAGTTGTAGATTTGTCACCTGCATATTGAAGAAAAACTTCGACAGGAAATTTATTTTTATGAAATGCGTATTTATTTACGTTTAACTGATTTATTTTTAAATCAAGAAAAGTGGTTGTATCTCCCACAACCAAAGGATAAACTTTATTGACAGGATCAAATCGATATACATAATCGTTTCCTGTAGTTTGATTTCCGTCCGTAATAATTACAGTAGGGAAAATTAGATTTTTGTTGATGCTTTTTAAATTCTTTGCAACTTCATCTAAATTGGTTTGTTTGCCGTTAAAATCAAATTTATCTGAAGTTTTAAAATCGGCATCGAATTGATAGGATTGAATTTCAAATTTTTCCTTTAAAGCAGGATTTGAAATTAGCTTTTGATATAATTCAACCGATTTTTTATCTGCTTTTAATGCAGTTATCGAACTTGAATTATCAACAGCAATTGCCAAAGGTGTTTTGGTAATTTCCAACGAACTTTTTGAAATTACAGGGTTTATAAGCAACACCAATAATCCAAAAATGGCTAGAAAACGTAAAAAAGCCAAAAACCAAATCAGATTTGATTTGTTTTTGGCTTTAAAAAAATATTGAAAATACGATAACCCACCCGCTATTACTAAAGAAAGCAATAATAATAAAATCGTGTTTGTAGTCATATTTTATTTTGGTTTATAGTTTTTAGTTTATCGTTTTTGGTTCTGAACAATAAACAACAAACCATAATCAATTAACATATTAAGTAAGCATTCCTCCGCAAACATTAAGCACTTGTCCTGTAACGTATGCACTCATATCTGATGCTAAGAAAAGACAAGCGTTTGCTACATCTTCTGTAGTTCCACCACGTTTCAACGGAATTCCGTCTCTCCATCCTTTTACTACATCTTCAGGCAATTTTGCAGTCATTTCTGTTTCGATAAAACCTGGAGCGATTGCATTGCAACGAATGTTACGTGATCCTAATTCTAAAGCTACTGATTTTGTAAAACCAATTGCACCTGCTTTTGATGCTGCATAATTTGTTTGTCCTGCATTTCCAGAAACTCCTACAACAGAGCTAATATTAATGATAGAACCTGCACGCTGCTTCAAGAACGTTTTTTGAATTGCTTTTGTCATATTAAAAACTGACTTCAAGTTAACATCGATTACTTGATCAAAATCAGCTTCAGACATACGCATTAACAAGTTATCTTTTGTAATTCCTGCGTTGTTAATTAAAATATCTACTGTACCAAAATCAGCCAAAACTGCATCAACAAAAGTTTGTGCTTCATTAAAATCGGCTGCGTTAGACTTGTAACCTTTTGCTTTAACACCTAAACCATTTAACTCAGCTTCTAAAGCTTGAGCTGATTCTACAGATGAGCTATATGTAAATGCTACGTTTGCTCCGTGTTTAGCAAAAACTTCTGCAATTCCTTTTCCAATTCCTCGGCTCGCGCCAGTAATGATTGCTACTTTTCCTTCTAGTAATTTCATATTGAAGTATTCGTTTTTATTTTTTGAAATACAAATATAGATTATTTGGGCGTTTAATAAAATTTGTGCCATAAAAATTGGTCTTGAAATTATTTATTCTATCCGAATTGGGTATAGAAACATTAAACATATAGAAACATCTTTTTTTAAGTTATTTATATATCTCGATATAACTTGCTGCAGGTTAATCTAATAAAAAAGCGATTCAAAATTGAATCGCTTTTCTCCTTAATAATTAAACTTAGAATTAACCTATATGCTCTTGCTTAGTGATGTAAAAAATAATGATAAGTACTACGGCCATTATCAGCATTCTATAAATCGATGATTGAAACTCTCTTGTTCCATTAATTTTGTCCTTTTTTTTCTGCTTTATCAAATTCCAAATCATAATAGGACTAATGACAGCTATTGAGACATACAAATAATACCTCGCATATTCGTAATACCATTCTGTTATGGCGATAAGTATAAGTCCCCACAAAAAAATAATACTTACCGGCGCAGCAATTTTCTCCTTCATCTGATTAAATTTTAATAATTAATGTCTTCTTGTTTAAAAAAAGCGACTCTAAATTGAGTCGCTTTTTCTCCAAAATTAAAAACAAAACTAAAGCTATTAGTTAAGCCTCCAAGTCGTCATTCTAAAAGGACTTGAAGAGCTAGTGAACGTATAAACTGGATCAGTGTAAAATACTCTAAAGCTTTCTTTTTTCACATAAATTCCGTTTGGATCCATCAGATACTTATCAAAACTAGCAAGGAATGCCGGCGTAGCTACTGTTGTATTTCCGTTCCAAGATTTATGCTTTAAAATCACTTTTTTACCAACGGCATCTTCTGTAATAGTTACATGATGCTGTAAAGCTCCTCTTCCTACAAATGTGTAATAAATAAATGTTCCAATAGCATGATTACTATATATTTCAACAGTTGCAATGCTTTGTCCTTTAGGCAAGGCAGCATTAATTTTTGCTATTTCTGAATTAAACAGTACCGAGTTACTTGGTGCGTCTACAGTATAATCATTAGTATAATAACCAAATGCAGTAAATGGCTGCCCAGGAAGAAATAATTTATAATCATCTGTAAGTGATAAAGGTTTGTCTGTATATTTAATTACAGCACTTACACCACCTGTTCCTGAGGCTGTAAAACTTCCATCGGTATCATTATATACAAAATTAGTCAGGTTTTGTCCGCCCACTACTACCGCAGGACTCACAACAATACCAGTTGGAGTGTACCCTACTCCCATATTATAGCTTACAGAATAACCTGCTTCGATAGAATTTGATTCTGCAAAGCGAGTTACGTCAGAAAATGAAAAATCAAACTGATGTTTTGTTGTCCCGTCATTTGTTTCTAATAATCTAAACAATGGTCTCGTCGCAGCGCCAATTACATTAGGAATCATTTCAATATTTTTATGCAAATCTGCCCAGTCTTGAGCTGTTGCTTTTACGAAACGTAATTCACGATTGTTTCTATTGGTTCTAAAAATAATCTCTCCCTTTTCCTGACCATAATACAAAAACTGAAAATCTCCTAAATATCCTTTCGCTCTTAAAGCTGGAATAGGGAAATTATCTGATTCTGATAAAAGATGAATTCTATTTTTTGTTGTAAAAGTTACGCTTACTGTACTTCCAAGCTGAATGGCGTACTCGCTTTTGTATACATCTGTATCAGCATCAAAATCTGATGCCATTTCTACACTTCCGTCTTTGGCAAACTTAAATAAATGTGTATAACCTCCTAAAACAGTATTATCTGTAAAATAGACTGCTTTCCATCCAAATTCTGACGAAAGTAGTGCATCGTTTAGTTCGGATTTCTGGTTATTTAAACGCGTAGTAGGCGTTTCTTCAAAAAATTGCTCAGCGTCTGTATTATTATTACAGGCGGTTAATTGCAGTATTAAAACAGCTGCAAATAAGTATTTATATAGGTGTTTTATTTTCATAATACTTTTATTAATTGTTTATTACTGCACTTGTATTTTTCTCTGCTTCATCTCTTAAAGCATAGAAATCCATGTTAAAAGCGTCTTTAAAATATTTTACTATGATTGCTTCTTTTGCTTTTAATGCGGCTAAAGCAGTTGGGCTTTTAATACCTTTTAAAAATGCCGCATATTCAGCTTTTGAATAGATTAAGATCATAGATGCAGTTTCGGCAAAATCTTCATTGATGTTTGATCTTGCATAACTGGTTATAAACCCAAGTTCATTAGATTCTGGTATCTCATAATTGTACCAATCTGCTGTGTAACCACCTGGTGTCAATGTTTTCCATGCTTTTTCATCAAATGGCTTATTTTGGTTTAAGATGTGTATGTACTCATGCTGAATTGTATGTACAAACTCTGATACATTTGCTCTATCGTCTTGATCTATATAATCGGTTTCGAATAATGTAACACGCTGTCCTCCTTCGGCTAAACCTAAAGTTCTGGTTCCTACACTATTTAAATTCACACCGCCTATTAAAACAATTTCTCTTGGAGCAATTTTTTTCACAAAGTCAGGGCCTCCAATCGTTAAATAACTATTAAGCCATATTGTTTTCACAATTTCAAGTGCGGGCTGTACTTTTTCTGTTAATGGAGGAAAAAGAAAACGACTGTTATCTACTGTATTTTGATTCCATTTGTATTGCACATTAATATTGTACGGATTTAAATAGGTGGTTGTTATCCAATTATCTAACTCCGTTTTTATTGGCTGCGTATAGTCTAACTGGCTTTCTCCCGGCATTTCATCGCTTCCGCATGAAACTAGTACTGTAGAAACTATTGCTAAAATCGCAATTTTATTATATTTTAATAATTTCATAATTTTACTTTTAAGATTATCTAGGATTCAATTCAACGCCCGTACTTGATGCATGCAATGGAATTTGCAAAGCTCTTCGGTTGTCATCTTTAGCTAATGTATTTACTGGTTTGTTTGCCGTTTCGTGTTTTACAACAATATTAAAACGTTTGATATCAAACCATCTAAGTCCTTCGTGTATAAAATCTCTTCTTCTTGTTTCTGCAATTGCTTTTATGTACGATGTCTGTACTGGTGTCATTGTATAGAAAGGTGTATATTCATTTGCAACCACTGGAAATTTAGCCACCACTTTTGCTTCCGTTAATTTATCTGTTGGTGCATAGGTTGGTGTTCTTGTTGCCAAGAAATATTCTAATTCATCGTTTGCCAAAGCAGTTTGCCCTTTCATTACGTGAGCTTCAATTCTGTTTAAGAAGAATTCATCATTGCTTAATAAAACTTCGGCGACAAATGGATCTCCAATTGCTGCAGTTACATTTGAATATTTGAAATACTCATAAAATTTAGGCACAAATAAAGTTATACTGCTGTTTGATGAATATAGGTTGTAATAATATGGTTTTCCAAAAAGATTTGTAGTCGGGCCAAAAACTTCTGGCTGACGTGCACCTGATAGGTTAAAACGATTTAAATGATATACTCTGCTTACAATTGTATTTGCAGAAACGATCAATAAATTTGTTTCGGCAGCACTGCTTGAATATTTTAACTGCTGATCTTCTACACCTAAAGATTTGTAAGCTGAATAATCTCTAAGTTTACCAATTGGTTTTGAACCTAAGTCATTGGATAATTCGATTACTCTGTCCCAGTTTCCTTTTACCAAATAAAATCTGCTGGCGAAAGCTTTTGAAGCATTTATATTAAAATGAAATCTAGGCTCTTTGTAATTGTTTGTTACATATTTTAAACCTTCTTCAAGATCTTTCTCGATAAAATCAAAAACTTCAGCAACTGTATTTCTTTTGTATTTAGTCACTAATTCTGTTTCTGGTTTTGTCACATAAGGAACTCCTAAATCTGTAGCCGCTGTAGCTGGATTATAACGTTTGGCCCAAAGTGAAACTAACATAAAATGAGAATAAGCTCTTGCTATTAATGCTTCTCCTTTTTGCGGTTTTAAATTTGCTGTGTTTCCTAATTCATCAATTGCTTGTAAAGCTTTATTTGCATGTGCAATAGCTCTATAGCAAGCATCCCAATAGTAAGCTTGAGTATCAATATCTGTTGTTTCTGTTTGAATTTCCCAGTTATAGTTTTCCTCATTTTTTCTCAGTGTTTCTGGAAGTCCGCTGTCAAAAACGTTATCCGACATAGTTTCCGCAATCTCAAAATAACTCATTTGAGGATAAGCTTCAACTAGCAATTCTGATATTTTTTCGGGCGTGTTTATTTCAGTTCTGTTATCTGGTTTTTCTGAAAGAAAATCATCACAGCCAGTAATACAAATAAGTATTAATAGGGATAGTGTTATTTTTAAGTTTTTCATGTTTTTGACTATTATAATGAAAGATTTAAAGTAAATGTGTATTGAGATGTTACTGGTAATGCAACTCCTCCAGAATTACGAAACTCAGGATCTTGGCCGTTTAATCTTTTATCAGAATAAATCAACCATGGGTTAACAGCAGAACCTTTTAACGTAAAAGTGCTAAGTCCTAATTTTCTTTTAAAATCTTTAGGAAACTCCCAGCTCAAAGAGATATTTTTTAATCTCACAAAATCACCATCAGCAATTCGAACATCAGAGTAATTATAAGTATTATAAGCTCTTGCAAGGGTACGTTCTCCGTCATAATTTGCATTCAAACGCTTGTCAGCAATTACTGGAACATTAGTATGATTTTCATCCCCTGGATTTATCCAACGATTTGTAAAATCTTTAGTAAAAACAGTTAAATCGTCATAAGCACTATCATAAATAGGATTTAAACGAACTTTATTTCCTCCTGAGCCTACAAAAAATACATATAATGACCAATTTTTATAAGTAAATGTATTAGCCCATCCTATTGATTTATTCGGTTCAATTGAACCTTCATATTTTAAATATTTCGTTACATCTATATTGTCTTGAAAATTAGCTCCCGTAATATTATTCTCTGCACCATCTTGCAGGATAAACGTTGGCAAACCTTGGTTATTTAATCCTGTAAACTGATAAGAATAGATTGAGTTTCTTGGATGACTAAGTGTATTTCCTCCATTCGGATCAACTAAATCAAAAGCAGTTGGAGTATTTTGCAGTCTTGTAATTTTCTGTGTAAACACAGAGAAATTAACTGTAGAAGACCAATTAAAACTTGGAGAGCTTAGAATTTTTCCAGTTACACCAATCTCTAAACCTTCCGTTTCCATATCAGCATTATTTCCTTGTCTAACTCTTTGACCTCCAATTCCTGAAGTAATCACATAATCTACTAAATCAAATGCTTGACGACGATAAACATCTGTTGTAAGCTGTAATCTATTGTTAAACATTCCAAGATCAACCCCAATATTGGTTTCAAATTGTTTTTCCCAAGTTAGGTCACCATTTTGCAATTCATCAATTCTAATTCCAGATTCCCTGTCATCAAGAAGAAAACGATCTGTGATAAAGCTTTTGTAGATTGCCAATGAGTTCGTTGCCGGGCCAGCAGTAGCTGTTAAACCATAAGATGCTCTAAGCGCTAAAGTGTTTACCGATTCAACATTTTTCATAAACTTTTCTTCAGCAACATTCCATTTTCCACTAAAAGTATAAGTCGGAAGCCATCTTGACGAATCACTGTTTCCTTGTCTGTTAGATCCGTCATAACGACCTGTTACAGAAGCTGTGTAACGACGATCGTATGTATAACCAACTTTTCCAAAGAAACCTACTGTTCTTTCTTTTTCTTCATTGAAGCCATAATACGAATCTCCTCCGTTGATTATTTTTTCGATTATTCTTGGATCTGTAAATGCCGTTAAACCTCTGTCGTATTGTAAACCTGCAGCTGTAAAATTATCACTCGTTCTGTCTACAACTCTCATTTCTGTTCCAAACAAACCTTCTAATTCGTGTTTTTCATTGAATGTATTTCTGTAATTAACACTGTTTCTTAAGTTGTAAGAAGTTAAATCATTTGTAAACTTTCTTAGGAAACCTCCATTTGGCAAAACTGAAACTTTTGGAGCTGTTAAATCATTAGGATCTTGATACAAAAAGATATTTTGATCTCTAACCAATGTATTAACACCGTCTTCACCATCTGGAGTACCAGCTTTATAAGCTCCTACTACATTTGAACCTTCTAAAATTTTATGCTCACGGCTTGTGTTTGCATAACGAGCAGAACCTGTTAAGTTATATGTTAAATGCGGATTAATTTTATAATCTAAATCTAATTGGAAACGAATGTCTTTTACTTCAATTTCCATATAGTTATTCTTTAACTCATTGATGATGTTCATCTTTGCCCAGTTGTTTCTGTAATACTCCAGTTCTCTGTTCTCATCGTATGGTCTTAGAGTTCTACTTGTATTTAATACATAGTTGAATGGGTTAATATCAAAATCACGTGTCACTTTTCCAAAAACAACATCTTTTTCGCTTTCATAACTACCTGGCGCACCTTGATCACGAATAGATGCAAGAGTCGAAAGTGTAATGTTTAATCTGTCATTTACATAAAATGTACCTTTGATGTTACTTGAAATCTGTTTTACATCATCAGCGATAGTCCATCCCGGATCTGTATAATATCCTAAAGAGGCATAAAATGTATTATTTTTACCTCCTCCAGAAAAACTTAAGGAATGATTTTGAGTGATCGATGGTCTGAAAAGCACATTAAACCAATCTGTATTGGCTAATTCATATTTCTTTAAAAAATTGTTACGACTAACCGGATCATTATTTACTAAATACCCACCAGTTTCAGGAATATAAGTATTTATAGCACGCCCTAAAATATTGTAAGCTCCGCCATATCTTCCATTTACAGTTGAAGGAAGATCTAAATAGCCTTTAGACTCCATTTCTTTAAAAATACTCATTGACTCTTGAGAATTCAAAATATCATATTGGCTGTAGTTTGGTACTGCTCTTACTGTTTGCTCTAAACCATAGCTTACTTTTAACGGAGAATCTCTACGTCCTTGTTTTGTAGTTACAACAACAACACCGTTTAATGATCTAGAACCATAGATAGAAGTTGCAGATGCATCTTTAAGAATTTCAATACTTTGAATGTCATTTGCATTTAATCCCGCAACTGACGAACTTAACAATGTTTCAGAATTTCCTGAAGCTAAATCCGCGAATGATAAATTGATAATATCTTCCTGAACAACACCATCAATTACCCATAGTGGTTTAGTATCCCCAAAAATAGAAGATGATCCACGCACTGTAATTTTAGGTGCAGTACCAAAAGTTCCTGTAACATTTTGTACTGTAACCCCAGCGGCTTTTCCTTCGATCATTCTGCTTACGTCAACAACACCATCAACTTTCAATTCAGCACCAGAAATTTTGCTGATCGCCCCTGTAAAGGTTCTTTTTGATGTTTTTTCGTAACCTGTAGTTACTACAACTTCTTTTAGGTTTTGTCCTAATTCACTAAGAACAATTGTTGGTGTAGTATTAGAGATACCAATTTCTCTGGTTTCCATACCAACATAAGAAATAACAAGTTTATCTGAGTTTGAAGGCATCTCGATAGAGAAATTACCATCAAAATCTGTTAATACAGCAGTTTTTGTTCCTTTTACCATTACTGTTGCACCAGGAAGAGGGCTTCCGCTGGCATCAGTTACTTTTCCTTTGATAATTGGTCCTGCAGTTAATACTTCAAAAAGTGAATCATGATTATCTGCACTTGCAAACGGATCTTCGCTTGTCGTTTTTTGCAAGATAATTTGATTGCTCACTTCTGAAAATGCAATATTAAAAGGCACTAATATTCGACTAAGAATACTAGATAAAGTCTCTTGATTTGCCTCAATGCTAACCTTTCGGCTCAATTGAGGAAGTCTTGAATTATACGAAAATTTTACATGTGCTGACTTTTCGATTTTAGACAAAGCACTATCAAGAGTCAAATTCTCAACTGTAATTGTAACTTTTGTGTCTAATTTCTTTTGCCCATTTACATTATTTGCCATAGCAAAGCTTGAAAACACAAGTGCTAAGACAAACTGAAATAGTGTTATTTTCATGATTCTATAGAGTAATCGTTGTTTAACAACTGGTTTTTTCATAATTTTGATTTGTTTTGATTAATACTTATTCGAGTGTATTCTAAGAAACGAATGAATTACTCTTTACAGAGAGAAAATTCAATTTAATAAGTGTCGTGGTGTTACAGCATCACGGCACTTTTTTTTACAACATTCTTTTTCACATAGGCAGTTTCATTTTTTTTGGTTGGTTTAGTTTTTGGTTTTTTGGCTTATATTTTTAAATATGAAATAAACTACAATTAATTTCATAACTGAAAGTTTTTACATCGAAAAAGTTACAATTAGTGACAAAACATTTAAATGCAATTACAGTTGCATTAAAGATTAATTACAGCCTTGGGATGTTATAATTATCTGATTTCCGTTCATTTCAAAACTTGTACTATTCCCAATGCTTTTACAAACAATTTTTAATTTTTCGGTTAAAGGCTGATCGCTCAATGAAGTGGTTAAATGACAATCTTTTAATTTATCTTTTGGATAATCAATATCAATTAAATAAGCTTGTTCGATTGTTTCAAAAATTTGAGAAACTGGAATGTCGTTAAATTCGAAACTTAATTGTTCAATATTACCAACACTTTTTGCAAGTACTACATCTTGAGTAATATCTGTTATTTTATTAAATTTTAGATCATTACGTAAAAATCGTAAAGCTTGATTTGGAAGCAGTACAATCTCTTGTTGATCTGACTTAGAAATCATATCGTTCGACTTTACCTTAACTTTACCGGTACGAACAAGAATTTCAACATCAGGCTGATCAGAATAAGCTTTAACTCTAAAACTAGTTCCAACAACTTTTGTGATAATCTCGTTCGCATAAACGTAAAAAGGCTTAAGAGGATTTTTACTAATTTCAAAGAAACCTTCGCCGGATAAATACACCTTTCTTTCGTTTCCAGTAAAGATTTTAGGGTAACTTAATTTACTATTTGGCTGCAGTAAAACAGAGCTGCCGTCTGATAATGTAATAATTTGTGGTTTATTAGAATTATTAGTCTGCTCGACCAAACCTTCATTATTATCATCGATAAGTTCTTTGTAAGTAACTATTTTACTTTCGGAAGTAAAATAATGGTTGTAACACCAAACTGACATCAGACATAAAAGAAAAGATGCCGCAATTCCTGAAAGAAGATATCTTCTAAAAAAAGTAGTTTTTGAATCTTGCTGTGCGTTTTGAGATTCTTTCTCACGAATTTTTATCCAAGTATCTTGTAACGCTCTGTGAATATCAGATTTTGTAAGTTCACTTTCGGGAACTTTCATAGAAAGAAGCATTAATCTAGCATCTTCTACTAATTTTGCTCTCTGTTGACTTTCTAAAGTCCATTCCTCCCATCCATCTTGATCTATTTTAAACAGAATCCAGGATTGGAATGATTCATCAGATAAAAAATCTTCTATTTCGGTATATGTGTTACGTTTTTGCATCTAAAAATAAGGTTACAAAAACATAGAGGACAGCTTTCTTATTATATACTCACTAAATTGTGATTTTTTTTTATTTTTTTTTACTTAATTTAAAAAGTGCTTGAAAACAGCATTGTAATAATAGTTAAACTGCCCTTCCATTCTTTACGAAGAGTAAGTAAAGCGCGGTGCAGCAAATTATTTGCAGATTGATAATTAATATCCAGCATTTCGGCGATTTGCTCAACACTAAGTCCTTGATGGTAACGCAGATAAAGCGCTTCCTTTTGTCTTGGAGGTAATTCGTTTAGCAATTTATTCAAATGAACTACTTTCTCTTTTGTTGCATAATCATCATCCAAAAGTTCATTATCGACAGCAAATTCTAATAAAAACTCGACAGCATCTGTGCTTGCTGTTTTTCTAAAAATATGATCACGTTCATACAATCGAGCAATTCTCTTTCTTACACTTGATAGTAAATAAGCTTTTACTACAACAGAACCTTGCAATGAATTTCTATAAAGCCAAATATCTGTAAATACATCTTGCACACAATCCTGAACTTTTTCCGCATATGGAGACAGCGAGTTCCCGTAACTCACCAAATCGCTGTAGTGTCTTTCAAACAGAAGTGAAAATGATTTTTCATCACCTATTTTTAAATCATTCCAAAGTGTATTGTCATCAATAGAATTGACTGGTAAGATTCGGGTTTTCATAATTAGCAATTATTATCTAAACAAGAAGACATTTTTATTAATGCAGAGAACACATTATTTTAACATTATAATTTTATTTTGCTCGCTAAATATATAAAAGCAAATATTTAAAACCAATTATTTTACAAAAACGAAGCAGTTTCTTAATACAGAAACTGCCCTTAACTTAGACTGTGTCAGCGTTCTTAAATAAATGTTAAAAAAATATTCATTCTTTTAAAACAATAAAAAGTAAGATTTAAACTACTCAAATAATTTTACATCAACTCAATAAAAAAGCCTTACTAAAAGTAAGGCTTTGGTAATTTACATTAAGAAACAGCTTTTAGAAAGCAACATTCCATCTTGGTAATTTTCCGTTTTCATCTAAGAAATTTTGTAAAACTTGTCCTTCAACAGCAGTTGGAATTGCTTTTACATCTGCATTAAAAGTTTCATACCAAACTACTTCAAGAACAGAGATATTCTCTAATTTCATTTGCGCCGGCCAAGAGTATTTTCTTCCAGTTTTTGCAAACTGGTGTCCATTTACAATTTTATCGTATAATCCTCCGCTTTTGCTTTTAAGAGTTCCGTCATTTTGCACAGTTCCAGTAGAACCTGCCATGATTAGTTCTTTTGCATCTCCATCAATTTCGTAAACTACAAAAATCCCAGCACTTCCTTCAGGAGCATTACAAACTTCCTCTAAACTATCATTTACAGTAAAAGTAAAACTATTACTTGATTTAAACTTTTCTAATTCTTTACTCATCGTTTTTTATTTTTAAGCTCCTAAGATACTGAGACACAAAGTTGCTAAGTTTTTAATTTATATTCCAACATTTTAAAAATGTAAAAAAGTCTCAACAAAATATTGAGACTTTTTTGGAATTTGTTATTTTAAATAACTTGAAGATTATCCAAGTACTTCTTTTACTTTTTTACCAATTTCAGCTGGTGAATCAACAACATAAATACCGTTGTCTTTCATAATTTGTTTTTTAGCAGCAGCTGTATCATCAGAACCACCAACAATAGCACCTGCGTGACCCATTGTTCTACCAGCAGGAGCAGTTTCTCCAGCGATAAAACCAATAACTGGCTTACGGTTACCATCAGCTTTTACCCATCTTGCAGCATCAGCTTCTAATTGACCTCCAATTTCACCAATCATAATGATTACTTCAGTTTCTGGATCATTCATTAATAATTCAACAGCTTCTTTAGTTGTAGTTCCAATGATTGGATCTCCACCAATTCCGATAGCTGTAGTAATTCCTAAACCTTGTTTTACAACTTGGTCAGCAGCTTCGTAAGTTAAAGTTCCTGATTTAGAAACAATTCCAACTGTACCTTTTTTGAAAACGAAACCTGGCATAATACCAACTTTAGCTTCACCTGGAGTAATAACTCCTGGGCAGTTTGGTCCAATTAATCTAGAATTTCTTTCTTTAACATAATTATTTGCTTTAATCATATCTGCTACAGGAATTCCTTCTGTAATAGCAATAATTACTTTAATTCCAGCGTCAGCAGCTTCCATAATTGCATCTGCAGCAAAAGCAGGCGGTACAAAAATGATAGATGTATCAGCACCAGCTTGATCAACAGCGTCTTTTACTGTATTAAAAACTGGACGATCTAAATGGCTCGTTCCTCCTTTTCCTGGAGTAACACCACCAACAACATTAGTACCGTACTCAATCATTTGAGAAGCGTGGAAAGTTCCTTCGCTCCCTGTAAATCCTTGAACAATTATTTTGGAATCTTTATTAACTAAAACACTCATGATATATATTTTATGTAGTTTTTAAAATTGTGTTGCAAAAATAAGGTTTTGTAATGTATTTTGCCTCTTTTATTGTCAAAAAAATATTAAGAAAATTGACTCATCTGATAACCTCTATAAAGTTTGTCATCTTTTATCTGCCAAAATGCAGAAAAATGCGCAAGCAGCATCTCTTCACGAGGATTCTCAATTGTTTTTACATAGTGAGAATAACGTACTGAAACTAAATCTTCTTCAGCAATAATATGGCTGATACGTACTTTTGAACGAACATAAGCTCGACTTAGCTCATTGGCCATTTCCAGCATTGAGTCATGATTCATCTCAATATATCCTTTACTGCTATTCCACTCTAAAATAACTTCAGGATGGAGATACGTTTTAAGAATTTCACTATCAATTAAGGCATCCGACTTATAAAATTTTTGAACAAACTCTTTTATAGACATATTACTTCAATTTAGTTAGAATTTCAGGAATCTTTTTGATATTGGCTAATTGTTTTAACTTTTCTCTTGATTCTTCAATTGGTGTTCCAAAGTAAGACTTACCTCCTTCTACTGATTTCGTAACACCTGTCTGCCCCATTACAACCGCTTTTGCTCCAATTGTGATTCCGCTTGTTGTACCTACTTGTCCCCAAATAGTAACTTCATCTTCAATAATTACACAGCCGGCAATACCAGTTTGAGAAGCAATTAAACATTTTTTTCCGATAACTGTGTCATGTCCAACATGCACTTGATTATCCAATTTTGTCCCCTCTCCAATAGTTGTATCTCCAGTAACACCTTTGTCAATTGTACAAAGCGCTCCTATTCCAACATTATTTTCAATTACGACTCTACCGCCAGAAATTAACTGATCAAATCCATCAGGACGTTTTTTATAATAAAAAGCATCAGCTCCTAGTATAGTTCCTGCATGAATCATAACATTATCTCCAATTACGGTATGATCATAAATGGTAACGTTTGGATGTATTAAACAGTTTTTACCAATAGTAACATTGTTTCCAATAAAACAGTTAGGCTGAATAACAGTTCCTTCTCCAATAGTTGCAGAAAGTGCTATCGATACAGTTGTCGCTTGAAAAGGTCTAAAATGTTTGGTTAACGTATTAAAATCTCTGAAAGGATCATCAGAAATTAAAAGAGCTTTACCTTCTGGACAATCGACTTTTTTATTAATTAAAACAATAGTCGCGGCAGATTGTAAAGCTTTGTCATAATACTTCGGGTGGTCAACAAAAACGATATCTCCTGGTTCTACAACATGAATTTCGTTCATGCCTAAAACGGGAAAGTTTTTATCACCAATAAATTCGCAGTTAAGCAAATTTGCAATTTCTTCTAAAGAGTGAACTTTTGGAAATTTCATATTTTATAATTAGAAAATTTGTCAATTAGAGAATGTGTCAATTAGAAAATGAGTCAATTAGAAAACAAAATTATTCAACTTTTGCTGTATCAATTTTCTAATTGACTCATTGACAAATTATCTAATACATAAACTACTCTTTTACACGCTCCATGTAAGAACCTGAAGCTGTATCAATTTTAATTTTATCTCCTTCGTTGATAAACAACGGAACGTTTACTGACGCACCAGTTTCTACCGTAGCAGATTTAGTTGCATTTGTAGCTGTATTTCCTTTTACTCCCGGCTCTGCGTAAGTAACTTCAAGAATTACAGACCCCGGCATATCTACTGATAAAGGCAAATCAGTTTCAGTATTAATCTGAACCATTACATTTGTACCTTCTTTCAATAATCCTGGAGCATCTAAGATATTCTTGTTTAAAGAAATCTGCTCAAAAGTTTCAGCATTCATGAAGTGAAACTCATCTCCTTCAGCATATAAAAACTGAAAAGTATGTGTTTCAACACGAACATCTTCGATCTTATGTCCAGCAGAAAATGTATTGTCTAATACTTTTCCTGTTGTTAAACTTTTTAATTTAGTTCTTACGAAAGCTGGACCTTTTCCAGGTTTTACGTGAAGAAATTCGATGATTTTATAGATATCGTGATTAAATTTAATACACAATCCGTTTCTAATATCTGATGTAGATGCCATTTTACTTTGTTTTATTTAATTTTTTGTTGAATCGTTTAATCGTTGATTTGTTTTCGAATAAACGATTAAACAAATAAACAATTAAATTTTATTTTTAATAGTTTCCTGAATAACCTTTCATAATTCCTCGTGATGAATTTCTAATAAAATCTAGAATTTCATCTCTCTCAGGAGTAGCTTCCATTTCGGCTTCAATAATACTTAAAGCCTGTGTTGTATTGTAATTTTTTTGATATAGAATTCTGTAAATTTCTTGAATTTCTCTGATTTTATCTGTACTGAAACCTCTTCTTCTTAAACCTACAGAGTTAATTCCAACATAAGATAATGGTTCCTTTGCCGCTTTTGTGTAAGGCGGAACATCTTTTCTAACCAATGATCCACCAGAAATCATAGCATGATCTCCAATATGAATAAATTGATGAATAGCAGCCAAACCGCCAATAACTGCGTGATTACCAACGACTACGTGACCTGCTAAAGCAACTCCATTTACAATAATTGCATTGTTACCAATTTCGCAATCGTGCGCAATATGAGCATAAGCCATTACTAAACAATTGTTTCCAAGAATAGTTTGTCCTGAAGCAACTGTACCTCTATTGATAGTAACGCACTCTCTAATTGTACAATTATCTCCAATAATAGCAAGAGAATCTTCGCCGCCAAATTTTAAATCCTGCGGCACAGCTGAAATTACAGCACCAGGAAAAATATTGCAATTTTTACCAATACGGGCACCTTCCATGATGGTTACATTTGAACCAATCCAAGTACCATCACCAATAACAACATTATTGTGAATTGTTGTAAAAGGCTCAATTACAACGTTTTTAGCGATTTTAGCGCCAGGATGAACATATGCTAATGGTTGATTCATCTATGTTTTATATTTTAAATTAAAATAATCTAATTTGGGGCAGTAAACCTAAACAATAAAATTGATTAATTTATTATTGTTTTCTTGCGATTTGTGCCATTAATTCTGCCTCAGTAACTAATTTTCCGTTTGCATAAGCATTTGCCTGCATATGGCAGATTCCTCTTCTGATAGGAGAAATAAGCTCACATTTGAAAATTAATGTATCACCCGGCAATACTTTGTGCTTGAACTTAACATTGTCAATTTTCATGAAATATGTTAAATAGTTTTCAGGGTCTGGAACTGTACTTAATACTAAAATTCCTCCTGTTTGCGCCATTGCTTCAACAATTAAAACACCCGGCATTACTGGAGCTTCAGGAAAGTGACCTACGAAGAAATTTTCATTCATAGTAACATTCTTCAAACCAACAACATGACGATCAGACATTTCAATAATTCTGTCGATCAATAAAAATGGAGGTCTGTGAGGAAGCATTGCCATGATTTTATGGATATCCATTAATGGCTCTTGGTTTAAATCATAAACTGGAACATGATTTCTCTGTTCGATTTTAATGATTTTTGCCAATTTTTTAGCAAACTGAGTATTCACATAGTGACCTGGTTTATTTGCAATGATTTTTCCTTGAATACGAACTCCAATAAGAGATAAATCACCAATAACATCAAGTAGTTTGTGTCTAGCAGCTTCGTTTGGATAATGTAAAGTCAGATTATCTAAAACACCATTTGGCTTAACAGAAATCTCATCTTTACCAAAAGCTTTCTTTAAATTAGCCATTGTAGTTTCAGAAATTTCTTTATCTACATATACAATTGCATTATTTAAATCACCGCCTTTAATTAATCCGTGCTCTAATAATGACTCTAATTCATGTAAAAAACTGAAAGTTCTTGAATTAGCAATTTCATTTTTAAAGTCAGCTATGCTTTTTAGTGTAGCATTCTGTGTTCCTAGTACTTTTGTACCAAAATCCACCATAGTTGTTACTTGATAGTCATCACTTGGCATTACCAGAATTTCACTTCCAGTTGCTTCATCAGTAAATGAGATAACTTCTTTTACAACATAAACATTACGACTGGCATCTTGTTCTTCGATTCCAGCTTTTTCAATTGCTTCAACAAAATATATTGATGAACCATCCATGATAGGAAGTTCAGAGGCATTTAATTCAATAATAATATTGTCCAAATCGCAGCCAACTAATGCAGCTAAAACGTGTTCTGGAGTCTGTATCTTAACACCTAATTTTTCTAAGTTAGTACCTCTTTGTGTATTAACAACATAATTAGCATCAGCCTCAATGACTGGCTGACCTTGCAAATCAACTCTGACAAAAGTGAAACCGTTATTAATTGGAGCTGGTTTAAAAGTCATTGTAACTTCTTTTCCAGTGTGTAATCCAACTCCTGTTAGTGAAATTTCATTTTTGATGGTCTTCTGTTTAACCATTATTTCCATTTTTTGGGTTTATTATTTGTTTTTTTAATTCTTCCAGTTCGGCAACAATCTTAGGAAAGTTCTTAAAATGAACATACGATTTATTAAAATCTGTATATCCAAGTGACGGTGTTCCTTGCAGAATTTCATCGTCTTTAATGTTTCTAGCAACCCCAGACTGTGCCTGAAGCCTAACATTGTTTCCTATTATTAAGTGGCCTGCTATACCAACCTGCCCGCCAATCATACAGTTTTCGCCAATTTTAGTAGAACCTGCAACACCGCTTTGAGCAGCAATCACAGTATTTTTACCAATCTCTACATTATGAGCGATCTGAATTTGATTGTCTAATTTAACTCCTTGTCTAATAATTGTAGAACCCAGAGTTGCTCTGTCGATCGTAGTATTAGCACCAATGTCAACATTATCTTCAATAATAACATTACCAATTTGCGGTACTTTACTATAAACTCCTTCTTCATTTGGCACAAAACCAAAACCATCTGCACCTATTATAGTACCTGAATGAATTGTACAATTGTTTCCAATTACTGTCTCCGAATATATTTTTGCGCCTGCAAAAATACATACATTGTCACCAATAACTACATTGTCACCAATAAAACTGTTTGGGTAAATTTTTACATTATTACCTAAAACAACATTTTGTCCTATATAACTAAAGCTTCCCAAATATAGATTTTCACCATATTTAGTTCCTTCTGTCATAAAAGAGTTCGCTTCAATTCCGCTCTTATTCAATTTTACTTGATTGTAAAAGTGTAAAAGTTTAGAGAAAGAAGCATAAGCATCTTCTACTTTTATTAAAGTTGTAGTAATTTCCTGCTCAGGTATAAAGCTGTCGTTAACAATTGTAACGCTTGCTTTTGTAGTATATATGTAATTGATATATTTGGGATTAGCCAAAAAAGTAAGCGATCCTTCCTCGCCCTCCTCTATCTTAGAAAGCCTAGAAACTTCTGCATTGGGATTCCCAACAACTTCTCCTTCTAAAATTCCCGCTATTTGTTCTGCTGTAAATTTCATCGCGACAAAAATATAAAAAATAGATTTTAAATGTTAATTTTAGATAAGTTGTTTTGGAAAACAGATGTAATATTTTGTCACCAATTTAGATAACGATTTCAAATTCAACTGATCAGAGGCTTCTACAACATCTTCAATTGTTTTATCTTTTTTCAAAATTCGAATCGGTTCCGCTTCTTTACTATAAGCCTGATTCTTAATTTTTCCTCTAAATATAAAGTAACCTGCTTCTAACTGTGAAATATGATGTTCTTCAGCAAATTCTTCTTTTAAAGATTGTGATTCTTCCATCGGAATTTTCTCTGCGCTCAGCTTTATCTTCAATAAATCTCTGTTAATAAGCATTTTACTTAAAGTAGAAAGAATAAAATCATCCTGTTTCTGCCATGCCTTAAGCGCACTTATAATATCAAAATCATCTAATTGAGAAAACAAATCCAATTTTTCAGCATCAAAATCTTCAATTGTAATTTTGTTTTGCATGAAATACAAAAGCGGCTCACTGCAAGGCAGTTTAACTCCTTTTAAAGTCAATTCTTTTGCTCTTTTTAAAACTTTCATCAAAATCAACTCAGCCACCAAACTTGTTTTATGCAAGTAAGCCTGCCAATACATCAATCTTCTTGAAAGTAAAAATTTCTCTACCGAATAAATCCCTTTTTCTTCAATTACCAAAACACCGTCAACCACATTCATCATCTGAATTAAACGCTCAGAGTTAACATTTCCTTCGGCAACACCAGTATAAAAACTGTCACGTTTTAGATAATCCATGCGATCCATATCCAACTGACTTGAAATCAATTGAAGCATAAACTTTCTATGATAATCCCCTTTAAAAACTTGAATGGCCAAACTTAATTTTCCGTCAAATTCATCATTTAACTGATTCATGAATAACAATGAAATAGCTTCATGATTTACATCTTCAACAATACTTTTTTCCATAGCATGCGAAAATGGCCCGTGTCCAATGTCATGCAGTAAAATTGCAATATAAAGCGCACTCTCTTCTTCTCCAGAAATCGCAACTCCTTTAAATCTAAGCGTATCTACAGCTTTCTGCATTAAATGCATACAGCCAAGAGCATGATGAAAACGTGTGTGATTTGCTCCCGGATAAACCAAATACGACATTCCCATTTGCGAAATACGACGCAAACGCTGAAAATACGGATGCTGAATTAAATCATAAATAAGTTCGTTCGGGATAGATATAAACCCGTAAATAGGGTCGTTGAATATTTTAAGTTTGTTATAATGAGTCACTAGTTGGCTATTTTTTGGTCAACAAATATAAGTAATTAACCATAAACAGGTTTTAGTTTTTAACTTAAAATATTGATATTTAACATCAGTATTTTCTTAAATTTCAAGAATAGAGAAAAATCAAAGTAGAATTAATTTATATTTAACATTCCTAATTTTATACTATTTTTAATACTTTTTAAGTTCTATACTTCTAAATTGCATTAAAATTAAACTCGTTTATGGACAAAATAAAAATACTTTGGGTCGACGATGAAATCGATCTTCTAAAGCCACATATATTATTCCTCGAAAAAAAGAATTACGCTGTAACAACCTGTAACAATGGTCTTGACGCAATTGCTTTATTTGAGGAAGACAACTTTGATATTGTTTTTTTGGATGAAAATATGCCTGGAATGAGCGGCTTAGAAACGCTTTCAGAAATGAAAGAAAAAAAGTCAGCTATTCCTATGATTATGATCACTAAAAGTGAAGAGGAATACATAATGGAAGAAGCAATTGGATCTAAAATTGCCGATTACTTAATTAAACCTGTAAATCCAAATCAGATTTTATTGAGTTTAAAGAAAAACTTAGATGATTCAAGATTGATTTCGGAGAAAACAACTTTAGATTATCAAAAAGAATTCAGGAAAATTTCGATGGAATTAGCAATGGTTAATTCTTATGAAGACTGGGTTGAACTTTATAAAAAACTGCTTTTTTGGGAATTAAAACTAGAAAATATCAACGATCAGGCGATGATTGAAATTCTAGAATCTCAAAAAGTAGAAGCCAATTCACAATTCGGAAAATTCATTGAACGAAATTACGAAGATTGGTTCACTCCAAAAGCCGACAAACCAATTCAGTCTCACAATTTATTCAAAGAATTAGTCGTTCCAGAACTTAAAAAGAAAGACAAACCAATTCTATTTGTTGTGATCGACAACCTTCGATACGACCAATGGAAATCTTTTGAAACTGTAATTTCTAACTATTACAAATTAGAAAAAGAAGTTCCGTATTTTTCAATTCTGCCAACAGCTACACAATATGCAAGAAATGCTATTTTCTCTGGTTTAATGCCTTTGGATATGGAAAAACAATTTCCGCAATATTGGAAAAATGACGTAGAAGATGGCGGAAAAAACCTGTATGAAGCAGAATTTTTATCGGCACAATTAAAACGTCTGGGTTTAAATATTAAAGAAGACTATTTTAAAATCACCAATTATGCCGGCGGTAAAAAATTAGCAGAAAACTTCAAAGCTTTAAAAACAAATGATTTAGTAACAGTGGTTTACAACTTTGTAGATATGCTGTCGCATGCAAAAACAGAAATGGAAGTTGTAAAAGAATTAGCTTCGGATGATAAAGCATATCGTTCTTTAACATTAAGCTGGTTCAAAAATTCTCCGTTATTAGAAATCATTCAACAGGCACAACTTTTAGGCTTTAAATTAATTCTGACAACAGATCACGGAACTATTAATGTGAAAAATCCGTCGAAAGTTGTAGGAGATAAAAATACCAGTCTAAACTTGCGTTATAAAACGGGCCGCAGTTTAACCTATGAACAAAAAGATGTTTACGTAGTAAAGGAGCCAAAAACAATTGGTTTACCCGCAATAAACATGAGTAGTTCGTTTATTTTTGCCAAAAATGATTTTTTTCTGGCGTATGTAAACAACTACAATCATTATGTAAGTTATTACAAAAACACCTATCAACACGGAGGAATTTCATTAGAAGAAATGATTATTCCGTTTTTGGTCTTTAACCCGAAATAAAAAAATATCTCCTCGAATTTCATGAATTTTTATTTTATGTCAAAAAAGTAAATTTTAATTCGTGAAAATTTGTGAAATTCGTGGCAAAAATAACATAACAATGAACATCGTTTTTTCTTTAGATCAAATTCAAGAAGCAGCAACACAAATTTTAGCTTCAAATCCTAAAAAAATCATTCTTTTTAATGGTGAAATGGGCGTTGGAAAAACTACTTTAATCAAGCAGTTATGCAAAAATTTAGGCGTTAAAGATGCTACCAGCAGTCCTACTTTTTCATTGGTTAACGAATATTACACTTCTGACAATCAAATTGTTTATCATTTTGACTTTTACCGTTTAAACAAAGAAACAGAAGCGCTGGATATGGGCGTTGATGATTATTTATACTCTGGAAACTGGTGTTTTATAGAATGGTCTGAGAAAATTGCAAATCTGCTTCCAGAAGACACATCAACTATTACAATTGAGTTATTGGCAGACGGAAAAAGAGAATTGAAATTGATATAAATTTTAAAACGGTCTTAGAAACAATCAAATAACATTGAAAAAGAAATTAATTATTTTATTAGGGTCTATCTTTATCTTAATTGGACTTTTCTTCTTGTTTGTTGTTGGTATTACAACAGATTTTATATCAGATGAAATTGAAGCTTCTGAAATTGCAAAATGCAAAGAAATCGTTAGTATTATTGATCGAAATAGTAATTTTATAAAAGATAGTATTTCTCTAAATGCAGATGGAGACGGAAAATGTATAAGATATTACATCGAAAACAACGAAGATATTTCTAAACTATTCTCAAAAATTAATATTCAAGATAAACAGAAATTTCAGCAATTGCTTAATACTAAATTTTGCCAATACATCGAAATTAGCGAAGCGAAAAATTGCATTATGTTTTGCATTAAAACATCTGAACATGATTACAGCATTGTAGGAGCCTATAAAAAAATGTTCATAATCTATGAAAAAGATCCCATTTGTAATTGCAAAGACAATCCAATTGGATATCCAAATTATCCAGAATATGTAAAAGTGCTCTCAAAAAATTGGTATCAGACAAAAGTAAATGTATCGAAAAGGCATTTTGGATGTTAAGCACTTCTAAATCTGGAAGATCTACATTTATCTTTAAAATTTTCAACTCAACTGCATAAACTTAATATGCAAAAAATGCAACTATGAAATCCGAAAATACCGTAGAAATAATTCCTTTTTCAGAAGATCTGAAAGAGCATATTAAAACTTTAAATATAGCTTGGTTAACCAAATATTTTAAAGTTGAAGAAAAAGATAAAGTAACACTTTCAAATCCGCAGGAAGAAATTATCGAAAAAGGCGGAATGATTTTCTACGCGAAATATAATGACGAAATTATTGGAACGGTTTCTTTACTAAAAGTTGACGATTCAACATTCGAATTAAGCAAAATGGCTGTTTCAGATAATGCTCAAGGATTAGGAATTGGTAACAAATTACTTGAACACTGTATCGATATTGCGAAAGAAAATGACATAAAAAAACTCTTTTTATACTCTAATACAACTTTACTTCCTGCAATTCATCTGTATAAAAAATTTGGCTTCGTAGAAATCCCTTTAGAAGCAGGGGTTTACAAAAGAGCCGACATTAAAATGGAGAAAATAATATCTTAACATTTGACCTTAGTATTAGCAGAATTTTTACACTAATTCTAAAACTTTTTACGTAATTTGTACTCTTAATTTTTTGCATAACTCATGTCAATTACCTTAACTCCGTTTACAAAGCAACAATTAATTCCGCAAGAAGAAAAACTTGAGGTTGGTCGTTTTAAAAGAGAACTTTTTATAGGAATTCCAAAAGAAACCAGCTATCAGGAAAGGCGTATCTGTCTGACTCCCGATGCCGTGAATTCTTTAACTTATGAAGGTCATCGCGTAATGATAGAATCTGGAGCTGGAGAAAGTTCGAGTTATACAGATAAAGAATATTCTGATGCTGGTGCAGAAATTACTAAAGATACCAAAAGGGTTTTTGGTTGTCCGCTTTTATTAAAAGTAGAACCGCCGACTTTAGCCGAAATCGAAATGATAAATCCAGAAACTATTATCATTTCGGCAATTCAATTAAAAACAAAAAAAAGATCTTACTTTGAAGCTTTAGCGCAAAAAAAGATTACAGCATTAGCTTTTGAATATATTAAAGATGAAGACGGCACTTATCCTGCTGTAAAATCTTTAAGTGAAATTGCTGGAACAGCTTCAATACTTATTGCTGCCGAATTAATGATTACGGATGAATTTGGAAAAGGACTTTTATTTGGTAACATTACCGGCGTCCCTCCTACCGAAGTAGTAATTTTAGGTGCGGGAACTGTTGGTGAATTTGCTGCAAAAACCGCAATTGGACTTGGCGCAAGCGTAAAAGTATTCGATAATTCTATCACTAAATTACGCCGACTGCAGAATAATTTAAGCCAGCGTATTTTCACTTCTACAATTCAGCAAAAAGCATTATTAAAAGCTTTAAGACGTTGTGATGTTGCAATTGGCGCTATGCGAGGCAAAGAACGCTGCCCAATTATTGTTACCGAAACTATGGTAGAGCACATGAAAAAAGGCGCTGTTATTGTTGATGTTAGTATCGACACTGGCGGCTGTTTTGAAAGTTCTGAAGTAACAACACACGAAAAGCCAACTTTTATCAAAAACAACGTTTTGCACTATTGTGTGCCAAACATTCCTTCTCGTTATTCAAAAACTGCCTCGTTATCAATAAGTAATATACTTTCTCCTTATCTTCATCAAATTGCTGAAGACGGCGGATTAGAGAGTGCGATCAGATGCAACAAAGGGCTTAAAAACGGAATTTATTTATACCACGGAATTCTAACAAATAAAGCAATTGGCGACTGGTTTGATCTGCCAGACAACGATATTAATTTACTTGTATTTTAAAGGAACTTTAATGTACCTTTGCAAAAATTTTATTTCATGAAGTTCGTACACCGTTTTGCATATTATTTGATTGGTTTAGTAATGGGTTGTTTTGTTGTAGCCCTTATTTTTAGTGGTAAAGATACTCGTTGCAACTATTTTCCAAATGCCAGAGTTTTAAATGATTTAAGAACAAAACCTTTTCAATATTCTGATAAAGCCGTTCAGACTTTAAATGAAAAATGGGTTGATACTGCCGATGTAAAAAATACATTGACGTATGGCGACGTTGATTTTGACCAAAGTAATGTTCCATTCAAAAATGGAAAAGTATATATTATTGAAGGAAAAACAGCTAAAAATCAAGAGATTATTTTAAAAGTAGTAAACTACGAAAAGAAAGCTGTTTTAGAAGAAATCACAAAGAAACCAGCAGATAAATAGCCGGTAAAAGGAATGCTTTGTCATTTCGATCCCGAAGCCTCCGGAGAGAAATGACAAGATCAATCTCACAACCATTCTATTTCTTTAATCCCTTTTGACTTTAGAAAAGCATTTGTTTGGCTGAAATGCTTATTTCCAAACCATTTTCCTTGATTTGCACTCATAGGAGACGGATGGCCTGATTCTAAAATATAATGTTTAGAGCGATCTATTTTTAATCCTTTTTTCTGAGCAAAACTTCCCCACAATAGAAAAACAACATTTTCTTTTTGGTCAGAAACAGCTTGAATTACAGCATCTGTAAAGAGATTCCATTTTAAATGTTTGTGACTATTTGGACTGTCTTTACGAACCGTCAGCGAAGCATTTAGAAGTAAAATTCCCTGCTTTGCCCATTTTTCAAGATTTCCTGATGAAGGCATAAAAATCGAATCCAAATCAGTATTTATTTCTCTGAAAATATTGCGAAGTGACGGCGGAATTTTTACCGTATCATTTACTGAAAAACTCAAACCATTAGCTTCCCCATCTCCATGATAAGGATCTTGACCAATAATTACAATTTTCAAATCGGTAAAACTGCAATTATTAAAAGCGGAAAAAATCAATTCAGCCGGAGGAAAACAAGTATGCGTTTTATACTCAACATCTAAAGTCTCCATTAAGCCTGTAAAATAAGGTTTTTGAATTTCGTCTTTTAAAACGTCTTGCCAATCTTGAGATAAATTAATTTTCATTTTAAAATTTTATTACAAATTACGCAAAGTTTTTTTCAAACTACTAATCAATAGTACTATTTAGTTTTCAAAACTTTGTAACTTTGAAACCTTACAACTTACGATATATAATGATATCTATTACCGAAAAAACATTACAAGATTTACAATTTCCAACGGTGCTCGAAACTATTTCGGCTGGCTGTAATACAGATATTGGAAAAGAAAAAGCTTTACAAATAACACCTTTTAGAGATAAAGAAACATTGATGCAGGCTTTAATGCAAACATCAGAATATGTTTCTTCATTTCAAAACAATAATGCGCTTCCAAATCATGGATTTGATGCGATAACACATGAAATTAAATTTCTGGCGATCGAAGACAGTTTTCTAGAAGTAGGAAGTTTTAGAAAAATTGCCACACTTTCGTCAACAACAAATACCTTGCTTACTTTTCTAAAAAAGTTTGATGATTATTATCCAAATATAAATGCAAGAGCTTCAAGAGTTGAATATACAAAAGACATTGTTTCTTTAATTGACGCAATTGTAGACAAATACGGCGAAATAAAAGACAATGCCTCTCCTGCTCTTTTGAGCATTCGTCAGAGCATGAATTTAGTACGCGGAAAAGTGAACCAAAGTTTTGGCGTTGCATTAACACAATACAACAGCTTAGGATATCTTGATGATATTAAAGAAAGCTTTGTTCAAAATCGCCGCGTTTTGGCTGTTCTTGCTATGTATCGCCGTAAAGTAAAAGGTTCTATTTTAGGAAGTTCTAAAACAGGAAGCATTGCTTATATTGAACCAGAAGCGACTTTAAAATATTCGCGTGAATTAAGCAATTTAGAATACGAAGAAAAAGAAGAAATCACTCGAATTTTAAAACAATTATCAAATTCAATTCGTCCGTTTTTACCGCTTTTAATTGAATATCAAGAATTCCTGAGTGATATTGATGTTGTTGCTGGAAAAGCAAAATACGCTAATCGAATCAACGGAATTTTACCAACGATTACGGAAGAAAGAAGATTGTTTTTTAGAGAAGCTTATCATCCTATTTTATATCTAAATAACAAAGAAAAAAACGAAGTTACGCATCCGCAGACTATTGAACTAAAACAGGAAAATAGAATTATTGTAATTTCTGGTCCAAATGCCGGAGGTAAAACGATCTCTTTAAAAACTGTTGGTTTACTGCAATTGATGCTGCAATCTGGAATGCTGATTCCTGTACACGAGCGAAGTGAGACTTTCTTATTTGATCGAATTTTAACGGATATTGGAGACAATCAATCTATTGAGAACCATTTAAGTACTTACAGCTATAGATTAAAAAACATGAATTATTTCTTGAAGAAATGCAACAAGAAAACCATGTTTTTAATTGATGAATTTGGTACTGGTTCTGATCCTGAATTAGGAGGCGCTTTAGCCGAGATTTTTCTAGAAGAATTTTACCATCGTGAGGCATTCGGAATTATCACAACGCACTATTCTAATTTGAAAATTTTAGCAAACGAACTACCATTTGCAACAAATGCCAATATGATGTTTGATGAAAAATCGCTTGAACCAATGTATAAATTGGCTTTAGGACAAGCGGGAAGTTCTTTTACTTTTGAAGTTGCCCTGAAAAACGGAATTCCATTTGGATTGATTAACCGTGCAAAGAAGAAAATCGAAGTTGGAAAAGTCCGCTTTGATAAAACTATTGCAACACTCCAAAAAGAAAGATCAAAGCTGGAAAAAACTTCTTTAAATTTAAAAGAAGAAGAAACTCGAGCACGCGAGGAAAGTAAAAAGATGGAAAACATCAATGTAAAAATCAAACAAAAACTAGAAAGCTATCAGGAATTATACGACAGCAATCAGAAGACAATTTACATTGGTCAAAAAATAGAAGATATTGCGGAGAAATACTTCAACAATAAAAACAAGAAAGAACTTATTGGTGAGTTTTTAAAAATTGTTGAAATTGAAAACTCTAAACGTAAAAAAGCAACTCCAAAAGAAAACAAAGCGATTATTGAAAAGAAAAAAGAAGTAATTGCAGAAGTTTCTGTGAAAGTGGAAGAAATTAGAAAAGAGAAAAAAGAAAAGAAACTCAAACCAGTTATCGAAAAACCAAAACCCGTTTTAAAAGTCGGCGACAGAGTTAGAATGCTCGACGGAAGATCTGTGGGAAGTATTGATTCTATCGAAAAAAATAAAGCAACAGTAAACTACGGTATCTTTACCTCAAAAGTAAGTTTAGACGAATTGGAGCTTGTCGAAGCTGCTAAGAAATAGTTGATAGTTTGTGGTTGATGATTGATCGTTAATACTTGATCGTTAATACTTGATCGTCAATGGATTTTTAAATGCGAATTGGAGCTTTAGTCGGAAAACGACGAAATGAAGCGTATATATAAAATGGAAAAACAGAGTGAAATAGTTTCGCTGCTAAGTAAAACTGCAGAGAACAAAAAAATAATATTATTTGACGGCGTTTGCAATTTATGCAGTAACGCCGTTCAATTTATTATAAAACACGATAAAAAAGACATTTTTCGTTTTGTGGCTTTGCAATCTGATTTCGGAAAAGAAATCTGTACTTATATTGGTGTCGATCAAACTAAAATTGACAGCATAATTATGTACAATCCTGCCGTAGCTTATTATTATAAATCTGATGCTGTATTTGAAATTGCCGAAGATTTGGGCGGATTATACAGTATAATCACAATCTTTAAAATTCTCCCAGAAAAACTTCGCAATTACATCTACGATTATATTGCTGCAAATCGCTACAAATGGTACGGCAAAAAACAAAGCTGCATGATTCCAACACCAGAGCTTAAAGCGAAATTTTTGTAAAAGAAATTTTAACCAAACCACAATGAACTAAAAGTCCTTAGATTTAGTTGGCAGACTAAAAGTCTGCAAGGTTACTGTATCTATTTATTTGTTGCAAATTACACTAATTAGCACTAATTAATTTGTGAAACTTAGTACAATTTGCTGCTATTTTTTTACCAATTAAAGCTAATAAACTAAAGTACATAGTTTTAAACTAGAGGTGATACCAGTAAAGACTGAACCTATTATTCCACTTCTTCAAAAGTAAATTTTGAGCTTTTGTAATCTATAGTTCCAGGTAAAAAACAAGGAAGGTTCATATAAGTTCCTACTACACCGTTTCCTAAAACTAGTTTATTTTCTTTACGTAATAAAGCCAAAGGAACTCTTTTCCAGCTTCCGCCATTAGAAATAAAATGAAAATCGCCTCTAAACGTATCTCCCTTTATATCACCTCTTACATCTCCAGAATCTTTACCAATTTTATGATACAATATTTCATAACGTCCAAAAAAACGTTTATCACTGATGTTTAAAACCAAAATTGCAGTATCATTTTTATTTACAGCGCGATAAAAAACTTGTTTGTAATCGTTCTTTTCTTCTTTAGAATTACAAGAAACGATAATTGCAAAAATCGAAAAAAGGAACAAAAGTGATTTTAAATTCATAGTATATATTTATTTTGACATAAGCTAATATTGCCTACAACTTATCTGCTGTACAATTTACTTATATCATTTATAATGATTTAAGTAATTTATAAACGATCTTTTACAAACTCAATTTGAGTTTTTCCATGGGCTCTAGGCTTACCATTTTCATCAAGGTTTACCATTGTAGTTTCATCGATTGTAATAATGGTTTCACGCGTCATCATATTTCTAACTGCACATTTTAAAACTACCGAAGTATTTCCAAATTTAACCACATCAATCCCAATCTCGACAATATCTCCTTGTCTTGCAGAACTTCTAAAATTAATTTCAGACATATGTTTGGTTACAACTCTCGGATTTTCTAACTGAATTATTGTATAAAGCGCCAGCTCTTCATCTATCCACGCTAATAATTTTCCTCCAAATAAAGTTCCGTTAGGATTTAAATCTTCGGGCTTAACCCACTTTCTGGTATGAAATCGCATAATTTTAATTTATAAAAGTAAAAATAGAGTTTTTTGTATTTGAAATTTTTATAAATTTAAAGAAAAAACATGGCAGATAGAGACACTTTTTTAAAAGAATTCAGAGGCGAAACTTTAGGAACTGTAAGTGCTCAATCTTCGGCAGATGAGTTATTTCAAAATCAAACGATTAGACCTATTTTAAAGCTTCAAAATGATTTATTTATAGCCGTTTTTATTAATTATGTAAATAAAAACAAAGCCGATTTTTATTCGTACACTATCGAAAAGAAACTTCAGACGATAGAAAATTCGATTCAAAAAGATATTAAGTTTCGAAATTCTCTAAAAGGAATTGTCATGGCGCTTTTTACAATCGAAGAATACGATACTTATATCCAAAATTCTTCTGATTTGAACAAACGTATGATGAATTTATTGATTGACAGATTAAAAAGTCAAGTGCAGTTGTTTGAAGTGAGAACGGATTCAAACTAGGTTTTTAAATGGTAATAGAAATAGTCGAGAATAAAAAACAAAGTCTATTTGTATATAGAAATGAAGAACTATTGTTTTATTCTACTATCAAATTTAATTGGCTTCGAAAAAATTTAATCAAAATTTTTGATCCAACTGATGAACTCATTTTAGAACTTCAAAGTTATGAAACACCATTTAGTTCAGCGAAGTTTGAAATTTTGTTTCAGAATAAAAACATAACAAAAGATATAACTGAAATTACAAAAACTTCCCTATCCTTTGATCAAAATAGAACCATTATAAGAACAAGTGAAAAGTACTTTTCATTTAATTTAAAACATTCTTACTTTTTGGACAAAATTAAACTAGCTGATATGAAAGGAAAATTTTGGAGTACAACTCAAAAAATATCATTAAATCTCAATATGGAACACGAAGAATTTATAAATCCTATAATAATCCATATTCTATCTACTAAAACTGGATATAATTCTAATTCAGTATAATACTATTGTTTACAAAGAAAACCCATGTTTAACCAATTCCGAAATAAATTCCCTCTAACTGACGAAAAATGGAATGAATACATCAATCATTTCAATCGCATTGAAGTACCTGCGAAAACGGTTCTTTTGGAAGAAGGCGAAATTTCGAAAAAGTTATTTGTTATTGAAAAAGGCTGTGTTAGAGTTTGGTTTAATAATAACGGAAAAGACTTAACTTCTCAATTCTTTTTTGAAAACCAAAGTGTTGCTTCTATCGAAAGTTTCATTAAAAAGCTTCCAAGTCCTGTTGTTGTAGAAACAATTGAACCTTCTATTTTATGGTGGATTCACAAAAAAGATGTTGACCAAATCTTAGAAGGAATTAAAGAAATCCCTGCACTTCGAGACCAATTAATCGATGTGCTTTTTCAGAGAACATTTGATTATATGAAACACTTTTTCTCTTTTATAAAAGAATCTCCTGCTGAACGTTATCTTAATTTAATCGAAGAAAAACCTCAAATCGTTCAGCGTGTTCCACAGCATTATATTGCCTCATATCTAGGTGTAAGTACAGTTCACTTAAGCCGAATAAAAAGCAAACTGACACACAAAAAATAATTCAATTGTATTTGATAACAAATGTTATCGTCAGCCGATTAACGCCTTTCTACTTTTGCTTCATAAAATTTAAACCTTATGAAAGCAGCAGTAATTTATAAAAAAGGCGAATTGCCAAAATATGCAGATTTTGCAACACCAATTGCAAGCAATGAAAACGAAGTTTTAGTTTCGATTGAAGCTGTCGCAATTACGAACTTAGACAAAGGAATTGCCAGCGGAAAACATTATTCGTCTGAAAATGAAATTCAAAACGGATTTGTCATTGGCAGTGACGGAATTGGTTTACTTCAAAACGGAACTAGAGTTTATGCCCGCGGAATTTCTGGCACAATTGCCGAAAAAGCAATAGTCGAAAAAAACAGAATGATTGTAATACCAAACGAACTTGACAGTGCAGCTGCAGCAGCAATGCCAAATGCCGTTGCAGGTTCTGCAATGGCTTTACGATTTAGAGCCGGAATAAAACCTGAAGAAACAGTTTTAATAAATGGCGCAACTGGTTTTACAGGTCAAATGGCTGTTCAGATTGCTAAATATTACGGGGCAAAGAAAATAATTGTTACGGGGCGAAATGAAAAAACACTTCAAAGTCTTTTAGAACTTGGTGCAGATGAAATTATTTCTTTAAAACAAGATGACGAAAGTTTTATTTCTCAGCTTAAAAAAATTCATCAAAACACTCCAATCGATATTGTTTTGGATTATTTGTGGGGACATTCGGCAGAACTTATTCTTTCTATTCTAAAAGGAAATGGAAATTTTACAAATAAAACACGATATGTTTCTATTGGCTCAATGTCAGGAGATACAATTCAATTATCAGCGCAAATTTTACGAAGCGCTGACTTACAATTGTCAGGTTCAGGATTAGGAAGCTGGACAAAAGAGGAAGTTAAACTATTGTTTTCAGAAATTCTTCCCGAAATGTTTCTACTTGCGTCTCAAAACAAACTAAAAGTTAATATTGAAAAAGTAAATCTGATTGATATCGAACAAAAATGGAACACAGAAGTTCCTGACGGAAAACGATTGGTTGTTATAATTTAGCATTAAAAAAAACAGGTTTGACGAGATTCTTAATCTTACCAAACCTGTTTTAAAACTATCTTTTTAAGACAATTATTCTTCAGAGAGCATTAATTCTCTTATGTATTTAACTGGGGCACTTCCAAAACTTAAAAATTTCTCATGAAACTTTTTCAAATTAAATTTATCTCCTTCTTTCTTTTTAAGTTCTTCTCTTAAATTATAAATTTCAGTATACCCTGTAAAATAAGAACATAACTGTACTTGAGATAAAGTTACACGTTTCCATTTACCATCTGCTTCAGCTTGCTGCTGAAAAGCTTCTTTAGTCAATAAACTGATCCCCGCTTCTTTAGTCATGTTTTTAGTATGAACACTAATATCTAGAATCGTATTGCAGGTAGTTCTTAAATTCCATTTATAATACATCAACCACATTTCATCAGAATTTTTATAACCACTTTCCAACATCATTTTCTCAGCATAAACTGCCCATCCTTCTACCATAGCGCCATTTCCTAAAATAGATTTAATGATACTTGGTGATTGATTGCTGTAAACCAATTGTGTGTAATGTCCTGGAATTGCTTCATGAATATTTAAAATTTGAAGAATATAATCGTTGTATTCTCGCAAATAACTTTCTGCATTTTCAGCAGTCCAACCACTCATACTTCCTACATTATAATACGTATTTGCATTTTTATCATAAGGTCCCGGAGCCGAAATTGATGCTCCTGCCACTCCAGCCATATAAGCTGGTTCTTTACGAACCACAAGTGGTTTTGATGGATCGATGTATAACAAATCCTTAGCTTTTACATAAGCCGTTAATTCTGGGATTTGTTTCTCAATTTCAGATTGAAACTTTTCTGGAGTCGTATGCTGTAAAGATATTTTATCAATAACCTGTTTAATTAAATCTAATTTATCTGTCGGTTTTGGTTCATTTCCTTTGTATTTTGCCCAAAGTTTATCAGCCAGAACGAACATTTTTTCGTGTAAATCTTTTTTATGGTCAATTGCAATTTTATAAATCTCATCAGCTGTATAACTTGATTGAATTTCAAAATTGAACTTTTTAGCATATAGTGCTGAACCAAGTCTAAAAGATCGCGGAGTTTTATTTGGTAAAGCTTTTAACCAAGCAGCATAATCTTTGATTGCTTTTATTGAAACTTGGGCTTTATCAAGCATTTCTTTTTTCTCGGCAGCGCTTAATTTACTTTTCTCTAAAACCGCTTTTAAATTGGCATCAAAAACAGAAGATCCACCTAAGTTTTGCGCTATTGCAAGTTCAGTGTGTTCAACAGTTGGATTTTTGATCTTCTTTTTTGCAGCTTCATAATAAGCAGGAATTGCGTTCATTTTTGCATTAAAAGCACGTAAACGAATTTCAGGAGTTTCATAAGTGCCATTTAAAATTTCGGCAAAAGAGCCGCAAACATTATAACCGGAAGGATCCCACTCGCCTGCTTTTAATTCTTTAATACTGAAAATATTGCTTTCGAGCTCATTTTTAATCAAATGAAAATCGGTTTTGTTATTGTCCGATAGTTTATCAATATCAAATTTGCTTAAAGAGTCCAATTGCGCGTTGACAAAATCAAGCACTATTTTTCTTTGATTATCATCAGGAATAACCAAAACACTATCTAGTTTATGATAACCAACACTTGAAGCCCAATTTGGACTAATTTTCCATAAAGAGGTTACAAAACCATCTTTATACTTGTCAAATTTTACATCTAAGGCTTTATCTTCGTTAGACTTAGTACTTTTGTTACAGGAAAAAAGCAGCGTAATCGCGAAAACCGAAACAAATAGTTTTTTCATAAGTTATTTTTTTATGGTTTAAAGATAAAAAAAATGTTCATTATGCAAAACTATGTGATTTTTACAATCAATATTTCAATAATTCTAATAAAACTTCTTCGAAACGATTTTTAGGTAGAAATTGATCTTCTAAAGCTTTTGTAAACGGAATTGGCGAATCGAGACTTGCCGCTCTTTTTACTGGAGCGTCTAAATACTCAAAACATTCTTCCATAATCAAAGCCGAAATATCACTCGCAATACCTCCAAACATGGTATCTTCTTGACAAATTATTGCTCTTCCAGTTTTTTTAACCGATTTGAATACTGTTTCCGTATCCAAAGGCTGCAGTGTTCTTAAATCAATTAAATCAGCTTTGATTTCAGGATATTTCGCTAAAGTTTCCAGCGCCCAATGCACCGAAGCTCCAAAAGCAATGATAGTAATCGAAGTTCCTTCTTTTAACAAAGCTGCTTTTCCAAACGGAATAGTGTAATAATCTGTTGGAACATCTTGGTAAACGCTTCTGTATAATTGTTTATGTTCAAAAAACAAAACTGGATTTGGATCGTTAATCGCTGTGTTTAATAATCCCTTTGCATCATAAGGAAAAGCGGGATAAACAACTTTTAAACCTGGAGTTTTGGTAAACCAAGCTTCATTTGTCTGCGAATGAAATGGTCCCGCTTGAGTGCCGCCTCCACAAGGCATACGAACCACAACATCGGCTTTTTCGCCCCAGCGATAATGTGATTTTGCCAGTAAATTGACTATTGGATTAAATCCCGTTGAAACAAAATCAGCAAACTGCATTTCGACAATTGCTTTATAATTGTTTATAGACAATCCCATGGCTGTCGAAACAACGGCGCTTTCGCAAATTGGAGTATTTCTGACACGATCTTTTCCAAAAAACTCAACAAATCCATCAGTAATTTTAAAAGCACCACCATATTCGGCAATATCTTGCCCCATCATGACAAGGTTTTTATGACGCTGCATCGACTGCTCCAAACTATTACGAATAGCATCTATAAAACGAATATTCTTGTTTTCGGATGTCGAAATAACTTCTTCGTATTGATACGGTTTATAAACATCTTTTAATTCACCGCTGTAAGTAGGTATTATTTCAGGTTCAGCATTGGCGATGGCAAGATTCTCGTCAATTTCCTGCTTTATTTCATTGTGAAACTCTTCGTCAAGTTCAGTAGTAAGAGCCCCAATTTCTGTTAAATAATTTCTATAATTAACGACCGGATCTCTAGTTTCCCATTCCTCTATTAATTCCTTTGGAACATATTTGGTGCCGCTTGCTTCCTCGTGACCGCGCATTCTAAAAGTTTTAAACTCCAGCAAAACAGGATGCGGATCGTTTTGCATGTCTTCTTTTAATTTTGACAGTTTATTATAAACCTCCAAAATATTATTTCCGTCAATAATATAACTTTCAATACCATAACCAATTCCTTTATCGGCTAAATTCTCGCAAGAATATTGCTCTTTCGTTGGTGTAGACAATCCGTAGCCATTATTTTCGATAACAAACATTACGGGAAGTTTCCAAACCGCAGCAATGTTCAATGCTTCATGAAAATCGCCTTCACTTGTGCCGCCTTCGCCAGTAAAAACAGCCGTAACTTTTTTATTATCTTGAAGTTTATTCGCCAACGCAATTCCGTCAGCAATTCCTAACTGAGGACCCAAATGCGAGATCATTCCGATAATATTATATTCCTGAGTTCCAAAATGAAAACTTCTGTCACGGCCTTTTGTAAAGCCATTTGCTTTTCCCTGCCATTGTGAAAATAATCGGTGCAAAGGAATATTTCGAGTAGTAAAAACTCCGAGATTTCGATGCATTGGCAAAACGTATTCAGATTCGTCTAAAACAGAAGTAACACCAACAGAAATTGCTTCCTGACCAATTCCTGAAAACCATTTAGATACTTTACCCTGCCGAATTAAAATGAGCATTTTTTCTTCGATTAAACGCGGCTTAAGCAGTTTTTTGTATAGGTCTAGCAACTGCTCATCTGTAAGGTTTTCTCTATAAAAGATCATAGTTCTTGGTTTTTATATATCAAATATAAAAAAATATAACAATTTTACTTATTTATGTTATAATTTTTTAATTTTATTATAACTTTTAAAATTCAATTCTAAAATATTCTCTACCTTTGTTATATAAAGGCTTTTAAAGCCTTTTTTTCTTAAATAAAAATGTAAAGTATGCAAAACATTCCTAGTGTAGACTTACGTGATTTCCTTTCGGACGACCCGAAACGTAAACAAAAATTTGTAAATGAAATCGGCAGTGCATTTGAAAACATTGGCTTCGTAGCCCTAAAAGGTCATTTTCTTGACGACCAATTGGTAGACGAACTTTATGGTGAAATTAGAAAATTTTTCGCCTTGCCAGTAGAAACTAAGCATAATTATGAAATTCCTGGAATCGGCGGACAAAGAGGTTATGTTTCTTTTGGAAAAGAACATGCTAAAGGCCGCAAAGAGGGAGATTTAAAAGAGTTTTGGCATTTTGGCCAATACGTTGATGAAAACTCAAAATACGCATCAGAATATCCTGAAAATGTAGAAGTTACTGAGTTGCCTCGTTTTAATGCTGTAGGAAAAGAAACTTACCAGATGCTTGAAAAAACTGGTGTTTATGTATTAAGAGCATTGGCTTTGCACCTTGGTTTAGATGAATTTTATTTTGATCAATATGCAAAAGATGGAAACTCTATTTTAAGACCAATTCACTATCCGCCAATTACTTCTGAGCCAGAAAATGCAATTCGTGCAGCGGCTCATGGTGATATTAATTTGATTACTTTATTAATGGGTGCTCAAGGTAAAGGACTTCAGGTTCAAAACCATAATGGAGACTGGATTGACGCTATTGCAGCTGATGACGAATTAGTTATCAATGTTGGAGATATGTTGTCTAGACATACTAATAACAAACTTAAATCAACCATTCACCAAGTAGTGAATCCTCCTAGAGAATTATGGGGAACTTCACGTTTTTCTGTACCGTTCTTTATGCATCCTGTAAGTGATATGCGTTTAGATTGTTTAGAAAATTGTATTGATGAAGAAAACCCAAAGAAGTTTGATGATATTACCGCTGGTGATTATTTATACGAACGTTTGGTAGATCTAGGTTTAATCAAAAAATAAAACTTATTTAAGTTTCAATTTTAAAAATTCCAAATTCCAAACTTTCATTGGAATTTGGAATTTAATTTTTAAATTGGAGCTTATTTTGTTAGAAGAAGAAAACATATGGATTTTAAAGATCAATTAAAAAATTTGTTTCCCGATCATATCGAGTCAAACGAACCAGAAGAGGTTCAAGAGCAAGATCATGTTCTTTACATTCAAAAAGAACCAATGATCTGCAAGTTTGAAAAACGAAAAGGAAAAGCAACTACCATAATCGAAGGTTACGAAGGAAGTGATGAAGATTTTAAACTATTAGCCAAAGAGATAAAAACAAAATTAAGCGTTGGCGGTACTTTTAAAGATGATTCTATAATTATTCAAGGTGATTACCGCGATAAAATTATGGCTATTTTAAAAGAAAAAGGATTTAAAACGAAACGCGTTGGCGGATAAATAGAAAATCTCAATTTTTAAAATTGGAATTTCAACAAGATGCACAGCCGTGCGTCTCTAAAAAAAATCTTTGAACCTCAGACAAACCCTTAGAATCTAAAAAAAAATGATACAATCATCAGAATTAATACTTAATCCAGACGGAAGTGTTTATCACTTAAACCTTCGTCCTGAACATATTGCCAATGATATAATTTTTGTTGGTGACCAAAATAGAGTTGAAAAAATCACTCAGTTTTTTGATTCAATTGAATTCTCGACTCAAAAAAGAGAATTTAAAACTCAAACTGGAATTTATAAAGGCAAAAGAATTTCTGTAATCTCAACTGGAATTGGTCCTGATAATATTGACATTGTTGTAAATGAACTGGATGCTTTGGTAAACATCGATTTAAAAACCCGTGAACCAAAAGAAAACCTAACTTCATTAAATATTATAAGAATTGGAACTTCTGGTTCTTTACAAGAAGATATTCCTGTAGATAGTTTTGTAATGTCGAAATTTGGACTTGGTTTAGATAATATGCTTCGCTCCTATTTAATCGACGAAGTTTCAAATACAGCTCTTGAAGATGCTTTTATCAAACATACCAATTGGGACAGCCGTAAAGGAAGACCTTATGTAATTCCGTGTTCAGAAAAACTGGAACAACTTATAGAATCTGATAAAATTTTTAAAGGAATTACTGCAACTGCGGGAGGTTTTTATGGTCCGCAAGGCAGAGTTTTACGTTTAAATATTCAGGATGAGGAATTAAACAGTAAAATGGATAATTTTAAATTTGAGGATGAAAGAATCACAAATTTAGAAATGGAAACAGCTGCGATTTATGGACTTTCGGCACTTTTAGGTCATAATGCTTTATCTTTAAATGCCATTATTGCCAACCGTGCATCAGGAACATTCAGCGAGGATCCTTATAGAGCAGTTGATGAGCTTATTACTTATACATTGAATAAATTGGCGGGGAAATAATTAGATAATTTGTTAATTAGATCATTTATGAATGATGCAATTCTTAAATTTGAAAAATTACTAAACGAAAATTTCCTTTTTTTTCCAACAATAGAGGATGAAATTCTAGAAGCTAGAAATCCAGGAAAATGGTTAAAGAAGGAAATCATCGGACATTTGACAGATTCAGGAATTCATAATTTGGTTCGTTTTACAGAAATTAATTATCTAGAAAAACCTTATCAACACAGACCATACAATCAAATTGATTTAGTAAAATTAAATCAATATCAAACAATGGATATTCAGGAATTAACACAGTTGTGGTTATCAATCAACAAACAAATTCTTAGAATCATGAAAACTGTCAATGAGAAAGCCTTAGCATATAAAATTGTCTTAAGCGATCATTCAGAAATTGATTTAAAATTTCTAATGACCGATTATGTTGAACATTTAGAGCATCATATTAATCAAATAAAATCTTAAGTTATGTTTTTAAGAGTTGCAAGACACACGGATAACTTAGAAATAATTGAAAATTTTTATATCAATATTCTTGGTTTTGAGCGATTAGGTGATTTTCAGAATCATAAAGATTATGACGGCGTTTTTATTGGAAAAACAGGTTTAGACTGGCATTTTGAATTTACGCAATCTAAAGTAAAAGCCAATCATTCTTTTGATGAAGATGATGTTATTATCCTTTATCCAAAAACAATTTTAGATTACAACGAATTAATAGATAAGCTTGAGCATCATAATATTTCAACTATAACTGCCGTAAATCCTTTTTGGAATGAAAACGGAAAAATGTTTCAGGATCCTGATGGTTATAGAATTGTTATATCTCCATTGAAAGCAATAATAAGTGAAATTAATTAAGCAATTATAGAATTAGATAATTAGTCAATTTGAGAATTAGATAATGAAAAGAGATTGCGCAAAAAAATATTACAAAATAAATAATGGCAGAAACACATAAAAAAATCCTATTCAAATACTATAGCGATTATCTAGAAGAAACCGTTTCAGAAACTATGTGGGCTGAAATTGTAGATTTAGAAAAGGGACTTTTTAAATTAGATAATATTCCTTTTTTTGGAGCATTAATTGCAACAGACGATTTATTTTATGCTGAATTAGATGAAAAAGAAGAACGTTTGGTCTATCAAAAAACGATTGAAAGTTCTGGAAATTCGATAGTTCAGATTTTAATTTTAGAAAAAGATTTTGACAAGGAAATTATAATCGAAAAACTGAAAGCAATTAATTGTTTGTCTGAAAGTTTAAACGATACTTTTCTAGCTGTCGAAATTGCAAGAGAAACAGATTATTCGATTGTGCGAAGTGTTTTAAATGAATATGAAACGCTTTCTGTTTTTGAATTTGCAGAGCCATGTCTTTCTGAAAAACATCGTGCTGATTTATTAAAAAACTAAACAAACTTAAATACGCATACCAAACTTAACTTAAACTTAACTACAATGAAAACGGTAAAAATTGCAGGTGTTCCGGAACACTTCAATCTGCCATGGCATTTATGCATTGAAAACGGCGAATTTGAAGCAGAAAATATTGATTTGCAATGGAAGGACATTCCAGAAGGAACTGGTAAAATGTGCCAAATGCTGCGCGACGGAGAAACTGATATGGCGGTTATCTTGACCGAAGGAATTGTAAAAGATATTGTTGCAGGAAACCCTAGTAAAATTGTTCAAATTTATGTGCAATCGCCATTAATCTGGGGAATTCACGTGGCTGCAAAATCTGATTTTAAGAATATCGCAGATTTAAAAAATAAAAAAGCCGCAATTTCTAGAATTGGATCAGGTTCTCAATTGATGGCTTACGTTAATGCAAACGAGCAAGGCTGGAAGAGTGATGATTTGCAATTTGAAATCATAAATACAATTGATGGTGCTGTTGAAGCTTTGACAAACGGAACTGCAGATTATTTTATGTGGGAACGTTTTATGACCAAACCTCTTGTAGATAAAGGTATTTTTAGACGCATTGGCGACTGTCCTACTCCATGGCCGTCTTTTGTAATAACTGTTCGCGACGAATTTTTGAAGAAAAACCCAAAAGTAGTTGAAAAAGTCCTAGAAATTATAAACAAAACTACTGTTGATTTTGCTCAAATTCCGAGTATTGATAAAACATTGGCTGAATTATTCAATCAAAAAGCAGAAGACATTCAAGAATGGCTGAAATTAACACAATGGTCTCAAAAACATTTAAATGAGAAAGCTTTTATCAAAATCCAAAATCAATTATTTGATCTCGGAATTATTGATAAAAAAAGTACTTTTGTTGAAACGGTAAAAGCGCTGTAAAAACTGCTTTCGATTCTTATGATAAATTTTCCTAAAATTGACTTTCCGCAATTAAAATCCAAATTACAGGTGAAATCACCTTGGGATAGGGTGATTATTATGCTGTTGAGTCTTTTGATAACGATACCTATTTTTATCATACTGCATCAAAATCTAATCGATTTAAACTGGGCTTTTAACTTAGATCGAGTATTAATTTTTATTGTAGTTTTCTCTGCCGTTTTTTTCTCTCTAATGCTGCTTAGAACCATAATAATATTATGTGTTGCACTTTATCTGCTGATACTGTTTTACGGAACTGTGATAGGAAATTATGGATTCAGCGAAATCTCTGAGGATTATAATTCGATGATTTACACCATGTCAGACAATCCTTTTCCTCAGGATATTATTGTTGCAAAACTGCTGCCGTTTCCAAACAAATCAAAAATTATAAACGCGATCGAATATCAAAATCCAAAAGTTAGGAATTTTGCTATAATGGCGACTACTAAACATTTTAAAGGAATAAAAGGATATTCTGATTATAGAACTATAATTCAATGTTTTGCAGTATTTAAAGAAATCAACAGCCGTTGGAATTATGTAAATGATCCAAAAGAGGGCGATTATATTGCAACTGCCAGCGAGTCATTAGAATATTTTTCTGGAGACTGCGACGATCACTCTATTTTAATGGCAGCCGCAATTCGTTCTATTGGCGGCACTCCGCGATTAATTCATACAAAAGGACACATATATCCTGAAATACTGATTGGTTCTTTAATCGATTTGGAAAAAGTCAATTATCTAATCAAAAATGTGCTTTTTCCAAAGGAAAGCTATAAAAAGAAAATTCACTATCATATTGATGAACGTGGTCAGGTGTGGATGAATCTTGATTATACTGCCAAATATCCTGGAGGACCATTCATGTACGAGGAAATTTTAGGAGCTTTGACTCTTAATTAACTTTTATAATAGAAAGAAAACAGCGTTTTACTAAGCCTTTTTTAAAAATAAACAAAACCTAAGAAAGCAATAACAATTTCAATAAAATATTATAAATCAGATACATTAATTCATTTTGTGTTAATAAAATGTTAGGAGTAATACTTTTTTTTGTAACTTTTCCTGTCTAATTTTTAATCACAAAATCATGAAAAAATCTAAATTATTTATCTTCGGAATTGCATTGGCTGCAGTATTAATTATTTCATGCGCTAAGGGTAGAAATAAACTTGTAAATTCTTGGAAAATTACTGCTGTAGAAGCTAAAATGCCACTTTCAGATTCTTTAAAAGCAGTTATTCTAAGCGACGGAACCCTAACTTTTACAGAAGATGGGCACGTAACTGGCTTTTTAACTAGAGAGATTACAAATGGTACTTATGCATTGACAAAAGGTGGAAAAAGTTTAGTGATAAAAGATGAAGTTGGTACTCCATACCCTTGTGAAAGCACGATTACAACAGATGAACTGGTTTTAGATACAAAAGAAATGAAGCTTACTCTTAAGAAAATCTAACTTAAGTTTAGTGTAACATTTTTAAAATCAGAATCATAATTCAAAAAAAATAAAGACATTGAAAACTCCTAAATTATTTATTTAGGAGTTTTTTTTTGAAAAAAACTTTAAAAAAATATTGCGCAGTCAAATAACTGCATTATATTTGCAGTCAAATAACTGCATAATGGAAATTAGAAGAGATGTTTTTCAAGCGATCGCTGATCCTACCCGCCGAGCAATTTTAAGTTTAGTTGCTATACAAGCAATGACTCCTGGAGCCATAGCCGAGAATTTTAAATCGTCTAGACAGACTATTTCAAAACACATACAAATATTGAGTGAATGTGAGTTACTGCACCAAACACAAACAGGAAGAGAAATTCACTATCATTTAAATCCAGAAAAAATTAAGGAAATCGACAATTTTATTGAACCTTTTCGCAAAATGTGGGATGACAGGTTTAATAAATTAGAAAGTATAATGAAGAACTATAAACCCAAAAACGATTAATACATGGAACCAAAAACTAAAGTTAGTGCCGTAAATGGACAACAGCAATTAGTGATTACTAGAGATTTTGATCTTCCCTTGGAGTTACTTTTCAAAGGATATACGGAAGCCGAAATTGTAGAACAATGGATGGGAACGAAAGTACTGAAACTAGAAAACAAAAAACATGGCGGCTGGCAGTTTGAAACTTCAGATCCTAATGGAAATGTGGTTTTTAAAGCAAACGGAGTTATACATGAATATATTCCTAATCAAAAAATAACACGAACTTTTGAAATGGAAAACACGAGCTTCTCTCCTCAATTAGAATTTTTAGAATTTGAAAAAATTACCGATGAAACCAGCAGGCTTACGATTCAAATTATTTATAGATCAATTGAACTTAGAGATCAAACATTGAAAATGCCGTTTGCCCAAGGTATTAACATGGCGCATAATCGATTACAAGAAATTTTAAGTAAAACATTAAACTAAAATATTATGAGCAAAAGAAATAAAATTATCTACTGGATTGCTACGCTCTGGCTGGCATTAGGAATGACTGCGACAGGAATTGTGCAATTATTAAAAATGAAAGATGAAGCAGAAATGATAACGCGCTTAGGTTATCCTTTATACTTTTTAACTCTTTTAGGAGTATGGAAACTTTTAGGAGTTATAGCGATTTTAATCCCTAAATTTTCTTTATTGAAAGAATGGGCATATGCTGGTTTCTTTTTTGCAATGACAGGAGCTGTTTTTTCGCATTTTGCTATAGGAGATTCTGCCAAAGATTATTTTGGTCCAATATTGTTGATCGTTTTAACTATTGTTTCTTGGTATTTTAGACCTGCCGAAAGAAAAACCAGTACGATCTAAAAATAGAGAAGAAACATAAAAACTTTGAACTTAAACGGCATCAAATTAATTATCCTTTTGAGAACATTAATTTATTCTGTAAATACAATAAATATTTCAATTAATTGTTTTTATAAATACACCTCAATAGTGTTTAATCTATAATAAATAGTTCAGAGATATGAAAAAAATAGTTTTTTTAGTTATTATGTTTAGTGTTTGCTTACAAGGATATTCGCAGGATGAACTCAATGCCAAATTTAAACCGATTCCTAAAAAGAATTCAGAAGTTAAAGAAGTGATTCCTCCTCCTAAAGAAAATACTCCAAAAGCAGAACCGCCGGTTGTTACCGAAAAACCAGATCCTTTAAAAGTTAATCCAGAGGAACTTTTTAAAGATACAAATCTGTATAAAAAAGAGTCAAATGTTGATGGTATTTTTTATAGACGAAATCAATTTTTAGGAAGTTTTAAAACAACATCTTTTACTTCTACAATTCGTTATCGCGACGCTGCTTTTGTAGACGGTGATAAAATAAAAGTATATTTAAACGATAAAGTTGTTGAGCCAGAAGTAAGTTTAGACGGAGAGTTTAAAGGTTTTAAAATTAATTTGGTAAACGGAGTTAATAAAATTGACTTTGAAGCATTAAATGAAGGATCTGCTTCGCCAAATACAGCAGAGTTTCAAGTTTATGATGATAAAGGTGTTGTGATTGAAGCGAGTCAATGGAATGTTGGTACGGGTTACAAAGCAACAATTGTAATAGTGAAAGAATAAAAATAGAAATTTCTTAATTCTATTTTAAATCAAAAACGGTCTTTTCAGACCGTTTTTTGTTTTTATACGATTTTCAGTAGAATTGCTTAAAATTGCCAGTAAAACAGCTGTGTTTAGACAAATTCGAAACAATTATAACAAAAACTGAAAGACGAATTTGCACCTCAAGTTTAACTTCGCTTTTGTAAATATCCAATCAAAATGGATATAGATCTAAAAACGATTAAACTATGAAAAAAACCTTTAACCTATTTTTTACTGCCTTTGTAATTACCTTCAGTTCGTTTGCGCAAACCAACCAAAATGATCCCTCACTCGCTTGGTTAAAAAAGACATCTGAAGTAATACATTATCAGTTAAGCAAAGCAGCTGAAACGTATAAACCGGGAAAAAACCCTCGTTCGACAAATCCCGATGGAACTGTTAGACTTGCTGGTTTGACCGATTGGACAACTGGATTCTTTCCCGGAAGTCTTTGGTACGGATATGAATTAACTGGAGATAAAAAGCTAGCTCAAGAAGCACAAAAGTTCACACTTGCACTAGATTCTATCCGACATATAAAAAATACGCACGATTTAGGCTTTATGCTTTATTGTTCTTACGGAAATGCCTACAGAATTACTGGCGATAAAACTTATCTTCCTGCACTTGCAGATGGTGCCCAAAATTTATATGCTCGTTTTAGTCCAACAGTTGGAGCCATTCGTTCTTGGGATTTTGATTGGTGGCACTACCCTGTTATTATCGACAATATGATGAACCTTGAATATTTGTATTGGGGCGCTAATCAATTTAATAAGCCAGAATACGCAAACGCTGCCAATTTACACGCTTTAACAACAATTAAAAACCATTTTAGAAAAGATTATAGTTCTTATCACTTGGTAGATTACGATCCAAAAACGGGTAAAGTACTACGCAAAGCAACACACCAAGGAGTAACAGACGATTCGGCTTGGGCACGCGGACAAGCTTGGGGACTTTATGGTTATGCAATGTGTTATGCAAATACTAAAAATCAGAAATTTTTACAGCAGGCAGAAAACATTGCTTCTTTTATAATGAATCATCCTCGTATGCCAAAAGACAAGGTTCCTGTTTGGGATTTTGATGTTCATAATGCAATGGATACTGATGAACTAGCTCCAAGAGATGCATCGGCTGCAGCAGTAATTGCATGCGGATTATTAGACTTAAGCACTCAGGTTAAGGACGGAAAAAAATATGAAGATTATGCTGAAGCAATTTTAAAATCATTGTCTTCTGAAGCTTATTTAGCTAAACCAGGTGAAAATAATTTCTTTTTATTGAAACATAGTGTTGGAGCATTTTTATACAATTCAGAAATTGATACACCACTGGATTATGCAGATTATTATTATTTAGAGGCATTAAAAAAATATGCTGAAATTAAAAAAATAAATTTTACAGAGAAATCGTAACTCCATAAATTAAAGATGAAGACTAACAAATACCTATTCATTTTTGCATTTATTCTGTTTTCTGCACAAAACATTTTAGCACAGGAAACCAAAATAAATAAAACGAGTTTCGACCTTATTAATTTAGATTATAAGGGACTTGAAAAAGTAAAAGCATTAGTTACTGCAAAAAAGTACGAAGATGCCAGTGAACAGCTTTTAAAATATTATCGCGGTCGTACTGATGTTAAAAATTTAGATTTTAACAGTACAGACAGACAAAAATATGCTGGTAAAAAAGTAAGCGACAATACCTTGGAACTAGCGAATGATATTTTATTGCACAAATTTAAACCGCACAAAGGCTATCCTGCTTACGATTACGGAAAAGACATCAACTGGCAGTATCGTCCTGTTCAAGATCAATTACTGACTACCTTTTTGCATCGTACTGCTTTTTGGGAGCCGTTAGGAATTGTTTACAATAGTACTGGTAATGAAACATATGCAAAAGAATGGGTATTTGAAGTACACGATTGGATCCAAAAAAACAAACAAGGTGCTTATCCTGATGATAAACAATATGCATGGAAAGCCTTTGTCGTTTCTTTTAGGCTTAATCACTGGTCTTCATATTTTAATATGTTTATTAATTCGCCGCATTTTACTCCAGCTTTTTTAATGGAATTTTTAAACTCTTATAAGGAACAAGCTGATTATGTAATGAATAATTATACTGATATTGGAAATCATCGCTTATACGAAGCACTCCATATGATGTATGCAGGAAGCTCTTTTCCAGAAATGAATCATGCCGAAACATGGCGTAAGAGCGGTATCACAGTTTTAAACGACGAAATCAAAAAACAAGTTTTACCTGATGGAGTTCAGTTTGAGTTGTCACCATCCTATCATATTGGCACAATTAAGATCTTTCTAGATGCCTTGCAAATTGCACAACTAAATGGTGTAGAAAAAGAGTTTCCAGAAAGTTATCATAATCTAGTCGAGAAAATGATACTGGCAGTTGGTAAATATTCATTTCCTGACTATACATTTCCATTATATGGCAACTCTTTCCTAACAACTAAAAGTGCCATGCTTAAAAATTATCAAGTATGGACAAAGGTTTTTCCTCAAAATAAAACAATTGAATATTACGCTGCAGACGGAAAATCAGGTTTGAAACCTGAGTATCTTTCCAGCAGTCTGCCCAACGCGGGTTTTTATGCCTTTAGAAACGGCTGGGACACAACATCGACTGTAATGCAAATTAAAGCTGGACCTCCCGCCGGGTTTCATTCTCAACCTGATAACGGAAATTTTGTTCTTTGGGTAAAAGGTCGTGACTTTACTCCTGACGCTGGCAGTTTTGTTTATGCGAATGTTGGTAATCAGGAAAATAGTAAAAGAGATTGGTATCGTTCTACTAAAGCACATCAAACCTTAACTCTTGATGATCAAAATATCCAAAATGATGCAAAACTAATTAAGTGGCAGCCAGATGGAAATCTTCAACTACTTTCGTACCTCAATCCAAGTTATAAGAATTTAAATCATGAAAGAAACTTTTTGTTCGTAGATAAAACTTTTTTCATCATTATCGACAGAGCAATTGGAACCGCAAAAGGCGATTTAGCAATTCATTACAATTTAAAAGAAGATAGTAAAGCGAGCATAAATAGCTTAAACAACAGCATCGTTACAAATTATAGCGATGGAAACAATCTTGTTATTCAACTTCTTAATAAAGATAAAGTTACTCTAAAAGAAGAATCCAGTTTTGTTTCCTACCAATATCAAAAAGAGACAAATCGACCTGCTTTTGTATTTAAAAAACCTAAAAACAATGAGCATACGCAAGGCTTTATCTCCGTACTTTATCCATACAATGACAACAAACCACCAGAAATAAAAATCATCGAGAATAAAGGACATGATCTGCCAAATGGTAAAATTGATCTAACCTTAACCATAAATGGAAAAATAAACCAAATTCAACAAAACCTTAATCCTTAAAAGATTAAAAAACTCAGGACAACTTTTATTGCCTCAGTGATACAACAAAAACTTTACGAAGCTATCTTTGGAATTCAGAAAAACTGAAATCAAACAGCTTTTAATTTTATTAAATAACCACAATCTATGCAACTAATTAAATTAAAAATCTGAATGAAAAACCTAAAAAACATTATAAGCATATTGTTTCTTTCGTTGACAACATCCTTTGTCAATGCTCAAGAAACTCTAATTAAAAAAGAAAATTTTGACGTTGTCAATTTAAACTATCCAGGTTTAGAAAAAGCAAAAAAACTCTTTGACGCAGCACAATACAATGAGGCTGCAAAAGAGTTGCTAAGCTACTATCGCAATCGAAAAAACATAAAACATCCTGATTTCAATGTGGGTGATGAAGATAGATTTAAAGGAAAAGATGTTGGAAAAGCAAATCAAGAAAAAGCTGATAACGCTTTGCAGCATAAATTTCAACCTATAAAAGGTTACAGCTATTTTGATTATGGCGCAGATATAGACTGGAATTATTGGCCTATAAAAGACAACGAAATGCGCTGGCAGCTTCACCGTGTAAATTGGTGGCAGCCAATGGGTATTGTGTATAGAAGTACTGGTGATGAAAAGTATGCTAAAGAATGGATTGCTCAATTTCGTGATTGGGAGAAAAAAAATCCGTTAGGACTTTCTAAAGACAATGATCGATATGCATGGCGTCCGTTAGAAGTTTCTGATCGTGTACAAAGTCTTCCTGGAACTTTTAATTTGTTTGTATCCTCTCCCAATTTCACTCCTGCTTTTTTAATGGAGTTTTTGAATTGCTATGCTAAACAAGCTTCGTATATTCCAGCACATTACACAAAAGATGGAAACCATTTATTGTTTGAAGCACAGAGAATTTTAGGCGCGGGTGCTTTTTTTCCTGAACTAAAAGAAGCTTCTGAATGGCGAAAAAGCGGTATTGAAATTCTAAACCGAGAAATAAAATTACAAGTCTTGGCTGATGGTGTTCAGTGGGAATTATCTCCTACTTACCATGTTGCTACAATCGATATTTTCTTAAAAGCATACAATTCGGCTAAAATGGCAGGAGTTGAAAAAGAATTTCCTGCTTCCTATTCGAAAACAATCGAAAAAATGATACTTGCACTTATAAACATCACTTTCCCTAACTATAACATTCCAATGTTTGGCGATGCATGGCTGGTTGAGAAAAACGCAAGATTAAAACAATTTGTTGTATGGTCGAAAGCGTTTCCAGAAAATGAAGAAATTAAATATTTTGCAACAGATGGCGCATCAGGAAAACTGCCGTCTAACTTGTCAAACGCATTATCAAATGGTGGTTTTTATACTTTTAGAAACGGCTGGAACGAGCAGTCAACTGTAATGATTTTAAAAGCCAGTCCTCCGGGAGAATTTCACGCACAACCTGACAACGGAACTTTTGAACTTTGGAATAACGGACGCAATTTTATGCCAGATACAGGCTGTTATATTTACAGCGGTGATGCCGAAGTTACCAAAATGAGAAATTGGTATCGTCAAACCAAAGTGCACAACACATTGACTTTAGACAACCAAAATATGGTCATTACTAAAGCGAAAGAAGAAAAATGGCAGACTGGACAAAATTTAGATATTTTAACCTACACAAATCCAAGTTATAAAGATTTAAACCATCAGAGAAGTGTGCTTTTTATTAATAAAAAATATTTCTTGATCATAGATAAAGCTGTCGGAAATGCAGTTGGAAAATTAGGTGTTCATTTTCAGTTGAAAGAAGACAGTAAACCGTTTTTCGACAAAACGAATAATAAGGTGTATACTACTTACGAAGACGGCAACAACTTGTTGATACAATCTTTAAATTCAGATAAAATAACTCTTAGTGAAGAAGATGGAAAAGTATCTTATGCATACGGCAAAGAAACTCCAAGACCTGCTTTTGTATTCGAAAAAAATAAAATCGATAACAAAACACAAGATTTTATAAGTATCGTATATCCTTATAATGGTTCTAAAGCTCCTGAAATTATTATTAAACCAAATGCCGATCATAATCTGGAAAAAGGAATTGTGAGCCTTACAATTAGTATTGACGGCAAGAAAAGCGATATTAAAACATCCTTCTAAAAGCAGTAAAAGAAAATATTTTAAATATTCTATTTCAAAGACGTCTCAACAGGACGTCTTTTTTTTGTCTTGTTTTTATCTTGTCTATTACAAAGAAACTAAATCCACCTTTTAGCAAATAACCTTTACTTATAATTTTCAAAATCTAGACACAAAATAATAGACTGTAACAGATTAAATTTACTTTCTACTTAAATATCAACGGCTTATATCGACTTTATTTTTCACTTATTTAAATGCTTTTTAACCGCATTTTAAACCTTGTTTATCTTTTGCATGAAATAGAAAAAGATAATACTAAATAAAAAGTAAGAAAAAATATTAAAAATACATTTTTACCCTTAATTTTTTGGGGTTTAAAGCTTGTTTTAATCAAAATCAATAGTATTTTGGACGTTTTCAAAACTGTCATTTTAGGTCGATTTCTATATTTGTTTCTATCAAATAATAACCAACATGACTAATCAAAAGCTAATGAATCAATTTTTACAAAAACATCTTTTGTTTACAAGACAAAAAATCCCTAAGTCATTTTTTCAAGTTCATAAATTGTTATACTTTTCTCCAAAAACAATCATCGGCCGATTGTGATTTAAAAAGAATACAATTTAAGAGACATTAAACCAAACCTTATTAAAGCCAATCGTTAACTGCCGGAAAAATAATGCATCAGTAACTTTTGCCTTACAAGGTTAAAACTAACTCAAATATTAGCTATTTGGAATAAGCCAAAACTTATTCCGGTTAAAACCAAAATTATGAAAAGGACTCTATTTTTATTTTTACTGCTGACAACTTGCGTGATGTACGGGCAAGATGTTATTACAGTTAAAGGTGTTGTAACCGACTCCCAAAATATGCCTATGCCTGGGGCAACCGTTTCTGAAAAAGGAACTAAAAACAGTACAATTACCTCTATGGATGGTGAATATCAAATTAAAGTAAAATCTAATGCTGTATTAGTATTTTCTTTTATTGGAACCAAAACTACTGAAGAACAGGTAAAGAACAGAACACTTATCAATACAAAGCTTATTGACAATGCCAATAATCTTGATGAAGTTGTTGTAGTTGGATATGGAACAAAAACACGAAAAAACCTTACTGGTGCAATATCTTCTGTAAAAGGAACTGAAATAGCTAAAATTCCTGTACAGGATGTAGCGCAGGCAATGCAAGGTCGTATTGCCGGATTGCAAGTAACTATGCCAGACGGAACTCCTGGAGCACAGCCTTCATTACGAATTAGAGGAGGAACTTCGATCACGCAGAGTAACGAACCTCTTTATGTAGTCGATGGAGTAGCACAAACTGGCGGTCTTGCCTTTTTAGATCCAATGGATATCGAATCTATTGATGTCTTAAAAGATGCATCCTCTACTTCTATTTATGGTGCGCAAGGTGCAAATGGAGTAATTTTAGTAACTACAAAAAAATCTGCTGGCGGAAAACTTAGATTAAGCTACGATACTTATGGCGGTATAAAAACAATTGCCAAAACATTACCGGTAATGAACCCGTATCAATACACACAATTGGTTTACGAAAGTGCGACAGATGACACCAGAATGCAAAAATACCTAAGCACTTTTGGAACTTATGATGAAATGGAAGGACTTTACAAAAACAGAGCGGGAATCAACTGGCAAGATGAAGTTTTTGGAAATGCTGTTGTAAATCAGTATCATAAAATAGGTATCAGCGGCGGCGAAAGTGATACAAAATACAATGCTTTTTATTCTGTTAATAATGATCAAGGAATTATGATTGGCAGTGAATCTTTAAAAAACATTGCAAAATTGCAGGTAACACAAGCAATAAGCAAAAAATTTACGGTTAATGCTATTGTCAATTATTCTAATCAAAAAATTACAGGATTATCTACAAATGATGGTGGAAATGCTAGATTAAGTATGCTGCAAACTCTATTGCAATATCGTCCTACGATTGGAAAAAATGGTTCTGATGATGATCTTAAATATTTATTGATTGATCCTTTAGATAATCAAGCTTCACCAGCATTTCAAAGTCCGCTTATCACTATTGACAGCCAAAAAAGAGAAACAGTAAATCGTTCTATCAACATGAACTTTCAACTTTCGTACTACCTTACACCAAAATTAGTTTACAGCGGTTTGGTAAGTTACACGGATAACAGCGTTAAAAGTAAGTACTTTAATGGTGCTGAAGGAATACAAGCTATCAGATCTGGTGGAGCAAACGGAGGTATTACACATAATCTTTCGACTCGTTTAAATTACAACAACGTATTAACTTACAATAATACATTCGCTAAAAAGCATAAACTTAGTGTAACAGCAGGTCAAGAGTATATTTACAATTATTCTGAAGGAATTTCAGCATCAGCATCAGCATTTCCTAATGTAAATTTAGGATGGGATAAATTACAGCTTGGTACAATTGCCGCAATTCCAACTTCATTTGCTGAAGACGATAAATTATTATCATTTTTCGGAAAAGCCGATTATTCATTCAAAAGCAGATATTTACTGTCGGCAAGTTTACGTGCAGACGGTTCTTCTAAATTTGGAACTGAAAATCAATGGGGAGTTTTCCCTTCGGTTTCTGCCGCTTGGAGAGTTATTGAAGAAGATTTCATGAAAAACATTCCTGCATTTTCTGATTTAAAATTCCGTTTAAGTTATGGAGAAGCTGGAAATAACAGAATTGCAAATTATGCTGCTTTAGGTATTTTCAATTCAGGATCATATCCTTTAAACAATCAAGTAAATATTACTGCTTTTCAAAGTAATCTTCCAAACCCATATTTGAAATGGGAATCTACTAAATCGACCAATTTAGGTTTAGATTTAGGATTCTTTAAACAACGTATCTCTCTTACTACCGAGTTGTATGAAAATCGTTCAAAAGATTTACTTTACAACACTCGTGTTCCTGCTAGTTCTGGATTTAAAAAACAATTCCAGAATATTGGAGCAACTTCAAACCGTGGTATAGAATTTACCTTGAATACAACTAATGTTAAAAATGATAATTTTAATTGGAACACCACTTTTAATATTGCTTTCAACAAAACAAAAGTCCTTAGTTTAAGCGAAGGCGAAACATCACTTATTACCAATAGTTATACAGACAAAAATGACTACATCCTAAAAGTGGGACAGCCAGTTGGCGTAATGTATGGTTATGTAAACGATGGTTTGTATCAAGTAAGTGATTTTGATTATAACGCAACTGCCGGCACTTATACTTTAAAAAGTGGTGTAGTAAGTGATAATCTTGCTGTACAGCCTGGTTACATTAAATTTAAAGACATCAGCGGTCCAAATGGTACTCCAGATGGTGTTATCAATGATCTTGACAGAACCGCAATAGGAGATGCAAATCCAAAATATACAGGAGGTTTAAACAATACTTTCAGTTATAAAGGGATTGACTTAAGTGTTTTTCTTGATTTTACAGTTGGTAACGATATTTACAATGCAAACGTGCTAAACAATTCAAGGCTTAATTTAGACAATCTAAATACATTTGCCATGTTTGCTGATAGATGGACAACTATTAATGCTGCTGGACAACGTGTAACTGATCCTACTGAATTAGCTGCTTTAAATGTTGGTAAAACGAACCCTGCTTTTAATGGTAACACTACAGGACGTTTGTATAGCGATATTATTGAAGACGGTTCTTTTTTAAGAATCAACAATATTAGTTTAGGTTACACACTGCCAAAAGCATGGCTGAAAAAATCGTATATCTCAAATTTGAGAGTTTATTTTACAGCTTATAATTTATATGTATTTACGAAATATTCAGGATTTGATCCAGAAGTCAGCGTACTTAATAATGCGATTACCAGAGGAGTAGATTTTAGTGCTTATCCAAGAAGTAAATCCTTTATCACTGGTTTAAATATTTCACTATAATTTAAAGATTAGAAAAAATGAAAAACAAAATATTTTCCTCTGGAGCAATTATAGCAGCGAGTGTATCTTTTCTTTTACTGCCGCTTAATTCATGTGAAAAAGAATTAGAAGTTACACCCTATTCTTATTTTACAACAGCCAATTTCTTTAAAACTTCAGACGAAGCCAATATGGCTGTATTAGGAGTTTATGAAGCAATGTCCTCTTTTGACAGTTATGGATGGAATATCTCTATACTTTTTGATACTGATACTGACATTCAACAAATCAACGGTTTAAGTGCCGATGACTGGCGTATGATTCCACATTATCAAGGTATTTCTCAGACAAACGTTTTTTATGCCGTTTGGAGCAAATTATATGAAGGAATTGACAGAGCCAATGTTGCGATTGAAAGAATTCCGCAAATGGCCTTGTACACCGAAGGAACTCAGGCTCAAAAAGACCAATTAAACAAATTCATTGGTGAAGCTAAATTTTTACGCGGCTTTTACTATTCTGAGTTAGTACGTTTATGGGGTGATGTTCCTTTTAAAATAAAAAGTTCACAAGCTGGAGATGATTTAAAAGGCGGTCTTGTAGACAAAAAAGAAATCTACACACAGATTATCAAAGATATGCAGGAAGCTGCCCTTCTATTGCCAGAACAAATCCCTACAGATGAACGTGTAAACAAATGGGCTGCTAAAGCTATGCTGGCAAGAGTTGCCCTATTTGCCGGCGGATATTCATTAGGTGCTGACGGAACGATGAGTCGTCCTGCCAACTATAAAGATTTTTATAAACTGGCACAACAACAAATCAATGAAGTAATGGCACAAAACCCGTATAAGTTGAATCCATCTTATTCAAAGGTTTTTAAGAACCAGTGTCTGCATGTTTTAGAGCCTACTGAAAACATTTTTCAAGTTGCCTTTTACAATCCTGCAGGATATAGAGAAAACTCTTCTAACATTGGTAATTTTAATGGTGTAACTACCGCAAATGGTTTTTATTCTTCGACCAACTCAAGATGTGTTGTTCCAAAACCTTTTTATAACGGATTTAATGCAGCAGATCAAAGAAGAGATTTCTCGATTGCCATGTACACACTAAATGCCGCTGGAAATAAAGTAGCACTTTTAACTACAAGACAAGACGAGAGCTGGACGGTTGGAAAATGGAGCCGTGAATTTCAAACCAATTCAATTCAAGAAAAAGCATACAGCCACATTAATTGGGTTATTATGCGCTATTCTGATTTGCTTTTAATGCGCGCCGAAGTAGAAAACGAATTAAATGAAGGTCCAAATGCTATTGCTTACGATGCAATTAATCAAGTTCGCAGAAGAGGTTTTGGTGCCGACGTGCAAGGAAGCCGTATTGCTGTTGACTTAAAGACAAAAGGTACTGGATATAGTTCTGCAGCAAATGTAGTAATCCAAATTACAGGTGGCGGCGGTTCTGATGCTTCTGCGGCTGTTGTAACTTTAGCAAGCGGCGCTATCAACACAATTGCAATGTTACGTACTGGAGACGGTTATACTTCTGTACCAACTGTTACAATTACAAGTGTCGACGGAAAAGGTTCTGGCGCAACAGCAACAGCTAGAATTTTGCCAAAACCAACCACAGCAGAGATGAATTTGCCAACAGGTCTTGACAAAACTAGTTTTCTTAAAGCTCTTCAGCAAGAAAGAGCTTGGGAACTTTCTTTCGAAGGAATGAGAAGAGCCGATTTAATTAGATGGGGAATTTTAGGAGATAAAATAACTGAAACTGCTAATGCCGTAAAACTTATTCGTTCCAACTATTTCTATCCTTCAGTTGGAAACTTTGTAGCAGGAAAGCATGAACTTTATCCTTATCCTCAGAATGAAACCGATGTAAATAAAAACATTACACGACAAAATCCTAAATATTAAACGAGCGGTTCTTGAATCTTTACAATTCATTTTCCCTTCAAAAAAATATCTTTTTAAAACATTAATGCAGGACCTTGTTCTGCATTAATTGTTTCATCTGAGTTGAAAACGACATTTTTTCATTTAATGCAACTAAACCATTGCATTCAATTTTATCCTCCGATGCTAAAATAAACTCTTCACGAGGGTAATTAAAATTACAATTATGATAAACTTATATAATTCTGAACTGCCTTCATCCTACGCAGTTGGAATCGATATTGGCGGTACCTCACTTAAATGCGGTCTTGTTAATGAAGAAGGCAAAATTTTACTGTCCTTTCTAGTTCCATTACAGAATGCCGGCACCCAAGAAGAAATTATACAACTAATCGCAGACGCCATCAACCAATGCACCTTGCAATTAAAAAAGCCAATTGCCGGCGTGGGTATTGGTTTTCCGGGTCTTGTCGAAAATAACGTAATCATTGGCGGTGCAGATAATTTACCTGGTTTTGAAGAATTACCACTAGGCATTATTTTAAAAGAACTAACTGGTCATACTATTGTTATTGATAACGATGCTAATTTAATGGGACTTGGCGAATTAACCTACGGTGCGGCAAAAGATTGTACTGATGCTGTTTTTCTAACAGTTGGCACAGGTATCGGCGGAGCTATTATGATTGATAAAAAACTTTACGGCGGTTTTAACAATCGCGGCGGTGAACTAGGTCATATCATAATACAGCAAAACGGCTTGCCCTGCACTTGCGGCGGACGCGGCTGTCTGGAAGCTTACGCCTCTATTACTGCTTTAATTGAAGATTATAAATCTCAAAGTAAATTTTCTTCCGAAGAAATTGACGGTAGATATATTGTCGAAAAATACCATATTGGAGAAAAACATGCCGTTCGTGCCATGGAACGTCATTTTGATTCATTAGCCGCAGGTATTGCCAGCTTTATAAACATCTGCAGTCCGCAAAAAGTAATTATAGGCGGTGGAATCAGCGAAGCAGGCACGTTTTATATCGACGAATTAAGATACCGAACAAAAACCTTGTCTATTCCTGCTGCTTCGGTTCATACCCAGATTGTTGCTGCCAAATTAGGAAATAAGGCAGGTATATTGGGCTGCACTGCAAATGTTTTTCAGAAACTTAAAATGGAACTTTATGAAACGAAATAATTTTCTGGTTGTAATGATTCTTGTTATTTGGTTCGTAATCTCTTTTGTAACCAGTATTTTAGGTCCATTAATGCCTATAATCATTCAAACATACAAACTCAGCCTTACTATGGCTGCTTTTTTACCTTTCTCGTTCTTTTTAGCTTATGGAATTATGTCAATTCCCGCTGGAATACTAATCGAAAAAATGGGAGAAAAAAAGGCAATGCTTCTAGCCTTTTCTTTAAACTTAGCCGGCTCAGCAGCCTTTGCCATAAATCCTCTTTACAGCACTGCGCTAGGCTCTTTATTTGTAATTGGATTAGGAATGGCCATGCTGCAAGTTATTATTAACCCGTTGATGCGCACAGCAGGAGGCGAAGAAAACTTTGCTTTTTACTCTGTTATGGCACAGCTTACATTTGGTTTAGCCTCATTTATCAGTCCGTTTGTTTTTACCTATCTCTTGCATCAAAACAATGCTTTCCTAGACTTTATTTTTAATAATCTTGTTCAAAATAATCTAAACTGGACGATCTTATACTGGTTGTTTACTTTGATTTTTATAATAATCATTTTGGTAATTGCACTTCTGAAAATACCAATTGTAAAACTCAACGATGATGAAAAAACTGGAACTTCTCAAGTATATTTACAATTGCTGCAAAAACGAGAAATTTGGCTTTTCTTTTTAGGAATTATCGCTTATGTAGGTACAGAACAATCACTAGCAAACTGGATGTCTGAATTTTTAAGAAGCTATCATGGCATTGACCCCGCTTCTAGAGGTGCAAGTACTGTTGCTTGGTTTTGGGGAGCCATGACTTTTGGCTGTTTACTTGGACTTGCCGTTTTAAAACTTTGGGACTCAAAAATAGTTTTAAAAGCAGCCAGTATTTTCTCCATGATCGTATTAATTGCTGCATTATTTGGTGATTCAGAAATGGCTGTTGCGGCATTTATAACTTTAGGTTTTACCATTTCAGTTATGTTTTCAATTGTATTCTCGCTGGCACTTAATTCTACACATAAACATCATGGTTCCTTTTCTGGTATTCTCTGTTCTGGTATTTTTGGCGGTGCACTCGTGCCTCTTATTATTGGAACTTTAGGTGATTATATTGGACTTCGTTATGCTATGTCTTTTCTGTTTTTTACGCTTGGATATATTTTATTTTTAGCTTACAGCGCAAAACCTATCATTAATAATAAAACTACCAAACTGAAGAATATTTTCAAAAGCGAACAAAATTAAAGTGCAAAATCAGTATGAAATACCGCACAGGTATTGATTTTTAATTAAAATTAATAGCATTTTGTACAAAATCAAAACTATCTTAAATCAATGATCCCTAAATTCGTTTTGTACTTTCAAAGACTCTATGTCCTATAAAAAGACAGCTAGCTATTAAATAAACCAGACCATTATGTTATTTAAAAAAACAATAGTACTATTATCTCTAGCAGGTTTGATCGCCGCCCCGTTTGCGAGTAAGGCTCAAACCAGCGATCGTCCCAATATTCTAATTATAATGACCGATCAGCAGACTGCTGATGCTATGAGTATTGCAGGAAATAAAGATTTACATACACCAGCAATGGATAAACTAGCACAAAATGGTGTCCGTTTTACCAGAGCATATTGTGCGCAGCCTTTGTGTTCGCCGTCACGCAGTTCAATTATGAGCGGAAAAATGCCTTTTGAGAATGGTTTCATCGGAAATGCTCCAGAGAAAGACGGACAATGGCCGGAAGATTTGCTTATGATGGGGAAAATTTTCCAAAACGGAGGATATAAAACAGGTTATGTTGGAAAATGGCATTTGCCTGTACCAACGGCAAAGAAAAGCCAGCATGGTTTTGAATACATCGAAAACACTAATTTTCAAGATTATAATGATGCGGCAACTCCATCGTTCTGTGCGCGCTTTATCAAAGAAAACAAAGACAAACCATTTTTGCTTGTCGCTTCTTTTTTAAATCCGCATGACATTTGTGAGTGGGCGCGCCATGAAGATCTAAAAATGGATGTTCTAGAAAAAGCTCCACCCGCAGCGCAATGTCCACCCTTGCCACTTAACTGGAAAATTCCAGATCATGAACCTAAAATTGTACGTGAACAGCAAAAAGTAAATCCAGGAACCTATCCAAGTGTAAACTGGACTGAAGATCAATGGCGTCAATACCGTTGGGCTTACAACCGCTTGGTAGAAAAAGTAGATGTTTATATCGAAATGGTTCTCGCCTCTTTAAAAAAATACAATATCGAAAAAAACACCATCATCGTTTTTACAGCAGATCATGGTGACGGTTACGCAGGTCACAGCTGGAACCAAAAACAAATATTATACGAAGAATCAGCAAAAATACCTTTCATTATTTCGAAAATAGGTCAATGGTCACCACGAACTGACGAAATGCTGGTTTGTAACGGAATCGATATTATTCCGACCATCTGCGGATTTACCGGAGTACAAAAACCTAATTATTTAAAAGGAATCGATCTTAGCAAAAAAATAGCCAATCCAGCGCAAAACCTGCGCGATACTTTGGTTATTGAAACCGATTTTGCCGATAACGAAGATCTTTTAGGCATCAGCGGACGCGCTGTAATTTCAAAAGATTTTAAGTATATCGTTTACAATAAAGGCGATTTAAAAGAACAACTATTCAATCTAACCAATGATCCAGGAGAAATTACAAATCTAGCCGTTAATTCAGCCTATAAAAAACAACTGAATGAAATGCGTCGTTACTTAAAACAGTGGTGCAAAGAAAACGGAGATACTTTTCAATCTGGGTTATAAACCAAAAACAAGATTATGCTGCATAAAAAAGCATTTATGTTATTACTTTTTGTAATTACATTTCATATATATGGTCAACAGCCAGCGACAATTAAATTAACAGCCGAAACACTGCATGGCAGACTTAGAGAATGGCCTTATCCTGCAAATGGAGTGACCATCAATACAAATGCGCCTGCTTTACTTTGGCCGGGAACAAATGGCGAAAAGAAAATTGTGCTTTCAGGAGATATTGGAGATGATTTTACCATTGATCCAAAAATTCACCATGTGGTTTACAAAGTAATACTGGCTTCTGATCCTGATTTTAAGCAAAACTTAATCAGCAGCGAAGAGCAAGAATGGGCAATGTATCCGCTTCATCAGCCTTTAAAATCTGGAAAATGGTATTGGAAATATGCTTATCGTCAGAAAAACTCACAAAACTGGGTTTGGTCGCCTTCATATGATTTTATCGTTAATCCTGCAGCTGTAAATAATCCCGTTTCACCATCAGCCGCTACGGTTTTACAGCGTGTAAACGGACAGCATCCGAGGCTTTGGAATATGAATAAAATAGGGAACGATTTTTACTTAAAAAACCTATCTAATCCTGAAGCTAAAAAATTTATCGCTTACGCTGAAAAATTAATGCTGGAGCCGCTTCCCGAAGAAAAACCAAGACGTTACATCGATACAACCGGCAAATCTGAACTTCAGAAAAAAATCAATATTGAAGCCATGTATCACGGTTTTGGAGATATGGTGGGCAATCCTGTACGTAATCTTTGTATTGCGTATCAGCTGACTAAAGACAAAAGATTCATTTTGGATGCTAAACGCAGAGCACTCAATATTGCCAAGATGAATCCAGACGGTTTAGCTACTCGCGATGATTTTACAGGAGGAGCAATATTAGAAGCTGTTGCATGGTTTTACGATGCTGGATTTGAATTTCTAAGCTCTGACGAAAAAACATTTTTAAAATCTGTTATCAAATTACGCGGTGAACGAATTTACCGTCATCTTCCAAACCGCTTCGAAATCAACATAAACGACAATCACATTTGGCAGATTACATTACGAAATCTTGCAATAGGCGCCGTAGCAACTGTCGACGAAGTACCCGAAGCTAATAAATGGCTGACTTATATTTATGAAGTCTGGTCTGCCCGATTCCCTATTTTAAGTAATAATGACGGCGGATGGCATGAAGGCAGCGGCTATTTTAAAGTAAACTTTAGATCGTTTATTTACTTATCTCAATTATTAGGAGATTTAAGCGGTGTAGATTATTTTCAACTGCCTTGGATGCAAAACCTTCCATATTTCCTGCTATACACACATCCATCGGCGGCTTCATGCATGGCTATGGGCGACATGTGGGAAAAAGAACCTAATATTGCTAAAATCGACGCTTCGTTTGCTGATGCTCTTACGTACAGAATAAACAATCCTTTTCTTAATACTTATGTAGCTGCAATTAAAAAAGACTATCCGAACTACTTTACAGGAACAGATGATTTATTGCTTTATCGATTAATAAACTATAAATCAGAACGAAATCTGCCTGAATCGTCATTTAATGAACTTCCGAAATCACGTTGGTTTCAAGACATGGGAATCGCTGCTATGCATGAAAATCTATCTGATACTTCTAAAAATTTAAGCAGTTATTTCTTTAGCTGTCCAATAGGTTCTTCTGGTCACGGTCATGCTTCACAAAATGCATTTACTATTAACTATAAGGGCAAAACAATTTTTGGAGGCACTGGCTATTACAGTAATTTTAGTGATCGTCACAACCTTTTAGATTATCGCACTTCAAGAGCTTATTCGACTATTCTCGCAGATAGTCTGGGACAAAAAATTGGCGAAGATGGTTATGGCTGGACACCACGTTTTATTACAGGAAAACACATTCAATATGTTTTGGGCGATGCTGCAAAAGCTTACGGTCCTATTACAAATGAATTCTGGCTGGATCGTTTTCAAAAAATTAATGTCGTACCAAATGAAGCAAATGGATACGGACAGCGAAATATTACCCTATATCGCAGACATTATCTGCAGTTAGAAGAAGGTTATGTTGTGATTTACGATGAACTGGAAGCTGAAAAACCAGTAAAATGGACAACTCAATTTCAAGTGCCTTATTACACAATTGAATCGAAAGAAACAGCCAACAGTAAACAACAGAATTTTACCGTAAAAACAGATGTAGGTTTAGTCAATACAAGTGTTTTTGCCAATACTGATCTTAAAATGCAAGTGCACGATAAGTTTGCCGAAGCTGCCGTAAACTGGAACAAAGTAACTGGCCCAGACGGAAAAATTTTCGAATATAAAAATCAGTGGCATGCGGGAATAACTTCAACGCCAAGTAAAAAAATGCGTTTTCTAACCGTCATTAAAATCGATGGTAAAGCTGCGGAAATCATAAAACCTGTCGCATTAGAAAATGGAAACATTCAGCTGAATTTTGGCAGCTGGGAGTTATCTGCACAATTAAATAGTGATCAAGCTCCAATGTTAAACATTAAAAATGAAAAATTAAATACGGCTTTTAATTACGGTGCTTCTTCTATTAAACTAGGAAAAAAAACGTATCAACATCAAACCAGCGGAAGCTCAATGCTTGTTGAAACTATCAATAACAAACCAATGCTGCAAGAAGTAATCGATGAATTACCAGATGTCGCAAAATATGATTCTAAAACTAAGTTATAATTACCATGATAAAAAAAATAAGTTTTGCGATCTTACTAATTCTAAGTGGTAAACTAGCTGCACAGCAACCTGCAGAAATTAAACTCACTGCCGAAAAACTACATTCTAGAGTACGCGAATGGCCATATCCTGTAAACGGAATAACAGTGCCTACAAATGCTCCTGCTCTGCTTTGGCCGGGAACAAACGGTAAAGAAATGGTGAAACCAATGGAAAGCGGCAGCGCAATTCCAGAAGATCCAAATATTGGCAACGTACGATACAAAGTAATGCTGGCAAGCGATAAAAACTTTACTAAAGATTTAATTACCAGTAACGAACAACGTTGGGCAGTTTATCCTTTGCATCAGGCTTTAAAATCTGGAAAATGGTATTGGAAATATGGGTATGCCTTAAAAAACAGCAATCAATGGACGTGGTCTTCAACGTACGATTTCGTTATTGATTCAAAATATGCAACACAAAAAGTTTCTCCGCCTGTAAACGAAGTTTTAAAACGAAATGAAGGAGCACATCCGCTTTTGTGGGATATGCGTACAATTGGCGAAGATTTTTACAAAAACAATCTAGATAATCCTGAGGCTAAAAAGTTTATCGCTTACGCGGAAAAATTAATGCTTGCTCCTCTCCCAACAGAGAAACCGCAACGCGTAATTGATACAACTGGTAAAAATCCATTAGAAAAAAAGATCATTATCGAGCGAATGTATCATGGTTTTGGAGATGCTGTTGGTACTCCTGTTCGTAATTTATGTATTGCTTATCAGCTTACTAAAGACAAGCGTTTCATTTTAGATGCCAAACGCAGAGCCATAAACATTGCTAATATGAATCCTGACGGACTTGCAACTGGCGATGATTTTACAAGCGGTGCAGTACTTGAAGCTTTAGGCTGGTTTTACGATGCAGGATATGATTTTTTATCACCAGATGAAAAAGAGCTTTTTAAAAATATCATTAAACTGAGAGCAAAAAGAGTTTACGATCATTTACCAAATCGTTTTGAATTGCACGTAAGTGACAATCATGTCTGGCAGATTACTATGCGAAATCTTGCTATTGCAACCGTTTCAGTAATAAACGATGTGCCCGAAGCAAAAGAATGGCTTACTTATTTGTATGAAGTATGGTCGGCGCGTTTTCCAGTTCTTGGCACAACAGACGGCGGCTGGCATGAAGGAAACGGCTATTTTAGAGTCAACTTTAAATCGATTATCTACCTGTCGCAAATGTTTGGCGATTTTAGCGGAGTCGATTATTTCAAATTGCCTTGGATGCAGAATCTGCCCTATTATATGCTTTATACACATCCTAATAAATCGGCAAGTACCGCAATTGGAGACATGTGGGAGAATATTCCGTACATTGTAAAAGGCGAAGCTTGGTTTGCAGATGCGCTGACTTACAAAATTGATAATCCTTATTTAAACTGGTATGTTGACGGAATAAAAAAAGAATATCCGTCTTATTACCACGGTACAGATGATTTCCTGCTTTTCCGTCTTTTAAATTTTAAACCAAACCGAAAATTACCTGTTTCATCCCCTTCAGATTTGCCTAAAACACGCAAATTTGGAGATGTAGGAGTTGTTGTCATGCATGAAGATTTAGCCAATGCCGATAAAACTTTAAGCAGTTATTTATTCAGCAGTCCGTTTGGTTCTTCGGGACATGGGCACGCTTCGCAAAATGCTTTTACAATTAATTATAAAGGAAAAGTAATCTTTGGAGGAACCGGTTATTACAGCAATTTCAGCGACAAGCACAATCTTTTGCATTATAGATCTACAAAAGCATACAACACTATTTTGGCCGACAGCTTAAACCAAAAAATAGGCGAAGAAGGTTACGGATGGATTCCGAGAGCGATTTCAGGAAAACGCATACAGTATGCTTTAGGAGACGCCAGCAATGCTTACGGCGAAATTAAAAGCGAATTCTGGCTGAACAGATTTGAACAAATTAAAGTTGTACCAAGCAAAGAAAACGGCTATGGAGAATCTGGCGTAACCTTATACAGAAGACATATGCTCCAATTAGAAGGCGGATATATTGTTTTGTACGACGAACTAGAAGCCAAAAATCCAGTTAAATGGACCACACAGTTTCATTGCCCATATTACACTATTGAAGGTCAGAACGCAGAAAAATCGAATCAGCAGCAATTTGTCGTAAAAACAGACTTAGGAAATGTTACTGCTAATGTTTATGCCGAAAGTCCGCTAAAAATGGCTGTACACAATCAGTTTTTTGAAGCTGCAGTTAACTGGAATAAAGTTACCGATGATGAAGGTAAAATTAAAGATTTTAAAGACCAATGGCACGCCGGAATTACCTCAGAACCTAAACAAAAATTTAGATTCTTGGCTATCATTCAAATCAAAGAAGGTAAAACAGAAGTCATTAAAACCTTATCAAACGTTAATGATTTAAAGCATTTACAAGTGGGAGATTGGGAAATTTTAGCGCAGTTAGACGGCAAGAAAACGGCAGCATTACAAGTAATTGGCAAAACCGCAAAATCAGCATTTAGTTTTGGAAATCAATCTATAGAGTTTGAAGGAAAAAAATATGCACCAAAAATTGCAGGAAGTTCTGTATTACTAGAATTTTACAATTCTAAAGTAAACAAACAAGAAGTTGTTGACGAATTGCCAGATGCGGCTAAATACGATAAAAATTAAAAGAATAAAGTGTTTTCTTTTTGTTTAAATTTAGAGTTAAATTATCAATAAACTATTAAACACAGAGGGCTATGCGGAAAAAAGTCATTTTCTAAAAACACTCTGATTTAGAGTTTAAAATCTATGTTTCTATGTGTTCATTTTTTTTCACGCAGATTTAGCAGATTTAGCAGATTTTTTGATTCCTTTAATCAATGACTTTTATTTTAAAAGAAAACAAACAAAACAATTAAAATTGAGACTTTCATGAAGAAAACGATTGCCATAGCTGTGCTTTTCTATTTCATACTTTTTGCCACTAAAAGTCAGGCTCAGGTACAAGATCGCTATTTCCGAACTATTTCGGTTGATAAAGGCTTGTCGCAAAGTTCTGTTTTTGCTATTCAGCAAGATACTTTAGGTTTTATCTGGATAGGAACTCAGGACGGATTAAATCGTTATGACAGTAAAGGTTTTAAAGTGTATCGCCCTTTAAAAAATGCTAAAAACAATTTACAATCTTATTTCATTCGAAGTTTGTTTACAGATCATAAAGGGCGATTGTGGATAGGCGGAAATCAAGGTTTAAGTGTATATAACTATGATACTGATAATTTTACGAATTACCAGTTTCCAAAAAGTTTGGGCGAATGGTACATTTCGTCAATTACAGAAGACAGCGAACATCGTATTTGGGCGGCATCAATTACAGGAGAGATTTTTGTTCTTTCACCAAAAGACGGAAAATTTACCAATATTAAATTTAAAGCTTCTTCTCACGAAATAAAAGAGATTGCTTACATCGGTTTTTGGCAGCAGCAGCTTCTTATTGGTACCGATGTTGGTCTTTTTCAATTAAACCCAAAAACACATCAATTAAAAAAACTGAATTTAGGAACGAACAAACCTTACATCAATAGCGTTTTTGTAGATAACAAGAGCTTATGGATTGCAACTGAAGGTTATGGAGTGATCTTGTATAATGGTCAAAACCGCCAGACTTCTAGTCTTACACACAGTTCATCAGCAAATAGTATCGCTGATAATAATATTCGCTGTGTGGGCAAAGATACAGAGGGCAATATCTGGTTTGGCACTTTTAGAGGTCTTTCTATTTATAATCCAGCGGCCAATTCATTTACAAATTATTATCATCAAATTTCACAGCCGTATACAATTGCTCAAAATTCGGTACGATGCTTTTTGAAGGATAAACAAAACGGAATCTGGCTGGGAACCTATTATGGCGGTATCAATTACTATCATAAAAACGATATTAAGTTTAATATTTTAAGCCAAAACTCGGCTAAACCATCGCTAAATGATGAAGTTATTGGAGTAATCAAACAAGATGCTAAAGGAAATTTCTGGATAGGAACAAATGACAAAGGAATAAACTATTGGAACAAAAACGCTGGTACTATCAGTTATTACTCAAACAGTGAAAACAATCCAAACAGTATAAGTTCTAATAATATTAAAGCCATTGCTTTTGATGATAACGGCAATGTACTTATTGGCACTCATAATGGCGGAATGAATCTTCTGAATCCAAAATCAGGAACAGCACAGCGATTTCTTCATGATGAAAAAAATCCTAACAGTATTGCAGGAAACTTGGTGTACGCTCTTCTTAAAGACTCAAAAGGACGTATTTGGGTGGGTACTAGAACTGGTTTAGATCAGTTTCATCCCGAAACCAAAACTTTTACTCATATTCATCTCGACAAAGCCGGAAAACGTTTAACATCAGACGCTGTTACCTTTTTGTTTGAAGACAGTAAAAATCGCATTTGGATAGGAACTACAAACGGAGTTACGCTCTTTTACCCTGATACGCTTTTATTTGGAAATGTTGGACATGGAAAACTAAGCGAAGATATTATCAATTGCATAACTGAAGATCAAAAACACCGAATTTGGATTGGTACTAGAGAAGGTTTGCGTTTGTATGATGAAAATCAGGAATCTTTTATAAGCTTTAAAGCTAGAAAAGATTTTTTTCAAGAAACCATTTACGGTATTGTTCCAGATAATGATGGCAATTTATGGATTTCTACAAATAATGGTTTAATCAAATTTAACCCAGACAGTCGTTCGGTTCAAAATTTTGACGAAAGTGACGGCTTGCAAAACAAACAGTTTAACGAATATTCGTTTTGCAAAGCACAAGACGGTATGTTGCTTTTTGGCGGTATCAAAGGTATTTCGTACTTCTATCCTGCTATGATCAAACAAAAACCGCTGCCTTTAAAACTAAGTTTTACAACACTTGAGGTTTTAAACAAAACGGTTGCCGTAAATGATGAAACCAATATTTTAGAACAACATATCGATCAGGTAAAAGAACTTGAAATTGGTTCAGAATACAAGCAATTCAGTATCTTTTTCAACACCTTCAACTATATTTCATCTAATAGAACGTATTACTATTATAAACTCGACGGCATCGATAAAGACTGGCAGCGCACAGATCAGCTAAAAGTGAGTTACAGCAATTTACCAGCAGGAAAATACAACTTTCAAATCAAAGCCGTTGGTCCAAATGGAGAAATGAGTTCCGTGAGAAGTTTAACAATTGATATTCTTGCGCCTTGGTATAAAACACTTTGGTTTTCGCTGCTGTTATTAACCATTATTGGTATTGCCGTTTATATTGGTTTTAAAATTATTAAAGAAAGAATTCAGGCTGAACAACAGTTAAAATTAGAACGAATAGACAAAGAAAGAGTGAGTTATATCAACCAAGTAAAAATGGATTTCTTTACTAATGTTTCGCATGAATTAAGAACGCCTTTAACATTGATTCTGGCTCCTTTAGAGGAATTATTAAAAACACCTTTTGCAGACAAAATATCTAAAAAGAAACACGAACTAATGTTTATTAATGCAAAAAGATTATACAACCTAGTCGATCAGCTTTTTGAGTTTAGAAAAACCGAAATGGGAACGCGACAGCTTAAAGTGGGCAAAGGTGATATTGTTCGTTTTACACGTGAAATTTACGAGTCGTTTAAACCGCTTTCAGAAAAAAACGACATTCATTTTACCTTTCATACAGACGAAACGCAACTCTTATTTTACTTTGATAAAGATGCTATGGAAAAGATTTTATTCAATCTTTTATCCAATGCTTTCAAATATACCAAAACGGGTCAGAGCATTACACTGGAATTAGTAAAGAAAAATGAAACTGTAGAAATAAAAGTCGCTGACACGGGGGTTGGAATTAGTGAAGACGATTTATCAAAAGTATTCGATCGCTTTTATCAGGTAAACAATCGTGAAATGAATTTGGGCTCTGGTGTTGGTTTGGCTTTTACAAAACGCTTAGTCGAACTGCATCACGGAGAAATTTCTGCCGAAAGTACTAAAGAAGTTGGAAGTGCTTTTAAAGTAACAATTCCTCTTTCTGATCAAGTTTATAAAAACGATCAGCATATCGAAGATTCTTTGTATGAATTAGATATCGTTACTGATAATGAACTTGATAACGAAAACATCCTTGAAGAAGAAAACGAATTAGCAGAAAGAGATCAGCCTATTAAACTGCTTTTAGTTGATGATAACAAAGAGATTATAGATTATCTGCAGGATTACTTTGGCAAAATTTACGATGTAACAGTCGCTTACAATGGTCAAATGGCGCTTGAACTTCTAGAGATTCATCAATTTGATATTATTATAAGCGACGTAATGATGCCTGAACTTGACGGATTGCATTTTTGCAAACGTGTTAAACAAAACATCAATACTTCGCATATTCCGTTGGTGCTTTTAACCGCCAGAACCGAAACGAGCCAGCAGTTAAAAGGCATAGAAATGGGCGCTGATGATTATATTACAAAACCTTTTTCAACTCCAATATTGGCAGCGAAAATTACAAATCTGCTGCGCTCTCGTAAACGTTTAAAGGAATATTATGCTGTAGGCAAAGAAATGGTTCCCGAAAACATTGCTTTTAATACGCTTGACGAAGATTTTCTTAAACAAGCCATACAAATTGTCGAAGATCATTTAGCAGATTCTGAGTTTTCAGTAGATCATTTCAGCAGACAAATTGGTATGAGCCGTTCTAATCTTTATTTAAAACTCAAAGCTATTACAGGCGAATCGGCGATGGATTTTATAAAAAGAATCCGATTTAAAAAAGCAGTAGAATTAATGCAGAGTAAGCGATACACAATTGCACAAATTACCTATATGTGCGGTTTTAACTCTCCATCTTATTTTTCAACCGCTTTCAAACAGCATTATGGCTGTATGCCGAGCGAATATTTAGCCAAACTAGAGCAGCCAAAAGAATAACTAAACAACAATACAAACTAACTAATGCAAACAAAAAGCACCTTTTACAATCCTCCGCCTGTTTAATTAAACAGCTGTTAAAACAAAGTCTTTACACAAAGGTAAACTCAATAATTTCGAAAATTACAACCTCGGCAAAATGATTTCATTTTTGATCGACACGTTCTATTTATGCCTTTTTTAAATCAAATAACAACTTTAAATAAAACAACATAACAAACTATTAATTATAATTTTATGAAAATAACAAAATACTTTTCTATACTTACTTTTATTTTACCCTTTACTTCTATCGGGCAGACAAAAGCAAGTATTACTATTCAAAATAATTTGGCTGCAGATCAAACGGAAACTGTGGTTTCTGTAAAATGGAAAGACATACTTTCCTCCTATCCGCAAATCGATACAGCAAACTTTATCGTAATTAATACCAGCACAAAAAAGCAGGTTCCTTTTCAATTGGAACACAAAGGTTCTGCTGCTGTTCAAAATTTATTACTGCAAGTAAATGTTAAAGCAAAATCAGGATTAAACCTTTCTATTCAAAAAGGAAAACCTGAAGCTTTTGCAGCAAAAACATATGCTCGCTACGTTCCGGAACGCAAAGATGATTTTGCTTGGGAAAACGATAAAATTGCGTTTCGCGCTTATGGAAAAGCTCTAGAAAAAACTGAAGGTGATGCTTACGGTTTTGATGTTTGGGTAAAACGAACAAATAAATTAGTATTAAACGACCGCTACAAACGTGATGATTACCATATCGATCATGGTGACGGCTTAGATTATTATCACGTAGGTTTTACCTTGGGTGCCGGAAATATGGCTCCGTTTATCAAAGACACTATTCGTTACTCAGGCAATTATCATCAATGGAAAGTTCTGGACAATGGTCCTTTACGCTCCACTTTTCAACTAAAATATGACGAATGGAACGCTGGCGGCATAAAAATGAGCGCCGTAAAAACTATCTCACTTGATGCTGGTTCACAGCTTAACCGAATCGAAAACATCTACACATTCAATGACAATAAGCCAATTCCCGTTGTTGTAGGAATCATAAAAAGAGAGAAAGCAGGTGTTATTTCTTTAAATGAACAACAAGGTATTATGGGATATTGGGAACCTGCTTTCGAAAAAGACGGCACAACAGCAGTAGGTTCTATTGTAACAACTCCGGCAACTTCTATGTGGAGCAATAAAGAACAAATACTAACACAAACAACCGTCAAAAACAACGAACCAATTGTGTATTACACTGGCGCAGCTTGGGATAAAGCAGGTAAAATCACTACTGCAAAACAATGGTTTGATTACTTGAATGCTTTTTATCAAAAAGTAAACAACCCGCTGATTATAACGGTAAAAAAGAACTAAAACAGAATTACTATTAACTATAAACAAAAAAGAATGTCAATTAATTTATTTGATTTAACAGGGAAAACAGCATTAATTACAGGTGGTGTTCACGGATTAGGAATGGCAATGGCTAAAGGACTTGGACATGCAGGTGCAAAAATTGTAGTAAATGACCATTCGTCGCAAGAAGCAGTAAACAATGCAATTGCCGAATATAAATCGGAAGGAATCGAAGCTTACGGTTACTTATTTGATGTAACTGATGAAAATGCAGTAATCGAAGCAATTAACAAAATTGAGTCTGAAGTAGGTTCTATCGATATTTTAATAAACAATGCCGGGATTATCAAAAGAACGCCTATTATAGAAATGGAAGTTGCAGATTTTGAAGCTGTGGTAAAGGTTGATTTAACAGGTCCTTTCATTGTTTCTAAAAATGTAGCAAAAGGAATGATTACACGCGGGGGCGGAAAAATCATTAATATGTGTTCAATGATGAGTGAACTTGGCCGAGATTCTGTAAGTGCTTACGCATCGGCAAAAGGCGGATTAAAAATGCTTACTAAAAACATGGCTACGGAATGGGCTAAATTCAATATTCAAACAAACGGAATTGGCCCTGGTTATTTTGCAACAAGCCAAACAGCTCCAATTCGAGTAAACGGACATCCTTTTAATGAGTTTATTATGGGGAGAACTCCTGCAGGACGTTGGGGAGACCCAGACGATTTACAAGGTGCAGCAATCTTTTTGAGTTCAAAAGCAAGTGATTTTGTAAACGGCCATATTGTTTATGTAGACGGCGGTATATTAGCAACAATTGGAAAACCATCTAACGAAAATTAGGTCGTAATTGATTCTAAAACATAGTCATAATAACTGTCTGGATAGTTTTACGGCTTTATACAAAGGTGTTTCACTTGACCAAAAATACATAAACTACTATGTAAGAGAAATGTGTTTCTTTTTAGTTTTCCTTTCTAGAAATAAAACCTATGTTTCTATGTGTTTAAAATAATTTTAAGCCTCGAGCGAAAAGGACAGATGAAGTAATTACATCGAACAGTTTTACTAATTCAATTAATATTTGGCAAAGCCTTTTGTTTACAGCAATAGGCTTTGCTTTTTTTACTGTTTCTGAGTATTTTACAGATAAATCTTAAAAAATTAAAAATTTCTTATTAAAATTATCGTTTTTTAAACGAAATTTGCGCTTTAATATTAAAAAATTAAAAACAAACCCCAAGTTTAATCAAAACCCTACTAATGAAAAAAACGTATTATTTTTTTCCAGTACTTGCCGTTCTGGCAAGTATCACTTTTGCGTGCAGTGACAAGGAAGACGGCGAAAATTACAAGCCAAATTATCTGCCTAGTATTGACGCTGCAACATTACCAGCAGGAAATCGTGCCTTTACAAGTAATTCAAAAAGGTAAAGATTCCGTTCAAGTATCACTATATTCACCAGTTGGATTAACTGACGTGAAAATATATGCTAAATTACCTAACTATGAAAAACGATTTGTTCTTTACAAATTTTCAAAAGTGCCGGCTTTTCACAGATCTTTTCATCAAATTCCGTTAACAGCAGGTAAACATGACTACGAGCTTGAAAACGGAAAAACAGTTACAATTGACAAAATCGAAGGATTTTCTTCGGGAGCAATCGAGTTTTCTGTAGAATCTACTGATCCTTTATTTCTGAAATTTAAAAAAATCAAGTCTACACACTTAGTACAATTTAGCGCTGCGTATCATACTAATGAACTTGGAAAGTTTTTACCAATGAATCCAGTTTTGGCAAAAGAAGCCATAACTATGATCATTAATTATTCTTATGCTTTAAGTCATCCTATGTATTACAGCACTTTTACAAATTTCAACAAATACAAACAGGAACAGGCTGCTACGGCAGGAACTGCAATAAATGGTGCGCTTAATTGGCATGGAAATGCTGAAGATAAGGACGGGACTTATGACTATTTAACTAAAGAGGAAATAGAAAAAACGTACTGGAATTACCTTGACGGCAGAACGGTAAATATGGCAATGGTTGGCGGCGCAGCAGCTTTAGGCGGCGGCGCGCTGGCTTCTCAATGGGAATCTGGATATGTTACAGGACATTGGTTAGGCGAAATGTCGGTTTGGTCACACGAATACTCTCATCATATTGGCTGGGGACACAGCAGTAACTTAGCAAACAGCGGTGAAGGCGGCGGTCAACAGGAAATGCTTACTGATTTTTATAAATACTTGATTTACTTAAACGATCTGCCTTTTACAGATCCTGAAGTCCTAAAAGGATACAGCAAAACAAGTTACCTAACGGGTAAATACAAAAAACCAGAGTTTAAGATAAATCCTAAAAACCCATTTTTACTAAAATATAAAGGAGAAGGAAAATGGAACTAACCCGCAAAATCAACATGAACAAACTACCCTTTTTAATACTGCTGCTTTGTTTTATTACCAGCTGCAGCAAAGATTCTGATGGCCCTGAACCAACAAATTACGACTATTACTACCCTACAAACGAAGCTTCGATTACAGCTAAACAAATTGGCGACGGATCTGGAACGCTTGATCCTAAAGGAATCACGATTTCAAAAGAGAAACTATATGTTTGTAATGGCAATGTTTTAGAGGTTTTTAATGCCGTGACTTTAGCACATATTAAAACAATTGCAAACTACACAAAAGGCAGCACAACAATTCCGTTTGTAAATCTAACATCTGTTTCTATTGATAATGGAAGAATTTACGTAGGAAGTGTCGAATCGAGACTTTTTGTTCTTGATGAAAGCACTACTCTTGGAATTAATACGGTTGGAAACGGACAATGGTGGCAGACTTTTGTACACGTTTTTGGCGTTGTTGCAAAGGACGGATTGGTATTTGTAAAGGAAAAGGAAAAATCTATTAAAGTTTTTGAAGCTTCACAAATTACTGAAACCAGCGACTGGAATTTAAAACCTTTTGCTAAACTAAACACTTTAAGCGGTTTCGATCAAGTATATTCTATGGATGTAACGGATGGAAATTTGGTAGTTGCAGGAAGAGATGCTAAAAGCTATTTATATTATAACATTGCTGGTATTCGTGCAAATGCTGCAGCTTCAATAACTACTCCATTAGAACCCGTAAAAGCTCCTTTTGAAGACGCAAAACCAATTTCGGTAGTATTTAGTAAAGATTGGGCGATAACATCAGAAAACGCAGGAAACACATCTTATTTACGTCTTTATCCAAAAGATGAGTTTAACAATAGAGAATACAAACCAAGAGTAAATGCCTCTGACATTATGGGACAAAATCCTTTTGGAACTATTGTAAGTACTGTATTGCTTAATGATCGCATCTTTTTATCTGATAATACAAATAAAACAATTCGAGTTGTTAAGCTTAATAAATCAACAATTGCAGAGCAAAAGTAAAATTCTCCTCTACCCTTGTTGAATACGTATTAAACACAGAGAAACATAGATTCTATTTTTATCTATAACAAGAAGACAAAAAGAAACACGTTTCTCTCACATGGGCACGCTATGTGCATTTAAATTAAGTAAAACGCCTTTTATTGAAGTATAAAACTATGTTTCTATGTGTTAAAAATTATACACAAAACATTCTAAACAACGCAATTACAATCAAAAACACCTCTAAAACTTTTGCTTTAGAGGTGTTTTTATTTTATGACAAATTGCTTTTATCGCTCTTCTTTAATCAAATACATTATTAAAGCAGACAATAAGCATATTATAGAAATGACTAAGAATAAAAATTTCGTATTTCCTGTTCTTTCAATAATATATCCAAGTAAAGGTTCTCCTAATGCTGCAAAAAGATAACCGCACATATTCATGGTTCCAATTGCGGTTCCCGTTCGCTCCCGCCCCATTATTTGTGGACACAAAGCCCAAAAATTAGCTTGAGGTCCGTAAACAAAAAAGCCGCAGGCAATCAAAAGAAATCCTATCACAACTAGATTTGCATTATGCATAAAGAACAATAGAAATGAAAGCCCGCAGCAAACCAGCATTCCCATGAATATAGATTTATAATTGCTTTTAAAAAGCGTTGTTGACAATTGCCCAAAACTAAAAGCACCAAAAGCCATGCCCAGCGGAAGCAAAAAGGTAACCCAGATTAACGAAGGATCTTCTTTCCAGTTATCGCCTAAAAAATGTACAGGAACCCAAAATATTAAGCCGTAGCGTGCCATACTTTCTAAACCAAATGACAGGCAGACTAATCTAAACTTTTTATGCCCCAGAACTTCACTGTAACTTTTTTTTATTGCTGCAAAATCGAAACCTTTTGACTTTCTTTCTACAGGAACCGGCGATGCCTTTATAAAAACTAAAAATACGGTGGCCGACACAAACAATAGTAAAACCGGCAGTCTAAACAACATTCTCCAGTCTAAATGCAGCGAGGTAATATAAATTGAAATCCCAAAAGTTACTGCCGATGAAAATCCAGCTGCCATGGTATACAAACCAAAGGCTTTGTTCTGTTCTTCTGGTTTAAACCAATTCGCAATTATTTTTCCTCCAGGAGCCCAAGCCATCGATTGAAAGTACCCGTTTAAAAACCATAAAACTAAAATGATATAAGGCGAATGGGTAAAACTAATTCCTAAGTTGCAGGCAATAGACAAATAAGCTCCTATTGGCACTAAGTATTTTGGATTAAAACGATCGGCGAGATTTCCGTTGATAAACTGTCCTAACGAATAACCTATCAGCATAGCGAAACTTATCCAGCCAATAAAGGTGTATGAAATTCCTAAATCTTCGCGCATTGCTTTTGTTGCCCAGCCAAAGTTATGTCTGCCTGTATAAAAAAACAGGTAACAAAACATGGTGATAAAAAGCATTTGGTATTTTTTTGAGATTTTACTCATCATTAAATTGTTATTAAAACCCTGTATGGTTTGTGTTTAACTGCATATTGAAATGCTTCTAGGGTTTCTTGCAATGGAAATTCTTTTTCGATGAAAGTACCAAAAGGATAATCTGAAAAATGATCTTCAAAAAATGAAACGGCATTGATAAAATCTTCATAATTATAATTATGCATTCCTTTTATGCTTAACAATTTACGAATCATTACCTCAGCATTAACTTCAATGCTTTCTGTTGGAGTTACAGCGCCTATCCAAATGTGTTCTGCTCCTATTGCACTAAACTGTAAACCTGTTTTTATGGCTTCAATAGAACCGCTCATATCAATGATAACATCAAAACCTTTTTTATAAAATCCTGATGTTATTTGAGTCAGTTCTTCAATTGGATTTGAACTGTTATAAATATAATCGGCACCAAAAGATTTACTTTTCTCTAATCTTCTGTCATCAATATCAATCACCGTAACCGATGCTGCTTTTTTCTGTTTTGCAATCGCTGCAGCAATCAAACCCAGAACTCCTGCGCCAAGAATTAAGACATTTTTGCTTTCAATTTGACTAACTAATCGATAAGCTGCCATTGCTGTAGCTCCGGCACAATTAATAATTGGTGCAAATTTTTCATCTATAGAGGAAGGCAGTTTCAAGATCCCTGTTCCCTTTTTCAATACACAATGCGTTCCTAATCCGCCGTTGAATTTCTCGTTTTCGGTAAACTGAACGTGTCCGTATTTAAATAAACCCGCAGATTTCTGAGGCATTTTATCTTGTACAAACTCATCTGAATCTGTTGCGGCAAAAATGGTCCAGGTAATAAGATCACCCTCTTTTAAGATATTTCCATTTAAATCATAAAAAGGCTCGCTTTGCGATAGTTCCAAAATTTCTCCCACGATCTCATGTCCTAAAACAATTGGCGATGGTTCTTTTCGTCTTCCTGTAAAAGTATGCAGGTCGCTGCCGCACAAAGTCGTGTATTTGTTTTTTACTAAAATTTCGCCTGTCTGCAATGCTGGCAAAGCCGTATATTCAGGAAGAATACTGCCGTTTTTTTCATTAAACAGCATAACACATGAACTACACATTTTTCTTTAAGTTGTTTAAGTTATCAATTGTAAAATCAGGACCTTGCCTTTCGTCACTATCTCGCAGCAGTATATCGGAATTGAATTTATAACTGATGTTGATTTGCTTTTTACTCACTTTCAAAACAAAATAGCCGTGAGCTGCAATATCATTGTAAATCATATGCGGATTAAGCTTGTATAAGAGTTTGCTTTTTTTGGCAATTTGCTCACTGGTTAAGCGGTCATCATTTTTAGAAGTTATCGACGGCGTTAAAAACTCCCACGCAATACGTTTGTTATTGGCCGAATCTGGCGCGTTTAATTCTAAAACATGACTTTGATGATGATCTCCGGTTAAAATAATGGGCGGATTTTTCAAGCTCTCAAAAACTTCAATCAGCTGTTCTCTTTGGTAAGGATAACCTGTCCACCAATCCTCTTCTTTTACCGTTTCTATTTTTTTACTTTTATAGCCTGTAAACATGACCTGATTTACAAGGAAATTCCATCTTGCATCACTATTTTTCAATTCATCTGATAAATGATCGAATTGTTTCTTGGAAATCATTTTTCGCTGCGGATTAAATTTCTCTGGGTCGCTGCTTAATAACTGTTTATCTCTGCCGTCTAATCGTTCTTCTAAGAAATAGAAATTAGCCTCCTTTCCTATTTTAATCGAACGAATCATTTCGCTTGTCGATTTAGCTCTCACAGGCATCCATTCAAAATAAGCTTGTACAGCAGCGGCACTTCTGTCAGTCCAATTCCCTTCGTTGCTCTGGTGATTTTTTGCTCCGCCGAAATAGGCATTATTAGCCAATTCGTGATCGTCCCAAATACAGATAAATGATTTTGTACGATGTGCTTTTTGAAGCTCTTTATCTTTACGATAAAGAGCATATCTTTTTCTATAATCAGCTAATGAAATAAGCTCATGAAGCGGGTCGTTTAAACGATTGCTTTCTTCAAGAAAAGCTTTATTAGCATATTGTCCTGTTCCGTATTCATAGATATAATCGCCTAAATGAAATACGTAATCAATCGCTTTATTATCTGCAATATGGCGGAATGAGGTAAAATAACCGTCTTCGTAATTGTTACAGCTTACAACTGCTATTTGAAGCGGTTTTAAAAGCGAATCAGGCAATGTTTTACAAACTCCAATATCAGAAGTCGTTTCGTTGTAAATAAACCTGTAAAAGTAAACCTGATTACTTTCTAGATTCGTTGCATCAATCTTAACCGTGTAATCGAGGTCTTGTGATGTTGTTACGAAACCTTTCTTAACTACATTTTTAAAAGCCGCATCATTTGCAATCTGCCATTCGACATTGCAAATCCCCGAAAATTCTGTAGTAATACGTGTCCATAGTATTACGGCATCGTTTGTAGGATCTCCAGAAGCCACTCCATGCATAAAATATGCATTGTTATTTTGGGCAAATAATGAAAATACTTTTACAGGAAACAACAGCGGAATCATTCCGAGCATTGACCTTTTTACAAAACCTCTTCTGTTCATCTTATCTTTATAAAAAACACAATAGTACTACTTGAATGTTACCTTTATGTTTAGAAATTATTAAAATCTATAGCTTGCTCCAATTTTACCACGAATACCGTAATACTCCACCTGCTCTGGTCTTGAAACTACACCATGATAATAGCGTAACTCTTGATTGTTAAGGTTGTTAAGATCTATAAAGAATGTAATATTCTTAGGCGTTGTATAAGAAAGGTTCATATCTAGATGAAAATCTTTGTCCTGATATCTGTCAGCTCCTTTGTTATCGCGGATTTCAACTAAAAATGCTTCACGGTAATTTGCTGCCAATCGTGCTGCAAAACCTTTGTATTCGTAAATAAGCGATGCATTAAAGATGTTTGGAGATTGGTTCATTAAACCTATTTTTTCGTCGCCTCGATCTGATAATGTGGTTTCGGATTTTGTAAACGTGTAATTTGCTTTTAGACTAAAGTTGCTTAAAAATCCAGGTAATTCTTTAAATTTCTTATTGAAACCTACTTCTATTCCGTACAAAAATGCATTGTCAGAATTTAAAGGTCTTGAAACTTTATACAAATCCTCGGATCCGCCAACAGTTCTTATTTCGTCAGTTGTCGATGTATAAATTAAATCTTTAAGATCTTTATAGAAAACACTTCCGGTCACATAATCGTTTTTGTTTAAATAATAAGAACCTACTAAATCATAATTCCATGAAAATGTTGGTTTTAAATCGATGTTTCCTTCTACAACCGTATGATTATCGGGATTTACTCTATTACTCGGGCTCAATTCGTTAAAAGCCGGACGGGCAAAAGTTCTGGTAACTGCCGCTCTTAAATCCAATTTCTTTGATGGTTTGTAAATCAGATGTGCCATTGGTAAAAATGCACCATAATTTTTACTTCCGTATATTGGTGTAACTACTTTGGTTTTATCGTTAAACTCGTAACTTTTTGCATCTACAGCTGTGTTTTCATATCGAATTCCACCCACAAAACGAAAATCATCGTTAATATTCCATTCTGCAGATCCGTAACCTGCCCAAACTTTTTCGGTAGCATCATAATTACCTGTTGCATAACTGGAATTAGTTACATCCTGATAGTTATACTTTAAGTTCTTGGCAATCGCTGGATTTCCCATTGGGTCAATAAAAGAGCTTTCTGTTGGATAATTGAATTTTAAATTATCATAATTATTATTCAATTCAGGAAACCAATTATTACTTGGAAATGCTTCTCTTTCCCATTGATTCAAATAAGCTTTTGGTGCTTTTGTATCGTAAATCCAGGTAATGTAACGGTAGTCGTATGTACTGGTTTTGTTTCTGAATTTTCCTCCAAACTTAATTTTCAAATTTTCTTTTGCAGCATAATTAAAATCAGCAGCAGCTACTTGATCTTTCTCTTCGACATTACGAATTGAAGTTACATATCTGTCCAAATAATATTTTTCTGGATCATATGGTGTCGAAAAGTGCGGCTGAATATTATTGGATGGATCACCCACATAACCCGCTGGTCCGTCGCCTTGCAAAAACTTATAATTTGTACCGTCAACTTTTACCAAATTGTCATATTTTACAGTTTGTATCCAGTTTCCGTAATAATAACCTCTGTCATTTTTTGTTGCCGATGATGGACCATTGTAACCTGCCCACGAAGTGTAAGCAGCAACTTTGGCGTTCATTTTTAATTTGTCCGATATTTTACTTTCGTATCCAAATTCACCTCCATAATTTTTAAACAAATAATCGACAGTGCTCCAACGCAATACGGCATTACTTGTCGTTTTATTAAAGTAGTGCATTGTTTTTCTGTTTTGCTCTTCGTCTAGAAATTGACTGTAGTAACCACGAGCATAAATTTTGTTTCGGCTGTTAAAACGAAAATCTGTTGCGACATTAAATCCAGTATTAGTTCTCACTCCCTGATAATTTCTAACATCCAGCGTATTTACATTGTGCAATGCATTACCATAAACAACCTCATAATCATCTGTAGAATAAGTACGTCGATTGTAATTGGTCATGGCAAGAAAGCCGAATTTCTTTTTAAAGAATCGATTACCGTATAATACCGTGCTATTATACCCCACTTTATCATCCGCGCGAAGATTAACAGGAATAGCAACAGTCGCACGAAAAGTTTCTTTTTTTGGAGAAAACTTCGGAATATAATTAATTGTTCCTCCAATAGCATCTCCTTCATATTCTGGCGTAATTGCTTTTACAACCTGAATATATTCCAGAAATTCTGTTGGCAATAAATCCATTGGCACGGTACGATTACCAAGCAAATCTCCTGAGGTTTTTGCAGATGGCATTCTGTCTCCATTAATGGTTGCCGAACTCCATTGCGAAGGCGTTCCTCTTACCGTTACGTATCTTCCTTCTCCTTGATCTCTGTCTATACTCACACCCGGAATTCTTTGTACAGCCTCGGCTGCACTAATATCTGGCATTTTACCCATTGCATCTGCACTAACAACATCCATAATAGCATTTGAACTTTGGCGCATATCCATCGCTTTTCTTTCTCCGCTGCTATAATATTCTAAAACTACTTCATCCAGTTTTTCTTCCTTACCAGCGAGAACAATAGTTCCTAAATCAATATTCTTGGTTGAAACGTTTACTGCAATTTTTTTTGAAGTATAGTTTTCACTTGAAATTTCTAAATGATATTGCCCTGCTTTAAGTTTAAAAGAGAAATTACCATTTCGGTCTGTGTCTACAGTTCTAGATTGCTCTATAACTAAAATCGAAGCCGGATGTAAAGGACCGGATTCACTGCTGATTTTACCTTTAACTTCTTGTGCATATGAAGTTGTTAAGAATAATACAGCTGCAATGTATAGTAAAGCCTTCATGAGTTTATAAATTAAAGTTTGTTTTTTAATTCTGATAAATCGTCAATAATATAATGGTGATAATGATGCTCTAATTCCTCGCGGCTGTATGCTCCAGTCGTCACACCGACTACTAATCCGCATTTTGCATTTTCGCCTTGCTGCAAATCAGACATTGTATCACCAACTTTTCCAACTAATGAAGCGTCTGCAATATTAAAATGCTCCATAGCTCTAAAAATCATATCTGGATAAGGACGTCCGTGCTCAACCTCATCAGAAGTAATACTGAAATCGAAATCAACACCTTGTTTCCAATTTAGTTTTTCGAAAATAGCATCGGCAATCGGACGAGAAAATCCTGTATCGAAAGCTACTTTTATACCATTGTTTCTTAAGTACTGAATCGTTTCATGAGCATTTGAAGTTGCTTTTACATCGTTGCTCTGCTCATAAAAAGCAATCATTTTTGCTACAAAAACCTGATGGATTTTATTTATTAACTCAGGTCTTTTTTCTTCTAATAAAATCGAAATCGCTACTGGTTTTTCATAACCCATTACTACATTAATCTGATCAAGAGAAAAATCATAACCAAATTCTTTTAAAGCAGCTTGCAATGTTAAGCCAACTTTATTTTCATCATGGACTGTCGTACCAGCCATATCAAATACAATTAATTCCATACTTTTGTTTATTTTTACAGTGCAATATTACTATACAAATGTTTACTATATGTAAACAAATCGTAAAGTAATGTTTATTATTAATAAACTTTTGTATACAAATACTAAACATGGAAGGAGCTATTTTACTTGAAATCAGCAAGAGAATAAAACAATACCGAATCGAAAAAGGCTTTACTGTACAGGAACTTGCAGATTTAAGTGACGTAAGTAAAGGCATGATTTCTCAAATTGAGAACGGAAGAAGCATTCCTTCACTAACAGTTTTACTCAGCGTCGTTTCTGCACTGCAAATTAACTTGAGCGAGTTCTTTAAGGATATGACTCAGGAAGATGAAATGGTTCTAATAAAAAGAAAGGATGAATACGATCTGTTTCAAAAGGAAGGATCTAACGGTTTTTCATACGAGCGTTTTTTAACTCGGACAATAAAAAATTCTACTATTGATATTGTTTTCTTAACTCTTGAACCTAATAGTTACAGAGATCAGGTAAGTACTGATGCTTTTGAATATAAATACATTATATCCGGCGAAGTTGATTATTTGATAGCAAATGAAACCTACACTTTAAAAGAAGGTGATTCGCTGTTTTTTGATGGAAGATTAAAACACGTGCCAATCAACAAAAGCAAAAAGCCTGTAAAGATGCTAATCGTATATTTTTTCGATAATTAAAAAACTGCTTTTTAGCTAACAATTAAAAAATCCCAAGTATCAATAAGATGACACTTGGGATTTTCTTTTTTCTAAATCTTAAACTATTACTTCAAAGAAGCCATATCAATTACAAAACGATATCTTACATCGCTTTTCAGCATTCTTTCATAAGCTTCGTTGATTTCCTGCATTTTAATAATTTCAATTTCCGAAACGATATTGTGTTTTCCGCAAAAATCTAACATCTCTTGTGTTTCGGCAATTCCACCAATTACAGAACCTGCAACAGATTTTCTTCCTAAAATCATTGGCACCGTATTTAAAATAGGTTCTAAACCTCCTAAATACCCAACTAGAACTAAAGTACCACTGATACTTAATGTCGCAACATAAGGATTTACGTCATGCACATAAGGAACAGTATCAATAATTAAATCAAACTTTCCGTTTACGGCATTCATCTGATTATTATCTGTTGAAATTACTACAGCATCTGCACCTAGTTCTAAAGCGTCTTTTTCTTTATCTGGAGTTCTTGAGAACAAGGTAACTTCGGCACCAAGACCTTTTGCCAGTTTAATAGCCATATGTCCAAGTCCGCCCAAACCAACTACTGCTACTTTGCTTCCTTTGCCAACATTCCAGTGTTTTAATGGTGACCAAGTTGTAATTCCTGCACAAAGTAATGGTGCAACAGCGGCTAAGTTTAAGTTTGAAGGCACTTTTAAAACAAAATGTTCGTCGACTACTACTTTTTGAGAATAACCTCCATAAGTATGTCCGCCTAAATGAACATCTCGGCCATTGTAAGTTCCTGTAAAACCATTTAAGCAATACTGCTCAAGGTCATTTTTACAACTGTCACAAGTATGACACGAATCGACTAAACATCCTACTCCTGCTAAATCGCCGACTTTAAGTTTCGTTACTTCGCTTCCTACCTTAGTTACTCTTCCCACAATTTCATGACCAGGAACAGCTGGATATTGTGTTCCTCCCCAATCGTTTCTTGCAGTATGTAAATCTGAATGACAGACACCGCAATACAAAATTTCTATTTCAATATCTTTTGCCAAAACTTCTCTGCGCGCGATTGTCATTTCTTCTAATGATGCATCGGCTGCAATGGTTCCAAATGCTTTTGCGTTAATTGTGTTCATACTTTATATATTAAATTATAGTGTAAAATTAAAAACCCTCTCTCTTTAAAAATAACAGAATAGAAACATTTACTTATGAAATTCAAACAATTCTAAACCTTATAAAGATAACTAATTGGATTGTTTTTTCATAACCAAAAAACAACATAACAACTAATAATCAACACATTAAAAACAAAAACCTCAGTAATCATCGATTTTATACTGATAATTATATAATTGCAAAGTTCAATAATGTAAGCATTCCTGCTATTATAGATTTAACTTTGAATAGAGCATTTTTTGAACTATAAACCTAAGATTATGGATTTATATATTTTCATACAACTGGTTTTAATTTCGGGAGCTGCGACATCAGCAATGACGTGGTTCAGCTATTTTATGTCTAAAAATTACAGAAAATTATACAAAGAACCCGTGCTTCTAAGCTCGGTATTAGTCCAAATGAACATTGATATTACAAACGAGTGTAAAGATAATTTGGGCTGGTTTCTTCATTTTGTAATTGGCTTTCTATTTGTAGCAGCTTATCATATCATTTGGGCAGAAGATATTTTAGCAATTTCAGCACTTAGTGCTCTTATTCTTGGAGTAATCAGCGGTATAATTGGCATAATCAGCTGGATGTTTATTTTTAAATTCACTCATTATCGTCCCCCCCTTGGTTTTAGAGATTACTATATTCAGCTGTTTTTTGCCCATATCATTTTTACTGTCGTAGCAACTGCTCTTTACTTTCTTACTTTAATTTTACTCATTGTAACGAAAGCTTACTTCACTATTTAAAAACACTCACAAATTGACTAAAACACAACAGCCATTTTTTTAAACAAATAATGGCGCCATATTGCGCCATTATAGTTTTATTATACAAAATCTTGAAGTCTTACTTTTTATCAATTTTATAAAGCCTTCCTTGGTCCGTCACGGCATATAAAGCACCGTCACTGCCTTGCGTAATATCTCTAAAACGTTGATTTTCGCTGGCAAGAAGTCTTTCTTCTCCTGCAACTTTATTATCTTTAATAACAAGGCGAACGATATGCATGCCGCTTAAACAGCCAACAAACAAATTATTTTCCCATTCTGGTATACGATTTCCTGCATAAAAAGTAATTCCGCTTGGCGATACAACAGGATCCCAATAATAAACAGGCTGCTCCATTCCTTCTTTTTGCTGAATTCCGGCACCAATAGGTTCTCCGCTGTATTCAATTCCGTATGTAATTATCGGCCAGCCATAATTTAATCCAGCCTGAAGGCGATTAATTTCATCACCACCTCGCGGTCCGTGCTCGCTCAGCCAAATTTCTTTCGTAATTGGATGCACAGCCAGTCCTTGCGGATTTCTATGTCCGTAAGTAAACAATTCAGGCAATGCTCCTGCTCCCGCAAAAGTTGGATTTCCCGCTGCAGCTTTCCCTTCTTTTGTTATTCTGATCACTTTTCCTAAACTAGCTGTTAAAGATTGTGCCAAAGGTCTGGTTTCTAAAACGGAGCGTTCTCCTGTACTCACAATAAGATTTCCTGTTTGATCAAAAAGAATTCGTCCTCCGTAATGCAGATTACTTGCGTTTGCAGGACTTGAGCGATAAATTACCATCGCATTTTCGATCGTTTTTTCATCATTGGATAATTTTCCCTTTGCCACCGAAGATATATTTCCGCCCGAAACTGCTTCAGAGAAAACCCAATAAATCATTCGGTTTGAAGCAAAATCAGGATCTAAACACAACCCTAATAAACCGCCTTGTCCTGAAGCATTTACTGCTGGCAAACCAGTAATAGGAGCGCTTACAACTCCTGCAGGAGTAACAATACGCATTGTTCCTGTTTTTTGAGTAACCAAAAGACGTCCGTCTGGCAGACTTTTTACTCCCCACGGATTTGTTAATTCTGACGTAAGAAAAACAGCCTGAAACGCAGTATTCGTAGTCACACCATTTACTCGGGTTTGCCCTGCAAATGCAGGTTTATAATTAGAATTTGGCTTTTCTTTTTCTACAGGATCCGTTTTTGTTCCTCCATCATTCTTTGCTTTATCATTACTTGAACAGCTAAACGTCAAAAAAGCAGTTGAAAGAACAAAAATGTATTTAATTTTTTTCATAGCAGTTATTAGTTAATTTGGGTTAATACAAACAAATATCTAAAATTAAGGATATTAACTTTTACATGATTTACATTTTAACTTATAGAATTTCACCAATTTACAAAAAAAAGTCCAATCGAGTTGAATTGGACTTTTGAATTCTTTTAAAGAAAAACTTAGAGTTTTATTGCAATTTTTCCAATCGTTTTTCCTGACTCTAAAAGCTGGTGCGCCTTTTTAAGGTTATCTGCTGTAAGACCTATTAATGTTTCATTTAAAGTGGTTTTCAAAACACCTTCATCTAATAAATCTGCTATTTTATTCAAAATATTATGCTGTTCGATCATATCTTCTGTTTGAAACATCGAACGTGTATACATTAACTCCCAGGAAAAAGATACACTTTTGCTTTTCAATTTATTCAACGCCACAGGATCACTGCTTCCAGTAATTGAAGCAATATGACCTTGAGGTTTTATCAATTCAACCATTAAATCCCAATACAAGTTCGTGTCGACAAAGTCTAAAATAAAATCTACATTTTCAAAACCAGCTTCTCTAACAGATGCAATTAAGTTTTTATGATCAACTACAAAATCAGCTCCTTGTTTTTTGCACCAATCTATCGTTTCTGGACGCGAAGCTGTTGCAATCACAGTTAAACCAGCGATTTTTTTAGCAAGCTGAATTGCAATCGACCCAACTCCGCCGGCACCTCCAATTATTAGAATTGATTTTCCTTTGTCCTTTTCCGGATTTATTCGGATTCGATCAAACAAAATTTCCCAAGCTGTTAAACCTGTCAACGGTATAACAGCAGCTTCTTCAATACTTAACGATTTTGGCTTTCTGCCAGTAATTCGTTCATCAATAATTTGATATTCGGCATTGCTTCCTTGTTTTGTAATATCACCCGCATAATAAACTTCGTCTCCTTTTTTAAACAGCGTAACATTTTCGCCGACAGCTTCTACAATTCCAACAGCGTCCCAGCCAATAATCTTCGGATTTTCTAAAACGGTATCTTTAGCACTGCTCTGACGAACTTTAAAATCTACCGGATTTACTGAAATGGCATCTATTTTTACTAATAAATCATGGACAGCAGGAACTGGTTTTGACGTTTCAAATTCAATAAAACTGTCTTTTTCCGCTATAGCCAATGATGTTTTAAATCCTATTGCTTTCATTTTTATACTTTTTTATTTCGTTATTTCTCTTTTTTAATACTTACCTCAACTGGTTTACTTTAACAAAGATACAAGGAGATTAAATTTTAAATATGGTATATTTTAATCCTATAATGGTACAAATTCAGCATAATAAGTTAATCTCTATTTAAAGTCATTACTTGCCCTGAATATTATAATTGTAAATTTGTAAAAAGTAAAATACTCTATTATGATTATCAGAAAAGCTGCTGCCTCCGATTCTAAATACATTGCGCCGATTTTATTACTTGCAATGGAAGACATAATTTATAAATTTATCTGCAAAGACGATTATAACAGCGCACTTGAATTTTTGCAGCATTTTGTCGAAACAGAAAACAATCAATATTCCTATCAAAATTGTTATGTAGCCGAAGCTGATAATGAAATTATTGGTGCAGTTAATCTTTATGATGGTGCCGATTTGCAAAAATTGCGCAATCCGATAATCGAATATGTGAGAAACAATTATAATCCCGATTTTAATCCCGAAGATGAAACGCAGGCTGGAGAGTATTATATTGACTCTTTAGGTATAAATCCTAAACATCAGGGAAAAGGAATTGGTTCTGCAATTCTGCAATTTTTAATTGATAAATACGTTCATAAAAATAAAGAGACTTTAGGTTTACTTGTAGAAGAAGCTAATCCAAATGCTAAAAAATTATATTTAAAGCTTGGTTTTAAACCCGTTGGACATAAAACTTTGGTAAAAAAGAATTTGGAACATCTTCAAATTAACTAAAATAAAAATAGATGAGAAACATATCGACAGCAGATGCAGGATTAGTATTAAGAATAGTTTTAGGAATTACAATGCTTTCGGCAGTAGCAGATCGATTTGGACTTTGGGGCGCACCAGGATCTAACGCAGTTGCGTGGGGAAACTGGGAAAATTTTGTCATCTATACGCAGTCTCTTAACACGTGGGCAAGTAAATCTACAGCAGAAATATTAGGTGCCGCAGCCACATTTTTTGAAATTCTGCTCGCCGTATTATTACTCAGCGGATTTAAAACTAGAATTGCAGCTTTTGGCACTGCGGTTTTAATGCTTCTTTTTGCTCTCGCAATGGCTGGTTCTGTTTCGATAAAAGCACCATTTGATTATTCTGTTTTTACCAGTGCGGCTGCAGCTTTACTACTCTCAACAATTGCTAAAACCACTTTTGCGGTTGATAATAGGATTTGATGTACTGTACTAGATTAAATTCTTTTGTATTAGCAATATTTTTTCAATAGTTAAATATTAATGCGAATGTTAAAATAATTAAATTGTACAAAGAGTGAATAATTAAAGAATTAATAAAGCACGTTTCTAGTCTAACTTTTGTTAATATAATGCAGAGTATAAATTGAGGCATAAATAACAGTACTATTTCAAACGGATTTAAACTATGTAATTCTCTTTTGTCATAATTATCAAAATGTATCAAGACAAAACTTATAACTGAAAAGCAAATAAGTAAAATTTCAATTAATCTATGAGAGAAATTCTTTTTATACTGATTAACCAAAATTAACAGGATAAACAATACACAACTTACTTGAGTATAAATATAAGTTGACGATAAAAGAAAAACAAGACATATAATAATACTAGCTGGAAAATACACATTCCTTCTTAGTGACAATCTAAATGTTGTCTCTTCTAATAATGGAGAAAAAAAAACAGCTCCAAAGCAACTCCAAATTAAATTATTAAAGAAACTTTCTTCTAATTTATTACTTATCACCTCTTCAAAATCAAGCAAAGCTTTCATGCCTTCGATAAGAAGAACAATGACAGTACAAAGCAGCACATACTTCAGAATGTAAATACTATTTTTCTTTTGGAATACTGTTAAAAAACAATTCATTCTTTTTTACTTATTTTTAGCAGCATCTGCTTCTTGATTGCTTTGAATAGAATCCTCAGCCTTCTTTAAAGTCTAATTTAATGGCTTATATAAAATAAAGCTTTACCTAATATTTCTCCTAAAAAGTAAAAACAAAAGATCAAAAATAATGAAGCATATAATATAATTAGTGCTTTTTTATATTCTTTACCTAGAAAACTTTTTTCAAATATATTCTGTTGTTCCATAAAGTGTTTTTTTATAAAATAAAATATCAAATTTTAAACTCAAATATACATTTTTATATTTTTAACGACAAATTACCTTACAAAACATTATTACTAAAAAAGTAATCTTAATTTAATTATTACAACGCTGCACCTTATATAAAAAAGAATTTCCAAGCAATATACCTAAACATTAAATCATAAAATAAAAACTTTTTTAAGGCGTTTTTAAGCCTCTTATTTTTTCAGGAACTGATATGTATTCGTAAATTAGCCACAAACAAAACATATCTTAATGACAGTACTTACATTTACCCTGATTATGCTTCTTGGCGCTTTTATGGCTGGTTTTATTGGTTCATTGTCAGGATTGGGCGGCGGTATAATTATTATTCCACTATTAACTATTATACTTGGTGTTGATATACATTATGCAATTGGAGCTGCTTTAGTTTCGGTAATTGCAACTTCTTCCGGCTCTGCGGCGGCTTATGTAAAAGAAGGAATTACAAATATGCGTCTTGGGATTTTTCTTGAAATCGCAACTACTATTGGTGCCGTTGGAGGCGCTTTACTTTCGGCAATTGCTCCTACTTCTTTCATTGCTGTTTTATTTGGACTTACATTGATTTTTTCGGCAATAAATTCTCTTAGAAAAAAAGAAGAACATATTGTTTTAGAATCAAGTCCTTTGGCTAAAAAACTAAAACTAGAAGGAACTTATCCCACTCATAACGGAGAAGTTGTTCATTACGGAACAAAAAATGTTATTGGAGGTTTTAGCATGATGGGACTTGCGGGAATGATGTCTGGTTTACTCGGAATAGGTTCTGGTGCTTTTAAAGTAATTGCAATGGATAATATTATGCGTATTCCGTTTAAGGTTTCAACTACAACAAGTAACTTTATGATGGGCGTTACGGCAATGGCGAGTTCGGTAATTTATATTCAAAAAGGATATATTGAACCCGGAATATGTATGCCGGTTGTTATTGGTGTATTGTTTGGCGCTATGGCAGGTGCTAAAATTTTGGTTAGAACAAACCCTAAAAAACTACGAATCTTTTTTGCCTGCTTGATCTTTGTTCTCGCAATTAATATGATATATAATGGACTTAATGGAAAAATCTAAAGTTATGCAGCACGAAAAATTTGGAGAAAAAGATTTTCAAACCATTATTGGTAATTTACTGCGTTATGGTGTTTGGATTTCTCTATCGGTAGCTTTTATTGGAGGTATCGTTTATTTAATGCATCACGGAAGCGACATTGAAGATTATTCGGTTTTTAAAGAAAATGACCGAAATATCTTTGAAGTAATTGCGACTGTTTATCACGGAGTAATTCGAGGTAACGGCGAGTATCTAATTTATTTTGGAATCATTTTACTCTTCTTGACACCAGTTTTAAGGGTTATATTCTCTTTGTTTTCATTCTTCCTTGAAAAAGATTATTTGTATGTCGTGATTACGTTAATCGTTATTCTGATTATTATAACCAGTATTTCTTTTGGATTTTCTCACTAATTTAAAACAATTGAACGTTTACTTGAAATAAAAAACTTAAATCGTATTCTTTATTAACTGACCTAATCGTTTTAAGTCAAATTCGGTTTTTTCATTCCATTCAACAGCAAAATTAAGCCTCATACAATTATTGTATTGATCGTGCTGTGTAAAAACTCTGCCCGGTGCAAAACCTATTTTTTGTTTTACAGCCGTATCAAAAAGTACTGCTGTATCAATGCTTTTGTCTAATTCAAGCCAAAGAAAAGAGCCTCCCTGCGGCTGCGAAATCTTTGTGTTTTCGGGGAAACAATCCTCGATAGTTCGTTGAAAATGAAGTGAATTAGTATATAATGTATTTCTAAAATTTCTTAAATGATGATCGTATCTGCCGTGTTCTAAAAAATCAGCAATTACTTCTTGATACAATGAAGGCTGACAAATAGTCTGTACTAATTTTTCTCTGATTATCTGATCTTTAAACTTTCCTGGAGCAACCCAGCCTACTCTAAATCCTGGAGCTAAAGTTTTAGAAACAGAACCGCACCACATTACAATACCAGCTTCGTCATAATATTTACAAGGTTTTGGTCTTGATCTCCCAAAGAAAAGATTGCCATACAAATCATCTTCTATAAGTGGAATATTATGATGTGTGAGCATTTTTACCAATTCGATTTTGCTTTCATCCGGCATCAAACTTCCAAGCGGATTGCTGAAATTACTCATAAAACAACAGACATCAATTTTATGAATCACTTTTTTCAACGCTTCTAAATCGACACCTGTAACTGGATGAGTAGGAAGCTCAATAATATTAAGTCCCAAAGTTTGGGCAACTTGAATAATTCCAAAATAAACAGGACTTTCAATTGCAATAGTATCACCTCTTTTGGCAACTGCCATTAAACAATTATAAATAGCATTCATAGCTCCTGAAGTAATTACAAAATCATCCTCAGATAACTTCCCATCTAATATAAGTGACCATTTTGCTATATTTCGTCTCAAGTCAGCGTTTCCTTGAACTGGCTCATAACTTGTGCCGCTTTCTGCCCAATTACGTGCCGCTTTAAGAATTCCTTTATTCAGTTTTGCAATTGGAAGCAGACTTTCATCAGGAACTCCTAATGAAAATCTGCTGATACTTTTATCCTTCAGCGTATCAAAAACCTTAGTAATCAAATCTTCTGGCGCAGCTTGATTTTCAGATAGTTTTAATTTATTCATTGAAGGAATTGCCAACTTTCTATTTGAAGTTTTACTTATGTAAAATCCAGATTTTGGTCGAGATTCGATCAACGATTTACTTTCGAGCTCTAAAAATGCTTGTTTTATTGTATTTAAACTTACGTCGTGCAACTTTTGCAAAGCACGAATTGACGGAAGTTTGTCTCCAATTTTTAGAGTTTCAGAGAATATCTGCTCTTCTATTATATTTGCAATTTTTAGATATAAAACTTCTTTTGCCATCTTTTTACTTCTTAATCTGTACCCTGTAAAAATATAAAAATTAAATCTGTAACCCTTGTAAAATTAATTGCAAACACTTAACCAATTGGATAGTTTCTCAGCTGCATTCTGAATTTTAATGGAACGCGTTTCTATATCTTTAAAAGTTGAATGAAAAATCGTTTCTGCATGAGATTTCAAATTCTGCTCCGCTTCAATACTGTAAAATTCTTTTTCCCAATACGAATTAATTTCAGGTTCTTCAGCATTATTAATGGTAACAAAAGCATATCCAATAACTCGATTCTCAAAAGAAGCAACACTTAATGGAAGCCCTAAATTATTTATTAAATATGATGATCTGTCTTTAGAATTACTATTCACAGCGCTTTTATTCTGGCACATATTTACAACAGATTTTAATGATGATACATTAACTTCATTAAACTGAATGCTGGCTGTTTTAGTGGTTTTCATTTCTATAGTTATTTAGTTTCAAAGCAAAATTAGCGGGCAAAACAGATTAGATACAGATACAAAAAACAATTATTTTACAGGTACAGTTGACTAATATCAACAATCTTAAAATCGCTTTTTTTTGAGAGGAGAAAAAAATAAATTTAATATCTTTACTATTATGATAGAAATAGGAATTGACAGTTTTGCTTCGGCAATGTATGGCGACAACAACACTTTAAGCAGTGTTGATGCAATGGAACAACTGCTGCAAAGAATTGAATTTGCAGATCAGGTTGGATTGGACGTTTTCGGAATTGGAGAACATCATAAAAAAGAGTTTCTTGACTCGGCTACAGTTGTTATTTTAAGTGCCGCTGCAGCGAGGACAAAAAACATCAGACTGGCAAGTGCCGTTTCTGTTTTGAGTGCTGCTGATCCTGTGCGTGTGTATCAAAGTTTTGCAACACTTGATTTGATCTCTAAAGGAAGGGCTGAAATTGTTGTAGGCCGCGGATCTTCGATTGAAGCTTATCCCCTTTTTGGATATAATCTGAACGATTATGATGCTCTTTTTCAGGAAAAACTTGACTTGCTTTTACAAATTAGAGATAATGAATTTATAAACTGGAGCGGAAAATTTCGTCCAGCAATAAATAATCTGCCAATTTATCCTAGAGCATTACAGGAAAAACTTCCTGTTTGGCTGGGCGTTGGCGGAACTCCTGAATCATTTGTCAGAGCAGGAAGTTTGGGATTGCCTTTGATGGCTGCCGTAATTGGAGGACAAACACATCGTTTTCGTCCGTTAATAGACTTATATCGTGAAGCTGGAAAAGCAGCAGGTTTTAAACCACATGAACTAAAAGTAGGTTTACATTCTCCTGGTTATGTTTCGAATACAACCCAAAAAGCAATCGAAGAATATTATCCTGGATATTCAGAACTTTGGACAAAATTAGGAAGAGAACGCGGCTGGCCTCCAGTAACAAAAGACAAATTTGATGGTTTGATTGATGATCTGGGTGTTTTAATTGTAGGAAGTCCTGAAAGAGCTGCCGAAAAAATTCTGCTTCACAGCGAAGCACTTGGTGGAATATCGAGATTTACTTTTCAAATGGATAATGCAGGATTAACACATTCTCAGCTAATGAATGCCATAGAACTTATTGGTACAAAACTTATTCCTTTAATACATAAAGGATAGTTTTTTTCGCCGCTCCCAATAGCTATCGGGATTGCAGATTAAGCAGATTTATTTTTGATCTTAGAAATAGTTAAATCTGAGGAGATCTGATTAAATCTCTTTAAATCTGCGTAAAAGCTATTTTGATACAGATTAAAAAATCCTCTTAATCCGTGGCTAAAGTTTCTTTATCACAGCATCCGCTTAGGCAAACTTTTCACAACAATAAACTATAAACTATAAACAAAAAAAGCATCCGCCAAAACTGACGGATGCTTTTTCATTTATAACAATTCTACGATTTTAATTAAAACTTGTATGTTACACCAACTCTAAAATTGATTGGCTGTTCTGTCTGCCAGTAATAAGCTGATAGATATGAATAGTACGAACCGCTGTAAAGGTATTTATTCAAGATATTAAATACGTTTGCCGTAACCTTAAACTTTCTAGTGTCATAAGATAAACCTCCATCAAGTTTAAAATAGTTAGGAAGTTTTTCAAGTCCAACACTCCAAGTATCTGTCAATCGTCCTGCAAGATAAGTTCCGCCTATAGACGCTCCAAGACCTTTAAAAGTTCCGTTTTGAATACTGTAGTTTAACCAAGCATTTGCAGTATGTTTTGCATAACCAGGAACAATAGAGCCTTCTGTAATAGTAGAAACATTAGACTCTAATACAACCGATTCTGTAAACGCATAATTTGCAATTAAATTAAGACCATCAAAGATTTTCCCTCTCAAATCAAACTCAACTCCTTGTGCTCTTTTTTCACCTAAAACAAGGCTAAACTGCTGTCCCGGAGTATTTGCAGGATCTGATGTTAATTCGTTTTTCTTTAAAATACTGTATGCTGCCAATGTTGTACTCCAAGAACCATCAAACCAGTCTTTCTTAAAACCAAACTCAACATTGTTTCCTGTAAGTGGTTTTACACTTTCTCCACTTTTAATAACACCCGATTGCGGTGTAAAAGCCTGATCATATAAACCGTAAACCGCTAAATTTTCAGTAATAGAATAACTAAGTCCTACACGAGGCGTAATATGACTGTCTTCTTGTGTAGATCCCCAGCTTGATTGACTTAACCAAGTATATCTTGCAGCAAGTGTTAATCTCAATTTATTTTCAAAAAAACCAAGTTCATCTTGAATATAACCAGCAGCATATTTAGAACTCATTAGTCCACCTGCTCTTTGGCTTAAAGGTGTTTTATGATCAAACTCAGGAAAACCATTAGATGGAGTTCCGTAATCTGGATTATAAACATTAAAAGGTTTATCAACAGTATCAAGATCATGCGATTGTCCCCAATCTGCCATATAATCTTTGTTACCTAAATCAACTCCACCTAATACTTTATGCGATACAGAACCTGTATTGAATTTTCCGTTAACAAATATTTGTCCTAAATACATATTACTTTCAGCATCCCAAATACCAACATTTCTAATAATTTCTCCTTTTGCAAGAGTTCCTTCAGAAACACCGTCAAAATTTCTATCTACATTACCCGGACCAACTACTCCCGGCCAAGAACTATATCCTTGCTGAATATATTTAAAATAGGATGTTTGCGCAGTAAGTTTCCATTTATCGTCAAATTTATGTTCAAACATCAAATAGCCGCTGTGATCTTGAATATTAGTATCTGGCAAACCAGGCTGTGTCATTGTAAAACCAACTGGTAATGTTGCATATCCGTCAGATTCAGGTCCAAATACATAAAAAGAACCAACCTCAGTCATATTTGCATATTGAAAATTATACTCCGCCGTAATTTTTGTTTTATCATCAATTTGATATGAAATAACTGGCGCAATTACATAACGATCATTATGTTCGAAAGGACGATGTGAACCTTTTTTCTGTGCAGCACCATTAAAACGGTATAATAATTTACCTTTTTTATCCAATTTCCCGTCAAGATCTATACTTGCTCTGTAAAAATCATAGCTTCCTGCCATTACAGTCGCTTCCCCTTTTGTAATTCCCGTTGGCTTTTTAGTCACCACATTATATAGTCCGCTTGGATCACCGCTTGAAAGCATAAATCCTGCAGGTCCTTTTACAAACTCAATATGATCTACAAAACTCATATCTTCCGTTAATGGTCCCCAAAAAGAAGAAACTACATTAAAACCATTACGAAAAGCCTGAATTTGTGAACCACGCATTGTAATATTTGTATACATATCTCCCCAATGCTCTAAACGTACAGCACCACTCACATTACGAATTACTCCGTCGCTCATACTCACAATCTGCTGATCTTTTAAAGTCTGTGCGCTTACAATTTGAATGTTCTGCGGAATTTCTAAAACAGGCGTTTGAAGACGCAATGACAAAGAAGGTTTGTCCTGCTTGTATTTGTTTTTTGTAATTACAACTTCTTCAAGATCTTCTTGACTTTCTGAAAGTGAAAAGTTTTTAGTTGTAGTCTGGTTTGAATAAACCTCAATCTCATTTTCTACTGCATGAATCCCAACTGCGCGAACACTTATAATGTATGAACCTGGCTTAACATTTTTAATATCGAATTGTCCGTTATCATTTGTAACAGCCGTATATTTTGTTCCTTTTAGAACTACAGAAATACCTTCTGCCGGTTGTTTTCCGCTTAGCGAAACTTTCCCGCTTACTTTACCCAAGTTCTGGCTCATCATATTTAACGAACTCAAGAAAAGCACCAAAAAGCAAACTTTCTTAATCATATTTATAATCATTTTAGTAAAATTTTAAGTTTTATTTGGCAAAAGTAATTGCTAATATTTTTCTACGCAAGTTATTTTTAATTATTCTAAATAAAATTAATGCTGAAAATAATAATTTAAAGCATTCGTAAAAATCAAAAACAGAATAATCTTGTAATACTTTTTTGAATATTAATTATTATTTATAAATTAGAGCTTACAAATTGTTAGTATTCTAAGTTTTAGCAGAAATTCTTCTATTACGAGTTATTCATTTTAAATTAAAAAAATAATGGATTCAAAAATACCTCAAGGCCCTCTTGCCGATAAATGGAATACTTATAAAGCTAAAGCCAAGCTTGTAAATCCTGCAAATCGAAAAAAACTAAATGTTATTGTCGTTGGAACTGGGCTTGCTGGCGCTTCCTGCGCTGCATCACTGGCAGAACAAGGCTATAATATTAAATCGTTTTGTTTTCAAGATTCAGCAAGAAGAGCACATTCTGTAGCTGCACAAGGCGGCGTTAACGCAGCCAAAAACTACAAAAATGATGGTGACAGCGTTTTCAGAATGTTCTACGATACTATCAAAGGCGGTGATTTTAGATCTCGCGAAGCAAATGTTTACCGCTTAGCCGAATGTTCTGCCGCTCTAATAGATCACGCGGTAGCACAAGGCGTGCCGTTTGCGAGAGAATATGCCGGTTATTTAAACAACAGATCTTTTGGAGGTGTTCAAGTTTCAAGAACTTTTTATGCCCGCGGACAAACAGGTCAGCAGCTTTTATTGGGTGCTTATCAAGCCTTAATGAGACAAGTTTCTACAGGAAAAGTCACCACATACACACGTCATGAAATGCTCGATTTGGTCATTATTGACGGAAAAGCAAAAGGAATTATTGCTCGAAATCTTGAAACAGGAGCATTAGAACGTCACAGTGCAGATGCTGTAGTTTTAGCCTCTGGAGGTTACGGAAAAGTATATTATCTTTCGACATTGGCAATGGGTTGTAATAGTTCTGCAATTTGGAGAGCACATAAAAAAGGCGCTTATATGGCAGGTGTAAGCTGGATTCAGTTTCACCCAACTTCTCTGCCTCAGCATGGCGCCAATCAATCCAAACTTACTTTAATGTCGGAATCACTGCGTAATGACGGACGCATTTGGGTTCCCAAAACTGCCGCAGATGATCGAAATCCAAATACAATTCCTGAAGAAGAAAGAGATTACTATTTAGAACGCCGTTATCCCTCTTTCGGGAATTTAGCTCCGAGAGATATTTCGTCACGTGCTGCAAAAGAAAGAATTGACGCGGGACATGGCGTTGGACCAATGAAAAATGCTATTTATCTCGATTTTTCTGATGCCATAAAAGCACAGGGAAAAAATAGTATAGAAGCAAAATACAGTAATCTTTTTGCGATGTACGAGAAAATTACGGGAATCAATGCTTATAAAGAACCAATGCTGATTTCTCCTGCAGCGCATTTTACAATGGGCGGACTTTGGGTTGATTATGAATTAATGACCACAATTCCGGGATTATTTGCTTTAGGTGAAGCTAATTTCTCTGATCACGGAGCCAATAGACTGGGCGCAAATTCATTGCTGCAAGCCTGCGTCGATGGTTATTTTATAGCACCGTATACTATTCCGAATTATCTATCAGGAGAATTAAATGTTCCTAAATTTGATACAAATCATCCTGCTTTTGAAGAGGCCGAAAAAGCAGTTCGAACACAATTAGACAAATTTTTAAACAGTAAAGGAACTCTCAGTGCAGATTATTTTCATAAAACTATCGGAAAGCTTCTTTATGAAAAATGCGGTCTCTCTAGAACCAAGGAAAACCTTGAAGAGGCTATTATAGAAATCAAAAAATTAAAAGCTTCGTTTGAAAAAGACCTGTTAATTACAGGCGACGATACACTTAACAGTGAATTAGAAAAGGCAGGCCGTATTGCTGATTATTTAGAATTGGCTGAATTAATGTGTTATGATGCTTTACAGAGAGAGGAATCCTGCGGAGCTCATTTTAGAGAAGAATATCAAACTACTGAAGGTGAAGCAGTTCGTAATGACAGTGATTTCTGTTATGTTTCGGCTTGGGAATATCAAGGAAAAGATCATCCGCAGAAATTGCATAAAGAACCTCTTGTGTTTGAATCTGTAGAGCTTGCAGTGAGAAGTTATAAATAAATGGTCAGTTGTGAAATGTGAAAAGCAGCTGAAAACAGAATGCTTTACGTAAAAATCAAAAACTAAAACAAAAACTAAAGGCATATGAAACTATTTTTAAAAATATGGCGTCAGTTTGATACTTCCTCAAAAGGAGAAATCGTAGATTATGAAATAGACGGTGTTTCTGAGCATATGTCTTTTCTAGAAATGCTTGATCTTTTGAACGAATCGCTTATTCAGAAAAAAGAACGTGTTATCGAATTTGATCACGACTGCAGAGAAGGTATCTGCGGACAGTGCGGTGTTATGATTAACGGACGTGCACACGGACCTTTAAAAAATACGACAACCTGCCAGCTTCATATGCGAAGCTTTAAAGATGGCGAAACTATTTATATTGAACCTTTTAGAGCAAAAGCTTTTCCAGTGCTTCGAGATTTAAAAATCGATAGAAGTGCTTTTGATTCTATTATAACTTCTGGCGGATTTATTGGAGCCTCAACTGGTCAAGCGCCAGAAGCCAATAGTATTCCAATATCTTACGAAACTGCCGAAGCTTCGTTTGATGCTGCCGCCTGTATTGGCTGCGGTGCCTGTGTTGCTACCTGCGTAAATGCAAGTGCAGCTTTATTTGTCGGAGCCAAAATAACTCATTTGGCTTTGCTTCCTCAAGGAAAAATAGAAGCTTCAAAAAGAGTATTAAATATGGTGAAAGAAATGGACGCTGAAGGTTTTGGAAACTGCTCTGATACAAGAGCCTGCGAAATCGAATGCCCACAAGGAATTTCGGTACTTTCTATCGCAAAAATGAATTATGAATATAGCAAGGCTGTACTTTTGAGGAAATAAATTTTGATGTAATTTTTTTTTTTAAGCCGCCGATTAATAGGATAAAAAATATGTCATTTCGACTGAAAGGAGAAATCGCACTAGAAATGCCGTAACAATGATCGCCAATCTTTGTTGACTCACTAGTGCGATTTCTCCTTTCAGTCGAAATGACAAATAATCTGCTTAATCAATATTTTAATACAAAACTTAGCGTCTAAGTTCCTTTGCAGTAACAAAACTATTATACCGCAAAATAAGGCGTCAAAATATCTTCAAAATTATAAAGACCTTTTTTCTTGTCTTTTAAATTCTCGGCTACAAAAACAACTCCGTTTCCAAAGGCTTCTCTTGAAATAGATTCATGAATTAACCGCACGGTTTGGAAAGGAAATCCAAAAATAACCTCGTGTTTTCCTACTATTCCTCCTGCTCTAACTGAATTTATATTTTCTTTTTCAATATCTAAGGCTTCTGCAATTTTTACAGCAGTTCCAGATGTTCCTTCTTTTTTCTTAAAATGCTCTTCGTTTACTTCAATATCAACCCAAGGCGCAATTTTCTTTAAAAATTTAGCCGCAAATAGTAAATAGTTCACTCCTAAAGTGATATTTGGCGACCAAAAAACAGTGGTTTTATTGGCTAATTTTTTTAGCAGTTTTAATTCTTTCTCTTTATAATGTGAGATTGCCGAAATGATTTTTACTTTTCGATTCGCAGCAAACTCTCCATAAGTATAAATTCCCTCACTTGACGAAAAATCAATGATAACATCTACTGGATGTTTCTCCAGCAGCTCTTCAACACCAGTATTAGAACTAGAATAGATTAATCCAGGTTCTTCTGATTCAATTCCTAAAAACTCTGGAACTGATCTGTGTTCTAAAACTTTACTTTGTCTTAAAACCCATTCCAAAGAGAATCCTTTATTTTCTAATAGTATTGAAGCTACTGATTTTCCAGTTTTTCCGAATCCGATTAATCCTATTTTCATATGTATTTTTTTTATTGAGTATGAAACTCGTTAACAGAAATTGACCTAATTAAGATGAAAAGTAAATCATAAAAAATGTATTTTATGAATCTTAAAAAATGTCCTAGTAAGGTAAAAATAGGGATTATATAACAGGCTGACTAACAAAAACTGCATTATATAACATTTTTTAATGCTTTTAACAGGAATAATACGTATCTATTTTTGAGATAAAAATGGGTAATACTAATTCATAAAACACCTAAAACCATAAATTTTAAACAGAAACAACAACATCAAACCTCCAAATAAGTCAGGATAGTTTAAATAATTCTCATAATCTTTTATTAAAACAAATAAGATACTATATTTGCAACACTGTTGCGTTACTTGTTTTTACTACTGATACTAACAAATAGCGCACAGAAATACCACTAAATGAGAAAGAAAGTCGTAGTTGTCAATTTCGTAATATCTTTAACTGTATTGTTTACAATGCTGTTTCAGACTATTCACTCCTACGAACACGTTTTTAAACAATTATCGGAGAAACATTGCGATCACAAATATAGTGCTGGTCAAAATGAGATAACACACAGCCATTCTGTAGATACAAACTGTTCTATTTGTCATTTTGCATTTAGTACATTTATTCCAAACTCTTTTCAGACCTTATCTTTTCATAAAGTAACTGTCGAAATATCTTATCAGTTTGTTTATTCTCAAACTGTTTCTACATTTTTCAAAGGCAGTCTTTTTGCCCTGCGTGCGCCGCCCGCATTACTTTAGTTTACCAAATTTATTCGTCACAATTTTAAAATTGCGCAATGCCTATTTCACTGTAAATAAGCAAAATCGTGTTTTATTATGATTTTTTATTTGAACTGTTTTGTTCTAAAATCAGTTCGGATAAATGAATACTTAATTTCAGTAAACTCTTTCTCGATTCCTTTTAAAAACTAAAGATCAAGCTTTTACAAACCTGTAACAGCCTGAAATTTCTATATCAATAATTAAAACCTTACCAAAATACATTAAAAATTATGCTGACAGCTGAGAATCTTACCAAAAAATATGGTGACAATATTGCTTTGAACAAATTAAATCTAACTATAAAAGAGGGTGAAATTTTTGCTCTTTTAGGTCAAAATGGTGCAGGGAAAACAACAACAATTAATCTTTTTCTTGGATTTATTGAACCTACAGACGGCGAGCTGCGAATCAATAATATTTCGGTTACAGAAAATACGCAGGAAACAAAAAAACACGTAGCCTATATTCCTGAAACGGTTATGCTATATCCTAATCTAAGCGGTTTAGAAAACCTAAAGTTCTTTTCGTCGCTGGCAGGATTCAAATATTCTGCCGGAGAATTGACATATTTTTTAACAAAAGCCGGTTTGCAAGCCGCGGCGCACAACAAAGATTTAGGAGGTTATTCTAAAGGAATGCGTCAGAAAGTTGGAATCGCTATTGCCATTGCCAAAAAAGCAAAAGTGCTTTTGTTAGATGAACCTACGAGCGGTTTGGATCCAAAGGCTTCTAATGAATTTTCGCAGATTTTAAAAGAACTTTCTGCTGATGGAACTGCTATTTTAATGGCTACACACGACATTTTTAGAGCCAGAGAAGTGGCTTCGCACATTGGAATCATGAAACAGGGAAACTTAGTTACGGTAATCGAAGCTGACAAAATCTCTGCAAATGAACTTGAAAATCTGTATTTACAAACGGTATAAAAGGAAATGAAATTTCCATTAAAGCAAAAAAATGAAACATTTATTCAGCCTTTTATTTTTAATAATTGGCACACATTATATACAATCTCAAACGGTTAACAGGAGATCAAAAGACACAATCGCTCCGGATTCTATCAAACGAAATGAGTTGCAAACGGTTGAAATTGTAGGTCGATCGACCAAAAAATACAACAGCGATTACTCGTTTGCTGCAACAAAAATTGCTGCTTTAAACAAAGATATTCCGCAGTCTATTTCGACAATAACCAAAGAATTAATTGCGGATAAAGCTGCATTTTATCTAGCCGATGCAGTAAAAATGTCAAGCGGCGTTATTCCTGCGAGTTATTACAATCAATATACCATTCGAGGAATCAGTCAAAATGAAGAAGGTCAAATTGTTAACGGAATGCGAACACGCCAATACTACTTTTTACAGCCTTTAACGAGTAATATCGAACGTGTTGAAGTTATTAAAGGTCCGTCGAGTGCAACATTTTCATCTGTAGATCCGGGCGGAAGCATCAATTTAGTAACAAAAAAACCATTGGCAATAGATAGAAAAGAAGTTAGTTTGAGCGTTGGAAGTTTCAGCACTTTACGAGGAACTTTGGATTTTACAGGTCCATTAAACGAATCCAAAACGCTTTTATATCGTGTAAACGGCGCCTATCAGCAAGCAAAATCATTTCGTGATTTAGTTAACAACAAATCGTTTTTATTCTCTCCTTCTTTCAGCTATATCCCAAATGAAAAAACAGCTATTAATACGGAATTGATTTTAAGCAATATGACCGGAATTCTAGACAGAGGTCAGCCGATTTTTGGCGCTGTTGCAGGAAAAACCAGTTTAAACAAAACTCCGATAAGCTTAAATCTTGGCGCGCCGAGTGATTTTTTTAAATCGAAAGAAATGATCTTGACAACCAATTTTGCTCATAAATTCAGTTCAAAAATTGGTTTTAATGCTGTTTATATGAAACAAACATGGACAGAAGATCTTCAGGAACATAGAACTACAAATGCTTTTGCGGTTGATATGAACAATAAACCTGTTACCAATCTGGCTATGATGCAATTTGTGCAGCGTCAGCAAAATTGGGATATCGACAACTTAAGTACTTATTTTAATTTTAATTTAAAAACTGGAAAATTAAATCACAAACTACTAACGGGTTATGATTTAAGCAGCTGGAACAAAAATAAAGGCGGCGGACAAAATGCAGCAAGAGGTTATTTGTTGAAAGACGGAACAGTTACAGGTTCTTTTGTCGCAGCAAATGCAGCAAATTATCAAACGGTTACCATTGACGGCGTAGTGATGCCTAAACCAAATGTTGAATATTTTAATTTGGGCAATCCGACTTATAAAATCACAAGTCCTAACGATTATACTTTAAATGTTAGAACCGCTCTGCCATCTGCCTTAACAACTACAAATGCGGTTTATATTCAAGATCAAATACAATGGGAAAAATTTACTTTTTTATTGGGACTGCGAAATGAATGGTTTGAAGACATTACCAATTATGACACCAGTAAAGAATTAAAAGTAAAGAAATCCGCTTTATTGCCAAGAGTTGGTATAACGTATGCGGTAAACGATGCAATTAATGTTTATACAACTTATCTTGAAGGTTATCAGCCACAGTCAAATACGGTAACTTTAATGCCGCAAACAGGAACTTTGCCTGCCGGAAGTTTATTTGATCCTCTTGAAAGTGATTTGAAAGAAGCAGGTGTAAAAATGACTTTTTTAAATAATTCGATGAGTTTCAACGCCGCGATTTATGAAATCAATCAGCGTAATATTTTAATGAATGCCAATGATCCTGCAAATCCCGATTTATTGGTGACAAGAGGTGCTGAACGAAGCCGTGGTTTTGAGTGTGATCTTGCCGGATATATTACGGCTGACTGGCAGATTAATGTTTCGTATAGTTATATCGATGCCGAAATTATTCAAGACAATAATCCAGCATTAATTGGTGCCAGAAAACAGAATACACCAAAAAACAGCGCCAATTTATGGACCCGTTACAACTTTGCTTCTGACTCTGTTTTAAAAGATCTCGGAATTGGTTTTGGAGTTCAATACCAAAGCAGTAAAGTGCCTTGGTTTACAAGAGATTTTACACTTCCTGATTTTACCATTTTTGATGCTGCTTTGTTTTATAAACCAAGTAAAAGTAATGTACAGATTGCTGTAAATGCTGGCAATTTATTAAACAAAACCTATTGGCTTGGTGCGCAGAATTATTTGCGTTTGTTTCCGGGAAGTCCTAGAAATGCAAGCCTTACTGTAACTTATAAATTTTAATTCGTTGAAGTGAGAAACATTTAAACACATAGAAACATAGATTTTTTTTCTAAAAAAGATAATTGAAAGAAACTAGTTTCTAACACATAGTTATATGAATTTATACAAATGAAACGCCTTGTAAAAATCAACCAAAAGCTATGTTTCTATGTGTTTAAACATTACACTCAACAGGTAAATTTTAATTAACATGAAATTATTACACCCCGAAATACTTATTGCTAAACATTTTAAGAACTCTGTTTTTAAAAACGCTGCAATATATGTAATTACACTTTTTATTGGTGCTCTGCTCCTATTTGCAGCGTTTTCCGGCTGGGACAATTACAAAAGTCAAAACGAAACCAGCGAAAAATATCAGCATGAATCCCGCGAAGACTGGTTGAAAAATCCAGATAAAAATCCGCATAGAATGGCGCATTACGGTAATTTTGCTTTTCGAAAAAGTACGTCTTTAAGTGTTTTCGAATTTGGAATGGAACCGTTTTTTGGAAATGCGATTTTCCTTGAAGCCCACAAACAAAATACGGCTAATTTCTCTGAAGCAGGATTCTCAAACAGTATGCTTCGCTTTGGCGAAATCAGTATTGCAATGGTTTTGCAGGTCTTGCTTCCGTTGTTGATCTTTTTTATTGGATTTAATTCTGTGGCTTACGAAAGGGAAAACGGGACTTTAAAAATCCTTTTAAGTCAAGGAATCAGCTGGAAACAACTTTTGTTTGGTAAAATCCTAGGCATTGCAAGCGTCGTTATGCTGCTTTTTGTTCCAACTATTATTGTTTTGGTTTTGATTTGGTTACTGCTTCAAAACTTCTCCATTTCGACAGATGAATCAATTAAAATGCTGTTGTTTATTGCATTCCATTTTATTTATCTGATGTTCTTTTGTGTTGCTGCCGTTTTGATTTCGGCTTCAAGCAAAACATCAAAAAAAGCGTTGGTTTCTTTAATTGGAATCTGGTTGATTTTTACCATTATTCTGCCAAGAACAACTCAGGCAATTGGAGCGTATTTGTATGAAGCACCTTCAAAAATTCAGTTTAACAGCGATATCGAAAAAGACATTTTGAAACAAGGCGACAGTCATAATCCAAACGATGTGCATTACAAGGCTATAAAAGATTCTTTATTGAGAGTTTACAAAGTCGATTCCGTACAAAAGCTTCCGTTTAATTATTCTGGTTTTATTATGACTGAGGGCGAAAAAATCAGCTCAAATATTTACAATAAACATTTAGAAAATCTTCTGCAAATTTATGCTGAGCAAAATAGTTTTTCTAAAGCTGTTTCGTTCCTAAATCCCTACATCGCAATGAAAAATCTATCGATGGGATTATCAAATACAGATTATGATTCGTACATCGATTTTCAAAAACAAGCCGAGAAATATCGTTATGAAATGGCACAAAAAATGAATGCTTTACAAATAAAATACATCAGCAATAAAAAACCGCAGCCTAACGATAAACCTTTAACAATTGGTAAGGAACATTGGGCTGATGTTGAAGAATTTCATTATGAACCTAAAAGCATCTGGGAGGTTTTAAAAACCGAAATCGCCTCTGTTATTTCTATTCTTTTGTGGGTAATTCTGTTGTTTATTTTGATCAGAATTGCTGCTAAAAACCTAAAAGCCATTTAATATGTTAGTACTCTTATTTAAAAATTTCATACGTTCGAAAGGCACCAAAATTGGATTGCTTTTTTTACTCGCAATTGGCTTTATAAGTCTTTTAATTGGACATCAGTTTCAGGAAAAACAACAGAATAATATTACTGAAGCGGCAATTTACCAAAAGGAACATATAGCGAGAAATGCCGCTTTTCATAAAGACGAAATTGGACTTCTGCTCTACTACATCAAGTTTTCGCTGGTTAATAAAACACTGCCTATAAACAGTTTATCAATTGGACAACGCGATGTAAATCCGTCTATTCAAAGCGTTACTATTCGTGGTCTCGAAGCTCAGAAATACGATTCAGAACTTAATAATCCGAGCAATCTTTTAGCCGGAAATATCGATTTTAGTTTTGTGCTTTTGTATTTATTTCCGCTTTTGATAATCGCTTTTTCATATAATATTATTTCTGAAGAAAAAGAATCTGGAACTTGGAAAATTGTAGCGACACAGAGTCCAAATACCTTTTTATACATCTTGAAACTATTCTACATCCGAATTTTAATTTTAATTGGACTTCTGACTTTGATTCTTTTGGCAGCGGTTATCTTTTTACAAATTCCAATTGACAAATCGTTTATGGTATTTTACGGACTTTCTGTTTTGTACTTATTATTTTGGTTTGCCATTTGTTTTTTTATTGTTTCGCTGCAAAAAAACTCAAACTTCAATGCGGTCATTCTATTGACGATTTGGTTATTCTTGATTATAATTCTTCCTGCTGGAATTAATACGTACATTATCAATAAATACAAAGTTCCTGAGGCTTTAGAATTAACGCTTACGCAGAGAAATGCTTACCACGAAAAATGGGATATGGACAAGCAGGAAACGTTGGATAAATTCTACAAACATTATCCGCAGTTTAAAAATTATCCTTTGCCTGATAAGGAATTCAGCTGGCTTTGGTATTATGCAATGCAGCAAATGGGTGACGATGAATCTGCTGTTCATTCAAAAGAATTAGAAACTAAACTGCAGCAGCGCAATAATGCCGGCGAATTTATTGCACAGTTTATTCCAACGCTTCATACTCAAATTCAGTTGAATGAAATTGCAAAATCAGATTTACGAAATCAGCTTTTATTTTTAAAAGAAACGACACAATTTCATGAAAAGCTGCGTTTATATTTCTATCCAAAAATATTTGACAATGCTCCGGTTAATCAGGAAAAATGGGAGAATTTTAAAGTTGAAACTTTTAATGATAACTCTGAAACTAGTTTTGTAAAAGCGTTTTTACCCTTATTGCTTTTTAATTTACTGCTGATTGGTTTTGGATGGAGGAATTTTAAACGTAAGGTCATTTAATCCTTACGTTTTTTTGACTGCAAAATTCGCAATCCCGACAGCTGTCGGGATTGCGAATTTATTAAACTCATAGATTTGCCATTTCGACGAAGGAGAAATCACACTAAAAATTCCGTTGCTATTGCTGCCAAAACTTTGTAGATATATTTGTGTGATTTCTCCCTTTGGTCGAAATGACATTACTTTGTCTTAAATAAAACTTTCTAAACCTATTCTGAATAAAAACATTCGAATTAATCTTTATTTGAATTTTATTTAGAATTAATATAAATAAACTTTTATATTTGCCGCTTTCTTAGCAAATCGAAGTACTTTTCAAAATTTACTTAATATTGCTTTTTCAAAGTAAATTTCGTTTAATGAACAATAATACCAGTTTCGAATTAAATCTATTCCTGTCCTTTAAGGAAGGTGATGAAACTGCGTTTAAATTTTTCTACGACAAGTATTTCAGACGAATTCAATCTTTTAGTGTTCAATTTATTTACGACTCAGACGAAGCTGAAAACCTTGCGCAAGAAGCTTTACTTCATTTGTGGCAAAATAGAGAAAGCGTAGATTCTATCAACGGAATTCAGGCTTTTTTGTTTACTTACGCCAAATCTAAATGTTTGAATTTAATTCGTCATAACAAGGTAAAGGATAAGTTTAAGAATGATTTATTGAACTATAAAGAGAGAGAACTGGATATTGAGGTTTTAAATTCGCTTCAGTTTGATACTTTAGAATTGACTGAACTCGAACATATAATTCAAGAATCGATTAATGATCTTCCTCCTAAAACCAGAGAAGTTTTTATAAAAAAACGCTTTGAGAATAAAAAAAATGCAGAAATCGCCGAAGAAATGCAAGTTACTTTAAAAGCTGTTGAAGCCCACATGACAAAGGCTTTGAAGATTTTAAAAACAAAACTATCCGATTATTTATTTCTTATTTTTATCCTTATTTATAATAATTAAGAATAAAAGGTAGGGTTTTTTATTTCTGAGGTGTACTTACTATAACCAGAAGTTTAATATTTAAATATGACATCAGAAATAATAAATAAATACCTTTCTAACGAAGCTTCAGAGCAAGAAGTTCAGGCACTTTTTGAATGGATTGAAGCTTCTGCCGAAAACAAAAAACAATTTATCGCCGCAAAAAAAGCTTGGGTTCTTTCCGGCTTATCAAACGTCGCTGCAACTGATGCTGTTTCTGTAATTCAAATGAAACCAAAAAACAGACTGAGGCAATACTTAAGTTATGCTGCAGTATTTTTAGTTCTTTTAGGATTAGGAACGACATTTTTATTATTAACTAATACTTCTAAAACTTCAAAAGAGATTGTTCTAGAACTTGGCGACGGCCGTTTAGAATATTTTTCTGAGAAAAATCAAACTACACTTTTAAATGATAAAGGAGATTTAGTGGCTAGAAAATTTCCTGACGAAATCATTTATTTTGGTAAAACTTCTGATGAAAAAGTGGTTTATAACACACTTACGATTCCGTACGGAAAACGATTCAAACTTAAACTTTCAGATGGTACAATTGTGAATTTAAATGCAGGAAGTACTTTGCGTTATCCACAGCAGTTTGGCATCAACGGTAATAGAAATGTTTATTTAACTGGTGAAGCTTTTTTTGATGTTGCCAAAGACAAGGAGCATCCGTTTATTGTAAACGCTAATCAGGTTGATATTAAGGTTCTTGGTACAAAATTTAATATCAGCGCTTATCCAGAAAACCCAACTATTAACAGTACTTTGATAGAAGGGAGCATTGAAATGTTTGAAACTGCAAATCCTGCAAATGTTGTTTTACTTGAGCCAAACCAAATGGCTACTTGGCAGCATAATGCAAAAAAAATTACTTTAAAAAATGTTGATCCTGCCTTTTACTCAGCCTGGACAAAAGGTGAATTAGTGTTTAAAGACACCCCATTTTCTACAATCGCAAAGATTATTCAACGTACCTATGACGTTGAGATTATCAATGAAAATTCTGACTTGGCCAGACAGAATTTTACTGGTACTATAAAAATCAGCGAATCGAGTGTCGAGAACATTTTAGATCTTCTAAAACGTGACACGCCTTTTAATTATTCAATTGAACAAAAAACCATTACCATTACCAATCCTCGATAAATAAATAAACATGACATTTACGATACAACCCGTTTTAAGAAAAATTCTATTTTTCTTAGCCATACTTATATCTGGATTTAAAGGATTTTCTCAAAATAAATTAATAACGTTACATGTAAAAAACAAACCTATAAGCCTAATTATCAAATCGATTGAAGAGCAGACTGATTTTAGAATAATTTATAATGCACGAAAAATAGATGCTGATCAGCTGGCTGATTTAGATGTCAATAATGCGTCTCTTGAAACCACTTTGAAACTGTTATTGAAGGATAAAAATATTTCTTTCTACATTCAGAAAAAACAGGTTTTATTAACGAAAGCTGTTCCTGACGTTACTGCAAATACGCAGGAAACAGAAAGATTTATTAGCGGTACGGTTTATAATGCAAAAGACAAACTACCGCTTCCGGGTGCAACTATACGCATTAAAGGAACTGGAATGGGAGCTATTACTGACTTTAATGGAAAATTTGTTTATCTGTTAAAAGGAAATAATATCAATGATCTTGTTCTTGAAGTTGGCTTTTTGGGTATGGAAACGCAATCGCAAAAAGCGGACAATAAAAAGCAATTTGTTTTTCACCTTCAAGAAACTACTGATGAGCTGAATCCGGTTATTATTACCTCATCATACGGTACAACAAAGTTAAAAGAGGAAATCGTGGGAAGTATCTCTACTTTGAACGCAAAAGATATTGCGGTTGAACAAGCTTCTGAATCTGTTGATAAAATGATTACGGGGCAAATTGCAGGAGTTTTGGTTGAAAATACAACAGGAGTTGGAGGTCCTGTAAAAATTAATATCCGCGGACAAGGTACTCTGCCTTCTTTTACAAATGCTAGAACTGGAACTTCTACACAGCCTCTTTTTATTGTTGATGGTGTTGTTATGAGCGAAGAATTTGGTTTAGACAGTACTTTTTTTAGTGGAAATGGAGATGCTACAGAAACATTTTCTAACCCGTTAATGAAGATTGCTCCAGAGAATATAGAAAGTATTTCGGTTTTAAAAGATGCCGCTGCAGTTGGTATTTATGGTGCTGATGGTGCAAATGGCGTAATTTTAATTACAACTAAAAAAGGAAAAAAGGGAAAAACACAATTTGGATTCTCAAATCAGCTTGGTATTTCGTCAGCCATTAATCAAATTAAATATTTAAATGGCGAGCAGTATACTGAACTGCGTAATGAGTTTATAAAAAATACTTCACCAGGAAGTGCTTTAACACCTTATAACGGGGTAAACACAGATTGGTTTAGTTTATTGAACAGAACTGGTGTTTACAATAAATACAACTTTAATGTTTCAGGTTCAACTTCAAAATTTTCATACCGCACTAATGTGAGTTATACCAAAATTGATGAACCTCAATTGGGTAATGATACGAAACAATTAAATGCAGGAATTAATTTAGGTTTTCACCATAAAAATCTAAATGTAAGCTTAATGCTTAATCCAAGTTTTGTACAGCAGCACGCTCCAAATATCTTTTATTCATTTGCTTACCTTCCTACTCTGTCTCCTTATAACGCAGATGGTTCTTACTCTTTTTTAGGCTCAAGCGGAATTACCAGAGGAAATCCTCTGGCGGCAATTGAACAAAATAAAAATGAAACTAATACTTACGGTCTTTTAAGCAGTTTAAATGTTTCTTATCAGCTTAACAAAGCGATAAAGTTCTCTACTCTTTTTGGTATTGATTATACAGATAAAGAACAGGATCGCTACTATTCTGCTGAAAATGAAAGCGGACAATTTTTGAATACTTTTAAGTTGAATGGTATTGATTATCCTAGATGGGGACGCCGTCTTATAAACCAACGAAATTCTACAAAATGGAACTGGCAGGGACAACTTTTGTTCGAGAAACAGCTTACTGAAAGCCATGGTATTGATGGAGTTTTAGGTTTTGAACTTGCTGAGGATAAAACCAATTTTAATTATAAATCAGCTGTGGGTTTTGTGAATCCAAATCAAGTTAATGCTATTTCGGATGCTGTTATGGATGATAACCCAAATACGCCGGAAGATGAATCAAAAAACAATCAAACATTTGGAAATGATATAAGCAATAATTCGAGAGTTTCGGCATTTGCTCAAGTAAATTACAATTATAAAAAGCGCTATTACTTTTTAGCTAATTTCCGTCGCGACGAAAGTTCTGTTTTTGGTGTTGACAGCAATGTTGCTTACAATGGCGGCGCAGGTGCAAGCTGGATTATAAGTAATGAAAATTTTCTTAATTCTAATTCTTGGATTGATTTCTTAAAATTGAAAACCAGTTACGGTTCTACAGGAAATTCAAGAATTGGTTCTTATAGATCTAAAGGTTTATACACAATTCATCAAAATGGTTATAATGGTCTAGACGGCGCAGTTCCGAACACAGCTCCAAATGGAGATTTAAGCTGGGAAAAAAACATAAAATTCAACGGCGGAATCGATTTTAATATTTTTAAACGTCTAGAATTTTCTGTTGAATACTATTATAATAATTTGAGCGATTTGATTGCAATACGAGATATTCCTACTGAAACTGGTTATAATTCTCTTCAATTAAATGCGGCAACCATGTATAATAAAGGTTTTGAATTTTCAACCCGAATTAAATGGATTAAAAGTGATGCTTTTAAATGGACTACGGCTTTTAATATTTCTACAATAGAAAATAAAGTAACAGAATTAAAAGGTTTAGGAAGTGATTATTCTCAAGCCGAAATGGCGCTTGCACAAAAAATAGGCTACAGCACCACTACCATTTGGGGATTAAACTGGGTTGGCGTTGATCCTGCAACTGGAAGAGACTTGGTACAGAAAAACGGCAAAATCTACGATATTATGACTTATAGATCATTGTATACTATCGCAGATTGGGAACCAATTGGAGACAGACAACCGGATGCTTTTGGAGGATTTTACAATAGTTTTTCTTTTTACAGCAATCTTGTTTTGTCATTTAGGGGAGATTTTCAAATTGGCGGTGAATTCTTAGCAAAAGATGTTCTTATCGATAAATATTCAAATACATTCAACAGAAACCTTTCTGTTAATGCTAATGATCATTGGAGAAATCCTGGAGACATTGTGTCACAGCCGGCAGTTACTTCAACTCCAATCGTGGCAAACCTCAGCAAATATGTTTATGATGCGACTTATATCAGATTGAGTAATATTAATTTAAGCTATAATATACCGCTTAAAAATACATTTCTAGATACACTTGCCGTTTTTGCAGATGCAACTAATGTCGCGTATTGGTACAAAGAAAAAAGTCCAAAAGGAATGAACGGAATACGCGAATTTAATTATACATATCCACAAGCCAGAACAATCTCGCTTGGTGTTAATGCTAAATTTTAAGAAAATGAAATATTTAAAATATATAACAATTGCTGTCCTAATATTTTCGGTACAAAGCTGCAGTGACTTTTTAGAGCAAGAACCTGGATTACAAACTTCTATAGACGAACTTTTACAAAATAAGAAAGGTGTATTAACTGCCTTAAACGGATTGTATCGTGAAGTTGAAGCAAATACCAGAGGCGAACGTTTTGCTGTTTATGCTGATATGCAGGGAGGAAACATAAAATTTACTCCTGCTTCAGCTGGAAATAGTAAAGGACAAATTACGGCTGCGCCAAATGTTAGAGCTGTATATTCTTTTGAAGATTTATCTGAAACCAGCAACTTTAAGTTATTTTACGATGGCAGCTATGCTATTATAAATCAAGCCAATTTGATTCTAGAATATATTCCGTCGCTGCCTGATGCCACTGATGTTGAGAAAAATCAAATAAAAGCCGAAGCCTTAACGATAAGAGCTTATGCACACTTTTTACTTTCCTTAGTTTACAGTCAAAATTACGGTTACACACCAAATGCATCGCATTTAGGAATTGTTTATAATACTGAATCTATTAAGTCTGGCTTGAAATACCCGGCAAGAAAAACAGCCGCCGAAACTTATTCTTTAATTATTGCTGATCTAAGAACAGCTTTAGACAATTATTCCAGCAACGCCGCTTTAACAGGACCATCGTATTCATTTTTCAATAAAAACAATACAAAAGCACTTCTTGCAAGAGTATATCTGTATAAAAAAGACTGGGCAAATGCTTATGAAACTGCAAATGATGTTATTGCAAATTCAGGTATAACATTAGTAAACTCCTCAAATTTAATTGCACAATGGTCGCAGGCAGATATTCCTCTTTCTGAAACATTATTAGAATTTTCGATTCCAAAAGATGCCGAAGGTTCTGTGTCATCATCAATGTCATCTTATTTTGGATATAACGGATCTAATTATGCTGCATATGTTGCTTCAAATGACTTAATTAATTTATATGAAAACGGCGATTTAAGAAAACAACTATTTGTTACTGCCTCCCTGCCTACTTTAATAAACGGAGTGCTTACTGGTGCTAATTACAATTTTACTAAAAAGTTTCAGGATAATGCCGGCTATGTCGCTTTCAGATTAAGCGAAATGTATTTAATAAGAGCCGAAGCTGCTTTAGAAAACAATAGATCTGATCTTGCATTTGCCGATATTAATATCATTCGCAGCCGTGCAAATGCTTCATTGCTTACCAATACAACCAATTTAAAAGAGGCACTATTATTAGAAAGAAGAAAAGAATTGTGTTTTGAAGGACAGCTTTTCTTTGATTTAACTCGTAATCAAAAAGGAATTACTAGAAATGACGGTTGCATTTCAAACAATTGCAACATCGAATATCCGTCGCTAAAATTTGTACTGCCTATTCCAATCTATAATATTAATCTTAATGAAAACTTACAACAAAATGAATCGTATTAAGATATTCAGCATATTAACTTTAACTGTATTATTTATTTTTTCTTGTTCTAAAGATGATTACAAAATGGGCTCTGAAATTGACCCGCACGTAAGATTTAACTTTTTCGTAAAAAGCGACAATACTCCTTTAGAATATCCTGCGATTAATGGAACTCTTATTCCGCAGTCGAACTATGTAAATAAAGCAATAAAAACATTAAAAGTCCCAGTTGCTCTAACAGCCTATTCCTTAAAAAATACCGTTACAGCGAATTTCAGCTCGACGATAACAGGCGACAATTCAGGTTTCAGATTAAATCCTGTCAATGAACTTGTTTTTCAAGGAAACAAATTAACCGACACGATTTCTATTTCGTTTGATAAAAGATGGACCGCAAACCAAAGTATTACATTGAAACTCGAAACAATATCAGATCCAAGTATTCATATTGGAAACCTGAATACGGAAGCTAAAAATGATACCTTCAAAATTGATTTGGCTCCAATAACAACAAATTATACATTTCCAATAAGTCGATTTGACATCAAAGGAGAAGCGGGAGAAAAATTTGACTTTAATGTTAATTTTCCAAACGGGTATTTTCCTTCTGAAATGGAAAATCTTGAAATATTTGAATCCTTAGATGGATTTAATTATTCATTAACCCATGATCCTTTTAAAGCAAACAGCAATTCTGTTACCTATCATTTTACCCTTTTAGAAAACATTAAAAACGATGATGTGTATTATGAATCATCCATTTCATTAGTAAATGCTGGTGATTATACTGCAACAGGAAACACGATTTTACAAATCGTAAAACCGATCAAATCAATAAGAGATGTAAATGCAAATCCGGCATCTAAATTTTATGATTTATCAAACGCTTTTTACCTTACTTACGGCGAAACTTGGTTTGATAGAAGCGGTGTTTGTGCATGGCAGGCTTACAATGCCTTTACCTTTCCAATTGTTGTTCCTAAAAGTCATGAAAATGCTGTTTTATACAGCGATAAAGGAACTGCAAATCCAAATGACGACGTTTATCACGATGCTTTCAGAATTGGTTTTAATGTGGCTTCTGGAACAAATACCACAAATTCATTTAACCTAAAAAGATGGTTCAGCAACGAAAGCACAACTGCGGCAAGTTCACCTGGATTTAATATTTCATCTGCTTTAGAGTTTTTTCCAGCAAACGGAAATAGTAAAACAAACGGAAATGTTTTAGTAATTCCGCAATACATTACCATTACAGGAAGCAATAAAAACAAGCATATAATTGCAATTTCAGGATCAGGAACTTACAAAGAAATTAGTACTGGTTTATTTGAAATTTCGTTCGAATTAAAACTAACAAACGATGCACTTTTTGGAGGAACTGTCTCTACGCAATATAGAATATACAACAATAGAACATATCCTAAACCAGCAGCTTTAAACATCAACTGTCCTAAAGAAGTTGATCTATAATTTTTGATGACAGCTTTAGATTTACACATTATACAAATCTAAAGCTGTTAAAAAAAGTACATTCAAAAAAAGAACAAAAACACAAAAAACAAAATTGAAAAAGCTAATCTTCCCTATTCTCTTTTTGGTAAGTTTAACGGCTTACAAAAGCATTGAGCAGCCAAATTACATTGATATTCAGGAATTACGAAAAATCTATTCTAGCGGGGATTTGTCCAAATGGCCTGCGGCAGAATTACACGAAAGCATCGATAAGTCGAAATTTCAAGATATTGGAGTTTTACCTGCCGTTCCTTATCCTGATTATAATCCTTATTCTAAAGAAAAAGAAAGTTTAGGCAAAGTATTGTTTTTTGATCCGAGGTTATCTCGAAGCGGACAAATTGCCTGCGCATCCTGCCATAATCCAGAATTGGGATGGACTGACAATTTAACGCGTTCTTTTGGTCATGACCGCCAAACAGGAAAACGTAATTCTATGACCATTTTAAACTCGGCATACGCCACTTCACTATTTTGGGATGGACGTGCAAAAAGTTTAGAAGATCAAGCACAATTTCCTATTGGAGATCCTTTAGAAATGAATGAGAAACTAACAATTGCCGTTGATAAAATTGCCAAAATTAAAGGCTATAAACCGCTTTTTGAAGCCGCATTTGGAGATAAAAAAGTTTCTTTAGAACGCATTCAATATGCCATTGCTACATTTGAAAGATCAATTAATAGTCCGAAAAGTAAATTTGATCAATTTGTAAGCGGAAAATCAGACATTTACACCGATCAGCAAGTAAAAGGACTGCATTTATTTCGAACCAAAGCACAATGTATTAACTGCCATAATACTCCTTATTTTAGTGACAATGAATTTCATAATGACGGACAGACTTTGTTTGGAACAAAAAATGAAGATTTTGGACGTTATAATGTTACTAAAGATGTAAAAGATATTGGCAAATTTAGAACGCCTACACTTCGTGAAGTAGTAAATACTAAGCCATGGATGCATCACGGACATTTTCCAACTTTGCTTGATGTTGTTGAACTTTATAATTTAGGAAATCCCTCTCCTGTTCAAAAAAAATATTTGGGAACAGCACGAGATTCTTTGATTCCAAAAGTTGATCCTGCGCTTAAAAAGTTGAATTTGAATAAAGAAGAAATAAGCGATTTATTAGCTTTTATTGAAACTTTAAGTACACCAACGAGAAGAATTATGACACCCGAAATGCCAAAATAAACCAGTTAAATACCGTAATCTTAAAGCCTGTTTTCTAAATGAAAACAGGCTTTACTTTTATACAAAATCTAAACTATACTTTTCCTTTTTTCGATAACAATTTGCTATTCTCACATTGAAGTATAAAATGACACCGCAGCTAAAATGATATTGTCATTTTTTAAATTTGTTTGTAACAAAAAGAAACTCTCCTTTTTATAAAAAATACCACTTATGAAACTTGAACACATTAAACTCCAGACTGCAGATATTAAACAGACTGCACTATTTTATCAAGATATTCTTGGTTTACCGATTATAGAAAACAACTCCGAATTTGTTACCATCAAAGCAGGAAACTCAACTTTAAAATTTGTTGAAAACAGCAATTTCAACTCAATATATCACTTTGCCTTCAATATTCCCGAGAACAAACTTGATGAAGCTATTGAATGGTGCAAAGCCAAAGTCGATTTAATTGTAATTGAAGACCAAAATGTTATTACCAATTTTGAAAACTGGAATGCTCACGCGGTTTATTTTTATGATAATAATGGAAATTTATTAGAGTTTATTGCCAGACATGATCTCGATAATTTTCAAACGGAAGAATTTAGCGCTAAATCCGTTTTAAATATTAGTGAAATTGGAATCGTAAATGAAAATCCATTGGAATTAGGAAATCAATTAATCGCAAAACACGACTTAAACTTCTTTACTAAAAATACAAACAGCGAAGTTTTTGCTGCTATTGGCGATGACGAAGGTTTATTGATTATGGTAAGACCTAATCGAAATTGGTATCCTACCCGAACTCCTTCTGAAAGTAATAAAACAGATATTAGACTTGAAAATAATGGGCAGATTATTGATTTAAAATTTTAAACAACTTCGAATTTCAAATCATTTTTATTTCCTTATTTTTATAAAACCTTGACACTACTTTACAAATAACATAAAAATATTTAAAATGCCATTTGTCCGAATCAGTCTGCCCAAAAAACTTTCTCAGGAAACAAAAAACACTATTTCAGAATCGATCCATCACTCTTTGATCGAAGAGTTTAATATTCCAAAAGATGATTATTTCCATGTTATTGAAGAATTAGAACCTCATCAAATAAAATATCCAGAAAGTTATCTCGGAATTTCACATTCTGATGAAATAATTTATGTTCAAATAACGGCTGGACAAGGAAGAACTTTAGAACAAAAGAAAAAGTTATATCATCAAATTGCCACAAGAATTTCGGCAACAACATCAATTTTAATCAATAATGTTATCATTGTTTTATTAGAAAATAATGGACATGAAAATTGGTCTTTTGGAAATGGTGAAATTCAGGAACAGAAACATTTAAAAAAGTAACACTACTAAAAATATAAAGCCCAATTCAAATTACTTGAATTGGGCTTTATCTATATTAATGTCAAAACTTAAAACTTCATTTTCTGAATTCTTACGGCGTTCAATATTGCCAGTAAGGCAACTCCAACATCGGCAAAAACGGCTTCCCACATAGTTGCTAGTCCGCCTGCGCCTAAAATCAGCACAAAAGCCTTTACAACAAAAGCGAGCGTAATATTCTGCCAGACAATTTTTTTGGTTTGTTTTCCAATATTAATTGCCATTGCTATTTTACTTGGTTTATCATCTTGAATTACAACATCGGCAGTTTCGATTGCGGCGTCGCTTCCTAAACCTCCCATCGCAATTCCTACCGTGCTTAAAGCAATAACCGGCGCATCGTTTACGCCGTCACCAACAAATGCAACAGTTTCGTTTTTAGCCTTAATTTCATTTACTTTATTTACTTTATCTTCGGGAAGCAAATCTCCAAAAGCATTGGTAATACCCAGTTTATCGGCTACAAACTGAACCACATTTGTTTTATCACCGCTTAACATTGTTACTTTTACACCTAATGCTTTTAGTTTAGTAACCGTTTCCTGCGCGTCTTTTTTAATTTCATCTGCGATGGTCAAATAACCTGCAAATTTTCTGTCGTATGCGATGGCAATTGTCGTATAAACAACTGTGCTGGGATCTATATTGTACGGTATCGCAAACTTATCCAAGAGTTTAAAATTACCAACATGCAATTCCTTCCCGTTAAAAAGTGCTTTTAATCCGTGTCCTGAAATTTCCTCAACATTTTTCAATTCAATCGATGAATCAATTTGCCCCACATAATTATGAATTGCGGTTGCAACAGGATGCGTACTATGGCTTTCTAAAACATTTACCAGATTCAGAATTTCTTTTTTATCAAATTCAGGATTAATAATTACTTCCTGAACTTTAAAAACACCTTCCGTCATTGTTCCGGTTTTGTCCATTACAACATTCTGTATAACTGAAATACTGTCCAGATAATTACTGCCTTTAAACAAGATTCCGTTTTTACTTGCCGCTCCAATTCCGCCAAAATATCCTAGCGGAATACTAATTACTAACGCACACGGACAAGAAATAACCAAGAAAACTAACGCGCGGTACAACCATTCATTAAATATATAATGATCTACAAAAAACGCTGGCAGTACACAAATTGCGATTGCGAGATAAACGACAATTGGAGTGTAGATTTTGGCAAACTTTCTAATAAACAATTCTGCAGGCGCTTTTTTGGTTACTGCTGTTTGAACCAATTCTAGAATTTTAGATAATTTACTGTCGCTGTATGCAGTTGTAACCTTTACTTGAACAATTGTATTCTCGTTTATCATTCCTGCAAGAACTGTTTCGCCTTTCTTTTTGGTGTCTGGTTTACTTTCTCCCGTTAAAGCTGCCGTATTAAAGGAAGCTGTATCTGATAATAACTCTCCATCTAATCCTAGTTTTTCTCCAGCTTTAAGCTGAATAACTGATCCTATTTTCACTTCAAAAGCTTTTACTTTTACAGCAATATTATTTTCAAAAATAGTAACCTCATCGGGGCGTGAATCTAATAGACTTTTAATATTCGATTTTGCTTTGCTGACTGCCATTCCTTGAAATGTTTCTCCAATGGTATAAAACAGCATAACGGCAACACCTTCTGGATATTCTCCAATTGCAAATGCTCCGATTGTAGCAATACACATTAAAAAAAACTCCGAAAAAACATCTCCTTTTATAATGCTTTCATAAGCTTCTCTCAAAACAGGAAAACCTACTGGAAGATAAGCAGCAGCATACCAAGCAATCCTTACATAACCTGAAAACCAAGTTTGCGGAAAATAGTTATCAAAACCAATTCCTATAAGTAATAAAACAAAGGATATGATGGCAGGCAGAAACATTTTAAATAAACTTCCTTCGCTGTTATGTTCGTGATCATGTCCATGATCATGTCCGTCATTATCAGAATGTACAGGTTCATCATGCGAACAACTGCAGGATGATTTTGCTTTATTTTTTGTGCTTTTTATTTCTTTATCTTGATGTATCATGAGGGGAAACTTCTTGTTTAAACTTTTTCTAAATAATGCACTAAATTTACGGTTTTTATGTCAAAGTTCATTGCTGCAAAGACACTAAGCCACTAAGTTTTTTATTAAAAAATAACTCTACTATTTGTTATTAGAAACCTTTACTATCGAGACGAAGTCTTAAAGCAACTGCTTTTAATTGCCTCCAGCTTTAGCTGGAGGTCAACTAAATTCTAATTTATGGCTTTAGTCAAAATTGCATGAGTTTGACTAAAGCCTCTATTCTACTTCAAATTTATTACCTCCAGCTAAAGCTGGAGGCAATTCTAATTAAATCTTAAAAACTTAGCTGCCAATGGTTATTGGGATTGTAAAATTAATTCATTGCAACATCAAAAACTTTTTAGGCTAATAATCTAGTGACTATGCTCACCTCCGCCTTTCATGGCAGACAACAAATAAAATGCTCCTTTTGTAACAATTTTAGCTCCTGATTCAATTGCATCAACAAACTTAATTTCTGTAAAACCTAAATCTGTTGTTCCTGGAACCACTTCAACTGCTTTAAAATGAACTTCTTTCTCGTGAGCTTCTTCTTTTTCACCTGCTGTATGTTCATGCTTTTCTTCGGCATGCGCTTCTTCCTGCACAAAAACAAAGTATTTATCGGCATTTCGAACTACGGCATCTTTTGGTAAAGCCGGAACAGTTGCATTAACAATATTTATATTTGCCGAAACATACATTCCCGGAATCAATCCTTTTGCGTCGGCAGGATCAATTTTAGCATGAACTGCAACAGTTTTACTTTCGTTAGAAAATGATTTATTGATTCCGAAGATCTTTCCTTTAATTGATTTATTAGATTGGTTTGTTAATACAAAATCGATAACCTGACCAATCGAAATTGAACCTAAATCTTTTTCATAAACATTCAAATCTAAATGCATCTGACTATTGTCTACTACTTCAAACAAAGAAACTCCCGTTTGTGCAAAAGCACCTTTGGCAATATTAATTTTCCCCACATAACCGTTAATCGGCGCCACAATTGGAACTACAGAAGTACTTCCTTTTGTAGAAACATGCAAAGCTTCTAATTTGTTTTTTGCGGCTTGTGCTCGCGCTCTTTCCGCTGCTAATTTGGCTTTTACTTCCTGAAATGTTTTTCTCGGATTTACGTTTTCGTCACTTAATGTTTTCTGACGATTGTATTCTAACTGCAGATATTCAACATTGGCTGTTGCCGAATGATATTCTTCCTGCATTTCGATAACTTCAAGATTTTGAATGGTTGCCAATACTTTTCCTTTATTGACAAAAGTTCCTTCTAAAACAAAAATATCCTTCACCGTTCCACCGATTAAAGTCGAAACCTCAGCAGAGTTTTGTGGAGGAACTGTAGTATATCCATTTGCTTTGATGATTTTGTTAAGATTCCTTTCTTCAACAAATCCTGTTTCAATGCCTACCGTTTTATATTGAGATTCTGTTAATGCAACTTCTGTAGTAGACTTTTCTTCTTCTTTTGTTTCTTCTGCCTTTTTTTCATTGCACGAGATTAATATAACCGCAAAGAACGCAAGGAAAAAGCGCAAGGTACGCGAAGAAATTAAACTTTGTGCTCTTTGCGAAACCTCAGCGCTCTTTGCGGTTAAATATATAAGTATGTTTTTCATTTTAATTGTTTTTGATGGTTGGAAATTGGAGTTCGATAGCACTTTGATTAAAACTATGTGTTGCTTCTGCAAATTGTTTTTTAATATCGATTGCCTGATTTAAAAAACTAATATAAGACCAGTAACTCAAATCGCCGTTTGCATACGTTTTTTGTGCTGTTTCAATAATCTGATTGGCGTATTGTAAACCTTCATTTTGATAATAATCCAGATTCTTCTGCTGTTTTTTGAAGTTGTTCTGTAATTCTTCTTTTTGAAGATTCAGCATAATTCTATTTTTATCTAATGCCAATTGTGATTGCGAAATACTGATCTCAGCCGCTTTTGCTTTTGCTGTATTTACTCCTCCAAATAACGGAATCTGAAGACCGGCTGTAAAACCTTGAAATAAAGATTCTTTATTAATCGTTTGTGCAAAATAACCTAAACCTACCTTTGGCGTTCGCATAGCTTTAAATGTTTTAGCTTCCTTTTGAAAAACCGAAATTTCTTGCTGATACAAATCGGTCATTACACTTTCAGCTTTTGAATCCTGATTTTCAATAAAAGAATACTTTAACGAAGTCGATTCATCTGGCAGTATATTTTCATTCGTTTGAATAAAAAACTGAAGCTGCTTTTGATAAATTGCCATATCATAAGCCAATTGTTCTTTCTGAGTTTCGATTTCTTTTACTTTCGCTTTGGCGCTTACTACTTCAATATTACCGCTTTCTCCAGTTTTAAAACGAAGCTCAGCATTTTTTAGAAATTTGGTATAAATCTCATTTAATTCAGAATTTAACTTCTGAATCGAAATTCCGTACAAATATTGATAATAAGCCAATGTCACCGCTTTTTCAATTTCATAAGATGATAAAGCTTTACGTTTCTCTGCCAATTTTGCAAGTTCTTCCTGTAACTGTCTGTTAGCCTTTGTAATGTTTCCTAACGGAAAAAATTGCTGCACGGAAACATTATGATCATAATCCGCACTGTTAAACTGTCCGCCTTGATATTGCACCTGAAGCGGATCTGGTTGAAAAGCAGTTTTTTGTAAAGTCTTCTGCTTTTCTATTTCCTTATCGGCAATTTTTAAATCAATATTGTTTGATTTAGCAAGCTCAATTGCTTTTTCTAAAGATATTTTAGTTTGCGCTGATGCCAGTGTGGTTATCAGTAAAAATGTGATTAACCACAACGTTTTATTCGCTAATAGAAACTTGTTTAACCGCAAAGTTCGCAAAGAATGCGCGAAGTTCGCAAAGGTTAAATTTCTGTGAGTGTATTTTAAGTTTTTCATCTTTTTTTAATTTTCTTTATGTCCTTTGCGTAAACCTTAGCGTTCTTTGCGTTTAAGTCTCTCTAACATTAAATACAAAATCGGCAAAACAATTAAAGTCAATAAAGTTGCCGAAAACAATCCGCCAATTACAACTGTAGCCAACGGTTTCTGAACCTCGGCTCCACCGCTTGTAGACAACGCCATTGGCAAAAATCCTAATGAAGCTACCGCAGCAGTCATTAAAACTGGACGTAATCTGGTTTTGGTTCCAATTAAGATTCTTTGCATCGGATCTAAAATTCCTTCCGTTTTTAATTGGTTAAAACACGAAATCAAGACAATTCCGTTAAGAACCGCAATTCCAAACAAAGCAATAAATCCAATTCCCGCAGAAATACTAAACGGCATTCCGCGTAGTGAAAGTGCAAAAACACCTCCAATTGCAGATAGAGGAATTGCTGTAAATATTAAAAGAGCCTGCTTGTAACTTTTGAATGTAAAATAAAGCAGTATTAAAATCAAGCTTAAAGCAATAGGCAATGCAATTGAAAGTCTTTTTGTCGCTTCGATCAAATTTTCAAATTGTCCGCCATACGTTACATAATAACCTGCTGGAAGTTTAAAATCTTTATCCAGCTTTTGCTGAATTTCTTCAACAACCGTTTTAATATCACGTCCGCGTACATTTAATCCAACCGTAATTCTGCGTTTCCCATCTTCACGAACCACCTGAACCGGCCCTTGCTCATAATCGACTGTCGCCACCTGAGAAAGTGGTACCTGCTGTCCGCTTGGAAGCGGAATAAACAAATTGCTTACATCAGTAATATCAGCACGATTATCTTCATTCATTCTAACCACAACATCAAATCGTTTGCTTTCATCGTAGATTTTTCCTGCGCTTTCTCCCGCAAACGACGAACGAATGATTTGATTAATATCAGAAATATTCAAACCGTATAAGGCGATTTTGTTGTAATCGTATTTAATTGTTATTTGCGGCAGACCTGTTACTTTATCTGCTTTTAAATCGCCAATTCCTTCAATGCTTTTAATCTTCGAAATTAACTCAGTTGCTTTTGAATCTAGAATTTCCAAATCATCTCCAAAAATCTTGATTGCAATATCGCTTCGGCTTCCTGTCATTAATTCGTTAAAACGCATTTGAATTGGCTGCGAAATTTCAATATTAGCTCCTGGAATCACTTCCATTTCTTTTTTCATCGCATTTGCCAGTTCTACCCAATTGCGATACTTGCCTTTCCATTCTTTTTTATCTTTCAAAACAATAATCAAATCACCGCTTTCTATCGGCATTGGATCTGTTGGGATTTCGCCACTTCCAATTTTGGTTACTATTGTTTTTATCTCAGGAAATTTAGCTTTTAGAATCTGCTCGTACTTAGTGGTAGTTTCAACCATCTGCGTAAGCGAACTTCCTGTCATAATTGTTGCATTAATAGCCAAATCGCCTTCTTCAATAGTCGGAATAAATTCTCCTCCCATATTCTGAAAAACTATAACACCTAATACAAACAATCCTAAAGAAGCTCCTAAAACTACTTTTTTAAACTGAAGCGCTTTGCTTAAAAATGGTGTGTATAAATTCTCGAACCAACGCATCATTCTGTCGCTGAAATTTTCTTTATGTTCTGTTTTTTTCGAAAGAAATAAAGCACTCATCATTGGTACATAGGTCAGCGAAAGTATAAATGCACCAATAACTGCAAAACCAACTGTCATTGCCATTGGTTTGAACATTTTTCCTTCGGTGCCCACTAAAGCTAGAATTGGTAAATACACAATCAAAATTATGATTTCGCCAAAAGCGGCACTATTTCTAATTTTTGATGCCGAATTGTAGATTTCAGCGTCCATTTCTTCCTGCGAAAGTTCTTTTTTACGCTTGAGTTTTTGCAAATGATGCATGGAAGCTTCGACAATAATCACGGCACCGTCAACAATAATTCCAAAATCAATTGCCCCTAGACTCATTAAATTGCCGCTTACGCCAAAGGCATTCATCAAAATAATAGCAAAAAGCATCGCAAGCGGAATTACAGAAGCTACAATTAATCCTGCACGAAGATTTCCTAGAAATAAAATCAATACAAAAATGACGATTAAAGCTCCTTCTAATAAGTTTTTTGTAACGGTTCCGATGGCGTTATCAACTAATTTTCCACGATCGATAAAAGCTTCGGCAACAACACCTTCTGGCAGACTTTTATTAATTTGGATCATTCTTTCTTTAACACGATCTACAACTGCGCTGGAATTTTCTCCCTTCAACATCAAAACCATTCCTGACACGATTTCGCCTTTACCGTCTTTAGTTGATGCTCCATAACGCAATGCAACGCCTTCGCGAACCTGCGCTACGTCACGCACCAGAACTGGTGAACCGTTTCGGTTTTTAACCACGACATTTCCAAGATCTTTAACTCCTTTTGCCATTCCGACTCCGCGAATAAAAAAAGCATATTGATCTTTTTCAATGTAAGCGCCGCCTGTATTTTGATTGTTTTTTTCTAAAGCATCAAAAATCTCGGTAATGGTTACGCCAAGACTGTTTAATGTATTTGGGTTTACGGCAATTTCATATTGTTTTAATTTTCCGCCCCAAGTACTTACGTCCGCAACTCCTTTAATTCCTTGCAATTGCGGAATAATTATCCAATCTTGAATGGTTCTTAGTTTTACAGCATCGTATTTATTTTCGTATCCTTTTTTGGCATAAACATCGTATTGATAAATTTCACCTAAACCTGTAGAAATTGGTGCCAATTCAGGCGAACCTGCATATTCTGGAATGTTTTCTTCGGCTTGTTTTAAACGCTGAAATATTTGTTCACGCGCCCAATAAATATCGACATCATCTTCAAAAACAACGGTAACAACAGATAATCCAAAACGTGAAATACTGCGTAGTTCTATAATATCTGGAACTGTTTTTACAGCTTGTTCTAATGGATATGTAATTAATTGTTCGACCTCTTGACTTGCCAAAGTAGGTGCGGTTGTAATAATTTGAACTTGATTATTGGTTACGTCCGGCAAGGCATCAAGTGGTAATTTTTTAAGTGAATAGCTTCCCCAAGCTATTAAAACAAGGGTAAACAATAGTATAACGAATTTGTTTCGTATACTAAACTGAATGATTTTATCTAGCATTTGAAATATTTAATGACATGAGAAATTAGACAAAAATTTGTCTTGTAATTTTGTGAAAAGTTCACAATTCTCTGACCCAAATAATTCTCTAGTTTTAAAATTTAAAACTAAACAATTGGGTTATCATTATACTATTTGAGGCGGCTGCCAAATACTTCCATAAAAATTAGAAGTAAATACAGAAATGTAATTAGGTAAAGAAGTTGAAATAATGGTGTGAACAGCAGGAAAATCGTAACTCACAGAATATTGGAAAGTCAAAATTTGTGCTCCGCAGCAATTACAAGCGCAAAAAGGAGAACATAAATCATTGTCTTTATCGTGAGAATGATTATTTTCTGATGAAAACTGAGCTGTTTTATGCATAGCACTACCCACTTCCACATCTGCACAAGGCATATTTGAAAGTACTGTTAAGTAAAGTGATAATACTATTGCGATCCATTTCATGACTGTAAAAATAATACTTTATCTCTTTAGTTGAAACAAATTATTTTACTATGTCACTTTTTAATTACATTTTCTAAAAAAAATAGTACAAGTCAAAAGAAAATTTATTTAACTTTAACAATAATTAACATAATATTATACATTCAAAATTTCAACCTTTTATATCCTATATATCTAAAAAACAGAATCGTACATACCTATCAGTTTAAGAATACATTAGTTCTATTTTATTTTGCGCAGTTTTATTAATTAACAAATACCACAATCAATGAAATGCAATACAGTAATATCAGCCTTTTTATTATTCTTTAGTGTACAAATTTTCGGTCAGGTTTATACCGATAAAATCGTAGGACAAAAAAATCAACAATTAAAAGACAGTCTTAAAATAGAAGAATACCCATACGCTCTTCCTATTTGGGGTGAGAAAGTAGCTCAAAAAGGATACAAGCTTCCTTATTCTGCAGGGTTATCAGTAAATTATTTTTGGCAGGATTCTCAAATCGATATTAGTGATTTGAATGTTGGTTTCAATAATGGTCCGCAATACAACTTAGATGAAATTGTACGTTTTGACAAATCTTCAGTCGAAGCCGGAGCTCTTACAATACGACCTGACATCTGGTTATTACCTTTTTTAAATATCTATGGAATTTTTGGTAAAGCAAATACTGCTACAAAAATTAATGCTGGAATATGGATTCCAGATGCGGATAATAATTGGTCACAAGTTGCTTCTTTCAGCACTAAAGCCAATTTTAATGCTACAACTTTTGGTTTTGGTATGACTCCAACAATTGGTATTGGCGGCGGCTGGCTCGCACTGGACATGAATATGGCTTGGACAGATATCAGCTCTTTAGATAAACCTGCTTTTTCTTATGTTTTTGGACCTAGATTGGGTAAAACATTTAAATTTCATAAACAAGATCAAAATATTGCTTTATGGGTAGGTGGTTTCAGAGTGCACATTGCTGGTGATACTAACGGAAATATTGCATTGTCTGATATTTTTGATTTAACTACTGCACAAGGAAAAGTGGACAGCGGTTTAGAAAAAGTAGCCGAGAATCAAACAAAAGTGGATAATTGGTGGAATGGTTTAACTCCTGCGCAACAAGCGAATCCTATAAATGCGGCTAAGCACAATACAGCAACTAGAGCATTAGAAAGAGCTGGTACTTTTTTAACTACTCTTGATGGTGCTTTGAGTACTGCAGACAACTCTTCTGTTCAATATTCTTTGCAAAAAGCTCCAAAAGATATGTGGAATTTTATTATTGGAACTCAATTTCAATATAACAAACACATTATGTTTAGAGCAGAATGCGGATTTTTAGGAAGTCGTACTCAGGTTTTAGGAGGACTTCAATATCGTTTTGGACTTTAAACCGAATTGTATGAAAAAAGGTTTGCTCTTGCTTGCTGCATTATTAAGTATGTCACATGCGAAATCCCAGGTGTTGATTTCCTTAATTTTTGGTGACAAGTTAAATTCTCCTTTTTTAGAGTTTGGTTTAGAAGGCGGTATGAATTTTTCGACAATTTCTAATCTGGATAGTTCTGGAAGTAATCCTGGATTTAATCTAGGTTTTTACTTTGATTTGCGATCAAAGCAAAACCCTGCTTGGATGATTAATACTGGTGTAATTGTAAAATCGCCAATGGGAGCGCGACATATTCCGCTGTATTCTCTAGACGATGTAAATTTAGATAATACTTTTGCGGGCGGAACTGTAAATCGCGAGATTCGATATTTTAATGTTCCTATTTTGATTAAATACCAATTTAAAAATAGAATTTATCTAAAAACAGGACCGCAATTGGGATTGTTAGCTAAAGCTTTTGATCAGTTTTCGAAAGAGGTAAATAAAGATGATGTAGTTTACAAAAAGAATATCAGGGATCAAATTCGTGTTATTGATGCGGGACTTGCTTTAGGAGCCGGTTATCATATGAATGTTGGAAATGGCTTGAATTTAACGGTTCAATATTATTATGGTTTGGTTCCTGTAATGAAAGGCGACGGTCCAAACGTATACAATAGATCTTTATATGTAACTGCAGGTTTGCCTATTGGAAAAGGAAAAGCTGCTCAAAAAAGAGCTGAAAAAGATGCCGAGCTCAATAAAATTATTCTGCCGGAAGATGAAATGCCTAAAAAGTAATCAACATTATATTTATTAGGGAAAGAGCCAAAAAAAAATCCAAATTTCAAGATTCTAGAAATTTGGATTTTTTTATTAAAATGTAAAAGATATTATCTGCTCCATTCGGCGATACTGTCTTTGTTCATTTTTACATAATCTTGATTGTTTGCAGCTTCAGCAGCAGCCAATGAGATTTTAGCCGTTTCAACAGCGCCTTTTTTATCTCCTTGTTTTGCCTGAATTAATGATTTCAATCTAGAAACGTAATATGGTTTTTCAGTACTCATATCAAGAGCTTTATCAATGTAAGTTCTTGCAGTTTCAATGTTTCCATTTGATTGAAACAAATATTGTGCAGCAGCAAAATAGTCATTCCAAGTTGGTCCAGCCAATGTTTTTTCGATACTTGCTGTTGCAATTTTTGCAGTAGGAACTTCAAACTTTAAAGCAACGTGAGAGTTTTCCCAAGCCATTTCTAAGTAACCAAAATTAGGATCTAAACCATTAATTCCAATTGTAAAAGTTTCTACCGGCGTTGGCAGTGCATTTTCTTTTACTGTTGTTCTTAATGCTACATAAGCATCACTCCAATTTTCTGGCAATCCCCAGTTGTCTGTAGAAAGGTAAAAAATAACTTCCCAGCTTTCGATTTTAGGAATAGTGTAAATTGCATATTTCCCTTTTTTCAAAGTTTTTCCGTCAATTACAACATCATCACTAAAATTAATAATTGTATTTTCGTTTGCTCCTGTTCTCCATAATTTTCCAAACGGAACTAAATTACCAAAAACTGCTCTGCCTCTTGCACCTGGACGCGAGTATGTAACCTCAACATCTGTTAACCCAACTGTTTGTTTAATATAAGCTTTTGGACTCGCTTGCGGTGTTTTCACCTGTGCTTCAGACGCAAAAGGAGCCATTATTATAGCTAATGCAATAAGTAGTTTTTTCATTATTAAGAGTTTTTTTTGTTTGTTCAAATTTACAAATTCAATTACCGAACAAATGTTAAAATTTACATAATTCAAGATTGAAAATCAGCTATTTTTTTGGCGTTTAATTCGTTGAAATTATTAATGATTAAATCCGCTTCATCTAGATCCTGCATGTTCGAATGAAGACTGTTATAACCTACACAAAAAATCCCTGCTCCTTTAGCTGCTTTTACACCATTTGTACTGTCTTCAATGATAATACAATTCTCTTTTGGAGCAATTGATAATGACGCTGCATGGATAAAAATAGCAGGATTTGGTTTTGACTGAGGAAAATCTTCACCACTCACAATATGAGAAAAATACTGGTGCAGATTAAATCTAGTAAAAACTCTTTCTATTGTAACCTTCGACGCTGAAGAAGCTAAAATTAACTGAATTCCGCTTGCATGTAAATCTTTAATTAAATCCTCAACACCTTCAAGCAGATACAAATCTTCCTTTGTATCAAAAGCATCATTAAAAATACTTCTTTTTCGTTGAATCAAATCTTCAACTTCATGCGGGATCGAAGGAAAATGTTGTTTTAATGTTTGAAATGTATTTCGAGTCGAAAATCCAGTAAATGAAGTATACATTTCCTCTGAAACTTCGATATTTAATTCTGAAAACTGTGTGTAATACGCATAACGATGAACGGGTTCTGTGTCGACAATTACACCGTCCATATCAAAAATTACTGTTTTAATCATTTTTTTTTAGGTTCTGAGGTTCTGTAGAGACGCACAGCTGTGCGACTCTACAATTTTTTAATTGATTCCAGTTCTAAAATGCTGCTTTTAAAAATTAGCGACTTAGAATCTTAGCTTCTTATTTTTTTAGCAAATAACGAATTACAGTTTCAGCGGCATGAAGTCCAAACAAACCAGGCATATAACTGTTAGTTCCGTAAAATGATTTTTTAAAATTTTTCCCGTCTGTCAATTTTAAGCTGTTTTCATCTTGAATTTCAGATGAAAAAACCACTTTTAATTTATTGATTTTTACAGCTTTTAATCTCTTACGAATTGCTTTTGAGAAATAACAGTTTATAGTTTTAGAAATATCAGCCACTTTTACTTTAGAAGCCAGCATCTTTCCTCCTGCTCCCATACTGCTGATAATTTTTACTCTTTTGCGTTTTGCTGCAATAATCAAATTTAATTTTGGTGTAATACTGTCAATACAATCCAAAACATAATCAAACTCAGGAGAAACGATTTCAAAAGCGCGCTCCGGCGACAAAAACTCCTGAACACGAGTCAATTTCAATTCGGGATTAATATCCATTAAACGATCGCCAACAATAGTAATTTTAGGCTGACCAACAGTTGAATGCAAAGCAGGTAATTGTCGGTTAATATTAGTAATATCAACAACATCTCCATCTACAATTGTCATATTTCCAACTCCTGCTCTAGCCAAAAACTCGGCTGCAAATGATCCTACTCCGCCTAAACCTACTACCAGTACATTTGCATTTTTTAGATTCTCTAATCCTTCTTTTGTAAATAAAAGCTCAGCTCTTTCTGTCCACTCTGCCATATATTTTCTTTTGTTCTTTTTGTTTGTTTTAAATTTTGTTTCAAGTTTCAAGTTCACTGCCTGTCAGACTGAGCGAAGTCGAAGTCCAATTTGAGCGCCCCTTCGACTTCGCTCAGGGTGACAAACTCATTTTACTTTTTACTATTTACTTTTCACTAATTACTAATTACTTCTCACCAAAAACTCTTTCATAATTTCTTGCAATAGTTTCTTGTAATTCTTTAACTGTACTGTTTTTATATGCTGCTGCCAAATTGTAAACCTGCTGAATACTTTCATCGATCGTATCTGTCTCTAAAAAAAATCGATCGTTAGGATTTTTTTGAAAGACCTCTTTCAAACTCGGATTCTGCAGTAAGTATTTCCCAAACGAAATGTAAAATCCAGCTGCGATAAGCTGTTCTGCAACTTGACTGTTTTTAGAAAAACCGTGAATAATCATTGGAACCGAAATTTTCATTCTCTTTTTGATTGCAATAATTTCTTGAAACGCGGCAACACAATGAATAACAACTGGTTTCCTGTACTTTTCGGCTAAAGCCAATTGTTTTTCAAAAACCTGAATTTGAAGTTCAAGCGGAATTTCAACACGTTTATCTAAACCACATTCTCCAAGTGCTAAACAGTTTTTGGTCTGCAGTTTTTCTTCAATAATTTTCAAATCATCTTCTAAACGATCTTCCTTAATATACCAAGGATGAATTCCAATTGAATAATACGGAATTGATGCATCAAAATCCTGTGGATACTGATTTACCAATTCTAGAATATCAGATTGATTAGTAAATTGATGTGTATGAAAATTAAAAAAGTCCATTAATGAAACGTTTTTACACCTGCTTTAATTTCTATTTTTAAATCATTTTCTAACGGAACAATTGGGCAGGAATACTTATGGTTGTATGCACAATACGGATTGTAAGCTTGATTAAAATCGATTGCAATTGTATTTCCTTTTGGAATTTTTAAATCAATATATCTTCCGCCTATGTAACTTTCTTTTCCGCAGGTTAAATCTGAAAAAGGAAGAAACAAATGATCTTTATATTTTTCTTGTTTAGACAGTTCAATGTTTCTATACACATTCAGCTGCATTTCGACACCATCAATCGCAAAATAAATAGTTCCGTATTTTACATATTTTGGCGTTCTGGTTCCAGTAGTTTTCATTTCAAAAACCTTTTCATTCTCTGCTTTTTCGAATCTTGCATTAACAAAATACTTTTCATTAGTGGGATAAAAATCCAGTGTTTTAAAAGTTTTTAAATCCTCCTCCATCAACGGACTTGTCTTAGCATCAGCATATTCTGAGTTTATTTGCTTTTGAAATTTTTCGGCATCAACACTCTTAAATTTCTTTTGGCTGAAGCCAAAACTAAAAGTTAAAAGCAAACATAGGATAATGTAGTTTTTCATCGTAGAAATTTAGTGCAAAAATAGTTTAAAAGTAACAAAATGACAACGGCAGAACATGACAAAGTTTTCTAACTTTGTTGCAAATTTTAATCATCGCAATGCTCAAAACTGCTTTTAGTCATTATATAAATAACTTTAAAGGATTTTCTAGAGAAATCTGGATACTTACAATTATCACTTTTATCAATCGTGCCGGAACAATGGTACTTCCTTTTTTGTCTAAATATTTAAAAGAAGATCTTCATTTTACGTATAATCAAGTTGGCTGGATTATGGTAGCATTTGGTTTAGGCTCAATGCTTGGTTCTTGGCTTGGCGGTAAATTATCTGACAAAATTGGTTTTTATAAAATCATGATTTTTAGTTTGTTTACTACAGGAATTTCAATGTTTCTAGTACAATTTGTTACCACTTTCTGGGGTTTGTGTATTGCAATGTTTGTTTTAATGACTATTGCCGACATGTTTCGACCAGCAATGTTTGTATCTCTTGGCGCATATGCAAAACCAGAAAATAGAACTCGTGCATTAACACTGGTTCGTCTTGCTGTAAATTTAGGTTTTGCAGCCGGACCTGCACTTGGCGGTTTAATAATTATGGGAATGGGTTATTCTCGATTATTTTGGGTTGATGGCGCTTCTTGTATTATTTCTATTCTAATTTTTGCATTATTAGTTAAGGAAAAGAAAAAAGTCGATCATGGTGATAAAACCGAAAGTGCCGCTGAAGTGAAATCTGTTTTTCATGATGGAATATTTTGGGTTTTCTTATTTGTGAGCTTCATAACCGCTATGATTTTCTTTCAGCTTTTTACAACGCTTCCATTATATCATAACGAAAAATTTGGCTTAAGCGAACTTCAAACAGGTCTTTTAATGACTTTAAACGGACTTTTGATTTTTGCTTTAGAAATGCCGACGGTTGGTTTTATGGAAAGACGAGGATTTGCTAAAATTAAAATAATAATTCTAGGATCCTTTGTAATGGCTTCGAGCTTCTTTCTTTTACTAATTAATTTTTGGGCAGGAATGTTAGTAATCAGCATGATCTGTATTTCGATTGGAGAAATTTTAACCTTTCCGTTCTCAAATGCATTTGCATTGAGCCGTGCTCCCCGCGGTCAGGAAGGACGTTATATGGCGCTTTACACGATGAGTTTTAGTCTCGCACATATTGTAAGTTCTAAAGTTGGGTTTGAAATTATCTCTGATTTTGGCTATCAAATAAATTGGTTATTTATGGCTTGTATCGGAATAATTGCAACTCTTTGCTGCCTTTGGATTAAAAAAGCTTTACTGCAAGAGAAAAACAAATAAATCCTCTATTTAAAATTAAACCATTAAAATTCAATTCATTAAATTTGAACTTGAATAACTTTTCTGTGTCTTTTATTCTCAACAAACGTGTTTTTTAGTTAAATAACTAGTTTTATAGTTGCGTAACTAGAAAAATAGTTGTAGGTTTGAATTAAAATTAGAAAACATGCAAAAGTTAACCAACAAAGAAGAAGAGATAATGCAAATTTTATGGAAGTTGAAAAAAGCTTTTGTAAAAGAGATTCAGGCAGAAATCACTGAAGATCAACCGCATTACAATACACTTTCGACAATAGTTCGAAATCTGGAGGAAAAAGGTTTTGTAGCACATAATGCATTTGGAAACACACATCAATATTATCCTGCTGTAACTCTTGAAGCCTACAGCAAGAAATATATGAAAACGGCAATTGACAACTATTTCAACAGTTCCTATAAAAATATGGTTTCGTTTTTTGCCAAAGAAGAAAAAATCTCTGCTGATGAATTACGCGAGATACTAGCTATGATCGAAACTCCAAAAGAAGAAAAATAATCGTTATGGAAGCACTTTTCATTTATATTGCAAAATCTACAGGTTTAATCGTATTATTTTACTGTGCTTATCAAGCTTTGCTTCGAAAAGAAACTTTTTTCAACAGCAACAGATGGTTTTTATTGGCGGGTTTAATAACAGCAGTAGTTTTACCTTTATTAGTTTATACTAAAGTTATATGGGTTGATCCTCCTCCATCATTTAATATGGACTATTCACCACTTCAGTCGTCACAAATTACCCAGGAAACTTTTGAACTTAATTGGAACTATATCTTACTTGCGGTTTATGCTGTCGTCTTTTTAGCATTGATCGTAAAATTTGCTTTCGATTTTTATAGTTTAAATACGATTTTAAAAGGCCGTAAAATAAAACAACAAGCCGATTTTAAATTTATAGATATTGCCGAAAACATCGCCCCTTTCTCCTACTTTGATTACATCGTATACAATTCATCAATGTATAATGCACAAGAGTTAGAAAATATTATTGAACATGAGAAAGTGCACAGCGAACAAAATCATACTATCGATGTTTTAATCTCTCGTATTTTTTGCATTATCTTTTGGTTTAACCCAATTATGTGGCTTTATAAAAAAGCAATAGTTCAAAACTTAGAATTTATTGCCGACAAGGAAGCTGCTAAAAAAATATCTGATAAAAAAGCCTATCAATACACGCTTTTAAAAATAACAACGCATGAAACCTGCGTTGCAATCACCAATCATTTTTATCAATCATTAATCAAAAAACGAATCGTTATGTTAAACAAAAATCAATCAAAAAAACGAAATTCTTGGAAATACTATACTGTAATTCCAGCTCTTGCCGCTTTTGTATTCTTATTTCAAATTGAAGTAATTGCAAAAGAAAAACAACCCGTTTCAAAAGGAGTTTCTGAAAAAGTAGAATCAAAGGATGTTTACAAAATCAAGAAAAACTCGACTGACAAAGAATTAAACGAAATCAAAGAAAACTTAAAGAAAAAACACAATATTGATTTCGAATTTTCTCAAATACAAAGAAATGCAGAAAATGATTTAACGTCAATTAAAGTTGATATCAAAAATGGAACTCAGCAGGTACAATCTATTCAAACAAAAGGTGATAAACCAATTAATAGTTTCGGAATAGTTATTACAACGGATAAAGATGGCAGTAAAAAAGTTGGTATTCAAACTTCTGATGAAACCAATAATTCTAAAACTGACAAAAAAGCAAAATTTGTAAGCAGCACAAAAACAACTACTAAATCAAACACCAATGACAACACTAATTCTGATGTTAATGCAAAAGCTGACGCTAATAATATTACAAATATTAGCACTACTGTAACTACAGACACTAACAATAATGTTACTACAAAAGTAATTACTACAGATGGCGATTCTTCGACCATAACGATCTCGAATTCTACTAGAAGTAATATGAAAAAAGGCAATCAATTAATAGTTTTAAATGGAACTGTAATGTCAACTGATTTTAATTTAGAAGAGATTAAACCAAATCAGATTAAAACCATTGTTATTTCTAAAGGAACTGAAGCAAAAGTTAAATATGGAGAAAGCGGATCAAATGGTGTAATTGAGATTGAAACAAATAAATAATCGAAAAATGCAAAAGTTAACCAACAAAGAAGAAGAGATAATGCATATTTTATGGAAGCTTAAAAAAGCTTTCGTAAAAGAAATTCAGGCAGAAATCACTGAAGATCAACCGCATTACAACACGCTTTCGACTATTGTTCGTAATCTTGAAGAAAAAGGCTTTGTGGCGCACAATGCATTTGGAAATACACATCAATATTATCCTGCAATTAGTTTAGAAGCTTACAGCAAAAAGTACATGAATACTGCGATTGACAACTATTTTAATAGTTCATACAAAAATATGGTTTCGTTTTTTGCCAAAGAAGAAAAAATCTCTGCCGATGAATTACGCGAAATCTTAGCTATGATCGAAACTCCAAAAGAAGAAAAATAATCGTTATGGAAGCACTTTTTATTTTTATTATAAAATCGAGTGGTTTATTAGTACTGTTTTATTGTGCTTATTTCTTTTTACTTCGAAAAGAGACTTTTTTCAATAGCAGCAGATGGTTTTTATTAGCCGGATTATTCACCTCTATCGCTTTGCCGTTTTTGGTTTACACCAAAATCGTTTGGGTTGATCAAGCTCCAATAATTCAAAACTTTAATTACACACAAAACTATCTTCCGCAGACTATAGAAAAAGAATCTTTTGAGATCAACTGGAATTATGTTGCAATAGCCGTTTATGCTTTTGGCTTCCTAGCTTTAATCATAAAATTTGGAATGGATTTTTATAGTTTAAATTCCGTTTTAAAAGGCAAAAAAGTACAACAGCAAGCTGATTTTAAATTTATAGATGTAAATGAAAATATTGCTCCTTTCTCTTATTTTGATTATATCGTATACAACTCATCAATGTATACAGAGGCTGAATTAGAGAATATTATTGAGCATGAAAAAGTGCACAGCGATCAAAATCATACAATGGATGTTTTGATTTCTAGAGTATTTTGTGTGCTGTTTTGGTTCAATCCAATTATCTGGCTGTACAAAAAAGCAATTCTGCAAAATCTTGAATTTATTGCTGACAGCGAAGCTGCCAAAAAAATTTCAGACAAAAAAGCGTATCAATACACGCTTTTAAAAATCACGACACATGAAAGCTGTGTCGCAATCACCAATCATTTTTATCAATCATTAATCAAAAAACGAATTGTCATGTTAAACAAAAATCAATCAAAAAAATGGAATTATTGGAAGTATTATGCTATACTTCCAGCTCTTGTCGCTTTTGTACTTTTATTTCAAATCAAAACAGTAGCGCAAGAAAAAGAGAGAAAAGAAGCTCAAGAAATTACTGCAAAAGGTGATTCGGTTATTGTATTCAAAATTAAGAAAACAACAACTGATCAGGAGCTAAAAGAAATGACTGTTAAACTTAAAAAAGAACATGATGTAGATGTTGTCGTTTCTAATGTCGTAAGAAACTCTAAAAATGAATTAACAGCTATTAAAGTTGACATTGACAAGGGAACTGGAAAAGCACGAACTCTAGAGATTGAAGGCAATAATCCTATTAATGACAGCGGCATAGTAATTACAACGAACAGTAATGGCTCTAAAAAAGCTGGTATCCTTACTGGTGAAGAAGTTGACCAACCAATGACTACAGGAAATCGTGTTGTAGAAATTAAGCATTTTAACGGTAAAGATATGCCTGAGCCGCCAGTTCCTCCTGCACCACCAGCAACTGCGGCACTACCAGCTGCACCAGTACCTCCTATGGCACCTGAGTTACCAAAAAACTTAGAGCTTCCTCCTGTACCAAATATGTCAAAAATGCCAAAACCTCCAGTTGCGCCAAGAAATCTTGAAGACAAAGCTGCAATGAAGAACTTCGAAAAAAAGATGGCTGAATTTGAAAGAAAAATGGAAGCTTTTCAGCCACAATTAACAGCTTATGAAAAACAAGTAGATGAAATTATGTCTAAACGTGAAGGCGGCTATGACAAAGAAATGCAAAAGTTCGAAATTGCAATGGATAAATTTAATGCAGAAATGGACAAATATAACGCTCAGATTGATCAGCAATTTGGAGGTGATTTTGAAAAAAAGATGGAGCAATTTGAAAAAGACATGAAAGTATACGAACAGAAGATGAAAGTGTACGAAAAAAACATGCAGAAATTTGAAAAAGACAATAAACGTTCTTAATCTTAAATTTAAGAATACGTTACAAAAAAGACTTTGCCTAACCGCAAAGTCTTTTTTTTGTATCTTTGCGCAAAATTAACCTGCGATGTACAAATTTTTAGCCAAATTAAATAAAATACTTTTACCAAGTTTCACCAAACAAGGTTTAGATATTTCTAAAGCCAAAAAATGGCAGATGGCTATTATTGGTTACAGAGCTTTTATTACTAAACGGGCTTTAGAATAATTTAGTTTAGAATAAAAATCATATTTGAATCGATATTTATAAATCGAATTCAAAATAGCAGCATAACGTAAATGAACCGCAATGAGATAAAATTTGCTGTTCACTTTACATGAATTTCTCCATGAAAAATAAAGAATTAAATATCCCTCCTGTTCCTGCCGTACTTTTAGCAATCATTAGCGTTCAATGTGGAGCTGCAATTGCAAAAACCCTTTTTCCTGCTATTGGAGCAGCTGGAACGGCATCTATCCGAATTGGTGTTTCGGCATTGATTCTGCTTTTAGCATACAGACCTAATTTAAAACAGGTAAAACCAAACCAATGGAAAATTGTAGTTCCTTACGGCTTGTGTTTAGGAGTCATGAACTTAACTTTTTATCTGGCTATCGAACGAATTCCAATTGGACTAGCCGTTACTTTAGAATTTGTGGGGCCTTTATTACTGGCCATCATTGGCTCAAAACGTCTAATTGATTATTGCTGGGTATTATTGGCCGCAACCGGAATTGCTTTAATAGCACCGTGGTCAAATGACACAATAGACATAGTAGGAGTTTTGTTTGCACTTTTAGCGGGAGCATTCTGGGCAACTTACATCATTCTAGGCGGAAAAGTATCAAAAATAATGCATGGTGGTCAGGCCGTTGCAACTGGAATGTTGTTTGCCTCGCTGCTAATTTTACCTTTTGGTTTTTACGAGAACGGATTAGCTAATCTTACTCCTAAACTTTTTGGTTATGGTGTTGCTCTTGCTCTTTTATCAAGCGCAATTCCATTTACTTTAGAGATGAAAGCTCTTGGACAACTTCCTCCCCGCACATTTAGCATTTTAATGAGTTTAGAACCAGCCGCTGCTTCAATTTGTGCTTTTCTATTTCTACAAGAAAAACTAAACTTTTATGAGATCCTGGCTGTCATTTGTGTAGTATCTGCCTCTGTTGGCGCTACATTAACAGCAAAACGATAAAAAAACAAAAGCCTTGCAAATACAAGGCTTTCATAAACGTAGGTAATTGTTTTGGAGATTTTAAATTATTTCTTTGGCAATAATACTGTGTCAACAACATGAATTACACCATTTGATTGATTGACATCGGCAATTGTAACTTTAGATTTATTTCCGCTTTCATCGCTTATATATAAATCTTTTCCTTTCATCCAAGCTGTAAGTGTTCCACCGTTTACCGCTTTTATTGTTGCTTTTCCTTTTCCTTCTTTTATTGCTTTTGCAATGTCTGATGCATTCCATTTTCCTGCAACAACGTGATAAGTCAAAATATTTTGAAGCATTTTTTTATTCTCTGGTTTCAACAATGTTTCAACAGTTCCTTTTGGCAGTTTATCAAAAGCTGCATTTGTTGGAGCAAAAACAGTGAACGGTCCTTTTCCTTGAAGTGTTTCTACTAAATCAGCAGCCTTTACAGCAGCAACCAATGTTGTATGATCTTTTGAATTAACGGCATTTTCAATAATATTTTTGTTTGGATACATTGCGGCACCGCCTACCATTACTGTTTTTTGAGCAAAAGATGTAAATCCTAATGCTAATGTCAAAATTGCTGCAGCTAAAAATTTTCTAGTTTTCATAATTAATGTTTTAAGTTATATCTTCATTTACGGAGAACTATTTGTTTTGGTTTTAAAGAAATCTGAAATAATCTTAAATAACACCGAAACATTCTCAAAATCGATTATAAAACAAGCCTTTAGCTCTTCAAAAGTTTTTTAATTATTTTAAAGACACGATGATTTTTGTCTCTATTTTATTATTAACTTTAAATTCAAAACCAATTCATTATGGAAAATCTACCTAAAAAAGTGAGAAGTAAAAAGTTAAACACAAGAGTCGATTTAACTGCAATGGTCAGCGTTTCGTTTTTGCTGATTATATTTTTTATGGTTGTTGGTGAATTATCGAAGCCAAATGTTATGGATTTAGCTTTACCAAATAAAGAAAGAGGTTGTGGCCCAATAGGATGTATTGATGCAACTAGACTTTACACTATTTTATTAGACAAAAATGACAAAATAATTACCTATTCTGGTTTATTAGACTATCCTACTCATTCTCCAAAAGAAATTAAATATGGGAAAAATGGAATTCAAAAAGAAGTGTTTCTTAAGAAAAGAGAAATACAAGGATATATGACTGCTATGGGAAAACCAAAAAGTGGTGTAATAATCATTATAAAACCAAGCAAAAAATCAAACTTTAAAAATTTGATAGATATTTTAGATGAAATGGCAATTGCAAAAATTGACACTTATGCAATAGTCAACGAATTCACGCCAGAAGAATCAAAATTACTAGCTTCAAAATAAAGCTTCTTGAAAAAACGAATACCCTAGCCCTGATCGAAGCGGCATCCTTTTTCTGGCTCCTTTAGCCAGGAAAAGATGTAGCCGAGAGCAGGAAATAGCTCCTTAAAATACTAATTCTATAAATTCCAAAATCTAATTGGGATGTGCTTCGACTTCGCTCAGCGTGACAACTTGAAACTTGAAACAAAAAATAAAAAAACTTGAAACAAAAAATAAAAAAAAGTCCCACATTACTGTGGGACTTTCTATTTAGAGGAAACCTAAGAATTATTTTTTCTCAGTTTTTTCCATTTTAGCTTTTAATGCAGCTAATACATCATTGTTATCTCCTAAAGTTGCAGCTGGTGCATTAGTAGTAGAGTTAGATGAAGTATTTTCAGTTGCAGCTTTCACGTTTTTCTCTTCTTCTTCACGGAAGATAGCAGTGTGAGAAGCAACTACTCTTTTGAATTCTTTGTTGAATTCGATTACTTTGAAATCAGCAGTATCACCTTTTTTCAATTTCTTTCCGTCTTCTTTTTCAAGGTGACGAGTAGGAATGAAAGCAACGATATCATCTCCGAATTCTACAGTAGCTCCTTTGTCAACGATTTCAGAAATTTCACCATTGTGGATAGTTCCTACAGCGAAAGAATCTTCGTATTGATCCCAAGGATTAGCAGTAGTTTGTTTGTGACCTAAAGATAATTTACGTCCTTCAACATCTAATTCTAATACAACTACATCAAGTTTTTCACCAACGTTTACAAATTCAGATGGGTGTTTGATTTTCTTAGTCCAAGAAAGGTCAGAAATGTAGATTAATCCATCAATTCCTTCTTCTAATTCTACGAAAATACCAAAGTTTGTAAAGTTTCTAACGATACCTGTATGTTTAGAACCTACTGGGTATTTAGAAGTAATATCAGTCCATGGATCTTGAGTCAATTGTTTGATACCTAATGACATTTTACGGTCATCTCTATCTAAAGTTAAGATAACAGCTTCAACAACATCTCCAACTTTTACGAAATCTTGTGCAGAACGTAAGTGAGTTGACCATGACATTTCAGAAACGTGGATTAAACCTTCAACACCTTCAGCAACTTCGATAAATGCACCGTAATCAGCGATTACAACTACTTTACCTTTTACTTTATCACCAATTGTTAAATTAGCATCTAAAGCATCCCATGGGTGAGCGTTTAATTGTTTCAATCCTAATTGAATTCTTGTTTTCTCATCATCGAAATCAAGGATTACAACGTTTAATTTTTGGTCTAATTCAAGAACTTCACTTGGGTGATTGATTCTACTCCAAGAAAGGTCAGTAATGTGAATTAATCCATCAACACCACCTAAGTCAATGAACACACCATAAGAAGTAATGTTTTTAACAACACCTTCTAATACTTGTCCTTTTTGTAATTGACCGATGATTTCTTTTTTCTGTACTTCAATATCAGCCTCGATAAGAGCTTTGTGAGATACAACAACGTTTTTGAATTCGTGGTTAATTTTTACCACTTTGAATTCCATCATTTTGTTTACATATACATCGTAGTCTCTAATTGGCTTAACGTCAATTTGAGATCCTGGTAAGAACGCCTCGATACCGAATACGTCAACGATCATACCTCCTTTAGTTCTACATTTAACAAAACCGTTAACGATTTCTCCAGTTTCATTAGCTGCAATAACTCTATCCCAAGATTTGATAGTACGTGCTTTTCTATGAGATAATACTAATTGACCTGTTTTATCCTCACGGATGTCGATTAATACTTCAACTTTGTCACCTACTTTTAAGTTTGGGTTGTAACGGAATTCATTTAAAGAAATAACACCTTCAGATTTAGCATTGATATCAACGATAACGTCTCTATCTGTAATTCTAACAACAACTCCTTCAACTACTTCTTCTTGATCTGTAGCGATGAAAGTTTTTGATACTAGTTCTTCAAACTCTTGTAAGTTTTTCTCATCTACTGCATCAATTCCTTCTTGGAAGTTATGCCAGTTAAAATTTGCTAAAAACTCTTCTTGTGATTTTAATTGTTCAGACATGCTGATAAAAAATTTGTATTCTGTTTTTCTTGAGTTTCTCAAAGCGATAGAAAAAACAGAAGTTGTTTTACATAAATGGTTGATACCTAATGGAAACTCTTCTCTGCCAAAAGGTTTGCAAAATTACTACAAATTTCTGTACTTACAAAATAAATTCAAATGATTATCAATCAATTGCTCAGAAGCAGACGATTTTAGGTTTTTCAAGGCGTAAAGTCCCGCTATCCGTTATAATCTTTTATAGCGAACACCGCTATAAAAGGATTTCCACTTCTATCGGGGCTAAATTAGAATATTAGTAGTTTTTAAGAACATTACTCAAAAAACTTATATGGTTTTAACATAATATATTTAGGCGACAAACCCGACAGGTTTTTAAAACGTGTCGGGTTTACTGTGCGCAGCTACCTTTGTCAAAGTTTGAAACTTTGACAAAGGTCTAACGTAATATATTTTTCTATACTTTTATTATATGACAATAAAACTTGACGAAATAAAACGAAAAATAGAAACTTTCCACAAAAACGGACAAGTTATAAACGCCGTCTATTGGCTTCTTAAAAAATACAATCTAAAAAATAGAAACCTAAAAGGATTCGAATTCAGAGAAAAAGCAAAACCCGATTTCATTTTAATGACGACAGAAGGTGAATTTGGACAACCACAAATTATCCGAATTCCGGAAAATACATTTGAGTTTCCTCTAGAATTAATGCTTATTTTAATTGCACATGAAATGGTTCATGTTAATCAAAAAACCAGAAAGCCTTATGTTTTAGACAAAAATGAGCGGGAATGGCAATCTTATTATGAAATGAATTTTCATATTCTATTTCCACAACTTCCTGAAATCTCCAACTTCCATAAAAAGTTTTTCGCACAAAAAGGTTTAGAATATTATAACCGGATGGGGGAAGGCTCAGAACTTCAACAAAAATACGCGAAGCAAAAAAAACAAGTCGATGATTTAATTACTGTATTAGGATAAATCCGTTGCTTAATAATGTTTATTAACATAATCTTCTATTGAAATAATCAGTAGATCTAACTCATCATTTTCTGGAGTGTTAGCTTTTGCATGAAATATCTCGATTAGTCTAACTCCCGCCTTGTTATAATCCTCTTCCGTTTTTAATATTTTCCAATTCATAGTTTCAAGATTCCCTATTACTTAGTTCTAGCATCTCTTTTTAAAATATCTTTTAAGAGTTTCCTTTCATATTCATCTCGCTCTTTAGTTCCAATTTTACCAATTAATTTATCTTTCATTTCAGAAAGAGAATATGATTTTATAATGTTTTTTTTTTAATTTTTATACTTAAAAATAAAAATGCCACAAAAGCTTCAAAATTCAGAAACTCTTGTGGCATTTTTATTATTATTCTATTCTATCAAAAAAAATGAATATAAATCTTAATGACTCAAATTCTCAATCTCTTTCGGATCATGTTTATGTTTAAACAACACAGCAAATGCAATTGCAATAACCAAAGCATAAGCCGCAAATGAAAGCCAGATCGTATGCCAATCTTTCATCAAAATTGGATTTGCAAAAATTCCATCTGTCGAAATTGAATTTCCTTGACCTTTTACAAATTCTAACATCTTAGAATTTGTTGCATCAGTTTGTAAAAAACCTGCTAATTCAGTAGTATTGGTGAATGATTTTGTAAAGAAACGATCAATCGCCCAACCAGAAGTTAAACTTCCTAAAACCGCTCCTACTCCATTGGTCATCATCATAAACAAACCTTGTGCAGAAGAACGAATTTTAGAATCGGTATTGCTTTCTACGAATAAAGAACCTGAAATATTAAAGAAATCAAATGCCATTCCGTAAACGATACAAGACATGATAATCATCCATAATCCCCCAACAGGATCTCCAAAAGCAAATAATCCAAAACGTAAAACCCACGCCAGCATACTAATAAGCATTACTTGCTTAATTCCGAATCGTCTTAAGAAAAACGGAATCGCCAAGATAAACAACGTTTCAGAAACTTGAGAGATCGACATAATAATAGTCGAATACTGAATCACGAAAGAATCAGCATATTTTGGAAAATGCTTAAATTCATCTAAGAACACATCTCCATACGCATTTGTCAATTGAAGTGCTCCTCCTAAAAACATAGAAAAAACAAAAAACAAAGCCATTTTGTAATTACCAAATAACTTAAAAGCTTCCAAGCCCAAAGTTTCGGTTAACGAAGCATCTTCTTTAGTTAAACGCTGCGGTTCACATTTTGGCAATGTAAAAGCATAAATTCCTAAAATTAAAGCCCCAATTCCAGCAATATAAAACTGATATTCAGTTGCTTTACTTCCGCTTAAATTAGTAATCCACATTGCAGCAATAAAACCAATTGTTCCCCAAACACGAATTGGCGGAAAATCTTTTACAATGTTTTTATTATTCAACTTCAGTGAAGTGTAAGAAATTGAATTACTTAATGCAATTGTCGGCATATAACAGCACATTGCCGCAAACATTACATAAATAAAATTATCTGGAGTAGTCACATGAGCAATTCCAAATAAAACTGCCGCATAAGCAATATGCAAAACACCGTATAACTTTTCGGCATTTACCCATCTATCAGCAATAATTCCAGTTAAAGTTGGCATAAACAAAGAAGCAATTCCCATGGTTCCAAATACTAAACCAAATTGTGTTCCTTCCCAATTTTTGGTTCCAAACCAATAATTTCCAATTGTAATAAGCCAAGCTCCCCAAACAAAAAACTGAAGAAAGCTCATTACAATTAATCTATTTTTAATTCCCATATGATGAAATTGTCTTTTTAGTAAAAATGAAGCGGTAAAACTACCATTAAAAATAATATCTACAAAAAATTAAATGGTTTTTAAAGCATCATTTACCAATTCTAAAACGGACTCAAACTGCTCTTTTTTATTTAAGTAAGAATTATCTATTTCTATTGCGTCATCAGCTATCACCAAAGGAGAATCTTCACGATGTGTATCAATATAATCTCTTTCGACTACATTCTTTAAAACATCTTCATATGAAACATTATCTCCTTTTTGCTGCAATTCATCAAAACGTCTTTGTGCGCGAGTTTCGGCACTGGCAGTCATGAATATTTTAAGTTCAGCATTAGGAAAAACAACAGTTCCTATATCTCTTCCGTCCATTACTATCGCTTTATTTTTTCCCATTTCCTGCTGTTGCTCTACTAATTTAGCACGCACTTCCGAAACTTCTGCAACTTTACTTACATAATTTGAAACTTCAATAGTTCGAATTTGTTTTTCAACGTTTTCATTATTCAAATACATTTCGGCAAAACCTAATTCAGTATTAAACTTAAATTCTAACTGAATCTTTGACAAAGCATTTATCAAAGCATTTTTATCAAAAAAATCAACTCCAATAAACTTATTCTGCATAGCAAAATAAGCTACCGCACGATACATTGCTCCAGTATCTACATATACATATTCAAGTTCTTTTGCCAATTGTTTTGCTAATGTACTTTTTCCTGTTGATGAAAATCCGTCGATAGCAATTGTAATTTTTTTCAATTTTTTATGTTTTAATTTTTATTCCTAAAAGCCTCTAGTAATAAATACTCATTAAAATATCAGATTCTGAGTTATCTATAATTTCAGCCATTCTTTCAAAATATTTCTTGTTGACCATTGGACAGCCAAAGCTGTTACAAATGTAACCATCTTTCTCTTTATACGGAACATCATAATAGTAATGAAAAACAATATCTCGCTTAAAAGCATTACTATTAGTTGAATCTAAACCATGCATTCTATATGCTTTTCCGAACTTTCCAACATAAGAATTTCCTATCGAATACCTGCCTAATGAAGTACTTAAGGAATTTGGCACATTACTAAATTTAAGTTTCCCCTTAGTTGTTGTTTCAGAACCTGAACCATGAGCTACCAAACCTTGATCTATAATTTTATTTGTTTTTAAATCATAAACAAAGAATCGATTTTTACCCGAAGGTATTTTCATATCAATTAAAAACACAATATCCTGATTGTATTTCGAATCTTTCTTAAGCAACTTTTTTATTTCATTTACCTGAGAACTAAATCTTTCTTCATTTTTCTCTTTTTCTTTCAAGTTCACATTTCTGCAAACAAATTTATAAACCGCAAATGCTAAGAGAATAAAAACTGCGACAAATAATATCTTTTTCATAAACAACTAAGGCAAAAAAAATCCTTTTAAAATCGAAAACACAATTGTTTACAATTATAAAAGGACTATACTTTTTAAAGTACTGGTAACTATTATTTTAATAATAAATATCTAAGATAATATTCGACTTAGAACTATCAATTATTTTTTCAATTCGTTTAAAGAACTGCTCATTCACCATTGGACAACCGTGACTATTACTAATATAATAATCTTGTTCGTCATAAGGAACCGCAGAATAGTAATGTAAAACAATTGCTCTTTTTAAAGCATTATTGTTAGATTCTTCTAAACCGTTTAATCGATATGCTTTTCCAAAAATCCCTTTATAGCATTTTTCAACAACATATCTGCCTAACGCAGTACAATTGGAGTTTGGTGTATTACTAAATCTAAGCAACCCTTTTATTCCAGTTTCTGAACCAGAACCATGCGCAACAAGCCCTTGATCTAAAACCTTGTTGTTTTCTAAATCGTATACAAAGAAGCGATTTTTTCCAGAAGGCACTTTCATATCAATCAAAAAAGCAATTTTTGTATTGTACTTTTTATCGATAGTAATCATGTTTCTTATATCGCCTATTCTGCTGTTGATTCTTTCAATTTCTAAACTGGTAATAGATTCTTCTTTGAAGTAATGGTTTGTGCCCGTAAAAAACCCCACAGTCATAAACAAAAATAAACTAAATATTTTCATACAAATTATTGAAAATTTAAAATTAGACCAAAAAGACTTGTATTCGCCGCCAATGTGTATCTCGAATATGAATAATTAAATTTTAATTTATTCATTTTCAGACCAAATCCTAATGAAACTCCTGAAAAATTACGTTTTTCTTCTACTCGTAATTCTTCCCCTCTTCTAAAATTATATCCTAAACGCAGATTTATTGCTTTTTTGGGAAATAGCTCCACACCAAAAACAACATGCCTTAAAGCGTTATTAACAAACGAAACTTTCTCGCTGCTTGTCGATCCATCGATATTAGTTTCACCTCGAACGGGATTCGAAAATGAAATATTCCATTGTTGCAAATTCTCTAATGTAAGATGCCAGCGAATAGGAATATGTTCTAATTCTTGCGATGCTCCTGCAGTAATTTCAAAGGGCAAATTTTCCTGTATTCCTGAGTAGGTTGTAAATTGTGTACCAATATTACGGATTACTAAAGCCAAATTTACGTTATTTTTTTCAAATATATACAAAAAACCTAAATCAATAGCACCTCCAACAGAATTATAACTCTCTAAAGTTGAAGTTATTAACTTAACATTAGCTCCAATATGAAGATCTGTATACGGAACATTATAGGCATATCCCAGCGATAATGCACCTTCACTTCCTCTAAAATCCGATGTTGACTGCCCATTTTCATCGTAACCTTCAAATGATCCGTAGTTTACATAATTAACTCCGGCATAAAATGTTTGCACGTGTCGGTCATAGGTATAAGCATACGAAGCACTTCCATAAGAAGCTTGTCCGTAGTAATTTCCATAATTTAAAGCCAAGTGATTATCCATTTCGTCGTTTAAAACTGCAGGATTAGACATTGCCTGATTAACGTCTTCATCATAAATAGTGATCGTTTTACCTCCTAAAGCCGCCTGCCTAGGTGATGCTGTCAAATTTAAAAATTGATAGGTGTAACGCCCGCCAACTTGTCCGAAAGAAACCGAACAAACGAATATCACAAAAAATAAAACAAAATGTTTTAGCATTCTTTTCTTGGCGTTCCTATATGGGAATAACGCAGTTGCGAAGGTAAAATTATAAACCTAAAAAAATAAACTACATTAAAAAAAAAATCCAAATCCCAATCTTAATTAAAAATTGGAATTTGGATTTTAAATAATTTAATACTTCAATTTGAAGTTTTTATTTCAATACTTTGGCATTTTTTACATTTTGATCTGTAAGTGCTAATGCCAATACTTCGCTCATTTCTTTTACATAATGAAAAGTAAGCCCTTCTAGATATTCCGCTTTAATTTCATCAATATCACTTTTATTCTCGTGACATAAAATGATTTCTTTAATACCTGCTCTTTTTGCTGCTAAGATTTTTTCTTTAATTCCGCCAACAGGTAATACTTTACCACGAAGTGTTATTTCTCCTGTCATAGCAAGATTTTTCTTCACTTTCTTTTGTGTCAATAACGAAACTAATGAAGTCAGCATTGCAATACCTGCACTTGGACCATCTTTTGGAGTTGCTCCTTCCGGCACGTGCAAGTGAATATTGTATTTTTGAAATAGCTCAATTCCTAAACCTAACTTTTTAGCATTTGCTTTGATGTATTCTAGAGCAATTGTAGCAGATTCTTTCATTACATTACCAAGGTTTCCTGTAATAGTCAAAGCACCTTTTCCTTCAGAAATCAATGATTCTATAAATAAAATATCTCCTCCAACACTTGTCCACGCTAAACCTGTTACAACTCCTGCAACATCATTATTCTCGTATTTATCACGCTCTAATCTTGGTACACCCAAAACTTTTACGATATCTTCGTCTGTAACTTTTTTGTTATACTCCTCTTCCATCGCAACAGCTTTTGCTGCGTTACGAATTACTTGAGCAATTTTAGTTTCTAAGTTACGAACACCTGATTCTCTGGTATAACCTTCAACAATTTTTTCTAATTGTTTTTTTCCAATAGTTAGATCTTTAGAAGTTAATCCATGTGCTTCTAATTGTTTTGGAAAAAGATGTCTTTTAGCAATTTCTACTTTTTCTTCAATTGTATAACCAGACATTTTTATAACTTCCATTCTATCACGCAATGCTGGCTGAATCGCCGCCATATTGTTTGAAGTAGCAATAAACATAACTTTAGATAAATCATATCCCATTTCTAGGAAATTATCATAAAAAGCATTGTTTTGCTCTGGATCTAAAACTTCTAATAATGCAGATGAAGGATCGCCGCTGTTTCCGTTTGATAACTTATCGATTTCGTCTAAAATGAAAACCGGATTTGATGTTCCTGCTTTTTTCAAACTCTGAATAATTCTTCCCGGCATAGCACCAATATACGTTTTTCTATGTCCGCGAATCTCCGCTTCGTCACGTAAACCACCTAATGAAATACGAACATACTCACGGCCTAAAGCTTCTGCAACTGAACGTCCGATAGAAGTTTTTCCAACTCCCGGAGGCCCTGTTAAACATATAATTGGAGATTTCATATCATTTCGCAATTTTAAAACTGCCAAATGCTCAATCATTCTTTTCTTAACTTCATCAAGACCAAAGTGATCTTTATCTAATATTTTTTGAGCGTGCTTTAAATCAAATTTATCTTTAGAATATTCGCCCCAAGGCAATTCTAAAAACAACTCTAAATAATTGCGCTGAATTCCAAAATCAGGAGATTGTGGATTCATGCGGCGCATTTTAGATAATTCTTTCTCGAAATGTTTCTGCGTTTTTTCGTCCCATTTTTTGGTTTTCGCTTTCTGCCCCATTTCGTCCATTTCTTCTTCCTGCGAAACACCTCCCAATTCTTCTTGGATGGTTTTCATTTGCTGGTGAAGAAAATACTCGCGCTGCTGCTGATCTAAATCAAAACGAACTTTTGACTGGATGTCATTTTTTAATTCCAGCTTTTGCAGCTCAACGTTCATATAACGTAAAGTTTCAAGAGCTCTGTCTTTTAGTCCATTTATAGATAACAAACCTTGTTTTTCTTTTACGGATAAATTCATATTCGAAGAAACAAAATTGATCAAAAACGACTGGCTTTCAATGTTTTTTATCGCAAATGTTGCTTCTGATGGAATATTTGGACTTTCTTTTATAATTTGAATTGCCAATTCTTTTACAGAATCTAAGATCGCAGTAAACTCGGTGTCATTTTCGTCTGGACGTTCTTCTGATACTTCTTTGATTGTAGCAGTTATATAAGGCTCTTCTGAAACAACTTCGTCAATTTCAAAACGTTTTTTTCCTTGCAAAATAACGGTTACATTTCCGTCAGGCATCTTTAAAACACGTAAAATTCGTGCTACAGTTCCTATTTTATGAATATCATCTTTTGATGGATCTTCGTCTTCTTCGTTAATTTGAGAAACTACACCAATAATTTTTCCGCCTGCATTGGCATCATTTATCAGTTTAATTGATTTGTCTCTTCCTGCAGAAATTGGAATTACAACTCCTGGAAATAAAACGGTATTACGTAATGGCAAAATTGGAAGCGAAACAGGAAGTTCTTCATTGTTCATTTCCTCCTCGTCCTCTGGAGTTAATAATGGAATTAATTCTGCTTCTGAATCAAATTCTTGAAGTGACAGATTGTCAATAGTGAGTATTTTATGATTTGACATAATAATATATAAGTCGTTTTGTCATTAAAAGTTTAATCCAAATTGCAAATGGAGCATAAAAGATTATAATTTCTATTAAGTACTGCAGTTACAAGATAGGCCATAAAATTAGACAATCATTATGCCAAATCCAAAATAGTCAGTTTTGAATTTTATATTTTAACTAGTATTTGCATTTATTTCTAAAAAAAATAAAATTATTTTTATAAAACTGTAACAAACAAAAAAAAGCACCGTCCTTATAAAAAACTAGCAACCATTACTTGAGTATAACTAATCAAAATATCGAAGAATTAATTGCACTTTGTAAAAACAATAATCAAAAGGCTCAATTCGAAATTTACAACCGCTATTCTAAAGCTATGTACAACGTAGCTTATAGAATTGTAAAGGACGAACATTTTGCACAAGACGTCATGCAGGAAGGTTTTTTGAAAGCTTTTACAAAGATTAACGATTACAAACAGGAAGTAGCGTTTGGAGCTTGGCTCAAAAAAATTGTAATTAATTATAGTATTGATTTTTACAAAAAAAACAATGCTTTCCAAATGGAAGACCTGAACAAAACACTTTATAAGATTGAAGAAGATAATTCTATTTTATCTGAAAACATCGATCTCAATTCACTTAAAGTACAACAGGTTTTAGACACAATTTCAGGTTTAAAAGATAATTACCGAATGGTTCTAACCTTATTTTATATTGAAGGTTACGATCAGGAAGAGATCTGTGAAATTTTAAATATTAGTTATGCTAATTGTAGAACAACGTTGAGCAGAGCTAAAGAAAGTTTACGAAAAAAATTAGAAGATTTATGAGATCGCCGTTTAAAAAATGTTTGTGTACACAAACGCCGGTAAATAAAATGCGATACAATATAACACTTCTAAAAAAATAAATTTTGGATATTATGAAAAAGGAAAATGACGAATTAGATCAATTGTTTAACAAGTTTGAAAACCAATGGGATGTTCGCGAAATGAGCTCAGATCATCAAGTTGACTTTTTAAACAAATTAAACAAAAAACAACCTAAGAGAAAAAATTATGCTGTTTGGGCAATTGCTGCTTCAATAGTTCTGTTTTTGGGAGTATCAATATTTTACAACAATAATGAGAAACCGAAAGAACTAAAATTTGCTTCAAATGAGACAAAACGCACGGATTCTATCTTTAGTATTTTGATTAAAAATGAGCTGGTTAAATTAAAAGAAAAGAACTCTCCAGAAAATGAGCAAATTATAAATGATGCTTTAAAACAAATGAAAGTCTTTGATGCTGACTACGAAAAAATCATTAAAGAGCTTCAGAAGAATGGAGAAAACAAACAAATTATCTATGCTATGATCAGCAACCTGCAAACCAGAATCTCTTTTTTGCAGACTGTTTTACAGCGAATCGAAGAAAACGAAAACTTAAAAAATACTTCTCATGAAAAAACTTTATAACTTACTTTTTTTACTTCTTTTGATTCCTTTTTTAGGTTTTTCAAATGACGGTACTTATATCACAAAACAAAAAAACATTAAAAAAACATATATCGTAAACTCAAATGCGGGTATCGATATTGAAAACAAATACGGAAACATCTCTGTCTCGACTTGGGATGAAGATAAAATAGATCTTGATATCACGATAAAAGTTAACGGACCAAATGAAAATTGGGTTAACGAAAAATTAAACAATATTGATGTTAACATTACGGCTCTAAAGTCAATGGTTACTGCGGTAACTTCAATTGGAACTTCTTCGTATAAAAGCAAAGGGAGCAATAATAGTTTTGAAATTAATTATGTCATAAAAATTCCGAAAAACGGCTCTGTTAAACTGCTTAATAAATACGGAAATATCGCAACTGAAAACATTTTTGGAGCTGCAGATATTGCCTGCAGATATGGTAAAATTTCTTTAGGAAAGTTAAACAGTTCAACCAATAACGTAAAAATAGAATATTGTCAAAACTCAACTATTGATTATATCAAAAACGGGAATATTGAAGCAAGGTATTCTGGATTAAAAATTAACGAATCAGGTAATTTAAATTTAGATACTAATTATACAGATTTAGTAATTCTTGAAGGACAAAACATAAAATACGACTGTAATTATGGAACGTTTAAATTTCAGAAAATAAACTCCTTCTCTGGTGCAGGAAACTATCTGACCATATCTATTGGTGAGATTTCAAATAGCGTTAATTTGGATACTAACTATAGTAAAATCAATATTTCGACTATAACAAGCAAGGCAAATAATGTCAATATAAACTCTGGTTATTCTGATGTTTATTTGGGATATGACATGAATTATTCTTTTGATTTTGATATTAATACAAGATACGGAGGCATCAAAAGCGACAATTCTCTAGATGTTTTGGTCAATGAAACTAAAAATACAAGTAAAAGAATCAGCGGGTTTAATAAAAAGAAAGGTCAAAATAAGGTTACTATTAATTCTAATTACGGAAACGTAACACTAAACAAAAAACAATAATCATAAAAATTTAAAGAAATGAAAAAATTATCTCTATTAGTAGCTTGTGGTGCATTTTTAATTGGTTTTATGGCTAATGCGCAATCTGAAAAAATAAACGGAAACGGTAAAGTTGTTACTGAAACAAGATCAACAGCCGGCTATGATGCAATAAAAATTGCGGGCTCTTTTGATGTTGATTTGGTTGCTGGAAAAGAAGGAAAAATTATCGTAAAGGGTGAAGAAAATATTCTATCTGCAATCATAGTTGAAGTTGAAGAAAATACATTAAAAATTTATACAAAGAAAAACACTAACATCCGTTCTAGTATAGGCAAAAAAGTTGAAGTGACAATTCCGTTTGAGAAAATATCAGAGCTGACTCTTTCTGGTTCTGGAAATATTAAATCAAAAGATATTATCAAAAACGATTCGTTTTTAGCGAAACTTTCTGGATCAGGAAATTTTAGTCTAGCGGTTGATTCAAATTCTTTTGAATTAAACTTAAGCGGATCAGGAAATGTAAATTTAAAAGGAAACGCTGATAACTTTACTACAAAACTTTCAGGTTCTGGCGACATCGATGCAAGTGCTTTAAAATCTAAAAATGTAGTCGTGAATGTTTCGGGTTCTGGAAACAGTAAAGTAAATTGTAACGAAAGTTTGACTGCTCGAGTTTCTGGCTCAGGTGATATTAAATATACTGGAAATCCTGAGAAACGTGATGTAAAAGTTTCTGGATCAGGAAATATTTCAAAAGTATAATACAATGAATGTCACGAATTTTTATTCATCATCAATCAATAACAAATTCTAATTCGTGACATTTTAATTTTTATAAGGCGTTTTATTAATTTAAAACGTCTTTTTTATGCACTCTTCTTAATAAGAAAATCGATGTTACAAAGAAAACTGCTAAAATAACAATTGCTGCACGAGGACTTCCTGTTATTTGATCGATAATTCCGTAAACACACATTCCTATTACAATTCCTATTTTTTCAGCAACATCATAAAAACTAAAAAACGAAGCTGTATCTTCTGTTTCTGGTAAGAGCTTTGAATACGTCGAACGTGACAACGCCTGAATTCCGCCCATGACAAAACCGGCAACTGTTGCCATAACATAAAAATGCATTGGCAATATTATAAAATAAGCCAAGGCGCAAAAAGCTGCCCAAATGGCATTAATAAAAATCAGGGTTGGAATATTTCCAAATTTTTCGGAAGCTCTCGAAGTTAAAACCGCACCCACAACAGCTACCAGCTGAATTATCAAAATGCAAATTATTAAACCAATAGTGCTTTCTTCTTTTGACGACCATTGAATTTCCTGTGCTCCAAAATAAGTTGCAACCAGCATTACGGTTTGTACAGCCATACTTGAAACAAAAAAACCACCTAAATAACGTCGTAAAGGAACATTTTCATTCAGTAAACCCCAAACCTTTTTCAATTCTTTGAAGCCATTAAAAACGACAGATTTTGTTAGTTTTTCGCCTTTTTCTTTTCTCCCTTTTGGTAAATAATAATACGTATACTGACTAAATAATATCCACCAAACTCCTACCATGATAAAAGAATAACGCATAGCTTTCATTGCTGGTTCTGGACCAGAAATATTAAACCATTCCGGCTTCATAATCATCGCTAAATTGATAATCAATAAAATAACGCTTCCTATGTAACCTAAAGAATATCCTTTTGCACTAATTCTATCTTGTTGTTCTTCAAAAGCAATATCTGGTAAATATGAATTGTAAAAAACTAAACTTCCCCAATATCCTAATAATCCAAAGAAGTAAAATGCCAATCCGATATAAATATCTGTTAATTCAAACCAATATAATCCCATGCAGGATAATGCTCCTAAATAACAGAAAAACTTCATAAAGGATTTTTTATTTCCTACATAATCTGCAATACCTGATAATAGAGGTGAAATAAAAGAAACAACTAAAAATGCTGCTGCGGTAATAAAACTAATTAGTGCTGAATTCTTTAGATGAAGCCCAAAAACATCAATGTAATGATCTCTTTTTGAAAATAATGCTTCATAAAAAATGGGAAATACTGCGGATGCTATTGTAAGCGTATAAACAGAATTTGCCCAATCATAAAATGCCCAGGCGTTTAACAATTTTTTATCGCCTTTTTTTAATTCTTTCATAGAAATGGTTTTGTTAACAGGCTACGAATTTATCTCTTTTTTATGATAATCAAATAGAATTTCAATAAATCATGTATTAATAAATTATAAACAAGGCTATTGTGTAATGTCATCTATAGAAATAAAAAAGCCGTCCAAAAATCTGGACAGCTTTCAAATTATCTTTGTAGTGTTTTGTTTTTATTTAATAACTCCAACTTTCAATGCCGTAGCTTTTGCTTCTGGAATTAATGCTTTTAAGTTGGCAATTCTAGTGGCATCAGAAGGGTGCGTACTCATAAATTCTGGTGTTCCAGACGCACCTGATTTTGCCGACATTCTACTCCAAAATGCAATGGCATCATCTGGATTGTAACCTGCAATTGCCATTAAAGTAAGTCCAATTTTATCTGCTTCACTTTCATTGCTTCTGCTAAACGGAAGCATTACTCCTACTTGTGAACCTACTCCATATGCTTGTGCAAAAATATCTCTTGTCGATTGCGATTTACCGCTTGTAGCCGCATCTAAAGCTGCTCCGCCAATTTGCTGCAATTGTGCTGCACTCATTCTTTGTGCTCCATGATTAGCCAAAGCGTGTGAAACTTCGTGTCCCATAACAGTTGCTAAACCAGATTCATTCTGTGTAACTGGCAAAATTCCTGAATAAACTACGATTTTTCCTCCTGGCATACACCAAGCATTTACCTCTTTATTATCTACCAATTTATATTCCCATCGGTAGTCTTTTAGATATTGAGATTGTCCCAAATAGGTTAAGTATTTTTCGGCCGCAGCTTTTATTTTAATACCAACTTTCTCTACTAATTTTGCATCGGCTGTTCCTGTTATTACTTTATTTTCAGAAATAAACTGACTGTATTGCTGAAAAGAAGAGGGAAATAATTCACTATTTGAAACAAAATTTAAATTCTTCTTTCCTGTCACTGGATTGGTTGCACATCCAACAAAAAGAGCCGCACATAACCCTAGTAATAATTGCTTTTTCATGATTCTGATATTTTTCAACATACAAAAATACAATAATTATTAATTTCGCTTTTATATAATTATTGACTAATTTATCAGAATTAACTTATTCTCCAGTTATGTGAAGTTCATTAAAACCTTTTTCAACAATTAAAAACTGATTGGATTCAAAAGCAATTTTATCAAATTGTATTTTTTCATTGTCAATTTCAATCTCACTCACTTTAAATGGTAATCCAATCAAGTTTATTTTGTATTTGCTGTAAGGCGTATCATATTTACCTTCTTTATGAAGCTGAATAATCAATTCTTTTTCTTTTCCTACGGTTCTAAAAGATAGAAAGCTGTAACGCCCTTTTTTATAATCGTAACCATCTTGCGCATCTTCATAAACTACTGATTTTTCTTTTCCATTTTTATAGTATACATCAAGTGTTAATTCATCAAACTCTAATTCTCCAACATATTGCTGCACTGGATATTTTGGAATTACTGCACCTGCTTTTACAAAAACTGGAATTTCATCAAATTTAGTATCAATCCACACTTCACGTCCTCCAACTGAAAATTCATTTGTCCAGTAATTATACCATTCTCCTCTTGGAATATACATACGTCTTCCTACTGCGTTTGGCTCAAGAATTGGGCAGACTAATATTTGATTTCCAAAGATAAATTCGTCGTTGCGATAATGCGTTTGTGTATCATCTTGATCGAAATAAACTAATGGTTTCAACATTGGAATTCCTTCTTCGATATACTGCCAAAACATGGTATATAAATACGGAAGTAATTGATACCGTAAGCTTACAAATTTTCTAGTAATGTTAATCACTTCTTCATCAAAAGCCCAAGGTTCTTGATTACCATGATCTCCTGAGGAATGTGTTCTGCAAAACGGATGAAATACGCCTAACTGAATCCAGCGTGCATACAATTCGCCTGTTGGCTGCTCGGCAAAACCACCAATATCAGAACCTGTAAATCCCATTCCTGAAATTGACATTCTTTGTACCTGAATATTAGCAATCCATAAATGTTCCCAAGTTGCTACGTTATCTCCTGTCCAAGATGATGTATAACGCTGTGCTCCTGAATAAGCTGACCTTGTAATAACAAAGGGACGTTTAGGATAGGCAAAACGCTTTACACCATGATAGGTCGCTCTTGCCATTTGAGTTCCGTAAATATTATGTGCTTTTCTATGGCTGCAAGGGTTTCCGTCGTAAACATGGCGAACATCCATTGGAAATGTTTTATTTGGAACTTCCATAACAGCTGGTTCATTCATATCATTCCAAACTCCTTTTACTCCAATTTCAGCCACTAATTCCTTAAATAATCCTGCCCACCATTCTCTAACTGCTGGGTTTGTATAATCTGGAAAATTACATTCGCCTGGCCATACTTTTCCTTTCATATAAGGTCCGTCGGCTCTTTTACAGAAATAATCTTTCTCCAAAGCTTCTTTATAAACCCAATAATCTTGATCAATTTTAATTCCCGGATCTATAATAACTACCGTTTTAAAACCATCTTCGGCTAGTTCGGCAACCATTCTTTTGGGATCTGGAAAATAATTTTTATTCCATGTAAAACATCGAAATCCTTCCATATAATCAATATCCAAATAAATGGCATCACACGGAATTTTAAGTTCTCTAAATTTTGAAGTGATTTCTTTTACTTTACTTTCAGGATAATAACTCCATTTACATTGATGATATCCTAAAACCCAAAGCGGCGGAAGTTCTGGTTTACCAGTTAAATCTGTATAATTGGTCACCACATCCTGCATTTGCGGCCCGTAAATGAAATAATAATTCATTTCACCTCCTTCTGCCCAAAAACTAGTTACATTTCGCCTTTCCTGACAAAAATCAAAGAAAGTTCTAAATGTATTGTCGAAGAAAATACCATAGGATTGTTTGTTATGTAAACCTATATAAAAAGGAACTACTTTATAAAGCGGGTCTTGTTCTTTTTGATAAGCATATTGGTCAGTTGCAAAATTCTCTACTCTTTTGCCTTTTAAATTCATTTGAGTTGCTTTGTCTCCAAGTCCGTAAAAACATTCACCATCTTTAGATGATTTACTCATTTTTACGATATTTCCACCATATTCGTAGCTTTCTTCCCAATGAAAACCAAGCTCATCCTCAAGAATTAGAAAATCATTCAAATCGTAAATCGATAAACGAAGATCTGATTTTTGAATTTTACATTTTACTTTACTGGTTCTAATTTGAAAATAAGTTTCTTCTTCTGTTAGTTCAAGAAAATTATAACCATGAAGTTGGGATTTATCAATTGCATACGAAAAGTCGTTGCTGAAATACCCTTTTGTTGTAAAGCGAAATCGAATTAAACTATCTCTAAGGATAGTGACTTTTAAGATTACTTTATTATCTGTATTAAAAAAAATGGAATCGCCTTCGTGTTGAAAAGAGACGATTTTTGATGGATATAAATCGCCTTTGTATTCTAATGCCGTGTTTGTAATCATATCTCCAAATGAATTAATTATATAACGTTAACGCTCTTTCAAACTTACAAAAAAAGTTTATAAAGCCCTATGAATAAAAGGTTTATTCACGAAAACGTTTTTTCTGAATGGGTATTAGAATTCCTCTCAAAAAATCATCAATTTGATAATTTAAGAACGAAATACTAATAAAATAACTGTAAAATTTTAATTGCCTTATTTTTATGCAAAAGAAAAAACAGTAATACTTAAAGGCGGCAGAATTAATTCAACAGAAAATTCTCTTCCGTCATATGGTATTGCATCTGCTTTTACTACTTTAGAATTTCCAACATCGCTTCCTCCATAGACTGCTGCATCGCTGTTAAAAATTTCCTGTAATTTTCCTTTCTTTGGCACTCCTATTCTATAATTCTCACGTACAATCTGTGTAAAATTAAGAACCACAATAACATTTTCGTCAGGTTTGTTTCCTTTTCGAATATAGGACAAAACGGCATTTTGATGATCTGAGTAATTAATCCACTCAAAGCCTTCGCCTGTAAATTGCTTTTCGTATAAAGCAGGATATGATTTATACAGCAGATTTAAATCTGTAATTAGTTTTTTTATTCCAGAATGAAAATCATATTGAAGCAGATGCCAATCTAAACTATTCTCAAAATTCCACTCGCTCGTTTGACCAAATTCTGCTCCCATAAACAATAATTTTGCTCCAGGATGCGTGAACATATATCCGTACAATAATCTCAAATTGGCAAATCGCTGCCATTCATCGCCGGGCATTTTATAGATAAGAGATTTTTTTCCGTAAACTACTTCATCGTGCGAAAACGGAAGCATAAAATTTTCGGTGAAAGCATACGTCATCGAAAAAGTTAAATCATTTTGATGGTATTTTCTGTAAACTGTTTCTTTTTGAAAATACTCTAAAGTGTCGTGCATCCAACCCATCATCCATTTCATTCCAAAACCTAAACCACCTGTAAAAGTTGGTCTAGAAACCATTGGAAACGAAGTACTTTCTTCGGCAATAGTTTGTACTCCATCAAAATTAGCATAAATTACTTCGTTGAACTCTTTTAGAAAACTAATGGTATCTAGATTCTCTCTTCCGCCAAAAATATTAGGTTCCCACTCTCCATCTTCTCTTGAATAATCAAGATATAACATCGAAGCAACGGCATCAACCCTTAAACCATCGGCATGATAATTTTGAAGCCAAAAAACAGCATTACTAATCAAAAAGGCTCGAACTTCATTTCGCCCATAATTAAAAACCAAACTTTTCCAATCGGGATGATATCCTTTTCGGCGATCTGGATGTTCGTATAAGTGTGATCCATCAAAAAAGCCTAAACCGTGAGCGTCATCTGGAAAATGTGATGGAACCCAATCTAAAATTACTCCAATTCCTTCTTGATGCAGTTTATCAACTAAAACCATAAAATCCTGCGGTTTACCAAAACGCGATGTTGGCGCAAAATATCCAGTTAACTGATATCCCCACGAAGGATCATAAGGATACTCCATTATTGGCATGAACTCAACATGAGTAAAACCAGTTTCTTTAACATATTTAACTAAATCATCAGCAAGCTCCAAATAAGTTAAAAAACGGTTATTCTCGGCACGTTTCCATGAACCTAAATGCACTTCGTAAACAGAATAAGGTTTATCTAACGCATTATTCTGCTTACGATTCTGCATCCAGTTTTCGTCTTTCCATTTGTATTCCAAATCCCATACTACTGATGCTGTATGCGGAGGTTTCTCACAATACAGAGCAAATGGATCTGCTTTTTCAGTTACAATTCCGTCAATATTTGACTGAATTTTATATTTATAAAGAGCTCCTTTTGTAATTTCTGGAATGAAACCTTCCCAAATACCGGAGGAATCCCAACGCACATTTAAAACATGTTCTCCTTGAGTCCAATAATTGAAATCGCCTACCACCGAAACTGTCTGCGCAGTTGGAGCCCAAACGGCAAAGTAAACTCCTTTTACTCCATTAACTTCAATTAAATGAGCTCCCAACTTTTCATACAATTTGAAATGCTTTCCAGCTTTGAATAAATCAATATCAAAATCAGTAAATAGAGAATATGTAATTACTTTTGTCATATTTGTTTTTTAAGGCAATTGGAATTTATTTTTATTGGAAACTTATTTATAATTTATTCTATTCTGAAATTATCAGAAAGAACTGCGCCTTTTTTAATTACAACAATTCCGTCTTTTATGCTGTACAATTCATTGGTGAAATTGTCTAGATGTTTTCCGCCGCTAATATGAACATTGTTTCCAATTCTAACATTTTTATCGACTAAAGCATTCTTTATAAAACAGTTTTCACCAATACCAACATGAATTTTATTAATTGTACTCTCATGATTTAGTTCGTCAAGATCCTGATAGAAATCATTCCCCATAACATAACAATTTTCAAGTACCGTTCCTACTCCAATTCTAGAACGAATACCAATTACAGAACTCTTAATTTCTTTTGCATTAATAATACAGCCTTCAGAAATTAAGGATTGATCGACAATTGAATTTCTAAATTTCGACGGTGGCAATAATCTAGGTCTCGTAAAAATTTTATTCTCATTATCGAATAAATTAAACTCAGGAATATCCGCAGTCAAACCAATATTTGCTTCAAAAAAGGATTCGATATTTCCTATATCAGTCCAATAACCCTCATATTGATAACTTAGAATTTTATGCTTTCCAACGGCTTGCGGAATAATTTCTTTTCCAAAATCCTTTGTTTCTGGATTCGCCATTAATTCTTCTAACAATGGCTTATTAAAAATATAAATTCCCATTGAGGCAAGATACTTTTTACCTTTTTCCTGCATTTGTTCGCTTACTTCAGATTCCCAATCTGGTAATAATGATGGATCTGGTTTTTCGATAAAAGCTTCAATACAACTTTCATGATTCGTTTTTAAAATTCCAAACTCCGGAGCATCTTTAGCATTTACAGGAAGAGTTGCAATCGAAATAGCCGCATCGGCTGCAATATGAGCCTCCAGCATTTCATTAAAATCCATCTGATACAATTGATCACCAGAAAGAATTAACGCGTGATCAAAATCGTGTTTTAAAAAATGAGACATACATTGTCTAACAGCATCTGCAGTTCCTTGAAACCACGTTGGGTTATCTGGAGTTTGTTCAGCCGCTAAAATATCTACAAACGACTGGCTGAAAATACTAAAATTGAAGGTATTCTTGATATGCGCATTTAAAGATGCTGAATTAAACTGTGTTAGAACAAATATTTTAAAAATATCCGAATTAATACAATTTGAAATTGGAATATCGACTAATCTATATTTTCCGCCAATTGGCACTGCAGGTTTTGATCTCGTTTCGGTTAATGGAAATAAACGTGATCCTTGTCCTCCTCCTAAAATAATAGCAACTACATTTTTCTTTTTAAATTTCATTTTTCTCAATTATTAGGTTGTATATCTCGATGTATTCTTGGCAAACTCGTTCCCAGGAATGGTCAGCAGCCATTCCTCTTTCTAAAACTTTATTGAAATTTAATTTATTATTGTACAGCTTTACAGCCCGATTTATAGAATAACAGATATCTCCAACTGAAGCCTGATCATGGCAAATTCCGTTTCCTTCATCTCCAAAATCAGCAACCGTATCTCGTAAGCCTCCAGTTCTCCTAACTATCGGAATTGTTCCATAACGCATCGCATACATTTGATTTAATCCGCAAGGCTCAACTCTAGAAGGCATTAAAATATAATCTGAACCTGCGTAAATCAAATGCGCTAATTCTTCATTATAACCTATAAAAACATTGTAATTACCATTATAATCGTTTCTTAATTGCACCAACTGCTCTTCTATAACTGCATTTCCAGATCCTAAAATCAGAATATTAATATTTTCAAAATTTTCAGATAATGCTAAAGCTGAAGCTTGGGGTAATAAATCACCTCCTTTTTCCTCAAACAAACGGCCGATAAAACTAAATAGCGGTTTTTCAGGATCTAAATCAAACTGTTCGCAAAGTTTTTCCTTATTCTTTTGTTTTCCCGCTTCAAAAGTTTCTATAGAATAATTTGCGGTAATCATTTGATCTTTTAAAGGATCCCAAACTTCTATATCAATTCCATTTAAAATTCCCCTCGATTTACTGCGGACTGACTTGAACAAAGATTCCAAACCATTAGCGGCATGATTAATTTCATTTAAATAACTTGGAGACACTGTCGTTACAGCATTTGCACATTTTACACCAACTGCCAATGAATTAATAGAATTATTCCATTCTAAAAATCCAACATGCTTTAAAGCAAATTCTGGTAAATAATGCAGCTTATCAAATCCAAACCAGCCTTGATACAAACCATTATGAATTGTAATTACCGTTTTAACATTCTTCAAACTATCATACTTGTACGCAAATTGAACTAAAAACGGAATTAATCCAGTATGATGATCGTGACAATTTATAACATCTGGAACTGTATTTCGACAAATTATCCAATCTAAAACTGCTATCTGAAAAGCTAAAAAACGTTCTATATCATCTTCATAACCATAAACATTAGGGCGATCAAATAATTCATTTATTTCTACAAGGTATAACTCATACCCCAATTTGTTAGTTGTTTCTTTCAGAATACTAAATGGGAAATTAAAATTCCCAAGTTTAACTGTGCCCCAATGAACACATTCAAAGTCATTCTCTTTTCTAAACTTAGTATCATAACAAGGAACAATTACTCGTACCTGATGACCTGCATTAGTTTGGTATTTTGGCAATGCACCAACAACATCAGCTAGACCGCCAACTTTTGCCATTGGATAACATTCGGCACTAATATGAAATATTTCCATGTTAAAAATTATAACAAATTGTGAATTATTTTTCAGCAGTCCTATATAAATAGCTACTTTTATGTTTTTTAAATTTAGCAAAAAATAAACAGAATTAAGCCCACAAGTAAAATTTATTGATATGTCAAAAAAGACAAACAATCCTACTAAATCATTAAAAATTCCACAGTTTATTATTGTATCGTGTAAAATTTGTGCTTTAATTTCATCTAAACTAGTAACATCATATGCCGCAAAATTATTTACAACTCCCATAAAACATAAGGTTCCAAAACGAGAATTTGAGATGGATAAAAAAAGCATCCAAAACTTAATCTATGTTCCAGAAATAAACAAAAGTGTTGTTACGTATGAGTACGGCAAAAGTGAACGCAAAATTTTATTAGTTCATGGATGGTCAGGACGCGGCACCCAATTGTTTAAAATAGCCGACGAGCTTTTAGATAATGGTTACTCCGTAGTAAGTTTTGATGCTCCTGCACATGGAAAATCAAAAGGAAATACGACGATAATGTCTGAATTTATCGCTTCTATACTAGAAATAGAAAAACAATATGGTCCATTTGAATATGCAATTGGTCATTCTTTAGGCGGAATGTCGGTATTAAATGCAATTAAAGACGGCTTGAAGGTTAAAAAAGCAATTGTAATTGGAAGCGGAGATATTGTTCAGGATATTCTAGATGATTTTGTTGCTAAATTAGGTTTAAAACAAGTTATAAGCGAACGTCTTCGCGAGTTTTTTGAGAATAAATATCAAGTGAAAATGGATAATTTTTCAGCTTACAGAGCAGCTAAAAAAGTAAAAATACCCGTTTTGGTTATACACGATAATGATGATCCTGAAGTACCTGTAAAAGCTGGAATTCATATTCATCAAAATCTTGAAAATGGAGAATTATTCTTAACAGATGGTTTAGGGCATAGAAAAATTCTAGGAAATCAAGATGTAATTAAAAAGACTTTAGAATTCATCAAAAACTCTTAATTTTATAAGAATAAACGTTTTACCTGCTTAATTCAAAAAAAGAAAAAAATGGATTTATTTGGAGAAACATCAAATTGGAAAACTAAATTAGAACCCATTTTAGAGAAATATAAAGGGAAGAAACATCCTTTAGAATATAAGGACGCTTACCAATTATTGGTTATGGTTGTTTTATCAGCACAAGATTCTGATGCTAATATTAATAAAATAGCACCTGCTCTATTTGATAAATTTCCTTCATTAAATAGTCTTTCAAAAACAGATTTAGAAACATTCATTCCTTATATCAGTAAAGTTCGAAACTTCCAGACAAAAGCAAACTGGCTTTTAGAAATTGCAAAAACTATTCAAGAAGACAATAATATTCCATTAACTATGAGTGGCTTAACAGCCTTAAAAGGAATTGGAAGAAAATCTGCAAATGTAATTTTAAGAGAAACTAATAAGCCAGCTGAGGGCATTATTGCTGATTTACATGTAATTCGAGTGGCTCCAAGAATTGGAATTATTAAAGAAAGTAAAGACGGAAATAAAGTAGAAAAGGATCTCATGCAAATACTACCAAAAAATATTTGGTCTGAAATTGGCATGGCGATTTCTTTTCTTGGGAGAGAAACCTGCAGACCAAAACCTAAATGTGAAGAATGCCTTATAGCTGATGTATGTCACTACTATTTGCAAGAAGTAATCTAAAAAAAACTACTTTCTTCTCGTATCAATTAAATAAACAATCTTCCAATTATCTTTTTCTTTAAATAATGTGAAAGTGTTTACGCCGGAATGACTTAATTTATCATTTATATAAAATTCATAAGGCGCCCAGACATGTGCCATTGCTCCATCAATTTGAATATTATAACTCAATATTTTTTCCTGAAATTTAGTAGCCTCTGGAATTGAAGCAATAGATTTATAAAAGTCTTTTGCACTTTCATTTGTCAATTTATTGCCTTTGCTCTTACTTTCGCTTATTGATTGCAAAATAACTTTATCTCCACAAACTGATTTCAACTTAAAAGTATCTTTTTGATGAAATCCTTCAAAAAATACATCAATACATTTTTGAACTTCTTGCTTTTGAGCATTAGATACTCCCCCAAGGAATAAAGCAATTATAACAATAAAACTTCTCATAAATTTTATTCTATTTAAACTCCAAATTGCGAAAGATGATGCTCTAAATGTTTTGCAAACATATTATTCCATTCTTTCGAAGTCAATTTTCCAAAAGAGTGCGATTCTTTACCTTCAAATTCATTTATTCCTAAAGACTGAGTTCTAACCAAATAAGATATCAGTCTTTCCTTTTCAGCTTCAAAATCACGATTTCCTTTAATTATAAATTGCGGCGCCGTTTGGTTATTTTTAGGATATGGTTTATCATCAACCACTTTGTTTTTTACCAAAAATTTTAAAATAAGCTTAATAAAACCGTTTGGTTTTGGATGAACATCTTCATAAACCATTTCGTATGACACATTGCAATGCGCAAGCATTTGATCGACAGACATTTTACCCCAAAGCCCTTTTGAATCAGGCTTAAGCTGATTGATTCTATTAATAAACTGATCACAATCTTCTTTTGAAAAAACATTTTGCATGATTAAAAAACAGTATATAGTTAAATATGTAAAGTAAAAATATAAAAATTATGTACAAAGTACCTATTTAATCAATCATAATTTAAATTATACTAATAGTAGTAAATAAAACCGGCGTTTTATATCAAAAAAAAAACTCCAACTAGCAAAAGCTAATTGAAGTTTTAGTACTCAGAGCGGGACTTGAACCCGCACGAACATTGCTGTTCACTGGATTTTAAGTCCAGCGTGTCTACCAATTTCACCATCCGAGCATTATGTGGTACCTCCAGGGATCGAACCAGGGACACATGGATTTTCAGTCCATTGCTCTACCATCTGAGCTAAGGTACCTTTTTTGCTTAAAAAATTAAGCAAAATTTGAATAAAAAACCCCATTTCGAGGAAATAGGGTTTTCAAAAGAAAGGCGACGACATACTCTCCCACATAACTGCAGTACCATCTGCGCAGGCGGGCTTAACTACTCTGTTCGGGATGGGAAGAGGTGAGCCCCGCCGCAATAACCACCTTAAGAAGTTATAATTGCTTTGGGCAACTTTTAATTGTTAATTATAAATTATTAATTATCAATTAAATAATATCTTAACATACTGAGATAAAGAAAAGTACTTTTATTTACTATTTTAGAAAGTTTCTTCCCCGCCGAAGCGGGGAAAAGGGTGTACATAAGCTTACGGATTATTAGTACTACTCGACTATGACATTACTGCCTTTACATCTATAGCCTATCAACGTGGTCATCTTCCACGATCCTTAAAAGAAATCTCATCTTGTGGTGGGTTTCGCGCTTATATGCTTTCAGCGCTTATCCCTTCCCAACGTAGCTACTCTGCGGTGCCCCTGGCGGGACAACAGATACACTAGAGGTTAGTCCAATTCGGTCCTCTCGTACTAGAATCAGATCCACTCAAATTTCTTGCGCCCACAGTAGATAGAGACCGAACTGTCTCACGACGTTCTGAACCCAGCTCGCGTGCCACTTTAATGGGCGAACAGCCCAACCCTTGGGACCTTCTCCAGCCCCAGGATGTGACGAGCCGACATCGAGGTGCCAAACCCCCCCGTCGATATGAGCTCTTGGGGGAGATCAGCCTGTTATCCCCGGCGTACCTTTTATCCTTTGAGCGATGGCCCTTCCATGCGGAACCACCGGATCACTATGCTCTACTTTCGTACCTGATCGACCTGTATGTCTCTCAGTCAAGCTCCCTTATGCCATTGCACTCTACGCACGGTTACCAAGCGTACTGAGGGAACCTTTAGAAGCCTCCGTTACTCTTTTGGAGGCGACCACCCCAGTCAAACTACCCACCAAGCAATGTCCCCCACAACGCGGGGTTAGGCCTCAGATAAACAAAGGGTTGTATTTCAACAATGACTCCACAACGCCTGGCGACGCCGCTTCATAGTCTCCAACCTATCCTACACATCATTTATCCAAGGTCAATACTAAGCTATAGTAAAGGTGCACAGGGTCTTTTCGTCCCACTGCGGGTAAACGGCATCTTCACCGTTACTACAATTTCACCGAGCTCATGGCTGAGACAGTGTCCAGATCGTTACACCATTCGTGCAGGTCGGAACTTACCCGACAAGGAATTTCGCTACCTTAGGACCGTTATAGTTACGGCCGCCGTTTACTGGGGCTTCAATTCAATGCTTCTCCGAAGATAACATCTCCTCTTAACCTTCCAGCACCGGGCAGGTGTCAGGCCCTATACTTCATCTTACGATTTTGCAGAGCCCTGTGTTTTTGATAAACAGTCGCCTGGACCTCTTCACTGCGGCCAGCATTGCTGCTGGCGACCTTTCTCCCGAAGTTACAGGTCTATTTTGCCTAATTCCTTAGCCATGAATCTCTCGAGCACCTTAGGATTCTCTCCTCAACTACCTGTGTCGGTTTACGGTACTGGTACTAATTACCTGAAGTTTAGAGGTTTTTCTTGGAAGCCCTTAGGCGCACTATCTCTTTGTCCGAAGACTCCGAGTACTATCGTATTTCACCATTCTCTACGGATTTGCCTATAGAGAATATAGCTAGGTACTTCAACGAACTATTCCGTCAGTTCGCGGCGCTTTCATCACTCCGTCACCCCATCACAGTAATTAGTAGTACGGGAATATTAACCCGTTAGCCATCGACTGTCCCTTTCGGGTTCGCCTTAGGACCAGACTAACCCACAGCTGATTAGCATAGCTGTGGAAACCTTAGTTTTTCGGTGTGCGGGTTTCTCGCCCGCATTATCGTTACTTATGCCTACATTTTCTTTTCTAACCAGTCCAGCATACCTTACGATACACCTTCAACCCTGTTAGAATGCTCCCCTACCACTTAGAGTAAACTCTAAATCCATAGCTTCGGTAATATGCTTATGCCCGATTATTATCCATGCTCGTCCGCTCGACTAGTGAGCTGTTACGCACTCTTTAAATGAATGGCTGCTTCCAAGCCAACATCCTAGCTGTCTGGGCAGACAAACCTCGTTCTTTCAACTTAGCATATATTTGGGGACCTTAGCTGATGGTCTGGGTTCTTTCCCTCTCGGACTTGGACCTTAGCACCCAAGCCCTCACTGTTAGTGAACATTATATAGCATTCGGAGTTTGTCAGGAATTGGTAGGCGGTGAAGCCCCCGCATCCAATCAGTAGCTCTACCTCTATATAACTTTATAACTAACGCTGCACCTAAATGCATTTCGGGGAGTACGAGCTATTTCCGAGTTTGATTGGCCTTTCACCCCTACCCACAGGTCATCCGAAGACTTTTCAACGTCAACCGGTTCGGTCCTCCACTGTGTGTTACCACAGCTTCAACCTGCCCATGGGTAGATCACACGGTTTCGCGTCTAACACTACTGACTAAAGCGCCCTATTCAGACTCGCTTTCGCTACGGATCCGTGACTTAATCACTTAACCTTGCCAGCAACGTTAACTCGTAGGCTCATTATGCAAAAGGCACGCCGTCACCCCACGAAAGGGCTCCGACCGCTTGTAAGCGTATGGTTTCAGGATCTATTTCACTCCGTTATTCACGGTTCTTTTCACCTTTCCCTCACGGTACTGGTTCACTATCGGTCTCTCAGGAGTATTTAGCCTTAGCGGATGGTCCCGCCAAATTCAGACAGGGTTTCACGTGCCCCGCCCTACTCAGGATACCACTATCTATTACATTTATTACCCATACGAGGCTATCACTCTCTATGGCCCGACTTTCCAGTCAGTTCTGGTTCTGCATGCATAAAATGTCGTGGTCCTACAACCCCAACATTGCCGTAACAACATTGGTTTGGGCTAATCCGCGTTCGCTCGCCACTACTTACGGAATCACTTTTGTTTTCTTCTCCTCCGCCTACTTAGATGTTTCAGTTCAGCGGGTTTGCCCACCTATCGGTGTACTATGTCTTCAACATAGTGGGTTGCCCCATTCAGGTATCTGCGGATCAATCGGTGTGTGCCCGTCCCCGCAGCTTTTCGCAGCTTATCACGCCTTTCATCGCCTCTGAGAGCCTAGGCATCCCCCATACGCCCTTATTTTGCTTATTGTACCAATCATAAAATTAATTATGACCGTTTTTTTTTGTCTTTTATTATTCGTATTACTACTATAACAAAAAACGCTTTCTACTTTTTATTATTTTCTTATCTCAATATGTCAATGAACTTTATTTCGTTTAATCGTTAAACCGTAAATTCGGTTAACCGCTTAAACAAATCAACGATTAAACGTTGAATTGTGGAGAATAACGGAGTCGAACCGTTGACCTCCTGCGTGCAAGGCAGGCGCTCTAGCCAGCTGAGCTAATCCCCCATTTTAATTAAAAATCAAAAATCGTGAATTAAAAATTATGAACTTTTTGATTCTTAATCTTTCAACTTCTAAAATTTCCTTGTAATTAAGTTAAAAGAGTAGTCCCGGGCAGACTCGAACTGCCGACCCCTACATTATCAGTGTAGTACTCTAACCAGCTGAGCTACGAGACTCTGTTTTACTTAATTTTCATTTTTTTTTAAATTAACAGCAAGAGTAATACAATCTCCAATTCAGAATCCTATAAATAATCATCTTGTTTCCTCAACGTGTGCAAGCACTAACATTTGAGGCTCTAGAAAGGAGGTGTTCCAGCCGCACCTTCCGGTACGGCTACCTTGTTACGACTTAGCCCTAGTTACCAGTTTTACCCTAGGCAGCTCCTTGCGGTCACCGACTTCAGGCACCCCCAGCTTCCATGGCTTGACGGGCGGTGTGTACAAGGCCCGGGAACGTATTCACCGGATCATGGCTGATATCCGATTACTAGCGATTCCAGCTTCACGGAGTCGAGTTGCAGACTCCGATCCGAACTGTGACCGGTTTTATAGATTCGCTCCTGGTCGCCCAGTGGCTGCTCTCTGTACCGGCCATTGTAGCACGTGTGTAGCCCAAGGCGTAAGGGCCGTGATGATTTGACGTCATCCCCACCTTCCTCACAGTTTGCACTGGCAGTCTTGTTAGAGTTCCCGACATGACTCGCTGGCAACTAACAACAGGGGTTGCGCTCGTTATAGGACTTAACCTGACACCTCACGGCACGAGCTGACGACAACCATGCAGCACCTTGTAAATTGTCTTGCGAAAGATCTGTTTCCAAACCGGTCAATCTACATTTAAGCCTTGGTAAGGTTCCTCGCGTATCATCGAATTAAACCACATGCTCCACCGCTTGTGCGGGCCCCCGTCAATTCCTTTGAGTTTCATTCTTGCGAACGTACTCCCCAGGTGGGATACTTATCACTTTCGCTTAGCCACTGAGATTGCTCCCAACAGCTAGTATCCATCGTTTACGGCGTGGACTACCAGGGTATCTAATCCTGTTCGCTCCCCACGCTTTCGTCCATCAGCGTCAATCAATTAGTAGTAACCTGCCTTCGCAATTGGTATTCCATGTAATCTCTAAGCATTTCACCGCTACACTACATATTCTAGTTACTTCCTAATAATTCAAGTTCAGCAGTATCAATGGCCGTTCCACCGTTGAGCGATGGGCTTTCACCACTGACTTACTAAACCGCCTACGGACCCTTTAAACCCAATGATTCCGGATAACGCTTGGATCCTCCGTATTACCGCGGCTGCTGGCACGGAGTTAGCCGATCCTTATTCTTACGATACCGTCAAGCTGCTTCACGAAGCAGTGTTTCTTCTCGTACAAAAGCAGTTTACAATCCATAGGACCGTCATCCTGCACGCGGCATGGCTGGATCAGGCTTGCGCCCATTGTCCAATATTCCTCACTGCTGCCTCCCGTAGGAGTCTGGTCCGTGTCTCAGTACCAGTGTGGGGGATCTCCCTCTCAGGACCCCTACCCATCGTTGCCTTGGTAAGCCGTTACCTTACCAACTAGCTAATGGGACGCATGCTCATCTTTTACCGTTGTGACTTTAATAGTACTACCATGCGGTAGAGCTATACTATGAGGTATTAATCCAAATTTCTCTGGGCTATCCCTCTGTAAAAGGTAGATTGCATACGCGTTACGCACCCGTGCGCCGGTCTCTATATCCGAAGACATATACCCCTCGACTTGCATGTGTTAAGCCTGCCGCTAGCGTTCATCCTGAGCCAGGATCAAACTCTTCATCGTATATTTTAATATTATATTGCGATGATGATCTATCGGTTCTTTTCGAATCTTACGATTCTATTACTCTTATTCTTTTGTTTTGAAATCTCTTTCAAAACGGCTGTCAATTCAATATGTCTACGAACGTGTATTTCTTTATTTTCTACGCCTTAATTTGTTTCTCAAAGCGGGTGCAAAACTAAAAATTTATTTTGTTTCCTGCAAGAAAAATTTAAAAAATTTTGAAACTTTTTTTTCGTCTCATTTTCTCATTTTCCTTACCAGTCTTTCAAATAACTTTCCGCATTTTGCGGGGTGCAAATGTAATATCCGTTTTCCATTCTCACAAGCTTTTCGCAATATTTTTTTGAAAATTTCTTCTCTGCTTATTTGCCTTGCTTGTCAGTATTTCGGTGAACGTTTATCGCTGTTGCGGGTGCAAAAGTACACAACAATTCCACTTAAACAAGCCTTTTTTGAAAGTTTTTTTATTCTTTTTTTACTTTATTTCTTAACTAACTGATAACGGATTCTTTACAAAGCAGCTTTTCTTAATCTATTGTAAGGGTTTTCTCCATTACAGTGCCGTTTCTTTATTTTTTACACTTTTAAGCCCCCTGCTTTTGCAGAGTTTTCAGCGTTTTTCTTATTCTGTAGTGAAGAATCTAAGATTTACAATCTCTTTTTAAAGCTTATTTGCTCTTTAAAAGAACTTAATTCTTCTTTTCCTCCTTTAATAACTCATTCTCCAGCCCCGATAGAAGTGGAAATCCTTTTATTTTGGGGTTCAAAATAAAAGATTGAAACGAATAGCGGGAAAAAGCTGCCAAAAAATACAAAACCTCGATATCTTTTGACCGCTCTCCCTTTTTACTCCTATTGTAGTACAGCTGCATTTTACTCTTATATATATATATGTATAAAAAACAAACCCGACAGGTTCTGAGAACCTATCGGGTTATTACAACTATATATTATAGTATTACTTTTTATTGATTGCTTTTGCTTTCGCTTCCCAATGCTCCATCAAATTATCATAATCTACAGGATTAGCGGGAGTTTGATTCAGTAAACGTCCAGATTCAAAAGCACGAACCAGAATTGTTTCGATTAGATAGTCTTCATTTACTTCATATGGCTTATACTCGGTTTTCAGACTTATATCGAATAAATTCGCTGTTGTATTCGACACAAACGCTTTGAAACCACTTTTTAAAGTTTTTATCAACTCATATGTTGTGATTCCCGTTTGGCGATGAATCAATTTTACAAGAATCTGACCTTGCTTTCTAGACAACTTCTTTAACCTGTCTTCAAACTCATTATTGAGATAATCCTCAACGATCTTGAAATACTTTTTCTTTTCGCGATTACTATTCAATCGCGCCATACCTTTATTCAATGCAGTCAGCCTATCTGAAGCTAATTTTGCATATGGGTAAACTTTATAAACTCTATTCTGAAGAATCTGAAATTGCTTTTGTTCTTCGGGGCTTAATTTTTGACCTTTTGAAACAATAATTTCAGGCAGTTGTATTGTGTCGTTAAGAATAGAATCTTTCTCGGTTAATATATAACCTATTTCCTGATTTTCTTTCGGAGTAACTTGTGCAATACTGGAAAACGAAATCATTAATAAAAATAAAATACTGCAGGTAAATCTCATGGAGTCTTAATTTAAATGTAAAATTATATATTTATACACAACTCTAATACCAAATTTATAAATTAGCGCAAAAATATTTTTATGAGTACAAAATCTATCTTAAATGATACCTCTCTTTCTTTCTTAGAAAGTTATCTAAATAATGCTTCTCCGACGGGTTACGAAAGTGAAGGACAAAAACTTTGGATGAATTATTTAAAACCATATGTTGACACTTTTATAACTGATACATACGGCACAGCTGTTGGAGTTATCAATCCTGACGCTCCTTTTAAAGTTGTCATTGAAGGACATGCTGATGAAATTTCATGGTATGTAAATTACATTACTGATGATGGTTTATTGTATGTTATTAGAAACGGCGGCTCTGATCATCAAATCGCACCATCGAAAAGAGTTAACATTCATACTAAAAAAGGAATTGTAAAGGGTGTTTTTGGCTGGCCGGCAATTCATACACGTTTACGAGACAAGGAAGAAGTTCCAAAATTAAGCAACATTTTTATCGACTTAGGCTGTGAAACAAAAGAAGAAGTCGAAGCAATGGGCGTACATGTTGGCTGCGTAATAACGTATCCTGACGAATTTATGATTCTGAACGAAAATAAATTCGTTTGTAGAGCAATCGACAATAGAATGGGTGGTTTTATGATCGCTGAAGTTGCTCGTTTATTGCATGAAAACAAAAAGACACTTCCTTTTGGACTGTATATTGTAAATTCTGTTCAGGAAGAAATTGGTTTACGCGGTGCTGAAATGATTGCTCAGACTATTAAACCAAATGTTGCAATTGTAACTGATGTTTGCCATGATACTACTACTCCAATGATTGATAAAAAAGTTGAAGGAGATCTAAAAATGGGGAAAGGTCCTGTTATTGCCTACGCTCCAGCAGTTCAAAATAAATTACGTGATTTAATTGTTGATACGGCGGAGCAATGTAAAATTCCTTTTCAACGTCATGCAACTTCAAGAGCTACAGGAACGGATACTGATGCATTTGCATATAGTAACGGCGGTGTAGCATCTGCATTAATCTCGTTGCCTTTACGTTATATGCATACAACTGTAGAAATGGTGCACAGAGAAGATGTAGAAAATGTAATTCAGCTGATTTACGCTTCAATATTGAAGATTGAAAACAATGAAACTTTTTCTTATTTTAAATAAGAGAGTCTACTAAAATGTCAATTTGGCTGCTTTAAGAACAGCCAAATTGACTAATACTTAAAAAACACCATGAAAATTTTACTACTCGAAGACGATTTTACTTTATCTAAAGAGATTTCAGCATTTTTCGCCACAAAAAAAATCGAGTGTTTTCCATTCTACGACGGGACTTTGCTCCTTAAAAAATACTTTCCTTACGAATATGATTTAATCATTTTAGATATAAATGTTCCAGGAACAAATGGAATTGAGGTTTGCAAAGGTATTCGAGAGGTTGATAAAAAAACACCAATAATAATGCTTACAGCATTTAGTGAAATCGAAGATAAGCTGGCTTCTTTTGACAATGGTGCTGATGATTATCTAGTAAAACCTTTTCATTTTGAAGAATTGTACGCGAGAATTTCCTCTTTATTAAGACGAAAAGAAATTCCACAGCAAACAGAACAAAGAATTCTTGTTGAAGATTTAGAAATTCAAGAAGAAGAAATGAAAGTTTTTCGCGCTGGAGAAGAAATTAAGCTGACTCCTAAAGAATTTAATCTGATACTAATTTTAGCTCATGCTAAAGGAAAAGTGCTGTCAAAACAGTTTATTGCCGAAAAGCTATGGGATTATCATATAGAAACGAATCAAAACACGATTGAAGTTTACATCAATTTTCTTCGTAAAAAAATCGATAAGGATCATGAAGTAAAACTTATTCGAACTAAAATTGGCTACGGATATTATTTAAGCAATCAAGAATGACTTTAAAAAACAGAATATCACTTTTAGTTAGCTTGCTGTTTACAATCCTTTTTGGATTGGCTTCAACTGTGATATTTGTTTTATATTCTAACTTTAGAAAAGAAGAATTTAGAGATCGCTTAGAAATAAAAGCGCTTTCGAACATTAAGTTATTGGTCAATGTTAAAGAAGTTGATGATCAGCTTTTAAAAATGATCGATCAAAATTCTATAAATAAACTGTATGACGAAAAGACACTAGTATTTGATTCGCAATTTAAACTCATTTACAGCAGTATTGATGACGCTAAAATTAATTGGTCTGTCGATGATTTAAAATACCTTAAAAAACACAAAACCTTCTTTAAACAACAAGGAGACTACGAAGTATACGGCGTTTTCTATGATACTAAAGATAAAGATTTTTACGCTCTAATATCAGCAACAGATGATTACGGCAAACGTAAATTACTTTTTTTACGATATACCTTAGTTATATCTTATATCTTCTTTACTTGTCTTTGCTGGGTACTAACCTCTTTTATGGTTAAAAAAGCAATGAATCCGTTAGGTTTATTTCATCAAAAAATAAAAAACATCAACGAGAACAATCTCGATACTCGTATAAAATCAAAAAGTAATAAAAACGAAATTGATCTAATTGCCAATGAATTTAATTTCATGATGGATCGAATTGAAGTTTCTTATCAAAAACAAAAAGAGTTCACTGCACACGCATCACATGAGCTCAGGACTCCGTTATCTAGAATTACATCTCAAATAGAAAACGTAGTTGCAGATCCTAAAACAACTCCTGAAAACAAAAGCTTCTTAAAAACAATTTTATCAGATGTAAATCAACTGACAGAGTTAATTACTTCATTACTTACTCTTTCTAAAATTGATGTCAAAAATCAGGAAAATAGTGAAACTCATCGCTTAGATGAAATTTTGTTTTCGGCAATTGAAAATCTAAATAAAAGCTTCCCTGACTTTGTTATTCTTTTTGAAATGGAAGAAAGCGAAAACTTAGATTCTGCTCTTGAAATTAAAGGAAATAAAAACCTTTTAGAGATTGCGATAAGTAATGTTTTAAAAAATGCCTGCGTTTATTCGGATAACAAACAGGCAAAAGTAAAAATAAGTACAGAAAACGATTCTCTAGTTATTTCGATTTCAAACACTGGAAAAACGCTGACGGAGAATGAGCAGAAAAATCTTTTTCAACCCTTCATGCGCGGAGAAAATTCAAAGGGAACAACAGGATTTGGACTTGGTTTACGCATTGTAAACCGTATCTTAAACCTACACCAATCAAGCATAACTTATAGTGTTACAGACGAAAACACAAATTTATTTCAATTATTTTTTCATTAGTAATTTATTTTAAGGTATTTTTAAGGTAGATTTTAAGGTGTCTTAAAGTCTACTGATAGCATATTTGTATAAAATAAATTTGATACAATGAAAAAACTATATGCATTGCTGTTACTTGCATTCTTCAATCAAGTAATTGTGGCTCAGAAAACAGTTACTCTTCAAGACTGCGAAAGCCAATTTCTTAAAAAGAACCTTTTTTTATTGGCATCTCAATATAATATCGATGCCTCGAAAGCACTGACCATTCAGGCAAAAATTTGGGACAATCCAACTATTACAGCCGAATTAAACGCTTATAATCCTGAAAGAAATCAGTATTTTGATATAGGAAAAGATGGTCAAAAAGCATTTGGTATAGAACAGCTGATTTACTTAGGCGGAAAAAAACGCAACGAAGTAAAACTGGCAAAAACTAATGAACAATTAGCAGAACTTCAATTCAATGATTTACTGCGAACATTAAAGCTGCAGCTCCGAAAAAGTTTCTATACAGTTTATTACAATACAAAAAGTCTTGAAACTACAGATAATCAGCTTGCACATATTGAAGACTTAATCAATTCATATTCTGTACAAGTACAAAAAGGAAATATTGCACTAAAAGATCTTGTTCGTTTACAATCTCTTTATTTAAACTTCAAGAATGAGAGAATGGAAGTTGTAAATAATAGTATTGAAGAGCAGGCGAACTTAAAACTATTATTAAATGAAACAGAAACAATAATTCCAAATGTTTCAAAAGATGATTTCAATAAATACTTAAAAACGATACCATTTGATTTAAAATCTTTTCAAGATGAAGCAATTGCAAATCGTCCTGATTATTTAGCACAGCAAAAGGAAATCGAAGCAAATGAATTAAACGTAAAATGGCAAAAATCGCTTTCTATTCCTGACATCACTTTGGGTGCAAACTATGATCAGCGAAGCGGCGCTTTTGAAAAAGAAGCAAATCTATCAATTGGAATTCCACTCCCGCTTTGGAACAAAAACAAAGGAAACATTAAATACGCGCAAACCATTCTGGCGCAGTCAAAAGTAGAAAAACAAAATTTTGATTTACAACTGCAAACTGAAATTACATCTGCTTGGAATAAATGGAATGAATCTAGAAAAAATTATACGGTGATTAAACCAACAGTTAACTCCGATTTTGAAGCAGTTTACAACGGAATTTTAGCCAATTTTCAAAAAAGAAATATCAGCTTATTAGAGTTTACCGATTTTATGGAAAGCTACAATCAAGCAAATATTCAGGTTAACGAATTGAAGAAAAAACTAGCCTTATCTGGAGAAGAATTAAACAGTACAATCAACAAGGATTTATTCTAAAACTAAATAATAATGAAACATACACTAATTATAGGAATTGCAATTGTAAGTTTAATGCTGACAAGCTGCAAAAAGGAAGTAGAAAATCCTCAAACAAATTCTTCATTTGCACTAAGTGACAGCATGCTTAAAACGACAAGCACTGCAACTGCAACAACTCAAATTGTAAAAAATGAATTAAGCTTTTATGGAAAAATCACGGCCGACAATAATAAAATGATAGACGTTTACCCGCTTGTTGGCGGTAATGTAATCAAAGTTAATGTAGAACTTGGTGACTATGTACATAAAGGACAAGTTTTAGCTATTATAAAAAGTACTGATGTAGCTGATTTTGAAAAGCAATCTATAGATGCTAAAAGCGATTTACTAGTTGCAAAAAACAATTTAAAAGTTGCACAGGAATTATTTGACGGCAAATTAAATTCTGAAAGCGATGTACTTCAAGCAAAATCAGAAGTTAACAAAGCGCAGTCACAGTTAAGTAAAATCCAAGAAACTTATAAAATCTACAACATAAAAGCAGGTTCAATTTACGAAGTAACAGCTCCAATTAGTGGGTTTATTATTCAAAAAAGCATCAATCAAGATATGCTTTTAAGATCTGACCGCTCTGAGAACATTTTTGACATTGCAGAAATTAGTGAAGTTTGGGCAATGGCAAATATCAACGAGATCGATATTAATAAAGTAAAATTAGGTATCGATGCCAGTGTAACAACTTTAAGTTATCCTGATAAAGTTTTTAAGGGTAAAGTAGATAAAATATTCAATGTAATTGATCCACAGACTAAGGCAATGCAAGCACGAATAAAACTTCAAAATCCAGGGTTTTTACTAAAACCTGATATGAATGCAAACATAAAATTATCTTTTAATGAAGATAAATCTATGATAGCCATTCCAAGTGATGCCATTGTTTTTGATAAAAGTAAAAACTTTGTAATGATATTCAAGGATCGTCATAATATTGAAACTAGACAAGTAGATGTTTTTAGAGTTGTAGGAGATATAACTTACATTTCAAAAGGTCTGAAAGAGAATGAAAAAGTCATTACTAATAATCAATTGTTTATTTATCGTGCACTAAACGATTAATGAAATGGGAAAATCTGTAGACATATTGAGCTTCGCAACACTGCTTATTTCAGCATTTTCATTTTCACAAGAAACAGATTCGATTCGAAAATATAGTCTGAAATTTCAAATGACATCAATATATCAATATCATCCAGATTTTCACGCCGATTATTCAGGAACAAATAGTATGAATCCAAAAGAAGAGAGTGCTTTATCTTTAACATCGACCTTATATTTTGATCTTCCGTTATGGAAAGGCGCTACGGCAACTTTTAATCCAGAAATGTCTGGAGGACAAGGTTTATCGCAAGCTAGAGGATTAGGCGGCTTTCCAAACGGAGAAACTTTTAGAATTGGAGATACTAAACCGGTTGTTTATGTAGCAAGAATGCTTTTAGAACAAAAGTTTCAGTTCAAAAACAACAAATCCCTGCAATTGGTTTTTGGAAAGTTTGGACTAGCAGATTATTTCGATAACAATATCTATTCTCATGATCCTAGAACTCAATTTTTAAACTGGTCACTTATGACTCATGGTGCTTGGGATTATGCAGCGAACACTCGAGGATATACAGATGGATTATATGCCAATTATCAATTTGACAGCTGGCAGATAAGAGCTTCTTTAAGTGCGCTGCCAACCTACGCTAATGGACCAAATGTTGAGTTTAATTTTAAAGATTCAAATGCTGTAAACATAGAACTTGAGAAACAAATCGTTTTTAAAAATAATGATACAAGTACCATCAAATTGTTAGGATTTAGAAATGTAGCGGGAATGGGGAATTATAATGAAGCTAATTCAAGTTTTACAACAATACCTGATATTAAAAGTACCAGAAAAAATGGGCGAACGAAGTACGGAATCGGTTTAAACATGGATTATACTCATGGAGATAACTGGGGACTTTTTGCCAGAATGAGTTATAATGACGGTAAAAATGAAACTTGGGCATTTACCGAAATCGATAAGTCGGCACAACTAGGTATTAACTTAAAAGGAAAAATGTGGAACCGACCTGATGATTTTGCGGGTATTGCGATAGTTGCTAATGGATTATCTAATCCGCATGAAGAATATCAAAAACTTGGAGGTAATGGATTTATGATTGGTGACGGAACTTTGAACTACGGAATTGAACAGATTATTGAAGTTTTCTACTCTTTTTTAATTCCTAATACTCATATAACTCTTTCGCCAGATTATCAATTTGCAATGAATCCAGCTTATAATAAAGACAGAGGCCCTGTTCAATTTTTAGCATTACGTTTTCATACCGAGTTCTAAATTATAGAATAAAAACATTTATGCTTAAAATGAAAGCATCATAATTAAAAAATAAAAATCCATCATTAAAAATACTTTTTAAAATGAACAAATTCATAAGAAATATTATTGCTTTTTCCCTTAAGAACAAAGCATTTACCTTTTTTTGGGTGGGAGTACTAGCCGTTGCAGGATTTATTTCCTTCAAGAACATGCCAATTGATGCTTTTCCTGATGTGACCAATACACAGATTATCATCATCACACAGTGGAATGGAAAAAGCGCCGAAGAAGTTGAACGTTTTGTTACTTCTCCTATCGAAATTTCAATGAACTCGGTACAGAAAAAAACTAGTGTACGAAGTATTACAATGTTTGGTTTATCTGTTATCAAAATTATTTTTGATGATGGTGTAGATGATACTTTTGCTCGTTTTCAAGTAAACAATCTGCTTAAAAATGTAAAACTTCCAGATGATGTTGAGCCAGATGTTCAACCTCCATATGGACCAACCGGAGAAATTTTTAGATATATTGTAAAAAGCGACAGCAGAGACAGCCGTGAATTATTAACCTACCAAAACTGGGTAATTGATAAACAATTGCGTGCAGTTCCAGGTGTTGCCGATTTAAATGTTTTTGGAGGTCAAGATAAAACCTATGAAGTTGGTGTTGATCCTATAAAACTTGCCAAATACAACATTACACCGCTTCAGGTTTACAATGCTGTAAATGCAGGAAACTTGAATGTTGGAGGTGATATTATTGAAAAAAACGGACAAGCTTTTGTTGTTCGAGGTGTTGGTTTACTAAAATCTATTTCTGATATCGAAAACATAATTGTTGACGATGCTGGAGGAAATCCTATTTTGGTAAAAAATGTTGCATCAGTTTACGAAAGTGCGATGCCTAGAGTTGGTCAAACTGGTATTGGCAAAAATGATGATGCTGTTGAAGGTATTGTGGTAATGCGAAAAGGCGAAAATGCACAAGAAACATTAGCATTAATTAAAGATAAAATAAAGGATTTAAATGAAAATGTACTTCCTAAAGATATAAAGATAGAAACTTTCTATGATCGCGATAATTTAATGAATTTCACTACCGAAACGGTAATGCATAATTTATTTGAAGGAATCATTCTCGTTACTTGTGTTGTGTTCCTTTTTATGGCCGACTGGCGAACAACTTTTACAGTTTCAATTGTAATTCCGCTTTCCCTATTATTTGCCTTTTTATGTCTAAAAATGATGGGAATGAGTGCCAATCTTCTGAGTTTGGGAGCGGTCGATTTCGGGATAATTATTGATGGTGCGGTGGTAATGGTTGAGGGATTGTTTGTAGTGTTAGACCACCGTGCGCATCAATTAGGAATGACAGCGTATAATAAAATTGCAAAAGGAAGTATTATTAAGAAAACGGGAACTGAAATGGGTAAAGCCATCTTTTTCTCCAAATTAATAATTATTACAGCTTTACTTCCAATATTCTCTTTCCAGAAAGTAGAAGGAAAAATGTTCTCTCCCCTAGCCTATACTTTAGGTTTTGCTTTAATGGGCGCATTACTTTTCACGCTGACTTTAGTTCCAGTCTTATCTCATATTCTACTGAACAAAAATGTAAAAGAAAAGAATAATCCGTTTGTGAACTTTTGGGATAGAATTGTAGGTAAAGGATTTGCATGGACATTTAAACATAAAGTAAAAACAATAGTTATCTCACTAGGAATTATTGCAGCCACATTTTTTTCAGCTACTTTTTTAGGAACTGAATTTCTACCTCAATTAAATGAGGGTGCTTTATGGGTAACTGCCGAATTACCAATGAGTACATCATTACTCGAAAGTGTGAAAACTGCCGCAATGATTCGAAAAGATTTAGAAACCTTTCCTGAAGTTAAAAAAGTACTGTCACAAACTGGTCGAAGTAATGACGGAACAGACCCTAACGGTTTTGGATTTATTCAGCTTCAAGTTGATTTAAAACCAAAAGCAGAATGGAAACGAAAAATAACGATGGACGATTTAATTAATGAAATGGATGAAAAGCTAAAAGTTCACCAAGGAATTACCTATAATTATTCGCAGCCTGTTATTGACAATGTCGCAGAATCTGTTGCAGGATTTAAAGCTTCAAATGCGGTGAAAATTTATGGAGATGATTTAGATAAACTTGACGAACTTTCTAATCAGGTTTTAGCAAAAATTAAAGACATTCCAGGAATCAAAGATGTTGGAATCCTGCGAAATGTAGGTCAACCAGAAATAAGTGTAGTTTTAGATCGTGAAAAAATGGCGGCTTACGGAGTAACTTTAAGCGATGCCCAAGCTGTTTTAGAATTAGCTTTTGGAGGAAAAACGGCAACAGAAAAATATGAAGACGAAAAGAAATTTGACGTTAGAGTTCGTTTTTCTAAAGAATATCGTAAAGACGAAGAAGACTTGGCCGAATTAAAAGTCCCAACTATAAACGGCGTAAAAATTCCGCTGAAAGAAATCTGTGATATTAAAACCATTACAGGACCTGCGTTTATCTACAGAGATAATACAAAGCGTTTTATAGGAGTAAAATTTTCTGTTCGAGATCGAGATTTAGGAAGTACAATTGCAGAAGCACAAAAGAAAGTAGCCGAAGTAAAAATGCCCACAGGTTATACAACTGGCTGGACAGGCGAATTTGAAAATCAAGTTCGTGCAAGTGCACGTTTAGCGCAGGTTGTGCCAATAAGTTTAATTGGAATTTTCGTTCTGTTGTTTATTTTGTTTGGAAATCTTAAAGACTCACTGCTTGTATTAGCAAATGTTCCCTTTGCCGTAATTGGAGGAATTATCGCTTTGCATATTACAGGTATGAATTTCGGAATTTCTGCTGGAGTTGGATTTATTGCTTTACTCGGAATTTGTATTCAGAATGGCGTTATCTTAATATCTGAATTTCATCATAATATCAAGGCAAAATTCTCGCTCGAAGAGTCCATTTTTAGAGGGGTAAAAGCACGAACAAGAGCAGTAATTATGACAGCATTAATGGCATCAATTGGTTTAATGCCGGCCGCAATCTCAACTGGAATTGGATCTGAATCTCAAAAACCGCTTGCGATTGTAATTATTGGAGGATTAGTTACTGCAACAATTTTAACATTGTTGGTCTTCCCTATTCTATTTTGGATTTTCAATCGCAGAAAACATGCGCCCATTGAATAACGTTTTTTAAATTAATTAGTGGTTAATTAAATAGGTTCGAAAAGAAAAAGCATCATTTTTAATGATGCTTTTTTGATTTCTATATACAAAAAAACGACCTCTTGCTCAGGAAGGTCGTTTTTACTAACTCAAACTCTTTTAAACTTTTAGAATAAATGCTTATTTTGCATCTTTCAAAATAGCGATAGCATCTGCCGCATTTGATAATTCAGCATACTTTAATGCAGTATATCCTTTATCATTTTTTTCGTTTACACGAGCTCCATTTGCCAATAAAACTTTCATGATTTCAACTTTGTTATAACGTGCTGCAATCATTAATGGTGTCATATCTTCTGGTGATTTTTGATTTACATCTGCACCATATTCGATAAATTTTTTAACGGTTTCCAAATCACCTTTGCCCACTGCAACGGTTAATGGAGTCATGTGGTAAGTTGAAAATTCGATGTTTTCTTTCACAACTGATTTGTGATTTGATGCCATAGCGACATTTCCAAAAGCTATTAAAGCTGCTCCTAAATAAATTACTGATTTTTTCATGATGATTGTTGTTAATTGATTGATAATGATGATTTTTAAATTCTATGTAAATGTAAGTATTTTTATGTATTATGTATTACAAGGTAATATGTTTTAACAAATTACTAACATTCACTTAATGAAAGGCTTATAAATTTAATCTAATTGTTATTAAACTTTTTCGCCTATACTTATATAGACGCAGAGATTACAAAAATGTTACAGTAAAAATGAAATTTTATAAAAAAAATCTTCAAAAAAAATTAAACGCATTAAAAAACAGCGCTTTACTTTTATAACTTTACAATCATTAATGCGAAATATTTAACTAATTTTCAAAAAAGTAATTAACCATCTAAACCAAAGATTATGGGACTTATCAAAAAAATTCTGGTTATCTTAATTTTAGTTTTTTCTATTGTACTAATTGCGGCCTACTTTATGCCAAAAACTTATGCGGTCGAAAGAGAAATTACCATCAACAAACCTGTTGATTCCGTTTTTAATTATGTGAAATATCTAAAAAATCAAAACCAATTTAGCGTCTGGGCAAACATTGACCCAAAAATGAAATCAACTTTTAAAGGTGTTGATGGAACTGTTGGTGCGATTTCAGCATGGGAAAGTAAAGTTAAAGAAGTTGGAATTGGAGAACAGGAAATAACCAAAATTACTCCAAACTCACGTCTTGATTTTGCACTTCGCTTTAAAGAGCCTATGAATGACACCGCCAATGGTTTTATGTCAACCGAAAGTTTGGCTGGAAACCAAACAAAAGTAAAATGGGGAGTCAACGGTGTTATTCCTTTTCCTATGAATATAATGCTCCCAATGATGAAAATGGATCAAATGATTGGAAACGATCTTCAAAAAGGTCTTGAAAATTTAAAAGACCAAATGGAACAAAAATAAAATCTCAATTTGATTTCATAGAAATCAATTATTTCAAAATATAAAAAATGCCTTGCGATTATATAAATCAGCAAGGCATTTTTATTTATGAAAAGTATTACGTTTAAAAATAAACTAAAAAACTTAACTTATTATTTATTACTTAGGTAATCTAATACATTTTTATTAATACGCTGATCAATATTATCAATATCAGCTTTGACGAATTTTTCGCCTAAAATATTCTCATATAACTCAATATATCTTTCAGAAACTGATGCAATATATGCCTCATTCATATCAGGAATCTGTTGTCCTTCCTGTCCTTGAAAACCATTTTCAATCAACCAGCGGCGAACAAACTCTTTAGATAATTGTTTTTGCTCCTCCCCTTTATCTTGTCTTTCCTGATATCCTTCAGCATAAAAATAGCGAGAAGAATCTGGAGTATGAATTTCATCAATTAAAACAATAACACCATCTTTTGTTTTTCCGAATTCGTATTTTGTATCTACTAAAATCAAACCACGAGAAGCAGCAATTTCAGTTCCTCTTTGAAATAAAGCTCTTGTATATTTTTCTAAAACCAAATAATCCTCTTCAGAAACAATTCCTTTTGATAAAATATCTTCACGAGAAATATCTTCATCATGAGAACCGTTATCCGCTTTTGTAGTTGGTGTAATAATTGGCTCAGGAAATTTGTCATTTTCTTTCAAACCTTCCGCCATAGTTACGCCGCAAATTTGTCTTCTTCCTGCAGCATATTCACGTGCAGCATGACCAGAAACATAACCACGAATAACCATTTCAACTTTAAAAGGTTCACATAAATGTCCAACAGCTACATTTGGATCTGGAGTTGCAATTAACCAATTTGGAACAATATCTGCAGTAAGCTCCATAAATTTTGTAGCAATTTGATTCAAAATTTGGCCTTTGTACGGAATCCCTTTTGGTAAAACCACATCAAATGCCGAAAGTCTATCGGTTGCTACCATTACTAAAAGCTCATCATTTATATTATAAACTTCCCTAACTTTTCCGCGGTAAACTGATTTCTGATTCGGAAAATTAAAATTTGTGGTTGTGATTGTATTACTCATTATCCTTAGTTGTGTTGTTTTTTATGAATGCAAATTTAAAATTATTTCAGAGAGTTACACCATCAAAAGAAAGAGATAAATCAATAAATGCAATAAAATTTACTTTTTGAGAAATCTCAATAAAAAATCCCTGAACAAATATTCAGGGATTTCATTTTTATTGAAAGTTGTTATTTAAAATTCAAAATTCCTTTTCCTAATGATTTTATAGAAGCGTCAAGATTTCCCAGCGTAGTTTCAGACAGCTTTTTTACATGTTCTAAACTAACAATATATATTTGACCAATATCTTTAGACGGTGCAGTTGGAACAAAAACTACTGCATTCCCTTCTGCATTTTCTTCAATTAAATAAGCCGGCTGCCAGTAATCGCCATATTTCAATAAAATTGGCTGATTGGTACTTGCCTTTTTTACTTTTGATTTTAATTTTTCTTCTGCCAGTTTTTTATTCTTTTCATAACCCGGTAAAAAGATCATCAATTTATCATCAATCCAGTTTGTAAACTTTTTCAAATAAGTCAAGCGCATTAAATAACCGCTGAAATAAACCACAATCACTAAAAACAATCCGCCGATAACATCTCTGGCAACTGCACCAAAAATTAAATCTAATCGAAATAAATGGGCAAACTTTTCTCCATAATTTTGAAAAAAGCCCCAAACTTTCTGAAGAATTACAATAAAAACAATTAACGGAAGTAAAACTAATGCGCCAGAAATACAGTTTCTTTCAAGCTGTTTTAAAAAATCATTCATATTGACTAAGTTTTAAGTTAGAATTAAATGAAAGCGAAAAAATTACGTTTCCATAAAATTAAAAATTAATTATCAATCAATATCTTTTTAGCGTTAATTTATTAGCTGTTAACTTATTGCAAACTCTTTATTTAAAATTTTAGACGAAATATATCTCGCAACACCATCTTCAGCATTTGTTTTAATAACTTCTAAATCTGGCAAAGTTTCTTTTAATAAAGCTGGAGCATTTCCCATAATCAATCCTTTTCCAGCTGCAGCTAACATTTGTACATCATTAAAACCATCACCAAATGCAACAGCCTGATCTAAAGTAAAACCTTCTTTTTCTAGAACTTTTTCGATTGCAACTGCTTTATCTACAGATTTATCCATAAACTCTAAACATGTTGGCAAGCTAAATGCATGATGAAGATTATCTGAAGAATTAGCCAAAACTGCATCTTTTAACGCCACTAATTTTTCGTGATTGTCACATGAAAAGAAAATTTTGATCGCGCTAAAATCTTCAAGAGTTTTATAATCAACTAATTCAGGACGATATTTCAATTCAGCCTGAAAAGCATTTAATCTTTCATTTACTCTATTGGTCTGCCAAACGTTTTCTTTGAATAAAACTACTGTAATTTCAGGATCAATTTCAACATTTAAGGCGGCTTTAACCACATCACTTTCTAAATCAAAAGCAAAAAGTTCTTCCTTTTCTGGCGAATGTATTCTAGCTCCATTTGAACTTACTAGATAAACAGGAACTTCAAGAGTTTCGATAATTGCCATTGCATCAAGATGATGACGCCCTGTAGCAACTACAATAAGATAATTTTGGTTGTGAAGTTCTTGAAAAATTGATTTCGTATAATCTGAAATTCGATGTTGAGGATTGAGTAAAGTTCCATCTAAATCACTTACTACAACTTTTATATTTTTAAGATTTGCCATATTAATAATCAAATATTTATGATGTGCAAATTTACAGCTTTAAGCTCAGCTGAACAAAGTTTAAAAGGTTTTCAAGTCCAAAATAAAGCAAGTTTATTATTTATTTAACTATTTCCTTAAATAATACTTATTAAGCATTTTAAACTTTAATAATTCCTGATTTATATAAGTTTACAGCTCTTTGAATTACTGATTCAATCTGCTCCAAAGGCAAATCTTCATCAGAATTAAGCATCATAATTTTCATTCTTGATCGTTTTTCCTGAAGCAAAAATGGTTCATCAAAATGTTTTCCTTCAACAATACCTATATAAGGTTGATTGTTTTTTTTATGCCTCCATAAATAGCAGAACATTTTTCCTTTATAACAGAAAAAAGGCATTCCGTATTTTAGAACGTGCGTAATGTCTTTGTCTTGTTTTAAGATGATTTCTTTTAATGCTAGAAATGTCCCTTTTATTGGCTCTTCTTGGTTTAGGTAGAAATCATCTAGTTCTTTCATTTTTTGAGTTTTTGAGTTTTAGCAAAAATAATTTTCAAAGTGTCGGTACATTTTGATTCTGGCTTTACTTTGAAAATTAAAGAATCATTTTTAAGATAAAATTTTTCCTTTGTAAAAAGACAAAAACTTTTCAATTCATTAGGTTCGCAATTAGGAATTGTTAGCAAAGGTTTTTTTTCTTGTCTATCAAAAAAAATACAATCAGCAAAAGGGAAGGCTATATAACAAGTATCTATTTTTGCGCTATTTAATTCGATCGAATCTCCAACAATTTTCCATTTTCCTCTAGAAAAAACTCTCCAATCGCAACCTGCACTTCCGTAATCAAAAGTACTATCTGCATTTATTTTAATACTCGATTTTCCCGGAACTATATACTCTGTATCATACCAAGTTCCGATAAATTTACTAGGCAGACTTTCTGATTTTTTACACGAAATCAAACAGATAAACAATAAGAGACTAAATTCTTTACATTTCATTCATAACTTATTTGAAATTCAAAAAAATATTCGTTTTACTCACTTCTAAATTAATTAGAATTATGAATAAAACGAATATTAATAAATGTTAAAACACACTTTACGATTTACATTTAACATTTCACAAAAATTAAACTTAATCGTGATTTTCTATTTGTTTGTAAGCGTCGATTACCTTTTTCACTAATCTGTGGCGAACGATATCTTTATCATCCAGATAAATAATTCCAATTCCGTCAATATCTTTCAGAACCAAAATCGCTTCTTTAAGACCAGAAATAGTGCGTCGTGGTAAATCGACCTGCCCAGGATCTCCCGTAATCATAAACTTAGCGTTTTTTCCCATACGAGTCAAAAACATCTTCATTTGTGAGTGCGTCGTATTCTGCGCTTCGTCTAAAATTACAAAGGCATTATCAAGCGTTCGTCCGCGCATAAAAGCTAAAGGCGCAATCTGAATAATTCCTTTTAAAATGTAATCTTCGAGTTTTTCATTGGGTAACATATCGCGCAAAGCATCATAAAGCGGCTGCATGTAAGGATCAAGTTTTTCTTTCATATCGCCGGGCAAAAAACCAAGATTTTCACCTGCTTCTACCGCCGGACGAGTTAAAATTATCCTTTTTACTTCTTTGTCTTTAAGCGCTTTTACCGCCATTGCAACACCCGTATACGTTTTACCTGTTCCTGCTGGACCAATGGCAAAAACCATATCATTTTTTTTGATCGTATCCACCAGCAATTGCTGATTTGGCGTCATGGCTTTGATTATTTTACCGCCAACTCCGTGAACTAATATTTTGTCATGATCGTATGCTTTTTTTTCATCCTGACCATCACTCATAATTACGCGTTCAATTACATTATCATCAATGTTGTTGTATCTGGTAAAATGAAGCATAAGCCTCTGAAATCTCTTTTCGAATTCATCTAAAACTTCTTTTTCGCCAAAGGCTTTCAAAGTGGTCCCTCGCGCTACGATTTTAAGCTTTGGGTAGTACTTTTTAATAATTTCAAGATGAGAATCCTGCGCGCCCCAAAAGTCTTTTGGAGCGATGTCTATTAGCTCGATAATTCTTTCGTTCAAAGGAGATAAATTTAAATTAAAAATAAATTTGTTTTGTAAATCTATTGCTGTCGGGTATTTTTTATGTTATGATTTTCAGCCGCATCTATACTTTTAAGTACCAATTAAAATAACTTTTTGTTAAAAGACTGAAAACTGAAACCGAAAATTGAAACTCTATATATTTTATTACAATTTGTCTTTTCTTTCTTTCAATTTGTTTTTACTATTCTTAGATTTGCATTTCTCAAATTTAATGAAAATTAGATTTAAATACTACCAATAGTTATAAACAAAATGATGTCAATAATTACCCTTACTACTGATTACGGCTTAAAAGACCACTTTGTTGGTTCGCTGAAGGGTAAAATTCTTTCAGAGCTTTCTGAGGCAAAAATCATTGACATTTCGCACGATATTGATCCATTTAACACTGCCGAAGCAAGTTATATAATTGGAGCATCGTATTTAAGCTTTCCAAAAGGCACCGTTCATTTGATTGGTGTTGATATTGAACGCAACAAAGAAAACCAGCATATAGCCATGCAATGGAACGATCATTTCTTTATTTGTGCTGATAACGGAATTTTAAGCATGCTTACGCAAAAAATCGTTCCGCAAAAAATTGTTGCGATTAATATTCATGATCGTTTCCCGACAGAATATACTGATTTAGACGTTTTTATACAAGTTGCCTGCCACATTGCAAAAGGCGGATTACTTAACGTTATTGGTAAAGAAATCCCTGCTGTTAAAGAAGTAACCGAATTACAGGCGATTGTATCTGCTGATGGAAATACGCTGAAAGGATATGTTATTTATATTGATCATTTTGGAAACGTGGTTACCAATATCTCTAAAAAACAATTTTTAGAAATTTCACGAGGACGTCCATACGAAATCGTTATGAAACCAAAAAGTATCAAAACAATTCTGCCCAATTATTCAGATATTGCAACTTCAGACAAATATCCTATTAAAACCTATGAGGGCGAAAAACTAGCTATTTTTAATGAAGCAGGATTTCTCGAAATAGCCATTTTTAGAAGCAATCCATCCAAAGTAGGTTCTGCAAATAGTTTATTAGGATTGAATTATCGCGATGTAATTACCATTAAGTTTTCAAATTAGAACTTAACATATTCGTTTAAAACTATTTTTATTAAATTTCATAAATAAAGTAAATTATGGAAAAAACAGTTTTGATTACCGGCGCAAGCAGAGGAATTGGTCTTGCATTAGCAAAATGTTTTCTTAACAATAATTACAACGTAATTGGAACAAGTACAAGCGGAAAAATTGAAGATTTCAGCCATTCAAATTTCAAAATTTTAAAGCTTGAATTATCCGATGAAAATAGTATCAACAATATCGCCGTTTTCCTTAAAGATAATACTATCGAAATTGATATTTTAGTAAACAATACGGGAATCGGCCCTGATTTAGATACATTAAAACCTGACATTGAAAGCTTTAAAAAAACATTCGATGTAAATGTAACAGGAACTGTATTTCTCACAGAAGCATTACTTCCTCATATCAAAACAGGTGGAAAAATTATAAACATTTCTTCGAAAATGGGCTCGATTGATATGTGTGTCTTAGCAGATTCAACTGCATACAGAATGTCTAAAACGGCATTGAACATGTACACCAAAATACTAAGTAACAGACTTATTAATCAACAAAATATTGCATCTGTACATCCAGGCTGGGTTCGAACAAATATATCTGTAAACAGCAGTATAAACGGCAGACTTTCGGCTGATGATTCTGGATCGAAAATTTATAACTTTATAATCAGTGATTTTGAAACTGGAATATTTTGGAATATTGAAACGGATTCAGAAATAGATTGGTAGAAAATATCAAAAAGAACAATCTCTTTTGTTACTTTTGCCCACTTGCAGGCTTTTAGGTTTTTAATAAATCTAAAAATCAACAATCTAAAATCTAAAATTGAATACATGTTTGTCAGAATAGTAAAAATGAGTTTTCATGAAGACAAAATCTCTGATTTTCTAGAGAATTTTGAATCTGTAAAACACAAAATACGCAATGCGGAAGGAAATCGTTTTTTAGAATTGTATCAAGATAAAAACGATAAATGCATCTTTTTTACCTATAGTTATTGGGAAACAGAAAGCGATTTAGAAAATTATCGGCAATCTGAACTTTTTAGCAGTGTTTGGAGTTTTACAAAAAAACTATTCAATGCCAAACCAGAAGCTTGGAGCGTCGACAAAATTATGACTATAAATTAGTTTAAATTCGATTTTCAATTTTAAACTTACAATAATTTTAAAAAAAAGAATGGTTTTTCAAGTAGTATTTTCTATCTTGAAACCTGAAAAAATATTATAATTCAAGAATATAAAAATGAAGATATTCTCTAATAAAAGAGGATACTAAAACAAATAAACGAGCCGTTTTTAAAGTCTATTTTTTAAAGGATAAAAAAACGAATTATTTGATTTTTATTTCTATATCATTGACCATTGACATTTAAGAATGTACGCAATACTAGACATAGAAACTACTGGAGGCCAGTTTAATGAAGAAGGAATTACTGAAATTGCCATTTATAAATTTGATGGCCATGAAGTAGTTGATCAGTTTATCAGCCTAATTAATCCCGAAATTCCAATTCAGCCCTTTGTGGTTAAATTAACTGGAATCAACAATGCTATGTTGCAGTCAGCTCCAAAATTTTTTGAAGTTGCCAAGCGAATCATCGAAATAACATCAGACTGTATTATTGTTGCTCACAACGCATCATTTGATTACCGAATTTTACGCACAGAATTTAGACGTCTTGGTTATGACTTTCAAGCAAAAACGCTTTGTACCGTTGAACTTGCAAAAAAATTAATTCCAGAACAGCCTTCCTATAGTTTAGGAAAACTAGTGCGCGCTCTTGGAATTCCAATGGCAGACAGACATCGCGCCAGCGGAGATGCAATGGCAACTACAAAGTTGTTTAAAATGCTTTTAGAAAAAGACTTAGAAAAAACAATCGTAAAAGACTTTATAAAGCTGGAAGTAGAAAAAGGAATTGCACCAAAATTTCTAGATCTATTAAACCAAATGCCTGCAAAAACCGGCGTATATTATATATACAACGAAAGCGGGACTTTAATATACATTGGCAAAAGTCAAAACATAAAAAAAAGAATCAATCAGCATTTTACAGGAATCACGACAAAAAGTAAAAAAATCCAAGCCGAAGTTTTTACGATTACATACGATGAAACCGGAAGTGAATTAATTGCTCTTTTAAAAGAAAGTGAAGAAATAAAAATAAACAGACCGCGATACAATCGTGCTCAACGCAAAACAATTTTTCAATATGCCTTATATTCTGAAAAAGATTCAAATGGCTATATTAATCTAAAAATTGAAAAAACCGACGGTCGTAAGCGAGAAATCACTTCGTTTGTTACCCTGCAAGAAGCGAAAAATGCCCTTTTTAGATTCACAGAAAAATATCAGCTATGTCAAAAACTGACAGGACTTTATCAAACAAAAAAAGAGTGTTTTCAATATAAAATAAAACAGTGCGACGGAGCTTGTATTGGCGAAATTACTCCAGAAGTTTACAATGCCCGAGTGCAGCAGTTTATCTCTGAAAATAGTTTTGAGAATAAAAGCATGATTTTAAAAGACAGAGGTCGAAATGTAAACGAAAGAAGTGCCGTTTTGATCGAAAATGGAATCTATAAAGGTTATGCGTATTACGATTTAAATTATCAAATTACGAACATCGAGATTCTAAAAAACATTTTAATACCAATGCAGCACAATCGAGATGTAAAAAATATTATACAGAACTACATCCGTAAAAACAAGAACCTCAAGATTCTTCATTTTTAACGCTCGAAACTATCATTAGCTTCGCTGATATGAAAAACAAAAAAACGAACTACGAAATATTCAGAGAACGAATAAAAATTATTCTATACGGTACTAATACCATATTAGGACGAATGTTCGATTTGGTTTTATTGGGATTGATATTGCTAAGTGTTCTTCTTATTATGCTCGATACCGTCGAAGGAATCAGCCAAAAATACCACAACCAGCTGCTTATTTGCGAATGGATTATTACCGTGTTTTTTACAATAGAATATATCTTAAGAATCATCTCCATTCAAAAACCAGTCAAATACGTATTCAGCTTCTACGGGATTATCGATTTACTTGCTGTTTTACCTATGTATTTATCAATATTTTTTCCTGGAGCAAGTGTTTTATCCGTTGTCAGAGCGCTGCGTTTTTTCCGATTATTCAAAATACTGCATATTCCCCAAATCTCCCATCAATCCGCACAGCTTAAAGATGCAATAGAAGCCAGTAAGGAGAAAATTCTAGTTTTCATCTATTTTGTACTTATCAGTACCGTAATCATTGGTACAATTATGTATTTAGTCGAAGGCAAAGAGTCTGGATTCACCAGTATTCCAATGGGAATTTACTGGACAATCGTAACACTGACAACAGTTGGTTACGGTGACATTTCGCCACAATCTCCTTTAGGACAGTTTATAGCAGCACTTGTAATGATTTTAGGTTATGGAATCATTGCTGTTCCAACTGGAATTGTAACTGCAGAGTTTGCAAAAAGCAGTCTAAAAAGCAGTTCCGTAAACACTAAAAAAACATGCAAAAAATGTCAATCGCAAGTTCACTTCGATAACGCCAAATATTGTTACGAATGCGGAACTCAATTGCCAAATAGTTAAATTTAAGAAGCTGATCCGGCTGTACATTGCAACTCCTCCTTATCTTTGTTGTTTTTAAAAGGCATAAAAAGAGCTTCTAAAGTCGCTTTTTTATCCCAAAAAAAACGAACAAACATAAGTCCGGGGTTTTCATTTCCATCCGGGCTAAAAACAATATGAAATACCTAATCACCATTGTCGGACCAACAGCAATAGGCAAAACAGCCTTAAGTATTGCTTTAGCACAACATTTCAAATGTGAAATTGTTTCTTGCGACAGCCGTCAGTTTTTCAAAGAAATGACAATTGGAACCGCAGTTCCTAATCAAGAAGAATTAAGTGCTGCCCAACATCATTTCATTCAAAACAAATCTATTTTCGAAAATTATACCGTTGGTGATTACGAAAAAGAAGCTTTAGCTAAAATTGAAGAACTATTTCAAACCAATGATTTTGTCATTCTTATTGGTGGTTCAGGATTATATGTTGATGCCATTTTAAAAGGTTTTGATGAGTTTCCTGAGATCGATCCTCAAGTTCGTTCTCTAGTAAACGCTAATTATGAAAAACTTGGAATTGAATATCTTCAAGAACAACTGAAAAGTTTAGATCCTGAATATTATCAAAAAATTACTTTAGAAAACCCGCAAACACTACAAAATCCGCAGCGAATGATGCGTTTTGTAGAAGTTTGTATTGGAGCCCAAAAACCCTATTCATCATTTCTAAATCAGAAAAAAAACAATAGAAACTTCACTCCTATTTTAATTGGTTTAGATGCCGACAGAGAAATCATTTACAACCGAATCAACCAGCGTGTTGATATTATGATGAATGAAGGTTTACTTGAAGAAGCAAAAGCATTGTATCCTAATAAAGCGTTAAATGCACTTCAAACCGTCGGTTATAGAGAATTATTTAGTTATTTTGATGGAGAATTCACTTTGCCTTTTGCCATAGATGAAATCAAAAAAAATACACGACGATTCTCCAAAAGACAATTAACGTGGTTCAAACGAAATGAAAATACAAAATGGTTTGATTACGCAACAGATAGAAAAAGAATTATTGACTACATAGAAAATCTTCTAAAGTAAAAGTCTTTTTTCTTTCATCTATATTCTATTTTCTGAGGTAAAATCTAAAATCAACAATCTAAACTCTAAAAACATCAAATGCCAATATCTCCAAATTTTACATCCGTTTTAAGTAAAGACTGGGAAATCAATTTTACACAATGTACGCCAACAGGTTTCTTAAAATATACCGATTTGTGTAATATTTTACAATTAACCGCTGCCGCACACTCTGAAATTGGAGGAATCAGCTTTTATGACATGCAGGAATTTCACCAAGCTTGGGTTTTAAGCCGAATGCGTGTCGAAGTTCACGCTTTACCAAAATGGCAGGATGTAGTAACCGTAAAAACATGGATTAATAGTCTGGAGAACTCACGCTCCGTTCGTGCTTTAGAAATGTATGTAAACGGAAAAAAGATCGTAGGCTGCGAAACCTATTGGGCAGTTTTTAATACGCAATTGCGCCGTCCGGAAGCTTTAGCGTTACCTTACGAACATTTCGAACTATTCCCTGAAAATAGAGCAACTGAGGAAGGTTTTTCTAAAATAAATATCAATCACGAAAAAGAAGCCGTTTTTGAAAAAATAGTTTACTTATCTGATTTAGACATTGTAAACCACGTAAACAACGTAAAATATCTTGAATGGTGTCTCGATCATGTTGACCCAAAAAGAATCATGAAGCAAGAAGTAAAAAGTTTCGAAATGAATTTCATGAAAGAACTTTCATTAAAAGATAATGTTGTAATTCATGAAAGCGAAGATGACGATCATACAACAGCGACATTCAGCATTACAAAAGACGACAAAACCTGCTTTGCTTTAGAATTGCATTGGAAGTAAAATTCTTCTCTATTTACACAATCTTGTCATTTCGACGAAGGAGAAATCACAGACTTTGAGTCTTACTCCTAAAATAAAAAAACGATGCAAATTGCATCGTTTTTTTGTTTAAAATCATCTCGATTTCTCTTTAGAGCTCTTTTTAGTTTTCCTTTTCTTCTTTAACAAATCTATTTTTCCTTGAATTCTTTTCTCTACTTCACTAATATCAGAATCAAAAGCAAACTGTAAAGTGCATAATTTTGCATTTCTAATTTCTTTTAATGCTTTTTCAAATTCCTTTTGAGCTTCAAAAAGAATCGCTTGCTTCACATAGATATCAGATTTATTTATTCCTTTTATCGTTAAAGCAAAATCAATTAACTTTTGAGCCTCTTCAAAATCTTCATTTAAAATTAAAGTCTGCAAATAATGCGGATACACTTCAAACGCATAAATATTAATAGCCAAAGCTTCCTGAAAATAGGATTTTGCATCTTCGTAATTCAGTAACTGCTCCGCCTGAATTCTTCCGTACAAACACAAAACCATAGTATTTTTTGCATCATAAGAAAAAGCATAATCCAAAGACTCAATGGTTTCCTCAAGCGAATACGGATAGTTATCCAAAGCCTGAAAAAGATATTTATCAATTGTTTTCATTTTATCTGTTGATATTTATTGTTATTTTGATCACATATAATTCGCATATCATTAGTGTTTCTTGCGACCAAGTATTTAATTATGCTCATTTCGTAAGTCATTTTTTAATTTCTGACGAGTTCCTTTATAACTTTTCTCTATTTTATTCTTCTTAAAATCACTTCCGATAAAAACTCTAATAGGATTCCCACGCTGAATATTCAGCTGATTTTCCCATTGTTTTCCCACATGATTTTTAAGCTGAGTTAGTTTTTCGTCTTCTAATTTTTTTAATAATCTTTCTGTTGCTAATTTTTTGTTTTGGTGCTGCGAACGACTGTCCATTGCTACCACAGCAATTCCAGTAGGAATATGTGTAGCACGAATTGCTGAACTCACTTTATTCACATGCTGACCTCCTGCTCCAGAACTACGCATTGCCTGATAGTGAATATCATTTTCTGAAACTGATGCATTTTTTTGCGGTTCGATTTCAAAAATCCCAATAAACCAGTTCTTCCGTTTGTACATTTTCCTAAACTGACTTTGACCGATCCACTGAATCGTACCAACCCAAGAATTCACAAAACTGTCCGCATTTATTCCTTTTACAGCAATTGATGCTGTTTCAACCGTTCCATTTTCCTGACCAACTTCTCGCTGAAGCAAAACAACATCCAGCCGCTGATCTTGCGCTTCATCCAAAACTTTTTTAAGCACTTGAGCAGCAACCCAAGTGCATTCAGCAGGTCCGCGACCCGCTGTTATTTGAATTATTCTTTCCATTTTCTTAAAATCTTAAGCAATTTTTCTCTACTTTTTGCTGCTTTTACAAATTGCGGTAAACGAGAAACTAAACTTGATGAATAGTTAACTTTCGAATTCCGTTCTCTTAAATCAGCTTGAATATATCTTTCTAAATAATCAATATGATCTTGATTATAAGCCCAAAAAATATTGTCGCCCACTTCTTTTTGAAACCATAAAGGCAGATTATACCAACTTTCTTTTACCAAACCAACATCTTGTTTTGATTCCTTTCTAACTCTATAAGACTTTGTTTTCCATTCCTCTTGAAAATTACAATGAGGACATTTGGTTTTATACATAAGCGGCTTTTCTTTTAATGCCTGAGACTCGTATTCAAATTTTTCAAAGCAATTATTGCAATATTCTTTGCCGTATGCCACATATTGATAAATAGGTTCATCAATTTTGTAAAAGCAATCTTTACATTCAAAAATCATTGTGATACATTTACCACATTCACAATCTTTTTTAGGTACACTCTTTACATTGGCCCTAGATTCACATTTTGGGCACTTTACTAAAATCTCATTGTAGAAACTCCCTAACCATTTATTTTCATCTTGAAATCTTTCCATAACCTTCTTTTTTTTAACGATCCATTCTAACAATCTTCGGCGTAAAAGTTCCCAAAACTTCAACCAGATCGGTTTGATTTGCCATTACTTTTGTAATGTCCTTATATGCCATTGGAGCTTCGTCAATGTTTCCTCCAATCAAGGTTACATCATTTGCTTTCAAAACCTTTTTAATTTCACTTTGCGTAAACGTACTTTTACATTTCGCTCGAGAAAACAAACGTCCAGCGCCATGTGAAGCAGAATTTAAACTATCTGCATTTCCTTTTCCTTTTACAATGTAGCCTGGCGCAGTCATTGAACCAGGAATAATTCCCAACTGACCTTCTGCCGCAGGAGTCGCACCTTTTCTGTGAACAATACATTCCTTACCGTTTACCATCTCTTTCCATGCAAAATTGTGATGGTTTTCAATTGTTACTACAACTCGTTTACCAATTGCTTTTGCAATTCGCCTATGAATATCGTCATGACAAGCTTTTGCATATTCTCCTGCTAAATTCATCGCCAGCCAATATTCCTGACCATCGTGCGTATTTAAATCTAACCAAGCCAAATGCTGTACGTTTTTTGGTAACGGACACTGCTTTGTTGCCAGATACGTATAATGTTTCGCAATGTTTGCCCCTAAACCACGAGAACCGCTATGCGAAAGAACAGCAAAATATTCGCCTTTATCAAGCTTCCATTCGTTCTCTGGGTTTTCAATTTCAGCGATTCCGAATTCGACAAAATGATTTCCTCCACCTGAACTTCCTAATTGTTTATAGGCTTTTGGTAAAAGATTCTTCAGTAATGGAATATCCTGAAATTCACTTTTATAAAACACTTCATGATCGACTCTTGAAGCATGCGTTTCATACATCCCAAATTTTGTATTGTCTTTTAAAATTGCTTCTAATTGATGTTCTTTTCCTTTGAAATGAGAAGCGGGCAAATCGAAAATCGAAAGACTCATTCGGCATCCAATATCAACTCCAACTCCATACGGAATTACAGCATTATCTGTTGCCAAAACTCCGCCAATTGGCAATCCATAACCCGAATGTGCGTCTGGCATTAATGCTCCTGCAACTGAAACTGGCAGCTTCAAAGAATCATACAGTTGAAATTTTGCCTGCTGATCTATTTCATTTTCGCCAAAGATTGTAAAAGGCACTCTTGTTGTTTTAAGCTGATGCATTCTAACCTGAACTGGTTTTATCAAACCTTCGGCTACTTTTCCCCAAGTTCCATGTCCATCATAATTTTCAGGATTTAAGAGTACATCTTTTGCTTCTGTTAAAATAGATTCCTTTTTTTCTCTTTTTCTATATCTGTTTATCTGCCCTAAAGCAATATTTATTGAATTGTTCTTTGGAAAACCTAATTTAATCAGGTCTTTTCCAGTTAATTTATTTCCCATAAATTATTTAATTATTTGTTGTGCAAGCTCAAATCAAAATGAACTCTAAATGGTTCAAAATGAAATAAACATGCGAAATCTTTAATCCTTTCGGATAGTTGTTAAATTATTCTTTCGGGAAAATTTGAAGTGTCTAGAATAAAAAAAGCCCGAAACTAAATGTCTTCGGGCTCTTTTATATATCTAAAAAGGTATTTCTAAGATTGAAATAAGCCACGAAGAAATGCTGCACCAAATCTGTTTGGTGTGAAGCTTTGTGATGTTGATGTAAATACAAACATTTTCTTCGTTTTTAAAAGGGTTATTATTTTTTCGTCTGCAAATATTCAGAATTGTTTTTTGAATATCCAAATTTATTTTAAAGAAAATTCTTTAAAATAAGTTTTTATTCTCTTTAACACTTAACAAAAACAAAACTATTAACTTGGTAATAAGAGTTTTAACTCCAATGAAATTTAATTAGATTTTTGTCGGCATTACCAACGATTTCAACCGTTAGTGTGTAATTAATTATTGTAATTCGTCTTCTAAGGTTGAAATCGTGAGCTATATAAATTCTAATTTTAAAGCATAAAAAAAGCTCTGATTATTCAGAGCTTCTATTTTTTTCGAATGAATTTATTATTCAGATACTTTGCTTTTAACAACTAATCTGAAACCTTCTCCGTGAATATTTAAGATTTCTACATCTTCATCTGCTTTTAGATATTTTCTAAGTTTCGCGATGTAAACGTCCATACTCCTTGAAGTAAAGTAATTGTCATCTCTCCAAATCTTAGTCAAAGCCAATTCTCTTGGCATTAAGTCATTTTCATGAAGAATCAACATTTTAAGCAATTCGTTCTCTTTTGGAGACAATTTTATTGGTTCTTCGTTTTCAAAAGTTAAAAATCTAAGTTTAGAATTAAGGTGGAATTTACCAATATTAAACTCAAATTGAACTTGTTCTGCTTTTGTATCAGCAGATTTTCTTTGAATAATAGCTTTTATTTTCATCAATAAAACTTCTGAATCAAAAGGCTTATTCAAATAATCGTCAGCACCAGCTTTGTATCCTTTTAACACATCCTCTTTCATAGATTTTGCTGTTAAGAAGATAATAGGCACTTCACTGTTTTTTTCTCTGATTTCTTTGGCTAAAGTGTAACCATCTTTATAAGGCATCATTACATCCAGAATGCATAAATCATATACATCTTTTTTGAATTTCTCGAAACCTTCCATACCGTTTTTAGCTAAAGTAACTTCAAAGTCATTTAACATTAGATAATCTTTAAGAACTGCCCCAAAATTAAGGTCATCTTCTACTAAAAGTATTCTTTTGTTATTATTTTCCATATTTTAATTTATTAATGGTATTTTTATTATAAAGGTGCTACCTTTTCCTTTTTCACTTTCAACATATACTTGACCATTGTGGTCTTCTACAATTCTTTTTACGTAAGCAAGACCTAAACCATGTCCTTTTACGTTATGTAAATCTCCTGTATGTTCTCTATAAAACTTCTCAAAAACCCTTTTTTGAGCAATTTTACTCATACCTAATCCATTGTCTTTTACTTTTATCAGAATCATGTCTTTGACATTCTCTGTAAAAATTTCAATTTCAGGAGTATCTGGTGAATATTTTATTGCATTTTCTAAAATATTAACCAATACGTTTGTAAAATGTACTTCATTTATCAAACAAGTGGTTCTGGCTGCATTATAATGTCTTACAACAGTCCCTTTTCTATCTTCTAAAATTAAATTTACGTGCTCAATTGCATCATCAATTATTTCAGTAATTACAGTTGGCTCTTTTGTAATATCTAATTCTCGTTTTTCAAGTTTAGAAATACGTAATACATTCTCAACTTGTGCATGCATTCTCTTATTCTCATCCCGAATCATTTGAAGATAACGATAAACCTTTTCTTTATCTTCAATAATTTTTGGATTCCTAATTGCATCCAGCGCTAAATTTATAGTTGCAATTGGAGTTTTAAACTCATGCGTCATATTATTTATAAAATCGGTTTTGATTTCAGAAATATGTTTTTGACGCAGCAACTGGTTTAATGCACTGGTATAAGCTATTATAATAATTAATGTAAAAACGATCGATAATATCGTAATGCTTAACAATTCAGATAATAAAAATTTCTTTTTATGAGGAAATGTAACTGATAACTGATACTTACTATTTCCTTCGTTATCTGTAAAAATTGGAATACTATACGTTGCCTCTTTGTCGTAATGAAATCCATCCGACTTTATTTTAGTTGGAACGCCGCTGCTGTAAACTCCAAATTCAAATTTGGTTTTAACGCCGTATTCTTCTAATTCTTTCTTTAAGAGTTTATAGAGTTTATCTTTTGTAATTCTGCCATCAATTGGGGTTAATGACGCAATATCTTTATATTGAATTTGCTGTTGAACTTTATTAAGAATATCTAAACTACCTGATTTTTCAATCTTTAGATCAGGTATTAAACTCTGTCCTAAATTATTATTATCAATACCGTTATTATTGTTATAAACTTCAGTTACTCTTTTTGTACTAAAATTTTTAAATCGTTCACTGCTGAATTTTTTATTAAAAAGCGAACCGCTTATATCATAATCTTCAGAAGTTAATGTATTCGAGTATATAATAGTTTTATTCGTCTTTGCATTTCTCTGAACATAAAAAACCTGCAATAAATCTTCTTTTTTTGGAATTTTCCCTGTACTGTCTTTTATACGATTGTATTTATCGTAAAAACTGTACTCTTCTTGTTGTTCAAGCTTATCAGCAACATTTCCGATTACTTGTGTAACGTGGTATTTAAACTGTTCTTCGTTATTTTTAAACGAAGAATTAAACCAAAATACCTGTACTAGAATTATCCCTATTAAGGACAAGCTCATCAATAAAACAAGTATTCTAAAAAATAATTTATTCATCGAAACAAAATTAATATTTTAACAATATACTAAATAATACATTAACCAAATATTAACATTTAAGACTGATTTTGTTTTATATTTAAAATTTTAAGAATTTTAACAACTTCTTCGTTAGCAATTTTAAGATTACTGTTATTAATAACAAAATTGCTCAAAGAAATTCGTTTTTCATCATTCCACTGCATTTCCATTCGGCTTAAAACCTGTTCTCTTGTAGTATTGTCGCGTTTTATTACTCTTTCAATACGCACTTCGATTGGGGCTGTTACAGTAACAATGTAATCACACTCTTTATATCTTCCGCTTTCAAACAAAATAGCAGCTTCATAAACCACAAATTGATCGTTTTTATGCTGCTGGAGCCAATTTTCAAAATCCTTTTTAACAGCTGGATGCACAATAGCATTTAGCTGAGCGAGCTTATCTGCATTATTAAATACGATTTCAGCAAGTTTTGCTCTATTTAAAACATTGTTTTCAAAAAGAGTTTCACCAAAAGCGCTTTTTATTTTATCGATAATTTCAATCGACTGCATTATTTTCTTGGCTTCATCATCGGATATATAAACCGGCACACCTTTTTCTTTAAAAAAATTGGCTATTGTAGTTTTACCGCTTCCAATTCCGCCTGTTAAACCAATGACTTTAACCATGAATTATACTTTAAAAAACATACGAGGAAAAGCTTCTTGCGGTTTTCTCTTTAATAAAATAACTTTTATGAAAGACTCTAAAAACCCTCTTCCATATCCGTAAAACTGTTTCCAAACTGCAATTACAGATAGATACCCAATTTTAATGCTTTTATTCTGAATAGTTGCTGTAAGAAAAATTATAACGAAATATACAAAATATAATTGTAATAAAATATCAATATTGAATATTAATAGTAAAAAAGCTAATAATAGACCTAATATAAATAAAGTAGGAAACCAGAAAGTCAGCTTTTTATGCTCTGGATACCAACTATTTAATATTGGACGAGCTTTTCCGAACTTATTAACTTGTATCGAAAATTTCTCCCAATCGATTCTACGTTTATGATACACATAGGCATCTGGAAATAATCGAGTTTCAAATCCTAAATTCCATAAACGAATGGATAAATCCGGATCTTCCCCAGGATGTATATTACCAAATCCTTTTGAAGCTTCAAATGCTTTTTTCGAAATTCCCATATTAAAACTTCGCGGCTGAAACTTATTAATTTTTTCAGAACCACCACGAATTCCTCCTGTTGTCAAGAAAGAAGTCATAGCAAAATTGATTGCTTTTTGTATGTCTGAAAAACTATCTAATGCTTTATCTGGACCACCAAAACAATCCACATAATCTTCATTTAAAGCCTTGCGAACTTCACTTAGGTAATTTGGAGGAATTATACAATCTGAATCGAATATGATAAAATAATCTCCTCTAGCCTTTTGCATTCCAAAATTTCTAGAATCACCCGGCCCGGAATTTTCTTTAAAATAGTATGAAATATTTAATTTTCCTTGATAAGTCATTACAACATCTTTACAAGGAATTGTCGACCCGTCTTCAACAAGGACAATCTCAAAAGCTTCATTATAATCAGATTTTGAAAGACTTTCTAAAAGCTCATCTACTTCATCTGGACGATTATACACAGGTATAATTAAAGAAAAAATCATAATGGGAATGCGGTATTAAATTGTATATTTTAAACTTTAAAAATTTTAACAAAGATAGGCTATATTCATAAAAAAACCATCAACTTTTGGTTGATGGTTTTTTACTTATGTTAATTTTTATTTATTTGATACTTTCAATATTAACTATCTCATTTGCTTCAGCTTTGTAGTCAACTCCAGCAAATTCAAATCCAAATAAATTTAAGAAATCATTTCTATAACCTGCTAAGTCTCCAATAGCTGGTAATGTTTCTGTCGTAGCTTCTTTCCAAAGCTCAGCAACTTTTGCCTGAACATCTTCACGCATTTCCCAATCATCAATTCTAATTCTTCCTTTTTCATCTGTTGGAACTTCAGAACCGGAATACAATCTGTCTTGAAACAAACGCTGAATCTGCTCGATACATCCTTCATGAATACCTTCTTCTTTCATGATTTTGTACAAAAGAGAAATATACAATGGAATAACTGGAATTGCAGAACTTGCTTGTGTAACTAATGCTTTATTTACAGAAACATACGCTTTTCCTCCTATAGATTTTAAACTGTCTGTAATTGTAAATGCAGTCGCTTCTAAATGATCTTTCGCACGTCCGATTGTACCTTTACGATAAACAGCTTCTGTAAGTTCTGGCCCAATATAAGAATAAGCGATTGTTGTAGCTCCTTCTGCCAATAAATTTTCGCTCTTTAAAGCATCCATCCACATTGACCAGTCTTCACCACCCATAACAGCAACTGTATTTTCAATATCTTCCTCGTTTGCAGGAGCGATTGAAACTTCGGTTACATTTCCTGTATGAAAATCAACTGTTTTATTTGTAAAAGTTTGTCCAATTGGTTTTAATACTGAACGGTGTAAAACTCCTGTATTAGGATTTGTACGCACTGGTGAAGCTAAACTATAAATAACAAGATCTACTTGTCCTAAATCAGCTTTTATTAAATCTAATGTTTCTCTTTTTATCTCGTTTGAAAAAGCATCTCCATTGATACTTTTCGCATATAAACCTGCTTTGTGAGCTTCTGTTTCAAATGCAGCAGAATTATACCAACCTGGAGAAGCTGTTTTTCCTTCAACCGGCGGTTTTTCAAAAAACACTCCAATTGTAGCAGCATCAGATCCAAAAGCACTTGTAATTCTTGAAGCTAATCCAAAACCTGTTGAAGCACCAATAACCAGTACTTTTTTTGCACCAGCGATTGCACCTTTTGATTTGATATATTCTATTTGATTTTTAACATTTTGTTCGGCTCCCTTTGGGTGGGCTGTCAAACAAATAAATCCTCTCATTCTAGGCTCTATAATCATACTTTTTTTATTTATTCGTAAATCAGCTTCTCATTAATAATCACAAATGATAAACTAATTTCGTTTGTTTAATAAGTTTTTAGATGGCAAATATAAATTATTTCTTTAGTTCAACAAGGCTTTGGCATGATTTAAAGCTGAATCTGAAACCACTGCACCAGATAACATTTGCGCAATCTCTATAACTCTTTCGTCCTGAGACAAAAGCTTTAATTCTGACTGCGTTGCATCATCAATTATTGATTTAAAAACTTTAAAGTGCGAATCACCTTTTGCAGCAATTTGAGGTAAATGTGTAATGGCAAAAATTTGCATTTTTAAACTCATTTCTTTCATAATTTCCCCCATCCTAATAGCTATTTCACCAGAAACTCCTGTATCAATTTCATCAAAAATTAAAGTCGGTAATTTTGAATATTGAGCTAATATTGCTTTTACTGCAAGCATAATACGAGACATCTCACCTCCTGATGCCACTTTTTTCAGTAATCCAAAATCAGTTCCTTTATTGGCTGCGAACAAAAACTGCAATTCATCTTTTCCATTCTGAAAATAAGTTTCTGATGGAATCAATTCAATTTTAAAGCGAACATTAGGCATTCCCAACGTATCTAAAATAGTTATTAATTGATTGGATAAAACCGGAATTGCATCAATTCTGTTTTTATGAATTACTGTCGCAAATTCATTCAATTCGACCGCTTTTTGCTCTATTGCTTTTGAAAGAGATTCTATTTCTTCTTCGATATTATCCAATTCAAGCAACGTCTTTCCTAAATCTTCCTGAATTTGAAGTAATTCCTCTACGGAAGCCGCGTGGTGCTTTTTCTGCAGATTGAAAATTAACTGCAATTTTTGACTGATTGCTTCTAATTGCTCTGGGTCGTTTACTAATTTTTCAACGGCATTTTGTAACTCTTTACAAATATCATCAAATTCGATAGATAAACTTGTTATCCTTTCGAATAAATTCTGATATTCAGACGAAAAAGGTGCAATTTTTTGCAGTGATCCTTTAATTTCATTTAAATTATGAAAAACTCCAAATTGCTCTTCGTTTGCAATTACAAGCGATTTATCGATTGCTTCTTTAATAATTTCAACATTATTAAGTTTCTCAAAATCAGATTCTAATTCTGTTTGTTCACCAGATTTTAATTTAGCCGAAACCAATTCATTCAGTAAAAAAGTATTGTACTCTTGTTCTTTTCCTGAATCGCTTTGTTTTTTAAGCAAGGCGTTTAGCTTTGATTTATCTGATTTATAAACTTTTAATAAATCTTGATATGCTGCAATTGTATCTCCGTTACTCGCAATTGCATCAATAATTTTAAATTGAACGCTTTCCTCTGATAATTCCTGAGTTTGCTGCTGCGAATGAATATCTATTAAAAACAAACTTAAATCTTGCAGTTCCTGTAGGTTCACAGGACTGTCATTTATAAAGGCGCGAGATTTTCCAGAAGGCAAAATTTCACGACGAATTATGGTTTCGTCTTCGTAATCTAAATCGTTTGTCTCAAAAAACTCTTTTAGATTGTATTTAGAAATTTCAAACTGAGCTTCTATCACACATTTTTCTTCTTTATTTTTTAACGAAGTAAGATCTGCTCTTTTCCCTAGAACCAAGCCGATTGCACCTAATATTATAGATTTACCAGCTCCTGTTTCTCCTGTAATTATAGAAAATCCTTTTGAAAAATCAATTGAAAGCTTTTCAATAAGGGCATAATTTTTAATTGACAGTGAAGTTATCATAGGGGAAATTTATAAATATTTAAGCTAATGAAAAAATAAGAAATAAAGTTATTAAAACTTTATTTGAGACCATTTTGAAGAATTTAATGGCGAAACTTTATTTAAAACATCTGTTAAATCAGAAATTGGAATACTTGGACCTCCTGAGAAAATAGAAACAATTTCATCTGATTTTGCATCAAAAAATATTCTAGTCAAAAAAGCATTTGGTTTAACTGTATTTAACCTTCCAATAATTAGAATTGCATTTTTTATTTTTTCTTTTGAAGTTTTCAAATCAAGGCTCATACCATCTAAACCTGTGTGATATGCATAAGTTACCTGACGCAAATCACTAAACATTGGAGAAACCATATCATTAATCAAATAATAACGATTTTGAAGCCCATCAGACTGATTCCATCCTTTAAATCCTCCTTGCTGTGCAACGTTTGCAATGTTTTGAGCAGTTTCAAGATATTGATTTCCTGCTCCCATTTGAAACGTATCTGCATCCATTCCTAAAATTAAATAGCTGTAAAATGATACTACAGAAACTAAGTTGGATTCATACACAGATGGATTAAACAATAAAGGTTCGTATTCTGTATATTTAAAGTTGAAATCTTTATCATTATAATTCAAAACTGGTGAAGAATAGGTAGAATTAAAAATCAATCGAGAAGACTGTACTTGTATTGTTCCTGTAAATTGATCTGAGCTGTTAGAAGAAAGAGTAATATACATTGAACAGTTAATTCGCTCATTCTGCTTTAAAACAGAACCTGTCCAATCTGTTTTGTTTACAAATTCGGACAAAGCCGTTTGAAGTGTTTTAAAAACCTGCTGATTGGGATTTGGCAGTCTTTCAGTATTAATAGTTACTGTACAATTTAGTTGTTGCGCTTGTGTAAAGCCAAAAATTAAAAACGCTAAAAGAGTAACTATTTTATTCATATAAAAAATATTAACTGCTATAAACAGCCATCTCAAACTTACTTTAAGACGCTGTGCTAAATCCTAACTATTTAGAGAAAAACAAAACTACTTTCTTTAAAATATCAATTGCTACAAATTCCTTAGATTTTAATTCCATTGGCTCGATCTTGAAGTTTTTATCAATAAAAGTAACTTTATTGGTTTCTTTTTTAAATCCAGCTCCTTCATCTTGTAAGGAATTTAAAACAATCAAATCTAAGTTTTTTTTCTGAATTTTCAGCTTAGCATTTTCAATTTCATTTTCAGTTTCTAAAGCAAAGCCAATTAAAAACTGTTTTTCTTTAGCTGCTCCCAAAGATGACAAAATATCTTTTGTTTTTTCCAGCTCAATCGAAAATTCGTCTGAATTTTTCTTGATTTTCTGTAAAGCAACTTCTTTTGGTCTGTAATCTGCTACCGCTGCTGCTGCAATTACTACATCAGAGTTTTTGAAATGTAAATGACAAGCATCATACATATCTTGTGCAGACGTAACGTTTACAACTTCAATAGACTGGTTTTTAACTTTTAAATGTGTTGGTCCTGCAACTAAAACAACTTCTGCTCCAAGTTTTGAAGCTTCATTTGCAATATCAAACCCCATTTTTCCTGAGGAATGATTTCCTATAAAACGTACAGGATCTATTGCTTCGTATGTTGGTCCAGCAGTAACTAGTATTTTTTTTCCTTTCAAAGGCAGTTTACTTTCTAAATCAGCCTCTAAAAAAGCAATAATATTTTCTGGTTCAGCCATACGTCCTTCACCAGACAATCCACTTGCAAGTTCGCCATTTTCAGCAGGAATCATTATATTTCCAAACTGTTTTAAAGAAGCAAAACTAGACAATGTTGATGGGTGTTTATACATATCTAAATCCATTGCAGGAGCAAAATAAACAGGACATTTAGCTGACAAATAGGCTGCAATCAAAAGATTATCGCAATTTCCATTTGCCATTTTCGACAATGTATTAGCGGTTGCCGGCGCAATCAACATTAAATCAGCCCAAAGAGCTAATTCTACATGATTATTCCATACAGCATCTTCATCGTCCTGATTAAAGAAATTAGAATGTACAGGATTTTTTGATAAGGTAGATAATGTAAGCGGGGTTACAAAATCCTTAGAAGCAGGTGTCATTATCACTTGGACATGTGCACCTGCTTTTATAAAAAGTCGTACTAATGAGGCTGTTTTATACGCTGCAATTCCACCAGAAACTCCTAGTAAAATTTTCTTCCCGTTTAAAACTGACATTATACTATATTATTTATTTGAACTTCTGTGGTAAGTTTTACCATCTAACCATTCTTGAACTGCTAGAGCGTGTGGTTTTGGTAATTTTTCGTAAAATTTAGAAACTTCAATTTGCTCTTTATTTTCAAAAACTTCTTCAAGACTGTCATTGTAAGTAGCAAACTCTTCTAATTTCTCAGTTAATTCTTTTTTAATTTCAGAATTAATTTGATTTGCTCTTTTAGCCATAATGGTAATTGCTTCATACACATTTCCTGTTGGCTCTTCAATAACTGTTTTATTGTAAGTTATTGTATTAACAGGAGCATTCGTCTTTTTTAAATCCATGACTTTATTTATTTAGTAAATTTTTGTAAATCTGTTTCAACTCTGGCATTCATTTCTTCTGCCTTTTCTTTATACTTTGTATCGCTTTTAAACTTTATCAAATTATTGTATGCAACTTTCGCAACGTTTAAACGTTCTTCCATTTTTGATGGAATACTATTAATTGCTAATTGATATGCTGAATCGTATTTGTAAAACAAAGCATCTTCTTTAAAAGGTGTTCCAGGGAAATCTGCAATAAAATTATCAAATGCTACTAACGCTGATTTGTAATCTGAAATTGTGTTATACCCTTTAGCATTTTCATATGCTTTCTTCTCTAACTTTCCATTTAATATTTTCACAGCTTCATTTGCTTGAGCAAGATATTCTGAGTTTGGATAATTATCAATAAAGGCTTGTAATTTCTCTAATGCTTTTACTGTATCAGCTTGATCTAAACTGTAAACCGGAGCTAATTTTGAGTAACTAAAAGCACCTAAGAAAGCGGCTTCTTGTACTTTTTCACTTCGTGGATAACCTGATACAAAACTTTCGAATTGGTATCCTGCTAAATAATATTGTTTTGTTTTATAGTAAGACTGTGAAAACATATAAAAAAGCTTTTCTGCTTGAGGCTTTCCTCTATATGTAGGTGCCAATTGCTCAAAAAGACGAATTGCTTTTGAATATTTTCCAGCATCATACATTTTTGTCGCCATTTCAAATTTTGCTGCGACATCTTCATTTTTTAATGCTTTTTGGTAATCACTACAAGAACAAAAAAGGGCAACAACAATTAACAGAGATACTAGTTTTTTCATTTTCTTACTTTTATTATGATTCCTTAGACGTTATGCCAAAGCAAAATCACACCGAAGTTTCGGTGGCAAATTTAGTTATTAATTTAGCGAATGCAAAATATTTTTTTTCGTATAATAAAATACCGATAATCTTAGAGTTACTAAATACTCGCTTTTACAAAATCATTTAATCTTTGCGCCAGCGAATCGTCAACAGCCACTAGAGGTAAACGCACAGTATTATCAGCAATACCAAGGGCTTGAAAGATTTGTTTAATTCCTGCTGGATTTCCCTGCTCAAAAATCATATCAATACAATCTGACAATAAATATTGTGTTTTAAACGCTTCGTTTACTTTTTTATTCAATCCTAAACGAATCATTTCTGAAAATTCTTTAGGAAAACCTTGTCCAATTACTGAAATCACACCTGCTCCTCCTGCTAAAACAATCGGCAGAGCGATCATATCATCTCCAGAAATCACCAAGAAATCTTTTGGTGCATCTTTGATAATCTGCATTGCTTGAGCCATATCTCCAGCAGCTTCTTTTATAGCAACTACATTACTAAAATCATTTGCTAAACGAACTACAGTAGACGGCAACATATTACTTGCTGTTCTTCCTGGAACGTTATACAAAATTACAGGCACTGGAGATGCTTCTGCAATTGCTTTAAAATGCTGATAAATTCCTTCTTGCGTTGGCTTATTATAATATGGTGAAACAGAAAGTATAGCTTCAAAAGCTGAAAAATCTCTTGTTTTCAATTCTTCTACAATCTGCATAGTATTGTTTCCTCCTACTCCAAGAACTAGAGGCAGTCTTCCTTTATTAACATCGATAACGGTGTTTATAACCAACTCTTTCTCTTCTTGTGTTAAGGTAGCATTTTCTGCCGTTGTTCCCATAACTACAAGATACTCAACTCCTCCATCTATCGAAAAATTAACGATACGCTGTAAGGCTTCGATATCTATTGAAAAGTCTTTTTTAAATGGAGTTACAAGTGCAACACCAGTTCCTATTAATGATTGCATATTAATTTATAATTTATTTTATACTTTTTAAATACTTAAACAATTCTTTAATGAAAAGTTTATAATTCTCTATTTCGGTTTTAATCATCCAGCGATTCAATCTATTGTCTACTGAAGCAAATCCTACTTTAAACCGAGCTTTTGAGCTGTTGGTTATGATCATCAAAATTGCTTTTTCGATTTCGTAATAACTAATCAAAAGATCAAATTCTGTTTCGATAAACTCATTTAAAAAATTTTCTGTAATCTCTCCTTTCCAATTGATATGATTTTTACCAAAAGTGGGCACCGAATACGTTTCTTTTACTTTAAATTTATCTCTGTATGCAACGATTTTTATGTTTTCCGAAGCGATTCCATAAAGTGTTAATTCTTTTATTAACTCTTTAGAATACTGAAATTTACTTTCATCAACTAATAAACCAATTGTTTGCACATTGCTAGTAAAGACTTCGTTTTTGAGATTATTCAAGTTATTTTTTAATGATTTTTTTACAAAAAATTCCTTTATATAATTTAAAAACATAGTACTTTTACCAAATTACAAAATTAATTATTTAAGCCGCATTTAAAATGGTAAAACTAAAAAAGTATAACCGATTTTTAAAACTTTTTGTTATATTCTTAACACTATTTTCAATATTTTCCTGCAGTACTAAAAAATACAATCTGACAAAAATAGAAGGAAAACAAATCCCTGTTACAGAAAAAAGTGCACAAACACCCGAGATTGAGACTTTTATAAAGCCTTATCGCGATCATATAAATAAAGACTTAGACAGTATTCTTGCTTATTGCCCTGAAACGCTTGACAAAAGTACCGGCAAATGGCAAACGAGCATAGGCTGCTTAATGGCTGATGTTTGTTTAGAGCGAGGAAATCTTGTTTTTAAGGCTCGTGAAAAAAAAGATATCGATTTATGCTTCTTAAATCATGGTGGTATTCGTGCTATTTTACCAAAAGGCAACGTTACTACGAGATCTGCTTTTGAAATTATGCCTTTTGAAAATAATCTTGTGGTTCTAGCTCTAAAAGGACAACAGATTTTAGAAATGACTGCTTACATTATTAAGGAGAAAAAACCTCATCCTTTATCAGGAATGACGTTTACAATTGCAAAAGATCAAACGGCTAAAAACATACTTATTCAGGGTAAACCTCTTGATCTTGACAAGATTTATTATGTTGCTACTAATGATTATTTGGCTAATGGCGGAGACAGTATGAATTTTTTCTTGAAAAACGTTCAAAAATTTGATTTGAACTACAAGCTTCGAAATGTACTTATTGATTATTTCAAACAAGTTGATACTATTCCCGTGCCTAAAAACATTAGAATTACTGAAGAATAAAAAGTTCGCCACGAATTGCACAAATTTAAAAATGCTAAAAAAAACAATTTGTATTATTTCGTGAAATCAGCAGTTAAAAAAGAGAATTACTGAAAATAAAAATACAAGCGTTCCCGCAAAAAAACATATACAATGAAAAGAAGAGAATTTATCGAAAAAACCGCTGCAAGTACTGCTTTATTAAGCTTAGGGTTATCATTAAGCAGTTTTGGAAGTAACGATGTTAAACATTTAACTATTCTTCATACTAATGATGTTCATAGTCACATAGATCCTTTTCCGGCTGATGATCCTCGTAATCCAAACAAAGGCGGTGTATCTCGCAGGGCTGCGCTTATTGAAACTATTCGTCAGGAAAATCCAAATGTTCTTTTATTAGATGCCGGCGATATTTTTCAAGGAACTCCTTATTTTAATTATTATGGGGGCGAACTTGAATTTAAGCTGATGAGTATGATGAAATATGATGCATCGACTATAGGGAATCATGATTTTGATAATGGTTTGGATGGTTTATATGCACAAATGCCTCACGCTTCTTTTGATTTTATTTGTTCTAATTATGACTTTAAAAACACAGTCATGAACGGGCTTGTAAAACCTTATAAGATTTTTAATAAAAATGGTATTAAGGTTGGTGTTTTTGGTCTTGGTATCGAAATGGCAGGATTAGTTGACAAACAACTTTATAAGGAAACTGTTTATAATGATCCTGTTGAAATTGCTCAGGATATGACTCAATTATTGAAGAAAGAGGAAAAATGTGATTTAGTTGTTTGTCTTTCGCATTTAGGCTATAAGTATAGAGATGATTCTGCTAAAATTTGCGATTTAAAATTGGCTGAACTTACTCAGGATATTGATTTAATAATTGGCGGTCATACGCATACTTTTCTTGATAAGCCTACTATTGTAAAAAACAAGGCGGGAGAAAATGTTTTGGTAAATCAAGTTGGCTGTTACGGAATAAATTTAGGCCGAATTGATTTTTACTTTGATAAAGATAAAGCGCACAGCAATCAAGCCAGATCAATTGTTGTATAATGCTTTTCTATTATTTTTCTCTTTTTCAAGGAAATATTCGACCATAAAATAGTAAGCCAGGATTTGTGTTACATCTCGAATTAAGAATAACACGACTGAGTACGAAAAGTACTCATTGAAAATATAGAATATATCCGAAAAAATATAACTTATTGCCATAAGGGACATTAGTAGTGCTAAAAATGTTCCTTTTGTGATGTAGCTTACAAACGAAAAATAACTTACTAAACTAAGCACTATACCGTAAATGGTATAGATTGCATTGAATCTTTTCATTTTATCAAATTGCAGGCTCAGGACTGAAATTAAAAGGTAGACAATAAATATCACTACGATAGATATTGGCAGTATATCCTTTTTTTTCAGGGTTATTTTTTCGTGCTCGAAAATGAAAATTTTCATGATTAACAGGTATACAATCAAGAAACTTATTACTCCTCCTATTTCCGAAATTTCGATGTCCATAAGATCGAAAACCTGCCCTATAAAACAAAATAGAAAAATAAATCCTTCTGTTTTTCTAATCTTGAAATCGTTACTTATCAAAAAATAAATAAAAATTGCTGGAAGCACGATTGCTTTAGCATAGATTGCTAAAAATTCCTGCCCTGTCCAATCAAAGATAATTGTAAACAGCAGTGCTGAAAAAAATAAAATTAACGATGGTTTATTCGCTTTCATTCAATTTACTTATAAAATCTTCCTCTGATAATATTGGAATATTCAGCTTATTAGCTTTTTCTAATTTAGCTGGTCCCATATTATCTCCTGCTACTACAAAATCGGTTTTTGCAGAAATAGAACTTCCTACTTTTCCGCCGTTATCTTCTATTGTTTTCTTCAATTCGTCTCTAGAAAATGTGGTAAAGACTCCAGAAACAACAAAAGTTTTTCCTATAAATTTCTCAGTAGCATTTGGGTTGATTTTCTCAATTATTTCAAATTGAATTCCATAACTTTTTAAACGTTCAATGATGCGTTTGTTTTCTTCATTCTCAAAAAACTCTATAACACTTTTAGCAATTCTTTCTCCAATTTCATCTACTAAAATCAGATCCATTAACGAGGCTTTGCTCAATGCTTCAATGTTTTTATAATGTTTGGCTAGTTTTTTTGCAACGGTTTCTCCGACAAAACGAATTCCAAGAGCAAATAAAACACTCTCAAATGGAATTTCTTTTGATTTTTCGACTCCTTTAACCAAATTTTCAGCCGATTTTTGTGCCATTCTTTCTAACGGCAGAATATCTTCTACTTTTAATTCATAAAGATCTGCGTAATTATGCACTAATCCGTTATTGAATAATAAAGCAACTGTTTCGCCTCCCAATCCTTCAATATCCATTGCTTTTCTTGAAATGAAATGCTGAATTCGTCCAATAATCTGCGGCGGACAGCCATAAAAATTAGGGCAGTAATGGTTGGCTTCGCCTTCATTTCTAACCAATTCGGTTTGACATTCAGGGCAGTGTGTAATATATTGTGTTTTTTCTGAATTTTCTGGGCGTTTATCTAAATCTACTGCTATAATTTTAGGGATAATTTCACCTCCTTTTTCAACAAAAACAGTGTCATTTATTCTAATATCAAGTTTCTCAATTTGATCTGCATTATGCAATGAGGCTCTTTTTACAATGGTTCCTGCTAATTGCACTGGTTCTAAATTTGCAACTGGTGTAATGGCGCCGGTACGTCCTACTTGATAAGATATTGATTTTAATTTTGTTGAAACTTGTTCTGATTTGAATTTGTATGCTATTGCCCAACGCGGCGATTTAGCGGTATATCCTAATTCTTCCTGCGAATGAATACTGTTTACTTTTATTACTACGCCATCTGTTTCATAAGGTAATTCATGACGGTGTACATCCCAATAATCAATAAATTCAAACACTTCTTGCATGTTATTTACCAATTTGGCTTCTTTTGGAACTTTAAATCCCCAATTTCTTGCGGCTTCTAATCCTTCGAATTGGGTTGTAAATGGAAGATCATTTCCTATTACAAAATACAATAAACATTCTAACGGACGCTTTGCAACTTCTGAACTGTCTTGCAATTTTAAACTTCCCGAAGCTGTATTCCTTGGATTAGAATAAGGTGTTTCACCAATCTCTATTAATTCTTGATTCATTTTTTCGAAACCAGCAAAAGGCAGAATAATTTCTCCTCGGATATCAAACTTTTGAGGATAATTTCCTTTCAACTGTAAAGGAACTGACTTGATTGTTTTAATATTACTGGTTACCTCATCTCCTTGAAAACCATCTCCACGAGTTAGTGCTTGAACTAATTTTCCGTTTTCGTAAGTTATACTAATTGAAGCTCCGTCGTATTTTAATTCACAGGTATATTGTAAATCTACATTACCCAAAACACGCTGAATACGATTCTCCCAATCAATTAAATCTTCTTTTGAATAGGAGTTGTCAAGCGAGTACATTCTGTACTGATGCGCAATGGTTTTAAAATTCTTTGTTATGGTTCCTCCAACACGCTGTGTAGGTGAATTTTCGTCAAAATATTCAGGGTATTTACTTTCTAAATCTTGTAATTCTTTTAATTTAAGATCAAAATCATAATCTGAAATTGTGGCATTATCCAGCACATAATAGTTGTAGTTGTGCTGATTTAGTTCGTTTCTTAAAGATTGAATGTTTTCTTGGATACTCATAAATAATAAAATGATGCTGATTTTGATCGAGAATAATTGAATATCAAAATTAGGATTATTTTTTGTTCAAAAAGCATTAGAATTGAAAGTTTTTAAAATCAAAAATCAAGCTGCAAAATCATGCAGCCTGATTTTCTTCTTGTCCATTATTCTTAAAAAAGAATTAAACAAAACCAACTTCCAAATGGTTTCTACGTTTTATATTTTCAATACTGATTACCAAGTAATTAGATTGCAAATATAGCGTTATTTTTGGATAATAATAAAGTCTGAACGTCTATTTAATAAATGCTCTTCTTCGGTACATTTTACACCGTTTTTACATTTATTAATTAATCTGCTTTCACCGTAACCAATTGCACTTTCAATTCTTGACGGATCTATGTCTTGCGAAATGATATAATCGCGGGTCGATTTGGCTCTGTTATCGGATAGTTTCATGTTGTAAGCATCTTTTCCTCGCGAGTCTGTATGTGACTCAATTTTAATGCGGATATTTGGAAATTTCTTCATAACAAATACTACTTTCGAAAGCTCTTCAATTGCCAAAGGTGTAATGTCGTATTTGTCGTAATCAAAATAAATTGGTTTTACATCTACTTTTTCAACTCCTTGTTTTTTCACTACTAAATCATCATAGTTGCTAAGCTCAAAGTTGACGTCTTTAATTTCTCCTTCGTTTTCATTTGTAGTTTCTACGGTTTTTTCATCACTGCTGTAATTTGGTTTTGCCGCAATCATTTTAATTGCTTTTCCGCACGGAACAATTATAGCATATTTACCTTCAAAATTTGTTTTTGTTTCTCCCAGTACTTCACTAAATGAATTATATGCCATTACGACAACATCTGTTAGTGGAAGTCTGGATTTTCTATCAATTGCAATACCTGATATGCTTTGATTACAAATAGGTTTTCCTTTTGCAAACGAATAAATATCGTCGTCTCCTTTTCCTCCTGCTCTATTTGATGAAACATAACCAAAGCTTTCGGTTTTATCAATTATAAAAGCAAAATCATCTTTATTACTATTAATAGGTGCTCCAAGGTTTCGTGGTATCGAAAAACTTCCGTCGTCTAATAATGTGCTTTCATAAACATCTAAATCTCCCCATCCGTAATGTCCATCTGAAGAAAAGTACAATGTTCCGTTTCTAAAAAATGGAAAAAGATCATTACCTAGAGTATTAATATTGGGTCCTAGATTTTTAGGTGAATTCATTGTGCCGTCGGCCGCAATTTTTACCACATATAAATCTGTTCCGCCAAACCCGCCCGGCATATCTGATGCGAAGAAAAGTAATTGACCGTCTTCGCTTAAAGAAGGATGTCCTACAGAATAATCGTCGCTGTCAAAGAAGACTTTCTCAGAATTTTCTAGTTTATTATTGACTATTGAACCTTTAATAATCTGAAAGTTATTCGTTTTACTTTCGTCGATTACTAATTTCTTTTTCTTTACAATATTTGTCGAATAATAAATGGTTTTTCCACTGCTGTCAAATGTTGCTGTCGCTTCGTGATACTTTGTCATTACGTTTGGAAGGAATAATTCTGCGTTGAGCAAATTTCCATCAGCGGCATTTCTTTCGGCAATATATAAGTTTAGAAATGGCTGATTGTTCCAGTTGTATAATTTTTGACTAAATTTTGTTGTATCTCTTGCGGATGTAAATACAATTTTATCTTGAAAAAAAGTAGCTCCAAAATCAGATTTATTGGTGTTTATATCCAAATTTTTAATCTGATACAGCGATTTTGTTTTCGCTAAACTGTCCATTTGTTTCTTCTGAGTCACATAGCGATTAATCTCTTTTTGATCTCCTTTTTTATTAAGATACTCTTTCGTAATTCTATCGGCATCATCATAATCCATAACTGCTTTCATTGTTTGGATGTATCGCAGATAATAAACGTCTGTCATATTATTATCCTGAGCCTCATATAGTTTTTTATACCATTTAAGCGCATTTCGAGCATCGGATATAAAATAATACGAATCGGCAGCGTTCTTTAATGTTTGTGTCGATGGTTTTTTAATGTTTTGCAAACATTCTTCATAGGCTTTTGAAGCATCTAGATAAGAATAGTTACGAAACAAGGCATCGGCTTTTTTTAAATTAGTTTGAGCAAAACCAAATGTCAAACTCAATACTAAACTAAGGATATATAGTTTTTTCATAGGTTCTTAATTTTAGAAGAATCGAGGAGATTTAATTTTACTTTGTCCTTTGTTAAACTGATAACGTAAGATGATTTCATGGGTTCCATCGTTATATTTATTTAGTTGGCTCACGGTGTAATCGAAAGCATATCCTAAATAAAAACTCTTAGATATTTGAAAACCTGCTAAAATACTTACGGAATCATCTGTTCTATAAGAAGCACCGATTACAAATTTTTCGGCAAGCATAAAATTTGCCGAAATATCAGCAGTAAGTGGTGCTCCACTCACTGCTTTTACTAAAAATGCTGGTTTAAATTTTAAATTCGGATTCAAATCAAAAACATAACCTCCCATTAAATAATAATGTAAACGATCATAATCTATAGATTCCTGAACATCATCGTAATAAGTGCTTTGAATAAAACTAGGTACAGATAAACCTACATACCATTTATCGGTATAGTAATATACTCCTGCTCCAACTGCCAATTTTGCTTGATTGTTGATATTTTGATTCAATAAAACATCGTTTGGATCGTAGTACTTTCCTTTTGACCAATCAATATTCAACATTCTCATACCCGCTTTTAACCCAAATGCTAGTCTTTTTTCATAACCTAACGGAATTGAATAAGAGAAATTTCCATCTAGATATAGTTCATCTGACGGGCCGATTTTGTCGTTTACAACGCTAAGTCCTAAACCAATCTTTTCGTCACGAAGCGGAGTTTGAATAGAGAACGACTGTGTTTCTGGTGCACCAGGAATTCCAATCCATTGTGAACGGTATAAAAGTGCTGCTTCTAAACTGCCGGTAGACCCAGCATAAGCTGGATTTACCGCCATTGTGTTGTACATATATTGTGTGTACTCTGGATCTTGCTGCGCGGTTGCACAAAATGTGCTTAAAGAACATATTATTACAAAATACGTTTCTAATGATTTTATATATAGTTTCATAACGATACTTATTTAGTTTAATTAATTAGATGATTAATCGAAATGCTTATCTCATAATAGATAACCATCCTTTTTTAACCGTTCCATCTCCAATGGTAATCACATAAAAATAAGTACCCGTTGGCAGCATATCTCCTCTATTAATTACTCCCGACACATTTGCCGTTCCGTTCCAATCATTTTCGTAATGCTGTTTACTGTATACCAATGCTCCATATCTGTTATAAACTTTCAGCTCATTATTTGGATATGATTCGATACAATCAATTCTGAAAAGATCGTTTGCTCCATCGTTATTTGGTGTGAATTCATTGTAAACTGTCAAGCAAATTGGATCAACAGAGGCTGAAGCCGAATTATTTGAAGCATCAACATCTAATGGAGTTGAAATTTCTATTGTAGCCACATTTAAATAATTTCCGCTTGGCAATACCTCAGCAACAATAGTGAGTGTTGCACTTTGACCTGAATTCAACGTTGGAATCGTCCAGAGCTGTGTCTTTGGATCATAAACTCCGATAGTTGTGCTTGAACTTACCAAATCATAACCGCTAGGCAGCAATTCGCTGACGATGGTATTTATAAAACTACCTTGTCCTACATTATTTACAGTCACTGTAAAGGTTACATGATCACCAAAATTAGGTGTTGGATTGTCGACTGTATTTGTAATTGTTATATCTGAACAAGTCGCAACTGTTACACTTAAAGTCTTGGTGGTAGTTTCATTACAAGTATTGATATAAGTAACTTGAACTTTACCCGGTCCAATATCTGACCATGAAATTGTAACATCATCATCTGATGTTCCGCCGCCATTAATAATGGTTCCATTAGTTACAGACCAAACGTAATTTGATTTTCCATTTGCTATCGAATAAGTCACACCTTGAAAAACACATGGTGTATCATCATTGGTTGTAATTGGAACTAAAGCGTCATTTTCAAAACTAACTGTTACACCTAATCTTGAAGCTCCTCCACAGCCATTTGTAATATTGATAAGGGCATCGGCATAATATGTCGTTGCAGTTAACAATGTACTTGCAGTTAACGGAGCTCCTCCTGTTGGTGTTGAATACCAAACTACATTTGCTTCATTAACCTGAATATTAGCTAATGTTGGCGATGCTGCTAAACAGAATACTTGTGCTGTTCTTGGTGTTGTAATTCTTCCAGGAGTATTAACTGTTACTGCAACTGCTAATCTATTAGGATTCTCGCAGTTTGTAGTGCTTGCTGCCGCTCCGTAGTAAGTTCCCGTTGCTAAAGCTGTAGAAGCCGGAATAGCAGTACCTCCTGTTTGGGTGTTGTACCAAATTACATTTGCTTCATTAACCTGAATACTGGCAATTGTAGGCGAAGCAGTTGAACAGAAATCTTGTGTTGTATCTGTTGTAGTTGGCGTTGGACTCGGAGTTGTTACTGTAATTGTAACTTTTAAACGAGTTGCGCTTTTACATCCTGTTGCAGCGTCTGTGATTTCTCCATAATATATACCAGAAGTTAACGCAGTTGTTGCAGTAATTGCAGTTCCTCCAACAGGAACATTAAACCATGATACGTTGCTTTCATTTACTTTAATACTAGCAATGGTTGGTGCTGTTGTTGAACAAAACTCCTGTGCTGCATTATTAGTTGTAGGTGTAATTGAATTACCAACAGTTACCGTTACTTTTAATCTATTACTGCTCTCACAACCTGTTACAGCATCTTTTAATGCTGCAAAATAATCTCCATTTACTAATGGTGCAGTTGAAGCAATCGCCGTTCCTCCAATTGCTGCGTTATACCAAATTACATTACTTTCATTAACTTGGATACTGGCTACCGTTGGATTATTACCTGAACAAAAAACCTGTGTTCCAGAAGTTGTTGTTGGTGTAACAGGATCTGTAACTTTTATTGCAATTGGCAGTCTTGTATTACTTTCACAAGATGTTACTGGATCTTTTATGGCTGCATAATAAGTTCCTGTTGTTAATGTTGTTCCCGCAGGAATCAAATTTCCTCCAACTAAATTAGTGTACCAAACAACATTATTCGCTGGACTTACATTAATTGATGCGAACGTTGGCGCGTTTACAACACAGAAATCTTGGTCTTTATCTGCAATGTTTGGTGTTCCTGGATCTGTTACATTTATTACAACTGCTAATCTTACATTACTTTCACAAGTTGTTGTGGCATTTTTCAAAGCCGCATAGTACGTTCTTGTAGTCAATGCTGTTGCTGCTGTTACTACATTTCCGCCTGTTAATGCGTCATACCAAACTATATTTCCTGTTTCTGGACTTACATTAATACTTGCAATTGTTGGAGTATTTACTAAACAGAAGTCTTGATCTTTATCTGCAATGTTTGGTGTGCCCGGATCTGTAACATTTACTGCTACAGCTAATCTTACATTGCTTTCACAAGTTGTTGTGGCATTTTTCAAAGCCGCATAGTACGTTCTTGTAGTCAATGCTGTTGTTGCTGTTACTACATTTCCTCCTGTTAATGCATCATACCAAACAATATTTCCTGTTTCTGGACTCACATTAATATTGGCAATTGTTGGAGCATTTATCAAACAGAAATCTTGATCTTTATCTGTAATATTTGGCGTACCTGGATCTGTAACATTTACAGCAACTGCTAATCTTACATTGCTCTCACAAGTTGTTGTGGCATTTTTCAAAGCTGCATAGTAAGTTTTTGTTATCAACGCTGTTGTTGCAGTTACTACATTTCCTCCTGTTAAGGCATCATACCAAACTATATTTCCTGTTTCTGGACTTACATTAATGCTTGCAATAGTCGGAGCATTTACTAAACAGAAATCTTGATCTTTATCTGAAATGTTTGGTGTTCCTGGATCTGTAACATTTACGGCGACTGCTAATCTTACATTGCTCTCACAAGTTGTTGTGGCGTCTTTCAATGCAGCATAATACGTTCTTGTTGTCAATGCTGTCGTTGCTGTTACTACATTTCCTCCTGTTAATGCATCATACCAAATAATATTTCCTGTTTCTGGACTTACATTAATATTTGCTATAGTCGGAGTATTTACCAAACAGAAATCTTGATCTTTATCTGCAATGTTTGGTGTGCCCGGATCGGTAACATTTACTGCTACAGCTAATCTTACATTACTTTCACAAGTTGTTGTGGCATCTTTTAAAGCTGCATAGTAAGTTTTTGTTGTCAACGCTGTTGCTGCAGTTACTACATTTCCGCCTGTTAATGCATCATACCAAACAATATTTCCTGTTTCTGGACTTACATTAATGCTTGCAATAGTCGACGCATTTATCAAACAGAAGTCTTGATCTTTATCTGTTATGTTTGGCGTACCTGGATCGGTAACATTTACTGCTACAGCTAATCTTACATTGCTTTCACAAGTTGTTGTGGCATTTTTCAAAGCTGCATAGTAAGTTTTTGTTGTCAACGCTGTTGTTGCAGTTACTACATTTCCTCCTGTTAAGGCATCATACCAAACTATATTTCCTGTTTCTGGACTTACATTAATGCTTGCAATAGTCGGCGCATTTACCAAACAGAAGTCTTGATCTTTATCTGTTATGTTTGGTGTTCCTGGATCGGTAACATTTACTGCTACAGCTAATCTTACATTGCTCTCACAAGTTGTTGTGGCGCCTTTCAATGCAGCATAGTAAGTTTTTGTTGTCAACGCTGTTGTTGCAGTTACTACATTTCCTCCTGTTAAGGCATCATACCAAACTATATTTCCTGTTTCTGGACTTACATTAATGCTTGCAATAGTCGGCGCATTTACTAAACAGAAGTCTTGATCTTTATCTGTTATGTTTGGCGTACCTGGATCGGTAACATTTACTGCTACAGCTAATCTTACATTGCTTTCACAAGTTGTTGTGGCATTTTTCAAAGCTGCATAGTAAGTTTTTGTTGTCAATGCTGTTGTTGCAGTTACTAGATTTCCTCCTGTTAATGCGTCATACCAAACTATATTTCCTGTTTCTGGACTCACATTAATATTGGCAATTGTCGGAGCATTTACCAAACAGAAATCTTGATCTTTATCTGTTATGTCTGGTGTTCCTGGATCTGTAACATTTACAGCGACTGCCAATCTTACATTGCTTTCACAAGTTGTTGTGGCATCTTTTAAAGCCGCATAGTAAGTTTTTGTTGTCAACGCTGTTGTTGCAGTTACTACATTTCCTCCTGTTGAGGCATCATACCAAACTATATTTCCCGTTTCTGGGCTTACATTAATGCTTGCAATAGTCGGCGCATTTACTAAACAGAAGTCTTGATCTTTATCTGAGATGTTTGGCGTGCCCGGATCTGTAACGGTAACTGTAATCGCCAGCCTGTTTTTACTTTCACAATAAACCGTTGGATTCAATTTTATTGGAACAGAAAATACTCCATAATAGATTTTGCTAGTCAATGGATCGCTTGCTAATAGTGGAGTTGTACTTGTCGCAGAATCATACCAAACAACATCAGCTTCATTAGTTTTAAGATCTGAAACTTTTGGACTGTTTATTACACAAAAATCTTGAGTATTATCATCAGTTGTTGGTGTTGCTGGATCAGTAACTGTTACTGTTACTTCTTTAAGTTCACCAGCTTTATTTGGACAAGTATTGTCACTTTTAACTGCTGCATAGTAAGTCATAGGACTCATTGCCGCCGTTAAACCAGAGGCTGTCAAAACTCCTGTTACATTATCTACTGTGTAAGTTACACCATCAATTAAACCAGTTAAAATAGGCTTCGTTTTATTAGCATCTAAATACCAAAAGAATACTGGATTTACCAAAGAACTCGATGGTGTTAAAGTCGCTGTCGTATTATGACAAACTGAATCATTATTAACCGAAATATCCGTTGGAAGAGAAGTTGGTAAAATAGTAAATGTTACTTGTTTTCTATCGCCTGGAGCAGTTTCACAATATTCATCAGAACTAAGTCCTACATAATAAGTATAGGTTCCAGGAGACAATCCTGTTACATTTAATGTTGAAGTTGTTTTTCCTGGTATTAAATTACTTTTTGTTCCATCAAAACTATACCAGTAATAGACTGGATTTGTAAGTGTTGGTAAAGGTGTAACTAAAACAGCTTCTAAGCTCACGTTCCCATTTTCAGAACAAATCACGGTATTAGATCCATTATTTATTTTTATACTAGCTATAGTTGCAGCTGGTGTTGTTGCTCTAACTACCACTGTTACTACGCCTCTTGTTAAAGCTGGACAACCATAACGTATAGGCTGAATATAATATTTATAAGTACCCGCTGCCATTGCAGCTGGAAGTGTATAGGATTGACCATTAGCCAATACATTACCGCCAGTTGGAGAATCATACCAAGCATAAGTCGAACAGTTCTTAGGAGCAACCTCCAATTTTAATTCAGAACCTGGACAGACCGTGAGCGTATTTTTAATATCACTGCCTATAACCTTCGTATTGGTTACTCGGTCTATACTATGAACTCTAAGCTGATCAAATACACTTGCTACACCACCCAAACTAATTCTAACTCTATCGTAAGGCTGAGTTTGAGGTGCTAGAATTGTCATAGCCATAGTATCGCCTGAAAGTAATTTTAAACTCAACAAATTACTGTCATTCTTAATAGGTGCTCCAACCTCAATATTTCCTGAATAAAGTTGAATAACGAACCCTGTAAGCAAATTAAGATTTAAAATTGTACCAGGTTTAGAAATCACTATTCTAAGACTATCTCCTACCATTGACGGTGTTCTAAAAGCGGTGGTAAGTTCAGCTGCTGCCAAAACTCCTGCTCCGCTAAACATTGTAGCATAAGTACCCACATCACCATCAGCAACATTCCAAGGTTGAGAAACTCCAACTGTAGTAGTTAAAGCTCCAACTCCTAAATCTCTTACGCCGGAGAAAATATCTTCAATATCACCCTGACCACATGTAATTTGTTTTACTTGTTTTTTATAATGAGCATCATAAACATTAATACTTTGTCCCACACTTAAAACTGATCCTAGTTGTACTCGGATACCATCATAATCTTTAGTACCAGAAATATCAGAAGGAACGAAGGTATATTCAAATGAGTTTTGCCCTGATAATAGATTTACTAATGATCCAGATACAGATTGCAGAGTTCCAATATCAATTGGATTTCCAAGTCCGTCACGTTTCGTACCTACTACCGTAATACTTTGTCCTACCGCAATTAAACTGTTTTCTAAACCAAGTTTCACAGTTACAGGAGTTCCTTTAGAAATAGTTTTTGGCCATTGCAGGTTTTGCCATGTCGTTCCAATACCCAAAAGCCCAAAACCTGTCGTTATTGTCGAATATGTACTTGGGTTACCATCTACTGCTAAAGCCTCATTCGAAACACCACCGGTAAGAATTGATCCGTAAGATTGTTCATTAGCATAAACTCTTTCTAGTAAAGTATCACAATCCAAAGGATCAATAACACTGATTGTTACCGTTTGACTATTGGTACACGTTCCATTATTGACAATTACAGTATAGGTATAAACACCAACAGTATTAAGTGCTCCTGTACTATTTGAAGGTAAAGCATTACCTTGCGGATCATACCAAGTTATTGCTGCATTTGATGTTGCGTTTAATGTTACAACTTCTCCTTTATTAACTACTCTATTAGTGGTTACATCTGTTAAAGTTGGAATCTGATTAATTGTAACAGTTACTTTCTGCTTGGCCGATAAACAGCTATTACCTTTTGTTTGAGCTTGAATCCAATAATCACCACTTGCCGTAATATTTACAGCCGCTTCGTCTGTAATTTGAGTATTTATTGGACTATAGAAAGTATAAGTCGTATTTCCTGATGTATCAAAACTTGCTATTGCATCTTTTAAATTGACCTTTGCACAACCTGATAAAGTTGCTGAAACTGTTAAAGCTGGAGTTGGAGCGTAATTTACAACTACTTCTTTTAATGTCCCCGTTTCATTTTCGCATGAACCTTCATTGACTACTGAAATAAAATATGTAGTAGAAGACGTTAATCCGCTAATCGTCAAGGCTCCCGCAACATCTTTTGAGTACGTTACACCCGCAACATTTCCGGTTGGTACCGGCTGCGTTTTATTTTGATCAAAATAATAATTAAACTTAGCTCCTGCTAATGAAGATGTTGGAGACAATACAATTCCTCCGGTACAAGAAGTTGTCAAAGGACTACTTATTAAAATATCCCCAGCTGTTGGAACTGATACAATATTTACTGTCACTGCTTGACGAGTAGAATTCACACAAGTACCACGCGTTTCTTCTAAATAATAAGTTGTACTTGTATTTAATGCCAGCGTAGTATAAGTTGAAAGTGCCGAAAGCTCAGTACCTCCTGTAGGCAGATTATACCATTTATATGTTTTTCCTGTAGTATCAGAAGTAACTGCCAAATTTGCTGATTTCCCTACACAAACAGTAGTTCCCGAAACAGCTGCTTCTTTAAATCTATAAGATGCTCCATAAATATCTAAGCTAGTTGCTATATTAGCTAATCCGCCTAATTTAACTTGAATGGCTGAAAATGATCCTCCCGCAACAAAACTTGCTTTAAATCGATTTCCTCCCAACAACTGAACATTTACGAGAGCTCCAATAGTGGTCAAATCATTATTTGGAGTTGCACCATTAAAACTTCTTAATGTAACATTAGAAACAAGTCCAAGATCAACAATTCCTCCCGGCAATCCTAACTCTACATCTATAATATCTCCCGCTTGACCCGTTGTTGTAAAAATTAACTTTTGTTCTAAGGTTGACAAAATACCAAGTCCGAAAGAAAGTTTTGCTGCAGTAGTATTATCTCCATCTACTGAAAAATCTGGATCTGTCACACCGCAAGGAACTATACACACAGCACCATCCAAACTCGTTTGTTGTATAGTGGGTCTCAAACAAATATCAACTGTATTAATTACAGAGACATTAATTACAGCTCTTGGACTACTTTTGCAATCTGAAGCTGTATCTACAGCTTCTACATAAAAAGTTTTACTAGCAGTTAAAGCTGGACTAGGAGTAAAAGTACTACTGCCTAATTCTATTGATATTCCTCCGCTAGGAACATCAAACCAATTATATTTTATGGTTCCTCCAGCATCTACTACAGCCAACTGCACACTCTGACCAGACTGAATCGTTACATTTGAAGATACTGGAACTGGTACAGAAGGAAGAGGGTTTACATTTATCGTTTTTTGTGTACGAGTACTCGAACAATTTCCAATCACCGCTTCAACATAATAACTTGTAGTAGCTATTAAATTTGGTGTTGAATAGGAAATTCCCGTAAATATTAAACTTCCTCCAGTTGTAGCATCATACCAATTATATGTTGTTCCTGCGATTGCCGAAACAACAGATAAAACGGCTGAACCTCCTGCACAAATATTTGTAATAGTAGAATTAATTGCAGGTGCAACAGGATTATTTACAGTAACAAGAACAGCCGATCTTTCGCTATTAACACATCCATTGCGAGTTACCTCGACATAATAAGTTGTATTTGCTGTTAAAGCAGGAGTTGTAAAAGCAGCCGCACTTGATAATAAATTTCCTGCTGTTGCAGCATCATACCATTTAATCGATTCACCTAAAGCTACATCGGCTGTTAATGTTGTTGTTTGCCCGCTGCAAATAGTTTTATTTCCAGTTATAGTTCGTTCTTTAAACTTATATGAAGCTCCATAAATATCAAGGCTCGTTAATAACAAAGCCAATCCGCCCAACCTAATCTCAACACGATCAAAAGAAGATTTTGCTTCAAAAGTTACTCTAAAACGTCCACCAGAAAGTAACTGAACGTTCAAAAGAGAGTTTACTGCCTTACGATCGTTATTGAATGTAGCACCATTATAAGTCGCAAGAGAGATGTAAGTTAATAAACCAACATCAGCTAATCCGCCTGGGATTCCTAATTCAACTGTAATAACGTCTCCCGCCTGACCTGCATTATTAAATTGCAAAATCTGCTGCACCCAATCATTAACAAGTCCAACAGGAACAGTCAGCCTTGCGGCAGAATTATTATCACCATCAACTGACTTATTCTGATCTAATGAACCACAAAGCAAACAAAGCCCACTCTGAGAAGTCTGCTGGCTATTTGCCTGTAAGCAGCTGCCTTGTGCAGCCGTAACCGTAACTGTAATAGGAACTCTTAAAGCACTAACACAGCCACCCGCACTATTACGAGCTTCAACATAAAAAGTTTTTGTCGCAATTAAAATAGGTGTCGTAAAAGTATCGGAGCCTCCTAATAATTTAGTCCCTCCTGCAACTACATCGTACCAATCAAAAGTAACCCCTGATTCATTGGTAAAAGCGTTTAAAGTTGCATTTTGACCAGACAGTATCGACACACTCTGAGTTAACACCGTTGGATTTGCAGGAACTGGTGTTGATGTGACAGTTACCGTAGTTCTTGTCGTTTTACAACTTCCAATCGAAGCTTCAACATAAAATTTAGTAATACCAGTTGGAACCGTTGGAGCATAAGTATTTCCAGGCGTTAAAAGGTTTCCTCCAGTTTCTGCATCATACCATTTATAATCTGTACCAAGCACAGGGTTTATTACAGACAATGTAGTTGCTTGTGTTGCGCCAGAGGAGCAAATTGCAGTACCAGCTGTACTAATTGTTGGTAAAGCCGGCTCAATTACATTAACTGTTACAGGAGTACGTTGATCACTTTCACAACCTCCAACTCTCGAAGTACTAACATAATAAGTTTTAGAAGCTGTCAAAGCAGGTGTAGTAAAACTACTAACAGCTGAAAGAGCAGTTGTTGATGTTGGAGAATCATACCAAGCAACGGTTGTCCCAGCAGCTGCAGTAGCCGAAAGCGCAATTGACTGTCCTGTACATACAGATTGGGTCTCACCGCCAACAATTGTTGGTTTAGCAAATTGCAAGCGTGCATCGTAAATACGCAAAGTATTTAGAACACCTACTAAACCACCACCAAGCTTAATTACAACTCTGTTAGCATCTTGAGTCAAAGTGTATCGTATAACCCCAATTTTATCACCCGAAAGCAATGATAAATTCAAAATAGAACTGCCTAAAGCAATTTTATCACCAGCACTTACTGTGCCCAAAAAGGGCTCAATTGTTGCAGTTGAAAACAACCCTAAATCAAGTATATCATCACCGCTGCCAATGTACAATACAATTTGATCACCAGCTTTTGCTGTCTGATTAAAAATCAAGGTTTCCTGAAGAGTACAGACAACTCCTACAACAGTACTTAAAGTTGTAGCTGTTGTTGGCACCGCACTGGACTCAGCATCATAAGCAAATGCAGGATCAGTTATACCAGAACCAATGCATAATCCCGAATTACCAATACTATGCGAAGTGGGTCTACAAAAGGTTTGCGCAAAAGTCATATTGCTCAAAAGCAATAAAAACGCCAAACCAAATAATCTCTTCTTTAAGATGAGATCATAAAAAGTAATTTTTTTCATAATTTGGAAGATTAGAAAATGGACAATAAAATACCTGTTGCGGTAAGCACGTATGCTTAGGCAATTTTAAAACTGTTAATAATCAAACACTTAGAATGAAATTTTAATTTTTAGTGATCAAAAATTAAAACTGCACTTTAATAAAAATTATGTTGTATTGTGTATACCAAAGTATACGAAAGAGCACTTTTTGCTCCTTTTGAACAAAAAATGTCTTGAAACTTTTTGGAAATACTGATCTAAATCAGACTTCCTCGTGGAGTGATTTGTTAGAGGGATAATTTTCATAAAAGAAAATTTAAGTTTAAGTAGAACTGGGGGTAATTCTATTAAATATACTATCATTCAATATTTATAGAAAGTTGATTACTCTTTCTGTAAACTTTATTTCATTAGAATAAACTCTAAAACTGAATGTCAATACCCTTAATAAATAATAATACTGTTTTTAAAAAACAGAAAAAAATCTTTCATCAACAAAACCGCCGATTGGATTTTGAAAACGAAAAAATAAAATAATTGTAAAATTTGAAAAATAAGTTTGAAGTGGAACTAAAATTAAATTTCAAAATCAATTCAATTTTATACAAACTCATAAAAAATAAAGCCAAAATAATACCTAATGAAAAAATGATAAAGAAAGTAATGATTAATTCCATACGCAACTTAATTAAGTTATTATAAAAAACTTCAACTCTCATTGTTATAGAAGTAAACAATTAAGTATTAAAAAATACTTAATCAGAATGTTATTTCCAGAAACAGAAAAAACAACTTTGTTTAACTTTTCTAATCTAAAATTAGAAAAAAGAAACACACTAAACAAGTGTAAAATTCCTATCTTTTAGTTTAAAAAAAACTAAAAATATCAGAACATCAGAAAAACCTATAGTTGAACTGCATCTTTTATCGTCATATACCAACTAAAATTCTTTGATTTTTTTATGTTAAACTTTTTATTGTAGTACAAGTACTACGATAAAAAAGAAAAAATCACTCAAAAGAACATCAAAATGAACCAAACAAGGAACAAATCTTACATTTATACCTGAAAATTGCAATTTATTGCAGTATTAAGAAAAAAAGCGTAGAAATACGGGGTAAAAAAAATGACAAAGTTTAAACAAAAGTTAAAAAATTAAAAAAAGGCAAACAATTGCAATAAACAACCATTTACCTTTTACATTCTTTATTTATTTAAAACCTAAGATTCAATTATCGAATTAATCTGAGAAAATAATTGTCCATCACTTAAAAAAGCACCTTGCTGAATCAACTCAAATATAGATGCGCTTCTGTCTTCTGTAAATACTTTCTTTCCAACTTTCATTTCAATATTTTCAGTAAACATATTATCAGATAACCACTGTAAACCTTCTGTGGTTAAAAAATCAGTTTCTTCAACTAGTGATTTCAAAACTATTGATTGCACATGAGTTTCAAAACACTGAAACAAGAAAATATGATTTCTAGAAAAATGTTCTAAAAATTCAGCTCTTGACAATACACCTTCCCAAATTAAATCTGAGAAAACATCTAATTCCTGCTCGGCAACTTCAGGTTTATTTACTTTTAGAGCATCCCACTCTGCTTTATCAATAGCTTGCGTAGCTAAAAAACTAGCAAACTCTGCGTGTAGTTCATCAAATTGCTCTTTTGTTAATCTTGCGTATTTCATTTTATTTTAGGCTTTATGCTTTACGCTGTAAGCTAAATACTCTAGCCACCAACATTAAGTCTAATTAATATTAATTCATTTCATTAAACAAAAAAATCCCGATTTGCATCGGGATTTTTATATAATCTTTAAAACTATTACTTTTCAGCAACAATCTCGTAAGCTAACTCAACGATTACATCTCTGTGTAAACGAACACTAGCAGAATATTTACCAGTACGTTTTACGATACCGCTTGTGATGAATTTTCTATCAATAGCGTTACCAGATTTCTCTAAAGCATCAGCAATATCGATGTTAGTGATAGAACCAAAAAGTTTCTCTCCACCAGCTTTTGCAGTAAGTTTAATTTCAAGAGCTTTTAAAGTTTCAGCTAATGCTTTAGCATCAGCAACAACTTTAGCTTCTTTATGTGCTCTTTGTTTTAGATTTTCAGCTAAAACTTTTTTAGCAGAAGGAGTTGCTAATGTAGCAAAACCTTGAGGAATTAAAAAGTTACGACCGTAACCAGGCTTTACAGATACTACATCATCTTTAAATCCTAAGTTTTGTACGTCTTGTTTTAAAATAAGTTCCATGTTGTTGTCCTTATATTTTAGAAGTTAGGTTCTATTATTAGAAACCAGCGACTAGAGTTTTTAATTATTTTAATAAATCGGCCACGTATGGCATTAAAGCTAAGTGACGAGCTCTTTTTACAGCTACAGAAACTTTTCTTTGGTATTTTAATGAAGTTCCAGTTAAACGACGAGGAAGAATTTTTCCTTGCTCATTTACGAATTTCAATAAGAAATCAGCATCTTTATAATCGATGTATTTGATTCCTGATTTTTTGAAACGACAATACTTTTTAGTTTTGTTTGTTTCAATGTTTAAAGGCGTTAAATATCTGATATCTCCGTCTTTTTTTCCTTTTGCAGATTGCTCGATTGTAGACATAATAATTACGCTTTAGTAGATTTTAATTTTGCTCTTCTTCTTTCCGCCCATGAAATAGCATGTTTGTCTAAACTTACAGTTAAGAAACGCATAACTCTTTCGTCACGTCTGAATTCAGTTTCAAAAGCAATTAGAACTTCTCCAGCTACTTTGAATTCGAATAAATGGTAAAAACCACTTTTTTTGTTTTGGATTTCGTAAGCCATTTTTTTCAGACCCCAATCCTCTTTCGATACCATTTCAGCTCCTCTACTAGTAAGAAATTCTTCAAATTTCGTTACTGTTTCCTTCACCTGAACCTCAGATAAAACGGGATTTAAAATGAAAACAGTTTCATAATGATTCATAAATACAATATTTATTTGTTAAAATTGGGTGCAAAAGTAACCATAATTTTTAAATATACAACACTTTTTTACTTTTATTCGTTGTAATGTAAAAAACAGAGCTTAACTTTAGTTTTTTTTACAAAAAAATAATACATTTACTATTGCTATCCTGAATTTATTCTAAATTTATTGTTATGAAAATAAACTGTGTTGTTGTAGATGATAGTTCTATACAGAGGACAATTATTGCAAAATTAGTCAATAATCACCCAGGTTTGCATTTAATCGGTGATTTTTCTAATGCAATTGAAGCGAAAAGTTGTATCTCTTTAAATAATATCGACCTAATATTTCTTGATATAGAAATGCCAGTTATAAATGGCTTTGACTTCCTTGATGGATTAAAGTCTAAACCGCAGATCATATTCATTACTTCTAAAGCCGAATACGCTTTAAAAGCTTTTGATTATGATGCTACCGATTATTTGCAAAAACCTATTGCGGTGGACCGTTTTAATGCTTCTGTAAAAAGAGCTATAGACATGCATTTACTTAAAAAAGAAGTAAAAGAAGAAGAAGGCGAACATATCTTCATTAAAAGCAACCTTAAAAAACTTAAAATCTTCACAGCAAAAATCAAATGGATTGAAGCTTTTGGAGATTACGTAAGAGTTGTTACTGAGGACGACAGTAATCTGGTACTTTCGACTATGAAATCCTTTGAAAATGATTTATCAAAAGATAAATTTATTCGTGTGCACAAATCGTACATCATAAATATAGATAAAGTAGAACGCTTTAACAGCAAGTTTGCCGAAATCGGTATTACCAAAATCCCGCTTAGCCGCAACAAAAAAGAAGACTTAGTAAAAGCACTGTCAACATCTTGATTTTTAATAAAAATCAACATTAATAACAACCTTTACAGCTCTGTACTGAGCAACAGCCTCAAAACTATTCAATATTTTTTGAATAGTTTTTTTTGTACTCCCTAATGGAATTTCCTGTGGAATTTTAATTAAAATAGTTCTAATATACTCATTTCGTATCCTATTTATCGCAGGTTCTTCAGGACCCAAAACCGGCATTTTTAAGTTTTGACTTAAAACCTGATACAACCACATAGAACCTTCCTTTAATTTATCAAACTCACGGTGCTTTAAAGTCAGTTTAATAATCCTGAAATAAGGCGGATATTTATAAATCATTCTATCATACAATTGCTCCTTATACATACCTATATAATTATGGTTTGTAACTTGTTGAATTGTATTGTGATTTGGATTATAAGTTTGGATCACAACTTTACCTTGTTTTTCAGATCGTCCTGCTCTTCCTGCAACTTGTGTCATCATTTGAAAACTGCGTTCAAAAGCTCTAAAATCTGGATGATGCAGCATGTTATCTGCATTCATAATTCCAACCAAGCTCACATTATCAAAATCAAGTCCTTTAGCAAGCATTTGCGTTCCTACCAAAATATCTACTTCTCTATTCTTGAACGTATCAATAATTTTTTCAAAACCAAATTTACCTCGTGTTGTATCCTGATCCATTCTAGCTGTTTTAGCTTTTGGAAAAAGAGAAACCAATTCCTGTTCGATTTGCTCCGTCCCAAAACCTTTAGTCGTCAAATCTATACTCGAACAACTATGACAATGTGTTGGCTTTGCAATTGAATAACCACAATAATGACAACGCAATTGATTTTTAAATTTATGAAATGTCAAGCTTACATCACATTGCTGGCAATGCGGGACATGACCACAAGTCATACATTCTATTACAGGAGAATAACCTCTTCTGTTTTGAAACAAAATTACTTGTTCGCCCAAAGACAAAGCTTCCGTAATTTCTTCAATTAAAATATCACTAAAATGCCCTGTCATTCTTTTCCTGAAATGTTTGTCTTTTAAATCAACTAAAACTACCTCAGGCATTCGAACATTTTTATAACGCTCAGTTAAAGTTACTAAACCATATTTATCTGTTTGAGTATTAAAATATGTTTCGATACTTGGGGTCGCAGAACCTAATAATACTTTGGCATTATGAAAATTTGCCAAAACAATTGCAGAGTCACGTGCATGATATCTTGGTGCAGGATCGGTTTGCTTAAAAGTTTGTTCATGTTCTTCATCAACAATCAGTAAACCCAAACTATTAAAAGGCAGAAACAAGGCAGACCTCGCTCCTATTACAATCTGTGCTTTTTCAGAGTTTTCTAGTGTTTGTTTCCAAACCTCAACTCGTTCGTTATTGCTGTATTTTGAATGAAAAACGGCAACTTTATCTCCAAAATGAAGTCTCAATCGAGAAACTAACTGCGTTGTAAGCGCAATTTCTGGCAGCAGATACAAAATTTGTTTGCCCGTTTCTAAATATTCTTCTATCAGTTTAATATAAATTTCCGTCTTTCCACTTGATGTAACACCATGCAGAAGACAAACTTCTTTTTCTAAAAAACTATTTTTAATTGCAGTAAAAGCATTTTCCTGAGCCTCGCTTAATAGAAGTTCTTTTTCTGATTTCTCTCCATTAAATGAAACACGATCGTGCTGTAAATAATACTCTTCAAAAATTTCTTTCTCGATTAAAGCTTTTACAACAGCTGAAGTAGAATTTGAAACTTCAATCAATTTCTTTACCGTAATCGGTTTCTTTTCTGAAGCGCTTATCTGAAAATAAGCCAGTACGATTTCTTTTTGCTTATTAGCACTTTTCAATACCTCAAGCAATTCTCCTAAACCATTATCAGATTCATATTGCGAATGTAATTTCACATAACGAATCAGTTTTGGCTTGTAGCTTTCTTTTATTTCTTCCTCTAAAACAATAATATCCTTTGCAATTAATTTTTGAAGAATTGGCAGGATATTTTTCCTGTTTAAAATCGAAACAATCTCCTGAACTTTAAGCGAACTTTGATGCTGCAATGCTTCATAAACTAAAAACTCATCATCGGAAAGTTCTGAATCATTTACGACAACTTCTGGTTTATGCGAAACAATAGTTTCACTTTCCAATAATAATCCAGTTGGAAAAGCACCGCGATAAACATCGCCAATACCGCACATATAATAATTGGCAACCCAAAGCCAATGTTTAATCTGTGTTTCGGTCGCAATTGGTTTTTCATCTAAAATCTGATGAATTTCTTTTGCCTCATATAATGTCGGTGCGTTTTCGTGTATATCGATCACCAACGCCGTATAAATTTTACTTTTACCAAATGGTACTGCCACCCGCATACCCTTTTTTATAAAATGATATTCAGCTTCAGAAACGCGATATGTAAAAGTTTTAGCTAAAGAAAGCGGTAAAACAACTTCGATAAAAAACATGCACTAATTTTATATGATTTGGAAACTTATTATTTTCCTGAAGATTTAGCTAAATAATCATTAACCAATTTCAACGTATGATTTAGAGATTCTGCATTAGTTCCATTGTCATGACCAGGAATAACATATACTGGCTTCTTGAATTTCGCTTGCACTTTATGCATCGATTTCTGCCATTCCTTTACATCAGCATCACCTAAATAACCAAGATCAACAGCAGATATGCTTTTTACAAAACAACCACCGTAAAGTATTTTTTCTTTATTAAACCATACCACAACATTATCAGACGCATGACCTTTTCCTGGATAATAAACCTCAAAAGTATGCTGACCGACGGTAAATGTCGTGTCATTCGGAATTATAAATTCTGCCCTGCCTTCGCTGTTTTTTTTAAGAATCTCATCTGTTAATTTAATTGTATACGTCTTAATACCTTTCTTTCTGTAAAAGTCCAGTCCTCCAGCACGATCTTCATGAGAATGCGTTGCAAAATGCATTATAACCTTTTTATTATGTCTTGCTTTTATTGTATCTAATAAAGGCTGAAACTGTGATTTATCCCAAGGCGCATCAAACAAAACCACACCTTTACCGTTAACCAAATACAAAGCATTGGCAGAAATCTTTGTTCCTTTATAATCATGAAATGTTTTATAAACATAAAAGTCACCCGTAAGATGACTTATTTGTAATGGCGAATTCTTAGATTGTCCAAAACTATTTGAAGCTAAGACTAAGAATAAAATTATCGAAGCTAATTTTCGCATATTTTTAAAATTAATTTTTCACTCGTGTCCAGTATTGTGTTCTTCCCATTAAAGAAATTCCAACATAACCGCGAAGTTTTAATTTATCTGCAGATTCTAATGAAATATAACATTTGTATTTTTTACCATTTGTAGGATCTAAAATAGTTCCTCCATTATATTCAGAACCATCTTTTTTAAGACCATTCATAATAACCATTCCTAAAATAGGTTTATTTTTCTCAGCACCGTCACATTTAGTACAAACATCCTTTTTATGATCAGCACGAAGAATTTCAACTACTTTACCGTAAATTTTTCCAGATTTTTCATAAACCTCTACTACAGATTTTGCCTCACCCGTTTCATCGTCAATAGTTTTCCATTTTCCGATAACACTTTGAGATTGCATTGTACTTAATGCGAAGAAAAAAACACCAATTGTTAAAATCCAATTTTTCATACCTATTTATTTTTTTTTTGTTTTAATTTTCTGATTGAGGCATTCAATTCAAAACCCAAAAGCAGAATCATACAGTTTATCCAAATGTAAAACATTAGAATTAATAATGTTCCAATTGAACCATAAAGTTCGTTATATTTTGAGAATTTTATAACCCAAATCCCAAAAAAGAACGAAGATATAACAATTAAGATTGTTGTAAAAACCGATCCAATACTTATAAAAGGCACTTTATTATACTGCTTTGTACCATAACGCAATAATATTGAAGATGTTATCAAAATCATCAGTATAATAAACAAATATCGACCTAAAATAATCAACGGAATACGATCACTCAAAACATCCTGAATAATTGTTTTTTGAATAAAAACCTCAAAAACAACAATCGTAGCCACCGTTACAAACAATATAATAGTCATAACAAGCGAAATAGCTAATGCTACCAAATATTGCTTTAAAAAACCACGCTTATCAAAAACATGTTTAGAAGACTCAAAACCGCTTAAAATTCCGTTAATACCATTCGCCATTAAAAAAATCGAAAGCAAAAATCCCGACGATAACAATCCCGAGTGACTATTATTTAAAATATCACTGATAATTTTACTAATAGCATCATAAGTATTTGGAGGAACTCCCTGTTGTACAAACTGCAAAAAATCGGCCTGAAAACCTTCTATCGGAATAAAAGGAATTAAGTTTAAAATAAATAATGCAAAAGGAAATAAAGCCATAAAAAAGCTGAAAGAAACAGCACTGGCGTGATAAGAAAATGCACCTTCAATAATTCCTAAGGTATACATTTCAAGCAAATCATAAAGTGAAAAACCTTCCAGCCAAGGCAATTTTATTTTCTTAAAAAATCGGGCTATAGAACGTATTACAGGAACTTTTTCAATCCGATCTTCTATTTCTTGAGACATACTATTTTAGATTTTTAGATTGTTGAGTTGGATTTTAGATTACAAAAATTACAATTTAAAACACTTTACTCAATTAAAAAGCTTTTAAACTCAAATCCATATTGTAAACTGAATGAGTTAACGCTCCAGACGAAATATAATCTACACCGCAAAGTCCATATTCGCGAATTGTTTTTTCGCTGATATTTCCTGAAGATTCTGTCTGACATTTTGAACCAATTAAAGCTACGGCAGTTTTAGTATCTTCATAATTAAAATTATCGATTAAAATTCTGTGAACACCGTCGCTCAACAAAATTTCACGAATTTCATCAAGATTTCTAGCCTCAACAATAATTTTTAAATCTAGATTATTCTCTTTCAAATAATCCTTAGTTTTTTTTATGGCAAGCGTAATACCTCCTGCAAAATCAATATGATTATCTTTCAACATTACCATATCGTATAAAGCATAGCGATGATTTTCTCCTCCTCCAATTTTCACCGCCCATTTTTCCGCAGCTCTAAAATTTGGTGTCGTTTTGCGAGTATCTAATATTTTAGCTCCCGTTCCTTCTAAAAGCTGCACGCAATGATTTGTTTTTGTTGCAATTGCAGACATTCTCTGCATAGTATTTAAAACTACTCTTTCTGCCTTCAAAATAGATTGAGAACTTCCAGAAACTTCAAAAACAATCTCACCATATTCTACATGCGTTCCATCCTCAATAAATGTTTTTACCTTTAATTTAGGATCAACATAATCAAATATCATTTTCGCAAGCGCAACACCAGCAATAATTCCCTGATCTTTCACTAATAATCTTGCTTGACCATGAGCAGTGTCTGGAATACAAGCAAGAGAACTATAATCGCCTGATCCTACATCTTCTCTAATGGCGTTACTAATCAAAAGTTCTAATTCTGATTGAAATTGAGCTTCACTTATCATTTTTATATTTTTTATAATATGCTAAATTATGACTTATTTTATGGATTTGAAAATTACTATAACATGAAAAGTTATACAAAACATTAAATATCTCTTTTTTAACCATTAAGATATTAAGAAAGACCGAGATCTAATTCTTAATGAAACTTACTATTTTTAATGATAGAAAAATCAAAGAACATTAAATATCTTTGAAATTCAAGCAAACAAAACTTATGGGATTAATTAAAGATATTTATTCTGTTTCTTTCTACGAAAAATTTAGTCAGGCTGCAGCCGAAGTACATCCAAAATTCGACAAGCAAAAATTTATTGAAACTATTTACGAAGGCGATTTTGCTCAAAAGGAATGGAAAGAAAGAATGAAACACACAACAGTTGTTTTTCATGAATTTATGCCCAAAAATTTCCCCGAAGCCGTTACTTTAATTGACAAAATCATTGAAAATTTAAAGAAAAATAATTTCACAGACAGCAATCTGGCTTTTATCTTCTTTGCTGATTATATCGAAATGTACGGTTTAGACGATTTTAAAACTTCAGCGAAAGCTTTTGTTTCTATCACTCAATTTATAAGCTGCGAATTTGCTGTTCGTCCTTTTATTTTAAAGTACAAAGAGCAAATGATTGACGAAATGACAAAATGGTCATTGCATGAAAATCATCACGTGCGTCGTTTAGCCAGCGAAGGTTCGCGCCCAAGATTACCGTGGGCAATGGCAATTCCGTTCTTAAAAAAAGATCCTTCATCTATCCTGCCTATTTTAGAAAACCTAAAAAACGATCCTTCCGAATATGTCAGAAGAAGTGTTGCTAATAACTTAAATGATATCGCAAAAGACAATCCGCAAATAGTATTAGAAATCGCTTCAAGATGGAAAAATCAAAGTAAAGAAACTGATGGAATTATAAAACACGGCTGTAGAACATTATTAAAACAAGGTCATCCGGAAATTTTAAGCCATTATGGTTTAGAAAGCACGAATATTGAACTTTCATCATTTGAAGTTAAAACTCCAGTTGTAAAAATTGGTGATTATCTGCAATTTCATTTTCACTTAAACAATAAAAATGAAGATCCAAAAACGATTCGTTTAGAATATGCCGTTCATTATAAAAAAGCAAAAGGACACTTGGCTAAAAAAGTATTTAAAATAAGTGAGAAAGTTTACCATCCGAATCAATTAACCAAAATTGAAAGAAACCAATCTTTCAAATTGATTACAACGAGAGTTTTTCATACTGGGATTCATCAATTGTCAATTATTATTAATGGAACGGAAAGTGAAGTTTTAGAGTTTGAATTGATCGATTAACCCGAGATTACAATTCTCATGCTCCGGCGGAGCAAAATATTTATAGCGAAATATCGCATTACCACAGAAAAAGCTCCAGAGGAGCGACATATTTATCACCCCGCTGGGACTTTATGAAATGTGATATTATTCTTTGCTATAAATATTTCGTTCCTCTGGGACTTTCTAAACTTAAATTTAATCATCTCTTTCAAACTTAACCACCGTTTTTTCTTATTTTTATAATTCTAAAAATTCAAAACAAACTTTTCTTAATCTAAATTAAGTTACAGACAGGCTTCGTTACTTTAATTTTGTTTTCAAATCAAATAAAAAATACCACATGTCAAATATCAGTTTAATTATAGAAGAACGTGCTGCCAATATTGGCAATTTTATGGTAGGTCGTTTGCTGCCTTTCCGTGAAAAAAGAGCTGTTGGTCCATTTGTATTTATCGACCATATGGGACCTGCACATTTAAGTGATCATGAAAATATGGATGTTCCTCCTCATCCGCATATCGGACTTTCGACTTTAACATTCTTGTTTGAAGGAAGCATTATGCACCGTGATAGTTTAGGAACCGAATTAGAAATAAAACCAGGCGCCGTAAACTGGATGACAGCTGGAAAAGGAATTGTTCATTCTGAAAGAACACCAGAATATTTAAGACATTCAGACAAAATGCTTCACGGATTACAGATTTGGGTAGCGCTTCCAAAAGAATTGGAACAAATGGATCCAAATTTTACACATGTTGAAGCAGATGATATTCCTACTTGGGAAGAAGACGGCGTTTCGTATAAACTGATTGCCGGCCAAGCATTTGGTAAAAAATCGCCAGTTCCTGTTTATAGTCCGCTTTATTTTATTGAAATCAAAAGTACTGAAGCTAAGAAAATCAATATTGGAAGTCATTTATTTGGCGAAAGTGGTTTATATATTCTCGAAGGAAGCATCAAAAGCGGCGAACATATTTACGATCCAAAACAAATTTTAATTACAAACGACAGTACACTTTGTGAGTTTGAAATTGCCGAAAATTCAACTGTTTATATCTTTGGCGGACAACCGTTCCCTGAAGAACATTTTATCTTTTGGAACTTTGTTTCTTCAGATAAAAACCTAATCGAAAAAGCCAAACAAGATTGGACAAACCAAATATTCCCAAAAGTTCCCGGTGAAACAGATTTTGTTCCATTACCTGAACCAAGAATCAAATAAATTATGAAAACAATATCAGCACAAATAGATACTCGTTTGTATCGCACCGAAATAACATCATCCAGCGGAAATATTGTAATCGCCGATGAACCTCAAAAAGTTGGAGGAAAAAATCTTGGTTTTAGTCCATCAGAACTTTTGGCATCAGCATTAGCATCTTGCACTTTAATAACATTGCGAATGTACATTAATCGCAAACAATGGGATGTTTCTGAAATTAATGTAAAAATAGATTTTGAAAGAGACAATCATCAAAACATTTCTCGATTTACAAGAAAAATTGAAGTTATAGGCGAAGTCGATGAAAAACAAAAACAACGTTTAGAGACAATTGCAAACAGCTGTCCTATACACAAAACATTAACAAACTCAATCGAAATTAAAACCACCTTAATATAATCATCATGGAAATTCAACAAATAAACGATACAAGAAGAGGCTACTTTGAAGCTGTAGAAGACGGAAAAGAAGCTGGAAAAATGACTTATACTTGGGCAGGCGATTCAAAATTTATTATAGATCATACTGAAGTAAACCCAGATTTTAACGGAAAAGGAGTTGGCAAAAAACTAGTTATGGCTGCTGTAGAATATGCTAGAACTAATAATTTAAAAATTATTCCGCTTTGTCCTTTTGCAAAAAGTGTTTTTGATAAAGTCGAAGAAATTCGTGATGTACTTTTTTCTTAAAGGTGCTAAGGTTCTTAGATGCTAAGTTTTCTTTAACCGCAAAGTTCGCAAAGGATTACGCAAAGTTCGCAAAGTTTTTTAGACAAAGCTTTGCGAACTTTGTGTTTCTATTGAGTTAAACTTGGAACAAAAACCTTGCGTTCTTTGCGTTAAAAAACAATACAAAGAAATTCAATTTTCAAATCTCCCCGAAAACTCGTATATTTGCGCGTAATTTAAACTTAGAGTATGACAAGGATAATTACGCTTTTCTGTATTTTTATAGCACAAATCGGCTTTTCTCAAACAGCTGAAAGTTATTTAGAAAAAATCAGAAATAATGAAGCTCTCTTAACAGCTTTCTTTCAACAAATGCCAAAAGGAGGCGATTTACACCACCATTTTTCAGGATCAATTTATGCAGAACCTCTTTTAGAAAGAGCAATTGCAGAAAACTTTTATTTGAATCTAGAAACCATGGAAGTCTCAAAAACCAAACCTGCAAAAGGAAACTGGGAAAGCTTCTCTTCTCTTAAAGAAAAAGGAAAACTAGATTATTACGAGCAGCAAATTATGCAGACTTGGTCAATTAAAGATTATAATGGTTCTGTACCTTCTGATGATCAGTTTTTTGACTCTTTTATGAAATTTGAACCTACTATCACAGGTCATTTTGCAGAAGGAATGCTTGAACTTAAAAAACGTGCCATAGCAGAAAACGTAAGTTATATCGAAACTCAATTATCAACGATTCCGTGCGATATGAATGTTTCTGATCTAAACGATTTCAATACAAAACTTCGTCTTGCTGCAAATGCAAAAGATGAAAAAGCAGTTTTAAAACTTTTAGATGAGTTGTATAAATCACTTCAGAAAAAAGAAGCAAAAAAATATGCTGATGATTTCAATACTAATTTCTTGGCAAAACTTCACAAAGATCTAAAGATCGATGACGAGCGTTTCACAATGCGCTATCAAAATTTTGTACTGCGTTTTATGGAACCTGTAGATTTATTTAAAAATCTGGTTATTGCTTTTATTTCCTCAAATGAAAGTAAACTTACAGCAGGTGTAAACATCGTTTCTCCAGAACACGGACAAACTTCTATGAAAGATTATTGGCTTCACATGGTTATGTTTAAATACTGCCACTCTAAATTTCCAGAAGTAAAATATACACTTCACGCTGGCGAATTGACTTTAGGTTTGGTACAGCCAGAAGATTTAACTTGGCATATAAATGATGCAATTTATATCGCTGGTGCAAACAGAATTGGTCACGGAGTTGATATCGCTTACGAAGCAAATTCATATGATTTATTGAAATATATGTCTAAAAACAATATTCCAATCGAGATTAATTTAACGAGTAATGAGTTTATTTTAAAAGTAAAAGAAAACAGACATCCATTTACACTTTATAAGGAATTCAATGTGCCAATAGTAATCAGCACAGACGACGCAGGGATTTTAAGAAGCAATATGACCGAACAATATGTTTTGTTAGCCAAAAGATATCAGGATGTTAATTATGAAACGATTAAAAAATACGTTTACAACAGCATCAATTACAGTTTTATTCAAGATGAATCGGTTAAAAAACAATTGACTAAAGATTTGGATAATCGTTTTAAAACTTTTGAAGCGAAGTTCTCAAAAAACTAATAAAATAAAAATCTGTTAGATCTGCTAAATCTGCGGAAAAAAATATACTCTCGCAGATTTAGCAGATCTGGCAGATAAAATTCATTTCAATATGATACTTGAAGCCGCATTTCTTTTTATAAAACCAGAACTATCAAATCAGTTTGAAGTTGATTTTGCAAAAGCAAGTCAATATATTTCGTCAATTGATGGTTATTTAGGACATCGTTTAGAAAAATGTCTTGAAATAGAAAACAAATATCTTTTATTAGTCGATTGGAATACGTTTGAAGATCATACAATAGGTTTCAGAACTTCTAAAGCATATTTAGAATGGAAGAAAATTTTACATCATTATTACGAACCGTTTCCTATTGTAGAGCATTTCGAAACGGTTTTTGAAAATAAAAAATAGAGATTTCTTTTGCCACAGATTTCACAGATTAACACAGATTAGATTTAATAAAAAATCCTTTTATCCCGATAGTTATCGGGAGTGGCAGAAAAAAATAAATTCGCGACAATTACTGTAATTCGTAGCAAAAAACAGAACTAATGAACATCAAACTTATCGCAATAGGCAAAACAGATAACAAATCGCTTCAAACTTTGATTGACGATTATACTAAACGTTTGTCGTTTTACATCAAATTTGATTTAGAAATTATTCCCGATATCAAAAACGTAAAAAACTTATCTGAAAGTCAACAAAAGGAAAAAGAAGGCGAATTAATTCTATCAAAACTTTCTCCAACCGATCAATTGATTTTGTTAGATGAAAACGGAAAAAACTTCTCCAGCGTTGGTTTTTCTGAAGAATTACAAAAGAAAATGAATTCCGGAATCAAAACTCTAGTTTTTGTAATTGGCGGTCCTTACGGATTTTCAGATACGGTTTACAGCAAAGCACAAGGAAAAATTTCGCTTTCGCTAATGACATTTTCGCACCAAATGGTTCGTTTGTTTTTTATCGAACAATTGTACCGCGGATTTACGATTTTGCGCAACGAACCTTATCATCATCAATAAAAAGGTTAATCGTTGATTTGTTTAATCGTTTAATCGCTGTTTCTAGAAAACAAATTCTTCATCTTCATTTATAAAAACAAATGGAATCTTTTTATCTATAATAGATTTTACAAGGATTTTAGATTGAATATAATCTCCATAACTCATATTTTTATCATATGAAAATGTGATTTGAGCTTTTGGATTTATAACCAAACTATCCAAAAATGGCTTTAAATTACTTTTAGGAAAATCATACGTTTTTCTTCCGCTGTATTGTATCATTCCGTTCTTTTTAAAATACAACTGACTTCTATTATTGGCAATTTCCATTTTATAATACACTTTCGTGAAAGGAAGAAAAGCTAAATTCTTTCCGATAGAATCTGCGTAAGAATAATAATTTTCGGCATTTTCGTTTTTGTGTGCGCTGTCGGCTCTTTTTTTCTCTTGCAATTTCATCACTTCTGGAATTACCAATTTCAAAGGCAGACGTTTATCGATATTAAAAATCCAATTGGTCGAAATAATACTGCTTTTTCGATTTAAATCAGCTATCGTGTCTTTTCCTTCGGTTTTAAAAAAATGTAAATTGGCGAATGATCTTGTACGTCTTTTATAATTGAAACATTTGCTTTTGGCAATAAAACGTCTTCTTTTTTTCCACAAGAGAAAAGAAGGAAAGCAATAATTAAAGTAATGTATTTCATATTTGTTTGTTTTTAAACTCAAAGTATGTCATTTCGATCCCGAGGCTTCGGGATCGAAATGACAAACCAGGCGATTATTTCAATTATAAATCTAATTTATTAAATAAAGTAACGCATTCCGTAGCTTCTTTTACATCATGCACACGTAGAATTTTTGCACCTTTCGTCAAAGCAATTGTATTTAGAAACGTGGTTCCGTTTAAAGCTTCTTGCGGTGTAATATTAAGCGTTTTATAAATCATTGATTTTCTTGAAATTCCTGCTAAAACTGGCAAATCTAAAAGATTAAAAAGTTCCATTTTTTGCATCACTTCATAATTCTGATCCGTTGTTTTGGCAAAACCGAAACCTGGATCTAAAATTAAATCATTGATTCCTAAACTTCTTGCTTTTTGTACTTTCTCAGAAAAATAAAAAAGCATTTCTTTTACAATATCATCATATTGTGTCAAACTCTGCATCGTTTGCGGATTGCCGCGCATATGCATCATAATGTACGGAACGTTATATTGGGCAATAACTTCAAACATTTTATCGTCTAGTTCTCCAGCAGCAATATCATTTATAATTGCAGCGCCGCTTTCTATACTTGCTTTTGCAACTTCGGCTCTAAAAGTATCAATTGATAATAATGCCTGTGGAAAATGCTTTAAAATTAATTCGATAGCAGGAACAATTCTGTCGATTTCTTCCCGTTCCGAAACAAATTCAGCACTTGGCTTGCTTGAATATGCACCAATATCAATAAACACAGCGCCTTCAGAAAGCATTTTATCTACCTGCGAAATAATATCGTCTTCATTTTTATATTTTCCTCCGTCAAAGAAAGAATTTGGCGTAACATTCAAAATTCCCATTACTTTAGGAATCGATAAATCTATAAGTTCGCCTTTGCAGTTAATCAACATTTTGTTTCAAGTTTTATTTGTTTCAAGTTTCAAGTTGATTTAGATTGCGTAAGTTCTCGAACTTGACACGAGGCCGAAAGACGAACTGGCGAAGCAAACCTGAAACTTGAAACATTATTTTTTAGTTACAAGTTATCACCGTTAACACTTTGTTTAGAAAAAACTTGAAACAAAGAAAACACTAAACTTGAAACTCTTTAATTTAATCCTTATTTTTGAAAAAATTTTAGCAAATATACAGCAATAAATGAAGAATACTTCCCTTGAATTTGATAATGTAATTACGGTTTGCAGAACCTTATTTATCAATAAAATGAAAGATTACGGCAGCGCATGGAGAATTTTAAGACTTCCATCGCTTACGGATCAAATTTTCATAAAAGCACAAAGAATCAGAAGTTTACAAGAAAACGATGTTCGTAAAGTTGATGAAGATGAAAAAGGAGAATTTATTGGAATCATCAATTATTCTATCATGGCTTTAATACAGTTAGAATTAGGAGTTGCTGACCAGCCTGATTTAAGTGTAGAACAAGCAACTGAATTGTATGATGCTAAAGTAAAACTTACGAAAGATTTAATGGAAGCCAAAAATCATGATTACGGAGAAGCATGGCGTGATATGCGTGTGAGCTCTTTAACTGATTTGATTCTGCAAAAAATTCTTCGCGTAAAACAAATCGAAGACAACAAAGGTAAAACTTTAGTTTCTGAAGGTATCGACGCTAATTATCAAGATATGATTAATTATTCTGTTTTCGCTTTAATCTTAAACCCAATCAAATAAATCAAATTACAAAAAAATAAAATCCCAAATTCCAATCTTTGACTTGGTATTTGGTCCCGATAGCCATCGGGAGGAATTTAAATTTTAAATATTTGCCATGAAAAACATTATTACTCAATTCTCTCGCATATTTGTAGGTGTATTATTTATCATTTCAGGATTAATAAAACTAAATGATCCTGTTGGTTTCTCTTATAAACTAGCCGAATATTTTAGCGAACCTGTTTTCAATATGCCATTCTTAGAGCCGTTTGCGCTGGGCTTAGCTATTTTTCTTGTAATATTAGAAGTCGTTTTAGGTGTCATGTTACTTGTTGGTTATAGAGCAACATTGACGATTTGGGCTTTGTTACTTCTTATTGTGTTCTTTACATTCCTTACCTTCTACTCTGCTTATTTTGATGTTGTAAAAGATTGCGGTTGTTTTGGAGATGCTTTGCATTTAACGCCTTGGGAATCATTTACAAAAGATGTTGTTTTATTATTCTTTATTTTGATTTTATTCATCAATCAAAAATTAATAAAACCATTATTCCCAACTCCAAAAACCAATTTTGCAGTTTATGCAAGTGTACTTTTATGTTCATTAATGGCAGTTTGGGTTTTGAACCACAATCCTATAAAAGATTTCCGTCCGTACAAAGTGGGAACTAATATCGAAAAAGGAATGGAAATTCCAGAAGGAGCTCCAAAATCTGTAGTTGAGATGATTTTTATCTACAAAGTAAATGGAGTTGACAAAGAATTTACAGAGAAAGATTTAATGAATATCCCAGAAGGAGCAACATTTGTTGACCGTAAAGACAAAGTAATTTCTGAAGGTTATGTACCGCCAATTCACGATTTTACAATGACAAAAGACGATTCTGATTATAAAGCTGAATTCTTAAAAGAACCAAAACTAGTAATTTTTGTTACTTATGATTTGACTTTATCTGAACCGTCTGGAATGAAAAAATTAGCAAAAGTTACTGCAGATGCAAAGGCAAAAGGTTACAAAGTAATTGCCATGACAGCATCTGGAGCTGATGAAATTGCAAAAGCCAAAAAGCAATACAACTTAGATGTTGATTTCTATTTCTGTGACGCAACCGCTTTAAAAACTGTTGAAAGAGCAAATCCTAGTATAGTAGTTTTACAAAACGGAACAATTATTCAAAAAGTACATTATAATGATGTTGATGATTTGAAATTGTAATACTTTTAATCAAAATAAATTCTAAAACGCCAATTTACTATTATGTCAATTGGCGTTTTTCTTTATCAGAATAGTACACACTAAAAACAATAAATCTGCCGTTTTGTTTTCTATATTTGTTCAAAGACTCATCAAAAAAACAAACCAATCTATGAAACCATTACCAAAGTTATTGTTTACTTTTTTATTAGCTTTTCTCTCCAGCATTACAAGTTTCGGACAATCGGGAACGACAAAAAAAGACCAACGGTATATTTTCTTTTTACACAATAAATTTGTTGAAGAAAATGATTTAAATACAGCTCATCCTGAATATGGAAAAGCGGAATACAATGAAATTTTAGCATCATTTAGAAAAGATAACTTTATTGTTTTCAGTGAAAAAAGAAAGAAAAATACAAATGCTGCCAATTATGCAGAAAAAATCGTAAAACAAATCAAAGCACTTCTTAAAAAAGGAGTTTCTCCTAACAAAATAACAGTTATTGGAACTTCAAAAGGCGGATATATTGCACAATACGTTTCAACTTATCTCGCAAATCCCGATGTGAATTTTGTTTTTATTGGATGTTTTAGAGATAGTGATATAACCGAAATTCCGGATATTAATTTCTGCGGAAACATTTTAACGATTTATGAAAAATCAGATATTTATGGCGTTTCGGCAATTAAACGAAAAGAAACTTCGAAACTAAAAATAAATCATTTTAAGGAAATCGAACTGAATACCAATTTAAAACATGGTTTTTTGTACAAAGCTTCAGATAACTGGATTGCTCCAAGCAAAAAGTGGGCAAACGGAGATTACAATTAGTCACCCAAAAATAGCATCAAAGCCTTCAATAATTCATTTTTATTGAAGGCTTTTTCCATTGAAATCTGACGTTTTTTTGGTTCAAAACTTATTCTTCAAAATAAAATCGCAGCAATTCATCAAACTTTCAAAAAGGCTTTTCAAAAAAATAGTAAATTTTAGAGCCAACTATTACGATTTCATTCGCATTTTTCTAACCTAAAATCAGCGTTTTGTTACAAAATAGTCTGGTTATCAAAATTTGTTAATCTGCATTTGGCTTTCAAATTGTTTGTTTAACTTTGTTCGGAAACATTAATTTATGAAATTATCGGAATTCAAAGTATGAAGATCGATATATCAATTACATTAAAAAATATAAATATTATATGAAACAATTAGCCCTTGTCGTTATTGCATTTATTACGTTCTCTTGCTCACAAGCACAAAAAACAAGTTTTTCTAAAGAAGCTTTGTCTGAAAAATTATTAACTGCTGACGGAGGTCAAGCTGCTTTTAAAAGCATTTTAAAAAAATATAAAGGAAAAACTTTAGTTATTGAGGTTTGGGCTTCATGGTGCGGCGACTGTGTAAAAGCAATGCCAAAAGTAAAAGAGCTGCAGGCTAATAATCCAGATGTTTCTTATTTATTCCTTTCTGCAGATAAAACTGCTGAAAAATGGAAAGCTGGAATCGAAAAACATGAAATAAAAGGAGATCATTATATGATGAATGACGGTATGAAAGGTGTTTTTGGAAAAGCAATCGATCTAGATTGGATTCCGAGATACATTATCGTTGACAAAACAGGGAAAATTGTTTTATACCGAGCAATTGAAACTGATTTTGATAAAATTAATGAAACTTTAAAAGGTTTAAAATAACCTTCTTTAAAATATCAATTTCAAAAGTCGAAATTGATTTGATAAAATTTCAATAAAAACAAAAAATTAAAAGAATAACAAAAACTACCACAATGAGAAAAAAAATTGTTGCAGGAAACTGGAAAATGCATAAAAATGCAGAGCAGACTGAAGAATTATTGAATGAATTAATTGCAAAAATACCAGCACAAACAACTGCACAAGTAATTGTTGCACCAACATTTGTAAACTTACAAGCTGCTGCTGCAAAACTAAAAAATACAACTATCGGTGTTTCTGCTCAAAATGTTCACCAAGCTGAAGGCGGTGCTTTTACAGGAGAAATTTCTGCAGATATGCTAACAAGCGTTGGAGTTAACACTGTGATTCTAGGTCACTCTGAGCGCAGAGCTATTTTTCACGAAACTGACGCTTTAATTGCAAATAAAGTTGATACAGCATTAAAACACGACATGACAGTAATTTTCTGTTTTGGAGAAGAATTAAAAGATCGTCAGACTGGAAATCACTTTAATATTGTTGAAAATCAATTGCGTGATGGGTTATTCCACATTGCAAAAGAATCTTGGGCAAAAGTTGTTTTAGCTTACGAGCCAGTTTGGGCAATTGGAACTGGAGAAACTGCTTCGCCAGAACAAGCTCAAGAAATGCACGAGTTTATCAGAGAAACGATCCGTAAAGCTTTTGGAGCTGAAATCGCTGACGAAGTTTCTATTTTATACGGTGGTTCTGTAAAACCAGACAACGCAAAAGAAATCTTCTCTAAACCAGACGTAGACGGTGGTTTAATTGGAGGTGCTGCTTTAAAAGCTGACGATTTCTTAGCTATTGTAACTGCAATCTAAAAAAAAGATTTAATATCTATTATATCAAAGCGTTCGCATCAGCGAACGTTTTTTTTACCATATAAGTTATATAAGTTCATTGAAAGTTTTTTTGCGCAAAGTCAAACTTAAATTTTCTTATATAACTTATATGGTTTAAAATTTTAATTAATAAACGATTTCAAAAGCGGGCAATTATACTTTTTAAATGTTGGCGTAGTTTTATAAATAGAGTAAAAATTAATCAGCTCCTTCCCTGCTTTAAATGGATTTTTTTCCTCTTCTTCTGTAGAAACTAGATCAGCATAATAGTTATAATAATTACATTCAAAAATCATTAAACTTGCCATTGCTTTTTCGTTGTTGTTTTTAGACATTTTAAAGGCTTTTTCATAATACATTTTGGCCATTTTTAAATTATGATAATTACCATTTTGGTATTTCTTCTCTTTCTCTGTATTATCTCCGTAAACATAGTCGACATACGATCCGCCTGAACTCCAATCGTAAGCCGTCATCATCCAGGAATTACCTAAATACGATACATTAAAATAAGCATGTGCCAATTGCAAATTACTGCTTGCTGTATTTTGCTTTTTCAACTGAATCAGTTTTGCAATAAAGTCCGTTTTATTAAAACGATAATCAAACTTTCTTTCTTCTTGTTTTTGAAGGATTTTAGGCGTAAAAGGATTTTCGTTTAAATAGTCTTTAAACTCATAGTTCTTCTCCCAAAAATCTTTAGGCATACTCGAAAAAGTTTGATAAGCCAGCTCTAAATTATTGTTTCTAAAAGCAATAGTTCCTTTTAAATCCTTATAATAATTAATATCCGGAGCGATTGTTCCTGAGCAAATATATTTTTCAAAAGGGGTTTTATTAGTTTTCTGTTGTAGCGCTATCAAACGATCGACATCATCAATAGTTGCTTTTCGGTCAAAATAACCAATATAACTATAAAAATATGGATTGTTGTAGGACACATATTCGCCTTCGTTTTTAATATCAGCTTTCATAGAAAGCAAACCTGCCACAGCTCCATCGCCTTTTTTATAAAACTCATCACTTGCGATTCGGTATAAACTGTATAAATTTTTAAATAATCCATTATCTGTTTCTATTAGATTTTCGACTGAATTAAAATAATTATAAAGCTGATTTTGAACTTTCTCATTCTTTAAATCATCTTGTTTTAACGAAACCAAAGCCAGCTGAATATTCTTTTGCATTTGTATAGAAGCATTCGCTTTATTAGAAATCATACTGGTATACTTTTTCCCTTCATCAATTTGATCATCAATAAAGCAAAGCTGCGCAATTGCCGCAGTAATATAATCTTTCTGTTCTCCTGAAGTTTGTTCACGAATCGAAATCAAGAAATATCCTAATTCTCGCAAGTATAAAATATCTTTATTAAAATTCTCTGCTTTAGCTTTAGCATAATCTTCATACCAATTTGTATCGCTAAAAGTTACAGATGGGCTTCCGTTATTAGTATATTGTGGTGTAAAAATCCAATCTTCAAGTTTATTTACTTCTCTTCCAATTAAAAAACTCAAAAACAAGCTGTTCGGACTTAGTTCATAAATTTCTTTAATCGATTTTAAATCAGGTGCTGGATTCCTAAGGCTTTCAATAGCTAAAATGACACTTCGTTCTTCATCATTTTGTGCCAAAGCCAAAGTTTCGGCAGTAAGTTTTCGGTCATAATGCTGTAAAACTGCAAATGATTTCTCTTCGCAGCTATTAAAAACTTTGCTTAATAAATAATTCTGCAAAATCTTATTCTCAACACATAAAGCTTTATAATACAAAGCCCACGGCTCTAAAATTGTTTTTTTATTCTGTTCAAAATAAGTATCATACAAACGAATCACTTCTTTTGGATCTGCATCATAAAAGCTATATCTCAAAATCAAAAAAGCATAACGTTGTTTCAAAAAAGGATCTTTAGCTGAACTGATTTTCTTTTCAAAATCAGTTACCTCAGCCAATTTATGATCTTTGCTTTCATAACCAATTTGCCCCCATGATTCCCATTTAACATCGGTATTACTATTGTATTCTAGTTTTTTAGCAAATAAAATATAGTTTAAAAACTGTTTGTTTTTTGGCAGTAATAGAGTCTTAATAAAAGTATTCTTTTCAAAAACTTTATTCAAAGTTTTATTTTCATAAGCTGTTTCAAATTGTTCCGAATCTGTTTCATATAGAATCACATAAACATCATTAGGATTAATATTGTTTCCTAATTTATTCTTCCATTCTAAACAATTTAATCTCTGATCAGCATCAGAAATCGTATTTGTAGAAAAATAATTATCTGCTGAATAATAAAACGGTGTAAGCTTAAAGAAACCTTCTCGCTGTGCTTTAAACAAAGCCAAACGACTGGTTTCCGGCGATACGCTCCAGCCGCAGGCAAAAGAAACCTGAAAGCTTAAAACCAAAAGTAAAGTGCTAAAAACTCTCATAATATTTAGATATATTTTGGGTTCCATAATCGTTTATGTATTTTTTATCAAATGAGAAAAAGGTCACTTTTGTCTGACTATCAATCTGAATTTTATTCTTTACAATCGAAATCATTTTTTCAAGCTCATTGTCTGATATTTTTTCGATTCTTATTTCATCACCATTTCGCAAATAAGTCTGTCCCACCAGCACATCATCTTGCAAAACATATTTGGAATCAGAAACTTTCTTTAATTTGATGCTGTCTTTTATTAATTGATCGTAATCTGATAAAATCCCTTTAAACTGATTTCCTCTAAAAGCAACTGCCCAGCTGTACAATGGCAATGCAATATCTAATTTTAGTTTGTAATCACTGTGAGTAATATATTGTGCCAATTCTTCGCTTGTACCAATAGAATTTTTAGTCTGCTGATCATCAGGTTTTGAAATATTATAACACATTAATAAACCTTTATCAACTGGCGGAACTCCAGCTTTTGTTGCATATTTATATTGCCAAAGCCTGATTGTTGCCGCTATTTTTGCTGACGGAAACTGATTTTTGACTTGTTTTAATAGATAGAAATAATTCTTCTGCGATTTTTCAGTCCAATCACAATCAATCAAGATTTCTTTAAAATCAACTTTTAGTTTTGCGGCTTCAATTGATTTTACCGAATCATAATTTAAACGTTTGTAGTTCTCCTGTTTGTAATAGTCTTTTGGATAAACAATATTTGAAGCAAGAGTTTCTGCTTTTCTATCATTCATTCTTTTACCAATTTGTTCTATTCGTTTGGCTATTCTTACCGCCAGACTGTCCAGCTGTTTTTTATCTGATTTTAAAACGACTTCGTTGGTAATAAAAATACTTGGCGTAATTTCAGGATTGCTTTTTTGAAGTACTATATCGCCAATTGTTGCCACAGGCAAAGGTTCTTTTGAATATGGATTATAATCAACATCAAAAAAACGAACGTACATATGTTTTACATCTAATTTTTTAATTAGTGAATCATCCTCTTCCCAAAAATACAGATCTGTTTTCCAATAACAAAAGGAACGAATTACTTCATGCTCTTTTTTACAGCTGCCAGAGCTTAAAACGACAAAAAGTAAGATAAAAACAATATTTTTCATGATACTAAAAAACTTACAGGATAAAGCTCGAAATTAACATTAATAATTCAAAGAATATGATTTATTTATGAACAAATTCTGCTTTGTATTCTTACCTTTGCAAAAAATTTATTTATGTCAAATATATATTTAGGATATCATTTTACGATTGAACCAAAAGAGCTTGGATCAGAAATTTTAGTAGCTGAATTAGGCGAAAAAGCATTTGAAAGTTTTACAGAAACGGAAAACGGAATCTCGGCTTTTGTGAAGAAAGATTTATGGGATGAAAATATTCTGGATGATATTTATATTTTACAATCTGATGAGTTTAAAATTGAATATACAGTTGAAGAAATCGATCAGGTAAACTGGAACGAAGAATGGGAAAAGAATTTTGAAGCGATTGATGTTGACGGAAAATGCCATGTTCGTGCTCCTTTTCACGAAAAAACGGATGCTGAATTTGATATTGTAATTGAGCCAAAAATGAGTTTTGGAACTGGTCATCATGAAACTACGCATATGATGATTCAGCATTTACTAGAAATGGATGTAAAAGGCTTAAAAACTCTTGACATGGGCTGCGGAACTGCAATTTTAGCTATTCTTGCCGAAATGAAAGGTGCTGAACCTATCGATGCTATCGATATTGACAATTGGTGTTATTTAAATTCAATCGAAAATGCTGAACGCAACAATTGTAAGCACATTACCGTTTATGAAGGCGATGCAGCCTTGTTAGCAGGTAAAACTTATGATTTGATTATTGCTAATATCAATAGAAATATTCTTCTAAACGACATGCAGGCTTATGTAGATAGTTTAAACCCAAAAGGAATTATATTGTTTAGTGGTTTTTATGAAGAAGATGTTCCATTTATCGATGCTTCGTGCACTGAAAAAGGGCTGACATATGTTAAAAAATTTCAAAGAAACAACTGGGTTTCATTAAAATACGTAAATTAGTAATTGCAACAGTACAAAAACCTAAAAACAATGAGTACTAAAGAAAAAGTAAGAGAAAGAGTCCGTGAAAAGGAAGCAATAAATTTCAATAACGAAATTATTGTCTACAATGACGATGTAAACACTTTTGATCATGTAATTGATACTTTAATGCGAGTTTGCAGTCACACGGCAGAGCAGGCCGAACAATGTTCACTAATTGTACATTATAACGGAAAATGCACCGTAAAAACAGGGCCTATTGACAAGTTAAAACCGCAATGCACACAACTTTTAGAAGCTGGATTGAGCGCTGAAATTGTTTAATTGCAAATAATTTAAAAAACATTCTATTTTATTTTATATTTGAAATAAAATAGAATGTTTTTTTATGGAAGAGTACGGAAAAATATTGATTATCGCAATGCCTGTTTTTTTAGTTCTAATTGTAATTGAAAAAATATACGGCATTTACAAAAAGAACGATACTGCACCTTTGATAGACAGCGTATCCAGTATTAGTTCTGGTATTACAAATTCTGTAAAAGACGTTCTAGGCTTAAGCCTTACTTTTATATCCTATGAATGGATGGTTTCTAAAATTGCCCTTTTTCATCAGGAAGCCAATGTTCTCTCTTATATTATCGCCTTTTTTGTTATCGATTTTTATGGCTATTGGAGCCATCGCTGGGCACATCAAATTAATCTTTTCTGGAACAAACATGCTATTCACCACAGCAGCGAAGAATTTAATCTCGCTTGTGCGCTGCGCCAGCCTATTGCAAGTTTGGCTAACTTGTTTACCTTTTTGTTAATTCCCGCCGCATTATTAGGTGTACCGGCTTCGGTAATTGCGATTACACTCCCGCTTCATTTGTTCCTGCAGTTTTGGTACCATACTAAGCACATTAAAAAAATGGGAGTCCTTGAACATATTCTCGTTACGCCATCACATCATAGAGTGCATCATGCAATAAATCCAGAATATTTAGATAAGAATCATTCCCAGATTTTTATTTTTTGGGATAAACTTTTTGGTACCTTTCAAGCGGAACTTGATGATGTTCCGCCGGTTTTCGGAATCACTAGACCTGCTAATACTTGGAATCCAATAAAAATAAATTTTCAACATCTTACCTTATTGATTAAAGATGCATGGCGCGCCGAGAATTGGAAAGACAAACTTACCATTTGGTTTAAACCAACTGGATGGCGTCCAGAAAATTTCGAGGAAAAATATCCTGTCAATAAAATTGAGAATGTTTTTGATTTTGAAAAATATGGCACACAAAACTCTCAAAAACTAATTTACTGGTCAGTAGCACAACTTTTAATAACACTTTTGTTTGTGAGTTATTTGTTTGATAATATTGCTAAAATCGGACTTCCAAACATTTTTATTTATGGTTTATTCATCTTAATAACTATTTACAGTTATTGTGAATTAATGGACAAAAATAGGTACGCCATTTTTTGGGAAGGTTTACGCTTGGCAGTCGCAACAGCAATAATTACTTATTATGGTGATTGGTTTGGTCTAAATCAAGTTTTTTATCTAAGCAATTATATTATTTTAGGTTATCTGAGTTTGTCGTTTTTAGTATCGGTATACTTTATAACAATTGATTTTAAAACTATCCAAAACCAACCCATAAATACATTAACCACAAAATGAGAAACGCTACTTTATTCAAAATCTATATTGCTTTCAGCGCTGTTTATCTTCTTATTCTATTTTTAGGACACGAAAATTTAAACTTTTTTTTGAAGCCGATATTAATACCAATTTTAATTTTTGGAGTTTATTTTTATCAAAATTTTCCAACTAAAAACATTCTTTTAACCGCCTTATTATTCTCATGGATTGGCGATGTAATATTGCTTTTTTCAGATATATCCGAAATCTATTTTATTCTAGGATTAGTTTCTTTCTTGATTTCTCACATTGTTTATTGTATTCTTTTTAATCGTCAAGCTAAAAGAAATCTAAAAAAGAACAGTATTGCAATAGGAATTGGAAGTATACTAATTGCTTGTTATTTAATTGGAATGTTATCGGTATTACTCCCTTCTTTGGGCGATTTAAAAATACCTGTAATTGTTTACGCCAGTGTAATTTCGATCATGCTTTTATTTGCTTACAACGGACTATTAAGTTGGAATGAACCAGGCAATAAACTTGTTTTTTCTGGTGCGGTTGTTTTTGTTATTTCTGATAGTATTCTGGCAATTAATAAATTTTATAACCCAATTGAGAAAAGTTCCTTTTTTATCATGCTCACTTATCTTGTGGCACAATATCTGATTGTAATTGGTATATTAAAACTGAATCCAAAGAAGGTTGAATAGTATTTTAATGCAAATACTTATTTCTTCTTTAAATGCAGTTATACAGCAAAAAAACCTTTTACATTTGTACGACCAAAATAGATCTCATCATGAAAAAAACAGCTCTTTTCATTATTTTACTAATTACTGTATCATCCTGCATCAGCACAAAATCAACATTAAAAAATGTCGATGATAATGCGCCTGATTTGGTATTAGGTAAAAACAATACTTTTGTTATTTCGTTATTCAGCAAAGACAAAAAGTACGGTTATGATCCTGATTATCCTGTAAATATCTTTTTTAGAAACACAAAAGATGAAGCCACCAACGAAGTTCGTTTTTTGAATGCTTTAGCTGGTCCAAATGGTGAAACAATCACTTATAAACGCTTAGAGACCTGCTGCCCGTTTCCTACGAAAAGAAGCGATATGGGTGCTGGTTTTTTAAATGTATACGAATTGACTTGGGAAGGACAAAAAAAACCGATAACACTGTATTTGAATATTTATGAAAAAGGAATTTTGATGGTTCCGCTGGGACTGACTTTAAAAAAAGAGTAAATCTGTAATTGATAAATACATAAGTAACAATGTTTGGATCAATTCCTTTTATTTTAATTATTCTGCCTTTATTATCTCAGCTGCTATTTGGCACATTTGCAATTTTTAAACCTGGTTCGTTTAAATTCAAAAAGGTCTTGATCCTTAATATTCTCCTGCAGATTGTTTGTTCTGTTATTTCTTTATATACTGCCACCACAAATTTTTCAAGGTTTCATGATGAACATCCCGATATAACAAGATGCGGAATGCCTCTTTTAGCAATTACTGCACTAATTTTGTTCACTTTCTTAGTTCTACTTGTCGTTATTATTATTCAATATTTTATAAAACGATGGAGAGAAAATAAATCGAAAAGAGGTATTAGTCAAAACTAAAAAACAACATTAAACTGTAAAACTTCAGAATATGATAAATGTCATTTATCATATTCTTTTCATGCTTTAATATTGCCTTGAAAAAAGCATTTAATCATTCTAAAGAAAATTTAAAAATTCCTTAATTCTACTAAGCTTCTAGTCAGTTATTCGAGTTCTTAAAATAATCTTAAATCTTCATCTGCTATTCATAAATCATGACTACCTTTGCAGTGCAAAAAAATAATTTTATGAACTTACAACATATTCCACAAATTAAGCATACTGACAGCGGAAATTTCTTTTTATTGGCGGGACCTTGCGCTATTGAAGGAGAGGAAATGGCTCTTAGAATTGCTGAAAAATTAGTTGGTATTACCGACAATCTTCAAATTCCTTATGTATTTAAAGGATCTTTTAAAAAAGCAAACCGTTCTAGAATTGACAGCTTTTCTGGAATTGGAGACGAAAAAGCTTTAAAAATTTTAAGAAAAGTTTCTGAAACTTTTCACGTTCCAACAGTTACAGACATTCATACTAGTGAAGATGCTGACTTGGCGGCGCAATACGTTGATGTTTTACAAATTCCAGCATTCTTAGTTCGTCAAACGGATTTAGTTGTGGCAGCTGCAAATACTGGAAGAACAGTAAACTTGAAAAAAGGACAATTTATGAGTCCTGAAAGCATGAAACATGCGGTACAAAAGGTATTAGACTGTAATAATGAAAATGTTATGGTTACGGATCGCGGTACTATGTTTGGCTACCAAGATATGATTGTTGATTATAGAGGAATCCCTACTATGCAGCAATATGCAACTACTGTTCTAGATGTTACACATTCATTACAGCAGCCAAATCAAACAGCAGGAGTTACGGGCGGAAGACCAGATATGATCGAAACGGTTGCCAAAGCTGGTATTGCCGTAGGTGTTGATGGTATTTTTATCGAAACACATTTTGATCCTGCAAATGCAAAAAGTGATGGCGCTAATATGCTTCATTTAGACTATTTTGAAGGTTTAATGACAAAATTAGTTGCTATTAGAAAAACAGTTAACTCATTCTAAATTTATAATACAAAGTTCTTTGAAAACAAAAATTCTATTTTTCTTCTTGATTTGTGTTTCTTTAAACACATTTGCCCAAGAGGAAATTCCGGTACAAAAATACACTGCTCATAATAAAGGAAAATTCTTTGTGATGTGGGGTGGAAACAGAGAAAGTTACTCTAACTCTGATGTAAATTTCAGAGGTAAAGATTACAACTTTACAGTTGAAAACATGAAGGCTCATGATAAACCGAAAGGCTGGCATGTTGATTATGTTAATCCTGTAAACATGACAATTCCTCAAACAAACTTGAGACTGGGTTACTTTTTTAGTGATCATTACAGCGTAACAATTGGTGTTGATCATATGAAATATGTAATGTCACAGAATCAAATTGCAAACGTTAACGGATACATCGATTTACCTGCAGATCAAGCTGGCTCAATTTACAATGGAGTTTACAATAACAGACCTGTAGATATGTCTATAGGCGGCGCACAAGAAGGCGGAATGCCTCCTGGGAGCACTGACACTCCTTTCTTAATTTATGAGCATACAGACGGTTTGAATTACATTAATACTGAGGTTTCAAGATTTGATGATGTTTCAAAATGGTTTGGTCTGCCAAATATAGATAAGGTACAAATTAACTTGACTGAAGGTTTAGGTGCTGGACTTTTATATCCTAAAACAAATACAACTTTACTAGGAAAAGATCGTCATGATGATTTTCATATTTCTGGTTACGGTGTTTCGGCAAAAGCTGGTATCAATGTTACTTTTTTCAAACACTTCTATATTCAGGGTGAATTAAAAGGCGGTTACATCAATATGCAGGATATTAGAACTACAGTAAGTAACGAAGATAAGGCTTCGCAAGACTTTTTCTTTTTTCAAAGAATTATTGCTGTAGGCGGTATTTTCAGAATCTAATATTTCGTAAGAAAAGAATTAAAAATAGTTATCATTTATTTGGTAACTATTTTTTTTATTACTTACTTTGTAATTCAAAGTTCTTTTTAGTTGTGTTAATCTTTTATCAAAATAAATTAGATCTAACGACGAAAAAATTACTTTTAGTTTTCAAATATAAAAAACATGAAAAAACAAAAATATCTATTTCTCGGCATTACATTTCTACTGAGCTTTGGTCTTGCTTTATTTGTAGCAATGTCTGTTTTTCCAAATAATCCATTTTCTTCTAAAGCGAAAACAGAAAATAAGGCTATGAGTAAAATTCAAGATGGTGATATTATTTTTCAAACGTCTCAATCGCCTCAATGCGAAGCAGTGCGAATTGCCACAAACTCAAAGTTCTCACATTGCGGAATTATCTACGACATAAACGGAAAATGGTTTGTTTTTGAAGCAGTTCAACCAATAAAACTAACTCCGTTTGAGGATTGGATTAAGCATGGAAAAGACAATAAATATGTGGTAAAAAGATTAAAAGACTCTTCAATTTTAACTCCTGTTGTCCTTCAAAAAATGAAAGACTACAGCCAGCAGTTTGACGGTAAAGAGTATGATTCTTATTTTGAATGGACGGATAATAGAATCTATTGTTCGGAACTGGTTTGGAAAATTTATAAAAATGCTGTGGGCATTGAGCTTTCGAAATTAAGAGAACTAAAAGATTTTAATTTAACTGATGTGAGAGTTCAAAAAATATTAAAAGAACGATATGGTAATGAAATTCCGCTTCAAGAAAAAGTAGTTGCTCCTTCTGACCTTTCAGATTCGAGTTTACTAAAAACTGTAGTTGATAATTATTAGAAAACAACTAAAAGCTAATTCGAAAAATCAATTGGCTTTTTCATTTACTATTTTACTTTGAATTTCAAAGAACTTTTAAAAATATATCTATGCGAGATTATCTGATTGAAAAACTTTATGAATGCAGTAAAAAGCCATATCAAAAATATTTTAAAAAAAATGCACCTTGGGAAATAGACAAGTCGCAGCTAATGGATTATCCTGAAGGAAGTTTAGGCCGCGGATTAGGTAATTTTCTGTATAAGAATCATTTCGATATACAAGAGAAACTTGAAGATCATGACATTATTCATGTCTTGACAAATACGGGTATCTCTATATATGAAGAAATTGGAATGCAGTATTATCTTTTAGGAAACGGGAAACGAAGTCTGTATTTATTTATGGTCATACTCTCTGGAACTGTATTTTACCCAAACAAACTGCTGTATTTTATCAAGCAATACAAGAAAGGGAAACAAGCATTACCGTTTCATTATCTTGATTTTTCAAAAATGCTTTTAAAACCAATTCATACTATTCAGCAATCATTTAAAATTTAATTTATGAAAACAACTCATCACAAACCTTTTGAAGAAAAGCAATCGACTGAATTAGCTGTTGGCACTTTTATTATTAGTACGATCTTATTTATGCTTTATATTATTTCGAATGAAAGCCCGAATGTATTAGTTATTGCATGGCCGTTTGCATCATCTGCGATAATAGTAAATACTATAATGTTAGTGAATCTAACAGATCGATTTATACATTTACCAGAATATCGAAAAGATATTGTATTTAAGATTTTAATATTGCTTTCTAATATTCCAATAACCTTTTTGTATTATTTGATTGTGATAAGGCTTTAAATACAAATTATGAATCATCCTTTTAATTATCCCAAAACATATGTCGCTCCTTTGGAGCTTTCTTAAAAACACGATTCTTCTATTCTACAAATGTTTCATCCCTCTGGGATTCTCACTTTGTACTTAAAATTATATTTGCTTCAGAGAAGCGTAATATTTATAGAAAAAACAATTACACGAAGTCAAAAAGCTCCAGCGGAGCGACATAATTATTTTCTGTTTATATATGCCGTTCCGCTGGAGCTTTACAATAAAATGACTATTCTTTCTATAAATATATCATCCTTCTGGGATTATTTTTATCAAAAAAAATAGACTGTCAAAGATGACAGTCTATTTTATATAGTATCGATTTTTAAATCTTAATTAGCTTTCGGCACTTCAATTCCGTTTTGATCTAATAAATACATCAAAGAAGTCATTGTTGCCGCTCCAAGTTCTAATTCTCTTTTATTGATAGCATCAAATTTATCATTTGCAGCATGATGATAATCAAAGTAACGTTGTGAATCTGGTTTTAAACCTGCTTTAACGATGGCTTTAGACGTTAAGTGACCAATATCTGAACCTGCATGCCCAATTGTAAAACTATGTACTAAATAAGGCTCAAATAAGTCTTTAAATCCTTGTATTTTCTTAAAATTAGCATCATCAGCTTCTATAGAAAATCCTCTTGGAGAAAATCCGCCTGAATCACTCTCTAATGCAAATATGTGGTTTTCTTTTTTCTGCTTAGAAACTTCTTCGTATTTCGCTCCGCCTCTTCCGCCATTTTCTTCATTCATGAACAATACAACACGAATTGTATTTTTTGGCTTATAATTTAAGTTTTTAAGTATACGAACTACTTCCATACTTTGTACTACTCCTGCTCCATCATCATGAGAACCGTCTGCTAAATCCCAAGAATCTAAATGTCCGCCCACAACCATGATATTTTCTGGAGTTACTGTTCCTGTTAATTCTCCAATAACATTATAAGATAATACATCTGGTAAAGTTTCACATGATTGTTTAAAATAGAATTTTAAAGCTGGGTTTCTTTTTAAAGATTTACTCAACAATTCGGCACCATTTGTACTAATTGCTGCTGTTGGAATATATTCTTCTTTTTTCAAATCTCCATAGCTTTGCGCTCCTGTATGTGGAAAATCGTCTAAACGTAAATTCATTGAACGAACAATTGTTCCTACAGCTCCTAGTTTAGCGGCTTCTTTAGCGCCAGCATATCTTTGATCTACGCAAGCTCCATATGAAGTAAATGTTTCAATATTTTCAGGATTCATTGGTCTGTTGTAAAAAACAATTTTCCCTTTTACTTTATCAGCTCCCAATTCACTCAATTCTTTAATGCCCTGCACTTCTATAATTTCGGCAGTAAGTCCTGTTTTTGCCGTTGCAACAGATCCGCCTAAAGCACAAATTGGAACGGCAGTTTTTACTTTTCCGTCAAGGATAAAAGCAGTTTCTTTTTCGCCGCGCACCCAATGAGGCACCATAACTTCTTGCAAATATACTTTATCAAGTCCAAGACTTTCTAATTGTCTTTTGGTATATTGAACTGCTTCTTCTGCAGTTGCCGAGCCTGATAAACGTGCTCCGATATCATTAGACAAATATTCTAACCAAGAATAACATTTTGCTTCGGTTAAAGCTTTTTTATAAAATAATTTAATGTTTTTTTCGTCATTTGACTGAGCAAATAATGACAATCCGTTTAAAACTAAAGCAGTTAAAAGAATCGTTTTTTTCATAGTTTTTATAGCGTTTTGGTCTTTTGTTTGAGTTTTTTTTTAGCTTAGATCGCAAAGGAACAAAATTCTTTTAAAACTGTTCGAGTTTTTCTCTAAACCTTTCTCAAAAAAAAACTCCGATTACAAACCTATTTCGTTTGCAATTGGAGTTCATTTATTTTACTAACCTGTTCGGTGTAATTATTTTTAACACATAGAAACATAGAATTATTGAACTAAAGAAAGGCGTTTCGCTTGCATTAATTCATCCCGAAGCTTCGGGACTATGTGTGAGAAACGAGTTTCTTTTTGGCTTACTTTTTTTTAACATAAAATCTATGTTTCTATGTGTTCAACTATTATTTTTTATTGCATTACACCCAGCGGGTTTATTTTATTATAATAAAACTACTTCACTTCTATAAGCTTAGCTTTATCTCCTATTCCATTTTCATTAAAAGCTTCAATTGTAAAATAGTACTTTGTACCTTTATCTAAACCTCTAAAGTCATAGGCATTTTCACCGTAAACCATGATGCTGTTATACAATTTATCTGGAGCAATTCCGTAGTAAATATTATATCCAACGGCATCTGATTGTTTTTTCCACGAAATCATTGCATTACGTGAATCTGCTGCTTTTCTATCTACTTTAAAAGAGGAAACTACTTTAGGTTTTGCCTGCAATCCGTTTCCAAATACTCTGAAATCTGAAACTGCAAATAAACCTGATGCATTATGAATATTAACCATCTTAATATATCTCGCTTTTATTGATTTTGTAAGTTCAACATAATCATGCGGAACGTCTTTTGCATTTTTAGATTTATCGACAACTAATGTCCAGTTTTGAGCATCATCAGACATGAAGATTTTATATTGATAATAAATATCCATTGCCTTGTTGTATTGTGTTGCTTTATGGTCTGCATAATTAATCTGCAATGCCTTTATCTCCATTGGTCTGCCCAAATCCATTTGAAGCCATTCGCCGGAATCACTTGTTCTGGCTGACCAATAGGTTTGGATATTTTCATCGGTTAAATTCTCAGGACCATAACAGAACTTTTCATATACTTTTTTGCCTCCGTTATCCATTCTGTGTGTTTCAACTTCCATACATTCTTCAGATGAAGAAACGGTTACTGGCTTTTTGTACGAAAGCAGCATCCATCCTGATGAAGCTCCTTTTGTTTGATCGCGCTGACTTGTTGGAAGCACAATTGGGAAATCTCCATAAGAAGTTATTGAATACATTACATCATCTTTATCAAATCCTGCTGGAAACATATCTATACGACGCTCAAAACGATCTTTAATAGATATTTTGCACGTTCCAGTATTCCAATAATTTCCATAATTATCTGCAAATGTATTTCCGTGACCTGCACCAATTACAAATCCGCCTGGTTTGTATGACATCGGATTGTGTTTTTGATAGGTAAAAGGTCCCAGCGGATTATCGCCTACATGAACTCCGTTTGCATAACCTTTAAATTCTGTTGCTGGTGCACCATATTGCATATAGTATTTTCCGTTGTGTTTTGTCATCCAAGCACCTTCAATAAAATTACCCCAAGGCGCTGGTTCCATATCATTGTTTGGTCCAAAACGCTCCCATCCATGATTTGCAGGATCTAAAATCGCAACTTCTTTTACTTGACCGTAAACTTTTTGAATATCTTCTACTTCAGTAGCTTTGTACAATTCTGCATAATCAGCCTGATTCCCTTTTGGAAGCCACGTATCGTAATCTACCTCTACACCTACAAGCGGCAATTTTCCGCTTGAACCATAGTACATATATACTTTTTTATCATCGTCTTGAAAAATGGCAGGATCCCATGTTGGCAGCATTGCTTTATCAACATGTCGCAGCCATTGACCAGATTTTGGATCATCGGTTTTCCAGATTGGATGATCTCTTTTCCAAGTAGAACCTACATAAAATAAGGTGTCATTTACAACCCAAGCTGCTGGTGCACATTGATCATCATCTGCAGGTTTTCTTTGAAAGCTTCCGTAGACAAATTTCCAATCAGACATGTCTTTACTCCAAAAAAAGCCTGCCTGATTTGTGGCAAACAAATAGTATTCGCCTTTAAAGGTAATAATAACAGGATCTGCGCTTGAACGTCGAGATACTGGAATTCCATTATGATTTTCGGTTGTATAATTGTATCCAATGTTTATAGGATTACAATAAGTTGTTGCGGGTTTATTTGGATCAAACCATTCTGTTTTACCTGGAATATTAGTGTTTTGCGCCCAACCGACGGAACTACAAACTATTAAAAGCAACGAAAGTACTTTTGAGTGTAGTGTATATCTATTTTTCATTTTTTGATTTTTAAAGTTTAAAAACAAGATGATTTGCTTTATTTTGAATTAAGCTTTTCTTGAAAACTACTTTTTCTCTTTTATTCTTTGCGCCAAAAGTTCTGGCTCATTTGTCGTTATATAATTAAACTTACTTTGAATAATCCAATCCATATCCGAAGCTTCGTTAACTGTCCAAGCATTTAGAATAATATTATTTTCTTTTGCTTCTTTAATCCATTCAGGATGTTTTTTGAAAACAGAGTAATGATAATCAATACCATTAATATTATCCACTTTTACTTCTTTTGGCGATTTATTTCCTTCTAAATATTGCAAAACGGTTTTATTATCAACTGCTCTAATTTGTTTTAATATTTCATAATCAAAACTAATGTAACAGGTAATTTTATCAGCTTTCAATCTTTTGATGGTTTCTACCGCTTTTAAAGCAGTCTTTTTTCCTCGCTCTTTACTTATTTCCGAAGGTTTTATTTCGCAGACTAAAAGTGTTTGTTTATTGTTTCTTTTGCCTTCTGTAATATATTCATGCAGTGTTGGCAGTTTTTCTCCGTTTGAAAGTTTGAACTTTATCAGATCTGCGTAATTTGTTTCTTCAATAAGTAATTTGTTATAATGTGCATCGTGATTGATTACAAGAGAATCATCGGCAGTTCTCCAAACATCAAATTCAGAACCTGCATTTTTCAAATCGATAGCGTGTCTTAAAGCTGCTATAGAATTCTCTGGAAGATTATTCTTTTTCCATGCGCCACGATGTGCTACAATACCATTATTTTGTACACTGCAAGAATGGAAAGCTATTATTACTGCGAAAAAAAGAAGTGCTCGAAATATTTTACTAATATTCATTTTTTTGAAATTATAATTAAATAAAAACGTCTTTTTAGAAAAAAAGCCCTCCGTCAACCAAACGAAGGGCTTTTAACTAACCAATAAACCAACTATTTAGTTAACTCAAAACTAACTTTCTTGTCGGCAGTTGAATTTCCTCCAACGAAAATATCAAACTGTCCAGGTTCTGCTACAAATTGTAAATCAGAATTATAAAATTTTAAATCTTCAACTGTGATATCAAAAGTCACGGTTTGTTTTTCACCTTTTTTAAGTGCTATTTTTTGAAAACCTTTCAGTTCTCTAACTGGTCTTGTTACTGAACCAACTAAATCTCTAATGTATAATTGAACTGTTTCTTTTCCGTCATAATTTCCAGTATTTGTAACGTCTACAGTTACCTTCAATTTTCCAGTGAAATTCATTTTATCAGATGAAATTTTCAAATTTGAATAATCAAAAGTGGTATAGCTTAAACCAAAACCAAATGGGAATAATGGTTCGTTTCTTTCGTCGATATAGTTAGATCTGAATTTTTCAAATTTTCCTTCTGTATTAGAAAGTGGTCTTCCTGTATTTTTGTGTGCATAGTAAATTGGTAATTGTCCAACGCTTCTTGGGAAAGTTGAAGTCAATTTTCCTGAAGGGTTTACATCTCCAAATAAGACATCAGCAATTGCATAACCTGCTTCTGAACCTGCGAACCAAACATTTAAAATAGCTGGAACAGTTTCGTTTTCTTCTTTAATAACTAACGGACGACCGTCGAATAAAACTAAAACTACTGGTTTTCCAGTTTTTAATAATGCGTTTAATAAATCTTTTTGTGCTTGTGGAATTTCTAAATTCGTACGACTGCTAGATTCTCCACTCATTTCTGCAGATTCTCCAAGAGCTGCAACAATTACATCTGATTGATTTGCTACTTTTAAAGCTTCTGCCAATAACTCTTCTTTTGAACGAGAATCACGGTGTAATGTTTTTCCAAACATTGTTGCGTTAGTTTCAAAAGTTTCATCGTAATCTAAGTTGCTTCCTTTTGCATATAATACTTTGGTTGATTTTCCTGCTACTTCTTTGATTCCTGCTAACAATGAAATAGCATTCTCCATTTTTGTCGCTACACTCCAAGTTCCCGGCATATTTTCTTTAGCATCTGCCAATGGCCCGATCAAAGCAATGGTTCCAGATTTTTTAAGAGGCAATACTTGGTTTTGATTTTTTAATAAAACCAATGATTGTGCAGAGATTGATCTTGCTTCTTTTCTACTGCTTGAAGTAAAGATTTCTGTTTTTGCTCTTTTTTCGTCACAATATTTATAAGGATCACTAAATAATCCTAAATCGTATTTTGCTTCAAGAATAAGTTTAACAGCATTGTCGATTGTCGCCATTGTAACTTTTTTCTCGTCTAAAGATTTTTTCAAAGTAGTTAAGAATCCTTCTCCAACCATATCCATTTCAACACCAGCATTTAGAGACTGAGCAGAAACTGCTTGTAAATCTCCCATTCCATGCTCGATCATTTCAGGAATTCCTGTAAAATCTGTTACTACGAAACCTTTAAAGCCCCATTGTTTTCTTAAAACATCTGTCATTAACCATTTATTTCCAGTTGCAGGAATTCCGTCAACTTCATTAAAAGAAGCCATAACTGAACCTACACCAGCGTCAATAGCGGCTTTGTAAGGAGGAAAATAATCGTTGAACATTCTAATATGACTCATGTCTACAGTATTGTAATCACGACCACCTTCTGGCGCACCGTATAAAGCGAAGTGCTTTACACATGCCATAATTGAATTGTTTTTAGAAAGATCGTGTTGTTGGTATCCATTAACCATTGCTTTTGCAATTTCACTTCCTAAATATGGATCTTCACCTGAACCTTCAGAAACTCTTCCCCAACGTGGGTCGCGAGAAACATCAACCATTGGTGAGAATGTCCAGTTGATACCGTCTGCACTTGCTTCTTGCGCGGCAATTTGTGCACTTCTTTCGATTAAGCCCATATCCCAAGTACAAGATAATCCTAGCGGAATTGGAAATGTTGTTTCATAACCGTGAATAACATCCATACCAAAAATCAATGGAATTTTTAAACGGCTTTCTTCAACTGCAATTCTTTGTACTTCTTTAATTTTTTGAACAGATTTAATATTGAATAAACCTCCAACTTTACCTTCAGCAATTTTTTTAGCCACATCAGAACTGTTTGCTTGTCCTGTTGTAATATCTCCAGAAGTTGGTAAATTAAGCTGCCCTAATTTTTCGTCTAATGTCATTTTTGACAAAAGCTCAGCTACAAACTCTGACTTTGGTTTAATTTTTACTGTATTTTTAGTATTCTTTTTTTGGGCATAACCCAAAACAGCACATCCTAAAAATAGTAAGACTAATTTGTTTTTCATTCTATTATATTTATTTGTTCGTATTCGTTTTTTTCTGTTTAAACATCCAGTCATAAATTTCAGGATTGTCATAAACTCTTGTCCAGCTGTCGTGACCTGCATCATCAAAAATGGTCAATTGAACATCTTTTGCATTACATTTTTTTAATTCTTTGTAAATCGTAATCGCATAATTTACATTGACCACATCATCTAATAAACCATGGTAAATTCTGGTTGGAATATTGGCTATTTCACAAGCTTTTTCTAACTGAATTAAATCTACAAAACCAGCGACAGGTACGTTTGCTGCAAATAGATCCGCGTGTGCAAAAGCCAAATTCCATGAAGCCCAGCCTCCTGAGCTTAAACCAGTAACATATATTCGTTCTGAATCAATTTTATTCTCTTTCTGAATTTTTAAAATCAGCTGATAGATTGATTCTATATCCCAATTCTCGTCTTCTTTACATTGCGGCGCTAAAACATAAGCATCTAGCTGATGGGTTTTTAAATACTTTAAAGGCCCGTTAATTTTGACTTTTTCAAGGTCAGTACCTTTTTCTCCATCTCCTGAAATAAAAACGATTAATGGCTTTTTCTCTTTTGTGTTTAACGGTTTGTGTAAAACATATCCCAATTCATAATTGGTTACAACAACCGTTTTTATTTTTCCTGTAGTTTCACTTTGTGCAAAACCAACTAGAGAAAAAAGGATAAACAAAAAACCTGCTTTATATTTCATAAATACTAAATCTTAAATTCCGTATTTTCCAGATTTAAATCCAAGTTTTGTTAAACCTTGTTTTACTTCTGGAGCATTCATAAATAATTTCCATAGTAATCCTGTACGGTAATTTTCGAGCATTACTACTTCTGGACCTTGATCTATGGCTAAATATCGTTTTGCAACCCAATTATTTCCTAAGCTCAACGCGTCATAAAAACCTGCTTCACCCCACGTTTCTTTTTTATGATTTTGATAAAGATTTCTCATTAAAGCAATAGATTCTTTTGGTGTGTATGCAATTGAACTTATAGCTGCAGTTGGAGAAATAACACCTTGATCATTACTTGGCATATGCGCATTGTATCCTATTGATCCGTCAGGATTTCTAGAATATGATGCTGTTAATCCCCAATAATCAGGGCCGTAACCTTTTACTTTTGCTGGGTTTTCAACGCAATATTCATAATTGATTTTTGTTTGATTAACATTTAAATCCCAATAATCAGCGTATTTATCTGTTAATTGATTTGGATCTAATCCAACGTATGAATAATGTGCCCAGAATAATGGTCCGCCAAACTCTTCAGCTCCATTATGTTTTAGAATTAAAGGAATGTTATATTTTGTTTTTGAGGTAACAATTCCCCCGCTTCTAGCCCAGCCTTCATGATATGCTTTTGCATCGATTGTGTGTGTTGGCGAAGATGCTGCCAAGACATAAGTAATTAAACATTCATTATATCCTTCAAGCGGAAAATTCATCTGCCAGTCGTAATTTGGCGACCAGTGCCAGTATAGAACATTTTTGTTATTGGTATACCATTGCCAGTCAACTCCTTTCCAAAGTGCATCATATTTTGCTGCAACAGCTTTCTCTTTTTCAGAACCTGTTTTAAGATATTCACGAACTGTAATCATTCCCGCAACCAAAAATGAAGTTTCGACTAAGTCGCCGCCATTATCCTTGGTTCCAAAAGGTTTTACTTTTCCTGTATTTCCGTCAATCCAATGTGACCATGCTCCGTGAAAACGATCTGCTTTGCCCAAAAAGTCAGCAATTTTATTAAGTCTTTCAACTCCTTGTTCTTTTGTAATATAGCCTTGAGACATTCCTGATACAAGTGCCATTAAACCAAAACCAGAACCTCCTGTTGTAACAATGTTTGAATCATTCTCTGGATAATTTCCGTCAGGATGATAACGTTCTCTTGCTAATCCAGAATTTGGCTCTGCATAATCCCAGAAATACTTAAAGGTTTGTTTTTGAACAATTTCGATAAGCTGTTCATCTGTAAGAGTAACACTAGAAGTTTTTTCTTCTGTATTTCCTTTAGATTTATCAGCAGAGGATCCACATCCAAAAAAAGTAAAAGCTAAAAATAAAACTGAAATTCTAATCATTATAAAAATTTAAAATATTGAATAAATAATCACTTCCTCTAAGATTTTAGAGGAAGTGATTTTTAAGATGTAAATTAATAACCAGGGTTTTGTTGAGAAAGTCCCGCAGCTTCTCTTAAGAATGTAGTTGGAATAGGCCATAATTCATGTTTACCAACAACAAAAGTTTTTCCATCTGCTGCCATAGCTGCTTCAGCTTGTCCTGTTCTAACAATGTCAAACCATCTGTCGTGCTCGAAAGCAAATTCTAATCTTCTTTCTTTGTAGATTGCTTTTCTAACATCAGATTGAGAAGTAAAAGGAGTATCACCTAAACCTGCTCTTTTACGAATTAGATTTATTAAAGGAATAGCACCAGAAGTTTGTCCTAATTCGTTTAATGCTTCCGCTTTCATTAATATAACTTCAGCATATCTTAAATATCTAAGATTTGTATCGGTAAATTCTTGATTGTAAAAATTAGATGAATATGCTTTATAATTATACATCGCATTTGATACAGTAGAAGGTACTTCTCTTCCATCATATAAAAATGTTCCTCTAAAAATAATTGTAGCTGCTCTTCTTACGTCACCTGCTTCATAAGCATTTGCCAAACCTAGTGATGGTGTATTAAAGCCCCAACCCCATCCTCCAGCTCCACGTGGAGCTTGAGAAACAGTATAATTTCCAATTCCAAATCCAGGGCTAGAAGTTGAACCAACTCCATTAATCTCAAAAAGAGATTCTGGTCCAAACTCACCTTCTTTTTTATACTGTAAAGCATAATCTGAAACTAATGCATAACCGGTTACTTTATCACAATTGTCAATTACTTTCTGCCAATTTTTTTGATATAGATTTACTTTCGCCATTAAAGCATAAGCAGAACCTTTAGAAACACGGGTTTTATCATCTGGTCCGTAAGCTGATTTATCTGGTAAATTTGTTATAGCATCATTTAAATCCTTTTCAATAAACGCATAAACCTCTGCTGGCGATTTACGAGTTAACTGCATTATTCTATCTTCATCAGATGTAGGAATTGGTAAGTGATCTATAATAGGAACTCCTCCATATCCTTTAACTAAAGTAAAATACATAAAAGCTCTCATAAATTTAGCTTCACCTTCTAATCTTACTTTTAAACTAGGTGTTACTTTATCCAATTTAGGAAAAATAGCTAAAGCTTGATTACATCTATTTATTGCGGCATAATTAGCATCCCAAGTAGATTGAAATGATGGAGTTGAAGCGTTATAGGTTAAAGCATCAACAATATCTTTATCACCACCTGCATCTCCAGGATCTGAACCTTTATCAGCATCATCAGTAATAATACTTGTCACTGCATACCAACCAAAAGAAGACATGTCCCAACCTAAAAACTGGTTGTAAATTGCCGTTACAAACCCCTTCGCATCTGTATCATTATTTACCAGTTCAACATCTGCCGGAATTGCTTCCGTAGGATTTACTTCTAAAAAATTATCTGAACATCCAGAAAAAAATAATCCAGATAATACAAACATTGATATATATATTCTTTTCATAATATTAAAATTTTAAATTAACTCCCATAACAAATGATCTCAATGATGGGTAAGCATCTAACTCAACTCCTTGAGTCCCCTCAACCAATTTACCATCACTTACAACATCAGGAGAAAATCCTGAGAATTTTTGAGAGATAAATGGATTAATTGCATTTACATATATTCTACAATAGCTAAAAAATTTATCATCTTTTATCGGAAGTTTGTATCCTAAAGTAATGTTATTGATTCTAAAGAAATCAGCTGATTCTAAGAAAAATGTTGAAGCAAATGGTGTTACATTTGAAGGAGCTGGATTAGAAGCTGTTGTATTAGTTGGAGTCCAGAAATCACGAGCCGTAGAAGCTTCTATGTTTTCACCACCAAAACGCTGTGCTTTTTTACCATTGTAAACTTTTGCTCCTCCAGTTCCGTATCCGTCAACAGAAAAATCAATATTTTTATAAGTCAAACCTAATGTCACTCCATAATTAGAAGTTGGTAAAACTGATCCAACATATTTTTTATCTGTTTTCTCGTTTAATACAGTCTGAACTACTTTATCTCCATTTGCTGTGTAGTATAACATATTACCATTTGCTTGATCAATTCCTGCAAATTCATACATATAAAAACTACCTAATGGCTGCCCTATAGAAGTATTATCAAGTATTTTGGTGTTTTGACCATTTCCTAAACTTCCTCCAATAACTGAAGCTATTTGAACATTTTTAAGACTTGTAAGTGCATTTTTATTGTGAGAAAAGTTTCCACCTACCCAGTAACTTAAATTATCATTTATTTTATCATCCCAACGTAATGCAATTTCATAACCTTTATTAGATACTTCTCCAACATGTGCTGGCGCAGGAACTGTTATTCCAGAAGTTGCGTAAGGCTTAACATTTAAAATTGTATTTGTTGTGTTTTTCTCATACAAATCAAAAGATCCTTTTAATCTGTTGTTCAATACTTCAAAATCAAAACCTCCTGAAAGTTCTTCTACGATTTCCCAAGATAAATTAGGATCAACTTGCGAGTTAATTGTTGTACCTGATCCAAGACCTGGAACATCTACTCCTGAAGTGAAAGTTTGAGTGTTTAATGGAATATTTTGGTTTCCTAATCTACCCCAAGAACCTCTTATTTTTAACATATTAATTGTTTCTACATTACTTAAGAAGCTTTCTTTAGATACAATCCATCCTAAACCAACTGATGGAAATGTTCCCCAACGTTTATCTTCAGCAAATTGTGATGATCCATCACGTCTTACAGTACCTGTAAGTAAATATCTATCCATTAATTTATATTGGAAACGAGCAAAATAAGATGCTAATCTTCTTTGATTTAGAGCCTCATCTTTATAACCTGTAACTGAGCTTGCTACATTAACATCTTTTAAAGACCAATAATCAGAATTTGGATTTACATTTTTTCTATCAATCGTTAGCTTCTCTCTTGTACCTTGAACATTTGCCTCGATACCAGCAGTAACTTCAACATCATGAATGTCTGCAAAAACTTTATTATAAGTTAAGTAGTTAGATAAATTCCAATTGAAATATTGATCTCTACTTCTTGTTAAAGTATTTGTATTTAAACTTTTTGTATCATATGCTGATTCTACACGTGTAGGATCTTGTGATAACCAAAGAGCTAAATTGTCTACATAATTATACTGTTTGTAAGTATAAAACTCTCCGTTAAATTGTGATGTAAATTTTAATGATTTGATAATATCATAATCCAGTTTTAAACCTCCTTGCAAAACAACAGTTTGCTGCTGCTCATTTGTATAGTCTAATTGAGCTACTGGATTACCAACATTATTAAATGAATCACCTGTTTCAGAAACAATTCCGTTCGAAACAAAAGGTACACCATATTTTCCATCAGGAAAACGTACTGGAACTAGTGGAGATTGTCTATAAGCATTTGTAAAAGCGCTTAAAGGCATTGGTGTGTTTTTAATACTGCTTAAACTAAAATTCTGAGTTATTTTAACTTTCTCTGAAAGTTTAAACTCATTATTATTTCTAATTGTAGTTCTTCCGTAATCAGAACCATTTAAAATACCTTTTTCTTCGTAGTTACCAACACTAAAAAAATATTTTACGTTTTCTGAAGATCCTGAGATTGATATATTGTTCTGAGTATAAGATCCCGTTCTTGTAATTTGATCAAACCAATTGGTATTGTAAGGCTGGTTTGCAGAAAATCTGTCTTGAGGTTTAGCGGGAGTTCTAAATGCTTCATTAGAATAACGAACAAATTCGTCGCTATTTGCCATTCTTACGGTTTTTAAAGGAGTTCTAAAACCTGCAAAACTTTCAACGTCCACAGTCATTTTACCTTTACCTGCTTTGGTTGTAATCATAATTACACCATTTGCACCTCTGGTTCCATAAATAGCTAATGAAGAAGCATCTTTCAAAATCTCATAAGATGTAATATCATTAGTATTAATGTTGTTGATATTGTCAGTAGGCATACCATCAACAACATATAAAGGATTTTTTCCTCCTAAAGCACTACCAGCTCCCCTGATAATTACTGAAGGTGTACTTCCAGGCGCATCTGAAGTAGATACCTGTACACCAGCTGCTTTACCTTGGATAGCCTGAGAAGCATTTATTACCTTCATTTTGGTAATTTCCTCAGATTTGATTGAACTTACAGCAGATGTATTATCAATCTTTTTTCTTGTACCGTATCCAATTACAACTACTTCTTTTAATGCAGTATCTTCTGCTTCTTTTAAGGTAATTGTCATTGGTGCGGCTGTTGCCGGTACAGAAACTGAATTAAAGCCTAACATAGACACCTTTAATATGTCGCCAGGTTTTGCATTAATTGTAAAGTTTCCGTCGAAATCTGCATCAGCAGTAGCACGAGCATCAGATGAAGCGATTATTGCTCCAGGAATTCCCATTCCGCTGCTGTCTACTACTTTTCCTTTAATTGCTTGCGCTTGTCCCATCATATAAGATGGTAACAATAAGAGCGCTAAAAAGCTAAAAATAAAATTTTTCATACAGTATGTAATCGTTTAAGTTAGTAGAGCCAAATTAAACAATTACAACGTTGTAGTACATCAGATACCACTACAACATAACTACATCATTGTGTTAAATTTTTAAGTTATACAAATGATTATCAACATTCTAAATGTTAAATAAAATTCGTTGACATAACGTTATGATGTAGTATTGATGTATTAGAATTATATAAAAAATGAGATGGAAAAATATAAGATCTATAAATTTTAAAACCAAATCTTACAGACTTAATAAAAACTTTGACAGGTTTTCCTCTTGAGTAAGACTCAGCTTCTTTCTTAGACGATATCTATGCAATTCTACACCTCTAAAAGAAATGTTCATTAGAGGAGCAATTTCTTTTGAAGAAAGATTCATTTTAAGATAAACACAGAGCTTTATATCTTTTGGAGTTAAATGCGGAAACTTTTTAGAAAGGTTAATAATAAACTCATTGTGAATTTGATTCAAATTTGTTTCAAAAGTCTCCCATTCGTGTTTATTAACCTCATTTATTTTTATCGCCTTTTTGATTTCACTTTTTAGTTTATTGAAATCTTTTTCTGTGTCTAGAATACCTTGAATATTTTCGATCATTTCGCTTTGTTTGGCAATCGACAAAGATTTACCAGCAACTTCAGATGATTTTGTCTGTAATTCAAGCTCTAGAATATGTTTCTCAAATTCTTGAATATTCAGCTCATTCTCTTTCTTAAGTTCCATTTCAAGAATTTCGCGCTGATGTTTTAACTCCTCGGCCTGCAATTTTAATTTTTGTGTATAACGAAGTTTATTCCATTTGTAATAAAAGAATAAAACTGTGGCTATTACCAGTAAATAAAGCAGCACCATCCAAAATGAAAAATACCAAGGCTGCGAAACTTTAAATTCAAAACTTGAAACTTTATCGTAATTAGCACCATCATGTTTAAAAATCATGACAGAATGTGATCCACTGCTTAAGTTGTTTAAAACAACAGAACCATTTGAAATTGGGATGTATTTTTTGTCATTATTTATCTGATAAAATAAATTTGGTTTACTAGCTCCATAAATTCCCGAAATCACATTTATTCTAAGTTCAGTATTGTGTTTTATTTTACTTTCATCTGGAAGAAGTTCTCCATTATTATAAGCTTCAATTCTAACTCCTTTATTTTGCTTATTTTCATATTCTAATTGAAGCGAAATAAATCCATCATCAAGATTTAATAAATAATGATTGTTGCTTCTAAAAATTCTTAGATTTTCATTAATCAACTTTCCTTTATAATATTTTTCTTGAATAATATTCCAGACAAATTTATTCTCATTTGCATATATATGATAGAGAACACCTTCTTGCAGAACAATAAAATGGTTTTTATCTATGGCAACTACATCTGAGATATTTTTAAAATTGGTATTGAACAATTCATTTTCTTCTAATTTATTTGTGATAGAATTAAACGTATACCAAATGTTATTAATTAGAAAAAGTATTTCTCCTCTAAATTCAAAAATCTTAACCCCAAAATCATTTTTTATTTTACTTAGCTGAGTTATGTTTTCAACTTTCTTGGTTTTGAAATTATCATCTAAGAAAACTCTATATAAACCGCGATAATTATCTGCCGCCCAAATTTCATTTTTCTTATTCTGGGCAACATATTTTATAGGTTTTGATAATCCGTCAATTTTCTTGCTTTGGCTAAGATCTAAAATATTGTTATATACTAAAATCCCACTGTAAGTCGATTGAAAATAATTATCGTTAATGATACTTTTTGATAAATTCCAACCTCCATTTACATTATTAATCTTTGTCAAAACGCCATTTTCATAACAAAATGTACCATCGTTATGACCTATAACATATTTACTTCCAATTTTGGTGATATTCCATCCCTGCCCTTGTGTATTAGGCATCATTTTGAAGTTTCCAGAATCAAACTCAAAAATACCATGATTTGAAGCAATTAAATATCCTTTGTCTATAGTAGCGACGGAATAAACAGAGCCTAAGATTCCAGAATTGTCATAAAAAAATGAAATTGGAGAATTTACCTCAACATGAGCAATTCCGTTATCTAAACCAAGCCATAAATCTTCTTCTTTGTCAAAACCAATGCTTAACACTGAGTTATTCATCAAAACATTGTTTCTATCAATGTTTTTAAATGTATTGGTACTAAAATCGTAGATAAACACACCTTTATTACCTGTTCCAACCACAAGTTTATTATTTTTAATAAACTTAGCAACATTAATTCCGTTAGACTTAAATGTTTCATTCAATGGATTATTCCAAGGTTTTAATCCGTCTTTATCCGTAACAAAAACTCCACGCTTTTGAGTAAAAATATAAGTCTTGCCGTTATATTTTTCGATCGCATGCACAACTGTTTTTTTTAAAATCTCCCAGCCTTTTGGAATTGCAATTCGGGAACCATTCATTCGAAAAAGACCTTTCTCGACAGAAGCAACATAAAGGTTATTATCGACTACAAAACAATAGGAAACTAAAAATGGAAATTTTATTCTTTGAATATGTTTTCCATCGTAAATAAAAACATCATTGAAAGATTGAAAATACAATGAACCATTAAACCTGAATATCTTCCAGATTTCTTCATTGTCCTTCTCATCAAATAAGCGAAGATTTTTGGTAATAGAAACGTAATGCATTTTACCATTTTTTCTGTACCAATATCCAAATTCTTTATACGATCCAGAATAAATTCGATCGCCTTCAATCAGAATCGATCGAATTATCGTTTTGTTTGGCAAAGAGTACTTTTCCCAAATGACACCATCATAACGCAGCAGATAATGATTATTTGCAAAATACATTGCCTTATCTTTACCTTGAGCAACGTTCCAGATTTGATTATCACCTTGATAATCTGATTTATTATAATTTTCAACGAAGGGAAGTAATTCTTGTGCTTGAATTTGAAAAGCAATGAAAAAGAAGAATAGTAATTTAAAAAGTTTCGATTTCAAAATATTCGGATTTATACCTCAAAGATACTCACAAATATTTAATCTGAAGCCATAAAAAAAGCTCCCGACAAGGAGCTTTCTTATAATCTTTAATTCAAAATATTTAGTTATTCAGTTCTATAACTAAAGTCAGTATGCCAATTATCAAACATAATGGCGAATAATATTTTGTATCATTCGCAGCAAATTGCGAACTTTTATGTTTTTTAAAGAAGCCAACGTAGTTAAATTCTCCAATTGCTCTTAAAATAAATATCGAAATTATGATCCAAAATCCATATTTGTCTAGCCATAAAGGTAAACTTAACTGTATGAATTCAAATTTTATCAAATATAGAACTCCAAAAAATAAGGTTCCAACCGCCACAACAAAAGTCGAAATTGTGCTAGGTACAAAAAGTGGTGTTTGATCATCTTTTGTAGGAACAACTGCCTTGCTACCCCATTTTCCACCAAAACCCCAATAAAAATGAATTCCCGAAATAATGGCAAAAATTAAAAATAATAATAGCGCAATAATATTCATTTCAAACAATTTAAGAAATTAGTTGTTTAGTAACTGGAAAACCTGATTCGCAATTTCATATTCTTCATCAGTTGGAACTACAAGTATCTTGGCTTTAGCAGTTGGCTTGTTAATTTCTCTAATTTCTTTCGAACGAATTTGATTTTTATCGTCATCAATTTCAATTCCAAAATACTCCATATCCGTACAAACCAGTTTACGCATATATGAAGAGTTTTCGCCAATTCCAGCTGTAAAAATTATAGCATCTAATCCATTTAAAGAAGCTGCATAAGCTCCAATAGTTTTTCTAATTCTATAAGCATTCATTAACAAAGCCAACTGACATTCTTTGTTTCCTTTTTCAGCTTCCGATTCAATATCACGCAAATCGCTGTAACCTGTAAGACCAAGCATTCCGCTTTGTTTCAACAAAATCGAGTTTACTTCATCTGGCGTATATCCTAAATTTTTAACCATATAAAATATTACAGATTGATCAATATCTCCTGCTCTTGTGCCCATTATTAGACCATTTGCAGGCGAAAACCCCATTGTTGTATCAATACTTTTTCCGTCTTTTACAGCCGTCATGCTGCATCCGTTTCCTAAATGTATTGTGATAATTCTAGACTTATTCTCTAAGTAGTTTATTGCCTTTTCAGATACATATTTATGGCTTGTTCCATGAAATCCATACACACGAACTTTGTTCTCTGTTAAAAGATAATTTGGTATCGCATATTTATAAGCTTGAACCGGAATTGTCTGGTGAAATGCAGTATCAAAAACCGCAACTTGTTTGGCTTCAGCAAATATTTCTTCTGCAACATTTATTCCTACCAAATGTGCTGGATTATGAAGCGGAGCTAATTCTGAAAGTTCTTTAATTTTTTCTTTTACTTCTTCGGTAATAATTGTTGTATCAGAAAAATAACTTCCTCCGTGTACAACTCTATGCCCAACCGCAGCAATTTCTGAAGTTGTTTTAATTACTCCTTTCTCAGCATCCAAAAGCATATCTGCCACTTTTTGCAATCCTACTTTATGAGTTGGAATCGGCAATATTTCTTCACGTGAAATTGAAGCTGTTTTAAAAGTAATATTTGATGTTTCTAGACCAATTCTGTCAATCATACCACTGCAAATCACTTCGTTTGCAGGCATAACCATTAATTGATATTTTATAGATGAACTTCCTGAGTTTATTATTAGTATTTTCATTCTTTTTAAGTTTTTGCCGCGAAGGCGCTAAGTCACTAAGTTTTGTTTTTAATCTCGAAGACAGAAAATTTTAATTTTTTATTGTTGAGATTAGCACGCAGATAACTCGGATTTACTTCGTAAAGACAAGGATTAAAACAGATTTTTAATTCTATCAATAATAAAATCCGTCCAAATCTGTGTTTTCGCGTTAGCGAATCAGTTTCATCCGCGTTCTATTTTTAATTTTTAATTGAATTTACATTCCCTGCGCCTGAATTGCTGTAATTACTACTGTATTAATAATATCGTCAACAGTACAACCACGGCTTAAATCGTTTACAGGTTTATTTAATCCTTGCAGCATTGGGCCAATTGCCAACGCTCCTGTTTCTCTCTGTACTGCTTTATAAGTATTATTTCCTGTGTTCAAATCAGGAAAAATTAGCACGCTCGCCTGCCCTGCTACTTCAGAATCTGGCATTTTACTTTTTCCAACAGCGCGGTCAACTGCAGCGTCATACTGAATTGGACCTTCAATTTTTAAATCAGGACGTTTTTGTTTTACAATTTCGGTTGCTGCTCTTACTTTATCTACCTCGTCACCTTTTCCTGATGATCCAGAAGAATAAGAAAGCATGGCAATTTTTGGTTCAATTCCAAAAGCTGAGCTTGATTCTGCCGATGAAATTGCAATTTCAGCCAATTGTTCTGCAGTTGGATTTGGATTAATAGCACAATCGCCAAAAACAGAAACTCGATCTTCTAAACACATAAAAAATACAGATGAAACTACAGACGAATTAGGTTTGGTTTTTATGAATTGTAAAGCTGGCAGAATAGTATGCTGTGTAGTATGTGCCGCACCAGAAACCATTCCGTCTGCGTGGCCTTTATAAACCATCATTGTTCCAAAATACGAAACATCTTCCATTAAATCTCTTGCCATTGTAATACTTACATTCTTTGCTTTTCTAAGCTCATAATAAGTATTAGCATAATCTTCATACAATTCAGATTCTTTTGGATTGATGATATTCACTTTAGAAAAATCAAATGCAATTCCAAGTTCTGCAATTTTACTTTCAATTTGTTTTCTTTCACCAATAATCGAAATATCCACAACATCCATCGACAAAAGTCTCGAAGCTGCAATAATAATTCTCTCATCATTACCTTCAGGCAAAACGATGTGTTTACGATGTTGTCTGGCTCTTTTAACCATGTTGTATTGAAACATTTTTGGCGTCATGCCTTCCGCTTCAAAAGTGATTAATCTTTCAGATAAAGCTTCGTTATCAACGTATTTTTCAAAAGTAGTTATCGACGTTTCAATTTTATGTGTGTTGTTAGCATAGATTTCAGACTTAATGGCACCAATTCTGTTTGTAATGTGATACGTTCCGCCGTCAACTGCTATAATTGGAACAATAGCCGAAAGTCCTTCTATAAGCTTTAAAATGCTTTCTTCTGGAACAATATTACCAGTTAGGATAATCCCAGATATTGTTGGATAATTTGCCGATTCATTAGCCTGTAAAGCTCCTAAAATAATATCAGAGCGATCTCCAGGAGTGATTACAAGAGCATTATCATGTAAATGAACCAAATAATTATGCAATTGCATGGCGCCAACGCTAAAGTGACCAATTTCATTATTTAAATAGTTCCCTCCAAACAAAACTTTAGCATCAAGTTCATTAACAATTTCCTGCATTGTTGGATTGTTTAAACTTGAAATTAACGGAATTGTATTGACTAAGACATTCTCTGGTAAGCTTTTTTGAAGACTTTTAGTTACTAATTCAATATTTTCCGGTTGTACTTTATTAGCAAAAACTGATAAAACCTCAACCTCTTTTACTTTGAACGAATCGTAAACTAAATATAAACTGTCAACCAATTCTTCCAATGTTTTTCCAACTCCTGAACCAATAATTATTGTTGGAATTCCTAAGTTTTTGGCAATTAAAACATTCAAATCTAATTCAATTGAAGTTCCTTCGCCGGTAAAGCTTGTTCCTTCTACCAAAACAAAATCAAAACGTTCTTCGAGTTTTTTATATTTTTCGATAATTAAATCTAAAACCTCTCCTATTTTTCCTTTATTCTTTTTCTTAATCAGTTTGCTTTTTGTGATGGCATAAGCATCTTCAAACTTAATATCGAGGTTAAAATGCGACAAAACGGTTTCAATATGATTATCTAATTCGCCATCGACAAAATCTTCTACAATAGGTCTAAAATACCCTACTTTGGCTGTTTTTCCAATCAAAATACTCATCAAACCGAGTGTAATAATCGATTTTCCGCTATTGTGATCGCTCGTTGCTATATATATTGCTTTACTCATAATTTATATTTTGAAACTTAACGTATCTATTTGAATTCTATATTAATATTAATAAGTTAAAACCAACGCCTTTTCTTGAAGTAAACAATCAAGGCTACTACTAATAAAACCATTGCCGCCATTACACTGTAATAACCGTAACGATATTTAAGTTCTGGCATGTTTTCAAAGTTCATACCGTAAACTCCAACAATAAAAGTAAGCGGTATAAATATGGCAGAAATTATAGTAAGGGTTTTCATAATCTCGTTCATCTTTCGGCTTTGTTCCGAAAAATAAAAGTTAGAAGCACTTTCAAGTGAGCTCATATCTGATTCAATTTGCTCTAAAAGTTCTAAGCTTTTTTGATGCAGTCTGATAAAAAAATTAAAAGTTTCCTTTTGTATCAAACCATTGTCGTCATCGTCTTTAATCGTTTTTAAATAATAAAGCGAATCTCGAAGAGGAACAATTGAACGTTTTAAAAAATTAAAATTATCACGGTGATTTTCAATCTTTTCTAAAATAACAGGATCTGCGCCTTTTTTAGTCAAATTGATCAATTCTTCAATTTTATCTTCTTCATCTTCAATTGTAATGTAGAAATTTTCGATTACAGCATCTAATAATAAATAAAGCAGATAATCTACTTTTTTAGTTCTTACAATTCCAGAATGCGTTCGAAGGCGTTCGCGAATATGCGTAAAGAAGTCGCTTCGCTTCTCTTGAAAAGAAATTAAAATTCCGTCTTTTAAAATAAAACTAAGCTGTTCAACACTTATATTATCTGAATATTCCGAAGGTAAAAGTGATTTTATATTGAAAAACAAAATACCAGGCTGTTCTTCTAATTTGGTTCTTTTTGTAGTGTTTAAAATATCAGCCAATAAATAATCATCAAATTTAAAATGTGCACCTATAGTTTTAAGCAAACCAATGTCATTTAAACCATGAATATTAAGCCAATTATTTTTAGTATAATCAAAGCAAGAATTAAGAGCTAGAACGGTAAACTTGTCATATTCAACAACATCTGTATCGTTATATACAAAAAGCTGCATTTCGGTTTCATGCTCTTTATGCGAGCCTGTATACTCTAAAGTAATATGTTGCAGCTTTCTCCCTTTCTTGTATTTGATCTTTCTCATTCAAAAAAATTTACAATAGTAATATTACGAAAAAGAATCCGAATGAGAAATGACATTTATCATTTTGCTCAGAAAGATTTAACAAAACACATTGCTTTTAAAAAGTACACTTTTTATTATTTTCAGTAATTAAACTTGAATTATACGCATAAAAAAAACCGAGCCATTTCTGACTCGGTTTTCATATTCAATTGCAAAGACACATATAATGCGCCTCTACGGAGTAAATTATTTTACCTCTTCAAAAATAACCATAACTGATTATCAGTACATTGCACTTCAATGGTACAAATATGGAACAAAGTAATTATTTTATTTCACAAAACAACATATTTTTTTCTGAAAGCCAATCATTTTTAGACTTTATTAGAGACAGACTTAATTTCTGAATAAACTAAGTTTTTTTAATTAGAAAGAAATTCTCCCTGATCATCAAAAAGGAAACTGTATCTCCCATTTTTTATGTCTTCTAAAATCTTACTACTACATTCATTATTCTCTATCAGCGCTGAAACATATTAAGTATCTATAAACTAAACTTTTATTTTGCCTACTTAATTTAACAACATATGAGTATGAAAGATTTAGTAGCAAAAATTAATACAGAAATCGAAACATTTAAAACAGAATCAGATCCACTAATTAAAAAATAGTGTAACAATATCAAATATGATTTACTTTTCTTTAACAATTTGCAACTATAAGTATAAAAAATTATTGCTTTGTAAATCCAGTATTACGAAAGACAAAATCTTAAAGAAATAAACCTGTCTACCTGATCTATTTACTTGTTACTATCAACTCGATTATAGCAAGTTTAAATAAGCTCCTAGTGCCTTCTCCTGAGACAAAGTGATTTAAAGTCATCACTAGCATGGGTAAATTCCGTGATTTTTTCTATCAGCAATTCGAGCGATAGCGAACAGGCGAAGCAAATCTCAGAAATACAAAACCAATGGATCATTAAGCCATAATGTCCAAATCAGTGGGTGTTGTAGGGAGTCTGTTTTTTTATTGGCTTGTTATTTTATAGTAATTTCTGATTTACCATTAAATAAATCACGGAAACAAATTAGTATAATACCAATAACGTTAATTGTTGTTGTAGTAATTAAAGTATTTAAAACACTGTCAGATAGACAAAATTTATCATTATTATTTACTAAAATATATGCAACAATAAGTAACCAAATAGAAATTGTAGCTGAAGCCCAATAAGACATTTTAGTTCTTAATCCTGTATTAGCTATAAATCGACTTACTTTTGCGGTTTCTAGACTGTAAGATAGTAACGCAGTTTGTATTTCACCTCTGTTAAAGTCTTCTTGTGTTGGCGGTGTTTCAGGTTGAAGAGGTATTCTTCCCAAATTTTCATCAAAACTACTCATTAAGAGAAGGCGTTAATTTTGATTTATAATGTTCATAAATACTATCATCGCTTAAGATAGAATTACAACCTGGACAGTAAACTTCTTTCCAAGGTGTACCTTCTTGATGGGTTAATGCGCTTAAATAAACACCATCAAATTTACCATAGATGCTCCAAATTTTCTCTAAAAATTTTTCGTCTTCTGATGTAATTTTTTCTCCTAAAGATTGATTCGGTAATTTCTCTTTTACTTTTAAATCTCCAACCCTTTTTAAATTACCATACAAAGATGGAAATACTGGCCCATAGTCCCAAGCTACTGGTTGTTCATTTAGAAGCTTCTTCGCTTTTTCTGTAACCGCTAGATACCAGCCGTAAGCTATATAAGTGAGTTTTAATAATTTCATAGGGGTTAACTCTCCATCTTTGGAATGTTTTTCTATAAAATAATTTGCTACTGTAGTTGGACTGTATGACATATTAATTTTTTTTCTTCTTTCCACAAAGTTACGAAAAATAAGAATGTTAAAAAAACAGGTGTAATTATGTAAAGTATTTAGTTTTTTAATTTTAAAATATCCTCTTCTAATCTTGAAAATAAAGAACTTGATCTTCTGTTGGTCGTAGTTATCTTATTCCAATAACTCATATTTTTCGATTGCGCTTCTGAACTGTGCATCACATTCATCAGTAAAAGAATTTTTATTGCCAATCAATTCTGTAAATTTCTCAAAAATACTTTTGTAAACTATCTGATGAGCTTTATGTCCAATGTTCTCTTCTAAATAAACATCCATTTCAAAATCATTTGAGATAGAGAATTCAAGCATATGTATCAAATCATCTTTAGAGATTTTATCTATTTCAATCCATTGATCAGCTTGATCTTTTTCTTGCTTAAGGAAATAACCCTTGTTATTTTCAATTTTTAAGTATTTCATATGCTTCGGTTCTACGTTTATTATATTCATCATCACCTGCTTCAAGGCAATTCAACATTATTTCAAAATTGTCTAACGATTCTCCTTTTACAGATTTTAAACTTTTGTCTGATGGATGCCCTGAAAAAGTTTTATACACAATTTCGCCATCTACAATTTCTCGTTTAGTACAAGCTACGTAATTTGGTTTGATTGATGCTCCAACTGTACTATTATGTGTAACAATAATTACAGGAATAGATTTTGAAATATCTCTAAGTAAGGCATTAACTTCATTTTTTAGAAAAATGTTATCGAACGATGATTCTGGTTCATCAATTAATAACATTTCATATTTTAATGCGTCATTAATTTCATGCAGTAAATTAAACTCTGATCTTTCACCACCAGAAACGGCAAACCCTAATTTATTTAATGTTTTGTATTCAATATCAACAAAAAATTTATATAGCTCAGTTTCCTCAATGTCCAGACTTTGTAATTCTTTCAAATATTTAAATGGCGAATCATAATTTGAAAAAGCTCCGATTAAAGAAATCTGTCGTTTGCAAACTTTTTTTAGATGGGTAGCACTTGAAAACCTTTTAGCAGAAGCAACAATTTTAAATCCTCTAATTTCTTTTCTATCAATTTCTTTTTCTTCTTTGAGAGAGTTTACAATTCTATTGAATTTTTTTACTTTTTCTTTTTCAGTTAATACTCTGTAAAAATCCACTTCTTCTGGTACAATAGATGAAGTTCTAAAACGTAATTCATCCTTGATTTTCGAAATAAGATTATTGACCCAATCTTTTTTTAAATTTTGTTCTTCGTTCTTTAGATATTCTTTCATTAAATCTATTTCTAACGACTCTAATAATTTTTCGCTTACATGCTTATTTATTATTTGTTTGTATTCTATGTTATCTTTTAGAGCCTTCGCTGATGAAATTAAATTCTTTAATCCAACTAAGTCCTTTTTAGAAAATAAGTTTTCGCTAAACAATTTAGTGTTCGAATACGCATCTGCTTTTTCATTATCCGAGGCAAATTTTAAAAGTGAGCTTAAATATTTTTCAACATCAATTTCATTTTGTTTTTCATCAATATTCTTAACTGAATCTACAACAAATTTAAATTCAGTTAGAAATTCTTCCGATAAAGTACTATGTCGTCGCGAAAGCAATTCTTCAAATTTTTGTTCGTCATTCTGCAATAGTGAAAACTGTTCAATAAATTTTACATTTTCATGATTGTTGTATATTTTCTCAAGTGTTACAGTCTTGCCCGTCGAACGTTCTCCTAGAATAACATTTAGCCCAGTTGACAACAATAATCCATCGTCAGTCGCTTGGAAAAAGTCATTTCCTTCTTCTTTTGTTAAGAAAACTTTTTGTTTATCAGTTAAACACGACTTGATTCCGGTTAAAGTTATTTCTTCCAGGTCGACATACGTTTGTTGTGTTGAAAAATTAGCTAGACTAGAAAAATATCTAGAATCACTGAAAATGACTGGAACTAAACTTTCACGGTCTTTAATACAACTTCTAAATTTTTTATAACTTGATACTTCTCCGGCGCTAATAAGAGTTTTTATTTGCGTAATAATTTCAGGCCTTACAATTGGACCTTTTTGATAATGAGGAATGAGCAAGTATTTATCCAGAGAGGTAAAAATTTCATTAAATTGATCGAGAGTTATTGAATCGTCCTTAGTTTTAATTAATGCAGTTATACGATCACATTTCTTTGCAAAATCATTAATTTCAGATAAATCTTTGTTATCAGCAATTAACAGTAAATGACCTCTCTCTAAATCAATCTCAATTCCTGGAAAAACTGTTATACCAAGTTCTTTGACAATTTCATTATACTGTTTGAAATCAAAGACATTATGATTTGTTATCGCAATTGCGTCAATTTCTAATTTTTGAGAATACTCTTTCAACTTTGCAAGATCAAAGTCAAATGGTTTATCGCTTACTGTCGCTACTGTATGAATATGCAAGTCAATTTTCTTCATAGTTCAAATATTGATATAATTACCGCCAACCTTCTGACATTAGAGTATCTTTGGGATTTAAATAAGCCCATTATTCTGATTTACTACCGATTTATAGCGAAAAAGCGCTCAAAGCGATCGATGATAGGCAAAGGCAATTGTCCAAAAAAACAACTTCTTATTAAGTCAATTGCCCAAATCTGTTGTAGCTTTTCTGTGCTTTTATTTATCTAGGCAATCTTCAAATTTTCTTGTTTTTGCTTTTTGCTACTGTCTTTTTCTGCTAATATTTTATTAAATATTTCTTGGTGTTTTTCTTGATTGTTAATTACTTTGACTAACTCTAAAATTGATTCAGATGAAAAATAAACTTTGGATTTTTTAGATAAACTATCAATTGTTTCAATCCAAATTAATTGTTTACAATCAGGATTTATAGTTTTTTCATCGGGATTATCTACTTTAAATTCTGCAATAGTTGCCCATTTTAAGTAGCAAATTAAGATTTTTATTTGTGCTGTTGTTATTTTATAATTCGCTTTTTGTTGAACAGCTTTAACCAAATTGCTTAAAATTATATGGTCTCTGTTATCTTGAAATTCACCAACTATTTTATACAATGGTTTTCCTTCATTTGTTGTTATCTTTCCAACTTCTCCAGCAGTTATTGCATTTAAAATAATATTAAAAACTCCGTTATTAGTTTTATCAATTTCGATATCGCTTCCAGATAATACATTGTCTTTACTGTTAAATCCGTAAACTTTATTCTGCATTGGATTCAAAATTAAAACTTCTCTAGGATTTATATCCACCATTTCAGGAAGTAGTTTTGACCAGATTTCCATAAATTCTTTACTTTTTTCACCTGCTTTCATCTGCAGAAATCTATTGAAGCTTGCAGTTGATTGATTAGCGTGCTCATTTTTACTTGCGCCACGATAGTAAATTGCACCATTTAAAATTTTGTAATCGGGATAATTATCTTTTGGCACTAATATGTTATTACTTTTTTCAATTATTAAATAATAAAATTTTCTTGATACAAGTTGAAACATTTGTAAGTCCAATGAAACACCAACATTCGTAATTTTAACAAATTGTTGAGTAACTTCACTTAAATCAATGTTTGTCAATAAATTTATATTTGGTATATCAAGTCCAGTATCATTATAAACTCCACTTGTAGTTTCATTTATTCCAATCAGAATTATTCCGCCATCTGCATTGGAAAAAGAAAGTATATCTTTCGCAAAATTCATCAAAAAATTTTCAACAGGAGTTTTTGATGACGTTATATTTAACTTAAGTTTATAATCAATAATATTGTTTTCCTTCGGATAAATACCATTATCTTTTATATCTGATATTATTAAATTAACTCTATTCTCAAATTCTAATAAGTTCATATTCAGATTTTTATTTATTAAAAGCATTTTCTTTTAGGTCTGTGTAGCTCGAAAATAGCACAACTCGTTTATTCTTGCAATAGAATGTCTAATTACCGCATATTTTCAGTTGGCTTTATGCCATTTTTAATCTTTTAATACCAAACTTACTGAACCTCTTATACTTTCATTACGGTTTTCCATAAATATCCTTAGAGATGACAAATTAGCTTTTTAATAAGTAAATAAACCCCGTATAAATACGTGTTTTTGTAATTTCAATCAAATAAAAAAAGATGCCACTGGCATCTTTTTTTATTTCTTTTTTTCTGAATTATTTGTAGAATCTAACTCTTTGTAATATTTATCGAAATCAAAATCAATATTAAATAGTTCACTGGGATGAATTCTAAGTCCTTTGGCAAGTTCAATCAAACTTGAAAGTTGGCAATCAATTCGATTATTAGCTATATTACTAATCTTTCCACTGTGAATTTCACATTTAGATGCGATTTTAGTATATGCTATATCACCCTTTAATGACTTTACTTTCTGTGCAATCAGTTCTTTAATTTCTTTTGTTTTATTTTCGTTCTTCATTGCGATCTTTTACTGCAATTTGAATAAAACTTGAAAAAATAACGTTACCGAATTCGGTAATATAAATAAAATAATTATCTTTGTCAGAAGATTACAATCAAAAGTGTAATTTTGCGATTCTTCATATAAAATATTTGAAGCATTCGCTTAGAATCTCGTTTCAGAAAACTGGTAATTTTTAACACACGAGAAGATAAGTACGATGCTCACGTCATTGGCGTGGGCTCACTTATTCGTGTGTAGGGTATACCAGTACCTCTGAAACGTTTATGCTGAGTTCCATGCCTTTTTTTTGACCATACGTCAGGCACTATTCCGCTCCCATTCTTAGCAAACGCCAATCTTTTTTTAAGTTTCGTAATCATCAACAAATGTGGAATTAGTTAGTTGAGAAACACACTGCCCAAACCTAGCTGCAATATGGAGAAGCAGTGTGGCTTCTCAATCAGTAAACTTTTAAACTTAAATGCCAATGAAATAAATTAACTAGTATATAAATTGAAGGTTTAATATTCTTTCTATAATATAAAAAATGGCCCTCTACTGTAGCGACTAACTGACGTAGAGGACCGTAGCTAATCAAATCATATTTAACTAACCAATCCCGAAATTATGAATAATTTTTCATTTTCCAAGGGTGGAACAGATATCTATTGCCTAATTTTTCTAGGTTTTCTTATGTCTTTTTCGCCACTGTCTGCCAAAAGTCACTCTCGGCAAGGCAAATTATCTCCACAACAACATAAGCTTCAAGGCACTGTCAACGACGGTACTAATCCCTTACCTGGCGTAACCATTTCTATTAAAAACAAAAAAAACAATGCAGTAATTTCCGATTACAGCGGTCAGTTCTCACTCTCCTGCTCTCCCTATGACACACTGGTCGTGTCTTTTATAGGATTTAAAACTGCACTTGTTCCTATTCAAGGGCGTTCAGTTGTAAAAATTATACTTTTTGAAGACACCACAACACTACAGGAAGTACGTGTAAACGCAGGCTATTACTATGTAAAAGACAAAGAACGAACAGGAAGTATCTCCAGAATTACATCCAAAGATATAGCAACACAGCCTATAACGAATGTTGTAGGTACTATGCAGGGCCGAATGGCCGGTGTAAATGTAGTTCAGGAAAGCGGTATTGCAGGCGGCGGTTTTCAAATTAATATCCGGGGACTTAATAGTCTTAGAACCGGTGCAAATTCACCATTTTACCTCATCGATGGCGTTCCCTACTCCAGTGATCCTATCAGCGACCGACAGACTTCTACTTCAATTCCCGGTGACGGAAATCCTTTAGCCAGCATTAACCCAAATGATATTGAGAGCATTGAGGTGCTTAAAGATGCTGATGCAACTGCAATCTACGGTTCAAGAGGTGCGAACGGAGTAGTTTTGATAACCACAAAAAAAGGAAAAACAGGAAAAACCACTTTCAACATTGACACTAACCATTCATTTGGTAAAGTAACAAAAATGATGAAAATGATGAACACTGACCAATATCTTAATATGCGCAGGGAAGCATTTGCTAATGACGGAATTACAACATACCCTGCTAATGCCTATGATGTGAACGGAACATGGTATCAGAACCGTTACACCGATTGGCAAAAAGAGCTTATTGGCGGGACGGCTGAAACATTTTTCATCCAAGCCACTGCAAGCGGTGGTACTGAACAATCACGATACCTCTTTAGCGGGAATTACAGAACCGAAAGCAGTGTTTATCCCGGCGATTTTTTATATAAAAAAGGCGGCGGCCGATTTAGTTTTAATCATAAGTCAGTAGACAATCGCTTCATTTTTAATTTTTCAGCAAGTTATATGGTACAAGACAATGATCTTCCGTGGATAGATTTTGTAACCTTATCACGTCAGCTTGCACCGAACGCTCCAAATTTATACGACCAATATGGAAACTTGAACTGGGAAAACAATACTTGGGAGAATCCCCTAGCAAATCTAGAAAGCAAAAGTTTAGCAAACACAACGGATTTGATCGCGAATTCTGTTATTTCTTATAAAATAATTGACAACCTGTTAATTAAGTCCAATTTTGGATTTACAGACTTAAAGAATATTGACAGTCGCTCACTTCCTTCCACAATGTATAATCCCTCATTTAATCTTACCAGTCAGCAATCATCAATTTATCAAAATCAGTTTAACAGAAACTCATGGATTGTTGAACCGCAGCTAAACTGGAATAAAACTTTTGGACACTCTTCATTAGACATTCTTGCAGGTGCAACATATCAAAATCAAAAAAGCGAGAAATTAGCATTTCTCTCCAGCGGATTTTCAAACAACAGTCTGCTTTATAACAGTTCATCAGCATCTCAGACCGTTATTCTGAATAACGATGAAATCATCTATAAATATCAAGCCTTTTTTGGGCGTTTAAACTACACCTATGACAGCAAATATATAATTAATCTGACTGCCAGAAGGGACGGTTCAAGCCGATTTGGTCCTGGTAAACAGTTTTCAACTTTTGGAGCAGCAGGGCTTGCATGGATATTCTCAAATGAATCATTTGTAAAAGATAAAGTTAATTTTTTAAGTTTTGGAAAATTGCGCACAAGTTATGGAACAACTGGAAGTGACCAGATTGGAGACTATCAATTTCTAGATACCTACGCAAGTTCCAACTTAAATTACGGGGGCGTCATTGGCCTGCTTCCTGCCCGTTTATACAACCCTGATTTTAGCTGGGAAACAAATAAGAAGTGGGAAGGTTCCTTGGAACTGGGTTTTCTACGCGACAGAATTTTTCTAACAACCTCTTACTATAAAAACCGGTCTTCTAACCAACTGGTTGGCTTACCTCTTCCCGGAACTACCGGATTTGCCTCAATTCAGCAGAACCTTAATGCAGAAGTGGAAAATTACGGACTCGAAATAACCTTACGTATAAATCCCTTTAAGACCAAAAATTTCACATGGACGACTGACTTCAATATAACTAAAGCAGGTAATAAACTTCTGTCATTTCCCGGTTTAGAAAACTCAAGTTATAGAAGTCAATTTGTAGTGGGCCAGCCAACTACAATTCGAAAATTATTTAACTTCAAATCCGTTGATCCCCAAACAGGTCTTTATCAATTTGAAGATGTAAACGGTGATGGAATCATTTCCTATGAATATGATCGCGAAACAGTTAGAGATTTCAATCCTGAATTTTACGGAGGATTGAACAATCAGCTCACCTTTAAAGGACTGCAGCTGGACTTTCTTTTTCAATTTGTGAAACAAGAGAACTTTAATTTTGCTAATACCCAGCGCTCGGCAGGACATTTCGCCAATAAACCAACTGAATACGTTGACAGCTGGAGTCAGCCCGGGGATATAGCGCCCTATCAGAGATATGCAACAAACACAAATCAATTAGCCTCACAGCGTAGTGAATTCTTCAGTTTAAGTACGGGGGCTGTAAGTGATGCATCATTTATAAGGCTTAAAAATGTCTCGCTATCTTACAATTTCCCTAAAGAGTTAACACCTAATATGGGCTGCCGTCTATCATTTCAGGCACAAAATCTTTTTACAATAACTTCTTATAAAGGAGCAGATCCTGAATTTACACTAGGGGGTACATTACCGCCTCTGCGGATTTATTCTCTTGGAATGCAGTTTACATTTTAATATCAAAAGCAGTTACTTATGAAAAAATATTTTTTTAAGAAAGTTTACTATATAAAGTTAATAATCTGTGGATTATTAACCATTAGTTATAGTTGTGACAATTTTGTCGAAATAGAACAGCCTAATTCACAATTGATCACTGAGTCCGTCTATAGGGATGCTGCTACGGCAAACGCTGCTATGACTGATATTTATGCGCAGATGCGAGAACAGGGTTTAATTACTGGAAAAATTAATGGCCTTTCCTGTCTTTTGGGAACTTATGCAGACGAGCTCATTTCATTTGAAGATGGAATTTATACAACAGCACCTTTTTATTCCAATACATTATCCCCATCAATGACATACATTTCAAATATATGGAACAGGACATACAGCCAGATATATGCAGTAAATGCAGTAATAGAAGGAGTTGAAAATTCAACTGCACTATCACAAGATGTAAAAAAACAATTAAAGGGAGAAGCTTTATTTCTCCGCGGCTTTCTGCACTTCCATCTTGTTAATCTATATGGTGATGTGCCTTACATTACTACAACAGACTATAATAAAAATAAAAATGCAGTGAGAATAAACAGCACCGAAGTAAATCAAAAAGTAATTAACGACTTGAAAGATGCTGCGAGTTTACTTGGAAAAGCATACATCCAATCGGACAGAATCCGTCCAAATCGTTCAGCAGTTCAGTCAGTACTGGCAAGAGTTTATTTGTATAACAATAATTACGAGGAAGCTCAAACAATGGCGTCGGCTGTTTTAAATGAAAAATCGTTGTATAGTATTGGTCCTAATCTCAATACTGTATTTTTAAAAGACAGCCCGGCCACAATATGGCAGTTATCAGCCGGTCCAAATGGTGCCAATACCTATCAAGGTGCTACCTTTATTTTTCAGGCGGGTCCGCCTTCCAGGGTTTCGCTTACTGAAAGTTTAATTACTCAGTTTGAAACAAATGATTTAAGAAAAACTTCATGGATAAAAACCGTTACAAATGGAACCAACAAATGGTACCATCCTTTTAAATACAAACAAAACAACAATACTGCTGTCACTCAGGAAAATTCTGTAGTACTGAGACTTGAAGAACAATACTTGATCCGGGCTGAAGCCAGAGCCATGCAAGGAGAGCTAAACGGCGCAGTTGAAGATTTAAATGTAATCCGCAATCGTGCCGGATTATCAGGAACTACGGCAGTTTCTCATAATGATATACTGAAAGCTATAGAACATGAAAGAAGAGTTGAATTATTCAGCGAATTCGGGCATCGTTTTTTTGACCTAAAAAGATGGAATCAGTTAGAGAATGTTTTGGGTACAAAAACCGGATGGAACACAACAGATTCACTTTGGCCACTTCCCTTGTCCGAAATGAACTCAAATCCATTTTTAACTCCTCAAAATCCCGGATATTAAAATGAGTCTATTTTTCAATACAAAAAAGATTTTTTGCTGCATTTACAACTTTAGAGTTTTAAATCTTATTTTATTACTATTCGCTTATACCTTAAGCGGTCAGGTAAAATTAAAAAAGAATATAACAGTTTCTGATTACAGTAAGTGGGGCACTTTGATGAATCAATCACTTTCAAAAAAAGGAAATTGGGCTTCTTACTGCATGAAGTATGACGACTTCCCAGACACACTTTTCGTGAAAAGCGTCGAAAATAAAATCAGCTTTCAATTCCCTAATGCAAATGAAGGTATGTTTATTAATGAAAAGCTTTTCATTTTTTTAGATAAAGCAAGATCACTGCACTTACTTGATTTAGAAAAAGGAACACTTATAAAACTAGATAGTATCCAGAAATATTCTGTCTCAGCAGATAATCGATATCTAATAACATTAGAACAAAACAAAAAGGAAAACTTGTTGTCGGTAAGAAATTTTGAAGGCAAAATTCTAGAGATGATTGTAGGGGTTAAGGAATACAAAATGAATAATTTTGGGAATGCTTTGGTTGGTTTTATTGATAACCAAGAGATTAAAAGTATTTTGTTAATTAAACTTGGCGCAGTGATTTCAAAATTTAAAATTTTGGAAGGAAGACAGGGAATTTATTCCAATTTAACGTGGAGCGAAAGCAGCGGCTCATTTGCATTTTTGGCTCAAAACAGTAAACAAAACCAAAACAAGTTATTTCATTATTTGGTTAAGCATAATAAACTTTCCGAATTTATGCCTCAGAGTACAGAGGACTTCCCTGAGGGATTTCAGGTAAGCGCAATACCTAATACTTTAACCATCTCCCCAGACGACAGCCGTTTGATATTCAATATTTCTAAAACGCTAAAATCTGAAATTCTCGATCCGGTCCAAATTTGGAACACGAATGATGCAGTTGTCTATTCAGAAAAAGTGCATTCAGGAGAATTAGACAATACGCTTATTACAGTTTCATGGCAGCCTCAAAACGCAAGATTTCTAAAAATAACAGACAAGGACAGACCTTACTGTACCCTGAACAGTTCAAAAGATTTTGCCTTGGTCTTTGGCTTTAACAAAGGCAAACCACAATACGGTGAAAATCGAAAAGTAGACTACTATGTTACAGATCTTCGAAAAGGTAGTCAGCATCTGCTTCTCGAAGATCATCTAATGGGCCTGCACAACACCAGTATGTCGCCCAAAGGCACATACATTGCTTACTTAAGAAATAATGAATGGTGGGTCTATGATTTTAAGACAAAAGTTAAAATAAAACTTGCCAATACAGACAGCAGAAATTTTGAAAACATAGAATATGCTCAGGAAAAAAAATCATATGGCATAGGTGGCTGGAGCTCAGATGATAAATATATACTGCTGTATGACCGTTTTGATATTTGGAAAGCTTCTATAGACGGAAAAAAAACTTCAAAAATAACCAGAGGTAGCGAAAAAAAAATAAAATTCAAAACAGTACCTGATGACAAGAAAGTTTTTTTTCCTAATTCAGGGAATATTGGCCAGGAAGTAGACTTAGACAAACCAATTACACTATCCGCTACAGGTGAAAATCAAACTGGTTTTTTTCTACTTTCTCCCAGAGGAGATCTCAAAGAGATTAGCTATGGTAAATCTTTACATTCCAAAATATCAAAATCCATTAATACTGATAAATTTATATACATAACTCAGTCCTATGACTCTCCTCCTAGTCTCGTTTATCTAAACCCTAACACACAGGAAAAAAAACTGGTCTTCCAAAGTAATATGCATCATTTTAATTATAATTGGGGCAGACAGGAATTCATAAAGTACAAAAATTCAGCAAATGAGGAGTTGAATGGAACTTTGTATTATCCTTTTAATTATGACGCTACAAGTAAATATCCAATGCTTGTATTCGTATATGAAGAACTCAGCTATAGGAATCTATATTATACCAATCCTTCCCGATATAATTTGACAGGATTTAATCTCTCGTCCCTCACAGCAGCAGGCTATTTTGTTTTAATGCCTGACATTAAATATAAAATCGGTGACACTGGTTTCTCCGCTGTCGATTGTGTACTGGCTGCGACTAAAAAAGTAATAGAGTCAGGAATAATAGATAAAGAAAGGATAGCATTGATGGGACAATCCTTCGGTGGTTATGAGACTAATTTTATAGTTACTCAAACTAATCTCTTTAAGACAGCTATTTCAGGAGTGTCAATTTTTGATTTGGAAAGGATGTATTTATCAATAAGTGAAAGTGCAGGAAAACCTGAATTATGGAGATTTGAATCACAGCAGTGGAGAATGGGTACTTCCTTATTTGAAGGAAGAGAAAATTATGAACGAAATTCTCCATCAACTTATGTGGAAAGTATAAATACTCCAATGTTAATTTGGTCTGGAGCTGAAGACAGACAGGTAAATCCTGATCAAAGTGTTGCATTATATCTCGCGTTAAGAAGATTGGAGAAAAAAGGCATTTTACTTATGTATCCAACAGAATCACACTCTTTAATGCTTAAAAAAAGCCAGATTGATTTATATAATCGTCTTAATGATTGGCTGGCTTTTTATTTAAAAAACGAGCCTCCAACAGATTGGATTAAAAAAGGTTTACAATAAAAAAAGCAGACAATAACAAATTATTGTCTGCTTGATTCTCAGCCTTAATCGATGATATTAAGGCTGATGCGTAAGCAATTCAGTACAATCGGAAGCAGGTGTTGGTTTTCCATACATTTGATTATTGGATGCATCAACACAAAAAGCTTCGCTTATATTATTACACTCACGTACAGGCTCACAGTTAGAAGGTGCGATTCTTTTCCATCCCTGAACATCTGTAGTCTTGATAGCACTCACTGAGTTGCTGGTGCTCACTGCTCCCGCAGAAGCCAGTACAAAAGCAGCCACTGGCAGAATTAATTTAATTGATAAAACTTTCATAATTTCTAAAATTTAATATGAAATAAAATTGATCTACTCTATTCTACAGGTTTTCGATCTCACCCCTGTTGCCGGCCCGACATATAACATTTTAAAATTTGATTTTATTTTTAAGCGGATCACTGAACTTGTATGAAACCATTCTACTTCCCGTAATAATATAGATATGTGAATCTGTGGCTATCATATCATCTATTTTTTCTCCATCCACCTTGTAGATATAAAAACTCATTAAATAAGATTTATTGAGTACATCATAAACATCAATTACATTGGCATTTTGCCACATTTTTTTTCCCTCAAATCGCCCTGGCAGCATAGAATTGACAAATAGTAAATTACGATGAAGCGTGCTAAGGCGGTTGACCAATAATGGAGGGTTTGAGAATGTACGTTGGTTTTTAGATTTTATATATTCAATTTTCAGTGAAGCTTTACTAGTGGTGTCAATTGTGTTACCTCTGTGCAATAGTTTAAGTTTGTCATCAGTCACTATATATTCGTTTCTATAATAATATAGATATACAAATTTCTCTGTCTCTTTACTGTACTGCAAAATACCATCTGTATCAAAGAGACCATCAGACTGCTTTTGGAGGAGTTCATATGAAGGCTGTAACTTAGAACTCGATATATCCAATAGCGAAAGTAAATTTTCCCTTTTATTGTTCAGATTCCGAATTATAAATGTGGTAGAATCTATAACGGAAGCTTTTGTAAATCCGGGTATCCTTGCTGTCTGCAATTCAGCTTTTAACTTGTTGAGTCTTCCTCTAAAAATGCACGGAACTTTACCATCATATACAAAAAAATAAGGAGGTATCACTTTTAGCTTTATGTTCAGAAATCTAAAAAGAGTATCTGTAATTTGAAAATGATAAGTCCGCATTTCACCAAAATCTGTACGAACTTCAGTTATAACTGCAGGCGCCGTAGGGTTTCCTAGATATACTTTATCTCCGTTCTGACCTGCAAAATAATAAGTATTAGCTTTTAGATTTTGAGCCGCTTCACGCGTAGCAGGAAATGGTGGAAATATTCGGGTAAAATTATTCTGTTTATGTGCTAATTGATCTGATCTTATATAAAGTCCAACCATTAGAATAATACAAGAAACAATAGAAACTGTAATTCTTTTATAGAAACGTAATGCATCTGTTTCCAAACAATTTAAAGCAATGAAGGCAAGAACGGAGAAAAAAATATTGAAATAAAAATGCTGGTCCCAGTTCATTTTTTCCAAAATTCCTCCACAGGAACAAGGGATATAGGAACTGTAATTTAAGATTAAATAAATATAAATTGAGAATATAACCATTAGTCCGAACCCCGCATATAAACCTACTTTTCTGAATTTAGGCACTGCTAAAAGTACAGCTATAACTATTTCTGCCACAGGCACAAGAAATGCCAGATAAGCTGCAAATGAACTTATTAAAGGTGACTGCCCGAGCTGAACCTGAAAATTCTCAAAATCCAACAGCTTGCTAACAGCCGCATATACAAAAAGAAGTATATAAAGGATACAGATAACTTCTATAGTATATTTTTTAAATCCCGTATTAATATTAAGTTTCATAACTAGTCCTTTTGAATTCAACAATGTAAAATTCTGAATTTCAAAACAATAACACTTATACTATCGGGAGCAAAAATTAACTATGAAGGATTAAAGTGATCCAATGGAAAAAAACTACCGGCTTTTCCTCTACCGAGTTCTTTAGGACAAAATCCAAACTGCTTCTTGAATGATTTAGAAAAATTAGGATAGCTGTTAAAACCGTTCATAAAGGCAATATTCTTCAGGGGAATATCGGTCTGCTCTATCATAAGGTAAGCCCTTTTGAGGCGCTGCTCTGTATAAAACTTGTGGACACTTGTATGGAAAAAATGCCTGAATCCGTCTTTAAGTTTAAAATCATTTGTACCGAACTGTCTTGCCAGTTCCTTAATGGATGGTAATGGTTCGGTCAGATTTGCTAATATATAATCATAAACCCGCTGCAGCAGGCGCGCATCAGTTTGTCCGAAATTAGAATGTTTGTCTGATTTTATATCTAAAGATTCCAAAGCAGGTTCCTTAACCTGAAGAAAGGGAGCCACAAAACTAAGAACGGTAAACTTACCATCCAATAATCTCGATACGGAACACTCGGCAGTTACACTCAGCTTTTTGAATGTTATAAAATTCAGTGTAATGATTTCACCTGATAAAAGCATTTCTTCCAGTTCTTTTATCTCAAGTTCAGACATACTGCTGAAGTCATCGTTTAAGAAATCCTGTATCGGACGTCTGAGCATGTCTGCTGCATTATATCCCAAAATTTCCAAGGCACCATGATTTACATTTTTTATATAATGGTTTTCATCCAAAATAAAAGTCGCAGGTGTTACCATCCTGTGGGTAATATAGGGATTTACAAAACCGGAATGAAAGGCAGACTCTTTAAGTTCTTCAGCGACCATGTTTACCAGAACCACCAGGGTCTCAATTTCATCATCATAGGTACTCAGGGGAATCTGGTTATTGAAATTGCCCCGTGCCATCTCAAATAACATCTTCTGCATAAATATCATCCGCTTGCGGTTGTGGGGGCTTTTCATCAGTTCTGATTTTATATGTTTAGTATTTTCTGGCTGCTTTATCACTAAAGAAAGCCTTTAAGATAATCCAGTGCTTCCTGCTCAATAGTAAAGATTCTTGTAGGCACAGAGGGCTTGCTGATTTCCAGATAAAAAGTGCTCATTGTCATGGAAACATTTTCACTGCCGATCAGAGCGACTGCTTTTGCAAGCAGTGAACCAGATTTGGCGAGATAGTCTCTGGCTGCTTTGTCAATTGAGGCTATGCCTCTTATATCACAAAAAACCGGAAGTGGTCTTTCATTCTGCAATGCAATTCTGTCAGCTACGACACGCATTGCCACTTCTAAATCAATAGTCGTATTGGGCTTGTATTGGAAAAAAAGAATTCCTTTTTCAATCCAAAACCTCGCGCTTTGATTCTCATAAGATTCATGTGCTGCATTCATGTCTTATCAGTTTTAAATAAGGGGTTGTAATTTAACAAAAATATAAAGATTAAGAAACATTATAATTGCCAAATGTGGATTATTTCTTGCAAAAACATCAAATTCGTTGCTAAATCGGGAACTAAACTTGTCATAATGGGAGTAAAATATCGTAAAATAAAAATATTTCCATTTTTTATAAAGAATTTTAGACAACTGTTTTTCAGACAGTTAAATATAAAAAACACATAACCCTAAAAATCTTATAGAAAATGGCAAAAATAAAGCACAACAATTTTATCGATACAGTTGATACTGTTTTTTCAAATGCAAAAGAAAAAGGCATACTGCACCTATACGCAGAAGGTGAATATCTCAATGGCCGAACCATAAAAATTAACGGAAGCGAAATGCTCCATTTCGGAACTACAGGATATCTTGGACTCGAACAGGACAAAAGGCTGAAAGAGGCCGCAATAAATGCCATAAGTAATTATGGGACGCAGTTCCCACTTTCTAAAACATATCTCTCACATCCTTTATATGCTGAACTGGAAAGCAAAATTGAGCAGATGTACAGTATACCGCCAATTATCACCAAGAACAGTACCCTTGGACATATCGCAATTATCCCCACCTTGATAAGAGATGAAGATGCCGTAATTATTGATCATCAAGCGCATTGGAGTGTACAGAATGCCTGTCATATTCTTAAACTTAGGGGAATACCAGTGGAGATGATACGCCATAACAACCTAGAAATGCTGGAAGACAAAATTCGCACGCTAATGGGCAAATCCGGCAAAATCTGGTACATGGCCGATGGTGTTTATTCTATGTACGGCGATTATGCACCAGTAGAGGAGCTTTTGAACCTAGCCAGAAAGTATCCGCAGCTTCACCTCTATTTTGATGATGTCCACGGAATGAGCTGGAAAGGAAAAAACGGAACGGGATTTATCTTTGACGCTATTGGAACGCTGGAAGAAAATATTGTGGTTGTCAGCACACTGAGCAAAACATTTGGTGCCAGCGGCGCTACATTTTTCTGCAGTGATCGCAAATTACGTGAAAAAATTAAAACTTTTGGAGGCCCTCTTACCTTCTCAGCTCAGCTAGAACCGGCATCAGTTGCCGCTGCAATCGCATCCTGTGACATACATCTCTCTTCGGAAATCTATGAGCAACAATCTCAACTTGCAAAAAAAATAACACATTTCGGAACGCTACTTTCAAAAAGCAGCCTGCCTCTTGTCTCTGAAAACGATTCTCCCGTTTTCTTTCTTGGAATGGGCACACCATCAACTGCATATAATTTTACCAAGCGCCTTTTCTCAGAGGGCTTTTACCTCAATCTTGGCATATACCCGGCAGTACCCATAAAAAATACTGGAATCCGTATCACGATATCTGCACATAATAAAATTGAAGATATAATAGATCTTGCCCGTGCAATGGATTACCACTTCCACAAAGCACTAGAAGAAACTGGAAGCAGTGAGCAAAAGATACGGCAGGCTTTTAGAATGGACATCAAAACGAAGCTGCCTGCTCAAAAACAGCAAACAGAACTACTGCAAATTGAACAACAAGTAACAATAGAGAACATCGACAAGCAGGAATGGAACAAGTATCTGGGCGCTTATAATATCCTTAATTGGGAGGGAATGCATTATCTTGAGCAGACTTTCGCAAACGCTCAGGATCCAGGCAATAAATTGGATTTCTTCTATTATATTATTCGTGACCAAAACATGCAGGTGGTTTTAATGACCTTCTGTACATTCGGGATATGGAAAGATGATATGCTGGCTACAGAATCAGTATCAAGGCACCTTGAAGAAACTCGAAAAACAGACCCCATGCATATGACTTCCAAAGTTCTAAGCACAGGTTCATTGTTTACTGAGGGACTGCACTGCTATATTGACAAGGATAATCCTCTTGCAGAGCAATCAATGAGAATGCTGTTAAACAAGCTGGAGGAATCATACAATATACTATCGGCCGATATGCTCATTCTGCGTGATTTTGAAAATGGATTCCATTTCGATGAAATGATTAGAAATCAAGGGTATTTCAGGATCGATATGCCCGAATCATGTGTTATTGAAAATAAAAAATGGTCTGCAGCAGAAAGTTATGGTTCCCTACTTTCTACGCGCTCCCGCCAGCATTTCAATCGGGAAATACTGCCGTATGAAAAATTCTATGATGTAGAAATTAAAGACTGCCTGAGTCAAGAAGAACTAAACAGGGCCTACCAATTATACTGTAACGTAAAGGACCACAATCTTGCCATAAATACCTTTACCTACAACAGGCAGGTATTTGAAAATATGAACAGCTCTGCAAACTGGGAGTTCATTATCTTAAGACTCAAGGATGTTAATGCAGGGGATTTCATCGGGATAATGTTCTGCTATAAAAATTCAGGAAAAGTATATGTACCTGAACTTATCGGCATGGACTACATTGCTGGTGACGGCTTCAACTTGTACAGACAGCTTTTGTACCAAACAATTAAAAGAGCACGAGAGCTTGAAATTGGACGAATCGATTTCGGCATATCGGCAAGTTTTGAGAAGAAAAAACTGGGAGCTTCTATAATACCGAAGGTCGCTTACGTACAAGCCAGAGATAATTTTGCTATGGAACTCATGCAGACTCTGCAGAATGAAACCAGCATCCCCCGCTGATCCATCTACATTTTAATTCCAGCGAAAAGTGACCTCATAAATTTCTGGGCAGTAATGCCCCAGCTTTTCCTTGTTCAAATAAATCTAAATTCTGTTGTCATGATAAGATCTACATGTGAGAACGCACTTCAGGTTATTCGAAAAGCAGAACAGCAATTCAGCTTAGATCCTGAACATATAATTGAAAAATCCTACCATATGACTACCGTACTTCGAAACCTGCTTGCTACGGTTAAAAAAATTGTTTTAGAAAAGGGATTCTCCGACGAAAATGAAGAGATTAATTTTTTTAAGAGTATTAAACCCCAAATACTGGGAAAACTGATATTCTACAATAAAGTTTTCCGAATTGAAGCATCCTGCCCTGTTGTAACCGGAAAAATGCATCATAAATATTTTTCCAATGAGCTTAATCTCCTCAAGCAGGAATATAAAGAGCACTTTTATAACACTGACTTTTATCGCTACTATCGCACGGGAAGAACCGAATGGGACCACCATTTTTTCTGTCGGGGAAAAATAGACCTTCATGAGGGAGTTAATAGTTTTGTTTTTGAAATTGACACGCAATTTTCCACCTATTATGATTATAAGGTGGCGCGTATAATTGCTAACGAACTTCTTAACAGTTACCTCGTTTCCAAAATTGAGCCCGACACGCAGCAGACCAGCATTTTTTCAGATGGTAATGCAGCTAACAGAGATTTTTTCTGGACAGATTCAAAGAATGCATTGATCGAACTAATCTATGCTCTTCATGCATCAGGCAGCATTTCCCATGGAAAAGCCGGCATCCGTAAAATCAGTATGGTTTTCCAGCTGCTTTTCAGGATCCAGCTCGGTGATGTCCATCACGCCTTCCATCGGATGAAAGACAGGACTGACAGCAAAAGTATTTTTCTGGATCAGCTGAAATCATCCCTTAAACAGCACATGGAAAAAGAGTTATAAGAGCCTTTTTAAACTTGTAATTCTCTTGCCAATGAGGTGCAATTGGCATCGAATGACTACTAGCATATAATTACTTTCATATGCTCCATTATCCCAGTAAATCAGCAACTCATCTTAATTTTTTATTCAGTTAAAACTTTCACAAAACAGCATTTTACATTGGCGGAAATTGGCAATAAAAAACTTTTGCCATCAGCAACTTTGCATCATTAATGTAAAACAAACAGCCATGAATATAGACAGAATGGAATTCATTTCCTGGATGGAAAGGATGATAGAACGTTTCGACCTTTTGAGCGCGCATATCAGTGAACTTGAAAAAAAGCGCGGAAGTGTTGACGGCGAAGAGCTATTGGACAATCAGGATATATTGCAGATGCTTAAGATAAGCGGGAGATCACTCCAGCGTTACCGATCAATCGGCAGGCTGCCCTATTATACCATCAGCGGAAAAATATATTATAAACTATCGGATGTACACCAATTTATCAGAGAAAGTATTAATGTCCGAATACCCAAAACGTACGCCAAGGAGTGAAAAATAACGCCAACAGATTCCAGCTTTTAGTTAGCACTTTCTCACGATTTAATTTCACAAATGAATTTAAAATTAAAAATCATGAGCGAACAAATTAAAGATGCACTGAATACTCCTGAAGAGTTATCAGATATACTGCTGGTATTCGATAAAGAGAAAAAGAAAATCATGGCGGTAAAAGGCATTGACCAAAATGGTAATCTGGAAACCGTTGACCCTACCCGCAAAAATCAGAATCAGTTTATGCGGGTAGATAAGCAGGGAGATTTGTTTTCAAATTTCTTTTCAAATTTTTTCAGCCAGCTGAAGAACCCAACTAATTTTTCGTTCTTCAAAATCCCAGCACTGCTGGCTGTTGATACTTCAAAAGAGATGCAGAAACAGATAGATCGTCCCACACCTGAAGGTGAGCAATTAATGAAACAGCACGAAGTAAAAGATTATAAACAAAAAAATGAAATTAATATGGAAACAGCACAGACAAATCCGGAAACAAGTGAATACAAATACAAACCGGAACAAATCGATTGGGAAACATTAAACCATTTGGGTTTAAGCAAAGAAAAACTTGAAAAAATGAGCCTGCTTGATCCGCTACTCAAAGGATACAAAACAAATGAACTTGTACCGGTAAGTCTTAATCTTGGTACTGCCGTCACCAGAATGGATGCCCGTTTATCGCTTAAACAAAATGAGGAAGGACAGGTCGTATTGGCCATTCACGGCATCCGAAAAGAACCTAATCTGAATTATCCTTTTTTCGGTCACGAGTTCAGCAAGGAAGATAAAGACAATCTACTCAAAACAGGCAATATGGGACGCGTAGTGGATCTCACCAATCCGAAAAACAATGAGATCATGCCCTCCATTATCAGTATAGACAGGCTGACCAATGAGGTGATAGCACTGCGCACGGATTTCATTAAAATTCCCGATGAAATTAAAGGAATTAAGCTGAGTGAAGAGCAAAAGCAAACCTTGCTGGAAGGCAAACCGCTTGCTCTAGAAGGAATGGTTTCCAAGAAAGGAACTGCCTTTGATGCATCTGTGCAATTCAATGCCGATAAACGTTTTGTTCAATTTCTCTTTGACAGAAATGACCCTAACAGACAGGCGCAAGGCAATCAGCAGAGCCAAACTCAGGGAGCCCCAAAAAACTTTAGAGATAAGGAACTCAATAATGAGCAATATCAAAAGCTCAAAGATGGTCAGACGGTTTATATCAGCGGCTTAGTGGATAAAAAAGGAAAAGAATACAATGGATATATCACATACAACAAAGAAACCAATAAAACAGATTTTTCATTTCAAAATCCAGATAAAATCAAAGAACAGATAAAACCTTCTGAAGCGCATAAAACGCAGACCGCTGTCAATTCCGAAGGCAAAACTAATGAAGCTACCAAGAACATAAAGGGGCCATTAAAATCAGGACAGACAAATCCAGATGACAATAAACAACAGCAGCAACAAGAAGAATCAAACGCACCTGGTAAATCAAAAGGGCGTAAAATGTAATAAGATATGATAACAATTATTGCAGAAAAGCCCAGTGTAGCAAGGGAAATAGCCGTTATAATCAGAGCCACCGAAAAAAAAGATGGGTACCTGACAGGTAACGGCTATTTTGTTACATGGGCGCTAGGCCATCTTGTAGGATTAGGAATGCCCGAAGATTATGGCATCACGGGATTTGAAAAAGGATCACTGCCGATACTTCCAAACCCTTTTTTACTGACTGTCAGAAAGGTCCGTAAAGATACGGGCTACTCTGCCGATAAAGTTGCAGTAAAACAACTGAAAATCATTGAAGAGCTCTTTAATAATAGCGATAGCATTATAGTTGCTACCGATGCGGGACGTGAGGGAGAGCTTATTTTCAGGTACATTTACCAATACCTAAAATGCAACAAACCCTTTGAACGGCTTTGGATAAGCTCCCTTACCGAAAAAGCTATTAAAAAAGGCTTTTATAATCTCAAAGACGGAAAAGAATTTGACGGATTATATCAAGCAGCACAAGGCAGAAGCCGTGCCGACTGGCTCGTGGGTATCAATGCTACACAAGCGCTCTCCATCGCAGCAGCCAACGGGGTTTATTCACTCGGGCGAGTTCAGACACCGACTCTGGCTTTAATATGCAGACGCTATCTGGAAAACGGGAGTTTCAAGGTAAAAAATTACTGGCAGATACAGTTGTCACATAACAAACAATTAATAGATTTTAAAAGTATCTCAAAAATCAAATGGGAAGACAAAAAACTTGCCAGTGATACGCTGAAAGCCATTCAGCGAAACGAAACAGCAATAGTTACATCGGTAGCAATTAAAGGCGTCACAGAGCATCCGCCTTTATTGTTCGACCTTACCGGGCTGCAAAAAGAAGCCAATAAAAAATTGAACCTTTCCGCAGAAGAAACCCTTAACATTGCCCAAAACCTTTACGAAAAAAAGTTCATCACATACCCACGTACCGGAAGCAAATACATTCCTGAAGATATGTGGGCAGACATACCCAATCTTGTGAGAGCTTTGCAAGACAAGGAAAACTGCAAACCAGCTATTTCAAAAATGAAATGGGGACGTTTTAATAAACGTATCGTGAACGATTTGCGTGTTAGCGATCACCACGGATTATTGATTACGGATAAAATCCCATCAGCCCTGAATCCAAAGGAAAATGCGGTTTATGATATGATTGCATTTCGATTACTCGAAGCCATTTCACAGCCCTGTATTAAAGAGTTGACCGATGTCGGTTTACAGGTACTGCATTATGATTTTACCACTAAAGGCTGCAAGATTATAGAAGCGGGCTGGCGTTCCATTAAAGGCAGTTTCTATGATGATACAGAACCAGTACTGGATTTACCTGAGCTGAAAAAAGGCAATGATCTTAAAATAAAAGAAGCTTCCGTTTTGGAAAAGAAAACCAAACCACCTGTGCTTTATACTGAAGCAGGCCTTTTGTCGGCTATGGAAAATGCCGGGAAAGAAATTGAAAATGAAGATGAACGTAAGGCTTTGCAAAATATTGGTATCGGAACCCCGGCGACAAGAGCTGCGATAATTGAAAGGTTGTTTACCCGTAATTATATCCAAAGGGATAAGAAATCCTTGATACCGACAGAAAAAGGACTGCAGGTATATGAATTGGTCAAAGACCAAAAAATAGCAGATGTGGCTATGACAGCCCAGTGGGAACTCGCATTGCAGAAAATCGAAAATAACGAATCAGATGCTGCAACATTTCAAAAGGAAATGGAAAATTACGCTGCATCTATTACCAATGAACTTTTGCAGACTCCCATTGCCAAAAATAACTTGCCAGACCTCATATGCCCCAAATGTAAAAGCCAACAACTCATCATACGTGACAAAATAGTAAAGTGTCCTGATGAAAAGTGCAATTGGGTGCAGTTCCTTAATGTATGTGGCGTGCAAATCGCAGTCGGCGATATTAAAAGCCTTGTCAGCAAGGGTAAGACTTCACTCATCAAAAGGATGAAAAGCAAGTCAGGAAAGATGTTCAATGCCTACATCGTTCTGAAAGATAATGGCGAAACTACCTTTGAATTTGAAAAAAAATAAAAGCTTCACAAGTAATGGAAAATAAGCCTACTGTTAGCACAATGGAAATAAGAAATCTAATTTAATGGACATTTAGGTCTGCAGAATGCTGCAAATATTGAACAATTAAATAAATAAACCCTCTGAATTATCCGAGGGTTTTGTTTTATTTTGGACTTCTAGAAAAGCCTAGCCATTGTCAAAACTTTAACTTAGAATATCATTTACTCGCTCTTCTTAGGGCTATCCTTTGGTAGCAGATGCTTTAAATTGGGGTCATTTTTAATGCGGTCCAATTCAGTTTCAATAACCAGAACAATATCCCGTTTTATCTGTTTATAGTTAGCATCAATTTCCTGTTTCATATTATCCTCGCCACTTTTTTCAGCAAAGGATAAAATCTGTGGTATCTTTTTGTAGGTGTTGGTTTCGGCAGCTACCTTGTCATTATCTACAACAATCTCCGCGTGGAAAATCTTCTGCTCAATACGCTGATCAAAATTATCAGATACAGCCCCGACAAATATTCCCTGGGTCAATGTCGAAATTTTAGATGCCGGAATAAGGCTATCCAATTGTGTGGAAATTGATGTTGATGTGTCATTGCGGTTGATTGATAAACTTTGCCTTTTCTGGAGCACCTTGCCAAAACGTTCCGAAAGATTTTTGGCAGTTTCTCCTACCACCTGGCCACTGAAGATATTGCCCACTGTATTTTGGATCACTTTGCTTTCCTTGTCGCCGTAATCGCGGTTCAATTGCGAAAAATCCTGAAAGCCCAAACAAACGGCCACCTTATTACTTCTGGCAGTTGCAATAAGGTTATCCAATCCTCTAAAATAGATGGTAGGCAGCTCGTCTATGATAACCGAACTCTTCAATTGACCCTTTTTGTTAATGAGTTTTACAATACGTGAATTGTACAATCCCAGTGCTGCAGAATAGATATTTTGGCGGTCAGGATTATTGCCTACGCATAATATCTTAGGCTCTTTGGGATTGTTGATGTCCAATGAAAAATCATCGCCTGTCATAACCCAATAGAGTTGTGGCGAAATCATTCTTGACAAAGGAATTTTTGCAGAGGCTATCTGTCCCTGTAATTGGTCTTGTGCTCCACCTTGCCATGCATCCATAAAAGGCGACAAATAGTTTTCCAAATCGGGATATGAGGTTAAAATGGTAAAAACGTCTGAATATTTTTTATTCAAGAGTTCTATAGCGTGAGGAAATGTACAATATTTTCCGTCGTCATAGATTTTCAGATACCATATTATGGCTGCTAAAAGGATAATCGGGCTTTCCACAAAGAAGTCACCCTGCTTCTGTATCCATGACCTATTGAGGTTCAGCATTATCGTGTATGCGGCTTCGTAAGCATCGGAGATATCGGTCATAAAATCGGGATTAAGAGGATTGCAGCGGTGGCTCCTGCGCGGATCGTCAAAGTTAATAACGTAGAATTTGGGCTGTATTTTGTACTTATCGTGATGCTTCAATAAATGATTGTAGGCAATGGTGGAAAGGTCATCAAATTTGAAATCATAGATGTACATAGAAAAGCCTTTCTCAATCTGCTGTTTGATGTAATTGTTTACAATTGCATAGGATTTTCCTGAACCCGGAGTACCCAACACGATTGATGCTCTGAAAGGATTTACTATGTTTATCCAACCGTTGTTCCATTTGCCTTTGTAGTAAAATTTGGTGGGTAGATTGACGGAGTATTCGTTTTCCATCAATTTAGTCTCCTGCTGAAAGCTCTCGTTTTCATTATTGAAAACATCGTCCATCAGGTTGGTACGCAGCAATCGGCTCATCCACACACCTGCCATCAACAGAGCGATATAACCTAACGAGATAGTAAGAATATACAGGAATGTACCTATTACCGAAGATAGCTTTAACAACGGTGTGTTCAAAAAGAAAAGCACAAAACCAACGCCCAAAGCCACGTAAATTTTAGACCAGGTTATCTTCTCATTCTTTACGCCTTTCGTTCCTAAACAACTTAAAGCAAGCAATACCAAAGCGAAGGCTTTAGTATATAAGGTATGTGAAAATAAACCTGCTGTTCTATCGAAGTTGCCTAATATTTTGTTGATTACTTCCAACGTCCAGCCACGTTCCATAAAGAAACCGTAGCAGAACCAATAAAGGTGCATCAATACCAAAAGGATACTGACTGCCCTCATAAAAGCCATTATTTTGGCTAAACCTCTTAAATCGTCTTCTCCCTGCATTATTTTAATTTTTAATGTTCGGGCGTGAATTTAAAGGCTCTACTTAGTGACTATAAGAATGTGGCATTCAATGGCGGTGCGTGGCAGTCTTTGGCTGAATGTATCTGAATATAAAAATAGCGAAGGAAAACCTCCGCTATAACAATTGTTGGAATTTTTATATCTCTTTCTTTTCTCCATTATGCAAAACTCTGTTGGCACTTTTTAATACTGAAATGGCTTTATTCAGCTTATCAATTTATTGATATTTTCTTTATAGGTTTGTCCGATTGGTATTTTATGCACATCAATTAAAATCCTATTGCCTTCAATTTGTTTGATTTTATTTTTAGCCACAATAAAGGATTTATGGGTTCTTATAAAATCTACTTGTGGGAGCAATTTTTCAAGATCTGAAATTTTTTGAGGACTAATAATCATCTCATTCTTCAGATACACTTTGATAAAATGTCCGTAAGCTTCTATAAATAATACCTCTTCAAAATGAATTTGATAATGTTTTTTATCGCCTTTTAAGAAGAAACTATTCGTATTGGGTCCTGTTTCATTGGTCAAAGATGGAGAAGTAGTTTTGTTATTTTGTAATGTGTCAATTGTTTTGTTAATCGCTTTTATAAATCGTTCAAAACTAAATGGTTTCAGTAAATAATCCGAAATATTAAGTTCATAACCTTCCAAAGCAAATTCTTTGTAAGCAGTAGTAACAATTATTTTGGGCGGATTGGGCAATGTTTTTAAAAAATCGAACCCCGATAATTTGGGCATATTAATATCCAAAAACAACAAATCGACCGTATTTTCATTTAAAAACTGCATCGCTTCAAACGCATTATAACAATTCCCTTTCTTTTTGAGATGTACTAAATTTTCGCAATAGTTTTCAATGATGCGATGTGCGATAGGTTCGTCATCAATGATTAAATAGCCAATCATATCGTTTCTATTTTTAGCGTTAATTTATATACAAAATCTCTAGTTTCAATCTCAATTTTGTGTTTATTCGGATACAATAATTTTAAACGCTGTTTTAAATTCTCAATTCCAATACCAACAATTTCATTAGTTTTCCGAGGTTCAAAGTTATTTTTAATTTCATAATAGATGATGTCATTATCCGTTTTTATATGAATATGAATAAAAGCATCTTCAGTTAAACTTTCCACGCCGTGTTTAAATGCGTTTTCTAAAGGAATAATAAAAAGTAAAGGAGCTATTTGATAATCAGTATTTTGAGATTGATTAAAAACAATATCCACTTTTTTTTGATACCGTATTTTATGCAGCTCAATGTAATTTTTTAAATATTCTACTTCATCTTTTAGTGTTACCACATCTTCTTTTCCCATATAAATGGTATATCGCATAATGTCAGATAATTTTAAAACAACCTTTGGTGCATCATCCGATTTTTCTATAATTAAGCCATACAAATTATTTAAAGTATTGAAAAAAAAATGCGGATTGATCTGGCTTTTCAATAACGATAATTCTGCTTTTGATTTTTTTGCTTCCAGGGTTTTTAACCACTTCCATTGCTGATAAAACCACATTAAAAGCATTACAAAAAAAGGAATTGTCAGGATGATTTTAATTTCTTTTTCTTGTTGGAAATAACGGTTTGCATCATCAATATAAACTCTGATGTAGTAGAAATAGCCGAAAGCTAAAATGTAAAAACCAATAATAATCAATGCGTATTTCTTAAAATAGGAAGGTGCTATAATGGAGAAAAAACAAAGTCCAACGCTGATTAATCCAGCAAAAGTTATCGGATTATCATCTATTTTGGAATTCAAATCATTTATAATAATGACTACAAAAAATAAAATCAGTGCGATGAGTTTTAAGCTGATGGTTTTATGCTGTTTTAAAAACGAAAAATAATGAATAGGCAGAGAGATTAGCATCCAGCTAAAAATAAAGCTCAACGTATTTGCCAATACGGCTGAACTGTCAATATGAATACAATTAAAATGCAATAAAACAATAACTAATACCCGATGGATTAGCAATCCGTATAAGAAGGCTTTGTATTTTTTGAGAAATGCAATCATAAGCCAAAATTAACGATAATTGCCCTTTTTCGATTACAATACGCATCAACTTACTCTAAAATAGCATAAACACTACCTTTTTCTGCTTCAACTTAATTTGTGAGCATTCATCAATTGTCTGTGATGATTACCAATGCGTTTAAGAAAAAAACTTTACACCGTTTTGGTTTGCCTATATGTTTGCTGAAAATTTAAACATTAAAATATTATGAAAAGCTATTTTAAAATAAAGCTAGTAATGCTATTGTTAACCCTACAAAATGTAGTAGCACAAGAGAAAAACTCATTGCAAACAAAAGAAAAAAGCGAGATTATAACTTCAATAAAAACGTATCTTGCACAATCTTATATCGATTTGGAGATATCCCAAAAAATGATAACTGAGCTGGATAAGAATTTAAAATCTAATAAGTACGAGAAAGTCACAAGTCCTTCCGGATTTTCTAAAATAGTAACTGAAGATCTGCAAAGTATCAGTAAAGACCTGCACCTTATAGTTCGATTTGAACCGAAGCGTATTGCTCAAGAGAAACGTATTATTTCGGAAGAAATGAAATTGGAAACGGAGAAAAAAATGGCGATGCAAATGGCAGATATTAATTACGGATTTACCGAAGCAAAAATACTCGACGGAAATATTGGTTATTTGAATTTACGCCTGTTTGCAGATATAAAATATGCGGAAGAAACCGCAACAGCAACGATGAATTTTTTAAGCAATACCAACGCAATTATTATTGATTTACGTTCAAATGGCGGTGGAGTTCCGAGTATGATGCAATTGCTGTCAAGTTATTTTTTTGATGAAAAACCCGTTTTATTAAGTGATTTCTATGAACGAGAAACAGACACAAAAACGCAATTGTATTCGTTCGCAAACGTGGCAGGAAAGCGAAGTACCAACAAACCGGTTTACGTTTTAACAAGCAAGCACACATTTTCTGCGGCAGAAGCCTTTGCTTATACTTTAAAACATTTAGATAAAGCTGTTGTAGTAGGCGAAATTACTAAAGGTGGTGCAAACCGGACCAAACGAATTAATTTAAACGACGAGTTTACATTATTGGTTCCTTACATCCAATCTATTCATCCGATTACAAAAACAAACTGGGAGGGAAAAGGCGTGAAACCAACTATTGAGACCAATGAAAAAGAAGCCTTTGTATATGCTTATATTGATGCAATTAACAAGACCATAAAAAAAGATAAATCGAATATTTTAAACAAGATTGGCTACAACTTTTTAAAAGAAAAATCTGTTGATGATGCTATAATTGTATTTCAGGGAAACGTGAAACTATTTCCTAATAATGCAAATAATTGGGATAGTTTAGGTGAAGCCTATTTCATAAACAGCGATAAAGAAAATGCTTTAAAATCATACCAAAAAGCTTTAGAGTTAGACCCAAATTCAGAAGCTGCAAAAGCAATGATTAAAAAATTGAGTAACATTAAATAAAAAAATGGGTAGTAGTTTAGTTTCCGCTGCGTGCTACGAATGCAACGGAAACTCATTCTAAGGTTTAACTGGTCTAAGATAAATCAATGCCAAGAGCAAAAAAACAGCTGTAATGCAAGCACAATTAGATTAAATAGGGCTTTTTGGTGATTTAATATAAAGAGGTTCATTCTATATCTCTTTCTTCTCTCCATTATGCAAAACTCTGTAATATTGATTGCCTTCAATCAACAAGCCTTCCGATTTTTGGTTGGGAATACTTTTAGAGTAATCTTTGGGATGTTTCACATCAATTCCTATCACTTTTCCGTTATGTTTTTTGTTGACTTTCGATTGAAGTGTATGTCCTACCACGATTGATTTTGCATTGAATTGCTTTAATCCTTGTTCCACTTCTTCTTGGGTCAAATCATCTTTAAAATATCCTCTGTACCAAGCAATACCTTTGTGCGAAGAAATTAATAATTGTTCCAAGTTTTTTTCAGGATTAGGATAGTATGGTTTATAGTAATTACTACGAATAGTCTGATTTACTTCATCTAAATTCGTTTTGTATTTTGCTAAATCTGGGTGTATTCCTCCGTGTGCAAAGAGAATTCCGTTAATTTTTTCAATTGAATTTTTACTCGACATCCATTTTCCAAGAAACGAATTAGTACCATACAAGTCGGTTTGCTGTTTCTTTAAGATAGAGGAAACGTGATAATATTTTGGCGAAGTATTTTCAAAATTTCCTTGCATATTTTTCAACTCGTGATTTCCCAAAATGTAATGGACAGTTCCGTTTTTTTCTTTTGCTTCCTGTTCTAATTTATAAATAAACCAAAGTACTTGTGTAGTCGAAAAATCTCTATCTACGAAATCCCCAAGTAAAACCAAATGTCCGTTCCCAAATGTCCAATTTAATTTTTCGTCAATTACTTTATTGGTAATCAAAAAATCACGGAAAGTCTTAAAACCGCTTTCAATATCGGAAATCGCAAAAATTTTAGCGTTGTCGTTATAAATAGTTGCCGGAATTTCAATTTTGCTGTTGATGGTAAATTCAAAACGGGTATCATCTAATGGAAAATAACAATAAGCCGGGATTTTTGAATTGGAAGCATATTCTTTTTGGTCTAAATAAAACCCTTTATCCTGATTTCCTCTGATGTAATTTACCGTTACAACACTGTCATTTTTATCAAATAGGTAAGGACCATCTTTATCCCAATTCATCATTTCAGGGTTTTCTGCATAGCGAAAACTTGCACCGTGATACAACCCGAATGAGATTGCCAAAATTCCAAGTATTACAAATGTTATAATGATATGTTTTACATATCTAAAAATTCGTTTTTTCATATGATTTCGATTAAATTTCTGTAAACCTATAAATGCTTTTTCCGTTTCTAAAACAATTGTGGTAAACGACTTCTGTAATTAGACAAACAGTATTTTCATCATCTCAAAGTGCTTTTATCACTCATTTCTATTGTTTCAAAACTGTTTAGCGACAGTTTGTCAACGTTCTTGCAGTGGGCAATTTATAGTTGTAATATTGCACTATGGCATTAATAAAAAGAAATATAAAATGGATTGTAATTGCTCTTTTGGTAATAGCAATTGTTCCGCTATTGATTACTACTTACGAAGTAATTTTTACTAAAAACCAATCCATAGTATTTTTAGGGAACTACCATCCAAAGGTTGCGTTTCTTGTTGTCACTTACTATTTATTTCTGCTCGGCTTAGGTATTTTTTGGGTGGTTCGTCAGTTTTTATTTATGTCCAAACTAAAAAATGAAAAAATGAAAGCCGAATTAATGCTTTTGAAAAGCCAGGTCAGTCCGCATTTCTTTTTCAATACGCTCAACAACTTGTATGGTTTGGTGGCGAAAAATCCTCAAAAAGCACAAGAATTGATACTGAAACTTTCGGATATGATGCGTTACAGCATTTATGAAGGTGAAAAGGAAACGGTTACTATTCAGGAAGAAATTGATTTCTTAAACAACTATATCGAGCTTCACAAAATGCGTTACCATAAACAAATAAACGTTGATTTTAAATGTAAAATTGATGAAAACCGGAAAGTTGTTCCATTGCTATTTATCATTCTTTTAGAAAATGCGTTCAAACACGGAGTTGAAAATTTGAGGGAGAATGCTTATATAAAAATGAATTTAACAACTTCTGAAAACGAAATCTGTTTTACAATTGAAAATAATTATGATAAAGCCGAAAACCAATCAGGAATTGGCTTGAAAAACTTGAAAAGAAGATTAGAATTAATTTACCCAAATCAGCACGAATTGACTTTTTCAATCACAGAAAATGTATATCAAGCTCAACTAATTTTGAAACAATTATGATAACATATTTAATCATTGACGATGAACATATCGCTCACGACATCATAAAAGGATATTGCGATTTACTACCAGATATGCGGTTAATGAAAAACTGTTATGATGCGTTGGAAGCCTTTGAATATTTGAACAAAAATGAAGTTGATTTAATTTTTTTGGATTTGAATATGCCCGTTTTAAAGGGTTTTGAATTTTTAAAAACGCTAAAAAATCCTCCAAAAGTAATTGTTACGACCGCTTATCAAGAATTTGCTTTAGAAGGATATGAACACAATATTTCTGATTATTTGCTAAAACCATTTGGTTTTGAACGCTTTTTAAAAGCCATCAATAAGGCGTTTGATAGTTCTGTTAATCACAAAATCGTTTCTTCTGAAAATAGTGAGGTTTCAAATCGGATTTTTGTACAAAGCAACAAAAAGCACATTCAACTGGAAGTTGAAAGCATACTTTACATTGAAGCAACAGGAAATTACACCAAAATAGTAACCACGAGCGAAACCATTACAATTCGTGAAAAATTTTCTGCTTTTCTGGAACAATTACCTACAAATGAGTTTGTACAAGTTCACAAATCTTTTGCAGTTGCTACAAAACACATTAAAAGCATTGAAGGAAATGTTATATTCATTTCAAATTATAAAATCTCGATTGGCAAAACTTATAAATTGAATGTTATTCAGTTGTTGAAGTAGTTTCTGTCTTCCTGTCGGTTATTAAAATTACCGCTAACGTTGCGGGAATTTATGAAGGAGGGGAATTTTTAGCACAAAAGTTCAATAGAATTACTGCTGTTGAACTTTGCGTAAATGTTTCATAGAAGCACTTCAGCCGCCATATTGCCAAACTGCTGTTAGCGGTTCAGGCTTTGTGTTTTGCTAACTTTCGGTTGTTTCAAGTTTCATTCTCAACAAAGGATATTCCTTTCCTTGGTCATCTTTATCTGTCCGTTCGTATGTTTTAAATCCGAGTTTTTTGTAAAACTTAACCGCATTTGTGTTTTGTTCGTTTACGTCCACTTTGTCGGCTTGTAATTCTGAAAAAGCAAAATCAATCAGCTTTCTTCCAAGACCTTTTCCGATATATTCAGGCGAAAAGAAAAGCATTTCTATTTTTCGTTCAGCAAGACCAATAAATCCTGCTACTTTGTCATTTTGTTTTAGACAATAAACTTCAAAATCATTAAAATTGAATGTCTGTACGAGTTGTTTGATTTCTTCAAAGTCAGTCAGATTTAGAAAGTCGTGAGTTGCCAATACAGATTTTTCCCAAATGTTAAGAATTTGTTCTCTGTCTTTATCTGTATATTTTTCTATTTTGATACTTTTATTTGTCATAATTCAACGTTTTGCAAATGTGCTTTTGTCTGTCATTCTTTAATTTTTATTGTTCCTTTCCTGTATAAGTCCAATGCTTTTTGCAAAATGTTTTCAATTGTTTTTATAGGCAAATCTTGGTTTGGATTAACTCTAAAAATTTTCATTCGGGAACGTTCGCCTTCTTCCAGTTCGGGGTAGTCAAGATATTTTCCTTCTACCATAAGAATATACGGTTCGTCCGTCTTTTTATCTGTCCACAAATAGCAAAACATTTTTTTCTTATAGCAGAAGCAGGGCATTCCCCACTTCTGCGTTTCAGTAACATTTGTATCTTGGTCAAGAATAATACTTCGCAGCGCCAACAAGCAACTCTTGTTTGGCTCTTCTTTATTCAAATAATAGTTATGAAGTTGCTCAACCATTTTATCTATTTTACAGCAATTAAAAAGTCAATTTCTGCATCACTTGGATTTTGTGCTTTTTCGCCAAAAACTTCAAAGTCTGCCGTAAATGCTCTGTTTAAATTCATTTTCCAAATTTCCAACCACTTGTTTATGATTAAATCTTTCATTAAATCCCCTTTGGCAGATAGTTTTACATAGTTTCCACCGTCAAACGACTTGCCAATCATTCCGTTGGGAATGTTGTTTAAATTTTCTACTCTGCAACCCAAAATTGTCGAGTATGGTTTTGTGTGGTCGCTTTCGTAATCTGTGTATATGGAATATACCGTGTTGTCAATTTTGTTTGGAATTGCTTCCAAAATTTTATCATTCATAAACTTACCCCACAAATCTGCTATATCTTTTGCAGCCTGATTGTTTTCGTTTGTGGTTTTTACAGAAATGCCGATTACTTTAAAAGGCTCAATTTTTACTTTGTTCATTTTTGAAATAATTTTTAGTTAAGCCACAAAACTAAAATGGTATTGCGACAGCCCTATGTCAAGGGTTGTGAAAAATATTTTTCCTTGCAAATTTCAAAATATTCTTGCAAGGTTATTTTATGTGGTTCAAACTGTTCATTTAGTGTGGCTAAGTTTTGAATTCTATCCAAACGAAATGCCCTAAAATCTTTCCTTAGTGAGCAAAAAGCAATGAGTAACCAATTATCCTGTGTGCTGTAAATGGCAAAAGGTTCAATTGTTCTTTCCGTTGTTTGGTTGGTGTCGGGTGAATGATATTTTATTTTGACAAAGTTAAAATTTGTCAAGGCTAATTGTAATGTTGATAGATAATTACTTGTTCTGTCGTTGGCTGCATTTTGTCTAAATACAGTTCGATCGGAAAGTAAGTTTGCTTTGTCCTTGGTATTGTTACGTAAAACAGATTTTATTTTGTTGATAGCTTCTGAATATTCTTTTATAAATGAAGCATCTTTATTTTTTAGTATAAGCTTTTCGGCAGTTATTAAGGCATTGGCTTCGCTTTCCGTAAACATTACGGGAGGAATTCTGTAACCCTCCATTAAAGTATAACCTTTACCATCTTCACTAATTATTGGAACACCCGCTTGTTCTAATGCTTTTATATCCCTATAGATTGTTCGCTTGCTAATCGAGAACTTTTCAGCTAATTCTTTCGCAGTTAATAACCGTTTCGTCTGTAATTGGGTCAAAATTGCAGTTAATCTGGAAAGTCGCTTTGTATCGTTATCATTCATTGGAAACTATTTATTAATCTTTATTAACTCATTTTTGCAAGGTTGTATGCTTCGTAAACAATTGTTTTTGTTACTACAAAATTTCTTACGGAAAGCAAACGTCAATTTACCACATAATTCATAATCTTGTATACTGGGTATTAACAGTAATTAATTTTTTAATATCATATGTAAAGTGGGGTATGGTTTTCCCGATGAATCCAATTCCGAACGACTTTTTGTTTCAAACCCACTTTTTTATAAAAACCTACTGCTTGTTCGTTTTGTTCATTCACATCCATTTTCTTTACATTCATTTTTTCAATTGAATAATTCAATAATGTTTTTCCTATTTGTTTACCCCTATAGTATGGATGAATGAATAACATTTCCAAATTTGGATCAGCTACTCCAAGAAAACCAGTTATTTTGCCTTCCTCATTTTTTACACACTTCAATCCTTTTCTTTTAAAAAGTGATGTGTTGCTCGAACAGATGCTTCCCAAATGTCGATCACTTCCTTGTATTCTGTTTTTTTATATTATCTATTTTGTATTTCATGCTATCTTAAATTACTACTAAAACCCAAATTTACCAAATAAAGCCTATGGTAAATATAGTTTTACGCCAAATACTGCCTTTCAAAGCGATTTTCCAACCCTTTAAAAAGCCTTGATAAATTAGACTTTCACAGTAAAAATGAGCAAAAATGGAAGTGGTAGCGATACAAAAATCCGCATAGAAAAACTATTGACTTCTCCTGCGTTTACGCTTCTTCTTCATTTTGTTAGCAAAATCCTGTTCTTCGTAATCTTCGCCCTGTGTTTCGGGAAGCAAACCACCCAATGCTTCAATCAAACCGTCTTCGTGTTTTTCAATAGTATTTAGGAAGTCAAACAAATGATGAGGTTCTTCCGCAGGAAGATCTGCATCATTTGATGTGGATGTTTTTGGAGGTTGTACGACAGGTTCTTTAATGTCGGGTTTGATATTATTGTTCCAATAGTCATTAAAGATATTGGCAGAAAGTTCCTTGCCTAAGCGTGAACCATTCCAAATTGTCTTAGAATTATGGTCAATAAAAGTTATTCCATAAATTCTTTCTGCGTCATTTCTCCTAACCACTACATTAATTCCTTGTTCGACTAACTTTTTCTTAAAACTCATTTCATCATTTGTTGATTGTAAAGCAATGTTTACAGCAGATTTTAAAGTTTTTTGAACAGGATTATTTTTTAATGCAATTTTACTTTGCTCAAAATGTAGTTCCAAAGCTGGAAGTCCAGCACTTTTCCCGAACAACGAAGCCTTGAACGGATGACCTGCTTTTTCTCCTTTTTCATTTAATGGAATGTACAATAAACCCTTCTGCATCTTTCCTTGCAATTCGCCTTCTACCTTTTCGGTCGTAATATTAAACAAAGAAAGCAAGGCATTGTATTCCCCCAAAGTTCGGTATTGATAATAGTTTGGCAAATGGCGAATAACTGAAGCTATTTGACTTTTTACATTGCCTGTTTTGTAATTTACAGGACGGAAAACCTTGTCGTTCTGTTTGTGTTCCTTATCTGTAGCAGGTATCAATCCGTGTTTCATTTCGAGTTCACGGCACACATTCATAGACCTCATTTTCGCAAATTTATCTGAAATCTTTCTGCCTTCTTCATCCACGCAAACCGAAACAATATGGATATGGCTTCGGTCAATATCAGTATGTTTGAAAACCACATAAGGCTGTTCGCTATAGCCCATTTCACGCATATATTCTTCAGCCATTTCCTTAAACTTATCATCACTTACCTCATCTTTCGGGTCGGGATTGAGCGAAATATGTAAAGTGTGTTTCTCGGTATTTCGGTTAGCAATCAAATAAGGTGCAAAAGATTGGGCTAATTGTGCAACGGAATAATGACCGCTCGCAGTTTCAATCATCTTATTGCCAAACAGAACCTGTCCGTTTTCATTCTCTACTTTTAGCTGATTGTACGCTAATGCACCGTATAAATTTCCGCTTCTTCCGATTTTTGCTATCATTTCTAAGGCTTTTTTTTAAGGTATTTTGCTTCAAATTCTTCGGTTATCTGAATGATTTTTTGGCATAATAGCGCCATCTCAGCAGTCTGATTTTCCAATTTATAGAGAAAAGCTGCCGCCTTTTTCTCGGAAAAATGACGGTACAACAGCTTTACAATCTGGTTATAATTTACACCTACCGAGCGAAACTGGCTATGAAATGAAGTCAATCGCATATAAAAATCAACTGTCCCTTTGTCAATTTTAACCGATCTCATCTCCTTGCTGAAAAGCAGCGATATGATAAATTTTGCTTTATTGGGCATTCCCGATGTTTCAAAAAGCGATAAAAGTTTGGCGTTTTCTTCATCCGTCAGACGAAATACGTGGCGGTGGATACTGGGGTCGTCTTTTGGCGTGCGCCCCCCCTTATTGCGTTTGTTGTCATTGTTTTCGTCCATAACCTGTCCATTTTAATCCTTATACAAAACCCTGACTTCGGAAGGTGTTTTTCAGTCCCCGGCAGGGCAAGTTGTTTTGGGGCACTAACTCGGTTTAGAGTGCCTCAAAACACAACTTGCCGTGTTCGGGTGAACACAAAAATCCGCCCTTCGGGACGGATTAAATGTAACAGGGAAAAACGGCTCAAGGCCGTTCTGTTAAGTTTCCATTCTGTCGAGATGCTTCACATAAATCTGTTAATAAATATCATTTTGCAAAGTAAAGATCTGTCTGCGAGAATATTGTAACGTAATCCCTGGACAAACTCAGCCTTTGAGTGCCAAACTCAGCCACATATCAATATGGAGCTAATTCAATCGCTTTATTTGCTTTATGGTTTTAATGCAGGTTATAAAAATTGTGTACAGGTAAATAAGAAAGAAGTATTTGGACACAGGTATTTTGGAATAAAAGTGTAAGGTTTTAAAAGCGTACAACCTTAAAAATGTAAAAGCATAATAGTGGTAAAGCAGTTTACCGAGTGCAACGGTTACCATTTGCTAAAAATTGTAACTCACTAAGCTGTAATGAAAGCAAACAACAATCAAGGAAATTTTCAAAAGGGGAATACAGGCATACGGAAAGTAGGTACTAGTCAAATACACCAATATTCAAACCTACCAAACAAATAAAATGTGTAACAATAAATATTTAAAAAATGGAAACAAAAATGAAAACCTTAAAAATCAGTTTTTCAACGCCTAAGGGTGGTGTTGGAAAATCTACGATGACTGCGCTACTTTCAAGTGTATTGCATTATCGTTTAGGATTTAATGTACTTGTAATGGATTGTGATTTTCCACAACACAGTTTAGCTAATATGAGAGAAAGAGATTTGAAAACGATTATGCAGAATGACTACCATAAAAGAGCTGCAATGAAGCTGTATCAAAGTATCAATAAAAAGGCATATCCGATTATCAGTTGTAAAGCGGAGGATGCCTTGTCAAAGGCTTTGGAATACGTTAATGAATCTGCAATAGAGCCTGATATAATTTTTTTTGACCTTCCTGGTACAGCCAATACAAAAGGTGTGCTTACTACTTTAAGAACAATGGATTTTATTTTTTCTCCAATCAGTGCTGACCGTCTAGTTATGGAAAGTACATTGAGCTTTACTAAAGCATTCCTTGGTTTACCCGAAACAGATCAGAGTAATAAGGATCAAAAAATGTGGATGTTTTGGAACCAGGTAGATGGTCGAGAAAAGACAGGAATATACGAGGCTTATCAAAGTGTTATTCACGAGCTTGATTTATCTGTAATGACCTCAAAAATAATGGATAGTAAACGTTTTAGGAAAGAAACGGATGATACACTAAACAGTGTATTTCGGTCAAGTTTGCTACCTGCCGAACCACAGCTTATGAAAGCAACTAGAATGGATTTGTTTGTCGATGAGTTTTTAAAAATTGTTAATCTCTAAAACACTTAAGGATGTCCATAGATAAAAGAAGAAAAGACTTTGATAAACCTGCTGTTGATGAGGAGTTAATCATGAACATCATGAGTGGTAATAAGTCTTCTACTGTACCCGAAGCTCATCAGCAACAAGAAATACAGAAGGAACCAAAACCAAAAGAGAAAGTCCGCACTGCTTCTTCAAAGAAGGTGGATTATGAGGAGATATTTATGGTCAATCGGTTTCCTTCAGGCCGTAATGGAAAGGTTGTTTACATACGTCCCGAATATCACGAAAGGTTAATCCGCATTGTGCAATTAACGAGGGAAGAAAAGACAACACTGTACTCCTATATTGACAACATCCTTGAACATCACTTTAAGGAGTTTGGGGATGATATTACTGATTATTTCAACGAACGTTTTAAACCCATTTTATAAGCTATGGAAAATGTAATTGTGATATGCCTGCTGATAGTCATTGTCCTGCTTTTGCAGGACAAGATTGTCATTAAGAAAAGGTCGGAGCAACAGCATCCGAAACAGGGAAAAGTTAACCCAAACCTGCCGGATATTATGGGTCAGCCCAAGCCTGTAAGAAGCCTTTCAATTCCAAACAATGCCACTGAGAGCCAAATTGAGGAAACAGAGATAAATCCATATAATTTAGACATTGAATACGACAAAAATGAAAACGCAGGTGTTCAGATTCCGCAGGAAGAGCTGGACGAAGTTTTCAGTAATATGCCTGATTTTGAAGAGGAAGAAGAAGAATGGAACAGGTATGGAATATCCGCAGGTGATGACAGTCTTGCCCAAGGGGTTACCTATGATGAACTAAGCTCCGTAGGGGTGTTACTCCAAAAAGAAAAATTGGAGCAGGCTCAAAAAGAAACGGCAATTGTAATAGTTCAAAAAATACAGGGTACTGAATTATTCAGCCTGCTGGAAAATTCTATAGAGGGTGCTTCAAGAAAAATAGCCATGCTGTTGGACAGCAGTCTCTCTGAAACTGATTCCGGTTCTTCCTATCTGCGGAAAAATAATTTGAATGATTTTGATATTGGGGATTTTATCTAAGGATGAAAATCCCCAATATCATTTTAATGATTAATACATTATGGGAAAAATACTGCCGACAATAGAGATCGAAGGAACCACCTTTATCATCGACGTGGTAAAAGAGGAACTGGTGGAGAAAGCCAACCCGCATAACATCATGGCTATTAAAAACATGTTTTATGCCGGCCACACCTATCAATTTGATTATGATATCAATACTAGGAATTTAGCCGGTATTGAATCTGCCTTTGATTTCAAGGAGAATGTTACGATCAAAAAGATAACGATACCTAATCTTACCCAGCTCGATCCGTTGCGTATGGCGCAAAGATATAATACCACGGTCGAGAATATTAAGGGAAAAACCGATTTTGAACTGACTATCAGCCCTGGAAGCCTTCTTGATTTGCGATGGAACCAAAGAATACTGCCAATATTAAAAATTGCGGGACATCCTTTTTTTGTAGATATAGCAGGCAATAAGCTCCGTCCTAAAGACGACTTCAAATCAAAAGGTATTGGTCTGGACCAGATAAACGATTATTACGATCGTATTGCGCATGCCTACATTATTCCCTATAATCCCAAAACACATGAGTTTCAGGAAATAGACCATCTAGCCATTACAAAGCTTCCTGAAGAAATCATAGTGGTACAGTTCCCGCATCTTCAGGAACTGGACCGTGTTGGCTGGAACGTAAAATATGGCTTTCCTCCATCCTACTGTATAAGGGAAAATGAATTTCTGATGGATTTTAAATCCAGAACCCTCCCCTGGGCAGAAACCAATATTCCCAACAGCATCAAGCGCAATCTTGAGGAAAAGCGTAATCAAAAAAACATTGCACCTGCCTCTGAAAAAACGACTGAGCTGCCATCAAATAATAAAAAAGGACGAAAAATCTAACTTTTTCACCTGCATTTTAAATAACAAATTCAAACGTCGAAACGCATAGGTTTTGGCGTTTTTTTTATGCCTGAAAGCTGCTCACCATCCTTCTGAATGCCAAGTAATTCCACAGACAGCCACTTTTCTTCATGCATTCGATTTTCATGACACTTTTGTCGCCAGAGCCCGCTTAGTGCGGGAATACAGTAACAATTAAAAGCATTTAATCATGAAAAACCAAAACAAACAAATCCTGCAGGCAGCAATCGTAATGCTGTTGTCCTTAAAGTTATCTGCACAGGGAAACGGCACGGCTGGCATCACGGAAGCTACTCAGATGGTAACCTCCTATTTTGACCCCGCTACACAGCTTATATACGCTATCGGCGCTGTGGTCGGACTAATCGGCGGGGTTAAGGTGTATAACAAATTCAGCAGCGGGGATCCCGATACCTCAAAAACTGCCGCGAGCTGGTTCGGTGCCTGTATCTTTCTTATTGTCGCGGCTACTATCCTTCGCTCCTTCTTTCTTTAATCCTGCCTTATGAATACTTACAACATCAACAAAGGCATCGGGAGAACCGTCGAGTTCAGGGGGCTCAAGGCGCAGTACCTTTTCATTTTCGCAGGCGGACTGCTGGGAATACTTATTCTGGTCATGATTTTATACATGGCCGGGACAAGTTCATACATCTGTCTTTTTCTTGGTTCGGGCGGCGCTTCGCTCATTGTCTGGCAGACCTTTTCGCTGAACAGAAAGTACGGGGAACACGGAGTGATGAAAATTGGGGCAAAAAAAAGACATCCCCGTTACATCATCTGCCGCAAGCCTGTACGACGCTATTTAAGATCAACCGCTAAATCCAGCATCGTATGAGAAACACAGCCAAGACCACAACACTGGAAAGCAGGTTTCCGCTGCTGGCAGTAGAGAACAACTGCATCCTTTCCAAGGATGCGGATATTACCGCCTGCTTCGAAGTCCGTCTGCCGGAACTCTTTACGGTAGCTTCTACTGAATATGACACTATACACTCAGCATGGCATAAGGCTATTAAGACCCTGCCCGATTTCACTATTGTCCACAAACAGGACTGGTACATCAGGGAGAATTATGATCCTGAAATGGATAAGGATGACCAGAGTTTTCTGGCCCGATCTTACCAGCGGCACTTTAACGAGCGTCCGTTCCTGAACCATTACTGCTACCTGTTTCTGACCAAGACGACCAAAGAGCGCATGCGGACGCAGAGCAATTTCTCCTCGCTTTGCAAAGGTGCACTGATACCCAAAGAAATCAGGGATAAAGAAACAGTGCATCGTTTTATGGAAGCCGTGGCGCAGTTTGAGCGTATTATAAACGACTGCGGATTTGTCAAAATTAACCGCATGAGTGAAGAAGACATTATCGGATCTGAAGGCATGCAGGGACTGCTGGAACAGTACCTGACGCTTTCAAGGGAAACCGGAACACCGCTGCAGGATATTGCGCTGGGCAGCGAAGAGGTGCGTGTGGGCAACAAAAGACTATGCCTGCATACCCTTTCAGATACCGATGACCTCCCCTCATCAGTATCAGCTGATACCCGGTATGAAAAACTGTCCACAGACCGCAGCGACTGCCGTTTGTCCTTTGCCGCCCCTGTCGGGCTGCTGCTGAACTGCAACCACATCTACAACCAGTATCTGTTTTTGGACAACAGCGAAGAGAACCTGCAGAAGTTTGAAAAGTCCGCACGAAACATGCACTCGCTGGCCCGCTACAGCCGAGCCAACCAGATCAACAAAGAGTGGATAGAACGCTATCTCAATGAAGCGCATTCTTTCGGGCTGTCCTCAGTCCGCGCGCACTTTAATGTCATGGCATGGTCGGACGCCCCATCCGAACTCAAACAGCTAAAGAATGACTGCGGGAGCGCTCTGGCCCTTATGGAATGCAAGCCAAGGCACAATACTACCGATACTGCAGCGCTGTATTGGGCGGGCATGCCCGGCAATGCGGGAGATTTTCCAAGCGAGGAAAGCTTTTACACGTTTATCGAACCTGCTTTGTGTTTCTTTACCCAGGAAACCAATTACCATGATTCACCATCCCCGTTCGGCATCAAGATGGCCGACAGGCTGACGGGAAAACCGATCCATCTGGACATTTCGGACCTGCCGATGAAACGCGGTATCATTACCAACCGCAACAAGTTCATACTCGGTCCCTCGGGAAGTGGCAAATCTTTTTTTACCAACCATATGGTAAGGCAGTATTACGAGCAGGGCGCGCATGTCCTGCTGGTGGATACCGGGAATTCCTATCAGGGATTGTGCGAGCTGATCAAAGGGAAAACCAAAGGAGAGGACGGCGTGTATTTTACCTATACCGAGGAGAACCCCATTGCCTTTAATCCTTTCTACACCGATGATGGGGTTTTCGATATTGAAAAAAGAGAAAGCGTTAAAACACTCATTTTGACGCTCTGGAAACGTGATGATGAGCCTCCTACCCGCTCCGAGGAAGTGGCACTCTCCAATGCCGTGAGCGGTTATATCGAAAAGATCAAGTGCAATGACACCTATCCCTCTTTCAATCGCTTCTACGAATATGTCCAAGGGGACTACCGAAGCGTACTGATGGAAAAGCAGGTCAGGGAAAAAGACTTTGATATTGCCAATTTCCTGAACGTGCTGGAGCCTTATTACAAAGGCGGCGAGTATGATTACCTGCTGAATTCCGACAAGCAGCTGGACCTGCTTTCCAAGCGTTTTATCGTCTTTGAGATTGATGCGATCAAAGAGCATAAAATCCTTTTCCCCATTGTGACGATCATCATTATGGAAGTGTTTATCAACAAGATGCGAAGGCTCAAAGGTATCCGCAAACTTATCCTGATTGAAGAGGCATGGAAAGCCATTGCCAAGGAAGGAATGGCAAACTACATCAAGTATCTTTTTAAGACTGTCAGGAAGTTCTTTGGCGAGGCCATTGTGGTGACCCAGGAAGTTGATGACATTATCCAGTCGCCCATTGTCAAGGAAAGCATCATCAACAATTCGGACTGCAAGATCCTTCTGGACCAGCGCAAATACATGAACAAGTTTGATGATATCCAGGCCATGCTGGGGCTGACCGACAAGGAAAAGGCGCAGGTACTTTCCATTAATATGAACAATGATGCATCACGTCTTTACAAGGAAGTCTGGATCGGACTTGGAGGAACGCACTCGGCAGTCTATGCCACAGAGGTCAGCCTTGAAGAGTATATGGCCTATACGACAGAAGAAACCGAAAAAATGGAAGTCATGCAGCTTGCCTCGGAACTTGGCGGAAATGTAGAGCTCGCCATCAAGCAGACTGTCATAAGACGCGGCGGAAAGGAAAATTAATAAATAATAAGAATTTTAAAAATTTAGAACAATGAAAAAAATACTATTTATGGTGTCCGTGGCAATTATGCTTGCCGCTGCACCTTCAGCAAAAGCCCAGTTTGTGGTTACCGATCCGGCCAACCTGGCCTCGGGGATTCTCAACAGCGCAAACGAGATTATACAGACTTCCTCAACGGTCAGCAATGTGGTTAAAAATTTCAAGGAAGTTGAAAAGGTCTACAAGCAGGGCAAGGAATACTACGACAAACTGCAGGCCGTGAGCAATCTGGTAAAAGACGCCCGTAAGGTACAGCAGACCGTCCTTTTGGTGGGCGATGTATCGGAAATGTATGTGCAAAATTTCGGCAGGATGCTTAATGATCCAAACTTTTCGGCAAGGGAACTCATCGCCATTGCCAAGGGATATTCAGCGCTGCTGGGAGAGAGTACCGAGCTTTTAAAAGAACTCAAGCAGATTGTCAGCTCCTCAAGCCTTTCCCTTAGTGATAAGGAACGTATGGACATTGTTGACCGCGTATACAAGGAGGTCAAAGAATACCACAGCCTGGTTCGCTATTATACAAATAAAAATATCTCGGTAAGCATCTTAAGGGCAAAAAAGCAGCACAGCACCAAAAGAGTGCTTGACCTGTACGGCACTCCAAACCAAAAATACTGGTAGTATGGAATTCAATAATCTTCACCAGGTTCTGCGCTCGCTCTATGATGAGATGCTGCCATTATCTGCTGATATGGCCGCTGTTGCCAAAGGGCTCGCAGGACTTGGGGCACTGTTCTTTGTGGCCTTGAAAGTCTGGCAGGCTCTAAGCCGAGCTGAACCTATTGATGTCTACCCGCTTCTGCGCCCTTTTGCACTGGGGCTCTGCATCATGTTTTTCCCGACGATCGTGCTGGGCACAATCAATGCTGTGTTAAGCCCCATAGTTCAGGGAACGCACAGCATACTGGAAAATCAGGTATTGGACCTGAACGATCTTCAGGCAAAAAAAGACCTGCTTGAGCATGAAGCGATGATTCGTAATCCTGAGACCGCCTACTTGGTATCGGACGCCGAGTTCGACAAAAAACTCGACGAGCTGGGCTGGTCGCCTTCGGACATCGGGACTATGGCCGGGATGTATATGGACAGGAAGGCCTATCAGATAGAGAGAATCATAAAAGACTGGTTTCGCAACCTGCTTGAAATACTATTTCAGGCCGCGGCGCTGGTCATTGATACCATCCGCACTTTCTTTCTCATAGTACTGTCCATCCTCGGTCCTATCGCATTTGCCATATCAGTCTGGGACGGCTTCCAGTCAACTCTTACGCAGTGGATTACACGGTATGTCAGCGTTTATCTCTGGCTTCCCGTAGCGGACCTGTTCAGCTCGATGTTGGCCAGAATCCAATCCCTGATCATTGAAAGGGACATAGAAATGCTTGCCGATCCCACTTTCGTTCCCGATACCTCAAACACCGTATACATCATTTTTATGATTATCGGCATCGTGGGGTATTTTACCATTCCAACAGTGACAGGCTGGATTATCCAGGCTGGAGGCGCAGGAAATTTTTCTCGCAACATCCACCAGACTGCTATAAAATCCGGAAATATAGCAGGCGCCGGAGCAGGTTCCACGGCAGGCAACATTGCCGGCAGGCTGATCAACAAATAACTACTAAACATTACTAAAATGGAATTTAAAACACTCAGAAATATAGAGAACAGTTTTAGGCAGATAAGGCTCTATGCCATCGTATTTGCTGTGCTGTGCGCGGCGGTCACTGGATACGCCCTTTGGAAGTCGTACGGTTTTGCCGAACTGCAGCGCCAGAAAATTTACGTGCTGGACAACGGAAAATCGCTCATGCTGGCACTGGCGCAGGATGCCTCTATCAACCGTCCTGTGGAAGCCCGAGAGCATGTAAGGCGTTTTCATGAGCTTTTTTTTACCCTGGCTCCCGACAAAAATGCCATTGAAAGCAATATGAAAAGGGCCTTTAACCTTGCCGATAAAAGTGCCTTTAACTACTACAAGGATCTTTTGGAGAAAGGCTATTACAACCGGATCATATCGGGCAATGTACAGCAGCGCATTGAAATGGACAGTGTGGTCTGCAATTTCGAGACATACCCTTATGCGGTGAGGAGTTATGCCCGGCAGATTATCATACGCTCAAGCAATGTAACCAGACGCAGTCTGGTTACATCCTGCCTTCTGGTCAACTCGGTGCGCTCGGACAATAACCCGCAGGGCTTTAATATTGAAAAGTTTTCCGTGATGGAAAATAAAGACTTGGAAGTTATTGAACGGTAAAATTAAAAGATATGAAACATTTACTTGACTTAGACACATTTGTAAAAACCCTGAATGATAAGGGATATGACGGTTATTTCCATACAGAAGGCTGTTGTGCAGGCAAATTAAGGGACAGCCTTAACGATTTTTTGCAGATTTGGAAAAATGGCAATGATGTTCCATTGTCGGCAGATTTTCTGAATTTATCAACCTGGATCGAATGGAATGGAGAAGACAAACCAAGGATTGAGTGCAATATGAGGGTAAGATATGAGAACGGAAAATTCGATTTGGAGCAGACAGAAATGCATATAATAAGAACAGACCGCTATGGGCAGTTACTCAAGGAGTCTAAACTCACAAACCTTACAGCAGATTCAGTTCCGACAATAAGGGAGGCTGCTGCCCTGGTCTCAGAAAAACATGCACAAGAGACTGCTCCGCGAAAAAGAGGATTTAGAATGTGATAACCCATAATCATTAAAGTATGAAAAAATTAAAAGCAGATATAGACCAGTGGCTCGAAGGGCTCGACAAACATTGGGAAGCAATGCCGATAAAAAGGCAGCACCAAGTGGTAGTGTACTTTTTTGCAGCGTACGTGCTGCTGACCGCAGTTGTCATTTTCAATGTATACCATGATACTGTAGATACCAGAAATAGTCTGGCTGTAGAACATATCCAAAACCCTGCCCCTAAAGGGAACGAAAGTCCGGAGTCTATACAGGACTCCCTGAAGCCAATTTTTAAAAAATAAAATCATGAAAGAAACTAAAAAAACGGTCAGCCTTCTCTCTGAAAAGGCCGACCAGAGCAGCGCCACATTTGCGGCTGATGAAAAAAAGGGAGATGCCGGGCGTTTTAAAAAACCGCTGATTTTTACCCTGATGGGAATTGTATGCATAGGCTGCATGTATTTGATTTTTAAGCCGTCTGCGGATAAAAAGCAGATCGAAAATATCGGCCTGAACGACAGCGTGCCGCAGGCAAGCGGATCGGTGCTGCAGGCAGACAAGCAGAAAGCCTATGAGCAGGAAATGCTGAGCCAGAAGCAGCAGCAAAAGCATGATGCCTTAACCGCATTGTCCGATTACTGGAATGAGGACGGCTCTTCGCAGAAACAAGCCGTAACAGATCAAGCAGAAGAGCCCAGCAATCCGGCGCTGAACAGCTACCGCAGCGCCCAAAGCACACTGGGTTCTTTCTATCAGCAGGACAATGGAGAAACAAAAGAGCTGCGCCGTCAGCTAGAGCAGCTCAAGGAGGAACTCGCACAAAAGGATATTCCCGCTTCAGCTACAGTTGATGACCAGCTGGCGCTGATGGAAAAATCCTATCAGATGGCCGCCAAATATCTGCCATCGGGATCCACTCTCTCAGAGCCTTCAGGCACAAACACTGCCGCACCTGATGCGGATTTACGCAAGGAGCCTTTTGCTGCATTTATTCCGGCAAAAAGAAACAGGGTATCCTCACTGTATCGCCAGCCTTCCGACAGCACGTTTCTGGCAGAATGGACCTCAGAGCACGGATTTAATTCCGCAGGTTCAGCGCCTCAGCCGATTCATCCAAAAAACAGTGTCAAGGCCTGCGTGCACCAGACCCAGACCATTATCGGCGAGGCAGGCGTAACGCTTCGTTTATTGGAGCCTGCAAGAATTTCAGGCCATACGGCGTCGGCGGGTACAATGGTAACGGCAAATGCCAAAATACAGGCAGGACGCCTGCAGCTGAAAGTCACTTCAATCGAACTGGAGGGCTCCATTATTCCGGCAGATATTACCATTTATGACCTGGACGGCCAGCAGGGGGTGACTGTTGCTTATTCTACTGAAATGAATGCCCTGACTGAAATGGCAGGCAATATGAGCCAGCAGTCCGGCACGAGCCTTATGATGACACAGTCAGCAGGACAGCAGATGGCAGCCGATCTCAGCCGCGGGGCAGTTCAGGGCATCTCGGGCTATTTCTCCAAAAAAGTAAGGACACCCAAAGTGACCCTGAAAGCAGGACATCAGGTGTTTCTGGTTTCCAAAAAATAAAAGCAATCTAAATGAAGTATTATGAAAAATTATTTAAAAAAATTCTGGGCAGCGGCCCTTTTAGCAGCCTTTTCAATATCCGCCTCTGCGCAGGAAAAACAGGCAGAAAACCTTGATTTGGGAACCATACAGCCCTACGATATGCAGGTGACCTATGACAAAACTTCCCATCTTATTTTCCCGTCCGCTATCCGGTATGTGGATTTGGGAAGCGATTACCTGACTGCCTCAAAGGCCGAGGATGCGGAAAATGTACTGCGCATTAAGGCATCGGTTAAGGCTTTTGAAGAAGAAACTAACTTTTCTGTGATTACCGATGAGGGGCGTTTTTACAGTTTCAATGTGCAGTACAGTTCCTCTCCCAAGTCCCTGAGCTTTGATCTGCAGACCATGGACAAGGCCGGTGCAGGTGATGTTCTTTTTGAAGAGCTGGGAAAAACCCCGCCGTCTCTCGCTGGACTGATCCTGAAAACCATTTACAAAAACAACAAACGAATCGTAAAGCATATTGCATCGGAGAGTTTCGGCGTGCAGTTCAGCTTAAAGGGAATTTATATCCACAACGGCAGGTACTATTTCCATACACAGCTTGAAAACCGAACCAATGTGCCTTTCAGTATTGATTTTATAAGTTTCAAGGTGGTAGACAAAAAAACAGCCAGGCGCACTGCCGCACAGCAAATACCCCTTGTGCCTCTTCGTATTTACAAAAGCCTCGATGAGATTCCCGGAAAAGCCGCAGATCAGAATGTGTTCCTACTTGACCAGTTTACCATTGCTGGTGACAAACTCCTGCTGCTTGAGATTTTCGAGAAAAACGGAGGCAGGCACCAGACACTTGAGCTTGAAAATTCAGATCTGGTAAAAGCCCGACTGATAAGCGATATGCACCTGAAATTTTAGCAACGATAAAAAATTAAGAAATGAAAAAGTATATCTATGCAGTATTGCTGGTACTCACCGGCATTCTTACGACCCAAGCACAGCGCATGATTCCAGGAAAAAAGGGCTTCGAAATTAATGCCGGGAGCCTCTCAGCAGATCACCTGTGGCGAAATTATTACCTGAGCCTTGGTATGACCGTAAACGAAAAAAACGGCAGTTATCAGTTATGGGCATTGGAGTACAGCCATCAGTATTTCCGATACAAAGAACTGCGCCTGCCCTTGGAAACTTATACCGTGGAAGGCGGTTACAGTTTTTTCCTTCTGGGCGATGCCCGCAGGAACGTTTCGCTGAATGCGGCACTTACGGGAGTTCTGGGTTATGAGAGCATCAACCGCGGAGAGGCCCTGCTGCCGGACGGGGCAAAAATAATAAGCGAAGACAGCTTTATTTACGGGGCAGGCGGACGTTTATCTTTTGAAACATACCTGTCCGACCATCTTGTGCTTTTACTTCAGGGACGCATAAAAGCCTTGTGGGGCACTGATCTGGAGCAGTTCCGCCCGTCGGCCGGCGTGGGATTAAGGTTTAATTTTTAAAACGAAAATAATGAAAGCAATTTTAAGCACCTTCAAAAAAAGATCACTGCCCATCATACTTGCAGTCCTTACAGGCTCTCTCACACTTTTTTCGTGTGATCAGAACGAACTGGAAATCCAGCAGGATTTTCCTTTTGAAATAAAAGTTATGCCGGTACCCAAAGAGATCGCCAGGGAAAGTACAGTGGAGATCAGGATCAGCATCGAGCGGGCAGACCGTTACTCCGGAGCGCAGTATTTTATCCGATACTTTCAGTTTGACGGTCACGGCTCGCTGCAGCACTACGATCAGCCCGCCTACCTTCCCAACGATTTATACCCGCTGAAAGAAGGACAGTTCAGGCTGTATTACACCTCACAGTCCTCCGTTTCCCAGTCCTTTGATGTATGGATCTCAGATCATTTCGGTAATGAAAAGAAGCTGAGTTTTCAGTTTAACAATAGTGATTAGAAAAATTAAAATCCTGCTGCTCTCAGCAGGATTTCTCTTTAAAATAAATCCAGCAGTATTTTTTTTGTAATTTTATATATCCGATTATTAAATTTAAAATCAAGATCATCAATGGATTACAAACAGGCTTCCAATACAATTATTGATCTAAAAAACAGAGATTTGGAACTCAGGGACAGACTCATGCAAAGCGGCGAACTTGCAGAAGGTTACAATAAGGAAATGGAGAAAATGCATAATGAAAATGCGCAGCTATTAGAAGGCATAATTGATAAAATCGGATACCCCAGCATTGACAAAGTCGGTAAACAGGCAAGTGAAGCAGCGTGGTTAGTAATACAGCATGCCATCGGACAGCCCCAATTTTTGAAAAGGTGCCTTAATTTATTGGCAAATGCCGTTAATGAGAATACCGCAGATCCAAAGAATTTAGCTTACCTGACAGACAGAATAGCTGTCTTTGAGGACAGCCCTCAGCTTTATGGAACACAATTCGATTGGGATAAGGCAGGACAATTAAGCCCTAATGCTTTTGACGATATCCGCAAAGTTAATCAGAGAAGAAAAAATATTGGTCTTAATTCCCTTGAAGAGCAGACGCAAATTATTAGAAACAGGATAAAAAATGAAAACCAGGCACCGCCTTCAGATTTTGAAGAAAGAAAACGCCAATTCAATGAATGGAGAAAAGCGGCAGGCTGGATTAAATAAATGTACATCTTAAAAGGATCAGATTAATTAAGGCAGCTTCTAAATTTGTAACAGGCATTAAACCCAGACAGATTACTGTCCGTGGCTGATTATAAATACCAATACAAGCATCAGATATTTTAACACCAGCGCTTATGCAAAATGTTATCGACCGCACCAACAGATTTTATCTTGAAATGTCCAGAAAGGTACTTTCTGAAAAAGAATATGAGATGCTGCACAAACTGCTCATTGACAAGATACCCCTAAAGCAGGCGGCGCGGCAATACGGGGTTACAAAAGAAGATGTTCAGGAGCTTTACGTGGCGACCTGCAGTAAAGTAAAAGCGGTAACCGAACTGTTTTCAGAAATCGATTATTACCAGAAAAAACTTCAAAAACTAAAGCGCGAATTAAATCCAAATCCCAGCCCCGCGCAGATCAGAAAAGAAAAAGCGGAAAAAGAAAGGCAGAAACCGCTTTACGACAGTTCATTTGCTTTGAGCAGAAGACTGCAAAACGTACTGGAAGTCTTAGAGATCAGAACTATTGGTGATCTTGCCGATATGCCGTTAAAGGATTTTATACGTATCAGAGGCTTTAAGGCAAAGTGCAAAGAAGAACTCATAGCCTTTATCGAGTTTGAAAAAATAGAGCACTTATTTAATGGATTTTCACGCTGGAAAAAAGAGCCTATTGTACAATTAAAATAAAGACCAGGACAAAAAGGCGGTCTTCTTTTGCTTCTTTTCTTTGGCCGCTGACGAGAAAGAAAAGAAGTCCGTCCAAAAACAAAAAAAAGGGATGCTGAACATCCCTTAAAAAACACCGCAGCGGTTTTGGTAAAATAGCGGGCACTGCATTTTGGCAAAAGCGCTCCACCGTTTTAAACGCAAAAAGATACTCCGCCCGAAGGAAGGAGTGTCTTTTTGCCGCCCGATTTCGGACTTATACTGAAATGGGCTGTGATCGGAAATCTTTCAAATTAAGAAAAAATCCCCTGTTCTGGGTCATACCATCTCGGAACAAATTCCATAAAAGCGAGCATCCCATTTGCGCGAGCGTTGAATTAATAAACAAGTCCTGTTTCTCAAGTGCCTCGGCAAGTGAACAGCTCGGCGTGTCGTCCTTCATTTCAGATTCCTGTAAAAGCTCCCCAAATTCCTCGGTTACAAACGGCAGGCTTTCTACCGTTTCAAATTTTTCGGATTTGGGCTGTGTAATCTCCCCAACGGTGGAGAGTATAACCTGCCCTGTATGCTGGCTGTTGCCAAAATCCATCCAGTATTTGGGGTCGTCCCTGTGATGTCTTTGGTTACTGTTTTTTAAAATATCGGCAATGTCAAAACGGGACTTCACGCTGTCTGTACACGTGATATAAATAGTTGCCTTGGCATTACTGGGCAGTTTTCCAAAGCTGTCCCTTTCAAATTTTACGGTTTCCGCTTTCCAATTTGTACCCGTAAAACGATTCGCACGGTTAATCAGTGCCACGGATTTGTAGAGTCCGACCTCAGAGGGCGCAAAACGTTGTCTGCCGAGATTGGCATTTGTGATACTATCATCATCCCAAAGGCGCACCGAAAGCCCTGCATGCCCGAGCGCTGTAAGGCTGTGGTTCATTTCCATAAGCGCAGTAAGCACCTTTGAGCCTGTACCGCCTGCCCCGATGAGGTTTACCGTAATGGGGTTTGTGGGGCTTATCAGATAAGGATCTGTAAAATGCATTTTGGTTCTGCCTGTTTTCATGACAATAGGTTGTTAAGTGTTTTATTATTCTTTTTTAATACTGCTGTGGGAAAGGTTCTGCCTGTCGAGATTAAGTCTTTCCACAGGCTGACGCAATCGCCCTTTACAGGACTGTTCTCTCCCATCAGGTGGCTGAAATAGCTGTTGAAAAAATAATCCTCCCACGCCCTTGTAAATTCCTCCACCGATGCAGAGTTTTTAATATCAATACTGACTGAACCCATACATACCCTGCCGTCTTCATAGATATTGAAAAATGGCGCACAGTACAATGGTGTTTTCTCTGTGGGTCTCCTGCCTGTAGAAAACGCAAATACCCGCAGACTGTTTTTATCCGCCTGCCAGATCATAGCAGGCACAAACCCCTGACCGCTCGGAATCCCTAAACCCTCTATAAAATAAAGCGGTCTTTTTTGGGATTTGGTGTACCATATTACAGCCCCTTTGTCCCTGCTCGGATTGATGTGCAGGATATTTGTCGGGAGAATTCCGCCTGATTTTAAAAAGGCGGTCTGCTTCTGCTTTTCAGTTGTAAGGGCTTTTGCGAGCGCCCCTGCCTCACGCTCTGTGAGGGGATGGGCGTTTATGGGGGTGCCGTTTTTATCCATATCAAAATGCTCTACATAAACTTCTTTATCCAAACCATTGCTTTGATAGAAAACAAGGGCGGATTTCGGATGGTAAAGCGTCCCAAAATCTTCGGTTATATCAATTACATTATTCATTTTCGTGTTGTTTATAGTTATGTAATAAAGCACAGAGGTCGTCCAAAAGGGCAAACAGTCGGCTTTCAAAATCAAGGCTGTTTTGGGTCAGTTCTTCTCCGTCAAAGCATTTTAAAATCGTCGGTTCGTCCATTGTCCCATACTCGTTAAACTCGCTGTTGATGCTCTGCTCAATGCTCTCATACAGCCATCCCTTGGTATCGGAGATAAAGGAAATGTACTTTTCCATGCCGATGCTCTCGTTTTCCGTATCTTCGTCTTCCTCCCCGTCATGTGTTGGTGCATTTCGAAAAATGCTCTCATTAGGATAATCGGTAAATAATACAAAAGCTTTTTTTGCTGTGTCCATACACTGCTTATCAAAGGCATCACGGCTCTTAAAGCCGTTTAAGCGCTCTTCGAACACTTCTAAATTCATGCGGTTGAAAATCTTCTTTTCGATAAAGTCCCCGATAAATTCCGCTTTGTCAAACTCCCGCACATACCTTTCGTTTTCTTCACTGTCCTCGTCCTGTTCTGTCCATTCTCGGTGCATTTCATAGAGCCAGTACAGATAACTGCCCTGCCCTCTGTAATACGGTACATCGGCACTATGATACAGATACGAGCAGACCGAGAAAAGCAGGTGAGCATTCTGTTTGTGCTTCGGTTCTCTGAGCATCTGATAAATCGGTTCTATGGGGATATAATACAACGTTGTGCCTGTGCTGTACTTTTCCTCGCTGAGCAGATACGTTCTGTGGGTGTCCTGCAATAACCTCAGTTCGGAAAAGTTCCCCACACTTTTTTTGAGCTTCTCTTCCAAATCCCATAAAGCCAATGCCATATTATAGGGATATTCAAAATGAGAGGTCGGCAACGGCACAATATCATAATGCTCTGCAAGACTGGCAAGGGAGGCATAAAAATCGCTTTCCATTTTGGAAATATCCCCACAAGCCTGCAGGGTTTTATTTTCTTGCAGTCTGGGCAGAAATGAAACCTTTAGAAAACCATCGGTAGCATCCCCGCAGGTACTGACCTTTGCTTGTCTTTCTGCACCTCGCCTGCGTCCTTGGGTCTCTGCATCCAACCCATAAACCCTGCGAGCTGTGCGTGAAGCTGTTTTTGTCTTTTTCGCTCGGACAGTTGCACTGTTCCCGATATCATTGTCTGTTGCATAATTCATGGCTTTAAATTTTGGTTAGCCTTTTGTTCCCATTACCGTTTCAAATCGGTACTCCACCGCATCGTCCCTGATTGAAGGGGCTGATATTTTAGCGGTGGTGAGTATCGGATAGGTCGGGGCATAAAAATTCAGTACCGCTTCGGTGCTCCATCTTGGCTCGGGGTCGGAAAGCCTGATTTCCTGCCCCTTGTCTTTGAGTATAAAAACCCGCTGTAATTGTGTCGCTAGTAACATGATTTCATTATTATTTAGATTAATATCCTACTCCTCTGCTTCGGGGTCTTCTTCCCAGTTTTCCATGTCCTCTGTGTCCGTTTCTTCCTCGTCCGTTTCGGTCTCCTGTGCATCACTGCTGTCATTAGCATACTCGGGAAAAAGCTCCTCTCGGGGTGGTTCGGGTTTTGCGGTTTCTGTTGTACTGCCGAACAGATCGGGCGCAAATTTTGCTGACAGTTCGGATTTGCGCCTTCGTATTTCCTCCGCCTTAAAGGGAAAGTCATGTATTTCAGGCACTTTTATCCATGCCTCACGGAATTTCCCTTCTTTTTCCAGTTCGTCCGCCTTTGCCATGGCATCGCTGAATTTTTTATCCTTGCTTTCCTGCTCTTTTTTCTTGCTCTCGGCTTTCTCTTTTTCCATAGCCGACTGCTTTTTGGTATCTTCAAGCTGTTTCATATAGCCTTCCATATCCACCATAAGACCCGAAGCGGACTCCATGGGCGTGGTGATATTCTCAAAAAAACCGCTGTCGAGTTCCTCGGCTGTTCCCCGCAGGTTTAATGGAGGTATACTGTGCTTGGCATCGTCCCCGCACGTCTCGTTTTGGAGCATAACCAGTACGATAAGCCTGTCCTCTGCCCCTTTTGCAATTGTAATGTGCAAATCACCTATAATCTGCAACTGCGCTATCTGATTGAAAAAATTAGTTGTCGTTTCCATAATTTAATTTTAATTTTTTAATGACGAGTTCCATGATGCCCTGCTCATCATGCCCTAACCTGTAAAGGCGTTCGATGTAGCTTTTCATATTTTCCTGATATTCCTTTTCTCCCTTTTCCCCTTTTAAGATAAGCAGATGGGTGTTCCATTCCCCGACGGCTTCCCTTATGATGGCTACAAGCTTTTGAGCGTACTTTTTTTCGGCTGTCTGGCTTTTTTTTGAAAGTCCCACTTCTATATACTTGTCCAAAATATGCCAATATATACGGGCTTCCTTGCCTGTACTGCGGTGTTTGCTGACAAATTCATTATAGAGATACAGCGTAAACTCAAAATGGTTTGGATACTTCTTTGCCATAATTCTTTTTTTTTTTGTATTATTTGAACTGCGCTGATGCTCTATTGGTTATTTGCATCAGATAAAAAACCTGATTTTAAAGGCTGTCACGGTTTGCAACAGCCTTTGGTTATCTGCCTTGCTAATTCAGGTTTAGGATTTCTGCTCCATCTGTCTGAAAAGCGGTGCACAGTTCAAATGCCTTTTGGGCTTTTCCCTGGGCGGTGCCTCCCATTACAATGGACTGCAATTTGGCTTCGTCATCCCTGTATTTTCTTACATTCTGATAGTAGCCCGTCACGCCATTGTATGCCCCGAAAAGCGTGCCTTTGGTGGTATCCATCTGTTGTGATTCACTTGCCATGGCATAGGCAAAAGCGTCCTCAACGGTATTTTTAAACACGGTGGAAACTTCATCGTCTGCCCCTTTTTTGATTAAAGCTAGTGTTTCCGTATTGGGACATAGTGCCAATTGAATCAGTTTTTTAACTTCCCTATCTGTTACTTTCACTTGAGCCCATTCATTGAAAATGCCTTCGAGCTGACTGCTGAGTCTGTCCGCCAGTCCCATTACTTTATGGGCATCGTCAAGGCGCTGTTTAGCACCCGAGGTATGGCGGATGCGCACCACGTTGCTCATAGAGCGGAGCGAAGCGTTAAGGGTATTTTGGCATACGATGCGGATGGGGGTAAAAGCTGCTGTGATGCTTCCGCTCCCGTCGTGGGAGGTAGTCAGGAAAATATATTTTTCAGTCACATCATCGCCGTTTCCGACCCTGATATAATCAGGGAGTTTTGCCGTAATAAAAATACGTTCGCCCTGCCCGAGCGCCCCTGCTGTTTCGTACAGTATACCGTCGCCCCCGCCTACAATGGCATCAAAAAAGCTGAACGCCTCACGGTTCTGCACGATTTGGTAGTCTTTCCCAACGACCCCGAGTACGGCATTGCTGTCGGTGCGGATAGTGGCAAAGCAGTCAGGTACTGCCAGTTCGGTACTGCCCATTTCAATACCGCCCGCAGTTTGGATAATGCCTGATGCTTTTGTGTATAAAGGGCTTTTAGCCACCTCATAATCAAGCCCCGCATGTCTGATGGCTTCTGAGCTTGTCGGGTACTGCTCCACAATCTGCCCGAGCCCGTGCCATGCTTTTTGCTTTACGCTGAAAAAAGAATACTTTCCTGTCTCGCTGTTGTAATTGATATTATGTGCCATGATATTTGATTTTAAAAGTTTGAAATTAAAATTGTTTAAAAACCCTTTACAGCCTGCTCAAAACGGGATGTCGTCCTCAGGCTCTTTTAAGGTGGCTTTTTTGTTTTCTCCCTGCTCTGCAGTCTGCCCTGTTTTCACCGCCTGCCCGACTTCGGACTTCTTCCCGCCCCCGTGCAGTTTGATGTTCGAAGTATTGAAATTAAGCCCCGCGCGCGGTTCCCCGTCATTGCCTGTCCAAGCCCTTGCGCTTACCATACCAGTGAGCTCCACCACTGTGCCTTTGGTCAGCCACTCGGCAACCCGTGGGCTTATCCAGTAGGCGCACTCGAAAAAAGTAGTCTGCTCTACCCTGTCGCCTTTTTTGTTTTTGTAGCTTTCGTTTATGGCTACTGAAAAATTTACTACCTGTCTGCTGTCTGACAATGTGCTTACTTTCGCATCTTTTGTCAATCTTCCTGTAATGTTCATGATTTCTAGTTTTTAAATTGTTACTTTCTTTTCCCGCCCCGCATTTTCACTTTATACTTTTTATTTTTTTTTGAAACTTTATTCGGCAATGAGAGCAGGCGCTGTTTTGTTTCATCATTGCTGTTTTCAATATTTCAATTCTCATTTCTGACATTTTTTTTTATTCGTCTAAAGAGCCGCAGTATGCTATGTTTTGTTTCATGAGCATAAAAAGGTTAGTGTCCGGCAAAAGCAAGGCTCTTGCAAAAAATACAACCCGGAGGGGTGGAGATTTTTTGACAAGACCTGAAAGGCCCGGCCTTGCTTTGGCTTATGGACACGGACTACCTTTGCTCCTGAAATAAAACAAAAGCATACAGGGTCTCGGGTAAAAAGTAAAAGGGAAGCAATTGGGGTACGTATGGATAAAAGACATTGAGAAAAAAAGCAGACAGCTTGGAGGTGAATTACAAAAGATAGTACTTGAATCTACGAAGTATAGAGGCCACGGCCTAAAATTAAATAGTCACAGCTATTGCCTAACAGCAAAAAGATTTGGTATTTATTCTTATATTCGCTTAAAAATCTTACTTATAGCATAAAGCCAACTTAAAAGGAGGTATTGCTGCCATTTTATGGCAGCAAAAAACAAGTTAGCTGATATATTGATTCCCGAGAAATTTATGAAAAAACAACAAATCAATCTTCTTAATGAATTAATTGAAAAAAGAAATGAAATTTTTCTTGGTGGAAATTTTAATTTATTAATTCATAGTGTTTTAAATACTATCCAATTATCAATTTTGATTGATTACTATCTAATAGTACCAAATAATGACTTGAAAGCGTCAATAGAATCAAATCTTTTAAAAAGAATTGAAACATATAACTACAGCTCTAAAATTTATTCAAAACTTCACAGGGAATTAATTAATAGTGATTATTCAAAAAGACAAAGAATTAGAATTATACTTTATGCTCTTTTACCGAACTTAAAAAAAATACATTACGAAGATTTCTTTGAAACATTTTATAACTCAAAATATCAAAATGATATAAAATATGCACTGAAAATATATGATAATGTCACAAACACAAAACGCGATAATATTCTTTTAAGGGATTATGAAGAAACTGACAACGAATCATATTTAAAAGCATTCATAGAATTTGGAAACGAAGAGATTTTGGCAATTAATATCGAAAAAATTTGGATGCAAAAACCAAGCGAATATCTTAAAAATAGAATGGTTAAAAGATTAATGAATAATCATATGAAAAGACTAGAGTTTATTGAACAAATAAACCCTGAACATTTTCTATATATTTTATGTAATTCCAGAAAAGAAGTAAAAGATGAAACCTTAATTAAATGTTTCAGCGAAATATCAGATGAAATTAAACATTTTGCAATCTTTAACTTAAGTAAAACAGGAAGATGGAAATTGATAGAAAACGAAATAAAAAAATACATCAGCTAACATACGCTACAAGCTATTCGGGTATTAGGCTTAATTTGAAATTGGTTTTGTATTTCGAAGATTTGGCAAATCCGAAAACAGGGCTTAATTTAGACCCAAACTGCTTGTAGCGCGAGAACGTTGGTGGCAAACCAAAAAAAAACAGAATTTATGAAATTACTTACCTCGCAAAAGGACCACATTTACAAATATATTACGGCAGGTGGTAACTTTTCTCCTCATCAATTTAAATTGATAGAGACAGATGAAATGGGAAGATATTCAACAAGTTTAAAATTTATAAATTCTCCATACTATTTTAATTTTAACGAAGACACTGATTACGCTGGATTTTATGTAAACTATTCACCAGGTCAAGAACAAATTGTTGAAGCGACTAATAACGTTAATTGGAAAATAGGATTTGACCATTTTATTACTTGGTTAAGTAATTTAAAACGTGAACTTGAAAGCCCTAATCTATGGGAACGTTTTCAAAATGAAATTTCGGGACTTCAATTAATTACAGATTTTGATAATTCGAAATTCACATTTTCTGAATATGAAGAATTGACAGAAAAATTGAAAATAATTTCTCAAAGAATAAGTTCAATTCCATTGTTCGAAAATCAACAAAGAGAAATTATAATTAGTTTAGAAAGATTAACTGAATTAGCTAAAGAATTAAACAAATTTGATTGGAAAAATCTATTTATTGGAACGATTATTAGCATTATAATTCAGTTAAATGTTACGCCTGATAATGCAACTATACTTTGGGAATTAATACAAAATGTTTTTAGTAATTACTTCTTACAATGAGGTCAGCCACTAACAGCCGTAATCCAAAATAAATTGCTAAAACAACAGTGAAATGTATATATCTAAAGTAAGCCTTGTCAATTATAGAAATTTCGCAAATGCGTATTTTAATTTTAACAAAGGGATTAATACCATTATTGGCGAAAATGGTTCTGGAAAGACAAACGTTTTTAAAGCCATCAGATTGCTTTTGGAAGATGCTTCTCTACAGTTTGCTTATAAACTCACAGAAGGTGATTTTAATAGAACATTAGATAAAGGAAGATGGAAAGGTCATTGGATTATTATCAGTATAGAATTTGATGAACTGAATGACGAAGAAGCCATTCAATCATTATTCATACACGGAACTGGAATTGCCGAAGCAGATTATGTAGAAAAAGCTACTTACAATCTTTTTTTTCGCCCCAAAGCAGACATCAGACAAAAACTTTCTGAATTAGGTCCAGGCGATAAAGCCGGATTACAAGCTATACTAGATGATATTAACATTTTAGATAACTATGAAACGTTTTTTACGGGGAAAAGCACCGCAGATTTTAACAACCCTGAAGTGTATAAAGAACTTGTAGGGGATTTTGAAAATGTCGTTTTTCCTTCTGTTATCGATGCATCAAAATTTGGTTCCAAAATCCCTCATCAGTTATCTATTGCAAAGGAGGTTTCATTTACTTTTATACAGGCACTAAGAGATGTTGTAAGTGATTTCCATAATAACAGAACAAATCCTTTACTCACCCTTTTAAAATATAAAAGTGGTGAAATAAAAGATGCTGACTACCAACCCATCAGCAATTTAGTAAAAGATTTGAATGAAAGCATTGAAGCACTTCCAGATGTACAGACTATCCGTAAGGATATCAAAACTACAATTCAAGATGCTGTAGGGCTTACCTATTCTCCCTCATCCTTATCAATAAAATCCAGTGTTCCTGATGAAGCGGAAAAACTGCTACAATCCTTGAAATTGTTCATTGGAGAACCAGAAGAAGAATATGAAGGCGGTATCCACGAGTTAAGCCTAGGTGGTGCTAATCTTATTTTCCTGACCTTAAAACTTTTGGAATTTAAATATCGAAAACAAAAAGATACTTTCGCAAATTTCTTAATTATAGAAGAACCAGAGGCTCATATCCATAATCACATTCAAAAAACATTGTTCGACAAATTAGATTATGGTGATACTCAAATCATATATTCAACCCATTCTACCCAAATATCTGAAGTCAGTAATGTAGATAACATAAACATCTTAGCAAAAAAATTAAATTATGCAGAGGTTTATCAGCCTTCTACAGGCTTAGGTACAGAAAACATCAATCAGGTACAACGTTACTTGGATGCTGTAAGAACCAATTTGCTGTTTGCTAAAGGTGTGATTTTGGTGGAAGGCGATGCCGAAGAAATTCTGATACCAATTATGGTGAAGAAAGTTTTTGGAATAAGCTTGGACGAGTTGGGTATAAGTTTGATAAACATTAGAAGCACAGGGTTTGAAAATGTTGCGCAACTTTTCCATAATGACAGAATACAAAGAAAATGTGCTATCCTTACTGATTTAGATGATGCTATTTGTGATACCACAATTAATGATGTTGATGATAGTGACCGATTAAAAAAGTATAAGAAAAAAGTTGAAGCATCTAAACAAAAAGGTTTAGAACGTAAAGCTAAGTTAGATGCTTTTGAGGCTGGAAATGATTGGTTGAAAGTATTTTATGCTGACTATACTTTTGAAATAGATTTTCTAGCTGAAGGAAATGAAGATGAAATATTAGCAATTATTGATGAAGTTTATACGGACCCACCAACAAGAGAACTTGCTAAAGAAAATATTGAAAGTGATGAGGTAGCTGTATATGGTAAACGTGTACTTACTATGGCAAAACAAGAAGGGAAAGGCTGGTTTGCTATTATGTTAGGGAAACATATTTCTTATAAAACTGAAATTCCAGTTTACATTCTTGATGCTATTCTTTTTGCAAAAGAAACTTATTCTTCAAACATTATTGCTGACATTATCCAGTATAGAATGAACAAGCATTTTGAAGATGATGATACCATAGATTTTACAAGTTGCAATGCGGAACTTTTGAAATATAGAAATGGAACAAATAAATTGGATGACTTAGCTTTTGACTTTGATCTTGTCCTGCCAGATGACCAAATTTTCACCCTAATAGATAAACTGAAGTAATTATGTTTGTTTGCGAAAAAGACAGTATAAATAAAGAACAGGAAGATGCAATTCTTGAAGATAATAGCGTACTTCTTATTGCTTGTCCTGGAAGCGGAAAAACAAGAACCCTTACATTCAAAATTGCTTATGAGTTAAGCAGGTTGAAATCTGACAAGGAATTCGTTATAGCCATAACCTATACTAACAGGGCTTCAGATGAGATAAAGGAGCGTGTTGAGTTATTAGGAGTTGATACGGCACAATTATGGATTGGCACTATCCATTCTTTTTGTATGGAATGGATTTTAAAGCCATATCATTTGTATTCTGAACGATTGAAGAACGGCTTTAAGGTTATCAATTCATATGATACACAAGAACTCTTGACTAACTTGTGTGCTAATTATACAAATCCTAATGTAAGTTTTTATGATTTTCAATATTATGCTACCATAAAAGGAACCTACAAGTTTACCTCAAAAAGTAGCAATCAAAATAACCATATAAAAGCTATTTTACAGGAATATTTTGGGATATTGAAAAACAACAATCAATTGGATTTTGAGCAGATACTTTTTTATGCTTATGAAATATTAAAATCAAAACCAGTTGTAGCAAAAGTTTTATCCAAATTATTTCCTTTCATTCTAATAGATGAGTATCAGGACACTAAAGAAATACAGTATCACATCATATCTAAAATATTAAGTGTAAACAAAGGCAATTCAAAAACACTTATAGTTGGCGACCCAAACCAATCTATTTACGACTCGCTGGGAGGCTATCCAATGCCTAAAGATGAATTAGAAAAATTATTAGGATTTAAATTGACCCCACTAAGCTTAGATAAAAACTATAGGTCATCGTCGGCTATTATCAGTTATTTTGATTATTATAAAACTTTCGAAACTCCAATTGTCGCATTTGGTAATGGAAAAGATTACCCAAGTACAATTACATTCAATTCAGTTGTATCTGTAAATGATTTGATTGAAGAATTAGCTCAGTTAATATTGTTCAATGTAGAATCAGCCGGAATTAGTCCGAACGAAATATGCATCACTGCTCCACAATGGGTACATATTGCAAGCATTACAAGAAAACTTATCATCAGACTTCCTGATTTCAGTTTTGACGGACCAGGAATGGCTCCTTTTTCTCGGGATATTGATAATTTTTGGTTCAAAGTTTCACGAGTTGCATTGACTGAACCTTCTCCATTTATGTACATAAGAAGGTTAAGGTGGAGTAAAGAAATATTAAATGAACTTGATAGTGCAGGAGTTGATGTTTCAAATGTAAGTAGTAAAGAATTTTTAAGAATTTGTAATTCTTTTGAGATAAACGAGACAGACGGTTTAACTTATTTAAAAATTTTCTTTAATCAGATTTGTGAAAAGTTAAAAATTATACTTCCCAATTTTCCCTCGTTAGATGAACATTTCAATTCATTTTTTGCAAGTTCTGAAAGTAGAATTCAAAGACTGATAGATGAAGGAAATCCATATATTGCCGATATTGAAAATTTCAGAAAAGTATTCAGACAACGAGATGGAATTACTGTTTCCACAATACACGGAACTAAAGGCGAAGAATACGATGCAGTTATTGGCTTTGGTTTATTGGACGGTTATGTTCCTCATTTTAATGATAATAATGGTATTATCAATTCAAAAAAACTCTTGTATGTTTTAGCTTCAAGAGCAAGAAAAAATTTACATCTTATTTCTGAAAAATATAGAAATGTTCATCGGTATCACGCACCTGAAGGGAAACCACCAACTTCCCATTTAATCGAATATAATTATGAATACTCTGTAATGGACTACGGCTAACAGCTAGTAAGCAATAGTAGCTCGGCCATAGCAGAAAGTTAGGTGCCAGCATAAAAAGCGCGCCAGATATAAAGACAATTAAAACACTAAAAAAAAATGAAAAAATTATTCTTTGTAACAATTATTACTTTGACAACGATTTCTGCTTTTGCCCAAAGTACATCTGACACACCAACTCAAAATATTTCTACAGATAGTGATGTTGGGTATAGGTTATTCGCAACAAGAAATATGTATACATTTATTAAAATGAATACAAAAAATGGACAAATGTGGCAAGTTCAATGGTCTTCAAAAGGTAATGAGTTTGAAACTCCCCTATCCTTAATAACCCGAGTTACAAAAGAAGATGAAAAGATTGGAAGTTTTTTTCTTTATCCGACAACAAACATATATAATTTCATTTTGCTTGACCAAATTGATGGCCGTGCATGGCAAGTTCAATGGTCAGCTGAGCCCAAAGACAGAATTGTTCTAGCAATAAATTAAAATTTTATTATGTTATCATTAGATTTTAAAACAAGAAAAGAGTTGTCAAAAAATGATATTGGTTTTGTATTTGGAATATTTGGCAAATCCGAAAATAGGTATTAATTTATTCCACAACAGTAGTGCAATTACATTAGTGGTTAAGCTAAAAAACACAATGATAGACATAGAACTTTATAATTCAGCATGCAATAGCGAATCTTAACTTTTCCGCATGCGGGAAAAATATGTAACTGTGAACTTATTAAGTTTTCATATAGTTTTCTAATTCTTTGCGATTCATCTGTCATGACATGTCTATTAAAACTAAGTCATTCTCGTTAGCCAATTCAAACTCTTTTATTTCTTCGTTAAATGAAAATCTGACGGAATTGATTCTTAATTGTATTTGGTCATTTCCTTGACTATTGTTATCGTTATTATCTACCCAGACTTTTGCATCAGCATTAACTAGACTAATAACAATATTGTCGCGATTTGATTCACCTTCATCAATGTCAAATTTAATGGTAACACTGTCAACTTTTATAACTAAGAGCGTTTTTCTATTTCTAAAACCTTCTAAAAGTTTTGATTTAATTTTATCTTTTAAATCTGATTCGATTTTGTTAAGATCATTTTCACTAATAAATGTCATAAATGAATTTGTTTACGTTATTATTCCACGATTGTTTTAGCATTGCCTACAATTTATTTATATGTGTGATTAAACCACATAAAGCCACGCAAATTGGGGTAGAAAAATCTGATAATTATTACATAATATTTATTTCAAATATATCTTTTTTTTATTATAAATCGTTAAAATAATATTATTGGACTTATGAAATTATTATTGAAAAACTATAATACAAAAACCTAAAAAATGGATTCAACTCTTAGCCCCGATAGCAGTGGAAATCCTTTTGTGCCGGAGTTCGGCACAAAAGATTGGAATGGATAGCGGGAAAAAGCTCCTAAAAAATAATATTAAAACCTAAAAAAACAACAGCAATAATCCAATCCAAAAAATAAAATAAAAAATTTCATACAACCAAAAATTACCACAAGCACCCCCGTAATTCCCAAAACCCGATCAAAGACCCAAAACCGCAGCCAAAAACACCCAGCCCCTATGACCGCAGAACCCTTATAAGGAACCCCAAAGCGGCCCCAAAGACATAAGGGGCAAGGACCTAGAAAAGCACCTTATAGGGAATGACCCATCAAAGGTCTCAAACGGATATGGATACCCAAAAGAGCAATGAGAATGAAAATGATAAATTTCAAACTATAGAACCCGAAAAGGAAAATCCGGTAAGGAAGGAATTCGAAATTTGGGAAACTTGATAATGAGCAGCTTCAGGAACATGAACGGCCAAGGAATGAAGCAGCTCATTTATAGCAGGGTCAATAAATACCCCATCAATGAGCCTCCCAAAACGACAAAAGCACTGTTTATTTTCCTGTATCCAAATGCAATAATTATACTTAAAACGGCTATCAAAATGGTCCGCCAATCTGTAATGACCTCTTTTGCCATATCAAGGCAAACAGCTGTAATTATGGCAACTGATGCTGCGTTTACAGCGTCAAGAAATGTAGAAAAAAGTTTTGAATTCCGCATTTTCTTTACCATTGGGTTAAGTAACGCCACAAAAATGAATGAAGGCAAAAAAATGGCCACTGTCGAGACAATGGCCCCTGCCAGACCACTAATCTGATAACCGATAAAAGTTACCGAAGAAAAAACAGGCCCCGGGGTGAACTGCCCCACGGCAATGGCATCTATTAGCTGCTGTCTTGTCAAAAGTCCCGTTGAAACCAATTCTGTATCAAGGAAAGCAAACAAAACATAACCGCTTCCGTAAAGTATAGCACCGATTTTCAGAAAAATCCAAAACAGCTTTGCACTGGTTGCAGAAACTATTGTAGTGTTTGTGATCTGCAATAAGGTTACCGGCAGCAGACTGTTACTGTTACTATGCTTACTGCCTTTTAAATATGCCAGAAGCAAAGCCGAAAAACCGGCTCCAAACATCAGATAAATCTCGCTGATGCCAAGCACCGAACAAACCAAGACAAGCAGTCCGATCATGATAAGTTCTGGTGATTTCAAGGATTTCTTTGCCAAAGGGAAAATGGCGCTCAATATAATGGCAATAATGGCTGGCTTTATTCCGTAAACAAAGGGCTGCACTGCGGGTATTTGTCCATACTGCTTATAGAGCCAGGCCAAAACACCTGTCAGGAAAACAGCCGGCAGGATAAAACAAAGACCAGCTGTAATTAAACCTTTCCAGCCGCCTTTTTCGTGTCCGATATGGATTGCCATTTCCGTGCTGTTGGGCCCCGGGATTAGGTTTGTGGCGCCAATGAGGTCCAGAAAATGCTCTTGGGACAGCCATTTTCTTTTTCTTACCACTTCATCCTGCATCATGGCAATATGAGCGGCTGGCCCGCCAAAACCGATAATGCCAAGTTTGAGAAAAACTTTGGCGATATGTTTTAAATCCGCTTTATGCTCCATTTCTGCTCAAAGTTTTATCCACTGACCAAAAGCCGCAGCCTTTAATGAGTAAAAAAATACTTCCCAGGAGCATGGCCCAGTCGGTTCTGCTCCCGTGCACCATTTCCCAAAAAACCTTTTCGGCAAAAACTTCCGATTTCGTTGTAGCAATTGCCACTACCATTATGATGATAAGCGGAATGCTTGCAAGTCTTGTCAAAAGCCCCAAGAGAATAAGAAGTCCGCAAATAATTTCAAAACTGCCAACAAAACTTCCCAAAAATTCAGGGAACGGCAAGCCAATTTTCTCAAACCGTCCTGAGCCAAGTTTGTCGGCAAATAAAAATTTCTGTATTCCTTCGCAAAGAAATACCGCTCCAATCATAAGCCTGATTAAGATTGTCGTTTTTGAATTATCTGTACTGAATATCAGCTCTTTCATTTTTTGCTTGTCGGTTTAATGTCTGCACGCTGCCTGTCACAGGGTCGCATAACTTATTTATGTGTTATAAAACCAAAATTGGCCACGCAAATTGGGGCAGCTATAGTGATAATTATGACACATTATTTAATTTCAAATATATCTTTTTTTTATTATAAATTATCAAAACATAGTATTGGGCTTATCAAATTATTATTGAAAAACTAAAAGCAAAAACATAAAAAGTGGTTCGACTCTTAGCCCCGATAGCAGTGAAAATCCTTTTGTGCCGGGGTTCGGCACAAAAGATTGCTTCGCCAGTTCGCTAGCGCTCGGGTGGAACGGATAGCGGGAAAAAGCTCCTAAAAAATATCAAAGAGATAAAAAGCTATACCTATCCTTTTAAATTTGACAAGGCACAAACCACAAAGGACAATCCCAAACCAGCACAACCATACCGCCCAACCTGCCCCTGCCACCCCTTAAAAGAAAAACAACAGCAATAATTCAATTCAAAAAATAAAACAAAAAATTCCCATACAACCAAAAATTACGATCATGACCACTGTAATTCCCAAAACCAAACCAAGCCCCAAAAACCACAGCCAAAAACACCCAGCCCCTATGACAGCAGAACCCTTAAAAAGGAACCCTTAAAAAGGAACCCAAAAGCGGCCCCAAAGACATAACGGGCAAGGACATAGAGAAGGACCTAATAGAGAATGACCCTTTAAAGGGTTTTGAAAGGGATATGGAAACCCAAAACAGCGATGAGGATAAAAATGACAAATTTCAAACACTAGCGCCCGAAAAGGACAATCCGGTTAAAAGGGAATTCGAAATTGGGCAGCTTGGCCAACAGGAGCTTCAGGAAGATGAAAGCACCAAGGATGAAACGGGTGGTGCACCGGGCAATACTAAACCTTCCCCGCGAAAATTTTAATGCCCAAAAATAGTGTCTAACTTTTTGGGGGCAGTTCATCAATGAACGTTTTTTTTTATAGCATATAGGGATCAATCTACCGCATGGGTGGAGATTATTTGGCAAGACCCGAAAGGCCCTGCCTTGCTTTGGCTTATGGACACGGGCTACCATTACCCTGAAATACAAAAAAAGCACAGAGGGTCTCGGATAAAAAGTAAAAGGAAAGCAATTGAGCCAGTTATGGATAACAGCAACAGGTAAGAAAAGCAGTAAGCACTGGGGTGAATTCCAAAAGCTGATCCTATAATGCCGGGTAATATGTTTTTATTTTTCAATCGAATTTTGAATATCATTAAAAATCCTTTGCAACACACTCCTCTTATTTGTGTAGTATTCCACTTCACCGGCCATATTATAAGAGAAATCAATTGTTTTATCATGGTTGGTTTTTAAACCTCTGGGTAGCATTATATCAATCAGATATATCGAGTCATGATAAACTTTTGATTTATTGCGGACAGTACCGGTAAGCTCACCATACTCTTCATATGGAAAATCTTTCAATTTAATATACACGGTATCTTTAACTTTAATTTTACCATAGCCGTTGGCAGACATTATTCCTTTTGCATACAAATTAGCAGCCTTAGGAAGAAGAATAAACAGCGGTGTTTCCTTCTTTACATACTGTGTAGAATTAAGAAAGGGCTGGTAAAATTCAATTTTCCCCGATACAGTTGCTTTTACAGCATAGGTATGCTCCCAAAAATCTATGGCCGTTTTCAATTCAAAAAAGGCTTTTTTGAGTCCAAATATTACAGTAGCCACGTCACGCTCCTTTTCCTTCTGCAGCAGTAATATATCGTCTTTTAGTTCTTTGTTATAGTGTATAAGTTCCTGCCCTTTTTTAACAATGGAGAGTTCTTTCTCCTTAGAGTCTAAGATATTGAATTTAGACTGATCTATTTTCTCCCTTACAATGGCATTCATAGCATATAGAGAAGAATCAATTTCAAACGAACTCTGAATCATACTATTTTTCTTATCATAGATTTTTCTCTCTAAGTACGCCGTTTTTAATTTTTCATTATTTCGCCCTATTTTACCAGCTATATTTTCAATCTTTTGGCTTGAAATATCAATTTTGAGAACACTGTTGCATTCTGTTAAAGCGAGAAGAAAATTATAATAATACTTCTCGATTTCACCCAGTTTTAATCCTTTCTCAAATTTAAAATTATAGATGTTCCGCTCCATATTATTAACATCAATCTGTTCGAGCTGCTTTTTTAATTTTATCAGGTCATTATAGTTAGTCGGGTTTTTAATAAGCGCCAAAAGCTGCCCGTTTTCCACTGTGGTATTTTCTTTAACCAGAATATCAATTTCTCCATTGCTCGGGGCATAAATATTATTTATTTGCGACTCGGTTACAATATAGGCACTTCCGATAATTTTTTCCGGATATTTTATAATCGCTGCAATGCTAACAGCAAGTATTATAAAAGAGATTATAAATATCAGGACGTTTCTATAGCTCTTTACATTGCTGACCAAAGATATTTCCTGAAGTTCTTCGGAAGCATATTTAGTACTCTTACTGCTCATTATCTTTAGGTATTTGATCTTCAAAAAGTTTATAAAAGAATTTTTTATTTTTAACTAACTGCTCAAAAGAGCCGATCTCCACGACAGTTCCATTACTAATCACAACAATCTGATCTGCACATTTTATCGTTGATAACTTATGGGCAACAAGCAGGATGGTCTGGTTTTTCATACTGTTAACAAAAATGTCTAATATTCGGTTCTCGCTTATGGAGTCAATTGCATTGGTTGCCTCATCCAAAATTAAAAGTTTTGGCCTCTTATACATCGCTCTGGCCAGCAGCAGGCGCTGTTTCTGGCCATGGCTAAGCCCTTTTCCCCCTTCATTAAGTTCTGTATGAAGCGCCTGAGGAAGCTTATAAAGCTCATTTCTGAGATTTACCCAAGTCAGCACTTTTTCTACCAGTTCTATATTGAAGTCCTTCTCTTCTGATAATACGATATTGTTCAGAACTGAATCTTTATATAGTGTGCTCTCCTGAAAAATGGCGCCCGTTTTTTTTCTCAGAAAATCATTATCAAAACTTCTTAGATTATTTTTTCCAATATAAATCTGCCCTTGGTATTCTTGGTATATTTTAGTAATTAATTTTAAAATGGTGCTTTTTCCGCACCCGCTGACACCCACAAATGCAGTTATTTTATTCTCAGGAATAGAAAAAGAAACATTGTTCAAAACAGGTTTATCAGAACCTGGATACCTGTAAGATACATTCTTAAAAACAATATCGTTATTATTTGCATCAAAGCTGTTGATTAAGGATTCCGATTTTATTTGTTCATCGGGCATATTATTAATTTCATTTACTCTTGTGAAACTTATAAATGCAGACTGAGCCGTTTTAATAAAATTTATAAGCTCCATAACCGGCGAGCCTAACTGTCCGATTATAAACTGAATTGATATAAGTGTTCCAAGGGTAAGATCTCCCTGAATCACTAAATAAGCTCCGTAAAAAGTTAAACTGATGTCTTTTATACCATTGATAAAATCCGCTCCTAATTGCTGGAGCCTGTCAATATTAAGCAGTTTTATTTCTGACCTGTATATTTGGCTTTGTACTTTCTCCCATTTCCATCTTTTTGTTAATGAATAATTATTGAGCTTGATATCTTCAAAGTTTCGTAGAATTTCAATCCATGAACTCTGGTTCTGTCCCTGAAGCTGATAATATTTTAAATCCATTTTTTTTCGTACTCCGTAAAAAATCATAATCCACCCTATATATAGCACTGTGGCTGATAAAAAAAGAAAAAAAAGTGCATGATCAAATGTAAAAAGAATCACACTGTATATGCTAAGTATTATCAGGGACATTATAACAGAAATAGCTGAATTTGAAACAAACTGCTGTATTCTTTCCTGATCCTTAGAGCGCTGGATAATGTCTCCCATAAGCATGCCTTCTATAAAATTCACGGAAAGGGAAAATACCTTAATTAAATAGTCTGTTATAATTGAAATTTTAATACGGCTTGCAATGTGAAGTGAAATCGAGGCTCTGATCCATTCACCCACACTTCTGAAAACAAGTAGCGAAACATTTGCTGCCAGTACAATTGTTATAAAATTAAAATCGTTTCCTGCAATTCCTACATCAATTATAGATCTTGTAATAAAGGGCAGAGATGCATAAACCAGAGCAATTATAATCATTACCAATAGCAGCTGTAGCAGATTTTTCCTATACGGGGACAGATGTCTTATTAAAAATTCTAAGGCAGCTAAATAATTTGATTTATTATTTTTATGTTCAGCAAATTTTTCGGCAGGTTCGATCAAAATTACTTTTCCCGTCTCTGGGCCATCAAACCATCTGCTTGTAAAATCTGCTTTGTTGTACTGCTGTAATCCGGCCGCGGGATCCGAAACATAATATAAATCATTCCTTATTTGATACAAAACCAGGTAATGATTTTTATTCCAGTAAAGTATTACCGGTTTTTTAACAGTTTTGAGATTCTCCAATGATAGATCATGTGCAGAAACCCTAAAACCTAAATTTTCAGCAGCTTCACAAAGTTCATAAATTGACAGGCCCTTTTCATTGAGTTTTTTGCTGTAGGGATTAATATCAATAATTTTACTGTAATGTTTTGCAATAATTTTTAGACAGGTCGGTCCGCAGCTAAATTGATTATGTTGGGGGTAATGAGGAAAATTATCTATCATTTAATACAATCTTTTTAATTACAAAGGGAAGGTATGCCACAAAACGGCTGTCGATAAGATTTACAGATAAAACCCTGAAGAGAACTTCTTTAAATAAACTGATTTTTTTGTACTCCAGCGTATTTTTTTCCAAAAGATAAGTTTTAAACGCGGGAATAGTTTCTATGCCCGGAGTGTGGGGAATGCTTTTTAATAGCGCCAAAAAATCCTTATCAAAGGAACACTTTGATTTATAAGTTTTACAAAGCACAGTTTTTTGCTCTAAAAACATCGAATTGAATTTATCCAAAACAATGTTTTTATTTTGAAGAAGTTTTAAGGTTGTAGATACTGTCCCGTCATCATAGCTTAAAACAAGCCATGACTCCATGAGATAGTCTAAAAACAAGACAAATTCTTGATTATTATTTGCAAACCACAATAATTTAATCTGTTTCATTAACTGGATAGAAAAATCAAGCTGAAAAGAAGGATTTAGAAGATTCTGATTGTTTTCAATGGTAAACCAAGATGTTTTGTAAAACAAAGGAGCGATAAAATTGTAAAGATCATCACCGGAGAATTTAAACCGCGTATCAAACTGGAAAGGAAATAATAATCTTGATATGCCGGTTTTATTGTGCACCAGAAAATTTAGACGATCAATTAAATAATCATTAATAAACTCTTTATCTGCATCAATGACCATATATATGTTTGGTTCCCTTTTATTTGTCTCAACAGCATTTGAGGAAAAAAAATAGTATTTTAAATGGTGTGTTGTTATGCTTTGAATAAATTCACTTAAAATTTTAATTGTATTTTTAATTCTAATAACATCCAGTCTGTTCTCTGTATTGATCTCAATGACCAGGTAGTCATCTGACACATTTGAAAGCGTGTTTCCTTTAGAGTAATACGAAATCAATCCTCCATAAATATTCAATTCTTTTTCTATAACCTGTATCAACGGCTTCTTATCCTTACGGACATGTATTTCATACATTGCATTATTCATCTCATTGAAAAACAAGGGATCCAGCGCCTGGATATGCCTTGCCCTGTACTTGCCGTCCCCGCACCAGCTTCCCGCAAATTTAAGTTTAAGCTCGGTCAACAGATCCAGTGCTGATGCTATCGAAAATGTTAACTCATTTAAATCATGCCCGCCTTTTATATCCATCAGCAGAGAGGTTATTTTTACTCTGATCATGTAAACTTCATGACTTGTCAATAGTCTGCCTCCCTGTTTTTGAAGTTCTGTGGCATGGGACTGAAGATTTGATAAAAAATTTGCAGTATCAAATATAATTTTTCCTTTAGAAATCATATTTATAAAAGCCCCCTTACAGGTAATGTAGTCCACCCACAAGAGTTCCTGGATATTTTGAACGGGGATTATGATGGCTTGAATTTTCAAATTTTTGTAGGACAGAGTTTCATTAAAAACCACAGTTCTGTCTTTGGTAAAAATTAACACATCTATGTCGGAATATTCGTTATATTTGCCGTCCACATAACTTCCTGATAATATGCATGCATAATTATTTTGATAGTATTCATTTAAAAAAATCAAAATAGTATTTCGTATTTTTTTATCTTCTTTTGTTTTAATATTCAAGGTATTATCTATTTTAATAAGTTTTTCAATGTTATTTTATTACTTTTTTTATGTTTTTTCTTAATTTTACAAATTTAGTACAAATAAAATATAAAGCAAGTTAATTTACATCATTGCAATATTAATAGATAATTAAATTTAAATTAACATTTAACTTGCATAATTTAAATTTGAATATTTATATTTGCTGAGCACTTTTTTAACAAGATTTTTATTTTGAAAACAATATAATTACAGCATGTTTTAGTAGCACATTTTGTAAGACATATTTTTTGATTCAATCCAAATTTATATATATTATGAAAAATTTAAAATTTCCAGAAATTTCAAAAGAAATTCAACAGAGTATTTTTGGCGCATGGGGAAGCGGGCAATCTGATGATCAGACTTATTACGGAGGAGAACTCGACGAAGTGATTATTGGACCAGGAAACGGCGGAAGTTCCGGCGGTGACTCGGGCGGCGGCGGATTCGACTGGGGATATGGCAGCGGTAATGACGGATACCAAGGCGGCGGAGATAATTACGGCGGCAGCGGAGGCGGCGGAGGCGGTGATGATCTTCCTTCAGAAAGTGAAATGGAATGGAGTATTAACCAATTTTTCAACCACTACAATAATGGAAACGGCGAAGCAGTTTCTTTAGAAGAAATTGGATTTATAGATGACATAAGAGAAAGTGACGAATACACAGAGATGATGGGAAGAGTAAATGCTCAAATTGAAGCTTCAATTATTTCATACATTCAATCTCATGGCATTCAAACCAATTCAAGCGGACCTGTGCAGTATAACTTCAATAATGCTTACGACTTTACTGGTGATGCTTTTGCCATAGGGGCCGCAACAATTAATGGTAATGCCCAGGGAAGTTTCACTGTTGACAGCGTTGGCGATATTACATGGTCAGCAAATGTAAATATTGATTTTCATGATTCATTTGAAGACCCTTGGGATCTATTTAATAATTTCGAAGGTTCGTGGGATCCTACCGGAACACCGTTCGAAATTGTTGGAAACTGGGATGAAGGCGCGAGCGGTACTATTTACAACTATGAGGCCGGCACCACTCCTGAATATGATTACGGAGGCGGCGGTTCTGGCTACCAGTACGGTTACTAAATTTAACATTCTCAAAAACAAAATAAAACATGAAATTCTTCACTCCTTTAAAAACTGCTGTTTTAATTACTATACTATCTTATCTCATTTTAAATTCGATAGTGATTTTTAATGGAAACCGTTATAAAAAGGAACTTTCGAAATTTGATTTAAACCAAGATGGTTTTTTTACGGAAAATGAAATGTCAGAACAGCAGCAAAAAGCTATGGAAAAAGTTACACATGATACTTCCAAAACTTTTGCTCCTTTTACATTAATTCCTGTAGCTGTATTGTTAGGATATATAACTTATAACGTTCAAAAAAAAAGAACAAAAAATAGTATATAACTGCAAGAGTGTTAAATCCAGATTCGAAATTAACAATTAAGATATCTACTGCAGCAGTAAGCAAATTAACAGCTGTTTAAATGTCTTGACATTATTAAAGGCAGGAATCAAAGAAAATTCCTGCCTTTTTCTCTTAAAACATAATGAATTATAAAATAATTTTTATCAGTATCTTTTTTTGTTCTCAAATATTATATCCACAGCGTACCCACAAGGTAAACGATTTTATAAACAATATGTACAGTTCAACTGAAATGTCAAATATTAACAAAAATCAAAGCATAAAAATTAAAGAGAACAGCCTGTTCAATAAAAGTTTTCTTCCAGATATCTCACTTAGTTTTACCCTTCCCGCTTACAACAGGTCTATTTCTGAAATTCTGCAGCCCGATGGGACCTATGCATTTAGAGAATCTAACAATGCTAATTCACGTGTGAATCTGACGGTATCTCAAAAGCTTCCTTTTACAGGCGGCCAGCTTTCAATATCAAATTCTTTTAACCGTCTGGACAATTTTGACCAGGGAGATGTAACCACCTCTTATTCTGCATCATGGCTTGGAGCCAGTTTATCTCAGCCTCTGAACTTTTTCAATGAGATGAAATGGGATAAAAGGATACAGGATGCGAGATACCAAGCTAATGAAATCGAGTATAAAAGAGTACAGATAGAAGTGAAAAAGAAAGCCGTTGAAGAATATTTTCAAATACTTCAGATAAAGAATGAAAAAATTATTAATAATAAGGCTCTACAAACGGCAGACATCTATAAAAAAGTTCTCAAAAAACTCATTAATGCCGGAAGATTAATTGCTTATGATTCCATAGATATCGAATTAAAAGTATTAGACCTTCAGAAAAGATCCCGCTTTTTAAGTAAATCAGAAAGCTTGAAAACCGAGAGCATCAATCATTTTTTTAATTCAAGGATAATTGATGATAATGATTATTTTGAAACCCCGAAACTCCAGCTTGATTTAAAAGACAAACAATATTATATCGATCGCTATTTAGAGCTTTTTGCGGTTATGGAAAACAGCCGTCTGCTGGGACTTGAGAAAAGCGTAAAAAGGCTTGAAAGTAGTAGATTTTACTCTGCTAATGTAACTATAGGCGCAGGATTTAATAATGCATCTAATTATTACTACGACATTTTCCAGAATCCAAATCAGAGCCAGAATTTTTCAATTTCTTTAAGTGTTCCCCTATTGGATTTTGGCAGAAAACGCACTGAACTTGAAATCAGCAGAACTCAGTATGATATTGAAACATCAAACTTAAAACAGGAAAAACTCTTAACTCTTGACCGGATTAACTTTCTATATGAAGAAGTAAAGGATCTTGCTGAATCGCTGGCAATTGAAGAAGATCGGCTGAAACTTCTCACAATAAAATTAAAAAGGATGGAAACGCTCCTGTTTGCTCATAATATTCTGCTCAAAGAATACTCAGAGACTGAAAATGAATATTTCAATACAGTCAGTGAACGTATTGATATTCTAAAAAACTGCTATGAAAAAATTACTGAAATTGAACTTATTACTTTAATAGATATACTTAAAAATGAAAATTAGATTAGCCAAAAAAGAGGACTGCCTTTCAATATTGCCATTATTTAAGGAACTTGATGCCAAACACGCCAGGAACAGTATGGATGTAAAAAAGGAAATTCATCTGGACCGCTATAACCTTCTCTTTACTAATGTATTTAAAGAAGAGAGCAATTTAATATTGAGTGTTGCTGAAGTAAACACTTTAGTGGTAGGCTTCGCTTTGGCTAAAATAACACAGGTTCGGAATAATTTTATTTTTAAAGATTCGGTAATCGGGGAAGTACTGTATGTTGCTGTACATGAAGAGCAAAAGAGAAATGGCATAGGAAGGCAGTTAATGACAGATATGGAGCAGCGATTAATTTCTAAAGGTATCGATAAGTTAGAATTACGTGTCTACAGTTTCAACGATGAGACTCTACCTGAAAAAGTCAATTATAAACCTAAATACACTGTTTATGAAAAATATATGTAAAATAATTTCTCTGCTTGTTCTGTTTCATTTCATCCCAGGAAATTCCCAGGAAATTAAAGTTAATCTAAAAATTAATACTGCAGGCTCTATCAATGTAAGCGAAAATATCAGTGGGATAACACAAAAAGACACACTTCTTCTTCACAAAAATATTCCGCTTATTGGCAGTAATGAGCAGTCATTGAAAGACAAAACAGATTTATTCAGAGGTATTTACCGGCAGTATTTAAAATCTGCCGGCAGACTGGAATATTCCGTAAACCTGCCCACTGCGCATTACGATAATTTCTTTTTAAAGGAATCGGTATTTTTTATTGCCGAGAATTACCTCGCAATGGAAAAAAGTACTTTTAATTCAAAAAAGAAAATTGTTCTCAATATTGCGCTTCCTTCCAGCCTAACGCTCATATACCCTGCGAAAGATGATTTAGAGCAGGATTTTTATACTGCTCCTCCCGTTATTGCGGGGGATTTCAAAGAAGAATTATACAAAGATTACAAAATCTACCAGAGGAAAACCCTTCCTGAAAATCAAAAAAGAAAGTATCAGATTATTGATATTATAGCCAAATCATTTGAAAATTTTCAGCAGATTTTTGAACCAGTAAGTAAAAAACCAAAAATAGTTTTCATGCCATTTGAGGGAAATCTTGCAGGTAAAAATATATATGGAGCGCTAGCCTTAAATGAAAAGTTTCTGAAAAATGATTATTTTAACAAGAGGATATTAATACATGAAATTTTGCATATGTGGTGGGGAGATAATTCAATACGTTTTGAAAACCCGGTTTTAACTGAGGCTTTCACCGAATACTTCACTTTAAAATATCTTATGAAAGAAGCAGATGACAAGTATTTAAACCAGATTATGGCAGCTAAACGCAAGAACATTAATGAAATCAAAAATTATGATTTATCTTTTGCTAAAATAAATGATCAAACTACATACAACACTTACTGCTATGATCTGTTGCCTCTGATGCTTTTGGAAAACGATAAGGCGGAGAATATTTTAATTAATTTTTATAAAAATAAAAAAAGCTCTTTTGTGAATGAAAAAGAGGGAAATGAACTTCTGCAAAAGCTGGGCATTAAAATAAAAAATACATATGAAAAAAAATTGAACTAGCTTCCAAAGCGATAAAATCCTTTTGTGAAGCGCTTGACCGCAAAATATTGCTATTGGAACTTGTTATTATCATTAGTTTTTTTGTGGTATATAATAATAAACTTTCACTACAAGCCCCAACAGGACATCCAAAACAAATTGGTATAGCCATACAAAGACTGGATAGACATGTGGTACACCAATCTCTGCAATTCCTTATATCAACTTGGGTTCAAATTACATTCTCCAAGGACAAATTGGATCTGTTGCAGATCCTAGCCCTGATAGCAGAGGAAATCCTTTTGTGCCGGTGTTCGGCACAAAAGATTGAAACGGATAGCGGGAAAAAGCTCCAAAAAAACAATATCAAACCAAAAAATATACAACAAAAAATTACCACAAGGACCACCGTAATTCCCAAAACCCGATCAAAGCCCCAAAACACACAGCCAAAAACACCCAGTCCCTATGACCCGCAGAACCCTTATAAGGAACCCCAAAGCGGCCCCAAAGACATAACCGGGAAGGGCATAGAAAAGGACCTAATGGATAATGCAACACCGGAGGGGTCTCAAACTGATTCCAAAAACTAAAAATAAAATCGGCATAGTAATTTAATGACTGCCAGTACAGTTGGAACAAAAGCAGAGAAGACAACTTAAAATTTTAAGCCAACACCCCATCACCCCTTGACAGGCCTATACTTTTTAACTAATTTTGCCCCATGACCCCAGAAGAAATAAAACGCTATTTTGAAGCCACTCCCCCTCCACAGCCGGTAGAGTTAAAACCATGGGCGAGAATCACAGATTCCCAGCTTTTCCTTAAAAGCTGTTTTCTCACTATATACCATTATAAAGGAGACCTTGAGATTTGCCCTGCCTGGTGGCATTTAAAAGAGTTCTATACACTTGTAAGACGAGCTTCAAAGGAAACTAAAAGCGAGAATCCAATCGGAGTAAAGCTAAAATAAGCGGTCCTGTCACCTGCCATAGATGTACCGCAGACCTGAATGATTACGGTTATATCAATTATCTTCCAAAGAGAAACAGAATCAGAAGAGCATCATTTATTTCACCCCTTAAGAGTTTACCAAAACTCCCAGTAAAAGACAGCAGAGCTGTATTTATGAGAAACCTGGGTTCTTTATCTCACGAGCACATATTTTTTTACCGCAAAAAGTTTAGGTGTTTTTTAAAGGTATTTCACCGCTTTAAGTTTTGCGGCAGAATCGCGGCACATGGGTATATTGAAAAACACAAATACAACAAAATAAAGGTCTACCAAGTTTAGGTTCGAAACTATTATACATTAATAGATGCTTCAGATCTACCCTTAGATCCACAAGAGTATCCTAGTGGTTAATCTCAAATATTACCGTTTATAATTGTTTCTCCAAAATCCAACTTTATCCGACAAAATAGACCTTTAAGTAACCAAATGCGCTGAAAAAATAAAAATACTTATCCTTCTTCTGCCTGCTTTATCATTTCCATTACAGCATCAAGTGCAAGAAGTGTTTTAAGCCTGGTGCCGCAGCTAAGGTATACCCAAGTCCCCTTTGACTGATCATCTGGAAAGATACAGGTTATCTGCGATATGTTAACGGTATACTGGGTAAGGTCATCTGTTCTGAACTGGATTGTTTTCATTCTCTATTTTCTCTAATTTGCATTTTATACAAAACAGTTTTATTGACAAAAAATAAAACCAAACTTGTTACCACCAGGCGCTTGAGAAAAAATACGCGGCCCTATTTGGACTGCTCAACAATGCTCCAATGATCAAAGCTGCAGTCCGACCTATACCCCATCTGGCACATCTCTGCAATCCAGCTGCTCAGGGTTTCATGCATCATTCTAATTGGTGTGGTCCTGCCTGATACGACAAAAAGGCTTTTATCATGGGAAGCCGTCCCGTGATTGACAATATAGCCCACTTTTCGGATTTCATTTTCGAATTCGCGGGCTTTTTCCAAAGTATCGGTGTAAAAGAAATAATCGATTTTTAATTCATCCTCTTCTTCAACCCCCGAGTCCCGAAGACCCACCAGCGCTTCTATTGAAAGCCTGAATTGTTTATCCTGATTGGCCGTAAAAACATTTTCAGAAACAAAGCGCTTCTTTTTTTTTAGGCTTTAAAAAACGTAAGATTTCCATTTTTTGGTTTTGGTTTATAATTATTTCAGACAAAAATAGGCAAACTTACTATTCAATTCGCCTCGCTGATGCAAACTTAATATTGGACCTGGGCCTACTGCGCTGGCAGGGAGCAGGAGCTTGAGCATGCATTTTTATTTACAATTTAATAAGAATTGCAGGTGTTTTTCATTCTTTGCATAACGATAATGCAATAGATAAAATGAACATTGTTCAAACCAGACTCTTGCTATATCAGCAAAAAGCCCTTGCCATGGCAAGAGCTACTCTTATTTCTTAGATTTTTTAGCTTTCTTTTTCGCTTTCTTTTTGGCAATTTTCTTTGCCTTGGCTTTATTTTTGGCTTTCTGGGTACGGTCTTTCTTTTTAGCCTTCGCTTTTAGTTTTGCCTTTTTATCTTTTTTATTCTTTTTAGCCTTTTCTTTTTTCTTTGCTGACTGTTTTTTCTCTTTTTCTTTTTCTTTTTCTTTCATCTTTTTGATTTTAAGTTTGTTCTTTTCTGATTTTTCTTTTCCCTCAGAAATTTCTTTTACCGGTTTTTCCGTATCGATTTGTAAATCCCCGGCTTCAGGAGCTTGGGCTTCTATGCCGGCAAGTTCGCCGCAGAGGATTTGCGAAGCGGCAGGTATTTCAGTGGCCTTCTCTGCCTGGCTGCTATCCTGCTGGTCACCGGATTTTTCCTCGCTGTTGTTTTTGCTCATTTGCTGTTACTGTTATAATAAAAAATTACCACACCTCTACAAACTTGACAGGCATTTAACTAAATGATTGTTTTATTGTTATCAAATTGTAAACAAATGTACTGTTAAAATATATTTTCCAATGTTAAGTTTTTTAAACACGCCTGCAGGGCCCCATAGAAGGCTTATTGAACAAAATAAATTTAAAACCTGATAATAAAATAAGTAAAAACTTATATTTTCAGCAAATACTTTACCATTATGCATACTATCTGCTCCTCTATAAGCATAACCAAAGGCATCCGCCCTTTTTTTAAGAAACTAATTGTCAGGGAAATGTAAAATTAATTCTTCTGACAGGGTATTATATTTAAAAAAAACACTAAATTTAAAGCCCTTGTTTTCTTTAAATTTTATAAATAATCTGACCGCTAAATTTTAGAATATGAAATGGTTTAATGAATCGGCAATAAAATTTAAGAATATTTTTTCCAGGGCAAACCCAAAGCAGGAACTGCTTAATTTTAGAAAAGGAAAAAAACTGTACCTGTCAAACCAATTAAGCGAAGCGCTGTTCTATTTTGATAATGCGATAGCTTTGGGATCTGATGTAAAGTTTTTTAAACTTAGGGCAAAATGCCTTCAAAAACTAAACAGGCACTGCCAGGCAATTGAAGATTTCGACCAACTCATTGAAGATAACCCCTTGGAGTTTTCCAATTATTACCGCCGTGCCATTTCAAAAAAAGCAATAGCTGATCTAAAAGGACAAATAGAGGACATTACTGCCTGTATTTATTATTACAAGAAAAATAAAAATCTGGAAAACAGCATTTTAAAGAATATTGAAACAGATTTAATTGATGCAGCAAACTACGCAGAAAGCGTGAAAAATTCCATCATTTCAATTCACAATGTTCCTTATGCTGAGATAAAAAATGGCATTAATGAATGTCTGCGCCAGATAAAAAAAATCAGGCTTCAAGATAACCGGTTTACAAAATTGAAAAACAATGAAATGCTATTGCAAAGCTGACAATGATCCGGCAAATTAAATTTATAACTTAATGACCGGTCCCTTTTCTGCCTTAACGAAGGCTGTTTACCAGTTAATTTATCTTAAACATATTACTAATCCATCCTTCGTTTATAATCATTCAAATCCATAAGATAAAAAATCGGAGCAGGATTATTTACTCCTGCCCCGATTTAATTTTTACAGTCCAAATTTATTTAGTTTTTGGGCATTAGCAAAAAAATCGATCAGTGCAAACCTATGCTATGGTATATTTTTTTTCTGTAAATGTAGCGGTAGTATCAGCCGTTACACTATCTACAAATCTCCATTCCGCTTCACAGCCAGATGATGTGAACTTAAGATAGGTATATCCTCTCTTATACAAATTTGCATATTCTAAATCATCAATCAGCACTGTAAAGGCCTGCGCTAATTCTATTGCTTTTGCAGGGTCCGAGGTAATGCCCAGATAAGCTTCCAGTCCTGGTGATGAAACAGAACTGCAGGCTATTTCAGTACCTATATGATTCCCCTGCATATCGGTTAGTTTACCCATCCAGGCATTATGGGTATCCCCGGCCAAAACCACTACATTTTTCCCGGAAAGCACCCCGTACAATTGTTCCCTTTCTGCAAAATAACCATCCCAGGCATCCAGATTATACGGCAGGGTTGTGGTAACCCTCGCAATTTCCTGAGGAGTTAAAGATGGATCACCCTGTTTATATCTCATTTTAATAACAACAAGCGCAGAGATTGCACCAATTAGGGCCTGCATGGTGGCCGGCTGTGCACTTCCGAAATGATCCACTTCTGCTAAAACCTGGTTTAAAAGCAACAGCAGCTCAGCCGGAATCAGCATTTTTGTCATCAGGATCTGCTGGCCCAGTACTTTCCATTTTGCCGTATCGGCACTAATCTGTGATCCCAGCCAGGTCATTTGTTCGCTTCCGATTAATTTTCTGCTGGTGCTCAGCAGATCCGTTGTAAATTTTGTCTGGTCAAAATTTCCGGTATTATCAATATAATCGGCATAACTCATCTGCTTATCCCTTGCAATCACTCTGGTATCCATCATATACAGGGACAGAATATTACCGAAATTAAAACTTCTGTATATTCTAAGGTCTTTTCCTGTTTTAAGCGGAATATATTCGCTGTAGGCCTGAAAAGCGGCCATTTTTCTCATCTGAAAATCCCCTTCGGACGCCTGATGGTTTTCTGCGCCGGATTTATAAGCATCGTTGGCAAACTCATGGTCATCCCAAACACATATAAAAGGTTTTTTCTGGTGAAGAAGCTGAAGGTTTTTATCTCCCCTGTATTGTCTGTATCGTTCCCTGTAATCACTCAGGCTTGTAATCTCCCTGGCTGGTTTATGTTCTCTGCCCAGCGGGTTGGTAAAAGGATTTGTTCCATACTGTCCCGGCGCATATTCATAAATATAATCGCCAAGATGCACCACTACATCGGCATCCGAAGAAGCAATAGCTCCATACACATTAAAAAGTCCTGCCGGAAAATTAGAACAGGAAACAACAGCCATTTTTACATCAGTTACACTATCTGTTTTAGAGGGCAGCGTGCGTGTTTCTCCGGTAAGGGTTACCTGTTTGGTTTTGGCATTATAAAATCTATAATAATATTTTGTATTGGAAGGAATATTCTGAACATCTACCGCTATTGTAAAATCATTCGTGGATGATGCCCCGGCCTGTCCTTTTCTTACGACTTGAGAAAATGCGGCATCCTTACTGATCTCCCAGGTAATTTCAGCATCTGAACCTTGAGAATATCTTGTCCAGATAATTACTCCTGTTTCAGTCGGGTCAAAACTGGCTACTCCTGTCTCAAACCCTTCATTTTTCATTCCATCGGGCGCACCGCTGTTATCGGTTTTATCATCGTCACTGCAGCTTTCAATAAGCGGGGCGATGAAAACTCCTCCGGCAGCCAATAAAGAATTTCTAAGAAACCTTCTTCTGCCTAAATCATTGTTCTTTTCCATAAAAAAATTTTTATATCAAAAAAACAATTTAATATGCAAGCATAAGTTATGGCAATTTCAACATTACCTTTTATTAATGTTAACAATCCGTTTACTATAATAAATTATCATTAGTTTAAGAAGCTACACTGGAGTTTATTTCTTTTTTAAGAAATAACCAGAGTAAAAAGTTCAGTAACCTCAATACCGAAATGTTCCCTATATTGAAATAAAAAATCTTGTTAATGAGTGTCAGTTTCAAATAAAATCAGGCTTCAAACTAATAAATCAAAAAAGAAAAGGCTTTTGGAATACTGCTACACAACTAATTCTGCTGCAATTAAATTTATATATTCCCTTGGTGTATGACTGGTTATCTCTTTAAAATACTTATTAAATGATGATTTTGAATTAAATCCGGATTCATAAGCAAGGTCAAGAATATTAATACTGCTGCTTTTTTCAGACAAACTCTTCAATTGCTCTTTTACATATCCGATCCTGTACTCATTTATAAAAGTGTAGAATGGCTTATTTACGAAATGATTTAATGTTTCACTTATATGATATTTATTAATACTGGTAAGTTTTGCAAGCCCGTCAAGTGTTAATTCACTGTTCCTGTAATACTTCTCGCTCTCCATCGCTTTTTCAAGCTTTAGTAATATCTTAAACATTTCACTCTGGCTTAAAATTTCTTTTCGCCTTTGAGGCTTCAATGTTTCTTTTTCTATCATTAAAGTATTTCCAACAACATTATGGGGCAAGGAACGATTTACATCTGATATTATTTCGGCAGTAGTTTCAGCAGCCTCATTATAACTTGATGTCGATACTAAGATTTCATCATTTAAATTAGCTGCAACCGGCTCCGCAATCACTCCGTGTTTATAGGTAATTATTCTAATGGTAATTACAACAAGAAGTGTATAGACAACAGATCTGCTTACATAATTTAGAGAGAAAACAGACGGACTAAAAATCAGAAGCAAAACACTCAATATTCCGATACTTAAAAAAAGAGACGCAAGCTGCACGATTAGTTTTTTCTCCTGACTGTTTCTTGGCAGCTTATGAATGGCCAAATAAATAATGCCCAATGAAAATATGATATCCAGTGGAAGCAGTGTATAAAGACTAATAGTGTTATACCAATACAGAACTAAATAAGCATTTGGCGATGTAACCGATAAGACACAAACGGTGGAGAAATAACCTATGGCCCCAATTACAAAGGGAATAAAAACGTACCATTTTGAAGCGCTTACAAATTCAGGGCGAATGGTCTTTAAAGTATACAAATACAATAAAGGTATATAACAAAAGCCGATAAAAGTATTGAGCATATTGAGTACCTGCTGATCCTGGACAAAAGTAAAAATGAAAAACTTAATAGAGAGATGCAGTCCTATACAGACAACTAAGGAAATCAGCAAATCATCTGCATTTTTTCGGTACCTGCTTCTAAGCAATAAAACTGCGGCCAGGAGCGCCTGAAATATTCCAATGGCAATAATGTATTTCATCGTAAAATCTTTGTGCTAAAGTAGTATCAGGCTGTTAATTTAATGTTTGGTAAATGCAAAAAAATTGATTGATAACAATTTAATAACAAAACTTAATTATTTAAAAACCAATAACTTAATCATAGGTAAAAAGTTTGGCACTTTCTAAAAGTAGTTCTAGTTCGACAAAGTCGTTTTGTAGTTTAAATCAAAGCAATCTTTGCAGAAAAACTACAAAACATGACACCAAAAATTATTTTAAAATCTTTGTTTAAGCAGGAAAAGATATTTAAAAAAATACTTTTCACTGCTGTATTCTCAGTCTGCTCTCTGGCTTCAAATTATGCGCAGACTATAAAAGGAGTTGTTACCAGCGATGCAGGAACATTGCCTACAGCCAATATTGCAGGAAAAACATTTAATAACTCCGCCATTTCAGATTTACAGGGTGCCTTCACATTAACTGCGCCATCAGAAGGAGAGGTTACTATAGAGATCAGTTATATTGGTTTTGAAACAAAGTCCATAACCGTAACTCTTGTAAAAGGGATAAATGACCTTGGCCTGATTCAAATGTCACCGGATGGTTCAGCGGCACTAAAGGAAATCGTAGTAAAAGGCACCATGGCCCCTTCTCAGGCAAAAGCGTACAGCATTAAGAAAAATTCTCTTGCCATTATGGATGTAATGGCTGCCGATGCCATTGGTAAATTACCGGACCGTAATGCTGCCGAAGCTGTACAGCGTATGCAGGGTGTAGCTGTTGCCCGTTATCATGGCGAGGCAGATCAGGCAACTGTCCGTGGAACGCCTTTTGCGTGGACTTCTACCCTTTTTAACGGAAATCGTCTTCCGAGTTCAAATGTGATGGGTAACCGCTCTTCTGTTTTGGATGCCGTTCCTTCTGAAATGATCCAGTATGTACAGGTAGCAAAAGCTATCACACCAGATATGGAGGGAGATGCAATTGGCGGATCAATTAATTTTATTACCCGTACAGCGCCGACAAAACGTGTGCTGAATGTAAGTGCTGCAGGAGGCTACAACACCTTTAGCGAAAACGGTACTTATAACGCGTCAGTAACTTATGGAGACCGCTTTTTCAATAATAAACTTGGTATCATTGTTTCGGGAGCCATCTGGAGCAGACAATGGGGATCTGATGAATTTGCAGCCACTTACAATACCGGTGCCACTGTTATGGAACAAAAAAAATCACTTAATACCGTGCTTTTTAAACGTTATATGGGCGAACGTGAAACCAAGGGTTTAAATGTAGGCGCGGAATACAAACTTACTTCTTCCGATAAAATATTCTTTAGAGCAATGGCCAATAAATTCGATGATATCCGTCCTGTTTATGAATCTTATATTGATTATACCAATTCCCGTTTTCAGTACAATTACAGATATTCTCATTATCAAACAGCTCTAAACGGTTTCGAAGTTGGCGGGGAACACCAGATGAGCGAAAAATTTAAACTGGACTGGAGTTACAGCAATCATAAATCAGAATATTACTTGGATACTCCTCCTACTTCTGGTAACAAAGGTCTTCCTATTGCTACTTTCCGTCAAAAAATAACAGGCGGTTTCAACGATCTTTCCAGCGATGGAAAACGCTATTGGGGATTTGATTCTCCAAACGGAGTTGGCGGTACAGTAGATCATTTTGAAACTGGACTTGCCAATCCAAACGAAGTAATGGATCCCACAAAATTATTACTCAATCAATTGGTAATTGCACAGCTTGACAACAGCGAAAGGGATCAGATTGGACAAGTAAATTTAAAAGTAGAAGCCAGTTCTAAAGTAAACCTGAAGTTTGGTGCAAAATACCGCCATAAAGACAGAACAAATACTTACGGATCTAATTATGTTTATCTGCCGGGAGCCGCTGTCGGAATTCCAAATTCACCTGCACTAGTTCCTCTTTCAGCATTGCAGACTACTAGTTTTCCAAGTGGAAGTAAGTTTTTCGCAAACATGAATGGAGATTTCAACTCGTTTATTGTAAATCCATTAACCAAAGATCAATTGTTTAATATGTACGGACAGTCTTTCCAGACCGCTAACGGATTTATGGATTTTACCTCTAAAACAAATGCAACGTCTTTTTATACTGGTGATGAAAATGTAATTGCCGGCTATGCAATGGCCGAAATTGATGCTACAGATAACTTAAAAATAGTTGGAGGTTTGCGTAACGAATATACTGCTATGACTTTAAACGGTACAAAAGCCACTACTACAGGCACTCCAGCCGTAATTACATTAAGCCCTTCTGTGGTAGAAAATAATTATAATTCATTTCTTCCGATGCTTCATTTAAAATACAAATTAAACGACAAATCAAATCTTCGTGCTGCTTACACGCGAACCTTCGTACGTCCTAATTTTGGTGACATGACCCCTGGTAGTTCAACAAATACAACTTCATCACCTCAGACAATTACACAGGGAAATCCTGATCTGAAACCAACTTTCAGTAATAATTTTGACCTGATGGGCGAATACTATTTTGACAATGTTGGAATTTTATCCGGAGGTGCATTTTATAAAAACATTACCGATGTGGTATTTACTGATGTAAGCATGCAGAATGTTGACGGCAGTGACTATTTGGTTACGCAGGCAAAAAACTTAAACAAAGCCTCTTTATATGGGTTTGAAGCCGGAATCAATAAAAGATTTGATTTTCTTAACGGTTTCTGGAGCGGATTCGGAGTAGAATTCAACTATACTTTTATCGACTCCAATACAGAAGTACCGCGCGTTAACGGAACTGCTGTTTATAATGATAAAACAAGTTTGCCAAACCAATCTAAAAACTTATTTAACGCTATCCTTTTTTACGAACGCAACGGCGTAATGGTTCGTCTTGCAGGTAATTACCGCGGAAAATCAGTAGAAACGATTAATCAGCAATTAGGTCCGGATTATTACATCTGGACAGATTCTAACTTTACCATTGACGCTTCTGCAACGGTAAACATCAACAAAAAACTTAAGGTATTTATAGAATTAAATAACCTAAGCGATTCTCCTGTAAAAATGTTTATGGGCAATGATAAACGCCGTATTACTTCGCAGGAATGGTACGGAAGCCGAGGTCAGGCAGGAATACGTTATGACATATTTTAAAACAAATAAATTAATCAAATATAAAAATGAAAAAAACAATAATTATAGCGGCCATTTTGGTACAAACATTGGCAAACGCTCAGCTAACAGACAGTATTAAAAGATTAGTTCCTGTAAAAGGCGCATTAAACTTTAGAGATGTAGGCGGATATAAAACTACAGATGGAAAAGAGGTTGTATGGGGAAAAGTATACAGAAGCGCCGGAATTGATAAATTGACCAATGAAGATATAGCACTTTTAGATAAAAAGAAAATTCATACCGTTGTTGATTTTAGAGGTGTGGCTGAATCGAAAGCTGCTCCGGACCGTTTGCCGCAAAATACGGATTATACTTTAAGTCCTGCAGGAAGCGATAGTATTCCTAATGCGGCACAAATGGTCAAACTTTTGAAAGAAGGAGGTTTTCTTGAAAAATTTTATGGTTCAGATGCCGTAAAATACAGTGGCGACAGATTCCGTCCCTTATTTGTAAAATTATTGACTGCAGATAAAAAAGAAGCGGTAATGTATCATTGCACCGGAGGACGTGACCGTACCGGTATGGCAACAGCATTATTTTTATATACTTTAAATGTTCCTGAGAAAACGATCGAAGAAGATTATGTGGCATCAAATGTTTATCTTAAGAAAATGAACAAGGGAATGATGGCACCGCTTGCAAAAATGAGCGGCTTAACTGAAGCTCAGATAGAAAAGGAAATGGCACTAAAACCAGAGCTTATCCACTTGTTTTTTGGAGGTATAAAAACACAATACGGAAGTATAGAAAACTTCCTGCAGCAGGAAATGGGAATTGGGCCTAAAGAAATAAATATCCTGAGAAAAAAGTACACTAAATAAAGGAATAATCTTAAAGTTAATAATTCAAAAAGCCTGACATTACGTTCAGGCTTTTTGTTAGATTTAGATTTACTTACATATAAGATTAAAAAACATTATTCCATGTTACTTTCGGCAAGCCAATCATAAATTTCGGTTTGCGCACGTCTTTTTTCATCAGTACTGAGAATGCCGAGTTCATTATTTCCTTCACTGTTTATGGTTCTTCTTTTTGTATTGTCTTGCAGTTGTAACTGGATAATGGTATTAATTTCTGCAATGTGTTTTTCATCATACAGCGGAAAAGCAACTTCTATTCTCCTGTTTAAATTTCGGCTTAACATATCGGCAGAGGACAAATAGATTTTTTCCTGTCCATTATTTGCAAATTTGTAAATTCTGGAATGTTCCAGGAACATATCTACAATCCTGTAGATTTTTATATTCTCGCTTACACCTTTAATTCCTGGCAATAAAGTGCAGATTCCACGAACTATCAATGTTACTTCAACACCTGCCCTGCTGGCTTCAATAAGCTTGTAGATAATATCTTTTTCATCAACTCCGTTTACTTTTAAAAAAACAGCAGCTTCCATGCCTGCTTTTTTATTTTCTATTTCAGTATCTATTAATTCCAGTAACCTTTCTTTCATATTAAAGCCTGCCGCCAGAATATTTTTTGGCGCCTCTGCTTTTTTCTTGGTTTTTAAAAATGTAAAGATTTTTTTCAGATCATCTGCATATTTTTTTTCTGAAGTGAAAAATCCAAAATCAGAATAAACATTTGCCGTGCTTTCATTAAAATTTCCAGTTGATAAATAATTATAGCATTTTTTATTTCCATACTTGTCTTTCATTATCACCATTGCAACTTTAGCATGAACCTTTAAATTCGGCATACTTTGAATAATTTTTACACCGGCATTTTTCATTTCCCGAGACCAGAATAAATTATTGTATTCATCAAAACGCGCTTTGACTTCTACAAAAACAGTTATTTTTTTGCCGTTTTTGGCGGCGCTTATCAAAGCATTTGCAATTAAGGACTGCGATGAAATCCTGTATAAGGTAATTTTTATCTCCAGGACGTTTCTGTTAATTGCCGCCTGATTAAAAAACTGAAGCACATAATAATAGGATTGATACGGAAAGTGTAATAATTGATTTTGTTTGTCAATAATTTCAAAAATTGACTTGCTGCTTTCAAAAGGCAGGTGTTTGAGACCCGGATAATCTGCTCCCTGAAGATCTGGTTTCAAAGGATTTGGAAACTTGAATAAGTCATAAAAATTATGATGGCTTCCTCCTTTTATCATTTCATCTTTTTTAAGGCGGAAAGTTTTTTTACATACCGAAATTGTTTCAGCATCCATATTAGAATCATACAAAAACCTTGTGGATGAACCTCGTTTGCGTTCTTCAATTTTTGCTTCAATTTTTGCTATCAAATCTCCTGAGTATTCATCTTCTATCAGATAATTTTCATCCCGATTTAATTTTATGGCATAGCAGGCAGCTATTTTTCCGGAAGGAAATATTAGGGATAAACAATTCTTTATTATGGTATCAATGGAAATAATATAATGTGTATCTCCCGGACTTTGCAATTGTTTATATCGATCGAGTTTATCCGAAGGAATATTCAGATACGCATAATTAAAGTTACCTGCAGAATCTTTTAACTTCACCAAAAAATATAAACTGCGATTGTTTAAGAAATAAGTTTTAGGCTGGTTTACTGAAATATGAATGACCTGTATATAGGAGAGAATGATACTTTTAAAATAATATTCTATCTCCTCAAGATGTTCTTCAGTAAGCTCTTGATTTTCATAGTAAATAATGTTATTAGCAGCTAATTCCGTAAGTAGTGAATTCTTCCAAATAGTACCAAACCTGTTTTGCTGGAGATTAACTTCAGCTAAAATTTTATCCAGTAAATCTTTATTCTTCTTTGAATTTTTAATCAGCAGTTTTCTAATTTTAACCCTGAAAAACTCATCCAGGTTAGAAGAATGAATTGCTAAAAATTTAATTCGTTCATATAGTGAATTATTGACGTTTTCTGCTTCATCTAAAATGCAGCTATTGAAAGAAAGCCATGATAGTTCTGAAGGGATAAGATAGTTTTGCACGTTTAATGAGATACTATTATAAGAGAAATTTGTTTATACTTTTTATCAATACACTTGTAAATTTCAGGATTAATTATTTTAAAATATAAATACAGACAGGCAGTTAACCATAATTTAATTTAATGGTAACATATCATGATCTGCTGCATAGATGTGCTGCTTCTGCGGCCGCAAAATCTATTTTTTTTTGGACGGAGGAACTAATAGTATTGTGAGAAAATTATATCTACGGTTTTAAGTATTGATTAGAAATACAGCATTTGGGTTTGAATGTCAAGTTCTCCAACACAAAACAGGGCTCTTTGGGAGCCCCTAGCCCCGATGGCAGTGGAAATCCTTTTCTGCCGGGGTTCGGCAAAAAAGATTGAAGCGTACAGCGGGAAGAGCTCCAAAAAATAATACCAAAACTTAAAACTAACATTAAACCTAAAAAATAATAGTATACACAGGCTATATTAATCCTATCAAAGCCTGCAGGCATGAAATTATGAAGACTGCCAAAATAAGCGGCCCTGTCACCTGCCATAGATGCACCGCAGACCTGAATGATTACGGTTATATCAATTATCTTCCAAAGAGAAACAGAAATCAGAAGAGCATCATTTATTTCACCCTTTAAGGGTTTACTAAAATTCCCAGTAAAAGACAGCAGAGCTGTTTTTATGAGAAACCTGAGTTCTATATCTCACGGGCAGCTATTTTTTTGCCGCAAAAAGCTTAGGTGTTTTTTAAAGATATTCCACCGCTTTAAGTTTGCGGCAGAATCGCGGCACATCGGAATTTGAAAAAATGAAAAATCAGCTGTATCAAAGCCTGACAAATTTAGGTTCGAAACTTTAGATACGAAAAAGAAAAAACACTAAGTTAATAAAGATAGAAAGATAAAACAGCCCTCATTTCTGAGAGCTCTCGATGCTTAGAGCTATTCTTTTTATAAAGAACTGGCTTTTATCCTTACAATCTTGCCATCCTGCATAACAACCAGATCGCTGTTATTTTTCTTTTTAAACTCAATTAATTTTTCAGAAACTTTATCCATTGCCTCTATAATCTTCTTCTGAGTCGGTGTCGTTGTTGATTTGTATTCTCTCATGACTTGTTCTTTGTGAGTTTATCGAACTTGATTTCATTTATAACTTCAATATCATTGCCCAAAGTTTTTTGTGCTATCAATTCAGCTTTTACAGCTGTATTGTCAAAAATCAATGCCTCATTAACTATAGGCAAATATATAGCAAACAAATTAGTTATTCCGTTTTTATATCTGCGTTTAATAACATCGGTTTCAATATTGTGTCCTCCTTCCTGAACCCTGGTCTTGACCCTTTCAATTGCCAGGTCAACACTATCGAGCCAAAAAAATAAAAGAACCACTTTATATCCTTTTTCCTGAGCCGAAATCACTTTCGCTTTATAGCTTTTTGTGGCCAAAGTCGTTTCAAAGGCGAAAACTTCATCATTTGCCAATAATTCATTGATTCTGTGGAGCATTATTCTTCCCGATTCAAAGGCAGCCTTTTCAGGCTGGAAAGGCGAAAGTCCTTTAGCAATTTCGTCCGCATTTACAAACTCCTTACAATTTAGTATTTCCGGAAGTATTGTAAATGAAGCAGTAGTCTTGCCAGCACCATTACAGCCTGCAATTATATAGAGATTTTTATTCATCCTTACAAAGATAATAAATTACACTTTTAGTATAAATTATTTATACTAATAGTTTATTGTCCAAATGTCTTAAAAACCTGCAATCAAGCGACAATATTGAAAAATTTGATACTATTTTATTCTTGCTTTCCATCCATCACCCCTATCATCGACAAAAATCTAAATAAAAAATCTAAAAGAAATAACAGAAAAAGAAAAAACAACCAATTAACTAAGTTTTACAGCAGCACTCCAAGATCATTATCGAAGAACATTGGTTCGAGTCCTTTTCCCGCACTTAATAGCACTTTTATTTAGGTTTAAAACCTTAAATTAAGTTTTGTGGCAAAATCGTGGCACATTGCATTTGGAATGGATACCTTTTTTGCCACAAAATGTTAAGGCTGTTTTCTAAAAACATTTTACCAATTGAAGTTTCGTGGCACAATCGTGGCACACCAATATTGTAAAAGTAGAAAATGAGTTATGCTAGCGGATCCAACAATTAGGTTCGAATCTGCAGCTGATGCAGGCATACATTTTCTTATAGTTATTTTCTAAAAAATTTGCTTTTTATTTCAAACAGTGCTAAATATTTAGTACCTTGATGGAAATAATATCATATATCATGCAAAAAAAATGGATATTATGAAGTTTTAGAGATTATTTTAAAACTCTAACAATTAAAATTTAAATTATGAAAAGAATCACATTACTTTTAGCTCTTATTTTTACAGCAGCCTCATCTGCGCAGACCATTACATCTAAACTCGAAGATGCTAACACCGCTCAGTACTCCCTGCTTGAAAAAGTAAATAAATATTATCCGGACATTACGCTGAACAAGGCAGTTACAAATTTCTATGCGGATGATAAAATAATCGATTCCCAGCAGTCATTCGCTTTAAAAGGAACAAAGTTTTCAAGTTATAAGCTGGGAATCGAACCGGACAACAAAAAATTATTGTTCGAATATGCTACCGATGAAACGGGAAAAGTTTACGGTGATGTTTCTCTTTTTAAAGGAAGTGTCTTAAGAACAACATTTACCGAAAAGACTGGTCTAATTGAAGTTTCATTAGACGGAAAATCTGTTTATCAGACTAAAATTTAATTTAGAACCAAAAGATTATAATCTAAAAGCATGCGCCCATATGGGTGCATGCTTTTTTAATTTACCAGTTTTTTTTAAATAGGAAAATTTAGGTTCTGCCGCATCTGTCAGAATAAAATATAAGAATTTAAGTGATTTAAAAATCAGCCCGCCAATTTACAGAATGATTTAAACATAGATATCCCCGGTTCAATCATCTGATTCTTTTGAAGCATATTCACAACTTCAATTCCGCTTAGAGTTCTCTCTGCAGATTCAAAACTTTTAAAACCTAATCCGTTCTGTATGCGCCACTTGATAAAACGATGATCCTGTTCTGCAATATTGTTAATACATTAACACTGCCGGATTTTAATCCTTGAGAACGAGCGCTTGTTATAGACTTTGACAGCCGCTGTATTTGAGCTGCTTTTATCAGTGTTTAGTAATCGTGATTTGCAGTTGATACAGATTTGCCTGAAGCTTCTGCTGTCTCAGCAGCAGCCCCAGCCCCGACTGCTTCGCCAGTTCGCTTGCGCTCGGGTGAAACGCATAGCGGGAGAAGCTCCCAAAACAGCTTTATTTTCCAGCCAGTACTAATTATTTAAATAAATCACTGCACTACACTTTGATTATCTGGCAGTCAGTTAAAATATTCTATTGGAATTATGAAACATTCTTTTATATTTACGTAACACACTAAAATTAATTAAATCTACTTTCGTTAGAATCTAAACCACCCAACGATGTATGACAATATATTGCTTTTGAAGGACATTGTGGATAATACCCCGCTGCCCACCGCTGTTTATACAGGGGACGAATTAAAGATACAACTCGCCAACCCCGCTATGATGCAGGCCTGGGGCAAAGGGGACAAGATAATTGGAAAAAACTACCTGGAGGTGCTCCCTGAAACCCAAAACCAGCCGTTTTTTGAGCAGGCACTCCAAGTGCTCAAGACCGGAACTGCCTTTCACGCAAAGGACAAACAGGTTGATTTAATGGTGGACGGTGCCCTTAGAACCTATTATTTCAATTACAGCTTTATCCCTCTTTTTGATAAGGGAGGCGGGATCTATGCGGTGATGAATACAGGCTCGGATGTCACCGAGCTGCACCTTGCAAAACAGCAGACCCAGAGTGCCGAGCAAAGGCTCAGAATGGCTGTTGAATCCTCGGGAATGGGAACCTATGAAATAGACTTAGCGACCAAAAAAATCAAAACTTCGGGAAATTTCAATGCCATCTGGTCCATCGACCATGAGATTGCCAACGAAGAGCTCATAGCCAGACTGCACCCGGAGGACCAGGCCCTGCGCGAGAGAGCGCACCAGCAGGCGCAGACTACAGGAAAAATGTGCTACGAGGCCCGAATTTTAAACGATGACGGATCGATTAAATGGGTGAAGATCAATGGCAGAATTATCACCGGCGAGAATGGAACCCCCGGCACCCTTATCGGGATCATACAGGATATCCACGAGCAGAAAGCCTTTGAAGAGGAACTCAAAAAACAGGTCGCCGAGAGAACACAGGAGCTTCGCAGATCCAATGATGACCTTATGCATTTCGCAGGTGTTGTGAGCCATGACCTGAAAGAGCCTATTCGAAAAATTAAAACGTTCAATAGTATTTTAAAAAATGAGTACAAAGCCGATTTTAGTGAGAACGCTAAAAAATTCCTGCAAAAGGTAGACCAGTCCGCACAAAGGATGCAGAATATCATTGAAGGCATCCTTGCCTACTCGACCCTGGATAAAAGATCGCAGCCTGTTGAAAAAATAAACCTTGACCTGGTCATTGAAAATATCAAAACCGATCTGGAACTGATCATAAATGAAAAAGGAGCTATTCTGGTCATAAGTGAGCTTCCCCATATAGAAGGGGCGCCGATACTGATCCACCAGCTTTTTTATAACCTGGTGCACAATGCCCTTAAGTTCTCAAAAGCAGAGGAACCGCCCAGAGTGATAATCACTTCTACTATTAAAAACAATCAAGAAGGCACCGGGATGCTGGAAATAAAAATAAAGGACAACGGCATTGGACTGGATCCTGTTTTTGCAGAGAAAATATTTGATGCCTTTGAAAGGCTTCACTCTAAAGACAAATACGAAGGAAACGGGCTCGGACTTGCCCTGTGCAGAAAAATAGCCCAAAGGCACAATGGCTCTATTACTGCCTTGGGGGAGAAAGACAACGGCGCTGAATTTACAGTGACCCTTCCTTTAAAACAGTCCGATTCTTATCTTTAGCCCCTTGTAAACAAATAAATAAACAGGGAGATTCTTATCTCTATAGTGTTCTGGTAAATTGTATATTTCAATTTGCAGATATTACAGCATACACTGACACGTTTTTAAGTAGACATAAAATGGAAGATTATGTTTATGGACAGCCCGCCTTGTACTTAATTGTATCTGGCGGGTTTATCAAAACAGGGCTCCTCAGCAGCCCCAGCCCCGATGGCAGTGGAAATCCTTTTATGCCGGGGTTCGGTACAAAAGACTGCAACGGACAGCGGGAAGAGCTCAAAAAAAGCATTATATACAATTGACGATGCGGCCTCAAACCAAATTAAAAAAACTTTCCTGTTTGCTTCCACAGGGAAAACAAATAGCTTGATCAAATACAAATAGAATTAATTATTTAAAAACATAAACCCCAATTGAATTGGGCTTTGTGTTTGAATAACATCACAGCAGCAAGAGGAAATTGTTCCAGTACAAAAGAACAGATAAGAATCTCTGATAAAAAACCATTACCTTTAAATCAGAGAACAGCAATCGAAAATGAATAAAATTATTGAAAAATTGACCCGTCATCTAGCAAAAAATCCCAGAAGACTATTCTTAATTGACTCTGTGGGGGCTCTGCTTAATTCTGTGCTGCTCTCTGCCGTGCTTTCAAATCTAAGCCCCTATTTTGGGATGCCCAAGACAACATTAACTCTACTCTTCTCAATAGCGGCTTGTTTATGCTTTTACTCCGCTGTATGCTTTTTATTTTTAAAAACAAAATGGACGCTTTACATCAGAATAATAAGTTCTGCCAATTTACTGTACTGTGCGCTGACCACTGCCTTTTTATTTATTCATTACAGCAAGCTTACAGCTTTTGATCTGATGTACTTTTCACTTGAAACAGCAATTATCTGCCTGCTTGTTTATACAGAGCTTACCGTATCTGCTAAAATTCTAAACAGCAGTAAGGGCAGTCAAAATATCTCGCGCAGTAAACCCCGCCTTTAAAATCAGCATTACATTAACGTTTGATTTTTCCCATTAACCCCTTTGAAGAGGCAGCTTTGTATTTCTAGTATACAACTTAGCAAAAAATTCAAAAAATAATTCGTAAAGGCCAAAAACCTGCTGATCCGGGACAGGAAAAATTAACCATGAAAAAATTAAAATTCAGCACAAAGAACCCGTACAAAAAAAAATAAAGCTTTTAGGTCATTTAATAATTCTTCTTTTTCAAAATCAGTATATTTGCATCACTTATATTGTTACACTTTCTTTCTGGAGAAATACAATCCCTGCAGGTTCCCTAATGAAGCATTTAAAGTTACTATACGTTTTTCTAATATCGCTGCTTGCCTTCACAGCTGACAGCGCATCAGGCAGATCACCTGAGCCATCTTGCGCTGGGCACTTAAAAACTGGCTTTATCTCTTTTGACAATACTTTAATCACTTCTGCATTCGTAATAAAATATAAAGAGCTGGATGTCCATTTTAAATTTAAAAGTAAAGTAAAATACCGTGCAACTGCTTCGGAAAGCGATGCTTTAAATATTCCTTACAGCACTAAATCAGCACTTTTTACAATCTTTAAAAACAGCTTAATTTACGGTATTGAAGTTATTTACCAAATTCAGCGTCATAACTACCTGCACCTCTACCAGCTTTTTTAAAATGAGTTTTCATTATTGGGGAGAACTGCTCGGCAGTCCCTTATCTGCCGCTTAACAGCAGGACACAATACAGTACTAAGCATAGTTTAGTGAAGGCAGTCAAAGACACTGCTGGCAGCTCTGCATCCATAAATAAGGCTCAGTACTGTCTGGGCACTTGTTTCCGGCGATGCTTTTTTAAAAAACTATGTCCGCAGGTGCTGTTCAATTTATACTGCAGAAATTTCCTCACTGATAAGCACCAATAAAAAAGCATTACAGCAATTACAAGCATTCGCAGCGGAAAGACAAGAACAAGAAGAAATCTTCTGCCTGTTTACTGCTAAAATAAAAATTTCAGCCTGCAGAGAACCGCTGCGGCTAAGTAAAATAATAAATCCAGCTCTGCACTGCAGACAAACACAATAGAGATAACTAACAAGGCAGGACAGATCCCAGGCTGAATATTTAAATGCCCGCTGGCTTCCCGCACCTGATTACTAATCAATGAAGATAGTCCTAACACAGCTCTTAAGAGCCAAACACATCCTGATTGAAGGACAGAGAAAATTAACCCGCAAACAGTTCATTTTTCTCTCCAGCGTACTAATTGGAATTACTGCAGCCTTTGCTGTAATATTTTTAAAGGCCTTTGCCCACTGGGTCTTTTCCTTTGCTGCTTCCATCAACGCAATTGTAAAATTAAGTTTCATTAACAGTGTGCTTCCCGTTATCGGGATCGTATTGACTGTATTTGTGGTGAAAAGGATCTTAGGGGGAAGCCTGGAGAAAGGGACTTCTCAAATCCTGTACACAGTCGCGCGAAAAGCCAGCATTATCCCTAAAAAACAAATGTACGCCCAGATCATGACCAGTTCCCTTACTGTTGGGCTTGGGGGCTCGGCCGGGCTGGAGAGTCCAATTGTAATTACCGGTGCCGCCTTTGGTTCCAATTTTGCCCAGCAGTTCAAATTAAGCTACCAGGAACGGACGCTGCTCATAGGATGCGGGGTTGCAGCCGGTATAGCGGCCGCTTTTAACGCTCCTATAGCCGGTGTGCTTTTTGCTGTCGAGGTGCTGCTGGTAGATGTCACAATCGCGGCTTTTACCCCTATTATGATTGCAGCAGCCACAGGCGCGCTTGTTTCAGCAGTGGTCTTAAATGAAAATATACTGCTGGTTTTCAGAGAAAAGCAGACATTCGACTATCATAATATTCCATTTTACGTGCTGCTGGGACTTTTTACTGGTCTTACAGCGGTTTTCTACGCCAGGAAATTTTTAAAAACAGAACATCTTTTTGCGCACTTAAAATTCGGAGCTTATAAAAAAGCTTTAATTGGAGGAGCGGTATTGGGAATTCTTATTTTTGTTTTCCCCACCCTATTTGGTGAAGGTTATGAAAGCATCAAAATCCTGGCCGATAAGAACCCGGGAGCACTTTTAAAAAACACACTCTTTGAGCAGTACAGCAGCAGCAGCTGGGTGCTGCTGGCTTTCGTTGGATTTTCCATGTTCCTAAAAGCTTTTGCTTCCGGGATAACCCTTGGAAGCGGCGGGAACGGCGGGAACTTTGCCCCCTCTTTATTTCTGGGTTCCTATGCTGGATACTTCTTTTCAAAACTCCTAAATCTGACCGGCTTAACGGATCTTCCGATAAGCAACTTTACCCTTGTAGGGATGGCAGGAATCCTCAGCGGGCTGTTTCATGCCCCGCTGACAGCGATCTTTCTTATTGCAGAAATAACCGGAGGCTACGATCTGATGATACCCCTTATGATCGTCGCTTCGGTGAGCTTTGCTGTTTCAAAACGTTTTGAAAAACATTCTCTCGATGTAAAAAACCTTGCCCGAAAGGGAAATGCCTTCACCAGCAATAAAGACAGCAATATTTTATGCACGCTCAATATTGAGGATCTTGTAAAAAAAGATTATCTCACCCTTACAGCAGATCAGGATATGGAAAAGATTTCCGATCTGCTGGCACACTGCGATCAGGTGGTTTTTGGAGTAGTGAGCACGGAGAATGAGCTTGAGGGACTGGTTTATTTCGATGACATCAGAGAAATCATTTTTGATACTTCTCAAATTAAAAATACAATGGTAAAAGATATAATGTTAAAGCCGGTTCAAACTATCTATCTTTTTGACAGCATGGAAACGGTCATGAATAAATTTGAGAAAAGCAGTAAAATTTTTCTCCCTGTGGAAAAAAACGGCAGGTATTATGGTTTTATGGCTAAATCAGATATTTTGGAATCCTACCGAAACAGGCTTAAATCCATGACATTTGAATAATAACTTTTAGGGATTATTACAATGGAACATTTTTGTTCCATGCAATAAAAAAATGCAGACTGCATCAAATTTTAAAAAACAGGTAAAGAGCCGTCCGATCAGCTTTTGTTTTTCTCCCTGCAGCAAATTGAATCCCGGGCTATTATTTTGAATTTAAATCAATTAAACAATAATATATTAAGCGCTTCAGCCGCATTAAGATACGCATGAAAAATTTACTCTTTTTTTTATTTTCCTTTCTGCTGTTTCAAACAGCACAGTCTCAAAAAAATTCTTTAAAAAAGATCTTAGCCCTGCAGCAGCCAGGTGTCAAAGACACCATATTTCATTTAAGCACCCTGGATTCCATTACGGCAGATCTTCCCGCAACTCTAATTAAAGGCAGCCAGAGCGGTCCCACTTTTACCATAACGGCAGGTATTCACGGAATGGAATATCCCCCCATAGCCTCTCTGCTGCAGCTTCGCAGGGAAATAAATCCTCAAAAGCTTAAAGGAAATTTAATCATTATTCCCATCATGAACCTGCAGTCCTTCTACCAGAGAACTCCTTTTGTAAACCCTTCGGACAACCTGAACTTAAACCGTGTTTTTCCAGGCAGCAGAACAGGCAGCATCACCGAGGTAATTGCCAATTTTATCACCACTCAGGTTTTTGACGCCACGGACTTGTTTCTGGATCTGCATGGCGGGGATGTCAATGAAGATCTAATACCCTTTATCTGTTATTACGATAACAAGGAATTCAAAGAGCAGACCCGGCTGGTTTCCCGTCTTAGTGAAAACAGCGGTTTTTCCACCATTGTGAGTTATCCCTATGCCATTGCCGAAGGCCAGCCGGCGATGTATGCCTTTAAGCAGGCCGTAAGGCTGGGCATCCCGGCGCTCAGTATTGAAATTGGAAAGCTTGGCAGCTGCGAGAAGTCAGATGTGCTCTTTACTAAAAATGCAGTTTACCGCATGCTCAAAGAGCTGCAAATGTATGAAAGCAAAAAAGTGATACCGGCTGCTCCTGCAAAAAACAAATACAACAGACAGGCCTATGTTTCGGGACCCGGCCAGGGATTATTTTACAGCAGTTTTAAAGCAGGAAGCAGAGTTATAAAAGAAGAGGAAATTGGCTATATCACAGATGTTTTTGGCTGTAATGTGAAAATAATCACCGCGCCCCAAAGCGGCACAATTCTCTATAAGGCAGGAAGACTTCCGGTAAACGAAGGCGAAACATTATTCTGTATCGGCTATAAGGCTGTGGATTAATTTTATATCAATACCGAAAGCTCCAAGATCCTGCCGCTTTGAAAAAAATTAATCTGTGTGAACAATACTGACTGCTGTCAGCCGTTTACAATAGTTCGGTGCCTGCCCATTATAATAATACTATAATTAACGCACTCAGACAAATTTAAACTCCTATGAAAAAATTTCAAATTAAAAAAACAGAGCACGGAAAATGGCTTGTATCTCACAACGAAGTACCCAAATTCAGCTGTATTTTTGAAGATAAGAAATTCAATTACGACAGAACAATCATCGGCCTTTTAGATCCGGCAGGTGATCCAGAGGAAATTCAGGTTTTGCAAAAAATGGAAAAATGGCTCAAACAATACCACAAAGATAAAATCAATGGATAATAAACCAGCCGGGGTAGTAATTAATCTGTTTGAACTCCATCCCTGTTATTAAAATAAATCCTATCTTTAAATACAGCAATGCCATATCACAGCGCTCACACTAACTTAGACAGCTTATGAGAAAAATTACTGATATTCTGAATCTTAGAGAAGGAGAAGACGACAGGGAAAAAACACTGCAGACCGTTAAAAAAAACATTTCCTTTAAAGGAGCCAATCTTTGGATACTGGCCTGCGCCATAATTGTGGCCTCGGTGGGGCTTAATGTAAACTCAACAGCTGTTATCATCGGAGCGATGCTCATCTCCCCTCTGATGGGGCCTATTGTAGGGGCCGGTTTTGCCTTGGGCATTTATGACTTTTCACTGCTTAAAAAATCACTCAAAAACCTGCTCAATGCAACGGTTGTGAGTCTGGTGGTCTCCACGCTTTATTTTTACCTGAGTCCTTTCAAGGACGTTCAGTCGGAGCTTCTGGCGAGAACCTCCCCGAACATTTACGATATTCTTATCGCTTTTTTTGGCGGTGTTGTCGGGGTCATTGCCGTTACGCGGTCAGAGAAAGGAAATCCTATTCCCGGAGTAGCTATTGCAACGGCATTGATGCCGCCTTTATGCACCGCAGGATACGGGATTGCAACTGCCCAGTGGAGCTTTTTTCTAGGAGCTTTCTACCTTTATTGCATCAACTGCGTTTTTATAGGTATCGCCACTTTTCTAATCATAAAATACCTGAATTATCCTGCTGTTAAACAGGTGGATGAAAAGCAGCAGCAAAAAGTTAAGTATATTATTGCTTTTCTCATTACTGCAATGCTCGTTCCCAGCAGTTATCTCGCCTACTCTCTATACAGGGAACAGCAGTTTAAAAAAAATATAGAGCTTTTTGTTGACAGTGAGTTCAGCAGCAAGGGTTATACGGTGGTTTATAAAAAGACGGATTTTAACGCGAAGCAGAAAAAACTCGAACTTGCTTTCCTGTCCAAACGATTTTCCGATAAGGAGATTCAGAGCCTTAAAAGCAGACTCAACAGCAATAAGTACCTTGCCGGCACCAGCCTTCGCATCAGACAGGACAGCACCGACCGCTTTAACGACATAAAAGGCGATATCTTAAATCAGATCAAGAGCAGCGAGAATGAAATGAATGTAAAGGATGTTAAAATAATCCAGCTGGAAAAAGAGCTGGCAAAAAACAAATTTGACAACAAACAGCTTTTAAAAGAAATAAGAACCTTATTTCCTGATGTCCATTCGCTTTCCATTGCCAAAAACACTTTAGTGAATTATAAAGACAGCACCTCAACGATCACCGCTGTAATTTACGATGCCTCAAAAAACCTAACGGCAGAGGAAAGTGAAAAACTGACCAAATGGCTCAATGAACGTCTTTTAGTGAAAGATGCCGTATTGTTTAAAAGACAGTAAGCCCTTAAGAAGAATCAACAAAAAACTACTGTTCCCGTTTCTTTTTATTATACCAGCTCAGTAGCATAAAGCCTGATACCCCAGCCAGTATAGAAGCAGTAAGTATCGCAAATTTCGCCTCATTCTGATAGGCCTGTTCCTTAAAAGACAATAGCGCTATAAATATGGACATGGTAAAGCCGATTCCGCCTAAAAGCCCCAGTCCAAGTACATGAGTCCATGTAGTCTGGGCAGGCAGATCAGCAGCCCTGATCTTCACCGAGAACCATGACATTACAAAGATGCCAATGGGTTTGCCCAGGAAAAGCCCCAGAATAATTCCAAGTCCGAGATTACCGGTAAGTCCCTGCAGCATTTCAGATTCAAAAGCAATGTTAGTATTGGCCAGTGCAAAAACAGGCATGATGATAAAGTTTACCGGACGAGCCAAAGCATGTTCCAGCTTTTCCAAAGGGGAATCCGTTTCTTCTTCGTTAGTGGGAAGCGTTAAGGCCGTAAGCACTCCGGCTATCGTGGCATGAATGCCTGAATGGTGTATAAAATACCACATCACCGCACCGGGCAGGAGATAAAAAAACAAATTCTTTACCCCCAAACGGTTAAAAATCATAAGCAGTACAAATATACCCCCTGCATAAACCAGATACAGAAAATGAAGTTCCGAGGAATAAAAAACCGCGATAACCAAAATAGCAATCAGATCATCCACAATGGCCAGCGCGGCAAGAAAAATTTTAAGCCCCGAGGGAACCTTATCTCCTAAAAGGGAAAGTATTCCAAGCGCAAAAGCAATATCGGTTGCCATTGGGATTCCCCATCCTTTGGCAATATCAGGACTTTGTCCGTTAAAAAGAAAGTAAATCAATGCGGGAACCATGACCCCTCCTACAGCTGCCAGCACCGGCAGGGCCGCATGGCGAAGAGATGAAAGCTCACCTTCTATCACTTCCCTCTTGATTTCAAGGCCTACCAGCAGAAAAAAAACAGCCATCAAACCATCGTTGATCCACAGCAGGATCGGATACCGCAGCTGCAGGCCCGCTGCTTCAAATCCCAAAGGATACCCCAGCAAATCATTAAAATGTACTCCGAGCCCCGTATTGGCCATTATAAGAGAAACCAGCACACAAATTAAAAGCAGAATCCCTCCTGCTGCGGAAGATTGGAAAAAATGCGCGAAAATTTTGAGATTTATAAGTTTTGCCATTGGACAAAAATAGGCATTAGGGCTTAAAATGCCAAGAAGATCCATGCATAAAAATGAACCAGCACCCGGTATTATTAATAATGCCAGTTAGGACCATTCACGTAAGTAAGATTATTTTGCAAAGGCACACTAATTAGCACTCTACTGTTAACGGGCACCGGCTGGGTATCCCGTTCATTTTATCCGGTCTCTTCATCATCAGCCCTTATATAAAAAAGCCTGCTTTTAAGAGCTGATATGCAAAAGGCATTGATAAGACCTGGGCTGGAACCATACTTCATATTAGGAATTGGTGCCCAGCTTTTCATTTTCTTTAAAACGGCCGGCTTTTGATAAAAAAAGACAAGGCATAATCTCTATTTATTTGCCAATTCATAATATGAGGGCTAAAAATAAATGATTTTTTTAATAAATCGTCTAAAAAATCCCAAATTACCATTTGCCATAAATTAGTAAATTACAGTGATTGTTTTTATAAAATTCTTTATCTAAATTTGTATTTCCTATGAAAAAATGGTTTGCTAGTTTTACCCTGTCACTTGTTGTCCTGTTAATGGGATATGGCAGTGTATATACAAGCAGCAGCCAATTCTCAGAGAAAAAACCGCACCCTGCAGCACTTCAGGAAATAAAGTCCGATATGGGAGCTTATCTGGCTAAAAGACATTTTGTTGAAACCTTCAAAAGAAAATGCTGTCTTTTAGATAATGAAGAAAATGAAGAAAATTTTTCCACCATTCAAAAACAGCTTGTAAAAAGCAGCTGCTTTTTACATTTCCTGCGCCGCAATAAATTTGCAGTGTGTCCTGCCTTTAACAAAAAGGCTAATAACTTTAAAATTTTCGCCTTACTTTCTAATAAAGTATACCTTCGATTTCAAGTTTTCAGAATTTGATTTTTTATCCTAAGTAGTCACAAACTATTTCCAATTTACCGTTTTATCCTTTGCCAGCAGATGATTTCTCTAAGCCGGCAAACGGATGTGGAATACTTCAGCCTTATTTAAGGCTGTTAAAAAAATCAAAATCATTACGTTTTAATTCTGAAATTATTATGAAAAGAATTTTCATGCTCATGTCTTTATGTGCATTAGTTTTTGCAGGCTGCAACTCTAAAAAAGAAGGAGAAAAAGAGCAAAAAACCAAATTTCTGGTTACGAATCCAATTGAAAAAGATACTACCATTACAAAAGATTATGTATCGCAGATACACTCTATTCAACATATCGAAATAAGAGCGCAAGAGCGCGGTTACCTTGAAAAAATTTATGTAGATGAAGGACAAATGGTTAAAAAAGGCCAGCTGTTGTTTAAAATTATGCCTGCGCTTTATGAAGCCGAATTAAAAAAATCTAAAGCAGAAGTAAGTTTCAGCTCAATAGAATACCAAAATGCTAAAAAATTAGCTGACGAAAAAGTGGTTTCTCCAAATGAACTGGCAATGGCAAAAGCCAAACTGGAAAAAGCAAATGCTGAAATGGCCTTAAGCAAAGTTCATCTTCAGTTTACAGAAATCAGAGCGCCTTTTGACGGAATCATCGATAAATTTCATGTCCGTCAGGGAAGTTTAGTTGATGAAGGCGAACTGCTTACAGAATTGGCAGACAACAGTTCAATGTGGGTATATTATAATGTACCGGAATCTGAATATTTAGATTATCAGGAAAAAGCAGGAAAAAATGGTAAAATGAAAGTTTATTTATTGATGGCCAACAATAAAAAATTCCAATATCCCGGAGTTGTAGAAACCATTGAAGCCGATTTTGATAATGAAACAGGAAATATTCCTTTTAGAGCTGTTTTTCCAAATCCAAAAAGATTGTTACGACACGGGGAAACCGGAAGCATCCAGATGCCGATAGAACTGAAAAATGCTATGCTGATACCTCAGAAAGCCACATTTGAAGTTTTGGACAAGAAATATGTATATGTAATTGATAAAAACAATGCAGTAAAATCGAGAGAGGTTGTTATTGCCGCGGAAATGCCTCACCTATTTGTAATAAAAGAAGGTTTGTCGATTCATGATAAAATACTTTTAGAGGGACTTCGTCTTGTAAAAGAAAATCAAAAAATAGACTACGAAGTTTTAAAACCCGAATCGGTTATGTCCAACTTAGAACTGTATGCGGAATAACCGAATCTAAAAGAAAAAGAAATGTTTAATAAATTTATACATAGACCCGTTTTTGCAATTATAATTTCGATTATAATTGTATTTATAGGCACGCTGTCGATCAAACAGCTACCTATTTCGCAATTCCCTCAAATTGCGCCCACAACTGTAAATATCTTTATTGCTTATCCGGGAGCAAGTGCCGATGTATTGGTAAAATCTACTTTAATCACCTTAGAGAATTCGCTTAACGGTACACAAGGTGTGCGTTATATGGCGACAGATGCCACAAGTGCTGGAGAAGCAACACTTAGAATCATTTTTGAACCAGGAACCGATCCTAATGAAGCTGTAATCAGAGTCAAAACAAGGGTCGATCAGGTAATGCCATTATTACCTGAACTGGTTCAGCGTGAAGGAGTTGTTATTACCCCTATTCAGCCCAGCATGCTGATGTATGTGAATCTTTATTCGAAAAGCAAAAGCATGGATGAAAAATTCCTTTACAACTACGCTGATGTAAAAATGATTCCGGAAATCAGCCGTGTTAAAGGTGTTGCGAGAACTCAAATTTTAGGAAGCCGTAAATATGCCATGCGTGTTTGGTTGAATCCTGACCGAATGCGAGCTTACAAAATTTCTGTTGAAGAAGTGATGGAAGTTTTACAAGAACAAAGTATTATTGGCCGTCCGGGACGATTAGGACAAAGTTCTGGTATTGCAGCACAATCTTTAGAATATGTATTGACTTATAAAGGAAGATACGACGAGCCAAAACAATACGAAAATGTAATTGTCCGTGCGAATTCTGAAGGTGAAAGCATTCGCTTAAAAGACATTGCAAAAGTAGAATTAGGAAGTGAATTCTTTGATATTTACTCCAATCTAGATGGTCATCCTTCTGCCGCAATTGTATTAAAACAAAACTACGGAAGTAATGCAAGCGACGTAATCAATGACGTTAAAGCGAAACTGGAAGAAATGAAAGCAAGTTTTCCTCCAGGAATGGATTATAAAATCAGTTATGACGTTTCGCAATTCTTAGATGCTTCTATCGATCAGGTGGTTCATACTTTGAGAGATGCCTTTATTTTGGTTGCCTTAGTTGTATTTATATTTTTAGGAGATTGGCGCTCCACTTTAATTCCAATTATTGCCGTTCCAGTTTCTTTGGTTGGAGCTTTCTTTGTGATCCAGATGTTTGGAATGTCAATCAACTTGGTAACCCTATTTTCATTGGTATTAGCGATAGGAATTGTAGTTGATAACGCGATTGTCGTTGTCGAGGCCGTCCATGCCAAGTTTGAAGAATTTCCGCATATTACGCCTTACCATGCTGTAAAATTAGTTTTGGGTGAAATTGGAGGTGCGATTATCGCCATTACAGCCGTTATGGTTTCGGTTTTTATCCCTGTTTCGTTTATGTCGGGTCCGGTTGGAACTTTTTATAGACAATTTTCGGTTACCATGTCAAGCTCGATTATTATTTCAGCAATTGTGGCTTTAACCCTTACTCCTGTTCTTTGTGCGATTCTTTTGAAAAACAATCACGGAAAAGAGAAAAAAGGAAATATCTTGACGAAGTCTCTTGATGCTTTTAACAGATGGTTTGAAAGACTTACAGGCCGTTATGTTGTCGTTCTAAAAACAATTGTGAGCCGAAGAGTTCTAACTTTCGGAATTTTAATTGCGTTCTGTGCTTTCATTTTTATAGAAAATCAAGTTTTACCTTCTGGATTTATTCCGAGTGAGGATCAGGGAACTATTTACGGAATCATTCAAACACCACCGGGTGCAACTTTAGAAAGAACCAATCAGGTAGCGCAGAAACTGCAGAAAATCTGTGAAAAGGTTGAAGGTGTTGAATCGGTTTCTTCTTTGGCGGGTTACGAAATCATGACGGAAGGCCGTGGTTCTAATGCTGGAACGTGTTTGATTAACTTGAAATCGTGGTCGGACAGAAAACATTCTGTTACAGAAATCATGGAAGAGTTAGAAAAGAAATCTAAAGATCTGGGTGCTGTTGTAGAGTTTTTTGAACCGCCTGCAATTCCAGGATTTGGTTCTTCTGGAGGTTTTTCTATGCGTTTGTTAGACAAAACAACCAATACCAATTATCAGGACTTTGACAAAATCAACAAGCAGTTTATGGCCGAATTAGGCAAACGTAAAGAGCTTTCTGGTTTGTTTACATTCTTCGCTGCCAATTATCCGCAGTATGAATTAGAGATCAACAATGATTTAGCGATGCAGAAAGGAGTTTCTATTGGTAAAGCGATGGAAAACCTCAACATTCTAATCGGAAGTACCTACGAACAAGGATTCATCAAATTTGGACGTTTCTTTAAATTATACGTGCAGTCTGATCCAAAATTCAGAAGACTTCCGTCAGATATATTGAATCTCTATGTAAAAAATGATCATGGAGAAATGGTGCCTTATTCTGCTTTTATGACGCTTAAAAAAACACAGGGACCTAATGAGATCACGCGTTACAACATGTATAATTCTGCTGCTATTCAGGGTCAGCCTGCAAAAGGATACACCACTGCTGATGCCATTAAAGCAGTACAGGAAACAGCGCTTAAAACATTGCCTAAAGGATATGATATTGCATGGGAAGGTCTTTCTTATGATGAAGCTGGACGAGGTAACGAATCACTTTACATCTTTTTAGTCGTATTGGCTTTCGTTTATTTTGTGTTAGCTGCGCAATATGAGAGTTTTATTATTCCGTTTTCAGTGATTTTATCGATTCCTGTTGGAATTTTAGGTTCGTTTGTCATTCTTCAAATGATGGGCTTACAAAACGATATTTATGCGCAAATCGGATTAATTATGTTGGTCGGACTGCTCGGTAAAAATGCCGTATTGATAGTCGAATTTGCCGTCCTCAAACACCAGCAGGGCGCTACCATTCTCGAAGCCGCTATTGAAGGCGCTAAGGTTCGTTTCAGACCAATCTTAATGACATCATTTGCCTTTATTGCAGGATTGATTCCGTTGATTTTCGCTTCTGGAGCGGGTGCAATCGGTAACAGAACTATTGGAGGATCCGCGCTTGGTGGAATGCTTTTCGGAACCATTTTCGGAGTAATTATTGTTCCGGGGCTATACTACATTTTTGGTTCATTGGCTCAAGGCCGAAAACTAATTAAAGGAGAAGAAGAAAGTTCATTATCTGATGATTTTATGCATCATGTACATGATTTTTCAACAAACAATCAAACGGAGGAAAATGAAGAATAACAGAAATATAAAATACGCAGGTCTTGCCTGCGTATTACTCACCATAGCGGGTTGTAAAACGACAACTATTGTAGAAAAAACAGAAAACAAAACACTGCCAGAAAACTATGCTGACACTGGCTTAGACACTCTAAATACCGGAAAAGTAAAATGGAGAAGTTATTTTACAGACGAAAATTTAGAAAATCTGATTGATATCGCTTTAAAAAACAATCAGGAATTAAACATCACACTTCAGGAAATTGAAATTGCCAGAAGCGAAGTAAAAGCACGAAAAGGAGAATACCTGCCTTTTGTAGGTTTTAGCGCCGGTGCAGATGTAACGAAGTCAGGAAGATACACAAGCACAGGTTCTGGTGAAGCTACAACAGAAATTATGCCTGGGAAAGAAACACCAGATCCGCTTCCTAATTATCGTTTTGCGCTGACTTCAAGTTGGGAAATCGATATTTGGAACAAACTGCATAATGCTAAAAAAGCAGCTTTAAACCGTTATTTAGGTTCTATTGAAGGAAAGAATTTTGTAGTTACCAATTTGATTGCAGAAATAGCCGATTCGTATTACGAACTTTTAGCATTGGATAATCAATTGAAAATCATCATACAAAATATTGACATTCAGACCAATGCATTAAAAGTCGTAAAAATACAAAAAGAAGCGGCAAGGGTAAACGAACTGGCTGTACGCCGGTTTGAGGCTCAGATTTTAAGCACGCAAAGCATTCAGTTTGACATACAGCAGCAGATAACCGAAACAGAAAATAAAATCAATTTCCTGTTGGGGCGTTTTCCTCAAAAAATTGCCAGAAACAGCAATACATTCAGTTCTATAACTCCTGCAGATATTCATGCCGGAGTGCCTTCTCAGCTTCTGGAGAATCGTCCCGACATTAAAAAAGCAGAAATGGAACTAATCGCTGCAAAACTCGACATTAAGGCCGCTAAAGCTAAATTTTATCCATCGCTGGGCATTTCAGCAGGAATTGGTTATGAAGCTTTCAATGCCAAGTATCTGCTGACTTCTCCAGAATCTCTATTGTATTCCATAGCCGGAGATTTGGTTGCTCCTCTGATCAACAGAAATGCTATTAAGGCAAGTTATCTTACTGCAAGCGCCAAACAAATTCAGGCAGTTTACAATTATGAAAGAACTTTGGTAAACGCTTATGTTGAAGTTGCGAATCAGCTTTCTAAAATTCAAAATACAGCAAAAAGCTATGATTTGAAGTCAAAACAAGTTGATGCTTTAAACGAATCTGTTCAGATATCCAATAACTTATTTAGTTCTGCCAGGGCAGATTATATGGAAGTTTTACTGACCCAGAAAGATGCTTTAGAATCTAAGTTTGAACTTATCGAAACCAAAAAACAGCAGATGAATGCTTTTGTTAATGTTTATAAAGCCTTAGGCGGCGGCTGGAATTAGTAGTTTTCATTTTTATTTTTTTTTAAAGGAGCCCTGTTTTTTAACAGGGCTCCTTTTCTGCTTACCACCTAATCCCGGATCAAATCTAAAACTAATCCAGCTGTATAATTCCTAAGCGTATGCCCCTCAGGCAATAGAGTCTGTCCGCAATCTTCCGCCGCACCTATGATTTTATAAGCTCTGCCTCATTTTCAGCTGCCGTTAAAAAATAATTCAGGTACTGCTTTCCTTCTTTACCGCGGCTATGGACAATCTGGGCGCCCTCTGCGGATCATGCATCTTACCCAGCAAAAGAAAAACATAAAATCTTTTTTTCTTTAAATTGTATATCGTAATATTGCAATATAAATATAAGACGATGGGAACAACAAAAACAGATCACTTTACAGAAAGCCAGAATGAGCTGGCTGTTTTAGCCAAAGCATTAGGCCATCCTGCGCGTATTGCTATTATGGAATACTTATTAAAAGTGGATGCCTGCATCTGCGGAGATATTGTAAACGAACTTCCCCTTTCGCAGCCGACAGTTTCACAGCATTTGAAAGAATTGAAAAATGCAGGTCTGATTAAAGGAAGCATCGAAGGAAATTCTATCTGCTACTGCATCAATGAACCCGGACTGGAAAAGATAAAAGGCTTTTTTGAGCATATATCAGCAAATCTTGCAAAAAAGAGAAGCGAATGCTGTTAATCTAAAAGATATGGAAATCAGAAAACTTTCGGATAAACACTGGGATCAGGTAAAATTAATTTACCAAAAAGGGATAGATACCGGCAATGCGACTTTCCAGACCAGCGCCCCTTCATGGGAAAACTGGGATCAGTCACATCTTAAGTCCTGCCGAGTTGTGATGCAGGAAGATGGCAAGGCAATTGGCTGGGCTTCCCTTACCCCTGTTTCTTCACGCTGCGTTTATGCAGGGGTTGCAGAGGTGAGCGTATATGTGGATCCAGCACATTCAGGAAAAGGAATCGGGCTTGCTCTTTTAAATGAACTTGTCCGGCAGAGCGAAGCAGAAGGAATCTGGACACTTCAGGCAGGGATCTTTCCTGAGAATACAGCAAGTCTGCGCATTCATGAAAAAGCAGGTTTCAGGATACTTGGTGTAAGGGAGAAAATTGGAAAACAAAATGGTATCTGGAGAGATACTGCGATTCTTGAAAGAAGAAGCTCCGTTATTATCTAATAAAAAATATAGTTGAACTAAATATAAAAAAACATGAAACTTTCAGAAATTAAAGAAGTGCTTAAAACAGTTGAAGCTGTAAATTTTGAACTGCCCAACGGCACATTTGTACCGGAATATTTCCACGTGACTGAAGTAGGCCTGGTTACCAAAAACTTCATCGACTGCGGAGGAACAGTAAGAAAAGAAACGGTTGTAAATTTCCAGCTTTGGGATGCCAGCGACTACGAACACAGGCTTAAACCCGGAAAGCTGATTCACATCATTGAGCTTTCAGAAAAAGTATTGGGAATTGAAGACCATGAAATTGAAGTGGAGTACCAGAACACAACTATCGGTAAATACGATTTGGATTTTAACGGCAGAAACTTCACTCTGCTGAATAAACAGACAGCCTGCCTTGCTCAGGAGCAGTGCGGCATTGCCTCTGATAAGCCAAAAGTAAAATTATCTCAGCTAAATACTGATAATGGCGCTTCATGCACTCCGGGCGGAGGATGCTGCTAATCATTAAACAGAAAATCAATAAACCTTTACAGCCAAAAAACTATGTTATATCCACAAATTGAGAATACCGTTAAATCATTTGATTTTAAGCAGATCTCCGAAGAGCGCAAAGCAGTCCTGCAGCCACTAATCGACTTCATTCAGACAAAAGCGGACGGTAAGCTGGAAACCAGACTAAACCTAATCTGCACGCACAATTCCAGAAGAAGCCATCTCTCGCAGGTTTGGGCGCAGACTGCGGCTGCCTATTACGGCATCGAAAACGTTTCATGCTATTCGGGGGGAACCGAGGCTACTGCCCTTTTCCCAATGGCAGCGGAGATTTTGAAGCATTCAGGATTCAACATCAAAACTCTTTCAGAGGGATCAAACCCCGTTTATTCCATAAAATATTCACCTGACGGACTTCCTGTCATTGGTTTTTCCAAAACCTATGATGATGATTTCAATCCTGAAAGCGGATTTGCCGCAATAATGACCTGCTCGCAGGCTGACGGCGGATGCCCGTTTATAGCAGGCGCAGAGAAAAGAATCCCGATCACTTTTGACGATCCAAAAATTTCTGACGGAACGCCTCAGCAGAAAGAAACTTATCTGGAGCGCAGCGGGCAGATAGGAACTGAAATGTTTTACGTATTCTCACAAATAAAAAAATAAAATGGCAGCAGATAATTGTGCACCAGCCCTCGGACGCAAAAAACTAGGCTTCCTTGACCGCTTCTTGACCCTGTGGATTTTCCTTGCTATGGCTATAGGCGTGGCAATAGGATACTTTATTCCTTCAAGCGGAGATTTCATCAATTCATTCTCCAGCGGAACCACAAACATTCCATTGGCAATAGGGCTTATCCTGATGATGTATCCACCTCTGGCAAAAGTAAAATACGAGCAGATGGGTCAGGTTTTCAAAAACACAAAAGTCTTGGGCGCCTCCTTGTTCCTGAACTGGATCGTAGGCCCTGTCTTAATGTTTTTATTGGCGCTCCTGTTTTTGAACGGATATCCTGAATACATGATTGGAGTGATCCTGATCGGTCTGGCACGCTGTATCGCAATGGTTGTGGTATGGAACGATCTGGCAGACGGAAACCGTGAATATGCAGCAGGACTTATCGCACTTAACAGCATTTTTCAGGTGCTGCTTTACAGCGTATACGCTTACCTTTTCATAACCATTCTCCCTCCCTATTTCGGATATAATGGTTTTGAGGTGAACATAAGCATTGCACGGATTGCCGAGAGTGTGGCTATCTACCTGGGTATTCCTTTTGCTCTGGGAATCATAAGCCGTTATGCTCTTATCGCATTGAAAGGCTCTGAATGGTTTGAGAATAGGTACGTGCCTTTTATATCGCCAATTACTCTAATTTCACTGCTCTTTACGATCATTGTAATGTTCAGCCTGAAAGGGGAACTTATTGTTCAGATTCCTATGGACGTTGTACGTATTGCTATACCGCTTGTGATTTATTTTACTGTAATGTTTATCATCAGCTTTTTTACAGGAAAATATTTTGGAGCTGACTATTCAAAAGCGGCCTCTATAGCTTTTACGGCTACAGGAAATAATTTCGAACTTGCCATTGCCGTGGCAGTCGGCGTGTTTGGAATAAACAGCGGCCAGGCTTTCGCAGGTGTTATAGGTCCTTTGGTAGAAGTGCCTGCTCTTATAGCACTGGTAAACCTTGCATTCTGGTTCAGAAAGAAGTATTTCGCAAAACAGCTGCCTGCAGAAACTGCTTAAAAGAAATATGAGAATTGCAATAATATCGGATATACATGCGAACTTCCCTGCATTGGAGCAGACCTTAAAAAGTATTGAAGAGCAGAATATTGACGCTGTTTACTACCTAGGAGATTTCAATGAGATCCGTAAAAAGCATATTCCTAACCTTGCGGGAAATCACGACGTCACAGCTGTCAAGATACACAATGACGTTTCAAATCACATTGAAAGCTAAGCATATCAGATTGTGGGTCAAGAGCAGATAAAATATCTTTCTGCTCTTCCTGCCCACATCAAACTTGAATATCAGACGGCCAGAAAACTTATAAAGATTTTGATGGTTCATGGCAGTCCTTACAGCGACAGGGAATATCTGCTTGAGGATAAAAATGAGAAAGATTTTACTGACATCACCTGCATCTTATATTTTTACTTTTACCGGTTATATTATCAATCGGCCGCCTCCAGAAGATGCCGCTGAAAGCATACAGCGGATATTCAGCACCATTCTTTTTGACCGTCCCAATCTGGGCGCCGTATTGGTTTTAATCCTTTTAATGCAGTATTATGCACCTGTAAGCTGTTTGAATAATTAAACAGCGGTCCGGCTATGCATAATCCGGGTTTAAATAACTATTTTTACAGCCTTGCAGCCTATATGATCATGCGGAAAACATACTGATAATGAAGAGATTTAAATTCTTAAAAAACAAATATAAAGCTGAGCTGCTTATCGATACAGGCACTTACAGGGACATTCCATACTATTTTTTTGAAAGTGAGCTCCATGATACCGATTTCTACGAAATTATATTTTTCTCTAAAGGAAACGGGGTTTTAGAACTTGACCAGCAGCGAATTGAAATTTCAGACCAAACCGTGATTTTTATTTCTCCATTTCAAAAAAGAAAATGGTTTTTGGACAAGACTAAAATAGAGTGTTCTTTCCTTTTTTTCCAGGACAGCTTCCTATCTGATTTCTTCTCTGACAAGCTCTTCACTTTCAGGCTGCAGTATTTCTACAACAAAACCAAACCGCTCTATATCAAGGTTAATGATGACTTCTTTTCACAGTTGGAGAATATAATCTGCGAGCTGCTCGCTGAGATAAAAACATTCAGATCAGACAGCGAACACCTTATAAGGGCACTGCTGTATGTTATACTGATCAAACTCAACCGGGCCTATGCATCGCATTACCTTCTCTCCTGCGAAACAGAAAATAACAGCATTGCATTTATGTTCAAGGAGATCCTCCAGAATCAAGTCCGCAGGACAAGAAACATCGACTATTACGCCCGGCAGCTGGGCATCAGCAGGGTTACGCTCAATAAATGCATCAAAAAGCAGTTCGGGGTTACCGTCTCTGAAATGGTAAATGAATTTATACTCTTTGAAATAAAGTCCCTGCTGTGTTATACCAGGCTTAATGTAAATGAAATCTCATGCCGGCTTGAATTCTCCCAGGCCAATCATCTAACGCGTTTCTTCAAGGCGCAGACCGGGACTTCCCCAAAAGAATTCAGGAATGCTTATCAAAATGGTAGTTCTGTTATCTAACCGGTAATTATTCCCTTTGGGCTGTATTGTATTTTTGCGGATGAAAATATTTTTCTAAAAACAGCCTATCCATGAAAAACAGCACCAGATCTGCCTTAATGTTTACCTTGATACTGCTCCCCTGCTTACTATTTGGACAGCAGCAGCAAACCATTGAACTTGCTGATTTATACAAAAAAGGTAAGCTGAAACCGGTAAACAGAGAGGTCAAAATTGTTTCCAGTGACAGCGGAGCCTATCTAAAAATAGCCCAAAGCAAAAAGGAAGGCCTTGTATGGCTGCCTTTTAAGGACTTTAAAAACGGTACAATTGAAATCCAAATGCGGGGAAAAGACGTTTTCCAGCGGAGTTTTATAGGGATTGCCTTTCACCGTGCCGATGACAGCACTTATGATGCTGTCTACTGCCGTCCTTTTAATTTCTCTGCTAAAGATTCCATACGCAGAATTCATGCCGTACAGTATATTTCCCATCCCGATTTTACCTGGGATAGATTAAGAAAGCAGAGCAATGCGGTTTTTGAGAAAGAAATCATCAATCCGCCAGACCCCAACGGCTGGTTTACAATGAAATTAGTAATTGAGGGCGCAACTGTCAAAGCCTTTATAAACAATGCGGCCCAGCCTTCCCTTACAGTGCAGAAACTCAGCAGTGCATCACAGGGAAAAATAGGGCTCTTTACAGCAGACAGCAGCGGAGGAGACTTTAAAACCATCAGGATCAATTATAAAAATTAAAAACAATGCCCCCTGGATGCCGGGAGAGCCTACTTCTGTGATAAAATTCATTTATGGACTCCCAGGCACCCCCTTATGTCAAGAAAGGCCTGTAAATATGAGCTAATATCAAATATTATGATCAAAAGAATACTTTTAATTACCCTTATTTTTATGCCCCTTTTCACTGCTCAATCACAGAAGGAAAGCTTCAGTATCTGGGGAAGGATTGTAGATAGCGGATTCAATCCTATTGAATCATTTTCAATTAAGGTTTTCGAGCTTAATGCTTTTACAGATCAGAGAAAAAAAATCCAGGATTTAAAGGTCTGGGATCATAATGGGGAATTTTTAATAAAAAACCTTAGCGCGCAGCCTTATCTTATTGAAATTACAGTTGAAAATTATACCCGGTACAGCATTATAAAAACAGTGGCAGATAAAAACGAATCAGTAGGAGAAATCGTTTTACAGAATACCTGGTAAACCAATGAAGACCAAACAATCCCTGCATTGTGTCCTTTTGAAACCACAACTTACCAAAATGATGCTCTCTTATAAAACAGATTTTTTTGATCAGCAAAAAAATGCCTCCCAGATTTTAGCCCCGATTGGCAGTGAAATCCTTCTGCGCCGTGGTCCGCTACAAAAGATTATAACAGACAGCGGGGACAGTTCCATGAAAAAATTAATTTGATACCTGTACTTTATTGTGATAATATGATTCCCATTACACGAAGACCTGCCTGCTTCCCTTTTTTGAGGACTTTGATCCGGACAACACAGATCATGCTGCATGACTTTGATCCCATTAAAATGCACAGTGAAAAAGCCCCGGTCATTCCCGGTTTGACAAATGCTTTTCCGAGACAAAAAATAAATTTCTAACCGGACCCATCAAGGCTTTGGCCCAGTGCAGAAAGAACACTTTTTTCAGCAGCAGCACAAATCCGGCAAAAGAACTGGGTTTCTGCAAATATAGGTCGGCCCCCTTCTCAAAGGCATCTTCAATATCCGAAGCATGATCCCAAGTGGAAAGCATAACGGCCGGGATGTCCCGAAGCCCATCGTCTTTCTTTATTTCCTCCAGCGCCTCTTTCCCTCCTTTAACGGGCATATTGATATCGATAAAAATCATATCGGGATTGGGCTTGGATTCATCCCTGAGCGTATCTAGGAGCTCCTGACCATTTTCAACGGTCGTTACCTCAGAGGGCACCTCAGCCTCCTCCAAGGCATCAAGGAATAATTCCTGGTCTTCGGTATCATCCTCGGCCAGTATAATCTTTACCGGCTCTTTTTCATCTGCCCCTTCAGGGGACGTGCGGGCATTCTCAGAATTTATCATCTCAAAGCGGATTTAAACTCATCAAATGTAGCGCAAAAATGCTTAGAAGATTCCTGTAAACCAATAATATTAAAAACAGCAGGAAATTTAGCCCGCAAAGAGCAGGCACAAATAATTCAAAAAAAACTGCCGGCCAGATTTTATAAAGCACTATGGCCTCGCTGACAATTCTGCTGCCTTTACCGGAGATCAGACCCGGTCTTTGAAAAAAAATCCAAAAACAGGTAAAAATACGGGCAGGTCTGCAAGGCATTTGTACTAATTTTAGTCTGATTAAAAAAATCTTAAAAAAAACCGGCGCGAGCTTCAAGGCTGAGAGTCTGTGTATGTTCTATATAATGAGCCCTGTATCATTAAACCTAAATAATTATGAGAATTGGAATCATAGGAATCGGCAGCCTTACCCTTGAACTGGCCATAAGGTCTGCCAGGGCAGGATATAAAATTACCCTGCACAATCCCAGGGGCAGCAGCCTTGTAGGGGAAGTTACTGCAAAAATGGGATCCAATGCCGCCCTTGGCTCCCTTGAGAAGGCAGCGGCAGCAGATATTATACTTTTATTCCTTGCAAAGGATGATCTGGAGTGTGTCTTGAAGAAGCTGCCGGAGATGTCAGGAAAAATAATCCTGCATACCAGCAGCCTGATTTTTGATCCCCACTCGCTTTTATCGGGCATAACCCATACAATGACCTACAAAATTACGGCATCGCTGCTCCCCCGAGGCCCATATTGTAAAGCTCTTCAATCCGATAGATTTAAAAGCTGACAGCAAATGCACGGCCCATACAAATAGGGAAGAAATATTTTTTATTGCCGATCACAAGGCTTCGGGAAACTGCACCCGGAATTTTCTTAAAACACTGAATTTTACACCCATTGATCTTACCGGCAGGCTGCATCTGCAAAATACAGCAATGAAATTAAAACCAGTAATGCGTCCCCGCAGAGGGCCGTTTTCATAATAAACCGAATTAAAAAGACAGCTTCCTGCATCGGACCGCAATGAAAACCAAAGCTCACTTGTTAGGGTATAAAAAAAGCTGCCCCGGCGTATGGGATGCTCCGGCCTTCTGATGTGAAGAAAACGGTTTTTCGGATCTTTGATACCAAAAACAAAAAAGCCCGCCTGGGTACAGCAGACGGGCCTGGGTAAAAATCCTGAGTTAATTGAGTTAAGCTGGGTAATCTATTGATATGGTCTGCGAGAGGTTCTGCTCACTTATAAAGGCCTCAATATACTGCTGCACTTCATTTCTTTTATCGGGCTGGGTCTCAAAAGTATTGATATGATACTGCTCGTCCTGGTCCATGATATGGATAATCTCGGTATAGCCTTTTGAAATAAGGCTTCCTTTTAATTTAATTACCCTGAGCTGCTGCTGAGGCTCCAGATCCTTTCTCACCCTGAATTGTACTTGTCTGTGCATTGTAAAAAAAACTTACGGTGATAAACCGCTGTGATTATAAATCAAATATAATTATTAAAAAGCTAACCCAGGCATGCCTGAATGTTAAAAAATAACCTGTACGGCCTAAAATTTGCTGCTCCGCTGCTTTAAGAGCAGCAGCAACGTAAAGACCGAGCCCTGGTCCTTTGGCTTTTGTGGTGCCGCCATGCTGCTCAGCAATTTTCCTGCAGAGCGAAAGCTACACACCGCTGCCTTCATACTGGTCTTTGGAATGATGACAGTCAAAGGACGTGAAGATCCGCTCACTGTCAGCATCATTAAGCCCGATGCCATTATCCTCAATACTGATCTGCATCCAATCCCCCTGCTCGTCTTCTATGATACCGCAGGCGATAGCCACACGGGGCGGTACCTCTGCTTTGGATAATTTCAGGGCATTGTGCACCAGACTGTAAAAAAGCTCTGTCTTTCAAATATGTCCGCAATCCATTAAAGCTCAATATCCCTTGTTTCTTTTCAGTACTTTGATATAACAGCAGACTGCGGCAATGAACGCTGAAAGAAAATTGGAGTGAATGCTGAAAGTAAAACTGATAATAATATCACTTGTGCCCTGAGATTAAAAATACCTGCAGCGGCAGATCCGGCTGCTCTGCCTTGGCACTCACTGCCTAGCCCCCCGCAAAAGCTTTGACTGCGCAGAGAAATACAGCCACGGCTGCTAAGCAGCAGGCCGGCCGGCCACTTCAAATCATCCTTTGAATAAAATAAAAAATTTCAGCTTAAAAGGAAACCATGACCCGCATGTGGATCCTTCCAGTCAATTTCCATGACTCTGCGTATCAGGAATTTTAAATCCCTGTATGATACGGGCTTGACGGCATAAAAATCCGCCCCCATACCAAAGGCACGCTCCATAGTTCGGGGATTTCCCGAGGTGGAAAAAATAATAACCCGAATGTCTTTTATATCTTCTGAGCAGCTGCGTATTTCTTTAAGACATTCAAAACCATCTTTTAAGGGCATCTGCAGATCAAGAAGGATAAGGTCTGGAAGCGGATCTGGCTTTACAGACAGGGCTTCCATAAGCGCTTTGCCGTTTTCAAAAAGCCTCAGGCCCGCCAAAGGGAACATCTCATAAAAAAGCTCGGCAAAAATTTCCCTGTCATCAGGATCGTCATCGGCAAAATAGATATTTTTCATAGCTTTATGGCGTAATATTCTCTATTTTATAGTATAAGTTTAAGGAATCTTAAAATTTAAAAAGCCATATCTATAATCTATATTGACTTAAAACTTTAAAATCTGATGATACAAAATATTACTAATAATTAAATATACACAATTTTCCGGAACCTGAACAAAAACAGGAATCTTACCGTAATTGAAACTTTTTCTTAACTGATTTCAAGCCCCTGCACCACAAAGGCATTGCTGCCGCAGCCTGCTCTAAGCCAGAGGAAAACTCTCTTAAAGGCACCCGAATTTATTTTTATAAAGATTGAGTTCCTTGTCGGTTTTTTCCAGCAGTTTCTCCAGAAGGGCAATCTTGTCACTGTAGAGCCTGTTTAAAACACTGCCCTGTCCTGTGCCGGCAATGCTTTTAAAGCCGGGTTCCACATAATGACTGATGTCAAACTTTATGATGTTTCTAACATCCATTTCAAAGACTGCGGCAATTTCTTCCAGCTTTTCAAAACTCAACCGGTTTGAGCCTTTTTCAATCCTGCTGTAGCCCGCCTGTGTGATATTAAGCCTTAAGGCCATATACTCCTGGGTGTAATTTTTAAGTTCTCTGATTGTTTTTATATTTTCATTTATTCTGCTGTACATAAATCTGGATTTAATTACGTTTAAATTTTTATGCTGACGAACATGCTGAATCAGGCACTACTGCAAATAAATAAACCTGAGGTTTTCATGCAATAACAAATGTTAACTGTTTGGATGTTTTTTTTCATGGCATACTCCAGGCAGCTCAGGTGCACGGTACTGATATTAAGGCATGAAGCAATATAATACTGCGGCACCCGCTGCGTAAAGCCTGCAAACTGGATATTCATGGTTTTATAGCACTCCATGGGAGAATGCATGTAAAAATCCTTTATCTTTTCGTTAAGCAAAAAAATAATCTCCCATAATAATTCTTCGCAGCTTATCTCCATATCTCTAGATTTCACATAGATTCATATACAAATTAACGCTGCAAAGACCGTAAAAATTTCCTAAAAAATATCAAAACTCTGCCTGGCCGCTATAAAATAGTACTTCCAGCCGAACTTAAAATTTTGCTTTATGCCGTCAGCCTGTTTTACATGATTGCCTGCCAGGAAAAATGGATTCAAATTCAGCAAGGATTGTCTGTCATGCAGAGCGCTCTTTGGCATCTTAATTACTTACTGCCTGCTTTTTTTTTCCTTAAAAATTCTAAACTGATTATTTTCAGCTCACACCTTTTACAGGAGTGAGGGAAGAATGCTTTGTGATTTAAAACCTTATATAAAAAAATAGCTTCCCATTTTTTTTTATTTTTGATTCAATTTTCTTATTTTAAAAAAAATATTTTGTGGAAAAAACTTTTGTGCTTGCTGATAAAATACTTCAATTACTTGCAGCAAATATTAATTCATGCCTTACTTTTGAAGAGCTCTCAGAACTGCTTAACCCGGTTTTTAAAACCTCAGGCATGAATATCGGCGATCCGTCTCTTGAAAAGCTGAAGCATGCAGAAACAGTAGATGCCATAATATTTTTGGAACAGCAGGGATATATCGTTTTAAATCCAGATAATGACCAGAGCACCGTAAGCCTTAAGGGGATAATTAAAATAAAAAATGACGGGGGCTTAAAAAGCAGCTTACCAAGCTAAAACAATTCACCTGCCTGATAAACTTTAAAGAAGCCGGCGATGCAAACAGATAAAATAATGCCAATATTCATAACCTTTGTTAATTATAAAAAAAGAATATAAAAAAGCATGCAGACCAGCAGTTATGCCTTTAAACTTCTTCCTAAAAGTTAATAAAAACACAATTTAATTTCTTTTTACCCTTTACCGCATTTTAATACACTATATTTGAACAAATTAAATATTTAAGATGCAAGAAGGTACAGTAAAATTCTTCAATGAAGAAAAAGGTTTCGGATTTATAACACCAAATAACGGAGGAAACGAAATTTTTGTCCATGTTTCAGGTCTATCGGAAAATATCCGTGAAAACGACTCGGTTCGATACGACATAAAAGAAGGCCAAAAAGGGCCAAACGCAGTGAATGTAATAATAGCTTAACATAACTATAAGAACACTTTGATAAAGCATCTGTCCCAGACAGATGCTTTTTTTTTATCATAAAAAAATTCAAGAGCCTTTTGTCCTTATTAAATTAGTTTTTTAAGCATTCCGCTGAATATAAAACCATGAAACGGAAAACATTAAATAAATTATTTGGCATATGTGATAAGCTTCATCAATATAGATGTAAATCAAAGAATGATTTAAGGGATCTTTTCTTATTGCAGGTCCGGACCAGTTTGCTTATTGGATAATAAAAAAGCAAACAATTATTTTCTGTTCTGAACTAAATAATTGATAATACGCTTAAGGATTATCAGTATTGCTTAATATTAAGATATTTCTTTTAAGCTGGATCTCCTGAAATCCAAAGGTGAGATACCGGTATATTTTTTAAAATATTTTACAAAATAAGAGTTATCGTCAAAACCTAAGCAATTTCCAATTTCACTGATATTGTAATTGGTGCCAAGTAGCATTCTTTCTGCTTCTGCAATAATCCTTTCGCAGATAATCTCAGAGGGACTTTTATCTAATAATTGGCTGGTAAGACCCGATAATGTCCTGGAAGAGATCTGCATAAGTTCTGCATAATGGCAGATTTTAAGTTCTTTTTTATAATTTTCCTCTACCAGATCAAGAAATTTCATCAATAGCAGCTGCTTTTTACCCTCAGGTAAAATCCTGCGCCCATCAAATAGATATTCTTTTTCCCATCTATACTGAAGCTGGATAAGAAAAGCTTTGAGGTAAGATCTTAAAAGCTCTTCATGGCTGTTTTGATTTTTATCTGCGAATTCATTTCTAATCAGATTTAAATATTCATCTAAAATAAAGGCATCATCTCTGGTAAGTGAAAAAAATGGCCATTTGCGATTATCCAGCAGGCTGTGTTTTGAAAAAAATGCAGTATCCTTATTGTCCTGAATTAGAAATTCTTCATTAAACTGAATTAAAACTCCGCTGTAATTGGTGTTTCTGTCAAAATAATGGTTATCATTTTCAGTCAGAAAAAAAAGAGTGTTCTGGTCAATATCCCATGCTTTTAAATTAACAAAATAGCTGCCATTGCCCTTTTTAAACCAAATGATCTGATAGTGGTTCGCGGCATGGGCTTTCCTTCTTTTTTTATCATATTTTTTTAAGTAAGCATCAATTTGGTACAAAGAAAACCTTGGCACATTATGCTGATACTGATTCAGATGATACTCAGCAGTATTATCGGAGCTTCCATTATTTTTTTGCATTGAAGGCGATTAAAAAATTATACTTGTCTGAGAGTAGAAGCAGCATTAATGCGTTGGATTTTACTCCCTGGATTTACTGTTTCTCACTCTTTATCTCTATTACAGCTTTACCTTTCGAACGCCCGCTTTCTACATACTGCAGTGCCTGGTTAGTCTGCTCAAAAGCAAATATTTTATCCACTACGGGTCTGATAACCTCAGCTTCAATAAGATTTGTAATTTCCTGCAGCTGGCTTCCTTCTGCCCTCATAAATAGGAAACTGTAGTGCACCTGCTTTTTTTCAGCCTTATTTTTTACGCCATAACTAAGCAGGGACATAATGATTTTTAAATACCAAGGCAGTCCTATTTCTTTGGCAAATTCAGGTGTCGGCGGTCCTGAAATAGAAATTGCTTTTCCATTTGGTTTTAAAACATTCAACGATTTTTCAAGTGTTTTTTGATCCTGGCTGTTTACGACAACATCATAATCTTTAAGCATAGTTTCAAAATCATTTGTTTTGTAATCGATCAGTACGTCCGCTCCAAGGTTTTTAAGCAGATCAAAACTTTTTGTGCTGGCTGTTGTGGCAACCACTGCACCTAAGTGTTTTGCCAGCTGTATCGCTATAGTTCCAACACCACCCGAACCTGCCTGTACAAATGCTTTCTGCCCCTTTTTTAAATCTGCACGCTCAACCAGCGCCTGCCATGCCGTTAGTGCAACTAGCGGAATGGAAGCGGCTTCATTCATTGAAATGTTTTTGGGTTTAAATGCCACATCTTTTTCATTTACTGCGATATACTGGGCAAAGGTTCCTGCATGATAGTCCGCAGGACGGGAATATACCTGGTCTCCCACTTTAAATTTCTTCACATCTTTACCTACTTGGGTAATGATACCGGCCACATCATGCCCCAGAATCATAGGGAGTTTATAAGGAAGCATCAATTTAAATTCTCCTGTTTTAATTTTTGAATCCAGCAAATTGACTCCCGCAGAATAAACCTCAATCAAAACATCGTTGCTGCCTACATCAGGAGTTGGGAGATCTGCAAGCTGAAGACCTCCTTTGGTATATTTATTTATGATAAATGCTTTCATATTAATTTTTTAAAAGCTGATAGCTTTTCTTCGGGTTAATTAGTTTATAGGCTGTTTTTGGAAAAAACCTGTTAACCAGGTTAAAGAGTTTCGCATCGCCCACACGGATGGTATAATTTTCCTTTTGAAGCCCGCTGATAAGTCCTTTTACCATTTCTTCAACCGATATTTTTTTATCTTTCCGGTCTGCTGTCATTTCTGTAGCAACAAGGGGAGGGACCAGTTCAAAGACTTTTACATTACTTCCAATAATTTTTAAGTGTTCACGAAGCGAAACCGTATAGAAAGCCAGTGCCGTTTTAGAAGAAGAATAAGTAGCTTCAATTAATGACGGGGCCTGGCTGAGTATTGATGTCGTATTTATTATCGCTGCTTCTTTTCTGGATTGCAGCATGTCCATAAAAAGATTATTAAGCCTGATAACCCCAATATAATTAACCTGCATTTCGTAGGCCGCACCATCAATATGTTTGTCATTTGGGATGCCTAAATTAGATGGAGGAACAAGTACGGCGGCATTATTATACAAAATATCAATGCCGCCCAATTCTCTTACTTTGCTGAAAAGAAATTTTGCATCTTCTTTATTTGCCGCATCGCTTTGAATCGCTGTAATCGCAGGATATGCCTTTTTAGCGGCATCCAACTTAACCTGATTTCTTCCCGTAATGATTACTTTGGCTCCAGCTGCCAAAAACTGTTTGGCCGCTTCAAACCCAATACCGGAAGCTCCTCCGGTAATCAAGATCGTTTTGCCTTTTATGTTCATAGTGCTTTATTTAAAGAATTGCTTAGAATCACCAACCGGAACATCAAACTGATTTTTTTCTAGAGCCAGAAACAATTCATCGGCTACTTCATCTGGTGATATACCGTCTGCTCCTCCTATCTCGGCTGAAAATTCGGTATTAACCAATGGCGGATATACTTCATAGATTTGAAGATTTTTTTCTTCTTCGTAAGTATACCGCAATGCAACAGTATAACTGTGCAGTGCCGCTTTTGTTGCTCCATAAGTGGGAACTAATTTATGACTTCCAAACACCGAAATAGATGAAATGTTAACTACAGCAGATTCCGTTTTTTGCAGTAAATGCGGCACTAAAAGCTCCGTAAAATGAATTACACTCAAATAGTTGGTATTCATTTCAATAGCGGCTTTTTGGTGGGCATTTAAAGTTTCACTCAGCAGATAACTAAATGCTGCTCCCGCATTGTTAATGATTACATTTACTTCTGGATAATCTTCTTTTAATTGTTTTGCAATTCGAATTCTATCAGCTTCTATAGATAAATCGCCTTGTATCGCAGCTGCATTATCCAATTCTTTTAAAGCACTCTGCAGGCGTTCTTCATTTCGCCCGTTAATTATGATCGTATTGCCTGATTGGCTTAGTTTTTTAGCAATTGCCAATCCTATTCCAGCACTTCCCCCGCTTATGAATATTGTATTCCCTGCTGTTTTCATTTTTATTTCTATTTAAATTATTTTTTATTCTTTAGTTATCAAATTAATAAATTCTCATTTTTAGACTTTTTAGTATATTTTAAAATAAACTTTTTGGTATATTTTTAATCAAAAAAAATTATAAGACGTATTGTTCTAATTCAGATTTCAGGCTTTTAACAAGTCCCTGCATTGGTTTTGCCGTCCCCATAACCCTGCACATTACAATTCCCCCTTCAACTGAAGCTGTCAATTTAAAAGCAAAGACAGCAGGATCAAGATTACTTGAAAATTCGCCCGTATTGATGCCTTCCTGCAGCAGAGCTTCTAATTCCTGCTGGCCGTTTCTAAATACTTTAGCTACTTTTTCTTTTATTAGAGGATAATTATCATCTGCTTCCACCGCAGTGTTAAATATAGGACAGCCTCCTGAAATATAAGTTTCGATTGGGTTTTTATAAAAATCTAAAAATGCACACACTTTACCTTTTATTGTTTTTGCTTGATAAACTGCGGCTCTGATTCTGTCTGAAACCATTTTTAAAGACAAATCAATAACCTGCTCAGATAAATCTTCTTTATTTTCAAAATGACCGTAAAGGCATCCTTTAGTAAGTTTTGTTGCTTCGAGAACATCATCAATATTCACCCCCGATATCCCCTTTTCATTATAAAGCGGCACCGCAGTTTCAAGTATAAATTGTTTTGTTCTTTCAGCTTTACTAAGCATTGCAAATTAATTAGGGCACAAATATACTAAAAAGTATATTTTAAAAATTAAAATTAACAATCATTTTTAAATTTAATAAATTAAGTGTCAAAAATCAAACAAGATCAGCCTGCTAAAGTATTCAATTACATGAATTAGTCCGGGCATTTGCTGCTGGCGCAAAATAATAAGTATTCAGCCAGCGTGGCCTGTCTTGTTTGACTGACCATTTTTTTCCGCTATTTTTGGCTGCCATCGCATCCACATTCAAAATAAAACTCTTTATATAATGCCCTTTCTAGATCAATTTAACTTGTTAATTCATTAATCATTCCGTTAAAAATAAAACCATGAAAAGGCAGAACTGAATACCAGTACAGCCTGCCTAATATTCCCTTAGGCTTAAAAGTGGCGGCCTGATATAATGTATTATTGAAAATTTTAAATTCGAGCCAGGCTTCTCCGGGCAGTTTCATTTCTGCATATAAAATTAATTTTCCCTGCTGCTTATCTGCATATACCACACGCCAGAAATCAAGTGCGTCCCCTGCATGAATCTCATGTCTGCTTGTTCTTCCGCGTCTGGCGCCCACCCCTCCAAAAATCTTATCAATAAAGCCGCGCAGGCTCCACAGCCAGTCTGCGTAATACCATCCGGTTTCTCCGCCGATAGACCAGATTTTAGATATTACAGCGTCCCTGTCAATGATTTTCCTTTTTCTTCTGTCAATAAAACAATCCTTTTTAGGAACCTTGAGATAATAAGCTGTGCTTCCTTTAAACTGCCCGCTGATCTGTGCGTCTTTCCAGCTCGAAGCCACCGCATCTTCATCGATTTTTATAAGCGCCCGCTGCAATGCCTGACTGTAACTCATTGGATTGACAAGCAATAAATCATTAATTCTTGTATCCCTGCAGACCACTTCTACTTTCATACTGCTCACGAGTGCCGAAGCCAGTTTAAAAGAAGTTGAAGTTATGAAATACAGCCAGTAGGATGACAATTTAGGGGTCATCACAGGCAGCGTATAAATATATCTTTTGAGTTTTTTTGCCTGGGCAAACCCCAGCAGCATTTCTTTATAGGTAAGGATATCGGGCCCGCCGATATCAAAACTTTCGTTATAGGTTTTAGCATTCAGCAGTGACCGCCTTAAAAACTCTAAAACATCGGCAATGGCAATAGGCTGGCATTTGGTATTAAGCCATTTCGGGGTAATCATAACAGGCAGTTTATGGACCAGATCACGTATGATTTCAAACGAAGCACTGCCGGATCCTACAATAATTCCTGCTCTGAGTGTGGTGGCTGGCTTTTTTCCGCTTTTTAAAATTTCTTCGACGGCTTTTCTGGAAGATAAATGTTTAGATAAAGATTTATCATTAACAATACCGCTTAAATAAATAATCTGCTTTGCACCTGTTTTGTTTATTTTATCCTTAAAATAATGGGCAGAAATACTTTCCAGCTCATCATAGTTAGATGCACCTGACATGGAATGAATAAGATAATATGCAGCATCGATATCATCAGGGATTTTTTCTACGCTTTCTGCATCTAAAAAATCAACTTCAAGAAGCTGGATATTTTTTAAAGCTTTATCTGGATAGTAGAACCTGCTTTTATCTCTCACACAGCAGATTACTTCATGTCCTTGATCCAGCAGTAAAGGCAGAAGCCTTTTGCCAATATATCCTGTTGCGCCTGTTAATAGAATTTTCATGTCTGCACGATTATATTTTAATACTAACCAGACCATAATCCATCTGAAAAATCTGGCCCGAAATTGATCCTGCCGCTTCAGAAATCAGATAATCTGCCATGTGTGCCACTTCCCGGGGTTTTAAATAATTTTTAAGCGGATGGCGCTCTATCATATTTTCTTTCATACGCTCATTGCGCAGAATCGAAGCAGATAATGATGTTTCAGTAATCGTTGGGGCAATGGCATTAATGCGTATTGCCGGAGCCAGCTCTGCGCCCAATGATTTTACAAGCCCTTCAACTCCGCCTTTAGCAGCGGCTATGCTGGCATGATACGGCATTCCGAGTTTTACTGCAACGGTGCTGAAAAGCACAATACAGGGATGTGCTGCTTTTTTTAAAGCCGGCAGATAATGCTGTATCGCTTTTACGGCGCCGATAACATTAATTTCAAAATCATTCCTGAAATCATCAATACTCAGACTTGAAATAGGTTTTAGGTTTATCGATCCCGGACAATAAATAAGAGCATCGAGACTTTCAATTTCGGGAAGATTATCATTTAAAATATCAGCCGGATAATGGATTAAATTAGGATGATAAATTTCAGGAGCAGTCCTGCTGATGTTATACACCTGCTTATTTTCTAACTGCTGCAGCAATATTGCACTGCCAATTCCCCTGCTGCCACCGATAACTGCTATTTTTTCCATTGTTCTATAATTTAATTATTGCATTGTAAATCAATTTTTTAAAGATGCTGTTTTCATCATAAAGATAGTTATTGTTTAACTTTTATCAAATAACATTAAACAAAAATAAATCTAATTAATTACCTTAGCGCTATTGCAGACAAAAAATGGTAATCTAAACAGCTTATTGGCATGAACACGAAACAAAGTAATTTTTCTCTCCTTGAACTGGATCGCATAATAGAAATGGCTTGGGAAGACAGAACCACTTTTGATGCCATAAAGTTTCAATTCAATTTATCAGAAGCTGATGTAAAGGCTTTAATGAAAAAAGAACTAAAATTCAGCAGTTATAAATTATGGCGCAGACGTGTTGAGAACAGCAAAACCAAACATGCAGCAAAACGTCCATCAGAAATCGATCGCTTTAAATGCAGCAGACAGCGCGGGATTTCTAACAATAAAATTTCAAAGCGAAGATGAAAACAAAATTTCTAGATTCTACAGATATTGATCAGCTGCAGAGCCGCGAAAGAGTTCATCTGATCAATAGTCTTGGAGGTTTTAAAAGTGTTTCACTCATTGGAACCAAAAGCCGGTCAGGAAATACGAATTTGTCTATCTTTAGTTCCCTGTTTCATATTGGACTTGCAACAAAAATCTTGGAACACATAATTTAGAGTAGATTCCTTTTTTGCCATAAAAATTAACGCGGTAACAGATAAAAAAGAGGTTGTACTAAATTTACATCAGTATACCTAATATACTTTATGCTCTAATTATTACTATATTAAAAAAAACGTTATACATTTAGATACTCTTAAAAATAATACAATGATAAAAAACGGTAATATCCTAATAATAGAAGATGATGCAGATGACAAGGAGATTTTAGAAGATGTAATTGTATCTCTGGGTACCACTAACAAAATCGTCTGGAAAATTAATGGCGCAGAAGCACTTGAATACCTATGTAACAGTAATGAAAAAATGCTGATTATTTTTTGCGATGTGAACATGCCAATTATGAATGGACTGGAGCTAAAGAGACTTATAGATGCTGACCCGGTCCTTAGAAAAAAAAGCATACCTTTTGTTTTTTACTCAACCGCAGCAACGGAAAATGCCATTGAAGAAGCTTACACTACACTTAGTATTCAAGGCTTTTTTAAAAAAGAAAATGACTTCCATAAAACAAAAGCAATTATCAATACAGTACTTGAGTACTGGAAAAATTGCGTTCACCCAAATACATAATTTTATTCTAAATGTGGAAAAATTAGGACAATTAACAAACAGTTGTCAACTGAATGGCCACACCAATTTTCGGAATAAGACCACTGAAAATTAGAATCTGGTTAACTTTGCTCTCCTTTCAGTTTCTGAAGAATTTCAAGACACCGTTTTCGTTTATCGATAATAGACCGGGAGATTTTGATGCTTTGTATGATGTAACATAAAAATTTTCGATAATTTAAACCGTAAATTGATTTAATTTATTTTCTATTCTTTCACCTGTTTGTAAACTTCAATTTTACCTATTACGTCAAAATCCAAAGTATAATTAATAGTGAATTGATAATTTTCATTCATCAAGATTATCATTTCAGTCTGATAAATCGAATTGCCCAAATTTAACTTTGGATTTTTGGATAAAATGAGATAATAGGGCAATGCACTTTGAGATAATTCATTATTGATCAACATATCAAATCCTTCTTTTGTGGTTTGCTCAACAAAACAAGAACCGGGAAAGTTAGGTTTATTTTTAGCTATAAAACTCTTAAAAAGTTCAAGATCTGATTTGTTAAAAGAAAGCGCTTGTAAATTTAAATTGCTAAACTTATCAAGTTTAAACCATTTAATATTTACAATTAACTTTTTAGAATCTAAGTTGTATTTAAAATAGGCCAGCTGCGTATTTATTGTATACATGGATAATATTTCTAATTAAATTACTACAGGATAAGTTTATTGGTAATGCTCTACAATTGGACATGTAATCCTATTAACAGCTGATAAATAAAAAATAAGGCGTTTTTTTAACAGTGGCTTTTATGCAATGGCTAATTTAGTGTGAATTCAAGAAAAAAAACAATCAAATTTAACATTTAGAACCATTCTAGTCAGTAGGAATAAACTTCCAGTAATAGCTTTATCGTCCTTTGTTTTTAAACAGCCTTTTATCTTTTTGCAGGTAAAACTTAAAAGTATTTTGGCAAGACTTAACTATTTACAACATTTCTAAACAAGTAGTTACCTGAAAATATTACAGGATTATTAGCTATATTTGAATTGTGAAAAAACACCTTTCCATATTATTTTTATCGGTCTACCTGCTTTCTATAACGCAATTGGTAGAGCTTATAAAGCTGCCTGTAATGGTAGAACATTATGTGGAACATAAAGAACGAAATCCTGCCTTAACAATTCTTGAGTTTTTATGCATTCACTATCAGGGACCAGATGTATATGATGCCGATTATGCTAAGGATATGAAACTGCCTTTTAAATCACACACCAATATCAGTTCTGTTGTATTTTACCCGTTGATACAAGAATACGAAACCATACAAAAAGTAAATTTTACGTATAAAAAACAAAATTTATATACGTATTCATTTACCTATTCTTCTATTTCCCTTTCCTCTATCTGGCAGCCGCCCAGAGACTGTTAATCGTTTTTTATCGGCTTAAAAATTTCACGTCTACTGGCGCGTGTTTTGCTATTGCTTATTTTTTACAACGACGATTAACAAAACAAACTTATGCTTTCTAAAAATAATTGAGTTTTGTGTAAGCAATAAACTCATCGCAGGGCTTTTTATAATTGCCCCGATTGGTCTATGAACAGCAATGTCAACAGGCACAAAATCGGGTTTAGCCAATGCATTGCCTGGATGAAAATGGAGAACAAAGAAGAATAGAAAATTAATACTTTAAAACAAAACATTATGAACGGAGCACATTATCACTTAGTATTGAACCACTTGCCTATTATTATACCCATTGTAGGTTTATTGATACTCATAGGCGGATTTGCAGTAAAATCTGAAATTGTAAAAAGAACAGCTTACTGTATTTTTATACTGGGAGCAATTACGGCATTTGCAGCAATAGCAACAGGCGAAGGCGCCGAGCATGTGGTAAAACAAATTGAGGGAATCTCTAAAAGTTTAATCCATGAACATGAAGAAAAAGCAGAGGTATTTGCTTTATTATCCTATGCATTGGGCATAGGTTCTATAGCCGCTTTATGGAGCAATTGGAAAAAGAAATTGTATGCTAATTATATTGCATTGGCTATAGTGGTGTACTGCCTGACAGTTTTATACTTTGGTCAGCAAACAGGCACTACAGGCGGGGAAATCAGACATTCTGAAATTAGATAACTGCTAACTGATTATTTCATAAAATATTTACGAACCTAAAATAGTATTATAAAATTCAGAATCATTCTACAAGTCTTAATCCATTACTTTACAATGTGTTGATGTAATTTTTATGATATAAAACAAAAAAATTTAATATGAATACAATTCAGGATGAGGCAAAACTTCATACCTTCTTAAAATCAGTTGATTCAAATATAGAGAAGCTTAATGACAAAAAAATAATAGCCTTTTTCGAATTTTTAGGATTAAAAGACCGTGAGGATATCCCTAAGGATTTTCTTGATTGGGAAAATATTCTTGTTGTGCTGCCAAATCGCGAGATGTTAAATGAAATAAAAAAATATAAGGATTCAATATACCGAATTTCATTTGTTACAAACGCAAATGCAAAGCAGATTCATATTTATGATATGAATGACTGGAAAAGTGCTACACAAAAAAAAACAGCATTACAAATAAGACAGTTTCTAAAAACTAATTTTGGAGGCGTTCCAAAAACCTCTGAAGATCCGGATTGGATTAAACTACTATAAATTAAAATTATGCACGTTGAAAATCATTATATCAATAGAAGCGGGTGGCTCAGGGCAGCAGTTCTGGGGGCAAACGACGGAATTTTATCGACCACTAGTTTAGCGATTGGTGTTGCGGCGGCGAGTATAACCAGAGAACCTATTTTGCTTGCGGCCGTAGCAGGTTTAGTAGCAGGTGCGCTTTCTATGGCGGCAGGCGAATATGTATCGGTAAGTTCCCAGTCTGATGTAGAAACTGCAGATTTGAAAAGAGAAAAAATCGCTCTTGAAACGCTGCCCGAAGAAGAACTGGAAGAACTCACCGATATTTACATTCAAAGAGGATTAAATAAAGAACTGGCCAGGCAGGTTGCTGTCGAATTAACGGCTCATGATGCCCTTGAAGCCCATGCCCGGGATGAACTGGGAATCAATGAAATCACACAGGCCAATCCTTTAACTGCAGCTTTTGCATCGGCCATATCCTTTATTATTGGTGGTTTATTGCCGCTTTTGGTGGCTATTTTTGCTCCTATCAAAGAAATGGTTTTTTATCAATATGGCTTCTCCATACTCTTTTTGGCATTATCAGGAATACTGGCAGCAAAAGCTGGCGGATCACATACTTTAAAAGCGGTATTACGTATCTGTATCTGGGGTACTTTTGCCATGGTAATGTCAGCACTCGTGGGTTATATTTTTGGTGTTCAGACTGCTTAGGGAATAGTTTTTTTGATTTAAAATTTAATCGAATCTTAAGCAAGCAAAAAAAATAAGATACCCAACAATTCGTTATTTCGTATATACTTAAAACAACTCCGCAAAATGAAACTAATTACAATGTTCCTTTTAATGACAGTACTTCCCATCAACTGGGAACCTGACTTTACTAATGCCAAAAAAGTGGCAAAGGAAAAGCACGAATTAATTCTACTCAACTTTTCCGGTTCAGACTGGTGCGGGCCTTGTATCGTGACGCGCAGAGACTATCTTGAAAATCAAACATTCACAGAGATGGCCAACGAGAATCTGGTACTGGTTAATGCTGATTTTCCACGAAAGAAGAAAAACATTGGAACTCCCCAGCAAGTAAAGCGAAACGAGGATTTAGCCGAAATTTACAATAAAGAAGGAAGTTTCCCTCTAACCCTGCTTCTTGATGCTGATGGAAAAGTTCTTAAAACCTGGCACGGAAAACCAGAAACTACTCCTGAGCAGTGGACAGCCGAAATAAAAGCAATCTGTGATAGCAAAAAGTAACATACTGAAAAAACAGAAGTATTCCGAGTCCCTAAAACTCATGGGAAACAACTTTACTATTACTGTTGTGGCAGAAAATGAGCATATTGGAAATAAGAGTATTAACCTTGCCATTGAGGAAATAAGACGCATCGAAAAACTTTTGACTACTTATAAAGCCGACAGCCAAACCAACCTGATTAACGAAAATGCAGGAATTAAGCCTGTTAAAGTAGATTTAGAAGTTTTTAATCTTATCGAAAGATGTATTGGAATTTCTAAAATTACACAAGGAGCTTTTGATATTTCTTATGGAAGTATCGACAAAAGTCTATGGAATTTTGATAAAGCAATGACCCAATTACCAGATGCCGAAACGGCACTCAAAATGGTACATCTTATTGATTACAGAAATATCATTTTAGATCAGGAAAACACAACCGTATATTTAAAACAAAAAGAAATGCGAATTGGTTTTGGCGGTATCGGAAAAGGATATGCCGCAGAAATGGCAAAGCAGATTCTTTTAAATCATAATGTTGAAAGCGGAATTATTAATGCCAGCGGAGATCTTTCGGCCTGGGGATTACAGCCAGACGGCAGAAAATGGACAATTGGCGTAGCAGATCCTGATGCTCCAAATGCAGCATTCTCTTATATGGAAATTTCCAATAAAGCAGTGGCGACCTCTGGAAATTATGAAAAGTTTGTAACCATTAACGGCAAAAAATATTCGCATACCATTGACCCAAAAACAGGACTTCCGATAACCGGAATAAAAAGCGTGACCATTATTAGCGGAAACGCAGAATTTGCAGATGCAATGGCCACTCCAATAGCGGTTATGGGTATTAAAGCAGGCTTGTTTTTAATAGATCAGATAGCAGATCTATATTGTATTATCATCGACGACAACAATAAAATTTACACTTCTAAAAACATTAACCTGAAATGAAAAAGCCAAAACAAAAAGCGCTAGTACTGTTATGCAGCATTGCTTTTACGGGCATTCTGTTCACCTCCTGCACATCGGTAAAAGAATACCAGAAAGGAAAAATCAACGATTCTGAAATGGTCCTTTCCAACAGGAAAATAGAAAAGACAGAACTCAGTTTCCAATCCTACCGTGAAGGAGCTTCCGGGGCAAATTCAGGAAAAAGCGGCGGCGGCTGCGGTTGTAACTAATTTTCATACTATAAAAAATGAAAAGAATATTCATTACAGGATTTGCCTTACTGGCATTATTTCAGACAAGAGCACAAAATGTTCCTACAGATTCCACAGCTTACAAAAGCAAAAAATTAAAACTAGAGGAGGTAAATCTGGTTTCCAGCTATTACAAGCAGGACGGAAACAATTCAGCCGTTACCGGGGGAATTGGTTCTGAACATTTAACCGACATTGCCAACACGATCGATGTTAAACTGGTAAAATACGGAGAAACCGGAATCAAGCATACTTTTGATATTGAAGCCGGTATTGACCACTATACCTCTGCCTCATCAGATATGATTGATTTAAGTGCCAATTCATCTGCATCTTCTTCAGACAACCGCTTCTACCCTTCTCTAACTTATCTAAGAGAAAATGAAGAGAAAGGAAGAACATTGGGTATTGGCGTTTCATCATCGACCGAATTTGATTATCAGTCGTTTGGAGGCAATATCAGCTTCTCCCAAAAAACAAAAGACAGAAATGGTGAATTCACGGCCAAATTTCAAACCTTTCTCGATCAGTTAAAACTGATTGAACCTGTTGAGCTTCGCACTTCGGGAGGCGAAGGCTACGGAAGCGCGAACCGAAATACTTTTGCAGGAACTTTGAGTTATTCTCAGGTAGTAAACAAAAATCTGCAGGTCATGCTTGTAGGTGACGTTATCAGCCAAAACGGATATTTAAGCCTTCCGTTTCACAGGGTTTATTTTGCAGACGGTTCTGTTCATCAGGAAAAAATGCCCGATACCAGACTTAAAATTCCACTGGGGATCAGGGCCAGTTATTTCTTAGGAGACAATGTAATTATTCGCGCCTATTACAGATATTATACCGATGACTGGAGTCTCAGAGCACATACTGCCGATCTTGAAATTCCGGTGAAATTAACCCAGGCATTTTCAATGAGCCCGTTTTACAGATATTATACCCAAACTGGCACGAAGTATTTTAAACCGTATGGCGAACATACAGCAGCTGATGAATATTACACCAGCAACTATGATTTGTCTAAGTTTGACAGCAGTTTCTTTGGGATGGGAATGAAATTCACTCCATTAAACGGAATCTTCGGACTCAAACACTGGAATACTTTAGAGATTCGTTATGGTCATTATACAAGAACTACCAATATGACTTCGGACATTATCAGTATTAACATCAAATACAAATAGAATTAATTATTTAAAAACACAAAGCCCAATCCAATTGGGCTTTGTGTTTGAATAACATCACAGCAGCAAAATGAAATTGTCCTGGTACAAAAAGAACAGATAAGAATCTCTGATAAAAAACCGTTACCTTTAAATCAGCGAACAGCAATAGAAAATGAATAGAATTTTTGAAAAATTAACCCGTCATCTGGCAAAGAATCCAAGAAGACTTTTCTTAATTGACTCTGTGGGGGCTCTGCTAACCGCTGTACTGCTTTGTGGAGTGCTTTCAAATCTAAGCCCCTATATTGGCATGCCCAAGACAACACTCAATTTACTCTTCTCAATCGCAGCTTGTTTCTGCTTTTACTCGGCTGCCTGCTTTTTATTTTTAAAAGCAAAATGGGCGCTTTACATCAGACTAATAAGTTTTGCCAATTTACTGTACTGCGCGCTGACCATTGCCTTTTTATTTATTCATTACAACAAGCTTACAATTCTTGATCTGATGTACTTCTCAGCTGAAACAGCAATCATCTGCCTGCTTCTTTACATAGAGCTTACCGTATCGGGAAAAATTTTAAACAAGCGGTAATGGCAGTCAAATTATCTCGCGCCGTAAACCCTGCCTTTAAAATTAGCATTACATTAACGTTTCATTTTTCCCGTTAACACCTTTGAAGAGGTAACTTTGTGATTCTACACTACAATTTAGTAAAATGTTCAAAAAACAACTCCTAAAGGCAAAGAACCTGCTGATCTGGGGACAGGAAAAATTAACCAAAAAACAGTTTATTTTTCTCTCCAGTGTCCTTATCGGAATTATTTCCGCCTTTGCCGTAATTTTCTTAAAAGCCTTCGCGCACTGGGTCTATTCTTTTGCCACTTACATCAACAGCACCTTAAAGCTGAGTTTTATAAACAGCATCCTGCCAGTTATAGGTATTCTTTTAACTGTTTTTGTGGTGAAAAGAGTACTGGGAGGCACCCTGGAGAAAGGGACTTCACAGATTTTATATATTGTGGCCAGAAAAGCCAGTATTATTCCCAAAAAGCAGATGTATGCCCAGATTATCACCAGCTCGCTCACCGTAGGGCTTGGAGGATCTGCAGGACTGGAAAGCCCCATTGTGATCACAGGCGCCGCTTTTGGCTCCAATTTTGCCCAGCAGTTCAAGTTAAGCTATCAGGAACGCACACTGCTCATTGGCTGCGGGGTTGCCGCCGGTATAGCGGCCGCCTTTAATGCGCCGATTGCCGGGGTGCTCTTTGCCATCGAGGTGCTGCTGGTGGATGTGACTATTTCGGCCTTTACCCCTATTATGATTGCAGCTGCCACCGGAACACTGGTTTCCACCATAGTGCTTAATGAGAATGTACTGCTGACCTTCAGGGAAAAACAGACTTTCGATTACCATAATATTCCCTTTTACGTTTTAATGGGACTTTTCACGGGTTTTATTGCCGTTTTTTATGCCCGGAAATTTTTAAAAACCGAGCACTATTTTGCCCATTTAAAATTTGGCATCTATAAAAAAGCGCTAATCGGGGCCTGCATTTTAGGACTGATGATCTTTATTTTCCCTACGCTTTTTGGCGAAGGATACGAAAGCATTAAAACCCTTGCCGACAAAGAGCCCGGAAAATTGCTTGAAAATACGCTATTTGGGGATTATGCCGACAACAGCTGGGTACTGCTGGCCTTTGTAGGGTTTTCTATGATGCTCAAGGCATTTGCTTCGGGAATTACCTTGGGAAGCGGCGGTAACGGCGGTAATTTTGCCCCTTCGCTTTTTTTGGGCTCTTATGCCGGATATTTCTTTTCCAAATTTTTAAATCTCACGGGACTTACTGATCTTCCCGTCAGCAATTTCACGCTCGTGGGCATGGCAGGGATCCTCAGCGGCCTGTTTCATGCGCCGCTAACGGCTATTTTTCTTATTGCAGAGATAACAGGAGGATATGATCTGATGATTCCCCTTATGATTGTAGCCTCTGTGAGTTTTGCTGTTTCCAAGCGTTTTGAAAAGCACTCCCTGGATGTAAAGAACCTCGCTAAAAAAGGAAATGTTTTCACCGGCAACAAGGATACTAATATTCTGTGCACACTGGAAATTGAAGATCTTGTCAAAAAAGATTACCTCACTATAGCAACCAGTCAAAACCTTGAAAATGTTGCCGATCTTCTGGCACATTCCGATCAGGTTATTTTTGGGGTTGTAAACGGTGAAAATGACCTTCAGGGACTGGTGTATTTTAATGATATCCGCGAAGTAATTTTTGATAATATCAAAGCGGAAAATATCCTTGTAAAAGATATAATGGTACAGCCAGTCCAGACTGCGGATCTCTTTGACAGCATGCAGACCGTTATGAATAAATTTGAAAAAAGCAATAAGGCCTTCCTGCCGGTGATTAAAAACGGGAAGTACTATGGTTTTATAACCAAATCAGATGTGCTGGAATCGTATCGAAACAGGCTAAAATCGATGATTTTTGAATAAAACCTTCCCTTATATAAAAATGAATTCAATCAGCTTTGAGTTCTCATTTGCCCGATTTCAGTAAATAATTATTAAAATTAGTCTTATCTTAGTCCTACATGCCAAAATAGCGTATTAAATCGCTTGCTAATTATATAGATTATGAGAAAAATTACAGACCTGCTCAACCTTCGCGATGGAGAAGATGACAGGGTAAAAACCCTGGAGGCGGTAAAGAACAATATAACGTTCAAAGGAGCAAACCTTTGGATTTTAGCCTGCGCTATTATTGTCGCCTCGGTTGGGTTAAATGTAAACTCAACAGCTGTGATTATCGGGGCAATGCTCATATCCCCTCTCATGGGGCCGATTGTGGGGGCCGGATTCGCATTGGGTATTTATGATTTTTCATTGCTTAAAAGGTCACTCAAAAATTTACTGACTGCAACAGTAGTAAGCCTGGTGGTTTCGACCTTGTATTTTTACCTTAGTCCCTTCAAGGATGTACAGTCCGAACTGCTGGCCAGGACTTCCCCAAATATCTATGATATCCTTATCGCCTTTTTTGGAGGTGTTGTGGGAGTGATTGCCGTTACCAGATCGGAAAAAGGCAATCCAATTCCAGGGGTTGCCATTGCAACGGCCCTTATGCCGCCGCTGTGTACGGCCGGTTACGGGATTGCCACCGCGCAGTGGACCTTCTTTTTAGGGGCATTTTATCTCTACTGCATCAACTGCGTCTTTATAGGGATCGCTACTTTTTTAATCATTAAATACCTTAACTACCCGGCCGTTAAACAGGTAGATGAAAGACACCAAAAACGGGTAAAGTATACCATTGCTTTTTTAATAACAGTTATGCTGGTACCCAGCAGCTATCTGGCCTACTCCCTGTACAGGGAGCAGCAGTTCAAAAAAAATACAGATCTTTTCATTGAGCGTGAATTCACCAATAAAGGATATACCATAGTGTATAAAAAAACTGATTTTACGCCTAAAGCTAAAAAACTCGAGCTGGCTTTCCTCTCCAGACGGTTTTCTGAATCAGAAATAAAAGAGCTTAAAGATAAACTGAACCTGAATAAATACCTGGCCGGCACACAATTGCAGATCCGTCAGGACAGCACTGACCGCTTCAATGCTCTAAAGGGCGATATCCTGAGCCAGATTAAAAGCAGTGAGAATGAGATGAATGTCAAAGACGTTAAGATCATGCAGCTGGAAAAGCAGCTGACCAGGAACAAATTTGACAACATTCAGATTTTAAAAGAAACCAGGGTTTTATTTCCCGAGGTAAGTTCACTCTCTATCAATAAAAGCAGCCTTGTTAATCAAAAAGACAGCATTACAACGATAACGGCCGTTATCTATGACGGCGCTAAAACTCTAAGTCCGGCCCAGAGCGACAAACTCAAGCTGTGGCTCAATGAGCGCCTGCTGGTAAAAGATGTGGAACTTTTTAAGAAACATTAATTTTCCCCAAGAGCTTTTTTCTGCTTCTTATTGTACAGGCTCAAAATGCAAAATCCTGAAATACCGGCAATTGTAGAGGCAATGAGTATCGCGAATTTGGCTTCATTTTGATGCAGTGCATCTCCAAAGGAAAGAAGTGCTATAAAAATCGACATTGTAAATCCGATCCCGCCCAGCAGACCAAGCCCCAATACATGCATCCAGGTAACAGACTGGGGAAGCTCGGCAATTTTCAGCTTGACCGAAAGCCATGACATTATAAAAATCCCAATGGGTTTACCTAAAAACAATCCAAGGATAATACCCAGTCCCAGGTTACTGAAAAGCCCTGCTATCATTTCAGATTCAAAAGTGATATTGGTATTGGCAAGGGCAAAAATGGGCATAATTATAAAATTCACCGGACGAGTGAGGGCATGTTCCAGTTTTTCAAGCGCAGACTCCGTATCATCCTCAGTAGTGGGCAGTGTTATGGCTACCAAAACACCGGCAATAGTGGCATGAATACCCGAGTGATGAATAAAATACCAGATAACTGCTCCGGGGATCAGGTAAAAAAACAGATTTTTGACACCCATTCGATTAAAGATTATCAATAAAACAAACAATGCCCCTGCATATCCTAAATAGAGAAAATTAAGTTCCGAGGAGTAAAATATGGCTATTACTAAAATTGCAATAAGGTCATCCACAATAGCCAGCGCGGCCAGAAATATTTTAAGGCCCGAAGGCACCTTACTGCCTAAAAGGGATAAAATTCCCAGCGCAAAAGCAATATCGGTAGCCATTGGAATCCCCCAGCCTTTGGCCGTATACGGATCGCCATTGTTAAAAAAGAAATAAATTAAGGCCGGCATCACTACACCGCCTACTGCGGCAAAAACCGGCAAAGCTGCCTGGGCAAATGACGAAAGCTCCCCTTCTATTATCTCCCTTTTTATTTCCAGTCCTACAAGAAGAAAAAAAACAGCCATAAGCCCGTCATTGATCCAGAGTAAAACCGGATATTTTAAATGCAGCGAAGAACTATTGAATCCCAATTCAAAATTAAGCAGTTCCTTAAAACCATCCGACCATCCTGAATTGGCAATCAAAAGTGATATAAGTACACAGATTAATAATATAATTCCACCTGCAGAGGAGGATCGGAAAAAATGAGAAAAGACCTTAAGATTTATGAGTTTTGCCATAAATACAAATTTAACTCATTATAACTGTACCTCCAATTAAATATACCAAAAACCAATAGACTGTATTTTAAACAGGGCTGCATGGAAATATTTTTCGTGTGATTTAAAGAATAATATTCAGACTGTAATTTATCATTTCAGCAGGTAAAATTCAGGTTTGCTGCAAAGAATTGCGTTTGAATGTGCAGTCCTCCACGACAAAACAGGGCTCTGTGGCAGCCCTACCCTCGATGGCAGTGAAATCCTTTTGTGCCGGGGCTTGGCACAAAAGATTGCTTCGCCAGTACGCTGGCACTCGGGTGGAACCGATAGCGGGAAAAGCTCCTGAAAAATTATTAATTAATAGTCTCCACTAAAAATCACCTGCAAATCATAATAAATTTTACCCTTTTAAAATTCTAATACACACTGAAATATTTCTTATATACTTTAAACAATTGAATACCTGCTAAAGCAATAAAAAAAAGCGGAATAAAAACAGGCAGTATGCCCTTTGCGAATTGATTTGTGTCTTGTAAAACAGACTGCAATATTATTATTACGCTAAGCATTCCTGTAAAAATACCCATTAAGGTTCCTGCGATATAATAATATTTTAGCTTCCTTTGAATGGTAATATATTTTTCATTGAGCAGATATAAATTCCAGCTGGTCCAAAAAGGCAATTGTAAAAAATTAAATCCATTTAAAATTACCCCAATTATAAATGGAGAATAAATCAAATATCTCCCTAAATAATAGTTAGACTCTGCCGGGTGATTGAAATTCAAATAAAAAACAAACGCCAGAGTAAGCATGAACCCAACTGAAAACAGATCTATGATCTTCATGAGTTTTCTGTTTTTGATAAGCTCTCTGGCGAAAAGCAGCGTAAAATAAATCACAAAGGTTTCAATAAATATGACTCCAAACAAAAAGTAAACCAAATTATGAAATCCTGATTTTGCATAGATTTCCAGTCCAACTAAGTTTAAGTATCCCAGCGGAACTGATCCGAGAAAACTTACCAGAAATCCAACGGAGATATTTTTTAACTTTTTCATTTCTAGAAATTCATTATTTTATTGTTTTGTGCCAGATGCAATCTGTACTCACGCATACCTGCTTTGTGCTCTAAATAGGGAATGCCTTTTTTATGGTTTTCAACACTTATTTCATACATATAAGTAATATGTCGTGCCAGTTCTTTCCAGGCAAACCAAACCGAATGTTTGGGGTCATAGATATGTGTAGGTTCGCTTGCCGCGCCGTTTAATTCTACAATCTGGAAGTTTTCTCCTTGTTCTAATTCTTCAAAAGTGTTGTACATGATATCGAAACGCCCGAAATAAAATTCAGGGATTTGAGCAGCGAGCTCATTGATCATCTTGGTTAATTTTGGCGTAACCCAATGGCTGCCATCCAAAAATTTTGCGCCCCGGGCGTGATTGCCAAATGGAACTAAATTTATGGTTTCGCCTCTGGGTAATATCAGGTCCAATTGATCACCATATTCTTCTTTTAAAACATTAAACTGCAACTGAAATCTTGGCGTTTGTTTGATCAGATTTTCAATTGTTGATTTGCCATCACCTGTTACAATCAAAAACTCTTTAGAGACAATTCCGGTAATTTTTCCGTATTTTTCCAGCGGATGACGAACATAAAAAACACCCACTTCATTCTTGAATGGGATTAAATCCTGCAAAAGAAAATCAAAATTTGCTTTTTGGGCATAGTCTTTCAGCTCCGATATTGTTTTAATTTTTTTCACGCCCGAACCACGCAGGCCAATATCCGGCTTTGCAATTAACGGGAAATAGATTTCCCTTTCTAATACCTTATCTGCTATGGTTTTAAAATCCGTATTTTCTTTAATTAAAATGGTTTTCGGGTAGCATTTTTCAGGAAGCAGATCATAAATCTGTTTTTTGCTTTCCATCATAAACCCGCCGTTTTTAATTTTCGGATTAGAGGCATTAAAGAAAAAAAAAGATCTTGCTCTGATGGCATAATAGGCCCAAAGAAAATAGATAGGAACATACAGAACCTGAAATGGCCAATATTCCCAATTGGTAATTTTATGAAAAAATAGTTTCATCTGAATGTTTTTAAATTCGAATAAATGAGGTTGAAAAATCTTCTGCTTTGACTAAATCATAATATTTCATTACCCCCCTATTTTGCTCTATTACGCTTTGGGTTACGCTCAGGGTTTTCATCCTATTTTCTCTATTGATAATTAAACCATTTTGAGTGTCTTCGCTGCTTGTGTTTCGATGAAAATCCAGCATTTCCAATGGTGATATTTCATTTTTATCTTTCAAAAAATCAAAAAACCAGTCTGATCTTTTCTTTCTTACCGGATCTGTATATAAAGTAACTGATGACCAAATATAATTTCGGGATTCATCTAATATTGTGCTCTTTTTTTCAATGCCATCCCAAATCAATTCGTACAATTCTTTTTCCTGATACAAAACCAGCGTAAAAGGCTCAATATTATCCAGATCAATTTGTTTCCAAAAGTCCTTTGGAGAATCATCCGAAATAATGTCCAAAACAATTAGTCCGCGGCTTTTTCGATAAGGCAGTATCACATTGTGTTTTGCGATTCCGCCATTTAGCAAAACCAGAACTGTTCCGTTTTCATCCATGACAAACCAGGTTCCCCCCGCTTTTGAATCTTTTGGGTACATCATATTTTTTCCCTTATGCTTATAATTCCTGGGCACAATAGCACTGGGACGAATTACTTTTTCATCCCTGTTTGAAGTGATCATTACAACTCCGTTATTATTTACAAAACTTACTGTACACATTGTTTTCTGTATGCTATGGTCGAGCGCGCTACACCAAAATTTTCATCAATGATAATATTTTCGAATTGCAAAACGGCCACTTTTATGAGCGCCTGATGATGCACACAATGCTCTAAATTATAGAGCAATTCTCTATAATAATTGCTTTGAATCCTCATGCTAAGACCATCAATAAACTGTTCGAGATAGATTATTTTGTTCTCGCTTTTCAATTCTTTTTTAATTTGAATAATGCATTTTTTAGCAAATTCTGTTTCGGTTTGAATTTGCTTATTTCTCTGGCGGTTGTCATAATTTAAAATTCCCGAATCATAACTTTGTTCCAGACATTGAAACATCTCCAGAATATGTCTTGTATGTTCGCCAATTGTGGCATTACTTAAAGCCTGGCAAGATTTTGAATAATCCTGATCTGACAATTGATCTAATAGATAAATTAACTCATCTAAACTCTGGCGTATTGATTCTAGTAACATGATCTTTTAATTTAGAAGATTAGACAATTTGTTTTTGTTGAAATAAAGCAAACCCAGGCAGCATAATAAGGTAATAATAGCCAGACTAAAAAGTAATCCGCCGTCATCTTTTACCACGAGTCCCAAAACAAATACATGTGATAAAATAGCTCCGGTCATTACCCCAATTCCACTCAAAGCACCAATCCAGGTGGTTTTTGGAATGAGGATTAAAATTACCACTATCAATTCGGCTATTGCTGAACCAATTCTTCCGTAAGGTTCTACTCCTAGGGCAGTGAAAATATAGATGCTTTCTTCTGCTCCGCTGAACTTGAAATATAAGGTCTGCAATAAAATTACCGAGGCGGCAATTCTGAGAATCCATATTAAAATTTCCCTTTTCATGACCGTGTTATTTATAGATTTTTTTCCAGTTGTCATCTGCCTGTGTTTTTAAATTTACCTCGTCTTTATTCCAGCTTTTTAAGGTGTTGTTGAAAAAGGCATTGTAAAACAGAAAAAGTTTGCCATCAGTAATTTTAAACGTTTCGGGGTTTATTTCGACTTTTTCGCCAGCGCTTCCCATCGCATAAGCACACCAGCCACCGTATTGAGGTTCGTATTTTGATGGATTTTTCAGAAAAGCATTTTTATTTTCACCTGACGAAAAATTATAAATCACGCCCTGGTAAGAAGCTGAGATCCCTTTTTTCCCTTTAACTGCTTTTCCCTGACTAAAATATCCTACCGGATCATAACCCTGAATGGCAGTTTTGTTTTCTAAATTATACTGGCTAGCTCTTTTGGCATCATTTTGAGCAGAAGAAACTCCAAAAACCAAAATCAATACAAGTAATACTAACTTTTTCATTTTTTTTATTTTAAATTTTTTAATACTGAAACAAGTAATTCGGTCGTGATACGATGCTTAAAATCAGGAGAGACATATTCAAAAAGGATATCACTCTGGGGATTCACAACAAAAACGGACGGAACAGGTAAAAAACTAGTATTCATTCCTTTAGAATTTACGTTAATTACACTTTTATAGTTTTCAGGAGCCTCAAAAGCAATTCCCATGGCTTTTATTAATTCTCCTTTTGAGTCAGAAAGTAAGGTATATTTTACTTTATCTTTTTCTGCTGTCATTTTTAAATTTTCAGCAGAATCAGGACTTACCGCAATAATTTGATATCCCAAATCCAGAACTTGCTTTTCGGCTTCAGCCAATGCCTGCAAATGCATATTGCAATACGGGCACCAGCCTCCACGATAAAAAACAAGAACTGTCTTTTTCTTTTTTAGCAGGTCTGAAATTTGTACATCTGTATTATCCGATGATTTTAAAGTAAGGTTTGGAATCTTCTCTCCTATTAGCAAAGGAGCGATATCAGTGGCAGATTTAGCAATCATGTTCTGCGCGTTAGCAGCCCAAGTAAGGGTCGCTAAAAAAATAAAAATTAATTTTTTCATAGTGTATGTTTTTACATCTTTTTAATAATGTAAAATTATCATACTATAAAAAAGCAAAATGTCGGCTAATTTACACTTAGCCCAAAATAATTATAATTTGGTAATATCTCGAATGATAATTTCTTTTCTGTTGTAGTTTAAAAGCTGATTGGTTTCCATCTCATTGAGCAATTGTGTAGCGGTTTGTCTGGAGGTACAGATAATCTGGGCAATATCATTTTGGGTTAGATAATTTTCAATGGCTACTGAATTTCCTTCTCTAACGCCTTCCTGTTCTGCCCAGTCTTTCAGGAATTGATACAATCTGGTTTTGGCATCCTTAGAAATTAGATTGGCATAATTGTTTTTAATGCGTTTCATTTTCAGTCCTACAAACTTGGTGTATGAAAGTGCTAAAGTCGGATTACGAAGCAATAAATCTTCAAAATCAGACATTAAAAAACTGCAGATGGCAACATCGTCTGAAAGGACTTTTGCATATTCTTCGTTTTTATTATCTGTTTCCAAAGTCAGTTCACCAAACAAATCTCCTTTCTGGATAATGTCCTTTATAGTTTCGTTGCCATTATTATCCAGGGCAACAATCTTGATATTCCCCTTTTTAAGTAAAAAAATCCGGGGCACATCTGAAGATGAAAAATAAATAATTTCCCCTTTTGAGGCTTTTTTAAAACCTGTGATTATGCAAAGTTGCTTGATTTGAGAAAAACTCAAAGTCCTAAACAATTTATGATCACGCAAATACCAATATTTTAATTCTTCGTACATAAGAGATACATTATTTGGTAAATGTAAACAATTTGAAAAATAATTCGCTTCCATGTTTAAATCGCATATTCAAGCCCTATAAGTATATAGTAGCCTGATGCATAATTTACGATTAATAAAGTTACATTAAAAGTATAGTATCTAAACTGCTTTTCTGATCTAAACATATCACAACTAAAGAAAAAGAAATTTTCGCCTCTCCTTTTCATCTTTTCAGGCTGCTTTCATTGTGAAGATAACAGCGAAATTATTTTGACCATAGTAAGTTATCAAAAAATATTCCCTTAAAATACTCATCCATAATACCTTTTAGTTAGTCCGGTTTTATTTTAGTTTATTTCTTGGCTTATTTTAAAACCAAAAAGAATATTAAAGCGTAAATGACTTTATAACTTAAAAAAAGTAATTATGAAAACTGGAAAATTTTTAGCAGCAGCAATCCTGGCATTAGGATTTGGATTTACATCATTTGCACAAAAAACAGTAATGGTTGGTGGAGCGGCTATGTATCCTAATAAAAATATTATAGAAAATGCGGTAAACTCAAAGGATCATACCACATTGGTAGCAGCAGTAAAAGCAGCAGGATTAGTTGAAACCCTGCAAGGTAAAGGTCCATTTACTGTTTTTGCACCGACAAATGAAGCTTTTAGTAAATTACCGGCCGGAACTGTTGAAACATTATTGAAACCTGAGAATATTAAAACATTGCAAACTATATTGACCTATCATGTAGTATCCGGTAAAATGAATAGTTCTGATATTGCAAAAGCAATAAAAGCCGGTAAAGGAAAAGCCACTTTAAAAACAGTGAGCGGCGGAACTTTAACTGCCTGGATGGATGGAAAAGATTTGTACATCAGCGACGAGAGCGGCAATAAGGCTAAAGTTACTATTTCAGATGTAAATCAATCCAATGGTGTTATACATGTAGTGGATACAGTACTGCTTCCGAAAATGTAATTTTCCGTGAATAAAATACAATTACAGAAAAGCCCTGAAATTTCAGGGCTTTTTCTGTAATTACTATCCTGAACAATAGTAATAGCAGATTATATATGAGATACTGCTTAACATTTTATTGCCAGCTCAATACTTTAAATATAGGGAGCTGATGTCTTTTTTGATACAGAAACATAACCTGCAACGACTATCGGATCAGGTGCGAAAGTTTGGGATTAACCAAAAGATTAAATAATCTAACTATTAATAGTAAATGTAATATTCTATGCTCTTAATTTAGATTTATCTAGCCCAATCATTAATCCAATTACTCACGGTCTTACACCATTCATCATCATCATTCAAACACGGAATCGCTAAGAAATTCTCTCCTCCTTTTACTTCAAAATCTTCTTTGGCTCGCATTGCGATTTCTTCCAGCGTTTCTAAACAATCTGAAACGAAAGCCGGAGTTACCACTGCCAATTTCTTGATCCCTTTTGCTGGCATTTTATCAACTTCAACATCGGTATAAGGTTCTAACCATTTGTCTCCCGCTAAACGCGATTGAAAAGTTAAACTGTATTTATCAGCTGGAAGCCCTAATAATTTTACGACTTGTCTTGTTGTTTCATAACATTGATGACGATAGCAGAAATCGTGTGCCGGCGAAGGTGTGTTACAGCAAGAGCCGTCAATTTTACAATGTGATTTGGTTACATCGGTTTTGCGAATGTGACGCTCCGGAATTCCGTGATACGAGAATAACAGATGATCGTAGTGGAATCCAACTAGATGTTTCTGGATAGAATCAGCCAGATTCTTGATGTAATCCGGTTTGTTATAAAACGCAGGAACATCGGTAAAAGTCATTTGTGGAAATTTCTTTTTACGAATTTCTTCCGCTTTAACCAAAATTGTCAATGTTGAAGCCATTGCATATTGCGGATATAAAGGAAAAAGTAATACTTCTGTGACTCCTGTATCATGTAATTCCTGTAGCCCTTTTTCAATTGTCATGCTTCCATAGCGCATTGCTAACGAAACCGGAACATTTACTAAAGACTCTACTTTTTTCTGCATTCTTTCAGATAGCACCACTAACGGAGAACCTTCTTCCCACCAAATTTTAGTATAAGCATGTGCAGATTCTTCCGGTCTTTTTCTCAGGATAATGCCACGAACTAAAAAAGCTCGCAACAAATACGGAACATCGATCACGTGTTTGTCCATTAAAAACTCGTCTAAATATGGTTTTACATCTTTTGTAGTTGGACTTTCCGGAGATCCTAAGTTTACTAATAATACGCCTTTCATTTACTTTTTGCTTTGTTCTATAGAATAGATGTTAAAATTGTCGCGCAGATTTTGCAGATTGAGTAGATTAAAATTCGTGGATTGCTTCGCCCGTTCATTATCACCAGGCTCATAGCCAACAAAACTTAAACATTCGTATTAATCGACATCAGATATTTTTTTGGAGTTGTTGCAAACTTTTTCTTGAATCCTGCAATGAAATGGCTTCCTGTACTGTAACCTATTTTCAACCCCACTTCGTTTACATTGTAAGAACCGCTGTCAAGCAATTTTCTGGCGAAATCCATTTTATAGTCAAAAAGAAAACCGTAAACCGTATAGCCATAAATTTGTTTGAAACCCATTTTCAGTTTCTTCAGATTCAGACCAATTTCATCGGCTAATTCTTGTAAACCAGGCGGTTCAGCCATATTGGCGATGATAATTTCTTTGGCTTTTTTTATTTTCAATACATTACCTTCATCAATTAAAAACGGACAATGATGCGCATTTGGATCTTCGCTCCTGTTAAAAGATAAACTAAGTAATTCGTATCCTTTACCTTTACAATAAAGATTTTTTATGGATGGATGAAGGTTATAATGGAACAACTGGCTTAAAACAACTGCCATTGAAGGACTTATACAACCTTCATTATAATAATTTTTATACTTGTTATCAGGACTTAAAAAAGTAATATAATCTGCTTCAACAGAAAACAATGCATGAAATTTCCTAATTGAAATAATAACAGAAATCATCCACGAATTTGGTGAAAGCTCTAAATGAAATGGTAGCTCCTTTTGTGGATTGTATAAAAGAAAGGATTTTTCTTCTTGTAGTGCTAAATCATAATTACCATTATTAAATGAAAGTTTGGCGTTACCTTTAAGTACGAAATGAAACTGTATGAAATCAGTGGTTAGTTGACGGTGTGTAAAAAAAGGTTCTGGACCGTCATTCTGAAAACGGATAAGTGCAAAGTCGTTTTCAACTTTTATTTCTTCCTCCATTTTTGAAATAGCGAATAATTGGTTTTTCAAAATTAAATCTTTTTAATGGTTTAGTATACTTCTCTTAAAGTTATAAATCTTACTTTTTTGATCTGTCATTTCAAAACTGCAACAACTAGAATATTAATTTTATTAGAAACTTTGCTTTTCACGAGAGTTGGTATGACGATGTTAAAATCACTGGCATTTACGGCAAAATTAGATACAATACTAATTCCAGATCCGGACATCATTATCCTTGCTTTGGTTATTATATCCTTTGATTTTCCATGAAGCTCTAACTTCCCTTTTATAGTAAAATCTTTAGCAGAATTGGTAAGACTGTTTAAATCAAAATCTTCTATTTTCCCTTTAAATATAGCTTTAGGGTATTGATCGCTCTCCATATAATTTTCATTGAAATGCTCTTCCATTAACGCAACTTTAAATTGAAATCCTTTCATCAATGCTAAACTTGCAATTTCTCCTGTTGTAGTATTCAATACAAAGGTTACATTGTTATTTGTAGCTTTAACCTCTTCAAAAGAAGCAACAGATGCTTCAAAAGTTATTTTACCTGTTTTACTGATCATTTTTTCTTGCGCCAGACCAATAGCGCAAGCATAAAGCATGGAAACGAGTATAATTTTTTTCATGGTTTTCTTTATATTATTATGTTAGTTTAAAAATCAATTTTTTGCTTATTTTAAAACAGCAATAATTTGAACCTTTACTCTATCATCAAGTTTATACTTGATAAGCGATGGAATTGGAATGCCAAAATCACTGGCATTAACAGCAAAATCTGAAATGATGGTAATTCTGGAACCTGTCCTGGTGATCTTTGCGCTCGCATTTATATCTCTTGATTTCCCATGAAGTTCTAAGTTTCCTTTTATTAGGTAATCTTTATAATCTTCAGTTAAATTATTGGCATCAAATTTTTCTATTTTTCCCCTAAAAATAGCTTTCGGATATTTATCGGTCTCCATGTAATTTTCATTGAAATGTTCTTCCATCAAAGGCATTTCAAACTGAAATCCTTTTATAAGGGCTAAGGATGCAATTTCACCTGTTGCCGGATTTAAAACAAAAGTGACATTGGTATTGGTTCCTAAAACCGGCTGAAAAGACGGGACCGAAGCTTCAAAAGTGATTGTTGATGATTTAGTTAAGATTTTTTCCTGCGAAAAAACAAGGAACGAGGCCAATATCATTGGCATTATTATGATTTTTTTCATGTTTTTTACTATGGATTATTGCTCTAATAATCCATCTTGTTCCCATTTTTTAATAACATCAATTGTGGTTTGAGGCAATCTTGGCCCTCCCTGTGGCATTAATGAACTATTTCCATTTTCTAAAGAAATCCGGTTGAGCAGCCCGCGATTTAAGACCGCATTTTTAACCTGATCATAAGTAACCAGGGACATAGGTGCCCCATTTTTGGGAACAGCTGCATGGCAGACAACACAATTATTATCAATGATGGATTTCACATTCTGATTGTATGTGGCAACGCCGGTAATTGGTGGAGTGTCAATTAAAGTACTGGGATTATCATCTGTACAACTTACCAGTAGTAAAGCAAATGATGGAATAAGCAAACGAGTTTTTAAATTCATGGGATTGGTTTTTAGTTTTAGAAAGGCTAAATGATTTTAATATTTAAAGCATTTTCAAATCATATACGGTGAAATGGATGATACAGATTTAGCAGCAGTCATATTTGATCATTTAAATCCAATAGGTATTTTTTAACGTAGATAATCCAAATACTAAAAACCAGCCATGAGAAAAAAAATACTTATTATTATTCCCCTCTTCCTGATAACTGGGATCTCAATTTACCTCTACAGTTACAAAGGTCATAGGAATATCGAATCAGAAACTGCAGATTATACTGTAACGGTTAAAGGACTCGAAAAAGAATTTACTTTCAATGACAGCCTTGCTACTGCCAAATACCAGGACAAAACAATTGAAGTAACTGCAATTGTAACAGCTGTTGAACCCGCCAGTAAGGGAATCGTTATTAGCGAAAAGATATTTGCAACCTTCAAAGACAGTTTGCCCAAAGACATTGCAATTGGCAGAATGCTAAAAATTAAAGGACGATTTTTAGGATATGATGAGCTCTTACAAGAATTTAAAATAGATCAATCCTCCCTTGTACACCAAAACAAATAACAATTAAAATTAACCACATGAAAAAGCTCATTCTATTATTGTTTTTATTTCCATTACTAACCTATTCGCAAGACGACCTATTATCCGGAGTTGATGCGCCAATCACAAAAGAAAAGGTGACATCTGCATTTAAAGCCCTGAAGATTGTCAATCTCGAATCGACCAAACTCGCGGCAAAAGGAGATTTGTATTTTGTTGTAGCACACCGGTTTGGTTCTATAAAAGACGGCTTTGAGGGATTCTATGGACTGGATAACGCCAACACACAAATAAAATTCATATACGGATTGACCCCGGGGATTAATATAAGTGCCGCCAGAAGTGAATTTGCTTATGACTTTGCAACAAAATATATGTTATTGCCGCAAATAAAAGACGGATTTCCGGTGACTATTGCAGGGTTTAATAGTTTGTCTATCAACAACACGCTAAAGGAAAGTCTATATCCTAAACTTGAATTTAAAAATAGGCTCACCTATGTAGCCCAGCTTTTAATTTCCAGAAAATTATCTGAAAAATTATCTTTAGAAATAGTTCCATCATTTTTCCATGAAAATTTTGTGCTCGACCCCGAACAGAGCAATTCACAATATGCCATTGGCTTTGGCGGTAGATATAAGTTTGCAAAACGCTGGTCATTGAATATGGATTATGCGGCACACTTAAACAGGGCGTCAAATTCTATTTATAAAAATCCATTATCCATTGGTTTTGACCTGGAAACCGGCGGACACGTTTTTCAAATGCATTTTACCAGTTCTCAAGCCATTGATGAAGCCGGATATCTTGGAAGAACTACGGGAGACTGGACTAAGGGAGATATTTTCTTTGGGTTTAATTTGGCAAGAGTTTTCTAAAAAACCCTGTAATTCAGTGTGTTGTTATTTACAATAAATCTAAACTACTATTTTATCAATTTAAATAAAACCAAGCCAAAAAAGGGTTCGTATATGATCTAGAAAACCTAAAATCATTTTAAAAATCAGCTTTATGAAAATTAACAAATTTATTAAAAAAGGCCTTTGGACGGGATTGATCATTTTGGTACTATTTTTTGCCATTTTTCTATTCCACATTATTACCGCTAAGCCTGCTGTTTATGAAAGCCCAAATCTGCAGGTAAGCCGAATTGATTTTAAAACAAACATAGATTCGGTACAAGCCAAACAAATATGTTCAGATTTGAGATCTATCAAAGGATTAACCTCTGATTCTATAATCGTAAAAAGAAATGTGGTTGTTTACTTCCATAACAACAAGATCACGAATTCTAAAAAAGTATTTGACCAGTTGATAGCCATAGGACATTATGATGCTCAGCGTTATATTTTACCGGAAAATTTGGCTGGCAAAGAAGTTTGTCCAGTGAATCAAAATAGTTTGAGCTACAGATTGTCTCAAAAACTAAACCGTTTTTTTAATTAACCTTTAATATTTTTATTATGAAAATTTATTCCAAAATTACACTTAGTGTATTACTCGCAGCTTCTGCAACCCTGGCTTCGTGCAGTAGTAATGATGATGACGCCCCGGTAACTCCTCCTGTAAAGGCATCTATTTACGAAAGATTAGGCGGAACTAAAATGGTTTCAGATCCAGATAACGCTGGCCAAATGATCGAGCAGGGGCGTTTGAGTTTCCGCAAGGTGGTAAATTCAACTATAGGATTAATTGTTGCCGACGTTCAGTCGAATGCAGCGGGGAATCTACAAGCGCATTTTGCCCCGGTATTAGCCGAAACAGGAACTACCCAGTCTACAAATATTGCTAAACTATCGGACAATCTGACTGATTTCTTTTCGTTTAACACTGGTGGTACAAATGCCGTAAATACCTATTCTGGTTTGAATATGGTAGCTGCGCACGATCCTGCGAAAAATCCTCGCATGGGGACAAAATCAAGTACTGCGGATTATACAAAATTTGAAGGATATGTAGGAGCAGCTGCAAATGCAAATGGTGTAGCTTCAAATACAGAGCTTTATACAGATATTGTTGCGGTCTTAGAATCACTTAGAACTCCAATAGTTCAAAAATAATTTCTCTTAAACGCTACCTGTTTTTCAGGTAGCGTTTTATATTTAAATCCTGCCGGCAACTTATAATGCAATTATGTGTGAATCCATTATTCTTTAGCATTAAAGGAAGTTTCATCGTGTTTTACAATAACCTACTAATATTTTTTTGAACTTTAAAAAGAGCATAATATGGAAAAATATAACATGTCCAAAAATACCACCTTTTATGCTTTAGGCTTAAGTTATAAAAAAGCAGATGCAGCAATTAGAGGGAAGTTTAGTTTGGATACTAAAGCACAATCTGATCTTTTGCTGCAGGCAAAGGCAGAAGGGATCGAATCATTAATTGTCACTTCTACTTGTAATAGAACCGAAATATATGGTTTTGCCAATCATCCATATGAATTAATCAAATTACTTTGTGAGAACAGCAAGGGCTCCGTAGAAGAATTTCAGCAAGTTGCTTATATATACAAGAATCAGGAAGCTGTGAACCATATGTTTCGAGTTGGAACAGGGTTGGATAGCCAGATTTTAGGTGATTTTGAAATCATTAGTCAAATTAAAATCGCTTTTAATAATAGCAAACGCGAGGACTTAATCAATACATTCCTGGATCGTTTAATAAACGCGGTTATACAGGCTAGCAAAAAAGTCAAAACAGATACTGAAATTTCATCCGGTGCCACATCTGCTTCATTTGCAGCTGTTCAATATATTATCAGAAATGTAGAAGATATTAGAAATAAAAATATCTTACTATTCGGAACAGGGAAAATTGGCAGAAATACGTGTGAAAATTTAGTAAAACATACAAAGAATACCCATATCACCCTTATAAACAGAACAAAGAACAAGGCCATCGAATTAGCTGGTAAACTAAACGTTATTGTAAAGGATTTTCTAAACTTACAAGAAGAAATAAAACAGACAGATGTGCTCATAGTTGCAACAGGTGCACAAAATCCAACTATAGACAAAGCACTACTTAACAGAAAGAAACCATTACTGATTTTGGACTTATCCATTCCACGAAATGTAAATCCAGATGTAGCGCAAATTCCAGGAATAACTTTAATACATCTCGATTATTTGTCTCAGGTTACAGATGATACGCTTGAGAGAAGAAAACAACATATTCCTGCTGCAGAAGCTATTATTGAGGATATGAAATTAGAATTCAATACATGGATGAATACTCGAAAATATGCGCCAACTATCCATGCGTTAAAAGCTAAACTAAATGATATTGCGGCAAGCGAATTGGCTATTCAGAGAAAGAAAACAAGCAATTTTGATGTCGCTCAGGTTGATTTAATCAGCGCCAGGATCATTCAAAAAATAACAAACCACTTTGCAAGCCACTTGAAAAATGAAAATACTTGCGTGGATGAAAGTATTGACTTTATTGAAAAAGTATTTCAAATTGGACAGCTCGCACCAAAACACGCTTCTTCTCAAATTGAAAAAACATATAAGATCAATCTTTCATAGACGTTATTAGGTTTTGCAAACAATTTTCTATCTGTATTAGAAATACCCAAATAAGTTAGCAAATTTGATCCTGAAACTTGCTGTAAATAACTATTGATGTATAAAAGTTCAATCCCAACAGGACATCCAAACCAAATTAGTAATAGCCAATCTTTTCAAATCTTCCGCAAAAATTTATAGAAATTTGTACAGTAGAGATCACTATAAAAAGTAAAATCCTGAAAAATTTAGATTTTTCAGGATTTTTTTGTTCAAATTCATTTACAGATAACATATCGCTTTGTATTAAATGCTTTTTGATGATCTACCAGAGTGACATAAGTATTTTTGCGGTCTGTTATTCCCCCTATTTTTTTTGATTATCATTATACTTCAATACTTCTGATTCAATTTCCTGTATTGTTTTCTTTTTCCCTTTAGAAATCCATTCTAAAAGTTCTTCTTCAAAAAAATACAGCTTTTTACCATATTTATAGCACGGAATTTTTCTCTGCCTTACAAGAGCGTAAATTGTAGGCTTTGCTTTGCCTATTAGCCGGCTTGCTTGTTCAATACCAATAGGAATACTTTTTTCTTTCGATTCATACACCTGTACATTCTGAATCAGAAGTTTAATCTCGGCAATTTCTTTCACTAAGTGTGCTACTGCTTTGGGCAGGTTTTCAAAAGAGATTTCATTTGTATCCATAGCTATCGTTTTTAACAGTTATGATGCAAATGAAAAAAGTGTTTCTGCTGTGTCCTTCTTCACAGCAAAAACACTTGAAAAACACAGTGCTTTATACCTATTGGCATTTAAAAATCTGTAAAATCATCTATTATCTTTATAAGACCTTTATGTTCATCATCTTTGAGATGCGTTTTAATGCTTTTCTCTTCAACATCTTTTAAAGCATCGGCAAAAGTCAGCTTTAAAAATTGTGCGGCTCTGTCCTGTCTGCTGGCTTTAAAGCAATTCCAGATATTCCAGCCAAAATGATACAGATCCAGATTGGACAGATCTTTTACTTTGATCGGTTTAATCTTTTCAAAATTTAGGACTTCAGCATATATGATTATATTGCTGCCCAATTGTTCCAGATCATCATCCGACACGTACAGCGCAAACTCCTGCTGCGCATAACGGAGGGCAGTATCAATCCTGGCCTGTTTTTGATTTTTAATTGCATTTTGCTGCTGCTCCCTTAACTGCTGAATATCAATGACAGCATTTTTATTTTCAGGCATTTCGGGCTTAATTAAAGCATCCTGTGGCTCCTCTTCTATTTTTTCAAGGTTTTCAACTGGAATGCGACTTTCAGGCGATTCATTTTTTTTTGCCTTCAAAAAACAATTCACCAATCTCTCAGCCAAATCGTTTAGAAATAAACTTAGAATTGCAAACATTAAAACTCCAAATCCAGTGCTGATCCAAAAGAAAACGCCGGCCGTATATTCATCGGCGCCTTTTTCCAGCAGCACCAGTCTTCCAATTACACCGACAAAGACACAGACTAAAAAAACAGACAGGTAAACTGTGATATATTCAAAGTACTTTATTTTCATTGCGCTCTTTTCTTTAAAGATTCCAATTGTATTGCCTTCGAAGCTCTGTTTTTCTTCTCATCTATTACTTTAGCGTAGATTTGAGTAGTTTTTACGTTGGTATGCCCCAGCATTTTACTGACCGTATAAATGTCTGTCCCGCTGGACAGCTGCAGTGTTGCAAATGTATGACGGAAGCAGTGGAAGGTAATGTTCTTTTTAATGCCGGCAGATTCAACCCATTTTTTCAGAGGCCTTGAAATCCACGACGGGTCCATCAGATCCTCAAACACAAGCTGCCCGGGAAGCCTTGGCTCTCCGCAGAGATCTAAAGCCTGCTCAGAAATAGGCATATATTCGACACCCCTTGTCTTTTTCTGCGTAAAATGCAGTTTGGCCATGCCGTCTTCCATGCTTATCTCTTTCCAGCGGAGCTTCTGAATGTCGGAATGCCGCAGGCCGGTAAGCGCTGAGAAAAGCGCGGCTCTTTTAAGGACATCTTTTTCGCAGGGCGTTTGGGCCAATCCGTTCAATTCTTTAATGGTAAGATATTCGCGTCTTGATTCCTGCTCAGGTATGCCTCTTACTTTTGAAGATAAATCAACGGTTAGATATCCATCAATAAAAGCCTGTTTCAAAGCGGCTTTAAATATGGAAAAATACCTTGCTGCAGTGTTACGGGAAAGTATTCCTTTTTTGCCTCCTCCGAGCGGCGCAGCCAGCAGAAACAGCTTAAAATCTTCCGCCATTCGGCCGTCAATCTGGGAAAACATCAGCCTGCCTTTGGAATAGATTTTTAAAAACTCTCTGGTCCGCTCCCAATTGATCATAATGGATTTTGAGCTTCGGGCATGCCTTTTTGCTGCCACAGAGGCAATGTATTTGATAAAATCCTCTTTTGCTTTTTCTTTCTGCTGAACCAATAGGTTCTCAGCATCACTGTACAGATCTGTATTATCATATTCTTTCTGCCTGATTTTACGCACTCCGTCGGCATAGAGCATTATCTCGCGGTCGGTTTCGCTTCTGGTGATTATTATTCCGTTATCGCTGCGTCTGGGCTTATAGGATTTTATGCCCTGCGCATCCGTACGAGCGGTTCTCTGCTTATCCCACTCCACGGTTTTTACGGTTCTGTTTAAGTATTCACGGATTCTCTGTGGCGTTTTCTTTCCGGAAACCTCAACAGGATAGCTTTCTATGTAGACATACCATTCCTCTCGGTCTTCTGCTTTTCGAAGACGCACAGTTACCTTGGTTTTTGCTAATTGTTTCATATAAAATCATTTCCGTTATACAAGTTATCAATTTCGCTTTTTGGAGCATATACATGCTTTCCGATCTGCCTGGTAGGTATTGAATATTTCCTTATATGGCTGTAGACAGAACCTTCAGATATCTGAAATCTCTGAGCAATTTCACCAATCGAATAGCAGTCTTCTTTTTCAAGGCTGTATAATTTTTTCTTCGGTGGGCTTTCAGCCTGCTGCAGGATGCTTGCAGGGCCGAACATCTCTTCCATAACTCTGCGGTCTATTCTTATAAGGCGAGTCCCCAGATTAACTGAAGGAATTTTTCCCTTTTCGACAAGCCTATAGAGTGTCTTTTTGGCAATCCCAAAAAGCATGCCAGCTTCAGGGACAGAAATAAATGCCCTGTTCTGGGGTATTTTATCTACCAGCGCTTTGATTTCTGCTTCATTTTTAAGCTGCTTCATCTTCTGTTTGTATGCTTTTTTACTGCATACATGCGAGCAGTAAACAGAAGTCACGGTTTTAGGCAGGAATTCTTTCCCACAATTAAGACATTGTTTATCAGATCTTTTCATAGTCTTTGTCTCCCATTAAGGTACCATAAGGGTACATAAGGGACACTTTGTCCCCCTTTAAGTGCCGGTACAAATATGGTACAAATATATGATAAAAAACGATTAAAAAACAGCAGAAACAAAAATGCATAAAAAAGAAAAACCGCTGTAAACTTTACGTTTACAGCGGTTTAGCACTTATTGTTAACTGATATTAATCAGTACTTATTTGACTTCTTCGAATTCAACGTCTTCAACGTTGTCTCCTTGAGATTGCTCTTGTTGTGGAGCAGCTTGTTGTCCTGCATCACCTTGAGCGTACATTGCTTCTGTAGCTGTTTTCCAAGCTGCATTAACATTGTCTAATCCTTTTTGGATTGCGTCAAGATCTTGAGATTGGTGAGCCATTCTCAATTCAGTTAAAGCATATTCAATAGCTGTTTTGTGCTCATCTGTAATTTTATCTCCCAATTCTTTCAATTGACTTTCAGTTTGGAAAATAGTACTATCAGCTTCGTTCAATTTCTCAGCTCTTTCTTTTGCAATTCTGTCAGCATCAGCATTAGCTTCAGCATCTTTTTTCATTTTTTCGATTTCTTCAGCTGTTAATCCAGAAGAAGCTTCGATACGGATATCGTGAGATTTTCCAGTTCCTTTGTCAGTTGCAGAAACTTTGATGATACCATTAGCATCAATATCAAAAGTAACCTCGATTTGAGGAACTCCTCTTGGTGCTGGCGGGATACCATCTAAGTGGAAACGACCGATAGTTTTGTTATCAGCAGCCATTGCTCTTTCTCCTTGTAATACGTGAATTTCAACAGATGGTTGAGAATCAGCAGCAGTAGAGAATACTTGAGATTTTTTAGTTGGGATAGTTGTGTTAGACTCAATTAATTTAGTCAATACACCACCCATAGTTTCGATACCTAAAGAAAGAGGTGTTACGTCAAGTAACAATACATCTTTTACATCTCCAGATAAAACTCCACCTTGAATAGCAGCTCCAATAGCAACAACCTCATCAGGGTTAACACCTTTAGATGCTTTTTTACCGAAGAATTTTTCAACTTCGTCAGCAATTCTTGGCATACGAGTAGAACCTCCAACAAGGATTACTTCGTCGATATCAGATGTAGATAAACCTGCATCTTTTAATGCTTTAGCAACTGGCTCCATAGAACGTTTTACTAAAGTATCAGATAATTGCTCAAATTTAGCTCTAGATAATTTTTTCACTAAGTGTTTTGGTCCAGAAGCCGTAGCAGTTACGTAAGGTAAGTTGATTTCTGTTTCAGCAGAAGATGATAATTCAATCTTAGCTTTCTCAGCAGCTTCTTTCAAACGTTGTAATGACATTGGATCTAAACGTAAATCAATACCTTCTTCAGTTTTGAATTCGTCAGCTAACCAGTCAATAATAACTTGGTCAAAATCATCACCACCTAAGTGAGTATCACCATTTGTAGATAATACTTCAAATACACCATCTCCTAATTCAAGAACAGAGATATCAAAAGTACCTCCACCTAAATCGTAAACAGCAATTTTTTGATCTGTTCCTTTTTTATCTAATCCGTAAGCAAGTGCAGCTGCAGTTGGCTCATTGATGATACGCATAACTTTAAGACCAGCAATTTCTCCAGCTTCTTTTGTAGCTTGACGTTGTGCATCGTTAAAGTAAGCAGGGACAGTAATAACCGCTTCAGTTACAGTTTGACCTAAATAGTCTTCAGCAGTTTTTTTCATTTTTTGAAGTGTCATTGCTGACAATTCTTGAGCAGTGTATAAACGACCGTCAATATCCACACGTGGAGTATTGTTGTCACCTTTTACAACACTGTAAGGAACTCTTTTTGCCTCTTCTTGAGTTTCAGCAAAAGTGTGTCCCATAAAACGTTTAATAGAAGCAATCGTTTTTGTAGGATTCGTTACTGCTTGTCTTTTTGCAGGATCACCTACTTTAATTTCGCCACCTTCAACAAAAGCGATGATAGATGGAGTTGTTCTTTTTCCTTCTGCGTTAGGAATAACAACTGCTTCGTTACCTTCCATTACAGAAACACAAGAGTTCGTCGTACCTAAGTCAATTCCGATTATTTTACCCATTTTTTATATATTTAATTTTTGATTTAATTTTATAACTCAGGTGGCATAAGTCAATCTTTGTGCCAATATAAAAAACTAAATAAAATTGTCAGTTTTACTATTGACAAACCAATAATCGGCTGACAACATGACATTTTTTAAACCTGACACACATGGCATAACTCAATAATTCATGTCATTAATTTGTCGCATTTCTCATTACTTTTCTTCTATAATTTTCACCTAACTACCTATTACAATTCCATTTACATATTATTTATCAGAACACAATCGCATTCAAACCAATCTTACCTGTGTACGATAAAAGCATAATAAAAATGATTAATGCTATTGATTATTAATACAAAAACACCCTACATTTGAAAATTAATAAGCTCTATAAAAGAGCAAAAAAAACAAAGCCAAAAAACTACAGTTAAAATAATGATGGTTGAAATTGATAAAATTGCATTAATAAAAATTGAAAATGGTCAAATATTAAGCACAAAATCAAAGGGAAAAAACAAATATTATATTCCGGGCGGAAAAAGAGAAAATAATGAAACCGACGAACAAACTCTAATTAGAGAAATTCAAGAAGAATTAAGTGTTGACATCATCCCCGAATCTATTGAATACATAGGAACTTTCAAAGCACAATCAGATGGAGATGTGAATGGAATCATTGTAAAAATGACATGCTACAAAGCAGATTATATTGGAATACCAAAAGAGAGCAACGAAATAGCCGAAATCAAATGGCTAAACTACACTGATTTAAATATAATCTCCGAGGTTGATAAAATTATCTTTAAGCATCTAAAAGAAAGTGGATTGTTAGTTTAATAAAAAAAACAGGAACAGAGAAAGAAAATTAATTTTATATTCGATAAAAAATTATGGAAGAAAAATACCCTTTTCTACTTGAAAGAATTCAATCTATTCTCATCGACTCTATTCTAATTATTGCTTGCATGATTCTTATTTCTGACGTTTTATCCAATTTCAAAAATGTTCCTGATTGGTTAAGAGCCGTTTTATTAATCCTAATATTTTTGTACGAACCAATTATGACCACTTTTGGAGGAACTATTGGCAACAATATAAAGAGAATACAAATTCGAAAAAACTCGGATGAAACCCAATCTATCAATTTTTTTCAAGCTATTATTCGTTATTTTTTCAAACTTCTTCTAGGATGGCTTTCTTTTATCACTATCTTTTCAAGTAATAAAAAAAGAGCCGTTCATGATATTATCAGCGGAACTGTAATGATAAAAAATCAAACAAAATCTTGAAAATTTGTAAAATGAAAAACCTAAAAACAATTATAATTCTCCTGTTTACATATTTAGGTTACTCACAGGACTTTGAAGGAAAAATTGAATATCAAATTACTTATTTTGATAAAAATAATGTCGAAGTAAATATTCCAAAAGTTAACCAGTTAATGGGAGAAAAATCAACTTTTATAACAAAAAAAGGAAAGTATAAACAGATTACTAATAGTGATTTTATGAGTTTTCAATTATATTCATCTAATGAAAAAAAACTCTACATTAAGAATAATTGGAATCAAAAAGAATCTGACACTTTGTTTTATTTAGATCCTTCAAAACTAGAAAATGTTAGTTTCAAATATGAAATTACAAAAAATGCTGCCACTATACTTGGCTACTTATGTGATAAATTAACTGTAAAAGACACTTTAAATATTATTCGAGAAGAGTATTTTTATTCACCCGATTTAAAACTGAACCCTAAATATTTCAAAGACTTTTCTGCATTCAATAAAAACAAAATTACCGACTTAATGAAAGCTGTATTTCTTAAACTTAGTTATTATTATCCAGAATTTACATTAAGTATGACAGCCATCGATATAAAAAAAATAAAAATTTCTGATTCAGAATTTAGTCTGCCTCCTCATAAAGCATTTATAGAATATCAATAAATGTAATTCTAAGAAATGGCTGCTGAAGAAGTTTCAATTCAATGACTTAAAATTTCGTTCTAATAAAGGCAAGTAACTTAATATGCATGCATAATAATATACTTATTCATAACTACCTTTACTTTTTTATTCGTAATTTCGATTTCTCATTAAAATTACAATTACAAAATGGCATCATTTACAAAAGAAATATCTTTTCGCTGGTCAGATCTAGACCCAAACTTTCACGTTCGTCATAGTGCTTATTACGATTTTGGCGCGCAGCATCGTATCGAAATTCTAGAAGAATTAGGTTTAACTTTAAGAGTAATGCAAACACAAGGTTTTGGTCCTGTTTTGTTTAGAGAAGAATGTGTTTTTAGAAAAGAATTAAAACTCTCAGACAAAATATTTATTCATACCAAAACATCAAAAATGAAAGCCGATGCTTCACGCTGGTCTATTATTCATGAATTTAGACGTGAAGACGATACACTTTGTGCTGTTATTACTGTGGATGGCGCGTGGATGGATACTAAACTAAGAAAACTAGCTTCTCCAACACCGGAAATTGCAATTCAGGCATTGAGTATTTTTCCTAAAAGCGATGATTTTGTTGGATTATAAAATTAAATTAACTGCATATAAAACACTAAAATCCGAAAAGCAATCACTTTTCGGATTTTTTATTTCCTTTTAAATCAAACCTATTCAAACTTCAATCCAAAATTTACCCTGTCAAAAGTAGTACTGCAAGAAATCGCAAATCGGCCAATATTTACAGTTCCAAAAATTCCTTCAACACCATGTCCCGAATAAAATCCACCTGCCGAAAATCGGTTAACCTGATATTTCAAGGCGATATCATTAACCCTGCTGCTTAATTGTCCGAAAACAATAAAATTTGGAACAAACTCATAACTGGCAAAAACCTTCGGAACCATTTTTTGATAATAATCAAAACTTTCATCCGTTTCATAATCCATACTTACAGAATGTACATTTTCTAAATTTCCTCCCACATAAGTATTTTCTCCAAAATGATACGAAATACTAAATCCTGTAAATGTTCCTTGATAACCGCTTCGAGAATCAACATAACCAATTCCGATTGTCGCTCTAAACTTATCGCATATCTTACCAATATAACCAATATAAGTCCTGTCAATCTCAGATTTATCAATTCCAGCACCAAAAATAATATCTTCCTGACACATCGCAAGAGCATACTGAAAATAGGCTGAATATTGATCTTTATTTGCCGCAACAACGCTCCTTCCTTTATCAAGATCAATATTAGCAGATATCAGAGTAGAGTTTATAACGGCGAAATCAAAAGTATTGATTTCCTGAGCAAATGCAGAGACGGAAAGCAAGAGTATAAGTATTGTTTTTTTCATAATACCATTTTTAGCTGACAACATTCTTACACTAATTTAAAGACAATTTTCCTGTTAATAAAAGAAGTCCCTCCAAGTACCACATTACTCGTTTAAATACATTATTTTCATAATCAAGATCATTTAATCGATAAAAACACAATAAATAATCGATAAATGGCTTCAAAAACAACAAAACAACTTAGAATACCAGTTTTCTGATAACTTTATGACACTGTTTTTTGTATTTCAAAATGCATAACAGTAATTTTATACTTTACATTTTCTCATCCTTATTTATGAGACATTCCTTAATTTGATTCGTTAATAAAATCAATAATCGTATTTTTGAAAAAGTAATTAATTAAAAACGAAACATATGTTTACTATAGAGCAAATCAAAGAGGCTCACGCCAAAGTACAAAGCGGTGCCGACTTTCCTAATTATATACAAGACCTGATTATTCTGGGCGTAAAAGGTTACGATACATTTGTACACGATGGTCATGTCGAATATTACGGCGTAAACAATTATACTGTTACTTCTGATGAAAAATACAGTCCAATTGCAATTGCTCCAACAGTTAATAAAGAGCTTTTTATAGAATTTTTAGTAAAACATCAACACGGCGAAACAGATTATATTACTTTTTGCAACCATTCTGGTCAATGCGGAATAGCAAAATGGAGAGTTGATATTATAGAAATGACCTGCACTTATTTTGATAGCGCAGAAAACGAAATTCTAATTGAAAAAATCCCAAGTTAAGCTGCCTTAAAAATGCTTATTTTCAATAACACAAAATATTTTACAACCAAGAAAAGTATCCTTATGGTGCTTTTTTTGGTTTGCTTTACAGGGTTTTCACAGCAAAAAAAAGAAAAACCTAAATTTAAGGTTATTGCTTTTTATACTGCAAAAAATGATCAAGCTCATATTAGTTTTGTTCATGAAGCCAATAAACGATTTCCTAAAATCGCAGAAGAAAATCATTTTGTTTATGATTCAACTGACAATTGGAACAACTTGAACGCGAAATTTTTAGCCAATTATCAAGTCGTTTTATTTTTAGATACAAGACCTGAAACATTAGAACAGCGAAAAGCCTTTGAAAAATATATGAAAGATGGCGGCGGTTTTATAGGTTTTCACTTTTCTGCTTTTGCTTTAAATGATTCAGAATATCCACAAAACTGGAATTGGCATCACAATACTTTTTTAGGTTCCGGTGAATATGTAAGTAATACATGGAAACCAACATTGGCAGTTTTAAAAATTGAAAATCAGCACTCCACAACAAAAAACCTTCCTAAAACCTTTGCTTCAGCACCAAACGAATGGTACAGATGGAGTAATGATCTAAGAAAAAATACAGACATAAAAATTCTTGTTGCGATTGATGAAAGCAGTTTTCCGTTAGGAACAGGACCAAAAGCAAGCGAAATTTGGCATAACGGTTATTATCCTGTTGTCTGGACAAATAAAAACTACAAAATGATTTATATCAATATGGGACATAATGATATAGATTATGAAAACGGAACTAACAAAACGCTTTCATATACTTTTGAAAATAAAATCCAAACTAAATTAATTACAAACAGCTTACTCTGGTTAGGAAGCTCTAAAAAATAAATTTATCCAAAATGGCTGCTAAACTTTCTCCAATTATAATTGCTGAAGAATTATTAAACCTGAGCAATTTATCTGAAATCATATTGATTGATGCCAGAGCAGGAATTAATGCCGAAGAAAACTTTAAAATCGAACATTTACAAGGTGCTCGTTATGTTGATTTAAACAAAGATTTAGCAACAGTCGAGAATCCTGCAAACGGCGGCCGACATCCATTGCCTTCTTTCTCTAAATTTTCTGAAGTACTTTCTAAATTAGGAATTTCACCAACATCGTATGTTGTAATTTATGATCATAAAAACGGCGCAAACGCCTCTTCTAGGTTTTGGTGGATGCTAAAAGCAATTGGTCACGAACAAGTTCAGGTTTTAAACGGAGGTTTACAAGAAGCCATAAAAGCAGGTTTTCCTGTAACTTCTGAAATCAAACCTTATGAAACAGCAGAGAATTATCCTGTTTCTGAATGGAAACTAAAACTGGCAGATATTGAAGAGGTTGAGAAAGCACGAAACAACAGCAAGAATATTGTAATTGATGTAAGAGATAAAAATCGTTTTGATGGACTTACTGAGCCGTTGGATTTAATTGCCGGACACATTCCTGGCGCAATAAATGTTCCATTTAGCGAAAACCTAGACGAAAATGGTCTTTTTAAATCGTCAGCAGTTTTAGCAGAAAAATATGCTGCAATTTTAAAAGACAAACCATCCGAAAATATAATTGTACATTGCGGATCAGGCGTTACAGCATGTCACACATTATTAGCAATGGATTATGCCGGAATAGAAATTCCGAAGCTTTATGTAGGATCATGGAGCGAATGGTCCAGAAATGATCGTGAAATGGCAGTAAAAAAATCAGAATAAATAGTTTTGATGCTTCCAATAACTTTTGGAAATAGCAAAAAGACTCAAAAATACAACACAATCAACAATTTTTTAAAATACAGAAATGCAGCATTGGGATATACTTTTATCAAATCAAGTAAATAAAAAAGCTTTTATAGACAGTTTGCTTTCAAGTGAAGCAAAAGGAGAATTAGCCGTTTTTAACAATCAAAAAGGGGTTTTATTCTCTGACATTGCAATTGAAAAATTCATTGAAAAAGAATATCAATATGATAGTGTCGAAGCATCTCCAGAATCGCACAGACAACTGCGTACATTTTCATCGGGAGAACGTAAAAAAGAATTTTTAAAATACTGTATCAATCAAAAACCTGATTTTATCATTTTCGACAATCCGTTTGATCATTTAGATCAGGCTTCTCGTGTAGTTTTGGCAGAATCTTTAAAAAGCTTAACAAATGAAATTGCTATTATTCAACTACTGAATCGTACAGTTGATGTTCTTGATTTTGTTCCGAATAAAGCGCAGATTAACGACAATACCTTTGAACTTCATCCAATTTCAAAAACCGAAAATCATTTTAAAACCCTAAATACAGCCGCAATTCCTAAAGCGATTGAATCACATACTTTTCACGAAAGTGTATTAATTAAACTCGACAATGTTTCTGTAAGTTACGACGAAAGAAAAATTCTCGATACTATTTCGTGGACCATAAAACAAGGTGAATTCTGGCAGTTAGTTGGTCCAAACGGTTCAGGAAAAAGCACTATTCTATCTTTAATCACTGGCGATAATCCAAAAGGATTTGGTCAGGATTTGTTTTTATTTGGAAGAAAAAAAGGAAGCGGTGAAAGCGTTTGGGACATCAAAAAACAAATTGGAATCTTTGCTACTTCGATGACTGATTTATTTCAAAAAAGCCATACACTTGAAGAAATGATTCTTTCTGGATTCTTTGATTCTATTGGACTTTACATTGAGCCAACAACACACCAAAAACAAATTGTTTCGCAATGGCTTGAAGTCATCGAAATGACGCATTTAAGAAAAAAACGTTTTATAGATCTTTCTATCGGACAGCAGCGAGTAGCATTAATTGTTCGCGCCGTTTTAAAACATCCGCCGTTATTAATTTTAGATGAACCTGTAGAAGGCTTAGACGACGAAAATGTAGATTTAGTTATTCAACTGATCAATACCATCAAACAGGAAACTAACGTTACGGTATTATATGTTTCTCACCGAATTGAATCTGGACTTGCTCCCACTTCTGTATTTGAGCTTTTGCCAGCGTCAACAGGTTCTATTGGTAAAATAAAATACCATTCAGAATTAAATTAAACAAGAAAATGAGATTTAACTATTATGCAGCTGTACTTACAATACTTCTGCTTACCTCCTGCTCCAATTCAATTTCTACAGTTAGAAAAGATTATAAGCTCGCTGAAGTTTCAAAACTAAAATCAGATTGGAACAGCGATTCAAAAGAATGGTTTCTAAAAAAAGATACTTTGACAGGAACCGGAGGCCCGATGCATTGGGGAGTAATACTATCCAAAAAGCAACTTCCAAAAAACTACGAAATTGATTTTAAAGCAAACATGACCAAAGAATCTTTATTCGAAATTATGTTGAACTTTGATAAAGAAAACTACATTAGAACTTATCTCTATCAAATTGATCAAAATATTGTAATTGGAAAAGGTGTTTACAACAAAAACAGTGATGAATATGGTAAACGAGGCGGAAAAAGTCTATTTACCAAACCAATGAAATTAGAGAACGACAAATGGTACAATGTAAAAATAAAAGTTCAAAATAATCAATTACACTTTTCAGTAAACAATCAAACCTCATTAGAATGTTCCCTAGAAAAAAGTAATCTCAGCCAACAAGGAAAACTAGGTTTCATAACCAACGGAGAAGTCAAAATAACCGATTTAACGATTAAAACGCTTCAATAAAAATCTATTTGAATTAGAAAAAAAACATTGCCAGCGGTTTCAACCTTTAGAGCGCAATAAATTATCCCAATCCGTTTCCTAAGTTTCCCAAGCTTAAAACCTTTGGCTATATAGTTCAAATACAATACAACAAAAAAAAGCTCCATCAGGAGCTTTTTTTACTATAACAAATTATCTAATTTTCTAATTGACAAATTATCAAATTATCAAATCTAATTCTCTTCTTCTTCCGTATTATGCGACTTAACATAATTACGCCATTTTTCAATACAATCCTGAAAATCCTGTGGCAGTTCCGTATCAAAACGCATCATTTCACCTGTATTCGGATGTACAAAACCAAGCGTTTTTGCATGCAAAGCCTGACGCGGCAACGCTTTAAAACAATTTTCAATAAACTGTTTGTACTTTGTAAAAGTGGTTCCTTTCAAAATCAAATGTCCGCCATATCGCTCATCATTAAACAACGGATGTCCAATGTGTTTCATATGCGCACGAATTTGATGTGTTCTTCCTGTTTCTAATTTACAAGAAATCAAAGTAACATATCCAAAACGTTCCAAAACTTTATAATGCGTAATTGCAGGTTTTCCAATTTCTGGATCAGCAAAAACCGCCATTTGCATACGATCTTTTAAATGTCTTGCTAAGTTTCCTTCAATTGTTCCTGCTTCTTCCGTAACATTTCCCCAAACAAGAGCAATATATTCACGTTCAGAAGTTTTAGCTTCAAATTGTTTTGCCAAGTGAGTCATTGCTGCCTCCGTTTTTGCCACAACCAAAAGTCCTGATGTATCCTTATCAATTCTATGCACCAAACCCGGACGTTCACTGCTGTTCATTGGCAGATTATCAAAATGATGCGCCAAAGCATTAACCAGCGTTCCCGTATAATTACCGTGACCAGGATGCACAACCATTCCTGGCTCTTTATTAATCAATAAAAGAGCGTCATCTTCATACACAATATTCAATGGAATATCTTCTGGCAGAATATGATTTTCAAACGGCGGATGCGATAACATAACCGTTACAACATCAAAAGGTTTAACCTTATAATTTGATTTTACTGGAATATCATTTACAAAAATGTTTCCTTCAGTTGCAGCGTTCTGTATTTTATTTCGCGTTGCATTCTGAATCAAATTCATTAAATATTTGTCAATACGCAAAAGCGCTTGACCTTTAGGGACTTCAAATCTGAAATGCTCGAATAATTCGTCTTCCAGATCTAAATTTTCAATATTATTGTTCATCTTGTGGGGTTTCAGTAGTTGGCGCAGCTGTACTATCGGCAGCCTTACCTTCATCTTCGTAAGTTGCTTTTCCGTCTCCTAAAACCAAGTCGATTTTTGAAGCCTTCAACACACGATCTCCTACTTTTAAATTTCTTCCTTTATAACGCATCTCCAAAACCATATCTTTTCCAAGATTCGGAATATAAGTAATCGTTCCCGGTTCAAGCCCTAAAGCTTTTAAAGTTGGAACCGCTTCACGATACGTTTTTTCAATTAAATCAGGAATTCTAACAGATGAGAATCCTGATGAATTTATTTTAATATATATTTTTCTCCCCACTTTTACTTTTGTTCCCGGCAATGGATCTTGCTCAACAACACTATATTTTGGAAATTCACTACGATAATCAACACTATCCAAAAGCACATAATCTAAATCCAGCTCATCCAGTTTTTGCTCTACCTGCTCTTCTGTCAGTTTAGCTAAATTTGGAACCGCAATTTCATGACCGTGATCCGTGGTAAAAGTCAGCCAATGCATAAACAAATAACCTAAAACGGCAATAATAGCAGCCGCACTTAATACTTGAATAAAAAATACACGGCTTGTTAAATACTTACGTAAACTCATAAATTTATTTTTATTAGAGGCAAAGATAAAGCTATTTCGTTTCAAAAAAAATGATAATTTTGTTTTAAACGAAATAGCTTTTAATACCTGTTAGTATAAGGAGCTGTTTCCTGCTGTCTGCTGTATCTTTTATGCCGAACACCGGCACAAAAGGATGCCGCTCCCATCAGGGCTAGAGCGCTTGGTTTCAAAAGAAGATTTTTGTTCTTTATTTTAGCAACGCAACCACAATATTGTCAGGCTGAGCGGAGTCGAAGCCCCGCAAAGTGATTCAACAAACGGTACTTCGACTTCGCTCAGCCTGACAAACAAAACGAATAAGAAAACAATTCGTGAAAATTTGAAAAATTCGCGGCAAACAAACAGTTAAACGAATAAACAGTTAAACAAATAAAAGATAAAACAAATAAACATCATAGAATGAAAAACATTGCCATCATCATGGGCGGATATTCAAGCGAATACAAAATTTCGCTTATCAGCGGAAACGTTGTATATCAATATCTTGACAAAACAAAATACAACGGATTCCGTATTCATATTTTTAAAGAAAAATGGGTATATGTAGACGAAAAAGACGCTGAATATGCAATCGATAAAAACGACTTTTCTGTAACTATAAACGATCAGAAAATTACTTTCGACTGTGTTTTCAATGCCATTCACGGAACTCCAGGTGAAGATGGATTAATGCAGGCTTATTTTGAATTATTAGGAATTCCGCAATCCTCTTGCGATTACTATCAATCAGCCATAACATTCAATAAAAGAGATTTATTATCTGTTTTAAAACCTTACGGAATCAAAACAGCAATTTCGTATTACTTAAACAAAGGCGACGTTATCAATACTGAAGAAATCGTTAAAAAAGTAGGTTTGCCATGTTTTGTAAAACCAAACAAAGCTGGATCTAGTTTTGGAATTTCAAAAGTAAAAACAGAAGCTGAACTTCCAATCGCGATTGAAGTTGCTTACAAAGAAGACAACGAAATCATTATTGAAAGCTTCCTTGACGGAACCGAAGTTTCTGTTGGAGTAATCAATTACAAAGGAGAAATTAAAGTATTGCCAATTACCGAAATCGTATCTGATAATGATTTCTTCGATTATGAAGCCAAATACGAAGGAAAATCACAAGAAATCACACCAGCTAGAATCTCTGATGAGTTAACACAAAAAGTAAGTGATGTTGCCAAACGTGCTTATGAAGTTCTAAAAATGAAAGGATTCTCAAGAAGCGAATTTATCATTGTAGACAACGAACCATATATGCTCGAAATGAATACAATTCCTGGTTTAACAACAGAAAGTTTGATTCCGCAGCAAGCAAGAGCAGCGGGAATTTCTCTTGAAGATTTGTTTACAAATGCAATTGAACTGGCTCTTTCTTAAAGACGCTAAGATACTAAGGTGCTAAGGTTCTAAGATCTTAGCACTTTCTTTTTTAAACACAATATTACCACACTGAGCAAAGTCGAAGTTTTCTAAAGAACCTTTTAACCTAAAAACTCAGAACCTTAGAATCTCAGAACCTTAGAACCTTAAAAAAAATGCGAAAAGCCCTATTCCCAGGATCATTTGACCCAATTACTTTAGGTCACGAAGATATTATCAAAAGAGGAATTTCTTTATTTGATGAAATCGTAATTGCAATTGGTGTAAATGCCGAAAAAAAATACATGTTTTCATTAGAAGAAAGAAAACGTTTTATAGAAGAAACTTTCAAAGACGAACCAAAAGTTTCAGTTATCACTTACGAAGGTCTGACAATAGATTTAGCAAAAAAACAAAAAGCTGATTTCATATTAAGAGGTTTGCGCAACCCTGCCGATTTCGAATTCGAAAAAGCCATTGCACACACCAATAGAAAACTGTCTAAAATTGAAACTGTCTTTTTATTAACTGCTGCAAGCACATCATACATAAGTTCAAGCATTGTGCGTGATGTATTGCGTAATGGCGGCGAATACGAAATGCTGGTTCCAGAAGCGGTTAGAGTTAAAAAGTAAAATGAGCAAAAAATACATTCTCGAAACCTACCCTTTCTGGATTAAAAAGCTCTTTCTTTTTCTTCTTTTTATTTCATTCAACAAAATAAACAGTCAAAACAATTCTAATTCTGTAAAAGAAATAAAGAATATCGATCAGTACAATTCAGAGGAAATTGATTTTATGGATTCCGAAGAAAATGTAAAATTAAGCGGCACTTTACTTTTTCCTAAAACAGGATATTCAAAAATCGTAATTATTACACCTGGAAGCGGTCAAAACGATCGTAATTCACATGATGTTTTGGCAGAAGAACTATTAAAAAATCAAATCGCGGTTTATCGTTTTGATGATCGAGGAGTTGGAAGATCTGGAGGCAATGTAAATTTTAGCGTAGATCAAATTATCAAAGACTTATATTATGCTTTAGATAATATTCAAAAAATCGATTCCCTTTCTAAAAAGCAAATCGGTGCTCTAGGACACAGTTTAGGCGGAATCGCAACAATTGATACTTATCAGCAAGGATTCAAATTAGATTTTTTAATCCTAATGTCTACGCCAATTGAAAAATTTAAATCATTTGACAAACCTCAATACAGCTCTCGAAGTAATCCAAAAATAAAAGTAAGCACCAAAGTATTATTTGAAAATTTAAAAATTCCAATGCTTTTTATTGCAGGCACAAACGATAGTTTTTTTGACAGTAAAAAGACAGCCGAATTAGTCAATGCTTTAAACAATAAAAATATAGATGTCGAAATACTAAACGGATTAAATCATTTTTTAAAAGCCGGCACTGATGATTGGAAAAAAACAAAAAAATATAGTGACTTGTATGAAATAGATCGTCAAGCACTCGATAAAATTGTAAACTGGACCTCTAAAATATGATTGAGTGATATCCTTATAAATTTGTAAACCAATTTAATTATAAGTAATTTCGCATTTTTAAAATAAACAATAAGTAATGAGTATCGAAAGAGAATTAAACAAACGAAGCGGATCTAAATGCGAACTTTGCGGCGCTGAAGAAAACCTAAAAGTATATCAAGTATTACCAACTCAAAAAGGCGGTCTTGACGAAAGTATTTTAGCTTGTAATACCTGTATTGACCAAATTGAAAATCCTGATAACGTCGATTTAAATCACTGGAGATGCCTTAACGACAGCATGTGGAATGAAAATACTGCTGTACAAGTTGTAGCTTGGAGAATGTTAAGCCGCATGCGCGCTGCAGGATGGCCGCAAGAATTACTTGACATGATGTATTTAGACGAAGACACGCTGGCATGGGCACAAGCAACTGGCGAAGGCGAAGACGACGAAAACAAATTAGTTCACCGCGACAGCAACGGCGTAGTTTTACAACATGGAGATTCAGTTGTTTTAATCAAAGATCTTAAAGTAAAAGGATCAAGTATGGTTGCCAAACAAGGAACTGCAGTTAGAAACATTCGTCTTGACCATGAAAATGCCGAATATATTGAAGGAAAAGTTGATGGTCAACAAATTGTGATTATCACGCAATATGTGAAGAAGATATAATTCTTTTTAAAGGTGCTAAGGTTCTGAGATACTAAGATTCTGAAATACTAGGTCTTCTTACACTTAGGAATCTAACCGCAAAGCACGCAAAAGTTAACGCAAAGTTCGCAAAGCTTTATTCACAAAGCTTTGCGAACTTTGCACTTTTATAGAAACTTACATAAAAAACTTAGCGTGCTTTGCGGTAAAATCAGCACAACCGTAAAAACTTGAAACTTGAAACTAAAAAAGGCTATTCAAAATACGAATAGCCTTTTTTATTATTTTTCTGTTCTGGAAATAACTTGAAACAAATTAAACCTGAAACCTGAAACTAAAAATTATCGTTGAAATAATTTATTGATTTGTTCTTTGATCAACGGCTCAGAAACATTGTTTGTCGCAGCATCTTTATCTTTGCTTGAAACCATAAACTGAACTGTCGCTTTGTCTGGAACAACGTTTCCTGTATAGTGTAACCAAATATAATTGTTTGGTAATTCTAATTTTATGTCATACAACGGTGTTGCTGTAAAACCATTTACAATAATGTTGTAAAGATTTACGTAATCGTTGTCAACATTTTTGAAGGTAAATTTTCTTAAACTTGATGCGTCTTCATCATCATTTTGAATACTTGTGTAATAAACCGTGTATTCATCTCCAATTTTCTGAATGTAATTGTTATTTACTTTTCCTAGTTTTTCAACAGGAACTGTTTCAAGAACTTTAATCTGTGCAAACGACACAAAACTAAAGAACAAAATGGCAATCGTAATAGTTCTTTTCATAATAAATTTGGGATTTATATTTTTTTTACTGCAACAAAAAAACACAGAAATAATGAAAAAACACCTATCAAATCATTATTTTTTTAACATAAAACCACAAACCTAAAACATAAAACAATTAAAAACCTGATATACAATTACATAAAACTAATATTGCAAAATTACCTGCAATTTTACACCCTTTAATATTTATTATTATTCTTCTCCTCCTCTTTCTTTACCACATTACGAGCCACCTCAATTTTGAACTTTTTCCCTTTCATTTTTTCGTCTTTAATATTCTTAAGCAGTTCTTTTACTTTTCCGAATTTTACTGCTGCAAACGAAACAAAATCTTTTACCTCAATAAGTCCCAAATCACCTTTTTCTAATTTCCCTTTTTGAGAAAAGAAACCAACGATATCAAACTTATTCAGTTTTGTTTTTTTACCGCCGCTAATGTAAATAGTCTGAAATTCGGGCGGTTTTGGCAGACTTGTCGTATTCTTCACATCAAGGATTTCCATATCATAATCGATATAATCCAGCTTTTTTTCGCTTTCATGAACAATAACATACGCCGTTCCAGTTGCCTGCATACGTGCCGTACGACCGTTACGATGCGTAAACTCATCTTCTTTTAAAGGCAAATGATAATGAATAACATGTTTCATCTCAGGAATATCCAATCCACGCGCAGCAAGATCTGTTGTAACAAGATAACTCACACTACCGTTTCTAAACTGAATCAAAGCACGTTCACGTTCATCCTGATCCATTCCGCCATGATAATACGTAGCGTAAATTCCTTTTTCGTTCAAAGTGTCGCTGATACGTTCTGCAGCATCGCGGTGATTACAAAATATAATAGCCGATTGCGATTTTAAAGAACAAATCAAATTGAACAAACTTTCTAATTTGTCTTTTGAAGGAGACAAAATCATTTTCATAGAAAGATTAGCTTTTTCCTCTTCTTCAGGAATAAAATCTAAAATAGTTGGATTAACAACTCGTGTATATTTTGGAATCTCAATATCAGAAGTTGCCGAAACCAAAACTCTTTTATTAACTTTTGGTAATCTGCCAATTATAAAAGACATCTGCTCATGAAACCCTAATTGAAGCGATTTATCAAACTCGTCCAAAATTAAAGTCTGAACCTTATCTGTTCGAAAAGTCTCTCTGTCAATATGATCTGCAATTCTTCCTGGAGTTCCAATTAAAACAGCCGGCGGATTACTCAAGTTTTTAATTTCAGTATCAATCGAGTGTCCTCCGTAACAAATATTTACTTTGTACTGCGTTCCCATTTTTTTCCAAACCTGCTCGATTTGCAGTCCTAATTCGCGTGAAGGCACTAAAATTAAACATTGAACTGAAAGTATCTCAGGCTGTAATAATTCTAAAATAGGAAGCAAAAAAGCCAATGTTTTTCCTGATCCTGTTGGAGAAAGCAGCAAAACATTGTTATCGTTCAAAATGGCGTCTTGCGCCATTTCCTGCATTTCGTTTAGGCTTTCAATACCTAAATTCGAAAGTATATTATTGGAATGGTGTTTTTTATTCATTTTGCAAAAGTAGGGAAAAAAGTTTTGTTTCAGGTTTCATGTTTCCATTGTTTCAAGTTGCTTAACCGCAAAGCGCGCAATGATTATACGCAAGGTTCGTAAAGCTTAAACATAAAGCTTTGCGAACTCTTTGCGCTTTTTTATAAAAACTAAACTATATAAAACTTTGCGCTCTTTGCGGTAAAACTACGTGCAAAGTAGATCAAACCTGAAACTTGAAACCTGAAACAAAAAACTTATATTTGATTTACAATAAAACCAAACCATGAAACTTTTTACATTTCCCATTTTACTTTTCACCATCACGTTTTTCGCTCAAAACAATAAAAAATACGATACCTTTTTCGAAAAAGGAAACGGAAATCAAGCGGCTTCCTACCAAGAAACTATTGACTATTATAAATTATTGGCCAACGATTTTGCAACAATTCAAATGAAAGAAATGGGTTTGACTGATTCTGGAGAACCTTTGCACATGATTGTTTATAATCCTGACAAGGAGTTTGATTTTAATAAAATTCAGAAAAACAAAGCCGTTCTTTTTATCAATAACGGTATTCATGCCGGTGAACCTGACGGAATCGATGCCACAATGCAATTTTACAGAGATTTGGCAATTGGAAGAATAAAAGTACCAAAAAACACCGTTTTAGTTACCATTCCTGTTTACAATATTGGCGGCGCTTTAAACCGAAACTCGACGACAAGAGCCAATCAGGACGGACCAGAAATTTATGGTTTTAGAGGAAACGCCAGAAATTATGATTTGAATCGTGATTTGATGAAATCAGACACTCGAAATACGAAAAGTTTTGTCGAAATATTCCAAAAAATAAATCCTGATGTTTTTATTGATAATCACGTAAGCAACGGGTCTGATTATCAATACAAGTTAACTTATATTATGACACAACATAATAAGTTAGGAACTGTTTTGGGCGATTTTATGAATGCCGAAATGATGCCCGCTTTGGTGAAAGATTTACAGAAAAAGAAAATTGAAACAACGCCGTATGTAGATTCTTTTAAAGATACTCCTGACAAAGGTTTTGGGCAATTTGTAGATAATCCTAGATATACAACAGGTTATACATCACTGTTTAATACAATAGGTTTTGTGGTTGAAACACATATGCTGAAAAAATATGCCGAACGTGTAAAAATGACCTACGAATACACAAAATCGGCTTTGGATTTTACCGATGCAAATTATCAAAAGATAAAAGATTTAAGAGTAAAAAATTTAGAGCAATATCAGCCTAAAAAATCCTATACATTAAAATGGGAATTGGACAGTACAAAAGCAACAACTTTTTCATTTTTAGGATATGAAGCAGGTTACAAAAAAAGCGAAGCCACAACTGGAAACCGTTTGTATTATGATAGAAATAAACCGTATAAAAAAGACGTTCCGTATATAAAAGAATTCAAATCGATGAAAGAAGTTGTGATTCCGACTGCTTATATTGTTCCGCGTGGATATTGGAATATTATTGATCTTTTAAAGAATAACAACATCTCCTATTCTCAGCTTAAAAACGATACGATTATCGAGGTTGAAAGCTACAAAATTGCCGATTTTAAAACGGTTCCAAACGCTTACGAAGGACATTATTTACACTACAATACAGCAATAACTTCGAAAGTTGTAAAAATGGCTTTCGCCAAAGGTGATTACTTGGTTCCAACAAACCAAAAAGGTGTGAAATATCTCGTAGAAGCTTTTGAACCAGAAGGTGTTGATTCGTTCTTTAACTGGAATTTTTTCGATCCTATTTTGCAGCAAAAAGAACATTATTCAGAATATATTTTTGAAGATACAGCCGCAAAACTTCTAAAAGATAATCCAACTCTAAAAGCAGAATTAGAAGCTAAAAAACAATCTGATACAGAATTTGCAAAAAATCCTGATGCGCAATTAAACTGGATTTACAAACATTCTGTTTATTACGAAAAGGCTCATTTGCAATATCCTGTTTATCGTTTTTTGTAGCGTTTTTTTTAAAAAATATGTACAATTGTTAATATCTTAGTATTCTATAAAAAAAACAATACAATTACTTTAAAAAAACTATTCTCGTCAATCTTAAATAATCTACATATAATGAATTTGTATGAAATTGACTTTTAATATTTTTTTCTTTTATATTTGAGTTATGGAAAATTACGAAAAAGGGAGGGAATTAATTGAGCAATTTGCGAAAGAAATTGATAACTCCAATATTAATTTTAACGAAGCAGACACTAGATTAAAATTTATTGATAGAATATTAATCGAATGCTTAGGATGGGATCATAATTCAATTAATTCCGAGGACTGTAGAGATGGACAATTTGCAGATTATAAACTATCCCTATTTAGACCTGTTGCTGTATTAGAAGCCAAACGCACAGGGAATTATTTTGAATTACCAACTGGTATTAATAAAATAATTTACCCCCTAAAATCACTTTGCAAAGACAATGCAAGTATCAAAGATGCATTGCAACAGGTTAGTGGCTATTGTCATGCTAGAGGAATACAAATAGGAATTGTTTCAAATGGCTGGCAGTTCATCGCTTTTTTAGCTAATAGAAATGATTCTATTCCTCCCTTAGAAGGTGATGCATTAGTCATTCCCTCATTAGATTTCTTTCTTAAAAATTATTTAGAAGTTTGGAATTATCTTTCGAAAAATGGCTTCGAAAAAAAACACCTTGAAAAAAAACTCATTGGTGGGGAAGAAGAACAGTTACCTCCAAAATTATCTTCAATTCTGACTGATTATCCTGGAATAAAAAATAGAAATCCATTTCAAACTGAACTTGAAATTATTAGCGACTTAGTTTTAGAAGATGTTATAAAAGATGAAACAATTGGTAAAAATTTTTTACAAAATTGTTATTGTAAAAGTGGTACGCTATCACAATATTCTCTTTTAAGTAAACAAATACTATCTAGCCGATATACTTATTTGTTTGAAAACGGAGATAAGAAAGCTATTTTAGAACAAGTCGCAACAAAAAAAGGACTATCTTCAGATCTCGCAGAATTATTTGCCAACAGTTTAAGCAAACGCCCTATTTTACTTATTGGAGACGTTGGAGTTGGGAAATCTACTTTTATAGATAACTTATTATTAGTTGAAGCTCCACGGGTCTTTAAAAAAGCATTAACATTCAAAATAGACTTAGGTTCCAAAGCAATTGTAGCTTTGGATGTAAAGAAAGCTGTTATTAATTTAATTAAAGATCAATTAATTGATAATTATAAAATTGACATTAATGAAGACAATTTTGTTCGATTTGCTTATTATCGTGAACTAGAAAGTTTTAAGAAAAGTGTTATTGTTAAAAGACTTTACGAAATAGACCCTATAAAGGCGATTGAAAAAGAAATCGATTTTTTAACTAATCTGATTTTAGACGAAGTTACTCATATTAAAAAATCATTAGAATACATTGCTAAAAATCAACAAAAACAAATAATAGTTTTCATTGATAATTGTGACCAAAGAAATGATCAAGATCAAGAAACTGCGTTTTTAATAGCTCATGAATTTGCAACTGATTGGCCAATGATGGTTTTTGTATGCTTAAGGCCTGAGACATTTCATAGAACAAAAAAAATTAGCGGTGCCTTAAGTGGTTATCACACCAAAGCCTTTACAATATCTCCTCCAAGAATCGATGATGTAATTTTAAAACGTTTAAATTTTGCACAAAAAATTACAAGTGGAGAAGTCGTTTTGTCTAGATTAGAAACTACGACAAGTTTTTCTAAACTCCATAAACTAATTACAACTTTTGTAAATTCTTTAGAAACAAACAAAAGCCTATTTCAATTTATTGAAAACATTTCTAATGGAAATATCAGAAAAGCAATTGAATTAATTAAAAAATATTTTGGAAGTGGTCACGTTGATACACAAAAAATCTTAAGAATTACAGAAGAACAAGGCTTCTATAGCGTTCCCGTTCACGAAATACTACGAAGCGTAATTTATGGAGATAATAAATATTACTACCCTTCAAATTCTGAAATTGTTAATCTTTTTGACATAAGAAGTTATGATGAAAGAGAACATTTTATTGTCCCTATAATTCTTAGTATTTTATCAGATTATTCTATTAATAATAGAAATCAAGGTTTTGTTTCTATCAATGACTTGTATGCATTTGTGCAAGGACAGTCATTTTTACCATCTACAATCGACTCAGCTTTAAATTTTATGTATATCAAAGGTCTCTTTGAAACATCAGAAAAAGGAAATGTTTTAAATACTCAAGGCAATACAATATTAATTAGAGCAACCAGCTCTGGTATTTACCATTTAAATTATCTTATAACTACCTTTCCTTATATGGAAGCCATGATTGTTGATGTTCCCATATTCGATGAAAACATAAAGTCAAAAATAATAATTGGAACAGATATTATTGAAAGAATGGAATCAACTTTAGTTTTTGTAAATTATCTTGATGATGTTTGGAAAAATAATAAGTTTTCAAGTATATATTTTGATTGGAATCGTCGATCGGAAGAATTAAAAAGGGAAATAGAAAAAATTCGTCAAAAAGTAACACAATAAATAGATTCAACATACTTGCGCTAACGAAGACATAAAACTAAAAACATCAAAAAAAGCCTAATAAAAAACAATTTTATTAGGCTTTTTTAAAATCATAAAAAAACAAATAATTATTTATCCTTCAATATTTTTTCTAAAAACTCTACTTTATCTTTTTCAGCTTGAACCAAACGCTCGTAAAGTTTTTTATTTTCTTCATAAGCTTCAACTAACTTATCAAGTGGATTAAAATTACAAGTATTATTGGTTCCGAAATTAGTGCCATGACTTCCACTATTATCATAGAAATTATTAAAAAAATTAATTGCGGCTTCGTCTGAAAAGTTTATTAAAGCTTCAACACTTACTCCTAAAGCTTTTGCAATCTGCTTTAACTTTTCATCATCGATTGTTTCACTATTTTCCAAAGCAGATATTGCTTGTTGGTTTGTTCCTAAAGCTTGCGCCAAAGCTTCTTGCTTCATGTCACGAAGTTCACGAATTCGGCTTATTTTTCGCCCTATATGATTTGGTTTTGCTAGTGTGCTCATAATTGAAATATATTGCTTATTGAACAAAAGTACGCTTTTTGAGACATGAAATAGTTAAAAATAAAATTTTATATAAAACGCTGAAACCTAAAAGTTGATTTATATTTAATTAATGTTTTTCTGACTTATTTTAAAAGTTATATATTTGAATACAATCAATTTTATAATTCTAAAAGTCATAACAAAATGGGACTATTTAATACTCTTTTTAAAAAGAAAGAAGAAAAAACAGCATCAGCTATCGATCAACAAATTGGTAAACAATTTACAAATGAAAATGATTTTTTAGAAAAATTTGGAGCACTTGCTTTAGAGAAACAAAGAAACCTTTATGGTGTAACGGGCGGACTTTCTTGGAATGTTGATATGGACAAAGAAGAAATAACATTTGGAGACGATCTTACTTTTCCAATGCAGGTTTTGGGTTCATTTTCGCATTCATCAGAAACTTGGCTTTGGATCTGAGATAATAAAGCGGGCGGTTACGCAGAATCTGTCATGAAACAAGCTCTATTGTTGAAACAATATGGAGAAGAAAATAATATTGATTTATTAAAAGTTGGCAAATTTGATGCTGTTTCTAATGATTTACATCTAATTGGTATGATTGCAACTGAAATGTTCAATACAAGCGGTTATTATCTAGGGAATTATGGTCAAGGAACAATGGTTGTTACCATAAAATCTGATGCAATAGACAAATCTGAAAGTGACGAATTATCTAGAATCTTAACTGTTTTTCCAGAACTGATTTCGACGTTTGAAATTCAAAACCATAAAAATGCTTTTATAAATTACTTAACTCAAAAAGGCTATAAATTAACATTGAACGAAAATGAAATTAAAGCTGAAAAGAATGAAAATGTAATTAATGCTGTTTTTAATGAAAATAATCTTTTGACAAAATTAAACGGTAATTCTTAAACTTAGAATAATTAATAATCTAAAAGATATTCTGAAAACGATTGCCCGCGTGAGGGATAGAAGCAGTCCGCCGCAGCGGAGCGCATAGCCCGACAGCAATAAAAAAAAGACCCAATGAACACAAAGTTGATTGGGTCTTTTTTTTATTGGTGGCACGCCCCGATTTTAATAATCGTTATTTGCTGTTTTCGTCTTTAATACCTTTTAGCAAAGCGTAAATTGCCATTGAATGTCCTTGTCCTAAATCAAAATCTTCTTTCAGCCAGTTTACAATTTCGCCGGCTTTTACTTCGGGTTTAAGTTTTCCGTTTGATGTAAAGCTTTTTTGTTCTGCCAAAACTCTAAATTCAGCAGGACCATTGCCCGTTTTTTCTTTAATTGTCTTTAAATACGCTTGAAATGACATAGAATTTACATTTAATAAGTTAGTTTACATGTAAACGAAAATACAAATTAAATTTAATTCCTACGCTCTAATATTCAGCTTATTACTACAAAAAAGTTTTATATCTGGATAAACAAACTTTAATTGGTTTTAATCTTCTTCTCTTCTTCAAATAATAATTTAATATTCTCGTAAGAGTTTTTTAAGGCTTCTTTGATTTGTTCAGGATTGAGCCACGCCACTTTTTCGATTCCTTCTTCAAGCTGACCTTGCGGAATTCCTTCAAAATCAGAATGCATTTCGAACCAATGCGTAATTTTTAGCTTATACTTTCCGTTGCGTTTAAAGATATGATACGTCTTTTGCAGTTTATTTGTTATTCGAAGTTGGTCTACGCCCGTTTCTTCCTCAACTTCGCGCATTGCAGTTGCTTCGATTTCTTCGCCTTTCTCGATACCGCCTTTTGGCAGGTCCCATTTTCCGTTTCTAAAGATAAATAAAACCTCTCCCTTTTTATTATAGACAAAACCGCCTCCCGCTTTATTTACAGGAATTTTGGCTTTAAGGGTCTTCATAATCTCCTTTTCATCAGGATGATACAAATATGCCTTTTGAATTTTATTTTGAAACATTTTGACAATAAGCTGCTCAATATCAATACTCTCTAACAAGAATAATTGAAAATCAGTCTCTCTTGAGATTTCATTTGTCAAAAAAAGTGGTTTGTCGTTCACAAAAACTTTATACATTTGTACTATGATTTTTAATAAAGATACTGCCGAAAAAACAGCCGAATTGCTTTTGCAAATAAATGCAATTAAATTGAATCCCGAAAATCCTTTTACATGGGCTTCTGGTTGGAAATCTCCTATTTACTGTGATAATAGGTTAATTCTTTCATTTCCAAGCATCCGAAATTACGTTCGTGATGAGTTTGCGAAAAACATTGAAAAACAATTTGGAAAACCTGACGTAATTGCTGGTGTTGCTACTGGAGCGATTGGAGTTGGTATTCTGGTTGCCGAAAGCCTTGGACTGCCATTTGTATATGTGCGTCCTGAAGCAAAAAAGCACGGAAGACAAAACCAAGTTGAAGGTTTTTTACAAAAAGGACAAAATGTTGTTGTTGTTGAAGATTTAATTAGTACCGGAAACAGCAGTTTGATGGCTGTTGAAGCTTTACGCAATGAAGGTGCAAACATTAAAGGTATGGCGGCGATTTTTACTTACGGCTTTAATGTTGCCGAAGAAAACTTTAAAAACGCTAATATCGATTTGTACACATTAAGCAACTACGAAAACCTGCTTGATTTAGCTGTTCAAAAACAATACATTACCGAAGATCAACAATCGACTTTGCTTGAATGGAACCAAAGTCCGTCGACTTGGGGACAACCTGAATAGATTTTAGATTTTCTAAAAAATCGCTTTGCTCTTTTTTTAATTCCAACTTTGCGGACTTAAATAAAATCGAAGTAAAATAGAAAAACTTTGCGTCCTTTGCGGTAAAAAAACAAATAATAAAACAAAAAATATATGAACTTAGAAAGTCCAAAAGTTACAGTTCAGAAATCAGCTCAAGATCTATTTGATTTATTGACTGATGTTAAGAATTTCGAAAAATTAATGCCGGATAATATCGCAAAATTTGAAGTAACAGGCGAAGATGCTTTTATTTTTGGATTGAAAGGTATGCCGGAAATCAAACTTAAAATGAAAGAAAAAACAGCTCCAAACAAAATTGTTTTAGGTGCTGCAAGTGATAAACTTCCTTTTACTTTAGTTTCAAATATTGACAGTATTTCTGATTCAGAAAGTGCTGTTCAATTAGTATTTGATGGTGAATTTAATGCCATGATGGGAATGATGATCAAAGGACCTATCAGCAAGTTTATCGAAACTCTAGCAACAAATATGACGAAACTTTAATAATGGTGAATTATTAATTGTGAATTATAAATGAAAAGTCCAATCGAATGATTGGACTTTTTTTTGTCATGTCAATTTAAAACCTTAGTCCCGAAGCCTCGGGATAGTTACTCAGAGCCTTAGAACCTTCAAAAAAAAAAAAAAAAAAAACAACTCATCCTCAAAAAAATACAGTTCAGCACTATAAATTATTACAAAATAAATTATTGACCGAAGTTTGATCCATCAAAACTAACAAACCACAAAATGGAAGCAACTATTAAGATCTTAATTTACATTCACGCTTTTTTTGGCGGAATTGGACTGATAACTGGAATTGGAAGCATCATCGTTAAAAAAGGCAGTGTACTACACAAAAGAATGGGGAAACTTTTTTCTATCGGAATGATTATAAGTTCACTTATTTCGATTCCGATCTGCTGGATGCCTAAACATCAAAATATCTTTTTGTTTTTAATTGGCTTATTTACCATTTATCTGGTTGTTTCTGGAAATAGAGCTTTGGCTTTTAAACACAAACAAAAAGCTGATTTCACAGACAAATTAATTTCTGGAAGTATGTTGTTCTTTTCTGTAATAATGATTTCTATTGGATTGTATTACCAAATAAACGCTATTGCAAATGGCATTTTATTCACTTTTTTTGGCGCTTTTGGATTTTATATGACTGTAAAGGATTTTATTTTCTTTAAAAACGTTTCAGAAATAAAGAAAAAATGGCTTTCTAAACATATTGGTAAAATGATTGGCGCTTTAATCGCATCTATAACGGCTTTTATTGTTGCGGGAATCGGATTAGGAAATATCATTACATGGATGGCTCCATCTATCTTAGGAACAATCTATATCATGTATTGGAATAGAAAAATAGCACCAAAAAACACAAAAGCATTAGAGGTTTAAAAACAAAACAATGATTTAGCAGATAAAAAACTCTGAACCTTTGTTGCATTGAACCTTTGAGCCTATCAATAAAGCATCTGAATTTCTTTAATATCAAATTCTGATACAGAATCGTCTTCTAACAAAACCTGCAATTTACCAACTGAAGATACTCCTTGAATAATTCCCATGAAATTCTTTCCAGAAGCTTTTGGATTAAGATCTTTAAAAGGCATTGGAATTCCTTTTCGGAATAAGAAATTAAAATAATCTTCCCAAAAAAATGAAGCAGACGACTGCCATAAATCTATTTTCTGTTTCATTTTTTCAACGATTAAAACCACTAAAGATTCTTTATTGAAACTATTTCCAGAAATAACAGCCAGCGAAGAAGCATTTGGCAATTCATCGTAATTAGTTTGATTAACATTCAACCCTAATCCGACAACTGACACGATTCTGCCATCACTTTTTAAGGTATTTTCGATAAGTATGCCACCAATTTTTTTATTATATGACATAATGTCGTTTGGCCATTTTATAGATAATTCAGGAATATTTAATTCTTTTAAGACTTCTAAAACACTCAAAGAAACAACAATGCTTAGATTAAAAACTCGCTCATTATCAAAGACAAAATCCTTCACCAAGACACTCATAATTAAGTTTTTACCCAACTCAGACTGCCACTTCGCTCCCATTTGTCCTTTGCCTTTTGTTTGATTTTCAGCAGTTACGACCATAAAATTCTCTAGTTCATCTTGACTTGACATTGATTTAAGAAAATCATTTGTAGAATCTATGGCATCGAGTTTGATTAGTTTCATCTAAGTAATTTAAATAACTTAATTTAATATTTTGTTAAGCATCAAAAATAATCACAAAATTTGGTAACTTTACAAATTCATATAAAATAATTCATGGCGAAAAAGACTATTAATAATGATGTTCTATTGGCGAACATAATCAAAGGGATTGAAGAAGTAAAAGGAAATGACATCGATATTCTTGACTTAAGAGATATAGATACGGCGGTTTGCGACTATTTTGTAATTTGCAACGGAACGTCAAACACCCAAGTTAACGCCATTGTCAACTCAATTCAAAAAACAGTTTCAAAAGATTTAAAAGACAAACCTTGGCACGTAGAAGGAACCGATAATGCAGAATGGGTTCTAATGGACTATGTGCATATCGTGGTACATGTTTTCCAGAAACACATTCGTGAATACTACAATATCGAAAGTCTTTGGGGTGATGCCAAAATAACTACAATCGAAAACAAATACTAAAGAAAATTTTTTCTAATGGCTAAAGATAATAATCCAAATCCGAGTAAATTTAAAATAAGTCCTTGGTTAATATACACCGCAATACTTCTAGTTTTTTTATTTATAAGTTTTGCAACTGGTGGATCAAGTATGAGCGAACCTGCTCAATTAACTTCATCTAAATTCAATACTTTATTAGAGAAAGGTCAAATTGAAAAGGTTATCGTTTATAATAAAGCCGAGGCCGAAGTTTACTTAACTCAAGCAGCACTTAAAGATGCCGCAAATAAAAAAGTTTCTAAAGATATTTTTGAAAGACCAAACAAAGGTCCTCACTATACTTTGGAAATTGGTAACGATCAAATCTTTCAAACAAAACTTGAAAAAGCAGTTGGCGAAGGCAAACTGAAAGATTTCAATTTCTTGCAAAAAAACAATTGGAGCGACATTTTAATCAGTCTGCTTCCAATCATCATCATTATTGGTGTTTGGATTTTCATTATGCGTAAAATGTCAGGCGGTGCTGGAGGCGGCGGCGGACAAATTTTTAACATTGGAAAATCGAAAGCAAAACTTTTTGATGAGAAAACAGATATCAAAACTACTTTTAAAGATGTTGCAGGTTTAGAAGGTGCGAAAGAAGAAATTCAAGAAATTGTAGAATTCCTTAAAAACCCTGAAAAATATACTAATCTAGGAGGTAAAATCCCAAAAGGAGCTTTACTTGTAGGACCTCCAGGAACTGGTAAAACATTATTAGCTAAAGCTGTTGCAGGCGAAGCGCAAGTTCCATTTTTCTCATTATCAGGTTCTGATTTCGTAGAAATGTTTGTTGGAGTTGGTGCATCTCGTGTACGTGATTTATTTAAACAAGCTAAAGAAAAATCTCCTGCTATTATCTTTATTGATGAGATTGATGCCGTTGGTAGAGCAAGAGGAAAAAGCAATATGTCTGGCGGAAATGATGAAAGAGAAAACACTTTAAACCAATTATTGACAGAAATGGATGGTTTTGGTACAAACTCTAACGTAATTGTTCTTGCAGCAACCAATAGAGCCGATGTTCTTGACAAAGCTTTAATGCGTGCAGGTCGTTTTGACAGACAAATTTTTGTAGACTTACCAGACATTCGCGAAAGAGCTGAGATTTTTGCAGTGCATTTAGCACCAATCAAAAAAGTTGAAGGACTTGATTTAGATTTCTTAGCAAAACAAACTCCTGGATTCTCAGGTGCTGATATTGCAAACGTGTGTAACGAAGCTGCTTTAATTGCTGCTCGTAACAATAAAACAGCAGTTGACAGACAAGATTTCCTAGATGCTGTAGATAGAATTATTGGTGGTTTAGAAAAGAAAAACAAAATTATCACTCCAGACGAAAAGAGAGCAATTGCTATTCACGAAGCTGGTCACGCTACTGTAAGCTGGATGCTGGAACACGCTGCACCACTTATTAAGGTAACTATTGTACCTCGCGGACAAAGTTTAGGAGCTGCATGGTACTTACCAGAAGAAAGACAAATCGTTAGAACAGATCAAATGTTAGACGAAATGTGTGCTACTATGGGAGGAAGAGCTGCTGAAAAAGTAACTTTCGACAGAATTTCTACTGGTGCGTTAAGCGATTTAGAAAAAGTAACACGTCAAGCTCGTGCTATGGTAACTATTTACGGTTTGAATGATAAAATTGGAAATGTTACTTATTATGATTCAAGCGGACAAAGTGAATACAATTTCTCAAAACCATATTCTGACGAAACTGCAAAAATTATTGACAAAGAAATTTCAGAATTAATTGAAGGTCAATACCAAAGAGCAATTCAGATTCTTGAAGAGAATAAAGATAAGTTAAATCAGCTTGCTGATATCTTAATAGAAAAAGAAGTTATCTTTAAAGATGACTTAGAAACAATTTTCGGAAAACGTACTTTTGATAAAAATTTAGAAGAAGTGGTTTCGTAAATTAATCAGGAAATATGTAATATTTTTTAAAATCTTAATTCAAAATAGCCTTTTGAATTAAGATTTTTTTATCTTTGAACGTTTTCAATTAACATGTAAAGCATTTCATATAAAAATGAATTTTTTCAAAAAAATATTTGGGTCCAGTGAATCCGCTTCTGACGAAGAACATGAAAGTGAATATGGAGGAAATCCAGTCCAAAATAGTCATTTGTCTCTTGACGAGCAATTCATTTTCAATTTCAAAAAAAATGGCGGAAAATTCTTGTATTGCGAAAACAACCAAGAACTTGCTGAACAGTTTGAAAATATCCTTGAAGAGAATGATTGGTTTGAGAGTGAAGTACTATGCTACGAACCAGCTCTATTTAATTTATTAGACGAAAATAAATTATTTTATACTGCACCAACTAAACCAAAATTCCTTTTAGCTGTGTGTGAAAATCTTATAGCCGATGAGGGTTCAATTTTATTTTCATCAAAACAAATTAGACAAAACAAACCAAACGAGTTACCCGCAAACATTGTTATTATTGCCACTACAAGTCAAATTCTACCTATGAAAAGTGATGGTTTAACAGCCATTAAACGTAAATACGATAGAGATATTCCAACTAATATTACCACAATAAAATATTTCGAAAAAGCAAAAGAAGAAGATTTTACGCAATACGGAAGTGTTGCCAAGAACCTATATTTATTGCTCTTAGAAGATCTTTAAGATGAATGAAACACTCAAGAGAACCATTTCTGGTGCTGTTTATATTGCTCTGTTATTAACTTCAATCTTGTTTTCGACTGAAAGCTTTATCATCCTTTTTGGCATTTTTCTAGTTATTACTATTTATGAGTTTTCTAACTTAGTAAATCTCAATAAAGTCTTTTCAATTTTATTTGGAACCTTGTTTTACAGCGCCATTGTACTTGTAAGCCATTACGGCAAGCAAACAGCTGCTTACCTAAACAATTTATTCAAATCAAATTTAAACTTAGAAATCAATATACAACAGTTAGATCTTGTACTTCTTGCTGTTACAATTGTGGTTTCAATTAAATGTATTCTATTCTTATTTTACGACTCAGTTCAAAAAGTAAGCATCTCTTCTAAATACTTATATTTATTAGGCTACATTACACTTCCTTTTATTTTTATCGTCAAAATTTCCTTTGGAACTAATGATTATAATCCAAAAATTATTCTTGGCTTATTCATTTTAATCTGGACAAATGACACTTTCGCTTATTTAGTTGGAAAATCTATGGGAAAACACAAACTTTTTGAACGTGTTTCTCCTAAAAAAACTATTGAAGGATTTCTTGGCGGAGCTGTATTTGCCGCTTTTGCAGGTTTCTTGATTTCAAAATTATACATTCAGCCCAATCCAGCTTTTAGCACAAAATCTATTTTAATATGGACTATAATCGCTTTAATTGTAAGCGTTTTTGGTACTATTGGTGATTTGATTGAATCAAAATTTAAAAGAATTGCCGGCGTAAAAGACAGCGGTTCTATCATGCCGGGACACGGCGGTATCTTAGATCGATTAGATAGTGTTATATTTGTAGCACCAATTATATTTTTATTTTATCAAATTTTATATTATGTTTCATAAAGAAGGAGCCCCATCTATTTTATTAGGAACAGTTTTTACTGTTGCCGTACTTGTAATTGCTGATAGATTTATAGATATCAATTGGCTGAGAATGCTTGTTCAAATAGCAGCATTACTTATTTTAATTATCATCTTGCAATTTTTCAGAAACCCAAAAAGAATTGCAGTTAGAAACAGTGATCATATTCTTGCTCCTGTTGACGGAAAAGTGGTTGTTATTGAAGAAGTTTATGAAGGAGAATATTTTAAAGATAAGCGTTTACAAGTTTCTATCTTTATGTCGCCAATAAACGTTCACGTTACACGTTACGCAATGGACGGAATTATTAAATTCAGCAAATACCACCCAGGTAAATTTTTGGTTGCATGGCACCCAAAAGCTAGTGAAGAAAACGAAAGAACAACTGTTGTTATCGAAAATGATACTTTTGGTCAAGTATTATACAGACAAATTGCAGGTGCTTTGGCAAGAAGAATTGTAAATTACGCTCAAGAAGGAATGCAGGTTATTCAAGGTACTGATGCTGGATTTATAAAATTTGGTTCGAGAGTAGATTTATTTTTACCTTTAGGTACGCCAATTAATGTAGTTCTAGACCAAAAAGCAATTGGCGGAAAAACTATTATCGCTACAAAAGCTTAAATGACAAAAAAAGATTTAGATACTCGTTTTTCAGAGGCTGTTGAAACTGCTCTAAAAATGACTCAAGCCTCACTGCCGCAAGATGTGCAGCTAAGACTTTATGCCTATTACAAACAAGCAACTTTTGGAACTGCTGTGTACAATCAATCTGAGAATTTTGATTTACGAGATGCTTTCAAAACCAATGCCTGGATGCAGATTAGTCATATTTCTGTTGATGAAGCTAAAGAGTGTTATATCGAGATCATCAATTCATTAACATCAAAATAAATTAACATTATGAAGAAAAACATTGTCCTTTTCAGCATTTTGCCTTCATTTTTACTATTATTTTCTTGTAACGATAATAAACTAACTGAAGTTGTCGAGGTTCCTCTTCCTACTAAAGAGGAAAAAATAATGATTGGGTCGCCAAATGATGTAAAGGCAGATCCAGGATCATTTGAAATGACAAAACTTCCTTTTGGATATGACGGATTATCTCCTGCAATAAGATCATTGACTTTAGAAACTCATTATTCTAAACACTATTTAACGTACACAAATAATTTCAATAAAGAAATTGTGTCGACTGAATACGAAAACATGCCAATTGCAGACATTCTAAAGAAGCTAGATTTAAGCAACGCAAAACTTCGCCAGAATGCTGGAGGATATTACAATCATACTCTTTATTTCAACATTTTAACACAAAAAGAGCAAACTCCAAAAGATACTCTAGCAGGATCTATTAATAAAGAGTTTGGATCTTTTAACAACTTAACGAGTCAGTTTAAAGGACAAGCTGAAAAACAATTTGGTTCTGGATGGGTTTGGCTTGTTGTTGACAGATACGGAAAATTACAAATCACTACAACTGAAGATCAGGATAATCCTTTAATGAAAAATGCATTAATTCCAGGAACACCAATTTTAGGTATTGACTTATGGGAACATGCTTATTATTTGGATTATCAAAATAGAAAAGGAAGTTATATCGATGCTTTTTACGAACATATAAACTGGGAAAAAGTAAACGAAAATTATATTGAAGCTTTGAAAAAAGTCAAAAAAGTATAACACAAAAAAGCTGATACAAATTATGTATCAGCTTTTTTTTATTTACCAAAGAAATACAGAATGTATGAAAGATATAGCCGTTCGTTTTACAGAAAATCCACTGCTGTCACCTTCAGATTTAACGCCAAGCAGAGAAGGACTGGAAATAACCTGCCTTTTAAATCCTGGAGTATTTCAATTTCAAAATAAAATCTGGCTCCTTATAAGAGTTGCCGAACGACCTAAACAAATCGAAAACAGCATCTCTTTTCCAATACTAACCAATAAAGGGACTATTGAAATTATTGAGATCAAAAAAGACGATCCTGAATTAATTGCAACAGATGCAAGAGTAATAAACTATAAAGGTGCCGATTATTTAACCACACTTTCGCATCTTCGTTTATTATGCAGTGAAGATGGACGTACTTTTTATGAGCCAAAAAACTACCCATCACTGGCTGGAGAAGGTATACTGGAAACGTTTGGAATCGAAGACTGCCGTGTTGTGTTGATTGATCAAATCTATTACCTAACTTTTACTTCTGTATCAGAAAATGGTGTCGGTGTTGGCTTACGAACTACCATAGATTGGCAAAAATTTGAAAAACATGGTATGATATTACCTCCTCACAATAAGGACTGCGCCATTTTTGAAGAAAAAATAAACGGCTTATTTTACGCATTACACCGTCCTAGCAGCGTTGACATTGGAGGCAATTACATTTGGATAGCTTCATCTCCAGATGGTATTCACTGGGGAAATCATCATTGCATTATCAAAACTAGAAAAGAGTATTGGGACAGCAAAAGAGTTGGCGCTGGCGCTGCACCTATAAAAACCGCAAAAGGCTGGTTAGAAATTTATCATGGAGCCAATGAAAATCATCAATATTGTTTAGGTGCTTTTTTAATGGATCTTGAAGACCCAACAAAAGTTCTCGCCAGAACAGAAGACCCAATTATGTTTCCTAAAACAAATTACGAATTAAGCGGCTTTTTTGGAAATGTTGTGTTTACAAATGGTCATATTTTAGATCCAGATGGAGAAACACTGACAATCTATTACGGAGCTTCAGATGAGTTTGTCTGCGGTGCGAAATTTTCGATTACAGAAATCCTTTCGCTTTTAAAAGATATCTAAAAAGCTTGTCTGAAGAATCAGTTAATCACTTCAAACAAGCTTTTTTTATATTAATACAGCTCAAAAATAAATGATTCAGAAGGCATAATTTTAATTTTAGCCTTGCCTACTCCATTTTCTACTTTTAGCAATACAGAATTTTGCTGATACAATTGATCAGTAAGTTTATACTCTCCCTCTTTTAAATTCCATTTTGCAATGACATCCGCGGGAATTTTCAATTCGAATTCACTAGTTTTTTCTGAAGAAAAATTAGCAACAATGATTAGCTTTTGGTTCTCTGACCAGCGAACATAAGAATAAAGCAATTCGTCATATCCAACATTATTTTGACGATTTTCGTATTGTATTTCTTGAAAACTTCCCATTAAAGCCGGGCTCTTAATAGAGAAATTCAATAAGCGCTTGTAAAAATCTCGCAAGTTTTTCTCTGATTCCGAAAGCTGTCCGCCGTCAAACTTACCATCATTCATCCATTTTTGATGATTTGGAACTCCGATATAATCAAAAATAGAAGTTCTCGAACGAGTGCCAAAACCTGCATTTTCGTTTCCAGCCTCTCCTACTTCCTGTCCAAAATAAATCATCGTAGGCGACGTACTTAAAGTTGTTGAAACTACCACTAAAGGCTTTCCTCTCTCAGGCGTTCCTGCAAACTCAGGCGAAGCCAAACGCTGCTCATCATGATTGTCTAAAAAGTGAAGCATATGATGCTCGATATCTAACATTCCTTTTTGAATATCAGTCAATCCATCTGGAGTAGATTTTCCACGAATAATATCTTTCAATTTATCGTAGGTTTCTACTTTATCATATAAATAGTCCATTTTACCTAAGCGAATATAATTTCGATATTCATTCGGATTATAAACTTCTGCTAATAAAAAAGCTTTTGGATTTTTCATTTTGATGGCTGAGTTCATATAACTCCAAAATTCATACGGAACCATTTCGGCCATGTCATAACGAAAACCGTCAACACCTTTTGCTGTCCAATACAAAGCAATTGATTTGAATTTTTTCCAAGAATCAGGAACATCTTTATCCTGCCAAAATGCAAAATGTTCTTGATATGATTTCTGATCAAATCCAGCTGGAAGTTCTGGAAAATCTTTTGAGCCGTCAGGACGAACACCATAATTCACCTTTACCGTTTCGTACCAGTCATTTTGGTCTGGTTTTACTTTACGTGAACCATTTCCTGTCCATTTTGCAGGGTTTTCATCAAAAAAACCATCAACCATAGGATTTTTTTCTCCGTTTAACGGAATATCTCCATCAGGAATTTCAAAGTGTGTTTTTGGAATATAATAAAAGTTATTATCTCTTTTGTACTCTACATTTACATCGTCATCAGCACCAAAATCTTTAACACCTTCAGGATTATTCTTTCCTTCATATTTTCTGGCGATATGATTGGGAACAATATCAATAATTAATTTTAGGCCAGCTTTATGCGTTCGGGCAATTAAGTTTTCAAATTCCTGAAGTCTATTTGCTGGATTTACTGCCAAATCTGGGTTTACATTATAATAATCTTTAACTGCATAAGGTGATCCCGCACGACCTTTTACTACCTCAGGATCATCATTTGAAATTCCGTATGCTGTATAATCTCCAACCAACGCATGATGTGGAACGCCGGTATACCAAATGTAAGTAACTCCTAAATCTTTAATTTCATTAAGTGCTTTATCAGTAAAATCATTAAACCTCCCTACTCCATTCTCTTCAATTGTTCCCCAAGGTTTATTGGTTTTATTTTTATTGCCAAACAATCGGGTAAAAACCTGATACACTACAATTTTATGTTCTTTTGAATTTTCGTCTTTTACTTCACTCATTTTTAACTCTTTTGTTTTACAGCCCGAAAACAAAATTGTTACGGCTATTCCAACAGCAAATAATTTACTTTTTATCATATTTTTAAATCTAAGACATACTTTCTTGAACCAGAAACTTAAATCCTAATCCAAAAACTAATTCCTAAATTTAGTTTATTTTCTACACCCTAAAGAACACAAATTTTGATTTACACTTTTTAACTTCAAAAATGCATCACTACAACGTTAGAGTTAAATATTTTGTTGATAAATTACAGGAGAAGGTTCAAAGTTGCAAAAGTTCAAAGAAGCAAAGGTTTAAAATAAGTAAAAAAAATGAACTATGTTTCAAATATAAACTTTGGACCTTTGCTTCTTTGAACCTCTGAACCTAAAAATAAACATTTATAAATTAATGCTAATAACAATATAAGGTTGTAACCTTTTTCATAAATTTGACAAAAATTTAATCACTTGAAGAAATTACTCTTTTTTATATCTTGTCTGCTTTTATTAAGCATACAATTCATTTCTGCACAAGCTTCAAAAACTGCTCAGGCACCAAAAAAAATTAACATAGAGCATTCTGATTTCTTAGATGTTGATCAAGTTTTAGTACCTGACGGAATTTTACTAACTGGAAATGTAAAGGTAAATCATGATGGCGTTGTTCTTACTTGCAACAAAGCCTACTTTTTTCAAAAAGAAAATTATCTAAAAGCCTTTGGAAATGTACAGTTGGTTCAAGGCGATACTTTGTTTCTAAACAGTAAATATGCAGAGTACAGCGGAAATATCAAAAAAGCATTCGCAACAGGAAACGCTGTAATGACTTCGCCAGATGCAACTTTACAAACAGACACTATCAATTTTGATAGAAATGTTCAAGAAGTTTTTTATAATACTAAAGGTACAATCATCAACAAAGACAATACATTAGTCAGTAAATCTGGGAAATATTTTGTTGCAGAGAAAAAATTTCAGTTTTTAACTGCGGTTACTCTTACCAACCCAAAATATGTTGTAAAATCAAATCACTTAGATTATTACAGTAATTCGGGACACACCTATTTACTTGGACCATCGACTATAACTAGTAAAGCTAACTATATTTATACAGAAAAAGGTTTTTATGACACCAAAAAAAACCTCGCGCATTTTCTACGAAAATCGTATATAAAATACGATGATCGACTTATAGAAGGTGATAGTTTGTATTATAACCGAAATACTGAATTTGCATCGGCAACTCGAAATGTAAAAATCACTGATTCTATAAATCGAGGTATTGTAAAAGGTCATTATGCCGAAGTTTATAAACTAAAAGATTCCATGTTTGTGACCAAAAGAGCTGTTGCGGTTAACTTTGTAGAAAATGACTCTGTATATATTCACGGTCAAAAACTAATGGTTACAGGAAAAGAAGGCGAACGCATTTTAAGGGCTTTTAAAAATGTACGTTTCTACAAAACAGATATGAGCGGTAAATGTGATTCGATACATTCTAATTCTAAAACGGCTTTAACCAAACTTATTGGCAATCCAATTTTATGGAATGGCGGCAGTCAGATTACTGGTGATATTATGCATTTAATTGGCGATAATAACACTAAAAAACTAGATTCTTTAAAAGTCCTCAACAATACTTTTCTTATTTCAAAGGATACATTAGGAACGGGCTACAATCAAGTCAAGGGACTCAATTTGTTCGGAAAATTTAAGGAAGGTAAACTTCACGATGTGGATGTTATTAAAAACACCGAAGTTGTTTATTTCATGCGGAATGACGCCAATGAATTAATTGGAATTAATAAAAATGTAAGCAGTAAAATTAATCTGATTTTAGAAAATAACGCAGTAGAAACTATTACATTCTTTAACAGAGTCGACGGCGATATTTATCCTGAAGAAGATTTACCTGAAAATGCGCGTAAATTGCGAGGTTTCGTCTGGCGCGGCGATGAAAGAATAAAATCAAAAGATGATATTTTTACTGCCGAGGATAATGAAATGAATGACAAATTAGTAAAGCAAGGAAAAGACGAGGAAGCTAAAGAGAATGTCCCAATGAAAGTCAGGAAAGAGACACGAGACTACGACAAAAAGAAACCCGCTGCAAAACCTGCTGCTAAAGAAAATAAAAAAAGCAGCAAATAATAGTTTTCAAATTCTAAGCTTATACGGCGTTCACAAAAATGAAAATATTTCCAACAAGCAATTACAGCTTCAAAATAATTGGAGAACCAGTAGAATCTCTTGAACGTTTAAAAAGAAGAACACAAATTTCTGAGAGCTTAAGCTCAAAAATAACAGATAAGTCTTTTCTTGGAATTATTACTAACAATAGCTTTCGAATAATTTCATCTGAAATTGGAAAAGGCGCATTCTGCGTGTTAAATGGAGAGATTAGTAACAAAAACGGAACTGTAAACATAGAGATAAACAAAGCTTTTCAGATTTTGCTAAGCATCATTTTATGTCTGCCAATTGCTGGTCTTATTGCTCAATTACTTAGTCAAGAACCAAATTTAGCTGTTGTATTAATTGCAGCCGCGACAGTTCAAATCCTAATGATTCGGTTTATTTTTATTGAACTAGCATTTAGACGTTTATCTAAAAGAAGTTTAAGCCGATTGAGTGATGTATTAGATATTGAGTCTATTGAAAAAATATAACAAATCACAAATAGTATTTAGGTTCCAATTTTAAAGATTACATACAATTAACTTTAAGACTTTTAAACCTTAGTACCTTTGTTACTTTGAACCTTTAAAAAAATGAATCCAGATTTTATAAAATACCAAGCACAAACATCCCCATATCCATTAGGAATGGAAGTTTCGCATGCCATTGGTTCCTATATTTACGATACAAGTAATAAAAAATATTTAGACTTTGTTGCCGGGGTTTCGGCTTGTACGCTGGGACATCAGCATCCAAGAGTCAATCAAGCGATAAAAGACCAGCTGGACAAATATTCTCATGTGATGGTTTATGGAGAATATTCGCAAAGTCCTGCTGTTCAATACTGCAAATTAATAGCTTCTTTGCTTCCAGAATCTTTAAATAAAACCTATTTAGTAAATTCGGGTACAGAAGCCATTGAAGGTGCCTTAAAACTAGCTAAAAGAGTAACTGGACGAAGCCAGCTTATTTCTTGTCATAACGCATATCACGGAAACACAATGGGCTCTATGAGTGTAATGGGATTTGAAGAGCGTAAACAAGCTTTTCGTCCTTTACTTCCTGATGTAGATTTTATCACTTTTAATAACGAAGCCGATTTAGAAAAAATCACAACTAGAACAGCTGCAATTTTGCTAGAAACTATTCAAGGCGGAGCTGGTTTTATTCAGCCCGAAAATAATTTTCTGCAAAAGGTGCGCAAGCGTTGTGATGAAGTTGGTGCAATGTTTATTGTAGATGAAATTCAACCGGGATTTGGAAGAACAGGAAAGCTTTTTGGTTTTCAAAACTATGATGTTATTCCAGATATTGTGGTAATGGGAAAAGGTATGGGAGGCGGAATGCCTGTTGGAGCATTTACAGCTTCGGCTGAAAAAATGGATCTTTTAACCGAGAATCCTAAACTTGGACATATCACTACTTTTGGAGGTCATCCTGTCATTGCGTCAGCCTGTCTTGCTACTTTGCAGGAATTAACTGAAACAAATTTAATGCAGCAAACTTTAGAGAAAGAAAAACTTTTTAGATCACTTTTGGTACATCCTTTGATAAAAGAAGTAAGAGGAAAAGGATTAATGCTTGCCGCTATGACTGAAACGGCCGAAATAACCAATCAGGTCATTTTAAACTGTCAAGACAAAGGACTAATTTTATTCTGGCTGCTCTTTGAAGGATGCGCTATAAGAATAACACCGCCATTAACTATTTCAGAAGAAGAAATAAAAGAAGGCTGTGCCATAATTTTAAATGTTATGGATGAAATATTGAAAAAGGAACAAGTCTAATAAATAGCAAGACTTATTTCAACAGCAATTAGAACCTGTTTGACATCTCAGTTACTAAAATAATAATCAAATAATCTTTTTGTTATCAGAAGATTATGACTAAAAACAGAATCGGAATTCTGTCCATATTGTTAATTAAATTGTTCACAACAATTAATTTTCCTTTCCCACATCAATAATATGGTTGCCTAATTTTATAACAGGCTAATTTCAAATAAAACAAAGTATGCAATTAAGCAACGAAGAAGAAGATTATAACCTATCCCTATCCAAATTTGAGTCGATGTTAAAAACTAACAAAGTACTCTTTTTTGATTCTGAAGAATTTGAAGAAATCATTCTTCATTATTTAGACATAGGCAAGGCTAATTTAGCAAAAAAGGCCTTAAAACTTGCATTAGACCAACATCCAAAATCTACAGGCTTAAAATTAGTACAAGTAGAAATGCTGGTTTATGACGACAAACTTGAAATCGCTGAAAAGCTTTTAAACGAGTTATATGCGATTGAACCTAACAACGAGGAAATTTATATCCAGAAAGCCAATATTTGTTCGAAAAGAGATCAACACGAAAAAGCGGTAGAACTACTTAAAATAGCACTGCAATATACAGATGACTATGCTGACGTGTACAATTTGATTGGAATGGAATATCTTTTTATGGATAACCTCGAAATGGCAAAAGACAACTTCATCAAATGTCTTGAAGAAGACTTAGAAGATCAATCTGCCTTATACAATGTGGTTTATTGTTTTGAATTTTTAGATCAAAACCAAGAAGCCATTCTCTATCTTAACGAATACATTAACAAAAATCCGTACAGCGAAATTGCTTGGCATCAGCTTGGGCGTTTACATTACGGAGTAAAAGAATACGAAAATGCAATTCGCGCTTTTGATTATGCAACCTTAATCGACGATGAGTTTTTAGGTGCATTTATGGAAAAAGCCAAAGCTTACGAACGTCTAAAAAAATACAATGAAGCAATAGAAAGCTATAATCGTACAATCGAATTAGACGATGCAACTTCTTATGCTTTATTGCGTATTGGAAAATGCTACGAAAAGCTTGGAAATTCGATAAAAGCGTTACAGTATTACAATCAAACTGTACACGAAGATCCACTTTTAGATAAAGGATGGATCGCTATTACAGATTTTTATGTTCGTCAAAAAAACTTTCAAAAAGCATTATTTTTTGTCAATAAAGCTTTAGCTATCGACAATCAAAATCGTTTGTACTGGAAGCGTTATGCAACCATAAACAAACAAATGAACTTTTTTGAAGAAGCTGAATTTGGTTATAGAAAAGCAGTAGAATTTGGAGATCATGCTTTAGACACTTGGTTATTCTGGGTCGATATTCTTCAGTTTTTAGGAGAATTTGACAGCGCAATACAAACTTTATTACAAGCTTCTGAGTATTTTCCAGAAGAAAATGAAATCGAATATCGTTTGGCAGGATTGTACTTTATGATTCAAGATAATACAAAAGCAAAATTTCATTTAAGTAATGGCTTACGCTTAAACTTCGATAATTATATTTTGATCGAAGATTTATTTCCAGTAGTTTGGACAAAAAAAACAGTTAAAAATTATATCGAAAAACACAGAAAACAATAATGATTGGTATTTTAAAAAGACGTTTTGGCTTACTAGGTCGTAATATTAGTTACTCATTTTCAAAAGGTTATTTCACAGAGAAATTCAATGATGAAGTTTTTGCCGGTAACACCTATGAAAATTTTGACATTTCTGAAATTGATCATTTCAAAGGATTAATCAAGAATAACCCTGATTTAAAGGGTTTAAATGTAACAATTCCTTACAAAGAACAAGTCATTCCCTTTTTAGACAAACTTTCAAAAAAAGCAGCTCTAATAGGCGCTGTAAATACGATTAAATTCACTAAAAAAGGCAAACTAAAAGGATACAACACCGATTATTACGGCTTTAAAAAATCGTTAAAACCTTTATTAGAACCACATCATAAAAAAGCACTTATTCTAGGAACAGGCGGCGCATCAAAAGGCGTTGCCTTTGCTCTAGATGAACTTGACATTCCGTACATTTTTGTTTCAAGAGAAGCAAAAGAAAATATTATCGATTATAATTTAATCAATGCCACTACTTTTGATAATTTCAAAATCATTATCAATTGTACACCAGTGGGAACAAGTCCAAATATAGAAGCTTGTCCAGATCTTCCGTACGAGTTTTTTACAGACAAGCATATTGCTTATGACTTAATTTACAATCCGGCAGAAACTCAATTCTTAAAAAATGCAAAAGAAAGAGGAGCTGTAATAAAAAACGGATACGATATGCTTATTTTTCAAGCCGAAAAAGCTTGGAAAATATGGAACAAGTAATATGCACCTAAAATAAAAATAGTAAAGTATTTTTTCATAAATTAGACTACTCATTAATAAGTAGTTATGAAAAAATCGCCACTATTTTTTTTTATATGCTTTTTGATTACTTTTTCTGCAGAGGCACAGGACTCTAGTGATATCGATATAAATTCATCAAACCTTTATTCGGAAGCCCGTTATCATTACTATCTAAAAACAATTTTACTTTTTAATGAATATTTAGATACAGACAATGGCTCGTTTAATACAACTGAACTTCGATTCTTACATCCAATTGCAAACAAAGCATGGAATTTAAGAGTCGATCTTCCGTTAGTTTCTTCAAATACTTCTTCTATCAATAAAACTGGAATTGGAGATATCGGCGTTGGTGTTAGTTATATTCCATACTTAGAACAAAAAAATGGCGGTATCGCTTTTCGTGCAAGAGTACTTTCAAATTCAGCTGTAGATCCTGCTTTAGGATCTGGAAAATGGGTATTTGCTCCAGCAGTTTTCTACGGAAAATATCTTATCCCGAATAAACTTTTATGGATCACTTCATTAGAAAATCAAAGCAGCTTTGCTGGATCCAGCAATAGAAATGACATTAATACCACCGCATTCGAAAACTACTTTATGTTCATTATTGGCAAAAACTGGATTGCAGCCGACGCTGCTTTTAGATACAATGCCATAAACAAAGGTTTTCCGAATAATGCTTTTGTTGAGTTTGGCAGAAAAATCACCAAAAATGATATGGCATATGTTCATCCAAGCGTTGCTTTTGGCGGTCATAAAACTTACAACTTTGGTATCGAAGTCGGGATGTTGATTTTGTTTTAATGTTATCGTGTCCGAAGATTATTTAACAATCAATACTTTTCTTCTTTCTAATAACAAAAGCAATACTCCTCAATAGAAATGCAAACTTTCAAGCTTTTTTCTTAAAAGAATATCTATTCTCAATTTAAATTTACTTCAAAAAAAAATCTAAAAAACAGATATCATATTTCTAAACATCTTCATTAAATAAGAATTTCATCGTAAAATAGCGTATAAACAAACGATTTATTTTGTATTTAGAAACACCTTTACTATCTTTCGCACTGTTAAAGTAAAAACCTTATACATTTAAAATGTTAGAAGAAAAGAATGATAACCTGCAAGAAGCAGACGGAAAATTAGAAATCGATACTACTGATTCTACACAAAACGATACAATAGAAACACCTGTTTCTGAACCAGTATCTGAAATTTCAATTTCGAACACTGAAATTGAAGAAGAAAAAAATGTAGAAACTGAAGAGACAGATCATCAAAATGCGCTGGATGCCATCACAAATTCTAATGCTGAAGAAAGTGAAGACGAAACGCTGAAAGAGCGTCATGATATTCCTATGAAGGATTATCACACTTTTACATTAGACGCACTTGTTGACGAGTTAAAGAAACTGGTAAGTATAGACAAAATAATGTCTGTAAAAGACCATATTGAAGAAATAAAGAAATCATTTTTACTACAATACAATCATCTTATAGAAGAGAAAAAAGAAGAGTTTAATGCTTCTAAAGAAGATCCAAACGAAGAGTTTGAATATCATTCTCCTTTGAAATCTAAATTTGATGAATATTATAATGTTTTTAGAGAGAAAAGAAATGCTCATTTTAAACATTTACAAAGCAACTTAAAATCAAACTTAGAGAATCGTCTTGCGATTGTAGAAGAGTTAAAAGAGTTGATAAATCCACAGGAAAACATAAAAGACACTCTTAAGCATTTTAATGATTTAAGAGAACGATGGAAAAATGCTGGAGCGATTCCAAAAGACAAATACAATCACGTTTGGAACAATTACCATTTTCATGTAGAAAATTTTTATGATTATCTGCATTTAGATCGTGAAGCGAGAGACTTAGACTTTAAACACAATTTAGAGCAAAAGCAAAAAATTATTGCAAGAGTTGAAGAACTTGTAAATGAAAGCGACATAAGCAAGGCATTCCGTGAATTACAAGATTTACATAGGCTTTGGAAAGAAGATATTGGTCCCGTTTCTAAGGAACACCGCGATAGTATCTGGAATAAGTTTAGCGAATTGACAAAAAAGATCCATGACAAAAGAGAGCTTTTGTTTGAAAGTCAGCGTGCAAACGAACACAATAATCTTGAAGTAAAAAAAGAAATCATTGCAAAGATCGAAGTTCTAGGAACTGAGAAAGTAAATTCACATTCGCAATGGCTGGTACAAATTCAAAAAGTTGAAGCGCTTAGAAATGAGTTTTTCGCAGCAGGAAAAGTGCCGTCAGAAGTTAATGAAGAGACTTGGGCTGCGTTCAAAACTGCCGTAAGAAACTTTAATGCATTTAAAAATTCGTTTTACAAAGACATTAAAAAAGATCAAAACGACAATTTGAATAAAAAAATGGCTCTTGTTGCTAAAGCCAAAGAATTACAGGAAAGTGTTGACTTTAATGCAACTACTCCAATCATGAAACAAATTCAAGAAGAGTGGAAACAGATTGGTCACGTTCCTAAAAAATATTCAGACAAAATCTGGAAAGAATTCAAAGATGCCTGCAATCATTATTTCGATAAACTAAAAGAACACAAATCAGAAGAAAACGGTGACGAAGTTGCTGCTTTTGACAACAAAAAAGCATATTTAGATATTCTTCGTACTTATCAATTGACAGGAGACCATAAAACTGATTTAGATGCTATTAAAAAGCATATTGAAATCTGGAAAGGTTATGGAAAAGTTCCTTTTTCAAGACGTCATATTGAAGGAAAATTCAACAAAATCCTTGATGCTCTTTTTGAAAAATTAAGCTTAAGCAAAAAAGAAACTGAAATGATTCGTTTTTCTAATCGAATTGATTCATTGAGTGACAGCAACGACACTCGTAAATTAGATAATGAAAAGATTTTCTTGATGCGTAAAATTGAAGAAGTTCAAAACGAAATTTTCCAATTAGAGAATAATATTCAATTTTTTGCGAATACTAAAAATGCTAAAAAAGAGAATTCAATTGTTCTTGAAGTTCGCAAAAATATAGCGATTCATAAAGAAAGTCTAGACGTTTGGAAAGACAAATTAAAGCAATTAAGAAACTTAGGTCAAGAATAACGTTTTAAGTTTAAACAATAAAAAAAAGGTGTAATGATTTGTTCGTTACACCTTTTTTATGTTAAACCGTTTTTTTCACCGCAAAGCAAGCAAAGTTTTTATAGGCAAACTTGTTAGAAAAACACAAAGTTCGCAAAGCTGATTCAATACAAAGCTTTGCGAACTTTGTGTTTCTCTAACCGCAATGTAAAACAAAAATCTTAGCGTGCTTTAAGGTAAAATTCGCCCCAACCTTCATCTCATTTCAACCCGAAATTTAACATTATCATCAAACTTCGTAAAACCGTTCTAAAAAATATTGATTATATTTGATAATCAACAAATTAAGCATACTAGTATTAATTCTAATAACGACAGAAAATGAAATTTACAAGAAAAGCAAATGCCAACTGGCAAGGAACCGGTATGGAAGGAAAAGGAACTATAATTACACAAAGCACAACGTTAGACAAAGCCCAACTCTCTTTTAAGACTAGATTTGCGGATGGCGTTGGTACAAATCCTGAAGAATTAGTCGCTGCAGCTCATTCAGGCTGTTTTACGATGCAATTAAGTTTCTTACTTAACGAAGCAGGTTTTACTGCTGATGATCTATCTACAGAAGCGACAGTAACTTTTGAAGACGGCTCTATCACTTTAATTCATTTGGACTTAAAAGGAAAAGTTCCTGGAATTTCTGCAGAAGAGTTTGATAAAACAGCGGCAAAAGCAAAAGAAATCTGTCCGATTTCGAAACTCTTAAACACAACAATTACTCTTTCGGCAGCACTAGTAAATTAAGCTGAAAACAAATCATAAAAAAAAACCATCAGCCGCGACTGATGGTTTTTTTTTATATAACAGCTATAAAACTATTAGTTCATAGTAGCTTTTAGCGCTTTTGCTTCAGCAGTCATTTCTAACGCTTTGTAAACTCCTAATAATGTTTTAGCAACATCTTCGTTTTTAGGATCAAGCTCATTTGCTTTTTTAAGGTAAGGAATTACACCTTTAAAAACATTTTCTCTTTGTGCTTTCAAAACATCGTAACGCTTCATATCTTTTGCAGAAGTTCCCAATTTATTCATCTCATCGATAATTGGTCTTTCAGCTTCTAATTTTAATGCAGCAAGGTTAAGGTATGCATTAGTATAACTAGGATTGATTTCGATAGCTTTTAAGTAATATTTCTCAGCATCAGCAGTATTCTTTGCATTTGCACTTAATACACCTAAATTAAAAACTAAATCAGCGTTGTTTGGTTCTTTTTCTAATGCTTCACCAACCAATTTTTTATACATATCGAAATCTTTAGTTTCTAGGTATAAGTTTGCTTCTGTTAAAATCAAAGAAGTATCTTCTGGATTTGTTTTTCTTGCATCAGAAATAGCTTTCTTAGCATCTTCAGTACGTCCTTTTTGAACTAAAATTAATGCTAAGTTTTTATAGATTTCACCTCTTTTTGAAGGAATCGCTTCTGTTTTAGGTTTTTCGTGAGTTCCTAACTTTACAGCTAAATCTCTTTCTTTTGCGTTGTTAAAACTATCATCATTACCGCTTGCTTTATTAACTGCAGTATACATAGTTCCTTTTCCAGAATAGTTTAATTTTTTCAACTCTTCGTACATTGGAAGTGCAGTATCAAAATCTTGAGCATTTACCGCTGTAGAAGCTGCATAATAAAGATTAATAGTATCTTTTTTATCTAACAAATATGCGTCATATAATTTCTGAGCACCTTCTTTGCTTTTATTATTTTGTGTATCAGCAATTGCAGAATTAATCAATTTTCCTTTGATTTCTACGATTGAAGCCGCAGCTTGAGTTGAATACTTAAGTTTACCTGATGTTTTCTCAACTTCAATTAATTTTTTATAGCTTTCAGCTGCTGCAGATAAGTTTTTACTTTCTTCAACTTTTTTGTTTGCTAAATCTAAAAGAGCATTTCCTTGTACAAAATAGTACTGAGCCTGCTCAACATCTTTAGCATTAGCGATCAAGTTTTGTGCATCTTTTAATATAGTGACTGCTCCTTGAGCATCTCCGCTTTTTAATGCCTTCTCAGCATTTTTTATTTGATCTTTTTGAGCAAAAGTAGCTACTGAAATCAGTAGTGCTGATGCAAGTATTACATATTTACTTTTCATAATGTTCAATTTGAATATTTAATTTTATTTTAGTGGTTTATAATTATTCTTCTGATTCTTCTTCCTCTGAATCGTCTTCGTCTTCAATTTCTTCTTCAGAGTCATCTTCATCATCATCTTCTACAACACCTTCGTCTTCAAGAACTTCTAAGTCTGGCTTAACTCTTTCGATTACATTTTCAACAACATTACCATCCTCATCTACAACAACTTCTTCAACATCATCTTTCATTACTTTTGTAACTGCAGCGATAGAATCTTTTCCTTTTAAGTTAATCAATCTCACACCTTGAGTTGCACGTCCCATAACACGTAAATCCTCAATAGCCATTCTGATAGTTAATCCAGATTTATTGATAATCATTAAATCATCAGCATCTGTAACGGCGTTAATCGAAATTAATTTTCCTGTTTTCTCCGTAATATTAAGAGTTTTAACTCCTTTTCCACCACGGTTAGTAATTCTGTAAACATCTTCACCATCATCATCAACTAATTTGGTACGTTTTCCGTATCCATTTTCAGTTACAACAAGAATTTGCGAATCGTTTACATCATTTTTAGCAACGGTAACCATACCAATTACTTCATCAGTTTCGTCTTTTAAAGTAATTCCACGAACTCCAGAAGCTGTTCTTCCCATCGGACGTGTTTTTGTTTCTTCAAAACGAACTAGTTTACCTGATTTAACTGCTAAGATAATTTGGCTTTCTCCATCAGTTAATTTCGCTTCAAGAAGCTCATCTCCTTCTTTAATTGTAATAGCAGCAACACCATTTACACGAGGTTTAGAATATTTCTCTAGAGAAGTTTTCTTAACCTGTCCTTGTTTAGTTACCATTACAAGATTATGAGTATTGATATAATCTTTGTCTTTTAAGTCTTGTGTACAAATAAAAGCTTTTACTTTATCATCACTTTCAATGTTCACTAAATTCTGAATTGCTCTTCCTTTAGCTGTTTTACTTCCTTCTGGAATTTCGTAAACACGCATCCAGAAACATTTTCCTTTTTGCGTAAAGAACATCATATATTGGTGGTTTGTCGCAACGAACATATGCTCAAGGAAATCTTGATCTCTTGTTCCTGCACTTTTTTGTCCAACTCCACCTCTATTTTGAGTTTTGTATTCAGTAAGATTTGTACGTTTGATATAACCAGCGTGCGAAATTGTAATTACTACATTTTCATCAGCAATTAAATCTTCAATACTTACATCTCCACCTGCATATTCAATTTGAGAACGACGAGCGTCTCCGTATTTCTCACGAATTTCTTCTAATTCTTCTTTAATTAAATTCGTTCTTAAATTAACATCTGCTAATAAAGCTTTCAAATGCTCAATTAATTTCATTAACTCTTCAAACTCAGCTCTTAATTTATCTTGCTCCAGACCTGTTAACTGACGCAAACGCATCTCAACAATTGCACGAGCTTGAATATCAGATAATTTAAATCTTTCGATTAATTTATCACGAGCTTCTTCTGTATTTTTAGAACCTCTAATAATTGCAATTACTTCATCAATATTATCAGAAGCAATAATTAAACCTTCTAAAATATGAGCTCTTTCTTCTGCTTTGCGTAATTCAAACTGCGTTCTTCTAACTACTACATCATGACGGTGCTCAATAAAATAGTGAATCATATCTTTTAGATTCAACATTTGCGGGCGGCCTTTTACAAGTGCAATGTTATTTACACTGAAAGAAGATTGTAAAGAAGTATACTTATATAAGGTATTTAAAACTACGTTTGGTGTAGCATCACGTTTCAAAATATAAACGATACGCATACCATTTCTATCAGACTCGTCACGAATATTTGCGATACCTTCGATCTTTTTCTCATTAACTAAATCAGCCGTACGTTTAATCATCTCGGCTTTGTTAACTTGATAAGGTATTTCGGTTACAATAATAGACTCTCTTCCATCAACTTCTTCAAAACCAACTTTGGCACGCATTACGATACGTCCTCTACCCGTTTTAAAAGCTTCACGAACTCCTTCATAACCATATATTACACCACCAGTTGGAAAATCTGGAGCTTTAATATGCGTCATTAATTCATCTACTTCAATATCATTATTATCAAGGTATGCTAAAGTACCATTAATAACTTCAGTTAAATTGTGCGGCGGCATATTTGTCGCCATACCAACTGCAATACCTGTTGCTCCGTTTACTAATAAAGTAGGAACTCTTGTAGGCATTACTTTTGGCTCATATAAAGTATCGTCAAAGTTCAATTGAAAATCAACTGTTTCTTTTTCGATATCTGCCATAATATCTTCTGAGATTTTACGCATTCTAGCCTCAGTATAACGCATTGCTGCCGGGCTGTCTCCATCTACAGATCCAAAGTTACCTTGACCGTCCACTAATAAATAACGCATACTCCATTCTTGAGCCATACGCACCATTGCATCATATACAGAAGTATCTCCGTGCGGGTGATACTTACCCAGAACCTCTCCTACAATTCTCGCAGACTTTTTATGGGCAGATCTTGACGTCACACCTAAATCATACATTCCGTAAAGAACTCTTCGATGCACTGGTTTCAAGCCATCTCTAACATCCGGAAGCGCTCTCGATACAATTACTGACATCGAATAATCGATGTAAGCTGATTTCATTTCATCTTCAATGTTAATAGGAATTAACTTTTCTCCTTCAGACATAAGTTGTTATGTTTAAATAATTATATTAGTTTCAAAGCGTGCCAAGATACGTTTTTTTGGAATTTTTTCAGCTATTTACTTACACTTATTTCAATGATTTATTAACAACTTTATTTTGCTTTTTAGTTAATAAATTAAGCGTTTTTTAACTGTTTTTTTGTTATTTTTTTTGTCAATTAGCTGACAGGAGTTCTCGATGGGTACGGTTTTTGTTTTTCAAACTGTAATTCACTAAATTTACAATACCAATTATATATTATGGATGATAATTTTTCACCAAGAGTAAAAGATGTTATTACATACAGTAAAGAAGAAGCCCTTCGTTTAGGACACGACTTTATTGGTACTGAACATCTAATGCTGGGCATTTTAAGAGATGGTAACGGAAAAGCTATTCATATACTTAATAACCTAGCAGTCGATTTAGATCATTTACGCAGGAAAGTAGAAATACTGAGTCCAGCTAACCACAGCGTGGAAGTAAATGCCGAAAAGAAAAATCTTCATCTTACCCGACAGGCCGAAAGAGCCCTGAAGACCACTTTTCTTGAAGCTAAAGTATTCCAAAGCTCATCAATTAGTACAGCTCACTTGCTTTTATGTATCTTACGAAACGAAAACGATCCAACAACCAAGCTGTTGAATAAACTAAAAATAGATTATGACATAGCTAAAGAACAATATTTAAACATGACGCCAAACGAAGAAGAATTCTTAGAAAACTTGCCAAGAAACGAATCGTATAATGACGATTCAGGACAAGATGACAGTCTAAAAGAAAGTAGTTTCAATAATCCAGCCAATAAGTCAAACAAAAAATCTAAAACTCCTGTTTTGGATAATTTTGGGAGAGATTTAACAGAAATGGCTGAAGAAGGAAAACTAGATCCAGTTGTTGGACGCGAAAAAGAAATTGAACGCGTTTCACAAATTCTAAGCCGTAGAAAAAAGAACAATCCGCTTCTTATTGGAGAACCTGGAGTTGGTAAATCTGCTATTGCAGAAGGACTTGCTTTGCGTATTATTCAAAAGAAAGTATCTCGTATTCTTTTCCACAAACGTGTCGTAACTCTTGATTTAGCAAGTTTAGTTGCTGGTACAAAATACAGAGGACAATTTGAAGAAAGAATGAAAGCCGTAATGAACGAGCTTGAAAAAAACGACGATATTATTCTTTTTATTGACGAAATCCACACTATTGTAGGTGCCGGCGGAGCAACAGGTTCACTTGATGCTTCAAACATGTTCAAACCTGCTTTAGCAAGAGGAGAAATTCAATGTATTGGTGCTACTACTCTAGACGAGTACAGACAGTATATTGAAAAAGACGGCGCTTTAGAAAGACGTTTCCAAAAAGTAATTGTTGAACCAACTTCTGTTGAAGAAACAATTGCAATTTTAAATAACGTAAAAGATAAATACGAAGATCACCACAACGTAACTTATACCCAAGAAGCAATCGAAGCCTGTGTTAAATTAACAAACAGATATATGTCTGAGCGTTTCTTACCAGACAAAGCGATTGATGCTCTTGACGAAGCAGGATCTCGCGTTCACATTACCAATATTGATGTTCCTAAACAAATTCTTGATTTAGAACGTCAATTAGAGGAAGTTCGTGAAATGAAAAACATGGTAGTTAAAAAACAAAAATATGAAGAAGCTGCCAAACTTCGCGACGATGAAAAACGCATAGAAAAAGATCTAGCTGCTGCTCAAGAACAATGGGAAGAAGATTCTAAAAACAACAGAATTGAAGTTACAGAAGATAACGTAGCCGATGTTGTATCAATGATGACAGGTATTCCTGTAAACAGAATTGCGCAAACAGAAAGTAACAAACTAGCTCAATTACCTGAATTAATTCAAAACAAAGTAATTGGTCAAAACGAAGCTGTTCTTAAAATTGCACGTTCTATTCAGCGTAACAGAGCCGGACTTAAAGATCCTAACAAACCAATTGGTTCATTTATTTTCTTAGGTCAGACTGGTGTTGGTAAAACGCAATTAGCAAAAGTTCTTGCAAAAGAATTATTCGATTCTGAAGATGCATTAGTTCGTATCGACATGAGTGAATACATGGAGAAATTTGCAATCTCTCGTTTAGTTGGAGCGCCTCCAGGATACGTAGGTTACGAAGAAGGCGGACAATTGACTGAAAAAGTTCGTAGAAAACCATATTGTGTTGTTCTTTTAGATGAAATCGAAAAAGCGCATCCAGATGTATTTAATATGATGCTTCAGGTTTTAGATGATGGATATTTAACAGATAGTTTAGGTCGTAAAATCGACTTTAAAAACACTATCATCATCATGACATCTAACGTTGGTGCACGTCAGTTGAAAGACTTTGGACAAGGTGTAGGATTCGGAACTGCTGCAAAAGTGGCTCAAGCCGATGAAAACTCAAAAAGCATTATCGAAAATGCTTTAAAGAAAACTTTTGCTCCTGAGTTCTTAAACAGAATTGACGACGTAATCGTATTCAACGCATTAGAAAAAGCTGATATTGATTTAATTATCGAAATTGAACTTAAAAAACTATATTCTCGTATTGCTGAATTAGGTTACAAACTAAGCTTAACTGACAAAGCAAAAGCATTTATTGCTGAAAAAGGCTTCGACAGACAATTTGGTGCAAGACCGCTTAAAAGAGCAATTCAGAAATACGTTGAGGATTTATTAGCCGAAGAAATCATCACTTCAAAAATACATTCTGGTGATGAGATCATGATGGACTTAAAAGACGATTCACAAGAGCTTTCAGTAGAAATTCACAAAGCTGAAGAGCCTACAAATCAATAAAATGATTTAAATTTATAACAGAAATAATATACCCGTTACGTTTTCATAACATAACGGGTATTTTTTTTGGATAATTTACTATCTTTAGTAAAAGCAAATAGCTATTTTTGGATATTAAATTCTATAATAAAAAACAACGTATGCTTCAACACAAAGTCATTTTAGGCAGCGAAGAATGGTGTTCATTTCCAGAACTAGGAATCCCGACAATCAAGGCTCGGGTTGACTCTGGTGCCAAAACTTCGGCAATGCACGCCATAAACATAGCTCCTTTTATAAAAAATGATGCCAATTGGGTGAAATTTGACATTAATCCAATTCAAAATAACATCAAAACCATCATTCATTGTGAAGCACCGCTGGTTGACAAAAGAATTGTAAAAAGCTCAAGCGGCTTTAGAGAACATCGTTACGTAATTCAAACCAGCATTAAAATTGGCGATTCAAAATGGCCGATCGAAATGACTTTGACCAACCGTGATTCTATGGGCTTTAGAATGCTTTTAGGACGCGAAGCTATGAGCGGTCGTGTATTGGTCGATCCAGAAGAAAAATACCTTCTTGGACAGCCTACTCCAGAATCTCTTAAAGAATTATATCAAAATTCAGAAAAAGCCAGTTCAGGTTTACGAATTGGACTATTAGCCAGTAATCCTGAATTATACAGCAATAAAAGAATCATGGAAGCGGGCGAAATGCGCGGTCATGAAATGCATTTTTTAAACATCAAAGAATGCTACATGAAACTGGACGCCAAAACTCCTGAAATTCATTACAGAGGCGGAAAAATTTTAAATCAATTTGACGCAATTATTCCAAGAATCCGTCCAAGTATTACATTCTACGGTTGTGCATTAACACGTCAGTTTGAAGCTTTGAAAGTTTTCTGTTTAAACTCAGCAACAGCTATAACACAATCTCGCGACAAATTATACTCACTGCAATTACTTTTAAACAGCGGAATTGATATTCCAACAACTGGTTTTGCTAATTCTCCTCTTGATACAGACAACTTAATCAAAATGGTTGGCGGCTCACCTTTAATTGTCAAACTATTAGAAGGAACACAAGGAAAAGGAGTTGTTTTAGCCGAAACAAAAAAAGCAGCAGAAAGTGTTATCAATGCTTTTAAAAGTTTAAATGCTAATATTCTAGTTCAAGAATTCATTAAAGAAGCCAACGGAAAAGATATTCGATGCTTTGTAATCGACGGGAAAGTGGTTGCTGCCATTCAGCGTGAAGCTATGCCGGGCGAGTTTAGAGCTAATATTCATCTTGGCGGAACTGCATCTGTAATAAAAGTAACTGCCGAAGAAAAAAAGATCGCTATAAAAGCCGCAAAAGCAATGGATTTAAAAGTGGCCGGAGTTGATATTATTCGTTCGTCTAAAGGACCTTTATTACTTGAAGTAAACTCTTCACCAGGTCTTGAAGGAATCGAAGGCGCAACTAATAAAGATGTTGCCGGCGAAATGATTAAAGCCATTGAGAAAAATTTCAAACTATAATTAAGTTCATTTAAACTTAATAACGCATAAATAATTTAGCAGCTTTGTCAAAGTTTAAAACTTTGACAAAGCTTTTTTATTTAACTTTAGTAAAACAAAAGAATAAAAATGATACAATTCCCTTATTTAGATATAATAATCAGAAGTGTCGCTGTCTACTTTTTTATGACTATTGCTCTGCGAATATTTGGCAAAAAAGAACTTTCGCAATTAAATACAGCCGATATAATTTTAATTCTGTTAATCAGTAATTCAGTTCAGAATGCAATGGTTGGCCCAGATACCAGTCTTGTTGGCGGTTTAGTAGCCGCTTTGGTTTTATTTGTAATTAACTTTACGATAAAAAAGCTAACACACCGATACAAAGTGCTCAATAATTTACTTTTAGACAAACCCGAGATTCTTATTCATAACGGAAAACTAGATTTTAAAGCCTTAAGCAAATTAGACATATCACACGACGAATTAAAAGAAGCGGCACGTGAACATGGTTTAGAACATTTAACAGATATAAAGCTCGCTATGTTGGAAATAGACGGCACAATCAGTATTATTTCGCAAGACCAAAAGAAATTAAAACAAACGCATTACAAACGAAAACACAATCGTAAAAATCTTCAAAAGTTTTAAAACAAAAAAAAGCCGATTTCAAATTGAAATCGGCTTTTAAATATTTAGATGAAATGCAATTTATAACTCACATTTCATAATAATCATTTTACGAAATAAATATACTTAGTACAAAATAAACCAAACCTGCTAATAAAGCTGAAATCGGAATAGTTAATACCCAAGCCCAAATTAAACTTACCGTAACTCCCCATCTTACTGCAGATACGCGTTTTGTTAATCCAACTCCAATGATCGATCCCGTAATAGTATGCGTTGTACTTACAGGAATTTTTAAATGCTCTGTAAAGTAAAGTGTTAATGCACCTGCAGTTTCAGCTGCAACTCCTTCAAACGAACTTACTTTTGTGATTTTAGAACCCATTGTTTTCACAATTTTCCATCCACCACTTAAAGTTCCCGCAGCAATTGCAGAATAACACGCTAACGGAATCCATCCCGGCATTACTCCTTTTATTCCTAAATCATCATTTGGTAAAACAACATCTAACCAAGCATCCATATGAACACCAGGATTTGTGTTGATATATACCGCAACCGCAGCAGCGATAATACCCATTACTTTTTGAGAATCATTTCCTCCGTGACCTAAACTAAAAGCTGCAGAAGATAATAATTGCATTTTTTTCAAAGCAGCATCGGCTTGATGAAGATTCAAACTACTGAATATTAAACAAAAAGCACTTACCGTTAAGATAATAAAGGCAACTAAAAACCATTTAATATTATGACCTTCAAAAGCAACACTCCAAAAATGCGAATCAAATCTAGGTTTTTCGATTTCAGAATATGGTATCATTTGAGTATAAACAAACCAAACAGTTGCAATCATTAAAAGTCCTGTAAAAATCTTAGGACCAATACTTTTACGAGAAGCATTTAAAAGCCAAATCGAAATTAAGTACGAAGCCAAAGCTCCTAATAAAGGCGCTAAAACAATAAATGCAATGATAATAAGAACTCCAGAAGGCATTGCTCCATCTTTTCCTGCCTTGTACCAGCTTACAATTTCGTACCAATAATGTGTTGTTCCGTCTTCACCAATATAACCAGAGAAACCATGAACTGCAATTGCATGTGCAACAGCCGCTCCCGCAAAACCTCCAATTAAAGTATGTGAAGAACTTGAAGGAATTCCTAACCACCAAGTTAGTAAGTTCCAACAGATTGCCGCAATAACACCGGCAAGAATTACCACTAGGTTAATTTCCATTGTGTGCGCTGTTTTAGCAACAGTATCCGCAACACCAAATCCGAAAACCCAATAAGCCAGAAAGTTAAAAAATGCTGCCCAAAGAACGGCCTGAAAAGGCGTTAAAACCTTTGTAGCAACAACAGTCGCTATAGCATTTGCCGCATCATGAAAACCATTGATGTAATCAAATATTAAAGCTAATACTATAATTAATATAAGTAGCGTCATAAAATTATAACTTCAGAATGAAAAATTGAATTAAGAATGTTTTACAGAAATAGATTCTAGTATGTTCGCAACACTCTTACACTTGTCTGTTGCTGATTCTAAAACAGATAACACTTCTTTATATTTAATAATATTTTTAGCATCTGTTTCGTTTTCAAAAATTTCAAAAACTGCTTTGTTATATACATTATCAGACTTGTTTTCCAGCTTGTTAATTCTAGCACAAGAATCTTTGATAACTTTAAAATTCTTTAAGTTTCTCAACTCTTTTACTGCACTGTCAATATTTTGACAAGCTTCAAGGTTGATTTCTGTCATCTTTCTGATAGATTTTGTAATCTTATCAACTTGATACAATTTCATACGGCTTGCTGCACCATGAAGGTAATCGGCAACGTTATCAATAGAAGTAATCAGGGTATGAATATCCTCTCTATCAAATGGAGTAATGAAATTTCTACTCAATTCAAGATTGGTTTGACGCGTAATATCTTCACCTTTTTGCTCTAATTCATCAATTTTTTGAAAAAGAACTTCTCTTTCTTTCAATGGAAGGTTTACAGCTTCGTGTAAATTAGAAGCTAATTCAATTAAATTGCTTGAAGCCTCTTCAAAAAGTGGAAAGAATTTCTTGTCTTTCGGCACTAAAAATTGGAAAATACTGTTTATTGACATTTTTATATTTTTGATAGTGCAAAATTACTTCAATAATATTTTACAATGTTAAGCCATTGTTAACAAATCGTTTTCAATTTGGAAACTATCAAGGAACGAAATAGTCTTTTCAATGTCATAATGTAAGATTCTATCCTCTTTTACCAAAGGAACTACTTCTCTATAACTATTCAAGAACATCTCAATAAAATCGCTTGATTTCAAAGGCCCTCTGTAAGCAATTGCCTGCGAAGCATTTAACAATTCAATTGCCAAAATACGCTCTAAATTATCCATAACGCGTAAAGCTTTAGTAGCTCCGTTTGCTCCCATGCTCACGTGATCTTCCTGTCCGTTACTCGAAACAATACTGTCTATACTTGACGGAGTTGCCAATTGTTTATTCTGACTTGCAATACTTGCCGCTGTATATTGCGGAATCATGAAACCAGAGTTCAATCCTGGATTATCAACTAAAAAAGCAGGAAGATTACGCAATCCTGAAATCAATTGATAGGTTCTTCTTTCAGAAATACTTCCCAATTCAGCCAAAGCAATTGCCATAAAATCTAAAGCCAAAGCCAAAGGCTGTCCATGGAAATTTCCACCCGAAATAATCTGATCTGCTTCAATAAATATGTTTGGATTATCTGTAACTGAGTTAATCTCTGTTTTGAATACTTTTCTAACATAATCAATTGCATCTTTTGACGCTCCATGAACTTGAGGCATACAACGGAAAGAATACGGATCTTGAACGTGTTTTTTCTCTTGAGCAATGATTTCGCTTCCTTCTAAAAATTCATTAATACGTTGTGCCGTTACAATTTGTCCTTTGTGCGGACGTATATAATGTATCAATTCATTAAATGGCTCAATTCTTCCATCAAAACCTTCAAGCGAAATTGTTCCAATTAAATCTGCCAAATACGAATATTTATAGGCTTTTAATAAAATATGAGCTCCATAAGCACTCATAAACTGCGTTCCGTTTAATAAAGCCAATCCTTCTTTTGACTGAAGTACAATTGGTTCCCAGTTAAAATGTTTTAAAACTTCGGCAGAAGCCATTCTTTTACCTTCAAAAAACACTTCACCTTCACCCAATAACGGTAACGATAAATGTGCCAATGGCGCTAAATCTCCAGAAGCTCCTAATGATCCTTGTGTATAAATAACGGGCAGAATATCATTATTATAAAAATCAACCAAACGCTCTAATGTAACAAGCTGTACACCAGAATGTCCGTAACTTAAAGATTGAATCTTAAGTAAAAGCATCAATTTTACAATTGCAGCAGGAACTTCTTCGCCAGTTCCGCAAGCATGCGACTTAACAAGATTCTCTTGAAGCTGTGATAAATTTTCATTAGAGATTTTCACATTACAAAGCGATCCAAAACCGGTATTGATTCCGTAAATAGGTTCTGAATGTGAAGCCATCTTTTTATCTAGATAATCACGGCATTTTTGCACGTTTACTTTTGCCTCTTCAGACAATTCAAGTTTTTTATCTAGAACGATGATTTCTTGTAAAGCTTCTAAACTTAATGTTTCTGTACTTATATAATGGATTTCTCTCATGATGTTTTTCAATTTAAGATGTCAAAATTCAACAAATCAATATTAAAAAGCAACATTTTATCACAATAATTAAAATTTCAACACAAGACATTCTTCGCTTTTATTTTTTTCTCAATGCTAAAAATGGAGTCTTTTACTGCTTTTTGATTATCTTTTCATTAAAAATCAACTCTTTGCAATAGGTTTTTATTGTAAAATGCGCTCTTAAATATATCAAAACCTCAATTTAGCTTATCTAATTTTAACAAATACTCAATATTGAATTTTTGAGATTTGAATTATTAAAATATTCGTAAAAAGGCTAAAGTAATTTTATATACATCTAAAAAACTGTACTTTTGAAAAATCAAAATGAAAAGTAACAGCACTAAATATCAATCTACAATAACAACTCAAACTAGAGTTGCAATTGCTGCTACCATTACTTCTACTACAACAACTACTACCCCTTAGGGGTATACATTTTTACATATAATCCTAGGTTACCTATACTTTTTTCTTGAAAGAAGAGAGTTATTGGATAGATAAAATATTTGCATAAAAGAAAAAAACATCAAAATGAAAGTATTAAAATTTGGCGGAACCTCGGTAGCCAATGCTCAAAATATAAAACTCGTTCTCGAAATTGTTAATCAAAAATCAAAAACAGATAAATTAGTTGTTGTAGTTTCTGCACTTAGTAAAGTAACCGATTTATTGCAATTAGCAGCAGCAAAAGCGGCAGCAAGTGATGAGAGCTTTAGAGATATTGTTGCCGAAATAGAGAAAAAACATCTTGACACACTAAAAGAACTTATCCCTGTAAGTGAGCAAAGCAGTTTGTTGAGCCATGTAAAAAGAATCATAAATCATCTCGAAACTTTACTAGACGGTTGTTTTTTATTAGGAGAATTATCTCCAAGAACTGCTGATACTATTTTAAGTTTTGGCGAATTGCTTTCGTCTTTTATCATTGCTCAGGCTTATCAGCAAATTGATAAAAATGCGGTTTACAAAGACAGCCGCGAATTGATAAAAACAAACAATAACTTTGGTAAAGCGGTTGTAAATTTTGAAGTGTCGAATAATTTGATTCAAGAATATTTTGCACAAAATCAAGCGCAAATCAATATTTTACCAGGTTTTATTGCACAAACTCTTGACGGAATCACAACTACTTTAGGCCGCGGCGGTTCTGATTATACTGCTGCAATTGCGGCAGGTGCTCTTGAAGCGGAACAATTGGAAATTTGGACTGATGTAAACGGAATGTTTACTGCAAACCCAAAAATTGTAAAACAAGCAAGACCTATTGCAAACATTTCGTATCAGGAAGCGATGGAGTTATCGCATTTTGGAGCCAAAGTTTTATATCCGCCTACAATTCAGCCGGTTTTAAGAAAAAACATTCCAATTTTAATCAAAAATACTTTTGAACCAGAAGCCGAAGGAACTTTAATTTCCAACCATGTTTCCTCAAAAGATACTGTTGTAAAAGGAATCAGCCATATCGATAATATTTCGCTTGTAACACTTGAAGGTCCGGGAATGATTGGAGTTTCGGGTTCATCAAAACGTTTGTTTGAAGTCTTGTCTCAGGAAAAAATCAATGTTATATTTATTACTCAGGCTTCTTCTGAGCACTCAATCTGTATTGGAATTTTAAATTCGGATGCTGATAATGCTGAAGCTGCAATTAATAGAGCTTTTGAAATTGAAATTCTTCAAAATAAAATAGATCCATGTATCGTCGAAAAAGATCTTTGCATTATTGCTTTGGTTGGCGAAAACATGAAAAACCACCAAGGTTTAAGCGGAAGAATGTTCAGTACTTTAGGTAAAAACAACGTAAATATTCGTGCCATTGCTCAAGGTGCTTCCGAAAGAAATATTTCGACTGTAATTAACGAAAGAGACGTTAAAAAAGCACTGAATACTTTACACGAAAATTTCTTTGAAGAAAACACAAAACAGCTCAACTTATTTGTAATGGGAGTTGGAAATGTGGGAGAAAAATTCATCGAACAAATTCACAACCAAAGAAAATTTTTAAAAGACAATTTAAAAATTAATGTTCGCGTAATCGCTTTGTCAAACTCTAGAAAAATGCTTTTTGATGAAGACGGAATCTCATTAAAAGACTGGAAGTCGGCTTTAGACAAAGGCGAACCTGTTAATGCTGCAGAATTTATCCTGCGTGCAAAAGAAATGAATTTACGTAATAGTATTTTTGTCGACATTACAGCAAATGCAAGTGTTTCTGAATTGTACGAACAATTCCTAAAACAAAGTATTGCGGTTGTAACTTGCAACAAAATTGCCTGTTCATCTGCTTATGATAATTATAAAAAACTAAAAAGCTTATCTCGCCAATACAACGCTCCGTTTTTATTTGAAACAAATGTTGGTGCGGGATTACCAATTATAGACACGGTAAAAAACTTAATTGCTTCTGGCGACAAAGTGCATAAAATTCAGGCGGTTTTATCAGGAAGTTTGAACTTCATTTTCAATAATTTCGACAAAAACAATTCTTTCCACGATGTGGTTAAAGAAGCCGGAGTTCAAGGATTTACAGAACCAGATCCAAAAATTGACTTAAGCGGAATCGACGTGGCTCGTAAAATCCTGATTCTTATTCGCGAAAGCGGTTACGAAATGGATATTGACGCGATTGCAAATGAATCGTTCTTGCCTGCAGATTGTTTAGCAACAACAAACAACGAAGACTTTTTTGCTTCGCTAATCAAACACGCTGCTCATTTTGAAGGTATTTACAACGAAGCTTTAGCCAAAGATTCAAGATTGAAATACGTGGCACAATTCGAAAACGGAAAAGCAAGCGTTGGTCTGCAATTCATCCCAAAAGATCATCCTTTTTACAACTTAGAAGGAAAAGACAATATTGTATTGTTTTACACAGATCGTTACGTAGATCAGCCTTTATTAATAAAAGGTGCGGGTGCCGGAGCAGCTGTTACAGCATCGGGAATTTTTGCAGATGTTATTAGAATAGGTAATATTTAAAGGTGCTAAGGTTCTAAGATGCTAAGGTTCTGAGTTTTTTTTCAAAACTGATCTTAGCCTCTTAGAATCTCAAAACCTTAGAAACTAAAAAATAAAAAGTTGCTACAGAAACCTTAGAATCTTAGCATCTTAGAACCTCAGAACCTTAGAAATGGAAATAAAACTATTTTGCCCGGCAACTATCGCAAATCTCTCGTGCGGATTTGATGTACTTGGACTTTGCTTAGATAATGCAGGCGATGAAATGATTGTTCGAAAAGTCGATCAAAAAGGAGTTCGAATCACTAAAATTGTAGGTGCCGATCTGCCTATGGAAACCGAGAAAAACGTTTCTGGAGTTGCGGCTTTGGCAATGCTTGAAACTTTAGGCGATTTGGATTTTGGATTCGAAATCGAAATTTACAAACACATAAAAGCGGGAAGCGGAATTGGAAGTAGTGCTGCAAGTTCTGCAGGAGCGGTTTTTGGAATTAACGAATTATTAGGAAGACCTTATTCTCGTAAAGATTTAGTTCAGTTTGCGATGCAAGGCGAGAAATTAGCCAGTGGAAATGCACATGCAGATAACGTTGCTCCTGCCCTTTTAGGCGGATTTACTTTGGTAAGAAGTTATGCTCCGCTTGATATTATCAGAATTGACGGTCCAGAAGAATTGTACGCAACGGTGGTTCACCCGCAAATTGAGTTGAAAACGTCTGATGCACGTTCGGTTTTAAAACAAAACGTTTCGCTGAAAAGTGCCATTATGCAATGGGGAAATGTAGGCGGACTTGTAGCGGGTCTTTACACCAAAGATTACGATTTGATTGGAAGATCGCTTCATGATGAAATCGTTGAACCTTTAAGAAGTGTTTTAATTCCGGGATTTGATCAAATCAAACAAACGGCTTACGAAAATGGCGCTTTAGGTTCTGGAATTTCAGGTTCCGGCCCATCGATTTTTGCTTTAAGCAGAGGAAAAGAAACCGCTGACCAAATCGCAAAAGCCATGAGCGAAGTATACGAAAAAATGAGTTTACCGTATGAAATTCACGTTTCGAAGATTAATCCTGATGGCGTGAGGATTATATAACACTAATTTCACGAATTTGCACGAATTGATTTGTGAAATAATTTAAGCAAAAAGGAAAAACACAATATTTGTCAGGCTGAGCGATCCCGATCCCGAAGCCTCGGGACGGGAGAAGCCCACGCAAAGTGTAGCAAGTCCAGTTTGTCATTTCGAGGAATGAGGAATCACACTAGTTTGTCGACAAAGTACAGACATAAAGTACAGACACAAAACATACACATGCAGTTTGTCATTTCGATCCCGAAGCCTCGGGAGAGAAATCTCCACGAGAAGCTCGACAAAGATTGGAATAACGTTGCGGAGTTACTTGCGAAGATTTCTCCTTTCAGTCGGAATGACAAGAAAACCGAATAATTATTATAGAAATAAAAAACATTTAAATAACCACAAAGCTTTGCGATCTCCGTGTTTTCAAAAGAAACCAATTCTTTGCGCTCTTTGCGGTTAAATAAAAAACAACCAATGAAATACTATAGTTTAAACCACAATGCCCCAAAAGTTTCTTTTCAGGAAGCTGTTATACAAGGATTAGCGAGTGATAAAGGATTATATTTTCCAGAAAATATCACCGCTTTAGATTCTTCGTTTTTTGATAAAATCGAAAGTTTAAGCCACGAAGAAATTGCTTTTGAAGCGATTAAACAATTCGTTGGCGATGAAATACCTGCAGACAAATTAAAAGAAATCATCGCCGACACTTTAGTTTTTGATTTTCCTGTTGTAAAAGTCGAAGACGGAATCTATTCATTAGAATTATTTCACGGACCAACAATGGCTTTTAAAGACGTTGGAGCGCGTTTTATGTCACGTTGTTTGGGCTATTTCAATAAAGATAAAAAAGACGCTAAAAACACTGTTTTAGTAGCCACTTCGGGAGATACAGGCGGAGCGGTTGCCAGTGGATTTTTAGGCGTTGACGGCGTTGATGTTGTCATTTTATATCCGTCAGGAAAAGTGAGCGATATTCAGGAAAAACAATTGACTACTCTAGGGCAAAACATAAAAGCGCTTGAAGTTGACGGTGTTTTTGACGATTGTCAGGATATGGTAAAAAAAGCGTTTCTTGATGAAACTCTGGCGCATAAAAACCTAACCTCAGCAAACTCTATTAATATTGCGCGCTGGTTGCCGCAAATGTTTTATTTTTTCTTTGCTTACAAAGCGTTGAAAAGCCAAAACAAACCTTTAGTTTTCTCTTGCCCAAGCGGAAACTTTGGGAATATCTGTGCCGGAATTATGGCAAAGAAATTAGGTTTGCCAATTGAGCATTTCGTTGCTTCTACAAACGTAAACGACACCGTACCAAGATTCTTAGAAAACGGAAAATACGACCCAAAACCTTCTAAAGCAACAATCTCTAACGCCATGGACGTTGGAAACCCAAGCAACTTTATTAGAATTCAGGAATTGTACAATAATGACTTAAAAGCTTTCGAAAAAGACTTTTCTTCTTATAGTTATACTGACGAAGAAACACTTGAAGCGCTAAAGAATATTTATAACACAGACGGTTATATTGCAGAACCACACGGCGCTGTTGGTTATTTAGGTTTGAAAAAAGAATTGAAAAAACACCCCAATGCGATTGGTATTTTCTTAGAAACGGCACATCCTATTAAATTCTTAGATGTTGTTGAGCCTGCTTTAGGAATTACGCTTCCTATTCCTGCTCAGATTGAGAGTGTTATTAATGAGGAGAAAGTTAGTGTGAAGATTAAGACGTATGAGGAGTTGAAGAGTTTCTTGGGGTAAAATACATATAAATAGATGATTAAAGCGAGTAAAAAAAATACTCGCTTTTTTTATTGCATAACCATCAATTATTTTGAATTAATATATAAAAATATCAAGTACGGAAATCCGTAAAAATTAGCAATAAAAAACACATATATTTGAAAAGTAAGAAAACGAAATAACGCTTCGCTTATCTACCCCTATTCAGGTGTACATGCCAAAGTTTGTTTCGCATATAAATGAGTTAGCCGTAATTATAAAAACCGTAATATGAAACTACAAGGCCCTGATTCAGGAATCCGTTGGAAAGATTATCAAATTTCAACTCCAACATTTGATTTATCTTCTGTTGAAAAACCAGACTTATCTCCTTTTTTAATTCATATGACTGGTCGAAATGAATTATTAAGTATTCTACGTGGAGAAAATGCTCCAGAAGGTATTGTTGTAGATGAAAAACAAGGCTTTTTACGTTCATCAATTCCTGTATACGATGGAAGCGCACAATATTACAATTCAAGTGTTGTATGTTTTACAGAATCCCCTCTTTTTGCTTTAGATTTTTTTAGATATAGAAGTTTTACACGTTGGAGAAATGATCAGCAATTTGGAATAGGTTTTTCAAAAACTGATTTAGTAGTACATCGAAATGTAAGACCCGTTATTTATTTAGATTCACAAAGTAACAGAGAATTCCTTTCTTTTTGCAACAAAATTATTACAGAAAATTTAAATATTGTTGATGATAATGGTGAAATTCAAAATTATAAACCACTATTTGAAAATATGAAACCTTTACTTTTTCCATTACTCGAAGACAAAATCAGTCAAGGATTCATGTGGGAAAGAGAATGGAGGTGTCCCAATAGTATTGGTATGACTTTTCCACTAAGTGCTATTAAAGTGATTTGTTGTCCGAAAAATGAAAAAGATGAAATCACAGAAATCCTTAGAGATTATGCTGATTCGATTCAAGTTGTTGAAAGTTGGAGAGAATATGACGATGTTACATCATATTTGACACGTAGGAATAGAGATACTGAAATTCCTACTTCAGACAAGATAGAAATGATTTACGATGTAAATGCTTTACAAGAATTAAAACAACAAAACGATCAGACTTTACACTCTTTATCAGCTTATTACGGAGTTTTTAGAGAAACCGTTAATCAATTAGAGGGCAGAAGCATAACCGACACACTTCAAGATTTACAAAACACATCAAAACTGATTGCTGATAGAATTGGAAAAGTGATTGCAGAAATAAAAGCAAAAGAAGAAGCTAAAGTAAAAGATAAAAAATAACTACGGTTAACAGCAAGGCTCCCGTAGAATCAGAAAATTACGCATAAAAACAAAACCTATAAATCTAAAAATTGATAGAAGAAAAATTAATTAGCCCAGAAGAACCAAAATCAATTGGTCTACTTTCAAATAGTGACGTGATTTTGGGAACATCTATTCCTGCTATTGACCTATTAAAAATAGTATCAGATAGTGAATTTGAAGATATAATTTGAGAATGGATTTCAGGTTACTGCAAAAATAAATATCAAAAAGTAAGAAAACCCGCTGGAGCTGGTGATAAAGGAAGAGATGTAATTGCATATATTGGGCTTGACGATAAAGAGTGGGATAATTACCCTGCTCTACGAAGTGTTAAGATCGCTGTGCGAAGTCTCCGACTTCGTACCCGTTCCAATTAATCACAAAGCAAATTATAAAATATTGGAACGGAATATAGGAGCCGGTACGAAGTCGGAGACTTCGCACAGCATCAGACTTCGCACAGCTCTGGGTTTAGTCCCCAACCACGCCAAGCGTCGGAACGTTAACTACTATTATGAAAGAAACATTAGAATCAGCATTGAACTTTTTAGGAAAAAATATGGAAGCAATTATTGCAATTTGCGCTTTGTTCGTTGCTTGGGTAACTTATAAATCTTCACAAAAACACAACTATCTATCAGTTAAACCAATCGGTTATATTCTTCCGAAAGATTTTGAAGACAACATTTGTGTGATTCTGCAAAATAAAGGAACAGGACCATTGATAACTAAATCAATAAAGTACGTCAACGAATTAACTGGTGAAGAAAAAAAACATTTAATAGATTTTATGCCAGTGTTGTTAGATCAAGAAACTTGGAGTAATTTTAGCAAAGCACAAAAATATATCCTTGCTCCCAACGAAGACAAAATTTTACTAGAATACAATCGAAATATAAAATCTCATTTTTCAGAAAAAAATCAAATGGCAATAAGAGAAGCTTTAAAGGATATTAAAATAATAATAACATATTCTGGAGTTTATAACGATAAAATAGATGTGTTAGATTTTAAATTAAAATGGTACGGAAGACATTTTGAATAATAACAGCAGGTAACAGCTGTTAGCACAAATATTAAAGTCAAAATTGTGCCTTTGTTTCTTTATGAATAATATATGATGATACCAGGAGAAAAATTTTACCAATTATGCAAAAAACTTGAGATTGGAAACTGGATATGGAGTTTTGATGCTAAAATTCCTAAATCAGAACTAATTTTCTCGATTGATGAAATACATAAATTGAATGAATTAAAAATTATTTTTAATGGACAAAATGGTGGTTTAGTTTTAGGTAATTCCCACGATGAGGGAGGAATACATTTGCTTAGATTAGATGTAGAAAAAAATATAGGCATATATTCAGGAGAAATGGAGGGTTTTGAATATTTATCATCTCCGTTAAAGTCTGAACAACACTTAAATGATTTGTCTCATATTAATAATCTAAACACTGAAATTAATATTAACAAAGAAATATCTATTCCTAAAAACTGTAATATAATTGACACATCGAATATTGAAATTCCAGCCATTTTATTGTCAGAGTATAAACATTTTATAATTAAAAAAAGCTCGACATTTAACTATTTTGACAAAATTCTTGAAATAGAAAAAAAATACTAGTTCCAACAGCAGTTTGCGAGATTGGGGTTTTAGGCTTAATTTAAAAATGGTTTTGCATTTAGAAAAAAGTGCATAATCGAAAGATAAATCTTAATTTGGCCTCAGCGCAAATGTCTTGCTCGTGAACACAACGAAATTCAAAACCAATTGGGATTAAATTTTACATTAATAAAAAGCATAAGACTTTATTATTAATTTTATCAAAAGACACATAATGAACGATCTAGAACTTTTTAAATGGCTTGCCGTACTTTTACCAATTTTTACCGGAATAATAGTTGGTTATGTAACTCATAAGCTTTCAAATCGATCAAAACGTATCGAAATTCTATATCAAAATAAAACTCGAGCATTCAATGAACTAAACAAGATACTTATTGATTATCGATTTGAATTAGAACAAAAAATCTACAATAATCCATTTCTTGAAAGAAGTTCAGACGCAAAAGGAACAGTTGAAACTCTTACTTTGTTAAATAATACTCTTGTACGCAACACTGTATATCTAAATAAAGAAAGCGTTAAAGCAGTTATGGATTTAGTTACTAAGATTAATTTCTATTGCAATTTTAAAGAAGAAGAATTTGAAAATATAAATCCTTATTTGGAAATGGCTGTTGAAATTAAAAAAGTAAATGATATTTTGTACAAAGACCTTAATCTTAAATAAAAAAAAAGACCTCATCAAAGGTCTCTTCTCAATTTAATATATCTTCAAAACGATTATTTCCCGTTCAATAACTTCTCCAAATACTCCACTTTATCTTTTTCAGCTTGCACCAAACGTTCGTAAAGTTCAACAACTTTATCTAAAGGATTAAAAGTACAGTTGCAATTGTAAATTGCGCTTTGATCTTGAAAAGTATTTCCAATAATATTAAAAACCGCTTCATCCGAAAAGTTTTTAATTGCCTCAACAGAAACTTCAAGAGCTTTTGCGATCTCAATTAATCTTTGTTCGTCAACCGTTTCACTGTTTTCAATATTCGAAATGGTCTGTTGGGTTATTCCTAAAGCAAATGCCAGTGCATCCTGTTTCATATCTTTAAGCTCCCTGATACGGCTTATATTTCTGCCGATATGTCTTGGTTTTATTGCTGTACTCATAATTCAAAGATATTTAAAATTCTTAAACGAAAATAGATTTCCGTAAAAAACAAACCTATTTTTGTAAGATACCCTTTTCATAACCAATGTGTACGAAGTCAGGAGACTTTATATAACGTCAGTAATTAATCAGCAATCGAAAAAGTTGCCAAAACTCCTTTATGATCAGACGGCCAAATACCGTTTGGTTTCAAAAACGTATCTCCGTCTTGAGTCTCCACTCCTTTCCCTTTTACAATACTTGCCGTTGGTCCAACAATTACAGTATCTGTCAGCGAGAGTTTTTTATTTGGATAAAAATAGATAAAATCAATACGATCTCTTTCGTCCGCGTCTTTTGCCCATAATAGTTTTGACAATTCCACATCTGTATTATAAGCCGGCCAAGTAAATCCTGGGTATTTAACAGGATCAGGGTATTTTACTCGGTAAGCGTCTAGAAAACCATTATTTTTAAGCGTTACACTATTATGCCAAGGTATAATAACGCCGTTATGATCGTATAAATCTTTTGTTGCTGCTGTCCAATCTAAATGCGAAGGTTCATTAAAATCGCCTCCTAAAAGCACTAGATTTCCTTTTTGACGTTCGATTTGAGCATCTTTTACAAAAAGAGCAATTTCTTCGTCGCGCTGCGAATCAATGTTCTGTTTCAGAATTTTTTCGGTATCTAAAATGGGTTCTGGCAATTTTTCCCAATTAACTCCGTCGTAACCTCTTGGCAGATAACAAGCATAATGTGTATAATCTAAATGTGCTGCATATACGGCAACACTAGTTTTCTTGTTTAACCTAATCATACATTTTATTAACGATTCTGAACTTATCGATGTCGTAGATTCGATAGGAAATTTAGACAAAATAACAGCATCTGTTTTGAGGCTCGAACCATAAAAAATCTTGCCTTTGGCTTTTAAAGCTTCTAAAATATGCGGTGTAAACAATACTTCTTTATAATTGCGTATTTCACTCAGCAAAACAATATCGGCATCAGTTTGAAGAATTACGTCTACAATCGCATCAAATCCTCCTTTTACTGTAGTTCCTTCGTGCCAAGTATTTAATGACAGCACTTTTAACTCTTTCTTAAAATTATCTTCCGCCAAAGACTTCACACCAAAAGCTGACACAGAACTAATTGCTACTCCAAAAAACAACAAAGAAACAAGGAATCGTATTTTATTTTTCATTGAATATCTTAAAAAATTAGACTGAGTTTTTCTCTCGTCTACATTATTGATTTGCTAAATTCAAATATACATTATAATACAAATCAAGAGAAATAGTTGTTAAAAATTAATACAAAAATGGCTTCAATCAAAAAACGTTTGTATTTTGGCTAAAGCAATTCTTCAATATTGTAATTTTGTTTTTCCAGCTAAAGCAGGAGACAATTCAATTTTATAAAAACACAATCGCATACCATGATTACCAAAGCAGCACTACAAGATATTCCCGCATTAGTAACTTTAATTAACTCCGCCTATAGAGGCGAAACTTCTAAAAAAGGCTGGACAACCGAAGCGCATTTACTGGAAGGAAAAAGAACTGATGAAGAAGAAATGACCGAAATTTTGCAGGATCCAAAAAACACGATTTTGAAATTTACAGAGAATGATAAGATTATTGGTTCCGTTTTGTTGGTCGAAAAAGGACATCAATTGTATTTAGGAATGTTGACAGTTTCGCCTGAACTTCAAAATAGCGGAATTGGGAAAAAGCTTTTGGCTGAAGCCGAAATTCATGCTAAAACTCTAGGTTTATTCAGCATTATTATGACGGTTATTTCGGTTCGTGAAGAACTGATCGCTTGGTACAAACGACACGGTTATGTTGATACTGGCGAAAGAGAAGCTTTTCCTGAAAGCGGCGTACATATAACGGTTTCGGAAGAACCTTTGGAGTTCTTTTGCCTCGAGAAAAAGATTTAAGTTTTTTACCGCGAAGAAATAAAGACACCACATTTTTTTACAGTATAAGTTATTCTAAAAGCAGGATCAATTATGTATTTAAAAACTTGAAGTCTTATTAAAAAATATTAAACACATAGAAACATAGATTTTATGTGTAAAAAAGGATACAAAAAGAAATATATTTCTTTCACATAGAAGGCTATATGCATTTTAAATAAGTGAAACGCCTTTTTTACGTAAACAAAATCTATGTTTCTATGTGTTAAAATAATTTCACCCAACGGATTAAAAATTTTAATATAATGAACATACGTTTTTTGCCTAAAAAAAATGTTACAGCTTCTATTTGGAGCGGCGGATTGACATATGAATATACGATATATCCGAAAACAGCAAGTTATGCCGATAGAGATTTTGTATTTAGAATAAGCAGTGCTACCATAGACGAAGTTCCTTCTGAGTTTACCAAATTTAAAGGCTATTACCGATACTTGGTTATGCTTGATAACAGCTTGCATATTGAGATAAACAAAGAAAAAAAAGTATACGAGAAATATGAAATCATGGAATTCAATTCGGATGATGAAGTGACTTCTTATACAAAAGGGATTGATTTTAACTGGATGATTTCTGAAAAAATACCTCATCACAAACTGGAAATAACAAATGATCATCAGAATTGTGATGCTCAAATACTACTTTTATTTTCTTTACAGACAACGGTTATTACGATTAATGAGAAGCATTACTCTTTAGAACCGTATGATTTATTGGTGATTGAAAATCAAGAAAAGGAAAATGTAGTACTTGATTTTTCTGCTGAATGTCTTTTTGGAATATTAGATTTTTAATCTTTTTTGTCGCGAAGGCGCAAAGGCACTAATTTTTTTGATAAAGTTTCCTCACAGTTTGTCATTTCGACGAAGGAGAAATCTCCGCAAGTAACTCCGCAACAGAAATCCAATCTTTGTCGAGCTTCTCACGAAGATTTCTTTCCCGAGGCTTCGGGATCGAAATGACAAGATCAAGGATAAATTCATTAAATAAAATCTTTGTCGCTTTGAACCTCTGTGCCTTTGAGCCTTACAAAACTAATTCCTCAAACAAACGCTGAATAGTTTTCTCTAAATCCTGACACAAACCTGGATGTGGTCTTGACGTTTGAATTGCTGAACTTCTAATTGCAGTCAACCATCGAAAACGCTCTGGAATATCGAATTCTGCAATTGGTCCGCCGTCTTTAGCTCCGTTTGTGATTTTTTCTAATGAAGTCAAATTACATTCTAATTGTTCGATGTCAAAATCGTTAGAAAGTGCTTGTATTTTTTCTTTATTAAGATGAAAAAGTACTTTTATAAATTTGGCTTTTTTACAAAACAAAATAATTCCGATATTCAGGAATTCTTCGCGTTCTACCCTTGGTACAACTCGAATCACGGCATACTCATATAAGTGATTATCTTGCATTTTGAGCCTGATTTACAAAGATTTCTGAATTTTCTAATCTGGTTTTTAAAAACTGCAAATACACATTTCTTAAACCTTCGGGCGTTTCATCGGTATCTTCCCATTGCAGCCATTCGAGCGGAATTGTATTTACAATATCTTCTAAAATTTCTGTTGTTAAAAGCGCTTTAAACTCGGCGTCAACTTCTTTTAAAAGTGAAGCCTGCGGCAATAAAACGTGATCTTTTATTAATGCAAACGGACTTTTGGCATGTTGTTCCCAATTGTTCCAAGAATGATGAAAATACAAACACGCACCATGATCTATAAGCCATAGTTCTTTATGCCAAATCAGCATATTGGTATTTTTAAAAGTTCTGTCAACGTTTGTAATATAGGCGTCCAGCCACACGATTTGTGAAGCCAATTTGGCATCGACAGTGGTTACAACTGGATCAAAAGTAATAGCACCTGATAAAAAATGAAGGGCAAGATTCAATCCTTGACTTCCTTGCAGTAAATCCTGAATTTCTTCATCGGCCTCGGTTCTTCCAAAAGCTTCATCAAGGTTAGCAAAAACCAATTCTGGCAGTTGCAATTTTAAAGCTTTTGCAATTTGTCCGCCTACTAATTCGGCTATAAGGGCTTTTACACCGTGTCCGGCTCCTTTGAATTTTAAGACGTATTTAAAATCGTCATCGGCTTCTGCCAAAGCGGGCAAAGATCCGCCTTCGCGCAAAGGCGTAATATAACGAGTAACATTTACCGTTCTAAGATCGAAGTTGTTTTTCATTTTTTTAAAGATTCAAAGATGCTAAGGTACTGAGTTGCTAAGTTTCTAATCTTTGACATTACAAACTTACGATTTTTTGATTTTTATTTTAACCGCAAAGCACGCTAAGATTTTATTTAATAAGGATTTTACAAAATCGAAAAGTTCACAAAGCTATATCTACAAAAACTTTGCGAACCTTGCGTAAACCTTTGCGCTCTTTGTGGTTAAGCTAAAGTCAAAAAAGTACAATATTATCTAATTAACACATTTTCTAATTATCTAATTCAAGAAAAGCTTTTCCAAGATATTTAATAATTGTAGAAGCGGTAAAAGACTCATAACCTGTTTTGGGTAAAGCTAAATCGGCTGTTAATCCGTGAAGATAAACGCCTAGTTTTGCTGCATATTTGGACTCATAACCTTGTGCAAGGAGACTTGTAAGGATTCCGGTTAAAACATCTCCGCTTCCTGCGGTGGCAAGAGCAGCATTTCCGGTTGTGTTTTGGTAAATTTCAGATTTATTAATGATAAAAGTCGGCGCGCCTTTCATTACTACAATCACTTTATATTTCTCTGAAAATGCAATTGTTTTTTGAAATTTTTCGGAATCTGAATTCCATTTACCTATTAAACGTTCCAGCTCTTTTGGATGCGGCGTTAAAATGGTGTTTTCTGGAACTAATTCCAACCAAGATAGATTTTCGGCTAAAATATTTAAGGCATCTGCATCGATAACTAAAGGTGCTTTATTGATTCTTAAAAATTCAAATAAGGCTTTTTGTGTTCCGAGTTCCTTCCCTATTCCTGGTCCAATGCCAACTGCCTGCGGAATTAACGGTAAATGAATGTTAGTAATGAAATTTGTATTTTCGTCTGTAACTGTCATTACTTCGGGAATTGAGATTTGAAGAATCTGATAACCGCATTTTGGGATAAAAGTCGTTACGAGTCCGCATCCTGATTTTAAACAGGATTTTGAGGCCAAAACGGCGGCTCCAATTTTTCCGTAACTTCCCGCAATAATAACGGCATGGCCTTGAAGTCCTTTGTGTGTATGAGGATTTACGGGTTTGTAGACTCTTAAAGCTTCCTCTTTTGTGATTAAATACGGAGATTTCATTTGATGCTTTTTTATTTTAAACACATAGAATCATAGCTTTTCTTTGCGAATAATGGCGCTTCACTTGTTTGAACAAACATAGCTGATTATAAAAACTTTGTATAAAGGATTCTTTTATGTTTCTTGATTAAAGTTACATAAAAAATCGAAAGCACGAATATTTCTTTTAAACGGTCAGCCCTAGCCCTGATAACAGCGGCATCCTTTTACTTTTTTCTTTAAAAAGTAAAAGATATAGCGGATAGCAGGAAATAGCTCCTAATCATTGCGAAATTTATAATTTATACCATTCAAATTTGATATTTTTTAAATAAATTTGCGATTCAATTTTATAAAACAACACAATGAAAAATACTGCGCTTACGCACATACATGAGAGTTTGGGAGCAAAAATGCTGCCTTTTGCAGGTTACAATATGCCTATTACATACGAAGGTGTAAATGCTGAACATGAAACAGTTCGAAACAGTGTGGGCGTTTTTGACGTTTCGCATATGGGCGAATTTTTACTTACTGGTCCAAATGCTTTGGCTTTGATTCAGAAAGTAACTTCAAACGATGCTTCGACTTTGACAATTGGAAGAGCTCAATATTCTTGTCTGCCAAACAATGAAGGCGGAATTGTAGATGATTTGATTGTATATAAAATGAAAGAGGAAGAGTATTTACTTGTTGTAAATGCTTCGAATATTGAAAAAGACTGGAACTGGATTTCATCTCACAATGATTTAGGTGTTGAAATGAAAAATCTTTCTGATGATTATTCTTTATTGGCAATTCAAGGACCAAAAGCGGTTGAAGCAATGCAGCCTTTATCGTCATTAGATTTAGCTGCAATTCCATATTACCACTTTGAAGTTGGGGATTTTGCAGGTTTTAATGATGTAATTATTTCTGCTACTGGATATACTGGTTCTGGCGGATTTGAAATTTATTGCAAAAATGCAGATGCTGAAGCAATTTGGAACAAAGTTTTTGAAGCTGGTGCAACTTACGGAATCAAACCTATTGGACTTGCTGCTCGTGATACTTTACGTTTGGAAATGGGATTCTGTTTATACGGAAACGACATTAACGATACAACTTCTCCTCTTGAAGCTGGTTTAGGATGGATTACTAAATTCACTAAAGATTTTACAAATTCTGAAAGTTTGAAAAAACAAAAAGAAGCTGGTGTTACAAAAAAATTAGTAGCTTTTGAAATGCAGGAACGTGCGGTGCCAAGACACGATTATGAAATCGTTGATGCTCAAGGTGAAGTAATTGGTATTGTAACTTCTGGAACAATGTCTCCTTCTATGAACAAAGGTATTGGTTTAGGATATGTTACTGTTGCTAACAGCGCTGTTGACAGTGATGTTTTTATTAGAATTAGAAAAAATGATGTTCCTGCAAAAGTGGTAAAACTGCCTTTTTACAAGAAATAATATTTTCCTAAAATATTTAGAAAATGCATTACAAATTGTAATGCATTTTTTTTTGGCCAAAAATTAAAGTATTTACAAGAAAAAGTGATTTAATCTGCGTTATTTTCAAATGCATTTACGGCTGTTAAAAACATTTATTCGAATGTAAGATTTTTTAGAAAAAACGTAATTTTTATGAAAAAATAAACGTAATTTTAGTCTAAACGAAGATTTTCGATTTATGAAAAAAATAGTATTAGTATTGATGTTAACTGCCAACGTTCTATTTAGTCAAAATAGTGACAACACCTGCGAAATACTAAACAAAATAAATGCGACAATCCAAGCAGAACATCTACGTCCGAAACCAGTCGATGACAGTTTATCAGTTTTTGTTTTTGACAATCTAATTAATGAATTAGATCCTTCTCGAAACATTTTTTTTAAGAGTGAATACGATGAAATGGCCGCAAAATATCGTTTAAACTTAGACGATTTAATTCTAGAAAATGACTGCAGTTTTTTGACTGACATTACATCAAAATACATCGCTGGATTAGAAAGAACAAAAAATATTCTTGAAAAAATTCAAGCTGCTCCTTTTGATTACAGTAAAAAAGACACCATTAGATTCTACAAAAAATCATTTCCTTTCTATTTGAAAAAAGAAGATTTAGAGAAAGTATGGCGAAAAAAAATACGCTATCAAATTCTTGATGATATGGCAGAAACAAGCGATAATTTAGATTCTATTAAAAACAATTTTAAATCTATAGAGGCAAAATCTAGAAAATTGATTTTATCAAATGAAATCTGTCGTATTAATACGTTGCTGGAAACCAAAACGAATCAAAACGAAAATCTTTATAATTTTTTCTGCACCTATTTTGATCCGCATACAGCCTATTTTAGCGACGATTCTAAATCGAGCTTTGTTGCGTCGTTGTCCAAAGAGCATTTATCATTAGGAATGACAGTAAACCTTAATGAAAAAAATGAAATTATTGTACAAGAACTTGATCCAAATGGTCCTGCATATCAAACTGGCCAGATAAAAAAAGGCGATCAAATCGTTTCGGTTTCTAATCAAAAAGAAACGCTTCAGGTTTCGTGTGCTTCATTAGAATCTATTTCGACCATGATTTTATCTGAAGCGAATAAGAGCTTGACTATTACTCTTAAAAGAAATTCAGGTAAAAGTTTTGAGGTTTACATTGAAAAGCAAGTAATGAAAGATGAAGAAAATTCGGTTTTCAGTTTTATAATTGGCAAAGACAGTAAAATAGGATATATCAAAATTCCAAGTTTCTATGCTGATCAGGATGGAAACAGCCGAAAAGGCTGTGCTGATGATGTAGCCAGAGAAATTATAAAATTAGAAAGAGACAATATCAAAGGTCTTGTTATAGATTTAATAGATAATGGCGGCGGTTCTATGGAAGAAGCCATAAAACTTGCCGGAATGTTTGTTGATTATGGTCCGCTTTCGATTGTTATCGATCATACTAAAGAAAAATCTATTATAAACGACCCTTTTAAAGGTGTAATCTACAAAGGTCCAATTGTAATTTTAGTAAATAGTAATACGGCATCGGCCAGTGAATTTTTCTCTTCTATCATGCAAGATTATAACCGTGCACTTTTAGTAGGCAGCAGTACGCTTGGTAAAGCAACTATGCAGACGATTCTTTCGCTTGACGAAACAAAAAATACGGACTTTCTAAAAATTACGATTAATAAATTTTACCGAGTAACAGGAAAAAGTCATCAATATATAGGAGTTACACCAGATGTGGTTCTTTCTGAGTTTTATGAAGATGTTTATCAAAAAGAAAGCGATTTTCCAACTGCTATTAAAAATGACAGCATTACTTCAACGCTAAAATACCGCCCGTATGTAAAACGAGCTTTAATTGATAAACTAGCCAAAAACAGTAAAGCGAGATTGGCTGATAATTTTTATTTTAATGACATTAAAAAAATCAATCTAAAAATCGATCAACTGGTAAACACTCCAAAAGCTGAAGTACCAATGACGATTGATGCTGTTTTTAATCAGAAAAAAATAGTAAATTCTTTATGGAAAGAAATCAATACTTTTAATGACGAAAATAATCCGCTGGACGTTTACAACTCCACTGTAAATCAGTATTTATTGAGTGCATATCCTAATGACAAAACAATAAATCAGTACCAAATGGATCATTTAAAAATAAATCCATATCTAAACGAAGCGGTTAATATTATAAATGACTTTAATTCTTCGAAATAAAAGTTTTTGTTCCAAGTTTTTTTGTTTCAAGTTTCGGGTTTTACACATAGCGTGCTAAATTTTACGCAATATTGTACCAACTTGAAACTTAAAACCTGAACCTCAAAATAAATCAAAAAAACTTAAATTTTGATTTTGGAAAAATTAAGGAATAACCGTATTTTTGCATCACAAAAACTAAAAATTAGAAATGGGAAGAGCGTTCGAATTTAGAAAAGGAAGAAAAATGAAACGTTGGTCAGCAATGGCTAAAACATTTACCAGAATTGGTAAAGATATCGTTATGGCAGTTAAAGAAGGCGGTCCAAACCCTGATGCCAATTCTAGATTAAGAGCTGTTATACAAAATGCAAAAGCCGCAAACATGCCGAAAGACAATGTGGAGCGCGCGATAAAAAATGCAAGTAATAAAGATACTGCCAACTATAAGGAAATTTTATTTGAAGGATATGCGCCTCACGGAATTGCAATCTTGATTGAAACTGCATCTGATAACAATAACAGAACAGTTGCTAATATTCGCAGTTATTTTAACAAATGCAACGGAACTATGGGAACTCAAGGTTCTGTTGAATTTATGTTTGACCATACTTGTAACTTTAGAATTGCAAACAACGGTCTTGATGCTGAAGAATTAGAACTTGAATTAATTGATTTTGGTGCCGAAGAAGTTTTTGAAGATGAAGATGGAATCTTAATCTATGCTCCTTTTGGAAGTTTTGGTGCTTTGCAAAAAGAATTAGAAAACAGAGGACTTGAAATTTTATCATCAGATTTTGAGCGTATTCCGCAAATCACTAAAGAATTAACAGAAGCTCAAATCGCTGATGTTGAAAAATTAATCGAAAAAATTGAAGAAGATGATGACGTAATGAACGTTTATCATACTATGAAAGAGGAATAGTCTTTTCTTTTTATACTATAAAATTGAACTCCAGAGAAATCTGGAGTTTTTTTTTACTTATTAATGAAAATCAGCTCGTAAATAACCGTCAGTCAAAGTTTTCTAATCTTGTTTTTCATTGTAATAAGTCAATCATAGTAATCTTTAAATTTAAATGTCAATTTCTTATTGCTTCAGAAATTAATATTTTAACACTATTTTTTTCATTACATTATATATTCATATTTTAAAAGTATCTTACATTTAAAGTCTTAGACTGTATCAAATTTCCGTTTTCTTAAAGTAGATTTGTATATAAATGATGCAAAGTCGGTCTCGAAAGTTTTCGGGATTGCGCAATATTTTTAGAAGATATCCATAAAAAATGAGAAAATTAAATCTATATCCAAGAATGGGTGACTCAAATATGAGACACATCGAAAGTATCATTAGTGAAAACTTACCTGAATATTTTAAAGCCTTTTTAAAATTAAATGGAGGATTATGTCATTATGAGAGATATTTTGTAGATCATGACAAAACTGTCTGGGAAGTTAAAAATTATTTAAACTATGCTGATTTGTTTAAACTTACCGAAGAGTTTCTTCAAAATTATCATCGCAAACTCATTCCTTTTGCTTTAGATATGGGAGGATGGCATTTTTGTTTATGTCTAGATCAGGGCCAAAATTATGAAACTATCTTAGTCAACCGCTGGACAGATTATCTTCCTGAAGAGCAATTTTTAAAAATTGCAGATAGTTTTGAAGATTTTATAAATGGGTTAAAGATTGAAGAGGAAATAAATTTATAATGATTTATTAATTTTTAAGTTATGAAACTTTATGTACCGAGAAAATTAAGAGGAAGTTGGCATTTTGACAGCAATAAATACGATTATGATTATGACATTTCACCATACCCTGAGATTAGATCAGATTTAAAAATCATATTAACTATTCTCATCGAATCGCAATTATTAATTCCAAAATTATTAGACGGTAAGAATCAAAAATTGGAATATAAAAACATCGACGATTTAATCTCTTTAATAGAAAAAGATAATTATTTACAAACCTGTTTTGAGTTTGATATTAGTGGGGACACGGTAATATATACCGAAAAAGGTGAAGAAATACATTCAAGTATCTTTTGCCTGCAAAGCTTTCGTACGTTTCAGCAAAGTTTCGTATTATCAACAAAGTCTGACATCTGGATGCCAATGTCTTTTGACGAAAATAGTCATTCATATATTTGGAATCTGGAGCGATATAATTTAAATAATCATAGATTGTCATCTGTTTTAGAAAAAATAAATAAAAGTTTAGGCTGGGAGAACGAAAATCTATTACAAAAAGAATTTAATGAAAGGGGGAGTTTACAAATAGGATATGATATTTTTCTATCTCAAGAAGTACTAATAAGAGAATATAAAGAGAATCCAAATCCTGATTTTGACATAAATGAATACTTAGCAAAAATGGAAATTTAATTTTTCTCTATCGCAATATGTGCCCCATTAACGTAATTTTTAAATTTAAACTTCAATTTCTTATTATTTTAGAAATTAATATTTTAACACTATTTTTTTACTACTTAAATGTTTACATATCAAAAGCACTTAACATTTAAAGTCTCAGACTGTATAAAATTTCGGTTTTCTTAAAGTAGATTTATATTTAAATGATGCAAAGTCAGTCCCTAAAGCTTTCCGGATTGCGTAGTCTTTTCTTTTTATATTATAAAATTGAACTCCAGAGAAATCTGGAGTTTTTTTTTTTATATAATTAATGCGAAAACACGTAAACCAAAAAAAAATTAGACTTAAAATATTTCTTAGAACCTTTTTTCTTTTTATTTGCTATATTTTCAATAATTTATTTAATTTTTAAAAGAAATCCATAATCGAGTAAAATCATTATATTTTGTATTCTGAAAACTAAATAAATTTATTGAATAACACTAACAAATAGATAAAGCAACACCAATAAAACACTATTAACCTAATGAAAACACTTTGTTTAATTCTTATATTTTTGGGATTATCAATAATTGGAATAGAAGCAATAAATGATTTCTCAAAAACTAAAATCTTTTATGCATCGTTGAATCCCGAGAAAAATTACTCTAAAGACATACTGGTAGTAAATGAAAAAATACCTCCGTCAAATAGCGGGAGCAACAAAACTTCGTGGGTGTTTTATGGTTATTGCAAATCTGATAAACTAAAAAGCGGAATCACAATACCAATAAATATTATTGAAAGTGGAAGTTTAAACACAAGCCAGATTCCGATTTGGAGAATTAATACGGTAAAAGATAAAATCCTTTATAGAAGACAGAATAATGTAATCAATAGTCCTTTTTCATATGAAATGCGTCAATATTGGGCTACTCCATTATTTATGATTGCAATACTGCCGGCACTATTTTGTTATTTAAACATAAGGCGAAAAGAAGAAAAGCATAAACCCACGACTTAGATCTATTTTAACATATTATACCGTCATCTCAAAATATCAAAAAAGAAACCCATAATCAAAAAAACTATTATATTTGTTTTTCTCAAAAGTGAAATAATTTAAAAACGAAACAATCATGCAAACATCAAAATATACAAGATATGCCGTAATCATTCTGGTAATCTTATTTGTGGTTCTAAGCGTAATAAGCTAAAAAGCAAAAAGCCTTCTGAAAATTCAGAAGGCTTTTTTACTATTCCAAAACCTGAGTGCTACTAAAAATATAAAAAACTAACTAACTATTTTAAAAATAACGTAATGCCTTATTTTGAAGTAATTTTCTTGGCTGGTGAATTTGTAATTTTCAGCAGATAAGTTCCCTCCGGAAGATCATTAACATTCAGTGAACTGGTACTTCCTAACACTTTCTGTCCTTGCGAAAACACTTCAATATTTTTTGTTCCTGCATTTACATCACTATTCGTTATTATAGAACCTGATGCTGCAGGTTTTGTATTTACTTTAGATTTAAGAACTGCCGGTTTTGTCACCGTTGCCGCTATAGCCACAGCAACTGCTTTAGAGCTATTATAAAGAGCCGCAACCTGTTGATCTGTCAAAGCTGTATCATAGATCTTTAAATCGTCGATATCAGCATTAATTCCAACCGTTGTATTCACTTCTCCTAATCTAAAAATATTTCCTTTGGTTGAGCGTGTTATACCGCTTAACGATTTCAATAATTCTCCGTTTCTATATATTTTAGAAGCTGTGCCATCATACGTTATTGCATATTGATACCATATATCCTTGCTTAAAGTGGTTGAAACAATAACATCATTTGAAGCACCCCAGCCAGCTAAACTTAAATCTGAATTTGATGATGAGGTACCTTGCTGTAATAATCCGCAATACTGCGCATTGTAAGCTGTACCGTAGCCCCAAATATAATTCGCCGAAGCTATATCATTAAACTTAACCCAAATACTTACTGTTCTTGCATTATTTGCCATTGGCAGATTATCAATAACAGCTTCCATAGCCTTGCCATTTAATCTTTGTGCACTTGCAGCAACTCCTGCTCTATCAGCAACAAAATTATTTGTTCCGATAAAAGAAGTTGTATTTGCTGTATTATTTAAAGTTCCATTGAAATTAAACTCCTGAATTGGGTTTTGAGCAGTAGCATTCAAATAACTTACAAACAAAAATGAGAGTAGTAATTTTTTCATGATATGTAGATTTAGGGATTAAAAAAAACATTGTGTCATTTTAACACTGCTAAACTAGATTATTATGTTTTTGAGCTGAAATTTATCCGACAACTAACCTAAATAATCGTTCAAATAACCAAAATTGATGATTTTTAACCAACAATTGGAATTATTTATACTACATGTTATTATATTAAATTTTTAAACATCTCACAATTAAAATAAAAATTTCTTACGTATAAATACGATATTCTTATTTGAAACCAAAATATCAGCAATATAAAAAACCTGAATTTAAGCTCAATCCTAAGATTACAGTAAAACAGTTCCATAAAAAAACTCCATTCGCAAATACGAATGGAGTTCTAATATCTAAAAAAGCAGCTATCTACTTTACAAATTCAATTTTTTGAGCTTCTTCTTCATTAACACTATCAAAGAAACCTTGTTCGTTCATCCAGTCATCACTGAACACTTTACTCATATAGCGTGAACCATGATCTGGAAAAATTGCTATAATATTGCTGTCTTTTGTAAACTCACCTTCTTCTGCATATTGTTTAATAGCCTGCATTACCGCTCCCGAAGTATAACCAACAAACAAACCTTCTTTTCGAGTGATCTCTCTAGCTGAGTGCGCACTCTCCTCATCGGTCACTTTCATGAATTTATCGATGATATCAAAATCTGTTGCTGATGGAATTAAATTTTTCCCTAAACCTTCAATACGGTATGGATAAATTTCTTTGTTATCAAACTCTTTTGTTTCGTGATATTTTTTCAATACTGATCCAAAAGCATCAACACCTAAAATTCTAATATTCGGATTTTGCTCTTTTAAGAATTTTGCTGTTCCAGAAATTGTTCCTCCAGTTCCGCTGCAAGCAATAAGATGTGTAATTTTTCCTTTTGTTTGTTCCCAAATTTCAGGACCTGTAGTGTTGTAGTGGGCATCAATATTTAATTGATTAAAATATTGATTGATATAAACCGAACCTTTAGTTTCCTCGTGAAGTCGTTTAGCTACGTTGTAATATGATCTTTCATCGTCTGCAGAAACGTGAGCAGGGCAAACATATACTTTAGCTCCTAAACTCCTCAACATGTCAATCTTATCTTTGGATGATTTTGAACTTACGGCCAAAATACAATTGTAACCTTTTATAATGCTTACCATTGCCAAACTAAAACCTGTGTTACCTGATGTAGTTTCGATAATAGTATCACCTGGTGATAAAATTCCCTTTTTCTCGGCTTCTTCGATAATATATAACGCTATTCTATCTTTTGAGGAATGACCTGGATTAAAAGCTTCTACCTTTGCGTAGAAATTTCCTTCTAACTCTTCGGTGATTTTATTTAGCTTAATAAGAGGGGTATTACCTATTAACTCTAAAACATTATTATAAGCGTTTATTTCTTCTTTCATAAAAAAATAGTTAATCGAGGTGGTATTTTAAAATAACCTCGATAGGTTGCAAATTTAACAAAAAATTTTTAATTAGCTTTTAATTTTTTCTAAATCTAATAAAAAACTAAATTCCTTTGCTAAGTCTCTCAAAGCCTCAAAACGCCCTGAAGCCCCGCCATGACCAGCATCCATATTGGTATCTAAAAACAAAAAATTATTATTTGTTTTTAAATCTCTCAATTTAGCCACCCATTTGGCCGGTTCCCAATATTGTACCTGAGAATCGTACAATCCCGTTGATACATACATATTAGGATAGTTTTGCGCTTTTACATTATCATACGGTGAGTACGACAACATATAATCGTAATACTTTTTATTATTTGGGTTTCCCCATTCGTCATATTCTCCGGTTGTAAGCGGAATACTGTCATCCAGCATCGTTGTAATGACATCTACAAAAGGTACCTGAGCAATAACTCCGTTGTATAATTCTGGAGCTTCATTAACAACAACTCCCATTAAAAGTCCTCCTGCAGATCCTCCTTCAGCATATAAATGTTCAGGAGATGTATAGTTTTCGTTAATTACAAATTTAGAGCAATCGATGAAATCTGTAAAGGTATTTTTCTTTTTTAACAGTTTTCCATCTTCATACCATTGTCTTCCTAAGTCTTCTCCACCTCTAATATGCGCGATCGCATAAACAAAACCGCGGTCTAACAAAGAAAGTCTTGTAGACGAAAAATAAGTATCCATTGTAATTCCGTAAGAGCCATACGAGTACAATAACAACGGATTTTTTCCATTTTTCTCTAATCCCTTTCTATAAATCATCGAAATCGGCACTTTTACACCATCTCTTGCAGTTGCCCAAACACGTTCTTCGATATAATTTTCTTTATCAAATTTACCTCCTAAAACCTGTTGCTCTTTTAAGATCTCTTTGGTTTTGGTTTTCATATTAAAATCAATTACAGACGATGGCGTTGCAAGCGATTGATAGCTGTATCGCAAAACATCTGTATCAAAATCAATATTAGTTGTGGTATAAGCATTGTAAGTTTCGCTTCCGAATGGCAGATAATAATCCTGATCATCACCCCAAGGCATAATTCGGATATGATTCAAACCATTTGAGCGTTCTTCTACAACTAAAAAGTTTTTAAAAATTTCAATATCTTCTAATAAAACATCTTCGCGATGCGGAATAAGATCTACCCAGTTTTTCTTTCCTGTTTTATTTTCAGGCGTTTTCATTAATTTAAAATTAGTCGCCTTATCTTTATTCGTCAAGATATAAAAGGAATCTTCGTAGTGCGAAATACTATATTCTAATCCACGAACACGAGGCTGAAAAACTTCAAATTCACCATCAGGATTATCTGATTTCAAAATTCTATATTCAGTCGTCAAAGTACTTCCAGAACTTATTACAATGTACTTTCTTGATTTTTCTTTACTTACCGAAACATTAAAAGTATCATCAACTTCATCATAAACCAAAACATCATTTTTAGAATCTGTATTTAATTTATGTCTAAAAATTTTATCTGCTCTTAAAGTAACTTCGTCTTGTCTGGTATAAAAAATCGTCTTATTATCATTTGCCCAAACAGATCCTCCAGTAGCATTTTCGATTTTATCTGATAATATTTCTCCTGTTTCAAGGTTTTTGATTTGAATCGTGTAAATCCTTCTTCCAACAATGTCAACTCCAAAAGTGACAAATTTATTATCTGGACTTATACTTAAACCTCCCAATTTAAAATAAGCATGCCCTTTTGCTAATTCATTACAGTTGAATAAAATTTCTTCATCTGCTGATAGACTGCCTTTTTTTCTGGCGAATATTGGATAATCCTGACCTGTTTCAAATCTTGTAATATAAAAATATCCGTTATAAAAATAAGGAACCGATGAATCATCTTCTTTAATTCTCCCTTTCATTTCTTCATACAATGACTCTTGCAAGTCTTTTGTATGAGCGGTCATTTCTTGATAAAATTCATTCTCTTTATTCAAATAATCGATAACTTCTGGGTTCTCGCGATCGTTCAGCCAAAAATAATTATCTATCCTAGATTCTTTATGTTTCTTTAATGTTTTTGGAATTTCTTTAGCCTTTGGAGCCAATATATCGTTTTGCATTATTTAATTAAGCATTAGTTTTTAAATACGGAAAGGCAAAAATACTACAAACAGAACAGAACGGGAATTAATTTTTTCATAAAATATTCTATTGTAATCATAAAGCAATATACTAATTTTGTATGAAATAATTTAAAAATCAACAAAAAATGGATTTAATGGGAATGATGGGAAAACTTAAAGAAACCCAGCAAAAAATTGAAGATACAAAGAAACGCCTAGATACTGTTTTAATTGACGAACAAAGCGCTGATGGATTATTAAAAGTAACATTAACTGCCAATAGAAAAATAAAAACAATCTCTATAGACGATTCTTTATTAGAAGACAAAGAACAGCTTGAAGACTATTTAATTGTAACCTTAAACAAAGCAATTGAAAAAGCAACAAGCGTTAACGAAAGAGAATTGGATGCTGTTGCAAAAATGGATATGCCAATGATTCCAGGAATGGATAATCTTTTTAAATAGTTTTTTTTTAAAAGGTTCAAAGTTGCAAAGATTCAAAGCAGCAAAGGCTTAGAGAATAAAGGTTAAACAAAAAAAGACGCAATGCGTCTTTTTTTTTGTTTAAAGAATTGAAGTTTTGTACATAAAGCAAAGAAAACCTCTGAATCTTTGGGCCTTTGCAACTTTGAACCTTTAAAAAAAACTAAATTTTCGAAAGCATTTCCACTACATAACTATGCATAACCTCTTTATAATCTAAATGCGTTACAATTCGTAATTTATTGTGTCCTAGAGAGCTTATTATAATATTTTTTTGTTTTAATTTTTCAATCAAAAGCTGATCGCTGTATCCTTCTGCTAAAGAAAAAATCAAAATATTAGTTTCTACAGGCTCCACTGAAGCAACCCATGATTTTGTACTTAAAATAGCCCCAATTTCTTTAGCTCTTCTATGATCTTCTGCCAAGCGTTCAATATTATTTGCCAAAGCATACAATCCTGCAGCTGCCAAATAACCAACTTGACGCATTCCTCCACCCAATATCTTTCTGATTCTCAACGCTCTATAAATATCAGCTTTGCTTCCAAGCAAAACAGAACCAATTGGTGCTCCTAATCCTTTTGACAAACAAACTGATATAGTATCGAAAATCGCCCCAAATTCTTTTGGATTTTGTCTTTTTGCTACTAATGCATTCCAAATCCTAGCTCCATCTAAATGGAATTTTAAATTATTTGCATCACAGACTTTTTTTATTTCTCTTAGATCTTCTAATTCATAACAAGCACCACCGCCTTTATTTGTCGTATTTTCTACGCAAACTAAACTTGTTAAAGGACTGTGATAAAATTCAGGATCATTGATCGCCGCAGCAACCTGTCTCGCATTTATCATTCCGCGATGACCATCTAATAAACAGCAGGAAACTCCGCTGTTAAAAGAAACTCCTCCTCCTTCATAATGATAAACATGCGCATATTTATCAGCAATTAACTGCTCACCCGGCTGCGTATGTAGTTTTATTGCTGTTTGGTTTGCCATAGTTCCTGACGGAAAAAAAAGTCCAGCTTCCATACCAAAAAACTCAGCCACTCTTGTTTCTAATTCGATAACCGTAGGATCCTGTTTGTATACATCATCGCCAACATGAGCGTTAAACATATACTGCAGCATCTCGTGTGTAGGTTTAGTTATGGTATCGCTAATTAAATTTATTTCCATATAAAACTATATCTTTTTTTTGGACAGCAAAATTACGTATTACTGTTAGTTTTTGATCGCAAGTTTTAATAAATTTTAACTTGCCTAATAACTATAGAACCAAATTAACGTAATATTTATAAAAAACATATAATTCAGACCTTAATAATTCAAAAAAAAATCTGTTATTTTTAAAAGTTTTTGCTTCGTCCACAACACATCATTATAAAGTCTAAACAAGTCATTCTAAGACAAACGCTATTTACCTGTATTATCCTTGATGATTTAATGCAAATTCTAAAAACTATATCTTATTTTTGTACAAGGAAATTACGTTGTGAATTTTTAAAACAGTACAAACGTAATAACTGCAAAAAACAAACAAAAAAACACTTATTAATTTATGACAACAGCCGAACAAGTAAAAGGTATTGTGGAGCGCCTTGGTGCGTTGAGGAGGTATCTTTGACGTCGATGCCAAGCTAATCGAAATTGCAAACGAAGAAGAAAAGACTTTTGCTCCAGATTTCTGGAACAATCCTAAGGAAGCAGAAAATATTGTAAAGAATCTTCGAAACAAGAAAAAATGGATTGAAGATTATGACAAAGCTGTTTCACTTACAGAGGAATTACAGCTGGCGTATGATTTCTATAAAGAAGGCGAGCTTTCTGCAGAGGAACTTGACGAACAATACAACATTACACAATCGCATATAGAAAACATCGAATTCAAAAACATGCTTTCTGATGAAGGCGACAGCTTAAGCGCTGTTCTTCAAATCACCGCTGGAGCCGGTGGAACCGAAAGCTGTGATTGGGCAGGAATGTTAATGCGTATGTATATGATGTGGGGAGAAAGTTATGGCTATAAAATAAAAGAGCTTAACTTTCAAGCTGGCGATGTTGCAGGAATCAAAACGGTTACTTTAGAGTTTGAAGGCGACTATTCATTTGGGTATTTAAAAGGAGAAAACGGCGTACATCGTTTGGTAAGAATTTCTCCTTTTGACAGCAATGCAAAACGTCACACCTCATTTGCTTCTGTATATGTTTATCCATTGGTTGATGACAGTATCGAAATTGATATTAATCCTGCTGATATTGAGATTACAACTTCTCGTTCGAGTGGTGCCGGAGGACAAAATGTGAATAAAGTTGAAACAAAAGTTCAATTAGTACACAAACCAACCGGAATCCAAATTCAGTGTTCCGAAACAAGATCTCAACAAGATAACAGACAGCGCGCTATGCAAATGCTTCGTTCTCAGTTATACGAAATTGAATTAAAAAAACAACAAGCACAACGTGCTGATATTGAAGCTGGAAAAATGAAAATCGAATGGGGCTCACAAATTCGTAATTACGTAATGCAGCCTTATAAATTAGTAAAAGATGTTCGTACCGGTTACGAAACCAGCGATGTTGACGGCGTTATGAACGGAAATATTGACCCTTTCTTAAAAGCATTTTTAATGATGATGGGACAAAAAGAAGAAGAATAGTCAAAAGTGGTCAGTGTTAAGTTTCAGTTTGCAGTAAACTTTAAACTAAAAAGAAAAAATCATGATAAAATGGGCAGATGTAATTCATTTTACAAATAAAGGAAATCCAGCTCCTGAAAAAAGAGTTGAAAAAACAGCAGACGAATGGAAACAGCTTTTAACTCCTGAGGAGTTTCAGGTAACTCGCTTAAAAGGAACTGAAAGATCTTTTAGTTCTGAGCTTTGCAGTTTATTCGATCCTGGAATTTATGAGTGCAAATGCTGTGGCACTTTACTTTTTGATGCTTCCGAAAAATTTGAATCAGGAACGGGCTGGCCATCATTTACACAGCCAATAAAAGAAAATGCAATTGCTTATAATACAGACAAATCATACGGAATGATTCGTGTTGAGGTTGTCTGTAATGTATGCGACGCACATTTAGGACATGTTTTTCCAGACGGACCACAACCAAGCGGCTTGCGATATTGCATCAATGCAATTTCACTCTCTAAAATTAAAGACTAACAAAAAGCGATTTCTTACTCAAAAAAGAAATCGCTTTTTTGATTTTAATGCCAAAACAATAATTAACATTAAAAATGTAAGTCACTACCTATCAATAAAATGATTCTCTTTACGATTGTATATTTTGCAATATATAATTATTCAAATATCAATAACACTAGAAAAATCAGCATGCAAAATTAGAATACATTCATTAAATTAATAGGTAAAATGTTAATTTTGTAATATTTAAACTATTATTATAAACTTTTATCAAAAAACTTGAAAATTTTATTAGGTAATTAAAATCTATTTCATTTTATTTGGCAAAAAATAAACCCTTAGTCAATTAAACTTATCAATGAAATCCTATTCTATTCAAGAAATTAATGAAGTAATAAATGGTGTAATCTACGGCACAACTTCACAAAGCATAACCGCAACCGAGCAATTAGAAAAAGCCACCACTTCTGAAATTTCGTTTATAGGAAACAAAAAATATGAAAAATATTGGTCAGCATCAAATGCTTCAATCGCTGTAGTTAACGAAGACATTTCGATTGAACCAGGAGAAAATCGTGCTTTTATAAAAGTAAAAAATGCTGATTTAGCAATGTCTCAAATTCTAAATCTTTTCGCTCCTCCTGCTCCAATATTTCATACAAACATTCACAAAACTGCAACTGTAGATGAAACTGCAATAATTGGAGAAGGTGCTAAAATTGGTGCTGGATGTTATATTGGTCCAAAGGTTGTAATAGGAGCAAATGCAACTTTATATCCGAATGTGACAATTTTAGACGAATGTACAATTGGAAAAAATACTGTTGTTTGGTCAGGATCTGTAGTTCGCGAGCGCTGCCATATTGGTAACGATTGCATTATTCATCCAAATGCTACAATTGGAGCCGACGGTTTTGGGTTTCGTCCATGTTCTGAAAAAGGTTTAGTTAAAATTCCGCAAATTGGAAATGTTATTATAGGAAACGGAGTTGAAATTGGAGCAAACTCTTGCGTCGATCGTGGGAAATTCAGCTCTACAATTTTAGGCGATGGGTGTAAGATTGATAATTTAGTTCAAATTGGGCATAATAGTAAATTAGGTAAATTTTGTATTATGGCTGGAAACAGCGGCTTAGCTGGATCAGTAACTTTAGGAAACGGAGTTATTATTGGCGGAAGCGCCTCTATAAAAGACCACACGACAATTGGTGACGGTGCTGTTATTGGTGCAGGATCTGGTGTTATAGGTGATGTTCCTGCAGGAAAAACAATGTTAGGCTATCCAGCAGTTGAAGCTCGTGATGCTTTAAAACAATGGGCAACACTAAAAAGAATGGCTTGCAATCCGAAAAAATAATACAATTTAACAGCTATAGAAAAAGCAGAAGCCGGCCGCTTCTGCTTTTTTATTTAAGAAAATAAAATCCTCTAAAATTAAAGTTCAGACAAATTTGAAATACTCTGTTTATTTCAATTGATTTTGTAAATTAGCCAACACTATTTTATAAAATCAATACTATATCATGGATTTAAACTTCAATAAAAACGAAGATCATAATAAACTACTCCTTTCTGAATTAAAACAAAAATTTGCCAAAGTAAAACTAGGCGGCGGTGAAAAACGAATTGAAAAATTACATGCCGAAGGAAAAATGACGGCTCGTGAGCGAATCACTTATTTATTGGATGAAAATTCAAATAGTATTGAAGTTGGTGGTTTTGCAGGCGAAGGAATGTACAAAGAACATGGCGGATGTCCTTCTGGTGGTGTAGTTGTTAAAATTGGCTATGTAAAAGGCAAACAATGTATCGTTGTTGCAAATGATGCCACTGTAAAAGCAGGAGCTTGGTTTCCTATAACTGCAAAAAAAAATCTGCGAGCGCAGGAAATTGCTATCGAGAACAAACTTCCTATTATTTATTTAGTTGACAGTGCAGGTGTTTATTTACCGCTTCAAGATGAAATTTTTCCAGATAAAGAACATTTTGGCCGAATTTTTAGAAATAACGCACAAATGAGCAGCATGGGTATTACCCAAATCGCGGCTGTAATGGGCAGTTGTGTTGCAGGCGGAGCATACCTTCCAATTATGAGCGATGAGGCCTTAATTGTAGATAAAACCGGTAGTATTTTCCTTGCTGGAAGTTATTTAGTAAAAGCAGCTATTGGAGAAACAATTGACAATGAAACTTTGGGCGGAGCAACAACACATTGCGAGATTTCGGGCGTGACCGATTATAAAGCAAAAGATGACAAAGATGCTCTGGACAAGATTAAAAATATAGTCGATAAAATTGGTGATTTTGACAAAGCAGGTTATAGTCGAATCAAAGCCGAAAAACCAGCATTAGAACCTACTGATATCTACGGAATTCTGCCAAAAGCCCGAAATGAGCAGTATGATATGATGGAAATAATTAATCGTCTCGTTGATAATTCAGAATTTGAAGCTTACAAAGATGGTTATGGTCAATCCTTAATTACTGGATACGCTAGAATTGATGGCTGGGCTGTAGGGATTGTTGCTAATCAACGAAAAGTAGTTAAAACAAAAAAAGGCGAAATGCAGTTTGGCGGCGTTATCTATTCTGACAGTGCCGACAAAGCAACCCGATTTATTGCCAATTGTAATCAAAAGAAAATTCCTTTAGTATTTCTGCAAGACGTTACTGGTTTTATGGTTGGATCAAAATCTGAACATGGCGGAATTATTAAAGACGGAGCTAAAATGGTCAATGCCGTAAGTAATTCGGTTGTACCTAAGTTCACGGTAATTGTAGGGAACTCTTATGGAGCAGGAAACTATGCAATGTGCGGTAAAGCTTATGACCCGAGATTAATTTTTGCGTGGCCAAGCGCTGAGCTTGCTGTTATGGGCGGGACTCAAGCCGCAAAAGTTTTAGCGCAAATTGAAGCTTCTTCACTTAAAGCTAAAGGAGAAATTATCAACGAAGAAAAAGAAACTGAACTTTTTAATAAAATAAAAGCTCGTTACGACGAACAAACTTCTCCTTATTATGCTGCATCTAGATTATGGACGGATGCTATAATTGATCCATTGGACACACGTAAATGGATTTCTATGGGAATCGAAGCTGCAAACCATGCTCCTATTCAAAAACCATTTAACTTGGGAGTAATTCAGGTTTAAATTATGGACCTCTTTTCAAACGTGTTAAAATAATATCAAAAAACTTATTTCCAGATACTTAAATTAAATATATCATTAAAAATTAGTAACTTAGTGTATAATTTTTAATCTCGTTGTATCATGGAAAATGTAAAAAGCTTAAATAAGTGGGCAAATTCGCATACTTATTTACCAGTAGATTTAGTACGCATAATATTGGGGGTTTTCTTATTTATGAAAGGGGTTTCTTTTGTAACCAACGTTCAGTATTTGCATGATTTGATTTCTCCAATAGATCGATTCGGAGGCGGAATGTTTCTTTTGCATTATATCGCACCGGCTCACATGATTGGAGGCATAATGATCTTTTTTGGACTGCTGACCCGCTGGGCAATCGCGGCTCAATTACCAATACTATTTGGAGCTGTACTTATCAATTTCATGGGGCACATGCATTCTGAAAGCTTAGCTTTAGCAATCATCGTATTGTTACTCTGCATATTTTTCTTGTTTTATGGCGGTGGAAAACACTCTGCTGACTATTATTTTAAAATGCAGCAATAATGTTTTATTATCCTCAATTTAATCAAAATAAATTGAGGATAATTTAATAAAACATTTTTTAAGAAGTAATTAGCACTCTAAATTTCTTTTATTGTATTTTATGAACTAATTTCGCCCGCATGAATTGGATTCGTAAAATTGTATTTTTTATATCACTCTTAATTATTGGAGTTTTTGCTGCTCAAGCAGAAGGCTCTGTGGTACAAAAAATCGAAACTCAAAAAACGGATACCAATTTCGGTAAAGAAACACCAGATTCATCTGCATTTATTCAACCACAGGCAGGTTATCAATTGGCTGCAAACATTAAGCACACCAATTCTGGCGTAATAAAGTGGTTTGATTCTTTATTGCTTACTATTCCGCAATATAGAATTGAAAAAACAGCTTCAAACTTTGTCAATCAATTTTCTACTCAGAGCAATAAAATCTTAATAATGCTCTACCCTTTCCATTTTTTTTGGTAGTATACCTATGAAACTTTAAGGAAGATTATATTTTCTTCTCACACTCTTAAGCCGTTTTTCTTTCCGAAAAACCGTTTATAATTTCATGTATTTATCAAATTTAAAAAGAAATGGACACAAGTATTACGATAATTGGCGTTGTGATTGCGATCATAGTTGCCGTACCAATATATTTTTCAGCACGATCAAGCGCTGCAAACAAATCAAAAATTTTAAACATAAAAAAGAAGTTTAATCCAACACATCCTGAAGATTTTGATTTAACAGAATCACAAAACAACAAAACACTTACAATAGATCAAAAAAACAGAAAATTCATTTTAATGAATTTCAATCCTAATCAGCAGGAATCGATATTTGTAGACTTAAAAAGTGTATCATCTTGCAAATTAGTTTTAACTACTGAAGGCAATTCAGATACTATAGTGAAGATTGATTTTGAATTTCAGGATAAAGAAACTTCTAAAAAAATTACAATCCCATTCTATGATTTTGATGATGACCGCATCAAACAGATAAGTGTATACCAAGATCATATGTTTGCGAAAAAATGGCTTAAAATCATTCAGGATTCTATTTAATGTTAGTTGTTTAATTCAGTAAAAAGAGGCTCATTATGAGTCTCTTTTTTTTTGATCCATACATGACATTTGTCATTTTACATCTTAACATCAATAACTAACTTTGGGGGAAAATAAATTTGTCTTATGGAAATTTCACTAACCCAAAAATACAATGTACCAGGCCCAAGATATACAAGTTATCCAACTGTTCCATACTGGAACGAGTCTGCCTTCACTGTAGAGCAATGGAAGTCGTCTTTTCAAAAGTCCTTCTCGGAGAGTAATTCACAAAACGGAATTAGTTTATACCTGCATCTGCCATTCTGCGAAAGCATGTGTACCTTTTGTGGCTGCAATAAAAGAATCACAAAAAATCATTCTGTAGAGGAAATATACATAAGTGCAATCTTAAAAGAATGGAGATTATATTGTGAGTTACTTCCTGAAAAACCTTCCATAAAGGAAATTCATTTAGGCGGCGGTACTCCAACTTTTTTTTCTACCGAAAATTTAGAACATTTAATTAATGGTATTTTTAAATTAGCCGATAAAGCCGATAATTATGAATTTAGCTTTGAAGGACATCCTAATAATACTACTTACGAACAATTAAAAAAACTATATGATTTAGGCTTCCGCCGAGTTAGTTTTGGTGTTCAAGATTATGCCGAAAAAGTACAAAAAGCAATACATCGTATACAACCTTTTCATAATGTAGCAAAAGTTACTTTTTGGGCAAAAGAAATTGGTTATAAATCTATCGGGCACGATATTATCTTCGGCTTGCCTTTTCAAACTGTTGAAGATGTTATTGATACTGTCGAAAAAACAAATTCATTAAAACCTGACCGCTTAGCGTTTTACAGCTATGCTCATGTGCCTTGGATAAAAGGAAACGGACAACGCGGCTTTAATGAAGAAAACCTTCCTAAGGACGCTGAAAAAAGAAAACTATACGAAACAGGAAAACAATTGCTTTCTGCCAACGGTTATCATGAAATTGGCATGGATCACTTTGCTTTGTCTTCTGACAGTTTATATCATGCCGCGCATAATAAAAAAATGCATCGAAACTTTATGGGGTACAGCGCTTCTAAAACGCAGCTTATGATTGGTTTAGGTGTTTCATCTATCAGCGACAGCTGGTATAGTTTTGCTCAAAACACGAAGAGTCTTGAAGAATATTATAGAATTTTAAGAGAAGATCAACTGCCAATTGTAAAAGGGCATATTTTAGACGAGGAAGATTTAATCATTAGAAAACACATCTTAAATCTTACTTGCGATCTTGAAACTTCTTGGAGTAATGAATCACTGTACTTTAAAGAATTACCGTCAGTATTATTAGATCTTGAAGAAATTGCGAAAGACAAACTAATTGTAATTGAAGAAAATAAACTAAAAATTACAGAAGCTGGAAGACCATTTGTTCGTAATATTTGTATGGCTTTTGATTTGCATTTAAAAAGAAAATCTCCTGAGACTAATTTATTCTCAATGACAGTTTAAAAAACGGTCAAAATTTAAAGACAATTTAATAGTCGAAGTTTTAATGACAATTTGGAGTTGCTTGAACAAACAAATTCATATTAGAAGGAGATAAATAAGGAATTCCTAATCCTAAACCTCTCAAAATAAACAACACTCCAATTATTACTGCAACATAAGGAATTGCTTTTTGAATTTTGTTTCTAAAAGGTAATTTAAGCAATGAATTAATATATACTACAACTGTCATTAAAGGAATAGTTCCTAATCCATACAAAAGCATATACAACACACCAAGTCCTGCGCTCTGCATGGCAATTGCACCAAACAAGGCAACATAAACCATTCCGCATGGTAAAAAGCCATTTAATAAACCAATTGTAAAAAGAGACTTGTAACTTTTCTTTTTAAACTGGCTTCCCAGGCTCGATTTTATATTTGAAATAATTTTATATACTGGTTTCGAAAAATTATACTTAGCAAATACTTTTTCGGGAATTAGAACAATTAAAATCATGGCAACGCCAATAAAAATTGACATATTTTGCTGCATTCCGGCAAGGAAAAAACCTCTCCCTAATAGTCCGAAAATCAATCCAATTGACGCATAAGCAGATAATCGGCCTAAATGATAGGTAATAATCTGAGCCGCCTTCTTGGTTTCGTTATTATGGTCTACTGGAAGCATCATAGCTATTGGTCCGCACATTCCAACACAATGCAGACTGCTTATAAGGCCAAATATTAGAGCAGAAAATAACATTTTATAATTAATTTACGTAGATAACTTCTTTTGTCAAGTATTTTTTTCCTTCGTACTGCCACTCCATATTAACATCCCAACGTCCTTTTATTAATTTTTTCTGTGGAATCAGTAATGACGAATTTGTTAAAGCAATTTGAGTATCAAAATCAAATTTCTTATTTGAAGGTCTATACAATAAAACATTTCCTTTTACTCTACTTCCTTCAAAGTCAGCAGGAAAAGTAACTTGCACACCTTCTTGACTATATTTGATTGATGGTTTATGTTGTAAATCATGTGCATTTTGAATTCTTGCCATTTCTTCCTGAAAACGAGTATCATGCTTATAATACTCTTCAACAACCAAATCATTATCATATTTACTATTTGATTGTACTTCGAAAACAAAATATAAAATAAATGTCATAAACAATGCAAATGCAATGACAATTCCAGTTCCCCAATTAATTTTCATGATACTTGTGTTTATTTAATTAAAACTTCTTGGTCCTAAGAAATTTGTATTCGTTGTTTCAAGTAATTCGGTACCATTATAGACACCAATTTTTACTTTGGTTTTGTCACTTTCTAACAATACTTCATTTATTTCAATAAATAGTGTTCCTTGCGAAATTCCTTCTTTTGGAACTTTAAAATGTTGTTTTCCTACGTTTCTAATTTCTCCTTTTTGATCTATTAACTCAAAATGAATATCATTGTAATCTTTCATTGTTTTGTTAACAATCTTGTAGGTATAAACATTACTGATTTTATCTCCTTTATGTTGAAAAAGCTGACCAGGTAAACGTAAAACAACTGCCTGAACATTTGTTCTTAAAAACAGCATTCCAACAAAAATACTCAATAAAATGAACAATACAGCTGTGTAGCCTTTCATTCTTGCGGTAAACTTAAAAGGCTCTTTTTTAGCGATTTCATCTTCAGAAGCATAACGAATAAGTCCTTTTGGTAATCCTACACTTTCCATAATGTGATCACACTCATCTATACAAGCTGTACAGTTTGTACATTCTAGTTGTGTTCCATTTCTAATATCAATTCCCATTGGGCAGACATGCACGCATTGAAGACAATCAATACAATCGCCTTTTCCTGTCAGTGCTCTATCTTCTTTTTTATTAAACTTAGCTCTGCCTTTTTCTTTTTCACCACGTACAAAGTCATATGCGACGTTTATTGATTTATTATCTAATAAAACACCTTGTAATCGTCCGTAAGGACAAGCAATAATACATACCTGTTCACGAAACCAAACAAAAACGAAATAAAAAACTCCGGTAAAAATAAGAAGTGCAATAAAATTACTTGCTTGTTTAACAGGTCCTTGCTCAACCATTAAAAATAAGGCGTCGCTGCCAACTAAATAAGCAAGAAATACATTTGCTATACCAAAGGATATTAAAAAGAAAATTGTCCATTTAACAGCTCTTTTTCTAATTTTCTCTGCGTTCCACTCCATCCTTGCTAAACGAGACTGTGCACCGCGATCTCCGTCAATCCAATACTCGATTCGGCGAAATACCATTTCTAAAAAAATGGTTTGAGGACATATCCATCCACAAAAAATCCGTCCAAAAACAACTGTAAACAAAATAACAAATACAACGCCGACAAGTATTGAAATAACGAAAAGGTAGAAATCCTGGGGCCAAAAGGGAAATCCGAAAATATTAAAACGACGTTCAAGTATGTTGAACATCATAAATTGGTTTCCGTTTACTTTGATAAACGGATTAACAATTAAAATAGTCAGTAAAATGTAACTGACTATTTTTCTGTAGTTATAAAATTTACCAGACGGTTTCTTAGGGAATATAAATTTCCTGTTACCGCCTTCATCTATAGTTCCAATGGTATCTCTAAAAGCTTCGTCTGGTAAATTTGACATGATATTCTAAATTATTTTTTAACTTCTGTGGTATCTTTTGGTGTGTTTGCTGCAGTATCTGCTTTAGGAGCACCTTCTCCTGCCCATACTTCACCTTCGGCTTCTTTTGGGTCTTTTGGATTACTTCCCTGCAATGATAAAATGTAGCTGGCAACCTTTTGAATTTCTTTCGGTTTAAGGGTTCCTTTCCAAGCGATCATCCCTTTACCATCACGACCTCCATTTGTAATAGTATGGAATATTTCTTTGATTCCGCCTCCTAAAATCCAATGATCATCTGTTAAGTTTGGACCAATTTGTCCTCCTCCATCTGCTCTATGGCAAGCTGCACAATTAGTTGTAAATATTTCTTTTCCTGCATCTAAACTTGGTGCATCGGTAAGTAAAACAACTGTTTTCTCATCCATCAAATCTGGAGCAGTTTTCATATATTCTTCGACATCAATTTTTGCCTGAGCCATTGCTTTTTTAAGCTCCATTTCCTGATCATCAGCTCCTAAAACATCATAACGAACTACATAGATTACACCAAAAATGATACAGATATAGAATAAATAAACCCACCATGGCGGTAAATTATTATCAAGTTCTTTAATACCGTCATAATCATGATCCAGCAATAAATCAGCCTCTTTAGACATTGGCACTGTCTTAGTAAGTTTATGCATTAAGTCTTTGTACCAAGTACTCTCTTGAAGACTCAAACTGTTTTCATACTCAGCTTTTGCCTTTTCTTCGGGAGACATTAATTGATACATAACACGATTTACTGCGCTAAGCGTAATTTCGATTGCAATCAAAATAAATAGAAATACAAACAAAAAGACAGATACCATTGGATATTTAATAAATGCCGGTTTATCACCTGAATCTATAAAATACTCCATCAAAGCAAAAACGATGAAAAAAATCAACGGTACTCTAACATATACTGGGAAAAACTTTTTCATTTTATCTATCTTTTGAAATTAAATTATCCTCTAAAGGTATTTGGCTCATTTCTTGAATTTTATCTTTCTTGTAAGAAAATACCCAAAAGCCTAATCCTACGAAAAAGAAAAAGAAAATCAAGAGAGAAAGAATCGGGTAAATTTCTATACCCGATATCGTTTCCATATTGTGTTTTATTTGTTCAAACATAATGCTGTTATTTAGAAGTTTCTTTTACTTTAATATCAGTACCAAGTCTTTGAATGTAAGCAATCAAAGCAACGATTTCTCTTTCATTCATAGGAATAAATTTCTCGCCTTTAGCTTCTGCTTTTTTTCTGCTGTCTTCATAACTTTTTACAAAATCAGGATCACTTTCTAAGCTTTTTTCAATTTTAACTGCCTGATCTCTTAAAGTTCTTTGTGCATTTGCAACTTCTTCTTCAGTGTAAGGTACACCAAGTGAAATCATTGCTTTCATTTTCTTCTGAGTTAATGAAATGTCCATTGGCTCATTATCAAACAACCACTTATAACCTGGCATTATCGATCCTGCAGATGTACTTTGCGGATTCCACATATGATTAAAGTGCCAGTTATCATTATACTTACCACCAACTCTTAATAAATCTGGACCTGTACGTTTTGATCCCCATAAGAACGGATGATCATAAACAAATTCTCCTGCTTTTGATTGTACTCCATAACGCTCAACTTCACTTCTAAATGGTCGAACTGATTGTGAGTGACAACCTACACAACCTTCTCTGATATACAAATCACGTCCTTCAAGTTCTAACGGTGTATATGGTTTTACACTTGAAATTGTTGGTATATTAGATTTTACCATAATGGTTGGTACAATTTGAATAATCCCTCCAATTAAAATTGCTATTGTAGCTAAAATGGTTAATTGAATTGGTTTTCTTTCTAACCAAGAATGGAATTTTTCTCCATTAAGTCTTCCGCTGCTGATTTTTTGCAAGGCTGGAGCTTGAGCCAATTCATCTTCAATTGTCTGCCCAGCTTTTACAGTCATAATGATATTGTAAACCAAAGTCAACATACCTATCAAATATAAACTTCCTCCAATTGCTCTCATCCAATACATTGGCATAATTGCAGTTACTGTTTCAAGAAAGTTTCCATACGTTAATGTACCATCTGGATTAAACTGTTTCCACATTGAAGCTTGTTGAAAACCTGCTACGTATAATGGAATTGTATATACTATAATACCTAATGTACCGATCCAGAAATGGAAGTTTGCTAATTTCTTAGAGAATAAATCTGATTTTGTCATTCGAGGAATCAACCAATAAATGATACCAAAAGACATAAATCCATTCCATGCTAATGCACCTACGTGTACGTGAGCAACGATCCAGTCCGTGTAATGCGCGATAGCATTTACATTTTTAAGAGATAACATTGGTCCTTCAAAAGTCGCCATACCATAACCTGTAATAGCTACAACAAAGAATTTTAAAACTGGTTCTTCACGAACTTTGTCCCACGCTCCTCTTAATGTTAACAATCCGTTGATCATACCTCCCCATGATGGAGCAATTAACATTACAGAGAATGCAACACCTAAATTTTGAGCCCAGTTAGGTAATGCTGAATATAATAAATGGTGCGGTCCTGCCCAGATATAAATAAAGATTAAAGACCAAAAGTGAATAATTGACAGTCTATAAGAGTAAACTGGACGATTTGCTACTTTAGGCACGAAATAATACATTAATCCTAAAAATGGAGTTGTCAAGAAAAATGCAACTGCATTGTGACCGTACCACCATTGTACCAAAGCATCTTGTACTCCAGCATAAACTGAATAACTTTTTAATGCTGAAACTGGAATTTCAATATTGTTAAAAATATGAAGAACTGCAACAGTTACAAACGTAGCCAAGTAAAACCAAATAGCTACATATAAGTGACGTTCCCTGCGTCGCAGCATTGTACCTATCATATTGATCCCCATTACTACCCAAATAAGCGCTATGGCAATATCTATAGGCCACTCAAGCTCAGCATATTCTTTTGAAGAAGTATAGCCTAATGGCAATGTAATTGCGGCGGCTACGATAATTAACTGCCAGCCCCAAAAATGTAAGTTACTTAAAAAGTCACTAAACATTCTGGCTTTAAGCAATCTTTGCATGGAATAATACATCCCCGCAAAAAAGGCATTTCCAACAAATGCAAAGATAACGGCGTTGGTGTGCAACGGTCTTAAACGACCATAACTTAACCACGATATCCCATCTGTCAAATTGGGAAAAAGGTACATGACCGCTAAGGTCAGCCCCACTAACATACCCACTACTCCAAAAAGGATGGTGGCGTAAATGAATTTTTTTACAATTTTGTTGTCGTAATAAAACTGTTCCATTTCCATAATTATACTTGTTTTTCTTCTATTGGTGAATTATTATTTTGGGAAGTAATTTTGGTTTCGTCGTCAAAAAGTATTCTGACCGAAGGCGTATAATCGTCATCATACTGCCCAGATTTGACCGCTGCGATGAAAGCAATAAAGAAACATATTGCTACGAAAATACTTACTGAAATTAATAGATAAATAACACTCATACCGTAAATTTATGTTAACAAAATTAATAGGTTACCTGCGTGTAAAATATGATAATTATCATAATCAAAGAATAATGTTAAATTTATAAAATTTACTCTTTGAATTATTTAAAATCATTCTAAACTACTCTTGCTGAAATAGTTAGACATGACAGTTACAAAGCTGACAATTGTAATTGTACTCAATGGCATTATAATGGCTGCAACTAAAGGTAGTAAATTTCCTGTTACAGCAAATGAGAGCCCGACTATGTTATACAACAGCGACAATCCAAAACTCATTTTGATGATTAATATGGATTTATGCGACAGTTTTAAAAAATAATCTAATCTATAAAACTCTCCTGCATCCAAAATAGCATCACAAGCTGGAGAAAAAACATTGACATTCTCGGAAACTGATACTCCTACATTACTTTGCGCTAATGCTCCAGCATCATTCAGTCCATCACCAACCATCATAACATTCTTTCCTGCATCTTGCAGTTTTTTAATGAAATCAAGTTTTTGTTCTGGTTTTTGATTAAAAACCAATTCTGTGTTTTTAGGTAAAATAGCTTCTAGATTAGCTCTTTCACCATCATTATCTCCCGAAAGGACTTTTATATTATAATCCCTGCTGAGTGTTGCAAAAAGTTTCTCCAAACCTTCCCTATACTTATTTTGAAACACAAACTGTCCGTAATACAAATCATCAATCTTTATATGCAGTGCAGTTCGTTCTATTTCTGACGTATTTAAACTTGGATTTCCTACAAAAGAAGCTGACCCGATTTTTATTGTTCGATTATTAACTTCTGCCAAAATTCCTTTTCCTGTTATCTCCGTAAATTCGTCAATTTTAATGCGATCCTCATCAGGTAAAAAATCATACAGCATACGGCTTAAAGGGTGGTTTGAACCACGAAGAACGTTTTTTATCAGGATATAATTTTCTTTCGAAATCTCTTTTCCTTCATATAAAATATTAGACTTTTTATTGGTCGTAATAGTTCCTGTTTTATCAAAAACTATAGTATCAACTTTTGCTAATTGCTCAATAACCAATGCATTTTTCAAGTACATTTTTTGTTTCCCCATTATACGCAGTATATTACCAAAAGTAAATGGTGCAGTTAACGCAAGCGCACAAGGACAGGCAACGATTAAAACCGCCGTAAAAACATTAAATGCTGTAGTTGCATCTATAAAAATCCAATAACTGAAACCTGCAAAGGCTATCAATAATAAAATAGGAGTAAAATAACGACTTATTGCATCGGTAATCGTTTTATGCTTTTGAAGTACTTTTTTCTGAAATATCTCATTACTCCATAATTGCGTTAAATAACTTTGTGAAACAGATTGCAGTACTTCCATTTCAATGACTTTTCCAATCTGTTTTCCACCGGCAAATACTTTATCTCCAGACTTCTTAATAATAGGATCTGCTTCTCCTGTTACAAAACTATAGTCAATCTCAGCCTTTTCGCTTATTAAAATTCCATCAACAGGAATTAACTCTTGATTTCGTATCAACAAACGATTTCCTTTTAAAACATCATAAATAGGAACGCTTTCTTCTGATGAATCAGGATTTATACGAGTAACTGCAATAGGGAAATAAGATTTAAAATCACGTTCAAAACTTAAAAAGCTATACGTTTTAATTTGAAACATTTTTCCAAGGAGCATAAAGAATACTAACCCTGTTAGACTATCAAAAAAGCCAGGACCATAATTCATCACCATATCAAAAGTGCTGCGAATGAACATTACGATGATTCCTAAAGCAATTGGAATATCTATATTAAGCATTTTTGATTTTATGCTTTTATAAGCTGAAACGTAATAACCACTTGCAGAATATAAGAAACTTGGCAGTGCCAAAACAAAAATCAATATCCTAAAAAATGGTTTATAATTATCCAGCCAAAACTCTTTTATTTCAAAGTACTCAGGAAATGAAAGAAGCATAATATTTCCGAAACAAAAAAAGGCAACACCCAGTTTATACGTCAAACTTCTGTCAACATTGTTTTTTCCTGTTTCGTAATTTTCTAAACTTATATAAGGTTCATAACCAATTGAACTTAATAAATAAGCTATTGATTTTAGTGAAACCACGTCTGAATTGAAGGTAATTCGAACTTTTTTCTCTGGAAAATTAACCTGCGAAGTACTTATTCCCGTTTCAAGACGGTTAAGATTTTCTAGAATCCAAATACATGAACTGCAATGAATGTGCGGAATACTTAATGAAACTATAGCGGTATTTCCTTCCTGAAATTCTAAAACTTTTGAAAGGATTGCTTCATTATCTAAAAAATCATATTTTCCCTGAATATCTTGCGGTGTGGCTCCCGGTGATTTTTGAAAATCGTAATAACAGGTCAAATCATGAAAACTGAAAATTTCATAAACCGTTTTACAACCGGTGCAACAAAACTTTTTTTCATCAAAATTGATTTCTTCATTTTTAGGAATAGTTAATCCGCAATGAAAACAACTCTGCTCAATCATAATTTGTTTTTTTAATGCAACAAATATTCAAAATAAGTACCACTTTTAACTATGACAATTATCATATTAAAATGAAATAGAATTCTAATTTAATGAAAATAAAACTGCCAAATTGCATCATCCTCTTTTTTATAGATATTTTAAGCGATATTACTAGTATTAAACGTCAATATTGGTTAATTTTGCACTAAATTTTTTTGCCATGAGTAAATGTGATCAATGTATCGTAAGACAACTTTCTTCTCTAAAAGCCCTCAGTAAAGATGAAGTTGTAAAATTGGCTAGCAGCAAAACTACCTATACAATTAAAAAAGGCGAAGCTATTTTTGAAGAAGGCGAAGTTACCAATGGTGTATTTTGTGTTAAAGATGGTGTTGGAAAACTTTCTAAGTTAAGCGCTAACGGAAAAGATCAGATTGTAAAACTGGTAAAATCTGGTGAATTATTAGGACAACGCTCAATGATCAGCAATGAACCTGCAAACTTAACTGCAAAAGCGGTTGCAGATATGGAGGTTTGCTTTATTCCTAAAAACGAAATCATACATTTCTTCAATACAAACAATCAATTCTCTTTGAATTTAATGCAGTCTGTCTGCGAAGATTTAAAAGAATCTGAAAATGATAAAATTGCTTTAGTTCAAAAAACAGTAAAACAGCGTTTAGCTGAAACTTTATTACAGTTGCATGAAGGTTTTGGTGAAAACACAGACAAAACCTTAAAAGTACAACTTACAAGAGAGGAATTGGCGGGAATAATAGGTACAGCAACAGAAAGCTGTATCCGTTTGTTATCTGATTTTAATAAACTGGACCTGATTGAACTTGTTGGAAAAAAAATTATGCTGAAAAATATTAAGGCTCTAAAAAAAATGGCCGAATAGTTTATTGCTTTTTTGCTTCGTTCCAGAAAACATCCATTTCGGCTAAAGTCATATCCATTAAAGGTTTCCCTAATTCACCTGCTTTACTTTCTAAATATTGAAAGCGTTTGATGAATTTTTTATTAGTGCGTTCCAAAGCATCTTCTGGATTAACATTTAAAAAACGCGCATAATTTATCATGGAGAATAAAACATCTCCAAATTCGGCTTCAATTTTATCTTGATCGCCGGATCTAACTTCTACTTGAAGTTCTTCTAATTCTTCTTGAACTTTATCCCAAACTTGATGCGGTTCTTCCCAATCAAAACCAACACCTTTTACTTTATCTTGAATACGGCTTGCTTTTACTAATGCAGGAAGACTTCTAGGTACACCTTCTAAAACTGATTTTTTACCTTCTTTAAGTTTAAGCTTTTCCCAGTTTTGTTTTACTTCTTCTTCATCTTTCACGACTGTGTCGCTATATATATGAGGATGGCGATGAATCAATTTATCACAAATTTCATTACACACATCAGCAATATCAAAATCATTTGTTTCTGAACCTATTTTTGCATAAAAAACAATGTGAAGCAGCAAATCACCAAGTTCTTTTTTTACTTCATTCAAATCATTATCTAAAATAGCATCACCCAATTCGTAAGTTTCTTCAATCGTTAAGTGTCTCAGCGTTTGCAATGTCTGTTTTTTATCCCACGGGCATTGCTCACGAAGTTCATCCATTATAATTAATAATCTTTCAAAAGCTTTTAATTGAAGTTCTTTGCTCATTTTTTTTATTTTTTATGTTTCAGGCAAGTGATTGTAAAAGTAAAAAATCCTGTCAAGAAAACATCTCAACAGGATTAATATATTTAAATTTAGAAAAACTATTATTCTTCTTTCTGAGCTTTTGCTTTTTTAGCAGCTGGAGCTTTTTTCACTTTTTCTTCTACTGCTGGAGTTTCTTCTGGAGCTTCTGCTGCAGCTGGTGCTAAATCAGTAACTAAACCTTTAACTTGAAGTGAATTATACCAGTTTAATACTTTTTTAATATCAGAAGGATAAACTCTTTCTTCATCATACTCTGGTAAAATTTCTTTAAAATAAGCGCTTAATGTTGCGTTATCTTCTTTATGCGAAATAGCTTGACCTTTGTTTTCTTTAGCAGCAATTTTTTGCATTACTTCAGTCAATGGTTTTTCTCCTTCGTATGTATAAATTGAAATTTCTGATAATAAACTTACATTACTTTTTAAGTTTACAGTAATTTTTTTTCCGTCTAATAATGATTCTGCCACAAAACCTGTACGAGTCTGTACTTTCAATACATATAAACCTGGTTTCCCAGAAATGGCTAAAATTTTGTCTAAATTCATGTTTATTAAAATTAGTATTAAGAATTTTATTATATTTTTTTTATGTTCTAAATTATTCGGAACATTTATCTTCCTTTTTTAGCAGCAGCAAATTTCATTCTATATTCTTGAAACGTTTTACCTTCAGTAATATTTTTCAATTTTTTCTGAATCAAACGTTTTTTCAAAGATGATATTTTATCTGTAAATAAAACGCCTTCGATATGATCATATTCGTGCTGAATAACTCTGGCGATTAAACCATCAAAAACTTCCGTTTTCATTACAAAATCTTCTTCACAATATTCGATAGTAACGGTTGGTTTTCTATAAACGTCTTCACGAACATCTGGAATACTTAAACATCCTTCATTAAAACTCCACTCTTCACCTTCTTCTTTAATGATTTTTGCATTGATAAAAGTCTTTTTAAAGCCTTTCAAATCTTTCTGCTCATTTGATGATAAATCCTCATCGTCACTAAAAGGAGTTGTATCAATAACAAACACACGAATTGGAAGGCCAACCTGCGGTGCAGCAAGACCAACTCCATATGCATTATACATGGTTTCATACATGTTTGCTAAAGTCTCTTTTAAGTTTGGATAATCTGGTGTAATTACCGTACCCACTTTTCTTAAAACTGGGTCACCATATCCTACAATTGGTAAAATCATTTGTTCTTGTTTAATGTTTTATCTAACAAAAACCCTATATTGGGTTCTTATATTTCAGCTGGCAAAAATAGTAAAAAATAGTCAATGAATAATTTTAAACCTATATTTATGATATATTTTGCATGCTTCTAAAAACTCAGCTATAATTATGCCAAAATAGCTCGTACAATTCTTACCTTTGCTAGTAAACCTCACTTTATGTTTGAACGTATCTCGAAATTCACAAATAGTACTTCTTTTTTAAATGCGTCAAAAGTAACCATCGCCTCAGTTGTACCCGTTTTAATTTTAAATTTTTTAGGACATTTCGAAATAGGTTTTACAATCGCATTAGGTGCATTTTATACGTATCCCAGTGATATTCCAAGTTCTTTAAGTCATAAAATAAAAGGTCTTATTGTTGCTTCTTTTATTGTTTCGGGTGTAAATTTGTTAGTAAATCTTGCCTATCCGCATCCTTACTTATTTTATCCTTTTTTGGGCTTTTTATTGTTTATATGCTCAATGATTTCGGTATATGGCCAGAGAGCAACATTGGTTTCATTTTCTGCTTTATTATCGATTTCATTATCATTTGGTCACTTACATGAAGGCTGGGAAGCTTTTCAATACTCCGGTTTTATTTTTGTCGGAGGAATTTTGTACTTAATAGTTTCTCTTGTTTTTCACTTTGTACAACCTTATAAATATATGGAACTGCAAATTGCCGAAGGTATAAAGCTAACGTCTAAATACTTAAAACTTAGAGGCGATTTATGGAATCCTGAAGCAAATCGCGAAAAGATAATCGAAAAACAACTCGCAATACAAGTTGATCTTAATTTGATTCATGAAGATTTGAGAAAAATGCTGATTGGAAATCAAAATACATCAGGAACAACAAGTCAAAATCGAAAAATGCTGTTGGTTTTTATAACCTTAGTAGAAATTCAAGAACTTGCTTTGTATACTTCTTTTGATCATAATAAGATTCATGAAAAATTTAATAAACATCCTGAAGTTTTACGCAGCTATCAAAATGTAGCTTATAAACTAGCATCAACTTTAAAAAAGCTTTCTAAAAACGTACAACATATTGCTGTTTATGTTGACAAAAATGATTTGAAAGATGAACTTGACGCTCTTGAGTTTGCAATTTTTGATTATGAAAAAAGTCTAGGTAAAGAAGAAGCTGCAGAAGGCGTATTAATGCTTACTAATATGCTGAAATACGCCAAAAATCAGGTTGGAAAAATTAAAACTATTCAACGTGCATTATCACTGGCAATGCAATCTTATAAATTAAAAGATAAAGACAAGGAATTAGAAAAATTCTTAACACCGCAATATTATCCACTCCGAACTTTAATTGAAAATCTAAGCTATTCGTCGTCAATATTCAGACATTCGATTCGCTTAACGGTAACTATTTTGTGTGGTTTAATTCTTGGTCAATTATTACATCTTCAAAATAATTACTGGATTCTGTTAACTATAGTTGTAATTATGCGTCCTGGATATGGCTTAACTAAAGAACGATCGTATAATAGAATTTTCGGAACTATTTTAGGAGGTCTTTTAGCGTTTGGAATTGTATCACTTATTCAAAACCATGTTGCTTTGAGTATTTTCTCGATTGTTTGTATGCTTCTCGGAATTTCGTTTACTCAAATTAACTATAAAATAAGCGCCACATTTGTAACGATGTATGTTGTGTTTATTTACGGAATTTTGACGCCAAATGTTGTTGAAGTAATTCAGTTTAGAATACTCGATTCGCTTGCTGGCGCCACTTTGGCTTTTATCGCCAATCAATTTTTATGGCCGGCTTGGGAATTTTTAAATACACCAATTCATATCGAAAATTCGATTAGAGCAAATAGAAATTATCTTAAAGAAATTGCTGATTTCTATAATAAAAAAGGTGAAGTTCCTACCTCTTATAAATTAGCGAGAAAGAATGCTTTTGTTGAGACTGGAAATTTAATGACTTCTTTTCAAAGGATGATGCAAGAACCAAAATCTAAGCAAAAAACTATGCCTTTGGTAAACAAGTTAGTAGTTTTAAATCATTCTTTTTTATCCGCTTTAGCTTCTTTATCAACTTATATACAGTCACATCAAACAACATCGGCTTCAGAATCATTCAATTACATCATAAAAACTATTCTTCAAAATTTAGAGCATTCTATTTCAATTTTAAGAAATGAAGCTATTATAACAGATACTTTCTTTGACAAAGAAGATGTTACACTGCAATTTGAAGAGCTTAAACGCCGAAATTTTTCGCGTCTTGCTGCTGATGATGAACTGGACAAGGAAACACGTCAAGCAAAAATGCAGGAAGCTCAAATGGTTATTGAGCAATTAATATGGATGAGCAATCTTGCAGAAAAAATATTAAAAATTACAAAAGAACTAAAAACAACAAATCCAGATTAATTCATCTGAATTTGTTGTTTTTTATATAAATATTGACTTTAATTATTCAATTTCAAAACCTCGGCAGTTTCTTTTCTAAGTTCTGCTAAAAGTTCTGGTTTGTCATTAAGCGTTTTTCCATAAGAAGGAATCATTTCTTTCATTTTTGCTTCCCATTCTGGTGTTTTAATCTGATTTGTAAAACATCTTCCAATCAAATCAATCATAATAGCAACTGCAGTAGATGCTCCAGGAGAAGCTCCTAATAAAACTGCTAAACTTCCGTCGTGTGTGCTGATAACTTCTGTACCAAATTCTAGAACTCCGCCTCCATCTTCACCTTTTTTAATAACCTGCACACGTTGTCCTGCTTTTTCTAATTTCCAATCTTTAGAACGAGCGCTTGGCAAATATTCACGAAGTGCTTTCATTCTGTCCTTCGGAGTTTGACGAACTTGCTCAATTAGATATTTTGTTAAAGGAATATTATGATATCCTGCAGAAAGCATAGGAATTAAGTTGTTTGCTTTAATCGATAGTGGAAGATCTAAATACGAACCATTTTTCAAGAATCGTGTTGAGAATCCTGCAAAAGGACCAAACAACAATGCTTTTTCACCATCAATTACACGTGTATCGATATGTGGAACTGACATTGGCGGTGCTCCCACACTTGCTTTTCCATAAACTTTAGCCTGATGTTTTGAAATAACGTCTGGATTTGTACATTTTAACCATTGTCCGCTTACTGGAAATCCACCATAACCTGCTCCTTCAGGAACATTTGCTTTTTCTAATAAAGGTAACGAACCTCCACCAGCTCCAATAAACACAAATTTAGTATATGCTTTTCGCTTTTGACCAGTAGATAAATCAGTGATTTTAATTCTCCAAGATTTATCCTCACGTTGTTTTAATTTTTTAACCTCGTGGTTAAAGTATAAATTAACACCATCTAATTTTTCAAGATAATTAAACATGCTTCTTGTCAGCGCTCCAAAATTAACATCGGTACCAATTTCCATGTGAGTAGCTGCTAATTTTTCATCAGCCGCTCTGCCTTCCATAACCAATGGCATCCATTCTTTTAACTGATTAAAATCAGTACTGAATGTCATTTCAGAAAAAATAGGATTACTTTGAAGTGCTTTAAATCTCTTTTTAAGGTATTCTACATTTTTATCTCCCCAAACAAAACTCATATGAGGAACGCTTTTTATAAAATTTTCTGGAGAAGGTACTTTATTTTGTTGTACCAAATAAGACCAAAACTGGCGGGAAATTTCAAAAGATTCAGCAATACTTATTGCTTTTTTTGGATCAATGCTTCCGTCAGCCTTTTCTGGGGTATAATTTAATTCACAAAAAGCAGAGTGTCCGGTTCCTGCATTGTTCCAAGCATCGGAACTTTCGGCAGCAGCCACATCTAATCTTTCATAAATTTCAATTTTAATATCTGGTTGCAGCTCTTTTAAAATTAATCCAAGAGTTGCACTCATAATTCCAGCTCCAATAAGCACTACTTCACTATTGGAACGTATTGTATTGTCAGGCATAACAGTAATTTGTTTTTAAAGTGCAAAGGTACCTTTTTCAATCGCAAAAAAAAACTAATTTTTACATGATAAAAGTTAGAAAATTATAAATTTTTCCAAAAATGTGAAATTAATCAGAAATAAACCTAAAAACGCTTTGAAGAAAGATAATCCTGAAGCATAATTGTTGCCGAAATCTCATCAATCAAACCTTTATTCTGTCTTTGCTTTTTACTCAAACCACTGTCGATCATAGTCTGGAATGCCATTTTTGAAGTAAATCGTTCATCAACACGAATTACCTTCATCTCGGGAAAAATATTTGAAAAGTGAGTTACAAAACCTTTAATTATCGATGCACTCTGAGATGGCTCGCCGTTCATTTGTTTTGGCTCGCCTATTAAAACTGCTTCTACTTTTTCTTTAGCGAAATAATCTTTTAGAAAATCAATTAAAGTATGAGTTGGAATCGTAGTTAATCCTGATGCAATAATCTGCATTTCGTCAGTAACAGCAATTCCTGTACGTTTTTGTCCGTAATCTAATGAGAGGATTCTAGGCATTTTATTTTTTTTAGCAAATTTACTTTAAAATAATGCTTTATGTTTTAAAATACCAATAATATAAACTATTTCTATTTCAGATTCGATTCTTATAATTGTAGTATAACCTTTAAAAACATAATCTCTATACTTTTCGTCTTTAAAGTAAATAGACTTTTTAAAATAAAAAGGATTCATTAAATCTTTTTTAATGTTTTTAAGCAGATCTTGTTTAAATTTTTTCGCAGCTTTTGGTTTATCTTTAGCTATATATTTTACTAATTCTTTAAGTTGTAACGCAAAATCTTCCGTAAAACTAATCTTCATATTTAGAAATTGTTTTTTCTAAAATTTCATCTAACTCTTCAAACGTATAGAATTTTGCGGTACCATTATCAATTTTAGCTGCTGTAGCCTCAAATTTTCTTTTATTTTTAATAAAATTAGGATCAACAAAGCTATCTTCCTCAACTATTTTCAATTCATCTGAAGAAAATGAACTTAATAATTTTAAGATTTTCTCTTTAATTTCCGGCTGAAACTCTAATCTGATCGCTTCCATAACACTATCATTTACCATACAAATATAGACCTTTTCTATGTAAACTCATTTAGGTTTAACTTTCTAATAAAAAATCCGTTCTGAAAAACTCAGAACGGACCTCACCAAAAATATTTAAAACTAAAAAAATATATCTATCTATTAAACAGTCTTCTAAAAAAGCCTCTTTCTTCCTCTTCCTCCTCGTCTTCTTTTTCCTTTTCTTCGTAATTCGCAAACTTAGACTGTGTTTTTTCATGTTCGTATATCAACTCTTTTATATACTCTACATAAGTTCTCTTTTTCTCCTCTAGAAATCCAATTAAATATTTCTCGCTGTATTCAACACCGCTTGCAGCTTCTATTTGCAGCAGTTTTTTATACAACGGTTCAATATGCAGGGAAATAACTTCTTGCGGAACGGCTTGTCTTCTTCCAAAATAGTTCATAATGACTCCGTTTTCATCTTTTGCAATCTCAAAATCGGTAATAACCCAATAATAACGTCCAGATCTCGCTAAATTCTTTACAATTGCATGGAAGTTTTTTCCAGCTTTAAGATTTTCCCATAAAACTTTAAAAATGACTTTTGGCATATCTGGGTGACGAATAATATTATGCGGCTGTCCCATTAATTCGTAATCTTCATAACCAGAAACATCAACAAAAACTTCATTGGCATATTCAATAATACCAAACGCATTTGTTTTACTCATAATTACTTGTGTCTTGTCCCACGTAACCTCTTTATCTATAACTGGAATTCGATTTTGAAGTTGATTTTCTTGATTCATCATTTTTTCTGCTTATATTATTTGTTTTGGATTGTACGCTTAATTTCCTTACAAAATTGCTCTGGAATTATGTCGCGAAATTAGATAGAAGAAAAAAAGCAAAATCTGATTTTTGTCATATTTTGATATTAAAAAAACTTTTAATAGCTCTTAGTTTCAATTTTTATATTATTGCTTCTTTATTATTTATCAAAATACAAACAAAAAGTTAAATATATAACATCTTCAAAAGGCTTTCTCTTTTTTGCATTTGCCCAAATACCTTATCTTTGCCAAAAATTAAACACTATGAATTCTTTACAGACTATAATTGAACAAGCTTGGGAAAACAGAGCTTTATTACAAGAAACTACAACAACTGACGCTATTAGAGAGGTTATCGAATTAATTGATGCTGGAAAATTACGTTGTGCTGAACCAGTTGGCGATAAATGGCAGGTAAACGAATGGGTAAAAAAAGCTGTTGTAATGTATTTCCCAATTCAAAAAATGGAAACATGGGAGTCTGGTATTTTTGAATACCACGATAAAATGTTACTAAAAAGAAATTATGCTGAAAAAGGAATTCGTGTAGTACCAAATGCTGTTGCACGTTACGGAGCTTATATTTCAAGCGGTGTAATCTTAATGCCAAGTTATGTAAATATTGGTGCTTATGTAGATGAAGGAACTATGGTAGATACTTGGGCAACTGTTGGAAGCTGTGCTCAAATTGGTAAAAACGTTCACTTAAGCGGTGGTGTTGGTATTGGCGGTGTTCTTGAGCCATTGCAAGCTGCTCCAGTTATTATCGAAGACGGTGCTTTTATTGGTTCTCGTTGTATTGTTGTAGAAGGAGTTCACGTAGGTAAAGAAGCTGTTCTTGGTGCTAATGTGTGTTTAACTGCTTCAACAAAAATTATCGACGTTACTGGTGATGAGCCTGTTGAAATGAAAGGTTTTGTTCCTGCTCGTTCAGTTGTAATTCCTGGAAGTTATACTAAAAAGTTTGCTGCCGGCGAATTTCAAGTTCCATGTGCTTTAATTATTGGTACTCGTAAACCTTCTACAGATTTAAAAACTTCCCTAAACAATGCACTTCGTGAATACGATGTTGCCGTTTAATTTATAGCTTTATAAATAAGAAAAAAGGAATGAATTTCAAAAACTCATTCCTTTTTTATTGTTATTTCTGCTTCTTGCCTGCTTCCTGAAGCTTTAAAAGCTTAGCATATTTCATATAAGAAAAAAAGCTCTGAATCATTGCGAATGTAAGACCATCCAATCCATTTAAAAAGCCTTTTTTAAAAAAGTAGCATCTTATAAAAGCAACCAAACCGTTTAATATCGGTTTAAAACTATTAATCTTTTTATTCTGTTCAAAAAGCTGTTACGCGTGCCAAGTCGAATATAAATTTTTCTTCCTGATAAGCTGATCAAAATCCTCCCATGCATAATGGTGGACATGAACTTTTAAATGGGTTTTATTGTTTCCTGAAACCTTTTGATGAACACTGTCTTTTGATGGTGATGCAGTTTTTTTATTAAAAAAACGAGATGTTTTATCAGGATACCAGCCAGAAAAATTTATTAATTTATTTCCTAAATAGTTATAAAGACTAAAAGCATAAACATCAAAATGCTGGTCTTCATATTTTCTTGATAAGATAAACTTTTCAGCATCTTCTGCCAAAATCTCATCAGCATCTAGATTTAAAATCCAATCGTTTTTACAATAAGGCAGTCCGTGAATTCTCTGGGGTCCGTCGCCTAAAAAAGCTTGCGAGATAACTTTAGCCCCTTTTTCTTCTGCAATTTTAACCGTATTATCAACACTTAATGAATCTATAACAATTACTTCATCACAAATTCTAAACAAAGCATCAATACATTTACCTATACACTTTTCTTCATTATAGGTAATTACTAACCCACTAATTTCCATATTCCTTAAAATATTTTAAGCTTTCCTATTTTCAGTTTCAATCTAAATTTCAATAAACTATCTTCTCCTTTTATATCTATTCTTTTTACTAAATAGTTGTTCTTAAAAGGAAATTTATTCACCCTGTTCCCTATTCGTAAACCATATTTGATACCATTATCGCGCATTATTTTTTCAAAAACAGCAAATTCGGTATCTTTCTTAGCATAATTCCCAAAAGGATATGCCAAAACAGGTTTTATATCTAATTGATTTTCAAGTATAAAATCATTCGATTTAATAAAGTCGGCTTCCAGTTCTTCTTTAGATAATGAACTGTATTTTTTATGCTCAAAAGAATGATATCCCAACTCAATAAGATTACTGTCTAATCCTTTTAATTGTTCTGCACTCATTATCTTTTCTTTTCCTTCTATCCAATAATCAAAATTTCCAACGTAAGTAAAAGGTATAAAAAAAGAAGCTTTTAATTGGTATTTTTCGAGTAAAGGCACAGCATATAAAAGCTGACATTCGGTAACATCATCAAAAGTAATAATAATGCTTTTTGAAGGCAATTCTTTTAAATTGTCTAGATCCTTAAAATGAAATGTTGTGTAATTATTATCGCAAAGAAATTTAAACTGCGCCTCTAACTTTGACACAGAAATAGATAAATTCAAAGATTTTGCTTCATCTTCAACAACATTATGGTACATTAAAATTGGCAGCTTTGACATTTACTTTTGCATTTTTTTTGCAAATCTAACATTAATAGTATTATTATGCACAAAAAAAACATTTCTTAACCTAAAAATAAGAATCCAACTAGTAAACCGATGTAAAATTAGGCAATAATCGAAGTTGATTTACAGAAGATTCCGTACGTTTATAATAACTGTAAACCTTATTTTATAAACAAAAAAAGCAGACATTGAGATTGTCTGCAATAAATTATAGTTAAAATATTTATGGAGCATCTTTCTTAATAATTTTAATCTTGATGCTCTTTAATTATTGCTTTTTTTGAAGTTTTAAAAGCTTTGCATATTTTATATAAGAGAAAAAGCTTTGAATCATTGCAATTGTAAGTCCGTCAATACCATTAAAAATACCTTTTTTAAAAAAGTAACATCGAATAAATGCAACGGCGCCATTAAGTACTGGTTTTAAAGCATTTATTCTTATTCCTTGATCGAATAATTGCTGTGCATGCCAGCCAGAATATTGATTCTTTTTGGCAATTATCTGATCTAAAGAATCCCAGCCGTAATGCAAAATATGAACTGCAACTTTTTTCTCGTTTTGAGTAATTATTTTCTGATGCACTTTTGAATCAGAAGGATGCGCTGTTTGTTTATTAAAAAAACGGACTTTATGATCTGGATACCATCCCGAAAAATTAATCAATTTATCCCCTAAGAAATTTTTTACTCGAAAACTAAATGCATCATAATTCCCTTCAAGATATTTTTTATTCAAAATAAATGCTTCAGCATCTTTATCTAAAAATTCATCCGCATCAAGATTTAAAATCCAATCATTTTTGCAGTATGGCAAACCATGAGTACGCTGTGGTCCGTCGCCCAAAAAAGCCTGCTCAATAACTATTGCACCTTTTTCTTTGGCAATTTCTACTGTACGATCTTTACTAAAAGAATCTACTATAATTACTTCATTACAAACTTTTAATAAAGCATCAATGCATTTTCCTATGTTTTTCTCTTCATTAAAAGTAATAACTAAGCCGCTTATTTCCATTCTAAAATTCGATTTGTTTTAATGCAAAGATAACTTTTAGATTAGTTTTATCCTATTCTTAACGATCAGCTTGCACACATTATAAAATAGTTTGTAATTTAGCCTCAAATTGAATTAAAGAAATAAATGAAAATATTAGTCATTCAGCAAAAAAGAATTGGAGACGTATTAACGAGTACAATAATTTGTAATAATCTAAAAACAAAATATCCTGATTCCACAATAGATTATATGTGCTATCCTAATTCTGTTGATGTTCTAAAAGAAAATCCTAATATTGACAATGTTATTGTACTAACAAATAAGGTTAGAAAATCAATTCCTTCCTTATTTAAGTTTATTTTTCAAATTCGAAGAAAAAAATACAATGCTGTAATTGATGTTTACAGCAAATTAGAAACAAATTTAATTACGTTGTTCTCTGGAGCAAAATATAAAGTTTCTTATCATAAATGGTATTCAAGCGTTTTTTACAATCACAGTTATGAGCGTTTTGATGCTGTAAAATCAGAACACGGTCTTGCAATCGAAAACCGATTGTTACTTTTAAAACCTTTTATATCTGAAAAAATTACAGATGTTAAACCAAAAATCTTTTTAAAAGAATCTGAAATTAATGATGCCAAAAGTCTTTTAAAAAGTCATAACATTGACACCAGCAAACCCTTAATCATGTTTGGAATTCTAGGAAGCGAGGTTTACAAAACTTATCCGCTTGAAGGAATGGCGAAAATAATTGATTTTACGGTTGCCAAAACTAATGCTTCGATCATCTTTAATTATGTTCCAGATCAAAAAGATCTTGCTATGGAAGTTTATAATTATTGTAGTGAGGAAACAAAAAAACACATCGCTTTTGATTTATATTGTACTGAATTACGTTCTTTTTTAGCACTTCTATCACAATGCGAAATGCTTATAGGAAATGAAGGCGGCGCGGTAAACATGGCAAAAGCACTTGAAATTCCAACATTTTCTATATTCACACCTTCTGTTAGAAAAGAAACTTGGCAAATATTTGAAAATGAGGCTAAAAATGCTTCTATTCACTTGAAAGACTTAAAACCTGAAATTTACGAGCAGCATACTGAGCAATACATAAAAGAACATACTTTTGAGTATTATGCGGAGTATCCTTTGCCATTAATGCTTGAAAAATTAGAAACTTATTTTCAAGAGTACAAAAACTGAGAATACTCAGGATATCAATATGCATATTAATAAAGAGCAAAAATTATCGGTTCTAATAATTACACTCAACGAGGAACGATACATAAAATCTCTGCTCGAAGACATTGATTTTGCTGATGAAATTATCGTAATTGATTCCTATAGTACTGATCAAACTGTTGCTATAGTCAAATCATTTCCGAACGTAAAATTGATTCAGAATCATTTTACAAACTATACTGCTCAACGTAATTTTGCTTTAGATCAAGCTAGAAATTCTTGGGTTTTATTTATTGATGCCGATGAACGATTGACTTCAGAATTAAAAACTGAAATTATCTCGACAATAAACAGCAATAACACTGCAAGTGCTTATTTAATATATCGAACTTTTATGTTCAAAAATAAGCCGTTAAACTTCAGCGGCTGGCAGACTGACAAGATTTTCAGGCTTTTTAAAAAATCAGATTGCAGATACAATGCCGAAAGAATGGTTCATGAAAAGTTAATCGTAAACGGTAAAACTTCGATTTTAAAGAACAAAATCATTCACTTTTCTTATACTTCGTATCAAGATTACAAGTCAAAAATGCATAGTTACGGAATTTTGAAGGCGAATGAAAAACTAAAAAAAGGGCAAAAATCATCTTATATTTTAATGATTCTTCACCCTTTATATACTTTTTTATACCAATTTTTAATTCGTCTTGGCTTTCTCGACGGTCTCAATGGCATTACCATTTGTTACCTAAATGCTTATAGCGTTTTTGTTCGTTACAAAAAACTGCAAGAACTTACTTCTTCCAAAATTTAAGTTTCTTCTTTAAGCGTTTTTTTCTGTAAAACTTCTCCTGAAAATCAGAAGTATATTTCCATAATACCTCAAAAATTCTTTCTTCAGATTCTGAATATAATTTAGCGTATTCATTGCTCATAACCGCAACCATTTCCTCAAGAGGAGTTAAACGGCATAAATTTTTCATACGCATTTCAAAAGTCATTGTATTATGAAATTCCATTCTATTTAAATCCACTAAAAAGAAATCATAATTTCCCTCAGCATTCTTTTTAATCAAAGTATTTCCAGGCGAATGATCTAAAAACTCAATTCCTTTTTCATGAAGATCAAAACTAAATCTGGTAAACTGTCTTAAAATATTTTCGCGATCCGGAAAATCAGGAATTTCAACCAGTTCTCTATAAGTCAGATCACATTGAAGCTGTTCGCTGATATAAAAACTTTTCTCTAAACCTACGATCGAAGAAAACTCGGCATAAGCAATTGGTTTTGGTGTTCCTACGCCTAATTCTAATAATTTATTTGCAAATTCGTAAGAACGTCTTGCTTTTGATTTTCGAAAATATTTATAGGCGATTTTATTAATAAGATGTGGAACCTTAAACGATTTGATATTCATTTTTTGATTGTTAAAATCAAAAAGTTTTATCTGATTACGCTGACCAATAACGAAGTCTTCTCCTTTGGTGTCAAAAAACTGAATAAATTCGACAATCTCATTTTCGAATTCTTCATACCCTCGATTTAATCTTAAGATCATAAAAAATGTTTCAGCAAATTTAGTTAGTTTTACCATCTAATAAAAAAAAAATATCGATAATGCGTATTACACTAATAAGTCTTGACAATTGGGGACTCAATAAACATATTGCTTCAACTCTAGAAAAACAAGGACATATAGTTCAGCATATCGATTTCAATACCTTCAAATACAAATATCCATCTGTACTGCACAAGGCTTATAATTTTATTTTAAAAGCTTTAAACAAACCAAACCTAAAGCATCAGCATTTTGGCAAAGAAATTTTAAAACGGTTAGAGGAAAATAAGGAAATTCAAGATGTAATTTTAACTATAAAAGGTAATTTTATAGATCCTAAAAATATTCTTGAGTTTAAAAAATATACTAAAAAGTCTATTGGATTTTTTAACGACAATATCTATCGTTGCCCAAAAATTAAACGAGTTCTGCATTGTTTTGATGACGTTTTTTCATTTGAAAAAGATGACTGCGCGAAATTTAATCTAAAATTTGCTCCAAATTGGATCTACAATAACAATGTTTCTTTAAGCAGCAATACTGCTTTTGAGTATGATGTTTTCAATATTAGCTCAATCGATAAAAGAATGCCAATTTTAGCTCGAATCGCTGATGAGTTAAAATCTAAATCAATAAAATTCAAATTTATTGTTTACGATAAAAAACGAAAACCTGTTGATAATACTATTACTTATATCAACAAACATATGCCATTATCTGAAGTAAACGATTATATCGGCCGCTCAAAAGTACTTTTGGACATTAACAGAATTGGTCAGATTGGATTAACTTTTAGAGTTTTTGAAAGCTTAGGTTTGGATAAAAAGTTAATTACCACGAACTCTGATATCAAAAATTACGATTTTTATAATCCTAATAACATCCTTATTATAGATGAAAAGAATCCTGTAATTTCTCCCGATTTTTTTAAAAATGAATACGAAAAAATTCCTGATTCTATCTTACATCAATATACTATCGAAGGATGGTGCGAGAATGTAATTTTTAAAAATCTCAAGTAAATCTTTTACTTTTTGCAGCTCTTCAATATTAAAAACTGAGCGTATTTGGCGTTCTCATACCGTATTGTTTATTTTTTTTTATGCTTTAATTAACCAATTTATACCTCCTAAATACATAAAAAAAACACGCTGTAATTCGTTCAATTTTAATTAATCATTCTGTATGTTTGCACAAAAATAAAAATATCACCTCACTTTCATTGTCAAACTTTGGTGTTATTCAATATGTAAAACAAAATGAATTTCACCTTTTCTCTGATTATAATTACCGCTTTAATTGCCTTAGTACTATCTGTTTTAGCAATTAATCGGCTAGTAAAAATAAAGTTAACTGATGTTAGTTATCCCGAAATTGATGGACTGCGAGGTTATTTAGCCTTTTTTGTTTTCTTGCACCACAGTTATATATGGCAGGTATATTTAAAAACTGAAAATTGGGAAGATCCAGAATCTAACTTGTTCAATCAATTTGGAGAAACTACTGTTGTTTTCTTTTTTATAATTACTGCTTTTTTGTTTACAACCAAGTTACTCAATAATAAAACGGGAGAAATTGATTGGTCAAACTATCTTAAATCAAGATTTTTCAGGCTTTTTCCAATGTATTTTTTCTCCGTAATTATCATTTTTATTCTGGCTGCCTGCTTGACTAATTTTACTATTAGAGTTCCGTTTTTAGAAAACTTAAAAAGCATTCTTTCTTGGATATTTTTTAACGTCAGCAAGAAAAACTCAAACTTAAATGGCTTAGAAGATACTTTCATTCTAAATGCCGGAATTACTTGGACATTGCCTTACGAATGGATTTTTTACTTTTTATTGCCTCTTATCGCATTGTTCTTTAAAATAAAAACCAACTACAAAGCGTTAATCGGTTTTACAATTACCGCCGCAATAATTATGGTTATAAACAAATCGTCATTAAGACATTTTATGCCTTTTATTGGCGGAATTTGTGTTGCATTATTAATAAACACAAAAAAGCTTAATACGATTTTAAAACAGAAAAAGTACACCATATTAGCACTGTTATTATTAGCTGTTTCTGTCTATTTTTTCAACAGCGGCAGAAAACCTTATCCGCTGATAGCGGCGTCTATTGTATTTTTGATTATCGCATCTGGAAACAATTTTTTCGGAGTTTTATCGAGTGCTTTTTCGCGTAAATTTGGTCAAATTACCTACAGTCTATATTTACTTCATGGTATTTTACTGTTTGTTATATTTCATTACATAGTTGGTTTTGAAAAAGCAAAAACATTAACTGACGTTGAATTTTGGTCGATTATTACGGTATCTGTTTTCCCTTTAATACTGATATGTCAGCTGACTTTTAAATATATCGAACTGCCTTTAATGTCTTTAGCAAAAAGAAAAATCAAAGCATAATCTATCCAATATTCCAGCAAACCAAGTAAATAAAATGGTAATTTATTATTTTTTTTTATTGCTACCTTTGCAATCTTAATAGCCAATTACATTTTACAAAATGAACGAAGAAATACTAAAAGCATACGAAGTAATCAAAGAAGGCGGCATTATACTATACCCAACTGATACTGTTTGGGGAATTGGCTGCGATGCTACAAATCCTGAAGCTGTTGCCAAAATATACAAGCTGAAACAACGTGCCGAAACGCAAAGCATGATTGTTTTAATGAATGGCGAAAAAATGATGTTCAATGTTTTTAAAAACATTCCTGAAGTAGCTTGGCAAATTTTAGATTTATCTGAAAAACCAACAACCTTAATTTTAGATGAACCTAGAAATGTTGCAGCTAATATTATCGCCGCAGATAACTCACTTGCAGTTCGATTAGTAAAAGAACCTTTTTGTTTTAAATTACTAGAACGAATGAAAAAACCACTGGTTTCAACATCGGCAAATATTTCAGGGCAGCCTACTCCAATTGCTTTTAAAGATATTAATCCAGAAATCATCAACGGAGTTGACTATGTGGTTAATTTATATCACGATAAAGTTGCGGGAAAACCTTCGACAATTATAAAACTGACAAACGATTCTCAGGTAAAAGTGATTAGAAAATAAAAGGCTTCGACTTCGCTCAGTCAGACAGATCTTTTATGTCATCCTGAGCGAAGTCGAAGGACTTTTCACACTAAAGAAACCTTTGAGCCTTTGCGACTCTGACCCTTTGTACCTTTAAACAACTTTTAAAGACTCAATCAGCCAATCAATATCTTCTTTTGTGTTATAATGACTGAATGAAATTCGGAGATTTGGCAGTTGCAAATCATCTTCCGAAAGCATTTCTTTTAAAACATGCGACGGTTTTATACTACCAGATTGGCAGGCGCTTCCTCTAGAAACAGCAATTCCTTTCATATCTAAACTAAACAAAAGCATTGACGTTTTATCTGAAGAAAACGGAAGTGTGATATTGATGATATTATAAAAATCATCTTTTCTCCCATTAATTTTAAAACCTGAAAAATGAGTTTCTAATTGCTCAATAAGATATTTCTTAAGCTCAGAAATATACTCGCGTTCTTCTATTAAGTTCTCATAAGAAACAGACAAAGCTTTTGCCATTCCAGCAATTTGATGTACAGCTTCTGTGCCTGCGCGAAGTCCTTTTTCTTGTTCACCACCAAAAAACAAAGGCTGTAATCCGGAATTTTTTCGAACAAAAGCAAAACCAACACCTTTAGGCCCGTGAAATTTATGTGCACTGGCTAAAATAAAATCTACCGAAGTTTTTTGAAGATCAATCTCGGTTTTTCCAATTGACTGAACCGTATCTGAATGAAATAAGGCATTATATTGTTTGCAAATAACCCCAACTCTATCCAAGTCTAAAATAGTGCCTGTTTCGTTGTTTACATGCATTAAACTAACGATTGTTTTTTTCTCGTCGCTTAATAAATTAGACAAATGCGTCAAATCAATACTTCCATCTGTATTTATCTTTACATAATCGACCTGAACACCATATTCTTCCTCTAAAGCCATAGCAGCATGCAAAACGGCATGATGTTCAATCTTTGAAGTAATAATTCGTTCGACCTTAAGATCTTCTACTGCCGATCTTAGGATCCAATTATCAGCCTCAGTTCCTCCTGAAGTAAAAATAATTTCCTGAGCTGAACAATTTAAATGTTTAGCAATACTTTTTCTAGAAAGTTCTAAAACTGTTTTTGCATTTCGCCCAAAACTATGTGTCGACGATGGATTACCAAAATCTTCAGTCATTACTTTAGTCATTTCCTGAATAACTTCAGGACGCATCGCAGTTGTTGAGGCGTTATCGAGGTATACTTTTTTCATTACTGCAAAGTTATGAAATATCAATTGTCTAATCTTAAATATCATTTGCCAAATTTTTCACTATTTTTGACCCAAATAAAATTTACGATGAAAAAATATGCAAGCCTTGTATTATTGGCGTTTTTGCTAAACGGCTGTGACGATGGCGACCTTACAGTGGATACAATCGATTTTGATAATGTTACAGCTGCAAGTTGTGATCCCGCAACAAATACTTTACTTTACAAACTTAAAACACAAGAATCATTATTACTTCAATTACCGCAGGCAAACGGAATTGTAAATGATCCTAAAGTTTACATCTATGACATAGACAACAACCAATATCGCGTTGTATACAGAGCTTATGATGGTAAAGTAGAAACTACAAATATTTGCGGCGCTATACCACCAAGAACTCCAAATGTTACTGAAGAGTGGCTTGGAAAAACTGGTAAAATTGTAATTACAACTACACAAATAGCAACTGATCCTGATGTAAATGGAGCAACAAGAATTAATGGCTACAACCATAATATCGTTTTTCAAAATATTACATTTTCAAAACCTGCGGGAGATCAAGTTGAAGCCGAATTTACGTTTGGAGATTATAAAACTACGGTTACTCCAGCTAATTTAACGTTTCAAAATGCCGCGAGCGGTGAAGCATTTATTTGCCCTGACAACTTAACTGTTTACAATTACAATACGTCCTTTACTTTAACAATTGAGAACTTCGATCAAAGCTTACTTGAAAATGTAGTTACCCCTCCAGGAAAGCCAAGAACAGGAGCAATTGGAGCAACTACAAATAAGCTTTTTTACAGAACTTTTTTAAGCGGAACTGGAAGTATTTCTTCAGGCTATTTTTGTCAAAAAATCACTCCTTCTTTACCTGCAGTAAATGAAACTTGGGTAGGTGAAAATACAAGCGCAGATTTAAAAGCTGAAGTACAAGTAACAACAGAAAAAGTAGGTACAAACTTTATTCACACTGTTGTTCTTGCAAACGTTTCGCTAGTAAAAGGAAACAGTAAATTTAGACTTGGAACCAGTTTCATTCTAGGAAAAATTACCAAGTAAAAAGTAAAAAAACTAAACAAAAAAAGAAGCAAAGACACTGTTCAAAAACAGTCTTTGCTTCTTTTTTTATTCTTACAAAAAACGTCCATTTTTCAAGACTGATTTCAATCGGAAATCAAGACGAAAAACGGACGTTTTTTTTATGCTTTTAAAAGAGCTTATTTAAGACTTCAAAACGTGTTTATTTGTTGTTTTGTCTAAAATAAACTTCGGTGGCACCTAGTCCATATTTTTGATAATTGGCGTCTTGAAAATCTATACCATCATAACGACCCAACAAAAAATCTAATTCCGCTTTTAAAATTCCTTCGCCGACACCATGAATAAAAACAATTTTTGGAATGCGGTTTTTGATCGCAAATTCAATGTGTCTTTTTGCTGTTTCAGTCTGTAAAGTTAAGATGTCATAATTCGACATTCCGCGTTTATTTGGAACCAGTTTTTCAATATGCAAATCAAATTCTGGAGCCGAAATTTCACGTTTATCTTTGCGTTCTTTGACAAAACTACGTGGTTTTGGCTCTGTTTTTTCTTTTGAAACCTCATCTAAATCAATTCTTTTAATAGAATTCATTAAATTACTGGTTTCTTGAATTTTAAGTAATTCATTGACAAAAAATGTCATCATGAATCCGTCCTCAGTTTCAATCAAAACCTCATTGTTTTTCACTGAAACCACCGTTCCGTTTATGGCTTCATCTAAGACAGAAACCTTATCTCCTTTAGTCAACATCCTTCTCTTCTTTATCTTGGTTTTTACTTGGTGTTTTTGCACTCAGCTGCATCATTCCATACATAAAAACTGCAATTGCAATTACTATGATATAGATATTTTTTTCGGCTGAAACCTGCTCATATAACGCAACCGAAATGGCAAGAATCATAATTAAAATTTTAAACGTTTTCATATTTTAAAGTTTAAGAATTCAAAAGTAACAAACTTTAAAATAACAGTTCCCTCCTCTTGAAATGTTATCTTATATTTTTTTCGTAAAATTGTAAAAAAAAATCACCGTGTCTTTAGAAAAATATATGATCCCCTGCATGTTCAAAACGCTCTTCGGAATTGAGTGTTTAGGCTGCGGTTTTCAGCGATCATTATTCTTACTTTTTCAAGGTGAATTTTTAGCGGCTTTTAATATGTATCCGGCAGTTTACACTACCCTTTTATTTTTACTTTTAGTCGTTTTATATTTTGTAGATAAGTCGAGAAATTATAAAAAAATAATTTGGAAAGCGGCAAGCCTGAACATCATTTTTATGCTCGCCGGTTACTTTTACAAACACTTTTATCTTTGATAATTTTGGTCGTTTTTTTACTTCTTAATCTTGTTCAAAATATCATTCATCATCTCAATTTGCACTTTCTGAATTTCGATTAATTCTTGCTGCTGATGCATAATTAAATGATCAATTTTATCGTGAATCATTCTAATTTCTAATTCTGATTTTAAGTTAATCATATAGTCTTTTTTGGCACGATTTCGATCCTTCTCTTCTTGACGATTTTGGCTCATCATAATCACCGGCGCTTGCAAAGCTGCAATACAAGATAAGATCAAATTCAGCAAAATAAACGGATATGGATCGAAGCCTTTATTAACCAAAATATAAACATTTGAGCCAATCCAAATAACAATAAAAGCCAGAAACGAAATTATAAAAGTCCAGCTTCCGCCAAAATCTGCTACCTGATCCGCGATCTTCTGACCAAAATTTCTTGTCTCAGCTTCATCTTCAACAGTACTTACAATTGATTTATCTTCTTTCAAAGAAGAGATAACATTTTTTTCAAGATCTGAAAGTGCGCCAATTTCAGTAGATAAATAATTCGAAATGTATCTCTGACGATATTCATTCAATTCCTCGACAGCTATACAATCATCATCGCAAAAAGAAGGATGATCTTTGATTATTAAACCCAGAATTGGGTCGTGAATTGATTTTCCATAGACTTTATCATTTTCAGGAAAATCTATATTTGAAATTGCACTCTTGAACGTTGAATTGTTTTTCATTTCTGTAAATTTTATAGGCTAATTTACATAATTAACTTCTTAAGAATCATATAATATTTTAGATTTCAATAATCTTTCATTTATCACAAATACGACCCTCAGCACAAAATTTCTTTAGTTAATTCGTGCCTGTATTTACAAAAAACACCTTACTTTTAACGTTTTAAAATATCCATTCAATTTTATAATTGTGACAAAAGACACTATCATACAAAACATTAAAGCTTTAAAAAGCCATTCTACAATAAACTACGGTATCAAAACCAAAACGGAAGCTTTTACTGAAAAGCTGTTTTATACTCTTTTTGATTCGAATGCTGCATTAGACGAAAGCATAAATGAACTTGAAATACGCTTTAAAGAAATTGCTGTTTTAGCTTGTCAAAAACCTGAAAACTTATGCGAATCGATTTGGGATAGATTTCTTGAAAAACTTCCTGGAGTTTTAGAAAAACTTAATCAAGATGCGGCATATATTCTAGAAAATGATCCAGCATCAAACAGCTTAGATGAAGTTTACTTAGGTTACCCAGGTTTTTATGCTATTGCAATTTATAGATTGAGCCATGAATTATATCATCTAGATTTATTATTGTTCTCGCGATTAATGAGCGAATATGCGCATCGAATTACAGGAACTGACATACACGCGGGAGCAAGCATTGCATCGCCGTTTTTTATTGATCACGCAACTGGAATTGTTATTGGAGAAACCTCTGTTATTAAAAAACACGTTAAAATTTACCAAGGAGTTACTTTAGGAGCTTTGAGTGTGAGCAAGGAAATGAAAAATGCAAAAAGACATCCAACTGTAGAAGCAAATGTGTGCATTTATGCGAATGCCACAATATTGGGCGGAGAAACTATCATAGGCGAAAATAGTGTCATTGGAGGAAATGCGTGGGTAACTAAATCTATTCCTGCAGATTCTATTGTACTGAACACTACTACAACTGACGTTAAAATAAAAGAAAAAAGATAAAATGGGTCCACAAAAATTGTTAAACCTTATTGGAAACACTCCATTAATGGAAACGGTCAATTTGGTTAAAAATAAAAACGTAAAACTTTTACTAAAACTTGAAGGAAACAATCCGGGTGGAAGTGTAAAAGACAGAGCTGCCTACAACATGATTGCTTCTGCAATTGAAAGAGGCGATATTAAAAAAGGTGACAAACTAATTGAGGCAACGAGCGGCAATACAGGAATTGCACTGGCAATGATTGCGCAATTATTTCAGATAGAAATCGAATTGGTTTTACCAGAGGATTCTACAAAAGAACGAACACAAACTATGCGTGCTTATGGCGCTACGGTTATTTTAACACCAGCGAGTGAAGGAATTATCGGTTCAAGAGATTATGCTGATAAGAAAGTCGCTCAAGGCGGATATTTAATGCTGAATCAGTTTGCTAATGACGACAACTGGAAAGCGCATTACAAAACCACTGGCCCAGAAATCTGGAATGATACTGACGGAACTGTTACACATTTTGTTTCAGCAATGGGAACAACTGGTACAATCATAGGAACATCTACTTATTTAAAAGAAAAAAATCCTGCTGTTCAAATTGTAGGCGCGCAGCCAAGCGACGGCTCTCAAATTCCGGGAATTCGTAAATGGCCGCAAGAATATCTGCCTAAAATTTTCGATGCTTCAAAAGTCGATACTGTTGTTGATGTAAGTGAAGAGGAAGCCAGAGCAATGACAAAGAGATTAGCTCTAGAAGAAGGCGTTTTTGCAGGAATGAGCAGCGGAGGATCTGTTGCTGTAGCTTTAAAAATTGCCGAACAGCTAGAATCTGGTGTTATTGTTGCCGTTATTTGTGATCGCGGCGATCGTTATCTATCATCTGATTTATTTGATTAAAAGAGGAACAAAGGTTCGAAGCGGCAAAGGTTCAAAGTTTAAAAACTCAGAATCAAAGGAAGCTTAGAACCTTAAAAAAATCTTACTCCTTTGCTGTTTTAAAAATGAAAAAATTAGCCTTTGCACTCCTATCTCTTTACAGCATTACTATAAATGCACAAGAAATTAAAATTTTAAACACCAAAGAGTATCTTCGAAACGGCTCGAAAGAGTTTATTCTTTTTTGTGAATTGAAAAACAACTCTAAAGAGACCATAATTTTACCTCTTCCTGTAGAAACAGTTGGAAATAACAATACAAACAGCTTCAATTATTTTTACCTGATCGAAACTTTTCCTAATAATGCATTTATTATCGAAGAATCGCCTCCTGCTATAATTACAAAAAAGGCAAAATTAACATCTGACAACATCTTAATTTGCAAACCCTTTTCAACTCTAAAATTCAATTTCGATACTAAATACATTACTAAAAACGATGTTTATTTTGATGATAAAATAAAATTCAAACAATTAGCATTAATCTACAGACCTTTTGATCTGACTGATGAAGAGAAAAAAGAAAACTTAAGCGATGAATTAGTAAACAGTAATTTTTACAAAAAGAAAATTAAATCGAAATCTTTTTCAATCAAAAAAACATAATAACTCAGCACCTCAAAGAAATGAACTACAGAAAACTAGGCAAAACAAACTTCAACATATCCGAAATCTCACTGGGAACTTGGCAGGTTGGAGGAAAATGGGGATCAGGATTTAATGATAAAACTGCCGACGAACTTATAAATACTGCCATAGACAATGGTGTTAATTTTATTGACACTGCCGATGTTTATGAAAACGGACTAAGCGAAACTGCTGTTGGCCGTGTTGTTCGTTCACGTTCTGAACGTATCTATGTGGCAACAAAATGCGGACGCAATATTAATCCGCATATAAATGAAGGATACCAGCCAAAAGTACTTCAGAAATTTGTTGAAGACAGTTTAAGAAGAACTGGATTAGAAACTCTAGATTTAATACAACTTCATTGTCCGCCTACAGAAGTTTATTATCGTCCTGAAATTTTTGAACTTTTTGACCGCTTAAAAGAACAAGGCAAAATTTTGAATCTTGGCGTAAGCGTCGAAAAAGTCGAAGAAGCCTTAAAAGCAATAGAATATTCAAATGTAACTACGGTTCAAATTATCTTTAACTTATTCCGCCAGCGTCCGTCGCAATTATTTTTCTCCGAAGCAAAGAAGAAAGATATCGGTATCATTGCGCGTGTTCCGCTCGCAAGTGGTCTTTTAACGGGCAAATTTGATTTAAAAACAACTTTTGACACGCAGGATCATCGCAATTTTAATCGTAACGGAGATGCCTTTGATAAAGGCGAAACCTTTTCTGGTATTGATTACGAATTAGGTTTAAAAGCGGTCGAAAAACTAAAAGACTTATTTCCCAAAACAGCAAACCTTGCTCCTATTGCTTTGCAATGGATTTTGAGTTTTAATGAAGTGAGCTGTATTATTCCTGGAGCTTCAAAAAAAGAACATGTTCTTTCGAATTTATCGATTTATGATCTCCCAAATCTTAGCTCTGAAAAAATCTCAGCTATGAATAAAATTTACGAAGAATATGTAAAACCATCTGTGCATCAGCTCTGGTAATTTTTAGCAGACACAAAGGTTCTGAAGTTCTGAAATATTAAGGTTTTACCAAAGTTTAAAACTTATCATCTTAGTATTTCAGAACCTTAGCTCCATAAAAACCTAAAGTTCGAATTCAATTTTAAATTCGGCACCTTTATTCCTGCCTTCACTTAAAGCAGTTAGTTTTCCTTTATTTTTCTCTACAATTTTCTTGCATAAATACAATCCAATTCCAGTTGATGATTCATTTGCAGTTCCTAAACGGCTCATTTTTGTGAATTTCTTAAACAATTCATCAATTTGATTTTTGTCAAAACCAATTCCTTCATCAGTAACTGTAATAATTATATTCGAATTCTCCTTAAAAACTCTAAGTTTTATTTCACTGTCAAAATAAGAGAACTTAACGGCATTGCTGATTAAATTAACTAAAACCTGAACTAATAAGCCTTCGTCAATTTTAAGTTTCACCTCGTCAATTTCAACATTTACTTTTAAGTTTACTTTTTTATCAATCAAACGCTGTTCAACCTGCTCATTAATAAAAGGCAGGATATTCGAGATTAAAATCGTTTTAAACTCTGGATTTATTTTTACTACTTGATCTTGTTCCTTTAATAATTTTATAAAATTCTCGATGTATCGAAATTGCAAATTAGTCGATTCACAAATTAAACCTGCCAGATGTTTAACTGATTCGGATGGATTTTCGCTTAAAATAAGCTCAGCTAAACCTTGCGGATTTCCTGCAAAATTTTTCAAATCATGAGAAAGCATATAAATTAAATCTTGTTTTTCGTTTATAAAACTTTCTGCCTCATAAATAGATTCTTGAATATTACACATCAAAAGTCCTGCTTCATCAGTATATTCTGTCGGCAATACTGAAAGCTGTCTGTTATTTCTATAATCATCCAATGATCTTGAAGCGATCGAAATAGGCTTAATTAATTGTTTTAATATCAAAAGCGTAATCACCGTTGCCAGCAAAGTCATAATTAAAGAAAATACTAAAATTGAAGTTGGCGAGACGGTATGCTCAAAAAAAAGTACAAAAAATAAAATCCCTATAAGCGGAATATGTATTCCTATAAATGCGACAAACAAGAATTTAAATGCATAACTTTTTTTCAAAAAGCTGATTTGTGAAAGATTGTGATACAACTTCATAAAACACGACAAACAATAGGTTATACTTGATAAATTTGAGATTAATGCTTAAAACAAAGTTAACTTTTAAACTCAATTAAACTAATAAATTCAACAATTTGATAATTTTTTTTGAAAATTAAATTTATAAAAGTTTTCAAACGCTTATTTTTGCGCTATGGGAAGAAAAAATACAGACAAAGTTGTCTTTCATCAAATCCAGGTTCTTGATGCTGGAGCAAAAGGAGTATCAGTAGCAAAAGCACCTGACGGAAAAGTAATCTTTATTCCGAATGTAGTTCCGGGTGATGTAGTTGATGTACAGACATTCAAAAAAAGAAAAGCCTATTACGAAGGTAAAGCCGTAAAATTTCACGAATTATCAGAGCATCGTATTGAGCCTATCTGCGATCATTTTGGTGTTTGCGGTGGTTGTAAATGGCAAAATATGAAATACAGCCAACAGTTGTATTACAAACAAAACGAAGTAAAAAATCATTTACAGCGTATTGGAAAAGTTGAGCTTCCTGAATTTGAAACTATTTTAGGTTCGGAAAAACAATTTTTCTATAGAAATAAAATGGAATTTTCATTTTCTAACAGCCGTTGGTTAACAGAAAAAGAAATTGAAAGCAAAGAAGATTTAGGAAACAGAAATGCTTTAGGATTTCATATTCCGAAAATGTGGGATAAAATTCTAGACATTCAAAAATGTCACTTACAAGAAGATCCTTCAAATGCTATTAGAAACGAAATCAGAGCATTTGCAAACGAGCATAATTTAGCATTCTTTAATCCAAGAGAACATTCTGGTTTATTAAGAACCGTAATGATTCGTACGGCTTCAACTGGCGAAATTATGGTTTTGATTCAGTTTTTCGAAAATGACAAAGCTAACCGCGAACTTATTTTAGATCATTTATACGAGAAATTTCCACAAATCACTTCTTTGCAATATGTGGTAAATGCTAAGCAAAACGATACAATCTACGATCAAGATATCAAACTTTATAAAGGAAGAGATTATATCTTAGAAGAAATGGAAGGTTTGAGATTCAGCATCAATGCTAAATCATTCTATCAAACAAATTCTGATCAAGCTTACGAATTATACAAAATTACGCGTGATTTTGCTGGCTTATCAGGAAATGAAACGGTTTACGATTTATATACTGGAACAGGAACTATTGCACAATTTGTTTCTAAAAAAGCAAAAAAAGTAATTGGTGTAGAAAGTGTACCAGAAGCAATTTTAGATGCAAAAGCAAATGCAGAGCGCAATAATATTACAAATTGCGAGTTTTTTGTTGGTGACATGAAAGTGGTATTCAATGAAGAATTTATTGCTCAGCATGGTAAACCGGATGTTATTATTACAGATCCGCCAAGAGATGGTATGCACGCAGCCGTAATCGATCAGATTTTAAAAATTGCTCCTAAAAAAGTAGTTTACGTAAGCTGTAACTCGGCAACACAAGCTCGTGATTTAGCATTGATGGACGAAAAATACAAAGTTACCCGCGTTCGACCTGTTGATATGTTCCCACAAACACATCACGTTGAAAATGTTGTACTTTTAGAACTTCGATAATTATAAAATTATAAATGAAAAAAATAGTCTCTCTTTTACTTCTTTTTACGTTTGGACTTTCCAGCTGTGAAAAAGATGACATTTGCGATGGAAATACACCTACAACTCCGCGACTTGTTATTACCTTTTATAACATTTCGGATCCATCTGTTGTAAAAAATGTCACAAACTTAAAAGTTGTTGGTATTGGCGGAGGTGATCCAAATGGGATTATTTTTAATAAAAGCGGAACTGAGATAACCAAATATTTAGCAAACGGAAGCACTATTTCTATTCCGTTAAAAACAGTTGGCACAACTACTTCTTACAGCTTTATATTTAATGCTATAAACAGCAATCCTGCAGCCGTAAATACAGATGTATTGACATTTAATTATACAACGCAAAACATTTACGTATCTAGAGCTTGCGGTTTTAAAACTAATTTCACATTGAACCCAAGTGATAATTCAAGCACTGCTGGAATCGTACGAACAGATCCTGCTAACGACGGTCAATGGATGCAGAGTATTGATATACTAACTCCTAACATTCAAACAGAAAATGAAACACATGTTAAAATATATTTTTAGTTTTTGCTTAGTGTTCTCAATGTTTTTAGGACATTCTCAAGAAACATCAGCTGCGAAAAAGGAAATCGTTACCGAAAAACCAAAAAAAACAGCAAAACCTGCTGTTCAGGAAACAAAAATTGATAGTATTTCAACAAAAACAGACCGTTATGGTTTGCGTGTTGGAGTAGATTTATACAAATTAACAAGAGGTCTTTACGATAAAGATTATAAAGGAATCGAGTTTGTAGGAGATTATCGTTTAACCAAAACGTACTATTTAGCTGCTGAATTGGGTTTTGAAAACAAAACAACTGACGATGACCGATTAAATTCTACTGCGAAAGGAACTTATATTAAAGCAGGATTCGACTACAATTTATACCAAAACTGGTTAGATATGGAAAACCTAATAACTATTGGTATGCGTGGTGGTTTCAGTTCTTTTAGTCAAGACTTAAACAGCTATAAAGTTTACAATCCAAATCCGTATTGGGGCGAACAGCCTTATATTGCTGCAAATCAAAAATACAACGGATTAAGCGCAGGCTGGATTGAGGTTGCTGGAGGAATTAAAGCTAAAGTCTTTAATAATGTATTTGTTGGTTTTGGTGTTCAGCTTAAACTTTTAGTCATGAACAACAAACCTTCTGGCTTTGACAATCTTTATATTCCTGGTTTTAACAGAACTTATGATGGAAGTTTTGGAGTAGGATTTAACTATACCGTTTCTTATTTTATTCCAATTTATAAGAAAAAAGTAGTTCTTCCAGAAATCAAAAAAGAAACTTCTAAAAAATAAAAAATTCTTACTATACAAAAAGCCCCGAATTCAAAAATTCGGGGCTTTTTTATTATACAATTGAAGTCCAGCTTACCTTCAATAAATCCAATCTTCCTTATATTAAAGGTTAAAAAATTATCCTATTTCCTTAATTCCTTTTATAAAAATCCATTTCATAAAAAGCTTCTCGCCATCTTTTGTTCTTGCGGCTTGAAATTTTGGAGAAATTAAGGTCGACACAATAAATGCAGTCATCGGAATCCATAATCCAGTTAATCCTGTATAAGTCGCAATTAAAAATCTGCCCAAAATAAACAGAATTGCAAAACATCCTAATTGATATAAAAAAGCTCTTATTTGTAGTTTTGTCATTTTTTTCTTTTTTAAAGGTGTAAAGCAGCAAAGGTTCAGAGGTACAAAGATCTTCTCTTTGCGTTTATAAAGTCTTACCACTTTGCAAGTTTTATTCTATTTGAAATTTTATCTTCTTATAAACACAACTTTACAAAACTCTTCACGACAAAGCTTTAAAACCTATGCCACTATGAACCTTTGTAACTTTGAATCTATTTTATTTACTCTGTAACCTGAAATTTCGTTCTCTTGCTTCCTTCGTACATTTCGTATTTTACCAAACGAGCTTCAAGACTTCCGTTAAAAAGTTTGATTTTTCTTGATGGCTTTAATCCAACAAATTTCAACGCTTCTAGGTTTGCCGTGATAAACCAAGCATTTGTTCCTGGATAGTTTTTCTTTAAAGTATCACCTATACTGCTGTAGAATTTCTCCATATGAATATCTAAACGCTCATCATACGGCGGATTAAATACAATATGTAATTTTCCTTCTACTTCTTTTTCAGAATCAAAAAAGTTGTCCTCAGAAATTGTTACATAATCCTCAAGATTAGCATTTCTAATATTATCTTTTGCTTTGCTTACCGCACTTGGTGCTTTATCAAAACCTTTTATTGTATAATGAAATTCTTTTGTTTTTTTCATCAAGCTGTTCACAATTTGATCAAACAAATCGTTGTCCCAGTCTTTCCATTTTTCAAAAGCAAATTCTTTACGATTAATATTTGCAGGAATATTGCAGGCGATCATTGCTGCTTCTGCTAAAAAAGTTCCTGATCCACACATTGGATCTAAAAAGTGACTTTGTCCTTCCCATCCTGAAAGCAAAAGAACTCCCGCTGCCAAAACTTCGTTTATAGGCGCAATATTTGTCGCAGTTCTATACCCGCGCTGATGCAATGAGCTTCCAGAAGTATCTAAAGCTACCGAAACCTGATCTTTGTCGATATGCACATTGATTCGTAAATCTGGATATTGCTTATCAATACTTGGTCTCTGCCCTGTTCTTTCTCTAAACTGATCTACAATAGCATCTTTACATTTTTGAGAAACAAACTCAGAATGATTAAAATAAGTAGAATGCACAGTTGCATCAATTACAAAAGTTTGATTGGCATTTAACAATTTCGACCAGTTTATGCCCGAAATTCCTTTGTATAATGCCTGCTCATTGTTAGCTCTAAAAGAGTAAATTGGTTTTAGTACTTTCAGCGCCGTTCTAAGCGACAAATTGGCTTTATACATAAACCCTTTATCACCTTTAAAACTTACCATTCGCACTCCTTTTTCAACATCCTGAGCACCAAGCGTACGTAATTCTTGTTCTAATATCTCTTCAAAGCCAAAAAAACATTTGGCAATCATTCTAAAATTTTCTTCCATTTCTCTATAAATTAAAAAAACTAAATCTTAAAAGATGCACTGTGGTGCATCTCTACATTATGCAATGATAATATTTAGGTATCATTGCGAAATAGTTATTTTTCGGCAAAAATACACTAAATTTGCGGTACTTTAAATTAAATGAAATAGAATAAATGTCTGAAGCACCAAACTCATCAACACCAAATCAGGATCGTAATACAGAAAACTGGTTCTCTTCATGGTTTGATACTCCGTATTATCACATTCTTTATAAAGATCGAAATTACCGAGAAGCTCAGGTTTTTATGGATAATCTTACTCATTATCTTAATCTTCCTGAAAAAGCTAAGGTGCTTGATTTAGCCTGCGGAAAAGGAAGACATTCCATATACTTAAACCAACTTGGTTATAATGTATTAGGCGCTGATCTATCTGAAAACAGTATTGCCGAAGCTAATAAAAACAGTAATGAATCACTGCACTTTAAAGTGCACGATATGCGTGAACCTTTTGACGAAAAATTTGATGCCATTTTTAATCTTTTTACCAGTTTTGGTTATTTTGAAAGTGACGACGATAATTTGACTACGCTAAAAGCTATTAAAGAAAGCTTGTCTGAATATGGTTTTGCGGTAATCGATTTTATGAACGTAAATCAGGTTATTGAAACTTTAGTTCCTCAAGAAGTAAAAACAGTTGACGGAATCGATTTTCATATTAAAAGATATGTTGAAGATGGACATATTTTCAAAGAAATTGACTTTGAAGATCAAGGCAGAAAATATCATTTTACAGAAAAAGTAAAAGCATTAACTTTGAAAGACTTTCAAGATTTAATGGATGAAGCAGGAATTTTTCTGTTAGATATTTTTGGAGATTACAAACTCAAAAAATTCCATAAAACTGAAAGCGAACGATTAATCATGATTTTTAAATAAATTGGGGAATCGTTAATTGTTTAATCGCTAAACAAAAAACAATTAACCGATTAAACAAATCAACGATTACACGAAACGAAATGAACTATTTACTACCCTTATTTTCTGTACTTTTAGGATATATAGTGGCTTTGTTTTTAAAACCTAAAAACAAAACCAATTTAAAGTTACTGCTGGCATTCAGCGGTTCATTTTTGTTATCATTAACGGTAATGCATCTTTTACCCGAAGTTTATGAATCTCACAATCATAATATTGGGATTTTTATTATGCTTGGGATTTTGTTTCAAATTGTACTGGAATTTTTCTCAAAAGGCGCAGAACATGGACATGTTCATGGACATGCAAAAATGTCGCAAATTCCGTGGCTGCTTTTTATAAGTCTTTGCATTCACGCTTTCTTAGAAGGTTTTCCGGTAAGCCATCATCATGATTTAGCTTTAGGAATTGCTATTCATCATTTGCCAATTGCAGTAATTTTAACAACATTCTTCATCAATGCCGATTTAGACAAAAAAGCCATTTTTGCCTTCATGCTTACTTTTGCCGTAATGACACCTTTAGGAACTGTTGCTTCTGAATATCTGCCAATTTTAAATGAATATTATACTGAAATTACAGCAATTGTAATTGGTATATTATTTCATATTTCATCGACTATTATTTTTGAAAGCAGCGAAGGACATAAGTTTAATGTTGCCAAAGTTTCGATGATTGTGCTTGGAATCTTACTAGCATTTTTCTTGTAATTTCATGAAATTCTGCTTCCTTTTTAGCAGCTGAACATCATCTTCCATTATTCAAAATGATGCTTTTTCCTTCTTGCTTTTTAGTATTAAGCTTCTAAAATAATACCGCTGAATATTTTTAGCATTTATGAAATTTTAAATAACCGATAAAGAAATAAAGCCTTCCTCTTTTTGGCTTTTCATCAAAAAAGAAGCTGATTACGAACCAAAATCCTAGATATTCCAGCTAGTAAGTCTAGTTTATTTATTAATCTTAACTTTTCAACCATATTACTTTTCTCATTCGCGTAACAAAACTTCTGACAAACAGTCTTTATTGATAAAAAATAGAGCATAAAAAAAGATTACAAATCTTTGTGACTTTGTGTTGTAATTTTCTTGATTAAAATAAAAAAATATTAATTTTGACTGGTCTAAATAACACTAAAATGACATTTACAAAAACGACTGAACTCTCATCACAATATGAACATTTAGAAAAAATGTCTGTTCATGAATTGTTATCAAATATCAACCAAGAAGATAAAACTGTTCCTTATGCAGTAGAAAAAGCTTTACCTCAAATAGAAGCTTTGATACCACAAATAGTTGCAAAATTGAAACTTGGCGGCAGATTATTTTATATTGGTGCGGGAACTTCAGGACGTCTTGGTGTTGTTGATGCATCAGAATGTCCGCCTACTTTTGGTGTTCCTTTTGATTTAGTAAATGGTATAATTGCAGGTGGTGATACCGCTATAAGACGAGCAGTCGAAAATGCAGAAGATAATCCAACACAAGCTTGGATTGATTTAAAGACTTACAATATTAATCAAAATGATGTAGTAATTGGAATTGCTGCTTCTGGAACAACTCCTTATGTTATTGGAGGATTAGAAGCTTGTAACCAAAACAATATTGTTACTGGCTGTATTACCAACAATGCTGGAAGTCCGCTTGCATTAACAGCAAAGTTTCCAATCGAAGTTGTCGTTGGTCCTGAATTTATTACCGGTAGTTCGCGAATGAAAGCTGGAACAGCACAAAAACTGGTTTTAAACATGATTTCGACAGCTGCAATGATTCAGCTTGGAAAAGTAAGAGGTAACAAAATGGTCGATATGCAGTTAAGTAATGTTAAACTTGTAGATCGAGGTGTTAAAATGATTATGGGTGAAATCCCTGTTTCATACGATGAAGCATCAGAATTACTAAAAAAATATGGCAGCGTAAGAAATGCTGTTGATAATTATCATAAATAAAAAAAATCTTTGTGGTACTTTTAACCGCAAACTTCTTCAAGTTTTTAAACTTGAAACAAAAAACACACAAATGGCTACAAATAAACAATTATTAGGGAAAGGAATCAAATATTTAACTGGCGCTCTGCCATTAATGTTTCTTGGACCTTCGTTGATTTACAATGCTTTTATGAATCAACATACCAATTGGCACTATTTGGTTTTAGGAATTGGAATTGTGGCTTGCTTAGCTTCTATGTTTTTAATTTTCTACGGATTGAAAACAATAATGAAAGGTATATTTAATGACTAATTTGTATCTTTACTAAAACTCTTTACTATGGACATTCAAGCAGAATTAAATTGGATTCATCAAGAAATTGATAAAGTTAAAGACCCTTCGTTTGTTGAAAAACTAAAACATCTTTTACAATCTGTAAACAATTCTACAATTGACTCAGATGCTGCTTATAATTTAGATATCCAAAATGCCTTGAATAATATAAAAAAAGGTAATTTTTATACTGAAGACGAAGCAAAAGAAATGTCCAAAAAATGGGGAAGAAAATAATCTGGTCAAGCGATGCTTTGAACCAGCTAGAAGACATTCACTTCTATATTTCTTTGAAAGTAAATCCATTAAAATAGCTGATAAAGTAGTTAATACAATTTTTAACAGTACAGATATATTAAAAACACAATCAGAAGTTTACAGACTTGACAAACAAAAAATCAATAATGATGGCAGTTTTAGAGTTTATTCTGTTTATGACTACGCTGTTTCTTACCAAGTTACAGAAGATACGATTTATATACTTCGAGTGCGTCACAATGCACAAAAACCGAGAAAACATTTATGGAAAGTCTAATTCACATTCAAAAAACATTCGAAAAAGTTGTTTACATCGATAAAAAAATAAACAATCGTGAATTTGAAGATTGTGTGTTTAAAAATTGTGATTTCTCGAATAGTAATTTTAACTCTAATACTTTTTTAGACTGCGAATTTATTGACTGCAACTTATCTATGACAAGTTTAGCAGGAACGAGTTTAAAAAATGTGACTTTCAGAAATTGCAAACTTTTAGGAATTGCTTTTAACGAATGTGACGATTTTTTATTTCAAGTTCATTTTGAAGAATGTGCTTTAGATTACGCTTCTTTTGCTAATAAAAAAATGCCAAAAACAAAGTTTATTAATTCGTCACTTAAAGAAGTAACTTTTGTTGGAACTAATTTAACCAGTTCTGTTTTTGACAATTGTAACTTAGACGGCGCTATTTTTAATGAAACTCAACTGGCTGCAGTTGATTTTAGAACTGCTTACAATTACAAAATCGATCCTGAATTTAATGCAATGCGAAAAGCTCAATTCTCAACTCAGGGAATCGTTGGACTTTTAGATAAATACGATATCAAGATTGTATAAATAGCGGCTCGATTTTCATTTTTCAATTGTTCGCAATCCCTTCTTTATAATATAAGCTGTTTCTTTTGCAGTACTTTCTGTCTGCCACTTTTTGCATAAATCCTTAACAAAATCTGGTCGCGATTTACTGGCATCATTAAGCCAGTTCCCTACGCTATCCTGAACATATTTTGATGGATCAGATTTCAGAGAATCTAAATTTTTCAAAGCCAATTCCGGTTTTTTCTTAAGCACTTCGATATGTTCGCACCAAACTCCTCGCGGTCTAATTGCTTCGGTTGCAAAACGTCTGATATTTTCATCTTCATTTAAAGTCCATTTTAATAGAATTTCAAGACTTTTATCCAAATTCTTTACAATATTTGAACGGACAGCCAGCCATGAAATTTCTCTAACTCCAAAATGTTTATCGGCTGCTAAAAACTGAATTTGCTCTAACATTTCCTCAATTGTATATTTTGGATTTTTTCCTATTGTATATGCTGACCAGCATCTAACTAAATCTGATTTATGTTTAGAAATATCCGACAGGATGCTTAAATCATTATTTAAAGAAGATAATTTTAATATTCCAGTTCCAATTGCTTCATTTATAGTATTAACTGTTTGCTTTTTCAAGCTTCTAATATCTATTAAAATAGGTTCCAAATATTCCGTTCTATTTAATTCTTTTAAGAGGTTTTCGAGAAGTACAGTTTGATCAACAGCAAGCCATTCTACCAAATTCGCCGATTCAATTTCGCCTTTATTAAGCAGCTCTAAAATAGAACTCGGAATATCTTTTTCGGATCGTGCTCCTTTACGCTTTATGGTTGTATTCAATGTTTCAATTTGATTCGTTAATTCGCTCATTCTGCTTAAAATTTTGACTATTTTTGTAAAGATCGGTAAGTTGAATCAGCCTGGCAATACCGCATATTTTTATCCCATAGGGACACAAAAGTCAATTTTATGCAAACAAAGGAACGAGACACAGAAAATAAAATTTGTCCATTAGAAATTGCTGTAAACTGTATCAGCGGAAAATGGAAAATTCCAATTGTCTGGCAGATTAATGACGGAAAAAAAAGACCAAGTGAATTTTTACGCGGCATTGCTAAAGTAGACCGACGCGTTTTAAATCAGCAGTTAAATGAAATGGTAGAAGACGGCATATTGATAAAACATTCTTTTAATGAACTTCCTCCGCGTGTTGAATATACTTTGACCGAAACTGGAGAACAATTAGTCGAAATACTATGGAAACTTAATGATTGGGGAAAATTACTGATTTCCGAAAATAAAATTGAGCTTCAATCTTAAAACACGCAAATCATGAAAACAGATGAATCTTATTTAGAAAGTGTTAAAAAACAATTTTTGTATTACAAAATACTTGGTGAAAAAGCGATCAACCAATTAGAACCTGAACAACTTTTTTTTGAAACAAATGATGATACTAACAGTATTGCCACGATTGTAAAACATATTTCGGGAAACATGCTTTCGCGATGGACTGACTTTTTAACTTCTGACGGCGAGAAGGAATGGCGAAATCGTGATTCAGAATTTGAGAATGATCTACAATCAAAACAAGAAGTTTTAGAAGTTTGGAATAAAGGCTGGAAATGTCTGGAAAATGCATTGAGCAGCATAAAACCAGAACAGCTTTCGGATATTATTTATATTCGAAATGAAGGTCATACCGTTATCGAAGCCATAAATAGACAACTTGCACATTATCCTTATCATGTTGGCCAGATTATTTTTTATGCTAAACAACTAAAGAACAGTTCTTGGGACAGCTTATCCATTCCAAAGAATAAATCAGGAAATTACAATGCCGAAAAGTTTGCCAAAGAGAAAGAAATTAAGAACTTTACCGATGATGAATTAAATAAATTGAAATGATTGAATATCATGCTTATTTAGGAGGTTTTTGGTACTGGATTTTAATTAAATTCTGTAAAACAAAATTATCTGATGAGCAAGCTGAGACAAATAGAAAACGTAATTTATTTTTTCTTTCTTTTCTAAATATCATTGTCATTTCAATTGTAATAACATTTTATTATTTTTCCAATTTATTTCCGGTCCTTACGGAAGGGAGCTTCTAAAAAAACTTATTTAAAATGAAAAAAATACTATTCTTACTTCCAGTATTAGCACTGGTATCCTGTTATAATGCCGAACACAATTGTAAAGATTTTAAAACAGGAAAATTCAAATTTGAGTTTGAAGTAAACGGCGTAAAAAAAACTACCGTTTTTGAACGCAAAGACAATATTGAAATCGAAACTTTTGAAGGAAAAACAGATACTTCGACTATTCGCTGGGTGAGCGACTGCGAATATGTATTGCAAAAAAAACATCCAAAAAACATGGCTGAAGAAAAAGCAATCAGTATGAAAATTCTAACCACTACAAAAGATTCTTATACATTTGAATTTGGTATGGTTGGATCTGAAGAAAAACAACGCGGGACAGTTTTTAAAATTGACTAAATAAATATAAATAAACGCCTTTGATATGGAAATATTCTTAAATCCTGATGCTTGGATTGCCTTATTGACTCTGACCTTTCTTGAAATTGTTTTAGGAATCGACAACATCATTTTTATATCTATTGTTACTGGAAAACTGCCTGAAGAAGATCGTAAAAAAGCAACCCGAATAGGTTTATTTCTGGCTATGTTCATGCGTATTGCTTTATTAATGGGAATCTCTTATTTGATTGCTATGAAAGCGACAATATTCAGCATTCATTGGGGTTGGTTTGAAGGTGATTTTACTGGACAAGCCGTTATTTTATTCCTTGGAGGTTTATTTTTAATTTATAAAAGCACCAAAGAAATCAGCGAAAAAGTGGATCATAAAGGCGAAGAAGAAAAAACAATTAAAACAGCTGCAAAAAAATCATTTTCGAATGTTATTGTTCAGATTTTATTAATCGATTTAATATTTTCTGTGGATTCCATTTTAACTGCTGTTGGAATGACAAATGGTGTACACGGCGCATTGACTATTATGATAACCGCAGTTATTATTTCGGTTGCCGTTATGATGTTATTTGCTGTTCCTGTTGGAAACTTCGTAAACAAAAACCCATCAATTCAAATATTAGGACTTTCGTTTTTAATCTTAATTGGATTCATGTTAATTACAGAAAGTATGCACTTATCAAACGCTGCTCTTGCAGGTGAACACATTGGTGCTGTACCAAAAGGTTATTTATATTTTGCCATCTCATTTTCACTTGCTGTGGAATTTATTAATATGAGAATCCGCAAAAGACAAGCATAAACATAAAAAAGTCCCAAGAATGGGACTTTTTTTTTGATACTTTTAAAAACTTCCTCTCACCTCTTCACCTTTGCACCTTTGTAACCAAAATAATAATCAGGTGTTTCTTTTACATTTCTATTTTATATAGTACATTAGATTTCAAATCTGACGCATGAAAAATACCATTTCACAAAGAGTTGCCGACTTTTTAAAGAACTTCCCTCCTTTTAATTTTTTGCATCCAATGGATCTCGAAAAGCTTTCGGAACAAATCTCTATTGTTTATAAAGATAAAGATGCCATTATTTTTGCCGAAAATGAAAAAACTCATGATTCCTTCTATGTAGTTCACAAAGGAGCAGTTGCACTTAAAAAGAGTCAAAAAAGCACTGTTTTAGATATGTGTGACGAAGGTGACATTTTTGGATTACGTCCGCTTTTAGCACAGGAAAATTATATTATGGAAGCTGTGGCACATGAAGAAACTATTCTATATGCAATTCCAATAGCCGTATTTAAGCCTTATGCGCTGGAAAATAGAAATATTGGTAATTTCCTGATTGAAAGTTATGCTTCAAATACTAAAAATCCTTATTCTGATATTCATAAAGACAAACTATACGGCGATGATGATTTATTGAATGAAAACCGTCATTCCAATAATGATTCATTTGATTTAGCGCCAATAAAATATTCTAAAAAAATTGTCACTTGCAGTCCATCCACAACGGTAAAGGATATTGCCAAAATCATGAACGATAAAAAAGTAGGCGCCATATTGATTGTCGACGAAATGCTGCCAATTGGTATTTTGACTGATAAAGATCTTCGAAATAAAATTGTCACTGGAGATTATTCAATCATGACTACTGCCGAAACAATCATGACAAAACCAGTAATTACGTATCCGAAAAAAATGACCGTTACTGAGGCTCAAATGGCGATGATGAAAAGCAATATCAGTCATTTATGTCTTACCAAAGATGGAACTGTAAATACAAAAGCAGTTGGAATTTTATCGAAACATGATGTAATGGTTGCTCTTGGAAATAATCCAGCAGTTTTGATTAAAGCTTTGAAAAGAGCTAAAAAAACTAAAGAAATAAAGCCTATTCGAAACCGCATTATGCAGCTTCTTCAAGGGTATTTAGATCAAAACATTCCGATGACATTGATTTCTAAAATCATAACAGAACTCAATGAAGCCTGTACAACACGCGTAATCGAAATTTGCATTGAAAAAATGAGCAGTCCGCCCCCGGTAAAATTTGCATGGCTCGCACTTGGAAGTCAAGGAAGAGGAGAACAAATGCTGCATACGGATCAAGACAATGCAATTGTATATGAAAATGTTTCAGATGTTTTTAAAGATGAAACTAAAATTTATTTTTTAAAGTTTGCTGCATTGGTCAATAAAGGTTTATTTGATATTGGCTACGATTACTGTCCTGCCGAAATGATGGCTTCAAACCCTAAATGGTGTATGAGTCTTGATGAATGGAAGGCTCAAGTGCATCACTGGATTACAAATCCAGGAAAAAATGAGGTTTTACTGTCGTTTATTTTCTTTGATTATAATATAACTTATGGCGATGCCGAAATTGCGAATCAGCTCTCTGATTTTATTTTTGAAGATATAAAAGCTAATCCAATATTTTATGTTCATTTAGTAAGCGGAGCATTGCAAAACCCATCTCCAACAGGTTTCTTCAGACAGTTTCTTGTAGAGCAAGACGGCGCAAACAAAGATAATTTCGATATTAAAAGACGAGCTTTAATGCCTTTAACGGATGCTGCACGAGTATTAATTTTATCACATTCTGTTAAATCAATCAGTAATACTGCAGAGCGTTTTGAAAAACTGGCAGAATTAGAACCTAATAACAGAGAACTTTATTTATCCTGTTCTTACTCCTTTAAAGCTTTATTAAAATTTAGAACCAAACAAGGACTTTTACATCATGATTCTGGGCAGTTTATTGCTTTGGAATCTTTATCTAAAATGGAAAAAATTAAACTGAAACGTACTTTTAAAACTATAAAAGAACTTCAAGAACTTATCTCGATACGATTTAATATTTCAAATTTAGTATAGCGATGGGTTTATTTAATTTTTGGAAAAAAGACGACGAACTCTTCGACGAAAGCATCACTATCGAAGAAACACGATTTGTAGTTTTGGATACTGAAACAACAGGATTCGACTACGAAAATGATCGAATTTTATGCATTGGCGCTTTAGTGTTGCAAAACAACGTAATTTCTATTCAGGAAACACTAGAAATTTATCTTCAGCAAGATCATTACGACAAATCGACTGCGCAGATTCATGGAATATTAAGAGATTTTGTTCTACAACGCCCAAGTGAACTAGAGGCTTTACAGCAGTTTTTAACTTTTTTAGGAGATTCTATTATCATAGCACATCATACCGTTTTTGATATCACTATGATTAACAAAGCTTTGGAAAGAAATAATCTGCCACAGTTAACTAATAAAACTTTAGATACAGCGCATTTGTACAAGAAAACACTAATTAAATCTCATTTGTTTGAGCGTAAAGATCATTATACTTTAGACGATCTTGCAGATAAATTTGATATTTCAAAAAAAGACCGACACACAGCTTTAGGTGATGCTTACATCACCGCGATTGCTTTTTTGAAAATTGTAAAAAAATTAAAAGAGAAAAAAGAAATTTCTTTAAATCAGCTTTTTAAATAATTTTAAGATTTTATTAATACTCTAAAATTTACATTAGACGCAATAATTTACCATTTAGTAATCTTTGACTTATTATTTATTAGCAATAAGAAAAAACTAGCGTAACATATATTTTGTTTTTCGAGGATAGCTTTGCCTCAATCAAAAAAACAAAAACAAATATGAAAACTAATTTTTTAAAATCAGTTGCATTGCTTGGAATTACAGGACTTTCTGTAATTAGCTGCCAAAATGACGACAAAGATTCATCTAAAGATGTAAACGCCGCTATCGATTTTACTTCACACTCAAAAGTTCCTGCTTTTGTATTTCCGATGGCAGGTTTTGAAAACCTTAAAATTAGCACTTTAATTGCAAGTTCTGATGTTCTTCCAGATTCTCCTAAATTTGTTTACGGTGCACAACCTGATGGCGCTGGATTAATGAAAAATCCAACCGGAGAAGGTTATATTATGATCACAAATCATGAAATCCTGCAATCAGTTTCTAGAGTTTATTTAGACAAAACTTTTAAACCTGTAAAAGGAGATTATCTTGTTGACGGAGTTGGAGGTTTAACACGTTTATGTTCTGCAACTTTAGCAACACCAGAAATTCACGGATTTGGTCCTATCTTTTTAACTGCAGGAGAAAGCGGACAAGAAAGTATGGTTCACGGAATTAACCCGTTAGGACAATCATCAGACAAAAGCAGAACAGATAGAGTTTTACCAGCTTTAGGAAAAGCAAGTATGGAAAATGCAGTTCCCCTTCCAAAAGAAGCTTATCCAGGGAAAACTGTTATCCTTATTGGAGAAGATCAATCGTATGCAACTTCGCACGTAAGTGCAGGACAATTGATTATGTATATGAGTTCTACTGTTGGAGATTTAAGTAATGGTAAATTATATGCTTTAAAAAGAACAGATGGGAATCAAGTAGAAACTACAATGAAACTAAACAATTCTTATCCTGTTCAGTTTGTTGAAATCCCGAATGCTAAAAACTTAACAGGAGCTGTAATTAATACAACTGTTAATGACTTAAAAGCAATTCGTTTTTCAAGAGTTGAAGATGTAGATTACAGAAAAGGAAGCGCAAGCAACAACAGAGAGGTTTATTTTACAGCAACTGGTCAAGCAACAAACAATGCTCCTGTTGATGGATATACAATGTGGGGAAGAGTTTATAAATTAAAAATGGACGCAGCAGATCCGCTAAAAGGAACTTTAGAATTGGCTGTTGAAGGTGATAGTACTCCAGGAACTGGAATCATTAACCCAGATAACTTATGTGTAACTGAAAACTTCGTTTACATTCAGGAAGATGGTGATAGTTATTATACTGATGCTAAACACGATTCGTACATTTGGCAATACAATATCGCTACAAAACAAAACAAACCTTGGTTGAACATGAACCACAAAAGAACGGATACGGCTTGGAACGCTCTTTACAACCAAACTGGTGAAATGAGATTTGGAAGCTGGGAATTTGGAGCAATGGAAGATATATCTGATATCATTGGTGTTCCTGATACTTTTACTGTAAATATTCACCCTCACACTTGGCAGAGTGATGCGTTTAAAAACGCTGATGGTTCTGGAACTCAAACAAACAAAGAGGGAGGACAAACTGTTATTATTAGAAACGTACAACGATAATAAATACAGCCAAAATCTATCAACAACCCTTATTTTCTTGATAAGGGTTGTTTCTATTACAATACTATTATGAAATTAAAGCACTTTACTTTTCTACTTTTGACACTTTGTTTTTTCTTTTCATGTCAAAAAAATGAAGTTTCAAAAACGACCATAAAACAAGATTTATTAGTTGACTTGACCAAGTTAAACAATGAAATTGTAAAATTTCAAAAGCTGATAACAAATACCTCATCGCAAAAAGAAATTGTTGAACAGTTTAAACAATCACGTCTGGCTTATAAAAAAGTCGAATGGGCAATTGAATACTTTGCGCCTGAAACGGCAAGATTTATGAATGGTCCAGCTTTAGACGAAATGGAACTTGAAGAAAACAGATCATTTGAACCTCATGGTTTTCAGGTTATCGAAGAAATGATTTATCCAGAATATGATGCTGAAAATAATCCTGATTTAATTAAAGAATTGAATATTTTTCAATCTAATATTAAACAGCTGAAAAGCACTTTTGAAGTTATTACAATCAGTAACGATTATGCTCTTGATGCCATTCAACAAAATGTATTTAGGGTTATTACATTAGGAATCACAGGTTTTGACAGTCCAATTTTACAATCTTCAATTCCAGAAGCAGCCGAAAGTTTGATTGTAATTCCAAAATCACTTGAAAAAATTAACGCGGGTAATACATCATTATCAGAATTAAAGAAATTGACTTTAAAAGCGCAAAAGTACTGTACTGAAAACAATAATTTCAATGCTTTTAATCGCGCCTTTTTTATAACGGAATATCTAAATCCGATTTCAAAAAATATTAAAGCTTTTCAGAAAGAAGAAAATATTAAAAATGTAAAAAAGAGTAGTCCGTTAAACCCAGCTATTGAAACTTTATTTGATAAAGATGCTTTTGATGTCAACGCTTTTGTACTTTCTGATGAGTATAATTTCACCAAAGAAAAAGCCATTTTAGGAGAAAAATTATTTTATGATAAAGGTCTTTCTAAAAACAATGATCGAAGCTGCGCCTCCTGCCATCATCCTCAAAAAGCATTTACAGACGGCTTAAAAACAAACGTTTCTTTGACTGGTTCGAATTTAGCCAGAAATACTCCTACTCTAACCTACGCTTCTTTACAAAATGCTCAATTTTGGGATATGCGCCAATTAGATTTAGAAAAACAAAGTGTAGATGTTATTCAAAATAAAGATGAGATGCATGGTTCTATCGAAAATATTCATGCGAAGATTCAGCTCGACGAAGATTATATAAAATTGTTCAAAAAAGCATATCCAAAAACTTCAAAACCTGAAGCTTGGCAGATTCAAAATGCTATTGCTAGTTATGTTCGTTCTTTAAACGCATTCGATTCTCGATTTGATGAATATATGCGAGGGAATAAAAACAGTCTTAACAATGAAGAAATAGAAGGAATGAATCTTTTTATGGGAAAAGCAAAATGTGCAACTTGTCATTTTACGCCATTATTTAACGGAACTGTTCCGCCTAGTTATTCAAAAACTGAGCATGAAGTTATTGGAACTCCAAATGAAGCTTCAGGAAAAACATTAAGCCCGGATAAAGGTCGTTATTTGTATAACAAAATGCCGCAATTAGTTGGTGCCTTTAAAACTCCAACTGTACGAAATGCCGCAGTTACAGCTCCATATATGCACAACGGCGTTTTTAAAACCCTCGAAGAAGTAGTTTCTTTTTACAATAAAGGAGGCGGACAAGGTTTAGGCTATGAAGTCGAAAACCAGACTCTTCCTTTTGATAAATTGAATTTAACTGTAAAGGAAGAAAAAGCGCTTGTTGCTTTTATGAAAACACTTACGGACAAGAAATACCAGTAAAACCAAAATAATTTTTAGAAAAAAACGGCCAAAAATCATCTTTTGGCCGTTTTACATTTAATCAACAAACATTCGATACGGAAACACATTTGAAGATCTGTTTTTTAGATTCTTCATAAAGCTTTCGCATAAATAACTCCACTCAGAATCCGACAAATGTTGTTTCTCCTCAGGATTTGTTTTAATATAAATATCAACTGTTCGGCTAAAACCTGCTTTTACCGAAATTTCTTTTCGTGTGCCTTTTTCGATTTTAATATCTTCAACTGAACTTTTAAAATGACTAAATCCAAAGGCTTTAATATCGGCAAATGTTACAATTCTACCACGGGTCAGTAAAGCATTTCTATACGCCAGAATTCTGTCTTTGTTACTTTGTTTATTTAAACCGCCTACAGTATTTGTCATAAGCGTTACGCTTTTACTTTCAAATATAAAATTCTTGCTTTCTAAAACTGTTCCTGCTTTAATATCGTTTCCTTCTTCTGCGCAAGTAGACCAGTAATTAATATTAAAGTTTTTTCCAACGCCTTCATCATTTTTAGGTTTAATCATTAAATAAGGATCATTATTTTTAGTAAAACTACTTTCCTGTGCCTGCTGACTTACAGAACTTAACAATTGATTAATCTCTGGGTATTCCCGCTGGTAAACTAAATGAAGAGGAAAAGCAAAAACTAAGTAATATTGAAGAGGTTCTAAACCAAAGAGTTATTGGTCAGGATCACTGTATTTCGACCGTTACAGGTTCAATTTTAGAATCGAGATCAGGATTGAGTAAAGCGGGACAGCCTATTGCCTCTTTCTTTTTTTTAGGTCCAACAGGAACGGGGAAAACGGAATTAGCCAAATCTTTGGCCGAATTTCTCTTTCAGGATGAAAATGCAATTATTAGATTTGATATGTCTGAATTTAAAGAAGAACATTCTGCTGCATTGCTATATGGCGCACCTCCGGGATATGTTGGCTATGAAGAGGGCGGCTTACTAGTAAATAAGATCAGACAAAAACCCTACTCCATTGTTTTATTTGATGAAATTGAAAAAGCACATCCTTCAGTTTTTGATGTTTTTTTACAAATTATGGACGAAGGAAAATTGCATGATCGTTTAGGAAAAGAAGGAGATTTCTCGAATGCAATTATTCTTTTTACCTCGAATATTGGTGCAGATCATATTGTGACCACTTTTAATAACGGTGAAATTCCGACTTCAAATTCCTTAATGGAAATTATGGCAAATTATTTCAGACCTGAATTTTTGGGACGTTTAACCGAAATTGTACCTTTTGCGCCTATCAGTAAGGAAAATGCTTTGAAAATATTTGAAATTCATCTCAAGAAAGAGTTCATAGATTTATTGAAAAATATCAATATAAAAGTTGAAATTCCGATTGAAACTAAACTTTATCTTGCTGAAAATGGTTACAATGCCAAATATGGAGCAAGACCAATTAAAAGTATTATTAGAACACATTTAAGAAGACCTTTAGCTAAAAAGATAATTTCTGGAGAAGTAATAGATGGAGATACTATTTTTGTTAGTATCGAAAACAACGAAGTGAAATGGACTAAGGAAGAAATTCTTTCTCCATATCAAAGTTAAACAGATTTAAAAGATCATAAAAAAACGCTAAGAAATCAATCTTAGCGTTTTTATTTTTTATTCTAAAATCAAGCCAATCTGGCCATCATCTTCTAATTCTGTTTCGACCGAATCATCTTCTGGCAATTCTGGTTTTTCTGGAATTTCTTCAACAGGCTCTTCATAAGGAAGCGGATCTAACAAATTAACTTGTTTTAATTTATCTGCTGTTAACTGGTTTCCTAAAGCTTTAAAACCTTTTACAGCAATAAAATCTTCTACATCAATATGTAAATCTTCTTTCTGAACTCCTTTTACTTTCGCAAAAACTAACTGCGCCAACGGACGATAATCTGTTGATACAATTTCTAATTGCGAATTAGGATGATCAGTAATAAAACTTTCTTCTTTCCCTTCATTTTCAACAAGGAAACGTTTTAAGAAATAACGCTCTTTTTCTCCATCGTAATAAATTGCAGAAATAGGTTTTTTAGGCTTCCACTTCTCCAATACAATCATATCTTCCTCAAAATGAGTAGATAATTCAGGAATAATAACTTTTAATTTTCCAGTCTGACTGATTACTAAAATTTTATCACTTGGTTTAAATTCTCCAAGCAATTCTCCTCTAGCATCAACATTTAAACGTTTCACCGTATCATCAAACCAAACTTTTCTTGGTAGTAAAGTCGAAATCCCCTTTTCTTTTAATTCAATTTTTTTGATTGGATATTTGGTTACTAAATTTCCTTTAGAACTACGTCCTTTAATCGCCAATTTAGCAAAATCAATATCGAATTTCAGTTTTTTGATCGTTCCTATTTGACGCAATAATATCGTTACAACCTCCGCTTCTCCGTTCGGGTTATGTGAAAAATAGACCACTTGCGAACCATTTGTTCCATTTGTTAAATCATAAGCTTTATCGCGCGTTACACCCGAAACATTGAAACGTTTAATATAGGATGGACCTGATTTACCATCACGATACATCATATTGTAAATCGTACGTTTATCGCTCTTGTCAAAAACAGCAGCGTGTATAATATCTTTTCCAATAAAGGTTTTAGCATCTACTTTTGTTATCATTAATGTTCCGTCTCGTAAAAACACAATAACATCATCAATATCAGAACAATCACCTACGTATTCGTCTTTCTTTAAACTTGTTCCTACGAAACCTTCTTCACGGTTTACATATAATTTTGTGTTACGTAAAACAACTTTTGTAGCTTCAACGTTGTCAAAAACACGAAGTTCTGTCTGACGCTCACGACCTTTTCCGTATTTCTCTTTTAATTTGGTAAAATAAGCAATTGCAAAATCGGTTAAATGTTCCAAATTATGCTCTACTTCTTTCATTTCTTCCTCTAACCTAGAAATCAATTCATCGGCTTTATCAGAATCGAAACGCGTAATACGAATCATCGGAATTTGAGTCAAACGCTGTAAATCATCATCATTAATTTCTCTGACGAATGATTTTTTGAAAGGCTCAAAACGATCGTATAAATATTTGTAAAGTGATTCTCTATCTCCATACAATTTGAAGTCGATATACATTTCTTCACGAATGAAGATTTTTTCTAAAGTAGAAAAATGCCACTTATTTTTTAATTCTTCTAACTGAATTTCTAATTCCTGACGAAGTAAATCAACTGTTCTGTGCGTTGAAATTTTCAACATTTCAGAAACACCAATAAACAACGGCTTATTATCTTCGATAACACAACCTAAAGGTGCTACAGAAGTTTCACAAGCAGTAAACGCAAACAAAGCGTCGATTGTTTTGTCTGGCGAAACACCTGGGAAAAGATGAATTAAAATTTCGACATCGGCTGCGGTATTGTCTTCAATTTTCTTGATTTTGATTTTACCTTTATCATTGGCTTTCAAAATACTGTCAATCAAACTCGATGTATTGGTTGAAAACGGAATTTGCGTAATCACCAATGTATTTTTGTCTAATTGCGAAATTTTAGCACGCACACGCACACGTCCGCCACGAAGTCCGTCATTATAATTGGACACATCGGCAATACCTTGTGTCATGAAATCAGGATATAATGTAAAAGCTTTTCCTTTTAGAATTTTGATTGAAGCATCAATTAATTCATTGAAGTTATGAGGTAAAACTTTTGTCGAAAGTCCAACTGCAATACCTTCCGCTCCTTGCGCTAAAAGTAATGGAAATTTTACCGGAAGATTGTTAGGTTCTGCACGACGACCATCATACGAAACGCCCCAATCTGTAATTTTTGGAGAATATAAAACCTCCAAAGCAAATTTAGACAAACGTGCCTCAATATAACGCGAAGCTGCTGCTCCGTCACCTGTTAAAATATTTCCCCAGTTTCCCTGACAATCAATCAATAAATCTTTTTGACCAATTTGCACCATTGCATCACCAATACTTGCATCTCCGTGTGGGTGATACTGCATAGTGTGACCAACAACATTGGCAACTTTATTATAACGACCATCATCCAGCTCTTTTAAAGAGTGCATAATACGACGCTGAACTGGTTTAAATCCGTCCTCGATAGCAGGAACTGCACGTTCCAGAATTACATACGACGCATAATCCAAAAACCAGTCTTTGTACATTCCCGTTACTTTGGTAATAACGTCTTCTCCTTCTTCTTCCTGATTTTCGTAAAAATGCTGTCCTTCAAAATTTTTAGCATCTACATTTATAATCTCATCTGAATCATCTTGATTTTCATCAAATTGATTCTCATCTTGATTATTCTCGTCGTCGTTTGGAATTATGTTATCGTCTTCTTCGTCTTTCATATATTTTGTTCAGTATAACTACTAAAAAATTCTTCTATAATTCTTTTATCTTTTAAGCTTCTTCAAGTTCATCAATCTCAACTTTCAAATTCTTGATAATAAACTCTTGTCTGTCTGGCGTGTTTTTCCCCATATAGAAAGATAACAACTGCTCAATCGAAGTATTTTTATCCATCATAACTGGATCAAGACGGATGGTATCTCCAATAAAATTTTTAAACTCATCTGGCGAAATCTCTCCCAAACCTTTAAATCGAGTGATTTCTGGTTTTGGTTTTAGTTTTTCGATGGCGTCTTTTCTTTCTTCTTCAGAATAACAGTAAATTGTTTCCTTTTTATTACGAACCCTAAAAAGCGGTGTTTGTAAAATATACAAATGTCCTTCTTTGATTAACTCAGGAAAAAACTGCAAAAAGAAAGTAATTAATAACAAACGAATGTGCATTCCATCGACATCGGCATCGGTTGCAATTACAATGTTGTTGTAACGCAGTTTTTCTAATCCGTCTTCTATATCAAGTGCCGCTTGCAATAAGTTGAATTCTTCGTTCTCATACACAATTTTCTTCGTCATTCCGTATGAATTCAAAGGCTTACCACGTAAACTGAAAACCGCTTGTGTATTTACATCACGCGATTTTGTAATTGATCCGGAAGCCGAATCTCCCTCGGTAATAAAAAGCGTACTTTCTAAGTTTCTTGGGTTTTTGGTATCTGGAAGATGCGCTCGGCAGTCTCTTAATTTTTTATTGTGAAGATTGGCTTTTTTAGCACGATCTGTTGCCAGTTTTCTAATTCCTGATAATTCTTTACGCTCGCGTTCTGCCTGAAGAATTTTACGCAGTAAAGCTTCCGCAGTTGTTGGATTTTTATGCAGGTAATTATCCAGTTTCGTTTTAATAAAATCGTTAACGAAAGTACGAACAGAAACCGCTGGTGTTCCATCGTCAGAACCCATATCTGTAGAACCCAATTTTGTTTTGGTCTGAGACTCAAAAACCGGTTCCATCACTTTAATACTAATCGCACTCACAATCGATTTACGGACGTCTGATGCTTCGAAATTCTTATTGTAAAACTCACGAATAGTTTTTACAACAGCTTCACGATAAGCCGCTAAGTGCGTTCCTCCTTGTGTTGTATTTTGTCCATTGACAAAAGAGTGATATTCTTCGCTGTATTGCGTTTTACTGTGCGTAAGCGCAACTTCGATATCATGCTCTTTTAAGTGGATAATTGGATATTCTAAATCATCTTCGCTGATTGTTTCTTCTAATAAATCACGAAGTCCGTTTTCTGAATAATATTTTTCTCCGTTAAAAATAATAGTCAAACCATTGTTTAAGTAACAATAGTTTTTAACCATTTTGATAACGTACTCTAAACGGAATTTATAGTTTTTGAAGATTGTTTCGTCTGGCGTAAAAGTCACTTTTGTTCCTTTACGTTTTGTAGTTTCAATTATGTCTTCTTCTGAAACTAAATTTCCTGCCGAAAACTCTGCCGCTTTTTGTTTATCATCACGAACAGATTCTACACGAAAATAATTCGAAAGCGCATTTACCGCTTTTGTTCCGACACCGTTCAAACCAACCGATTTCTGGAAAGCTTTAGAATCGTACTTTCCTCCTGTATTCATTTTCGAAACTACATCAACCACTTTTCCTAACGGAATTCCACGTCCATAATCACGAACCGAAACCGTTTTATCCTTGATAGTCACTTCAATAGTTTTTCCAGAGCCCATTACGAACTCATCGATACAGTTGTCTAAAACCTCTTTTAATAGAATATAAATACCATCATCTGGAGAAGAACCATCTCCAAGTTTTCCGATATACATTCCGGGACGCATACGGATATGTTCTTTCCAATCAAGTGAACGAATATTATCTTCGGTATATTGATTTTGCTCTAGCATATGTGAATTTAGGATTTTTTGCTAATGTACCATTTCTTAACAAAAAATGAAAGCGTATTTTCTTTTTGTTATGAATAATAACAGTTTAAATTCTATTTAAATTGATTTTAAAATAAAACAGAGGCTAAAAATATTAAAAAACTGCTTTTTCAGCAAAGAAATACTATTTGATTCCCAGTACTTCCTTCGCTAAAGCAATCATTTCGGGCGTTCCCGTATTTTTGTTTTTTTCATCAGAAAGTTTTACAACGCCCTGCCAATGTAAATTATCAGGTTTTGTATCCGTCAATTTAATTACCATATTCATCGCAGGAAGACCAACATCATTCGTGAAATTCGTTCCAATACCGAAGGACATTTTTATTTTATCCTGACAAAAATCAACGATCGCTTTTACTTTTTCGTAATTAAGAGAATCCGAAAAAACAATGACTTTCGATTTCGGGTCAATTCCCATTTTGGTATAATGCGAAATCACTTTTTGAGCAAACTCAATTGGATCGCCGCTGTCATGTCGAACGCCATCAAAAAGTTTGGAGTATTTTTTATCAAACTGATTGAAAAATATTTCTGTAGTATAAGTATCTGTAAGAGCAATTCCGAGGTCTCCGCCGTAAACTTGTGTCCAATGTTCCAAACTTATCAAATTGGCCATTTTAAAACCATATTGTGCAGCATGAAACATAAACCATTCGTGTGCATGAGTTCCCAACGGACGCTTATTATTGAGCATTGCAAAATGCACATTACTGGTTCCCATAAAACTCTGACCTCCAAAAGTATTCAAGGTTTCATTAACAAGAGCATGAACATCATAAGAATGACGACGTCTTGTACCGAATTCTAAAACGGAAACACCTAGTTTATTGTAATTGTCAATTTTATCTTTGGTAAGATCTTTAATTGCTTCATCATTTAAGCGAATTAAATGATTTGATTTATAAAACAGCTCCGAAATTAAAGACATTAAAGGAACTTCCCATAAAATTGTTCTGTACCAAAATCCTTCAATGGTAACTTTAATTTCTGAACCTTCCTGAGTAATTTGAACTTCAGAAGGATCAAAACTATATCCTTGCAAAAAGTCTAAATAAGTAGGATCAAGATATGGACAATAATGTGACAGATAATTTTTTTCTTCTTTTGTTAAGCGAAGATCGGCCAAAGCGTCAACAGAACGTCGAAGCAAATCTGCAAAACCTTCTGGAAAAACATGTTTTCCTCTATTTATAAATCCATAACGAACTTTTGCCTTTGGAAAAAGCCGTATTACAGCATGCTGCATTGTGAATTTATAAAAATCATTGTCTAAGATTGATTTCAAAAAAGTAGTCTCCATAGGTTATTAATTCAAATCCTGAATTGCTAAGATACGGCAATTCGATAAAAGGAGAAAACACTGCTAAATAAACCTTTTCAGGATTTACTTTTTAACTATTTTAAATGAAACAATACTGCTGGTATTTACATAAATAGTAATATAATCTCCTATGTTTTTGTCGTAAACTATTTGAAATTCTAAACTGCCTCGTTTTTCTCTTGAGTTTTGAATTTTAACGGGCTGATTTTTTTTATTGAGATAAAAAATTTGATCGGATTTTGAAACATTTTTAATTTCAAAAGTAATTTTATCGCCAAACTTTGCATCAATAATTCCAGAATCCGGCGATTTAACTTTATAATCTTCTTCTATTGTTTTATTATAAATTAAAGGCCCGTTAAGAAAATCTTCTTTACTTAGTTTATTTCCTAAATATGAGCCTGAATCAGGAAAATGTTTCGCGAAAAAATAATCAGGATTAGTATCAAAATAAATGGGAGTAAAATCATTAACCATTTTTCCTTTGTTACTGTCATAATATCCTTGTCCCCAAGTCACATCAACTAAGCGCCATTTTTTATCAATCAAAACAATATTCCAAGCATGATTTGAAGAAGTTGTTTTTCTTCCAATATCAGCCAATCTGGTTTTAGAATCTCCCCGAATTATTTCAGACTTAAGACCAACTAATTCAACCAAATGTTGGTACAAAGCTGTAAATCCTTCGCAAACTGCAATTCTAGAAGTAAAAGCTTTTTGAAGCATTTTATCATTCAAAGCTTTAATTTTTCGCTGCTTTTCTGCTTCTGTTGAATATGAAAAACCTTGTGATTTGGGCGGATTTAAAAAAGTACTGTAATCGTACTTTATATTAAAAGCCATCCAGCTGTAAATTGCTCTCGCTTTATCATAATCAGAACTAAAGTCTGTTTCAATTCTTTCCGCTAGTTTTTCTGTTGACGCAAATTTGTTCGGATATTTTGCAACTATTTTATCAACTTCACTAATTTTTTGAGCAAAAGTGTAATTCAAAAAAATACTGTTTAACAGTAAGAATATAAAAGCAATCTTTTTTTGCGGCATTGATTAAAAACTTGATTTGATAATATCTTTAAGTTCTTTATCTAACTCTGCATTTGAGATTTTATTTTCTTCTAAATCAAAATTCGCATTAAAAGCAGGCAATGAAAAAGTCGCTTTTATTTGTGCTCCATATCTTGGCAAAGCGTTATTTGCAATTTCTAAAACTGATGCACCGCCACGAACTCCAGGTGAAGTCGCTAATAATAACATTGGTTTATGCTGAAAAATTTCTTTCATTATCCTTGAACACCAATCAAAAAGATTTTTAAATGCTGATGAATAATTACCATTATTCTCTGCCAAAGAAACCACCAAAAGATCTGCACTTTCTATTTTAGCCAAAAAAGCTTTTGCAAGTTCATGCTGGCCAACATGTTTCTCTAAATCAACGCTAAACAAAGGCATTGCAAAATCATTTAAATCTAAAACTTCTACATCAGCATTTTCAAATAAACTTGATGCATAAGTTGCCAAATGTTTATTGATCGACTGTGTACTGTTACTTCCTCCAAAAGCTATTATTTTCATATCGTAGTATTTTTATTTTTTTTGAAACCATATAAGTTATATAAGTTCATTTGAAATTCTTTTTCTTCAATTTATGAAGTCAAACTTTAATTTACTTCTATAACTTACATGGTTTATTTTTTAGACGTTTTCAATTTCAAAAATCTCTTTTTGTATTTCTACAGAGTATTCATTTGGAGAAATACTGCCTCCAAAAGTTTTCGCATAAACCTTAGTGAATTCAGCTCCAAAATATAAAATAATAGCTGAGTAATACACCCAGACTAATATTATTATTACAGAACCAGCTGCACCATATACACTGGCAATTGTCGAATTTCCTAAATAAAGTCCGATCGCAAATTTACCTATCATAAATAAAATTGCGGTGCAGGAAGCGCCAATAAAAGCATCTTTCCATTTGATAACTCCGTCAGGTAAAGTTCGGAATATAATCGCAAAAAGCAACGTAATACTTGCTAAAACAATTACTAAATTTATAATATAAAACAAGTAAACAGTAGTATCTGGCAAATAAAGCTTTAATCGCGCATTTAAAACATCAAGTGTCGCATTGAGCATTAAACTGACAAGCATTAAGAATCCAACAGTTACAATCATAGAAAATGACATTATTCTGTTTTGAATAAACTTTTTCAGACCTTTATTGGGTTTTGCTCGTAATCCCCAAATATAATTGATTGAACTCTGAATTTCAGCAAAAACTCCTGAAGCTCCAATTAAGAGCATTATAACCCCAAAGACCGTTACAAATACATTACTGTCTGATAATTGAACATTTTTAATTGCTTCCTGAATTTGTACCGCAGCATTATTTCCAACCAATCTATTGATTTGACCATACAATTGCCCTGTAACTGCTTCTTCTCCAAAAAAAACGCCGCAAATAGTAATTATAATTATCAATAAAGGAGGTAATGCAAAAATGGTATAATAAGATAATGCTGCACTTAACTTTATAGCATTATCATCATTAAATTCTAAAAATGTTGTTTTTAATAAATACCAGGATTTTGAAAATACATTTTGATTTTTCATCTGCTCATTCTTTGAGATTCTCTCAAATTTAAGCATTTATGAAAAAAATCAATTCTTGTATTGTGATAGAATTTTATATTTTTTCCATGTCTCAGTTCGAGACTTTTTTATATTCCTGATCGTAACCTAGATTTTTAATTTTCAAAATATTTTTAAATTCCTTTCTTGTTGGTTTTATCAAATATGACATTGAATCTATCATTTTTGCTTTTATCGAAGTAACTGAGTCTAATTTCTTCAAGTCATCTGGCAAATAAATACTCTTAATTTTAAGAATACTCTTTTCTAATGACATTATTTTTATTCTCCAAAAAACAGAATCTCTTGTACTTAAAACTAACTGCCCATTTATACGTTTTATTTTCTGATTATACGACAATCTAAATAATGTATCTACTTCTTTTCTAGACAATTCAATTGAATCACCTTTTTTAAACACATCAAATTTATCTTGTGTATCCTTAGAAATTAACTTTCCGTCAACAAGATCAAATTCAGATTTTAAAGAATCTAGTTTTTGTCTGTGAATCCTGAACTTAAAATAATATTCTTTAGAAATTCTATAATCGTCAATTCTTAAAAGTGTAGAATCTGTGTTAATATATAATCCTTTAAATTTAGAAGGAAAACTATTTAGTTCAGAATCATGAATGGGTTGAGGGTTCTCAAAATAAAATGCTAAACCTTCATATTCTGCTGCTGCATCAGCTTTTTTACAAGAAATACTTATCGATATTATCGCTAAAAATAAAATCAGCTTTTTCATAACTCATTTATTTATAATGACAAAAAATCCCTTTATCATAAACCGTCCATAAACTCGCTTTTTGATTTGCTGCTTTCAAAGCGCAGTTTGCCCAAGTATTACAGGTATAAAAAAGACTATAACTTCCTTTTGCTTCATAAAAGGCGTCCTTTTTTCCATAACTGTGACCTTCAATCCATTCTGGTTTTGTTGAATTATTAAAACTATCAGAGATATAAGTAACTAAGTTTTGATAATTCTCTCTCGAAATTAAAATACGTTTGCAATCCTCTCCTTCTCGCAATTGCTTATAAAATGTAGTATGCATCGCTGATGAACTTACTCCAAATGCGGCCTTTAATGCTGTGCTCGCTTTTAAGTCAGACCATTCTGGCGTATCGAGATAAAAACCTTTGTCGCCCCAGCCAAAAGCAACAAAATTCATTATTGAATCTTTTGATTGGGTTTGACTAAATTGAATTTCATTTCGCCAGTCTTTGATTTCATTTTTTATCGGAACGACAATGTCAGTATGAACTCCGTTTGAAAGTATGTAAATAGGAACAGCATTTTGCTCTTCAACTTGAGCAATATCTGAATTTACGGTTATTTTAGAAATCAGATAAACTGAAAGTATGTATAAAACAAGAAAGCTGAAGATTCCTAAAAGTGTCCAGCCTAGAAATTTGAAAGTTTTTTTTAGCATTTTGATTGGTTTTTAGATTAGTTATTGGTTAATTTTTCTGTAACCAATTTTTGAGCCAAAAATTTAATTGCTAAAATTTATCTCTCACAGATTTTGCAGATCGAGCAGATTTATTCCTATTTTTTGTTATCCTGAGCGATCCCGACAATAGAAACGTAAATAAAAAAAACTGCTGAATTTCTCCAGCAGTTTTAATCTATTCTCTTTCTTCTTTATTCTATTTTCTAAAAAAAGACTAAACGTTGAAACGGAAGTGCATTACATCACCATCTTTTACAACATATTCTTTTCCTTCAACTTTAAATTTTCCTGCTTCTTTTGCTTTTGCTTCAGAACCGTATTGCACGTAATCTTCGTATGAAATCACTTCTGCACGAATAAAACCTTTTTCAAAATCAGTGTGAATAACTCCAGCAGCTTGTGGCGCTGTAGCTCCAATATTGATTGTCCAAGCACGAACTTCTTTTACTCCAGCAGTAAAGTAAGTTTGCTGTTTTAATAATTTGTAAGCTGCACGAATTAAAACTGATGCTCCCGGCTCAGTTAATCCCATATCTTCTAGGAAAACCTGACGCTCTTCGTAGCTTTCTAATTCTGTAATATCAGCTTCTGCTCCTACTGAAAGAATAATAACTTCAGCTTCTTCATCTTTTACTAATTCGCGAACTTGATCAACGTATTTATTTCCGTTTACTGCTGAACTTTCGTCAACATTACAAACGTATAAAACTGGTTTTGCAGTAATTAATTGAAAAGCTTCCATAAGAACTTCTTCATCATTATTTTGAGGAATAATTGTTCTTGCAGATTTTGCTTGCAAAAGAGCTTCTCTAATTCTGTTCAACAAAGCTTCTTCAGTTTGAGCTTCTTTGTTTCCGGTTTTTGCAGCACGTTTTACTTTCTCTAAACGTTTTTCGATCGTTTCTAAGTCTTTTAACTGCAATTCGATATCGATAGTTTCTTTATCACGAATTGGGTTTACATTTCCGTCAACGTGTACAATATTATCATTATCAAAACAACGCAAAACGTGAATAATTGCATTACACTCTCTAATGTTTCCTAAAAACTGATTTCCAAGACCTTCACCTTTACTTGCACCTTTTACCAAACCTGCAATATCTACTATATCTACCGTTGCCATTTGTACACGCTCTGGTTTTACCAATTCTTCCAATTTATTGATTCTTGGATCTGGAACGTTTACAACACCAATATTAGGTTCGATTGTACAAAACGGAAAGTTAGCACTTTGCGCTTTTGCATTAGATAAACAATTAAATAATGTTGATTTTCCAACATTTGGTAATCCTACAATTCCTGCTTTCATCTGTTGTTTCTATTTATTTTTATTAGACTCCAAATTTCTAGAGTCAAGCCACTAAGCGGTATTACTTAATGGATTATAATTTTAAGTTTTTCTTTCTCTTTATGCCAAATTGATATTTTTGGACTTTAAAATTTTGCAAATATAAGATTTAATAGCTCTTAAGCGAAGTAAAAATGTTTATTAATAAAATTACTTTTATTCAGCAGCTTAATTTTTTTCAAAACTCGAGAAATCATGCTTCTAAATAATAATTTTACACAAAAAAATCCTGAATAGACTTCAGGATTTTTTTGTCATTTTAATCAAAACTACATTTTAAACTCTAACGAACTTACAATTGCTTTTTCTTCATCTGTTGCAGTTAATCCTGAAATATCCCAATAATTGGTCAGGATTTTGTTCTTTTTATTAAAAAGCGATTTCTCTTTAAAAACATCGCTTTCCTTATAAGTAAAATTTTGTTTATTAAAGCTTGTTGTTGTAAAACTATTACGCACTTGAATCTTTTTAACTGCATCTTTTAAAATAAGATTATAAGCTATTTCCTCGTTTGAGCTCAACAAATAATAATTCTTGCCATCAAATCTATAATCTACTTTTACAAAAGACTTCGTAATATTCTTTGAATTTACTGTCGTCTTTTCTTCTATTTTATCAATATTTTTCGGCGTTGCATCAATTGTGAACTCTAGGATAAGTTTCTTTTCTGGATCGTAAATAATTTCAAAACTATCAATCGCTTCTTTTGCTTTATCCAAAGGTGTAATTGTCATTACATAATAATCTTTATTGTTAGAATGGCCTTTTATAATAAAATCGTATTCCTTCTTTGCTTTTGGATTTAAAAGTGGTTCAAAATATTTTAAATTCGAATAATTTTCCATGATATTATTCAAATTATATCCTTTTAAATCTGCACTTACATCTGTATCTAATATCCCGTAAGATCTGTTTTGCTCTACAAGAAGTGTTGTTGTCGCTTTTTTCTGATCTCCAACAAACTGAAAATTCACAAGCCCGTCATTATAATAAGAATACTGATTGTCAAGCATAAAAAACTCCTTAACATATACTTTCAGTCTATAAGATGCTGCCAACATATGCACAGAATTGGAAACTATTTTTTGAAGTACTTTTTGAGGAGACTGTTTAGACAAAACAACTTCATCTAATTTATTATCCTTATTGTTTAAGTAAATTACAAAATCACTTTCTTTTAAGGAAGCCCATCGAATGGTCAGGCTCTCATAATTAGTTTCAGAAACCTGTATGTTAGATCCTCCACTTAACATAAAAACAGCTTTACCATCTTTATTAGTTAATAAAATCTGTTTGGTTTTCAAAACAACAATCGTTGCATTTTCAACAGGTAACTCCGTTTCTACATCTTTTACAATTATTGAATGTTCCTCATTTTGTGCAGAAATACTAGTACCGAATAATACAATACATAGAAGTATAATTTTCCTCATAGGCAATCTTAAATTTTCAACTAAAGTATTAATTTTATTCTTACAAATTAAAAAAACAAAAATCAAAACACTAAAAACCAACAAAATAGCCCATTTACAAAACCTCAAATTTTGAGCAAAAAAAATCCCGAACGTAATGTTCAGGATTTTTTTTTATCATTTATTCAGAAAGATTATGCATCTCCGTGTAAAAACGCTTGTCTATTTAACAAGGTTTCTTCATCTTCTACATGATTATCATCTGGTACACAACAATCAACAGGACATACAGCAGCACATTGAGGTTCATCATGAAAACCTTTACATTCTGTACATTTTCCTGGAACAATATAATAGATTTCGTCAGAAATTGGAGTTTGTGCATCTTCTGCATCAACTTCAGTTCCGTCTGGTAAAATTACTTTTCCTGAAAGACTAGTTCCGTCTTTGTATCTCCAATCATCAGCTCCTTCATAAATTGCTGTATTTGGGCATTCTGGTTCGCAAGCCCCACAATTAATACATTCGTCTGTTATAATTATTGCCATTTTATTCTTGATTTCGAGTTAAAAGTTATCAGATTTCCATTAAAAATGTCAAACATTTTATTCGGCTTTGCCTTATAACTTAATATAGCTTATTTTTGTGCAAAATTACAATCAAAACCTTTCATATACAAACATTATGACATTAGAAACAAAAAAAAGTGTTTTTGTTGAATTAGGAAAATTTTTAAGTCAGTTTTCTGAAAAGGAATCCGTGAAAAAATCTGACGTTTTACACAATGAAACTTTTTTTAATGATTTTGAAAAACTAATAACATTATCACAATCTCACAATGGCTGGTATACTCCTGAACAGGTTTTCTTTGCCATAAAATCATGGGCGGATGCTCTAACGAAAGAAAACATTGAAAAATGGCTTTCCAATTATTCATCTGAATTTGCTCAAAACGATAAAAAAGAAAAAACTGTTGCCTTAATTCTAGCTGGAAATATCCCGTTAGTTGGTTTTCATGATTTTTTATCTGTTATAATTACTGGAAACAGAGCTTTAATAAAAACGTCTTCAAATGACCAGCATTTATTGCCTTTTTTAGCCAAATATTTAATTGCTGTTGATGAAAATTTAAAAGATAAAATCACTTTCGTTGAAGGAAAATTAGAAAATTTTGATGCTGTAATCGCTACAGGAAGCAACAATACAGCACGATATTTTGAGTATTATTTTAAAGACAAACCTTCAATTATCAGAAAAAATAGAAATTCGGCTGCAGTGCTGAATGGAAAAGAAACTCATGAAGAATTAGAAGCTTTAGGTGAAGATATTTTTAGATATTTTGGTTTAGGATGCCGCAATGTTTCTAAACTTTTTGTACCAAAAGGCTATTCATTTGATGCTTTCTTTCAAGCTGTTTTTAAATATCAGGATGTTATTCATTATGAAAAATATGCTAACAACTACGATTACAACAAAGCGGTTTTTTTAATGAGTAATTTTAAATTGCTGGATAATGGCTTTTTGACTCTGAAAGAAGATTCTAGTTATGCCTCACCTATTTCGAGTGTTTTTTATGAACATTATGAAGATCTTGAAAGTTTACAAAATCGACTTGAAGCTGACGAAGAGCAAATACAATGTATTGTAAGTAATAATTTGATTAAAAACAGTACTGCATTTGGTCAAACTCAAAATCCGCAATTGTGGGATTATGCAGATAACGTTGATACTATAACGTTTTTGTTAACAACAAAGTAATAAAATGTTCAAATATTTCGAATAATTTATCGCTTTTTCAGCTCCTATTGCCGAAATTTGCGTTTTTAAAATTTCGACTATTAACAACAACCATGAAAAAACACAACTACAGCGCAGGACCAAGTATTTTACCTCAGGAAGTTTTTGAGAAGGCATCAAAAGCAGTTTTAAATTTTAACGATTCAGGATTATCGATTCTTGAAATTTCACACCGAAGCAAAGATTTCGTTGCTGTAATGGATGAAGCTCGTTCGCTTGCTTTAGAATTGTTAGGACTTCAAGGAAAAGGATATCAAGCCTTATTTTTACAAGGCGGTGCAAGTACAGCATTCTTAATGGCTCCTTACAACTTGATGAAAGAAAATGGAAAAGCAGCTTATTTAGATTCAGGAACTTGGGCAGCGGCAGCGATTAAAGAAGCTAAGTTTTTTGGAGAAACTGTTATCGTAGGATCTTCAAAAGAAGAAAATTACAACCATATTCCAAAAGGATACGAAATACCATCTGATGCAGATTATTTTCACTGCACAAGTAATAATACCATTTTTGGAACTCAAATGAAAGACTTTCCAGCAACTAACGTTCCTGTTGTCTGCGATATGAGTTCTGATATTTTTTCACGCCAATTAGATTTCTCAAAATTTGATTTAATTTATGCTGGAGCTCAAAAAAACATGGGACCTGCAGGAACTACTTTGGTAGTAATTAAAGAAGAAATTTTAGAGAAAAACGGAAGAGCAATTCCTAGTATGTTAGATTACGCTAAACATATTAAAGCAGAAAGTATGTACAATACTCCGCCTGTTTTTGCAGTATATGTTTCGTTATTAACTTTACAATGGATTAAAGAAAAAGGCGGAATTGCAGCTGTTGAGAAATTAAACGATGCAAAAGCAGCTTTACTTTATGCTGAAATCGACAGAAACCCATTATTCAAAGGTGCAGCTGCTCTAGAAGATCGTTCTAATATGAATGTAACTTTCTTATTGAACAATGCTGATCATACTGCAACATTTGATGCTTTATGGAAAGAAGCAGGAATTTCTGGATTGCCAGGACACCGTTCTGTTGGCGGTTACAGAGCTTCTATTTACAATGCGATGCCAATTGAAAGCGTTCAGGTTTTAGTTGATGTAATGAAAGCATTAGAATCTAAAGTTTAATTTTTTTTCGGTTAATCGTTAATTTGTTTAACTGTTTAATCGTCAAAAAATACTTCCTTTAAAATATCAAAAAAGAAAAATCAAATAGCTGGTTTATCGATTAAACAATTTAACGATTAACCAAATAAACACACAACACACAATGAAAGTATTAGCTAATGACGGAATTTCTAAAAGTGGAATTCTAGCCTTAGAAAAAGGTGGTTTTGAAGTTATAACTACAAAAGTAGCACAAGAACAAGTAGCAAATTTTGTAAACGAAAACAATGTAGACGTAGTTTTAGTTCGTTCTGCAACTAAAGTTCGTAAAGATATTATTGATGCTTGTCCTGGTCTAAAAATTATTGGCCGCGGTGGAGTTGGTATGGACAATATCGATGTTGACTATGCTAAAAGCAAAGGAATTCATGTAATTAATACTCCTGCTTCATCATCAGAATCTGTTGCTGAACTTGTATTTGGACACTTATTTTCTGGTGTGCGTTTCTTGCATGATTCTAACAGAAATATGCCTCTTGAAGGAGATTCAAACTTTGACGGTTTGAAAAAAGCTTACGCAAATGGAACTGAATTAAGAGGTAAAACTCTTGGTATTGTTGGTATTGGACGTATTGGTCAAGCTACTGCAAAAATGGCGCTTGGTTTAGGTATGAAAGTTATCGCTGCAGATAGTTTTATTCCGCAAGTTGATGTAAAAGTTGAGTTTTTTGATGGACAATCTATCACGACTACAATCGTTTCTCAATCATTAGAATCATTGTTTAAAGAAGCTGATTTCATTACATTACACGTTCCTGCTCAAAATGGTTATATCATTGGAGAAAAAGAACTTGAAATCATGAAAGATGGTGTTGGAATCGTAAACTGTGCTCGCGGTGGAGTTATCGATGAAGTAGCTTTAGTAAAAGCTTTAGATTCAGGAAAAGTTGCTTTTGCTGGTTTAGATGTTTTCGAAAGCGAACCAAAACCAGAAATGGCAATTTTAATGCACTCTAAAATTTCTCTTACACCGCACATTGGTGCTGCAACAGGAGAAGCACAAGACAGAATTGGTACTGAATTAGCTTCACAAATTATTACTTTATTAAGCTAATTAATTATATCTAAATTATTTAGGAGGGATTTATTAACATCGTTTAATAAATCCCTTTCTTTTTTTGATTAAATTTGAGTTCTAATCTAAACTCTTTTAATCATGTTTGAACAATTAACACAATTAGTACAGCAATACGGAGGTAACGCTGTTGTTAACAATACAGCAATCCCAAATGAGCACAATGAAGCAGTAATAAGCGAAACAAGTACTTCAATATTTGCAGGCTTGCAAAAAATTGCATCTGAAGGCGGCGGTGAGCAGCTTGCAGGTTTGTTTAACGGAAGTTCTCCAATAGACAGTTCAAATCCTGTAGTACAGCAAATCACGCAGCAATTAACTGGGAGCTTGGGCGAAAAATTCGGTTTAAGCAGTGCCGATTCTTCTGGTGTTGCTTCAAGCATGATTCCGCAAATCTTAAATTCTTTAGTAAATAAAGCAAAAGATCCAAACGACAGTAGTTTTCAAATTACAGATATTATCAGTTCAATTTCTGGAAACAGCGGACAGGCTTCAAATATTATGGACACTATTTCTAAATACGGAATGCAATTTGGCCTAGACCAAAATAACGATGGAAAAGTAGACATTGCTGATGCTGCAGCTTTAACCAAAAGCGGCGGATTTAGCGGCTTACTTGGAAAATTATTCGGAAGTAAATAAGACTTTTTGGTTCCAAAGTTATAAAGGAACATCGGTTTAAAAGATAAATTATAAATGCTGTTTTGCTAAAAGTAAAACAGCATTTTTTAGTAAAAAACACTTCTAAACATTTACGGCTTCAAGGATCTTTACCTCTTATACAAAAGTTAAATAACAAGCTCTTCTGCTGATTTATTCGTAAATTTAGGCTACAATTTCAGATACCATGAAAAAATATATTTCCATATTCATTTTTATTCTTACGATAGTTGCATGTTCAACGGCATCAAAAAATGTCGCTGTCGCTGACAATCCTGTTAAAAAAGGAAATGATACTGTTAGAATTGCAAATGATTCGTTAGAATATGAAGTTATAATAATAGACAACGGCTTTAATACCTGGCTTGCTTCTAGAGCTTATCCAAGAAATTATCTTTCCTTATCGTATTTAGAAAATAAAAATTATTTATATGTAACTGAATGGAATAACAGAGTTCTGCAGCCGCAGCGTTACAATCCAAATTTATACGAAATGACGATCGATTATCGACGAGATATACATTATGGCTACGAAGTAAATTATCTTATCTATAATTATATGATTTATTTTCAAAATACTTACAAACAAAAGCTTTGGGGTTATGTCCCATCAAGATAATATAGTATATTTGTAATCATTACAAATAGCAATGAATAGATTAAAGAAACGTTGGGGAATAACCTCAAATCTACAAGCCATTATTATACTTATAGTTTTTGCCATTACAGGATCGGCATCTGCTTGGCTCTCTAAGCCTTTTTGCATTTGGTTAGGTATTACCAAAGAAGATTTTGGCTTTTGGTTTAACTTAATTCGTCTTATTATTATTTTTCCAATTTATCAAGTTTTATTGGTCGCTATTGGAACCATTTTCGGGCAATTCAAATTCTTTTGGAACTTCGAAAAGAAAATGCTCAAGAACATGGGACTAGGTTTCTTGTTTAAAGACTAAATTTTCATACGTTCCTTCGAAAAGAAATACGTATAAATCCAAGTAAGTGTAAAAGAAGGAATAATGTCTGTAAACGGAATTATTTCTTCAAGAAAAGTCAAAACTCCAGCCACTTTTCCAATACGTCCTTTATACATTCTGCTCATAATAAGAGCCGCAATTGGCGCCCAAATAACATCTGAAAACTCGCCGATTAAAGGAATCGAAAATGAAATCATACCAATTCCATCCAAAATTAATCCAATTATTAATTTTGACATTCTGTTATCTTCTACAATTGTTGTTTCTTCTATTTCCATCATATCCACAATTATTTTTTTCTAACTACTGCAAATAATACACCAAAATTTCCGTCAGTTTGAATCCACTTTTCCGACGGAACATAAGCTCTCGATACAAAACCGTATAAATACAGCGCATTTCTGCATCCTAAGCTTTTAAAATAAGCCGCAAAATCATAAAAATTTATTTCATTTTTAGACAAAACAAAAACTACATTTCCATTTGGCAGAATCCCAACTCCGTTTCTAATATTTAAGTTAGACGACCCTTCTTTAAATTCTGGATGTATTTTTCCATCAATAATCAACATAGGACCAGATTGCGTTGCATACTTTATTGTTGTATTATTTTTAAACTGTTCCGTTTTACAAATTGCAGGTACATTTCCAGTCGTTAAATAAAATACTCCATTAGGTTTTAAATAAAAATTTCCAACATCGCTTGTTGTATCTAATGCTCCCAATGTTTTTTGCTTCTCAATATAAAGTCCTTGAGGCGAATTCTCTTTATTATACATTCCTGCATTCATCGCAAAATCTAAAACCAGATTTTGTTTTTCAATCCAGTCTTTTAAATTCTGAATACTTTTAAATTTTTCACCATTCTCGTTTTTCCAAAACAATCTTAAATCCTGCTTTTTAGCATCAATCGTATACACTACAAAAGAATTTCTATCATAAACTTTTGCACTTATAAAAATGATCAATATTGCCGCTATAAGTAGCAATAACTTTAATTTTATATTTAGTAAAACCTTCATAGACACCTTATAAAATTTCATTACTAATTTATATTCTTTTTTGCACAACCCACCTATTTAGTACATTAAAAATGTTATTCATAAAATTCTGTTACAACCCATTTTTATATCGATAGATTCTTTGTTTCTTTGTAAAAACAGTTTCACTACATGATACACGCAAAAAACATACATAAATTCTACGATAAACTTGAAGTTTTAAAGGGAGTTGATTTACATATTAAAAAAGGCGAAATTGTTTCGATCGTTGGAGCTTCTGGTGCAGGAAAAACGACTTTATTACAAATTTTAGGAACTTTAGACAAACCTGACAGTAATCCTGATTCATCATTAACGATCAATGGCGAAAATGTTTTGAAACTGCAAGATGTTGAAACCGACAATTCAAAAGAAGAGAGAACATTTAAAATCATTACTTGGACAAGTTCTATTTATATCATAATTCTAGCTGTTTTTTTACTGTTTTTCAGAACTAAAATTTTCGACGAAATAGTACGATTAATTACAATTGGCGCTTTATTTTTACCAATAGTTTTAATGCTTGTTTATTATACAAGATATTTCAAAAAGAAAAGCAAGAAGGACAAAATACTATCCGATTTTAGAAATTTAAATCTTGGATTTATTTTTCAGTTTCATCAATTATTACCAGAATTTACTGCTTTAGAAAACGTTTGTATTCCAGCTTTTATGGCTAACAAACCAAAAGCCGAAACTGAAAAGGAAGCTAAAAGAATCTTAGAATATCTTGGTTTATCGCACAGAATCAACCACAAACCAAACGAACTTTCGGGCGGAGAGCAACAGCGTGTTGCGGTTGCAAGAGCTTTAATCAATAAACCAGATGTTATTTTTGCCGATGAACCTTCTGGAAATTTAGACACACATTCGGCAGAAAATTTACATCAATTGTTTTTTCAGCTTCGTGACGAATTTGGACAGACTTTCGTAATCGTAACTCACAACGAAGAATTAGCGAATATGGCTGATAGAAAATTAATTATGGTCGACGGCCAAATTAGTAATTAGGTTTTCTAATTATTTGAATATTTCATTTCAACATGAACCAAAAAGAACTTAAAGAATTTCTTGACGAAAAAGTCATTCAATATAATAATCAGGATTTTATTGAAAGTGATCCCGTTCAGATTCCCCATTTATTTACTCAAAAAGAAGATATTGAGATTGCAGGTTTCTTGAGCGCTTCAATTGCTTGGGGAAATCGCAAAATGATTATCAAAAATTCGCATAAAATGATGGAATTAATGGGCAGCACGCCTTATGATTTCGTCATGTCGCATTCTGAAGACAATTTAGCCGATTTAGAAACTTTTGTTCACCGTACATTCAACGGAAAAGATTTTGGCGGATTTATTAAAGGTTTACAGCACATTTACAAAAACCATAACGGACTTGAAGCTGTATTTGCCAAAAATCAGGAAAAAGACAGTTTACAAAAAAGTATAAGCGAGTTCAAAAAAATATTTTTCGAAATCGATCATCTACCTCGAACCCAAAAACATATTTCAGATCCGCTGAATAATTCGGCAGCAAAACGAATCAACATGTATTTACGCTGGATGGTTCGCCAAGACACAAAAGGTGTCGATTTAGGAATTTGGAAATCTATTTCTCCATCCGTATTATCTTGTCCGCTTGATGTTCATTCAGGAAATGTAGCCAGAAAATTAGGTATTTTAGAACGAAAACAAAACGACGGTAAAGCGCTTGCCCAATTAGATCAAAAATTACGCGAAATGGATGCTCAAGATCCTGTAAAATACGATTTTGCTTTGTTTGGTCTGGGGGTTTTTGAAGGGTTTTAGAATTTAAACTTGATAAATTATTTTAATTGCTCCAAATGCAAATAAGTCCAGTCATTTTTGCCTAAATCATTTTTATAGCCTTCTGATTCATAATATTGGCAAATAAATTCGTAGTCGGTTAAGCAGGAATCCTCTCCTAACTTTGCTTTTTTAAGTGATTCGATAGGTGAATTAGCAACTCCAAAATTATCTGCAACATAAATTCTATCTATAGGAGGCAAATTATCATCATGAAAATTATAGTAAAAATATCTTTCATAAAAGGATAGCTCTAATTGTCCATTTTCAAATTTAGCCAACCTCGCTTCTCCAGATGTAGATTGATAGTAGCCTAACAAAATGACAGTTTCCAGACCTTTTGAAATACGTCTTAAAATTTCATCATAAAAATACAAGTTACCATCAAAATCAAATTCAATCTCAATCCAATTTTTATTTTGGTTTTGAGATAATATAATTGTTAAATTTCTTTCTTCCGACTGATTTTCCTCATGAGGTAAATTGTAAAACCATACTTTTTGATCGTCAAGCCAAATTTCTCTGCCAATTGGCAAATACTTTTTTAATAAACTAATTACAGCATTTAAATCCTTACATTTAATATTGGTCTGCGAAAATGTACCCATCTTATTTATTTGGTCTCCTTTTTACTTCTTTTTTTCAAAAATATTAAAAAATCCCTCCGGAACTTTTAATTTATTCAACATATTTAAACGCGAATAAACAATTTTAAAAACTGAAAATCAAACAATTAAACAAACAAAATTTTAGATGATTCGAAAAATCTTGCGTTCTAACCATCATTTTAACGTACATTTGCACAAAATTTAATGCAAATGAGCACTTTCGAAAAATTCAATCTTCCAAAATCTTTACAAAAAGCAATCGACGAACTGGGATTTGTTACACCAACTCCTATTCAGGAAAAATCTTTCTCTGTAATCATGTCTGGACGCGATATGATGGGAATTGCGCAAACCGGTACTGGTAAAACATTTGCCTATTTACTGCCTCTTTTAAAATTATACAAATTTACAAATACCAATACTCCAAAAATTGTTGTACTTGTTCCAACTCGTGAATTAGTAGTTCAAGTTGTTGAAGAAGTGGAAAAACTAACCAAGTATATGTCGGTTAAAACACTTGGAATTTATGGAGGTGTAAACATCAATACACAAAAAAAAGCCGTATACGAAGGTGTCGATATTCTAGTTGGAACTCCTGGACGTACAATGGATTTAGCTTTAGATGCTGTTGTTCGTTTTGATGATACTCAAAAGTTAGTAATTGATGAGTTTGACGAAATGCTTAATTTAGGTTTTCGTACGCAATTGACAGCACTTTTGGCAATGATGAAAGCAAAACGTCAAAACATTTTATTCTCTGCAACAATGACAGATGAAGTAGATGATATTTTGAATGATTATTTTGATTTTCCCGAAGAAGTTACGCTTGCAGCATCAGGAACACCACTAGAAAAAATTACTCAAATCACTTATAATGTTCCAAATTTCAATACAAAAGTAAATCTTCTAAAACATTTGCTTCAAACTGATGAAAGCATGGATCGTGTTTTAGTTTTTGTAAACAATAAAAAGATCTCGGATATGCTTCATACCCGAATCGAAGAAGATTTTGAAGGACAATTTGGTGTAATTCACTCTAATAAATCTCAAAATTATCGTTTGAGTACAATGGCTGAATTCCAAGAAGGAAATCTTCGTGGTTTGATCACTACAGATATTATGGCGAGAGGTTTAGATATTTCTAATATTTCTCACGTCATTAACTTCGAACTTCCAGAATTACCAGAATTATACATGCACAGAATTGGTCGTACAGGTCGTGCTGATGCAACTGGAACTGCAATTAGTTTTGTAACTCCTAGAGAGGAAGAATTTAAAATTGAAGTCGAAGTTTTAATGAACCAAGAACTTGAAATTACTGATTTCCCTGAAGAAGTTGAAATTTCGTCTAAGCTAATTGAACCTGAAAAAGACAAGCAGCCTATTAAGTTTTTAATGAAAAAAGTAAAACTTGAAGGTGACGGAGCTTTTCACGAAAAATCTAAAAAGAATAAAAAAGTTAATCTTGGCGGACCTTCAAAAACAAAAAAGAAAACGCACGGTTCTGTCAATCGAAATATGTTGAAAACGAGAGACAAAAAGAGAAAAGACAGCAACAAATAAAATTTTAGACGCTAAGGTGCTCAGGGACTAAGGCGCTAAGTTTTGTTTCAAAATTATAAAAGGCTCAAAAGATTCAAAGTAAAACTATGAATCTTTTGAGCCTCTTTATCTTAGTATCTTAGAACCTTAGCTCCTCAGAACCTCAAAAAAACTATATCTTCGTAAAAACTAACCCAACAGGCGAACACAATTGGATTCTTCTTCCTGTGTCAGTAATTTTTCCAGTTGCAATATCTCTTTTAAAAATAACAATATCATTGGTGTACTGATGTCCTACTAAAAGGTAATTCCCAGTTGGATCAATTGCAAAATCTCTCGGTCCTTTTCCTAAAGTACTTTGCTGTTCTACTAATTCTATACTTCCATTTTTTAGAATTTTATAAACTGAAATTGCATTAACATCTACACGATCTGAAACGTATAAAAAATTCCCGTCAGGCGAAATCTTTATCGCTGCAGCACCAGTACCACCTTTAAAACCTTTTGGCAAAATACTAGTTTCCGCAATTACTTTTAAACTTCCTGTTTTGTTGTCATAACTAAACGTTGTCAATGTTCCGTCTAATTCCTGAACCAGATAAACAAATTTACCATCTTTACTAAAAGTCAAATGTCTTGGACCACTTCCAGGCTTTACGTCTACACTTCCTTTTAATGTTAATATTTCATTCTTAGCATTTGGATTGTATTTATAAATAAAAACTTTATCTAAACCTAAATCATTCGCTAAGACAAATTTTTTATCAGGCGAAAAACAAACCATATGTACATGAGCTTTTTCTTGACGAGCTGCATTTGGTCCTTTTCCCTGATGCTGAACTAATTGTTGTCCCTCAGAAATACTGCCGTCAGCATTTTTCTTAAAAACAGCAATGCTTCCACCAGAATAATTCGCTATAATCACATTTTTATCATCATTAATCAAATGACATGGATCTGCTCCTAAAGCATCATTTTTATTCAAAAAAGTAACCTTCCCTGAAGCAGCATCATAACCAAAAGCACTTACGGCACTTTGAGCTCCATTTTCATTTACGGCATAAATAAACTTATTATCTGCCGAGACTGACAAATAACTTGGACTGACAACATTTTCTGAAGAACCTTTTAATTTAAACTCTCCCGAATCAGCATTAAATTCATAAACGTAAATTCCATTACTTGGGCAGGTATTCGTATAAGTTCCTACTAATAAATTAAATTTATTTTGAGCCTTAGCAGCTGTAAATACTAAAGCTGAAAACAATACTAGATATATTTTTTTCATACTTAATTTTTTGAATACGCTAAAATACGCATTTATATCATTTTTGTTATTACAAATAGAACCTTAAAAGTTACATTTTTCAAAAAGGTCTTCCACTATATAAGTGATATAAGTTCATTTTAGAACGCTTAAATATTTTTTACATATAATCTCTTACATGAACTTATATGGTTCAACTAAAAAATTTGTATTTTTGACCAGCATCTTCGCGAAAAACAAAACGTAGTGAAGTAAATCGAAGCCAGAATGCATTTTAAACACCCCGAAATTCTATACTTCCTTTTTTTATTGATCGTTCCAATTTTGGTTCATTTATTTCAATTACGACGTTTTAAAACCTCTTATTTTACCAATGTTCGTTTCTTAAAAGAACTTGCCATTCAAACTCGTAAAAGTTCGAAAATCAAAAAACGACTATTACTGGCAACTCGCCTTTTATTACTTACATGTATTATTACGGCCTTTGCTCAGCCTTTTTTTGAAGCCAAAGACAGTAAAAATGCTTCAAATGAAATGTATATTATTCTAGATAATTCGTTTAGTATGCAGGCAAAAGGAAAAAAAGGAGAATTGCTAAAACGAGCTGTTCAGGAATTATTAGAGAATACACCCGAAACGGCTCAATTTTCATTGCTGACAAACACTGAAAATTATTGGAATACTGATATTAAATCGTCTAAAAGTGCTTTACAAAATTTAAAATACAGCGCAACGCCTTTTGAACTTTCATCGATTATAGCAAAAATAAAAGCACATAAATCAGCGCATAAAAAGGACATTGTAATTATTTCTGATGCTGTTGGTTTAACCGAAAACGACATTAAAAATATTGATCAGGAGGAAAAACCTTATTTCATAGTTCCTGAAGCAGAACAAAAAAACAATGTTTCAATCGACAGTGTTTACATCAATCAGACATTAGAAAATTTTTACGAAATAACCGTTGACTTATCAGGCTACGGAGAAGACTTTAAGCCTATTTCGACTTCTTTATACAATCAAAACAAATTAATTGCTAAAACAATTATCAATTTTGATACGAAGAAAAAGAAAATCAACTTCACGATACCAAAAGAAGCCTTTCATGGTTATGTTTCTATTGAAGACAATGGTCTAACTTACGACAACAAACTGTTTTTCAGTATTTCTAAAAACAAAAAAACTAACGTAATCAGTATTGGAGAACCTGAAAAAAGTAATTTCTTATCTAGAATTTATACTTCTGCCGAATTCAATTATAATAATTATGCAATTGGTTCTCTAGACTATAATAGTTTAGAAAAACAAAACACAATCATCTTAAACGAATTAATTGAGATTCCGCAAGCCTTGCAAACCACTTTAAAAGCTTTTGTTTCTAAAGGCGGGAATTTAGTTGTAATTCCATCTGAAAAAAGCTCAATTTCAAATTTAAATTCGTTTTTAGGAAATTTTGGAAAGGTTCAATTTAATACACTAAAAGCTCAAAATAAATTAATTACCAAAATCAATTTTGATCATCCTTTGTTTTCAGGCGTTTTTGAGAATAAAATCACAAATTTTCAATACCCTAAAACAAACAATTCATTTGATATTTCAAGTCCTTATCCAGCCGTTTTATCTTATGAAGATCAAACTACATTTGTAACAGCAATTCAAAATCAAGTTTCTGGAATTACCGTTTTTTCAGCGCCAATAAACACAGAGAATTCAAATTTTCAGCAATCACCATTAATTGTTCCGTTATTTTATAAAATGGGACAAAATAATCGGAAAACAGGCGTAAATGCTTTAACCATAGGAAATAATCAACCTTATTTTGTTGATGTTTTACTAACAAAAGATGCAATTCTAGAAGTAAAAGGAACTGACGATTCTTTCATTCCGATTCAGCAGATACTAAACAATAAAGTAAAATTGACTTTTAATGATTTTCCTGAAACAGCTGGAAATTACAGCATTTTTGACAAAAAAGAATGGGTTGAAAATTTAAGCTTTAATTACAAACGATCTGAAAGCGATTTAAGTCAGGTAAATACCAATATAGTTTCTAAGTTTAAAACTGCAGATACGATTTCGACCATTTTTAATACCTTACAAACTGAGCGCACAGACAGCCAAATTTGGAAATGGTTTGTTATCTTTGCACTGTTATTTTTAGCATTAGAAATGGCAATCATCAAATTTGTAAAATAGATTAACGACAATTTAAAGCCGTTTCACTTTTACAAAAATCATTTTACGACAACAAAATATCTACATATGAAAATAATCATCAAAAGCGCCAAAATTATCGACTCAAAAAGTCCGTTTCATAACCAGACTGTTGATCTTTTAATTGCAGATGGTTTAATAGAAAAAATAGGCGTTTCACTTCCAAATGATAATGCAACAGAGGTAAAATTCGATAATCTTCATGTTTCTCAAGGATGGTTTGACAGCAGTGTTTCACTTGGAGAACCAGGTTATGAGGACCGAGAAACTATCGCAAACGGATTAAACGTTGCGGCAAAAAGCGGTTTTACAGCAATTGCTCTGCAGCCAAACTCCTTCCCTATTATTGACAATCAGTCTCAGGTAAATTTTGTAAAAAATAAAGCAAATGATTTTGCAACAGAAATTTTCCCAATTGGAGCTTTAACAAAAGCCAGTGAAGGAAAAGATATGGCAGAATTGTTTGACATGAAAAAAGCCGGCGCTGTTGCTTTTGGAGATTACAACAAAAGCATTGATAATGCCAATCTGCTAAAAATTGCTTTGCAATACGTTCAGGATTTTGACGGTTTGGTAATTACTTATTCGCAAGACCCAAACATAAAAGGAAACGGCGTTGCAAACGAAGGAATTGTTTCGACTCGTTTAGGATTAAAAGGAATTCCTGATTTAGCCGAAGAACTTCAAATATCTCGAAACTTATTTTTACTGGAATATACAGGCGGAAAACTTCATATTCCGACAATTTCTACAGCAAAATCAGTTCAATTAATTAGAGAAGCTAAAGCAAAAGGTTTAAACGTAACTGCAAGTGCATCTGTGCATCATTTAGTTTTAACAGATGAAAAACTAGATGGTTTTGACACTCGTTTTAAAGTTACTCCGCCTTTACGTACTGAAGTTGACAGACAGGCTTTACTTAACGGAATTGCTGACGGAACTATCGATATCATTACTTCAGACCATAATCCGATTGATATCGAATTCAAGAAAATGGAATTTGACACGGCAAAAAATGGAACTATTGGTTTAGAAAGTGCTTTTGGAGCTTTATTGACTGTTTTACCATTAGAAACTATAGTTTCAAAACTAACTTCTGGAAGAACTATTTTTGGACTTGAAAACAATACAATTGCCGAAGGTTCTATAGCAAACTTAACTTTCTTTACGCCAGAAGGAAAATCGACTTTTACAAAAGAAAATATTCTTTCAAAATCTAAAAATTCTGCCTTTTTAGGAACTGAAATTAAAGGTTCTGTGTACGGAATTTTAAATCAAAATCAACTTGTTACAAAATAATACAATGAACAATACAATTGAAGAAGGAAAATCTATCGCTATTACCAGTTATATTTTAATTATTGGCGTTTTGATAGCGATGTCTATGAATTCTGAAAACAAAAACAGCTTTGCTTCTTTTCATATCCGTCAAGCTTTAGGATTATCGCTTACTTTTATTTCTTTTGGAGCAATTATCAGCAATTTTGACAGCTTTTTTATCACTTTTCCAATGTGGATCTGCATTTCAATTCTTTGGACTTTTGGCATTTTTAATGCGATACAAGGACAGACAAAGCCTATTCCGTTAGTGGGAGAACTTTTTCAAAAATGGTTTAAATCTATCGGTTAACTTAAATTTTAAAAAAAAAACCGTTGAAATCAGCGTTTTCGCTTTAGCGAATCTGTTTTATCAATGTATAAAATTTGAACTCGGATGATACAGTTTTGCATACAAAACGCGGATAAAAACAGATTTTCTACAGTAACATCACCAACAAACTTTGTCAAAGTTGAAAACTGAAAACTGAGACTGAGAACTAACAATTCACAATTAAAAAATGAATCTATCTTTAGAATATAAAATAAGAGAACCTAAAGTTATTTTAGACAAAAACCCTCTTTTGCTTTTATTACACGGTTATGGCAGCAACGAAGCCGACTTATTTTCGTTTGCAACTGAACTTCCTGATAATTATTATATCATTTCAGCAAGAGCGCCTTATGATTTACAATATGGTGCTTACGCTTGGTACGCAATCAATTTTGATGCAGACCAGAATAAATTTTCAGATAATGAACAAGCTAAAACTTCAAGAGATATCATCGCCAATTTTATTGACGAATTAGTTGCTAATTATCCTATTGATGCTAATAATGTGACTTTGATTGGTTTTAGCCAAGGTTCAATCTTAAGTTACGCAACAGCACTTTCTTATCCTGAAAAAATTCAGAGAGTTGTGGCGATGAGCGGTTATTTTAATGAAGAAATCATCAAAGAAGGTTTTGAGAAAAACGACTTTAAAAACTTAAAAATATTCGCTTCACACGGAACTGTAGATCAAGTTATTCCAATTGAATGGGCTAGAAAAACTCCAGCGATTTTAGAAAAACTAAATGTTCCAGTCACTTACAAAGAATATCCTGTTGGTCACGGCGTTGCGCCACAAAATTTCTTCGATTTCAAGAATTGGCTTTCGGTATAAAAGAAAAAAGTGAGATGTAAAATGGTAATACCAAAATACATCTCACTTTTTTACTCTTTATTTTTTTACTTATTGTCCTGTATAAACAATCTTTCCAGCTTTTTTCAAGACATAACCTTTCCACGGAATTAACTCCAGATCATCTTTTTTCCAAGAATCCCCTTCGGATTTTCTTTCTAAGATGATAGATTCTTTTTGAGTATCCAGAAAAAGCTCTGCTTTGTTTCCATCAAAAATAACATATGCAGCTGTGCTGTATGTTTTTCCATCTTCTGCATGGTTCAATCTTGTACCTTCAAATATTCGGATACATTCTTTTTTTAATGTTGACCAAGTGTAGCCGGCAGAAGCTTTACATCCGTGCGAATCTGAATCTCCACCTACAACTGCTTCTTTTTCTGTCTCTTTAGAAGTTACTTTATCCTGAGAAACCTTTTTTGCACAAGAAAATGTTCCGGCAATAATCAAAAACAAAAATATTTTTTTCATAATCCTATTAAATTTAAATTGATAAAAAAACAGGATAACACAATCCTATTTTTGATACAACCAAGTTTGGTTTACTTCAAAGGTAATATTATCATCATTATCAACAAAATACTTTAACAAGACTTCTCCCCATAATTCACCATTGCTGTAATCAGCAATAATCCAACGGTGGTTTAAAATTTTTACTTTATTGATAATAAATTTGTTTGGTCCTATTTGATCTTGTCCTGTATACGGATTCCCTTTTGGGTTTGCGTTAAAATCTAATAATTTCTCCGTTACAACTGGAATCAATTTTTCAAATAAAATTACTTTTCCTCCAGAAGCACTGTTATCAAAGTAATTTTGTGCATTTTCATTATGTTCAAGAGAAAAATAATTTGCATCAGCCAATTGCGTTTTTACCAATTGAATACTGTCTCTTAGCTTTTTAGTCGTTTTATCATATCTTTCCTGCCCGAATTTTACTTCGCTGCTATAAAACATATACGTAAAAACATTCATTAATATCGCAAGGATAAAAAGATAAAGCATTAAGGATTTTTTCATTTTTATGGAATAATTAAATTGTAATTTCTAAGTTATCGTAAGCCAGGAATACATTTTCGGGCAGTTGTTTCTGTACTTCTTCATGAAAACCTAAAACATGGCTGATATGCGTTAAATAAGCCTTTTCGGGTTTTACGAGATTAATAAAATCAAGTGCTTCTTGTAAGTTAAAATGTGTATCGTGAGGTTCAACACGTAAAGCATTCACAACTAAAACTTTCAATCCTTTAAGTTTTTCGACTTCGGCAGTTTCGATTGTTTTTACATCTGTCAGATAGGCAAAATCATCAATTCTATATCCAAAAACCTGCAAATCACCGTGCATTACATTTATTGGAATCGCTATTTTATCACCAACGGCAAAAGGTTTGTCATTTTCGACTTCGATAGTTTTAACGCTTGGTGCGCCGGGATATTTGTTTACAGTTTCGAAAACATAATCAAAACGGCGTCTTAAATTACCTAACACACGCTCATGTCCGTAAATTGGAATTTCGCCCTGTCTAAAATTAAATGGACGAATATCGTCTAAACCTGCAGTATGATCTGCGTGTTCGTGCGTAAATAAAATAGCGTCGAGTTTACGACATCCGCAGGAAAGCATTTGCTGTCTGAAATCAGGACCGCAATCGATTACAAATGAGTGCTCGTTCCAAGTAATCCAAATGGATACTCGGAGCCTTTTGTCCTTAGCGTCAGTGCTTTTGCAAACAGGATGATCCACTCCGATAATCGGAATGCCTTGAGAAGTACCAGTACCTAAAAAATAGACCTTCAATTGAACTTAATTTTTTTACAAAAATAGGATTATTTCTCTTTCATTAGAAGCCTAATTTACTAACTTTGTAACAAATCTATTTAAAATAAAATGGGTACAGAAATAAAACTCAAAGGTGACAAGGTCATCGAACAGATTCCCTCTATAAAAGACAAAGCTTTACGCATTAATTTAAACGAAAACATTTACGGAACATTTGCAGAAATTGGCGCTGGACAAGAGACAGTTAGGCATTTTTTCAGATCCGGAGGTTCTTCAGGAACTATTGCAAAAGCTATGTCTGCCTATGACAAAGATTTTAGTGATGCTATTTACGGAATTGAAACTGACGGCCGTTACGTAACCGAAGAACGTTTAAAAAAGATGTTAACTCTCGAAGGACAAATCATCGAAGAGCGTTTAAGCAGAGAAAAACATCCCACAAAACTTTTCTTTAGTTATGCAAATACAGTTGCAACTATAGATTTTGCGAAACAATTTAAAGGACACGGCTGGGTAGGAATTAGATACCAAATTGAACCAGACGAAGCTTATAACGAAATTATTCTTCACATTCGTTTTAGAGAAACTGACGCTAGATTACAACAAGAAACACTAGGAATTTTAGGTGTAAACTTAATTTACGGTGCTTTTTACAAATATAATGATCCAAAACGTTTACTTCGATATTTATACGATCACTTAGACAAAGATCAATTAGAAATCGATACTATTAATTTCTCTGGTCCTCGTTTTGCTGATGTTGACAATCGTTTGATGAGTTTACAATTGGTTAAAAACGGAATGACTGACGCGGTTATGTTTAATCCTGAAGGAAAAAACATTTTGCCGGCTGCCATTTTGTACAAAAAGAACCTTTTAGCTTTAAGAGGAAGTTTTCGCCCGGTTACAAAGGTAAACATGGATATGTACGAGAAATCGTTGAAGATGTTTCTTGAAGAAAATAAGGTTGAAAAAGATAATACATTGGTTATTTTCGAAATTACACTTTCGAATTTACGTTCTGACGGTGAAATCGACGAACGTGACTTTATGGATAGAGCTGAATTACTTTGCTCACTTGGTCAAACGGTAATGATTTCGAATTTCCAAGAATACTATAAAGTGGTTGAATATTTTGCCAACTATACCAAAGCACGTATGGGATTAGCAATGGGTGTAAATAACCTTGTCGATATTTTTGACGAGAAGTATTACAGACACTTAAGCGGTGGAATTCTAGAAGCTTTTGGAAAATTATTCTACAGAGATATGAAAGTTTTCCTTTATCCAATGCTGGATGAAAATGGAGAATTAATGAATTCAACTAATTTGAAAGTACATCCAAGAATGAAAGAACTTTACAAGTTCTTCAAATTCAACGGAAAAGTGGTTGATATTACAGATTACGACCCGCACAACTTAGAGGTTTTTTCTCGCGAGATTTTAAAAATGATCAATCAAGGCAAAAAAGGATGGGAACATATGCTTCCGCCGGGTATTGCAGAAATTATAAAAGAACACCACTTGTTTGGATATCATCCTCAAACGGAATTAGAACAAAATGCTTAATTAAAAAGTCCCTTATTGGGACTTTTTTTTTGTTCTAGCTTTTAATTTTACCACAATAATACTATTTCAAAATTTGTGCAGCGTGTTCTTTTGTTTTTACTTTTTCGATTACTTCTTCAATAATTCCCTGTTCATTAATTACGAAAGTTGTTCTGTGAATTCCGTCGTATTCTCTTCCCATGAACTTTTTTGGTCCCCAAACTCCAAATGCATTGATTACCGATTTATCTTCATCTGCCAATAACGGAAAAGGAAATTCGTATTTATCTTTAAATTTTAATTGTGCTTTCTGACTATCTGCACTCACACCCAAAAGCTCATAATTATTAGCTTTAAAACGTTCAAAATTATCTCTCAAATCACAAGCTTCAGCCGTACATCCAGGTGTACTTGCTTTTGGATAAAAGAAAACTACTAATTTTTTTCCAGTATAATCTGCTAGTTTATGTGACTTCCCGTCTTGATCTATTCCTGAAAAACTTGGTGCTTTATCGCCGGCTTTTAATGTTGTCATATCTTTTTATTTTAAATTTTAAATTTCAGATTATTGATTAAACAAAGATAACGACAACTCTTAACTCATAACTTATAATTCATTATTTTTACGTCTTTAAAAATAAGGAAATGAATAAAGAAGCTCGCGTGCAATTTGTTATAAACACTTTAAAAGAACTCTACCCTACTATACCTGTACCGCTTGATCATAAAGATCCTTATACTTTATTAATCGCTGTATTACTTTCGGCACAATGTACTGATGTTCGTGTCAATCAAATTACTCCTCTTTTGTTTGCAAAAGCTGACAATCCGTATGATATGGTAAAAATGTCTGTAGAAGAAATCAAAGAAATCATTCGACCATGCGGTTTATCTCCAATGAAATCTAAAGGAATTCATGGTTTGTCTGAAATTTTAATTGAAAAACACAATGGTGAAGTTCCGCAAAGTTTTGAAGCACTAGAAGAATTACCAGCTGTTGGTCATAAAACAGCGAGTGTTGTAATGTCTCAAGCTTTTGGAGTTCCCGCCTTTCCTGTAGATACACATATACATAGATTGATGTACAGATGGAATCTTTCGAATGGAAAAAATGTTACGCAAACTGAAAAAGATGCTAAACGATTGTTTCCTAAAGAAATATGGAATGATCTGCACTTACAGATTATTTGGTATGGACGTGAATATTCGCCTGCTCGAGGCTGGAGTTTAGAAAAAGATATTATAACAAAAACAGTTGGAAAAAAATCGATTATTGAAGAAATGACAAAAGTAACAAAATAGAAAAAGGCACAAAGTTTAAAACCTTTGTGCCTTTTTTATCTTTATTTCTTTACACCTTAAAAATTACATACTGCCTTTTAACGCATTATACTCTTTTGTCATATCAAGCGATCTGTAAACTCCTAAAAGTGTTTTTGTAGCTTCTGAATTTTTTGGTTCAATAGTAAGCACTTTCTTTAGATACGGAATCGCACTGCGGGTTACATCATCTTTTACAGCACTCAATTTATCATATTTCTTCATTTCTGCAGGCGTGGTTCCTAAAGCTGCTATTTCATCAGATAAATCTTTTTTCTGCTGCAATTTTAAGTACGCTAAATTTATATAAGCGTCGATATAATTTGGATTCAATTCCAAAACATAATTATAAATCATTTCAGCTTTAGAATAGTCTTTCTTTTCGAGATAAGAATAAGCCAGGTTATTATTAATTTCAATCTTTTTTGATGGAACAGATTCTGTTCTTGGCTTTTCGTAAACTCCTTGCTGAATAGCGGCTTCTCGGGCTTTTGGCGAAACAAACATATCTTCTTCTTTTGTTTTCTTGTTTGTTGCGTAGTACAAAACTCCTTTTCCTGAAAAGTTAATTTTTTTTAGCTGCTCGTAATATCTTATCGCTGAATCAAAATCCTTGGCATTTACTGATGAAGATGCTGCATTAAATAAGTTCAGTGTATCTTTTTTATCAAACAAATAAACCTTATAACTTTTCTCTGCACTTTCTTTAAATTTACCGGCATTAAAATCTGTCATTGCTCCATTGACCAAATTAGATTTCATTTCTTTTAGAGCCAAATTTGCTTTAATAGTAAACTTAAATTTGCCTGATTCGTTTTCATACAAAAACACATCCTGATAAGCTTGTGATGCCAATGTAAAATTATTAGCTGCATCAATGTTTTTTCCAGCTAAATCCTTTAATACATTTCCTTTTAAAAAGTAATAATCAGATTTATCTTCATCAGAAGCATTGAGTATAAGATATTCTGTTTTATTTAAAATAGTCAAAGCTTCTTGGCTTTTTCCTTTCTCATACAAGGACTGCGCTTCTTTTATTCTATCTTTTTGAGCAAATGCTCCAATTGTTATCAATAGCAAAGTTGATAACATGATTAGTTTTCTTTTCATTTTTGGTTAGTTTGGTTTGGTTGTTAAATAGACTTAATGGCTGTTTATTAAAAGAATGAGCATCAAAAAAAAGACACTAAAACTTTTATTTAATATACTCTGGTACACATATTAAAAAAAACAAAAAACTCTTCTTCCATCAAAAGCATAGCAGAAATCAATTAATAATTCTGCCATTATCTACCTGACTTACAACAAACAAAACAACGAAGCGTAATTTTTTTCCATAGATTATTGGTGATTTGGGTTAAACTTTTTTCTTAAATATTAACATTTCTATTTAAAAACCAGCTTTTGAACTTTAATAATAAAAATTTGATATTTTAATAATAAAAATGAAATAAACAATACTTTTTAACTAAACTAAAATTAAATCTCGAATAAATAAACAAAACCCGATCAAAATATGAAATTTTAACAATACCGAATAAAACTATACAAAAAATCTGATATTGTTTATGAAGTAAAAGAGACTTAAATAGCTTTTTTGTCATTTAAAATTTAGAATCTTCAGGTTGATTCAGTCAATTAAAGCTAAGTTTTATAAAATAAAAAACTCACTATCTGTATTTACATACAAATAGTGAGCTTTCAACCAAAACGACCATTTGGTTTTCTTTCGAAATAAACATCCGACTGGGCAAGCGGGCTGTTTAATTTGCTATAATTTCAAAACTTTTATTTTCAATTTTCACAACAGTTAAAGCTTGTGAATAATTCAACAAAAAAGAAATTACTTCTTTTTTAGGTTTTAAATCTTTAGCAGCTGCTGCTTTTTTTGAGTAAATTTTCGCCATACCAATAAAATGTTTTATAATAGTATAACGAGCTTATATTCAAAATAGTATTAGTTAGTCAAAATAATTTGATGTTTATCGATAATTTTTCTCAAATTCATCAATGCATAACGCATTCTTCCTAATGCAGTATTAATACTTACATCTGTTAACTCTGAGATTTCTTTAAAACTCATGTCCTGATACATTCTCATTACCAAAACTTCTTTTTGATCGTCAGGCAGCTCCTCGATTAACCTTTTTAAATCTACTTCAACCTGATCTAAAATCATTTTGCTCTCGATGTTTAAGGAATCATCAGACATAATTGAGAAAATCGAAAACTCTTCGGTTTCTCTATACATTGGCATTTTTTTAGTTTTGCGAAAATGATCTACAATTAAGTTGTGTGATATACGCATAACCCAAGGCAAAAACTTACCTTCTTCATTATATGAATTGCTTTTTAAAGTTTTGATAACTTTAATGAAAGTGTCTTGAAAAATATCGTTTGAAATATCTCTATCAGCAATCTTCGAATATATAAAACCATATATCTTAGATTCGTGTCTTTTTATCAATGTCGCAAGAGCACCTTCGTTGCCTTCGACATAATTTTTCACTAATAGAGCGTCTGGAATATGCAGATCAGCCATAATACTTACTTTTTTAGGTTCTATAATTTTGGAGTAAATTTTCTAAAAAGTAATTTTATTGTATAGGCGTATCTTTTTTATAATGTTAATATTGTGACCAAATTTAACAAATTATTATTTTAAAAAGCAAACAAATGCAATAATAATTAACATTTTACCGTTAAGTTTTTTAACACATCGTTCTATTTTGTTTTAAATCATTAAAAAAAATGGAAATTTTAGTAAGTTTAATGCTTTTCGAAAACAAGTGTAAATAACTTACAATTAAATATTTACACTGCTCAAATCTGCATTATTTCTAAATTTCGCGGTTAGTTTTTTATTGATATACTCTTACGTAATCTATATAAAACTTTTGCGGAAAAATAGCATCGTCTACTTCTGGACCTCCAAAATTTCCTCCAACTGCCAAATTCAAAATAATATAAAATGGCTTATCAAAAGGCCAGGTATCTTCGTTTTTTACAGAAGGATTAAAAGTATAAACTAAAGTTTTGTCTACAAAAAATTCAATTTTATCTTTATCCCACTCAATAGCATACACATGATAACCTTCTTCAATATTTAAAAACTCAGTTCTTTTGGTGTTAATTGTATTTCCGTGACTGTCTTGCGTATGAAGCGTTGTGTAAACCATGTGAGGATCTCTGCCTATATATTCTAAAATATCAATTTCACCGCTTTTTGGCCATTGCACTTCGTCAATATTAGCACCAAGCATCCAGAAAGCAGGCCATATACCTTGTCCTACGGGCAATTTTGCCCTTGCTTCTATTCTGCCGTACTTAAACTCTTTTTTACCTTTGGTTGTAATTTTTGTCGAGGTATATTTATTTTCCTCTTTTCTGGCTTCGATTACCAAATTACCATCTTTTATTTCATGATTCGTTTTAGTATAAATCTGCCTTTCATTGTTACCAAAACCACATGAATTTGGACAGCCGTCTCCAAGCTCAAAATTCCAAAATTTTTCATTTATCTCTTTCTTATTAAAACTTTCTTCCCATACTAATTTTCTTTTTACTTCTTGTGCGTATGAAAAACTGCAAACGAGCACCAATAGAACTACTTTATTCATAACTATTACTTTAGAAATTTTTAAAACTGTTCTAAAATAGAATATTTCGTAAACAATAGCAGCTTTATAATCGAAAAACTTTGCGACAAAAATTCGGAGCTAACAATGTGATTCTGTTAAAATTTGGAACAATATCCTTAACTAAACTCAATTCAAAATTGATTACTTTTGTAAAAATTGACATTTTTTATGCAAATCGATCTTTCTACACTCGACCCAAAACAAAATATTATAATAAAAGGAGCACAAGTACATAATTTAAAAAATGTAGATGTTGCTATTCCGCGAAATAAACTTGTTGTAATTACCGGTCTTTCAGGATCAGGAAAATCAAGTTTAGCATTTGATACTTTATATGCCGAAGGACAACGTCGTTATGTAGAAAGTTTATCTTCATACGCACGTCAGTTTTTGGGACGTTTAGACAAACCTAAAGTAGAATACATTAAAGGTATTGCGCCGGCAATTGCAATCGAGCAAAAAGTTAATACTACAAATGCTCGTTCTACTGTTGGAACCTCTACAGAAATCTATGATTATATTAAACTTTTGTTTGCCAGAATCGGACGCACTTATTCTCCTATTTCTGGTCAGGAAGTTAAAAAAAACACTGTTTCTGATGTTGTTTCTGATGTAAAAACATTAGAAATCGACAGTAAATGGCTGCTTCTTGCTCCTATTCATCTTGAAGAAGGACGACAGCTAGAAGATAAACTTAAAGTATTATTACAACAAGGTTTTGCCCGTATTCTGGTCGAAAATGAAATGGTGCGTTTGGATGAATTTTCTGCAGAAAACCTACATCAATTAGACAATAAAGATATTTTATTAATAATTGATCGTATCGTTGTAAAGGAAGAGGAAGAGTTTTACAATCGTCTTGCTGATGCTGTTCAAACTGCTTTTTTTGAAGGAAAAGGAATTTGTTATCTTCAGGAATTGGGCTCAGATAAACGATTTTCCTATTCTAATAATTTCGAATTAGACGGTATTACTTTTCTTGAACCAAATGTTCACTTATTCAGCTTTAATAATCCGTATGGCGCTTGTCCTGTTTGTGAAGGTTACGGAAATATAATTGGCATCGATGCCGATTTGGTTGTCCCTAATACTTCGCTTTCTATTTTTGAAAGCGCAATTTATCCTTGGCGAGGCGATAGTATGAGCTGGTACAAAGATGAATTAGTGAAACATGCTTACAAATTTGATTTCCCAATTCACAAACCTTATTTCGAACTTTCTGACAGTCAAAAAGACTTAATTTGGACAGGAAATCAATACTTTCAAGGTCTAAACAGCTTTTTTAAAGAACTTGAAGAGAAAAACTATAAAATACAAAATCGTGTAATGCTGTCGCGTTACCGCGGAAAAACGAAATGTCACGCTTGTCGCGGAAAACGACTTCGCGAGGAAGCTTCATATGTAAAAATCAACGGAAAAACGGTTTCAGATTTGGTTGATTTACCTATTAAACATTTAGTTACTTTTTTCAAGAACATCGATTTAAATACTTACGAGCAGCAAATTGCAAAACGTTTGATGGTCGAAATCAATAATCGTTTATCGTTTTTAACCGAAGTTGGTTTAGATTATCTTACCTTAAACAGAAACTCTTCGACACTTTCAGGAGGAGAATCGCAGCGTATTAATCTAGCTACTTCGTTAGGAAGCAGTTTGGTTGGATCGATGTACATTCTAGACGAACCTAGTATTGGACTGCATCCAAAAGATTCTGAAAGGCTAATTAAGGTTTTGCTTTCGCTTCGTGATTTAGGTAACACTGTAATTGTGGTAGAACACGATGAAGATATCATGAAAGCGGCAGATATGATTATTGATATTGGTCCTGAAGCAGGAACTTTTGGAGGAAAACTTGTAGCTCAAGGAACTTATGAAGAAATCCTAAAATCAGATTCGCTTACTTCTAAGTATTTGAATGGAGATTTAGAGATTTCAGTTCCACAGCGACGAAGAAAATTCAAAAATCATATTGATATTATTGGTGCAAGAGAGAATAACTTAAAGAATATCAATGTTACTTTTCCTTTAGATATTTTAACTGTTGTAACTGGAGTTTCAGGAAGTGGAAAAAGTACTTTGATTAAGAAAATTCTATTTCCTGCCATGCAGAAAAAACTGGAAAATGCTGCAGAAAAAGCAGGACAGTTTAGTGAAATTAAAGGGTCTTTCTCGCAAATAAAACATATTGAATATGTAGATCAAAATCCGATTGGAAGGAGTTCCCGATCAAATCCTGTGACTTACATAAAGGCTTATGATGATATTCGTGATTTGTATGCTAAAGAAAAATTATCAAAAATAAGAGGTTATCAGGCGAAACATTTCTCTTTTAATGTTGACGGTGGACGCTGTGAAACATGTAAAGGAGAAGGTTCTATAAATGTTGAAATGGTATTTATGGCCGATGTTTCTCTGCCTTGTGAAACCTGCGGAGGAAAACGATTCAAAAAAGAAATTCTAGAAGTTGCTTTCGACAGTCAAAACATCAACGATATTCTTACGATGACTATTGATGATGCTATTGCTTTTTTCGAAAAAAACAAGCAGACAAAAATCACGCAAAAATTACAGCCTTTACAAGATGTTGGTTTAGGATATGTTCAATTAGGACAATCATCTTCTACTCTTTCGGGCGGTGAAGCGCAACGTATTAAATTGGCTTCATTTTTAGTAAAAGGAGCAACAAAAGACAAAGCTCTATTTGTTTTTGATGAACCTACAACCGGGCTTCATTTTCATGACATTAAAAAACTGATGGCTTCATTTGACGCTTTAATCGAAAAAGGACATTCGATAATTGTAATTGAACATAATCTTGATTTAATTAAATGTGCCGACTGGATTATAGATTTGGGACCTGAAGGCGGTGAAAATGGTGGTCACTTATTAGCAGCAGGCACTCCTGAAGAGATTGTTAAAGTAAAAGAATCGGTTACTGGAATTTACTTGAAAGATAAACTGTAGTTTCCGACAGTTCAAAAAAAAGCCATAAATTATATCAGCTTATGCTATAATTTATGGCTTTGTTATTTTAAAATTAGGAATGTTTATGCCAATAAACATTTTTCTTCAAAAGGAAAACCATCTTCATCGATGGCAACTAGTACTTTTTTCTGTTTTGAGGCCTCGATTGTAAGATACAGCCATGCAAATGACCATAATCCGAGGGTTAAACAAAAAATAATAAAATTCAAACCGTGGTTAACTGCTTTTCCGCCCTTTGAAAGAACTGCGAAAAGTAATTCATCATTTCTCTCTTCTAATACAAATCCGTTATGAACTTTGTTTGAAATCATATTCGAAAACACCTGTACACTTTGTTCCGGACTGAGCTGATTGTTTTTCATAATCCTTCATTTTGGTTTAGTCTGTATGCGAAATTTCCTGAATTCTCAACAATTCCCAATTAAGTACTGCATTCAAAAACAAACATCAGCAGAGCCTTTTATATTTTATTAAACCATTTAGTTCTTTTTCAATAAACTGGAAAGCTAAAAATTTAACCTAAAATTATATTTTAAAATTAAAACTACAAAATAAACAACTGTTAAAATTAATTCTTTAAAACAGTATATCAATACATTAACAATAAATTAATCTTTATTTCTAATATTGAATGATGAAGGTTTATAATCACTCTTTAAATAATTTTCTGGTATAGTTGTCGTATTACCGTCTCGTAAAGCACTATAATGTGGAGACATAATTTCGATTCCGGCTTCATTAAAGGAGTCTTGAATATTTTGATGTAATGAAGAATAAATCAATGGCTGTTTTGTAGGTTCTTTTGTATAAACATTTATCTGATACGACACATAAAAGTCATCTAAACTAGTTTGTAAAACAAACGGCGGCGGTGTCTGCTCAATCATTTGTGTTTTTAACGCCGCATCTATTAAAGCCTTATGAATGTCTTTCCAAGGAACGTCATACCCAATTGTAACTGTAGTATGAATTAATAAGCCATTATTAACTTGTTTCGTGTTTGACGAATAATTTGTTGAAGTACTTGATAAAACTGTTGAGTTCGGGATTGTAATGTCTTCAAATTTAGGCGTTCTAATTCTAGTAACTAAAGCTGTTTTCTCGATTACTTCACCGCTTACATCTCCAATTTTTATAAAATCACCAATTTTAAACGGACGCATATAAGTAATTACTAAACCTGCAACCATATTGGCAATTGCATTTGAAGAACCTAATGAAAATAAAACCCCGACAAATACAGATACTCCTTTGAAAATTGGTGATTCTGAACCAGGTAAATATGGAAAGATGATAACGACCATAAAGGCCAGTAATAGGAATCTAACAATATTAAATGTCGGCATTGCCCAATCATTATAGAAACCGTCAATTTTAATATTCTCTTTTTTAATTTCTTCAAAAAAGAACTTAATCACCTTTATAGCATATCTAAAAATAACAACAATAACTATGATGGTAACTAAACTTGGAAGAAAATCAATAAAGCCCATAACGGCCAATTTTGCCGGCGTTAGAATCCAGCGCAGCAATGTTGTAGTATACGCTTCTGTAGCCGGAAAAATACTAAATAACAGCGGAAGTGAAAGGTAAACTATTAAAACAAGAACAATTCCTTTTACAAAACTGTACAACTGCATTACGAGTGCTTGTTGCTTTTGAGGCGATAAAATTTTAATATTATTATAATTAAAACCTTTAAAATACTTGTCGCTGTTTTTTAGAATATAGAGTTTTACTCGGTTAAAAAGTTTACCAACAAAATACAAGATACTTCCAATAATCAAAATCAACAAAGCTGTGTACCCAAGTCTTTTTGGCAGCATCGAATAGTTTTCATTTTGATAAATTATCGCCTTTTTTATTATAGATAAATTACGTTTTGCAATAAACTCCTGTGTTTGATTTTCGGCCTTTGCATCAACGTCAAGAATTGACATAATGATAAAATCATCTTTGTAAACTATATCTTGTGAAATATCTGAAGGACTGATTACAAGCGAATCTGAATCAAAAAGCGAATCTTCGTAAAGTTTTCTTATTTTTTCGGTAATCGCTTTCGCTCTGCTTTCGGCAGAAAAAGAACCCACTTTATTATAAACAAAGAATAAAGTGTCCTTGAAAGGATTTACAGGATATTTAACTTGTTTTAGTTCAACATCAGCATTTTTTGATGTATGCAGGCTGTCTTTTTGAGTAAAAGCAAATGATGAAAATAAAACAATGAAAATCGCTAAAAAACAAAGTAATTTCTTTTTCATATGATGTCAGCTGTAAATGAATATCCTTTCTAACAAATATAAAAACAAAATAGATTCAAATTAAAATTACTTTGCTGTTTCGCAATAAAATCGTGTTAAATTTTAATTCCTATTTTCTTTAAAATCGTATCGATTACTTTATTAATATCTGGCGAAATATTAAACTTATAATTCAGGTATACATATAAAATGGTTACCAAAATTGATTTCAAAGCAATACTAATCAATTGATAAAATGGAAATTCCCAGAAATAAAACAATAGAAACAGTACAAAAGTTAACACAATTGATGAAACTGTTTCTTTTGTAAAAGGATACAAATGAAGTTTCTTTACCACAAAAAGCAGTTTTGCCAAACTATATAAAGTAATTGATAATAAAGTTGCAAAAGCAGAACCGAAGATTCCAAAAATTGGAATAAAAATCATGTTTAAAATGACAGTAAGAACTACAAGCATCAATCCAAGATACAAAACCATTCGGTAGTATTTTGTATTAAAAATAATGGCGTTATTGTTTCCTAAAATCAGGTCGAAATATTTTGACAAACCAATCATAAATACAACTGAAATTCCTCCGCTGTATTCTTTAGGCACTAATTCGTAAAGCTGATTAATGTTGACGAAAATACACAGCATTACAAATCCGCCTACCATTTGTAAATTGATAGAAGTTTTTTTATAAAGTATATTCAATTCATCATACTTATTTTCATGCATTAATTTTGCCGTTATCGGATAAACAATTTGATGCATCGCACGACTTGGCACCGAAATTACCAAAGCAATGTAGGTCGCTACAGAATAGAAAGCAATATTTTCAATCTGCATATATTGATTCAACATCATTTTATCACCATCTAAAAGTAAATTAGCAACACTTCCTGATAAAATAATATAAAAGGTATATATTAATATTTCTTTCGTATTTGTTGGTATTGTAAACTGAAAGGTTGGTTTCTGAATGCTGAATGCATATAACATGGTTATCAAGAATGCCAAAAAATACAAACCTGCTGTTGCATACACAAAACCTTCTACGCTAAGCCAATCGTAATAAACGCCTATTAACAGAAATAATGAAAACAATCGCAACCCAACTTCTTTTACAAAGTTTCCAAAAACAGAATGCATATTTACTCGCAGCCAGGCATAAAAAATTTCAAAATATGCCATACATAATCCTATAAATGGTATTAACCAGATATAACTTTTTACGATTGCGTTCTTTTTTGACACGAAGAATAAAATCTCATCATAAAAAACAAGACCAATCAGTAAAATTGGAATTATTAACAGCAAAGGAAATAAAACAGTAAAGGATAAAAAACGGGATTTTTCTTCTTCAGTTTTATATTGCGAATAAAATTTGACTAAAGTATTTTGCATTCCAATCGCAAACAAAGGCATAATTACATTAGCACAAGATGTCACATAATTAGTCAAACCATAAAAGGTTGCCCCCAAAAAAACAGGATACAAATAAAGCGTATTAATGGCTCCAATTCCGAAACCTATATAGGTAATAATAGTGTTTTTGAAAGACTGATTTAAGACAATACCCATTTGCGGATTTATGAATTTAGATTTGAGATTTGGCGCACTATGATTCTTTAATCAACTGTGCTAATTGTTTGGTAAGGTTTTTTCTTGAATACTGTTGCAAACCAACACCATAAGATTGTAATTTTCCTTCCAAAAATTGATTATAAAAGTCCAAAATTACACTTTTTAGTTTCACTTTTTCAGAATAATCAAAAAATACTCCTGTATTGGTTTCTGTAATAATAGCTGCAAAATCAGAACCTTGCGGACCAATCGCAATTATTGGTCGATTTGAGACCATGTATTCAAACAATTTTCCTGGTATAATACTTTTAGTGTCCTCTGAGTTTATTTCGATTAAAAGTAAAACCTGTGACTTTTTTTGATGTGCTATAGCTTCGTGATGCGAAACATATCCCAAAAGATTCAAATAATCATTCAGTTTAAATTCTTCAATCGAATCTAAAACTTCCTGACTTACGGCGCCAATTAATTTAATTTCTAAATGCTTTTTAAAATCAGGAATTTCGTTAACTAGTTCAACAAGACATTCCCATAAAAATTTTGGGTTTCTCTCTGATAAAAATGAACCAATGTGTGCTAGAGTAAACTTCGTGTCTAGTGGTTCTTTCTCTACTTTCTCAAGATCATAACCATTTGTAATTACCGATATTGGTTTATTGGTAATAGACTGAAATTCTGTTTTTGTAGTTTTACTTGTTACAATAATAGTGTCTGCAGTATTAAGCACTTTTTGTTCTAAATTTTTGTGCTTTTTTGCAGCATAATTTGACAAACGAAGTGATTTGTGATAACCAATCGTTGTCCAAGGATCACGAAAATCTGCAAACCATTTTACGTTTAGTTTTTCTTTTAATTCTAAACCAATTAAATGCAAACTATGAGGCGGTCCAGATGTTACAATTGTATCAATATTATTCTCTTTAATATATTTTTCAAGATAGGAAACAGAAGGTTTTACCCAAAAAACACGAGCATCAGGAATAAAAAGATTCCCACGAACCCAAAGAAAAGTCTTATCTAAAAAAGTCTGCTTTTTTTTATGCGGAAAAATTCCCGAGCTTATCTTCTTCGTTTTATTTTTTGAAAAAACAGAAGCCAATTGATAAGGCTCCCAAATTTTATTCTTTAATACAATTACTTTATCAGATATTTCACTTATCAAACCTTCATCTACAATTGGATAAGTTGGATTCTCTGGAACATAAACAATAGGTTGAACATCAAATTCAGGAAGATATTTTACAAATTTCAACCAACGCTGTACTCCCGGTCCTCCTGCTGGTGGAAAATAGTACGTAATAATTAAGAGCTTCTTTTGTTCCAAGGAAAATTGTTTATTGTTTAAAAGTGTAAATATTTAGACGTTATTTCAAAACTAATTTCTTAAATACTCTATAAATGATATAAAGGAAAAGCAAACAATTTAAAACTATCCACAAGTTATAAAATGTCCAGACAATTTTATATTCCGTTTTCATACTTGAAAAACTAAAATATTCTCCTTGACTTTCATCATAAAAGTCATCATAACCCATCATATAGATTCCGCAAAAAATATATATTACTAAATCAAAAATGAGAAAAAGAACAATTTTAAGAATCTTAGAGAGTTTCATTTTAAAACCAAAGCCTATTACTTAGATTGTTCACGAGACTTCTTACGTTCAAAATAAATTCCGCCAATTAAAAGCAATACCATTCCTATTGAACTAGCTAAGTTAATTACTCCTCCAGTTTTTATAACCTGAGGCTCAAACTTAAACTCAATTGTATGTTTTCCTGCAGGAACTTCCATAGCTCTCAAAACATAATCAACAGGAAAATGATCTGTCAATTGACCATCAACATAAGCATTCCAGCCATTTTTATAATACATCTCAGAGAAAACAGCCAAAGCATCGCCTTTACTATCTGATTGGTATTTAATATAGTTTGGTTTATATTCTACTACTTTAATTGTTCCAGTTGTATCCCATTGTTTTTTCAATCGGGCATTTCTAAATTTACCTTCATGTTCACGAACATTGAATACTGCAACTTTTTTAGTATCAATATAATTTAAAGCTTTCATTACATCGTCTGGTTTATTTACAAGTTTTACTGAACTTACAAACCAAGCGTTTCCATTTGCATCAGGATTAATCGTAGGAATTTGATTTCCATCTTTATCTGCTTGAATAACATACTTAACATTCAACATATTAAGTATCTCTAAATTATTTTTAGCAATTTGGTAATCATATAACTGCTGCATTCTTCTAGGTCTTACTGCACTATATCCACCAATTGTTTTATGAAAATAAGATGATCTTCCCTGCAATTGTCCTTGCGGATCAAAAACACGATATACTGAAGTATCTTTTAAAATTTGTGTATCTGTAGGTGTTTCCTGAAATGGAGCTGCAATTTGAACTGGACTAACAAAATCTTTAGCCGAAACATATTTTTTATCTACAAAGAACAAGTCAAAAATCATCAATACGGCAACAATGATTAAAGCTGTAGTCTGTGAAAATTTATTTTTTATAAATAACCATAAAACTCCAAATGTAACTACAATAAAAAATCCTGAACGAAGTAAATCTGCTGAATACAGAGACATCCTATCTTCTTTTAAAGCATCAACAAAAGCAGGTCCATAACTGTCTAAGAAGTATTTGTCATTCATTCCTGTAAAATGGAAAGAACTTTTTGCAATTACTAAAATCGCAATGATTCCTAAACCAAAAACACCTGTTTGAATTAAAGCTTTTTGCTGTAGTTTCGGTTCTTCTTTAGCTTTAAAGAAAGATTGTAATCCCATTACTGCAAGTACAGGAAAGCATAATTCTAAAATTACCTGAATAGAAGATACTGCTCTAAACTTATCGTACATTGGAACATATTCGATAAAAAAGTCTGTCAGCAGTGAAAAGTTTTTCCCCCAAGAAAGCACTAATGTAAATAATGCTCCAGTAAGGAATACATATTTAATTTTTCTCTCATCAATAAATAAAGCTAAAACTGCCAAAAAGAAAACCACAACTCCAATATAAGCCGGAGCAGAAACGATTGGTTGATCTCCCCAATACGTCGGCATTCCTGACACAAAGTCTTCTGCCTGACTAGCTGGTACTCCCTGCTCTAGCATAAACGAATACATTCTGCTGTCGACACCAACATTTTCATGACTGGAACCACCAAAAATTCTTGGCGCAATTAAATTTAAACTTTCAGCAATTCCATAACTATATTCCGTAATATAGTCTGTTGTCATTGATGCAGTTGTTTCATTTTTAGATCCGTCAGGATTAAAAGTTAACTCGCTTTTATCACGAATACTATACTTTGCATATTCGCTGGTTGCCATTAAATTAGCGGCATTTGCTCCAATAGCAAAAATTCCCGCTACAACCAGAGTACCAATTGAAATTAATAACGGTTTATATTCTTTATTCTTTATAAAAGTAAAAGCAAAATAACCTGAAAGTATCAATAAGAAAATCAATAAATAATAGGTCATTTGAAAGTGGTTGGCATTAATTTCTAATGCAACCGCAAACATGGTGAGTAGTCCTCCCCAAATATATTTTTTTTGAAAAACGAGTATAAATCCAGCAATAACCAGCGGCATATATGCAATTGCATGCGCTTTTGCATTATGACCAACTCCAAGGATTATAATTAAATAAGTTGAAAAACCAAAGGCAAGTGCGCCGATAAAAGCTTTTAATGGATCTGTTTTTAAAACCAATAACAAACCATAAAACCCAAAGAAATATAGAAACAGATAATCTGCAGGACGCGGTAAAAAACGTAAAACATCGTCAATTTTACCAATAAAATCATTAGGATAATTTGCTCCTAACTGATAAGTAGGCATTCCTCCAAAAGCAGAATTTGTCCAATAAGGTTCAGTATGTTCAGCAGCCCTGAAGTCATTCTGCTCTTTTGCCATTCCGGTATATTGAGCAATATCTGACTGAAAAATCTGTTTTCCTTGCAGAACTGGATAAAAATAAACTAATGATACAAGAATAAAACCCAGAATTACAAGGGCATGCGGATAGAACTTATTTACTATTTTCAATTTTGGCAAGTTTGGTTAAATGATGAATCCTATTTTTTAGGATACAAACTTAATCTATTTCTTCGTAATCAACATAGTCCCCAACCTTTTTGGTTTCGCGAGGATTTTTTGCATTAGCGGTATCGATGATTATCTCATCTTTTGTAGTGTTACGAGTTTGCTGCCAAGAATTATCTTGACTATATTGTTGTTGTCTCTGAAAATTTTCTCCTGCTTTTTCAACTGCTTTTTTTACCAATACTGGCAAAAAGATTCTAGCTAAAAATTTAAAAATATAATAAAATGCTATTATATAACATATAGCTTTTATTAAACCTGAAAAAGATGCTTCTTGCATAATTGTATAATTTTTGTCAAAATTAATAAATCCATTGTTTAAAATTAAAATATCAATCTTAAATAAATAATAAAATATAGTACATTTGAAATGCGTTATAGCTTTTTAATCAAAAAATACATTTATGTTGAAAATTAAAAACTTACTTTCTACATCTCTTCTTTTAATACCACAATTTTTCTTTGCTCAATATACTGATGTAATAAACTCAAACAGACCTGGCGAGACTATGTCTGCTTATGCAGTTGGAAAATCTGTTATTCAAGCAGAAATTGGCGTTTATGGCATTAAAGAAAAACATGATTTACTAAACTACGACGCGAGTGGTTTTGGCACTGACTTTACTATTAGATATGGTGCTTTTCTAGAACAGTTAGAATTTATTGTTGATTTGCAATATCAAATGGAAAACTTTGATACTCCATACACCAGCTACAAAAAAAATAATTTCAGACAAACTGTTTTGGGAGCCAAATATTTGATTTATGATCCTTACAAAAACTACAAAGACGAAGTAAACATCTACAGCTATAGAGCTAATCGCAGTTTTAAATGGCGTGAATTAATTCCAGCAGTTTCTGTGTTTGCAGGGGCAAATTTTATTGGCGCAAACAATCCTTATTATTTCTCGCCTAACAGCGAAATTTCGCCAAAAGTAGCTTTGGTAACACAAAATCTTTTTGGAGGCGGAAGATGGGTTTTTGTAACCAATATTATTGCAGATTATATTGGAACTGATTACCCAAGTTATGGTTACATATTAACCTTAACACACGGATTTAATGCTAAATGGTCTGGCTTTGTTGAAAATCAAGGATACAAAAGCGATTTCTACAGCGATGCAATCGTTCGCGGCGGTGCGGCGTATCTTTTATCGCCAAATATGCAGATCGATGCTTCGATAAGTACTAATTTTAAAAATACTCCATCCGTTTTATATGGCGGTGTAGGTTTTTCTTGGCGTTACGACGGATGGTATAAAGAAAAACAAATCGAGGTTAAAAATAATGAAAGAGCTAAAAAGAATCCTGACAATGAAAAAGAAATCGATTATCAGGCAAGAGAAAGAAAACGCAAAGCTAAATACGAATAAATTTTAATAACCAAACTCTCTAAACTAAGGGATTTTTTATAATACCACCTTAATGATTACAATTAAAGAAGCTAAAACTAAAAAAGAACTAACCGAATATATCAAATTTCCATTTTCATTATACAAAGACAATCCATATTGGGTGCCGCCTATTATTGCTGATGAATTAGAGTCTTTTGATAAAACAAAAAATCCTGCATTTGATAATGCCGAAGCCTACTTTTATCTTGCTTATAAAAACAATGAAATTGTGGGAAGAATTACAGCAATTATCAATTGGGCCGAAGTAAATAATCAGCATAAAAGAAAAGTGCGCTTTGGATGGTTTGATGTAATTGATGACATAGAGGTTACAAAAGCACTGCTTGAAAAAGTATATGAGTTAGGACGAAAACATAATCTTGAGCATACAGAAGGTCCGATGGGTTTCTCTAATTTAGACAAAGTTGGTGTTCTTACAGAAGGTTTTGATCAAATGGGAACGATGATTACTTGGTACAACAATCCGTATTATGTAACTCATTTTGAGAAACTAGGCTTTCAGGTTGAAAAAGAATATATCGAAAGCATATTTCCTTTTTCGAATGTAAAACCAGAATTTTTCCTTAAAGCACAGGCTTTAATTAAAAAACGTTATGAACTTAGGGCTTTAAATTTCACTAAAACAAAAGATATTATGCCGCATGTCGACAAAATGTTTGATTTGTTTAATGAATCATATGCAAAATTAGCTTCATTTGTTGCAATTTCAGATGTTCAGAAGGAGTATTTTAAAAAGAAATATATTAGTTTTATCAATCCTGAATATATAAAATTTGTAGTCGATAAAGATGATAATTTAGTAGCTTTCAGTATTGTTATGCCAAGTTTTACTGAAGCTTTACAAAAGGCGAAAGGAAAACTTTTTCCTTTTGGTTTTCTTCATCTTTTAAAAGCAAGAAAGAAAAGTAAAGATGTAGTCTTTTATCTTATCGGCGTTCATCCTGATTACCAAAATAAAGGAGTTACGGCAATTATTTTTGATGAATATTTCAAAACTTTCTCCGAAAAAGGAATTGTAAATTGCATCAGAACTCCAGAATTAGCTGAGAATACTGCCATTCATTTACTATGGAAAAACTTTGATCCAAAAATTCACTGTCAAAGAAAAACATATTTGAAATACCTTTAAAGGTCTTTAGTTACAAAAATCAATATCTGATTTGAAACATACAAAAAATCCATTCGCAATAAACGAATGGATTTTTTGTATCAATAACATTTTACTATTCTACTTTACAATCTGTCTTAGTCAATGTGTTTTTTTGATCAAACTTTAGTTTGGTTTTATCCTTAAAAGTCACTTTATCATTAGCTTGAATAACATCTCCAAATCCTTCTATTAACGCTCCGTCTTTTTGCAGAAATGCAACTTCTCGCACAGATGAAACTCCTTCTGAAGTAAAAGTATAATCAGCGATAAGCGTATCGCCTTTCATGTTTCCAATTAAAGTTCCTTCATTTTTATCTTTTCCAGATATACTGTAGTTTAATTTTCCATTTACCTCTTGGTGCGAGTTTACATTAAAACTCAATTCAATCACATTGCCATTTGCTCTTAAAGCATAACATTGATCACCTGCAGGTTCTTCTATTTGAACCTCTTTTGGAGCGTTTGGAGCAATTTGAACCGGTTCTGTATCTGCTGTTTTTTTACAAGAAACGAAAACAATCAAAATTAGAGTCGTTAGTATAAGTATCTTTTTCATAATTATTCATTTTATTTTCTGATTACAAATTTAAAGTTACTTCAAATAAAAAAAATCCATTCGTATAACGGAATGGATTTTTTTACATAATTTCCATTTAAGGAAATTTTTTTTTTAAAATTAACTACGAAACGTCAACAGTTGTACGCTCTGCAATTTCTTTATAAGTTCCGCTAACTAATTTTTCACGAATCGCTTCAAATGCAGTTAATGTTTCTTCAATATCAGCTAAAGTATGTGAAGCTGTTGGAATCATTCTTAACAAAATAATTCCTTTTGGGATAACTGGATAAACAACAATAGAAAGGAAAATACCGTAATTTTCTCTTAAATCGTTTACCATTACCATTGCTTCAGGAATACTTCCTTCTAAATAAACTGGTGTAATACAAGTGTTTGTATCACCAATATTAAACCCTTTATCTTTAAGTCCGTTTTGCAATGCATTTACATTTTCCCAAAGTTTATCTTTGATTGAAGATGAATTACGCAATAATTCTAAACGTTTCAATGAACCAATTGTTTGGATCATCGGAAGCGCTTTAGCAAACATTTGCGAACGTAAGTTGTATTTTAAATAATCAATAATATTTTTATCTGCTGCAACGAAAGCACCAATATTAGCCATTGATTTTGCAAAAGTCGAGAAGTAAACATCAATATCGTCTTGAACTCCCTGCTCCTCACCTGCTCCAGCACCTGTTTTTCCAAGAGTACCAAAACCGTGTGCATCATCAACTAATAAACGGAAATTGTATTTTTGCTTCATTGCAACAATTTCTTTCAATTTACCTTGTTGTCCACGCATTCCAAAAACACCTTCAGTAATAAACAAGATACCACCGCCCGTTTCTTCGGCCATTTTTGTAGCACGCTGCAGGTTTTTCTCCATACTTTCAAGATCATTGTGCTTGTAAGTAAAACGTTTACCCATATGCAAACGAACTCCATCAATGATACAAGCATGCGAATCAACATCATAAACAATGATGTCATTTTTAGTAACCAATGCATCAATGATAGAAACCATTCCTTGGTAACCAAAATTTAATAAATAAGCAGATTCTTTCATTACAAAAGAAGCCAATTCATTTTCTAATTGCTCGTGGTAAGTTGTGTGTCCAGACATCATACGAGCTCCCATTGGATAAGCTGCTCCAAATTGAATTGCTGCATCAGTATCTGCCTTACGAACTTCTGGGTGATTTGCTAAACCTAAATAATCATTTAAACTCCAGTTTAGGATATTTTTTCCATGAAATGTCATTCTAGGACCTAACTCTCCTTCTAACTTTGGGAAAACATAATAACCTTCTGCTTGAGAAGCCCATTTTCCTAAAGGTCCTTTATTTTCTTGAATTCTTTCGAATAAATCTTTTACCATAATATAGTGTAGTAATATTTTTAACTTAATCAGCGAGCAAAAATAATCATTATTATTCTAAAATTCAGACAGTCATTTATTTTTATTTTAAAAAAAAGACATGATTCGTAAATAAATTTGCTCCCATTTGAATTCTACAAATCAAGAAAAAAAACTCAAAAACCAAAGTTATCAAGATTGTAGTTTATAGTATTTTTTTTATATTTGATACTCAAAGTATTCTTTTTTATATTTTTTCAACAGTCTGATTTAGTTTCACTGCTGTATTTTATTTCTGTTTTTTATCCCCAAATAATTGCCTTTTTTTTGAATAGTATAAACATTTTGAGTTAATATAATTTTACCAAAAAATGATCATTCTACAATTAATTAAGCGAAATATTAGTAACCATTCTATGACTTTTATCATAATAAAAGACAAAATAGTCTTTTATTTTTGATTAAAATTTAAAATGAAAACAAAACCAATTACTTATGGAAAAGAAACATACCATTCAGATTAAAATGAGTCTCTTTTTGAGCTTACTTTTTATTGCTCTTTTTTTAGGAAGCTGTAAAAAAGAGGAAGCTGTAAACTATGCAGATATCATGACCGAAGGAGAAATGAATGCAGAACTTACTGCACCTCCTCTAGTTCCAAAACCAGTTGGAAACAGAACTGCTATGAAGCTAAAACTTAACATGGAAATTAAAGAACAAGAAGGTACAATGACCGATGGCGTAAAATATACGTATTGGACTTTTGGAGGATCTGTACCGGGAAGTTTTATTAGAACACGTGTTGGAGATGAAGTTGAATTTCACTTAAAAAATCACCCAGACAACAAACTGCCTCACAATATAGACTTACATGCCGTAACTGGTCCTGGTGGTGGCGCAACCTCATCACTTGTAGCTCCGGGACATGAAAAAGTCTTTAGTTTTAAAGTAATTAATCCAGGTTTATATGTTTACCATTGTGCTACTGCTCCAGTAGGAATGCATATTGCAAACGGTATGTATGGTTTAATTCTAGTAGAACCTGAAGGCGGACTTCCTCCTGTTGACAAGGAATACTACGTTATGCAGGGAGACTTTTATACGCAAGGAGAATATGGTGCTAAAGGATTACAAGCATTTGATATGAACAAAGCTGTAAAAGAAACTCCTGATTATGTAGTATTTAATGGAAAAGTGGGGTCTTTAACAAACGGCGGTGAATTAACTGCTAAAGTAGGCGAAACTGTTCGTTTATATGTTGGTAATGGAGGTCCAAACTTAGTTTCTTCTTTCCACGTTATTGGCGAAATATTCGACAGTGTTCATGTTGAAGGTGGAAGTACAATCAATAAAAATGTACAAACAACCTTAATTCCAGCGGGCGGAGCTGCAATTGTTGATTTTAAAGTCGAAACTCCAGGAACTTTTATATTAGTTGACCACTCTATTTTTAGAGCCTTTAACAAAGGTGCTTTAGGAATGTTGAAAGTGGAAGGAAAAGAAAATAAAAACATTTATTCAGGAACTATTCAGGAAGGTATTTATTTACCTGAAGGTGGAACAATTCAGAAAATGCCTGGAAGCTCAGCTGCAAAAACAGCAATTCCAAAACGTTCTGTTGCTGAAAAAATTAATATTGGAAAAGAAATTTTCGGAACCACTTGTTTTGCTTGTCATCAATCTGAAGGGCAAGGAATTCCAGGAACTTTCCCTCCTCTTGCAAAATCAGATTATTTAAATGCAGATCCAAAACGTTCTATCAATACTATTTTACATGGTTTAACGGGTGAGGTAACTGTGAATGGTAAAAAATACAACAATGTAATGCCGGCTCAAAATTTATCTGACGATGAAATAGCAAATGTTCTTACTTACATCTATAACAGCTGGGGTAATAATAAAACCGAAGTAACGCCAGAAATGGTAAAAGCGCTAAGATAACAGCAACATTTTTCGCATGAAAAAAAACATTTTCATTCTTATTTTTTTCTTGATGCTTACAGGATTAAAAGCTCAAGAATCTGGAATGGTTCCCATAAAAGAGGGCTCGTTTGTCCCTCTTTACGGAGCCACCACCAAAAAACCTGTAGTTGTAAAATCGTTCTACATGGATATTTATCCTGTTACCAATAGTGAGTTTTTAAACTTCATCAAAAAAAATCCTTCGTATGCAAAATCTAAAATAAAAGGGATTTTTGCCGACAAAAGTTATTTGTCCTATTGGACTAATGATTTTGATTTTGGAAGTGCAAATCCTAAATCACCAGTAACAAGTGTTTCTTGGTTTGCTGCCAAAAAATACTGCGAATGCCAAGGAAAACGATTACCTACAATGGATGAATGGGAATATGTGGCTATGGCCGATGAAAAAAAAGTCGACGCCAGAACTAAAAAGCAATTCAATGAATACATCTTATCTTGGTATGAGAAATCGAGAACTTACGAAAATCAAATTGGAAAGACTTTCAAAAATTATTGGGGAGTTTACGATATGCATGGTTTAGTTTGGGAATGGACATCAGATTTTAACAGCATTTTTTTGTCTGGAGAATCGAGAAAAGACAAAAGCAGCGACAAGAATTTATTCTGCGGAAGCGGTTCTGTAAACGCAACAGATTTAATGGATTATGCTGCATTTATGCGTTACGCTTTTAGAGGAAGTCTTAAAGCACAGTATTCTACTCGAAATCTAGGTTTTAGATGTGCCAGCGACACAAACCCAAAACGTTAACTTAAATTACTTTCAAATGAAAAAAACAATTATAGCTGTATTTATTCTATTATTCTCTTTGCAAAGCTGTAAAGAGTCTGATAAGAAAAAGGATTCAGCACCTGTAAACAAAGAGATTAGTGATTTATCTATTTACAATTTGCCTTCAAAATGGACAACTCAGGACGGAAAAGATATTGAATTGAAAAGTCTAAAAGGAAATGTTCTTGTTATGGTTATGATTTACACCAGTTGTAAAGCTGCCTGCCCAAGATTAGTGGCAGATATGAGAGATATTGAATCTAAACTTGATAAAAAAACCAAACAACATGTAAAACTTATTTTGGTGAGTATTGATCCCAAAACTGATACTCCCGAAAAGCTAAAAGATTTTGCAATTGCTAATAAAATGAATCAAGATCCCTGGCTTTTTTTACGTTCATCAGAAGAAAATACTCGTGAGTTTGCCGCAGTTTTGGCTGTTAATTACAAGCAGATATCTCCAATAGATTTTTCGCATTCCAATATTATAAGCGTTTTTAATCCGGATGGAGAATTGATATTTCAGCAAGAAGGTTTGGGCGTAAACAATGATAAAACCATAACAACAATAAATCAAGAAGCAGAAAAAATTTAGAAATAGTAAATAGGTTGATTAGTAGAAAAACAAGAGTAGATTTTAGGAATGGATCGGCTCTTGTTTTTTGTTTACAAAGCCTTTTGATAGATGTCGCCCCGCTGGGGCTCTTACATATCACAGACGAACATTCTATAAATATATCGTCCCTCTGGGGCTTTTTTGTTTTACGAATGTTTTTTTGTTGAGATCATTATTAAAATATATCCGTATGATCAATAGCTTCAGAGAAGCTGCATATTTATAGACAATATTATAGTCCGTTTTAAAGCTCCAGCGGAGCGATATATCCTATTCAATATAATTTCAAAATGTATCTCCCCTCTGCGGCTTTTACATATCGCAGACAAACATTCTATAAATATATCGTCCCTCTGGGACTTTTTTGTTTTACGAATGTTTTTTTATTATTGAGATCATCATTAAAACTAATCCCAAAACAAGAAGCAAGCTAAATATCAAAATACTTTGATAATAAAATGATATCGTGCCTTTTCCAAAAAAGAAAAGTCCGCCTTGAAAAAACAACAAAATTTCTGTAGCAATATACCCTAAAATAAAACACTTTGCTCCATTTTTCATTACAGAAGAATCACCTGAAAGCATCTTATTTTGGACTAATATTCCAAACAAAAAACCTGTTATAATTCCTAAAGTTGTTAAGTGAATAAAACCAATTACAAAATTTCTAATTTGATGTGAAACTTCGGCAATATTTGGGAAAATTGTCAATAATTGAATTCCTATTTTCAGGAATAAAGAACACAAAGCCAAACTATAGAACAACATTCCAGTTCGATTCAAATTGGCTTTAAAATTGATCATTTGAGGCTTCAGCATTTTACAGAAGTAAATAAAAGCAAGTAATTGCAATACAACTCCAAGAGTATTAATCCAATTCAAAATGTTATTTTCTACAAACCATCGAATAGGAAATGCAAGTGTTAAAAAAATCGAAACAACCAAAAGAGAGTAAAATATCTTGAACTTTCGTTTATCAATTGCATCTTGAAATTGTTTTAAAAACAAAGCCAAAACGGCAAATAAAAACCAGCCGTTAAACTGAAAATGAAGAAAAAACTGAATAGCTATTTGATAAAATGCACTTTGTTTGCCAAGCGTGCTAACTGCAGGACCTAAACACCAAACTCCAAAAGTGGACAAAACCATAAACAAAACCGACGTTTTTAAAAATCTAACGGCGGGAGCTTTGTCTTTAAAGCTATCTTTCCAAACCAATCTGCAAAAAAGATAACTCAATAAAATGTGCATTGTCGAAAAAATGATCGAAAACAATGCATACCCCTGAACAGGAAAAGTAACCATCATTCCGATAACCGCAATTTCGGTACACCAAAATAAACGACCGTAAATAGGCTTCTCACTTTTTTCTTTCGGAATAAAAAAGTGTACAATTAAAACATAAACCATCATGTAAACCCAGCCCAGCATCGCTACATGAGAGTGTGCATGAAGCAGAAAACTATAGTTTATGAAGTTTAAAGGAAAAAGATATACATACCGCATTAATAACCCGAAAATACAAGCAATCAAGAAATTAAAAAAGCAGCAAATAATCCAGTTTTTTTGAGAATACATTTTAAAAAATTCCATTTTAAGAATATTAAAAGTAGTAAATAGTTGCCATAAAAAACACCGATAATACTCAATACTTTGACATTTATCGGTGTTTTCGACTATTAAAATTTAATCGTTATTCGACTTCAACAAATTCTTTCTCTAGAGCAACAGCTTTAGGAAACAAGATATTATTCTCTAAATGAATATGTTTATGTAAATCTTCTTCAAACTCTTTAAGCATTGCAAAAGTTACTCTGTACGTTGTACAAGCATCTGCAGGAGGTGTATAGTTATTTGTCAAACTCGCAATTTCTCTAAAACGTTCTCCTTCATTATCATGTTCATGCATCATCATTGCAATTGGGTTTGATACAGTTCCAAATGATGGTTGTGATAAAACTCCATCAGATTCTTTTGTTTTAACCATTCTCTTTACAAAAGGAAATAAAACTAATTCCTCTTTTTTCATGTGCTGTGACAATTCTCCTGCACAACCTATAAACAACTCATTTATTCTAAATAATTCAGGATGATTTGCTCCGTGTACTTTGCATAATTTATCTAAAAAAGCAAGAAGTGTCTGTGATTTTTCCTCTACATAACGATGATGCGTTTTCTCTATATAATCTGCCAATAAATCTAAAGGCCAAGAATTAAAGTCTATAGAACCATTATTTTCTGATTGTAAAACCTCATAAACACTTTGCAGCAAAGCATCAGAATCTATTTTTTGTTTTTCGCATACTTCAGTAACTGTTCTGTTTCCTTTACAGCAAAAATCAATTCTATATTTTGAAAATACTGCAGCTGTTCTAAAATCCTGAGCTACAAAAGATCCGATTGTTTTATTTTTTAAATTTTCCATGATAATCAATTTTTAATTTTTATTTGTTTTTATTTTTTAAGGTCAGGTCAAATACAAACCAAGCCATTGTTATAAATCCGATTCCGAATATAGAATCTCCTATTGCACGAAGCCATTTTAAGGTAATCATTGCCGGCTGCTGCATTAATTCTGATGAGCGAGCATACCACATACCGTGATCGATACTTTCGATTGCCTGCCATACTCCTATTGGAAGCAAACTCAATATTGCCATCAAGAACAAACCAATATTTAAGCTCCAAAAAGTAATTTTAAGCAGTTTAGTATTCCAGTTTACATTTCTGTATAAACTTCTCAATACAAATAATACTAAACCTATTCCCAGCATTCCATAAACCCCAAACAGAGCAGTATGTCCGTGCAATGGCGTAGTATTTAAACCTTGTACATAATAAAGTGCGATTGGAGGATTGATAATAAATCCGAAAATTCCAGCTCCGAGAAAATTCCAAAATGCCACAGAAATCATAAAATAAATCGGCCATTTGTAATCAGCAATCCATTGTGTTGATTTTGAGATTTTATAGTTTTGATACGCTTCAAATCCAATTAAAGTTAAAGGCACAACTTCTAATGCGCTGAAAGTAGCTCCTAATGCCATAATTGCAGTTGGAGTTCCTGAGAAGTACAAATGGTGAAAAGTTCCTAAAATACCTCCCGACATGAAAATAATCGTTGCAAACAAAACATTCAATGTTGCTGTTTTAGTTTTCAATAATCCTAATCGAACAAACAAGAAAGCAATAACCACCGTTGCAAATACTTCAAAGAATCCTTCAACCCAAAGGTGAACAACCCACCATCTCCAATATTCAGCAATAGCCAGATTCGTTTGTCTTCCCCACATTAAACCGGCTCCATAAAACATTGCAATTGCAGTACAGGAAACTAGGAATAAAATGATTAGATTTTTTTCTTCTGTTTTTTTCTTTAAAACTGGTATTAATGGACGAATCATTAAAGCAAGCCATAAAAACAACCCAATCAAAAGGAAAATCTGCCAAAAACGACCTAAATCAACATATTCATAACCTTGGTGACCAAACCAGAAGTTTTGTACTAAATTCAGTTTCTGCATTACGCCAAACCATTGTCCTACCATTGATCCCAAAACAATTATCAATAAAGCAACGAATAAGAAGTTTACTCCAAAACATTGAAATTTAGGATCTTTCCCCGAAACTGCAGGTGCAATATAAAGTCCAGTTGCAAGCCAAGCTGTTGCGATCCAGAAAATAGCCAATTGTGTATGCCATGTTCTTGTTACTGCATAAGGTAAAATTTGATCGATTGGAATACCGTATAAACCATTTCCTTCAACTCCATAATGAGCCGTTATTATCCCGAACACCATTTGTAAAACCATTAACAAACTAACGATCCAGAAGTATTTTGTAACCAATCCCATCGATGGAGTTTTACCTTGTTTAATGATTGGATCTTCTTTTGGAAGCGGAAATTCTTCCTCTTCACCCGATTTTGCATGATAGAACACTAAAATACCAACACTTAAAATCAATAAAATAATACTGACACCAGACCAAGCTAAAAGTTCTTTAGTTGCTTTATTACCTACTAATTCATCTGCAGGCCAATTGTGTGTGTACGAAATATCTGAATCAGGACGATTTGTAACTGTTGCCCATGTTGCCCAAAAGAAAAACGCATTCATTTTATGCATTTTCTCTTCATCTTTAATAGAGTTTTTAGGAATTGCATATTCCTCTCTCAGTTTATCAAATTTTGGATCATTGGTAAAAAGACCTTTATAATATTCGCTCAAACCTTCAATTGCCGCAACACGGTTTTCAGATATAGTAAGAACTCCTGTGTTTGGATCATATCGATTAGTTCGTACATCTTTTTGCAAACGAACTTTTAAGGCAGATTGTTTTTCCTCATCAAGTTCATCAAAGTTTTTATTGAAGTCTTTTTGGGCAAATTTATCCAGTATAAAAACTGCTTCACGATGCAGCCAATCTGCCGTCCAATCTGGTGCAACGTAAGCACCGTGACCCCAAATCGAACCAACTTCCTGTCCGCCTATACTCTGCCAGATATTTTGTCCGTCCTTAATTTCTTCTTCAGAAAAAATAACTTTACCGCTATCAGAAACAATCTCTTTCGGTACCGGCGGAGCCTGCTGATAAATTTCGTAACCGTAATAACCTAATACAGAAAATGATATAGCCATTACAAGAATAAAGACTATCCACAATTTTTTTTCTCTTTTCATTTCTATTTAATTCAATAAAAGACATTTTTATCTTTTATTTGTTTTTAAAAAAACTCCAAACCTTGTTTAAAGAATTCGGAGTTTTGGTTATTTACTCAACAATCAATACACCTTTCATCATGGCCACGTGACCAGGGAAAGAGCAGATAAATGGATATGATCCTTTTTTATCAATTGTAAACTCAATTGTATCTTCTTCTCCTCCTCCTAATAATTTAGTATGAGCAATAATTGAAGCTTTTTCAGATTCTGGAATAAAATCAGTTGCTTTAGCATCATTCGCTTTCAAAGCAAAAGCAGCTTGATCTGTACCTTCTTGAAGAATAACTAGATTATGTCCCATTGCTTCTTTTGGAATTTTACCAACATGTTTTAAAGTAAGCGTGATTGGTTTTCCTGCAACTGCTTTCAATTCATTGGTGCTAAACTGCATTTGGTCGTTTCCTTCAATAACTAATACATTTTCTGCAGTTGAAGTTACTGGAGCAGCTTCTCCTTCAGTAGAAGTATCATTTACTTCTGTAGATTCTTCAACTGGAGCAGTTTCTTTTTTACCGCAAGAAGTTATTGTTAAAAATCCCATTAGGATCAATAGTGAAATTTTGGTTTTTGTATTCATTTTTTACGTATTTATTTAATATTTAATCGTTTATATTCAATGTTTTTAAAAAAAAGTCTCCTGATTTTACTCCTAACGCCAGCTGTTCTAGAGTTGTTTTAGTAAGCATCTCTAAAAGCAAACCTCTAATCTTTTTAAAATCATGATGAACTGGACAGGGATGCTCTTCAGAACATTCTTTTAATCCAATACCGCAGCCTCTATAAATTTTGTCCCCATCAATAGCATCTACAATCTGAATTAATTTTATCGTTTTTAATGCCTCATTCGAAACTTCAAATCCGCCCCCAACTCCTTTAGCAGAATGGATTATTCCGCTTTTAGTCAAAATCTGCATAATCTTGGCCGTAAACGGTTCCGGAGAGTCAATCTCTTTCGCCACATCTTTTATTCCAACCCTTATTCCTTTAGAAGATTTCGTTGCAATAAAAATAGAAGCCCTAATTCCGTACTCACACGCTTTTGAAAACATATCTGATTAATTAATTCCATACAAAATTATTTAATTTTATTATAAAAGACAAATTTATCTTTAATTAATTTTCTAAAACAAAAACTTATTTATAACCAAAATAATTTAGAACCGCTAAAACACTTATTTGACCTAAAATTCAGATAAAAACGAATTTTAATTTTAACTTTGAGAATACTAATTTTTCTAATATTGAAATAATGGCTTTAAGCAACTCAAAAGATCTAAAATTAGCTGTTCTTATCGATGCAGATAATGTACCTTACAGCAACGTGAAAGGCATGATGGAAGAGATCGCAAAGTTTGGCACACCAACTACAAAACGTATTTATGCTGATTGGACAAAGCCAAATGCAAACGGATGGAAATCTGTATTATTAGAGCACGCAATTACTCCTATTCAGCAATACAGTTATACGGTTGGAAAAAATTCATCAGATTCCGCTTTGATTATTGATGCAATGGATTTGCTTTACTCTGGAAAACTCGATGGTTTTTGTATCGTTTCGAGCGACAGCGATTTTACCCGTTTAGCAGTACGTCTTCGAGAATCTGGCATGAAAGTAATTGGTATAGGTGAAAAGAAAACGCCAAGTTCTTTTATTGCTGCCTGCGACAGATTTATATACATTGAGGTTTTAGACGGTGCAATTCAGAAAAAGAAACCTAAAACAGTGGCTGCTGCAGATACTAAAAAACTAGTTGAAAAACCTGCAGAAAAAGCACTTCATAAAATTGACAAACAAACCATCGAACTTATCGAAGCTACTATTGAAGATATTGAAGATGATGACGGCTGGGCGTTTTTGGGAGATGTTGGAAATCTGATCGTAAAAAAGAAACCCGAATTTGACCCAAGGAATTACGGATTTTCTAAGCTTACACCAATGCTAAAATCACTTACAGATATTCTAGAAATCGATGAAAGAGAATCTGACAAAAAAGGCATTAAACACGTCTATGTTAGATTACGATTCAACTAATTAAAATTTTACCTTATTAATACTTTAAAAACATGAGAAAAAAATTCTTTATCTACGGATTCTTATTGTTTCTAATTGTTGCAGCAATTTACTATTATACTGGACGTGGTTTTTTATTAGTAATAATTCTTCCTGTATTATTACTTGTTGGTGCTTACAACGCATCTCAAGAAAAACATGCCATTTTAAGAAATTTCCCGGTTTTGGGATATTTCAGATATTTATTTGAAATGATCGCACCCGAAATTCAGCAATATTTTATTGAAAGATCTACAGATGGAAAACCTTTTTCCAGAAATCAGCGCTCATTAGTTTACCAAAGAGCTAAAAATATTGACTCGAGTACTCCTTTTGGAACGCAGCAAAATTTAAACACTGAAAGTTATGAGGGAATAAAACATTCTATTTTTCCTGCTAAAGTTAACGAAGAATTACCTCGTGTTTTAGTAGGCGGAAAAGACTGTAAACAACCTTACTCAGCTTCTTTATTTAATGTTTCTGCGATGAGTTTTGGTTCGCTTAGCGAAAATGCAGTTCGAGCTATAAATATTGGCGCTCAAAAAGGGAATTTTTATCAAAATACGGGAGAAGGCGGATTGACGGAATTTCATCTTGCCGGCGGAGGTGATATTACTTGGCAAATTGGTACAGGCTATTTTGGCTGTCGTGATGCTGAAGGAAATTTCAGCCCAGAAAATTTCTCTGAAAAGGCAAATCTTCCAAACGTAAAAATGATCGAAATTAAACTTTCTCAAGGTGCAAAACCTGGACATGGAGGCGTACTTCCGGCAAAAAAAAATACGGAACAAATTGCAAAAATTAGAGGAGTTCAACCGCATACAATGATTCTTTCTCCTCCAGGTCATCATGCTTTTTCTGATTCTAAAGGTTTGATTCGCTTTATTGCACAATTACGAGAGTTATCTAATGGAAAACCTATCGGCTTTAAATTATGTATTGGTAACACAGCTGAATTTGAAGCAATCTGCCACGAAATGATTACCGAAGACACTTATCCTGATTTTATAACTATTGATGGTGCCGAAGGAGGAACTGGCGCCGCGCCTTTAGAATTTGCTGATGGTGTTGGAATGCCATTTGAGCCAGCCTTAATATTTGTAAACAAAACATTGATTGGATTAAATATTCGTGACAAAATACGTATTATAGGAAGCGGGAAAATTATTTCTGGATATTCTATTCTTCATGCAATTGCTTTAGGTGCTGATATGTGTAACAGTGCTCGTGGTTTTATGTTTTCACTTGGCTGTATTCAAGCTTTACGTTGTCATAATAACGAATGCCCAACTGGAGTTGCTACACAAAACAAAATGCTGATGAAAGGTTTGGTCGTTACAGATAAATCAGATCGTGTTTATCATTTTCATAAAAATACACTTCATTCTGCAAACGAACTTTTGGCCGCAGCAGGAAAAACCTCTTTTGCTGATGTAGATATTAATATATTTATGCGTGGTGATGAATTTACAAATTTATCAGAGTTGTATTTCCCAGATAACCTGACAAATGTTACCAAAATAAATTAAACAAAAATGCCTCTTTATTATTAAAGAGGCATTTTTATTATAACTCAAACTTTACCAAAATTATTATTGAGTGCACTCAATAATAATTTTATAAAACACATTGAATAAGTTTAATTCAGTAATTCTGGCAACGTTTCTTTATTTATAATCTGTTTTACAAAAACGGTATTATCATCTGCCAAAAAATAGGCATCAAACTGAATCCCTTCTTCTACCAGATCTTTAGGAATTTGATTTTTCCTTATCATTTCCTTCAATAATTTATCAAACGCAATGCCTGCCGCTAATTTATTAGGAGCATTTTGTTCTAAATTAGTTTCAAATCGCAGTTCAATTTTATCATCATTGATATATCCTCGAGCTGTTGTCAGTGTAACATTTTCAGCTTTAAAAGCTGGCGCTGCAGCATTATAAGAAGTTACAAACTCTTGAAGTTTTTGTTTTGCATTTTTACAGCTTACAACCATTAATACCACTATAACAGCAAGCGAGATTTGAGTGATTTTCTTTAACATAATCTATTTTATTTAATTTTTTGAAGTCTTAAAAGTGCTTCAAGATAGTAATAATCTGCGTAATTTATCGAACAATCTACTTCGCTGTCTGCTGGTTTATGACCTGTTGAATGCAATAAAAAGGCAGAATTTACATCATGGCTTTGGTAATTATCAGAAAGCGAAACAATCATTTTTTTAGCTTTAGTCAAATACTCCTTTTTCAAAACAGGATATTTTGTATGGGAACTCAATTCTAAAAGAGCTGAAGATACAATTGCTGCTGCCGAAGCGTCTCTTGGTTCATTTGGAATATTTGGCGCATTAAAATCCCAATACGGAATTAAATCTTCTGTTGTCAATTTATCTAAATAAACACGAGTAATTTTATGAGCAAAATCTAAAAATTTTGGATCTTTTGTTTCTCTATAAACCATTGTGAACCCATAAATTGCCCACGCCTGCCCGCGCGCCCACATACTTTCATTACTATAACCTTGAGCTGTTTGACCTTTAATTTTTTTCCCCGTTTCAGGATCATAAATTACCACATGATAAGATGTATAGTCAGGTCTAAAATGGTTGTTCATTGTTGTTTCAGCATGTTTTACAGCAATATCGTATAACTTTTTATTACCTCCGTTTTTAGAAGCCCAAAACAACATTTCCAAGTTCATCATATTATCGATGATCGTATTGTGCCCGCCCATTTTATTGTGCGGCCAAGATTGAATTGTACCTACTTTAGGATTAAAAAGTATTGCCAGCGTGTCAGCTGTTTTTAATATGATTTTTTTGTAAGCAGGATTCTTAGTCAATCGATATCCATTTCCGAAACTATTAAAAATCTGAAATCCTAAATCATGATCAGCCGCTTTGCTTACAGATAAAGGTGTTAGGAGACGTGTAAATTTATCCGCTTCCTTTTCCCATTTCTTATCTTTTGTAGTTTCATATAAATACCAAAGTTCACCTGGCCAGAATCCGCTTGTCCAGTCTTTATAATTTACAAAATTCCATTCCTTGCTTCCGTTTGGAACTGTTCTGGGTAAAGTTCCGTTATTCGGAATCACTTTTAATGTTTTTGAAGCCTGCACTTGGCAATAATCAAGCTGTTTTTTTATATTAAAAGAATCTCCTTTTTGTGCATTACAGTAATTTCCAATAAGAAACAAAGTAAAAAACAAAGCAAAAGTTTTTAAATTCATGTGATTAACTTTTATAGATGGTTTATCGAATAGATAAATTTATAAAATAAAGCAGGTGATTTTAATGTTTGTACTTTTCTATTTATAAAAAAATCTCACTGCCTCTATTTTGATTTTCTTTTTATCAAAGTGTAAAACTTTCACAAAGGGAATTACATACTCTACAAATAAAAAAATTGATCTAACTTTGTCTTAAACAAAAAAAAACTTGAACAAAACCAGAATACAATATTCCGTTTTATTTCTGACCGTTATTCTTCTGGGAATTCTTTCAAGGAAAATCTCATTTATTCCGTTATGGATTGGCGATTTTCTATATGCGATTATGATCTATTTCCTAGTTCGAATCTTGTTTACCCATAAAAAAGCCATTTTTATAATAATCTATTCTTTATTAATATGTTATAGTATTGAGTTCTTGCAGCTTTATCAAAGCGACTGGATCACAGCACTTAGAAAAACACTTTTTGGAAGATACGTTTTAGGACAAGGTTTTCTTTGGAGTGATATTCTTGCTTATACATTTGGAATCACTTTTATCTTTTTAATCGAAAAATTCACTTTAAAATATAACACTCATGAAACTCGTTTTCGCTTCAAATAATTTAAATAAAATCAAAGAGATTCAAAGTATTCTTAACGGATCTATTCAGCTTTTAAGCTTAGAAGATATTGGCTGTCATGAAGAAATTCCAGAAACGGTAGATACAATTGAAGGTAACGCGATTTTAAAGGCTGATTATGTAACTGAAAAATATGGTTACGACTGTTTTGCAGATGATACCGGTTTAGAGGTAAAAGCTTTAAATGGAGAACCGGGCGTTTATTCGGCTAGATATGCGGGTGAACAGAAAAATGCTGATGATAACATGAATAAACTTTTGGATGCTCTGAAAAATGAAGAAGATCGCAGTGCACAGTTCAAGACCGTTATTGCATTAAATTTAAATGGCGCTCAGCATCTTTTTACCGGCTTGGCAAAAGGAATTATTACTATGAATAAAACTGGAAATCATGGTTTTGGATATGATCCGATATTTCAACCTGAAAATTACAGTGAAACTTTTGCTGAATTATCAGCTGAAGTTAAAAATAAAATCAGCCATCGCGCAAAGGCAACGGAGCAACTTATTGATTTCCTGAATAGAACAAAATAATTGTTCAAAATACAACATTTTAATGAACAAAATTGATATTTAAAGACGTTTTTTTTTCGATTTCTTTCCAAAAATCATTTTACACTAAACATAACTTTTTGATAATCAAATCATAACAAATACATAATTCTTAAAAATGCATTAGTTTATCTGAATAATTAACAGTAATTTTGCACCCTATTTTAAAAACACATATGAATAAATTTGAACAATTAGGATTGAATGAATCGTTACTGAAGGCGATTTTAGATCTAGGATTTGAAAATCCGTCAGAGGTACAGGAAAAGGCGATTCCCCTATTATTGGAAAAAGACACGGATATGGTTGCGTTGGCTCAAACAGGGACAGGGAAAACGGCAGCTTTCGGTTTTCCGCTAATTCAAAAAATTGATGCCGACAACAGAAATACACAAGCATTAGTTTTATCGCCAACACGCGAGCTTTGTTTACAGATTACTAACGAACTTAAAAACTACTCTAAATACGAAAAAGGTATTAATGTGGTAGCAGTTTACGGAGGAGCTAGTATTACAGAGCAGGCAAGAGAAATAAAAAGAGGAGCACAAATTATTGTAGCTACTCCAGGAAGAATGCAAGACATGATTAACAGAGGTTTAGTTAACATTAAAAACATAGATTACTGTGTTCTTGATGAGGCTGACGAAATGTTAAACATGGGATTCTATGAAGATATCGTATCTATTTTATCAGATACTCCAGACGAAAAAAGCACATGGTTGTTCTCTGCAACAATGCCGCAAGAGGTTGCTAGAATTGCAAAACAATTCATGAGCGAGCCTGTAGAAATTACTGTTGGAGCTAAAAACTCTGGTTCATCTACAGTTTCTCACGAATTTTACTTAGTTAATGCTCGTGATCGTTACGAAGCTCTAAAACGTTTAGCAGATGCTAACCCAGATATTTTCTCTGTAGTTTTCTGTCGTACAAAAAGAGACACTCAAGCTATCGCTGAGAAATTAATTGAAGACGGATACAGCGCAGCTGCTTTGCACGGAGATTTATCTCAAGCACAGCGTGATGGTGTAATGAAATCTTTCCGTGGAAGACAAATTCAGATGCTTGTTGCTACTGACGTTGCTGCACGTGGTATTGATGTTGATAACGTAACTCACGTTGTAAACTACCAATTACCTGATGAAATTGAAACTTACAACCACCGTTCAGGACGTACTGGTAGAGCTGGAAAATTAGGAACTTCTATTGTAATCGTTACAAAAAGTGAGTTACGTAAAATTTCTTCTATCGAAAGAATCATCAAACAAAAATTCGAAGAAAAAACAATTCCATCTGGAATTGAAATCTGCGAAATTCAATTATTACACTTAGCTAATAAAATTAAAGATACTGAAGTTGATCACGAAATTGACAACTATTTACCAGCAATCAACAATGTTCTTGAAGATTTATCTAAAGAAGAATTGATTAAGAAAATGGTTTCAGTAGAATTTAATCGTTTTATTGCTTACTACAAAAAGAACAGAGATATTTCGTCTCAATCTTCAGGAGAAAGACGCGAAAGAAACGATTCTGAGCCAAGAGAATTCAATAATAATGGAGCAGTTCGTTATTTTGTAAACATTGGTTCAAGAGACAATTTCGATTGGATGTCACTTAAAGATTACTTGAAAGAAACATTAGATTTAGGTCGTGATGACGTTTTCAAGGTAGATGTAAAAGAAGGTTTCTCTTTCTTTAATACAGATCCTGAGCATACTGATAAAGTAATGGAAGTATTAAACAACGTTCAATTAGAAGGACGTCGTATTAATGTTGAAATCTCTAAAAATGACGGAGGCGGAAGACGCGACCACAATAACCGTGGCGGTGGAAGAAGTTCTGGACCAAGAAGAGAAGGAAACTTTGCTCCAAGACGTGAAGGTTCTGGCGGAGGATTTAGAAGCGACAGAAACTCTGCTCCTAGAGAAGGTGGTTTTAGAAGCGACAGAAACTCATCTGCTCCTCGTAGAGAAGGCGGTTTCAAAAGAAACGAAGGTGGTTCTGATAGATCTCCAAGACGTTCTGAAAGCTTTGGTGATTCACCAAGACCAAGAAGACCAAGAAGAGATTAATTCTTCAATATCTTAAAATACAAAATCCCAAATTCCAGACATAATTGGAATTTGGGATTTTTTTTTACTTTAAGAATAATTTACGCTCTAAAAATGCATTTTTTAATCTGAAACAATGTATTTTAAACTTCCTCATCCTTTTTTAATTAAATACTAAAAGCAACACTGCTGTCTTTGTTAATTTTCTTATAATTATATTCGAAGACTGCGAAATATTTAATCTCTATTTACTACTTTTAGTGCTTTAAATCAGGATATGAAATATTTCGCAGTTTTCTTTTTTATGCTATTCTCTACCGTTAGTTTTGCGCAGGACATCGAGCCTACAACCCCGCAAAGAGTTTCGGGTTATATTATAAACGACGATAGTAAACAACCTCTTTCAAACGTAAACATCATCAACACCAACAAAGTACGCGGCGCAAAATCTGACGCTAAAGGGTATTTTGAAATTGATGTACAGCCTAATGACACTATTCACTTTTCTTTATTAGGATTTCAATCTCTTAGAATTAGAGTAACAAATGACTGGATAAAAAATAAAGTAACCCGCATTCAGCTTACTGAAAAAGCGATCGCGCTTGAAGAAGTTATTATTGCTCCTTTTACTTTAACAGGATATCTTGAAGTCGACTCAAAATTAATTCCTACAAAAGAAAATTATCGTTACAGTATTTCTGGCCTTACACAAGGTTATGAAGCGGGTGAATATTCTCCAAATGCTTTCGGAAAAGTATTAGGTTCTATTTTCAATCCAGCAGATATGCTTTATAATTTCTTTGGAAAAAACGGAAAAGAGCTCAAGAAACTGAAGGACATGAAGAAAGACGACACGATTAGAAACTTATTAGAAACTAAATACGACCGCGAAACTATTGCTGTACTTTTAGGAATAAGTAAAGATGAAATCCCTGAAATTATGCACCGTTGTAATTATTCAGATGCTTTTATTCAAACAGCAAATGACCTTCAAATTTTAGATGCTATCAGCGGTTGTTACGAACAATATAAAGTACTTAAAAGGAATTAAAATTTTACTCTTACCATAAACACAAGAATCCTCAATTTTAAATTGGGGATTTTTTTTTGCTCTTTAGGATTTTAAAAAAACTATATTTACTTATTAATCAATTAAAAACAACTAAAATAAAAATCTAATGGCAAAAGGTCAGGATGCTAAAAAAACAGCAAAAAAAGAACCGCTAAAAACGGCTAAAGAAAAGAAAGAGGAAAAAAGAGAAAAGAAAAACTCTCCTAAAAGAGACTAGAAATTAGTGGACAGTGGACAGTTTTTTAGTAATCAGAGTTAAAAAAAGTGTTCAGCTTTTGAGTTTTCAGATAACTGAATACTAAAAAACTGAACACTAAATTACTATTATTTAACTGGAATATTAGAAAGAATTTCTAACACAAATTTCCAATATTTTTGAGCAGATGAGATACTAGCTCTTTCATCCGGCGAGTGTGCTCCATGAATTGTTGGCCCAAAAGAAATCATATCCATATCTGGATAATTTGTTCCTAAAATTCCGCATTCTAAACCAGCATGACAAGCAACAACTTTTGGCTGTTCACCATTTTGCTTTTCGTAAATTTCTTTTAAAACTTCTAAAATTTCCGAATTAACATTTGGAGTCCATCCAGGATAAGATCCTGAAAGTTCTACTTCGCATCCAACTAATTCAAATGCTGAACGTAAAGAATTAGCCAAATCAAATTTAGAAGATTCAACAGAAGAACGAGTTAAACATCCTACCAATATTTCCCCGTCTTTTATAATTACACGAGCAATATTGTTTGATGTTTCAACCAAATCATCCATATCAGCACTCATTCTGTAAACACCATTATGAGCCGCGTAAATCGCTCTAATAATCCCTTCCTGAACACCTAAATCCATAACTTTTTCAGGAAGATCAGTCTTAACGATTTCTATAGATAAGTTTGGCTCAGTAGTTTTATATTCGGCCTTAATATCATTAATGATTTCCTGCATATCAAAAAGATATGCTTCATCAAACATTTCAGAAATAATCACCTTTGCAGCACTTTCTCTTGGAATTGCATTTCGAAGACTTCCTCCGTTGATTTCTGCAATCTGTAAACCAAAGTTTTCAAAAGCATCAAACAACAAACGATTCATAATTTTATTAGCATTCCCTAATCCTTTATGAATATCCATTCCTGAGTGACCTCCGTTTAAACCTTTTACAGTTATTGAGTACCCAACAGAACCTTGTGGAACTTCTTCATCATGATATGTTCTTGTAGCCGTAACATCAATTCCTCCAGCGCATCCTATATCAATTTCGTCGTCTTCTTCAGTATCTAGATTCAATAAAATCTGACCTTGTAAAATTCCTCCTTTTAGGTTTAATGCTCCAGTCATACCCGTTTCTTCGTCGATTGTAAACAAAGCTTCAATTGCAGGATGTGCAATTGTTTTACTCTCTAAAACCGCCATGATTGTAGCTACTCCAAGTCCATTATCTGCACCAAGCGTTGTACCGCGAGCGCGAACCCAGTCACCATCTACATACATATCAATTCCTTGCTTATCGAAATCAAAAACAGTATCTGCATTTTTTTGGTGCACCATATCAAGATGTCCCTGCATTACGATTGCTTTTCGATTTTCCATTCCTGGAGTTGCTGGCTTTCTAATGATTACGTTTCTAATTTCGTCTTCAAAAGTTTCTAAACCTAAGCTGTTTCCAAAGTTTTTCATGAACTCGATTACACGCTCTTCTTTTTTTGATGGACGTGGAACTGCATTTAAATCTGCAAATTTGTTCCAAAGTTCTTTTGGTTCCAGATTTCTTATTTCCTGACTCATTATATTTTGTTTGATGTTTAACAATTAAGAGCCTCAAAGTTACAAAGTTTAAAAGTTATTATTATCAAGAATTACATGAATTAGCACAAATTATAATGACTCTAAAATTAATCAAATTAGTAATTAATGAAAATTCGTGCAATTCACAACGAACTTTTTTCAATCAGTCAAAATTGTAATTATATTTACGTATTCAAAATTTAAACTGTGAAATCAAAATACATTCTCCCATTATTTTTACTCTTCCAAATTATAATTTTAAAGATTCTACCCTATTTTTCAGATTATATTGAAGGCTTTTACAGTAACAATTTATTTGTTAGGATTTCGCGCTTCTCAAGAACACTTTTAGGAAAAATTCCATTTTCTGTGGGCGATTGTATTTATGCAGTTCTAATTCTTTCTGCAATAATTTGGTTTTGGAAAATACGAAAAACATGGAGAACAGATTGGAAAGATCATATTTTAACCATTTTAGGTAAAATTTCAATTTTCTACTTTTTCTTTCATCTGTTATGGGCTTTCAATTACTATCGTGAGCCTCTTTTTGCAAAAATGGAAATCAAAAGAGAATATACTGATGCTGATCTTTTAACTTTTACAAAACGATTAATCGCTAAAACCAATGAAGTTCAGTATGAAATCACTAAAAATGACAGCTCAAAAATTGTTTTCCCATATTCTCAAGAAGAATCTTTTAAAATGATTTTAAACGGCTATAACAACTTAGCAAAAAAGCATCCTTACTTTAAATACGAAATTCTGAGCGTTAAAAAATCACTTTTCAGCATGCCATTAACCTATATGGGTTTTGGCGGTTATTTAAATCCTTTTACTAACGAAGCTCAGATTAATGATTTACTGCCTATGTATACCTTTCCGCAAACGACAGCTCATGAAATGGCACATCAGATTGGTTATGCAAGTGAAAATGAATGTAATTTTATTGGAACCTTAGCTTCATTAAATAATGACAATCCTTATTATCAATATGCTGGTTATAGCTTTACATTACGTTACTGCTTAGGAATCTGGAAATATAAAAATGAGAAAATTTTCAATCAATTAAAGAAAACTGTCCATATCGGAATTTTAAAAAACTATCAAGAAAGTGATGATTTTTTTAAAAAGTACGACACTTTTATAGATGAAGGTTTTCACTTTCTTTATGACAATTTCTTAAAATCAAACAATCAGAAAGACGGAATGGATAGTTACAGTAAATTTATAGATTTGATAATTAATTATTACAAAACAAGACCGCTGTAAAAATTCAAGGCAAAAAAAAGCTGAGTCTTGTAACAAAAGTGATTTCAACACTACTAATACTTTTATGACCGAAAACCTAGAACAATCATTTGTTGCGCAATTGCAGGCAAATCAGAATATAATCCACAAAATTTGTCGATTATATACTGCCGGCGAAGATGCACACAAAGATTTGTTTCAGGAAATCACTATTCAGCTCTGGAAAGCGTATCCAAAATTTAGAGGCGACAGTAAATTTTCGACTTGGACCTATCGCGTTGCTTTAAATACAGCAATCACTCTCTATCGCAAAACCAAAAGAACTATTTCTACCGTAGATTATGAAAGTCATCAGCATTTTGTTAAAGATGTTGACTATAACTATGAAGAAGAAGAGCAGATTAAACTAATGTACAAAGCTGTTTACCAGCTAAACGATATCGAAAAAGCATTGGTCTTTATGTATTTAGAAGATAAAGACTATCAAGAAATAGCTGAAACTCTAGGAATCAGCGAAGTGAATGCGCGCGTGAAAATGAACAGAATTAAAGGGAAACTTAAAAAAATATTAAATCCTTAAAAATTATTATGAAAGAACTGGATTTACTAAAAAAAGACTGGAAAAAGAACTCGGATTCTTTTGAGCAAATTTCTGAACAAGAAATCTACAAGATGATTCATAAAAAATCTTCTTCTATTGTGAAGTGGATTTTAATTATAAGCATTTTGGAAATTTCCTTTTGGACTTTCTCCAATTTATTTATCAATACTGATGATGTTTTACGAAAAATAAATCATCCAGAAATTGTGGTTACACTTGAATACTTGACTTATTTGAATTATTTAGTGGGATTAATTTTTGTCTATATTTTCTATAAAAACTATACGACAATTTCGACCACAGTCGCTACGAAATCTTTAATGAGCGCCATTTTAAGAACTAGAAAAACGGTTCAATATTATGTTTGGTACAATCTAGGAATGATCGTTGTAACGTCAATTTTAAGTTTCTTTATTGCTTTTGTGTACAATCCTGACATGGCTTTTTTAAGAGATAAATTAGCTCTGAACGGAAAAGCAATGGTGACCACGATAGGAATCTTGATCTTGGTAATACTTGGTTTCTTTGGATTATTCTGGTGCTTCTACAGATTATTGTACGGAACTCTTTTGCGAAGATTGTATGCAAACTACAAGGAGTTGAAGAAAATTGATTTTTAGCTGAGCAGCAAAATCTCAAAGCCACAAAGGTTCAGAGGTTTTTCTCTGTAACTTGTTGTAATCTGTAAAGTTTTTTGAATTTAGACTGGGAGCAAAAAATTAAAATCTAATATTCATTTTCTGGTCCTTTATAGCTCCATCTTCTCATTTCATTAAGTTCTTCCTCGACTTTAATCTCTTCAGCTGGAATTACTTTTAAAAATGACGGATGTTGTTCGATTGCATATTCAACTTTTTCTACAATTTGTTCAATTGTATCGTTTTCATAATCAATCTCAAGCGGTTCTTTTATGATAAAAGACTGCAATATATTTTTCTTTTTCAAACGAAGTCCTTTTTTATCAAACGAACGACGGAATCCATCAATTACAATTGGAACTACAATAGGTTTATGTTGTTTTATAATATGCGCTGTTCCTTTACGAACTGGCTTAAATGACTTAGTTGTTCCCTGCGGAAATGTTATAACCCAGCCATCTTCAAGAGCAATACGAATATTTTCGGTATCGTTTGGATTAACATCACGTTTCTCAGTAACATCAACTCCTTTTGAACGCCAAGTTCTTTCAACTGTAATTGCGCCAACATAAGCTAAAATTCGTGGCAGTAAACCAGCCTGCATTGTTTCTTTGGCAGCAACATAATACAAATTCATTTTAGGCTGCCACAAATAACCAATGTTCTTAATAGTGTCTTGACGTCCGCTTAAACTTGCGTTAAACACATGAAACATTGCTACAACATCGGCAAAATAAGTTTGGTGATTAGAAATAAACAATACATTATTATCTGGCAATGTTTTAATGATTTCAGATCCTTCAATCTGCAATTCATTAAAACCTCTGTATCTTCGGTGCGTCATAGCTCCCAAGATTCGGATTAACCATTTCTTGATAAATAATATATGTCCGAAAGGATTTCGTTTAAACAATCCCATAACTTTATTTTCTGTTTTCGAGGTTAGGACGCAAACATACAAAAATAAATCGTTTAGCAGTGCTTTTAGGCAATTTCAAAAATAAACTACTATAAATATGAATATCAAATTGTTAAATTAAATATCTCCTATTTTGCTCTCAAAACCAATCTTCAAAACATCTCTCAATTCACTTAAAATCATTGCAGTTGCTCCCCAAACAATATGGTTTTGGATGTTAAATGCCGGAACTAAAACGTCGTTTGCATAAGAAGTTGATAATGTGGCCTCGATTATAATTTCGTCGCTTAAAAAGGCAGACAATGGCAGTTCTATAATTGCAGCGACTTCACGAATATCTGGATAAAATGACAGCTCTTCATTTGAAATTCCTAAAAACGGATGCACCAAAAAATTACTAGGCGGAATATACATTGGTGTAAAATCCTTGATTACTTCTATTTTCTCTGGAGATACACCAATTTCTTCATGCGTTTCTCTTAATGCAGTTTCTCGAAAATCTAAATCTGTATTTTCATATTTCCCGCCCGGAAATGCAATTTGTGACGAATGCACACCATTATAGGCGTTTCTAACAATCAAAACTAAATGCGTTTTATCCTTTTTTGGATACAACAGCATCATAACGGCCGCTATTCTAGGATTCTTTGCCTCTAGATTACTATTTTTTAAAGCTTCAAGACGTTCTTTTGGAGCCATTTTCATGTGTGCTAATTCAGCCGGCAGTTCAATCGGAATTAAATTAGGAACAAATTTCAAAAAGTCTTGAAAATCCATATTCAAAGTTTATTTTTGTATTATTAGATTTTATATCTCATTTTTTCACTGATTATTTCTCGCTACATTTCGTTAAATTAATAAAAAATAAATTCATTATTCTTTCTAAATTTGCCTCATCTATCAAGAGATAATCTCATAAAAATTCTGATATATAAAATCTAAACAGAATCTCAAATAAAATATAAATATACTCTAGAAAATGCGGTTCTACAAGTTTTCTAAAGTAAAGCCATAAAAATAAAATGTACAGTAAAGAAGAATCACAAAGAATAAAAAGAGAATTTTGGGTGGCTTTTGCCGAAAAATATCCAAGAAAATGGGTTCTTTATGATACCAAGATAAAAGATTTCTCTTTTAAGTTTTATGTAGACAATAAAAAAGCTCAGGTTTTAATTGACATCGAACAACGAAGCGACGAAAAACGAAATGCTTATTTTGAAAAATTAGAAGTATTAAAAAACATTCTTAATGAGGAATTTATCAAAGATTTAGTTTTTGAAAAAAACTACACTTTAGAAAGCGGTAAAACTATTAGTAGAATCTGGGTCGAGAAAACCGGAGTCGGTTTTAGTAATCGCAATAATTGGGATGCTATTTTTGATTTCTTCAACGAAAACATGCATGCTCTGGAAATGTTTTATCTAGAATATGATGAATTTATTAAAGATATTGATGCTTAGAAGCACTAAAATATTGAGTTCTATTTTTTCTATTAACAAACCTCACAGTTTTTTTAACCTGTGAGTTTTTTTTTATTCTTACATCGAAATTGCTGGCATTTGCGCAGAAGTCATCATACTTAACAATTCAGGACGATCAGTTTTCAAATTTTTAAAAAAAGGAGTGATTTTATCATCGTAGCTTCTTTTTGAATATGCATAGATAAGCAATGCTTTTTTATTATTTTTTAAGTCAATTTGTTTGTAACGATAAATAATAAACTCTACAATATCAACTTTATCGTTACTTCCAGAACTCAGCACACAATCTATGATACTCTCTTTCCCATCGGGGCTTTTCATTATACTAAAATTACAGACCTTATCAGTTTCTTTTCTCTTATTTAATTCATTCGCTTTCTGCTCTACAGCACTATCTACAGAAACATCCATAGTAAATACGTGAACTGTTAACAGTTGATTAAAATGCTCTACTGTTTCATTTTTAGGAAGATATTCTTGCACATAATAATTCTCATTTGGATGTGCCGTCCATGCTAAAGAAAAATTTGTTTTATTAAAGACTAAAGGTCCTTTCAACCCAATTCTTTCAACAGGTTCTTCACCAATAGTCGAAAAAGACATCAATGAAATTGCGAATAAAAAAAGTATCTTTTTTATCATTATCTAAGGTTTAAAACAGTTACACATTAAAAATATTGTAAACAATGATATGATCATCATAGTTTATATAAAGTTGTTTACGATAATCTTGCTTTTTACGGGTAATTATTGAAAGTTTGCACTCTTTTCCGTCATTGTCTTTACACATAAATGAATACACAATATCAGTATCATTTTCTTCGCGTTCGATATAATCTAATATTTTAAAAAGCTGTATTTCTTGTGAGTACACAACAATCCTGTGTTTATCTGTATCTAAAACAACCGAAAGATTTACCAAGTCAAGATTGGACCACTCGCCCCATTTTCCTTTTTCTGTTTTTTCTAAGACACTAAAACCCGAGGTTTTAAAATGATAAGATTGACCTTGAGCATAATGCATTCCAAAACCTAAAAACAATAATACTAAATAAGTGCGTATAGAATTCATATAAATTTCTTGCGGGTAATTAAAACTCAAATGTAGCTTTTTCTTTGCGGGCAGATTCAAAATCGGCTATCATTTCTTGAACAATTTGCTCTACAGGCAAAACTTCATGAATTAATCCCGCAACTTGTCCAATCTCTAATTCACCTTCTTCAAGATCACCTTCAAACATTCCTCTTTTCGCTCTAGCTCTTCCTAATAACTGAACCAGTTCTTCTTTAGATGGACATTTTTCATACAAATCCTGAACATCTTGATAGAATTTATTTTTCACTAGTCGAACAGGAGCTAATTCCTTCAATGTCAATTGAGTTCCTCCCTCTTTTATATTAACTATCGTTTGCTTAAAATTATTGTGAGCAGAAGATTCTATTGAAGCTGCAAAACGGCTTCCAACCTGAACGCCATCAGCACCCAAAATCATTGTTGCAAGCATTCCTCTTCCCGTTGCAATTCCGCCGGCCGCAATAATAGGAATCTGTACTTTTTCTTTCACCATTGGAATTAGAGTCAAAGTTGTCGTTTCTTCACGTCCATTATGACCTCCGGCTTCAAAACCTTCAGCAACAATAGCATCAACACCAGCTTCTTGGGCTTTTAAAGCAAAAACACTGCTGCTTACTACATGAACTACCGTAATTCCTTTTTCTCTTAAAAATGAAGTCCATGTTTTAGGATTTCCAGCAGAGGTAAAAACGATTTTAACGCCTTCTTCGACCACAATACTCATTATATCTTCAATATTAGGATATAACATAGGAATATTAACCCCAAAAGGTTTGTCTGTTGCTTTTTTACATTTTTGAATATGTTCTCTTAAAACTTCAGGATACATTGATCCAGCGCCTATTAAACCTAAACCGCCAGAGTTACTAACTGCCGAAGCCAATTTGTAACCGCTGTTCCAGATCATGCCGCCTTGTATTATTGGGTATTTTATATTGAAGAGTTTGGTAATTTTGTTCATGCAGATTGGGCTGTTATTGTTTGATTATTTTTCCTGTTTTATGCAGACCTTCACTATCAAAAGTATAAAAGTAAAGTCCGCTCGTTAGAGTTTCTACAGAAAGTAATGGATTTTGATTTGTGATTTCTTTTTCTATCAATTTCTGCCCTAAAATAGAGTAAATTGATACTGATGCTTTAGGATTATCGAATGAAAATGAAATATTAGTTTGAACTGGATTTGGATAGACCAAAAAATCAGTCGCAGATTGAAACGTTTCTACCCCCAAAGTTGAGCCAAAATTTGGAATTCCGTACCCATAATTATTATCAGGATTTGTATAGCGATCTGCCGACTGCAGTATCATTTGTCTAATTTCTTTGTTATTTTTTGATGGAAAAGCCTGCCATAAACAAGCTGCCATTCCTGCCATTATTGGACAAGCGAAAGAAGTTCCGTTTGCTGTTCCAATATTTCCCGCAGCATTAGATACAACTGCTGCAACACCTTGTGCCATCACATCCGGCTTAATTCGATTATCAAAACTTGGTCCAATAGAACTTGAACCAGCTTTAACTTTTGAAGCATTAACAGAACCTATGGTAATAACTGAAACTGCATCTGCTGGCCCGCCAATGCGCGGTTCGACAGTTGTTCCTTCATTTCCAGCTGAAGCCAGCACAATCATTCCTTTACTAAAAGCTATTTCAGCAGCTCTTGAAATAAAATTTGTCGTGCCATTCATATCGTTGTAAGTATGACTATAACTTGGATCGTCATATCCAAAATACCCTAATGATGTCGTAATAATATCAACTCCAAAAGCATCTGCCTGCTCTGCCGCTTCAACCCAATACGATTCTTCAACAGGATTTTCGCTGGCATTATCTTCTGTAATAAACAAATAATAAGAAGCATCTGGCGCAGTTCCTACCAAAGAATTTTCCGTATAACCGCCCATTGTAGATAAAACTGAGGTTCCGTGACTATTACCAGAATAAAAATCGGCATTCCTGTTTACATAATCGTAACCGCCTAAAATCAAATTATTATCTCTTAAATGCTTAAAAGGCTGCGCTGTATTTACTCCTGGAAAACCTCCATCTAAAACGGCTATTATTTTACCTGAACCTGTATAATTTTGCTGATGCAATACTTGTCCGTTCAACATTTGAATTTGATTTGTCGAATTTCCGTAAGCATAATCAATTGTAGTATTAAGCTTTTCTTTTGTTTGCGTAATAGAATGAACAGCTGCTGGTTTTGCTGTTGTGTTCAAAGCTTTATCAGCAAAAACTATTTTATCAATAAAAACAAAAGCTTTTAATGCTGTAATACTTGCCTGCGTTCCTCTAACATGAAGTGCATTGAGCCATTTTGACTGCGCCATTACAGAAATTCCTGCACTTGCTTTAACCTGATTTACATAAGTTATTTCAATGGGAGCATCTGAAATATTTAAGACAATATTTTGGTTTGTACGACGATCTAAAGCTCGTTGTGATAATGTTTGTGATGGATTATTAAAAAAGTCCTGAGAGTTTGGTTTTCCAGTAAAGTAAACCCATGCATCTTCTCCTTGAGCAAATGTCAAAGTAGAAATGAATACTAAAAGAAAAGTATAACAATATCTCATAAATACTTTTTTAAAAGGAAAACCCCGTAAAAAAGTATAAAGCTAAGAAATTACTCCCGAACCAACTAATTCATTTTCTAAATACCAAGCTACAAATTGACCTTCGGTAATAGCAGATTGAGGCTCTTCAAAACGAACATACATTCCGTCTTCAAATTGATGCAAAGTGGCTTTTTGTAAAGGCTGACGATAACGAATTCTAGCCATTACTTCCATCGTTTCACCAGTTTTCAAAGTCAGATCTGTGCGAATCCAATGTATTTCAGATTTCCCAACAAACAAGGCTTTTTTAAACAAACCTGGATGATTGCTCGTTAATCCTGTATAAATAGTATTGGTATCAACATCAGTCGCAATAACAAACAAAGGATCTGTGGTACCGCCAACATTTAAACCTTTTCTTTGTCCGTTAGTAAAGTAATGTGCGCCTTGATGATTGCCCATTATTTTTCCCATTGTTGGAAGATATTGCGGTTTTTGAGCTTCTAATTTTAATTCCTCTTCAAGTGATAAACCAGCTGGTTTTTCGATATTGTAAATTGGATCATTTTTATCAATCTGAACAATTTTACCTTCTTTTGGCTGTAATTTTTGTTGCAAAAATTCTGGCAGACGCACTTTTCCAATAAAACATAATCCTTGCGAATCTTTCTTTTCGGCAGTAACCAATTCCATTTCAGCAGCAATTTCACGAACTTCTGGTTTGGTTAATGCTCCAATTGGGAATAAAGCTTTTGACAATTGTTCTTGCGACAATTGACATAAAAAGTAAGATTGATCTTTGTTAACATCATTACCGGCAATTAATTGATATACCGTTTCTCCATCAACTTCAATTTCGCTTTTTTGGCAATAATGTCCAGTTGCAACATAATCAGCACCAAGACTTAATGCAATTTTCATAAAAACATCAAATTTGATTTCGCGGTTACAAAGCACATCAGGATTTGGAGTTCTTCCTTTTTCATATTCATTGAACATATAGTCAACGATTTTTTCTTTGTACTGCTCGCTTAAGTCAACAGTTTGAAACGGTATGCCAAGTTTTTCAGCAACTAATAAAGCATCATTACTATCTTCTAACCAAGGACATTCATTAGAAATAGTAACAGAGTCATCGTGCCAATTTTTCATAAAAAGCCCAATAACTTCGTATCCTTGCTGCTGTAATAAATAAGCTGCAACACTAGAATCTACTCCACCTGAAAGACCAACAACTACACGTTTCATTTTAAAATGTTTATATTTTACAAGGGTGCAAAGGTAAGCCAAATTATAGATAATTGCAGTAGTTTTAATTGGTTTATATAATCCTGCGGTAGATAAAACTTATTGTTTAATTAATTACTTTTATTATTCAATAAAATTGTCATGCAAAAATACATTTACAGTCTGTTATTCTATTTTGTTTTGATGTCTTTAAGTGCTCAAAAACACTCGCCAACACTGCCAGATTATGAAGCTTTTAAGGCATTTAGAGGAAAACCTTTGTCTGACAAATTTTCGAATATCGAATCTGTAAAAGTCATCTATGATTTACGAAAACAAAAAATGTATTATTTCAACAGTACATTGATTCCGCTTCATTATGATTTTGCACTGAATTATCTGCATTACAATCAAGATTTAGAAGTTTTTAATAATGAAAACTACAGCAATACTCAAAAAGACCGTGATTTTTTACTCGGAAATTTAAACCATATTAAAGGAACTGATAAATGGATTTTTGAACTGGCTGCTTCAGACCACATGCCGATTCCGCTTATAGAACGTTTCTTTAATCTTGTGACAAATTCAACTTTTATTGGAAAAAATTTAAAATTCTATTTGAACAATCCAGAGCAAATGGAATGGTTTCAACAAAATAAATTCAAAATCCCCTGTGTAAAATCTGATTATATTTTTAATGAAATTACATATCAAGAAGTTGTTTCGGGAAGTAATGTCGGGATTCTAAAACAATACAAAATCAAAGATCTAGAAAATAGAAAACCAAACTCGAACGAAATTGTAATTTTAGACGGCACGCCCGATGTTTTACCCAATGTAAGAGGAATAATTGTAAATGAGCTGCAAACACCGCTGAGTCATTTGGTTCTCTTAGGCAAAAACCGAAAGATTCCTATTATGGCTTATACTAAGGTTTTTAAAGATGAAAATATCAACAAACTGCTTTCAAAAAAAGTGGAATTAAAAATTGAGGTTGATACTTTTTTCATCAAAGAAACCGATAAAAAGATCGTAGAAAAGGTAAATTCTAAAAAGAAGAAACTTACTATTGACAACACTGTAACTGATCTCGTTGATTTATCTAAAATTCCAAAAAAGGGAGTGAATTATATTGGATCAAAAGCTCAAAACATGGCTTATTTGATTGCTGTTTCGAAAGAAATTCCGTTTAAAACACCAGAAGATGCTCATGCAATTCCGTTTTATTTTTATACAAAACACATTCAGAAAGAATCCATTTCACCATTAATCAATGAACTTTTAAATTCCACAAAAAAAGATTCAACAGTTTGGGTAAACAAGCAATTGAAAAAAATTCGAGATGCTATTAAAAAAGAACCTGTTGACCCTGAATTAATAGCAAAATTGAATAAAACATTTAAAAATACTGCTTTTAGAAACTTTAGATTTCGCTCATCGACTAATGCCGAAGATCTAGATGATTTTAATGGCGCAGGATTATACGATTCTAAAACAGGAATTTTAGGCGACAGCATTAAAACTTTCGAGAAAGCTATTAAACAAGTCTGGGCAAGTGTTTGGAACGAGGCTTCGTATAACGAAAGAGAACTTTTTGGAATCGATCAGCATAATATCGCTATGGGAGTTTTAGTGCATCGGTCTTTTCCTGACGAATTAGCCAATGGTGTCATCATTACAAAAAACATCTTTAGAGAAAACTTTCCTGGTATTACGGTTAATATTCAAAAGGGAGAAAACTCGGTTGTAAAACCCGAAAAAGGCGAAATCTGTGAGCAATTTATCGCTTATCATTTTAATTCAGGAACTAATGATGACGATTTTGATGTTGATTACACCTCAATTTCAAATTTAAACAATAACGAGCCTTTACTGAGCCGAAAAGAGATGAGCAGGCTTTTTCTTGTAAGTAGTAAAATCGAAGAAAAAATGTATCGTTACTGGAGAAAAAACACTTATCACCCAGTTGATATTGAATTTAAAATTGTGGGAGAAAACAGGGATCTTTATATCAAACAGGTTAGACCTTTTAACGAATGATCAATAAAAAACCAACAAATCGATTTCATTTGAAACGGTATTAACCAAAACAATTTTGAAATCGAAATCTTCAATATTAATTTTTTCCTGAATTGCTTTTCTGATATTTCCGTTTTCTAAGGAGAAATCATTAATAAGAGGGATTTTCACATCGACAGTATTCAAATACTTTGAAGCCTTTTTATTGACTATCATCGAAGCAGCGATATAAAAACCGATTATTATAAGTTGAAAAAATAAAAGAATCTCTATTTTCTCGAAAGGATACATAATATCTAAAATCGAAAGTGTGATGGTCGCAAAAAGAAAAATTATTGCATTTACTGTAAAAGATTGTGTTCTAAATCTTAGAATTGAAAATATAGCAAACAAGCCAAAACCAATTCCTACACCAATTTCAATTTTTGTAAACAAATAACAAAGTGAAAAAGTACAAAGTCCGACAATAACCATCAATGGGTTTATGGTTTCATTATCTTTTCTATTGGAGAAAAAATACAAAAGCAGAATTGAAAAAAACAATAATAAAAATCGTCCAACAAGTTCGTTTAAATCCATTTACTCAAAGTATTAGTAAATCAAATTTAGAAAAAAGTTTGCTACAAATTTCCAATTATATTTTAAACAAAAAAAGTCTGCCACAAATTCCGCAAATTTCCACAAATTTTCATTAAAAAAAATAATTCGTGCAAATTTGCGGAATTCGCGGCAAAAAAATTCTTTATTCTTTTATTGGTTTTGAATCAGCCTGATAACTACTTTTAGGATCACTCATATTTACTTCTTTCAGTAACTTCCCATTAGTATAAAACTGCCACATTCCGGCTTTTTTTCCATTCACAAACTTCCCTTTTGAAGCTTCAGCACCATCAGAATCATAAAAAACAGCGTCTCCGTTATACAAATTATCTTTATAAGTTGTTTGCTCTAGAAGCTTTCCGTTTTGTCCATATTTTTTATAAACGCCATCTTTCGATCCATTCTTATAGCTCATTTCTTCGGCAATTTTAGAATCAGGATAATAAATTAATTTTACCCCTTCCAGCTTTCCGTTTTTATAATTTTCAAGCATCATAACTACTTTAGAAGCTTTATGATAATACTTCCATTCTCCCTCACGTGCTTTCCCTACTTCTTTCCCTTCACTTACTTTATTTTTATTCTGATCAAAAAATGTAGTGTAAGAACTTCCATTATTTGCCGTAAAATCGCGTGTTGCAATAACATCGCCTTTTTTTGTATCATCAAAAAATTTAAAAACACCAGTCTCTTTTCCGTGATTAAAAGTCCCTTCATAACGCGGGCGTTTAGAAACTTCATAAGCTCCTTTCCAGACTCCGTCCTTTTTTCCGTTAGAATCAACTTTATTAAAATCTTGAGAAAAAGCTGCTGTACTTATTAAAAATAAAATCCAAATTTTTTTCATAAACTGTTTTTCATTATAACACTAAAAAATGAGTTTTAGTATTGCAAAAGTATAACCATTTTTACTTTTATACTGACTTTTAAAATCTTAAATAGTATTTTAAATTTTGTTTAATCTTTATTAAACAAAAATTCTAGAGAATAAAACATAAAAACACCATAAACAAAAGTCAAAATACTAAAAATCAAAATATTACAACACTAAACAACATAGTTAAATGTATATTAAATTTAATATTTGTTTAATTTTTTTGTTAAAAAATTAAACAAAATAATTAATTTAGCAGAACAAACGAAAAAAAACAATATCATGAAAACAATTAAAATTAAATTAATTGCTTTTTTAGCGTTAATTACTTTCGTCACTGTTTCCTGCAACAATGATGACAATTCAAGTCAGAATCCCCAAACAATTGTATCGATTGCGCAAGCAAATCCAAATTTAAGCTCTCTGGTAGCTGCTTTACAAAAAGCAGATTTAGCCACAACATTGAAATCTTCAGGCACGTTTACTGTATTTGCACCCACAAATGCAGCTTTTAGTGCTTTTTTAACAGCAAATGGTTATGCTGATCTAAGTGCTGTACCCGCTCCCGTGCTCAAAGAACTATTACTAAATCATGTTTTGAGCACTACAGTAAAATCAACCGACATTACAACAGGTTATGTAAAAACATTAGCTAAAGGAGGTGCATCAACCACAAACACCATAAGTATGTATCTTGAAAAGGGAACTGGTGTTGATATTAATGGTGGAAAAGCAAATGGAGGCGCAACAGTTACCATTGCAGATATTCCAGCTTCTAATGGCGTTATTCATGTTGTAGATGGCGTAATTGAACTGCCGACTATTGTGAATCATGCAATCGCCAACAAAAACTTCACTACACTTGTAGCAGCGTTGACCTATAATCCAGCATCGGGATTTGTGGGAATATTATCTGGCACAGCAAGTTCGCCCTTTACCGTTTTTGCCCCAACAAATGCTGCATTCACCAGTTTTTTAACGGAAACTGGCTATTCAGGACTTGCTGCCATTCCCGTTAATGTTCTACAAACAACATTAAAATATCATGTGGTTGCAGGTGCAAATGTACTTTCAACTTCTTTAACAAACGGTCAAGTCGTAAGTACTTTTGCTGGACAAAATTTTACCATTGGTTTGACTGGAGGTGCTAAAATTACTGACGTAAACAACAGAGTCAGTAACATCATTGCCACCGATGTTCAATGTTCGAACGGAGTCATTCATGTCATTGATAAAGTTTTATTACCAAAATTTTAAGCACAAAAAAACCGCTGTTTAACAACAGCGGTTTTTGATATTAAAATAAAAATTATTTCTTTTTATTCTGAGCTTTTGCAGCTTCTTGTTGTTCCATTACATCTTGAAGGCGCTGTTGAAACTTACTTGGTTTCTTTGGCTCTCTCAATTTGTTTTCTTGAATTTGAGCATGAATTTTATCACTGTCTACAATGTAGTTTTTAATTACAAACATAATTCCTATCGTAATTAAGTTAGAAATAAAGTTGTACAAACTTAAACCAGAACCGTAGTTATTGAAGAAAATTAACATCATTAATGGCGAAACATAAATCATGATCTTCATCATTTTTGCCATGTCCGGCATACCTTCTTGCTGAGGCGCTGCCATTTGTTGATCCCCTGAAGTCATTTTCATGTAGAAGAAAATTGCGATTGCAGCCAAAATTGGAAACAAACTAATATGATCTCCATACATTGGAATAGTAAAAGGCAACTTAGCAATTGCATCAAAAGATGATAAATCGTCTGCCCAAAGGAAGCTTTTTTGTCTCAACTCAAATGCAGCTGGGAAGAATTGAAACGATGCATACATAAACGGAAGCTGAATCAATGCCGGAATACATCCTGCCATTGGGTTCACTCCTGCTTTATTGTAAAGCTTCATTGTTTCTTGTTGTTTCTTCATTGGGTCTTTTTTGAATTTTTCTCCCAACTCTGTAATCTCCGGACGTAAAACTTTCATTTTAGCCTGCGACAAGAATGACTTATAGGTAATTGGCGACATTGCCAATTTGATAATAATGGTAAACACTATAATCGCAATTCCTAATGACAATCCCATTGTTGAACTTAAAAATCCAAACAACGGAATAAAAATCCATTTATTAATCCAACCGAAAATTCCCCATCCTAATGGAATAATTTTCTCGAAGTTTTTATCGTATGATTTTAATGTTTTATAATCTGATGGACCAAAATACAAACTCATTTTATAATCAACCTCGCCATTTGAAAATGCTAAGGGTAAATTTGCTTTAAATTGTTTTGTAAAAACAGTATCAATCTTTTCATCTTTCACCAAATCATCAGATTGCAATTTAGATGTTGCAAACGGTTTTTCTGAAGATAAAATAGTAGTAAAGAAATGCTGTTTAAAAGCTACATAACTTAAATTCTCAGGATTCTCAATTTTTCCTTGACCTGTATGATTTACATAACTATACTTATCATCACCATATTTATAGTTTATCTCTGCATATCGATTTTCATAAGAAATACTTTTTTCATTTCTGTATGTTTTCAAATCCCACTCTAAATTTAACGGTTTAGAAGAATTTAAAACTCTATTTAATCCTTGTGAACGAATATCAAAACCAACTAAATAATCATTTGGTTTCAATACATATTTATACTCTAAAAACTCATTAGCTCCCGCTTTCAAACGCATTGATAAAACCTGATCTGCACCAACTTTTTCTAATGTTGGTTCAAAATACAAATCTTTAGAATTTAATGTTCTATTGTCTGTCGTAAGAAGTTGTAAATTTAAGTTTGAATTATTATTCTTGATTAATTCAACTAATTGACCTGAACCTTTTTTAAGTCTTTCAAATTCTTTAAGCGTAGCTTCAACTATATAACCACCTTTATTAGCGATTTTAAGTTTAATCTTTTCGTTTTCAATTGTTGTAAAAGACTCTTTTGCAGAAGGAAGTGTAGCTGAATATGCGAAACCACCTAATGTTTTTTGCAATTGCGCTAATTGTACAGTATCACCAGGAGTTGCAGCAACGGTTGATGCAACAGCAGTTTTTGCTTTATCAGCCTGAGCTTGAGCTTCTTGTTTAGCAACTAATTCTTTCTTGGCTTTCTCAGCAGCAATTTCTTTCTCAGAAGGCTGATTTTGATACATAATCCAAATCAAAATTCCGAATATCAATACAAAACCAATGATTGAATTAAGGTCTAATTTTTTTTCTTCCATTATAATTTAAAAAAGTTATTCGTTGAAGCTTATTAGTAATGAGTTTTACTCAAAAGTTACATCTTCTAGAATATTAATTATTATTTTTTATGTGCATTTACTGCTGCTGCCACAAAGTTTACGAAAATTGGATGTGGGTTTGCAACTGTACTTTTATATTCAGGATGGTATTGAACACCAATAAAGAATGGGTGATTTTCAAGCTCTACAATCTCTACTAATCCTGTATCAGGATTAACTCCAGAAGCTTTTAAACCTGCTTTTTGCAATTCATCTGCATACTTATTATTGTACTCATAACGGTGACGGTGACGCTCTGAAATTGTTGTTTCACCATATATTTTATGTGCTAAAGTATTTGGTTTAATATCACATTTCCAAGCTCCAAGACGCATTGTACCGCCTTTGTCCGTAACTGTTTTTTGCTCTTCCATTAAATTCACAACTGGATGAGCCGTTTTATCGTTCATCTCTGTTGAGTTGGCATCAGCATAACCTAAAATATTTCTAGAATATTCGATAACAGACATCTGCATTCCTAAACAAATTCCGAAAAACGGAATGTTATTTTCACGTGCATAACGAACTGCTTCTATTTTTCCTTCAATACCTCTTTCTCCAAAACCTGGAGCAACTAAAACTCCATCAAGAGTTCCTAATTTCTCCTCGATATTATCAGAATTAATATGCTCTGAGTGAATAGAGATTACGTTAACTTTAGTTTCATTTGCAGCTCCTGCATGAATAAACGCCTCTAAAATAGATTTGTAACAATCCTGCATTTCTACATATTTTCCAATCAAACCAATATTTACGGTATGTTTTGGATTTTTTAATCTGCGTAAAAAAGTATTCCAGTTTTTTAAATCTGGAGATGCTTTTTTAGGTAAATCTAATTTTTTCAAAGCCACAACATCTAATCCTTCTTCAAGCATTAAATTTGGAACTTCGTATATTGTTGAAGCATCGATCGATTGAATTACTGCTTCTTTTTTAACATTGCAAAACAAAGCTAGTTTTTGACGTAATTCCTGAGACAATTCATGCTCTGTTCTACATACTAAAATATCAGCTTTGATACCGCTTTCCATCAACGTTTTTACAGAGTGCTGTGTTGGTTTTGTTTTCAACTCACCTGCAGCTGCTAAATAAGGAACTAGTGTTAAATGAATAACAATTCCGTTATTTTCACCTAATTCCCAAACTAATTGACGAACAGATTCTATATAAGGTAATGATTCAATATCACCTACAGTTCCACCAATTTCAGTAATAACAATATCGTAATCACCAGATTTACCCAGCAATTGCATTCTGTCTTTAATTTCGTTTGTAATATGAGGAACAACTTGAACTGTTTTTCCTAAAAACTCTCCTCTTCTTTCTTTTTCAATTACTGAAAGATAAACTCTTCCTGTAGTTACGTTATTAGCCTGAGAAGTAGGAACATTCAAGAAACGTTCGTAGTGACCTAAATCTAAATCTGTTTCAGCTCCATCATCAGTAACATAACATTCTCCATGCTCATACGGATTCAAAGTACCTGGATCCACGTTAATATACGGGTCAAATTTTTGAATTGTTGTACGATATCCTCTTCCTTGTAACAATTTTGCTAAAGATGCCGCGATAATACCTTTTCCTAATGAAGAAGTCACACCTCCTGTAACAAAAATATATTTTGTTTGATTCATTCTGTTGTTGTTTGTATGTAGTTGTGTAAAAAACTTGGCAAAAGTACAAATTTAATTAGACAATTTATCAATTCGAGAATGAGATAATTTGCAAATTTTTAAACAGAACGATTACTTGGTTTTGTAATCGATAATTTTAACTTTTTATTAGAGATTTTTTTGAGGATTATCTCTAAAAAGACACAAAGGAGTTTATTTTATATAAAATTCGATTTTAATAAGGCTTGCTTTTGTTATGAAGCGAATGCACTATTCTAAAAACTTAATGGAATAGCCCATTTTTCCCATAAATCTACATTTACACCTTTATTTTTAGCTGAAATATAGCTCGCCGCGTTTTTAAAAACAGCTATGACTTCATCTTTGACAGCTGAAACATCTTCCTGATTTCCTGTAACTTTAAGCACTTCTATATTTAAACTATCAGCCTTACTTATTCCTATTAGAACATATACCTTTCGACCTATTGCTTTCTTTCCTAATACCTTAGAATTCCTTAATTCCTTTGCCATATAATCAACGTATTTTGAACTTAACGCTCCTTTTTCACAAAGTAAATACTCTTTATCTTTATAAATAAATTTAGGCTTTTCGTCAACATCGTTCACTGCCATGATTGAACCATTTCTAAAATTCGGACAATTTTCTTTTATTGCATTTAATGCTTCTCCATCATTCAATAAATAAGCTTTATAAAAATGCTCACAGGCGTTTTCGCGCTCTCCCAGTGCTAGCTCAGAAGCCGCTAGATTGTACCAAAAATTTCTATTTTTTTCATCCAGCTTTACTGCTTGCGAATAAATATCTTTTGCCAGTGTAAAGTTATTTTCTGAAAAAGCTTTTTCGCCATCAATCATAACTTTCTTTTCATCACTAGTCTGAGAAAAAGAACTTTGAGCAAATAAAAGAAAGAATAAATTCAGCCCAATAATTCTAACTAAATTATTTTTACCCCTAAAAACCGACATTAAAATCTGAATCATTTTACCATTAAATTTTTATTATCCAAATATAAAAAAATAAGCCAAATCTTACTGTATTGTTTTATAGCCTTACTATTTCAAATCAACATTCTGAACTACGGCTTAGGATACTGCTTCTTAATATTACGAATCAACTCTTCCAAGCCATTTAATTTTAACTCATAGATCAACTGAAGCTGCTGTCCTAATTCTCCTTTTGGAAATCCTTTGTTATGATACCAAACGACATAATATTCAGGTAAATCTATTAAAAAACGACCTTCGTATTTTCCGAAAGGCATTTTGGTGTGTGCTAATTTTATAAGAAGTTTTTTATCTTGTTCCATAGTTTAGAAGAAAAAAAGAAGCAAGAAGAAAGAACTGATCTTTCTTCTTGCTTCAATTATATGCAAAGCTATTCTATTTTTTTATTTTTCTTCTGCCACAGATTAAAAAGATTTAAATGATTTTTTTTCGCTACGAATTACACGAATTAACTTGTAAAAATTTGTATCAAAAACAGAATAATAAAATCTGTGCAAATCCTTTTAATCTGTGACAAAAAATCTAATCTTATTCTATAAAACTTAGTCCTGATAACTATTAGGATAGCCTCTCAGTCCCGAAGCTTCGGAATAGTCTCTTAGTAATGCCATCTCACAAATGCTTCCATAGCCGCGTAAGTAGCCAAACCTAATTGGTGGTACAAAGCTGCTGTTTCTGCATTTCTGTCTTCAGCTCTCTGCCAGAACTCTCTAGCATCTGTTCCTTGAAAAACAACTCCATCTTTTTGAGATTGGTGTTTGAAGATTCCATGACGTTTTGCCAAAACTTGGTCTGGACTCATTGGCACAGCCATTTCAACCTCGTCAATTCCCCATTCCTGCCAAGCTCCACGGTATAACCATAACCAACAGTCATCCATGAATGATTTTGGTTTTAAAGCTTTTACTGCTTCAAAAATAGCATCTAAACAAACTTTGTGTGTTCCGTGTGGATCTGCTAAATCGCCTGCTGCATAGATTTGGTGCGGTTTAATTTTTTCAATTAAATCCATTGTTAACTGAATATCTTCCTGTCCAATTGGTTTTTTCTCAATTGTACCTGTTTCATAAAATGGAAGTTCCATGAAATGAATCTGCTCATCTGGCAATCCAACAAAATGACTTGTTGCTCTCGCCTCACCTTTTCTGATCAATCCTTTAATATATCGTACTTCAGGAATATCAATTTCACTATTCTTTTTATTCTCTAAGAATGTTTGTGCTTTTTTGTAAATGTTATCGGCTTCTTCGCTTTTGATTCCGAATTTCTCGTTGTAATCAATTACGAATCTAGCAAAACGAAGTGCTTCATCATCAGCAACAGCAATGTTTCCAGAAGTTTGATATGCTACATGCACTTCATGTCCTTGCTCTTGCAAACGCATAAAAGTTCCTCCCATACTAATGATATCATCATCTGGATGCGGGCTGAAAATCAAGACACGTTTTTTAGCAGGCTCTGCTCTTTCAGGACGATTTGCATCATCTGAATTTGGTTTCCCGCCTGGCCAGCCTGTAATTGTATTTTGTAATTTATTAAAGATCTTAATATTAGTATCGTATGCTGGACCTGAATCAGCTAATAAATCGCTCATTCCGTTTTCGATATAATCAGCATCTGTAAGCATTAAAATTGGTTTTTTAAGATCTAATGCCAATCCTAAAACTGCTTTTCTTGTTAATTTATCAGTCCACTCAATTTTCTCAACAAGCCAAGGTTTATTGATTCTTGTCAGTTTTGAAGAAGCTTCTTTATCTAAAATAAAAACAGCATTATTGTGTTCTTGCAAGAAAGAAGCTGGAACACGATTTGTAACTTCGTCTTCAACTGATCTCTTTACAATATTTGCTTTTCCTTCACCCCAAGCTAATAGGATAACTCTTTTAGCTTCCATTATTTTTTTAACTCCAAGCGTAATTGCAGTTCTTGGTGTATTGTTCAATCCAAAAAAGTCTTTGCTTGCTGCTACTCTAGTAATATGATCTAAAGCTACTAAACGTGTTTTAGAGTTTTGAAGCGAACCTGATTCGTTAAAACCAATGTGTCCGTTTCCTCCAATTCCTAAAATCTGCAAATCGATTCCGCCTAAAGCTTCAATCTTTGCTTCGTATTCGTGGCAATAGTCAGCAATTTGTTCTTTAGTTAAAAGTCCATCAGGAACATGAGCGTTCTCTGGTAAAATATCGACATGATCAAAAAGTAATTCTTTCATGAAACGAACATAACTATTGATAGAATTTGGTTCCATCGGGTAATATTCATCTAAGTTGAAACTGATTACGTTTTTAAAACTCAAGCCTTCTTCTTTATGCAATCGAACTAACTCTGCATATAGTCCTTTTGGAGAAGAACCTGTTGCAAGACCTAGAATACAAGGTTGATTTTCTTTTTGTTTCGATTGAATTAAAGCTGCAATTTCTTGAGCAACTGCTTTTGAAGCTTCGTTTGAATTTTCAAAAACAACCGTGTTGATGTTTTCGAATCGCTTTTCGAAACCTGTTGCTTTGTCGATTTTACTTTTTAACATGATATAGTAGTTTATTTTAATTTCTCATTAATTTACCAACTTCTATATTTATGACCTTTTACTGCATAAAAAAGAATCATTAAATAGGATGGCAGCAGCATTAAATAAGCAATTTGGTTTCCGCTTTTAGAAACCGCCTGCGTTCCGTCTGCTATATTTGATGCATTTATAGTTTCTGTAATTAGACCGTAAAACAAAGGAAAGATTGCACCACCAATGATACCCATAATCAAAATGGCACTTCCTATTTTAGTATATCCGCCTAGATCTTCAAGCGCCATTGGCCAAATTGCAGGCCAGCAAAGTGCATTTGCCAATCCAAGTAATGCTACTAAAAGTATTACAACTGGCAAATTTGGAACTCCTGGCAATTGTACCATTATATTTGGTGAGATCAAAACGATTGCTAAAACCAAAATTATACCTAAAACCCCTGAAGCTTTTAAGGCAGTTACCTGAGAAAGGTATTTTGGGATTAGCGATATTCCTAAAATATATCCTACAACCATTGCCGACATTGTAAATGAAGTTAACTTTAAATAAAAATTTCCTTCATCACCATAAACTCCCAATTGTTTTCCGAAACCTCCGATAGAATCTCCGGCTAAAACTTCAGCTGCTAAATAAAGCATCAAAGTTACAACTCCTAATACTAATTGTGGGCGTTTGAATGCGTTTTTAATTTGCTTAAAAATACTCAAATTTGTTATATTTCCATCTTCATCAAGATCAATTTCAGGAAGCGGAGACAATTTTACCAATATTGCAAGAACAACAATAATCAACCCCATGTAAATATATGGTGTCTGTAATTGCAATGCGAGCGCATTTAAAGCATTTGCTTTTGAAACTGAATCTAGCAGCGCAATTTTATCTGCAGTGAAATCCTGCATGTTTGACAACACTAAAGCTGTTAATATAATAGGTGCAACAAATCCAGCAAGTTTATTAGCAATTCCTAAAACACTAATTCTTGCTGCCGCACTTTCTCTAGGTCCAATTACGACTACGTATGGGTTTGCTGCTGTTTGTAATATAGCCAAACCAGTTCCCATGACAAATAAAGCGATTAAAAACAGTAAAAAAGTTCTGCTTTCTGCTGCGGGATAAAACATAAATGCTCCGGCAGCAATAATGAGCAATCCTAATGAAATACCATTTTTATATCCTACTTTTTCAATTACCCAAGATGATGGAACTGCCATTACAAAATAAGCAATATAGAAGGCAAAAGTTACAAAATAAGCTTGAGAGGAGGTTAATTCACAAGCTAATTCAAAAAACGGAATTAGTGGTCCATTTAACCACGTTACAAATCCGAGAATAAAAAATAAAGCGGTCAGTATGACCATCGGAATAATTGCACTCCTTTTGTTTATTTGTATGGCACTTTCAATGTTTGACATAATACTTTTGGGTTGATAGTTAATAGATTTTTATATTTTCAACCTAAATTTAGTACCAACACTCACAATCGGTATGCGTATTTTATGCATTTTTATGCATTTTTTTTGCACTGCAAAAGTAATCTAATATGTTGTATTCTGTCCTAAATTAGATATGAATTTTTTGTTAATTTTTATTCCCAGTTCAAAACCGGATAATATTTTTTAAGATATTCTTTTACTTCTGCAATATCTTCTTTTGCGGTTAAATCGGGAACATGTTCTGAAAATGGAATTCCTAATGTTGTTCCTGGGTTTTCTTTTACTGAGTTCAAAAGTACCGTAGGAAGCTCTTTCTCATCACGTTCTGGATTTACCGGACAATTTTTAAGATGCATATATAAAGTACTTCCGTTAAATTTAAAAGCATTCATACTTACTCGTATTTTTCCATCAACATCTTTATAATTTTCTAAATCTGCTGCTGTTGGTTTCTCTAGAATATCTAATAATTGATTATTCTCGTCTAGTTTGGCGATTGCGAAACGCGAAATTCTTTCAAGCGGAAAATCAAGTGCATCACGATCGTAACTTATAAATGCGTTTGGACTATTTGTTTCTCTAAGTGCTCTCAAAGCTTCTGCAGAATATAAATTATCGCTGTTACAAACTGAATATTCTTGCAGGTTTAATTCAGGAAACTGCATTACAGCTTGAAACAAAGCATCGGCAGTACCAAATGGTTTTACTCTTCCTTCAGGAATATACTGTACTGCAAATGAAATATTGAGTCCATGAAAATCATTATCTACATTTTTACTTCCGTAAAACTCTTTAAACAACTCTCCCTGCTCTCCAATAATAATATAGATATTTGTGTAACCTGCTTTTTTTGCATTTAATAAAAGATAATCTAATAAAGGTCTCCCGCTAGAGCCAACACCAATTAAGCCTTTACTTCTCTCGTTGGCTTGTGCTATTTCTTCGGGTGATAAATTATCTAAAACTGCTTCTTTTTTCATGCGGGATGATGCTCCGCCCGCAAGAATAACTAAATTGTTGTGCATATTTATTTTTTAAATTTCGATATTTTCTATAGTTCTTACTCCTGGATCTACATTTACAGCGTAGGCTTCTTGAGCTCCTGCACTTAAAATAGCTTCGATTACTGAGTCTTCAATTTGCGGATCTGCAATTACTACAATGCTTCCGCCGCCGCCAGAACCTACAATTTTAGCTCCGTAAGCACCTGCTCGCAAGGCAGCATTAATCATAGCATCAATTCGAGGAACTGTAATTTTCAATAAATCACGTAAAACTTCGTGATGCTGATTCATTAATTCTCCAATTTTTTTAAGATCTAAAACTGGTTTTTCAAATTCTTTTAAAGCTTCTTTTGTGTAGTGATAATTTTTAAGAGCGGCTTCAAAAAATGGAATTAAACGATCCGGCAGACAATTTCGATAACGATCAAAATCTTCAATTTTTGAGGCATGAAGATCAAAATCAGGGAAATTTTGTTTGACAATACCTATAGACATCAATGCATTTCCTTTTATTTCTCCAATCAAACCAATTGTTTCTTTAGGAACACCTGAAACTCCTGTAATTAACCCTTTTAATCCTGTTCCGATAATTCGATAAGAGAAAGGTTCTTTTGTATTAATATACACGATATTCCCTACCCCAATACTAAAATGATCCATCATTCCGCCCGGTTCGCCATGTTCTAAAACTTCAGATTCGTATCCTAATTTCGACAGGAATTCAGGAGTCACTTCATGATCAACTCCAAAGGCATCGATTAAAAAACGAATCCAAGCCATCAATAAGGCTGACGAACTTGATGTTCCAGAGTTTATAGGAATATCACCGGTAATTGTAATATTATAACCTGTGTTTGGCACACAACCGTATCTGCGCAATACGCGCAGCGACGAAGCAAAGTAATCGCGAGGCTCTAATTTCTCAAAAGCTGCGTTAATATCAATAGCTCTAACTTCATCAATGTCGATCATGTTTAGAACAAAAGTATTGGTGTTATTTTGTTCTGCGGTTAGTTTTATATTTCGATCTATTGCACAGGCAATAACCGGTAATCCTAAATAATCTTGATGATCTCCAAAGAGACATGTCCGACCTGGGGCTAATGAAGTAATTTTTTTCATTTAAAAAGAGTCATTAAGTCATTACTAAACAATAGTTTATAATGATTTCTTGGTTATGGATATTTTTTTGATTTTCAATTTTAACTCCACGAAACTATAGATTATATTTTTATAAAACAAGTAAAATTAAAAAAATGTGCTCGAACACACCGTAAAAATGTCCTCGAGCACACTAAATAATTATGAAGTCCTATTTTAAATAATCAAATCAAAGTTTCTATATTTGCTTATATGGATAAAAAGTACACAATTAAGGATATTGCAAAAATGGCAGGAGTTTCTAAAGGAACTGTTGACAGAGTCTTGCATAACAGAGGGAAGGTTTCTCCTACAGCGCTTGACAAAATAAACGAGGTTTTGAATGTGATTAACTATGAACCTAACTTAATTGCTCGTAATTTAAAAAATAATAAGATTTATCGTATTTGCGTTTTACTGCCTGATCCGGGAATCGATCCGTACTGGCTGCCTTGTGTAAATGGTATTCAGGATGCAAAAACGGAGTTTAAAGCTTACAGTGTTATTATTGAAACACATTATTTTAATCCAGAAAGCACTAAATCATTTTTAAGTACTAACGAAAAAATCATCAATCAATCGCCTGATGCTGTTTTAATAGCACCTTTATTTCATAAAGAAACTCTTGAAATTATCAAGCAGTACGACGAATTGAATATTATGGTTAATACTTTTAATAATCAGGTTGAATCTTCTTCTATTAAAAGTTTTGTTGGGCAAGATTTGTACAAAAGCGGTCGTGTTGCTGCGAGTTTAATGAATTTGATTTTACCAAATGGTGAAATTGCAATTATACATATTGATGAAAGCCTTAAAAATGCAGTTCACATGCAAAAAAAGGAACAAGGTTTTAGAAATTATTTTGAAGAGAAAAATCTTTCCGATTTCTCTTTAACAACTTTAAAACTAAAACACTCAAATATCGAAACTAAGTTTTCCGCTTTTTTAGAAGAACATCCTAATTTAAAAGGTATTTTTATCACGACTTCCAAAGCGTATCAAATTGCTTCTCTATTGACTTCTGCAAAAGACAAAAAAATTGCAATTATTGGTTATGATTTAATTGAGAAGAATGTAAACTTCTTGAATCAAGGATTAGTTCATTTTTTAATTCATCAAAATCAAAAAAGACAAGCTTATTTAGGTGTCAGTACTTTGGTTGAACACTTTTTATTTAGAAAAGATATTCCTGAAACTATTTTACTTCCTATCGATATTATTAATGTCGAAAATGCTTCGTTTTACGCTTAATCCGTTTTGTCACGAAGACACTAAGTTTTTTTTAAAATCATATATACACTAAAAATCTAATCTGCTAAATCTGCAAACCAAAATGGCACGCAAATTTAGCAGATTAGATTTTTTTTATTTAAAACCTCCCAACCTCTGCCTCTTTGAAGCTTTGCTCCTAAAAAAAACTATTTCATCAAAATAAATCTGCCAAAAGAAGAAGCGGTATGAAAATTAGGCGTTTCAGTATTTGGATTCACCCATGAAATCCAGGTTGGCTCGTATGCTCCATTTTCTGCTTTAGAAAATTTAGCTCGATACACTCCAGTTTCAATTGTGTTATTTTGAATTAAATCTAATTCTTCAAGTGATTTTACACTGATCTTACCTTCAACAGTAAAAGACTTTTCATCTTTTGAAGCTTTTAAATGTAAATTGTCTTTGGGCCAATTCCAGTTAAAATCAAATTTTCTGTCTGGATAAGCCTCAAAATCCATAGTTCTTATTTCAGTATCCATTTCGAGACAATAATAAGGAGTTAGTTTCTCATCTTTTCTAAAAAAGAGTTCTACTCTATCTGAGTTTCCGATACTATCAATACTATCATCTTTTTTATCGATATAAACATCAGTATCAAAAACTCTAAAATTAAAAAAGAGATTTTCAAGATCCCAGCAAGCTCTAAATTCAATTTTAGAAATAGAATCACTTTTCCAAGGAGAGCAAAAATCAGTCAAACAGTTTGCTTTTTCCCAAGTATTAAAATCTAAAATTTCATCAGAATTTTGCCCTTGTTTCTCTACTAAAATTACTTGATATTCTTTCACAATTATATTTCTTAAAATTTGTTAATTTTTTATTTCTTCAAAAACCAAAAATGGCACAAAAAAACGTCATTATTTTTTGCTTTTTTCGAGATCACTAAAGTAGTTTAAAATTCAAGAAAAAAACACACCACAAATAAAAATAAAATTGCCTGAAATTATTTTAAAGCGATAAGAAAAGCCTGATGAATTATCATTTAGCTCATATTATCATTACGAATTTCATAAAGTTTTAATAAAACAACACCAACAATACATACAAACAACTGTTTCAAGTAAAAAACCCTCAATTTTACTGATCTTTTTAATCGCTGCTTAATTTATAGATATTCCATCTTTTTAAGTAAAAAAAAATGTTTTATGTAATTTTATGTGCTCGAGAACATTTTTTTTATGTGTTCGAGCACATTTTTTGTGTTTTTTCTTGTTTAGTAAAAATATAATCGATAGTTTCGTTATATAATAATCTTAAAAATAAGTTAATTAAAGTCTTTTTCAAGCATTTTTCACTCTTATAAAAATGACCAAAAACGGGAAAAAACTCTAAAATTAGGTCAAAAATAAAGGGTGTATTTATAGACGAAAAACGACTCAATTATAATTCGAAAAAAGAGGAAACCTAAATTTAAAACCAAGTAAAAAGAAAAGAAAACCTACAAAACAAAAAACACAATTTTTATTAACCAAAAAAACCAATTAAGAGTATGAAATTATTAACCCAAAAAAAACCTAGAGACTTTCGGATTAACAATTTATCCGGGAAAGAAATTAAACTCACGATTCTTTCGTTGTTAGTTTTCACATTTCAAGCTTCGGCAGCGACTTCTGTAAGTGTGTCTTCTAAAAACAATACTTCGTTGTTTTTTGAAAAAACGGTAAAGGGTAAAGTAACAGATCAAAACGGACTTCCCCTGCCAGGTGTAAACGTGACAATAAAAGGCACCAAAACGGGTGTACAAACTGATGTTGATGGAAGTTTTGCTATTACAGTTCCAGATAATGCTACTAAACTTATTATAACATACATTGGTATGGAAGATCAGGAAGTAACAATAGGAAGCGCGCCTCTAAAAATTGTCATGAAAGAAGCTGGTCAAAAATTAGAGGAAGTTGTTATTGGATATGGAAAAGCCAGAAAAAAAGACCTTACAGGTTCTGTGAGCTCTGTTGGAAAAGACAATTTAAATTTAGGAGGAACTATTGCTAATGTTGGACAAGCTCTTCAAGGTCGTGCCTCTGGAGTTCAAGTACAACAAAACAGTTATGCTCCTGGAACTACTCCAAATGTTGTTATTAGAGGAGGAAACTCCATTAATAATTCAAATGGACCTTTATATGTTGTTGATGGTTTTATTACAAGTTCAGGAGGTTCTATCAGTCCAAACGATATTGAAAACATTCAGATCTTGAAAGATGCTTCTTCTACTGCTATTTATGGTTCAAGAGGAGCAAATGGTGTAATCTTGATTACGACTAAAAAAGGAAAATTAGGTAAAATGCAGGTTGAAGCAGAGATTTCTGATGGTTTTCAGAACATCATTAATAAGCCTACATTACTAACTGGTCAGCAATTTGTTGATATTCAAAATGCAATTCAACTTGAAAACGGAAGACCTCCTCTTTTTCCAGCGAGTCTTCCTGTAGCGAATACGAATTGGTTTGATGCAGCAACGCGTCCAGGTGAAGTCCTAAACAGATCTCTTACTTTTAGCGGAAGCGATCAAACATCTAAATTTTTTCTTTCTGGAAATTATATCAAACAAACCGGAGCCATTGAAAATACTGATTTCGAAAGATACAGTGTGAGAATGGGAGGCGAAAAAAGATTTAACAGCAAATTAAATATGGGTACCAATTTTTATGGTGCCGCGACAGAAGGAAACAATAGTGACTTTGGAGATAATATTCTATCGCCAATGTTTTCAATTCAAACTGCCTATCCTAATCTCCCGATCTATAATGCAGACGGAACTTACAATAAATACTTAGGTAAGGATAATGCATTAGCCCTTTTATTAGAGCCAACCGATCATGTTATTAATAGAATGGTTAATGGTAATATGTTTTTAGATTATGAAATCATCAAAGGCTTAACGTATCATTTTGGTGCGGGTGCTGAATGGCAGGAAAACATTCAAGGAAAATATACGCCAAGAACATTAACTGCAGGAGCTGCTTTGAAAGGAACTGGTTCTGAAGAAAATAAAACTTATTTTAGATGGAGTACTGAACAATATTTGACTTATAAGTTTAATATTAAAGAGCAGCATGCGATAACAGCAATGATTGGTACTTCGAATCAAAAAGATACTTACGAAAGAATGAAAGCTTCTGGATCTGGTTTTTCTAGTGATGTATTGACTTACTATAACCTGCAAGGTGCTGAAGTGTATTTGAAACCAGAAACACAAAAATTGGAGACAAAATTAACTTCTTATTTTGGAAGGTTAAACTATGCCTTTAATGATAAATACTTGGCTTCTTTTACGTTGAGAAGAGACGGTTCTTCTCGTTTTGGACCAAATAATAAATACGGAACATTCCCTTCTGGTGCTGTTGCATGGAAAATCTCTAACGAATCTTTTATGCAAAAATTAGATAAGATTTCTGAACTTAAATTAAGAGTAAGTTACGGTATTACAGGAAATGATGGTATTGGAGATTATGCATACATGAACACACTAAAATCTTGGGGTGCAACAATTGCTCCTGATAGTTTCGTAGGTGCCAATGAACCTGAAAATTTACCAAATCCTAATTTAAAATGGGAAGAAACAGCACAAACCAATATAGGTTTGGATATGGGATTTTTAGACAGTAAAATAACTGCAACTATTGATGTCTACAAAAAGAGAACTACTGATGCATTGATCAGAGTACCTGTTGGCGGATGGTGGGGTTTTAACAATCAAACCATGAACTCTGGAGTTATTGACAATAAAGGTATTGAACTAGGAATTACCACTACAAACTATAGAAATGATAAATTCCTGTGGACAACTTCCTTGAATGTTGCTTACAATAAACAAGAAGTTATATCGCTAGCTGATAATGTTAAAATTATTAGTACTAATACTTCTAACCCAAGCGGAACGGTTTCTGGAAGAGAATTTACAAGATTAGAGCCAGGAAAAGAAATGGGAGTATTGTACGGATTTAAATATGCGGGAGTAATCAAAACTGGAGAAGTTTACACTCCACAGCCTTTATCTAAACCTGGAGATCCAAAATATGAAGATCTTACGGGAGATGGAAAAATCACTGCTGATGATAGAACATACTTAGGAAATTCTACTCCGCATTATATTGCAGGTTTCAACAATGATTTTAGATTTGGAAATTTTGACATGAATATCTTTTTCCAAGGAGCCTTTGATTATTCTGTTTATAATATGACTAAAATGGTAGGAGAATCCAGCACAAGCACAGACGCTCTAAATCGCTGGGTAGCTGGAACTAATGAAAACACAGATATTCCGAGAGACGGTTACTACAAAAGTACTTATGGCAGTTACGTAAATTCAAAATTTGTTGAAGACGCATCTTACATTCGTTTGAAAAATGTTTCTATCGGATATTCTATTCCAGAAAGTGCATTAAGACAAGTAAAATTTATAGATAATATCAGATTGTATGCTATAGGACAGAATTTATTGACCATAACAAATTATTCTGGAAACGACCCTGAAATAAATGGACATACAAGCAGCTCTACAGCGCAAAACATTGGTGGAGGAATTGATTTTAACTCTTTCCCAGCTTCTAGAACGTTTATTTTAGGCATAAAAGTGACTATTCACTAGTCTAAAAAGCTTTTTTAGTAACATTTAAATTTATTAAAATGAAAAAACATACAATATTATTACTATTACTAGCTGCTGGAGTACAATTTTCCTGTAATCAGGATCTTGAACCTACGGTATATAGTAGTTTGACCAATACCAATGGGTATCAAACAAAGTCAGATGCTATTGCTGCAGTCAATTCCGTTTATGGCAGACTAAAAGGGCCTTCTGTAGGCGATAACTTTTCATACTGGGCCACAAGACACTTTGCTCTAACAGATATTGCTACAGATTTAGGTCATTGCCAATTTGGTGGAGATCCGGGACAATTGTCATTAGGAACTTGGAATTCCAGTAACGGATTGCTTCAAGAAGATTGGAATGCGATGTATAAATTGATTGCCAATGCAAATAACGCGATTTTTAATATCGCAAAAATGTCCGGGATAACTGCTGCCGAAAAGGCACAATTTATAGCTGAAGCCAAATTTTTGAGAGCATCTTCATACATGGACTTAACAGATGCTTGGGGACCTGTAATTTTAATTACGGAAGCTAATTTAGGAAACCCAGCTTATCTAGAACAAATAGCTCCGTCATCAGTAGAAGAAATAGATGCTTTCCTGATCAAAGAATTGAATGAAGCTGCAGATGTGTTACCTTTAAATTATATGAATAATCCAATTTATGGTACAAACGATGTAGCACGTGCTACTAAAGGCGCTGCACTTACATTATTAGCGAAGTTATACCTGCGCAGTCATGATTGGCAAAAAGTAGCAACACTTACACAGCAAGTAATGAACTTGAACCAGTATAGTCTTTATCCGTCCTATTTAGGATTATTTAAAGAAAGTAACAAATGGTGCTCAGAAAACATCTTTTCTTCCCTTAGTGATGCTAATGTAAATGGAACAGAATTATTGAACCATTTTGGACCAACAGATCATCCAGTTGTACAAAACAGATGGCAGTATTACACTGTAAACTGGGATTTCTTTAACACTTTTGGTGATGAAGATGATAGAAAAAAATGTTTCTTTCCAGAGTTTATGGGATCAGATGGCTTATTGCACAAACAAGCACCAACTTTGGGCGCGCAGCCGCCTGCAGGTGTACTTTATATGCCGGATGTAGCAACTAGAAAATATGCCGATGATGAAACTACAACGTATTATGACGGTCATAGTGTGAACATTTTACGTTATGCAGATGTATTATTGAGCAGAGCTGAAGCCTTAAACGAAATTAGTGGTCCAACTGCTGAAGCTGTAGATCTGATTAATCAAGTAAAAGGAAGATCACATGCAAAACTTTTAATTTTGGCTAATCATACTCAAGCCTCTTTAAGAGATGCAATTTTACAAGAAAGAGGATGGGAACTTTTCTATGAAGGGAAACGTCGCGCCGATTTAATTAGAATGAACAAATATGATGTTCTGGTAAATGCTTATCACCTTAGAGTTGGCGAAGCAGCATTAGTTAAAATGCCGCAAAACAAATATTACACATATCCGCAAAGTCAAGTTGATCTTAATCCAAAATTGAGTAATGCTGACAGGCAATAAATAAAATTTAAATCAGGAATAGACAGCATAATCGCCTGTCTATTCTTGATTTTTTTACACAAAAGCACTTTTCTGTTTCATTCAAAAAAGCCTTTATAATGATCAAAAAACTAATTTTAAAATGGAGCTTTATTTTTGCAATACTTGCATTAGCAAGCTGTTCTAAAAAACAAGGTAATTATATCACAAATATCAATATTGGGACTCATAGTAACAACGAATTGAAAATTCAAATCGATGTTACTACGAATGACGATGTGCAGGTATATGCCGAATATTGGACTGCTAAAAATGGAAGTAAAAACAAGATAATTTCTCCACTTTCAAAAAAAGGTCTCTCACATTCTTTAGTGCTTCTTAACATTATTCCTGAAACTGATTACAATTTTAAATTAATTACAGTACAAGGAAATGAAAAAGACAGCAGTAAAGTGTACAATTTTAAGTCAAGAAAACTGCCGGAATGGCTTCAAAAGAAATTCAAAGCAAATAGTCCAAAACCAGAACTTTTACCGCAAAACTTCAAAAAAGGTTTTATGCTTCTGGCAAAAAGAGAAACTCCGGGAACAGCATTTATTGTTGATTACAAAGGAAATATAAGATGGTATCATACGGTAGAAAATACTGGTTTTAAAGTAACGCATTTCACCCAAGATCAAACCATAATTTCTATTTTAGGAACCAATGATGAACCTACAAGTTATGGCAGCGAAATTCTAGAAATTAACCTGCAGGGCGATACTTTAACTCATATTAAAAAAGGACAAGGCGATCTTAAACAAGTTATTCACCACGAAATCATAAAAAAATCAGCAAATGAAATCGTTACTTTATTTGTTGACGCTAAAATAACAGACTTATCTTCAATTGGAGGAAAAAAGAAAGATACTATTAATGGTGATGGAATCCTGATTTTAGATAAAAAAGGAAAACAAATTTGGAAATGGAGCGTTTTCGATGATCTCGATCCAATGAAAGACAAAGCTTTATTGAAAACTAAAAAAGACTGGATGCACGCCAACAGTCTAAACTATGATAAAGACGGTAACTTTTTAATCTCTTTTTATAACAACGGACAAATTTGGAAAGTCGATTCTAAATCCGGAAAAGTAATTTGGAAATTAGGAAGAAACGGCAATATGAAAATGGCTAAGGATAGTGATTTCTCGCAAGCGCACGCGGCACACATTAATCAAGACGGAAGTTTAATGTTTTTTGATAATGGAGTAGACAAAAAACAATCTTCGGTTTTTGCACTGAAAGTAGACAAAAAAAATAAAGCAGTACAACTTGATTTCCATGTAAACCTGCCAAAAGATATTTACAACGATAGAATGGGAAGCGCCTATATGATCAATAAAGATCTCATATTGGTTTGCTGTTCTAAAAGACATATAACGGTTTTAACCAACAAAAAGGGAGTATTACTTTGGGCTTTAGAGTCGGAAATACCTCCTTACCGTGTACAATTTATTCCAGAAGAAAACATGAAACCTTTTCTTTTAAATTAAAAATTTTAGTCATGAAAAAAATAATTCTTATTGGACTCTTTTCAGCATTGCCAATTGTTGTTTTCAATTCCTGCAATACTTCAAACTCTCAGACTTTGGCTGCCAAGACTACAGCTGATGATGAAGGTTATATTACTATTGATACTTCTAAAATTCCAGATGATGAATTTGGAGAATCTGTACGTTATGGCCGTGAATTGATGCTGAAAACTGCTTATTATATTGGTCCAAATGGTATAAAAGGGAAATATTTAGGCAATAAAATGAATTGTACCAACTGTCATCAAGATGCAGGTACAAAACCTTATGCTTTCAATTTAATGTCATCACATGATAATTATCCGCAATATCGCGGGCGCGAAAACAAAGTGCTTACGCTTGCTGAACGTGTAAATAATTGTGTAATGAGACCGCACTCAGGGAAACCGCTTCCGCTTGACGGAAAAGAAATGGTTGCCTTTTTATCTTATTTTAAATGGATAAGTAAGTTTGTTCCAAAAGACGGAAAATTTAAAGGTGCTAAAAACTTAGAAATTGAATTTCCAGATGTAGCGGCAAGTCCGGAAAGAGGAAAAGCTTTGTTTGCTGAAAATTGTTCTCGTTGTCACGGAAATAATGGTGAAGGCGTTTATAATGCCGACAAATCTGGTTACACCTACCCGCCTCTTTGGGGAAAATATGCTTATCAGCCCGGCTCAAGTATGCACCGCGTTATCAAACAAGCACAATGGCTAAAAAGCAATATGCCGTATGATAAAGTAACTTTAGGAAAACCATATCTTACTGATGCCGAAGCACTAGATATTGCTGCCTACGTAAATAATGACGCTATTCATGAAAGACCAAATCCTAAAACATTTGATTATCCTAATAAAATGGGAAAACCTATTGATTATGCTCACAGTCCATTTAGTGATAATTTTTCTGAAGAGCAGCACAAATACGGACCATACAAACCTATTATCGCCTATTGGAAGAAAAACGGATGGAAAGCCGTTTACTAAATATCAAAGCATACTTTTTAACTTGAACATAAAAACACAATGAAACTAAACCTAAAAAACAGACAAATACTAAGCAGTATATTGATTATGTGCCTTTTCATTTTCAGTATTCCTTTGACTGCACAAATAAAATATACTGACGGAAACGACAGCTGGAATCCTAATTTACTAGGAAATCATCGTGTTCTTGTCAACTTTTCCGGTACAGGAAATATCGCTAAAACGACCATAGAATGGCGTAGAAGAGATGAAAAACCGGAACTTAAAAAAATTATTGTTCAAGATGCCGCAGGCAAAGAAGTTCTTAATGTAAAAACGGAAAACATCAACCGCGAAAACGGAACAATTTATTTTGAACCAATTTCAGGTAAAGGAACATACTACGTTTATTATATGCCTTACATTGACGAAGGCACAGCCAATTATCCAAAAGGAATTTATGCTAAGGCTGAAAACAAAGCAGATGCGCAATGGATTTCTAAAATAAAAACAGGTTTAAAAGACAATTGTACTGTTACAGAAATTCAAAGTGTAAATGCTTTTAATAGCTTTTATCCAATGGAAGTAATTGCAACAGCTGCCGAAACATCAGTAATTATTGCTAAAAATAGCGGCAGTACATTTCTTGTTTTCCCAGAAGACAGACTGCATTCCATCCGAATGAAAAGTGATTTACCACAACGCTGGATCGAAAAAGGAGTACAAAACAATTTTTCTGATACGGCAAAGAAAGGCGAATATTTAGCTTTTCAATTAGGAGTATATGCCCTTGAAAACTTAAAAAATGTAAAAGTATCTTTTACTAATCTAGTGAGTACAACTGGAGCGACAATTGAAGGTAAAGACATCAGCTGTATCAACACTGACGGAACAAAATATGACGGCACTCCTTTTACTAATACTGTTTCTGTTTCAAAAGGAAAAATTCAAGCAATGTGGTGCGGCATTGATGTTCCGCAAACTGCTGCTGCCGGAAATTATACAGGAAAAGCAACAGTTACCGCTGACGGAAAGTCTACAGCAATCACACTTCAAATAACAGTAACTAATGAAGTTACTAAAAACGGAGGCATTGACAGTCCTGAAAAAATGACGCGTTTAAAATGGTTAAACTCTACATTAGCTCAAGAAAATACTGTAATTGCACCTTATACTCCACTAGTAATAAAAGATTCTGAAATCTCTCTATTAGGTCGTAAACTGGTTTTGGGAGCAGATGGTTTTCCTGCTCAAATACAGACTTTTTTCACGCCGGAAATGACAACTGTCACTACAAAACCAAACGATATTTTAAGCGCTCCAATAACATTCCATTTTGTAGATGCAGCAGGAAAAGAATCATTACAATGGAAAAATAACGGTTTAAAATTCACTAAAAAAGAGGCTGGAACTGTAGCTTGGGAAAGTACATCTACATCAAAATCACTTCAAATGGATGTAAATGCTTCTATAGAATTTGACGGTTTTTTACATTATTCCGTTAAAATTACTGCTTTAGAAGACGCTTCATTTAACGATATCCGTTTTCAGCTGCCAATGCAGCCGACATCTGCAAAATATATGATGGGACTTGGTCAAAAAGGCGGAGATCGTCCTGCGTCTTTTGACTGGAAATGGGATGTAACGCATAAAAACCAAGATGGTGCATGGATAGGAAGTGTAAATTCTGGATTGCAGTTTTCATTAAGAGATGAAAAATACAGCCGTCCGTTAAACACCAATTTCTATTTACAAAAACCATTATTATTACCAACTTCTTGGGGTAACGAGAACAAAGGCGGAATCACCATTACACCAAATCAAAAATCTATTTTAGTAAACGCATACAGCGGCGCTCGCAGCATGAAAAAAGGAGATGTTTTGTATTACAACTTTACTTTATTGATCACTCCGTTTCACACCATAAATACCGATTTTCAATGGGATAACAAGTTTTACCACAAATACAGCCCAATCGATTCTATTGCTCAAACTGGTGCAACAGTAATTAATATTCACCATGCAAATGCGATAAACCCTTACATCAATTATCCATTTATCGAATTTAAAAAGATGAAAGACTATGTTGATGAAGCACACCAAAAAGGTTTAAAAGTAAAAATCTACAATACTGTTAGAGAAGTTTCGAATAAAGCTTATGAAACTTTTGCTTTAAAAAGTTTAGGACATGAAATTTATTCTCCAGGAAAAGGCGGCGGATTCTCTTGGCTTCAAGAACACGTAGGCGATGATTATATTGCTGCTTGGTTTGTTCCTGAAATTAAAGATGCTGCAATTGTAAACAGCGGTATGAACCGTTGGCATAACTACTATGTAGAAGGAATGAACTGGTTAACTCAAAACGTTGGCATAGACGGAATTTATCTTGATGATGTTGCTTTTGACAGAATCACTATGAAACGTATTAAAAGAGTATTGACAAAAGATGGTCACCCAGGAATAATCGATTTGCACAGTGCTAATCAATACAACAAAAGCGATGGTTTTAATAACAGCGCCAATTTATATATGGAACACTTTCCGTACATCAATAAACTATGGTTTGGAGAATATTTTGATTATGAAAAAGGACAACCTGACTTTTTCTTAACTGAAGTAAGCGGAATCCCTTTTGGATTAATGGGTGAAATGCTTCAAGACGGAGGAAATCCATGGAGAGGAATGGTTTACGGAATGACAAACAGACTTCCGTGGAGTAGTAATGCTGATCCTAGAAATATTTGGAAATTATGGGATTCTTTCGGAATCAAAGGTTCTGAAATGATTGGATATTGGAGTGAAAACTGCCCAGTAAAAACAAGTAATGATAAAGTATTAGCAACTGTTTATAAAAAGAACGGAACAGCTTTAATTTCTATTGCAAGCTGGGCTGATACTGACGTAAATGTAAAACTGAACATTGACTGGAAAAAACTAGGAATAAATCCTGCAAAAGCAACAATTACTGCTCCAGAAGTTGAAAATTTCCAGCCTGCAAAAACTTTTACTGTAAAAGATGAAATTCCGGTAGCAAAAGGAAAAGGATGGTTATTGATTATTAAATAATCAATACCTCAGATTTTAAGCTCCAGCGGAGCGATATATTAATTTGATTACAAAAAATATCACCCCTTTGGGGCTTATTTGAAAAAAACATTAATTTCTATAAATATAACGTCCCGCTGGGACTTCATAATATTATAAACACTAAATAAATAGCTCTCCATATGAAACTAAGGCCATTTTTATCGATTTTGCTTTTTGGAAGCCTGTTTGTCAATGCACAAAATAAACCAACTATCAAGGAATATAAAAAGGTGTTTACAACCTATCCTTTTTCAGATCCAGATCCAATTCCCAAACCTGATACAAAAGTTTATCCATACTATCGTTTCGATGGTTTTACAGATAAGCCTGTACAAAAGGAATGGAAAGTTGTTGAACTTGAAAACGATTATATTAAGCTGACGATTCTGCCGGAAGTAGGCGGAAAAGTTTGGTCGGCAATAGAAAAATCGACTGGAAAAGATATTGTTTACAACAACCATGTTATCAAGTTTAGAGATATTGCGATGCGCGGTCCGTGGACAAGCGGAGGCGTTGAAGGTAATTATGGTATTATCGGACACACTCCAAATTGTGCAACTCCTGTAGATTACACCACAATAACTAGAGAAGACGGAAGTGTAAGCTGTATTATTGGTGTTTTAGATTTACTAACCCGCACCTCATGGAAATTAGACATCAATTTACCAAAAGACAAAGCTTATTTTACTACTAATTCATTTTGGTTTAATTCGACCGAGTCCGAACAACCTTATTATACTTGGATGAATACTGGTATAAAAGCGGCAGGAAATTTACAGTTTATATTTCCGGGACAAAGCTACATTGGTCATAATGGGGAACATAACGAATGGCCAATTGATAAAAAAAATGGCAAAGATTTATCGTATTATAAAAACAATGATTTTGGCGGTTACAAATCGTATCATGTTTTTGGCAAATACAATGATTTCTTTGGAGGTTATTACCATGACGAAGATTTTGGAATGGGAAGATATGGCAACTATGATGATAAACCCGGCAAAAAAATCTGGATTTGGGGATTGTCTCAGCAAGGAATGATTTGGGAAAAACTACTTACAGATACTGATGGTCAATATGTAGAAGTACAAAGCGGCCGATTATTCAATCAAGCAAGTGAAGGCAGTAATTTAACTCCTTTTAAACAGCGCTCTTTTGCACCGTATCAAACCGATTCTTGGACAGAATATTGGTTTCCAGTAAAACAAACTAAAGGTTTTGTAAAAGCTAATAATTATGGCGCCGTAAACGTAAAAAATGAAAACGGATGGTTAAAAATCTACTTCTCTCCGCTTCAAAAATTAAATGAAAAATTGGAAGTTTTTGACAATGGAAAAAAAATCTATTCCAAAGATATTTCCGTTAATACCTTACAAGTATTCAAAGATTCTATTCAAACTGCGGTTGATCAAAATAAATTAAGATTGACAATTGGAGTCAATAAACTGGTTTGGAATTCGGCACCAGAAGACGGCAATCTTAACCGTCCTTTAGAAGTTCCAAAAGATTTTGACAACAATTCAATTTACGGATTATATCTGCAAGGCAAAAACTACATCAGCTTTAAAGATTATATAAAAGCTGAGGAAAAACTAAACGAATGTCTTAAAAAAGATCCTAACTATGCTCCTGCCCTTTCTGATCTTGCCTTATTGCAAATTCGCAAATTTCAATACAAAGATGCAATCGCTTCAGCCATTAAAGCTTTATCTATAAACACTTACGATCCTGCTGCAAACTATTATTATGCATTAGCCAATATGCATTTAGGAAATAACATTGATGCAAAAGACGGATTTGATATTGCTGCCGCAAGTGCTGAATATCGAAGTGCCGCATATACTGCTTTAAGTCAAATTTATTTCGGTGAAAATGAGCTGACAAAAGCTGCTGAATATGCTGAAAAAAGTTTACTCAACAATCAAAACAATCTAGAAGGATTACAGCTTTTGGCCGTTATATATCGTTTACAAAACAATAAAGACAAAGCGGTTACAATCTTGAATAAAATAACCAATGTTGATCCGTTAAATCATTTTGCGGGATTTGAAAATTTCCTTTGGGCAAATTCAGATACTGCAAAAACACATTTCACTTCATTGATAAGAAACGAAATGCCAGAGCAAACTTATCTTGAATTAGGAATCTGGTACCAGCATCTAGGTCTTAAGGACGAAGCTTTGAAAGTTTTCTCGACGGCAGCTCCAAATGCTGAAATTATCTATTGGAAAGCATATTTAGAAAACAAAGCCGTTGATTTAAGTAAAATTCAACCTGGAATCAGTTTTCCGTTTCGCCATGAAACCGCAGTTATACTCGAAGATCTTATTCAAAAAAATGACCAATGGCAGTTAAAATATCACTTGGCTTTAATTGAGTGGAATCGCAATAATCTTTCAAAAGCAAAAGAACTATTTAATCAATGTGATTCTAAACCTGCTGATCCAGCTTTTTATGCTGCAAAAGCATCTTTAATGAAAGACAATCCTGAAATCGTAACAGCAAGTTTACAGCAAGCTCTAAAACTAGATAATCAAGGATGGAGATACAATAAGTTATTAGCAGAACATTTTATCAGTCAAAAACAATATGACAAAGCACTTGCCATAACAGAACCTTTTTATAAAAAACATAAAGAGAATTATTTAATGGGAATGTTGTATGCCAAAACTTTGCTTCTTAATAAAAAATACAGCGCAGCAGATGCCTTTTTGACCAAACTAGAAATCCTTCCGTTTGAAGGTGCAACTGCAGGAAGACAATTGTATCATGAAGCTAAATTGATGCAGGTTTTAACCGAAATGAAAAACAAACAATACAAAAAAGCATTACAATTAATTGCTGATGCTAAATTGTTTCCAGAAAATTTAGGTGTTGGAAAACCTTATGACGAAGATATTGACGAAAGGCTTGAAAACTGGCTGGATTATCAATGCTATACAAACTTAGGTAATTCGGATAAGGCCAAAGAATCGTTACAAAAAATTGTTGCTTTTAATCCAAAAATTGACAATACTGTTATGAACTTTTTACCTGCAAATCAGCTTATTTCAGCTTGGGCTGTCGAAAAAACTTCTACATCAAAAAAAGCAGAAGAATGGATTCGAAATCAAGCTAAATTATATCCTGAAAACAAAATTGTTCAATGGAGTTTACAAATGTACACTCAAAAACAATCCGATATTTTAACAGCCGACGAAAAAGACGGAGAAGTTAGAATTATAGAAAAGCTCTAAAAAACATATAACTTATACAAAATGAACAAGCTATTTTTAAAATGCACCCTGTTTAGTATTGCTTTATTAGCGTGCCAAAACATTCAGGCTCAAAATGCTGAGAAAGATAAAGATCCTTTATCTATTTACAGAGCAACTCCAATAAAAGTTCACGATTTGGTACACACAAAATTGGAAGTGTCTTTTGATTATGGAAAAAGGCATTTGTACGGAAAAGAATGGCTTACTTTAAAACCGCATTTCTATGCAGCAGATTCGCTTACTTTGGATGCGAAAGGGATGGATTTTAAAGAAATTTCGATCGTAGAAGGAAAGAAAAAAACACCTTTAAAGTACACTTACGACAACGAACAGCTTTTTATTAAACTGGACAGAAAGTATAAAGGTTCTGAAAAATATACCCTTTTTATTGATTATACGGCAAAACCAGCAGAACTGAAAAGTAAAGACGGCGAATCGATTACAAACTCAAACGGATTGTATTTTATTAATCCTGACGGAAAGGGAGATAAACCAACACAAATATGGACTCAAGGCGAGACTGAAGCTTCGTCTTGCTGGTTTCCGACAATTGACAAACCAAATCAGAAAACAACATCTGAAATTGCTATGACAGTTCTGTCAAAATATACCACTTTGTCAAACGGTAAATTAACTTCACAAAAAGTAAATAAAGACGGAACAAGAACGGACACTTGGAAAATGGAACAGCCAAATGCACCTTATTTGTTTATGATGGCTGTTGGTGATTTTAAAATCTATAAAGATTCTTATAATGGTAAAGAAGTCAGCTATTATTTAGAGCCAAAATATGCACCTTATGCCAAACAGATTTTTTATAAAACGCCGGACATGATGAATTTTTACAGTAAAATGCTTGGCGTAGAATATCCTTGGGCAAAATATTCGCAAATTGTTGTGAAAGATTATTTTGGAGGTGCTATGGAAAATACTTCAGCAACAGTTCATGGCGAATATGTACAAAAAACAGAACGAGAATTATTAGATGATAATCAAGAAAGTACAATTGCTCACGAACTTTTTCATCAATGGTTTGGAGATTATGTAACAGCTGAATCATGGTCAAACTTAACCATGAATGAATCATTTGCTACTTTTGGAGAAGTACTTTGGCACGGTCACGACGCTGGACAAGATGCGGAAGACAGATCCCGTTATGAGAAACTTCAAAATTATTTTCGTTCTCAAAAAAATGGTAACAGTCCTATTTTAGCACGTTTTCATTACAAAAATGCAGACGATATGTTTGACAATATCAGCTATTCTAAAGGTTCTATTATTTTGTATGCCATGAAAAATCAAATGGGTGATGAAGCATTTTTTAAAGGATTAAATCATTATTTAACAACTAATGCTTATAAATCTGGCGAACCGCATCAGCTGCGTTTATCGATGGAGGAAGTGACTGGAAAAGGTTGGCTGCCTTATTTTGATCAATGGTATTATAATGCTGGAAGTCCGATTCTGGATGTGAATTACAAATACGCTAATGGAAAAATCATCATTACTATCACTCAATCTCAGGATAGTGCTGTACAAACCTTTACATTGCCTTTAAAAGTTGATTTTTATGTAAACGGAACTAAAACAAGAAAGGATATTTTAATTCATAAAAGAGAACAAAGTTTCAGTTTTGACCTTCCTTCAAAACCTGAATTTATAGATTTAGATCCAGATAAAATTTTAGTTGGTGAAGTTAATGTAGATAAAAAAACTGCTTCTGATTATTTGTATCAATACAAAAATGTTCCTGTTTATTACAACCGAATTGAAGCCATAAAATTTGCATCAAAAGATAAAAGTCGTGATTCGCAGCTTGTATTATTGGCAGGTTTAAAAGATCAGCAAGACGATTTGCGAACATTAAGCATCAAAGGAATTGATTTAGGTGATCGCGATGTAAAAGATGATGCTGTTAAAGCTTTGCTTGACATTGCAAAAAATGACAAAAAAACAAACGCCAGAGCAGCTGCTATTGTAAAATTAGCTTCAACAGGAGATTCATCTTATAAAGGGCTGATGATTGAGAGTACAAAAAATCAATCTTATAATGTAATTGCTGCTGGAATTTATGGCTTATCAAAATTCTCAACTCAAGAATCAGATCAAGCCTTAAGCTCTTTAGATGATGATACAAAAAATCATGTAACACCAATAATCAAGAAATATAATAACCAAAAATAGACTTCATAAACCCTTTATTAAATTAACTCAAATTGCATATAAAGTTGAGATATTTAATGATCAGAATTTTGAAATAACATAAAAAAACATGCATAAACTTTTTCTAACATACGCCTTATTCTCGATAATAACCATTTGTACCGCGCAAAACAAAGTCAAAAAAATAAATGTAAAAGACTACGGAATTACGGCTGGTACGAAAGAAAATCTAACTTCAAAAGTTAACAAACTTATTGAAGGATTAGGCAGCGAGGCTGTAGAAATTATTTTCCCAAAAGGGCGATATGATTTTTATCCAGATAGCAATTATTATAAAACTTACTACGAGAGTAATACTTATGATGCAGCCGTTAGAAAACTAGCAATACTTATAAAAGATAAAAAAAACATAACCATCAATGCACAGCAGTCAGATTTTGTTTATCATGAACACATGCAGCCCTTTACTTTAGACAATGCCGAAAATATTACGATCAAAAATGTAAATATCGATTGGGATGTTCCTTTAACTTCTGAAGCCGAAGTTATAGAAGCCGATGAAAATCATATCGTTATGAAGATTGATATTATGCAATCTCCATACAAAATTCATGAAAAAGGATTAACGTTTGTAGGCGAAAATGCTAATGAAAATTGGGCGTTATCTGGCGGTTCATGGTTAATTGAATTTGATAAAAACCACATAATTCCAGCAAATACAGGTGATAATGGCTGTGTGAAAGGAGATCTAAAAAATGTAAAATACAGCGAGATCAAACCCGGCTTGGTATTAATGCAGGGAAAATTTACAAAAACTCCCGCGGTTGGAAATTTTCTTATACTAAGACATGGTACAAGAGATCATGCTGGAATGTTTTTATTTCACAGCAAAAACACCAAATTAGAGAATATCAATGTGTATCACACTTCTGGTTTGGGTATTTTATCTCAATACTGCGAGAATATCGAAATGAGAAATGTGAACATGATTCCAAACCCGCATAAAAATCGCTATTTGAGCGGTCACGATGATGGATTACATTTTATGGGATGCAAAGGAGAAATCGTAATCGATAATTGTGATGCACAGGGTTTAATGGATGATCCTATTAATATTCATGGAACTTACGTACCAGTGATACAAAAAGTTGATGACTATGCTGTAAAATGCAAATTTGGGCAGGATATGTCGCACGGATTATTATGGGCAGTTAAAGGCGATAAAGTAGGTTTTATACAGAAGAAAGAAATGGGAACTTTAGCTTATGGCACTGTTTCAAGTTTTGAACCTTTAGATGTTGATCATTTCATTATTAGATTTAAAGAAAAAATTCCAACTGATCTCGATACTGGTTTTGTTTTAGAAAATCTGAGCTGGACTCCAAATGCTACAATTACCAATTGCTTTGTTGGCAGTAATAGAGCTCGAGGTTATTTAATTTCAACTCCAGGAAAAGTAACTATCGAAAATAATATTTTTGAAACAAGCGGTTCAGCAATTCTTATTGCTGGAGATGCTAACTATTGGTACGAAAGTGGTGCTGTAAAAGACATTACAATCAAAAATAATGAATTTAGATATCCTTGTAATTCTTCCTATTATCAATTCTGTGAAGCTATAATTAGTATTTATCCTGAAATTCCAGAGCCAAATGCGTCACAGCCATTTCATAAAAACATAAAAATAGAAAACAATAGTTTCAATCCGTCAGACTACCCTATTCTATATGCTGTATCTGTAGATGGATTGACCTTTAAAAACAATACCATTAAACGCAGTTTTGCATTTACACCTTGGTATCCTGAAAAGTATAATTTTAGAATTGAGGCCTGCAAAAATGTCGAAATCAGCGGTAACAAAATAGGAAAAGAGGTTTTAGGAAAAAATATTCTTCTAAAAGGAATGAAACGAGAAGAATTAAATCTAAAAAACTCGGAATTGAGTGTTGAAATCGCAAAACCAATTTAAATTTTCATTTCCGAATTTAGAATAAAATAGACCATACAGTACGTTATAATTTACCACTTAAAAAAAGAGATTAATTCTGAAAAAGAAGTAGTCTATTATTATCTGTAGAAATTATGACACAGCTGCTCAATTCAATTAATAGAAAAATAAACGTATCGTTTTTATATAACACCTTTTTATGGATAGAAAACATACTATTAAGGATATCGCTAAGATGGCAGGAGTTTCAAAAGGAACTGTTGACAGAGTATTGCACAAACGTGGAAAAGTTTCACCGCTTGCCCTCGAAAAAGTAAATGAAGTATTAAACGTAATTGATTACGAACCCAATCTTATTGCGCGGAATTTAAAAAACAATAAAGTTTATCATATTTGTATCCTGCTTCCCGATCCAAAAATAGATCCATATTGGCTTCCTTGTATAAAAGGAATTAAAGAAGCTGCACAGGAATTTAAAGCCTACAATTTACTTATTGAGACTTTTTACTTTAATCCAGAAAAGACAAGATCTTTCTTGAGCATCAATGAAACTATTGTCGAAAAATCGCCTGACGCAGTTTTATTGGCTCCGCTTTTCCACAAAGAAACACTCGATGCGATAAAAAAATATGAATCCTTAAATATTATTGTAAATACCTTTAACAATCAGGTCGAATCGGCTGCTGTAAAAAATTTTGTTGGACAAGATTTATATAGAAGCGGTCGTGTCGCTGCAAAATTGTTAAGCACAATTCTTGACAAGGGACACATTGCTATTATACACATTGATGAAACCTACAAAAATGCAATTCACATGCAGGAAAAAGAAAGAGGATTTAAATCCTTTTTTAGTCAAAAAAGTAATTTGGAATATAAGCTTACTACATTAAAACTAAAAAACCCAAATCTAGAAGTTACTTTAAAAAACTTTATCAATGAAAATCCTGACTTAGCAGGCGTTTTTATAACTACTTCTAAGGCTTATCAAGTTTCTAAGATTATCAGTAAAATTAAGGACAAAAGAATACGTATTATCGGCTATGATTTGGTTGATGAAAACGTAACCAATCTAAATCAAGGTGTAATCGATTTTCTGATTCATCAAAATCAAAAAAGACAAGTTTATCTAGGCATTACATATCTTATAGAGCATTTTCTGTTCCGTAAAGAAACACCGGCAGTAACATTATTGCCAATCGATATAATTAATTCTGAAAATGCTGAATTCTATCGCGCATAATTTTCGTTCAAACTGAAATTCCAAAATAAAGTTTCAGTTTGAACTTCATTTTTAAATACTGATTACAAATCTTCTCTTCCTGGAATAAAGAAATTTTCAATCAACCTCATTCCAAATTACTCTTCACAATTACTCTTCACAATTACTTCTAAAACAATCTATTTTTACTGTTGATGAATCTAAAAATTTGCCATCTTACTTTACATTTTAATACCGACAAAATCAGACTGAAAACGTCCAAAAATTCATCTCAGATTTTAGTAAAATTTCAATGCAAAACAGAAAAGAAATCAGGTCATTTCCTAAACTCAAAAAACTTGAAAACACTCCATATTCTATCCTTTTAAAAAACTACTGGCATTCAAACTTTTATTTTGGAATTAACCTCTATTTCAGGTCCTTTTTCATTTATAATAAAACCATAATTATGCAAAAAAACACATAATTCAAACTAATAAAAAGTTTAGTTTATTAGTAGCCTTTTTAATTCATAATTGCGATATTCTCATAAATACAAACATCTATTTTTCATTTTTTAAAGATTAAACATTTAGACTGAAAATCTGACTAAAATTAAGAACTCAGCTTGAAGGTCGTTTTCTTAAAAATATCGTATCTATTTAAGTCAAAAAAAACAGTTTACATAATTTTATGTGCTCGAGAACACGAATATTGTGTGTTCGAGCACATTTTTTGTGTTTTTTCTTGGTTAATAAAAATATAATCGATAGTTTCGTCAAATAATAAAGTTTTTAAGCGATTTTTTTCGCTCTTTTTTAATCTATTTAATACTCTTTTTAGTCCTTAAAAAACACAAAAAATAAAGACTAAAAAACTTAAATAATTAAAATAAAAACGACCAGACAAAAAACACATTTAGTAACCAAAACCAAATCAAGAGTATGAAGAAAGTATTCTCAAAAAAACCTGAAAATTTCAGGTTGCATACTGTTCTTGAAAAAACTTTAAAAACAACATTATTATCTCTGTTGTCCTTAAGCTTTCAAATCACAACTGCGGCACCTGCAAAAGAAATTTCGACAAACGAAACCAGTTTTCTGGCATTTCAAAAAATTGTTAAAGGTAAAGTTGTAGATGAAAAAGGAATTCCTGTTCCTGGAGTGAATGTTAATATAAAAGGCACAACAAAAGGAGTACAAACTGATATGGATGGAAGTTTTGCCATCGATGTTCCTAATGACAGCGCTATTTTGATCTTTACCTTTATGGGAATGCAAGATCAGGAAGTTCCAGCTGGAAACGGTATTCTGAAAATTGTTATGAAAGAAGCCGGCCAGCAAATGGACGAGGTTGTAGTTGTAGGATACAGCAAAGTAAAAAAAGAGAGTTTGACTGGTTCTTTGCAAACTTTAGACAATAAAAAAATCGTTGACGTTACAACACCAAATGTTGAAAACATGCTGGCAGGAAAAGCTACTGGTGTATTTGTAAACACAGGCGGCGGACAGCCGGGAGCGGCAGCAAAAGTTATTATTAGAGGTAGAACCACAGTTAACGGAAGTACAGATCCTTTATGGGTAATTGACGGAGTTATTGTAGGGAATACTTCTGCAAATGTGAATCCTGCTGATATCGAAACTTTAACGGTTCTTAAAGATGCAGCTTCTACTGCAGTTTATGGATCACAAGGAGCAAATGGTGTAATTGTAGTAACTACCAAAAGTGGAAAAAATGGAAAATCTACGATTAATTTTTCTGCTAAGACCGCGATGACTTCTATAAACAATGGAAATTTCAAAATTATGAACGGCGCTGAATTATATGATTTATATGATTCGTTTGCTAACAAAGAAACTTTTCAAAATGTTTGGTGGTGGAAACCTGAATTAAGAAACAAAAATTTTGACTGGTGGGATAATGCAACTCAAACAGGAATTGCACAAGATTACAACTTATCGTTCAGTGGTGGAAGTGAAACTTTTAAAAGCTATGTTTCTGTTGGTCTTTACAATGAAACTGGTGCTATAAAAGGATACGACTACAAAAAATACAACGGTCTTATGAAGTTTGAATACAAACCAAGCAGTTGGTTTACTTTAAGACCTCAAGTTAATTTAACTAGAGAATCTGTTTTAGACAAACAACATGATATATATGCTTTATATGCAAATATGCCTTGGGACAGTCCTTATTTAGCAGATGGCTCTTTAGTAGGAAATGCACCAAACCCAACTTGGGTAAACACAACTGGATCAAATTATTTATATGATTTACAGTGGAACAGCAATGAATCTGAAGCATACACAGTACGAACTAATCTTGATTTTGATATTAAATTCACAAAATGGTTAACTTTTTCATCTGTAAACAATTACATATTTGGTAATTCAAATGCAAGTTATTATACTGATCCAAGATCAGCAAATGGGGTTGCTGTAAAAGGAAGAATTGAAGACAACTTCGATACGTATAACAGAATTTACACCAATCAATTATTAAAATTCAACAAATCATTTGGCAGCCATTCGTTTAATGCTGTTGCTGGTTATGAGTGGAATGAGTACAATAAAAAGTTCAGTCAAGCAGTTGCAACGGGAATTCCTCCTGGAATTGTAGCTCCTGATGCTGCAGCGGTTCCTGAAAAAGTAGCGGGCGGAAGATCTCAATGGGCGGTTCAGTCTTTATTATCAAATGTAAATTATTCGTATGATAATCGCTATTTAGCACAAGTGTCTTTTCGTCGTGATGGAGCATCAAACTTCGGAAAAAATGCACAATATGGTAATTTCTATTCTATAAGCGGTGGATGGAACATTCATAATGAGTCATTCTTTCACGCAGATTACATCAATAACTTAAAACTTAGAGCAAGTTACGGTTCAGTAGGAAACAGACCTAACAGTTTATATCCTCACCTGCCTTTGTATTCTTTCTCAAAAAGCAGTTATAATGAAAGTCCGGGAGCGTTAATCTCACAATTGGCTAATCCTGATTTGAGCTGGGAAAAAACTTTTACCGGAGGTGTTGGTGTAGATGTAAGCTTCTTTAAACGTGTTAATATTACTTTAGACTACTACAATAAAAATACTTCTGATTTATTATACCAAGTACCGCTTCCAGGTGTAATTGGAGTGAACAGTATTTGGAGAAACGTAGGAGCTGTAAACAATAGAGGCTTTGAGGCTTCTGTTAATGTTGACATCATCAAAAATGAAAACTTAAACTGGTCAATAGATGCCAATATTGGTACTAATAAAAATAAGGTAACAAAACTTTACGGTGATAAACAAGAAATCATTGTAGGTGACGGAAGTGGTGCTGCAGGTTCGGCAAACAAACTTTTAAAACCAGGAAACGATGTTGACAGCTGGTACGTAACAGAGTGGGCAGGCGTTAATCCTGAAAATGGAAAACCACAATGGTATACTACAAATACTGCGGGCGAGCGTGTAAAAACAAGTGATTATGGTGAAGCTTCTAAATACAGAAAAGTAGTTGGAGCTTATACTCCAGACTTTTTTGGAGGATTCTCTACAAGTTTAAACTACAAGAAATTTGATTTTGCTGCTATTTTCAGCTATTCAGTTGGCGGCGAAATTTACAATTATGCGAGAGCAGAATTTGATTCAGATGGTGCTTATAATGACAGAAATCAAATGCAACTTCACAGCGGATGGAGCCGTTGGGAAAAACCAGGAGATATTGCGACTCATCCACAGGCACTTTATGATAACAACAGCCAATCAAATAAAGCATCATCACGTTTCTTAGAAACGGGTACGTATTTAAAAATGAGAAGTATCACTTTTGGATACAATATGCCGATTGAGCGTCTTAATATTTCAAATTTAAGATTATATATAGCTGGAGAAAACTTGTTTACCATCAGTCATTATTCTGGTGTTGACCCTGAACTCCCTCCTACTTACAACTCAGCAAATCAACAATATACTATTACAGGTGTAGCAACACAAGTATATCCTTCAACGCGCAAAATTGTACTAGGACTTAACGTAACTCTTTAAAACAAAATCATGAAAAAAATATTTATATTATGTATGGCAATTAGTTTTCTGTCCTCATGTGAGTTAGACAGAGAGCCATTTGGTTCCTACACAAAAGACAAAATCGAAGAAGATAAAGTAGCAGCTGTAGAAGTTTTATTAAACGGCTGTTACGCACAATTAAAAGGCTGGTCTGATGTTATGCACAGAGTTGGAGAATATCCAAGTGACAACATCATGATTAGAGGAACATCTACAGATTCATTTTACTCTTTTATTTCCTATCAACATATTCCAGACAACGATAGATTATCTGTTTTTTGGAACAACAGTTACAAAATTGTTTCGCAGTCAAGTGATTTAATTAAAATGATTAAGGAGGGAGAAAGCGCAACTGTTGACCAACAACTTGGTGAAGCGTATTACTTAAGAGGAATGATCTATTTTTACTTATGTCGTACTTATGGAAGACCATATTCTCAATCGCCTGAAACTAATTTAGGTGTGCCAATTGTAAATGGTTTACCGGCAGATGTAATTAATCTTGTTTTACCAGATAGATCAACCGTAAAAGATACTTATGCGCAAGCAATCAGTGATCTAAAAAAAGCAGAATCTTTAATGACTGTTGACAGATCAGCAGCTTACGCAACAAAAGAAGCTGCTCAGGCAATGCTTTCAAGAGTATACTTATATATGAGTGGTACTTATCAAAATCCAAATCAAGATTATGCAACACTATCTATTGAATATGCTAACAAAGTAATTGCTAGTGGAAAGTATAAATTATTGAGCCGCGAAAGTTTCATGAAATCCAATACTTATGCACCAGATTCTGATGAGCAGACAGAGACTATTTTTGCTGTTAAACGTGTAGCTTCAGAATTTTCAGGTTATGATCATTATTATGGAATTGGCGGTATGTATGCTAATATTCAAGGTCAAGGATGGGGAGAAATGTACGCAAGTGCAAAATACTTAGATCTATTAAGAAAATCGGGTTTAAAGAAAGATGCTCGTTGGGCTTTTATTGATCCGCAATACGATACAGACGATGCTGGAAACAAAACTCAAGCATTCCGTTTTATCTACGACATTAAGAATACTGCCGGCACTCAAACTGGTTATAACTATATGCAGCAGCCTCTTAAAACAAATTCTAATGGTTCATATTATATCACCATCGGAAGTACAGATTACAACTTAACGGTAGTAAACGCAGCCGAAAATCAGTATTCAATTGTGTACGAAGGAAAAACATATACGGGTGAAAAAGATTATATGATGTTGTTAAACAGAGTTTATCCTATGTATTATGTCACAAAATGTTCTTTGCAAAACAATGATTCTCACTTGTACTCTCCTCCTATTTCAAAATTAGATGAGATGTATCTGAATATGGCAGAAGCTTATGTTAAAAAAGGAGATTATAACAGTGCATTGACGAACTTAAACATTATTCGTTCAAGATCAATCGTTGGCGGCGGCTATACTTCATTAGACAATACAAATGCAGTACAGCGTGTAGACGAAGAACGTCAATTAGAACTAGCTTTTGAAGCACACCGTGGTTATGATGTTTATAGAAACGGACAAACTATGACACGTCACTATCCAGGACCGCATTTACCAATGGTTGAGTGGCCGGCTTCAAGCCCTAGAGTAGTACAATATATTCCGCAGTCAGAAATAAATGCTTACCCAGGAACACTGACTCAAAACCCATAATTGTTTAGAATTGTTTTTGTTTTTGAAGCCTCTCTAATTTGGTTCATTAGAGAGGAGCTTCAAAAAAAGAAAAACCTAAATTACCTATAACTATGAAAAACATATTCTGCTTAATTCTTGCTTTAGCCGCTTTTTCCTGCACAGCCGGCAACGACGCTTTTAGCGAAAAAACAAGTTTAGAGAATCCAAAAACAAAAATTTCATTGCCGCTTGCTGGTAACGCATACAGCTCTAAACATGTAGACGAAAGCAATACAATTACGGATAATGGTATTGAAAACTGGACAAATTCTGATGAGTATTTCACCGCCTATTTTAGAGTTTCAAAACCAGGAACTTTTCAAATTACTATAGAAGAATCTGTACAGGTTTTTGGAAAATCAGAACTTGAATTTTCAATTAATAATGAAGCTAAAAGAGTCAAATTTACGGCATCTAAAAAAGCAGTTACAGCGGGAACTTGGAAAATAAACCAAGAAGGATATGTTGCAGTCAAAATAAAAGGAATCAGCAAAATAGGTGATCGTTTTCCATCGATTAATCGTCTAACGATTTCAAGTGATGATTACGATGCGAAAATTGCTTTCGTTCCTAACAACGAAGGAAACTTCTACCATTGGGGGCGTCGCGGTCCATCTGTTCACTTAAATTACCAAGTTCCAGAAAACACGAATGCAAAATGGTATTACAATGAACTTACTGTTCCTGAAAACGAGGACAAAATTGGTTCTTATTTTATGGCAAATGGTTTTGGAGAAGGATATTTTGGAATTCAAGTAAATTCAGCTTCCGAAAGAAGAGTTTTATTCTCTGTTTGGAGTCCGTTTACCACAGATGATCCAGCCAGTATTCCTGAATCACATAAAATTAAAATGCTTAAAAAAGGTGAAAATGTACATACCGGCGAATTCGGAAACGAAGGTTCAGGAGGACAGAGTTACCTAAAATACAACTGGAAAGCAGGAACTACTTATAAATTTTTATTACAAGGATTTCCACTAAACAACAACACAACAACTTATACCGCTTACTTTTACGCGCCAGAGCAAGGAAAATGGCTTTTGATTGCGAGCTTTAACCGTCCGCAAACCAATACATATTTAAAAAGATTTCATTCATTTCTAGAGAATTTTGTTCCAGAGCAAGGCGATTTTTCTCGTAAAGTCTTATTCAACAATCAATGGATCTGCGACGAAAAAGGAGTTTGGTCCGAAATTAATTCAGCTCGTTTTACAACTGATAATACAGGTGCTAAAGAATACAGAATGGATTTTGCAGGCGGACTTGACGCTAACTCTTTTTATTTAAAAAATGGAGGCTTTTTTAATAACTATACAACATCAAAAACAATTTTTTCAAGACCTTTAACAAATAAAAAGCCGGAGATAAATTTTGAAGCTTTACCTTAATTGGTCTTAAAAAATCACAAATACAAAAACAATAATTCCCGATAATCAGCATTTAGATTATCAAACATTTTCAAATCAAATTAATTCAAATTATGAAAACTAGTATTTTAAAATTCATGTTAGCAGCCTGTCTTTTGTTTGGATGCGCAATCGCGTCAGCACAAATGATCAAAACCAAAACGCCGGCTCGTGCAAAAGGACAACAAGATGTACTGCAATTAGCAACTACTCCAATTCCAACTGTTCGTGTAGCCTTTATTGGTTTAGGAATGCGTGGTCCAGGAGCTGTAGAACGTATGACACATATACCAGGTGTCGAAATTGTAGCACTTTGCGATATGCTTGAAAAAAACACACAATCGTCTAACGAAATTTTAACCAAAGCTGGTTTTCCAAAAGCACAAGAATTTTTTGGAGATGAAAATGCTTGGAGAAAAGTTACAGCATTACCAAATGTTGATTTAGTTTACATCGCTACAGATTGGAAACACCATGCACAAATTGGAGTTCAGGCAATGAAAGACGGAAAACACGTTGCTATCGAAGTTCCAGGTGCTATGACAATGAAAGAAATCTGGGATCTTATCGATACTTCAGAAAAAACTCGTAAGCACTGTATGCAGTTGGAAAACTGTGTGTATGATTTCTTCGAGCTTACCACTTTAAACATGGCACAACAAGGTTTATTTGGTGAAATTCTTCATGCTGAAGGTTCTTACATTCACGGATTACAACCATTTTGGGGAGAATACTGGAATAACTGGAGAATGGATTACAACATTAAACACCGTGGAGATATCTATGCAACACACGGTATGGGACCAGCTTGTCAGGCATTAAACATTCACCGTGGAGACAAAATGAATTTCTTAGTTTCTATGGATACTAAAGCAGTTGGAAATCCTGCTTACATCAAAGAAAAATCAGGTAAAGAAATTAAAGATTTTAGAAATGGAGATCACACTATGACTATGATTCGTACTGAAAACGGAAAGACAATCCAAATTCAACACGATGTTACTTCTCCTCGTCCGTACAGCAGAATGTACCAATTAAGCGGTACAAAAGGTTTTGCAAACAAATATCCATTAGAAGGATACGCTTTAGACGGTGCAGCATTAAGTGATGATGTAAAACCAAATCACGAAAAATTAAGCGCTCACTCATTCGTACCAGAAGATGTGAAAAAAGCATTAATGGAAAAATACAAACACCCAATTGTAAAAAATATTGAAGAAAAAGCTAAAAAAGTAGGTGGTCACGGCGGAATGGATTTCGTAATGGATTACCGTTTAATTTACTGCCTTCAAAAAGGACTTCCTTTAGATATGGATGTATATGATTTAGCAGAATGGTCTTGTTTAGGACCTTTGACAGAAATTTCTCTTGATAACGGTTCTGCACCTGTAGAAATTCCTGATTTCACACGCGGCGGATGGAATAAATTAAAAAAATTAGAATTCGCGGAATAAATTTATTGGTTAGTTAGTAGAAGCAAGAGGGCGCAATTTTATAGCGCTCTTTTGTTTATTAAAAAGATTTTTAATTACTTTGAAAAATGAAAAAAGTTTACTACACCCTCCTATTTGCCTTTTTTACACTGCTCTCTGCATCAGCACAGCAAAAACAAACTTTCGCTATAAGCGGAGGAGATTTTTTATTGAATGGAAAACCAATACAGATTCACTCAGGTGAAATGCATTATTCGCGTATTCCACAGCAATATTGGCGTCATCGTCTAAAAATGATGAAAGCCATGGGATTAAATGCCGTTGCTACTTATGTATTTTGGAATTATCATGAAACTGCTCCTGGTGTATGGGATTTTAAAACAGGAAATAAAAACTTAGCCGAATATATAAAAACAGCTCAAGAAGAAGGCTTATTTGTAATTCTTCGTCCAGGTCCGTATGTATGTGCCGAATGGGAATTTGGTGGTTACCCTTTTTTCTTGCAGAATGTGCCTAATATGGTTATTCGCTGTAACAACGCAGCATATTTAGCAGCTACAAAAGCTTACTTTACACAATTGTACAATCAAGTTAAGGATTTACAAATTACTAAAGGCGGTCCTATTATTATGGTTCAGGGTGAAAACGAATTTGGTTCGTACGTTGCACAGCGAAAAGATATTCCGTTAGAAGAACATAAAAAATATAGTGCAGCTGTATTTCAGCAATTAAAAGACCTTGGTTTTGAAGTTCCTTTTTTCACTTCAGACGGAAGCTGGTTATTTGAAGGCGGTGCATTGCCAGGTGCATTACCAACTGCAAATGGTGAAGGTGATATTGCAAAATTAAAAGAAGTTGTAAATCAATTCAATAATGGTCAAGGACCTTATATGGTTGCCGAATTCTATCCAGGATGGTTAGATCATTGGGCAGAACCTTTCCCAACGCAAAAACCGGAACAAACTGCTCGTCAGACTAAAAAATATTTAGACAATAAGATATCGTTCAACTATTATATGGTTCATGGCGGAACTAATTTCGGATTCACTTCTGGTGCTAATTACGACAAAGAACACGATATTCAGCCTGATATGACATCATACGATTATGATGCTCCAATAAGTGAAGCAGGATGGGCAACTCCTAAATATAATGCTTTAAGAGAATTGCTTAAAACAAGCGAAACTCCTGCAGTTCCAGAAAAAATGCCAATTATCGAAATTCCGAAAATAGCATTAACAAAAACGGTTGATTTAGCTGATTTAAAAGCAAAAATAAGCCCCGTATATGAAGATACTCCACAAACCTTTGAGCAATTAAATCAAGGCGATGGTTATGTTTGGTACAGTAAAAAGTTCACGCAGCCAATCAGTGGAAAACTAGAATTAAAAGGATTACGTGATTATGCGATCGTTTACGTTAACGGTAAAAAAGTAGCAGAATTAAACCGATACTATAAAAAATACGATTGCGAAATCGAAGTTCCTTTTAACGCTACTTTAGATATTGTAGTCGAAAACATGGGACGTATAAATTATGGATCTCAAATCAACGAAAATAACAAAGGAATAATAAGTCCTGTTATTATTAATGGTCAGACTATTACAGGCGATTGGGAAATGTACAAATTGCCTATGAGCCAAGAACCAGATTTGACAGCTTACAAAAATTCAGGTAAAGCAAACCGTCCAACTTTATACCAAGGTACTTTTACGCTTAGTAAAACAGGAGATACCTTTTTAGATATGCGTGATTGGGGTAAAGGGATTGTGTTTGTAAACGGAATCAACATTGGCCGTTATTGGAGTGTTGGACCACAGCAAACTCTATACCTTCCAGGATGCTGGCTTAAAAAAGGCAAAAACAATATTGTAATTTTTGAGCAAAAAAATGAGACGCTGCAAAAAGAACTTAAAAGTATTGCAACTCCAATTTTAGAAGATTTAAGACCTGAAAAAGGACAATAATATACAAAAGCAAAAAAGCCATTCACAACAATGAATGGCTTTTTTTTATACGAATAAAAGATTACTTCCAGTTGAAAGTAACTCGTTTTTCAATATCAGAATTTAAGCTTAAAAAAACGGGACAAGTCATCGCAGCGCGCTCTAAAATTGTTCTGCTTTTCTCATCAGCAACACCGTTCATTTCAAAAATAATTTCGATTGCCCCAATACGTCTTGGTTCTGCATTCATAATTTTAGTCACTTCAGCAGTCGAATCGATTAGATCTACTTCCATATCACGAGCTTTAATTCCCATAATCGTCATCATGCAGCTTGCCAAAGCATTTGCTACAGTATCTGTTGGAGAAAACGCCTCTCCTTTTCCGTTATTATCTAAAGGTGCATCAGAGATAATTTCACTTCCTGATTGCACATGTATTGATTTTGTTCTTAATTCACCTAAATAAGTTACTTTTGATGTCATAGTATTGTTTTACAATTATTTAAATTCTTTTTTTTTTAATATTTTTAGTTCTTCTGAGATTACTAATCTAATCCCAATTTAAAAAGTTTTCCATAAGCCAATGCTGCTTTATGAACCTGAACCAGCCAGTCTTCTGCAGCATTATCATCTGCCCCATCCGAAATGTATTTTAAACATAAAAACGGAATATCTTCTTTCATCGCAATCAGTGCTAATGCATAAGCTTCCATATCTACGACATTATATAAGACTTCAGAATGCCCCATTTCAAAACTATCTCCAGTTCCGCAGATTCCTTCCTGTAAACCATCCATTTTTAAACCATATTCAAAAACGGTCGGCAGACCAGAAAATGGAGTCTCATAGAGCTCATATCCTAAACCTCGAACATCCATATCTCTTTGTATAAATTTCGTACAGCAGACAATATCACCTTTCTTAAAAAAATTACTTCCAGCAGATCCAAGATTAACAATTAATGAAGGCTTTTTATGCTGCAAAACTTTCGTCAATTCGTAAGCAGCATTCACCTTCCCAATTCCGGTCATAATCGTATTACATCTTTCAAAAACCTCGGCAGCTTCGGCTTTCAAAGCAAAAGAAAACAATATATCCTCTATTAAAAATGACTGTTCGTGGTTTATTTTTACCATCAATTTATTTTAATTTTTGAGATACAAAAATACCATTTTTAATCTGTCACGATAATCTATATCTCTATTCTTTTAAAAAATCACAAATAAAAAAATCCGTGTTGCAAAAAAGCAGCACGGATTTTTTATTCTATATCCTAAATTAAATAATTAGTAAACTTTCACATCTAATTTATTGGATTAATACTAGTATTAATTTGCAGTTTTTAAAGTTAAATCAGAATCATAATATAAAATGTAGACCCCTTTATTAGCATGTCCGCCATCTTCTTTTTTATAAAACTGAAACTTATTCTCCACTTGTTGTGTAGTCATTAAATCTGCTGTTTCTTGATATGTTTTTCCTTGAACCAAACGCATCATCGTATCAAAAGTTACGTCAAAACCTCTTGTCGCATAAGTATTTGGATAGATTTTATTTTTCAATCTATAATCCTTCTTAAAGATTGAAACCGCCTGATCATCACTGTCACGAGTAACTGAAGGATACATCAATTTAAGTTTTACCAAATTATCAAAACTAATCTCATCTGTATCAAGCGTGCTGTTTGGTTCTAAAATTACCAATTGCACCTGACATGTTTTCTGTGCATCCAGCAGCGCTTTTATCGTTGTTTTTATCATCGCCGTATTTGCCGTTTCCATCACCACATAATTCATTCGGTTTGGCAGTAACAAGCTTTTCAAATTAGCAGCGTCTAAACCTCCTGCCTCGGTCAAAGCTGCAAAAACAACTCCTTTTTGATTTTGTTTAATATAACTAATAACTGATTCTTTTTTCTTGTCTACAACGGCAACAATATTACCATTTTTACCACGCATATAATCAAAAACAGTATTTCGAACAACCTCATTTGATGGTATCGTCTGGTATAAATTTTCGATTGGGTTCGCCGCATCTTTTGATAATGGCGAAATAACCGGAACATTATACAATCTTAATGTATTTGCAGTAGATTCGGCATTATTTTGATAAAATGGCCCAACAACAGCATCAGCATCTTGCAGTTTTGGAATTAAACTTGAAATATTCGACGTTGTTTTTGTTTCTTGCGAATCATAAATCGAAACATCAATTGGAAGTTTTAAAACTTTAGCTGAATCGATCGCCATCATTGCTCCTGAGTAAAAATCAAGAGTCATATTCAAAAATTTATCCGTTTTCAAGCGTGAAGCAGTTCCAGTTGTATCGCTTTGCAATTTAGCCAAATTAAACGGAAGCAGTAAAACCACTTTTTTACGATCTCCCTGTCCTCTTTTTTTACTAAGTTCTACTATTTCAGGATTTACAGAAACAGTTTCAGATTTTACTTTGTCTACGATTTGTATTCCTCCAGGGCTTTTATTTTCCAGCGCTTTTTCAATAGGCTGCTGTTGCACAATGATTGGTGAAGGTGCTAAATATCCCGTTGGAACTTTTAAAACCATTCCTTCTTTTACACCTTCTGAAAGTGCAGGATTAAGTGCCGTTAATTCTTCTTGCGATAAATGAAACGTTCTAGATAAGCTGTAAAAAGTTTCTTTTGGTTTTACCTGATAATCCATGTAGCTGACTGCTTTTTTTGCAGGTTCAGCAGTTTTTTTAACTTCTTCATGCTTCGTAACATTTGCCGCAGTACTTTCCGTTTTAGGAGCTGTTCCTGTAATCGTTAATCGATATCCAACTGGCAGATTTGAAACAATATCTGGGTTTCTTTTTTCTAAATCTTCAACCGTAGTTTTATATTGTTTTGCAATAGAATATTTAGTTTCTTTCGGCAAAACATCATGATATACAAACTTTTCCTGTACTTTCTCTTTTGTTTTTTTATCTGCTGTCAACGCTGCTTTCGAAGCAGATCCTTTTGCCGGAATTACTAATTTCTGACCAATTTGCACGCCCGTTTTTTCAAGAAACGGATTTGCTGCTTTTAATGCTTCATCAGAAATATTATATTTTTTTTCAATGCTGTAAAACGTCTCTTTTGGCTGCACTTCATGAATAATCTCTTTTGAACTCTCGGTCGTTTTTACCGCAGCAGTTGTAGTTTTTGCCGCACTTTTAACAGCAGTTGTAGGAATTAACAAAACTGAATTGGGTACTAAACCTCTTCTTGCATCTGGATTTAATTCGTAAATATCAAAAGGCGTAACCTTAAATTTCTGCGCAATCTGATTAATTGTTTCTCCATTCGAAACAGTATACTTTACTACCTTCTCCTGAGAAAAAGCAGAACAGGTTACAAAAAAAACAAGGAATAATAAGGTCGAAAAATACTTCATAATATGGCTTAAAACAATTTAATTTCTAATTCAATTAACAAGATAATAATTTCTTTTATACAAGATTCAAGCCACTTGTTGAAACTTGCGTTTATTATCTAAGATCAACTTCTAATTTTGCAATAATAATGTTCTTATATAACTCATCTTCCTCTTTTTTCTTGCATTGATACAAAACTTCTTCCATATTTTTAAACTTATCTGAGTAAACATAATACGAAAGACTGTTTATATTAAAGAAAAAGCTGGCATTAAAATCGCCAGAATCAATGAGTTTCATGATGAACTTATCACGCAGCATTGAGTCTGTAAATATACCTAAAACTAAGTAATAGCCGTTTGAAACTTCTCGAAGATTATCATAAACTTCAACTTTTACAGTTTTGTCGCTTTTAAGCGGGTTTTCTTCTAATTCACGCTTCATTTCTTCCAATGAAACCACCTTTGAAACACCTGCAAAATTTGACTTTTTAACTGCTTCATCCTGATACTTTTTCAATTTTACAAGTGCCAATTTATCATCAAATTTTCTGGCTTCCATACTATAATAAGCAGCTTTACTAATGTGACGCTTTACTTCAATTTTTTTCTGAGTATCCAAAGAATCTATTTTTGCAATCAGCAATTGATTTTGTACATCTCCTTTTTCCTGCTCAATCTTATAGCGCTTTACTTCTTCAATCGAAAGTCTTTGCTGTATCGATGTTAGATTGTTGTTTTTTTCGCTTTCGCGGATTTTCTTTTTGTATTCCTGATTTTCTTCAACGGCAATTTTCTCCACTTTGTTCATTAAACCAGCATAAGCTTTTCGATTTTCAGCCAGTTCTTTTTTCAACTGCGACGATAATTCACTTGTTTGCGAAATACTCGCATAAGACTGCTTTTCTAAACGTTTTGATTCATCAACATTTAAAATATCCATTCGCTTTAATTCGACCAAATCACTATTCATTGTATTTACCAACGAATCTAACTTAGCCATTAAAACATCCTGTACATTTTTATTAGCCTCCAGAACCAATCGCAATTTTTCGACTGAATTTTCTTTTGAACCATTCATATCATTCAAATTAACCTTTAAATCATTAATTTTAATAATCTTCTGATTCATCTCTTTCTGAATAACAAGTCTGTCTTTCAAATCAGTAATTTCTACCGTTTTAGCTTTAGTTTTCTCAACCACAACTTGTTTTTCGGCCAAAGCAAGCATCAATTCCTCATTTTCATTTGTTGGCTTAACTTCTTTTGTATTAATCGCTAATTTATTGCCAACAACTAATCCGTTTACAATTTCAGGATTTTGCGATTCTAATTGATCAATTGAAATACCGTATTTTTTAGCAATGGAAAATTTAGTTTCTTTTGGCTCAACCACATGAAAAACAGTTTCCTGATTGATAACACGAACTCTTCCGTCTAAAGTTTTGCGCTTGTTCGGAATTACAATTGACTGTCCAATCTGTAATCCGTTTTGCAATAAATCCTTGTTTTCATTTTCTAAATCTGAAACCGATACATTATATTGTCTGGCAATACTGAACAGCGATTCTTTCGCCGCAACCAAATGTGCAGCTTTTGAAGAGTTTGCATTCTCTATTTTAGAAATATTTAAAGAATTTGGAATACTTAATTCTTGACCAATTTGAAGTCCGTTGGCAAGAATTGGATTTGCATTTTGAATTGCTTCTACAGAAACATGATATTGTTTTGCTAAGCCAAAAAGAGTTTCTTTTGCGCCAACAATATGAGTAATCTGCTGGTCTAGTTTTGTTTTTTCTGCAGAATGAACTGGAATCTTAATAATCTGATTGTCCTGAATTCCATTTTGCGATTCGGGGTTGAGTTTGTAAATCTCATCTACAGAAACCTTATACTTTTGGGCTATAAAATAAGCAGTTTCTCCCTTTTGAATTTTGTGCTCAATAATTGAGTCTTGTGCAGTTATTTTATTAAAAGACAAAACAAACACAAGAGAAATCGTTAAAAATTCTCTCATAAATAGTAGGTTTAAAAAATTAAGGCGTTACAAATGTAACGCCTTAATTTGAAAAACAATACTATTCCCACTCAATTGTTGCTGGTGGTTTTGAGCTGATATCGTAAACCACGCGGTTCACGCCTTTTACTTTATTTATAATGTCATTTGACACTTTCATCAAGAAATCGTAAGGTAAATGAACCCAGTCAGCAGTCATTCCATCTGTTGATTCTACAGCTCTAAGCGCTACTACTTTTTCATAAGTACGCTCATCACCCATCACACCAACACTGTTTACAGGAAGCAAAATTGCTCCAGCCTGCCAAACTTTGTCATATAATCCCCAAGATTTTAATCCTTCGATAAATACTGCATCTACATCTTGTAAAATTTGTACTTTCTCTGGAGTAATATCTCCTAAAATTCTAATTGATAATCCTGGTCCTGGAAAAGGATGTCTTCCTAATAATTCAGGATCTATACCTAAAGTAGCTCCAACTCTACGAACTTCGTCTTTAAACAACATTCTAAGTGGTTCTACAATTTGTAATTTCATATAATCAGGCAATCCACCTACATTATGGTGTGATTTAATAGTTGCCGATGGTCCTTTTACCGAAACAGATTCAATTACGTCTGGGTAAATAGTTCCTTGCGCTAACCATTTTACATCTTCGATCAAATGTGATTCATCATCAAAAACTTCGATAAATACACGTCCGATAGTTTTACGTTTCGTTTCAGGATCGCTGATTCCAGCTAATTCAGAAAGAAAACGATCTCCTGCATCAACACCTTTTACATTCAATCCCATTCCTTTGTATTGATCTAATACACTTTGAAATTCGTTTTTACGTAAAAGTCCGTTGTTTACGAAAATACAGTACAGATTTTCACCAATTGCCTGGTTTAATAAAACCGCCGCAACTGTAGAATCTACTCCGCCAGATAATCCTAAAACAACTTTATCGTTTCCTAATTTTTCTTTTAATTCTCCCACCATTTCTTCAACGAAAGCATTTGGTGTAAAGTTTTGAGGAACTTCGGCAATTTTCACTAAAAAGTTCTCCAGCATTTTCGATCCATCAGTAGAATGGAAAACTTCTGGATGATATTGAATTCCGTAAGTTGTTTCGCCTTCAATTTTATAAGCGGCAAATTCTACGTCATGTGTGCTTGCTAATTTTACACCATTTGTTGGAAGTGCCTTAATACTATCACTGTGGCTCATCCAAACTTGGCTGTTTTCTGAAACACCTTCAAAGAAAACTTCATTCTCTTTTATATAAGATAAATTAGCTCTACCATATTCTCTAGTGTTTGAAGCTGCTACTTCTCCACCACTGAAATGAGCTAAATACTGCGCTCCGTAACAAACGGCAAGCATTGGAAGTTTACCTCTAATTTGAGATAAATCAGGATGTGGAGCATCTTCTGCACGAACAGAAAATGGGCTTCCACCTAAAATTACTGCTTTATAAGCTGATAAATCACTAGGAAAGTGATTGTATGGGAAAATTTCGCAGAATATATTTAATTCGCGAACTCTACGCGCAATAAGCTGAGTATATTGCGATCCGAAATCTAAAATAAGTACGTTGTGTTGCATGCGCAAAAATACTTTTTATATTCGAAATTGAAAAATCGGAGCGTTGAAAAATAAATATTTTTTTTCAACGTTCCGATTTTTGAACGAAAAGACTCAGAGTAACAGAGATTCAGAGGTTTATAAATTCACAAAAAAACATTTGCTTTATTCCTTTGAACCTTTGCATCTTTGAACCTAAAAAAAAGAAAAATCCAAAAATCAAAATATTTTGTATCTATCGAAAAACCCAAACTAAATTTAAATATGAAATCAAAAATTATTGCAATCACCCTTTTACTAGCAGCGTCACTAACATCTTGCGATGCTGTTGACGATTTACTAAGTTTTAATATCTCAAATGAAACTTCTATTAAAATTAAAAGTACATCGCCAATCAATCTCCCTTCAGAAATAATTACTCCAGATGTAACCACAAATTCATCGGCAGAATTTGAAAACAATAAAACAAAGGCAAGTTTGGTAAAAGATGTTAAACTTCGATCTTTAAAATTAGCTATTGCTGATCCTTCAGATAAAACTTTTACTTTTCTAAAATCCGTTCACTTATATATTTCAACAACAGATTCTGATGAAATTGAATTAGCTTATCAGGATAATATAAATGCAACAACAAACACGATTGATTTAATTTGTACGGATAAAAAATTAGATCAATACATCAAAGCAGATAAATACAAAATCAGAACTAAAGTTACCTTAAAAGAAACCCTCACAAAAGATGTTACTGTAAAAGCCGAAATGAAGTTTAGAGTTACGGCGGATCCGTTTTAGAAAAAGATTCAAAGGCTCAAAGCAGCAAAGGTTCAAAGGCAAACGAAGTATAAACTTTGTCCCTTTGAACCTTTGCTGCTTTGAATCTAGCGCTTACGGCGCTACTCTTTCGTAACAATAATCGAAGCCTTAAAACCAGCTGCAAGATTATCCCAATAATCATTGGTTACTAATTGTCCTTTATCGTCGTAAACTCGAATTTCGGCAGTATTTCCTCCCAGAGTACCTATATTTAAAGCTTCGAAATCTAATTTATTAAAACCGTTTACCAAGTCTATTTTAACCTCTTTAAAATTAGAATCTAAAAATATCTGACTTCTAATAACACTATCATTAGACGAAACTTTTACTAAATCGCCGTCAATAGCTCCAAAATCACGTAATTTCACGATAAAATACTGCGATTTGGTTCTAAAATCTCCTAAAGAAATATTTTTCTTAACCAGCGTGCCACGACCTTCTCTTAAACCAGCATCTTTTAAAGCTTTGTTTATATCCTTTTCCATTTTTGCTACATATTGATCGCCTGGATTGGCAAAATCAGTTTCTGTAGACATGGTGAACTTACTTTTTTCCTGTCCGATCTGGAATTGAGATGTTGGCGTTATACTTTTATTTTCAAAAATATTTGGTGCTTTTATACTTGGAACATCTGCGGTTTCTGCCTGCGGATTTTTGACTTGCGGAATTGGTTCTTTTTTCTTTGCGCCAAACTTAGGTGCCGGAATTGGCTTCATCTTGCCCCCAAATTCAGTTTGCGCTGAAACTGTTACAGCTGTAAAAAATAATATGAAAAATAAAAGATGCTTCATTGAAAAAGTGTTATCGAATCGGCTTTAAAATTTTTATAAAATCGTAAGTCAAGCATCACAAAAATAGCATAAATAAGTTTGGCGCGACAACTTTAAGACTATTATAACAATATATTAGGCTAATTTTTGGAAGCAAAAAACCTGCCAAAAATCTCGAACAAATATTCGACAAAACATTCATAACCAAAATTAATCCTACATTTCACAAATAAAAACTAACATTATTTCTTTGATAGTAAACAACTTATTACTAACTTCAAAACTTAAAAAAAGTTATTCTAAAATTTCAAAAAAATAACTTCTTCCTAAATAAAAACCAGACGGCTAATTCTTTTAATATTATAAAATTCTAAAAAATGGATTATATCGATTATTATAAAACATTAGGTATTACCAAATCTGCTACTGATGCCGATATCAAAAAGGCATATCGAAAACTGGCACGAAAATATCATCCCGATTTAAATCCGAATGATAAAGAAGCGGAACAAAAGTTCAAGGAAATAAACGAGGCAAATGAAGTTTTAAGCAATCCCGAAAATCGCAAAAAATACGATAAATACGGAAAAGACTGGAAACATGCCGATGAATTTGAGAAAGCAGGTTATGACCCAAATCAGCAGCAATATTCGAGACAGCAGCAAGGCGGGAATCAAAGTTATACTGATTTTGGCGGAGGTAATTTTTCAGAAAGCGATTTCTCAGATTTCTTTAATTCTATGTATGGCGGTTCTGGAAGAGGTTCAAGAGCTCAGGCAAAATATAGAGGACAAGATTTTAATGCAGAATTACAGCTTGATTTAGCATCTGCTTATACCACTCACAAACAAAACTTAAATGTAAACGGTAAAAATATACGAATTACAATTCCGGCTGGTGTTGAAAACGGACAGATTATAAAAATTCCAAATCATGGCGCGCCTGGAGCAAACGGCGGACCAAACGGCGATTTGTACATTACTTTTATAATTAATAACAGTTCTGATTTTAAACGTGAAGGCAATAATTTATATGCCGATGTCGATCTGGATTTATACACGGCAATTTTAGGCGGAGAAATTTATGTGAATACTTTTGATGGAAAAGTAAAAATAAAAGTAGCACCCGAAACTCAGCCTGGAACTAAAGTAAAACTTAAAGGAAAAGGATTTCCTGTTTATAAAAAAGACAATCAGTTTGGTGATTTATATATAACGTATACTTTAAAATTACCGACTAAATTATCTGAAAAAGAAAAAGAATTATTTGCAGAATTAGCTAAACTAAGAAATCATGAATAACAAAAGCTTAATCTTAATAAAACAATTTTGTTTGTATAACGAAATTGAAAATACTTTTATAAAAGAGCTGCATAATTATGGCTTAGTCGAAATTGTTGTCGAAGAAAACGAAGAATATTTACAGCCTGAACAACTGCCTGCCATAGAAAAAATGATTCGTATGCACTATGACCTAAAAATTAATTTTGAAGGAATTGATGCGATTTATCACTTACTTAACAAAATCGAAATTTTGCAGCAGCATCTTACCAGTACACAAAATAAGCTTCGAATTTATGAAGAGCATCAAAAATCATAAAATTTAAAAATTATAACACTTTGGGCTTAATTAATTTTAACACATAGAAACATAGTCTATGATTTATCAAAAAAAAGGCGTTTCACTTATTTAAAACACTCATAGTACAGCTATATAAGAGAAATGTGTTTCTTTTTGTATTCTTTTTAAAATATAAAATCTACCCGATAACGATCAAAACTATGTGTTTAAATATTTTTTTAGAAATTACACCCAACAAGTAAATTATACTTTTAAAATATCACAAAAAACAATAATTATCAATGGGATTTCAAACAATTACGACTCTTTTTACCAAGCATATTTTATAAATTGCAACACATTAATTAACCTGAATTTGTTTTTAAAAACTCTAAGAACAATTCAAAAAAACACACAAAATGAAAAGAGAAAATATCTTAACAGGATCACCGTGGGAAGACAAAATGGGATATTGCCGCGCTGTAAGAATTGGCAATATCATTGAAGTTTCCGGCACTGTTGCAATTGTTGACGGCGAAAATGTTAAAGCAGATGACGCTTATGCACAAACCTATAACATTCTTGAACGTGTAGAAAAGGTTTTGGAAGATTTGAATGTTGGAATGAAAGATGTAATTAGAACTCGAATTTTTACTACCAACATTTCTACTTTTGAAGATGTTGCCAGAGCACATTCTGCTTTCTTTAAAGATGTAAAGCCAACAACTGGTTTTTATGAAATAAGTAAATTAGTTGCTCCTGAATATTTAGTTGAAATTGAATTTACAGCTGTTGTACAATAGTTTTTTTTGCCGCTAATTTCACGAATTCCCACTAATTATTTTTTTTTGCCACTGATTAAAGGATTTTAAAAGATTTCTTTTGTTTTCTTTAATAAAAAAAACATTAATTCGTGAAAATTCGTGAAATTCGTGGCAGAGAAAAATTCAAACACAATTAATGATTTCCCAAAACCTAAAACAATTACCGCTTTACATTCTAAAATGGATTTTTATCTGCGGTTTAATCGGTATACTTTCAGGATCTGCATCTGCTTTCTTTTTAGTTTCCTTAGAATGGGTTACGCAATTTAGAATACAGCACGATTGGATTATTTGGCTTTTGCCTTTTGGTGGATTTTTGGTAGGCTTGAGTTATTATTATTGGGGAGAATCTGTTGTAAAAGGCAATAATTTACTACTTGAGGAATATGAAAAACCAAAAAAAGTAATTCCTTTTAAAATGGCTCCTTTAGTACTTTTAGGAACCTTAATTACACATTTATTTGGAGGTTCAGCCGGCCGCGAAGGAACTGCAGTACAAATGGGAGGCGCGATCGCTGATCAATTCACCAGAATTTTCAAATTAGACAATTCTGAACGCAGAATTCTAATAATCCTGGGGATCAGTGCAGGTTTTGCTTCTGTTTTTGGAACACCTTTGGCAGGCGCAATTTTTGCGTTAGAAGTTTTATATTTCAGTAAAATCAATTTTAAAAGCATAGTCTTATCATTTCTTGCAGCGTATGCTGCTTATTTTACGGTAGAATTTTGGGAAATTAAACATACTCATTACAGCATTCCTATAATACCCGAACTAAGCATTTTGAACATCTTTTACACTTTATTAATTGGTCTTCTTTCAGGTTTTGCAGCTTTACTTTTTTCAAGAAGCACCCATTTTTGGAGTTCGCTTTTTTCAAAAAACATTAAATATCCTCCGCTTCGTCCTGTTATTGGAGGAACAATTTTAGCCATTGCAATTGCAGGATTTGGTTTTACTAAATTCTCTGGATTAGGCGTTCCTATAATCGTTGAATCATTTTCAAACCCAAGTCAGTGGTATGATTTTTTGCTTAAAATTTTATTCACAGGATTCACCTTAGGAGCAGGTTTTAAAGGCGGCGAAGTAACTCCATTATTTTTTGTAGGAGCGACTCTAGGCAGTGCTTTATCTTTAATTATCCCGATGCCTATCGCACTTTTAGCAGGAATAGGATTTGTATCTGTCTTTTCGGGAGCAACCCATACTCCTATCGCCTGCACCATTATGGGAATGGAATTATTTGGCATTGAGCCTGGAATATTTATCGCAATTGGCTGCACAATTGCTTACTTTTCTTCAGGTTCAATTGGTATTTATAAATCGCAGATTGTTAAAGGAGCTAAATATAAGCTGTACCAAAAATGGCTTTAATTTAGTCTTTATCAACGTTTTCAATTATCATTTGCAATAAAAAATAGGATCAAAAACCAACAATTGATAAAAGTGTGTTAATCTATAAAATGATTTCAACATTACATTAAAAAAATGTAAATTCGCACACTATGAAAATACAAGATATTCAAGCAATACAATTGTTGCTTGCCGCTCCAAAAAAAATCGCAATAATTCCACATAGAGGCCCAGATGGTGATGCTATGGGATCTACATTAGGTTTATATCATTTTTTACTCAAAAATAATCATCAGCCAACTGTAATTGCGCCGAATGATTTTCCTGATTTCTTAGCTTGGCTGCCAGGCTCAGAAACCGTTAAAATCTTTGAAAAAGATACTGAAAACTGCACCAAAATATTAGAAGAAGCCGAGTTAATTTTTACTCTTGATTTCAATGCTCTGCATCGTGTAGGCGAAATGGAACACACTTTGGCTCGATTAACTGCACCTTTCATTATGATTGATCATCATCAAAAACCTGATGATTATGCAGCTTATACTTATTCTGATACTTCATACGGATCTACTTGTGAAATGGTTTATAACTTTATTTCCTTTTTAAACAAAAAAGAAGATATTGATAAAACTATCGCAACTTGTATTTACACTGGAATTTTGACCGATTCTGGTTCATTCCGTTTTCCGGGAACAACAGGAAACACACACCGAATTATTGCAGAATTAATTGATTTAGGTGTTGAGAACACTCAAATTCCAGTTTTATTATTTGATAACAGTTCGTACAGTCGTTTGCAATTATTAGGACGTGCACTTCAAAACATGAAAGTTTTAGAAGAACATCAAACATCATATACATCACTTACACAAGACGAATTAGATTCGTTTAATTATGTAAAAGGTGATACTGAAGGAATTGTAAATTACGGATTAAGTATAAAAGGTATTGTTTTTACAGCTATTTTTATAGAAAATAAAGACGAAAAAATCATCAAAATTTCATTCCGCTCACAAGGAGGTTTTGATGTAAACCAATTTGCACGCGACCATTTTAACGGCGGAGGCCACAGCAACGCAGCTGGCGGAAGATCTGAAACAACAATGGAAGAAACGCTTAAAAAGTTTGAAGATTTAGTAAGTAAACTAAAAATATAACCCCGTATGAACTACTTAAAAATTAGTATTTACACACTGCTTTTTACTGTTTTACTTGCAGGCTGTAAACATCACGAAGAAGCTCGAAAACCAATTTCAAGAGCTTCGGGTACTTTTATGAAAAAATCAGCCGATAGAAACAAAAAACTGGTTGCAAATGAAGAAGATGTTATCAAAAAGATCATAAAAACAAATCCAAAAGTAAAGTACTACGCTACTAGAAAAGGATATTGGTTTTCTTATGATGAAAAAAATAATACTGATACGGCTACACCAAAAAAAGGAGACATTGCCTATTTTAATTTAGAAGTAAAAGACATCAATGGCAAAATCATCTATTCAGAAGCTGATCTTGGCCCGCAGACGTATTATGTAGACAAACAAGATATTATGATGGGATTACGTGACGGAATCAAATACATGAAAAAAAATGAAACTGTTACCTTTTTATTTCCATCACATATTGCTTACGGATATCACGGCGATAATAAAAAAATAGGACCAAATCAGCCTTTAATCTGTACTGTTACACTTCGTAATTTTGTTCCTGATCCAGCAGCCGCTCCTGCGACTGCCGCCGCACCAAAACAAGCTGTAAAAAGTACAACACCAGTTCCAGCAGCTTCACCAAAAAAAGACACAATAAACCCATAAAAAACATTAAAAAAAATGAAAAAAAGTATTTTAGTTTTATTACTAACAGCTGCTTCGTTTTACTCTTGTAAAAATGAAAACAGCAGCCTTCCTGATGGTTTATATGCCGATATTGAAACGAACAAAGGATATATAATTGTTGAATTAGATTATAAAAAAGCGCCTGTTACTGTAGCCAACTTTGTAACCTTAGCTGAAGGTAAAAATGAGTTTGTTACCAAAGATTACTTAAAAAAGAAACATTTTTATGATGGTTTAAAATTTCATAGAGTTATAGAAAATTTCATGATTCAAACTGGAGATCCTGAAGGAACTGGTTCTGGAGATGCTGGCTATAAATTTAAAGATGAAATCTCAGATTTAAGATTCGACAAAGCTGGTGTTTTAGCAATGGCAAATAATGGTCCTGGTACAAACAGCAGTCAATTTTTTATTACTCATACTGAAACTCCTTGGTTAGACGGAAAACATACAATTTTTGGCCATGTTGTTGACAAAGGTCAAGAAGTAGTAAACAAAGTTGTACAAGGTGACAGTATTGTTTCTGTTACTATTGTTAGAAATGGAGAAGCTGCCAAAAAATTTGATGCAGAAAAAGTACTTCACGATTATTTTGCAGAAGCTTCACAAGAGAAAAGTAAGTTTGCAGGAGTTCAAAAAGAAAAAGTAGATTATTACGCTTCTATAAGACCTAAAGCAACAAAAACACACTCTGGTTTAGAATTCATAATCACTGAAAAAGGTACTGGCAAAAAACCAGCAACTGGCGCTCACATATACATTCATTACGCAGGTTTCTTAGAAGATGGAACTTTATTTGATTCAAGTATTGAAGACGTAAACAAAGCTTTTGGAAAATTTGATGCAGCAAGAGCTGAAGCAAAAGGTTATCAGCCAATTCCTTTCACTGCAGGTCGTAAAGACGGTATGATTCCTGGTTTTATCGAAGGTATCGAGCAGCTTTCTTTTGGAGATAAAGCAGTACTTTTTATTCCTGCTCATTTAGCATATGGAGAAACTGGAGCTGGCGGTGTTATACCACCAAATGCAAATATTATTTTTGAAGTTCAATTATTAGAAAAACCATAATTATAAAACTTGTAATTATTATTTCTTGACTTAAATTTAAAATGCAATGAAGTTTAAACTTTTATTTTTATTTTGTTTAGCGGTTGTAAATATTCAAGCGCAGACTACTAAAAAACCAGCCGCAAAACCCGCTGCTAAGCCAGCAGTAACAACTACAAAACCTGCAGCTAAACCTGTCGCAAAACCAAACCCTGATGAGGGAATCTTTGCTACTATCTCGACAACAAAAGGAGACATCGTTCTTTCATTAGAATATGTTAAAACTCCTGTAACTGTAGCTAATTTTATTTCTCTTGCAGAAGGAAAAAATCCTAATGTAAAAGTGGAGAGACTTAAAGGAAAACCATTTTACGATGGTTTAAAATTTCATAGAGTTATAAATGATTTCATGATTCAAGGAGGAGATCCTGACGGAAATGGTTCTGGAGGTCCTGGATATTCATTTAAAGATGAATTTGTCGAAGAATTGAAATTCGAAAAAGGCGGTATTCTTGCAATGGCTAATTCTGGACCTGCAACAAATGGAAGCCAATTTTTTATTACCCACAAAGAAACTCCATGGCTTAATGGTAAACACACTATTTTTGGACATGTTGTATCTGGAATGGATAATGTAAATAAGATTGTTCAAGACGATATAATGACAAAAATCACCATTACTCGTAAAGGTGCAGCAGCTAAAAAATTTGATGCTGTAAAAGTCCTTACGGATGATGCTAAAAAACAAGAAGCTAAAAAAGCCGAAAGTCAAAAAGTAATTAAAGACAAAGCTGCTTATTTTGCTGCAAATAAGGCTAAAGCAACTACAACAGCTTCTGGCTTAAAATATGTAATTACACAAAAAGGAACTGGTGTAAAAGGTGCTGAAGGTTCTTCAATTTACTTTCATTATGCAGGTTATTTTGAAGATGGAAGTCTTTTTGACAGCAGCATGAGCAGTGTAGCAAAAGCTTATGGCAAATACGACGCAAGCAGAGACGCTCAAGGCGGATACAAGGCTTTTCCTTTTACAGTAGGTAAAAAAGATGGTATGATTCCTGGATTTATCGAAGCTTTAGATATGATGACAGACGGAGAAAAAGCAATCTTCTTCCTTCCTTCAAACCTAGCTTATGGTGAAAAAGGAGCTGGAGGCGTAATTCCGCCAAACGCAACTTTGATTTTTGAAATTGAAACGTATCAAAATCAACCAACAAAATAATACTTTCAAATTCCTTTTTTGAAATAATAATTAAAGTTCCCAAAAGTTCAAATCTTTGGGAACTTTTTTTATTCCTACCAAAAACATTCTTCTGCAAAATCCTTAAAATAGCACTAAAACACAAACCTAAAACAAGTACAATGATAACGTTTGCGTATATTTTCTATTAATTCCTAAACAAAATACCTTACCTTTGCCCGCTTAATTTTTTCAAAACAAATCATAAAAATGTTACAAAACAATGTATTAAAAGGAGTTTTTTTAGTTGCTTTAGGAGCTACAACTTACGGAATGTTAGCTACTTTCGTAAAAATGGCTTACACTGAAGGATATACAACAGCCGAAGTTACAACTTCTCAATTTATACTTGGTATACTTGGTATCTTACTTATAAACGCTTTTCAAAAAGTAAAAAACAAAGGAACCGCTGTAAAAGCTTCATCAAAAAACATATTCAGTTTAATGCTTGCGGGAACATCATTAGGAATGACAAGTTTGTTTTATTATCTCGCAGTAAAATATATTCCAGTTTCTATAGGTATCGTATTATTAATGCAAACTGTTTGGATGGGAGTTTTACTTGAAATGATTTTAGAAAAAAAACTGCCTTCGAAACAAAAAGTTATTGCGGTTTTAATTGTTCTTGTTGGAACAGTTTTAGCTACTAATATTATCAATAATGATATTGCACTAGATTGGCGCGGAATTGTTTGGGGTGTATTAGCTGCTGCATCCTTTACTACAACAATGTTTACTGCTAATCGTGTCGCTACAGAAATTTCATCGGCTCAACGAAGCTTATATATGCTTTTGGGCGGTGCAGTAATTATATTCTCCTTTGCTTTTTTTACGCAGACTGGTTCTTTCAATCTTGATATTTTCTTTAAGTGGGGAATTATTCTAGCTTTATTTGGTACAATCATCCCTCCTATGTTACTGAACTTAGGTTTTCCGTTAACGGGAATTGGATTAGGCAGTATTGTTTCGGCATTAGAATTACCTGTTTCTGTAATGATGGCTTATGTTTTATTGAATGAAAAAGTGATTTTTTCTCAATGGATTGGAATAGTTTTAATTATTCTGGCGATCATTATTATGAATGTAAATTTTAAACGCAGCAAATAAGCTTCTAACTCTCTGTTAAAAAAAAGCACCTTGTAATGTTATAATTGTTAATTTTTTTATAAATTCGTGATAAACTACTATCTATCATGAATTTACCTTGGCATTTATATTTGATGGCAATTCTTTATATACTTGCAGGACTAAATCATTTTAGAAATCCTGGAATGTATATTAAAATTATACCTCCCGCATTCAAAAACCCCAAAGTAATAAATATTTTAAGTGGAGCAGCCGAAATACTATTAGGCATACTTCTAACGCTTTCTTTTTCGACACATTTTGCTGCTTGGGGAATTATTGCATTATTAATTGCAGTTTTTCCAGCCAATTTGTATATGTATCAAAATAAAAAAGCAAGTTTTGGTTTACCAAAGTGGATTTTATTTGTACGTTTGCTCTTACAGATCGTTTTGATTTTTTGGGCATTCCAATACACCCAATATTAATCAAATCTATTAATCTAAAATTATTTAATTATGAAAAAATTATTTGCAGAGTTTTTTGGAACTTATTGGCTTGTTTTTGGTGGTTGTGGAAGCGCGATTTTTGCTGCAGGAATTCCTGAACTAGGAATTGGATTTGCGGGTGTTGCTTTAGCATTTGGTTTAACTGTACTAACAATGGCTTACGCAGTTGGTCATATTTCTGGCGGACATTTTAATCCAGCTGTGTCTTTCGGATTATGGGCTGGCGGTAGATTTCCTGCAAAAGATCTTATTCCGTATATCGTTGCACAATGTGTTGGCGCCGTTGCTGCAGCTGGAACATTGTACACAATCGCTTCTGGAAAAGCAGGATTTGTAATTGATAATACTAAAGCGGGAGCTTTTGCTTCAAATGGTTTTGGAGCTTTCTCCCCTGATGGATATTCACTGCAATCTGCTTTTATAGCTGAGTTTGTTCTAACATTGTTTTTCTTATTAGTAATTTTAGGTGCAACAGATAAATTTGCAAACGGAAGATTTGCCGGTATCGCAATTGGTTTAGCTTTAACTTTAATTCACTTAATAAGCATTCCTATTACAAATACATCTGTAAATCCTGCGAGATCATTATCACAAGCCATTTTTGTTGGCGGCGAGCCTCTTTCACAAGTTTGGTTATTCTGGGCTGCTCCAATTTTGGGTGCAATTGTAGCTGGATTTATTTATAAATCATTATTGCAAAATCACGACGCTGCATAATTTAACTCTTATAACTATTAAATCTTAAAACTATGGAATTTCTATATTTCTTACTTATAGGAGCAATTTCAGGCTGGCTTGCGGGTCAGATCTGGAAAGGTGCCGGCTTTGGATTATTTGGTAATATTATCGTTGGAATCATTGGCGGCTTTGTTGGCGGTTGGATTGCCGGCAAACTCGGTATTGGCGGCGGCGGACTTTTATGGCAGATTATTGTTGCTGTGGGAGGTGCTTGGGTATTACTTTTTATAATCAGCTTGATAAAAAAAGCTTAAAACAGCATCACTTAAAAATAATATTTAAAGAGGAAATCAGATATACAAGTATTTGATTTCCTCTTTTTTTTAAAGGAAGAACACTTCATATCTATTAAAACCAATTTGTTATGAACGAAATTATTTCTTATATCAGCACCATTCCATCATCACATCGCAGTTTAATATTAGTAGGAGGCATTGCCTTTTTTTGGATAATAGAGAATACTTTTCCTCTCTTTCAAATGAAATACCATAAATGGCAGCATGCAGGAATCAACTTCTTTCTGACATTTACCACTATAATCGTCAATTTTGTACTGGCTTTTATTTTAATAAAAACAGCGAGTTGGACAACCGAAAATCATTTTGGCATTCTACAATGGCTGCCCGAAATCCCTATTTGGCTTTATACCATTATTGGACTGCTCTTATTAGATTTAATAGGCGCATATTTAGTCCATTTTATTCAACATAAAGCAAAATTCCTGTGGCGCTTTCATGTTATACATCACACAGACACTTGGATAGACACAACAACTGCAAACAGACATCATCCTGGAGAAAGCATAATTCGATTTGTATTTACGACTCTTGGCGTTCTTATTGTCGGCAGTCCTATGTGGATGGTTTTCCTCTATCAAACATTATCTGTAATTGCAACTCAGTTTAATCACGCCAACATTTCGCTGCCAAACAAATTAGATGTTTTCTTAAGTTACTTTATAGTTTCTCCAAATATGCACAAAGTACATCATCACTATGTATTGCCTTACACTGACAGCAATTATGGCAATATCTTCTCTGTTTGGGATCGATTATTTGGAACTTTTACCACTTTACCAAAAGAAGAGTTAATTTACGGAGTCGATACGCATATGCAGCCCGAAGAAAACAATCAATTAAAGAATTTATTAAAAATTCCGTTTCAAAAACTACGATCCTTTAATTCCGAAAAAAAACAGTAAAAAAAACATACTTGATCGAACCAACTAATTATTTTTTTTATTAATATTGATACATAAAATGAAAATCAATCTATTAATCATTAACCTCTATTTTTGAATTAATTTTCACGAGATGAAAAAGAGTAACCGCAAAGAATTGAATTGGGAACAAACCGAGAAGCTTGTTTCATTAGCCTTAGAAGAAAAAAATCCATTTGAAGTCATAAAAAAAGAATTTGGGTTGGCAGAAAAAGAAGTTCTTGAAATCATGAAGAAGAAAATGCCTCTTGAAAAATTTGAGATGTGGAAAAAGAAAGCCATTGCCAATAAACCAAAACCGAAACCCGTTAAAATTGATGATTTTGATGAAGATTTAGATGGTAAATACTATATAAAAAACAAATTCGACTAAAATTAAAACTCCTGTGCGTCAGGAGTTTTTTTTATTTATTTTTAGTCCGTTCTATTATATTTATTTCATCTATTCGTTTCACTTAGATCATAAAAAATATTTAACACGTAGAAGTATCAATTTTATGTCTGAAAAAGATACCAAAGAGAAGTATTTTTCTTTCGCAAATATGTCTATTTTAAATAAGTGAAAAACCTTTTTAAGCGACCAATAACTACATCTCTATGTTAAAAATAATCTCAACATTGGGTTATTTTTATTTTATTGTAACATTTTTACTTTTTTTTAGTCAAATACGTATAACTAAACTTAAACAAATGAAAAAAATACTTTACACTTTAGCTCTTGCTATAACACTTTGGAGCTGTAAAACAGGAAGTTCCTCTGCCGCAAAAAGCAATGTTGTAGACGTTAACATAAATCTTGTTGATGTAAAAGACGACAAAGTTTTAGTAACGGTAACTCCGCCGCAAATCAAAACAGATGAGATCGTTTACAGTATTCCGAAAACTGTTCCAGGAACTTATTCTACTGATAACTACGGGAAAAATTCAGAAGATTTCAAAGCTTTTGATGCAAAAGGAAATGCTTTAACAGTTAAGAGAATCGACGATAACTCATGGTCTATTTCGAATGCAAAAGCGTTAAAAAAAATCACGTATTTAGTTAATGACACTTTCGATACTGAAAAAGGAACTGGTTTTGGCAATGACGATACTTTCTCGCCTGCAGGTACCAACATCAATGCAGGAGTTAATTTTCTAGTGAATACTCACGGATTTGTAGGGTATTTTCAAGACAAATTAGAGATTCCTTATAAAGTTACTATTACGCATCCTGAAACACTTTGGGGAGCAACTTCTATGACAGATCAGGATCCAAGCAAAACAAGCGATGTTTTTACAACTCCACGTTATGCTGTTTTAGTCGAAAATCCTATTATGTATTCTAAACCAGATTATACTGAGTTTAATGTAAATGGTATGGATATTTTAATTGCGGTTTACTCGCCGACTGGAAAATTTACTGCCGAAAGCATCACACCGGAAATGAAAACAATGATGACAGCGCAGAAAAACTTTTTAGGAAAAGTAAATGCGAATAAAAAATATACTGTTTTATTGTATTTATCAACCTTAGCAAAAGATGATGCACACGGTTTTGGTGCTTTAGAACATCCAACAGTAACTACTGTAGTACTGCCAGAATCAATGCCTAAAGAAAAACTGGTAGAATCAATGAAAGATGTTGTTTCTCACGAGTTTTTTCATATCGTAACCCCATTAACTATTCACTCAAAAGAGATCCAGTATTTTGATTATAATGCGCCAAAAATGTCCGAGCATTTATGGATGTACGAAGGTGTAACAGAATATTTTGCCAACCTTTTTCAAATCAATCAAGGTTTAATTAACGAAGGTGAGTTTTACACTCGTATTGCTGATAAAATTGAGCAGTCTAAAAGTTTAGACGACACAATGTCTTTTACTAAAATGAGTGCCAATGTTTTAGAACAGCCTTATAAAGATCAATACTTAAATGTGTACCAAAAAGGAGCTTTAATTGGTATGTGCATTGACATTATTATTAGAGAAAAAAGCAATGGAGAAAGAGGAATTCTTGATTTAATGCATAAATTATCTAGTGAATATGGCGTTGACAAACCTTTTAACGATAATGAATTGTTCGCTAAAATCACACAGCTAACTTATCCTGAAGTAGGTGAATTTTTAAACAAATATGTAGCAGGAACTACTCCTATTCCTTATGATTTTTATTTAGCGAAAGTTGGTGTAACTAAAGCTGTTGAGAAAAAAGCGGCGCCAGTATTTATTAAAGGACAAACTCCATACATTAGTGTAGATAAAAAGACTAAAGAAATTGCAGTTCGTTCTGATGTTGGAACTAATGAATTCTTTAAAAATTTAAATCTAAAAGGCGGTGATATTATTCTTTCAGTAAACAACAAATCTTACTCTTTAGATAATATCTACGATCTAATAACTGAAAGTGAGAACTGGAAAGAAAACGATCCAATTACTATAAAAATTAAGCGCGGCGGCAAAGAAGAAACTGTAAAAGGAACTGTAAAACTGCCTTACGAAGAATCTGAAACTTTTAAAGCTACTGATGCTTCAAAAGAAAAACTTAAAAATGCTTGGCTGAAAGGTTAATTTCCTTTTGACTGAAAACAAAAAAACCGACAAGTGATTGTCGGTTTTTTTTATACTGTAGTTTGCCAGGTTTGTCAGGCTGAGCCGAATCGAAGCCATCGCAAGTTAAATTAGCACTGAGTTGGACTTCGACTCCGCTCAGCCTGACAAAAAAGAGTTTATTTCTTCACTGGAAATTTCCAAGCAAATTCATCTTTATCATTGATGATTGCTCCAATTTCGAATTTAACAACTTCATCAAATTCTGTTTGAAGAATAAACCAATTGTCCTCGTTGAAATAATTCTCAAACGTATCAAAAGTTTCTTGGGTATATTTTGTTATTCCTTTTGCTGCAAAATCTTTCTTTACATCAGCAATTTTTCTTCCGATTAACTTGAAGCCAAAAACTTCTAAATCATTACTAGAAGCTACTATATAACCTAACTTCAAGTCTTCTTCTTGATAAAATGTCAATCTCATTTTGTATGCATTATATACAAAAATCACATTATCATCTTCGTCGTTATAGTTTTTATCAGGTTTTCCTAAAACAGCTGTTACATCGTTCTGCTTCATTCCAAAAAGCAGTTTATCAATTCCTGATTTTAAATTTATTTTCATAATGATTTTTCTAATATTTGAAATGCAAATTTCGTGAACTTTTTTACAAATCAGTAGTTTTTCTTATTTATTAATTTCATTACTTTTTGACAAGCTAATTTTCATTTAAAGTAATCGTGATTCGTTGGGGTAATTATTCAAAATTAAAAGTTCATTGAACTGTAACTTAGAATTTAAATCAGGTATTGCTAAGAAACATGAAGGGAATTTTAAAAATAAAATTCTTTAAAAAAGCAGACCTGTTTCTAGTTTTAAAATTTGATAATGGTATTATTCAATTTTCTTAAAAACTAAAATTTGAGTACAATTGTCATCGAGACAATGAATTTCCAGCGTTGAACCAATAGTTACAATTGCATTTTGTAAACTATTTTTTGGATTACCAATAAATCTATTATTTGAATTAATACTGAAGCCAAGGTCTGTTGTAAATTCATGTATAGTATTTAACTCCTTGATTTTATTATAACCAAGTCCTGTTGTATTTTTATGATAATTTGTTTTGATATTTAAAACACGTGTTTTTATTACCCACTTATTTTCTTGCTTACTATTTTTATAGGATTCTATATAAAAAGGGACAACGTATTTGATAAAAAAAAAGGACGGAAAAATTACAAATGCAGATCCGAAAAAAAACATGAAATCATAATTAGATGACAAAATTTGATCAATCAAACTCTCAATTATACAAAATAGCAAAATGCACACGGGAAGGACTACAAAAATAATTGCAAAAATATGTGTTCTAAATCTGCTCTTAAGAATAACTTTATCATCTTTTGTTAAAGGAATTTTTTGAATGCTCATTTGCAAATAATCTTAATTTATACAAATGTATTATTCTTTCGCCAAAAAATTCATTTTATTCAACGTCAATTCTACTACCGTAACCTTTAGAATTATCCATAAAATTAATACTTGTACTCAACGAGTTAATAGTAAATATATCAAATAATGAGAGCTGCGCAGGATCACAAATTCCGTTGAAATTTTTGTCTTTATTCTGACTTTATCTGGATATCTTTACTTTCTATAAAAATCAATGTATGAAAAAAATATTCTTTATATTCTTTGTTTTAAACTCTCTTTTTAGTTTCTCTCAAAAGGTTGAAAGCAGCAAATTATCAAAAGAACAAATAATTCAAAAAGAACTAAACCAGCTTTCAGATTTCCCAATCTATCGAGCATTTGAATATAAAGATAAAGGTGGTGTTTATGGTTTGGTTTTAACCGAAAATCAACAAGCTGTATCTAAAAAAGACACATTAAATACAAAAATAAAAGCTATTTGTGTACTTAATGATCACGGCGGATTTTTAGAAAAATGGAGAATCAACGATTTGCTTGAAGATTACCATCCTAAAGAAACCAATATTTGGTTCTGGACAAAATACTGCAGTACAAAAGATCTTGACGGCGACGGATATATAGATCCTGTTATTGTTTACGGAACAAGAACGGAATATGATGAAATAAGACGTGTAAAAATTATTACAGTTTACAATAACAAAAAGTATGTGATTCGGGCTGTAGAATGTGATCTAGATGATTGCAGAAGTTTTAAAAAGGATACGAACTGGAATTTACTGCCTCAGAAAATAAAAACTTACATTGATCAATTAATAGTCAAAATAAGAAAAGAGCAAAATTTATTATTAAAGGATGGATAGGATTAAATAATCCATTTTTAAAATTCCAAATTCCAATAATGATGGTCAAGATTTTAAAGGAATCAAATCTATACTTTCTTTTTTCTTCTGTATTTTTTAGAAGAAGAAAAATCCTACCCTGTACTATTTTGTGAAGCTAATGGCTCTTTTTAAAGCTTATTCTTTAAGTTTTCTTTTACCTCATCAAACCATTCGTTTCTTAAAATACTTAAAACAATAGAATCGCGACGAACATCGCTGTTTGCTGTTGGCATATGACTGCGCAAAACGCCTTCGACTTTACAGCCAATACTTTTCATTGCCGCCACACTTCTTTCGTTATTATTGTCTGCACGAAATTCTACACGCTCCATTCCTAAAGTTTCAAAAGCAAATTGAAGCAGTAAAAACTTGCAGTGTTTATTAAGTCCTGTTCCTCTAAAAGCAGAACCGTACCAAGTGTAACCTAATTGAAGTGTTTTGTATTCGAGATTAATATCGTAAAAACGTGTTGAACCTGCGTATTTTTGAGTTTTTTTATCAAAAACTATAAAAGGAAATTCTTTTTGATTTTCTCTAGCTTTTACAGCGGACTGAATGTATTTGATCAAATTTTCTTTTCCATCAGCACCAACTAAAGAATATTTCCATGTTTCAGGTTCATTAATTGAGATTTCTAATAAATTTTCAACATCTGATTCTTGAAGTGATCGTAATAAAACAACCTCATCTTCTAAAATTATAGTATCTGAAAAAGAAAAATTGGATACAGCCATGGTTTACTTTTTGGTTATTCTTTGTAAAGTCTACGCGCTTTTAGCAAAACTTTTATCGCGAAGAAATTCATAAACGTATTGAACTGAAAAATTTATTCACTCATTTCATCATAACGCTCCGGAACTTGCGGATCGTAAAGCGGACATTTAAATTCCAGCATCAAATCGACCAATTGATTCATGGTTTTTCCTTCGGTGCCATAACAATCTATTTTGACACTTTGCGGAGTTGTAATAACTTGAAAAGCTCCTTTTCCTGCGTTATTTTTCCAGCTGTTTTCATCAATTCTTTCCCATTTTGAAAAGACAGAATTAATGCGATTTATAATTACCTCAACAGGAAGTTTTTCCAGGCCGATAACTCCTTCTTTTTCAACAAGAGCTTCGTAAACCTCATGATGGTTTAAGTAAATTTCGTCTAAATATCTCCAAAAAAGCAGTTCGTACATAATATCAGTATTTTATAAATTACAGAAACACAACACAATGTGTCTAAGATGACAAAAGACGCACTGTAGTGCGTCTCTATGATTATTTTATATTTAAAAATTCAAAACCTTTATAAACAGACGCACTGCCGTGCGCCTCTACGATTATAATATTCAAAAAAACTTTGTAGCTCTGAACCTTTGCCTCTTTGAACCTTTGAACCTCAAAAATCTAATATTCGAATGTTCCGTATTCGCTGGTAATTGTTAGTTTTTTAGCAGCAGCTGCTTCTACTCTACCTACGATTTGTGCATCAACATTAAATGATTTAGAGATGGCAATAATATCTTGTGCAATATTTTCAGGAACATAGATTTCCATACGGTGACCGCAGTTGAAAACCTGATACATTTCTTTCCAATCTGTTTTTGATTGTTCTTGAATTAACTTGAACAATGGTGGAACTGGAAATAAATTGTCTTTTATAATGTGCAAATTTTGAACAAAATGTAAAATTTTAGTTTGCGCGCCTCCGCTGCAATGTACCATTCCGTGAATATCGTTTGGTGTATATGTATCTAAAATTTTCTTGATAATTGGTGCGTACGTTCTAGTTGGCGAAAGCACTAATTGACCAGCATTAATTGGGCTGTTTTCAACTTCATCAGTTAAATTAACTTGACCTGAATAAATTAATTCTTCTGGAACTGCCGCATCGTAACTTTCTGGATATTTTTTAGCCAAATATTTCCCGAAAACGTCATGACGTGCAGAAGTTAAACCATTGCTTCCCATTCCGCCGTTATAACCTTTTTCGTAAGTTGCCTGACCAAAAGAGGCTAAACCAACAATTACATCACCAGCTTTAATGTTAGCATTATCAACAACATCGCTGCGTTTCATACGAGCGGTAACAGTTGAGTCTACAATTATTGTACGCACAACATCTCCAACATCTGCAGTTTCACCGCCTGTTGAATGAATAGTAACGCCAAAAGATTTTAATTCGTTGATTAATTCTTCTGTTCCGTTTATTATTGCCGAAATAACTTCGGCAGGAATTAAGTTTTTGTTTCTTCCAATGGTAGATGAAAGCAAAATATTATCTGTAGCTCCAACACATAATAAATCGTCAATATTCATGATTAAAGCATCCTGAGCAATTCCTTTCCAAACAGAAATGTCTCCAGTTTCTTTCCAATACATATATGCCAAAGATGATTTGGTTCCCGCTCCGTCTGCATGCATAATCAAGCAATGCTCTGAATCTTGCGTTAAGTAATCTGGTACAATTTTGCAAAATGCCTGTGGAAACAAGCCTTTATCAATATTTTTTATAGCGTTATGTACGTCTTCTTTTGATGCCGAAACACCTCTTTGTGCATATCTTTTGCTAGAATCTGAACTCATGAAAATTAGTTTGTGTTGATGTGGTGCAAAGATAATCCCTTTTTTTAATTCTTTGACTTATTCGATTATATGATTCACAAAAAAAATCGGCAGAATCTAATTTCTGCCGATTTCCCCTGATTAACTATTTTGAAAAAATTGGTCTTTTAAGTTTATTTCCAATCCGGCATTGCAGCGTTTTGGAATAAAGTCGTCCTTGTTGAACTATCAGATATACTTGCTGTTTGAATGTTTTTGGCAGATAATCCATCATTCGACGTATTTACAAAGATGACTTTTGCTTCATTTGGTGAGAATTTGACATCTAAGTCATTAAAACCATTCTCTTTTTGAGTATCTAATTCTGCCGAAGTATTTGTTGATACTGTGTAAATAAATATTCTCGAATCTAATCGTCGGTAGGTCGAATTTTCGAAACCAGAAACGTCTTTGGTATAAACTACTTTATTATTATCGATCGTAATACCAAGACCGCTTGCTGCACCTTTTTCACCAGAAAGTATTTGATACAAGACATCTCCAGCCATATTTATAGCATATATTTCGACATTATAACCTGAAGCATCATTTACTTTTAGTACAATCTGACTTCCGTCCTGACTCCATTCGCACTCCGAAATAAACTTACCATTTGGTGTTTTAAATATCTGGACTAAACCTGAACCATCTGAGTCTATACGGAGAAGCTGATCAAAATTAGGATAAATTATCTGCCTTCCGTTTGTGCTCCAGCAATAATTAACATGATCCATATTAAATCCGGCAATTGGAATAAAGTTGGTCACTTTTTTCACATCTGTACCATCAGGATTCATGGTAAAAATTTGATTTAATGAACCATCAGAACTTATGTAAGCAATTCTATTGATACTCAAATTTTTTCTCGGTCTGTAACTATTAATTGATGATGGTGACAGCTGAAGTTCATTTCCAGCCTCATCTGCAGTATAAATAACATTATTATTTTTTACTTTTTTAACATACAAATATCTCGGATTTGGAAATGCCAATGTTGTAAAAGAGGTTATTGCACTATTTGTAGGTTTATTGATTCCGTCATTTGCCGACACTTGCCAATAGTATTTTGTACTATAATCTAAACCTGTAATTTTTAAAGTTGTAGCCTTAAGATCAGAATAGGTTTTAACTTCATCAGTCGTTCCGTTTTTAACAGTAACTTGAAACGTCATTGGATCTTTTTCTGGATCTGTTGAAGTCCAAGTCAAGTCTAAACTTAAAGCCTGAGAGGTGGCATTATCCAAAGGAGCTGTAAGCGTAGGAATTTCGGGTGGTTTATTATTTGCTGTAGATACTTCTAACTCAAAAATAATTTCTACCGGAACATCTTTTTCAACTGTTGCGGGTTGAAATCTGGCAATAAATCCATCTTTCTGCGCTTGAAAAGAATACTTTCCTACTGGTACTTTTTCCATAATAAAGTAACCATCTTTATCTGAGAATACAGTGCTTGTTGTTGGGCTCGATAAAACTCGGGCATTTGCGATCCCTTCGTAGGTTCGAATATCAACAACTCTTCCTTTTACTACTGCTGTTCCTGTGTCGTCAACTTGTTCTTCACTACAAGACATCAAAAGAATAAAGCACGCCAAAATTTTTAATCCTATTTTCATTTGAGACATAATTTTATTAAACTTATATTGTATTTACTCCTGTAATCATTTTATAAAGAACCCGGAAATATCACGAGGTTTTATTATTTCTTCTTGTACTTATAACTTTTTGGGAAATAATAGGTCAATCCTAAACCAAACCGCCAGTAGTAATCATCTCGAACGCCGCTGACTAAGTAATCTACATTATCGCTAAAGGGGACATTAAACTCTCCAAAGGCTTTTATTCCCAGATAATTTGTTGCGAGATATTCGACTCCGCCGCCAAACTGAACTTTACTGGCTATATTTTCGTATTTTTTATTGAATTCAACCCCGGTTCCAGCAAAAATATAAGGGGTAAATACATCACGAGGTAAGATTAAACATTCTAAATTGAGGTCTAAGGAAAGATATCCTGCGTCGAGCTTATTTTTGTTTGCCAGCCAAAAAGCATTTGATGAAGCACTTAATGCAAATGTTGGTGTAAAGAAAAATTTCGCGGCACCTCTAATCAGCGGTTTCGGAACTGGATTTGCATAATCACCCTGCATTAAGGCAACTCCGCCAGAAGCTTCCAATCCAAAACGAGCTCTTCTTTCACTTAAATTTCTATTGTATAATTGTGCCAAATCGGCTTCACTTTTTTCTTTATCATATTCTGCCACAAAAGAATCAACTTGATTTTTAGGCGCATTTACTTCCCATAGTTTATCTTTAATTCCGTCTACAATAAGACCTTCAACGGCTTTTTCGATTGCTTCGGTAACTGCCAACTGAATAGGTTCGTTTCTAGTAAAACCAGTTTCTACTTCTAAAAGTCGGTTTAGATTTACATATCTAAATAAACTCGCGTCTACACTTTGAGACAAAATAGTTTTAGACACATAAACCGTATTTAAGATTTTTCCGTTAGAAGTTGAGACCAATCTTAAATATACTGTAACACGATCTTGTCTATAACGAGTAGAACCACCCGCACCAAAGTATCTTGCACCAAAACCACCTGTTATAATATTAGTATCATAAGAAATAATTCCGCCTTCGAGCAAAACTCCCGCAAATAAAAGCGGTGTCAAAACGGATTCATTAGCTTCTGTTTTTGAGGCATATTCCTGACGTGTGGAACGGATAATGTTTCGTTCATTTAAAAGGTTACCCAGATTCTCACGTTCTATGGGTATAAACCACTTAGAGTCTTCCAGCGCTTTAATTAAAATTGAAGTTGCACCTTGAGTAACCGCAGTACTAAAAGTACTTCCTAACTCAGTAGCTTTATACTGCCCGGTCTGATCTTTAAATTTGTAAACCCCAACAACAATTTGTTCTTTAGGTTTAGGCATATCGACTAATGCGGTAGTTGCAGGAGTATTTTCTCCAAATACTGCCTTTTGAACTCCTACAGGCTGGTTAAAATAAGCTCCACATCCTGAGAATAGGCAAGTTATTAAAAGTATAAAAAGGGGACTTTTATTCATAATAAGTTATTTACAGTAAAACATGAACCTAATTGACGTATAAGAAAAAAACAAGGAACCACAATCTATCGAGGTGGTATAATTACTTGTGTTTGTTCGCCTGTATCGATATCTAAAATATCTACTACCATTCCTAAATTAGAATTGTAAATATCAACAGACAATGTTCCAAAGACATATGTTCCTGGTTTTAGTCCGCCGCCAGTTCCTGTTCCAGTACCTGTGCCTGTCCCGGTTCCTGTTCCTGTTCCGGAACCTGTTGGTGATCCAAATTGATCATCGAATAACGAATTTGAAATCCTGTTTAAAAGCTGATTATTCAAAGTACTTTTAAAACGTTCCAAATCAGTCTGTTGTTTATATCCTGACGTTGGATCTTCTTTAAAATCATTTTGTGCTTGGGCAGAACTAAGCAGCCATTGATAATTAAAAGTATCGCCACCACTAAAAGCAGGATTAATAGGTTTATAAGCCAGATCTTGTGCATTTGAGACCGCACTAAAACCTGCTAAACAAACTAGTAAAGCTAAAGTTTTCATATTGATATAATTTTATTTCCTACATTAAAAACACAACTCTTCTTGACACAAAACGTTCCTCAATTTTAGTATTGAGTTATAATTTTGCTTTGTTTTTCGAGATCCTTAAAATATTTAAATGCTTTAGAAGCGGCTGTATCAGCCATATATTTCAAGAAATCTTCATCTGGACGTGAAATAAATTCTTCAATTATTTCGCCATCCACTAAAATCGTAATTTTTGTTGTGCGTCCAAAAGTCAACTCCTCTTGAACGGTTACGATTTTACTGGTATTAATTTTTAGTTTCGAATATTGCGAATAAAAATAATCGTAAAAATCATTTCCCAGTTTTGTTTTAGTGTCATTAGCAACAATTCCAATCATTTCGATTCCGTCTTGTGGAATAGCTTTTCCGGAATCTGATTCTTTTTCATCTCCAAAAACAACTCTGTCTTTGCCTATAATGGCATTATTTTCATCATAAATTAATAACAGTATTATGATCTCATCCTCTTTTGTAAAATTGACCTGCGTTTTTGATAGTTCAACTTTTTGGATGGGTTCTAATGTGACTCTACCGTCTTGTCCGTTATTTGATTTATTTGAACCTGATTTGCTTTTTTTGAATACTGTCAACTTATACGAGATATTCTTGAACTCAGATTTTAAATTCTCTACGGTTCCTGTAATAGCAAGAAGATTTTCAATTTCTTTTACTTCTATCTTAGCTTTTACTTCTTTATAAACTACCTGCGAGAATCCTGATTCAGAAAAAAAAAGGGCAAAAAAAACAATTCCTATGTTCCAATACTTTTTCATAATTCTAACGATTGAATATAAATATTGTTCCTGAATTTCCAGATTGATTAATAATCAAATCTTTAGATATAGAATTTGAACCTGAATTAAAAACCGTTAAATTACTGCCGTTCTGATTTATTGACATTGAAGCGACTCCTCTTGTGTACAAGGAATAATCGCTTATATAATTATTGTTGCCTGTCTGCGTGTAGGATTGATTGATTTCGTCAGCTTTTTTGTAAACATTCATATAATTGGTATTGCCTGTTTGCTGAGCGATTACATTAGCATTATTGCTGATAATGGTTAAATTGGCCTGATTGTAATTTCCAATTTGTGAAACCGTTACAATATTTCTGCTTTTAATGTATTGGTTTATTTGATTTTGATTGCGATTGTTCATTTCATTTAAAACGTAATCACTTCTATTCCCATCAATTGATTGAGAGAATAAAATTCCTGTAATGGATAGGAAAATATAAGTGGCAAAACGTTTCATAATTGTGGTATTGTGGTAAAAAAGAATTCTAATAAAAAAAGGAAGAATTTAATAAATCAAATTCTTCCTTTTCTTGGTTCTATTTAGTTAGATTGGATTACTATACTTCCGTTTAGGAATCCAGTTTGAGTAACTGTACTAATATGGTCATTTCCAAATTGAGCAGTTGCTGCAAAGTTTCCAATTCCATATTGTTCAATACTAGAGTAGTTATCCCATCCTAATTGCAATGTAGCGGCATTGTTGAAGAAACCTACTTGAGTAGTTGCTGCAGTGTTGTCATCTCCAAATTGCAATGTTGTTGAATTATTAAATGCTCCAAATTGAGTAGTGTAAGCATCATTAAAATTACCTACTTGTAATACATCAGAATTGTTGTAAGCTCCGATTTGAGTAGTAACTGCTAAGTTTCCAACCCAGATTCCTTGTGCGATAGTTGAACTGTTGTCGTCTCCAATTTGAGTTACTACAGCAACGTTTCCTGCTCCTAATTGTGCAACACTAGACTCATTATCATCTCCGTATTGTCCAACAATTGCAACGTTTGCAATACCTATTTGATCAACATCTGAATTGTTTGATGCTCCTACTTGGATTACCAACGCACCATTTAACAAACCTAACTGATCTACATCACTCACATTACCTTGAGCGAACGCTACACCTGCAAATAGCATCGCGGAGATGCTTAAAATTACTTTTTTCATAATAAATATATTTAATTGGTTATTAATACAAATTATTATGTAGGTATATGCAATTTGGGGAGAAAATCTGGGGATTTTAACCTTCATTTGAGAATAGTTTTTTCTGCTAATTCTCTCATTTTCATATTCAAAATTAGAAAACTTCTCGATAATCAAAACAGGTATAAATACGTATTTTACAAGATCTTAATCTGTTTTCGATGAAATGCGAAACTATAACGACGAACTACTCTATTTGAATTTTACCTTAATAAGAAAAAAGTTACTTTTTACATTTTCCTTACATTTATGCCAAAACAAAAGATATACTTCAGTCCAAAAACAGTTATATTAACATAATCACAAAAAAAGCCTGTCTTTTTACAGACAGGCTTTAACTTAATGTTAATGAAAGTTATTTAGTAAACAACAATTCTCTGTATTTAGTTAAGGTCCAGCTTTCATCATCAACCAAAAGCTCCAATTTATCACAGTGGTTACGAATGTCTTCAAAATAAGGTTTTACTTTATCACAATACGCTTCTGCCGTTTTTTGTGCATCAGTTAGATGATTTGCTTTCTTTCTTTCGTTTGTCATTGCTAATACTTTAGAATTGATTCCTTCTATATGACCCGAAATTTCTTTTATTAAAATAATCTGCTCTTTAGCAATCGTTTCAAATTCCTTTCCGAAGATCTCTTTTAAACCTTTTACATTTTCAATCAAAGTATTTTGATAACGTATTGCAGTAGGAATAACATGATTTCTAGCGATATCACCTAAAACTCTACCTTCAATCTGAATTTTCTTTGTGTATTCTTCTAATTCTATTTCGTAGCGTGCTTCGGCTTCAACATGGTTAAAGATGCCTAATTCAGCAAATAAATCCAAAGCTTGCTTAGAAACTTTAGCTTTAATAGCTTCTGGAGTAGTTTTAAAATTACTTAAACCTCTTTTTGCTGCTTCTTTTTCCCAAGCTTCGCTATATCCGTCACCTTCAAAAAGTATTTTTTTAGATTGTTTGATGTATTCTCTCAAAACATTAAAAATAGCATCATCCTTTTTCATGTCTTTAGACTCGATCAAAGTTTCTACTTCATTTTTAAAATCTATTAATTGTTTTGCCACAATAGCATTTAAAGTAGTCATTGAATTTGAACAGTTAGAATTTGAACCAACGGCTCTAAATTCAAACTTATTTCCTGTAAAGGCAAAAGGCGAAGTTCTGTTTCGGTCTGTATTATCTAATAATACGTCTGGAATTTTACCAACTACGTTTAATTTAAGATCTGTTTTCTCTTCTGGAGATAATTTTCCAGTTGTTACACTTTCTAATTCTGACAGTACTTTTGTTAACTGCGCTCCAATAAATACAGACATAATTGCCGGCGGCGCTTCATTTGCACCTAATCTATGATCGTTACTTGCTGTTGCAATAGAAGCACGAAGCAAAGTTTCATTATCATTAACTGCTTTGATTGTATTAATAAAGAAGGTTAAAAACTGTAAATTGCTCATTGGCGTTTTACTCGGGCTCAATAAATTAACTCCTGTATCTGTTGCCAGCGACCAGTTATTGTGTTTTCCTGAACCGTTTACTCCTTTAAAAGGCTTCTCATGAAATAAAACTTTAAAATCATGACGTTCTGCAACCTTTTGCATTACATCCATTAATAAAGAGTTATGATCTACCGCAAGATTTGTTTCTTCAAAAATAGGTGCAAGCTCAAACTGATTTGGCGCAACCTCATTGTGACGAGTTTTTACAGGAATTCCTAATAACATACATTCTTGCTCTAAATCTCTCATATAAGTAAGTGCACGAGTTGGAATAGAACCAAAATAATGATCATCTAACTGCTGTCCTTTTGCCGAAGTATGTCCTAATAAAGTTCTTCCAGTCATCATTAAGTCAGGACGAGAATTTGCCAAAGCTTTATCAATCAAGAAATACTCTTGCTCCCAACCTAAAGTTGCTGTTACTTTTTTTACGTTTTTATCAAAATATTTACAAACTTCTGTAGCTGCTTCATCAATTGCAGATAAAGCTCTTAATAAAGGTATCTTATTATCTAAAGCTTCTCCTGTATAAGCAATAAATACAGTTGGAATACACAAAGTTGTTCCATATATAAAAGCTGGCGAAGTTGGATCCCAGGCTGTATAACCTCTGGCTTCAAAAGTATTTCTGATTCCGCCGTTTGGAAAACTTGAAGCATCTGGTTCTTGTTGTACCAATTGTGCACCTCCAAATTTTTCTACAGGGTCACTGCCATCATACGAAGTTTCAAAAAATGCATCATGCTTTTCAGCAGTTGTTCCTGTAAGAGGCTGAAACCAATGCGTATAATGTGTAACACCTTTTGCCAACGCCCATTCTTTCATTCCCATGGCAATATAATCTGCCAGTTTTCTTTCGATTTTAGTTCCATGCTGAATAGCATCTCTTACTCCCTTTAAAGCATCTGAAGTTAAATATTGCTTCATGGCTTTTTCATTAAACACATTTGAACCAAAAAGATTAGATTTTCTACCAATCTCTTCAAAATGTACCGGCTTTCTTGTAGAAGCTTCTTGCAAAGCTTGGAAACGTAATGTTGACATGTATATAATTTTAAAAATTCGTACTAATTTTCATTGAAAAATGATCGACAAATATAAACAATAAAATCCCCTGTTTTAAACATAAATTCGAGAATTTTGAACAACGATTTCTCAACAGAAGACACTTTTTTCAAAGAATAATGAATCTGTTATAAAGAATTGTAACAAAAAACAATAGTATTACTCAATAAATAAACATTTTTTCATAATTCCTTAACCTTAAAATTCAAAAAGAACCCCAAATTATTACGAATTTATTTTTTTAAGGTGTTAAAAATTGCTTTTTTTTAAATATACCCCTCTCAAAATTGCGCTTCTCAAAAAAATTATAGTCCGATAAACAAAATAGCCCCCTAATTTTTAGGACTAAAAAAATAAATCTATATTTGACCCAGCGAAAAAACAAAAAAACAAAATTATATTATTATGGCTAAAATTAAGTTAGAGTACATTTGGTTAGATGGATACGAGCCAACTCAAAATCTTAGAAGTAAAACTAAAGTTGAAGAGCATGAAAATTTCAAAGGAACATTAGAAGAACTTGGAAATTGGTCATTTGATGGTTCGTCAACAAGACAAGCTGAAGGTGGATCTTCTGACTGTTTATTAGTTCCTGTTGCAATTTACCCTGATCCAACTCGTATTAACGGATATTTAGTAATGTGTGAAGTTATGTTTGCTGACGGAACTCCACATCCTTCTAACGGAAGAGCTACGATTGATGATGATAATGATGATTTCTGGTTTGGTTTCGAACAAGAGTATTTCATCATGGATACTAAAACTTTATTGCCATTAGGTTTCCCTGTTGGAGGTTATCCTGCTCCACAAGGTATGTACTACTGCTCTGTAGGTGGAAAAAACACTCACGGAAGAAAATTAGTAGAAGAACATGCTGATTTATGTATCGCTGCCGGAATTAACTTTGAAGGTATTAACCAAGAGGTTGCCTGCGGACAATGGGAATTCCAATTATTCGCTAAAGGTGCTAAAAAAGCTGGAGACGAAATTTGGGTTGCTCGTTACTTATTAGATCGTTTGACTGAAAAATATGGTTACTATATTGAATACCACCCAAAACCACTTGGAGACACAGACTGGAATGGTTCAGGTATGCATGCTAACTTCTCTAACGAAGTATTAAGATCATGTGGAGACCAAGCTACTTACGAAAGAATTTGTGAGGCTTTCCGTCCTGTTACTGCTGAGCATATCGCAGTTTACGGAGCTTACAATGACCAACGTTTAACTGGTAAACACGAAACTGCTTCTATTCACGATTTCTCTTATGGAGTTTCAGACAGAGGATGTTCTATCAGAATTCCTTTAATGACTGTTCAAAAAGGATGGAAAGGATGGTTGGAAGACAGAAGACCAGCTTCAAACGGAGATCCATACAAAATTGCTGCTAGAATTATCAAAACTGTTAACTCAGCGCTATAATTCAAAGCTTACATTATATTCTAAAAAGTGCCTTCGTAATTGTTGGCACTTTTTTATTTACCAACAAATGAACTTATTTGTCAGTTAGAGCGGAGTCGAGAACCCGTACAGTATTTGGACTTCGCTCAATATGACAAAACCATAAATTTGAAAGTAACTTTTCAATAATTAATTTTCAAGTTAAACTTCAAAACTTATCTTTGTAAATCATTTAAAAAATTCATCATGATAGTCTGGACTTTCTTTTTGTTAGCCGTAATTTTTATTCTTGCTTTAGATTTAGGTGTATTCAATAAAACACCCCATATCATCAGCACCAAAGAAGCCAGCAAATGGACCTTAATTTGGGTTACTTTATCCTTTCTTTTTTCAGGAGTTATTTATTGGCTGTACACTACAGACTATATCGAAAACCCTGATAATTTAAAACCAACCGTAGCCGCAATGAAATTCATTACCGGTTACTTAATTGAGTTATCCTTAAGTGTAGATAACATTTTTGTAATCGCTATTATTTTTGCTTCATTCAAAATTCCGCAAAAATACCAGCACCGCGTATTATTCTGGGGAATTTTGGGAGCAATTGTTTTCCGTGGTCTAATGATTTTCTTCGGAGTAATGTTAATCAATAAATTTACTTGGACGACTTATTTATTTGGAGCCTTCTTATTATTTACAGCAATAAAAATGTTGTTTTCAGGCGAAGACGAAGATTTTCAACCTAAAGATTCTTTTGTTTACAAAGCATTAGGAAAAATCATTCCGATTACCTCTCATATGGAAGGCGAAAAGTTTTTCATTTCGACAAAAACAGCCAAAAGAGCCGCAACACCATTATTTGTTGCTTTGATTGTAATTGAAGTAATGGATGTTTTATTTGCTGTTGACAGCGTTCCTGCAATTCTAGCCATTACATCTGATCCATTTTTAGTATTTAGTTCTAATATTTTTGCTATTCTTGGACTGCGTTCTATGTACTTTTTCTTAGCCAATATGCTGGCGAAATTCAGTTATTTAGAATACAGCTTAGTTGCTATTTTAGCCTTTGTAGGATTAAAAATGTTACTGCACGATTTCATCCACGTACCAGAATGGGCTTCTTTAGGATTTATTGCACTTTCACTTTTAGTTGGAATTATGGTTTCACTTAAATTTGGTAAAGAAAAAGAACTTACTGATAACAGCGAAGAATAATACTTTTCGAAACATATAGACATAAAAAAAAAAAAAGGAAATCTTACGATTTCCTTTTTTTATACTGCAAACTCTATAACTACAGTTTAATTTCTTGTATTTGGCTTTCATTCAATTTTGCTGCAGACATTACTTCTGAAAAGTTGTTCGTATTAACAGTCTTAGCTAAATCTGATGGAATAATTACAACTCTAAAAGTTTGATTTTGAATATACTCTGGCTTAGTTAATAAGTTATAAGTTCCTCTAGCAGTTATAATAAAATCAACTTTACTAAAATCATAATCATAATCCAATTCATTTCCGTCATTAAAATAAATTGTTCTAGGTAGTAATTGCCAAACTGGAGTAGTTGGGTTAATAATACCTGTTAATCTATAAATCAAAACAGTTTCATCATCAAACAAATCACCGCCAACTTCAAATTTAAAAGTACTTTTTAAATTATACTCATTATCAGCAACTTTACCTAAACTAACATTATTAATTTCAAATGCTTCAGGAATCTTTGCATCTCTTCCCGGAGGCCCTTCTGGTCCTTCACAACTTGTAAAAGCGATTAATCCAACAACCGCAAAAAGGGTAAGTATCTTTTTCATAATTTTTATTTTTTAGATTTATAAAGGTATTCCAAAAACCAAACCAAAAAAAGTTTTTAGTTGGCTTTGAAACGAGATTTTCATTTATTTTTTTGCAACAACCTGATTTTTAAGCAGTATTTTATTAAAAAATAATACATGATACGGCAGTGAATTTTCCCAATATTCCCAAGTATGTGCTCCCGGGCGCTCTGTATAATCGTGTTCTATTTTATCATAAACCATTCTACGATGCAATTCTCGATTAGGTTCAATTAAAAAATCATCAACACCGCAATCAATTATTAACGGCAGTTTATTGTCTTTTATTTTATCCAGCATTCCCATAACAGCATGCTGTGCATACAATGCCGAATTATCGCTTTTATCTCCAAAAACGGGCTGCATCAATTTTACCACTTGTGCCGAAGATTCTCGATTAAGCATTGTACCCATATCTACTGCCCCGCTCATACTTCCCGCTGCACAAAACAAATCAGGATGTTTGGCAGACAAATACAAAGCTCCATGTCCGCCCATTGAAAGTCCTGTTATTACTCTTCCGTTTCTATTGCTGATCGTTTTATAGGTTTTATCCACTTTCTGAATTACTTCCTGCGTAATAAACGTTTCAAACTGACTTCCTGGATTTACAGGACTGTCGAGATAAAAACTAAACGTTTCGCCCTCTGGCATTACAATAATTATATTGTATTGATCTGATAAATTTTGAACTAATTTTTTATTTGGAGTATTTTTTAACCAATCACCAAAATGTCCGTAAGCGCCATGCAGCAAATACATTACCGGAAAAGCCGATTTACTTTTAGCATACGAATTGGGCAAAACTACAGCTGCTTTGTATGTTTTACTCATTGCTGTGCTGGCAATTTGCAGTGTGTCTACTTTTGCCGCGTACGACATTGACGAAACACATAAAAAAACGGCAAAGACCCAAATTTTAAAGTTTTTCATTTTTATCATTTTTCGATTAAGGAATGTAAATATACCTTTTTTCAAAATAATTATATGAAAAATCCGACCAGTTTTCACTAATCGGATTTATTTTCTTTTGCCACAGATTGCACAGATTTAATAGATTATTTTCTCTTAAAGCTGGTCTGTCGCTAATTACACAAATTTTCGCGAATTTATTTTTTGTGTGACTTATATAAAGATTCTAAAAATCTCTATAATCCTTTAATCAGTGGCAAAAAGTGTTACGCATTCTCTACAAACTAATTCGTAAAAATTCGTGTAATTGCTTCGCCTATTCGCTATCGCTCGGTTCGTGGCAGCAAAGAACTAACTAATTATAATTTTATGCTCGTGACGATATTGCGAAGCACTTTTACCTGTGTATTGTTTAAACGATTTACTAAAGTGACTGAAATTATTAAAACCGCTTTCGTAGCAGACTTCATTTATACTGATTGCTTTTTCGGCCAATAATTTTGAGGCATGAACCAAACGATATTCATTCACAAACTCCGTAAAAGTTTTATTCGAAATCTTTTTAAAATAACGACAAAATGAAGGTGTAGTCATACTCACCAAATTCGAAACTTCGTCAATGGCAATCGATTCCTGAAAATGATCTTTTACATAATTAAAAATCACATTCATACGATCACTATCTTGCGTTTGCAGTTCTAACGAAAAACCATCTGCATTTAAAATGGTGTATTCTTCAGAAGATTCAAGTTCATCCAAAACACTCAAAAGTGTCAGCAAACGTTCAAACGGAAGCTGATGTTCCATCATTTCTATTTTCTTTCCAATTTGTTTTTTAGTCTCACCGCCAAAAGCAATTCCGCCTTTAGACTGACTTAAAATATTTTGGATTTTCTTCATCTCTGGAACTACAAAAAAGTCATTTCCTAAAAATTCAGGTTTAATATGAATGACTGTTTCGTTTGTATTTCCCGTATTTTCATTTGTAAAACCGCAATGCGGTAAATTAGAGCCTATCAGAATCAAACTGCCATTTGTGTAATAAGAAACGTGGCTTCCTATTTGTCTTTTTCCTGCTCCGCCGTTTATATAAACCAACTCAATTTCTGGATGATAATGCCATAAATGAGCTTTGCTATTGGTCTTTTCGGCGTGTTTAGTATAGGTAAAAGAACTTCCGTATGAGCTAGTTATCACTTCAAGAGCTGGGGCAATTGTCTTCATGATAAAATCTTTAAAAAATAATAGCAAATTTAACAAAATCACCTAAAATAATTTAAATTTTAACCTATAACGGTTTCGTAACTGAGGATTTTGCACAAAAACACTCAAAAACGAAAGCTTAAAAATAAGAGAAAATCACCGTTTTTTTCATAACTGATATTTTTCTGAATGTTTTTTTTCTAAAATCGTATTTAATCAAACGTTTTTATAGTCATCTAGTATTTTTTGTAAGAATACAGGAGTTTGTAAAAAATATTAACAATCTTAAATAATTAAAAAATAACAACTGAATTAACAAAAACACCTACAATAATTCAAATTTTAACCTATAACGGTTTCGTAAATGAGAATATAACATATAAATTGGAAAATAGAGTAAATAAAAAATAAGCATAACTGAAGTAATTTTACATCAGAAAATTAGAGATAACAATTTAAAACGAAATACTATGAAAGCGATTTTAAAATTAAGTTTAGTGTGTGCAGTACTTTTATCAGGAATCAGTACTTATGCAATTGATGGAAATGAGGACTTTAATCTTCATGTATTGAAAAACGGAAAAATGATCACTTTTGGTCTTAACCAAGTACAAAAAGCAAAATTAGCGATATACGATAAAGAAGGAAATTTGTTCTACTCTGAAAACGCTGCTGGTAAAGATGGAATTTTAAGAACTTTTGATTTACAAGATTTTCCAAACGGAACTTACTTTCTAGAAGTAGAAGACAATTCTAAAAAAGTAAGATATGAAATTATCGTAAACGATGATTTAACAACATTATCTTCAAAAGCAATTTCAGCAGTTTACAAATCAGATTCTTCTGCAAAAAATACAAGCGTAGCAATACGCTAAAAAAGTTTATACTCTCATACAGTATAAAAATGAGGTTAGATAGTTAGTAAAGTTAAAAAACGTAAGTTTTAAAAACAGCTCTTTGTGGTTACTGAGCTGTTTTTTTTTTGTGCCTTATTTAATTTTAACCGCAAAGTACGCAATGCTTTTATCATGATGATTTTTATAACAAACTCCAGTAAATCAACACTATCATATTTTTAAATAAAACATTAAAGAATAACAAGCGAATTAACCAAAACATAACAAATAACGCAAAATTTAACCTATAACGGTTTCGTAAATGAGAATATAGCACATATATTGGAAAACAGAGTGGATAGAAAACAGCAACTTAGAGCCTAATTTTACATTCAGAAATTTGAGATAAATAATTAAAACTAAATAGTATGAAAAAGATTTTAAAATTGAGTTTAGTATGTGCAATACTTTTATCAGGAATAAGTTCATATGCAATTGACGGAGGTAACGCTTTCAATTTGCACGTATTAAAAGCTAATGGAAAAGTAATCACTTTTGCTTTAAATCAAACTCAAAAAGCAAGCCTTAGTATATACGACAAAAACGGAAGTTTAATTTATTCTGAAAATGCTTCTGGTAAAGAAGGAATTTTAAGAACTTTTAGCTTAGAAGAATTTCCTGCTGGAACTTATTTCTTAGAAATCGAAGACAGCGTTAAAAAAGCAAGACATGAAATTACAATAACAAACGAAAGTTCGCTTTTATCTTCAAAAGCTCTTTTGACTGCTTATTAAACAAAAAATAAGCGCCGAAATGCGCTGTAAAAGTTATACTTTGTTTAAAGGTATAAGGTTAGATAGTTAGTAAAGTTAAAAAACGTGATTGTTTTAAAACAGCTCTTTGTGGTTATTGAGCTGTTTTTTTTGTGCTTTATTGAAATAAGATTTTAACCACTAAGAATTAACCGCAAAGTTCGCAAAGAGTTTTAGACAAAGCTTTGCGAACTTTGCGGTTTTATAAATTCAGCATTTTAAAAATCATTGCGTGCTTTGCGGCTAAACTCACATATTACATGTAAATAAATTCTTAATTCAATGTAAATTCAAAATCAAGAAAAACATTGAAAAATAACAACCAAATTAACAAAAACAATAAATAATATTTATATTTTAACCTATAACGGTTTCGTAAATGAGAATACAGCATCGAAATTGGAAAATAGAGTTGTTAAAATAAGCGTACTCCTGTAGTAATTTTACATCAGAGAATTAAACTAATAATTTAAAACTAAGTATTATGAAAAAGATTTTAAAATTGAGTTTAGTATGTGCAGTACTTTTTACAGGAATGAGTACGTATGCAATCGATGGAAATGAAGACTTTAATCTTCATGTAATAAAAGCTAACGGAAAGCTTATAACATTTGCTCTTAATAAAGTGCAAAAAGCAAATCTGGCAATTTACGACAAAGACGGATCTCTAATTTATTCTGAAAATGCTTCAGGTAAAGACGGAATTTTAAGAACTTTTAATCTTGAAGAATTTCCAGAAGGAACTTACTTCTTAGAAGTTGAGGATAATGTAAAAAAAGTAACTCATCAAATTACAATTACAGATGATGCAACTGTATTATCAAAAAAAGCAGTTTCATCAGTTTACAAAGCAGGTTTTTCTGCAAAAAATACAAGCGTAGCAGTACGCTAAAAAAGTTATACTTCTCATAAAGTATAAATCAAGGTTAGATAGTTAGTAAAGTTAAAAAACGTAAGTTTTAAAAACAGCTCTTTGTGGTTATTGAGCTGTTTTTTTTTGCTTTAAACTCGAGCAAAACTCATTCTTTGTTTTTTTTTGAAAAACTATTCTTAATAAATGTATAACACTGGTTTTTATGTCATTAAAAAAATGACGTAAAAAAACATCCAAAACACCAGTAATTACGTATATAGTGTAAACAAAATACAGAAATAGTTTTAAATCAGCATTTTACACCATCAAAAAAGAGCTTTTTTTGCATAAAATTAAATTTGTATTTGTAGTTTTGCGCGTTCCACATTAGTAATAAACATTAAAAAAAACATGACAAGATTTACCAAAACAGGGTTAGTTGCGGCCTTTTTTTTAGCAACTGTATTTTCTTATGCCATTGATGGAAAAGGAGATTATATTTTGAACATTAAAACCGGAGACGGAAAAGTAGTAAGTTTTACTTTAGACACTGTTCAAAAATCATCATTTTCTATCTACGACGAAAATCACAATTTACTTTATGCTGGAGAATCTGCAGCAAACAAATTAGAGGTTTCAAAAACAATAAGTCTTGAAGGTTTTCCAGCCGGAACTTATGTTCTTGAAGTTAAAGCAAATGATAAGGTTGCAAAACATGAAATTAAAATTGCTTCTAAAAAAGTAAAAACCGTAAAGTTAGACGAATCAGTAAATGAAAGTCCATCTTTTCGCCGCTAATTTTTTGCCCTAAAAATTAGAAAGCATCAGCCGCGGCTGATGCTTTTTTTATTCATTCACTTTCTTGGTTTCGCAAAGTATTCCCAATTTGAACCAATTTCCAAAACACATTAGAATCTATAGGAATTGGAATTTTTTGAGTTTCATTTTTTAAATCGTCCTCATAAATTGACGAATGCAAAACGGCATAACATAAATCTAATAAATCTATTGCAGTAAAACTTTGCTTAAACTCAAATCGCAATTCTTCGCTGTTTGCAAAACACACATTTCCCGTTTCTTTTTTATCGAGAAAAAATAAACCATATCGATTTGCAATTCTCTTTACTATTTCAGGATTTAATACAATAGCTTCATCCGAGGTTTTCTCAAAAAGGGTGTCAAGCGTAAAATAAGTTTCATTTCCGTCTGATGAAATTTTTAAAATAAGCCTTTCCAAATCAGCGTTGCGAAGGTCTTTTTCGCTGCTTTGTTTGACACGAAAATTAATTATTTTGTCAAAATATTGTTGAACTGTCATAATATTCTTAACTTTATATCTCTAAAATTATAATTTATCTTTTGTATAAATGAAATATTTATTCTGATAAATCGTTTTTCATTATAAGAAATTTTCTATTTAATACGTTAATTCGTTTTCGATAACAAAATAAAACCGATAAAACTAAAAAAAACATCGACAAAATACACGTTATATACTTGATTTAGATATATTTGCAAAAATAAAAAATTAGTAACCAAACCATTCATTTAAACCAATATTCATGAAAGAAAAACTAGCTGTTCTTGTGCTGTTGACTGTTTTTTCACTTCGTGTTTCTGCTCAAAATGAAAAACCTTTCATAACAGATAAAATAAGCGACAAATATGCTTATGTTGATGTGATAAAAACATACGAACGAATTGCGGCAAAAGGCTACAAATCTGTCGACTTATTTCAAAAACTAGGAAATTCATCTTATTCTAACTACAAACTAGATAAAGCCGCTGCGTGGTACGGTGAACTTTTTGCCATAACATCTGACCTGGAACCTGTTTACTATTATCGTTATGCAGAATCTTTGCGATTTATTTGTCAAAATGAAAAAGCCGATGCTGTTATCGAAAAACTAAATAGTAAGCCAAAAGTTATAACAAGAAAAAAGGTTTAAAAGAAACTGATATAAAAAAAACCTCTCAGAAATGAGAGGTTTTTTATTATTCAAAAGTTTACTATTTCTGATTTAGTAATTTTTCTAAATATTCGATTTTATCTTGTTCCGATTTCAACAAACGTTCGTAGAGTTTTTTATTTTCTTCTACAGTTTCCATTAATTTATCTAATGGATTGAAAGTGCAATTATTAAGTCCGAAATAATTATTAGGACTTTCATTAAAAGTATTGAAATAATTAATCGCAGCTTCGTCAGAGAAATTTTTGATAGCTTCAACCGTTACACCAAGTGCTTTTGCCACTTCAATTAATTTTTCTTCATCAATCGTTTCGCTGTTTTCAATAGCCGAAATCGCTTGTTGATTTGTTCCTAAAGCTTGCGCCAAAGCTTCCTGTTTCATATCTCGAAGTTCACGAATACGGCTGATCTTGCGCCCTATATGATTTGGTTTTGTTATTGTGCTCATAATTCAAAGATAAATAATTAAGTCTTAAAACGACGAAATGTAAAAAACATATTTCCGCTCCGTTCAATACGGCAAAAAATGATTTGATACAGCAAAATCTATTTCTACTCTTGCATCACGATAAACAAAAGTACAATTTTTCTTATAATAATTTTATAAAAGTCAAATTATAAAGTGATTATCAAACACAACTAAATACAAGCCTTATGGAAACAAATGAAATCGAAATTGCAAAAAGCCTAAAAAAGTTAACTGTCCAATATTTTAAAACTCTAAAACCTGCCAGCGACACTTCAGACGAATACACCGCTCAAGTCAAAATTCACAATTATTTTGAGTTGGGCTGCATTATCAGCGATATGCTAAAATTATGCATTCTGGCACTCGATCACGATATGCAAAATGTTCCCGAAAAGAAAAACCAATCTATAAATGTAAGCCTTATTTTAGAAACGGTTCTGCAATTGTTTCCTTTGAGTGAAATGGAGTTTTTGGGTTTTGTTGGGGAAATTGTTGGTGAATGATTTTCTTCTGATTTTACTGACGCAAAATACTTTTTGATTACGGAATTTCTTTGTCATGAACGGATTAAAATCCGCCCCTACAATATGATTTGTTCCTATGGAACGTTTTTATTCACAATATTGTCATTTCGATCCCGAGGCTTCGGGAGAGAAATCTTCGTACGCTGAGCACGTACTGTTGTGGAATTTCTTTGCCATGAACGGATTAAAATCCGCCCCTACAATATGATTTGTTCCTATGGAACGTTTTTATTCACAAAATTGTCATTTCGACGTAAAGAGAAATCTTCGTACGCTGAGCACGTACTGTTACGGAGTTTCTTGTGGAGATTTCTCTCCCGAAGCCTCGCGATCGAAATGACAAACTATATGGAATTTTACTGTGTTACTAGAGCTATTACTCCGCTTATGGATTACTTTGGGTTCACATATAAAATGCTTACGCTAGCTGATGCTGTTATCGAAAAACTAAATAGTAAGCCAAAAATTATTACAAGAAAAAAGATTTAAAATAGTAATAGTTTATAAAATACAAAAGCACCCATTTATAGTGGATGCTTTTTTTTCTATTTACTTTTTTATAATCTTTTTAGTAATCTCGGCTCCATTAATTTTAGCTTTCAAAATATAGGTTCCTTGATGCAAATTGGATATATCAATTTTATCACCATTCAAATCAGATCTACCACTTACTAATCGGCCATTTAAATCAAAAATTTGAATATCTTCAATTTCGCTGTAATCTTCAGTATAGAAATTCACAAAGTTTTTTGAAGGGTTTGGGTACAGATTTAAGGATTTTCTTTGATCTACGGAAACTGTGCTTAAATTTTTTGCAAACTTATACAGTTTATTATCTTTAGAATAATATAAATAATCATTGTAAGCAAAAGGTTCAAGAATATTGTCTAATGAACTAATATTTTCCGTAGTTTGTAGAGTATTATTTAAGATCCATCCTTTCCTTTCAGTATTTTTCTCTCTTGAATTCATAATAAAATATTCATCTTTATTAATTTTCAAAATACCCCCTCTATTAATGTCACGGAATATCACGGGTCTTTCTAAATCATTCGCCAATGATAATTCTTTAACATTAGACACAACATTTGTAGATAAATCCATCGAAACCAAGGATGTTCCTCCTGTTGAATTGAATGAACTAAAAAGCAAAGAATTCTCTGTTTTCACAAAATTAGAAGGAAAAAAGTATTGCATACTTGTCTTATCATAAATAGGAAAAATATCATGACTTTCTGAATTAAATTTCAATAGCGTCAAGTTATTAATACTTGAAGTAAAAAACATTAAATAGAAGCTACCATTTACTTCAATAATATCGCTAAAATCAACCAGTTTAGAATCTTTATTTTTAGTATTTCCAACGCTTTTAGTATTTGCAAGAGTTCCATCAGTTTCAAACAAAAAAAATCTACTAACAAAATATAATTTATTTTTATATTCTATATATTGACTCAAAATAGAAGTTCCTCCGTTGGTCGATCCACCTTCAGTAGATTTTCCGGAACCGTTTCCATCAATTTCTTCTGTTATTGGAAATGTTCCACCAGAAGTTCCATCACTTCTCCAAACTCTTGAATTATTACTCCCTTGCGGCTGAAATGTAAATATAAAAGTATTATTACACTTTCCTTGAAATGAAACTCTGTTCCAAATAGAGAAATCATTCTTTATCATTACAGTACCAACTGCTGTTCCATCTGTTTTCCAAAGTTCTATGGTATTATCTACGTTTCTAATGATAAAAAAAATTGTATTTCCTACAGTAGTCAATCTTGTCACTCTGCCATTGAGAAAAGTTGTTATTTTTTCAGGAACTTCTGTTTTACCATTTATTTTCCATATTTCTCCATTAGAATCTACATCTTTGGCAATAAAATATAGATCATCATTTAAAATAGTTGATGTCTGTTTTAAATTTGCAACCGTCGAATTACCACTTCCTACATTAATATCTTTTAACAAGCTTGTATTAGAAGTTGTTCCGTCACTTTGCCATATTTCTTTCCCCGTACCAGTTTCATAACCTTCAAAAAAAAACTTTTTATTAAAGTGAACTGAACTCATCGGAGTACCAGGAGAAAAATTATAAATTTCTTGTTGAGCATTAACTTCAGTAAATAAAAAAATAAAAAAAAATAAAAGTAGTTTTGTTTTCATATAAGTCACTTTAATAAAATTACATCAATATCGTTAATCAAAAAAAAAGCTTTTTGATTAAATTTAACAGTAAATATATAACGATTTATATTACAAATATCATTTTACAAACAAAAAACGCATTCGACAGTTAAATCAAATGCGTTTTTATTATTTAAAAAAAAGAATATCTACATATTCCTTCTATACTGCCCGCCAACTTCAAACAACGCCGAAGTAATCTGACCTAAAGAACAAACCTTTGTAGCTTCCATTAAATGATCGAACAAGTTTTCGTTTTTAATTGCAGCTTCTTGCAGCTTACTTAAATGCTCGTTTACTTTTGCTTCGTGAAACTGGTGTAAATTATCCAGCATCGTAATTTGATATTGCTTTTCTTCTTCGGTGGCACGAATAACTTCTGCCGGAATTACTGTTGGAGAACCTTTTGAACTCAAGAACGTGTTTACACCCACAATTGGGAAATCTCCGTTGTGTTTCAACGTTTCATAATACAAACTTTCTTCTTGAATTTTAGAACGTTGATACATCGTTTCCATTGCACCAAGAACTCCTCCGCGTTCTGTAATTCTGTCGAATTCTTGTAAAACTGCTGCTTCAACCAAATCAGTTAATTCTTCGATGATGAAGGAACCTTGAATTGGGTTTTCGTTTTTCGCCAAACCTAATTCTTTATTAATAATCAGCTGAATCGCCATTGCGCGACGCACAGATTCTTCTGTTGGTGTTGTAATCGCTTCGTCGTAAGCATTCGTGTGAAGCGAATTACAGTTGTCATAAATTGCGTATAAAGCCTGTAAAGTTGTTCTAATATCATTAAAATCAATTTCTTGTGCGTGCAAAGAACGTCCCGAAGTCTGAATATGATATTTCAACATTTGTGCTCTTTCGTTGGCTCCGTATTTGTTTTTCATGGCTTTTGCCCAAATTTTACGTGCCACGCGACCAATTACAGAATATTCAGGATCTACTCCGTTTGAAAAGAAAAACGATAAGTTTGGTCCAAAATCGTTAATATTCATTCCACGGCTCAAATAATATTCCACGTAAGTGAAACCATTAGAAAGCGTAAATGCCAATTGGGTAATTGGGTTTGCTCCTGCCTCGGCAATATGATATCCTGAAATCGAAACAGAATAGAAATTACGAACGTTTTTAGTGATAAAATATTCCTGAACGTCTCCCATTAAACGCAAAGCAAATTCGGTTGAAAAAATACAAGTATTCTGCGCCTGATCTTCTTTTAAAATATCCGCCTGAACCGTTCCACGAACTTGCGATAGTGTTTTTACTTTTATCTCATTATAAACTTCCAAAGGTAAAACCTGATCTCCTGTAACGCCCAAAAGCATTAATCCTAAACCATTATTTCCTTCTGGTAAATCGCCTTGGTATTTTGGTCTTTCAATACCTTTAGCAGCATATATTTTGTTGATTTTTACCTCAACTTCTTTTTCTAATTTGTTGGCTTTAATGTACAATTCACATTGCTGATCGATTGCCGCATTCATAAAAAAGCCTAACAACATTGGCGCTGGCCCATTAATCGTCATACTTACAGATGTTAAAGCATGCACCAAGTCAAAACCTGAATACAATTTTTTAGCATCGTCTAAACAACAGATTGAAACTCCCGCATTTCCAATTTTTCCATAAATATCTGGACGTAAATCTGGATCATTTCCGTATAAAGTAACACTGTCAAAAGCAGTCGAAAGTCTTTTTGCAGGCAATCCAGCACTTACATAATGAAAACGTTTATTGGTTCTTTCTGGTCCGCCTTCTCCCGCAAACATTCTCGACGGATCTTCGCCTTCTCGTTTAAACGGATACAATCCCGAAGCAAACGGAAATTCTCCAGGAACATTTTCCTGTAAATTCCAACGTAAAACATCTCCCCAGCCTTCATATTTAGGTAAAGCAATTTTCGGAATCTGTAAATGTGATAAACTTTCAGAATGCGTTGCAATCTTAATTTCTTTATCACGAACTTTAAAAGAGTAAACTGGATTTTTGTATTTAGCTACTTTTTCATCCCAATTCAGGATAATTTCCCAATTGTACGGATCTAGATCCATTTTTACTTTATCAAACTGATTTAGTAAAAGATTTAAAAAGATTCTGTTTTCATCTAATCCTTCGACTGCGCTCAGGATGACACTATCGTCATCAATTCCTGCTTTAGTAATTTGAGGAACTTTACCAGAAACAGATTCTATGGTTTTGAAAATTCCGTATAATTTCTGCGCTGTTTTTTGCTGCGAAATCGCGATCTCATCATAAGACCTATTATTCTCTGCAATTTCAGATAAATAACGTGTTCTGTGAGGCGGAATTACAAAGATTTTCTCGCTCATTTCTTTTGTAATCTCAAAAGTCGATTTCAAATCAGAATCGGTTTTTTCGACTACTTTATCCATAATCGCTTTGTAAAGCGTGTTCATTCCTGGATCGTTAAACTGCGAAGCAATTGTTCCGAAAACAGGCATTTCGTCAGGATTTTTATCCCATAAATTATGGTTTCTTTGATATTGTTTTTTTACATCGCGTAAAGCATCAAGTGCGCCGCGTTTATCGAATTTATTTAAAGCTACCAAATCAGCAAAATCAAGCATATCGATTTTTTCTAATTGTGTTGCAGCTCCAAATTCTGGAGTCATTACATATAAAGAAACATCAGAATGATCCATAATCTCAGTATCAGACTGACCAATTCCTGAAGTTTCCAGAATAATCAAATCGTATTTTGCCGCTTTCAAAACCTGAATTGCTTCGGCTACATATTTCGACAATGCTAAATTAGATTGACGAGTTGCCAGCGAACGCATATATACACGAGGATTATTTATAGCATTCATTCGGATTCTGTCTCCTAAAAGTGCTCCTCCAGTTTTTCTTTTTGATGGATCGACAGAAATTAATCCGATTGTTTTTTCAGGAAAATCAATTAAAAAACGACGTACTAATTCGTCTACCAAAGATGATTTTCCTGCTCCGCCCGTTCCTGTAATTCCTAAAACCGGAATTTTAGAATCGGCATTGCTTTCGTGAATTTTATCAAAAACAGGTTTTGCAATCTCAGGAAAATTCTCTGCAGCCGAAATTAATCGAGCAATTGCTGTTGGAACTTTATTTTCGATATGATCGATTTCTCCATTTAACTTATCTCCAATAGGAAAATCAGCTTGTTGAACCAAATCATTAATCATTCCTTGAAGTCCTAACGAACGTCCATCGTCTGGTGCATAAATTCTGGTAATACCATATTCATGTAATTCCGAAATTTCGCTTGGCAGAATTACACCACCGCCGCCGCCAAAAATCTTAATATGTCCTGCTCCTTTTTCGCGAAGCAAATCATACATATATTTAAAATACTCATTATGTCCGCCTTGGTAAGAAGTCATTGCAATTGCATTAGCATCTTCCTGAATTGCGGTATTAACCACTTCTTCGACACTGCGGTCGTGTCCTAAATGAATTACTTCGACTCCAGTTGACTGAATAATACGACGCATTATATTGATCGCAGCATCATGACCGTCAAAAAGAGAAGCAGCTGTGACAATTCTTACTTTATTTTTAGGAATATATGGTATTTGTTGTTCCATTTTATGAATATGATAATTTTAAGGGAGCAATTTACAAAATATTTTAATATTTGGTTACTGTAATAGCTTTATGTTAACAAAAAAAGATTCACTATTCTAAAACTACTAGGGTAACAATTTAAAACTCTTATTGATCTATACTATATAAACCTAAAACATGGCAATTTTGATAAATCCATATTTAATAAAGCAACTCATTTACAACATCTTAAAGTAATTTAGCAAGGTAGAAAAAGCCCCAAATTTTTACCAAACTTAAAAATCTAATTAGTAACGTAAAAATTTAAAAAAATGAAAACTACATATCACCTAAGTATAATTATTGCTCTTAGTTTTATTATCGTATCTTTTAATAAGTACGAAAATGTTGAGTCTAAGAATCATAAATCTAACGTATTGGCTTTTTACAAAAATTCAGGTAATGATGATGTAAAAGACAATGTTTCAAACGAATTTTTCAAGAAATATACTGATTTAAAAAAGTATAAATCTGATGTTATGTCCTTATACAAAAATCGATCTCTTGGAACTATTTGGTACGACGAGAATGAGATCAATAAATTTGGTACCGTTTTATATGAAAAAGCAAAAAAAACAAACGATTTAGTTATTCCTTACCAAAAAGAAATAGACCAGCTTTTTGATTCTTTATCAGAAACCAATTTCTCTACAACCGATGCTGATATGCTTTTAAGTTCTTTATACATTGTATATGCTCAAAAAAACAATTCAGATTCAAATAAAAAATTGTCTTATGATGCCATGTTGAAAGATTTTCTAAACTACAATACAATCGAAAATGCAACAGCAAAAACGGAAGATAATGGAAATCTTTATAATCAATATTATAAACTGCAAGGCGTTTTACAACAGTATAAAAAAATAGAAAAATCTAATAAATGGAAACCTATTACCACAGAAACTCCATATAAAGATTTACGTCCAGATGCGGTTTCAAACACAATTGCTCAAGTTAGAACACGTTTGTATTTATTGGGCGATTTAAAACAGGATTCTAAAAGTGATGTTTACGATCGTGAACTGATGGATGCTGTAATGAAATATAAAGTTCGTAATGGTTTTAAACCAAATTACATTCTGGCAGAAGAACATATTAAGGAAATGAATATTCCAATTTCGGATAAAGTAAAAACCTTGGTACTTAATATGGAAAGAGTTCGTTCTATTTCGGCTGAGCTGGTGAACAATGACGAATATATTATGGTAAATGTTCCGTCGTATGAATTGATTTACGTTAAAAACGGAAAAATTGAATTAACCTCAAGTGTATTTGTAGGTTCTCCTTTAACTAAAACTACCATTTTTAACGGTCAAATCGAAAGAATTGTTTTTAGTCCGTACTGGACTGTACCGCAAAGTATAGTTGAAAATGAGTTAAAATTAAAAATAGCTGCCAATAAAAATTATCTTGCTGAACATAATATGGAAATGGTAAACGGTCAAATACGACAAAAACCGGGACCTGAAAACTCTTTAGGTTTGGTTAAATTCATGTTCCCAAATCCAGACGATATTTATATGCACGACACACCGTCTAAAACTTTATTCGATTTTGAAAAAAGAACTTTCAGTCATGGATGTATTAATGTAAAATTAGCTAAAGAATTAGCCGTTGCCATGCTGAAAGATTATCCTGAATGGACAAAAGAAAAAATAGACAGCGCAATGGCAGGAAAAGCAGAAAACAGTTTCAAACTTTCTAAAAAAGTACCAATTTATATCTGCTATTTTACTTCGCTTGTAAATGAAAACGGAGAAGTTGGCTTTTTTCAAGATGTTTACGAAAAAGATGCTGATTTAACTCCTGAAAAATCATCTGTTGCTGTAAACTAAATTTAATTTAAAAATTAAAAATCAATCGGAAATTCATTCAGTTGAGCTTCCGATTTTTCTTTATTTACTGGACACGCCGTAATATAATACTGCAAAATATACTCTTAGTTTTTAGTTTCCAAAGAATTAAAAAACAAACTATCAATGTACTAAAAGTCTATATTTTCTTTAGAAAATCTGCTTTATTAAGCAATTGTTTTTTTTGAATTAAAACATGTTTTTTACTGGTGCATTTAATAGTCGTATTCATATATTTGACAAAAATATTCTTATGAAAAAAATTGCCCTATTCTTATTGCTAACTGTAATCAGCAGTGCATCTTATGCTCAAAAAGCAGACACCAACAAGAAAAAAGTTAAGATAACGATTCCAAAATCTGACTTTTTCAAAAACATTAAAACATACAATATCATTGTTCAAGGAGATGATACTTGGAACGCAGATTATGCTGACAAGACTACAAAAACTTATGAGCATAATGTAGTAAAAAACACTATTGAAGATTACTCTAAAAAAGATGTTTCAAACCCAGATGTTCGCGTTTTAATGGGTTACAAAGGATCAACTTACAAAAGAGCTGATAATGGTACTTATGTTTTAGACGGTGATTTTAAATATTTGGTTTTAGGAAAAAACAATGAAATCATATATGAAAAAGGTACAAATGCTAAAATGTATTCTGGAACTTACGTAAACGGAAAGCCAAATCAAAGTTTAGCAAGTGATCTAAATAACATTGGATATAAATATCTTAATGATAATAACATTTTTACAACTGAAAAAGAACTTACATTAAACTACGGTGTATTCGAAAAAGCAGATGAATTTCCTGAGCTTATCGAGTTTAATACTAAAACAAATGAATTTTTTGACAAGATTGCAAGCAATTCTATAGACCAATCTTATCTTACAGAACTTGAAAAATTCTACTTGGGTTATGTGGGTAAAGAATACAAAAAATTAAAGCCAAAAGATTACAATAAAGTAATTTACTTAAACTTATCGCTGACACAATTGTTTCTTTTAAATTTCAACAAAGCTTTAGAATATCTTGAAACTGCAAAGCAAGGTGCAGGTATGATGAGTTTGTGGCCAGATGAAGCTAAAGCAAACATTGCAAGTTTAATGACGGTAAACCAAAATAACTTTACCGCAAAAGTTGAAAACCCAACATTTGACTCGGCTTACTATATCTATATTAACGGAACTGTTTCTCAAAACGGAAAAACACAAACTGGAAAACTTAAAACGGATCGATTTGCTAATCGTACAGAAGGAAGTATTCTAGCATCAAATGATCCAACTGAATCAAAAGTTTGGATCTATAAAGATAACGGTGAAACTGATTTTGTTGTAGTAAACGATAAAACAACTATTACTACGGATAAAGGATTAGAATTGAAATTTATTAAATATAATGGTGTTTTTATTTTAGTAGAAAAAACAGCAGATTCATCTTTTAAGAAATACGAATCTTCTGCAACTGAAATTTATGCAGAGAAAGACGGAAAGTTTGAACTAAAACAATAAGTTCAATTTTTTATATACCAACTAAAAAGATTCAACTAAAATGTTGAATCTTTTTTTTTTGCAGTATTGTCGTCTCTTCTTTTCATCAAATTTCTATCTCCAAGAAATTGAAAGCTGTTCTAATGTTAATTATAAAACAAATTGTTACAGCTCCTCAAATAAAATTGTGGCTTTATTTTTGAATAAGTAGTATTTTTGAAACTTAAATAAAAACCCTATAATGAAAAAGATTTTAATTCTGTCTCTCCTATTTTCTCTAAGTTCTCAGGCTCAGGTAAAAGAAACCTTATCTCAAAAAATATCAAAACTATCTACTAAAGTTTCAGGAGTTGGCGGCGTTGATATTGCATCTGGACTAAAAGAAGCTTTAAATAAAGGAATTACAGAACAAGTAAGTAAATTAACCGCCGTAGATGGTTTTTATAAAAATGAAGCTGTAAAAATTCTAATGCCCGAAGAACTGCAAAAAGTCGATGCAACTTTAAGAAGGGTTGGATTAAGTTCTCTTGCCGATGAAGGTGTTAAAATGCTGAATCGTGCTGCAGAAGATGCCGTGAAAGAAGCAACTCCAATCTTTGTTTCGGCAGTGAAAAATATGTCAATTACCGATGCAAAAAACATTTTACTGGGAAATGAAAGTGCTGCAACAACTTATTTACAAAGCAACACAACTAAATCTTTATACGGAAAATTTAATCCCGTAATTAAAAGCTCATTCGAAAAAGTGGGTGCCGATGTGGTGTGGAAAAATATTATAAATAAATACAACACAATCCCGCTTGTAAAAAAAGTAAATCCAGATTTAACTGACTATACAACAACTCAAGCTTTATCTGGTGTTTTTAAAATGATCGCTGTCGAAGAAAAAGATATTCGTACTAACATTAGCGCAAGAACAACGCCTTTATTGAAAAATGTTTTTGCAATGCAGGATAAAAAATAGTTTTTTTTGTTTAACTGTTTAATCGTTTATTCGCGCAATCGAACAAACGATTAAACAGTTAAACAATTAACCGATTAAACCAAAAAACGAAATGCAAAAAATAACCATTCTGATTCATTGTAAAGACCAAAAAGGAATTATCGCTGCAGTGACAACTTTTATTGCTAAAGTTGAAGGAAATATCATTTACATTGATCAGCATGTTGATGTAGAACAAAATGTCTTTTTTATGCGATTGGAATGCGAATTGACCAATCCGAAAACTACAATTGAAGATTTTAAAACTGATTTTGATCAATCGATTGCCACTGATTTTAATATGTCTTGGGATTTGTACAATCAGGAACAAAAACCAAAAATGGCATTGTTTGTTTCTAAATACGATCACTGTTTATTTGATATTTTAGGACGTTACAGCGCTGGTGAATTAAACATTGAAATCCCGCTTATTATCAGTAATCATAATGATTTAAGATCAATTGCTGAGCGATTCGATATTCCGTTTCATTGCGTGCCTTTTACAAAAGACAATAAAGAAGAAGGCGAAGCCAAACAAATTGAACTTTTAAAAAGATATCAAATCAATTTTATTGTGTTAGCGCGCTATATGCAGATTATCACACCAAATTTGATTTCGCTTTACGAGAATAGAATCATAAATATTCATCATTCGTTTTTGCCTGCCTTTCCGGGTGCAAAACCATATCATTCGGCTTTTAAACGCGGTGTAAAAATTATTGGTGCAACAAGTCATTATGTTACCGAAGAATTAGATGAAGGACCAATTATCGAGCAAGATATTGCAAGAGTTTCTCATATTCACTCTGTTGAAGATTTTATCATGAAAGGCCGCGATTTGGAACGTATTGTTCTTGCAAGAGCCATCAAACTGCATGCAGAGAGAAAAACAATGGTTTATAGTAATAAGACAGTTGTTTTTTCTTAAGGTTCAAAGTGGCAAAGGTTCAAAGTGGTAAAGGTTCAAAGGGACAAAGGTTTTTCTTTATAATAAAACAAACCCGACAGGTTTTAAAATCTGTCGGGTTTATCATTTTTTTACATTTTTACATATCAAACAAACCGGATTAAAGTCCGGCACAACAATATAGATCGAGCCGAAGGCTCTTTTAAAGTTCTGAAAAAAAATTATATTGTAGAGCTGGACTTCAGTCCAGTTTAAATAAAAGACATAAAAAAATTAACCCGACAGGTTTTAAAACCTGTCGGGTTTAAAAAATCTGTCGGGTTTATCATTTTTTTACATTTTTACATATCAAACAAACCGGATTAAAGTCGGGTACAACAATATAGATCGAGCCGAAGGCTCTTTTAAAGTTCTGAAAAAAAATTATATTGTAGAGCTGGACTTCAGTCCAGTTTAAATAAAAGACATAATAAAACAAACCCGACAGATTAAAAATCTGTCGGGTTTATTTTTAAAATCATGAAGCAAACCTTTGAACCTTTGCCTCTTTGAACCTCAGAACCTTTGTTACTTTGCTCCTTTGCTCCTTTTTTTAACGAACCACAATCGACAATCTTGGATCATCAAAAGCGTCTACTTCAGCCATTGTTAAACCAAGAGCGTTTGCAACTCCTTCTCCATATGCTGGATCCGCTTTGAAACAGTTTCTGATGTGGCGAATCTGAATAAACTTTTGAGCGCCTCCCACTTGTCCCGCAGTATTTTTAAACAACAATTGTTTCTTTTCTGGAGTTAACAGGTTGAATAATAATCCTGGCTGCGTGAAATAATCATTATCATCATCTCTAAAATTATATGCCCATGCATCGCCGTGAAGTTTCAATGGCGGCTCTTTAAATTCTGGCTGTTCTTGCAATTCACCAAAACTATTTGGCTCATAATGTTTTTTCGATCCGTTATTTCCATCAACACGCATTGCTCCGTCTCTATGGAAAGTATTATAAGGACATCTTGATGAATTTACAGGAATTTGGAAATTATTTACTCCTAAACGATATCTATGTGCATCTCCGTAAGAAAACAAACGAGCTTGCAGCATTTTATCTGGTGAGAAACTAATTCCAGGAACAACATGCGCCGGATTAAATGCGGCTTGTTCTACTTCGGCAAAATAGTTTTCTGGATTTTTATTCAATTCAAATTCTCCAACTGGAATCAATGGAAAATCACCTTTCAACCAAACTTTAGTCAAATCAAAAGGATGAAAACGATAATTAGCAGCTTGTTCTTCGGTCATAATTTGAACAAACAATTTCCATTTCGGAAAGTTTCCTTCTTCAATAGCATCAAACAAATCACGCTGGTGGCTTTCTCTGTCTCCTCCTACTAATTTTGCAGCTTCTTCATCAGAAAGGTTATCAATACCTTGCTGCGTTACAAAATGAAATTTCACGTAATGTCTTTCATTTTGTTTGTTTATAAAACTAAAAGTATGACTTCCAAAACCATGCATTTGTCTGTACGATCTCGGAATACCTCTATCACTCATTACTATTGTAACCTGATGCAAAGCTTCTGGCAGTAAAGTCCAAAAATCCCAATTGTTATCAGCACTTCTCAAATTGGTTTTTGGATCACGTTTTACAGCATGATTTAAATCAGGAAATTTCATTGGATCACGGAAAAAGAATACAGGCGTATTGTTTCCTACTAAGTCCCAGTTTCCTTCGTTTGTATAAAATTTCAAAGCAAAACCTCGAATATCTCTTTCTGCATCTGCAGCGCCTCTTTCTCCAGCAACTGTAGAAAAACGAGCAAACATCTCTGTTTTTTTACCAATTTCCGAAAACAAATCGGCTCTCGTATATTTAGTAATATCGTGAGTTACTGTAAAAGTTCCGTAAGCGCCAGAACCTTTAGCATGCATTCGTCGTTCTGGAATAACCTCACGATCAAAATGCGCCATCTTTTCTAAAAACCAAAAATCTTGTAACAAAACTGGTCCGCGAGGGCCCGCTGTTTGAATGTTTTGATTGTCTGGAACGGGAGTTCCAGTAGCAGTTGTTAATTTTTTGTTTGATTCCATATTGCTGATATTTAATGTTTTACCAAATATACGAACTTATCCTTAGCATATCAATAATCAAAATTGATTGTTATTATATTTTAATAATAAAAAACTATATAACGTTACAGAAAGCTCAAAATCAATGTCTAAAAAATCTTAACGTATGTCCAACAAAGTAATAACAAAACCTTAACAGCAAAGCATCCATATATACCTGATCTTTGTACTGTAATAAACTGGTTATTTATTATTTTGGTTTTGGTTAGTTAAATGATGCCGGCGTCTTCGAGATGCCGGCATTCTTTTTTGGGGTAAATTCCAAATAAAAAAATCTCAAAGCCCAATTTAAACAAGTTTGCATTTTTGAATTTAGAATTTGAAAATATTGGATTTTTTTAATTAAGACATTAACTTATATTCAACAAAGTAATAACAAGACCTTAACACCATAATATTGATATATGTCGGACATTTGTAATGTAATAAACTGGTTATTTATTATTTTGGTTTTGGTTAGTTAAATAATGCCGGCGTCTTCGAGATGTCGGCATTTTTTTTTGTTTTATTTTGTTTCTTCCAAAAGCTCGAGAGAAACAAACCATAAATTTGGATACAACAATTAGAGATTTGGCTACTTCAAAAAAATAATAACGCTAGATCTTTGCCTTATCAATTTTAATCTAATACAAAAATTATGAGTGCAATAAAAGAAATGAATTTGGGAACTCAGGGATTAATTATTCCTAACATCGGTTTAGGCTGTATGGGAATGAGCCAAATTGCAGGAAACGATATTTATGGTAAAGCGGACGAAACTGAATCTATAAAAACAATCCACCGTTCACTTGAATTAGGCGGTAACTTTTTAGACACAGCAGATTTGTACGGTCCGCTGGCAAATGAAAGACTAATTTCAAAAGCGATAAAAGGAAATCGTAATGCTTACAAAATTGCTACAAAATTTGGCTTTGAAATTAACGACAACGAAGAGCTTACCTGGCAGTTTAACGGCAAAAAGGAATATGTAAAAAAAGCTGTAGAGCGTTCTCTTAAAAATCTTGGAACAGATTATATCGATTTGTATTATTTACACCGCGTTGATCCTAATACTCCAATAGAAGAAACAGTTCAGGCAATGTCAGATTTGGTAAAAGAAGGAAAGGTTGGATATATTGGTCTTTCTGAAGTTTCTTCTGAAACAATTAAAAAAGCTCATAAGATTCATCCTCTAACTGCAGTTCAAAGTGAATATTCTCTTTTTGAAAGAAGCATTGAAGAAGACGGAATCATAAAAACATTAGAAGAACTTCAAATTGGCGTAGTTGCGTATTCTCCTTTAGGAAGAGGATTTATTTCGGGTGAAATACAACATCCTGAAGACTTACCCGAAAATGACTTTAGAAGATCAATTCCTCGTTTTCAAGGAGAGCAATTTTACAAAAACATTGAACTTTTAAATGAAATAAATGTTATTGCTCACGAAAGAAAAATTACAGCCTCACAATTGGCGTTAGCATGGATCGCTTCTAAAGGCTTTTTAGCAATTCCGGGCACAAAACGAGTAAAATATGTTGAACAGAATATTGAAGCGGCACAACTTGTCCTGACTCCTGAAGAATTGAATAGATTGGAAAGTATTATACCAATAGGAACAATTACTGGAAATCGTTATGATGAGGCTGGAATGAAATCTGTTAATCTTTAGGAACTCAGAAAAAAATCTACAGGAAAAGTTATCTTTACAAGAGCTTTTCCTGTATTAAACCTAAAGCCATGAAGAAAGAAGATCATACTCCGCATACTATAAGCTCTATTCCTGAATTACATAAATTATTAGAAATTTCAAAACCAGATCATCCTTTAGTAAGTTTTGTAAATCTGAAAGATATAAATTGTCATTTTGATAACAATCTAAAGAGCGTCATTTACAGTTTTTATACGATTTCGATTAAAAAAGGATTTAAGGGAAAAATGAGATACGGTCAAAACTATTATGATTTTGATGAAGGTGTTATGACATTTATGGGTCCAGGTCAAATTATTTCTACAGAAGTTCCAATGGATACAACTGTAAATGGCTCAATGCTGGTGATTCATCCTGATTTTATTCAGAGTTATCCTTTGGCGAAAAAAATTAAAGAGTACGGTTATTTCTCTTATGCCGTTAATGAAGCACTGCATCTTTCTGAAAAAGAAGAAACAATGATTACTGGAATTATGAAAAATATCGAACAAGAATATCTTTCATCTATAGATGCTTTCAGTCAAGATGTAATGGTTTCGCATATTGAACTGCTTCTTAATTACTGCAATCGTTTTTACAACCGACAGTTTATTACCCGAAAAAATGCAAACAACACGCTTTTAAACAAATTAGAGATTCTTCTTTCTGAATATTTTGAAAGTGATAAAGTCCAAAAATTAGGTTTGCCAACTGTAGCTTACATTTCAGAACAATTAAATGTTACGCCAAATTATCTTAGTGATATGTTACGCTCATTGACAGGACAAAGTACACAGCATCATATTCACAATAAAATTATTGAAAAGGCTAAAGAACTTCTTACCACTACTTCACTAAGTGTGAGTGAAACTGCTTATAAATTAGGTTTCGAATATCCGCAGTCGTTTAATAAATTATTTAAAAGCAAGACTAACGTTTCACCTTTAGAATTTAGAAGCTCTTTTAATTAATTTTTCAATCGTTCGTGAAGTAATTTAAAATACGCGAAAGCCTTTAATAATCGGCTGCCGTGCCAAGAGAACATTTCTCCGTCAACGAAGATCGTTTTAGCATGATGCGTAAACCTTCCAATTTCAAAAGCATCTTCTTCTTTAAAAGGATAAGGTTCTGATGAAAGAAAAACAACATCTGGATCGCCTTCCAGACGCATTTTTTTAAGTTCGATTTCAGGATAACGTCCTTTATCTTCGTAGATATTCTTAAAATGATTTAGTTTCAGCAATTCATTTATATAAGTATCATTTCCGGCGACCATATATGGATTTTTCCAAATAAAATACGCCGCTTTTTTTGCTTCAATATCCTGAATATATTTTTTGAAATCGCTCAAGGCGAAAGTTAACTTGTCGTTCCACTTTTGCGATTCAGTTCTGCAATTGAAGATTTTACCGAAATCTGAAATCATCTGAAAATTATCCTCTATAGAAACAATATTAGTAACCCAAACCGGGCAAATTTCTTGCAGCTGATTTACTATTTCTTCTGTATTCTCCTCTTTATTACAAATGATAATATCAGGCTGTAAAAGTTTTATTTTTTCAAAATGAATTTTCTTAGTACCGCCGACAATCTTCTTAGTAGATTTTAAATGATACGGATGAACACAAAATTTTGTGATTCCGATTATTTTATCTTCTAAACCCAAATCATAAAGCAATTCCGTTTGAGATGGAACCAGCGAAATAATTCGTTTGGGAGCTGTTTCAAAAAAATGAACGGTTCCTATATGATCTGTTAGTTGTTTCATGTTTAAAATTTCAAGTTGGATTGCGTTTTTTATCAAAGAGTTACGCAAAGTTTTTTACCGCGAATTGCACAAACTTTCACTAATTTAAATTCGTGCAATTCGTGGCGAACAATTTTAAACCTCAAACTTTAAACGAATAATCTCTTCCATTTCTTTTTGAACTGATAAAGCTTCTTCTCTAGCCTTTTCAGCAAAGTCGGTTCCTTTTGAAGCGTATATAATTGCTCTTGCGGAGTTTACCAATAAACCAATTTTATCGTTCATTCCGTATTTGCATACTTCAGACAAACTTCCGCCTTGAGCGCCAATTCCTGGAACTAACAAAAAGCTGTCTGGAACAATTTTTCTGATATCAGCAAAATATTCTGCTTTTGTAGCGCCAACAACGTACATTAAATTTTCACTGTTTTTCCATGTTTTAGAAGTCTCTAAAACTTGTTTGTATAATTCTGTCCCGTTTGTGTTTAAAGTCTGAAAATCGAAAGCACCTTCGTTAGAAGTTAAAGCTAACATAATAGTATGTTTATTTTCGAAAGCTAGAAACGGCTCAACAGAATCTTTTCCCATATAAGGAGCAACAGTTACACTATCAAAATTTAAATCTTCAAAAAAAGCTTTGGCATACATGCTCGAAGTATTTCCAATATCGCCGCGTTTAGCATCGGCAATTGTAAAAATCTCTGGATGCTTTTCGTTGATGTAATTGATTGTTTTTTGCAATGACATCCATCCTTTTATTCCGTATGCTTCAAAAAAAGCAGTATTTGGTTTGTAGCCAACTGTTAAATCATGAGTGGCATCGATTATCGCTTTATTAAATTCAAAAATTGGATCTTCTGTTTCTAATAAATGCGCTGGAATTTTATTTAAATCAGGATCTAAGCCAACGCATAAAAATGATTTTTTTTGAAGAATTTGTTCGTGTAGTTGTTGTGTTGTCATATTACATTTTAAGAGTGTTGCAAAATTACAAATAATATTAGTTTTTGTTTCAGGTTTTAGGTTTGAAGTTTCAGGTTAATTCTTTGCCACGAATTTCGCAAATTTCACGAATAGAATTTTTGTTAATAAAATTTGTGCAACTCGCAGCAAAAAAACTTCACGTTTCGCCCTTCGACTTCGCTCAGGGTGACAATGTAATTGCTTAAAATTTTAAATTTTAATTATCTAATTGTCCTATTATCTAATTAACATTGAATTCTTATAACAACTGCAAAAAATTATGTAAGAAAAAAGAAACTCTTCTTTTTAATTTTGAAAGGAACTCTAAAAAACAGACCGTTATGACCCCAAATATTGGAATATCAACAAAAAATTTAAAAAAAAGTACAAGTATATTAGCGACTATTTTATCTAATGAAATGATTCTTTATGTAAAAACCAGAAAATTTCATTGGAACATTTCGGGAAATAGTTTTATGGAATTACATAAATTGTTTGAAGAGCAATACCGAATTTTAGAAGCTCAAATCGATGAAGTTGCAGAACGCATCAATCAGCTTGCGAGAAAACAATCGGGACAATGAAAGAGTTTATAGAAAATTCAACGCTTAAAGAATCTCCAAAAGAATATGCGTCGCAAAAACATATGCTCGAGGAACTTCTAGAAAATCATGAACAGTTGGTAACTGAATTTCGATCTTATATTCCGATTTTTGAAGACGAAGCCAATGATGCCGGATCTGCAGATTTTGTGACGAACTTATTGCAGGAACATGAAAAAATGGCTTGGATTCTGCGTCGTTATCAAGTTTAAAAAAAGTTTGAAATGTGAATTATGCAACGATTTCCAAAATAAATATAACACGAAACTCAATATTAATAGGCAACTTTACCATGTAAAAAGGACCCCACATTCTATTTACAGAAATAAAAAGGCTTGGTTGAATAAAACAGAATCTGAAGTATTAAAATGCTTTTCTGACCGTTGATGATTTAATTTTTGCTAAAGATAAAAGTAGCGACTTACCAAAAACTATAGCAAATACAGGGAAAAAAGAATTTTATCAAATCCTGTCAGAATTATGAAGCTTTCTTATTCGATCAGAAGTACCGTCTAGTAGCAAAATATTAGACGGTATTTTTTTGAAAATTTAGTTTTTATACGTTAATATTTCCTTAATACAACGAGTAAGAAAGACTATAAGCCAAAATAAATTAATTATCTTTAACCAAATTTGTATAAAATGAAACTGTTTATAAAGTTTGACATTAACACCATTTGCTCTCTTTATCTGAAGCAAAATCTCGAGCAGCAAAATATAAATTTTACTACTTTGGGTTTTGGAGAAATCGAAGTTGATGATAGTCTAGATTCTGATGCACTCGAAGCTTTAAAAAACAATTTAAGCCCTTGCGGATTTGAAGTTGTTGAAAATCAAAAAAGTGTTCTAGTTCAAAAAATTAAAGATGCTATAATTGAGCTTGTTTTCATGGAAGACAATAACAATTATAAAAGTTCCGTTTTCTTAGCAGAAAAACTAAATCATAGTTACGGATATTTATCGAACGTTTTCTCTGAAGTGACTTATTCTTCTATTGAAAACTTCATCATTTTACAAAAAATTGAAAGAGCAAAACAGTTAATTATTATTAACGAAATGAGCTTAACAGAAATCGCGTTCTTATTAAATTATTCAAGTGTTGCACATTTAAGCACACAATTTAAAAACACAACCGGCATTACGCCATCAGCTTTTCAGCGAATAATTAAGAAACGAAGAGAAAATTTAAAACAAAACTAAATACCACATAAAAATGCAAAACGCATTACATATTTTACTTGCAGATGATGATGAAGATGATCGTCTTTTTTTTAAGGATGCTTTCGAAGAAGTAAAAGTACAAACCAACGTAAATTTTGTTCATGACGGAATGCAGTTAATGGATCATTTGATGAACCCAAATACTAAAATTCCAGATATTTTATTTCTCGATTTGAATATGCCTAAAAAAACAGGAAAAGAATGTTTGATCGAAATCAAAAAGACAGAACATCTTAAAAACATTATTATCGCCATTTATTCAACTTCATCATCTGAAGAAGATATTGAAGATACTTTTATTCAAGGTGCCAATATTTACATTAAAAAACCAAGCGATTTTAATACGCTTAAAAAAATAATTAATGAAGTTGTGACTGTAAACTGGCACTATCATACATCAGGATTAAATCGTGATAATTTTTTACTGCGTCTAAAATAATTGTACATCAATGAAATGGATCCCAAATTTTAATTCTTCAAACTCTTTGAGAGTTATTTTTGTAATCGCAGTTTTCATTCTGTTATTTCTTTCCTCTATTGCATACAAGCACAATCAAGATTTAAACGAATCGAGTAAGCTTGTTATGCATACTTATGAGATAAATATTCAGCTGGAGCGTTTAATGTCGGCGATTAAAGATGCCGAAACGGGTCAGCGAGGTTATATTATTACCAGAAATGCACGATTTTTAACGCCTTATATTTATTCGCGTGATAAAGTAAACACTTCCTTTATCACGTTACGAAAATTAACGGCTGATAATCCTGTACAGCAGGAAAACCTTCGCAAACTTTTTAAGCTAATTATTCAGCGTTTCGTTTCGTTTGAAAACTGCTTAAAATACAGCGATCCTAAAACATACGATAAACGCAGACTTGACAATCATATGTTTGGCGGCCGAATCCTGATGGAAAACATTCGTTTTAAGGTTGACGAAATGAATGATATGGAGAAAAAATACTTAAACAAAAGGCTGAAAATCTATGATGCCGAAATATCTTTAAGTCCGCTTTTTTCTATTTCATTATTCTTAGTCGCTATGAGCTTTATTTTACTGGCTTACAGACAAATAAGTAAAGATTTCGAGCGTTTGAAAATTTTCAATAAAAAACTCTTAATTTCCAGCGGTTTAATAGCTCAATCTGAAACAATTGGTAAATTCAGTACGTGGCAATGGGATTTAGACTCCAATAAAATCGATTATTCTGATAATCAATTTCGATTATTAGGTTATGAGCCAGGTTCATTTGTGCCTGAAAAAGATACTTTTTTAAATTTTGTTCATCCTGATGATAAAGAAACGGTTGCTAATTCTATTGAAGGAATTATAAACAACGGACGTCTTCCTTTTGTTTATTATAAAATCTTACTTCCAAGCCGCGAAGTCCGATATTTTAAATCAACAGGGAAATTATTAACGGATCAACAGGGAAGTAAAATTTTACTGGGAATTAATTTTGATATTACTGATGAGCATCTGTTGAATATTGAATTACAGGAACGTAATAAAGAATTAGAAAAAAGCAATAAAGAACTGGCTTCTTTTAACCATGTTGCCAGTCATGATTTGCAGGAACCGTTAAGGAAAATCCAAACTTTTATTTCGAGAATTTCTGATGCTGACAAGGCTGTAATGTCTCAAAGCGCAAATGATTACATTACTAAAATTCAGATTTCGGCCAAAAGAATGCGCGTTTTAATTGATGATCTGCTTTTATTTTCAAGAACAAATACGACTAAAAAAGAATTTATAAAATCGCAGTTAAATGAGTTGCTTCAAAATGCTGAAGCTGAATTAACAGAAATTATCGAGGATAAAAAAGCGGTTATTACAGTTTCAAAACTGCCAAAATTGTCTGTGATTCCGTATCAAATAGAACAGCTTTTTATCAATTTAATTGGAAATTCATTAAAGTACAGCAAACCTAATGTTACTCCCGAAATTGTAATTGAGAGCACTAAAGTACTTTCTGAAGATTATCCTGAATTGCTGGATCAAAATGTAAAAAAATACCACAAGATTACTTTTACGGATAATGGAATGGGATTTGATCCTCAATTTAAAGACACTATTTTTATATTATTTCAACGTTTACATTCAAAAACAGATTATCCTGGAACCGGAATTGGTTTGGCAATCTGTAAAAAAATTGTCGATAATCATAAAGGCTTTATTATGGCAGACAGCGAGCCGGATAAAGGTTCGGTTTTTACTATTTTTCTTCCTGATTAATCTTTCAAAAAACACAACTTAAAGCACTGCAAAATAACGTTATATAATTTCTTTATGGGAATTATATAACGTTTCTTTTTTATGGTGTAAAGCAAAATACGCTATTCCTCGCCAACTTTGTAATATAATACTTTATGAAGTAATAATGAGAGCAATACCTATACTAAAGGGAGCATTTTTTAAAGTGTGTTTTTTTTTGATTATCATTTGTGTTTCATCATGCAAAAAAAATAATCCAATTGAAACGACATTGAAGAAAAATGAAACTTTTGCAAAAAATGAAAAGGAAGAAACAGAAGCCTTTTTTTTTATAGCTACTGCTAATGTAAGTAAAGCAATTATTTCAAAAAGTAAGATTGCACAACAAAAAAGTTCAGAAAGTTCAATAGCAATTTTGAGTTTGAAAATCGAAAGACAGCAAAATCGGTTATTAGAAGATGTAAATGAATTAGCGACTAAAAGGCTCATTATTATATCCGAAATAGATGCGCCGCATCGAAGAGACACTTACAATCTGGTTAACGTAAATGCTTTTGATTTTGACACTGTTTATTTAAAGTTGATGAAACAATATTTAGAAGAACAAATCGAATTACTGGAATCGATCTCTAAAGAAACAAATGACAAAACAATTTTAAAATTAGTATTGACCTATTTACCTGAACAATTTGATCTTTTAAGAGAAACGGAACTCAACCTGAAAAAAGAAATAAACTAATGGCTTGCCATTTTATTGGCAGCTATTTTAATAATGAAGATATAAATACTAAAGACTTTTTAAAGGCTGGAAACGTAAAAAATGAACCCTTTTTAAATTAAATATATTAATCACTAAAATTCAATTATTATGAAAACGAGTAACACCATTTTAGGAATTGTTGGAGCTGCTGCGGCAGGAGCATTATTAGGAGTATTATTTGCACCCGATAAAGGCTCAAATACTAGAAAAAAAATCAAAGATAAATCAAGAGACTACGGCGATAATATCAAACATAAATTTGACGGCGTTGTACACACAATCACTTCAAACGGTAAAGAGATTATTCAAGAAGGAAAAGCAAAGTTTAATGAAGCAAAAGAAGACTTTAACGCTTTAAAAGACGAAGCTAAATCTGCAAAATCAAATTACCAAAAGTGATTCTTTCAAACCATAAATACCAATATCATGGAACCAAATGCAACAACAAATGAGGACCTAAATCTTTATGAAAAAGCCGAAAATTATACCAAAACGAGTTTAGAATTACTAAAACTTAAAACGGTATCGTCTGTGGCAGATGTAGTTTCAACACTCACATCAAAGATTGCGGTTGCGGTTGTTGTTGCATTTTTTTCCTTGTTTCTAAATATTGGCATTAGTTTATGGATTGGAAAAGAACTTGGAGAATATTATTATGGTTTTTTTATTATGGCACTTTTTTATTTAATTGTTGCCATTGTGATTCACAAAATGCACCATACTTTAATTAAAACTCCAATTGGAAATACAATTGTTTCCAGTATTCTAAAAGAAACTAAAAACTGATTTATTCCATTAATAACTAAAAAAGACTGCTATGGAGGCTATTTACACTATTGATGAATTGAATCAGAAAATACAACAGCTCGAAAACAGACAAGGTGCTGAATGGCATTCTATTAAAGAAGAAATCGAGGATATTAAAGATAACTTAAAACCCATTAATCTAATTCGGAATACGGTTGAAGAAATCAATGAAACAATTGGTTTCAAAAGTCATTTGGCGCAATCAGCGATTAGTATTGGAATTGGTTTTCTAGCTAAAAAACTCGTAGTAGGAAAAACCCCTTCAACATTTAAAAGCATCTTCGGATCATTGTTGCAGCTTGTTGTAACCAATTTAGTTTCGAAACCGCATGAACCCTCACGCGAAACAGCAAAAGAGGAATCATGACATAATGAACCATCATAAAGAGTGATTGTCTAACTTAATACATATGATTATGGAAAAGTTAAATGAAATAATAATCAAAAATAGTGTGAACATCTACTCTACCCTATATAAATGTTTTGAATTTACAAGAGTATTTTTAGGTATCTAACTTGTTTATACGTTTTAAGTTATAACAAATGATTAAACGGTTAATACATCACTATAGTTAAGGTGCTAAGATTCTTAGGTTTTAAGGTACTGAGATTCTAAGTTTTTTTCTTGAAAACTTAAACTTATCTTAACCCAAAAGCGCGAGTTTCACAAAAGTGAAACTCGCGCTTTTTTATTCTCTAAAATACATCTCAGCAAAAAAAAGCCTTTGTGCCTCTACACCTTTGCACCTCAAAAAAAAACCTCAGAACCTGAGTATCTCAGCCCCTTTAATTATAATTTTGATAAATAGGAAATTTCAAGCCCACATAAAGGTTGCAACCTTTAGAATTGTTTGAAAATAAATTGCTGATTAATGATCCTGAACCTATAAATAATGGGCCGGCTCTAAAACCAGTTCCAACTTGTGTTCCGCCATATTGCATCCAAGTCACAGGAACGTAAAAACTAAATTTCCCATCTTCAAATCTAGGCGTAAATGTAACCGAATTTGCAATTGCAGTTCCGTTTGTCTTTTTAGCATCAACCAATCCAAAATCTCCGCTTAAATTCAGATAAAACTTATTATTAATATTCCAGTCAAAATTGGTGTGCAAAGCAGTTGGTAAATTGGCCTGCATTCCTTTTCGTGATGCTGTTTTTACATAATTGGCATCAAAGAACTCAAAAATATTATCGGCATTATCAATATCATCCTGCGTAACTCTTCCTGACAAATCGTACGTGTTTTCGACCATATTTTTATAATTAAGCTTTCCAATATCTGTTATAGAAACTGCGGTTTTAAACTTATATCGATTTCCTCTGCAAGTATGGCAATTGGTACGATATTCATACGTAAATCCTAAATCAACGCCCACACCAGCCGAAGTTCCATCAAACTTAGGATCATTACCGTTTTGATAATCATAACTTGCCGCTGTTTTTAATGTTCCCGTTGAGTAATATTCACTCAAAGCCGGATTTACATTGTTTTTATTAAAAGCAACACTCAAATTATTTCCGTTGATGTAACCATTTACTCCTGCCAGCAAGTATTTCAGTGTAACACCGCCTTTTATAAAATGTTCTTCTTCATCAAGTAAAACCGTACCATAACTGGCTCCAATCTCTGCCCACGAATTGGTAACAGCATTTGGATTTCCTCCAGTTATTAAAAAACTATTTGAAACATCTAGATCTTTATTTACCTCATCAACAAGTTGACCATTTACATCGACAACATTGGTTACACTTCGAACACGCGTAAAAAGTGCAACGCTGTGAGCGGGAGTAATATTGAACATAACGGACGGACCTAAAATATCGACATTAAAATTCCCTTTATTATTCGCTTTAATATTCTTCTTTCCGTCTCTTTGCAAATCAAAACTGCCATCTAAAATCTCGGCAAAATTAACTCCATACAAATCATTCTGTCCGGTTGCACTAGCCGAAAACACGTTAATATCAACTTTGTATTTAGAATCTACAACAGCCGACGGATTAAATAACACACCTTGAATCCCCGCATAATTATCATCCCGAAATCCAAAATACGATTGCCCTTGGGCATAAAAAAAGCTTCCAAAGAAGCAAAATAATAGTAAAGTTCTCTTCATAAATTAGTTTTAAACAATTGGTTAGTTACACCTTTTATGGTTGAAAAGGCACACAAATATTAAAAGAAAAATGTTAAAAAAAAACTTTTTTTCTAACGAACAAAGAGGCAAAGATGCAGAAAATCAAAGGTTTTAAGATTTTTCTTAGAATTGACAAAACCAAAATAGTGCTCATGCTTGAAACTAAGAAAACTATTTCGGGAGCTGTATTACAGGAAATGATTTGTGAAAAATTGGTTATGAAAAATGAATTGTAAATACACTGCGTCCCAATGGTTGAAATCATTGGTTATATACAAATAAGAATTACTCGATTTATTACAAAAAAAAAGCCGAACATATTGTTCGACTTTTAATATAGTATAACTTCAAAGAGAGAAAACCTTAAAACCTCTCCATCTTTGTACCTTTTTTAAACCTCAGATTAAAAAACCTCCGAAGCTTCTTTCAATTTCTCCATATTGTTAACCAACTGAAGCTCGGCAACAATTTTATGAATATCACCATTCATGATATTTCCTAAATCGTAAAGTGTTAAACCAACACGGTGATCAGTTACACGACCTTGCGCATAGTTGTACGTACGAATTTTAGCCGAACGGTCACCAGAACTAACCTGAGAAGTACGTTTTGTAGCATCTTCAGCTTCTTTCTTAGCCAATTCCATTTCGTACAAACGAGAACGTAAAACCGTTAACGCTTTATCTTTATTTTTATGCTGCGATTTCTGATCTTGACATTGCGCCACTAATCCTGTTGGAATGTGCGTTAAACGTACTGCCGATTTCGTAGTATTTACCGATTGTCCTCCAGGTCCTGACGAACAGAAGAAATCTACACGAACATCGTTCATATCAATTTGTACATCAAATTCTTCTGCTTCTGGTAAAACCATAACAGTAGCCGCCGATGTATGCACACGACCTTGCGTTTCTGTTTGAGGAACACGTTGTACACGGTGAACACCTGCTTCAAACTTTAAAGTTCCATAAACATCCTCACCCGAAACCTCAAAAATAACCTCTTTGAAACCTCCAGAAGTTCCTTCGTTCATATCTACAACCGAAGTTCTCCAGCCTTGAGATTCACAATATTTAGTATACATTCTGAATAAATCTCCTGCAAAAATACTTGCTTCGTCTCCACCCGTTCCCGCGCGAATCTCCACCATTACATTTTTAGCATCTTCAGGATCTTTAGGAATCAACATAAATTTGATTTCCTCCTCTAGCTGCGGCAAACGCTCTTTTGCTTCGTCAAGCTGCATTTTGGCCATTTCAACCATATCTGCGTCGCTTCCGTCAGCAATAATTTCGTTTGCTTCGTCAATATTTGCTAAAACAAGAATGTATTCTTCTCTCTTTTCAACCAAAGCTTTTATGCTTTTATATTCTTGGTTGAGTTGCACATAACGTTTTTGATCAGCAATAACATCCGGCTGAATAATCAAATCCGAAATCTCATCAAAACGCTGCTTTACATATTGAAGTCTATCTAACATTTTCTAATTCCTTTTATTGGACTGCAAAATTACAAAATTTTTGTGGAAAATTCTAGTGGTTATTTTTTGGGAATTTTGAGAGAGAAATTTAGTGGAATTAGGTTGGTTCTTGGGAGCTACCAAATCAATTATACCTTATTATGTTATTCTAATATCTTATACTAGACTACTAATAAGAATACTCAACATATTTTTATCATCATAACTTCTAATTTACTAAAGTGATTATTATGCAGACCACAGAAAAAATTGGCAAATTATTATCTTCAAAATACAGACCATTTATAGAAATTCTTAGCAACTCCAAAAACTGTGATAGTAATGTTATTGTTGATTCTATTACAGGCGCAATGTTTTCTGTTCAAACCAATTTTTTGTTCTTATTCAAAGATAAAGATGATAACATGTGGTTAACCATTCCTAAATCATTAATGATAAATAATAAACAGTATTATCCAAAGGTTGGCGACACCATCTCTCGAAGCGATGGAATAAAATACCATTTTACTACAAAAGAAGAAGTCGTAAACATGGCTATCGAATATTTTGAAAAGTTCATTGACCCATATTTTGGAATGATTGTAACAATGGAAGGTCAATTATTTTTTGAAAACGAAGAAGGCAGAAGAACTAAATTCTGTGGAATATACCAAAAATTTAAATCAAAAGCATACGATAAAATCGATGCTTATATATCTTCTAATTAACTAAAAACCTTTATGCTATGAGTAAATTTTCAGAACAAGTTCACATTTCAATAAGTTCCTTTGAAAAAAATGTTATTTATTACGATCTGCAGGTTTCACAAAAAATGGCGGATCATCATTATTTTACTTTTATCTGGCAATACACTGGAGAAGCTGTTATTGATCCAAAAAAACAGGCTGATGCTATTTCAAAATACATTGGAAGTGAAGTCATTTTTACTTTTAAAGTTAACGGAATTAAGTTAATGTCCAAAGGTATAGTTCGAGGTCTGAAATCAATAGATCGTTATGGAAGCCCAGCAGGTCTTCATGTTTATGGAATAAGTCATACTGTTTTTTTGGAAGACGGTCCCAAATCAAGAATTTTTCTCGGTAAAAACCTTCAACAGATTGCACTTGAATTATTTGCAGAAACCCAATCCGATGAGTTTTATCAGAGACAGGCCATTAAGCCGACCTACACCAAAAGTTTTTCTTTTAAATCTCAGTATAACGAAACAAGTTTTAGTTTCTTGAAACGTCTTTCACAACGCTATGGGCAGTGGTTTTATTTTGATGGAATGCGAATGCAGTTTGGAGAAACTAAAACCACCAATATTAAACTAATTAATGGTTCGTCGTTACATGAGTTTACAATAGAAACCAATCTGTTTTCGCATAAAAGTTCTTTTGGAGGTTATGATTACCTCGCAGCGTCAAATATTCGGAATGGTGCATTGGTCAATGATAACGGAAGCCGAGATAGATTTACTTCCTCAATGGTTTGGAATCAGTTAGCCGTAACAACAAAAGAATTAAATGTAGGCACTTATACCAATAATGCGCAGAACAAAGAAGAAATTGATGAAATGGTCAAACTACAAACTTCGGCGCATAATGCCAATTGTGTTTTTTATAGTGGTATATCCTATTTCCCAATTGGTGTCGGGCAGGTTTTTAGCATTCAAAACAAAACGGTCGAACATAACCTGATAGCTGTAGAAGTTATTCACTATTCTGAGGTGAATGGAGATTACAAATGTGAGTTCAAAGCCATTCCATCTGATGTTACGACACCACATTATACCAATGTAAATGTCTTTGCTTTTGCCGAAGCTCAGCCAGCCAAAGTGACCGACAATAACGATCCCGAAGGTCTAGGACGTGTTAAAGTGCAATATTATTGGAATGGCTGGGGCAATGAGAGCGAATGGATGCGCGTAACGCAGCTATATGCCGGATCAGGAAAGGGCGGTTATTTTAGACCTGAAATTGGCGAAGAAGTTCAGGTTAGTTTTCAGGGAGGCAACGCCGAATGCCCTTATGTTTCTGGTACTTATTACAACGGAAAAGAAAAACCAGATTTTTTTGATCCTGAAAACAAGATTAAAGGCTGGAAGCTTCGTTTTGGAATGCTGTTCAAGTTTATTGAAAAAGTTGGTATTTGGCTTTCTGACCCAAGCGGGAATGAACTCCATTTGGATGAAGAGAATAAAAATATAAATGTGACTTCGCCTGAGACAGTAACCATACGAGCTAAAAATATTGTTTTTGAAGCTAGCGAAAGTATTACGCTGAAGGCAGGAACTGATATTGATAGTAAAGCGGATCAAAATATAACACAAAGTGCAGGCAATAACATTACGATAAGTGCAGAAGGTAATCTTTTCGAAAAAGGTGATGAAAAAATTGAACTTATAGACGAAAAAATAACTATTAATTCTTCTGAATGTATTGAAATGGCGGAGAAAATAAATATGAGTGCAACTAATGGAGATATGACATTGAAAGCTTCAAAAACGATTCATATTAATAGTGGTGAAAACAGCAATATTAATTAAACTTTAAACTTATGGCTATTATAAAAAATGCTACAAACAGTATTTTGCGGATAAACAAAAAGTCTATTGTTAAAGCAAAAGAAATTGAAAAAATCAGTGGTAACATAAAGTTAGTTGCTACTTATGGAAATATAGAATTAAACAGTACACAAAAAATAATAAAAAATGGGAATATCAGTTAGTTTTGGCGATTATGAGCCAGAAAGAATACCAGAGCCTTGGGAAAAACATCCAAGGGTGAATCTTAAATGGGCTTATTACACTCAGAGTATTTCGATGACTATAAATGGGGAGCCTCATTGTGTAACAGCATTAACAAGTTTAAAAAAATATTCCGGATATGGAGATGAAAAGGGAGATGGGTTTCCTAATCAGCAAGACAAAGACGTATATGCAAGTGCTCTAAATATCTACATAAATAATATTGGAGAAGTAATTGGTGGTGATCGTGTAGTGACAACATATAGGACTATTGCAGATGCAAAAGGTATAGAAGAACTAGATAGAAATTTCGGTGTAAAAAGAGAAAAAGATATTTTAATAGATGGTCCAGAATTACATCGTCTTATAGTTGAAAAAGGACGAGTAAGATTTAGAAATGGAAAGGAGCATATTTTAAATTCTTTCCTTAACTATATTAAAGAAGCAATGATAATTAATAGAACACTAGATCAAAATTATACCCGTGTAATAATATCAGAAGATAAATCAAAAATAGAAAAAATATTAGCTAGAATTGGTATAGCAGGTGGCTTAGTAGGATTTATACCTTTTTCCGAAACTGCTGGAGTAGCTATTGTAGCTAAAGAAGTTGTTTCAGTATTTTGTTTTTTATTAGGTCTGGAACCTGAAATTAATACACTGGATAAAGCCTTTCCAATGTATGACATATATCAAATAGGTAAAAAATCCTATCATCAAGATTATTTAGCGGTGCAAGGACAAGATGGTGAATTTTACCAGAAGAAAGATGGTATACAAGAACCAAGAGAAGAAGATATTTTAAAAGGTATTGAACCAGTAATAGAATATAAAAAAAAGATTCAATGATGAAAAAATTATTATTAACATTCTTGATTTCAGTTATTTCTTGTACGAAAACTGATAGAATCAATCATTACATAAATCAAAATTTAAGCGAACAAGAATTGCTCGATAATGGCTTTTACAAATATCAAAGAATAGTATATGAGGGAATAATTGATGATGAAAAAGATTATAATTTATCATCTGAGCCGACAGTTGCCTCTAAATTCAATCAAGTTACGATTGATGTTTTGTCTAATGTTAGGCCAAGAAAAGTTAATCAAATACCTAAAGGACCGATTAATATATTTAAAGATATTCCAGAAAACGATATTAAAGGAAAAATTATCACCTACTTTTTTAGAAATAAAAAAATATTTTATAAAAGCATAATGACGCATCCTTTCAACAATGATGGAAAAAAGGAATTATTTAAAACAAAAGAAGACATTAAAAAATACTATAATAATTTAAAAATAAACAATGAAGAAGTCCCACTTGAAAGACTTCGAAATCATAATGACAGTATTGGATTAAGAGTAAAATTTATAATAAATAATTATGAATCCTATTTTTATTTATCAGATAGAAATGAAATGGTAACGTACTATTTAAAAGAAAAAATAGGAAATGAAGATTACCTTACTTGGGATTTTTACAATGAAAACTCACTTTATAAGTTCATTGAATAGAATAAGAACTTGTTGATTTGGAAAAATATTGAGTTAGAATGATATAAAAAAGAAAATTCTAATAGATACATTTCCCCCGCTCCCGCACGAATCCTTTCGTGTGGCGATAAGGCGGTTAAGTCCAATTTACTTGGCATAACTTTACCCCCGCTCCCCAAAGAGTTCCAATAAAAAGCTACGCAAACGTCTCCGACTTTGCGTATTTTTTTGCTCTCAAAAACCATAAACCTGTCAAAAGTCTCCGACTTTTCCTGAATCATTTTAAAATAATGGTTTTCACAATCATAAATGAGTTTAAAGTCAGAGACTTTAAGACGTTTCTGTTTTCAAAAAAACTATATGAAATGGCGCAAAGTCATAGACATTTGCGCAGCGAGTGAGCTGTTTTCTGTCCTGATTGTTATCGAATATCAAAATAAATATAAAGATGATATTCAAATATCAATTGACAAAAATATTCCCTGATATATGAAAGCTCAGATTTGCAATCTTAGCTGAAAACAATGAGATCTAATATGTAGAAAAAAACTACAAAAAAACACAACTCTTTATATATTTATAAATAAAAAAATATCAATCTTTGCGACACAACTAAAATCAGATTTTTAAAAATGAATACCAAAACGATATTAATCCTAATTTTTCTTTTACTTGGAAAATATGTTAAAGCCCAAAATAAAATAGATCAGATTTTCAAATTAAAAATTGAAAGGGCTATGATTTCGAGCGGAGATAATTTTCCCGATTTTAAAATAAAAAAAGATAGTTTAGATTTTTTATTATTTGCTCTTCATAAAGGTTATAGTGTCCAAGATTTTCAAAGTTTTACAAAGTTTAATGATGAAAAAATGGCAAGTAAAATTACCTTTTTAGAATCTAAAAATTGGCTGCATAAAGTTAATAATCAGTACAAACCAACTGTTTTTATTGCGGGCTCAAAAGATGGTGAATTACTATATAAATACGCAAAACCCATTTCGAGTAAAATAACAAAATCGATTACAAAAAAGTTACCCGAAATAAAATCACTATTCAACACTACAGCAATTTCTAAAACTCAGAGTTTTGAAAAATGGTCATTTCTAATTCTAAGTGATGTTTTGTTAGACTCTTGGCAAATTAATAATGTCGAAAAAGAATTCCTTAAACAAGACGATAGACCTTTAAGAAATGGAAAACATTACTATTTCAAGATTAGCGAAAACACTGATTCTAGAACAGAATCTTTTGGAATTTATGGCAATCAATCGCATCAAATTGGCAACAACTACAGCAGTATTTATGGAAATAACAGAGACGGTTTTGAAAGTTCATTATCTAAAAATATAATCACAGAATCTGATAACCAAATTTTTGATGAAATGGCTAAAATCTATTTACCCGATTTATTGAAAGTTTTAGAAAGCGAACGAAATTACAGCAGGCAGATTTACGTTAAATTAGGTTACGACAAAGAAATATCATTTGAAGAATTTTTTATTTGGTGGTACCATTTCATTTATACACAATCGACAAATGAAATGAAAGCAAACGGAATTTTAACGATACCTGTAAGTGGAAATTTTGATTACACAATAGAAGAATAAAAACCGCCAATTCTGCAAAGAATTACGCATAAAACGCAAAGTCAGTCTCGAAAGCTTTCGGGATTGTGCAACAGATAATAAAAAACTAGCCGCCAAAAAAAATGAAAAAAATTATATTCAGGTTTTGGATTATTAATTTCTTGATAAGCATTTCATTATTTTTTATTTACAGAATTGTGATTTCAGAAACAAATGTGATCGCGGGAAATTCCTTTGAAAAACTTCTACAGATTTTAGATCTCATAATAAATCTAGGTTTTTCAGCTGTATATTTTATTGCGATGATCATCTCTTCTTTTGCAATTCTTCTAAATTTGAAAGAAAAAATCAGAAATAATTTCTACTGGTCACTTTTAGCATTTTTAGGAATACCAACATTTTGTGTCCTTTTTATCCTTATTAATTTATTAATCGATATTTCCGTACACAATGTAACTATTCTAAAAAGGCCCGCCATTTTTTCAATAATTTATCTATTTCTTACGACAATAGAGTTTTTATTATTCAGAAAAAGAATCAACAAATTCAAAATCGAATAAACAAGATTTCTTTGCTCTGCGAAGATTTCTAGTCTCAAACAAACCATATAAAACATTCCAAATTAAGCATTATTTACATCAGGCATCAATTGTAAATATGCGTACATAATTGTCTCAAAAATGAAACTAAAGAATCATCCGTTTTTCAAAAAATATAAAGTTATCAAAATCGCATTATTAGTACATCTCGTAACTTCGGTAATTGTATTAACTACTCAATTAGTTCATGGTTTTATAAATCAGGATATTGCAGGCAGTTTCAAAAAACCTTTTGAAAATTATGAAGCATTATACAATCCCGAAAAATATCTCAAAAAAGATATTTTTGTAGTTGACACGGCTTTTGTTCAGAGCGAAGTTTCTTCTAGTCAGGGAAAATCTACTTCAAAAGATCATACCATAATTCGCGGTAATTTATTGCATTCTAAAACAAAAAAAGAAATAGATTGCGCTTACATCAATTCAGCAGTAATTATAGGAGCATACACTTACAATCAAAATGTAAAAACGATCGAAGTACTTAGAAATACTCTTAATGATGAAGTCTTTTTAAACGATAAAACAGATCTTAAATCACAAAAAATTGATGCTGTTTTGGGACTGTATTTTTATTATTCTTTTATTCCACTTCTTATAATTCTATTCCTTTTAAAAAAGAAATCATTTAACTAATATGATTTTAATTGTAAAATTATTTCCTCGTTCAACCTTTAAAAAGTTCTAATGAAACGAAAAATTAGTCCCAAAAGCTTTAAAGATTACGCAGCGAAAAATGTTGTCACATCACATCAGATTCCAAATGAATTTTATGCAAATCATCTAATAACTCCATTTCTGTTTCTGGCAAAAGCTGTAATGCAATTTCTAGCAAAGTCATTACATTAATATCTGTATTTGCTGTAAAGCTGGACAAACTTCTAACTTCACTATTCAGTAAAACAATACTTGCTTTTAGTAAATCTGAAACCATTAGATTTAGTTCGTTATAACAGGATACTTTTAGCGGTACAGTAAACGATTTTTTATTATCAGAATCTGGTTTTAGTTTTCTAAAGTCTTTTCCTTTATTCAGTAATTCTAAAATTTTCTTAGTTTCTTCTGATTGTTGTGCTTCCATAATTTTTTAGCTTTTCATATCGAAACGAAATTAGAAATAACAGATTATTTTTAAGTGATTGTTTACAATAGGTTGCATACAACTGAATATTCCAAAAATTTTTCATCAGCACAAAACCTCAAACAAATACCTATATATTTGCTATAATTAAATTACTTTAATTCTAAGCTAAAAAGAACATATATGGAAGAAAAATAATTAAAACAAAGAGAAGTTGCGCATGATGCCAAAATGGATGTAGAAAATTTAAGAAAAAACATAAAAGGCTCTCAGGAAATGAAAATAAGCACTTTATTTAAAATTGCTCAATCCTTAAAAATAAATCCAAGCGATTTAATTAAAGATTTATAATTTATTTTTTATATTAAAAAAAGCAATGTCGCCACGCTGTGGCTTTTATAGATGTACAATAATAAAATCCTATAAATATATCGTCCCGCTGGGACTTAATTGCTTCATAAAATAAAGCCTGCAAATTTCTACTTTACAAACTGTTTCTATAAATTGCAAAATTCAAGCTCCAGCGGAGCGCAATATTTATAGCAAAATATACAACACCAAAATTTTAAAGCTCCAGCGGAGCGACATAAATTATGCTTTTATGTAGGGCGAAATGTCGCCACTCTGTGGCTTTTATAAATGCGCAATAATAAAATTCTATAAATATATCGTCCCGCTGGGACTTAATTGTTCAGCTATTTACAATCTTCCTTTTTCTAAAAATAATACACTAAACATTCAGCAAACATCATGAAAAAAATATACTTCAGTTTTTTATTCCTTACTGTTCTTCCTTTTTTTGGCTTTTGCCAACAAGAACAAATTAAATCTTCGAAAATAAGCGAATTAATAATCACGCCGCAGGAAGACGGAAAAATAGAAGATGGAAAGTATAAATGCAATTTGTTCGACTGGCAAATCGAAATTCCTTCTGACTTTACATTAACGTCAAAAGAAAGAACAAAAGAGCTGGAAGACAAAGGTTATCAAGCCATGAAAGAAAACAGTTCTGAAGGAAAAAACATCAGCCGAGACGTGGTTACTTTGGTTAGTTTTGAAAAAGATAAATACAATATTTTCAGTGCTTCGTATGAGACATTAGCCGGCAAAAAGAAAATGACGTTTGAAGAATACAAAGTTTTCGTTTCTAAACTCCTCGAGGAAACATACAATGGCAAGGGAATAAAGTTTGATATGGCAAAAAGCGATGTAAAACTTGGTAAATACGATTTCTACAAAATCCTGATTCATTTGTATCATCCTAAAACAGAACAACTTATTTTTACGCAAGAGTTTTACAGTTCTTACATAAACAATTGTGTTTACACAGCCAATATAAGTTATCAAAATGAAAATTTAGGATATTTATTGGGCTACAATTTTTTCAAATCGTTTAAATAAACTGTTCTTCATAACTTCCTGAATTTAAAAACTGCTTCATGAGCCACAATATTATTTTATAAAAAAATACGGCTTTACGTAAGGTTTTTCATTGCAAACGAATTACTTTTAAAAAAACTTTTTAACTCGTTTTTAAAACTTCCAAAACCAATGAAACTAATACTTAGCATCTTACTTTTTATTTTCAACTCGATTTTATTCGCACAATCCAATCAATTTGCAGGCGATTATACGCGTTCACTTTCGGATGAAGGGAAACAACATATAATTGAATACAAACTGAGCTTAAATCCCGATGGAACTTTTGAGTTTCATTCCTATTCCAAAATAAAAGGCGCAGCTTCGCCGGAATCTAACAAATACGGAAAAGGAAAATGGAGCGCAAAAGACAATATGGTTACCTTTTCTAGCAATAAAAAAGAAGATCTTGACGAAAAATACACTTTAGATTTCAATACTTCGAAAGCGAGATTTGTAACCAAAAATCCTAGAGATAAAACAGACCAAATTGTTAAAACAAAACTTCAATTTTTAGATTCGCAAATTCCGTGGATGAAAAGAATCGATATTTTTAAGATATAACAACATACAAGAGCAAATGCTTATCAAGAAAGCTGCAGGAAATTATTTTCTGCAGCTTTTTTTTAGTTTATTAACAAAAAAAATCAATCTTTGCGAATGAGATTGTAAATTCATAAAAAATCAAGTTCTAGCAAGTAACTTTCTAACACCTATTTTAATTATGGAAACAAATTTTGAAGCAGGAATAAATATCGCAATTAAAATTCCGAAGCAAAAATACGATCAAACTGTAGCTTTTTATCGCGACATTTTAAAACTAGAAGTAAAAGAAGTGGCTATAACAAATCCGACCGTTTCAAAAACACATTCGGTTAAATTTGGTCATAATGTCATTTGGCTGGATTGTGTAGATAATTACACCCATTCTGAAACTTGGCTTCAATTAACGGTTCCCGATGTCGAAAAAGCGACAGATTATTTAAAACAAAACGGCGTAGAAACCTGCGACGAAATTGAGGAAATTCCAAAAAACATGCATTGGATTATGGATCCTGCAGGGACAGTTTTTAATTTACAAAAAACTCCAAATCGCGAATAAATAAAAAAGTAATTTTAAATACACCACAACTACTACTAAAAGCAAACGCTAAAAAAAATCTAATCTATAAACCACGAAAAAAAAGAATCTATTAACATGACAAAATCTGATACCGAAATTTTAAAGACTAAACAACATTTTGAAATCCTAGACGGCTTAAGAGGAATCGCCGCTTTGGCAATCGTAGTTTTTCATTTTATGGAAATCGTTTATCCTCCCAACGAAAATTTTATCGCGCACGGTTTTTTGGCCGTTGACTTTTTCTTTTGTCTCTCAGGATTTGTTATTGCCTACGCTTATCACGATCGTATTGACAAAATGGGAATAAAGGAGTTTTTTAAATCAAGGTTAATACGATTACATCCGTTAGTTGTTTTTGGTGCTGTATTGGGTTTTCTTGCCTTTCTTTTTGATCCTTTCAGCGGTCATTCGGCAACTTATGATACTGGCAAGTTAATTTTGTTGTTTATTACTTCGATGCTTCTAATTCCTTTTCCTGTAATGCCAGATCGTTATTTCAATATATTTGGTTTAAATGCGCCGGCGTGGTCTTTATTTTGGGAATATATTGCTAATATTCTTTACGCGCTTTTCCTTCATAAATTAAGCCGTAAATGGCTTTTTTTACTAACGCTTTTGGCTGCCGCAGGAATTTGTTTTGTAAGTCATCGCGCGGGAGGTTCGTTGATGGGCGGATGGAGCGGAGAAACTTTTTGGGATGGATGCGCTCGTATTTCGTTTTCTTTTTTAGCAGGAATGCTCATTTACCGTTCAAACTGGATTATTAAATCAAAACTTGGATTTATTGGGTTATCTGTATTATTGCTGTTAACATTTGTAATGCCGTTTTCTGGTTGGAACTGGCTTACAGAACCATTAGTAGTTTTACTGTATTTCCCTTTATTGATTGCATTGGGCGCTGGAGCTTCATTAACAGAAGGTTTTAGAAAAATTTGCGTTTTCTTCGGAAAAATATCTTATCCTTTATACATCACTCATTATGCTGTAATGTGGATTTTTGCAGGTTATTACACCAAATACAAACCCGCAGTTGGCGAGCTGACTTTGATTATAATTGCAGGAACAGCACTTTTGCTTGGTTTCGCTTATTTGACAATGGTTTTGTATGATACTCCAATTAGAAAATATCTTACTGATAGAAGAAAGAAAGTTTAATTTTAAAGAAACTTGTATGATCCACTTTCTATAAATCGTTATGAATTTCTTTGCTTAAAACATGAAAGTACATTCAAAATTTAGACCCTTATATTTAATTAGAAAAAACAGCCTTTTTCTCTTTACTTGTTTTTGTTTTTTAATTTTCTATGATAAAGTCGTTAGTGGAGTTTATGAAACAATTATATTATTTTTTCTATTTTTCACTGTTAGTATCTTTTTTCAAGTTATTAATCTTCGAACAATTAATGAAATTATTGTTTCAGAAGAAGGTATAACAAAAATAAATTTTGTCTCAAAAAAAGAGACTTTTATTCCTTATTCATTAGTAGCAAATCTAGATACTATAAGGGTTCAAGGAATGTCTGGAAAAGCAGGTCAAATAACTTCAGGTTATTTTGAAAGCATAGTGATTCTCAAAGACGGAAAAAAAATATTAATCAGCCCAGATTCTTTTGAGAATTACCAAGAAATCATTGCTTCTATTAGATCTCATGTACTGAATTAATTATTCAAAGAAAGATCTACTAAACAGTAATTTCTACATCAATTTTAATCTCATAAAAACACGTTTTAATTATTTATTTTTATACATAACTTACTATGTGAAAGAAATATTTTTCTCTTTCACCTTCTTTTTTACACCTAAAATCTATGTTTCTATGTGTTAAAAAACAACTATAAACAACAGCTAAGTTAAGTAGTTTTGTATTTTCGTGATAAAACACTTATTTCGTATGAGTAACGACTTCTATTATAATTTTCTTTTGCCAGAAAAGCCGCTTGCTGACTTTGTAGAAAACATTGGTATGTTCTGCAATCCGTCAGATAAAGCAAAAGAAGTCGTTTTAATGCCAGACGGAAGAGTCGATTTGTTTTTTCTGCAATCCGATCAAGCGCCTTTTCAGATTGTATTAATTGGCTTAGAAACAATACCCGAAGAAAGAGTTATTCCGCCACACACAATTGCGTTTAAAGTGAGTTTTAAACCGCTTGGTGTAGAGTATCTTTTGCAGACTTCGATTGCCGATATTCTAAACAGTGCAAAAAATATGCCCACAGATTTCTGGAATATTACTCCTGATGATTTGAAAGATTTTGAAGCTTTTCAGCAAAAAATAACTGTACAGTTAAAGAACCTTTTACCAAAAACAATAGACGAAAGAAAACGTCTAATTTTTGAACTTATATACGCTGCAAATGGTGAAATAAAAGTGAAAGAACTTTCGGAAAAAATAGCTTGGAACAGCCGAGAAATTAACCGCTATTTTAATAAGCAATTTGGACTTTCTTTGAACGCTTTTTGCAAAATTCTACGTTTCAAAGCTTCTTTACAGCATATTGCAAAAGGCAGACTATTTCCCGAATTAAACTTTACCGATCAAACTCATTTTATCAAAGAAATTAAAAAATTCTCGGGCGTTGTTCCCAGCGAATTATTAAAAAATAAAGATGACCGATTTATACTATTATCTGTCTTGAAACAACAATAATTTTGCCTCGTATTACTAAAACTATACGAGATGTTACTACAAAATAAACAAGTTGCCATTATTGGCGGCGGTCCCGGAGGACTGACATTGGCAAGACTTTTACAACTGCAAAACGTGAATGTAAAGGTTTATGAAAGAGATTTGAATAAAAATGCAAGAGTACAAGGTTCGCTGCTCGATTTACATAATGATTCTGGACTTGCTGCAATCCGAAAGGCTGATTTGTTTGAAGAATTTAAAACCAATTTTCTTCCTGGTGCCGATAAAACTCTTATCGTAAATGAGCAGGCTGCTATATTTTTTAGTGACCATGATACCAATCGTGAGGAAGATTTTGACAATGAATATTTTCGTCCTGAAATTGATCGCGGTACTTTACGAAAAATATTGCTAGAATCTTTACAACCCGAAACGGTAATTTGGAACAGTCATTTTGATTCGATGGAAAAACAGAATAACGGTTGGCTGCTCCATTTTAAAAATGGTTCGTCTGCTTACGCAGATGTTGTTATAGGTTCTGATGGAGCAAACTCTAAAATACGTCCTTATATTACAAATATCAAAGCCATTTACTCGGGCATAACCATGCTTGAAGGCAATGTTTATGATTCTCAAAAAGCAGTTCCTAACATTGATTCATTATGCAAAGGCGGTAAAATTATGGCTTTTGGGAATAACAAAAATATATTACTTGGACAAAAAGGCGGCGGAGATCTTGGTTTTTATGCCAGCTTTAGAGCAAATGAAAACTGGACTGCTGACAGTGGTTTAGATTATTCGGATAAAACACAAATACTAAATTGGTTCAAAAATGAATATCCAGAATGGAGTACGATTTGGTACGAATTATTCGAAAATGTCACAACGCCATTTATTTCAAGACCAATTTATTGTATGCCTTTAAATCAAACTTGGGAAGCTTTGCCAAATGCCACAATTATAGGTGATGCTGCTCATGTAATGCCACCATTTGCAGGCGAAGGCGCCAATATGGCGATGCTTGATGCTTTGGAATTAAGTGAATCTTTAACTTCTAATAAATACAATACCTTGCAAGAAGCCATTTCGTTTTATGAATTGAATATGCGTGAAAGAGCTTCTAAAGCGGCACAGGAATCTCTTGAAAATGGCGATAAAATGCATTCGGAAAATGCCTTGAAAATGATGTTGAATTTTTTCTCTGAGGAACTAAGAGTCTAAGATGCTAAGGTTCTGAGAGGCTGAGATTCTAAGGTATTGAGGTTAAAACAATAAACTTTCCAATATCAACGGGAAATTTAACTGCAAAGTCACCTCGTTTTAAAGTTAACCAATAAAAAAGCTTGGTGTCTTTACGCCTTTGTGGCAAAAAATTTCAATACCAATTTCTAAATTCTTAATTTGCGCCTTCAAATAAGAAGGAGAAAAATGAAGGTCTGTATTGCTGAGAAACCAAGTGTAGCACGTGAAATCGCATCCGTTTTGGGTGCCAATACCAAACACGACGGGTATTACGAAGGCAATGGTTATGCTGTGACCTATACTTTTGGACATTTATGCACCTTAAAAGAACCTAACGATTATAAACCGCACTGGAAAAGCTGGGATTTGAACAATCTGCCAATGCTTCCTGAGAAATTTGAAACCAAAGTAGTTCAGAATTCAGGAATCCAAAAGCAGTTTAAAATTATAAAAAGCCTTTTTGACAAAGCCGAATTGGTTATAAACTGCGGGGATGCCGGGCAAGAAGGAGAATTAATTCAGCGCTGGGTAATGAACGAAGCAAATTATAAAGGCGAAATACAACGTCTATGGATTTCATCTCTTACTACCGAAGCGATAAAAGAGGGTTTTGACAACTTAAAACCTTCTGAAAACTACGATAATTTATTCTACGCTGGATTTTCAAGAGCAATTGGCGATTGGCTGCTTGGTATGAATGCCACTCGTTTGTATACTGTAAAACATGGCGGTTACAAACAAGTTTTGTCTATTGGACGCGTGCAAACGCCAACATTAGCAATGGTTGTAGATCGATTTAAAGAAATCGAAAACTTTAAACCTCAGCCATATTGGGAATTACAGACTCTATATAGAGAAACGCTTTTTAGTTATGAAGAAGGTCGTTTTCTGAAAAAAGAAGATGGTGAAATTCTAGCCGAGAAAGTCAAAGAAAGTGATTTCGAAATTGTTTCTGTTGACAAAAAGAACGGAAACGAATATGCACCAAAACTTTTTGATTTGACTGGTTTACAAGTTTATTGCAATCAAAAGTTTGGATTTTCGGCAGAAGAAACGCTTAAAATTGCGCAGTCTTTATACGAACAAAAAGCCATTACATATCCAAGAGTTGATACGACTTTTCTGCCTGGAGATATTTATCCGAAAGTAACTGGGATTTTGCAAAAATTAACGCATTACGCAGAACTGACACAACCGCTTTTAGGCAAAAAAATAAAGAAATCGCCTAAGGTTTTCAACGATAAAAAAGTAACAGATCACCACGCTATTATTCCAACTGGAATAGAAATTAATTTGCAATACAATCAGCAGCAAGTTTATGATATTATTACAAAGCGTTTTATTGCCGTTTTCTATGATGATTGTTTAGTTGCAAATACTACAGTTATTGGAAAAGCTGCTGATGTAACTTTTAAAGCAACAGGGAAAGAAATCTTAAAAAAAGGATTTCGAGTTGTTTTTGAAGATCCAAATGCAAAAGAAAAAGAAGCCGATTTACTGCCAAGTTTTGTTGTGGGCGAAAAAGGTCCGCACGAACCTTCGTTTCTGCAAAAAGAAACCAAACCGCCCAATCATTTTACCGAAGCTACTTTACTGCGCGCCATGGAAACAGCAGGAAAACAAGTTGACGATGAAGATTTGCGCGAATTGATGAAAGAAAACGGTATTGGTCGTCCGTCAACACGAGCGAATATTATCGAAACGCTTTTTAAACGTCAATATATTGTTCGAAATAAAAAACAAGTTTTACCAACTATAACAGGAATTCAGTTGATTGATACAATTCAGAATGAACTGATAAAATCGGCAGAACTTACTGGTTCTTGGGAAAAACAGTTGAAAGACATTGAAAAAGGCAGTTTTACTGCCGCAGCTTTTATAAAAAACATGAAACGCATGGTTGAAGCTTTAGTCTATGAAGTACGAAGCGAAACCAAACATGCCAATATTTCGCATGCTGCAACAATCCAGAAACCTGTTGTTAAAGCAGAAAAAAAGAAAGCCGCTGGTATTTTGTCTGAAACCTGTCCGAAATGTAAAAAAGGAAATTTTATCAAAGGAAAATCAGCTTTTGGATGCAGCGAGTATAAATCTGGCTGCGATTTTGTCCTGCCTAATGTTTTTGCAGATAAAAAAATTACCGAAAGTCAATACTTAAGACTGCTTCAAAAAGGTTCAACCGTAAATATAAAAGGCTTTAAGACAGATTCTGGAACTGTTGAAGGTTTGATTCGTTTTGAAGAAAATTTCAAACTAAAACTAGAACCTAAGAAAACTCAAGCTAAACAGACAACAAATGAATCATCTGATTCTTTAACCTGTCCGAAATGTAAAAAAGGAACAATCTTAAAGGGAAAAACGGCTTACGGCTGCGCTGAATATAAATCGGGTTGTGATTTTAAAGTGACTTTTGATGAAGTTCGCGCCAAACTAAAAGATCAAAAACCTACTAAAGAATTGGTTTATTCTATTTTACAGGAAAGCGTTTAGTTTTTTTAGCCACTGATTAAAAGGATTTGAATGATTCTTTACTTTGTGTGTATGTTGCCACGAATTTTCACGAATTGATTTTTACGCAGATTTAAAAAGATTTAAGCAGATAATCGAAGATTATTTAACACAGAATCAAAAATAAATCTGCATGAAACAAAATCATTTTAATCCTTTTAATCGGTGGCAAAACATTTCCAATTTTTTAAAAATTAATTCGTGAAAATTCGTGTAATTCGTGGCATCAATTTTTTTCATACTTTAGTGCAATCAAAACTCATAAATATGTTTCAGAAAATTACTCTTTTAGCACTTGTTATAACAGCTGTTTCTTGTCAAAAAAAGGAATCTGTAGAAAAAGATAAAATCAAAATTGCCGACTGGCTTATTGGCAACTGGGAAAACAAATCGACTGACGGTGTTCTTACTGAAAACTGGCAAAAATTAAACGATAGTACTTTCAGCGCTTCCTCTTATTTTATAAAAGGTAAAGACACTATCCATTTTGAATCTATTATTTTGGCACAACTTGGAGAAACTTTAACGTATAAAGCAACTGTAAAAGGGCAAAATGATGACAAACCAGTTTCTTTTGCATCAACTTTAGAGTCTGACAAACAATTGGTTTTTGAAAACGCTAAACACGATTATCCTCAAAAAATCACTTATACAAAAGGTGCAGACAATACTTTAACTGCTGAAATTTCTGGAAACTTGAATGGAAAACCAAGTTCAGAGAAGTTTGTTATGACGAAGAAATAAGTTCTATGTGAATCGAAGATTTGATTTACAACTTTATGATACTCAACAAAAACCTAACAGGTTTTGAAAGCCTGTTAGGTTTAGCCAAAAACAAATAAATTTTGGCTAAAGCCTCTACTCTAAATTTTACTATTTACATCCAGCTAAAGCTGGACGCTATTCATTTTTATAGAATCTAAAAAAAATAAAAAACTTAGTGCCTTTGCATCAAAAAACCTCAGTCTCTTACCGACTTAGAATCTCAGTACCTTCAAAAAACCTACTCGTTCTCCCCTATCTTATTGACCATAAAAATCATAAGTATTCCTAAAAGTGCCATTACTAAAAAGGCCCATTTCATACTTAGATATTCGGAGATAAAACCAACCATTGGCGGCACTAATAAAAATCCGAGATAACCAATTGTAGATATTGATGTTAAAGCTGAACCGCTGCTTAATGTTGATGATCTTCCGGCAATACTAAACACAAGCGGAACTACACAGGACACTCCAAAACCAATTAAAACATAACCAAAAATAGTTGGATAAGCGTACGGCAGAATAAAGCAGATTCCAAATCCTACTGTGATTAAAACGCCGCTGTAAAACAGAATTCGTTTGGTACCAAATTTCATTACACCATAATCACCAAACAAGCGTCCTAAAGTTACGGCTGTTGCAAAAAAGACAAATGCTGCACTGGTTAACTTTGGCGAAGCTTTTAGTATATTTTCGAAATAAATTCCGCTCCAATCGTACATTGTATTTTCGCAGGCCATTGAAACAAAGCAAATCAAGGCAAATTTTACCAGATTTTTTTCGGGCATCGAAAAGAACTTCTTTTTTACTGGAACGGGTTCATTATGAATACTCATTGGATAAAAACAAGCTGTCAGCGCCATCATAAAAACGCTTACTCCTAACAAGTGATGCGATGGCGCAATTTGCTGCGTTACCATAACATAACCTAAACCTGCACCTGTAAAAACGGCAATACTCCAAACGGCATGAAAACGAGTTATGATCGATTTGGGATATAATTTTTGAACCTCTAAAGATTGTGCATTTATGGATAAATTAAAAATATTACGTGAAGCTCCAAAAATTAAAAGTACAAAAACCAGCTGCCAGACAAACGCAACCAATCCTGGAAGTGATAATACAATATTGAACATGATAGCTCCCAAAAGCATAATGTATCGACTGCTGTATTTATTGAGCAATCTTCCTGTAAAAGGCATTGTCAGCATTAATCCAATTGGAAATGCGAACAAAACTGCTCCAAATTCGGCTTCAGATAAATGTAATTGTGCTTGTATATGCGGAATTCTAGAAACCCAAGAAGAATATCCAAAACCTGAAAGGAAAAAAAATACGGTATTGGCGATACGATATCCTCTAGGTGTATTTTGAATTTTTTTAAAGAATGGTAAAATCATGAAGGCTTTTTTCAGATCGCAAAATTAGGGCTTTTTAAAAGGAACTGCGACCCTTTTTGCTTTTTCTATTTACAAAATACCAATTCAACTGTTTTACCTTCAAAAATATAACAGCAACTTTTCATTTTAATAATAAATAATGACTTTAAATACATAAAAAACAAAAAATGCTTAAATGCGTTTCATTTACAAACACCAAGTAAAATCAAGGTTTTAACAAGCCAAATAAGAATTAGCTTTAAAGATTTTTACTTTTATTTTTAATTGTTCTAAATAAACTTTAAGTTTGTACCATTATCATACTTAATAAATTAATCTTGATCATATGAAATCAAATACTTTAAAAACAATAACATTTTTATTTTTAGCATTTTTTGCTGCGCCTCAACTTTTTGCTCACGCTCTTTGGATTGAAACTAAAGCTGCTGGAACAAAAGGCAAAGCGCAAGAAATCTCGGTTTACTTTGGAGAATTTTCAGATAATGAGATTACAAAAGCGGACAAATGGTTTTCTGATTTAAAAGATTTTAGCTTAATATTGGTTTCTCCTTCAAAAAAAGAAACAAAACTTACTGCAAAAGCTTTAGACAATAAATATCAAGCTTTTTTTACTCCTGATGAAGACGGAGTTTACACGGTTGTAATGCATCATAAGGTAAAAGATGTTTACGGAACTATGGTTCTTGATTACAACTCAAGCGCAACTGTTGTTGTTGGAAATAAAACTGCAGGAAATTCTGCTTCTGCCAACAAAAATGTAATCAGCGTATTTAGTGAAAATGCCGACAGTACAAAAAAAGATGCAAAAATAAATGGTGTGGCTTTATATGATGGTACAGTTGCAAAGGAGCAAAAAATAAAAGTTATCGCTCCAAATGGCTGGGAAAAAGAATTATGGACAAATGACAAAGGCGAGTTTTCGTTTACGCCAATCTGGTCTGGAAATTATATGGTAGAATTTGCTTATACTGAAAAAGCTGCTGGTGAACACAATGGCAAAAAATACGATGAAATCTGGAAAATGGCTACTTACTTAATCACGGTTAAATAATTTTCAATCTTTTTTTAGATCAAATCACGAAGTTTATCTTCATGAAACCTTGTTCTTTTGAGCAAGGTTTTTTTTAGTGTTGAACCGTCAACATTAAAATAACATTAGAACAACCTTATAATAAAATTAAATCAACATTAAAACTTCTTAAGACAATCTTAAGATAAAACTAAGAATATTTTAAGCGATAAAACACCTCTAAAAATTTTGTTAAAGACTTTATGCGGTGTTATATTTGCAAAAAATTATTTTTATTAAATCTAAATAAGTAAAATGAAATATAACTTACTACTCGCTTTATCCTTGATTAGTTTAGCGTCTTATAGTCAAGATTATTCAAGTGCCGACAATACCACAACTCTTAATGATACGGTAAAAAATAAAAAAGGAGAAATTCTTAATGAAGTTTTAATAACAACAAATAAGCCTAAAAAACCTATTGAAGCTGCACGTTCTGGTATTAAGGTTATGGACTTGCCTCAAAGTGTTCAAATTATCGGCAGCGATATAATTGCACAACAGCAAGCAATTAGATTGAGTGAAGTTGTTAAAAACATGAACGGTGTTTACGTAGGTTCTGCTCGTGGTGGTGCTCAAGAATCATTCTTTTCAAGAGGTTACGACATGGGTGCAAACAATATGTTTAAAAACGGATTCCGTTTTAGCAGCGGATCTATGCCTGAAGTTTCTTCATTAGAAAAAGTAGAATTTTTAAAAGGTAGTGCTGCTTTATTATACGGAAACGTTGCTCCAGGTGGGATTTTAAACATGGTAACTAAAACTCCTCAATTTACTAAAGGCGGAGAGGTTTCTATGCAAATTGGAAGTTTCTCTTACTATAAGCCTTCTATTGATATTTACGGCCCTTTAAATAGTTATATTGCTTACCGTTTTACTGGTTCTTACGAAAACTCAGAGAGTTTTAGAGATGTTGTAAAAAATGAGCGTTACTACTTAAATCCTTCATTTTTATTTAAGTTGAGCGATAAAACTCAAATTACACTTCAAGGTGATTATTTAAGCTACGACTGGACTCCAGATTTTGGAACAGGAATAATTGGAAAAGAAATTGCTGATGTACCAAGAAACAAATATTTAGGAGCACTTTGGTCTTATGGAAAGACAAATCAAGCAAGTGTTTCGGCTTTAGTTAATCATAATTTTAATGACAACTGGAAACTTAATTTCAATACGTCATTCCAAAATTACAAAAGAACTTCTAAAGGAACTGAGCGTGTATCTATCGACACAACAATTCCAAATTATGTAAATGGTGATTATATTCGCCCATTAGGACAAAATCAAAACTTTGAGCAAATCATTGGTGAGCAATTAAGCTTACAAGGGATTTTTCATACTGGAAAAGTTAAACACCAAATTTTTACAGGTGTTGATTTAGAAAACTCATTCACTCAAGCTTATACTTATGCTTTTGACGAAAAAGCAGTAAAAGATGCTAAAGGAAAATACATTGTTAATGCATACGACCGTGTAAACATTTACGATCTTATTTATGACGGACAGCGTATGGATATTCCAAATGCAAATGCTACAAGACTTGTAAATACGGATTCAAACCGTTTTGGAATTTATGCTCAAGATTTAATTTCTATTTCAGAGCAATTTAAAGTTTTAGCAGGATTACGTTGGTCATGGCAAGAAACTCAAGCTGAAACAACTGATTACACTAAAGCTACAATAACTAAAGGACAAAAATTGACAGATGCTGCTTTTTCTCCTAAAGTTGGTTTAGTTTATCAGCCTACAAAAAACACTTCATTATTTGCAAGTTATGCAAACTCATTTACTCCAAATACAGGAACAACTGTTGATGGTGAAGCTATCAAACCATCTATCATTGACCAATATGAGGTGGGTATTAAAAAAGATTTCTGGAGAGGTTTATTAAGTACAAACGTTACACTTTATCAAATCACAAACAGTAATTTAGCTCAAACTGCTGAATTTAAAGCTGACGGAACTCCTAATACAGATACAAACGTAAAAGTATTAAGCGGTGAAACTAAAAGTAAAGGTATTGAAATCGACGTTACTGCAAGACCAGTTGATGGTTTAAATATTATTGCTGGTTACAGCTACAATGATATGCGTTACAGCAAAACTTCAGGTTTAAACGGTAGTTTTATCGAAGGTGATCGTTTGGCTAGAACTCCTGCAAATACTGCAAACTTAAGTTTCTTTTACACACTTCAAGATGGTTTATTAAAAGGTGTTTCTTTTGGAGCAATCGGAAATTACATTGGTAAAAGAATTGGAGGATGGAATAATTTAGTTGTAATTGATCCTAAAACTGGAGTACAAACTATAAACGACAGAGAAATTCCTCTAGAAGGTTACACTACAATTGATGTATCTGCTGGATATACTTGGAGAAAAATCTCAATTTTATGTAAATTATCAAACATAACAAATGAGTTGAATTATACAGTTCACGAAAACTATAGTGTGAATCCAATCGCACCTCGTCAAATTATGACAAGTTTGCGTTACAAATTCTAAAAATTTGAATTAGATTATAATGAACCAAAGCTTTTTCTGCCTTTTCATTTTTTGAAAAACAGAAAGAGTTTTGGTTTTTTAATACACGAACCTTATCTGCAACTAGATAAGGTTTTTTATTTCTATAAATAAGGAAACGTTCTAATTGTATTACTTTTGCTCAGCAGATACCTCTTATTCCACAAAACAAAAAATCCAAATATGTCAGATTTCAAAAAAAATCAATTGCAAAAGAGTTTAGGTCTAAGTTTTAATATTGCGGTATTAATTGGAGGCACGATTGGAGTTGGTATTTTACGAACACCTGGAACTATTGCCGAAATGCTTAGTAATTACTGGCTTATAATTGCTTCATGGCTTTTTGGAGGTTTATATGTTTTACTGGGCGCCAATTCGTATGCAGAGCTTGCAACTATGTTACCAAAAGCAGGCGGTTCTTATAATTATATTAAAAGAGCTTTTGGAGAATATGCAGGTTTTTTGTCTGGATGGTTCGATTATATTACAAATGTTATTCCACCCGCTTTTTATTGCATTGTAATCAGCGAATATATTATTATTCTATTTCCTTCGCTTGCAAACTACGCTGCAGTAATGGCAATTTCCTTACTACTTGCTTTTGTACTAATACATTTAAGCGGTGTAAAAAACGGAAGTGTTATTCAGCAGATTACAAGCTTACTTAAAGTGATCTGTTTTGTTGCTTTAGTAGTGGCCTGTTTTATGTATTCTGGTATTGAAACTGCACCGATAAAAACGGATAGTTCTTTTTTTCAAATTGGTTTAATTTTCGGTTTTTTCAAATCCTTGCAACTTATCATTGGCACTTATAATGGCTGGAACAGCGTTTGTTTTTTTGCTGAAGAAAACGATGATCCAAGCAAAAATATTCCTAGATCATTGTACAGCGGTGTTTTGTTAGTTATGTCAATTTATGTTTTAGTAAATGCAGCTTTTTTTCATGTTCTGCCAATTGAAACTTTAGCCAAATCAAATCTCGCTGCTGCCGATGTTGCTAAAATTCTTTTTGGAGAAAATGGCGCTGTAATCGTTACGGTGATTTCTATTTTTTCTCTAATCAGCATCTTAAATGCTTTTATGATGATTCCGCCAAGGATTCTTTACGGATTAAGTCGTGATGGATTTTTTATTGAAAAAGGAACGCAGGTAAACAAAGGCGGAACTCCTATTGTTGCGCTTTTAGTTTCATCACTTTTCAGTTTATTTTTAATATGCATAGGCTCATTTGAAGTGTTGTTTTCTTTTGCCGCTTTTATCTCGATTATTGTTTGGGGATTGGCTTATTTTTCTCTTTTAAAATTAAGAACAAAAGAACCTGATCTGCCAAGACCTTACCGCTCTTTTTGGTATCCTTGGACAACGATAATTGCGATTGTATTTTCTATCGCATTACTTGCAGGTTTTATTTACAGCGATCCTAAAAGCTTTATTATAATTGTTGGTATTACGGTCGTTTCTTATCCTTTGTTTCTAGTTTTGACAAGAAATAAAAAATAAACAAAACACCCGAAATAGAACTCGCAAGATAAGCTTCATCAAATAAAACGTCATTTTTTCATTTTACTTTTTAATTACATTTGTCAGATTTACAGTTGTTTTTATTCACTTGAAATAATTAATATCTAATTTTCTTAAAACAAATTCTAAATGAATAAACTAAAACCTCTAATTGGATTATTATTATTAATCGTCACTTCTTGTTCAGAAAATGAAATAAAAGAACCAATAGATCCAAAAGAACCGGTAAAAGAAAATACGAAGCTTCTAGTCAAATCAATTCTGGAGATAAACCCTTCAAGTGGTCAAGTAATAACATTTACTTATAATGGTTTTAAAATCAAAGAAGCGACAACAGTTGGTACTAATGTTGGTCTTTTAAAAATAACCTATAGCTATACAGGAGATTTAATCACCCAGCAAGATGGTTACATAAATGATCAACTATATGTTAGCACAGAATACACTTATGAGAATAACAAGCTAAAAACTGCTATTTTCAAAAACACAAATAGCGGGACTATTTTCCCCGCAATGAACCAAACTAAGTACGTATATAATTACATCTCCGAAAATCTTGCAGACATTTATATTTATACTTATTTTAATAATGATTGGGTACTAAGTGACTCTACTTCTAAAGTAAAAATATATTTCGATAACGGTAACATTTTAAAAAGAGAAAAATTCAACTCACAAGGTTCACTTACGTCAACTTACAATTACGAGTATGACACAAAACCATCTATATATAAAAACATTACAGGATTCGATAAATTGTATTTTACAGATTCATTTGAAAATGTTTTTAATAGACATTTTGATATTAAAGACATTAGCAATTCTAATAATATAACTTTTTCTAGTGAAAAAATAAATGGAATTTTTACCGAAGCTAACCGTTATAGTTATGATCTCAATACAGACGGCTATCCTAAAGAAAAACGTTACCATTATAACCGCAGCAACGAAATTCTCTATCTCATTGAAAAAAATTATACTTATTATTAATATAAAATAAGAAATCCCAATCCTGAAAAACTTCAGTATTGGGATTTTTTTTATAAAGGAGATTTCTTTTTATTTCAAACCAGCCAAACTCTGCTCGATTGTCGCAATTTTTGCTAAAGCATCGGCTTGTTTTTGTTTCTCTATGTTTAGGACTTTTTCTGGAGCTCCGTTTACAAATTTTTCATTAGAAAGTTTTGCTTCTACAGATTTCAAAAATCCTTTTGTATAATTCAACTCTTCTGTCAGTTTTGCAATTTCTGCTTCAACATCAATATTTCCTGTAATCGGAATGAAATATTCATTTGATTTTACACGGAAAGATAATGCGCCGTCTACTTTTTCAGAAACATATTCGAAAACAGAAACGTTTCCTAATTTCGTTACAACTGAATCAAAGTAAATAGAAACATTTTCACTATTTATTCCTTTTAATTCGATTGCATCTTTAAACGGAATATTTTTGTCTTTACGAATAGTTCTAATTCCAGAAATTACTTCAATTGAATTTTCAAAATCAGCAATTAATTTAGCGTCAAAAGGCTTTAATTCTGGCCAAGTTGAAACGATTAAGGCTTCTTCCGGAGTTCTTTCGGCAATTAACTGCCAAATTTCTTCCGTTAAGAAAGGCATAAATGGGTGAAGTAATTTCAAATTACTTTCTAACATTTCGATTGCTTTATCAAATGTTGTTTTATCAATTGGCTGTTGGTATGCAGGTTTGATCATTTCTAAGAACCAAGAACAGAAATCATCCCAAACCAATTTGTAAATGGCCATCAATGAATCTGAAATTCTGTATTTCTCAAAATTATCTTCAATGTCAACTAAAGTTTGCTGCAATTTTGCTTCGTACCATTCGATTGCCACTTTTGAAGATTCTGGCTGAGCGATAGTTTCTGAAACTTCCCAACCTTTAATCAATTTGAAAGCATTCCAAATCTTATTAGAGAAACCTTTTCCTTGATTACACAATTCTTCGTCAAACATAATATCGTTTCCTGCAGAAGCACTTAAAAGCAATCCTACACGAACACCATCTGCACCAAATTTATCGATCAAATCTAAAGGATCAGGAGAATTCCCTAATGATTTAGACATTTTACGACGTTGTTTATCACGAACTAAACCTGTTAAATATACGTTTGTAAATGGTTTTTCACCTGCGTATTCGTAACCTGCAATGATCATTCTAGCAACCCAGAAAAATAAAATATCCGGACCTGTAACCAAGTCATTTGTTGGATAATAATATTTATAATCTGCACTTTCAGGATCCATGATTCCGCCAAAAACTGACATCGGCCATAACCAAGATGAAAACCAAGTATCTAATGCATCAACATCTTGCTTTAAATCTTTTGTTTCAAGTTTCAGGTTTGAAGTTTTTTGCTGTGCTAAAACTAATGCGTCTTCAATATTTTCAGCAACTACGAAATCTTCTTTTCCGTCTCCATAATAGTAAGCCGGAATTTGTTGTCCCCACCATAATTGGCGAGAAATATTCCAATCGCGAATATTGTTTAACCAGTGTGCATACGTATTCTCAAAACGTTTTGGATGTAATTTAATATCACCGTCAACTAAAACAGATTTAATTGCAGGTTTTACTAGATCTTCCATTTTCAAAAACCATTGATCAGATAATCTTGGCTCGATTACGGCTTTGGTTCTTTCAGAAGTTCCTACTTTGTTCAAGTGGATTTCGGTCTTCGCCAAAGCTCCAATTTCTTCTAATTCTTTTGCAATTTCGGTACGAACCACAAAACGGTCTTTTCCTTGATAATGCAATCCAAAACTATTTAATGTAGCATCTTCATTAAAAATATCAACGATTTCAAGATTGTGTTTTTCTCCTAACGTTTTATCGTTCATATCGTGAGCAGGAGTCACTTTTAAACATCCTGTTCCAAATTCAACATCAACATATTCGTCTTCGATAATTGGAATAACGCGACCACAAATTGGCACTATAGCTTTCTTCCCTTTTAAATGTGCAAAACGCTCATCGTTTGGATTGATACAAATTGCAGTATCTCCAAAAATAGTTTCAGGACGCGTTGTTGCAATAGTTAAGAAATCTTCTGAACCTTCAATTTTATATTTTAAGAAAAATAATTTTCCTTGTTGTTCTTCGTAAATAACTTCTTCGTCAGATAAAGTTGTTTTAGCTTCTGGATCCCAGTTTACCATTCGGTATCCTCTGTAGATTAATCCTTTGTTGTATAAATCTACAAACGATTTAATTACAGATGCAGACATATCTGGATCCATAGTAAATTTAGTACGTTCCCAATCGCATGAAGCACCTAATTTTTTAAGCTGCTCAAGGATTGTTCCTCCATATTTATCTGTCCATTCCCAAGCATGTTTTAGGAATTCTTCACGAGTTAAATCATTTTTATTGATTCCTTCTGCTTTTAATTTTGCTACAACTTTTGCTTCTGTAGCAATCGATGCGTGATCCGTTCCCGGAACCCAGCAGGCGTTGAAACCTTTTAAACGTGCTCTACGAATTAAAACATCCTGAATAGTATTATTCAGCATATGTCCCATATGCAAGACACCAGTGACGTTTGGAGGCGGGATTACAATAGTATACGGCGTTCTATGATCTGGTTCTGAATGAAAATAATTGTTTTTCATCCAATACTCATACCATTTGTTCTCAATCGTCTTAGCGTCAAATTGTGCTGGAATTGTCATTTAAATAGGTTGTTTAATCGTTAATTTGTTTAACTGTTGAATCGTTTAATTGTTTAACTGTTTTATTTTGCAGCCCGTATTTTCAGAGCATAAATCGATTAAACGAATTAACGTTTAAAACAATTAAACAAAAAATGGTTCAATTTTTGTAATTATAACTGACAGCAAAAGTAAATAATTAAAGACACTATAAAAAGCGAATTATTAATTTGTGTGTTAATTAAAAGAATGTATATTTACTTACAATTAAAAATAATTTCAAAATGAAAAATGTTGCCTCTTTTATTGCAGTCGTATTGTTTAGCGCAATAGGCTACGCACAAAATGGCCCAAAGATTGAATTTGCAGCCTCAGACAATACGATTGATTATGGAAAAATTTCAAAAAGTGATAATGGAGTACGCTCCTTTGAATTCACTAATACCGGCGATGCACCGCTTTTAATTATTGGCGCAGAATCGACAGTTAGTTCTATCGTTGTTACTAAACCTGCCGCAGCAGTAATGCCGGGAAAAAAAGGAAAAATCGATGTTAAATACAACATGGTTTCTGGTCCTATTCGTAAAACAATTACGGTTGAAACTAATGCAGTAAATTATCCTGACGGCCGAGTTGCCCTTAAAATTAAAGGAGAAGTTTTATAAAAAAAATAAAAACTAAAAATAGTAAAAGCCGTTTCTTTAATTAGAAACGGCTTTTTTTATGATGAAGTAAAGTCTCCCTCGTCAAAATGACAAGCTTGTGACTACTTTTCTGTTTTCTCAGCGCATTCTGCGATTTCGAATTTATATTTTACTTTTTCAAAATCAATAGGTTTGTCTTTTACTATATAAGTTACTCCCATTGTAGTCTGCATGGTTCCGTTTCCTAAAATAAGCTGTTTGTCACGTTTTAAAAGCGCCATTGGGTTTTTGAATGTAGTATTTTTATTAACGTTATCTCTAAAAGTATAATCTACGAATAATGTATCGCCATGAAATTCACCAGCAACTTCTCCTGTTCTTACTGTCGAAGGCGCAACTTTCATGATCATATCACCTGATAATCTACCATTTTTTAAAGTATTCAATTTTAAATCTATTGTATCTTTCTCGTATATCGCTTTATAGCATTCGGTACTTACAATTTTTTCTCCCTCGGCTTTTGCTGCTTCGGCTTCTTTTCGTTTTTCTTCATTTTTACAGCTTTGAAATCCAATACAGATTACAAGCAGACAAGGCAAAACTAGATTTTTCATATTTAATATTTGATCAAGGTTATTGTATAAAATTAATAAAAAAGAAATCAACTGAAAGAATTTTATATAATTTTCGAATCTATAAATTCTTAATTACAAATTCAGACCTTCTGTTCAATTCATGCTCTTCTTCTGTACAGGCTTCATCTGTTTTACATTTTACAATTGGAACGGATTCGCCATATCCTTTTGCCTGAATTCTTTTTGAATTGATTCCTGATTCGATTATAAATTCTCTAGTCGAATTGGCTCTTTTTTGAGATAAATCTTCATTATATTTCAAATTACCTCGTGAGTCAGTGTGTGAACCAATTTCAACAACCATGTCTGGATATTTCCTCATTAATTCTACTACTCTGCTCAAAACTACTTTAGATTCTTTTCGGATATACCATAAATCGTAATCAAAATAAATAGGATCTGTTTTAATGACTAATCTGTCTTTATTATCTTTTACAACATCTTTTTCCTGTTCTAAAATTTGTTTTACTTTTTCATTCTTTTTCACTTCCGCGGCAACAATTGCTGCTTCTTTTGCTTTTTTCTCCCTTTGTTTCAATTCGATTGCGGCAAGTGCTGTTTTTTTCTTATTATCTTCTTCTATAATAAGTTCTTGTTTTCTTTTATTTTCTGCAATCTGCTTTTCTTCTTGTTTAATAACTTCTAAAGATTTTAGAGCCAAAGAAGCATCATTTATCTTATCTCTTGTTTTATCTAATGTCAATATTTTAGACGCATTGGTATAATTTTCTTTAAAAGCACTAATTTTATACGAAGCTTCACAATGAACTGTAAAACTAAACTTTCCGTCGGCTGAAGTTGTAACTGTATTCAGGTTTTTATTTTCTGAATCTTGTAAAATTATGGTTGCGTTTTCTAATGCTAATTTTGTATCGACATCTGTAATAGTACCAGCAATCAATTGTTTGCAATCTTCTACAATTAAATCTTTAATTTCTTTGAACCAATAAATATCATCGCTTCCTTTCCCTCCTTCTCTATTTGAGGCAAAATATCCTTCTTTATTGGTATCTATATTAAAAGCAAAATCATCAAGATTTGAATTTAACGGTAATCCAATGTTAACTGGTTTTGAATATTCATTGCCATTAATATCTGTTACAAAAACATCCAGAGATCCGTAACCTAAATGCCCATCTGAAGAAAAATAAAGTTTATTATCTGCTGATGCAAAAGGAAATTGTTCTCTTTTAGCGGTATTAATTACTGGCCCAAGATTCTTTGGAGTATCAAATGCGCCTTTATTTACATTTACGGAATAAATATCAAAAGATCCTAAAGCTCCGGGCATATCAGAAGCAAAGTATAATACTTTTTCATCAGCGCTTAAAGCTGGATGTTCTACTGAATAATTTGGACTATTGAATGGAAGCGATGTAATGTTTGTCCATTTTCCGTCGACTAATTCTGCTTTAAAAATCTGAAGATTTGAAATTTTATTTTCGTCTTTCTTTTTCTTTCTGTTTTTAGAATTATTGCGGGTAAAATAAATGGTTTTGCCATCTTTTGTAAAAACGGCATTAGATTCATGCATTCCTGTTCGTAATTCGTCAGCAAAATAATGCGTCAGAGAATCTGCTGAATTGCTGTTTTTCAAAGGAATTGTAACCAAATTTAAATAGGTTTCATTATCCCATTTGTATTTTTTATCAAATAAACCAGGTTTTAATTTAACGCCAGCAAATACTAAATTCTCACCATATTTTACAGCTCCAAATTCGGAATTTGGGGTATTTAGGGCTAGATTTTTAATTTCAAATCGTTTGCCTATTGCTGTAACATTCTCGAGTGTTTTCAGCTCTTTTTCGAAAACAGCAAGATCTTCTATATTCGTTGATTTTGAATAATATTCCTTTAAGAAAGTATTTGCTTCATCATAATTATTGGTTGCTTTTAATGTTTGTGCATATCTAAAATAGTATTCTCGATCTAAGCCGTTATTATAGTTTTTGATCAATAAACGATAATAGCGTTGTGCTTTTACTAAGTCATTAGTATAAAAATAAGAATCGGCTAAGTTTTTAATAACCTCTTGCGATGGTTTTTCTTCTGCTAATTTTTCATATAAAACAATCGATTCGCTGTAATACGTTTTGTCAAAAAAGCGCTTTGCTCTGCTTAATTCTAGGTCTTGGGCATTTATAAACTGTATTGAAAATACGAATATAATAACGAGTAATTTTTTCATATTTTTCATTTTAGAAGAATCTTGGTGATTTGTCATATCCTTTTCCTAATAAGTCCAGGTCAAATAGAAGTATAATTTCATGGGTTCCAGAATTAAACTGTCCTAAATTAGACAACGTATAATCGTAAGCATAACCAACTCTCAATGACGGTGTAACATTGATATTGAATAATGCACTTACAGAATCATCTATTCTATAAGCGGCTCCAAACTCAAATTTTTCGTTATACAAAACGTTGGCTGTAATGTCTAATGTAATTGGAGCTCCAACGACAAATTTGGACATAAATGCGGGTTTTAATTTCAGCCTGTCATTAACTTGAAAAACATAACCTGCAGTCAAAAAAGTGTGTATCGCTTCTGAGCCAAAAGCGTTTATTCCCGATTTTTCTTCAACATATTTTGATTTTAATAAATTAGGAACTGACAATCCTACGTACAAATTGTCTCTAAAATAATAAGCTCCTACACCAATATTAGGTTTGGTGGCGTTTATGTTTTCTGCGAAAGCAAAATCTGTTTGAGGATCTGCAAATCTAAATCCGTTAAAATTCGTCTGCATAGACGAAAATCCTGCTTTAAGTCCAAGCGACAGTTTGTTTTTTCCTCCTAAATTTAAAACATAAGCAAAGTCAGCATAAACATTGTTTTCTTTTTTTGCGCCGTCGCCAATATCATCAGAAATAAATGATATACCTGCTTCAACTTTATCGGTTATGGCACTGTGTGCAAAAAAAGTAAATGTTTTGGGAGCTCCAACTGCTCCAACCCACTGTGTTCTGTAAAGTCCCCCAAAATTCATCATTGCAGGAACACCCGTCGCATATGCGGGATTTACAACACTCATATTGTACATATAATGCGTATATTCTGGATCTTGTTGTGCGGAAATGGATGTTATATATAGAAAACTAATAAGAAGTATTATTTTTTTCATTTGAAAACTAGGTTAAATGATGTAAAAAGAAATTATCGATTCAGGTAAAGACGTCCTTGTTTAGGAGGTTTATTATCTTTATTGAAATTGATAATATAAAAATAGACTCCGTTAGCTGCTATTCCATCTCCAAAACCAGCCGATTCAGAATTTCTTCCATCCCAATTGGGTTTATTTATATTTCCTTTAAACATTACATTTCCATATCTATTGAAAATTTCAAGCGAATAATCTGGGTACAAAAATTCAATATCAGGAATCCTAAAAGTATCATTTACATTATCGCCATTTGGTGAAAATCCGTCAGGAATAAAAAAATCAAATTCTGCAACATCACAATCTTTTAGTGAGACTGCTACTTCTAAATAATTATCCGAAATACAATCTGTTATAGTCGACAAATCGTATCCATAATAAACAGCATTATGAACTAATGAAGTTGTTGATTTTAGCAGATTTCCATTTTCTTTGGCATCATACCAAGTAACGGTTGACGACACATTTGTTACTTTTGATAAATCTGAAATAGTTGGATTTTTCAAGCCGCAAAAATCTGCTCCACCAGGATTTAAAACTGGTGCCGGCGTATCGTTTATTACTATAGAAACTGTTGTTGGTGCTGATGTACAATTTGCAGCGGAAGTTTCTCGTACATAAAGACTTTCTGATTTTAAAAGGTAAGTATCTGCAAGCGGTGTTGTCGCTGCTGCCGAATTGTACCATTTGTACTGAGATCCGCGTGGTGATAAATTTGCAATTGTTGCACCGTCTACTTTGCAAAACGTTTGCGGATTACTTACCAGCGGCGCCGACGGAATAGGATTTATAATGAATGTATCAAAAATATTAGACAAATTAATATCACAAAATGTAACGGCGTTCATCAAATTACTGGCTAAAATTGTTGTAGAACCAGTATTTACAAGTAAACCAGCTGGAATAATAAAACTTGCATTTCCATTTACAACTTTTAAAGCAACAGTTTGCAATGTTGAAGTATTACTATCAGAAAGTGTATATGAAAGTACTGCATCTGTTAAGTTTCCTAATCCTGAAACTACAGCAGGAACGGGATCATTAAAACATACATTTTCTATTTGAATTTTTACTGTTACAGCATTTGGCAGCGGATTAATAATTAAATCTCCTTGAAGAAATACATTATTTGTACAACCAGTAACGGCATTTGTAATTCTGATTATAGTAATTTTTGAAACTCCGCTTTTAATATTCAATGCTGCTGGAATTTTAAAATTTGCTTTTCCATCTGCAACTATAAAGTTTGCCGTTTGTCCCGCAGCGGTATTATCTCCTGATAAATTGTATATAATAGTATATGGCCCATTGACTAATTGCACAATATTTGAAATATCTACTGAGGCGTCTTTGTTTTGGCAGGTAGGACTTGATGTTAATACTGCATTGTCTAAACGAGGCAGCGGATTAATCCTTAAGTCATAAAATAAATCACTGACAATATTTGCACAAGCTTTTCTACTTATGGTTGAAATAATATTGGTAACGGTCATTCTAAAAGTTCCGACTTGTCTAAAATAAGATGATTTTATCGGAAAAGAAACTTCTCCATTTACAAAGTTTGCCTTTATAGTTTCTGTGCCTCCATTTGGCCCAGAGACTACAAATGCAATTTCGTATTCTCCATCTGGAATTACCTGTGGACCTTGTGTAATTTTGGCCGAATATACTGCCGTCGTAATCTTGTCTTCGCAAATATCTGATTCTATAACAAGCTTTGCTCCTGTAAAATCAAGTTGTTTTTCGAGTACAATACTAATAACTGATGTTTCATCTGGACATATTATATTGTTAGGATATGCCAAAACGGTATAAGTGTAATTGTATGTTCCAGGTCCATTATTATCAAACACTTCTTGAAGATTGATGGTATTATCTTGAAATGAAGTTAAGCCAACACCTCTCCATTCTCCTCCGCTTTCTTCATTAGAAAGTAAGGTATGCAAATCTAAATCTGTATAACCTGCCAAACCAGTAGTTCCGCAAAGCACTAACTCTTGTCCTTCTCCTGCCTCGGGAGCTCTAAAAATTGTTACCGTTATTGTCGAGGTTGGAGCAATTGGTAAGCAAGCAATCACTGCTGGAACAGTGTACGTAAACTGAAATGATCCTTCTAATCCTGCAATTGGAATTGTTGAACCAACAGCATTTCCTTTACTATCTTTCCAAGTTCCGTTTGAATGTGGTCCCATTACCGTACTATTAAATGCGGTAAAAAGATTAAATGTTTTCTTAGAACTGCATACAGTAGCAAAAGGAGCCGGAACTCCTGCATACGCTCCTATTGTAATGGTTACAACTGCCTTATCATCTATACAGCCAGCTGCATTTGCAACGGTATAGGTATAATGATAAACACCGCCTTTTCTTATAAGTTGTCCGTTTAATTCGCCTGTGGCAGTGTTAAGCCCTTTTGAATTATCGTCATCTGTCCAAGTTCCGCCTGGAGTTGGTGTGCCGCCTAATAGAGAAAACAATGATATAGATTTGTAAACTGGATTGTAGATATCACAAATTACTTTTTGTGCATCATCTCCTGCACATTGTGCGTATATTTTTGAAGGTAAAATAAGTAAAAAAACAAAAAATAGTGGTATTTGTAAGAATTTAACGTAGTTTTTGATCATGTATTATTATTTTCGTTAAACATACAAATAATAAAACACTTGCCAAAAAAAACATAAAATTCTGATTAATTTTAATTTTCTATACAACTTTAATTAATCCAGAAAATAGAATTACAACTCATCTTCGAGCCTGAATCGAAATTTTAAAACAAGACTATTTCTCTCAACTTCTAAGTTAATAAATATATCTTCCTCTGATTTTAAAAGTTGATTTATCTGCTGTAGAGTAAGCCTATAAGGTCTGTCGCCATTAATACTAACGATAATATCTCCTTTTTGAAGTCCGCACTTTTCAGCGGCTGAATTTTTCCGAATATTTACAATTTCATAAACAGGTTTTAGTAAAAATTTGTATCTAAAATTACCACCGCCGCCGCTTTCGCTCTTCTCAACATCACTTACAGTTGAAACAACCTGAACTGTTTCCAGATGCACTGTTTCCTGAACCCATTGCAGACCATTATGTTGAACAGTAATTCCGCTTTTATTATAGGTAAACGGCTCACCGAATTTGTTGTTTTTTTTAAGATACATTTTATGGTCTGTATAATCCATTACCAAAGTAAATCTCTTTAAAATTTCTCCGCCTACAGAACCAACTCTTCCTGGAACCATCTTTACATTTCGAATAGATGTTGAATCAGGAAAAGCAACGATTGGCTTTTTAAAATTAAAATCGGCAATCGAAAAACTTTTAATTCTAGCACGATGACCTTCGATATCTCCGCTAAATCCTTTTCCTAAAAAATCAGGAAAATTCTTTTTGGGAAGCTTAATTTTACTGTTTTCAAAAACCCAAAAAGCATCACTATTACCAATATCAATAAGCAGCTTTGCAGGAATATCAGTACTATCAACAACAGCTGAAGCCTTAATATAAGGTTTAGATCTCTCTATTGTAATTGGAATTGCTTCAAACTTTTTATCCAGCTTTTTCTGAATCTCTTTTTTGTTGTCATAAACCGTAATTTTCTTTCTTACGTAATTCACTTCAACAATGTTGTTTTTAAAAAACTTATAGCCGATAATTCCATTAACGGGAATACCAATATGAGATGATAAATTAAAACCTTGATCTAAAATAACATACAACATGTGATTTTCTGATTTTAATCCATGTGTTTCTAATGTATTATTGGTTGATTTAAGTCCTTCTATTTCTTCTTCGGCACCAAGTCCTCTAAGTTTTATTTTCTGAACATTATTAAACTTAACTTGCTGCATTTCATCCATACTGAAAAGAATAGTTTCTTCAACACCAGAATCTAAAAGGAAATTAAGTTCTATTCCGTTTACTTTAATCGGAATAAAAATGAGGTTATTTATCAATTGAAAGGGAACAATTACCTTTTTACTATTGTTTTGAATTATGAAATTATCTTGAGCCAGCAGGTTAAAAGATAAGAATAACCCAAAAAACAACATAATATATTTTTTCATTGACAATATTTTATTATAAAATTACTAAATATATTTATAATTGTTACATTTTCATAAGTACTTGTATTGTTTACGTTAAATTCGAAAAAAAAATGCAAATTTGCACTTCAATAATAAATCTCATGCCAACAATTTCTAACAAAGGCAGAAACATGCCCGAATCTCCGATACGCAAGCTTGCTCCTTATGCTGATTTAGCAAAGCAAAAAGGACACAAAGTGTATCATTTAAACATTGGTCAACCGGATATCAAGACACCCGAAGTGGCCATCGAGGCGGTAAAAAATATTGACAGAACTATTATAGAATACAGCCCATCTGCTGGATATGAAAGTTACAGAAAAAAATTAGCACAATTTTACCAACGCCAAAATGTAAACGTTAACTCAGAAGACATCATTGTAACTACTGGTGGTTCTGAAGCCTTATTGTTTGCACTGGCCACAATTACAGATCCAGGAGATGAAATTATTATCCCTGAACCTTTTTATGCTAATTATCATGCATTTGCTTCTTCTACAAGTGCAACAGTAGTGCCGCTTGTTTCGACTATCGAAACGGCATTTGCATTGCCAAGTATCGAGGAAGTTGAAAAGTTGATTACTCCAAAAACAAAAGCAATTTTAATTTGTAATCCGGGTAATCCAACAGGATATTTATATTCAGAAACTGAAATTAAACAATTAGCAAGTTTAATTAAAAAGTATGATCTCTATTTAATTGCTGACGAGGTTTATCGTGAGTTTTTATACGATGGAGATGACATTCATTATTCTGTAATGAATCTTGAAGATGTACAGCAAAATGTAATCATGGTCGATTCAGTTTCAAAACGCTACAGTATGTGCGGCGCAAGAATTGGATGTTTGGTTACTAAAAACAAAGAAGTATTAGCAACGGTAATGAAATTTGCTCAGGCACGTTTAAGTCCGCCAACAATTGAACAAATTGCCTGCGAAGCTGCGATCGATACTCCGCAAAGCTATTTTGATGAAGTTATCTCTGAATACAAAGAACGTCGTGATACTTTAATCAATGAATTAAATAAAATTGAAGGCGTAATGGTTACCAAACCTAAAGGTGCTTTTTACTGCATTGCTCAATTGCCAATCGATAATGCTGATGATTTTGCCCAATGGCTTTTAGAAAGTTATGATTTAAATGGCGAAACCGTTATGGTGGCTCCTGCTGCCGGATTTTATTCTACTCCGGGAATGGGATTGAATCAGGTAAGAATAGCTTATGTGCTAAATAAAAAAGATTTAATCACTGCTGTGAATATTTTAAAAGAAGCTCTTTTAGTTTACAACAAAAAATAAAATCATAAAATACAATCCTTTTAAAAGACAATAACCATTTAAGTTATTGTCTTTTATGTTTTAATACAGTACTGATTTAGTTTTTATTTAAACTATATCTTAAAAGGATCGATTAAATAATAAAAACCATAGAAAAGGTTTCCTATTTATTAATTATCTTTACCGCCTTAAAAAGATATACCCATTATAATAGTAATTTTTAATGATAAACAACGAAGATTTTTTAGACGAAATAGGTGACAGTCATTTCAGCAGTAATGCAAAAAACCCTCTAAGAGAGGATGCTTTCGACTTAAGCGATGACGAAAAAATAGAAAAAATTAAAAAAGATGTTGAAAACATTCTTCAAACTCTTGGAATGGATTTAACAGATGACAGCATAAAAGGTACTCCAAACCGAGTTGCAAAAATGTTTGTAAAAGAAATTTTTGGAGGTCTTAATCCTTCAAGACAGCCAAAAGCTTCAACTTTTGACAATAATTACAAATACGGTGAAATGCTTGTTGAGAAAAACATTACTGTTTATTCTACCTGCGAACACCACTTACTGCCAATTATCGGACGCGCTCATGTTGCTTATATTTCAAGCGGAAGAGTTATTGGTTTATCAAAAATGAATCGTATTGTTGAATATTATGCTAAAAGACCTCAGGTTCAAGAGCGTTTAACAATGCAGATTGTTCAGGAACTTCAAAAAGCTTTAGGAACAGAAGATGTTGCCTGCGTTATCGATGCTAAACATCTTTGCGTAAACTCAAGAGGAATTAAAGACATCGAAAGCAGCACTGTAACGTCTGAATTTGGTGGAAAATTCAAAGATCCTCAAACGAAAAGAGAATTTTTAGACTATATTAAGTTAGAAACACAATTTTAGTTTAATCGGTAAAACGTTAATTTGTTTAATCGCTTTATCGTAAATAATGATTTTTGATTAAACAAATTAATAATTAAACAGAAAATAATGTACGTTTTTTCCTTTGAGAAACTAGAAGTCTGGCAAAATGCAAGATTGTTTATTTTGGATATTTATAAATTAACTAGTAAATTTCCATCAAATGAATTATTTGGAATAACTTCTCAAATAAAAAGAAGCTCATCATCAATTGCTACTAATATTGCAGAAGGAACCTCAAGGAATACAAACAAAGATAAAGCTCATTTTTTAACGATTTCATATTCATCTGCAATGGAAACTTTAAATCATTTAATTATTTCAAAAGATTTAAATTACGTATCAGAAATAGAATATGCAGCATCTCGAGAGAAGATTGAAAAAATCTGCAATCAAATTAATAGTTTAAAAAAGTATTATCTTTCAAAAGAATAAACATTTACACGATTAAACAAATAAACGATTAAACAGCAAGAATCAATATGTCTTTATATACAACGCAGCCACTAAAAATATACAACTCACTTTCGGGTGAAAAAGAAAGTTTCAAACCAATCCATGAAGGAAATGTTGGAATGTATGTTTGCGGACCAACGGTTTATAGTAATGTACATTTAGGAAACGTAAGGACTTTTATGTCTTTTGACGTTATTTTCAGGTATTTTCTACATCTTGATTACAAAGTTCGTTACGTTCGTAATATTACTGATGTTGGTCATATTGTAGATGATGTTGATGAAGGTGAAGATAAAATTGCTAAAAAAGCACGTATAGAGCAATTAGAACCTATGGAAATTGTACAGCGATATACTGTTGATTTTCATAACATTCTAAAAGCTTTCAACTTTTTACCGCCAAGTATTGAGCCAACTGCAACAGGTCATATAATTGAACAGATTGAAATTATCAAGAAAATTATCGATAAAGGAATTGGTTACGAAGCCAATGGATCTGTTTATTTTGACGTTGTTAAGTATAACGAAACCAATAATTACGGTATTTTAAGCGGCAGAAATATCGAAGATATGCTTGCTAATACTCGTGATCTTGATGGACAGTCAGACAAGAGAAACCCACAGGATTTTGCTCTTTGGAAAAAAGCAGAACCAGAACATATTATGAGATGGCCTTCGCCTTGGAGCGATGGTTTTCCGGGCTGGCACTTAGAATGTACAGCAATGAGCACCAAATATCTTGGAAATCACTTTGACATTCACGGCGGCGGAATGGATTTAAAATTCCCTCATCACGAATGTGAAATTGCTCAAAACGAAGCTTGCACAGGTCAATCGCCTGTTAATTATTGGATGCACGCTAATATGCTTACCTTAAATGGTAAAAAAATGGCAAAATCTACAGGAAACAACATTTTACCAGGTGAGATTCTAAGCGGTGAAAACAATATTCTAAGCAAACCTTTTTCAGCATCTGTAACACGTTTTTTCATGTTACAAGCACATTATAGAAGTATTCTTGACTTTTCTGATGATGCAATTGTTGCTGCCGAAAAAGGATACAAAAGATTAATGGAAGCTGTTGATTCTTTGTCAGAAATTAAAATCAGCACAACAAGCTCAATAGACATTGCTTCTTGGAGACAATTGTGTTATGATGCGATGAACGACGATTTTAATACTCCAATTTTAATTGCACAATTATTTGAAGCTGTTCGCTATATTAATCTGCTTAAAGAAGGAAAAGAAACAATTTCTGAAGATGATTTAAAAACATTAACTTCTACTGTAAATGGTTTTGTTTTTGATGTTTTAGGCTTAAGCAGTGAAAAAGGTACTGACGGCAACAACGACAAATTAGAAGGCACAGTAAATATGCTTATCGGAATGAGAAATCAAGCTCGTGCTGATAAGAATTTTGCTCTTTCTGACCAAATTCGCGATCAATTGATTGCTTTAGGGATTCAATTAAAGGACGGAAAAGAAGGTACTTCTTTTAGTATTTAAAAACGAAGTGTTCAGTAATCAGTTTAAAGTGTTCAGATTTAAACTGATTACTAAATACTGATCTCTGATTACGAATAATCATTGATTACTAAAAATATGTTTTCAAAAATTCTAATATATCCGTTTGTATTATTGGTACGCTTTTATCAAACAGCGATATCACCTTTTACGCCTGCTGCATGCCGATTTGAACCAACTTGTTCAACTTATATGATTCAGGCATTACAAATGCACGGATTATTTTATGGCGGATATTTAGGAATGAAACGGATTTTGAGCTGTCATCCTTGGGGAAGATCAGGTTATGATCCGGTTCCTGAGAAAAAATGCTCTCATAAACATTAACTTTAAATAAAGACTTACTCTGTTTTAAATATTTATTTTTACAAAAAACAAAAATTCTTAACATATGACACATGCCTTAAATATCATTTGGAATCCTTCAGAAGGAATAGATTTAGGATTCTTTATGATTCGTTACTACAGTTTAATGTTTGTAATTGCTTTTGGTTTAGGATGGTTTATCATGAAAAAGATTTTCGAACGCGAAAATGAACCAATTGACAAATTAGATTCTCTATTTGTTTGGACTGTTTTGGCTACTTTAATTGGAGCACGTTTAGGTCATGTATTATTCTACGATTGGGAATATTTTAGAAATCATTTACTTGAAATCTTTTTACCTGTTAAGTTTGAACCTAAATTTGAATTTACAGGATTTCAAGGTTTAGCAAGTCACGGGGCGGCAATTTCGATTATTATTGCGATGTACTATTACAGCAAAAAGATTCTAAAACGTCCATTATTATGGATTTTAGATCGTGTTGTTATTCCAGTTGCGAGCGGTGCTATTTTTGTTCGTTTAGGAAACTTCATGAATTCTGAAATCATCGGTCACGAAACTACATCACCTTTTGGTATTCGTTTTTTACACGACCAATTCAGCAAAGGTGAAGCTGTAAATGCTACACAAATCGCAAATCCAAAAGACGCTTACACTGCGATTGCAACAGATCCAAAATTTGCTAATTTATTAGCACAAGTGCCTGCAAAGCACCCAACGCAATTGTACGAAGCATTTTGCTATGTATTTGTATTTGCAATCTTATTTTTCTTGTACTGGAAAACTAATGCAAGACTTAAATCAGGGTATTTATTCGGATTGTTTCTAGTACTTTTATTTGTTGTCCGTTTTATAGTTGAGTTTGTAAAAGAAAGTCAAGGCGGTTTTGAGAACGAATTAGGCCTTTTCTCAACAGGACAATGGCTAAGTATACCTTTTATCATAATTGGTCTATTTTTCATTATTAGAGCACAAAGAAATCCTTTAGCTGCTTCGTAATTACACATAAAATATTCTCTAAATAAAAAGTCCAGTATTTAATAAATACTGGACTTTTTATTTATTGATAAAAGATTAAAACTTCATCTTCAACGCTTCTTTTACTTCTATGCATAAGTTGCCCTATTTCTTATCACGCCGGCATTTGAAATACATCTAAAGACAAATCTCATATCTAAATATAGCTTCTTCTATTTTAATGAAAAACCAAACGTTAAAACACACAAGCGCAACCTTTCCATTTTGTCTCTTTGCTCAAGAACAACAGCAGCTTTAAAAGTTCATTAGTAAAGTAATAATCCTTATTTCTAAATCCACTTCCGAAACCAAACTTTAAGCTAAATAAAATCAAGAACTACCTATATCTTTCTTTAGCATTATTAGCTTCTATACGCAAACATTCTAGTCATAACTTGCTACCTATAATAGCACAAAAAAAAAAAGATCCAGCTTTCACTGGATCTTTTCTAATATAATTTAAGCAATTAATTATGCTTTGTTATGCTTGTCTTCGATTGTGTGTTTCTCATCACTTGAAATCGTATCAACCAATACTGGTGTTGCGATAAATAATGATGAATATGTTCCTACAATAATACCTATTAACATTGCAAAGATAAATCCTCTAATAGATTCTCCACCAAAAATAAACATCGTTAATAACACAATGATCATCATTAATGAAGTATTCAATGTTCTTGATAACGTAGTATTAATAGAAGCGTTTACAATATCTTCGAAGCTACCTTTACGGTTTCCGATGATGAACTCTCTAACTCTATCAAATACAATTACAGTATCATTCATTGAGTAACCAATTACTGTAAGAATCGCAGCAATAAAGTGCTGATCCATTTCCATGTGGAAAGGCATGAATTTGTAACATAAAGAGTAAACTCCTAATACAAAGATTACGTCATGCGCTACAGCTGCAATCGCACCTAATGAATACTGCCATTTACGGAAAGAAACCATTAAGTATAAGAAGATAACTGCCATCGCACCAAGAACTGCCCAGTATGAATTTGTTTTAATATCTTCAGAGATAGATGCTCCAACTTTAGAAGCTTGTAAAACTCCAACTTTCTTACCATCAAAAGAGTTGATGAATTTATCGTAAGAAGTATTTGGGTAATACTTTTGTAATGCAGCATATAATTTTTGATTTACTTCTTCATCAATAGCTACACCATCTTCTTTAATTTTATATTTAGTAGTGATTTTCAATTGATCATCATCTCCTAAAATTTTTGCCTCAACCGGAGTTCCAAAAGCTGCAGATAACTCATCTGAAACTACTGTTGCATCGATTGGTTTTTCAAACTTAACTTGGAATGTTCTTCCTCCAACAAAATCAACACCTTCATCTAATCCGTTAACGAAGAAAATAGAAGTCAAACTTACAATTACAACAATTGAAGAGAAAATGTAAGTGAATTTTTTAACTTTAATAAAGTCAAAGTGGAAATTAGTAAACCAGTTTTTAGTAATATTTGTACAGAAAGTTAAATCAGCTTTTCCTGCAATATTTTTGTCAATAAAAATTCTTGCAATAAAGATTGATGTAAACAATGATGTTACGATACCAATAAGTAATGTTAAAGCGAAACCTTTAATTGGTCCTGTACCAAAGATAAACAAGATTGCTCCAGTTAAAACGTGTGTAACGTTCGCATCAATAATAGAACGCATTGCTCCGTGCCATCCGTAAGAAGCAACTATTGCTTCAGACAATGATTTACCATCACGTAATTCTTCTTTTGCTCTTTCGAATATAATAATGTTAGCATCTACTGCCGTACCTAATGTTAATACGATACCTGCAATACCTGGTAATGTAAGTACAAAACCAAAACTTGCCATAATTCCGAATAAGAATAATAAGTTCAATAATAAAGCTAAGTTAGCATACCAGCCCGCTTTACCGTAATAGAATACCATCCAAACACAAACTAATAAAAATCCCAATACAGCTGAAATTGTTCCAGCATCAATCGCAGCTTGACCTAAAGATGGTCCAACAACTGTAGATTGTACAATATCTGCAGATGCAGGTAATTTACCAGCATTTAAAACGTTTGCTAAATCTTTAGTTTCAGCAACATCAAAAGAACCTGTAATTTCAGATCTTCCACCAGCAATTGGTCCACTTGTAACACCAGGAGCTGAATAAACAATATTATCTAAAACAATAGCAATATAACCTTTTTGAGAAAAAGCTCTTCCTGTTAGTTCTTCCCAAACTTTAGCACCTTGACTGTTCATTTGCATAGAAACAGCTGGTTTACCCATTTGGTCAAAAGTATCTTTTGCATCAGTTACAACACCACCGCTCATAGCAGGAACGTTATCTCTGTTTCCTTTTAAAGCATATAATTCTACAGCTTCAACATCTTTTGCTTTTGCATCTTTTATAGTAGTTGGTTTGCTCCAAACAAATTTTGCATTGTGTTGGTCAGCAGCCAATAAAACTCTAATTTCTGGTCTTTTAAAATAACCGTTGATTGCAGCAGTATCTTTAGTAGCAAAATATCCTAAAACTGGACCGCCACCTTGAACAATCATTTTATCAAATAAAGGATTGTTTCCTTTTTTAGTATCAAGTGAATCTTTAGAATTATCAGTTAATAAAGCATTCAATGAATCTTTAACAACAGTTTTAGTTTCTGCTTTCTTAACTTCAGTCTTTTTTAAAGCTTCGTTTGCTGCAATTAAGAAGTTACCAACTTCTTCAATTTTGTAAGTTTCCCAAAACTCTAATTGAGCTTTTCCACCTAATAATTTTTTAATTCTATCAACATCTTTAGCACCTGGAAGCTCTACTAAGATTCTTCCTGTTTCTCCTAATTTTTGAATGTTTGGTTGTGTTACACCAAATTTGTCGATACGCTCTCTTAATACTTTATAAGCACTTTCAACAGACTCATCAACTTTTCTTTTGATTACTTTTTGAACTTGAGCATCTGTCATTTGAAAATCAACACCACCGTCACCTTGTAAACTTCTGTTTGCAAAAATATCAGGTGAAGCTAACTTTACAGTTCCATTTGAATTTGCTTCAAAAGCTTCAAAAAATTTATTTAAATAGGTCTTATTTCCTTCTACATTTGCACTTGCATCTGCTAAAGATTTATTAAATACTGGATTTTTAGAGTTGTTTGCTAATCCTTTTAAAACATCTTTAATAGAAATTTGAAGAATCACGTTGATTCCTCCTTCTAAGTCAAGACCTTTATTAAGTTGTTTGTTTTTTACTTCGTTATAAGTAAAATCCGTAAACCCAAGATTGAAAACTTTTTCTTTACCAATAGAATCTAAATATTTTAGCTCTTTATCAGGATTATCTCCTGCAAAAGCTTTAGCTTCACTTTTGACATTATTTGCCACAAAAGTGAATGATAGTTGGTAAATACTTACCAATGCAAATAGAATTGCGAAAAATTTAATAAGTCCTTTATTCTGCATTATTACTAAAAATTAATTATGTTTTATTGTTTGTTTTTGGTTCTAAATTCCCTAAAAATAAGCCCTGACATGAGATTTTAAAACTAAAAAATCGAGATCACGAATTACAACATTTTTTTTAAACCGAGCAAATATATAATTCTCGAAATGATTAAGCAATTTATTTATTAATTAATCTCAAAAAAAAGACTGCAAAAGTGCAGCCTTTTCCTTTTTTTATCAAATTCTTTATACTAAAATCGACTTTAAAGCATCATTCATGCTACGAACTGCATCTGCACTTTTGGCAAACAAAGCTTTCTCCTGATCGTTTAATTTAATATCTACGATCTCTTCAACTCCATTTTTACCAATTATACACGGAACTCCTATACAAATGTCATTTTGCCCATACTCGCCTTCTACAAAGACAGAACAAGCAATCATTTTTTTCTGATCATTTAAAATACTATCCACTAAATATGCCACAGAAGCTCCCGGCGCATACCAAGCAGATGTTCCTAAAAGTCCTGTAAGCGTTGCACCTCCAACCATTGTATCGGCCGCAACTTTTTGTAATACTTCTTCAGAAAGAAATTGTGAAACTGGAATTCCATTATAAGACGCTAAACGTGTTAATGGAATCATCGTAGTATCACCGTGTCCGCCAATCACCATAGCAGAAACATCATTTGCAGGCTTGTCTAAAGCAAGAGAAAGATAAGTTCTAAAACGAGAACTATCTAACGCACCTCCCATACCTATAATTCTATTTTTTGGTAAACCTGTTGCTTTTAAAGCTAAATAAGTCATAGTGTCCATTGGATTTGAAACTACAACAATTATAGTATTTGGAGAATGTTTCAATACATTTTCTGCAACAGTTTTTACAATTCCAGCGTTTATACCTATTAATTCTTCTCTGGTCATTCCTGGTTTTCTTGGAATCCCTGATGTAATTACAACTACATCACTTCCTGCAGTTTTAGAATAGTCGTTGGTTACACCTGATACTTTGGTATTAAAACCAGTATTGGTGGCGCATTGCATAATATCCAAAGCCTTACCCTCAGCAAAACCTTCTTTAATATCCAACAATACTACTTCACTTGCAATTCCTCTATACGAGATAACATCTGCACATGTAGCTCCAACATTTCCTGCTCCTACAATAGTAACTTTCATATTTTTTACTTTATCGGTTATTAATCTGTTTATTTATAAATCAACAATTCGTTTAATCGTTTAAGTAAATTTAAACAATTAAACGAATTGAAGGTTCTATTCTGTTTTATTATGCATCAATATTTGCGTAAACTGCATTTTTCTCGATAAATTCTCTACGCGGCGGTACTTCATCCCCCATTAACATTGAGAAAACTCGATCAGCTTCAGCTAAACTATCGATAGTTACTTGACGCAGTGTTCTAAAGCTTGGATCCATGGTTGTTTCCCATAACTGCTCCGCGTTCATCTCTCCAAGACCTTTATAACGTTGAATAGCAGCACTTCCTCCCATTCTTTCGTTAGCTTGATCACGTTGAACATCATTCCAAGCATATTCTTTCTTTTGTCCTTTTTTAACTAAGTATAAAGGTGGTGCAGCAATATAAACGTGTCCTTCTTCAATAAGCTCTTTCATAAAACGGAAGAAGAATGTTAATATTAAGGTAGAAATGTGACTACCATCGACATCGGCATCACACATGATGATTACTTTGTGGTATCTTAGTTTTTCAAGATTTAATGCTTTACTGTCTTCTGCAGTTCCAACTGTAACCCCTAAAGCTGTAAAAATATTACGAATCTCTTCGTTTTCAAATACTTTATGATGCATCGCTTTTTCAACATTCAAGATTTTACCACGTAATGGTAAAATCGCTTGAAAGTTACGATCACGTCCTTGTTTTGCTGTTCCACCAGCCGAATCTCCCTCGACTAGATAAACCTCACATCTTGCTGGATCTTGTTCTGAACAGTCAGATAATTTTCCTGGCAATCCACCGCCGCCCATTACAGTTTTACGCTGTACCATTTCACGCGCTTTTTTTGCTGCGTGACGCGCCTGAGCCGCTAAAATTACTTTTTGGATAATTATTTTTGCATCATTTGGATTTTCCTCCAAATAATTTTCTAACATTTCTCCAACAGCTTGAGAAACTGGAGAAACTACCTCTCTGTTTCCTAGTTTTGTTTTTGTTTGTCCTTCAAATTGAGGCTCAGCAACTTTTACCGAAATAATAGCTGTTAATCCTTCACGGAAGTCATCTCCCGCAATTTCGAATTTTAATTTATCCAACATTCCAGAAGCATCTGCATATTTTTTAAGGGTTCTTGTTAAACCACTTCTAAAACCTTGCAGGTGAGTTCCTCCTTCGTGTGTATTAATATTATTTACGTAAGAAAAAATATTCTCCGTATAACTTGTATTATAAATCAAGGCAACCTCAACAGGGATTTCACCTTTGTCGTGGTCCATGCTGATTACGTGAGAAATAATTGGCTCACGATTACCATCTAAATAACGAATGTACTCTTTAAGACCTTCTGTTGAATGAAATACTTCACTTTTAAATTCGCCTTTCTCATCTACTTCTCTTTTGTCTGTAAACGTAATTGTAATTCCTTTATTCAAGAAAGAAAGCTCACGCATACGAGCTGATAAAGTATCATAAGAGAACTCTGTAGTTTGCGTAAAAATGGTATTATCAGGGTAAAAAGTCTGACGTGTACCTCTTTTTTCAGTCTCTCCTATTTGTTTAACTGGATATAAAGATTTTCCTCTTTCGTATTCTTGCTCGTAAATTTTACCTTCTCTAAAAACTGTCGATTTCATATGAACCGAAAGTGCGTTTACTACAGAAACCCCCACACCGTGAAGACCTCCAGAAACCTTATAAGAATCTTTATCAAATTTACCTCCGGCACCAATTTTAGTCATTACAACCTCTAGTGCAGAAACTCCTTCTTTTTTATGTAAATCAACAGGAATACCACGTCCGTTATCTTCAACTGTTACAGAGCCGTCTTCGTTTATTGCAACACTAATCGTATCACAATGTCCTCCCATTGCCTCATCAATTGAGTTATCGACAACTTCATAAACCAAATGGTGCAGCCCTCGAACCCCTACATCTCCAATATACATCGATGGACGCATTCTTACGTGCTCCATTCCTTCTAATGCCTGAATACTATCTGCTGAATAATTGTTCTTCTTGATTTCTTCGCTCATATAATTTATTCTAAAAAATGTATTTATTGTCTAACACGCAAATATATAAAAACGCGGACTATATACCCATAAAATTCCGACTTAAAGCACTTAAGTTATCAACACAATTGTTTAAAAAATCAAAAAATAACCTCTAAATTCCAAAAAATAGCCTCTTAAAAAAATAAAACCAAAAATATCTTCATTTTTTTCAAACACGAATATTTTAAATTCCAAATCTCAAAACGGAAAACAACATAAAAGCAAAATCCGAAATAACAATTTAATGTTATTTCGGATTTTATAAAGTTGGGAATTTTAACCTTTATTATTTTTTGTTAAAATCTCCAGCATAAATAGAAGTCATTTTATCCAAGCTTATATACTTTTTCAAAACAGCATTAATTTCTTCAATTTTCAACGCTTTTACTTTACTTTCAAGCGTATCATAATCCTCAAGCGGAGTTCCGTATTGAAGATAAGAATTTGTTAAAGCAATCAAAGTACCATCATTTCCTAATCTGGTTTTTCTTTCATTAAGCCAGCTTGTTAAATTTGATTTTAATTCTTCAGCAGTAAAACCATCTTTTAGTGCTTTTGAAATTTCTTCTTTAGCTGCAGTTTCAACTGCATTCTTTTTCGTTGGATTTAAAAAAGCATAATACAACCAATATGCAACATCGTTTGTAACTGGTACATTTATGAACGATCCCGCTCCATAACTAATTCCTTCTTTCTCTCTTAATCTCATCGGAATTCTGGCTGTTAAAAAACCTCCGCTTCCTAACATTTCATTCGCCATAACAAATGCCGGATAATCAGGACTTTTTAAGTTCATTTTAAAACTTATTTTTCCCATTGCAACAGCATTTTCTTTATCTGGTGTAATAAATTCTTTGTCTAACTTTTTCGTTTCAAAAAAAGTTGGCTGTGCCATCACATATTTTGATTTAGAATTCCATTTCCCAAATGTATTCTCTAAAATTTCTCCTGTAGTTTTTGCATCTAAATCCCCTACTACACTTCCAAATCCGTTGTTTCCTCCTAAGATATTATTATAAAAATCAACGATTTCTGATTGTTTTATCTTTTTATAAGCATCAATTTGTTCTTGAACTGTTGATGTATAAAAAATACTTTCTTTAGCATATTCTTCCGTTTGTTTTGAAACCTGAACAAAAGCAACAGCCTGAGGATCATTCAAACTAGATTCTAGATAAGTATTATATTCGTTGATTGTTTTTGTTAACTCATTTTGTGGAAAAGTTGAATTCACCAATAAATCACCCAAAATCTCCATAACTTCCTTGAAACTTTCTTTGTATGTATTGATATTTACTGTCAAATTCTGCCCAGAATAATTAAAACTCAAACTAGACTTTAACTGATCTAATCGATCACTAATTTGCTCCTTAGTTTTAGTTTTAGTTCCTGTTTTTAGCAATTGCGCAAGGATCGCTCCAGTATTTGTTTTTCCTGCCAAGTCTTTTTCATTACTTACAGGAAACTTAAAACTAGCTTGCACTTTCCCGCCTTTTATTTCTTTTTTAATAAGACCATATTTTGCTCCATTGCTTAATTTTCCTTCAACAAAATTTTGTTTTAAGTTTTTTATAGAAGCTTCAAAAGCTGCCGTTTCTTTCTCTAAAGCTTTTCCTTTGTAGTCTTTTGTAAAAGCTGCTAACTGCTCATCTGTATATTCTGAAGGTTTAACTCTTTGCTCGTCTTTTGATGGAACAAATATCCCGATTGTTCTATTATTACTTCTAAAATATCTCTCTGCTACTCTTTGAATATCCTCTTTTGTCAGGTTTTCGATTGCATCTCTATACAAAAAGCCCAATCTATAATCGCCCGCACCAATAATTTCAGTAAGATTTATAGCAAATGAAATAGTATTATTTTTCACACCTTCAATTTGCTTAATAAGTTTCGCTTTAGCTCTATTTACATCTTCATCTGTGTATTTTGTAGAAGCTATCTTATCCAACTCTGTTCTTACTAAATCTTTTGTCGCTACTACATCCTTATCATTAGGAACTGCAACTCCAAAATACATAAAACTAGCATCTCTAGTTGTTGGCTGCCAGAAATATATACTAGATACTTTTTGAGTTTCTACCAACGCTTTGTACAAATATCCTGAAGGATCTGAAGTCAAAATTTCACCTAAAGCATCAATCGCTGCATAATCTTTATCGACATAAGCTGCTGTATGATACAAAGCTCCAACATTTTTACTGTCACCAGCTCTTTTAAGTTCTACGTACTTTTCACCGTCTTGCGCTGGTTCAATCGTATATGTTTTATTTAAAACTCGCTTAGGTTTTGCAATTGCACCAAAATACTGCCCAATATACTGCAATGCTTTTTGCTCATCAAATTTACCTGCAATAATCAAAGTCGCATTGTCTGGCTGATAGTATTTTTCATAAAAAACTCTAAGTGTATTCGCTTTTACTCTTTCTATATCTTCTTTACTTCCAATAGTACTATTTCCGTAATTATGCCAAAGATAAGCTGTCGATAAAATTCTTTCCTGTAAAACCCCGTCAGGATTATTCTCTCCTATTTCAAATTCGTTTCGAACTACCGAAAATTCTTTATCTAAATCGGTTTGCAAAATGGTAGCATTTATCATTCTGTCAGCTTCCATTTCAACACTCCATTTTAAGTTTTCATCTGTAGATGGAAAAACTTCATAATAATTAGTACGATCTAACCAAGTAGTTCCATTTGCACTTCCTCCTTTATCAGAAAGCATTTTTTTAATATCACCAAGATTTTTTGTACTCTTAAAAAGCATATGCTCTAATAAATGCGCCATCCCTTTTTCGCCGTAACCTTCATGTCTCGATCCTACATTATAAACAATATTCACAACCATATTGCTTTGTGAAGCATCTGGAATCAAAAGAACTTTCAATCCATTATTCAAAGAATATTCTTTTACACCTTCAACATTTTTGATGTATTTTGGTGCTTCAATCTTTTGTGCATTAACAGAACTCATGGAGACAAACGCACAATACAACGCTCCACTTAGTAATAATTTTCTCATAGGTAATAGTTAGTGATTAAATAAGCAGTATTTTTTTTGGTACTCAAATATAGTATTTTTCCTAACCAAGGCAAATTGAAATTAACTTACTTTTAGCATTTTACTTTTTAGATAAACTTCTAACATACTGCTTAGTAAAACCTCTTAATTCTAAACCAAAAAAAATCCGAAACTCACCTTTAAAAGGTAGTTTCGGATTTTTTATATTCTATTTTAAGATTTTAAATCAAATTAGAAACATAGATTTTCAACTTTAGATTGCTAATCCTGATTTTACGGTTTCCGCATCATCTGCAACGTGCGCCGCATTTGCTCTTCCGCTTGGATCAAGATTATCCTGCCATTTCGGAATCCATTTTCTAACGGTTTGTCCCGCACTAACCTGCGGATAATATTTATGAAATATTGATCTATAATAATATGCTTCTTTTGTTGTTGGTGTATTATACGGAAATTCTCCCGCCGCACCAGCCAATTGCTCATCTGTAACTTGAGACGAACAATATTCTATAAGTTCATCAACCCATCGATATCCAACTCCATCAGAAAATTGTTCTTTTTGTCTCCATAAAACACTCTCTGGCAAATAAGGATCTTCTGGTGTATCAAAAGCTTTACGCAAAATGTATTTTTCAATTCCATCATACATTTTAGGCTGTTTTTCTTCCGTTTTAATTCGAATTGCAGCATCTAAAAAATGGGAATCCAGAAACGGAATTCTAGCTTCTATTCCATTTGCCATTGTTGCTTTATCAGCACGAAGTAAATCAGCTGTAAATAACTTCTGAACTCTTTCAATTGTTTCATCTTGAAATTCTTCTGCCGAAGGTGCATTTCTAAAATACAAATGACCTCCAAAAATTTCATCAGCACCTTCTCCTGAAAATATTATTTTTATTCCTTTCTCGCTGATAGCTTTCGATAATAAGTACATTGGAACTCCTGAACGTACTGAAATAATATCGTATGTTTCAATGTGATAAATCACTTTTTCTAATGCTTCTACACCTTCTTCAACAGTAAAATGAACTTCATGATGATCTGTTCCTAAAAATTCAGCAGCTTTTCGAGCCTTTTTATTATCTGGTGAATCAGCATCTAAACCAATAGAAAATGTTGGCAGTTTTTTACCTTCTTCTTTAAAGAAACGCGAAGCAATAGAGGATATTAAAGAAGAATCTAAACCTCCTGATAATATAGCACCAACCGGCACATTACCCATCAAGCGCTTACGAACAGCTTCTACGAATGTTTTACGAATCACATCTAAATTTAAAGACTGATTAACCTTTGCACGATCTTCATATTCTGGATTGTAATATTTTACAAAACCTTTTTTTGCTGTATAATAATGTCCAGGAGGAAATGTTGAAAACGACTTACATTGGTCTGCTATCGATTTCATTTCTGAAGCAAAATATATTCTTCCTCTTTCATCCAAACCATAATACAAAGGTTTAACACCAATTGGATCACGTCCGGCAATATAATTATCACCATCAATAATTACAAAAGCAAAATCTCCGTCTAACTTATTACAAAAATCATATCCAAATTCTTCATACAAATGCACGATAACCTCAGAATCTGAATTTGTTCTGAATGTATGCTCTTTTAAAATCGTATTTTTTAATTCCTGATAATTATAAATTTCACCATCATGAACCATCCAGGCTTTTTTAGTTCCCTGAATAGGTTGTTTCCCTGATTGTAAATCTATAATGGATAAACTTTCATGGCAAAGTATACTGCCATTTTCCATAATCTGTAAATCACTCTCATCGGGACCACGATATGACATTCTTTTAGAAAGCTCTTTTACAAGCTGCGGGTCTTTTCCTTTGCCAATAACGGCTAATAATCCAGACATACTATTCTATTTTTTTATTATATTCCCTTCAATGAAAATTCAAATTGAATCCAACATTAAAAAATCATTAAAATTTCTATTAAAAGCAAAGCTAAATATTAATTCTTTCTTTTCTAATTTTTTAGTATTAAAAAATGCGTTGATTTTATTTTATTTTGATAAATATCAAATATAAAAGAAAAGCAAAATCAATTTTCCATTTTTTACTCCTAAAAAACTAAAAATCAAACAATTTAACATTCTTAGACAAGAAAAACGTCCTCGGCTAGAGAACGTCTTTCATCAAAATATACTAATTCTAAAATAAACTTTTTTATGCTTTAGCATAAGCATCATCATGAACACTTGCAACTGCTCTTCCAGAAGGATCGTTCATGTTTTTAAATGCTTCATCCCATTCTAAAGCGATTTTTGTACTACAAGCTACACTTGCTTCCTGAGGTACACATAATGCTGCTGCGTCACTTGGAAAGTGCTCTGCAAAAATAGAACGATAGTAGTACTCTTCTTTTGAGGTTGGCGTTTGCAATGGGAATTTGTATTTTGCATTTGCCAATTGCTCATCCGAAACTTCTCTGCCAACCACTTCTTTCAAAGTATCAATCCAGCTGTATCCTACTCCATCAGAAAACTGTTCTTTTTGTCTCCATGCAACACTTTCTGGAAGCATATCTTCAAAAGCTTTACGAACAACCCATTTTTCCATTGGATGTTCTTTGTTGATCATTTTATCTTGCGGGTTGATGCGCATTGCAACATCCATAAATTCTTTATCCAAGAAAGGAACACGTCCTTCAATTCCCCATGCAGCTAAACTTTTGTTAGCACGCAAACAGTCGTACATGTGAAGTTTTCCTAATTTACGAACGTTTTCTTCGTGAAATTCTCTTGCGTTTGGTGCTTTATGGAAATATAAATATCCTCCAAATAACTCATCTGCACCTTCACCAGACAACACCATTTTAATTCCCATTGATTTGATAACTCTCGCCATTAACCACATCGGAGTTGAAGCTCTTACTGTAGTAACATCATAAGTTTCTAGGTTGTAAATTACATCACGAACAGCATCCAAACCTTCTTGAATTGTAAATTTAATTTCGTGGTGAATCGTTCCAATATGATCTGCCACTTTTCTTGCTGCTGCTAAATCCGGCGAACCTTCTAAACCAACCGAGAAAGAGTGTAATTGCGGATACCAAGCATCTGTAGTATCATCTGACTCAATACGTTTTTGCGCAAATTTTTTGGCTACAGCCGAAGTAATAGAAGAATCTAAACCTCCCGAAAGTAAAACTCCGTAAGGAACATCACTCATTAATTGTCTATGAACCGCAGCTTCTAATGCTTTTTTGATTTCTGGAATACTAGTCTCGTTATCTTTTACTGCATCATATTCTGTCCAGTCTCTTTTGTACCATTGTACAAATTCACCGTCTTTACTTGTCATATAATGCCCTGGAGGAAACAACTCAATTTTTGTGCAGTATCCTTCTAAAGCTTTTAATTCTGAAGCTACATAAAAAGTTCCGTGCTGATCCCAACCGATATACAAAGGAATAATTCCCATATGGTCACGAGCAATAAAATACTCATCTTTATCAACATCATAAATAGCAAATCCGAAGATTCCGTTCATTTCGTCAACAAAATGAGGTCCTTTTTCTTTGTAAAGAGCCAAGATCACTTCGCAGTCACTTTCTGTTTGAAAGTTATATCTTCCTTCAAATTGTTTACGCAATTCTCTGTGGTTGTAAATTTCACCATTTGCAGCCAAAACCAATTTTTTATCTTCTGTAAATAAAGGTTGTTTTCCTGAAGCTGGATCTACAATAGCCAAACGCTCATGAGAAAGAATAGCTTTATCATTGCTGTAAATTCCGCTCCAGTCCGGTCCGCGGTGACGAATGATTTTAGACATTTCTAATACTTGAGGTCTTAAAGTCTCGGCTTTTTGTTTTAGATCAAAGGCACATACAATTCCACACATAATCTTATATTTTTATTTTTAAATTTTAATTTGATAAGGCAAAGATGCAATATCAGTTACAATTGAAAAACACAAATATCAAATTCAGTTACAATTTAAAACCATAAAACAAATTTTACATACAAAATGTAAAATTTTAACATCAAAAAAAGGGCTAAACTTATAATTTTTAATTTCAGAGATAAAACATGAGTAAAATTGAAGGTTTTACACAAATGTTTGAATTAAATATTTAGATATTTAAAAAACATTAAAAATATACCAAAGCACAAAGAAATTTTCTCAATATTGTCATTTCGACTGAAAGGAGACTATTGCAGTTATGGCAATGCTTTAAAAAAATAGATTATTCCTAAAACTATAAACGTAATTATAGTAGTCCAATTTTTGAACGTCTTAAAATTAACTTCAGATTTATATCGTTTATTATTTTCTAAAACATCTTTTTTCCACAGTTTATGAAGTTTATAAAAAGCAAAAGAGGCTCCAAATAAAGAAAAACTGCATATTAAATAAGGATAATCCATTAGCTAATTTCTTGAATGAGATACTTTGTACCGTTAATCTCAAACTCAAAACCAACTTTATTTCCCATTAGATGATTTCCCAACGGAGATTGCGGAGAAAGTGCAATAACATTAATACCGTCGATTGTAATTTTAGGAAGCGCAACACTTAAGTACAAATAGATTCCATTTGCTTTTACCAGACTTCCTAAAATAATATTCTCGGTAGTTTTAGATGGATCAATTTTATCCAAAATTGCTTTCTGCGCAATTGCTTCTTTTAATTTATTGGTCAATTTTTCCTGTTCGATATGCATCATAGACAAAGCCGTTTCGTGCTTATCGCCGGCCGATCCTTTTGCATCGTTTTTAGAATCTTCTGTCAATCCGGAAATCATGTCTTTAAAAACATCAATTCGATCCTGAACCATTTGTAGATAATGATTGTATATTTTTTCTTTGAATTCCATTCTTTAAAGGTACTGAGGTTCTGAGATGCAAAGGTGCAAAGGTTTTTTCTCTTTGTCTATTTTTTTTATTCAAAAAAAGTACTTGGATAAATCACATTTCCGCTGACACCAGATAATCCATTTTCAGTCAAAGGAATTATCATACAGTTTTCAGCAGGAACATCAAAAGGCATTTTGATATTGTATTTTTCACAAAGTTCATAACCAAATCTCGGGTAATAGTCTTGATGTCCCAATAAAATAACCGACTTATATCCTAACTTTTTTGCTGTTTCATGACCGTATAAAATAAGTTTTGAGCCAATTCCTTTTCCTTGAAATTCTGGCAAAACCGAAACCGGAGCGAGCGCTAAAGACTGAAATGATTGAGATTCATTTTTAATCTCCAATTTTGTAAATAAAATATGTCCAACGATTTTATTCTCAATTTCGGCAACAATAGATAACTCAGGAATGAAAGCTTCTGATTTTCGCAGTCTTTCAACCAAAAATTGCTCTTTGTGATCGCTGTATTCTTCCTTTTCAAAAGCCTTTTCTATTAACTCAAAAACACTTTTATAATCATTTTCATTTTCTTGTCTAAGTTTGATTTCCATCTTTTCTAAAGTTACAAAGGTTCTACGTTACAAAGATGCAAAGGTTTTATACAGTCACAAAAAAAGTCAGCCACGAATTACACAAATTTTCACGAATTATAAAACACAAAGTTCGCAAAGCTTTGTATTGAACCAGCTTTGCGAACTTTGTGTTTTTCAAACGAAGTAATAAGTAAAATCTTAGCTCCCGATAGCTATCGAGATTGCGGTTAAGAATCCTTAAAAATCAAATTTATAATTTCCTCCAGCTAGAACCTGAAATCCTTGTACCGGATAATTCAACCATCTTTCATAAGCTTGATTTCCTATATTATTCAGTTTTAAAAAGAAAGTCAAACGTTCACTGTATTTGTATCCTAAATGTGCATTAGCATCAAAATAACTTTTTAATGTAATTGGATTTCCAAGAGCTGCTACATTCAAATTAGTCTGCATGTCTTTACGTTCTCCTACATAAAAAACATTTAGACCTGCGTACCATTGTTTAGTAATATTAACATCTAGATTTGAACTCAATTTCATAGAAGGTAAATTCCATGCTTCTAAACCGTCTGTTTTATAACTATTAAAAGTTCCGTTGATTCCAAAAGAAACATTTTGAGAAAAATCAGCTTTTAATTCTCCGTAGAAACGCAAAGTTCTAACATCATCATAAATCACCCCAAAAGAGTTTCCAAAAGCATAATTCTGATTCGAAAAATCTTCTGTATAATCATTGCTTTTAAACAATGCTTTGTCCTTTTCATTCAAATAAGAAGCAGTTAAATTATAATTGATATTATTTGCCAGTTTACCCTTTAATCCTGCAAAAACATTATACTGAGTACTGCTTGGTTTCATATTTAAAGTTGGAGATAAAAATGGATTTTGAGTAACAAAATCAGCATAAGAGTTTTGATTCAAACTTCCGTTTACTCCTGTATAAAAAATCATTAAATCGCCTACCAATTTGTATGAAGCATTTACTTTTGGATAAACAAAAAACTTATTACCGCTGTTCTCTGAATCTAAAGCATAAAATAATCCCGCTCCTAACTCTAGCGTCCATTCGTTTTCATGAATCACAAAACTAGGTTCAACTCCAAAATTTGTTAAACTATATTTTAATGGCTCAACATTATTATACGCATAATTATGATCAAACGAACCACTAACGTGATCTACAATAATATTGGTATTGATTGCCTGATCCATAACATCGACTTTAAAAGTCGGTTTTAAATAAAAACGATTCTCTGAAGAAGAAAAACTATCCGAAAAATGTGTAAATCTCGCATCGATTTTATTAAAAATACTTTCGCTAAACTCTACATTTCCTCCTAATGAAATAGTATTATAAGAATGATTTGGATTAATTCCTCGAATCAAATCTTCTTGCGTTGCCGGCGGAAGCGTCATTCCAAAATCAGAAGGCAGACCATACCAGTTATAAATTTGGTTTTGATAACCCAAATCAACTCCCCACGATACATCACGATTAATTACGCCGTAACCTACATTCAATGCCGTATCATAAAACTCATCGTTCAGATTAACATCTTTAATTCCTCCTTGCGAAGAATGATGACGAAACATTCCTGCTAAATAATCATTATTTCCTAAATCCTGCGTTACAAATAACTCTGCGTTTAATGTTCCGTAATTTCCAACACCTAAAGTCGCATAATTATTAAACAATCTTTCCTTTTTAGATTTTTCAACACCTTCAGCTTTTCCTTTTGATGGTGTAAAAGTCGACGCTACAGGAACTGATAAAATACTATATTTTATCGTTTCTTTAGGCTGATTTCCAGCATCGTCCAGCGAAGGAGTTTCTTTTACTTTAAAAGCGTCTGAGATTGTCGGCGAATAAGGCTTTACCACATTTACAGTTTCAGTTCCGATGTTTTCATTTTTCTTTTGAGAAAACGAAAGCTGACCAACAAGCAACACTAGTAAAACGATGATTTTATTTCGGCAATTAATTTTCATATATCTTTTTTTTTGTAAAATGTCTTTTGTAAAATGTGAAATGTAACCTCTAAAAAACTCCTCCAGAAACATTGCACTTCTCACATTTCACTTTTTACATCTTAACAATTATCTAATTTTCTAATTCTTTAATTTTTAAGCTTCCCACTCGCCTTTTGCAATAAATTGAGCTTTTCCTCCTATTTTAATATCAAAGTCATTCTCCTTTAATTCTCCTTTAAAATAAATTTCTGAAGGACGATTAATATAATCTCCTTGATAATTAACTATTTCAAGTTGTGGCTTATGATATTTTAATAAAAATGCCTGTAAACAAGTGCTCGCACTTCCTGTTGCTGCATCTTCAACTAATTGGTTATGTTCAATACACAACATTCTGCTGAACAATTTTGAACCTTCTAAATAATAGAAATACAATGCTCTGTGTGAAGTTTTACAATTCTTCTTCAACCATTCATCGGTTTTATCTTTGTCTAAAACCAAATCTTCAAGCGCTCTTTTACTGCTTAATCCAACCATTACAAAAGCACTTCCGGTTGTAACTTCCTGAATTGGAAATTGATTTTCAAAATCGTGATTTTTCAAATTACTGAATACTGAAAAATCTTCTTTCGAAAAAATGTCCCAAAATTTTGGCTGTGCTGCTTTTAACCAAATCAAACCTTCCGATTGATGAATTGAAATAGGTCCAATTGGCACATTTAGTTTTATACTTTCTGGCGAATTATCAAATACTTTATTCATCAAAACCCATGAAGTTCCAATTATCGGATGTCCTGCAAACTGCATTTCATGAGCCGGAGTAAATATTTTTATCTCGGCTTTATTATTTTCTTTATCCAGTTTGGTTACAAATGTGCTTTCTGCAAAATTTATTTCTCTTGCAATCTGCTGCATTTCTTCCTTACTTAAATTCTCTGCATCTAAAAAAACCGCTAACTGATTTCCAGCATATTTTTTATCTGCAAAAACATCAACTATATAAAAAGGTAAACTCATTTCTTTCTTTTTTTTTAGAGAATTGAGGAAAGAATAAAGAGGAAAGACTTTAGCAATCTTTCTTCTTGCTTCTATTCTCTTGTTTCTATTCTCTTTTTTCTTATTTATTAATCGACGAATTGGTTTTAGACTCTTCCAATTTGATCGCACTCAACTCTTTTTTAGCCTCTTCAACAACATCTGGAAAATCTGTAAAATTGTTAATTACGTTATCCAAAATATAAGTTGCCTGATAGCTGTCTTTTAATCCGTAGAAATTTTTAGCCATTAAAACCAAACCTTTCGCTCCATAATATTTATAAGCCGAATAATTCTTCGCTAATTTTTGTACAGATACATTTGAAGCATCAAACTTGCCTTCTTTCGTTTTAAAATAAGCATCATAATACAAAGCTTCTGCTGCTAATTCTCCTTTTGAAGTTGCCGAAAGTTTTGCATAAGCCGTTTTAGCTTTTTCTTCCTCACCAGTCTGAATTGCCGCACGCGCAACTATAATTTGAGCATCAGCTTTTACGTTTGCATCCGTTTTTACATTCTGTAATACTTTATCAGCATAGATAACTGAATTATTATAATCTTTTTTATCATAATAACATTTCATCAAATTAGCCTGTGCAAAACTTTTATTTTGAGGAAAATCAGCTTCGTTTTCTAAACGTACTAGAACCGGAATCGATTTATCACAGTCTTTTGCTTTTAGGTAAATTTGAGCCAATCTGCTTAACGATTGTTCTGTAAATTCACTTCTTGGCTGATCAATAACATATTGATAATTTGTTGCCGCTTTTGTTTCAGAACCTTCAGCATAAGTCAGCTGTGCCAAATAAAAGTTAGCTTCAAGTGCGTGTAATCCTGATGGAAATTTACTCACATAACCTGCAAAACCAGTAATTGCAGCTTTATTGTTGCTTTGACTGTATTGTTTAAAAGCGGCATCGTAAGTATCATTATCCAACTCAGCATCTGTAACCGAAACGAAATCCAATGTTCGAACCCAAGTTGCATATTCGTCCACTTTTCCTGAATCAACATAAATCAATCTCGCAGTCGAAACAGCTTCAAGCGCTTCTGGTGTTTTTGGAAATTCTGCTGCCACTTTTTTAAATTTCGTTAAAGCTTGTTCGTCACGATCTGAATTGTAATAAATCAAACCTTGTTTTAAAATCGATTTTGAAGTAAACGAACCATTTTTATATTCTGAAATCAGCTGATCGAAAGTTTTAATCGCTAGATCATTCTTTTTATCAGCCACATAAGTATTTCCTAATTCATACAAAGCATCATCACGATACTCTGATTTTTTATACATCTTAAGAAAGTTATTCAACTCAGCAATTTTCTGATCGTTTTTAGACATAAAACCGTAAGAAAGTGCTTTTTGAAATTGAGCGTAATCAGCATCAACTCCTTTTGCATCAATTGCTTTTCCGTAAGCTTCATTCGCCTGTGCATATTTTGAAGTTACAAAACGAGAATCTCCTAAACGTAAATACGAATCGTTTAAACGAACTTTATCTTCTTTTGAATTATCAATTTGAGCTTGAAATGAATTGGCCGCCTGATCGTATTCTTTCAGTTTAAAATAAGTATAACCAATATTATAATTGATGTTTTTATATTCAGCAGTAGATTTTGCCGCAGCAAGTCCAGCAAACTGTTTATAAGTCAACAATGCATTTTGAAAATCATCCGCAACATACTCTGTTTCGGCTTTCCAGAAAGTAGCACGAGCTGTAAACTCAGGCGTTTTTTGTTCGCTGATTGCATTTTTAAACATTTTTGCAGCCTCAGTGTAATTCGATTCATTAAACAATTCTACACCTCTGTAAAAAAGTACTTTTTGATAAGCCGCTTTATTTTCTGCAGTTCTATTTTTTTCCAATAAAGTCAAAGCCTCTTTATAGTTTTTTGTAGAAATATAAGAATCTACTAAAAGTTTCTCTACCTCTGCTCTGCTGGAATTATTTGGATACTTTTTCAAGAAATCAAGTAAAACACCAGGAACAGTTTGATAAGCATTTCCAATATCATAACTCACTTTAGCGTAATTTAATGCTGCATCTTCCTGAATCTGCGCATTAAAATCCATTTCCGAAGCATTTTTAAATGCATTCAACGCTTCTTGTTTTTTACCCGTATTCAAATAACTCAAACCTAAATGATAGTAAGCATTTTGAGCCACAAAATCTTTTCCTTCGATAATTTTATTGAATTGCGAAATTGCTTTTTCGTAGTTTTTCTGCTCATAATAAGCATAACCTAACTGATAAAAATCGGTATTATTCCACTTTCCTTTTTTACCTTCATATTGTTCTAAAAACGGAATCGCTTTATCGTATTGTTTTAAATTGAAATAGCTTTCGCCAATAATTTTATTCAATTCAGATTTTTCCATCGCATTTGATTTCGCCATTGCTTTTTGACCCAAATCGATTGCTTTTTGGAAATTTCCAAGTTTAAAATTCATATCGGCCTGATAATACGAAAGCTTTTCTTTGTATTTTTCTTCACCCGAAACTTCATCAAAATACTTAGTTGCTTCTTTGTAATCGTCGCCTTCATAAGCCATAAATCCTAAATAGTATTTAGCCTGAGAACCAAACACAGGAGAATTCACTACTTTATTAAAATAAGTTGTGGCTTCTTTTTTCTTTTTAGCATTAAAATAGCTGTATCCTTTTTGGAAATTAAATTTATCTGAGTCTGATTTACTCATGTAACTTTCATCTACTTTATCAAACCATTGCAATGCTTTTGGATAATTTCCTTGCTCAAAGAAATATTGCGCAACTTCAATGTAAGCCTGATTTTGCTTTGTACTTGTTGGATAATCGTCAACAAACTTCGCCATTAACTCATCGGCATTAACCTGATTTGTTCTAATAGCGCAATTAGCAATGTAATAAGCACAATCAGATTTTACTTCTTCAGTATCAGCATGATTTTTTACATACTGAAAAATATGTTGTGCCGAAGCATATTGTTTATCATTATATAAAGCCAGTGCTTTGTCAAAATCCTTTAAATCGTAAGTATAAATAGCTGATTTTTGTGCTGAAATCGTGGTCGAGATAAGGATAATTTGAAATAAAAAGAACCAGGAAAGTTTACGCATTTTAGTTTTATTTAGTATTCAAATTTATCATTTTATACCGTTTATAACGAAACGTTTCAGACTTTTATTATGAACAAAAAATTAAGATCTACAGTTTAAAAGCATAATTTAAACCATATAAGTCCTATAAGTAATTATAAGTCAAGAGTTTTATAATCTTTTTCCAATGCTGAGAAATCATATAAGCTGCCGTAGTAAAAATCCCAAACAAACATCTTTAAAATGAACTAATATGACTTATATGGTTTAAAATCACATTTCGATTTTTTATAAGAAATGATTGAAATTTATTTTGAATCCAACCGTTATCTTATTACTTTTACCAATCAAATCAATTTTATTATGTCACAAACCGTACTATCTCTTAAAGAAGTCACTATATATCAAGAAGGAAGAAAAATTTTATCTCACATTAATTTAGATGTTCAGCATGGTGAATTTATTTACATCATTGGTAAAACCGGTTCTGGAAAAAGTAGTTTCTTAAAAACTTTATATGCAGATTTACCGCTTACGGAAGGTGAAGGTCACATAGTCGATTTTGATTTGGCTACTTTAAAAGAAAATGATATTCCGTATTTAAGACGTAAAATTGGAATTGTTTTTCAAGATTTCAAATTGCTTCCAGACCGTTCTGTAAAAGACAATATGCTTTTTGTTTTAAGAGCAACCGGCTGGGTTGACAAAGAAGGAATGGAACGCAAAATTGATGAAGTTCTGGATAAAGTGGGCATGAAAGAATATCTTAACAAAATGCCTCACCAACTTTCTGGAGGAGAGCAGCAGCGTGTTGCGATCGCAAGAGCTTTGCTTAACGATCCTGAATTTATTTTAGCCGATGAACCAACAGGAAATCTTGATCCTCAAACGAGTTCAGAAGTTTTAGAAGTACTAAAAACGATTAATGCTAATGGTAAAACTATTATCATGGCGACTCACGATTATGCATTATTGATGAAATTTCCATCTAAAACATTAAAATGTGAAGATGAAAGAATCTTCGAAGTAGTGCAAAGAAACGTGTAAATGCTTTCGATTTTAATTCCGGTTTACAATCAAAATGTTTTATCGCTCGTTAACGAACTCGTAAAGCAATGCAGTTTCTGTGGAATTCATTTTGAAATAATTGCTCAAGATGACGCCTCAAATTCTGTACTAAACAAGGAAAATGAGTCTATAAATTCTTTGCAGAATTCCTCTTTTATTTCTTTAGAAAAAAACATTGGATTAAGCTCTAATCGAAATTTGCTTGTTTCAAAAGCTAAATACGAGAATCTTCTTTTTATTGATGGAGATTCTATTATTATCAACTCCCGTTTTATACAAAATTATCTCGATAACACTTCTTTCGATATCGTTTACGGCGGCAGAATTCATCCTTTGAAAGTCGAATCTAAAGAACAAAAACTAAGATGGAAATATGGACGTTTGATTGAAGATAAAACTGTTTCTCAAAGAAATTCTTCTGTTTTCAAAACTCTGATGTTCAATAATACTTTGATCAAAAAAGATTGTTTTAACACTATACAATTTGATGCTGATTTAACAAAATACGGTCACGAAGACACTCTTTTTGCTTTTCAAGTCAGTAAATCAAACTTTAGTGTAAAACATATTGATAATGCTGTTGAACATGGAGAAATTGACAGCAGTAAAACTTACCTTTCTAAAGTAAAAAACAGTCTGGAAAACCTGATTGTTTTAGATCAAAAAAAACAAATTGATCCTAGTTTTGTAAAAATATTATACGCACACAATCTGCTAAAAAAATATAAACTAAAATTTACTTTAGGCTTGTTTTACAGCGCTTTTAATCGAATTATTTACAAACAATTAAATTCTAACAATCCTTCCTTAACACTGTTGAACGTATTCAAAATAAGTTATATCTGCAGTTTAAAATAAAATCACCACTAATCTAACAATCTACTGGCTGTAATTGTTTTATCTATTCATTTCTTTCGAATCCTAAAACATTTTATTTAAACACATAGGAACATAGATTTTACAGCAAAAAAGTATACAGTAAAGAAATACATTTCTTTCACATAAGCATACTTTGCGTTTTTTAATCAAATGAAATGCTTTTTTTTATAAGAAACTAGAACCTATCCAGATAGCTATCGGGACTATGTGTTTAAATTAACTACCTGAAACAGAAATATAGTTACAAACTTTCCAGCAGTTTCTTCCATTTTTCCATTACCGCATCTATCTCGTAAAGCTTCATAGATTCTTTTGCATTTGAACCTAGTTGTTTTCGTAAATTTTCATTCTCAATCAAAACTGAAATTTTCTCTGCAAACCATTCTATATTTCCGTCAGGAACCAAAAATCCATTTGTTTCATTAGTAATAATAGATCTTGGACCCGCGGGACCATCGTAAGCAATACAAGGCAATCCTAAAGACATTGCTTCAACCAAAGTCATAGAAAAAGCTTCAAATCGAGAAGTTATAACGAAAATAGAAGCTTCTAAATATATACTCTCAATGTTTTTTTGAAAGGGGAAAAAATTAACTCCAGAACTTAATCCTAAACGAACAACCTCTTTCTTCAACGAATCGATTTCATCTGTATAAATATCCAAAACCCAGTCCGAATGCTTTTGATTTATTTTTGACCAAATGGGCAATAATCGGTCTAAACCTTTTTCGTATGAATTTCTGGCAATGGCAATTACTTTTTTGTTTTGTAAAAAAGCTGTTACTTCTGTTTTAATCCAAGACGGATTAGTAATTACAACTGCATTTTTCGCATTCCATTCTTTTAAATTCTCATTTGACAAAACAACAACTTGGGTAAACTTTTGCGCACCAAAATCTTTAAAACGATATTTTATACTTGAAACTAATTTCGACAAGAAACCTGATTTCTGCTGTTTCTCTTCAATAAATTTAGAGCTGTGACATTCTAGAATAATTGGACGTTTTGTACTAATTAAAAAAGGAAAAACAAACGCTTTTAAACCGTTATCAGCAACTAAAATAACATCTGGATTTATTTCCTGTATTTTTCGATTGATTTGTTTCTGATAGGATTTTAAGAACTTAAAAGCACTTCCTTGCAGCGCAATAGAATGAAATACAACTTTAGAATTGAAGTCATAAAAAGGCAATTTGTCCGTTTCATTTTGAGATAAAACATGAATTTCATAATTAAAATGTTCTATAAAATAATTGGCTTTAATGGATAAAACTCTCGCAACACCATCAGCATTTTTTATTTTGGGAACAATATAAAGCAGTTTCATTTTTTAGACTTCAAAAAAGTTTCATAATCCCTAATATAATCCATTTCCTCAAAAACATCTGAAGCTAAAACAAGACAAACTGAACCTGAAGAAAAGTTTTCTAATTCACGCCAAATTCCATTTGGTAAATGCAATCCAACATTTGGTTTATTGAGCAAATAGCTTTTTTTCTCCTTTCCGTCATTTACAATCACTTCAAAACTGCCGCTCAAAGCAATTAAAACCTCGTGCTGATCAACATGCGAATGTCCGCCTCGAAAAGCTGTGCTTGGAACATCAAAAAGATAATAAACCCGCTTGAATTCAAAAGGTAAAATTCCGTTTTGAATAAAAGCCAGATTTCCGCTTAAGTCTTCTACTACAGGAATTTTAATCAATGTTATGTCTTGAATTGTGGTCATATTTTTAGTTCAAATTCATTAAATTCAGCCATTGTTCGCCAATTTTTTCTAATAAAAAAGGGCTCACACTTTTAATTGTATTTTGCTTACAGTGATTATACAAATTCTCATCTGAAACAAACAAATTCATGGCGCTGGCTAATTTTTCCCAATTTTGATTTTCTACTAAAATACCATTTTCAAAAGAAGAAATCATATCTCTGGGACCAAAATCACAATCGAATGAAACAACTGGAGTTCCGCATGCCAAAGCTTCTAAAATAACATTTGGAAAACCTTCATTTTTACTGCTTAGAACTAAGAATTTTGCTTTACTTAGATATTTAAATGGATTGTTCTGAAAACCTAAAAGATGAACAAAATCAGTACTATTATTCTCAAAAATTGCTTTTCTGAGTTTGTTTTCGTTTCCATTTCCAATAATAACCAAATGAATTTTATTTCGAGGCAAATCAGATTCAGCGTAACTCGAAATGAGTTTGTTAAACTGTTTTATTTCATTTTCAAACTGTCCTATTGCAATTATAAAATCAAACTGTAAATCTATCTTTTCATTCTGTTTTTGCTCAATCTCATCAAAGTTTACAGGATTTGCAATTGTTACAACATTTTTTAATTGATGTTTAGTTTCTATCAATGTTTTCATTTCTTCTGTAATGGCAGCATTCGCAAAACAATGATTGTACATTAATCGTGTCAGCCAAGAATTATTGGGCATATAATGATCGATTAAAAAGCTGTGAACCGTAAAAATAGTCTTTGTATTGTAAATAAATCGAGCCAAAATAAGCTCTTGAATAACCTTAGTCCGAAAGCGAAAATCAATAATAAAATCAAATTGATTTTGATTCAAATAATCCCTTAAAACCTTTAATCTTCTGGCTTTATTTAAAAAACCATTGCTTTTATCTTTGAGTAAACCCAGGTTTACCAATTTCCCAGAATAGGGATAGCTAACTTCGTCTAAAACAATAATTAAATCAACTTCAAAACCTTTGCTTTCAAAAAAAACAGATAAGTTCGCCATCACTTTTTCGCTTCCGCCTCCGCTTAAGCGATAACCAATCAGCGCAATTTTCTTTTTTTTGTGAGACAATATCATTCGTGATTTCTTATTTTCGTATCAAATATAACTTTTTAAAATAATATGCCCGATAAATCATTAGTGACTATAATTTGCTTGTGTTATAACCACGAAAGGTTTATTGTCGAGAGCTTAATGTCGGCTGTTAATCAAGATTATCCTTACGTTGAATTAATTATTGTTGATGATTTCAGCACCGATAATTCAAGAAAAGTTATTAAAAACTGGCTTATAAATTATCCTGAGATTTTATTTATTGAAAATGAAACAAATCTAGGAAATACAAAATCGTTTAATAAAGCGCTTCGACATGCAAAAGGTAATTTCATAATTGATTTAGCCTGCGACGATATTTTAGCGACAAATTGCGTTTCGCTACAACTAAAAGCATTCCAAAAAACTCAATACAAAAACCTTGGTGTTGTTTACGGAAATACGGAACTAATTACTGAAAATGGTGAGTTTGACTCTTATTACTTCCCCGTTGATTCGTCAAAAAAAACAATTGAAACTAGAGCAGCCGGCGATATTTATTTAAGTGTTATTTCTGGCGGTAATAGTATTTGTTCCGTTTCATCGATGGTCAAAAAATCTGTTTTTGATGATTTACATGGTTATGATGAAAATCTTGCTTATGAAGATTTAGATCTTTGGATTCGTGCTTCTCGTAAATATGATTTTGATTTTATTGATGCCATTTTGATTCAAAAACGAATTGTGTCAACTTCTCAAGGAACTCATTTTTTCCTTAAAAACGACGAAAGGTCTAGAAAAATAAATCATTCTACTTATTTGATTATCCAAAAGGCAATTTCTTTAAACAGAACCAAAGAAGAACACAAAGCAATTTTAAAACGAATACATTTTGAAATGATTTTGGCATTTAAAACTTCGAATTTCAAATTGTTGTTTCGATATATTTTATTAGAAATAAAACAACGTATCCGAATAATAATTGAACGCTGATTTTACGGATTTACTTCGTAAAGACGGGGATAAATCACTTTTTTTGATAGTAATACATTTAAAAAAATCCGTTTTTATCAGCGTTTTCGCTTTAGCGAATCTGTCCAATCTGTGTCTATTTTTTTTTAGATTGTCAAAAAATCATCTAGTTGTTCTTTTTCTCCTTGCCAATCTCTGGAAATATTTTTTCGGATCAATTTAGCAGGAACACCGCCAATTAAAATATTTTCGCCTAAAGCTGCATATTCTTTTGTACACAAACTATTTGATGCAACAGTACAAAAATCAGGTGTTTGAGTTCCTTTAAGAATCGAAACTCTGTTGCTCATAAAATTATAATTTCCTATGCGAATTGGAGCCGATTTTTTAAACTTTTCACCTGTTTCAGTATCAATTAAATCATGAAAATTAGTATCTATAATCTGCGATTCAGAGCCAAATCTGGCATAATCTCCTAAAACAACTTTTTCGGTACAAATTAATTTTGAACTTGAAGCCATTGAAGCCATATTGCCAAGCTCACAAACGCCGTTTTCACCAACAAATAGAAAATAATCTTTTCCAAATTGAAACTTCCCTTTAAAGAGTAACGTTCCATAAACAGCAATTTCAGCAACTCCTTTATGAACAGAACTCAATTCATAAGGCTGGCCAAAACCTATCATTCCTTTTTGAATTTTTCCATCAAGCTGAATCTCACCTTTTATCGAAGTTAACTTTACAGGTCCATAAAAGAAAACGGGAAGTTTTTTTGCTGTTTTGAAAGGAAATTTCTTGAAATTAAAGTACAGCGTTTTGATCCAGTTTACTTTAGAGAAAAACTTGATTTTTTGGTAAAAAGAATGACATTTTCTATAACTACTCCGAATCATTTCTGTCTTTTTTTCGCTGCACAAATGACGTAAATATTTCGATTAAATTTATCTTTTTATTGATTTGAAACCAACTAAACCAAAAAGAAAGCAAAATCATAATAGATAATAAAGTGTATTTTAAAACTTCACTTTCAATATATCTTAATAAAAATGCAGTAATACAGATTATAAAACACACGAGATAAATTGCATAGAAATCTTTCTGAAAATACAAATCATACCGTTTTTTAGTAATTATTTTTAAGCCTATAAAATGGAATAAAAAATAAAAACAGAAACTAAAACCAAGACCTTCCAAACCATAAAAATAATAGCCTGAAATATTCATCAATAACGACAGTATATTGAATCCAATGGCAGTTTTTACAAACATTTTCGAATCACCTTTGGCAATTAAAACAAATCCCATTGCCCATGAAACGGCACGAAACAACATTCCTAAAATTCCAATGCAAATCATAGGAATTACAGCATCAAATTTTGTGGTATAAATAAGCTGCACAATTACCGAGCTTAAAGTAAGAAACAAAACAATGATTGGCGTAATAAATAAAATTGAAATAAAAGCTTGCTGCTGTACGCTGGTTCTAATTTTATTATTATCTGTATTTACAGCCGCTAATTTTGGAAAATAATCGGTGCTCATAACTGTAAAAATAATTCCAACATAAGAATTCAGTAATGTAAATCCTGCATTGTAAAAACCTACTTGCTCCAATCCACCGGTTTTACCAATATAAATCTGAACTAGATATGTTGACAAAAGCGTTAAAACACTACTTATAGTCAGCATAAAACCAAGTTTTACAATCCATTTTCCTTCTGCGATAACTGCTGTTTTAGGAATTCTTTCTTTCTCTGTTTTTATTTTATTGGAATAGTAAAATGAAAAAATTAAGGCAAATAATGAAGCTATGAAAATGGTTGGAATTATGGCATTAATCCTTAAAAAATAATACAACGGAATAGAAAATAGCAATCCGAATAAATTACCATATAGATTGGCTTTGGCTAAAAATCGGAATTGACGTAAACCTTGCAAAACAGCCAATTGCCCTGAAGATAATTGCTTAAATAGAACGGTTACAGAAAGTAATGCAAACGAATAGGTTTGACTTGGATCGCCAAAAGTAATGATACTTAAGGTTTTTGAAAAAATTAAAGTAAACAGCATTCCAGTAATTCCAGTAATAAAAACAATCTTTTTTACAATTTGAATTGTTTTTGAGACTGTTTTTATATCATCGTTTTTATAATTTTCGGAAATGCTTTTTACCGCGCTGGTTTCAATTCCTAAACTTGAAATACTGTTTAAAACACTTAAAGTTGAATTTAATAAAGCAACAATTCCCATTCCTGCAGGACCAATAAAAACAGCAATTAACTTGGTTCGAATAAGAGAAATTAAAATCAAAAAAAACTGTACTCCTCCAAAAACCGAAGTTGTTTTTAAAATATCATGATATGATTTTTTACTATCAGACACTAATTAATATTGATTAAGTGTTTCGATAATAAAGTCAACTTCTTCCTTTGTCAAAACAGGACTTATTGGCAAACTTAAAACTTCATTATGAATTTTTTCGGTGATAGGAAAAGATAGATTATTCCACTCTAAAAATGCATTTTGTTTGTGCGGCGGCACTGGATAATGAATTACGGTTTGAATATTATTATCTGTTAAATAACGCTGTAAATCAGTTCTATTTTCCGTTCTAACAACAAATAAATGAAACACGTGATTATTAGAATTATCCCAATCGGGCAATATTATTTTATCGTTTTTAATTTGAGACAAATAACGTTTTGCAATTGCTCGTCGTTTACTATTATCAGCATCTAAATTGGGTAATTTTAAATTTAAAAATCCTGCCTGCAATTCATCCAATCTCGAATTTACGCCAATATAATCATTATAGTATTTTTGCTGCGAACCATAATTTCGAAGTGCAAAAAGTACATTTGCCAATTCTGAATCGTTTGTAGTAATTGCACCGCCATCACCTAAACAACCAAGGTTTTTTCCTGGATAAAAGCTGTGCGCTGCGCTTGATTTTAGATTTTTAACTGTTAATTTTTGATTGTTGATTTTATCTTCCTTTATGTTTGGAATTTGGAATTTAGAAGTATTAGAATTTTCAATCGCTCCATGCGATTGTGCAGCATCTTCTATTACTAAAAGATTATTTTGAACAGCAATTTCATTTATTTTCTCCATTTCGGCCAATTGCCCATAGAGATGAACAGCTAAAATGGCTTTTGTCTTTGACGTAATTTTCTCCTGAATCAAATCAGGATTTATGTTGTACGTTTCTAATTTTGGTTCAACTAAAACAGGAACTAAATCTGCTTGTAAAATGGCCAAAATACTGGCAATATAAGTGTTTGCAGGAACAATAACTTCATCGCCTTTTTGCAGTTTGCCAAGTTGTATGTAACCTTTAAAGATTAAGACTAAAGCGTCAAAGCCATTCCCTACTCCAATACAGTATTTTGTTTGGCAATATTCGGCGAAAGCCTTTTCAAAAATTTCAACTTCTTTTCCTAAAATGTACCAGCCATTATCTAGAACCTCTTTCAGTTTTTCCTGAAAAACAGCTTCATAAGGTTCGTTAATTTTTTTTAGATCTAGAAATGGTATCATATTTTGTATTAGCCACGGATTAAAAATTCGCGCAATTAATTCTTAAAAATCTATTTGTAGTAACCCGTTGCACGAAATTTATTTCAACACATAGAAACATAGACTTTGTAATCTCAAAAATAGGTATTTTGCTTATCAAAATACGCATAGAGCTGTCTAATAGAAATTATTTTATCGCAATTTTGTAAAAATCCTGATTATAAACCGTACAGCCTAATTCTTCTTTTTGTTTGAGTAATCCAGCGTGATAACCTGAATCATTATCATCATTTACAATTCCCATATCAAAAAAGTGCTTTCCTTTTCGTTTGTATTTATGAATCAAATTGATGAATAAAAAGTCGAGTGCTCTTACTTCTTCTCCTTTTTTTGAAGTAGCGCCGTATTGTGATTTTACAATATTCTTGGTTTCAAATATTGTAATTCCGGCAATAATTTCATCATTCTGATATACGGAAAACTGTTTTATATTTTGAGGAAATCTGTTTTTCAATAAAACAATTTCTTCTTTTGAATGAACTGGTTTTACATTAAATTTTTCTGATAATCTTGGTTCAAGAATTTCATTCCAAAAAGGCTGAAAATCTTCTTCTTCAACGATATCTAGATCAAGATTTTCAATTCGTCTAAAATGTTTTAGTTTGCTTTTAGAAATTTGTAACGGCAGATTTAGATTTATGGCCAAATTCATTTCCTTACGTTCTAAAACGGCACCTCTTTTAAATAAAAAGAAGTCGATTTCTTGATTTCCGCCTGAAAGATAAAAACTCGGAATTGGTTTATAATAGAAGGTTTCAATACTGTTTTCGTTCAAAAAAAACAAAACAGCATCTAGAATCGACAGTGCTTTTTCTCCGTTTAATTTGGCTGAAAAAACCAAACCTCCGTATGTAAGTCCTTGATGTGAATAAACGGAATTTGATCGTTTGTTTGCAGGCAGAACAGCTCGTAATTTTTCATCTTCAAAAATTAAAAGCGAAAAATCTTCAAAAAGATCTGCGTGATATTCCATAAAATCACGATGAAACAAAAACGTTGCGTTTTTGGCCTGATCGATAAAATCATTCCAAATGTCGTAATCGCTTTTCGTGTATTTTTTTACTATAAGGTTTTTCATTTTTTCTTTTGCCACTCCCGACAGCGATCAGGATTCACGAATGTTCACTAATTTTTTTTCAGTTACACTCAATAAGATCAAAATTATAACTTTTTCATAAGCGTACAACTCATAATCATCAAAGTATAATTTGTGGAAATTAGTGTAATTCGCGGCAGAAATAAATCTTATTTATGATCAAATGCTGGTAAATGCCATTTGTATTTTACTGCCAGTAAACGTACAGAAATAATAACTACAGAGGTTACTAAATACAGCGCATCGTCTGCCAGATTCCATTTTCTTAAAATAAAAAAAACAACTCCGCCAAAAATACAGATCGTTGCATAAATTTCTCTTCTAAAAACGGTTGGAATTTCATTGCATAATATATCACGAAGAACACCGCCAAAACAAGCTGTCATAGTTCCCAGCGCTACGCAAATTACAGGATGCAGACCAATCATAATTCCTTTTTCAAGGCCTATTAAAGTAAAAACACCTAAACCAATTGTATCAAACAAAAACAGAGAGGTTCTAAGTTTATCGAACTTTTTTCTAAAAAGAATAGCTAGAAAAAAACCTAAAATAATCACATATACATATTGCAGATTGAGCATCCAGCCCACCGGAGTTCTGCCTATTAAAACATCGCGCAGGGTTCCGCCTCCAACGGCGGTTACAAAAGCAATAATAAAAACGCCAAACGGATCAAGCCTTTTATGCATTGCCGTTAATGCGCCAGACATTGCAAATGCCATTGTGCCGATAATATCTAATAAATGAAACATTCTTTTTTAAAGTTGCAAAGGTTTAAAAATGCAGAGATACAAAGATTAAACCATTTGCAACTCTATAAGCTGTTATTTTCTTGAGTAAATCGGACTTCTTTTTAGCAAGTACTGCACAGAATCGATCCAGCTGTCTTTTACTGCTAAGAATGGTTTACGTGTTTGCGAATATATTTTTGATGCATTTTTATACATATCAAAATATACAGTGTAATAGTAATATTCTTGCGTATTGGCTGTTGTAGTCGAAATATCGCTGGTTTTTACTTTCTTGTTATTGTCACTTACTTTTGCATTTCCGCTGTTGTAAGTTGTTGCAGTTGTACCAGATCCAATCGTATATGCAACCTTAGCCGCTACAATATTATCAACACCTAGAATTTTTTCAAGATCTTCAATTGGTGTTTCATCAATATTTTTATAATCAATTCCGGCTTTACGAAGCAGACTGTTAGTCGTTCTTAAATCCTGAACGGTTAAAGGAAAAATATTTGATGATTTGTCCAACAATTTATTATAAAGATCGTTTTGTGCAAATTTGGCCATATCTTCAGAACTTTCTTGTGTATCTGAGTTTAAATAAGGAACTGGAAGTACGGCAATTGTATTTTGTTTCATTTCAGAAGAAACAACTGTGGTTGATCTTGTCGATGGAGAACTGCTTGTTGGAGAACTGCTCGTTGGAGTTACATCAAATGTTTGTGAGCGTCCGCTGGCAAAATCAATACGAGCAATTTGTCCAGTATCAAGCGAAATTTGCATTGTTTCTCCCGGCAGAGAATATTCAACTGCTTTATCAGACATCTTACTAATTGTACATTCAATTACCTGATAGTCTCTTTTTATAATTTTATCTAATTTTTTTGTGCCCTGAGCAAAGGCTGCGATTGACACCAAAAACAGTATTGCAACAGCATATACACTTTTAATTTTCATGATTTTATATTTAAATCTTCCTACTCTTTGGCTTTTCGGTTACGCCATTTTTTAAAGAAACTTAGTACTAAGTTCTTTAACAAATTTAAGAAATCATCTAACCCGTTTTGAGCTTAAAAGCATTTTTTTTCTGCGATTTGCGAAGTGTGTTAAAAAATTATACTAAAAATTTGAAAACTATTGTTTTTCTAAACAAACTCTGCAGTATCAAACGACTAATTACAAAAAAAGTAACATTACATATTTTGAGTGTAAAAATTGTAATCTTTTAACACTATTCTAATGAAATCAATATTATTTCCGGATTGATTCTTTATTCCTGTTACATTTTCAATCTTAGCAACTAATTTATAAATCACTTCATGATCGTTTTTTGCCTCGGCTTTTTGATATGTTTCTTTGATAATTCTCATATCATTATCAGATAATTTAATAACCAAAGGATAGGTTGGTACATAAGCGTCTCCAATTTCCTCAAGAATAGTATGACTTATATTGATTTTGTTTTTTAATGTAATTACTGCCGTTCCTGCAGCCATATCACCTAAACGCTGTGCTTTTTTACTAGAAACAACCGCAATTAAACCAACAAGTCCGTAAAAAGATGAAAAATCAATTATTCTAAAAAACCATCTCATTAGGTAATCACCAAATCCTGCTTGGTAACCATCTATTTTAACCACTTTTATTTTGACTAATTTCTTTCCAAAAGACTGGCCTTCAAAAATACTTTCTAAAGTAATAGAGTAAATAATTAAAGGGAAATAAAGCATTAAAAATATGGCTCCTCGTGACCAAGTATCTAAATTATCCATAAGCGGACCAAGGTCAAGCCAATAAAAAACAAGCAGCGAAACAACGATTATGTATGATAATTTAATACCTAAATCTATAAAATAAGCCCCCATTCGCTCGCCTACCGTGGCAGCGATAAAATTTATTCGAACATTTTGTGTCGTGTTAATAGATAATTCTGACATATTTTATATTTTAGCCATCAATGAGAGAAGTTGCATTTATAAAACAAAATAAAGAAAAATGGCTGGAATTTGAGCTAGCTATTTTCGGCAAAGCTAAGAAAAATCCTGACGAATTAGCTAATTTGTACATTCAATTAATGAATGACTTGTCGTATGCGCAAACTTATTACCCTAAAAGTAAGACGGTTGTATACTTAAATCATCTTGCTTCGCAGATTTACCAAAAAATTTACAAAACGAAACGAACAGAAAAAAATAGAATCGTTGAATTTTTCAAAACCGAAGTTCCGCTGCTTTTGTTTGAATACAAGAGATATTTGATGTACGCGTTTATTTTATTTTTTGTGACTGTCGCAATTGGAGTAGTTTCTGCACGATATGACTCCGATTTTGTTCGTTTGATTTTGGGTGATGATTATGTAAATATGTCTCTCGAGAACATCAAAAAAGGAAATCCGATGGCGGTTTACGGATCTGGATCAAACTGGGGAAGTTTTATTGGCATTACGATGAATAATCTTTATGTTGGTGCAAAATGTTATATGTTCGGAATTACCGGCGGTATTGGCACATTTTACATCTTTCTTCAAAATGCAATAATGCTGGGATCTTTTCAGTATTTTTTCTACGATCAAGGCGTATTCTGGAAAAGCGTTCGTGGTATTTGGATTCATGGTTCTATGGAAATTTTTGCAATAGTTATAGAATCTGCTGCAGGATTTATTCTAGGAGCTTCTATCCTATTTCCTAAAACTTTTTCGAGAATGAATTCATTTAAAATTGGTTTCAAAAACAGCTTCAAAATATTCTTGAGCACTTTTCCTTTTACAATCGGTGCTGGATTTTTAGAAGGTTTTATAACAAGATATTCTATCGATATGCCAAATTGGTTAAGCAGTTTTATTATCCTGTTTACATTAGCAATAATTTCATTTTATTATCTGATTTATCCTTTTATCGTTCATAAAAAAGTACAAAAACTATCTGCCAAATCGAATTAATCTACACCAGTAATGAATAAATTTTTATTTATTTTATCTTTTCTTTTTTTCTGCGGCATCGCGCATGCTCAGGATTCTTTGGTGACAGAAGAACCTCCAAAGATTAATTCAGTAAAATATACCGAAGCTGATATTCAAATTGATTCGAGTACTGTAGAAGCAAAAACATTCTCTAAAAATTTCAAAAAGAAATATACAGATCAAAATTTTATCTACGAGCAAAAAGCTCCTGAAAAAAGCTATTGGGAGCGTTTTAAAGATTGGCTTGCCAGTATTTTACGAAGCATCTTCTCTTTCAGCACAACAGAAGCGTCATTAAAATTCACCGTTCTTTTTCTAAGAATCATTGCTATTCTGGTTATTGTTTTAGTGATTTATTTAATTGTTAAAGCCATTATTAATAAAGAAGGTCAATGGATTTTTGGCAAAAACTCACAAAAAAGAACAGTTCATTATTCTGATATTGAAAAAAATATTCATCTTCTTGATTTTGAAAAACTGATAAAAGAAAGCCTTGCTTCGGGCGAAAAACGCACCGCAGTTCGATACTATTATCTTTGGCTTTTAAAAACGATGGCACAGCATAATTATATTGAATGGGATATTGAAAAAACCAATTCAGATTACTTATACGAACTTCAAAAACCAGCTCACAAAGAAGAATTTACCTATTTATCTTATCTCTATAATTATATTTGGTACGGCGAATTTGAAATTAACGATACAACCTTCAATAAGGCTGAAAATCGATTTAAGAATGCTTTAAAAACCTTTAGCTGATGAGTAAAAATATCAAAATTTACATTGGAATTCTGGTTTTTATCTTGATCTTAATTTTAGTTTCAGATTACAATAAACCAAAACCTATTGATTGGAGACCAACTTACTCTGTCAATGACAAAATCCCTTTTGGGTTGTATGTTTTTGACAAAGAAATTGAAGGTATTCTTAAAAAACAAAAAATTGAAAAAATTGCTGATGTCACACCGTATGAATTTTTAGATTCTAAATATGATGAAGACACTTTAGTGCAAACTTATACTGTAAAAGGAACTTTTCTAAATATTTCGGCACAAAACACTATTGACGATCAATCGATTAAAGAGATCATGTATTTTGTCTCGCACGGAAATAATGCTTTTTTAAGCATGACCAATTTTCCAAAACCTTTATTAGACAGTCTTAAAATAGATTACAATTCTGGTTTTCTTCAAACTGAAAATAATTCTGTTTGGATGGCAAATAAAAAACTGAGTTCAAAAATCTACAAATCATCAGGCAATATTGTTGATTACTTTACTAAAATTGACACTTTAAACACTACTGTTTTAGGCTATCAAGGAAATCCAAAAGAGAAAAAAAACATCAACTTTATAAAAGTTGCCTACAAAAGCGGTTATTTCTATCTGCATATGAATCCTGTGGCTTTTACCAATTATAATTTGCTAAAAGAAGATCGATATCGATATACTGAAAATGTATTGTCATATATTCCGAAAGGCAATATTTACTGGTACACAAAAGGGCAGAACAATGAAAATATTTCAGAATCACCGCTTCGTTATATTCTAAGTCAGCCCGCATTAAAATGGGCTTGGTATTTATTTTTAATCGGAATGCTGATTTTTATGATATTCAATGCAAAACGAAAACAGCGTATTGTTCCTATTTTGCAGCCATTAGCAAATTCAACTATTGACTTTACTAAAACAATAGGCAATTTGTACTATCAAGAAGGAGATCACACCAATATTATTGATAAAAAAATCATTTATTTCTTAGAAAAAATTCGAACTGAATATTTAATCGATACCACAAAGCTTGATGATGATTTTGTAAAAAAACTGCATCATAAAACGGGAAAGAACGAAACGGATATTCAAGAACTTATATTTTTAATCAACGAACATCGAAACGGTTATCATGCCAGTATTGAGCAAGATTTAATTAGAATTAATACTGCAATTGAAAAGATTTTAAACTAATATTTTATACCAATTAAATAAAAAACATACACAATCATGGACGATATTAATACTCAAGAAACTGAAATCACCAATGAAAATGTGAATTTTGAAGCCAGAATAAATCTAGCTCCGCTTTTAGAACATGTAAACGCGATTAAGAAAGAACTAGAAACCGTAATTGTTGGCCAGCATAAAATGGTCGATCAGCTTCTAGTTGCCATTTTATCAAACGGTCACGTTTTATTAGAAGGTGTTCCTGGAGTTGCGAAAACAATTACAGCGAAACTACTTTCAAAAACATTAAACATTGGCTTCAGCCGAATTCAGTTTACGCCGGATTTAATGCCTTCCGATATTCTGGGAACTTCTATTTTTAATTTGAAAAGCTCAGAATTTGAATTTAAAAAAGGCCCGATTTTTTCTAATTTAATTCTGATTGACGAGATTAATCGTGCTCCAGCAAAAACTCAGGCCGCTCTTTTTGAAGTTATGGAAGAACGCCAGATTACAATTGATGGTTCTGCTTATCAATTAGAAACTCCGTTTTTAGTAATTGCAACCCAAAATCCAATTGAGCAAGAAGGAACATACCGTTTACCTGAAGCACAATTAGACCGTTTCTTGTTTAAAATCACGATTGATTATCCAAAATTAAACGAAGAAATTTTAATTATCCAGAGAGAACATTTATTACAGGATCATGGCAAATTAGAAGCTATTAAAACTATTCTTTCATCATCTGAAATAAACAATTATCAAGCTTTAGTAAAACAAATTAGAGTAGAGCAAAATTTATTAGAATACATTGCGAGAATTGTAGTTAACACTCGTGAAAATGCCTTTTTATACTTAGGAGCTTCGCCTCGTGCGTCTATTGCGATTTTGAATGCTTCGAAAGGATTTGCTGCTATTCGCGGACGTGATTTTGTTACGCCCGAAGATATTAAAGAAGCGGCAATTCCTGTTTTACAACATCGTGTAATCGTAACTCCAGAGCGTGAAATGGAAGGAATTACAAGCTCTGAAATTATCAAACAAATTATCGAAACAGTAGAGATTCCGAGATAAAATGTTAATGGTGAATTGTAAATGTGAATGAAGAAATATAAAATAACTTTTTTTTCAATTCTGTCCTGCTGAGCGAAGTCGAAGCAAACCTGAAACTTTAAACCTGAAACTAAAAAAACAGTGAATTTTATAAAAAGTCTATACCTGAATAATTTCTTTTTCTATGTGCTTTTGGGCATTATAGGATTATTTGTCTGCGCTTTTATTTTTCCAAATTTATACAATGCCGTATGGTTTGTGTTTTTGATTCTATTCACTTTCTTAGCCCTTGATATTCTAATATTATATCTCACAAAAACTGGAATCGAAGCAGAAAGAATTACACCAGAAAAGCTTTCAAATGGAGATTTAAATCCTATCAATATTCAAATAAAAAACTATTATACCTTTCCTATTTTAGTTAAGATAATTGATGAAATTCCATTTCAATTTCAAGTACGCGATTTTAAAATCGTAAAAAAAATCAAAGCTTCAGATCAAAAAGCAATTGGATACGATTTACGTCCAACCGAACGCGGTGAATATTATTTTGGCTATTTAAACATTTATGTTTCATCTCCTTTACGATTAATTTCCCGCCGATTTTCGTTTGCCAAAGATCAAATGGTTCCAACATATCCGTCGTATATTCAATTGAGAAAATACGATTTATTAGCGTTCTCTAATAATTTATATCAATACGGAATCAAAAAAATACGCCGAATTGGTCATACAATGGAGTTTGAACAAATTAAAGAATATGTTCAAGGCGACGATCTTAGAACCATAAGCTGGAAAGCTACAGCAAAGAAAAACACTTTGATGGTGAACCAATTTCAAGACGAAAAATCACAATCGGTTTACATGGCAATTGATAAAGGGCGCGTAATGCAAATGCCTTTTAATGGATTAAGTTTATTGGATTATGCGATAAATTCGACTTTAGTTTTATCCAATGTAATTCTGAAAAAACAAGATAAAGCGGGTCTTTTCGCTTTCTCTAAAAAAGTAGAAAACAGAGTTTTTGCGGAGAGAAGAGGTTCTCAAATGCAAAAAATACTCGAAACTTTATACAACATTAAAACTGATTTTTTCGAAAGTGATTACAGCAGATTGTATGTCGATATTAAGAAAAACATCAACCAAAGAAGCTTAATCATTCTGTACACCAATTTTGAAACTATGGACGGCTTAAATCGTCAATTACCATACTTAAAAGGAATTGCAAAAAGCCATTTATTGGTAGTTGTCTTTTTTCAGAATACAGAATTAAACGACATCATCAACAAAAAAACGGACACTATTCAAGAAGTTTACGATAAAGTTATTGCCGAAAAATTCATGTTCGAAAAACGCCTTATTGCAAACGAATTAAAGAAATACGGAATCCATTCCGTTTTAACGCAGCCTGAGAATCTGACTTTAGACGCCATTAATAAATATTTGGAAATCAAGGCGCGAGGGATTTTGTAGTAAATGATAAGGTAAATTGATTCAATAAATAGGCAGATGAAAAAAAAATACATTCCTTTTTTATCATTTTTATTACTTTTCCTTGTTGCAACTCCATTTGAATCAGGGCTCACAATTGAAAATCCAGGATGGAACACTGTTATTCCGTCAACATCTTATTTAGAAATAATTGTATGGAGCATACTTTTAGTAATCCTTATAACTTATTGGATAATACTTCAAAAAGGAAAAATAATTTCTTCTAAAATTTTTGCAGTACATTTTATTCTTTGCCTTCCTTTTGTATTTTATGCAAGATTTAATATGTTTATCAGCATGACAACTGCCGAAAATTCAAAAGATATTCTTGAATTCATCACATTACTTGACATTGCTGCTTATGCTTCACTTTTTCTTTTTTTATTAAGTCAAATAATCTTTATTATTTACATTATAAAAAACAAAAGATAATACAAATGTTTATTTTTAAAATCGTGAATATTTCGACCTTTACAATTCAAAAAAACTATACTATGAAAAAACTATTTTTAACCGCATTTGTTTTAATAAGCTTTATAGGCAGCGCACAAAAAACAGAAAACATTATTGTAATCACCACAGACGGCTTTAGATGGCAGGAAGTTTTTAAAGGACTGGATCCTGCAATTGCCAATGATAAAAAATTCAATCAAGGTGACAGCACATATATTTATAAAAATTACGCTGGTGCTGATTATGCTTCGTCTCGCAAAAAAATAATGCCTTTTTTCTGGTCAGAAATTGTTTCGAAAGGACAAATTTATGGCAATCGTGATCTTGGCAACAAAGTCGATGTCGCAAATCCGTATTGGTTCAGTTACCCTGGATACAGCGAAATCATGACTGGAAATGTTGATCTTAAAGTAAATTCTAACAGTTACAAAGCTAATCCGAATGTAAATATTTTAGAGTATTTAAATCAGCAACCAAAAATAAAAGGCAAAACTGCAGCTTTTGGAGCTTGGGATGCTTTTGATAGAATTTTAAACGAAGAACGAAGCGGTTTTCCAGTTATTTCTGCTTTTGATAATGTTGGAGGAAGTAAACCAACGGCAACTCAAAAATTATTGAACGATATGCGTAATAACTCGTACAAACCTTTTAATGAAAGTGAATGTCTAGATGTTTTTACACATTATCAAGCGATGAACGAACTAAAAACCAATAAACCAAAAGTACTTTATGTTGCTTATGGCGAAACAGATGAATGGGCACATCACGGACAATACAAATCATATCTTGACGCTGCCAATCAAGTTGATAAATGGATTAAAGAAATCTGGGATTTTGTACAAAATGATCCACAATACAAAAATAAAACAACCATTTTTATAACAGTCGATCATGGACGAGGCGACAAAATAAAAACGCATTGGACGGATCATGGTTCTGATATCGCTGGTGCATCACAAATTTGGTTTGCAGCGATGGGACCAGAAATTGCTCCAAAAGGTGAAATCAAAACAGAATCTCAAATTTATCAAAAACAGTTTGCTCAAACTATTGCCAAAATTATGGGCTACACTTTTAGCGCAGATCATCCTGTAGATACTGAAGTTAAAGAAGTTTTTAAGAAATAATCTGGTTTTTTAGCCACTCCCGATAGCTATCGAGATTCACGAATTTACACGAATTTTTTACCCGTGATAAGTAAAATTTTAATTCGTGTAAATTCGTGAAATTCGTGGCTATTTTTTTATTTCATCTTACTACTTTGAACCTTTGCAACTTTGAACCTCTTTTAAAAAAAACTCAGTACCTTTGAACCTTTGCAACTTTGAGCCTTTAAAAAAATGAAACAAATTACTTCAGTACAAAATCCGTTTATAAAATCGCTTGTTTTATTACAAGAAAAAGCAAAAGCCCGAAAGCAAACCGGAACATTTTTGATTGAAGGACAACGCGAAATTTCACTTGCTATAAAAGGCGGTTTTGAAATCGAAACGGTTTTATTTTTACCTGAATTAGTTACAGAAAATCAAATTCATGAACTAGTTTCTAAATCGGTTCAATTGATCGAAATCAATAAAGAAGTTTACCAAAAACTAGCGTATCGAGATACAACCGAAGGCATTTTGGCAGTAGCCAAAACCAAATCTTTAAAACTTTCTGATCTAAAATTATCAGACAACCCTTTAATTTTAGTGGCAGAATCTCCTGAAAAACCAGGAAACATTGGTGCACTTTTACGTACTGCAGACGCCGCAAATTTAGACGCCGTATTAATTGCAAATCCAAAAAGCGATTTATACAATCCAAATATAGTACGTTCCAGCGTTGGCTGCTTATTTACCAATCAAATTGCCACAGGAACCACAGAAGAAATTATTGCTTTTTTGAAAGAAAAAAAGATCGATTTTTACTGTGCTACATTACAAAATTCAACTTCTTATCATACCCAAAATTTCACAACTCCAACCGCTTTAGTTGTCGGCACAGAAGCCACAGGACTAACGCAGGACTGGCGTGATGCAGCAACACAAAATATCATTATCCCGATGCAGGGAGAAATAGATAGTATGAATGTTTCTGTAGCCGCCGCGATTTTAATTTTTGAAGCCAAACGCCAAAGAGGATTTAACTAAAAAAACTTTCCATCATGAATTACAAATTATCACTTTTAGCATTATTATTTAGCTTTTCTGTTTCAGCACAAATAACCAATCAAGAAGTAGATGACTTGGTAAATCGCACCATAAAAACTTTTGATGTTCCGGGAATTGCAGTTGCAATCGTAAAAGATGGAAAAGTAGTTTTATCCAAAGGATATGGCGTAAAATCAGTTTTAACACAACAAAAAGTAGATGAAAATACGTTGTTTGGAATTGCTTCAAACAGTAAAGCTTTTACATCTGCGGCATTAGCAATGCTGGTTGACGAAGGTAAAATAAAATGGGACGATAAAGTAATTACTTATCTTCCAGATTTTAAAATGTATGATGATTTTGTAACTCGCGAATTTACAATCCGTGATTTATTAACACACAGAAGCGGACTTGGTCTTGGCGCAGGCGATTTGATGATTTGGCCCGACGGAAGCGATTTTAAAGCTCAAGATATTATTCATAATTTACGATATTTAAAGCCTGTTTCGAGCTTTAGAACAAAATACGATTACGACAATTTAATGTATATAATTGCGGGCGAAATTGTACATGTAGTAAGCAAACAAACTTGGGCTGATTTTGTTGAAGAACGAATCATGAAACCATTAGAAATGACCAATAGTGTCGCATCGGTAAAACGTTTAAAAGACACTACAAACGTAATTACGCCACACGTTCCTATTGGCGGGAAATTAAAAACGATAAAACGTTACGAAAATCAGATTTTTGACGGTGCTGCAGGAATTTATTCGAGTGTAAATGATATGAGTAAATGGGCAATTCTGCAAATCAATAACGGAAAATACGGCGACAATAAACAGTTGTTTTCAGAAAAAGAACATGACGAAATGTGGCAGTTACAAACTATAATTCCAACCAAAACGAGACCTCCTTACAATACTCATTTTAACGGATATGGTTTAGGCTGGTTTTTAAGTGACGTAAAAGGATACAAACAAGTTTCACATACTGGAGGTTTGGAAGGAAATGTTACACAAACTACTCTAATTCCAGAATTAGGATTAGGGATTATTGTTTTAACCAATCAGCAATCTGGAGCAGCATTCAGCGCCATTACAAATACAATTAAAGACAGTTATTTAGGCATAAAATCTGATGATTATGTTACGGTTTACAGTAACCGAATGAAAGCCAGCGAAGAATCTGCAGATAAAGTTACAGACGAAGTTTGGGCTGTTGTTGCAAAAAATAAAAAAGACAAACTAAAAGTTGATTTTTCAAAAATCATTGGCACTTACAAAGACAACTGGTTTGGCGAAATAACGATTACAGAGAAAAAAGGAAAACTGTATTTTGCTTCAAAACGTTCTCCGCAGCTTGCTGGTGAAGTTTTTTTCTATAAAGATGGTAATTATGTTGTAAAATGGAATAATGCCTTTTTTCATGCAGATGCTCATTTGCTTTTCAAATATGATGAAAACGGAAATGTGGTTAACTTAAAAATGCTTCCAATTTCTGATCTGACTGATTTTAGTTACGATTTTCAAGATTTAGATTTTTCTAAAAAGTAGTTTCAAGTTTCAGGTTTCAGGTTTCTCATTGAAAACTTAAGGTATAAACAATCCGCAAAAACTTGAAACTTGAAACTTGAAACAAAATAATTTCATTCCAAAATCAACACTCTATTCCCTTGTGTATATTCTTTTTTTTTCCTATTTTTAGTACTTGAACCATGCCGTTATGATAGAAATAGATACAGAAAAAGAAAACAAAGCGATTGCGCAGGAATACAAAGAATTACTCCGAATTAGTTATCAGACTTTATCGCCCACTGATAAAAAACTGATTAGAAAGGCTTTTGACGTTGCTGTAGATGCTCACAAAGAGCAAAGACGCAAATCTGGAGAAGCGTATATCTTTCATCCTATTGCAGTTGCAAAAATTGTTGCCTCAGAAATTGGTCTGGGAGCAACTTCTATTGCCGCGGCTTTATTACACGATGTGGTCGAAGATACGCCAATGACTGTAGAAGATATTGAGCGATTATTCAATCCAAAAGTAGCACAGTTAGTTGAAGGCTTAACAAAAATTTCATTAGTTCAAAAAGATCTAAATGCGTCGATGCAGGCAGAGAATTTTAGAAAAATGATCTTAACGCTGAATGATGATGTACGTGTTATTTTGATTAAGCTGGCAGATCGTTTGCATAATATGCAGACAATGGATTCGATGGCGGAATACAAACAGACTAAAATCGCCTCGGAAACGCTTTATATTTATGCTCCTCTCGCCCATCGCTTAGGACTTTATAATATTAAAACTAAATTGGAAGATTTAGGTTTAAAATATACAGAACCTGCGGTTTACAATGATATTGTAAGCAAAATTAGAGAAACGAAGGAAGAGCAAGATGCTTACATCAAAGATATTTCGGATGTTTTGAAGAAATCTTTAGATGCTGAGAATGTTGATTACATTATAAAAGGCCGTCCAAAATCAATTTATTCGATTCGTCGAAAAATGCGTGCTCAAAATGTAAGTTTTGATGAAGTTTATGACAAGTTTGCGTTGCGAATTGTTTATAAATCAGATCCGCATGATGAAAAATTTATCGCTTGGAAGATTTACTCGATTGTAACAGATCACTATAGACCAAGTCCAAGTCGTTTACGTGATTGGATTTCGTCGCCAAAATCAACAGGTTACGAAGCACTTCACATTACCGTTATGGGACCAAAAGGCCGCTGGGTCGAAGTTCAGGTACGAAGTGAGCGTATGGATGAAATTGCCGAAAAAGGATATGCAGCACATTACAAATACAAAAACGGTGCAACCGAGGAAAGTGGTTTAGATACTTGGCTGAATTTACTTCGCGAAGCGCTAGAAAATCAGGAAACCAATGCGGTTGATTTTGTTGAGGATTTTAAAATGAATTTATATTCTAAAGAAATCTTCGTGTTTACTCCAAAAGGAGAAATCAAATCACTGCCAAAAGGTGCGACATCGCTTGATTTTGCATTCAGTATTCACTCTGAAATTGGAATTAAAACAAGAGGAACTCGTGTAAACGGCCGTTTAGTTCCTTTAAATCACGAACTTAAAAGCGGTGATCAGGTTGAAGTTATAACTTCAGCAAACCAAAAACCAACGGTAAACTGGCTTGAGTATGTAACAACTTCGCGAGCAAAAAATAAGATTAAAAACGTTCTAAACGAGAACACCAAAAAAATTGCTGAAGAAGGAAAAGAATTACTTACCAGAAAACTAAAACATTTAAAAATTACGCTTAACGAGCAAACTACAAATGAGTTAGTTAACTTTTTTAAATTAAAAACAAGCTTAGATTTATTTTATCGCGTTGGAATTGGCGCTATCGAAAATCAGCAGTTAAAAGATTACGCTGCACAAAAAAGCAATACGTTTATTAATTTCTTTAAAAATAAAATTAAAAGAAATAAAGACACTACCGCTTCAGAGGATATACACAAACCTGTTATCAGCAGTAATTACGACATGTTGGTTTTTGGAACTGAGCATGACAAATTAGATTATAAGCTGTCACAATGCTGCAATCCTATTCCGGGCGACGACGTTTTTGGTTTTGTAACGATCAACGAAGGAATCAAAGTGCATAAAAAAGATTGTCCAAATGCTATTGGAATGCAGTCTAATTATGCTTACCGAATTATGAGCGCCAAATGGATCGATTCTTCTCAAGAAGAATTTAAAGCGATTATTAATATTACAGGAATGGATGTTTTAGGACTTACCAATCAATTGACTCGTGTAATTTCAAACAATATGAGCGTTAATATTCAGAGTATTTCACTGAGTACAGATGCAGGAATTTTTCACGGGCAGATTGCGGTTATTGTTCAAAATAATACTATTTTGAAAAAAATGATCAATGCAATTAAGAAAATTGACGGTGTCGACAAGGTTACGAGAGAGTATAGAACCTAACTTTTTAGGGAAACTATAAGAATTTTGTAACGAAACTTTAAACCCGAAACTTTTATTCATTAAAAATAAAAAATTATCTTTGCCGGATATGACACTCATTTCAACTGACAACACTAAGAATCAAGAAATTGTAAAAAATGTTTTTACAATGTATCTTGAACAAAAAGGGCATCGCAAAACTCCTGAGCGTTATGCTATACTTCAGGAAATCTACGATAGCGAGGAGCATTTTGACATAGAAAATCTATACATCAAAATGAAAAATAAAAACTATCGTGTGAGCAGAGCTACGTTATACAATACGATTGAACTGCTGCTGGACTGCGCTTTGGTTAGAAAACATCAATTTGGGCAAAATCAAGCTTATTACGAAAAATCATACTTCGACAAACAGCACGATCATATCATCATGACTGATTCTGGCGAAGTAATTGAATTTTGCGATCCAAGAATTCAAACCATCAAAAAAACAATCGAAGAAATATTTGATATCGAAATTACGAATCATTCACTTTATTTCTACGGAAACAAAAAGCAAAAGCAATAATCCCGAACAGGTATTATTTACAAAATAAAAAAAAAAAGAAAATTAACTACATTAATCAGTAGGACAACTCAGCTTGTCCCAACGCAAATTAAAACAGAATGACGGTAGATTTATTACTAGGATTACAATGGGGAGATGAAGGTAAAGGGAAAATTGTTGACGTTCTTACCTCAAATTATGATATTATTGCACGTTTTCAAGGAGGACCAAACGCAGGACATACACTAGAATTTGACGGAATTAAACACGTACTTAGAACCATTCCTTCAGGGATTTTTCATAAAAACTCAGTAAATATCATCGGAAATGGAGTTGTAATTGATCCAGTAGTTTTTCAAAAAGAAATTGAAGGTTTAGAGAAATTTAACCTTGACATCAAAAAGAAACTAATCATTTCAAGAAAAGCACATTTAATTTTACCAACTCACCGTTTGCTTGATGCAGCTTCTGAAGCTTCAAAAGGAAAAGCAAAAATTGGTTCTACTCTTAAAGGAATTGGACCAACTTATATGGATAAAACTGGTAGAAACGGTTTACGTGTCGGCGATATTGAATTAGAAGATTTTAAAGATCGTTACAGAGCTTTAGCTGACAAGCATGAAGCAATGATTGCTTTTTATGATGTTAACATTCAATACAACTTAGCAGAACTTGAAAAAGAATTTTTCGAAGCTATCGAAGAATTGAAAAAATTAGATTTTATTGATAGTGAAGAATACATGCACCAAGCTCAAAAAGCTGGTAAATCTATTCTATGTGAAGGAGCTCAAGGTTCATTATTAGATGTTGATTTTGGAACATATCCGTTTGTAACTTCATCGAATACTACTGCTGCTGGAGCTTGTACTGGTTTAGGAATTGCTCCTAACAAAATCAAAGAAGTTTACGGAATTTTCAAAGCTTATGTAACACGTGTTGGAAGCGGACCTTTCCCAACTGAACTTTTTGACGAAGTTGGTGCTACTATGGCAAAAGTTGGTAACGAATTTGGATCTGTAACAGGAAGACAAAGACGTTGCGGATGGTTAGATCTTGTAGCTTTAAAATATGCCGTTCAAGTTAACGGAGTTACTCAGTTAATGATGATGAAAGGTGATGTACTTTCTGGTTTTGAAACTTTAAAAGTTTGTACAGAGTATAACTATAAAGGGCAAAATATTGCTCATTTCCCTTACAACATTGAGCCAGAAAACGTTACTCCAGTTTACAAAGAATTTAAAGGCTGGAAAGCTGATTTGACAGGTTTAACAACTTACGATCAATTGCCAATTGAGCTAAAAGAATATATTGAGTTTATTGAGAAAGAAATCGAAGTGCCAATCAAAATTGTATCGGTTGGACCAGACAGAAAGCAAACAATAACAAAATAACACATTTAAACGCTCTGATAATCAGGGCGTTTTTTTTATACAAATCTATTCGCCATATGAAAAACCCAGAAATTAAAATTACAGAGACTTCTTTACTCTCAGACAATTGGTACATTTTAAATAAAGTAAATTTTACTTATCAAAAAGAAAACGAAAAAATTCAGACGCACGTACGCGAAGTTTATGACCGCGGAAATGGAGCTGGAATATTATTATACAACACCACAAAAAAGACGGTTATCTTAACGCGTCAATTTCGTTTGCCAACTTTTTTAAATGGCAATAAAACAGGAATGATGATTGAAGTTTGTGCAGGACTTTTAGACCAAGACAATCCCGAAGAATGCATCATTCGTGAAACTGAAGAAGAAACAGGTTATCGCATAACAAAAGTTCAAAAAGTTGTAGAAACCTATATGTCTCCAGGTGCAGTAACCGAAATTCTATATTTGTTTACAGGTCAATACGATGAAAGCATGAAAGTCAGCGATGGCGGTGGATTGGATTCTGAACAAGAAAACATTGAAGTTCTTGAGTATACTTTTGATGAAGCTTATGCTATGATCGAATCTGGAGAAATTGTTGATGCTAAAACTATTATTTTATTGCAGCATGCTAAAATAAAAGGCTTAATATAGATTTTTTGAGTATTTTTAGGTTCTAAAATTCTAAAAATGCTCAAACTTAAAATAATCCTTTTCTTAGTTTTTCCGTTTTTTATAAATGCTCAAAATGAAAAAATATCTGCCGAAAAACTAAAACAAGATCTTACCATTTTTAAAGAAATTAGGGAAAAAGCAAATTCGGGAGTTTATAAATACCGAACTACAAAACAAATTGACAGCATTTATTCTTGGGCATTTTTACAAATAAACAAACCTAAAACGCTTCTTGACTTTTATAAAATAGTTTTAAAAATTACAGATTTCGAAGGAAGCCTGCATAATGACACAACACTTCCTGATGATTTTCAAAAGAAATATTCATCAGGAAATTTGTTTTTTCCTTATCCTGTAAAATTGATTAAAAATAAGTTAGTCGTAAATTTCCGGAACACTGAAATTCCATTAGGCTCTCATATTCACTCTATTAACAAAATAAAAACCAATGATTTATTGCAGGTTTTTTATAAATATTACACAACTGACGGTTATAATATTTCTGGAAAATCTATTGGAATAAACAGTTCTTTTGCTAAATATTTTGAAATGGAATATGGATCTAAGAAGAAATTTGCAGTAGAATATTCCCTTCCAAACAAAACTGAAAAAATAACCAAAACGGTTGCGGGAGTTTCTAATGACAGCCGAAAAGAGAATTTCAAAAAACGTCACTCCCTTCCTATTGACAGTCTCCAATATGGAAAAATAAAAAATAAATACTCTTTTCAAGTTATTTCGCCTAACATCTCTTTACTTACCATTAATACTTTTGCAATTGGAAAAAATGCAAAAGATAAAGAACATTTGATTTATAAAAAATACCTTGACAGTTGTTTTCAATACCTTTCTAACAATTCACAAATAAACAATTTAATTGTGGATGTTAGAAATAATGGAGGTGGAACAGATCCGAATGACATCTTGACTTTTTCTTATCTAACACAAAAACCATATCGGGAAAATGCTTCCGCTTATGTTAGTTTTCAGGAAATTCCGTTTTCAAATTATTTTGTTTATGACGAAAAAGAGCCTCAAAAACAACTGGAAGAAAAAAATGATTTTGAAGCTGATTTAAAAGAAGAATTTCCGAAACTAGAAGAAGAAAAATATCCTCAAGATGAAAAATTCAATCTTTTATTACAACCTAATATAAACAATTTTAAAGGACAAATCTATTTATTGATCAGCCCCAGAATAGCATCTGCAGGATCACTTTTTGGTTCACTTGTTGCAGGAAACACCAACGCTATAACAATTGGGGAAGAAACAATGGGTGGCTATTTTGGTCATAATGGCCACACTCCTATTGAATATGAGCTTCCTAACACAAAGATCAAAACACAGTTTTCAATTGTAAATTTAGATCAGGATGTTCCTAAAAAACCAAATCAGATTTTTGGAAGAGGAATTATTCCTGATCATGAAGTCCAACAAACATACGAAGATTTTATGCAAAACAAGGATACTCAATTTGAATATACTTTAAAATTAATTGATCAGAAATAAACATGGATATTTGGAAAGAATTTGCAAAAGAAACCAATAGCACTTTTAAAGAAGGCTATTCCTGGCACTCAGATTCTGTTTCAGTTCAATACAAAAACTGGAAAATAGTTTTTGACAATTACACTTTATGGTCTGGAAAATATAGCGCGGAAACGACAAGAGTTATTGTCCCTATTTCTTTAAAAGGCGAATTTAAATTTGAAGTTTACAACGAAGGATTTATACGAAAAGTAGAAAAACTATTTGGAGCACAAGATATAGAAATTGGTTTTCCCGATTTTGACAAAGCTTTTACCATCAAAAGTAATAACGAAGCTAAAATAAAAGCATTATTGCGAAACAAAGAAATTAGAGATCTTATTTCGTCACAAAAAGAAGTAAACATACAAATTTGCAATCGAAAAGGCATATGGGAAGAAAAACTTCCAGAAAATGAATTTGAACTATCCTTTTACGCAGATGGAAAAATCACAAATATTGAAATTCTAAAAAGTATTAACCTTTTATTTAAGACATTACTAGATAAATTATATGAAACCAATTCTATTAACTAAAACTAAAAAAATGCTCCATTTTAAAATATTTCTTTTACTGCTTTTGTCCATAAATATAACTGCTCAAGAAAAAAAAGAGACCTATCTTTTTTCAGAAGATATTAGTACAAATTTTGAAAAAGATAAAACTTTACCGCGTTTTCAAGTTGCTGCCACCAATTTTTCTATAAGCGGTTATTACAAACTTGCTCTAGAAACTTGGGACAAACAATTTGAAAACGACTTTTCTAAAAAGAGAACTATTTCAAAAGAAGACAGTATTTATTTTAAAACATTTAACCCTATAAATGCCAAAGAATATATTATTGATCGTTCTAAAAACGAAAGAATCATTCTTATTAATGAAGCACACAACAATTCTAGACATAGAGTTTTTACAACATCATTATTACAAGATTTATACAATAACGGATATCGTTTTCTGGGACTAGAGGCATTATGGGAAAATTTGAACGATAAAGGATATCCAGTTTTAGAAAGCGGCTTTTATACTAAAGAATCTCAATTTGGAAATTTAATTAAAGAAGCAACAGCTATTGGTTTTACCGTTTTTGGATATGAATCAACTTCAAAGACAAGAGATGGCGGAAAAACTAGAGAAATAGAACAAGCAGAAAACATCGTCAAGTTGATGAAAGAGAATCCAGATTCCAAATTTCTTATTCATTGTGGATATGAACATATCGTTGAAGGAACGCCGGGAATTAAAACTTGGGAAAAAGCTATGGCAGGAAGAATTATAGAAATGACCGGAATAAATCCTTTGACAATAGATCAGACCAATTATTCAGAAAAAGGAACTCCGATATTAAACTCTCCTTATATTGAAATGGTAAATTTAGATTACCCAGTCATTATGGTAAATAATGAAAATCAAACATTTAATGGAGATAAAGATAATCCTAAAAAAATTGACTGCTGCATTATACATCCAGTTACTAAATACAAAAATAACAGACCAGACTGGCTGAGCTTATCAAATGAAAGAAAAACTGTTACGATTAAAAAGTCAAAAATTAAAGAATATCCTGCTTTAATTATGGCTTATAGAATCAATGAATATGAAAATAATGGAATTCCTGCTGATATCATTGAAATTTCAAATCGTGATGAAAAAACAAATTTAATATTGAAAAAAGGTCAGTATAAAATTTTAATCAAAAACAAAAACTATAAAATAGCCACCGAATTTGAACAATCTGTAAAATAGACAAACTCATTATATCTGAATAAATCAGGCTTATAGCAAAATGAAAATCAAACAATCATTTCTAAAAATTATGTAACCCTATTATACGATTCTATTTATAACTTTATTTTCATAAAAACTCATCTTATGAAAAAGTTATATTATACAACGAATCTATTATTCTTTTTAATGTTAGTTTTATTAGGAGCGTGCAAGAAAAACGACAAAGTAAACCTAACCGAAAATACTAAACCTAGAAAAACGATTGAATACAAGAAACCAAAATCATCTGTTTCTTTTCAAATTGAAAAAACAAAAGACTGGTTAAAAATCAATGAAGCTGACAGCAGCAAACTTGATATTGTTTATGCATTAAACAGAACGGATAAAGCAAATTTCAAGAAACTTGATTCTGTTGTTATTCCAACAGATTTTAGTGGGGATTTGGTTTATTATATGCCATTCCCTTTGCATGTTTCTGCTTTGGAAGAGGTTTCTAAAATCATTCTTTTCTCTTATCCTGCACAAACTTTTGCCGCTTATGAAAATGGCGAATTAGTTTATACCGGACCAACAAATATGGGAAGAAAAAAAGATCCGACTCCAACAGGATTATTCTTTACGAATTGGAAAGCTGAAAAAACAACAAGTACTTTTAATGACGAATGGGATTTAAAATGGAATTTCAATATCGAGAATAAACTAGGCGTTGGTTTTCATGAATACGAACTTCCCGGTTATCCAGCATCACATTCTTGCTTAAGATTATTAGAAAAGGACGCAAAATATCTCTACAAATTTGCTGATGAATGGATTTTGAAAGACAAAGAAAATGTAAAAGTAAAAGGAACTCCAGTTATAGTTTTTGGAAACTATAATTTTGACGGTCCAAAACCTTGGCTGCAATTATCCTCTAACCCTAAAGCTTTAAATATCTCTGAATCTGAAATTGAAAATGAAGTAAAACCATTTATTCCTCAGATTTTAGAGAATCAAAAATTGAGAGAAGCGGAACAAAATACTTCGCTATAAAACAAAAAAAGGCATAAGAAACTGATTCTTATGCCTTTTTAATATTTGAAAAACTAAAAATTATCTAGAATAATTTGGAGCTTCTTTTGTAATTGTTACGTTATGCGGGTGACTTTCAGTAATTCCGCTTGAAGTAATTCTAACAAAACGTCCTGTTTCTTGCAAAGTAGGAATATCTTTTGAACCACAGTAACCCATTCCTGCACGAAGACCTCCAATAAACTGAAGCATGCTTTCGTTTAATTCTCCTTTGTAAGGAACACGACCAACAATTCCTTCTGGAACTAATTTTTTAACATCGTCTTCAACATCTTGAAAATAACGATCTTTTGAACCCGTTTGCATTGCTTCAACAGATCCCATTCCGCGGTATGATTTGAATTTTCTTCCTTCAAAAATAATAGTTTCACCAGGAGATTCTTTTGTTCCTGCTAATAACGAACCTAACATTACACAGTCAGCACCTGCAGCGATTGCTTTAGGAATATCTCCAGTATAACGAATTCCACCATCAGCAATAACAGGAACTCCAGTTCCTTTAATTGCCGCAGCAACTTCTAAAACTGCTGAAAATTGAGGAAAACCAACACCTGCAACGATACGTGTAGTACAAATTGAACCTGGTCCAATTCCTACTTTTACACCATCAGCACCATTTTCTACTAAATATTTAGCAGCTTCCGGCGTTGCAATGTTTCCAACGATTACATCTATTTGAGGGAATTTTGACTTTACTTCTTTTAAAGTGTTTACCACACCTTCTGTATGTCCGTGTGCAGTATCTATAATAATTGCATCTACACCTGCATTTACTAAAGCTTCAGCTCTTTGAACTGCATCTCCAGTAACTCCAATTGCAGCAGCAACTCTTAAACGACCAAATGAATCTTTATTAGCGATTGGTTTTTGCGTCAGTTTTGTAATATCTCTAAATGTAATTAAACCAACTAATTCATTATTAGCATTTACAACTGGCAATTTTTCGATTTTATGCCCTTGTAAAACAACTTCTGCCTGCTCTAATGAAGTTCCTTCGGCAACAGTCACTAAATTTTTACTGGTCATTACCTCAGCGATTGGTCTTGCACCATTTTTCTCGAAACGTAAATCACGATTGGTAACAATTCCTTTCAGAATTCTATTTTCGTCAACGATTGGAATACCGCCAATTCCAAATTCTTTCATGGCATTTTTTGCATCTGCAATAGTCGAAGTTGTTGGCAATGTTACCGGATCGATAATCATTCCAGCTTCTGCACGCTTTACTTTTCTAACCTCAGCAGCTTGCTGCTCGATAGTCATGTTTTTATGTAAAACACTAATTCCTCCTTCTTGTGCCATAGCGATTGCCATTGCACTTTCGGTAACAGTATCCATAGCAGCAGATACGATTGGAACGTTTAATGTTATGTTTCTTGAGAATTTCGATTTGATACTCACTTCGCGGGGAAGCACATTCGAGTAGTTAGGTACTAATAATACATCGTCGTAAGTTAAACCTTCGCCGATAATCTTGGAGTTGTGTGCTATCATGTTGCAATTTCTAGTTGAATTGCGTGCAAATATAGTGAATAAATTGGAAACTTGAATACTAACTTATTCATAAATTTACTTTTACAGGAAAATACTTAAAATTTAAAACTCCAAAAACTAAATTTTAAATTCCAATAAAAGTAAAAATAAAGTCCCATTTTTTCTAAGATTTTACTCTTTTGAATCTTGAAAAATAAAATTAAAACCGAATTGAAATGCAATACTATTTGCTTTTGAAACATCTTTATATTCAAAAACATTATCTACAAGAACATACATATTGAGTTTTCCAAGAGTTCCAGAAAGTCCCAAACCGATATTTGTATAAGAATATGGATCAACTGTATAAGTTGCTTTTACATCCAATTTCTCTGTAATACTGCGTTTGTAAAAAGCGGTTAATGCGACGTAAGGATCTTTTGGCATTGTCATAGCAAATAATTGCGCACCAGCAGCATTAAGGTATTTTCGTTCGCTTGAACCTTTGCAATTACAATCTTCATCAGATCTTGTTTCTCCGAATGAATATTGAATAGAAGAATTAAATTTAACAGGACGCCAAGTTGTATATTTATTATATAGTTTTTCTTCTGGAATAGCTTCTTCAAAATCATCTATAATATTACTTGGTCCATTAGTCGCATCAAAACTAGGATTTACTCCATCATACTTATAACTTCCTTTATAAGTTCTGGTTTCAACATCTTTTGATTGTCTAATAAAACCAACATCAAGCACACTTGCAGTAAACTGAAGATTATCTTCTATATTATAAGTAAGTCCGGCATCAAATCCTAAACCAAGACTTCCGTTAAAAAAAGTATTATGCGCAATATCTTTAGGAATACTGCCATCGTACTCGTCTTTTGTAAATTTTGCTATTCCGGCAGTTTTAAGTTCTAAATTTGATTCAATTATTTGGGTATACATATTTGTTCCCGTGCCTTGTGCTGTATAAATGTATCCTGAATTTTTGGTTGAAGTTGCGTTGGCACCGCTCGAATAAATTTTAGCGCGTCCACCCAAAACGAGTTTTTTGTTTAATTTTTTATGAAAACCAACATGAAAAACAGAAAGTACTTCGGCACGAACATTTATATCGGCTAAATTGAAGGATTTGCCCATATAATTCTGATTTCCATCAACAGCCAGAATAGCTGCGTCTTTCGGAAAATACATTAAAAAATCAAATTCCTGATAAGCTCCAAATGAAATATAAGACTTACTTTCCTGTCCTCCTATTCTAAATCCGCCTGAGAATATTTCAAGCTGTTGATTAACTTGTGTTTTATCATTTGCTGATGATTTATTGATAACATTTCTGACTTTATCATTAAAATCTACACCGTTGTTGGCAAACAAATCATAAGCAGAAAAACTACTTGAGCCAACATTTGCAGAAACTCCTGATAAAACGGGAATCCCAAAATAGAATTTATAAGACACATCAGCACCAGGATTAACGAGGGAAGACTGCGGGATTGATGTAAAGTTGTATAATACTTGTTTGTTCTGAGCGAAAGATGAAAATTGAAAAATCAAGATTACAATTAAAAGTGTTTTTTTCATTGTATTTTCATATAAACAATTGCACCTGATTTTAGTTTTAAGTTACCTGAAATGGTTCCTGTTCCTGATCCTGGAACTATACGCACAACAAATGCTATTTTTACAGATTTTTTCAGCCTGACTAATCGTTCTCCTTCAAAAACCTCTGTGGGATATTTTATAATATTTGAACCTCCGGTATAGGTTGGAACATTTAAAGAAATAGTTTCTAAGGGTGCATTATTAGCATCAAGCAGAATCAAATCAACCTCAAAACCTCTGTTAATTGTATTTTCGATTTCAAAATTAAACTCCGCTTTCATCAAATTTTCATTGAAGAACTTGTTTTTAAAAACATCAAAATCTTCTACAGCTGGAGGAATTGGGAATCCAGAACCATTGTCTTCAATTTGATCTGCCGCAATAGTAAAATAAGCCAGATTGGCAACAAAAGTTGGCTGAAGTACTAGATCATCGACTTGATTAAAATCTAAATCACTCGAACAGGAGAGAAATAAAATCGATGAAAACAAAACTATAGAGATTCTATTTATGAAATTTGACTTCATGTTTGTTTTATATAGGATAAATAAAAACGTCTTTCTTTAATTGGATATTGCCTAATTGCTAAATTATTGTAATCTTTTTTAATGAAACTTTCCAAACAATTTTGACGCTTCGTTATACGCACTTTCAAAGCTTAAGGAATTAAGTCCTGTTATTTTTTTATTGGCAGTAAAATACGAAACCAATTTTTCGGTTGGCATATTTCCTGTTAGTTTATCTGTTGCCATCGGACAGCCTCCAAATCCTTGAATTGCTCCATCAAAACGTGCACATCCGGCTTTTGCTGCGGCATCAATTTTTTCAAACCAGCTATCGGGAGTTGTATGCAAATGCGCTCCAAATTCAATTTTCGGGTATTTCGGAATTAAATTTGAAAAAAGATAGGTAATAACTTCTGGTGTCGAACTTCCAACAGTATCTGAAAGTGATAAAATTTTCACTCCCATTCCTGCCAATTTTTCTGTCCATTCAGCCACGATCTCAACATTCCACGGATCTCCATAAGGATTTCCAAATCCCATTGAAAGATAAGTAACAACCTCTTTCTTTTTTTTATCAGCAATCTCTAGAATTTCTTCAAGAGTTATCAAAGATTCTGCAATGGTTTTATGAGTATTACGCATTTGGAAATTCTCTGATATCGAAAAAGGAAACCCTAAATACTGAATTGATTCATGTTCTGAAGCCAAAGCTGCTCCTTGTGTATTTGCAATTATCGACAAAAGTTTACTTGTAGTTTGAGACAAATCAAGCTGTGCCAAAACCTCGGCAGTATCCTGCATTTGCGGAATAGCTTTAGGCGATACAAAACTTCCAAAATCAATAGTATCAAACCCTACACGAAGTAAAGCCTGAATATAGGTTACTTTATTTTTTGTGGGAATAAATGCTTTAATACCTTGCATGGCATCTCGCGGACATTCGATAATCTTGATTTCTTTATTCAAAACGTACTCTTTTGTAATGGCTAAGTTAGTTCCTTTTTTAAAGAAATAAAAATTAAGTCGTTTTGTATAATTCGTTTTTTTTAACCATATAAGCCTCATAAGTCTTATTCCTTTTTTTATACCATTACCAAAAATAGTAATAAAATAAAATATTCCTAAAAAAGGTAATAATTAAACATATTACCAATAAGTGTAATATTTAAAAGTATTACTTATATTTGTAATAGAAATTTTATTATTTTTTAATTATATTTGATGTTATGACTAGTGTAATTACAGGCGACATAATTGATTCAAGACAGCAGCAATCAAAACATTGGGTTGAGGATTTAAAAGAAATCCTAGCTCAATTTGGCGACGCACCAAATCAATGGGAAATTTACAGAGGAGATGAATTTCAAATTGAGGTTAAAAATCCAGAAGAAGCTTTACTTACGGCTATTTTAGTAAAAGCACGTTTAAGAGCTATAAAGCTGGACGCTCGAATGAGTATTGGTTTTGGCAATAAAACACATAGTGCTGCAAAAATATCAGAAAGTAACGGAACTGCTTTTATTCATTCTGGAGAACTTTTTGGAACTTTAAAAAAACAAAAGGTAACACTGGCTTTACGAACTGGCGATAGTATTTTTGACGAAAAGCTGAACTTAATGTTACAACTGGCTTTAACCTTCATGGATAATTGGCTGGTACAATCTGCTGAATTTGTAGCAACAGCAATAGAAAACCCTGCTTTATCTCAGGAAGAAATTGGTCAGAAATTAGGAATTAACCAAGCCGCTGTGAGCCGCAGACAAAAACGTGCTCAATTTGATTTGGTTATGACTTTAGACCGCTATTTTAGAACGCAAATAAAACAACTCACAGCTCCATGATTTTATTTATAAAACTGTTTTTAGCTCATTTATTAGGAGATTTTATATGGCAGCCCAACAAATGGGTCGCTGATAAAGAAACGAAGAAACATAAAAGCATTTATTTATATCTTCATGTTTTACTTCACGGAATTTTGGCAGCAATTCTAGTTGGAGAAATTAGTTTTATACCTTACGCAGCATTCATAGCCATTACCCACGGCTTTATAGATTTTATCAAACTTAATTTTCAGAAGAAGAAAACAAAACGCACTTGGTTTGTTGTAGACCAAATTGCACATATTTTGATTCTGATTGCCATCACACTTTTATACCAAAATAAAAATATGATTCATTTTTGGCTTGATGATGAATTTTGGATTTTAGTAACAGGAATTATATTTATAACTAAACCGACTTCTATTTTTATAAAAACTATTATCTCTATTTGGAATCCCGAAAGCCAAAACAGTAATCAGGATAACTCACTTGCCAATGCAGGAAATTACATTGGCATATTAGAGCGTTTATTTATATTCTGCTTTATCCTTTTAGGACATTTTGAAGCAATTGGATTTTTATTGGCCGCAAAATCTATTTTTAGATTCGGAGATTTAAAAGAAGCCAAAGATCGAAAACTTACCGAATATGTCTTGATCGGTACTTTAATCAGTTTTGGAATCGCAATACTTGTTGGACAAGTCGTTCAGGCGTTAATTTTATAACTGACTTAAGACTTTCTTGTTTATTGCTTTTATAAGCGCTGGGCCTTCATAAATAAAACCTGTATACAATTGCACTAAACTTGCACCTGCATTTAGTTTTTCGATTGCATCATCTGCAGAATGAATTCCTCCTACTCCAATAATTGGAAACGCTTTATTGCTTTTTTCCGAAAGAAAACGAATTACTTCTGTAGAACGTTTTGTTAATGGTTTTCCAGATAAACCTCCCATTTCAGATTGATTTTGAGATTGTAATCCATCTCTTGAAATAGTAGTATTTGTAGCAATTACACCCGCAATTTGCGTTGTTTTTACAATATCTATAATATCTAACAATTGCTCATCTGTAAGATCTGGAGCAATTTTTAAAAGAATTGGTTTTACTTTTTGAGTACTTGTTTTTTGCTTCTCGATATTTCTATCTTGCAACGTCTGCAATAAAGCTGTTAAAGGCTCTTTGTCTTGTAATGCTCTTAGATTTGGCGTATTTGGAGAACTTACATTTACCACAAAATAATCAACATGATCAAACAAAGCATCGAAACAAATGATATAATCGTCAACCGCATTTTCATTTGGTGTCACTTTATTTTTTCCGATATTTCCGCCAATCAAAACTCCTGAATTCTTTTTCAAACGTTCTACAGCTTCAATAACTCCGCCATTATTAAAACCCATTCGGTTAATAATTGCCTGATCTTCTTTTAAACGGAACAAACGCTTTTTGGGATTTCCTTCTTGGCCAACCGGCGTTACAGTTCCAATTTCGATAAAACCAAAACCAAAATCAGAAAGTTCCTTATACAACTTAGCATCTTTATCAAATCCAGCCGCAAGTCCAACTGGATTTTTGAATTTAATTCCAAAAACTTCTCTTTCTAAACGAGAATCTTTAACCTCGTAAATAGATTTTATAATTGACGAAACTCCAGGAATTTTTGAAATGAATTTTACAAATGAAAAAGTAAAGTAATGCACTTCTTCAGGATCAAACCAAAAAAGTATCGGACGGATTATCAATTTATACATAAGTGTGTTGTTGTTGTTATTTTTTCGGATGCAAATTTAAATATTATAGTTTAAAAAGGTGCTTTTTTGCAAAAACAAATAATTTCTATTTTGTTCTATTCTTTAATACACCAAACTTTCTTTTAGAAAAAACACTCAAAAACGTGTTTTTTAGGTTGCAAGTTATAAAATGAAACATATCCCTCCCCTGAAAAAGAGCTCCTTGGGTTACAGATTGTTTAAATTTGAAGAATTTAAACACAATATTTCTAATCTAAAATTATAAACCCTAAAAAAATCTCTTAACTCAGGAAAATAGAACTGCATTTCATTTTATATTAAATTTTTACATAGAAATTCATTATACCAATAATAAATTAATAATTAATACCAAGTAACTATGAAAGCAAGCAATAACTCCATACTCAAAAAGAGTATATTACCGCTTCTGTTATTCCTCTCAATAGGCATAACCACAAAGCTGTCAGCACAAGCTGATCCGCAGCAAGTGACCAAGGAAACTTTTAAAGGAAAAATGGCACTTGATATTAGAGATTCAAAACCAGACTGGAAACCCTATACCAAAAAAGCAGCTCCAGAAGGTGCACCAAACGTATTGTTTATCTTATACGATGACACAGGGCAGGCGGCCTGGTCACCTTATGGAGGAGCCATCAACATGCCAACTCTACAAAAATTAGCAGACAATGGTATTACCTATACTCAATGGCACACTACAGCATTATGTTCGCCAACTCGTTCTACTTTATTAACGGGTCGTAACCACCACTTAAACGGTATGGCATCCATCACCGAAACTACAGACGGTTATCCTGGAGCAAATGGACAAATCCCAGCTCAGTGTGCTACTATTGGTCAAGTATTACAACAAGCAGGATGGAGTACTTTCTGGATTGGAAAAAACCACAACGTACCGGAACAAGACGTTTCTTCTGGAGGCTCCAAAGCACAATGGCCAACCCAAATGGGCTTTGACCGCTATTACGGATTCATAGGAGGTGAAACCAACCAATGGTATCCTGACTTAGTAGAAGACAACCACTTTATTGAAGCACCTTACACTCCTGAAGAAGGGTATCACTTATCTAAAGATTTAGCCGATAAAGCCATTGAATATATCAAAGACCAAAAAGCCACCAACCCTTCTAAACCATGGTATATGTGGTATTGCCCTGGAGCGAACCATGCACCACACCATGCACCAGAAGAGTACATTGCAAAATACAAAGGAAAATTTGATACTGGTTACGATGCGTACCGCGAATGGGTATTACCTCGTATGATTGCTAAGGGAATTGTACCTAAAGGAACTAAAAACACCGATTTCAATTTCTTACCTCCTAACATTGCTAATCCTGGTGATTATGTAAAACCTTGGAATACACTAAGCGCTGATGAGAAAAAATTATTCTCTAAACTAGCCGAAGTGTATGCCGGTTTCTCAGAATACACTGATGCTCAAGTAGGACGTGTTATTGAGTATTTAGAAAAAACAGGTCAGTTAGAAAATACTGTGGTTCTTTATGCTGCCGATAATGGTGCTTCTGGTGAAGGTTCTCCAACTGGATCTGTAAACGAAAACAAATTCTTTAACGGTTATCCTGATGAATTATCTGAAAATTTAAAATATTTGGATAAACTAGGAGGTCCAGATACGTACGAACATTATCCAACTGGATGGGCTGCGGGTTTCTCTGCTCCTTACAAAATGTTCAAACGTTACAGTAACTATGCAGGAGGAACTTGTGATGCATTAGTAATTTCGTGGCCAAAAGGAATCAAAGCACGAGGTGAAATCCGTAATCAATACCATCACTCTACCGATATTGTCCCTACCATTTTAGACATCTGTGGTTTAGAAATGCCTAAAACATTTAATAATATACCACAGTACCCTCTTTCTGGAGTTTCTATGAAATACTCCTTTGATGCCAAACCAGACACTCCTACTCAAAAACACATTCAGTATTACGCTATGTTAGGTACTAGGGCCATTTGGAAAGACGGTTGGAAAGCAGTAGCTGTACACGTACCACTTACGGGTAAAAGCAACTTTGACAAAGACGAATGGGAATTGTACAATGTAAATGTGGACAGAGCTGAGTCAAATAATTTGGCTAAAAAGAACCCTGAAAAACTAAAAGAACTTAAAGATGCTTGGTTTCAAGAAGCGGATAAAAATTTAGTATTACCTCTAGACGACCGTTCTCCTATGGAATTATTAAGCACGGAACGTCCTTCTCAAGAAAAACCAAAAACTCGTTACATTTACTATCCTGGAACTGCTGCCGTACCAGAAGGTGTAGCAGTAAGCGTACGTGGTCGTTCATACAAAATTGTAGGTGATGTAGATATTAAATCAGGAGCTTCAGGAGTAGTTTTTGCTCACGGATCTCGCTTTGGAGGACACTCTTTATTCATCAAAGACAATAAATTATATTATGTATATAATTTCTTAGGAATTCAGCCAGAACAAACTTTTGTTTCATCGGCTACCTTAACTCCCGGTAAACATGCCTTAGGATTTGAGTTTGTAAGAGAAAGTACCGGTAAAAACGGAGAACAAATTGGTACAGGTCATTTATACATTGACGGCAAAGAAGTGGCCAAAGGTTCTATGAAAACACAACCAGGTAAATTCACACTTTCTGGTGATGGTCTTTGTGTAGGATTCGATAGTGGAGACGCAGTAAGTCATCAATATAAATCACCAGGTACTTTTAAAGGTGGAGAAATCTTAGGTGTTGGTGTTGATATTAGCGAACAAAGCTATGAAGACCTTAACAAAGAAGCTTTAAGAATTATGAAAAGCGAATAGTCTATAGAAAAATAAAATTAAAGAGGTATTTATATACTTAAAAAAGTGAATAAAATACCTCTTTTTTATTAAAGATTAAAAACCAAATCACAATGACTAGTACAAGCCATCTTAAAAAAGCACTTTTTCTAACAGCCATTTTGTACGTAATCATTCTAAACAAAATCTCAGCTCAGGAAAATGAAGAAAAAGCTTTTAGTCCGCATCATCAAATTGGGCTTTCTATTAATCACGTTCATGTTTTTGAAGGAATAGACACTGATGGAAATCGGGAAGTTTTAAGTCTTCCAGCATGGGGATTAGACTACACATTTCAATTTCATGAAAAATGGGCCATTGGCCTTCACACTGACTTTATTATTGAAAAATTTAAAGTCGAAAAAAATCTGGAAAGCGGAGACGAAAAAGAAACCGTTGAACGAAGCTATCCAATTGCGCCTGCCGTTATGGGAATTTATAAACCAAATGAACATTGGAGCTTTCTTTTAGGTTTTGGAGGAGAATTTGCAAAAGAAGAAAATTATTTTCTCACAAGAGCCGGAGTTGAATACGGTTATGAGCTTCCAAGTAACTGGGAACTTTTTGGAACTTTTAGTTATGATTTTAAATGGAATGCTTATGACAGCTGGGGAATTGGTTTAGGAATAGCAAAAAACTTTGGAGGAAAATAAGCGTATTTAAGTAACTAATAAATTACACAAACATTCTAAGCATATGCATAACGAAAACATTTTAATTCGCATATCGAATACTCTTCTTCTCAGCTTAGTACTATTATTTAGTTTACATAGTTCAGCGCAGCAAGTGAAAGAAAAAGATACCACCAAACTAATTAATGTTCGTTATGGAAATAAAGGAATAGAATTACAAACCAAAGACAACAAATTTCTATTTCAATTGCAAAGCCGTTTTCAATTTAGATTTTCTACCCCAAATGATACTGATCCTTTAACTTATGATGATTACAGCCAAGATAAAAAAACTACTTTTAAGATAAACCGCGCCAGACTAAAAGTTGGAGGTCATGCTTTTGAACCTTGGCTAAAATACTACTGGGAATACGAACTCAGTCAATCAAACTTGTTAGATTTCAGATTAATGATTGAAAAATGGGAATGGTTGAGTTTTAAAGTAGGACAATGGAAGGTAGAATATACTAGGGAACGTTTTATAAGCAGCGGCGAACAGCAAACTGTAGAGCGATCATTGATCAATAGGCCATTTACTGTAGACAGACAAATGGGAGTTGAAGTTAATGGTCACCTTAAAGGAGCAGGAATTGCCGATTTTAATTACTGGGCAGCTGCTTTGACAGGAACTGGTAGAGGAAACACCAGTAATGACGATAATAATTTAATGTATTTTGGACGCGCTCAATGGAACTTTTTAGGGCGATTTCTTGAATTTGAAGGCAGTGATCTAGAATTTCACGAAAAGCCTACTCCAATTATTGCTTTCTCAGCCTTAACAAACCGAAGCCCATATACCCGATTTTCACAATCTGGCGGAGGCTCCTTAGATGGTTATGAAAACGGTGCACCTGGTCAATATCGAGTAAATCAATGGAATGTGGAAACTGCTTTTATGTATCGCGGTTTTTCTTGGCAAAGCGAATGGCACACCAAAGAAATTATTGATAAGCTGAATAATAATGACACAACAACTTTAAAAGGATATTACTTTCAGGCAGGTTATTTTTTTCATAATGTATTTAATTGGTGGCCGCAGCATCTAGAAATGGCAGGGAGACATGCTGCCTATCGCCCTGACAACAACTTAAGACAAAACTTACAAAATGAAACAACAGTTGCATTTAACTGGTTTTTTAAAGGACATAAAAACAAACTCACTTCAGAGGTTTCCTATTTTAGTTTTCAGGACAAAACACTGCCTTTAGAGCAAGGCTGGCGTTTTAGAATACAATGGGATATTTCTTTGTAGAATTTAATTTTTTAATCTAAAAATGATATTTCAAAACTCAAAATATTCGATTTAATATTCTATACAAATTATATTTTTTAATAACTTTAACCAACATAAAAATCTGAAAATGAAAAATTTAACTAAAACTCTAAAAAAAGGTGCATTACTATTTTTAGCTGGATCATTTTTTTTGATTTCAATCGATAGTACAGCACAGCGTCGAGGCGGAGGCGGTGCACACAGACCTGCCGGCGGAATGCAGAGAGGCGGCGGTGCTATACAAAACAGACCTGCAACTCAAGCGAGACCAACAGTAAACAGACCTGGCGCCAATAATTCGGGTACTAAAATAAACAGACCTTCCAACTCTTCCAACTCAAAAATTGGAGGAAGAACTACAACCAACAATAGAAATTCAAATACGGTAAATAGAAACAAAACAGGAAATAGAAATACCAATATCAGCGGTAACACTGTTAATCGAAACAGAAATAATGTAAACATCAATGTAAATAACAGTGTTCACGTTCGCAACAACCGTAATACAGTGGTTAGACCTGGCGTTAGACCTTATGCACGTCCGCCTTATGTATACGGCGGATATCGATACAATTGTTATCACCCTTATTTCCCTCGTCCGTATACACCTTTTTATTGGGGACCAGTTTGGCATCCTTGGGGATTCTTCGTAGCAACACTAGCCGTTACAGCAATTGTAGTGAGCGTAGAAAATGAAAAATACCATTATGATCAAGGTGTTTGGTACACTTCTTCAAATGGAGGTTATACTGCTGTTCCTGCACCAGTTGGAGGTACCGTAAACAACATTCCGAGTGGAGCCGAAACAGTCAATACAGGAACCGTCAATAACTATTATTACGGAGGAACGTATTACGAAAAAGACGGAAGTAACTACAAAGTAGTTGCTCCAACTGCTGGAACTGTAGTAGACAAACTGCCAGAAGGTGGTGAAGAAGTAACTATTGGAGATGTAAAATATGTAAAATTTGGTGAAACCTATTATCAACCAGTTCAAGTTGACGGAAAAGACAAATATGAAGTAGTTCAGGTTGAAAAAGAGAATTAATTTTTAAATTCTACTAATTCAGTATACTATTAAAAATTATTTTATTTACTTTTATACCTATCTATTAACAACCATTATCAGCTTAAAATTTTTACAATGAAAAATAAAACCTACTGGATATTTGCCGTGCTGACTATTTCTATTATTTCAATTGCTTATGGTTATACCAAATTAATATTACCTAAGCAAAATATGGCAGTAATGGATTGTGCCGAAACGCCGGATAAATCAATAGCTTCTGTCTTTACACCAACTGTTGAAAATAAAAATAAGCCTTCAGGAAAAGCTCCAAAAGGAATGGTTTGGATTCCGGGCGGTGAATTTTCAATGGGAAGCAATGTCGAAGACGAAAGTTTATGCAGTATAAAAGGTGTTACAAAAGATGCCGCTCCAGTACATAGAGTTTATGTTGATGGCTATTATATGGACGAAACCGAAGTTACAAACGAACAATATGCTGAGTTTGTAAAAGCTACAGGATACGTAACTGTTGCTGAACAAAAACCTACCAAAGAAGAATTTCCAACAGCTGCTGAAGAAGACTTAGTAACTGGTTCTGTGGTATTCAGCCCTACTCCTGCTGCAGTAAATTTGAACAATTTTTTGCAATGGTGGACATATATTCCTGAAACGGACTGGAAACATCCTCTTGGACCTCAAAGCTCTATACAAGGAAAAGAAAAATATCCTGTTGTACATATTACTTATGAAGATGCTGCTGCTTACGCAAAATGGGCTGGAAAAAGACTTCCAACTGAAGCTGAATGGGAATTTGCTGCAAGAGGTGGTAAAACAGGAGAAATTTACGCTTGGGGAAATGTTTTGAAACCAAAAGGAAAATTTCAAGCCAATATTTACCAAGGTAATTTTCCAATTAAAGACGGAGATACAGGCGAAGATGGTTTTAAAGGAATTGCTCCAGTAAAACAATATGCTCCAAACTCTTACGGACTTTATGATGTTGCTGGAAATGTTTGGGAATGGACTAGCGATTGGTACAGCGTAGATTACTACAAATCTTTAAGTGAAAGCGGAAAAGTTGCTAAAAACCCGCAAGGACCTGATGCTTACAATGATCCTGCAGATCCAAGCCAAATAAAACGCGTGCATCGAGGCGGTTCATTTTTATGTACAGATAAGTATTGTACAAGATATATGGTTGGAACTAGAGGAAAAGGAGAAATAAGATCTGCAGCCAATCATCTTGGTTTTAGATGCGTTAAAAGTATTTAAAAGAATAAATCATATCAAAAAAAAGGATTCTGAAAACAGAATCCTTTTTTTGTTTTTAGCGGCAACTTACTAAAGATATCTGCTGAAAAAATTACTTATATTTGCTAAAAATTAAAAAAAATGCAACACATCATAGATCGTTTTATCAGTTATGTAACAATTGATACCGAATCAGATCCGAATTCGAAAACTACTCCAAGTACAGAAAAACAATGGAATCTTGCTAATAAATTAGTTGAAGAACTAAAAACTATAGGTTTAACAGATGTTACAATTGACGACAAAGCTTATATCATGGCGACTCTGCCAAGTAATGTTGATCATGAAGTACCGACTATTGGATTTGTTTCTCATTTTGATACTTCTCCAGACTTTAGCGGTGCAAATGTAAAACCACAAATTGTAAAGAATTATGATGGTAAAGATATTATTCTGAATGCTGAAAAAAATATCATTTTATCTCCTGATTATTTCAAAGATTTATTGCAATATAAAGGTCAAACTATCATTACAACTGACGGAACTACTTTGTTGGGTGCCGATGATAAGGCTGGAATTACAGAGATCGTTTCTGCAATGGAATACTTAATTCAGCATCCAGAAATTAAACACGGGAAAATTAGAATTGGTTTTACTCCTGATGAAGAAATTGGACGCGGTGCACACCATTTTGATGTTGAAAAATTTGGTGCTCAATGGGCGTACACAATGGATGGAAGTCAAATTGGCGAATTAGAATATGAAAATTTTAATGCTGCTGGTGCAAAAATTACTTTCAAAGGAAAAAGCGTTCACCCAGGATATGCCAAAGGAAAAATGATAAACTCAATGTTGATCGCAAATGATTTTATCAATGAACTTCCTAAAGGCGAAACTCCGCAGGAAACAAAAGGCTACGAAGGCTTTTTTCATGTTCATCATATAAAAGGTAACATTGAAGAAACAGTTTTAGAATTGATTATACGCGACCATAACAAGAAAAAATTCGAAAAACGTAAAGAGTTAATCGCAAAAATTGCTAAAAAATTCAACAAGAAGTTTGCTAAGAAATTTGGTGAAGATATTGTAATTGCTGAAGTAAAAGATCAATATTACAATATGAAAGAAAAGGTGCTTCCTGTTAAACATATTGTAGATATTGCCGAAAAAGCAATGCGAGAACTAGACATTAAACCAATCATAAAGCCAATTCGAGGCGGAACTGATGGATCTCAATTATCTTTCATGGGATTACCTTGCCCAAATATATTTGCGGGAGGACATAATTTTCATGGAAAGTACGAATATGTTCCTGCTGAAAGCATACAAAAGGCAACAGATGTAATTGTAAAAATTGCTGAACTTACAGCAATTCCTGGAATTTTTGAAGCAACCGAAAAACCTAAAAAGAAATAATAATTGGAACCTAATTCTGATAAAAAACACGTTTGGGACAAAGTCAATAATTGGCAGGAAGAATTACTTTTCCTTAAGTCAATTATTGATAAAACTGAACTGGTTGAAACTATAAAATGGGGCGGACCTATTTATGTTTACAACAAAAAAAATGTTATTGGAATTGGAGGTTTTAAAAATTACTTCGCTATTTGGTTTCTGAACGGAGTTTTTCTAAAAGACGAAAAAAAGAGACTTATCAATGCTCAGGAAGATAAAACAAAATCTATGCGTCAATGGCGTTTTACTTCAAAAGAAGAGGTAAACGAAAAAGAAATTTTAGAATATATCTTAGAAGCTATTGAAAATGAAAAGCAGGGAAAAATTATTAAACCTTCAAAAAAGGAAATGATAGTTTCAGAACTGTTGGAAAAAGAAATGATCCAAAATCCAGCCTTAGCCACAGCTTTTCAAAAATTCAGTCCATACAAACAGTATGAGTTTTTAGAATATATTGAAACCGCTAAACAAGAGAAAACGAAGCTTACCAGAATCGAAAAAGTGATTCCGATGATATTAGCAAATGTTGGACTGAATGATAAATACAGGTAGATTAAATTCTAATATTTAAATTTTAAATTCCAAAATCAAATACTTAAAAGACCTTTATCAAAGTTTAAAACCTTGACAAAGGTTTTCTTTTTTTGTCATCTCGAGGAACGAGAAATCTTCGTAAGAAACTCTACAAAGATTGAGGAAATTGATTGAGGAGCTACCTACAGAGATCCCTCGTTCCTCGGGATGACAATATTGAGTCGATTTCTATAGAGTTCCTGTTGTAATTTCTCTTCATAAGTAGCTCTACAAAGATTAACAATTTTGTTTGCGGAGTTTCTTACGAAGATTTCTCGTTCCTCGAAATGACAAAATTGTGTTGAATTTTGTCACAAAAAAAATCCCAAACTCCATTGAGGAATTTGGGATTTTCGATATTGTAATTTAAAAAATTAAGCTTTTTTATTCAAAGCAGCACTCATTTCCATAGAAATAGCTGAACGCTCTATTTTTAATTTTCCAGACATTGTTTCGATAATAACTGAAGTTTCAGCAAGTTCAACAACTTTACCGTGGAAACCGCTTTTTGTAATTATTTTATCACCTACTTTTAGGCTGCTTTCAAATTCTTTTTCGTTTTTTGCTCTTTTTTGCTGTGGTCTGATCATGAAGAAATAGATTACCACAAACATTAATAGAAATGGCGCAAATTGAGTTAATTGTCCCATAATTGAAATTCTGTTTTTGATTTATATTAATACTTTCTTTTGGAATTTATAAACTGGAATTACCCTTTTACATTAGTCCTCTTCCAACTTTAACCATTTTTTTATTGGCTGTAAGTTCCTTAACAAGATTATCTAAAATTCCGTTGATAAAAATACTACTTTTTGGTGTAGAATACTCTTTTGCAATTTCTAAATATTCGTTAAGAGTTACTTTTACTGGAATTGAAGGAAATTTCAAGAATTCGCAAATTGCCATTTTTAAGATAATAGTATCAATTTCGGCAATCCTTTCACTGTCCCAATTTGGCGTTTTATCATCGTATTCTTTTGCCAAAACAGATTCGTTTAAAACTGTTCTTCTAAATAAATCTTTCGCAAAATCCTTATCCTCAACATCTTTATACAATTTAGGAACTCTAAAATCGTCTGGATCTTCAGTCTTAATTGCTTTCAATTGTTTAATGATATGTGTATTTACAACCGGAATATCATCAACCCAAGTTAATTTATCGTCTTCAAGATATTCGTATAATTTATCATTTGGAACAATTACTTCAGCAAACAAATCAGCAATAAACTGTTTGTCTTCCGCAAAAGTATTAACATTGTTGCTCATGTATTTTTTATACAAATCGCTTGCTTTAATATCATTTAAAAGTAAAATGATATAATCGTCATTTAAAGTCCAGTTGTTGATTTTACGATTTTCTAAAGCGATACTTAGAGAATTGCTCTCGGCAAGAAGTTGAAAAATTTTGTTTTTGATAAATTTTTCATTCGGATTACGTTCTGCAGCAGTTGCAAGATGTTTTTTGCTTGAAAGATGTAAAAAAACAGATTCTTTTTTGCAAATTTCAATCAATGAAGAAAGCATTATAAGATATAAATCCTGAATATTATCAATGCTGTAGAAAAGAAACTTCTCTTCTTTTTCCATATTATCAGAACCGCTTTGATGCATTGCATAAATGGACTGCATTACTTTAACGCGTATGTGTCTTCTATTTACCACCTTGTAAGAACATTTAAAAATTAGTCTGCAAAATTAGGAATTTCAATCCTTATATTAAAATTTATTCGCAAAAAAGTAATGGTTTTAGCGGTCAGTTTTCAGAATTTAGTGGTCAGTCTCCGTTTATAGTGATCAGTAATCCGTATTTTAGTAGTCAGTCTAAGTATGCAGATAAAAAAAAATCTCAGTTTACAGAAAAACTGTAAACTGAGACTTACTAATATATTTTCTCAACACTAAAAAAAGTAAACACTGAACACTAATTATTTCTTAGCGTTTTCAATTTTTCTTGCATCAATACGATTTTGAGCAATCGTAAGCGCAGCTTTATGAGTAGTCATTCCGTTTTTCACAGCATAATCGATAATCTCTAAAGTAGTATTATAGATATTCTCGGTTTTAGCCATGATCTCTGCTTTACCGTAATGCTCTAATTCAGCATAAACATTGATAATTCCACCAGCATTGATCAAGAAATCTGGAGCGTATAAAATTCCTCTTTCTTGTAATCTTGCACCGTGAACATTCTCATCTGCCAATTGGTTGTTTGCAGCACCAGCAATAACTTTAGCTTTAATTTTGTTAACTGTATTATCGTTAATAGTTGCTCCCATTGCACATGGTGCATAAATATCAACATCTGCAGTATATAAATCCTCGCCGGTATAAATTGTCGCATTGTATTTTGAAGCAACCTGATATAATTTTTCTTCGTTAATATCAGTAATTGTAACCTGTGCTCCTTCTTTAGTTAAATACTCAACCAAAGTTTCACCCACGTGTCCAATTCCTTGAACTAAAACTTTTTTACCATCTAAAACATCAGAACCAAATTGGCTTTTTGCAGCCGCTTTCATTCCTAAATAAACACCGTAAGCTGTTACAGGAGACGGATTTCCAGAACCACCTCTTTCTTCAGAGATTCCCGTTACGTAAGGAGTTACATCTCTTACAGTATCCATATCTTTAGTTTCCATTCCAACATCTTCAGCAGTAATATATCTTCCGCTTAAAGAGTGAACAAACTCACCAAACTTGCGCATTAACTCAGGTGTTTTTTGCGTTTTAGCATCACCAATAATTACCGCTTTACCACCTCCGATATTCAAACCGGTGATAGCTGATTTATAAGTCATACCTCTTGAAAGACGCAAAACATCGTTTAACGCTTCCCATTCAGTATTGTAATTCCACATTCTAGTACCTCCTAAAGCTGGACCCATAACCGAATTATGAATACCAATAATTGCTTTTAAACCTGTATCTTTGTCATTGCAAAATACAATTTGTTCGTGATCGTCAAAAGATAATTGACCAAAAACAGGATCCATTTTTTGAAGTTCCTTTCCAGTTGCGAAAGCTGCATCCATAGCGCTAGTATTAATTAGTTAAAATTATGAATTTGTCAAAAAGACTTCTCAAACTTAAACAAAAAATACACTTGTGCTAATTTTTTATCTATATAATAACAATTACACAATATATTATTTCTGATTTAATTGCATTTTATTATAATTTTAATTAAGAATAATTCATAAAATTAAATCAATACAATATTGAATCTCTTAAAAAAATGAAAGAATTAAGCTATTTAAATAAATATTTCATTAAATACAAATACAGTTTTTCCTTAGGTATTTTAATCACCATAATCGCACAAATATTTTTCTTATTTACTCCAAAACTGGTCAGTAAGTGTTTTGACGTGATTGAGCGCTTTCTAAAATTATCCGAAGCAGACAAAAATTCAACAATAATTATTGATTTTTATCAGCGTGAATTAATCCATAACGCACTCTTAATCACTGCAAGTGCCATCGTTGGAGGATTTTTAACCTTTTTAATGCGCCAGACTTTAATAGTAATGTCTCGTCATATTGAGTTTGATTTAAAAAATGAGGTTTTTAAACAATACGAAAATCTTTCTCAAAATTTCTACAAGCAAAACCGCACCGGAGATTTAATGAACAGAATTAGTGAAGATGTATCAAAAGTTCGTATGTATGTAGGACCTGCGGTTATGTATACCATTAATACTTTTATTCGTTTTGCGATTGTTATACTATATATGTATAATGTCTCGCCGTTACTTACTTTATATACCATTTTACCTTTACCAATTTTATCGTATTGCATTTTTAAACTAAGTTCTGAAATCAATAAGCGAAGCACAACCTTTCAACAATACTTATCAAAAGTTTCGAGTTTTTCGCAGGAAATATTCTCTGGAATTAGAGTTATAAAAGCGTATTCTTTAGAAAATCAACATCAAAACAACATGATTGATCTTGCCGAAGAAAGCAAACGTAAAAGCTTAAGTCTCGCAAGAGTTCAATCATTATTTGGTCCTTTAATGATTGCTCTGATCGGAATCAGTAATTTAGTCGTAATTTACTTTGGAGGCGTAATGTATATCAACGGAACAATTCCGAATATTGGAACTATTGCTGAATTTATATTGTATGTAAATATGCTTACATGGCCTGTTGCTTCATTAGGATGGGTTTCATCTATGGTTCAGGAAGCCGAAGCGTCTCAAAAGCGTCTAAATGAATTTTTGAAAATCGAACCAGAAATCAAAAACAACAATCCAAACTCATCAGACATTCAAGGTTCAATTGCTTTTGAAAATGTAAGTTATACTTATGCAGATACTAACATTGAAGCTTTAAAAAATGTCACTTTTACCGTAAAAAAAGGAGAAACATTAGCCATTTTAGGAAAAACTGGTTCTGGAAAATCGACGATCTTATCTTTAATATCGCGATTATACGATGTTACTGACGGAAGAATAACGATTGACGGAAATGAAATCAGTACGCTAAACTTAAATGATTTGCGAAATAATATTGGAATTGTTCCTCAAGATGCATTCTTGTTTTCGGACACTATTAAGAATAACATCAAATTTGGCAATCAAAATGCAACAGATGAAGAAGTAATTGAAGCCGCAAAAAGTGCCGTTGTACATGATAATATTGCCGCTTTCAACAAGCAATACGACACTGTTTTAGGCGAAAGAGGTATCACACTTTCTGGCGGACAAAAACAGCGTGTATCGATTGCGAGGGCAATTATAAAAAATCCAGCAATTTTACTTTTTGACGATTGTTTATCTGCGGTAGATACCGAAACAGAAGAAACTATCCTAAATAACCTTTTCGAAATTTGTAAAGATAAAACTACAATAATAGTCAGTCATCGAGTTTCCTCTGCAAAGAATGCCGATAAGATTATAATTTTAGAAGATGGTAAAATCATTCAACAAGGCTCTCATAATCAATTAATAAATCAGGAAGGCTATTATTCATCGTTATATTTAAAACAACTTTCGGAAAAAGAATTACTTTAATTGTTGCGTAATAGATAATTTTTTATGATTTTTGAGTACTATTAATTCCAAAAAATGATAGAACGTATTATGAGAGAAAATGACATGTTAGAAAAAGAAGAGATTTTTTCTAAAGTATTACGAGCAGGAAGAAGAACTTATTTCTTTGATGTGAGAGCTACTAAAGCTGACGATTATTATATCACAATTACTGAGAGTAAAAAATTTACTGAAGAAGATGGTTCTTTTCATTTTAAAAAACACAAAATTTATTTATACAAAGAAGATTTTAGTGCTTTTGCCGAAATATTAGAAGAAATGACTTCATACGTTTTGAACCACAAAGGCGAAGAAGTAATTTCTGAAAGACATCAAAAAGATTTTAAAAAAGAATACAGTTCTGATAAACCTGAAGGACAAAGATCTAGCTTTACAGATATCGATTTTGACGATATTTAGTCCTATTATAACTTTTTAAAAAGTACAAGTCCAAAATGCTAACCATTTTGGACTTTTTTTATATATTTAAACTCTATAAGTTTAGTCGAGATAAAACTAGGTCTAAACTTTTAAACTAACCATTTTAATATATAAAAATTCCAAGAAATGGAAATACAACTATTAATATTACCTGGTCTGGGAAACTCTGGCGACAAACATTGGCAGACCTTTTGGCATGAGAAATTTAAAAATTCTATTCGTTTAGTTCAAGATAATTGGGATGAACCCGTTCGCGAAGATTGGATTTCTCGCTTAAACGAGCAAGTTTCTAAACTTGACAAACCAACTATTTTGGTCGCCCACAGTTTAGCCGTTTCTTTAGTATTGCATTGGGCAGAAACAAACAACAATAAAAATATTGCCGGAGCATTACTGGTTGCTCCTGCCGATGTCGATTCACCCGAACACACTCCTGATGTTATTAGAAATTTTTCACCAATGCCGCTTTATAAATTACCATTTCCGTCGATAGTTGTAGCCAGTGAAAACGACCCTTACTCTTTGTTTGAAAGAAAGCAGTATTTTGCTGAAAAATGGGGAAGTGATTTTGTAAATGTTGGCAGACAAGGCCACATTAACTCAGATTCTGATTTAAAATATTGGGAAGAAGGACAAGCAATTTTGCAAAAGCTGATATCGAATATTAATAAGTAATCAGTGTTCAGGTTTTTAGTGTTCAGTTTTAGATAAGTAAATAACTGAACACTAAAAACCTGAACACTGAACACTAGCCTATACGAAGCCCATTTTCAATCTTAAAATCAGGAGCTAATAAAATAACATCTCCCTCCTCGCCTACTGCACCAAGTACAAGACATTCGCTCATAAATTTCCCTATTTGTTTTTTAGGAAAGTTTACAACCGCTACAATTTGTCTGTTTAATAAATCTTCTTTTTGATAGCGTTTTGTAATTTGTGCAGATGATTTTCTAATGCCAATTTCTGACCCAAAATCTATAGTCAATTGAAAGGCAGGTTTTCTCGCTTCAGGAAAATCATTTACCTCCACGATAGTTCCAACTCTCATATCTGTTCTTTCAAATTCATTCCAGGTTAAATCCATTTTTTGATTTTTGATTATTTACAAACCTATAAATTTTGTTCTTAATATCATTATTTGTACAATCTATTTTTTAGAGCTGTCTTTACTCTTAAAAAGCAGCTCTAGAAGAATTATTCTTGTGCTCTTTTTTTTACAGAAATTAAAAGCTATTTTTGAGAACTAATTTTCTATAAAAATGGCACGAACTCCTTCAAATATGATTCCTTTGGGAACAATTGCTCCCAATTTTTATCTAAAAGATACCAATTCTAATAATGAATACTCTTTTGAAGATTTGAAAGGATCAAAAGGAACTCTTGTTATTTTTATGTGCAATCATTGCCCATTTGTTCTTCATGTCATGAAAGAAATTGTAATGATTGCAAATGATTACCGCGTTCAAGGACTTGGTGTAATAGCTATTTCAAGCAATGATATTGAAAAGCATCCTGAAGATTCGCCAGAGATGATGACTGAATTTGCTTTTAAAAATAAAATTGATTTTCCATACCTATTTGATGAAACTCAAGAAATTGCAAAAGCTTATAATGCCGCTTGCACTCCTGACTTTTACTTATTCGACAGTCAAGATCGATTATTTTACAGAGGTCAGCTTGATGATTCAAGGCCTGGAAACGGAATTCCGTTAAGCGGAAGCGATTTAAGGAGTGCCATTGATGCCTTAATTTACAATCGTACCTTAAATGCAATTCAAAAGCCAAGTATAGGCTGTAATATCAAATGGAAATAAAGAGTGTACACCTTTAAAAAAGTTTACCTATCTTTGCACTATCTAATAAACAAATCCTCATTTTGAGCACTATAACAATATTTACAGTTTACCTGTTGTTGTCTTCTTTAAGAAGAGAACTGTCTGGTGCTGTTTTTATTTCACATAGTAAGGCCTTTATTAATTAGGCCTCCGTCTATTCCAATTTCTTCTTTCAGGCGGAGGATTTTACCACATTTTAATATTTATTTTTATTTGAAGGAGTAACTTCTCTCAAATAATTTTTTGCTTTTTTTAATCAAACAATCCCAAAACATCAATTGTACAAAATCTACAATTTGATTTTTTTTGAGTTAAAAAAAAACTAATCAGCCTGAACGAAGAACAAATTTGAAACAGAAAACACAAACGTTTAAATTATAATAATAAAATATAGATATATGAAACCGACACCCACATTCTGTAAAACAGATTATCAATTTTTAAGAGAATTGATATTAAAAAGTAAAAATTCAACAAATACTAAAGAAGCAAATCAGCTTTCGCAAGAATTAGATCGTGCAGTTATCAGCAAAGAAAGCGAGCTGGATAGTTCTGTTATCCGAATTAACTCTTTTGTAACAATTGAAGATGTAAAGGCAAATAAACAAATGAAAATTCAAATCGTTTTACCTTCATCTGCAGACGTAAAACAATCTAAAATTTCGATTCTTGCACCATTAAGCGTTGCTATCATCGGATTTAAGGAAAATGACGAAGTCGATTGGGAATTACCTGCTGGTATAAAGACTTTAAAAATAATAGCAGTAGACAATACGGCTGTACATAATTTATAACTTTTTAAACACCTCATTCTGTGACGGTGTTTTTTTTATATCTATCCATAAACAAAAAAACTATTCAATAGACTTACTGAATAGTTTTAATTATCATTTCTTAAGAGCAAATTATAACTGCGAATGAATATAATTTGTTATTGATGCCATTTTCACATCGTCTAACTTTGCTTTCTTCTGCATACGCACCAAAATTGGTTTCCAATCTTCTTTAGTAAAATCTTTTGGTTCGTACAATTTGTGACATCTTGCACAACTATTATCATACAAATTTTTACCTTCTGCCAATTCAGGAGTTAATTCGGCTTTTACCGTTTTAGAAGCTGGAGCAGAAGTTTCTGCTGTTGCAGCGGTTGTTTTTTTTGTACCGCACGACGCTAAAAGTAACGTTACAACTGCTAAAGTTAGAATTTTTGTTTTCATTGCCTTGATTTATTTTTAAGTAAATATAAAAAAAATCCCATTCGACAAGGCGAATGGGATTCTATTTAAAATCAATTTAAACTTTATCAGTTTTATTATTTTACGTCCATTAATTCAACGTCAAAAATCAAAGTTGCGTTTGGCGGAATTACTCCTCCTGCACCTGATGGTCCGTAAGCTAAATCAGAAGGAATTACAAAACGAGCTTTGTCTCCAACTTGTAATAAAGCAATACCTTCATCCCATCCTTCAATAACTTGACCTTGACCTAATCTAAATTCGATTGGTTTTTTACGTGGGTAAGATGAATCAAAAACTTTTCCGTTTTCTAAAGATCCTTCGTAGTGAACAGAAACTGTTTTACCTGCTTCTGCTTGTTTACCGTCACCTTTTTGAATCATTTTGTAACGTAAACCGCTTTCTGTTTTATCAAAACCTGCTGCTAATTGTTCCATTTTTGCTTCAGATTCTGCTTTTAAAGCTGCTTCACGTTTCAAACGAGCACCTTTTAAACCAATAAAAGCTTCGATTGCATTCCATTTTTGAGCTTCTTCACCAACTCTAATAATTTCTAAAGTTTCAAGAGCATCACCTTGAGCAACAGCATCAACTACATCTTGTCCTTCAACAACATAACCAAAAACACTGTGTTTTCCATCTAACCAAGGAGTTGGAACGTGAGTGATAAAAAACTGAGAACCGTTACTTCCTGGACCAGAATTTGCCATAGACAAAACTCCTGGACGATCGTGTTTTAAACTAGATACAAATTCATCATCAAATTTATAACCTGGATCTCCAGTTCCAGTTCCTTTTGGACATCCACCTTGAATCATGAAATCAGGAATTACTCTATGAAAGTTTAATCCATCATAAAATTTTTGTCCTTGAGGTTTTACTTTATTCTCCATATTTCCTTCTGCAAGAGCTACAAAATTCCCTACGGTTCCTGGTGTTAAATCGTGTGTTAGTTTTACTAAAATCGAACCTTTACTAGTATTGAATTTAGCGTATATTCCGTTTTCCATTGTTGTTATTTTTAATTTGACTGCAAATTTACAAATTAATTTTTTATCAATTTGTGCTTTCTATTTTTTTAGACCCGACGTTTCTGCTTTGATTTATAAGTAAGTCCGTAAACGGCTAATGCTAATAATGACAACACCATACAGCCAATTGCTACGGCATGCCATCCGCCTAATTTCCACAACAATAATCCGTATGCAGATCCTGCCGCGGTTCCTAAAAAGCTAAATGACATAAATACGGTATTTAACCTGTTTCTGGCTTCAGGTAATAGAGAATAAACTCTCGTTTGGTTTGAAATATGCACTCCTTGAATTCCAATATCGATAAACACAATTCCAATCGCAATTCCGATTACACTTTCTATAGAAAAATAGAAAATCAAAAAGCTTATTAAAATCAGCAAACAACCGTAACCAACTGCAATTCTGGAATTTCCTTTGTCTCCAATTTTTCCAACCAAAGGCGCCGCCAATGCTCCAGAAGCACCAACAATACCAAATAAACCAATTGTTGCGCTATTAAAATGAAATGGTTCACCAGAAAGCAATAAAACCATAGTAGTCCAGAATGCACCAAACTGAGCAAAGCTAAAAACATTAATCATCGTAGCTTCACGCAATACAGGCTGTGTTTTTATAAGTGTAAACAAAGATTTTAACAATTCGCCATAAGTACCTTTAAACTGAGGTTTATTAACTGGAAATTTACTTTGGATCAGGAAAAATATCAAAAGACAAATTCCCGCTGCAATATAAAACATGGATCTCCAACCTAAAATCTGACCAATAAAACCACTTAAAGTCCTAGAGAGAAGAATTCCAACTAAGAGACCGCTCATAATGGTTCCAATTACTTTTCCTCTTTGTTCAGGAGTGCTCAATGAGGCTGCCAAAGGCAAAATAAGCTGTGGTACAATTGATGTAATCCCAATTAATAAAGAAGCAATTTGCAGAACCAAAAAGCTTTTGGCTGCAGCAGCAATAAGCAATGCTATTACAGAAGCAAAAGTGGTTATTAAAATTTGTTTTTTACGTTCTAGTTTATCCCCAAGCGGTACCATAAAAAACAACCCAATAGCATAACCTGCCTGAGTTAAATAAGTTATAGTTCCTGCACTGGCTTCTGGAATTTTAAATTCGTTGGCAATTAAAACAATTAAAGGCTGGCAGTAATAAAGATTTGCAACGATAAGACCAGTGCAAACTGCCATAAAAAGGACATTCGTTTTAGATAAATTCATTTTGCAAAAATACTATTCTAATTGGAACCAAAACTTTAAAAAAAATATAAAATTTCTAAAGTCTCCATTAAAACCAAGCCTTTTTATACCAATTATGCAGTATTTGAAAACTTTTTTATTTCATAAAATCTTCGCGCATTGGGCTAAAAACATCGGTTAGAAGACCACTTTCTAAGCAAACAACACCATGAACAGCATGAGACGGAATATAAAAACTATCTCCTTCTTTCAAAGTTTCTGTTACGCCGCTTATCGTAACATCAAATTTACCGCTTGAAACGTAAGTAACCTGAGAATGATAATGTTCATGCAAAACACCAATTCCTCCTTTTTCAAAATGTACATTAACAAGCATAACGCGATCATCAAAAGCTAATATTTTACGTTTGATTCCTTCGCCTACAACTTCCCATTCTATTTCATCTCCTTTAATAAACTCTTTACTTGTTCCGAAACTCATATTATTTAATTTTTATTGAATGCTTTTAAGGTCTTTTTTTGTTACCTGTAATCCTTCAGCTAAATTGTTGTCCTTAAAATATTTTTCTAATTCTTTTAACCTTTTTACATTATCATACTTAAACCCAGTATTTAATTTTCTTTGACAGAGAGAACACAATCTAATAGAATGTCTATCTGTTTCTACCATACTATTGGTTCCATTCATGACGCAATTTACTTCAATACAATGATGCAAACCAAACATATGCCCAATCTCATGCGAACAAATTTTCAGCAATCGATCTAAGCATAAATTAAAATCAGCTTCTTTCTGCATTCTGTAAATAGAACTTACCGCAATTTTATCTCTGTAAGATGCCAGTCCAAAAACATAATTCCATTCTGGTTTTGGATACAAATCCTTTTCAGTTATTGCCATTAATGCAATTCTTTTATCAGGACTTTCTTCTTTTAAAACATCTGTCAAAATATATCCTGCTAAAAATTGTTCTTGCCCAACATCTCCAATTCGTCTGGCGTGATTTGGAATAATATCATTTGAAGCATTTTCTAAAACCTTGGTTTCAAGCTGAAAGAATATTTGTAAATATTGACGAACCAATTCAATCTGTTTTAATTGTGAAGAATTAAATTGTCCAATTGGTTTCAAATAGATAATATCTTCTTCTTTTGTTGGAACAACATGTTTAGTCCGAACAAATTGCTCAAAACTTTGTCCTTTCTCTTTATGAGAAAACAACCAATCGCCAAAAACTGGTTCCCCAAGCTTAACATCATTAACTTTAATATCTAAAAAATAAGGTTGAGGAGGTAAAATTTGTTGCGAATTTAACTGTGATTTTGAATTATTTTCTTCTTTCTTATTTGAATGACAAGAACAAAAAAATACAAACACCAACAAAACAAGTTTCTTCATAAATTACTACTTATTCAGATTAAGTTTTTTGAAATGAAATCATAACTGGTTTTAATCGAATCAATAGCATTTGGAATATAATTGTTCTCCTGCTCCACAAAAAAACACATCATTCCTGATATTTTTCGCTGCTTGAAAAAAGGCTTAAAATCAATAGAGCCAGATCCTATTTCAGAATTCAAGCTCTGGTTTTCTTTATCCATATCTTTTACATGCCACATTTTAAATCGCCACGGATTTGCGGCAAACAATTCAAGAGGATTGTTGCCTGAACGAACAACCCAATATAAATCTAACTCAAAAAACACTAAATCTTTCTCTGTTTCTTTTAACAAAATCTCATAACCTGTAGTGCCGTTTTCTAATTTTTGAAACTCAAAATCGTGATTATGATAAGCAAATTTCAATCCTTCATCTTTACACATTTTGGCAGCTTCATTCAAACGTACAGCAATCTTTTTATAATCTTCACTATTTTATCTATACGCTTCATCAATCCATGGAACGGTTAAAAAATCGCTTTTTAAAGTTTTTGCCGCTTTTATAGCAGCAATCAATTCTTCTTTATTTCCATCATAAAGAAAACTCCCTAAATTATAATGTCCGCTTACGGCTTTCAAATCATTTTCATCCAAAATCTTTTTAAATTCTGAAGGCGATAATCCCCAAAACTGATCTTTGATTGAAAATCCGTAAGTTTCTACAATAGAATAACCTGAATCTGATATTTTCTTTAAAGTCGATTTTACGTCTTTTGGAAGTTCCTCTCGCAATGTATATAATTGCAAGCCTATTTCTTTTTTCTCCATGCTAAATGCTAATGACGGCAAAGCCAAAACTGCGGCTCCTGCCAAACTGCTGTTTATTATAAATTTTCTTCTTGTTACCATCTTTACAAAAAAAGTAAAACTTAAAACTATACAAACTGATTTTCAAAATCACGAATAAAACTATGAAGAGCAATCGCAGTCTCTTTGTACATAATTTCCTCTTGTCTCATAAATTTTTCATTACTCTATTTTACTTTGAATCTTCTTCTTCAAAGTTATCGAAATAAGTAAAATCTTTTGTAATCATTCCATTTTCGAATGTAAAAATAGTACAGATAGGCAGTTCAAATTTTGAATTATCCGGAGCAGTACCACTTGAGATAAATTCAACAATTATATGTTTCTCTCCTGACGGATATATTTGCACAATACTGTCTTTTAAATCTGGAAAAACTTCATTTAAACCTGCATATTTCTCCTCGATTTGTTTTCGAGTCTGCTTTACAATTCCCTGCCCTAATGAAGGATCCTTAAAATCGGCTGTTTCAGTATACATTTCAGCCATTTTTTTCCAATTATGACTATTGAAATATTCAAAATATTGCTTTACTACTTTTTCGTTTTTTGTGGTATCCATTGTTTTTGACTGGTTTTGGTTATTACAAGAAGCAAGTACAAAAATTGCAGCTAGTATTGTTATTCCTTTTTTCATCTGTTATTGTTTTTTAAGCTTTAATAAAAGTAATTAAATTTAACAATAATTCACTTAAAGAAACAACAAAAAGCAATCTTATCTTATTGATTGTAAATAACTAAACAAAAAAATCAGCCATTAAAGTTAATCCGCAATAACTATTTGCTGCGGTGGATAATTCTGCTTTTCGTTTTTATAGGAATATACTTTTCCTTCAAAATCAATGTATATATAGGTATAATTCCAATAACTTGGCCCGGCAATTCTTTGCTTAGCATTATTAGAGTTTTTATAAACTTGATCTGCATAAACCAATATCTGTCCTTGAGCGTTGTTAATAGTCCGAATAGGAAATCCCCAGCTTTTAATAAGATTGTGTCTCGTTTTGCCAGTCAAACCATCTAATGTATTTTTTGAGCTTGAGCAAGAAGCAAAAATTATAATTATAAGTAACAATGTGATTTTTTTCATGTTTATTTATTTTGTCTTATTGCTTTAGGTACATCATTTTAAAAGTAGGCTTTCTTCCAAAAAAAGAAATAAACCTAAGATCATCAATTGATTAAATAAACATTAACTCGTGCGGTTCATAATGGTCAAATATTTCAATTTAACAGGTATAAATGTTTCAGATATTAAATCATTAAAACTTCAAATATTAACTTTGTATCTTTGTAGCAAACTTTTGAAGAAAAACAATGCGAATTGACATTATAACGATTTTGCCGGAATTATTAAGAAGCCCGTTTGAGGCATCGATTATGAAACGTGCTATTGATAAGGGTTTAGTAGAAGTGCACTTTCATAATTTACGTGACTATACAACCAATAAACAAAAAAGTGTTGATGATTACCCTTTTGGCGGAGGCGCTGGAATGGTAATGACTGTACAGCCAATCGATGATTGCATCACACACTTAAAAAGTGAACGTGAATACGATGAAATCATTTATATGTCGCCTGACGGTGAAACGTTAAACCAGAAAATGGCCAACAAAATGTCTATGTATGAAAACATTATCATTTTATGCGGACATTATAAAGGTGTTGATCAGCGTGTAAGAGATCATTTTATTACTAAAGAAATTTCTATTGGTGATTATGTTTTATCTGGCGGTGAATTAGGCGCTTTGGTTTTATCTGATGCATTAATTCGATTAATTCCAGGAGTTTTGAGTGATGAAACCTCAGCGTTGACAGACAGCTTTCAGGACAATTTACTTTCAGGACCTATATATACAAGACCTGCTGATTATAAAGGATGGAAAGTTCCAGAAGTTTTAACGAGCGGACACTTTGCTAAAATTGATAAATGGCGCGAAGATATGGCTTACGAACATACTAAAAACAGAAGACCTGATTTACTGGAATAGTCTTAAAATACGCAAGTCAGCATATTCATTTTTAAAACATTACAGCTTTATAGACTTCAACTTTATATCTTAAAAAATAATTCACAATTTATAATTCATAATTTATAATTATTTTCTACATTTGCACCCGAATTGGACTAACCTCTGGCGAGATCCGTGAATGTTACTCTAAATAAAACTATAATAATAAAATTATCATGGCAGATTTATTAAAATTCGTTCAAGACGAATTCGTTGCTAGAAAAGATTTCCCTGTATTTGGAGCTGGAGATACTATTACAGTATTCTACGAAATTAAAGAGGGTGAAAAAACAAGAACTCAGTTTTTTAAAGGAGTTGTTATTCAAAGAAGAGGTTCTGGTAACACAGAAACTTTCACGATTCGTAAAATGTCTGGAGCTATTGGAGTTGAGCGTATCTTCCCAGTAAACTTACCAGCTTTACAAAAAATCGAAATCAACAAAAAAGGTTCTGTTCGTAGAGCTAGAATTTTCTACTTCAGACAACTTACTGGTAAAAAAGCTAAGATTAAAGATAAAAGAAGATAATCATTTATCTAATTGTTATAAAAAACTCGTTTCATATCATTTGAAACGAGTTTTTTTTTGCGCCCGATTTTTAAAATACCATAATCTTTTTCAGGAGCTAATCCTGCTCCCGAAGCCTCGGGACGTTTCAATCTTTTGCTTTTTAAAGAAAAAAGCAAAAGGATTTCCACTTCTATCGGGGCTAGGGCAATAATTTTCATAACAATATTTTCTTTTAGTTTGTCATTTCGACGAAGGAGAAATCTTCGCAAGTAGCGCGGCAAAGATTGGCGACAATATTGAAATTCGCTTTGCGAAAGAACAGATTAAAACGGATTTATCAGCTTAATCTTTTGGAAAATAAAATCCGTTTTTTATCTGCGTTTTACGAAGTAAATCTGTTTTATCCGCGTCAAAATTAGACGCTTATTTTACTGATTCGCTAAAGCGAAAACGCTGATAAAAACGGATTTTTCTAATTACTTTCTTGCTTAAACCGTTAAGTAATTTTGTAAATTTCCCTTAACTTATTTGCGTGAGGGATAGAAGTGGAAAGCCCACAGCCTGACGAAGGAAGTGCGAGGACTTGAAACGGATAGCCCGGTTCGCCTTTTTCGGCGAACGCGCCCAAAATAAAAAAACCGATACTCATAAAGCATCGGTTTGTATTTAATAAAAAATTGATTTTCTATTTTTTTAATAGTTTTTCCAAATATTCGATTTTGTCTTTTTCAGCTTGCAGCAAACGTTCGTAAAGCTTTTCTTTTTCATGGAAAGTTTCAATTAATTTGTCTAATGGATTGAATGTACAATGATAATTATGATTATTTCCAAATTGACCGTTATTGATACTATTATCGTGGAAAGTGTTAAAATAGCTAATCATATTTTCTTCTGAAAAATTTTTAATTGCTTCTACACTTACTCCCAAAGCTTTTGCAACTTCTGCAAGTTTTTCATCATCTATTGTTTCACTGTTTTCAATAGCCGATACAGCTTGTTGGTTTGTTCCTAAAGCCTGCGCCAAAGCTTCTTGCTTCATATCACGAAGTTCACGAATACGGCTTATTTTTCGCCCTATATGATTTGGTTTTGTAAGTGTGCTCATAATTCAAAGATAATGATTAAGCGTAATAATAAACAACAAGTAAAAAACATATTAAACAATGTATCTTACATTTGTTACATGTTGATTGCTTTTTGGTCAAAAATACAACTTTTCTCACAAAAAAGATTGAAAATAAAATAGATTTATACAACTGTAGTGTTTTCTATTTTCGAAATGTTCTGCTTTTACCTATGATTAATCAAAACTGCAATTTTTTAATATCAAAATCATCGATTTGGCAATTTAACGTGTGCGAATTAGTAATCTGATAATTCCAGTATTTCTCGGTAAAACTATACCGTTTTCGGACTGTTTTTATTATATTTGCTCCGCTCATTTTGAGCCGACTATATCATTCACATCGCCATTCCTTGACGACACGATTATAAAAAAAAAAAAAAAATGACACAGAATTCAAAAATTTTTTACACCTTAACTGATGAGGCGCCGTTATTAGCGACTTACTCTTTATTACCTATTGTTCAAGCTTTTACTTCCACAGCTGGTATTGCTATTGAAACTAGAGATATCTCGTTAGCAGGAAGAATTTTATCTAATTTCCCTGAGTCTTTAACAGATGCTCAAAAAACAGGTGACGCTTTGGCTGAATTGGGTCAATTAGCTACAAAGCCAGAAGCTAATATTATCAAGTTACCAAACGTTTCTGCATCTGTACCACAATTAAAAGCTGCTATTGCTGAATTGCAATCGCATGGTTATAACATTCCTAATTTCCCAGAAGATCCGCAAAATGATGCTGAAAAGGAAATTAAAGCAAAATATGCAAAAGTATTAGGTTCTGCAGTAAACCCAGTTTTACGTGAAGGAAACTCTGACCGTAGAGCTCCAAGAGCCGTTAAAAACTTTGCAAAAGCAAATCCGCACTCAATGGGCGCTTGGTCTGCTGACTCAAAAACTAAGGTAGCTTCTATGCCGAATGGTGATTTTTACGGAAGTGAAAAATCACTTACTGTTACTGAAGCTAATGATGTAAAAATTGAATTTGTTGCTAAAGACGGTTCTACAACTGTTCTTAAAGCAAGTACTCCTTTAAAAGCTGGTGAAATCATCGACAGCTCTGTAATGCATTTAAAAGCTTTAAAAAGTTTTGTTGCTGAAGCTATTGCTGATGCCAAAAAAGAAGGTGTTTTACTTTCTGTGCACTTAAAAGCTACTATGATGAAAGTTTCAGATCCAATTATCTTTGGCGCTATCGTTGAAGTTTATTTTGCTGATCTTTTCAAAAAATACGAAACTTTATTCAAAGAATTAAACATTGACACTAGAAATGGTTTAGGTGATATCTATGCAAAAATTGCTGGAAAACCTGAGCAGGCTGAAGTTGAAGCTGCGATCAATGCTGCTATCGAAAACGGACCAGCTCTTGCAATGGTAAATTCTGATAAAGGAATTACAAACTTACACGTTCCTTCTGATGTAATTGTAGATGCTTCTATGCCTGCAATGATTCGTACTTCTGGACAGATGTACAACAAAGAAGGAAAACAACAAGATACAATCGCGATTATTCCAGATCGTTCTTATGCTGGAATTTATACTGCAACTATCGATTTCTGTAAAAAACACGGTGCTTTTGATCCTAAAACAATGGGAAGTGTTCCTAACGTTGGATTAATGGCTCAAAAAGCAGAAGAATACGGATCTCATGATAAGACTTTCCAATTGAAAGAAGACGGCGTTGTTCGCGTTGTTGATGCAAATGGAAATGTTTTAATGGAACAAAACGTTGAAGCAAATGATATTTTCAGAATGTGTCAAGCAAAAGACGCTCCTATTCAAGACTGGGTTAAACTAGCTGTAAACAGAGCTCGCTTGTCAAGTACTCCTGCAGTTTTCTGGTTAGACGAAAACAGAGCGCATGACAGAGAATTGATTCTAAAAGTTCAAAAATATCTTAAAGATTACGATACTACAAACTTAGATATTCGCATTTTAAATCCAGTTGCTGCAACTGAATTTACTTTAGACAGAATCATCAAAGGTTTAGATACTATCTCTGTAACTGGAAACGTTCTACGTGACTATTTAACGGATTTGTTCCCAATTTTAGAGTTAGGAACTTCTGCAAAAATGTTATCTATCGTTCCTTTAATGAACGGTGGTGGATTGTTTGAAACTGGCGCAGGAGGATCTGCTCCTAAACACGTTGAGCAATTTACAGAAGAAGGATATTTACGTTGGGATTCACTAGGAGAATTTTTAGCTCTTGGTGCTTCTTTAGAGCATTTAGGACAAACTTTAGACAATTCTAAAGCAATTGTTTTAGCAGAAACTCTTGACGAAGCAAATGACAAATTCTTAGCAAACGATAAATCTCCAGCTCGTAAAGTTGGACAAATCGATAACCGTGGTTCTCACTTTTATCTTGCTTTCTATTGGGCTCAGGCTTTGGCTGCTCAAAATAAAGATGCAGAATTAAAAGCTATCTTTACTCCAATTGCTGCTGAACTTGAAGCTAATGAAGCTAAAATTGATGCGGAATTAATTGGTGCACAAGGAAAACCTCAAACACTTGGAGGATATTATCAGCCAACACCAGAATTGGTAAGCAAAGCAATGCGTCCTAGCGAAACATTCAATGCAATTATTGCCAAAATAAAATAATTTAGACGCACTGCTTTGCTGTGCACATCTATAATAAATACGGAAAGGACAACTGATAAGGTTGTCCTTTTTTTATTCTTAACTAATGTTTAACAAAATTCAGTCTGTTATATTTAGTAAGAATTATTAACTATGTAGTTCAAAACCAAAGCAATGATTACAAAAAAGATTAGTTTACTTCTTATCCTTATTTTTACCACATTTGCTTCTTTTTCTCAAGAAAAATTCACACTCAGCGGAACTATAAAAGATTCTAAAAATAACGAAAGTTTAATTGGTGTAAACGTTTATATTCCTACCTTAAAAATTGGAACAACAACTAATGAATATGGTTTCTATTCTATAACAGCTCCAAGCGGCGAGCATGAAATTGAAATTAGTTATTTAGGATATCAAACCATTCATAAAACTATTATCTTAAATCAAGATACCAAAAATAACTTCTCCATCAGCGAAAGCGGTCAAGAACTTCAAGAAGTTATCATTAAAGATAATAAAGGAAAAATAAATATTAAGTCGCCAGAAATGAGTGTCAACAAACTCTCAATTTCGACGATAAAAAAAATGCCTGTAGTATTGGGTGAAGTCGACGTTATTAAATCCATTTTACTGCTTCCAGGAGTAACTAATGCAGGCGAAGGTGCATCAGGATTTAATGTGCGAGGCGGCGGTGCCGATCAAAATTTAATTTTATTAGATGAAGCTACAATCTTTAACTCTTCACACGTATTTGGTTTTTTCTCGGTTTTTAATCCAGATTCGATCAAAGATTTGAAATTGTATAAAGGAGGAATACCTGCCAGATTTGGCGGTCGCGCCTCATCTGTTTTAGATATTTACCAGAAAGACGGGAGCAGTAAGAATTTTCATATGAGCGGAGGAATTGGTTTAATATCCAGCCGACTTCTTTTAGAAGGTCCAATTGTAAAAGACAAAGGTTCATTTTTAATTGGCGGAAGAGCTTCATACGCCCATTTATTCCTAAAACTATCCGAGGAAAACAAAGACAACTCCGCTTATTTTTATGATCTAAATGCAAAATTCAGTTATAAATTAAACGACAACAACAGCTTATATTTATCTGGATATTTTGGTCGGGATGTTTTCAGCCTTAATAAAAGCTTTACAAATACTTACGGAAACTCTACTTTAAATCTTCGTTGGAATCATTTGTACTCTAATAAACTGTTCTCAAATTTATCTTTAATCTACAGTGATTATTATTATGGTCTTGACTTGGATTTTGTTGGTTTCAAATGGGATTCAGGCATCAAAAATTATAATATTAAATATGATTTCAAAAACTATATTTCAGATAAATTCAAATTAAATTATGGTTTAAACGGGATTTATTATGATTTTAATCCTGGAACTATTAAACCAAGCAATGATACATCTGGGATAAATCCAGATCAACTAGATCGAAAATATGCGTTTGAACCGTCAATTTATATAGATGCTGAAAACCAGCTTTCTAAAAAAATAACGCTGGCTTACGGATTACGTTACAGTTTGTTTTATCGTTTAGGAGCATCGACCATAAATTATTACGACAATAATAATCCTGTGCTGTTTAATACTGACATGCAGATTTACGAAAAAGCAACTCCATCTTCAACAAAATATTTTAGTTCAAATAAAGTAATTCAAGATTACAACAACTTAGAACCTAGACTTTCTGTCTCTTATCAATTAAATGACGATCAGGCAATAAAAGCAAGTTACAATCGCATGGCGCAATATCTTCAGTTAATTTCGAATACCTCATCTCCTACTCCGCTGGATGTTTGGATGCCAAGTGATAATTACATTAAACCACAACTTGCTGATCAGGTTGCTTTGGGTTATTTTAGAAACTTTAATAACGGCGTTTATTCTCTTGAAGTTGAAACTTATTATAAAAAAATCAAAAACAGACTGGATTATATCGATGGTGCTGATTTGATTGCAAATGACGCAATTGAACAAGTGATTCTAAACGGACAAATGCGTGCTTATGGTTTAGAAATTATGCTGAAGAAAAACGAAGGTAAATTCAACGGATGGATTTCTTACACTTTATCTAAGTCAGAACAGCAGACACCGGGAAGAACTCCTGAAGAAATAGGCATCAATAACGGAAAATGGTACAGCTCTGCTTATGATAAAACACATAATTTAGCCGTAACATCAGCTTACAATTTAAACGATAAATGGTCATTTGGCGCTAATTTCATTTTACAGTCTGGACAACCTGTAACTTACCCAAACGGTCAATATGAGTATTTAGGAATTACAGTTCCAAGTTATGGACTTCGAAATAAAGATCGCCTGCCTGCCTATCATCATTTAGATATTTCGGCGACTTTAACTCCAAGAAAAAATAAAGACCGTAACTGGAAGGCCGAATGGGTTTTTAGCATATACAATCTGTACAACCGCCAAAATGCAACATCAATCAATTTTAGACAAAATCTCGACACAGGAGTAAATGAAGCCGTGCAATTGTCAATATTTGGTATGGTTCCCGCTGTTAGTTATAACTTTAAATTTTAAAGAAGTTTCATTTCTGTAGAGAAATAATAAAGATACATCATGAAAAAAATTATTCTATTAATCGTATTATTTACAACGACACTTTTTACTAGTTGTGAAGAAGTTGTAGAAGTTGATTTAGATACAGCTCCGCCAAAATTAGTAATCGAAGCAGCTATCAATTGGGAAAAAGGAACAAAAGGAAATGAACAGACGATAAAATTAACTACAACAACTGGTTATTTTGATAACGTAATTCCGACCGTTTCTGGTGCAATTATCAATATAAAAAACAGTCAAAATGAACAATTTAATTTTATCGAAGTTAAAAAAACCGGTCAATATGTATGTTCAAATTTCACGCCTGTAATTGGAGAACAATACACCTTAACCGTAATCAGCAGAGGAAATAGATACATTGGCACTGAAACTTTAAAATCAGTGGCACCCATAACTCGAATAGATCAAAATGACAAAGGTGGTTTAACAGGAAAAGATATCGAAATAAAAGCGTTTTATAATGATCCTGGCGATGCAGAGAATTTTTATTTATACAAATATGTATATTCTAATAAAGTAAAATCAACCTTTTATGTAGATGAGGATAAGTTTTTTAACGGAAATGAATTTTTCAGTCTTTCTAATGATGAAGATTTGAAAGTTGGAAATGAAATCGAAATAACACATTACGGAATTTCAAAACAATACTTTAATTATATGAGTATTTTAGTCAGCATTGCTGGAAGCAATATTGGAGGTCCATTTCAATCTCCTCCTGCAACTGTAAAAGGAAATATTATTAATGTAACCAATAAAGATAATTATCCATTAGGTTATTTCTCTCTTTGCGAAACTTCTAAGGTTAATTATAAAATAAGTACAAAATAAAAATGGAAGCACAAATTAAAATCGCAACCGAAAAAAAACTAATTGGCAAATGCATTAAAATGTCGTTTATCGAAAACCGAACGTTTCAATTATGGAGCAGTTTTATGCCAAAACGCCGTGAAATTAAAAATTCAATTGATTCTAATTTATACTCGTTAGAAGTTTTTTCACCGAATCATTTTGACAATTTTGATCCTAACAAAAGCTTTCAAAAATGGGCAGCAGTAGCCGTTACTGATTTTGATGTAATCCCATCAGAAATGGAAACACTTGTTGTACCAACTGGTTTATATGCCGTTTTTATTCATTACGGCCCAGCAGCTGAAGGACACAAAACCTACCATTCTATTTTTGCAGAATGGCTTCCAAAATCAGAATATACAATTGACGATAGGCCTCATTTTGCAGTAATGGATCATAAGTACAAAAAAGACGATCCAAACTCGGAAGAGGAAATCTGGATTCCCATAAAAAACAGAGACTAATTTTCAGTACCTCTTTATTATTCTTAATTTTCAACTAAAAAAACATGCTGGTCGAAACATTAAAATCACTGTTCAATAGAGATTTGAACAAATTAAAAGTCGAAATAGAATCTTACCAAAATGAAAATCAGCTTTGGGCAATCGATAAAAACATTTCAAACTCAGGCGGAAATCTTTGCCTCCATTTAATTGGCAACATCAACACCTATATAGGTGCCGAAATAGGAAAAACTGGATATGTTAGAGATCGTCCATTAGAATTTTCTCTAAAAGACATTTCAAAATCAGAATTAATTCGTAAAATCGACGAAACCATTCTTGTTGTAAACAACACCCTTGATCTTTTAACTGAAGAAGATTTAAACACCATTTATCCGCAGATTGTTTTCGAAAAAGAAATGACAACAGGATTCTTTTTTGTTCATCTTTCTACACATTTAGCTTATCATCTTGGACAAATTAATTATCATAGACGATTGCTGGATTTATAATTTTAGATTTTAGATCTTTCGAAAATCTTTTGCAAAAAAAATCAGAAATCTAAAATCTGAAATTGTAACAGTACCTTTGCAACACATTCAAAAAAAATAACATGTCATCACACCATATAGTTCGCGACGATCAGGAACCCGCTTTAATAATTGCAAACGGCGCCGCCTGCAACCCTGAATTATTGGGACAATTATTAGAATGGTCTCCGCTTGTTATTGTTTTAGACTCAGCAATTGAACGTGTTATAGATTTAGGTATAAAAATCGATGTGCTTTTAGGTGATTTTGATCGTGGTTTTGATCCCGAAATATATAAAACTTCGCAATATCCTATCGAAATCGTTCATACTCCAGATCAAAATAAAACCGATTTAGAGAAAGCTTTTGATTATTTAGTAGAAAGAAAAATCCCTGCCGTAAATGTAGTTTGGGCTACAGGAAGACGTGCAGATCATACGATTACCAATCTTACCAACATTGTTCGTTATCGAAACTTACTTAAAATTGTGATTCTCGACGATCATTCAAAGATATTTTTACTGCCAACAAAATTTGAGAAATGGTATACCGCCAAAACACCTATTTCGTTGATTCCAATTGGCGTTGTAAACGGAATTTTTTCTAAAAATCTAAAATACGAATTACAAGACGATACGCTTACAATGGGTTATAGAACCGGAAGCAGTAATTCTGTAGAAAAAGACGGACTTGTAACTATAACACATCGTGAGGGAGATTTACTTTTAATGGAATGTTTTGATTAGAAACATTTGAAAATAAAAAGTCTCGGCCGGACGCAATATTTATAAATCAAAATCTCTTGTTCTAATTAAAGCTCCAGCGAGGTGACACACAAAACCTATGTCGCTCTGCTGGAGCTTTTGTTTTTAATTATATAATAATAGGCTGTAAATATTACGCTCTTCTGAAGCTTTCTTTAAAGAAAGGAATACCTATCTTTGCACAGAAATCAACAAAAATGAAAGCAGAAAACAATTCTCAAAAAGACAATTTACATCCTAGAAACATTCATCGCTCACGCTATGATTTTGATTTGCTTATTTCAAATTGTCCTGAATTAAAAGCTTTTATTTCCATAAACAAATTTGGCATTGAAACTATTGATTTCAGCAATCCGCTTGCTGTAAAAACGCTCAACAAAGCTTTACTGCAAACCTATTATGACATTCAAAACTGGGATATTCCAAAAAATTATCTTTGCCCGCCAATTCCAGGCAGAGCTGATTATATTCATTATATAGCCGACTTATTGGCAGAAACGAATAACGGTCAAATTCCTGAAGGTAATTCTGTTATGGGACTAGATATCGGAACGGGTGCTAATTTAATCTATCCGATATTAGGAAATTCGATTTACAATTGGAGTTTTGTTGCAACAGATATTTATAAAACTTCAATCGAAAACTGCAGTAAAATTATCGAAGCAAACCCCAAATTAATTGATGCAATTAGTTTACAGCAACAGACAGAATCTCGATTTATCTTTAAAAACATTATCATTCCCGAAGATCGTTTTGCATTTACTATGTGTAATCCGCCTTTTCACGCTTCCGCTGAAGAAGCTAATAAAAGTACCTCTAGAAAAGTATCCAATTTAAACCCGAAAGAAAAGAAAAACACAAATCCTGTTTTAAATTTTGGTGGTCAAAATGCTGAATTGTGGTGCAATGGCGGCGAAATTGGTTTTGTAACTCAAATGATTTACGAAAGTGTAAAATATGCTTCGCAATGCTTATGGTTTACGACATTGGTCTCTAAAAAAGAAAATCTATCCTCAATTTACAAAACCTTGAAAAAAGTAAATGCAGTTTCTGTAAAAACCATCGAAATGTCGCAAGGACAAAAAAACAGCCGTATTGTCGCTTGGAGTTTTTTAAGTAATACGGAACAGCAAAAGTGGACGCTTTAAAATATTGATTTTCAACTTCAAAACCTTGATTTTATAATTTGCTTTTGGTAAGTTTACTATAAACTATTCAATATCAAAATCATGGCAGATTATATTGGTTACCTAGCATCATTTTTTATAGTAGGAGGTTTTTTATTGAAAGATCTCAAAAAAATACGTTTAATTAACTTTTTCGGATGTATGTGTTTTGTGATATACGGCATCTTTTTAAAAGATTACAGAGACGTTAGTCAATGGCTTCTGCCTGTTATTATTCCCAACGGAATTTTAGCATTGGTACAAGTCTATCACTTAACTGTGCAAAAAAATGAACCTTAGAATTATGATACTTTAAAACAAAATTCTGATACAGAAACGCTTTTCCAAAATTGTATCTTTAGCTAAATTGAATTTTATTGCAATGCAAAAATTATACTTCAGATTAGTTCTAATATTGTTAGTAATCACAAGTTGTTCATCCATTAAAGAAGCAAAATTTGATGATTATATATTCGAAACAAAAAGCGAAAAGCAATCGTATTTAAATGCATACGACAAAGCATTAAAACTTTGGGATATTCCTTATACAGAAGAAAATGTAAAAACAAGTTTTGGAACAGCACACGTAATTATCGCGGGACCAAAAAACGGAAAAAGTTTGGTTTTACTTCACGGAATGGATGCTACCTCAACCATGTGGTATCCTAACATTAAGGCTTTAGCAAAAAATCATAGAATTTATGCGATCGATTTTTTAATGGAACCAGGAAAATCAACTTTAACAGCAAAACCGCTTTCTTCAAAAGAAATTGTGATTTGGTACAATGAAATTTTCAGTTTCTATAAATTAAAACAATTTGACATTATTGGAGCATCAAAAGGCGGATGGATCACAGTATTATTAGCTTCTCAAGAAAAAAATTCAATCGATAAAATAGTTTTACTAAGCCCCGCACAGACTTTTAAATTTATAGATAAAGTAAGAAAAACAAGTTCTGCATTGCTCTTAAAACTTTTTCCAAGTGAAAAAAAATTCAATAAAACACTCGAAACATTTTCAACGCATCCCCAAAACATAAACTCCAATTACAAAAGGCAGTTTTATTTGGCAAACAAATATGCAAAATCAAATTCCAGTATGCTTAAAATGCGTCCGTTTTCAGACGAAGAATTACAATCAATTGCAAATCCAGTATTAGTTTTAATTGGAGATCATGACGTTATTAACTCTGATGAAAGTCTGACACGAGCACAAAAATTTTTAACAAACTGTAAAACGCAAACTATTAAAGATGCAGGTCATTTTTTATCTATTGACCAAGCGAAAATTACAAACGACGCTGTTATTAATTTTTTAGAATAGAATTCAAACTTTGTATCTTTACACAACTAATCTTCATCCATAAAAAATGAATTTCCAAGTAACTTCAGAATATAGTCCAAAAGGAGATCAACCTCAAGCAATTCAAAAATTGTCGCAAGGTATAATCGACGGCGAAAAATATCAAACTTTATTAGGAGTTACAGGATCTGGTAAAACATTTACGGTAGCTAATGTTATTGAGGAAGTACAGCGTCCAACGTTGGTTTTGGCGCATAATAAAACTTTGGCTGCGCAATTATATTCAGAGTTTAAACAATTTTTTCCAAATAATGCGGTTGAGTATTTCGTTTCTTATTACGACTATTATCAGCCAGAAGCTTTTATGCCTGTTACAGGAGTTTTTATTGAAAAAGATTTATCTATCAATGAAGAGCTTGAAAAAATGCGTTTAAGCACGACTTCTTCTTTACTTTCAGGAAGACGTGACGTTTTAGTTGTAGCCTCAGTTTCCTGCTTGTATGGTATTGGAAATCCAGTAGAATTTCAAAAAAATGTGATTGAAATAACTCGAGATCAAGTTATTTCGAGAACTAAATTACTGCATAGTCTTGTACAAAGTTTATATGCTAGAACTGAAGCCGATTTTAATCCGGGAACTTTTAGAATTAAAGGCGATACTGTTGAAGTTTATCCCAGCTATGCTGATGATGCATATCGAATTCACTTTTTTGGAGATGAAATTGAAGAAATCGAAGCTTTTGATCCTAAAACCTCACAGGTTATTGAAAAATTTAAAAGATTAACGATTTATCCCGCCAATATGTTTGTGACTTCTCCTGAGGTTTTGCAAGGAGCAATCTGGGAAATTCAACAAGATTTAGTAAAACAAGTTGATTATTTCAAAGAAATAGGCAAACATTTAGAAGCAAAACGTCTTGAAGAACGAACTAATTTTGATTTAGAAATGATTCGCGAATTAGGATACTGTTCTGGAATTGAAAACTATTCGCGTTATCTTGACGGACGTGAGGCTGGAACAAGACCGTTCTGCTTGTTAGACTATTTTCCGAGTGATTATTTAATGGTTGTTGATGAAAGCCACGTAACGGTTTCACAGGTTCACGCCATGTATGGAGGCGATCGCAGCCGAAAAGAAAATTTGGTTGAATATGGTTTTAGACTGCCTGCCGCAATGGACAACAGACCTTTGAAATTTGAAGAGTTTGAAGCCATGCAAAATCAGGTAATTTACGTTTCGGCAACACCTGCAGATTATGAATTGCAAAAATCTGATGGAATTTATGTAGAGCAGATTATTCGTCCAACAGGATTATTAGATCCAATTATCGAAGTAAGACCAAGTTTAAATCAGATTGATGATTTGATTGAAGAAATACAAGTTCGATGTGAACTGGATGAAAGAGTTCTAGTGACAACGCTGACTAAAAGAATGGCTGAAGAATTAGCTAAATATTTAACTAAAGTAAACATTCGATGCCGTTACATCCATTCTGATGTTGATACTTTAGAACGAATCGAAATCATGCAGGATTTACGAAAAGGTATTTTTGATGTCTTAATTGGAGTTAACTTGCTTCGTGAAGGTTTAGATTTACCTGAAGTTTCTCTTGTTGCGATTCTCGATGCCGATAAAGAAGGTTTTTTAAGAAATCACAGATCTTTAACACAGACTATTGGTCGTGCCGCAAGAAACTTAAATGGAAAAGCGATTATGTATGCTGATAAAATTACCGCAAGCATGCAAAGAACAATAGACGAAACTAATTACCGAAGAACTAAACAGATTAATTATAATACTGAGCACGGTATTACACCTCAGGCATTAAACAAAAAAATAGACAGCGCTTTTACAAAAAATCCTTTAGTAGAATACGAATTAGGACATACTTTACCTGTTGCCGCTGAACCTGAAACTGCTTATTTGTCTAAATCTGAGTTAGAAAAAATGATACGAGAAAAAAGAAAATCAATGGAAAAAGCAGCAAAAGAGCTAGACTTTTTACAAGCTGCCAAACTTCGTGATGATATTAAAAAACTACAAGATCAATTAGCTTAAAAAAAACACAATATATTGATCATCAATTATTTAAAATAATTTCATAAATTTACGCGTCCATAATCTATCTGGAATTTTTTCTTACTTTTAAACTAGATAAATTATGAACACTAAATTTATTTTTACTACTGCGGCACTTTGCGGCTCGGTAGTATCGAACTTCGGGCAAATTAAACCACAGCCCGCCCCAGAAAAAATCGTCGTAGATGAATATTTCGGAGAAAAGATAGAAGATCCTTACCGTTATCTTGAAAATTTAAATGATCCGAATGTGGTTACTTGGATGAAAGCTAATGCTGATTATGCGCGAGCAAAGCTAAATGAAGTTCCAGAACGCCAAAATCTCTTTAAAAAACTAAAAGAGCTTGATGCAAGAAAAGAAAGTACTATCTCTGACTTACAAATTACCGAGAATGATCATTATTTCTATCTAAAACGAAATGCCAACGAGGAAAATGGTAAATTGTATCATAGAATTGGCTATAAAGGAACTGAAAAACTACTTTTTGATCCAGAAACTTATAAAAAAACACCTGGAGTAAATTACAATATAAGCTCGATAACTCCTAATGAAAAAGGAGACAAAGTAGCGGTAGAAATAGCTCCAAGCGGTTCTGAAAGTGCTGAATTACTTATTGTAAGCAGTGACGGAAAAGTTTATCCTGAAGTATTCGACAGATGCTGGTTTAGTACTCCTTCTTGGATGCCTGACGGAAATTCATTTACTTACGGACGATTAAACTCTGCAAATGTTACTGATCCAAACAGATTACTGAACTCTAAAGTTTATTATCACAAATTAGGCGAAGACCCAAACAAAGATGTCGAATTTTTATCGAGTGCAACCAATCCAGAACTTAATATAGGTGCAGAAGAATTCCCTTTAAATCTCTATCATAAAAATTCGAATAAAAACTATGGTTTGGTTCTTACGGTAGACAATCGAATTAAGTTATACGACACTGATTTAAAAGACAATTTCAAACCTACAAAATGGATAAATTTAGTTGACAAGAAAGATGAAGTAACGAATTATAATGTTGATAAAGAGTTTATTTATTACTTGACTTATAAAAATGCTTCTAATTACAAAATTATCAAAGTTCCCATTTCAGATCCTAACATTGAAAAGGCAGAAACAGTTATTCCTGAACCCAAAAATGGAAATATTACCAATTTTACACTTACAAAAGATGGTTTATATTATTCACTTACCGAAAATGGCGTACAGGCAAAAGTATTTTTCTTAGCAAAAGGAAAAAAAGAACCTATTGAATTAAAACTTCCTTTTCAAGCAGGTTCAGCTTCATTTTTAACTGTAAATGAAAATAAAAGTGACATCTGGATCACTCTTTCTGGCTGGACTTCTCCAACAAAACGCTATTTGTATAATCCATCATCAAATACATTTACTTTTCAGCCTATGACAAAACCTATCGAATATCCTGAATTCAAAGATATAGTCTCAAAAGAAATTATGGTTCCATCTCATGATGGCGTTATGGTTCCAGTTTCTATCATTTACAATAAAAATACCAAATTAAATGGTGATAATCCGATGCTTATGATGGGATATGGTGCTTATGGAATCTCTATGGAACCGCGATTTAGCTCTAGCTTTACACTGCCCTATTGTACTTATGGCGGTATTTACGTTATTGCTCACGTTAGAGGCGGCGGAGAATTAGGAGAAGCTTGGCATAAAGCAGGTTTTAAAACTACTAAGCCTAACACATGGAAAGATTTAATTGCGGTTACTGAATATTTAATTAAAGAAAAATACTCTTCGCCAAAAAGAATCGCAATTTGGAGCGCAAGTGCAGGTGGTATATTAATTGGAAGAGCAATTACTGAACGACCTGATTTGTTTGCGGCAGCCATTCCAGAAGTAGGTTCATTTAATACAATCCGCTCAGAATTATCTCCAAATGGTCCTGGAAATATTCCTGAATTTGGAACTGTAAAGGATAAAACAGAGTTCAAAGCGCTGTTAGAAATGGATTCGTTTCATCATATTAAAAAAGGAACTGCTTATCCAGCAACATTAATAACGGCAGGAATGAATGATCCTCGTGTAATTGCTTGGGAGCCTGCAAAATTTGCTGCTTCACTTCAAAATGCAAATACTTCAAATAATCCAATATTATTTTTAACGGACTTTGAATCTGGTCACGGAATGGGTGACAGTGCTACAAAAAGCATAGAAAAAAATAGTGATTTAATCAGCTTTGCATACACTTATACTGGGCATCCAAAATTTCAACCTTCAAAAAAAATAAAACCGTAATAAAATAAGATTTTAAAACGGTAGATTTTATTCCTTTTTCTTGACCTAATTGTGTTGTTCCTGAAATACTTTGAGCAGCACTTTTGGGTCAATTAAAGCATTTGGTGCTTTTTCCATAAGATCTAAAACACGTTTTACAGCACCTGGATTTAATCCCATTTCAATTGCAATCTGTTGAATTGCTTTTGCTTCTTTTTCATGCAGAATGCCGTCGCAATGCATAATCAGTGCCAATCTGTAAAATTGCTGAATACGCTGAAATTCAGACTTTATTACTTTTGCAGTATATTCTTGATGAAATAAATCCTGAAAAAAAGCACGATCGATTTTCAGTTCTTGTGCAACCAGCCACAAAAAATCCAACTCGCGTTTATGTAATTGACCATCAACTGTCGAGAAAGCAATCATTTCTAAAAGTAAACTTCTCTTTTCTTCTTCGGTATTCATCAAATTTGTTATTTTTAGCTAAAATATTATATTTAAATCTAAAACACAAAAGAACTGATGCTTAGAGGAGTTTTCTTTTTTATTTTTCTCTGTTTTGCAATTGGAAATGCTCAAGAAAGCACCGCTTCAAAAAACGTATCAACTTTTACAATTGAAGCTCCTCAACTCAAAACCACCAAAAAAATCTGGATTTATTTACCCAAAGATTATTCGGCTTCAGCCAAAAAATACAGCGTGATTTATATGCATGATGCTCAGAATTTATTTGATGCTAAAACTTCTTATTCCGGCGAATGGAATGTCGATGAAAAATTAGACAGCCTTAAAGCTCCAGTAATCGTAGTTGGAATTGAACATGGAAATGAAAAACGCATTGATGAATTAACGCCATACAAAAATGAAAAATACGGCGGCGGAAAAGCAGACGATTATCTTGATTTTATTGTAAAAACTTTAAAACCTTACATCGACACACATTATAGAACCAAAACCAAAGCAAAAAACACTACCATAATGGGAAGCTCACTTGGCGGTTTAGTTTCTTATTATGCTATTCTAAAATATCCTGAAGTTTTTGGCAAAGCAGGTGTTTTTTCACCTTCATTTTGGTTTTCAAATGATATTTATGCTTTGACAGAACAGGCTCCAAAAAATAAAACCAAAATTTATTTTCTGTGTGGAGATAAAGAAAGTGATGATATGGTAAAAGATTTAAATAAAATGGAACGTTTATTAGAAAAAAACCGCTGCTATTGCCTGCATCTTACCAAAACAAGAATTGTAAAAGGCGGAGAACACAACGAAAAACTATGGAGAGACAGCTTTGTAAAAGCGGTTCTTTGGCTTGGTTATTGAGCAAAATACAACAAAAAAACAGCATAAAACATGAAACTAATTTTAAAAGAATATAACTTAAAGCTAAAACATACTTTTACTATTTCGAGAGAATCTATTGATTTTCAACCTTCATTAATCGTGGAGCTGCAAAGTGATGGTTTATCGGGTTTTGGAGAAGCTACTTCTAATCCGTATTACAAAACGACCGTTCCAATGATGATGGAAGATTTAGAAAAAATCAGAAATATTATTGAAGGTACAGAAAATGAAACTCCCGAAGTATTTTGGTCAAAAATTCATCCGTATTTAAAAGATGATATGTTTGCACTTTGCGCGTTGGACTTAGCTTACAATGATTTGTATGCACGTAAAAAAGGCAAAAAATTATACGAATTATGGAATTATACGACTGAAAGAAATCCAATGACGGATTATACAATCGGGATTGCATCTATTGAAAAAATGGTTTCAAAAATGCAGGAACTTCCATGGCCAATCTATAAAATTAAATTGGGAACTAAAGAAGATAGTGCAATCGTAAAAGAGCTTAGAAAACATACGAATGCCGTTTTTAGAATTGATGCGAATTGCGGCTGGGGAGTTGAAGAAACAATCAACAATGCTATAGAATTGAAAAAGTTAGGTGTTGAGTTTTTAGAACAGCCTATGAAAGCAGACAATTGGGAAGCACATAGAGAAGTTTTCAAGCATTCTGTTTTACCAATTATTGCCGATGAAAGCTGTATTATTGAAGAAGATGTTGCTAAATGTTTCAATCATTTTCACGGCGTGAATGTAAAATTGGTAAAATGCGGCGGATTAACTCCGGGAAAACGCATGATTGAAGAAGCTAAAAAACTAGGATTGAGAACTATGGTGGGTTGTATGACCGAATCTACGGTAGGTATTTCTGCAATCGCGCATTTACTTCCTCAACTTGATTATGTAGATATGGATGGCGCACTGCTTTTAGCAGAAGATATTGCAACTGGTGTAACTATAAAAGATGGTGTTGTAAGTTATTCTAATCTAAACGGAACTGGTGTTACACTGCTATAAAAAATGAAAGTCGAAAAATTTCCTGATCGAGTTATTGAGATTGACCAAGAACAGTTTTTGTATTTTGGCGGAACTGCTTATTTAGGGCTTCCAACCAATAAAGCTTTTCAGAATCTGGTCGTTAAGAACATTTTAAACTGGGGAACTACTTATGGCAGTTCGAGAACCGCAAACATCAAGTTAAGAGCTTATGATGAAGGCGAAACCTTTTTAGCTTCTCATATTGGTTCAGAAAGTGCTGTTACTGTTTCTTCTGGAATGCTGGCGGGAAAATTGGTTATAGATTTAATAAAGAAGCAAACTGACTGTTTTTTTCATTTGAATGATACGCATAATGCAATCCGAATCGAAAACAGCCTTCCATTATTTCTAAATGAACAATTAAACGAACGTTTATTAGATTCAAAACGGGAGAAAATAGCGATCCTTACTGATGGAGTTCCTTCGTTTGAAACTAAACCTGTTAATTTGTCTTTTTTAGAACAAATTCCAAGTCATAAAGAAATTACATTGCTTATTGATGAATCACATTCTTTTGGAATTTTAGGCAAAAATGGCTGCGGCATTTATTCTTCAATTCAATATCCTGTTAAAAGGAAAATAATGGTTTCGTCTTTAGGAAAAGCATTTGGATTAACTGGCGGTGTTATTGCATCTGATTTAAAATTTATCAATGAAATAAAGGAGTTAGAAACTTTTACAAGCGCAGCGGGAATGAATCCTGCTTTTGTGCAAACACTTTCAGATGCGGCAGAAATCTACACTTTGCAGCATAAAAAACTCTTAGACAATTTAGAATATATCGATTCGATTTTAATTAAAAACAACTATCTCAAATTTGATAAAAGCTACCCTTTGATTTATCTTTTATCAAATGAATTAGTAGCAAAATTAAACCAAGAAAAAATCGTCATTGCTAGTTTTAAATATACTAAAGATGCTGAACCATTAAATCGCATAGTAATTACCGCAAACCATTTAAAAGAAGATTTGGATAAATTAGTTCAGGTTTTAAATCATAAAAAAATAGGCTGCGAATTACAATATTTCTACTAATTCATTTAAAAAATTTAATTCGGGCAAATATTGTAATTCGCGCTCAAAAAAATACTCCAAATCTTTGCTTATAAAACGTACCTTTGTAAAAAATAAACAATGACAAATAACGATATACTTAAAAAACTTCGCGTGGCTTTAATGCTCCGTGATGACCAAATAGTTGAAATTTTAGAATTAGTAGATTTTAGAATTTCAAAATCAGAATTAGGTGCTTTTTTTAGAGCCGAAGATCATCCAAACTATATGGAATGCGGCGATCAGGTTTTACGTAATTTCTTAAACGGATTAGTAATTCATTTGAGAGGAACTAAAGAAAATCCGAAAAACCCAACTGATGTTTTAGCAAAACATAAATCTGAAATTCCAAAGAAAGAAACTTCTAAAGAAAGACCAGAATTTAAAGCTTCTCAAAAAGATTCAGAAAAATATAGAGGTGATCAAAGTTCATCAAAGTCAGGTTCATCAGCTGGAAAACCTAAAAAGAAAGCATTTCCTAAAGGAAATGGAAAACCATCTGTTGTAGAAAAAGTGGTTTTTAAAAACGGGAAAAATAAGAAATAATTTAACCGCAAAGGGCGCAAGGATCTTTTGTTATAGATTATGAATATAAATGCAAAGTTCGCAAAGCTTTAATGGATAAAGCTTTGCGAACTTTGCGTTTATAAGTGTTTTCTAAAATAAAATCTTAGCTTCCGAGGGCTATCGGGATTGCGGTTAAAATCAAATTTTATTTTCTTCTATCTTATCAAAAAAAACATCTTTAAAAGTAGCACCAATTGGCAGTTCCTTCCCGTTAACAAAAACAGAAAAATTATCAGTAGATTCAATATGCTGTAGAGAAATCACATGCGATTTATGAATCTGAATAAAATGATTTTCGGGAAGTGATTCGATTACATTTTTTAATGACGAATGTGTAATAATCTGCTGTTTTGAAGTATGAATACAAACGTAATTCTGCAAACTTTCTACATACAAAATATCGTTTAGAAAAATCTTTTGGAATTTATTCTTTCCATCTGTTTTAATGAATATAAAATCAGGCGTATTATTCTGACTTGAAATAATCGTTTTTGATTCTATATTCAACTTTGAAACAGCTTGATAGAAACGTTCAAACGAAATGGGTTTTAATAAATAATCAACTGCATTCAATTCAAAACCTTCCAAGGCAAAGTCTGGATAAGCAGTTGTAAAAATGACTTTTATATCCTTCGAAATAATTCTAGAAATCTGTAAACCTGTCAATTGAGGCATTTGAATATCTAAAAAAATAACATCAACTGTTTGTGTATTTAAAAATTCTAAAGCCTTTAATGAATCATTAAAAACTCCCGTTTTTTCAAGGAAATTTACTTTTCCAATATAATTCTCCAGAATACGAGTTGCCGGCGGTTCATCGTCAACAATAATACATTTAAAAGTCATAACTTATTTTTTTAGCGGTATTTTTAAGTAGGTTTTAAAGGTATTATTTTCTTCTGTTTTTTCAAGTATAAATTTACCTTTATACATGTACTCTAATCTTTTTGTTAAGTTATCAAAACCAATTCCAGTTGAAGAATAATTCTCGCCTTCAACAGTATAATTAAACGTGGAAATCTCTAAAAAATCCTCTTTTATTTTAATGAATATAACTGCTTTTTCCTGCTCGCTATTAAATTTTCCGTGTTTAAAAACATTCTCTACAAAATGAATCAAAGCTGATGAAAGAATTTTTTCATTCGAGTACTTTCCTTCAATTGAAAAATCTAGATACAATTGATCTTCAAATCGTTTTTTCTGTAAATGAATGTAGTTTTGAATAAACTGAATTTCTTTTAAAAGTACCGCCTCATCTTTTTCTGTTTCTGTAATAACATAGCGCAGTAAATCGGAAAGCACCAAAACATCCGAAGCCATTTCGTCATCTTTTAAAACCAACTGACTGTAAAAAGAATTCAATGTGTTAAATAAAAAATGTGGACTAACCTGTGCTTTTAACATTTGAAATTCGGCTTTTTTATTCTCCAAAAGCAATTCCTGATTTTGATGTTGTGTAGTATGATACTGCCAAAACAAAAAAGTCAATGCGCTTAAAATTACAGCCGGCAATCCGAAGAAAAAATTATCTTTTATGTAGTAACCTATTTCTCTGGCTTCTTCATAATAGTTGTGCATTCCAGTAATATTAAACATAACAACTTCTTGCAAAAAATAGCGAACAGCTGCAAAAAGCAATAGCGAAACTGGAATTGTCAGAATATAAAAAAGTAATTTCTTCCTGTTTAAAAACCATTCACAGAAGTAGTAAAAGTTGAGAATGTAAATACAAAATATTGCTAACAAATGAGTTGGCGTAATTCCATAACATATTGCTTTGATTACAATTTCTATTTTTTCATCATTAAGTCCAATATCCCACAAAATGTACGTTAGAAATAATAAAAAGAAAAAGACAATGTGATAGTAAAAAGGGATTCTTGATTTCATAGTTTTTGATAATTAATTCAAAAATACAACTAAGCCTTAAATAGAAAATTAAATTTATTTGAAACATGCTTTTTTAAGGATCAAATATCAAAAACATTACACGAAATTATTACGCCATAAATCTCATGTGTTTGTAAAATGAAATCCTACGTTCATCAAAAACAAAAAATAGAAGTAAAAAGACAAGATACATTTGCTATGAATTTAAAAAATAACAATCATGCAAAAAATTATTTTATTACTAGTTCTCATCATATTTAATCTATCATCTGCTCAAACAAAAAAGAAACAAATATTATTATTTGGAAGTTTCCATTTTGAAAATCCTGGGCTTGATGTTGCTAAAGTAAATACGTTTAATGTAATGTCTGATAAGAGTCAGAAAGAACTCGAAAACATTACCAATAAAATTAAAAAATTTGGACCTGATAAAATTTTCGTAGAATGGAATTTTCAAAAGCAAGATAAATTAGATAAGTTTTATGCTAAAAATACTGATAGTTTATTAAAAAACGATTCAGATGAAATAGTACAAATAGCTTTAAGATCAGCTAAAAAATTAGGGCATAAAAAATTATACGGAATAGATTACAATGATACTGATTTTCCATATGATAGCTTAGTAAAAGAAATGAAAGCTGCCAATCAATTTGATTTAATCAAGAAGAATGAAGAAACGATAAAACATAATGAAACAGATTTCAATACAAAAATCACAAAATATTCGTTGACCCAATTACTTTTGGATGTTAATACAAAAGATATCAGCTGGTATCTTGAAACAGCGATTAAAGGAGGAAAAACAGATAATTTTGTTGGTGCTTTTTTAGTTTCAGAATGGTACCGAAGAAATCTTTATATGTATGCTTTAATTGAAAAGTTAACAGAAAGCAAAGACGATAAAATAATGGTTTTATTAGGAGCCGGACATACTGCTATAATTAGAGAATTTGTAAAACATAATTCTGAATACGAAATTGTAGAATTATCGGCACTTTTAAAATAGTGGTTTTCTGACCGTAAAACATACTACAACTTATGCAAAGTTCGTAAAGTTATATATAAATAGCTTTACGAACTTTTCGCTTTTATAGAACCTCAGAACTACATACAATTTATGTATTTGAATAAAATCATTTTCCAAAAGCAATTTCAATTCCATTTTTACAACTAGCCGTTAAATAGAGAATTATATTTATTTAAAAGATACTTTTTTAGGGATGAACTATCAAAAACATTACACGAAATTATTACACTGCTAATTTCATGTGTTTATAAAATGAAATCCTATGTTCATCAAAAACAAAAAATAGAGGTCAAAAGGCAGCATACATTTGCAATGAATTTAAACACAAAATCATCATGCAAAAAATTATTTTATTACTAGCCCTTATTACATTTAATCTATCATCTGCTCAAACAAAAAAGAAACAAATCTTGCTAATTGGAACTTTTCATTTTGCAAATCCAGGAAATGATGTTGCCAAAATAAAAACATTTAATGTTATGTCCGAAAAAAGTCAAAAAGAGCTTGAAACCATGAGCGACAAAATCAAGAAATTTGGTCCAGATAAAATTTTTGTTGAATGGAGATTCACCAAACAAGCTGAATTAGATAAGTTTTACAATAAAAACACTGACAGTCTTTTCAAAAAAGATGCAAACGAAATTACTCAATTAGCACTTCGTGCGGCGAAAAAACTAAATCACAAAAAATTATACGCAATTGATTATCGCACTCCATTTCCTTACGATAGTTTAATGATGAGTATGGAAAAAGCGGATCAAAAGGATTTGATGGAGAAGACTAAAAAAATGATGGAAGAATATCAGAAAGAGCAAAATGAGAAAATTTCAAAAAGCACTTTAACAGAACTTATGCTTTATTTCAATAAAAAAGAAACTGATAAAGATAACTTACAATGGTACTTAGAAGTAGCAAACAGAACTGGAAAACCAGATGATTTTACGGGAGCTTCTTTAGTTTCAAATTGGTACAAAAGAAACTTATACATGTATTCTTTAATCCAAAAGCTAACTGAAAGCAAAGATGATAAAATAATGGTTTTAGTAGGCGGTGGTCATGCTGCAATGTTCAGACAGCTTATTGAAAATGATCCAACATTTGAACTTATAGAATTATCGACTATTTTGAAATAAGTTTTTTTACTGCAAAGTTTTTTACTAAGGATTGTAAATACAAACACAAAGTTCGCAAAGCTAAACACATACAGCTTTGCGAACTTTGCGTTTATAAAAAGATTGTTTTTTTTATATAGCCCTTGGTTGAAACCACATGGACACAATGCATATCGAAATCTGTATATCACAATCTGTAACATCGTGGAGCATCCTTATAATTGAAACCACCAACTGTATTGAAATACAATACGTAAAATTTTATTGATTTAGCTTTTCGTTTATATTGACTATCCCAAATTAAATTCTAAGCGTCCTTTAAGGTAAATCCAAAAAAAAATCCATTCCTTTCGGAATGGATTTTCTATATAAATTGATTTCTTATTTTAATTAAGAAAGAGCAGCTTTAACTTGGTCAGCAGCTTCTTGAAATTGAACTGCAGATAAGATTGGCATACCTGAATTGTCAATTAATTCTTTTGCAATTTCAGCATTTGTTCCTTGCAAACGAACGATAATTGGCACATTGATAGCGTCTCCCATGTTTTTGTAAGCATCAACAACACCTTGAGCAACACGGTCACAACGAACGATACCTCCAAAGATGTTAATTAAGATAGCTTTTACGTTTGGATCTTTCAAGATAATTCTGAAAGCTGTTTCAACACGTTTTGCATCAGCAGTTCCACCAACGTCAAGGAAGTTAGCAGGCTCAAAACCAGCATATTTAATTAAATCCATAGTTGCCATTGCAAGACCAGCTCCGTTTACCATACATCCTACAGTACCGTCAAGGTCAACATAGTTTAGACCAACTTCTTTAGCTTCAACTTCGATTGGATTCTCCTCACGGATATCTCTCATTTCAGCATATTTAGGTTGTCTGTATAAAGCGTTATCGTCGATATTAACTTTAGCATCAACAGCTAAAATTTTGTTATCAGATGTTTTTAAAACTGGGTTGATTTCAAACATTGAAGCATCAGAACCAATGTAAGCATTGTATAATGAATCGATGAATTTAACCATTTCTTTGAAAGCATTTCCAGAAAGACCTAAGTTAAAGGCAATTCTTCTTGCTTGGAAACCTTGTAATCCAACAGATGGATCGATTTCTTCAGTAAAGATTAAGTGTGGAGTGTGCTCAGCAACTTCTTCAATATCCATTCCACCTTCAGTAGAATACATAATCATGTTACGACCTGTACCTCTATTCAATAAAACAGAAACATAAAATTCAGACGTTTCACTTTCACCTGGATAGTAAACATCTTCTGCAACTAAAACTTTGTTTACTTTTTTACCTTCAGCAGATGTCTGAGGTGTAATTAATTGCATTCCGATGATTTGTCCAGCGATTTCTTCAACTTGTTGCAAGTTTTTAGCCAACTTAACTCCACCACCTTTTCCACGACCACCTGCGTGAATTTGTGCTTTAATAACATGCCATCCTGTACCAGTTTCGGCAGTTAATTGTTTTGCAGCAGCTACAGCTTCAACCGCATTGTTAGCCACAATTCCGCGTTGAATGCGTACTCCGTAACTTGCTAAAATTTCTTTTCCTTGATATTCGTGTATGTTCATAATATAGAATTTGTCTGGTTCTGAATTTATTTCAGAATAAAAGTGCGACAAAAGTAGCAAAATTCAACTTAATAGTAAAATCTTTTTCAATTAAAAAACACCTCAAATAGGTATTATAGGATTATTCTTTTTCAAAGCAAACAAATCGTTACCGAAACACTTTGTTAATGTTAACTTAAAATCACTATATCGTTTGAGATTTAACAAAAAATTCACCGAATTCAGTAGCTCAACGACGATTTTTCTTAATATATTTTAAAGCGCATTGTCATTTTATCATTTCGCAATGGGCAATATAACATTATTATCAATTAAGAAGCGTTTTTCTATTATTACAACAAAAATGTAAGTCAATTTATAATTTCAATACATTATGTTTAACGAAATCTTTATTTTTGTAGAAAAAATATCAAGAATGAAAGTTAAAGAACAAGGGCTTTATTTGCCTGAATTTGAACACGACAATTGTGGTGCAGGATTTATTTGTAATTTGAATGGTATTAAATCAAACGATATTATTCACAAAGCATTAGACATCTTAATTAAATTGGAACATCGTGGTGCCGTTAGTTCTGATGGAAGAACTGGAGACGGAGCAGGGATTTTGTTTGATATCCCTCATGATTTTTTCAAGAAAGTATGTGACTTTGAAATCCCAGAAGCGCGTGAGTATGCAGTAGGAATGGTTTTTTTACCAAAAAGCAAAAACCAAGTTTCTTTTTGTATTAATGCATTTGAGGCAACTATTAAAGATCAAAACTTAAAAGTTTTAGGTTGGAGAGATGTGCCAGTTGACGTTGAAAATTTAGGGCAGATCGCCGCAGAAAAAGAACCAACAGTTAAACAAGTTTTCGTTTCTAAAAACGGACAAGATTTAACAGAACAAGAATTTAATGCAAAACTTTTTGCAGCTAGAAAAATTGCTGAACATGCCGTAAGAGGATCTAAAACTTCTGAAAGCCACATGTTTTATTTTACTAGTTTATCGACAACTACTATAATATATAAAGGTCTATTGATGCCGGAAGACATCAGCCGTTATTATATAGATTTGAAAGATCCAGACTTGGTGACTCGTTTAGCGCTTGTACACCAACGTTTCTCTACAAATACATTCCCTTCTTGGGACTTAGCTCAACCGTTTAGATACATGTGTCATAATGGTGAGATCAACACACTTCGTGGAAACGTAAGCCGCATGCGTGCTCGTGAAGAGCTTATGCAAAGCAAAGTTTTTGGCGATGATATCAAAAAATTATTCCCAATTATCTTAGAAGGAAAATCAGATTCTGCTTCTATGGATATGGTGGTTGAACTTTTATTAATGACAGGTCGTTCGCTTCCAGAGGCAATGATGATGGTTGTTCCTGAAGCTTGGGAAAAACACCAAACCATGTCTCCAGAAAAAAGAGCTTTCTATGAATACAATGCTTGTATCATGGAACCTTGGGATGGTCCTGCTTCTATTCCGTTTACAGATGGTAACGTAATTGGTGCTTTACTAGACAGAAACGGATTGCGTCCTTCTCGTTACACATTAACACATAGCGGTTTCGTAATCATGTCATCAGAAATTGGTGTACTAGATATCGATCCAGAAGATGTAATTCAGCACGGACGTTTAGAGCCAGGAAAAATGTTCTTGGTTGACATGAACGAAGGTCGTATTATTGAAGACGAAGAAGTAAAAAAATCAATCGTTACAAAACGCCCTTACCAAGAATGGTTAGATGCTAACTTATTACCTCTTGCTAAAGTTCCTTATACCAATAACCCTACTCCTGTTGAAAAACTAGATTTTTTAACAAGACAACGTTTATTTGGTTACACAATTGAAGATTTAAAAACAATCATCAACCCAATGGGAGGTCAAGGAGCTGAAGCAATCAGTTCTATGGGTAACGATACACCATTAGCTGTATTGTCAGACCAACCTCAATTGTTATACAATTATTTCAAACAATTATTTGCTCAGGTTACTAACCCGCCTTTGGATGGTATTCGTGAAGAAATCATTACTGATATTAGTTTAGCAATTGGTGGTGATTTCAATATTTTCGAAATTGAGTCAAAACAATGTAAAAAACTAAAAATCCAAAATCCAGTTATCTCTAATGAGGATTTGGACAAAATAAGAAACATTGATCACGCAGATTTCAAATCGGCTACCATTTCTACTTTATACAAAATAGAAAAAGGAGTTAACGGTTTAGAACGTGCACTTGAGAAATGTGTTCAGGCAACTTTCAAAGCTGTTTCTGAAGGATGTAATGTTATCATTTTATCAGATAGAGGCGTAAGTGAAGAATTAGCTCCAATTCCAATGTTATTGGCTTGCTCTTACATTCACCACTCTTTAAACATCTTACAAGTTCGTTCTAAATTCGGAATCATAATTGAATCTGCAGAACCTCGTGAACCTCATCATTTTGCTTTATTATTCGGATACGGCGCAAGTGCAATCAATCCGTATATGGTAAACGAAATCATTTACGATCAAGTTGCGCAAGGTTTCATTACTGGAGTAAAAGCTGATTATGCGGTTGTAAACTACAACAAAGCGATTGCAAAAGGAATCGTTAAAATCATGAACAAAATTGGTATCTCTACTTTACATTCATATAGAGCTGCTCAGATTTTCGAGATTTTAGGTTTAAACAAAACATTTACTTCTAAGTACTTCCCTTACACTCCATCTAGAATCGAAGGAATTGGTTTAATGGAAGTTGAAAAAGAAGTAAAAAAACGTTTCCAAAAAGCCTTCCCAAATTCAAAAGTAGCAAGTTTGCTTTCTCTTGAAATTGGAGGTATTTACAGATGGAGACGTGGTGGTGAAAAACACATGTTTAACCCAACCACTATTTCTAAATTACAACAGGCAGTTCGTTTAAACAGCCCTGAAAGTTATAAAGAATACTCAAATGCCGTTAACGAGCAAAGCTCAAACTTAATGACCATTAGAGGTTTATTTGAATTCAATAATTTGGATCCAATTTCTATTGATGAAGTAGAACCTTGGACAGAAATTGTGAAGAAATTCAAAACGGGTGCAATGTCTTATGGATCTATTTCTAGAGAAGCACACGAGAATTTAGCAATTGCAATGAACAGAATTGGCGGAAAAAGTAACTCTGGAGAAGGTGGAGAAGATCCAAAACGTTTCCAGAAAGAAATTAACGGAGATTCTAGAAATAGTGCAATCAAACAAGTTGCGTCAGGACGTTTTGGTGTTTCGATCAACTATTTGACAAATGCTAAAGAAATCCAGATTAAAATGGCTCAAGGTGCAAAACCTGGTGAAGGCGGGCAGTTACCTGGAGAAAAAGTAGTGCCTTGGATTGCCGAAACTAGAAACTCTACTCCTTATGTAGGTTTGATTTCACCTCCTCCTCACCACGATATTTATTCAATTGAAGATTTATCTCAGTTAATTTACGATTTAAAAAATGCGAATCGTGAAGCGCGTGTAAACGTAAAATTAGTTTCTGAAGTTGGAGTTGGAACTATCGCTGCCGGTGTTGCCAAAGCAAAAGCTGACGTTATCTTGATTTCTGGTTATGACGGAGGAACGGGAGCTGCACCATTAACATCTTTACAGCACACAGGTATTCCATGGGAACTTGGTTTAGCTGAAGCACAGCAGACTTTGATCTTAAATGATTTAAGAAGCCGTGTAGTTTTAGAATGTGACGGACAATTGAAAACTGGTCGTGACGTTGCAATCGCAGCTTTATTAGGAGCTGAAGAATTTGGTTTTGCAACAGCACCGCTTGTAGCTTCTGGATGTATCATGATGAGAGCTTGTCACTTAAATACTTGCCCTGTTGGTATTGCAACTCAGGATCCTGAATTGAGAAAAAATTTCAAAGGAACGCCAGAGCACGTAATCAACTTCATGTATTTTATTGCTGAAGAATTAAGAGAAATCATGGCACAATTAGGTTTCAGAACCTTAAAAGAAATGGTAGGTCAATCACAAAAATTAAATGTGAACAAAGCTATCAAACATTACAAAGCAAATGGTTTAGATTTATCACCAATTCTATACAAACCGGAAAAAGCAAAAACGCAGCCAAATCACAATACAACTACTCAAGATCACCAACTTGAAAACGTATTAGATTTTGATATTATCAAAGAAGCGATTCCGTCTATTTATAGAAAAGAAAAAACAAGAGTAACATTTAAAATTAAAAATACAGACCGTTCTGTAGGTGCGATTTTGAGTAACGAAATCTCAAAAATTTATGGCGCACAAGGATTACCTGATGACACTATTTTAGTTGATTTTGAAGGTTCTGCCGGACAAAGTTTTGGTGCTTTTGCAACAAACGGATTGTCATTTAAAATTCACGGAAACTGTAATGATTACTTAGGAAAAGGGCTTTCTGGAGGAAAACTAATTGTAAAAGTACCTCCTACTGCAACTTTTAAACCAGAAGACAATATCATTATTGGAAACGTTGCCCTTTACGGAGCTATTACCGGAGAGGCTTATATTAATGGAATGGCCGGAGAGCGTTTCTGTGTTAGAAATTCTGGAGCAACCGCAGTTGTTGAAGGAATTGGAGATCACGGATGCGAGTACATGACTGGCGGTACCGTAGTAGTTTTAGGAAAAACAGGAAGAAACTTCGCAGCTGGTATGAGCGGTGGTGTAGCTTATGTTTACGATCCAAATCAAAAATTCGATTCGACTGTTTGTAACATGGAAATGGTTGCATTCGATCCGTTGGAAGAAGAGGACGTTACAAAACTAAGAAAACTGATCAAAAATCATTCATTGTACACAAGCAGTCCATTAGCAAAAAGAATTTTAGCAGACTGGGAAAATCAACAACAGCACTTCGTAAAAGTAATGCCGACAGATTACAAAAAAGCATTAAAACGAATTGCAGAAGAAAAACAAATAGAAGAATTAATAGCTGATTAAGAGGTTCTGAGCTACAAAGGTGCAGAGTTACAAAGGTTGAGTTTTTCAACTCACATTTTACAACTCACATTTCACAACTCACAACTAAATTTAATAAAAATGTCATGGGTAAAATAGGCGGATTTAAAGAATATAACAGAGCCGACGAAAGTAATTTAGCTGTAGCTGAACGTGTTTCTAACTACAACGAATTTACTATTCCGTTAGCAAAAGATAAAGTAAAAGAACAAGGTTCAAGATGTATGGATTGTGGTATTCCTTTTTGCCACAGTGGTTGTCCGTTAGGAAATTTAATTCCTGATTTCAACGACATGGTACATCAGGAAGAATGGCAAAGTGCATTAGAGATTTTACAATCTACTAATAACTTTCCTGAATTTACAGGACGTTTATGCCCTGCTCCATGCGAAAAAGCATGTGTATTAGGAATTATAAAAGATCCAGTATCAATCGAAAACATCGAGAAAAACATCGTTGAAATTGGTTTTGCAGAAGGTTGGATTAAACCACAAACTCCAAAAACAAGAACAGGAAAAACTGTTGCTGTTATTGGTTCAGGACCTGCAGGTTTAGCAGCTGCTCAGCAATTAAACAGAGCAGGACACACAGTTACTGTTTTTGAAAGAGACAACGCTATTGGAGGTTTATTACGTTACGGAATTCCAAACTTCAAATTGGAGAAAGGAATTATCGACAGACGTGTAGCGATCCTTGAAGCAGAAGGAATCACTTTTAAAACTGATGTAAATGTTGGTGTAAACTTCAGTGTAGAAGAATTAAACGCATTCGATTCTATCGTTTTATGCGGAGGAGCAACTGAAAGAAGAAGCTTACCAACTAAAGGAATCGAAAGCAAAGGTGTTGTTCAGGCAATGGATTTCTTAACACAGCAGACTAAAGTTTTATTTGGAGAATCAATTCCTGATCAGGTTAAAGCTACTGGTAAAGATGTAATCGTTATTGGTGGTGGAGATACAGGTTCTGACTGTATTGGAACTTCAAACAGACACGGAGCAAAATCGGTAACTAACTTTGAGATTTTACCAAAACCTCCAGTTGGAAGAAGCGAGTCAACGCCTTGGCCTTTCTGGCCGTTGCAGTTAAAAACATCATCTTCTCACGAAGAAGGATGCGACAGAAACTGGCTGATCAACACTAAAGAATTCATTTCTAACGATAAAGGTGAATTAACAGGATTAAAAACTGTTGAAGTGCAATGGAAAATGACTCCAGGTCAACGTCCTGAATTAATCGAGAAAGAAGGTTCAGAAAAAATCTGGCCTTGCGATTTAGCTTTATTAGCTTTAGGATTTACAGGTCCTGAGAAAACTTTAAGCGAGCAATTAGGAATCGAAACTGATTTTAGAAGCAATTATAAAGCGCATAACTATCAGACAAATGTTCCTCACATTTTCACTGCTGGTGATATGAGAAGAGGACAATCATTAATCGTGTGGGCTATTTCAGAAGGTCGCGAAGCTGCTAGAGAGGTAGATTTGTTCTTAATGGGCTCTACAAACTTGCCTACTAAAGGAAAAGGAGATTTACCTAGCCTATAAAACTATAAAAAACACAACACATACTATTGACAAACCCTTGAATTACTATTCAGGGGTTTTGTTTTTTTTTAGCCACAGATTTCACAGATTAAATGGATTTTTTTGTTAACCACGAATTACACAAATTTTCACTAATTTTTATTTTCTGGCCGACTTCTATTTCAAACATAACCCGTGGTTTCAACCACGGGAAACGTTACGAATTGGACGCAATCATATATTGTGTTCCCGTGGTTGAAACCACGGGCAATATTTTAATCATTTTGCGAAAAATTAAAAATTAAAAATTGGTGGCAAAAAATTTATGTTCTTTTGAAGCATCACAATGGGCATTATAATAAACATAGTTCCCGCTTTCGGCTATATCTCTCCGTTTCACTGCGAGGATACCGCCTCAATCGGGGCTAAATCAAAACATCTTGCTTCTTTTAAAAATTGGAAAAAATCCATTTAATCATGATAATCTGTGGCATAAAAACAATTTCAACAGCATTCAAAAATTAGTCAAATTCGTCAATTCGCGGCCAAAAAACTTAGTATCTTAGTACCTTATAATCTTAGCTTCTTAGAAAAAGGTTACAAAAACTCAAAATAAGCAACTTTTTGTTCAAAATTAAACAATTTGTTACAATTTGTTATTTTTCTACAATTTATTTGCTGGTAATCAAAAGTGTAATAACTTTGCCCAAAATGATTTAAAAATGCAAGCAAAAGATTTACTGCAGTTAGCAGACCAATTTGGAAGTCCATTGTATGTTTACGATGCCGAAAAAATCCAATCTCAGTACAACAGGTTAACTAAAGCTTTCTCTAAGGTAGAAAACTTAAGAGTTAATTATGCCATGAAGGCATTGTCAAACGTTGCGATTCTTCAGTTATTAAAGAACATGGGGTCTGGCTTAGATACTGTATCAATTCAGGAAGTTCAGTTAGGACTTCATGCTGGCTATGAACCCGAAAAGATTTTCTTTACACCAAACGGCGTTTCTCTTGAAGAAATTGAAGAAGTTGCTGCAATGGGGGTTCAAATCAATATTGACAATTTATCTATTCTGGAGCAATTCGGAACAAAACATCCACATATTCCAGTATGTATTCGTATCAATCCACACGTAATGGCGGGCGGAAATGCAAATATTTCTGTTGGACATATCGATAGTAAATTCGGAATATCTGTACACCAGATTCCGCATATCCTGCGAATTGTTGAAAACACAAAAATGAGTATTGTTGGAATTCACATGCACACAGGATCTGATATTTTAGATATCGAAGTATTCTTGTATGCTGCTGAAATCTTGTTTGATACGGCTAAACATTTCAAAGATTTACAATTCTTAGATTTCGGAAGCGGATTCAAAGTTCCTTACAAAAAAGACGATATCGAAACAGACATCGAAGAATTAGGTAAAAAATTATCTAAAAGATTCAATGCTTTCTGTACAGAATATGGCAGAGATTTAACGCTGATTTTCGAACCAGGAAAATTCTTGGTAAGTGAAGCAGGTCATTTCTTAGTAAAAGTAAACGTAGTAAAACAAACAACATCAACAGTTTTTGCTGGAGTTGACAGTGGTTTCAACCACTTAATTCGTCCAATGTTGTACGGATCTTCACACCATATCGAAAACATCTCAAATCCAAAAGGAAAAGAGCGTTTTTACTCTGTTGTAGGATACATTTGCGAAACAGATACTTTTGCCAACAACCGCAGAATTCAAGAAATTACTGAAGGCGATATTTTATCTTTCAGAAATGCCGGAGCATATTGTTTCTCAATGTCTTCAAACTACAATTCAAGATACAAACCAGCCGAAGTTTTATGGATGAACGGACAAGGAATCTTAATTCGCCAAGCTGAAACATTTGAAGATTTACTTAAAAATCAAATTCCGTTACCGCAAGAAATTGCTGCAACAGTTTAAAATAAAAAAAAGAGAATATCACTTTAATCCCGTTTCTTAATTGAGGCGGGATTTTTTTAATTATCGTGAAAATAAACTACAAAACCTGCATGAGAAACCAAAAACTAAACACTTAAAATCAAACAATCATTTACCATATTTCCTTTTTATAGAAATTTAAACCATCGAAATAAAAAAGTAAAACTTTACAAACTAAATAGAAATTATTCAAAGTTTAGAGACCTCAATTAATATTAAACTTTTAATATTATTTTTGCAATTGAAAGGCTTTACCATCCAACTTTATTTAGTATCAAATTCACTGTAACGACAGAACTACTGCGGATATAATTAGAAAATTAACCAAAAAATGAAAGAAAAAAAAATTGTTGGATTTATCACTGCCTCAGATCCTAATGATAAAAGAAGCTGGTCGGGTATTCATTACAGAATGTATAAGGCTTTATTAAATGAATTTGATGAAGTATATGTACTAGGTCCGATGCCAAAAAGCAGTGCATTAAACAAAACACTTAAAATATTTAACAAAATTCATGTAAAATTATTTTCTAAAAAATACAATGTTTTTCACAACATTCTAGTAAGTAAATTTTATGCTTCTAAAATTAGTGCAAAGCTTAAAAGAAAAAAAGTAGACATACTATTTGCTCCCGCCGCCGCTACCGAAATTGCATATTTAAAGACTTCTACTCCTATTTGTTATTTATCTGACACTTCTTTCAGTCAAATAAATGAATACTACAAAATCTTTTCAGGAATATCAGCTTTATCTATTAAAGAATCGAATTTAATTGAACAGAAAGCAATAAACAATTCTTCTACCCAAATTTATTCCTCTAAATGGGCAGCAGATTATGTAATAAATAATTATAAAGCAAACAGTAAAAATGTTCGTACCGTAAGTTTTGGCGCTAATATAGATTTCATTCCTGAAAAAACTGATTTAAAAAAGGATTTTGGCGGTACAATTAACTTTCTTTTTTTAGGAGTCGATTGGGAAAGAAAAGGTGGAGACATCGTTTTAGAGTCCTTAAATATTTTAATAGATAAAGGATTTGATATTACCTTAACCATTTGCGGTTGTGTTCCTCCAAATCAGATTACAAATTCTAGAATAAAGGTTATCCCTTTTTTAAATAAAAACAAATCAGAAGACTATAATCTTTTTTTAGAAATATTATTTCAGACCCATATTTTATTTGTTCCAACTCGTGCAGATTGTACTCCAATAGCATTTTGTGAAGCCAATGCATTCGGAATACCAGTAATCACAACAGATACAGGTGGTGTAAATTCTATTATCGAGAATAATATAAATGGTTATGCCCTATCGTTTGAAGCAAAACCAATTGAATATGCCAATCAAATTCAAGACCTTCTAAATAATCGCGAAAAGCTGAAAGAATTAGCAGAACAATCGAGACTGAAATTTGATAACGAGTTAAACTGGAATTATTGGGGCAAAAAAATGAGAGAAATATTTCTGTCAACAATCGAAAAAGAAGGTTAAAATAAATTATTTCACACTGGCGCGAATATCCCTTTAATCCCGTTTCTTAATTGAGGCGGGATTTTTTTTGTTCAATCTTGTCATTTCGATCCCGAAGCCTCGGGAGAGAAATCTTCGTAAGTGACTCCGTAAAGTAATAATCATTCAGTAATCTAAATGTGAAAGTTCATGCCCAGTTTGTCATTTCGACGAAGGAGAAATCTTCGTAAGAAACTCCACAAAGAAAATTAACACATACGCGAAGCAACCATCAAGTTTGTCATTTCGACGAAGGAGAAATCTTCGCAAGTAACTCCACAAAGCATATAAAATTCATTAGAAAAAAAAGAAAGAAAAATCTTAACTTATATTTATCTTTAGCATCAAAAAAAATGCATCAAAAAGAAGGTTATCACACCTATTACATATACATATTAACCAATAAACACAAAACCGTTTTCTACACAGGAGTAACAAATAACTTAAGAATCCGTTTAAGCCAACACAAGGAAAACAACGCTATTGGAAATAAAACCTTTACGTCAAAATATAATGCCACATACTTACTATATTACGAAAAATTCACATGGATTCGAGAAGCAATTTCTCGAGAAAAAGAAGTAAAAGACTGGCGCAGAGAAAAGAAAATCGAATTAATTAAAACTATTAATCCTGATCTTGATTTTTTGAATTATTTATTTGAATAATATATTCCCAATGTTTCCAATCTTTGCAGAGTTTCTTACGTAGATTTCTCCTTACGTCGAAATGACAAGATTGTGTATAATTATTTCTAATATTTTAACTTATTTCAACGAAGAAGACCGAAAGATAGTGAACAGTCGAATCTTCGCAAATAACTTTGTAAAGAAAGCTAAAACGCACATAAAGTAACCATTAAGTTTGTCCACTCGCTAGCGCGAGCGTCTCGCTCGTGCCAGCATTTTTTTTCTTCAAAATGATTTAAAAAACATATTACCCTTCTATATTTTAAACTTTTTTAAGAAACATTTCATCGATTTCATCTAGAAATTCAAAAGCATCGAGAGGAAAAAGCTGGTGCACAACTTCTAAAATTAAAGACAAATTTATAGTTGTTCTTATATCTGTTTCTGAAATTTTATGTACGTCATTATCCACGCCTAAAATACATAATTTCAGCATTTCGTTAATAGCGCAGCCAAGCTCATAGTAACTTGAAAACCTAACTTTAGCAACATAATGCTCATTTTCTTTATTAGCCGATTTTAGAGTTTTAAAATAATAATGCATTAATTTTTTAAACTTCTCTTCATTTTCAAATTCACTTTTTTCCATTGACATTTAATTTCTTGTTTGTATTTTTAAGCATTATTTTATTTTACAATTCTACAATTTAACGTAAGAAAAGTTGTATTTTTATTCCTCGCAAGTAATCAATAGATTATTGGGTAATCGACAAATGCTAATTGTATCTCACAAAGTATTTTTGTTTTTTACAACGATCAAAAAAAATCTAATAATTTTTAAATATCTTTGAGCTATGACTACAACAGCAAAACCAAAACATATTGGAAGAAACATAAGCCGAATTAGAGAGCTTAGAGGTATGAAACAAGAGGCACTTGCTTTTGCAATTGGTGTTACTCAGCAAACTGTATCAAATATTGAAGGAAGTGAAACCATTGAAGAAGAAAAACTAGATGCAATTGCTGAAGTTTTAGGTGTTTCGGCAGAAGCAATAAAAAACTATAGTGACGAAGCTGTATTTAATATTATTGGAAATACAGTTAATAATCATGATAATGCAGCTCTTTTTCAATATCATCCAACATTCAATCCAATAGATAAATTGATGGAACTTTACGAACGTTTGGTTCAGGCTGAAAAAGACAAAAACGAATATTTAGAAAAATTACTGAAAGGAAAATAATTCCTCAACAATAAATTTTATGAAAGCACAAATATCTTTTTATTTTGTGCTTTTTTTGTGCACAACCAAAATTCCAATCCAAACTTTAAACCTATGAAATTAAATCTACTCACATTATTTTTTGTCTTATCAGCAAGTTTTATTTATTCTCAAAAAACAATCAAAATAATTTTAGACCCAAAAATAAAAGCGTTGGCTCTTGAAAATATAAATACAACAAACAACGGATCACAATATGCGATAGATTCGATTTATGGAACGGTTTATAGAGGAAAAAATATGGTTGAAGACACTATATTTTATGATCATCTAAAAAATGATTTTACAAAAAAAGACTTTATGTGTAATCATTATTACAAAAATGACACACTTATTATTAAAGGTGGTTTTGGCAGTAGATTTCAGGTTTACGGTTTCGTTGCAAAAGTATTTCCAAATAAAACCGCAGAAATAAAATTGCGCAAATTTTGGGGTTATCCCTCTTATTTTACAAGTAGAGACCAGGTAGATGCAAAAAGCGAAATACTCGTTTACACAAGAACTTCAAAACTTGTTCTCAACAGATTGCCCAACAATAAATCTGATCGTAAACATATTTATGGCTGTGTCGATTTTTTAAGCGAAGATTTTTTTATTGAAATGAAAGACAAAAAAACGGGAGAACCTTACAAAGAAAAAAACACAATGGAATACAAGATTTATTTTGACAGCAGGTATCTCAAAGATGATGAATAACACAACCATTTTACTCCTGCAGTAAAATTCAATAGAACTAAACAAATCAAACCACCAAATCCATAAAAATCACGATTTCCTTATCAATATTTTCCCTGCTATAATGATATAGAAACCTACGATAATATTGTGGAAACTGTAAAAAACAAAACCTTTCAAAGTTTTAAAAGTAAAACAGCTTTTTAGCTCTAATAAACCAATTCAATGAAAAAAATTTTAGTTGTAGGATTACTTCTTTTTGCAATATCAAATGTTATAGCGCAAAGTAAATTTGCTTTAGAAGAATCATTCTCAAATTACAACATTAAGTACGAAAAAAAAAGTAAAGATTGTGAATATAAAATCTACATAGACAGTATTGGCGCAACAAAATATACGCTGTTTTTAATTAAATTACCGAGCGGAAATAATTTTAAAAATACTCATTCGGTATTGGTTTACAATGAACTTGAAAAAAAGTCAACTTACTTTTTTCCAAAAGAAGAGAATAAAACTTCAAATTTAGATACGATATCTACGGTAGTCAAAGGATTAATTTCTCAAAACTTTAAGCCGCAAAAAGACATTACTTTATTGGATAAAAACCTGAATAGCCAAATACTGAGTCAAGCTAATAGCAAAATATTAGATTTAGTAAATAAAAATTATAAAAAATTCGCATTTTCACTGCATCCGTTTTCGCTAAAAGGACAAAACTATAATGAGGCTGGTCAGAAAATACAAGATGATTTTCTGCAAAGCAAAATAAACCTTACCTATTTGAAAGGAAAGCCTGTTGTTACATCTCAAATAATCAATCATAATCAGCAACTAGAATGTTTGATGAAATGGGAACTTGATGTAAAAGCTGACAATCAAAATCAAAAATTGATTTGGAACATTTTGGCAACATCTATAGACGAAGGGAAAAATTGGTTTTTTACAGAGTTTGGAAGTAAAGAAGGTCTAGAAATTCTGGCAAATGATAAATTTATAAAATTGAACAAAATAATAATTTCTAAAATTACTCTCAATAGTTTCAAATAATCTCCAAATCAATGAAATTCACAATCCCCCTATCAACCTTGCTTCTACTATTTACAACCAATATATTCAGTCAAATCCTCACAGATTTAAAATTAAAACCAAAAGAATTTCCAAAAACCTATACTTTAAGCGACGGTAATATTTGTGTAACACCTCAGGCTTGTACTTTTTACAACGACATTGAAACCTACAGCAATATTGTTGGAACTATAAAAAGTAAAGCTATTCAGAGTTTTAAAAGTAAAACAGACCGCGGTTCTATAATGTATTTTGAATTCGAACACGTTTTTAAAGGCGACCGTTTTCTGCAAGGATTATTATGGGGAAAAGATGGTCAGCCAACTAAAGAACATCCTGAAGAATATCTTGCAAAAGGAAAATTTCTAGTTATTTGGAGTTTGCATTCAGACAGTCCGCTAAAAGAAAAATCTGAAACTAAAATCGAAGCACTTTTACAATAAAATCCTAATCAAAGCTTCATTTTAAATGATTAATTTTACCCGATAAAAAACAACAAAAATGAAACTACAAATACGAATCCTGCTTTATTCAATTTTATTCTTTTTATACCTTACCTCGACTCATTTTTTTCTATCACTTGGCGAAATATTAAAAACCGATCCTTATATAACTATGGGTTGTGGTTTTACTGTTTTAAATATCATTTATGCTTTTTTAGGATTAAAATGGAAACCGCTGTTAAACGTGATTTGTTCTATTGCAATTGCCTCCTTAGCATTGTTTTTAGCGGTGCAGTTTGCCAATTTACATTTACTTTCAAATTACGATCCTTACTTAGTTAAAACAGCCATATTTACAAATGCTCTTTTATCTATTATTTTTTGGGAAATTGTGTATCAGGTAAAGAATAGGAAATCTAAATAAATATATTTCTATTGACTCAAGCTTAACTAGACCAATAAATAAGCACTGCGAAGCTTTAGTCTTATGAACATTCCTTATAAAATGAACCGAACAGAAACTCGAATAACCGATAAAGACATCCAAACCATAAAAAGAAAAGTAAAAAAAACGAAAGTCTTCATATTTGTATTTCTTTCATTTATTGCACTTTGGTCTTGGGGATTAAGTGATTCAGACACTTTGTTTTCGATATTCAATGCCATCGTTTTTGTTATTATTCTTATAGCCCTCGTCGTGTTAGTACTTTCCTTAAAAAGATTAAAAGTAACAAGAAACGACCTCGCAGCACAAATTAAGATTGTAAACACTTTTAAGGTGATTGATAAATATTATACCTTAAAAAAAAGTAGTAATTATTTTATTGTATTTGATTCGAAAGATATCCCTAAATATCAGGTTACAAAAAAAACCTATTCCCTAATAAATATTGATGATTTTATTGAAATCGAATATTCAAAATTTGCTTTCTGGATACTCAAAATTGAACATAATGGAAATGATATAGAGAATAAACAAAATGCTCAATAACCAATAAAACAAGAGTTTTTTTTGTACGTGTTTTTTTTATATTCCCATTTTAAATTTTATCTAAGCCAATATGAAAATTAAACTTTTACTCCTTTGAGCAATACTTACTATTTCTTGCAAAACGACAAACATTTTCTATAGCTCCAATGAGAATAATATGCCATAAAAGAATAACAACTTTTAAATTATTTAAATATGAAAAATGCATTAGAAATTGCCAATCGTTTTAGAGAAATTATCCTTAAACGGAACTTGGGTTGCAAATACCAATTACAAAGATCAGCTCGAAAATCTAGATTGGAAAACTGCCGTTACTCCTATTCAGAACTTAAATACAATAGCAATTCTGGCACAGCATATACATTATTATATTGACGGAATTAATACTGTTTTTAAAGGTGGAACGCTGGACATAAAAGATAAATTCAGTTTTGACTTTCCTCCTATTTCTTCTACTGAAGACTGGGAATTTTTTCTAGAGAAATTTTGGAGTTCTTCTGAAGAATTTGCCTCTTTTGTCGAACAAATGTCTGATGAAAAATTAGACCAGTTTTTTGCTGATGAAAAGTACGGAACTTACAGAAGAAATATCGATGCTATGATTGAACATAGTTACTACCATTTAGGACAGATTGTTTTGATTAAAAAACTGCTGACAAAATAAGATTTATGAAAAACTAAACGTTCTAATCCAGCCCCGATAAAGCCGATATCCTCGAAGAGATAAAGGCGAAAGCGGGACTAAAGGTTCTTGTGAAAACATAAATTTCTGCTCCTTAAAATAAATTAAAAAAAGGCATGGTTGTTGAAAATTAAATGAAATATATTTACACTTTCAAAAAAATACTATGCAAAAAACTACTTTACTATTTTCTATATTCTTTCTGATTCTCTCATCGTGCGGCGTAAAAACAACTCAGGCTTTAATAAGCGATGGTAATTATGACGGTGCTATTGATCGTGCAGTTGAAGCTTTGAGAACTAAAAAAGATTCAAAAGGAAAACAGGATTACGTGTATTTACTGGAAGAAGCATTTGCAAAAGCAAAAGAAAGAGATCTTCGTGATCTTGATTTAATGATTAAAGAAGCTACTCCTACAAATGCTGAACGTGTTTACAACACCTATTTACAATTGAATAACCGTCAGGAAAAAATAAGACCATTATTGCCTCTGCCACTATTAAAACAGGGAAAAAATGCTTCTTTTAACTTTGATAACTATTCAAACCAAATTATAAGCAGTAAAATTGCCCTCACCAGATATTTATACGAAAATGCTTTGACTCTTTTAAAATCAAACAATAAACTTGATTTTAGAAAAGCCTATGACGATTTAACATATTTAGAAAAGATTAGTCCAAACTATAAGAATTCTAAAAAACTAATAGACGATGCACAGTTTAAAGGAACTGATTTTGTAGATGTTTATGCTAAAAATCAAACCAATATGGTGATTCCAAAAATGCTTCAAGACGATTTATTGGATTTTAAAACGTACGGATTAAATGATAAATGGACGGTTTACCACAGCGCCCGACAAAAAAATGTTACTTACGATTACAGCTTAATAATCAATTTTAGACAAATAAATATTTCTCCAGAACAAATGAAGGAGAAAGAATTTATCAAAGAAAGACAGATTAAAGATGGCATGAAAACACTTTTAGACAGCCGAGGAAGACCTGTTAAAGACAGTCTGGGCAAGGAAATAAAAGTGGATAATTACAGAATGCTTCGTGCAAATGTTTATGAATTTAGACAGTTTAAGTCTTGTCAAGTTACTGCAGTTGTAGATTATGTTGATGTAAGAACAAATCAATTACTTCAGTCATTTCCTGTAACCAGCGAATATTTCTTTGAGAATGTTTATTCGACTTACAAAGGTGACAGAAATGCCTGCGACGATAACTACATTAGTTATTTTACAAAACGCGCGGTTCCTTTTCCTAACAACGAACAAATGGTTTATGATACCGGCGAAGATTTGAAAGCAAAAATTAAAGATATTATTGTTCGAAATAAATTTAGATAATAATACTTTTTAAGAAACTATATCATCTAATACTTTAAAAAAAACATTATCATGATCGAAAAATTTGATAGAACAACTCCTATTGGTGCCGTAAACTATTTTCGCCATTGCATTGCTGTTGGCGATTTGCAGGGAACGCTAAGCTGTTTTGCCAATGATGCTGTTTACATTGATCGAGATGGACAAGAAATAAAAGGCTTAGATAATATCGAAAAAGCCATGCAGCATTTGTGCACTTGGAAACCCAAAATAAAAGGCAGTAATCATAAAGCAACAATTGTAGGCAATCACGCTATTTGGATTGATAAATGGTCTATGAAGGCAACTTTGCCTGACGGAAATCCAATTGAAATGGATGGCGCTACAAGCTGCATGATGATTAAAAATGAAAATGGCATTTGGTTATGGCTTATTGATAATCCTTTTGCTGCTGCCATTTTTATGAGCTGATAATACCACGATTTTATATATTTCAAAACGAATATCCACAAACATTTAATAGTAAAACTCAAGCATGAAAATTAGAATCTTAGTTATTATGACACTCCTTTTTATCTCCTGTAAAAAAGAAGAAAAACAAGAAGTAAATAATGTTACGACTGAAAAAAAGAGTGAAACTAAAAATACAGAAAAAACAGTAAATAAAACTAGCGCAGATACAATTGTATTATCGACAAAACATAAAACAAATAAAATTTTATGTGATCTTGATGGAGATGGACTAAATGAAACTGTTGAAATTGTAAGGAGTACAAAAAATAGAAAAAGCGGTTTGAGAATTATTTTTGGAAACGGAAATAAAACTGATTATTTTGGTATGGGAAATGATGTTTTAGACCAAGGTTTTGATGAGATCGACTGGACTGGAATATTTGAAAAAGCACCTAAAAATGAATTATACTGGGACAATGTAGGCGAAAATGGCGATATACTTGCAGATGAAGAAATAAAAGAAGAAGACAAAATAAAACTGCTAAATGACGGAATATTTATTCACGCCGAAGAAAGCTGCGGTGGTGGAATAATTTATTTGGAAAACGGAAAATACAAATGGATTCAGCAAAAATAATTTTATAGATTTAAAAAAATATCACATTTAAATTTAAACAGAGGTTCACTTAATACAGTGAGCCTCTGCTTGTTTTACAGCATAACTTTTCGCCACATTCTTCTCTTCTTTTCATTGCATTTTGCAGTTATTATATAAAAAAAATCAAAATTTATATTGCGCAACCAAAAAGTTGCGTATATTTGCAACTGATTAGTTGCTTATTTAAATAATTAAAAGATGAAACGAGATATTTTTCAAGCCATTGCTGACCCAACCCGAAGAGCAATTCTGGTTTTAATTGCTTCTAATGCATTAACGCCTAATGCAATTGCGGAACAATTTAATACGACAAGACAGGCGGTTTCTAAACATATTAAAATTCTTAATGAATGTGAATTGTTGAATGAAACTAAGATGGGAAGAGAAATCTATTATCAACTCAAAATTGACAAAATGAAAGAAATTGATCAATGGCTGGAGCAATTTAAACAAATATGGGAAAGCCGTTTCAGTCAATTAGATCAAGTATTAATGAACTTAAAATCTAAAGAAAATGGAATCTAATTTAGCAATGAGTTTTACTGTAGATAAAGAAAATAAAACGGTAAACATAAAACGTGAATTTAATGCTCCTTTATCAAATGTTTGGTCGGCATGGACGGAATCCGAAATTCTAGATCAATGGTGGGCGCCGGCTCCCTTTAAATCGAAAACAAAAAGTATGGATTTTAAAGAAGGCGGACGAAGACTATATGCTATGGTTGGTCTGGAAGGCGAAGAACGCTGGAGTTCTTTTGATTACACTTCTATTTCTCCAAAAACAAACTTTAAATATTCTTCTACTTTTTGTGATGCTGATGGAAATCCAAATTCAGCTTTTGGAAGCTCGTATTGGGATTTGACGTTTTCTGAAAATGGCAATCTAACGGTTGTTGATATAGCAATTAAACGAGATAGTTTGGAAGAATTGGAAAAAATAATCGAAATGGGTTTCAAAGAAGGAATTACAGCCACTATGCAAAGTTTGGACAAAATCTTTGAAGCACAAAAATAAAAACAAAGTCAATAAAAATAGTAATAAATCTAAAATTAAAAGAAAATGAAATCTAATCTATTAATGAATTTTACTGTAGACAAAGAAAATAGTACGGTAAATGTAAAACGTGAATTTAATGCTTCTTTAGCAAATGTGTGGTCGGCATGGACAGAACCTGAAATCCTAGATCAATGGTGGGCGCCAGCTCCTTGGAAAGCCAGAACAAAAAGCATGGAATTTAAAGAAGGCGGCCGCAGACTTTATGCTATGGTAGGACCTGAAGGTGAAGAACATTGGGCTATAGCCGATTTTACATCAATAACGCCTAAAACTAATTTTAAATATTTAGATGCTTTTAGCGATAACGAAGGAAACTTAAACTCAGATTTTCCACGTTCTGACTGGAATGTTAACTTTTCTGAGCAAGGAAATTCAACAATCGTTGATATTGCAATTAAACATGACAAATTATCTGATTTAGAAAAGATTATCGAAATGGGCTTCAAAGAAGGTTTCACAATTGCTCTTGAAGGTTTAGACGAAATTTTTGCCAAAAAATAAAAAAAGTCATTAAAGTAGTATAAAGATCAAAGCTTCAAAAAATAAAATTGTAACTTTCGTCTTTATACTATTTCCTTTAAACAATGAACAATTTTTCTACTTCAATCCTCTTATTCCTTTTCTCAATATCTATTTTCAGCCAGAATAATAAATCAAAAACTTCAGATTCCAGTAAACCATTTGTACTTGGTGTTATTGATGAAATACAATCGAAAGAATTAGGCGAAAATCGAATCTTAAACATTTATCTTCCTGAAGGCTACACGGCAAAAGACACTACAAAATATCCTGTAATTTATTTACTGGATGGTTCTGCAAATGAAGATTTTATTCATATATCTGGTTTGGTGCAGTTTAATAGTTTTGAATGGATTAATCAAGTTCCCAAATCAATTGTAGTAGGTATTGCAACCGTAGATCGACGAAGAGATTTTACTTTTCCTACAACGGTTCAAAATGATAAAAACCGATTTCCAACAACGGGACATTCCGATAAATTTATCGCCTTTATCGAAAAAGAATTACAGCCTTTTATTGATAAAAAATACAAAACCAACAATTCAAAAACCATTATCGGACAATCTCTGGGAGGATTACTGGAAACTGAAATCTTATTCAAAAAACCATTACTATTTAATAAATATGTAATAGTAAGTCCGAGTTTATGGTGGAATAATGGTTCTATTTTAAATCAGAATCCAGAAATTCTTCAAGAAAATTTCAAACAGAGAACAGAGATTTATATCGCAGTTGGCAAAGAAGGACTTACACCTACAGAAATTCCTAGAGTAATGGAAGTTGACGCTAATGTATTGACTGAAAAAATAAAAGCATCTCAAAGCAAAAATATAAAAGTCTATTTTGATTATTTCCCAGAGGAGAATCACGGTACAATTTTACATCCTGCCGTTTCAAATTCTTTTAAATTCTTTTATCCTCAAACCAAATAATAAAAAATGAAAAGTACTGACGAAAGTAAATTAGACAATCCTGTTTGGAATTCATTAACCGAAAGTCATCAAAAATTTGCTTTAGATTATAACGGAACCAAGTTTTACAATCCTGATTATTGTCCGTTTGGCGGATTTTTAGAACTTGAGAGTACTTCAAAATCAACCGAAAAATACGCTGCATTATCAGAAAACTTCTTTATAGTTGGTGAAGAACCTAAAATCACTAACACTTTAAAAATCGCAAAAGAACTAGTTTGTCTTCAAATGATTGTTCGTGAAAAAGTTCAAACAGCTTTCGATAATGAAATCATCAAACTCACCGAAGAACATAAAGAAGAATTATTTGAATTGGTAAATTTGGTTCAACCCGGATATTTTAAAATCAATACATTTTTGTTAGGCAGTTATTACGGAATTTTCTGCAATGGAAAATTAGTATCAATTGCCGGCGAAAGAATGAAAATGAACAACTTTACCGAAGTCAGCGCGATTGTAACACATCCAGATCATACTGGAAAAGGTTACGCCAAACAATTAACTTCGCACGTTGTAAACAACATTTTTGATGAAGGTAAAATTCCGTTTTTACACGTTGTTGAAAGTAATCTTGGAGCGATAAAACTCTACGAAAAATTAGGCTTTGTTACACGAAGAAAAATGAGTTTCTGGAATATTTCTAAAAAGTTGTAAATTTAGACTTCTATTCATTTATCACTTTACGAATTATGACACCAAATAAACAAACCGTAAACGAATATATGGCCGCTTTTATGGTAAGCGACCATCAAAGAATTCTTGCCTGTCTTACTGATGATGTGGTTTGGGAAATGCCTGGAATATATCAGCATGTTGGTAAAGAAGCTTTTGACAAAGAAATTGAAAATGACAATTTTATAGGGAGTCCAACGATTCAGATTATAAAATTAATCGAAGAAAATAACATCGTGATTGCCGAAGGTGCCGTTCAAGGAAACATGAAAAATGGTAACAAACTAGATGCTGTTTTTTGTGATGTTTTTGAAATGGAAAATGGAAAAATTAAAAAACTTACCTCCTATTTAATGTCTAAAAATGCCAATTTAAAATTTGAATAATCTGGAATTCAAATCTTAAAAAATATTTTTTATATCTTTGCCATACTTAATAAACCGCACAAACTCTATGTGATTAAAAATTTCTTTCGGACAATTTTAAGGTAAGCCGTAAAAAGGCTTGCTCATTTGTTTATTCCTTAAAGAAAGAAATTATGGTTATTTTACAAAATATCTCATATCTGCATTCAAACAAAGATTTGCTGTTTGAAAAAATCACTTTTACAGTTAATCCTCGCGAAAAGATTGCTTTAATAGGCAGTAACGGCGTTGGAAAATCGACATTATTAAAAATTATTGCAGGTGAATTACAGCCTGCTGACGGAATATTAAAAACCGATTCTAAGCCTTATTATCTGCCACAAATATTCGGACAGTTTAATCATCTTACTATTGCTCAGGCTTTGCAGGTTGAAGATAAATTGAGTGCGCTTCAGGAAATTCTAAACGGAAATGTTTCCGAAGAAAATATGAACACTTTAAACGATGACTGGACAATTGAAGATCGCTGTACTGAAGCATTGCAATATTGGCAATTGCAGGGTTTAAATTGGAATCAGAAATTAGAAACGCTGAGCGGCGGTCAAAAAACAAAAGTGTTTCTAGCCGGAATTTCAATTCATCAGCCTGAACTTGTGTTACTTGATGAACCAAGTAATCATCTGGATGTTTCAGGAAGAGAATTGTTATACACTTTTCTCAAAAACACTTCTTCAACTTTGATTGTTGTGAGTCACGATCGGAAACTGCTTAATTTATTGAATTCGGTTTACGAATTATCAAAATACGGAATTACGATTTATGGTGGTAACTACGATTTTTATACGGAACAAAAACGTATTGAAAACAATGCTTTAAATCAAGATATTCATAGTAAGGAAAAAGCTTTACGTAAAGCAAAAGAGAAAGAACGTGAAACTCTCGAGCGTCAAAATAAACTAGATTCTCGCGGTGAAAAGAAGCAAAAAAAAGCTGGAGTTTCTCGAATTATGATGAATACTTTACGCAACAACGCCGAAAACAGTACCGCTAAAACAAAAGATGTTCATGCTGAAAAGATTGGTGGAATAACAAAAGAATTACAAGAATTGCGATCGTCTTTACCAGATATTGATCAAATGAAATTTGGCTTTGACAAAACAGACTTACATAAAGGAAAAACACTTTTTTCAGCAACTGCTATTAACCACCGTTACAAAGATCACTTGCTTTGGACAGAACCCCTTAGTTTCGAAATTCTAAGTGGTCAACGTGTGGCGCTGAAAGGTTTAAATGGTTCAGGAAAAACAACTTTGATTAAAATAATAATGGGTGAATTGTATCCCAAAACAGGAACAATTTACAAAGCCGATTCGAAAATTATCTATATAGATCAGGATTATTCGCTTATTGAAAATGGAATTTCGGTTTACGAACAGGCTCAAAAATTTAATGTTTCGGGGTTACAGGAACATGATATAAAAATGAAACTGAACAAGTTTTTGTTTTTACAAAATGATTGGAATAAATCCAGCTCGGCTTTAAGCGGAGGAGAAAAAATGCGTTTGATGCTTTGCTGTTTAACGATTAATAATCAAGCTCCGGATATTATTATTTTGGATGAACCTACAAACAATCTCGACATTCAAAATATCGAAATTTTGACAGCAGCAATAAATGAATACAAAGGGACATTAATTGTGGTTTCGCACGATGCTGTTTTTTTGGAGGAAATACATATTGAGGATTTTATTGAGTTGAACTAAAATGCAGTTTTTCATTTCGAGAAACAAGAAATCACAAACGCTGAGCACGCGCTGTTGTCGATTTTCTAATGCGATTTCTCGTTCCTCGGAATTGACAAGATTATAGGACCTTTGCCAAAGTTTTCATCCAAACTATTACAATCTTAAACCTGAAATATAAAATCATCCCAGCCAGCCTTCTCTATCCAAACTTCGATATTGAATCGCCTCGGCTATATGCTGTGAAATTATATTTTCTGAATTATCTAAATCGGAAATTGTGCGGGCTAATTTCAAAATTCTATCGTAAGCTCTTGCAGAAAGATTTAATCGTTCCATAGCTGTTTTTAAAAGTACTTTAGATTGTTCGTCTAAAGCACAAAACTCCCGAATGAGCTTACTGCTCATTTGTGCATTGTAATGAATATTTTCTACGTTTTCAAAACGTTTGGTTTGAATTTCACGCGCTTCTGTAACACGCTTTCGAATTTCAACACTACTTTCAGCTTTTCGATCGTCAGCTAATTTATCAAATGGAACTGGTGTAACTTCAATGTGAATATCGATTCGATCTAAAAGCGGACCAGAAATTTTACTCATATAACGCTGCATTTCGTGCGGCGATGAAGTATTCGGCATGCTTGGATCATTAAAAAAACCACTCGGACTTGGATTCATACTCGCCACAAGCATAAATGACGATGGGTACGTTACTGTGAATTTAGCTCTTGAAATTGTTACTTCACGATCTTCTAAAGGCTGACGCATTACTTCTAAAACATCGCGTTTAAACTCTGGTAATTCATCTAAAAACAAAACTCCGTTATGTGCCATCGAAATTTCTCCAGGCTGCGGATAACTTCCTCCGCCAACCAGCGCCACATTCTTTACTGTGTTAATGTAGTAAACTTAATTAATTCGTATAGACTTGTAAATGCATATAGATACAAAGTTGTCAAATTAAATATGCTCTACTCTTTAAAAAAATATTATCAAAAAAAAAATCTGTAAAGGAGCATAAAGTATATAATATATACTTTATAAAAAAAGAAATATAAAAATGGCAACTAAACAAGTGAAACGAGCAACAATAAATGTTAGTAAATTGACAAAGAACCTATTAGAAGAAGCAATTTGTGCTGGACGAAAAAAACTATCTTATAACGATTTTCTTATTGAATTATGCGAAAAGTTCTTATTAGAAAAAAAAGATACCGAATAATGATAAAGAAATTTATAAACTTCAATACAACTTCTACTATAACTTACGATAGTAGCAAAAGAGATGGTGAAATGTTTGATATGATAGTAGAAGGCATTAACTATAAAAAAATCAGAAAATTTGATGATATAGTGAGACTGTTCAGTTCTGAACTTTCTAAAATAACTGATCGTAATAAAAAACAAATTCTTACTAAACAAATAGCCATAGTAAAATTACAAATAGAAATAGAGAGACTAAAAGGGACAAAATAGAAAATTTAAAATTTAGAGGTTGAATTAATGAGTTATCGCACTCTGGAATAAAAACGATTACGGGCAATATGAAGCAAAAACAATAATACAACGCAATACAGATAATTTATCTATCCTGTATTGGTTGAATTATATAAAAAATTAAAATTTTAATGACTTTAATAAGAAAGAAAAACACTCCCAAATCAACCCAAACGATAATTGATGATATAAAATATAGCTTTTACAAAATAACGTCCCAAAACACGCCAATTTACGCTATAACAATAACCAATACCGATTGTAAAACAACTGAGGAATTGAGATTTTATTTAACAAACAAATTGTTTAACAAAATACACAAAGACTACAAGCAAAGCCTTGAAGTATTAAATTATTCATTTGTTATTGAATATCCGACCAAAGTATCAATGGGAAATCAATTGCCAGACAATTGCGAAGTCCATACTCATATAATTTTAGGAACAACAATTTCAAAAGAAAATATAGAATATTATATTCAAACAACATTTAGAAATCCAGATATTTTTATTGAAGATATTACCAAAAGAGATGACAAAATGAATTATGCTAATTATTTAATCAAACAAAAACATTTACTAACCGATGATAATTATAATTATAAAATTAAACTACCAAAATAATAAAAGTATCTAAGTTAGTGAGATACTACCTAAATGTCCTAAGTTTCTATTGCGCTTTCACTTTCATACAGAGATTTTCTATGAATTCATAAAAAAAGCGGGATGATTTTCCCGCTTTTTTTATAGATATTTTATCTTTAATTTTTCCAATAATTAAAATGTGGAAATTCTTTTTTTAAACCATCTAAAATTTCATAAAGTTCATCCTGAGAAATTCTATCTAATCTCCAACCACCATCAATAGTTTTAAAAGAATTTGGCATACAGATAGGTTGTGGGGAGTGATTTTTATGAGAAAAATCTTTTTTATTCATATAGTGCATAGTTACTGCTAAACTAAATGTTTCATTTGCAAATATTGTGATATTGTAGTCTATGATTCCTTTCTTGTTTTTGTATTCTTTGTAGTTTTCAATGAAGATGAAGTTAGCACTGTTATTTTTTCCAGTTTTTATATATTTATAAGTGTTGGGTTCTCCGTTTTCATAGTCAATATCTTTAATAATTGTATATTCATTACCTGTTTTTTCTTTCACTATTGCGTTAACTAACCAGCCATTTTTATATGTATTTTTTCTAATTATAGTGTCGTGTTGATCCTTTATTATACAAACTCCTGTAAATATTTCTTTACTGTCTTTTTTTGTTACTCCCTTAATAATGTATGGATTTTCTAAACTCCCAATGTCCCATTCATCTTCATCACTAAGCTCTGAACAATTGCAACTCTCGACAACATTTTCCATTTTTTTATTTGCATTTTCTTCTTCTTTATCATTTCCTTTTCTTTCGCAAGAAAATAGAAGAATAGTAACTATTACTGCTGATAAAATTTTTATTGTTTTCATGTTTTTTTAATAATTGTTTTCTACTCTTTTGATTTTTCGATTACACCCCGTTTTTATTTTGGTTTCTGAACTCCAAATATGAATTCTAATGATTAAATTTCAGTTCAAATCGATTTCCTTTTTTCTTAAAACGATATATTCGATTGTTTCCGCTATCTGTATCAATAGCCTCAAAGTGATACTCTAAATTTTTCGTAATTTCTTTTGCAGATGTTTCGTCATAATTGAATTCTTTTGTGCCTCCTTCATTTACATTAAAATATAATCTCCCTTTTATTGCCTTAACATTAATATAGAAAGTTGGACTTGAACCATCGATGTTTACTTTTACAGCATAACTGTCAACAAATATTTCTCGGTTAATTTCATGTTTCGTCTTTTTATCAATAATTTCCATGATTCCTGATTTAACAGGGTTTAAACTGATATATAAGCAAATAGATATAAGCATTAGTATTATTAATAATAGTCTATTGTTTTGCTGCATATTCTAAAATATTATAATAGTATTAACTCTTAAAATTTTATGATTGCAATCTTTTTTTAAAGATGAAATCAATAAATAGAGTTTTATTCTTAGTAATTAAATTTTAGTTCAAAACGATTGCTTTTTTTCTTAAAATGATATGTACGACTGTTTCCACTATCTGAATCATTAGCCTTAAACTCATATTGAATATTCTTTTGAATCTCTTTAACTGATGTCTCTACATAATAAGAGTTTATTGAGCCACCTTCGTTCACAATAAATTGCAACTTCCCTTTTACTATACTTATATTAGCATAAAAATTTGAATTTATACCATCAATATTCATTTTCACAGTATAGTTGCCAATAAACTGTTTTCTATTAATAGCTGTCTTATTATTGCTTGGAGTTCTTGCGTTGTTATTGATAGCTTCCCATCCGTTTTCAGTCTTTATCATACCCAGATTTTTCCTTGATTCTATTTGCTTAATTTCTTCTTCTCCTAAAAATTTAGATTCTGTGTATTCTTCTGATACGTTTTCTTGATTATTGACTTCCTGCTGTTGCGTATTGGGAAATGATGGCACCTGAGCATATTCAATACTGCTCATAAATAGTAATAAAGTAGTAGTTCTCATTGTGGATAGATAAGTTTTCATATTAGTGATTTGATTTAGCATTTAATAGCTTTTTAATTGGTTTGTAAGAATTTCATCAACAAATATATAAAAAGCTTCGATAACTAATCATACATGATTAGATAAATGGTCGATAATTAGAGGAATTTTACATCCTTAATCATAGTTTGTAAAATTTTGATATATACCAAGGATACAGAATATCTAATAAGATTCGGAAAACATCTAAAAAAGGTGAGAGAAGAAAAAGGTATCTCCCAAGAGGAGTTAGCAAACTTAGCAGAAGTTTCATTACCTCAGATTACAAGAATCGAAAGAGGTGTTATTAATCCAACAATATGCACAATTAAATCCTTGGCTAAGGGTTTAGATGTTGAAACATCATGGCTGTTTAGATTTGAAAATGAAAATTTGAATCTTTGAGTAACTTACTTAATATTACTCCCTAACTTCTCCCTGAAAAAAATCCTCTCTTTTTACCTCAAAGTGATTTTTAGTGTTAAAATATCTATTATTATATTTGAGATGTTTTGAGAATGTTATTTGTTTTTTTTATACTTCGGGTTTATTAAATATTTTTCCTATATATTTGAAAATAAATCACTACAAAAATTCGTGCACGAACTTTACTTAAATTAGATATGTAAAATTTTATCGAGTATATGTAGTTAGCGGACATTCTAAATCAGCAAAATTGGAAAATGATAGATAAATCAATAAATTCAGGACCAGACGCTCATAATGGGTTTGCATTACAGAGAAATACTGCTATTTATTTACTTTTAGATAATTATATTAGTAAGTTTAAAGATAAAGACTATTTTGTTTGTCTTGAACATCATGATGATTTCTTGTTTTGTTTTCTAAATGAAAAAGAAGAAGTTGATTTAATTGAAGCGTACCAATCTAAGAAGAAATCACCCAGCATTTGGCGAGCAAATCCTGAGTTATTTGAAATTTTAAACAAACTTTTAAAAACGGGTAAAAATTTAATTTCAGATAAAATTTTGAAATCTGATCAATATAAACATATTCTTTATTTTTCAACTAATCAAACCATTGAAATAAAGAAAAAGTATCCAAAAAAAGACAATAAAAAAGATATTCTTGTATCTATAAAAAATGATAATCCAAGTGTTCAATTTGGAAATTTACATAATGACATCCAAGAGCATTTTAAAACAAATATCAAAGAAACTACTCTACACGATCAATTTGATAAATTGAATTTTTTATGGATACCTTTTACGACAACTGCAAAAGAGCAAGAAAATCAATTAGAAGGTAAAATTAGTGAGGTTTTTGGAAATAAAATTTTTGATAAAAGAGCGGCAATTGATTCTCTTATTAGTCTTTTTAGAAAAATTGAGGGAAAATATAATCACGGAAATGAAGTTCAATTGTTAGACAAAACAAAACGAGTTGAAAGTGATAAAATAGAAAATGCATTAAAAGTTTTGACAACCAAGGCAAAATGTTTTGATCATTGGCATTTAAGAAAAACTGAAATTTCTTTAAAATTAAAAATCAAACCAATAGAAAAGGAAATTTTTGAATTAGCTTTTGATAGTGCATTTGATTTATTTAAAAGTATTCAAGAAGCTGAACATCAAAAAATATTGCAATTTACCAAAGAACAAATTGTAAATGTTACAACTTATTCGGAAGAAGAAAATGTAATGGAACTGTTTGATTTATTTCAAAGTACGTGCACTACAAATTTTAATGAATTACAAATTAAAGCAATCTTATTTGCTTCACTCTTTGAAGTATTATATATTAAAGAAAAATAAAAATGAGAACTCAATTAATCTATAAAAACTTCTTTATTTATTGTGAAAAAAATAACACAGGTTTCTTTACAGAATTTGATGAAGGTATAAACATAATTCATGGAAAAAACACGTCAGGAAAAAGCACACTAATACAGGCTATACAATACACATTTGGTATTAATGATGAAAAACATAAATTATTTGAAATTTTAGATGAAGGAGTGATTTTTAGACTTGACTTTGTTTTAAAAAAAGGTAGTAATGACGAAAATTTAACAATCATTAGAGATAACGATTTTATATACATAAAAAGAGAAAATCTTCCATTAATTAAATATTCTGGTATTGGAGCAAATCATTCAAGGGAACATGTACTGCTTAAAGAGTATTTAAGTAAATTAATTGGTTTTAATTTAAATTTAGAATCATCCGGAGAATATAAATTAGCTTCGTTAGAGGCAATGTTTTTGCCGTACTATGTCTCGCAAGACTATGGATGGGTTTTGGCTTTGAAATCTTTCAGAGGTCTGGATTTTTTTAGAAACTTTAAAACGGACTATTATGATTATTATCTTGGAATAACGAACGAATTTGATAGGTTAAAAAAACAAGAATTAGAAAAAGATAAAAAAACTCTTGAAGGTAGAATAAAATTTTTAACTGATACAGAGAAATATGATGATGATTTCAAACTTTCAAAATTAAAAGATGAATCGTTTGTTACTAAATCTGTTGAATATATAGAGTCTTACAAGAAAAACAAAGATGAGCTTATACAAATAGAGAAAGAGTATTTAACAAAATGTAATAAGTTAACATTTATTGAAGAAAGATTAAAAATTCTTAGAGTAGTTAAAAAAGCTTTAAAAACAGAGAATCCAGTAGAAAATGATTGTCCAACTTGTCGTCAAAATTTGCCAAGTTCCATAGAAGATATTTATGAATATTATCAAGACTTCAACAATACTGAATCAGAAATTGCTAAGCTGAAAAACGAACTTAAAGAAATAAAAGGAGCAATTAATAGTTTAGAAATTGCTATGTCGGCAAAAAAAGAAATTGTCTCAACAGATTATTCAATCTTGCATGAATACAAAATTGCTGATTTAACATTCACTTCTTGGTTAGATAATAAAACTAAAATTCAATTATCTAATAATATTTTGTCTCAAATAGGAGAAACTACAATTGAGTTAAATAAAAAAAATAAAGAGTTAGAAGCCTTTAAAACAGATGACGAATTAAGAAAAGAGCGTAATAATAAAGATTATATTTTTAAAGGATATTTCAAAGATTTTCTTGATAAGTTAAATGTGAAATCTTTTGATAATGAGCTATACTTGTTACTGTATCAGATGAAGATATTTCCAAAACAGGGAGTTGAATTATTGAAGACTTTACTTGCTTATTATTTTGCTTTTAATAAATTAATTGAAAAAACTGAGTATGTTCACATACTCCCATTTATGATGGATGCAGTTTTTAAAGAAGATATCGATGAAGATAACCGAAAATTAATACTTGAATTTATATTCAAAAACAAGCCAAGTAACAATCAGCTAATCTTTTCTTTTGCAGAATCTGAGAAAAACGCAAAAACTGCATCTGAATATAATAAAGAAATAATGAATGGTGAAGCTAAATTGATTTTAACCGATTTAGCAAATGAAAGATCTTTATTACATACTTTAAATGATAAGCAACAAGAATATTTGGAAGAAACATTGTTTTTAATCGAATAACAAAAACTATAACAATTATAGATAATCACATTGAAGTAAAATGGTATTAAAATATAATTATAACCAATCTTCGATTTATTTTTAATTAAAAGTCAATGAGAAATTGAATCTTCGTGGTTTATTAAAAATAAACATTTTAAAAAATAATAAAATAAACTTATTGTTTGTTTTGAAAATATTGAAATAACATCTTAATATATTCATCGATTTTTTTCTACTTTTTTAGTATTAGGTATATTTAATTTAAGTTCTTAAATTCGCAAAACTTAAATGAGAGATAGATTAAAAATGAGTAATAAATATAAAGTTGGTAGCTTATATGCTGGTATTGGTGGAATATGTTTAGGGTTTAAAAAATCGGGCTTTGACATACTATGGGCAAATGAATATGATAAAAATGCGTGTATAACTTACAGAAAAAATTTTGAACATAAACTTATTGAAGGTGATGTTTTGCAGTTGGATATTGATTCTATTGATAAAATAGATATACTCACAGCAGGATTTCCATGTCAGCCGTTCTCCATTGCTGGTTACAGAAAAGGTTTTGATGATAACAGAGGTAATCATTTTTTTAGAATACTTGATTTTGTAGACTCAATGAGACCGAAAGTGGTTTTTTTAGAGAATGTTAAGAATCTAAAAACACACGACCAAGGCAATACAATGAAAGTTATTGAAAAATCATTGAGAGATAGAAATTATTCATTTCAAACAAAGGTTTTAAATACAAAAGACTATGGAAATATACCTCACAATAGAGAAAGAATCTTTATGGTTGCTTTTGACAAATTGGAATATCCTGATGCGGAAAGAACTTTTGAGTTTCCGAAAGAAGAGAAACTGACAAAGACAATTAAAGATTTTATCATTGAAGAAAAAGTATCTGATAATTTTTACTATGATGAAGATAAGTATATGTATAATATGCTTTCAGAAACTATGAAATCAGAAGATACTGTTTATCAATTTAGAAGACAGTATGTGAGAGAAAATAAATCTAACGTTTGTCCAACACTTACTGCTAATATGGGAACTGGTGGCCATAATGTACCTCTTATAAAAACTGAATTTGGTTTTAGAAAATTAACTCCAAGAGAATGTTTAAGGTTTCAAGGATTTCCTGATTCTTTTGAAATACCTACTGAAATTTCAAATTCGAGTTTATATAAACAAGCAGGTAATTCAGTTAGTGTTCCTGTTATCCAAGCGGTTTCTAAAAATATTTTAAAAATTTTAAAATCTAAGGTATAGCTTTTAACTCGTTAACTAAATCATCTATAACTCCCATATTACCACTTTGTATATAAAAGTTACTTGCATCCATTTTTGTGTAATGATTTAATGTAGAATTTTGTGGTAAAACATATCCATTAGCAATTGTTGTTACAAGTTCTGAATGAGTGCAGTAACCTGCAATGTCATAATTCCAATTTTGTCCAAAAATTAGTTTTTCAATAACTTCCTTTTCAATTTCATTATTATACATTAATCTTTCTGCACTGAATAGTTTTTTTATATCTGGCTGTATTCTAACTAAAATGAAGTAATCATATTTAAAAGTTGAACCGTTATTGCTTAGGAGGTTTGGAATGTAATGACCTTGTATATTCCAATCATTTGTTTCAAGAAGTAGAAGGTTTGATTGTGATGCCGCTGATTTTACATTTATTTTTTTATTCTTTATTTCTAAATCTGAATCATCCCACTTTCCTTCACCATAGATTTCAAAATCGGGTTCTTTTGATTCTAAACCGTTTGATTTAAAAAAAACATAGAGTAAAACTTCACCTAATTTACCTTGAAATGTATTGCAAAATTTCTCTCCTGCTTTTCTCCCATATTGACCACCTGTTCTATGGTTTCGATGATGCCCATCTCCAAAACACATTGCATAAGCAAAGTCAATAACTCTTTGTATATCTTGTCTTGCAATAGCAATCCCTACGAATGGCCTTGGATTATTAACATAATAATTGTCTGTACCTTTTCTATCTAATTTCATAGTTATGAAGTTTTACTTTCGGCTACTTCGGAAATTATATTCCAATTCTCTTTATATTGTTGCAGCGTAGATAAATTGATACTTGTAATTTCTTCAATTGTTAATCCGTCAACATAACTCATAGGGATTAGATAACAAATACCTACTTCTTTATCGACAGCAACATAAATATCACAATCAGCAGATGTAATTCTTTGACCTCTGTTTCTTTCGTGAGTATGATCAATTCCTTGACCTCCTCTATCTCTGTCTTTAAAACTTATAGAATTACCTTTTGAAACACCCTTTATTTGCAATCTCAATAGGATATTATTGAAATCTACTACTGCATCATATCTACTTGAACGAACATCAACATTAGAGCAATTGTATCCTGCAAGGATTGCTCTTGCTAAAAATAAAAACTGTGCACTATCTCCTGCATTTGCAGTCATTACACCAGTATTAATATTTAGAATGTTAGTAGGAAATCCATTAGAAAAAATGAAATCGTATTGTTTTTCTAAAATCTTTCGCAAAGAAGTTTTAGTATATGAATAATGCTTTTGTTCATCAACGCTATCTTTTATAAACTGTAAAGAGTTTTTTATAAAATTTTCTTTATTAACAAATGGTGCTAATGATTTTTGCAAATTTTCATCATAAAAAGATTTCAAATCTGATATAGTGATATGAAATATATTTGCTATTTCTACAATTTTAGCTTTAACAAATTCTCTTTCTGTAAACTCTTCAATGAGTTGTTGACCAAATTGAGGGTCGTTTAATCTGACAACAAAATATCCTTTTAAAAAAGTCTTTAAATTAGTTATTGAACCAAATAATTCTTTTCCATCCTGAACATTTTCAATATTAAAATTTGCACTATTAATTGCGACTATATTATTTTCTACAAACTGTATTTGGTCAGCACTCATACTCTAAAAATGTTTTACTTTTAAAATGGAAAAATAATAAAATGCAAAATCAATTCCCAATTAAAACTCACATTTTTAGAGTAGAGCTTTTTTTGTGAATGCGATTATATTAAAAAGTCTTTAATTTCCTCCGCCAAACGGTATTTTATCCATAATTTTAGGATGTTAATAGGAGTATCCTAAAATTGTGAGTTATGAAAGTATTATACGCCCGTGTTTCGACAATAGATCAAAAAACAGACAGACAAAAAGTTATTGAAAATGAGTTTAATTTAGTTGTTGAAGATAAATGTTCAGGAAGCATCCCTTTTTTTGAAAGAGACGGTGGCAAAGAAATAAAAAAACTTCTTGATGAAGGCATTCTTAAAAATTTTTCTGTATGGCAAATCGACCGACTTGGGAGGGATTTAAGAGACATAATCAACACTATTCATTACTTTAATGAAAGAAAGATTTCGATTAATTTCGTTTCACAAGGATTGACTACACTTGACGCATCAGGAAATGAAAATCCAATATCTAAAATGATGATTTCAATTCTTGGGGTTGTCGGTGAAATGGAAAAAAATCAAATAAAAGAAAGACAAAGAGAAGGAATTAGAATTGCCAAAATGAAAGGTGTCTATAATGGCCGAAAAAAAGGGAGTAAAGAAAATGCTTTGACTTTCTTAAATAAAGAGAAAAATAAAAAAGCCGTAGAGTATATCAAAAAGAATTACAAAAACACTGAAATCTCAAAAATTACTGGACTTCATATAAATACTCTAACAAAGATAAAATCCTATTTAAAAAGAATTGAAATAAATTAAGGTGTATTAAATCATATTAAACTTAATTGCAATTAAATTTAACATGATTAATATTCATAAATAATTAATATAAAATTTAATAAATCAATTAGTATATCTAATCCTAGTAATTGTATGTGGAACAAAATTGACTGCATTTACTATTACAATCTCTTCTTTTATAAATCGATTTATTTTTTTTCTATCTTTTTCCATACCAGTCCTATTTACTAATAGCTCTCTTGAAATTTGATAATTATTTAATCTGTCAATTTTATAATGTATCGCTATGTAGTGTGCCCTTTCATCTTCATCCCACTGAACATACATTTTAAAAATAAAGTTTCTAACAAAATCTACAATTTCATCTTTGGTACATTTTTTAAAGTCTAATAAACTCTTTCGAATAAATTCTTTAACTACTTTCTCATCATTAATAATTCCTAATTCTTTTTCTTTCAATCTTTTCTTTTCACTTATAATTTCTAATTTTTTATTTAATTGTTCTATTCTTGATTTAAAAACTGCGGGATCTATATTTGCTTTTTCTGCCATAAAAATCAAATTACTGATAGATAAATTACATTCCCTTATTTGTTCACTATATTTTTTAATTGTACTTGATACAGCTCTATTATGCCAGTCATCATTTTTAATATTTTCAAAGAAAACCTCAACTTGTTTATTTAAATCTAAAATGTTTTTTAAAACTAAATCTTCTACGAAATCAATGTTAATACCAACATTACCACAATACTCCCCTTTATGTCGTTGTGATGAACAGATATAAGCATTATCTCTCCCGTTTGCTCTCTTTTTACCATACAATCTTCTTTTGCACCTTGAACAGTAGATTAATCCTTTTAATATATACGTATATTTATTTGTTGTATTCTTGAAGTGGGTTTTCTCTTTTAATTTTTCTTGAACTAAATCAAATATTAAAGGCTCAATTATTATTGGGCATTCATATATTTCATTTTTATAATTTCTTTCACCTTTATACATTGTATTCGTTAATATTCTGTAAACAACTGCATCTCTCCATAAGAAAATTGTCTTATGTTCTCCTCTAACTTTTAAATATCCTTTTGAAGAAGAAGTTCTTTTTGTTGGTATATTTTTATCATTCAAAAGACCTGCAATTACTTTTGTTCCTTTTCCTTCCAATGATAATTTATAAATATATTTTACAACTTCGGCTTCACCTGATTCTATTACTAATTTTTTATTTTCATCTTTTGTATATCCAAATGGTAACAAAGGCCCTCCTCCTATTTTACCTTTTTGAACATTTTGTTGTAACACAGATTTTATCCTTGATGATATTTTTTTTAATTCAAAAGCATTTAATAATGACCGTATGTCGGTTAATAATTCTTGATTAATATCATTTAAATCTATTTCTCCATTAATATCATACAATCTTGTTTTATTATCTTTTAAGAGATTTTTAATTAATGTTACTTGAATAATATCACCTCTTGACAACCTATCTAAATCAAAAACAAAAATCCCTTTAATCTTTTTTTCTCCTACGTCATTTAATAGTTTATTTAAACCAGGTCTTTTATCAAATGATATTTTACCTGATAGACCTACATCGCTATAAATTTTATATTCCCATCCTAATTTATGGGCTAATTCAATACCTCTACTTTCTTGATTGTCTAATGATATTCCTTTGATGTTTTGTTCATCTGTTGACACTCTTTTATATATGCCTAATGTTGCCATAGTTTTAGATTGAATTTGATACAATAAAAAACAAATATACTTATTTACATTAATAGAATAAGATTTGAAATAGTGTGATGCGGACTTCTAAAAGGCCGTTGATTCATCAGACCTACTTCTTTCAGCTTTCCCGCAACGCTGTGAATTTTAGTTGTTTCAAGAGCTTCACGCAGCGTCATTGGTGGTAAAATACTCGGAACACGTTTTGCAAGCATCGTTTTTCCTGCACCCGGAGGTCCAATTAAAATAGTATTGCAGTATACAAATCCCACTTTTTTATATATTTGAAAAATGAAAAAGAATGCAATATTACTAGTAAGAGTGTCAAGTCTTGAACAGGACTATGAAGCCCAAATACATGACTTAAAACAATATGGCCAATCTTTAGGTTATATAGATTTTCACGTGGTCCAAACCAAAGAGACTGCATTTGCAGATTTATCACAAAAGGTTGGTACAAATGATATGTTCAAATACATTGAAGAAAATCCTAGTTATAATACTGTATTTACCACTGAAATTTCAAGACTTGCGAGAAGGCAATCAATTCTTCATCAAATAAAAGAACATTGCGTAACCAGAAATATCCAAATAATAATAAAGGATATGGATTTTAGATTGTTTGATAATGATGGTAAAGTTAATCAACAATCAGAAATGATATTCGCATTGTTTGGTATGTTTGCAGAGAACGAAGTTAAGCAAAAGTTGGAACGTTTCACAAGGAAAAGAAAGGAACTGATGCAAATGGGGTTATCAATTTCAGGAAAACTTTTATTTGGTTACGATAGATTTAAACTTGATAATAATAAAAATACACTTATTATAAATGAGGACCAAGCAAAAATAATCAGAACAATCTTCAACTGGTACCTAAACGGTTTAAATAACGTTAAAAATCCTTCAATTAAAGCAATAAGTATTGAATGTATTAAAAGAGGTTTTCATCCATACACTCATAGCAAAAGAAACGTAAACAAATTATTAAAAGAAGAAGCTTACACAGGAAATAAAATAACAAATAACAAACGCAAAAATCCCAAGTTTGGATTGGTTATAAATGAACCTGAATATTTGATATCAAGCACCAAAATCAAATATCCAATAATCATTGAAACTGAGTTATTCAAGAAGGTTAAAGATAAGTTAAGATCAAACATTACAAAAGGTGATAAAGAAACTAAGCATATTACCATATTGTCGAAATTACTTAATTGTCCTTCTTGTCATCGTAAAATGCAAGGTAATTACAGAAAATCAAATACTGGATATAAAAATAGTTATAGATGTACATCAAGAAGTGATTCAACATCTTGTGCAAGCGTTGGAAAATCATTGTCTATGAATTTAATTGATTCGGCTATTTGGTCATTTATTAAAACTGATTTACCTGAATTATCACGTAAAATAAATGAAATCAACCCTGATGAGTATCTTGTTCAATTGAATAATCATTTATTAAATTTAGTTGAGAGAGAAAAACAAGTACAAAATAGTATTGATGAAAACCTTGCAATTCTTAAAAGTGTTGGTCGATTAACGAGTACAGGTGTCTTGCAATTGATTGAAGATACTGCAAAGAAGATTGAAAGGCTTGAAAATGAGTTGTCCAAGATTCGACAAGAAAAATCTTCAATAGAATCTAATAAACTTTTAATCTATGATAAACAATCAGATATTGCTACTGTCATAAATCAAAATATTGTAAAGATTGAAAGTTCAAAAGAAATGTTGAAGAAGTATGTAAATTCATTTGTTGACCATATTAATATCTTGGAACATAATATGAAATATACAGTACTTGAAGTAGTAATAAAAGATTTTTCAATTAGAAAAGAATATACTGATTATTTTGGTGACAAATTACCAATTCAGCTTGAACTTGGTTATATAGTTTTAGATAAAACGATTACAAGAAATATAATAGGTGTTTGTTTTAAAGCACAAACTCCATCTACAGATTATTCAATTTTTAATTCTTTGGTGACCACTCAAATGATACCATTGGTAATAAATGAAATGAATAGTTATAACGGTGATATTCAAGATAGAATAAGTGTAGATTTAAAATTTAAAAAGTTATTGTTATAAATAATTAAGAAGATATTCTATACAAAAGCACTCAAAAAAACAACGGGTTTGTCTTAAATAATAAAAGCCACTTTACATTACGGAGTGGCTTTTGGTTTAATATTACTAGTACGATTCTATTCTTTTGCAATTGCAATAAAAGTACCTTTGGTTATGTTGAAAAATCTTTCTTTTATCTGGGCGCCGTTGCAGAATCCAATATTAGAAGATCCATTGCTATTGCTTAGGTTGTTAATTGTAAATTCTCCTTTTAAACTTTCCCCGTTAAAGCTGGTTATTTTAACTTTTCCTACTGTTTCATCACGAACAAATAAACTAGCATTTGTATAACATACAGCAGGGTCCTTAACCAAAGGTAAACCCAAAATTAAAGCGACTTCAATATCAATATCGTATGTCTTATTTACTTGCAATGTCTTATCAGAAGTCACAATATTAAAATCAACATAGTGATAGTATTCGTCTGCCTCTCCTTTTATTGAAACGCTTGAACTAATAGTGTATTTGCTGTCAGTAGTGTTTGTGATCTGTCTCTTTTCCCAAGTAGTAGGATAAATGTCATAACCGTTTACTTTTTCATCATGAATAGATGAATATTCAGTTTTATTATCTAATGTAAAACTGAATGAAGATTTAGCAGAGCTTTGTGAGTTTTCTTGTGATTCATCAGAAGAACAGTTAACAGTTAAAATTCCGATTAATATTAAAAGTATATTTTTTGTCATTGTTTATAGTATTATTAAGATTAGATTTATTGATATTTAGTGAGTTCAGTTCTATACAAAACATAGTTCGTCATTGGAGCTGTCTGGGATTAGCTTTTGTTTTATATAGAATTGAATTACTAGTATTCCCAACCCTTGTCCAATTTGCCAGTATGAAACCCTTCATTAGCATTAATTTCCTTGAAAATTAGAGCATTCCCTAACTTTTCGTTCTGCTCAAAAGTATATGTTCCGTAACTGCAATTTCCAAGTGATCTGATTTTTCTCGCATAAGAGCTTGAACTTTCTGCTTCTTCTTGAACACTGCCAATTGATAAAGTGACAGGGGGCTGTTCAATCCAATCACTGGTTATGTTATCTGATGAACGTCCTGTATTTGATAAAATCATATTTGATTTCCAGCATCTTATTTGAGTATCTGTAATTTCGAATCTGTAATATGTTATCAGACCGCCTCTGCTGACAATTTCATCATGCCATTTCCCTTTTATATAATTTTCGACATTTTCTTTAGAATCAATGTTCCCCCCTTTTTTGTAGCTTTTCAAGCCAAATGCAAAAACTAAGAAAAGAAGAGAAAAAATAAAGAATGTAGTTGGGGTAAAGACTTTTTTCATTTTTTGGTGTTTTAAATTGATTTAAATTTTGTCAAATTTAAGATTAAAAATCTAAATCGGCAAATATGCCGATGATTTAAAAAGTCATTGTTCGAATTTTGGATAATGTCAGAAGAATTTTTAATAAAACTAGGTGAGAATATAAATGTAAGGGCCAAAGCTAAATTCAAAACTAATTTGGAGTTTGCTGATGCATGTGAAATAGATGAAACTAGTATCAGGAGAATTTTAAAAGGTAGGCAAAATTTTTCAATTAAAATATTTTTAAAAATCTGTAAAGCACTAGATATTAAAATGTCGGAATTACTTTCAGAGCTGAATCTGTGACATTTGTATTTTAATCTATTATTTGCATAATCTTAATAATTCGAGAACATTCATTTATTAAAGCTGAATCTTTAATGTCTAATGTCGTATATGGCTTTACAGATGAAAGATTTGGGCGCAGTCTGTCAACTTCTCTTCCAGATTGTTTCTTTGTAGATGCTTCCGTTGGATGGTCAGTATTTATTCTTATTTTATTAGAAAGCTCTTTTTTTATGTTTTCATGTTTGGTCCAATTCTTTGCAAACACAATCATTTTATCTAAAATCTCAATTTTTTCTTTGTCTTCATCGTTGGATAAAGAATGATGACTTGAAAATGAATTAAGCTTTGCTAATTGTGATCTTGTTGCTTTTTCTAAGGCTATATATCTCAACGCTTCTTCAAAGCCTTCTGGCTTTTTGTCTTTTAAAATATACTTGTCAACGTTTTTTTTAAGTTGGTCAATTACACTTGGTGGTATAGTAATTAAATCTCTTTGTTCCATATTTCTCTTTAATATAAATATCTCAAAAGAAAACAATTGCCGTTTTTTTTATCCAAAAATTCCAAAAAAAAATTTTTTGGAAATTTGAACTTTATCAAGTGATTTTGGAAAATTCTGGAAAGAAAAATAAAATTTAAAATGGTGATTTAAAAAACAAAAATATGTTCTAACACCTAATCGTAGGTGTACATTTTTTAGATGAGGGTTTTAAAAGTGGAGTCATGGATTCTCTGCGGAAATAGGTTCTTTCTATATCTGGGGTTTGAGACTAAATTAAGCCATATTTTTCGGATTTGTCTAAAAGTCACAAATACAAGACCATTTTCAAATTAAACCATCTGCCCAAATCTCTTGTCGCAACAGTTAGCACAAGTTTTTTCTAAATCATTGTCATGTGGTCCCCATTTTTCACCATTCCAGTCAAGTCTATTTTGAAATCTTCTTTAACTCTTTTTGCAAACTGAAAAGGATCAACATCTTTTAATATTAAAATTTGTCTTGTTAAACGAGGATAATATAATGTTCCAAAATTACCCATCGGAAAATGTATTCCAATAGCTGGCTGAAAAGGATTATTGGATATTAAATAACTATATGAATAAGCTCCTGTTTTAGCATCTCCAAATGGTATAGGGATAGATTGATTTCCATTAATAGTCATTGAAGTTGGTTGCCCAATTGAAATTGACATTTTCATTAAATATTCTAATCCTCTTGGAGTTGTATGTACAGTTATATGAAATCCTCCTATACTTTCTATAGTTCCGCTTGAAACAACTTCTTCGAATGCTTTAGAATGGATGTCAATAATGTGTTTCATATCAGTACCCTTCAAATTTGGTAAAAAGTTTCGCTGATATAAATTTAACCCAGAAATATCGCCAATCCAATGATTTTGATTTGAAGGTATAATCTCACCATTTGAAATTTTATAAAGTAAAGGTTGATTTTCTAATGCACCAATTAAAAAGTCAGTTTCATAATTTGAACTTTTATTTATTTCGTGGAGTAACTTTTTTACTTTTTCTATCGTTAGTTCTTCTAGTTTATAAACTTGTTCAATTGCTTCTTGAGCGGTGTCAACACCACCAGCATATGAAAAGCAAAGTCTTGGATGCAAAATGATTGTTTTTAATAAGCCTGAAAAAATATTATTTCTATTAGAAGGAATATTTGGATCAGTGATTTTTGAATCACTGTCAATTCTTAATGAGCCTTGAACTATTTTTCCGATTACTAATGTCATTTTTAAAATGTGTGCTAATATTCCCTTGTTGCAAGATGCTTGGGCCTAAAGTATGGTAAAATTTCAGATTTGCTAAATAATCCCAAATACAAAACTATCTTTCCATTAAGCAAACTGTCAAAATCCGTTGTGGTGGCTGTTATGTGCAGGCAATTTTTATGAGCAATTTGAATTATTCTCGACTATTTTGTCGATATAATTTAAAATCTTCGTCGTCTACCTCTATAAATAAAACGATTTAGTGGATTTCCTAATTGTCTAAAATTCACGTTACGAGACAGGGTTTGTTGATGCTCTAGTCGTCGATTTATTTCATCTTCCTTACGGAAGTTGCTCATAAACTCTTGAACTCTTTGCGTCCATTCTCCGTTAGTGGTTGTTGCTATAAACGCTTTACGTGAAATCTCTGCAACTCTAGCATATCTTCCAACTTGTGGGAATAAACAATAAAGAGTATTTCTCAAACCTTCGTAATCATCCATTGAACCGTCTCCACGAAAATCAAAGATTACAGGTACAGAACTTTCGAGCCAAGCTGACGGAAAACACCAATCCACAAAATCAACTCCAAATATTTTCGGATTGTCTGTATTATAAAAAATTGTATTTTCAAAACAGTTCTTTTTACCTTTGAGAAAACGAGGATAATCATATTTCAGGCGTGTACCGTCGACTATCCAAACCATATTTTTATAAAATTGTTCTCTGGAAGTTCGTTCTTCAGGTTTAATATGCGAATGTTGAAATTCTATAACGAGATTATGAACTGTAAGAACATCTGCAATATGTTTTTCTCCTGTTCTGTTATCAAGTAATGATACTTCTTGCCAATCAGCGGGATAATTATTTTTCCAATTTCGGTGCCATTCTGTTTCTGGTTCCCACCAATTATCACAATCTGTTTTGCTTTTATGTGCCCAATGCCAAATTTTTCTTGTGCCACATTTTGCAATAACTGGCTTTGAACAACAGCAACACAATCCGTTAAGTTTCGGTTGAGCTTCTGTCCGATTATTACCTATTAAAGCAAAACGCATATTTTATACTGTTTTGGGGTTTGCTTGTTTTTTCACAGCTTTGGTCAATGCTTACCAACGTTCTGGCGCTACAAAAGGTTGAGAGTTAAAGATATTAGATTTTTCCATTATGCACAAATTTTCCAAGTCAAAACCATTTTCAAATTCAGCATAAAACCCAAATATCTTGTAGCTGTTAGCAGTAGTCGATTATAAGCTTTCTATGTGTGGTGAATAAGGATTTGGCCAATTTTCATTAACAGAATTAAATATTAGATTTACCCAATCTTCATCTTCTGATGCTTTTTTTCCAACATACCCCTTTCCCTTTCTATTTGTATCATACCTAAACTTTATTTCATCTAATTCTTTATCATCAACAACTTTTGAAATGAATAAATATCCATCATTTGTTACGCGAAATTGAGTATTTACACTATCATCTTCTGAGGCAATTAATTTCTTTAAACTTTCAATTGTAAATTCTCCTGTATTATTCAGATTTATTCTCATTATTTTTGATTTTAAGTTTAGATTTTTTTTGATTTTGGGTTGCGGTTACCGCTAACGTATTGGGGGCTAAAAGAGGTTTAAGACTAAAGATGCGTTTTTTTTCCATTATGCACAATTTCAAAAGTACAAAACCATCTTTAAATTTAGCCAAATCCCAACCTCTTCTAACGGCCGTTATCTGCAGTCAATTATCCCCATATTGCAGGGTTCGTTAATATATTTGCTAAAATATTTGAGGCTACATCGTTTCCGAAATTTTTTATTTTTTCAAGGATTTTTGCTTTCTTATCTTTTGAGTTTTCGGCACTTTTCATGATATCATTTACTTCTCTCATTTGAGACACAGTCAGTTCGTCTTCAAGCGCTGTAATTAATAAATTTATATTAACAGATTGATTTTGCGTTAAGTTTATATTTACTGAAGAATTATTGTTTTGCGGTTTTTCTCTTGAACCAAAAGTTTCTAATTCAGTTATGCACGTTTGAAGAATTTCTTTTCCCTGTTTTTTACAAGAATCCATATTATTCCATGATGATGAAGTATTGCCTGAATATATTCCGCCACTTCTATGTTTTATTTTTTCAATGGCTTGTATACCTTGAAAATCGTTACCAAATATTCTGTCTAATATAAGTATGGAAGAACTTTTCCAAGCTCCTAAATCAAAATCAGGAGAATTAAGCTTTTCAATTTGTTTTGTAATTACTTCGATTTGTTTTTCTATCATTCTTAGGAATTTAGTAGTTCGTTTGTTGGTAACGTTCTGACACATGGCGAGGTTAGGGACAAAATTAAGATTTATATTTCGGTTAAGCACTATTCTTCCAAATACAAAACCAGCTTTACATTAAGCCAATTGCCCAAATCAGTTGTAGTAGCTTTTATATTCTTGCCTGCTTACTCAGCCAATTATGCATTTCTCCACTTTTATTTTCTCCAATATATGTTTTCCCGTCTGGTGCAAAGCTAATTATAGCTTGGTCTAACAGTAAAATTATTTCATCTCCTTCTTGGTAAGCAATTCTTTTTTGGGTTAAATTATGTACTATTTCATCTAAAGTTGATCTTTCTTTTTCTATATATTCAATAAGTTCCCTGTCGCATTTAATCTTACGAGTATTGATTAATGTAAAAAGAATTGCTGATTCAATTTTATTTATCTCGATTGGCTTCCAATCTATTGGAACTAATGGTTCCGATAGTTGTTCTTTAGCTAATCCGTGATAACTATATTCCCAACCAAAATTAAGTTCATCCATTTTTGTTTCTTTACATTTTAAGAAAGGATGGAATGAATCTAACTCAAAATCATCTCCAAAAATTTCAGAACCTAACTCAAAGCGATAACTTAATCTAGTCCATATAAGTTCCAATAAAAGATACATCGGTCTATTGTTCGACGTTTGAAGTATTTCCCAATAAAATTCTTGGTCGTTTTGGATTGGGTAACCAAAAGGCATTCCAATATTTTTTATGATAGAATTCTCTCCACAGATCATCAAATCAGGAAAACTGATAGGATTGTAACCAGATTTTGGGCCATCCTTCACTATTTCTTCTAAATGATTAACAAATCCTTCTCTTAATGCGAATTCTGTTTCATAGCTTTCATACCCGATTAAGATTCTTATAGGCCAAAATGCTTGCATCAATAAATAATTATAAATCATTTGTTCTCTCCAAGATTTTGAAGCGATATCATTATTTAAAGGCATAACTTTCCCCATAAGTATTTTATAGGCATCAGCTTGGATATTTGTCATATACATTTCACCATCTCTTGGCTCTGCTGTATCAATTACAGACATTAAGTTTTGATGTGCATGATCTAAAGAGTTTTTGAACAGTTTCTTCTTAACCTGAATCACACCTATAACATCTTTTATATGATATTTATATTGGTTTGAAAATGAAATTTTTTGACCATTACCAATCACAATCATACAATCCATTTCTTTACTTAACACTCCACTATCATTATAAATAAAACTATTATTTACAATTTTGAGATTTAAACCTTTAAAAATAGAACGGTTTAATATTTCAGACGTCAGACCTTCAAACATATTGCCGATAGTAACAGTATGAGTTATGTTACCATCTTTTAAAGCTATCTCATCTATTCCTTTTTTTTTAAATTCTTCTAAAAATTCTGAAACTGTTTCTATCATTTATTGTTTCTTTTTTTGGGCTAACGAATAACGTTCTCGCGCTACAAGTAGTTTAGGATAAATGAACCCAATTCTGTGAATTTGCCAAATCTTCAAAATACAAACCAATTTTTCCCATAAGCAAATGATCAAATTGCTTGTAACGAGTGTTAGTGGCAGTTTTTTTATGTTCTTAAGTATTTAAACTTTAACTTTTCAATTATTAATTCAGTTGTATCTTTTCTTTCAACAGTTTTACGATCCTTAAAATTAAGATTTAATTCTTCGCTTTCTAAAAAATCGGAAGATTCTTTAAATATGCTTAATGTCAAATCTTCATCTTTTAAGACTTCAATAATTTGATTGCATATTTTATTTATTCTTCCTTTGTCTTTAAGATTTGGTGCGTCAGATTTTGTTACCATAAATCTAAAAATCATTAAAATTTGATATCGAAATCTTTTTGAATTTTCACTAAGAAGATTTCTATTTAGAAGATTTTCAAGTTTAAAGTATGATAGTGAACTTACGTAATATGTTATAAATTCGTGGTCTTTATTGAATATTTCTTCTCCAATTTTACTTACGAGACGTCCATAATTTCCAGCAACATTGTGCGGATTATCTAAAAACATCGCAGACAAAGTCTTTATTTGATTTTCTCTATTTATTATTCTATTCAGAGTTACATCGTCATTACTTTTATACTGATTTGTTCTTCTTTCATAATATAATTTTAAATCATCTGTTGGCAAAGAATAATAATAATATTCTAAACTTTTTTGGAATTCAGACAATGCTTCGAGTTCTACAGAATCAACAGCAGTTTGGTTGTTAGTTGCTCTCGTAATTTGACTTTTTATATTATAATTATCGGTTACGATAATTTTAATTGGAACATGCATAGCATTTATATTAGGAAGATTTCTGTTTTCATACAAAACGTTGCTTGTTTGACAACCATTAACAATTTGATAATTTATTATTGTTATAGTATCTCCAGGTCCAGAAATTTCTTCAGCTACTATTGTAACTCCGTTATTTAAAATACAAAATTGGTCTAAATCTCCATTTTTTAAGGTTTCAGAAATATCACGATTTACGGGATTATTTTCTTGTTCCAAATAATCCCTAATATTATCGTCAAAAACTGATTTCATTTTTCCAGAATCATCAATTATAATCTTTTTAAATTCTAAAAAGGGTAACATTCCTGAGTATGCAACTTTTATTTCTGGGATTGATGGGATCGTAACTTTCTTTTCAAATTTGATGGTTGCTTCAACAGGTTCTTTGGTTTTTCTATAAAGAAATTGAATTTGCTTTGCATCACAAGGATAAAAATTAATTGTATCAAACAAATTTAAATTGTCTAATTCTCTTCTGTTAGAATCAATTATACTCAGTAGATTTGGGTCATCTGTCCATTTTCCTGTTGAACAAAAATACAAGTTACAAATTGGGCTTCTTTCTTTCATAAACCTTGAATTTGAATAAATGTATTCTTTCATTTCTATGAAATTCCTCATTTCATTTGTTACAAATAAATCTGGGCTTTCCGAAAAATAAGTTTTTGTCCAACGTAATAAGTTGTCTATTTGACTTCCGTCAAATTTTGGAGAAGTTTTGGATTGAATTATAACAAAGGTTACAGTTAGAAATCTATTTAATTCTACAAGTTGTTTAATTTCGCTAACAGAATTACATAGTTTGTTATTGACAATTATTCCAATTCCATCTATTCCTTGAGTGGATTTACCAGTTGATATTTCTTTTTCATCAAAAGATATTGAATCATATTCTTTATTTATGACACAAAAATTAATAAAATATTCAAACTGTGTACTAATATCAAAATGAGTGTAATTTTTACTATCTACAAAATCTTTAAGAAAACCATTGGTAATTGTATCCATATTTATCATTTTTTAAACGTCTTTTTTTTTCTGCAGTAAAATAGCCACTAACGTCCCATTACTAGCGAGTTTGGGGCTAAATTAGGCCCTATTTTCAGATTTGCCAAATCATTCCAAATACAAAACCATTTTTCCATTAAGTCTGTGGTCCAGATCCGTTGTATAGCTGTTATAAACAGTTACTAAATATGAGTCCTTTCGCCCCAATAGTACACAGAAGTTGATTGCATAGTGTTGTTGGGGCCTAGTGAAAAGAATATTGGTTGGACTTGTTTTTGGTTTCTAATAATATCATCTCGGACTTCAAACAAAACTTCTGTAATTGTCTCAAAGGTTTTGTCTATTAACCATTTTGCTACAAAACTTATACTCATTTTTTCTTCACCGAATTCAAAAGTTAATTCAGGAAAGTGATTTATAAGTGTTTCAGTGGCTAGAAATCTTGTTTTCAAATCATTTAGAAAAATCTGATGACCACCAACCGCATGTTCGTTGTGGATTAAAAATGAACGATGTTTTATAAGTGGATAAACAAATTTTTGGTCAAGAATATCCAGTGCATCTATAAGTTCTTTACTACAATAAATATTTTTTTTTATATTCTTGTCTGATTTAAACAGATTCCACTTTGGTTGAGCAAGCTCTGTTTCTCCGTGAATAAAATTAATAAGCCTAAATAGATAGTCAAAATTCGAACATAGATGATAAATTAAGCTGTCAAAGAGAGAATAGATTTCCTCAGTTGCTTGCATCTGATACATTTGAAGTTCAATTCCTCCATTTAAACTCGGAAGTTGAGCAGTATGTATTTCTTTGATATTATATTCAATATAGTTATGATGTTGCAAAAGCAATTCAAAATGAAATCTTGCGCTTTGTAACCTGAAGATAACATTATCTCTAAGTTTATAAATTTCATTGTCCGAAATGTTTGGATCAATGTAATATTTGTAATCCATCGCAACAGCTAAAAACCTGTTGTGTAATCTTAAAAATTTCTCCCGAAGCTCTTTCAATAATTCATTCGGATTTTCAATATCAAGCATAATTCGGGTTTTAATTACGGACGTTGGTTCGCTTGCTTATAACATTCTGGTGCTACACGAGGTTTGGGATTATATGGTGTTAGATTTTTTCAATGCACAAATTTTCCAAATCTGTGTAGCATCTATGTAAAAGCATAACTTAGAGTTACTAAAAACGAAGATTATGCCATTACAAGATGCCTTAATAAAACCAAAGATATTCATTGGTTTAGATATTCACAAAAAAAGCTGGAGCGTTTCCATCCAAACTGATTTGTTTTTTCACAGAACGTACTCGATGCCTTCTGTTGCCGAGGATTTATTTCAATATGTGGATCAAACATTTCCTAATCACGATGTAGATCTAGTTTACGAAGCAGGTTGTTGCGGGTTTTCTGCAGCACGATATTTTTTAAACTTAGGTTGGCACGTTTTGGTAGTCAATCCATCGGATGTCAAGACATCAGACAAGGAAAGATATCAAAAAACAGACGCGTTAGATTCCAGAAATCTGTCCAATCAATTAAAGGCTGGTGTTCTCAGGGGAGTTTATATTCCTACGGAAGAACACGAACAGTTTACGAGTTTGGCTCGCCATAGAACGCAAGTCACCAAGAAACTCCGACAAAGTAAATTGCATATCAAAAGTATGTTGCTCTTTCATGGGATAGCAATACCTAAAGAATTTGATAATTCAAATTGGACCAAAGATTTTATGGTATGGGTGGAAAATATAAAATTCAGCACCAGCTGCGGAGAATTGGCATTGCAGGGCAAAATACGAATGTATCAATTTGTTAGGTCAGAGTATTTAGAAATTGCCAATCAAATGCGTTCACATTGCAGAAAAACCCATAAGAAAGATTATAATCTCCTGAGGAGCATTCCGGGAATTGGTGGGTATCTGGCCAGTGTAATTTTGGCTGAATGTGGCGATTTACGCCGATTCAATAACGAGGGACAATTTAGCTCTTACATCGGATTAGTACCTGGAATTTATAATAGCGGTGGTTCGGAAAAGTGTTTGGGAATAACCCCTAGAAGCCGTTCACAATTAAGGAGTTATTTAGTGGAAGCCGCTTGGATTGCCATTAGAAAAGATGCCGAAATGCAGCAATATTACCGCAAACATCAAGGTAAGAACGTGAAGAGTATCATCGTTAAAGTTGCTCATAAAATGGCACGAAGAATACTCTCGGTAATTAAAACGGAAACACCTTATCAAATCAATAGAAATTTAGTGTTAGAAAAATAAAAATAATGTTCTTAAAAAAGCTCAACCATGATAGAAAATAGACTGTAAAACAGCCAAGGTGGTTCTATAAAACGAAGCCACATTTTGTAGCAGGCAGCTATTTTTATTCTTACAATCAAACAGATGCTGGTGGTCTCGTTCTAAAAAAGAGAACCACATATAGGAGTATGAGTTTTAAGAATTATAAAAGAAAGACTATGAAATAAAAAGAGATCAAAATTCTTGGCATTATTGAAAAAGTTAGAATAACTTTTTCAGTCCTTAGCCTTCGGCGGACAAAAAGTTGATTTCCAACTTTTTCAACAAGCCGTTGGAACGGAATTTTATACTCGAAAAATAACCAACATATAACCCTCTCAAAAGTTGTGAATAACTTTACGATGCTTTACATAGGAACGGCTGTTATGGGTTGTTTTTCTTTTCAGCTTTTTTTCTATCAATATTATCAAGAATAATTCGTTCAATTTTATGCGGTTCATCACATTGTTGGTCACTTGCTCTAAACTCGCATCTTGGACAGTCAAAATCTAAACCATATCTGTTTGAGTGATTAATCATTGGAGTTTCACAATTTGGACAAAAAGCCTGCAAATCTTCAATTATCCAAGCTTTTCTTATAACATCAAATTTCCAATCCCAAGTCCAAATCCATCTTTTAAATTTGTCAGTTCTGTAATTGCAGAAATCTGGCTTGAAGGCTTCCTCTGTTTTGAATTTATCATTGATTATAATTATCAAAATGAATAAAATAACAATAACTATAATCCACCAAATTTTGACATCAAAATCTAAAACTGACCATACTAAATTTCCAATCCACTTAAGTATTATCCAAATAGTTGTGAGAATCGGTTTTTCTTTTGAATAATCATAGCCAATTGTTAATAAAAAACTAAATATAGCTGTGCCTATACTTATTGTCCAAGGTGATTTTCTCCAATCTTCTTTACTTCGTGTCATTTATTCTCAGTCAATATTTTATGATTTTACTTCAAAATAAGCTATAACATTCTGGCGCGTGGCGAGGTTGGGGACTAAATTAAGATTTATGTTTTGCTTATGCACTTTTTCCAAATACAAAACCATCTTTAAATTAAGCCTGAGACCCCAATCTCGCCAAACGGTAGTTAGTAGCAGTTTTATTCTTTTTGAGCTTAAATTTTTAATATTTGAAATAATTTTCGGGCCATAAAAATTCTGGTAAATGGTTTTTGATCATTTCAACTTGTCTGTCATATCCTCTATTTTGTAATTCTCTTACGAAATGAGGCCAAGGTGGAATATTACTTCTATAAACGTTCGACATTGAAGTTGACATTCCTCCTCCGATTGCGGATGATAATCCTCCATACATAGCAGTGGATAATCCTCCATACATAGCAGTTGACAAACCTCCATACAAGGATGTTGAAAGTCCACCATATAGCGATGTTGAAAGTCCGCCATATAATGAAGTAGACATTCCACCATAAAGTGACGTTGATAATCCACCATAAAGCGACGTCGATGCTCCACCATAAAGTGATGTTGACATTCCACCATTGAGTGAAGTTGATAACCCACCGCCTAGACTAGTACTTAAGTTTCTAGGCCAAGTTCTTTGATTTTCAATAATAGGTTTACTCATATGTACTAAATTTATGTATGTTGCTAAAAATTCCCACTAACGTTCTGGCGTTTGGTGAGGTTGGAGATTAAAGATGCGGGATTTTTCGTTAAACACAAATTTTTCGAAATACATGACTAACCTTAAATTAAGCCTAAAATCCTAATCTCACCAAACGACTATTAGTACCAGCTATTTAATTATTATTTTATCCATGTGTTCATATATTTTAATAAAGCCTATGGATTCAATAACTTTATTTGCGGAAACATTATTTCTTTCTGTAACTAGATAACAAGAATTTGCTTTTTCCATCATTAATTTTTTAGTTACAAAACGCAAAAGTGCTTTTCCAATTCCCTTATTCCTATATTCTTCTTTTATAAAAAGTGTTCCAATCATAGGGCTATCGGATTTTGTATACATTGCTGTACAGAAACCAATAATTTCTTTGTTATTTCTGCTTATGAAAATGTCTGAATTTGAAATTAGTTCTCGTACTTGGAAAACAAATTCGTCAAGTGTTCTCTGGCTGAGTTCTTTATATTCTTCTTTATGGGATTCTTGCGTTATTATTGCCAACTCCTCAATATCACTTTCGTTCGGTTCGGTAATAATATGTGGCGATGTGTAAGATGTTACTGTTATTGAATCAATTTTGTAAAAATAGCGATCTTTAAAATCAACAGTTTTAATTTCTACACCTTTAAAAATATCATTTATTAAACTGTTTGTTCCCACAAAATGGAAACCATTCGGAAATGTATTGAAGTTAGCTCTTCTTCTAATTATTTCTAATTCGGTTTCTGTCCAATTTTGTCCATAAAAATAATAACCCCCATCAATACAAAGCCCAATTATTTTACAATTACTATTTGTCAGAATAAATGCATCATAAAAATCCATGCCTTCGTGATTAACCATATTAATTGCATTGTATAAGTAAAATAGTTGAAAAGGTTCTGCCTTTGCAAAATCGCTTACTTGTCCGATGAAATTAGCATCTAAAAAATCAAATTCTTCTATTTTACACATACGTACTGAATAATTGCTGGTAACATATATAGGCGAAACAAAACTTTCGCTTTTATTTTATCAAATGTATTCTTTTTTTCTTACAAATTATCAAAAATGCTTTTATCTATTATAAGCATTTCATACTAAGATTGGTGAAAATTCCGTGATCTTGCTAGTCTTGTGTCTTAATAATTCTTGGATGTGCCTAAATGTATAGCAAAACTTTGAAATAGCCAATGTCATGCAAGAGGCTTCCGATTCCTAATTTCCACTAAAAACAGTTGCATAATTCATGAAAAAATAGTACTTTTGTATTAATTAATTTTCTTGGAAAAAACTGCTTAAAAACAGCTCCATTGTTTATTATACCCCGAACTTCATGGGGGATGGCTATGTGCTATTTGAGATAACGTACTTTTCTATTCTGTCTTAAAGAATAGGTCAGCAACACATTAAATTTTATCGTTGGAACATTAGTTCCTAAAACTGACAATTTATCCTTGTCTAAAAAATCCAATTTTGAATTTGGCAATAACTCTTTATGTCTTTTTGAAATTGGTTGCAAGTAGCTGACTACTTGCACATAACAATTACATAAAAAAAACACAGATGAAAAACAAAATAAATCTAAAAACAGTTTTACTAGAAGAACTAAAAAACCGTACTTATAAGGGATTAAAAAGTATATATGCACCATTAATCTTAAATGTTATTATTGCGAATAATAACTTTCCTGATGAATTAAAAAATTGTATTATTGACCACAACATGATTGAAGATATATTACTTCAATCTGATTTTAACTTTTTAATTAATGAATTTGGAAAAGCCTATAATGAGTTTCCTGAAGAATTTCAAAGAGCATGCTATTCATTACGTGACAGATTTCAAATAGACTTTCCAAAGGCATGGGTAGTTGATAAAACTCGAAAAAACAAGGTATATGGGAAAAACTATCGTAGCCCTAGACAATACTTTTATTACCAACCAGAATTCGATGAAATTAGAAACTCTTTAAGGGAGCTAATTCAGGAATTTTTAGACAAATTAGGTATTGTATCAAATCTTCAGCCATATGAAGTATATGCAAGCTGTATAAGTTTTGAAGAAAAATTTAAGCTTAGATTAGAAATGTATGTGCGTGAAAAAAATAATTTTCCACATATTTTTGAATCTAAACCTTTTTTAAACCTTGTTGACCAAGTTGATTTAAAACATATTGAAAAATATTATGAATGGTTAGCAATTACACATAAATGGGGAAATGAAATTGATTATACTTGTGCTATGCAAGATGGTGAGGAAATGACAAAATTTATTCCTGATTTTTCATTGGAGGAGCCAGTGTTTAAATATACTCAAGGACAATTTAAAAGTATAATAGAATAAAAAAATGGGGCCTAAAAGCCCCTTTTTAATTTTAAGATAGTTCAGAGGGGAAATTAATAGATACAAATCCTGAATACAAACAAGATCTATAACCATTTTCTGTTTATTTTGTATGTATTCCAATTCAAACAAAGCTTTCTTATTGCTTGGATTTATTAATACTAACTGCTTTTACGGTTATAAATCTACCATTTTCTTGACCTTTGCTACAGTTCCAAGTGAAACATCATATAACTTAACACATTCCCTTATACTATATCCCCGCTTAAGACCAGTAATAACTTTTGGATATTTAGACAAGAAAATTTTTTTTTCTTCATGACTGTTCTTAGGTCTCCCGCAATGGATATTATTAGCTCTAGCCTGTTGCATCCCAGAACGAATTCTTGAAATCAGGGTTTGCCTCTCGTTCTTTGAAAATAAACTTAGTAGATTAGTTAAAATTTCTGTTTGAAAGGACACTTCACCATTTTCATTTAGAGTTTCAGAATTTAAGTCTTGAAAGTAAATACTAATCCCCAAATGATGAAGTTCATCAAGTAGACAAAGTGTTTGCGTATTTGACCTTCCTAATCTCGAAATCTCAGTACATAGCACCTTTTTGAATTTTCCTTGCTTGGCTTCTTCTAATAATTTTTGGATACCCAATCGTTCTTGATTTGATTTGGCTCCTGATATTTTTTCTGTAATTATACTTACGACTTCATAATCGAATTTATCAGCTACTTTTTTTAAATCATTAATCTGTCTTTGGAAATCCATCGAATCCAAACTCACTCTACCAAAAATTGCTACAGGTGTTTTCATGGTTCACTGTTATAAAAAAAGGGTTAATGGTTTTTGAGGTAATTTTACCAGCCTCAAAGGTTATTTATTGTTCATTTGGTGTTATACAAAAAGGTAAACCTTTATTTATAACACTTTTTGCACAGGATTGAGATTACTTCCCTTCGATCCAATCTATGACATCTACTAGCATATCACAATAAGCTCCTTCCGAAATTTTAACTACTTCACGATTTTTGTTGATGAATATTATTGTATAGTCATCAACCCATCTTAGACAAACTTTTACCCATCCCTTATGAGTTAGCCCATTAACTTTGAATGATAAGCCACCTTGAAATTCTTTAGTTTCACTTAACGCACAAAAGTTATTAGCCCCCCAAGCCATTAAAGCGCCTCTGTCAGTATATTTTATTTGGCCTAAAATTATTTGAGCTATTCCCATTGATCTTGATGTTGTTTCCATTTTGTTTATGATTAAGTGTTAGTCCAATGCCCCAAAGCTTTTGATGAATCCTTCTGTTGTTTTATAATTGTAAAAGCTCTCAAATTGAATCGCAGTAACAGTTTCAGTTTTGATTAGCTCCGCAAGGTTCTTAATTGATTTTACTGATTGAGTTCCTCCAATTGTCCAAATTTGATTTATTCTGAAATCATTTCCCTTTGACTCTTCATTTAAAATAGCAGTACCAAAATCTTTCAAGTTAAAATACGGTCTGTAACCATTGCTGGTAACCAATTGAAGTGTTAGACCTTTCAAGTTTTCTTTGATTTCTTTTAATTCTTTTTTAAAGTCTGTTGCAGTCATATAATCAAGTATTGCTTTATTATTGTATTGCAAAGTAAAGTTATATTTTATTAAAAAACAAGTATTACTTTATTTATTATTATAAAAAGCAAGTATTGTTTACTTTTTGTGTATCTTTGGAGAATAAAAAACTAAAAATGGAAATATTAAGACTAAAACAATTGATGAATTTGAAAGGAATTTCAAGAGAAGAGCTTTCTAATAAGGTTGGAGTTAGCGTGACCACAATATCCAATATTTCATCAGAGAAAAATCTGCCAACTATAAGTTTACTGATTCAGTTGGCCGAGGCGTTGGATGTTGATATAAGAGAAATGTTTATTCCAACAAAAGGAAGCATAATTACAGAAAGTGAAGTAGAAGAGGCCAAAGCTTTATTAGAGAAAAGCCTTCATATTTTAAAAGGGAATATTTAGATGTCAATTTCATTTCCACTGTCAGATATTTTTAATTAACCCAGATCATTGAGGTCCAAAGAAAGGCAAAAAAAGCAAAAATGAAACCAAAATAAGAGGCATTATGAACACAGTACAATTTAATTAGGTAATCAATGACATAAACCATCTTCAGATTCCTGCAAATAGCTGATTTCCTCTTTTTGTTACCTAACAAATACTGGAGCGTCTGGTGCAAAATGGTACAGATAAAATAGCTTAAAAGTTAAAATTTATTGCAAAAAGTAACAGTAATTATTAGCTAACACTTGATAATTTCAGAAATTATTCATATATTAAGATGTATTTAGTTTTTATCTCATTTGGAACCCAATTTTAATAAATAATTGAAAAAATTGGATTTAGATAAATGCTCAGATATTTATAAAAGTAGTCAGTAATGATTGCCTTGGGTGCTGGGATAAAAGATAGGCATATCTCCCAGCTTCTCTCACCAAGTAAAAATGAGAGAACAATAACGAGAGAATAATATTAACCTTTTAATGCTAATTATTAACCAATTTATAAATGGGAAAAAACCTTTTATAGACAAAAACGTAACGATTGATGAAGCCCTTTCAACAATCAAACATGGTGACTCCAATTTACAAACAATTTTAGACATAAGAAAACTTGGTAAATCATCTCCAGTTTACCAAAACATAAAAACAAATAAGCTCCCAACATTTCGATTTAACTTTAAATTCAGCGGTAAAGCGTCAAACGGAACAATAGATATGCCAACTGGGCTAATATACATTGACGTTGATGATTCTACTAATATTGATTTAACCAATCCATACATATATGCCTGTTGGAAATCACTTTCCGAAACAGGACTAGGTATCTTAGTTAAAGTCGATGGTCTATCACTTACTAACTTTAAAGACACATATCAAGCCGTTGGTGGCTTACTAGGTGTGCAGACTGATTTAGGTGCATGTAAAGCCACCCAACAGAACATATTGTCTTATGACACTAATCTCTACCAGAATAAAGATTCATTTACTTTTCAAGCAATTAGTAAAAAGGTGTCATTTACTCCTATACAAGAGGAAGAGAAAAGAGAAAGACTTATAACAGTAGATGACACTTTTTTACCATCAGATAAAATAAGATTCAATAATATTGATGATTATTTTAAAGGTACTGATGGTGATTATATTGTATTTGATGAAAAGAAAAATCTTTGTATTCCATTTATACCAAAAAGAATTGAAGTCGGTCAACGGAACAGAACCATGTTTGGTGTATTGTCTCAATATGCACTATTGAACCCAACTATGGAGAATGGTTTCCTGATGGCATGTGCCAGTGAAATCAATAGACATTTTACTCAAAAATATGAGGAAGATAAAATAAAGTCAATAGTAGCTGGGGTTATTAAAAAACGTAACGAAGGAACACTAGAACCATACTTGAATAGGGAAAGAAAAATTATATTCAACCCAAATAAAAAAATAACCAAAGAAGAAAAGCAAAAAACTACCGCTGTATTAATGGGTAAAATAAAAACTGACAAAACACAAAAGTTCATCAATGATGCAATTGATAATTGGAACTTTCAAAATGATGGTAAAATAACACAAGACAAGATTGCAATAAAAATCAACAAAAGCTTAGCAACAATCAAACGTAACTGGTCACCATTTAAAGAATTAGTTTTGGAACTAAACAACTCTTTTAAAGATGATCTAATTATTTCAAACAAACTAGATTAAATTCAATAAGAGACATGATTTTAATATTGATTATTAGTAAAGTGGTATTTGTTTACTATATTTATATAATATTATGTCCACCTGCCGCGGCTATTTCCATACAGCGTTTTATACTTTCCTGCCCACGGACATCGGAGAAATCAAATTCAGGGAAATCTAGTGTTTTATGAAATTCGGCGCGAGTATCTATCACGGTTGGTTCGAGAGCTCCTTTTCCTGCGAAAAAATCAATTATTTCTTGTAGATTAGAAACACCGTAAACATTTAAACCGGTAACAATTGCCGCTTCTTTTACGTTCTGAATCGGCAGAAAAAAGCCTTTATATCCTTCCTCTTTTGCTTTTATAGCAATAGGCAAAGCACCTCGAATAGGCTGTAAACTTCCGTCAAGAGAAAGTTCACCCATAATAATATATTGTTCAATTTCTGGTGCTTTTATTTGATCTGAACCAACCAAAATTCCCATTGCAAGCGGTAAATCATACGCGGAACCTTCTTTACGAAGATCGGCGGGAGCCATGTTTATTGTTATTCTTTTTCCCGGCAGACTTAATCCGTTGTTTTTAAGTGCGGCAGCAATTCTAAAACTGCTTTCTTTAATTGCATTATCAGGAAGACCAACTAAATGATAACCAATACCCTTGTCCATGTGCACTTCGATGGTAATGGTTGTCGCTTCAACTCCAAAAACAGCACTTCCATAAACTTTTACTAGCATAATTTCTTTAATGAAAAGTAAATGTATTTAATTTAAATGGAAATTCTTTATTATTTGTAAATATTTTACTACATTAAATTTAAGACTTCAATTTTACCTAAACGCGTTATTAATTTCAGAAAAGAGAACACTATTTTTCACTTCAAAAAAACTTCTTTTTTTACACTAGAACTTACTCATCTTATACACCTCAAAATAAAAATGGTAGCATTATCAAAAAAAGCAATTAGAAACTACAAGATTCCATAAATCACCATACAAAACCTATCAATTCTTCCTTTTCATAGCTTTACTTCAATAAAAAAACACTTTTTAAATTTTACGCTTGCTTAAATACTAATAATTGTTATTTTTATGAAAAATTAGCCCAATTATCCATGAAAAAAGCTTTACTACTACTCTTTTTGAGCATCTTTTTAACAAAAACACATGCGCAAGATTATTTTCCCGTTAATGAAAGTGTTCATAACAAAATTAAAAATTACACTGTATTTACCAATGCAACGATTTATGTAACTCCAACGCAAAAAATTGAAAAAGCCAGCCTGCTCATCCAAGATGGGAAAGTTGTTGCCGTTGGAAATACGATTTCCATTCCTAAAAACAGTATCACAATTGATCTTACAGGAAAAACAATTTATCCTTCCTTTATTGATATTTATACTTCTTTTGGAGTTGAAAAACCTAAACCCAACTTAGCTAGAGGACGTGATCGTAACCCATTATATGACACAAAAAAAACTGGCTATTACTGGAACGAAAGTATACTTCCGGAAGTAAATACCTATGAAACGTTTAAATACGACCAGCCTAAAGCCGAAGAATTATTAAAAGCTGGTTTTGGTGTTGTTGGAACTCATATTCCTGATGGAGTTGCTCAAGGAACTGGCGCTTTGGTTGCTTTAAACAATACTGATAACAGCAAACAAATTATTGCCAACAAACTGACCAACCATTTTGCCTTTACGAGAAGTGCACTAACCAACCAAGCGTATCCAAGCTCGCTTATGGGAATGATGGCATTGTTGCGTCAGATGTATTTAGATCTGGATTGGTACAAAAAAGGAAATTCTGAAACCAAAGATTTGTCTTTAGAAGCATTAGCGAACAATGAAAAACTAGTTCAGATTTTTGCTTCAGAAGATAAACTAAACAGTTTAAGAGCAGCAAAAATTGCCAAAGAATTTGGTTTAAACTATGTTTTAAAAGGAAGTGGTAATGAATTTGAAAGAATAGAAGAAATCAAAAGCACAAATGCCAAATTCATTATTCCGATAAGTTTTCCAGAAGCTTATGATGTTACAAATCCTTATTTATCCAATCAAATTGAATTGGCTGATATGCGTTTTTGGAATCAAGCACCAACGAACTTAAAAGTACTTTCGGACAACGGAATTGTTTTCGCCTTGACTACAGATAAACTAAAAAAAGTTGAAGATTTTAAACCTAATCTTTTAAAAGCAATTAAATATGGTTTTGATAAAACAAAAGCATTAGAAGCACTAACTACAATTCCTGCTGCAATTTTAGGAAAAAGCAATGAAGTTGGAAGCTTAAAAACAGGAAGTTATGCCAATTTCATTATTACTTCGGGAGAAGTTTTTGACGAGAAAACAGTCTTATTTGAAAACTGGGTTCAAGGAAATAAATTTATAGTAACGGACATTAACGCAAAAGATATTCGCGGTAATTATGATTTAACTATTGGAAAAGACATTTATAAATGGAAAATTAACGGAACTGCGCATACTCCAAAATCTGAAATAACAACCGTTGACGCTAAAAAGCTAAAAACAACTTTTGCCTTTTCTAAAAACTGGATTTCTCTAGTTATTAAACCTGCAGATTCTACTAAATCAACTTTTACTCGTTTAACAGGACTTATTGAAAAACCTGAAAGTTTATCAGGAAAAGCGGTTTTATCTAATGGAGATGAATTGGTTTGGAATGCAGTAAAAACAAGTCCGTTTGTTGCTGTAAAAGATTCTGCTAAAGTAGAAAAACCTAATACTATCATCCCTGTAACGTATCCTAATATTGCTTTTGGAGATTCTAAAAAACAAACTGCACAGACTTTATTGTTTAAAAATGCTACTGTTTGGACGAATGAAAAAGACGGAATTCTAACGGAAACTGATGTTCTTATAAAAAACGGAAAAATCGCTGCTGTCGGTAAAAATATCTCTGATGCTTCTGCAACTATTATTGATGCAAAAGGCAAACATATTACAAGTGGTATTATCGACGAGCACTCACATATTGCAATTTCAAAAGGTGTAAATGAGAGCGGACATAATTCTACTGCCGAAGTTACTATTCAAGATGTTGTAAACTCTGAAGACATTAATATTTATAGAGATCTTGCAGGAGGTGTAACTATTTCACAATTATTACACGGATCAGCAAACCCAATTGGAGGTCGTTCTGCAATTGTAAAATGGAAATGGGGTTCTTCTCCAGACGAAATGTTATATAAAAATCAGCCTAAGTTCATCAAATTTGCCTTGGGAGAAAATGTAAAACAAGCCAATTGGGGAATTGATAATCCTACTCGTTTTCCACAAACCAGAATGGGAGTTGAACAAGTTTTTACTGATTATTTTCAGCTTGCAAAAGAATACGATGAAAACTGGAAAAAATTCAATACCGGTTCTAAAAAAGGAAAAGCGCCAAGAGTTGATTTAGAATTACAAACGATCGCAGAAATATTAAATAAAGAACGTTTTATTACCTGTCACTCTTATGTAGAATCTGAAATTTTAATGTTAATGAATGTTACCGAAAAATTTAATTTCAAGGTAAATACATTTACCCATATTCTTGAAGGTTACAAAGTAGCAGATAAAATGAAGGAACACGGTGTTGGTGCTTCGACTTTCTCTGATTGGTGGGCTTATAAATTTGAAGTAAATGATGCCATTCCGTTTAACGGACCAATTATGCACAATGAAGGATTAGTAGTTGCTTACAACTCAGATGATGCCGAAATGTCGCGAAGATTGAATCAAGAAGCCGCAAAAGCAGTTAAATATGGTAATATTTCTGAAGAAGAAGCTTGGAAGTTTGTAACTCTAAATCCTGCTAAATTATTACACATCGATGATAAAGTAGGAAGTTTAAAAGTGGGTAAAGATGCAGATGTTGTATTATGGAGTGAAAATCCATTATCTATTTATGCTAAAGCAGAAAAAACAATCATTGAAGGAGTTGTTTATTTTGATCTTGAAAAAGATGCGCAAAAACAATTGGCAATTACGAAAGAAAGAAATGAATTAATTGGACAAATGCTGCAGGAAAAAAACAAAGGAAACAGTACACAGCAGCCAACTCGAAAAGAAAAAAAAGAATATCACTGTGACACTTTAGAACAGTTATAAAGCTTTTAAAAATTTCAAAATAATAAAAAAAGACAACATGATACATCAATATATTTATAAACTGCTGCCTGTATTTTTTGCTTCTGTTTCAATATACGCACAGCAAATTCCGGCACCAAAACAAACTAAATCGGTTTTGATTTTAAATGCCACTGCACATTTAGGCAACGGTACAGTGATTCAAAACAGTGCTATCGGGTTTAAAGACGGAAAAATAACATTAGTTGCAGATGCAACAACTATTAGATTAGCTGCCAACGCCTATGATACTACTATCGACGCCAGTGGCAAACACGTTTACCCAGGATTTATTGCTCCAAACACTACTTTAGGATTAGTTGAAATTGATGCTGTAAAATCATCAGACGATGAAGAAGAAATAGGAAGTTTTAATCCGAATGTGAGAAGTATTATTGCTTATAATTCTGAATCTAAGGTTGTTGAAACTGTTCGTCCAAATGGTATTTTAATTGCTCAAGTTACGCCAAGAGGCGGTCGAATTTCAGGAACTTCTTCTGTTGTTCAATTAGATGCGTGGAGCTGGCAGGATGCTATTGTAAAAGAAAATGACGGAATTCATCTTAATTTTCCATCTAGTTTTAAAAAATCTGGATCATGGTTTGAGCCTGGATTAATTGAAGCAAATAAAGATTACCCGAAACAATCAGAAGAAATAAATGCATTTTTAATAAATGCTAAAGCCTACAATCAAGGTTCTAATAAAGAAAGAAATATTGTTCTTGAAGCCACAAAAGGGCTTTTTGATGGCTCGCAAATCCTTTATATTCATGCTGATGAAGAAAAGCAAATTGTAGATGCCATTCAATTAGCAATCAATAATCAAATTAAAAAGATTGTTATTGTTGGAGGATTTGAGGCTTACAAAGCAGCTGATGTATTGCAAAAATACAATGTGGGCGTTTTATTAAGACGTGTACATGATATGCCAACAAGCGATGATCAAGATGTAAACTTACCATATAAAATGGCCAAAATCTTAACAGACAAAGGTATCGTGGTTGGATTAGAAAACAGTGGTGATCATGAACGTATGAGTGTTAGAAATCTTCCTTTTTTAGCAGGAACTTGCGCCGCTTTTGGTTTAGATAAAGAAAAGGCTGTACAACTGATAACTTCAAATACGGCAAAATTATTAGGTATTGATACTAGCTGCGGAACATTGGAAACGGGTAAAGATGCCACTTTATTTATCTCAGAAGGTGATGCATTGGATATGAGAACAAATAAATTAACGAGTGCTTTTATTCAAGGAAGAACTATTATTTTAGAAACTTTCCAAACCAAATTAAACGATAAATTTAAGACAAAATTCAATCAGAAATAAAACTATACCTTATACCAAAAAAGGCATCATTTGAAAAATTCATCTGATGCCTTTTTTATTTACAAATAAAACCATTTTTCTTTATTTTTCAATTATTTACGCATCGTTACTCTTAAAAAGAAAACTATTCTCACGTTTTTTAGTTAACAAAACTCACAAAAAGTACAAATCATACTCCAACGATTAACAAATTGCAAATTTTAAGTATATTTTAAGAAATAGATCTAAAATTAAAGGGGTCAAAATGAAAATTTAATAAAAATTAAACACTTGACCCTATTTCTTTATGGGGTATTGAATGATTTTATACTTTTATCAAAAATTTTAAAACTAAATAACTATGCGAAAAATTATTTTAAGTGTGATTCTTATCACTATTTTAGTACTAACCTTTATATCAAATTTTATCATAGCAGATAACCCAATTCCTGCAGAAGCTGTAAAGTTTGATACTGGAGATACTGCCTGGATGATCGTTGCAACTGCGTTTGTATTGTTAATGACTCCTGGATTAGGATTTTTCTATGGCGGAATGGTAGGTAAGAAAAACGTTATCAGCACAATGCTTCAAAGTTTTATGGCAATGGTAATTGTTACCATTTTATGGGTTGTTGTTGCCTTTGGATTAGCTTTTGGTCCTACAATTGGAGGAATCATTGGAAATCCATCATACAACTTATTCTTTGAAGGTGTTGGAATGAGCACAGCTTGGAGTCTTGCACCAACAATTCCGTTTATGCTATTCGCATTATTTCAGGCAAAATTTGCAATCATTACACCTGCTTTAATTACTGGTGCATTTGCAGAACGTGTACGCTTTTGGGCTTACTTGTTATTCATGGTTTTATTTATCATTTTCATATATTCTCCTTTAGCACATATGACATGGCATCCTGATGGAATTTTCTTTAAAATGGGAGTTCTTGACTTTGCAGGAGGAACAGTTGTACATATGAGTGCAGGATGGGCTGCACTTGCTGGAGCAATCTTTTTAGGAAAAAGAAAAGTTCAAAAAGTTAATCCGGCTAGAATTACTTATGTATTGTTAGGAACTGGTTTGTTATGGTTTGGATGGTTTGGTTTTAACGCTGGATCAGCTTTAGGAGCAAACGGTTTAGCTGTACAAGCTTTAGGAACAACAACTGTTGCTGCTGCTGCCGCTGCAATGGCTTGGGTTTTCTTAGATAAAATTTTAGGGCACAAATTATCTGCACTTGGCGCTTGTATTGGAGCTGTTGTAGGTCTTGTAGCAATTACACCTGCAGCTGGTTTTGTTAGTATATCTCACGCTATCTTTATTGGTGCATTTGCAGCTATTGTAAGTAATCTTGTAGTAAGCAAATTCCCTAAAGGAAAAATTGACGATGCACTTGATGTATTTGCTTGTCACGGTGTTGGCGGTATGGTAGGAATGTTGTTAACTGGAGTTTTTGCTTCAAAAGCTATTAATCCAGCTGTTGGAGATAATCAAGGTTTAGTTTTTGGAACACCAACTTTATTTATCAATCAATTAACCGCATTAGTAGTTGTATCCATCTTTGCTTTTGTTGCTTCTTACGCTTTATTCTTTATTGTAAATAAAATTACACCTCTAAGAGTTACGGAAGAGAAAGAAGAATTAGGTTTAGATATCTCACAACACGGAGAATTTTTATAAGAATCAATTTCCCCTTTGTCCTTTAAATAAAAAAGCACTCTAAGTTTAAACTTAGAGTGCTTTTTGTTTGAATTAAATGCCTTTACAAAATACTGTAGATTTTAGCTTTTAGGATATTTCCTTTATTCTTAAAACTATTTAAAGTTTGAAATTCCTTCTTTTAACCAATGTAAATACTCATCTGCACTTACATAACTAATTGTTGGTTTAGAAGGATTTAAATTATTTCCTTCTAAATCTGTAATTATATACAAAGGCTGCGTATTAGTTTTATATTTTGAAATCATAAAATCGGTCCATTTATCACCAACTGTAATGATTTTATCTCCAGAAGCGGTTACAAATTGTTCTTCTTCTGGCAATTCACGTTTATCATCAACATATAAAGAAATCAAAACAACATCATTCTTTAAAATTGGAAGAATCGTTGGTTCAGACCAAACATTATTCTCCATTTTTCGGCAATTTACGCAAGCATAACCTGTAAAATCTAACATAATTGGTTTATTGATTGACTTTGCATACGCCAATCCATCTTCATAATCATGAAAAACCATAATACCATGCGGTCCTAATTCAGCACCTTCCGGCATTCCTTTCACAGCGTCTGTACTATTACTTCCTCCTGCCGAGCTTCCTCCTACACCAAATGGACTTTCACTATATTGCGGCGGCGGCGGAAAAGCACTTATTAATTTCAAAGGCGCTCCCCAAAGTCCTGGAATTAAATACACTGTAAACACAAGCGTAAGTAATCCTAAATATAATCTTCCAACTGAAATATGATGTAACGGACTATCATGCGGCAAAGTAATTTTTCCGAATAAATACAAAGTCAAAGCCGCAAAAATAGCAATCCAAATTGCGATAAAAACTTCTCTTTCTAAAAAGTGTAACTGTAGAACCAAGTCAGCATTTGATAAAAATTTGAATGCCAAAGCCAATTCTAAGAATCCTAAAACAACTTTTACTGTATTTAACCATCCGCCAGATTTTGGTAATGAATTTAACCAACCTGGGAACATAGCAAATAACATAAATGGCAAAGCTAAAGCTGATGAGAAACCTAACATTCCAACAATTGGAGCAATTCCTCCGTTTGAAGCTGCTTCAACTAATAGAGTTCCAACAATTGGTCCAGTACAAGAAAATGATACAATTGCCAAAGCCAAAGCCATAAACAAAATTCCAATTATTCCACCTCTGTCAGCTTGTTGATCTGCTTTGTTTGCCCATGAATTTGGCAGCATAATTTCGAAAGCTCCCAAAAATGAAGTAGCAAAAATGATCAGGATTACAAAGAAAATTAAGTTAAACCATACATCCGTTGACAACGCATTTAAAGCATCTGCACCAAATATCTTAGTCACTATTAATCCTAAAATTACATAAATTGCAATAATTGAAAGTCCATATATAACGGCATTTCTAATTCCTTTTGCTCTGCTTTTACTTTGTTTGGTAAAAAAACTAACCGTCATTGGAATCATCGGGAAAACACAAGGCGTCAATAAAGCCGCAAATCCTGAGATAAATGCAATAAAAAAGATTGACCATAAACTTCTTGCAGGAGCTGGTTTCTGAATATCATCAGCAGCTTTAGCTGTTGTAGTATCAGCTTTAGCCGGTTCTACTTTCTCTGATGCGGCAGTTTTACTTACCGTATCAACTGCGATTCCTGCTACTTTTGTTTCATCCAATTTTGATTCTGCAACCGCAGGAACCTCATCCATTTTGAATGTTGAAGGCACTGCAATTGAAAATTTCTTACTTGAATTGATACAAACCTCTTTACAAACCTGAAAATCAAAATCTACATCAACCGTTTTTAAGTTTGGGTTTATGATTTTTATCTCTTGTTCAATATGTGCTTTTCCTTCAAAGAAAGTTTCATTTACACCAAAAACATCATTAAAAGCCGTTTTAGTTTTGCCTTCTTTTGCTTTTCCAACTAATTCGTAATTTCCTTTTTGATTTTTAAACGTAATTTCCAGCGCAAGCGGTCCGCCATCTGGCGTAAACTGCGAATACATATGCCAGTCTTTTTCGATCGTTCCATCAAAAATTAATACTGCATTGTTTCCTGATTTTTTTTCAATTTTTGCAGTCCATTTAACTGGCTCTAAAATTTGAGCATTACTTTTTGCAAAGGCAAAAATGAAAAACAGTAAAAATAAAATCGATTTGCTCCTGAAACTTTGTAGCATTCCTGCTTGATTAGATTGAGTAAAATTCATTATTGTAGTTCTATTTTAAGTATTTTATTTGAGGTATTTTTTATTCTAAAACGTTCATCTTGCCTAATTCCAACAACCCAGACAATTTGATCATCGGAACATAAAATCCAAGTTTGTTCCTTCTCAATTAGAGACAACTTTTCATCTTTAAAAAGTTTGCTCACTTTTTTTGATTTTCCATGCATTCCAAACGGATGAAAAACATCTCCTTCATTCCATTTACGTAATACTAATGGGAATTGGATTTTATCGGCGTCCACAAATATAGCTTTATTTGAATCTATTGTTATGTGACCTACGTTACAAAGCTTTAACTTTAAGGGAAAATTAACTTCTTTTTCATTTTCATTAATTTCAAACTGCTCCTTTTCTGACATTTCAGAAATAGGACTCAAAATCAAAGTATCCCTGTTTTTAAGCAGTCTAAACTCAGCCGAAAAAACTTGTTTACCAGACTGTCCATTTACCAAATCATAAATATCATTCCATGCTAAAAAATCGAATTCATGAAGCCATTGGTACAAATAAGATTTATAGTTAGGAAGTTTTTTAAGCTTTTTTAAATCGAAATGAATATCGTCACCAGCCTCTTTTGCAACCTGTTGATAAATCATAATCGAAGCATCTTCAACCATAACCTGAGATTCCTGCAGATAAGACTGTGTTTTCTGAAAAGCATTTAAAAAGTTTGGATTTAATTCTTTTAAAATCGGAACTAAATCATGACGTATTTTATTTCTCAGGTATTTATTAGATGCGTTACTGCTGTCCTCACGCCATTCTATCTTATTTTCTTCAGCATATTTCAAAATTTCTTCTCTTGAAAAAGGCAAAAGCGGACGTATAATTTTATCATTTTGCTCTGGAATCCCACTCAATCCATCCAGTCCAGTTCCTCGAGACAAATTGATTATGAATGTTTCCAAATTATCATCGGCATGATGAGCAGTTAAGATATAATCGAAATCTTTCTCTTCCAAAAGCTCATAAAACCAGCTGTAGCGAAGTTCACGAGCCGCAACTTGTGTCGATAACTTATAATCTTTTGCAAAAGCTTCAGTATCAAATTGAGTTGTAAAAACTGGAATATTATTTTGATCGCAATAATTTTCAACAAAAGTCTGATCTCCAAAACTCTCTAATCCGCGAAGCTGAAAATTACAATGAAGCACAGCGATTTCATATGGCAGCTGTTTCAATAAATGCAATAATACCATACTGTCTAAACCGCCGCTCACAGCAAGAAAAAGTTTTTTTTCTGCTAAAAAAGGAAACCTTGAAACGATATGATTTTGAAATTTTGAAAACATTTGATAAAAGTAAAAAATTAAATTCGATCTATTTTTAAATGAAATGTTAAGCCCGTTTTTTTCTGCCACGAATTACACTAATTTCCGCGAATTATTTTTTTATTTCGCCACAGATTAAAAAGATTTACACAGATTTTTTTAATCATTTTAATCCTTTAATCTGTGGCTCTATTTTTTTCTAAAATTGAAGAAAAAATAAGTAGTGCAAATTCGTGTAATTCGTGGCAATATCTCTATTGTAAAACTTCGTGCATTGCTTTAGCTTTGAGCAAACATTCTTCGTATTCTTTTTCAGGGATTGACAGCGATGTTATTGCACTTCCAACAGAAAAAGAAACATACTTATTCTCTTGATTGTACAAAATACTTCTAATTACAACGTTGAAATCAAAATCGCCGTCAGGTGTAAAATAACCAACGGCTCCGCTGTATAAGCCACGTTTGGTTTCTTCCAAATTTTCAATAATTTTCATAACCGAAATCTTTGGCGCTCCAGTCATACTTCCCATTGGAAAAGTCGTCTTTAAAACATCTACTGGTGAATACTGAGCATCTAATTTTGAAGTTATCGTCGAAATCATTTGATGCACCTGCAAAAACGAATATATTTTACACAACTCTGTAACTTTTACAGAACCTTTTTGTGCGGTATGTGACAAATCATTCCGCACCAAATCTGTAATCATAATATTCTCGGCTCGTTCTTTTGCATCAGATTCCAAATAGTCTTTTGATTTCTGATCTTCAATTGGATCTAAAAAGCGCTTTGAAGTTCCTTTTATCGGCTGAGAAATAACATCCTCTCCTATTTTTTTAAGATATCGTTCTGGTGAAGCCGAAAGCAGATATTGTTTGTGATTTTTAAAGAATACTGAAAATGGCGCCTGCGAAATTTCATTTAGTTTTAGAAATTTTTCTAACGGATTTATAACTGCATTTTCACTATAGAATTCCATGCAAAAATTCGCTTCATACATATCACCAATATGAATATGCTGCAGCATTTTATTTACCTTTTCAACATATGAATCTCTAGAAATGCGTTGTTCGATTTTTAAAGATGCTGAACTCTCAACTTCTGATTTTTGGATTTCGACTATCTCGCTAAAATCATCTTCAATTTCATCATCGCAAAGGTTTAAATACTGAATTTCGAGCTGATTGTCTTTCAATAAAAATATTTTTTTTGGTTGAAAGAAAAACAAATCCGGAAAATTTAATCCATCAAAATTATTCGATTTTAAATCTTCTATATCATTTTTCAAATCATAAGAAAGATAACCAAAAAGCCAGTCTTTCGTTGTTTGCTGATATTGTTTTAAATCATCAAAGGCATTTTGAAAATCGGTTTTTAAAGATGTAAAGGCATCTACAGCCAAAATAAAATCAAAGCTTGAATATTCCTGCGGATACGAATTACTGTCTAGAAAAACGATCTCACGAAACTGCTGTGACCAGCTCATCAGCTGTTGTTTAAATTGAGCTGGATTGGAAATATGTTTATGAATTGAAACTCTCAAAGAAGTATGAATTTTAGGTTTCAAAATTACGACAAAAAAAATCCTTCGATATAAAGAATCCTCAAAAAAAATGGCACACTTTTTAGTATATCGAATTAATGCTAATTATTAAACCTTTTCTTGCTATTTGATTAAAAACTACTCGGAAAAAATCCAGATTAAAAGATTCATAAAGATTTCTTCAATCTTTAAAATTTTCTAATCTACAGTTAAAAAAGTCTGAAGAACAGACTCCATATTTTTATTAATCAAATTATATAACCTTTATGAAAACAATTGCAAAATTAGGATTGACTTCCTTGATTATTATCACAGTATTATTTTCTTGTAAAAAAGCAGATCATGCTTCTGGAGAATCTGCAGATCTAAAAATGACAACAGACAGCACTGCTGTTTCATCATCGGCAGCGGTCGAACAAAAAAACAGCAAACAAAAGTTTATCCGAACGGCAGATATTAAATTCAAAGTCAAAAACGTCGTCAAATCAACATCTTGTTTATTAATTATTTTTTAACTCCTGAAAGCCTGCCAATAGCTGGATTACTTTTCTTAGGGAATTTATTCTTAATTTACAGATACTGGGATAATTATAAAACTGTTTTCACTCCTTGATTCGTTTTTCATCTTAAAAAAATAAACCCGGAAGATTTAAAAACCTTCCGGGTTTATTTTTAGCCTGTTTTAGTTTCACTCGAAAGAATATTTATACCTTAAACTTTCGCCGGCTGTTAGTGCACATTTTAATTTAAAAAAAGTATAACCTTTATAAAAAGGACCAAAAAACGAGACCCTGAGCATACCAATATCATCCTTTTTGATAAACTTGGCTTTCCCGATGCTTTCTTCCCATTTGTCTTTTTTGACACTATAGTCCTCATTATTGACTTTTATGGTACTTTAATCATTCCGAGAATTTTCGGCAGTTATATACAATTCTCTTCAATAAGCGTTTTCTAAAATGAAGTAAAATGCAATTCTAGTTTTTTAGAGAGGCATCTCTATATATTTATCAAACAACACATTACAACAAACACATTATCAAAATCATACCTCTAATTTACAAAAATTTCCTGACACTTAATATTTTTTCGGGCATTAAAAAATGCATACAATAAAAATAAAAAAAGTCCATTCTGAATTATTAGAATATCCTTACTAAAACCTACATTTGATATACTAACTAACAGATCCAAATGAAAATCTACCTATTTTTTATTCTCTTATTTTACACTTCTATTTCCAAATCTCAATCTATTCAATCTGTAGACTCGTTAAACGTTGAGATCTGTAAATCATTAGTTCAAAATAAGAACTTAAACGATGAGATTAGAATCAATACTATAAATAATTCTCATATTACTCCTTATTTATCCAAATTTAAAGACAGTATTATTCAGCGAAAAGTGTTTGAACAAATATTTTTCAGGCTGCATAAAAACTGTAACGAGTTTGTCGCTCTTTTTCCAAATCAATCAACAAAAAGCAGTTGGTCTATGCAATCTGACAAACCAATTGAAAATGTTTCCAGAGAACAATGCAATAGTTTTGAAAAAGCTGCCCAATACTATTATTATGAAAATGACGGCAATAAAGTAGAAGTAACTTTAAATGATGAGTTATGGATTGAAAAATTCAGCGACGATACTTTTTCAAAACTGCATTTTAAACAAAAAGGCAATTGCGAATTTGAATTAGAGTTTATAGAAAGCAATAATCTATCCCGAAAAAATTTAAGCCTTAAAGGTGACAAATATCTTTACAGAATCTACAATGAAGCTGAAGGCGTTTATAGTGTTTACTTAAAAAACAAAGAAACCTATTATACTTTTAAAATAACGAGGCAATAAAAAAAAACCGTCAAAAAATAATTTTGACGGTTTAAATATAATTTATACGTAAAAAATTATACGTGTAAAGCTCTATTATCTGTTGCTGCTAATGCTGCTTCTTTTATTGCTTCAGCAAAAGTTGGATGCGCATGGCTCATTCTTGAAATATCTTCAGCAGAAGCTTTAAATTCCATTGCAGTAACTGCTTCAGCAATTAAATCAGCTGTACGAGCACCAATCATGTGAACTCCTAATACCTCATCTGTTTTTTCATCAGCAAGGATTTTTACAAATCCGTCTAAATCAGCACTTGCTCTTGCACGTCCTAACGCTTTGAATGGGAAACTTCCAGATTTGTAAGCTATTCCTGCAGCTTTCAATTGCTCTTCCGTTTGTCCAACTGCAGCAACTTCTGGCCAAGTATAAACAACACCTGGAATTAAGTTATAATCGATATGTGGTTTTTGGCCTGCTAAGATCTCAGCAACCATAGTTCCTTCTTCCTCTGCTTTGTGTGCTAACATTGCTCCACGAACAACATCTCCAATTGCATAGATATTTGGAACATTAGTTTGTAAATGATCATTTACTTCAACTTGTCCTCTGTCTGAAATTTTAACTCCAGCTTTATCTGCGTTTAATCCGTCAGTATAAGGACGACGACCTACAGAAACTAATGAGTAATCTCCTTCTAGCGTAATTGTTTCTCCTTTTGCGTTTTCAGCTTGAACTGTAACAGCATCGCCGTTTCTTTCTACTGATTTTACTTTGTGAGAAACGTAGAATTTCATTCCTTGTTTTTTCAACACTTTAGTTAATTCTTTTGAAAGAGAACTATCCATTCCTGGAATAATTCTGTCCATGAATTCAACTACAGAAACCTGAGCTCCTAAACGTAAGTAAACTTGTCCAAGCTCGATTCCGATAACACCTCCACCAATAATTACTAGGTGTTTAGGAACTTCTTTTAAAGCTAAAGCTTCAGTAGAAGTGATGATTCTTTCTTTATCGATTTTGATAAATGGCAAAGAAGACGGTTTAGAACCTGTTGCGATTATAGTATATTTTGCTTCAATAGTTTCAGATGTTCCGTCTGCTTTTGCAACTGAAATATGTGTTGCATCTACGAAAGAACCTAAACCATTAAAAACAGTAATTTTATTTTTATCCATTAAATAGTTCACACCACCTGAAGTTTGATCTACAACGGCTTGTTTACGGGCGATCATTTTCTCTAAATTGATCTTTACATCGCCAGAAACTTCGATTCCGTGATCTGCGAAATGTTTAATTTCAGCATAATGGTGAGAAGAAGCTAATAATGCTTTTGAAGGAATACAACCTACGTTAAGGCAAGTACCGCCTAATGAATTATATTTTTCTACAATTGCAGTTTTGAAACCTAATTGTGCGCAACGAATTGCTGATACATATCCGCCAGGACCTGAACCTATAATGACTACGTCAAATGAACTCATAGTTTGTCTATTTTATTTTTAGCGATACAAAATTAAGGAATAAAGTTTTGTTTAAAGTTTAAATTTCAATGTTTTTTGTGTGAAATTTTGAGGTTTGCTTTTCTCCACTATCGCGACTAAGACACAAAGTTTTTTTGTTTTTTTAATCTCGCAATCCCGATAGTAATCGGGACGCAAAGTTTTCTTTTTTAATCTCACAAAGTCGCGAAGTCGCAAAATTTAAAATAAAAAAATGAATAGCGTCCAGCTTTAGCTGGATGGAGAATAATTTTAAGACAAAAGGCTTTAGCCAAATCTGCGTCATTTTGGCTAAAGCCCTCTTCTATTCTTAATACAAAACCTCCAGCTGAAGCTGGAGACAATTCAAAAAACTAAGAACCTCAGTAACTTAGAATCTAAGTCCCTTAAAAAAAAACTTTGAACCTCCTTAAAAAGAAATCACTGTTGAGTTCTTTACTTCACTAATCATAAAAGTACTTTGTGTACTTCCGATGTGTTGTAATGAAGTTAGTTTTGTAACCAAAAATTCTCGATACGCTTCCATATCTTTTACTAATACTTTCAGAATATAATCGTAATCGCCGCTTACGTGGTGACATTCTAGAACTTCATTGAGTTTGATAACTTCGCTTTCGAATTTGGTTAAAAACTCTTTTGTGTGCTGAATGAGTTTTAAATGACAGAAAACTACAAATCCTTTTTCGATTTTAGATTTATCGACTAAGGCGGCGTAGCTTTTAATGATTCCTTCGCGCTCCAACTTTTTTATTCTTTCGTATACTGCTGTCACTGAAAGATTAAGTTTTAGAGACAATTCTTTATTGGTCTGCTTACTGTCAGTTTGCAATAAAACTAAGAGCTTTTTATCTACGGCGTCTAAAGTCATGGTTTCAGTTTATAGTTTACGGTTACTTATTGAAATGAAAAAAAATCTACTAAATTATATTTTCCGAATCAAATTTAGATTAAAAATCGAACTAAACGCATTTTTATAGTTTTAAAAACTAAACATAAACCTAAGTATTGATTAATAATCTAAATAGATCTTATTTTGAACAGAATTTCTTTTGAAAATGAGTTTCCTAGCCCTGATAAAAGCGATATCCTTTTATGATAGTGCCGATAGCTGCCGAGAATCATAAAAGATATAGCGTCCCGAAGCCTCGGGAGCAGGATTAGCTCCTAATAACTAACACTAGGTTCAAACAACTTGAAACTTGAAACAACTAAAAACTTGAAACTGACTAAAAATGAAAGACTTTAACCCAGCAGATAAAATACAGGATTTACAATACTTTGGTGAATTTGGAGGCGTGAATCCGTCGATTTCTGATTCTTCGACTTATACTTTTCTTTCGGCAAAAACCATGTTTGATACTTTTGAAGGCAATATGGAAGGCTGTTATTTATACTCTCGTCATTCGTCACCAAGTAATTTGTATTTAGATCAGGCTTTGGCAGCGATGGAAGGTACGGAAACGGCAAATGTTTCGGCTTCGGGAATGGGAGCCATTACACCTACTCTTTTGCAGCTTTGCGGTGCGGGTGATCATATTGTTTCAAGCAGAACGATTTATGGCGGAACTTACGCATTTTTGAAAAACTTTACACCTAGATTCGGGATTGAAACGAGCTTTGTTGACATTACAAAACTAGATGTTGTAGAGGCCGCAATTACGCCAAAAACAAAGGTTTTATATTGTGAAACGGTTAGTAATCCGTTATTAGAAGTGGCTGATATTACTGGTTTGGCTAAAATCGCTAAAAAACATAATTTGAAATTGGTAGTCGATAATACATTTTCGCCATTATCCGTTTCACCAGCAAAATTAGGTGCTGATATTGTCATTCATAGTTTAACAAAATACATTAACGGAAGCAGCGATACAGTTGGCGGCGTAACTTGTGCATCTAAAGAATTTATTAATGCTTTGAAAAATGTAAATTCTGGCGCAAGCATGCTTTTAGGACCTACAATGGACAGTTTACGTTCTGCAAGTGTAATGAAAAACCTGCGTACACTTCATATTAGAATTAAGCAGCACAGCCATAACGCACATTTTCTTGCAGATCAATTTGAAAAAGACGGTTTAAAAACGGTTTATCCGGGATTAAAAAGTCATCCGAGTCATGAATTATACAAAACAATGATTAACCCAGAATATGGTTTTGGAGGTATGCTGACAATTGATGTTGGTTCTTTGGCGAAAGCCAATGAGTTAATGGAATTGATGCAGGCTCGAAATTTAGGCTATTTGGCGGTTAGTTTAGGCTTTTACAAAACACTGTTTAGTGCGCCGGGAACTTCAACTTCAAGTGAAATTCCGTTAGAAGAACAACATGAAATGGGATTGACTGATGGTTTAATTCGTTTTTCTATCGGACTAGACAACGACATTGAGCGTACTTACGAAATGATGAAAGCTTGTATGGTTGAACTTGGGGTTTTATAAATTTGAAACAATTCTTTATAAATAAATTTGCACGATTTTTTTTAGTTTGTTTGAATCCGCTGGAGATTTTTCTCTAAGCGGATTTTTTTATTACTGAAAAACATATGCGACAAGCTCTAGCAAAAACAAAAACCGCTCTGAAATTTTCAGAACGGTTTTCTATTTTAATCTTGTTCAAAATGTTTAAAAGACTGCCAGTATTTGTCTTTGTACAGCTCGTAATTTATTTTAAACTCCTCGTTATACTTTTTTATTAAGTCGTCTGCCGTTTTTGATGGATTTCTAAAGTCTTTGCAGGCAAAAAAGAGTTCTCTTTTGTTGTTTGCTGTTTCTCTTCCTATGTTTAAATACCCATTGTAATCTGGCAGATACTCTATTATTTCTTCTTCAATTTCTTCTAGTCTATTATTGGTTTTTCCGTCTGGCAATCCTCCGTTATCACAGTCTTCAAATTCAATTGCAAGAATAAAAACCCATGGATGCGATGCTTTTTTATCCCATTTTAAAAGCGTTGTATTTATCAAAGCCAATACAATTCCGCCATCTTTGCGCTTTCCTTCAAAATTGGTGTAACCATCATTATCGGTATTATGCCTGATTCCTTCGTATTTCTCAACAAATTCTTTTTCTCTCCAAATCAAATAATCGCTTAATTTTTCAATAGGAATTAATTCTTCTGAAACGTCACTGTTTCCAATAGCTTTTAAATTATCGATTAGAGTAACTGAATGCATTTCGCCTAAATAGTTATCTAAAAAAATATGAACGCCGTTTGTTACAGCTGCTTTCTTTTCTTCAATATAATCATCGTAAACTATAGTCAAATCTATCTCATCTGGATAGCTTTTATGTATGTTAGGATAAAACTTCAAATTGTCTTTATTGAATTTGAAATTTTCATAAGTAATACCTACATCTTTAATATCGCAGGCAGGTTTAAGTGCAGTAAATTTCCAGCCGTTAATTTTGGGAGCAGCTTCAACCAACTCTTCAATAACATAAATATTTCGCAGTACGCCGTCAGGTGTTAGAATCAGCTCAGCAGTTTGATCGTCACTCATTCCTGTCAAAAAATAAATTCCGGAATGAATTTCTTCTAGCTTTGGAGCCAATTTATCAAAGAAACCTTTATGGATATTTTCTCCGTTTTGAACGATTTTAAAAAACTCTTTTTCTTGTTTTAAAAACCAGTTCCAAAAATCGCTCGAGGATTCTATTTTCGTTTCTTTTTTACCTAATATATTTTTTAAAAAACTCATTTATAATAAAAACAATTTAAATTTTACAACACAACAAACCTAAGAAAAAACTTTCGTAAACAGGAGGTTATTTTTATAAAAAAGCCATAAAAAAACCGTTTTGAGATTTTATTCAAAACGGTTTTTATTTTTAATTTTAGGCTTTTGATTTATGCCTTTATTGTATTCAGTTTACTGTTTTTTCTACTATAAGTAAAGTAAATCAACAATCCAATTAATAACCAAATCGTAAAGTAAATCCAGTTCCAAACGCTTAATTCAGCCATCATGTAAAGACAGCAGATTAATCCTAAAAGCGGAATTAAAGACAGGTTTTTTCTAAAGGCCCAAACCGCTAATCCAACTAAAACGAAAAGGAAAATCCACATTGGAATCTTATGTTTGAATAAACTAAGTCCTGATTCATATTTTAGAGAATCTGCAATAGGAAGCCCTTTTACAACCTCAGCATATTTTGCATCATCATCTTGATATTGGCTTAACAAATGCTCTAAATCTGCGGTTTCTGCAGTTTTATTATCAACGTCTATACTTTCTAAATAATTGAATACTTTTTCAGATTCTCCTTTATCTAAAGATGTAATGATTGTTGTTACATCGTTTATCTGCGTTTCGTTTTTTATAAAAGCCATTGTAGCTTTATTATTAAAAGCAAAAGAATAATAAAGTCCTGCAATTATTGCCAATGGTAAAATAAACTTCGCATTGATATAAGGTGTTTTAAATTTTCCTCTCGGAATATCTGTTTTATCCTGCAATACTAAAACTCCTGCACAAACTAATACAAAGGCAAACAAAGTTCCAATACTGCACAAATCAGTAACCATTGTCAGATTCAAAAACAAAGCTGGAACTGCAACCACAAAACCGGTTACAATTGTAGCGAATGATGGAGTTTTGAACTTTGGATGAACTTTAGAGAATTTCTTTGGCAATAAACCATCACGGCTCATACTCATCCAGATACGAGGCTGACCCATTTGAAAAACTAATAAAACACTTGCCATTGCAACTACTGCACTTACTGCAATAATTCCTGACATCCATTTTAAGTCTAATTTTTCGAAAACAAATGCTAATGGATCTCCAACATTTAATTCATTATAACGAACCATCCCTGTTAAAACTAAAGCAATAGCAATATATAAAATGGTACAAATAATAATTGCCCACATCATACCGCGAGGTAAATCACGCTGTGGATTTTTACATTCTTCGGCGGTTGTAGAAATAGCATCAAAACCAATATAAGCAAAGAAAACTGCCGATACTCCTTTTAATACACCTCCAACTCCATTTGGAGCAAACGGATCCCAATTTGCTGTATCTACATAGAATGCACCAACTGCAATTACTAAAAGAACTACACAAAGTTTTACAACTACCATTAAGTTACTTGCATTACGAGACTCTTTCATTCCTCTATAGACCAAAGCAGTAATCAAAATAATGATAAATAAAGCAGGTATATCGGTTACAAAATGAAATGATCCTATTGTTGGTGCCGTTGTCCAAGCTGTATGTGCAGCTTGCAATGCGGTACTTAAATTTTCGAATGATTTTCCGCCTCGCATTAAAGCTTCAGCATCTTTAAAGCCGTTTGAAGCCGTTAAATAATCCATCTGAATCCACTGCGGTAAATGAATCCCGCCGCTCTGGAGAAGTCCTGTAAAATAATCACTCCACGATATGGCAACCGTTATGTTTCCTACGGCATATTCCATGATTAACGCCCAGCCGATTATCCAAGCAATAATCTCACCAAATGCAACATATGAGTATGTATATGCACTTCCTGAAACTGGAACCATTGAGGCAAATTCAGCATAAGCAAAAGCCGCAAAGCTACAGGCTAAAGCAGTAAATAAAAACAGAAAAATAACAGCTGGACCACCATCTGCACTGGCTTTTCCGATGGTACTAAAAATACCTGCTCCTACAATTGCTGCAATACCAAACGCGGTTAAATCTCTAGTGGTCAAATGTTTTCCTAATGCATCATGACCATCTGATTCGTTCTTTGCAACCTGCTTCAGAATATCTTGTACCGTTTTTTTTCGGAATAAACCTGATAATGCCATATATGGTTTTACTTTTTAAATTAATTTATAGCGGTGATTATGCTTTTATTTTGCAAATAATGCAATTTTTATCGTGATTTCAAATATATAAAACGATTTTGTTTTCTTCAATAGATAATCAAACAAAATAAACAGGAATAAACTTAATCAAAATAATCATTTAGGTTTTTTCTTAAAGCAATTAAACCAAACTCAAAACAATAATATATTAACCCAAAATAAGATAATATTTGACTATTAAATAGTAATATAATACAAATTTTGAAGGGAAGCCTATAGTATTTTTATCCCAACTTATTTCAGTGTAAAATTTAAAGTAATGCCGTTTCTGTTTTTCTGTTCTTATATTAATACTCTTCAAATGATGTTTAAATTTAAGCAGAGTTCATAAGTTAATTCCTAGTCAGACGAAATACTTATTATATTTACTTCTTCAAAATGCAATACTATTAACAAACTAAAAACACCTATATAATGAAGAAACATCTGTTACTCTTTTTATTAATCTGCTCCAGCGTTTTTGCGCAAGAGGATATTAATATCAATCAACTCAACTGGCTGCCAAACTCACACTCTTTTTGGGTGAACTCTCAAGATAATGTCGCAGTTTATGATGTTGACAAACTAAATCAAAAGAAAATTATTTTAAGTGATGACCAATTAAAAAATTCTGGTTTTACAGGAGAAATTGAGGATTTGGTTTGGAATGATAACAAAACAAAAGTGTTAGTTTTTACCAATTCTAAAAAAGTATGGAGAGCAAATACTAAAGGTGATTATTGGTATTTTGATTTAACAACTGGAAAGGGAAGACAACTGGGAACAAGCTTAGAAAAATCGTCGTTGATGTTTGCTAAATTTTCTAACGATAACGAAAATGTCGCTTATGTTTCGCAGCATAATATTTATCTTGAAAATTTAAATTCTGGAAAAATAACTCCTTTGACGACAGACGGAACTGATAAAATCATAAATGGTACTTTTGACTGGGTTTATGAGGAAGAACTTGCTGCTCGTGACGGTTTTAGATGGAGTCCTGATGGAAAAAGCATTTCATTTTGGCGTGTAGACGCTTCAAAAACGAAGTTTCATTTAATGATCAATAATACTGATGCTCTTTATCCGTTTACGATTCCGGTAGAATATCCTAAAGCTGGAGAAAAACCTTCATCTGTAAAAATTGGTGTTATTGATATTGCTTCCTTACAGACAAACTGGCTAAATATTCCTGGCGAGCCTGATAATAATTATTTAGTTCGAATGGAATGGATCAGCAATCAAAATGTAATGGTTGTTCAATTAAATAGAAACCAAAATCAAGCTTCTATTTATAAATGTGATACTAAATCTGGAACAGCGAATTTAATCTATCAGGAAAAATCAGATTCTTGGATTGATGTATTTGATATTTCGTCTGGCGAATATGATGCTTTTCCGTGTAAGTTTGTCGATAATGGAAAATCGTTTCTTTGGAGTTCAGATGCTGATGGCTGGATGCATATTTACAAAATCAGCAGCGACGGTAAAAAGAAAGAACTTGTTACAACTGAAAATTTTGATGCTTACTACAAAGCGTACAATCAAGAAACAAAATCTGTTTATTTTATTGCCAGCCCAAAAGATGCAACACAACGTTATTTATACGAAACTAATTTAAACACCAAGAAAACAAAACGTGTTACGCCTCAAGAATTTGAAGGCACAAATGAATACAGTTTTTCGACTGATGCTAAATATGCTAAACACATAAATTCGAATATAAATCGCCATTACAACAAGCGTTTGGTTGCTTTATCTGGTCATAAAAAAATACTTCCTGCAGCTGCAGATTCATTTACGGCACCAAAACGCAATTATTCATTAGAGAAATTTAAGGTAACAACTGTTGATGGAGTCGAGATAGACGGTGTTATGGCTAAGCCTTTGAATTTTGATGCTTCGAAAAAATATCCTGTATTTTTTTATGTTTATGGTGAACCAATGGCATCTGTTGCAAATGATGAACCGTATTTTTATCCCCTTATTGCCTCTTTAATTCCTGAAGGATATATTGGAATTGCAATGGATAACCGCGGAACTCCTGTATTGAAAGGTACAAAATGGAGAAAGTCGATTTACAAAAACATCGGAATTATCAATACGCACGATCAAGCTATGGCAGCCAAAGAAGTTTTAAAATGGAACTTTATTGATTCTGACAGGGTTGCTATTCACGGATGGAGCGGCGGCGGCGCTGTAACTTTGAATTTGATGTTTCAGTTTCCTGAAATTTACAAAACTGGAATTGCGATCGCAGCGGTTACAGATCAGCATTTTTACGACAATATTTATACGGAAAGATATATGGGCTTGCCAAGCGAAAACGAAGCAACTTACATAAAAGCTTCTCCGGTAACACATGCTAAAAACCTGAAAGGAAATTTACTATACATTCACGGAACAGGCGATGATAATGTGCATTATAAAAATGCCGAAGTTCTGATTAATGAATTGGTGAAATATGATAAAATGTTCGATTTGATGATTTATCCAAATCGTTCACACAGTATAGACGAAGGAGAAGGAACGACAAAACATCTTGCTGATACTTTTACAAAGTATATCAAAGAGCATTGCCCTCCTGGCGCCAAATAATTTATAACAATTTAAACTTGTCATTTTCTCAGCCCTGTTATTCTTCGGAATAATGGGGCTTAGTCGTTATATAGATTACGCTTTTTTTGCCACCGATTAAAAATGATTTTTACAGAACATTTTAAACAAAACTAATAACAAACACTCACAGTTTGCCATTTCGATCCCGAGGCTTCGGGAGAGAAATCACACTAGTACATCGACAAAGATTGGCGACTTCCTTTGCATATTTCCGCTTGTGATTTCTCCTTTCAGTCGAAATGACATAACAATTAGAAAAAAAATAATTTTAATCCTGTAATCTGTGTCAAAATAGTTTTCCCGCAGATTTAGCAGATTAAGCAGATTTCTTTTTTTGACTTTAGAAATAGTAAAATCTGCTTAATCTGCGGAAAAAAAAAGTATCCCGATAGCTATCGGGATACTTTTTTTCTTAGTGTTCCCTTACGTAATTCTTTACGCTCAGGCTTCCTCTTTACTTCAAGCAATTTCTCAAAATACTAACCGGATGCTGTGCTTCGCGTTTTGTCCCATCATAAATTTGATGACGACAGCTGGTTCCTGCAGCAGCAATTTTTACATTTTCGGCAGTGTTTCGAACTTTTGGAAACAAAGTATCTTCTCCCATTTGCATACTCACTTTATAATGCTCTTTTTCATATCCAAAAGAACCCGCCATTCCGCAGCAGCCCGAGTTGTAAATCGTAACCGTATTATTTTTAGGAAGATTCAGCATCGCAAAAGTAGCTTCAACAGAACTTAAAGACTTTTGATGACAATGTCCGTGAATTTTAATTTCTTTTGTTTCTTCAGAAAACGAATCAGGTCTGATTTTTCCGTCGATGATTTCTTTCTTGAAAAATTCCTCGATTGTAAATGCATTTTGCGAAATTCGTTCCGCATTTTCTTTATCCGATGCCAATCGCAGATATTCATCTCTAAAAGTCAAAATTGCCGAAGGTTCAATTCCAATTAAAGGTGTATTGCTCGAAATTAAATCCTTGAAAATATTGATATTTATATCGGTTATCTTTTTTGCTTCTTCCAGGAATCCTTTTGAAAGATATGTTCTTCCGCTTTCTTCGTGATCTGCAATTAAAACCTCGTAACCTAATTTTGTCAATAATTCAAAAGCATCAATACCAATATTTACATCATAATAGTTGGTAAATTCATCTACAAACAAATACAATTTTCCGTTTGGATAGTCTGTGCTTTTTGATTTATTATTTTCATACCATTTTCTGAAAGTCTTTTTTGCCAAAAGCGGCACTTGTCTTTCTGGCGCAATTCCCATTGATTTTTTTACCAGCGATTGATTCGAAATAAAATTCGTGATCGACGGAAACAAACTTCCCATTTTGTTCAATTTTGCATTGTTGGCAAAAATCTTACTTCGGGTCGAAAATCCGTTTGCTTTTTGATATTGATATAAAAATTCTGCTTTAAGAGTTGCAACGTCAACATTACTTGGACATTCGCTCGCGCAGGCTTTACAGCTTACACATAACTCAAAAACTTCGTATAATTCTTTCTGATCAAATTTGTTTTCTTTCTCAGAATATGTCAAATATTCGCGTAAAGCATTTGCTCTCGCACGAGTCGTTTCTTTTTCATTTCGGGTCGCACGATAACTCGGACACATTGCTCCTCCTGCCGACGGCATTTTTCGACAATCGCCAGAACCGTTGCATTTTTCGGCAGCACGCAAAATTCCTAAACTGTCTGAGAAATCCTGAAACGTTTTAATATCTGGTTCTACTCTGCCCGAAACTACTCGATGATTTTCATCCATTTTCAAAGCGTTGACAATCTTTCCGATATTAAAAACCGAATTCGGGTCAAAGGCTAATTTGATTCTTTTCAGCAATTCGTAATTTTTATCACCAATCATAAACGGAATAAATTCTCCGCGCACAATTCCGTCGCCGTGCTCTCCGCTTAGCGAACCTCTATATTTTTTTACCAAATGCGCCACATCGGTCGCAATGGTTCTGAATAATTTTAGGTCAGATATTTTCTTCAAATTCAAAACCGGACGCAAGTGTAATTCTCCTGCACCGGCATGCGCATAATAAATCGCTTCCTGTCCGTGACGCAGCATCATTGCCGAAAACTCTGCAATATAAGCTGGCAAATCGCTTAATTCTACAGCCGTATCTTCGATAGAATCGGCAGCTTTATTATCGCCAACAATACTTCCTAATAATCCTAATCCTGCTTTTCTAAGTTCGTTGGCTTTATCAATATCGGCACCGTAAATTTTTACGAGTGCGTATCCAAAATTGTGTTTCTCTAAATCGGCAATTAAAGCGTTTGCCTGATTTTCGGCATCTTCAAGCGTGTGCGATGCAACTTCAAAAAGCATAATCGCTTTTGGTTCGCCAACTAAAAAGAATCTGTTTTTAATATGTTCCCGATTCGTTTTAGTACAATCTAAAATCGTATCGTCGATCATTTCGCAAGTGTACAAATGATGTTTCATTGCCATCACAACAGATTCCAGCGATTCCTCAATGGTATGATAATGCCCGACAACCATAATATTATGTACCGGCGGTAAGTCATCAACTTTTAAAGTAATTTCGGTCGTAAAAGCCAGCGTTCCTTCGCTTCCGCAAAGTAGTTTCCCTAAGTTTATTATAGGTTCAGTTCCGCCAAATATTTCCGATTTTAGCAGAATATCAACGGCGTAACCTGTATTTCGTCTGTGAATTTCAGGCTTCGGAAACTCTTTTATAATTTCTTCTTGATTTTCTTTTACCGAAAGTTCGTCGTAAACACTTTTGTAAATTTTATTTTCTAAAGAATCGCCTTTGGTTTTCTCCATAAATTCTGCCGAAGTCAATTCGCCAAAAGTCACCTCAGACCCATCGCTTAAAATCGTTTTTACGGCAGCAATTTTATCACGCGTAACACCATAACGAATCGATGTTGTTCCTGATGAATTATTTCCAACCATTCCGCCAATCATCGCTCGATTTGAAGTTGATGTAATTGGCGCAAAGAAAACGCCGTATGGTTTCAAATACAAATTCAACTCATCGCGAATCACGCCGGGCTGAACGGTAACCGTTTTTTTCTCAGCATCGTAACCTAAAATTTTAGTGAAATGTTTCGAAACATCAACCACAATTCCATCTCCTACTGCTTGTCCTGCCAAAGAAGTTCCCGCCGTTCTTGGTGTAACCGAAATATTATGCTGTGCCGCAAAGCGAATTAACTTGCTAATATCTTCCGTAGTTTTAGGCAAAGCCACCGCATTTGGACGAATCCTATACACCGAAGCATCTGTAGAATATAGTGTTTTATAAAGATCATCGTATAAAAGTGTACCTTCTAATGATGCTGCTAGTTCTTGTAACTCTTTATTTATTGACATTATTGCTTTCTTTTTGAGTTACAAAAATAGGTATTTTTTTAAGGTTCAAAGAGGCATAGTGACAATCCCGACAGCTATCGGGACAAAGGTTCTCTTTGATCTTGTTTTTGAAATTGAAATTTGGGATTTAATTATTGGAATTTTAACTCAATTGTCGTTTTGAACGTACGCAACAAAATTCTCCAATCTTGTCATTTCGACGAAGGAGAAATCTTCGTACGATGAGTACACACTGTTGTGGAGTTTCTTGCGAAGATTTCTCCTTCGTCGAAATGACAAACTGCCCGAAAATCTCACTGAGTTTATCTTTTCTCGAAATAACGTTTTATATTTACCTTCTAGAGATAATTTGTAACTTTTCAGTTTGCTTTTTAACAAAATAATATATTAATTTTCTTACTTTTTGTTGTTTTTTTCGATACATTTACAACTCTTAAACTACAACATTAAGAACGAAATAAGATTTGCCCTTGTATTATGTGTGCGGTATCGGAAACGACTGCAAGCGCTGTTGTAGGCGTTAGAAACACTACTTTGCAAGGGTTTTTTATCTCTAAAACTACAACATTATGAGTACAAACACAATTTCAAGAGAAACCGAAATCAGGCTTTTGAATTTTTTCAACGACAGAATCGAACCCGAAGAAATGGCTAAAACACTAAGGCAGGTAAATTTTACACTTGCATTAGGTGTTATGAGCGAACATGAATCGCTTCAAAACGAAATTACCAAATTAAGAGAGGGTTTATACTGGCTCAATGAATTAGCAGAAACTTTAAATCCTTATTTGGATTTGGAGTAAAGTTTTTAATTAGCTTAAAAACAGAAAACCTCGATTTTATAAATCGAGGTTTTTTTATTGCTATTTATTCAGATATTGATACCTCCTGTCCTTCAAATCTTTTGCTCTAGTCAGAATAGTTATCACGGGTGGGGCAAAAAGTTTTCCCTCCCATTAGAACTTAGTAAATCACTTCTAAATTAAGATTTTTTATTAAAGTTAAAAAATGTAAGAATTTTATATATTTTAATAAAAACAATTATATTCGCAAAATACAAGATTTTACTTACTTTAAAAATATAAAATGTCAGATTTTAATATAATTGGAAATCCTAATCCCGTTGTAGGAGTTGAAGAGTTTTACAGAGTAGGTGATGCTATTCCTTCGGTGCTGCCTTATCAAAATACTGCATCTGCAGGCACTGCTAATTTTGAACTTCCTGTAAAATGGGAAGTGTATGTGCTGGAAAACAGAAGATGGCGTAAAACAAAAGAAAATGATAAAACGGGAAATCTAGTAACTTATAAGTTTCGTCACGGAAGCTTAACCAGAGCAGGTATTCGCATTGCAGCAATAAAAGGAGATGAAACAGCCTGGCTCGATATAAAACCTCTTCCATCTAAACCAAAAATTGATGATGTAAGATTATTAGATAAAAGCGGAAAAAAAATAGAAGGACGTTTATCTTACGGACAAACGGTTAAAGCACGTGTGCACTGCCTGCATATGGAGAAACGCAGAATATATGTTACACTTTGGGAAGATGATGCAAAGGGAGCAGGCCATAATAAGGCTAATGAAACAAACTTTATTGAAACAAAATCTGGAATTGTAAGAGATGGGATTGCAGATATTGATTTTCTCTTAAAGCCGAGCTTTGCAAAAATTGCAACGAAAAATGGTCCAGAAAATGACGATGTCCACGAATATTATATAACTGCGCAATTAAATCAGGAAAAAGTGCCAAGCAATAACGTAAATGTCAATGCGCCAGAAGCACCGACAGCACCTTACAAAGCTAAGACAACTCCTAAAAAAGAGCCTGTTAAAAGTAATGCACCTGTACAGCAGCCTAAAACAAAAACCTCTGAAACTCCTAAAGCTGTAAAAAGCAAAATCAATTCAGTGAATCTTACTGACACCGCTGGGCATAAAATAAAAGGTAAGTTTAAAGAAAAACAAATTAAAGTTTGGATAAATTCAACAGGGTTAGTTGGAAAAGAAGTTCGTCTTACATTGTATGATGAAGATTTGGTTAGCAATGATCTTCTTTTTACTCATAACTTCACTATACAGTCAGATCTTCATGCAATAGTTGTATCATTAGATTGGATGTGCTAACTTAGCATGGAGTTCTAGTTAAGAACTAAATCTTAACTTTAGACCATGAAAGAGAATCGTAAAACTTATGACCGCAATTTCAAAGAGAAAGCAGTCCAATTAAGTTATGAAAGAGATAATATCTCACAATTAGCCAAGGAACTTGGAATAACAGCACCTTTGCTTTACAAATGGCGTCAGGATTACCAAGAATTTGGAACAGGAAGTTTTCCTGGGAAAGGAAAATTAAAACTTAGCCCTGAACAGGAAAAAATCCATGAGCTTGAAAAAAAATTAAAAGAAACAGAATTAGAACGTGATATTCTAAAAAAGGCTATAAGCATCTTTTCCAAGGGAGGTCGATGATTTATCTTTTCATAAAAGACCATGAAAAAATATATTCGATTGAAAAGATGTGCAAAGTTTTAAAAATAAGTCCAAGCAGCTACTATAATTGGAAGCGACAGATTCTATCAGAAAGACAGAGGAAGACTGCTCTGATTAAAGAAGAAATTACGTCAATATACTTTAATGCTAAACAACGATATGGAAGCCCAAGAATTACTCTGGAACTCCAAAGCCAAGGATATCAGATATCCAGAATAACTGTAGCTAAATACATGAAGCAGTTAGGATTGTACAGCAAATTGAGTAAAAAATTCAAAGTAACAACCAATTCAAAACATAATCATTTTGTTGTGCCAAATATCCTGAAAAGAGAATTTACAGTAACCGAACCAGCAAAGGCTTGGGTTTCAGATATCACCTATATACAGACAAAGGATGGATTTTTATATTTGACCATCATTTTAGATTTATTTGACAGAAAGATAGTCGGCTGGAGTTTAAGCAATGGACTAAGCACTAAACAAACTACAATGACGGCTTGGAAAATGGCAGTTAAGAATAGAACAATTGCAAATGATTTAATATTCCATTCTGACCGAGGAATCCAATATGCCAATAAAAAATTTACTAATGTATTGGATTCTTATAAAAATATCACAAGAAGTATGAGCCGTAAAGGAGACTGCTGGGATAATGCGGTTGCTGAAAGTTTTTTCAAATCTTTAAAAACGGAATTGGTTTATGGAAGTAAATTAATTTCTAGAGAACAGATGGAACTTGAAATTTTTGAATACATCGAAATTTGGTATAATAAAAAAAGAAGACATTCGGCTTTGAACTATAAAACAATTGAAGAATTTAACAAACTAACTAATTATAAAAATGTAGCTTAACTTTTTCTCCAGTTTTTGTTTGCATATCCATTTGGAATTATTATAAAATAGATGAAGAAAGTGGAAAGGTAAATCTAGTAAAAAATAACTTTTCTTCCAATTTATCTATTAAAAATGACGATAAAGAGATTAATAATTCATGGGGAGGAAAGTACTTTTTTGAAAGAACAAATAGAGATGATTTAAAAACTAGTTTTGAAATTAGTATTAATAATTTGAAGAATATTTCATTAGTCTATGTTAGTGATGGAGAAAAACCTGAAACATACAACAATACTGTTGGAGAAATGATTAGTAACGATAAGATGAAAATTACTTTTAATAAAAAATATGATGATATGGGAATTGTTTATATTCAAAAAAATGGGAATAATTATATTATATCAGGTGATCCAATTTCAAGTATAAACCCTGGGAATGACGAGTTTCCTTTGAAAAAGACAAAATAAAAGAATTGAAAATCTCTTTTTTTAAATCTCTTTGCTGGAGTGATCGTCTCCCCGCTCCCGCACGAATCCTTTCGTGTGGCGTTAAGCTGGGTAAAATTCTAGTTTTAAAAAGGTTTAATGTATTAGAATGAGTAGAAATTATAAATTTCATAATCCTGAAAGCTTGTATTTTATAAGCTTTGCCGTAGTAGGCTGGCTGGACGTTTTTATGAGAAATGAGTATAAAGATTTGTTTTTAGAAAGTTTAGAATACTGTCAAAAAAAATAAGGGGTTGGAAATCCATGCTTGGTGTATAATGACGAGTCATGTGCATTTGGTTTTTAGAAGTATAAATGGTCAGAACCCTGAGTTGCTTATAGGAAATTTAAAAAGATTTACAAGTCAATCAATAGTAAAAAGGATACAAGAAAATCCGAAAGAAAGCAGAAAAGAATTCTTGTTGGATTTCTTTAAAAAAGAAGCTGAAAAAAGTTCTAACGTAAAGTACATCAATTTTGGCGTTATGATAACAAACCAATTGAGCTATGGAGCAACAAGGTTATTCAACAAAAAATAAATTATATACATGCCAATCCTGTAGAAGAAGGATTAGTTTATAAAGCAGAAGATTATGTATACAGTAGTGCTATAGATTATTCAGGGCAAATAGGATTAATTGATGATGTAATTGTTTTTAGGATGTTTGATGTCTAAGTAGTACGTGGCACACGAAAGGATTCGTGCGGGAGCGGGGAGATTATGTGAATTTAGGAGGGAATCAAGGCTCTAAAATTTCCGGAGGTCAAAAAATTTGTATGGGATCTATGCCAAAAAGTGATGTATTATATATTATGAAACAAAAAAAATATGTTGTGCAAGATGAAGAAAAGAAGCTTCCTCTTTATGATATAGATGCAATAAATAATAGTAAATCAACCAGATAAAAAATGAAAATAATTTTAATTACTCTAATGTTTTGCATGTTTTCATGTAATAATAAACAAAATGATTCTCTAATTAATAATACTGAAATAAATAAAAAATCAATCATGCAGAATAATAAGGAAATTGAGAAAATACTAGAGAGACAATTAAAAGCTGGTGGCTATAGCAGTTATTATGATACAGATTATGCATATTATAAATATGATAAAAGTGATTTAGATGTAACTTTTAATCCTTTAAAAAAAATATTAATTAATAATGGATATAAAATCACAGATAAAGACATTTTTATTAATAAGGTTAAAAACATATTTGGAAGTATTCCACATTATAATGATATTTTCTATATAAATTCTTTTGACAAATGTTCTAAACCACCGAGCATAAATTATTACGATCCAGATGGTTTTAGAAAAGATATATATATAAGTATAGAGTATCAAATAGTTGTTAATTTATTCTCATTACCTGAAATTGTAGATTATCAAAAAGAATATAAAGAAATTGCTGTTAAAGAAGGTGAGTTTCCTACAGAAATAATTAAAGATGGAGGTACTGAAAAAATATATTTAACTAAATGGAAAGATATTCCAGATTTAGCTAAACAACGCAAAAAAAATATTGATATACTAGTTAATAGAAACAAGTATTTATTCAATAATAATAAAGCTAGTTTAGCTTGGCTAAAATTTAATGATCAAGATTTTTTAGAATCACTAGTAAAAACTTTTGGTTATGTTGCAGATTCTGATTTATTGAAATGGGTTATAGATCGAAATCTAAATGATGATGAATTTGATAAATTAATATTTACAAAAACTTGCGATGGTAAATATATTTTTCATAAAGAAGTTTTTGAAATTATGAAGCAATCTGATGCAAAAGCGAAAGAAAAATATCTTGCTTTTTTGAGGGAACATTTTCCGAAAATTGATGAGAATAACTCTAATCAAGAAATTAGAATTCAGGCATTATATTGCTATTATTCAACTAAACTTTCTCAAAATTTCGATTCATCTGATCTTTTTGTTTTTTTTCCAAGACTAAATGAGGACAAATTTGAAGAAGAATTTAAGAAAAATAATTATTACAACATATCTGATTTTAAAGAATTATATAAAGATACTAGATATGGAGGTGTAGGAGCTGCAGAATAGTTATCAAAGATTATTTGTAATATAAAAGTAGATAACTAGTTCCCAGGCTCCTGCGCAAATTCTTTCGTGTGGCGGTATAGAAAATCAATTTTTGTATAATCAACTGCAACGGTTTAAGATTTTAAAAAGTCAATTATTTCTTAAAACAAACGGGCGCCGGCATCGGCAAAATTTTTGATTTTAGAACTGTTAGGACTTAATTCAGTTACAATAGCATCTATTTGATTTAGATCGCAGACTTTATGGGGCATTTTGCCATTGATCTTGTCTGAAGTTGCCAAAACGATAACTTTGGCAGAAGCTTTAATCATTTCTTTTTTAATAATCGAAACTTCATAACCCATTTCGGTCAGTCCTTGATTTACGTCTAGACTGCTTACGCCCAAAAAACAAACGTCGGCTTTAATTTTTGACAATACTTGCACAACATCTATTCCTACAGTTACCATTGCATTTTTTTGCAATTTTCCTCCAATAAAAATCAGTTCTATATTAGGATGCTGTGACAACTGCATGGCTATGGGCAGACTATACGTATATATAGTAGCCGATAAATCTTTTGGAATAAGTTTACAAAAAGATAAGTTGGTAGTTCCTCCAGTCATTATAATTACTTGTCCGTCAACTAAAAACGACAAGGCTTTTTGTCCTACTATGTTTTTTTTATCTTCATTAATGATAGCAATATCAAATACATTGCCCGGCTTATCTTTTACTAGAAAAGCGCCTCCGTAAACTTTATTAATCAAGCCTTTATTATGCAATTCATTAAAATCTCTGCGTATTGTATCTTCAGAGATATTTAATTCTAAAGCGAGATCAATAGTATTGATTTTTTCGACATTCTTAAATTTATCCATGATAAATTGATGTCTTTCTCTTTTAAGCATCTGATTTTTTTTACAAATATAAAATATATTGCATTATTGTGCACGATTTAGGGGTGATATTTTATCAAAGACGCTTACAAATCAGAAATAACGTTTAAACAAAAAAATAAAATGCATTATTATGCATTTTGTATATAATAAATTAAATAAGATGCAAAAAATCGCATTTATTAAAAAATTTTTCTAAATTTAGATTCTATAACTAATCAAATACTTTAATATGAAAAAACTATTATTTATTTTATTTGGAACCATTTTGTTTGCGCAGCCCATATTTGCTCAGACAAAAACCGTAAGTGGTACAATTAAAAGTGAATCTGACGGGCTTTCGCTGCCAGGGGTTTCTGTCTTGATCGAAGGAACTTCTAAAAGCACTGTAACCGATTTAGACGGAAAATTCAGCATTTCCGTAAATGAAAATGAAACATTAGTTTTTAGTTTTGTTGGCTTTGGTGCTAAAAAGGTCAAAATTTCTAACAGCACTAATGTAATTAATCTAAGAATGGCCGAAGAAACCAACACTCTTTCTGAAGTCGTTGTACTTGGATCTACTGTACGTGCTACTCGAAAAGAGTTAGGAAACGCCGTTACTAGTTTAAAGGGCGAAGACTTAATAAAAGCTCAGCCAGGCGGACTTTCGACTGCTTTGCAAGGTAAAATTGCCGGAGCACAGGTTTCTCAAAACTCGGGTGATCCTGCAGGAGGTTTCAGCATTAAACTTAGAGGAACATCGTCTATTTTAGGTTCTTCGGATCCTTTGTATGTTATTGATGGAGTTGTTTTAAACAATGCAACAACAAACGTAACAAACTTAAATGTAACGACTGGAAACTCTAATATGCAGATTGGTCAAAACAGATCATCTGATATTAATCCTAATGATATACAAAGTATTGAAGTATTGAACGGTGGAGCTGCCGCAGCTATTTACGGATCGAGAGCGGCTAATGGTGTGGTTTTAATCACAACTAAAAAAGGTGTTGCAGGCGAAACAAGATATACTTTTTCGACTAGTGTAACTTCTAACCAAATCCGCAAAAAACTAGACTTGAATACGTCTAACAAACAGTTTGTAAATGCTTCACCTGCTTTGTTCCCTATTCAGGGGAATCCTAAAAGTCCAACTACTGTAAATGTATTAGGAAGAGAGCTTGAAACTAGAACGATAGATGTACAGCGTTATGATTATCAAGATGACATTTTTACAACTGGTGTTGGAACAGATACTTATTTCTCATTACAAGGCGGAGATGAAAAAACAAAATACTTTGCATCTCTTGGCTATTTAGTAAACGAAGGAATTGTAAAAAATACCGATTTTAAAAGAGCGGGTGCAAAAGTAAGATTGAAACATGATTTCAATTCAAAATTGTCTGCAACTGTAGGTTTGAATTATATTAATTCTGCCTCAAATGAAAAACCTGATGGAAACGTTTTCTGGAGTCCAATTAACTCTATAAATATTACTAATAATACTTACGACATTAATAAAAGAGATGCTAATGGAAACTTATTAGCGGTTGATCCTAATAGAGTTAATCCGCTTTCTATTATAGAAACGTTCAAAATCAAACAAAATACGGATCGTATTATTTCGGACTTACAATTAAATTATGTTCCTTTTAAAAATTTCAATGCTGATATGATTTTTGGTGTCGACAATTACAATCAAAGAGGAAATGTATTTATTCCGAGATATCCATATGTGGTTAATCCTGCTTATTATAATGATGGTTACGTTTCTGAAGCGACTAACAGAGTGGTTCAATTTAATAATGACTTGAACTTAAGATATCTTTGGAATATAAACGACAAATGGAAAGCTACAACTTACGGTGGTTACAACGTACAAACGTATCGTGATAATTTTGCAGCTGTTGAAGGACGTAACTTAAAACCATTTATTGAAACTATAAATGCTTTCAATACTTTAATTCCAGGTTCACCAAGTTCAAGCCAGTCAAAATACAATTTATGGGGTTTTTATCTTCAGGAAACTATTGGTTATAAAGACAAATTATACATTACTTTGGCAGGAAGACAAGACGCTTCGACTATATTTTCTAAAGACAATAGATCTCAGTTTTATCCAAAAGCAAGTTTAAGTTATGTACTTTCTGATGAAAAATTCATGGAAGGTATTCATGATGTTGTAAGTTCTGCGAGACTTAGAGGTTCATGGGGAAAATCAGGAAGTTTAACAGCTATTAAACCTTATGCTCGTTTTACAAATTACTCTACAGGAACACTTTTAGGAAATAGTACTTTTACTATTGAAGGTTTCAAACAAGGAAATTTAGACTTAAAACCAGAACAAAGTGTTACTTATGAAATAGGTGGTGATTTTGGATTTATAAAAGATCGTTTGAATTTATCATTCAGTTATTACAATGCTGATATTGATGATTTGTTATTACCAGTTCAATTAGCAGCTTCTGAAGGAGCAACAAACACAATTAAAAACATTGGTCAAATGAACAATAAAGGTTTTGAGGTAAACCTTAAATACGACCTTATTAAAAAAGAAAACCTGCATCTTGATCTTTTTGTAAACTATAGCAGCAACCGAAATAAAGTAACGGGATTACCACAGCAGCGTTTTAAACTAGACAGCAATTTAGCTGGAGCGCCAGTTTTTGTTGAAATGGATAAACCAATTGGTATTTTCTACGGTACGTACTTTGCAAGAAATGCAGACGGAAGCTTATTGCTTACGCCAACCGGTTATCCTCAAACTGAAAAAGGAGATGTAAATACTGGAGTTCCACAAAGAGATGCTTCTGGACAACCTACAGGAACAATTTTGAACAAACAAATTGGAAACCCAAATCCAGATTACATTATTTCTTTTGGAACAAATCTGAATTACAAAAAATTCGGTTTATCAGTATTATTTGACGGCGTACAAGGCGTAAATGTTTTTGATGCAGATTATAGAACAAGACAAGGTGTAGGTTCTGGAACTCTAGTTGCTAAAGAACTTAGCGGAGAATTACCTCGCGGGTACATTTGGTCTGTTTACAACATCGAAGAATTTAGAGTAGTTGACGGAAGCTACTTAAAATTAAGAGAGGTATCTTTAAATTATTCTTTTGGAAAATTAAATAATTTCTTTGATGATTTAGTAATTACTGCAAGCGGAAGAAACCTAATTTCATGGGATAATTTTACGAGTTTCGATCCAGAGACAAATTCTGGAGGACAATCTTCGGTGGCGAAATACAATTTTGGAACAGTGCCAATTCCTAGTTCATATTCATTGGCAGTAAAAGTTCAATTTTAATCAAACAAAAATATTATGAAAAAAATATTCATCCCTATAGCAGCCTTTGCATTACTTTTTATCAGCTGCAACGAAGAGTATCTAGACCCAACAAAGCCCTCTCAGGATTTAGTTTTTGGCTCTAGAGAAGGTATTATTGGTGCTGCAAACGGATTACAGCAACTTTGGACTATTGACAGAACAAGTCCTGTTTACAATACTATTACTGGAAACGGATTTACAACAAAAGAACTTCGATTGTTAAATGCAGGAAATGTTGACGAAGGTGAACTTTCTGTGGGCGGCGAAGTACTTTCTACTAAAAATAATGTAGTAAATAATCTATGGTCACAATGCCTTGTGATTAAATCTGAATCGCAAAAAATTATTGATCATGTTGATGTTTTAACTGCCGAAACTGAAAAAGCAAGCGTTCTTGTTCATGCTACTATTTTTAAAGCAATGGCAATAACTACAATGGTTCAGTACTTTCAAAGTATTCCTCTAAAAACAGGAAAAAATGCCACTTTTGACAGTAGAGCCGACGTTTTAGCTGAAGCGATTAAAATACTAAAAGCGACAGAACCATTTTTAGATAAAGCAACTGGAGTTACCGGCTTAGTAAGTACTGTTAATTACAAAAACACAGTATATGCTCTTTTAGCCAGAACTTATTTAATGGCTGGAGATTATGACAATGCAATCGCATATGCTGCCAAAGTTGACCTTTCGGTTAAATCAGTATTTGCTTTCGATCAAATTAGTCCAAATCCAATTGCTTATATTTCTATAACGACAAACAACGTATTTCAGCCTGTTGATTTAACATTAGGTCTGCCTGCTTCCCTAGCTCCTTCAAGTTCTGACGGAAGATTGAATTTCTACATTAAACCAGGTTCAAACCCTACAGTTGCAACTGGATTTTTTGATACTAATCTTAAGCCGATTCCTGTTTATTTACCGGGTGAAATGACGCTGATCACTGCAGAAGCGTATGCTAGAAAAGATAATCTGCCACAAGCCGTTATAGAATTGAACAAAGTTTTGACTAAAACAGCTGCCGCTGATACTTACGGAATTGGAGCAAATCTAGCGCCGTACGCTGGAGCACTTACAAAACCTGCTATTTTGACTGAGATTTATAGAAATCGCTGTATCGAAATGTATATGTCAAGTTTAAAACTAGAAGACAGCAGAAGATTTGATCGTCCAGGAGCTGGAACTGCTGGTGCAGAAAGAAACCGTAATTGGTATCCTTATCCAGATTCTGAAAGAAACAACAATACTAATACACCTCCAGATCCTGCAATATAAGATCTATTAAAATCGAGGCGTTTAGTTACGCCTCGATTTTTATCTTCTAAATACATTTAATTTATTATCAAAAAACTAGTAATATCAAACAGTAATTGCCAAAAATTGAAAATCGGTAAAACTGTCGTAAAAAACAAAAACCAATTGTAAGAAATCCGCATAAATAACGTTCAAATTATAATTTCTGAATTATTTATTATAATCCATTAAAAAAACTATTTTTGGTTTCTGTTAAAAAAGATTGAAATGCATAAAAACCAGCACTTACTGTTCTCTTTACTATTTTTATTTTTCTTCGGATGGAAATCCTTTTCACAAGAAAAAGTAATGCATCCTAAAAATGAATTTAGAGGTGTTTGGATCGCCACCGTGGTAAACATCGACTGGCCAAAAACATCAATTGATAATGTTGAAAAAGAAAAAGCTGATTATTTAGAAATTCTAAACACCTATAAAAAGCTAAATTATAATGCTGTAATTGTTCAAATTAGAAGTGTAGGTGATGCTATTTATCCATCAGAACTAGCACCTTGGTCAAGATTTTTGACAGGAAAAGAAGGTCAGGCACCAAACCCATATTATGATACATTGGCATGGATGATTGAAGAAGCACATAACAGAGGCTTTGAATTTCACGCATGGCTGAATCCATATCGTGCAACTTTCGATTTAAATAAGCAGCAACTAAGTCCAAATCATGATCTTTTCAAACATCCGGAATGGATGATTGAATATGGCGGAAAATGGTATTATGACCCAGCTTTACCTGAAGTTCAGGAACATTTAACTAAAGTAATTAAGGAAGTAGTTGATAAATATGATATTGATGCCATTCATTTTGATGATTATTTTTACCCGTATACAATTCCCGGAAAAGTTTTTAATGACAATGCTTCCTTCAAAAAATATGGCTCAGGCTTAAGCCGTTCTGACTGGCGTCGTGCAAATGTGAGCAACTTTGTACACACCATTTCTACTACAATAAAAGCAAGTAAACCGTGGGTTCAATTCGGAATTAGTCCGTTTGGCGTTTGGCGAAATAAAGCGCAAGATCCTAAAGGTTCTGAAACACAATCTACTTCAAACTATGACGATTTATATGCTGATCCGCTGTTATGGATGGATCAAAAGTGGATCGATTATATTTTACCTCAATTATATTGGAGTATGAACAATCCGAGAGCTTCGTACTCAAAATTGGTAAAATGGTGGTCAGAAAACTCTAACAATACCGCAATTTATATCGGACACGCTTCGTATAAAATTAGAGGTGACGGCGATAAAAGCTGGAATTTTGCAAATGAAATTCCAACGCAAGTTGACTTTGCAAGAAGCTTCAAAAATGTTTCGGGCAGCGCTTATTTCAGTTCGAAATGGTTTATGAATAAAAACTTTGATGTCGCAAGAATTTTAGAAGAAAATCAATATAAATATCCTGCAATTCCTGCAGCCGTTCCCAATTTAAAACACATTATTATTGATACACCTGTAGTAACTGAATTTGTAAAAGACAGTACAAAATATTCATTCAGTTTAAAAAATCCACTGAATACAAATGTGCGCTATATTGTAATTTATGGCGGCGATCATATTTCAAAAGTCGATATTAACGATGCAACAAAAATAATCGACAAAGTAAGAGCGATTGAAAAAGATGGTGTTATTTCATTTTCAATCCCTGCTGAAAAAATCAGACAATACAAAGCCTGCGCAATTACATTTATTGACTATTTTGCCAATGAAAGTACACCAACTGCAGCAGACTTAAAAAAGAATTTTAAAATCTATTTACCTGCCCAACCTAATGAAAACAGATAATCATACTCCTTGGTTTTGGATCCCGCTTCTCAACTTTGCCTCAGGATTACCGTACGCCGTAATTATCTCCGTTTCGGTAATTATGTACAAAAACTTAGGAATTTCAAATGAAGACATTGGTGTTTACACCAGTTTACTATATCTCCCGTGGGTAATTAAACCTTTATGGAGTCCATTTATTGATTTAACCGGAACCAAAAGAAAATGGTTTTTATCGATGCAGTTATTAATTTCAATTGCATTTTTACTCGTAGGATTTACAATTCCGCTCAATGGTTTCTTTATAATGACTTTGGCTATTTTTTGGGTTGCTGCTTTTGCATCAGCTTCAAATGATATTGCCAGCGATGGCTTTTATTTATTGGTTTTACCAAAAGAACAGCAATCTTTTTTCCTCGGAATCAGAAGTACATTTTACAGACTTTCAATGTTAGCGGGAAATGGATTAATCGTGCTTTTTGCAGGTTATCTGGAACATAAATATGGTGATAATACCAAAGCTTGGTCCTATACCATGATTGCTGTTGGTTTATTAATGACATTCATAACTGCTTACAACTTTATCTTCACGCCAAAAAATGAAATAAACGCATCTGCAAATGATAAAAACACACAGCAGCACCAAAGCTTTGCAACTGTATTTATCAGCTTCTTTCAAAAAAAGCAAATTGGTTTAATTCTGGCTTTTATACTTGTTTTCAGACTTGGAGAATCGCAGCTTCTAAAAATGTTAAGTCCATTTTTACTTGACGGAAAAGAATTAGGCGGAATGGGATTAGATACAGAAGCAGTTGGAATAATCTATGGTACTTTGGGGATTTTCGCTTTAACCGTTGGAGGTATTTTAGGCGGAATTGCAATCTCTAAACATGGACTTACAAAATGGATGCTTCCTATGTTTCTTGCCATGCATTTACCTATTATCGGCTTTATTGGGTTAGCTCATTTTCAACCTGAAGAAATCTTTCATCTGCATTTAAATCTGTATTTTTTCGAAATTAACTCTCCTCTAAATCTCTATACTTGTATAACAGTTGTTCTTGAGCAGTTTGGATATGGTTTTGGTTTTACAGGTTTTATGATGTATTTAATACATGTTGCCGAAGGAGAATCGAAAACAGCGCATTACGCTCTTGCAACTGGTTTTATGGCTTTAGGAATGATGCTTCCGGGAATGTTAAGCGGTTTTATACAAAAATATCTAGGTTACGAGAATTTCTTTATCTGGGTATTATTAGCTACAATTCCAGGTTTGATACTTTCTAGATTTTTAGATTTCCCGAAAGATTTCGGTAAAAAAATAGAATAACCGCTATACCATATAACGCCCATGGAAATCAATGAAACTAAACAGGCCGAAAGAAACCTGAAAGCAATTGAATTTGAAAAAGCCGGAGAAATTGAAAAAGCAATTGCGTTATACGAAGAAAACATAAAAGAAGGTTTTAAAGGAAATCACTCTTATGATCGACTTGCCGCTATTTACAAAAATCAGCTCGATCTAGACAATGAAATTCGGGTTTTAGAAAAAGCTATTATTGTTTACGAAGAAATTACAATCGAAGACCGAATTGAAGGGCTGCCAAAGCTTTTCCGTTTTAAAAACCGATTGGAAAAAGCAATTGAAACCAAAAAACAAATAGCCAAACAAAAAAAGGCAAAACTGAAATAAAGTATTTTTTTTTAACACATAGAAACATAGATTTTTTTGTGCGAAAAGAATAAAAAAGAGAAACTCATTTCTCAACACATAGTCCCGAAGTGTCGGGATGTATTTTAAATAAAGTGAAACGCCTTTTCCGAGATGTAAATTCTATATTTCTATGTGTTAAAAATTAAGCGATACTGATAAAAATATTTTAGATCATGATTACCATAAAACGAACAAATTCTGACGATATCGATTTTAAAAATCTGGTCGTTTTATTAGATCAGGATTTAGCCATTAGAGACGGTGATGATCATGCATTTTACAATCAGTTTAATAAGACCGATAAAATAAAACACGTTGTCGTTTTTTATGAAAATGATAAAGCTGTTGGATGCGGCGCTTTTAGAAAAAAAGAATCAGACACAGTCGAAATTAAACGAATGTATGTTCATCCTGACTATCGAAAAAAAGGAATAGCCTCAAAAATATTGGCCGAATTAGAAATTTGGGCAGCCGAAGTAAAATACAAACACACTATTCTGGAAACAGGCAAAAACCAGCCAGAAGCAATAAATCTATATCAGAAATTAAACTATACCATCATTCCAAATTATCCGCCTTACGAAAAGGTTGATAATAGTGTATGTATGAAAAAGACTTTATAAAAATGAAAATCACAACCGAAGCATTAAAACAAAAAATCGGGCAGTTCTTTTTTCCTGCCGTTTTTATCAACGATACCGAAGAAAATATTCAGGAAACGGAACGTTTAATAAAAGAACACAACATTGGCGGATTAACGTTTTTCCACAGTCGTGCCAGCGCTGCAACAAATTATGAAAGCAAGAAAAAAGTTGTTTTTAACGACGACAGCTACGAGAAAATCAAAGTGCTGATTGCTCGTTATCAAAAAGCCGCTTCTACTCCGCTCTTAATCAGTATTGATGCTGAATGGGGATTGGCAATGCGTATCGAAAAAACACCACAATATCCGTATGCAATTACACTTGGTGCTTTGCCAGCAAACAAATCTAAGTTAGTTTACGAAGTTGGAAAACAAATTGGTTTAGACTTAAAAGCAGCCGGAATTCAATACAATTTGTCGCCTTTGGCAGACATCAATAATAACCCAAATAATCCGGTTATTGGATATCGTTCTTTTGGTGAAAACAAAGAAAAAGTAGCCGATTTTTCGATTGAATATTTAAACGGAATGTCTGAAGTTGGCGTTTTAGGTTGCCTGAAACACTTTCCTGGACACGGAAATACTAATGTTGATTCGCATTTAGGATTACCTGTTTTAAAGGAAACACTGGAAGAATTAATGGAGAACGAATTGTATCCTTTCATTAAAGGAATCGAAAATAATGTCGATTCGATTATGATTGGACATTTGGCTGTTCCCAGTTTGAACGACGGAAAAGACACATCGGCAACTTTATCAAAAGCTGTTATTCAAGATCTTTTGCGTGATAAATTAGGTTATGATGGTTTGGTTATTTCTGACGCTTTAAATATGCACAGCGTTTCGAAACTATATGAAACCAAAGGACATTTAGAATGGGAAGCATTTAATGCTGGAAACGATGTTTTATGTTTTGCAGAAAATGTTCCCGAAGGAATCGAAGAAATCTTAAAAAATGCTTCGCCAGAACGTATTGAAGAAAGCTTTAATAGAATTATGAAAGCTAAAGAAAAAGCTGGAATTCTTTCTGGAAGCACAGCTGCTTTGGGCGAATTAAACTTCGAAAAAACAGCAGCTCTAAATCTAGAAATTGCCCAAAACGTGATTACAAAAATCATCGACAATTCAAGCACAGAATTAGCTTTTGATGCTCAAAAAGACAATAAACTAGCCAAACTAAGTTTATATAAAAACAACGAAAACAGTTTCTTCAAAACCTTAGGAGCAAAATTACCTTCACCTGAATTTGCCTTTGAAAATCTGGAAGCTTCAGATATTACAACGATTAAAAAACAATTAGAAAATTTCGAAACCATTATTGTTTCATTATTTGTTCCAAAAGCAAAACCAATGAATAATTTCGAAATCGACAATGAAGTTTTAGAATTACTTTCTGATTTGCTTGAAACCAAAAAATGCATCCTTTATGTTTTTGGAAATCCATACGTTTTACCTATAATTCCGAATCTTAAAAAGGCTTCAGGATTATTTCAGGCGTATCAAGATTTTGAAGAATTTCAAAAAACGGCAGGAATTCAATTTTTAGAAAATTTTATCACCAACGGGACTCTTCCTGTAAATATTGATATTCAATAATTTACAACCACAAATAGTCAAAACTTATTAACTTATAAATTTTTATAATCACATCTTATTGTAAGAACCTGTAGTTATGCCCTACTTTTGCATCAAATAAATTTTTAACGTAAAACGAATATTATGTCTTTAGTAGGAAAAAAATTCCCAAGTATTGCAGTAGATGCTATCTCAGAAATGGGTGACAATTTAAAAATCAACATTTTTGAAGAAGCAGTAAACAACAATAAAAAAGTACTTTTATTTTGGTACCCAAAAGATTTTACTTTTGTATGTCCAACTGAATTACACGCCTTTCAAGCTGCATTACCAGAATTCGAAAAAAGAAATACTATCGTAATTGGTGCTTCTTGCGATACTAACGAAGTTCACTTTGCTTGGTTAAATACTCCAAAAAACAATGGTGGAATCGAAGGTGTTACTTACCCAATCTTAGCGGATACAAACCGTAACTTAGCTAACATTTTAGGTATTCTTGATATTGATTCTACAGAATACAGTGAAGAAACTGATTCAGTTATTATCGAAGGTTCAAATGTAACATTCAGAGCTACTTACTTAATTGACGAAACTGGAAAAATCTTCCACGAAAGTGTAAACGATATGCCATTAGGACGTAACGTAAACGAATACTTAAGAATGGTTGATGCTTATACTCACATCCAAACTAAAGGTGAAGTTTGTCCTGCAAACTGGGAAGCTGGTAAAGAAGCAATGTCTGCAGACAGACTAAGTACAGCTGAATACTTAAGCGCAAACTAATTCTTTTTAAGGTTCTGAGGTTCTAAGTTACTGAGACGCTAAGTTTTTTTACTGAACTTCCAAATCTTAAATACAATTCTACAATATAGTTATCAGGTTCTAAGATTAACACTTAGAATCTTAGAACCTCGATAGCTTTAGATCTCAAAAAAAATAATTTTAACGTTAAGTCATTTTATGGACTAAGGGCTAAAAAAACTTAGAACCTTAGTACCTCAGCGACTTAGCACCTTAAAAAATATAACTATGTTAATCGACTTAAACGAAGATACGTTAGCAGATTTAGTTGCTAAAAACGAAAAAGTAGTAGTACAATATTCAGCATCATGGTGTGGAAACTGCCGTATTATGAAACCAAAATTCAAAAAATTAGCCACAGAAAATGAAGCTATCACTTTTGTTTTGGTTGATGCAGAAAATTCTCCTGAATCAAGAAAGCTTGCTAACGTTAGTAACTTGCCAACATTTGCAACTTTTGTAAACGGACAATTAGTTGGAGAAACTCAAACCACCAAACAAGAAGTTTTAATCGATCTTGTAAACGCAATTGTTTAATTGGTTATTTGTTTATTCGTTTAATCGATTAAACAAATAAACGATTTAACGCTTAAACAAAAAAATATGAAATTACCAGTAATAAAGCAGTTAACGCAATTTATCGAAGAAAACGATCAGGATTATATCATTGAGACTATCGAAGTTCTAGAAGCTATGACCGAAATCCCTTCTTTAAAAGATGAAGAATTAGACGTAATTGGCGAATTGATTTCAAATATGTATGGCGCTCTTGAAGTGCACAAAATGGTTTCGCAAGGAACTGATAAAAAAGAAGCTTTAAACGCATTCATGAAACGCGTTTTGGGCTCGATTGACAAATAAATCGACCTCTTTTTCAGAGAAAAAACAAAAAAACATGACCGAGAAAGCGTTTCTGAATAAGAGACGCTTTTTTTTATTTTACAGTGTTTAATGTTCAGTCACAGTTTTCGCAAAACCTTTGTCAGGCTGAGCGGAGTCGAAGCCTACACAAAGCAAATCGAAAAAGATGAGCAATTTAAATGGTGGAGCTACTTACGCGGGCTTCGACTCCGCTCAGCCTGACAAGCGTAATAAACCTAAAATTATGAAACAAATTCGTGAATTCGTGGCTATCCAAAAACCAACCTTAATCTCTCCTTAAACCCAAAACAAATACTTTTAGATTCAAATATTAATCCTTACTTTTGAGCCTCATTAATTTTAAACAAAAATCATGGCTTCAATAACATTAGGAGGTAATCCAGTTCATACATCAGGAGAGTTACCAGCAGTTGGTTCTAAACTTGCTGACTTCAAATTAGTTCAAAACGATTTATCAGTTGCTTCATTAAGTGATTTCGCTGGTAAGAAATTAGTTTTAAACATTTTTCCAAGTGTTGACACTGGAACTTGCGCAGCATCTGTTAGAAAATTTAATCAAAGTGCAAGCGACTTAGAAAACACAAAAGTTTTATGTATTTCTAGAGATTTACCTTTCGCTCAAAAACGTTTTTGTGGTGCAGAAGGTTTAGAAAATGTTGTTAATTTATCTGATTTTAAAGACGGAAGTTTTGGTAAAGCAAACGGTTTAGAAATCGTTGACGGACCTTTAGCTGGTTTACATTCAAGAGCAATTATTGTTGTAGATGCTGACGGAACAATTACACATACAGAGCAAGTTGCAGAAATTGCAAATGAACCAAATTACGAAGCAGCTCTTGCTGCACTATAATATTTTCCTATAAATGGAGTTTCAAAAAGATAATACCTTTGTTACCGGCCGATTAAAAAGTATGACATATGCTTTTAACGGAGCTGTAAAACTTATAAAAACAGAACACAGCATTATGGTTCAATTCTCATTGGGAATTATAATGACTATTGCTGGTTTCTATTTTCATATTTCACAAACCGAATGGCTTTGTCAAACCTTAGCCATTGGTTTAGTTTTAAGTGTTGAAGGATTGAATACGGCTGTTGAAAAAATTGCCGATTTTATTCATCCTGATTACAGCAAACGAATCGGTTTTATTAAAGATATTGCTGCAGGCGCAGTGTTTTTTGCCGCAATGACAGCAATAGCAATAGGATTGATTATTTATATTCCAAAATTTACATAGGCAAGGAAAGCAAGAATGGCAAAAACAACCAAAAAGGAAACTGTAGACAAAAAAAACGAATCAAAAACGGAGACAATAAGGTCATGGAAATTTTCCAAACAACAAAAATTTGTTGCAGGCTGTCTTTTGGTTCTCTTTTCAATTGCACTATTAGTTGCATTTATTTCTTTTTATGTTAACGGACAATGGCAAGCAGACCAAAGTGCGGTCAGCCAGCTTGGAGATCGCGGCGAAGTTGTAGAAAACTGGCTCGGAAAATTCGGAGCATTTCTTGCTGACTTAATTGTTTATAGAGGTTTCGGAATCGCCTCTTTTATTTTTGTACGCTTATTTTTCCTAACCGGTTTGTTTTTAGCATTAGAACTTTCTACTAAAAAACTAAAAAACACTTGGTTTTGGGATCTATTTGCTATTATAATCATTTCAATTCTATTTGGTTTTTTCGCAACTTCGGCACCAGAACTTGGTGGAACAATTGGTTATGAATTAAACCTTTTCCTTCAGGATTATATTGGAAAAACAGGAACTTTATTAACATTGCTTTTTGGATTGATCGTTTATTTAATTTTTAAAATTAAACTTTCGCCAGAAAAAATTCAATCTTACTTTGACTCTACCAAAAAGGAGTTCAAAACTGAATTAAATGCTATAAAACCTGTACCACAACCAGAAAGCGCCTATAATCTAGAAGAATTTGCGATCGAAGAAGATCCTGAATTGGATAATATTCATCTAAAGACAGACGATTCTAAATTCGAAATCAACAAAGAAGCCTTAAAACCAACAATTTCACATTCATCAGAAATTGATTTAAATCCAGTTGTAAAACCAGTTCAGATGGATATTAATCCCGTAACTGTAACTGCTCCAGTTCATACTGAAGAATTTGTCATTGAAAAAGCTGAGGAAGAAGATATTATTGAAGAAAATCTAGCTTCAAGATTGGTTGCTGATTTTGGTTTATTTGACCCAACTTTAGATTTATCAAATTACAAATTCCCAACCATCGATTTATTAAAAGAATATTCGACTGGCGGAATCACTATTAATCAAGAAGAATTAGAAGAAAATAAAAACAAGATTGTAGACACACTTCGTAACTACAAAATTGAAATTGCACAGATTAAAGCAACCGTTGGTCCATCGGTAACTTTATATGAAATTGTTCCGGAAGCCGGAATCAGAATTTCAAAAATTAAAAGTTTAGAAGACGATATTGCTTTATCATTATCTGCATTAGGAATTCGTATTATCGCTCCAATTCCAGGAAAAGGAACAATTGGTATCGAGGTTCCTAACAAGAATCCAACGATGGTTTCTATGAAAAGTGTAATTGGTTCAGCCAAATTTCAAGAAGCTGAAATGGAATTGCCTATCGCTTTAGGAAAAACCATTTCGAACGAAACTTTTGTTGTCGATTTATCCAAAATGCCTCACTTATTAATGGCAGGTGCTACAGGACAAGGGAAATCTGTTGGATTAAATGCTGTTTTAACCTCGCTTTTATACAAAAAACATCCTGCCGAAGTAAAATTTGTGTTGGTTGATCCAAAAAAAGTAGAGCTTACGCTTTTCAACAAAATTGAAAGACACTATTTAGCAAAACTTCCAGATACGGAAGATGCTATTATTACAGATAATGCAAAAGTTGTAAATACTTTAAATTCTCTTTGTGTTGAAATGGACAATCGCTATTCTTTATTGAAAGATGCAATGGTTCGTAACATCAAAGAATACAACGAAAAATTCAAATCAAGAAAATTAAATCCAGAAGCTGGACATCGTTTTCTGCCTTACATTGTTTTGGTTGTTGATGAGTTCGCCGATTTAATTATGACTGCAGGAAAAGAAGTTGAAATTCCAATTGCTCGTCTTGCGCAATTAGCGCGTGCCATTGGTATTCACTTAATTATCGCAACACAAAGACCATCTGTAAACGTAATTACAGGTTTAATTAAAGCCAATTTCCCTGCAAGAATTGCTTTTAGAGTAACATCAAAAATTGACTCTAGAACTATCTTAGATACGCAAGGTGCTGATCAATTAATTGGACGTGGAGATTTATTATACTCAAACGGGAATGATGTAATTCGTGTTCAATGCGCCTTTATTGACACTCCAGAAGTTGAAAAAATAACTGATTTTATTGGTTCACAAAAAGCATATTCAACAGCTTATTTACTTCCAGAGTTTGTTGGAGAGGAAACTGGCATTAATCTTGATATGGATATTTCCGAAAGAGACACCTTATTTAGAGAAGCCGCAGAGATTATTGTCAATGCGCAGCAAGGTTCTGCTTCATTACTGCAACGAAAATTAAAATTAGGATACAACAGAGCCGGTCGTTTGATCGATCAGCTGGAAGCAGCTGGAATCGTTGGCCCTTTTGAAGGCAGTAAAGCGAGAAGCGTGAACATCTCTGACCTTAGTGCTCTTGATCAATTTTTTAACAATGAACAAAATTAATCCAATCATGAGAACAAAAATTCAGGAAATCAAGAACAATTCTATCACTAACATGAGTAAAAAGTGTTTTCAAATGGCAATCTTATTGCTTTTGAGCTTCACTTCTATTCAAGCTCAGGATAAAAAAGCCAAAGATTTATTGAACGAAGTAACTTCAAAAATAAAGAGCTACAACAATATTGTAATCGATTTTAAATATTCTTTGAATAACGCAAAGGAAAACATTAATCAAGACAGTAAAGGAAATGTAACCATGAAAGGAAATCAATATGTATTGAATTTTATGGGCGTAACTAAAATATTCGACGGACAAAAAACATACACAATTAATCCTGAAGATGAAGAAGTTACTATTTCTAAAGTAAACGAAAAAGACGACAACGCTATTACACCTTCAAAAATGTTGACTTTTTTCAATTCTGGCTACAAATACAATATGGATATTGTACAAAATGTTAAAGGAAGAAAAATTCAATACATAAAACTAGCTCCTACAAATGCAAAAGACCAAAGAAAAGAGATTCTTTTAGGCATTGATGTTCAGACAAAACACATATACAATTTAATTGAAACTGGAAAAAACGGAACAAAAACTACTTTGACCGTTAATTCTTTTAAAACCAATCAGCCTTTATCAAAAAATCAATTTACCTTTGTAGCGAGTAAATACCCGAAATACTACATCAATAAATTAGATTAATTACAAGGTTGAAAATTTTAGACAAATACTTACTAAAAACATTTCTGATTACGTTTACTACGGTATTCGTAATCCTTTTTTTTATATTCATATTACAAACCGTATGGCTTTTTATTGCAGAACTTGCAGGTAAGGATCTTGACTTTGTATTAGTTATTAAATTCCTGCTTTTCTCAATGCCGCGTATTATTCCGCTGGTTTTACCTTTATCAGTTTTATTAGCTTCGATTATGAGTTTCGGAAATTTGGCCGAAAACTATGAATTTGCAGCGATGAAATCATCTGGAATATCGCTTCAAAGAGCCATGAGAGTTCTCGTTGTTTTTATATTCGTTCTGAGCATTGTAGCCTTTTGGTTTGCCAACAACGTTATTCCTTATGCTGAATATAAATTTGTTAATTTCCGAAAAAATATCGCTCAGGCAAAACCCGCAATGGCAATTGCCGAAGGACAATTTAACGATGTTGGAACTTACAATATTAAAGTAAATAAAAAATCTGGAGAAAACGGAAATATACTAACCGGCGTTACAATTCATGAAAAATCAAATAACGTTGGAGAAAACAAAACTGTTATCAAAGCCAAAGATGGAGAATTAATCAGTAATGAAAATTCTAGTATTTTAAAACTGGTTTTGAATAATGGTTACTACTATCAAGATGTTACTCCAAAAAAATACGAGGATCGTGCCAAGCTTCCATTTATAAAAGCCGCTTTTAAAAAACATATCATTAACATTGATTTATCAGAATTAAATAAAGTTGATGACAGTAAAGAAAGTATTGCCGGAACAAATGCAATGCTTAATGTAAATGAACTGCGCTATACCTTAGACTCATTAAGCAAAAATCTAGACACCGAAATTATTTCGTTCTCTGAAAATATCAATCAGCGTGTTGGTATTAGAAAATCAATAGCTCCAATCAATGTAGATAAGGCTAAAAAGAAAAAAGCTTTACCAAACGACCTTTTGTCTTTATATACAAATAAACAAAAGTCTGACATTCTAAAAATGGCCAGCAGTAATGTTTCCAGTAACATTTACTCAATTGAATCGACTCAAAAAGATCTAAAAGACAAACAGCGCGAAATCAATAAACACTTAACAGCATTGTACGAAAAATTCGTAATTGCTTTTGCTTGTTTTTTAATGTTTTTCATTGGAGCCCCATTAGGAGCTATTATACGAAAAGGAGGACTTGGACTACCAATTGTTTTTGCAGTTTTAATTTTCATCTCTTTTCATTTCATCAATACGTTTGGAAAAAGATTATCGCAAGAAGGCGGAATGTCTCCATTTATGGGATCATGGATGTCTTCATTTATATTACTCCCATTAGCTGTATTACTTACTTATCGTGCTACAAATGATAACGGATTGATTAATTTTGACGCGATAACCACTCCTATTTCACAACTATTTCAAAAAATTGCTGAGCGGTTTTCACCGACTCAAAATAAACAATAATTATGTCAACAAAAATTCAACTGAATACCATTGAAGAAGCCATAGAAGACATTCGTCAAGGTAAAGTAATCATTGTAGTCGATGATGAAGATCGCGAAAATGAAGGTGATTTTTTGGCTGCAGCCGAGAAAGTAACGCCGGAAATGATCAATTTCATGGCTACTCACGGACGCGGATTAATCTGTACACCACTTACAGAAAGCCGTTGTAAGGAACTTGATTTACGTGCAATGGTTACAAACAATACAGATCATATGGAAACTGCTTTTACTGTTTCTGTTGATTTAAAAGGCAATGGAGTAACAACAGGAATTTCGGCAGCAGATAGATCTAAAACTGTTCTAGCATTAGTTGATCCAAATACAAAACCTCATGATTTAGCACGTCCTGGTCATATTTTTCCTTTAATAGCCAAACAAGGAGGTGTTTTAAGAAGAACTGGCCATACAGAAGCTGCTATTGATTTTGCAAGACTAGCTGGTTTTAAACCTGCTGGTGTAATTTGTGAAATTTTAAACGAAGATGGAACAATGTCTCGTTTACCAGAACTTTTTAAAGTAGCTAAAAAATTCAATTTAAAATTGGTATCAATTGAAGACTTAGTTGCCTACAGAATGCAGCACGACAGCTTGATCGTTAAAAAAGAAGATTTTGATATCGAAACTCGTTTTGGGACTTTCAGATTAAGAGCTTACGAACAAACTACCAATAAACAAATTCATATTGCCTTAACTAAAGGAACATGGAATCTTGGTGAGCCAATCTTAACAAGAATTCACTCTTCGCAAGTAAATAACGACTTATTAGGCACACTAACTAATAATGCAGAACAGCAATTAGACGATATGTTTAAAGTTATTAATGAAAATGGTAAAGGCGCTGTTATCTTTATTAACCAAGATATGACGGCTGTAAACTTACTAAACAGAATTTCTGAACTTAAGGTATTACAAGCGCAGGGAACTTTGAAAGCTCCAAAAGTAATTATTGACAGTAAAGATTACGGAATTGGCGCTCAAATACTCCACGATATTGATATTTCAAAAATTAGATTAGTTTCTAATACAGAACAAACAAAACGCGTTGGAATCATTGGATATGGTCTTGAAATTACTGAATACGTAACGTATTAATCTATGGGAACATTAGAAGAAAGAATTTCAAAATCGGAAACTCATATTTTTAAAGCGGTTTTTCCTATTACAACGAATCATTACGACACTTTGTTTGGTGGTACGGCGCTTCATCTTATGGACGAAGTTGCTTTTATTTGTGCTACGCGATTCAGTCGAAAGAAAGTTGTAACGATTTCAACTGGTCAAATTGATTTTAAAAAAGCAATTCCAGCTGGTACTTTAATCGAATTAGTAGCAAATGTTGTCAGCGTTGGAAGAACAAGTTGTAAAATTCACGTTGATATTTTTATGGAACAAATGTATTCAGAACTTCGCGAAACGGTAGTTTCAGGAACTTTTTCGTTTGTTGCAGTGGATGAAAACAAAAAACCAGTGCCAATTTTAGACGACTTAGAGTAAATTTTCCAAAAACCTGACTTTCGGAAATACTGATAATTAGACACTTGAAAAATAACTTAAAAAAACCGCTAAAAAAGTTTTTATAATCGGAAAAGCGTACTATATTTGCACTCGCAATCAGATAATGAGAGCGACATACTGGAGAAATGGCAGAGCGGTCGAATGCGGCAGTCTTGAAAACTGTTGACTGTAACAGGTCCGGGGGTTCGAATCCCTCTTTCTCCGCTAAACTTTAAAACCCTTAACTTACGTTAAGGGTTTTCTTTTTTTATAGCATTTTTTTTCGCAAATAGTTTCAAAAAAATTTTCACAATTCAAAAAACACCTTATCTTTGCACTCGCAATCAGAAAACGATAGCAACATACTGGAGAAATGGCAGAGCGGTCGAATGCGGCAGTCTTGAAAACTGTTGACTGTAACAGGTCCGGGGGTTCGAATCCCTCTTTCTCCGCTGAACGGAGTTTCAAAAAGAAACTTTAAAAGTTAAAACCCTTTAAATACAAGTATTTAAAGGTTTTTTTGTTTTTTGGCAATTGTCAAAAATCACATGTTATTGCAAAGCGTGGTACACTTTTAAGTACACTTTTATTTTGGTGGGTTTTGACCATAAAAAAAGTGTACTAATTCAAAGAGAATTCTCTCTGGATTCCCTGAAAACAAAGGTGTCTTTCGAAATTTTTAAATCAATTTGATTATTAATTTAAAAACTAGAAAGCATGTTAAAAGTAATTTTTTACCTGAAATCGGAAAAGGCAGATAAGAATGGAGAGTTTTCAATATTTGCACGTATTACCTACAAACAAAAAAGAATTTCCTTGAGCACTGGAAAGGCCATCTCAAAAGAAAGATGGGATTACACAAACAAATTAAGAATTCTTTTAAGACTTGAAAAGGAAAAGGTACTGAAAAACTATCTGGATATTTACCGCCTGAATGTCGAGAAGAAGTTCAATAAGCTTTTCAATGTCGATCCAGATGTTCCTCTAGAAGTGCTTAAAGCAGAACTTTCAGGCAAATCTAAAGTACAGACAAACAGAACTACACTGCTTCAAATTATGCACCGCCATAATAAATTCTTTGCAAAAAAAGTAGAAGCTGGTGAAAGAGCAGCCGCATCACTGCAGAAATACAGACGAAGCTCTGAACTTATCGCTAACTTTATGGTAAAACAATACAATTTAGTCGACATTCCCGCTGATGAAATATCAAGTTCTTTTATCTACAATCTTGAAGAATTTCTTAAATACGAAAGCAATTTTAAAGGCCACATAGGAATAAAAAACAACTCAGTAGTAAAGTATATTAAGATGTATAAAACTGCCTTTAATTATGCTATCAGGATGGATCTGATCCAAAAAAATCCATTTAATGTTTATGAGGGAAAACTAAGTGTTAAAGATGCTGTATTTCTCTCACAGTCCGAACTTGATGCTATAGAGAAAAAAGTTTTCTTTATTGAAAGACTGGACCGAGTCAGAGATATATTTCTATTTAGCTGTTACACAGGATATGCTCCAACTGACGCTTTAAAACTTTCACAAAAAAATATATCAAAAGACAATAACGGCAACCAATGGATTATATCCAACAGAACAAAAACATCTATAAAAGAAAATGTTCCAGTTCTGCCGCCAGTTGAAAAAATCATTCAAAAGTACAATGGGAAGCAGCTTGGATTACTGCCAAGTATTTCAAATCAAAAAATGAATGCTTATTTAAAGGAAATTGCTGATGTGTGCGGAATTAACAAGTATCTAACCTGGTATGTTTCAAGACATACTTTTGCAACTACAGTAACTCTTGGCAACGGAGTCAGACTAGAAAATGTTTCAGCTATGATGGGGCACACGAACATCAAACAAACGCAGCACTATGCGAAAGTACTAGATGTGAATATAATGGAGGATATGAATATGGTTAAATCTAAATATGAAGATAAAGTTTCGTAAAAAAAACAGAGGATTTCAAAATTTGAAATCCTCTGTTTTTTTAATTTATTTTCTAGGTTTCTTTACTGGCGGTTTTAATGAAGGCGTGTTTCCTGGTATATCTTTGTTATCACGCTGTCTCTTGTCAGGCTCTCCTGTTGATTTGGCTATTATTTTTGGTCCGGTCTTAAGTCCCATGGTATTAATTTTTAATTAGTTACTCTCAAAGATACTTTTTTTTTACATGAATATTTACTTACACTTTTTATTCTCAGCTTTTATTTTCCTGAAGAATTTTTTCAATTTGACTTGAGTCATACAAGAATATTTCACCAAGTTTTGAATAAGGAAGGATTCCTGTCTGTCTATATTTTATTATTGTATTTGGTGAGAGCCCAAATATTTTTTTTAAATCTTCATTCCTGTAATAAGCAGGCCTGCCTTCATTCCCTCTTGAATTTATTTTAGAATCAATGGTCTCAAGTTTTACAACGACAGGATCAATCATCTTTTTAACTTTCATAAGAAATGAGAGTTTCTTTTTTTTGACATCCTTTTTCATTAATTAATTTTTTTAAGTTATTAAACACAAATTTTGTTCAGACTACCAATTTTCAATTCTTGATTTTCTTTCTTGTAATCTAAAAATCAATAAGTCTAAAAACTCAATCTGTTTTTCTCTATACGTATATCCTTTGCTTTCAGCAAATTCTTTACTTATATTTTTGATTTCACATTGCCTGCCATTCTTTCCAAAATAAGTAAAATTGTTTTCTAAAAACTTTTGAAATTCAATCCTGTTGTTCTTTTTATCCAATCTTTCAAAAAATAAAAAACCTTCATCCATAAGAATGTAAAAAAGATTTGCAAACTCTATCTTAGTAAATGAACTTTTACATCTGCATGGATTAGAAACTGAAGCGGATATTTTACTATTGATATCAACTTTAAAATTTTTCTTCAAAATTCTTTCTAGCACAATTAATCTGGATTCATGTTTTAAAAGTTCATCTAAGCATTCCAAAATTTTCGTTTTTTTCATGATTTAGAAATTTAAAGCTCATTCCAAATGAAAATAGATGCTGCTTCTTTTGTTTTTATTCTTCGTTGGGACGTAAACCAGATAGCCGTAATTATCCAGATCATGCATACATTTATGATAAGTTTTAGGAGACATCACTTTGGCGATGTTTTGAATTTCGATACTATATGCTAATATTGGATTGATGTGATCTTTAGAAGCGCGAAACTGGAGTAAAGCTGTAAAAATTGCTATATGGGTAGTTCCAATTCTATAATCATCTTCAATTGCCTTAAAAAATCTGGTTAAGATTTGAAGATTATCCATAGGTTTTAAATCAGAATTTTGGAGTCATCTTTCTTGAAGATGTTTCAATATGCATCTCAGGCTTCTTTACCTGCTGAATTTTACATCCTCTTTCCAACTCTTTTAAACTTATCTTCTGCATTCTGTCATTATAAAAGTTTAATGTTTTAAAACGTGGATTAGCCTCAATAAAAGTTTTTACTTCTCTGCCTTCAATTAACAGCACCGCCTCTTCTATTTTGCCTTCTTTTAAGGAACTGCATAAATCGTAAAATGTCTCTCCATCTGTATTCTTAAGAGGAAGAAGAGCTAAAACATTTTCAACTCTATAGCCATAATCCTGAGGAAACTCATGCATCCGGTAATTTTCACTTAAATCCTTGTCATAAAAATTAAACTGTTTCCATGTGCCGTTTTTAAGTACTGATCTTCCAGCGAGCATATTATACGCTTCATCTACATTAAAATATTCGGACGTCTCATTTTTAAAATGATGAGTACTTCTTCCTGACGGAATAGAGTCTGTATGCAGGGTTGATGTAAAACCTTCAAACCGGTAAGCTCCTTGTACATCTTTTGCAAAATGAAGTGAATGATCAAGCCTTTCCTTTTCAGATATATGATAAGAGACAGGTATATAAAAATTCAGCTGCTCCTCTTTCATTTGATGCAGAACTTTTTCCCATACTTGAGCGAAACCCGTGTTTTTAAGCTGTACTTCCAATGCTTTTTTATTAGCATCCAAATCTTTTAAGTATGCGGGTTTATGAATTCTTTCAAATACAATAGAATTTACTGCATCATTAAAAAGACGTTTGAAGACGTTAGGATAAATTTTATGTCTTAAGCTTTTATATTCGTGCTTCAGAAACTGTACAGTAATAAGTTCGTCCAAGGATTTTGTTTTACCATACTTAAAGAGAAGCATTCTAAAGAATTTCAGCTTTTCTATGCCAAAAGAGCGCTCGATGCCTGGGCTTTTACCAAATATAGATTTAAGTTTATCTTCCTTGGACATCCACTCTTTTACTTCATTCTGTATTCTATTGTTCTCAGACGACATATTTAATCTTTAAGTGGATTACTGAAACTAAACTGATCTGCCTGCTTTCCTTGAACGTGATGCAGAATTCAATTCTTTCTGTGCTGGCTCATCATCATTATTGTTCTGCGCCGCACTCTTTTCTTTTGATTGCGATTGTTTCTCATTTTTACTTTCTCTATCATTGATTCTCTGCAATGAAGAATCATAAACCTTTACCGTTTTAAACTGCGGATTCGCTTCCACAAACTGTTTTCGTTCTTCTCCACCCACAACAAAAGTTACAGACTGTAGATTTCCTTTTTTGAGAGAATTTATTAAGTCTTTTTTATACTGGGGCGTAAGCAGTTCTTTTATCGAATGCTTCTCCAGTGAAGCTTCCAGATCATAGCCGTAATTCTGGTGATACTGGTTCAGCTTGAAGTTGCCACTGTTGTCGGTTTCCTTGAAATTCAAAGAAATCCAGGCATTATAGGTTTCACCCTCCTTACTTTGAAGATTTTTATTGACAGATCGTCCTTCCATCAAATTATAGGCTTCTTTCATTGTAATGCTCCCCTCTTTGTTGATGTAAAAGGTTTGCTCCAATCCCGGTTTGTTTTCCTCCTTTTGCAGGTTAACATGGTAGGAATTAAAAAAATACATATCGTTCTGTTCCGACTTTTTGAAATTTAGTTCAACAGTCAAGCTGTCCTTATTAGGAACACCATTGTTCATAATACCTGTGTGAACAATTTTAAAATCTTTTTCGCCTTTCAGCATATTTGCCTTCAGTTCTGCTTCAAAAGTTTCCCCAAATCCAGTATATTTCAACTGATCTTTAAGGTAATCTAAATTTTTCTGGTTCATGATCTTTTACATTTAAAATTAGTATTGCTTAAAGGTTACCTAGAATTTCAAGATTTACCAGGTTCCTGTTTTTGATATTCAGCTCCAGATGTCTGCCTCCGTTTTTCTCAAAGACCTGCATGGTAAACTTTTTCTTTTCGGGTATTGTAAATTTAGGCAACGCAAATACAGCTGTATTTTCAGAATTATCAGAAATCCGGTTGAAATCACCAGTATTGAAAAGCGGTATAATCTCTATTTCCTGTGATGCGGTGCGTTTCGACTTTCTCTGGTCACGGATAAAAAAACGAAGCTGATCTACATCATAATTAATTTTAGAATCATTGCCTAAAAAGACTCTGAAATACATTATGTCCTGATGAATAAAAATACCGTCAACTTTAAGTTCAATTTCTGATCTTCTTGAACTAAGTCTGCTTACCTTATTTTTTTTCGATAATGCGAGCATTGCATAATCCTTTATTTCCTTCTGGTTTTCATTCTCCATCGAAAACAGCAGATGTTTATCGTCGGGATTTCGCAGTCCGGCATCAATGTTTAAAGTCGGGCATAAATCGTCAAAGTTCAATATAAAACTGTAAAGCTTTCCGTCGGATGTAACTACAGTAAGGTTGGTCTGCTGAAAATTCTGTTTTCCTGCTTTAAGAAGAAGAACATTTTCAACTCCTTTAGCTTTCTGCACCAAAACATCACGGCTGCCGATATCCAGACTTTTGACAGCATATGGAAATAAGATACTGGTAGTTTTTGAATTGCTGAGCTGTATATTATTATATTCAGATTTTAAATTATACTGTGTATATCCTGAAACTGTTGTGAGAAAAACCCATATAAATAGTATTAGTTTTATTTTTTTCATGTTGAATAGTTTACAGTTATTTTTCATTCTTTTCCTTCTCATCATAAAGCAGCACTTTGTAGCCTGCTTTGACTGCCACTTTAATAAGCTTTACTTTTTTGCTCAAAAGTGTTTTCGCCGCTTCCACTCCCATTCCAGCAGCCTGGGCTCCCCATGAATCACTTACACCCGCAAGCCCGATACTCTGCATTGACCTGTCAGCAGAGGCTTTTGCAACGTCCCTGTTAATTGTGCCGGGAATATAAATGCCTTTTATGCCGTCTATATCAAAAACTGCAAGTTCCACAGGGAAAATGGCATTCAGGTATTTTATGGTGTTTATCTTTATTTCCAGTCTTTCTCCTTTCAGAGATGCAGTACCAAATACGAAACTGTTTCTTGGAATGAGTACACCGTTAATAAAAACATCATTTACAAGCCTTATCTTCACAATTGAACCGTTTACAATGGTCTGCGTTTCATGAACTGCCGCCTCAACCGCATTCTGTATTTCTTCGTTAACGTTTTGTTCTTCCAGAGAATAAAAAGAATTCGCTTCCTGCTTTATCACTGATTGTGAAGTACTCTGCATTGCACTTATACTTTGCTCATCTGCTTTCCTGCTCACCGAAAATACTTTCCCTTTCTGAATCTTTGAATTCTGCCTCAGCTTTTCCTGAACACGCTCAGGGTGCTGGATATCCAGGATATTTTCCAGCATCCCTCCCAGCTGCGCCAGTTCTGGATCAGGTTCAGATGGTGCGCTCATAGCAGCCATCAGCTGTTCCAGGTTTTTCATTTCCGCTGATTCACTGTAAGGCGGCTTCTGGTATTGAAACTCTCTCATATCCTGATCATAGCCATTTACTTTAGGAGGCACTGCAATTGCCTTTTGGAGCGCCTGAAGTTTCTGGTACATCTTCTGCTCATTTTCCGGTTTTAAATAACCTGTGTTAAGTCCGTCTTTTTGACTTCTCATTGAAGTTAAATCTGGATCAAAAGAGTCGTCATATTCAAGGCTACTTTCATCTGCATTAATCATCGAATAATTAGGATCTTTTTTCTTCTGCTCCTCACGCTTTAATGAATCAACCGAAGCCTGATCATAGTAGCTCATTTTATCCAATGAAGAATCTTCCTTTAACTTTGGGTTTGGAAGAAGCAAATTTAAACCTGGTTTCCTTTCTATTGAAAGCGCAGTTTCTTTTCCTTTGCCTCCTCCAAGAACCCAAAAGAGCATTGTTATAAACGGCAGTATAAGCAATGGAAGAACCAGCATCATTTTACGGTCCTTTCTGCCTTTGGCTGAAAGTGTTTTATTTTCCATAATTTCATTTATTATAGTTACCTGTATTGATTTCCGCAGACTTTTAGAGCATTTAAAAGTCTGCGTCTTTGGAATTATATTTTTTATCTAAATCGATTTTACCAGAAACATCTATTATACTGTCTATGTATCTGCCGAGATCAGATTGGTTCTCACTTTTTTTAAGCGGCATATGAAATAAATGCTGTGCTTTATTCTGATCAGAATAAATAGGCTTAACAACTGATATTCCTTCAATGCTGATTGATTCAGGACTGTAAAGTAAAACACCGCCTATTACTTTGTAAAAACAAAGAACTGTTCCCGTTATCATAAAAACTGCAAGAGATAACCAAAGCTGTGATTTGGAAAGTTTTTTAGTAATCCTATTCATTTTAACCACCCACCAGAATCTGATCATAAGATAAATCCGTGAATCCTTTCGGATGCTTTTGTGTTTTCTAAATAAGCTTGTCATGGTTTTCTGTTTACAGTGCCAAGATCTTTGTTCTCAAAAGTATTAAAGCGCTCTATTAGAAAACCGTGGGGATTATTATCACTCCTTGAAACATTACGCAGCGTGCCTTCTGTAATCAGGTTTCTGTTTAAAATGCTGGTAGTCCTAATAATGCTTTGTCTGGCAAAACATTTAAAGCGGTAGGGATATTCATTGATATCAATGGTAACGCTGTCTATCAGAACTGTCTGGCTTATATTTCCTGATATAATACCCGAATAATACCCGTTTTCTTTTAAATCATCGTATATGCGCTTAACCGAATTATCGGCCAGATAAAGGGCTTTTGTTACATTGGCTTTAATCACTTTATCATCAGGATCAAGACTGAAGAAATATTGGTGAAATGTCTTTACATGATCCCTTGCCTCAACCGGAACATTATCTTTACGGTCTGACGCGTACGCTTCCAGCGCTTTTCCATTTGCAAGGATATAAACCTTATCCTGCATCAAAGCGACAGCGCTGAAACTTTTATAAAGTGCATAACCCGTAATGATTGTACTGCCTGCAATGACCAGCATCGTAAACCCTCTTACGTGGCGGAAAGCTGTATCTATATTTTTCATCCTGCTGAACATAACCGCATGCTTTTAATTTTTAGAATTTCCTTTGAGCCTCTCGCTCATATAGTTTCCTTTATCTTCAAAATAAGGAGAGGATGTCGAAGACGATGACATGCTCTGGCTCATTTTTCCTGCCGCATTGCCCATCGTATCCATTACCATTCCCGCTCCAGCTGCCGCACCTCCGATGACAGAGGAAGTGGAACCGCCAAACAGACTGGTGACTTTCTGCCCCAGTGCGCTTCCGCCTGATGCGTGCACTATATAGTTTGCTACAGAGGGCACTGTAAAATATCCCACTATGCCTATAATCATAAAAATCAAGTAGCCTATATCGGTTCTGCTGAAAAACGTATCGCCTGATGTATTGATCTGCGAAATGTCCAGCCTCAGCATCTGCTCTTGAACTTTTCCGATAATACTGCCAAAGATGTTGGCCACGGGAAGCCACAGATAGATATTAATATATCGGGCAAGCCAGACCGTAAGAGTATGCTGGAATCCGTCATAAACTGCAATTCCAAACACCAGAGGCCCTAAGATGGAAAGCACCACCAGCTGAAAAGTCCGCAGGGTATCTATACATAATGAAGAGGCCTCGAATAGAATCCGCAGTACCTCGCTTACCCACTCCTTTACCGAATTCCTAAAGCTGTAGGAAGCTTTTTCCATTGCAAACTTCACATCATTCCCTATTCCTTCCATAAGTCCTTCATCTGAAGGATCAGCTCCGTCATGGGTATACTTATACCATCTGTCCCGGTCGCCCGTCCCAAGAACGCCGACATACATTTTCCATGGAGCACTTTCCTTGACTGCTTTTTCTTTTTCCTTCAGAAGCACTTCAATAGCTTTATTGGATCCTGAAACCATGGAAGCAGTAGCAGTGACTGTCGGCTTCATGACTCCATTTATCAGTGCGAGCACAGAAGGAAATATCATAATACAGAATCCGATCACAAACGGCCTGAAAAGCGGGTAAAAATCAATTGCCTCAGCATTGGCAATATGTCTCCAGACTCTTGAAGCAATGTAGAAGACTGCTCCAAATCCCGCTATGCCCTGCCCTACTCCCATAAGATTGCTGCAGAGCGGCATCATCTCATCGTACAGCTGTTCCAAAACTGAATGAAGACTGTCGATATCATCGCCTGGTCCTTGAGCTGAAACCATCTCGGGAAGAAGAAAAAATGGAAAAGCTTTTTTTAAAATCGTTATCATGGTATGCTGTTTAATCTTTAAAATGATAGTTTTTTCGAATTGAGGCCGCGTCATTAGATTCCTTAGAACGCTGCAATGCAAGTACAGATGCCGATCCGTTAAAGTCGCGGAGAAACAGCACCTTCTGCTGCATGTCCTCGTAGATCCTGTCAATAGCTTCGAGTCTTTCATCATCAGTCATTCTGAGTTTGTCTGATGTGATTACGGATGTCAATTCATCAATATTTCTAAGGCTTTCCCTGCTTAGATTCGAATACACTTTTTCAAAATATTGTATTTCCTTCTCACTGAACCGTTCATTTTTAAGGATCTGTTCAAGTCCTTTGTGGCTTTCCTTCATCAGTGTAAACTGATAGTCTACTATGTCTGCTACCCGCTTGTAATTTTTCACAACAGGGCTTACCTGCCTCAGGGCATCTAAAAAAGTCTTATGAAGAGAAAAATTTCCCTCGGACATATCTTTTACAGCTTTGTATCCGCCGCTCAGTATATCGTAGCCTTTCTTCATATCACTCAATATCTTTTTAAACTGAGATAGTTTTTCGATATTTAATATGAGCTGCTGGATTTCAGCAGACTGTGCCTTTGCTGAAAAAGGAACACACATTAAAAGTGACACTGCAAAAATTAATAACTTCTTTTTCATAGTAAGTTTGTTTATAAGCCATACAATTCCCCAGACTGTCTGCTGTCATTTTTTTCTTTAGCTTTCGATAATGCAAGCACTTTAATTTCCCCGCTGAATTTTTCGCAAAAAGCGTAGTCTTCACGCGCTGTCTCATAAAGCTTGTCAATACGCTCAATTCTCTCGTCGTCCTTCATCTGAAGTTTGGTGCTTGTCGTAATTAAAAGCAGCGTATCAATACTTTCATCACAGCTTTCAAGCAGGCGTCTGAATGTCCGCTCAATATAATCCAGTTCACTGCCGTGAAACAGATCGTCTTTCTGGAGTTCTATAAATGTCCTTTTATAGGTTTTTAAAATCTGAACCTGCAGCGAGACTATTTCGGCAACTCTTGTGTAGTTCCTAACCTTTGGATTTATTGAAAGAAGCGACGTAAAATAATCACCGTGCAGGTTCACTTCCCCTTTCTTAGCATCCGAAATAAAATTCAGCCCGTTTTTAACTGCTTTATACCCTTTTGCAGCATAATCCACATAAGTCCGCAATGCCGCAATTTGAAGCAGCAGCATTCTTTTCTGTTTTGCCTGCTGCGCCTGAAGAACGCCGCTAAGCAGTGCTGTTATTATGAATATCAATATTGTCTTTTTCATCTTTTTGAGTACTGTTTACGGAATTCCGTAAAATTGTTTCACTTTATTTACTTCAGCTTCTGTTTTTGCTCTCTGAAGACTCAGCAGCACATTCTGCTGGTTGAAAATCCGGAGATCATTGTAATTGGTGTCAATCTGATCCGCCGCTTTATTTATGATTTCCAGCCTTTTCAGATCACTCATCTGCGTGGTAAAAGATTCTATGATTAAAAATATCTGATCTATATTTTTCATGCTCTCTTCAAGTATGCCGTCATATACCTTTTCCATATATTCCAGTTCCGAGACTGTAAAACTCTGGTCTCTTTTAAAAAGATTCCATGCCCTCTCGTATTCTTCAATTAGACGGGTCTGTTTTGATGAGATTTCCTTAATTCTCTGGTAGTAGGTAACGATGGACTTCACCTTCTGCAGTTCCTCGTAATAGCCTTTATAAAGATCACGCTGTTTTTTTGTCCAGTCCGAAATCTCATCAAGCTTTAGCTTGGAAAGTGTATTCTCCACCTGCTTCTGCGCGTTTTGAAGCCAGATGGTTTTGTTCTGCAGCCTCTGGATCCCAAGATCGATAGCCTTGATAACTTTCTTTGTGACTGCTTTCACGATCTCCAGAATCGGGAGGACTGCTGTTTTTTCCGCCGGTCGTACAGGCGTGCTGATCAGCAGAAAACACATAAGACATGCGGCTACTCTAATTTTCGTTTTCATTTGACTTAATTTTTAATTTCCATTTCTTATTTCGCGGGCCATAGCGGCAATCCCTTTTTTGATGTCCCCGCCAAACTGTTTTGCATAAGCATTCATCTTGACCTTCTCGCTTTCTTCGGTAGTATAGGCAAGATATTCCTCCAAAGACACCTCTGTTCGGTAGACCTTGGAAAGCATTCCTCCCAGCGATATAAAAACTTCTTTGTACTTTTTATCAGGATCATTGGCTTTGTTCACTGAAAGCACCAAAGCTTTTTCCTTTTCGGTCAGCCCGAGCAGTTCCTGAATCTGGTCGAACTTGTTCTGATACTTGCTCTGGTCCAGCAGGATTTTGCAGTCACTGTTGTTGATTATTGCCTGCTTCACCACAGGGGATGAAATGATGTCTTCCACCTCCTGGGTAACAACTATCGCCTCACCAAAGAACTTACGAACGGTTTTGAATAAATACTTCAGATATTCTGCCATCCCCTCCCTTGCAATGGCTTTCCAGGCTTCTTCAATCAGTATCATTTTTCGTATTCCTTTCAGTTTTCGCATCTTGCTGATAAATACCTCCATAATAATAATGGTCACCACCGGAAACAGTATAGGATGGTCTTTGATATTATCAAGCTCAAATACAATAAAGCGCTCTTGGAGAAGATCCAGATTCTCTGTTGCATTCAGCAGATAATCAAATTCGCCTCCTCTGTAATATGGACGGAGCACGTAAAGAAAATTATTGACATCAAAATCCTTGTCTTTCACTTTATCTCCCAGAAGGATCGACACAAATTCCTCTTTCAGAAACTCGTAGAATGTATTGAAGCAGGGAAAAATGCTTTTATCCTTTTCAAGATTTTCATAGTACAGCTGCAGGGCATTGGACAGCGCCACATACTCGCTTCTGTTGAAGGTTTCGTCATCTTTCTTCCAAAGTGCCAGCAGCAGCGTTTTGATGCTCTCTTTTTTCTCCGTATCCAGACTGTCTCCCTCGCTGATGTAAAAAGGATTGAAGCGGATGGGATTCTTCTCGTCATAGGTGAAATAATAGCCGCTGACCATATCGCATAATCCTTTGTAGCTGTGGCCGACATCCACCAATACAATGTGCGTTCCCTGCTCGTAATAGCTTCTGACCATATGATTAGTAAAAAAAGATTTGCCGCTTCCTGATGGCCCGAGTATAAACTTATTCCGGTTGGTGCAGATCCCTTTCTTTACCGGCTCATCACTGATATCAACATGAACAGGTTTGCCCGTCAGACGGTCACCTAAACGAAGACCGCAGGGACTCAGCGAGGAACGATAGCCTGTTTCCATATTCAGAAAACACACGGCCTGTTCAGTAAAGGTGTCAAAAGCATCATTCATCGGGAAATCGGCCGCATTGCCGGGAATCCCTGCCCAATAGATCTGTGGTGCGCCGACTGTTTCCTGTTTGGCGGCAGCATCCATCTGCGCCAGTGCGGATGATATCTTGTTTTTTATGTCTTTCAGTTCTTCTTTTTCTGAGGTCCAAGCCAGGACATTAAAATGTGCCTTGACAGGCAGTCTCTGCTGTGCAATCGCTTCATTGAGAAAATCATTAGTGGCATCCCTTGCAATCATATTCTCACGGCTGTAGGCGGATAATGACTGGAGTCTTAATCTTTTACTTTCCAGCTTTTGGATGGTTTTCTGTGCATCTTCAATGAAAATATATTGGTTGTAAAGGTGATTGCACGAAAGGAGCTGGCCCAGCGTAGAAGCAAAACCGACACTGAACTTTGTCTTATCAGTCGAGTATCTGTCAAAATTGATTCGTGACCCGCACAGAGCGGGCAGATCAGCAGCATCTCCAAGGGTAAATAGCTGGCTGTGCTTCTCTCCTATCTGCATCCCGTCTGAAAACTTGAGGTCGCCGTACACGAACGAATGCTCATCATCAGATAAAAAACAGTATTTTTCTATGATCCCCATTTTTCTGTTCTGGCTCTTCAGCTCATCGTTTCTGAGCCTGGCCAGACGGATGAACCCGCTGTCTTCCATGATCCTTTTAAACTGCCCTGTGCTGTCAATGAAATCCTGAAGAAACTGGGTTTTCAGCGTCTCTTGTGGAACTAATTTATTCCTTATAAGACTAGAAAACAACGAACTGGAATTTTTACGTCCTGCCGGTTTTTTAGTTATCATAATGTAGCAGGAATGATCCAGAAAGGGCCTTTCATTGAAAAACCGTTCGCTGCTTCGGGTTAAAAAGCTGCGGTCTCCACTCTCGAAATCCGCTTTGTACCTGCTTTCCAAAAACCAGTCCTGCTTATGAAATACGGTGAAATGCGGAAGTATCTTGACAGCCTTGATCCATGACTGGTGGAAGGCTTCATATTCCTGATCCGAGAGCGTAAAAATCTCAGGCAGATCAGCTTTAAATACAATCGTTATATCACCTTGCTTTGACAAAATGCAGTCATGCTGCACATCCATAATCGGTAAAACATCATCCAATTCCTTTTCCATTTTTCCTCGCTTTACTAATTTTTGCTTTTCTACGCCAGAGGCTTCTGGCTTCCTTCAAAATATGCTCTCCAAGATTTGGATCCACGCAGTTCCGAAGCACCTGCCTTTTGTTTGGAATATTACACTCCTTTAAACTGAAACCTAAGGCCTGTTCAAGATCAGGGATCTGGGCATGCCGGATTTTTATCGCTGCGCACAGACCAGGATGTGAAATCTCAAAATTTGACCAGAATAAATGGCGCTGCAGTACAGCATCGGGATCAATGAGTGGTTTATAATAAGGCTTTACATTTTCAACAGTCCATAAACATTCAGCATTATGCCGTAGAAACAAAATTTCCTGATAAAGTCTCATATCAGGAAATACCGCAGGAGTACCTCGGAATCTCACACATATATTCTGTCTGAACGATGAATGGGACTGGCAGGGAGGCGAAGTCCAGATAAAATCATACTCCTTATAATGATTCGTAAGATACTGATGCGCATCTCCAACCACCACTATATCCTGTGGAAAGTTCTCTGAATAGATAGCTGCCAGCTGCGGATCAAGCTCGACAGCAGTGACAGATACATCAGTCCAGTTTTTTCTATTGCCTCCTATTCCGGCATAAAGATTTAAGACTTTCATAGCGAAAACCATTTTAACGTTCTTAAGCTATCATTTTATAAAAACCAGCCTGCTGCGCACTTTTACACATTTGGGAATTTGTCTGGACGCTAAAGCTTTCATCATTCCATATTCGCCATACTTCCTGCTCATCTTATAGATCTTAATCGCCATCACCGTCCCTGATGCGCCGATTAAAGCAACGCAAATCAGCGAAGGAATTCCGATTATAAAGAGTACCGCAAAAACAATCATCAGTCCGACAACACCTCCTCCCAGATACCATATGTACTGGGCTTTAAGGCCTTTAAATTCAATTGACTGATTGATTCCTTTGTTGATCTGGTATACACTGCTCATAATCGAGACTGCCTATACACCAAAGAAAGATTTGATTACTGTAGCTACTACGACAAGAAACACGCAGCTTCCAAACCATGCGGCGGCAACCTTGCCTGTATCAGGATCTCCGGCGTTCCACTTCTGATAAACTTTAACAGCGCCAATAAGTCCTAGTATTGCGCCGACTGCATACATGAGTTCTGTACCTGCATCAAAATAGCTCCTTACCTTTTGGTTCGCTTCATTTATTCCTGCCACACCATCCTGGGCATATACATTTCCTTTAATAATTAAAAGCAGAAAAATTAAGCTTAGTAGCTTCTTGTTCCTTTTAAAAAAACACTTTACCTTTATTCCATCATTCACCATCGCACATCATTTTAAAGATTACTATTTATTCAAAAAGCAGAGGAACATCGCCGTCACATCATCTATTCTCCTTGTCACATTTTACCATACCGCACTAGAGCGGACGGGGAAAATTCCTCTGCTGTTTTTTTAATTATTGTCTTCCCATAATTCGTCTGCCTCGCTTGAAGTAAGAAGCAGTTCAGGATACTTTTCTGAATCAAGAGCCAGCAGAATGTTTACGTTGCTGCGTAAAGAAGAAATCTTCACATAAGGATAATCCGAAAGAATTAAACGGATATAATTTTTGAACTCAAGATTTGAGCGTTTTAGTTCTGCGCTTTCCGCAACTGCGGCTGTCAGACGGGCTGAAAGTTCTTTTACCTCATCAAGAGTTGCAAATGATTCTTCAAATACTTCATTAAGATTAGTGCGACTGCTTTCATCCTGCCCAAAAGGCTGTAAGGAATTATTTTTTAGTCTGCTGCCTCTCAATGGGAAATTAATTTTCTTTCTTCCCTGCAGAATCTCTTTTATTTCAAAAGAATAATAGCGCAGGCCGACAAATAGATACCATAACACTAATAGAGTAATAGCAGTTATAAGGTAACTGCTCCATGTAATAGAATTTAACATAGCATTTTCATTTATCATTCAACATCATCTCATACTATGAATAAACCATCAAGACAATTACGGTTTATTTTACATTCCAAAGTAACTTCGGAAATAAAACTTCTACAAGTACAACTTTTTCTGTACCCCAGTTGTACCCCTGTACCCCTTAATAATTTCAAGGGCTGAGAGAACAATAAAAATTTTAAGACATAAAAAAACCTCCTTAAAAAGGAGGTCAATTTTATTGTTTAGAAATATTAATTTTCTATAATCTTCCTAAACATGATTAGTTCAGCGTCTTTTTTATCAATTATCTTCCAGCCGTTATCCGAAAGAATAAAATATGCTTTTTCTCTCTTTTCAGCTGGAAGTCCAGGCCATAAAACTCCAAATTCATTGAGTTCATTTTTAACAATGTATTCAGCCACAGCCATCTTTTTATCATTTGTTTCAGCTGTTAACTGAATAATTTCCCCAAACTTTTTCGTTCCGATCTTAACATTCTGGATTTTGTATTCTCGTTCCTCTGCTGTTCTTTCAAGCAGAAAAGGTTCAGCCGAATCTGTAAACTCTATCAAAGGCTTTTCTCCATCTTTATACTCTCTAACTTTCATTATTCGTACAAAACCTTTTTCTTCTAAACCTGAATCCAGCATTTTTTTCGCATGCACAGGATCATTGCAGAAAACCTCAAAATCGATTTCTTGAGGAAATTGGTATTTTTTTACAATCATACTTTCTGCTGTTTTACTATCCAGTTTATTGTTCTGGCAGCAGATGAATAAAAGGCTGAACAATGGCAGTATTCTTAATAGTGATTTCATGATGTCATAAATTAAATTAGTATTCCTTTATATGCTTAATAATTTTCTCCAAAGTTTTAATAACAAATTCTTTATCTTTTTCTTCAGGATTATACGACTTGCTCCTCACCGACTGATATGATAAATTTCTTTTGAATGGAGTTGAGAGATAAGGAACAATCGTCTTAAATATTAAACTCATTGATTTTGCTTTCAATATTCTTGTTTCGTCAGTGGCTCTTAAAATCAGACCCATTTGGTCAGATGAAAGAGTGCACTGGATTTTGTTTTCAGGTATCTGACTAGATGAATTTATATTTCTTTTAGAAAGCACATTATCTAACTCTTCAATTTCATCCCTGCTCTGCAGAAAGCTAATCTCTGATACAAACCAGTTCTCCAAGACATCCTTAATATTCTGATGGCTGGCATCGAAAGTAATTTTCACATTTGAGTGGAGCTGCTTGAAATCCTTGAAAAAGAGTAAAAGGAGATTCAATTTTGCTGACTGCTTTTCGGTGTTATAAATCTGTTCAGTCATTCTCTCTGTAAGGATCGAAATATACTGCACAGAATTAAAATTATGGTCAATTAAAAGTTCATCTAGAGGGGTGAAAACAGATGGGGTTTCCATGGTATCATTATATTCATCAAGCAGTTTTAAAAGTTCTCGAAAATAGAGAATCCGCCGATAAGTAAGTTTTTTGCCATTGTCGGCTTCAATTGAATTCTGCAATATTTTTAGAATTCGTTTAATAGTTAACTTATCAGGCTCAGCATTTAAGTTTCTTTTATTGATTCTCTGAAGTTTTAATGCAAGCTCTTTTCTGCACACCATTAAATAGGTAATCGGAACTCTTTCGTCAAGACTGAGGTAATACGAAAACCTGTCTTCAATGAAAGAAATAAGATAATCAAGATTTGAAATGAGCAGATCGGCTAGTTTTCTTATTTTTTCAGATTTAAGAACTTTTTCTGTACGGTTTTCGATGATGCTGTCCAGCAGAAAAATTAATGTTGAATGATATTGCCTGACTGTAACTCGTATATGTCTTTTCTTTTTTAATGAAAAAACCTCATTTTTTAGATGCACTTGTATCTTAATAGATTCTTTTGAAATATTTTCGGTAATAACTGAGATATCATTATCATTCAAACTTTCAATATTTGTGGTTAGTGGATCAAAAGTCTGCAGTATCAAAGTATCAAACCATTCCAATGGATAATTAATGTTCATCATCTTTAGATTTTACTATGAAACAACTGAAAACTAACGATTCTTATATCTATCAATAAAAATCGCACGATATTCCGACGGAGAATATGACGTATGCTTTTTGAAGAAAATGCTAAAGATTGAGACACTTGCAAATTCCATTTCTTCAGCGATTTCTGCAAATGTATTTTGAGTATCTTCCAATAAAATTTTTGCTTCGCTGATAATAGCTTCAATAATTAATGCCTTTACAGAACTTCCTGTAACCTCCTTTACTACTTTATTTAAATACTTGCTTGTAATAAAAAGTGCACCTGCATAAAATTTAGCGTGATGCTGTTTTTTATAATGTATAGAAAGCACGGTTAAAAACTGGATAACCAAATTTTCCTTCCTCGTAAAACTTATTGCAGCATCAGATGAATACTTTGCATAAATTAATTTAAGTTCATACAAAAATAAATTTAAGCTTATCCTGTAAAGCTCCTCATCAATATCGGTTCTTTTCGCCTCTAAATTAATGTAATGCACCAGCTTATAAATTAGAGATAATACCTGATATTCTTTTTCTTCAAGTGAAGCCTTCAAAGGTTCTTTCCTTATAAAAAAATAAAACGACTCAACCAATTCTTGTTTCAGACAGTTTTTTACAGCAAAGTCTGATGAGAAGGTAATTAAATACAGCTGTAGTTTCTCTTGAACTTCAAAAATTGTGCAGATCGAGTCCTTCGGAATAACTATGAGATCTCTTGCTGATAGATTTTGAATTAATTCCTTCAGTTTAATTATAACTTTGCCTGATCTAATTAAGAGTACTGCTAAGTTTTCTGTAACAAAAGGCTCATCACTTTCAATTCTTTCATGTTTTTTTATAATATGAATATCTACACCTTCACTAGAAGCATCTAGTAAATTGGCATTTATTAGATTTTTTATCATAACTCTCTTACTTTAAATTTTCCGTCCTTCATAGGTCATACTTTAAATCTTTTTCGAATGAATAGATAGAAAACAAAATACAGGTTAAACAAACAGGTAACATACAGCATATATACCTGCAAACGGAAAGGTATATATGCTGTAGGTTCTGCAGTTCTAAAATAATCTGCGGGCTGATAGTCTAATAATAGTCCTAGAATAATAAAGAGACTAATGAGGTTGGTTAAAACCATAGCGATATTTAAAATGGCACGTAATTTCATATTTGCAGATTTAATTTAAAACTTTGAGAATATTAAAGCAGCTTCTCAAGAAGGGCGATAACTAGTATAATTGAAACTTCATTTTTACTAAAGAAAGGCTGGGCATGTTTGCTTCCTACCAATATATCCCAATCCTTATCTTTACGTTCTTCCTCTGTGTATAAGGAATATCTTGAAATAGACGCTACAGTTAGAATGGTCTCGGTTTCCTCAGTAGTAAAAATTGTATCACTGAGCACATCAGATTCATAGCCAAGAATGTAATTATTGGTGATCGTAAATTCTTCCTGCCTTTTACTGATAAGATTCTGAAGGAAATTTATAAGATTGTTTTTCGCATAAGTCTGTAAAGTGCTATTCTGGACAATTAGAATCATACTGTTGTCTGGATCGGAAAGTATAGCTTCCACCATCTCGTCAGTAAAGGGTATTAATCGATTAGTAATGCCCTTTTTGTTCTGAACACTATTTAAAACAAACCTTATCTGCTCAGTAAGTTCTGCAACAGAATTTGGAGACTGATTATTTTGATAAAAAACTTTCAATAATTCGTAAACATTCTGCCCTTTTATATCAAAAGGGTTGCCGTCACCCTTAAAAGATTGGCTTTTACTTTCAGAATTCTGTAGCGAAACCGATGTGGGTCTTGAACTTTCAATATCGGCATCAGCCGAACACGAAATAAATAAAAATGATGCAGTAATACATAGTAAAAAAGTTTTCATGATTTTGATGTTTGAAATGAATGAGATTATTTTCTCAGCCCTTTTCATCCGGATAAGCAGAACTTTTATCCAGCACCCTGCTGGACATTTTGCTTTTGAATTCAAGGCAAAACTATTATGCTCATTAGTCTCCCGCAAACCATTGTGTGTGGATTTTCGGCAATTCCACTGTGGATTTCATGGAAATCCACAGTGCTTTTAACCAAACAAAACACTGTATTTCAAATGTTTATGTTATTTTTATATTAACATAATGTAAAATTAATATTACAGCATTGAGTCGGTCAATTATCAATGCTGCACAAATCCCTAATTGTATGAATAAATCAAATCTAATTATTGCCTGCCTGCTGCTGTTTAATGTAATATCAGCTCAAAAAAACTCATTCATGATCCCAGATTCTCTCAAGAAAAAAAGCTATGAATACTTAGATAATAAATTCTATACTTTGAAGAAAGACAGTGCACATGCAGCCATATATGCTTACAGCTTTCTTAAGAAGGCCAGACTTGAAAAAAACTCGAAAGAAATTATGAATGGATACCAGAATTTGATGCTGATATCTCCCAATAAAATTAAACTCATCTACGTAGACAGTATTTTATACACAGCTAAAAAATCGAATGACTATGCATTAATTGGAGCTGCCTATCTCACTAAGGGCACCTATTACTACGGATTGAAACACCAGAAACTTGCAATGGACTATTATTTAACTGCAAATAGTTATGTTTCCAAGACAAATGATCAATATCAGATACATAAAGTAAAGTACTGTATTGCCCTAACAAAGTTTTACGTGGGATTTTATGATGAAGCTGTTTCTCTTTTAAGAGAATGCGTAGATTACTATAAAAATGTTGAGACAAGACCTTATCTTAATTCTATTCACATGCTGGGACTCTGTTACAACAAACTTGGCAACTATGGATTATGCACGCAAATGAATGCTCTAGGAATATCGGAAAGCAAGAGATTAAAATCGACGGTAATGATTCCTTATTATGAACATTCTGAGGGCATAAATGACTACTTTAAAGGAAATTACGCAGAATCGATTAAAAAAATAGATTCTTCCCTTGAGCCTATTATTGAAAATGAAGATTTTGCAAATGTCGCAATTGGAAACTTTTATGTAGGGAAAAGCTACTGGTCACTTAACAAAAAAGAAAAAGCATCGAAGCATTTTCAAATCGTTGATAGTATTTTTAAAGAGAAAAAATACCTGAGGCCGGATCTAAGACAGGCATTCGAACTTTTGATTAACTACAATAAAACCAAAAAAGATTTAAATAATCAATTATACTACATCAATGAACTTTTAAAAGCTGACACTCTTCTTGTGGAGAACAATACGTACATCGTAAGCAAAATACATAAGCAGTATGATACAAAAGAGCTTATTCAAGAAAAAGAAAAAATATTGGTAGAAAAAAATGAAATTGCAGAAGATCTAAAAATGGAACAGTATTATGATATAATATTTGCATGCGTTATCTTTTTGCTTTTCATCTTTATAATCTGGCAGACCCGTCGATACTACAAAAGAAGAAAAATTTATGAAAAAAACTTTGAGCTTAGAATGCAGGAACTTAATGCAGTTAAAAATAAACCTAAAATAAAGATTGAAAAAGAACCGATAAAAGACATAAATATTGAAACAGTTTCATCTATACTTAAACAGCTTGAAAATTTTGAAATCGAAAAAAAATTTTTAGGAAAAGATTGGAATCTTGTCACATTAGCAGCAGCATTTAACTCAAATACTAAATATTTAGCCGCTATCCTAAGTTATTATAGGGATATGGGAATGAGCGAATACATTAATGGTCTTCGGATCGAATACATCATCAACTTACTACAGACGGAACCAATATATAGAAAGTACACCTACGAAGCATTGGCTCAAGAAGCAGGCTTCAGCTCAACACAGCGGTTTGCAAACGCTTTTTTGGCAAAAGCAGGAATGCCAGTAAGCTTTTTTATTCAGAGAATAAATAAGTCGCAACCATAATAATTTACTTTTGGAATTGGTTCTTTTAATTTTAAAATTACATTTGCTCCCGTAATTAAAAACATGACATTATGAAAGATCTAATCGTAAAAATTAATGCAGAAATTGAAACATTCAAAACTGAATCTGAATCTCTTTCTGAAAAAGGAGTTAAAGCTGCCGGAGCAAGAGCTCGTAAAGCTTCATTGGAAATTGAAAAACTTTTAAAGGAGTTTAGAAAAGTTTCTATTGAAGAATCTAAAAAATAATTTGCTGCACGTTTATGTAGAGAGTAATGGGGCATTTTAGCCCCATTTATTATTGTTTATTTTTGTGGCATCGGATTTGAGTATTTTAAAAAGATATTCTTTCATAGAGCAGAACAACAAATCGTTTTATCATGCAGCCTATCCCGCTTTACACTGCAATCTTTTATGCCGTACACCGGCAGAAAAGTATTTCCGTTTCAATCGGGGCTGAAAAATAATGATTTAAATTTTTAAATAGTGAAAACACCACATTTGGTTTTAATTTTTTCCTTTGTTGTTGTCTATCACCAGCCAGAATTACTATTAATTAATATCTAAACTTTTAGTTATTTCTTTCAATTGCTTAAACGTACTAATTAGTTTTTCAACCAACCGCTCATAAACACTAAAATGTTTGGAATCTTTATCAATTCCGAGCCTTGCTTTACAAAAATCATACTTTTCGTCAAAACCAGAATCTTGGAAATGACCTTGTAAAAGTCGTAAATCGTAAAGTACAAACAAACACGACATTATTTCCTTACTTTGACTATCCTCAATATTTAGTTTGTTTATTAAGAAATACTCCAAAGTTTTTAATGATCCTAATGACTTTACAACTTTTTCATTGTTCTTGTTTTCTAATAAGGTCTTTTATATTATCAATCTGAATATTCTCAATAATTAATTTTGTTAAGCTAATATAAGCATTAAATATTTGTTCTTTTTCTTCTAAAATAGGTGGTTTATAATAATCGAAAAAATCATCAATCTGCACTTTGGTTAGTTTAAAAGAGAATTTTTTTTCAAAAATATCGTCTAATTCATTTTTAAGCTTAAATAGTTTTACTTCATTGTCAGAATCTTGAAATGCATCATTCGGTGAGAAAGGATTTTGCATAAGATAAAATTTAGAGTAGATATCATGGTCAGATTCTACGTTACTTGCTTGAAATCTTTTTAGGTGTGATTTCATTTCATCTTTTTTAAAGTCATCATTTAAGTCGCCTAGCCATTTAAAAATTTTTCCGTTTCTATTGATTCCAAATCCCCAACCAAAAAGAGGGCTATCTTAAAATAGATGTTTCCAGAAGAAAATGAGCCAAACCTTACTTTGTAGTCAGGATGATTATTATAATAAAGTAAAATATCTTTTTCAAAAAATACTGGAGTAAGAAAACCATCATTTTCTGGACGAACTAATCCTGGTATTAAATAATAATCTTCGGACGAATACTTAAATTCTAAATGAGAATATTGTTCAAACTTTTTGTTTTCATATCCAAAAGTGATACTTGACTTTTCTCCATTTGGCATATCTTTAAAGTAGGCTTCAGAGATTTCATCGTAATATTCTTTTTGTTTAAATGATTTTTTATGACCGCAATTTGGGCAGATTAGGAATGGTATGTCAATATCCAACTCTTTTTCAGTTTCTTGCTTATATCTTACCCAACTAATTTCTAACTTCTTAAAATCGTTGCATTCGGGGCATTGTAAAGGGTGCTTTTTCATTGATTTTTAAGATTTTGGTATATTCTCCATTATATTATCTTATTGCATGCCAAACTTCGTTAGTCACGTAAAAGTCGTTATTCGAACACTTTTTTTTATGAACGCGTTATAATTAATCGTACAAAATAGCCCATTATAGTTAATAATAGGTCTTGCATAAAGATTTGATTTTAAGTTATGAACTTAAAAAAAAAAGATGCTAATGCATCTTTTTTTTAATCAAAATTTTCAGTATCGAAAAAGTCCTTTACACTTACATTAACCATATTACAAAATTTTTTTATTGTATAAATGGTTACTCCACGTTTATTCCTTGTACTCTCCCATCTGTTTAGAATTTGACGATCTAAATCATGCTTTTTTGCAAAATCGCTTTGAGAAAGACCTGTTTTTTTTCTTAAAAACTCAATTCTCTCAGCAATTTTTATTCTAAATTCATTATCTTCTTTTGTCATTTCAGCCATACTGCAATTTTGACAATATTTCATAAAATTCTGTAAACCACTTGGATTACAAATATTATTTCCTATCTTTGAATAAGATTTGATATTTATTTCAAATAATAAATATCATTTATTAAATTTGCGATCCTTCATATAAAAAATTGAAGCATTCGCTTAGAATCTCGTATCAAAAAACTGGCGTTTTACAAAACCACGAGAGGATAAGTAAGATGCTCACGTCTTATGGCGTGGGCTCACTTATTTGTGGTTGGGTGCCGCCAGTGCCTTTGATACAATAAGATGAGTTCCACGCCTTTTTTATCCAAAAGTCATTCTCTCATTTGATTCTTAGTGACATTGTTTTAGTACTTTATGTTTCGCTGAAAAAGTCAAACTATTTAATTTTTCTTGCCTGTGTACTAAAAAAAATGAATTCTCTTTATGCATATTAAGCCGTTTACTTAATGCATAAAAAATGGCCCTCAACGGCAGCGACCAAACTAGCGTAGAGGACCTTAGCTAATCAAAATCAATTTAACTAACCAAGTCCAATATTATGAATAATTTTTCATTTTACAAGGATGGAAGAGTGCTTTATTGCCTAATTTTTACGGCATTTATGTTCACTGTTTCGTCATCGTTTGCCGTTAATTCCTCTCGGCATTTCAGTTTTATTTTCCAACAGAATCAGATAAAAGGAACTGTCACAGATGGCTCTGCTCCTCTGCCCGGAGTAACCATTGGCGTAAAAGGCAGTGGTAATAATTATGCTATCACCGACTATAGTGGGCAATATCTAATTAATGCTACAGCGAAAGACACTTTGATTTTTTCCTTTATGGGATTTAAAACAAAGTACGTCCCAGTAAACGGAAGCACAAAAGTTGACATTAAACTTGAATATGATACCACGACACTACAGGAGGTCCGGGTAAATGCTGGTTATTATTCCGTAAAGGAAAGTGACCGTACGGGGAGTATTGCCCGGATTACCTCCAAAGATATAGAAACGCAGCCTGTGGCAAATGTTTTAGCAACCATGCAGGGCAGAATGGCTGGAGTAAATATTACGCAGACCACAGGAGTTGCAGGAGGCGGTTTTGACATAAAAATTCGCGGACAGAACAGCCTGCGCTCTGCTGCAAATGCCCCCTTGTATATCATTGACGGTGTTCCTTATTCATCCAGTCCGATAGGCTCGGGACAGACATCCTCTATTTTTCCAACTTCAACAAGCCCACTTAACAGCATTAATCCCGACAATATAGAAAGCATCGAAGTTCTGAAAGATGCCGATGCCACGTCTATTTATGGCTCAAGGGGCGCAAACGGCGTTATATTAATTACCACCAAAAAAGGAAAATCTGGCAAAACTAAATTTACAGTAACAAGCAGTACTGGCGCAGGAAGAGTTACAAAATTTCTTAACCTTATGAATACGCAACAGTATTTGGCTATGCGTAAACAGGCTTTTTTAAATGATGGAATAACGCAATACAGCGATGCAGATTATGATATTAACGGGACGTGGGACCAAAACCGATACACCGACTGGCAAAGTGAACTTTTGGGAGGTACTTCGCAGATTACCGATAATCAGGGGACTGTTTCGGGAGGTTCGCAAAAAACACAGTTTCTCCTCAGCGGCACCTACCACAACGAATCTACCGTATTTCCTGGGAAATTTAATTATAAAAGAGGCGGCGCTCAGGTCAATATTAACCACCGCTCAGAAGACAATAAATTCCAATTGGCATTTTCAGGCAGCTACACTTCACAAAATAATGATCAACCTGCCAGTGATTTGACATATGTGGCAAGGTTCCTTGCGCCTAATGCTCCCGACCTTTACAATGAAGATAGAACTCTAAACTGGGAAAATCAGACTTGGGAAAATCCGCTCGCCAACCTCAACGCTAAATTTAAATCCAAAACAAAAGATTTAATAGCCAATGCTGTTCTTTCCTATGATTTATTTGAAGGTTTCAGTATCAAAAGCAGTTTTGGTTTTACTGACCTTGCCACCTTGGAAACCCGCACGGCACCATCGACCATTTTTAATCCCGTCTACAACATAAGCAGTCAGAGATCGGCACTTTTTCAAAACCAGACTGCCAGAAGCTCTTGGATTATAGAACCACAGATTAATTGGGAAAAAGAACTCGGAAACGGAAAAATAGGATTTTTGGCAGGATCTACCTTTCAGTCCCAGACCACAAATACACTCTATCAGTCCGGAAGCGGATTCAGTTCAAACAGTTTAATCTATAATCTGGCCTCCGCCAAAGTTATTACGGTATCGCTCAACGACGAAACTCAGTATAAATACCAGGCATTCTTTGGAAGACTGAACTATAACTGGCAGGATCGCTACATTTTGAATCTGACCGCCCGCAGGGATGGTTCCAGCCGTTTTGGTCCAGGCAGACAGTTTGCCAATTTTGGTGCGGCGGGATTTGCTTGGCTTTTCACAAATGAGAACTTAGTAAAAAAAATATCTTGGCTGAGCTTCGGAAAACTGCGGGGCAGTTACGGAACTACAGGAAATGACCAGATCGGTGATTATCAGTTTTTCGATACCTACAGCACAACTGGAATCAGTTATGATGGCTTGACCGGGCTTTTGCCTTCAAGACTCTTTAACGCTAACTTTGGCTGGGAAATCAATAAGAAACTGGAATTCGCACTTGAAGCTGGTTTATTTAAGGACAGAGTCTTTGCAACGGCAGCGTGGTATCAAAACCGCTCTTCAAATCAGCTGGTCGGAATTCCTCTTCCGGGAACAACCGGTTTTACCTCCATTCAAGCCAATCTTGACGCTGTGGTTGAGAACAAAGGTTTAGAATTTACATTTCGCACCGTTAACTTTCAAAAACAAAACTTTCAGTGGACAACCATCTTCAATGTCACTTCTGCCCAAAACAAGCTGGTGCGTTTTCCGGGTCTGCAGGGTTCTACGTATAGCCAGCAGTACAGAATAGGAAAACCGCTCAATATTGCCTTATTGTACAAATACAAAGGCGTAAATCCTCAAACCGGCATTTATGAATTTGAAGATCTAAACAATGATGGGAAAATATCTTCTCCTTATGACAGGCAATTTACAGCGGATCTTAATCCCAAATATTATGGAGGCATACAAAATCAGATTAGATACAAAGGATGGAACCTTGACTTTCTTTTTCAATTTGTAAAACAGCAGAACCGTCTTTTTCCAATGGGGACTGCTGGACTAATGTCAAATCAGCAGGCTAGGATGTCTGACAGCTGGAAACAGGAAGGACGGAATAGCACTTATCAGATGTATACTACCGGCATTAACGGAACAGCATTAACCGCGGACGGCAATTATTCTTTGAGCAATGCACAAATAACGGATGCCAGTTTTATTCGACTTAAAAACATTGCCCTTTCCTATGATATTCCATTAAGCCTTAAAAGCACAAACTGCAAGTTGATGTTGCAGGCTCAAAATCTTCTGACAATAACAAAATATCCTGATGGAGATCCTGAATTTACTACTTACGGCTACCTGTCTCCTCTGAAAGTTGTGACTGCCGGACTACAATTAACCTTCTAAAAATCAAACTAATGATACGTTCAAAAAATTTAAAATTTTTACTGCTCGCTTCAATACTGCTTTGCAGCGCATGTAATGATTTTGTAGAAGTTGACCTTCCAAAATCACAACTTACGGCACAGGCTGTCTTTGAAAATTACGATACGGCAAATGCCGCACTTACAAATGTGTATTCCAAAATCAGAGATAATGGAGTCCTAAATGGATCTACCAGTGGAATTTCTAATCAGCTTGGAAATTATGCAGATGAACTGACTGCTTATGGACTCCCTTCCAATCCCGTATTCACATTTTACAATAATACGGTACCTCCTGCATCAGCAGTTATTCTTACATATTGGAATAACTCTTACAACCAGATCTATGCGGCTAATGCAGTATTGAAAGGGGTTGAAAAGAGTTTGAATATCAGCCAGAATCAAAAAAGACAGCTGCTTGGTGAAGCTCTATTCATTAGAGCGTTGTCCCACTTTTACCTCCTAAATCTTTTTGGCGATATACCATACGTCAAAGACACCGAATATGAGAAAAATTTAAATGTCAGCAGACTAACTGAAGAACAGGTCTATCAGAAGATCATTAGCGATCTGAATGATGCCTTAGCACTATTGCCCGATGATTATCCATCTTCCGCTAGAATACGCCCCAATAAATCTGTCTGCCATGCTTTCTTAGCAAGAGTGTATATCTACAGTAGAATGTATGAAGAAGCATCAGATGAGGCCTCAGCAGTGCTAAACAAGACAGAACTCTATATTCTGGAAAATGATCTTTCAAAGGTATTTTTAAATAGTTCAAAAGAAACAATCTGGCAGCTTCAGACATCCACTGCAGGACAGAATGCCGCTGAAGGAGCTTTTTTTATCTTTCAGGCGGGGCCTCCCAGTATGGTGGCGCTTACTCCATATCTGCTTAACTCGTTTCGAAACTCTGATCTCCGTAAAGCCAACTGGATCAAAACAGTAACTAATGGAAATGGATCTTGGTCACATGCCTACAAATATAAAGAGCAGAACAACACTTCTGTTTCTAAAGAGTATTCCATCCTCTTTCGAGTATCGGAACAGTACCTCATAAGAGCCGAAGCGCGAACACATCAGGGAGATCTTATCGGTGCAAAAGAAGACTTGAATAAAATAAGAAGGCGTGCAGGGCTCTCCGATACGAATGCAGCAAATCCGCAGGAAATTTTAAGCGCCATCCTTCAGGAAAGAAGATGGGAACTCTTTACCGAGCAGGGACATCGTTTTTTTGATTTACGACGATTTCAGGAGCTGGATGCAGCACTCTCGCCAATTAAACCCGGCTGGAGCACTACAGACAGACTTCTACCCGTACCGGAAAACGAACTTAATCTGAATCCTAATCTTCTTCCTCAAAATCCCGGATATTAAAAAAATTTTATCATGCTGAAAATTGTTCTATTTAAAATATCTAAAATCTCGCTTATACCTTTTTTTACCCTTGTTTCATTTTTTGTTTTGCCATTAGTAGCCTGCCCTTTAATTGGGCAGGTAATGGTAAAACAGAAATTAGATCCAGCCAGCTATCCTTTGTGGTCCACCTTTGAAATGGACAAAACGGCACCCAATGAAAAATGGGTAAGTTTCACAGTTAATTACGCTAATAAAACTGATTCCTTATTCCTGCGCGGAGTCTCGGACAATAAAACGTACCGTTTTACATCTTCCTCTACGTCTTTATTTACAAAAAATAACCTTTTTGTTTTTATGAAAAATGACACCCTCGTTACAATAAATCCCGAAAATGGAAAAATGGATTTTGTTGAAGCGGTAGAGCATTACGAGTATTCGGATCGAACAAACCTATTGATAGTCTATTGTCGATCAGAGAAAAACAAAGGAACTTTAAGAATAAAAAAACCTCTGGGAGAAACACTTCAGGAAATATCAGATGTGACAACTTTTTCGGTTAGCCCATCAGGAATCAACCTCTTATATAATCTTTGCTACAATGGGAAAAATTCAGTTTTTCTTACTGACCTAAAAAAATTAAATGCATCAGAATGGATAATGAGCGTTACTGAAAATTATTACGACAATTTTACGTGGCAGAGAAACGATAATGCGGTCGCTTTCTGTGGCAATTCGAAAACTGGAGAGCCTGCATCCGTATTTCTCTACACAATGGCCGACAAGAACTTGTATCAGTTTGATCCTGCCAAATCGGATGCATTTCCTAAAGGCAGTTCAATTGCAGACCTTGCTCGCAATAAGATGCTGGTGTCAGATGACCTTCAAAAGGTATTTTTTTCCATATCAAACCAAAATAAAACTTTTCCTGATCATTCCTATTCAAAAGTTGAAATTTGGAATACAAAAGACAGATGGATCTATCCACAGCGACAGCGTGACGGAAGCTCAGCTACGACACCAAAAGTATGTGTCTGGATGCCTAAAGCAAACTCTTTTAGACAAATAACCGATAATACATTATTGTCAATAATGCTTTCTACTGACTGCAGATTTGCCATTCTTTCTGATCCAAAAGCATATGAACCGCAGTTTGAATTTGAAAGTCCTAGAGATTACTATTTTTTGAACCTCAAAACCTTCGAGAAACATCTTATTCTTGAAAACCAGCCTGTACATATGCATGATATCTCAATATCGCCTGAGGCTAAATACATTTCTTATACAAAAAATAAAAATTGGTGGATTTACAATATAGAAAGTAAAACCCATACTAACGTTACTTCAAGAATCAGACAGTCTTTCTTTGGAAAAGTGCATCTTCTTACTGCAGACAGTGCTTATGGAAACCCCGGCTGGACTTCGCAGGATAAGGAAATTCTCCTTTACGATGAATTTGACTTGTGGGCAGTTAAACCCGATGGAACTGAATTCCGAAGATTAACCAATGGCAGAGCATCAAAAATAAAATACAGGATGGATTTGAAACCCATAACTATTAGCCGTAAATACCTTTATGATGGACTTCTCCTGCCGAAGTATGATCTTAATAAAACACTCTTGCTGCGAGGCGAAAATCAAAACGGACAGACAGGATTCTATATCTGGAATGCAGCCAATAGCATTAACACACTTCTAGTCGGTGATTCGTATTTTTCAAATCTCATTACAGGGTCAAAAAGAAAGACTTTTTTCTGTACTGAACAGAAGTTTGATCTTCCGCCTAGAATAATATCAAAAGAAAACAACTCGGCTAAAAAATGTATTTTTCAAAGCAACCCCCAGCATGCTACGTTTGACTGGGGAACGAGCGAACTTGTTTCCTTTAAAAATTCAAAAAACGAAAGCTTAAAAGGAATTTTATATTATCCTGCAGCATATGACCCAATGCTAAAATATCCCATGATTGTCAGCATTTATGAAACACAGTCTCCCGGACTCCATAAATACTGGAATCCTTCGCTTGAAAATGAATCCGGGTACAATCCAAGTGTTTTTACTACCAATGGTTATTTTGTTTTCCGTCCTGATATAATTCATGAAAGACAAAATGTTGGGCCTTCAACTTTGGACTGTGTTGTATCTGGTACACAAAGCATTATAGACCGCGGAATTGTCAATCCAAAAAAGATTGGCATCATGGGACATTCATTTGGCGGCTACGAGACAGCCTATGTCATAAACCGAACCAATATTTTTGCGGCTGCAATAGCCAGCGGTGCCATAACGGATCTGAACAGCCGATATCTTACAATTGGCACTAATACTGCAAAGCCGGAAATGTGGCGCTTTGCTTCAGGCGGCTGGCGCATGGGAGAAAAAACACCTTTTTACGACCGAGTTGATTTTGACAGGAACTCTCCTCTTGCATTCATTGGAAATTTACAGACTCCACTTTTAATGTGGAGCGGAAAAGAAGATACGCAGGTGGATCCATTTCAGAGTAAGGCATATTATATGGCACTGCGGAGATTATCTAAAAATAATATTATGCTTTTCTACCCGAATGAAGGCCATACGCTGCTTAACCCTATTAACCAGAAAGATTTAAATGAGCGTGTTCTACAATGGTTTGCTTACTATCTCAAAGATGAAAAAATTTACGCCTGGATTGATAATGTAGATTAATCATAATAATTAAAAAATAAACAATGCCGTACCTATTTGGTGCGGCATCGTTATTAAAAACTTGCTTCAATTTATGGATTTTCCTGCCATAAGGTCTGCACACAATTTCCACTGCCATCTTTACCATATAGTTGAGTGGAACCAATACGACAAAGGAAGTCTAATTCCTGATTATCACACTGTTTCACAATATTCTGACAGTCACTTTGTCTGTAAGCGTTTACAAATGCTACTTCTTTCTCAGCTTTCTGCATTGAAGTGGTTGCAAAAGCTCCAAAGATACCTGCTGCCGCAACAGCAAATGGCATCACATTTTTAAAAATTTGCGTTTTCATAATACTAAATGTTAAGTTAACTTTCGATCTACTTTTTTTTACAGGTTTTCGATCTTTGTCCTGATACTGGCCAGTATATTTTTAGCGTAAATTCTATTTCGGATTATTGCTCTTCATTTCATTACTTAGTTTATCCTTAAATTCGTAGAGTGCCAGCTTCTTGCCTACAACAGCATATAAATATTTGCGGGTCACTTTGAACGAACTCATTTTGCCATCATTTGAATTGTACACAGGAAAGCTTAACAGATATTCATTTCTATTAAAATCATAAACATCAATTATGCTTGCCTGATCCCAGAGTTTATCATTTTCATATCTTCCTTTGATCTTTGAATGTACAAAGAGCAGATTTTCACATACAGCAGCTTTGGCATTAACCACATAAGGAGGTGCCGACATTTTCCTCTGCGTATCGTTTTTCAGATAGGAAATCTTGATTTTGGCTTTAGTCGTAGTATCGATAGTTCTGCCGCGTAAAGCCAAGTTTCCTGTCTTGCCAGCAACAATGAATTCATTTCTATAATAATACAGATACAAGATTTTACGATCTATTTCACTATAGGTTAAAACCCCATCGGTATCAAAAACGCCATCAATCTGCTGTTGAAGGAGAGAATCGTTATATATTGATTTTCCATTATTTCCCGCGCTGTAGATCCCTATTATATTGGCTAGCTTTTTTCCGTTATTGGAACGAAATACTATAGTAGTGCTGTCCATCGGTTCTGCCACTGTAAAGTATGGCATTCCTTTAAATTCTTTATCAATTTTCCAATCTGAAATTTTGCCTCTGAAAATGACAGGCACGGTTCCATCCTTAATATAAAAATACCCGCCACTTACACTTATTCTGATGCTTTTAAAAGCAATCTTTGCAGGATCAAAAATAATCTGATGCACTTGTTCATTTTTAAGTTTCTCATCCACCGAAACAATGCGGCCAGGGCTGGTGTAATTTCCCAGATAGATCCTTCCATTAGACATTCCCGCTATATAAAAAGAATTAAACTTGAGATCTTTTTGAGACAGAAATACAGAGGGATGTTTTGCATATCGCCTTGTAAAAGGATTTTTATAATGCATGATGTTTTCTGAACGCAGAAATAAAAAGATCATAAGTCCGGTGCTGCATAAGAAAATAACCAGCATACTTTTAACCGGTTCAAAATTATGTCTTCCCAGTCTTAAATTGTAAGCCTTAGCATAAAAATAAATGGCTGCTGCCGCCAGCAATGCAAACACTACATTGAAAACCAGATGCACCTTCCAGCTCATCTTTTCCAAAATACCGCCACAGGAGCATGGCACAAAAGAACTGTAATTCAACACAATAAAAATATAAACCGTAAACATGGCCATTAGACTGAAAGCACCTAGAAGTCCCCATATCCTGAATCTCGGAATGCAAAGCAGCAAGGCGATAATCAACTCCAGCACCGGAACTGTCCATACAATCCATGAAGCAAAAGCGCTTACCAAAGGCGACTGCCCCACCTGTACTTGAAAATTTTCGAAATCCAATAATTTACTTACAGCGGCATAAATAAAAAGCAATATATATAAGAGACTGATTACTTCAATTATAGGTTGTTTGATGTAGCCTTTTAAATTCATAAAATTATTCTTTAATTAATATTCAAATTAAAAACCTTTTTCTTTTAAGCTTTTACAAATGTAAAACGCCGAAATGAAAGAAAACACATCAAAAACACGCCAAAAAACATCAAAAATACGCCAATTTATATTTGAAGATTATGTAATAAAAAATGCTTCACAGATTAAAAATCCATAAAGCATTTTCTTTTTTTCAAACTTCTTTAATTAAGTTTTAGCATCTTCAATAAAACTCAAAAGCTTCTGGTTAAGTTCTATAAGACCGGCTTTTTGGAGACACTCCTGCGAGACATTTTTTAGTTCTATTAGTTCTTCCTCTGCAATGCTTCCCATCAGGCTTGCTTCATCTTTTTCAAGCAGCACTCCCCTGTCAATAAAATGGCATAACAGAAGTACATTTTTGCGTGAAATTTTCAGATCAATCTTCACCGGCTCACTCATGCCAGGGATGCTCAAAACGGTATCGAACACCTTGGCTGCATAATTCTTTGCACTCATAATTTCAGCGTTTTTAAATTAATAAATCAAAGTCTAAAGATACCAATGGCATCTCAAAGCATCATAAGCAAAATTTACCTATGATGGGATGTTTTGGAATTTCCTGCATAAATTCGTCTGAATATTTGAAAGATGTCTGAGTTTTTAAACAGACTCTGTAGGATTGCCACGCCTTGCTGCAATCTGCAAGATGTCCGGTTGTATCACAACCGCTATCTTGCTGCCCCTCTGCTCGGAACTCGCTGGCAGTGAAAACTGGAAGATTTATAATGTCGAATGAAAAGGAAAAATGATGGAAGAAGAGAAAAAAAACAGGACAAGATGGCTTCATCTTAGGCTCAGCGAAAAGGAATATGAAGTTTTACAGCAATATTTTGCAGACTCGGTCTGCCCGAAAATAAGTGATTTTGCACGTAAAAATCTGCTGAGAAAACCTATTGTTTTGAAATGCAGAAATGCATCTATTGATGAGCTGATGGCAGAATTGACACGCCTCAGAACAGAGCTTAATCCCATTGGAAATAATCTTAACCAGGCTGTAAAAAAACTGCACACACTTTCACACATTTCTGAATTCAAAGTGTGGATACTGAGTTTCGAAACAGATAAAAAAATGCTGTTCAACTCTATTGATGCAATTAAAAATACAATCCAAAATCTTGCTGAAAAATGGTTGCAGTCATAAATACGGGATCATCAGTCAGAAGTATTTTTAACTACAATGAAAATAAGATCGAAGCAGAAAAAGCAGAGCTTATCGGCGACGGAAATTATCCTGTTGAAGCCTCGGGACTTCACAGAGATCTCAGGTTGAAACTGCTTTTAAAAATGCTCGAATTAAATTCCAATGTGAAACGGGGAAGCGTGCATATCTCACTGAATTTTGATTCCTCTGAAAGTAATCTGCCGAAAGAAAAACTCATGGAAATTGCCCACGTTTATATGGACAAAATAGGGTTCGGGGTGCAGCCTTATCTGGTGTACCAGCATCATGATGCGGGACATCCGCATATCCACATTGTTTCTATAAAAGTGAAATCGGACGGGAAAAGAATTGACATGAATAACATAGGGAAAAACCGGTCCGAAACAGCACGAAGGGATATTGAAAAGGCATTTGGTTTAGTTGCCGCCCAGAGTAGTAAGAAGGAAAAAATCAATATAAAACCTGTAAAAAGTATTGTTGTTCAATATGGGGAATCTGAAACTAAAAAAGCAATTGCCAATGTTCTGAACGCTGTTATTCCAAATTATAGGTATACCACCGTGGGAGAATTAAATGCTGTTCTAAACCTGTACAATATCACCGCAATGCAGGGAGCGAAAGATTCAAGAATGTTTCAGCATAGAGGACTAGCATACCAGATTTTAAATGACAAAAAACAGCCGGTCGGCGTTCCCATAAAAGCAAGCAGTTTTTACCTTAAGCCCACTTTAAAATATTTGGAGTTAAAGTTTATTGCAAATAAGACAGCCCGAAATCCCCATTTGAAAAGAATTAAAAATGCAGTTGATATGGCATTCATTCAGAACAAAATAAAGACGGTTTCCAATCTAGACAGAATTCTTATAAAGGACGGGATTAAGATTGCAGAGAGAAGAAATGAACAGGGAATTCTTTATGGTTTAACTTATGTGGACCACATAACAAAATGCGTTTTTAACGGGAGTATTTTGGGTAAGCCGTATGCTGCATCAGAAATTGAAAAACGGTGCGGTCTGAAAATATCCAATACTAACCGAAAAGCTGTTGGAGATATCGATCATAAAGAGATTGTGAATACATCGCAGCATTCATCTTTTATCAGCGGAAACGAACTGCAAAAGATATTTGATTCCCTGCTGCAATCTGATTCAGCTGCTGCTTACGTTTCAAAGGAATTCAAAAGAAAAAAGAAAAGAAGAAGAAGAAAAGGACTTAATGATTAATAAATAAAAAACTAAGACAATGCAGACAGGTGAAAATGAACAGGCGCTTAGAAAAATTCTTGATATGACAAGGCTTATTAGCATGATACTGCTCTGCCTTCATTTCTACTATTTCGGATATAATGTTTTTAGGTTCTGGGGGCTTACGAATGACCTTGGGGATAAAATACTGCAGAACATTTTCCGCACAGGACTGTTGGATTATTTCCATACCTCTAAACTTTTTGCCTTGGGATTTTTAAGCATCTCCCTTCTTGGTGCAAAGGGCAGGAAAAACGAAAAGCTGAACTCGAAAAGAGCCACGTATTACATTGTTGCAGGATTCACGGCTTACTTCTCAAGTTACTTTTTTCTGATTGCTTTCTCGATGCCTGAAACAAAACTGATTATCTATATGCTGTGCACTGCTCTAGGATATCTGCTGCTGCTGTCAGGAGGCACACTGCTTTCTAGAATCATTCACAGAAATCTGAGCAGCAGTGATATTTTCAACAGGGAAAATGAGACCTTTCCTCAGGAAGAAAGGCTTCTTGAAAATGAATATTCCGTCAATCTTCCGGCAAAGTATAATCTGAAAAATAAAGTGCGGAAAAGCTGGATAAATATCATAAACCCCTTTCGGGGAATACTGGTAGCGGGAACACCTGGATCTGGAAAATCTTATTTTGTGATCCGACATGTGATAACCCAGCACATCCGTAAAGGATTCTCAATGTTTGTGTACGATTTTAAATTTGATGATCTCAGCATTATTGCCCATAACACCTGGCTTAAGTATAAACATTTGTATATGGTTGAGCCTAAATTTTATGTAATCAATTTTGATGACCTGAGCCGTACCCACAGGTGCAATCCCCTTGATCCAAAATCAATGACAGACATCACGGATGCTGGTGAGTCGGCACGCACAATTCTTCTAGGATTAAACCGTGAATGGATAAAAAAACAGGGAGACTTTTTTGTGGAATCGCCTATTAATTTCCTTTCAGCAGTAATCTGGTATCTGAGAAAATACAACAACGGTGAATTCTGCACGCTGCCTCATGTTATCGAACTGATGCAGGTTGAATACAATAGTCTTTTTACGCTGCTCAGGACTGAAAAAGAAATAGAGATTCTGATCGACCCTTTTGTCAGCGCCTATCTGAATAACGTCATGGAGCAGCTTGAGGGGCAGATCGCTTCCGCTAAGATTTCCATGGCACGATTGTCGAGTGCGCAGCTTTATTACGTGCTCTCCGGTAATGATTTTACACTCGATATTAATAATCCTGCAGATCCAAAGATAGTCTGCATGGGAAACAATCCTTTGAAAATCCAGACCTATGGTGCTGTTCTTTCCCTTTTTGTGAGCAGGCTCATCAAGCAGGTAAACCAGAAAGACAGACTTAAAAGCAGTCTGGTATTTGATGAATTTCCTACCATCTATCTCAACAATATGGACAGCCTGATAGCTACTGCAAGAAGCAACAAGGTGAGCACATGTCTGGGGATTCAGGACTTCAGCCAGCTGCGTAAGGATTACGGCCGCGAGCAGGCAGATGTCATACTCAATATTACTGGAAATATCATCAGTGGCCAGGTGAACGGCGACACCGCCAAACAGCTTTCTGAGCGCTTTGGAAAAATAATGCAGGATCGCGAAAGCCTTTCAATTAACAGCTCAGATACCTCCATCAGCAAATCAAAACAATTGGAATCCGCTGTACCTGCTTCTAAGATTTCCTGTTTAAGTTCAGGTGAATTTGTAGGTATTACTGCTGACAATCCTGACTGTAAAATTGAACTCAAAACATTTCATTCCGAAATAATAAATAATCATGATGAACTTAAAAAAGAAGAGAATTCATATCAGCAGATCAGTCCGGTACGGATCATAAATAATACTATGATTGAACGCAATTATCTGCAGATAAAAGAAGATATATCAGAGATTGTAAATTCAGAATTAGAACGGCTTTTACATGACCCGGCATTGTCTCATTTAGTAATCAAAAAAAAGAAATAAGTCTTATTATAATCTTATTGTTTAATTGACCTGCGGCTGGTTTTTAATTAATTTTGCACTATGAATCCAGAAGAAATTAAACGATACTTTGAAAGCAGTCCCCCGCCATTGCAGGTAGACTGGAAGCCATGGGCAAAAATCACAGACTCGCAGCTTTTCCTAAAAAGCTGTTACACAGGAATACGCACCTTTAATGGGCCGCTTGACATGTGCCCGGCATGGTGGCATCTTAGAGACTTTTATATTCTGATGAAAAAGACAGCCCAGCAGGATGCTGTGGAGAAAACAGAAGGAGCTGCCGCAGGGCATTCTGCTGAAAAAGCTCCTGCAGAAACCGAACCTGCCTTATAAGACTGCAAATGGTTTAAAAAAAGCCGTGCAATTTATGATGCACGGCTTTTTTTTGGACTTGTACATTTATTTTTATTTCAGGTAATAAGAAACTGTTTTTTATTCCAGGAGGCATTCCACTGCAACTCGAGGATTTCCGTAAGAAGACTTTTAAGCCCGTGAAATGTGCTGGGCTTGACGGCATACAGATCAGCTCCTAGTTTATAAGAAAGCTCAACATTTTCAATATTGCTGCTCGTTGAAAGCATAATTATTTTCAGCTGTTTCAAACGATCATCCGCATTTCGTATTTCCTCAAGACATTCAAATCCGTTTTTACCGGGCATATTAATATCAAGAAATAGAATTTCGGGAATCTCTAATGCGGGACTGTAAAGGCAGTTAAGAAGCTTCTGCCCGTCTTCGGCCTGCTGCACTTTAATCGGCATATCGAGCTCATTGACCGCATCCATAAACAGCATTCTGTCATCCTCATCATCATCTGCATGAAAAATAATCTTTTGGGAATTCTTTTGTTGTAACATAGCTTAGAAATTTATGCAGTTACAGAAGACAAGAATCTACAAATCTGCAAAAGCTTATATAAATATCAAAGCATTTGAAAATCGATAAACAATCGAATTATATCCGTGGAGCGGTTAATAGCTTACAAAGATACGTCATTTACTTACAAAATAGTCATTAATTTCATATTTAACATAAATATTACAAAAGGAAAAGTGAATTTAACTGCAGAACTTTCATTCCTTAAAATATGCCTGCTTCACCCTTTTCAAAAAAAAATCTCATTTAAAGTGGCGTTGCGTAAATTCTGAATAAACATTTTTGACTGTAAAAAAATGCTTTTCAAATCCCCTGCAAAATAAGGATTTTATAATTTTGTTACTATTTATAACATTATACTTTTTAAAAATGTTATTATCTGTTACTAATTTTGATTCGTATAAATGGATAGAAATTATGACAAGGGCAATTGTACACATCGACATGAACACGTTTTTCGTTTCCTGCGAAAGACTCACCAATTCTGAACTTAACGGTATCCCGCTGATTATCGGCGGAGGAGAAAGAGGCGTCGTGGCTTCGTGTTCTTATGAGGCCAGGAAGTTTGGCGTTCGCTCGGCAATGCCGATCCACATGGCCATGAAATTGTGCCCGCAGGCCAAAATCATGAAAGGCGACATGGAATTGTATTCCAGGCTTTCCCACGACATTACAGAGATAATCCAGGAAAAAGCGCCCGTAGTAGAAAAGGCTAGTATTGACGAGTTTTATCTCGACATCACCGGAATGGACAAATTTTACGGCAGCTACAAATGGACCGACGAACTTGCCCAGCGTATCACAAAAGAAACAGGCCTGCCCCTCACCTTTGCACTTTCAATAAACAAAACGGTATCCAAAATCGGAACAGGTGAAGGCAAACAGAAACAGAACCTTGAAATTCCGGAACATCTGGTGCAGTCATTTTTAAATCCTCTTTCGATCCGCAAAATCCCGATGGTCGGCGAACAGACCTTTCAGCTGCTTTCACGGATTGGTATCCGCACCATCCGCACGCTTTCAGAAATGCCCGCTGATGTGCTGATGCAGATGATTGGCAAAAACGGCATTGAACTCTGGAAAAAGGCCAACGGCATAGACAACAATCCCGTTGAACCTTACACGGAGCGGAAATCCATTTCCACCGAACACACTTTCTCGCAGGATACCATTGACATTCCTAAGCTCAATCGGGTCCTCTTGGGAATGGTGGAAAAACTAGCTTTTCAGCTGCGTTCCGAAGAGTGGCTGACCTCAACGGTGACAGTCAAAATCAGGTATGCCAACTTTGATACCGAAACCAAACAGTGCAGGGTGCAGTATACCTCAGCGGATCACATACTCACAAAGACAGTTCAGGAACTCTTTGATAAACTCTACCAGCGCCGAATGCGTCTGCGCCTTATCGGTATACGTTTCAGCGGACTGGTCAGGGGCACCTATCAGATAGATCTTTTTCAGGATACAGAAGAAATGCTTGCCCTCTATCAGGCTATGGACCGCATGAAAAGCCGCTACGGTTTTGATGCGGTAATGCGATGCGCAGGAGCTTCCTTTAAGCCCAATAATAAAAATGAAATCCTAAAACGTAAACCCTGAGAAGCCATGTATCTCAACTGCCACTCTTTTCACTCCCTGCGTTATGGAACCATACCGCTGGACGAGCTTGTGCCCCAGGCTGCAGCCTGCGGGGTCACCGCTATGGCACTTACCGATATTAATACGGTAACAGGAATTTACGATTTTATTAAGCACTGCGGCCAGGAAGGCATCAAACCTATTGTAGGGATGGAATTCCGCTCGGAATTTCAGCTCCGCTATATCGGGCTTGCCCAAAACGCTGCAGGACTCGCGCAGATGAACCGATTTTTGACTGCACATAATTTTGAAAAGAAGCCGCTTCCTGAAACTGCACCTTTTTTTTCGGATGTTTTCGTAATCTACCCTTTGGAAAATGCGCCTGATGAGCTGCGCGATAATGAGTACATCGGTATTCGTCCCGACCAGCTGCAGAAGCTTGTGCTCTGCCAGTGGAGAAAGCGCACCGCAGATATGGTTATTCTCCAGCCGGTTACTTTCCGCTCTAAAAAGGAATACAATCTGCACCGCATCCTGCGTGCTATTGACCGCAATGTAATTCTCTCCCGGCTTGAACCTAGGGATACCTGCAGCACTTCCGATAAGATGATGCCGCTTTTTGAGCTTCTGGAATTTTATAAAGAATATCCGCAGATCATCCAGAACACACAGAAAATTATTGATGCCTGCAATTTCAGCTATGATTTCCAGACTCCCAAAAATAAAAAATACTACACCAACAACAGAAAAAGCGATATAGACCTATTGACCTCTCTGGCAAAGCAGGGACTTGTATGGCGCTACGGCGCAAAAAACATACGGGCAAGGGAGAGAATGGAAAAGGAACTCAAGGTAATAAGCCAGCTGGAATTCAGCGGCTACTTTCTTATCACCTGGGATATCATCCGTTTCAGCAGCAGCCAGGGTTTTCTGCATATCGGCAGGGGAAGCGGCGCCAACAGCATCGTTGCCTACTGTCTTGGCATAACAGATATCTGTCCGCTGGAACTGGATCTGTATTTTGAGCGTTTTTTAAATGAAAACCGCAAAAGCCCGCCCGATTTTGATATCGACTGGAGCTGGAAGGAACGCGATGTAATTCTGGAATATATCTTTAACCGTTATACCTATGAACATGTGGCCTTCTGCGGTACCAATGTCGAATTTAAGTACCGTTCCATTTTCAGGGAAGTCGGAAAAGTATTCGGCCTTCCTAAAGAGGAACTCGATATGCTGGCTAAAAACCCGATGAAATTCCATGAGTCAAATTCAATTGTAAAATTCGTGCAGGAGTACGGAATGATGCTGGAGAAATATCCCAACCAGAGAAGCATGCATTCCTGCGGCATCCTGATTTCTGAAGAACCTATTACCAATTACACGCCCCTTGAAATGCCTCCAAAGGGATTTCCAATTGCGCTTTTTGATATGCATGTGGCAGAGGATATTGGCTTTGAAAAATTTGACATCCTGAGCCAGCGCGGGATCGGACATATTGATGAGAGCGTGAAACTGATAGAAAAAAACAGGGGGATACGTATCAACATCCGTGATACTTCGATATCGAAAAATGAAGCTGCCGCTAATTCCTATCTGGCACAGGGAAAAACAATCGGATGTTTCTACATTGAGAGCCCTGCCATGCGCGGACTGCTCAGAAGATTAAAATGTGACAATTATAAGACTCTTGTTGCTGCCTCCTCCATTATACGCCCTGGCGTGGCACAGTCCGGTATGATGAAGGAATACATTTTCCGCCATAACCATCCGTCAAAATTTGAATATTTCCATCCTGTATTCCAGGAGCAGCTTGGGGAGACCTACGGCATTATGGTGTATCAGGAGGATGTCATTAAAATTGCACTTCATTACGGCGGGCTTCCCGCTGCAGACGGCGACATTCTCCGCCGTGCCATGTCGGGAAAAGGGAGATCTAAAGCTGCACTTCAGAAAGTGAAAGAGAATTTCTTTACCTGCTGTGAAAAGAAAGGACATCCGCGTCAGCTTAGTGAGGAAATATACCGCCAGATCGAATCCTTTGCCGGTTACTCCTTCTGTAAGGCGCACTCTGCCTCCTATGCGGTTGAAAGCTACCAGAGCCTTTACCTAAAGGTTCACTACCCTATAGAGTTTATGGTAGCGGTTATTAACAATCAGGGAGGTTTTTACCGTCTTGAAATATATGTGCATGAGGCAAGGATGGCAGGCGCCGTAATCCATAATCCATGCGTGAACAAAAGTACTTTTGAGACCACCCTTTATGGAAATGATGTATATCTTGGCTTTATGCACCTGATGAGCCTCGACTCTAAAATGGCGCAGTTTATAGAGTCTGAACGCAGCAGAAATGGGGATTTTCTCTCCTTGGAAGACTTTATAAACCGCATCCCGATGGGAATAGAAAGCGTAAAGATCCTGATTTTCATCGGCGCATTCCGCTTTACCGGAAAAACTAAAAATCAGCTGCTGGTCATTGCAAGCCTGCTTTTAAATAATTTTAAACCGGAGAACAGGACACCGATGCTGCTGCAGGAACCGGTAAAAGAATATAACCTCCCGACTCTTGAAAGGTCATTATTTGAAGATGCATTTGATGAAATCGAGCTTCTGAGCTTTCCTGTTTCCTGTACGGTCTTTGACCTTCTCCAGACAAAACACCGCGGGGATATAAAAGTACGCGACCTTCCGTCCTGCCATAAAAAACAGGTCCGAATGCTTGCCTACTTGATTTCCACCAAACAGGTACCGACAAAAAAGGGCAATATGTATTTCGGCACCTGGATCGATAATGAAGGGGCATATTTTGACACGGCCCATTTTCCTGACTCGCTTGTGCAGCACCCCTTTAAAGGCGGAGGCTGTTACCTGCTGCTTGGGACTGTGGAAATTGATTACCATTTTCCAACCATTACCATTCATAAAATGGCAAAAATGCCGTTTATTCCCGATCCCCGTTATATGGATTCAAAAGACCAGTACAGGACACAGGAGCTTATCCGCGAAGATGTCAGCACGACCGAAAGGCTTCCCTATCCTCAGGAGCATGAAATCAATCTGCCAAGACATAAAATGAAGACATGATAACTTTATAACATTTACAGCCTGCTGCAATATAGCGCTTTAACTTATATTTTCTTAAATTTGATGGACAGGCTCAGAAGCACAGCACTAAAAGGATGCCTATTTTAAAACCGAACATCTTACAGAACTAAATTATATCTTATGTGTTATTATACCCAGCAGATGTCAACGATAGACCAGGTAAAAAAAAGATTTCATATCGAAATTGATAACGAGGAAACTTTCCTGCAGACAGATTTCATAAATGGTTTTGCCTATCCCAACCTGCCGGTGATACTGGATATCAGGCCGGATCTTGTCACCACGAATTATACTTGGGGATTTCTTCCCCCATGGGCTAAAGATAAGGACTTCAGAAAAAATACGCTCAATGCAAGGATTGAGACTATTGATGAGAAAGCTTCCTTTAAGGACAGCCTTGAGAAACGCTGCCTGATAATTGCAACTGCCTATTATGAGTGGCGCTGGCATGATGAGAAGGGAAAATCCAAACAGAAGTACCAGATCAATTCGCAGGACGAGGAAATCTTTACTTTTGCAGGCCTTTACAATACCTGGACCGAACCTTCAACCGGTCAGCAGTTCAATACCTACACCATGCTTACCACGGAAGCAAACGAGGTAATGCAGTATGTGCATAACCATAAAAAAAGGATGCCGATCCTTCTAAACAAAAACGACGAAGCATCCTGGCTTGACCATTCAGTGGCTGTCTCTGAATTTGCCTATCCTTATGAGGCCAAAATAATTGCATTGGAATCAAATTAAGCAGATATGCAGCACGATATAGATTATTTCAAAGGCGTAAGCAATCAGGAAATCCACGAGCGGTTTAAAAAAGAGCTGTACTCGAAAACCGAATTTGTGCAGTACAATGACCCGGATGATTTTTTCGATCCCGAGCAGGAATACGGCGACCATATAACACAGTGCATCGAAAATGAAAAGCAGTTTATAAAAGAAATAATCAGCAATTCAGCTGCCCAAAACGGCGTGGTGCTGAGCGGGGAAGAAATTGAAATAATCAGCAGGATTAAAAGAGAGCAGATATACAGCGAAGCCGGAACATTGATTGATGATTATATAGAGCAGGTATCGGTAACGTATATTGATCCTGCGGGTGAATGCGATCACAAATATCTGCTGCACCGATGGCTGTGCAAAGGCCTAAAATATCTCCGCTCGCTTATCAGATAATACCGTTTTTAATCCGCGGGCTCCTGTTCTGTATCTTTATCGAAAATCATGAAGCTGTGTCTCAAACATTCCACCTTTTAGATAATTTTCCTACATCTTCTTCCTGCCATCTTATAGGTATATAGTAATGTCTTTTTCATCCCGTCGGATTTCAGCACGGCATTCTTTAAGCATATTCAAAGCAAGCGCTTCCACCTGCAGTTCGTCCAGCCCTTCATATCCAATAGGATCTTCCGTATCGAAATGGATATCTATAAAGGTAAGGCCGCGGCTGACCACTTCCATATCGTCGCTTATGATATCACAGTGATTGTCGATTTCCCGTCCAAAATATTCAACCTGCGTCAGCCCGCGGTTGATAAGTGCGGCAACAAAATCACTTGAAATACTTTCGGGCAGTACAGTTTTCGCTGCCGATAAAACCATAGTATGCTGCTCCATGAGAATGTTTTTTTTTATTCAACACTCTAATTTACAAAATATTAAACAAATTTTCTAGAAATCGTTAAGCCAATTTAATTTTAAAATCCAATGGCGTTCTTTTTATTAGCGATGTGATTATTCCGGCGCATGATAATTAAATAACATCTTAAAATAGTCCTGTAAGCACATTGCACCTTATCTGCTTAATTTTAAGATGATTAATTATAAAATAATAACATCATGGAAAATATAAATAATTTCAGTGCTGAAGAACTGCAAAAGTGCCCATACCACCAAATGCTCAGCGCGCAGGAGAATGAAGGCGAAAATCAGAATGAAAATACGGGGGACTGGGGAGATATCGATGAAAGCGACCAGGACGGCACCAGCCCTCACCGCAATGAAAAAAACAGCGGTAATCCATCACATGCAGGCTCGGGCAGAAACACAAACACCTGACCGGTGATGAAATAAATTATTAATTCTAAAATCAATAATCATGAGCGACGATTTAAACAAAAAAGGACAGCAGGACCGGTCACGCATTAATATGAATGAGGATCACGAGGTGGCCTACTGGACAGAAAAATTCAATGTCAGCCGGGAAGAACTGCAAAAGGCCGTGGACCAGGCAGGAAATTCTGCCGACGCTGTTGCGCAGGTGCTGCGCTCGAAATAGCACAAGACTGTACTTAATAAAAATCCCCGTCATATGCCATATATGTAACGGGGATTTTTTGCCTATTGCTTGCAATGCAGATGCAACGTTAAATATCGCAGCTGGCTTCACATTTTATTTATTATTTAAAACAACGAAAATGGCAGAGAAAAAAACTTCAAATGGCAGTCAGGAGCTCAAAGCGCTTCTGCAAGCCGGCACGCCCGCTGGAATGCCCGCTGGTATTAAGCCGATGCTGGCAACACTGGTAAACGAGCCCTTTGATGATCCCCTTTGGATTTATGAGGTAAAATGGGACGGATACCGCTCGATCGCCTATATCAATAAGGGAGAGGTCTCGCTTTCCTCCCGCAACAATAAACCCTTTACAGATAAATATTATCCGATCACAAATGCATTACAGCACTGGAAAAACAATGCTGTGCTGGATGGGGAAATTTTGGTAATCCAAGACGATGGAAAAGCAGATTTCAGCGCCCTTCAGAACTGGCGCAGCGAAGCGGACGGACACCTGGTCTTTTACGTTTTTGATATTCTCTGGTACAACGGCATTAACCTTATGGATCTGGAACTCTCCCAGCGCCAGGAGATCTTAAAAGATATACTCCCAAGTGATGACGACAGGATCCGCCTGAGCCAGCCTTTCAGCGGCGGGATCGACTTCTTTGAGACTGCCTCAAAAATGGGACTTGAAGGCATTATGGCCAAAATGAAAGATTCCCTTTACAGCCCTGACAGCCGAAACAAACAGTGGCTTAAAATCAAAGCAAACAAGAGACAGGAAGTAGTGATTGCAGGATATACCAAAAATGATTCTTCTTCCAAGCTTTTCAGCTCGCTCCTGCTGGGTGTCTATCACAATGGACAGCTGGTATATACGGGCAAAGTCGGGACCGGATTTACGGATAAGATGCAGAGGGAAATGATGGAGCAGTTCAAACCGCTTATAACCAAAACAATTCCTTTTGCCTCGGAGCCCGATATAAACAAGCCCTCACGTTTCCGCCCTAATCCTCCGCATGCCCAGGCGGTATGGCTTAAGCCTGTTCTGGTCTGCGAGGTCAGCTTTGCCGAAATCACCGCTGACGGGGTTTTCCGCCACCCTTCTTTCGAAGGCATGCGAATCGATAAAAAAGCAGTTGATGTCGCACTTGAAAAAGAAGACTCTGCTTCATCGATTGTTAAAGATGGTAAAACCAGCAGGAAGAAGTTTGTCTCTTCGCCTCTTACAGCACCCGGGAAATCTTCACGCGGCACTCTGCTGAACCCGTCAGACGAAACGCAGACCAAGAAAATTAAAGGCCATAATCTCACCTTTTCCCACTTAAGCAAAATCTATTGGCCTGAGGACGGTTTCACTAAACGCGACATGTTCAATTACTATTATCAGGCGGCAGAATATATCCTTCCTTATCTCAAGGACCGCCCACTATCGCTGAACCGCTTTCCAGGCGGTATCCACGGCAAAAGCTTCTACCAGAAAGATGTCAAAGGAAAAGCGCCCGAATGGGCAGATACCTTTCCCTACACCACAAGTGACGCGGAAAGCAAGGAATTTCTTGTCGGCGGCGACGAAAAAACGCTTTTGTATATGGCATCGCTCGGCTGCATTGAAATGAACCCATGGTTCAGCCGTGTGCAGCATCCTGATAATCCCGATTACTGCGTAATTGACCTTGACCCGGACCAGAATACTTTCGAACAGGTCATCCGCGCTGCCTGCGAGGTTAAAAATATACTCGATACGCTGGATATCACGGGTTATGTGAAGACATCAGGCTCAACAGGAATTCATATTTATATACCGCTGGGCGCCAAGTACAGCTACGACCAGTCGCAGATGTTCGCAAAGATGATCGTATCGATCGTGCATTCACAGCTTCCGGACTTCACAAGCCTGGAGCGCCAGATTAAAAACCGCGGCGGAAAGATGTACCTTGATTTTCTGCAGAACCGTCCGGGCGCAACCATTGCATGTCCTTACTCCCTTCGTCCGAAACCAGGAGCTACTGTGTCGATGCCTCTGCATTGGGAGGAGATTAAAAAAGGGCTGGCAATGAAAGATTTCACCATAGAGAATTCCATTGTCAGAATGAGGGCCGAAGGCGATATTTTTAAAGGATCGCTGCAAAAAGGAATTAACATGAAAAAAGCGGTGGCAAAAGCCCAGAGCATCTTTTTTTGAATTTCCTGTCCTGTTAAGTTCGAACAGATAAAAAATGCACTTTAATAAATAAAAAATTTAGTTATGACCACAGCCTACTTTCTTACCGGATCATTTAATGACCATGATAACGATTTTGAGCTCAAAGTTACAATTGCAAAATCGGAAACCTCGGGACAGCCGGATACGTATCAGGCTGTGCTTACCGATCTTGCTGACAGCAGTAAATATCTCTGGGCGGCCTCGCAGCCTACATTTTTAAAGTGCCTTGATGCAATGGAAGAATTTCTTGCCGGCAATTTTATAGTGCTTTACAGCAAAATACTCACCTCAGTGAACCGTGACCCGCTGATCGACAAGGAACTGGAAGGGTTTATTTTAAACCATCAGGAATATTAGCAGTTGTTGCTGCTCTGAGAAACAGCTGCCTTCAGCTGACTGCTCGCTGCACAGATTCGTATACCATCAAGATGTAAAATATGAGTTTGTGCTTTTCTTACTCCATGTAATTTAAAGTTTTGAATTAAAGCTCCACTAAAATATCACATTAGTCAAGGATGCCTTTTCCAAATATCTTCTCTATTTGGAATATATAATTGTTCAATATCGGCGTTGACAGGAAAAAGCGGCTCACAGCTGCAGCTTTTGCATCCTGCTTTTGATTGTCAAATGAACTTTCAAGAAGCGCCGTATAATCTGCGAGCTGGCTCTCATCCAGAATTTTGCGCAGATTCCTTTCGGTATTAACATACGATTTCAGCATTGGAAAATCATTGTTATTATCCGCTTCATACCTTTCAATTCCAGATTTTACTTCAAGGAACTCTTTTCGGAACAGATCCAAAAGTTCCGCCATATTATGCCCGTAAAAGATATTGGGTATCAGTCCGGCTTTATAATTTGCATAATGCTCCGGCGAGGACATCGTGTTTTCGAGGTACTTTTCAAAGGTCTGGATCCTGAATATATAATCTGTTTCGAAGATATTACGGTCCTGATAATCTATATTCATACGGCTAAGCATTTAATGTTATTTATAAAAATAGCTAAATTTTTTATTGCAGTCAACTAAATCCGCAATTCCTGCAGTCTGCACCAGGACATCTAGAACTTTTCCGCTAACGAGTTTCCCAAACAATTAAAATTTCCTTCTGCCCGCTCTTAGGGCATTGCCTTAGATTTTCATTCGAAACGGGTTAAAAGGGCAGCCAAGATAGTGTCCCCCCGGACGCTGCATGCGCATAACGGCTCCGTTTCACTCCTCCGCCCTTCGGGACTTATAGCACTCCGCATCCTCAAGCGGTCCACTTGATTCTTGCTTTCTTTTTTCCCGTTTTTTCTTTTGAAAATAATTTTTGGGAGAGGGAGAAAGAGACTTGAAAATTTTACTCACTTAAATTTTAAAATCATGGAAATTATTGGACGACTTACTAGAGATGCCGTAGTGGCAAAAGTAAACTCAGAAAGACAGGTGGTTAATTTCTCAATCGCCGTAAACGACAGCTACAGACCAAAAAACAGCACTGAGGTCAAAAAAATTGTAACCTACATCGACTGTTCCTACTGGCTCTCCACAGGAGTGGCGCAGTATCTTAAAAAAGGAACTGCTGTTGAACTTTTCGGGCGAATCGGTCTGAATGTATATATCGGTAATGATTCGCAGGCGCACGGAAGCCTGACCTTTCATACCTCCAACATCAAGATTATTGCCTTTGTCAGCGATAATCCCTCAGCACCTAAGCAGAATAATGCAGTTACAAAACAGGATGAAAAAGACCCCGACGACCTGCCTTTCTAAACCTTTTGAGATAAATGTACAAGCCTAAAGAAAATGAATTATGAAAGCACTGGAAAAATCAGCATACGCCCACTACGGAGTAAGTAAGGCATTTAATAAAATAATCCTGTCAGAATTGGATGCCTATGACGGAACTAAAAAAGAACAGCTCAAATCCTTTATAGAGGACTTGCAGAACGGAGGATGCATCAGCGGTATGATCGGCGAATTTATTTACCATGTTGACTGCAAATCATTTTACAAAAAACATCTTGATGATTTGGAAGAAATAAGGGATGAACTAGAAAATTCACTGGGCGAATGTATCAAGAACCGCCACCGTCTGCCCCACTACACTTTTATGTGCTGGCTCTGCTTTGAGGAATACTGCTTTGACATCTACAGAAGCACATTTGAAAAATAGCCGATAACCCTAAAAAACATCAGTTATGAAAGGTTCAAAAAAATTCCAAACGAGGATAGAAGATTTCCTGAAAGAGAAATCCCAGTCGGATTCCGCTTTTGCGCCCATGCTTGAAAAGGCTTCCAAGAATGTCGAAAACTGTCTTAAATACATCATCTCCGAAGTAAAAAAGACAGGCGAATGCGCCTTTGACGACAGTGAGATTTTTGATATGGCGGTAAAATACTACACCGATGACACTATCGGAAATATTCCCGAAATCAGATGCAGAGTGACGACAAATCAGCCGACGGAGGCTGATTTGTTCTCCGCTCCCACTCCCATTGCAGAAAACCCTGTGCAGAAAAATTCTGCTCTTTCTCTTCCTGCAAAGCAAATCCCGCTACAGCAGACCGAAAAACCAGTACAGACAGCCTTAACACTTTTTGACCTATGACACCTAAAACAATAATCGAAAAACAGATTACGGCGCTGAGTGCAACACTTACACCTCTGCCCAATGAATTTACTGCATGGGCGGAGAAATCCATTTTCTTAAAGTGGGGCGTACTGTCAAGGGGAAAATATTATTGTCTTGACTGCTCTCACGCATGGAAAACTGGCAGCGCCAAAGCTGAATGCCAGAACTACATTAATTGCGCAGGATGCAGGGGAAAACTGAAATTGCAGCCTTATAACAAAACACATTTCAAGGAAATTGAATACTCCGCGGTTTTGGACACGGCGGGAGATTTTCAGGTTGTGCGCATCATCTGTTCCCACAAGCAGATGAAGAAAGGTTTTGCACCGACCTACTTTCATAAGGAGGTTATGCAGCATTGGATTAACTCCAAGGGAGACGTACGCACAATGTCGCTTTCTGTCAATGTTTTTTCTCAGGCTTACGACCAGTGGAAATATTATTCTCCCCTTGAAATAAGACCAAAGGATTTTCAGAACTCGCCAAAGTACCGAATAGCCCCTTACAGGGTTTATCCTAAATTAAAAGTTATCAGCTCTCTTAAACGGAATGGTTTTAAAACTTCGCTCCACAATATCGCTCCGCAGATACTTTTTTCTGCGCTTCTGAAAGATTCTTTAGCGGAAACCCTTTTGAAATCCTCGCAGATTTCAATGCTGAACTACTATCTGACTTCTTCTGAACAGCATCTGAAACAGAACTGGCAGGCAGTAAAGACCTGTCTTAAAAACAAATATATCATTTCAGATTACAGGATTTGGGAGGATTACATAGACCTTTTAAGATGGTTTAAAAAAGACCTCAGCTGCGCTTTATACGTCTGTCCCGACAGCCTTAGTCAATCGCATGACAGGCTTGTCCTAAAAAAAAGAGCCATTCAGCGAAAAAAATATCTCATAGAGATGCGCTCGGAAATACTCGAAGCACAAAGCGTATATGCAGAGGAGAAAAAAGACTTTTTCGGACTTTGCTTCTCTGATAAAAACCTGACTGTTTCGGTAATGGAAAATGTGCGGGATTTCATGGAAGAAGGCGATAACCTGCACCACTGCGTTTTTACCAACGAGTATTACAAGAAAAGAAACTCGCTTATATTGTCGGCAAAAGTGGACGGCCAGTCTGTTGAAACTATTGAAGTATCGCTTAAAAACATGGAAATCATCCAGTGCAGAGGCATGAAAAACAATGCTTCCACTCACCATAAGCTGATACTAACTCTTATGAACAGAAACCTTTATCAGATTAAAGAAAGGGTCAAAAAAAGAAAAGCTAAATCGTTCTTGTGAAAGCCGGCTGTATGCCGGTTTTTTTTTTGGCGGAGCAGACACTTATAGGAAAGTGAAGTTGTTTATGATTATTAGCTTTTTCACTGTAATTTCAAAAATTAGGATGGTTTAAACAAGCCTGAAAAAGCAGAGCAGATGTATATATCTGATAAAATATCAAACAAGAGTATTTTTTTCATACATTTAGCTATATAAACTTTAGTATACTATATGCCTGAGAAATCTAATGACTTTTTCAATTTAATCTTAAGAATTCTGTCTGAAAACCATGCTGGAAGTTTTTCTTTAGAAGAACTCACCAAGCTTGTTTTCACCAATTTAGGAAATTATCGTAATATAGATATTGAAGAAACTTTCGAAGAACGTCAGAAGCAGTCCTTAATTTTAGATCATTTAATAAAACTGGATGACCTTGGTCTGGTGTTTTTAAATCCCGAAACAGACAACAGTTCTATAACAGCAGCAGGACAAATTATAGCCGCTGCAGCGCAGCGCAATAGTATATTTTAATGACTTGTCCATAAGAACCTCGTGCTTTCAGATTGGGAATAATTTTTCCATCTTCAAAATTTATTCACTATATTCAAAGGTGTCTTACTGATAGATTAAAAATGCTGACACTTAAAAATCTCGCTTGGCACAAATAAATTTAAAGTACACTTTTTTGAAGTTACTAATTCAACAATTAGAGATTACCTAGTATTTGTAAGTTCTTCAAAAAAATACTAGGCGGAACCATTGTATCCGTAAATACCTCAACTATAATCGTATTCTCCAGGTAAGTCACACGCTTTTTAAGAACAGTGTCAATTACTATAAACATTATTCTCTATTCAATAGAGGCTCAAAATGTATCAGTTTATATTTGAAAATAATAAAAAGACTGTACAAAAAGTACTTTGTAGTATATAATCGATTTGTTCCATTATTAGAGGATCTGAGACATTGGATATTTTAGAAACATTTGATTCTCTTACCAATTTATCGAAATAACTGAAAACACCTTTTACTCATGATTCGACACATGACAATACTTTAGAAAAAGTAATATCTAAAATATATGAAGTTTAGGTCCATATTGAATGAGGTAAAAGATTAAAAAATGTCAGAAAAAATATATTATGGCAAAAATTTAAAAATTGTACATTTGAAAAAAAAAATAAATTGTAATGGAAATTCCATTTATCCAAAGTCTTCATCGGCCATTAAATAAGCCATTAAAGTGCACTAGATGGGTCTGTGAATTTATAGTTAATCGCGATGATATTAAAAGTTCGATGATTAACATAGATTTTTTTTACTATTTAGTAAAAAAGCTTCATAAAACGTACTCGACTTATTTGCCTGGAGAATATCATGGAATTCCAAGCAAATCTGCTATCGATGCAATAGCGAACTATATTTCATCCTTAAATAAGACAAGTTTAAACGATAATCTGGTCGCTATCTTGCAAAATAAAAAGAGATTAGGCATAGAGAAACAAATATATTCTGTTTATAAAGCGTCATCTTATTTTGTTAATCTTGCAAAAGACAAGTTTAAACTCATTGATGAAAAAAATAATCTTACCTATACTGGTGAAAGGCTTTTAGAAATAAAAACTGGTGCTAAATTTACACTGTCGGCTAAGGAAAAAGAATTCTATTTCGAACGAGTTTTAGAATCCGATTTTCTAGTATTTATTACATATTGCAATTTTCAAAGGATTCAACTGAAATATGCCATTAAAAATGTTACCGAATATCAATACGCCTTTCTAGAAAAGTTTTATAACATAAGCCATTTTAATTTTACCACACCGAGTTTAGAAAATTATAATACAGTGCGATCGTATTGGATTGAAACGTTAGGCGTTTTAAATGCAAGTAAGAATTTAAGAAACAATTATATTAATATAATCAAGAAAAATCCAACTTTTGAGAAGTGGTACGAAGAAATAGCAATTAACATTAAAAACTTTGAGAGTACAACTTTCAGACAAAACTTAAAGTATTTAAAATTAAAAAAGCTTTTTATTGAAGAATATGATAAATTTGTTAAAAATCAAACTGAAGATTTAGGCTTTGTTAATCTACATGATTTAAAATCGCATTTGCACACATCCTTCGATAATTTTGAATTATTTTTAAACCAGTTTTATGAAGATGAAAAGCGCAGTTCAAAGATTTTTTTTAGCAACATTGTTAATTCTGTCGACAGACGACAGAGATTCTATGTAAATAAAATTCCAGTTTTAAAAATTAAAATCAAAAAATAATGGAGTTCAAAAATTTATGGGAAAAATTGCCCGTTAATACTGAAAACTTAAATACGTTCAAAAGAGATATTTCCGATGGTAAAGTTCCAGAACTTCCATTTTTTATTGTAGATCAAATTGAAGCTAAACAACAAATAGGAGATAAACTGAAGCACCTAGACGGCAGACGACTCCAAACAAATGTACTTATAGCTTTATATGGAAATGGCAAAACTAATCTTTTAAAGTACTTAAAGTTATTTTTTAAAGAAAACAAAGCAGTGGATGTAATTTATACCAGGGCAGATAAAGACAGAACTGACTTAGGTCTAATTTTTTTAACACATATTGAAAATAATTATCTAGAATTTCTTGCTGATACAATTGTTGAGAATAGAGCAAATTTAGATGTGAAAGACATTTCATATAATTTTGAAGAAAATTTTGCAGAAATAAAGGACTATGTAAATAAACTTTTTGATCCATCAATGAGCAGAGAACAAATAGAAGAACTGCTCTATATGGGAACTGGCAGAATTTACACAAGAAATTATTTCACGAAATATGGAATACCTCAGATACAAGCTTTCAATAGACGAGAAGTACTAGTAGTTCTTCTAAATATTCTTTCGTCTCAAAATAAATACATAATCTTTTGTGTTGATGAAATTGAAAAAATTGTAGAGAAATCGAAAATAAGATTCAATCACTTTTTAACTTCGTATCGGGAAATTATTGACCTTGCAAATAAGATTCACGGTCACTATATCTTAACAAGTATAACAGACACAACGGGTGGACAGGCTATAAATTTAGCAAATCAGGCTTTATATACTAGAATCGAAAAAGATATCATTTCCTTAAAATCTATCGAAGAAAAAGCAGACTATTTGCAATTGATTGGATATTTAGATGAATTGTTTGATACCAACAAAAAAAATAAGTATAACGAAATATTTAATAAAGTAAACAACAAATCTCTCAAAGATAACAGAAGTATTATTAGAGAAATTGTGCATCTTTTGGATATCAAAGACTTGGAGCTTCCAATCCAGTCTCTGCTTGAAAATGCAAAGCTTTATGAATTATTCCTTGAGACTGAGAAAAGATTAGATATTGAAGATACATTCAAAAGACTGCATCAAAAGTTTTTTGATCCTTTGGATTATTACTTAGAATCTGTCAAAGGAAGAGATATTAATGATGTTCTGAAAAGACGAGAAAGAATTTTCATTGATAAAGATTTACTAAGTATTAATCTTTTTATCTTTAATTCAGAAATCATCGATATAGAAGAGGAATATGAAAAAATAAATAATCTCCTTCTCGATTTTAATGATTACAACATTGTCATTTTTGCTCCTAAAGAATTAGAACTTACTAATAGTTATTTAGAAAATTTTAAATTAGATACCAATGGTGCGGTTGAAATAATTGATTACAGTCCCGAAGATTTATTTACTTTGTTAGTAATGTTTAGAGAAAATTTTGATAAGCAAAACATCTTAAATGATGTTATATCAAGCTATTCTAATTTAAAATTGTAAGGTATGTTTCTCAATAACAGCGAAATTTTTAGTTATTCATTTAAATCAAAATTACAGCAGATTGTTAAACCAATTTGCTGTATTGCCAATGATATAGGGCAGCAAACAATCAAAGGTTTTGTTTATTCTGATTTATTTTCAGCAGCTTTTATTGCGCAGTGTGGCCACAGAAAATCTTCATTACAAAGTGAGGAAGAACTTTTTTCCGTTATTGGTGAATTTTATAACAACAATATCTTTGATTTCGAAATTTTCACGTCAGGTCTGGAAGTGCTTCAGATATCCAATGTTTTATTTCTGGATAAGTTAGAGAAAACCGTTTTCTTTAAGGGGGAAGCAAAAAGTCTAAATAATACCTTAATCAACTATATTAAAAAACTTGATATTGATAATGATCTAATTTCAAATTTAGATTTAGATTTAATTAAGAAATGCCTGTCAAGTGTATCGCTTTTTGATAATACTATCTTGTACAACAAGTCCGTCACCACAACATTACATGGTCAGCAGAAGGCTCCTTTTATTCTTCCAAGGACTGCATTGGATGATTCCAAAATAGAATGTAAGCCAGTAGATGAAAATAGATTTTGGATAAACCATAGTTTTTTAGATAAAAATTTTGGAATTGAAATCGGCAGTAATCCAAAATTCCTCATGGTCCAAGATTCTAGTTCAGATTTATTAATAGGTTACACTGTAGATGACTGGTTTATTCCGTCAAAATCAGTTCAAATAGAGAATTATATAATCCGAACAAACTTAACGGATTATATTTTCAGTTTATTTATAAATGTTTTTAACAAAAAAAATCCAGCAATAAATACCACAAGTCCTTTAATAAATAGATTTAAAAAAGAAAATAAAAATACAGAATTAAACAAACTATTGTCATATCTGGTGTATAATCTATACATTACAGCTGATAATTTAGCTTTAATCAAACCCGCCTTTGAAGATTTTTTTGAGGAAGTAGCTCTTGTTCAAAATTTAAACCCTTACAACAGCTCAAGTTTTTTCATATCAAAATCTGACGAAAAAAAATTAGCACTTGGAATTTATTCTACAGAAAGATTAGATAATAATTATAACTTATTGCATTGGATAGAACAAGATAATGAAAACTATATAGAGCATAAGCCTCATGTAACGACCACCAAACACAAAAAGGCTCTTATAAAAACACTCCGTCCCGACGTAGCATATTATTTCATAAGAAAGTATTATGAAGATATAATAGAGGATATTCTCATTGCAAATAAATTTAGTTTCATAAATAATTTCAAGTTCGATATATCAAAAGTACAGGATTATGAAATTGATTTTCTTGTTAAAACTGAAACAAAGCTTATTTTCATAGAAGCAAAAACAAAACTCACACAATTAAATATTGAGAAGTATTTAATTAAAACAACTAATCTATATAAAGGTTTGCGTAAATTCATTGATAAAAGCATTGCTATCGAGTTTGTTATAATTGGTTCGTTCAGCGAAAATTTAGAAAAGCATTATAAACACTTTATTGATGCTGAGGTTTATGAAGACTATAACTCGAAACGAGAAGGGTTAGATACTATGCCATACAAATTTGAACTGCCTCTACAAGAAATAAAAGGAGTATCTTTGCTTTGTATTGCTGAGCCTGAATACGACAAATTAGATAAGCTTATAAAAGAAAGATGCCAATAAAATTACCAATTACAAGATACTATGGTTCAAAAAGAAAGCTAATAAATCAAATTTGGGAGGAAATAGAAAAACTAGAGATAGAATTTGAATCTGTGTTAGACACTTTTGGAGGAAGTGCTGTTTTCTCCTATTATGCAAAAACAAAGGGAAAGACTGTATATTACAATGACATCTTTAAATTCAATTATTTAATTGGCAAAACACTAATCGAGCAAAATAAAAATGAATTAAGTTATGAGGAAGCCGTTTCTTTACTAAGACCAAAAGAAAACAAAACTTACCAAACTACAATAGAAACTCATTTCGAAGGTATCTATTTTACAAAAAAAGAAAATCAACAAATAGACATATTTGTTCAAAACATACAAGAACTGTCCTCAGAAAACAAGAAACTCAGCGCATATTATCTTCTTTTTCAATCTTGCATAATTAAGCGTCCCTATAATTTGTTTCACAGAAATAATCTTTCCATGCGTGAGAATTTCACTAGCGGAAATTTTGGAAATAAGAAAACATGGGAAAGAAGTTTTGAAGAACTTTTCATAAGATTTATTGAAGAATTAAATAAATTTAGCTTCGAAAATAATAAAACTAATCTAGCTTATAACTACTCTGCTCTGAAGTGCCCAATTACTGCAGATTTAGTATATATTGATCCTCCATATATAAAATCTGATGGCACTAATACTTCCTATCATTCAAAATATCATTTTTTAGAAGGACTGGCATCCTACAGCAACATTATCGAGAATATTAATTATCTTAAAAAAAATAAGGAGATTCAATTAGGAAAAAGTTTCGAGTTTGAAAACCGAAATAATTTTATTCCTGAAATGACTCAACTTTTATTGAAACATTCCAATTCAATTATTGTCTTATCTTATCGCAATAATGGATTCCCTTCAATTGATCAACTTACAGAATTAATGCAACAATGCAAACCAGGAATGAAGATATATACTATAGACTTGGGACAGTATGGTTATGCTCTGAATAAGGACAATGGTAGTAATAGGGAATTTTTAATAATTGGTTCAAATACACCTCTTAATTAATGCAATTTTATAAAGCTTACCAAACTTTTGAAAAGGAATTAATCACAATATTTTTTGTCATTTAGAAAATTCTAAGCAAATCATGAGTTATAGTATAACAATTCATACATGGAAAAAAAATGAACGCGAATTTGGCCAACTCTATTACGTTAATGAAAGAATTGATAATCATGGATATGACGATGTATTACAGAGTTATGATTCGTATTCGGGATTTCATACTGTTTTTGAAGTCTCCTCTCCATATTCCAAGCAAAACATTTATGAACTTGCAAGATTTTTAATAAATTCTACTTTTTTATTCCAATATGCTGAAGGTGATACGACCGAAGATAAATTTGTGGCAGCGTTACTAACTGAATATGTTGAAGAAATAATTAAAGAAAAAGAAGAAAAAAAATTAGAATATCTTTTTTTGGAAATTAAATCTCTACCTAAAAAATACTGTATTTATAATTCTCTCTCTTTTGATTATATAGATGAATGGATCGAAATTATTTTTGCTTCCCAAATGGTTGAAAATTTTTATCCTAACTGGCTTAATCTAAAGGAATACAATACAGAAAAGTTAGAAATCGAAACGTATTTACATTGTAGCGAATATAATAAAATCAATATCAAACATAAAAAAGCTCCAGTTTTCTATTACAACTATGAGGGATTAATATTCATGTCTTTTAACAATAACTGGATTGATCGCATGGATTTTAAATACTGCAGTAGTGAAAATTTATCAAAAACAAGCCAGCTGGAAAACTTTAAATACACCTTTTTCTTATATGAGGAGGAGGTTATTATTTCATTGATTTTAAACCTTCTAAAAAGGAAAAACGATTCATTTAATCAATTAATAAAAGATATAGATCTCGGTACTAAATTAATTTTATCATCAGAACTCGTCTTAAAACTTTTTATAACACCGAAATCTTTTAGCAAAGGGGGTAATAATTAATTTTTGTTCTTGTTTTGCATAGTACAAAAATTGGCTCAATAATTATCATTACTGCAAAGAATTTCTATCAACTCTTTTCCAATAGACTGTCATTATATGAAGAATGCTATAATAATTTATTGCTTACTTATAGAAAACCGTTATATTAATGCTTTAACTTCAATTATTCTCAAGCTTTCGACATCTTGCGCAAAGTCTCGTCCCATAATTTCTGCAATTTCATTTCTATTATTAGTTAATCGATTATTAACAATTTTGAAATTATTATTTCTTGACAATAGCATTTCATTTTCACTGTCTCCAAATTGAACATTGCCTTGCATTGGTGCCATATACATACCTATTGGACAAGTAATTATCATGTAAACTGGATGGTCTGTATCTGTAAAATGTTGTTGAACACTCTCCACATCAGTAGTAGCAGATAAAAATTCAGGGTTGGAATAAATATCACCGGTTATATAATTGTTGACATTAGCCTCAATTGTAGCTCTATACAAGATAATTTCCTCAGGGGTTTGATACATCGAGGTAATTTGGTCCAAAAGTGCTATTTCAGTTTGATGTGTTAAAAAATCACTATGTCGTAAATGAGCATTTAAAATGTAGCAGAAGGCACTAGTGTTTGCTTTATATCTATCGTACACACTTTTTTGATCTGCATTTAAGTTATTGTAAAATTCTTCATCCATATTAATTATTTATTTTTTCTTCTTCTAAGGGCTAACCTTAGTTAGAAGTATTATCATCATTTTCTTTATATAAAAAATCATCTACACAGTTTAGACTTAAAACCATTGCATTAAATTTTTTGCCATCACCATTCCATGGCCATATGCGACATCTTGGATCTTTAGGAACTTTCACTATATCAACACCTGAAAAATTAGAAATCTCTGCTGCAACATACCTACAAATCAATCCGTTATACAATACTCCTTGCCTATGAATACAGCTTCTAACATCCTTGCTACAAATTGAGCAGGTTTCTTTACTAATAGTTATAACAGGACTTAAATACATACCAGCGCCGAACTTTTCTTTAAATTTTTTTTTTATATTTTTTACCTTATTTACTATAACTGTAAGAATTTTAACTTCGATAACACATATACAGAAATTTAAGTGATCAGCACAATCACATAGTAAATACCAAATTTTTTCAACTTTTTCTTTGTTCTTGAACCATAGAGACTCCTTTATCAAATTTTGAAGGTCAATATATTCTGAAAACCCTTTAAAAAGCATTGCTGCTATATAGTATAAATTATTTTCTTCTTCACTGTTTATACTCCTATCCGCTAATGCCGTTTTCGAATTTTCAACCACATCATAGCATAAATCTTTTGCTTCAATATATTTTTGAGAAGCGAAAAGTATTTGAAAAATATTTAGCTTTTCATGAAGATATTTTTCCATTTTTTTTCAAGGCTTTAATAATTTTCAACAAATCTTTTTTATCTCCATCAAATTTTATTTTTGAAATTTTTCCATTTTTATGAAGTTTAAGCTCGATATGTACTGTCGGATCACCAGTTAACGAAATTTGCTTATTGCTAAAAGAAAAACTATTCACGATAAAATGCTCTAAAATAGTCATCACAGCAGGTATAATAAAATCATTAATAATAAAAATTTGTCCAATCCAGATATCATCACTTCGTCTAGCAATTGTCTTTGTTTCTAAATCTAAGTCGTATGAATTCGCACACGAAATTCCTTTACTTTTTAATTCCTTGTAAAAATCTAATGTCTCTGAAGAATCTAGTAATTCAAGTGCTCCGAAGTTTTCAGGTAAACAAAGAACATCGTAAGATTCATAAAGATCGGGTCTAATTCCATGTAATTCAAGTGCGATTTCAATGTTATTTTTCATGTTATTTTTCATGTTATTCTAAATTAAAATGGTGAGATATAAATTATAAATCATATATTTAATATAGTGGTTATTTTAAGCATCTGTAAAACTATTACTTTTTTAAAAAATAAAATCTAGAAAATTAAAATTTGCAACTTTCTTCCTTTATTTCTTTTATTTTCAACTACAAATACATTACTAAATAATCGGCTGGCACTGATTGAAATTGGAATTGAAAAAGGGAAATTTTTTAAGCTAATGTGCCCTTTCAATACTATTGAGGATTAAATTTAATTTTTTTTACGCTAAACCAATCTTTTATTCAACTAACAGCTACAATCATTCAATCATTTCAAATGATGATTTTAACATGCAAACCAGCAGATTCTGAGAGCTGATTCAATACATTTTTGTACGAAGTCTATATAAAACGTTTATTACAATTTTAATAATTCATTGATCACCAACTACTCTGTTTCAAGCGACAAAATGCTTGACTGCCCTTAGCCGTTTCGAATAAAAACGTAGAATAACCTTTTATGCCTATCATCAATTCGGAGGCAATGCCCAAAACGAATTAAATCTGTTAATGAAATGAAAAGGAATATATAATTCGTAAAGGGAAATTGAGATCAAGAAAGTAGGGGATGCTCAGCCTTTAAGACATTTTATTATTCGAATAAATTTCGAGTAATAGAAACGGATTGTTGATAACTTTCAATCTGCATAATGCTGAAAAGCGAATATTCTCATCGCTATATTGGGCTAAAAAATTATTTCACCCAGTGTGAGCGGGTGTTGATAAATCAATTGATTTTTAACATCCTACACTTCTCATGCAGACCGATATTAGCAATCTTTGTATTTACAATTGCATAATTTTAACTTTTTAACTGACCTCGTGTGTAAATCAATTTCACATCATTCAGCTCTCAGCTTAAAGCATTAAAAAAAGAATCAACAGATGAATACAGTAGAAATCGGAGACAATTTTGAAGACAAGTCTTATGATATTATCAGCACTGCATTAAACAGCAAAAAGTTAGGGCTAATACCAGAATTTTGCAGCGTTTACAGAAAAAAAGGATATTACTCCGTAAGGAGAAAAAAAGATATAATATTCGATTTATCCATAGAGGTTACTCCACCGGGAGCCTCCAGACCTACCCTTCTCTACCTGATAGAATGCAAGAATTATTCCTCTTCCATTCCAGTTGATGATGTGGCGTTATTTGCCCAATATATAAATGAAATCCATGATTACGCCGTGAAAGGTGTTTTTGTCAGCAACAGCAAACTGCAGAGCGGAGCCATCGAAGAAATCAAATCGCATGGCATGATGCTGATTGAAGTGGACGAAGATAGCTACAATATCGTACACTATAAAAATGAGAGAAAGAATAGCCCTGAAAATGATATCGATCAGATTATAATTAAAGCAATACAGGGAGCATTGCTACCGGTAGAAATCGAAGGCCTTAAAAAATTACCTTCCAAGCAGATAGATAAAATTGCTTCCAATCTTATTGCCGAATTCAATCCCGAAATTTTGAATTATGCGCTACCAATCCCTTTAACCGAGCTGTTTCAATATCTAGAAAGGAAACATAATTTGAAGTATAGTTACTCAAATATGGAAAATGAGGCAAATAAAAATATATTAGGATACTTTGACGCTGAAAGGAATGAGATAATAATAAATTTATCGATAAAGGAGAGTATAAGGGAACCTTTTGTTGCTGCCCACGAAATTGGACATTTCATATTACACAAGAAATTAAGGATAAACAAAACAAGATACAATAATTTTAAGGACACAAGCTTTAGTCTTTTTGAACAGTCCTATGCCTTAAAAAATCCTAAGAATTGGATAGAATGGCAGGCAAACTGTTTTGCAGCAAGTCTGCTAATGCCCCAGTTCAGTATTCAGGCCGTCCTTATTTTAACACAGAATGAGTTGGGAATCAGTAAAGCGGGAAGTATTTTTCTTGATGACCAGGAATGCAACAAAAGGGATTTTTCTGAAATAGTCAAAAGGATGGCGGCCCATTTTAATGTATCGAAGCTAAGTATTGAATATCGCTTAAATGATCTAGGTCTTATAGTCCGTCCAAAAAAGACAAAGGAAAGAGACACTGATAAAGAGCTATTAAGAAGATTCAGCATGCTAAGCACAAACCACAACTACTAAAAGCGGGTTGCCCAAACATAACAAAATAAGCGCATAATATAAATACAAAAAAAACAAACTTGCTATTACAGCTGTTGTGATATACAGGCAGACTAAACAAATCAGGGCCGGTATTCAAAAGTATCCGACAACTTAAAATGCCCGTTCTCATTGATCAATTTTCCAAGTATGATCTTTGTATAGGGAGTCGATAGAGCCCTACAAAGGTACTTGATATTTTTCTCATTTTTCTCGAATGGTATCAGTGTTGCAAGCTCCAGTCCAATCTGCGTAAGGGTAAGTATGCTAATGCTGTTTGGCTCTTTGTGCGGACCTGACGTCACGCTTATACCTGTTTCTCCAAATTCATACAAAGTCATTGCGGGAAACTCCAAGGCAGGAAAATGCAGTCCTATATTAGGACCGCTTGACAGCAGCCCCACTTCATACATCAGTAGAATTTCGCTGTAGGCAATTCCAAAATAGTCTTCAAAGATATTTTGATCGACATAGGGAATAAAATGTCCTTTGCTGTGTTTTACGTTTAACTGGACAAACTTTGTAAAAATTTCCGCTTCATTTCTGCTCAGGTTCTTCAAAAGCTCTAAAGTCCTTAAGGAGAATGAACCCGGTTTTTTTACTTCGCCCGACAGGATTTTCCCCCATAATTTCTGCATTTCTTCATTTGAAATGTCTTCAGCAATATTAAAAAATCTCGTCGACCAGTCAGAGTCCACCTTTTCAGAACTAACCTCAGATTGCTCTTCAATCTGCTCTGCCGCAAGCTCGATGATATTTTTTACGTTTTTATGCTTCTTCTGCTCCTTGAAAATTATTTTCTGCTCCATTTCGTTGAAAGTCTCAAATTCAATAAGCTTGGATTGCGCTTTGGCAGTAGTTTTGCCTTTTTTATAGCTATTATTTTATAAGCCTCTGCATCTGCTTCTTTTCTGATTGCGCGCGGTTTATATAAGACCCCTATCCCTTCACTTATAACGTCAATCAGTTTTTCAATTGGTTTTCCGCTAAATAATGTTACTCCCCCCATAAACTTAAATTATTATGATTATTTTGAATAATTATTAAGATTTTACAAATTTAAGCTAATTTGAAATTAAAATATCTTTTTCTAACAAAGTAAGATCTGTATAGGAATTGTTTAAAACCTGACACACTACTATTTCTGTACCACATCTCAAATAACAGATGAAACATAAGTATTTACTAGAGTCTTAAAAATTCTAAGCAGAACGTCACGTTATATTTAATTACAAATAATCCTAAAAATTTTAAAGCATAAACGATTCTTAGCAAAATCATGGAAAATGGTGTTTTGGATTTGATATATTTCTGATAGAAAAAATTAAGTAGAATTTTAAAAAAGTTAAGAGTTCTAAGAAAAAAACTTAACTTTCCCTCTTGTTTTTGTTTGAATATCCACTGTTTTACCCTATATCTATGTATAAAAATTGGTTAAAATTTCGAGGTACACTTTTTTTTCTGTGCCGAGTCTTAATAAACAATTAAACCTATTATTTACTAGTGTTTTTAATAATTAAAAGCGGAACCTCTTCCTCCGCACTATAAAACCACACATTATCATAAATTACTTAAAAACAAATAGTTACAATCTACCACAGCAAACTTGGTAAATCATTTCAAAGAACAACCAATAATCAGCAAAACCAAGACCTGCTGAGTCGATGTTCAAATTGGCTGCAGAATACCATTTGTTTTTTCTACCCGTTTAAATATCGGAAAATATATTAAACCAAAAATTTAAATAAATTCGAAAAACATCCATTATTTATCGCTCAAAAAACTATATTCGTTTTTCCAAACGAAGCATTCATAGCAATTAAAGTAAAACCGCTCAATTCGATCATCCCTTTTAAATGTTCAATTAGTCCTTCTTTTAATTCATTTTTATTGATCATATAAGCAGCTTAAAGTTTTCATTGCGCATTTGAAAAAAGGGTTTTTATTTTTTGTCCGGGTCAGCAAAAATACAGCATAAACCCTATGTCCGATAACTTCCTGCATAATTTTAAAAAATAGATTATCTGCTGAACTTTGATTAGAAAATCTAAATTTATAAATTTAATTATCCAGCTTCAAACCCACCCTCAAGCCATCTGAGAAAATCACTGGCTTTTGCCTTGCTGATTATAATAATCTCCGGTACTTCAGCGGATAACTTAGCTACCAGTTTTCTTGAAAAATACCGCTCTACTGATTCAACAGCATCCCTGTTAATGAGGAACTGGCGGTTTGCTCTGTAAAACTGCTGATGGCTAATAGTACCTTCCACCTCATCTAAACTGGAGGCCATAAAATAGCGCTGGCTGTTTAATGTGGTAATCTTTACCACATTTTTCTTATCAAGGTAAAAAAAAGCTATATCATTTACTTTTAAAGGTACAATTCTTTCACGCTGTTCAACCAGAAGTGTTATTTTATAATTAGACTTCATCTGCTGTCCAAGTGCACTTATAGTGCGGGCTGCTTTTTCCGGTTCAAAGGCTTCCTGCATAAGTCTGAATTTCTGCAGAGCTGCCTCTACACTCTGAACCGAGACAGGTTTCAAAATGTAGCTTACTGCGTTGACATAAAATGCCTCCATCATATAACTGTCAAAAGCAGTGCAAAATATAACAGGACTCTTGACGGAAATTTTATTGAATATTTCAAAACATAAACCATCAGCCAGCTGGATATCAGAGAATATAAGATCTGGGTGCGGGTTGTTATTAAGGTACAGCAGGCTTTCCTCAACGCTGTCGATAATTGCTAAAATCTCGATATCAAAGCCCTTAAAGCAAAGAAGGATTCTCTGCAGTTCCTTGGCCGTTTTTATTTCATCTTCTATAATTAGTATTTTCATGGTCTTATAATTGGGAGCATTACAGTAAACTCATTGGCATTGTTTATTATATGTATATCACGGCTAAACAGCAAATTATAACGCTGCATGATATTATCCAGACCAATTCCTGTAGAATGCTGCACTGAAATCTTAGGCTGAAAATTATTGGATACAACCAAAAATTCTTCATCCTTAATGTAAATATCAATCTTAAGGGGTCTTGCCATGGAGGCAATATTATGGTTGATTGCATTTTCGATCAGAAGCTGCAGCGTTAAAGGAGGCAGAACTGTCTTTTTCATATTTTCATCTACGTTTATACAGATCATAATAGCATTTTCCATTCTTGTCTTTAAAATATAAAGATATGATTCGATAAATTTAAGCTCTTCTTTCAATGAAGCTTTATTTTTCTTTTCGTAGAGTACAACATACCGGTATACATTGGCTAATTCCAATACATAATTTTTTACATTTTCTTCCCGGGTCAGTGTACTGAGTGTACTGAGTGTGTTGAATAGGAAATGCGGGCTCAGCTGTTCCTTTAAAGAAGACAGATTAGCTTCCAATTGCGCCTGTTTCAATTTTGCAATTTCTATTGCATGCTGCTGTTTTTCGCGCAGGATATGTGTATAATACAAAATAAAATAATACAGGCAGCTAAGGAGTTCTGCTCTCAAAAGCATCCCAAAATATTTTTTAGGACCTTGCATCTGATAAGAGAATTGATTAAATAAGATAATTCTATCTGAAAAAAAACCGCAGATCAGATCAAATCCAAAAATTAAAAAACCAGCTGCCATAATGCTCAGCGCAGCATATCTTTTCTGCTTATTGTCAAATTTTAATTGATTGTTCCTTTTTAAAAGGGAGCTGTGGATCAGCCAGCATAAAAAGCAATATAAAAATGTAAATGTCACAACAAGCAGTGTGTCATTCCATCGAATCTCATCCATTCTGATAAGAAACAATGAGAATGCTATCATGGAGAAAAGAATAGATGAAAGCACTCCGAGTTTCCAGTCAATCTTTTGGAACTGCATGTTTTTTTTCACATTTAAAATTAAGGGCATAACAGTTTCTATTTTTTATTTTAAAAACACTTTAACTATTACAAATTTATAACATTACTCCCGCCCTGCTCCCGTGGCAGTCTTAAAACAGGCAAAATGAATTCTCAACCAACCAAAACCAATCTCGAAAAGAACACAGCGTTAATCTTGAGCTTTATCTGAAATCTTCAGGGTCTCTGAGCATGATTTTCACTAAACTATATCCCGCCCGCTTCACTTCAAAATTTGCCCGTTTAGAGCAGAAAGCGCTTTTACCACTGCTTGAGCAACGTTTAATTTGCATCAAAATTAATGCTTCTACGAAAAAAAATGATAATGAAAAAACAAATTTTAATCTTATTTCTTGCCTTTAAGGTCCATGCGCAGAAAGAATTTACATTGCAGCAATGTATTGATTATACATTAAAGAATCATCCTTCTCTTTTTGTGCAGCAAAATAATGTTGCCATAGCAAAAGCAAAATCATGGCAGAGCCTTTCGGAATATCTTCCCCAGGTATCTGGTTCTGCCACTATGCTCAATAACATTCAGCTCCAGACCAATGTGCTGCCTGCTGGAATCCTGGGCCCGGATCCATCAGAAATTACTTTTGGCACCAAGTATAATACCAACACAGCTGTAGATGTAAAGCAGATCATTTATGACCAATCTAAAATAACCGGGATCAAAGCCGCCAAGCCCTATGCTGAGATAAGTGTTCTGCAACAGAAACAAAATCAGGAATTATTGATTTATAATACCGGAACAGCTTACTACCAGGTATTAATATACAGAGAAAAACTGCACATACTCAAATCCAACCAGCAGAAATATGAACAGATGGTTAAAGTACTTCGATATCAATACGAGAAAGGAACAGTACTGGAAAAAGATGTTGACAGAGTACAGGTAAACCTCAATACGACAACCTATCAGATCCAAGATTCGCAAACCAAAGAAATACTGGCTCTGAACATACTGAAAAATGCCATGGGTATGGATGCAGAAGAGAATTTTGATATAGTTCCTACCGTTAACTATGAGCTTCTGGCCGCGGGAAATTTTGATGAAAATCTAGTATTGGATAATCTGACCGAAACCGCGATATGCGAACAGTCACTGGAACTTCAGAAATACAGCCTGAAGACCAAACAAGCCTCTTTTATTCCCACTTTATCAGCAGTGGGGCGTTTTGGACAGCAGGCGCTGAATAATGATTTTTCCAACAGTTTTAACAATTGGAGCGCTTTCTCTTATGTAGGTCTTTCGCTTAATGTACCAATTTTCAGCGGTTTTAAACGAAAAAGCGAAGTTCAGGAAGAAAAGTTAAAACTTAAAAATGAAGAGCTGAATTTTAAAATCAATAAACAAAACTTGGAATTACGTTTTGACAATGCAAAAACAGCGATGGGCACTGCATACAGCTCTTACATGAGCAGTAAGGATAATATGGTGCTGGCAAAAAAATTACTGGATGTCACCGATTATCAATACCAGAGAGGGGTTACAAATCTCACAGACTACCTTAATGACGATCTGGCATATAAGGAATCACAGAGTAATTACATCAATAGTTTATACAATCTTATGATCAGCCAGATGGATTACCAAAAATCAAAAGGATCGCTTCTAAGCTTTATGAGCCAGATCCGTTAAACTTTAAATACAATTTATTACAGAAAATTAAATCTACAACGTATGAAAAATCCAAATCAAAAAAAAAGGAATTTGATTATACTGGCATCGTTCTGCTTAGTGGTAATTTTACCTATAATTATTGTCCTTGCAGGCAACAAAAAGAAAATCAATGAGTCCGCCAGACCCGTGGACAGGACAGATATCCCTGTGGCCGTATCAGTTATGACTGCAAAGATCTCCCCTTTGAAAACCAATGATCAATATCCCGCAACAATTGAGCCTTTGGACCAGGTCATGCTGTATGCACAAAACAGCGGTATGATCGCCCTGTTGGATTTATATCTAGGCAAGGAGTTAAAGAAGGGACAGGTTATCGGGAGGCTTGATACACGCATACTGCAAATAAATTTAAAAAATGCACAGATAGAAAGAAACCTTGCAGCAATTAACAAGACCAAAAAACTTGACGATTACAACCGAGCCAGAGATCTCTTTGAAAACAATGCCGGACTTCAGGTAAATATGCTTACTGCTAAAAATGAATTCGATAACGCTGTAAATAAACTTGAAAATTCAGAAATACAGATACGGCTGATCCAGCAGCAGATCCGAAACTCCATAATCATTTCGCCTCTGAGCGGCGCGGTCTCCGCCCATATGATTAAACAGGGGGAGTTTGTCAGCCCCGGCAGCCCTATTGCAACTATAAGCAATACGGCAGCAGTTAAAGTTACCGTTTTTGTAGATCAGCAGATGAGCTATAAATTAAAAACCGGAGAATCAGCTATAATTACCTCGCCCTTGTTCGGAGAAGAAACCTTCAAGGGAAAAATTAATTATATCAGCTCAGTGTCTGACAGCAATCACAATTATCAAATAGATCTACTTATCTCAGAGAAAAAAGGCATTCTGCTTAAAGGAGGTACAGATGTCCAAGTTTCATTTAACACTGTTTCTAAAAAAGAAGCCTTGCAGATTCCTAAATCTTCACTTATCAATGACAGCAAAGACCCCTATGTATTTATTGAAAGTAATGGAAAAGCCGTCACTAAAATAATTAAAACGGGAATTATACAAAACGACCTTGTTGAAGTACTTTCAGGTTTAAACGAGGGTGACAGAGTTATTACCACCGGCCAGATTAATTTACGAGCGGGCAGTACTATAAACATTATAAAATAATATCAGCAATGACATTAACAGAACTATCCATAAAACGTCCCCTGCTTATAATTACCGCCTTTACAGCGCTTATACTCTTTGGGATTTTAGGTTACACCAGCCTGAATTACAATCTACTGCCTACCTTTGAAACAGGTAATATCAGTATTAGAACTGTGCTTCCCGGGGCATCCCCTGAGGAAATCCAAAATAAAATTTCCAAACCAATTGAAGAAGCAGTAAGTACGGTAGAAGGAATTGACAGGGTAACCTCAAGCTCGCTTCAAAATGTATCTTCGATTCAGGTTGCCCTGAAATCTGGGGTTTCAGATGTCCAGGCGCAGCAGGACATTGAAAGAGCTATCAATCAAATAAAATCTACACTGCCCGATAACATTGATGACCCTGTGGTCAACCGTCTGAGCACCGATAATTTTGCCATATTGAATATCTCTGCAACAGGGAACATCTCTTCAAAGGACCTCTATCTTTTAATTGACAAGGACATAAAGCCAAAGCTGAGCAGTGTAAAGGGTGTAGGTCAGATCAATATCATAGGTGGACAGCCAAGAGAAATAAAAATTCTGCTGGATAACAGTAAACTCCAAATGTATGGCCTATCTGCAAAACAAGTTTTTCAGACTGTTGCTGCCAACAGTATTTCCATACCCGGAGGAAACATATCGGGTGAAAAAGAGAATTTATCCATTACCATCAACGGCGACTATAAGCAGGTAAGTCCATTATCGGAGATTGTGCTCAAGGACAATGGTTCGGGAAGCCGTGTATTACTGTCTGATGTAGCGACAGTTAGCGATGCGCAGCAGAAAATAACTACGCTGAACCGTATGAATAATAAACCAGGAGTCGGCATACAGATATTCAAAACCAATGATGCCAATGCCGTAGATGTAAGCCAGCAGGTAAAAGACAAGCTCAATGAGCTAAAAAAAACTTATAAAGCACAAGGATTTAATTATGAGATTGCTTCAGATCAGTCCATATATACGCTCAGTTCGGCAGATGCAGTGATGCATGACCTGTTTATGGCCGTGATCATTGTTGGTCTGGTCATGCTGCTGTTTCTGCACAGTCTGCGAAGTTCCTTCTTTGTAATGGTCGCTATACCCTCAGCGATGATCCCTACATTTATTGTCATGTACGCTATGGGATTTTCATTAAATCTTATGACCCTCTTAGCACTTTCATTAGTGATTGGAATCCTGGTGGATGACAGTATAGTGGTTTTGGAAAATATCTTCCGGCATATGGAAATGGGCAAGAAAAAAGAACAAGCAGCACTTGACGGCCGTAATGAAATTGGATTTACAGCTCTGGCCATTACACTTGTAGACGTAGTGGTGTTCCTGCCAATGGCTTTTGCAGGAGGTCTTATCGGAGGAATACTACGAGAATTTGCTGTTGTGGTGGTGGTTTCCACACTAATGAGTTTATTGGTAGCCTTCACTTTAACACCGCTGATGGCGTCACGCTTTGCCCGACTCGAACATCTGACAAAGCAGACATTATGGGGACGCATAATCCTTGGTTTTGAGAATCTGCTTGAAAATGTTAAAAACACCTATGGTGAGCTTCTGAAATGGGTGCTGCAAAACAAACGTTATCTATTTATACTGGTTATATTATTAATTGCCGGTTCCGTTTCTCTTGTTCCTTCAGGATTTATAGGATCATCTTTTGCGGGGGACAGCGACCGTGGCGAACTGGCCATACAATTGGAAACAGCTGCAGATACCCCGATTCGCCAGACTAACCTCCTTGTAAAGCAGGCCGAGCAGCTGATGCTGAAACACCCAGAGGTCAAAAATGTTTATACGCTGGTCGGAACCCAGACAGGAGCAAAAGGGGACGGCGAAAACCTTGCGGAACTTTCAGTAACGCTCATTGATAAAACTAAACGTGATTATACAGCGGATCAATTTGGAGTCACGGCCAGAAATGAAATTGAGAAGATACCAGGACTTCAGGTAACCGTAATTCCAACAAGCATCACAGGAGGTGTAAATGCACCGATCCAGGTTGTTGTAAAAGGAACCGATATTGACAGTCTTTACAGCGCGGCGGCAAAAATTAAACAAGTTGTAATGCAGACAGCTGGGACTGATTACGTGCGTTACAGCACCAAAGGAACTGTAAAACAGATTAAAATAACTCCGCAGAGAGATCGCATAGCTAAACTGGGACTTACTCTTCCTGACGTGGCCCAGAGCATCCAGCTGGCCTTTAACGGAAATGACGATACAGAATTCATGCAGGGAGATGATATCTATAAAATAAATTTAGAAATCAGCCAGACCGACAAGCAGGATATCGAAGCGATCAGAAATCTTTCTCTAAACGGCAGTAAGGGGCAGTTAATAAAACTCTGGCAGGTTGCTGATGTAGAAGAAGTACTGGGACAGTCGATCCTGCAGAGAAGTGACAGACAAAATTCTATAACAATAACTTCCGCAGCCGTTGGACGTCCTTCGGGAACCATTGTACAGGATATTCAGGCAGCTGTGGATAAGGCTGGCTATCCTGCCGGTATCGAAGTAGATTTTCAAGGGGACTCCAAAAATCAAAAAGATGCCTTTATGAGTTTAGGTATTGCATTGATCATAGCCATACTTCTTGTATATATGGTAATGGTAAGTCTTTATGAAAGTCTGGTCTATCCTTTTGTGGTTATTTTTTCGGTGCCTGTAGCCCTGATTGGAGCGCTGCTTGCCATAGCCCTGACAATGAACCAGCTGACCATTTTTACTATTATAGGAATAATTATGCTGTTGGGACTTGTAACCAAAAATGGCATTCTTATCGTGGACTTTGCCAATCATCTTAAAGAGAAAGGCTTCAGCGCCAAAGAGGCCTTAATAGAGGCAGGGAAAGAAAGGCTTCGTCCAATTATTATGACAACTTTCGCAATGATATTAGGAATGCTTCCCTTGGCACTTTCTCAAAGTCCAGGTTCTGAATTCAAAAACGGGATGGCATGGGTTCTGATCGGGGGACTTACAAGTTCTTTTTTACTCACGCTGTTTCTTGTTCCTGCTGTATATATGATTGTAGAAAAATTGATGGTGCGGTTCAAATCAAATTCAAAACATCCCGATAGGAATTTCTAATAAACAATGAGTTTGCAGCATGCTGTTATACAGCTGTGAAATATATTAATAATAAATAACAATATGACAAAGTCAATAAAACAAATAGTATCGATAAGTCTGTTACTGCTCTGTTTTCAGAGCAGGGCACAAGACCTAAAACTTGCAGGATTAGAATACTTAAGTTATCCCAAAGTGAAATTCAAAGATGATGCCGGCGGAAATAAAGCCGCTTTCAGCGAAGCAGGTGCCTTTGTAAGTTTTCCTAAAATGCTCCAGGACAAGAAAACTATTTTAGTTAACGGGCTTCAGTACGGAATTGTAGAAACTGCCATTTACAATGATGCCCTATCTTCAAAAAACGAGATGACATTTCATAAAATGAGTTATTCCTTTACCTACATTTACCGGTTTAATGAAAAATGGACATTCATAGGCCGCCTCTCTCCAACACTGGCTAGTGATTTTAAAGATAAACTTTCCTGGCATGATTTTATTGTTCAGGGAAATGCCATGGTTACCAAGAAATTTAACGATAATGTAATTGGAGGGGCAGGATTAATATATACAATGCGGTTTGGAAAACCGCTGCTGTTTCCAAGTATTCAGTACCAATACAAAAAAGACAGGCATGCATTGAATATCTATCTGCCGATATTTGCCAATTACGTTTACCAGACCGGCCCGGAGAACAAAATCGGGCTTGGTTTCAGGGCAGCAGTAAACGGGGCGAACTTTAATGCAAGCTCAAAAAGTTTTTCAAGTGATACTGAAATGGACCGGTTCAATTATGCACGAGCCAACATAGGCCCATTTGTTAATTACCAGCTTACAAAAACTTTACTGATTGAAGCTTCGGGAGGAATCAGCACCATGCGTATGTATCAGTTTGAAGATCTGGCCGGAAGCAAACACAAATTCGATTCTGAATCAGGAGGCTTCTTTAATATAGGAATTATACTGCTGCCTCCGAGTCCCAAAAAACAGCTCACTCCCGAAGCTCAGGAGTAACTGCTTTAAGAAGTTTTAAACTTTTTATCAGCAGAATAATATCAGTGGTCTCTTAATACAAACACTTTATAGTATTAAAAACACAAACCACTGATATTTTCTTAAAATATTAATGCGTAAAAATTTAAGTTTTAAACAACTAATGTTCACCGCTAAAACTGCATAAATTGATGTAATTGAATATACAATAATTAATAGAGCTTACAAAAAATTGAATAATGCGAAATGAAACATGAATATTTTTTTTACTAAATACAGGTTAACTTATTTTCTTTTTTGCATGATATCGTACTCTTGTTCCAATAACTCACAATATCATTCCTGTGCTTATAATAGTGCTTTATATTACGGTCAAGACTGTACTGAAATGCCGCACGTAAACTTTACCAATTTAATACAAAAATCCAGCAATCTGTCTTTTTTATTCAACTCGGAAGAACTCAAAAAATCAGCTTCGAAATATTCATGCCCCACAGGTTATTTTAGTTTATTTACTGGAGCCAACAGTATCACTGCCATTAACGATAATGGATCTGTATTATCTGTAAACAGTCTTTCTCTCAATACAAATGAAAATATGAGCCTTTTTGCTTTGGAAGATTCATCCAAAAAAATATTTTTCTTAGGATTCAAGGACACCTGGGCCGCACCTCCCAGAGGAAAATCTCTGATCCGATTTATAAATCTTTCAAGTGACAGCCAGATAATAACTCTTCAAGGAAATGGACTAAAAGTAAACAAAGAGTTAGCGTATAAACAGGCAACCGCTTTTATCGAGGTTGAAAATGGATACTACTGGATAAAATATCGTCAGAGCAGATTATCCAAAAATGCGCATTATAAAACTCAGATGAAGCTGGAATCCGGCGGTATATATACCATATGTTCTACTGGCTTAACACGGGCGGCCCAAAAAGAAAACACTTTTTGCGCCTCCATTATTCAAAACTATTGACAAGTTGTGATTCATTTTAAAAGAAACTTATACCAATGCTTAAATCACCCATCCGCTTAAATTATTTATTAAAGCCTAACATTAAGATTTTACACAGTTGTGAAATTAAATCGAATTTGCTCTTTTTGCTGATTTTTTGTATCAGTATTTCACCTTTGTCAGCTCAGACGGTACATCAATATAATAATCCCGGCACAGTCTGTTACAGCGAAACAGTTTTTGAGAAGAAAGCAAAAAACCCAAAAGGAGTAATAGTAGTTGAAGTATCTGTAGCAGATATTAAATTTCATGCTTTAAATAACAGGTATATATCCTCCGGCCTTTTTAGTGACTATAATTTTTTATACATCCGCGTTATTGAAAAGCAGAATAACTTCCCTCTTAATTGTTATGAGCAGATTATAAATGTAAACTCTTTTGTAAACCGTATTGAAAAATCTTCATATTATTTAATTAGCGAAGAAAATGGTTTTTCTCAAAATGATGTGAATTCGAACCCGCAGAAATATGAATTTAAAATTATTGCAGCGAAAGATCTGGAAATTCAGCAAATAAAAGACGAGATTAAAAAAAAAACAACCACCACCAACTATTTTATGCCTATTGTTTACACCACACAGGAAGTAGATGCCGTAAAAATGGCTAACTATAAAAAAAACTTTGACATAGGATTTAATTATAATCCTTTTTTTCTTACCGGAACTAAACTGGGAATTGACAAAACAGCAATAGGTTTACTTGGGATTTCATTAAAAAAAAACACAGGCCATACTACTGCCCTGGTTTTAAATTTAAATTATTCGATCGCCAATAAGACCAAAACTAAAGAAAAACTCCAGACCGTCAGCAGGGATACCATAAATGCACATGCTCTTTTCGGCGCCGATCTTACTTTTAGAAAATATTATAATAATGAAGAGCCTCTGAGATACTTTTCTTCAGCAGGACTGGGTTTTTATTCCCTGATAAATGTTAAATTAAGAAGAAAGCAGACTTCTGTGTCAAAAAAAAACAGCGAAAACCAATACATCACACTGCTTTATGATTTTGGGCTGGAATACAGACTTTCTCCCAGCTTAAAAGTAAATGCTGCACTTCCTTTAAAGTACTATATCAACAATGGAGGCTCAGGAAGTCTTAACACTTTTGGATTCGGTGTTAATATGGGATTTTCATACACCCTGAATCCAGCAAACCTTGCAAAAAGAAAATAACCTTCAGAAACATTCACATGGATTATAAAAATCATTTATCAAAATCAGTGCTGGATTTTCAAAAAAACATTTTCTCGCTGGCTACTTGTACTTGGCATTGTAATACAGGGGGAGTTTTAAGATTATTATCTCTATTTTTCTTTTTTCTATACTGTAATGGGGTAAATGCACAAAACGATTCAGTCGAAAAAAAAAAGGCAACTGCTATTTTTTTAAGCCAGCCGAATTTCAGTATGCACAAGGATAATTATTTTATTACAGGTACTTCTTTCAGAGATGGTCCATCAATTAACAATTCAGATGTTAAATTCCAGATAAGTTTTAAATATCGAATAAATCAGAAACCATTATTTGATAACGTATACTCCTATCTCACCTACACCCAGAAATCTTTTTGGGATGTCTATCAGAAATCAAGTCCATTCGGCGATATAAACTTTAATCCCGGCCTTGGCTTTATAAGACCCTACATGAATAAAAAAGGACGATTAGGATATTATTCTTTAATGCTTGAGCATGAGTCAAATGGCAAAGACAGCATCTCTTCAAGAAGCTGGAATTTTATTTCGTTTAACTGGGGTGCAGAAGTAAGTCCAAAATTAATTATTGATGCAAAACTAACCATTCCCTACGGCTCGTTATCAGATAATCCCAAACTGTCTAAATACATTGGATACGGAGATCTTGCTTTCACTTATATTTTCATTCCTCAAAAACTTTACGCAAAGGTAATAGTAAAAAAGGGAGCTGACTGCGACTGGAGAGGATCAGTTGAAACACAGCTGTTTTACAAAGCAATTCCGACTTCAAATCTGTATATGATGGTTCAGGCTTTTCATGGGTATGGTGAAAACTTACTGCAGTATAATCAACAGGCCAGTATGATTAGATTTGGATTTGTGCTCAAACCAAATTTCATGAATTTCTTTTGAATACAGGCCGTTTATAAACTGAAAATATTAAAAATAAAGGTTTATGGGCGCAATATGTCTAAAAGAAACACCAGCTGTCCGCTTCAATATTAAATATGCCTGCTTAAAACAGATTGTCTTTTCACAAAATATTTAATTTGCCTTTTTTTGCTTTGTATCAAAGCTCTCAGTAACAAAATCATTTAAGTTTTTAAACCAGTAAATCATACTGGTTCATTGTTCAAAAAACTGTAATAATAAAGACATCTAAATGCAGATAGACAGCCTTAATCTATTATCAAAGAATATTAATATTAATAAAAATCGCTATCATGAAAATTAAAAATTCACTAATCGCTCTATTACTAAATTTATCAGCAGTCCTGACAGTTCATGCCCAGCACCGGGCAGCAGCAAAAATTACAGTTACTAAAACAATTCCTAACAGCAGAGTAAGTGTTTATAATGGAGTAAATTACCATTATGCTGATGGAATTTATTACCGTCCTTACCAAGGAGGCTATACAATTGTTAGACCGCCTGTAGGGATTCATGTAAATGTTTTACCACCTGGTTTTGCAACTCTTATTCTCGCAGGGACATCCTACTATTATTTGAATGACGTATATTACATCCAGATTCAGCCAAATATTTATAAGGTAGTTGAAAAACCTGATGAGAAGATAATATGCCTTGAATATTCCGAATTTATTTCACAACTCCCGCAAGGCGCCGAATCAATTTCAATAAACGGTAAAAATTATTACCGCGTTAACGACATCTACTACGAAAAGATTACTTCTGAGAATGGAGAAATCAGCTATAAAACAGCAGGTAAAAAGACAAAATAACTCAGGTGGACCTGACATATTTTATGCCGCAAAAAGTTAATTTTTTTCTCCTATTAATAGGAAGACATTTACTTTTTGCGGCAAAAATGCTGCAACGATGTTTTTTTGAAAACTAGAATTCGGCTTTGGTAAGTTTGGGCTGACTTGCAGCTTATTATAAAAAACAACCCTGCGAAATATTCCGATTGAATCTTGATATTTTTTTATCTGCTGCAATTAAAAAAATCAATGCCTTCAAAGCTAAAGTTCAAATCGATGCACGATTCCCGAAGAAACTTATTCAGTAAAATGAAAAATGTACCTAATAAATCTTATTTTTTTATCTACTGTAAGTTTAATCTACTTTAAAATGGATTATACGAAATTCCGAACTTGACATATCCCTGGGGATCTTCTTTATGTCTGTACATTTAATTGGAAGTTCGCTCCCCTCTCTGCGTAAGTCTTACATTTACGACATTATTAATTCCTGCTTTAAACATACCGATCAATCTCGGCGCAAAATGATATTCATAAGTAATACCGGATTTTAATTCCAGCTGGTTGAGTTCATAAACACCTCTCATCTCCGGGTTGTCAAGATTGATATAAAAATTTTCTGAATTAAGCTCTGTTCCCATCCCCAGACGTCCATTCTCCGAAAGTTGTCTTCTAAAAAGTATACGCTGGGGAAGTATGAAGTCAAAATCCCATTTGGAGTTCTCAAATTTATGATTATAACTGAAGGTCGGCGTCATAGGAATTATAGAGGAAGGATCCAGCAATACCAGCACTCCCCCTGTCATCGCTGTCATCGTTGTCATCGTTGTCATCGTTGTCATCGTTGTACCTGCATTTCTTTTTAAAACCATACTGGTCCCCACAAAACCTTTAAAACGCTGGACTTTCTTTATCCGCATCTACTGTTGCCGTTGCATTATAAATTACTGTTTTATTAAAAAGTTTTGAGATATAAGTAGCACTCACTGATGTCGCAAAATAATGGTATTCCTCATTACCTCTATGATATACTGAATTAGTATTGTATCTGTACTGGCCAAATCCATATGATTCATATTTGTAACGCAGCGATCCGGTAAGGGCTATTTTTTTAGATTCTGAAGTAAAAAAAGGCATATTTAAAGCTGCTTTAAATCTATTATGGCTTTCTATTTTTCCATCTTCAAAACGATTCCCCAAGAGTTTTGAACTAAAATACGTTGGCCCTAGCTGTTCATACTGAACATCAAAAATTCTCGTACTTGGAAATTTTTCTGTAACAAATCCTCCGAGCTTTTTAATCGGAGCCGGTTTATCCTGAGCAGCAGTTTTTAAGGAATACAAAAATATGAACAAGATGACTTATATTCTCATAATGGGCTTATATTTAACTTTACTTAGTATGAATAATTTAAATGCAAATTTACTGGAAATCACACATTAAATAAAGCGTAATTACACTAATGCCGTATCGTTTATACTAATGGCGTTCACATAAAAACACACTTAGAAGAAGTGCTGCAAATCATGAAAGATTATCCAACTAAAAAAAAAACAGCAGCTGCTGAAATGCCTGCTGCTGTTAAATTATTACATTGAAATTCATTTTTTAAAAGTTAACCTTATCGGGATCGAGTCCTGAACTTCCGATGTCCTTCATTTTATCGATTGTCTGCATATCTGCTTTATCAATTTCAAATCCCCATACCTCAAAGTTTTCAATTATACGATTAGGTGTAATTGATTTTGGAAGCGGTATTACCTCATTCTGCAATGCCCATCGAATGCAGAGCTGGGCTACAGTCTTGTTGTATTTGGTGGCAATATTCTGCAGACTTTGGTTTTCAAGAAGCCTGCCCGTGCCAAGAGGACTCCATCCCTCGACAATTATATCATTTATTCTGCAGAAATCCAATGTTTGCTGCTGTCTGAAACCTGGATGATACTCAATTTGATTAACCATTGGTTTTATTTCTGCCGCATCAATCAAAGGCTGGAGATGGTGAGGCAGAAAATTACTTACTCCTATTGATTTTACCAGACCCTCAGAGCATAATTCTTCAAGGGCACGCCAGGTATACAGATTTAGCTCCTGCCAGTTCCTAAACTGATGACCTGCTGCAGGCCAATGGATTAAGTACAGATCCAGATAATCCAGCTGAAGGTCCTGAAGTGTTTTACGAAATGCCTTCTTTGTTTTTTCATAGCCACGCTCAGTATTCCAAACCTTACTGGCGACAAAAAGACTTTCCCTATCCACACTGCTTTGCTTTAGCGCTCTGCCAATAGCTGTTTCATTACCATATACAGCCGCGGTATCAATATGACGATAGCCCGCTTCGATCGCTTTGGCGACCCCCAGAACAGTAGTCTGGTCGTTGGGGAAACACCGCTAAGCCATAACCTTTTGCTGCTGACCTGCACGGAAGTTTTATACCGGGCGCATTTCAGAGGCATGCAGGTTTCATCCACGAAACTCTACAACATAATTCTGCGGAAAAAAAAGGGCTCATGGCATATCCATATCATGCAGATTATAAAACAGCTCTAATTACTAAAAAAAATAATAAAAAATAATAAAAAATGAAAAAAATCCTCCTACTGTCAGCCATTCTTCTGCACGCTGCGGCAAATTCACAGATTCATGCAGGCGCAAAAGCCGGGGCCGGCCTGAACAAAATAAACGGAACAACATTCCAGGACAAATTTGAACTCGGCTATCATTTGGGAGGTTTTATATACGCTGAAATTTCCGATTTTGCAGGAATTCAGGCAGAAGTACTCTTTAACCAGACCAACACATCGGTACAGGACCGTTATTCAGATGTTATAGACAACGCATTCAAGGGAAGCAAAACATTAAACTACGTAAGCGTGCCGTTGCTGCTGCGATTAAACAGCGAGGGTTTTATAACATTTACTGCAGGTCCACAGTTCAGCTTCCTGGCCGATTCCGATAAATCCATAACAGAGAACGGCAGGAAATTATTTAAGAAAACTGATTTCTCGGTATTAGGCGGTGCTGAGATAAATCTTCGCCCGCTTACTATCTACGCGAGATACATTTGGGGTTTTTCTGATATAAGTGAATTTGGCGGCAGATCAAACAGCAGCCAGATTCAGATTGGTGCAGCCCTTCGCTTATTTTAGGCTTTACCAAAACCTTACAGGCTGTCTTTTCAATAATTAATAATAACTTTACGCCCCCGCAGCACTTTTAATGCCATTTAACATTAAATATAAACCGGCTGCTTGAAAACATATAAAAATGAGATGCATAATCATAGACGACGAACCCCTTGCCCGTGAAGGGCTGAGGCTGCTTATAGGGAGGAACGGAAGGCTACAGCTTTTAAACTCATTCAGCAGTACGGCACAGGCTGCGGCTTTTCTGGAAGAACATGATACAGACCTAATATTTCTTGATATTGAAATGCCTGATGACAACGGACTTGAATTTGCAAAAACTCTGGATACTAAAATACAGATCATATTCACTACTGCCTATCCCCAATATGCCGCTGAAAGCTATGAGACAGAAGCTGTCGATTATCTGCTGAAACCTTTTACGCCTGAAAGATTTGAGAAAGCAGTGCAGAAAGCCGTGCATCAGCTGAGTCTGGTCCAGACCTATAAAAATACTTTTGAAAGCAGCAATGATACTTTCATAATTATAAAAGCGGAAAGAAGATTTCATAAAATCTTCTTCAGTGATATCCTCTATGTGGAAGGCTTGAAAGATTATGTGGTTATCCATACCGAAGACAGCAAATTTGTAACGGCGATGAACATAAAATCCATGCACCTTAAACTCCCAGCACAGAAATTCTTAAGGGTCAGCAAATCCTATGTTGTCAATGCAGAGATGATCGCCTCTTTTGACAGAACTACAATTTTCATGAAAGATATAGAGATTCCCGTAGGAAGGACCTACCAGACCGAGTTTCATAAATACTTTTTGGGGGAGTAAAAACAGAAAATACAAACAGATGCATAACAGGAGCTATGAAAAATGAACCTAAAAACAATACACAAAAAAACATTCACTCCGCTGACCGATTATTCACAGGCCTGACTTCTAAAAAGTATAGAATCCACCGTCATGCCGTAGGTATTATATTTCTGCTTGTATTGGGACTTACGGGAAAAAAATGGGGCGAATATTCCAGTTTTTTCGATCATTTGGACTGGATTTTCGGACTTCTTTTTACAGTATCGCTGTTCTACATCAATATGTATAAACTGACACCACTTTTTATATATAAGGGAAAAGCAGCGCTTTATCTTTTTTCTCTTGCAGCACTAATTGCACTAATATCTCTTGCTGTAGTCTGTTTTCATTCTTTTGTTCTGGATCCCCACAGAATTAAACCTGCTGCAGAAAAATTTGAATGGTTTACGGTCATGGTAGTGATAAGCATTGTATTTGGCCCGTTTCTGCTTCTTTCCAGCGCGCTGAAGCTTCTTCAAAGATGGATCAGCGACATTCAAACCATTAAAGAATTAGAAGACCGTGCCGTACAGAGTGAACTTGCGGCGCTGCGGAACCAGATACATCCTCATTTTCTATTCAACATGCTTAACAATATAAATGTCCTGACGGCAACCGAACCTGAAAAAGCTTCCGGAATTATAATCAAATTGAGCAGCTTCCTGCGCCATCTAATATATGAAACTGACCGAAGCGACCAGATTTTCCTTTCTTCAGAAATAAAATTTATTGAAGACTACCTGGAGCTTGAAAAAATCAGAAGAGATGACTTTACCCACACCCTAAGCTACAATGAGAGAGAAATCAGAGGGATAAAAGTTCCTGCTAATATTTTAATCATTCTGGTTGAAAATGCCATTAAGCACAGTGCCGATTCCGAAGCAAAATCATTTGTAACTATAACCATTGCCGTGAGGGACAATTATTTCTATTTTACAGAAACAAATTCGGTGCCGCAGGTCAAAAAAATGAAACGAAATAACGCCAGCGGCGCCGGCCTTTCCAACATTACAAGAAGACTGCAGCTTTTATATTCGGACACCGGATATGAACTAAGCTTTGGACCTCAGGACAACCACTATCGTACTTATTTAAAACTGCCCATTTAATTTTCCTTCAGCTTTGCGAGCCAAAACTCAAGATCCTTTCTCCATCTGCTGTCAGTGTTATCTTCTGCCGTGTTATTGTATACATGAAGTTCAACAGCGGCATTAGAAGAACTGATATTACCATAGAGTTTTATGCTCTGACTGGTTTCATCAAAAGGTGTATCTGAAATCGAGGCAATGAAAAATGAAGTAGAAGATGAAAATTTTCTTTTATCATCCGAAAAGCCGTTCAAGCTTATGAGAAAGTCAGGCCATGCCGACTTGGATTTACTTTTATATAACTCCAGCCCCAGCGCCGCACCGGTTGAAAATCCCATCAGACCTATTTTATCAGGCCTAACGCCGAAGTCTTCCGAACATTCCCTGAGGTATTTAAGTGCCTGGCCTGCGTCTGAAGCGGCTTTGAGAAAAACCGAATCGGCAAGCACTCTTTTATAATCCGATTTTAATGAAAAATTTTTAATAAGATCCTGTACAGGACTGCCTGTCTGACTCTTCTTAAGCAGATGTCTGAATAAAAAAACGGAAATTCCCTGCTTATTGAGCCACTCTGCAACTTTAACTCCCTGCACCTCTGAAAACAGCACATACATCCCTCCTCCATGTATTAATAGTACTGCGGTTCCATTTGGCTTCTCAGGCTTATAGAATTCTAAAGAAGAAACAAATATATTATTCTCGACAATGCTTCCATCTTCAAGCTTTAACACATTAGATATTATCTCGCCGCTTGAAAAATGGCCATTCCAAAATTCATGTTCAATTCGCAGCTGGCAATGGCCTGCAAAATGAATAAAAAAAAATAAATGCATAATATTGAATCCTCATCTTCACCTTTGTTATAGTTTCACAAAAGTATTATGGGAACAAACATCATTTGTGCGAATTATACCAATGACCGCCAATACTATACCAACTACAGATTATTTACTCAATTTTTCTAAGCAAACATAAACTGGATTAAAAAACTAAGCTTTCCTACTATAGAAGACAGGCAGGCTCTCATTTTAGAGAACTTGTATATACAAAGATTTTCTGGAGAATCAGAAAAGAATATTATAATAAATAGATTGAAATCTAGTTTTTATCTACTTACCAAATCATTTTGCATTTACAAAGAATTCCCATGAATCATAAATAAAATTTTTGAAATAGATTGAAATCATCACAACTCTAATTACTCAAAAACCCCCATATTAATGTTCTAACATACCTTCAAAATACATCAATTGACAAATAGATGTCGAATTTAGATTTTTAAAGCTCTAGAAATTCCATATAATTTTTGTAAATTTAAGTTGTTTTTAACCTATATTTGTTCAAGGAAATTGGTTAAAATTTCGAGGTACACTTTTTTTTCTGTGCCAACTCTTAAATAGCATCTAAAGCCTAGTATTTACTAGGGTTTTAATAAAACAGGGAGAAACCTCTTTCTCCGCAAAAGAAAACCGATTAGGAAACTAATCGGTTTTTTCTTTTTACACTCTTATTTATTTTAGATCGTGCAGGATTAGATTTGGTAATCTAATCTTCTTGAATACTCTTCTAAACTATATCATTCATCATCCAAACCAGCTTCAAAAGGTGAAGCCGGCAATCCTTCGTTATTGTACAAATTAGCTTCTGCTGGATTATCTGCCCAAGCATATCTAACTTTGACTGGATCTGCGACGGAATCATTACTAACTATAACTTTATCTCCCTGAATTACAGCTTTCGCCCAAACAAACTTCCCATCAACTCTTGTGATAGCAAATTCTTTTAATTCATCACCATTTTTGATTACCAATCCAGTTCCAACATTTGAAAAACTTAAAATTAGTTTGTTTCCTTCTTTTATTATCGATTTGTAAAGTGGTCCTGAAGCTGTTAACGTTTTTTCTCCATAAACCAATTTTCTAGCCTGAAGTGACAATCTTTTTCCAACATCGTACTTATTTAAAGGATGAATATCATTCCATTCACCTAAATCTATTGCGACCGCCAATCCTGTATTTGGAACTTTCAAGGTATTCAACTGCTGTTGTCTTAAAGCTGCCCAATTACTTTCTGCAGGTTCTGGTTTTGGTTCCATAAAATTTGGAAGCTGAACCAATAAAAAAGGTAGTTTTTCTTGTCTAAAAAGTGTTCTCCAATTGGTTATCAAGGTTTCCATTAGCGCAAAATATTCGGATGGCTTTTTTGTATTTGCTTCGCCCTGATACCATAAAACACCTTTTATAGGATAATTTTTCAATGGAGCAATCATAGCATTGTAAAGTCCGACTGGTTTCCATCTCACAAAAGTTTGTCCTGGCAGCGGAAGCATTTTTGAACCTAACTTATAGCTCCAATTCCCTTTTAAATCAATTGTTTTATCGCCAATACTTAATTCGTACGGTTTATCGGTTACGAAACCCCCTCTTCCAGAATTACTGATAACGCGAATGGTAATTTCATTTTTTCCTTCCTTTAAAATATTAGCATTAAAAGAATAAATTCTCGGTGGATATTGATACGACGTCGTTCCAACAAAATTTCCATTTACAAAAACAGAATCGGCATCTACAATTCGTCCTAAAATTAATTTAGCTCGATTTTCTTTTATTTTGTCTAAAGTAAATTCTCTTTTAAACCAAACAGAACCATTTGTATTTCCAAGTTCTCCATCTGCCCAATAACCTGGAATATTCATTGTTTTCCAATCGGAAATATCGACTGAATTTGCCCATTTATTCTTTAAACCAAGATCGGTTTGATTTAATAATTTATACCAATCTGAACTTACTTTTCGATCGCTTTCATCGATTTGTTTTTCGAGTTTTCCGTCTTTAAATTTTAAATATTCTGCATAATAATCTGGAAACTTTTTTATGCTTTCTTCATTAATCCATGACTCAGCTGGTGAGCCACCTAAAGAACTGTTGATTAAACCAATTGGGATTTTGTATTTTTCGTAGATTTCATTGGCAAAAAAATAACCAACTCCTGTAAACTGCAAAACGTTATTTGGATTTGCTTCTACCCATGAACCAGAAGAAAAATCGTTTCTTTCTTTCGCAAAATAATATTCATCGGGTACTAAAAATTGTCGAATATTGGGATTGGCAGATTTTGCAATTACATCTTTGTATTTGTCTTTAATTCTTTCCATCGGAAGTTCCATATTCGATTGTCCCGAACAAAGCCAGACGTCACCAAAGAGAATGTTTTTTAATACAATAGTATTAGAACCTTTTAAAGTCATTTCAAAAGGTCCGCCCGCTTTTTGTGACGGAAGCTCGATCACCCATTTTCCGTTTTGAGCTGTTGTGGTTTTGTATGTTTTACGATTAAATTCGAGTTCGACTTTTTCATTTGGAGAAGCCCAACCCCAAATATTGACTTTTGTATCGCGTTGCAATATCATTCCGTCACTTATCAATCGCGGAAGTTTTATCTGTGCATTAATGCTAAATGTTATTAAAAATGCTAGTATTATTTTTTTCATGCGGTTTATTTTTTTTTTGCCACTCCCGATAGCTATCGGGATTAAAAGATTTACACAGATTATTAAAAATCCTTCTAATCCTTTTAATCAGTGGCTAAAGTTTTTCTCTTAGAGCTTACTGTGTTTTTGTTTACAATGAATTACACTTAATTATAATATTGTAGTGACACCAATTTTTTAATTAAAAAAAATAAAAATTAGTGACAATTCGTGACTCGAGCGACAGCGAATAGGCGAAGTAAATTCGCGGCTAAAAAAACTACTTATAAGTATATAATTTTATTTTTTGTATTTCGTAATCGCCGACTGAAATTCTCAAATGTCTGCCTTGATGGGTTTGATCTCCATTAAAATGTCTTATCGTTTTCCATTTTTCATCTTCAAATTTTCCTTGATCAGTTTTTAAAATTCCTACATTTAAATTCTCTTTTAAAGATTTAAAAGTTACAACAATTCCTGAACCCGCAATATAAAATTCGTCTTTCGCAATTTCTATAATAATTGCGCTTGACATTGGCCAAGAATCTGCTTTTGCTCCGTCAGACCAATTTAGGGTATAATCGTGTTTGAATGTAAATTCATAATCTCCCAATTTAATAATCTGTGTATTATTTTCTTTGTCTAACAAAACACCGTCAATTTTTCCTTGTCCTTTATTGGCTTCAATCGTTGGAGTTAATTGTTGCACCAAATCATAGATTTTTCCAAGAGGCTCTTTTTTGGCGTCTGCCACAGATTCTATAGAAAATGGCGAAAAACCAATTGCTTCATAATGTCCAATTGCATACAAACCTTTAAAAGGCGCCGTTTCATCAAACCGATGTTCAGGAATAAATAAAGGATCACCTTGAAGTGTAAATAAATCATTCCACTGTTTAAAGGACGGATTATAAAAATCGGGCGCCAAAAAGTTAATCGAATTTCCCGCAGCTTTCCAAACATCCATAAGATGCGGAAGCGGTCCAGCACTCGGATATTGACCTGGCTTTTTTTCGGGTGCATTTAAAGCTGCATTGACAAACATCGGAATTGGATAAATGTCTTTACCTGCTTTTGCAATTTGATTGGTAAATTTTGAAAAATACCAAGCCATAAAAATTTCATCTGTATGAAGTCCTTTTCCAAAAACTTCTTCCCAATTTCCTGAAGTTTTAAACCCCTTTTTTTTCCAAATTTCCAAAAACTCTGGAACCAGTTTTTCTTTGTTTTTTTGAAGATATTGCAGTAATTCTTTTGGAACTTCTTTTTTGAAAGCTTCATTTGCCAGTGGATTATAATCTCGGGCAGTTGGCAGCATTCCGATTTCATTTTCGACTTGAATCATAATTACGGTTTGCTCTTTTTGATCCAATTCTTTAATGTGTGCCATCAATTTTTTGAACGCATTTAAATCGGCTTGAAGATTGTTTTCACTAAAAGGCGTCAAAATCTCGTGACTGTGATTTTGATCATCTTTAACTCGCGGGTATTTTTTCTGATTTAATTTTACCCAAGCTGGAGCGTGGCTTGACATGCTGTTTTTCCAAGATCCAAACCATAGAAATACAAGTTTTAAATTTTCTTTTCGTGCTCTAAGAATTAAATCATCAATTAACGAAAAATCAAATTTCCTCTCTTCTGGTTCTATAAGTTCCCAATAAACGGGTGTTAAAATTGTATTGAGATTCATATCAACTAATTTTGGCCAAATAGTTTCCATGCTTTCCATGCTCGTTGCAGAGGAATTTCCTAATTCACCTCCGCGTATTAAGAATGGTTTTTGGTTTACAATTAATTGTGTTTTGTTTCCTTTTTTCTGAAGGCTGGGTATATTTTGACAAAATCCAAAATGCACCAATAATAATGCAATTAAAAGGATTCTGTTTTTTAAGAAAAATGCCATTCTATTTATTTTAAGATTGAAAGCTATTCCATTTAAATTTGCTTCTGTAAAATAATAAGCTGTAAAAGTTAAGAAATAAATAATCCATAATATAAACCCTTTTACAGCTTTATACTATGGATTATCACCAATTCAAATATTTAAGGTTTTACTAACTCACCCGAAAATCCTAAACTTACATCTTTTCCTGCAAGACCATCTGCAGTGCCTTTGTATGCATGTTTACGAACATAATTAGCATCCCAAAGGTTTGGAGATTCATTTGGAAGCCAATATTCATGTTCTTTTGAATTATCAGAAACTCCCCAAATAGTGATTCCATATTGCTGTGCTGCAGGAATGTGTTTTTTGTACATATCGATAACAAATTGGTACATTTCAGCTTGTGAGGCTTGCTGAACAACAGTTGGTGTAGCAGTTCCTAATCTAATATCTAACTCAGATATTTTAATCAATTTTCCTGTAGCTGCTAATTTCTGGAACATCTGAACAATTTTATCTTTGTCTGTTGTTAGACTAATATGCATCTGAGTACCGATTCCGTCAACCGCAGCTCCTTTACTTTCAATATACTTCACGTATTCGATCAATCCATCACATTTATCTAATCTTGATTCTAGATTATAATCATTAATGAAAAGTTTATCTGTTGCATTTCCATATTGACGTGCTAGTTTGAATGCTGTAACGGCATAATCTTTTCCTAAGTATTTTACCCAAGAAAAATAATCTGTTGCTGTATCGCCTTCTGTTCCATTTCTTAATGTTCCATCTTCTTTGACCGGCTCATTTACTACATCCCAAGAAAAAACTCCTGTTTTATAATGTGTCATCATTTTAGAAATCCAATCCGTCATAGCATCGCCAATGATCTTGGCTTTCTCTGCATCTGTTTTTTCAATTGTTATTGGAGCTGTTACACCTCCGCCTGACGATGAACCGTCTGTTACGGTAACATTATCGATATAATACGTTCCTGCTAATAAACCTAAATCTAAGCTTAATCCTGTTTCTCCTCCTTTGGCTGTAATTTTCCATTCAATTAATTTCCAAGTCGTAGAAGTTGTTTGGTCTCCCTGATAATTTGCTAAACTTCCTGGCATTGTTGAACATCTCATTGAACCAGGTGCTTCTGAACGAATCATAAAGGATGTCGTATAACTTTTACCTGCTGTTAAAGGAGTAGTAAATAATGTTTGAATTTGTGTTTTATATTGCAGCCCTGGATTATCAGTTGCATTAATAACTTTCATCGCACCGCTTCCTTCATAAGCATTAGCAGCAGGCGCAAGACTCAATGCGTTATCAGCTCCATTCGCTTTACTCCAGCCTGTGATACCTGAATTGAATGTTCCGTTAGAAACTAAATTTACAACTCCTGTAGGAGCATCAAGATCCACAACAGCAATAGTATTTACATCTATTAAATAGGTAACATTTGGCAGGTATCCTAAATCTAAATTAAACTGAAATGTTGTGCTTCCTGCTTTAAAATCGCCGGGAGCTACTTTAATTTTAACTTGCTGCCATGCAGATGTGGTTGCAAAAGCCTCTACCCAAGATCCGCCGGTATTATACCAATCTTTATACGGATACGTATTTGTTAATGAACCATTGAATGAAATACGTCCTTTACCGGCAATATCTGATTTTATATAAAATGAAATTTCATAATTATGCCCTGTAACGATTGGAACATTTGGAGATGTTAATTGCAGATGATGTGCTGCTGACGAAGTTACACTTGCTTCTAGTTTTATCGCTTGTGACGAGCTTGTTAAACCCGAATTTGCTACAATTGAAATTCCTTTTCCTGGATTATTTCTTAACCAATTTGCAAAAGTGCCGCTTTTTAAACCGGCTACATCCAAAATATTAGTTCCGCTTGAACCCGGAATTACTGTTGGTGCAATAATGCTGTTCAGATAACTTGCATTTTGATTGGAATGCCAAACTAAAGTATGACCAAAAACTTTTAGTCCTGCACTTTTTGTGGCTGCAATAAAAGCATCGATATTCGTAAAATTAATTTCTCCTTTTGCATTTACCATTGCGCCGTGTTTCATCTCGTAACCTGGCGTAACTTCATCAAAATTTTCATTTACAATTTTTCTATATGCGGCGTCACTCATGTACAAACTCACGCCAATTCCGTTACCTAACGAAAAGTCCGAATAGTTTTTTAAAGGTTCATAACGGCTTATTTTTTCTACTAAAGCTAACGGAAGCTCAGCTCCTGTTACTTCTCCATGTTCTGGGTCTTTTCCCCACTCCATCATATTATCATCGCATGATGACAAAATCATTAATGATGAAGCAATTATTGGTAGGATATATTTATATTTCATTTTGCAGTTTTGTTAGTTAAAATCATTGTAAACTGGTGTGTCTAATGGTACAATTCTCCAATTATCAGTATATACTTTTACTGAAGTTGCTTTTGAAGGAAATTCTACTTCGCTCGTATTTCCTAAAACATCTTTCATTTTTACGTCTGCATTTTCGAACCAAATTCCAAAGTTTTGATACGTTGCAGCTTCTCGATAAGCCAAAACAGCTTCGAAAGTAAAAGGTTCTTTAGACCATTGATAAAATTTATTTAATGGAATGGTAATAGTTGTCCATCCAGCAGTTTGAAAAGCAACTGATTTTCCATCAATAAGCCAAGGAATATAATTATAAACTCCGCCAGACCATGTTCCTGCATTAAAATTATTGATTGTACATATTTTTAAGTAACCTGAATCTTTCCATGCGTCTGGTACATAAATATCAAATTGAAATGCAACTTTATCAAGCGGTGTACTAGCTGGAATAAAAGGAGTTAACTGTGCTCTCCAGTTATCAACACCAGTTCCTCCTGTCCATGTTTCGGTTGCTCTGCCTGTTGCTGGAGCAATAGAAGCAAGACGAGCTGGGCGATGCGGTACGTATTTTCCTTGCGAAAGATTTCCTGCGCCTATCGAAGCTGATTCTATATCGGTTCCTAAAATCATACCAGTGGCAGGAGGTGTGCCCCAAAAACTGTGCTGTCCTCTTCCGTCAAAATCTAAAATAACACCTCTTTTACAGTTAAAATATGCTGGAGAATAAACTCCGCCATTTGAAGTTTGAACAAATAGTGATCCTCCTAAATCTGAGATTCCACTTGGAACTTTAACGGTAAATAATTCGCCATCTTCTGTTGATGTAATTCCTGTTGTTACCTCAACATTTCCAGGAAAAACTACTTTACTTACTTCGGTTAAACCGGTTCCTATAACTGTTATGGTTTCACCTGCATTTGGCATTGTGTTAGAAATATTAGTTATAGCAGGTTTACCAGAACGAATTTCAAATTTAAAAGTGGTTTCGTTAGAATCATTTGCAAAACGAATTGTATTTCTCACAGATGGATCTGCGTCCAAAATTGGTGTATCTGCCGAAACACTTACAAGCATCGAATTGTTAGATACAAAAACCACATTAAAGTAGGTAGAATATCCGTTGATGTATACTTTCTTAAGTCCCTCAAATCCTGAACCTTCAATACGCAGCAACTGTCCTAAACGGGCAAAACTAACTTCTCGATCCGGCACTGTTGAATTGACATCTTCTAAAAATACTTTTGAAATTGTGATCGCACCGTCTTGTGAATCATTGTTATCACAAGAGGTAAACAGCATGCCGAAAACCATCATTGTAAGAAGTGCGATGGGCGCCCAATACTTTTTATTTAAAATATATTTCATATTACTATTTCTTTAATTTTTTATTTCTGAATACTAGAATAAGTCTTTAATTTTCTCTTCTGTAAACTGATACGGAACAGGATTTTCTCTCAATAACGGATTCTGAACTAACTCAGATTCTGGGTAAGGAAGTGTAAAAATTGTTGCATCAATTACACCAATAGCTCTTGGACTAGTACTTTTTGAAGCGTCGACTGTAACTTTATTAGTTGCCGTGTCATACAAAATTGGAGTAATTACACCTCTGTTTTGTGCCGTAACATAATTGATTACTTCTTGTTGTTTGTAGTAAGCTCTGCGAACTAAATCGTACCAATATTGTCCTTCCATACACAATTCAACACGTCTTTCATGAATAATATCAGCATACGTTAATGTTGTTTTTGAATCTAAACCTGCACGCGTACGAAGTCTATTTACTCCCATAAGAGCGGCGGCATCTGCGGTTGAAGCGTTATTTCCTAAAGAAGCTTCCGCGTAGTTTAAATAAACTTCTGCCAAACGCAGCATATAAGTATTTAAAGCTGAATTCATACGGGTAATTTTAGAATTATCCTTTGTAGAACCTACAACTCCTTTTTTTATGGTAAGGAAATCATTTCCGTGATCAACTGTGTAACCTCCATTTGCTTTGTTGATTTCGGCATAATGATCTTTGTTACCCATAAATGTTGCTTTACGGCGAAGATCTTTTGATTCATATTCTTGCAATACATTGTAAGAAGCTCTTGTCCAATATCCCCAAGCAGCATCGTCGCCCGTAATATCAGATCCCAAGGCAAAATAAGCCTGCTGTGTATTGTTTACACCATAATCTCCATTTGGCACCCATTGCAAAGCAAACATTGATTCTGTATTGTTGTTATTGTCAACCATAAATAAATCTTCATAATTTGCCATCAAACTATAAGGACCAGAACTAATAACTTTTTCAGCCGCTTTTTTTGCTAAATCAAGATATGCTTGATTGCGAGTGCCGCTGTTTGGATTATCACTAACTCCTGAAAACGATAAGTAAACACGAGACAGCATTCCGAATGCGCTGTATTTTGTTAAACGTCCTGCCTGACCTGCAGTTTCTGGAAGATATTTAGCTGCAAACTCTAAATCGCGCATCGAAAACTCGTAAACATCTTTCATTGGATTTTTGTTTACAATTGGATTTTTCACCAATTCTCTCGGATCTGTAGAGATAATTACATCTCCCCATAACGAAGCCAAATACCAGTATGCTGTTCCTCTCATAAAACGGGCTTCGGCAATATATTTATTTTTAACAGCATTACTAAGTGAACTTCCAGAAATTCCGATAATCACATTATTAGATTGTTGAACTACATTGTACAACGATGCCCAAGCCGAAACCAATGGTCCTGTTAATCCAGTTTCTGTTAAATCTGTAAATGGATAAACGTAATCTGAAAAAGGAGCATACATATTTGCCGCACGTCCATCGCCTAAACCATAATAAAATTTGTCATTAAAATCGAACCATACTTTGTTGTATAAAGGTCCTGTTGCAGCCTGAAAATCAGACTCTGTTTTATAAAAGTTCTCTTTAGTAATTACATCATTTGGTTCAACGTCTAAAATGTCGCTGCAACTCGTCCAAACAAATGGCAATGCAATAATTAAAGCCGTGTAAAATATTTTCTTTGTTTTCATTGTGCAGTTTTTAGAAATTAACATTTATTCCAAGAGTAGTTGTTACCGGCGAAGGATAACGTCCGTTATCGATACCATTTAAAAGTTGGTTTTGGTTTATTGCACCAACTTCTGGGTCATATCCTTTATACTTTGTAAAAGTCAAAACATTCTGCATATTTGAATATACTTTGATGTTTGAAATTCCATATTTAGAATATAAACTCTTAGGCAGATTATAGCCTAATGAAATGTTTTTAAGTCTAACATAAGATCCGTCTTCCACAAATCTATTACTCAAGCGATAGTTAGAAGCCGAAGATGCTGATGAAGCTCCAATTCTTGGCATATATGGATCTCCGCCTACAATTTGTACATTACGATAATCATTTGGCCCAGTTGGATCAATTAATTCTAATTGCGCATATCCTAAAGCTGTTTTCAATAAATTGGTATTCTCACGAGGATTTTCTAACCAGCGTCTTTGGTAATTCAAAACATCATTTCCGTAAGATCCTGTAAACATTATACTCACGTCAAATCCTTTAAACGAAAAGCTGTTCGTAAATCCAAAAGTAAAATCTGGATTAGGATTTCCAATGTAACCAGCATCTTTCTCATTAATTACTCCATCTTTGTTTACATCTTCAAACATATAGTCACCAATCCAAACTCCGTTTTCTCCAATCTGCATTCCTTCTGGAAGCGCTGTTGGTTTTACAGTTCCGCTTGCATCTTTATAATAAAAATCAGTTGCTTTTTCAAAACGTCCAATAACTTTATATCCGTAAAATTGTCCCAATGTCTGCCCTACTGCACTGCGAGTAACCACCGTTACATCAGAACCTTGCTGTAAAGTCTGATCGTAAACTCCAGATTCTGAATTCAATTTCAAGACTTTAAATCTATTCATCGAGATATTGAAATTTGATTTCCAAAGAAAATCTTCTCGCTGCATATTTATTGTGTTTATTGTAAACTCAATACCTTTATTTTCTAGTGATCCAATATTAGCATATGGAGGTGCTGTAGATCCTTGCCCTGTTGTACCTACATAAGCTGGAAGTGATAATCTTAATAATAAATCATCTGTCTTCTTGTAATAAACATCGGCTGTAACTTCGATTCTGTTATTGAAAAGTCCAAGATCTAAACCAATGTTAGTTTGATTTGTTTTTTCCCATTTTAAATCTGGATTAGCTGTATTTGTTGCAATTTGACCACTTCCCCAATTTGTTGCAGATGTACCATATACAGATGTGTAAGCATTATTAGGTACAGTTGAATTACCTGTAACTCCCCATCCTGCGCGTAATTTCAAATTATTAATCGTTTGATTCTCTTTTAAAAATCCTTCACTTGATATTTTCCATGCTAAACCTGCTGCCGGAAACCAATCCCATTTGTTCTCTTCTGCAAATTGTGAAGATCCATCTCTTCTAATAGTTCCTGTTATAAAATATCTATCATCAAATGAATACGCTGCTCTTGCAAAATAAGAACTAAGCGATCTTGTAGAACTTGCGTTTGAGTTTCTTGCTGTTGTTGGGTCACCTGCATTTAAATCTGTAGCTCCGTTTGTTAAATATCCTGAGCGATATCCATAAAGATTTTCCCAGTTTTGTTCCTGTAATTCTTGACCTAACATCGAGTTAATACTGTGTTTTCCGAATACTTTATTATAAGTCAATAAATTATTCCAAATCCAGTTTTCGCTTGTAGATTTTGTTCTGCTTCCTTCTCTCACCTCATTAGATAATGCTCCAAAAGTATAAGATGGATTGAAAGTGTAGTTATTTCCAAAACCGTAATCCAGCGAATATTGTGTTTTGAATTTTAAATCTTTTGTGAAACTAATTTCCGCATAAGCGTTTCCTCTAATTCCGTAGTTTTTAGCATGATTATCTTTTAGCAAAGCAATTCCTAATGGATTTGTTTGAACAAATTCTGTCGTATCTGGCCCATCAAAAGTACCATCGGCATTACGTGCAGCAACATTTGGAGTTTGTTTCAACGCAGTTAGAATTACCGAATCATCATTTACTGTTGTAACTTGATTAGTTTTGTAAACATTCATATTCACTCCAACTTTCATCCATTTCTTTACCTGAGAATCAATTACTCCACGAAGAGTCATACGATCAAAAGAAGAACCAATTATAGTCCCTTCCTGATCAAAATAAGACATTCCTAATGCATAAGTAGTGTTATCAGAACCGCCCGAAGCAGACAAATTATAATTTTGAATTAAAGCTGTTTGAAATAATTCGTCCTGCCAGTTTGTTCCCTCTCCCAACAAATCAGGTCTGATGAAAGCATTATCTCGCTGTACAATTCCTAAATCTGCACGAGTATTTTTAAGAGTACCATATTCTCTAAGATTTAATACTTGTAATTCTTTTGGCATTTGCTGCCATCCTACATAACTGTCAAAGTTTAATGTCAAATCTCCTTTTCTACCTGTTTTGGTAGTTACCATGATTACACCATTTGCAGCTCTTGAACCATAAATTGCTGTTGCAGAAGCATCTTTCAAAATATCAATCGAAGCAATATCATTCGGATTAATTCCTGCAAGCGGATTTGAATTTAAAGATCCTGTGTTTCCATCAATTATTACACCATCTATTACATAAATAGGCTCATTTGAACCTGTAATAGAACTTATCCCACGAATACGTACCGAAGAACTTCCTCCTGGCGTACCACTATTTTGTTGAATTTGCACCCCTGCAGCACGACCTTGTAAAACCTGATCGATTGTTGTTGCAACAGATTGACTAATTGCGGTACTGCTGACTGTTGAAACTGCTCCTGTTAAATCTGCTCTTTTTACAGTTCCATATCCAACAACAACAACTTCTTTCAAGTCATTTAAATTCTCTTCCAGTAAAGCATCAATTTTAGTTTTATTATTTACCGAAACTTCATGTGTTTTATATCCTATGAAGCTAAAGACCAAAATACTATTTGCAGGAACAGATTGAAGTGTGTACGTTCCGTCAAAATTAGAAACGGTACTTGTCTTTGTTCCTTTCACAATAATATTCACACCTGGTATTGGTCCATTACTATCAGATACAGTACCCGATACAGTAATTTGCGCATTTACTGCAGCAGAAAATACCAGCATCAGGATCAAGAATCCCAAATTCTTAAAGTATTTTGATCTGCTTTTAGTAATTAAAAAGTTAGTCATAAATAATTGGTTTAATAAGTTAATAGTATGGTTTAGTTAGTTTTTCTTTTTTATTGACTTACTATGATTTTCCTTTTTAAAATTCAGACAAATAATAGCTTATAGTCAAAACAAATATATGCAAAAAACAATAACACACAATCGGTTGCGTTAATTTTTTTTCTCAATTTCAAAAAAATACCATTAAAAAAAAACGTTTTAAACACAAATAATCAAAAAAAATGAAATAATTCTCAAAAACAGACTTAATCACAACGAAAACGTTAGAGATAATAAATTGTTTAGATCAAAATCTTAAAAAAAGTATAAAATGTTAAATTTATATATTTTTTTTAAACGGACTAAAACATCGCAGTATTCTATTGAAAATCATACTAAACCAAATCCTCAACAATCCCTTGTAAAATAAGACGTGGAGAACATTACAAACTGCACATCAAACAATTAACCCCTAAACAATATATTTCCTACAAAAGACAAAACAGAAACAATCGGTTGCTTTTATTTTACAAAAAACTCCCCTCAGAATAACTGGAGGGGAGTCTAAAAAATAGTAGAAAATGGCTTTTATTACATTAAAGATTCATTTTTTTAGCATCTTCAACAAATTGTTTTAATCCAATATCTGTAAGTGGATGTTTCAATAATCCTTTAATTGCTGATAATGGTCCAGTCATAACATCTGACCCAACTTTGGCACAATTTACAATATGCATTGTATGCCTTACCGAAGCCGAAAGAATTTGTGTTTGATAATTATAATTATCATAGATTTCTCTGATTTCTTCAATTAAACGCATTCCATCAGTCGAAACATCATCTAATCTTCCAAGAAAAGGGGAAACATATGTTGCTCCTGCTTTCGCTGCCAATAAAGCTTGCCCTGCAGAAAATACAAGCGTTACATTGGTTTTAATTCCTTTAGAAGAAAAGTATTTACAGGCTTTAATACCATCGCCAATCATTGGCAATTTAACTACGATCTGCGGATGTAAAGCTGCCAATTCCTCCCCTTCTCTGATCATTCCATCAAAATCGGTTGAGATTACCTCAGCAGAAACATCTCCGTCAACAATATTACAAATGTTTAAATAGTGCTTTAATATATTTTCTTTTCCTGTAATTCCTTCTTTTGCCATTAAAGACGGATTGGTGGTTACGCCGTCTAAAACGCCTAAAGCTTGTGCCTCTTCAATATCCTGAAGATTAGCAGTATCAATAAAAAATTTCATAAGTTTTTTTGGTTTAAGGTTGGTTATAATCTAGTTTCAATAGTATTTAATGTGAAGCATAATCGCATAGTTGTCATTACGATCCCGAAGCCTCGGGATCGTAATGACAAAACTGTACATAGTTCTTTGTCTAAGTAAGTAGTAGAGACGCACAGCACTGCGTTTAACATCCAGCGAGAAAAAAAATGTGCATTTCGATCGATTCTACTCTTCAAAAAACCTTCAATAAAAAATAACTCGCTTATTATTTTATCAAACTGACTATTCATCCATTTCAATTTTCAAAAAAATAGTAACTAAACCTTCAATCTATTTTTCTTAAATCTCAATGCCAAAAAAAGCCATAATCTTAATACACATTTTCAAAGTTTTTATCTAAAATCATTTTTAAAACACTTTTAACTATTTATGGCTATCATGTTTAAAAATTTAAGTTGTTTTAGAAATTTTCTCTCACTAAATATTTTTTTGTAGAAACCTAACAGGTTTTAAAACCTGTTAGGTTTGATATTGAAATCTAAACCAATTAAATATATTGGTTAATGATGTTTTCAAACAATTCTTGTTTACCGCTTTGAAGATTTAATTCTCCATTTTCGTGAGCGATAGTGTAAAGATCTTTTAGGTTTAATTTTCCATCAGCAAAATCTTTCCCTTTTCCAGAATCGAAAGAACTATATCTTTCTGTTCTTAATTTTTCGTAAGGAGAAGAAGTGATGATTTTATCTGCAGTCAATAAAGCTCTTGCAAAAGTATCAGCGCCGCCAATGTGCGCTAAGAAAACATCTTCTAAATCTGTAGAGTTTCTTCTGATTTTTGCATCAAAGTTCACTCCACCACCTTGCAATCCGCCGGCTTTTAAGAAAACTAACATCGCTTCTGTAGTTTCTTGAATGTTATTTGGAAACTGATCTGTATCCCAGCCATTTTGATAATCGCCTCTGTTAGCATCAATACTTCCTAACATTCCTGCTTTTGCAGCAACTTCTAATTCATGTTGAAAAGTATGCTGCGCCAATGTAGCGTGATTTACCTCAATATTAATTTTGAAATCTTTATCTAAACCATATTCTTTCAAGAATCCAATTGCTGTTGCAGAGTCAAAATCATATTGGTGTTTTGACGGCTCCATTGGTTTTGGCTCGATAAAGAAAGTTCCTTTAAAACCTTGCGCCCTTGCGTAATCTCTAGACAATGTTAAGAATTGCGCCATGTGATCTAATTCTCTTCCCATATCTGTGTTCAATAAAGACATATAACCTTCTCTACCACCCCAGAAAACATAATTTTCTCCACCTAAAGCAATCGTTGCATCAAGTGCTAATTTTACTTGTCCTCCCGCTCTTGCTACTACATTAAAATCTGGATTTGTAGCCGCTCCGTTCATAAATCTAGGGTTTGAGAAACAGTTTGAAGTTCCCCAAAGTAATTTAATTCCAGACTCCGTTTTTTTCTGTTTTAGGTAATCAGTAATAAAAGCTAAACGTTTTTCTGATTCTGCAAAAGTTGCTCCTTCTGCAATCAAATCGTAATCGTGAAAACAGAAATAATCAAATCCCATTTTACTGATAAATTCAAAAGCTGCATCCGCTTTATCTTTTGCCGCTTGATAAGGATCTGAAGACTGATCCCAAGCAAATTGCTGTGTTCCTGGTCCGAATGGATCGCTTCCTTGTCCGCAGAAAGTATGCCAATACGCGATCGCAAATTTAAAGTGCTCACGCATTGTTTTTCCAGCTACAACTTGATCTGGATTATAATATTTAAATGCCAGCGGATTATCCGATTCCTTTCCTTCAAATTTAATTTGACCAATACCTTTGTAATATTCTTTATCTCCTAAAACTATCATTTTATCTTTTTATTTAGTTGTTAATATTAATTCTAATTCTTGTTTCCATTTTTTATAAGCCGTTTCGTAAGGCTCCTTGTTGTGCAGCGGTAAAAAAGTCATTACGTGATCGTTGTCGCTGACATTAGCTCCAAATTTGCTGTAATCACCATCTTTTAAACCAACTGCTCTTGCTGCTCCGACTGCGCCGGTTGTATTGTAAATTTCAATTTCGTGACCAATTAAAGTCGCCACTGTATTTGAGAAAATCTCTGAGCGAAAAAGGTTATCATTTCCAGCTCTAATCACATTAATTGTTGCATTATCATCTTTCAAACATTCCATTCCGTACACAAACGAAAAAGCAATTCCTTCTAAAGAAGCTCTAAATAAATGCGCGCTGTTATGAATATTTAAGTTAAGGTTTAAGAAATGAGTTCCGATGTTTTTATTGTTGAACATACGCTCAGCACCATTTCCAAACGGAATCACAACAACGCCTTCTGATCCTACCTCAACATTCGAAGCCTTTTCATTCATCGCTTCATAACTTTCGTTACCCATATTATTGCGAAGCCATCTGTACTGAATTCCAGCTCCATTAATATTTAAAAGTTTACCCACTCTTGGCGTTTCCAATTCGTAGTTTACGTGAACGAAATTATTTACTCTCGTGCTTTTTCCTGATGACATTTCGCTTACCGCATAAAATACTCCCGAAGTCCCGCCCGTAGCTGCCACTTCGCCCGGATTCAAAACATTTAATGACAAAGCATTATTTGGCTGATCACCTGCTCTATAAACAATCGGAATTCCTGCTGGAAGTCCAGTTTCTTTTGAAGCTTGTTGGGTAACAACTCCCTGATTCGTAAAATTTTCAACTATTTTTGGCGTCAAAGATTGCTCGATTCCGTAGTAATCTAAAAGCCAGTCGGCTACTTTATTTTCTTTATAATCCCAAAGCATTCCTTCAGACAAACCATTTTTAGTTGTCGTTACTTCGCCTGTCAGTTTCAAAGCGATGTAATCTCCCGGAAGCATATATTTATCAATTTTGTTGTAAACTTGAGGCTCGTTTTCTTTTACCCATTTTAGTTTCGAAGCCGTGAAATTCCCTGGTGAATTCAGTAAATGCTCCATACATTTTTGTTCTCCAATTTCGGCGAAAGCCTTGTTTCCAATTTCAACCGCGCGGCTGTCACACCAAATAATAGAATTTCGAAGTGCATTTCCTGCCTTATCAACAACCACCAATCCGTGCATTTGGTACGAAATACCAATTCCTTGAATTTTTGACGCATCGATATTAGCTTCGCGAATGGCTCTTTTAGTTGCAGTACAAATGTGCTGCCACCAAATCTCAGGATCTTGTTCTGCCCAATCTGGGTGAATCGACAAAATTTCCATTTCGTTCTGCGGTTCATTCAAAACGATTACTTTTTTACCCGTTTCTGCTTCTACCAAGGCTGTCTTGACAGAAGAACTTCCAATATCATATCCAATATAATACATACTTACAATGATTCTCTTATTATTAATTTTGTCGGCACATAACACTGAATATCCTCTTCATGCGTAATAAATGCCGCTGCTTTGGTTCCTATTTCTTTAAAATCAGTTGACACAACCGAAATTCCTTTGTATATAAATTTCTTCATTGGCGTTTCGTTATACGACAAAAAACCAACGTCTTTTCCCGGCTCAAAATCTTTCTCTTTGCACTGTTCTAAAAAGTGCCCCAAAATCCTGTCGCTTACACTGATATAAGCAATTCCTTTTTCGATATTGAACTTTTTAGGATCCGTAATAATCTCATATTGAAAATTAAAATTAGTACAGAATTTCTTAAAAAACTCAACCGTTTCATACGGATGATTCGTGAAATCCGGATATACAAATTCTATTTTTTTATACTTTTTAAACAAATCAACAGCTTCAATTAAAGCGTTATAAAAAGCTTTTCCAAAATCCTGAAAAACATAATTATTAGTTTTATCACCCTGAATATTCCAGTCAATCAAAAGCAATTTATCACTTGAAATCGCCGACAACGTTGGAGCAATATCATTATGATCAAAATTCATCACCACATATTTGTAATACTTCCCAATTCCGTTATTGATGATCGTTTTAAAAACATCAATGTTATAATGATGAAACTGCACATCAATAATCACATTATCAGGCAGATTATTCACAACCGAATGATACAAAACCTCTTTATATGCTTTAAAAGTATCTAAAACCAAAAGCACTTTTCTCGTCTCGCCTGAAACGTAATAACCTTTGTTCGGCACAGAATCGATCGTTTTTTGGTCCTTTAAAATCGTATACGCTTTAAAAACCGTATCTCTCGATAACTGATTCGTTTTACAAATACTATTTACCGAAGGAAGCAAATCTCCCTTTTGTAAAATATTCTCTGCAATCGCATTATTAATTCCGTTCACCAACTGTTGGTACTTCGGAATATCACTATCGTGATTAATTATAAACTCAAATTTTCCTTCTTCTTTTAGCATACCGTTCTGTTCCGTTCTGTTATGCTAAAATAGGCAATTTCTTTTTATAAAAAATTATTTTTTACATGAATTATGTTATTTTTTAAAAGCTGTTTATTCTATTAGTTTGGGCATGTCCCGCCGAAAAAGCGGGTCGGGCTTTCCGCTTCAATCTTTTGTTTCATTTCATTACACAAAAGGATTTCCACTTCAATCCCTCATGCAAAACGTTTTCAAAAGAACATTTCCGTGATATTTGTCATTTCAATTTAGCTCTGGAAGAGCGTAATATTTATAGAGATGTATTTCCTATAAATATGCCGTCCCTCTGGGACTATTTCTCAAAATGTTCACTTGACGCATACATCGCTAAATACGTTCCCACAAATCCGCCTGCTTCTTTCGTACTCAAAATTGATCCATCGACATCTTTAATCAATAAAACCCAATCTGCATTTTGAGCTGTTTTATAATAAAAACTATACAATCTTCCGTTTCCTTCAATTTTTACAAACAATGTTTTATCAAAATCTAAAAGCTCTTTTTTCGAAATAATCTCTGATTTTCCGCTATTGATTTTCTCTGCTGTTCTTTCAACAAAAACTTCTTCTTTTCCGTTTGAATTCAGTCGCTTTCCAATTAAAAAATAATGTTTTTCATTTTGAAAAGCTGTCAAGCCAGCTGTTTGTAAAATATCTTTCGGACTAAACTCCAATTTAATAGAAGCTTGAAATTTTAAATGCTGCTGTCTTCTTCCAATAAAAGAAAAATTAGTTTCGGTATGAATCGATTCTTTTCTCGGTTTAATTAATAATTTTCCATTCGTTAATTCATACCATTTTTCAGAAGGAGTTCTTATCAAATTCCATTTCAAACTCAATTCATTCGAATCAAAATTGTCATGCCAAATAAAATTCCCATTATTGGGTTCTATTTTTTCTTTTGAAAGAGGCAAATTTGGACGTTTATTTTTCATCGGAATTGGTTCGTTTCCGCCTTTAATTTCCGGCCAGCCATTCTTCCATTCAACAGGCATCATAAAAGTTTCTCTTCCTGTATTATATAAATCTCCTTCATAAGGTCGACATCCTAAAAATACAGACCACCATTCGCCATTTGGAAGTTCTACAAAATCAGCATGACCTGTAGTCGAAATTAAATTTTTACGATTTGGATCTAAATGCAACTGTGTTAAAATAGGATTCGAAGCATAACTTTCATAAGGTCCATAAACATTCTTGCTTCTAAAAACAACTTCTGAATGATTAAAACCTGTTCCGCCTTGAGCGCAGATCATATAATAAAATCCGTCTTTTTTAAGTACATGCGGACCTTCAATCCAAACGGGCTTTTTAGTCATATCGGTTCCGCCGTTAATAACCAATTTGGGAGCTGTTGTGGTTTTTTGTTTTTCCAAATCGTATTCGAGCATATAAATGGCACGATGTCCATCATGAAGCGAAACATTATTTGGCGGAGGTCCGTTATGCGTAATGTATACTTTCCCATCTTCATCAAAGAAAATATCTGGATCGATTCCGTTAACTTCAGGAAGCACAATTGGATTTGACCAAGGGCCAGCTGGATTTTTAGCTGTAACAATAAAATTACCTACTCCGCTCACATTGGTGCAAATGACATAAAAAATGCCTTTATGATATCGAATAGTTGGTGCGTACATTCCGCCCGATAATCGAGAATTTCCAAAATCAGCCTGTTCACGACGGTTTATAATATTTCCTATTTGTTTCCAATTAACCAAGTCAGTACTTTCAAAAATGGGCAATCCAGGAAAATAGCAAAAAGAGGAATTCACTAAATAAAACTTGTCCTCAACCCTGCAGATTGTAGGATCTGCATAAAATCCAGCCAAAATCGGATTTAGATATTCACTTTCAGACTTAGATAAGTTAATATAAGCATCATCATTTCCTCGGTAATCAAACCAATCAAAAACGGCGTAATCAGAATACACAACCGATTGTGATTTTTGTGAAATTTTTTTACACGAAGAAAAAGCACTCATTAAAATGACTGCGCTTACTAATTTAATATCTAATCTTTTAGTTCTAAACATCTCTTTTTATTGATAACTAAGGTTTAATCCTGTAATCTTCTTATTCCATAAGGATCGATCGTTACGATTGAACCATCCTCGAGATAATCGATTTTGGCTACTTTCATACTTCTTAAATGCGTTACACCTTTTGATAAACTTGAATCATGATAAAATAAATACCATTCGCCTTCTACTTCACAAATAGAATGATGCGAAGTCCATCCTACAACTGGATTCAAAATTCTTCCCTGATATATGAATGGTCCATATGGATTGTCGCCAATCGCATAACAAATAAAATGGGTGTCTCCTGTTGAGTAGGAGAAATAGTATTTTCCGTTGTATTTATGAACCCACGAAGCTTCAAAAAAACGACGATCATTATCGCCTGCTAAAATTTTATTTCCGCTTTCATCGAGAATTTTAATCTCTTTTGGTTCCTCAGCAAACTCCAGCATATCATCACGAAGCAAAGCCACAATTGGACCTAAAGCAGACTCTTTTCCAGAAGGTTCTTCATTATCTTGATCGTATTTATTATTTCGGTATTTCTGCAGTTGTCCGCCCCAGATTCCTCCAAAATAAATATAATGTTTCCCATCTATGTCTTCAAAAACTGCAGGATCAATGCTGTAACTTCCTTTTATCGCATCTGGTTCTGACTTGAAAGGCCCAGAGGGAGAATCACTGATTGCTACTCCAATTTGGAAAATTCCGTTGGCACGTTTTGCTGGAAAATACAAATAATATTTTCCATTTTTATGTGCTGCATCTGGCGCCCACATTTGCTTTTCGGCCCAGGCAACATCATCAACATGCAGTGCAACACCATTATCTACGGCTTTGGATGAAATGCTGTCCATCGAAAAAACGTGATAATCTTCCATTCCAAAATGATCGCCGTTATCGTTAAAAGGAATTCCTGCATCTATATCGTGCGACGGATAAATATAAATCTTCCCATTGAATACATGTGCCGACGGATCGGCCGTGTAAATGTGAGAAACTAAAGGCTTTGAAATCGCCAGTTCATTAATTTCCTCGAAATTAATTTGTTCAATGCTATCTTCAGGCATAGTGCTATCTTTATTTTAAATAATTAAGTTCTTCTTTCTTTTAACTCAGTTTCGATCTGTACTTCCATTTGTTTATTGATTTTATAGAAAAACAGTAATCCGGCTCCAATTAAAAATGGAATTGCAGGAAAAATGCTGACCAATAATTTGATTCCGTTAATCGCAGATTCAGTTTGTACGGCAGAATTTGGCACATAATGAAAATATCCTAAAAACAATGTTGTTAAAGCACCGCCAATACTTAATCCCGCTTTTAAACCTACCATCATAGCAGAGAAAATAATAGCTGTCGCACGGCGATTGTTCAACCATTCTGAATAGTCAGCAACATCAGCAATCATCGCCCAAAGAATCGGGATTGTGATTCCGTAGAAAAATCCGTGCAAAATTTGAGAGAAAAATATCAAACGAATTGATGCTGGCGGAAAGAAATAAAAAGCGATAATAAACAACGTTGAAATGAATAAAAACAATCCGAATACATTTCGTTTTCCGTATTTATCCGCCAGGTTTTTAGATAACGTAATTCCGATAATCATAAAAATTATTCCACCGGCATTAAACAATCCAAATCCAGCTGAAACGGGATCATTACCAAAATGATTCAATCCAATATTGGACAAAGTATCTAAAATAGGCTGAATAAAAACTGCCAATTGTTCTTTATCTACATAGTTTTCAAAATAATACACATACGAACCGCCTTTCATTGCCAGCGTAATAAAAACCAAAGTGGTAAGCGAAAGCATAATTATCCACGGTCTATTTTTAACTAAATCGCTTAAATCTTCTTTTACACTTGATTTCTGTTCTGGTTTTGGAATAATCCTTTCTTTTGTTGTCAAAAAAGTGATTAACAACATAATAGTTCCAATAATCGCCAAAACTGTCATTACTTTTTCGATACCAATTGCTTTGTCTCCGTTTCCAGCACTTTTTATAATTCCCAGCATGAAAACCTGAACAAAAAACTGGGCAAACATAACCGCCACAAAACGATAGGACGACATGCTGTTTCTCTCGGACATATCACCTGTAATTACACCGCTTAAAGCTGAATACGGCAGATTATTTCCTGCATAAAAAAGCAGTAATAAAGTATAGGTTACAACGGCATAAATTACTTTTCCTTTATAAGCGAAATCTGGAGTTGAAAATGCTAATAATGCCACTACTCCAAGCGGAATTGCGGTTGCTAGAATCCAAGGCCTGAATTTTCCCCATTTGGTACTCGTTCTATCTGCTAAAACTCCAATTATCGGATTAAAGATAAAGGCGGCAACTAAACCAACAACTAACATAATAATAGAGGAATCTGTTGGCGATAATCCGTAAATATCTGTGTAGAAATATGCCAAATACGTCATCAAAGTTTGAAAAACTAAATTGGCTGCCAAGTCTCCTAAGCTGTATCCAATTTTTTCTTTGATGGATAATTTTTGTGAAATGTTATTCATTTTGTGGTTTGTGGTTAGTTAGTTTCGTTAAATCCTAAAATTAAGAATTTTTGTTTTTTTGTCATTTTGAGGAAGGAGAAATCACACTCGGGATTCAACAAAGATTGGCGACATACTTTGCGGAGCTTCTAGTGTTATTTCTCTCCCGAAGCCTCGGGATCGAAATGACAAGATTGTGTTGAATTTCATTCAAAACAATCGGTTGTGTAAAATTATACAAAAAAACATATTGTGCAAATTTAGTTTGCTTTATTTCAAGAATATTTTTAAAAACAACCGATTGTTAATATTATTTCAATTGAATGCTGTTTTTGAACTATTATTCTTCAATTTTCTTCAACTTTAAAATGCTGTCGTAAGCTTGTTTATGTTTCAAAGCTGTATCAAATGGAAGCGGATAATTGGTTCTTCCTTTTATCGGCCAATCATTTAGCCAGGATTGTCCATCATAAACTCCCCAAAAAGTAACTCTGCTAATTTTGTCTTTATGTTTTAGAAACAGTTTAAAAATTGATGCATAACGCTCTGCTAACTGCGTTTGAACTGAATCTGGTAATTTTTCAGGATATGGATTCATTTTGGCACTTCCTTCAAATTTCTGATTTATATCGGCTCCTTTTAAATCCCACGGATTTGGCAAAACGGTAATATCCAATTCTGTAAAAGCGACTTTAATTCCTAAAGCCGAATATTCTAAAATACTTTTTTCGATTTCTTCTAATGACGGACTTTGCAATCTCCAATGCCCCTGAATACCAACGCCGTCAACTTTTCCTCCTGCAGCTTTTATTTTTTTGATCAGAACAATTGCTCCCGCTCTTTTTGCAGGCTCCTCGATATTATAATCATTGTAATATAACTCCGCTTTTGGATCGGCTTTTTCAGCGAGTTTGAAAGCATCAACTAAATATTTTTCGCCAAGCGTTTTCAAAAAAACAGACGCTCTCAAAGTTCCATCTTCATTCAATGCTTCATTTACGACATCCCAAGAATTGATTCTGCCTTTGTATTTCGAAACAATCGTTGTAATATGATCTTTCATAAACGCTTTCATTTCAGTGCTATCCGCAATTTTTTCCATCCATGGCGCTAATTGACTGTGCCATATCAAAGTATGTCCATGAATGAACATTTTATTCTTTTCGCCGTAAGCCACAAATTTGTCTGATAAAGTAAAATCATATTTATCTTTTTGCGGATGCGTATACATCGATTTCATTATATTTTCTGCGGTAATCGCATTAAATTCTTTTGTTATCAACGAATCGACTTTTTTGTCTTTTTCTTCAATTTGATCCACACTTAAAGCCGTACCAATATAAAAATCGTTTTTATAGGCATCTTTTAATGAAGCCGTTTCTTTCTGCGACGTACAACTCAAGGCCAGCATAGTTGTGACGGCAACTAAATAAGGTTTAATAAATTTCATATATTTTTGGTTTAATAGTTAATCATTTCTACGTTAAATTTAGTTTGTCAATCCTTTCTAAAACTTTCTGGCGGCCCTAAATACGACTTCAAGACTTTTCCTTCTTCTGTTTCAATTACAATCTTCTGAAGTACCAAAGCTGGATCGATCGCATAAATTTTCAAAACATGATTTCCTGCATTTTCAATTTCATGTTTTGAAATAATGATTTTAATATTATTGGCAACCGATTCTGCCCAAGCTTTCTCGGAAGAATCTGCGTTGAGATTCATGATTTGCGGTTTTTCATCATCAAAGCCAATTCCATATTTTAATCCGTCTCCAATTTTAAAATTGATTGTCGGTGAAAAATGAGCGTTTACTTTAATTTTTCCTTTACTAAAAAAATGAATATTGTATTCTAACCTTGGTGAGTGCTCCGAAATTTCAATAGCCTTTATGTTCGAAGGTTTCAAAGTAACACCAGACTCTGTTCGCCCAATGTTCGGAATTATTGTCCATTTTACCATGTCAGAATGTATTGCTTTCGAATAATTTTGAGCTTCAATTGAAATATATCCATTATTCTCAACAAAGCCATGAACATGATCTAAATCTCTATTATTAATGAGTGTTTCAGCCTTTGGCGAATCCTCAGCAGAAATTCCTGCTTCAACTTGGTTTGAAATTTCGATTATTTTCGTTTTTGGGATCACATTTTTTCCCGGTTGCTGCCAGTTATCATAACCAATATGTGTTTGTGACATCATATGATTCCATTTCCCGTTTGACAATTTCGTATGATAATAATTCGTCAGTAAACTGTCCTTTTCGAATAATGTTTTTACTTTTTCAGCATACACATTTGCAATGAGATTTCCTTGTTCTGCGTATAACTGATTTTTAGCTGCTGCAACATACAATTCATTTAAATTGGCACTTACCAAAACTGGAAATAAAATGAGCTGATAAAAAGCATCTTTATATTCTGGTCTCAATTTTTCATTTATCGAATTGGCCTTTTCGACCAATTTTTGATAATCTGCCACAACACGATCTGCTTCCTTATAATTTATAATACTATAAGTCTTAGTATCCAATAATTCAGGTTTTCTGCGTGAATTGTATTTGGTGTATAACTTTAAAATCTCGGCAATTTCTTTTGGAAACTGATTGCCAAAATTTTCTTTTGTCCAATTCACATAATATTGTTCTAAATTTCCGGCATTAAATTTTTCAGGATTCCATGCCATATCTAAGAAAAATTCAATCGGAAATTCCATTGGCTTAATATCGCCCACATTTACAATCCAAATTTTATCGACGCCATATTGATACGCCAAATCCATTTGCTCCCAAACACGTTCGATTTGGTTTGTGTTGATCCATTTGTAATTTCTTGGTCCACCAACATAATCGTAATGATAATAAATGCCATAACCGCCTTTTCTTGGTTTTGCATCGAGTTCTGGCAGTTTGCGAATATTTCCCCAATTGTCATCACAAAGCAAAAGGGTAATATCATCAGGAACTGTCATTCCTTTATCATAATAATCCTGAACTTCTTTGTAAAGTGCCCACATTTGAGGTGTTTCTTCGGCTGGTTTTTTAGTAACTTCTGCAATAATATTTCTTTGAGTTTTTACGATATTTTCTAATAAACCAATTGCAGTTCCTTCAGTCATCGGTTCGTCGCCGTCACCTCGCATTCCAACAGTTACAATGGTTTCTTTATTTCCCATTCTTTTAATTCCGTCTTTCCAAAAATTAATCAAAGCTTCAGAATTGGTATTAAAATCCCATTTTCCATTTGATTTTCCCCATTCTGCATGTGCTCTAGTTAAAGGTTCGTGATGAGAAGTTCCCATTACAACTCCATATTCATCTGCCAAAACTGCATTCTGTTGATCTTCGACATAAAACATTCTACCCCACATTGCCGGCCATAAATAATTGCCTTTCATTCGCAGAATCAATTCAAAAACTTTATCGTAGAATTTCGAATTAAATCCGCCAAATTTCTCAAATACCCAGCCCGACAAAGCTGGAGCTTCATCATTTATAAAAATCCCTCTATATTTTACTTTTGGTTCTCCCTGCGAATGAATTCCAGGTAAAACATGCAATTCCGATTGTTTTCTAATAGGAACATCGGCCCAATAATACCAAGGCGAAGCACCAATTTGATTGGATAGATCATAAATTCCATAAATCGTTCCTCTTTTATCTGAACCTGCAATAACCAAAGCTTTTTTGATTCCTTTAAACGGATTTTCGACAACTTGTGTGGTAAATTTTTCCCATTTTCCGCGAAGTTGGTTTGCATCAATTTTACCTTCTTTAGCTAATTGATCAATGATTTCACTTTTTCCCAGTGTCCCAATAATTACGACAAAATTCTGAGCTTCTAAAATGGTATTGATGCGTTTTGGATGTAAATTCGAAACCTGAAAAATGTCATTTTCTAAATGTCCTGCAACTTTTAAAACGCCTAAAAAATCATTCTTGCTGACTAAAATCGAAGCTGTTTTTCCTTTTGAAACCAAAGGAAAGTTTTTAGTAGAACCCTTATTGACTATATATTTCTCTGGATTTACAGCATACGATTTTGTACTTAATCCGATTAGGAAAAGCAACAGAATTAGATATGAAGTTTTAATTTTTAAACACATAGAATCACAGATTTTCTTTGCTTATAAAAAGGCGTTTCACTTGTTTAAATAAACATAGTTTTACCATTGTATACCTAAAATCTTCGTAAGCAGCTCCGCAACAAGAATCCAATCTTTGCAGCGTTTCTCGTGAAGACTCCTCGTTCTTCGGAATGACAAATAGTACGTATTATTTCAATACTATTACAAATTCAATTTATAAGCAATTCCCATCTCCAAACCTCTTAACTCAGCAAGACCTTTTAATCTTCCTACCAGAGAATATCCAGGATACGTTTCTTTCGATTCGTCAACCGAATGTAGAAAACCATGATCGGGACGCATTGGAAGACTTATTTTTGTTTTATTCATCAGCATCAATAATTTCTCTACGATAATTTCCATATTCGCATCACCATTTAAATGTTCTGATTCTCTAAAAATAGTTTCACTTTCACGAATGGTATTTCGGAGGTGCAAAAAATGAATTCGATCACCAAAATCATCTATAATTTTCTCCAGATTGTTATCCGGATTTGCCCCTAAAGAACCTGTGCAATAACACAAACCATTTGCGTTTAAGGGCACGGCTTCCAAAATAGCCTTAATATCTTTTTCTGTAGAAACAATCCTCGGAAGTCCTAAAACTGAAAACGGCGGATCGTCAGGATGAATCGCTAATTTTTGTCCATTTTTCTCCGCAATTGGAGCAACTTCGGATAAAAAGTAAATCAAGTTTTCTCTTAGTTTTTCATTATCAATATTCGCATAATTATCTAATAAAGATAAAATCTGTTCTGCCGTAAAATTGATTTTACTTCCCGGCAATCCCAATAAAACATTTTTAAACAACAATGCTTTTTCATCTTCTGACAAATAGTTTCCAAACTGTAATGCTTTTTCTTTTTCTGCATCCGAATAATCATTTTCTGAATTTGGTCTTTTTAGAAGAAAAACATCAAAATAGGTAAAAGCATCCTGATTGTATAGCAAGGCTTTACTTCCATCTTCATTGATAAAATTATGATTAGTTCTAACCCAGTCCAGAATCGGCATAAAATTATAAGTGATAATTTTTATTCCGCACTCCGCCAGATTTTGTAAACTGATTTTATAATTATCGATGTATTGACGATAATTTCCTGAAGCTCTTTTAATTTCTCCATGAACAGGCAAACTTTCAACAACAGTCCATTCTAATCCGGCTTCTTTAATAATTTGTTGTCTTTCTTTTATTGCTTCAATTGTCCAAACCTCTCCAACCGAAATTTGATGCAAAGCCGTTACAATTCCTGTTGCGCCAGCTTGTCGAATGTCAATCAGCTTAACATTATCACTTGGTCCGAACCATCGCATGGTTTGCTGCATTTTTATCATACTTAACTTTTGTAAAAATTAATTAAACACATAGAGACATAGATTTAAATTGGCTTGAAAAAGTTTTAAAAAAAACTAGTTTCTAACACACAGCTATGCCTTGTAAACAAAGAAAAACTATGATTCTATGTGTTTAAAAATTAAAAAATTAAAACCCAATACTATTTCCACCATCAACAGGCAAAACAGTTCCTGTTGTATATTTTGATTCGCTTAAAGCGAAGTAATAAACGGCATCGGCAATATCCGAGGGTTCTCCTAAAAATCCCATTGGTGTTCTTCCTAAGACTTTATTTTTTCTTTCGGGATCATTATCCAAAGCTGTTGACGACATTTTAGTTTTAATAAATCCTGGTGCAATACAGTTCACACGAATGCCAGACGGAGCCAATTCAACTGCCATTGCACGCGTCATAGATTCAATCGCACCTTTACTCGCGGAATAGGCAATTACTTTTGGAATTCCGTATTGTGATGCCATTGAACTAATATTAATTATGCTTCCTCCTCCATTCTCTTTCATGTTTTTTACCACTTCTCGGCTCACAGCAAAAACACTCAAAAGATTGGTATGAATTATCTTTAAGAAATCTTCATCGGTTACATCAGCAAATTCTTTCTTCATATTGATCCCAGCATTGTTGACCAAAATATCAATTGGATTATTTTTTGTAATACTTTCGATCATGGCAGGAATTCCTTCCAGCTCATTTAAATCGAAGATTACTGGAATAGCATTTTCTCCAATTTCCTTACAGGCGTCTTCTGTCTTTTCTTTTGATCTTCCAATAATGTAGGTTGTGATTCCATTGTCACAAAATTTCTTTGCTGTTGCAAATCCTAAACCTGAATTTCCTCCGGTTACTATTGCTGTTTTTTTACTCATAATTTTTAAAATATATTTATCGAACGCAGGTGACACAGATTCTCTATCGCAAAGACGCGGAAAAAAACAGATTTTTCCAATAAAAGCAAAACAAAAAAACCGTGTAAATCAGCGTTATAATTACTCCATTTATTATCCATTTCCTGGTGCAAAAGGAAATTTTAGTGATTTAAAATACTCTAAAGTTTGTGTTGGTTTTTCAACTCCGTCAGGAAGTTCTTTTCCTGAAAATTGCTGAAAATACAATAAACAGGCATCTCTCCACCATTTTGCTTCTTTCTGCTGAATTTCGAGCAGCATTTTTACTTCGTTAAAACGTTCGTTGTCAACATACTTTTCAGTTTTATTCCAAACATTCTGCATTGCTGTAACTTGATTTACGCCTTCCTGATATTTAAGCGAAAGTCCGTTCCAAAGCGTTTGTCCATTTTTCAGTTTATAATCCCATGAAACATGATGAAACCATAATAAATCTTGCTCAGAGCATGTCTCTACATTATCAAAAATTTTCTCTATTTCAGATGCATACTGTGCAGTAGCATTGGTTCCCGACTTTGATCTGTCAAAACCAATTCCGTTTTTATCTGCTTTATGATAATAAGTTGGATTCCATTCTGGACGCGATAAATTAGAAATCCAAGGCCCAGGTCCGTAATGATGTCCCGTATCCATAATATGATGTAAACCCAAAGGTGTCATATAATTAACCACAGCTTCTCGCGATTCTATCATCAGACTTTTAACTGGTTTTATGAAATTTTCATCGTTTGAAAAAGTACATCTTAACCATTCATCGGCAATGATTTCTGAATCTAAATACGGATTCCAAGCCAATCTTCCGAAACCATACCAATTGGCCTGTGCAAAAGGATGTCCTGTCCAGTTTAAATCGTTCCCGATATTAGCAACGCCGGCAATTCCGGTTAGTTTGTTTTGATATAAAGTTCCATCAATGACTTTTGCAACAGTTGAACCTTTGCCTTTTTGATACGTATCTGATTCTAAAACTTCCTGAAATAATTTTGGCAGAAAAACTAAGTGAGTGCTAAATCCTAAATATTCCTGCGTGATTTGAAATTCGATCATTAAAGGTGTTTTCGGCATCGCGCCAAATAATGGGTGAAACGGTTCTCTAGGTTGAAAATCAATTGCTCCATTTTTAACCTGAACAATTACATTTTCTTTAAATTTCCCATCATACGGCTGAAATTCAGCGTAAGCTTGTTTTGCCCGATCGTTTGCATCATGTTCAGAATACACAAATGCTCTCCACATAATTATGCCTCCAAACGGAGCAACTGCATCGGCCAGCATATTGGCACCGTCGACATGATCTCTTCCGTAATTTTGAGGACCAGGTTGACCTTCTGAATTTGCTTTCACCAAAAAACCACCAAAATCTGGAATTCGTTTGTAAATTTCAGCAGCTTTATTTTTCCACCAACTAATCACTTCAGCATCTTTTGGATCCGCAGTTTTTAACTTCCCTATTTCAATTGGTGCCGAAAAACGTGCCGTTAAATACACTTTTATTCCGTAAGGTCTAAAAACATTCGCCAATGCTTCAACCTTATCTAAATATTGCGGCGTCAGGATTAAAGCATTTGCATTTACATTCGTTAAAACTGTTCCATTAATACCTATTGACGCATTTGCTCTTGCATAATCAATATAGCGCTGATCGATAAAATCAGGCAGTTTCTGCCAATTCCATAACGAGAAACCTGCGTAACCACGCTCTACGGTTCTGTCCAGATTATCCCAATGGTTTAAGATTCGGATATTTGTCTTTGGTGAATCTGTAATATTTAAGTTCTGGATTGATTTATTTGTCTGCATTAACCTCAAAAAAGTAAAAACACCGTATAAAACTGAAACATCATTTTTTCCTGAAATGATCAACTGCTTTTTATTTTTTAAGTTGATAGATTTAATTATAAAACCTTCGCTGCTTATTTTATCAAAATCTGTTTGTAATGCCTTTTGCAAATCAGAATTTAAAGAAAGTTGAGAACCAACAATCAGATTGTTTTCTCCTTTAATTTCTGATTTAACTTCTAATTTATTTCCCAGCATGCCAACAATTCCGTTTTCCAATTCTTTTACAGAAATATGAGAAGTTTCAGAATTTCCCAGAGAAACAATTCTTTGGATATTACTTTTATATTCTAAAGTAATATCCAAATTGTTTATTCTATCATATTGAAGCCATAATTTATAATCCTTCTGCGCTAAAGCGGAAAAGGAAATCGAAAGAAACAGGAAAACAATTCTTATTGAAGTCATTTACTGATTAGTTTACTCATAAAACTTTATTTTTACCGAATCAACATTTTACATACAAATAATACTATTTGATAAAATTTTAATTTAAAAAATATATTATTCTAAATAAAACAACAATTGCAATCGGTTGCGTAAAAATATAAGATTGTTGTTTAAGAAAAAAATTTTAGCTCTCTTTTTTTATTAAAATATATTTTCATAACAAATAAAAGCAGGATAATTATAAAAACTATCCTGCTTTAACGGGGTTGAATCCAAGATTTAAAATCCTAAAATTTCGATATTCTTAATTTGTTTTTTATCGTTTATAATATGCTACAATACTTGCTTTTGCCAAGGCTTGGTTCCAAAGATTAAAACCAACTACAGCAGGATTTGTATTTTCATTAGTTCCTAATTTATCTGTTTTTAATGCATAAACTGTAATTATATATTGGTGAAACCCATGACCAGCTGGCGGGCAAGGACCTCCAAATCCTTTAATACCATAATCTGTAATACTTTGAATAGCGCCTTTAGGAATTAAATTACTTTTTGTTCCTGCATTGGTTACCAATTCATTTACGTTTACCGGAATATCAACGACTACCCAATGCCAGAATCCGCTTCCTGTTGGCGCATCTGGATCATACATCGTGATGGCAAAACTTTTTGTTCCTTCTGGAGCATTTTTCCATGATAATTCTGGAGATTGATTTTCACCTGAGCATCCAAATCCGTTGAATTCCTGAATCTTAGTAGTTTCTCCTCCTAAATCTTTACTGGTTAGGGTAAATGTTTTTTGGGCAAAAATTGTTGTTGTGAAAATTAAAGACAACACCAAAATTAAATTTAGCTTTTTCATTTTACTTCGTTTTAAAATTTTAAGCAAATTTAGGTTCAGTGATGCCATAGAAACTTTAGAGAAAGGATCAAAAACTATTGATAAAAGTTCAATTTTTCTGATTTTGCTTTGGCGTGACGCCATACTTTAATTTGTAAGCTTGCGTAAAACTAGATAGGTTTTCGTAACCTGCTTCAAAGTAAATTTCTGATGGATTCTTTTTTTCTTGCTGCAGTAAATGATGCGCAAATTCCAATCTTTTATTTTGAAACCATTTTATTGGAGACTCAGCATAATGCTTTTCAAATTCTCTTTTGAATGTTGAAACGCTCATATTGCACAAAAATGCTAGTTCTTTTAAGGTTAATTTACTCAAATGACTATTTTCGATTACCTGAATAAATTTTTGAGAGACATCATCACTGTTTATAGTTAAGGAATACAAAAATTCGGTTCCATACTTTTCGGTTAAATAAAGCATGATTTCTTCAAACTTAACTTCTAGTAATTTGAATTTAATTTCTCCCGAAAGTCCAGCAATATCGATTAAGCTGCATACAAAACGCTGTAAAAAAGCATCATACTCAAAAACATAAACTGATTTATATTCTCTAGCTTCAATTTTACTAAATTCAATCTTTCTAATGAATCGCAGGACAATCTCATTTGAGAAAAACAAAAGTATACTTCTGTAATTTGAAATTTCAGAAAGTTTTTCAGTCATTAAACAATTTCCAGATTTCATTATCAAAAATTGGGAAGGACTTATTGCCAAAGCGGTTGTATCAAAAAATACTTCTTTGTTTCCTTCAAGAAGAAAACTAATTGTATTTTGATTTAAAACAATCTGTTGTTTAGAAATTTCTTTCGAACTACTGTAATCAAAAACATAAACCTGCTTTGAATTTTCAAAATTCAATTCATCTGGAAGTATAACCGTTTGCATTAATGAATAATTTAGTTCTTTCTCATTTATTCTTTACTAGATGATTCTCTGGCAAGTACTTCTGTATTTAAAAAAGTAATTTCTTTTGCATCATCATTTTTAGAAGATTTCAAATTTTTGATAATAATTTCTGCTGCTGCTTTTCCCATCTTTTCCGCCGGATGCGTTATAGTCGATAGATTAGGATCAATAATTTGTGAAATTGGGTCGTTATTAAAACCAATTACTTTAAACTCTTCGGGCACTTTAATACCACGCTTTTTAGCAGTCTGAACAGCACTTACAGCCAAAATATCACCAGGAGCGAATAATCCGTCCGGCATAGGCTTTAAATCAAATAAAGAGTTACTGGCTTTTACTCCGTCTTCATAGGTAACTGAATTCAAATTAATGATTAATTCTTCTTCAACGGAAATATTATGATCTTTTAAGGCTTCTATATATCCTCTTTTTCTTTCGTTATAAAGGTTCCCTAATTCAGAGCCGGCAGTTAAATGTGCAATACGAATACAGCCTTGTTCTATAAGGTGTTTGGTTGCTTTATAACCTGCTGAATAATTATCAATCACAACTCGAAAAGTATTATAATCTTTTGGAACCCTGTCAACAAAAACCAATGGAATATTATTGTTCGAAAACTGATGAAAATGCGCCGTATCTCTAGTTTCCATTGCCAGCGAACAAATTACACCGCTTACACGATTGCTGTACAGTGATTTGGCCATATTTACTTCTTCCTCATACGAGTCATGCGATTGCATAATAATTACAGTATAATCAGATTTTTGAGCCGTAATTTCAATACCACTGATTAAAGAAGATAAAAAAGGCTGTGTAACTGTTGGAATTAAAACACCAATCGTTCTAGTTTTATTTCCGCGTAAACCTGCCGCTAAAGTATTGGGTACAAAACCCATTTCTTCGGCCGTTTTTTTTACTTTTTTAATTGTCTTATCACTAATCGTGTGATGATCTTTTAAAGCACGTGAAATAGTAGATGTTGCCAAATTTAAACGCTCAGCAATATCATAAATCGTTACATGTTTATTTTCTTCCATAAAATAAAAAATAGAATTGTAAATATAAACTATTTTATCTCATTGGGATTAATCATCAGCGACACTAAATTTTATTTATTCTTTTTATCCTTTAGAATCTTTCCCTCTTTTGTAAATTCTAAATCAATATTATTTGTTAAATCAACATCCAAATCTTTGTGTCCGTAATCAATGTGCGTTATTCTTTCGTTAGGATGATTCTTCGCCACATACTCTTTGATGTTATTCGGGATAAAATCAGTTGGAATTGGTTTATCTCCTCCATCAACTTCACGATATGATCCGTCTTTCCAAAATTCAACTTCTGTTCCATCTTTCAGTTTTACTTCAAAACCTTTTTCACCGTGTTCTGCATCTTTTTTAGCACTTACAACTGTAGTATAGCTAAAATGTTTTTTCAAAAAATCTTGTGCAGGTTTTGGCAGTTCCGATACTTCAATTTTCTTCTGTGCACTTGCTGAAATTGCAAGAAATAATAATACCACGGCTATAAATATCCTGTTTTTCATAATTCGTTACTTTATACATAGCATTACTAATTTACGGCAAGAAAAAACCCGATCAAATCTATTTAAGAAACTTTTAAAGTTTTTAGAATCCACAACCTATAATTTGTAACTTAGTATAAACCATTAAATTATAACTACATGCGTTACATTCTAGCTTTTACGATTATATTATTTATGACATCTTGTAAAAGAGAAAATAGTACTGATCTTTCCAATTATTTTACTTACGATCAAAACAATCCAGAATCTGCGGGAGTAAAAATGATTCCCATAAAAACACCGATAGGAGAATTTAAAGTATGGACAAAACGTTTTGGCAATAATCCCAAAATAAAAATCTTATTGTTACACGGAGGCCCGGCAATGACACATGAATACATGGAATGCTTTGAAACATTTTTTCAACGAGAAGGTTTTGAATTTTACGAATATGACCAATTAGGATCTTACTACAGCGATCAGCCGAAAGATAGCAGTTTATGGACAATTGATAGATTTGTTGATGAAGTTGAGCAAGTACGAAAAGCAATTAATGCCAATAAAGAAAACTTTTATGTTCTGGGAAATTCCTGGGGAGGTATCCTTGCAATGGAATATGCACTGAAATATCAACAAAACATGAAAGGATTATTAGTATCTAACATGATGGCAAGCGCTCCTGAGTACGGAAAATACGCTGATGAAGTTTTAGCAAAACAAATGGAGCCAAAAATTCTCGCAGAAATTAGAGCCTTAGAAGCCAAAAAAGATTTCGGAAATCCACGATATATGGAATTATTGCTTCCAAACTTCTACAAAAAACATTTATGTCGATTAAAAGAATGGCCAGACGGATTAAATCGTGCCAGCAAACATGTAAATGGGGAAATTTATACCTTAATGCAAGGCCCAAGTGAATTTGGCATCAGCGGAAGATTAGCCAAGTGGGATATTAAAAATAGACTCCAAGAAATTACAATTCCGACGTTGATGATTGGTGCAAAATACGATACAATGGATCCAAAAGCAATGGAAGAACAAAGCAAATTAGTCAAAAAAGGTCGTTATTTATACTGCCCAAATGGAAGCCATTTAGCTATGTGGGATGACCAAAAAGTCTTTATGAATGGTGTAATTCAGTTTGTACGCGATGTTGATAATAAAAAAATATAAGCATCAATAAAACCCAATTCACTGACATTCACAACCATAACACTAACTAAATAATTACTATGGAGCTTTCTTCTAAGCAGTACTCTTACTCTTTGCCAAATCTTTTATAAGAACTCGTGACAAGGACAATAAAAAACTTTTTTTCTTTGCAAAAGGTATTATCCCTAGCGCACTATCAAATAAATGATGCGCTTTAGTTTTCAAAAAAAAAAAAAACTAAAACCACTATAAACAAAAAAATCCTCATCAAATAAATAATGTGGATTCTTAAAAGAAAAGCGACGACCCCCGATGGCTGTCGGGGCTCCCGCAATACACCATACCTTTTGGTATTTGCGTAAAAACAAAAAATCCTCATCAAGTAAATGATGAGGATTCTTAAAAGAAAGGCGACGACATACTCTCCCACATAACTGCAGTACCATCTGCGCAGGCGGGCTTAACTACTCTGTTCGGGATGGGAAGAGGTGAGCCCCGCCGCAATAACCACCTTAAGAAGTTATAATTGCTTTGGGCAACTTTTAATTGTTAATTATAAATTATTAATTATCAATTAAATAATATCTTAACATACTGAGATAAAGAAAAGTACTTTTATTTACTATTTTAGAAAGTTTCTTCCCCGCCGAAGCGGGGAAAAGGGTGTACATAAGCTTACGGATTATTAGTACTACTCGACTATGACATTACTGCCTTTACATCTATAGCCTATCAACGTGGTCATCTTCCACGATCCTTAAAAGAAATCTCATCTTGTGGTGGGTTTCGCGCTTATATGCTTTCAGCGCTTATCCCTTCCCAACGTAGCTACTCTGCGGTGCCCCTGGCGGGACAACAGATACACTAGAGGTTAGTCCAATTCGGTCCTCTCGTACTAGAATCAGATCCACTCAAATTTCTTGCGCCCACAGTAGATAGAGACCGAACTGTCTCACGACGTTCTGAACCCAGCTCGCGTGCCACTTTAATGGGCGAACAGCCCAACCCTTGGGACCTTCTCCAGCCCCAGGATGTGACGAGCCGACATCGAGGTGCCAAACCCCCCCGTCGATATGAGCTCTTGGGGGAGATCAGCCTGTTATCCCCGGCGTACCTTTTATCCTTTGAGCGATGGCCCTTCCATGCGGAACCACCGGATCACTATGCTCTACTTTCGTACCTGATCGACCTGTATGTCTCTCAGTCAAGCTCCCTTATGCCATTGCACTCTACGCACGGTTACCAAGCGTACTGAGGGAACCTTTAGAAGCCTCCGTTACTCTTTTGGAGGCGACCACCCCAGTCAAACTACCCACCAAGCAATGTCCCCCACAACGCGGGGTTAGGCCTCAGATAAACAAAGGGTTGTATTTCAACAATGACTCCACAACGCCTGGCGACGCCACTTCATAGTCTCCAACCTATCCTACACATCATTTATCCAAGGTCAATACTAAGCTATAGTAAAGGTGCACAGGGTCTTTTCGTCCCACTGCGGGTAAACGGCATCTTCACCGTTACTACAATTTCACCGAGCTCATGGCTGAGACAGTGTCCAGATCGTTACACCATTCGTGCAGGTCGGAACTTACCCGACAAGGAATTTCGCTACCTTAGGACCGTTATAGTTACGGCCGCCGTTTACTGGGGCTTCAATTCAATGCTTCTCCGAAGATAACATCTCCTCTTAACCTTCCAGCACCGGGCAGGTGTCAGGCCCTATACTTCATCTTACGATTTTGCAGAGCCCTGTGTTTTTGATAAACAGTCGCCTGGACCTCTTCACTGCGGCCAGCATTGCTGCTGGCGACCTTTCTCCCGAAGTTACAGGTCTATTTTGCCTAATTCCTTAGCCATGAATCTCTCGAGCACCTTAGGATTCTCTCCTCAACTACCTGTGTCGGTTTACGGTACTGGTACTAATTACCTGAAGTTTAGAGGTTTTTCTTGGAAGCCCTTAGGCGCACTATCTCTTTGTCCGAAGACTCCGAGTACTATCGTATTTCACCATTCTCTACGGATTTGCCTATAGAGAATATAGCTAGGTACTTCAACGAACTATTCCGTCAGTTCGCGGCGCTTTCATCACTCCGTCACCCCATCACAGTAATTAGTAGTACGGGAATATTAACCCGTTAGCCATCGACTGTCCCTTTCGGGTTCGCCTTAGGACCAGACTAACCCACAGCTGATTAGCATAGCTGTGGAAACCTTAGTTTTTCGGTGTGCGGGTTTCTCGCCCGCATTATCGTTACTTATGCCTACATTTTCTTTTCTAACCAGTCCAGCATACCTTACGATACACCTTCAACCCTGTTAGAATGCTCCCCTACCACTTAGAGTAAACTCTAAATCCATAGCTTCGGTAATATGCTTATGCCCGATTATTATCCATGCTCGTCCGCTCGACTAGTGAGCTGTTACGCACTCTTTAAATGAATGGCTGCTTCCAAGCCAACATCCTAGCTGTCTGGGCAGACAAACCTCGTTCTTTCAACTTAGCATATATTTGGGGACCTTAGCTGATGGTCTGGGTTCTTTCCCTCTCGGACTTGGACCTTAGCACCCAAGCCCTCACTGTTAGTGAACATTATATAGCATTCGGAGTTTGTCAGGAATTGGTAGGCGGTGAAGCCCCCGCATCCAATCAGTAGCTCTACCTCTATATAACTTTATAACTAACGCTGCACCTAAATGCATTTCGGGGAGTACGAGCTATTTCCGAGTTTGATTGGCCTTTCACCCCTACCCACAGGTCATCCGAAGACTTTTCAACGTCAACCGGTTCGGTCCTCCACTGTGTGTTACCACAGCTTCAACCTGCCCATGGGTAGATCACACGGTTTCGCGTCTAACACTACTGACTAAAGCGCCCTATTCAGACTCGCTTTCGCTACGGATCCGTGACTTAATCACTTAACCTTGCCAGCAACGTTAACTCGTAGGCTCATTATGCAAAAGGCACGCCGTCACCCCACGAAAGGGCTCCGACCGCTTGTAAGCGTATGGTTTCAGGATCTATTTCACTCCGTTATTCACGGTTCTTTTCACCTTTCCCTCACGGTACTGGTTCACTATCGGTCTCTCAGGAGTATTTAGCCTTAGCGGATGGTCCCGCCAAATTCAGACAGGGTTTCACGTGCCCCGCCCTACTCAGGATACCACTATCTATTACATTTATTACCCATACGAGGCTATCACTCTCTATGGCCCGACTTTCCAGTCAGTTCTGGTTCTGCATGCATAAAATGTCGTGGTCCTACAACCCCAACATTGCCGTAACAACATTGGTTTGGGCTAATCCGCGTTCGCTCGCCACTACTTACGGAATCACTTTTGTTTTCTTCTCCTCCGCCTACTTAGATGTTTCAGTTCAGCGGGTTTGCCCACCTATCGGTGTACTATGTCTTCAACATAGTGGGTTGCCCCATTCAGGTATCTGCGGATCAATCGGTGTGTGCCCGTCCCCGCAGCTTTTCGCAGCTTATCACGCCTTTCATCGCCTCTGAGAGCCTAGGCATCCCCCATACGCCCTTATTTTGCTTATTGTACCAATCATAAAATTAATTATGACCGTTTTTTTTTGTCTTTTATTATTCGTATTACTACTATAACAAAAAACGCTTTCTACTTTTTATTATTTTCTTATCTCAATATGTCAATGAACTTTATTTCGTTTAATCGTTAAACCGTAAATTCGGTTAACCGCTTAAACAAATCAACGATTAAACGTTGAATTGTGGAGAATAACGGAGTCGAACCGTTGACCTCCTGCGTGCAAGGCAGGCGCTCTAGCCAGCTGAGCTAATCCCCCATTTTAATTAAAAATCAAAAATCGTGAATTAAAAATTATGAACTTTTTGATTCTTAATCTTTCAACTTCTAAAATTTCCTTGTAATTAAGTTAAAAGAGTAGTCCCGGGCAGACTCGAACTGCCGACCCCTACATTATCAGTGTAGTACTCTAACCAGCTGAGCTACGAGACTCTGTTTTACTTAATTTTCATTTTTTTTTAAATTAACAGCAAGAGTAATACAATCTCCAATTCAGAATCCTATAAATAATCATCTTGTTTCCTCAACGTGTGCAAGCACTAACATTTGAGGCTCTAGAAAGGAGGTGTTCCAGCCGCACCTTCCGGTACGGCTACCTTGTTACGACTTAGCCCTAGTTACCAGTTTTACCCTAGGCAGCTCCTTGCGGTCACCGACTTCAGGCACCCCCAGCTTCCATGGCTTGACGGGCGGTGTGTACAAGGCCCGGGAACGTATTCACCGGATCATGGCTGATATCCGATTACTAGCGATTCCAGCTTCACGGAGTCGAGTTGCAGACTCCGATCCGAACTGTGACCGGTTTTATAGATTCGCTCCTGGTCGCCCAGTGGCTGCTCTCTGTACCGGCCATTGTAGCACGTGTGTAGCCCAAGGCGTAAGGGCCGTGATGATTTGACGTCATCCCCACCTTCCTCACAGTTTGCACTGGCAGTCTTGTTAGAGTTCCCGACATGACTCGCTGGCAACTAACAACAGGGGTTGCGCTCGTTATAGGACTTAACCTGACACCTCACGGCACGAGCTGACGACAACCATGCAGCACCTTGTAAATTGTCTTGCGAAAGATCTGTTTCCAAACCGGTCAATCTACATTTAAGCCTTGGTAAGGTTCCTCGCGTATCATCGAATTAAACCACATGCTCCACCGCTTGTGCGGGCCCCCGTCAATTCCTTTGAGTTTCATTCTTGCGAACGTACTCCCCAGGTGGGATACTTATCACTTTCGCTTAGCCACTGAGATTGCTCCCAACAGCTAGTATCCATCGTTTACGGCGTGGACTACCAGGGTATCTAATCCTGTTCGCTCCCCACGCTTTCGTCCATCAGCGTCAATCAATTAGTAGTAACCTGCCTTCGCAATTGGTATTCCATGTAATCTCTAAGCATTTCACCGCTACACTACATATTCTAGTTACTTCCTAATAATTCAAGTTCAGCAGTATCAATGGCCGTTCCACCGTTGAGCGATGGGCTTTCACCACTGACTTACTAAACCGCCTACGGACCCTTTAAACCCAATGATTCCGGATAACGCTTGGATCCTCCGTATTACCGCGGCTGCTGGCACGGAGTTAGCCGATCCTTATTCTTACGATACCGTCAAGCTGCTTCACGAAGCAGTGTTTCTTCTCGTACAAAAGCAGTTTACAATCCATAGGACCGTCATCCTGCACGCGGCATGGCTGGATCAGGCTTGCGCCCATTGTCCAATATTCCTCACTGCTGCCTCCCGTAGGAGTCTGGTCCGTGTCTCAGTACCAGTGTGGGGGATCTCCCTCTCAGGACCCCTACCCATCGTTGCCTTGGTAAGCCGTTACCTTACCAACTAGCTAATGGGACGCATGCTCATCTTTTACCGTTGTGACTTTAATAGTACTACCATGCGGTAGAGCTATACTATGAGGTATTAATCCAAATTTCTCTGGGCTATCCCTCTGTAAAAGGTAGATTGCATACGCGTTACGCACCCGTGCGCCGGTCTCTATATCCGAAGACATATACCCCTCGACTTGCATGTGTTAAGCCTGCCGCTAGCGTTCATCCTGAGCCAGGATCAAACTCTTCATCGTATATTTTAATATTATATTGCGATGATGATCTATCGGTTCTTTTCGAATCTTACGATTCTATTACTCTTATTCTTTTGTTTTGAAATCTCTTTCAAAACGGCTGTCAATTCAATATGTCTACGAACGTGTATTTCTTTATTTTCTACGCCTTAATTTGTTTCTCAAAGCGGGTGCAAAACTAAAAATTTATTTTGTTTCCTGCAAGAAAAATTTAAAAAATTTTGAAACTTTTTTTTCGTCTCATTTTCTCATTTTCCTTACCAGTCTTTCAAATAACTTTCCGCATTTTGCGGGGTGCAAATGTAATATCCGTTTTCCATTCTCACAAGCTTTTCGCAATATTTTTTTGAAAATTTCTTCTCTGCTTATTTGCCTTGCTTGTCAGTATTTCGGTGAACGTTTATCGCTGTTGCGGGTGCAAAAGTACACAACAATTCCACTTAAACAAGCCTTTTTAGAAAGTTTTTTTATTCTTTTTTTACTTTATTTCTTAACTAACTGATAACGGATTCTTTACAAAGCAGCTTTTCACAATCTATTGTAAGGGTTTTCTCCATTACAGTGCCGTTTCTTTATTTTTTACACTTTTAAGCCCCCTGCTTTTGCAGAGTTTTCAGCGTTTTTCTTATTCTGTGGTAAAGAATCCAAGATTTACAATCTCTTTTTAAAGCTTATTTGCTCTTTAAAAGAACTTAATTCTTCTTTTCCTTCTCTTATTTCCCTCAATAGCTCATTCTCCAGCCCCGATAGAAGTGGAAATCCTTTTATTTTGAGGTTCAAAATAAAAGATTGAAACGAATAGCGGGAAAAAGCTGCCAAAAAATACAAAACCTAAATATCATTTGACTTTGCTCCGCTAGACGTTAGTACATATTAAAGTGTTGATTATTTTCCAAAGAAGACACACAACACGTCTTACTCACAACTTAGACGCACTACCGTGCGCCTCTACAGAAAATTAGGGCTTAACTATAATTCTATACCTATATAGGTATGTATAAAAAACAAACCGGACAGATTCAAAAAATTTGTCCGGTTATTATCACTATATATTATAGTATACTTATATATGTATACTTTCGTTAAGACTATCGATTGCTTCTTTGGTGATTTGAATACTTTTTAGTTTTGCCTGATGATCGAAGATTGGACTTGTTACCATCAGTTCATCAATTCTAGTATAGTCAATAAATTTTTTCAAATCGGTTTTTAATTGCTCTTTGTTTCCTGTGAAGGTTCCTGCTGTCATTTGATTGACATGAAAACGTTCTTGTTCGTTCATGATATCATCTAATGACGGAACTGGCGGTTGTAGACCTTTGCGATCGTTTCGAATTAAGTTGAGAAACATTTGATACAAACTTGTAGACAACAATTCTGCTTCTTCGTTTGTGTCTGCAGCAATGATATTAACACAAGCCATTGTTTTTGGTTTGTCTAAATATTCTGAAGCTTGGAAATTTTCACGATAGAATTCAAAAGCCTGAACCATCAGTTTTGGTGCAAAGTGTCCAGCAAAAGCATAAGGCAATCCATAAGCCGCTGCCAAAGCCGCACTATCCATACTTGAACCTAAAATCCAAATTGGAACTTTTAAACCTTCGGCTGGAAACGCACGAACTTTTCCTGTTGCATTTTCACTCGAAAAATATTCCTGAAGTTTGCTTACATTTTGTGGAAAACGCTGTGCTTGTTCAAAAAAGTCTTTTCTGATTGCTTCGGCAGTTGGTTGATCTGTTCCCGGCGCTCTTCCTAAACCTAAATCGATTCGGTTTGGATAAAGCGTCTCTAAGGTTCCAAATTGTTCCGCAACTACTAAAGGAGAATGGTTTGGCAACATGATACCGCCAGAACCTACTCGGATATTTTTTGTCTGACTTGCAACATAACCAATTAAAACAACTGTCGCAGTACTTGCAACGTGTGCCATATTATGATGCTCTGCAAGCCAAAATCGTTTATATCCTAAATTGTCAGCTAATTGCGCTATGTCTTTTGTTTTTTGAAATGTTTCTGCAGCATTGCTATCTTGAGTAATGATAGCGAGCTCTAATAATGAGACTGAAATTGGGTTTTTCATATAAAAAAATGCTAGTCTACAAAATTAACTCATTTTTACGGATGCCTTTTGTTTTCTAATGTTAATAGATTTATAATATTCTCTAAAGTGCACAAACAAGTAATTTTCAATAATTAATTATTGTTTTGCGATAATTAATTATACATTTGCAATATCAATTTAACTTTTCAATATATGAAGACAACTCATATTGTATCTAAAATATTATTTTACTTTACCCGATTTCTGGCTGTTGTTTATTTCTTTCTAGCTTTCTATTCTGCTTTTACTTTGGTAACGGGATTATTTTTGACTTTTAAGGACAACGGAAAATACTTTCAGGTTTGTTATCCTTTTACTTCTCATCCTTTAATGCTTGGTGATTATAACTTGCCGTATATTTTGTTTGACTTTTTGGCGCCGTTAAGTTTGTACGGACTTTTCTTTTTATTGAGCAGTAATGTTTTTAAGGTATTTTTTCAACCTAAACTGTTTACTCAAAACGGAATTTCTCATTTAAGGCGTTTCTATTTATCAAACTTATTAATTCCGAGTATTGTAATATTTGTGGCTTTCTTTTTTGTTCCGCTGGATAATGAAGTTTCACTTTTTATTCTATTACACGGAATGCTTGGTGTTTTCGCTTACTTTTTAGCAGCCATTTTTAAACAAGGTTTAAACCTTCAGAACGAACAAGACTTATTTATATAACTATGCCAATAATTGTAAATGTTGATGTAATGCTTGCCAAACGCAAGATGCAGAGTAAAGAGTTGGCAGAAAAACTAGATATTACGCCTGCCAATTTATCGATTCTAAAAACTGGAAAAGCAAAAGGAATTCGATTTGACACTCTCGAAGCTATTTGTAAAATATTAGATTGTCAGCCTGGTGATATTTTAGAATACGTGGCTGAATAGCTTTTTTTTAAATCTTATTTCTTACTCCTAACAAATCGGCTTTTGAAGCCGAAAGGTATTCTATTGCCTAATTTTTTCAAATCATAGTTTAATTCAATCATCAAAATCAATCAAAAAATGAACAGTTTATCAATCAAAAATCTCAGCAAAACGTATGAGAACGGCACAAAAGCGATTGACCAATTATCGCTTGAAATTACAAACGGAATGTTTGGTTTATTAGGTCCAAACGGCGCCGGAAAATCGACTTTAATGCGAACTATCGCTGCTTTGCAAGAACCAACTTCGGGAATTATTGAATTTAACGGAATTAATATTCTAGAAAATCCAATGTTTATCAGACAAAATCTGGGTTATCTGCCACAGGAATTTGGTGTTTATCCTAAAATTTCTGCTTATCGTCTGCTCGATCATTTGGCAGTTTTAAAAGGAATCGTTAATAAAAAAGAACGACACGATCAAATTTTGTATTTATTGCAGCAGACGAATTTACTACAGCATAAAGATAAAGCAGTTCATTCTTTTTCTGGCGGAATGCGTCAGCGCTTTGGGATTGCTCAAGCTTTGTTGGGAAATCCGAAGATTATTATTGTGGATGAACCTACTGCAGGACTTGATCCTGAAGAAAGAAACCGATTTAATAATTTGCTGAGCGAAATTGGCGAAAGCATTATTGTGGTTTTATCAACTCATATTGTGGAAGACGTTCGTGATTTATGTCCAAAAATGGCAATTATCTCTAACGGGAAATTGATTTTGGAAGGAAAACCAAATGAAGCGATCGATTCTTTAAAAGATAAAATCTGGATGAAAGCGATTGAAAAAGCAGAATTGAAGGATCATCAATCGAACTATAACATCATTTCATCAAACCTAAATTCAGGTAAAATCAATATTCATGTTTTCTCAGATGAACGTCCAAATTCTGGTTTCGAATTGATCTCGCCAGATTTAAGCGATGTTTATTTTAGTGTTTTAGCTCAAAATCAACTTAAAAATTAGTGTTATGCTTTCTAAATTAATTCAATTTGAATGGCATAACAACACCAGAAGCTGGACTTTTTATGCCACATTTATCATTTATTTGGTTTTAGGTTTTTTTGTGAGTGCTTTTGCGAATTTCTCGTTTTCGGGTGCTTATAAAAATAGTCCGTATGTATTGACTTATGCGATTGGACTGATTTCGCTAATGACGATATTTTCGATTACACTTCAAGCTGCGAAGAGTTTTTTAAAGGAATATGAAACAAAATTCGATTCGATCCTTTTCTCCTCTCCTATTTCTAAGTTTCATTATTTGGCGCCTAAATTTATTACTGCGTTTCTTATTGCTGTAGTTTCTTTTGGAATGTTTATTACTGGAATGATCGTTGGACATCAAATGTCTTGGCTTTCTAAAAGCGAAATTGGTCCTTTTGAAATCATAAATTACCTCTGGCCGTTTTTTGTAATCGTCATTCCAAACATTTTCCTATGTCTTTCGATATTGACGGCTCTCGCTTGGCTTACGCGAAGTAAACTTTTAATTTATGTTGGCGGGTTATTAATTTACATCTTATATATAGCAGGTTCGATTTTTTCGAATTCGCCTTTATTTGCAAATGCTTCTCCTTCTTCGGCGAAAGCCATGTCATTGGCAGCAAAAATAGATCCATTTGGTTTGGCTGCATTTCTAGAACAAACAAGATATTGGACCGCGATTGAAAAAAATACCGAACTGGTTTCGCTTTCAGGCAGCTTTTTATTTAACCGATTATTGTGGATTTCAATTTCCCTGCTTTTACTTTTTGTTTCGTATCGATTATTTTCTTTCCGAAAAACGAAAACTAAAAAGATAAAAGCGTCTAAAATTATTTCAAAAGAAGTAAGAATCATTTCTTCGGAAATACCAAAAAACATTGAATTCAAAACTTTCAGACATAATTATGCCGTTTTTAAAAGCAATATTAAATTGGATATTTTTTTAGTTCTAAAGGGAATTCCGTTTTTATTGATTATTCTTTTATTTTCGGGATTATTGGCAATCGAAATTTCGGATGAAATTGATGGCGGAATCCGTTTAGCCGAAAAAATTACAGATACGGCATTGATGATTTCTACCATAATGGATCGCCTGCCATTTATTTTGATTTTAATTCTACTTTTTTACAGCAGCGAATTATTAAACCGAAGCGAAAATTCAAGATTCGAAATGCTGGAAAATACTGCGCCATATTCTCAATTTGTAGTTTTATTGGCAAAATTGACCGCGCTTTTTATAATTCCGTTAATCATTATCAGCATTAGTATTTTGATTGGATGCGGTTTTCAGATTGTGAATGCCAATGCTCCAATCGAAATTGGTCTTTATCTTTCTTTGTTTTATTATCTCGGGTTTCCGCTGCTTTTAATCTCCATTTTGATAATTGCGATTCAGACTTTCATTAAGAATAAATATATCGGACTTTCTGTGGCTGCTTTTTTCTGTATTTTGCTTTGTACCGGAATTGGAGAACAATTAGGAATCTCCCATCCTTTATTTCGATTTGGAAATGCTTTTAAAACGGAATATTTTGATTTGAATGGTTTCGGAAAATATACTTATTCATTTCACATTTCGATGTTGTACAATTTCGGATTGGCTTTAGTACTTCTTACTTTGACAGGAATTTTATGGAAGAGAAATGCTTCAATCGTAAAAACCTTTCGAAGAAATTCCTGCAATGCTGCTCAAAAAACAACTTTCTTATTGGGAATTACTCTTTTTATTGGCTTTGGAAGTTATCTTTTTTATAAAACAAATATTGAATATCCATATTTGACCGAAGAAGATCAGAATAACTGGAGCGAAAAATACGAGAATCACTTTAAAAAATATAATAATCTGGCTCAGCCAACTATTGTTTCTGTAAAAAGTAATGTCGATTTGTTTCCTGAAGAAAATCGTTATGAGGTAAAAGGTACTTATGAGTTGATTAATAATTCTAAAAAACCAATTGATAGTTTACTCCTATATATAGATCGAAACTCAAAACTAACTTCTGTTGAAATTCCGAATTCTAAAAATCTAGACGATGTTTCGGCATTTCATCATTATTGGTATCGCTTAGAAACACCTTTGCAGCCACAGCAGAAAATGAAAATGAATTTTTCCTTTGAATCTTCTTGGTCTCCATTTAAAGGACATACGGCTTTTAACTCTATAATCGAAAATGGTTCGTTTATGCGAATGAGTCGTTACTTTCCGCTTTTTGGTTATCAGGAATCGAATGAAATAAGCAGTAAAAAAGAACGGGCAAAAAGGCATTTAAAACCGCAGTCACCACTTAAAAAACTAGAAGACAAATCTGAAATCAAATATGGTTTCGTTGATTATGATGCTGTGGTTTCTACTTCTAAAAATCAAACGGCGATTGGTGTTGGAGATTTAATTGGAAATTGGAAAAAAGACAACCGCAATTATTTTCATTATAAATCGAATGGCAAAATTCCATTTCGATTTGCTTTTTCTTCTGCTGAATATAAAATTCAAAAAACGAATTATAAAGGTATTTCTATTGAAGTTTATTACGATAAAAGACATTCAAGAAATATCAAAAAATTAGTTCAGGATGTAAAAAACACTTTAGATTATTGTCAAAACAATTTTGGCAAATATCCGTATAAAGCGATTCGTTATGCCGAAGTTTCAGCTTTCGCCGATGGATTTGCTGCAACTTCCTATCCGTCAACTGTTTTTATGAAAGAGAATTTTGGGTTTTACAGCAACCTCAACAACAAGGATAAAGAAGATATCATTAATCAATTAACGGCTCATGAATTGTCGCATGAATGGTGGGGAAATGCGCAGATAAGTCCAGAACAAAAAGAAGGAAGCTGGATTTTGACCGAAACTTTGGCGCAATATACCGAGCTTATGCTTTATGAAAAAGAACATGGTTTGGAAAAAGCACTTGGAACCTTAAAAATTCATCTCGATTTGTATTTAAGCAGCCGAAGTTATGATCCTGAAACACCTTTGTATAAAACAAATTATGAAACCCCGCATTTGCCTTATGATAAAGGTATGCTGGTGATGCATCAACTCCGAATGTTAATTGGTGAAGAAAAAGTAAATCTGGCTTTGAAAAATTTTCTGAATCATTATAAATATCCAAATCCATTTCCTGATTCTGAGGATTTATTAAAAGAGATTTATGCCGTAACAGATAAAAAACTTCATTATAAATTAGATGAAATGTTTAAACAGATTATTACCTATTCATCCAAAATAGAATCTGTCACCAGTATTAAAAAGAATGGTTTTTATGAAGTTTCTTTTAAGGCTGTTTCTGAAAAATATAAAGAAAATGCAACTGGAGAACGAAAACTAATTGCGAATGATACTGCAATTTACATTGGAATTTATGATGAAACCGGAAAATTGTTTCGTTATCCTTTCTCTATAAAAAACAATAAAATTGAAGGAAAAATAAAACTAAAAACAAAACCTCAACGTATTGTTATTGATCCGTATTTAATGAATATTGATACTTTTATAAAAGACAACGAAAAGGAGATTGACTAGAAGTTTTTTCGTTTGGAATATTTTTTTTTAACACATAGAAACATAAATTTTGTTACAACTGAAAGGTGTTTTACTTGCATAAATACACATAGCTATGTGTTAGAAACTAGTTTCTTTTTATTCCCTTTTTTAGATAAAGAAAAAAACTATGTTTCTATCTGTTTATTTTTTTAGCCACAGATTAAAAGGATTATTTGGATTTTTATTTTAGCGCTCATAAAAAAATCTTTTTAATCATTTTAATCTGTGGCTAAAGCTTTTATTTAAGCAGATTGAAAATCTGTTTGTGAGTTGTTTTTCTGTCTTTTTTAATTTTTAATTTTGTACTACTAGATTCTACTTTTAAAATAATTTCCGTTGAATCAAAAAAGGAAAATGATTTAAAACCTACATTTGTACATCAAAAACAACTTCCGATAAGCCTTTTTTTCAAATGACACACAAAATTTTAATTATAGACGACGAAGAAAAACTAAGAAGTCTGCTTGCGCGTATTATAAAATCAGAAGGTTTTGAAGTTATCGAAGCCAAAGATTTAAAATCAGGTTTTAAGAAACTGGAACAAACTGATATTGATGTCGTTTTGTGTGATGTGAAACTTCCTGACGGGAACGGTGTCGATTTTCTTCAAAACATAAAGGGAAATTTCCCATTGACAGAAGTTATTTTATTAACTGCTTTTGGAAATATTCCAGACGGTGTTCAGGCTATGAAAAATGGTGCTTTTGATTATATTGTAAAGGGAGATGATAACGATAAAATTATTCCGCTTCTCTACAAAGCAGTTGAAAAAGTGCATTTGCAAAAAAAGGTGCAGCAACTTGAAAAACGAATCAATGATAAATATTCGTTTAAAACTATCATTGGAAAATCAAAAGGTCTTGAACAGGTAATTGATTTGGCGCAAAAAGTAGCCAAAACAGATTCGACTGTTTTACTTACAGGCGAAACTGGAACTGGAAAAGAAGTTTTTGCACAAGCTATTCATGAAAACAGTAATCGTGCAGGAAAATCATTTGTGGCTTTAAACTGCAGTACTTTCAGCAAAGAAATTTTGGAAAGTGAATTATTTGGTCACAAACAAGGAGCTTTTACAGGAGCTTTAAAAGATAAAAAAGGTTTTATTGAAGAGGCTAACGGCGGTACTTTATTTCTAGATGAAATTGGTGAAATGCCAATTGATCTTCAGGCTAAATTATTGCGGGTTTTAGAAACCAGCGAATATATTCCTGTTGGTGATACTACCTCAAAAAAATCAAATTTTAGATTAATTGCTGCGACAAATCGAGATCTAAAAACAGAAAGTGATGAACATCGTTTTCGTTCTGATTTGTATTTCCGTTTAAATATCTTCGAAATTAAACTTCCTTCTTTAAGAGAAAGAATTAAAGATATTCCAGTCTTAACGCATCATTTTGTGAAGCAATTTTCTGAAAAAACAAATAAAAAAACATTACATATTTCAGATGATTTTCTGCAGAAACTAGAAAATTATTCCTGGCCTGGAAACATCCGCGAACTTAAAAATATTATCGAAAGATCCGTTATTTTGAATAATGGTGATACTTTAACCTCGGATGTTCTGCCTTACGAAATGCAGCATCAAGCCGAGAAAAGTTCAAAACCAATGTCAGCTTTCTCAATGCAGAGTGTTGAAAAACTTCATATTCAAAAAGTTTTGAATTATACAAAAGGAAATAAAGCTGAAACAGCTAGACTATTAGAAATTGGAATTGCGACTTTATATCGAAAGTTGGAAGAATATGGAATAGAGAAAAATTAAATTCCAAATTTCAACTAAAATAGCAATCTCAATATTAATAGCAAATTCAATTCTTAAAGCATCGGAGAAGCATCATATTTATAGATTATTTATTGCCAATGATAAAAAGCTCCAGCGGAGCTTAAACAATCAAAAAAAATATCACCCCGCTGAGGATGTAATATCTGTACTTGTTGTTTTCTATAAATACAACGCTCTGCTGGAGCTTAACAATAACATATCAAAACGAGAAAAGCTTATCAAAATGATAGGCTTTTTTTATACCTTTTTTTTGGCACAAAACTACATTCCTTTTATTGACAACACTTTAGATACAACTTCATTTTTTCGGAACATATTTTGGCATAAGGAGAGAGAACATTAAAATTCATTTCAAATGAAAAATCAAGTCACCTCAATCTGCAAACAAGCTGAACGCTTTGCTGAGATAACCAAAAAATCTATTATTTCGGGTAATATCGTTCGGGCAAAAAAATGCCTGGCTCTTGCTGAACGTTTATTTGTAAGCGGAAGCATCGAAACTAAAAACGCCATTTCTAATGTGTATGTTTTTTCGGTTTCTTCTTTTATGGAAATGCGTCACTGCAATATTTCACATCTTTTTCCTCAAACGCTTAAAGCAGAATATATCAAACAGATTAATGCATCGGGCGTATAGTGTGAAATGTTATTTGTGAAATGTAAAATGTACTTATCACTTTTCACAAATAACATTTTACATCTCACATTTCACAAATAACATTTCACAAATCTAAAATCTAAAATAATCTTATGATCACATTTCTTTTACTCGCATTGGCCGTTGTGCTTTTTGCCATTTGTTTTATGTCAGTTGAATTTTTTGAAAAAATATAAATCATGACCGCACTATTTATTATTTCAATCGCCGTTTTCGTGTATTTGATTTATGTATTAATCAAACCCGAAAAATTTTAATAAATGTGAAATGTCAAAAGTGAAATGTTAGATGTCTTTCATTTCACAAATCACATCTCACTTTTTACAGATTCACATTTTACATTTTACAAAAACTCACATATTATGAACACAGAATTATTAGGCGTCATTGGTATTTTTATCTTAACAATTGTTTTAGCTATTCCTTTAGGAAAATATATTGCTAAAGTGTATTTGGGAGATAAAACACTTCTTGATCCAATTTTCAATCCAATTGAAAAATTTATTTTTAAAATCAGCGGTATAAATCCTGCCGAAGAAATGAACTGGAAACAACACTTAAAAGCACTTTTAAGTATAAACATGATTTGGTTCTTTCTTTGCTTTTTTGTCTTATTGTCTCAAGGTTCATTGCCCCTTAACCCAGATAACAACCCATCTATGGCACCCGATTTGGCATTTAATACTGCTATTTCATTTTTAGTCAATTGCAATTTACAGCACTATTCCGGCGAAAGCGGGGTTTCATACCTTTCACAAATAGTACTGATGTTTCTTCAATTTGTTTCTGCTGGTATCGGATTGGCTGCTGCGGCAATGGTCTTTACTGCAATGAAAGAAAGAACTACGGAAAAATTGGGTAATTTTTACAATTATTTCATTAAAAGCTGTACTCGTATTTTATTACCGCTTTCAGCAATTGTTGCAATCGCTTTAGTTTTTAGCGGTACTCCAATGACTTTTGAAGGAAAAGATGCTATTACAACTTTACAAGGTGACAAAGTAGAAGTATCGAGAGGTCCTGCTGCTGCTTTTATTGCTATCAAACATATTGGTACAAATGGTGGCGGATTTTTTGGAGCTAACTCCTCACATCCGTTAGAAAACCCGACTTATTTTACTAATGGAGTTGAACTTTGGGCACAAATGATTGTTCCGTTTGCGATGATTTTTGCTCTAGGTTTTTATTTAAAGAAAAGAAAACTATCCTATATAATTTTCGGCGTAATGACGGTTGGATTCTTATTATTAGTAACTCCAACGGTTATGAGCGAAATTAACGGAAATCCTGCCATCGAAAAAATGGGAATCGCCCAAACTAATGGAGCGATGGAAGGAAAAGAAGTTCGGTTTGGACCAGCAATATCAGGTTTTTGGAGTATTGCCACAACCGTAATTTCTACAGGTTCAGTTAATAGTATGCACGATAGTTCTATGCCTGTTTCTGGTGCAATGGAATTACTAGCTATGATGGTTAATGCCTTTTACGGTGGATGTGGTGTAGGTATTTTGAACTACTATATTTTTATTATTCTGGCAGTATTTATCTCTGGATTAATGGTAGGTCGAACTCCTGAATTTTTAGGAAAGAAAATCGAAGCCCGGGAAGTAAAAATAGCTGCTTTTATCGCCATTCTTCACCCCTTATTAATATTGTCAGGAACTGCTTTAGCTTCTTACTTTGCTGCACATGATACTGCAATGGGTTATTGGTTCAGCGGAAATGCGACAGGCTGGTTAAATAATCCTGGAAATCATGGATTCTCAGAAATGTTATACGAATACACTTCGAGCGCGGCCAACAACGGTTCTGGTTTTGAAGGTTTAGGAGATAATAATCCGTTTTGGAATATCACTACGGGAATTGTGCTGCTGTTAAGCCGTTTTATTCCAATCATCGGACCATTGGCAATTGCAGGTTTATTGGCTGGTAAAAAATACATTCCTGAAAGTGCAGGAACTTTAAAAACGGATACCTCAATTTTTGGAATAATGACTTTTGCCGTAATCGCAATTATCGCTGCTTTATCGTTCTTCCCAGCGTTAGCTTTAGGTCCATTGGCTGAATATTTCACACTAAAATAACAACTCATTTTTAAATGCTGAAAAAAATTAAACACATAGAAACATAGAAATAAGTCCATAAAAAAGAGTAAAAAGAAAACTCGTTTTCACACATAGCTATGTGCATTTATGCAAGTTAAACGCCTTTTTCTCAAAGTTAAAATCTATGTCTCTATGTGTTTAAAAAAAATTAGCTAACAAAATAATACAAAGAAAAAATGACAACTAATAAATCCACTTCATTATTTGAAAGTAAACAGGTAAAAGAAGCCTTAGTGCAATCTTTTGTCAAGCTTAATCCAAAAATGATGATCAAAAATCCGGTAATGTTTACCGTAGAAATTGGAACTGCAATTATGTTTGCCGTTTGCATTTCGATATTAATGGGAGCAAACGACCAAGGAAGTCTTACTTATAACTTAATTGTATTTTTAATTTTATTAGCAACGCTATTGTTTGCCAATTTCGCCGAAGCAATTGCCGAAGCAAGAGGAAAAGCACAAGCCGACAGTTTGCGAAAAACAAGAGAAGAAACTCCCGCAAGACAAATTTTACCTAACGGAGAAATTAGAAATATCAGTTCTTCGGCATTAAAAAAAGACGATGTTTTTGTTTGTGAGGCTGGCGATTTAATTGCTGCCGATGGTGAAATTATCGAAGGTCTGGCTACAATCGATGAAAGTGCTATTACTGGAGAAAGTGCACCTGTAATTCGGGAAGCTGGCGGAGACAAATCTTCAGTAACCGGAGGAACAAAAGTATTATCTGACAAAATTAAAGTAAAAGTAACTTCTGAACCTGGCGAAAGCTTTTTAGATAAAATGATTGCTTTGGTTGAAGGTGCAAGCCGTCAGAAAACCCCAAACGAAATCGCATTAACCATTTTATTAGCCGCATTTACTTTAATCTTCGTGATTGTGTGCGTTACGCTAAAACCGTTTGCCGACTATGCCAACGCACCCATCACGATTGCGGCTTTCATTGCTTTGTTTGTATGTTTAATTCCAACTACAATTGGAGGTTTACTTTCTGCAATTGGTATTGCAGGAATGGACAGAGCTTTGCGAGCTAACGTAATAACGAAATCTGGAAAAGCGGTCGAAACTGCTGGAGATATTGATGTACTGCTTTTAGATAAAACAGGAACCATTACAATTGGGAACAGAAAAGCAACCAATTTTTATCCTTCTAAAGGGATTTCAGAGGAAGAATTTATAAAATCTGCTGTGCTAAGCTCATTAGCAGATGATACTCCGGAAGGGAAAAGTATCGTGGAATTGGCAGGAGCCGAAACTGCCAGTAAATTATCTATTGAAGGTGCTACTTTAATCAAATTTACCGCTGAAACGAGAACTTCCGGAGTTATTTTAAAAGATGGTACAAATATTAGAAAAGGTGCGCAAGATGCTGCCAAAAATATCGCACTGCAAGCAGGAAATTCTTTCCCAGATGATACTGCACAACAAGTAATTACGATTTCATCTAACGGAGGAACTCCGCTGGTTGTTATAAAAAATAATGTAGTTCAAGGTGTAATCGAACTTCAGGATATTATTAAAACGGGAATGAAAGAACGTTTTGAGCGCTTACGCAGAATGGGAATCAAAACAGTAATGGTTACAGGTGATAATCCGCTTACAGCAAAATTTATTGCGGAAGCTGCCGGTGTTGATGATTTTATTGCCGAAGCGAAACCTGAGGATAAAATGAATTACATTCGAAAAGAGCAAGCCGAAGGAAGATTAGTTGCTATGATGGGTGACGGAACAAATGATGCTCCGGCTTTGGCTCAAGCGAATGTGGGAGTTGCCATGAACAGCGGAACTCAGGCTGCAAAAGAAGCAGGAAACATGGTCGATCTTGACAATGATCCAACGAAACTAATTGAGATTGTTGAAATTGGAAAACAGCTTTTAATGACTCGAGGTACTTTAACTACTTTTTCTATTGCAAATGACGTTGCGAAATATTTTGCTATTGTTCCTGCTCTTTTTATTACTGCGATTCCTGCGCTGCAAGGTTTAAATATCATGAATCTGCACAGTCCCGAAAGTGCGATTTTATCAGCTGTAATTTTCAACGCGATTATCATTCCGATATTGATTCCGCTTGCGCTGAAAGGTGTCGATTATCGTCCAATTGGAGCCAGTGCCATCCTAAAAAGAAACCTTTTAATTTATGGTTTGGGTGGTTTAATTGTTCCTTTTATCGGAATCAAAGTAATTGATTTGCTTGTTGCTCTATTTATTTAGTGAAATGTGGTTAGTGAAATGTGAAAATCTACATTTTACATTTTACTTCTAACATTTTACTTCTAACATTTTAAATTAAAAACATGAAAACTATATTTTCACTATTAAAACTTACCGTATTTACTTTGATTTTGTTTGCGGTTATTTATCCTCTAGCGATTTACGGAATTGCAAAATTAGCCCCAAATCAAGGGAAAGGAGAAACGATTTCGGTTAACGGAAAAGTGGTTGGATACCAAAAAATTGGTCAAAAATTCGATAAATCGAATTATTTCTGGGGAAGACCTTCTGCCGTTGATTATAATGCTGCCGGAAGTGCCGGAAGTAACAAAGGTCCAAGTAATGCTGAATATTTAGCTTTGGTTCAAAAAAGAATTGATACCCTTTTACTTGTTCATCCTTACTTGAAAAAATCTGAAATTCCGGCTGATATGGTAACGGCTTCAGGAAGTGGATTAGATCCTAATATTTCTCCTCAAGGTGCTTTGATTCAAGTAAAACGAATTGCCAAAGAAAGAAAATTGGATGAAGCTAAAGTAAAAGCTTTGGTTGAATCTAAAATTAATTCGGCTGTTGTTGGACCTGAAACTGTTAATGTTTTGGAATTGAATGTGGCGCTTGATGCGCTTCGATAAAACGAGGTTCTAATCCCGAAGCTTCGGGACTGAGTGGCTAAGATTCTAAGATTTTCTCTATGCACATTCTTGTCATTTCGATCCCGAAGCCTCGGGATCGAAATGACAAAACAAGACGTTGAATCAAAAACTTTAAAATTAAATACCTACAAGGTTTCAAAAACCTTGCAGGAAACAAAAACGCCTTTTTACCCCAAATACTCTAGCCCCGATAGTAGTGAAAATCCTTTTGTACCGGCGTTCGGTACAAAAGATTGAAACGGATAGCGGGAAATAGCTCCTAAAAAAAATCTACTAATAATTAATTAACCCTTTCGGGTTTGAATACCACAATTAAAAATGAAAAAAATTATACTTACTGCTTTAATCGCTTTCGGTTACAGCAATTTACATGCACAAGAAGAATCAAAAAGTCCATTAACATTTTCAGGATATGTAGAAACTTATTATAGTTACGATTTTGGAAAACCTGAAAATCATACTCGACCAAACTTTTTTTACAATTTTAATAAAAGTAATGAAGTGAATATTAATTTAGGAATGGCAAAAGTAAATTACAACAAAGATAATATTCGTGGTAATTTTGCTCTGATGGCGGGAACTTACGCCGAATACAATATGGCGGCTGAACAAGGCTTGCTGAAAAATGTTTACGAAGCAAATGTTGGTGTAAGGATTTCATCGACTCATAATTTATGGATTGATGCTGGAATTATGCCTTCGCATATTGGTTTTGAAAGTGCGATTGGAAAAGATTGCCAGACTTTATCACGAAGTATTCTGGCTGAAAATTCTCCTTATTATGAAACAGGAGTTAAAATTGGTTATACTTCTGAATCTGGAGAATGGTATTTGGCGGGTATGTACTTAAATGGCTGGCAGCGAATTGAGAAGATTGAAGGAAATCAAACGCCCGCTTTTGGAACTCAGGTTACTTACAAACCGTCTGATCGAGTTGTTTTAAACTGGAGTACTTATGTTGGAAATGAGCAGCCGGACATTGACAAAAAATGGCGCTATTTTAATAACTTCTACGGACAATTTAAAGTAACGGAAAAAACAAACATAACAGCTGGTCTTGATGTTGGATCTCAGCAATCGGCTAAAAACAGTAATAAATACGATACTTGGTTTTCGCCAGTTTTAATTTTGCAATACAAACCAACGGATAAAATTCAGCTTGCAGCGCGCGGCGAATATTATAGTGATGAAAAAGGGGTAATTATCGCAACTGAAACACCAAATGGTTTTAAAACTTACGGATTTTCAGCTAACTTTGATTACTTAGTTACTGATAATGTAATGTTTAGAATTGAGGCTAGAAATCTTTCGAGTAAGGATGAAATTTTTACAAAAAATAATGTTCCAACGGATACGAATACGTTTGTGACGTCTTCCTTGGCGATTAGTTTTTAGGAGAATGTTTCTTGCCACAGATTAAAAGCATTTTTTAATGCCTTTGTGTAGATTTATTTGCTACCAATTACACCAATTTCCACGAATTATATTAAAAAAAAATTGGTGTAAATTGGTGTAATTCGTGGCGAAAAAAAATCATTTTAATCTGTATAATCTGTGGCTAAAAAAAACTTTGTGACTTAGCACCTTCGTGGCAAAAAAACATGAAAGAAGAAAAAGAAAATAATGCACAGCACTTTCTCGATTTAATTCAGAAATCACGAAAGGGAAAGTTCAAAATCTACATTGGAATGAGTGCCGGTGTGGGCAAGACTTTTCGTATGCTTCAGGAAGCACATTCGTTATTAAAAAACGGAATCGATGTAAAAATTGGCTACATCGAAACGCACATGCGAAAAGAAACTCATGAATTATTAGCAGGATTACCTATAATTCCGAGACGGACTATTTTTTATAAAGGAAAAGAACTTGAAGAACTCGACGTTCAGGCGATTATTAATCTTCGTCCAGAGGTGGTTATTGTTGATGAATTGGCACACACCAACATTGAAGGAAGCAAAAATGAAAAGCGCTGGCAGGATGTATTAGAGATTCTGGATGCTGGAATTAACGTGATTTCGGCTGTAAACATTCAGCATATTGAAAGTTTAAATGAAGATGTAAAACGTATTACAAATATTGATGTTCAGGAACGAATTCCTGATAATGTTTTACGATTGGCGGATGAAGTCGTGAATATCGATTTAACATCCGAAGATTTGATTGCACGTTTGAAAGAAGGAAAAATTTATACTCCAGATAAAATTCAGACCGCTTTAACGAACTTTTTTAAATCGGAACAGATTTTACAACTTCGAGAATTGGCTTTGAAAGAAGTAGCGAGTCAGGTCGTTCGAAAAGTTGAAAATGAAGTTCCGAATCTTCATGCTTTACGACACGAAAAACTTTTAGCCTGCATAAGCAGCAATGATAAAACGGCTAAAATTGTAATTAGAAAAGCTGCTCGTCTGGCAAGTTATTATAACGGACTATGGTATGTTTTGTATGTGGAAACGCCAAAAGAAAGCAGTACAAAAATTGCTTTGGACAAACAACGGCATTTAATTAATAATTTTAAACTCGCCGTACAATTAGGCGCAGAAGTGATAAAATTAGAAAACTCAAATATTGCAAATGCTATTTTAACAACTGTAGAAGAAAAACAAATTACAACTGTATGTATCGGGAAACCGCATTTGAATTTATTTAAAGTAATTTTGTCTACAACAATTTTTAGACGTTTGCCGAACAAACTGTCTCTGTCAAATGTCGATCTTGTAATATTATCTTGAAATGTGAAATGTAAAATGTGAGATGTAAAATGTATTTCTCAAAGATCATTTCACATCTCACATTTTATATCTTACACAAGTAACATTTCACACAAAAATTAAAATATGAGAATTAAAACCAAATTGAATCTGGGAGTTGGATTGTTATTTTTAATGATCATTATACTTTCGTTAGTGAGCGGTTATTCTGTTTTTTTGATAAAAGCAGATACAGAGAATATTCTGAAAGCAAATTATAACACGCTGGAATATTCTAGAAATATGATTTTGTCTTTGGATGAAATTAAAACGAACTCTGATAGTAAGATTCTTATTTTCAAGGATTATCTTGAAAAACAAACACAAAATGTTACGGAACCCGGAGAAAAGGAAGCAACCGAAAATCTGGAAAAAAGTTTTACTGTTTTAGAAAAAAATGGTGCCAGCGAAGCTTTAAAAACAAAAATCAGACAGAATATTTTTGCGATTATGAAACTGAATCTGGATGCAATAAAACAGAAAAGCGACATTGCAAAACTAACTGCCGAAAATGCCAATTTATGGATTGCAATTGTGGGCAGTTTATGTTTTCTGATTGCTTTTAATCTGCTGGTTAATTTACCCAATAATATTGCCAATCCAATTAAGGAATTAACGCTGAGTATTAAGGAAATTGCTAATAAAAACTATTCAGAGCGTGTTCATTTTACCAATCATAATGAATATGGAGATTTAGCAAAATCGTTTAATACGATGGCGCAGAAACTTCAGGAATATAATGACAGCAATTTGTATAAGCTCTTTTTTGAGAAGAAACGACTAGAAACACTTATCAATAATATGCACGATCCAATTATTGGTTTAGACCATGAAGGAATTGTTTTATTTGCCAATGATGAAGCGTTGAAAATTATTGGACTGAAATTGGAAGATGTTATCGGAAAATCGGCTTCTACTCTAGCCTTATCTAATGATTTGATTCGTTCTCTGATTTTAAAAGAGGATGTTGATGCACCAAAAAAACAACCGCTTAAAATTTATGCACACGGAAAAGAAAGTTATTTCGAAAAAGAAATTCTAAATATTACAATAATTCCAACGGGAGAAGAAAAAGAAATCAATATTGGTGATGTTATTATCCTGAGAAATATTACCCTTTTTAAAGAACTGGATTTTGCCAAAACCAATTTTATTGCGACAGTTTCACACGAATTAAAAACGCCAATTGCTTCTATAAAATTAAGTCTTCAATTACTTGAAAATGGAAAAACGGGCGATATGAACGACGACCAAAAACAATTGGTAGAAAGTATAAAAGATGACAGTCAGAGATTGTTGAAAATTACAGGCGAATTGCTTAATTTATCACAATTAGAAACTGGAAATATTCAGCTGAATATCGAAAAAAGCAATCCGCATAAAATTGTAAATTATGCTGTTGAAGCAGTAAAAGTTCAAGCCGACCAAAAACAAATTAAACTTGTAATTGACGCTGATGAAGATCTTCAAGATGTGAAAGCCGACAGCGAAAAAACAGGTTGGGTTTTAATTAATTATTTGTCCAATGCAATCAGATATTCTTCTGAAAAAAGTACTATTTTTATCAAACTAAGAAAAGAAAATAATCAAATCGTTTTTCAGGTTATCGACACTGGAAAAGGAATTGACACAAGATATAAAGACCGAGTTTTTGATAAATATTTTCAAGTTCCCGGCAGTCAAAAATCTGGAACAGGATTAGGATTAGCCATTAGTAAAGAATTTATTGAAGCACAGAACGGAAATGTTGGCGTAGAAAGTAATTTGGGATTGGGAAGTACGTTTTGGTTTTCGTTGAAGGTATAAAGAATAATTGTTGATTATTTAAACAAAAATATTAAAAGAGCCGTAAGCTTGGTTTATATTGTAGGGCCGAATTTTAATCCGGTTGGCAAAGAAATTCCGCAATGCAAAAGAGCTGTAGGCTCGATGACATATTTAGACTGGATTGAAATCCAGCCTTACAATATGAATCGTCCCTCTGGGACTTTAAAAACGTGTTACAATCAAATTTCAACGGATTGAAATCCATTGCTATAATATAAATCGCTCCTGCTAAATTCCAAAATATTTAGCCAATCTTAATACAATTCCCTTATTTAAAACCAACAGGTTAATATTAACTTAAGGTTCAATTAAGGTAAAAATACTTTGATTGGACATTCGTTATTATTGTAAATCATAACAAAAACAAACGATGTCTTGTAAAGCTATTTCTCTGGTATTTCTATTCGTTTTTTTGAGCGCAAATGCTCAACAAAACGACTCCATTACAAAAATTGACAGTACTTCACATCAGCTAAAATTCAATTACAAACAATTGATTATTCCTGGTGTATTAATTGGGTACGGTGTTATTGGACTTGAAAGCGATCAGTTGCTGAGTTTTAATTCGCAAATTAAAAAAGAAGTTACTGAAGATATTGACAACAAAATCACCATTGATGATTTCTCGCAATATGCACCTGCGGCATCGGTTTATGCTTTGAACGCTTTTGGTGTGAAAGGTAAAAATAATATGCGGGATCGTTCTGTTATATTTGTGACTTCATATGCCATTATGGCGACAACGGTTTTAGGTTTAAAATCGATTACACATGAAGAAAGGCCAGACGGAAGTTCGAACAACTCCTTTCCTTCCGGTCACACAGCAACTGCTTTTGCAGGAGCCGAATTTTTATGGCAGGAATACAAAGACAAATCTATTTGGTACGGAATTGCAGGTTATGCTGTTGCAACTGGAACGGGATTATTTAGAATTTACAACAATCGCCATTGGTTAACCGATGTTGCCGCTGGAGCCGGAATCGGGATTTTGAGTACAAAAATCGCCTATTGGATGAATCCATATATCACTAAAAAATTATTCAAATCATCTTCTGAAAATAAATCAACTTCTATGATAATGCCTTTTTATAACGGGCAGCAATATGGCTTGAGTTTTGCAAAGGTTTTTTAGATTTTTTTATTTCTCTATTGTCACCCTGAGCGAAATCGAAAGGCTTTATAGCACAAAAGGTCTTCGACTTCGCTCAGAGTGACATTCGGATTTAAAAATAAAAAAACTCTTTTCCTTATTTTTCTTTTTTAAGTATTTGAAGTATTATTTTTAATTTCCATCACTTCTCTTTTCACTTCTAGAAGCAGTTCTTTCATGCTTTCGGTTTCAGACAATGTTTGTTTTTTATCTGATCGTCCGATGTTGCATTCGTACTCCCAAATCTCCAAAATATCAGAAGCTTTCACTTCATAATTCGGGTAAAAACTATTATCCGATTCTAAAACCAAGGTGTTTTTTTTGTTCTTATTAAGACGTTTATAAACCATTCCTTCATTTTTGGTAATCAAAATATAGGTTTTTCCATCCATCACCTCTCCTAACCTTTCAACATAACGCCCAATAATTATCGAACCAGCTTCGTGCGGAGGCATTGAATCGCCTTCTACAGGAAAACCTCTATGTTTACCAGGACCTAAAAACGGAAGCGAAACCTGCTGTAAACTTTCAATATATTCTGGATCAGCATATCCGTTGAGATATCCTGCTTTTGCTTTTTGAGATACAATTTCGATATAATTTTCGCCAAAATTATCAACCTGAATTGGTAAAATAAGTCGGTTACCCTCAAGTTTTATCAAGTTTTCGATGTTTATTTTCCGAATATCGACCGACAATAACAAATCGATACTTGTATGAAAAAACAAGGCAATTTTCTTTAAAATATCATACGGTGCTTCCGAAGTTCCATCTTCGTATTTCACGTATCTTCCTCTTGTAATACTAAGGTTTCCAGCTAATTTCTCCTGCGATATTTTATGCTTAACCCTCAATGCTCTGATGTTATCTGAAAATAAAGACATAATTAATTTGTTATAATTTGGAACAGCAAATATATAAAAAATTGTTCTTATCTGTGCTAATTTTGTTCCATACAAAAACAAAAAGGAAAATGGCAAGGGCAATTGTACATATGGATCTGGATACCTTTTTTGTATCCTGCGAAAGACGCACCAACTCTGAACTCAATGATATTCCGCTTATTATAGGTGGCGGAGATCGCGGTGTTGTAGCATCTTGTTCTTATGAAGCGCGCCGTTTTGGAGTGCGTTCTGCCATGCCTATTCATATGGCGCTGAAACTTTGTCCACAGGCTAAAGTTATGAAAGGCGATATGGAATTATATTCGCAGTTATCGCATGATGTTACCCAGATTATTCAGGAAAAAGCGCCAGTAATGGAAAAAGCGAGTATCGATGAATTTTATTTGGATATTACTGGAATGGATAAATTTCACGGCAATTATAAATGGACAGATGAATTGGCTCAAAAAGTCATTAAAGAAACAGGGCTTCCCATTAGTTTTTCATTATCCATCAATAAAACCGTTTCTAAAATTGCTACCGGAGAAGGTAAACCTGTAGGGAATCTTGAAATTCCAGAACAAGGTGTACAAGACTTTTTAAATCCGTTATCGATTCAGAAAATCCCAATGGTTGGTGCAGTTACTTTTCAGCTTTTGTCTAGAATTGGCGTTCGTAAAATTCAGACTTTGGCCGAAATGCCTGCTGAGGTTTTACAGCAAATGATTGGCAAAAATGGTCTTGAACTTTGGAAAAAAGCACACGGAATTGACAACACACCTGTTGAACCTTATACGGAAAGAAAATCAATTTCTACTGAAACTACTTTTACTCAAGACACTATAGATATTGCAAAACTGAGAAGGATATTGTTGGGAATGGTCGAAAAATTAGCTTTTCAGCTTCGTGCAGAACAATGGCTGACCTCAACGGTTACGGTTAAAATACGTTACGCCAATTTTGATACCGAAACCAAACAATGCCGAGTAGCTTATACCTCAGCCGATCATATTCTGACTAAAAATGTAACCGAACTTTTCGAGAAAGTTTATCAGCGTCGTATGCGATTGCGCTTGATTGGCGTTCGCTTCAGCGGATTGGTGCGCGGTACTTATCAAATTGATCTTTTTGAAGACACTCAGGAAATGCTTTCACTTTATGAAGCGATGGATAAAATGAAAAAACGTTATGGATTTGATGCTGTAATGCGCTGTGCAGGAGCTTCTTTTAAACCAAACACTAAAGACGAAATTTTAAAACGCAACAAATAATGTATCTTAATTGTCATTCATATCATTCATTACGTTACGGCACAATTCCGCTTAAGGAATTGATTAGCCAAGCCGTTTCATTTGGTGTAAAAGCAATGGCATTAACAGATATTAATACCGTAACAGGTATTTATGATTTCATAAGAGCTTGTCAGGAAAAAGAAATTAAACCTTTAGTTGGAATAGAATTTCGCTGTAATCATCAATTCCGATTTATCGGTTTGGCTCAAAATACAGAAGGTTTAGCTGAAATGAATCGATTTTTAACCGAACATAATTTCAGTGGAGAAAACCTGCCTTTGACGGCGCCCGAATTCAAATCGGTTTTTGTGATTTATACTTTAGAAAATGCTCCGAAAGTTCTTCGCGAAAATGAATTTATCGGTATTCGTCCTGAAGAAGTTTCGAGGCTTTTTACATCAGAACACAAAAATAAAATTGCTCAGATGGTAGTTTTACAGTCAGTAACTTTTAGAACCAAAACAGAATACAATCTGCATAAAATTCTTCGGGCAATTGACACTAATATTATTTTATCAAAACTTACAGAAGCGGATTACTGCAAAGTTTCGGATATCATGCAACCGGTAGAATCTCTTTTGCCTTTCTATGAAAAATATCCTGAAATTATAAGCAATACGCAAAAAATCATTGATTCCTGTAATTTCGAATATGATTTTGAAACTCCAAAAAACAAAAGATTCTATACAAAAAGCCGTCAGGAAGATTTAGAAAAACTTACTGATTTAGCTTGGGAAGGATTTAAAAATCGTTACGATAAAGATAATTTAGAAGCAAAAGCTCGTGTAGCAAAAGAATTAAAAGTTATTGACGAATTGCAATTCAGCGGTTATTTTTTAATTACTTGGGATATTATTCAATACAGTAATAGTCAAGGTTTCATGCACATTGGACGTGGAAGCGGTGCCAACAGCATCATTGCGTATTGTCTTGGAATAACCGATATCTGTCCTATCGAGCTGGATTTGTATTTTGAACGGTTCTTAAACCTCAACCGTAAAACGCCGCCTGATTTTGATATTGACTGGAGCTGGCAGGAACGCAATATAATTCTAGAATATATCTTCGGAAAATACGGTCGAAATCATGTTGCTTTCTGCGGTACGAATGTCGAATTTAAATACCGATCTATATTTAGGGAAGTTGGAAAAGTTTTTGGACTTCCGAAAGAAGAACTTGATATGCTGGCCAAGAATCCAATGGCTTTGCATGAAACCAATAAAATTGTAAAACTGGTTCAGCAATACGGAATGCTGCTCGAAAAATATCCAAACCAGCGCAGTATGCATGCCTGCGGAATTCTGATTTCTGAAGAGCCAATTACGAATTACACGCCCTTAGAAATGCCTCCAAAAGGATTTCCAATTGTGCTTTTTGATATGCATATTGCAGAAGAAATTGGTTTTGAAAAATTCGATATTCTGAGTCAGCGAGGCATTGGGCATATTGATGACAGTGTAAAACTGATTGCTAAAAACCGAGGAATAAAAGTTGACATTCGTAATACTTCGATTTCTAAAGATGAAGCTTTGTGCAATGTTTATCTGGCACAGGGAAAAACGATTGGCTGTTTTTATATCGAAAGTCCTGCTATGCGTGGCTTATTACGTCGTTTAAATTGTGATAATTATAAAATTCTGGTTGCTGCATCGTCTATCATTCGTCCCGGCGTTGCACAATCGGGAATGATGAAAGAGTATATTTTTCGTCATAATAATCCACAGCAATTTGAATATTTTCATGAAGTTTTCAAAGAACAGCTTGGTGAAACCTACGGTATTATGGTCTATCAGGAAGATGTTATCAAAATCGCTTTACATTACGGCGGACTTCCCGCTGCTGATGGTGATATTCTTCGTCGTGCCATGTCTGGAAAAGGAAGATCTCTAGAAGCTTTACAAAAAGTAAAAGATAATTTCTTTGCCTGCTGTGCTCAAAAAGGACATCCAGTTGGTTTAAGTCAGGAAATTTATCGTCAGATTGAATCATTTGCTGGATATTCTTTTTGCAAAGCGCACTCGGCTTCTTATGCTGTTGAGAGTTATCAGAGTTTATATCTGAAAGTGTACTATCCTATTGAGTTTATGACTGCGGTAATCAATAATCAGGGCGGATTTTACAGAACTGAAGTTTATGTACATGAAGCACGAATGTCTGGCGGAACAATTCATAATCCATGTGTGAATAAAAGCGAATATCAAACTACTTTATATGGTACAGATATTTACCTCGGTTTTATGCACATTCAGAGTTTGGAATCGAAAACAGCACATTTAATTGAGGAAGACCGAAATAAAAATGGTGATTATATTTCTTTAGAAGATTTCATCAATCGTATTCCAATAGGGATTGAAAATATCAAAATTTTGATTTTCATTGGTGCTTTTCGTTTTACAGGAAAAACTAAAAACCAGCTTTTGGTTATTGCAAGTTTGCTGCTGAACAATTTTAAACCTGAAAACAGGAATTTAAAACTTTTACAAGAACCTGTTAAAGAATATAAACTTCCGACATTGGAACGTTCTGTTTTTGAAGATGCTTTTGACGAAATCGAATTACTGAGTTTTCCTGTTTCGTGTACGGTTTTTGACATTTTGCAAACCAAACATCGCGGCGATATTATGGCTAAAGATTTAGTCAAATATCATAAAAGACAAGTTCGAATGCTGGCTTACTTGATTTCTAGAAAACACGTTCCTACAAAAAAAGGAACTATGTATTTTGGAACCTGGATTGATCATGAAGGTACTTATTTTGATACGGCACATTTTCCTGACAGCTTAGAAAAATATCCGTTTCAGGGTGGCGGCTGCTATTTATTATTAGGAAATGTTGAAGTTGATTATCATTTCCCAACGATAACAATAATTAAAATGGCAAAAATGCCTTTTATTCCAGATCCGCGTTATATGGATTCTAAAGACCAATATAAAACACAAAACCAAATTAAAGAAGATATAAGCCTAACACATCGTAAACCTTATCCGCAAGGACACGAAATTAATCTGCCAAGACATCGAATGAAATTTTAAAAATTTATTTAAACACATAGAAGCATAGGTTCAAAACTTAAAAAAAGAAATAAAAGAAAACAAGTTTTCACACATAGTTATGTTTGTTTTAAACAAGTGAAATGCCTTTTATCTCAAAGAAAATCTATGTTTCTATGTGTTAAAAATTAAATAACTAACGAAGAATTTACGTTATATACAGATGAAAAATACGGAATATGCCATAGTCGATATTGAAACCACAGGCGGAAATGCCAGTGGCAGCCGCATTACAGAAATTGCCATTATTATTCATGATGGTACAAAAGTGTTGGATCGTTATGAAACTCTTGTAAATCCAGAACAGGATATCCCTCTTTCTATTTTTGGATTAACGGGTATTAATAACGAAATGGTGGCGAACGCACCTATTTTTGATGACATTTCAGAGAAAGTATTGGAAATGCTTACTGATCGTATTTTTGTTGCTCATAATGTAAACTTCGATTATTCATTTGTTCACCATCAGCTGGAGCAAGCAGGTTTTAAATGGTCGGCACAAAAACTTTGTACAGTTCGTGCAGCAAGAAAAATCAAGCCGGGTTTAGGTTCTTACAGTTTAGGAAATCTTTGCAATTCTTTAAATATATCTCTAGAAAACAGACACCGCGCTGGTGGAGACGCAGATGCGACTGCTGTATTATTTTCTCTTCTGTTAGAATGGGATGACGCGGGAGAAATCGAGAATATGATTAAAAAAACGGCTCAAGATCAGCGCCTACCTCCTAACCTTCCACCAGATGATTTTAATAATTTACCTGAAAAACCAGGTGTGTATTATTTTTATAATCAGGCGAAAAAAGTGATTTATGTTGGAAAAGCTATCAATGTAAAAAAACGTGTGGCATCGCATTTTAGCGGCAATAATATCAATTCTCAAAGACAGCATTTCTTGAGAGATATTCACGGAATTTCCTTTGAAATCTGCGCTACCGAATTGATGGCACTTTTATTAGAATGCACGGAAATAAAACAACTTTGGCCAACCTACAATAGAGCATTAAAACGTTTTGAAGCAAAATTTGGCATTTATCAATATGAAGCACGAAACGGTTATAAATATTTAGCTGTTGGAAAACTGAGCAAATTTCAGACTTGCATTCATGAATTTAATAGTTTGTATAACGCTATAAATTTACTCCGAGATCTGTCTGCACAATTTGAAATTGATCAACGATTCTGCAAATATTCCAGACCCGAAGAAGGAGAACTTCCGCAAAATAATGATGTTAGAAATCTGCCTGATGTTTTGCTTCATAACGAACAAGTTGATAATGCTATTGCTTTTTTATTGAACAACAGACCTTCTTTTGCTATTATAGACAAGGGAAGATCAAAAGAGGAACGCAGTTGTATTTGGATTGAAAACGGTCATTTTTATGGTATGGGTTATATTCCATCAGATATTTCGATTCATGATCCTGAAGAAGTAAAAAACTATGTTACGACTTATAAAAGCAATCAATATATAGAACAATTGATTTTTGCTTTCGCAGAAAAATATCCTCGAAAAGTATTCTTCAATAAGCATTTTCAGAATTAAGCCTGAACTTAGAAAATTTAAGTTATGACACTATTTAACGACACCGAATTATTTGCGACTGGTTTGGAAGGCAAAAAAATATTTGACATTCCTGACTCAGAACTTATTCTTATAGATAATTTTTTTAGCAAAGAAGAATCTGATCGTTTTTACGAAAGAATACTTCGCAAAACCAAATGGAGAGAATATGAAATGGAAATTTATGATAAAACTTACACTGTTCCTCGAATGATTTCTTGGTATGAAGACAAAGATAATCCCGGAGCAGATCTAAATGGACCAGATTGGACTTATGAATTATTAACCATTCGGAGCCGTGTAGAGAAAGAAACTCAGCTTGATTTTAATAGTCTTCTGCTAAATTTATATAGAAATGGAAATGATGGTGTTGGCTGGCACAGTGACAAAGAACATAATACGGGACCAAATCCTATTATCGCTTCGGTAACTTTTGGCGAAACGAGAATGTTCAGACTCCGACATAAATACAGCAAGGAAATTCCACAGGTTGAAATTCCGCTGCATCATGGTTCTTTTTTATTAATGTCGGGAACTACTAATAGTTTTTGGCAGCATCAAGTTCCAAAAACAGCACGGCAGGTTTTGCCTAGAATAAATCTGACTTTTAGACAAACTAAACGAGTTTATGATATATAAACAACTCTAAATGAGCTTTTTCTTACTCAATAATGGTAAGGAAAATTCTGCAGAAAAAAGTTAAAATACTCACTACGTGCACCTTTTATTAGGCAGACCCTTTCTTTTTTAGTACTTTTGCAACCCTTTTTTAAATACAATACCACAAATGGCATATTCAAACAATGATTTAGCGCGCTTTTTAGATGCGCAGAATAAACTTTATCTTACCGCACTTTCAGAAATTAAAAAAGGAAAGAAAGAAACTCACTGGATGTGGTTCATTTTTCCACAGGTTAAAGGATTAGGTAAAAGTGATACTGCAAATCTTTATGCAATTGCCGATTTAAAAGAAGCGTCAGAATTTTTAGACCATCCTATTTTAGGAAAACATCTTATAGAGATTTCAGAGCTGTTATTAACTTTTAAAAGAAAATCAGCTGATGGAATTCTTGGGGATTTAGATGCTCGAAAATTACGTTCATCTATGACACTTTTTTCTATGACTGAAAATACAAATCCGATATTTCAAGAAATATTAGATGCTTTTTTCTCTGGAGAATCAGACCCGCTTACTATTTCTATTATTAATTCAACTATAAAATCTTCTGTTGAACCCGCTGTTGTATAACAGTTTCAATAGATTATTTAACATCAAAAGACACTGTTTTTCTAAACAGTGTCTTTTTTTTATGCTCCAAGCTTAGTAACTCACTATTTTTTTATTGCCCGCAGATTTTTTAGTTTTATATTGTACTCTCAAAAAACCAAATCATGACCGAAAAAATCAAAACCCTGCAAATTATTCATCTTGCAGTTTGTGCAGGAACAATCCTTGCTTATTTCCTTTTAGGAGAGCTTTCAATTGAAAAATTAAAAAACATTCCCGTTATAGATTCGTCGTCAATTGTATATGTTTTCATCCCAATTTTGGCTTTCGTTTTAAGTACATTTTTGTTCAAATCGCAATTAAAACAAATCGATCCTAAATTAAAAACGGAAGACAAACTGCCTGTTTATCAAACTGCTTCTATAATGCGATGGGCAGTTCTAGAAGGTGCTGCTTTTCTAATATTATTCTTAAAACCTGATTTTATATTATTTGGGATACTTATTATAATATATCTAATTTTCTTAAGACCTACTGAGGAAAGAATTAATAATGATTTGGCTTAAACCTCATAAAAGTTTTCTTCATGGAGATTCTGTATATTTAAATCATTCATCTTAATTATAACGAAAAAACGCCTTATGAATAAGGCGTTTTTTTATATCTAGATATTACTTTTAGCTCAAAGCCAGTACTAAACTTCTTTTGGTTTTGTTAGATAATAAACTGGTATTCCTGTAAGCATAATCAATACGCCCCAACCGCAAGTTGAAAATTTCACAACAAGCAATGATATACAAATTGCTGTTGCAATTATTATATACAACATTGGTAAAAAAGGATATCCAAACGCTTTATAAGGTCTTTCGATATCCGGCATTTTCTTGCGTAAGATAAAAATTCCATAAATCGTAAGAATATAAAAAATCAAAACAATGATGATTACAAAATCTAACAAATCACCATATTTCCCTGTAAGACATAAAGCGGAAGCCCAGATACACTGTGCCCAAAGTGCCCAAGCCGGCACACTTGAACTATTTAAAACTGCAGCTTTCTTAAAGAACAAGCCATCGTTTGCCATTGTATAATAAACTCTTGCACCAGCCATAATCAATCCGTTATTGCAGGCAAAAGTCGAAATCATAATCATTATTGCAATAATCAAAGTTCCTATGTTTCCAAAAATATATTGTGATGCTACAACTGCCACACGATCAGATTTTGCTGTTGCGATTTCATCAAGCGGAATTACTGCCAAATACATAATATTTGTAAGAACGTAAATAATTGTAACAATAAAAGTTCCTAAAAATAAACTGAAACCAACGTTACGTTTTGGGTTTTTAATTTCGCCTGCAATAAAAGTAACTCCGTTCCATGCATCACTCGAAAATAAAGAACCAACCATTGCTGCGGAAATTCCAGTAATCAAAGCTGTACCTCCAATTGGCATCCACGAACCGCTTTCTTTGTCAGACGAACGTGTATTCCAAGCGTCTGCCCAGTTAGCGTCCCATACAGAAGCTTTTGCTGCAAGCGTTAATCCAAAAATAATTAATCCTAGTAATGATAAAATCTTGATAATTGTTAAAACGGTTTGCAGTATTTTACCGTTTTTTACACCGCGACTATTGATATATGTCAATAAAATTATAGTGAATATCGAAACTAACTGTGCTGCATTGAGCTTAAAAGAGCCAATCTCATACAGTATATTTTCATCGCTAAAGGGTTCATACAAATATGCAGCAAACTTCGAAAAAGCAACTCCAACAGCGGCAATTGTACCAGTTTGAATTACCGCAAAGAAACTCCAGCCATACAAAAATGCAATTAACTTGTTGTATGCTTCTTTTAGATACACATATTGTCCGCCAGCTTTTGGAAACATTGCACTTAATTCGCCATAACTTACAGCGGCAATAACAGTTATTAATCCTGAAATTAACCAAATTAGCGTGAGCCATCCTGCTGAGCCTACTTGTCTGGCGATATCAGCACTTACAATAAATATTCCAGATCCAATCATAGAACCAACCACAAGCATGGTTCCGTCTAATAATCCGAGTTCTCTTTTAAAATTTTCTTGGTCGTTTTCTTGCATTTTTTTGGTTTTTGGTTGGTTAAAGATATACTTTTTTCTGAAATTCTATATCTTGAAATTTTAAATTCAGAAATTGATCTAAAAATGAAAATAACGGTTAGATATAACTTAAAAGAGATATTTCTTATTTTAGTTGTAACCAAAATTTGAAAAATGATAAGTCCAATAGAACTGCTGATAAATAAGATTGCACAAGACAGAATAAGCTTTAATCAAGGCTTAAGACTTTTACTTGAAAGTGATGATTTTAATTTTGAAGATGTTTTTGCACTATTAAAAAATTACATTTTCAATTCTATACCAAACAAAGTGGATTATAATACGGAAACTTATCAAAGGGCAATAAATACAATCCCATTAAAACAGACCTACACATCAATTGTGATTCTAAAAACCTACGATACTAAAATCGCATTTAATAAATTAAGTGAGCTTCCTGAGGCAGAAAATAAGAAAACAGTAACGTCATTAATTTGGGTATTTAAAATAACTGATACTGAAAGGAGAAATACTGAATGCAAAAATGGATGCGGCCACTTTTGGCACAAATTAGAATAAAGTATTAAAAAATAAACTTTCTCTATTTTTTAATTAATCTAAAACACGATTTACTTGCGAAAATGCTCTTGTGTAATAAGCTTCTTTTGTTGAAGAAATCATAACACCGCCGTGAGTAGAGGAATGTACAAATTTAATCTCGCCATCGACATTTTCAACAACCATACCAACATGATTTATATGGCGTCTTCCATTGGTTTTAAAGAAAATTAAATCGCCTTTTTGAGCTTCTTCTGAAGCTATTTTTGTTCCTATGCGAGATTGTTCTATTGAACTTCTTGGCAGCTTAATGTCGAAATTACCGAAAGTACAAAACATTAAACCTGAACAGTCAAAACCTGCTTTTGTAGTTCCTCCAGAACGGTAACGTGTTCCTATATTTTCGGTCGCATTACTAATCAGCTGATTAATTAAATCGGAATGATTGCTTATTCTAACAATTCCCGAGTCTTTAGCAACATTTGAATTATCTGCAACTTCTATTGATGGCTGATTATTATCAATTACTTGAGATGAATTTGCATTTAAAGCATCAGCCTTTTCCTTAGTGGTTTTAATCTTTAAAACAGATCCTACTGGAAGTTTTCCTTTTATTGATGGATTTTGTCGTTCTAATTCAGCTACTGTAATTCCATATCTTTTTGCAATAGCGTACTTTGTTTCTTTTGGCTGCACCTCAACGACAACTTCTGTGTTTTCTGAAGTAATAATTTCAGGTTTTGTTACATCAGTATTAACTCCATTTGGAGTAACCGCGACTACATTTGAAGAAATATCGCCTTGTTTCCCAGTATTTAAATCGGCTGTTTCTAATAATTGATTGGCTTTTTCTGCTGTGGTACTAATCTTTAAAGATTGCCCTACTCGGAGTTTCTTTTTGATAGATGGATTCTGACGCTCTAATTCTGCGACTGTTATTCCGTACTTCTTAGCAATTGAGTATTTTGTCTCTTTAACTTGTACTTTAACGTTAAGCTCTGTATTTGCAACAGGAACAATTTCTGGTTTTACATTTTCTGTATTAACTACATTTTCTGAAACTACTGCATTAGAAGGAATATTTAGATGCTGTCCTATTTTTAAACCGTCTGTTTCTAATGTTGGATTAGCTTTTTTCAATTCATCAACAGAAACATTGTATTTTTTAGCAATTCCCCAAAGCGTTTCTTTTTGCGAAACTTCATGTGAACCTGGAGCATCATAAGCTATATTTTTCGTTTTACTTGCTTCATTTTGAGAAGATTTCTGAGCAGTACGAACATTTTTATTCGGAATTAATAAAACCGAATTTAGTTTTAAAACTTTAGGCGCATTAAGATTTGCATCTTGGATATCTTTTACTTTTACACCATACTTTTTAGCAATTACAGTAATGTTTTCTCCTTTTGAGATTTTATGTTTGGTAAACTTTTCTTGAGAAAAAGCACCAACACTAAAAAAAAACAATACTATAATTAATCTAAAAACCATACTCACCTATTAAAGTTTATCTATCTTTTTTAAGTTTAGATAACAATTTAAACTCAAAAAGAGCAACTATATTACCTAAAAAGCGAATTTAACTTTTTAAAGTAAAAAACACACTATTTTTAACAACTAATTCACTTCATTTTAACAAGTACGGCATTAAAATTGTGTCAAATTTTTGAATTGCAGTTTTTTAAACAAAAATAATGTTCCAAAAGAGATTTATCCTTAACTTAACTAATAAAAACTTGTGAAAAAATTACTCTTCATCTTTCTTTTATCTTCGTTTTTATCAAATGCTCAAAATACTGAAGGAACTGTAGTTTCTACAAGCAATCAACCTATTTCAGATGTAAATATCGTTTGTTCTTCAAAAAACTTTAAAACATTGAGTGATAGAAAAGGGAAGTTTATGATACGAAAAGAATCAAGCTTTAATGAAACTGATACTTTACAATTCTCTCATATTGGATACCAAATTTCTAAAATTTCATTTAAAGAGCTTAGAAAGCTTAATTTTAAAATTTATCTGAAAGAAGAAACAGAAAATTTATCTGAAATAGCTGTTTCTGCGAATGGCAAATTAAAATTAAAATCGAAAATTGCTTTTACGAAATTGGCTCCTTTAAAAAATGCTATTTATTCTTTTGGGTCTCTGGTAAAAGATGGTAAAATTTATATTATTGGAGGCGACGCTTCTTATGAATCTGATGCTTTTCAAAAGGCGAAGGATAAAACAGTAAATACTGATACCGAAATTTTCATGAGAACTTTTTATGATGAACTTCGTCGTCAAGAAGGCTCTCATTCATATAGAGGTGATTTTTTGATTTATGACATCAATGCTGACAGCTGGCAGACTTCTGAAATAAAATTCAAAAAAAGAGCTTATAATAAACTCCATTATTACGATAACAAGATTTATGTTTTGGGAGGAAAGCGAATATCAAGGAATGCTAAATTTGAATATTTAGAAAATGAAATTGAAGTTCTTGATTTAAGCAAAAATACAATTACGATTGATAAGACTAATCCGCATCAGGCAGTCAATTTTTCTTCGTTTACTTATAAAGACAATATTATTGTTATGGGAGGTTCAATAAAAACAACTCTAAAAGGTAAAAAAACTTTCACTAACAAAGTTCGTTTTTACAATATTCCTTCTGGCTTGTGGTATGAACTTTCGGATATGCCGACTGCGAAAGAAGCAAATGGTGTTTTAATAGGAGATAAAATTTATTTAATTGGCGGAAATAATGGACAACCTTTATCTGAAATAGTAAGTTTGAATTTGCTTGATGAAAAATGGCAAAACGAAGGAGAACTTTTTTCTCCTCTAGAAAACCCCGCAGTAACTTCTCAAGGCAATATAATTTACATTTTTAACGATCGAAGATTATATGTGTATGACGTAAATTCAAATCAGTTAAAAGAATACTTAATTGATCTTGAGTTGAAATCCTCGACAATGCATTTTTACGGAGACAAATTATACATAATTGGCGGTTACACTTACAATGAATACAGCACGAATCCTTCTGCTGCCACTTATAGTATTTCTGTTGATGAATTCGAAAACACGAAGCCAATCCGCATTAAAACCTTAATCCAAAAAACGCCTTTAGTTAAAGAGAATCAATAGTTTTTTTGAAAACTACTTCCCTTGCCCAGATAGAATCGACATAAAAATAAAAAACAGGTACTATAGAAATGACACCTGTTTTCAATTTAAATAGAATGTACAACCTCATCCAGTTCAAAACGAGATTTTGGCAAAACCGTTGGATGCGCCCAATCACTTAAATCAGCATATCCAACCGTAACAGAAAATAGCGGTGCATACCCATCTTGCGGCAATATTTGCTTATAACCCTCTATGTTTATTCCTTCCATTGGTGTAGCATCAAGTCCCATACTTATGCAAGCACTCAAAAAATAACCTAATGAAAGATACACTTGATGTTCCATCCAGGATTTCGTTGCCACATCTCCATTCGATTTTACCATTGGTTCGTAAAAAAGAGTTCTCCATGCTTCTGGAAGAATAGAGATATTTCGTTTCTCAAAATGCTCAATATCTTCTATTACACTAAACACCACTAAAAGACCAACATCGTTAATAGATTGTTCGTTCATATAGGATTGGGCAGCTAGTTCTCTTTTTACTGTTTCGTTGGTCACAAAAGTAAACTTCCACGGCTGGCTGTTTATAGAAGAAGGACTTAATCGAATGATCTCTTTCAACTCTTCAATTTGTTCTGGTGTAATCTTTTTGGCCGCATCATACTTTTTTGTTGCGTACCTGCTCTTTGCAAGGTCTAAAAAACTCATATCTTTAATTTTTTATTTATACTATACTTTTTATTGTTACAAAACTAAGTATAGTAAACTATCTTTGCAATAACGGTTAAAATTGATAGTAACAGATGTATAGTATAGACAACAAAGAATATCCTTGCAGTACAAGCCTAACAATGAAATATATAGGCGGCAAATGGAAAGCAGTAATTCTTATTCATTTAATCGAAAAAAAGCGATATAGTGAATTAAGAAAAGAATGTAAAGTTATTACAGAACGAACATTAAGCCTTCAACTGAAAGAACTTGAAGAAGATGGGCTTATAACACGAACTGTTCACACAAATAAACCACCATTAAGGGTAGATTATGAATTAACTTCGTTTGGCAGAACACTTATTCCATTACTTAAAGCCATTGCTCAATGGGGAAGCGAAACTGCTGAAACCTTAAAGCTTTAAATAAATTAGTTTCTAATTATAATAAATAAAAAACGCTCTGTTTTCACAGAACGTTTTTAGTATAATTGATCTAAAAAATATTAAGCTTTACCGGCAGCAATTAAGTTTAATGCCGATCCTGCAACGAACCAGCCAATTTGCCCTTCATTATACGTATGGTTAGCCAAGATAATATCTTTTGTGCCATCTGTATGAACAAATTCTAACGTTAATGGTTTTCCTGGTGCAAATTCCGTTAAGTCTAAGAAATTGATTGTATCATCTTCTTGAATCTTATCGTAATCTGCTTCGTTTGCAAAAGTCAATCCTAAAAGACCTTGTTTTTTAAGGTTTGTTTCATGGATACGAGCGAAAGATTTTACCAATACCGCTTTTACACCTAAGAAACGAGGTTCCATAGCGGCATGTTCACGAGAAGAACCTTCTCCGTAATTATGATCTCCAACAACGATAGACGGAACTCCAGCTGCTTTGTATGCACGAGCAACGGCAGGCACAGCATCATATTTTCCTGTTAGTTGATTTTTAACTGAATTTGTTTTTTGGTTGTAAGCATTTACAGCTCCAATCAACATATTATTCGAAATATTATCTAAATGTCCGCGGAAACGCAACCATGGTCCAGCCATAGAAATATGGTCTGTTGTACATTTTCCGAATGCTTTGATTAATAATTTAGCACCTGTAATATTTTTTCCATCCCAAGCATCAAAAGGAGCTAACAGCTGTAATCGTTCTGATGTAGGACTAACTACTACCTGAACTCCTGAACCATCTGCTGCTGGAGCTTGAAATCCTGGATCTTCAGCATAGAAACCTTTAGAAGGAAGCTCATCTCCTGTTGGAGCATCCAGCATTACTTCTTCGCCGTCTTCATTGATTAATTTATCTGTTAATGGATTAAAACTTAAATCACCAGCGATTGCCATTGCTGTTACTAATTCTGGCGAACCTACGAAAGCTAACGTATTAGGATTACCATCAGCACGTTTTGAAAAGTTACGATTGAAAGAATGAACAATTGTATTTCTCTCTTCTTTTTCTGCTCCTTCTCTATCCCACATACCAATACATGGTCCGCAGGCATTGGCAAAAACAGTTGCTCCAATTTTGTGGAATGTATCTATAAATCCGTCTCTTTCGATAGTTGAACGAACCACTTCAGAACCTGGAGTAATCGTAAATTCTGCTTTTGTTTTTAAATTCTTATCTGCTACTTGTTTCGCTAATGAAGCGGCACGAGAAATATCTTCATATGAAGAGTTGGTACATGAACCTATTAAACCAACCTGAATTTGCAATGGCCAGTTGTTTTTAATCGCTTCTTCTTTCATTTTAGAAATTGGAGTAGCTAAATCTGGCGTAAACGGACCATTTAAGTGCGGCTCTAGTTCAGATAAATTGATTTCGATAACTTGATCAAAATATTTTTCTGGTTCAGCATATACTTCTGGATCTCCTGTTAAATATGAAGCAATTTTATCGGCAGCATCAGCAACATCGGCTCTGTTTGTAGAACGCAGGTAACGTCCCATTGAAGCATCGTAACCAAAAGTTGATGTAGTAGCTCCAATTTCAGCGCCCATATTACAAATTGTTCCCTTTCCTGTACACGACATAGAAGTTGCTCCTTCTCCAAAATATTCAACAATAGCACCTGTACCACCTTTTACGGTAAGAATACCTGCCACTTTAAGAATAACATCTTTGGGAGCAGTCCATCCTGATAATTTACCAGTTAATTTAACTCCAATTAATTTAGGAAATTTAAGTTCCCATGCCATTCCCGACATTACATCTACAGCATCGGCACCACCAACTCCAATAGCAACCATTCCTAATCCTCCAGCATTTACCGTGTGAGAATCGGTACCAATCATCATTCCTCCAGGGAAAGCGTAATTTTCAAGTACTACTTGGTGAATAATTCCTGCTCCTGGTTTCCAAAAACCAATTCCGTACTTATTTGAAACTGATGATAAGAAGTCAAAAACTTCATTACTTTGTGTTTTTGCTCTGGCCAAATCTGTTGCAGCATCTACTTTTGCTTGAATCAAGTGATCACAGTGTACTGTCGTAGGAACTGCTACTTTAGATTTACCTGCATGCATAAACTGCAATAATGCCATTTGTGCTGTCGCATCTTGACACGCTACACGGTCTGGTGCAAAATCAACATAATCAATACCTCTTCCAAACGCTTTGGTTGGATTACCATCCCAAAGGTGATTGTATAAAATTTTCTCCGTTAATGTAAGTGGACGGCCAACAATCTCGCGTGCTTTATCAACACGACTCGGCATGTTCTCATACACTTTTTTAATCATTTCAATATCAAAAGCCATAAGTATTTGTTTTTGTTTTTTTTTATTTTGAACATGACAAGTTACAAAAAATAGAGCAGCTATAAAAGAAAAAGCCCGAGTTTATCACTCGGGCTTTTAAATATTAACAATCGTAGGATTACATAACTAACTGTTTGTTAGAAGGTGCAAACTTAGTCAAGTTGATGCCTTCTACAGCAGTTGTATACTCTTCTAATGTTGGAGTTCTACCTAAAATTGTAGATAAAACCACAACTGGTGTAGATGATAGTAATGATTCTCCTTTTTTACCTTCAGTATCTTCTACAACTCTTCCTTGGAAAAGACGAGTTGAAGTTGCCATTACTGTATCTCCTTTTGCTGCTTTCTCTTGGTTACCCATACATAGGTTACATCCTGGACGCTCTAAATATAGCATGTTCTCATATTCAGTACGAGCAGCACCTTTAGGCGCATTATCGTCAAATTCGAAACCAGAATATCTTTGTAAAACTTCCCAGTCACCTTCTGCTTTAAGCTCATCTACAATGTTGTAAGTAGGCGGTGCTACTACAAGAGGAGCATTAAATTCAACTTTTCCAGTTTGTGCTTCTACGTTTTTCAACATTTGAGCAAGGATTTTCATATCTCCTTTATGAACCATACAAGAACCGATAAATCCAAGATCTACTTTTTTCTCTCCACCGTAGAAAGATAAAGGTCTAATGGTATCGTGAGTATATCTTTTAGAAACATCTTTATTATTTACATCTGGATCAGCAATCATTGGCTCAGAAATCAGATCAAGATCTACTACAACTTCAGCATAATATTTAGCATTAGCATCTGGTGTTAAAGCTGGTTTCTCAGCAGACTTAATTTCTGCAATTCTCTTATCTGCTTTATTGATCAATCCTTGAAGAACACGTTTTTCGTTATCCATTCCTTTATCAATCATGATTTGGATTCTGCCCTTTGCAATTTCCAATGACTCGATCAAAGTATCATCTTCGGAAATACAGATAGAAGCTTTTGCTTTCATCTCAGCAGTCCAGTCAGTAAATGTAAAGGCTTGGTCAGCGGTAAGTGTACCAATGTGAACCTCAATGATTCTTCCTTGGAATACATTTTCTCCTCCAAATTGGTGAAGCATTTGCGCTTGTGTAGCGTGAACCACATCACGGAAATCCATATAACCTTTCATGTCTCCTTTGAAAGTTACTTTTACAGATTCTGGAATTGGCATTGAAGCTTCTCCAGTAGCAAGAGCAAGAGCAACTGTTCCTGAGTCAGCTCCAAAAGCTACCCCTTTTGACATTCTTGTATGAGAGTCACCACCAATAATGATAGCCCACTCATCAATAGTGATATCATTAAGTACTTTATGAATAACGTCAGTCATTGCATGGTAAACACCTTTCGGGTCACGAGCTGTAATTAATCCGAAATCGTTCATGAATTTCATCAATTTTGGAATGTTTGCCTGCGCTTTTTTATCCCAAACCGAAGCAGTGTGACAACCTGATTGGTATGCACCATCAACGATTGGTGAAATTACTGTTGCAGCCATAGATTCTAATTCCTGAGCAGTCATAAGACCTGTAGTATCTTGCGAACCTACGATATTAACTTCTACACGAACATCTGAACCAGCATGCAATACTTTACCTGGAGTAATACCTACTGCATTTTTGTTGAAGATTTTCTCTACTGCAGTAAGACCTTGTCCCGCATGAGAAATTTCTTTTGATGGAGCAAATACAAGAGGTGCTTCAACATTTAAAACTTTTGCTGCAAGTGTTTGAAGTTTTTTACCAAATACAATCGCATACGAACCACCAGCTTTAATAAATTCCATTTTTTGAGGCGTAAATGCCTTAGAAATGTCTATTAATTCTTGATCTCCGTTATATAATTTTTTCTCTTTAATATTAATTGTAAGCACTGTTCCTGTAGCAACAGAATATGCTTGCTCTAAAATTGGCTCGTCATTTTCATTACGAACAACATTACCTTCTGCATCAACCTTTTTTACCCAGTTTTTAAGATCTAGACCAATACCACCAGTAACATCAACTGTTGTTAAGAAAATTGGAGAAATTCCGTTTGTACCACCAACGATTGGAGCGATGTTTACGAATGGAATATATGGGCTTGCTTGTTTTCCTGTCCAAAGAGCCACGTTATTTACACCTGACATTCTTGAAGAACCAACTCCCATTGTTCCTTTCTCTGCAATCAACATTACACTTTTGTCAGGATGTTGTGCTTGCAATTCTCTAATTTCTTTCTGCGCTTGCGGAGTAATCATACACTGACCGTGAAGCTCACGATCTGAACGCGAGTGAGCTTGATTACCCGGAGAAAGTAAATCTGTTGAAATATCACCTTCACCAGCAATAAAAGTTACAACCTTAACTTCATCTGCTACTTCTGGTAGTTTTGTAAAGAATTCTGCTTTTGCATAGCTTTCAAGAATTTCTTTTGCTATTGCGTTATTATTTTTGAATGCTTCTATTAAACGATCAGTATCTGCTTCATAAAGGAAAACTTGTGTTTTCAGCACTTTTGCTGCTTCTTCAGCAATTGCAGCGTCATTACCTAAAGCTAGATCTAGCAACACTTCAATAGAAGGCCCGCCTTTCATGTGTGATAATAATTCAAAAGCAAAAGTTGGAGTGATTTCTTTTACTAGTGACTCACCTAATATGATTTCTTTTAAAAACTTAGCTTTTTCACCAGCTGCACTTGTAGTACCCGGCAAAGTATTATAGATAAAAAACTTAAGAGAATCTTCTCTGTATTCGTTATCTAAATCTTTAATTTGCGAAATAATTTCGCTTACTAATTCTGCACCATCAATTGGCTTTGGGTGTAGTCCTTGGCCTTTTCTTTCTTCGATTTCTTTAATGTAATCTTTGTAAGTATTCATAATATGTTAGAAGTATTTTTGTTTTTTTGTACGCAAATTTAAATATTAAAGCCGAGAATTAAAAATAATATAATAGAAGTCGCGATTTCAAAAATTATTATTATTAAAAAACGATTTTCACTACTTGTTTTTGTCAAAATATCAGTTTTACATTAAAAAAATGAATTATTGATATTTTAAAAACTTTTCTTTAGCAAAGTCGAAATTAGGCATAATAATGTAAGTGAGATTTTACTTCTATTTTAGGACAGAACAGTTCTAAATAAGCAATTATAACGTTATAGTTGCGCTTTTACGCATCAATTTTGCCTTTCGTTCGGAATCAAAAATTCAATACTTTTTCCAAATCAAAACAAAAAAGCCTGATAGTATTTATCAGGCTTTTTTACAATCTAAATCGTATAATTTACATCAGCTTTTTAATAATAACTTCTTCAGTTATTCCTTCAGCGTCGGCTTTATAATTTTTAATAATTCTATGTCGCAAAATTCCAGTTGCTACCGCTTTAACATCTTCAATATCCGGCGAAAACTTACCATTGAAAGCAGCATGAGCTTTTGCCGCTAAAATTAAATTTTGCGATGCTCTTGGTCCTGCTCCCCAATCTAAATAATTCTTCACAAAATCATTAGACAATGAATTATCAGGACGTGTTTTACTTACTAAAGTAACTGCATATTCAACAACATTATCTGCCACAGGAATTCTACGAATCAAATGCTGAAAATCAATAATTTCCTGTGCCGTAAACAAAGGCTTAACTTCAACTTTATTATCAGATGTTGTTTGTTTAACTACTTTTACTTCTTCTTCAAAAGTTGGATACTCTAATTTAATAGCAAACATAAAACGGTCTAACTGCGCTTCAGGCAATGGATAAGTTCCCTCCTGCTCAATTGGATTTTGCGTTGCTAATACAAAATAAGGCAAATCTAATTTATAATTATGTCCCGCAATTGTAACTGAACGCTCTTGCATTGCTTCAAGCAATGCTGCTTGTGTTTTTGGAGGCGTTCTATTAATCTCATCTGCCAAAATAATATTAGAAAATATTGGCCCTTTTATAAACTTAAAATGCCTGTTTTCATCCAAAATTTCACTTCCTAAAATATCTGAAGGCATTAAATCTGGTGTAAACTGAATTCTTTTAAAATCTAAACCTAAAGCTTGTGCCAAAGTATTTATCATTAATGTTTTTGCCAGTCCCGGAACACCAATTAAAAGTGCATGTCCGCCAGAAAATATACAAAGTAAAATTTCGTCAATTACGGCATCCTGCCCTACAATTACTTTTGCTATTTCGTTTTTTAATTCATTGCGTTTCTGAACTAAATTATGAATTGCTGTTACATCAGACATTTATAAGTGTATTTAAAATTAAAAAGAGTCAGCTTTATGAATTCATAAAACTAACTCTTTTTCTTTATTTAATAAAAATTATTTTTTCAACCAATTGTTTGCAAAAGTACAATCTCTGTACTCTCCAATAATTTTAATGTAAGTGTCTTTAATTTTAGTATCAAACCATTTCGCGATTGCATTGATTTGTTTTTCTTTTAAAGCTAATTCTTTAATTTTAGTATAATCTTTAGCATAATCTGCTGTATGGTCGTTAATTCTATTAGTAACCGTAATTAACTTATACGTTTTCTTTCCTTTGTCATCAGTATTTAAAATTGGCTGAGAAACTTCATCATCTTTTAAATTTGAAACCTGACTGTATAAAGTTGGATCCATTTTAGTCAATTCAAAACGAGTATCCTGTGTATTTGGATTTACCAAAGTTCCACCGTTTGCTCTTGTTTCTTTTTCATCTGATTCAGTTCTTGCTGCTTCTGCAAAAGTGATCGTTTTACTTACAATTTTAGCTCTAATGTTTGCAGCTCTTTCTTTTGCTTCTTTCAAAGCATTTTCAGAAACTGTAGGAGCAATTAATATGTGACGTAATTCAACTTCTTGTCCTTTAATTTTATCAACCATAATGATATGGAATCCAAAAATAGTTTCGAACGGTGCTGAAATTTCGCCTTCCTGTAAACTAAATGCAACGTCTTTAAATTCTTTTACAAAAGGTGTTTTACGTGTCATTTTGTAATAACCTCCATTAGGTGAAGATGCAGGATCTTGCGAGTACAAAACTGCCTTTGTAGCGAAACTAGATCCTTCTAAAACGTCTTTTCGAATATCATTTAATCGATCTATTACTTTTTGTTTATCCTCTTTAGAAACTGCTGGATCAACAACAATCTGTGCTACTTCCATCTCAGCACCAAAAGTCGGCAATTCATCTTTTGGTATTTTTTTAAAGAAATTACGAACTTCCTCAGGAGTTATCTCAACATCTTTAACAATTTTATCTCTCATTTCTGAGGCTAATTTTTGCTCTTTCAATATGTCGGCAAAATAAGTTTTAAACTCTTCAACTGAGCTCTTTTTATAGTATTCTACAACTTTATTGATGTCTCCAACTTGTTGTATCATATAATTCAATCGCTCATCCATCATTCCTCTAACCTCTGCATCGCTTACAACGATACTATCCTGAATTGCTTGATGTGCATATAATTTATCTTCTAATAATTTTCCAAGCATTTGGCATCTTGTAATATCTTTTATATTACCTCCTTGACTTGCAATTTCTAAGTAACCTTTATCAATATCAGAATCTAAAACAATATAATCTCCAACAGTTGCAATAATACCATCAATTTTCTGTTTTTGCCCCGTATGAAGTTCTGCAGGTTTCTCGGCCACAGGATCCTTAATAATTTCCTGAGCTGAAATCACGGAGTTGAAAAAAAGTAAAAAACACATTGTTAAGACTAGTCTATAACCAATTGTTTTTAGCTGTAATTTTTTTAATAACATTATTTTAAATTTAATTTGAATGTAAAGATCTGTATTGTCTGTAATCTAGCCAACTATTCTAATTTCTAAAAAGCCAAAATAGTTAATTTCTATTTATTTTACTTAAAACGAACAAAAATAACAATTCAATTACATAATACAACTATCAGCCATACTATTAACAAAAAATTATATGCATTCTAGAAACTAATATACTAAAAAGAATTAGTTGGAGAATTTTTGATGTGATATCTATCTAAAATCCAAAACGTCAACTCTAAAAACAGAGTCGCATTTATTTTTAAATCGGCGTAATTAATAGTACTTTTGCAACCTATTTATATAAAATATGAGTTTTTTAAAAGAAATACAACGCAGAAGAACATTTGGAATTATCTCGCATCCTGATGCCGGTAAAACAACTTTAACGGAAAAATTATTGTTGTTTGGAGGTGCTATTCAGGAAGCTGGAGCTGTAAAAAATAATAAAATTAAAAAAGGAGCAACGAGTGATTTCATGGAAATCGAACGCCAAAGAGGTATTTCGGTTTCGACTTCTGTACTTGCTTTCAATTATAAAGACAAAAAAATCAATATTCTTGATACTCCGGGACACAAGGATTTTGCCGAAGATACTTTTAGAACTTTAACAGCAGTTGATAGTGTAATTGTTGTTATTGACGTTGCAAAAGGGGTTGAGGAACAAACTGAAAAACTAGTTTCGGTTTGTAGAATGCGTAACATTCCTATGATTGTTTTCATCAACAAATTAGATCGTGAAGGTAAAGATGCTTTTGATTTGATGGATGAAGTAGAGCAAAAATTAGGATTAAAAGTTACTCCTTTAAGTTTCCCAATCGGAATGGGATATGATTTTCAGGGAATTTATAATCTTTGGGAACAAAATATAAATCTTTTTAGCGGAGACAGTCGTAAAAATATTGAAGAAACAATTGCTTTTTCTGATGTTCAAAACAATCCTGAATTAGATAAAATTGTTGGTCAAAAGGCTGCTGAAAAACTTCGTGAAGAATTAGAATTAATTGATGAAGTTTATCCAAAATTTGAGCGTCAGGATTATTTAGACGGAAAAATTCAACCTGTATTCTTTGGTTCTGCTTTGAACAATTTTGGTGTACGTGAATTATTAGATTGTTTCGTTACTATTGCTCCATCACCAAGACCAAAAGATTCTGAAACTCGTTTGGTTGATCCTGCAGAAGAAAAAATGACTGGCTTTGTTTTTAAAATCCATGCTAATATGGACCCAAAACACCGTGACCGTTTAGCGTTTATTAAAATTGTTTCTGGAACTTTTGAAAGAAATAAGCCTTATTACCACGTTCGCCAGAAGAAAAATTTAAAATTCTCAAGCCCAAATGCCTTTTTCGCTGAGAAAAAAGAAATCGTTGATATTTCTTATCCAGGAGATATTGTTGGTTTACATGATACTGGAAACTTTAAAATTGGAGATACTTTAACCGAAGGTGAAGTAATGAGTTTTAAAGGAATTCCAAGTTTCTCGCCAGAGCACTTTAGATACATTAATAATGCCGATCCGATGAAAGCTAAGCAATTAGAAAAAGGTGTCGATCAGCTAATGGATGAAGGTGTTGCGCAGCTATTTACTTTGGAGATGAATAATCGTAAAGTTATTGGAACGGTTGGAGCACTTCAATATGAGGTTATTCAATACCGTTTAGAACATGAATATGGTGCAAAATGTACTTATGAGAATTTCCCTGTACACAAAGCATGCTGGGTAAAACCTGATGACGCGAAGAACGAAGAATTTAAAGAGTTTAAGCGTATCAAGCAAAAATTCTTAGCTCACGATAAATATGGTCAATTGGTATTCTTAGCTGATTCTGATTTTACAATTCAAATGACACAAAGTAAATATCCAAGTGTAAAATTATACTTCACCTCTGAATTTGATTAATTTCTTTTTCGAGTAAAAATATAAAATAGGCTGTCTAATATTAGACAGCCTATTTTTTTTATTTCCACAAATAGATACTACCTTGTATAATTAATCCCCAATCCACCAGCAATATAAATTTTTGTAAGCTCTTCCGAATCTATAATAATATCTTGCATCAATACATTATTCTTAACTGATTTTACAGAAAAAGGAATCTCTTTTGAAAGATAATAATCGTTGCCGCTAATTGTAACCATTAAGCTTTTACAACTTTTCAGAACTGTTACAGCTATAGAAAACTCTCCTGTTCTTGTGTTTATTTTCACAGGATTCTCTGAGCTATTAACAGAAAGCATCAAATTTGAATATGTTTCTCTATCGAAAGGTTTATTTGTTTTCCTTTCTAACAATTTTCCTCTTATCGTGATCAAAACTTCTTCATTTACAGTTTGATTATAAGCAATTTTACCCAACTTATAAACATTTGGTTTTGGACAGTCTATTTCAGTTTTAACAGGCTCCTTTTCTTGGGCAGTTAAACTTGAAGCAATCATAACAGACGCTGCCATTGCAGCATATTTAAAATTATTAATCTTTGAAGTTTCATTGTACTCGAACTCCTTATTAAGCTGTGTAACTTTTAGTCGAGCACAAATGTTTTGATCTCTAGTTTCTGCAATAAATTTCGCAACTTCAGAATTCGTTTTTTTACTCAAATCGACTACATTTTTCATACAAGAATCACAAAATGAACCGCTTGCATTAGGAATCATTTTATCAAAATTTTCTGAACATGGACTTGCTATTTCTAAGGTGAATTTCTTTTTCATACCGCACTCTGTTTATATTAAAATCCTTTATTTCGGTTCTTACTTATATAGAGTACCTTTTTTATAAAAAGGTTGGAAAGGGATAAGAAAATATTTTTTAAAAAAAGCACTTCATTTTAAAACATAAAAAAAGCACTAATAAAATTAGTGCTTTTTTAAACTTTGAATTAAATCAACCTTAATAAGTCATTATATTTCAAAAATTAATCTTTCATAGGAAGAGTTAATTTAAAACAATCGAAAGGCAAAAAGAAATTTAGTCGACGAATGCAAATTAAATCAGATAAACTGCAGTTTATTCAAAACTAAATATAAAAAAAGCCCCATAAAATGGGGCTTTTAAAATTTATGCTTGTCCTGCCGGACCAAAATTAAGCGGAATTGGTGCTTGTTCCGTTTCTTTGATTTCGCCATGGGCAGCTTCAAATCGATGGATATTTTCACCTATTGCTCGCAATAATCTTTTAGCATGTTGTGGTGTCAAGACAATTCTTGACTTTACCTTGGCTTTAGGAATACCGGGCATAATGCTCACAAAATCTAAAACAAACTCTGATGATGAGTGATTTATAATCGCAAGATTAGAATAAATTCCTTCCGCAATAGTTTCATCTAACTCAATATTAATTTGCTCTTGTTGTTGTTTCGGATTACTCATAGTTTCCTAATTAATAAATATATTCTTCTTTATTAGCCATCATTTCGTTGTAATCGTCTTTAGATCCTACGATAGTATTATCGTACTCTCTCATACCAGTTCCCGCAGGAATTCTGTGTCCAACAATTACATTTTCTTTTAATCCTTCTAAATCATCTACTTTACCAGCTACTGCAGCTTCGTTAAGTACTTTCGTTGTCTCCTGGAATGAAGCCGCAGAAATGAATGATTTAGTTTGTAACGAAGCTCTTGTAATACCTTGTAAAACTGGTGTTGCAGTTGCAGTAATTACGTCTCTTGCTACAACAAGATTTTTATCATTTCGTTTCAATAATGAATTTTCATCACGTAATTCACGAGGAGAAATTATCTGACCTGGTTTCAATACTGAAGAATCTCCAGCATCTTCAACTACTTTCATACCATATAATTTATCGTTTTGAACGATGAAATCTTTAGTGTGAATTAATTGATCTTCTAAGAATAAAGTATCACCTGGATCCTGAACTCTTACTTTACGCATCATTTGACGAATTACAACCTCAAAGTGCTTGTCATTAATTTTTACCCCTTGTAAACGGTAAACCTCTTGAATTTCATTTACCAAGTACTGTTGAACAGCAGCTGGACCTTGAATTCTTAAGATATCATCTGGTGTAATTGCACCATCAGACAATGGAACTCCCGCTCTTACGAAGTCATTTTCTTGTACTAAGATTTGGCTAGAAAGTTTAACTAAATACTTTTTAATCTCACCAAATTTAGATTCGATAACGATCTCACGGTTACCTCTTTTAATTTTTCCAAAAGAAACAACACCATCAATTTCAGATACAACCGCTGGGTTTGAAGGGTTACGAGCCTCAAGCAACTCAGTAATTCTTGGTAAACCTCCCGTGATATCGCCTGCTTTAGAAGAACGACGTGGGATTTTTACTAATACTTTACCTGCTTTAATTTTCTCACCGTTTTCAACCATAAGGTGTGCACCTACTGGTAAGTTGTAAGAACGAATCAATTCACCTTCTTTACCGTAAACCAATAAAGTCGGGATTAATTTTTTGTTTCTAGCCTCAGAAATTACTTTTTCTTGGAAACCAGTCTGCTCATCGATCTCAACCATGAACGATTGTCCTTGCTCTAAATCTTCGTAAGCAATCTTACCTGTAAATTCAGAAACAATTACACCATTATAAGGATCCCATTTACAGATTACACTTCCTTTACCAACGCTTTCTCCGTCTTTTACAAAAATACTTGATCCGTAAGGAATGTTATGTGTATTTAAAACAATTCCAGTTTTCTCGTCAACCAATTTCAATTCAGTTGAACGTGAAACCACGATATCAACAGAATTTCCTTCGCTGTCTTCTCCTTTTACTGTTTTTAAGTCTTCAATTTCAAGTCTACCAGCGAATCTTGTAACAATACTAGACTCTTCAGAAATACCTCCAGCAACCCCTCCAACGTGGAACGTACGAAGTGTTAACTGTGTACCTGGCTCTCCAATAGACTGAGCTGCAATAACTCCGACAGCTTCACCTCTTTGTGTCATTTTACCAGTAGCTAAGTTTCTACCGTAACATTTAGCACAAATACCTTTTAAAGCTTCACAAGTTAATGGAGATCTAACTTCTACTTTTTCAATTGGAGAAGCTTCGATAGTTCTCATAATTGCTTCAGTAATTTGTTGACCAGATTGAACTAGTACTTCATTAGTAAGTGGATTTATAACATCTTGCAATGCAACACGTCCTAAAATTCTTTCTCCTAATGATTCAACAATTTCCTCATTTTTCTTCAATGCAGCAACTTCAACACCTCTTAAAGTTCCACAATCTTCAATGTTAACAATAACATCTTGAGAAACGTCATGAAGCCTTCTTGTTAAGTAACCAGCATCGGCCGTTTTAAGAGCCGTATCCGCAAGACCTTTACGAGCACCGTGAGTAGAAATGAAGTACTCAAGGATCGAAAGACCTTCCTTAAAGTTAGAAAGAATCGGGTTTTCAATAATCTCACCACCACCGGCAGTAGATTTTTTAGGCTTAGCCATCAAACCACGCATACCAGTTAACTGACGAATCTGCTCCTTAGAACCCCTCGCTCCAGAATCAAGCATCATATATACAGAGTTGAAACCTTGTTGGTCTTCTCTAATATTTTTCATTGCTAATTCTGTTAACTGAGCATTCGCTGAAGTCCAAACGTCAATAACTTGGTTGTAACGCTCGTTATTTGTAATAAGACCCATGTTATAGTTAGTTGAGATACCTTCAACTTGTTCTCTAGCATCTGCAATTAACTTAGTTTTTTGTTCTGGAATTCTAATATCACCTAAAGAGAATGATAAACCTCCTCTAAATGCAAATTTATACCCCATATCTTTCATATTGTCCAAGAAAGCTGCCGTTGTAGGTACATCAGTCACACTTAAAATGTGTCCAATAATATCTCTAAGGTTTTTCTTAGTCAATACATCATTGATATATCCAGCTGCTTCAGGTACTACTTCGTTAAATAATACACGTCCTGCAGTTGTTTGAATAATTTTGTACACTAATTCTCCAGCGTCATTAAAATCTTTTGCTCTAATTTTCACACGAGCATTCAATTCTAATCTTCCTTCGTTTAATGCAATGTTTACTTCTTCAGCAGAATAGAAAGTTAAGTCTTGACCTAAAATTATATGTTCTGGTGTTGAGATACGTTCTTTGGTCATATAATATAGACCCAAGACCATATCCTGAGAAGGTACAGTAATTGGCGCACCATTTGCAGGGTTAAGGATATTGTGAGAAGCTAACATTAATAATTGCGCCTCTAAGATAGCCTCTGGTCCTAATGGTAAGTGAACTGCCATCTGATCCCCATCAAAATCGGCGTTGAAAGCCGTACATACTAATGGGTGTAATTGGATTGCTTTTCCTTCAATTAATTTTGGCTGGAAAGCTTGAATACCAAGTCTGTGTAACGTAGGAGCACGGTTCAGTAATACTGGGTGTCCTTTAATTACATTTTCTAAGATATCCCAAACTACTGGCTCTTTTTTGTCTATGATTTTTTTAGCAGATTTTACTGTTTTTACAATACCTCTTTCAATCAATTTACGGATAACGAAAGGTTTGTATAATTCAGATGCCATATCTTTTGGCAATCCACACTCATATAATTTTAACTCTGGACCAACAACAATTACCGAACGAGCAGAATAATCCACACGTTTACCAAGTAAGTTTTGACGGAAACGTCCTTGCTTACCTTTTAATGAGTCAGATAATGATTTTAATGGTCTGTTTGATTCTGTTTTAACAGCAGAAGCTTTACGAGTGTTATCAAATAATGAATCTACAGATTCTTGTAACATACGTTTTTCGTTTCTTAAGATAACTTCTGGAGCTTTAATCTCCATTAATCTTTTCAAACGGTTGTTACGGATGATTACACGACGGTATAAGTCATTTAAATCTGAAGTTGCAAAACGACCTCCATCAAGTGGCACTAGCGGACGTAATTCTGGTGGAATAACAGGAACCACTTTCATAATCATCCACTCAGGACGATTTTCGCGGTTTAAGTTAGACTCACGGAAAGACTCAACAACTTGTAATCTTTTTAAAGCTTCAGTTTTACGTTGTTTAGATGTTTCGTTGTTAGCACTGTGTCTTAATTCATAAGATAAAGCATCTAAATCAATTCGAGCTAATAAATCCATAATACACTCTGCTCCCATTTTGGCAACAAATTTATTAGGATCTAAATCATCTAAATATTGATTTTCTTGCGGAAGAGTATCTAAAATATTTAAGTATTCTTCTTCAGTTAAGAAATCTAATCTTTGTAAAGATTCTCCATCTGCATTTTTAGCAATACCAGCTTGAATTACTACGTATCTTTCGTAGTAAATGATCATGTCTAATTTCTTAGATGGAAGACCAAGGATATAACCAATTTTGTTAGGAAGAGAACGGAAATACCAGATATGAGCAATTGGCACAACAAGGTTGATGTGTCCTACTCTATCACGACGTACTTTTTTCTCAGTAACTTCAACACCACAACGGTCACAGATGATACCTTTGTAACGAATTCTTTTATATTTACCACAAGCACACTCAAAATCCTTAACTGGTCCGAAGATTCTTTCGCAGAAAAGTCCGTCACGCTCTGGTTTGTGAGTTCTGTAGTTGATAGTTTCTGGCTTTAAAACCTCTCCTCTTGATTCTTTCAAGATTGATTCTGGTGAAGCCAATCCAATAGAAATTTTGTTAAATCTTTTTACTGGATTCTTATCTTTATTATTGTTTCTATTATTCATCATAGTTTTTACTATTGATTTATTTGCAATTAAAAAATTGATTTGAGATTTATAATCTACTCTTTTAAAATTAAGAGTTAATCATTCAGCTACTACCTCGGGTTACTTCTCTAAACTTCAAAATTAAATCTGAAGCGCTAGTTATAAAATGTCTAACATTATTATAAAAAATCGGAACGGGTTACGGGTATAAATCTTTAAAAACTTTTATAAATGAGTAATCAGTCCCATTAAAAAATGAGACTGATTACAAAACTTTTATTATTCTTCTAAACGAATGTCTAGTCCAAGACCTTTCAATTCGTGCATCAATACATTGAATGATTCTGGTAAACCTGGTTCTGGCATAGACTCTCCTTTTACGATAGCTTCGTAAGTTTTAGCTCTACCAATAACGTCATCAGACTTAACAGTTAAGATTTCACGTAGTGTACTAGAAGCTCCATAAGCCTCAAGTGCCCAAACCTCCATCTCTCCAAAACGCTGACCTCCAAATTGAGCTTTACCTCCAAGTGGTTGCTGCGTAATCAATGAGTATGGTCCGATAGAACGTGCGTGCATCTTATCATCAACCATATGTCCTAATTTAAGCATATAAATTACACCCACAGTCGCTTTTTGTGCAAAACGCTCACCAGTTCCACCATCATAAAGATAGGTATGTCCGAAACGTGGTACGCTAGCTTCATCAGTCAAAGCATTGATCTCGTCAAGAGAAGCACCGTCGAAAATTGGAGTAGCAAATTTTCTACCCAAATTCATACCAGCCCATCCAAGAACAGTCTCATAAATCTGACCAATGTTCATACGTGAAGGTACCCCAAGTGGATTCAATACGATATCTACTGGTGTTCCATCTTCTAAGAAAGGCATATCTTCATGACGAACGATTCTTGCAACAATACCTTTGTTACCGTGACGTCCTGCCATTTTATCACCAACTTTTAACTTACGTTTTTTAGCGATATAGATTTTAGCCAATTTCAAGATTCCAGATGGTAATTCATCTCCAACTGTAATAGTGAATTTCTCTCTTCTTAAAGCTCCTTGTAAGTCGTTCAGCTTAATTTTATAGTTATGAATTAAATCGTTAACCATTTTATTAGTAGCATCATCAGCAACCCATTGACCTTTGCTTAAGTGAGCAAAATCTTCTACTGCGTAAAGCATTTTTTGAGTGTACTTTTTACCTTTTGGTAAAACTTCTTCACCCAAATCGTTCATTACACCTTGAGATGTTTTTCCGTTAACGATCAAGAATAATTTCTCAACCAATCTGTCTTTTAATTCAACAAATTTAGTTTCGAATTCCATTTCTAAAGCGCCTAAAGCATCTTTATCCTGAGTACGTTTACGTTTATCTTTTACGGCTCTTGCAAATAATTTTTTGTCAAGAACTACACCATGTAAAGATGGAGAAGCTTTTAATGAAGCATCTTTTACATCACCTGCTTTATCTCCGAAGATTGCACGAAGCAATTTCTCTTCTGGAGTAGGATCTGATTCTCCTTTTGGTGTAATTTTTCCGATAAGAATGTCGCCAGGTTTAACCTCTGCTCCAATTCTAATCATACCGTTTTCATCTAAATCTTTAGTAGCTTCTTCAGAAACGTTAGGAATATCGTTTGTTAACTCTTCGTTTCCTAACTTAGTATCTCTAACCTCTAATGAATAATCATCAACGTGGATAGATGTAAAAATATCATCACGAACTACTTTTTCAGAAATTACAATCGCATCCTCGAAGTTATACCCTTTCCATGGCATGAACGCAACTTTTAAGTTTCTACCTAAAGCTAATTCACCATTTTGAGTAGCATATCCTTCTGATAATACTTGTCCAGGAATAACTCTGTCACCTTTTCTTACGATTGGTTTCAAGTTAATACTTGTACCTTGATTGGTTTTTCTAAATTTAATAAGGTTGTATGTTTTCTCATCAGCATCAAAACTAACCATTCTCTCGTCTTCTGTACGATCGTATTTAATAGTAATGATATTAGCATCAACATATTCAACAGTTCCATGCCCTTCAGCATTGATTAATACTCTTGAATCTGAAGCTACTTGACGCTCTAAACCTGTACCTACGATTGGTGCTTCAGGACGGATCAAAGGAACTGCCTGACGCATCATGTTAGATCCCATCAATGCACGGTTCGCATCATCATGCTCCAAGAAAGGAATCAATGACGCAGAAATCGATGCAATCTGGTTAGGTGCAACGTCTGTATAATGAACTACAGATGGCTCAACAACTGGGAAATCACCTTCCTCACGAGCAATAACATTGCTAGCTGTAATTTTACCAGTTTCGTCCATTTCAATGTTTGCCTGAGCAATCATTTTTCCTTCTTCTTCTTCAGCACTTAAGTAAACTGGAGTACTTTCTAAATCAACTACACCATTAGTTACTTTACGGTATGGAGTTTCGATGAATCCCATTCCGTTTACTTTAGCATAAACACCAAGAGATGAAATCAAACCAATGTTTGGTCCCTCTGGAGTTTCAATCGGACATAAACGACCATAGTGTGTATAGTGAACGTCACGAACCTCGAAACCAGCTCTCTCTCGCGAAAGTCCACCTGGTCCAAGTGCAGAAAGTCTTCTTTTGTGTGTAATCTCAGCTAATGGATTCGTTTGATCCATAAATTGAGATAACTGGTTAGTACCAAAGAAAGAGTTGATAACTGATGATAATGTTTTAGCATTAATCAAATCAATTGGTGTAAACACCTCGTTATCTCTAACGTTCATTCTCTCACGAATAGTTCTAGCCATACGTGCTAAACCAACACCGAATTGTTGAGACAATTGTTCTCCAACTGTTCTAACACGACGGTTTGATAAGTGATCAATATCATCAATCTCTGCTTTAGAGTTGATCAATTCGATCAAATATTTTACAATTGTAATGATATCTTCTTTGGTAAGCACTTGCTTATCCATAGGGATATCTAAATTTAATTTTTTGTTCATTCTATAACGACCAACTTCACCTAAGTTGTAACGTTGATCAGAGAAGAATAATTTATCTATAATACCACGAGCAGTTTCCTCATCAGGCGGTTCAGCGTTACGCAACTGACGGTAAATGTGCTCTACAGCTTCTTTTTCAGAGTTTGTTGGATCTTTTTGTAACGTGTTGTGGATAATAGCATAATCTGCTTGGTTATTATCTTCTTTATGTAACAAAATAGATTTAACGTTAGAATCGATGATCTCTTCAACATTATCTTTATCGATAATTGTATCACGATCAAGGATGATTTCGTTACGTTCGATAGAAACTACCTCACCGGTATCTTCATCAACGAAATCCTCGTGCCATGTGTTCAATACACGTGCAGCAAGTCTTCTTCCAATATATTTCTTAATACCAGTTTTAGAAACTTTAATTTCTTCTGCTAAGTCGAAAATTTCAAGGATATCCTTATCTCTTTCGAACCCGATTGCACGGAATAAAGTTGTAACAGGTAATTTTTTCTTTCTATCGATATAAGCGTACATTACACTGTTAATATCTGTAGAAAATTCTATCCAAGAACCTTTAAAAGGAATTACCCTAGCAGAATAAAGCTTTGTTCCATTTGCGTGGAATGATTGCCCAAAGAAAACTCCAGGAGAACGGTGCAGCTGAGATACTACTACACGCTCAGCACCATTGATAACAAAAGTACCGCTTGGAGTCATATAAGGTATTGTTCCAAGATAAACATCTTGTACAATAGTTTCAAAATCTTCGTGTTCTGGATCTGTACAGTATAGTTTTAACCTTGCTTTTAAAGGCACACTATAAGTAAGACCTCTCTCTATACATTCTTGAATTGTATAACGTGGCGGATCAACAAAATAATCTAGGAATTCCAATACAAAGTTATTTCTTGTATCTGTAATTGGGAAGTTTTCCATGAAGGTGTTGTATAACCCTTCGTTGCCTCTTTCGTCAGATTTCGTTTCTAATTGAAAGAAATCTTTAAAAGATTTAACCTGAACATCTAGAAAATCTGGATAGTCAGGGATATTTTTTGTAGAGGCAAAATTCAATCTTTCAGTCTGATTTGTTATCATCAATGGACAAAATTTTGATTAAAAAAAGTAATTTTTTTGTGTAAAACACACTGTTTAATCTATACTTTCTTATTATAATCAATACATCTTTAAAAATAAACCAAAAGTGAGTTCAATTTTTTTTCTTCGTATTGATCAAAAACTTTTTCGTATTTTAAACTATTTGATAATAAAACTTGATATATTTTATTATACGAAAAATGGTTTAGGCCTTTGAGTGTTAACTCAGGACCTAAACCTAGTTCTTAAAACTGTGTTGAATTATTTAAGCTCAACTACAGCTCCAGCTTCTTCTAATGATTTTTTAAGACCTTCAGCCTCTTCTTTAGAAACACCTTCTTTAACAGTACTTGGAGCACCATCAACTACATCTTTAGCTTCTTTCAAACCTAAACCTGTAAGTTCTTTAACTAATTTTACAACTGCTAATTTAGAAGCACCAGCTTCTTTTAATACAACTGTAAATTCAGTTTGTGCTTCTTCAGCAGCACCTTCTCCACCACCAGCAGCAACTACTACAGCTGCAGCAGCAGGCTCGATACCATACTCGTCTTTTAATATTGTTGCTAATTCGTTAACTTCTTTAACTGTTAAGTTAACTAATTGTTCTGCGAATTGTTTCAAATCTGCCATTTTTTCTATCGTTTAAAATGATTTGTAAAATATAATTTATTTATTGTGCGCTAATTAAGCAACAAGGAAATAACTCCCTTGCGGTGAATTATTATGCCTCAGCCTCTTCTTCGCTTCCTGCGAATTTGTTTTGTAAAGCTGAGATAATTCTTTGTGCTGGTGACTGCAATAATCCAATAAGTTCTCCAAGAAGTTCTTCTTTAGATTTAATAGTTGCTAATGCATCTAATTGATCATCTCCAATGTAAATTTCAGAGTTAATATAAGCTCCTTTTAATACAGGTTTACCCGATTTTTTTCTGAAATCTTTAATTATCTTTCCAGGTGCATTTGCAACATCTGAAATAAATATAGCACTATTACCAGTCAATACTGAAGGTAAATCTCCATAGTCATTAGCAGAAGCTTCCATTGCTTTTGCAAGCAAAGTGTTTTTTACAACCTCTAATTTAATACCTGCTTTAAAACAAGCTCTTCTCAAGTTTGAAGTTGTTTCTGCATTTAATCCAGAAATATCAGATACATAAATAATATTTGTACCAGCTAACTGTGCAGTTAAATCTTCAATCGCGATTGATTTTTCTTCTCTAGTCATACTAAAAATTATTAACTACCAATTATACTGCTTTAGGGTCCAATGCAATTGCAGGACTCATAGTGCTTGTAAGGTGAATACCTTTAATGTAGGTACCTTTAGCAGCAGTTGGTTTAAGTTTGATTAATGTTTGAATAATTTCGTGTGCATTGTCATAAATTTGCTCAGCTCCAAAAGAAACTTTACCAATTCCTGCATGTACGATACCAGTTTTGTCAACTTTAAAGTCAATTTTACCAGCTTTAACCTCTTGAACAGCTTTTGCAACATCCATAGTTACAGTACCTGTTTTAGGGTTAGGCATTAAACCTCTAGGTCCTAAAATACGACCTAATGGACCTAATTTACCCATAACAGCTGGCATAGTGATGATAACATCAACATCTGTCCAACCATCTTTAATTTTTTGCAAGTAATCATCAAGACCTACATAATCAGCCCCAGCTTCTTTAGCTTCCGCTTCTTTATCTGGAGTAACTAATGCTAATACTTTAACGTCTTTACCAGTTCCGTGAGGTAATGTAACTACACCTCTAACCATTTGATTCGCTTTTCTTGGATCAACACCCAAACGAACTGCGATATCAACAGACTCATCAAATTTTGCAGAAGCTATAACTTTAATTAATGCAGCAGCATCTTTTAAAGAGTATAGTTTGTTCTTTTCAATTTTTGAAGCAGCCTCTTTTTGCTTTTTTGTTAATTTTGCCATTTCTTTCTCTTAATTAAAAAGGAGCATCTCCTGATACAGTTATACCCATAGATCTAGCAGTTCCAGCGATCATGCTCATTGCAGATTCGATTGTGAATGCATTTAAATCTACCATTTTATCTTCAGCAATTGCTTTGATAACGTCCCAAGTAACACTAGCTACTTTTTTACGATTTGGTTCACCTGATCCAGACTTTAGCTTTGCAGCTTCCAATAATTGGACAGCAGCTGGAGGAGTTTTTACAACAAAATCAAATGATTTGTCTTTATACACAGTAATTTGTACTGGGCATATTTTGCCAGGTTTATCTTGTGTTCTAGCATTGAACTGCTTACAGAACTCCATGATATTAACCCCAGCAGCTCCTAAAGCAGGTCCAACCGGTGGCGACGGATTCGCAGCACCTCCCTTAACTTGTAGTTTAACTACCTTACTAATTTCTTTAGCCATTTTTTAAAAAATTTAACACCATAATCATTGGAAGCGATTATAGTGATTATTATAGATGTAACAAAAATTATACTTTTTCAACTTGCATAAAACTCAACTCTAATGGTGTTTTTCTTCCGAAAATTTTTACCATAACTTCAAGTTTACGCTTCTCTTCATTAATTTTTTCAACCGTTCCGTTGAACCCGTTAAATGGTCCATCGATCACTTTAACAGTTTCTCCTAAGTTGAAAGGAATAGCACGAGTGTCTGCATTAACAGCTAACTCATCTACTTTACCTAACATTCTATTTACTTCAGAAAGTCTCAAAGGAACCGGTTCCCCACCTTTGATCTCACCTAAAAATCCAATTACACTAGTAATAGACTTAATAATATGAGGTATCTCCCCAACTAAATTGGCTTCGATCATAACATATCCAGGGAAATAAACTTTATCCTTAGACATTTTCTTTCCCTCTTTTACAGTAACCACTTTTTCTGTAGGTACCAAAACCTGGGAAACATAATCACCCATACCTAATCTGGCAATCTCAGTTTCGATATAAGCTTTGACTTTATTTTCTTGTCCGCTTACAGCTCTAACTACATACCATTTTTTCACATTATTATCTGCCATCACAAAAAAATTATCCTTTTAACCAGTTAAAAAATCCAGCCAAAGCTTTTGCAAAAAATTCGTCTACTCCCCAAGTTGCCAAAGCAAATAGAATCGAAAATACAGCTACAACAATTGTCAATTTTTGAACCTCAGCCCAAGCAGGCCAAGTAACATTTGACTTTAACTCTTCGAAAGCCTCTGATAAATAATTAGTAACTTTTGTCATTTGATATATTTTTTATTGCACGGGCGGAGGGATTCGAACCCCCATCAACGGTTTTGGAGACCGCTATTCTACCCTTGAACTACGCCCGTAATTAAAGCCAGTGATTTCAATTAAGAAAATCAACTGGCTTTTATAATTATTTATAGGATTAACCTACGATTTCAGTTACCTGACCAGCACCTACAGTTCTACCACCTTCACGGATAGCGAAACGTAAACCAACACTCATAGCGATTGGACTTAATAAAGCAACATTAATTGTTAAGTTGTCTCCTGGCATTACCATCTCTACTCCTTCTGGTAAAGTAATAACTCCTGTTACGTCAGTTGTACGTACGTAGAACTGTGGACGGTAGTTATTATGGAATGGAGTATGACGTCCACCTTCTTCTTTTTTCAAGATATAAACCTCAGCTTTGAAAGTAGCGTGTGGTTTTACTGATCCTGGCTTAATGATAACCATTCCTCTTTTGATAGATTCTTTATCAATACCTCTTAACAATAAACCTACGTTATCTCCAGCTTCACCTCTATCAAGGATTTTACGGAACATCTCAACTCCTGTAATAGTAGAAGTTAATTTATCAGCTCCCATACCAATGATTTCAACAGCATCACCTGTATTAGCAATACCAGTTTCGATACGACCTGTAGCAACAGTTCCACGACCTGTAATTGTAAACACATCTTCAACTGGCATCAAGAATGGTTTTGCTACGTCACGCACTGGCTCTTCGATCCAAGCATCAACAGCATCCATTAATTCAATGATTTTTGGTACCCAAGCAGGATCATTATTCAATCCTCCTAAAGCAGAACCTTGAACTACAGGACCATTATCTCCATCATATTCGTAGAAAGATAATAAATCTCTAATTTCCATTTCAACAAGCTCTAACAACTCAGCATCATCAACCATATCCACTTTGTTCATGAAAACAACGATTCTTGGAATACCAACCTGACGACCTAAAAGGATGTGCTCACGAGTTTGTGGCATTGGACCATCTGTAGCAGCAACTACTAAGATAGCACCGTCCATTTGAGCAGCACCAGTAACCATGTTCTTTACGTAATCCGCGTGACCAGGACAGTCAACGTGAGCGTAGTGACGGTTAGCAGTTTCATACTCTACGTGTGATGTATTAATAGTAATACCTCTTTCTTTCTCCTCTGGAGCGTTATCGATTTGATCAAACGATTTTGCTTGACAGTAACCAGCATCTGACAATACTTTTGTAATTGCAGCAGTTAATGTAGTTTTTCCGTGATCTACGTGTCCAATTGTACCTATGTTTAAGTGCGGTTTGGAACGATTAAAATTCTCCTTTGCCATTTTACTTAATTTTTAATCTTAGTTATATATTAATTTTCAATTTCCTACTTACTTGAGCCAATGTCGGGATTTGAACCCGAGACCTCTTCCTTACCAAGGAAGCACTCTACCCCTGAGCTACACCGGCAGAGAGTTCTGATTTTAAATTTTAGCTTTCAGATTTTTAAAAACCTAAAAACCAAAACTTCATCTTCTTTTTTTGTGGGGAGAGCAGGATTCGAACCTGCGAAGTTCACACAGCAGATTTACAGTCTGCCCTCGTTGGCCGCTTGAGTATCTCCCCTAATTTTTAAAATCCAATCTTTTAAAAGAACTTGTTTCAAATCGCATTTGAAACTTTTTTTTGAGCCGATAGAGGGACTCGAACCCACGACCTGCTGATTACAAATCAGCTGCTCTAGCCAGCTGAGCTACATCGGCAATTGCATTAAAAAAGTCCGCTATTTCTAACGGACTGCAAATGTAGCTATTTTATCTTTTAATCAAAACATTTTTTAAAAAAAATTTCAATTATATATGTGCTCTTATTTTTTCTTTCCTCTTTACAAGCAATCGCTCTAATGATTCAGCTGAATTCTCAATAGCTTCCTCAAAGGACTTACACTGCTTCTTTACCAAAAAATCATCTCCCGGAACATTAATCTTAATCTCTACTGCTTTATTCTCCTTATCACTTGTTCTTTCAACTTTCAAAAAAACATCTGCCGAAACAACTCGATCATAATACTTTTCAAGCTTATCCATTCTTTCTTGAATAAAATCAACCAATTTTCTGTCAACAGTAAAGTTAACTGCATGAACATCTACCTTCATAATAATAATTTTAGGGTTAAACATTTCAGAATTATTATTTATTTCTAGGATGCGCATCACCATATACTTTTTTAAGCTCCGCTAAACTATTATGAGTATAAACCTGAGTCGATGCCAAACTTGAATGCCCTAACAATTCCTTAACTGAATTTAAATCTGCTCCATTATTTAATAAGTGAGTTGCAAAAGTATGCCGCAGCACATGCGGACTCTTTTTCACCTTTTCAGAGACCCTACTAAAGTAAGAATTTATTAATCGATACACAAAAGATTCACTCAATTTTAACCCTTTTTTTGAAATAAAAAAATATTCTGAATCCTGAATTTCCTCAAGCAAAAATCTTTCTTTCAAATACAAATCAACCTGACTCACAATAATAGGCAGAAGCGGAATAATCCTTTCTTTATTCCTTTTTCCCAAAACCTTAATAACACCAGAAGACAAATCAACATTTTTCACCTCCAACCCTATCAATTCTGCACGACGAATACCTGTTGTATAAAAAAGCTCCACAACAAGCCTATCTCTTACACCTTCAAAACCTTCCACAAAATCATTCTCAGACACAAAATCCCCCATCTCTTTTTCCGAAAACGGAATTTGCACAATTTTTGGCGTTTTGAGCGCCTTATGCTTCAACATCGGACTAACTTCTATTTGCTTTATTTTTAAAAGAAATTTATAAAAAGCTTTCAAGGAAGCCATTTTTCGATTTACAGACACATTTGAAATTTCTTGATCTACCAAAGAAACAACCCAACTTCTAATCTGACCATAACTAACACCATCAATATTCTCTTGCTCAAACCGCACTTTATTAAACACCTCAAAACAATCCAAATCCGCCAAATAAGCATTAACCGTATGTGGGGAATATTTTTTCTCCAACTGTAAATAATTACGAAAAGCTTCTTTATTTGACTTCATAAGTTTTTTTTCCAACTCATCCAAATTATACACAAACCATTTAGAAAAGGTTCCAAAATAAAAAAACCGCTAGGATCAAAGTTAAAACTTTTTGATCACTAACGGTAATTATTTTAAAAAAGCAGTATACTAACTCTCTAAACCATCTTTCAATGTTTGGATGTAAGCAGCTTTTTGAATTTGAGCTCTTTTGATTACAGAAGGCTTAATAAAAGCAGTACGTGCTCTTAATTGACGAACAGTTCCTGTTTTATCAAATTTTCTTTTATAGCGCTTTAATGCTCTATCGATATTTTCTCCGTCTTTAATTGGTATAATTAACATAATATTGACACCTCCTCTCGTTAAGGCTACAAATGTAAAAATTAATTATTAATTATGAGTCATAAATTTTAAATAATTTTTAAAGCAAAATACTTAAAGATGCAAAAGGCGAAATACACTATAGACAAAGTGAAATGTGAACGACTTAACATCTAAATCTAATTTCCTTTCTAAAATTCCTAAAATCTATTCTCTTAACAAATTTCTTGAGATAACCACTTTCTGAATTTCGGTAGTTCCTTCTCCTATTGTACACAATTTTGAATCTCTATAAAATTTTTCTACAGGAAAATCTTTGGTATAACCATAACCGCCATGAATTTGGACTGCGTCATTTGCAATCCTCACACAGGCTTCTGATGCATACATTTTTGCCATGGCACCTAATGTGGTAACAGGTTTATGCTGTTGCTTCAAATAAGCCGCTTTATGCAACAATAATTCTGAAGCTTCAATTTCAGTTGCCATATCCGCTAATTTAAATGAAATACCTTGGAAACTGCTAATTGGCTGTCCAAACTGATATCTTTCTTTCGAATATTTCAAAGCCGCTTCATACGCTCCTTTTGCGATACCTAAAGACAAAGCCCCTATTGAAATCCTTCCTCCGTCTAAAATTTTCATTGCCTGAACAAATCCTTCACCTACTTCTCCTAATCTATTTGAATCCGACACACGGCAATTATCAAAAACCAATTCAGCGGTTTCACTTGCACGCATTCCTAATTTATTTTCTTTTTTACCTGAAGAAAAACCGGGCATTCCTTTTTCAAACACAAAAGCAGTCATTCCTTTAGAATCTCCTTTTTCACCTGTTCGAACAATAACAACCGCTACATCTCCAGATATACCATGAGTAATGAAATTTTTCGCACCATTTACAATCCAAGAATCTCCATCTCTAACGGCTGTTGTATTCATACCACCGGCATCAGAACCAGTATTATGCTCTGTTAATCCCCATGCACCAATAAATTCAGCTGTTGCCAACTTTGGTAAAAACTTTTTCTTTTGCTCTTCATTTCCAAAAGTCAAAATATGATTTGTACATAACGAATTATGAGCCGCAACCGATAAACCTATTGAAGGATCAACTTTTGATATCTCTTCAACTACTGTAATGTATTCGTGATAACCTAATCCAGATCCTCCGTATTCTTCAGGTACCAAAACCCCCATAAACCCCATTTCTCCAAGTTTCTTAAACAAATCAATTGGAAAAATCTGAGCTTCATCCCACTCCATTATAAATGGCTTTATATTCTTTTCGGCAAAATCTTTTATAGATTGCGCAATCATCGACTGCGTCTCGTTATAATCAAAATTCATTGTTTACTATCTTTTTAGAACTCCAAATATAAACTAATTATTTTTGCTTTTTCAACAGGAAAACCTTTAATTTTTGATAATTCCTCAATATTATTAAAATTTCCGTTCATGCTTCTATAAATTACAATTTGTTTTGCAAGAGAATATTTAAAATATGAAAACTGAGATAATTCTTTTAAGGAAGCATCATTAATCGCTATCTTTTTAAAACCTGAAGGGATGACGGCTCTAAATCGTCGGTTTAATTCAACTATCACCTCAGGCGAAAGTCCCCAAACATCTTCCATCTGCTCCATAGAGACAAAACCTCCTAAAATTTCTTTTTGCTTTAATATTCTTAACGATAAAGCTTCACCAATACCATATATTTTTATCAAATCTTCCTGACTGGCTGTATTAATATCTGCAAGTGCGATATTCACTTTACTAAAAGACATTTTCGAAGGATATTCTTTTTTCTCTATTTTAAACTCATTCTTTTTCTGTGTCCAATCAGGAAATTTAAACAATGGAGAAATTGTTTTTAAAAGCGAATCAGAAATATGTGTCACTTCTTGAAACTCTTCTGCAGAGTTCACATATTTGCTCTCTTTTCGAAAAGCCAACAATCTATCAATTTCTTGAACTGACATGCCAAGCTTATAACCTTTATAATCTGAAATAAAATTTGGATTAAAGGTATATACTTTTGCTTTTTCGTTTAGTTTTTCCATTCTGACCGCATCTATATCTTTTTGCAATGACATCCATTGTTTCTCTCCACCAAAAAAAACTTCTGATTTATTAAAATCAAAAAAGAAATAAAAAAGCTGCAAAATAATTATGACAACAAATAATAAAAAAATACCAGTTCGTTGTTGGCTGGTAAACTTAAAATGCATCTTAATCTTCTTAAAACTCATTGCTTGTATAGATTATTCTATTAATAAAGGGTCTAAAATACAAGAAAACCTTTAAACTTAACAAGAAAATACATTAAAATTTAACTTTTGTCAGAATTATACATTCCGCAAATTTCTCTCAATTAATTTAATGATTGTCAGCTTGTCATAAGCCTTTACCGAGTGTTTCTTTAAAATTTTAAATATTTTATAACTTAAAACATGATAATTGTTTTTATTTTTTACAAAAAACGATACATTTGGAGCTTAATAACAAATAAACCAATATTATAGTATGTCAATTTGGAAAACTAAACCTCTTTCGGTACTGCTCGGTGAAGCATCCGAATCTGAAAAAGGACTAAAAAGAACCTTATCTTCACGTTCGCTTGTTGCACTTGGAGTTGGCGCCATCATTGGAGCCGGGCTATTCTCCTTAACCGGAATTGCCGCTGCAGAACATGCCGGACCAGCTGTAACTATCTCATTTATATTAGCCGCTATAGGTTGTGGTTTTGCAGGACTTTGTTATGCCGAATTTGCTTCAATGATACCTGTTGCAGGTAGTGCCTACACTTATTCTTACGCTACAATGGGAGAATTCATGGCTTGGATTATTGGTTGGGATTTAGTTTTAGAGTATGCTTTAGGAGCCGCTACAGTAGGCGTTAGTTGGTCTCGATACCTATTAGAGTTATTAGCAAAATTCAACATTCATCTTCCTCCGGACTTGATTTGTTCTCCATGGGAAACTTTAACACTTAGCAATGGTACCGTAATTGAAGGTGGAATCGTAAACTTGCCAGCTATATTCATTGTTTCGCTGCTTTCATTATTATTAATTAAAGGAACAAAAGAGTCTGCAACTATCAACAATGTATTAGTTGTTGTAAAAGTGGCTGTAGTTATCGTTTTTATTGTTTTAGGATGGAAATTTATTGATACTAGTAATTACACTCCATATATCCCTAAAAACACAGGAGTTTTTGGAGAGTTTGGATGGTCAGGAATTGCAACTGGTGCAGCAACTGTATTTTTTGCTTTTATTGGTTTTGATGCTGTATCGACTGCCGCTCAAGAAGCTAAAAACCCTCAAAAAGGAATGCCTATTGGTATCTTAGGATCTTTAGTAATCTGTACAATATTATATGTATTATTTGCTCACGTAATGACAGGACTTGTACCTTACTACAAATTTGCTGGAGATGCAAAACCTGCTGCTACTGCATTTGCTGTTACGGGATATGATTTTTTACAAACAGGTTTAATCATTGCAATTTTAGCAGGATATACTTCGGTAATCTTGGTAATGCTTATGGGACAAAGCCGTGTGTTTTATACTATGAGTAAAGATGGTTTATTACCTTCTTTCTTTAGCGAAATACATTCAAAATTCCGTACACCTTGGAAAACTAATGTTTTCTTTTTAGTATTCGTAAGTTTATTTGCTGGGCTAGTTCCTGTAAGTGACTTAGGACACATGGTAAGTATTGGAACTTTGTTAGCGTTTGTTCTTGTATGTATTGGAGTTATGGTAATGCGTTATAAAATGCCTGACGCGCCTAGATCATTTAGAACTCCTTTAGTTCCTTTTGTACCAATTGCAGGAATCCTAATTTGTTTAGCATTGATGTATTCTTTACCAAACGAAAGCTGGGCACGACTAGTTATTTGGATGGCTTTAGGTGTCTTAATATACTTCATGTATGGTAAGAAAAACAGTAAATTAAATAATCCAGAAAAATAATTTTGGACATATAAACAAAAAAAAGGATCTTAAAGCTTTAACCACTTTAAGATCCTTTTTTTATGCTTACTATAAATTAATTACAAATCAAAGACCGAAGTTCTTTTCGCACGTATTAAATCCTTTAATCGAATCCAAAAAGCCAAGGTTAGATAAACTCCAAAACCCAAACCTGCCGTAACAAAAGAGATGTAAATAAAAAATAACCTCACACTTGTTACACGCATCCCAAGTTTGTCCGCTAGTCTTGACGACACATGAAAACCATATTTTTCGAAAAAGAATTTTAATTTTAAAATAGCCGACATTTTTAGATTTTTTTAATCCTAGTAATTATCTTAGGATGAATTTTAGTTTACAAAAATACAAATTATCCAATTGCTCATTTTCTAATTGTTTAATTTATCCAATTATTTTTTTAATAACTCCATTCCAACTGCACATTTCAAGCAAGCTTTTTTATTACAATACTCATTCTTAAGCTCCAATAAAGTCTGAGTTTCGAATGCATTTATTGATTTAACACTAAAAGAAGTGAATTTTTCTATTATTGAGTTCTTTTCTGGAGAGACTTCATTCATAAAGTTAATCAAGTCTTCGGAAATAGATTCTCCAATTATTTTTGAATAAGCAAACTGAATTGGAATAACAGTATTGATGATTACTAAATCAAGAAAAGACTTCGATAATGTTTTTTCTTTCTTCGGACTTTCTTTGTCAAACTGATAATGACTTTTCCAGTAAGAACGTGCAGAAACACTCAGTATTTTGTCAACATCTTTAACTGATTTTAATCTAATGATCTTCGAAAATAAGTTCTGTTGCTTATGATATAACACAGCCAACTGTGAAAGTCTGATTGTTGGAAAATTATCTGGTCTATGCTTAAAAAATTGAAGAGGATCACTGTAAGATCTTTCTAATTGGTATTTATGCAGAAGGTAAAAAAATCTAAATTTTAGATCTTTAAAATACTCATCCTCTTTCTCCTCGTTCAATAAATTGGCTGTCCCAAAAAACAGTGATTCTAAATTTTCTGCCTCAAAACTTTCTTTTCTAATAATTGAAAAAGGAATTGATTTCGCTATCTGCAAGAAAGCAGAACCATTTGTATTTAAGCCGAAATTCTTAGCCAATAAGCAGAATAAAACAGCTTCCCAATCTTGATTAAATTCGTCTAAAAGTTTATAAACAAGTTCAGATTTACGCTCCAATCGCTCAAAAAACAATCTTTCCTGCCAATTTTTAAAAACAAATTTATCAATTTCATTTATCAGTTTTTCACAAGAAATCCAAGTTTTGGTAGAAAGCAAGTTTTGATAATTGGCAACGACTTCCACTTTCACATAATCTTTGAGAACCAGAACTGGAATTTCAGAATTATTTTCTCTAAAAATTGCGGTATCATTTTCCCAAACTACGTGTAGAATCACATTTTCATAAGCTGAATCATTCTCATGATTATGTAAATACCAGTCTGATGATTTTAAATGAATTTCTACATTTCCTGCCCATTTTTGATCTCCAATTTTAATATGAGCGTTAAAAAAATCAGGTCCAGAACACTGCAAATAGTCACCCGTTTTAATAATCGTAACCAATTCACCTTGAACTGTTTTTAAGTTCACAGTATCAAACTTCTTAAATTTCCAGAGGTAATGAAGAAAATCTTCTTTCATTTTTAGATTTTTAATTAAAATAAAAAACTAAAAATAAACAATTTTTACTATTATTCTTACAAAATAAAAATGTTTTTATCGAAGCATATACAATTTTGCACAAGCGCGTGCATCTGACAACGCCTCATGATGATTAAGTTGTATTTTCATTTCTCTGCAGCAGTCACTTAGTTTTGTTGGTTTTAAACCTTTTGCTTTATAAATCTTAACCGTGCATTCCCACTTAGAAGCGATATTTAAATCTTCATAATTTAATCCATAAAGCAACATTGACTTCACTAAAACATTACGATCGAAGCTTTCGTTATGAGCCACAACAACTCTGTTTTTTAATCTTTTTTCTATCTCTGGATAAATCTGTAAAAATGATTTTGAATTAATAGTATCTCTAGGATAAATACCATGAACTCGGATCGTAAATGGATTATATTCGTTATTTGGCGGTTTTATTAGGGTAACAAATTCATCTACAATAATTCCATTTTCGACAGTAACAATTCCCACAGAACACGGATGATAACCTGTTGCTGTTTCAAAATCAATTGCGGTAAAGTTCATTCTAAAAATTTTAAAAGGATAAAAAAATCCATAAATCTGTCTTTAAAAAGCAGATTTATGGATTTATAAAAGTATTAATTTGCTTTATTTAATAGATCCAATAATATCATATTTCGTAATGATATGATGATTTCCATTTCCTAAATCTAATAAAACGGCATCATTTTCTTTTGTAAAAAGCTTAGAAACTTCTTCGATTGGAGTTCCTAATTTTACGATTGGAAATGGTTTCCCCATTACTTCTTTAATTGGTTTTTCTGCTACGTTTTTATCTGCAACATAACTTCTAAATAAATCTGTTTCATCAACAGAACCTACAAAACCATTTATATCAACTACCGGAATCTGCGAAATTTTATATTTACGCATACGCTCAATCGCATGAGAAACCAACTCTTCAGTACGAACAACTATCAATTCTTTATCGATATGATCTTTAATAACATCTTCAGCTTTGGTAACATTCTCTTCCAAGAATCCACGCTCACGCATCCAGTCGTCATTAAACATTTTACCTACGTAACGGCTTCCAGAATCGTGAAATAATACTACTACAACATCATCTGGTTTAAAATGTTCTTTTAACTGCAACAAGCCTTTTATACACGCTCCAGCAGAATTTCCAACGAAAATCGCTTCTTCAAGTGCAATTTTTCTGGTATAAACTGCTGCATCTTTATCGGTTACTTTTGTAAATCCATCAATCAAAGAAAAGTCAACATTTTTAGGTAAAATATCTTCTCCAATTCCTTCAGTTATATAAGAGTAAATTTCGTTTTCATCAAAAATTCCAGTTTCATGGTATTTTTTAAAAACAGAACCATAGGTATCTATTCCCCAAATTTTAATATTTGGATTTTGCTCTTTTAAATATTTTCCTACTCCAGAAATCGTACCTCCTGTTCCAACTCCAACGACAAAATGAGTAATTTTACCTTCTGTTTGTTTCCAAATCTCAGGCCCAGTCTGCTCATAATGCGCTAATGAATTTGATAAATTATCGTATTGATTTACATACCACGAATTTGGTGTTTCTTGAGCCAAACGTTTAGAAACTGAATAGTACGAGCGAGGATCTGTTGGCTCAACGTCTGTAGGACAAACAACAACTTTTGCTCCAACTGCACGAAGAATATCCATTTTTTCTTTAGACTGTTTATCTGATATTACACAGATTAATTTATAGCCTTTAATAATAGCAACAAGTGCTAATCCCATCCCTGTATTACCAGAAGTACCTTCTATAATAGTTCCACCTGGTTTTAATCGTCCATCTGCCTCTGCATCTTCAATCATTTTTACAGCCATCCTGTCTTTTACAGAATTACCTGGATTAAAGGTCTCGACTTTTGCCAATACTAATGCATCAATTTCAGCAACAATCTTGTTGAGTTTTACTAATGGTGTATTACCAATTGTTTCTAAAATATTTTTTGAAAAGTCCATTTTATTTAAGTTTTAATATAAGATATTTTTAAAATAAGTTTTATCCGTTTTATTGGAAGAAATTCCAAACTAAACCAAATCGTATTACAAAATCACGATATGGGTTATTTGGCGCTGAATAATAATCGCTTTTTGAAAAAAGAGCATTTATGTGTTCTGCCTTTAGATAAAAACGTGTCTGACGAATTCTGGCATCTATAAAAAGGTCAAAAAGCGGATAATTTCCAATCTCTTTATTATTCTGAACAAAGAACTCTCCAACTACTGGATTATATCCATTACCATAAAACTTGGTAAAATAATTAAATACAATTCCTGTTTGTGCAAATAATGCTTTCTTGAAAAAGTGATTTGAATAATAGAATGTATTTCTTGTTACAAAATCTGGTACATTTAAAATTAAATCAGATTGATCTACTTTTTGATACAATAGAGTATTATCTAATGCAAATTTTCCAAATTTAAATTCCTTGCTTGCTTTAATTTCTAAATAATTAATAGCATTTCCGTACTGCTCTGGATTTATAATTTGTGTTTGTGCTAACACTTGAGCCGGCGACGAAACATCTTTAAAATACAAATGATCATTTAATACTGTATATTGAACCTCGGCATTTAACCACGGTGTATGCACACTAGCTCCAAGTGTATTAATTTTTTCGTTTTTAAAATTATTCGACCAGTTGTACTCTACATAACTGCTTTGATACAAATTATAATTATTGTTTGGCAGCTTGTTTACATTTCTATATTTAAAATCGAACTGAATTTTTTCATTTAAAGTATAGCGTAATTTCGCATCAAGATCAGATAGTGACTGGTTCGTAATAGATCTTGTATACAAAAATCGCCCATTCCATTTGTTCTTTTGATATTCATATTGTCCACCAAAATTATTAATCTGAAGAAACAAGTTATCAGGAACAACACCTCCAGATTTATCAACCAAAATTCGGTCGTATTTATAATTTGACCTATAATCGTCAACAAAAAAATTAAACTTACCTAACAGCGAATTTTCATAAGCCACTCCAACTTTATTGTACAATCTTTCAAAACGAGTTTGATCATTTATACCACTTGTTGTATATGAAGCTCCAAAACGCTGCACTTGTTGTCCGTCAACAGTAGAAAGAACAGTAGGTTGATTGTATTCGAAAAATTTATTTTCGAAGTTAAACTGATGATTTATATACAAATTATTATTTCCGTTTTTTGGATTCACTCTAAAAGCGTGGTCAAAAAACAACCTTTTTCCCTTCAAAAAAGATTTTGCATCTGTCAAGTAAACTTGTAGTCTCTGACGATTTTTAAAATCTGGATTATCACTCTCAAAATCTTCTGGAGTTGTTATACCGCCATTTTCTTCATTTGAATTATCTTGAAAAGTAAAATGCGCATTCAAGGCATATCTTCTCTCTGTTGTTGCATAACTCGTTGTAAATCGAAAATTTCCCGAACTTACTAGCTGGTTTATATAATCTCCTTCTGAACGTAAACCTCTATATGCAATAGAAAAATTAAGATTTTTTGATGTATTCAAAGTAATAAATGAATCAACATTTTGTCCTTTATTTATTGTTGTATTAAAAAACAACTCCGTTAAAGGCGTCGCTGCAGAATAGTATCTAATGTCCTCTGGCTGCAGATAATTATAGTGCATAGCCGAGAAACCAATCTCTGGATATGGCGAAAAATTCGTTAAACTATATTGCAAAACATTTAAAGGCTGTCCGATATTTGAGAACTCCAACAATCCAAAAAGATCTTTTCGAAGATGGTTTTGTTTATAGGCACTTTTTATTGTCAATGATGTATCTACATAAGTAGTATCATGCTCTAGAGTAATAATCTGATATTGGTCAATTTTAGCAATTTTAGCCTTTTTCTTTTTAACAGTGTCTGTTATACTTGAGTATTTTGAATTCATATCTAAACTACTTTTTGAAGAAGTCTTTTCTTGAGAAAACAATAAGGCTGGTATAACTAATAGATATAGAAAAATGAATATTCTCATTTGATAATGTTATATAAAATTATTTCGGCAAAATTTGTCGAGCAAAGGTAAAAGATAAAAACGTATAAACGAAAAAAAACAAAACGTTAGTATGAGTCTGCAATCATAACCTCCTTCAAAAATGAAAACCCCGTTTACAAAAGTAAACGGGGCTTTCAAGAAAAATCAAAATATTTATTGTTTACTGTAATATAAACTTTATCTGGGTAACTACTCTTTTATTCTAATAGTTTTTAAAATCTACCAAAAAACTGAAACACCCATTAAATTATATTACAATTTATTATAATTCATTTTGTTTAAGTAATGGGTTAGCATTGATCTCAGCTCTAGGGATCAACCATTGCCATCTTTTATCTGTTACAGGAACATTGATTACTCCATTTGTAATTGTTGAATTATGATTTGCACCAGATCTATCAAGAGGAGTATTTGTTCTCTTTAAGTCATAAAATCTAAATCCTTCTCCCCACAATTCAATTCTTCTTTGAAACCAGATTTCATCTACTAATGCTTGTCCAGTTTTTGTAGACAAAGTATATCCAGTATCTCTAGTTTTCACTAAAGCAAATAATACAGCAGCTGCATCAGCTTGTCCTAATCTTGCTTTTGCTTCTGCTTCGATAAGATACATTTCGGCAACACGCATATAAGGAATATCGCATCTAGCGTCACCAGTACTTACAGCTAAGAATTTTTGACTTGTATAAGGAAATTTAGCAAAAGCTGATGAAAGATTTAATGAAGCATGTACCCCTGTTTTATCAAACAACTTTGAACGTACGTCAGTAGTTGGAATTAAGTTGTAAAGTTTACTGTTAATTGCCTTAGGACAAACACGGATAACTGTTGAACTAAAATTTCTAGACATGTAAGCTCCAAAATTACCAAAATAATCTGTTTGAACTTCGTTAACATGACTTCCCCACATCCATTCTTTAGCGTTAAAGTCATTAAACCCTTTTACATATTCCTCAGCATTCATTAATGCTACACCCGTTTTAGCTTTAGCAGCATAATCTGCAGCTATAGCCCAATTTCCTTGAGTTAATGCTACCCTAGCTTTCAAACCTTGTGCTACACTTAAACCTAAATGAGAATTATTTAGTTTTGTATACCCTACTAATAAAACATTTGCTTCATCTAGATCCTTATTGATTTGCGTGTAAACTTGTTCAACAGTTGCACGAGCCAAAGGTTGATCACTAACAGTTAAAGCAAGAGGAACACCCATTTGTGAATTATCAACTCCGTTAACATATCTTTTACCATATATCTGAACCAATTGGTAATGAGAAAATGCTCTATAAAGCAAAGCTTGACCTTTTAACACTTTTTTATCTGCGTCTGGACCTGTTGACGCATCAACTGCACCTAAAATAGTGTTAGCATTTCTAATTATTCTATAATAAGTACGGTATGGAAATCTAACGTCTTGCGCATTTTCATTTGCTACACCATTCCAGTTGTAAACTTGTAAAAACCAAGTGTTATTAGAAGTATAAACTAAATCATCTCCAACGATATCCATCTGTTGCATCATTCCACCTAGTCCATTCTCATTCTGATTACTTTCATATCTAATATACAATGATCTGTGTATACCATTTAAAAGCGTCATTAAATTTTCAGTGGTTTTAGTCGCCCCGTCGTAATCAACAAATTCTGTAGGTTTTTTATCTAAAAAATCTTCTGAACATGACGTCAGTGCTAATAACGATATTGCAATAAATATCTGTTTTATATAATTTGATTTCATAATATTATTTTTTAAAAGTTTAAGTTTAACCCTAATGTAATAGCTCTAGATGGCATGTATCTATTTTGAGTTGTTCCATTAAAAGTTTGACTTGGATCCATTCCTTGACGTTTAGTGAATAATAGTAAATTTTCACCATTTACATACAAGGTAGCATTGTCTACTCCTAATTTAGAGATTAATTCAGAAGGCATTTTGTAAGATAAGTTAACTTGTCTTAAAGATAAATAATCTGAACCTATCAACCATCTGTCAGAAGCAGCGCTTGACTGTGTATTTCTACCAACATCCATTCTTGGAACATCAGTAATATCTCCTGGTTTTTGCCATCTGTTAAGAACATCTACACTTAAAGCTGATCCATAGCTGCTTCCAGTATGCATAAGCGATTGATAATTAGTATCATACATCTTTCCACCAATTTGATAAGCAAATAAAACTTCTAATCTTAAACCTTTATATTCAAAGTTAGTTCCAAAACTTCCGTACAAATCAGGAATTGCTGAATCAGCATAGTGGTATAACGCTTTATTTTGATCTGTTGTTACATTTACTCCATTAACAACTCTTTGAGTAACATCTCCAGCAACGATTAAAGTTGGATCTGACACATATAAAGCATATCCGTCTGTTGGATCTACTCCGTACCAATCTCTTAACCAATAGTCATACATAGACTGACCAACCATTAACTTTTTACTTCCGTTGATAATCTCTTTTTGTGGTAACTTAGTGATTTCGTTATGAATTGTAGATGCATTTACATTCAATCCCCAAGAAAAATCATTTGTTTTAACAATAGTCCCGTCTAAAGAGATTTCGAAACCTCTATTAAACATAGAACCAATATTTTCGATTCTGTTATCAAGTCCTGAAGATAACGGATTTGGTACAGAAAAGATCAAATCATCTGTACTTCTGTTATAATACTCAACACTACCTCTAAGTCTGTTTTTAAACAATGCAAATTCAACAGCAATATCTTTCTGAGTATTTTTTTCCCATTTTAAATTTACAGCTCCACTAGCGTTTGTAACAACTCCACCTTCACTTCCATTATCATATCCTAAACTAAAAGTTGATTGACCTGCATAAAAACTTAAATCATCATGGTTGATATGAGAATCATTACCAACTTCTCCAAAAGAAGCTCTTAATTTCAATTCATTAATCCAACCGCTATTTTCTAAGAAGCTTTCTTTTGTAAGTACCCAAGCACCACCAACTGACCAGAAATTACCCCAACGGTTATCTTTTGTAAATTTTGAAGAACCGTCTCTTCTAAAAGATCCTGAAAGGATGTATTTATCTTTATAGTCATATCCAACTCTTGAAAAATAAGATTCTGTTCCGTAATTTCTTGTATAAGAATTTAAGTCTGTTACCGTAGCATAGTTAATAAACTCTACATTATTTGGCGAAACCTGACCTGTTTTAGTCCCATTTAACCATTCTCTTTCGTAATCAAAACTTTCATGTCCTAATAAAACTGATATAGTATGCTCACCAATTTTTTTATCATAGTTTAATAACTGATTGTAAGTAACACCAGTTAGAACTCTATTCTCTTTAGCCATTAACCCTGTTGGAGCACCATCACCAATTTCTGTATTATAAGAATACGTTCTGTTTAAATATGTTTTATCCAACGCTGCATTTGCAGTAAATTTAAAATCTTTCAAAAATTTGAACTCAACATATGTTCTTGCTGATAAAGCCGTCCCTTTTTGATTATCGGTATTGTTTAATGTTTCATAAACAATATTTCTACCTGGTGTAGCACTAGCACCTCTAGCAATTGAATAAATTTTCTCTCCAGTAACTGGATCTAATAAAAAATCTCCATTTGGTTTATGATCATAAACAGGGTAAATAGGCCCCATAAATCTAGTTGCTCTAAATGGATTATTAACAGAAGTTGAATTATCAACTCCGTTTACTGCCAAATTAGAATCAGTTGTAGTTCCTGATAAATTAATTCCAGTTTTTAACCAACTATTAAAAGTAGTATTAATATTTAAACGAGCAGAAATTCTCTCATAATCAGAATTTTGAAGATATCCTTCTTCATTAAGATACCCCAAAGAAGCAAAATAATTTGATTTGTCAGATTTACCTTGGTAAGAAAAATCAGCATTTTGTCTTGTTCCAGCTCTTTCTAATTCTCTAGTCCAATCTAAATCATTTGGATACAAAAGTTGAGCATTTGGATTTAATTTACCATCTGTTCCAACGACTTGTCCGTTTGGAACATTAAATGGATTTGTAACCAACAAGGGCTGAACGTTGGCAGATGCATAAGCATTTGCAGTAGCTAATTGAGCCGGTGTTCCCATTGGGCGGCTGTTTCTTATTGCTTCCCACTCTAAAGGATAGTAATCAAAAGCATTAACTCTGTCGTATTCTTTAATCAATCTTGAAGTCAAACCTTGACTTACATTTAATGAGAACTTATCTTTTGAAGATTTACCAGTTTTTGTCGTAATGATAATAACACCATTCGCAGCTTTTGATCCGTATAATGAAGTTGACGAAGCATCTTTCAAAACTGTCAAACTTTCGATATCTGCAGAATTCAAAGTACTAATATCTCCTGCAAATGGAACTCCATCAACAACGTATAGTGGAGTATTTGATCCATTGATAGAACTAAATCCACGGATTCTAATTGCTGGCGCCGCACCTGGTTGTCCAGAAGCACTTTGAATTTGAACACCTGAAGAAGCTCCCTCAATTGTAGACAAAACGTTTGTTACTGCTCTATTAGCAAAACTTTCTCCTTTAATTGAAACTGCAGAACCTGTGTAAGAACTCTTTTTTGCTTTACCATAGGCAACAACAACAACCTCGTCCAAAGATTTTCCTGAATCTTTCATTTTAACATTAACTGCTGAAGATGGTCCTACAACAGCTGAAATCTGATCCATTCCAACGTAAGAAAAAAGAAGTACATCACCAGTTTTAGCTTTAATAGAGAAACCTCCATCAAAATCTGTTTGTGTACTAACTTTTGTTCCTTTAACAATAACATTAACTCCTGGAATAACTCCTGTATCACCTGAAACGATACCTGTAACAGTCCTCTCTTGAGCATAAGAAAACTGAATAGAAAGCGCTATCAATAGCGAATAGATCCATTGTAATTTTAATTTCATTTTGGTATATATTTGAATTAGTATGCGACAAACATCTTAATTATTTCTTAAAATAACAAGTCCCTCTTTAACAGAACACCAACATTACTTTAATAGCTCATTAACACTAAAGCGCAGTAAATCAACATTTTTTAGCTAAAACCCTATTATATATAACAATACAGCGCTATCTAGAATCTACCCATATTTGTAATTTTAACACAATATTAACATTTTAAACTGTAACAAAACCCCTAAAACAGAGTGCTTTTTGTTTAAAATGTAACAATTATCCTAACAAAAAAAAGAGCAAAAAGGCACATTCCCACACTTAACTAATTATTTAAGTTCATTATTTACAATTGATAGCCTGAAAATTGCCCTTTTTTCAACACAATAATTCCTGTTTTATTTTAGTGTAACCGAGAAAAGAATTTAGAGTTTAAGACGACCTGCCCGCGTTTAGAATATTTCTTAATTTTAACAAACCTAACTCTCAATTTTAACGATATTCAAAGACATAAATTAAAGACTCATGAAAGCTTTAAAATATAATGCAATTTTACATTTTGAATTGTTTTTACTAATTCACTTCTTTCTATTCAAATAAAGGTCTCTCAAAATAAAATACAGATGTAAATTAAAGTCTCATTTTCTAATTACAGAAAATGCTATTTAAGACAAGAAAAACTAAAAAAATATTTTTTGATCAAAATTTCAAAAGACAAACACATTTTCTACGATTATTGATCAATCTGTCTTTTTGATACATTTTGAAAAAAAAATACAATATTTGCACTTCAAAAAAAAGAATCAAATGCTGCAGCTTAATTATTCAGGATTCACATTAGAAACAGGAACAGATGAAGCAGGACGCGGCTGCCTGGCAGGACCTGTCACAGCAGCAGCTATAATTCTTCCTGAAGATTTTGAGAATATAATTTTAAATGATAGTAAACAATTATCTGAAAAGACACGTGCACTTTTAAAACCAATTATCGAAGAACAAGCACTCTGCTTTTCAGTAACACATTTATTTCCTGACGAGATTGATGAAATAAACATTTTAAATGCATCAATGAAAGGAATGCAGGAGTGTATTCTAAAACTAAGTCAAACTCCGGAATATATTATTGTAGATGGAAACCGTGCTTTGAATGCTAAATTAGGATTAAAAAACACAGTTGGAAAACAGTTCTCTTCTGCTGAAATAGAATTATTAAAGTCTATTCCAAACAAAAGCATTGTAAAAGGAGATGCAAAATTCCTGAGCATTGCCGCTGCATCAGTATTAGCAAAAACTTATCGAGATGAATACATGGATAAAATTCACGAAGAATTTCCAATGTACAACTGGAAAAAAAATAAAGGATATCCAACTAAAGAGCATCGAGAGGCAATTAAAGAATACGGAACAACAAAATATCACCGAATGAGTTTCAGACTTTTACCAGATCAATTAACATTAGAATTTTAAACTCTAAAAAATCAACTTAGACTGTTTATTTTCTTAAATGCAAATTGAGGAGCTATTCTAGAAAGCAAATACAGAATTTTAACTTTTCCAATTCTAATTTCTGTTCTATTCAGAGCAATCTCTTTAAACATTTCTGAAACAGCTTTTTCTGGAGAAATAGCAATTTTAGGAGGTTTACCATTATGCCAAGGCGTATCTACAACTGGAAACAAGACTTCGACAACCTGTATAGGTTCATTTTTAAGCTGATACCTCAAGACCTGGGTAAAGGAGTGCAAAGCTGATTTTGCTGCATTATAAAAAGTATAAATACCTCTTGGCACATACACCAAACCAGTTGTAATATTTATAACTTTAGAATTATTATTTTTGATTAAAATAGGATATAATAATTTTATCAAACGAACTGGAGCTGCAAAATTAGTTAACATTTCATCGTTCATTTTTTGTAAAATTAAATCATCCTCAATAAAAGAAGTTCTATTGATAATAGCGGCATTATTAATCAATATATTCACCTGAGAAAAAAATGTTTCAATCCATTTTACAAATGCTTCACATTCTTGCTCATTTGCAATATTACAAGGATAAACAATTAAATCCGGCAGTATTTTCTGTGCTTCTTCTAGTTTTTCGATAGAACGCGAGCAAGCAATTACTGTGTTGCCTTGTTTTATAAACTGCCTGCACATTTCTAATCCTAAACCGGAACTTCCTCCAGTAATAACGATAGTACTATTCGTGATTTTCATAACTTAATTTTTAAATTAAGCATCAAAAATACCCATCGTCGCAAAACTATGCATTGATCTATGTTAAGTCTTAAATTTTCTTCTAATTCTGCTGAGAGATTCAGGTTGAATACCCAAATATGAAGCTATAATTTGTTGTGAAACTCTATTTTCTAAATTTGGAAACTCAGCAATAAAAATTTCGTATCGTTTTTCTGCATCCAAAAGCAATAATTCCCTTTCTCGTTTTTCTTTAACACAAAATGCTTTTTCTAATATTTGAAGTAAAAAGATATTCCAAAAAGAGTTTTTCGCCTTCATTTCCAGCCATCTCAAATAATCAATTTCTAAAATTTCTGTTTCTTCCAAAGCTTCAATAGAAAAATAAGATGCGCTATTATGAATCATTGCTGAATAGGAACTTATAAAATTATTCTCGGTAATGATGCTTTTTGTAAACTCGTTACCATTTTCATTACTATAAACGTATCGAAACAATCCTTTAATAACAAAAGCCATCTTACGCGGAATTTGACCTGCAGAAATAAAACAATCTCCTTTGTTGATTATTTTATGTTCGCAGACATTTGATAGTTCCTCCAGCTCTTTCTCGGGAAGTCCCAAATTGTTTAGAATTGCTTTTTTATCGATAATACTCATAACTAAAAACAGAAAAACCCGTTGAATATAATTCGCATAAAAGCAATTATATTCAATAGGTATAAACTAAATATTCAAAAACTAAAACTAGTTTTATCTTGATATTTCTGCAATAAATTCAGCCTCAAATAAATGAGCTAAATGTTTAATAATTTTAGACTTCACTTCTTCCTCATCAACTCGTTCAACACCAAGTTCAACATTTAAAGATGTTACGCCTTTGCCACGAATACCACATGGAATTATATTATCAAAATATCCTAAATCCACATTTACATTCAATGCAAATCCGTGCATGGTAACCCAACGCGAAGCACGAACGCCCATTGCACATATTTTACGTGCAAATGGTGTTCCAACACCAAGCCAGACTCCTGTTTCACCTTCGCTTCTACCCGACTCCAAACCATATTCTGCCAAAGTAAGAATAATTGATTCTTCTAGGAATCGTAAATATTTATGAATATCTGTAAAGAAGTTTTCTAAATCCAAAATTGGATAACCTACAACTTGTCCAGGTCCGTGATAGGTAATATCGCCTCCGCGGTTAATTTTGTAAAAAGTTGCTCCTTTGGCTTCAAGCTGTTTTTCATTTAACAACAAATTCTCTAAATCACCACTTTTACCTAAAGTATAAACGTGCGGATGCTCGACAAACAATAAATAATTGGGAGTTGGTAAATCAAGCTCTTCTCTTCTATTTTTGATTTTTAAATCAACTATAGCTGTAAAAAGCTCTTCTTGATATTCCCAAGTCGATTTATAATCTCTATTACCTAGATCTTGAAGTTGAATTTTTTTATTCATTTTAATTATTTTTCAAACTCTACTTCAAAGTTGAGTTTGTCAGGATTCTCCATATAATCCGTAAAAGGGTATTGAATTGTAATTGTTTTTCGATCCTCACTGAACAATGCATTCGGATTCGATACTTTTTTGATTTTTTTCGGGAAGTGATATTTCACAACATAAGTTGAAGAAGCAAACATCATTTTTGACATTCCTGTAGAATCTTTGACTACTTCGGCAACTTTTTTAGGATCAATTATTGCCTTTCTAGTAAACTTTTTAGCATCATATGTGTAAGTCAATACGCTATTATTGTTCCCAATACCATTACCTAACGGACTTGCTCCTGCTCCTCCTTCAAGTTTTTGAAGCACATTGGCAGTTTGTAAAATATCCTGCAATTCATTTACATTTTTAAAATCAGTCGATAAAGTCATTAAAAACTGCTTTTTCTCACTACTCATTTTAGTATGAACAGCAAAACTTTCAAGTTTCTTCAGTTCTTTTTGAACCTCTGGAGACAACTTTGCAATACTATCTTTTTTCTCTTCAAACAATTGCTTGAAAGTAAAACTAGAATCAATATCTTTTTTGGCATCAGCTCCCATTTGATTTCCAATTTGATCGCCTGCCATTTCCATCAAAGCAGAACCATCCATATCTACAGAAAATTTCCCAGTTCCGTTATCATTGATGTAAATACTTTCAGTAAAAGTACAACTTGTTAAAAAGGCTAATAAAAAAGAAAAACTTAATAATTTTAATAATTTCATCGTTGTGTAATTTTTTTATCAAATATACGAACTCTATTCAAAAGATTATTACTTTGCAACCCTGCTTTCTAATCTTCGAATATTACCTTAAACCCAATATTCATATTGCTGTTATCCTGCATATTCTCTAAAGGAACATCATAAATAAAACTCTTTCTATCAGCAGCAATTACAGCATTTTTTAAAGAAACCGTTTTTATCTTTTTAGGAAAATGGTATTCCATAGAATACTTACATTCCTTCATCATATCATCCATTTTCTTAGAAAAAGGATCATCTTCCTCTTTTCCCTTTTTCTTTTTAGGTTTTGAAACTGCTTTTTTATTATCCTCAGTACTCGAAATCAATTTAGTAAAACTCTTTCCATCATAAAGAAATGAAGTAGAGTTATTATCCTCAGATTTTGGTGCTGCGCTTAAAGCTCCAAGTCGCTTTTTATCAGAAAGTGCTAATTTTTCCATCGCCTGAGTTGGAGATGCCATTTTTTGAATACTGTTTAAATTAGGAAAATCAAATATCATATTATACTCCATTTGCTTTAGCTCTTCGTTAACCTTTAAACTAATTTTAAAATTCTCAAGCACCTTAAGCATTTCTTTCTCTGCTGCCGGCAGTTTTGCTATACTATCTTTTGCTTTATCAAATAATTCTTTAAAATTAAACGTAGTATCAATAACCTTTTTATCCTTTAAAGAATCCGAACTTTTCATTCCCATTTTATACATTCCCGCCATGTCAAATCCATATGAAAAAGATCCTGAGCCATCTTCATTTATGACCACTTTTTCTTTAATAGTACAACTTGACATACATAATACTGCAAGGATATAAAACAGTCCTTTTTTCATGACTTTAAATTTTTGGTTAGTAAGCCGCGAAGATACCTTCTTTTGATAATAATTTAAGTTTTATTCTAAAATCACTTCCAAGTTTGTCAATTCAGGATTTTGCAGGCAGTCAGAAAGCTGAAATTCTAAACTTAACGATTTATTATCGGCACTTATAACCGCTTTTTCGTTTGAAACCGATTTTATTTCCCTTGGAAAATAGTAATTCAAAACATAAGATTGTTTCAATTTATAATTAGAAATTATTTTTTTTCTATCCTCCGCTTCTTTCATTTTCTCATCAAATTTTTCTTGATCAGTAATTATCAAATTTCTTCTAAATGTGACACCGTCAAAACTGTATTTTATTTTATAAAACGGCTGAACTACCGTATAATTTTCTTTTAAACAACTAGCTAAACTAAGGCTTTTATAAACATTAGGAACTTCTTCTATCTTTTTAAAATCACACGAAACAATATTAAAATTCTCCATCTGAATTGGATCCATTTTCACATGCATTTTCACATTAGAATGTTCTTGAAATAATGCCTGATCTGATTTACTAAATCTCACAAAAGTTTCTTGATACTTAGTAATATAATCTTTAAAAACAAATATGGTATCTATAAATTTCTCTGAATCAGAACTATTTCTCCCTAACTGCATAACACTATTTTCATCCCGGAGACTGTAAACTTCAATATTTCCAGTTCCGTCTGGGTTTATTATTATCGTTTCGGTTATAGTGCAGCTTGTGAGCAGAATTAATAATAAAAAGGCTGATATAAATTTCATTTTTCTAGTAGATTCTGAGTTTTATGAAGCGCTAAGATAACGAGATTCTGATTTAATTTCTTACAGAAAAACTTTATTTTTAGACAACATATAGTCCCAACACCTATCTATACGGGGCAAAAGATGATTGAAACACAATAAATTGCTGCTGCAAAAAATCTAAAATACGCATTCAAAAATCTACATTCTTTTCTTTATCTTTGCACTCTTAAAAAAAGCACAAAAATGGCATTATCAGAACAAGAAATCATCAGAAGAGAAAAACTTCAAAACTTACGCAGCTTAGGAATCAATCCTTATCCAGCTAATCTTTTTCCTGTAAATCATACTTCTAAGCAAATTAAGGAGTCGTTTGAAGAAGGTAAGAAGGTTATCGTTGCGGGACGTTTGATGAGTGTTCGTGATCAAGGTAAAGCTTGTTTTGCTGAATTACAAGACAGCGAAGGACGTATTCAATTGTATGTGAATCGTGATGTTTTATGTGAAGGCGATGATAAAACTTTATACAACCAAGTATTCAAAAAATTAACCGATTTAGGTGACTTTATTGGTATTGAAGGTGAATTATTTACTACACAAGTTGGCGCAAAATGTATTCGTGTGAGCGGCTTTACTTTCTTGAGTAAAACGCTTCGTCCGCTTCCGTTGCCAAAAGTTGATGAAGAAGGAAATGTGCATGATGCATTTAACGATGCTGAGTTGCGTTACAGAATGCGTTATGTAGATTTAACTGTAAATCCACAAGTAAAAGAAACTTTTATTAAACGTACAAAGTTATTTACTGCAATGCGTGGTTATTTTAATGACGCTGGATATCTTGAAGTTGACACTCCGGTTTTGCAGTCAATTCCTGGTGGTGCTTCGGCGAGACCATTTATCACGCATCATAATTCGCTTGACATTCCGCTTTATATGCGTATTGCAAACGAATTGTATTTAAAAAGATTAATTGTTGGTGGATTTGAAGGTGTTTATGAGTTTTCTAGAAACTTCCGTAACGAAGGAATGGACAGAACGCATAATCCTGAGTTTACGGCAATGGAAATATATGTAGCTTACAAAGACTACAACTGGATGATGGAATTTGCAGAAGGCTTGCTTGAGCATTGTGCAATTGCTGTAAATGGTACAAGTGAAGTTACTTTTGGCGAACACCAAATTAATTTTAAAGCGCCTTATGCACGTGTGACAATGACGGATTCTATCAAACATTTTACTGGTTTTGACATTTCTGGAAAAACTGAAGAAGAGTTGTTTGAAGCGGCAAGAGGAATGGGAATTGAAGTGGATAAAACAATGGGTAAAGGAAAATTGATTGATGAAATTTTTGGAGCTAAATGCGAAGGAAACTATATTCAGCCAACTTTCATTACTGATTATCCTAAAGAAATGTCTCCGCTTTGTAAAGAGCACCGCGATAATCCAGATTTGACAGAGCGTTTTGAATTAATGGTTTGCGGTAAAGAAATTGCAAATGCATATTCTGAATTGAATGATCCAATTGATCAAAGAGAGCGTTTTGAAGATCAAATGCGTTTGGCTGCAAAAGGTGATGATGAAGCAAACGGAATTATCGACGAAGATTTCCTAAGAGCACTTGAATACGGAATGCCTCCAACTTCTGGAATGGGAATTGGAATGGATCGTTTGATTATGTATTTAACAAACAATGCTTCTATTCAAGAAGTTTTATTGTTCCCGCAAATGCGTCCGGAGAAAAAACAATTAATTGAATTATCTGATGAAGAGAAAGCAATTATTCACTTCCTTAAAGAGAACGAAAACAAAATGGATCTTGCACAACTAAAAGTTACAGCTAATTTAAGCGGTAAAAAATGGGATGCAGCTATGAAAAACCTATCAAAACATGGTTTGACTAAAGTTGCCGTTGAAGGTGAATTTAAATTCGTGGAATTGGTGGGATAAATTATTAAAATCTCATTTTTTGGAAATTCCAAATTCCAAAAAATGATTTTTATAAAATACAAACCCGACAGATTATCTGTCGGGTTTTTTATTTAAATTTACTGACTTACAAATATTTATGCCAAAAATTAAAAAGTACTTCCTTTATACAATATTTATTTTATTCACAGTTCTTTCTGTTTATGAATTGATTGATTCATTTACAAATCCAGAATTACAATTTTCAGAAGTAGTTCTATTCAAAACGAGACTTAAATATCTTAGCGGCATACTTTTCTTCGGAGGTTTAGGCTGCATCTATTATCTTATAACAGAAAAGAAAATTGACAAAAGTAAAGACAGCTTTAAAACCAATATTACAATGTTTTTTGGTTGCTTAATCTTTGTTTTAAATTGTTTATTTCTGATTTTATATCCTGAAGAATTTAAAAGAGGAAATCTGGTAATCAAAATGATTATTGGTTATACTGGAATATTATTTTTCGGAGGCGGTTTGCTAATGGCAATATATAGATTAATCAAAAATATTTCAAGCACCAAACAACACGTTAAAAACCAATAAATAAGAAACTTACAGTCATATTTTAAAAATTCTAAAATATACAAATATTCAAACCCGACAAATTTTTATAATCTGTCGGGTTTTTTATTTTTAAAAAGAATACTTCTCTATTTTTTTTGAATTAACATCCAAAACCTTTGTACTTTCTTTAGGAACATCGCCTTTTATAACTTCCTGAACAGATGGATTCGAAGGATATTTGCCGCCTTTCATTTTTAGAAGATGAAATTTCCCTCCGCTTTCAAATATTAAATCATAAAATTTTTCGGTTGATGAAGTCGTAACATAAATTGGATAATCGGTTACCGAAAAACGATTGATTACGCTTCCATCATTATTTAAGATATATCCAGAGCAACCTCCGCTTCCGCAGAAATAAGAGTTTGAGAAACCTACAAAATATTCGTTTTTCTTATCATTATTCAAATCAAATTCTTGATAGTAAAAATAACGATCGTCTTTTGTCATAGCCGGAATATCTTTCTTCAACAAAACACTTAATTGCTTCCTAATCAGTTCGACCGCTTTATCATCTCTTGGAGGCGCTTCATTAAGATTTGCTGTTCCTCCCAATGTTTTAGACAAAGTATCCTGCACAATAGTTTTTACTATATTTTTTGATTCTGTTTTATTTTGACATGAATACAATGCCAAAATTGCAATTGCAATTACGATTTTACTTTTCATAGTTTGTTATTTTTAATTTCACACTTTTATCTTTATAATCAATTCTAAACAAGCAAAGCAGCTTTATTTTCAATATCATTCTCCGTCAATAATGACTTAATATTATTAAAAGTAACCAATGCAATCTGCGTTAAAGCTTCATTTGTAAAAAATGCCTGATGTGCCGTAACCAAAACATTCGGAAAGCTCATTAAACGCTGAATTGCGTCATCTTGAATAATATCTGCAGATAGATCTCTGAAAAACAATTTTTCTTCCTGTTCATAAACATCAATTCCTAAATAACCTATTTTACCTTCCTTCAAGCCTTCAATAACCGAAGCTGTTTCGATCAATCCGCCTCGGCTTGTATTAATAATCATCACATTGTCTTTCATAGAAGCAATTGAATCTTTATTAACAACGTGCTTTGTTTGAGCATTTAACGGACAATGGAGTGAGATAATATTACTTGATTTAAAAATCGTTTCCAAAGACACAAATTCTACTCCGTCCTTTATCATTTCGTCATTCGTAACAATATCATACGCCAGAACTTTACAGCCAAAACCTAAAGCAATTTTAGCGAAAGCTTTCCCTATATTTCCAGTTCCAATAATCCCAACCGTTTTTCCGAACAAGTCAAAACCTAATAATCCGTTTAGAGAGAAATTTTGTTCGCGAACACGATTATAAGCTTTATGAGTTTTTCTGTTTAATGTCAAAATCATAGCCATTGCATGTTCAGCAACTGCTTGTGGAGAATATGCAGGAACACGGCAAACTTTTAAGTTATATTGCTTTGCAGCTTCTAAATCAACATTATTAAAACCTGCACATCGTAATGCAATGATCTTTACTCCTTTTTCTGCCAATTGCTTAATTACTGCTTCGTTTACTATGTCGTTTACAAAAACACAAACAACAGCGGTATTTTCAATTAAAATAACAGTCTGAGAATTAAGCTGAGTTTCGAAAAAATCCAATTCAAAACCATCATTATACTGATTAAAAAAAGCTTTATCGTAAGGCTGTGTTGAAAAAAAGGCGATTTTATTTCCGCTGATTGTAGTAACTAAACTCATAATGAATTGTTCTTGGATTTTAATTTGTTTATACCTTAAAAATACAAAAATAATTCTAGATGCCTATTTTAAAATAAAGCTTTAATATTTTACGTTTCAATCTGTTAAATAAAGCACAATTCTAATTACCCAATTAAACCTATTGATTTTAACATTGTCTAACCGATATAAACAATTAAAAAACTTACATCATGAAAAAATTATTTATCGCTGCTTTGCTATTTGTTGGAATAGCAAGTTTTGCACAAGAAGCTGACCAAAAACCTATGCGTGAGCACAAAGAAAAACTAACTCCAGAGCAACGCAGTGAAAAACAGTTAAAAAAACTAACTTCTGAGTTAAATTTAGATGCAAATCAACAAACACAAGTAAAACAACTTTTAGCAGATCGCAATGCCAAAGCTGAAAAGTTTAAAGAAGCAAGAAAAGACAAAAAAGACAGCAATGTAAAACCAACAGCTGCCGAAAAAGAAGCTTTCAAAAAACAAATGATGGATGAAAAAGATGCAAATGATGCAAAAATGAAAGCAATTCTGAACGCTGATCAATACAGCAAATGGAAAAACATTCAGAAAGAAAATCAGGACAAAATGAAAAATAAAATGAAAGAACGAAAAGATCAAGAATAAAAAAAGAGGCTCGAAAGCCTCTTTTTTATTTTATATAAATCTACACCTTAGGGTTTAGAATTAAATCAATTCGTTTAATACAATCTTCATAGTGATATTTTGTTTCTACATTTGTTCCTAATGCTTTTGCAGCCGTAAGCGATTTTTTTAATGTATTTAATTCTCCGCGTACTAAAGCTCTAAGATCAGACTGAGAAACATTGTAATATCCAGCCGATCTGTCTGCTGGTTTCATCTCTTCCGTCATCAAAGTTCCCATTCTGTCAATGTAAGCGCGCTGCAGGTTTCTACGGTAAATGGTAACATTTGCGGCACTGCCAGCCTCTTTCCAAATTCCTTTTCTCATATCTTTAAAGAAATCCAAAGCTTTATAAGTATCAGCGCCCAAAATTTCATTATCCATTAATCTGCCTATACGTCCTAAACTTAATAAGTTATTTAAATGTCTAACTTGTAAATTTCTAAATCTTTCAGTATAACCAGCATAATCAGTATTCTTTAACGTATTTAAGTTTACAATCCAAGTAGGAGAAGCAAAAGCATTTACTTGTAACCAATTCATTGCTTCGATTTGCTTTGCTTTCGGTACAACTTCATATACATTTCCTGCCTGATTTGGATTTTTTAGGTTTTCATATACTCCGCCAACATTAGTTACAACGTGACCTACATAACGGCCCCAAACATCCAATAATTCCTTATACAATTCATCTAAATCTTCATAATTGTTTGTAACATTACTTGTCCATTCATTTAAATGATTAGCAACAAATTCAAGATTTTTAAGCCCGTATGTGCTTGCTTTCATAGAGTTATTTCCAATATCTTCTGTTTGTGAAGAAGGATCGAAAGTACTGCTTTGTTTACCATATTTGTAAATTGGATTTCCTGCTTTATCCAAAATCCATTTGTCTAAAGTCGGAGTTTCGTCTTGAGGAGATTTCGAATTTGGAATTACTCTGTAACCCCAATTTAAAGCGTAATGGTCATAAGCACCCATTTTACGAATAAAACGAACATTTTTATCTCCAGGCTGTGCAATATAGTTGTATCTCGCATAATCCATGATACTTGCTGCAATTCCGTTTTGCTGTGTAAAATCACCATTTCTGTAACTTTCTGTATCATAAGCACAGCTTGCTCCCATATTATGAGGAAAACCTAATGCGTGACCAACCTCGTGAGCAATTACCATTCGCATCATTTCCCCCATTTCTTCATCACTAGTCTGTAATGTTCTAGCTGATGGATTTGCAGCTCCAGTTTCTAATAAATAACGGTTCCTGTATGAACGTAAATGATTGTGATACCAGATAACATCACTTTCTATAATTTCTCCCGTTCTAGGGTCAGAAACACTAGGTCCAACAGCATTTCTTGTTGTACTGGCAACATATCGTATTACAGAATAACGAACATCCTCTGGACTAAAATCAGGATCTTCTTCTTTTGTCGGCGCATCTTTGGCGATAATAGCATTTTTAAAACCAGCAGTTTCAAAAGGCTTTTGCCATTCTTCAATTCCTTGCTTGATATATTTTCTAAGTTTTTCTGGCGTAGCCGGATCTAAATAATATACAATTGGCTTTATTGGCTCAACCAATTCTCCTCTTGCATAAGCTTCAGCATCTTTTGGCTCTAATCTCCATCGTCTGATATAAGTTTTAAGATCCGATTTCAATTCATTGCTTCCATAATCGTACTGGCTTATTGTAAACCATCCTACACGTGGATCTGCTAATCTAGGTTTCATTGGCACTTCTGGAAGTAAAACCATCGATTGATTCATCTGAATACTAATTGACTCTGTTTCTTCCAGCATTGAAGGTTTTGATGCATTATAAGTCATATCCTGAATTACTTCAATATTCATAGGAAAACTTTTAATCGTATTGATAAAACTTCTTGAATCATCAAGTCCTTTTACTTTATACGTTTCTCTCATTTGACCAGAAATTCCACTGATTGCTTTTACATCTGTACTGTAAAATTTAGTAACATCGATCACTGTATTTGCAGAATCTTTACTAAAAGCAACAATATCAAAAGCAAATAATGTAGGATCATAATTATTCGATTTAACCGAAATACTTATTGGCAGAGTATCATTTGCAACAGCATTATATGATTTTGATTTGATTAAAATTTTATCTTGAAAACGCTGCCAAACAACCAATTGTTCATTTGTTTCAGAACCTGCATTTACATATCCTCCTCCAAGGTTAGAAGGCAGTTTAGACAACCTGCTTACAAGAAGCATATCTTTGTTTAGATATTTATTAGGAATTTCGAAGTAATACTTTTTATCTACTTTATGAACTGTAAAAAGACCTTCGTCAGAAACAGCATCTTTAGTAATTACTTTACTGTACTCTTTGATAGAAGATTCAGATTTTTTTTCTGCTGGAGCTCCAGCACTTTCTTCTTTTTTGGATTTCTTTTTTGTCGATTGAGCAAATTGACTTTCAGGAAATAACATAAAAACTGCCAGCGCAGTAAAAATGAAAAATTTCTTCATTTATTATAGGTTTTAATGGTTATTTGTTAAACAAAAATAATTTTTGATTGCAATTATACAAGTAATTTAGCCTTCATTAACTTTTTATTAACTAAATATAAATTAAAGTTTAAGGCAATAAAAAAAGGTTTGACTTTTTCAAAAAGCCAAACCTTTTCATTAAATAAATGCTGTAAATTAAAATGTTTTCGAAACTTTATCGATCGCATTAATTGTAAAATCTAAATCTTCATACGTCAAAGCATCTGTTATAAACCATGTTTCATAAGCAGACGGCGCGATATAAATGCCTTCCTGCAATAAACCATGAAAGAATTTTTTAAACGTTTCGTTATCTCCTTTTGCTGCAGTTTGAAAATCTACAACAGGATTTGCATCAAAATGAACCGAAATCATCGAACCCACTCTATTGATCGTAAAAACAACATTATTTGCTTTTAAAACCCTGTCTATTCCAGCTTCTAAATAAGCAGTTTTTTCTTCTAAACGAGTAAAAATTTCACGATCATTATCTAAAGCTTTCAACATTGTATATCCAGCTGCCATTGCTAATGGATTTCCAGATAGTGTTCCCGCTTGATAAACTGGTCCAAGAGGCGCTAAATAATTCATGATTTCTTCGCGTGCAGCAAAAGCACCAACTGGTAATCCACCCCCAATTACTTTTCCGAAAGTTACGATATCAGCATTGATATTGTATAATTCCTGAACACCGCCGCGAGCCAAACGGAAACCCGTCATAACCTCATCAAAAATTAGTAAAATTCCGTTTGCTGTACACAATTCTCTTAAACCTTCCAAGAAACCTTTTGAAGGCGGAATACAGCCCATATTTCCTGCAACTGCTTCAATAATAATTGCCGCAATTTCTCCTTTATTAGCCTCGATTAAAGTTTTTACATTCTCTAAGTCATTGTATTTTGCCAATAAAGTGTCTTTTGCAGTACCTTCTGTAACGCCTGGACTGTTTGGCGAACCAAAAGTCACCGCTCCACTTCCAGCCTGAATCAAAAACGAATCAGAGTGTCCGTGATAACAACCAGCAAATTTGATGATTTTATCTCTTTTCGTAAATCCACGAGCCAAACGAATTGCGCTCATACAAGCTTCTGTACCTGAATTTACAAATCTAATTTTATCAATATTCGGAACCATAGAAACAGCCAAAGCTGCAATTTCTGTTTCCAACTCAGTCGGCATTCCAAATGAAGTTCCCAATTTTGCCTTTTCGATCACTGCATCAACAACAGGCTGATAAGCGTGACCCAAAACCATTGGACCCCAAGAGTTAATATAATCTATTAATTTGTTTCCGTCTTCATCATACAAATAAGCACCTTTGGCACTTTTTACAAAAATTGGAGTTCCTCCAACTGCTTTAAACGCTCTTACTGGCGAATTTACTCCTCCGGGAATTACTTTTTCTGCTTCAGCAAAAAGCTGACTACTTCTTTTATATAACATTCTTATTTTTGATTTTAGAGTTTAGATTTTAGATTTATCGACTTAAACCTTGATCTAATACAAACTCATTGAAATATTTTTGTTCTAATTGTTCTTCTTTCGAAAGATTTTTCATTTTCAAATCTGACATTCCCCTTGGTGAATAAAACCTCCATTTCCAAGTCGGTCGATATTTTATAAAGAAATTTGTTTCTGCAAACTCATCATGTTCATAAACTCCGCAAAAAAGTCTAATAGTCAAAACAGCGGCGAAAATAAAAATTCCAATACTAATTTTCCTTTTCATTGTTAATTGTCAATTATCAATTGATAATTATTTCACTTTCAACCTTTGTCCTATCGAAATTGCGTTATCTGTTAAATTATTTTTTTGCTTTAAATCATCAACCAATAAGTTGAATTTTTTTGAAATCGAATACAAAGTATCCCCTTTTTGAACTTCGTACGAATTTGGATCATTTGAGTTCGAAGTTGTCTTTGCAGTTGAAACTGCCACAGAAGTTGAACTTCTTGTTGGAGCGGTTTTGTTTATTGGCGTATAATTTTTTCCTGTAACCAAACAATCATACTGATGCAGATTATAACGCTCGATATAACTAATCAGCTTATCTGGATAATTTGGATCTGTTGCATAACCCGCGGCTCTCAAGCCTTTTGCCCAAGATTTATAATCGTCTTTTTCATAAGTAAATAACGTCTCATATCTCTTTTTTCCAACCAAAAACAAAGCATGATCTCTATAAGATTCTGCTGCTTCTGGATATTTTCTAAAACATTCCTGAGCTGAATCATCGTCGTGACGAACACTTTCGCCCAGCCAATCTTTATGACATTTAATTCCGAAATGATTATTGGCTTCCAGTGCCAAATCGCCTCTTCCCGCGCCTGATTCTAAAATTCCCTGCGCTAAAATTATACTAGCCGGAATTCCGTATGTTTTCATGTTTCCAACTGCAATATCTTTATACTGCAAAACATAATTATTAATTAAATCATTGGTTACAACTGTTTTCGAAGTAGAATGAATAACCTCAGTTGTATTATTTGTAGAAGGATAATTTTTACCTATCGGTTTAGCAGGAGTAGTTTTTTTAGTCGTCGCTACTCGCGGTTTCTGAACCGCCGCCGCTTTCTTTGTTGTGGCAATAACTGGTTTACTAGAAGAACAGCTTGCCAAAACCAATATCGTAAATAACAGTACAATTTTTTTAATCATTCGTTTTAAGTATTGGTAATTTTTTCTGCATCAACTTCATATTCATTCCATCAACTCCCTGTAATCCACCTGTGTGAATAAGTAAAATTCTTGAATGTGCAGGAAAATATTTTTTGCTTATTAAATCTATAACGCCAAAAACCATTTTTCCAGTATAAATTGGATCTAATGGCACTTTTGTTTCTTCAAAAAATGCATTAATAAATTCTATTAATTCTAAATTTATCTTGCCATAACCTCCAAAATGATAGTCAGAAATCAAATTCCAGTTATCTTGTTTGGCAAAAATACGAATTTCATCTTTTAAAAAGTCACCTTTTAATGCCGGAAACCCTAAAATTTTCTGATTTGGCAAGGCACTATTTATTAATCCCGAAATAGTTCCGCCAGTTCCAACTGCGCAGCAAACATAATTAAAAGCCCTATCCTCATCAATTAAAATCTCTTCACAGCCTTTTACCGCCAGCTCATTTGTACCGCCTTCAGGGACTAAATAAAAATTGCCAAACTTGTTTTTTAACTTCTCAATAAAAGCATTTTCGCTCTTAAGTCGATAATCTTCTCGCGAAACAAACGTAAACTGCATTCCGTTTTCCTGAGCAAATTTCAAGGTTGGATTGTCTTCGATTTTATCCCCAAGCTCATCGCCTCGAATAATTCCAATAGTTTTAAAACCCTGCTCTTTTCCTGCATATGCCACCGCAGCAATATGGTTAGAAAATGCTCCGCCAAAAGTCAACAAAACGCTTTGGTTCTCGGCTTTCGCCTGAAGTAAATTGTATTTTAACTTCCTAAATTTATTTCCTGAAACAAAGGGATGAATTAAATCTTCTCGCTTTATAGTCAAAGAGATATCATCTGGAAAACTAATATTAATAGGTTGATTGAAAACTGGATTCATTTTAATTTGATATAATTTAAAAACCGAAAAAAAGATCTGTTTTTTAAATAATTTAAGTTCTTTTCATTACTGTAAGCTTCTCTTTCAAAACTAATATTTCGATACGCCAGATCTTTGTTTTTATACTGAATTAAACGAAATAGAAATTCGAAAACATACCAAATAAAAAACGGAATTATTAAAAGTTCTAACTGCTGTCTTAAATGAATTTTTTCATGATTAACAAAAACGCCGTTTGCTTTATCAAAATCATATTTCATCAAAACAAATGGAAATACAGCCATTCCGCGATATCCTTTTGGAATTAAATATTTGCTAACAATCAGAAACATTGGCTATAAAATTTATAAATTTGTAGCTATAAAATTGTTCATTTTCATTAAAATCATAATCAAATATTCCTATTTTTGATTTTTATGTTTATTAAAATTGAACGCGAAGCAGATTTATGAAAGAGCAAAGTAATGAAAATAAATTAATCGAAGGTGAAGATTTTTACTATACACCCGAAGGTTATAAATGCTTTACTGAAAAACATCATTTAAAACGTGGTTATTGCTGCAAAAGCGGCTGCCGTCACTGTCCGTACGGTTTTGATAAACGAACTGGAGAAATCAGAAAAAAAGCAAATTAGTTAATTAAAAAATATGTCAATTAGATAATTCAACAATCTAAAATCTAAAATTATTAATGGATATCCAATCACGAAAATTTAGGATTAAAATCCACAAGTCTTATCATAGGTCGGATATCCGTTATCCCTAGTTTTTCTAATTAGAAAATCTGTTAATGTACCGATGAGTCAATTTGAGAATGAGATAATTATTTCAGATCGAATTTACATTGACAGGTATTTCGCTCCTATGGAGCTTTTAACAACTGACCGCATTGTTTTCTATAAATATTACGCCTTTCCAAGGCTTTTGGATTTGGTAAATTTTTCATTTCACAAAGCTCCGAGAGGAGCGGTATATTTATAGAAACAAAATCGACAGTCACATATAAGCCCCAGCGGGGCGGCATAATTTAAAAAACAAAAAATTAATCTGTTGTTAATCTAACCACAATATCTTAGTAGCTTAGAATCTCAGCACCTTAGAATCTTAAAAAAATGACTTTCAAAGAACAAATACAACAAGGAATTCCTTCGATATTACCACCAAAGGCAACATATGATCCAGCTATTAATCACGCTCCAAAGAGAAAAGAAATTCTTTCGGCAGAAGAAAAAAAACTGGCTTTAAAAAATGCATTACGTTATTTTGAACCAAAACATCATGCTGAACTAATTCCTGAATTTTCAGAAGAATTAGAAAAATATGGTCGTATTTATATGTATCGTCTTCGTCCTGAGTACAGAATGTATGCAAGACCAATTGACGAATATCCAGGAAAATCACTGCAGGCAAAAGCGATTATGCACATGATTCAGAACAATTTGGATTATGCCGTTGCTCAGCATCCGCACGAATTAATTACGTATGGAGGAAATGGCGCTGTTTTTCAAAACTGGGCACAGTATTTATTGACGATGCAATATTTGTCTGAAATGACAGACGAGCAGACTTTAACAATGTATTCAGGGCACCCGATGGGATTATTTCCTTCGCATAAAGAAGCACCAAGAGTTGTGGTTACAAACGGAATGGTTATTCCAAATTATTCTAAACCTGACGATTGGGAAAAAATGAATGCTTTAGGCGTTTCGCAATACGGACAAATGACTGCAGGAAGTTATATGTACATTGGACCGCAGGGAATTGTACATGGGACTACGATTACGGTTTTAAACGGTTTTAGAAAAATAAAACAAAATCCAGAAGGAAATCTATTTGTAACTTCTGGTCTTGGCGGAATGTCTGGTGCACAGCCAAAAGCAGGAAATATTGCTGGCTGTATTACAGTTTGTGCCGAAGTAAATCCAAAAATTACTAAAATTCGCCACGAACAAGGTTGGATTAATGAAGTTGTAACTTCTACAGATGAATTAGTTGCGAGAGTAGCTTTGGCGAAAGCCAATAAAGAAACTGTTTCGATTGCTTATCTAGGAAATGTGGTTGACGTTTGGGAACGTTTTGATCAGGAAAACATCAAAATTGATTTAGGTTCAGATCAAACTTCACTTCATAATCCTTGGGCTGGAGGTTATTATCCAGTTGGAATTTCTTTTGAAGAAGCAAACAAAATGATGGCCGAAAATCCGGATTTATTCAAAGAGAAAGTTCAGGAAACATTACGCCGTCATGCTGCTGCGATTAATAAACATACGGCAAAAGGAACTTACTTTTTTGACTATGGAAATGCTTTTTTATTAGAAGCTTCCCGCGCAGGCGCAGATGTAATGGCCGAAAACAATATCGATTTTAAATATCCAAGCTACGTTCAGGATATTATGGGACCAATGTGTTTTGATTATGGATTTGGTCCTTTTAGATGGGTTTGCACCTCTGGAAAACCAGAAGATTTACAAAAAACAGATGCAATTGCAAGTCAGGTTTTAGAAGAATTAGCAAAAACTTCTCCAAGTGAAATTCAGCAGCAAATGCAAGATAACATCAAATGGATAAAAGGCGCACAGGAAAATAAACTTGTAGTAGGCTCTCAGGCTCGAATTCTTTACGCTGATGCTGAAGGAAGAATTAAAATCGCCGAAGCTTTTAATCAAGCGATTGCAAAAGGTGAAATTGGTGCTGTTGTTTTAGGACGCGATCATCACGACGTTTCTGGAACAGATTCTCCTTATAGAGAAACGTCAAATATTTATGACGGATCACGTTTCACGGCTGACATGGCGATTCATAATGTGATCGGCGACAGCTTTAGAGGAGCAACTTGGGTATCTATTCATAATGGCGGCGGAGTTGGCTGGGGAGAGGTCATAAACGGCGGTTTTGGTATGGTTCTTGATGGTTCTAAAGAGGCTTCAAAACGTTTAGCATCAATGCTTTTTTGGGATGTTAATAACGGAATTTCAAGACGAAGCTGGGCTCGAAATGATGAAGCAATTTTTGCCATAAAAAGAGCTATGCAAACCGAACCATTATTGAAAGTAACTTTACCTAATATTGTTGACGAAAGTCTGCTTTAATTAAAAAGAGAGTTATTGTCTAAATAAATGTCATCCTGAGCGTCCCGAAGTTTCGGGATGCTCAACCTGACAAATTCAAAAGAGAACATTAAATTTTTTATAACTATGAAAACATTCAAATTAGTTCCGATTTTTCTGCTATTGATCTTAAGTTCATGCAGCAGTGTTACTGTATATTCTGATTACGACAAAAATGTCGATTTTGCGCCTTATAAAACGTATGCTTTCTTTAAACCTGGAATTGATAAAGTCGAAATTTCTGATTTGGATAAAAGACGTATTCTTCGCGCAATCGATGAACAAATGCAAGCAAAAGGATTTACAAAAAGTGATAATCCAGACTTATTGGTAAATATTTTTACCAAATCTAGAGAGCAGGTTGATGTAAATCAATTTAGCGCCGGATGGGGTTATGGCTGGGGATGGGGATGGAATCCTTATATGATGTACGGCGGAAACCAAACTACCGTTTCTACTTCAACTGAAGGAACTTTATACATCGACTTAATTGATGCAAAAAAGAAAGAAATGATCTGGCAAGGTGAAGGAATTGGTGTTTTAACTAGAAACATCGATAAAAAAGATGAGCGAATTGCAGAATTTGTAGGCAAAATTTTAGCTCAATATCCTCCTGTAAAAAAATAATTATTTACTTTTGCTATTCAATTAGTACAAAAAATGACAAACTTTAACAACATTATTATCGCTATTATCAGCATTATTGCAATTCAGCAATAATGGCGAGGTGTTATATAAGTATGTAAAATATAATTTATAAGAACCTCCCACATCGGGAGGTTTTTTATTTTAGAAAATAATTTATTTGCCACAGATTAAAAATCATGTTATTCATTTTAATCTGTGGCAAAAAAGCAAAACAAAACATAATGAGCTTATTCAACGAAATCCTTAATGCAAAAAAGCAGCTTGAAAATGTAGTTGTTGCAACACCTCTTACCCAAAATTTAAATCTTTCAGACGAATTTAAATCGACTATTTTACTAAAAAGAGAAGATTTACAAATCGTACGTTCTTATAAAATTAGAGGTGCTTACAATAAGATTTCTTCATTAACTGAAAAAGAAAAAGTAAACGGAATTGTTTGTGCCAGTGCGGGAAATCATGCTCAAGGTGTAGCTTATTCTTGTAATCTGCTGCAAATAAAAGGCAAAATTTATATGCCAAAAACCACTCCAAAGCAAAAAGTAAAACAAGTGCAGTTGTTCGGAAAATCGTTTGTAGAAATTGTTTTAACAGGAGATGCTTTTGATGATGCTTATGCTTCGGCAACAGCAGATGCGATAAAAAATCACAAAACATTTATCCATCCTTTTGATGACGAAAAAGTAATTGCCGGGCAGGGAACTGTAGGTTTAGAAATTCTCGAAAACTATAAAGAACCAATAGATTATGTTTTTGTACCAATTGGCGGCGGCGGACTGGCTTCTGGATTGTCTGAAGTTTTTAAACATTTAAGTCCAAATACCAAAATCATTGGTGTGGAGCCAAAAGGAGCTCCTTCGATGAAAACTTCTATTGAGGAAAATAAAAATACGGCCTTAAAAACAATAGATAAATTTGTTGATGGTGCCGCTGTAAAACAAGTTGGCGATAAAACTTTTGAAATCTGCCGTTATAATCTTGAAGATATTATTCTGGTTCCAGAAGGAAAAGTATGCACCACCATTTTACGTTTGTACAATGAAGAAGCAATGGTTGTAGAACCTGCAGGTGCATTAACAATTGCTGCGCTGGATTTTTATAAAGATAAAATAAAAGGAAAAACCGTGGTTTGCGTTGTCAGCGGAAGCAATAATGACATTGAAAGAACAGCAGAAATAAAAGAGCGTTCGCTGCTTTATGAAGGTTTAATGCATTATTTCATGATTCAATTTCCGCAGCGCCCAGGAGCTTTAAAGGAGTTTGTAAATAACATTTTAGGTCCAGATGATGATATTACTTATTTTCAATTTGCTAAGAAAAACAGCCGAGAAGTAGGATCTGTTGTCGTTGGTTTAGAATTAAAAAACAAAAAAGATATTATGGCGATTAAAATGAAAATGACGCAATATGGATTTGAATTTCAATATTTAAACGACAATCAGGATTTGTTTACACAGCTGATTGGGTAATTATTTCCTGCCTGATAAATATCATCAAATAAAGAAGAAGTTATAACGTATTTTTGCAAATCAATTTTATTTAGAAAAACATGGAAACGCTTAAAGACATTTCAAACATAGAAGACATAAAACAAATGGTTAACAGCTTTTATGATAATGTTAGAAAAGACGATCTTATTGGTCCTATTTTCAATGATAAACTGCAGGATCGCTGGGAACCGCATTTACAAAAAATGTACGGTTTTTGGCAGACCATATTATTTGATGTCCGTGCTTACTCAGGCACACCATTTCCGCCTCACAAACAATTACCTGTAGACAGAACTCATTTTGATCGCTGGATTCAAATTTTCAATACTACAATCGATGCGCAGTTTGCTGGAGAAATCACCGAAGAAGCTAAAATGCGTGCAACGAACATGGCCTATATGTTCAATCATAAAATTGAACACTTTAGAAATGTTGAAAATGAATTAAAAACTGCACTTAACAAATCTTAAAAAAACAATCCATTAGTTCAGTTGAAATACCATTTTATTGCCTAAACGCGATTGATTTTAAGTCCTAATTACAACATATCCTCGATTTGCCTGCTTCCTTTAAAATCTACAAAAACGCAATAAAACTTAATTTCGAACAAAAAAATTGTAATGAATAGCAAAAATTAGCGACCTAAATTCGTAATTTTACATTCTAATCTACAACGTTTTCGAAATGAATGCATCTATAGAAACCAATCCGCTTTTAGAGAGATTGCCAAAACATTTAAAGCAATTTATTAAACCTCAAGATTATAGTGATTATACACCAATTAATCAGGCGGTTTGGCGATATGTTATGCGCAAAAATGTAGATTATCTTTCAAAAGTAGCACATCATTCGTATTTAGAAGGTTTACGCAAAACAGGAATAGAAATAGATTCTATCCCAAGTATGTATGGCATGAACCGTATTCTTACTGAAATTGGCTGGGCTGCTGTTGCTGTTGATGGATTTATTCCGCCAAATGCATTTATGGAATTTCAGGCATATAATGTTTTGGTTATTGCATCGGATATTCGACAACTAGAACATATTGAATATACTCCTGCTCCAGACATTATTCATGAAGGTGCAGGTCACGCTCCTATTATTGCGAATCCAGAATATGCAGAATATTTAAGACGTTTTGGTGAAATTGGATGTAAAGCGATTTCTTCCCATAAGGATTACCAAATGTATGAAGCGATTCGTTTACTTTCTATTTTGAAAGAAGCCGAAGATACGCCGCAGGAAAAAATTGACGAGGCTGAAAAAGCTGTTGCCGATTTACAAAACGACATGGGCGAATTGTCTGAAATGGCACAAATTCGAAACCTGCATTGGTGGACGGTTGAATACGGTTTGATTGGAACTGTAGAAAACCCAAAAATTTACGGTGCCGGATTACTTTCATCAATTGGAGAAAGTGCTTGGTGCATGACAGATAATGTAAAGAAAATCCCTTATGATATTTCGGCTGCAAATCAAAATTTTGATATTACGCAGTTACAACCGCAGCTTTATGTAACACCTACTTTTTCCTATTTAAGCTTAATCCTAGAAGAGTTTGCTAATAAAATGGCATTGCGCACTGGAGGGATTTCAGGAATTAAAAAACTGATTCAATCAAATGCTTTGGGCACAATTGAATTGAGTACAGGTTTACAAATTTCAGGAGTTTTTACCAATGTTCTTGAAGATGAAGGAAAACCGGTTTACATACAAACAACTGGAAAAACAGCTTTGGCATACCGAGAAAAAGAATTAGTCGGTCACGGAACTTTAACACATCCACACGGTTTTGGAAGTCCGATTGGAAAGCTAAAAGGCTTTAATCTTGCCATTGAAGATATGAGTCCGAAAGATTTACAGGCGTACAGCATTGTTGAAAATGAAACGGTAAAACTGGAATTTGAAGGTAATATTATTGTTGAAGGTGAAATTATTACAGGTTCAAGAAACTTACACGGAGAAATTATTCTGATCAGTTTTAGAAATTGTACGGTAACACATGGTGAAACTATTTTGTTTCAGCCAGATTGGGGAAATTACGATATGGCAATTGGTAAAAAAGTCGTTTCTGCATTCTCTGGTCCAGCCGATGTAAATAGTTTTGACTTAATCAATATAGTACCGACAACAAAAACTATTAAAGCAAAACATTCTGAAGAGCGTAATGATTTAGAAGGTTTATATGCTAATGTAAGAGATATTAGAAAAAATAAGGGTTCTAAAACGGAGCTGAAATCTGTTTTTGAAAATCTAAAAAACAATCATTCAAATGATTGGCTGCTGTCTGTTGAAATTACAGAACTCCTAAAAGATTCTGACGAAAAACAGCTTTTGCAAGAAGTATTGGTTTATTTGGATCAATTGAAAGTAAAACGTCCTGAAATTGCACATTTAATTTCTGGAGGATTGGATTTGATTTTTGATAAAGAAACTGTTTAAGCTTTAAGGCACAAAGTTTTTCTTCATCAAATTGCAAGCATAGAATTATATTGAATTGCCTCCTGCTAAAGCTGGAGGCAATTCAAAAAATCATTTTAATCCTTTTTCCCGATAGCTGTCGGGACAGGCAAAAAACCTCTGTTCCTTTGATTCTTTGCCTCTTTGAACCTCAAAAACTACAATTTCAAATCCTCGCTTAAATCTGCATCAGATTCAATCGTTTTGCCATTATATTGCAATTTCCAACCCATTGAATTGGTTAAGATTAAAATTTTAGACAACTCGCTTATTAAACGGTTTTGTGCATTGCTTTTCAATGAAGATTTTTCGATTTTCTTGGCTAGATTCGCTTTTACCGATTTATTGATTTTATTATAATCATCACCCGTAAACGGATTCAGCTTGCTTTGTTCAACATCGTAAAACTGAATATCAGGATTTATAGTAATCTCTTCTTTTGGAATATTTAAAATCGTAATGGTTTTATTTTTTTCGTCAATGTCGTATTTCATTTTATGCAAATCATAAGCAACAGTAACATTTGCATTTACCACAATAAGTGCTTTTTTCTCAAATGAAATCATATCCATCAAATACTTCTGCTGGTTTTTATAAGTGATTACTTCAGAGAAATGCCCTTCGGTAACAACCAACTTCCCTACATTAAGTATTTTCTCTTGAATTAAATTGGTATTATAATCGATTGTAGAATCGTCATCTTTTTTGAACTCACAATATTTAAAGGCCAAAACGATGACCAAAATAATAACCCCAACGCCAATAATTCTTTTTACTAAGTTTTGCATTCTGATAAAATGTTTAGACGAATTTACTTCTTTTTTTAGTTTTTTTCGCAATGAATCTCACTAATTACAGGATTTTTTTGGAGCTCTCTTTTTAAAATTAGGCGATAAATACAAAGTATAGAATTAGCGAAAATTCGTGAAATTCACAGCTAAAAAAGCGAAACAAAAATCCTTTAAAATGGATAACCAATAGCGATGTTCAAAATCAGATTATCTTTTCGCCATGTACTGCTTCCAAAATTAATATCATCGATAACCCAGCGTTGTCCGTCTGGCAATGCAGGATTTCGAAGCGGAAAAGCTAAATCTGTTCTTAAAATCAGGAACGATAAATCAAAGCGCAATCCCGCTCCGGCGCCTATTGCAATTTGTTTCATAAAATCTTTTGAAATTTCTGCTCCAGGTTTATTCGGGTCCGCATTTAAAAGCCAGATGTTTCCGGCATCAACAAACACAGCGCCTCTCACAATACTAAAAAGCTTTGCCCTGTATTCTGTATTAAATTCCAACTTTACATCTGCAGATTGATCTGGTGTATAATTATCGTTTATTGTTGGCGGAATCACATAACTTCCCGGCCCTAAAGTTCTTGCTCTAAAGGCACGAATACTATTTGTTCCTCCAACTACAAATTGCTTTGAAGCAGGAAGTGTATTCGAATTTCCATAAGCAAACCCCGCACCTACTATAAGTCTGCTTGCCAATTCACTTTCTTTTCCTAGTTTTAAATAATGTCTAAAATCTGATCTAATTTTTACATACTGACTAAATGGAACGTCGAGTATTTTTATTGTGTCATTTTTCTTGATATTAGCTCCTGTAACTAAACCTGTAAGATTTCCAGCTAAATCTATTTCGCCATTAAAATATATCGTATTTTTTCGACGTTTCTGCATCGTATTAGTATACGTATAACTGTAAGTTGGACCAAAAATTAACTGCTTCTCAATTACTTTTCCCAATGCTGCATCTTCTTCAATATCTTCTAAATATTCTGGTGTAACATGATTTGGACTTACATAAGTTATGTCTATAACATTCAATTGATGCTCTTTACGAATATTTTCTTTCCATAAATAACCAAATGATGTATTAAAAGAATTCAGAGCGTATAACTGCGTTCTTTTTTGATATTCATATCGCACTGTAGCTTTCGTTCTTGGCACAAATTCACTGCTTCCTTCAATATTAAAAGGAGTTACAAATCTTGGCCAAGTTAAACTTGTTTCGGCTCCAAGCTTATAAATATTTTTACCTTTATTTACGCCGCCAAGCTGAAAATCGGCTCCGCCAAAAATAGAAGCCGTCAGCAGTTCCGCTCCTTTAAGTAAATTTCGGTTATTCCAATTCAAGTTAATTTCTGTTCCCGTATAACTAGCTGAATTTGTTTTTCCTAAAACTTCAACTCGTATAAACTTTTTAGGCAGAAGCGTTAAATAGTAATAAGAATCTAAAGCATTTTTTATGCTGTCTGAAGGTTTGAATTCATTTTTTACAAAACTAAAAGTTCCCAGATTCACAAAGCGATTCAAAGTAAGATTATGATCTTTCCGATTATACAAATCTCCTTTTTTAAAATATATTGTTCTGTCAAAAACCCTTGGTTTAAAAGTCTCTGTCGTGTCAATAATTGTAAAATCCTTGTATTGTGTGATATTCTTTTTTCTGTAAACTGCGCTGTCGTTTGTCAAAGAATAATTTGGGTAAACAAATATGTTATTAATTTTATATGAGGTTAATGCTTTAGGCGGCGTATCAGGCTTTATTATTATTTTGATTTTTACCTCGTGATCGCCTTTACTGCTGTCAACTCTAGCTAAAAGATAATCAGGATTAAAATAAAAATAACCTTTCTCTTTTAGTCTGGCATCAATACGTTCACGTTCTGCTTTTATAACGTCTAAATCGTATGGCTTTCCTACTTTCAGCAAACTTCTTCGGCTTGATCTTCCAATAATTTTGGACATTGCCAGAGAATCATCAGGAAAAGTTACACTTTTAATTATATACTGTTTTTTGGGTATAACGGTATATTCTGCTGTAACACGTTTACTTCTAACGGTAGAATCTGCACTTACCTGCGTTTTAAAATAACCTCGATTTTCAGTAAAATTTCGTAAAACTGCAGCATTGTAATCTAAATCGACTTTGCTAAAAAGTACGGGTGCCTCGCCTACTTTATTTCGCAGCCAATATCTAGTTCCTTTTTGTTTCTTAGGTTCACCGGCAAGATTATAAATCAATAATTTAGGACGCAGCCCAAAAATCTGTTTGTTAGGTTTTGGACGCAATAAACCTTCTAATTCTGTTTCAAGTGCTTTTCTATCTTTCTTTTTCATGATCGAATCTTTCACCGTCACAGATGCTCCTGTATAAAGTAAATCGCCATCTGGCAGATATTTTGTATTACTGCAGCCTAAAACAAAAAAAAGGCAAAACAGTACAAAATACTTTACATATCGATTTTCTATATGATTATGTTTTTTGCTCATTACCTTTTATTTGATTTTCTTTTAGCTCTTGCTCTTCTTTCTCTTTCTGTTTTCTTTTTTCTTTACGAATTTTCTCTTCCTTAATCATTTGCTTTTCTTGCTCTGAACGATGAAAAAGTTCTCTAAACTTATTGTAACTCATCGTAATAATAAAAGCAACTCCTGTTTCTACAACCTGACCTTCTACTGCAACTTGGTATTGATTTTTTCTATAAGCACGAACCATATATCGGCCGTCTTTTGTAATTTGATAATCCAAGGCAACATCACCGGCAATATTGGTGCTTTCTTCATTGGCACGTTCTGCGCCTTCAACTCCAAAACTGCTTCCAACAGTTACTTTTAAACGATCATCAAGCAGTTTTTTAGAAACCGCAACATTCAAGTCAGTTCGATTTTGCATCGTTCCAGAAGTGTAATCTTCTGATGATTCTAAATCAAAATTAATTTCAAATCCTGTAATTAATTCACCTGCCAGATTATTTAATTGCTGCGAAAGAATTTTACTCACACTTTGTCTTGCCAAAGATTCTGCACTTGTGCCTCCGCTCTCGCTTGCAAACGGATTTTCGCCCACAAATCGATTCAATAATAAAAGTGCAAAAACCTGTTTATTTAATTCCGCAGGATCTTGTTCTAACTGCTTCAGTTTTGCTTTTGTTTTCGTTACAACATCAGAAGAAACATCGTAATTACCGTCTGGCAGATTAATTCCAAAAGAAATATCCGGTTTCATTAATTCTCCATTCATTTTCAACAACGTCTGAAAAGGAAGTTTTTGTTTATAAGTATTTTGCATTGCCTGCGTCTCACTTTTCAGCTGACTTCCTAACAAATCAATCGGTGCAGCATTTACTTTATAAATTGCTGTAATATTTAAATTTGCCATTGTAGGCTCACCATTCCAAGTGATGTAACTTCCTTTTTGAATATCGAATTTCCTTTTAATTCCGTTAAAATTCATTTCATAAGCACCATCCGAAAATTCATATTTCCCTGTCAAAGTTGTTTTTCCTGACTGGTCAATTCCACCAACTAATTCTGCCTCGCCTTTTAATTTTAAATAATCCCCATTAGCTTTATCAATCAACAAAGTTAGTTCTGCTTCTTTATCAATTGAAATCGCAACATTTACATCCATCCCTTTTACTTGCGATTGATCCAGTTTATTTTGCAAATCGACAGTTTGTTTTAAATACATATTATCTTCATCAACAAACTCAACTATTCCTTCACGATCTGCGATCGAAGGATCTGACTGCGGCATTACAACCGTAAACTTAGTTTCTTTATTAATTTTGATTGTTCCGCCAACCACAGGACTTTCAAGATTTCCTTTGATAGTAAGTTTGGTGTCTAAAAATAAATCTCCATAGAATAAATCGTTATCAACTTCCTTAGAATGTATTGCTCTAAAATCGTCTGCAGTAACCGCTAAATCAAAATTATAATTTCTAAAATCTGTCGATTTTATAGTTCCATTTAACTCTAATTCATTTTCATTCTCATCAGAAAGAGAGAATTTATCAAATAAAATGGTTTCGTTATTAAAAGCAATTGTTTCATTCCCTGTTTTAAAATAAGAGTTTAACTGCGTTACTCTAAAACCGGCATCATTAAAATTAAGTTCTCCGTTTATTTTTGGAGCTGCTGTGTTTCCTATAATTTTAAAATTACCCGATAAGTATCCTGTTCCCTCAGTAATGTTTCCCATACTAAAGCCTTGAATACTTTTAATATTCAGTTTATTTATGGCAACGTCAAAATCAAAATTTCCAGCATCAATTGTGTATGTCCCATTCAAATTAACATCATTCCCTTCATCACTCAAAGTCACATTTGCTGCCAAAAGATTTGCCGCTTTGTTGTCTACTTTTACTTCTAAATCTCCAACTTTTTCACCTTTAAAAGTAAAATCATCAATTTTTAAATTTGAAGTAAAAATTGGGTTCGTCATTATATTTTCAACTAAAGCAGAACCGTTAATCAAACCTTGCATCAGCAGCTCGTCTTTTTTAACCATATTCATAATGGTTTCAATTTTGAAGTTCACAAAATCAACTTGAAGCGGCGCATTATCTTGTATTCCCTGAGATTGAACTTTTAATTCATTTCCGTTATTATCCAAATAGAATCTATTAACACACAAACGCTTGCCTCCAAATTCAATCGCATTCTCAGAATCAATATTCCATTTGTCATAATTTAAAATGAAATTTTCAGCATCTATTTTAAATATGTTTTTTGAATCTTCTGCCTTAAATTCTCCTGCAATAAAATACTGCTGTTTCTCTTTTGCATCTTTAACTTCAAGTGCATAATTCAGTATATTATTTTCAACTTTTCCAGACAAACTGGTGAATGGAATTTTTAGCGAACCGCTTTCAATTGTTGCAATTGAAACTGAATATTCTAAAGCAGTTTCTTTAGCTTCGATATTAATTTTTCCGTCAGCAATTGTATTTTCAGCATATACAATTCTTGGAATTGTTCCTTTTACTTCTAAAGAATCGCTTACGTTATTATATTTTCCAAAGATTTTAATGGGTTCTAAACTGGTAAGTTTTGGAATCAGTTTAAACAAAATTGGATCATTATTTACGGTCAAGGTAAAAGCCAATCTTTGTTCATCAGATTCTCCGTTTACTTTCGGATTTTTTAAATCGATATATTTTGACAATGATTTTTTAATGGCTGCTGTCAAAGTTGTCAATTTGTATTTCCCATCTACTTCTGCTTTTAAAAACTGAGAAGATATTTTAATATTATTTCTAGTATTATCTGAAAAAGCAATTAAACGAACTGAATCTAAAACAATTGGTTCAGTATCCTGTAAAATCTGAATATTTGAAAGAAACACTTTTCCGTTCAAAAAATCTGGATTGCTATTTGCGATATCTGCGTCGACATTTCCGCGCAGTTTCATTGGGCCAGCATGCAGATTCAGTTTTTCTAAATCGGCAATATCAAGGTTTAATTTAAGTTTTACTGTTGGATATTTATCTTTCGTATCACCGCTTGCTGTTAGATTAAAATTCAAATTAGGATCTTGCATTCCTGATTTTACGGCAAAAGAGCCATTTGCAATATTTCCTTTTAATGCTAAATCTTTATAAGTATAACGATTAAAAACCGCTTTCTTTACCAATCCGTCAATTGCTGCATTTGCCGTTTTTGGATCTAGGCCGTTTCCTTTTACTTTCGCTTTAAGCGTAATTTTTCCGATTGAGTCATTTTTGATCAATCTTCCTAAATCAAAATCAAGCAAATAAACAGTCGCATCGTATTTCTCTCTTTTTTTAATGCGTTGATCAAATAAAGCATCCACTTTTGCATTTCCAAAACTGCTGTTTAAAGTCAGATTGGTTTTAAAATTCTGAGCCGAACCCTTAAACTTTCCGCTTAGATTAAGCTGAGACGGCAATTGAATGTTTTTTGGAATTGTTCCCGCAGGCACAAACGAATTAATATCTTTTGAAGTGCTCGACAATTTTTTAATGTCTAAATCATAATACGCTTTTTGCGCGTCAGGAAGTCCCGTAATTTTTCCCGAAAGAGAAACTTTTGTGGTTCCAATTCCACTCATTTCAAATTTCGGAATACTTAAGTCTTTTACCTTTCCACTCACGCGGCTGTTTACATATAAAACTGCATTTGGATTACTTTTAAAAGGATTTGTTTTTTGTAAATCCGGAACAAACAATAAAATGTCTTTAAAACCTATTTTCGATTCTTTTAAACTAGCATCAATCACAAGATTTGAAATGTCTTTTTGCAAGGCCGCAAGCGATTTATATTCTACCTTTATTTTATCTTTTACAAGAGTTTGAGGCGTCTTTAAATACAAGTTATCCAAAAAAGCATTTTTGGGTCCGTAAAAGAAATCTGTTTTTAAAGCCTGAATATTTAAGCCGCTTTTTTCGTTTACAGTCAGCACTTTTATATTTCCCGAAATTGTGTCATTAGCGTAATACAATTTCTCAGCCTGAAAATTCATTTTACTTAAATCTAGATGACTGTAATCTAAACCTTTTGAAGTTGGTTTTGACTGCATATCATCAAATTTAAAAGCAACATTTTCTATGTCGATTTTATTTAGCTTCGCTTTCCAGCCAGCTTGCTTGATTGCTGTTGTATCTAAATTTGGAGTTTGAATTTGTTTGTCTTTTATTCCTAATCTCAGATTTCCGCTTAAATCTTTAAGTTCGAAAGCATTTAGATCTACGAGCTGTTTGTTTAAATTAATTTCATTGAATGATAATTTTAAACTGCCGAGTTTTATTCCTGAATCTAATTTTGAATCTTTGTTATCATAAGCAATATCAATTTTTGACAAACTGATTTTACCTAGTTTTAAATTGAAATCCGTTCGCTGCGAAATTGTATCTGCAGTTTTTACTGAAGCTTCGGCAATTTTTTCTACAACATCCTGATTCAAAACTAATTTTAATCCGTCAAGATCAATATTCGGAATATCAAAATTCATTTTATCGAGATCAAATTCTTTGAATTTGGTATCAAAATGTGTCAATTTTACACGAACATCGTTCTTCGAATAATCATCTTTAAAATTGAAATTAACGTTATCGAGATTTATTTTTACAACTGATATTTTGAAGGGTTTACTATCGGGATCTTCTGCCTTTGGCTCTTTAGATTCAAAAGCTTTGATGATATAATCGAAATTGAAAATACCATTTTTATTTCGCGAAATATTGGCTTTTACATTTTCTAATGAAACAGAGTTAATCTCTAGTTCACTGCTGGCAATTTTAAAAAGATCAACATCCAATTCTAAACGTTTTCCTGCCAGAAGTGTATCTTTTTTTTGATCTTCAAAATAAAATCCTTCCAGAACTATGTCTTTTGGAAATTTAATAGAGATATGATCTAAGGAAACTTTGGTTTTAATTTTGTCTTGAAGATAAGTAACTGCTTTGTCTTTTACATAATTCTGAACGGACGGAACCTGAATTAACACTATAAGAAGCAATAAAAGTATAACTACAGAAACCAAGCACCACAATAGTACACGTAACGTTTTTTTTATAAAATGAATGGTTTTCTTATTCATGCGCTGCTAACACAATTAGATTATAGTTGCATTTAGTATAAAACTGCATTGCTCTGTTTACAAATTTGTAAATTTTAATTCTTAACAATTTACACAATTACCTGCAATTATTCCAAATTTATGGGTAAATAATTGTTTTCTTACTTTTTTTGTTCAGCCGTAAAGACAGAAAGATGCTAAGTTTTTAAAATACATTTAGCAAAATTCTATTGTCTAATACTAATCAAACAACAATACAGTTATTAAAATCAGAACTTAATATGCGGTAATTTTTCTCCTAAAAGATTTATTTTCTGTTGGAGTTTTGCTAAGAATTTTTGATGCTGCTCTGACTCAGGATTAAAACTGCGATGACGTAGACTTTTTTGAATTTCATCTACTTCCTGCATTGCTGAAAAGCTTTCTTGCGAAATACAATTTTCGCTGAAAAGTTTCCAAATATAATCGATCGCTATTTGGTTAGGATGCAGCATATCTTCCGCATAAAAACGATAATCACGAAGTTCGTCCATCATAATCTCGTATGAAGGAAAGTATTCAGTGTTCAGCTTTGAGTGTTCAGTTTTTAAAACTTGATGCAAGGCCGTAAATAAATGTGACTTACTTAATTGATTTTCTACAAAACCATCTTTTATATGGCGTACTGGAGAGATCGTAAAAATGAAATTTATATTTGGATTTAAAGTTTGAATTAGATTAATCGTATTTTGAATACTTTTCTGAATTACATCAACTGATAATAATTGCTTTGAAAATTGTTTTTGAGGGACTTTATGACAATTAGCAACGACTTCATCACTTTGAATATTTCTATAAATCCACGAAGTTCCAAAAGTGATAATAATGTGAGTAGCTTCTTTAATTTTTTTATGCGTTTCGGCAACAGTTTTGTTAAGCGTTTCAAGTAATTCTTGCCTGTCTGAATTGCTTAAATCAGAGTGGACATCGAAACTATGCCAGCGTTCATTATGAAAAAAAACATCTTTCTCAGTAAATAAAACTTCATTGCAAACTCTTTCAAATATTCTTTCAATTGAAACTGGATTGAATATAATTCCAAATGGATTTGTTTCATTTTGAAATTTAAAATAATCGAATTTCTCTGCCATATTTTCAGCGAAGCAAGAACCAACAGAAAGTACTTTCGAATTATAATCGATTGGATTATTACCTTTTGAAATTGGTATTTGGGTTCTGAACTGCATGAGATTGTTTTCTGTAAATTTCGTATATTTTTTACAAACAAAAAAAGCCAGTTGCAAATACAACTGGCTACATTATTTGTTAAGTTCAAAATTTATTAATAAAAATACTCTGTTTTTCCGTATGCATTTCCAGTTTCATCGACATATATTCCAACTACCGGAAAATCATTCTTATCATAATTATATGTAGCTGAATAACTTGAACTAAAATTATAAATAGATTTTACTGTTGATTTCGTTTTGTTATGCGGCAACCAGTTAAAATCTGAGTAAGCTAATAATAAATTAGCTCCTATAACATTTTTAAAAGGATTATTTTTAGTATCGTACTCAATAGCAGTAAATTTAATTCCTGTGGGGTCATCGAAACGTTCATCTTTTACAATAGCATCATTAACATAGATCAACTTGCCGTTTGTTACAGAGGTTTCTTCATTAGTATCTTTGTCGATTGAAGCTATTACAAAAGAAACTGTTCCATCAAGATTATGTATATAAGTCTTTTTGGTTAAAAAAAAGGTACCCGCTTTTAAATTTATTTTTTTTTCAAATAGCGTTTTCAATTTATTATTCTCGTAGATCAAATCAGTTACAGTACTATTATCTTTTCCATAGATTTTTTCATATTTCGTAATTAAATTTCCTGTATAATAGTAATTTTTTGTATAGTTTAAATACCCCGTACCACTTGCAACTTCCTTAACCAGTTTTTTCCCATCATAAGTAAAATTAACTTCAGTAACACCTTCTGTAGTATTCGTTATAATCATTTTTTTTATCAAAATTTCTGATATGTTTGATGGAGTTTCGGTTGAAGGAGTTAAAGATGAATCATCACTGGAACACGAAGAAATTAATACTGTCGACAAGGCAGCAAAAAAGAATAAAATTTTTTTCATTTCGATTTGGTTAAAATTATTATTACAAATCTACTGTAATACAAAATCAAAACCTTACGGGATTCCACATTACAAAATACAAATCCAACTTAAAAAAAATCTTTTAAAACATTAATTATAAACAACATAGAAAAGTAAAAATTTAATAAAAAGTAAAACACCTCATAAATACGAAACTATTTTCTTGTATGCTTTTTTTATAGAAGAGTTAAAAATTGTGTTTTACAGAAATTAAAAATAAAAACTAATATTCATCAAGAAAAAAAATTACATTTTTGATAGTAAAAAGCATCTCTACAAACTAAAACAATTCCTTACTTTTGCATCTTCCACTTTTCTAAAAATCATCTATGAAATTATTATATTCTTATATAATCAAACATAAAATGCTCTTATTTTTTGCTTTGATTATGGCTTCTATAAACATTTGTTTCAGTTTATCAGACTCTATTATTACAGGTAAATTAATGCAGGACTGCGGTGTTGGACTGGCAAAATATAAAGGAAACGAAATGGCGTTTATAAAATCGCTGTCCTTTTGGCTTGGACTTTCGCTTGCTGCCGCGATGATTTCCAGAATTACTAAAAATTTTCAAGATTATTTTACCAATGTCGTGATTCAAAGAACCGGCGCTCAAATGTATACGGACGGAATTAAAAAATCACTCGATTTACCTTACGCCGAATTTGAGGATCAACGAAGCGGTGAAACATTAAGTAAATTAACCAAAGTTCGAACTGATTCTGAAAAGCTGATTACGCTTTCGATTTCATTGATTTTTCAAACGATCATCGGATTCATATTTGTAATTGTTTACGTTGCTCGAATCGATTTTCGCATTTCAATCATTTTTTTAATCACAGCTCCAATTATTGCTTTAGTGAGTTCTTATCTGGGTAAAAAAATTAAAGTTGTTTCTAGAAAAATCGTGAATCAAACTAATGCTTTGGCTGGTTCTACAACAGAGAGTTTACGAAATATCGAATTGGTAAAAAGTTTAGGTTTAACCTATCAGGAAGAAAAACGTTTGAATTTAAATACATTCAAAATTCTGCAATTAGAACTAGAAAAAATCCGTTTTATCAGAAGTTTGAGCTTTATTCAAGGAACAACAGTTCACTTTTTGAGAACTTGCGTCGTTTTTACGTTGTATTATTTCTTATTTGGAAATAAAATTATCGTGGGTGATTTACTAACGATGGTATTTTTCACTTTTTTCATCTTTGGTCCATTACAGGAACTTGGAAATTTTATTATTGCGGTTAATGAAACGAAAGTTTCAATGGAGAATTTCAAAACATTATTAAGCGCTCCGAAAGAATTCCGCCCGAAAAACCCAAAACATGTTGGAGCTATTCAATCTTTATTATTTTCGAATGTAAGTTTCAAACATAGAACGGCAAAATTCAAAGCGGTTGAGAATATTAACTTTGAAATAAAACAAGGACAGACTGTTGCTTTTGTCGGTCCGTCAGGCTCAGGAAAAACCACTTTAGTAAAATTATTGGTTGGTTTGTATACACCTGCAGAAGGTCGAGTTCTTTATAATGATATTGATTCAACCGAAATTGATTTACTTGATTTAAGAAAACAATTAGGTTTTGTAACTCAAGATGCACAGTTATTCTCAGGAACTATTCGTGAAAATTTATTGTTTGTAAAACCAAATGCAACCGACGAGGATTTATATGATGCTTTAAAACGTGCAAGCTGCGATAAACTTCTTAAACGTGCCGAGGATGGTTTAAACACAACAATCGGCGAAGGCGGAATCAAAGTTTCAGGTGGAGAAAAACAACGTTTATCTATCGCCAGAGCCATTCTTAGAAACCCAAATTTATTAATTTTTGATGAAGCAACTTCGGCTTTAGATTCAATTACAGAAGAAGAAATTAATGCGACAATCAGAAATATTTCAGACAAAAATAGAATCACCGTTTTAATTGCGCATCGTTTATCAACCGTAATGCACGCTGACAGAATTTTCGTTTTGGAACAAGGTAAAATCATCGAACAAGGCAAACATGATGATTTGATTGTTGAAAAAGGATTGTATTATGCTATGTGGCGCCAGCAGATTGGGGAGCGTAAGTAGCTTTTTTTTAGGCGCTAAGGTTCTGAGGCACTAAGGTTCTAAGTTTCTTTAACAATCGAAAAACTTACTATTTGTCATTTCGACGAAGGAGAAATCTCCGCAAGTAACTCCGCAACGCGAATCCAATCTTTGTCGAGCTTCTCACGCAGATTTCTCCTTTCAGTCGAAATGACATAAAATGAGAAAATGCTATAAATACAAAACCCGACAGGTTTTAAAAACCTGTCGGGTTTGTTGTGAATTATAAAAACTTAGTCCCTTAGTATCTTAGAACCTAAGAATCTTTATTTAACAAAATCAACCGCTTTAGTCAAAGCCTCAGCAATTCCGTCAACATTTTTACCTCCTGCAGTTGCGAAGAAAGGTTGTCCTCCTCCTCCACCTTGGATGTATTTTCCTAATTCGCGAACAACTTGTCCTGCGTTTAGATTTTTATCAGCAACAATCTCTTTCGAAATATAACATGTCAGCATTGGTTTTCCTTCGTGAGCCGTAGCAAAAACCACAAAAAGATTATTGTATGAATTACCCAACTCATAAGCTAAATCTTTTGCTCCTTCTGGATTTAAATCTACTTGTTTCGCTAAGAATTGAACTCCGTTGATTTCTTGTAATTCCTTCGCCAAATCCGCTTTCATATTTTTAGCTTTATCTTTCAATAAAACCTCCAATTGTTTTTTCAATTGAGCATTTTCATCTTGCAATGCTTGAATTGCTTTTACAGGATCTTGCGCATTTTTAAGTGCTTCTTTAATTTCATTAAATGAAACAGCTTGAGACTCAAAATACTCTTTTGCAGCTTCACTTGTAATTGCTTCAATTCTTCTAATTCCTGATGCAACAGCACCTTCAGAAACAATTTTAAAATGCCAGATATCAGATGTATTAGCAACGTGTGTTCCTCCGCATAATTCAACTGAATCACCAAATTTAATCATACGAACTAAATCACCATATTTTTCTCCAAACAAAGCAATTGCACCTTCTTCAAGAGCTTGATCTTTTGGTATTGCTCTTTTCTCGATTAATGGTAAACTTTCACGAATCCTTGCATTTACGAAATTCTCTACTTCTGCCAATTCCTCATCACTAACTTTAGAGAAATGAGAAAAGTCAAAACGTAATGAAGAATTACGAACCATCGAACCTTTTTGCTCAATATGAGTTCCTAAAATTTTTCTCAAACCTTGGTGCAATAAATGCGTAGCCGAGTGATTTGATGAAGTTTTAGCTCTTTGTAAAGAATCAACAACAGCATTAAAAGTACCTGTAATATTTTCAGGCAGCGATTTTGCTAAATGTATCGTTTGGTTATTCTCTTTTTTAGTATCGATGATATAAATAATATCTCCATTTTGAGATTCTAAATATCCTTTATCTCCTGTTTGTCCTCCGCTTTCTCCGTAAAATGGAGTTGCATTGAAAACTAATTGGTAGATTTCTCCATCTTTTACACTGTCAACTCTACGGTATTTAGTGATTTTTACCTGCTGAGATAATCTGTCATATCCAACAAATTCCTGAATATCATCTTCAACAATTACGTTCCAATCTCCAGCTGTTACTTTTGATGCAGCACGAGATCTTTCTTTTTGTAATTGCAATTGTTCCTGGAATCCAGCTTCATCTAGTTTTAATCCTTTTTCAGAAAGAATCAAAGCTGTTAAATCGATTGGAAAACCGTAAGTATCATACAATTCGAATGCTTTTTTACCATCGATTGTATCTCCTTGATTATTTAAAATTACAGCGTCTAAAAGAATCAAACCTTGATCTAAAGTACGTAAGAAAGAGTTTTCTTCTTCACGAATTACATTCGAACAAAGAGCTTTCTGCGTTCTGATTTCTGGGAAAGAATCTCCCATTTGCTCGCTCAAAGTCTCCACCAATTTATAAATAAACGGTTCTTTAGTATTTAAGAAAGTAAATCCGTAACGAATTGCACGACGTAAAATTCTACGAATTACATATCCAGCTCCAGTGTTAGATGGCAATTGTCCATCGGCAATAGCAAAAGCTACAGCACGAACGTGATCTGCCACAACACGAATTGCGATATTTACTTTATCTTCTGCTTCGTTTGAAGCTTTAACAGTATAATTTGCTCCAGTAATGGTTTCAATTTCCCTAATTAAAGGCATGAAAACATCAGTGTCATAGTTTGATGTTTTTCCTTGCAATGCCATACACAAACGCTCAAATCCCATTCCGGTATCAACGTGTTGCGCAGGAAGTTTTTCTAAAGAACCATCTGCCTTACGATTGAATTCCATGAATACATTATTCCAGATTTCAACTACTTGCGGGTGATCGTTATTTACCAAACTTTTTCCTGAAACTGCTGCCTTTTCTTCTGGAGTACGTAAATCAACGTGAATTTCAGAACAAGGTCCACATGGTCCTTGATCTCCCATTTCCCAGAAATTATCCTTTTTGTTACCAAGAATAATTCGGTCTTCGTCGATTAATGTTTTCCAAATATCCCAAGCTTCCTGATCAAACGGAACATTATCTTCTTTGCTTCCTTCAAAAACAGAAACATAAAGATTTTCTTTTGGTATTTTATACACTTCCGTCAATAATTCCCAAGCCCAATTGATTGCTTCTTTTTTAAAGTAATCACCAAAAGACCAGTTACCTAACATCTCAAACATAGTATGGTGATAGGTATCAATACCAACTTCCTCAAGATCGTTATGTTTTCCTGAAACACGAAGACATTTTTGCGTATCGGCTATTCTTGGACTTTTTGGAGTTCCGTTTCCTAAGAAAAATTCTTTAAACTGGGCCATTCCCGAGTTATTGAACATTAAGGTTGGGTCGTCTTTAAGTACAATCGGAGCCGAAGGAACAATAGTATGCCCTTTACTCTCAAAAAAATCTAAAAATTGTTTACGTACGTCTTGTGATTTCATATTTAAATTAGAAAATGTGTCAATTTGAAAATGTGATAATTTATGACAACGAGATAATTTAATCAATCTGAAAATGTGATTCTTAGAAAAACGCAATTAAAAACTTAAAATTTAAAACACTAAATTTCGTTTTTAAAGCATTATCTAATTCTCAAATTGACACATTACCTAATTGTTTTAATTCTTGAAAAAAAGCCCCGAACAACTGAAACATTTAGTAATTTTGTTCGACTAACTACTTTTACAAGCTGCAAAAATAGCGTATTTTAAAATATGGCGAAAGTAAAATATTATTACGACTCAGAAAATCTGGCTTATACAAAAATAAAAACCAGAAAAAGGATTAAATTCGGCTATATCTTGCTGTTTTTATTGGCTTCAGCATTATTTGGTTTTTTAGTTTTTGTACTTCTGCTTAATACTCCCTATTTTGAAACTCCAAGAGATCGTTTACAGGCACGTGAAATCGAAAATTTAAAACTGCAATATTCTATTTTGAATAAAAAACTGGATGAAATTGATGCTGTTGCTGAAGCACTTGAAGATCGAGATAATAATATTTATAGAGTTTATTTTAATAAAGGAGAAATTCCAGATTCCATTCGAAAAGCAGGTTTTAGAGACCCTGAAAGATATAAAATATTAGAAGGATACAATAATTCGCAACTGGTCCTAAACACCACAAAGCGAATCGATAAACTTTCTAAAGAATTGGCTATTCAATCTAAATCATTAGATGAAATATTAAAATTGGCAAGTACAAAAGGAAATCTATTATTAGCCATTCCGGCAATTCAGCCAGTTCAAAATGAAAATCTAAAAAGGGTTGCATCTGGTTTTGGATATAGAATCGATCCTTTCACAAAAGTGCGAAAAATGCATAACGGAATGGATTTTACTGCCAGCACGGGCTCACCCGTTTTTGCCACTGGCGACGGCGTAGTAGAAAGAGCTGATGCCGCCGCATCTGGATTTGGAAATCACGTTGTAATTAGGCACGGTTTTGGTTACGAAAGTTTATACGCTCATTTAAGCAAATACAATTGCAGACCAGGACAAAAAGTAAAAAGAGGTGACATAATTGGTTATGTAGGAAGCACAGGAAGATCTGAAGGACCGCATTGTCATTATGAAGTTCATAAAGACGGAAAAGTCGTAAATCCGCTGAATTTTTATTACGGAAACATTTCGGCAGTAGAATATGTCGCGATTTCGCAAATGGCAAACCAAGAAAATCAGTCATTAGATTAACATACGCTAGTCAAAAGTTGTAAAGTTGTAAAGTCATAAAGTTGTTACCGATGTTGACTTTGTGCTTTTTTTTTAAACATACCCAGTGGGTAAAAATAAAAAAACAAATGCAGGACTTTAAAAACTTTATGACTTTTGACTTTCGACTTTAGGGTTCCACTCTAAAAAGTACTATTTTTGAAATAAATTAGAAAGAAAAAAACATGCATATCGAGCTTTCAAAAGATAAAAGATATTTCAGTATTGGCGAAGTTGCCAAAGCTTTTAATGTCAATGCATCATTGATTCGGTTTTGGGACAGCGAATTTGATATTTTAAAACCAAAAAAGAATGCCAAAGGAAACAGAATGTTTACGCCGGATGATATTACCAATTTGCAATTGATTTATCACCTTGTTAAAGAAAGAGGTTTTACATTGGAAGGTGCAAAAACACACCTAAAAGAGGGCCAAAAGAAAACATTAGATAAATTCGAAATAATACGTAAATTAGAGACGATAAAAACACAATTAAACGAAATAAAAAACGAATTGTAATTAAAAATAGAAATAAACTTAAATCAAAACTAATATGAAAAAATGGTTAATCCCCGTAGGAATTATTGTTGTACTAATTGCTATAGTTGCATTTTGGTCAATTGGAATTAAAAATACTGCTTTACAACACAGCCAAGCGGTTAATAAAGAGTGGGGAAATGTTAGTACTACTTACCAAAGAAGAAATGACCTTATTGGAAACTTAGTAAACACGGTAAAAGGTGCTGCTGATTTTGAAAAATCAACTTTGACAGCAGTAATCGAAGCTCGTGCAAAAGCAACATCTGTAACAATTGATCCTAGTAATGTTACTCCAGAGCAATTAGCACAATTTAATCAAGCTCAAAGCGGTGTATCTTCATCTTTATCAAGATTATTAGTTTCTGTGGAGCAATATCCAACTTTAAAAGCTAATGAGAACTTCTTGAAATTACAAGATGAATTAGCAAGTACTGAAAACCAAATTTTAACGGCTAGAACTCGTTTTAACGAAGCGGTACAAGTATACAACGGTTATGTTTTATCTATCCCGAACAAATGGTTCTTGAGCGAATACAAAGAAAAACCATACTTTGAAGCTGTTGCCGGTGCTGAAAAACCAGTTGAAGTAAAATTCTAAGAATTAGATTTAATATTTTTGATTAACGATTGTTGATTTTAGAATTACTCTGAAATCGGCAATCGTTAATCTTCACTCAAAAATAATTTCAATGTCAAAAGTAGAAGATTTTTTAAGCAAAGAAGAAGAGCAAGAAATTGTTGAAGCTATTCGTATGGCCGAAAAAAACACTTCTGGCGAAATTAGAGTTCATATAGAAAGAACATCTTCTAAAGCTCATTATGATAGAGCTTTAGAAGTTTTTCATGAATTAAAAATGCATGAAACCAGGTTAAAAAATGGTGTATTGCTTTATTTTGCTGTTGATGATAAGAATTTTGTCATTTGCGGTGACAAAGGAATTAATGATTTAGTTGCAGACGATTTTTGGCATTGTACCAAAGACATTATGACCAACCATTTTAAATCCGGAAACTTTAAACAAGGTATTGTTGACGGCATTTTAAATGCAGGCGAGCAATTGAAAAAATATTTTCCTTCATTGGCAGACGATACAAACGAATTATCTAACGAAATCTCAAAAGGATAAATAATGAAAAATTCCAAAAATAAAATCTCAAATTCCAATAGAATTTTTCAGTTTACCCTTCTGTTCATTACTTTTTTTACAAGCAATATCATTCTTGCACAATTTGAAATTCCAAAAAAACCAGATTTTCAAACCTCGGTTTATGATTATGCTAATGTTTTAAGTGCTTCTGAAAAAACGCAGTTAGAAGAAAAACTAATTCGATATTCAGATTCTACGTCAACACAAATTGTAGTCATTACAATTGAAAGTTTAAAAGGCGAAGACGTAAGTCAATTAGCTACAAAATGGGCTCAAACTTGGGGATTAGGTCAAGCAAAAGAAGACAATGGCGTTATTATCTTACTGGCTAAAGCCGAGAAGAAAATCGCTATAAATCCTGGATATGGCTTAGAAGATAGATTGACAGCTGGTATTGGCGGAACCATTATTCGTAATATTATTATTCCTGAATTTAAAGCAGGAAGTTATTACCGCGGACTTGATAAAGGTGCTGATGCTCTTTTTGATGTTTTTAAAGGCAAATACAAAGGTGAACGCAAGCAGACTAAAGGAAAAGATTTTCCAATACTCCCGTTTATTATAATTGTTGTAATTGTTTTAATTTTACTCTCTCGAAATAAAAGAGGCGGCGGTGGAAATTCTGGGAACAATGGCGGCGGCGGTCCTAGTTTACTTGATGTTATTATTCTAAGTAATCTTGGAAGAAGCGGCGGTGGATTTGGAGGTTTTGGCGGCGGATCATCTGGAGGCGGTTTCGGCGGAGGCGGAGGCTTCGGCGGTGGATTTGGCGGAGGCGGATTCTCTGGCGGTGGTTCAAGCGGAGGCTGGTAATTTTTTTGGCTTCAGGTTTCAGGTTTTTCTTGTTTCAGGTTTTAAACTCAATAACAACGATCAGTCTAAAAATTTATAATTCATAACTCACAATTTATAACTCAATATAGATGTTATCACATAAAGCAAAATACGCCCTTAAGGCCTTACTTTATTTAGCAGAACAAGACGAAAATCACATTTCTAGAACAATAGAAATTGCTGATGGCGCTAACATTCCTAAAAAGTTTTTAGAACAAATTTTATTAGATCTAAAACGAGGACGTTTTGTGAGCAGCAAGCAGGGAAAATTTGGTGGATATTATCTGATAAAATCAAAAAATGATATCACTTTGGCAGAAATTCACCGATTATTTGACGGTGCAATTGCACTTTTGCCATGCGCTTCTTTAAATTTTTATGAGCCTTGCTCTGATTGTAAAACCGAGTCTGAATGCAGTCTGCGTCACGGTTTAATGCTTATCAGAGACAAAACTTTAAAGGCAATGGAAGGCATCACAATCGCTTCATTAGTAAATAAATAAAAAAATATTTTATAATTCCTATTAAATCCATAGAATTAATTACATATATTTGCCAAAAATAATTAACAAACCATTTACAAAATTTTAACTCATGAAAGTACATTTTAGTTCATCAGGTGTAACAAAACTTTGGCAAAACAATTCTACAAGACTTTTCGCAGTTGTGAAAAGCAATTCCTCTATAATGTGTATGTGTTGATTTAAAAAAATTTTATTTTAAACTCTACTAATCACATATACTTAATGTAAAAATGAAAACATTTACACAAAATATCTTTACAATAGTATTCTTTTTAACTTTCTCTTTCTCATTTGCACAGAACATTGAAGGTGTTGTTACAACAAGTGAAAATACTCCTTTAGAAGCCGTTAACGTGGTAGTTAAAGGAACTACGAACAGTGCTGTTACTGACAACAGCGGAAAATTTACAATCGATTCAAAAGGAAGATTACCTTTGACACTTTTAATTCAGTACGTTGGATATACAACTGCTGAAATCGAAGTAACTGCAATACCAGTAAACCCAATTCAAGTTCTGCTAAAAGAAGAAAATGAACTTATTGAAGTTGTAGTATCTTCAAGACGTCGTATAGAAAAAGTTCAAGATGTTCCAATTGCTATTTCGGTTATTACAGGAAAACAAGCAGAGCAAACTGGAGCTTTTAATGTTAATAGAATTAAAGAATTAGTTCCTTCAGTACAACTTTATTCTTCAAATCCAAGAAATACAGGTATCAACATTAGAAGTTTAGGTTCTCCTTTCGGATTAACAAATGACGGTATTGATCCAGGTGTTGGTTTTTACGTTGACGGCGTTTACTACGCGCGTCCGGCAGCTACAACTCTAGATTTTATTGATATAGAACAAATTGAGGTATTACGCGGACCGCAAGGATCATTGTTTGGAAAAAACACGACTTCGGGAGCCTTTAATATAACAACTCGTAAACCAAGTTTTACTACTGGTGCCGATTTTGAAGTAAGCTACGGAAATTTTGCTTTCTTGCAGGCTAAAGCTTCGGTGACTGGCGCTTTAGAAAAAAAGGTTGCTGGTAGATTATCTTTCTCAGGAACACAACGTGATGGTCTAGTTGATAATATTGTGACTGGAAGACCTACAAATACATTAAACAATCAAGGAATTAGAGGTCAATTACTTTTTACTCCTTCTGTAAATACAAACATTATTCTTGCTGCTGATATTACAACACAGCGTCCAGACGGATATGCTCAGGTTATTGCTGGTGTTGCGCCAACACAAAGAGCTGCTTACCGTCAATTTAATGCTATTATCAAAGATTTAAATTATCAGCTTCCAAGTCAAAATGCATTTGATCGTAAAATTGATCAAGACACACCATGGCGTTCTGGACAAGATATGGGAGGTGTTTCGTTGAATATTGACACAAAAATTGGAGGAGGAACTCTTACTTCTACAACTGCTTGGCGTTTTTGGAATTGGGATCCGTCAAACGATAGAGATTTTACAGGATTACAAGTATTGGCTAAATCACAAAATCCAACAAGACAAACGCAGTTAACGCAAGAAGTACGTTATGCAGGACAACTTACATCAAAATTAAGCGGTGTTGCCGGAGTATTCTTTATTGACCAAACATCACAAACAAATGGCACTGAAGAATCTGGAAATGCACAATGGAGATTTGCTCAAAGTTCAACAAGCCCGTTATGGAAAACTCCTGGTCTTTTTGAAGGTTATGGTATCAAAACCGACGCTCGTATTAGAGCATCAAGTGCTGCAGTATTTGGACAATTGGACTGGGCATTAACAGAGCGTTTACACGTTTTACCTGGTTTAAGATATAATTTTGACAAAAAAGATGCTCATTATGCTAGAACAACATACGGCGGATTACAAACAACTGATCCTGCATTGCTGGCTTTGAAAAAACAAGTTTACTCGGATCAAGCTTTTGATTCTAGTACCGACAACACTGATTTTTCAGGAAACATTACTGTTACTTATAAATTCAGCGATAAAATCAATGCTTACGGAACTTATGCTAAAAGTTACAAACCAGTTGGTGTAAATGTTGCAGGTCTTCCAACAGATTCGAAAGGACAGCCATTGTTAGATCTTGCAGTTATTAAACCTGAAAAGGTGAATCATTATGAAATTGGAATCAAGACTTCTCCATTTAGAAATTCGATCTTCAATTTAGCCTTTTTTGATACTGATATTAAAGATTTTCAAACTAACGTTCAAGCTGCAGAATTGGGTGTAAACAGGGGTTATCTTGCTAATGCTGACAAAGTACGTGTGAAAGGTGCTGAGCTTGATGCTAGTTTTGTTGTAAGCACGCACTTAACAATAAACGCTGCGGCTACTTATACTGATGGAAAGTATGTTAAATTTACAAATGCACCGCTTCCATTAGAAGAAACTGGAGCTCCAGTATCGTTTAAAGATGTTTCTGGAACTACTCTACCAGGTGCTTCAAGATGGGCAGGATCTCTAGGAGGTGAACTTTCTGATAATGCAAGATTCTTTGGAAACGCTGGAAAAGTTTTTGTTGCTGTTGATTCATACGCTCGTTCTGAATTTTCGTCAAGCCCTTCGGCTTCAAAATATTTAGTTGTGCCAGGTTACGCAATTTTTAATGCTCGTTTAGGTTTCCGTGCTTCACAAGGATTATCAATTCACTTTTGGGGACGTAATCTTTTAAACAAAGATTATTACGAGCAATTGTTACCTGCAGGAGGAAATGCGGGACAATATGCAGGTGTTCTTGGAGATCAAAGAACTTATGGAATTACATTGAAATATAACTTATAGATTTAAATTAAAGTTAGAAACTTAAATTAACGAGATGCGTTTTACACGTATCTCGTTTTTTTTATCAAAAGAATTCAAAAGACATAAACTGTTATTTTAAAAACTTTTAGCAGCATTTCGTTTCATTTTTTAAAATGATCTTTATTGATGATTTTACACAAACGAACCTTTTTCTAATCTCGGAAACAGCAAAATCCAAGGAGAATTAATCAAATATAAAAATGCAGCACTATTACAATTTTAAAGTTTCAAAAAACCAGATTTCATTTGAACCGTATTGGCATCATAAATCTTATTTACTTCTAAACTTTATTTTGGGAATTATTGTTTTAGTTATTGGAATTACGATTACATACTTAATCGACTTAAAAGGAGGTTTAATTTTTTCGATTCTAATTAGTACAGCTATATTCCTTAACAGCATTTATAGAGGGACAATCCAAAATAAAACAATATTACTTTTTGATAAAACGGAGAATGCTTTTTATAAAATTACTCCGCTTGCAAAAAAGAAAATTAGTGCGTTAAACAGTATTTTAGGCATTACAACAAAATCAGGATCATTCCATTTTAATTATATTCTGATACTTAAAAACAAAACTTCAATTAAAAAGATTCATTTAACCGATGATATAAAAATTGAAAATCAAAATAATCCTGAAGTTCGTTTTTTAGAAATGGAAATAATCCCTCAATTGGAGTCCTTTTTAAATTTGAAAAAAGAAGCATTAATCATTTTTGATTCCGAATTAATAAATATTTAATCGGCAAAACAATCACAAAATCAAACAGAAAGCATAATAAAAAATAACTTTCATTTCAGTTCATTTATTCACATTTGTATATATTCGCAGCCTGAATTTATCAATTGAATGAAGTTTTTCAAATTATTTTTTTTTCTAGGCTTAATTAGTCCCTTTTTATCTGCACAAAATCAAAAGAAAACAGATCAGCAGACATTAGCATGGATTAGATATTACAATATCTTGCCTTTGAGCGAGAAATGGGCACTTCACTCCGAATTTGATAATCGCAGCTTTTTAAATCCTATTCACCAAAACTTATTTGTAATACGCGTTCAAGGACGATATCGTGCTGCTAAAACTATAGATTTAGGAGGAGGTTTTGCTTACTTTAATGTAAATACTCAAGACCCAAATGTCGATCCTAATTTTTCAATTCCTGAGTATCGAGCTCAGCAGGATATTACTTTTATAAATGATATTGCCAAAATTACTGTTCACAATCGTTTTCAGCTTGAAGAGCGTTTTTTTCAGAAAGCGAGTAAAACAGAATTACTAGACAATTTTTCTTTTGCTTATCGATTTCGCTACAGACTGCAGTCGACATTTACATTATGGGAAAAAGAGAAACGAAGTTTAAAAGGCACAATCTCTGATGAAATCATGTTTAATTTTGGAAAAGATAATAAGCGAAATACATTCGATCAAAACAGACTTTATGCGGCGCTTCGCTATCACATTAATCCAAACATTGGTCTAGAATTAGGTTACTTAAAAAGTTTCCAAAGACGTGCCAGCGGAATTGATTTTTATAATCGAGATATTATCCGATTTACACTTTATCACCGAATCGACCGCAAATTGTAAGTTGTGAGTTGTAAATTTAATTAAAGTCTCTCCTGTTTACTTTATTTCAGATCAGTCTTTAAAATACAAAAAGAGACGCACTTCAGTGCGCCTCTTCGTTAAAATCTATTAACCTAAAAAACTATTCCTCTCTCATTCTTTTCTTTCCTCCTTTTTTTTCGGCGCCAGCAAAGTTTCCTATTTTATAACTTACGGAAAACATTACATAACGTTTTAAAACTGTGTTTTCTTCATCGCGAATAGACGTTGCCGAAATTGTTCTCGTTGCACTTTGATTCTGATTTAAAATATCATAAACTTTTACTTTTGCGTAGATCTTTTTATCAAAAAAGCCATAAGATAAACTGGTATTCCAGAGGTAAAAATCCTTCTTGAAATTACTTGAGATATTAGAATTATAGGTGTATCCAAAATCATTTCCAAAAATTAAATTGGCAGGCCAATAACTTGTAGTCTGCAAATTAATTCTGTGCACTACATTTGAACTTGCATCTCTTAAGATATTTTCATACTTAGTTTCGTTGTATGATAAACTATACGATGGAGAAATAGAAAGCAATTCTCCATATTCATAAGTCATATATAATCTTGGAGTCACGGCTGTAGATTTTGCATTGTACAAAACAGCATTCGTAAATCCTTTATCAAAAGAGTAACTTCCGTTTAAACCCAATCCATAACGCAGGATGTGAGCATCTCTTTTAATCGATTGATTCCAATTTCCTCCAATAGAAGTCGTATAAGTTCCCGAAATATTTACGTAAGTAGTTGTTCTTTTTCCACTGTCATCATAAACTGAAGTAGAAACTACATCATTATTAAAATAATCTCCTTTTACATACAAACTATATCCTGAACGAGTTCTAAAATCATAGTTTTTAAAAGTAAAATTGGCACTGTTTTTTTCAATTGGCTTTAAATTCGGATTTCCGACGATGGTATTCAATGGATTATTCAAATTTACTACCGGCATTAATTCTACCGCTGACGGCAATGCATTTGAATAATCATATTTGAATGAAAGAAATTTTGAACGGCTGAATTTGTATCGCAATTGAGCATCGGCAAAAGGCAATGCGTATCTTTTATCCAAATCTGTTGCTTGATTTAAGTAAAGGGAGTGATTATCAAAATCAATTATCGCTGTTCTCGTATTTACGTTTAAAGTGTATTTATTTTTCTGCCAAGTAATTCCAACTTTTGGACTGATAGAATTTTGTCTCGAAGTAGTATAATTTGTCAACGATTCATTTAAATCAGAATAAGATTGTGTTGCTGCATCAAAATCAAAAGTTTTCGCATCTTTCATCTCACTTTTCCAATCGAAATCAGTACCAAATCTAATTCGCAATGAATCTGTTACCGGCTCCGTATATTCGATTTCAAATGAATAAGCATCATTTTTATTACTGTTTTGTCCTTTCTGGTTTCGATCGTCGCTAGGTTTACTGTCTTGATAAAAAATAGTCTGCGAAACATTAAATGAATCCGAGTTGGTACTTGTATTGTTATTATCAAAAACAAAACTTAGATTACGCCAGTTTTTCGCAAATGCTTTATTAAAATTAATCGTATTTGCAAAACTGTTGTTTGTACTTTCTGAATGAGAATTTGCTTTACTTTCGTTTAATGCATTTCCATTTTCATCTTCAGAAGAACTCGAAGATGACGAATTTCCGTTAGAACGTGACTGATTAACTTTTGGTACAATTACAAGTCTTGTCGATGGATTTATTTTGTATTCTAATTCAAAATTAGCACTATTACCCGTATTTTCATTTTTAGTTTTTGAATCAGAAGAAGTGAGAATATTTCCCGTTGGCAAAAAACTTACTTGATCTGCTTTACTGTCGTTTTTGTTAATTGAGTTTGAAAAATTGTAACTTCCCATAGCTGCTAATTTTTCTGTCCAATCATCAGAATAATTCACTCCTACTAAATTAGACTGTGTAATTCCTTTACCACTGTTGGAACTTCCGCCTCCGCCTCTATTATTTCGGCCTCCGCCCATATTATCAAAAACCTCATCCATAGCAAAACCAGTAGAGTTGATGTTGTTTGATGAAGCGAGAACACTAATTTTTTGTTTATTATTAAAGAAATTTAAAAGAAGACTGCTTTCATAGCGATCATCAGAACCATAACCTCCCAATATTTTTCCGAAATAACCTTTATTTTTCTTTTCATCGATCGTGATATTAAGACTCGAAAAATCAGAAGTAGATTCTTGTTTTGAAAGCTCTTCTTTTTTGGTTTTAAAATCCGAAACTTGAATTTTCTTTATAATATCAGCTGGAAGATTTTTTATAGCTATGGCACCGTCTTTATCAAAAAAAGTCTTTCCATTTACTAAAACTTGATTAACCTCTCTCCCATTTACTGTGATTTTACCATTATTATCAACATCAAAACCGGGCAGTTGTTTCAGTAAAGTTTCAACATTTGAATCGGGACGTACTTTATAAGAAGCTGCATTAAACTCTAATGTATCTTTTTTTATAGTGATTGGAGCGGCTTCCGTTTTTATAATTACATCTTTCAATGCATTTACATTTTCTAAAAGATACAGTTTACCAAAATCTTTACTTTCCAACAGTGCTTTTTCTTCTTCAAAATAGGGTTGATATCCCATATAATTCACTTTCAAGAAAACAGGTTTGTCATACTTTCTTGTTTTAATACTAAAAAAACCATTTTTATCTGTGGTGGCATATTCTAAAACGGTTGAGTCTTTAACAGTTGTAAAGTAAACCGTTGCCAGCTCTAATGGCAGTTGAGTATTAATATCAACAACGGTACCTTTTACAATGATATCGTTCTGGGCATTAGCCGAAAAACAAAGAAAACAAATGAGTATAAGCCAAAAATATTTGGTCATAAAATTGGGTTGGTTAATTAGTTTGATCTATTAGACTACAAAATAGGCAAAAGGTTTAATTGTGGTTTTTACATTTATCCAAATAGCATGCCATTAAAAAACTAGGCACAAAAAAAAGTCCCCTTAAATGGGGACTCCTATTTTTATTTCTCTCGAATATAAATATCAATCGGAACTCCTGCAAAATCCCAATTGTCACGAATTTTATTCTCCAAATATCTTTTATATGGTTCTTTTACGTATTGAGGCATATTGGCAAAAAATACAAACTGAGGTGTTTGCGTTGGCAATTGCATGCAATATTTAATTTTCACATATTTACCTTTTGTTGCCGGCGGTGGATATGCTTCAATAACTTTCAACATATATTCATTGAATTTTGAAGTCGAAATTCTTTGCTTTCTATTTTCAAAAACTTGAACTGTCGCTTCTAATGCTTTTAGTAAACGCTGTTTTGTTAAAGCCGAAACAAACAAAATTGGCACATCTGTAAAAGGCATTAATTCTCTTTTGATTTTTTCTTCGTAATCACGGCTTGACATGGTATCTTTTTCGACCAAATCCCATTTGTTTACTAAGATTACAACACCTTTACGGTTTTTCTCTGCAAGCCAAAAAATACTTTGATCCTGACCTTCAAAACCACGAGTTGCATCGATTACTAAGATACAAACATCGGCATGCTCAATTGCTCTTACAGAACGCATTACGGAGTAAAACTCTAAATCTTCTTTAACTTTTGCTTTACGACGAATTCCTGCAGTGTCAACTAAATTAAATTCAAAACCAAAACGGTCAAATTTAGTATCAATGGCATCACGAGTTGTACCAGCAATATCAGTTACAATATAACGATCTTGACCAATTAAGGCATTGATAAAACTAGATTTTCCTGCATTTGGACGTCCTACAACTGCAAAACGAGGTAATTCTTCAGTAACTTCAACTGGTTCTTTTTCTGGAAATGCATCAATTAAAGCATCTAATAAATCTCCAGTTCCGCTTCCTGAGATACTTGCAAACGTATAATAATCTCCTAAACCAAGATTATAAAACTCAATTGCATCTTTCTCACGCATTGCGTTATCTACTTTATTTACAGCCAATAAAACTGGTTTTGTTACTTTACGCAACAATTTAGCAACCGTTTCATCCATTGGTGTAATTCCTTCTTCTACATCAACTACAAAAATAATAACATCGGCTTCGTCGATAGCAAGCTCTACTTGTTTACGGATTTCACCTTCAAATACGTCATCAGATCCGCGAACGTATCCACCCGTATCAATTACAGAAAACTCTTTTCCGTTCCACTCGCTTTTACCATAGTTTCTATCACGGGTAACCCCAGATACTGAATCTACAATAGCTTCTCTTCTTTGTATCAGCCTATTAAAAAGGGTCGATTTCCCTACATTAGGTCTTCCTACTATCGCAACAATGTTATTCATTTTTTTGAATTTTAGATTCCTGATTTACAATTTTAGATTTGTTTTTTGACTAAATCACAATAAATTATAAATCCAAAATGCTTTATTTAAATTTTTTGCAAAGGTAGTTAAAAAAAGTTGCTGAAATGCTGCGTTTCTAAGTACCTACGATTTTATTGTCTTTTTTGTTTCAGGTTTCAGGTTTCAAGTTTCAGGTTGAACGTTAAGGCCTAATCTGAAACTTGAAACAAAAACTCTATTGATTATAACCAAATCGTTTCAACATATTAGCGTTGCTTCTCCAGTTTTTATTCACTTTTACATAAAGCTCAATGTGAATTTGTTTTCCAAAGAATTTCTCTAAATCAACACGAGCATCCATTCCCACTTTCTTTAGAGCTGCACCTTTGTGTCCAATGATAATTCCTTTTTGAGTATCACGTTCCACCATAATTACAGAACGGATTCTGATAATCTTTTCGTCTTCAAAGAATTCTTCTGTTACGATTTCTACTGCATACGGAATCTCTTTACTGTAATTCAATAAGATTTTTTCGCGAATAGTTTCGTTTACAAAAAAACGTTCTGGTTTATCTGTTAACTGATCTTTTGGATAATAGGCTGGTGATTCTGGCAATAATTCGATAATTCTGCCAAAAACTTCAGGTACATTAAAGTTTTGTAAAGCCGAGATTGGGAAAATTTCTGCATTTGGCACTTTTTCTTTCCAAAAAGAAACCTGCTCTTCTAATTGTTCCTGATTCGAATTGTCGATTTTATTTAAAAGTAATAAAACCGGAATCTTAGCATAAATAATTTTATTGAAGAAAGCTTCGTCTTTTAAGTCCTGCTCTCCTATTTCGACCATATAGATTAAAATATCAGCATCTTCAAAAGCCGATTTTACGAAGTTCATCATCGACTCCTGCATTTCATACGCCGGTTTTATAATTCCCGGTGTATCAGAAAGTACCAATTGAAAATCTTCGCCATTTACAATTCCTAGAATTCTATGACGTGTTGTTTGTGCTTTTGATGTAATGATAGATAGTCTTTCACCAACAAAGGCATTCATTAGTGTTGATTTTCCAACGTTTGGGTTCCCGATGATGTTTACAAAACCTGCTTTATGTGACATTTGCATAATATTTTAAGGTGCAAAGGTAGTCATATCAACTCAATACAGAAAATAAAACATTTTTTTAAGTTTTCGTTGGATTTCTAAAAAATCGGCGTATCTTTGCACCCGAAACATCGCGGGATAGAGCAGTAGGCAGCTCGTCGGGCTCATAACCCGAAGGTCACAGGTTCGAGTCCTGTTCCCGCTACAGAGAATGACCCATCAAATTTTTGATGGGTTTTTTGTTTTTTACTGCCTCTGTCAATGCCTGTAAACGTTTGGACTAATCCAAAAATCGAGTTTACTCTTCCAGTTAGATATTCCCTGTTTTCAGACCTAATTGACAATCCTTCTGGAAATACCAGATTCTGGATTCTTATCTTACTGTCAATATCGCCTTCTTTCCAGTATTTATTGATGTTCGTAACTTTCTCTATTACTTTATCGATATGCCTGCTGTGGTTAGATATTTTTTTGCTGTTTGCCGTAATCTGAAGCTCAACTTCTTTTAATTCCATATCAAACTGAAGCGAGTATCTATTGTATTTTTCATCTCCGAAATTCGGATTTTCAAAATAGCGTTTATCGAGATTTTCGATTTTAGCTTCCAAATCTTTTTTCTTTGAAAGCAGACCTTTCATTTCCTCCCTGCCTTCATTTTCCACAATCGCAAAAAGTTTATTCAGCTGAAATTTAAAAGGTTCTACAAATTGAGAACTTAATGTATATTTTGATAACAGCTTTTCAAAAGAATCATTTAATCCTTCTGTTTTTGAATGTGATGTTGTTAATGCGTTAAAACTGGCATTTCTGCATTTCTGGCATTTATAGTAATGAGCATTCTTTTTTCTTACCACATAACTTGTGAGAAGGCTTCCGCATTCGCATCTTAAAAATCCTGTAAGAGGTCTAAACTCATTGATCTTGCTTTTAGAGTATTCTTTTACTGGCACTTTACTTTCAGAAAGCATTCTGTCAACTTTTAGGAAATCCTCCTCACTAACTAAACCTGTCCAGTTTCCTTTCACTGGCTCGTCAAGCAATGCATTGACAGATATTCCGCAGTAAAATGGATTTCTCCACATAGAACCTAGTGATTGTTTTGTAATATTTAAATTAAGCTTTTCTAGTTTCTCTCTTATTACAAAATCCCTCTCTCCTGCGAGCTTCCATTTCCAAGCCTTTTTTAAAATCTCTCCCTCCAGATTGATCGTGATAGACTGTTTTTCCTGCATTAAGGAATAATCCCCAACCTTCTTTCCTCTCATCGTGTAACCCCTAGGAGCTTTTCCAAGCCAGTTTCCTGCTCTGAGCAGTGCTTTCATGCCTGGAATTGTTTTTTCAAGCCTGTCCATGTTTTCTCTTCTGGCATCTAAAAGCTTGCTGTAAATATCAAGCTTGCTGTACTCGTCATTGGTGCATAGACCAGAAGAAGTTTCGATTAAATGCACGCCAAGCTTGTCCACCAGCTCATGAACGATGGTAATGGCGTTGCCTCCTGTTCTGGAAAACCTGCTTATAAATTTTATAGCTATTGCAAAAGGCTTCTGTTTTGCGCTTTTGACCTCTTCCAATAATCTTGTAAACTCTTTTCTGGTAAAATCTCCCGAAGCGCTTTCATAAGTCCCTCCAAGCATATTTTTGAGCGTATAGCCGTTTTTGGAAGCAAACTGTATTATTTCTATGCGCTGTTCTTCTAGGCTGTTGTTTACTAACTGTAATTTGGAACTTACCCTTGTGTATCCCCAGATTTCTTTTACCTCAGCCTTTTGGGCTAATTTTTCTTTCTGAAATTTCTTAAAACTTTCAATCCCCATAATCTACTTTTTAAAATTATATACAATCACTGCCAATTGAAATAAGCTTTCGATTATCTCATTCCCCTCCGATTCTGAAATTTCTTCAAAACCTCTGCATCTTCTTAATTCTTCAACTGTTAATTTTCCATCATTTGTTTTAGTTTTTTCTTCTGCATCACAAATACCACTTTCTCCTTCACAGAATCTAACTCCTTGTTTTTCAATTTGTAAATTTACAAAAGTTTTCCCTCGGGTGATTCTTCTTCTCTCATCCGTTGCTCTGTTTTTCATTATACAATTCCTCTTCATTAAAAAAAGACCGAGCCTCGGTCTTTTTTATTCCACAATCACTATCCGCTATAAAGTTAAAACACTTTTTTCATTTTACCCTGATCAAAATTTGGTGGGGATACTACAAATATAAAGCCTAATTCATTGAGGTTCATAAGTAAAATTTACTTATGATTATTAAAATCATTTTTCAGCCCCTAACAAATATAAGAGACTTTTCAATCAAAGTCATGGACATAATGTGACCATAAAACTTTTAAGCAGTGTTTATCCTTAATACGAATAATTTAACTGCTTCACATTATAAATAAGCCAAAAGAAAAAAGAAAAGCAAGATATTGGACAGAGCCAGAGAAGTGCCCATAACGTATTTTTCTCGTCCCTCAAAAAATCCGCCCTTCGGGACTTATAGCACTTCAGCTGTCTGATTGTCCAATTTGAGACTGCTTTCTTTTTTCCCTTTTTCTTTTTTAAGCATTTATCCATTGTAACAGCCTACAGCCATCATGACCATATTTTGCGCATGATACATATAAATATTTTTCCTAAATTAGAAGCCTGCTTTTAAAAATCTCCAGAGATCACCTCGTTCCTGTGATCAGCAAGATGAACGGTTGTTTAACAACCGCCTATCTTGCCACCCTTTACCTCGGAACTCGGTGGTGGAGACACTAGAAAGAAAAGAGTTTGAAAACAATGAAAATGAAACATGATGAAAAGAGAAAATTCAAACAGAACACGAATTGTCGGGTTAAGATTTACACCTGAAGAGTATGCAAAAATCGAAAGCAAATTTAGAGCAAGCACCTGCCGAAAACTAAGCGATCATATTCGAAAACATTTATTTAATAAACCGATTGTAACCACTTATCGAAACCAATCCTTAGATGATCTGATGGAAGAAACCATTGTTCTTACTACCGAACTAAGAGCAATAGGAAACAATATTAATCAGATCGCCAGAAAGGTTAATACTCTTAAATTCATTCCTGAATTTAAGCAACAACTTTTTTGGTTTGATATTGAAAGAAAAAGACTTTCTGAAAAAATGGAAGAAATAAGTAGCCACACTCAAAAAATATCGGAGCAATGGTTGCAGTTATAAAAACAAGTCATTCCATTAACAGCATTCTTAATTACAACGAGAATAAGGTTAAAATTGGAGTTGCTGAGTGCATCAGTGCGGAAAACTATCCTTTGGAATTAGAAAAATTAACGTTCTCTTTAAAACTGAATCGTTTTCTGAAGCTGGCATCATTGAACGAAAATGCAAAACGAAATACGGTTCATATATCCTTGAATTTTGATCCGTCGGAAAATCATTCTAAAGAGAAACTAATCCAGATTGCAAATACTTACATGGAAAAAATAGGTTTCGGAAAACAACCGTATTTAATTTATCAGCATCATGATGCAGGTCATCCACATCTGCATCTAGTTTCTAATAATATTCAAAGAGATGGCAAGCGAATTGATTTGCATTTGCTAGGCATTAGAAAATCAGAACCAGCAAGAAAAGAAATCGAAGAATCATTTGGACTTGTGAAAGCTGAAGGAAGAAAAGTAAAAGAACAATTTTCTTTACAACCAATTGTAAACCATAGAATAAAATACGGAAAAGTAGAATCTAAAAAGGCTATTAACGCAGTTTTAAACAAGATTTTATTTGAATATAAATATTCAAGCCTTCCTGAACTCAATGCTGTTTTAAACCAGTATAATATTCATGCCGACAGAGGAGGTGAAGAATCCAGAGTTTTTAAAAATAATGGGGTGCTTTACAAAATACTTGATCAAAATTGCAAACCAATTGGGGTACCGATTAAAGCAAGTGATTTTTACAGTAAACCAACATTGAAATTTCTTGAAGAAAGATTTAAGGCTAATGAGATAAAAAAAGAATCACAAAAAAGCCATCTTAAAAATGCTATAAGACGGGCTTTCTTTGATGAGAGAATAACATCTCCCGATAAATTAAAAGCTAGACTTGAACGAGAAGGCATTCATGTGGTTTTACGAAAAAGTAAAGATTTACAGATTTTCGGGATAACTTACGTCGATCACGTAACTCACTGTGTTTTCAACGGAAGCAGCTTGGGAAAGGAATTTAGCGCAAAAGGAATTTTGGAAAGTTGTAAGCAAAACATTCTTAACCATGAAAAACATTATCAAAAATCAATTTCTTTTTTCTCAGAAAACACCCAAAATTTGAAACCAGAAGATTATTTAAAAACGAATCCTATTGATATTTTACTGCGTCCTGAAAATACAAATGATTACATTCCAAAACAACTTAAGCAAAAGAGAAAAAGAAGCTTGCGAAAAGGAATTTGAAAAAGTTAGCGCGTGTGTGTTTTCATTCTTAACTTTTTTTCTACTTTTTGTTTGCATATCCATAAGTTAATTGCCCAAATCCGTTGTAGCATCTATGTAAAAGCATAACTTAGAGTTACTAAAAACGAAGATTATGCCATTACAAGATGCCTTAATAAAACCAAAGATATTCATTGGTTTAGATATTCACAAAAAAAGCTGGAGCGTTTCCATCCAAACTGATTTGTTTTTTCACAGAACGTACTCGATGCCTTCTGTTGCCGAGGATTTATTTCAATATGTGGATCAAACATTTCCTAATCACGATGTAGATCTAGTTTACGAAGCAGGTTGTTGCGGGTTTTCTGCAGCACGATATTTTTTAAACTTAGGTTGGCACGTTTTGGTAGTCAATCCATCGGATGTCAAGACATCAGACAAGGAAAGATATCAAAAAACAGACGCGTTAGATTCCAGAAATCTGTCCAATCAATTAAAGGCTGGTGTTCTCAGGGGAGTTTATATTCCTACGGAAGAACACGAACAGTTTACGAGTTTGGCTCGCCATAGAACGCAAGTCACCAAGAAACTCCGACAAAGTAAATTGCATATCAAAAGTATGTTGCTCTTTCATGGGATAGCAATACCTAAAGAATTTGATAATTCAAATTGGACCAAAGATTTTATGGTATGGGTGGAAAATATAAAATTCAGCACCAGCTGCGGAGAATTGGCATTGCAGGGCAAAATACGAATGTATCAATTTGTTAGGTCAGAGTATTTAGAAATTGCCAATCAAATGCGTTCACATTGCAGAAAAACCCATAAGAAAGATTATAATCTCCTGAGGAGCATTCCGGGAATTGGTGGGTATCTGGCCAGTGTAATTTTGGCTGAATGTGGCGATTTACGCCGATTCAATAACGAGGGACAATTTAGCTCTTACATCGGATTAGTACCTGGAATTTATAATAGCGGTGGTTCGGAAAAGTGTTTGGGAATAACCCCTAGAAGCCGTTCACAATTAAGGAGTTATTTAGTGGAAGCCGCTTGGATTGCCATTAGAAAAGATGCCGAAATGCAGCAATATTACCGCAAACATCAAGGTAAGAACGTGAAGAGTATCATCGTTAAAGTTGCTCATAAAATGGCACGAAGAATACTCTCGGTAATTAAAACGGAAACACCTTATCAAATCAATAGAAATTTAGTGTTAGAAAAATAAAAATAATGTTCTTAAAAAAGCTCAACCATGATAGAAAATAGACTGTAAAACAGCCAAGGTGGTTCTATAAAACGAAGCCACATTTTGTAGCAGGCAGCTATTTTTATTCTTACAATCAAACAGATGCTGGTGGTCTCGTTCTAAAAAAGAGAACCACATATAGGAGTATGAGTTTTAAGAATTATAAAAGAAAGACTATGAAATAAAAAGAGATCAAAATTCTTGGCATTATTGAAAAAGTTAGAATAACTTTTTCAGTCCTTAGCCTTCGGCGGACAAAAAGTTGATTTCCAACTTTTTCAACAAGCCGTTGGAACGGAATTTTATACTCGAAAAATAACCAACATATAACCCTCTCAAAAGTTGTGAATAACTTTACGATGCTTTACATAGGAGTAGCTGTTATAGCCAGTGTTTTTTTTGGCCTTTATGATGCTTGTCGTCTTTTAAATATTATAAAAAGGCCGTGAGCTAAGCCAATTAGTATGTGTCCAATAATAAATACTATTCCAAGTCCAAGTTGTCCAAGTCCATATTCATCGTGTCCTGTCAGTAGATTTGAATAGTTGATTACAAAAGTCATATAAACAATAAAAACAATTGTATGGGCGGTAAATATTTTCCAAAACGATTTACTTTTTGCAGTCATTAGATATGTTGCTCATAACAGAAAAGGTGAAGCCAAAAGTAGTATGAGAAATATATTTGCCATTTTATTAATTGTTAAAGGAAATAAACCGTTTAAATTTATTGTCTGTTTGTCGTTTGTGGCATTGGCTATAACTTGTATATATGTCTGACTACGTCCGACTTATCTACCCCAAATTGGGTCGCTATGTCTGACAATTGTCAGTATTATTTCTTTTCAAAAATAGGATTTTTATTTCATAAATCATCAAACGGACTTTTTATTTGTTGAATACTTTTCGTACTAACATGGGTGTAAATTTCGGTGGTCTTACTGCTTTGATGGCCTAATAGTTCTTGAATATACCTTAAATCAGTTCCGCTTTCAAGTAAATGTGTAGCGAAACTATGGCGCAACCAATGTAAAGTTACAGGTTTTGTTATGCCAATTTTTTTGAGTGCTTGTTTTAATACACTTTGCAAACTTTTTTCTGAATAGGGCTCACCAGGATTTGCACCTTCAAACAAATAGGTTGTGGGTTTAAATAAGACATAGTATTCCCGAAGCATTTCTAAAATTTTAGGAGATAAAGGTGTAATTCTGTCTTTTTTCCCTTTGGAGTTTTTAAGCAATACAATATTTCTTTTAGAATCGATATGAACAGGTCTAAGCGCTAATAATTCACCACAGCGCAAGCCACAACTGTATATCAGCGAAAGCATCATTTTGTGTTTGATGTTACTATGGGCATTCAAAATCAATTTGACTTCCTCTTTGCTCAAAACATTAGGTAGGGTTTTGGCATTTTTGGGACGATGAATTTTATCCACTATCATCTTGGTTTCTCGAATGGTTTGAAAAAACAATTTAATAGCATTAACGATTTGGTTTTGGTAAGAAGCCGAAAGATTATTCTTTAAGATATACTCGTTATTATATACAATCACATCTTCGTTCGTAATTTCGGCAACCGCTTTCTCCCGGTAGAAAACCAAAAAAGATTTCAGGGCTTCGCTGTAAGTCGTAACAGTGTTTTCGCTGTAACGTTTGGAACGCAGTATTTGTTTGAATTTTTCGATTTGCTCAATGCCGTCTTCTGATGGTAAGGAATAAGAGGGAGGTGCCAAATGAAATCGCTCTCTATTTTCAACCGTATCAGGAAGGTGCCAAACTCCCAAAGTTTGACTCCAGCGAGAACCTGTTAGCTTTTTTATTCGAACTATTAATTCGGCATTTTTTTCAAAATACACTGCAATTCTTTTTTCTTTTTTATGAGTAATAATTTTGGCTTCCCATCTCATACTTATGCAATTTAACTACTAAAATAATAAATTAAGATCAATCTCAAAATGAGTATAAAGACAAAAGAAGAGTAATAAAATAAGCTGAATTTTGATAGATCGTGCAATTATCAATTCCCTTCAAAGTTTTATATTTTAATCATCGAAGAGTTTAATTTTTCTTCACTCATAGTATAGTGATCTTTCACTATTAAAATTAGGTAATCAAACGGCTCTTTATTCTTCTTAATCTTATTTAATTTCGTCACAAAGTTCGGGAATCACCTGCGGGCGCTAGCAAAAAATTCCCCCATAAATGCAGGAAAAAATTCCTGCTTTATTGCGTTGCTTTTTGCGCTTGCTGAGCGATTCCCAGCGAATGTTCCATAATTAATATAAAATATAGAAACTATGGAAACTTTAAATCAAAACTGGCAGACTGTATCTGAAATTGAACTGATCTACAAAACAAAAGTAAAAAACTCTGAAAGACCACAAATCAAATCTTCAAAAGATGCATATATACTAATGCTTTCAGCTTGGGATTATAATAAAATAGAATTCTTCGAGCAGTTCAAAGTATTGCTTTTGAATCACGCTCATAAAGCACTTGGTATTTACGAAATTTCTTCTGGAGGAATTGCAGGAACTGTTGTAGATCTTAGATTAATATTCTCAGCAGCTCTTAAGGCAAATGCCACATCTTTGATGATGATCCACAATCATCCTTCAGGAAACCTAACAGCCTCTGAAGCCGATAAACAGATAACTCGAAAAGTAAAAGAAGCAGGAAGGCTCCTTGACATCACCTTACTGGATTCATTAATTATAACTTCCGAATCCTACTACTCCTTTGCTGATGAAGGCGCTTTATAAGCGCCTTTTTAACTATTTTTATCTATAAAAGATATCCAAAAAAGTTAAAGATTATCCTATGTATATTTTTAAGATGCAAGTGCAATAATTATATAGTAATCTTCAATAAAATGGTTAGATAATTGAATGCTTCCCGCTACTAAGAAAAACACCACTTGAAAAAGATGGTGTTTTTTTTTGTTTATAACGTTTTGTATTATGGAAGAATTTGTAGTTTACATTCTTTATTCAGAAAAATTTAATAAAAATTACACTGGCTTTACTTCTAATTTAATTGAAAGATTCAAATCTCATAATCTTCTTGCTACAAAAGGTTACACCATAAAATTCAGACCTTGGACAATTATTCATATTGAATTTTTCAGCTCTAAATCTGAAGCAATGAAAAGAGAAAAATACTTAAAAACAGGAATAGGGAGAGAATTCATTAAAAATATCATCTTAAACTTATAGCTCGACAGACTCATATCCGCCGCGGCGGACACAGGTTCGAGTCCTGTTCCCGCTACTAAGAAAAACACCACTTGAAAAAGCTGGTGTTTTTTTTGTTTATAACATTTTGTATTATGGAAGAATTTGTAGTTTACATTCTTTATTCAGAAAAATTTAATAAAAATTACACTGGCTTTACTTCTAATTTAATTGAAAGATTCAAATCTCATAATCTTCTTGCAACAAAAGGTTACACCATAAAATTCAGACCTTGGACAATTATTCATATTGAATTTTTCAGCTCTAAATCTGAAGCAATGAAAAGAGAAAAATACTTAAAAACAGGAATAGGGAGAGAATTCATTAAAAATATCATCTTAAACTTATAGCTCGACGCACTCATATCCGCCGCGGCGGACACAGGTTCGAGTCCTGTTCCCGCTACAAGTAAAAAGCTTCAGAGAAATCTGAAGCTTTTTTTGTTTTAAGTACTTTTTAAATTTTCTTTACATACCCAAATTACAAATCTGTTTGTTAAGATTATAAATATTTTAATTCTAACTTTTCTCTTTTTCAAAACTTCTAAATTATATAAAATTTTGTTTTTGTATTAAAATAATATATATCTTTATGATATCAATTTAATATCATTTAAATATTGCTCACTATGAAAACAGAAAAAGTTTTAACACCCTTTAATGGTTATTTGGTTTTTATTATCCTTTTATTTTCAATTGCACTAACACTTTATGGTTTTATCTCAAACAACATGATATTAGCAGTGGCTGCACTTCTGCTATCTGTTGTTTTGGCAAAGGGTTTTATTGTAATAGGTCCCAACAGCTCAAAAGTCCTATTGTTATTTGGAGACTATAAAGGAAGTATTAAGCAAAGTGGTTTATTTTGGGTAAACCCTCTTTATAATAAAACTAGTTTATCTTTGCGTGCAAGAAACTTTGAAAGCGAAAAAATTAAGGTTAATGATAAAATGGGGAATCCTATTTTAATTAGTGTTATATTAGTTTGGAAAGTTAAAGATACCTTTAAGTCCACGTTTGAAGTTGATAACTATGAGGCATTCGTTAGAATTCAAACGGATTCGGCTGTTAGAAAACTTGCAGGTTCTTTTCCGTATGACCATTTTGAAGATGAGAGAGCAACCGTAACATTAAGTACTAATTTTGATGACGTAAACAAAGCACTTGAACACGAAGTTACGCAACGATTAGAAATTGCTGGAATAGAAGTAATAGAATCAAGAATTGGATATCTAGCCTATGCTCCTGAAATTGCTCATTCTATGTTACGACGACAACAAGCATCGGCTGTTGTTGCTGCACGTCATAAAATTGTAGAAGGTGCCGTAGGTATGGTTGAAAGTGCTTTAAAACTATTAGCAGATAAAGAAGTTATAGAATTTGATGAGGATAAAAAGGCAACAATGGTAAGCAATTTAATGGTAGTACTTTGTGGCGATAGTGAAACTAAACCTGTAATAAATACCGGTACTTTAAATCAATAAAAAGATGTCTGAAAAAAAGTCATTTGCATTAAGGATTGATTCAGAAACGATGAAAGCAATTGAAAAATGGGCTAATGATGAATTTCGTAGTGTCAATGGTCAGATTGAGTGGATGCTTAATAACAGCCTAAAGAATGCGAAAAGATTAAAGGAAAAAAATGAACAAAAAAAATAAAGCATAAAATTATTATGTAAACTAGACGAAGAACTGCAGTTGAGTTATTTTTCTATTAATCATTTACTAAATATCTCATTTTTTTTAAATCATCAATAAAATGGTTCGAGAATTGTCCTGTTTAGGCTACAAGTAAAAAGCTTCAGATTTCTCTGAAGCTTTTTTTGTTTTTATTCATTAGATTTATAAAATAAAAGCAGGTGCGAAGTCAGGAGACATTCGTAAAGCAATCATAAGAACTCTTTGAGGAACGGACAACATTAATCCAAAATAACAAAAATTGATATTCGACAACCTAAATTTTTCTGATCAAATTTCATCAGATTTCTTGGAAGATTTTAATAAACTAATGACTTTTCAGGAATTACCAAGCAAGTACTTATTACATCGTGAGGGAACCATTTGCAGTAAATTGTTTATTTTGCACAAAGGATTGGCAAGAGCATATTACTATAAGGATGCCAAAGATATTACTGCTCATTTTGCAATAGAAAATACGACTATAACAGCTATTGACAGTTTTATCCAAAGAAAAAAAAGTCGTTATAATATTGAATTATTAGAAGATACAACTTTGTCTTATATTAATTATGATGATTGGAAAAAATTATTAGAAGATAAGCCTCATTACGAAAAATATGCTCGTATTTTTTTAGAAATTATCTACATTGATATTGCTGAACGTATTGAAGATTTACTTTTTCACTCAGCAAAAGAACGTTATGCAAAACTAAACAACAAATTCCCTTCACTTCAACAAAGAGTGAACTTAGGTTACATTGCATCTTATATAGGTATCACGCAGGAAACATTAAGTAGAATTAGAGCTGAAAAATAAAAGATGATTTTGATATTTGTCAAAAAGAGACAAGTATATTTCATTGAACTTTGCAAAAAAAGACAATGAAAAATATCGTATTTGAAAGCGCAACAGAGCTCATAAAAAAAATAAAAGCCAAAGAAATAACAGTAGAAGAAACTGTAACCGCTTTTCTAAATCATATTGAAAAGTTTAACCCTAGAATTAATGCCATTTCAGATTTAAGAGAAAAAGAAGAAATTTTAAATGAAGCAAGGGATAAAGATTTGGATATTGAACAAGGAAAAAGTCTTGGACTTCTTCACGGATTACCAATAACGATAAAAGACAGCTTCTTGGCAGAGGGATTAAAAAATTCAAATGGAGATCCTTTCTCAAGAAATTTTGTTGCCACAGAAGATGCCGAATTGGTTAAAAGATTGAAAGACGCAGGAGCTATTATTATTGGAAAAACAAATACTGCTCTTTATTGCATTGACTGGCAAAGTACTAATTTTTGGAACGGACAAACCAATAATCCTTATGATATTACGAGAGTCGCAGGAGGAAGTTCTGGTGGTTCGGCAGTTGCGGTAGCTTCGGGGTTTAGCCCTTTGGAATTAGGAGCTGATGCTGGTGGATCGATAAGAGTTCCCGCTCATTTTAATGGCATTTGTGGTTTGCGTCCATCCGAAAATTTTCTTTCTAATAGAGGTCATCTCAAAGTAAAAAACAAACCACAAGGCAGGCGACATATTATTACTCCTGGTCCCTTTGCAAAAAATGCAACAGACTTACTTCTAATGATGGAAGTTTTAGGAAATAACACGAAATATGAACTAGCTGAACTGCCACCTATCAACCTAAACAATAGTGAATGGGATAAACAATCTTTAAAAATTGCTTATTCTGAAACCATAAATGATACAGAAGTTGATGCAGAATATTTAGAATTGTTCAGGAACTTTATAGTCAAAATCAAAAATGAAAATCACATTTTAACTATTGATCACCCAAAATATAATGAAGAAAAAGCCTATTTAGAATGCAGTAAAATTATTGGATTTGAAATAGGAATTAACAATCCTAAAGTACCATTATTAGCCAGCTTTATGTATGCATTTATTCGTCTAAAATACAGAGACCATTTGTGGGCAAAAGGAATGGCTTTAGGACAACGTTTGACCAATATTAACTATGCAAAAGCAATTGATTATAAAGATGATTTTTCTAAAATTTATAATTCTTTTTTGACAACTTATGACGTTTGGATTACACCTGTTTGTTCCTTTGAGGCCTATAAACATCAAAATGCAGGAAAACCATTTACTGTTAATGATAAAAAAATAGGCTATACTAAAGCCATCGCTTCGTTTAATTTTACGACTGCCTTTTCGGGACATCCAATAGTTGTTATTCCGATAGGGAAAAAGAAAAACGGAATGCCGGTAGGAATACAAATACATTCCAAAAAATGGACGGATAAGAAATTACTAGAAATCGCTCAGCATTTTGAGAAATTCACCAATGGATTTGAAAAACCAATACTACAAAAATAAGTGAATACTTCCCGCTACTATAAAAAAAAGCTTCAGATTTCTCTGAAGCTTTTTTTTGTATCTGACGTTTTTTATTGCGGACCAATAGTAAATACAATACGAGCAGTGTAGTTATCAACCGGAGTTGTAACAGACACTCCACGCACTCGAAGGTTTAATCCAATATTAGTTACTTCTGCTAATGATAAAACAGCAACTACTCTAAATAACTCTGTATCATTCGTAAGAACCTCCTGATAAGGCGTCGCTTGATTTGGAGTCATACTGCAAAGCACACATAATCCTGATCCGTTATTTAGTTTTCTTACATCAATTTTTAGAGCATTATTCCAAGTAGGATTGGGTTCATATCGTACTGAAATCTTACCCGTACCTAAAAGAAGCGGCACCGTCAAACTTAAACTCATTTGAGTAGAGGTACTTTCATAGGTTCCTGCATAATCAGATCCTGCTTCTGTAATGGTTGGAATAACAGGACTCCAATCTGTACCTCCCACTGTAATCGTTTGAGATTTAGCCGTTATACACACTAATAAAGCGCACGCTAAAAGCAATAAGTTGATAGATGCATTTATTCGATTTTTTATACAGGATTGTTTCACCATCTTTTTAGTTACTAATAGTATAGGTTATCGTAATTATTTTACTCGTTGTTTGTACCAATTTCTTATAATCATCAACTTCTAAAGAAATATTCAGCAAGTGTCCGTTATTAATGCCATTTCCTGTATAAGCACCACCAATACCCGTTATAATTGTAGTAGGCGAAGTGGTTAATGTAACTTTACCAGCCGAAGTCCCAAGAATACCTCCTCCACTACCAGCAGCAGCAGCGGCTTGAAGCTTTACAAAAAGTCCCGTAAAGGACTGATCAATTTGGGCAGTAATAAATCTGGACGGCGTTGTTGTTTTTTTAGCAGAGGTATAGTTTAACCATTTTGTGGTATTAACAGCAGGAATCGTCAGCGGACGACCCGCTTCTGTTGGAGGCAAAAAGCTAAAAGAAATAGCAGTCATACTTGGTTCAACATCAAGTAATGCAACTTCTGAAAGATTTATATTAATATTACGGTTTCCAGACGTTTGTGCTGAAAGAAAAAAAGTACCACAAAAAAACAGCAATACCCCAAAAACAAATTGAATCGAATTAAAAATCATTTTTTATCTTTTGAAGTGTTAAAACCTACTCTCATTGGTTTTTGCAAATATTTTATTTCTTTTTCTGTTTTATTTATCTTAATCTGAACCTGCTTATCTTCATTAGGGTTAAGTGTCAAATTTATATCATCAGTAAGAATTTTATATTTGCTGTCTAATGCGTTTCGATATACTTTTAACTTCCAATCTCCTGGTCTTAGATAGGTAAAATCAAAAGTTTTGGTTATTTTACATATTTTTCTAAAAACCTGATTATCTGATGTTATTTCGACAATTATACTTTGTTCTTTGTCGGCAATATCTTTGTCATCGAGCATTATAATTCCTTTTATATTTGAGGCTTTTGTAATACCAAAATCGAGATAATTTCCTCCTTCTGCTATTGTGACTTTAGCAGGAATATCAATATCTGTAATATCTTTTACCCCCAGTGTTCCTTGTTCTATCTCAAGAAAATAAGTATCGGGTTTTACATTTTTAAACAAAAAATGACCTCTTTCATCAGTAATAGCTGAGTAAGGCCCTAAATGAAGTTTTACACCTTGTATTTGTGCATTCTCTAAAGCAATGATATTTCCTTCAAAAAAACCATACTCTTTGACTTTTTTTATGGGTGCATAAATATCCAGCGCATACCGTACAGAAAATGAAAAATCTTTATTCTCTAATTGCTTTTGTGCTAAAGCATATCTAGAAAGCATGTTTATTTGTTGTCGTGGTGATATTCTGTAATTTAATGCCAGTTCCAGAAGATTTCTATCTCTATAATATTCCTCAAGATAATATGTATTTTGATAGAATAAACTCAGATACCAGCGATCATAAATAGCAGCATTTATGCGTCCTCCATATAAAAACAGCTTCTCATCCTTGGCTGCATATCGACTCACGGTAGAATAACTGCCATAAAGACTTATAGAATTTCGTTTGTAATTATAGCTGACGTTTGCAGTTTGTATTGATGTTTTACCCGTTGAATTAATCAAAAAATTAGTTGTTTCTGCAAAAAACATTTGAAAATTGACCGAAAATTTATAAATATCCTGAGTTAATTCAATACGATTAAATCTTTCTTTATAAAAAAACTGTTTACGCTCCATTCTGTCTTCATATTCCTGAGTTCCGCTAAACAAAGAAACCGCACCACTTTTTAAATAGTTATAACGCATTCCTATTTGAAAAGCTTCTCTAAATGGAGCCGCACCATAGAGCGTATCTCTTTCAAAATTTCTCGCATCCTTTTGATAATTAGCAGAAAGATTCAGCTTGGGCAAAATCCGATAATTAACATTCGAAGTAAAAAACTGCGTATCTGTATAATAACCTGAAAAATGAGGAGATGCATATATATAACTCACATTGACATTTAGATCATTAAAATAAGTTTGAGCTTGCAGCTGCCATGCAGTTCCTTGTGTTTTTTCGTTATTACTAACAGCATATTCTCCTTGTATACCAATTTTATCAAAAACATTTGTCTCACCAGAAACATAATGCAAATGATCCTCTTGGTGACTATCTTTTCGTTTCAATAAATATCCGTAACGTATATTATTTTTGGCATTAAAATTCACTTTAGCATAAACATTGATCTCTTCTTTAATGTCTTTAAAAAAACGTGGTTTATTGTAAAAACCACCTACCTCTAACTTCTTGTATTTCTGCCTTAGTTCTACACCTCTCCCATATCTTGAAAACTCGGTCAAAAATGACGAATAAAAGATCTTATCTCCTAAATGGGCATAAAAATTATTGGATTTATAATTAATAAAATATTCTTCATACTGAGAAAAGGCAGTTAATCCGAAACGATCCGGACCGATTGCCCTAAATTCAAGAAATTTTGTATTCTCTTCATTTAAAGCTCCGCTTCCATAAATTTCTCCCTGAAAACCAGATTCATAATCATTCCGCTGCTGCCTCCCAATATACGTTGCTGCTGCTCTAATAGGAAAACGAAGCCAGACATCTTCATTTACAGGAAAAGCGGGAATAACATTTGTAATCTGCGAGGCAAAAACAGATTGCGTAGTGTCGCTTTTTACAGAAGCTGTAAGTTTAATTAAGTTTTGCGAAGGTTTGGGTTGTTTAAGATCCGTAGATTGATAAGCATTTATTGTTGCTGCCATTCCGGGTAATAACAAAATAGGATTGTCTCCTTTTACAAAAGTCGCTGCAGAGGTCTCAATAAAGATATTCTCTTCAACGTTTCCCTCATTTTTTAGAATAAAAAAACTATGAATAGTATCTCCGGCTTTTACGTAGCTTGGCGTAGAAATAACATCTAATGTTATCCGCTTTACTTGACTTACCATTAACGCAAAATCTTGAGAATACAAAATAGTATTTGTTTTATCATTAATAATTAAATGTATGCTGTCTTTACCTTTTGATGAATTAATTGGTACTTGAATAGCGGCTAAATATATTTTAGTTTCATTTGCTGCTAAATCAATATCATAAGGAGCAGCAGCTAAAATCCAGCCTTTTGGAAGCGTAACTTTTGGCGTAACCAAAATATCTTTTGAAAATGGATTAGTAATCTTAAAAACCAATGTTTGTACTTTTCCTGGAGTAAGAAACTCGTTCTGGTTTACTAAATTAACCGCGAGGTTTTGCGCCTGAAAAAAATAAGGAATAATAAATAATAATATAATTATTATTTTATTCATTTGGTATATTTAGTTCAATATTTATTCCAAAAACATGATCATCACTACTACTCGCGAGTATTGAAGCATTATATTTTCCAGCGGGAACTGAACTTAAATCTATAGCAAATAGTTTGGAATTGTTGGGCAGTAAACTCAAAATATCGCTCTTAAATTTTCCTTTATTACTGCCGTCTTTACTATCAAATATCTCGATGGAGGCTTCAACAAGATGAAATATTTCTCCATTATTTGAAATTGAAAGTTCCAAAATATTCTTTCCCGAAATTTTCTTTAAATCAATAGCATCAAAAGTCATTAAAGCACTTGCTGGTTTTTCATTTGTTGTAATGATCTGAATGCTGTAGCGAATGAGTGTTCGCAACTGAATACCATTTTTGACATTATTTGGTACAATATCATCAACAGGCTCGACCATTACAACGCTCCAAAAGCTGCCGCCAGAAGTGTTTTCTGGAATAATGATTTCATAAGATGCACTAGCTTTACCTTTACCTTCTATTTTTAATAAATCAGTATTTAATTTAATCCATTTAAGATTGCTCCTTTTATTTTTTCCATAGTCTTCATAAAATGAAGCACCTGTCGCGTTATAGCTATAATCTTGTTGATAAAGCCTTACATTTTGAGGAATATCAGAAGTGTTTTCGATTGTGATAATTCCTTTTTGCAGTGTTCCTTCTTTTAGTCTGTAATTATGTGTCAAACCATTGGTAATAACAATACTTGCGAATAAATTAGTATACGCAAAGAAGACTGCAATAAAAAAGAGTGTTTTTTTTAAAGTCATTGTAGTAGGTAGTTAAGATATTCTGGTAGTTGGGGTAAACAAAAAAAGTGCCTCCTGATTTTACTTAAGCGACACTATTTTTGTTCAAAGATCTTGCAAAAAATACTGCTTTTAGTTTTCACTAATAGTATAAGTAACTGTTACCGAAGGTGTAGAGGCAAACAAACTCGTGTAATTATTAGCATGTAATGAATAAGTCAAATTGTGTCCGTTTGAAGCACCATCTCCGGTATATGAAGCTCCAATTGCTGATACAATTTGTTGGTCAACAGCAGTAAGAGTAATTGCACTGCCGGCAATAGTTCCAAGTGTTCCACCTCCATTTGATCCAGCAGCTGTAGCCGCCTGAACTCTTACATCTAATCCAGGTACAACCGCATCCATTTTGACAGATACTTTAGCCGTTTTTGCACTTGTTGTTGGAATGTAAGAATAATTGAGCCACAAACTAGCATTGTTAGCAGGAGCTACAATAGGCAAACCTGCCTCTACGGGAGCAGTAAAAGCCATCGTAATATTTTTTGACAACGCTGGTTCAATATCCACAATAGCGACTGTGGGAATTGTAATTCCTACTGTGTGAAAATCTGTTCTAGTGTCTTGAGCATGGGCTCTGCCAAAAACAACCATAAAAAATACAACCGATAAAATGTTAAATTTTTTCATACGAAATGTTTTATATTTTATATAAAATTATAAAATTTTCAAACATATCTCGATAAAATCTTACAATTTTAATAAGTTTTTTTGCTTAACAATCTTCAACTTCCAATTTTATGTAAAATAACTTCAACAATTATTAACAATACCATTACTACAGATTAAAAAAACATCATTGTCTCTTTTACAAAATCTGTTAAACGAATCTATACCGATTATAAGTCATAAAAATCATTTTTATGTATCTATTTTAATAATAAAAAATTAATCCGAAAATGGTATAAAGCATTGCTAAAAGCAAAAAACAGCAACACTCTATTTTGTAAGATATAGAGGAAAATTTACAACCCGAAAGTAACGGATTTACCTATCTTGTTTTAAAATATTTTTACACAAAAGCTCAAAATTCAGCAAGATAATTCAACTCAAATTTGAACATAATATCTGACAAAAAAAACACTTCTATGAGATGTTTTTTTTATCTTTGAAATTAATACTTTTTAGTCTGGATAGCTTTATCTTTGAACTTTCAGAAAAATAACATTCATTATGGAACAGAAAATACATCAGGGAAGAAACGTAAAACGCTTCAGAGAAATGCTTGGCATCAAACAGGAAGCATTGGCTTTTGACCTAGGAAATGACTGGAATCAGAAGAAAATTTCTATGTTAGAGCAAAAAGATTTAATTGAAGATGATATACTTAATCAAATCTCAGATATATTAAAAATTCCTGTGGAAGCTTTTCAGAATTTTGATGAAGAGCAAGCAATAAATATCATTTCGAATACTTATTCATTCCAAGATTTTAAAGATAATGCAGTCGCTTCTGGATTTAGCTACCAACCTTCTTTCAATCCCGTTGATAAAATTATTCAATTATATGATGAGAAAATCGCATTGTACGAGCGTATGCTGAAAGAAAAAGATGAAATGATGGCAAGACTTGAAAAACTAATCACGAAATAAGCTTTTATAAAAATACATTAATTCAAACAGAGATACTACTATAACAAAAAAGCTTCAGAGAAATCTGAAGCTTTTTTTTTGTTTTGAACTATCTTAATAAAATCCCTCTTTGTCAACATTTCGTTGTGTTCTCGAGCAGAACACTCGTGCCTGCGGGATAGTAGCTGTTATGCCCCGTTATCCTTGTTATTTAGTTAGTCTTGTAGTTGCCGTTGGTTTAACTTTTTCTTCAAGTATATCAATAACACTTTTCTTCAAGTCATCATATTTGAAGTTGTCGTTAAAACCAATGTTGAACGTTGAATGCGTATCTCCTTTTGTTCTGCAAAGTAAATATTTTGAACCTCCTTGTTCTACTGAAATTGGAGAAAACTCTGTTTGAATTCTATATTCAATTTTGTCATCTTGATTTACAACATAGAATAAATGCTTATTGTATATGTCTTTTGAACCTTCTTCGTATCTTTCGAAAGCTTGGATTAATTTGCCATTCCATTTGAATTGGTCGTAACAAAACATATCTTTTAAATTGTCTTTAAGTAGGTTTTTCTTGTGAGCTTCATACAATTTATCTTTGTATGGTTTTGCTTTGTCATATTCTTTTCTAAAATAATATATTTGAATAAGTTTAGCATAAGTGTGATAGTCTGCGGGGTCTAATTGTAAATGTTCAACAAAAGCGGATTCCGCTTTATCATATTTGCCTTTTAGAGATTCTAGAAGTCCGATGTTGAATACTGCATTTAAATATGAACTTGATTTACTATCAATTTTTGATTTTGCTGTATAAAATGCCTCTAAAGCTTTGTCGTTATTTTTCTGATCAGAATAAATTTGAGCTATAAATGAATAAGGTCTGTCTGGACAATTCTTTTGTTCCGTTGCCTTTTTATATGCCTCTAATGCTAGATCTAATTTTTCTAAATTATAGTAGGAATCTCCAAGTCCACTATAAAATTCTGGATCATCCGATTTTAAATTAATTGCTGATTGAAAACTTTTTATAGCATCATCATATTTCTGCATATAATTTAAAGTAGATGCTTTAATGTAAAATGGTGCAGGGTCTTTCGGATTTTTATCTATGGATAAATTCATAAACTTGATACAGTTATTATCGTCTTCTTTCATATAATAAGCTAACCCAATATAATACAACGATTTTGCGGAGTAATCTTTAGATTTAGATGCATGTTGCTCGATAATTTTATCAAATTGTTTATCGTCAGATAAAGTTTTTAGCTCTCCTGTTACTTTGTCTTGAGCAAAAATTGTCAAGCTAGAAATTGTCAGAATGAGTGTTGCTAAAATGTTCTTAATTGTCATTATGTTGTTACTTTTATAATTAGGCATAACTTGTAAATATGTTTAACGATATCCTACTTATCTATCTTAAATTAGTTTAATATATCAGACAAATAAACAGATGACCTTTTTTAAACTTGATTTCTTACTCAGGCTTTATTAAATTATCTTTTATTTTAGCATAAATATCAAGACTTATAAATTTGCCATTTTTAATTTCACAGTCTTTCATAGTCCCTTCGTATTGAAAGTCAAGTTTTGCCATTGCATTTTTACAATTCATATTTTCCGACTCAACAAATCCTTCAATTCTGTGAAGTTCTAAGTTGTCAAATCCATAATTACAAATTAACGGCATTGCTTCTTTCATAATTCCTTGTCCCCAAAAATTTGAAATTAACCAAAAACCGATTTCTGCTTTTTTATGTTCTTTACTTAAATTATTTAATCCACCCGCACCGTAAAATGTTTTGTTATCTGCCGAGCAAATAGCAAACCAAATTCCTGTTTCATTTTTTTTAAGGTCAGCAAAAAAAAGCATTTGTTCTTTAGTTGCTTCCAATGTTTGAAAACTCACGCCATAATATTTAATAACTTCTGGATGTGAAAGTCCTTTGAAAACATTTTCAAGATCACTATCTGCAAATTGTCGCAGTAAAAGTCTTTCGGTTTTTATAATTGGAAATTCTTTCTTCATGATTTTTTCTTCGTTTCTGATTATCTGTTTTCGTCATCACGGACTAACTGCTAACTTATTTATGTGTGTGATAAAACCATACAAATCTCAGTAGATATATATGATAATTTTCATACATTATTTACTTTCAAATATATAATTTTTCCAGTACAAACTATTAAGGGTTTTAAATTTGATTGATACTTTTGGTATTTATAGGAGTGGTTATACAAACAAAAAGCTTCAGATTTCTCTGAAGCTTTTTTCATTTATATTTAACTTTTAAAAAAGAAAAAACTACGTTGTTTAGAGAATAAAAAAAATGTTTATTGATCAATATTGCCCAAGTGCATTTAAGGATGAAAGATAATATTAAATCAAGTTACAAAATCATAATTTCTAAAACTGATACGATATACTGGCACTGGCGATCCCTTTGTATTCAAAACCAAATACAATAAAGATTGAAAGTAATAATTGTTTTTTCATATAGTAGATAATTAATTTACTTTTTTATATTCCAATGTTCCCAACTGATCATTTGTTATAATACGTTTTTCACTGTCAAAATATTCTATTTGAAATTTCACAGATATAAGATCAACAACCACTGTGAGCACCTCATTGTTTTTTGATAATTTCCATTTACCTTTTGTACTCTTATCCCCAACAATTCCCATAAATTTTCCATCCTCACTAAAGACCTGGAAAACCTGATCACTTTTAAATTTTTCTTTTATACTTTTCTCTTTCCCATTCTTTGTTAGTTTTACCAGTTGCCATTTACCAATAAGTTGAGTCGACGTTTGTGCAGAGATAGTGCACATAAAAAAGAAAAGTATTACAGACAGAGTAGTTTTCATAGATATTTTTTTAAGTTGATTTTTTATTATTATTGTTCTCCCTAATTCCGCACAATGTCAAGCCTCTTGACGATATAGCGGATTATTCATTTTTAATTGTTTCGTAATAGACACTATTAAAATGTCGCGTATAAGGATCGAACATTTTTTTATTTTCAGCATACAACTCTAAGGCAATTTTTTTATACTTTTTATATTCTTTTTGGTTTTGTAAGACTTTATAAACCTTACATTTATAATAAGAATTGTCTGCAAACTCATTTATCTTTGTTTGTTTTTCAAATGCTTTTAAAGCATTCTTATAATCTTTAACTTGATAATACGTTACACCTAATTGATAATAATCATACAATCCAGCCGAATAATCTTTTGTTTTTAATTGTTCGTTGAATATTTTAATTGCTTTTTTCTTTTGATTAATTGCACTATAACAAATCCCTTTTGTTATGTTCAAATGATAATCTCCATTTGTTGAATATCCTATGTTGTAATTTGCCAAACTATCCAGTTTTTCAATGTCTTTAATTGCGCCTTTATAATCTCTAAAAAATTGATAACGACACCAAGCACGATAACCTAAATTTAAACTATAATCTAAATCAACTGCTTTGTCTATTAACTTTTTCCAGGTTAAAAAGTCCCCGCTTTTTAAATACGCTGTTGATTTTTCTCTGTACGCATATGCAAAATTTGGACAAATTTCAATTGCATTATCCAGAACTTCTTGAAACTCTCTTTGAAATTGATACAGTTTCTCTATTTTTTCTGCCTCAATACAGGCTTTGTATTGCAAGGTGTCGCCTACGTACAAAAAAGCATTACAATTTGGTTGAGAAAATAAATAAACTGGACAAAGCAAGAATAAGTAAATTAAGTTTTTCAAGGTAATATTTCTTTTAATTGTCCATTTTCTATTTTGAAAATCAAATATTGATAATAGTCAACTCCTTTGTATTTTTTCTCTTTCCAACCTTTTAAGTTTTTTGTAATACTCATAAGTTGTTCTGTTATTGAGGGAACAAAAACTTTCTCTTCATAATTTTCGTTCATAGAAATCAAACGAAATCTATCTGTTTTTCCCTTGCAGTTAACAACAAAATTAATTCGGATTAACCCTGTTTCGTTTTTAATGATTTCTGATTTATATTTTTCAGCAAACTCTTTTTCAATGGCTAATTTATCTCCTTCGTATACCAAACCATCGCCCATATTAAAGTATTGATAAATATGTTTTGGATTACATAACTCAAAATCTTTATTGTCAATTTCTGCATTAAATTCGATGTCTCCAATATACTTTGGATAGACGGATTTAGTTTCGCTTTTTTCTTGACCGAAAGAAATTAATGGTATAATCAAAAGGAATTTTAATACTTTAGTCATTGTATATTTGTTTCTTTTTTATGCGATTTTCCAAGGGTGAAATCGTTGAAAATTTTCTGATGCGATTGCGGTTTTGGACTAAATTAAGCTCTCTATTAGGGTTTGTCATCATCTCAAGTACAAAACCAGCTTTAAACAAAGTTTAAAGCTGGCATATAACTAAACATAGGTGTGAGTGTCTTATTTACTCAGCTCTTTTTCAATTTCTTTAATAAGTTCAATTGTTAGTGGTTTTGTATTTTTGTCATAAACTCTCATGTTATTATTACCTAGTTTGACAAGAAATTCAAGTGTCTTTTTAAATTTTGGGTCTGCATACATCTCTTGTTCTGATTTATCTGCATTTTCTATCATTTTATCAAAACACTTAAACAGGAAATCATTATAATATTTATCGACTTCGTTGATTGCCGGTACATATATTTGGTAATAATTTAAGATTTTCTGTTTTAATTTTTCGTCTTCAATATATCCAATTTTACCACTAGACTTAAAACCTTCAAAATTACCAATATTCATTTTTGGTCCATGTGAATAAATTGGGAACTCAACTTTATCTTTAGACTTATAAATACTGTCAAGTTGGTGAGGCGTTAGTGCTAAAATTTTTTCATAATCCATGTTTGATTTTTTGTATGCTTCCTTTTCAATGTCGATGCTTTTTGCATCATTTTGCAAATCATTCTTTAAATTTTCAAGAAATACCTTTACTTCTTCTTGTTGATGTTTGTGTTCGCTCCAACTGTGCAGCGATATTGAAAGTGTTACTGCAAAAACGATTATGAATATTTCTATGATGATTTCTTTTATTTTCTCTCCCAAAGTGTGTTCTGTGTTTTTCACTGTTTTGTAAATTTTCTTTGTATGTTTCGTTACTTCTTCTTGCATGCGGTTTTAGTTAAAATAGTATCTGGTTAATTTATATATGAGTTTGTTTTACAAAATGATACACACTTATTTGTACGTGTGACAAAACCACCCAAATTAGGGCAAATATGCGTGATAAATATCTCACAATATTTATTCTCAAATATATAATTTTTCAATTATAAATCAGCATATGGACTTTTATTTTACTGTTGTCTTAATTCATAAAATAAATACAGATATGTAAACAAATTATCATAATATTTAAAAATTAAGATCTGTATTCTATAATACTATAACAATCTTCAATAATCTAGTTAGCTACCTGAGTACTTTCGCCGCTAAGTAAAAGCTTTAAAGAAACGTGAAGCTTTTTCATTTTTCAAGTAAAAATTATCTTATGAACTTCTTCTCTTTTCCTAAATCGGAATACTTAATAATTCTTTATCATTTTAGTTAATCATTTCTTAATCCATTCAGAAAATCATTTGCATTAACATAAATTCGTTCCGTTAATTAGTATGAAATAAGCTATGTTTTAGGAAATAACTAGTTAACATTATTCCCCAAAACAAATCATAAAAATAACTTTTACTTTAGAAAATTGATTTATACCACAATTTTAAATATTGCGATTTTTCAGGGAGTAATCTTGGGCATCATTATTCTAAAATCTTCCTTATTCAACAGCAATTCAAATAGATATCTAGCCTATTTACTATTTGCGCTTTCCATTGTTTTACTAAATTATGTTTTTGAACTTGAAGGTGTGTTTACATCCTATCCGTTAGTACGTTTTACAGACGCTATCGATTGGGTATTTCTATTACCTGTTTTCACATTTCAGTTTATTATAAACCGCATTGATGATGCGGTAAAAAACAAACAAAAAACATATTTGTATTACATTCCATTTGTCTTTAACAGTATTCTTAATGTTACAGTCTGTCTTGACATTGTAGCGGGAATTTATAAAATTCCTGAAGCCTGCATACCTCTAATCAATATACTTAGGATAATTCAGCTTTTAATGGCCGTTATCATCGTCTTGTTTCTGCCTCTATATTCTTATTTTATGATAAGGTATTTAAAAGATCCTCAAGAGAAAAAATGGGTCACTACTTTATTAACCTTCATGTATTTGCTGTTGGTTATCTGGCTGGCTACCTATATGGCTGGTTATTATTTTCAAGCAGATATTTCTTCTACCATGAGTTGGCTGGCTGTATGCGCTACATTTATAATTCATTGGACAGCTTATGCAGGCATTTACAAATACAAACTTGCCAAAAACAAAGATGCCATCTATAATTTTCTAAACAACGATTTAGCGCTTTCGTCTGCCAGCCTTCAAATTATAGAAAGCGGCCTAACAGAAGAAAATAATACCTCGGAAGAATACAGAGAATCTATCACGGCAGATAATCTTTATTTTCAAAAACTAGAACTTCTTTGCAAAGAGCAGCATATTTATACTGACAGCACATTAAACAGAGAAAAAGTTGCTGAACAACTTGGCATAAGCGCGGGTTATGTTTCACTAATTATAAATACGATTACTGGAGACAACTTTGCCAATTATATAAATAACTATCGAGTTGAAGCTGTCAAGGAAATGATTTCAAATTCTGACTATGAAAATTACAATTTACTGGCAATGGGATTAGAATCTGGGTTTACTTCAAAAACGACTTTCTATAAAGCTTTTAAAAAAGTTACTGGCCAGACACCAAATGAATATAAAAACACCTGTAAATAGGTGCCAATTTATACATTCTTGAGCTTTTGAAACCTTTTCTAATTTTTCTTATCTCAATTTTGCGACTAAATAATTCAAATCACTTTTTATGAAAAAACTATTATTACTAGCTGTTCTTACAGTTTTTGGCTTTGCAAATGTTAATGCACAAGAAATTAAATTTGGTGCTAAAGGAGGTTTAAACTTCTCAACTATCGGCGGAGATAATACCAAAGGTATTGACTACGTAACATCATTTAATTTAGGTGTTTTATCAGAAATTCCAATTTCTGAGAAGTTTTCTTTTCAGCCTGAATTAATGTATTCTGGTCAGGGATACAGCTTCAAGGATAATACAATTGCCTTAAGTTATTTAAACCTTCCTTTAATGGGAAAATATTATCTAACTAAAGGATTTAGTGTTGAAGCCGGACCGCAAATAGGTTTTTTACTTGCCGCTAAAAATGAAAAGATAAATGTAAAAGATTCGTTTAATACTTTTGATTTTGGTGTTAATTTTGGCTTAGGTTATAAACTTGAAAACGGACTTAATTTTGGCGTAAGATATAATCTAGGATTAACTGACATTAATAATGTAGATAATTCTTCTGTCAAAAATAAAAACAGAGCGTTTCAAGTATCTGTTGGTTATTTCTTTTTCTAAAAATTACAATTCGATCTAAAAAGGAATTCAAATTCTTGTAACAACATTATCAAAATTTTAAAAAAACTGGTCAGACATTTTAATGCTGCCTGAAAATAAGTAAAACACCACTTGAAAAAGCTGGTGTTTTTTTTATTCTATTTCCGATTCAGCAAAATCATATCCGTCGTGACAAATGCAAGTTCCAGTCGTGTTAAGTTTCTAAATTTTATAAAACAATTCAAAGTCTAAACTCAAGAAAAGTACTCACAAACATTTCGCAGTTAAATCAGTATTTTAAAACGACAGCTTCTCTATTGACAGTTTATTATATAATTACAAATCTGTCTGCAGATCTGAAGAATACAGAGACTTTTCTACAGCATTATTTTGAGATATTTTTTGAATATCTACGAGAATATCTGCATCATTTTTAAAAATTGCATTCAACACTTCAGCAACCTCTTCCGGAGTATGTTCATTAGAATATCCTACAAACTGAATCAGCTTATCTTTTTGTTGATGCATTTTAAATCCTGCCAAAGACAACTGAGACAAACGATTAGAGACATCAATATTATTGATTTTCATGTTTGATTTTGTTAAAAAAACTATTGGATTTCGAGCTTCTAAATCTATTAAAAACGGAACTCCATTTTCTATCTTTAAACTACAAAAATCACCCGTTCTATAGCGTATTAATGGTAAGAAAGGGTTACTGCCTCCGGTAACGACTAATTCTCCTCTTTCGCCATAAGGAAGCTTCACATCTTGATATTCATCAAAAATTTCTAAATACAAATCTGGCCGAATAACCTTATGTCCAATTTCTGTAGCATAAGCGATGTTTCTACATTCTGTTAACGAATAAAGATCAATAACAGGGCATTTAAAATAATTTTCCAATTTGCTTTTGGTGCCTTTTGTCAGCTTCATAGCAGAGGATATTAAGGCCTTTGGATTCAGTTTAGGCTTTAAATCTAATAATGCCGTAAAAGCGATTGGATCACCAGTAAGAATTTGCGGATTATATTTCTCAAGGTATTTTTTACAATCATCAGGATGGTTCCAATCTGACGGATTTAGATTTATTTTTAAAATACCCGCTCCTTCTAAATAGGTTGATAAAGAAGCGTATGTCAATGTTTTTTGCTGCGCACAAATCAAAGCAATTGCTGCTGTATTTTTACTTTCTTTTATATGAATGTCAAAATCTTTTAAAACAGATTCTATTTGCGGCAGCCAATTCGCTTGGGAAACTGCATCAAAAAGCACATCTAACTTTGGTCCTGTGGATCCTGAAGTATGATAGACTAACAACTCTTCTAAATTTGCTTCATTAGAAACAAATAAATAAGGATACTTTCTAATGTCTTCTCTGGAAATGGTTGGAAAAGAATCTAAATCAATGCCTTTTTTGTCATAAAAAGGTACTGATTTAAGACACCATTTTAAATAGTCATTTACCCAAATTGGCGTTTGTCCTTCGTTCCAAAATACTGTTTTATCATAGTACTTTTTTTTATAGGAATGGACTTTTGAAAGTTGTACTGCGTTTAATCGATCACCGCTTTTAAAATTAAATTTTGGAGCAAAAGCATCTTGTCTAAGTTCATTTAAAAAACTTAAATCATCAAGCAGCGGAAAACGCTCCTCATCTGTTAATGCAATTTGTGGATTACTACTCGCGTCCATATGTATTTGCTGCTTCTCTGGCTTTTTTCTCTGCCATTTCTCTTTTAATTGCCATTATTCTTTCGTGCGCTTCATAGGATTGTTTTAAAACTTTATGCCTGTCTGCACTGCTTAATGAAGATAATTTATCTGCCGCTTCATCATAATTTTCGCCTTTAGGTATGATCTCACAACAATTTAGCAGCAAGCGCACCATTTCTTCGGCACGTTCATCATCACTAATCCATTCATTAAATTTTACATATGCAGCAGCTTCACGCAATTCTTCAAACCAAAAATTATAGAGTTTATCTGCTATTAAAGGCTTATTTTTAAAATCTTGATGACTAAGAAGCCACGCGGAAATATGAATTGCCAGCCAATGATTATCTTTAATAAGATTTAAATCAGTATTTGTTGGTATGTTAAATTCAGTTCGTAAAAAATCATTACTTACAATTCTGTATGTATCGCAAATTAAGGCTGTTGAATTCAATCCATCTTTAAGAAGAAGATCCGAAGACTTTAAAAAGCTGTCTGGACATTTTCTTAAATAGGTCACTAGTTCAAAAACATCATATTTAGACATAGGCATAATTTTGTTGTGAAAACTCTGATGCAAATTTCAAAAGTTCAGCTTCGTTTGTGACATAATATACTTTCCAACCCATTTTTTCTAATCGTATTACTAAATCTTTTTGGTAATCTGGATAAGAATGCAAAACCATAGTTCCGTGCCCGCCAGCATTTTTTAATGCAATTTCGACCAATTCCCAGTGTGTTCGTTTCGTTTGTGTATCAGAATTTAACATGCTGAATATATCATTGTCCGTAACGATTACAATATGTGATTTTTTATTTGGTTTTTCTCCAAACGGTTTTCGCAATCGCTCAATTCCGTAGGCATAACCAGTTCCCAAATAAGAGGTTAAGGTAGTTAGCAAATCTGTTTCATCAGAAATAAAACCATCTGTTTCCAAATAACTTCCAGGTTCACCAGATAAACAACCCATAACGGATGCTCCAGCACGTAAAGCAGATAATCCAATGATTGTTGCTGCGAGAACCGGCCATGAAAAATTTTCTTTTGGATTCATCATCGAGCCAGAGCAGTCTATCCCCATATATACATCTAAAGGTCCTTCTGAAATATTATTATCAGAGTCTGCACCGTAAGTTCTCTTTTGAGTGGTTAATCCAGGGATAATTGCAGGCGATAAAATAGCCGATTGCAGCCAGTCTACTTCTTCGATGGCGTCTCCAATATCCCACGTTTCCAATCCTTCTGGTAAATCCATAGAAACATTTTCTGAAGTCTCTACAGGAAAATCAATCAAATGAGATAAAGCAATTTCCTTATAATAAGCATTAACCAAACTCTGCTCATCAGCATTTGGGTTGACTTGCTGCATTAAGTCGATATAATTTCCCGGACCCATATATCCGTTTCTTGGTCCAAATCCGCCTTTTTTATTTTCGTCTAAACCTAAAATATCGTTGTTTTTCTTGCCTCCGTCTTCTTTTAAACTAATCGCTTCTTTTCGCATATCGACTATTTCATCATAGCCTTCTAAATCAAGTTCAGTCATGCCCGAAATATCCATAGCTCCTTTGCCTGCATCTTCCGCATCTAATAGTATCAAAATCTTTTTACGTGCATCTTTAAACGTTTTGTCATCCATTAAATAGGGATATAACATTACAGCAAATCTTCCGCCGCCATGAATCCAGCCTTTTGAATAACTTCTAACCAAAGAAGCTAATAATGAAGCATCAGCATCTATTTTTTTACTGTGAAATGATAAATTCACTGCTAATTCACCGCGTTTCAAACGCCATAAATATTCATAAGTACGCATCATTAATGTCCATAATTCAGAAAAATTATCTTCTGAATTAATCGCTTTATAAACTTCTGAAATTTTTAATTTATTGACGCGTTGTAATTTATCATTGATTAAAAAATCAGTATATAAATTTGATACCATAGGTGCTCGATCCTCAATACCGGGTAAAGCAAAACGAATTCGATTCAGCAAAACAGCGTTGTCGTATAAATTTGCAGGTGCAAAAATATGATGACCTATTTCGTGTGCCAATACCTCAACAGCGTAATCGGCAATACCGCGTTCTGTAATTTCTTCTAAGTTTATAACAATGCGATGATCTGTTAACCGAATCATTGCAAAACTGCTCGAAAGCCCTTCTTTTTGAGCTTCCTGATGCGACAAACACCAAATAGGTTCTTGCAGGCGCAGCAAAGGATTCCACTCCAGTTTTGCCTGCTGCCAGCACGATTTCCAAGCGGCTAATGTTTCTTTTATTTCAGATTGATTATGCATTTCCAAGACTGAATAAGTATAAAAAATAGGAATTTTGCAACGTTAAAACCAATGTGTTTTCTGTTGTCGCAAAAGATGAAATCTTTCTTGTATCAATTTTTTCGTTGCCTTTTCCAAGCCATTTCTCCAAGTTATCTAATCGACTAGAATTTGATAAAATTAGAGATGCATCAACAGAATTTGCAGGAACCAAAACTTTTCCAAATTGGTCTGCAAAAAGTGCGTAACTGCTTTTCGAATCGGTTACAAATATGTTCCCATCAATTTTTGCTAGTCTCGGCGGATTTTCAAAAAATCCATCTGTATCTTTAAAACCGCCTTGTACGCCTTCAAATTTTGCTTTTTCATTCGCCCAAGGATTTTTAAAAAGCTGAATCGAACTTTTGTCTGAACTTATCGCGTTACGAACGATTTCTTGCAGATTCTCAGAAAGTTCTTTGAAATCTGTGTTTAAACGAATCCTCAAATGCGCCAAACCAAATCTCCACGCATAAATACGTCCCACAATTTTAAAATCCTCAATAGTTTTAATCTCAGAGCTGCTGATCTTGATTAGATTACACCAATCTATTATTTTTTCTGGTGCATATATATGCAGATTAAAAAGAACGTCATTTAACAATGAAATTACTTTTACAGGAAATTTCACGACCAAGTTTGGCATTTGCGCCATTAACAGCCAAGCCTCTTTGTATTCGTCTTTATAGCGAATTGCAGATCCGTTTCCAATTAACTTCAATGATTCTTGATAAAGTGCTTTTACGATTTCATGAATTTTTTCTGGAGCTGAATTTAAAGCAGTTGTTTCTTTTACAATTGGTTCAACAACTTCTACCATCCAACCCGTAATTACATGAGCAGGCAAATTGCCATATTTCATTTCGCTCTCATTGTACCATCGATTGTACAACGTGCTTTTTTCGCTTAATTCTGCAATAAGTGGTTGAAAGCTTATTTTTTCCATTGCAGCCATCTTTTGTAATTGGTATAACGTTGATGCAGATATTTTAATTTCAAAATATCATCTGCTCGGTAACCGTACAGCTTTTTCTCTTCAGACCACTTTTGCAGCTGCTTTTCAATACTTAAAAGTCGATTATCAATTTCTTTTGAAGATATATTTTCAAGACCTTTTTTAAATTCCTCTTCAAATCGGTCAACTGGATCATTTCTATCCAAATCCTGACTCACATATTCATCGCAAGACAAATCGAATAAGTTTCGCAGCCACACAATTCGATCTACTCTGTAAACTTCATTGCCTATCTGATCGAAAAATGGAGATTCTAAATGCGGCGTCAAACTATCGTGTAAAACAAATGGCAGGACTTGTCTAATATCTTCTAATTCTACTTTTCGATTTCCTCTAAAATAAGCCAATGCTTTAGAAAACATTAGTAAAGTCATAATTTTTCTAACAGACAAACCATTCTTTGCCTGCGAACCTAAATCTTTAATCGGATCTTTTCCTGTCTCTTTCCTAAAAAGAACACGCATATCCATACCAGATAATTTTGCCGTGTCTTTGGTCATATATTCTAGTCGGTTAGATGCGGGTTCAAAAAACTCAAACTGGCGGCAGAAAAACTCGATACGTTTACGTAATTCCGGATCTATTTGAATACCTCTAATTTGTTTATTTACAGTTGTTAACTCTTCTTCGGTAAAAATAATTTCTTCAGGAATTATTGCTTCGGGCTTAAAATTGAGCTCGATGCGCTGCAATAAATCCTCAACAAATCTTGTATTAAAGTGCATAGCTCTAATAACAATATCAATTCTATCTTTTAAGGCTTCAATAACCTGATAAGTTCCTCCGCCTGCATCATCGTTAGCCGTTAGATACCATGCACCATCAGGACATTCATAAATCTGATCAAAAATTTCAGCGTAGTTATCGGCCAGTACAGTTAATAAAGCGGATTGCGTTCTGGTTGGAATTCGATTATATTCATCAATAATTTTCACTCTCATGCCTAACCATTTTCGCCAAGCAATTCGAATATCCGAAGTCTTTTCGGCCTTTACCATATCCGAAGGCAATGGATGTCCTAATAAATCTGAAATCGTCATTTGAGGCTGACCATGCTGAATGGCTCTCATTACATCTTTATTATCATAGCCAGCCAGTAAACCCATCAAAACAGAAGTAGCTGTTTTTCCGCGACCTGGCCCTCCAACAATAAGACATTTACCTCTTACGGCTAAATTTAACAGAGGCATTAATACAAAACTAGAATAGCTTTGATCTGTAGTCAGATAAACGGGCACTTTACTGTCGCCAAATAAAAACTTTTTAGGATCGCTGTCATTAAATTCGATATCATAATACGGACTTATAATGGCTGTATTAGCGATCCAAAAATACGCTTGGCGCAATTTCTCATCTAAAGTAATTGCATCACTTGATTCATTTTGAAGATCATCAGTTGAATAAAGATCTTCGACTTGAAATTTATTATTGCTTTTGACATCTTGCGGATTCGTAGGTGATTCTGGAACTTTCTTAAAAAATCCCATCGTTTTATTTAATAAATCAGACATAGCTATATTTTGATTCTAAGTTATTTAAAATTTACAATTCTCTGAGGCAGATAATACTTTTGATACTTGTTCAATTCGTTCATCGATAGTACCACTGAGCATATAATATTTAAGATTTCTATTGTTTAAATCTTCTATTATTTTTTGCTGAAATTCCTTTCTTTTCACATCACCAGATCGATCCCAAGTGTCATCATAAGGAATATCAGTATCGCAGACAAAAATAATATCGTGCCTGTTCTCTGCTGCTTTTGCTAAATTTTCTAAAGCTGCAAGTGCCGTTCCATGATAATCCAGCGAAAACAAATAGGTCGTAATCGCATTAGTATCTGAGAACAAAATTCGATTTGACTGCAGCACAAGCGCATCTTCTCTTTCAATGTGGGTTTCAGCAATTTTTAAAAGATCTTCTAAAGTTAGTCTTTTATTTATTTGATGCTTCTCCCAATATTCTCTTCCGTATTCAGGCATCCATTGGGTATCAAAATGGAAAGCCAATTTTTCTGCTAACGTGGTTTTTCCAGTTGATGGAGCACCAAGCAATACCACTTTTGTTATCAGATCTTTATAAACTATGGGATGAATAAATTCCTTATTTTCAAATGAATTTTTTCTAATTTTTGTGGCAGAGATTGGAATAATATTCCGACTAACATCAACTTGCCTATTTATCGCATTCAGCGCAATACTCATGTGCACGCCGTAAGGCTCACTCGAGTAAAAATGCGAAATAGTACGATTACCTAAAACACTTAAAACATAATCTTCCTGAATTTTCATAATCTCTGGTGTATAACCAGTATCATTTGGCGAATTGACACCTTCGATGACTACAATTTTCGGGTATATTTCACGTATCCAAGCTGCTCTGGCTGCCAAAGCAATATTTATTACTGGATCATCATAAATTAACACTATTAATTCATCAACTTCATTAACAGCCGTTTCTATTAATAATTGATGTCCTTTATGAAAAGGCGCAAACTTACCTAGTGTTAATCCAACTTTATGCTCGCTCATATTCAAATTCTTCATTATAAACTTTTCTCCATTCTAGATAACCAATTACTGCCATAATTAAAAAAAGCACATATAAACCTGTTGTAAAATACAAACCTTTGTACCAATATACGCCTATGGCAACTACATCTACAACTATCCAAAACATCCAAGAATGCAATACTTTTTTAATCATTAAATATTGAGCAACAAGACTTGCAATGGTTATAAAAGCATCTTCGTAAGGAAAAGATGCATCGGTTTTTGTCTGCATTATATAACCTAAACAAAAGGATAATAAAATGGTTGAACCAATCCAAAACGCTTCATTTTTTATCAATGTTATCCGCAATGTACTGTGATTTGAACCGCCATATTTCCAATTATACCAGCCAAATACTTGCAGAAAAACATAAACAACATGCAAAATCATATCTGAATATAATTTGGCTGTGTAAAAAATAAAACAATATAATATTACTTGAAGTAAACCAAAATACCAACACCAGATATTTTGTTTAATAGTAAAATAAACGGCCATAAAGCCGAAAAACGCGCCAAATATTTCTAAAGTTGTATCCATAATTGGGTATAAATATATAATAATGAATCAAAATTTTAATTGATAACGAATAACATTTGAACAATTCGCATCTCTTTCTTTAAGCACTTTTTTAACTGCTGCTGCTTTTTGAACAAATTAGAATCATTAACCCTCTTATTGTCTGTAAAATGTAGATTTTAAAAAGATAAAAAATTACCAAAAGCGATTGTGATCATAAATTATAAAGAGCATAATTAGTACAAGCAATTATAAGAAATTAGAAAAACAGATCCATCAGTTTTTGATGTGTTCTTTCAAATTATGGACGAAGAAAAAACTATTCGATTGTCTAAAAAAGGAGGTTTTGACATTTATTTTTGGCTGAACTTTTCAAAAAAATCATGAAAAATCCGCAAGAATATTCTTTAAAAGCAAATATTTTTAAATTTTATTGAAAATATTTATCCGAACAAAAATCTGCTTTATCTCATTATTTAGTGCAAAATAACCTGTTATTAACCAAACAAATACATTTTAACTAACTTATTCTGTTTGCCGATTTTTATTTTAAAATGTGTTATTTTCAGCATAACTGAAAAAAAAAATTTCCGAAATCCTTTTGTGTATTTTAAAAATAGTTGCATTTTTGCACCCGCAATAGCAAAACAGGTCCGTTCGTCTATCGGTTAGGACGCCAGGTTTTCATCCTGGTAAGGGGGGTTCGATTCCCCCACGGACTACAAAAAGCTTCAGAGAAATCTGGAGCTTTTTTTTTTACTTTAGTTTGAAGTCCGAAATCAGACAAATATCTATAAAGCTTTTTACAAAAACTTTTTAAACGAGCGAAGATTCTCCAGCAAACTGTTGATTGATTTTATCCAATAGTTCAAATTCGTCTAAAGGAAATAATTCGATAACGTGTTCTAATACTAATCCAACATTAATTGAGGAATTATTATCATTTTCAAGTCCCAAAACACACAATTTCAACATATTATTAATTATACAACCGAGCTCATAATAGGTTGAAAATTTGGTTTCTGTTTTAAATCCTTCGTTATTGCCGCTTGCTCTTTTTAAAACTCTGAAATACTGCTTTATATCCTCTAAACTTTTAGTTTCTTTCGTCTCCATTATTTTTTCTGTATTAGTTTTTAACTCAATTCAAATTTTGATGTTTTTTTTCAATATTTGGTTATCTTATACGATAACATCAAAAAAAATAAACACATAGAAACATAGATTTTATATGCTTGATAAGGGGACAAAAAGAAACTCATTTCTTTCGCATAGATAGTCCCGATTTCGGAACTTCGGGACGGGATGTATTTAGACAAGTGAAACGCCTTTTTTAAAGTAAGAAATCTATACTTTTATGTGTTAAAATATAGTGCAATCAAAGAGATAAATTATTTCTATTTAGAATTATAAAGCTGTTTTAAATTACTTTCAATTGCTTTACAATCTCGTGAATATGTTCTTCATCAGTTCCGCAGCAGCCGCCAAATACATTTAAGTGACTAAAAGTATCTTTTAAGTGTTTGTATTCTTTACCCAAATCTTTAGGAATTCCGCGGTCTAATTCTGTGGATTCGTCTAATTGGGCATGACTTTTACAAGATGCATTTGCTCGAAAACCTTTTATTCTTTTTACCCAATTTTCATTTGCGTTCTCTTTCAGTTCGTTTACAAAATGCGTAGGATGCGCACAATTTATCATATAATACAACGGCGGAATATTTACACTTTTGTCTACTTTTTCGATTGCCTCTTTTAAGCTCATTCCAGTTGGCAGTTTTCCATCGGTTTCGACTGTAAACGAAATAACTACAGGCAAATTAACCGTTTCTGCGGCTTGAACAATACCAATCACTTCTTCGATATAATTCATGGTAAGCGCCGAAACAAAATCAACAGGCAATTGGCTTAGAACTTTTATTTGTGCCAAATGATATTGCTTTGCTTCTTCGGCATTCATACAATTATCAGGCACATAACCGTCGCCTCGAGGACCAATGCAGCCGCTTACAAGAATAGATTTTACAGTATTCGAAAATTCTGTTTTTAAATCTGATAACAGCGAAACTGCTTTTTTATTCAACTCAAATAAGGAATCTTTTGAGTATCCAATTTTTTCAATCCAATCTGGATTTGCGCGCCAAGTTGGACTTTCTAAAATGAAATTGGTTTTATACTTTTCGGCAATTTTTAAATACCGAGAATAATAGTTTTTCATACTTTCACGCCCTTTTTGATCTTTTAATATATCAAAAGCTGCAAAATAAGGCAGATCAAAACCTTCAAGAAAAACCAATGTTGTTTCGAGTCCGCCATCGGTTAAAAACAAATCTTCAGATTCGTTTGGCAGTGTATTTTTAGTCTTTTTCATCTTCATCGCATTAAACACAAACAATTAACAATCAAACAAATAACACCATAAATATACAAAATTTCAGTTTCTTTAAATAAAAAGAAAAATCAAGCATTTTCTCTTTTTAAGAATATTTTCAGAGCTGTTTTTTAGTTTTTTATCACCTTAAGTTTCAAAAAGCTACAGAATTCCTAAAAAACTTTTTTTCAAAAACATAACCATAACCATAAAGAGTTTATTTACTTTTGCACCCGCAATGGTTTAACTGCAACTTTTCAAGGGCAGTTAACGAAGAGGGAATCAGGTGCAAATCCTGAACAAGCCCGTTACTGTAAATTCCATGCAACATTTTGACAGATTAGGAGAGCTTTTTTTGGCTTTCGAAATCAAATCTTTTGCCACTGCATTTTCATCAAATGTGGGAAGGCGGCTCAAAATGGGAATAAGTCAGGAGACCTGCCACTGCATATAATTTTAGGCTCTCGCGGACCAGAGTTTTAAAGACAAACACATTTATCAAACTAAACATTTGATTTCATTTTTTCCGTTTAAAACTATTTGTCACAAATAGACTATTTTGCTATGCACGTATGTAAAAACAGGTATTCAGCCCTGCTGCATTGTGGATTATGTGCCTTATTATGGATTTTATTTATTAATCCGATTTTGGCGCAGGATAATCCTAAAACTAAAGAGCGAGACTCTTTAAAACCACTTGTGTTAAACGAAGTGATTCTAACCGCAAGCAAACGCGAGTTTAGGATAGAATCGCCGATGCCTGTTCAGATTTTATCGGGTAAACAGCTCGAAGCGCTAAACAGTCTTTCGGTTGCGGATGCGGTTCGTTATTTTTCGGGTGTTCAATTGAAAGATTACGGCGGAATTGGCGGTTTAAAAACCATAAACGTTCGAAGTTTAGGAAGCGCTCATACGGCAGTTTTTTATGACGGAATGACGGTTGGAAATGCACAAAACGGTCAAGTTGATTTAGGAAAATATTCTTTGGACAATATTGAAGCTATCGAACTTTATAATGGTCAAAAGTCTACAATTTTTCAGCCTGCACGAGGTTTTTTTGCTTCAAGTACACTTTTACTTAAAACAAAAATTCCTGTTTTTGAATCGGGTAAAACCACAAACATTAGAACTTCTTTTAAAACTGGATCTTTTGGATTAGTGAATCCTTCTGTTCTTTATCAGCAAAAAATAAGTTCTAAAACAGCACTTTCCTCCAATATTGAATGGCTTAAAGCCGATGGAAAATACAAATACCGCTATCAGAAAAAAGACGGTTATGATACAACTGCAGTTCGCCAAAACGGAGATATAACTGCACTTCGGGCTGAATTGAACCTGCATACCAAATTTGGCTCGAACGCTCTGGCAAACATTAAGGCTTATTATTACGATTCTGAACGAGGACTTCCGGGCGCAATTTTAGCCAATAGATATGAGCATGTGCAAAGACAATGGGATCGCAATTTTTTCATTCATGGTTCTGTACAGAATTCCTTTTTCGAAAAACACGAAATGCTTACCAATGTAAAATTCAGCAGAGACTACAGCCGTTATATCGATCCTGATTATAAAACGCTTGAAGGTGCATTGGACAATAAATATTATCAAAACGAATTTTACGCTTCGGTTGTCAATCTCTACACTATAAAAGATTGGTGGAAAATGTCGCTTGCAGCTGATTTCTCCATTAATACGCTTGATGCCAATTTATACCGTTTTCCCTATCCTACCCGATATTCTTATTTAGGCGTTATTTCAAGCGAAATGCATTGGAAACGACTTGATATTCAAGCCAATTTACTTGGAGCTTATATCGATGAACAGGTTAAATATTATCAGCAAGGCGATAGTCAGCACGTTTTCTGTCCTGTTATATCAGCTTCTTATCAACCTTTTACGATAAAGAATTTCAGAGTTCGAGCGTTTTACAAAGAGTCTTTTAGAATGCCTACTTTCAATGATTTGTATTACACTTTTATAGGCAACAGTTCTTTGCGTCCAGAATTTACAACGCAATATGATATGGGAACAACTTACAGTATTGAGCCTAAAAAAATGCTGCAATCGGTATCATTTCAAGCCGATGTTTATTACAATCGTGTAAAAGATAAAATTATCGCAATGCCGTCATCTAACCTTTTTAGATGGACCATGATGAATTTGGGCGAAGTTGATATTCGCGGCTTAGAACTAAACACCAATTTCGTTTTTAAATTTCCGCAGCAAATATTTCTAGATTTAGGCTTAAGCTATACGTATCAAAAAGCAATCGATATTACTGCAAAAGGAACAACTTACGGCGACCAAATTCCTTATACACCAGAAAACAGCGGTACAATAACCTCATCGATCAACTGGAAAAACTGGAATCTTAACTACAGTTTTATATATACCGGCGAGCGTTACAGTCAAAAAGCAAACATTCCTGTTAATTATGTTAAACCTTGGTACACAAGCGACATGGCTCTTATTTGGAATGGAAAGTTCTCAAAAATCCCTGTAAAATTAAGTGGCGAAGTCAATAATTTATTCAATCAATATTATGATGTGGTACTCAATTTTCCTATGCCGGGCAGAAACTATCGATTAAGTCTTTCTCTAAATTTTTAAAATAAAACAACAACACTAAATAAATTCTCAGCAATGAAAACAAATTTCAAATTTTGGCTTTTACTCGCTTTTGCGGCAGCAGCTTTTCAAGGATGTCAGGAAGATGATCCTATTATTCGAGAAGAAGTAGAAGTTTTACCGCCCGAAACTGTTACAACCGTACAAGGTTTTTATCTTTTGAACGAAGGAAATATGAACATGAATAAAGCTTCATTAGATTATTACGATTATGAAACCGGAAGTTACAAGCGTAATGTTTATGGTCAGGCAAATCCTGATGCGAGTTTAGGTTTAGGCGATGTAGGAAACGACATTGGTATTTACGGTTCAAAATTATACTCTGTTATCAACAATTCAAACAAAATTGAAGTTATGGATGTTGTTACCGCAAAACGCCTTAAAGTAATTGATGTCAAAAATTGCCGATACATAACTTTTGCCAACGGAAAAGCTTACGCAAGCGCCTATGACGGTGAAGTACAATTGGGAGAAAATTCGCCAAATGGTTTTGTTGCCGAAATAGACACCACTTCTCTTTCGATCACAAAAACGGTGAAAGTAGGCCGCCAGCCCGAAAAAATGGCTGTTGTGGGCAATAAACTTTATGTTGCCAATTCGGGAGGATATAGTCCGCCAAATTATGAAAGAACGGTTTCTGTAATCGATCTAAAAACTTTTACCAAAATAAAAGATATTGATGTTGCCATAAATCTGCACAGACTTGAAGCTGATGAAGATGGAGATTTGTATGTAAGCTCTCGCGGCGATTATTATGATATTCCTTCTAAACTATTTGTAATTGACACCAAAACAGACCGCATCAAAAAAACTTTTGATATTGCCTGCTCCAATCTTACTATCGTTGGTGATAAAGCTTATATAATTGGATCTGAATTTAATTACAGCACTTTCGATTATATCATAAACTACAATTTGATTAATGTTAAAACCGAAACTTTACTTACAGAAAGTTTTTTACCTAAAGCGGTCAGCGACGAGATTAAAACACCATATGGACTTGCAGTTGATCCTGTTTCTCTAAATGTTTTTATAACAGATGCAGGAGATTATGTTTCTCCCGGAAAATTGTACTGTATTGATAAAAACGGAAATACAAAATTCACGGTTACAACAGGAGATATTCCAGCACATTTTGCCTTTAAAACAAAAAAAACAATAATTAATCCATAAATTTTAAAAATGAAGAAAATTCTACTTGCATTGTCAGTTGTCCTGCTTCTTTCGGGCTGTTATAAAGACGATATTAATGATCTAAAAAATGATGTCAATGATTTGAAAAGCCGAATGGCACAATACGAAAACCTGCTTGATGTATTAAACAAAAGGTTGTATGTGGTAAACTACGAAACTAAAGACGGAAGTTATGTAATCACAATGAGCGACGGATCTAAATTAAATGTCCGCAATACCTCATCGTTTATAAAAATTGGCGAAAACGGAAACTGGTGGATCGATGGTGTTGATACTGGAAAATCTGCCAAAGGTGAAAGCGGAGCCAAAGGCGAAGCTGCAAAAATTACTATTGGAGCTAACGGAAACTGGTTTGTTGATGCTGTAGACACTGGCGTTTCTGCTTCTGGTCAAAAAGGAAAAGACGCTGCAGAAATTACGTCGGTTGCATTGGCAAACGGAATTATGACTTTTACTTTTGCAGATGGTCGTACAATCAGCATAGTTGCAAGCGCTCCAGAAATTACACTGCCAAATCCAGCTGGTGGTTTTGCTGTAGATAAAATGCAATGGTTTAAAGTTCAGCCTCAATTAACAAACGCTGCAAATGCCACTTCTAAATGGATTGTAAACAGCCAAGAAGTTGCTGCAACGACTGATTTATTCTATATTTTTAGTGCTGCAGGAACTTACAATATCGAGTTTAAAGCTAAAAATGGAGTTGGCGAAAGCTCTAAATCTTTCACCGTTACAGTTGCCGAAAAAGCATATTTAAATAAAATTACACGTGTTTTTGACTTCTTTCCTGCTCCAGGACAATTTGTAAATGCTCTGCCTGCTGCGACTGCCACAGATACTGACGAAACAATGCGTGTAAAAGCCGAAACAGCTTTAACAGCAGGAAACATGATCAGTCTTGGAGGATTTGGAGGTTATGTGCAATTTGGTTTCGACCATACGATTATCAACAAAGAAGGGAATGATTTTGTAGTTCTGGGTAATGCATTTAATGATTGGGCTGAACCAGGAATTGTTATGGTTTCATACGATGCAAATGGTAACGGAAAAGCGGATGATGAATGGTTTGAAATTGCAGGTTCTGAACACAATAAAGCGACAACTATCAAAAATTACGAAATGACGTATTATAAGCCAGAAGCTGAGCCAACTAATCCGAATGAACCAAATTACATTCGTTGGACTGACAATCAAGGACAGACTGGTTATATAGCAAAAAACCAATTCCACAAACAAACGTTTTTCCCTTTATGGAAAGGAAACACTGTAACTTTTAAAGGAACTTTCTTAAAATCTAATATTTACGATAAATCTGGCGGAAAAGGAAACAACTGGGCAAATCCTGCTTACGAATGGGGTTATACTGACAACTGGGCTAATGCTGATGTAAGAGGTCAAATCGATATAAGCTGGGCTGTAAACGCTAAAGGAGAATCTGTAAAACTAAAAGGAGTTGACTTTATTAAAGTTTACAATTCTAACCGTGCTGAAGGCGGATGGCTTGGAGAAGTTTCAACAGAAGTTTCAGGATTTAAAGATTTAAATTTACCATAATACAGCATTCTTATTTTTTGAATAAAGGAAAGTCTCAGAATCTCTGAGACTTTTTTTTATGCCTGAAAATCTTTCTAATCTGCGGCTGAGAAATAATTACGCTTCTAAAGCTGACTTAAAAACAAAACACTCAATACTTTACCTAAATCACACTCAAATTGTGAATATCTATTTGTGTATTTTATGAGTTTATTTTCCTGTAAAATCTATCTTTGGCATCCTTAAAAAAATTAAAGAGATGAGCGCAATTTGGTACGAATGCAAAGTAAAATATAGAAAAACAGATGAAACTGGAGGCCAAAAAGTACTAACAGAACCTTATTTGGTAGATGCAGTATCTTATACAGAAGCTGAAAGAAGAATCAATGAAGAAATGGCTGCTTATATAAGTGAAGAATTCAAAATCACGAACATAAAAGTGGCAAATTACGCTGAGATTCATCCTTTTGAAAACACAGATCGCTGGTTTAGATCAAAAGTTTCTTTGATCGCTTATGACGAAGAAAGCGGAAAGGAAAGAAAATCGAATATGTATATGCTTATTCAAGCAAATGATGTGAGAGAAGCTTATGACAATACGATTCATGTTATGAAAAACACAATGGGAGAATATTCGATTCCTGCCATTTCTGAATCGCCAATTATGGACGTTTTCCCATACTTCAGCGGTGAAGAAGGAGAAACTGAAATGCTGGAAAGATTCAATGCTCTAAAAGCTTCTAAAACTGTAAAACCAGATGAAGAAACAATAGACCACATGGAATTTGAAACTGCATCGGAGGAATAAATTTATTAAACTCCAAAAAATTAAAATTACAAATTAGCTTCAGAGAAATCTGGAGCTTTTTTTTTATCAGCCAACACAAAATTTAACACATTGTCCCGATCACGATCGAGATAGATTATCAAATTAAAAAGAATGCAAAAAAAAGAGAAACACATTTCTTTCTCATAGAAAAGCTATGTGTTTTTTTAAAAAGTAAAACCCCTAATTTTAGGTTGCTATAACTATGTTTCTATGTGTTAAAAATAATTACACGCAACGCAGTTCTATTAATTATAAAATTAAAATAAATCATATATTCGTTATTACAAAACTGATCTAAAAGCACTTGCACACTAAACCAAAAACTCCATGACAAAAAAAACACTTGTTTTAATTGGATTTATCATTTTAAAATTTGTTTTACAGTACACGCTTTTAAGTCCGGAATATGATTTACAGCGCGACGAATATTTACATCTCGATCAGGCGCACCATTTGGCTTGGGGCTATTTATCTGTTCCTCCCGTTACTTCATGGTTTTCTTATCTTATATTTCAACTCGGAAATTCCATTTTTTGGGTCAAGTTCTTCCCTGCCCTTTTTGGCGCACTGACACTTTTATTTGTTTGGAAAACAATTGAAGTTTTAAAAGGAAGTTTTTATGCATTGGTTCTTGGTGCAATATGCATTTTGTTTTCGTCTCTTTTAAGAATAAATATGCTATATCAACCCAACTCGCTGGACGTTTTGTGCTGGACAATGTTTTATTATATCGTAATTCAATATATCACGACTCAAAAATCAAAATGGTTTTATATAGGCGCAATAGTATTTGCTTTTGGTTTTTTAAACAAATACAATATTCTTTTCCTCCTGATTGGTCTTTTACCAGCACTTTTGCTATCAAGCCAAAGAAAAATACTAGCCGAAAAAAAACTGTATTCTGCCCTGCTTTTAGGACTTCTGTTAATACTTCCGAACTTATTGTGGCAGTATAACAATCATTTTCCAATTGTGCATCATATGAAAGAATTGGCAGAAACTCAATTGGTAAATGTAGATCGTCTTGATTTTCTAAAAGAACAACTCTTGTTTTTTATAGGTTCTATTTTTGTTCTTTTAGCCGCATTATACAGTTTACAGCTTTACAAACCTTTTGCAAAATACAGGTTCTTTTTTTGGTCGATAATTTTTACGCTCATTGTCTTTATTTATTTCAAAGCCAAAGCGTATTACGCCATTGGTTTATATCCTATTTATATTACTTTTGGAGCCGTATTTCTTTCTGAAGTTTTACAAAAAGGATGGAAATATTATTTGCGATATGTATTTGCTGCCATTCCGATATTATTGTTTATTCCGATGTACAATATTGCGTTTCCAAACAAAACGCCAGAATACATTGTTAAACATCCTGAGAAGTATAAAAAACTAGGAATGCTGCGCTGGGAAGATGGAAAAGATCACAAACTGCCGCAAGATTTTGCCGATATGCTGGGTTGGAAAGAGCTTGCCCGAAAAACAGATTCCGTTTATGCATTATTCCCAAAATCACAAAATACATTAGTGCTTTGCGATAATTACGGACAAGCGGGAGCAATAAATTTTTATACTCAAAAAGGAATAAAAGCTGTTTCTTTTAATGCTGATTATGTGAATTGGTTTAATTTGAATATCAAATACCAAAACTTGATTAGAATTAAGGAATTTGAAGAAAACAGTAATGAACTTGCCGAAACAAGTCCGTATTTTCAAGCTGCTTTTATCGCTGGTGAAATAACAAACCAATATGCAAGAGAATACAAAACAACCATTTTTGTTTTTACCAATGCCAAAATCAACATCAATAAAAGACTGGAGCAAGAAATCAAAGAAAAAAATTATGCCAACTAAAAAATGATTGATTTTACTTCTATTACGTATTTAAAAACAGGAAATTCAAAACAATTTCGAGTTTATGAAATCTTAACTCAAAATAAGATTTTAGAAATCCTATCTGAATTTGATCCTATTTTAACCGGCACCATTCCTATAAATATTGATATTGAAAACAGCGATCTCGATATTATTTGTTACTGGACAAACAAAACCGATTTTATAACCAAAATCTTCGCAGCTTTTAGTACGAAACCTGAGTTTAAAATTAGAAACAGCTTGATCAATAACAATGAATCTGTAATTGCAAATTTTAAAATTGATGGTTTTGAAATAGAGATCTTCGGGCAAAATATTCCCACTAAAAATCAAAACGCCTATAAACATATGCTTATTGAGCATCAAATTCTACAGTCAAGAGATGAGAATTTCAGATTAAAAATCATAGCACTTAAGCAAAATGGTTACAAAACAGAACCTGCTTTTGGTAAATTATTGGGGTTAAAAAACGATCCTTATGCTGAATTACTGGATTATAAAATCTAACCCAGAATAAATACCAAATACAACACACTAACAAACAAGCAATTACAAACCAATATCCAATAATTCAAAATTTTTCAGTTATTTCTTTGCATAACCGTATTTAGTGCTTATCTTTGCACCCGAAACATCGCGGGATAGAGCAGTAGGCAGCTCGTCGGGCTCATAACCCGAAGGTCACAGGTTCGAGTCCTGTTCCCGCTACTACATGGGACAAAGAAGAAAAAGTCTTCTTTGTCCCTTTTTTATTGGTTGATATTCTACTATTAATCAAGTAGATAACTTGCAAAACTTCATTGATTCTGGTGGTTCGAAACTGATTTTCTGAAATCGTGAAATTCTCAGGATAAATCGAACCAATCAAATCTCTTGATTGGGACCAATCCCCACTATCATAGTATTCATTGAGCTTCAAGAGGTTTTCTACACCTACTTTTAATATTTCATCAATATCTTGATCTTCTATATTAATACCTGCTAATTTAATTTCCAGTCTGTTAATTACTGCCCCATAGTCAGATTTCATATCTCTATAATCTGAAGCATCGATTTGTTGTGTTGCTAATAAATCTCTTGCGTGCGAAAGTCTCTTTTCATAATCTTTGAGCTGAGCTATTATTTTAAGCTTTTCTTTATATATTTCTTTGGTCTGCTCTCTATAACATTCTGATAAAACAGAAATATAAAGATTTTTTATCTCCGGTATGGGAACATACTGTTTTAAATTCTTTATAAATACCTCGTTAGCCGTATCAGAATTTATTCTGTATTTACAGCCTGCACTACAATGATAATAAGGATAATATTTGTGTCGCCCTTTGGAAATACTTGCCGTTAATATCTTTGAACATTCCGGACAGGTAAAAAATCCACGCAATGGAAACGGTTTAGTAGTAATTGCTTTTGGCAGATATGTTTTTGATCTTCCATCAAGTATGTCCTGTACTTTATAGAACAGAATCTGCGATATTAAAGGTTCATGTTGACCTGTTACATAGGTGAGATCTTCATCTTTATATTTTGGAATCACGATCTTACCACAATAAAGAGGATTACGAATAGCTCTCCAAAAATTATTTTTACTTGCTTTAAGACCTTTTTCTTTTGCCATGCAAAGAACCTGCTCAGTATTAAAAATCCCTTTTGAAAGCTCTTCAAAAGCCCACTTCAAAATAGATGCCTCAGGCTGGTCAAATGCAATATACTTAGTCCCATCTTCTTTAACCTTGTTAACATATCCCGCTGGAGCATATCCCATATACCTTCCCTCTTTCCTTGCTCTACGCATACCATGAAAAGTATTAAGTGCCCTTCTATCATTCTCTACCTCAGGAGCAGCAAGATAAAAAGCGAGCATCATTTTATTCTCAGGAATAGTCAAATCAAGTGGCTGTTCAATACCTTGCGGCTCTACACCAAGTTTCCTAAGGATATTTATCATTTGATAAGCATCTCCAGCATTACGGCTGAACCTATCCCATTTTGTGAATAAAACAAGATCAATTTTGTTTTTGTGCTTTTTTAAATTTTGCAAAAGCTTATTCCATTTGGGTCTGTTAAAGGTCTTTGCCGAGTGATCTTCATAAATCACGTCTCTTATCTCAATGGAGTTAATTTCACAATATTTACGCAGTACTTCTTCCTGATTTCTTTGGGAATATCCCCTATCTGCCTGTTCGTCGGTACTCACTCTTACATATAAGTCTGCTATCATTTTCATCCTCTTCTTTTTAAATACTTAGTTACTGTAATATTTGCTAATTTACGCAAAAAATCCAAAATATTCTTAGCTTGTTCAAGCGTTACATCCAGTCCCTCAGACCTTAACATTTCCAAGGCTTTCTCCGGAGTAATTCTTCTCTTCTCATTTATCTCTTCATTAACTTCTTTATTTTCCATACTACTTTCTTTAATGTTCACCATCCTTTATCATTCGCTAGTAACTTTCATAATGCTAAGATAACAAAATGTTTTTATAATTTTATATTTTATAAAAACTTTATCTATATTTATACCTATTTTAAGTATATTATAATCAATATCAGATCAAACAATTCCGTAAAACAATATGAACAAACTATCTAAAATAAGCTATAAAACCTATTTCAACGAAAAACTGAAACAAGTTCCATTGGGTAAAATCATGACACATCCTTTATATGTGCAGGTTACTTTTGAAAGAAAGACGCTATTTTTTAAAAGTAATTTTTTCGAATTATTTTCAAAACCAAAGTATATTATAGCAATTGCGGGACTCGTAGGAAGCCCTTCGCTTGAAAAAATCATTACATTAGAAATGGAAGTAATTGAATTCATCGAAAACAAGCATTCCAGTAATTTTTCTTTAGAACTATTCAAACAAGAATATACTTTTTACAGCCAGGATCTCTGTGATATCATGGAAGAGGGATTTCGTAATTATCTTTATACCTTTTTTCAGGACAAAAGTATGTCTGTCTTCGCAACAGCAATTCGTGAAGGCAGCAAACAGCGTATCCCTTATGAAATTATTAGAGATCTAAAAAAGGCTTTTACAAAACCTTTCTATGATGAACTTATTGAGAATTCATTGTATTACGGACCTCCCTATTTTGCATTATATGAATTTATGCAACAGACCAAAAAATGGCCAATGCTTTATCTTAGTATTATGGAATGGGAAACAGGTAATACTAAAACAGAATTCTTTGAATATGTAAAAAAGCACTATCCAAAACATAATGCAGTTGAAATAAAAGATGAAGTAGAAAAGTGGATCGCTTATATAAAAAATAAAAGTATTTTTGGTAGTGCCTAATTAACTGCATAAGTAAAAAAAATAATGAGATTTTAAGACCTCATTATTTTTTTGTTTAATTTTAAATTTTACACAATTATATGAAAAAAAGAAGATTTCATATCTGCTTTACCCACCTTACTATGACATACCTGCGTCTTTATGTAAATACTTCCCTTTATGCTCAAGTATATCTCTATCTACGCTAAGTTCTCAATCCCTGCATTTTTACATACCTGTGTTTCAGAGTACTTTCCTTTATACTCACATACATAAAAATAAAAATGCCTTATTTTATGCTTGCATTCCGATCCGGCAAAAATAAAATAGCCTAAAGCTGTTTTTTCCTATTAACTTTAATCCGCCTGAAAAGGCGGATTCTTATGTTCACCAGAACATCGCAAGACACTATTTGAAAACCTAATTTTTTTTCTGATTTTTTTTAGAAGAAAAACAACAGTGCACATTCTTTAGGACTCAAGGTCTTCTATGGCATTTGGAGGCTCTCTTTGGCTAGACTACACATTATGCTCTTTTATTGTCATGTCTTTACTTTGTAAAAGATTTTATTCAGTTTTTAATATGTTTTGAAAAAAGCAAGCGGGAGTTGGGCAGAGCCCTACTCGCTTGCCCCTTTGCTGGGGCTTCGGGGGATTTAGGTATACTCCGGGTATACTAATAGTCTTTGAGGCTGTCTGCAGTAAGACATAAGGTATACTGCCCGGTATATCGGTATTTAAAAAATGAGTGATGTTGAGTTAAAAATATGATGTTATGAAACCCAGAGATACCAACAGTATCCGTTATCCCAAAGAAACAGATGACAAAATAGAGAAACTGGCTAAAGCCCTTAAGCGCAGTAAGAAAGAGCTGTTCTGCCAGATGGCGGATTACTTTTACCGAAGTAAAAAAGATCCGGCAGACCCCGGTGATGAAATGCTCAAACGCGAACTGTCTTCCGGTATCAGCCGTATTCTGTCTTTTATCCGCCAGCAGGAGAAGGATTTTCTCCTGCCGCTGTTTACCGATACCGGTAACTTGAAAACCATTTATTCCAGTCAGATGGAAATTCTCGAAGGAATAGGCAGGCATCTTTTAGCTGAAAGTGATAAAACTGCTATTCTTGCCAAACGGAGTGATCAGCTTATAAATGGCATTAAACACTTGCTTTCAAAGCAGAAAGAGAAAGAACTGCTCAAAGAACAGTTCAGCCAATTGTTGGACTATTACATTGCCCAGCGTGAAGAAATGGGCTGGACTACAGCTGGCACAAAGAAAGAAGAACTTATCGCACACGTAAAACAGTCACTCAAAAAACTATAGTATCATGTACATCAATCTTACCGATTCTGAGACTGGGAATAATAAAGGAAGCTCCGGAAAACTGGTAAACTATCTGGAAAAAGAGAATCGGGTTGCGCCTGAAGAAAACCATGTAAAGGAATTATGGTTCAATACTGAAAACAAGGAGATCATGCCACAAGAAGTCAGGGTAAGAATAGATAACAATATAGCTAAGATGGGCCGCCGTGATGCGAAGTTCTTCCTTGTCAACATAAGTCCCAGCCAAAAAGAAATTGTTTTTCTAAAAGAACGTTTTGGGCCCCAGGGTGCAGAAGAAAAACTAAAACAATACGCTGTCTCGGTAATGGATGCCTATGCCCGTAATTTTAAGCGCCCCGGCATCCAGAACAGTAAAGATCTTTTATGGTACGGCAAGCTCGAACATTACCGTTATTACAGCTTTAGTGATCCGGAGGTAGAACAAGGAACTGTAAAAGCAGGAGAACCAAAGACAGGGGAACAGATGCATATACAGATAATTGTCAGCAGAAAAGACATCTCCAACAAAATCAAGCTCAGTCCCATGAACAATTCCAGAGGCAGCAACAAGGAGCATTCCCAGAGACTTGGCCAGTTCGACAGGGTTTCTTTTAAAAATTCAGGGGAACTGATTTTTGATCAGACGTTCGGTTTTGACCGATCATTAAAAGACACAATTAACTATGCCCTGACCATGAAAAATGGTACTGTAGAGCAGAAACGGGCAATTAATTTACTGGATCAGCTCCAAAGCAGACTAACCGATCCAGATACGCAAGGTTTTCCTGATACAGCAAAGGATATTTTCCAAAGCCAGAGTTCAGAACCCGAACAACTCATCGGTGGCATTGGTTTCTCCACAGCAGGTCTATTAAATATTCTTTCTTCTCCAGATCCTTTGATGTATGAGAATATGGAAGATCAGATTACTGGCTTCAATAAGAAAAAAAAGAAAAAAAGACGTCCGCCCGGAGGATGTTTTTTATTAATCTTTGGTATAATTATTTTATATAATCAATCTTCAGTACCTCTGAACTCAAAACTCTAGTTCCGCTTTCATTCATAGTTTGCTTTACGGTTACTTTAATTTTATCATATTGAGGGGTAGGGAACTTCATCAGGTCTGAAATATTTTTATACCCGAAAGCCTTCGCCAATAGTGCAATATGTCGAGTTGAGTATTTGTGTCGTTGAGTAAATGATTCAACATTACTTACAAAACTTTTGGCGACTCCCATTTTTAAACTGAGCTCATCTTGTGACCATTTTTTATCTCCACGTAAATTTTTTACGTGATTTATTAAGTCAAAATCAAATTGAGTAGTATCGAAAATAATATTTTTTATCATAATTCACAAAAATTAACAACCCAATACGTTGGGTTGTAAATAGTTTTTATTATATTTGTTCAAGCGAATTGATTATAAGCCTCAAATAAGGCATAATTAAACGATGTTTTCTCGTTCCGTAAAGTCCTATTTAGCAAACGAGAGTATCGTGGAATCGCTCCATGTCAAAAAGTTTTTTACTTTTGCAACGGCATGCGAGCGGTTCTCACATATGCTTTCAATTGCAAACAATAATTATTAATTATTGATAAGGGTCGTAGGACACCCACGGATTGAAAGTGTGAGGCCGCTCCTTGCTTTTTTCTGCAAGAACCCTTTATACCTAGAAATACATCGTTCCATAACCATAACCTTATGAGAACGTTTTTTTTATATATAACCGTTACCAAACCACCTTAGTGATCTGCTAAAAGTGAGCTACCTTTTGTTGTTCCAAAACTAGACAACCATTATGTTAGCATAGGGAAATACCTAGAAGTACTCTTATCACAGACACTTCTACCGTCAGAATTTTAACTCTACCTTGATATAAAAAGGAATTATAAAATATAATATCCTGTATATCTAACCGCACCCCAAACCTAAAATGCTTTTGGCACTTATATTTAAGCTTTTTCTCTTTAAACTCGCACTTTAAAGGTATTGCCTTTATTTCTATTTTCCAAAAGGCATATTAAAATTTTTAGAGTTTGTTTCGGAAAGATAATCAAGATGAGTTTTTTAACACCTAAATCCAAGCATCTATGATATAGTAAAAAACATCATCCCTAAAGACTTTCAATCTGATGTCTTTAAGACTAAAAAAAAGCCCTCTAACTGGCGATCAAACAAGTATAGAGAGCTGAATTAATAAAACTTTCGTTTCAAATTAACTAACCCCAAAATTATGAAAACTATTTCATTAAGCAATGGGTTGGCTGCACTTTGGTACCCGTTTATTTTCGGGTTTTACCTCTTTTGCACACCAGCCTTAGCAAGGACCTTGCCCTTTTTCGCTTCACAAAAACAAGAAATACAAGTCACCGGTATTGTCACCGATGGTACCCTTCCCCTTTCAAGGGTAAGTATTTCGGTAAAAAACCAGAAAAATACGGCCATCACCGATTTTGATGGCAAATTTTCTATAACAGTATCACCTAGTGCGAATCTTATTTTTACATATATCGGTTTTAAAACAGTTGAAATTCCTGTTGCTGGTCGTTTGGTAATCAATGTTAAGATGCAACAAGTCGCAACAACACTTCAGGAAGTAAAAATCAATGCGGGTTATTATTCTGTCAGGGAAAGTGAACGTACAGGGAGTATAGCAAAAATTACCGTAAAAGATATCGACAACCAGCCTGTTACAAATCTTCTCTCCGCCATGCAAGGCAGAATGGCGGGAGTCACAATTACCCAAACTACCGGCGTACCAGGAGGTGGATTTGATGTACAGATAAGAGGAACTAATAGTTTACGCACTGATGGAAACCAGCCTCTTTACATTATAGATGGAGTTCCTTATGCTTCAAATTCTATATCAAACAATAATATCTCCTCCATTATAATTCCAAGTGCAAATGTAAGTCCTTTAAGTGCCATCAATCCTTCTGATATTGAAAGTATTGAAGTACTCAAAGATGCCGATGCCACCGCCATTTACGGATCTCGTGGTGCCAATGGAGTTGTACTGATCAGCACCAAAAAAGGCAAAGAGGGAAAAACAAGATTTACCATTAATACCAATACAGCTCTTGGAAGTGTAACCCGATTTATGGATTTAATGCATACCGATGACTATCTGCAAATGCGAAAAGAAGCCTTTGCAAACGATGGAATTGTAAAATATCCCGTAGCTGCATATGATGTAAATGGCACTTGGGATCAAAATCGATATACAGATTGGCAAAAAGTACTCACTGGGGGCACAGCCCAAATAAGCGATCTTCAGGCATCCATAACCGGCGGATCAGCTCAGACGCAGTTTCTTATCAGTGGCAACTACCACAATGAAACAACCGTTTTCCCCGGTGATTATAAATATAAAAGAGGCGGGGTAAACTTTAATCTCAACCATCAGTCAGCAGATAATACCTTTAAAATAAATTTCACTGCTTCCTACTCTTCTCAAAATAATAATTTACCCGGAACTGACTTTACAAGAGAATCAAGATCACTCGCTCCTAACGCCCCTGCTCTTTATGATTCGAGAGGAAACCTGAATTGGGAAAACGGGACTTTTAATAATCCTTTGCGTAATCTTGAGGCTATTTACAAAGCCAAAACAGGTAATCTTATTGCCAATACCATTTTATCTTATCAAATAATATCCGATTTAGAAATTAAAGCAAGTATTGGATTTACCGATCTCCATTATGATGAGACTAGAACCTCGCCATCTTCAATATACAATCCTTCACTTGGTCTTGGGAGCGAATCCTCATCATTATTTGTCAATAACAGCACCAGAGAATCATGGATCATAGAACCTCAGATCAACTGGAATAAAAAAATAGGGAAAGCAAAAATTGAACTATTAGCCGGAGCTACATTCCAACAACAAAAAACTGGGCAACTCGTGCAGGAAGCAGACGGTTTTACAAGTAATAATCTAATTTACGATTTAGCTTCAGCCACTTACCTTTATGTATTTACTAATCAGCAGACACAATATAAATATCAGGCATTCTTTGGTCGTGCCAACTTTAGTTGGAAAGAGCGTTATATCGTAAATCTTACAGGTCGCAGGGATGGCTCAAGCCGATTTGGTCCGGGCAATCAATTTGCCAATTTCGGCGCTATTGGAGTGGCTTGGTTATTTTCAAAAGAGCCGCTGCTAGAGAATAAAATCATAAGTTTTGGAAAGCTCAGAGGCAGTTACGGAACGACCGGAAATGATCAAATTGGAGACTACAACTTTCTGGACACCTATAGTTCTGCCGGTAATAATTACCTAGGCACAATCGGGTTGCAGCCCAACCGATTATATAATCCCAACTTTGGATGGGAAACCAATAAAAAAATTGAATTAGCATTAGAATTAGGTTTTCTTCAGGATCGCATTTTTCTAACCACTGCCTATTACCGCAACCGTTCGTCCAATCAATTAGTAGGCGTTCCATTACCGGGCACAACAGGATTCAATTCCATCTTAGCCAATCTAAATGCAACAGTAGAAAATACAGGGCTTGAGGCTACTCTTAGAACTGTAAATATCCAGAAACAAAATTTTAAATGGATAACCAATCTGAATTTAACCGTTCCAAAAAATAAATTAGTAGCCTTTCCACAATTAGAGAACTCAACCTACGTCAATCAATATGTAATTGGAAAATCCATTAACATTCAAAAAGTGTACAACTATACCGGTCTTAATAACCAAACCGGAATCTATCAATTTGAAGATGTCAATAAAGACGGAAAAATTTCATTTCCGGATGACCGTCAGGCTATCAAAGATTTCAGTCCAAGATATTACGCAGGCCTGCAAAATCAAATCAACTTTAAAAGATGGCAGCTTGATTTTTTATTCCAATACGTTAAACAGGAAAATTGGAATTCCATAAATATGCTGGGATTGCCCGGTGGCATGGCTAATAAAACGGTTGAAGTCTTAAACCGCTGGCAGAACCCCGGAGATTCAGGTCCTTATCAAATGTACAGTTCGGGAACAAACTCTTCCGTCGTAAGTGCCAATAGCTGGTATACAACCAGCACTGCAGCCATAACTGACGCATCCTACCTCAGGCTTAAAAACATTTCAATATCCTATGATCTTCCCCAGAACAGCATAAAAAACATGAAATGCCGTATCTCGCTTCAAGGTCAGAACATACTAACATTCACTTCTTATAAAGGAGCCGACCCTGAGTTTATTGCATCAGGTTTTTTACCTCCGCTGAAAATATATGCGCTGGGAATTCAACTTAGTTTTTAACACTAAAAAATAGATCATGAAAAATCATGTACAACAACTAAAATATCATTTTTTTAAAGATAAAAGAATCAGGTTATCCTATAACTTCATTTCGCTGAGCCTGCTTTGTTTGCTATTGTACGGCTGTGATAGCTTTGTCGAAGTAGACTTACCTACTTCCCAATTAACAGGAAACACCATCTTTGATGATAAAAATACAGCCAATGCAGCGCTGGCTAATATTTATGCCCAGATAAGAGATAACGGACTTATGACCGGAAAATCAAACGGAATATCCAATCTGTTAGGAAATTACACCGACGAATTAACCTTTTATGGAGCAGATGGAAATTCTGCAAAAGATTTTTATAACAACACTGTCATACCATCCAATACCACTGTTACAGGATGGTGGAATAATAGCTATAAACAAATATATGCCACTAATGCAATTATTGAGGGAGTTTCCAAAACTACTAAACTGGCAGAATCAGACAAAAATCAGTTATTAGGCGAGGCTCTTTTTATCCGGGCATTACTTCATTTTTACCTGGTTAATCTCTTTGATAATATTCCTTATATAACTACAACTTCCTACCAGACAAATGCTGTTATTTCCAGAAAACCAGTCCATGAGGTATATGCCGATATCATTATTGATTTACAAAAAGCAATAACACTATTGCCTGATAATTACATCACTGCAGGTCGTGTTCGTCCCAATAATTCGACAGCAAACGCTTTACTGGCAAGAATCTATTCATACAAAAATCAGTGGGATACAGCGGAACAAACCGCCTCTTTGGTGATTAAAAATACTAATTTATACCCTTTAGAAAACAATATCGATAAAGTCTTTCTAAAAGAAAGCACTTCAACAATTTGGCAGTTAATGCCTTCCACAGCCGGTAAAAATACCGATGAAGGAACTGTTTTTATTTTTAACAGTGGACCGCCAACACTTGTCGCTTTAAATACTGATTTGGTTACTGCTTTCACTACTGATGACTTGCGCAAAACCCATTGGATAAAAGCAATTACCAGTGGTACTTCAACTTGGTATCACGCCAGTAAATACAAACAAAGAATTCCAACGGGGACTTCCCTTGAATATTCGATTGTACTGCGCCTGGAAGAGCAGTATTTAATTCGCGCCGAAGCTAGGGCACACTTAAACAAATTAGCAGAAGCCAAAGAAGATTTAAACAAAATTAGAAACCGTGCCGGTCTTCAAAACACAACTGCTAATACAGCAGAAGAAGTGCTTGAAGCTATTTTAAATGAAAGAAAACTTGAGTTTTTTACCGAACAGGGGCACCGTTTTTTTGATCTTAAAAGAACAGGTAATCTGGACAATATCCTCTCTGGTAAAAAATCCGGATGGAACACCACTAACAGGCTTTTTCCAATTCCCGACTCAGAATTAAGAGTAAACCCAAACCTATTGCCCCAAAACGAAGGATATTAAAAAACTTTTATACTTTCAAAATGAAAATCCATAACACAAGACTAATACTGGCCCAGTCATTTTTAGCCCGTATTATATTTTTAATTTTTGTTTTAGTAGCCTGCCCTTTAACGGGGCAGGTAAAACAAAAGAGGACACTTCAGCAGTCTGACTATCACCTCTGGCATACCCTGCAATCTGATAAGATTTCTGAAAATGGAAATTGGATCAGTTATAAACTAGCTTATCCAAATGGGCAAGACACCCTTTTTATTAAAAACACGCAAACCCATAAACAATATGTTTTTCCACAAGGTACTGACGGGAATTTTAATTCAGAAGAAAGCTTTGCCTGTATTGACAAAAAAGGACTGCAAATACTTAGGTTAAAAAGTGGTGAGATAAAAACTATTGCAAAGGTCATACAATATCAATACACAAAAAATAAAAAATACATAATCACCTACAGCAAAACAGCAGATCCGATTCTCGAAATAAAAAACACTTCAGGGGAAACCCTAATGAAGATCAATAATGTTCAGCAGTACAAAATAGCCCCACAGCAAAATGCTGTACTTTTTAGTGCAGGGGTTAATACTGTCGGATTTATCACTTTAAATCAGGAAGTACTGAAAACCATGATTATCGAAAATGCTTCAGCACCGTTTTATAACCTAATTTGGCAAAACAACGGAAATGCAGTTGCTTTTTTGCAAAAAGGAGCAGATTCAGAGCAGAACAGTTTATTTTTTTATCAGCTCAATGACAAGAACCTTTTCAAATTTGACACTGAAAATTTTTCAAATTTCCCTGCTGATTTCACAATTAGTCCTACTGTATCAACTAAACTATTTATTTCTGATGATGGGCAGAGCGTTTTTTTTGGAATTAAAAAAAGAGAATCCAATGAGAAGGCAATAGACACAACTGGGGTACAGGTATGGAACGCATCCGATAAACTGTTATATCCCCAACAGCAAGAAATCGGACAATGGGAAAAAGTAGCCAAGCTGGCTCTTTGGAAGCCTTTTGAAAATAAATTCAGGCAAATAACAAATAACCAGCTTCCCAAAGTGATCCTGGCAGCAGAACAAAAATTTGCCCTTACCTTTAATCCAGCACAATACGAACCCCAATATAAACAACAAGCGGATCGGGATCTTTACTTAGTAAACCTTACAACAGGAGATTCCACCAGAATACTCATCAAACATTCCGGAAATAAAAATCATACCGTTATCTCCCCAAAGGGCAATTTTGTAACTTATTTTAAAGATCAAAAATGGTGGGTTTACGATATAAGGAAAAAAGTGCACTTTAACTGCTCTGTAAACATACATCAGCCTCTATTGGATCAGGACTTTAACGCAGCAGGTGAAGTTCCGCCTTATGGCTTTTTGGGATGGACAAAAAACGATGATTCATTCTTGTTGTATGACCGGTTTGATATTTGGGAGGTAACTCCCGATGGAAAAAAAGCCAATCGATTAACTCATGGGAGAGAGAAAAACATACAATTTAGAGCAGCCAAACAATTCTATGATATTGTAAAAACAGCCTCCTACGATGGTTTTTATGCCTTCGATATTGATCTGAGTAATGACCTTTTTTTAGAGGCAAAAAGTAATGATGAAAATGGTTATTTCATTTGGAACAAAACCACTGGAGAAAAACCTATGGTTTTTAATGCGATGCGAAATAATTATCTTATGAAGTCCGAGCAAGGTGAAAGTTATGCTTTTCAACAGCAGCATTATGACAAACCGCCTTCGCTCTGGTTCAAAAAAAATAAAAAAAGCAAGGCACAATTAATTGTTCAAAGCAACAAACAGCAGGAAGATTTTTACTGGGGTAAGGCTGATAAAATTCACTACTTCAATACGAAAGGAATACCCTTAACGGGAACTCTTTTTTATCCGGCAAATTATAAGCCTTCTAAAAAATATCCAATGATAGTGAAGATATATGAATTAAAATTGTACGAGTCGAATCAATATATTAATCCTTCATTGTATGATGAAACAGGATTTAATGTAACCAGTTATACTTCTGAGGGCTATTTTGTTTTGTGTCCTGATATTATCTATGAAATTGGCAATCCCGGAATTTCGGCAACTAATTGTGTGGTGGCAGCAACACAGTGTGTAATCGAAAAGGGTATTATACAAAAAGATAAAATTGGTCTTATTGGGCATTCTTTCGGAGGCTACGAGGCTAATTTCATCATTACACAGACCAATTTGTTTGCTACTGTGGTATCGAGCGCCGGTGTAGCAGATTTGACAAGCTGGTATTTAACAATGGGATGGAACACCGGTACCCCGGAGATCTGGCGTTTTGAAAATCAGCAATGGCGTATGGGTAAATCACTTTTTGAAGATAAGTTAGCTTATAAACGAAACTCTCCACTGGAATATGTAACCAATATTCAAACGCCGTTACTCTCCTGGACAGGTAAAGAAGACCGGCAGGTACACTGGTACCAAAGTATAGAATTTTATCTGGCGCTCCGAAGATTGAATAAAGAACATATTATGCTCGTGTATCCGCAGGAAAAACATACAATTATGAATCCGAAAAATCAAAAAGACCTAAGTGAACATATCAAACAGTGGTTTGACTATTATCTTCAAAATCATAATGCACCTTCCTGGGGTACTACTGCTTTAAAATCATTATAAACAAAAACAATGCAGTTCCAATTATAAAATGGGGAACTGCATTGTAAATGAACCCAGCACTCTGGCTTTAAGTTCTTTAAATTAATTCAATTTGTACAATACTCTGTTACAAGTAGTACCACTGGCATTCAAACCAAAAACTTGCTCATTTGTACTTTCAATGGTACAAATTACATCTCCTTGATTATCACATTCAACAGATTCAGTACATGGATCCGGATTATGAATATATCCTTGTTCAGGAGCACTCACATTTGCTGTTTTGCCATTTGGATTTGAGGCAAAAGCACCTACAATTGCTAAAGCAAACGCAGCCGTTGGCAAAAGCATTTTTACATTTGATCTTTTCATGGTAATAAAAATTAAATTTAAAAAAAATATCTACTTTTTTCTACAGGTGTTCGATTACATTCCTGATACCCGGGCCCTGGTATATGATAATCATAATTCACTCCTATAATGTTCCAAAAGTGAATTACTAAACTTGTAACAAACAATATGATTGCCGATAAGTGCATAGAGATAATTCTCATGCGCCAGTATGCTTCTTATTTTATCATCTCCAATCTTATAGATATAAAAGCTTGAGACATACGAAGCATCATTCAAATTATAAACGTCAACAGTACTTGCCTGACTCCACATGTCTTTGGACTCATATAAGCCATGAGCCGGCGAATGAATAAAAAGTAAATTTTTATAAACAGTACTGGTTTTATTAACGATAAGCGGTGGCGCTGACATTTTCTTTTGATTACTGTCTGAGAGATAGGAAACTTTAATTTGAGCCTTGCTGGTAGTATCTATAGTTTTTCCTGTATATTTTAAATCAAGCGAATCATTAGCCACTACAAACTCATTACGGTATAAATAAACATAAATAATACGTTTTAGTCCAGAACTGTAATGCAGCATGCCATCAGTATCAAAAACACCATCAATTTGTTTTTGTAACAAATCCGGGTTTAATTTCACATTTACAGTTTTCCCAACTGCAATAGATCCAATAATATTTTCATTGTTATTTACAGCTTGACCCCTAAAGGCAAGCCTGCTGGAATCCATTGGTGTGATGCGTGAAAAATAAGCTTTATCATGCATAAAAAGTGAGGCTTTCCAATTGGATAGTTCCCCTCTAAACAAACAAGGTACATTCCCGTCAGCAACAAAAAAGTAGGGTGGCAAAATACTAATGGAAACCGCTTTAAATCCAAAATTACTTTTGTCCAATTCTATTTGAAATACCTTTTTGTTTTTTAAAATACTATCGAGTGTCACAATATGTAATGGCGCTGTAGTATTCCCTAAATACAAATTTCCGTTTGCTGCCCCAGCAAAATAATATGAATTATACCGTAAATCAACTTCGCTTATTTTTACTGCCTGATGATGTGGAAAACGGCGTATAAAACTATTGCGATGATGCATGATATCCTCTGATAAAACAAACATTACCACAACAATTCCAATACTAAAAAAAACACTTCCCAAAAAGGAACTGACAAGAACAGCGGGTTTTGAAATCCGGGATACCTTTGGCATCCCACCGGCCAATATCAGTATACCCGCTGCTGCCAGCATTATGAAAACAAAATTAAAAAAAAGATGTTCCTTCCATCCCATTTTCTCCAGGATTCCTCCACAGGAACACGGAACAAAGGAGCTGTAATTTAAAATAATATAGATATATGTCGTAAACATAACCATCAAACTAAAGGCTGAAAAAAAACCACTTAATCTGCATTTTTTAAAAACAATAAGTACGGCTATGAGTAATTCAAGTGTCGGTACAATCCATGCAATTGATCCTGCAAAAGCACTCAGTAGCGGGGATTGTCCGAGTTGCACACGAAAGTTCTCAAAGTTAAGTAATTTACTCAGCGCCGCATATACAAATAGAATTACATACAACAGGCAAATTATCTCCAGAATTGCATTTTTGATTTTTATATTTAGCTTCATGTTTTCTAATCTTTAAATGATTAAATTATGAAATATCAAATCATATATGATTGGTATGGAAATTTTTATTTCAGTTTTCAATTTTTGCTATTATTCAAATACTAAATTGTACTCACTAAATCAAATTCCATTAAACTCAAAAAGAAAAACATTTTAATCCTGTTTCTTTTTTTAGAGTTAGATCAAAACAAAACTACAATAGATTGTTTTACAAAGTGTTGTCAAAATCCTGCCAAAATTTTTACTTTTCCTGCCATTTTTATTGCGAATAATTCAAAAAGAAATGTTTTTCTTATAAAAATATTTTGTAAATTAAATTGTATCCAATTAGTGTTTTAAAAAACATTCTTATTTCTAACTTTTTTCGATACCGATACAATAAATTTTAATGTCTTTTTTTAAATTCTATTTGCGATTGCTGCTGAAACAAAATTACAACAGGCTCTTTGATTGCTTGTTATCCAAAACGGAGTAAAACTTGTCAAAAAAGAATTTTTTAGTTGTAGTTTGTAAAAGATGGAATTCAAAATGTCTGAGGTTCTTGTTTTGAAGAAAAATAGACTATTTTTTCTGTTTTGTTATCCAATAGATTTCGACATCCAATTCAAATTACATTTATTAAAAAAGTTTTTTGTTCCTCATTTAATTATTTATAATTCTGATGAAACAAAATTACAATAGCCTTTTTGATAACATGTTATCAAAATCCGGCATCAATTTGTCAAAATCCGATATTTTAGTTAAAGTTTTCAAAAAAACATTCTAAAAGTAGAACTGAGCATCAATATGTTCAATAAAAAAAATGACTAAGTACTAAGTTTAATTTCTCATAAGTACCTCGCAATTATGATCTTGCCCCTAATGAAAAAACAAACTGAAATAGTAAAAAAAGATGTTGTAGTTTCAGTTAATAAAAGAACAAAAATTGATCCTCTGCTTATCTAGGACGCAAGTTGATGGACACAAACAGACTTTCTGTCTCTTTTTTGTTTTGGAATACTATTTGATTTACACCAAAGAACTACCAAAAACTGACACCATGGATAAAACTATAAAACTCCGAGTAAAGAAAGAAATTGACAGAAGTAATGAGCTTAAAATATTAAAACTAAAAGGTTCTTTAATTACCAAAGGCTACACTGAAATTATTCACATTGCAGATGAAAATGAAGATTTTTATCTCAACTCCTTTTCGATTTCTGTTGAACACAAAAAAGAAGCGGAAGATTTTGTATTGGATTATATCTCTGTCAATAATCTAATTGACACAATTACTTTACTCTAAAGAGATAATTTCAGATTGTATTTATGTTTTCAGAACATCCACAAAAATCTTCATAAAAACATTCAGAATTTTGTGGATTATATAAGTCTTATGGTTTGAAAAAGTACACTTCTTCTTTTATTATTTTTTCATTGGGTTTTAAGAAGTGTACACTTTCAAAAGACTTGAAAACCTCTTCAAAAAAGAATAAAAAGCAAGCTAATTTATTGGACATCGGCAAACGAAGTGCGCATAATGACACGCCTCGTTCCTCGCCTTGTAACCCTTCGGGACTTATAGCACTTCCTTTGCCTGAATGTCCCATTTTTAGATTGCTTTCTTTTTTTCCTTTTTTTCTTTTGAAATGTAAATTTAATCTTCAATTTTAAAAAAACATCTACTTTAAAACACTTGAATTTAACACCCTAAAACTTTAAATTTAAAGCAATAAATATCAACCTTTCTTCCGGAAATACAAGTTCGTTAAAAAGTAACGCAAAAGAAATAAACGCAACAAATTAGAATGATTAAAAAAGTCCCATACAAAGTAAAGATAATTCGTTTATAACGACGATCAATTTTAGCCAACTCAAAACTTAATTTGGCTTTTTCCCTATCGACTATATTTTGGTATCTGTCTTTCATTATTCCAAAGATATTAAACTTGCAAAAGATATTCTTACGGATTCCCGTACCACATCCTTTTTATTTATATCACATAGATTTCCTTTTGAATTATTTAATTTTTCGAAGTAAAATTTAGCTACGCTAATAGATGATTTTTTCCTTGATCAATTCTTTCTTTTAAAGAAAAAAACTAAATATGACCTTAGCTTTTTTCCAACTATCAATAGATGTCATGGTCAAAATATGTCCATGTTGGTCTAGTTCCAAATATTCTATTTAATTTAGTACTTACCTTTTAAAAGTCTAAAATACTGCCACGTTCCTGCAGTCAGCAAGATGAACGGTTGTTTAACAACCGCCTATCTTGCCACCCATTGCCTCGGAACTCGGCGGTGGAGAAACTTAAAAGAAAAGAGTTTGATAACAATGAAAATGATAGATGATGAAAAGAGAAAATTCAAACAGAACACGAATCGTGGGACTGCGATTCACTCCTTTGGAGTATGCCGAACTGGAAAAAAGATTCAGAGCAAGCACCTGCCGAAAATTAAGCGACCACATCAGAAGCCACTTATTCAACAAACCCATTATCGCCACCTACAGAAACCAGTCTTTAGACGAACTGATGGAAGAGACAGCTGTACTTACTTCCGAATTACGGGCAATCGGCAATAATATCAATCAGATTGCCAGAAAGATAAACACCCTCAACACAGTTCCCGATTTCAAAGGACATCTTTATCTGTTCGAAATCCAGAGAAAAAGGCTTTTTGATAAAATGGAAGAGGTCTCAGGCCACACCCAGAAAATAGCAGAAAAATGGTTGCAGTGATAAAAACAAGCTCGTCGATAAGGGGCATTCTGAATTACAACGAAAATAAAGTTGAGATCGGAAAAGCGGAATGCATTAGTGCTGTGAATTATCCTCTTGAACTGGAAAAACTAAATTTTACTTCAAAATTAAACCGCTTTCTAAAACTGGCAGAACTCAATACCAATGCGAAGCGGAATACGGTGCATATCTCGCTCAACTTTGATCCCTCGGAAAATCATTCGAAAGAAAAACTGGCTGAAATTGCAGACACTTATATGGAAAAAATCGGATTCGGCAGACAGCCATATCTGGTATACCAGCATTATGATGCGGGACATCCGCACTGCCATATAGTGACAAACAACATTCAGAGAGACGGGAAAAGAATCGATCTGCATTTACTGGGAATCAGAAAATCAGAGCCTGCCCGAAAAGAAATTGAAGAAATGTTCGGACTTGTAAAAGCCGAAGGAAGAAAACAGAAAGAACAATTTTCGTTAAATCCGATAGATGTCGGCAGAGTCCAATACGGAAAAGCAGATTCCAGAAAGGCGATTAATTCAGTTTTAAACAAAGTTTTGTTTGATTATAAATATTCAAGTCTGCCGGAACTAAATGCAGTTTTAAATCTTTACAATGTTCATGCTGACAGAGGAAGCGAGGAATCGAGAGTTTTTAAAAACAATGGACTCCTTTACAAGATACTTGACCAGAATTCAAAACCGATTGGAGTGCCGATAAAAGCCAGCGAATTCTGCAGCAGACCTACCTTAAAATTTCTGGAAGAAAAATTCAGGATAAATGAATCAAAGAAGCAATACTGTAAAAGCCGTGTCAGAAATGCTTTGAGACAGGCTTTTTTAAATGAAAGAATAACTTCTGTCGGGAAATTATCCGAAAGGCTCAAAGATGAAGCCATTCATACTATTTTAAGAAAAAGCAGTGAGGGAAAACTTTATGGAATTACTTTTATAGACTTTAAAACACAGTCGGTTGTCAATGGAAGCAGTCTTGGAAAAGAATTCAGTGCAAAAGGGATTCAGGAAAACTGTGCTATGAACATTGTTACACTTGAAAGAAAGCATCAAAACTCTATTTCAACAAATTCAGAGAATTTTCAAGATCTTGAATTAAAAAAATATATAAAAGAAAATCTGGCAGATATTCTGCTTCGTGGGGAAAAAGTAAATGACTATGTTCCGAAACAATTTAAACAAAAAAAGAAAAAGAGGCTTCTTAAAGGGATCTAAAAATGATTAAGGGTGCATTTTGCACCCTTAACTATTTCTCCGATTTTGGTTAGCATATCCATTTTATTTTCATGACCTAATTTGAAACACCAAGGTAAGACAAAAGCATTTTAAGGCTTATTAAAAGACAAAAAAAGAAAGAGACGACCTGTTGGTCGTCTGTTTTTCTATTCAACAATTAAAATTTTATATTCTTTTTCAGTTAGTTACGTGGTTACATTATAAAAACACCTAATCTGCAGCACTACCATTTTTCTTCATAACATTTCATCCTCGGCTCAAAAATTATTGGTGGATTTCCACGTCCATATTCAGGCATTTTACCTAATACATTATAAAAATCAATATTCTCTAAAGTTATGACGTTCTTATTACTGTCCCCAAATAGTAGAACTGGAATATCTTTGTAAATTGAATAACCAATAAGCTTACTAAACGTATCAGGACGGCTACTTTTAAAAATATTATAATCAGTTTTTGAAACGCATACTTTGTATTTTGTTGACAATTTTTCACTAATAATTAATAATATTGGGTAATCATATTTACTGTAATTTACAGTATCATTCAAAACTTCATTTAGAGTTTTGGTGAGAATAGATTTTTTTATCTCATGAGTGCTATTTAAATTTAATAATTCCTTATACGAAACATCTTTGTTTTCCGTTTGGCAACTACTTATCATTACAAAAACAATTAAAGGAATAACTCTAAACATTAATTTTATCATATTTATTTTTTTTAAAATTTTACAATTTTACCCATATGGTAAATATAATTTGTAACTCTTCCAGGATACCATCTATTAAAATATGCTTTAACCTTCATGTCATTGCCTCCGTGAGAATTGTCCTTTCCATCATATCCTGAAGGTGTCAAAGAATATCCGTTTGGATGGCTATGAGTATACGTATATTTTATAGTCCCATTTTCTTCTAAAAATCCATTTAACAGTGAGATACCTCCAAATTCAATATCGGTTTTCTGAGCAGTTGCTATGTATGCTTCTTGTGAAGATGCTACTATTGACCACTCAACATTTGTATTATAAGCAAGGAAATTGAATAATTGTTTGATATTCGCATTATTTTTCCGAAAATAGTATCTGTAACTTCCAAATTTAGACGTCCCTTTTTCACCACCCGTTCCACCATTTATAGTCCCTGCGTCGACATCCATGGTAGTAGAAGTTCTTTTTCCTTTATCATCTAAGGCTATTAATCTATCTACTTCTTTACCATTCTTATCTTTATACTTTTTCTCATCGACACGATTCACATTTCCATTTTTATCTACAGTATAAGCATCATCATCATCCTTTGCATTAACAGTAGCACCATTATCAGCTGAAAATGTCCCATTATTATTAGTCCATTTAGTTTCTCCGTCTCCAGACTTATTCCATAATTCATTCATAAATGACTGAGACAACATCCCGTCTGGGTCTACGAAAGATATTGGATTATTATAAGCATAATTGTATGGAGACCATCGACGACTTTTTTCAGCTAATGGGTCAATATTCATCCATCTACCAAGTGCAGGGTCATAATTACGTGCTCCGTAATCGTAAACATTCAGTTGATTACCACCAATATTCTCATCCTGCAATTCCTTGCCGTTGTACTTATACTTATAAGGTTTTACAAAATTTCCTTAAATTAGTGCGCTTTGTCAGTCGTTATGTAATTCAAAGAACTTACTTTCCGTGACGAAAATAGAAGTAATCTTACGAAATTCCTAACTATATGGCATAAAAAAAACCTATCAAATCAATGATAGGTTTATAATGCATTTGCTTTTAAAATCCGTCTATTCGGATAATCGAAATTTTACTTTTTAGGAGAATTTTTGGATGGTTTCACCGATGGTGTATTTCCAGGCGTACCTTTGTTATCACGCTGACGTTGGTCTGGTTTTCCTGTTGAATCTGCTATTCTTTTTGGTCCTGTTTTAAGTGCCATAATTTAAAAAATTAGTTGGTTAGATATCTCAAATATAGTCAATTTTTCAAAGAGGAAAATACTTATTTATCAACTCTCTTTGTTGAAAACTATCTACTTTGAAATACTTCTCAGTAGTGCCAGGCCACTTATGACCTGCAAGTTCCTGAACATGTTCCAGAGGCAGTTTTTGTTCATTTAGCCAGTTACAGATAACACTCATTCGGATGGTCTTCGGATTAAGGTTCTTATCTGGGAACAACGGCTTTAACGGCTGAATCATGGCATGAACACTATCAACAGTTATTGGCTTTCCTAGTTTTCCAATGATTAGCTTATCGGTTGCGCTTCTGAGCATTCTGGGTCTGACTTCGTTGATGTATTTAAAAAAAGGCATTATCTGTTGAGGTAAGAGTTTGGCTTTTCTCCTGTTGAGATTCTTAGAAGCTTTGATGTAGATTGTTCCCGCATCTAAATCAATATCCTGAACATTTAGTCTGATAATCTCATCGCTGGTTAATCCTTGGTAAATCAGCAGATTCAAAAGAACTTTGTTTCTGGTGTCCAGATTCTGGTATCGGTTCTCACGAGTCATGAGCAGTTGAAGTTCTTCTGAGCTGAACAAATCCTGCACCTGTACAGCCTGATTGCTGTTGACCTTGATATTGAGTTTTTTGCAGGGATGGTCTTCTCTGTAACCGCTCATAACCAGATAATCATAATATTTCTTGATAGCTGAAAGGATAACGACCCGATATTTGGCATTTGGCTGTTGCTTTCCGATTTCTTCCATGTATTCATGGATATTCTGGATAAAGTGAGCACCTAATTCTGGATAAAAGTGAGCAGTATAAATGAACTCAAAAAGGTGTCTAAAAAGTAGTTTAAAAATATAAAATTATTTTACTCTATCGGTTGTTTTTCTATTTTCTTTTTTCTCATTGATTCTCCTTTTAATTCTATCCGAAGAGCATTGTGAACGATTCTATCTAAAATTGCATCTGCAATGGTTTGTTCTGCAATAACTTCATGCCAGGATTCAACTGGTAGCTGCGAAGCAATAATAGTTGATTTTTTCCCATGCCTGTCTTCAATTATCTCCATAAGATCCTGCCTTTTAAGATTATCTAATGATTGCAACCCAAAATCATCTAGAATAATGAGATCCTGCTTTTCTATTTTATTAATTTCTTTTATATAAGAGCCGTCAGCTTTAGCCATTTTAAGTTTGGAAAAAAGTTTATTGATATTAAAATACATTACTTTGTAGCCCATCATACAGGCTTTATAGCCAATTGCGGTAGCTATAAAGCTTTTACCAACACCCATACTTCCACAGACCAGGATGTTTTGTTTGTTTTTTATAAAATCACAAAACTCAAGTCTGTTTATCAAGTTTTTATCTACTCCTCTGGAACTGTCAAAATCGATTTCTTCCATAAAAGCTTTATATCTAAACTTGGCAGTATTGATTAATCTTTCTACTTTTCGATTTTCTCTGTCATCGTATTCAGAGTTAATTAAATAGGCAATAAGTTCATCATTTGTATAATCGATGGTACTTGCTTCTAAAGTAGTATTAAAGGCTCTGGACATTCCGTAGAGCCTTAATTATTTCATTTTTTCTAATGTTTGATCATTCATATTGTTATTTTATTAATGGTTATTATTTGTAATATTCCCGACCTCTGATATTATTATGTTTGGGTATTTCTTTGTCTTCAATAGTAGGATCTTCATCGATTAAGTCTAATCCTTTCTCTAGGATAGATTTGATGATTGGGTAATTGATTTTTTCATAATCCATCGCTCTCTTACAAGCATTGTTTAATCTGTCATTGCCTACTTTATTGGCTAAACTTAATACACCGGTACAGGATTTATAAGATTGCTCGGGATGCTGTTTTTTATCTAATATTTGTATAATAAATGATTTGCAAAATTCTCCAACAGAAGCTCCCCATTGGATAAACCTCTCAGGATTCCACTCTGCCACAAACTGATGTGATGTAGGCATGTGTTCTTTATTTGTCGTATAAAGGTATTTGGAGTAGTCTCTCCGATGACTGGCTATTATGCGCTGTCCATGATAAATTTCAACGGTAGTTTTACTGTAAATAATCAACACCTTCTTGCCCATATAAATAAAAGGGACACTGTAATAGTGTTTATCTTTATTGAGATAAACATGACTGGATTTATGAACGGTTGCCTTAGTAAAGCCTTTGAGTTGATAGGGATTGACAGGTAAGAATGATAGTGTTTCTTTTTCTATTTCATTAAATAAATCTAATCTTGAGTATTTTCTGCCTTTAAAAGACATTGTATTATGCTTTTCTAAAAGTTGAAAAATAGCGTCATTTAAGGCTTCTATAGTAAAAAAATCTTCTTTGCGTAAAGGAGCAAAAATTCTGGTATAAATTATTCTTACTGCATTTTCAACCAGAGCTTTATCTTTTGGATGATAAGCTCTGGTAGGCAGTATTGTGGTTCCGTAATGAGAAGCAAAGTCTAATAAATATTCCGTTACTAAAGGCTCATATTTATCACTCTTTTTAACAGCTGTTCTTAAATTATCAGTTACAATAGCGCTTGGAACACCCTGATAATAGTCTAGCATTTTTACCAGACTTCCCATAAAGTCTTCTTTATTTTGGGTTCTGGTAGCTTCTACAAAAGTAAGTCCGCTTGCTCCCAAGACACTTACAAAAACTTCTACTTCACACAGTTCTCCTGTAGACTGGTCAATAACGGATAATTTCTTTCCTGTATAGTCTACAAAAACTTTATCCCCTGCCTTATGATGCATATGCATCGATGGCTTGAGTTTGCCTCGCAAATTTTGATAATGATAGCAAAACTGAGAATAACTGTAGCCATCAGGATGATTTACCCTATATTCTTCCCAGAGCAATTGGCGGGTAACACCAACTCGCTTTAATTCTTTTTCTATCGTGGGAAATAAGGATTCTAAAACTATGTTTTTTTCGGGAACGGGTTTTATCTGGCCATCAAAGAGTTCTTCCAGATCTTCATTACTAAGACCTGATAACTCTTGATATGTAAAAGAATTTTGATGAAATGATTCAATATATTTCTTTACAGTATTGCGCGATAAGCCTAATTGTCTGCTTATTTGGAGCTTACTTACTCCTTGAGTATATAAACGTAATAATTGCAAAATGTTTCTCATATCCAGTCGTTTATTTGCCATATCTTTTGTTTTAAAAACAAGTAAGATATTCTTTATAAACACTACTTTTTGAGGTGGTCACTTTGAACCGGAATCACTTGATCTCTTTTACAAGAATAAGGTGTTCACTTTGAACCGGAATCAATTGCTCTCTTTTACCGGAATGGGGTGCTGCAAATTGACCGGTTTTTCCAAAGTGGGTAAGGCATCCCGACAACAGAGGCATATTTCTTTTGTATTCTCCTGAGTTCCCTGTTCAGGTTTCGGGTATTGAACTTTTCCTTTGTCTCATGATTAACAAAAGGACTTGAATCCAACTGCGGATTACCCGATTTTTGGTAAACGTATTCAATAAAACCTCTCAAAAATAGCATTACAGGTCTGGGCTCACTAATTCCAGTTCTGATTTCGCTCAGGCATTTTCCATCGGTATCAACAAAGTTTTCCCATTTCATCTCTAATAGCATTCCTATTTTATATCCTAATGTGCTCCCAACCATTAGCATAAAACCATATCCATATTGTTCATCTTTTACAAGATGTTGCACCAGCCTGACGATGTCATGAATATTGAAATGTTTCTTATAATCTTTTTTCATTCTGCCTTTATTTCTTCTACAAATATACTACGAATCAAGGGGTTTCACAAGTTTCACAAGGGTTGTGGAGGTGCGGTAAATGAGTAAAAAACTCATTTTACACGCCATCATTAGATAAAAAAGTATAAATATTTTCGATAATTTTTATTCTTTTTAGGATTTTGAAGTTTTCAAAGACCAATTCCTGATGAATTTGAATTGGATTTTCTGCATAGAACCACACATATCCTGTATCATTTTTCCTGTCAATGGCATTAAATCCTTCCAATTCCAGAACATTGTTATAGGTATCGTTGAATGAATGATAATCCTGTATACCTTTAAAGGTCGAATACCATCGCATGCGCAAGTCATATCTTATCAGTGGCTTACCTTCATTCAGAGCCTAGGAAAATTCATACAATTTTATTCTTTTCAAAATAGTAGACAGTGGATAATCATCTGGGACTTCGTAGATTTCATTCTCGAATAACTTTTCCATTTTTATCTTCTTGAAGTCTCCGTCTTCCAAAAGCTTACAGAATAAAACATGGTCTTCAATTTCGAAAACTTCAAATTGGGTGGTATCTTTTTTAATGATTTCTAGTACGTTTTTATAACTTATTGAAAGCGTGCTTAAATTTGCACCGCCTGCAACCGCACCAGTCTGCTTGTGAACTACGATAAAAGTGTACCTTTTCCCTAAATGATAGTGAAATTTGTCAATATCAATGTTCCTGCTGATTTGAAACAGTGCTGAACTGCTGGGTAACTGTAATTTGGCGGGATTCTCATCTGAACCTGAAATGTGCTTCATTGCCTCAGAACCCAGTTTTTTTTCAAGGAATGCTGAATTTTCCTTCAACTCCAAAGCAAGTTCCTCCGATTCAAAATGCTCAGCGTTGAACCACCTATCCTTAAAATAAGCTAAAAATTCATCTCTGTTTTTCTTGGAGAGGTTCATTTTTTGGAAATCTTCTTCGTTTGGAGCAATAAATCCGTTGCTTATAAAAATTGCCTTTAACTTTGGTTCTACCAGTATGTAGTATTCTAATCGTTCCTTTTTGGTCATAATGATTATTTTTAGACACTCAAATATAGGTTACTGATTTCTTGTTCTCTAATTCCTAGGTAGATTTTAGTGGTCGATATACTTGTATGATTGAACAATTGCGATAGAAGTAATAAGGCTTGGTCAGAATACTTGTTCACTTCCCAAATTCTGCGACCCAGTGTTTTTCTCATAAAGTGGCTGGAATACTGACCTCTCACGTTGTATCTGGTAAAAATATCTTTCAGCTTGCTGTTCACATATTGGATGCTGAACGGCTTTTCTCCTGAGCGGTTGGCGAACATTAGGTCAGTTTCTTTAGCTTCCAACTGAACAAATAACCTTTTAAGTATGGTCTGTAGTTCTGGGTTGATGGTCACTTTTCGTATTTTGTTGGTCTTCTTCTCCGTGATGGTGAAGTAATCCTGATTCAAAACCTGATTCCATCTGAGTTGAAGCAAGTCTGAAATCCTCAGTCCAATGTAAGAACCTGTTGCAATGAGTAGCGCAAATTTCAGGTCATTATCACGCTCCAGTTTCAAAACGATGGTCTGCATCTTGTCCCACTCTAAAAAATCACTTGTTGTCTTTTGTCCTTTTAATGCCATAATGCTCTATTTAAGTTTCACTTTTCTACCTTAATATATGTATCTGAAAGCGGTCGATTCTTCATCTTTCGCAAACCCTTGATTTCACTGGGTTTACACGGTTGCTTTCACTTATCTCAAAGAGTGAAACAAATGTCCAGGTCTATTTTGGATTAAACAAGAAAAATCCTGATTTTCCTGGGCTCACAGCTTTTTTGGTCATTTCAGAGCACAAAAAAACGAGGTCGTTAGCCTCGTTCTTTGGATTGTATCAATCGTGAAAACTCTTCAAGTTCCTTGTCCGTAAAATTACCTGCTTTGAATGACAGCGGGTATCTGATATTTTGGGTCTTAAGTACTTGTTTTAGTTGGGATAAGCTTATTACTATTTTCATGTTCTCTTTTACTATAAATATGGTCGGAAATCAAATTCGAGATTTTTTCTCAGAAATTTTTTTCCGTTTTTTTCCTCAGAATTTTTTTTCTGAATTTTGGTAGCGCAGTTCACGGATATATCCGAGCTACGGGTCAGGAGAAGTACACTTTTTCGGATGTACACGGGTGGGTAACTTGGCTCTGGAGCATTAGTGTTTACAGGGAGTACGGGGGTCTGTGTGGTCACGCAGTGGTCTGTTGAGGTAGATTATCCACTTTACAGGCTTACCAGCGTTTACAGGAGCATCTGTAGCCTTATAGGTACATTATTAGGGGTTTAGGGTACTATAAGGAACAGATAGGGAAAATCTCTCTCTTCCTCTCTCTTCCTCTCTCTTCCTCTCTCTATCATATATGCTACTTAATATGTATAGAGAAAATTAGAGCACAATCCTTGTACTATCAAGGGTTAACAGAGTATTGTCTCTTGTGAGGTTATGCGCAGTTTGCGCTATTGACCATGCTGAGGAGCTTTTCTATCTCTCTCTCTTCCTTTCTCTATTATATATGTTACTTATTATAGATATGTAATAACACCAGTAATAGCAAGGGATACAGACGTATTTTGACCATGACGTTATGCGCAGTTTGCGCTATTGAAAATGTGGGTCTGCAAAATAATATCAAATATCTTAAAAAATAGTTGTCCAAAACTATTGATTGTTATTTGAATTAGAATTATACTTGATAATAAAGCAATAACTGAGAGAAAACTCATTAAAATCCTTGATTGCTGGGAGTCATGCCCCAGCATCTCTTATCAAGAGAATAAGAGACAATAATCCATCCTCAGTGATGGAACGAAAATAAGAGAATATCACAATGAACCTTACAAATGATTACATTGCCTATACTGGCGATACGGGAGACTTAGACGTTCTCCTAAACGATTACAAGCTGTCAGAATCAGCACTGCGTTTCCCAAACGTAAATTCTATCCTAATACCAAAGAAAGCCCAGTACAACCTAAGCAAATACGTTTCTAAAGCCCTGCTTAAAGAAGTTGACTCTAATATTGGTATAGCCGTTGAAAAGTGTCTGGTATTCTTATCCAACCTAGCCAGTACCTACTATACGGATTCCAAATGGAAAGCCCTTAACGCTACAATACTGCACGAGCAGACCAAAAATGCCGACAATACCTATATCTACACCAAGATAATCGACGCACTGACTACTGGAACAAGCACAGGTTCGATTCGCGATCACAACACCAAGGAATAGAATTCTATATCTAAAAATGTTTAAAAAATTAGTAATAAGTTTTGTGGCAAAAATATGGTACATGGCATTTGGAGTCGATACCTTTTTTTTACTACTGTTATATAAATTGACATATACTTAAAAATCTAAAACCGAAAATATCAGATTAGTTACCGAATTAAAAAACTTAGATTATGATTACGGATGATCAGAAATATTTTATGGTATTTACAATAACTTTTTTATTTAAATATTTTTCTAACAACTAAAGCTTAATTTATCTATCTTTACTTTAGTTTAGTCCCCTAAACAAATTTAAATTTGGAAGATTTGAATTTAAACAGAAAGTCCTTTACAAAGAGTAAAGGACTTTTTTAAATTTTTTGATTATTACATTTCATAAATCAAGAAATCCTTCAACAATGGTTCTGTCGCATCTGTCAGAATCAAATATAACACTTTAAGTAATTTTAAAGTTAGTCCCTCCAATTTACAGAATGATTTAAACATAGTTACCCCATGGTCTAACCATCTGATTCTTTCTTAGCATATGTACAACTTCAATTCCGCTCAGTGTTAGTCTGGCCGATTCAAAACTTTTAAAACCTAACCCATTTTGTATCCTCCATTTTATAAATCGATGGTCGTGTTCGACAATATTGTTGAGATATTTACACTGCCGGATTTTAATCTTTGAGAATGAACGTTTGTTCTAGACTTTGATCGCTGCAGTATTAGAACCGCTTTTATCAATGTTTATTACTCTTGGCCGGCAATTATTATTAATTGCTTTAATTAGAAAAGACTGAGCGCTCATTCTTTGTCTTTTTCTGGTCAAAAGAAAGTCAACCGTATTATCTAATTTATCTACCGCTCGATATAAATAACACTATATACCTTTTACTTTGATATAGGTCTCATCCAATCTCCAGCTCGTCCCCACTCTGCCTTTTCTCTTCTTCATTTCTAACTCGATGAAAGGTGTAAACTTATAAACCCAGCGCTGAATAGTAGCATGATCAACATGAACTCCTCACATGTTCATGATCTCTTATACATCCCTGTAAGTAAGGTAAATCTTAATTTAAAATACACTGCCCGAAGAAGAATAGATTTTGGATAGCTCTGACATTTGGTATTCATTTTTTTTAGTTTTAAAATTCCAAAGATAAAAGCTATTCCCAAATGCGACAGAACCCTTTTAAGAAATATAGGTCTATTTGAATAGAACTGACCAAAAAACGGGCTATTCTAATCCATAATTAGGAATTAATACTCAATCAGTTCTTAACTATATTTGAAAAAGGGGTTCAACTTTATTTAAAAAGTTAAACCCGTTATTTTTAAAACTTACACACTTTTTAGGACTGTGTTTTTATCGATAATGATTTGTAAGTTCTTATTGCATTGAAACAATTACAAATTCACTTCTTCTGTTTAACTGATGTTCATCTTCTGTACAAGCTACATTATCTGAACATTTATTGATTAACTGACTTTTGCCATATCCTTTCCCTGATATTCTGGTTGGGGCAATTCCTCGTTTTACAAACCATTCGATTGTTGCTTTTGCTCTTTTATTAGACAATCTCATATTATATTCCTGAGTCTGTCTACTGTCTGTATGAGAACGAACATCGATTTTCATTTCAGGATATTGTTTCATTACAGCAAGTACTTTCTCTAATTCAAAAGCAGCTTCCTGACGAATAAATGATTTATCGAGATCAAAATAAATAATAGGAATCTCTAAGGTTTTAGCCAAATCTGTCCCTACTTCTATTTGCTTGATTTGTTTATTTAATTTAATATCTACTTCAGGCTTATCATTTGTTGGCTGAATTGTAATCGGACTTTCATTAGTTTCATAATCTTGTTTTGAAACTCTTACATAATAGGTTTGATTGCATTTTACATCAAAATTGTAACTTCCGTTTTTATCCGAAATTATTGTTGCAATTTCCTTAAACTTATCGTCAAGCAAAATTACTTTCGCATCGGCTAAAGCTTCGTTCGTTTGAGAATCTGAAACAATTCCAAATAATTTTTTTTCACAATCCAGTCTTTTTGTTTCTGTGAATTTATAGATATCATCATTTCCAATTCCGCCTTCTTTGTTGGATGAGAAGTAACCTTTACGTGTATTGCTGTCAATTATAAAAGCAAAATCATCCGACTTGGTATTTACGGGTTCTCCAATATTTTGTACCAGATCAAAAGTAGCATCTTCCTTGATTTTTGCCACAAATACATCAAGTCCGCCTAATCCAGGACGTCCGTCGCTTGAAAAATAAAGTTCATTATCTCCGGATATAAAAGGGAATGTTTCTCTTCCTTCGGTATTAATTACAGTTCCTAAATTTTCAGGTTTCCCGAAGGTTTCATCTTCATTAATAATAACACTAAACAAATCTGATTGTCCTAAACTTCCCGGCATATCTGATGCGAAATACAGCTTTTTTTCGTCCAGACTTAAAGCAGGATGCGCAATACTATATTGATCACTATTAAAAGGCAACTCTATAATATTGGTCCATTTATCATTAATAAAATCGGCTTTGTACAATTTCAATAATGTAACTCTTTTATTGTCTTTTCCTTTTTTACCGCCTACAAAGTTGTTTCGGGTAAAGTACATTGTTTTGCCATCTTTGGTGAAGACCGGAGAAGATTCATTGAATTTAGAATTGATCTTTTTCTCAAACCGAATTGGATTTTCTAAAGTTCCATCCGCTTTTAACTCCGCAGCAAATAAATTCGTAAACGATTTATTAGTCCATTTAAATGTTTTTTTAACAACACTTCCGGTATCACGAGCAGAAGCAAATACTAATTTATTATTATAAATTGTACTTCCGTAATCTGATTGTTGCGAATTAATTCCGGCATTTGCGATATCAAATCTTCCTGAATTCGCTTTAATCTGCTCCAGATAATTTTTATTGTTTTGGAATAAAACTCCTCTTGTATCGGTTTTAATTTTCAAATTAAAAATTTCCAGCATTTTATCTGATTTCGCATAATCACCCACAGATTTCAGTGCCTGAGCATATCTATAATAATATTCAGGTTCTTGCTGCTCGTTAAAAGCAAAAAGCGCGTCATACCACTTTGCAGCTTTCGGTAATTCGGCATTAAAATAATAGGAGTTTCCTAATCTCTGAAACATTTTTTCATCGTTATATCCGCTTTCTGCTACTTTTTCATAAATAGCAATAGCGTCTACAAAAGCATATTGATTGTACTCCTTCTCTGCTTTATTCAAAACTGTTTTTTGAGCCGTTCCGTTAAAACAAACAGACGACAAAACAGCAGCATAAATTATATTTTTAACTTTCATAATTAGAAAAATCTTGGTGAAGTTATACGTCCATATTTGTTTAAGAATTCAAAACGAAGGAATATCTCGTGCGATCCTGAATTATAATTCACTAATTTGGTTGTTTCACGATCGTAAGCATAACCCAAATACAAACCATCTGTGATTTGAAAACCAGCCAATAAACTTACCGAAGCACTCCATCTGTAAGCCACTCCAATTACAAATTTATCGTTGAACATAAAGTTAGCCGATGCATCTACTTGCAATGGTGAACCTTCGACCATTTTTGTCATTATAGCCGGTTTAAATTTTACGGTTTCATAACGATCTAAATCAAATACATAACCTGCGATAAAATAATAGTTAATTTTGTCTTTGTAAATCGCAACATCATTATCATCATAACGATTGGTCTGAATGAAATTAGGAACCGATAAACCTACATAAGCTTTATCTGTATGCCAGTAAACTCCGGCTCCAATATTAGGCGTGAATTTATTTTTGAAATCCTGAAATTGCGGATCTCCCTGATCTTCCGGTGTTAATTTAGTTGGATCTAATTTGAATAAATTTGCTGATCCTTTTATACCAAAAGATAATTTGGCTGTAGCCGATGTTGGTATAGAATACGAAAAATCTGCCGATAAGTTATTCTCATTCGTTGGACCTATTTTATCATTGATTAATGAAACTCCTAACCCAACGTTATTACCAACTGGTGTATTTACAGAAAAACTACTTGTTTCCGGCGCGCCATCTAACCCAACCCATTGGGTACGATATAAACCAAAAATACTCAGTACTCCACGTGATCCCGCATAAGCAGGATTCACATTAATGGTATTGTACATGTATTGTGTAAATTGTGCATCCTGCTGTGCAAAGCTTGCAGTTGAACAAAACAGTAAAACTAAAATTAACTTTTTCATTTTTTTCATTTTTAATAACAGCTCAACTTCAACAAGCCAATTAATTAGCATAGAATATTATTTGGTCAAGTACAGATAACCCGCTTCCTGATGAGGAGTAGATTGATGGTCTTTATATTTTATGATATAATAATATGTTCCCTCTGGTAATCCTTTTAATTCTTTAATGGTAACACGTCCTTCTGAAATTCCTCTAAAGGCAACATCGGTATTATTGTAATGATCTCTTTCAAAAACCAATACACCCCAACGATTATAAATTTGAACTGTGTTGTCAGGATAACATTCTATTCCTTGTATATAGAATCTTTCGTTCATACTATCACCATTTATTGAAACGGCATTAAAAATTTTGATTACACATCCACTTAATAATAAAACTGTTGGATTGTCACCTAGATTATTTATGTTATCGGACTTATCCTCAACTTTAATTCCACTTAGAGTACTACCCATTACACTAGCCTGATTACTAATACTTCCATTATTAATATCATTTTGCGTGATGCTATATTGAGCACTAAAAGAAACTTCATCCGTATCATTTACATTCAAATCTATTGGACCTCCTGACATAATAATACCAGATAATGGATCTGAAACAGTAATATTGTACAAAGGAACATTTCCAGTATTAGTAACCTTGAAGTTATAAGTTATTGTTTCGCCAGCATCAGCATTCCCATTACTATTTTCATCATTAAATACCGCTGTCTTAATTATGGCAATTGATGGAACTTCAACAATCGCTGGGGCACTTACTACTACCGTAGAGCTAATGGTACTACAATTCAATGGGTTGTTTACTTCACAAATCGTATAACTTACTGAATAGTTTCCAGATGGGGTGTTGGCTGGAACTGTTACTGTTCCATCTGCATTTACTACTAGTCCTGATCCTACTGGAACCGTACTTGATGTAATTTGTACATTCCCTGCTGCAGTACCTACTACTACTGGACTTCCATTTAAGGTGTCGTTGCTCGTTAATGCCGTGGTGGTGCCTCCTGGTAATCCATTAACCGCAGGGGTCGTTTCTGTTACCGCAACAATCGCTGGGGCACTTACTACTACCGTAGAGCTAATGGTACTACAATTCAATGGGTTGTTTACTTCACAAATCGTATAACTTACTGAATAGTTTCCAGATGGGGTGTTGGCTGGAACTGTTACTGTTCCATCTGCATTTACTACTAGTCCTGATCCTACTGGAACCGCACTTGATGTAATTTGTACATTCCCTGCTGCAGTACCTACTACTACTGGACTTCCATTTAAGGTGTCGTTGCTCGTTAATGCCGTGGTGGTGCCTCCTGGTAATCCATTAACCGCAGGGGTCGTTTCTGTTACCGCAACAATCGCCGGGGCACTTACTACTACCGTAGAGCTAATGGTACTACAATTCAATGGGTTGTTTACTTCACAAATCGTATAACTTACTGAATAGTTTCCAGATGGGGTGTTGGCTGGAACTGTTACTGTTCCATCTGCATTTACTACTAGTCCTGATCCTACTGGAACCGCACTTGATGTAATTTGTACATTCCCTGCTGCAGTACCTACTACTACTGGACTTCCATTTAAGGTGTCGTTGCTCGTTAATGCCGTGGTGGTGCCTCCTGGTAATCCATTAACCGCAGGGGTCGTTTCTGTTACCGCAACAATCGCTGGGGCACTTACTACTACCGTAGAGCTAATGGTACTACAATTCAATGGGTTGTTTACTTCACAAATCGTATAACTTACTGAATAGTTTCCAGATGGGGTGTTGGCTGGAACTGTTACTGTTCCATCTGCATTTACTACTAGTCCTGATCCTACTGGAACCGCACTTGATGTAATTTGTACATTCCCTGCTGCAGTACCTACTACTACTGGACTTCCATTTAAGGTGTCGTTGCTCGTTAATGCCGTGGTGGTGCCTCCTGGTAATCCATTAACCGCAGGGGTCGTTTCTGTTACCGCAACAATCGCTGGGGCACTTACTACTACCGTAGAGCTAATGGTACTACAATTCAATGGGTTGTTTACTTCACAAATCGTATAACTTACTGAATAGTTTCCAGATGGGGTGTTGGCTGGAACTGTTACTGTTCCATCTGCATTTACTACTAGTCCTGATCCTACTGGAACCGCACTTGATGTAATTTGTACATTCCCTGCTGCAGTACCTACTACTACTGGACTTCCATTTAAGGTGTCGTTGCTCGTTAATGCCGTGGTGGTGCCTCCTGGTAATCCATTAACCGCAGGGGTCGTTTCTGTTACCGCAACAATCGCCGGGGCACTTACTACTACCGTAGAGCTAATGGTACTACAATTCAATGGGTTGTTTACTTCACAAATCGTATAACTTACTGAATAGTTTCCAGATGGGGTGTTGGCTGGAACTGTTACTATTCCATCTGCATTTACTACTAGTCCTGATCCTACTGGAACCGCACTTGATGTAATTTGTACATTCCCTGCTGCAGTACCTACTACTACTGGACTTCCATTTAAGGTGTCGTTGCTCGTTAATGCCGTGGTGGTGCCTCCTGGTAATCCATTAACCGCAGGGGTCGTTTCTGTTACCGCAACAATCGCTGGGGCACTTACTACTACCGTAGAGCTAATGGTACTACAATTCAATGGGTTGTTTACTTCACAAATCGTATAACTTACTGAATAGTTTCCAGATGGGGTGTTGGCTGGAACTGTTACTGTTCCATCTGCATTTACTACTAGTCCTGATCCTACTGGAACCGCACTTGATGTAATTTGTACATTCCCTGCTGCAGTACCTACTACTACTGGACTTCCATTTAAGGTGTCGTTGCTCGTTAATGCCGTGGTGGTGCCTCCTGGTAATCCATTAACCGCAGGGGTCGTTTCTGTTACCGCAACAATCGCTGGGGCACTTACTACTACCGTAGAGCTAATGGTACTACAATTCAATGGGTTGTTTACTTCACAAATCGTATAACTTACTGAATAGTTTCCAGATGGGGTGTTGGCTGGAACTGTTACTGTTCCATCTGCATTTACTACTAGTCCTGATCCTACTGGAACCGCACTTGATGTAATTTGTACATTCCCTGCTGCAGTACCTACTACTACTGGACTTCCATTTAAGGTGTCGTTGCTCGTTAATGCCGTGGTGGTGCCTCCTGGTAATCCATTAACCGCAGGGGTCGTTTCTGTTACCGCAACAATCGCTGGGGCACTTACTACTACCGTAGAGCTAATGGTACTACAATTCAATGGGTTGTTTACTTCACAAATCGTATAACTTACTGAATAGTTTCCAGATGGGGTGTTGGCTGGAACTGTTACTGTTCCATCTGCATTTACTACTAGTCCTGATCCTACTGGAACCGCACTTGATGTAATTTGTACATTCCCTGCTGCAGTACCTACTACTACTGGACTTCCATTTAAGGTGTCGTTGCTCGTTAATGCCGTGGTGGTGCCTCCTGGTAATCCATTAACCGCAGGGGTCGTTTCTGTTACCGCAACAATCGCTGGGGCACTTACTACTACCGTAGAGCTAATGGTACTACAATTCAATGGGTTGTTTACTTCACAAATCGTATAACTTACTGAATAGTTTCCAGATGGGGTGTTGGCTGGAACTGTTACTGTTCCATCTGCATTTACTACTAGTCCTGATCCTACTGGAACCGCACTTGATGTAATTTGTACATTCCCTGCTGCAGTACCTACTACTACTGGACTTCCATTTAAGGTGTCGTTGCTCGTTAATGCCGTGGTGGTGCCTCCTGGTAATCCATTAACCGCAGGGGTCGTTTCTGTTACCGCAACAATCGCTGGGGCACTTACTACTACCGTAGAGCTAATGGTACTACAATTCAATGGGTTGTTTACTTCACAAATCGTATAACTTACTGAATAGTTTCCAGATGGGGTGTTGGCTGGAACTGTTACTGTTCCATCTGCATTTACTACTAGTCCTGATCCTACTGGAACCGCACTTGATGTAATTTGTACATTCCCTGCTGCAGTACCTACTACTACTGGACTTCCATTTAAGGTGTCGTTGCTCGTTAATGCCGTGGTGGTGCCTCCTGGTAATCCATTAACCGCAGGGGTCGTTTCTGTTACCGCAACAATCGCTGGGGCACTTACTACTACCGTAGAGCTAATGGTACTACAATTCAATGGGTTGTTTACTTCACAAATCGTATAACTTACTGAATAGTTTCCAGATGGGGTGTTGGCTGGAACTGTTACTGTTCCATCTGCATTTACTACTAGTCCTGATCCTACTGGAACCGCACTTGATGTAATTTGTACATTCCCTGCTGCAGTACCTACTACTACTGGACTTCCATTTAAGGTGTCGTTGCTCGTTAATGCCGTGGTGGTGCCTCCTGGTAATCCATTAACCGCAGGGGTCGTTTCTGTTACCGCAACAATCGCTGGGGCACTTACTACTACCGTAGAGCTAATGGTACTACAATTCAATGGGTTGTTTACTTCACAAATCGTATAACTTACTGAATAGTTTCCAGATGGGGTGTTGGCTGGAACTGTTACTGTTCCATCTGCATTTACTACTAGTCCTGATCCTACTGGAACCGCACTTGATGTAATTTGTACATTCCCTGCTGCAGTACCTACTACTACTGGACTTCCATTTAAGGTGTCGTTGCTCGTTAATGCCGTGGTGGTGCCTCCTGGTAATCCATTAACCGCAGGGGTCGTTTCTGTTACCGCAACAATCGCTGGGGCACTTACTACTACCGTAGAGCTAATGGTACTACAATTCAATGGGTTGTTTACTTCACAAATCGTATAACTTACTGAATAGTTTCCAGATGGGGTGTTGGCTGGAACTGTTACTGTTCCATCTGCATTTACTACTAGTCCTGATCCTACTGGAACCGCACTTGATGTAATTTGTACATTCCCTGCTGCAGTACCTACTACTACTGGACTTCCATTTAAGGTGTCGTTGCTCGTTAATGCCGTGGTGGTGCCTCCTGGTAATCCATTAACCGCAGGGGTCGTTTCTGTTACCGCAACAATCGCTGGGGCACTTACTACTACCGTAGAGCTAATGGTACTACAATTCAATGGGTTGTTTACTTCACAAATCGTATAACTTACTGAATAGTTTCCAGATGGGGTGTTGGCTGGAACTGTTACTGTTCCATCTGCATTTACTACTAGTCCTGATCCTACTGGAACCGTACTTGATGTAATTTGTACATTCCCTGCTGCAGTACCTACTACTACTGGACTTCCATTTAAGGTGTCGTTGCTCGTTAATGCCGTGGTGGTGCCACCTGGTAATCCATTAACCGCAGGGGTCGTTTCTGTTACCGCAACAATCGCTGGGGCACTTACTACTACCGTAGAGCTAATGGTACTACAATTCAATGGGTTGTTTACTTCACAAATCGTATAACTTACTGAATAGTTTCCAGATGGGGTGTTGGCTGGAACTGTTACTGTTCCATCTGCATTTACTACTAGTCCTGATCCTACTGGAACCGCACTTGATGTAATTTGTACATTCCCTGCTGCAGTACCTACTACTACTGGACTTCCATTTAAGGTGTCGTTGCTCGTTAATGCCGTGGTGGTGCCTCCTGGTAATCCATTAACCGCAGGGGTCGTTTCTGTTACCGCAACAATCGCCGGGGCACTTACTACTACCGTAGAGCTAATGGTACTACAATTCAATGGGTTGTTTACTTCACAAATCGTATAACTTACTGAATAGTTTCCAGATGGGGTGTTGGCTGGAACTGTTACTGTTCCATCTGCATTTACTACTAGTCCTGATCCTACTGGAACCGCACTTGATGTAATTTGTACATTCCCTGCTGCAGTACCTACTACTACTGGACTTCCATTTAAGGTGTCGTTGCTCGTTAATGCCGTGGTGGTGCCTCCTGGTAATCCATTAACCGCAGGGGTCGTTTCTGTTACCGCAACAATTATATTTATGGGTGTTGGGGTAACACTAGAGGTATTATTTCCAGGGGTAGGATCTGCTTCATTGGCAGCGATACTCGCACTGTTGGTATACGTTCCTGAGGCATTGACTGTGGCAATGATAGATAATGTAGCATTCGCTCCATTGGCTAAAGCACCAATCGCCCAGATTCCAGTTCCACTTGTATAGGTTCCGCTAACTGTGCTGGCACTTACAAAAGTATAGCCGGAAGGTAAAATATCTGTTACACTCACTCCTGTTGCAGCACTTGGGCCTGCATTAGTTGCTGTTAAGGTAAAAGTAACATTACTGCCAACATTAGGCGTAGCGCTACTTGCGGTTTTGGTTATACCAACATTAGACTGCGCAACCGGGGTTGGGGTAACACTAGAGGTATTATTTCCAGGGGTAGGATCTGCTTCATTGGCAGCGATACTCGCACTGTTGGTATACGTTCCTGAGGCATTGACTGTGGCAATGATAGATAATGTAGCATTCGCTCCATTGGCTAAAGCACCAATCGCCCAGATTCCAGTTCCACTTGTATAGGTTCCGCTAACTGTGCTGGCACTTACAAAAGTATAGCCGGAAGGTAAAATATCTGTTACACTCACTCCTGTTGCAGCACTTGGGCCTGCATTAGTTGCTGTTAAGGTAAAAGTAACATTACTGCCAACATTAGGCGTAGCGCTACTTGCGGTTTTGGTTATACCAACATTAGACTGCGCAACCGGGGTTGGGGTAACACTAGAGGTATTATTTCCAGGGGTAGGATCTGCTTCATTGGCAGCGATACTCGCACTGTTGGTATACGTTCCTGAGGCATTGACTGTGGCAATGATAGATAAGGTAGCATTCGCTCCATTGGCTAAAGTACCAATGGCCCAGATTCCCGTTCCATTTGTATAGGTTCCTGCAGCTGTGCTGGCACTTACAAAAGTATAACCGGAAGGTAAAATATCCGTTACACTTACTCCTGATGCAGCACTTGGACCTGCATTGGTTGCTGTTAAAGTAAAAGTAACATTACTGCCAACATTAGGCGTAGCGCTACTTGCGGTTTTGGTTATACCAACATTAGACTGTGCAACCGGTGTTGGGGTAACACTAGAGGTATTATTTCCAGGGGTAGGATCTGCTTCATTGGCAGCGATACTCGCACTGTTGGTATACGTTCCTGAGGCATTGACTGTGGCAATGATAGATAAGGTAGCATTCGCTCCATTGGCTAAAGTACCAATGGCCCAGATTCCCGTTCCATTTGTATAGGTTCCTGCAGCTGTGCTGGCACTTACAAAAGTATAACCGGAAGGTAAAATATCCGTTACACTTACTCCTGATGCAGCACTTGGACCTGCATTGGTTGCTGTTAAAGTAAAAGTAACATTACTGCCAACATTAGGCGTAGCGCTACTTGCGGTTTTGGTTATACCAACATTAGACTGTGCAACCGGGGTTGGGGTAACACTAGAGGTATTATTTCCAGGGGTAGGATCTGCTTCATTGGCAGCGATACTCGCACTGTTGGTATACGTTCCTGAGGCATTGACTGTGGCAATGATAGATAAGGTAGCATTCGCTCCATTGGCTAAAGTACCAATGGCCCAGATTCCCGTTCCATTTGTATAGGTTCCTGCAGCTGTGCTGGCACTTACAAAAGTATAACCGGAAGGTAAAATATCCGTTACACTTACTCCTGATGCAGCACTTGGACCTGCATTGGTTGCTGTTAAAGTAAAAGTAACATTACTGCCAACATTAGGCGTAGCGCTACTTGCGGTTTTGGTTATACCAACATTAGACTGTGCAACCGGTGTTGGGGTAACACTAGAGGTATTATTTCCAAGGGTAGGATCTGCTTCATTGGCAGCGATACTCGCACTGTTGGTATACGTTCCTGAGGCATTGACTGTGGCAATGATAGATAAGGTAGCATTCGCTCCATTGGCTAAAGTACCAATGGCCCAGATTCCCGTTCCATTTGTATAGGTTCCTGCAGCTGTGCTGGCACTTACAAAAGTATAACCGGAAGGTAAAATATCCGTTACACTTACTCCTGATGCAGCACTTGGACCTGCATTGGTTGCTGTTAAAGTAAAAGTAACATTACTGCCAACATTAGGCGTAGCGCTACTTGCGGTTTTGGTTATACCAACATTAGACTGTGCAACCGGTGTTGGGGTAACACTAGAGGTATTATTTCCAGGGGTAGGATCTGCTTCATTGGCAGCGATACTCGCACTGTTGGTATACGTTCCTGAGGCATTGACTGTGGCAATGATAGATAATGTAGCATTCGCTCCATTGGCTAAAGCACCAATCGCCCAGATTCCAGTTCCACTTGTATAGGTTCCGCTAACTGTGCTGGCACTTACAAAAGTATAGCCGGAAGGTAAAATATCTGTTACACTCACTCCTGTTGCAGCACTTGGGCCTGCATTAGTTGCTGTTAAGGTAAAAGTAACATTACTGCCAACATTAGGCGTAGCGCTACTTGCGGTTTTGGTTATACCAACATTAGACTGCGCAACCGGGGTTGGGGTAACACTAGAGGTATTATTTCCAGGGGTAGGATCTGCTTCATTGGCAGCGATACTCGCACTGTTGGTATACGTTCCTGAGGCATTGACTGTGGCAATGATAGATAAGGTAGCATTCGCTCCATTGGCTAAAGTACCAATGGCCCAGATTCCCGTTCCATTTGTATAGGTTCCTGCAGCTGTGCTGGCACTTACAAAAGTATAACCGGAAGGTAAAATATCCGTTACACTTACTCCTGATGCAGCACTTGGACCTGCATTGGTTGCTGTTAAAGTAAAAGTAACATTACTGCCAACATTAGGCGTAGCGCTACTTGCGGTTTTGGTTATACCAACATTAGACTGTGCAACCGGTGTTGGGGTAACACTAGAGGTATTATTTCCAGGGGTAGGATCTGCAATATCTGGAGATGCTATAGAAGCACTATTCAAATAAGGACCTGCAGCTTTTACCGTAGCAGTAATCTGCAAAGTTGGGGAAGAGCTTATATTTAATAAACCAATATCCCAAACCCCTGTCGAGGAATCGTATGTCCCAACACTTGGCGTAGCCGACACAAAAGTGTAACCAGCTGGTAACAAATCAGTAATCTTGGTATTTGGTGCGTTACCGGGACCAGTATTGCCTGCTGTGAGTGTAAAAACAACATTGCTTCCCACATTTGGACTTGGGTTATTTACAGTTTTAGAAACAGAGAGATCGGCAGAAATTATACCCTCTATAATATCTAAAAAAACACCCGAATCCAACGATGCATCACCAGCGTCAGCAATTACAATTTTAAAAGTATAAGTTCCTCCAGGAGTTAAGCCAGCAATGGATTTCTTTATCGACTTTGTTAAACCATTATGTTCTGTAAAAATTGGGAAAGGTCCTGGTTGAGGCGCTGTATTCAGGTTATATTTACCTCCAGTAGTAGTTGTAATGTGACCATTATTGATATACAAAGCAGATTGAGAACCATCGTATGCAGCGACAGGTGTTGCCGGTGAGCTAAATCCAGGAATACCAGAATTTACCTTATTTATTGATGTGACATTACCATTTGGCAATGTTGCGAAATTCTGAACTCCAGAAATACCAGGCCCCGAAACAAAAAAACCAAAAGCATCATCAAAATTAGAACCTACATAATCTGGAAACTCCTCTGAACCAAATTGATAACTAAAAAGTAGTCCCGAAACATTCGGTGCTAAAGTTATTGTAAAAGAATACGATACTAAGTCACGTGTTGCGGTAGGATCAATTAAAGATAAATTGGGATCTGATAATGTTGTAGCTCCAGCAGGGTTAAAACTTTTTTGGACAGCAGTATTTTTGTTTGCTAATTCGAAAGGGGCACTTCCTGTAGTAAAGTACACACCGCTCGGTATCTGCAAACCAGCGCCACTAATACCATTAGAAAAGGTGGCAACTTGATTTGCACGTAAAGTTGCAGCAGCTGCACCTCCCGACAATGTTCCACCAACGATAACTATTCCAGGCCCATTTAAAGCAGTATTTATCTGCAAATTTGAAGGATTTGTTACAATAGTAGCTTGAGCATATATTGAAGATGATATATTAAAAAGAAAAAAAACATTTATAAAAAAAGAAAAAGAATTAAACTTTAATAACTTATTCAAAATCAATAGTACTTTGATAAATAGAAAATAGAAAATCGATAATAAACTTTTAATTACAGAATTAATGAGTGTAAAATTATTCATACTATAGAAATTTTAATTAAAAATTGGATATTAAATTAAAATACAAGATAAATTATAAATTGGTTTTTATAACGAAGAAAAAATCCGACAAAAAAAACTTAAAATAACATTGTAAACCTACAAATAAAAAGCAAAATGTTGCTGATTTTTTAAAAAAAAAAGAGTTTTTTTTTAAATCATCCACGGACATCAATAACCACAAGGATTATTAATTTGAAATTCTAATTAAATACTATATTGAAACAACTAATTTTTATCCCCAGAAATTAGCAGCCTAAAAAAAGTGATTCTGTATAAGACTTTATTTGAATTGTAGTGACTTGAAATTTGGAGGTTTTGGTTTGAAAAAGAGGTTTTTTCACAGCCTGACGTTCTGGCGCTTGGCGAGGTTGGGGATTAAAGAAGCGAGATTTTTCGGTTAAACACAAATTTTTCCAAATACAAAACCAACTTTCAATTAAGCCTATAAACCCAATCTTGCCAAACGGCTGTTAGCGGTTCGGCTTTTTTTTCGGTTTCAATGTTTTACCATTCAACATCCTCAATTTCACTTTCGTTAACATCTAAAGTTCCTAAATATTCTTCAGTGGTAATATCCTTTAATATGAAAAGTAAATAATCCTTTTCAGGAAATATTTCTTTTCGATGATAAACATCAACACTTGGTCTATAAGGTTTTGATTTGTTGGCAATAACTAAACACTTTAAATTACCACAAATTACTCTTTGATTTATTTTGTATTTCATTTGATTATTCTGCATAATTTACTTTCGGTTTTATCGTTTCCTATTAATATTTAATTTATCACAATAATTCCAATATTTTCATCAGATTTGATGGCATAAGTTAAATCTCCTCTTTGAATTACTTCTTCTCCATTAATAAATTTTGTTCCATATTTCCTTATAAGTTCATTATCAATTGAATCAGAAAAAGTTTTAGGCATTACAAAGACAATTTCTGCAACATTTCCTTGCGATGTATATTTAACAAGAGCTTGAATTAAACTACTATTTGTGTATGTAACAATATCAAATGCTCCATCAACGCTTCTTTTCTTTTCGCCACTTTGTTCAAACGAAAAACTTATTTTAGCCATAATTTGAGAAAGAGTAGTTGAATTCATTATAACATCAGAAATGTCAAAATTGGTTTCTTTTAATTCAGAATTACTAGAAGAATGGTTACTAATTAGTTTATTATAACCTTCATTTGTATAAAAATTTTTTCTACTGACTTGTTGGCTATTAATTTTTGCTTCTAAAATGAACAATATATTTCCACCTTTTGAAGTGTAAGTAAATACGTAAGCAATTAATGCTTTTCCGCTTGTAAAACCAAAAGGGTCAGATTTAATGTCGGGCTTGTAAAATTCAGAATAATATCCATACTTATCATAACTTGTTTCGTCAAGAAAAATCGGGCCATATTTTTTAGAGGTATTGTAATAATTATCTACAATAGTAATAAATGAATTATATAACGAAAAAGTAAATTTTTCTTTTCCAATACTTCCGTTTTCTGATTTGGAAAATTCAGTAGTTGTACTTGGAATATATTGAGAATAAGCGTTTATACCTAATGATAAAAAAAGAATACAAATTATATGTTTTATGAATTTCATTTTCAAATGTTATTAGTTTACTAATTGTTCGGGTAAAATACCAAGTTACCATTATAGTCTTTTTTATAAGTACCTAAAGTATTTCCATATTTATCTTTTTTTACAATATTTCCATTGTAATCTTTTGATAAAGTATAAATTACATTGCCATATTGGTCTTTTACAACTTCATTTCCATTATAATCAGTAGATTGTGTACTTTGTTTGTTTCCATAACTGTCTTTTGAAACAGTATTTCCGTTATAATCTTCAGAATCAGTTTTTATTACATTACCGTATTTGTCTTTCCATACGAAATCTCCATTGTAATTTGTTGAACCTGTTGCTACAATATTGCCATATTGGTCTTTTGCCACAGTATTGCCATTATAATCTTTCGAATAAGTAAGTTTTTGACTGAATCCAAATGTAGTTACTAATAATAATGCTAAAGTAAAAATTATTTTTTTCATTTTTTTTTCCATTTAAATTTGCTTACTCCATTCGGTTTTCGGCTTTCCCGTTTGCGGTTCGTTTTTGAAGCTGACCGCTAACGGATTGCAGCTTGGCGAAGTGGCGGATTTAGAAGCACTTACTTTCAATTTAGCACTAAACTTCATTTGAAAACCGAATGTTCAATTTAGCACTGAACCCGCCATTTTGCCAAACTGCTGTTATAGCCAGTGGTTATTTATTCAACACTACTAGCAGAACCCCAATTTTATCGTTAAATCACATTACAGGACTGACAATTTTTACTAAAATTTCTTTTGTATAAACTTTAGTGTTTGTAAGGTTTGAAAAACCTGTTGTTTCAAGAGTAGTTCCTTCAAATTTCTTGTCTGACGATAATAGAACAATATTGTCCTTTGGGTTTACAAGTTGCACCAAATCTGCTCCAGACTGTCGGACAAAAATACTGAGTAATTGATTGAGATTTTCAGTGTTATTCCTTAGTAATTCGCTTCTTACTGACCACGAAAAAACTTCTGTAGCAAACTCAAGGTGCTTTATTTGCAAACTGTCAATTTTGCTTTCATATTGAGTTATCAATTGTGTTTTCTCATTATTAAAGGTTTTATCGTTTATGCGAATTTTAATGGAAAACGAGATAAAAACGACCAACAACAATACGATTAAAACTGTTGCAGCTTTATTGTTTTTGAAAAAGCCAACAAGTTTTTCTTTGAATGTGTTTTGGTTTTACTTTGAGAGGTTTCAACAAAATTATTTTTTTCTTCTGTACTCATATTGTTTGTTTTTAGAAATTAACTTATCTTATCAGAATCTTCAATTGTTAGTTTTTTCAGAATTGAAAATATTAAACCACTTGAAATTGCACCTAAAATGTAAATTATAGCAGTTGCAAACGATAAAGGTATAGTAACACTCCATTTTAAAAAAGACAACTGTACGGTTTCTAAGTTTTGTACAATAAAAATAACTGCTACTCCAAAAAGGAGTAGCAGTACAAATGTTTTTAAAAACTTCATAACATTACTTATTGAAAGTAGTTCGAGAAATTTCTGTCCCAACTGGGTAATTCAAATTTCCTTGTTCTTCAGCTGTAATGAAAATTTCCTTAACATTAAATGGAGTTGTTGTTTTCAATGTTGCTTTTTTAGCATTTTTGTTAATTAATTGACCAACATTTTTAGTGGTTCCATTTTCAACAACTATCCAAACACTGTAGTTGTTTTTAGGGGGATTTAATCTACTAGCTTCCGCTAAGTTTATTGCAGTTACTTCAATTACAAAATTTTTGTTTTTGTCCTGCTTTTTTGTAGCGGTAATATTCGCAGCAGGTACTGTGCTCGAAACGGGAAAATTGGCTGTGCTTGCACAAGCTGACATTAGTGCTACCACTCCGATAATTGCTAAATGTTTGATTGTTCTCATTTTTTTTGTTTTTAATTTTATTTAATACCTACTCTTAAAGATTTTCGGCATTCTCTCCTTTGAAATGTGTGGTCATTTTGCTGTGTCTGTCGTCCTACCATTGGCTATAACGTTTTGCAGCTTGGCGAAGTGGCGGATTTTAAAGCACTTACTTTCATTTTAGCACTAAACTTCATTTGAAAACCAAATGTCCAATTTAGCACTGAACCCGCCATTTTGCCAAACTGCTGTTACCTGCTGCCCTTATTCTTGCTTAATTAATTTCACATTTGTTGTTTTCAATTTTTGGTTTAACCAATTTCTGATTTTTTCTGTATCTACATTTTCCTTTTTATTGTCAATTTGATAAAGAACAACTGTTAGAACTTTTGCACTATCAGTATTTTGATTTATTGAATGTCTACCAAACGATACATTTTTAAGTTCTGGAAATAATATTTTTAATTCTTTCTGAATATCAGAATTATCAAATTTATATTCTCCAAGTTCATTTTGAAGATTATTTATTAAAACATCTTTTTCAGATAAATTTTTATTCTGATTATTTAATTCATTTAAAATTTCACTTTTTAAATCTTTTGCATCTTGTTTTATTTCTAATTTTGTATTGCTAATATCGTATTGAACTAACTTTTGATTTAACACTTTTATTTCTTCAGCATTAAATTTTTTGGTCAAAAATGCGACTTCAATTTTTTTAGGATTTGAATTAAATTTTGTGTTTTTATAAATAATTGTGTAGCCTTTATTTGTAAACTCATTTGAGATAAACCGTTCTACTTTTTGAGCGTACTTTTTTTCATTGAGTAGATTATATGCCAAATAAAAACTTGGAATTATCATAATCAAAATTAAAGAAGTGATGCCATATCTAATTTGTTTTTCAAATTTAGGATTCAAACTTCTTACAGGTTCATATTTTAGATATTTAATTATCAAAAAAGTAGAAATACATATAAAAAAGCAATTAATCGTGTATAAATAAAAAGCACCAAAAAAATATGAAAAATTTCCTATCGCTAAACCATAACCTGCTGTACAAAGAGGAGGCATTAAAGCCGTGGCGATAGCCACGCCTGGAATTGGATTCCCTTTTTCTACTCTTGTTAGAGCAATTACACCTACTAAACCTCCAAAAAAAGCGATAAGAACATCATAAATATTTGGAGATGTTCTTGCTAATAATTCTGATTGAGTTTCTTTAAAAGGACTTATGAAAAAATAAATTGAAGCGACTACTAAACTTACAATAGTTGCTATTAAAAGGTTTTTTCCTGATTTTTTTAGTAATTCGAAATCATAAATTGCCAAGGCAAATCCTGCTCCAACTATTGGACTCATTAATGGAGAAATAAGCATTGCACCAATGATGACTGCTGTTGAATTTACATTTAAACCAACTGATGCAATTACGATTGCACAAGCCAAAATCCATAAGTTAGAACCACGAAAAGAAATATTGGATTTTATATTTTCTAAAACTTTTTTTTGCTCCTCTTCACCATTATGAAGATTAATAAAATCAAACACTTTATTGCTCATCGTCTATATATGTTTTGTTTAAAATCCCGTTCAAAACAAAAAAACCTAAAAGTCCTGCTATTAATGAAGAAATTAAGATTATTAATTTTGAGTTATTTATTATTGTTTCGTTGTCAAAAGCAAGTAAGGTTACAAAAATAGACATTGTAAAACCTATTCCTGCCAAAAGTCCTACACCAAAAATTGACTTCCAATTTAAATCTGATGGTAGTTTGCAAAGTCCAAAAGTGACTGCTAAAAGTGCGAAAAGAAAAATACCCAAAGGTTTGCCAACTATTAGACCAAGTGCTATTCCTAAGCTGTTATTTTCTGTCAATGTTTGTGAAATGTCGCCACTAAAAACTATTGCTGTATTGGCTAACGCAAATATTGGTAAAATTATAAAAGCAACTGGTTTGTGTAGAAAATGTTGCAAAATATACGAAGTTGATTTTTCGCCTCCATTACCAAATGGAATGGCAAATGCCAACAAAACACCCGTAATAGTGGCGTGAACGCCTGAATGAAGCATAAAATACCACATTGCAACTCCGCCTATTAAGTAGGGAATTAAATTTCTCACATTTAGTTTTCCGATGATAAATAACAAAAGCCAAATTCCTAATGCGATAAATAGGTTTGTCCAAAGTAAAGTTTTGGTGTAGAAAATGGCAATAATAATTATTGCTCCTAAATCGTCAATAACTGCTAATGCTGTCAAAAATATTTTTAGAGAAGTTGGTACTCGATTGCCTAACAGTGATAAAATTCCCAAAGCAAAAGCAATATCTGTCGCCATTGGAATACCTGCACCTGATTGCGTTGCAGTTCCATAATTGAATAACAAAAATATTCCTGCTGGAATCAGCATTCCACCCAATGCACCAAAAATTGGTAATAAAGCGTCTTTGATATTTGAAAGTTCGCCTTGATAAATTTCTCTTTCTAATTCCAATCCAATGAGCAAAAAGAAAATAGTCATTAAACCATCATTAATCCAATGCTCAAAACTGTGTCCTGCAAGTTGACTTTGGAAAAAGTCGTGATAACTTGCTCCAAAATTTGAGTTAGCAAGTGTCAATGATAAAATTGTGCAAGCAATTAAAACAAGACCACCTGCTTTTTCGCTGTTAAAAAAATCTGTAAATATTTTAGTTGCTTTCATTTATTTTGTCTCTCGGTTGATTGTTTATGCGTTCTGTCATAGGGTTGCAGGTAACGTTCTCGCGCTACACGCGGTTTGGGTCTAAATTAGCGTTATTTTTCGGCTTAATCAAATTCTCACAAATACAAAACCATTTTTAAATTAAACCAAATGCCCAAATCGCTTGTAGCGTGTGTTAGCACTCGTTATTCTTCGGTCAATTTTCAGAATACCTTTTGGTTATATCCATAAATACTTCTCTGTCTGCGATTGAAAACAATAGCATTTCTGTGTAGTATAAATTTTCCTCTTTTTCTTTGTCACCTTTCCATAACTTTTGATTTATCTGCTTTACGAGATTATTCAGTTCGTAGTATGCGTCTTTTTTATTTATGAAAAGTTTCTTGTCGGAGTTTTTTATAAAAAGTTTGTGGTCTAAATGTTTGATGTCAGGTGTGTGATAAACGGAAATATTTTTTAGTCTAATCAATACGTTTAGATCAAATGCAGACATTTTTGAATTTCTACCTTCTGGAATTGGAAAGTATTGTTGTCCTGCATTTTCTGATAAAATAATCCAATTAATTGAGTACGCAACACGAGAGTCGTAAATTATGTTTCTGTCTGGAAATAAATATGAGCCAACTTTTGAAGAACTAGCAATTCTATTAAAATCAGGTTTGTCTTGCTCTAAGAAGGTCGTGATAAGATTTATTGTATCATCGTCTTTGGCTGTTAAAATACCTCCCCAATCTTTAATAACCCATAAACAGAGTTTGTCAAATAAAGGTTTATTTGTCTTTAATGTTTCGTTTAGTTTTCGTCCGACGATTTTTTTAAGTTGAAGTTCTTTTTCGTAACGAGATGATGCGTTAATTTCCTTTACTTGACTTTCTGTTAGGGTTTCCAATTCAACAAGCCTTTCAATTTTTGCGTTCCAATTGTATAAAGTTGGCAAGTCAGATTTATACTTTTCTAAGTGCCTTACAAATTTGTCGATGTCGAAGTTTATTTTCATTCGGTATCTTTCTGTTATAATGAGTGCTAACGTTTCTCAGCTATACGCAGGCAGGGATTTTAACCACTGAATTTCCTACGAAGAACTGAACTTCAAATTTATCACTTTCCTGTCCTACGAAGCACGAAACCCCTGCTTGCGTATAGGTGATGTTATAGCCAGTGGTTCTTTCAAGTTAGTATACTTAATCTCTTGTTACTTTTAGCTTGTTCGCTAAGTCATAGTTTTTTAACTCTACAATATTTGCAGGCAAACTAAAACCGCCTGCTATTAGAGCTTCAACAACGTCATTCATCACCTGCGAACGAATGTTATTATGGACAGAACGTTTGGTAGATTTAAAAGTATTTATCCAAAATTTCACATTGATATTGATAGAGTTTGTAGCCAGTTCATCAATCGCTATTATTGGCTTTTTGTCGCCTTCCAAAACACCCTCCACATTATTTACTCTTTCAATGATTATTTTAATGGCTTCCGTTGGGTTGTTTTCATAGGCAATGCCTACTGTAAATTCATACCGCAGATAGCCATCCAAGGTATAGTTGAATAAGGGATTTTTGAGAAGAATGGCATTGGGTAAAAAAACATCTTTTCCATCGGGAGTTTTTACCATTGTTTCTCGAATGCTTATATCTTTTACATGACCTGTTATGCCGTTTACTTCAATTAAATCATCCAACCTAAACGGACTTTTAAATGCGAGAATAATTCCCGCCAAAAAGTTTTCGCCAATATCTTTTAATGCAAAACCTATTACAAAGGTTAATAATCCAGCACCAGAAAGTAACTTATTGGTAAATGAACTTAACCCGAGTAAATAAAGAGTAGTGAAAACAACAATTGACTTCAGAACAAAACCCACTATTTGCGAGGTGAAATTAGCCGTGATGTGATTAGGCGATTTCTTGGCCAACCTCAATTTCACTCTGCGTTGCAGGAAGTTGGAAATTATAAACCCAACTACTACAAATGCTAAAATAAAAACAAGGTTGATGTAGTTTTCTCTAAAATATTGAATTACTGCGTTGTAAAACTGTATTGATTTTTCCATATTATTTTACACTATTCCTAAATTTAAGAAACCTATAACTAATCCCTGTACTTACAAAATAATCAGTAAGACCTTGATTTTTTCCGAAGCCAGAAGACAAGTCGATAGCAAAATCATTATTTATTAGATAAGCAAACCCTCCTTCAAAACGAGTTTGAAAAACAGATTGATTAATTTGTCCATAGTTACCAACAAAACCACTTAACTTTTTATGAATTTGAAAACCAAAGTTTATAACATATTTACCAAGCGGATTAGGGTCATTGCCACTATATGACATTACCCAGTTAGTAGCTAAACTCATGTTTTTAGGTAAAACCCAATTGGCAACAAAAATCATATCTGCCGCAACGTATTTAGTTTCAAACTCACAAGAAACATTTGGGATTTTTAAACGCATTTGAAACCCAGTAACAGGGAACCAACCTTTTTGCTCATTAATATGTGCTCTAAACCCAAAATGTAAATTACTTATGCCTTCTCTATGTTTATAAGTATTGTTTTCAAAACTAATTTCTTCATTTTGGTAGTCTATTAATGTGCTTACTTCAATTGTTTCTGAAATACCATATCTAATAATATTATTAGACACAAACCCTTTTATAGGATTTGTGTCTTCAATGGAATAGTAATTTATACCTTGCTGAAATTGCAATACATTTTTTCCAACGGTAAATGCACCTATGGATTGCCCAGGTCTACCTGTTCTAATAATTTCGTTAAACTGACCAAAACATGTGCTTGAAACAATAAAAAAAAATAGGACTGCGGTAAGTTTCAGGTTACTTTTTTTGTTTTTCATTTTCTTCCATTTCTTTCTCAAAAGTAGAAATACTTTCATCTAAAGCAGATTTTAGTTGGTCTATTTCAGCCTTTACTTCTTCTTTTTTGTCATTAGCGGCTGCTTGGTATTCTTCCATTTTTTTGTTTAGTGTAGCTTGTTGTCCATCTACCTTTTGCTTTTGAGTTTTTAGTTTTTCCTGAACCACTTTACTCAAACTTTTATATTTTGCTTCCGCTTTATCTGCTCTTGATGCAACGTCAGCTTTCATTTCTTCAACTTGTTTGTTTAGTTCTTCCCATTTTTCAGCAGCTAAATCTTTAGAAACATCCACAACATCAGATACTTCTTCTTTAACATCTTCTATAGTTGTTTCTTTATTGTCTTTGTCAGACGAACCACAAGACGCTAAAATTAACGCCAATACAACGATAGTAAATAAGGATTTTAACTTATCAAACCCTTCTTTAAAAGAATCGGAAGCGGTAGAAAATACCTCTTTCGTTTCTTCCCATTTCTCCTCAGCAGCATTTTCCAAATCTGCAAATTTGCTTTCTAAGTCAGATTTTTTAGATTCTAAATCCTTGATAGTTTCTTCATATTTTGACTTAACATCCTCTTTTACCGATTCTTTTTTTGCTTTTAACTCATTGATTTTTGCTGAAATTTCATCAATGGTTTGGTTAGCTTTCGATTTGAATTCTTCTTTGTTCATTTTGTTTAGATTTTAAATTTGATTAAATTTTCCTACTCGTAAAGCTGTTCGGATTCCGCCTTTCAGAGTGCTGAATCGTTAGATTTTAACTCTACGATTAGAACCCCAATTTTATCGTTAAAACCCATTACCGGACTGACAATTTTTACTGAATTTGCTTCTGTATAAACTGTAGTGCTTGTAAGGTTTGAAAAAGCTGTTGTTTCAAGAGAAGTGCCTTCAAATTTTTTGTCTGACGATAATAGAACAATATTGTCTTTTGGATTTACAAGTTGAACCAAGTCTGCCCCAGACTGTCGGACAAATACGCTTAATAATTGATTGAGATTTTCAGTGTTATTCCTTAGTAATTCGCTTCTTACCGACCACGAAAAAACTTCTGTAGCAAATTCAAGGTGCTTTATTTGCAAACTGTCAATTTTGCTTTCATATTGAGTTATCAATTGTGTTTTCTCATTATTGAAATTTTTCTCGTTTATGCGAATTTTAATAGAAAACCAAATAAAAACAACCAACAGCAATACGGTTAAAACTGTTGCAGCTTTATTGTTTTTGAAAAAGGCAACAATTTTGTCTTTGAATGTGTTTTTGGTTTTACTTTGAGAGGTTTCAACAAAATTGTTTTTTTCTTCTGTACTCATATTGATTGTTTTTAAAAATTAACTTTTCTTATCAGGGTCTTCAATTGTTAGTTTTTTTAGAATTGAAAATATTAAACCACCCGAAATTGCACCTAAAATGTAAATTATAGCAGTTGCAAACGACAAAGGTATAGTAACACTCCATTTTAAAAAAGACAACTGTACGGTTTCTAAGTTTTGTACAATAAAAATAACTGCTACTCCAAGAAGGATTAGCAGTACAAATGTTTTTATAATCCTCATAACATTACTTATTGAAAGTAGTTCGAGAAATTTCTATCCCAGCAGGGTAATTTAAATTTCCTTGTTCTTCAGCTGTAATGAAAATTTCCTTTACATTAAATGGGGTTGTTGTTTTTAAGGTTGCTTTTTTAGTATTTTTGTTAATTAATTGGCCAACATTTTTAGTTGCCCCATTTTCAACTACTATCCAAACACTGTAGTTGTTTTTTGGTGGATTCAGTCTAGAAGCTTCCGCTAAGTTTTTTGCAGTTAATTCAATAACATAATTTTTATGTTTGTCTTGTTTTTTTGTAGCGGTGATATCCGCAGCAGGTGCTGTACTTGAGACAGGGAACTTGGCTGTGCTTGCACAAGATGTCATTAGTGCAACTACACCAATGATTACTAAATTTTTAATTGTTGTCATTTTTTTTTTAATTTTATTTATTATTAGCAAAGATAATATTCATTAGCTTTATTTTGAAAGGTGTATACTATTAGACCCGCATCAGATAGAAATACACCTTTTTGAGATTATTTGAACTTGCTTGGTAAAATTCCATAATATTCTTTAAATCTTGAGGTAAACATTGAAACGCTTTTATAACCACAAGCAAATGCAATTTCTTTTATACTTAATTGTTCTTCTTCCAAATACAGTTTAGCTCTATTCATACGTTCTGCCATTAAAATATTTAGGAAGCTCTTTCCGTATAGTTTTTTAAATCCTGTTTTTAGCTTTGTTTCATTTGTTCCCAATTCTTTAGACAAAATACTGAGTGTAATAGGTGTGTTGAAGTTATGATGAATATACTCCTTAGCTTTAGTTATTAGTTGCATATCTACTTTTTTCAGCACTGTATTGTCATACCCATATTTCAATTCGTTTAGGTATTGTTCTGTGCTAATCCATAGAAGTTCCAATGCTTTTGATTCGAGAAAAAATCGTTTGGTTAAACCTTCTTTTGGTGTATTTAAAATTTCGGAGAGAACTTCCGAAATAGAATAACTATAGTGACTTTGATAAATAAAATGTTCTTCCATTTCATCATTGCCAAGTACTTTTACAAAATTTTTAGGAATTGAAAAAAAAGCATTATCCAAATCAAATTCAAATCTATTTGTGTCGACTTGCAAAATAAACAGCTCAATATTTTTTTGATTTGGAAGTATTATTGATTGTTGGTTGATTCCTTTTGCTGCCACAATTGAAGAAAAGCCATCATTCAAGCGGTATCTAATATTTTTGGATAATGTATGAATTAATTCACCACTCTTAATAATTATAAAACGCAAATAATTGTTATTATCTTCTTTTATTGCCAGTTGAAATTGAGATTCAATACTTCCATTTATTGAATTAAAATCAAATCCATTTCCGAAAGAAAAGCCGCTGATAGTAAAATCATTTCCTTTTTTTCTAATTACAGATTTGTATTCATAACCATTTTTCGCAAACTTAGTACCTAATTTGGCTTTAAACGATTTATGTAAATTTTCAATTTTACCGTTATTTATATCTATTATCATTTTCTTCTTGGATTCTTTAATTTTTAGTCAACCTATTTCAGGAAAGTACACTTTCTACCATTGGCTATAACGGATTGCAGCTTGGCGAAGTGGCGGATTTAGAAGCACTTACTTTCAATTTAGCACTAAACTTCATTTGAAAACCGAATGTTCAATTTAGCACTGAACCCGCCATTTTGCCAAACTGCTGTTATAGCCAGTGGTTATTTATTCAACACTACTAGCAGAACCCCAATTTTATCGTTAAATCACATTACAGGACTGACAATTTTTACTAAAATTTCTTTTGTATAAACTTTAGTGTTTGTAAGGTTTGAAAAACCTGTTGTTTCAAGAGTAGTTCCTTCAAATTTCTTGTCTGACGATAATAGAACAATATTGTCCTTTGGGTTTACAAGTTGCACCAAATCTGCTCCAGACTGTCGGACAAAAATACTGAGTAATTGATTGAGATTTTCAGTGTTATTCCTTAGTAATTCGCTTCTTACTGACCACGAAAAAACTTCTGTAGCAAACTCAAGGTGCTTTATTTGCAAACTGTCAATTTTGCTTTCATATTGAGTTATCAATTGTGTTTTCTCATTATTAAAGGTTTTATCGTTTATGCGAATTTTAATGGAAAACGAGATAAAAACGACCAACAACAATACGATTAAAACTGTTGCAGCTTTATTGTTTTTGAAAAAGCCAACAAGTTTTTCTTTGAATGTGTTTTGGTTTTACTTTGAGAGGTTTCAACAAAATTATTTTTTTCTTCTGTACTCATATTGTTTGTTTTTAGAAATTAACTTATCTTATCAGAATCTTCAATTGTTAGTTTTTTCAGAATTGAAAATATTAAACCACTTGAAATTGCACCTAAAATGTAAATTATAGCAGTTGCAAACGATAAAGGTATAGTAACACTCCATTTTAAAAAAGACAACTGTACGGTTTCTAAGTTTTGTACAATAAAAATAACTGCTACTCCAAAAAGGAGTAGCAGTACAAATGTTTTTAAAAACTTCATAACATTACTTATTGAAAGTAGTTCGAGAAATTTCTGTCCCAACTGGGTAATTCAAATTTCCTTGTTCTTCAGCTGTAATGAAAATTTCCTTAACATTAAATGGAGTTGTTGTTTTCAATGTTGCTTTTTTAGCATTTTTGTTAATTAATTGACCAACATTTTTAGTGGTTCCATTTTCAACAACTATCCAAACACTGTAGTTGTTTTTAGGGGGATTTAATCTACTAGCTTCCGCTAAGTTTATTGCAGTTACTTCAATTACAAAATTTTTGTTTTTGTCCTGCTTTTTTGTAGCGGTAATATTCGCAGCAGGTACTGTGCTCGAAACGGGAAAATTGGCTGTGCTTGCACAAGCTGACATTAGTGCTACCACTCCGATAATTGCTAAATGTTTGATTGTTCTCATTTTTTTTGTTTTTAATTTTATTTAATACCTACTCTTAAAGATTTTCGGCATTCTCTCCTTTGAAATGTGTGGTCATTTTGCTGTGTCTGTCGTCCTACCATTGGCTATAACGGTTTGCACCTACACGCAGGTGGGGATTTTTAGCTCTGAACTTCAGTAAAAGTACAGAACTTGGATTTAGCACTTCACTTTCATAGAAGCACTGAACCCCCACTTGCGTGTAGGTGCTGTTGTGCGTTCGGTGTTCTTCTTTCGTCTTGATTTTCATTCGTTTGCACGTATTTTTGTCAGCGTTGGAAAAGACATACTCTTTTGCAATTTTTGGCTTTCGCTTGGGCTGGTGCGAATTGCAAATGTGTATGGCTTTTAGCGTTGGCATTAGTCAAACAGTTCATTAAATGGTTTCCAATTTTCTGTCAATTTCCCTGGTGTATAATCGTAGTCGAATTTCACTCTGTATTCCGCTTGTGGTTCTTCAACTCCGTTTACTGTCGGTTCTAACAAATACTTTTCATTATTGAAATAATACCATTGGTTATTCTCCAATACTACAAGACCGCCAACATATTTTCCACCGCTTTCATTTAATTCTTTCAGTTTGTTGGCAAGTCCTTCAGCACGTCCTTCTGGATTTTGAGCTGTCTGTCCGCTTTTGGTGTCAAATATTCCAATTCTACCGTCTTTGAATTTCAAAATCCAATCAGGGTAGAAAAGTGCTTCTTCTTTTTTCGCTGTGTTGTAATATTTCAAGCTATAAAACTCTTTTCCTGAATCTCCATTTTTAAACCACCAATCTAACTTGTCATTTTTCTGTTCAAGATAGTTTAAGAATTTGAGTTCGTTCTCACGTCCTTTGTATTCTTTTTTCAAGTAGAAAGGTTGGATTGCACTTAATGCAGAAGTTCCTTCTTGTGCAGTAAGTTCTGCATAATCTTCTGTAAAAGTGTATTCTTCTTTTATCTCAAAAAGTGGTGCTTCTCGTTTTTCTATTTCCTTTTTCCGCTTTTCAAGATATTCCTTTTTTACAGGATAATAGTCTTTCAAAGTTTTAGTTAAGGCTTGTCTGAAAATACTTGATTGCTCCTTGTTTAAATCATTGATTAGAATACGGTAGTACAAATTGCTGTCTTGGTCAAATATGCTTTTAAACCAAACTCTGAATGCCGATTTTAAAGGCGACCAAGAACGAGAAACGTTTGAAACTTTTGCTTCTGTTTCTGTTTGTTCTGAAAGAAGTTGAAAGCAATACCAATTGAATAATTTCTCAACATCATTTCTTGAAATTTCGTAATCTTCTTCGTGTCCTTTTTTGGCAAAGTCTAAATTGAGCTTATCATAGTCTGTAAACTCTGCATCAACAATCAATTTATTGGTTAATTTTGGGTTTATATCAATGCCTTTTGCTTGAATTTTTTCTCGCATAATGGCTGGGTGGTCTTGCTCATCAAAACCAAAATAATTGTCAAATGATTTTAAGAAACCCATTTGAAATTTTACTGCGTGACCTAAATCGCCATAATCTACACGAGAAACAAAGTCTGAATATAAACCTTCAATATTTTCTAAATCTTCCTTGCGTTTTGAAGTATAGATAAATGGTTTGTTTTTAGTTCCTTGGTCTGGGATTTCTACATCATTACGCTTGTAGTTGGTGTATAAATATCCTGTTCTTAAATTCGGATTGTTTTTGTAATCGTCTTTACGATTTGGTTCTGCCATTCGTAATATTCTACCAATTGTTTGAACATAAAAGGAAGCAGAATTAATCTCTCTGAACATCACCAAAATATGTGCTCTCGGACAATCCCATCCTGTTCCTGCGGCTTGTTTGAAAAGCATAAAACCCACATCACTTTCATTATGCGTAATGAAGTCCATATTTTTTTGCTTGCCGTCAAACCATAAAGCAACATTTCGGTCTATGTTGATTTTCTTTTTTTGAAGGTAATCTAAAACTATTTCCTCTTTGGTTTTTTGTCCTGCTTCTTTCAAACGACTATCGTCATTTGGCAATTGGATTAAAATCAATGGATTTATGTCTTTGCCTAATTTTTTGTATTCTGCTTTGAGTTCCTGTTGACGTTCAATTGCCAAATCTAAAAGCAACTCGTCTAAATCTTTGTTTGGATATTTTGCTAAATCTTCTTCGGTTTGAACTGCGATTTTTTCTTTGATTAATCCTTCTTCAACTACTTCTTCACGTTTTACGCTTACATACCCTGCAAGTCCTTCATCTTCTTCATCTCTATTAGGTATGTATTTTGGTGTTGCGGAAACATTGAGAATTACTTTTGGATATATAATATCAATAACATCCTGCGCTAAATTCGTATCACGGTTTTTGTGACTTTCGTCTATGATTAAAACAAATTCTCTACCTTCTTTATGTGTGTTTTCTATCAAGTCCTCAAAATAGTAACCTTGCTCTTTTAGAAATTCTTCTTCGTCTGGTCGTCTTAATAATCTGCTTTCTTTTTTAGAAGCGACCAACTTTTGCCAATTGATAAAAAGAATATCATTTTTATAGAGTTTACCTTGTTTAAAATCGTTTACCGTAAGCAAACCATTTTCAAGATTGGTATCAAAATACTCGTGAAATTTATCTTTGCTTTGCATTGCCAAATCTTCCGAAAACGTAATCCAAATAAAGGCTTTATCATAATCCCAAGTTGGCATACCGTTTAGGCTATGCACAAAATTGGCAACCATAAATGTTTTTCCACTTCCTGTTGGTGATTTGAACGCTAAAAGTCTTTGCGGTTCTGCGTTGCCCCACAATTTCGTGAAAGTGGAAACCAATTTATCTATGGCTTTCTGCTGAAAGTTTAAGGGATTAAATCTGCTCATACTGTAACTATGTTGTAAATCTTTTTGTAAATCTCTAAAATAGGCTGTGGAATAGTTTTAATGGTAATGTGTTCCAAATGGTCGAACAATGCCTCAAACTCACTTTTGTTGCCCCAACTAAAAAGATACAAATTGATTGGTTTTTCTATGTTTTCAACTTTTTCTAAAAAAGTCTCCATTTCTGTCATTTCTTCTTTGAAATATATTGCTGTTACTTTTTTATCGTTTTCAAAGAGTTGAAAGCAATTGCTTAATTCTATTTCTTCTAATGTGCTTTCTGCAATGGCAAGCAAATAGCCTGCTTTGTGAGCCAATAAAGATTTATCTTCATCAGTGGCTGAAAGAATGCTATTTGAACCAACAAAATCGGTTTTGTAGAACTTTAACGAGTTTCCAAGAGCTTCTATTTTGTTTTTCTTTAAATCGGTATATCCCTCAATTACTCTCTTGATTCTTGGATATGTAACCTCTGAACAAATATTACCTTCATCATTTGTGCAAATAATATTTTGGATAGTATGCCCCTGTTTATTCAGTTCTAAACAAGCGTGCAGTGTTGTACCTGAACCTGCAAAGAAGTCCAAAACAATTGATTTTTTGTCTGTTGATAATTGAATTAAATCAATGATTAAATCAATTGGTTTCGGATTTTTAAAAGCTTTGTAACCTAAAATATTCTTTAATTGTGCTGTTCCATTACCACTTGAATATTCTGGTTTGTAAAAGAGCGATTTTGGTTTTTTTGTTGGTAGTTCGTTTAAATCAGGTCGTTGTTTTTTGTATAACGAAATGCCATTTTTAGTACGACTTATTATTACATCAGTTTTTAGTCTCCTTCTATTTTTTTCTGAAAATCCCCAACGCCATCTACCATATTCACTTCCTGAAAATGGTAAAACTGTTTCAAATCCCTCTTGTTCGTATTTGGCTATTACCTTTTTTAAAAAATCATCATCAAATGTTTTAGTTTCTTTATCGTACAGTTTTGAATGTTCCTGTTCAGTTAAAATAAAGGCTTCTTCATTTTTTATGAAAATTGGATAAAACATTTCTGCTCTATCTTCTCTTTTATCTTCTTCACCTGTCGCTCTCATTGGTGCACCTTTTTTAAAGTGTCCAATATCATCTTCATCCCATTTTTCTAATTCAGAATCATCTAAATCAAATTGATTGAATTTGCATTTTGAAATATCCTTTGCAAAAATAACTGTGTATTCGTGAGTACCTGCAAATGCAAATTCGTCTTGATTACCCTTTAAATTCATTATCGTAGGCAAAACCGCTACTTGATTATAACTTCCAAATACTTTTGCACAAAGCAAGACAAGATTAGCTACTTCATTGTCGTCAATACTTATAACTATTTTTCCTGTGTCTTTGAGTAGGTCTTTTGCTAAATCCAATCTTTTGTACATAAAAGAAAGCCAATAGCTGTGACGTAATGGTGAGTCTTTTGGTACAGTAGTTCCATCAGGAAATTTGTCGATTATCCTTTTGTCTTTATATGTGAATCCGTCCTTTCCTGTGTTGTAAGGTGGGTCAATATAGATTAGGTCAATTTTGCCTTTGTGTGTGTAGTTTAAGCAAGTAAGAGAATGATAATTGTCGCCTTCAATTAAAATGTGGGTTGGCTTTCCATCCTCATTTTTTATGGTTTTTTCTTTTACTTCTGTCAAAATAGGAAGTTGGTTTTCGCTTTCTTCCTCAAATGCTTCTGGCACGTCCAACCAAGTAATTCCGTATTTCTCGGTTTTAATTCGGTTGTTGGCAACTTCCAATTTCTTTTTTAGTGCCTCTATTTCAGCAAGTAGTTCCTTTTCTGTCGCCATTATATATTCTCTTTGTTAGATATTATCAATTCTTTCACGTCAATGTGAAGTAGTTCGCTAATTTGAATTAAGGTTTCTAAAGACGGTTGCACTTCATTCGTGCACCATCTTGAAACAGTCGTTTCGTTTTTGTCGAGTTTTTCGGCAAGCCATTTATTGGTCTTACCTTGTTCTACCAAAACAACTTTCAGTCTGTTAATTGCTTTTTTATTCATATTAATTAGCATCAGGTGCAAATATATAAACTTTTGACGTAATGTCGTTTTTTTTCAGCGGTGGGTAAGGGCAAGCTCTTTTGGTTTTTTGAGCGTTGGCTATATGTGTTGGCAAAAACCAAATGTGCTTGACCGAGCGTTGGCTTTTTACACTGACGCACAACGTTCTCGCGCTACAAGCAGTTTGGGATTAAGGAAGCGTTATCTTTCGGATTTGCCAAATCTTCCAAATACAAACCAATTTTCCCATTGTGCCAAATGCCCAAATTGCTTGTAGCGTGTGTTAGCAGAGGTTTTATTCACGGAATTTATATTTGTAATTGTCTTTTAAAATTTTTTGTTCAGTTTCGGTTATTCTCATAAAAGCAATATTTTGACCGTATCCATATCTGCTTTCGCCAAGACATTCAACTATTCTAGTATTTTTTGCTTTTGTTTTTTCTTGACAAATTTCAAATACTTTTGAGTCTAACCAATCTTCAGAATATTTGGGATTGAACTTTATAATTTCATCATCTAGTTTAAATTCAATTGTAATTGGTCCGGAAGGACTTTGCCATTTTTCAGTAATGTTTTGAGGTTTGAATGAGCCATTTGATAGATTTGAAAACATTTCAATTACGTTTGTATATACATTGTTTTCAGCACAAACATCAGCTTCTAAATCTAAATAAATCATTTTTCGCTCATCTAGACAAGCTAAATCAAATTCGTCCAATTCCATTCCTGGGTCGTATTTTTTTTCAAATATTTTGGAATACTTCTCAATTCTATTCAAATGTAATTTTTCAAATACTTCTTCATCATTAAGCTTTTTTAAATCTTCAAAGAATCCACATTTTCTCAAAATTGAAATATCCTTAAGAACATTTTCTTTAGAAATCTTTTTTTTAGGAATCATATTTTGATTTTTTCTCGGATTGTCACAAGATATAAAAACTATTAAAAACAATATTGTATACTTCATTTCTACGGGTTTCTTTCAAAATCTCTGCTAACTTGTATATATGTCTGACTACGTCCGACTTATCTACCCCAAATTGGGTCGCTATGTCTGACAATTGTCAGTATTATTTCTTTTCAAAAATAGGATTTTTATTTCATAAATCATCAAACGGACTTTTTATTTGTTGAATACTTTTCGTACTAACATGGGTGTAAATTTCGGTGGTCTTACTGCTTTGATGGCCTAATAGTTCTTGAATATACCTTAAATCAGTTCCGCTTTCAAGTAAATGTGTAGCGAAACTATGGCGCAACCAATGTAAAGTTACAGGTTTTGTTATGCCAATTTTTTTGAGTGCTTGTTTTAATACACTTTGCAAACTTTTTTCTGAATAGGGCTCACCAGGATTTGCACCTTCAAACAAATAGGTTGTGGGTTTAAATAAGACATAGTATTCCCGAAGCATTTCTAAAATTTTAGGAGATAAAGGTGTAATTCTGTCTTTTTTCCCTTTGGAGTTTTTAAGCAATACAATATTTCTTTTAGAATCGATATGAACAGGTCTAAGCGCTAATAATTCACCACAGCGCAAGCCACAACTGTATATCAGCGAAAGCATCATTTTGTGTTTGATGTTACTATGGGCATTCAAAATCAATTTGACTTCCTCTTTGCTCAAAACATTAGGTAGGGTTTTGGCATTTTTGGGACGATGAATTTTATCCACTATCATCTTGGTTTCTCGAATGGTTTGAAAAAACAATTTAATAGCATTAACGATTTGGTTTTGGTAAGAAGCCGAAAGATTATTCTTTAAGATATACTCGTTATTATATACAATCACATCTTCGTTCGTAATTTCGGCAACCGCTTTCTCCCGGTAGAAAACCAAAAAAGATTTCAGGGCTTCGCTGTAAGTCGTAACAGTGTTTTCGCTGTAACGTTTGGAACGCAGTATTTGTTTGAATTTTTCGATTTGCTCAATGCCGTCTTCTGATGGTAAGGAATAAGAGGGAGGTGCCAAATGAAATCGCTCTCTATTTTCAACCGTATCAGGAAGGTGCCAAACTCCCAAAGTTTGACTCCAGCGAGAACCTGTTAGCTTTTTTATTCGAACTATTAATTCGGCATTTTTTTCAAAATACACTGCAATTCTTTTTTCTTTTTTATGAGTAATAATTTTGGCTTCCCATCTCATACTTATGCAATTTAACTACTAAAATAATAAATTAAGATCAATCTCAAAATGAGTATAAAGACAAAAGAAGAGTAATAAAATAAGCTGAATTTTGATAGATCGTGCAATTATCAATTCCCTTCAAAGTTTTATATTTTAATCATCGAAGAGTTTAATTTTTCTTCACTCATAGTATAGTGATCTTTCACTATTAAAATTAGGTAATCAAACGGCTCTTTATTCTTCTTAATCTTATTTAATTTCGTCACAAAGTTCGGGAATCACCTGCGGGCGCTAGCAAAAAATTCCCCCATAAATGCAGGAAAAAATTCCTGCTTTATTGCGTTGCTTTTTGCGCTTGCTGAGCGATTCCCAGCGAATGTTCCATAATTAATATAAAATATAGAAACTATGGAAACTTTAAATCAAAACTGGCAGACTGTATCTGAAATTGAACTGATCTACAAAACAAAAGTAAAAAACTCTGAAAGACCACAAATCAAATCTTCAAAAGATGCATATATACTAATGCTTTCAGCTTGGGATTATAATAAAATAGAATTCTTCGAGCAGTTCAAAGTATTGCTTTTGAATCACGCTCATAAAGCACTTGGTATTTACGAAATTTCTTCTGGAGGAATTGCAGGAACTGTTGTAGATCTTAGATTAATATTCTCAGCAGCTCTTAAGGCAAATGCCACATCTTTGATGATGATCCACAATCATCCTTCAGGAAACCTAACAGCCTCTGAAGCCGATAAACAGATAACTCGAAAAGTAAAAGAAGCAGGAAGGCTCCTTGACATCACCTTACTGGATTCATTAATTATAACTTCCGAATCCTACTACTCCTTTGCTGATGAAGGCGCTTTATAAGCGCCTTTTTAACTATTTTTATCTATAAAAGATATCCAAAAAAGTTAAAGATTATCCTATGTATATTTTTAAGATGCAAGTGCAATAATTATATAGTAATCTTCAATAAAATGGTTAGATAATTGAATGCTTCCCGCTACTAAGAAAAACACCACTTGAAAAAGATGGTGTTTTTTTTTATTCAAAATTTTAACAGCTAGTCAAGCTCATATCCGCCGCGGCGGACACAGGTTCGAGCCTTCGCCGCGGCGAACTACTAAGTAAAGCTTCAGAGAAATCTGGAGCTTTTTTGTTGTTAACACTAGAATTTGATTTAGATTGCGGGTGCGAAGTCAGAGACATTCACACAGCCTTTCGTAAGAACTCTTCGAGGAGCGAGGCAAAAGCTTCAGAGAAATCTAAAGCTTTTTTTGGTTTTATCTGATTCTGATTCTCTTTGCGTGCCCAGATTACAAATCTGCGCTATCGTTGTCTAAATATCGGAGCGATCTGGATATATAATAATACGTAATCATTTATTTTCAATTATAATGTTTTGAGATATTAAATGATTGAAATTCAAAATTTTATTTACTTTTTCGACAGGAATAATCTTGCCATTTTCATATAAATATATGTCAGAGTAAATAAACACATGAGATTTATCTATTTTATAATATTTTAGACAAAATAAGGAGTTTGCAACTGCTTTCTCAGTGTTAAAATCATAACTAATCTGATATCCAACAATATAATTGTTTTCTTTTTTTAGAATAACATTATTTGTATTTTCATTTACATAGTCCTCAATATCAAAATTTGCTTGATCAGTAGAAACCCAAACTGTGAGCTGACTTAATCCGTAATCATTTTCTGGGTCTATAAAATCATAAATTTTAGAATAATCCTTAAAAGTTCCAATTTTTATAGCATCAAACACCTGGTTTTTTATATCGCCAGATTCTTTTAATTTAGTGTATTGAGGAATTTTCAATACAATGTTTTGTCCTTTGTCATTTTGTATTGTATCTTTTTTAAGTGGGAGTTTTACGATTTCATTTAATTTTATCTGAGATTTTAAAACTAAATCACTTTTTAAAGTATTTATTTTTTGTTTTACTTCTTCTGCATAGGCAAGCTCCTCCTTGATATCATTTTCAAATTTCTCTTTTGAAATCTGACTAAATTCAATAATAGTGTTTTTTGAATTTGAAAAGGTTGCCTCATCTTTAAACTTTATTTTGAATGTTTGACCACTAAAAACAAAATCATACATGTTAAGCAAATTGCGAGTTTTTATTTTTATTTGTTCCAGACTTTTAAAATCTTTGAGATTTACATTAAATTTTTCAGGTAATTCAAAATAGAGATTGTCATTTTTTTTTATAAAATGAAAGTTATTATCAAGTATTTCTTGCATATAGTAACCTGTCAAACCTTTAAATTCTTCTTTATCTTCTCTATAAATATTGGTTATTTCCCAATATGTTTCTTTATTTTGTGAATTACAGCTTATAATTGTGAGCGTAAGAAATATTGTTAATATTAATTGTTTGAATTTCATTTTAAATTTTTTATGGATATAAATGCTTCTCTCATATTCTAACGTATTACTTCTAGTTTAGCTCCTTCCTTAGGTCGATAGAAATATTGAGGATAAAAATCATAGGAATCACCTACGTCACTACGGATTATAGATTCACATCTAAATGGACCATCATTTACAAGTATTGTAACTAATTTACCATTAGCCATTAGTTTCATTTTACCACTAAGTACTTCAATACCTTTAGATTCATTTAGAGCGTCTTGTAATTCACTTTCCCATGTTGCTGTTTTCTCTTTTGTGTTAAAATAATATGCCTGGGCTAATTCTATTGATCTTTTTACTTGTTCTCTTGCTATGCCTTCAATATCTTTATTACGATATAAACCAGCAATTTCGTTTAGTCTTTCCTTAACTTCCTTTTCTAATTTCCCTGGGTCTTCTTCACTTAAATCAACACCTTTACTCCATCCTTCAAGTTCATAAGGTACCGTAGCTGTGAATTCTCTTCCAAGTTCTATAAAAGGGATATCGTGATCTAATTTTGATAATTCGAATTTTAATACTTCTTTGAAATTTGCCCAATCGTTTAATTCTCTTCTAAAATCACTATAAACAATCTTCATTTTTAGTTTTACATCTTTAGATACAAATTTCTCGAAATTATTATTTTTATCTAATAAGGGATAAATTTTAATCCTAATAGTTTGCAATCCAGATTTTAGTATGTATTCAGGGATGTCAATATGCTGTTCGCCTGCTGATTTACCACTATCAGGTAAATAAAAAACAAGTATATCATTTATATAAAACTCTATAGGACAATTAAATTTATCGTAACGTATTTGATAAGTTGGATTGTAGTCGTATGACTTTACATTTTTATAATTATTTTTTATTTTATCTCTGTATTCAGTACTCTTATTTTCTAGTTTTTTAGCGTTTTGTGCAAAGCTGTTTTGCAGTATAAGCACTAAACCCAAAAACCACAAAAACTTATAATTTAATTGCATCATACTTATTTTATCTAATAACTTCAAGCTTTGCTCCTTGGCTAGGACGATAGAAGTACTGAGGGTAAAAATCATAATAATCACCAACATCACTTCGAATAATTGATTTATTTTTAAAAAGACCATCGTTTATTAGTATCGTAACAAGTTTGCCATTTGCCATTAATTTCATTTTGCCACTAAGTACTTCAATACCTTTAGATTCATTTAGAGCTTCTTGTATTTCACTTTCCCATGATGCTGAATTTTCTTTGGTGTTAAAATAATATGCCTGATCAAATTCTCTTACTCTGTTATAATGTTCTTTAGCTAAGCCCCCAATATCTTTATTTCGATATAAAACTGCAATTTCTTTTAGTCTTTCATTAACTTCTTTTTCTAGCTCTTCCGGTTTTTCTACACTCAAATCAACTCCTTTACTCCATCCTTCCAATTCATACGGTACTGTAGCTGTAAATTCTCTTTCTAATTCTATAAAAGGAAGATCATTTTTTATTTTAGGTAATTCTGCTTTAAAAACTTGTTTGCACTCATTAGTTTTTTCTCTTTCATAATCTTGATGCGTTATTCTAATTTTTAATTCTGCATCTCGAGAAACAAATTTTTGAAAGTTTTTATTTTTATCTAATAGAGGATAAATTTTTACTCTAACAGTTTGTAAACCACTTTTAAGTATATATTGAGGAACTTGTACAATTTGTTCTCCTGCAGATTTACCAGCTCCCGCTAAATAAACAACTAATACATCATTAATATAAAGTTCCATCGGACAATTATAATTTTCGTAACGCACTTGGTAAACAGGATTATAATCGTATGATTTTACGTTTTTATAATTGTTTTTTATTTTGTCTCTGAATTCGGTACTCATGTTTTCTGGTCTTTTAGCGATTTGTGCGTAGCTGTTTTGCAACAATACGACTACACTTAAAAACCAGAAAACTTTATAATTTAATTTCATTATTTTATCTAATAACTTCTAATTTGGCACCTAGACGAGGACGATAGAAGTAATGAGGAAAAAAATCAGAGTAACCACCTTCTATTTTACTACGAATAGTTGATTCGTTTTTAAAAGGTCCGTCATTGACTAAGATTGTTACTAATTTACCATTAGCCATTATTTTTAACTTACCTTCGAGAACCTCTGTTTTTATTGATTCATTGAGACCTTCTTGTAATTCATTTATTAATTCTTCTGATTTTTCTTTTTTGTTCATGTAAAAAGATTGTTCAATTTCTTTAGATCTATTATATTGTTCTTTAGCTAATCCTTCGATATTTTTATTTTGATACAAGTCTGCAATTTCTTTTATTCTTTCTTTAACTTCCTTTTCTAATTTTTCAGGGTCTTCATCGCCTAGATCAACACCTTTACTCCATCCTTCAAGTTCATAAGGCACAGTGGCTGTAAACTCTCTTTTAAACTCTATAAAGGGAAGATCATGATCTATTTGTGGTAGTTCGAAACTAAGGACTTCTTTGAAATTTTTAGCTCCATTTTTAAGTTCTTTTTCATAATCTCCATAAACTACTCGTAGTTTTAATTTAACATCTTTAGATACAAAATTTCCCATTTTTTTATTTTGATCCATAAGAGGATAAATTTTAAAACGAATGGTTTGGATACCGCTTTTAAGAATATATTGTGGTATCTCAATGTGTTGTTCTCCAGCAGATTTACCACTTCCAGATAAATAAATTACGAATACATCATTTACATAAAGTTCCAATGGACAACTGAATTTTTCATAGCGCAATTGATAAATAGGATTATAATCATATTTTTTTACTTCTTTGTATATGTTTTTTACTTTATTAATATATTCAGTACTCATATTTTCTGGTTTTTTAGTGCTTTGAGCACAGCTGTTTAAAGTTAATAATAGGTTTGCAAATATTGTTACTTTGATAATGTATTTATTCATGATTTTAATTTAAATAAAATTTATTTGATTCTAAAGTTCCGTCTAACATTGTTACCTCTATTTCTATTTTTGATTCTCCTCCTACCATTTCTACTTCTTCAACAGTTCCATCATCTTTAATTCTTTTCTTTATTACTCTGGCTCCTGCAACAGCTTCAAAAGTCAATTTAATACCATCAAAAACTAAACTAGATTGCATCCAGATACCTTTATCATCAATTCCGAGATTGCCTATTATTCCCAAACCGACTTCTCCTTTGGCACCTACACCAAGTTTTGCAGCGGCAGTATATTGACCAGATGTTATTTTTCCTTCAATTGTTATTGATATTTCTACTCCAGTTGTAATATGAACATCACCTTTGGCGGTTACTTTTTTATCGCCTGCTAGCGCGTTTCCAGAGAAATTAATATCGGTACTAATTTGTCCTTTTACCCAAAAATCTACCACTATACCATTTGGGTTGTCACCCAATGCGGCCATAAGTGCTTTTACAGCTGCCAATACAGCATATGCAATAGGATGCTTGCGGCAAAGCAAGTCAAGAATATGCCATTTTATTTCTATTCCTATGAGAGGATCTGCTGCAAAAGCAACAGCATATCCTAATCCAGATCGACCTTCATATTCGGGATATTTTGAACCGTCTACTTTCTCAAATTGCCAGTTTGCCCCAATAGAGAATTTAGGAAAAAGTATTTCTACTTCTTGTGTAGATTTTGTAAGAGCCTCTTGAAGACCTTTTATCTTCGACCTGTTAGATTCTTTTAACAGCTCTTTAATTTTGGCATCCCCATCTGTTTGGTTTTTTGGAGTATCGTACTTACCTTCTAATACTGCCATTGCCCATTTTATTTTTTCGTATAAATCTTTGTACTGCTTTGCCAGTGCAGCAGTATTTTCAATAAAATCGCGGGTTAGTTCTAGTTTGGTATCACCGTAAATCTGTGCTTTTACAGATATTTCTACATCTTTCATGATTTCTACCAAAGTAGAGAGCTTTCCTTTTTGGGGTTTGTTTTTTTCTTTTTCTTTTTTTTCTTCCTGCCTTCTTTTTTCTTCTTTAAGATCTACATCATAACTTTTAGCTGTAACATCAAGGACTTTATCATTTATCCCGTCATTTGTTTTATTTTGTTTTTCTAAACGTTCTAGTTTATCTTTTATTTTCTGTTTATCGGCTTCATTAATGTCAGAGTCTAATTTACTTTTAAGTTTTTCAAAATTGTTACCATCCCATGTATAGCGATCAACAACTTTTTTCTGATCCCAATTTGGTAAAAGCGTTGCTAATTGACCTTGTTTGACATTAAAACCAAAAGCAACACTCCATTTTATATCCGGGTAAATAGCAATATTTATATTCTTCTGAAATGCGCAGGTATTTGCCTGTGCCTTAAACCTCAAAATAGCGTTGCTTTTTGTAAAAGAAGAGCCTAACCAAAAATATTTTGCTATTTTAACGTATCTCGATATGCTGCTTATATCAACATCATAATTAAAAAAAGCATCAAACTGAATCTGTTGCTGGGTTACTGCTATTGTTCCAGTTTCTTGTTTGTGTTCTTTTCCTGTAGTTGTTTTTACTCCTTTTAAATAGGTAATTTTATCGCTCGATGTTGTTTTTGCTTCGATTGATTTTTTTTCTTTGGCGGGATGTTTAGCGTCTGCACCAGGACCAATGTTTAACTGGAAGTTTGGTGGCACACTAATAATAGTAAGCTCTTTATTAGTATGCTTTTCCGGCTTATGTTCGCATTCTTTGGTACGAAAGGCAAAATCTATGAGATGAAGCTCTTTTTTTCCTGCAATCACTTCTATGTCTAGTGTGTTTTTGCCTCGATGGTAGATATTTCCAGAATCAAACACTACAGTATCATCTAGCTTTACTGTATCAAATCGACAAGGCAAAAAATTAGCCACATTTGTTTCTATCGCTCCAACCATTACTGCCTTATTGGTGATTTCGGCAACTACCTGTCTTGCTTGACTTGTACTGCCTACATTCAGGTAATTTCTTGGAAAATCTTTAAAATACTCTCCTGTTTTAAGTGATTTAATTGCCGGAAAAATTTTTAAATTATCGCCATCTGTATCTTTCCATCCTTTTTCAATTAATACCTGTATTTCAATTTTTTGCACATATTTTTCTGACTCTATTGTCTTACCGGGATCGCTCTGTTCTGCTTTTACCAGAACATCGGTTACACCTTTGCCTTCTTCATCAATTTCTTTTATTTTAAGAATATCTACCTGACGTATAAAAAATTTTTTGTCTGCAACTGGGTTAGCAGAATCCGAAATCTCAAGTTCATTATTTGGATCAAAAAGATCTCGATCAATTAGGTGTACTTCTATATCCTGACCGTACATTCCGGTTGTATATACATGCAAAATAACTTCAGACATAAAGCCAACAGTTACATCGTCTAAAGGATTGTAGTCAAAATCTGTCCATTTTGTTCTTACAATTCCTGGAATTCCGTCAGCTTGCACACATAAACCCGTACCAATTTTTGCTGTGGCTTTTTGCCCTTCTGGCCAAACTTCGAGCCAAGCGATACCTCCTCCTTCTAATAGTTTTGGAAATGTCACTTTTTTTTGTCCTGCTAAAATAATTTCCTGTATCCCTTTAGAGAAACTTTCATTGTGTGTTATTTCATCAGGATTTAACTTAAGCCCGGCAAGACGCCACGCCCAGTTAAGGTTTTCATAAGGTTTTAGTTTTGTTTTGTAGTCTTTTTCCTTTTTATGGTATGCTTCCAGGTCACTATTATACTTTCTTACCTTTTCAATATACAACTTCTTTTCAGAATCGGGAAGTGCTTGAAATTCCTTGTCAGATAATTCTTTTATTTTTGCAGGTGTAACAGGTTTGTTCTTTACTAAAATTTCAAGTTCCTTGATTGTTACAAAAAAATCTCGTCCTTCTTTTAGAAGTAAATTATTATTAACAGAATCGTATTTTTCTTTAGCAGTTAATCCTTTTGGTATTACTTTAAATTTATTTGACATTTATAAAGATAGTATTAATTGTTAGGAATGTTCAAAATACCTTTAGAGCTGTTTATATCACCCAGATCTATTCCGGGGAATATCTGAGCGTTTACTTCACTGTCTGTATTTTCTACATTTTTTTCAGAAACCTCTGCAACTTGTCCGTGATCTTTAATTGTGATACAATCAGGACCTCCTATAGGACAAGTGGCTTTACTGTCTTCAAGTAATATTTTACCTTGATTAGATAAAGTCACTTTTTCATAAAAACCACTCCACTTTGTAATCGAAGCTTGACATGGCAGATAATCACCGCTTCCGTTGGGCTGCATTTTACATTTTCCGAAAGTATTTTTTTCTAATGTCTGACCAATTTCTTTGTCCGTTCCAATAAGTTTTTCCTCTCCATCTTTATCATTTGCATAATGTTTAGAATGTGTTTTAACTTTTAACTTGTCGGTTTTGGGTTCAACACTAAATTTACATTCACAAGTTGCACCCTGCACGACAAAATGTTTTTCAGCCATAATAATCTGGATTAAATTATTTTATTTTTTAAACATGTTTAAGAATTTCGCTAAAGAGTTTTTTCTTTCAACCGTTGGAATTTCTTCTACAAACAGGCGTATTTTTTCTTGAGGTTCTTTTAAAGTCGAAACAGGTTTAAAATCTTTCAATCGTTTACTGATATCTATAATATCTTCGTCTCCCATAGTTTGAAAGTTTTTAAATTGCTCCTTAGCTCTTCGTTCTCCAACATCTGAATCCGGTCTGAAATCTTCATCTTCTACCAAATGGAATAATGCTATTTTTTGCACTTTCTTTTTGGTTTCGTTTATTTTGGTTTCGTAAGTGGAAATAATTGAGAATATTGACCTATCCTCGCCATAGAGTTTAAATTGCACTTCCATTTCTGATTCTAAAGTTTTATAGGGCATACCCTGTAATTTTGCCTTTGGATAATTAATCCCCTCTAAAACTTCTTCGATAGACCTTTCATCAATGCTTTTTCCTTTAGCATTAATAATTATCTTGTCTGTAGCAGTGTAATGCTCTTCAATTGTATGATCTACTCTGTAATCAATAGATTGATTTCCTAAAATAGGCGATTTCCATTTGTACGTCTGAGCTGTTTCCAAAGGATAGTCAATATAGATTGGAGAAAAATATAAATGAAAAAACCAATCCTGATTCAGTGACTTTTCAAGTTCCTGCTTGTTCAAGATGAGTTTTTGAACTTTGTTTAATATTTTATAGGCAACCTCGCTATAATAATAAGAACCAAGATGTTCTTTTAAGGAATTCCATCTTTGTACAATTTCATGATGGTTGTCAATCTCATATATTGTACCATCCTCGTCAGGTATAATCTTTATTGGAAAAATTGCTTTTGCGCTTTTGTCCAGCATTTGCTCTACTAATAAATCAGGTTCTTTGTTATTAACATAAACTTGTTTTCGATTTACTTCAAAAATGAAATCATTATAAGCATTGTTAGTTTTGCAGTTAATTTCGACTTCGTAATGTACTTCTTTTATAAGTTTCTCATCTTCAAAATCCTGATATCTATATCCATATTTTCTTGTTTCATGAAAACTGCTGTGTTTCAACTCACGATCATTATAAAAATTTATTTTTTCCAAACTGAATACTATATTAAGAAAAGGCTTGTTATTTTTTTAAAGTAAATGTAAGTTTTTGTTTTCAAAAAAAAAGTATCCAATTTAAAATTTAACAGCAAATTTCGGAAGTAAATAAACTAAGAGATGTAATAAAACTATATAGTCTTGATATTAAAAAACTTACAAATCAATAGCGAAAAAATTGAGTTGAAAATTAATCATACGATATAATTCTTCTTTATTGAATTTGAAAACAAATACTTAGAAACACCTAAACTTACTGCAGGGCAAATAGAAGTAAGAAATAAGTTTAGATTTGATTTTGAATGGATAGATGGTTAATTACTTAGTTTGCATGATTATTTATTCTTAAATCTAAATCTTATTTAAGATTTTCAAATCTTCCAATAAAAGGTTCGAATTCTGCATCGTCAAGGTCTCAAGGAAATTGAAAAATCTACAAATTTAATAATTGGTTGACTTTTGTTTATAAATGTGACCGTTATGGAATTTGAACCTAAAAATTTAATATTGCTTAATATTTATTTTATCTAAATCATCCACGAAGTGGTTCGAGAATTGTCCCGTTAGGGCTACTAAGACAAAGCTTCAGAGAAATCTGAGGCTTTTTTTTTAAACTACAACTTAAACTATTATAAACACATAGACTACCTACAGCCTTTGTTCAATAAAAAATAAATTATATTATAATCGTAATTAAAATCCAATGCTTAAAAAAAACAAACCCCAAGTTCTATTTTTTATTCTTTTAAATTTATTTTTCACTCTCAACTCATTTGCACAAAAAAGTATTTATGCTGGAATTGAAATTGGACGCAGAGCCATTAAAGTTTCTGTTGTTGATGTAAATAATATTAAAAAAGCTGATTATAAAATACTTTCATTCTGGACAGAAAGAATTCCGTTTGCCGATCATATTGGCGCTTCTGGAAAACTTACTCCTGAAGACATAAACAAAACGAGTCTTACTATTGTCGACCAATTAAAAAAAATTAAAGCCGACTATAAAATGCTCGACGAAAATATCTTTATCGTTGCCGCTCCTGTCTTTACATCTGCCAGCAACTTTGATGTTTTAAAAAGCAAAATTACTTCACTTACTAACAAAGAACTTGAAATACTTGATGGTAATGAAGAAGCAAAAACGTTAGTTAAAGGCGCAATACCACCTGTTGATTATGCAAATGCTTTTCTTTTAGATATTGGCGCTCAAACTACTAAAGGCGGTTATATTGACGAACTTAAAGACAATAAATTAGAATTTATTCCTTTAGAACTTGATTTTGGCACCATGACACTTACTGATGCTGTAGAAAAAACAGTAACCAATAAAAGTCAGCTTAATGATATGTCAACCTATCAAGAAAAGTCTTTTGATTTTAATCCAAAATTACGCAAGAAGACTAAAGAGCTGTTTGACGCGAATCCGCTTTTAATGAAAAAAGATAAATTATATTTATCTGGCGGTGCTGTTTGGGCATTTTCAACGTTGTACTATGATGAAAATGTTAAAGACCATTACATTCCTTTAACGCTTCAAGATGTTATTGATTATGACGCTATTCTGAAAAATAACTTTGGAAAATTTACAAACCTTGCCAAAACCAACAAAGAAATGGCGAGAGTTTTAAGCACTTATGACCAGAAATATCTTATCTCAGCAAACAACATATTGGTAACGTGTTTAGAAAGCATTCCAAACTTAGAAACAAAGAAGATATATTTTGTAAAAGAAGGACAGGTAACTTGGCTGATCTCTTACATTGCCGATCGCTCTAAAAAAGTAAATACTAATTTTTAAAGATCACTATTTAATACACATATTGCACAATTGTTATTCGATTTTGCATTTTAAACTCATCAAAGCTTCAGAGAAATCTGGAGCTTTTTTTTGAACAAAAAATGGATACTTGCGTTTTTTTTTAGTTAGAACTCTTCGCGGAGCGAGGATGTTTTCTTTTATATTCTTTGTCGATTCTCTTTGCGCCACACGAAAGGATTTGTGCGGGAGCGGGGTAAAAAAACTAATCTGATACACTACCAATTACCCTCATTTTTCCTTTTTAAATTTTAAAATCTGTTTTTTTTCAAGTACAACTAATGAATCAGTTGTGAGCTTTAAAATTTTCCATTGAAAATTAGAGACATCATCATCATTAAAGAAATCAATTACTTGATCTTTTATTTCATACTCAAAAACCAATTGCTTATTATTAGGATAAAAGTTCATTTTCATTTCTTTACCATTAATGTTCAGTTTAAGAATTAGATCATTTTCCTTTGTAACCCAGTTACCACAAACAGAATTTATATTTGTTTTACCAACAGGACTATCCGCTATTAAATTATTATTTTTGGAGTAAGCAAAAACCGCAATAAAAACAACATAAATCAGGAGAACAATTAGTTTTTGAAAGAGGCTTTTATTTTTTAAGAACCATGTAAGGCAAAAACTTAAAAACACACCTATAATACTAGAAAAAAGACTTCCTAATATTGAAGAAGATTGGAGAACATATTCTTTAAAAAAGAAAAATGTCAATACAAATATAAACACTGCAAATCCAATCGTTGTATAAAATTCTTTATTTAATTTTTGTTTCATTATCTTTCATTTTGCGTTTGTTCTTTTATTTCATCTAGAGTCAGCTCTACAAAGTGTTCATAGCAAGCGTCCCGCAATCCCGAAAGCTCTCGGGAATGACTTTGCGCTACCTCATCTTTCTTCTTAAAAAATGTAAAGTTCTAAAAGTCTCTGACTTTAAAACTAAATTAATACAAATTATAGAGATTTATTTTAATAACAATCGTAAAAAAGTCGGGAGACTTTTATCACCATTATAATTTCTAAGAAATAAAAAAAATGCGCAAAGTCAAAGACATTTGCGCAGCATTTTGTGAGAACTCTTCGCGGAGCTCCGAATAAATTATTACGAGCAATGTATGACCATTATCTACCATAAATGCAGTTTATTTAATATGCATATTATACCTAACAGTATAAAGGCAACACCTCCAGCATAACCCCTAAAATTTACGCTTAATAGTGGATATGAAGATGGTCTTTTTGACATAAAAACAATAATTCCTATTCCAAAAATGATCATAAAAATGCCAATACCAGCATCACATATTACTTCCATTTGCAACTTTTTAATTAGATCTTTTGTTTAATGTTTAAGTTTTCGAATTCTTCGATAATATCATGTATAATCTCCTGCTTCCATCCATCAAAACCTCTTCCTATTCCAGTTATTTTCTTTCCGTTAATGTAAAATCTTAATTCATCAGCTTCACTTCCTCTGGCTCCTATTTCAGGTTTGTATGAGAAACTAAGTTGTTCTTTCTTTACTTTTTCAGAAAAACTATTTATCAAAAATTTTTTGTAACAGAAACAGATTGAATTTTCAAGTACAACGATTTTGTATAAAAAGGGTTTTAAGAAGAAAATCAAAACTTCTAATCCAACAATTATTATAAAAGAAAAGACATAAATTACAAAATCAAAATTTTTAGCAGCAAAATAAAACAAACAATTGAATGCCATCCCAATTAGTAAAAGCTTTATTAATATTGCTGATAAACTTAATTTATAAATCATTAATTATTTTTTTTGTTGTTTGACTCCCGAACTTAATCCTTGAATTAACCTACTCTGCAAAGTGTTCGTCGCAAGCGCTGCGCAAACCCAAAAGCTTTTAGAATTGGCAGCTTTTAATTAGAACTCTTTGCGGAGCTGGGGGATTTTTAGCGTAACTAACACGAATGTTTCCTAAATGATCTTTGTACTGGAATACATACGATAATACACCATCAGTATTTTTAACATATCCTTCAGCGGTTTATTTTATTTTAAAATAGATTTAATATAATTCAAAAAATTCATATCAATCTGATAATTTGATTTATCCACTTCAATTGCAAAGTCATTACCACAAAATTCCTTAATAGTTCCGTTGGAATATGTAATTCTCATCTTAAATCGCACATCTATTTGTGAAACTTTTTTATTATTCTCTTTTGCTTCACTTATATAATTTACTAATTTATTTATAACCTTAAAATCATTTATTACTCTTGTTTTAATACTCTTGTTGAAGTAATTATCAAAATCTTCACAATCTATTCTAATTGGAGTTTCAACATCTAAGTCTTGATAATTTATAACTATTTTATCAATCCTAATATCATCCATTTGACGTTCATTCGTTTTCTTATTATTTTCACATCCAGTTAAACAAAAAAAATGAAATAATAATATCATAATCGTATGTGTTTTCATTTTCAAATTATTTAGATTTTTTTATAACTATTTCTGGCAATACAATTTCTTTAGGCTTTTCTTTCGTGTTCTTATTTGAAGTTGGATCAGCTCTACAAAGTGTTCATAGCAAGCGTCCCGCAATCCCGAAAGCTCTCGGGAATGACTTTGCGCTACCTCATCTTTCTTCTTAAAAAATGTAAAGTTCTAAAAGTCTCTGACTTTAAAACTAAATTAATACAAATTATAGAGATTTATTTATTTTTTAAAAAAAGCAATCGTAAAAAGTCGGGAGACTTTTAGCACCATTATAATTTCTAAGAAATAAAAAAATGCGCAAAGTCAAAGACATTTGCGCAGCATTTTGTGAGAACTCTTTGCGGAGCGGAGATCAACCTTTCAATTTTCTGCCAAAATTGTAATGGTCTGAAATTTATTATCTTTAAGTATTTTATCCAATACTATTCGATCTTTGTTAAAGGAACGAACGATATATGTTTCCTTTTCAGGTTCTCCATCTATATTTAAAAACATTAATATTTGTTTGTTAAAAATAGCTGTTAAATAAAATCCGCTTTTCAAAAACTCTCCTTCTTTGTCATAAAAATCAATTTCTGCATCACTAAATTTCGCATTCATATTTTTAAAACGCCATGTTTTAGAGGTGCTAATACTCTTAAAGGTTGATTTGTCTGAATTTGAAAAATCTCCTTTCGCTAATGCAAAATAATTTCTCACTTCATCATCATTGTGCAAAGTCAATGTACTATCCTCATTAAGTATTATTTTGAAAACTGCTTTTCCATCCAAATACAAATCCTCTTTCAAAATATCAAATTTGTGAAGCGAATCACTGAAACTTAATTTAACTTTATCATTCTCAAAATCTAATATAACAGGCATTAATTTAGCTTTCCAAGAGGATTGAAAGTTATTATCATAGACTAACCATTTCTTTTTAGTTACGCTCATTATTAAATTTTTATCCGTTTGATTTTCATTTTTACAAGAAGCTAAACATACAATTATCAACAAGTAAACTATTTTTTTATGAAATCTCATTTTTAAAATTTTAATTATTCAATAAATACCCCCCGCTCTGCAAAGTGTTCATCGCAAGTGCTGCGCAAATGTCTGCGACTTTGCGCTCCCTCATCTTTCTTCTTAAAAAATGCAAAGCTCTAAAAGTCTCTGACTTTATTACAAAAATCACTTAATAATGACTATCCCTAAAAACAGATTTTAGATCCAAAACATTTACAATTGGATTATCTGCTTTCTCAATATTTAGCAATCCAGAATCATTAACATAGTTACTTGCACTTGAATAAATATATTCTGACGCTCGATTTACATAACCAGCTCTTACTGGATTTAAATGTATATAATCTAATTTAGTCCACATAAATTTATTAGTGTAAATTTCTTCTGCATGGTTTCTATACTGCCAAAATTGATAGAGCTTGTTTCTGGTATGTTTTTCTGCTGCTAGTTTAAATTGTGCAAGCATCCATTCTCTCCGGCTCTCTGGACTATTTTGTATTTTTTCTAAAATAGATTTTGCTATAAACTTTTTAAAATCTCTTATTAAATCAGATAACTTTCCGTCTTCTGATTGTATAATCAGATGAATATGATTACTCATAATTACATAACCATACAATATCATTCCTTTATTTTTAATACAATAATCCAGACATTCAATTACGATATCTCTATAACTTTGACGTGTAAAAACATCTATCCAGTCCACTACAGTTGATGTGATAAAATGTGGGAGTTTTTGATCTCTAATAACATATCCTTCTTTCATTGTGTTTTTCTTACGAAATTATAAGTTTTGAACTACATACTTTAAAAAAATAACCGTAAAAAGTCGGGAGACTTTTAGCACCAATATAATTTCTAAGAAATAAAAAAAAATGCGCAAAGTCAAAGACATTTGCGCAGCTTTTTGTGAGAACTCTTTGCGAAGCGGGGTGTAATCGTAAAAAGTCGGGAGACTTTTAGCACCATTATAATTTCTAAGAAATAAAAAAATTGCGCAAAGTCAGAGACATTTGCGCAGCTTTTTATGAGAACTCTTCGCGGAGCGGGGCTACATACTTAAAAAAAACAACCGTAAAAAGTCGGGAGACTTTTAGCACCATTATAATTTCTAAGAAAGAAAAAAAAATGCGCAAAGTCAAAGACATTTGCGCAGCATTTTGTGAGAACTCTTTGCGGAGCGGGGGCTACGCTTTAAAGTGCTATAAATTCAAAAGCCACTCCGTTATGGAATGGCTTTTTGGGACTTCATCTATAAGCAAATACTAGAAATATCTAACATCCTTAATCTATTTTTTTAATTATTCATATCCAAAATCACTTTTGAACATAACAAGTTCAACTGTCCAACACCACAAAATTCGATATAAAAACATTTCTTTTCATTAAACTCATCAAACAATTTACTTTCATATTCATACCTACCTCTATAAAAATTATCTAATGTTAAATCAGATAGAATGGGAAGTTCAAATTCAACAAATTCAATTTCTGTAAAAATCAAAAAAATATTTTGTTCAGAAGTATTATGCAAGAAGACCAGTCTCAAATCATTATTATTTAATAAATTGAAGCTTTTTAATTCATAATCATTATGAAGGTCTACATTTATTCCTTCAATATTAAATTCTAATAAAGTCTCAAATAATTCAACATTTGACAAATCTATTTCCATTATAATTTAGTATTAATTTCTTTTTTCTAGTACTTTTCTAACATTTCTAATATCTTGTTGAGTCATTGGCTCAGCATTTTTTGATGTCCTTGTAACACTCTTGACCTCACCATTTACAACATTATTTTTGTATGATTGTTTATGTGGAGTTTCAACTCCTGCATGTGCTTTTCCTTCTAAATCATATCGTGTCTGACCATTTGATGTTTTTACTGTAACTGAGTTTTTATCTCCATTAGCTTGCTTTAAGTCTGATGCTTGTTCTTTAATGGTTTTCCTTGTACTACTATTTGAAGACGAGTTTCCATTTGATGAAGATTGATTCATATCATTCTTCATATTACTCATTGTATTACCTGTAAGAACGCCTCCAACTACTCCTTCAACCACTCCTTTTCCCAAAAGTATAGCGCTCCCAGTTCCTGTAATTGCTCCAGCAGGAGCTCCAACTCCTGTTGCCGCTAAAGCACCAGAGCCAAGTAATCCTGTAGTTCCTGCCGTGGCACTCATTGCACCATCAGCCATCATAAATGTGCCTACTGCCATTGTTGTAACATGAGCTGACATTACACCATTGTGATAAGCAGTACTACCACTATCATATTGATTTCTATAATCAGTACCAAATGAATTGTCAACTGCTGTCAGAACAAATGCTTTCAATCCATCACAGCACATTTCGACTTCGTTACCATCTGGGTCAACAAAAATAACTGGATTATTCATTGCGTAATTATATGGAGACATTTCTGAGTATTTCTCAGCCATGGCATCCATAGTATACCAACGTCCAGTAGCTGGGTCATAAAAACGTGCTCCGTAATCGTAAACAGCTAGTCCCAGCTCGTCTTGAAGCTCTTTCCCGTTATACTTATACTTGTTATTCGTAGCTAAAACATCATTATATCCTTTATGTTTTAAACCAAAGGGGTAATAATTATTTTCTTCGATAATTTCAAGAACTTGTGTCTGCGGGTTTTTAGCGTAACTAACACGAATGTTTCCTAAATGATCTTTGTACTGGAATACATACGACAATACACCATCTGTATTTTTAACATATCCTTCAGCCGTTGGAAAAAACTCTAAATTATTGTTTTTATACTGAAAACCATCTAAATAATCTGTTGTAGTTGCTGTTCCTGTGTCAGTTACAATTTTACTCAACTTCTGCCCTGCAGCATTGTAAATGTACTCAATTGTGTTTCCTGTTCCAAATGTAATTTTCTTAGGCAGATTAAGCTGGTTGTAGGCTATATTGGTAATCCCTTTATTTTTATCACTGGTCATATTACCATTAGCATCATAACCATAATCATCGCCCGTTGTGTTTAAATCATTAAAACCACTGCTGTTGTTACCATTATCTGTTACTTTTAAAAGCTGGTTGGTATTATCTTTATATCCGTAAACTAACCTATCAATTATATTACTTCCTAATTGAGGGTCATAATCTCCGTTTCGATTCATGAATCTGATATTACCATTTTTATCATAAGACATACTCTCGTTATAACAATCGGTAGTTAATTTCGATTTTTGATAAATCGCACTTTTTAAACGGTTTAATTTGTCGTATTGATAGCCATAAGAGCGTTCGAGATCATCAGAATCAGTTCGCCAAAAAGTTTCGGCAATGTTTCCGTTATACAAAGGATCAACATCAGTAATCTGAGTTTCTGGTTTATCGTAGTTAATCTTGAAGGCAAATAAATCTTCGGGATCTGTGTTGTTCTGCAAATTATCTATTTCATTAATCCCAGTAAGCCAGCCTCTCACATTATATTTGTAATCTACTTTCTGAAAAGGATTTCCTGTACTGTTACCCACATTTTTACTAATTAGCTGCCCCATCGCATCGTAAGTATTTGATGCTATAAGCTGTACTGCACCTCCATTTACTTGATGTGTATGTGTAAGCAGACGATCTTGAGGGGAATAGGTAAATTCTTCTCTTATGGTTAATTCTATACTGCCGGAAGTCCGCTTATGTTTTGAAATTGTATAAAGATTTTTACCCGTAAAATCTAGTTTGCTGTCTGTTATAGTATATCCTGCTAAATGGTTCTGCAAATAGGTTCGTATCGGACGGGCTTTGTCATCATAAAATGTTGTGGCGGTTTCTCCTGCTAAAGATGAAGCCGTTTCCAATGTTCTGACCCAGCTGCCCGTGGCTAAGCTTTTTACATTACTTAAAACAAGCTGGTCTTCAATTTGACTTGGAACTACCGGCGCGTTTGGATAATTGTAATTGTCATAATAATTAACCGTTAAAAGCTTAAAATTTTTGATCGCAGTATTATTACTGTAATACACTTGAATATCATCAATACTTCCTGATGTTTGTTTGGTTTCAGATGATGCTGTTGCTGCATTCTGAGCATCCTGAAGTGCTTTTCTTGCAGCAGAAGTGCAGGTTTGATTGTTCCATCCGGTATAAACTGGACGGCCGAAAGCATCATATTTAGTAATCATCCATCCTATAGAAGTATCGTCTTTAAAGGGCGAAAATGCGGGACCTGTCGCTGCCGGCCTGTCTAATTTGTCGTAAACAATAAACTCCCATTGTTTTCCTGGCAGCTTTTTCTCGACTAAACGATTTTTATTATCGTATTTATATTGATAGCATAAATCATCTAACATCTGGTTACTAATTACACCTTCAGCTTTTGGAGGAATTACATATGTTAGGTTTCCATAAACGTCATACACATAATAGGTATCGTGTTTATCCCCCACATCATAGGTTCTTTTTAGGACTACCTGTCCTTCTTTGTTTTTAAATTCTACTGTAGATCCTCCAGTTTCTGATGGGTTATTTCCTGAATTTTCATCAAAAGTCACGTTTTTATACAATTCATTTTCACTATAAGTGCCCGCATCTGAAAAACTGATTTCATATAACCCTAAACCGGCATCCCAAGATGTATTTGCTTTAAACAATTTTACCTCTTTATCTTGATTAGTTTGGTATTTCAGTTTAATTTCGTGACCGCGGCCCATCTCCCACGAAGTTCCCGGCGCAGCCTGTTTTAATACTCTATTTAAAGGAGAAGCTTCTAACTGCTTCTCTGAAAATGGATTTGAGGTATTTTTATAGTTTGTATAAAACGATATCGAAGTGTTTACGGCAGTAAGTAATTCAATACGAGGATAACTATTTCCCCCGTTTGTCGCGGCATAAGGCAGATATTCCTTTATCTGTCTTCCAAAACCATCATATTCAACTGGAGTAATCAAATCTTCTCCATTTGCTCCTTGTCCTATAGCCGTTGTTTGCACGGGACGTCCCAGTCCGTCAAAATAACTCACATTTTGACTCATCTGATCTTTTGTCAAGGTGCTTAAATTACCGGATTGAACAGCCTTTTTAGGAGCTATTGTATAAATAAAATTATCATCGCTAAAAGTCTGAGCTGATAAGCTAAAACCTGTAAAGAGTAACAAAACTATAATTGGTATATATTTTTTCATATTATTAGCCTTTAATATCTATTTTTTAATCACCAATAAAGTAATACTTACAATACTCTTGGCGTTTAATGTAAGCGTGGTAAGCTTACTACCTTGACCAGCTGCAAATTCTACTACTACTTCCTGACTTGCTGCTACCCCAGATATTCGTAAAAAATTGACCGTAAATTTTAATGTTGCTCCATTATGATTTGTACCTGTAGCCCAAGCATCAATATTAAGTACTTTAGTAGAAGGATCAAAAAAGCGCTCAAATCGAAATTCGACTTCTCTAATAGTACATGTCCCATAGTTATTAGCATAAACTTGCCCATCAGTGTTAAATTTCGCAAGACCTAAACTATCTGCTTCTGCCTGAGAAACTGCCGAAGTAACAGCTCCCGTTCCCTGACTATATGATACAGTTGATCCAGCTTGATTTTGTCCACAATTATTCCTTGTAAACAACCCGCTTCTGGCAATACTATTATAAACACAAATACCATTTGCGTTAGCATAAGCCTGTCCGTTATTATCTACGTCTGTTTGCGCTAAATTATCAGCACTTTCCTGAGAGTTTGAAACATATTTTCTACTTGGAACTGTATAAGTAACATAACTTCCAGACAAATCACCCCCACAATTATTTTTAGCAAATACTCCTGATTTAGATGAATTGTAAAAATAACAGTCCGCTATCATATTAGCATAATATTGTCCATTTGCATCGATCTCATTACGAGCCATCCCATCTACTTTACTCTGTGTTCCTCCAGTATATTTACCAGCAGGAACAGTATAAATATAAGTTCCAGGAGTACTATAAGCTGGACAATCATCCCTTGTAAATGTTTTACTAATAGCTGCATTACTATAAGTGCATCCTCCATTTGTATTTGCATTTGCTTGCCCGTTTATATTAAACAAAGTAAGTCCTTTTGAATCAGCATCAGCTTGGGAAATATTCGAAGTTTGCGCTCCTGCTGCTTGACTAAAAGTAATATTCGAACCTATTCCGCCTGGTCCGCAGTCATTCTTGATAAATGAACCACTTTGGGCAACGCTGAAATAAGTACAATATCCATTTGCATCCGCATATGACTGACCATCAATATTAAATTTAGCAAACCCTAATGCATCGGCGTCAGCTTGTGAAATCGTTGAAGTGGAAACTCCTCGATTCTGACTATAAATTACACTTGAGCCTACTCCACCATAGCCACATCCATTTTTATTAAATGAACCATTTTGCGCCGCACTATAAAATATGCATTCTGCTTCTAAGTTTGCCGCATTTTGTCCATATGTATTAATAGCATTTTGTGCTAATTGATCTGCATGCTCTTGAGAAATATTACTGATATATATCCCATATGGAACCGAATAAGTATATACTCCAGAACTGGTATTAGCTGGGCAATTATTTCTATAAAATGCTTTACTCACAGCTCCATTGTAAAACGTACAATTACCATTTGTATTAGCGTAATACTGACCATTGTTATTAATATCATCCTGCGCCAATTCATCTGCAACAGCCTGCGAACTTGTTGAATTGTGTTTGCCTGCAGGAACTGTATAAACAACCACTGATCCAAATCCTCCTGCACTACAATTGTTTCTTGTGAAAGATGCACTTTTTATAGTATTACTAAAAGTACAAGTTCCAAAAGTATTAGCATTTGTTTGTCCATTATTATTAATATCCTCTTGAGCTATTGCATCGGCAGCAGCTTGCGAAATTGTAGAACTATATTTGCCTGCGGGAATTGAATAAACCATTACAGCACCCACTCCATTTACAGGGCAATTGTTCTTTGTAAATGTCCCGCTTTTGGCAATGTTGAAGAATGTACATGTCCCATTAGTGTTGGCGTAAGCCTGTCCATTATTATTTATATCATCCTGAGCTAATGCATCTGCAGCAGCTTGTGAACTTGTTGATTCATACTTACCAGCAGGAACTGTGTAGATCACCATTGAGCCTATTCCTCCGAAAGCACAATTATTTCTTGTAAATGAACCGCTTTTAGCAATATTACTAAACGTACACGAACCGTTTGTATTGGCATAAGCCTGCCCGTTATTATTAACATCATCTTGAGCTAACACATCTGCAGCAGCTTGTGAACTTGTTGATTCATACTTACCAGCAGGAACTGTGTAAACTACATTTGAACCAATTCCTCCAACAGCTCAATTATTTCTTGTAAATGTCCCGCTTTTAGCAATATTAACAAATATGCACGAACCATTTGTGTTGGCATAAGCCTGACCGTTATTGCTGACATCATCTTGAGCTAATGCATCTGCAGCTGCTTGTGAACTTGTTGATGAATGCCTACCAGCAGGAACAATGTAGACCACATTCGAACCAATTCCTCCAACAGCACAATTATTTCTTGTAAATGTCCCGCTTTTGGCAATATTACTGAACGTACATTCTCCATTTGTATTAGCATAATCCTGCCCGTTATGGTTAACATCATCTTGAGCTATTGCATCGGCAGCAGCTTGTGAAATTGTCGATGAATGCCTGCCTGCAGGTACTGAGTAGACAACCATCGAACCAATACCTCCAACTGGGCAATTATTTTTTATAAACGAACCGCTTTTAGCAATGCTAATGAATGTACATTCTCCATTTGCATTTGCATTCGTTAAACCATCAATATTAAACTTTGCAAGTCCACGAGAGTCAGCATCAGCTTGAGAAATCGTTGAAATGACAGCACCAACTGGCTGATTATACACTACACTAGAAGCGGTTCCGCCTGCTCCACAATTTGTTCCTGTAAACGAACCACTTCTGGCAATACTCTTATACATCAAGACACTCGTTGAAGTATTATCACTGCAATCCGTCTGCTCCCCTTTATAATTATAGCAGTATTTCTGAATTACATTTAAGTCTTTATCCTTTAAAAATTTTAGCCTGTCAAAAGAATCATATTCATAATAAGAAGTCATCCCTTTCACATCTGTAATACTTGTTACACCAACTAATGGATTATAAGTATAAGTTGAAATAAAAACATTTGGTAGTGCTATTCGAAATTCATTTAGAGCATTTCTTAACAATTGTTCTGTACAATTTTCTGACATACAGTTATCATTATCAGCATTTGAAAGTGTTTGAAGAGTTGATATCGTTTGAGAAGGAATAGTCGAATATGCAGCATTTTCAATCTTTGCAATTGGCTGTGTCTTATTGTAACCCCAAATTATTGAAACCGGTATTCCGTTTTCTGGAGTATATTGCAAAATATTTCCTTTTTCATCATAAAGATCATAGGTAATTTTTCTATCAGAGTTTAAATCTATCTCTGCTTGTCCTTTATTTATATAAACAAATCTTGGCAACAATAGATTATTAGTTTCTACACTTTTATCATAATTAGTAAGTTGCTCAGATATTTTAGTTCCTCCTTTAAAATTTTGTTTATCTAAAACAATCCCAATCATATATGCAGATTTCAATTCTGGAATAAATGGTTTTGAAACCATCTTTGAATCCAGCGCATAAAAATATTTTGTTTCGAGTGTTTCTCCAATTGAGTTAGTTGTTATTTGCGACGTTAATTGCAAATGAGATGGATTACCATAATTAAAAGTAGTACTACTGACTATTTTACCTGTTAAATCATTTGAGGAATTGTAAAAATAATTAGTTTTCTCAGATGTTTTTTGGTAAAACCAAAGAATTGGAAGATTGTATGTTATGGGCTCAATCGTTCGAAGTACTTCTACACCCCCGTTCGCATTATAAGGACAATTGGGAATCAGAGGGTTAGAAGGATTTTCCTGACTATTAGTAGTCGCCATACGAAACATTTTAAACCCTTTGTAAAAAGAGGTATTTGAAGCATCTTCAAAATAAATATTTTTCTCTTCTTCCAATATATATCTGGCAGCTCCAATTGTTCTATATATTTTTTTATTTAAAACTTTACCTCTTTTCCATGTGGTGGGAATTTGTACTGTTGGATTACCAAAAGGTATTTCATCTTGCCAAATGCTAAACTCATACTGTGTAAAACCATTATTAGTTTGATTTTTAGTATCAAACTGTTTTTCTTTTACGTATTTGTAAGCAACCGAATTCCCTTCTATCCCAAATCTAGAATTTGAACTAATACTATAAACAGCAGTAGAATTAATTCCCCCTGTACATCCTATTCCACCAGACCCCCCTGTTCCACCACATTGAATAAAATTATAATTTGTAAAAGTGTTGGATTGAAAAGTTGTACTCATCTTATTAATCAACTGACCACTCGTCTGTCCCACAGCATCTATATCTGAATAATCATATTCTTTCTTTAAAGCTAATGCATTGTCATTATCATAATTTTCTATACTTGCAATTCTAAGTCCTGCACCTAAATTATTTTTAGGCATAGGATCGTTGTTAACATACTTAAGCTGTAAACCTTTAACAGACATAAACTCTCCATACACTTCTACCTCTATTGTACCTGATTCTTTAAGATTCAAAGGCTCATTAAACTCTTTGGTAATACTCCAATGGCCAGAATTAAAAACTTCAATTCCTCCAGAAAAAACTCTAACCATAGCATGGTAATACTTAGAAATTGTAGGATCAGATGAATGAGTATTGTCCATTGAGAATTTCAATTGCCCTTTGGCTTCCTTAGCAGTAAAAGGGATTGATACATAATTGACACAATCTTTTGGCTTTATATTAAGACAGATTGGACCATCAATTCCTGGTCCTTCTTTTATTGGCACTGAACCTCCTGTGCCTTGTACTACACTACTGTTTACAATCACAGGAACGTATTGAGAAAAAACATCAACTCCATAAAACTGGTTTGTTTCATAGTTAAATTTTGTCCAACCTTTTGTAGGATAATGTATTTCTCTTAAAATTCCTGCCTGATTCTCTAAAGGATTTACAGAACGATCTCCTTTACCAACTTCTGCGGGGTAAGGATAAGAAATATAATGTTTGGGAATTAAATCCTGATTGTTAACTTTTCCATTATTATATCCAAAATAATCTTGCCCTTTGGAGGTTTTATTAGGGATAGAAATACTTGAATAGGTAAACTCCTGCTCTATTCTGCCTAGTAAATTAGCAATTCTATCTAATTTCAATCTTTTGTCTGAATAATAACTCCCAGATCCGTTAAAATACGAATAATCAAAAGAATAACCTTTTACATTTACATATCCAGCACCTAGTAATTGTTGAATTTCAATTTTACTTAAATATCCATTTTCAACACCGTCAACCAGATCTTGCCTTCCCACATTCTTAGTAAACAAGACTCTGGAATTACCATCATTGAAACTAATTTCTTTAATTTTTTTTAATATAGTTATCGTATTCCCTGTGCCGTCAATTACATTTCCTATTTGACTGCTATAACTAGATCCATCAGGACATTCTCCTTTAGTTACAATATTTTTCACTTCAACTCTTTGCGAAAAAGTTCTATCCGTTAAACTTCCATCATCCTGATAAGTGAAGTTTATTTTATTATTTGATGGCGTTTTTATTTCATCGACATACCAGGCACTAATATAGCGATCGCTATGCGTCATGGATTGTATAGAAATTTCTGTAGTACCCAGCAAATAAACATTTCCTTGCGGATCTGTTATTTTAAATTTCATATTTTCTCTGTTTGCTCCCAAAAGATCAACTTTAAAGGCATTCGGAGGTATTGTTACAACATCATTATTGACAAAATTTCTAATATAAAAACTTCCATTTACTGTAGGGGATGAAAAAACATACATGTCTTTTACTCTTGACTTATCGAGATTCGGATCTAAAGTTCTAACGGCACCTTGATCATAAGGATGAAGTTTAAAATAAGCGATGATAGCATTATCATCTGGAATTTCATCTATATTAGGGTTATTTTCATCAATATCGTCTCTAGGACTTAAAACCACTTGTGCGCCAGCATTTAAATTCCATCCTAGACCCACCCATGTTGCTTCCTGAGTAACTTTGATACCTGAAGCATGATAATCTAAAGATATTGGCATCTTGAAATCTTTTAAATCAATAGTATACAATGGCACAGAAATATTAGGAAGACCTGTTGCCAAGTCAACAGGATATTCTCCATACTTTAAAAAGGCAGCTGCTTCTGGAGATTTTGGTGCAAAATTTGGTATTTGAAAGCCGTTTACCTCCGTTTGAGCCTTAATTTGCAGGGGTAAATTAAATAATATTATAAATAATAATAATCTTTTAATTATGCGGCTAGAAAATATTCTATATTTTTTATAAGTGTTTACTGGAGCATTCATTATCTTACTGTTTTAATCACCTTTACAGATTCCGTTTTTACGTCAGTTTGAATCTTTATAATATAGATTCCTTCTGCATAATGACTTAGGTCTACAGGAACTGTCCTACTGCTAATCTTGAAATTTTGCAAAACCCTTCCTAAAATGTCAATAACAGAGGCGGTGCCATCATTAAAATCGTAGCCAATAATTACATTTGTATAGGTAACTACTGGATTAGGAATAGCTTCAATACTGGCTTTTACCTTCTCTATTTTAGCTTTATCTTTAAGCTTTACGACCCAAAAATCGTTGCCTCCAATATTTGAATTTTTATCCATAGATGAATTTGAATTTGAAGTACCTGCCATTAAATAGTCTCCGTCTCTGGTTTCAATTAGTTTTCTTAGTATATCTTCTCCGCTGCTTCCAACCGTTTTATTCCAAAATTCTTCTCCATTCTCATCAATCTTCAATGCTATATAATCATTAATTCCTTCTTTATCTTTACCAACACCAGCCATTTTTGCCACTTGACCTACAGTTGACTGTCTGCTTTCAGCTTTTGCGTAACCTCCTATCAAATACGTATGATCTTTATTCTCAACTAAAGAGGTTAAAATATCTACTTTTCCAAAATCATAAGTTTTACTCCAAATAACACCGCCTTCTGCATCCAATTTTAAAACCCAAAAATCAGTTCCATTAGCAACAATTCCGCCAAGAGAGGTCAAAGCATTTTTACTATTTGAATTACCTCCTACAATATAGCCCCCTTCAGTTGTTTGATGAATGACATATGGCTGATCGTCTCCATCTGCTCCATAAGTTTTCTGCCATTGAATCGCTCCTATATCATCAATTTTAACAATCCAATAATCGCCAACTCCTTTGTTGCCGTCTGTTTTATCTCCAGACAACGGCGAATTTGAATATCCTGCTAAAATATATCCGTTATCTGTTGTTTGTTCCATACTTCTTAACAAGTCAGCATAACGGCCTCCATAGGTTTTCTGCCATTCAATTACTCCCTGTTTATCTAATTTTACAACCCAGTAATCCATGTTGCCACGACTTTTTTCTGATTTGCTATATAAATCTATCGTTGAAGATTCGGCCATTTTCCCTTCCGCTTTCACATTAGTAATAGAAGATGAACTCGAGCTGGAAGAGCCTCCTAATATGTAACCTCCATCTTTGGTTTGAAAAGCACATGATAATTCGTCCTGACCATCACCACCAATAGTACGCTGCCATTGTTCATTACCTGATGCATCAAGTTTTATAACCCAAAAATCTGTAAGTCCTTTGCAGTCTTCTTTTTTCTCAAAACTATTTCCTGAGCTTGAAGTTCCGCCCAGTATAAAACCACCATCTCTAGTGCCTTTTATACTTTGAAGCATATCGAAACCATTTCCACCTATACTCTTCTGCCAATCCAGCTCTCCTTTTTCAGTCATTTTCCAAATCCAATAATCTAAATCTCCATGATTATTCTCGGTTTTATTTCCAGTTTTACTAGATAGAGAACTTCCCGCCAGAATAAATCCATAATCGGCTGTGGGTTGCGCATCAAAAAGGTAATCCGCATGTATACCGCCGTAAGACTTTTCCCAAAGAATATCTTGAGAATAAATTAAAAACGGCAAAAAAGTAAATAGTAGTAAGTATAATTTTTTCATCTTCAATTTGGAGTAAACTTAAATAAAAAGTAATATTAAAGCTACAAATATAGTTAAATGAAATGTTAATTCTTTACGGCTTCCCGTATTTTAATCTTAATTTTTTAAACTCATCAACAAATAAAGGAGGTTCGATGAAAATTTTTTTTTAAAATTTTATGATAAGATTTAATAATTCCGTGTTACCATAGAAATCAATTTATCTTAAAATCAAAAAAAAAAAAAAACAGCTCTTAGCAAATCAAAACCTATAATAAATCTCTTTCTTATACATTTTTTATATAAAAGTTGAGTACGAATTTTAATTGATCATTTGATACTGTTTTTAGGTAAATTTCCTTGCTTGTTCAAACTTCCAGATTGTGCGAATATTCTTTTTCAAGAAGAACTAAGATTCATGCAAAAACAAATCACTTCTCAAACTCCTAAAAATAAATAGAGGCGGCCTTTCGGCCGCCTCTATTTTATTCAATTCCTTTTTTGATATATTTTATTTTCAGTTAGTTATATTTCTTTTTATTCTAAAAAGGAAATATCCCGAAATAGTATTCTTACTTTAATTTCCGCATGTAACAGCAGTTACAAGTCCTGACGAATTAATCGAAACTGTTACTGATGATGTTCCTGCAGCTAATCTATAATAAGTTGATGTAGCCCCTGTCCATTTTGAAGAGCTGTTTCCTGTAGAATCGGTATACAGTTGCGTTCCTTCTATTATTAAAGGAGTATCTGCATATAAAGTTCTTCCAAGATTTATACCGCCTCCGCAGCTGTCGCTTCCTCCTTTATCATATAAAGCTCGAGGATAAGTTGGACCATATTTACTATCCTTTAATAAAAACTCTAACGACACTTTTGGTAAAGGCGCATAGTTAGATGTTTTACCAAAAGAGATTCCAAAAACAAATAATGCCATAATTAAAACTGCTTTTTTCATTTGTTATTTTTTTAAAATTAAGTATTTCAAATATATAAAATTTTGCACATAAAACAACAAATCATTATTTTTAAATGAAAAATCACAATAAAACACCTAAAACACTAAACAAAAAATACAAAAATACCAAATTTAAACAAAACAACATCCTAACAATTTATCGTACAAAAACCGCTGCTAAAACAAATTAGTACTACGAAAATACACCTTAGCTTTCGTCAAAAAATCTTCATTAAAACGGGAAATTATTAAAAACTAAAAAATCTTAAAAAAATTATTATCCCGCCTTTAAATTATCTTCTTTTTTCAAATGTTTCTTCTTAAATTAATTACTTTGCATAAAATTAAGAGTCAAATGAATAAAATTTACTACCATCTGCTTTTTTGGTTGTTTATCTCTTTATATGTATTTGATTACATAGCTTCGTTTTACAATCTAAAAGAGAGTATTCTTTATACTTCATTTGAAGTCGCTGCTTTTTGCTCTGAATTTTACATTAACCTTTTCGTTCTGCTTCCTTTTGTTTTAAACAAAAAAGGAAAAACAGCTTATGCTTCAGCTTTAATTCTGCTGTTAAGCATTAGTTTTTTAATCTATTACAGCACTGGATTGAATATTGTTTTGTATGATGATGATTTACTAAAATCATTTATTTCATTCCTTCTAAATCATTCGCTTTATCTTTTCATCTCTTATATTGTTTGGTTTTTCAATAAATATTTTACAGAAAAACAACTTCGCCTGCAGGCAGAAAATGAAAAACTGCAAACCGAAATGATGCTGCTAAAATCACAAATCAGTCCGCATTTTCTTTTTAATGCACTTAATAATATTTATGCACTAACGTTGATAAAAAGCGACAATGCTCCCAAAATGCTTGCTTGCTTGGCTGATATACTTCGTTATTTTCTGTATGAAGGCGACAAGAAAAGCGTATCTCTGCTGTCAGAAATTGAAATAATTCACAAATACCTTCAAATTCAGGAATACCGAGAAATTGCAGGAATGAAAAATATCAGCTTTACTATTTCTAATGACAACTCTGTTCTACAGGTTCCTCCCCTGTTATTTCTCACATTAATAGAAAATACTTTTAAGCATGGCGATATTATTGAAAATAAAAATGGTTTTGTCGATATAATTCTTACTGCTGCCAACAATAAAATTGAGTTTGCTGTTGTTAATTCATTTCAGCCTAAATTAAAAAATCAAGGTATTGGATTGAAAAATCTAGAATCGCAGCTTAAAAATCTGTTTGGAGACAATTACCAGTTAAGTACCGAAGACACTGATTCAATCTATAAAGTAAGTTTAAGTTTTTATGGAAACAAAGACAATATATAAATGTGCCATCGTCGATGATGAAACTTTAGCTCGTACTTTAATACGCACTCATTTAATGCATATTCCTGAGCTCGAAATTGTATACGAATGTGCTTCGGCACTTGAAGCCGATCATTATTTAAAAACAAATAAAGTCGATTTACTGTTTCTAGACATTCAAATGCAGCATTTGTCTGGAATCGATTTCTTAAAATCACTTCAAAATCCGCCAAAAGTAATTTTTACAACGGCTTACTCTGAATTTGCTTTAGATGGTTATGAATTAAACATTATAGATTATTTACTAAAACCAATAACTTTTGAACGTTTCTATAAGGCTGTAACCAAAGCACTGGAATTATTAAAATTAGAAAACGAAAGTAAAGAAGCATCTGAAGCTTCCGTTATAGATCAATCAATAGTTATAAAATCAAGTCATCAGCACATCAAAATTCTTTTGAGCGATATATTGTTTATTGAAGGTCTTCATAAATATGTAAAAATCGTAACCGAGAAAAAAACATATACTACTTTAATTGCTCTTACGGCGATGGAAGAAGAACTTTCAAAACAGCTTTTTTATCGCTGTCATCGCTCTTTTATTATCAACTTAAGTAAAGTTGAATTGATTGATGGAAATTTAGCCATTATTGGTACTCATAAAATACCTATCAGCAAATTAAACAAACAAGAACTTCTTACCAAATTAGGTAAGAAAATTGGGTAAATTAAGCGTTAAACAAACTTTCTGTACCCAAAATAGTCCATTTGGGAGAAAAAAAATTATCAGGGTTTTAAAAATTATTCTCTTTGTCGAGTAATTTTTAGAACCCTGAACGCATTTATTCAATAATTTAAAACATCAAAATGTACAACAAAGCAATTTTATCAATGACTTTTGCGATTTTAATTTCAGCTTGCGACAGCAATGAAATCGAAGGATCAACACAAAATCCTGATCCAACTTTACCTATTACTAATGTTCTTTATACAATGCCCGAAGAATCTGCACCGCACGAAGGCACTTGGCTGCAATGGCCGCATCAATATGAATATGGCATTACATATCGCAACAGTTTAGACGCAACATGGGTGGCGATGGCAAAAGCTCTTCAATCAACAGAAAAGGTTCACATTATAGCTTATGATGCTGCAGAACAATCAAGAATTGAAAATCTGCTGACAAATGCAGGTGTGCCATTAACTAACGTAAATTTTAAAATACATCAAACAAATGATGTTTGGGTGAGAGACAACGGTCCTATTTTTGCAAAAGATCAATCTGGTCAATTAGTGCTTCAAGATTGGGGTTTTAATGGCTGGGGAGGAAAATTTGGTTATAAAAAATGTGATGCAGTTCCATCATTTATTGCTGGTGAAATTGGTATAAAAGCGGTAAATGTACCAATGGTAAACGAAGGCGGATCTGTAGAATTAGACGGTAATGGTGTAATGATGGCTACAAAAAGTTCTGTACTAAGCCAAAAAAACAGATCAACTCGAAATGAAGGTATGACGCAGGCTCAAGCCGAAGCTAATTTTACTAAATACTACGGCGCTACAAAATTTATTTGGTTAGAAGGAGGATTTAGCAAGGAGGATGTAACAGATATGCATATTGACGGTATTGCTAAATTTGTTCCAGGTAATAAAATGGTTACCATGAATAATGATGATTTATTGAACTGGGGATTAACACAAAACGATATTGACGTATTGTACAGCGCTTCTAACAAAAATAATCAAGCTTATACTAAAGTATTTCTGCCATTGTCAAAAAATGATGTTGTGACTACAAATGGCACCAATCTAGGCTACAAAGGCTGTTACATAAACTTTTATGTTGCCAACGGAAAAGTATTAGTTCCAAACTATAACGATCCTAACGATGCTGTTGCCAATAACATTATTGCCGGCTTATTTCCAGGAAGAACTGTTGTAGGTATCGATGTTCGAAATTTATACAAAAACGGAGGAATGGTTCATTGTGTAACACAGCAGCAGCCTCAATAATAAAAGACATAAAACTCAAAAGCTCCTTAGACAAGAATGTTTAAGGAGCTTTTTTATTTGCACTCAATTGTTTTATTAACTCATTATGTGTAATTGTTTTAACACATAGAAACATAGTCGCTACGTTCTAAAAAAAGGCGTTTCACTTGTTTTAAATACATCCCGTCCCGAAGTTTCGGGATCGGGACTGGCTATGCGAAAGAAATGTATTTCTTTATGTATTCTTTTCCAGCTATAAAACCTATGTTTCTATGTGTTTAAACATTTTTTTTGAAAATTACAGCCAACGTTTATGCCTTTTGTTTCCATTTCAATCTTTGGGATTTTCTATAAACTAAAGGAGACATTCCTTTAATCTCTTTAAACTTTCTATTGAAGTTCGAAATATTATTAAAGCCACACAATTCTGAAACTTCCAAAACCGAAAGTTCTTGCGATTTCGACAGCAGCTTCCCTGCCCTCTCAATTCTGATTTCAATCAAAAACTGAAAAAAAGTTTTATTCGTTCGCACTTTAAAATATTTACAAAAAGCATTTTTGGTCATATTCGATAAAGCCGCAATTTCGTCGAGCGTAATATTCTTTTGAAAATTAGTCATAACATATTCAAAAACCGTCTGCATTCTTTTCCCTTCGTTATCCGTTATTTTTTTATCATATATATAACTTGAAAGTGGTGTTTTTTTATCCTGTGAAAGCTTTTTTGTTATTTCTAAAAAAAGCATAAACCGATCAAATTCATTAACCGATTTTATCTTTTTAAAAGATTTAATAACCTTATTAGACGGATTATTAACCACAAAGCCATTTTTACAGCTTTCCCAAAATGGCTGAATTTCTTTTAAAGCAGGCAATGAAAAGAAGTCTTTCCCAAAAGAATTTGCAGTAAAAAACAAGGTTAACATCACAGATAATTCTTCGGTGTTGGCATCACTTCTAAATACGTGAGGCAGATTACTGCCTATAACTACCACATCGCCTTTTTGATAAGGTGAAATAGTATCACCTACAAAAATGGTTCCTTCACCATTCTCAATATAGCTGATTTGTATTTCTTCGTGCTGGTGTAATTTATCATAGAAAACAAACTCAACATCCTCCTGATAAATTAGCGAATCTTCTTTAGTTTTTGGAATTTTAAATGGAAATACTTTCATAATCAATTTAATTACATGTGATAAATATAAAAAAATGCACGCATATTAAGTAATAATTTTAAAAATTAATACTAAACCGGATAATATAGTATCTTTTTGTGATAACTTCCCTAAGCACATATTTACTACTTATAAATATTTTTGAAAAAATTAAAATCGTAATTATGAGTATTCAATGGAAAGGCGTTATGCCAGCAGTAACCACAAAATTTACTGCCGATGACAAATTAGACTTCAATATGTTTGAAGTAAATGTTAAAGCTCAACTCGAAGCTGGTGTTTCTGGAATAATTTTAGGAGGTACACTTGGCGAGGCAAGCACATTATTACAAGATGAAAAGAAAGAATTAATTCAAGAGACAATCAATATCGTTAACGGACAAGTTCCGGTAATTATGAATATAGCCGAGCAAACAACTCGGGCCGCAATTCTTGCTGCTAATGAAGCAGAAAAAAATGGAACAAAAGGATTAATGTTACTTCCTCCTATGCGTTACAATGCCGCAAGTCACGAAACAGTTACTTATTTCTCTGAAATTGCAAAAAGCACTTCACTTCCTATCATGATTTATAACAATCCTATAGATTATAAAATAGAAGTAACATTAGACATGTTTGAAGAAATTTTAAAATTCGACAACATTCAAGCCGTAAAAGAATCTACAAGAGATATCTCGAATGTAACGAGAATTATAAACCGTTTTAACGGAAGATTAAAAATCTTATCTGGTGTTGACACGCTGGCATTAGAAAGTATTTTTATGGGTTCTGACGGATGGGTTTCTGGTTTAGTAGATGCTTTCCCGGCAGAAACTGTAGCGATTTTCAAACTGGCAAAAGCTGGAAGAGCCGAAGAAGCTTTAGCTATTTACAGATGGTTTTTACCTCTTTTGGAATTAGATATTAATCCGCTTTTAGTACAAAATATAAAACTGGCTGAAGTTGCCACAGGTTTAGGAACAGAGTATGTTCGTGCACCAAGATTACCGCTTCATGGAGCTGAAAGAGAAAGAGTATTGGCTATTATTAACGAAAGCCTTCGCACAAGACCAACGCTTCCTGATTACAAGTCTATAGTGTTGTAAACTTGTATTAAAAAGAAAATTAACTTTTTTTCAAAAAGTTTAATTTGGTTGATTTAGTTTGTTTGTTTTTGAGCTGGTTATTATATCAATAACCAGCACACAAAACACTGTAATTTTTAACAAATCCGGATTTAACTTTAATCTTAACATATAAAAAAATGATTACAGGAAAAAATTATGTGGGAAGCCAGCTTTTGGCAGGCGGAACCAAAACATATAAAACCATAAACCCGCAGTGGAATATAGAAAATCCCTGGACATTTACAGAAGCATCTTCTGAAGAAATTGAACAAGCAGCTGCTTTGGCTGATGATGCTTTTAAAATTTATAAAAATTATCCAGCGGCAAAAAAAGCGGCTTTTTTAAATTCAATTGCAGACGAAATTCTGGAATTGGGTGACGCTTTATTAGAAATATACTGCACCGAATCAGGTTTTTTAAAAGGCAGAGCAGAATCAGAAAGAGGCCGTACTATTTTTCAATTGCGTTCTTTTGCTAATATGCTTTTAGAAGGAAGCTGGCTCGAAGCTACGATCGATACTGCAATTCCGGATCGAGCACCGCTTCCAAAAGAAGATTTACGCAAAATGCTGGTTCCCTTAGGTCCTGTTGTCGTTTTTGGATCTAGTAATTTCCCATTTGCCTTTTCTACTGCAGGAGGCGATACAGCATCAGCTTTAGCAGCAGGATGTCCTGTAATTGTAAAAAGCCATTCTATGCACATTGCAACAGGTGAAATGGTTGCATCGGCAGTAATCAAAGCGGCAAAAAAACACCAAATGCCCGAAGGTGTTTTTTCTAATTTAATTGGCAGCGGTACAACACTTGGTACAAGTTTAGTAAAACATCCGCTTGTAAAAGCTGTTGGATTTACAGGAAGCATAAATGGAGGACGCGCTTTATTTGATCTGGCTTCACAACGCCCAGAACCAATACCTGTTTTTGCCGAAATGGGAAGCATTAATCCTGTTGTAATTTTACCTGAAGCATTAGAAAAAAACAGTAAAAAATGGGCCGCTGTTTATGCTGGTTCAATCACACTGGGAACGGGGCAATTTTGTACCAATCCAGGGTTGCTTTTAGGAATAAAAGGAAAAGAATTAGATCAATTTTCAAAAGAATTATCAGAAGAAATTGAGAAAATAGCACCTTCTTGTATGCTGCATCCGTCAATTAAAGCTGACTTTAATAACGGCAGAGAAAAAATCAGATCGCAAAACGGAGTTACAACTGTTGCCGAATACAAGGAAGAAACGGCACCTAATTATGCACAGCAGACTATACTTAGTGTAGATGGTAAAACATTCTTAGAAAATAACGTATTAAGCCATGAAGTTTTTGGTCCGTTTTCAATTATTGTTCAATGCGAAAATCTAGAGGAACTTACTGCAATTATTAATAAATTAGACGGACAGCTGACTGGAACTATACTTGCCGAATCTGCCGAAATTTCAAATTATGACACTGTTGTAAGTGCTTTACAAAACAGAGTTGGAAGGTTAATTTTTAACGGAGTTCCAACTGGTGTTGAAGTCTGTGCTTCGATGCTGCATGGAGGTCCTTATCCTGCATCGTCAGACTCAAGATTTACCGCTGTGGGAATTCATGCTGTAAAACGATGGGTTCGTCCTTTTAGCTATCAAAATTGGCCGGACGAATTACTTCCGGAAGCACTTCAGAATAAAAACCCATTAAATATCAATAGAACTGTTAATGATGTAATAACAAACAAACCTATTTAATTTTATGCCAAGAAAAACTTTTTTTTGTGTCGATGCACACACCTGCGGTAATCCAGTGAGAGTGGTTGCCGGCGGCGGTCCAAATTTAATTGGTGACAATATGAGCGAAAAACGCCAGCACTTTTTAAAAGAGTATGACTGGATTCGCAAAGGACTGATGTTTGAACCCCGAGGTCATGATATGATGAGCGGCAGTATACTTTATCCGCCAAGTAATCCTGAGAACGATTTTGGTATTTTATTTATCGAAACTTCCGGTTGCTTACCAATGTGCGGTCACGGAACTATTGGCACAATAACTATTGCTGTTGAAGAAGGATTGGTTACTCCAAAAATCCCCGGTAAAATAAAAATGGAAGCACCTGCCGGTTTGGTTCAAATTGAATATCAGCAAACAGGAAAAAAAGTAGATTGGGTACGTTTAACCAATGTAAAATCATATCTCGCTGCCGAAGGACTTACTATTGATTGTCCTGAACTTGGCGAAATAACGTTTGATGTTGCTTACGGCGGAAATTATTATGCTATTGTAGATCCGCAGACTAATTTTTCGGGAATACAAGATTTTACGGCAGGAAAAATTGTACAGTACAGTCAGGAAGTTCGTAAACGCATCAATGCCAAATATCCTGATAAGTTCATTCACCCTGAAAACAGCACTATTAGAGATGTCAGCCATATGCTTTGGACGGGAGATCCATTAGACTCATCATCGTCTGGACGAAATGCGGTTTTTTATGGCGACAAAGCAATTGATCGTTCGCCTTGCGGAACAGGAACTTCAGCTAGACTGGCACAACTTCACGCAAAAGGGAAACTAAAAAAAGGCGAAGATTTTATTCACGAAAGTTTTATTGGCAGCAAATTTATAGGAAGAGTTGAAGAAGAAACTTCTATTGGAGATATTAAAGCCATTGTACCAAGCATTCAAGGATGGGCAAAAGTATATGGTTACAACAATATAATTATTGATGAAGACGATGATCCTTACGCATTTGGATTTCAAGTAATCTAATTTTTTCTGCCTATTAATGCAATTATTTAACACATAGAAACATAGATGCTTAATCCCGAAAAAAAAGGCGTTTCAATTATTTTAAATACACAAAGCAGGCTTTGTGAGAGAAATGCATTTTTCTTTTATATTCTTGTATTATACAAAAAGCCTATGTTCCTATATGTTGAAGAAAATTGCAGTCAGCAGATCAATTTAATTTAATATCAAGACAAATCATTGGTTTCAGCGAGAAAACACGCTTACCAATGCTTTTTTAAATTCATAGTTTTAATGAAAAAAGTAAGTATTATTGGCGGAGGAATAATAGGACTATGTTCTGCATACTATCTCGCTAAAGAAGGTTATGAAGTAGTTGTTTTTGACAAATCAGACATGACCGACGGCTGTTCTTATGGCAATGCGGGAATGATTGTTCCTTCTCACATTATTCCTTTGGCTCAGCCTGGAATGATAGCACAGGGAATAAAATGGATGTTTGACAGCCAAAGTCCGTTTTATGTAAAACCAAGATTGAGCAGTGATTTAGCAAAATGGGGACTTCAATTTTACAAACATGCCAATAAACAGCATGTCGAAAAAGCGATGCCTGCACTTTGCAATTTATCATTGTTCAGTAAAGAATTATATGAGGATTTTATTAAAGAAAACAATTCCTTTTTTTACGAGAAAAAAGGTCTTTTGATGCTTTATAAAACTGAAAAAACAGCCGAAGAAATAATCCACGAAGGAGAACTAGCCGCTTCTTATGGATTAGAAGTCGATTTTTTGTCTAAAAACGAAGTTACAAAACTTGAAACAGGAACCCGTACAGATGTAATTGGCGGAGTGCATTATAAAAGTGATGCGCATCTTTATCCTCAAAAATTCATGCAGTTTTTAAAAGGTGAATTAGACAAATTAAATGTAAAAATTCACAATAGAACTTTAGTCGAAGATTTCATTATAAAAAACAATTCGGTTACAGAAATAATCACTGATATCGGACCTTTTAAAACAGATGAGGTTGTTTTGGCAACAGGATCATGGAGTCCCGGAATTGCAAAAAAACTGCATCGTTCTATTTCAATTTTACCCGGAAAAGGATATAGTTTTACTTTACACGATACCAAACAGAAACCATCAATTCCTGCCATTTTATGCGAAGGAAAAGTCGCTGTTACGCCTATGAATAATGTTATTCGTTTTGGCGGAACTATGGAAATAACCCACACAAATGATACTCAAATAAATAAAAACCGAGTGCAGGGAATTGTAAACAGCATTAATGACTTTTATCCTGATTTAAAAGTCGAAATGCCAAAAGAAAAAGAAACATGGTTTGGTTTTAGGCCTTGTACGCCGTCTGGAATGCCAATAATTACGCGAGACAAAAAAATAAAAAACTTAACTTTGGCAACAGGACACGCGATGATGGGATTAAGTTTAGCACCAGCAACAGGAAAGCTAGTTTCTGAGATTATTTCGGAGAAAACCACATCTGTCAATACAGAAATGTTTCAACTATAAATTTATGAGATACGAATCGATATCAGCTTCTTTATTCATCGAAAACAGAAAACGTTTTTCGGAAAAAATGAATCCAAACAGCATTGCAGTTTTAGTTTCTAATGATGCAATGCCAAATAATGCAGATGACCTAATGGGATTTGCTCAAAACAATGATTTATTTTATCTGTCGGGAATTGATCAGGACGAAACTATTTTGGTTCTTTCTCCAGATGCATACAAAGAAGAAAATCGAACTATATTATTTATAAAAGAAGTAAACGAGCACACCAAACTTTGGGATGGTGATTTTTTGACCAAAGAAGAAGCCTCAGCAATTTCGGGTATAAAAAACGTAAAATGGATTCATGAATTTGAAAAAACTTTACAGCTTTTTGCTTTTGAAGCCGATGCTTTTTATTTAGGGCATAATGAACACATCAAAAGAGTAACTGCCGAAATGACGACTCGTCAAGATCGAATGATTCAATGGTGCAAAGAAAAATATCCATTACATCAATACGACAGAGCAGCAAAAATTACACGTGAATTACGCCCAATAAAATCTACGGAAGAAGTTGCTCTTATAGAAAAAGCTTCAGCCATCAGCGTGAAAGGTTTTGAACGTCTTTTAAAAGCCGTTAAACCAAACATTAAAGAGTTTGAACTAGAAGCTGAACTAATTTATGAAGTGATTAAAAATGGCGCTTCTCGTCATGCTTTCCGACCTATTATCGCTTCTGGAAAAAATGCCTGCGCTCTGCATTACAATACTAATGATGCCGTTTGCAAAGAAAATGATATGATCTTAGTCGATTTTGGTGTTTGTTACGCCAACTACAATTCAGATACAACAAGATGTGTTCCGGTAAATGGTGTTTTTTCACCGCGTCAGCGAGAAGTATATTCATCTGTTCTGCATTGTTTAAAAGAAGGTTCAAAACTGCTAAAACCAGGCATTCGTCACAGCGATTACGAAAAACAAATGGCAGCTTTAATAGAACAGGAATTAATTAAATTAAAGCTAATTACTCCTGAAGATATTGCCAATCAAAATCCTGATTATCCAGCTTACAAAAAATACTTCATGCACGGAACAGCTCATCATTTAGGTCTTGATGTTCATGATGTTGGATTATATTCGCGCACTTTAGAAAAAGGAATGGTGTTTACTTGCGAACCCGGAATTTATATTAGAGAAGAAGGAATTGGCTGCCGATTAGAAAATGATTACCTGCTTACGGAAGATGGAAATATAAACCTTTCTGAAGCGCTGCCAATCGAAATAGCCGATATCGAAAAATTGATGCAGCACAAATAGCTTCTTTTTAAGTCCCAGAGGACAATATCATTAAGTTAAGGAACAAAATCGCAAAGTTTTGTCATCACCGCGAGTAACTCCGCAACGAAAAGCCAATCTTTGTAGCGTTTCTTACGAAGATTTCTCCTTCGTCGAAATGACAATATTATGCTTAAAATTTAATCACATTGTCCCGTTGGGACTTTAAATTTATCATCATAAAAAAACAGTTACAAGAGCAATTTTGTAACTGTTTTTTTTTATTCTGAAAATGAAGTTTTTATACTTTTTTAATATCTAGATGATCTTAACCAAATGTCTTCAAGTTTTAAAACATTTAAAACAACAACATCTTTAAGCAAATAAATACCTACAACTGCAAAACAACAAAATAAACAATACGCAAAACACGATAATATAATCTGATTTTATGATAATATATTGGCATAAAAAAAACCATAAATGCAAAATATTTGCACCTACTAATCATAAAATCATAATATGAGAATTAACCTTTATTTTAGAAAGATTGCGATACTCTTTTTTGTATTTGCAACGCAGCTAATCTTTGCGCAGGAAAGAATAGTGACAGGAGTTGTTACCGATGATGCAGGACTGCCTTTACCAGGCGTAAGTGTATCTATCAAAGGAACCAAAACAGGAACACAAACAGACTTTGATGGCGCTTTTTCTATCAGCGCATCTCCAAACCAAGTTTTAACATTTAGCTATATAGGACTGAAATCTCAGGAAGTACCAGCATCTACAAATAAGATAAATCTTAAAATGTCTGGAGGCTCAACAGCACTTCAAGAAATTGTAGTAACCGCTTTAGGTGTTAAAAGAGAGAAAAAATCTCTTGGTTACGCTACACAAGAAGTCAAAGGAGAAGATTTGACAAGAGTTAACAGCGGAAACGTAGCCAACTCTATTTCTGGAAAAGTGGCTGGTGTTGACATTAGAAGAAACAACAACATTGGCGGATCAACAAATGTTATTATTCGCGGATCGTCTTCTCTTACTGGAAACAACCAAGCTTTATGGGTTGTAGACGGAATTCCTTTAAATAATGATAATACAAATACAATCGACCAACAAGGTGGTGGAAATACGGGTGGATACGATTATGGAAATGCGGCATCAGATATTAACCCTGATGATATCGAGTCTATGAACGTTTTAAAAGGTGCTGCAGCTTCTGCTTTGTACGGTTCTAGAGCTGCAAATGGTGTTATCCTTGTTACATTGAAAAAGGGAAGCAAATCTAAAGGCGGACTAGGAATTACTTTTACAAGTGGTGTAAATGTTGGATCTGTAGATAAAAAAACATTACCAGAATACCAAAATCAATACGGCAGCGGATATGGTGATTTTTATGGAACTGTAGATTTAGGAAGCGGTACACACCCTTATGCAGCAACTGATGATGCATCATGGGGACCAAAATACGATCCAAATTTATTAGTTTACAACTGGAACTCTTTTTACCCAGAATTGCCTACATACGGTATTGCAAAACCTTGGGCACCTGTAAAAAAGAATCCAAACAGCTTTTACCAAAAGAGTCTTACGTATACGAACAACATCGCTGTTTCGGCATCAAATGAAAATGGTGATTTTAGATTTGGATATACAAACTATAACCAAACTCAGGGAATTCTTCCAAACAGCAGCAACAAAAAAGACAATTTTAATTTTTCGTCGACTTACAAACTTAGTTCAAGAACAAAAATTTCTGCTTCCGCAAATTACTTAAAAGCATACGCAAAAGGAATGAACGAAACGGGTTACGGAGATGGTGGAAATAATTACTTGAGCAGTGTAAGACAATGGTACAACATGAGTGCTGATTTTCAGGATTTAGAAGATGCTTACAATTTAACCAAAAGAAACACAACTTGGAGTGTTGGCGGACCAACTGATTTAAGTGTTCAATTTCACGACAATCCATACTTTCAACGTTACAACAATTACAACTCTTTAAACAGAGATCGTTTCTTTGGTAACTTTGCTTTAAGCACAGATGTATCAAGCTGGTTAAACATTGTAGGAAAAGGATCTGTTGATTACTACTCTCAGTTACAAGAAGAACGTATTGCTGTTGGTTCTAAAAGAACATCCAACATGTTAGGACAATATTCTAGATACGACAAAACGTTCCGCGAAATCAATTTAGATTTAATCTTAAACTTTAAAACTGATATTACTGAAACAATTAAGTTTTATGGATTATTAGGAGGTAATACAAGACGCTCTGTTAACAATCATACTTATGCTAGAACTAATGGAGGTTTAGTTGTTCCTGGTAAATATATGTTAAGCAACACACTTTCTCCTATTAACTATCCTGACGAGTTTTACGAAACGATAGGTACAAATAGTGTTTATGCCAATGCAACATTCAACTTTAATGAAACTTATTTTGTTGAAGGTTCATACAGGGTAGACCAATCTTCTACACTTCCTAAGAAAAACAATACTTATACTTATCCATCTATTACTGGAACTTATATTTTCAGCAAACATCTTAATGCAGACTGGTTGTCTTTTGGAAAACTTCGTTTAAACTATGCAGAAACAGGTAATGACGCTGAGTTTGCTGTTATTCAATCAACATTTGCAAAAAACAGCAATTTTGGTCCTGACGGAATCCGTTTTTCAAATGAAAACAACAAAAGTAATTCGAACTTAAAAAGTGAACTTACAAAAGGTGTTGAGGCTGGTATTGAGCTTAAATTCTTAAAAAACAGAATTGGTTTAGATTTTTCATACTACAAAACCAATACTACAAACCAAATTTTATCTATCGAAGTTCCTGTACAAACGGGTTACAGCAGACAGTGGATTAATGGCGGAAATGTTGAGAACAAAGGTTATGAACTTTCGTTGAATGTTATTCCGTTTCAAACTAAAGACTTCTCATGGGAAGCTAGAATCAACTGGGCAACTAACAAAAACAAAGTTATTGATCTAAATGGCGCCGAGAGACTTTCGATAGGTTCATTTCAAGGTGTTGGATACATTGCTGAGGTTGGAAAACCAATTGGTCAATTTATTGGAAGAGGTTTTAAATATTTAGACGGAGGAAGAGTTGTAAAAGCAAACGGTCAATATGAAGTGGTCGCCGGAGCAACTATTGGTGATGTAAATCCTGACTGGACAGGCGGTATCAACAACGTTTTTCGTTACAAAGATTTTGCATTCAACTTTTTAATAGACATGAAACAAGGCGGAAATGTATGGTCTCTAGATCAACAATACGGCCACACTACAGGTATTTACCAAAGCACAGTTGGAAACAACCACTTAGGAAACCCTGTAAGAAATTCAATTGCTGACGGAGGTGGAATTATTCTACCTGGTGTAAAAGCAGATGGCACACCAAATACAACAGTTGTTCCTGCTGATTACAACACTTACAACGCTATGCCGCAGGAAGCTTATGTTTATGACGCTTCGTATGTAAAATTACGCGAAGTAGGTTTGAGTTATAAATTCCCTTCAAAATACCTGACACACACCTTTATCAACAGTTTGGTTTTTGCTGTAAACGGAAGTAATTTATGGATTATCAGTAAAAACCTTCCATATGCTGATCCAGAAGCTGGAACGTCATCTGGAAATATACAAGGTTTTCAAACTGGAGTGTTACCAACAACAAAAGAGTACAACTTTAACATCAAAGTTCAATTCTAAAAACAAACAAAATGAAAAAAATAACAACCATACTCCTTGCAGGAATATTGCTAAGTTCTGCTGTTTCTTGCGAAGACATCGACAGATTAAACGAGAACACAAAAGCTTATACCTCAGCCTTACCGGGAAGTTTAATGACAAGTTCTCAAGTAAATTATTCTTATTTCTTGACTAATGCTTCTGTGAATGATAATAATTTTAGAGCATATGCACAGCATTGGACTACATCGACTTATACAGACGAAGTAAATTACAATCAAGCCAAAAGAAACTTAGGAAACTCACATTCTGTAGTACTTTATAGAGATGTCTTGCAGGATTTAATAATTGCAAAAAAGAAAATAACAGATGAGCAGGCTTTAGGTCCTGTTGAAACCGCTGTCAAGAAAAATAGAATTGCCATTTTGGAAGTTCAAATTATAATGGCATACCAAACACTGGTTGATCTTTTTGGAAACATTGTATATTCTGAAGCTTTAGATATAGAAAAATATCCAAATCCAAAATACGACGATGCAAAAACAGTTTATTTAGATTTAGCAGTACGTTTAGATGCAGCAATTGCAGATCTAAACGGCAGTTATGACAGTTTTGGAACTGCTGACCTTATTTACAATGGAAAAGCAGCACAATGGAAAAAATTAGCGAATAGTGTTAAATTAAAATTAGGAATGCACTTAGCCGATGTTGATGCTGCCAAAGCTAAAGCAATGGTAGAATCTGCATACAGCTCAGGAGTAATTGCAAATAATGCTGAAAATGCTTTATTTCAATATTACAAAACCGTAATTGATCAGAATCCATTGTACAACAGCTTGGTAAACGAAAGCCAAATCATGCCGGCAGAATTTTTTGTAAATGAATTAAACGGAAAATCGGATCCAAGAAGAGATATCTTTTTTAATCCAGCTTCAAAAATTGCAGGAGCCTACAAAGGCGCACCTTACGCACAACAAGTAAGTTATAAAAACTACTCGAATGTAGGTGTAAGAATAAAAGAAAGAACAAATCCGGGAGTAATCTTTGACTATACTGAAACTTGTTTTTTACTTGCAGATGCAGCCAGCAGAGGTTTTAGTGTAGGCGCAACAGCTGCGGAATATTATGAGAAAGGAATTCGTTCCAGCATGAATTACTGGGGAGTTTCAACTGCAGATGCGGACACTTATCTAGCTAGACCTGATGTTGCTTACGCGACAGCTTTTGGAACTGATAAACAAAAAATCGCATATCAGCTTTGGATCGCATACTACAACCGCGGATTTGAAGCTTGGACAGAATACAGAAGATTAGACTTCCCTATTTTAGCTGCTCCAATAACAGCAGTTTCTGAAGCAGGAGGAAAAGTTCCAGTAAGAAACATTTATTCTTTATTTGACTCTACTTTAAATACAGCAAACTATAATACTGCCGCAACAGCAATTGGCGGAGATAAAATGACAACAAAATTATTTTGGGATAAATTTTAATTTGAATTAGTAAGCAATTTAACATCTCATTAAATAGAAGCAGGCGCCTTAAAAACGCCTGCTTTTTCTTTGGTTTAAACTCTGGAATTAAGCTTTCTGCACAAAATTCAAAACAAATCCACAATAAAACAATGACACACTTAATTAACTGAATAAAAACACATAACATAATTTTAAAGTTAATTTTAAGATAATTTCATATCATAACCGAATAAAATAGTACAAGTATGTCATTTCATATAAAAATATCTTTGGTTCAACTAAACAAATACCTACATTTATGAAAACAAAACTATTTTTATTCGCGTCATTACTTATAATGCTTAAAATGAGCGCTCAAGGTCTTCCCTGTCGGACGAGCGAAGAGAATGAAAAAATCTACAAATCAAATCCTCATGCATTAAAAGAAAAACAAGACTTTGATGCTTTTAGTAAAAACTTCAGTACCACAAGAAAATCAAAAACAGGTAAAATGGCCGAAACCTCTTATGTCATTCCTGTTGTATTTCACATTTACGGTGATGTTCAGAGCGGAAAAACAGTTACTTATCAAAAAATCGTAAATCATTTACAACATCTTAATGATGATTTTAACGGTCGTAATGCCGACTATCAAACGGTTGATCCTTTTTTTCAAGCCAGAAGAGGTACTTTAAAAATCGAATTTAAACTTGCCAAAATCGACCCAAACGGCGGCTGTACTTCGGGAGTTGTATTTCATCCTGCGAAAAATGGTTTTGGTAACGGCGGCGGTTACGACGATCAAATCGCAGCCGATGCTTGGGACAATACAAAATACATGAACGTTTACATTCAAAACGATTTATACGCAGATGGCGCTTTAAACAATTCGGGCGTTGCTTGGTATCCTGATTCTGGAATGACTGCGAGCAATACCGCAAGGGTTGTTTTTAACGGAGCTTATTTATATGACAACTCCTATAGCACAGAATTTTCGGCAACTCTTACTCATGAATTTGGACATTTTTTGAACCTGATTCACACTTTTGAAGGAGGCTGTACAGGTACTGATGAGGTAGACGATACACCTCTTGAAGATGGAAAACACACTTTGGCCTGTACTCAAGGGACAAACTGTAACGGAGACAGAGTAAATAATGAAAATTATATGGGGTACAATGGTGCTCAAGGCTGTTACAAAATGTACACTCAAGGACAAATCGACCGAATGGTTGCTGCCTTAGAACATCCCGCAAGAAAATCACTTTGGCAGGCAGACAACCTTATTGCTACTGGAGTAAACGCTACTGGAGGCTTATTAACCGTAAACACAAATTCGTTTAAAGAAGCTGTTTCTAATAATGGTGCTTTTGATACCGCATCAATCGTAACACTTTCCGGAAAAACATTTGCGCTTTCGTCAGGAACAATGACTTCTGGAACACATTTTTCTCATACTTTTCCAGCGGGAATTACACCTGTAATCACTGTTAATTCAAACTCACAATTAACGGTAACTTTAACTGGAAACGCTGCAAATCATCAAACAGCCAATAATACAAAAGGGGCGATTACATTTTTACCTGCCGCTTTCACAGGCGGAACTGCAGATCTAACATGTACAAGCTTAAACTACGACTTTAAGTTTGTAGACCCTTATGGAATTTACTTTGTCGACATGCCAGACGCGACCGCATCTGCTGCTCAAACTTGGAAAGCATTTAAAATAAACAAAGGCGATGATCCTGCTTTTGGTTCTTGGAGATATACCGCTAATGCTTTAAAAATTGAAACTTATGCAAAAAAATTAGTCTGCGAAGCTGGAACGAGAAACATTACACTGCTTCCTGCTAATTCTTCTGTAAGTGCTGTAAGTAATTTCACAGCTCCGGGAGCTTATCCAAATCAGTTAGATTTGCGCACCGCAACATATACTAATTGGGACGGAAAAACTGGATATGTTGGTTTCGACTATCTTATTGATGGTTTAACTTGTTATGGCTGGTTTAAAGTTACGGTTGACGCAAACGGAGACGGTTTCAGCATTACTGAATACGCTTACAATACACAACCAGGAGCCGCAATTTATACTGGAATGACTCCAAAAACTGCCGTAGTTCTTTCGACTGATACTTTATATGAAGCAGATGCTAATGATGGAGGTGTTACCACAAATGCTGTAATTTCATTGTCTACAAATAATGGAACTTTTACAAAAAGCTCTGGTACTTTTACTGCAAATACAGACTACACTATTACTGGCGTTCCAGCAGGTTTAACAGCAGTTTTAACCTTACAAAGCAACTCAAAAGCAGCCCTTACTTTTACAGGAAAAGCAAGTTCACATTTACCAGCCAATGATGCTGCAGTAATTGTAACGTTTAAAGATGCTGCAATTACTGGCGGAATAGCAACGCTTGACAATGCGGCAAAAACCATCAATCTAAAATTCGAATCTCCTTACGGAATCTATTATGTAAACAATCCCGATTACGTCGCTTCACCAGCATCGGTATGGCAATATTTTGATTTAGGAATTGGCGACAATACGGAGTATGGAGCGTGGCAATATGCCGCTAACGCTTTAAAAATTGAAACGTATGGTAAACGATTGGTAACCGAAACTGGAACACGAAACATTACTAAAATCGCTGCAGGAGCATCTATCGGTGCAACAAGCAACTTTACGGCTCCGGGAGCATATCCAAATCAATTAGATTTACGCACGACAACTTACACTGCTTGGGACAATCAAACGGCTTATGTAGGTTTTGAATACAGCAGAAGAGGCAGAACTTGCTACGGATGGTTTAAGGTAAAAGTAACCGCAAATGGAGACGGTTATACAATTTCAGAGTTTGCTTATAATACACAGCCAAATCAAGCCATTATTGCTGGAGCAACCGGCGGAATAACCGTTGCAGCTCCAACAAATTTAGTTGCAGCAGCAAATTCAACCAGTCTTCAAGCTGTTTTAACGTGGGCAGATAATGCCATTAACGAAACGGGATATACAGTAGAAAGAGCTTCTGCAGATGGTGTTTACAGCAGTATTGCAACTTTAGGCGCAAATGTGGTTACGTACACTAATACTGGATTAACTGCTGGAAATACTTATACTTACAGAGTTAAAGCCAGTGCAAATGCTGTTTCTTCAGATTATTCGAATGTGGCAACTGCTGTTATCGAAGCTGCATCTGCTTATTGTACGGCGCAAGGAAGCAATTCGTATGAATATATTAAAGATGTTACAATTGGAAGCTTTACAACCACATCTGGTGCAGACGCTTCAGGTTACGGAAATTATACTTCTAAAAACATAACATTAACGCCTAATACTAGCGCTGCAGTAAGCTTAACTCCAGGTTTTTCAGGTTCTAATTATTCAGAATCTTGGGGAATTTGGATCGATTACAACAAGAACAACACTTTTGAGCCTTCTGAAAAAGTAATCAACGGACTTTCGTCAACGGGCACTGTAACTGGCAATTTTACCGTTGCAGATGGAACTGGAACAACAAGAATGCGTATTGTAATGAAATACAACGGAAACCCAGCAACTGCCTGCGGGAATATTGGCGATGGTGAAGTTGAAGATTACACGGTAACTTTTGGAGCTTCAAATCCTAATCCAGTTACTTTAGACACTCCGACAAATATTGGAAATTCAGGCGTTTATTCATCAGGATTTTATGCTTCTTGGACTGAAGTTGCTAACGCTTCGAGCTATGAAGTGCAATTGTACAAAGCTGCAACAGGATGGACAACTACAGGAACATCAACTACATATTATTTATGGATTCCGAAACAAGGAACTGAAACAGCTTACAGATTTAGAGTAAGAGCAGCAAATGCATCTGGAACGAGTGCTTGGAGTAATTATCTTGACATCAATCTGCCGCTTTCTGGAGCTGAAGGAAATGACATTTTAACAGGTAAAAAATCATTCTCAATGTTTCCAAACCCAGCAACTGATGTTGTAAATTTCAATTTTGAAAATGTAAATATCGCAACTGCTGTAATTACGATTTACAATAATGTTGGTGCCGTAATTGATGCTGTTCGCAATACATCAAGCTATACCTTAAAGAATCTACCAACTGGTATTTATCATGTAGTACTTACTGATGGTAATTTCACTCAGAGAAAAAAACTAATCGTTAAGTAATTATAACCCATTGGGTGTAATTGCAAAAAAATAATCTAACACATAGAAACATAGATTTGATACATAAAAAAAGGAGATGAAAAAGAAACACATTTCTTTCACATAGCTAGTCCCGATCCCGAAACTTCGGAACGGGATGTATTTAAAAAAAGTGAAACGCCTTTTCACACTACAAAAGCTATGTTTCTATGTATTGAAAGTAATTACACACAGCGGGTTAACCAAAATTAAAATACAATTCTAAAAAACAAAACCGCTGAGAGAATTCTTTCAGCGGTTTTTCATTTTGCATAACTTTGTATTTCTAACAAACGAGAACTATGAGAAAGCAATATAATCTGCGTCCAAGCCAAGATGGTCTAAAAGCCTGGGATGTGCATCGATTGGTAGAATTATCAAAAAACTTTCCAATAAAGAATATTTTACTCAGCGAAATAAAAGAGGTTAACGAACCTTATTGGTTTCAAGATTCAGATCAACAGCCAACTTGTGCGGCGATTCTAGAACACATTAAACTTATAGACGCTGTAGATTTGCAATATCCCATTATTTTATGTGCCGACGGACGTTTAATGGATGGCATGCATCGTGTAATGAAAGCTTTACAGCAAAATCAAACTCATATTAAAGCAGTACAATTTGAAATCACACCTGATCCTGATTTCATAGGAATTCCAGCCGATAAACTGCCTTATTAAATTTTATATCGAGACATATAAATAAAAATCCCGCCTATTTATGCAAGTTGATTTACATTAATAAACGGGATTTCTGTTTCTTGTTTAGTAATTAATACCCAAATGGATTTTCAACACTTTCCATTGGCGTTGTAAACCATTTTGGTCCGTTTTCTGTCATATAAAAATGATCTTCATGACGAATACCAAATTTTCCAGGAATACAAATCATAGGTTCGTTACTAACCACCATTCCTTCAAGAAGTTCGATTTTACTGCCTCTTACTAAATATGGATATTCATGAATATCTAAACCAGTTCCGTGCCCTACTCTATGTGGTAATCCCGGCAAATTGTAATCTGGACTTAAGCCTGCTTCTGCCAATGTTTTTCTGGCTGCATCATCAACAGATCCGCAAGAAGCTCCTATTTGAGCAGCTTCAAAAGCGGCATGCTGCGTTGCTTTTTCTAGATTCCAAATTGTTTTATATTCTTCAGATGGAGTTCCGTATGAATATGATCTTGTAATATCCGAAAGATATCCTTCGAGTTTACAACCCGTATCAATAATAACTGCTTCGTTTTCTTTTAAATCCTGAGGTACAGAAACACCGTGTGGATATTGCGTATCATCAGCAAATAAAACAATGCAAAAATACGAACCAGAAACAGCACCTGCTTTTATATGGGCATCATTTATAAATTTAGTAACCTCAGCAACCGTAATTCCAGGTCGTAATATTTTTGCCGCCGCACGCTGTACAACCATTGTAATATCTTTTGCTCTTTGAATAATTGCAATTTCATTAGCCGATTTTTGCATACGACAAGCTGATGTTATTGCAAGTGCATTGATAATGCTATACGACTGATTTGCTTTTACAACACCATCAACCAAAAAATAAGGAGCTGATTCGTCTATTGCAACATCTCCGTTTACAATGTTTTTACCTTTCAATAATTCTCCCATCAAAGCATAAGGAGATTCGTGCTCTTCCCAACATTTAATTTTTCCGTTTAATTGCATGTATTTTTTAAATGTACCTTCTTCAAATTTTGGAACAATATAATCCAGCGTTCCATCATCATATAACAAAGCGCCCACCATCCTTTCTGATGGATTCCATTTCGTTCCTGTAAAATAATAAAGGTTTGTTCCTGCATTAACGTACAGCACTTTTACGTTGCTGTCTTTCATAATCGCAACTGCTTTTTTTAAACGCGCCAAATATTCTTCTGGCTGAATTGGCTTTACATCCAATGTCATATTTTCGATTTTCTCTAACTCAGCAGCAGCAGTTGAGCCTCCTATACCAATTGTCATTTTATATATTTTTTAAAAATTGATTAATTATCTAAACTTGTTCACGTGTAATTATTTTCAACACATAGAAGCATAGCTTTTTGTTGCGTGAAAAGGCATTTCACTTTGCATGAATGCACATAGAGGTTCTATGTGTAAATGATGTGTCATTTATTTTAATCTTTTATCCAATAAAACAAACCTATCTCGATAGCTATCGGGACTATGTGTTAAATAATTTTCAGCAATTACACTAACCTTTATAATTATCTAAGTATAAAGCCATTTTTCATAGGATCTTTTGGATCTATTAAAAACGTGTTTACTCCAGTTACAAAAGCAGTTCCTTCTACTTGCGGAATTACAGCTTTAAAAGGACCAAATTTTTCTTCTCTAACAAGAGATCCTGTAAAAGTACTTCCTGTTATGCTTTCTATTGTAATAAATTCATTCAAATTTATGGCATTTCTAGCTTTTTCAATCGCAATTCTTCCAGAAACACCGGAACCAGTTGGAGAGCGATCGACTTCTCCATCAGCAAAAACACAAACGTTTCGGCTGTGATTAGCAATATCAAGCGGTTCATCAATAAAAATGGTGCCGTATAAAAAACTCAAATCCTCCTCAAACGGATGCTGAATTTCTTTATCCTGATCCATCACAGCATGTTTTATATCAACGCCGCTCTGAATAATGGCACGGTAATTTTCTTCGGTTAAACCAAAATTCAAATGTGTATTTTTTCTCAAATCAACGTAAGCATAAAAAGCACCGCCATAAGCCAAATCATAAACAACATCGCTCACGCCTTGAACATTTGCAACACGATCTAAACCTACAACAAAACTAGGCACACAATGAAATCTTACTCCTGTTACTTCGCCGTTTAAAATGGTTACAAACGAAAAGATTCTACCGCATGGAGCATCAATTTTCAATTCATTCTCACCTTCTTTTATTGCAATCCAATTCATTTTTGCTGCCAAAGTGCTTATCGCAATAACCGCATGACCGCACATACTGCTGTAACCTTCATTATGCATAAAAAGAATACCAAAATCGGCATCATCATCATTTGGCGGAAGCAAAATACAACCGTACATATCAGCATGACCGCGAGGCTCAAACATCAATGCCGTTCTTAAATAATCGTAATTTTCTTTTATATCTCTTCGGTATTCTAAAACCGTATTTCCTTTCAGTTTTGGAAAACCAGAAACAATTACGCGCAAAGGTTCACCACCTGTATGCATATCAATTGTTTTTATCTGCAGTACATCTGCCTCAGCTTTATAATCAATATTATTACAAATATTATGGTAGGTTTTAGACATTTTGTTGTGTTTTTAAATTATACTCTTCATAAAAATATCCAGCCGCAACAAGATCTTCTAAAGCGTGTCCAACGGATTTAAAATAGGTGATTTCAGTCTCAGATGTTCTGCCTGTTTTGGTATTACTGCACAGTTCAAACAAATCTGCTTTGATCGTTTCTTTTGTGATAATTCCACTTGTCAGCGGAATCAAAATATCACCGCTTTCCTTAAGTCCGCCTTGATAAGTGTCCAGAAATAAACTTGATTTTAAAACAGCTTCATCATCTGCCTCACGCATGTCTTTTTTATATGCACCAACAAGATCTAAATGCTGTCCTGCTTTCAGCCATTTTCCAAAAACAAGCGGAACAGGTGATAACGTTGCTGCCGAAATAATATCAACTTGAGAAATAACTTCTTCTACAGTTGAAACCGGCTTGCAGCTGAACGAAGAATTTTTAAGTGCATCGCAGACCAATTGCGCTTTTTCTATGGTTCTTCCCCAAACAAAAACCTTTTTTATTGGTCTTACACTCGCATGAGCTTGAATTAAATTTATAGCTAAAGCTCCCGTTCCAATCATCAGCATAGACGAAGACTCTTTTCGAGAAAGATAACTGCTTGCCAGTGCAGATGTTGCTGCAGTTCGTTTTCCTGTTAATGACTTCGCATCAAGAATTGCTTTTATATTTCCTTTATGTCCATCGAGATAAATATAAGTTCCTTGTATTGAAGGCAAATCATATTTACCATTATTAGGACTTACGGTAACTATTTTTACTCCTAAATCTTTACCCGCTTGAAACGCCGGCATTAGCAGTAATGTCGAATCTTTCTCTTCTGCAGGATTAGGATAATCATGATGATGACGCATAGGAACTTGGATCGCCGAAGTCGAAAATCCAGCACGAAGTCTTTCTATAAGCTCTTTAAAATTACATTTTTCTTCAATGAAATGATCTGAAATAAGTTGTATAGGTTCCATATATTTTGTTGAAATTTTATTAAAACAATCCGTTGAGTGAAATTAATATTAACACATAGAAACGTAGATTTTGTATTCTCAAAAAGGCGTTTCACTTATTTTAAGTACACAGAGTTAAAACTATGTTCAAGAAATATATTTCTCTTTTACATTCTTTATTGCGCCAAAAAACTATGTTTCTATGTGTTGAATATTTTTTGAATTGCACCCAACAGGTTAAAAATAGAAGATTATTTTATGATAATACTATTTCACCCAAAATCAGATAACATACATCAACTTAAGGTTAATATAGTACAAATTGATTAGGCTTTATGATCCTATTTTTATAAAAAACAATTTTAAAAAATAATGAAAAAGTTAAAACACATTTTAGTAGTACTGTCTGTTTCCTTGACATTCTGTACTAGTTTTGCTCAAACTGAAACCACAGCTCAAACGAGCTTAGAAAGCAAATTGAAGGAATTATTTCCTGATGCTGCTATTACAAAAACTAAAGACCTTGATGGTTTTAGCGAGTCTTATCAATTAGTTCTTAACGAACCTTTAGACCACAATAATCCAAAAAAAGGAACTTTTAAGCATTATGTTTATTTATCGCATTTAGATTTTAAAAGTCCAATGGTGATTGAAACTGAAGGTTATGCGGCACGCTATAAAAAAACCGAATTAAGTTCTTTACTGCATACGAATCAGGTAATTGTTGAATATCGTTTTTATGGAAATTCGAGACCTAATCCAATTCAATGGGAATATTTAACTAATGATCAGGCGATTGCCGATTATCATTCGATTGTAACAAAATTGAAACAATTGTATACCGGAAAATGGATTTCGACTGGAATTAGTAAAGGCGGAGAAACAACTTTAATTTACAAATCGAAATATCCTAATGATATTGATGTTGCAGTTCCGTATGTAGCTCCTTTAATAAACACACAGGAAGATCCTAGAATCGAACAGCATCTGGCAACTGTAGGAACTGCCGAATGTCGTAAAAAAATAGTTGATTTTCAACGTACTTTACTTCAAAACAGAACAGCGCTTCTTAAAGAAATAAAAGCATATGCTGAACAAGAAAAAATGACTTTTACTGAGGTTTCTTTTGATGAAGCGTTAGAATATGGCGTTCTTGAATTTCCTTTTTCGTTCTGGCAGTGGGGAGGAAAATGCGAAGACATTCCAAACAGCACAGCATCATCAAAAACGCTGTTTGATTATATGAACAAAATTGTTGGAATTGGTTACTATAACGACAAAAATTATTATGATTTATTGCCATCGTATTATCAGCATATGAGCGAGCTAGGTTACTACGGATTTGATTTTACACCGGTTAAAGATTTATTGACAACTGTAAAAAGCACGTCGAACAATCGCTTTGCACCAAAAGATGTACGAATAACCTACAATCCAAAATACATTAAAAAAGTGAGGGATTATGTAGAAACTAAAGGTTCAAAAATACTATACATTTATGGCGGTTATGATACTTGGGAATCTTGTTCTCCCACTCCAAATTCAAATCTCGATGCTTTAAAAATGGTTTTAGCCGGCGGCAGTCATGCAACTAGAATAAAAAACTTTTCAGAGCAGGATCAAAATAAAATAATGAACACACTGACAAGATGGTTAACAGAACAACCAAACTTAAATTAAAAAAAGAGGCTGAAGAAACTTTTTTCTTCAGCCTTATTTGGTAGAAATAACTATTACAAATAAATTTTGAACACAATTTGCATCAATTTTAATAGGTTAATCTTGTTTGTGAAATTAATTTCACAAACAAATTAGTGACAATTAGTGTAATCCGTGTTGCTTTTTTACTTGTCTCTAAAAGGCAGCTCTAATGAGCGTTTTTTTAATTTATTATACAGGTACATTTTTTTCAAAAGCTGAACCAAATGAGAAGAAAGAATCTGTACTTCCTACACCTTCAATTTGATGAATTTGCTCGTATAAGATTTTACGAAGTTCTTCATTATTATAGGATACAATTTTAATAAATAAAGCATATTTTCCAGAAACCCAATGACATTCAATTACCTCAGGAATTTCCTTCAATTTTTCGGCAATTGAGTAAGAAAAACGCGCTTCTTTAGTAACAATCCCTGTATAGGTAACCGTTTCATAACCAAGTTCTTTGGCATTCAGTTTTACCGAAAATCCGGTAATAATTCCAGACTCTTGCAATTTCCTGACCCTTAAATGTACGAGCGAGTTTGATATGTTTAATTCTTTAGCTAAATCAGAAAATGGCACTCTTCCATTTTCACTAAGTTTTTTGATGATTTCTTTATCTAAATAGTCAGTATTTTCATTGTTTTTTGCACTTGCCATGGTTCGTTTTTTTGGATTGATTATACTATTTTGACAATTCTAAAGCTGATTCCAGCATTTAAAGTGTCAAAATTACAAAAAAACAATCACGAAATGTCTAATTATTAATAATCACGTACACACAATGTTACAATAACATCATTTTATATAGATTTGTGTCATAATCACACATTTTTAACAAAACCAAAATGAATAAAGATCAACTACTTACAAAACTATGGGAGCAATATGCAGCTATTACTCCATCAGCGAAAAAAATTCATGAATTATTAGAAGAAAAAGGTGAAGTAATAAAAAATGACCATATCGCAATTCGAACTTTTAATGATAAACGTATTAATATAGAGGTATTAGAAAAACCATTTTTAAATGTTGGTTACGAAGCAAAAGGTGAATACAATTTTGAGACTAAAAAATTATTTGCAAAGCATTACGAACACGCTACAGATAAAGATGCTCCAAGAATTTTTATTTCTGAATTGGAATTAGAAAAATGTTCTGATGAATTGCAGGAAACTGTAAAAGACATTTTGAACAGCTGTGATGATGATACATTCAAGAATCCTGAGTTAGTATTAAGCGGTTCTGTTTGGAAGGCAAATTCACAGAAAATCTATAAATCATTATTAAGTGAATCTGAATATGCTGCCTGGATGTATGTTTACGGTTTTAGAGCCAATCACTTTACTATAAATACTAATGCTTTAAAAGATTTTGAAACATTAGAGGAACTGAACACTTTCTTAGAAAACAACGGCTGGAAATTAAATGAATCTGGCGGAAAAATTAAAGGTACTCCAGAACAATTATTAGAGCAATCAAGTACATTGGCTGATTTGTATACAATTGATTTTGAAGAAGGAGCTCTGGAAATCCCATCTTGCTATTATGAATTTGCTCTTCGTTATCCAATGTCAAACGGAGAATTATATCAAGGATTTGTTGCTTCATCTGCCGATAAAATATTTGAAAGCACAGATGTTAAACTGCAAAAATCTTAATATTCAAAACATTGGGTATAATGCATAAAAAATTAAACACATAGAAACATAGATTTTATGTTTTTGAAAAAAGTAAATCAAAAAGGAACTCATTTCTCACACATATCTATGTGTATTAATGCAAGTGAAACGCCTTTTTTGAGAATGTAAATTCTATCCCGATAGCTATCGGGACTATGTGTTAAAAATAATTACAATTCAGATTGATTCACCGCAATCTCTCTTATCAAAAAATCAGCTTTTTTAATGTCCGATAAAAGTTGAATAACATATCAAAAAAGGTCAAAATGACAACAACAGAATTACAATTTGGAATAAAAGAAGCTTTAAACCAATTAGGCATAAAGGAAATTAACGAAGGAACGTCAACAGGATTAAATAACTTTTCGAACGGGGAAATACTGGAAAGTTTTTCTCCTGTTGACGGACAGTTAATTGCTAAAGTTAAAACTTCGACAGCAGCAGATTACGAAAAAGTAATGGAGGCAGCTACAACTGCTTTCAAAACATTTCGAGTAATGCCGGCACCTCAACGTGGTGAAATCGTACGTCAGTTTGGCGAAAAGCTGCGCAAAAATAAAGAAGCTTTAGGTAAACTGGTTTCATATGAAATGGGAAAATCATTGCAGGAAGGTTATGGCGAAGTACAGGAAATGATCGATATCTGCGATTTTGCAGTAGGACTTTCGCGTCAGCTTCATGGCTTGACTATGCATTCTGAGCGTCCTGGACATAGAATGTACGAGCAATACCATTCTTTGGGTGTCGTTGGAATTATTTCGGCATTTAATTTCCCAGTAGCCGTTTGGGCTTGGAATACAGCTTTGGCTTGGATTTGCGGTGATGTTTGTGTTTGGAAACCATCTGAAAAAACACCTCTTTGCGGAATTGCGTGTCAAAACATTATTGCTGAAGTTATCAAAGAAAACAATCTCCCTGAAGGGATTTCCTGTTTGATCAACGGCGATTATAAAATTGGTGAAATACTAACAAATGATAGCCGTATTCCGTTGATTTCTGCAACAGGTTCTACTCGCATGGGTAAAATTGTAGCGCAGACAGTTGCAGGACGTTTAGGAAAATCGTTGTTAGAATTGGGAGGAAATAATGCCATTATTGTAACTCCGGATGCTGATATAAAAATGACGGTTATTGGTGCTGTTTTTGGAGCTGTGGGAACTGCAGGTCAAAGATGTACATCTACACGTCGTTTAATTATTCATGAAAGCATTTATGACAAAGTAAAAGATGCAATCGTTTCGGCTTACAAACAATTACGTATTGGAAATCCTTTGGATGAAAAGAATCATGTTGGACCATTAATCGACAAACAAGCAGTCGAAATGTACAACTATGCTCTTGAAAAAGTAGTTGCCGAAGGAGGTAAAATTCTAGTAGATGGCGGCGTACTTTCTGGCGAAGGATACGAAAGCGGCTGTTATGTAAAACCTGCAATTGCTGAAGCAGATAATTCATTCGAAATCGTACAGCACGAAACTTTTGCTCCTGTATTGTATTTACTTAAATACTCAGGAACTATTGAGAATGCAATCGCTGTTCAAAATGGTGTTGCACAAGGATTATCATCGGCAATTATGACCAATAATTTAAGAGAAGCTGAACTGTTTTTATCCGTTACAGGTTCTGATTGTGGTATTGCAAATGTGAATATAGGAACTTCTGGTGCTGAAATTGGCGGCGCTTTTGGAGGAGAAAAAGAAACCGGAGGAGGAAGAGAATCTGGGTCTGACGCTTGGAAAGTATACATGCGAAGACAAACCAATACAATCAATTATACTACTAGTTTACCATTGGCGCAAGGAATAAAATTTGATCTGTAAGCAAAAACTAAAAAAAACTAAAAAAACAGATTAAAAATTCATCGCATTTTATACATCAGGTTTGAAACCGAAGCCAAAAAATAAACTGCTTTTATAACAATTTTAAAAAACTAAAAAAAAAGAAAAACTATCGGATTTTAATTAACCAAAAACTATCACCAAATGAAAAAACTATTAATTAGGAAGCTGAATTTTATTCCTTTACTATTATGTTTATGGCTGCCAACTCTCCATTATGGTCAAGCACAAAAAAGCATAACTGGAAAAGTAACTGATGATAAAAACAATACGTTACCAGGCGTAAGCATTTCTATAAAAGATTCAAACTACAATGCTTCAACAGATTTTGATGGTAATTATACCTTGTCATTCCCATCAAATTTGACAAATCCTACGATCATTTATTCGTTCTTGGGTTTTATTCAAAAAATAGAAACTGCAGACAACCGGACTACGATTAATGTAACAATGGCTGAAGAAACCAATAAGCTTAATGAGGTTATTGTAATTGGTTACGGCTCTCAGAAAAAAGGTAATGTTACCGGAGCCATTTCATCTGTTAAGAAAGAAAGCATTGAAGCAAGAGCTACGACAAATCCTGCCGAAGCGCTGCAAGGTTTAGTAGCGGGTGTAAATGTGCAAAAAAGTGGTGGTATTGCCGGTGCTGATGTAAGGGTAAAAATACGTGGAGTAAATACCTTTGGAGCAACTGAACCGCTTTATATTATTGACGGATTTCAAGGCGATATTAAAACCATAAACCCAACAAACATCGAATCGATGGAGGTTCTTAAAGATGGAGCTGCTGCTGCGATTTACGGATCTGTTGCGGCAAATGGGGTAATTATCGTTACCACTAAAAATGGTCAAAAAGAAGGTATAAAAGTAGATTTTAGTTCGTTTTTAAGTTTAACAAATGTTGCTAACACTTTAGACTTATTAGATGCTGATGGTTATCGTACAGTACATAAAAGAATGTATGATGAATATAACAAATATGCTACATCGCCAAAACCGCTTCCTGCTTATATTACTGCTCCATCTGATGTTAATACAGACTGGCAGGACGAAGTTTTCCGTTCAGGACTTACTCAAAATTATGGTTTAGGAGTTCAAGGAAGACAAGGCGATATTAAATTTGCTTTGTATGGTAACTACGTAAAACAAAAAGGAGTTGTAATTGATAATGATTTTGGTCAGCAAACTGCAAGTGCAAGAGTGAGTTTTAAGAAATCTATTTTTGATGTAGATGGAAAAATGGCTTATATAGCAACACAAAATGCACTGCCTAATTTTCAATTAAAAGAGGTATATACAATGGCTCCTTTAGTTCCTGTTTACGATTCAAATGAACAATATGGTTATGGATTAACGGGTAAAAATGGACTTCCGGCAGGAACAAATCCAGTGGCAGAAGAACATTTTAGAAAAAGCAAAGACAACGGACAGGATTTGACAGCAAATATTGCTATTACAGCAAACATTACTTCATGGCTGAAATATAAAATTGCCTATTCTTACCACATGAAAAACAATCAGCAAATGGCTCATTTTCCGCCATTTATTGCTAATCCAAAAGAAGTACATCTTTATCCAATGCAAACAGAGTTGAGAACTCATTGGGATGAACAGATATTAGATAATATCATCACTGTTGATAAAACTTTTGGAAAACATACTTTTGGTTTAATGCTTGGTAACACTATTAATGGTCAATCATCAAACTGGAATCAAGTAAGTGTTGAAGGAAAAACAACAGACTATTCTGTAGAAAACGGAGAATTAGTATCAATCGATCGTCCGTCTGGATTTTTAGATCCAAATTTTGAAACTATCGGTGCAGGTAAAGGAGGAACTTACTCTGCTGACGGTTCAAAATTTCAATACAACCGTGTATCCTTTTTCAGCCGTTTAAACTACTCTTTCAACGATCGTTACTTACTTCAAATGACAGTTAGAAAAGATGGTTCATCTAAATTTGGAGAAGACAGCCGTTGGGGAACTTTCCCATCGATTGCTTTAGGATGGAAAATAGATCAAGAAAACTTCTTCCCAAAAGATTTTTTCATCTCAAATTTAAAATTACGTGCAAGCTGGGGACAATTGGGTAACGAAGCTGCTTTAGGATATTACTCTGCCAATACTTTAATCAAAACTGGAAACACTTTAGGCAATGGTTATGTGCAAGGCGTTGGAAACAACCCTTGGCCTGGAAGTATTGCAACTGCATTAGAAAACAGAAACTTGCAATGGGAAACAACCGATTCTAAAAACGTTGGTATCGATTTTACGCTTAAAAATGGAAAAATCAGTGGTTCGATGAACTACTACCGCAATGTTACCGATAATTTATTGATTACAAAAAAATTAGCACCATCTGCTGGTATCGACGACCCGATCCTTAACGTTGGTAAAATCAGCAACAGCGGTTTTGAACTTGAGGTAAACTATCGTGATCAAGTTAATGAATTTAAATACAACGTAGGTTTCAACCTTACTACTCTTAAAAACAACGTAGAATCTCTTGCAAACGAAGGGCAAACTATTTATGGTGAAGGATTGAAATTTGGAGAAGAACATTTCCCAACACAAGCACGTGTAGGAAGCCCAATAAGTGGTTTTTACTTATACAAAACCGATGGTATTTTCCAAACTGTTGACGAAGTAAATGCACACAGCAAAAACGGTGTTTTATTACAACCAAATGCGCAGCCTGGAGATATTCGTTTTAAAGATTTAAATGGCGATGGTTCTATAGATGAAAATGACAAAGCTTACGCTGGAACAGGATTACCAAAATTAGAAGCAAATCTTAGTTTAGGAGCGAGTTACAAAGGTTTCGACTTCTCTGCATTAATAGGAAGCGGATGGGGTAATAAACTGTATAACGGAAACAGATATTTTTACGAATCTATGAGTGCTGGAACCAATATGCTGGCTACAACTCTAAATTCTTGGACACCAGAAAACCGCAGCAACATGCCACGCGCCGTATTGCAAGATCCTAACGGAAACAGCCGCGAATCTGATCGTTTTCTTGAAAGCGGAAACTTCGTGAGAATGCGTCAAATACAATTAGGATATACAATCCCAAGTAAAATGTTAGGTAAAGCTAAAATAGACAAACTTAGATTTTATGTAAGTGTTGAGAACCTATTTACAATCACTGATTACTCAGGTATTGATCCAGAATTTTCTCGTGCATCTGTTCTTAATACAGGTGTTGATCGTTTTGTTTATCCATTTACAAGATCATTTGTATCAGGTGTTCAATATATATTTTAATTCTATTTAAAAAAGACAAAAATCATGAACAAGATATTTTATTTATTATCCATCATAAGCTTATTCACTATTACAAGTTGTAGTGATTATCTAGACCAGCAATCTCCTGACCAGCTTACCTCGGGTAATTTCTGGAGAAATAAAGCCGATGCTGAATCTGCTTTGGCAGCAACCTATTCACAATTGGAAGCGGCTGTTGACGAATGGGCTTTCGCCGAAGTAAAATGGCCTGTTGAAGCGTATCGTGAAGACATTTGCGATTTAGGAAGCGACGCCTTAAACTACCAAAGCTGGGTTGAGCTTTCGACCTTTACTTATACAAATGGAAACCCGCAGTTTGCAACCTATTGGAGACTTAACTACAGAGGAATCAGTAATGCTAATCAAGTTATCGATAAATTGCCTCAAGTTCCTGCTGCTACCTTAAACGATGCTGACAGAGCACAAATTGAAGCCGAAGCTCGTTTTTTACGTGCTTATTACCACATGAAACTGCTTCTAAACTGGGATCAGATTTATGTTAGAAAAAAATACATTACTAAAGAAAGCGATCTAAGCATTCCGTTATCAACACGTGCTGAAGCATGGGATTTTATTACAAGCGAACTTAAAGCTGCGGCAGCAGTACTTCCTGCAAAACAATCTGCAGATAAAACGGGACGCGCAACAAGCGGTGCTGCAAACAGCTACCTTGGATTTGCTTATTTAACCAGAGCTTATGAAGAAACTGCTCAAAAACAAGCTTTCTTAAACGAATCTCTTACTGCACTTAACAAAGTACAAGGATATGAGTTAGTTAAAGATTACGTTTCTATGTTTGATGGTACTTCTAAAAATACCAGAGAATCAATATTCGAATTGCAGTTTACAGAAACAACAGCAAATGGCGCCTTTTATCGTAATGCCCTTCATTATTGGATGGCTGCTGCAGAATTAGGCGGATGGGATGAAATTTTACCAAGCACTGTACTTATAAACGAATTTAAGAAAGAAGGAAAAACGGCAACTACAGGTAACTACGACACTCGTTTTTACAGTACTATTTTCTTTAAAGATCCTTATTTTAATGATCCAAATAATCCGTTAGTATTAGGAACTACTTATGATGAAAAATTTGGCGATACAGACAAACCTGTATTCCGTAAATTTATTCCAAGTACACAAGAAAAAATGAATCAAGAATTTACTGCAATCAACGTTCCATTAATGAGATACTCAAACGTATTGTTGATGCAGGCCGAAGTATTAAACGAATTAGGTCGTACACCAGAAGCAATTCCGTACATCAACAAAGTACGTAAGAGAGCAGATATGCCAGCAATGACAGGAACAACTGCAAGCGCTGTAAAAGCTCAAATCGAGCACGAAAGAATTCTTGAATTTCCGCTTGAAAACTATCGTTTTTACGATTTACGTCGTTGGGGAAAAACAAAAACTGCTCTTGATGCTGCAGGACGTACTGGGTTTGATGCTGCAAAAAACAACTTCTACCCTATTCCGATAACAGAATTGCAAGCAAATTAATCCATTAAATAATTACAATTTTTAAAAGAATAGCCCTATATTTCTTGGGCTATTCTTTTTATCTAATAGCAAATTGCTGGAGATAGTATTTTTTAAACCATTCTCCACAATATTATATTTATCGAAAAGCATCGATTCATATAAACAGCTGAAATAAAAACAAAAAATACTCAATAAAGACGAAATAACATGGGCAAAAGGCATACACTTTTTATTCTATCCTTCTTTTTTATCTTACAATCCAGCTCGGCGCAAAAAGGATTTCCAATTTTAGAATCCGCAAAAAACAGCTTAAATTATAAGGGAAATCCAGCGAATGCTACAGATCGTAACTCATTGGCTTTTTCAGATAAAGGCGCTTGGTTTGCATTCGGATTCTTGGATACACCAAATACGCAGGCAGGGTTTTCTGGTCCATTTTTAATGACAGAACAAAACGGAGTTTGGCTGAGTCCATCATCTGTTTCTTTACAGCTTACTGACGAAAATAAAAACGAAGTCATTAACTGGAAAAACACTTTAGTAAATCAAAACAGTTACAACAGCCATTTAGAGCAGCAATTTCAGAACGAAAAAGTAAACGTAAAACAACAGCTTGTTTATTTGTCAGGTCATTCGGTACTTCAAAAAACAAGTATCACCAATAAAACAGGAAAAACAATAACACTTTATCCGTCTTATAATGCCTCTCTTTTTTTAAATGATTTAAAGTTATCCGATGAAAACAAAACTTTAAAAATAGTTTCTTCAAAAAGTAAAGCGATTGGATACATTCAGTTTTTAAACTCAAATCCTGCAATCGAAATTACAAAAGAAGGTTATAAGGCTCAAACTGAAAAACTGACTTTAAAGCCTAATGAAACTAAAGATATTGTTGTTTCTCAAACCTTTATTTTTCCACAGTATTCATGGCAGAAAGAAAAAGAAACGATAGCTAAAACAACATTTAACACACTGTTGAACAACACACAAAAAGAAAAAGAAAATCTGTTGGCACAATTAATTGCCAAGAAAAAAGCGATTTACAAAGACAATATTTATTCTGATTTAATTGCAAAATTAGAATTGACATTACAAAACAATACCAGAATTGCAGCAGAAGGATTAAAACACGGAGGTCTTTTTCCGAGCTACAATTATGAATGGTTTCATGGATTTTGGGCATGGGACAGCTGGAAACATGCGGCCGCTGTTGCTAATTATGATACTGAATTGGCAAAAAACCAAATGCGTGCTTTATTTGATTATCAAGAACCAAACGGTTTTATTCCTGATTGTGTTTATAGAAATAATCTTATCGAAGAAAACAATTACCGCAACACAAAAGCACCACTTGCAGCATGGGCAATTTGGAAAATTTATGAGAAAACAAAAGATGCTGCTTTCTTAAAAGAGTTTTATCCAAAATTAAAACTATATCATAACTGGTGGTACAAAGAACGTGATCACGATCAAGATGGTTTATGCGAATTTGGCTCAACAGACGGAACTCTAATTGCAGGAAAATGGGAAAGCGGAATGGATAATGCAGTTCGTTTTGATGACAGTAAAATCTTGAAAAACGGAGAAAAGGCTTTTTCTTTAGATCAGGAAAGTGTCGATTTAAATTCATTCTTGTATGCCGAAAAAAATTATTTGAGTAAGATGGCTCAAGTTTTAAAATTGACAAAAGAATCAAAAGACTGGCAAGAGGAAAGCACAACACTAAAAACTAAAATTCAAACTCAATTTTGGGATGCTTCTACGGGTTGGTTTTACGACACAACAATCGACGGAAAATCGTTAATAAAGATTATGGGATGCGAGGGATATCTGCCAATTTGGGCAGAAGTTGCAACTCCTGAACAAACTAAATTAATGAAAGAAAACATGCTTAATCCTGCAATTTTCAACACATTTGTTCCCTTACCGACATTAGCAGCAAATCATCCGAAATTTAAAGCTGAAGGTGGTTATTGGAGAGGACCAATCTGGCTGGATCAAAGTTATTTTGGCATCAACGGACTTGAAAAATACGGATACACAAACGAAGCAAATCAATTAGCGCATAAGCTTATTCATAATGCCGATGGTGTTCTAGACAAAGGAACTTCTATTAGAGAAAATTATCAGCCTCTAACTGGAAAAGGACTTGAAGCTTATAATTTCAGCTGGTCGGCGGCGCATTATTTAATGCTTCTTTTAGAAGACAAATAATAAAACGCTGGATGCAGTAATTTTAAACACATAGAGGATAGTTTTTTTTAATCGAAAAGAAGGTGTTTTACTTATTTTAAATAAACTAACTGGCTATATGAAAGAAATAAATTTCTTTTTGTAACCTTTTTCAGATATAAAATCTATATTTCTATGTGTTTAAAAAAGTTATAATATTACATCCAACAGCTTAAAACTAACGATCTAAATTTAATTAACACACAACAAGACAAAATATGTTCAACCAAAATATATCTCTTGCAAAATTTATTGCTGCAGTAACATTTATTGCAGGCAGTCATTTGACACCTATTTTTGCTCAAAATAAAAAAGCAGTTTCTTCAGAAAAAAAAGATCCACAGCGTTTTTTCTCAAAACCTGATTTAATGCAGATTGGCGTTTATTATTATCCTGAACAATGGCCAAGAGAACAATGGGAACGCGACCTGAAAAACATTAAAAAACTTGGTTTTGAATTTACGCATTTTGCTGAATTTGCCTGGACTTACATGGAACCGCAAGAAGGCGTTTATGATTTTAAATGGCTGGACGATGCTTTGGCTATAGCCGAAAAAGAAGGTTTAAAAGTGATTCTTTGTACGCCAACTCCAACTCCGCCGGCATGGATGGGAGAAAAATACCCTGAAATTTATTTAGTAGATGCAAACGGCCGTCGCAGAGAACACGGAAACAGAGCGAATGTGTCTATAACAAATGAAAAATACAGCCAATTTACAGATCAAATTGTTACCGAATTAGGAAAAAGATACGGTAAGAATAAAAACATCATGGGCTGGCAGATCGACAATGAACCTCTTGGCACAGCAGATTTTAGTCCGTCGGCACGCAAAGCATTTCAAATTTGGCTTAAAGCCAAATACGGAACAATCGAAAAGTTAAACACAGAATGGGTTGGAAATTTCTGGAGCACACGTTACAATAACTTTGAACAAATTATTTTACCAAATGCAGAAATGTATTTTGAAGATAAATTGAGTCCGCATGCCGTTTTAGATTTCAAAAGATTTACATCTGATGCTCAAGCTCAATACTTGAACAGACAAGCTGAAATACTTAGAAAATATGTTGATCCAAAACAATGGATTACAACAAACTTTACCAACGTAATTTATGACGCTGATCCAAGAAGTGCTGACAAAATGGATTTTATAACCTATACAATGTATCCTGTAAGCGGTCAAAATCCGTTAGGCGGCGATAGTTTTAGAATGGGTTCACCAAGCAAAATTTCAGAAGCAAATGATTACTACAGATCGATAACTGGCGTTACTGGTGTTATGGAATTACAGCCTGGGCAGGTAAACTGGGCAAGTATTAATCCGCAGTTACTTCCAGGAACTGTTCACATGTGGATTTCACAGGCTTTTGGCGGCGGCTGTTCTTTTACTTGTACGTACAGATATAGACATCCGCTTGGAAGCAGTGAAATGTATCATGACGGAATTGTTGGTACTGATGGTGTAACACTTACACAAGGTGGAAAAGAATTTGTACAATCTATCGAAGACATGAAATTGCTTCGTAAAGTATACAATCCGAAAGCTGTAATACCGCAAGATATTGCGAAAAGAAAAACTGGTTTTTTATGGAGTCATGACAATCTTTGGGATTTAGAAAACCAGAAACAAACTAAATTCTGGAATACGTGGAAACACAGAAACACTTATACTTCGGCTGTTAAATCAACTGGTGCGCCAATGGATTTTATTACGGAAGAGGCTAATTTTGATGATTATCCATTTATTGTTGCTCCGGCTTATCAGCTTGTTGATCAAAAGCTGGTAGCAAAATGGCAAAAATATGTAGAGAACGGAGGAAATTTAATTCTAACTTGCCGTACAGGACAGAAAGACAGAAACGGTCATTTTTTCGAAGCAAATTGGAATGCTCCTATTGTTCCTTTAATAGGTGCTGATGTCGACTTTTTTGATATGCTCGTGGCTGATGTAAACGGAACGATTAAGGCAGGAAACAACAGCTACAAATGGAATACTTGGGCTGATGTTTTATCGCCTAAACAAGGAACAGAAGTTTTAGCCACTTATGACGATCAGTTTTATAAAGGCAAAGCAGCAGCTGTAACTCGAAAATTAGGTAAAGGAACTATCACTTATATTGGAGCAGAAAGCAACGATGGAAGTTTAGAGAGACAAATTGTACGCGATACGTATTCTCGTGCCAAAGTTGCGATTGAAAACTTACCAAAAGGCGTTTTTATAGAATGGAGAGATGGTTTTTATGTAGGTGTAAATTATACCAATGAGCCTATTAATCTGCCTATTCCTCAAGGAAGTAAAATATTGGTTGGACAAAACCCATTACAGCCTGCGCAAGCTGTGATTTGGAAATAAAAGTTTGCCAATAATTCCACAAATTAGCACGAATTTTTTCAAATAGAATACACACAATAATTAGTGTAAATTCGTGCAATTTGTGGCGAAAAATAAAACAAACAAAAACAATAAAATACAATACCAATGACGTTTTCAGAAGCAGCTATTCAAGACTTAGTAAAAGAACATTACGGATTAACCGTAACCGTAAAGGCATTAAATGGATATGATGAACTAAATTTTCTTTTATCGAATGACAAAAATGAAAAGTACATTCTAAAAGTATCAAATGAGAGTCACTCATTTCCTTTTTTAGAAGCTCAGGTTGAAATCATAAAACACTTAACGAGAAGTAACATCTCTAATTGTTTTCAGCATTTTTGCATTAATAAACAAGGCGGTGAATTAACTAAAATCGTACTTGACAACCATACTTATTATATACGAATTCTAAACTTTTTAGAGGGTGTTTTTTGGGTAGATGAAAAGGCTAAAACAACTGAATTACATTATAATTTAGGTTCTTTTTTAGGGAATATGGACCATGCTTTAAAGGATTTTTCACATCCTGCAATGCATCGCAATTACACTTGGGACATTAGTCATGCGAGTGAAGCTGGAGATAACTTAAAACACATTCTAAATCACGAAAAAAGGCGTATTGCAGGTTATTTTCTACTTCAATTTGACACAGAAGTTCTGCCTCAAATACATCGCTTGAGACATGCTTATATACACAACGATGCCAACGACTACAATGTATTAGTGCAAGGTAATCGTGTAAGTGGTTTAATTGATTTTGGCGATATGGTTTACACCGCTCTTATCAATAATCTAGCTATCGCTTGTACTTATGCCATGCTCGATGAAGAAGATCCGATCGCTGTTGCGGCATCAATTGTTCAGGGGTATCATGAAGCATATAAACTTACGGAACAGGAATTAGATTTATTGTATTATTTAATAGCTGGAAGACTTTGCATCAGCGTTACACAATCTGCTTACAATGCTTCGTTAGACAGTAATAATGAACATCATTTTATTACTGAAAAACCAGCTTGGGATTTATTGTATAAGTTAATTCAAATTAATCCAATCAAAGCACAAGATGCTTTTAGAAAAGCTTGTGGTTTTGAAGGATTAATAAATGATACGGATTATAGCGATTTACTTGAAGTTCGTAAAAAGAAAATTGGTCGAAACCTAAGCATTGGTTACAAAGACAAATTAAAAATTGTCAAAGGCGCACTGCAATATTTGTATGATGACAAAGGAAAAACCTTTGTAGATTGTGTAAACAATCCATCGCATGTTGGGCATTGCCACCCAGTTGTAGTTAGAAAAATGCAAAAACAAATTGCGACTTTGAACACAAATACACGTTATTTAAATGACGCGATAACAGAATATGCAGAAAAACTTACTGCTACATTACCTGAAAAACTAAGTGTTTGTTATTTTGTAAACTCTGGCAGCGAAGCAAATGATCTGGCTATTAGAATGAGCCGTCATTATACCAAACAAAAAGATATTATTGTACTAGATCATGCGTATCACGGAACCTCAACTGTGGCAATGGAAATGAGTCCGTATAAATTTGACAGCAAAGGCGGTTTTGGTCAAATGCCATGGATTCACAAAGCAATCAATCCCGATTTATATCGAGGTCCTTTTAAATATGGCGATGAAAAAGCAGGCGAAAAATATGCTGCTGATGTACAACGAATTATCGAAGATTTAAAGAAAGAAGATAAAGCACCTGCTGTATTTATTTGTGAAACTTTATTGGGAGTCGGAGGACAAATTCCGTTACCAGAAAACTATCTCAAAACAGCTTACGAATATGTCAGAGCCGCTGGAGGTGTTTGCATCGCCGATGAAGTTCAAGTAGGATTTGGAAGAATCGGAGATCATTTCTGGGGATTTGAATTACAAAATGTAGTTCCGGATATTGTTGTTTTAGGGAAACCAATTGGCAACGGGCATCCACTCGCAGCAGTAATTGTAACAGAGGAAATCGCAGATTCTTTTAATAACGGATTAGAGTATTTTAACACCTTTGGAGGAAATCCAGTTTCTATGACAACAGGATTAGCCGTTTTAGATGTTATTCAGGAAGAAGAAATGCAGCAGCATGCACTTGAAGTAGGAAATCATTTGATGAACGGTCTTAAAACTTTGATGGCAAAATACTCAATAATAAGTGATGTTCGAGGACACGGATTATTCATTGGCGCCGAAATGGTAAAAGACAGAACAACAATGGAACCTGCCGTTCCTGAAATAGATATTGTAGTCGAAAAAATGAAAGCAAATGGCTTTTTACTCAGTACAGACGGTCCTTTGCATAATGTTTTAAAAATAAAACCACCTATGACTTTCAGCAAACAAAATGCCGATGAAATGGTGCGATTACTTGACATTGCATTAAGCGAATTGTAAAAAATATTTAACACATAATCCAAACTTTTGAACACAATATTGTCATTTCGACCGAAGGGAGAAATGACAAAACTCTAATTGAGTTTCTGGATTATGTGTTAAAAAACAGCAAAAACAAACAAAGACTATTCCTGACTTTTTATCCGAATAACCTTGGATAAGGCAATCTTCTATATAATTACTGTATTAAAATGAATAACAATAATATCCTTTCCAAGAATTCTATTAATCTTGAAAGTTTAGAAAAGCAATTAGAAGGTAAATTATTTTACGATCATACCATGCGTCTGCTTTATGCTACTGATGCAAGCGCTTACAAAGAAATGCCTTTGGCCGTTGCAGTTCCAAAAACAAAAGAAGATATTCAGAAAATCATTGCCTTTGCAAGAGAAAATAAAAGCAGCATAATACCGCGTGCTGCCGGAACCTCACTTGCTGGTCAAGTGGTAGGAAATGGAATTATAGTTGATATTTCGCAGGAATTTACCAAAATCATTTCCGTTGATCCAATTGAAAAAACGGCTTGGGTAGAACCCGGAGTAATTCGTGATGAATTAAATCTTCATTTAAAATCATATAAACTGTTCTTTGGACCTGAAACTTCTACCAGTAATCGCTGCATGATTGGCGGTATGGTTGGCAATAATGCCTGCGGTGCACGATCTGTTGTTTATGGTTCTACTCGTGAACATTTACTTGAAATTAAAGGCTTTCTGGCTGATGGCTGCGAGGTTACTTTTGGTGCTTTGACAAATGCCAAATTCGAAGACAAATGCAACGGAATTAATATCGTAAGCCCTCTCGAACAAGCCATTTATCTTCAAGCTAAAGATCTTTTATCATCTGAAACTAACAGAATATTATTCGAGGATAATTTTCCTAAAAAAACAATTCCTAGAAGAAATACGGGTTACGCTTTAGATTTATTGGCAGATTCTATGCCTTTTGGAAACTTAGACGAAAAGTTCAATTTTTGTAAATTAATTGCAGGATCTGAAGGAACTTTATTTTTTTCTACAGCCATAAAATTAAATTTAGTTGAAGCACTAAAACCTCACGCCGCTTTAGTCTGCATACATTTTGACAGCATAAACGAATCATTAAAAGCCAATATTGAAGCCTTAAAATTCAATCCAGACAGCGTTGAGTTAATCGATCATTATATTCTAGAATGCACAAAAGAAAACATTGAGCAAAGCAAAAATCGCTTTTTTGTAAAAGGCGATCCGCAAGCGATTTTAGCAGTCGAATTTTTACGTGATACTCAAGAAGAAATTGACGCTGTTGCGATAGAAATGGAAGCTTTGATGCGTTCTAAAAATCTTGGATATCATTTTCCAATCGTTTACGGAGAAGATACTAATAAAGTCTGGGCTTTAAGAAAAGCTGGATTAGGTCTATTATCAAATATTCCCGGCGATGCCAAAGCTGTTGCTGTAATTGAAGATACGGCCGTCGATGTAAACGATTTACCAGATTTTATTGAAGATTTCAATGCAGTTTTAAAAGAAAGAAATTTAAACTGTGTGCATTATGCTCACGCCGCAACGGGCGAATTGCACCTGCGCCCTATTATCGATTTAAAAACAGAGGAAGGCACAGCAATTTTTAGAACTATCGCAACAGACATTGCACATTTAGTTAAAAAATATAAAGGTTCTTTGAGCGGCGAACACGGTGACGGAAGACTTCGAGGAGAATTTATTCCGCTTATGCTGGGTGACGAAATCTATCAAATGTTTGTTCAAATAAAAGAAGTTTGGGATCCTTGGGGTGTTTTTAATCCTGGTAAAATTGTAAATACGCCGCCTATGGATACCAGTTTAAGATATACAGCTGGTCAAGAAACACCAATGCCTGAAACTTATTTTGACTTTTCTGAGCACAACGGAATTTTGCGTGCAGCTGAAATGTGCAATGGTTCTGGAGACTGCCGAAAAACCGAAAAAAGCGGCGGTACAATGTGCCCAAGCTATATGGCAACTCGCGACGAAAAACACACAACACGTGCAAGAGCAAATATTTTAAGAGAAACGATAACTAATTCGAAGAAAGAAAACAAATTTGATGATGAAGGTCTTCTTGAGGTTCTCGATTTATGCTTAAGCTGTAAAGGCTGTAAATCTGAATGCCCGTCGAATGTTGATATGGCAAAACTAAAAGCCGAAACATTACAACACTATCACGATAAAAACGGCATTAAATTCCGTTCGAAATTGATTGGAAATACGCCTAAAATAAATCATTTGTTTGCAGCAGTACCTTGGATTTACAATTTATCGACCAAAGGTGTTTTAGGAAATATTATAAAAAAAGCATCGGGTTTTGCAGTGGAAAGAAAATTGCCTTTAATGCATAAAATCACTTTTGAAAAATGGATGAAAAACTATACTCAAAAAGGCGATTTTACAAATGGTAAAGTGTATTTGTACAATGATGAATTTTTGAATTATTATGACGTTGAAATTGGTCAAACGGCTGTTAAACTTTTAAATCATTTAGGTTATCAAGTGGAAATTCCCAAAATTGGTATCAGCGGTAGAACCTATCTTTCTAAAGGAATGTTGAAAGAAGCGCGAGAAATAGCCGAACAAAATATTCTTGATTTTGAAAAAAGTATACCTAAAGATGGAATTTTAATTGGAATAGAACCTTCGGGAATTTTATCTTTTCGAGATGAATATCCCGATTTATGTCGCGGCGATTTAAAAGGAAAAGCAAAATTAGCGGCTTCAAAAACCTTTTTAATTGAAGAATTTTTAGCTTCAGAACTAGACAAAGGTCATATTTCATCAGCCAGTTTTACTGATAAAATAGAACGTGTGCGTATGCATGGACATTGTTTTCAGAAAGCTTTATCCTCATTAGTACCGTTAAAGAAAATTTTAATGCTGCCAAAAAACTATACCGTTTTAAACATCCCGAGTGGATGCTGCGGTATGGCGGGTTCTTTTGGTTATGAAAAAGAGCATTATGATATCTCTATGAAAATAGGAGAACTGGTTTTGTTTCCAACAATTCGTTCAGAAGAACAGGCTGCATTAATTTCGGCATCAGGAACAAGCTGCAGGCATCAAATTGCAGATGGTACAGGTCGCAAAGCACAACATCCGGTAGAAATATTGTTTGAGGCATTAAAATAGATTCTTTTTAAACTCGTTGAGTATATTTATTTTTTAAATATCTTTATGTTAAGATTACAGCTTTTACAAGAAAATGAATCTTTTTTAATGATCTAAAAAGTAATAATTTTGAGCACGACAGAATTTTTAACAAGACTTGCTGCCGCCACTTTAGCGGGATTAATTATAGGTTTTGAAAGACAATGGCATCATAAAGAAACGGGATTAAAAACGAATACACTGGTGGCTATAGGGGCCGCAACTTTTGTATTATTATCTATAAAAGTTGCAGATACTGCCTTAAATGTTGATGTAACTCGTATAACGGCTCAGGTTGTTATGGGCGTTGGTTTTCTAGGTGCAGGAGTCATTTTTAGAGAAGGCGATAATGTACATGGCTTAAACTCGGCCGCTACAATATGGTGCAGTGCCGCAATTGGCTGTATTGCTGCTTCTGGTTATTTTGCCGAAGCTTTAATTTGTACACTTATTGTTATCATTATAAACACCGCCATTGAACCAATCGAAAGATGGTTGAAAAACAGGAAGTAATATTCTCCTTTTAATTTTACCCTAATTCTTGAATTTTTCGCTCTTTACGATTTGGGCGATCAATTCTGCATCTGATAAACTGAGGAAGAAAACAAATTAGAAGATGTTCTCGTTTCCATCGATAGCATTTTAAAAAAAACACCGTCGCCGTAAATAAAAATACGGCTGAACCAACTGCTGCCTGAAAAGGATATAAAAGCAGATTGTTTTGAGGAATAATCATTGGAACCAAAGCAATAGCACAAGCTGGAGCAAATGGTTTTCTGGTGATTTCAAAAAGTACAAAAAGGCATAAAAACAATAGCGTTACTGTAAACATCAGCGACAAGCCAAGTAGTGTATGCACATAATACTGAAAAATAGTTCCTAAAAAAGCGGCGATTACAACAACCAAATAAACCTGCAGCGGACGATTTCTAAATCCTGATGATGATGAGCTGAACTCTATAAACATAACTACTAATGGTGGAACTATGTAATACAATTGATTATTTAAAACCGGAATCGCCGCGATAAGCAGTAAGCCAAAAAGTAATTTGATCCAATGCTGAAGTGTATGTTTGTATTTTCCTTTCTTTCGATCAATTATAACCGCCTTGCGCAGTCCGTTTTTCTCCAAAAACCATTGTCCAAAAACTACCAAAAGGCTCATTACAAATACAGAAATTGGATAAATAAAAGATTCCGTTCCTAATAACACAGGCAGCATCGCAGCAGATGCTATGGGTATTAAAGTAGTTCGTGTTACAACAAGACATGCCGAAGTAAAAACAAATGAAATGGCAATGTTTACTAAAAGTGGAAATGGAGAAAAACGAACCAGTAAAATTCCAAAAAAAGCACAAACAGTCATCAACACTATTAACATTGGTCTGCTGACTGTCCATATTTTTTTATCGATAACCCAAAATCCCAGCACCAATGCTGCCATTTCGGGAAACAAAATTTCCTTTTCACCCAGCCATTCTGAAATGCCGACCATCAAAACAATCATGATGAGCGCAAACAAATATCTAAATAACTTTTGTTTGTTCATTTTTTTAATCTTTCAGAAGCTTTTTAGCAGAATCGGAAGCAACAATCAAACCGCCGGCCATCATAATAATATCTTTTACAACTAATCGACCAGCTCCTGATAAATAAGGAAAACCAAATTGCGGAGTTGGCAGATCGCCTCCCAAATTAGGAACCCAAGTTTCTGGAGTTGTAATTAAAAAAGTAAGAGTTACCAATGCCATACCTGCAGTAAGCAATCCGCCGATAAGTCCCAAACGATTATTAAAAATCCCCAAAAAAGTCAACGCACCAATAATAACAATAGCGGTTCCCAAAGCATACGAAAAACTATACGTTCCGTTTTGATGATTCCATTCAATATTCTTTTGAACCATCTCCCCTTCTTTATTTTTATGTTCTTTATATTCTTGCGGGTTATTATAAAAGAAACTCATCAAAGGGCTGTTGGCTACAAAAGGAACGATTCCGTCAGCCTCATATTGAAAAGCTTTAAGTCCGCCAATCCACACCATAACGATAAGAATAGCGATTCGCATAAAATTGATAAACTGCCCTTGTAATTTTGATAAAATGATTAAGATTTTCATAGTCTAAGTATTTAGACACAAAATTAAGAAGAGTCAATTTAGACCACAATGGACAAATATGGCTATTGTCTGGACAAATCTGCTACGATTGATATTCCAACATTTTCACGAAAAGCAGTTGGCGTAATTCCAGTATGTTTTTTAAAGTAACGGCTAAAATAATTCTCATCATCAAAATTCAATTCAGCCGCAATTTCTTTCATACTCTTATAAGTCAGATGAATTAACTTTTTAGATTCAAGTATTACTCTTTCATGAATTAATGTTGACGGTGTTTTTAAGAAATACTGCTTGCAGATCTTCGAAAAATTATTGGGAGAAATCCCCATTTTTGCAGCATAAAAAGAAGGCTGCCTTTCTTTATGAAAATTATTTTCCAGCAGTTCCTTAAAATTCATCAACGGATGATGTGCATTCTTTTCTGCTTCGATACTGTTATCTTTAGATTTAATTTTACTGCATAATGCCAAAATCAGTTGTAAATACGCTTTTACAACTGCAGCAGCGTAAGTATTCGACTCTTGAAGCTCGATTATCATTTTTCTCAAGATGGAATCAATTTCGGCAAAGTCTTCTTCTTTAAGATTTATAAAAGTCTGCTGATAAATATTATTAAACAAAAGTCCATTGCAGGCGACTTCTTTTTTATGATATTCAATACAGTAAAAATCACCGTGAAACTGCAGTTTTCTAACTTTAATTGGAGATTTTACATTAAAATAAACCATTTGGTATGGCGTTGAAAACAGCACAATTTTGCCATTAAAAGAGTACTCGACTAAATCTACGCTTACTTTCCCGCTGCCTTCAAATAAAAATATCGTGTAAAGCGGCGAACTGCCCAGATGATTAATATCATCTGTACTGCATTCCTGAACTGAACAACCTTTTTGATTATTTTCTTTATCTTTCATTGATGATTTATTCTGTAAATTCTATTTGCTCTTTTTAAGCAGTACTCAAAGTTAGAGTATTATTTTGGGGAACTGACTTTTAAAAACTAGAAAAGAATAGGTTGATCAATGCTCTTTTTTAAAATTTCTTGTCATAGATTAAGTCTACTAGGTTTTATACTTACTAATTTTACAATACTAAAAAAAATCAATTATGGAATATACTGTTATAAACAACGAAAAAGACAAACGTTTTGAGATTCACGTAGATGGACATATGGCGTTTGAACAATACAAATTATTTGATGGCGGTATTGCTTATATTCATACTGAGGTTCCGCCAGAATTATCTGGACGAGGATTAGCCGCATATATAGCAAAATATGTTTTGGATTATGCAGAAGAAAATCATCTTAAGGTAAAACCGTATTGTCCTTACATAAAGGCTTACATCGATAAACATCCAGAATATCAAGCTAATTCATTATTTCATAATAAAGAATTATAAAACTGATAAAACAAAAAAAGACTGCCCAAGCGAGCAGTCTTTTTATATATAATATTAAATGGCTTATTAAGCCATAAACAGTGCATGTTTATTATAATTGTACAAAACCTTATCATAAGGCACATAAAGTGAAGTTATCTTTTCTGATGCTTCATTAAACTTGATTCCGTTATGTTTTCTAAACAAGTAAATTTCTTTCAAGCAATTCGACAGACTTTGATGAATTGAAGTAGTAAAAGTAGGCAGTTTATTATCTCCTATTAATAAATCAATCTGATAATTAGAGCTGCTTTTTGACAAGTTGTTACCAATAATTCTTATTGTAAAAGTAGTCGCTTTTCCGTGTTGTTCACCTTGATATTGTAATACCATAATTTTATAATTAAAAAGGTTATATGTTTTTCTCTTTACTCATATTTAAAGTTATGAAAAAAAATGAATGTTTTAAAAACTAACATCAAATTTATTTGACAAAATTAAAACAATAAAAATAACTGCAATGCCTTTTAACAATTCATAAACTCAAAAAATTAAATAAAAAAAACCGTAAAGAATTACGGTTTTTCGGCAATTAACTAAATATATTTAATCAACTTTTTTCAACGAGTAAAATTCATTCATAAGCACGATTAATTTGCGATAATATTTTCGGGTATTTTTTCTTCAATTAAATCTAATAAAAATGGATTTCCATCTTCATCAAACATTGTCATATTCAACGAATCCAGCAAGGTTAGTTTTTTTGAAACTGCTCCTTTAAATTTATTGTATGAAAGATTCATCTCTGATAAGTTTTTTAATTTTTCCAGTTCTTCGGGAATTTCGCCGTCAAAACTGTTATTAAATAAACTTAGGTTTTGCAAAGCATTTAAATTCAATATCTCTTTACTTAAGTTTCCATAGAATTTATTACTGTTTAAAAGCAGTACTTTTAAGGTTGTAATTGTATATATTGAGCTAGGCAGTTGTCCTTCAATTTCATTATCGAACAATGAAAGTATTTCTAACTTTTTTAAATTCCCAAAATTTAAAGGCAATTGGCCTGATATTTTATTAGATGAAATATCTAGAACTTCAAGTTCTTTAAAACCGCTGACAGCATTTGGCAATGTTCCCGTCAATTTATTTTTATGAAGATCAATCCTTTCTAAATTGACTAAATCAAAAAACTCAAGAGGTAATTCTCCCTGCAGATTATTGTCTGGCAGATTAAGTCCTGCTACTTTTCCATTTTCTATTTCAACACCATACCAAGTTGAAATAGAAATCGATAGATCCCATTTTATCTTCCATTGGGAGCCATTTGTAGCATGATAAAATTTTAGTAACGCCTCTTTCTCTTTATCTGAAACAGTATCTGCAAAAGTATTTAGAGAAAAAACAAGCGCTAAAAAAAGAGTAGTTAAGCTTTTCATAACTAATTTTGGGGAATTAGATTTTTCTATTATCAAAATTAGGCAATTACTAGATATAAAGCATATATTGTCGATAAAGTGTTAACAAATAAAAACCATGTATTATTTTTACTACTTTTTTAACTTTTAGCAACATAATCATTTTTTTAACTATTTTTGAATCAACTAATTATAAAAACCTCATAATATGGAAATTCACTTCTCTGCGCTTTTATTAGCCGCAATTGTCACGTTGGTAGTTGGTTTTATTTGGTACCATCCTAAAGTATTTGGTACAATTTGGATGAAAGAAAATAATTTTACCGAAGATGATCTTAAAACTGGAAATATGCTCAAAATATTTGGGTTTACTTATATTTTTTCTTTGATGATTACGGTAATATTAATGGGATTAACCATTCATCAATCTGGAGCTGTCGGAATGGTTGGCGGTCCGCCTTTGATTGATGCAGCAAAACCTTCATTTAAAGCTTTTATGGCCGATTACGGCACTGCATATCGCACCTTTAAACATGGTGCACTTCACGGATTTATGTCGGGTTTATTTTTTGCACTTCCAATTGTTGGAATTAATGGACTATTCGAAAGAAAGTCTTGGAAATATATTTTTATTCATGCTGGTTATTGGATGGTTACACTTGCTTTAATGGGCGGTATTATCTGCGGATTTGCATAAATAACAAAGAACTAACCCGTTTGAAAAATTAAATTCAAACGGGCTTTTCTTAATAATTACTTAAAGGAATTGAGTTTTTATAAAAATTATCTAATTTTGAACAAATTAGCACTCTCTTTTGAATACAACTTATTCTTTTCAAATCTACAACAGCGCTTCGTTACTGCCTTTAGAATGGAACTCGCTGGCTGATAATAACATCTTTTTGACACGGGAATATCTCGAGATACTCGAAAATTCTTCTCCTGTAAATATGATCTGCCATTTTATTGGAATTTTTGATAAAGAAACTCTTTTAGGAATTGCATTAACTCAGTTTTTATTTGCCGAAAAGCTGGAATCTTTTGGTGAACGTGATCAATGCTTGAAAACTTCTGTTCGTAATTTTGCTTTCAAAAACTTTGCATCACATGTTTTATTTGTTGGCAACAACATGCTGACAGGTCAAAATGCCTTTGCTTTTAGTCCAAATATAAAAGAAGCAAAAGCAATTAAAACACTTCATAAAGCAATTACACAGCTCAAAAAAGATTTAAAATCACAAGGTAAAAAAGTACATATTACGAGTATAAAAGATTTTACTGCAAAAGAAATTGAGCCTTTGCAAGCTGAATTTAAAAACAATTATACTTTTTCGACTCAGCCCAATATGGTTTTTGAAATCAATAGAAATTGGAAAACCGAACAAGACTATATCGACGCTTTGTCAAAAAAATATCGAGATCAGTACAAACGGGCACGAAAAAAATCTAAAGGAATTGAAAAGAAAAAAATGTCACTTTCTGATATTCGAAAATATGAAGATGTTATTTATGAGTTGTATTTTCATGTGGCCAAAAATGCGCCTTTTAATACTTTTTTCTTAGCTCGAAATCATTTTAGCTTTTTTAAAGAAATCATGAAAGATGATTTTTTGCTTTATGGTTATTTTCTAGATGAAAAACTAATTGGTTTTAACACATTGATAAAGAATGGAGCTGTAATGGATACTTATTTTTTAGGATATGATGAAAGTATTCAACGCGAAAAAATGCTCTATTTAAATATGCTTTACGATATGATTGCGTATTCAATTAATCAAGGTTTTTCATCAATTGTATTTGCTCGAACTGCTCTTGAAATTAAAAGTTCTGTGGGCGCGAAACCAGTAAAAATGTATGGCTTAATTACGCACAGCAATACATTAATCAATCACAATATTGGCAGATTCTTTAATTACCTGGAACCTAAAACGGAATGGCAGGAACGAAATCCTTTTAAATAGTCAAAACTTTGGTAAAAGCTTAAATTCAAAGTTCGTTTGCGCATTTTTGTCATTTCGACGCAAGTGACTCTCGCGATAGCGAACAGACGAAGCAAATCTCCGCGAGTAACTCCGCAACGAAAAACCAATCTTTATAGCGTTTATTACGAAGGCTTCTCTCCCGAAGCCTCGGGATCGAAATGACAATGATTGTGGTAATTTAGTGTAAAACTAAAATTCTATTTTCACTTACGGAATTGCTATTTTCATCTGCTTATGCAAAATATAAACTTCTAGATTAGTCTGTGCTCCACAATATTCACCATCAATTTGAAAATTAACTGGATAATCAGTTTTTATAGTTGCTTTATCTGTTGAAATAATAACAATATCATCAGAGTCAATTGGCATATTCCCTGTAATGATTTTTCCGATCAACAATAAATCGAGACTTTTTAAAATTACTAATTCAAATTTTCCGTCATTCATTGCACCATTCGGATTAATAACTACTCCTGTTCCATACTTTTGTGAATTGGCAATTACAAGCATTCTTGCCGTATGCTCAACTTCTTCATTATTCGCCAGAATAGTTGCAATAAAAGGTTCCTCTGATTCTTTTAGAGCTGAAAATGCCTGCAAAGCATATCCCCAAAAACCTCGTAAATCACTTTGCTCATAGTTTTTTACCAAATTGGCATTTAAACCAAGGTCACTTAAATGAATACTTTTTTTACCGTTTATACAAATCATATCCATCTCGATATAATCATGTAAAAATGCAATTCTGAGATTCTCTTCTATACTTGAAGGCAAGTTCAAATCGACCGAAAGACCATTTGCAGAACCTGCTGGCAGAATCCCAAGAATTATATCGTATTGCTCCATTGCTTCAGCTACCATTTTAATTGTGCCGTCGCCTCCCGCAATGATAATTCGCTCTGGATTATATTGATTGTATAATGTTTGTATCTCTTTTAGATCATTTTTTCCTGTAGTTTCATAAACCCTCAAATCAAAATGATTTACTGCTGCAAATTCTCTAACAGCATCGATCAAATCTGTTTTATCAAGATCTCCAGAAATAGGATTTACAACAAATAGTATATTCTTTTTCAAAATTTTATTTTTAAAACCAATTAAAATAATTAATTTACAGTACTCTATAAAAGTACGGAATTAATGAAACCAATTTTACAATTATATCGAGGTTATGCCAATGAAGAAGAATTAATTGTAATGGGGCATGTCTTTAAAAGAACTTACGACTACGATTTTCAGAAAAAAAACTTCAAAAATGCCAGCTCAATTATCAATCAGTTTAGGATAAAAACACTTGAAAATTTTGATGTTTATTTAAAGTATGGCAATCAAGAGATTCATACAAAAACGCTTGAAGATGGTTATTTTAAATTTTGCATTCCGCTTGAAAAAGAAACTCATTTTGGATGGATCGAATACGAAGTGAGCATAAAATATGACTCGGAAATTATTGTATCTAAAGCAAATTTCATTAGACCGCACAAAGGAAATTTAGGAATAATATCTGATATTGATGATACTTTTTTGATTTCACATACTCAGAATATCTTTAGAAAAATATATATTCTACTTTTTAAAAATGTAAACGACCGCAGAGTATTCAAAGATGTTGTATCGCATTATCAAGCTTTAAGTTCTGCTGGACGTCATAATACTGAGGGCGAGAATGCCTTTTTCTTTATCTCGAGCAGCGAATGGAATTTGTACCGATTTATTGTGAAATTTGCCAAAATACACCATTTACCGAGAGCTGTAATTCTGCTAAAAGATATTAAAAGGAGTCTTACTGACTTTTTTATGAGCGGACGCGGTAATCATGATCATAAATTTGACAAGATAAAACACGTTTTAGAATTCTATCCGAACCTTAAATATGTATTATTGGGTGACGATTCGCAGCAGGATCCTATTTTATATGAGCGAATTTGTAAAATTTTCCCCGTTACTGTAGTTGCTGTTTACATAAGACAAACTGGTAAATCACAGAAAGGTGAAGTAAAAAAAGTAATGCAAAATTTAGAATCTCTTGATGTTGCCGTTTGCTATTTTAAAGAAAGCAGTGAAGCAATTGCACATTCTAAATCTATTGGAATTATTTAAATAGTTTCAGGTTTAAAGTTTCAGGTTCTGTAACGTGAAACTTTAAACTTGAAACAATTCTAATATTAAGCATTAAAATTATCAATCTCTTCCTGAACGATCTCCCAATCTAAAAGCAATTGGTCAAGATCTTGTTTCTTTTTATTATAAGCGGTAAAAAATGAAGCATCTTCGATATGTTTGTCATAATTAGAAGCCAGCATTTTATCGTCATGCTGAATGTCTTTTTCTAACTGTTTGATTTGACTTTCGACTTTACTCAAACGGTTTTGAAGCGCTTTTCCTTTTTTCTGATCTTCGTAAGAAGTTTTATTATTTTCTTTTGGAGCTGCTGTTTTTACAACATCTTTTTTCTCGACTTCACGCATATTTTCTAAATTACGCTGCTCTAAGAAAAAATTAATATCTCCTAAATATTCTCTGATTTTTTGATCTTTGAATTCATAAACAATATTCGACATTCCCTGCAAGAAATCCCTGTCGTGAGAAACTAACAATAAAGTTCCGCCAAATTTTTGAAGTGCCGCCTTTAAAACGTTTTTAGATTTAATATCTAAGTGGTTTGTAGGCTCATCCATCAACAACACATTGATTGGCTGTAATAATAGTTTACAAAGTGCCAAACGGTTACGTTCTCCTCCAGAAAGCACTTTTACTTTTTTCTCAACATCGTCTCCACGGAACAAAAACGAACCTAACATATCACGAACTTTAGAGCGATTTGTATCTGTCGCCGCATCTTCCATCGTTTGAAGCAAAGTAATTTCGCCATCTAAGTATTCAGCTTGATTCTGTGCAAAATAACCTAGTTGTACATTATGTCCTAATTTGATATTTCCTTGGTACTCAAATTCATTAACCAATGCTTTAATGAAAGTCGACTTTCCTTGTCCGTTTTGGCCGACAAAAGCAATTTTACTGCCTCGTTCTACTAATAAACTAATATCCTTTAAGATGATTTTATCGCCGTAACTTTTTGTTACATCTTCAGCTTCAATAACAACTTTTCCAGGTTCTTTTGAAACTGGAAATGAGATGTTCATTACTGAATTATCATCTTCATCAACTTCGATTCTTTCAACTTTATCTAACTTTTTAATCAACGATTGCGCCATTGAAGCTTTTGAGGCTTTTGCACGGAATTTTTCGATTAATTTTTCTGTTTCTTCAATTTTCTTCGCCTGATTTTTTTGCGTTGCCAATTGCTTTTCGCGAATTTCATGACGTAATTCTAAATATTGAGAATAAGGTTTATTAAAGTCGTATGCTTTTCCTAAAGAGATTTCGATTGTACGGTTTGTAACATTATCAAGGAACATTTTATCGTGGGATACAATTACTACAACTCCAGGGTAATTACGAAGGAAATTCTCTAACCAAATGATACTTTCGATATCTAAGTGGTTGGTTGGCTCATCCAGAAGCAGTACATCGTTTGCCTGCAAAAGTAATTTTGCTAATTCGATACGCATTCTCCAACCTCCAGAAAATGTTTCGGTTTGATTATTGAATACTTCTCTTTTAAAACCTAAACCTAAAAGAATTTTCTCTGTATCTCCAACATAATTATAACCTCCTAAAAGATCAAAACGATGCGTGTAATCAGACAAATCTTCAATGATCTGGCTGTATTCCTCACTTTCATAATCAGTTCTTGTAACTAATTGATGATTGATTTCTTCCAGCTTCTTCTCTACAACTTTAATATCGGTAAAAGCTTCATACGCTTCTTCAAGTACGGTTCTTCCTTGCTCAAAATCAATATCCTGACGCAGAAATCCCATTCTGATATCTTTCTCTTGAGAGATAACTCCCGAGTCAGGAGCAAAATCTCTTGCTAACATTTTTAGCATTGTCGATTTACCTGCTCCGTTTTTACCAACAAGACCAACTCGGTCGCCGGCACCTAAACGAAAAGTAACTTCTTCAAATAAATATGTTCCTCCAAAAGAAACCGAAAGATTGTGTATATTAAGCATAATTTGTGACTATTGTTGCAAGCAGTATTGGTACAAAAATGTACCTTTGTTTTAAATTTTTTGCAAATGTTAAAAAAAGGATCCAAACTAAATAGTATTTTAACAGGAAGTTGTCCAAAATGTCAAAATGAGAGCATGTATTCAGACAAAAATCCGCTTCATTTGACTAATGTTCTAAAAATGAACGAGAATTGCAGCCATTGCGGTTTCAAATATCAAATAGAACCTTCATTTTTTTATGGCGCAATGTATGTTAGTTATGGTTTAAATGTTGCCGTAGGAATTGCTGCTTTTATTGTTTCTTTTGTATTTTTTGGAGCCAATATAGAGCAGTCTTTTATAGCGATAGTTATTACACTAATTCTATTATTTCCGTTTGTTTTACGACTTTCCAGAAATTTATACATTAACATGTTTGTTTCTTATGATCCAGAAACAAATCGAAAATAATCTATTTTCTCTTTTTATAAAATCGCTGAATATCTATTGTAGGATCTAATGGTTTTTTGTTTTCGATAAAATCAAATAAATCTTTAGCCATCGCAGGACCTAACATTACACCGCGTGTACCCAGACCATTTAACAAATGAAGTGATTGATGTTTGTCATGTGTTCCTATAATGGGACGCCTGTCGCGAACAGTTGGACGAACACCTCCAAAATGAGAAACAATTTCGAAATCACAATTGATAATTTCCTTAATTCGTTCGACTAATTCTGTCTTGCCTTCTTCCGTTGGCAGATCTGTTTTGTCTTTCCAATTATAGGTTGCTCCTACTTTATATAAATGATCGCCTAAAGGCAGAATAAAGACACTGGTGTTTACAATTACATCTAAATCAAGTTCTGGTGCTTTTATAATCAAAAGCTCTCCTTTAGTGCCATCCAAAGGCAATTCTTGAAAAAACGGATTTGCATGAAGTCCAAAACCTTCTGCAAAAATTACATTTTTTGCTTGATACTCTTTATATTGAACTGAATTATCATTAATTATTAGTTTTGAGTAATCAAAAGATTCTTGCAGCAACAAATCACTTTCTAAAAGATATTCTTTGTATTTATCTAATAAAAGAGAAGTATCAACATAACCTGTATGCAAAACTTCGCCGTAATCAAAAGGAGAATCTATGCCAAAATATTTTGTAAAGATTAAATTCGTTGAAAGAAATGGTGCTAAAAGAGGCTTATCTGAAGCTGCAAACCAATTATTTTGCTCTTCTATCGAGAAAAATTTTCTAAGAATTGGGAGTTTAAAATTAAATTTCGCTTTTAGTTTAGTCTCAATATGATTATAAAAATCTTCCATTAATACTAACTGCTCCTCTGCCTTCCAAACCTCGCTAAAACGCTTCAAAATAACTGGATTATACAATCCTCCCGCAACTCGGGATGAATTTTGAGAGTTATCACTAATTACTAAAATAGACTTGTTGTTTCTAAGTGCAATCTCTGCAAATGAAATTCCTGCCAAACCAGATCCAACGATAATATAATCAAACATGTTGTTGTATAGATAAGATAAAAAAACTCTTACTACAAAGATAGTAAGAGTTTCGTTTATAATTTAATATTAGAAAATTAGTAGTTCCACATATCTTCTTCGAAATTTCGTATTTTCTCTTTTACTCTTTCAGACTCTAATAATTGCTCTTGAGCATTATTTTTCATGTAATCTTTTATTTCACGATCACCATACATATTTTCTTCTTTATAAATTATAGAATTAAAACGTCTAGAATTTAAAACCTGATCAAATGAAATTGGTGCCGCCGAGTTTTTATCATTAAAAGCTTTTGCTTGATTTAGAACATCTCGAGCATTTGGAAAAAACACCCAGAACAATTCGATATAATCTTTTTCGTCGCTATTCATAGTATAAACATCTGGAGTTACAGGACAAATTCCAAGTAAGCGATACTTCAATTCACTCTGACGTTTATCAAAATACCAATACCCTTTAATCTTGTACTGTGTAACATCAGCAGCGGTAAGATCTTGCTTTAAGATATATTCAGCAGGAACAGTTCTTGTTGGACCTATTGTTTGGTCTACATAAGAAACAACTTTTTTCTTACCAGTACCTGTAACAACTTTTTTCTTAACGACACGCGATTTATAATCATCTGGATACTGATTAATAAGTTCTCTACCTGCGTCTGTAGTATCAACGCGAGTCAAAGAGCCTTCAATGTCTTTCATTGATTTTTTGGTATTAAAATAACTATCAGAATACACTTCTGTTATTTTACCTTGTCTGATCGCTTTTGTCAAAACATCATAAAGTGAACGTCTTTCTGGACCAATGTTTGCGGTATCTACAGGAAAATAAAATGGAAAATTGATTTTTTCATTCAAATCAATAATCTCCCATGTCGTCTTCCCCATCAATACATCACGATCATCTACATAACCGTAAGATAATGGTTTATCATTATCTGAAATCAACCTTCCAGGAGATTTTTGCCCAATTTGAGCAACTGTCTTAGCATTAAGCAAATTTGATTGTGCGTTTGAAGCAAAGCTTCCCACAATAAAAACAAACACCATTAAAAATCTTGTTACTCTCATCATAATTTAATTATAAGACGTTATAACGCAAAAATACGAAGTTTGTTGTTATTTTTCCTACAACTCGTTAAAAAATTATTTCATCCTCAAAAAAGGCAGAATTTAAAGAGGCATAAATAGTAGTTAAAATAAAAAAACTCTTACTACAAAGGTAGTAAGAGTTTTTCTTAAAATTTAATATAGATACTTAATAGTTCCACATATCTTGCTCGAAGTTACGAATCTTCTCTTTTACTCTTTCAGATTCTAACAATTGATTTTGAGCATTATCCTTCATATAGTCACTGATTGCTCTGTCTCCATATAAGTTCTCCTCTTTGTAAACAACTGCGTTAAAACGACGAGAATTTAGTATCTGATCAAATGAAATTGGCAATGCCGAATTGTTATCATTGAAAGCTTTTGCTTCATGCAGCGCTTCACGAGCATTCGGGAAGAAAACCCAAAATAATTCGATATAATCCTTTTCGTCACTATTCATTGTATAAACGTCTGGCGTTACAGGACAAATTCCAAGTAAACGATACTTCAATTCACTTTGACGTTTGTCAAAATACCAGTATCCTTTAATCTTGTATTGCGTAACATCAGCAGCAGTTAAATCTTGTTTCAAAATATATTCTGCAGGTACAGATCTTGTTGGACCAACTGTTTCGTCTACATAAGAAACAACTTTTTTCTTACCAGTACCAGTAACAACTTTTTTCTTAACGACACGTGTTTTATAATCATCCGGATATTGGTTGATTAATTCTCTACCAGCATCTGTTGTATCAATACGAGACAATGCACCTTCGATGTCTTTCATAGACTTTTTAGTATTGAAATAACTATCGCTGTACACTTCAGTTATTTTACCTTTTTTGATAGCTTTCGTCAAAACGTCGTAAAGCGAACGTCTATCTGAACCAATATTAGCTGTATCTATAGGAAAGTATAATGGAAAATTGATTTTTTCATTTAAATCAATAATTTCCCAAGTAGTTTTTCCCATCAAAACATCTCTATCGTCCACATAACCATAAGCTAATGGCTTATCGTTATCAGAGATAAGCTGAGCAGGAGTTTTAAGTCCAATTTGGGCTGGTGTTTTCGCGTTAAGCAAATTAGATTGCGCATTAGAAGTTAAACCTCCAGCGATAGAAACAATAGCTATTAAAAAATTTCTTACTTTCATCGTGGTATCATTATAAGATATTGAATGTAGTTTTCACTACTTATATTATTGTATTTCGTAAATTACCGGAGCAGTTCTTGGCAATAAATAACTACCAGCTCCAACAAGTTTAGTTTTAATTTCAGAAATAGTAACTTGGTCTCCTTTACCAGCTCTAGAAAGAACTTGTTTACATTGAGCATTTAATCTGTTTCCGCTTACAACAACCGTAGGCTGTCCAGCAATTTTCATATTAAATCCTACAACATCTAAACCAACTTCAAAATCAAAATCAAGTAATTTAGCTCCAATAGTAGCAATTTCTAAGTTAGATTTAGGTCCTTTTACAACACCCATCTCGCCTCTAATTGTTCCTGTTGGACCAGGAATACCCTTAATTCTGAAAGTTTTCTTATCAGAAACTTTATCTCCATTTGGTAATGTTCCTGTTACAGAAATTGTAGCTTCTGTACCTGAACCTGGATTCATGTTATATTTTCCCGGTTTACCAGCTGATGATAATCCTGGGGCGCTAGCTACAACTTTATTATCAGCAACACCTGCGAATGATACAGAGATTGGATTAACAACCCCTCTATATACAACATTCATTTTATCAGCAGAAATTGTAGCAGAATTTGGGCGAGGAACAACAACGTAAGTTCCGTTGAAAGGTAACTTGATTGGTTTACCATTTTCCATAAAATTGAAAGAACCTCCAATTTTTTGTTCTCCAACACCACCAGCAGTCATTTCTAATACTGCTTGTCCATTCACTAATTTACCAGGACCTTGAAATCCGCTAAACTGAGCATTTGGGTCGTATTTTCCTAAAACTACTTTACCAGTAACTTTTTCTCCCTGGAAATAAGCATTTTTATCTAAAACTACGATAGCTTCAAATTTGCTGTATGAAGATTCATCAACAGCCGCTTTTCCTAAAGCACGGTTGTAGACATCCGCTTCAATTTTATTCACATCATTTTGCCAAGCAGAAAGTTTAGCGGCAGATGCAATTGCAGGAAAACCTTTAAAATGATAAGCTAAGTATTTTTCTTTTATACCTTCTTTGTTTTTTACGTCTGAAACATCAAATTTCTTAGAAACCTCATTAGAAATATCGGCATATTTAGATCCTAAAGCAGCTTTCATATCTGCTTTATACTTTTCTATTTTTGCAATTATTTCATTACCTTTTGCAGTGTAACCGTCTCCTGTAAACCAGTCATCGATATTATCACCTCTGTCCATAGACTCGTAAGGTAATTTTCCAGTTTCTTCATCGATTTCAAAACCATTAATAGACTGTGCTTTTAAAGTGCCTATGTAAGCATAAAAATCTTTTGAAATCGTTTGTACTTTATGTGCAATACCTGCAGCCTCAGTAAACTCTCCTTTAGATTCAGATGCTTTTAAATCTAAAGTTTTTAACAAATCTCCATTTGTTTTAACTGAAGAAGTGTTTGCTGCTTCAAATTTTTCGTTCATCAAACCAAAAGCAGATATAACTTCTTTTGATACGTTCATTGCTAACATTGCGATGAAAACCAGATACATCAGGTTAATCATCTTCTGTCTAGGGGTTAATTTTCCTCCTGCCATTTTTTCTAATTAGTTCTTATTAATAAATTTAATATAATAGTCAAAAACTAATTATCCTTTGTTACTCATTGCAGAAAGCATACCACCATAAACACTGTTTAATGAAGCAATGTTTGCAGTCATAGATTGCATTTGTTCTTTTAATTTAGAAGCATTTTCAGCAATTTCGCTATTTGCTTGTGCGTTTCTTGAAGCACTTTCTAATTGTACTTTATATAAACTGTTTAATGATTCCATTTGAGCCGCAGCCATAGACATTTCTTCTGCATATTTCTTTTGTCCTGCGATAGAATCAACTGTTGGAGAAATTGCTTTTGCAGCTCCTTCAAAGTTTTTAATGCTGTTTCCTAAGCTTGACATTAACTCACCGTCAATTTTAGCTTCTTTCAACATTGCATCTAATTTTTGAGATAGTAATCCTTGGGCATCAGTTGGAGTTTCTACTTTCTCAGCTTTCTTTCTCGCTTGACCATTAGCTAATTCAGGATAAACAAGAGTCCAGTCTAGTTCATCTTCAACTGGTTCAAAAGCAGATAATGCAAAAATTATTGCTTCAGTAACCAATCCAATTGAAAGCATAACAGTTCCTGTTAATGGTCCCAATTCAAAGTGAGTAATTTTGAATAAAGCTCCAATAATTACTACTGCCGCTCCCATACCATAAGCGAAATTCATTGCTTTTTTACTTAATAATGCCATAATTCTTTTTTTTAGGTTTTAATTTAAATAGATTCGATTTGGATTTGTATTGATTTTAATTGTAATATACTATTTCTTTTTACCGGTTCCGTTTCCAGTTACTTGAGTTCCCATGTAATCTTGTACAGTTCTGAAACCAATATAACTTCTTGCTGAATCAGCGTATTCGTGATCACGTGTACTTACCTGTAGGAAATAAGCAACGTCTTTCCATGAACCACCACGAACAACCTTTCTTTGATTGTTTCCATCAATTACGTTAGGATTCATTGTAGAAACATACTCGTATGCATTTGGATTATAAGCTGAATCTGTCCACTCTGAAACGTTTCCTGCCATATTGTATAATCCGTAACCATTAGGATCGTATGATTTTGCTTCAACTGTGTATAAAGCTTCGTCAGCTGCATAATCTCCTCTGTTAGGCTTAAAGTTTGCTAAGAAACAACCTCTATCACTTTTAGTATAAGGACCTCCCCAAGGGTAAGTTGCAGACTCAAGACCACCTCTCGCAGCATATTCCCATTCTGCCTCTGTTGGCAATCTGAATGCATTAACTAAATCACGTCCTTTTTTCTTTGATTTGATATATCCATTTTTGTTTAGTGTTCTCCAAGCACAAAATGCTTTAGCTTGTTTCCAAGTTACACCAACTACTGGATAATCACCATAAGCTTTATGCCAGAAATAATCATTATGCATTGGCTCATTGTATGAATAAGCAAAATCTTTAATCCAAACTGTAGTATCTGGATAAACGCTTACCTGCTCTGTTTTAACAAAGTCTTTTCTTTTTCCAACTTTAGCTTTTGCTGCAGCTTGAATATCCATCCAAGAATAACGGAATTTCAATTTATTTACATCAATTGTTCTTAAACCATTGTATGATTCTTCAATAGGCAAATACATAGAATCCATTACCTCAGCATAATACTCGTCTGGATAAGCTTTTGTATCTTTTATTAACTTAATTTTTTTGTTTAATTTTCTACCAGCATACGGATCATCTTTTGTTCCTACACTATAATAATTATCATACATATATTTATCATAAGCAGTCATTTTATCCGGCTCAGAATCATTAAATGCATAATCAGCGATGCTTCCGCCTTTACTGCCTTTACCACCAGTACTTTTTTGACCAGTTTCATCAGCTAAAATAGCCAAACGAACTCTCATTGTCGAATCTTTTACCCATTCTACAAATTGACGATACTCACTGTTAGTAATCTCAGTTTCATCCATATAGAATGAACGAACCGTTACTGATTTAGTTGGAGCATCTTCTACATTAGCTAAATCAGCATCTGATTTACCCATAATAAAAGATCCACCCGGAACCAATGTCATTCCGTAAGGCTTTTCAGGATGCCATTTCCCTCCTGTAACACCAACCAACTCACCTTTGTCTCCTGACTTACCACAGCCAATTACTAGTGTTAACATTGCTGTAAATGCAATAAACTTCTTCATATAAATTTGGGATTATCTATTCATTATTATAGTTCGTAAACGTATTTATTATTTATCTAAAAAACAATACTACTCGCGAAATTTATTTTATCGTTCAAAAATAATGTTAAATAAAATAAAAAAAAAATATTTTATCGACAAACTAACCGAAAAAATCGACGTAAAACACGTTTTTTTACCATATATAAACCTTATCTTACTAAAAAATATTCTGCAATATTTTGTAATTCAAAAAAATTAAGAATTCTATTGAATTTTCGTTCTATAAAGCATTTTTTCGCTGTGCTTTCCACCATCTTTCTGGCAATTCTTGGTTGCAAGCACTCAAATATTCTTCATACGAACATGGTAATAACGTATTTCTTTTCAGTTTATTGCTGCCATTTGTTTCAAACGGAATTTCTATCCACCATCTGTCCGTTTTATCACTTTTATAGAAAACCAACTCTTCTTCTTCTAAAGGCACAATATACTTTAAGTAATTTGTTCTGCTGCCAAACGGATATTCTTTTGAACGATAATGATATCCTTCAATAAAATACCAAACAATTTGTGCGATAATAGGCGATTCCTGCGCTGTACTATTATGATTAAAAATTCCAAATGAAGAAACTTTATCACTAATTCCGGCATATCTAGCCAAAGCACAAATTTCTTTTCCGTTAAAACCATTTGGCTCAAAAGTAACAACATTACCTGAAGCAGAAGACTTAACAGAATTTAGATCAATACTCACTAAATCAGCATCTCTAAACACAGGTTCGGCCAGCGTAATTTTATTAGAGATTTCACCTAAACGATAAGAATCAAAAAATAACTTCTCGATTAAATCAATTTCTTCTTGTGAGTTATAATACGTTTGATAACCAATATTACAGTAGTTAAAAAGGTTATTTGGTGCGTCAATAATAATCTTAGTCAGATAAGAATTAGCTGAAACAAGCTCATTTTCTTTACCAAAATCAAATCTATTATCTACAGAAACCAAATTCACCATTTGCTCTAAATCATCATAAGCACGATATAAAGCATAGGTCAAATCTTGTGAACCTCCAAGGACTATAGGAATCACTTTATTCTTAATTAAAGTCGAAGTAACTTTTTTTACTGCAAAATAAGTATCCTCTACAGAATCACCTGCAAGAATATCTCCAAGGTCAGCTATAGAAGCATCCCAATTACCAGGAAACATTCCGTACAGTTTTTTACGAACCGCTGTAAGATTCACTTCATTTATCATATTGATATTTCGGCGGTCCTCAAGAACGCCGACAATAGCAATATTAATTTTATCAATATCTGGAAATTGATCCTGTGTATGCAACACAATTTTACTGCCGAGTTCTTGTGAAGACAATGAACTTATGAAATTTACTATGCTTTCATTTAACGGTTGTAGAAAATCAAATTCCATTTATTATTTCTTTTTAGCAGCTGGTTTTTTAGCTGGAGTTTTTTTAGTTGTTGCCGCTTTTTTCGCTGGCGCTTTTTTTACTGGAGTTTTCTTAGCAATCATTTCTTGAACTTCTGCCAATGTTAATTTTGTTGCATCAACATCTTTACTCAATTCAATTTTGATTTTACCTTTTGTAATTACAGAACGCCCCCAACGCGCTTTCTCAACCAAAATCCCTTCGTCTTCCCAATTGTGAAGTACTTTATCTATATTTTTTTGCAATTTATCTTCGATCAGTTCTTCAACATCAGCCTGAGACAAATTATCAAAATTGTATTTTTTGCTCACATTTACAAAAAGACCATTCCATTTAATGAAAGGACCAAAACGCCCCACACCTTTCTGAACAGGCTCTCCTTTATATACCGCAATCGGCGCATCAGCAAGTGCTTTTTCATCGATTAACTCTTGCGCTCTTTCTTTCGAAACTCCCAAAGGATCTTCTCCACGAGGCAATGAAATAAACACACTTCCGTGACGAACATAAGGGCCATAACGACCATTACTCACCTCTACTTCTTCTCCTTTGTACTCCCCTAAACTTTTAGGAAGCAAAAACAAATTCAAAGCTTCTTCAAGTGTAATATTTCCAATATTTTGATCTGACATTAAGCTGGCGAACTTTTTATCTTCGTCGTCAGCTTCTCCAATTTGAGCCATTGGACCAAATTTCCCTAAACGAACAGAAACTTGTCTTCCATCAGCATCTTTTCCTAGAATTCTTTCACCGCTTTCACGTTCAGCATTTGCCTCAACTTCTTTTACATTTGGATGAAATTTATTGTAGAAATCCTGCATCATTTTTGCCCAGTCAATATTTCCTTCAGCAATTTCATCAAAATCCTGCTCAACTTTTGCAGTAAAATTATAATCTAAAATATTTCCGAAGTTTTTAACCAAGAAATCTGTTACAATAGTTCCGATATCTGTTGGAACCAATTTTCCTTTATCAGAACCTGTATTTTCTTTTAAAACTTTCTCTCCTACTTTGCTGTTTTGCAAAGTAAGCTGTGTATAATTACGTTCTTGACCTTCAAGAGTTCCTTTTTCAACATAATTTCTATTGATAATTGTCGAAATAGTTGGCGCATAAGTAGACGGACGTCCAATACCAAGTTCCTCTAGTTTCTTCACCAAAGATGCCTCAGTATAACGTGCCGGCGGCCTTGAATATCGCTCTGTAGCTGTAATATAATTATTTGCTAGTTTTTCGTTTACTTTTAATGCAGGAAGCATTCCTTCTTGCTCTTCTTCATCGTCATCGTGACCTTCTAAATACACTTTTAAGAAACCTTCGAAAAGCAATACTTCTCCAGAAGCGGTAAAAATTTCACTGTGATTATCTGCTTCAATTTTTACGTTTGTTCTTTCTAACTGTGCATCACTCATTTGCGAAGCCAAAGTTCTTTTCCAAATCAAATCGTATAAACGAGCCTGATCACGATCAATATTTACAGTATGACGTGACATATCAGTCGGACGAATTGCTTCGTGCGCTTCTTGCGCTCCTTTATTCTTGTTTGCAAAAACTCTAGGTTTCGAAAACTCTTTCCCATATGATTTTATAATTTCAGCTTCAGCGGCATCCATTGCTTCTTTAGAAAGATTTACCGAGTCCGTTCTCATGTAAGTAATAAGTCCGGCTTCGTATAAACGCTGTGCTAACTGCATTGTAATTCCAACTGGTAAATACAATTTTCTCGCTGCTTCTTGCTGCAACGTTGAAGTTGTAAAAGGTGCTGTTGGAGATTTTTTGGTAGGTTTAGTTTCTAAATCTGCTACCTTATATTTAGAACCGATATTTTTATTTAAGAAATCTTCGGCTTCTTTTTTAGTATTGAAGTTTTTTGGCAGTTTTGCTTTAAAAGCTTTTCCAGCTTCGTTCACAAACTCGGCAACAATTGAATACGTTGCAACTGCATTAAAATTCTGAATTTCGCGCTCTCTCTCAACAATCAAACGTACAGAAACTGATTGTACACGTCCTGCAGAAAGTCCGCCTTTAATTTTTCTCCATAAAACTGGCGATAATTCGTAACCTACTAAACGATCCAGAACACGACGTGCCTGTTGTGCATTTACTAAATTATAATCAATTTCTCTTGGATTATCAATTGCTTTAAGAATCGCAGATTTTGTAATCTCATGAAAAACAATACGTTTCGTTTTCTTTTTATCTAGTTTCAGTTCTTCCGCCAAGTGCCAAGAAATAGCCTCACCCTCGCGGTCCTCATCGCTTGCTAACCAAACCGTTTCGGCATTCTTAGATAGTGTCTTAAGTTTACTTACCAAAGCTTTTTTATCTGGAGAAACTTCATATTTAGGTTTAAAACCATTCTCTACATCTACTCCTATTTCCTTTGATGGTAAGTCGGCTATGTGACCATAACTTGACTCCACCTGAAAATCGCTTCCTAGAAATTTCTCGATTGTTTTCGCCTTTGCAGGTGACTCCACTATTACTAAATTCTTTGCCATTGCTCTATTTTTCTGCAACAAAAGTATTTATTTTTTTTAAATATTAACCTCGTCAATTCATTTTTGAGTTATTTTAGTATTATGTTTCTTAAAATTGAAGATTTATCTGAACTATTCTTTATAATATATATAGGTGTAACTTTTACTATTCGATAACCGAGAAATATGCTTTTTATTTATGAGTTTAGACAACCATCTATATCCCTTTTCTACTCTCGAAATAGAACTATAATCTCCGAAAATTAAATTTGTTAATTCTTTCCCTGCCATCTTGTCATATTGACCGTATTTACGCTATCTTTGCACTTTGAATTTTTACAATGGAAAAGATTATTGAAGAAAGCAAACAAGGCGAAAATCTTGTTTTAGAAAATAAACCTGAGAATACTAAAAAACTTTTTATAGAAAGTTACGGCTGTGCGATGAATTTTTCAGACAGTGAGGTCGTAGCTTCCATTTTGTCTGATGGAGGATACAATACTACTTCAGTTTTAGAAGAAGCTGACTTGGTTTTGGTAAACACTTGTTCTATTCGTGACAAGGCCGAGCAAACGATTCGTAAACGTCTAGAAAAATACAATGCAGTAAAACGTATTAATCCTAAAATGAAAGTAGGCGTTCTAGGCTGTATGGCTGAACGTTTAAAAAGTCAGTTTTTAGAAGAAGAAAAAATAGTCGATCTTGTTGTTGGCCCTGATGCTTACAAAGATCTTCCTAATTTATTAGCGGAAGTTGAAGAAGGTCGTGACGCAATAAATGTAATTTTATCAAAAGAAGAAACTTACGGAGATATTTCGCCAGTTCGTTTAATGAGTAACGGAATCACTGCTTTGGTTTCAATTACACGCGGATGCGATAATATGTGTACATTTTGTGTTGTCCCTTTTACACGAGGACGTGAGCGCAGCCGTGAACCGCAAAGTATCATGGCTGAAATTCAGGATTTATGGAACAAAGGTTTTAAAGAGATTACACTTTTAGGCCAAAACGTTGACAGTTACCTTTGGTATGGCGGCGGTTTGAAGAAGGATTTTGTAAACGCTTCTGAAATGCAAAAAGCAACAGCTGTCGATTTTGACCAATTACTTGAAATGGTGGCTGTTGGCTTTCCTAAAATGCGTATCCGTTTTTCAACCTCGAATCCGCAGGATATGCACGAAAGTATTTTGCATGTTATTGCAAAGTATCCAAATATCTGTAAACACATTCACTTACCAGTACAATCTGGAAGCAATAGAATTTTAAAAGAAATGAATCGTCTGCATACACGCGAAGAATACATGACTTTGATTGATAAAATCAGAGCAATTATTCCAAATGCTTCGATTTCTCAGGATATGATTGCAGGCTTTCCAACCGAAACTGAGCAAGATCATCAAGATACAATGAGCTTAATGGAATATGTGAAATATAATTTCGGTTATATGTATTCGTATTCTGAACGCCCAGGAACTTTGGCAGGAAGAAAAATGGAAGATGATGTTGAAGAAGAAACTAAAGCTAGAAGATTACAAGAAATTGTCGATTTACAACAAAAACATGCATGGTTTAGAAGCGAAGAGTTTGTTGGACAAGTTGTTGAAGTTCTAGTAGAAAAAGTTTCTAAAAAATCAAAAGATGAATTCTCTGGAAGAAACTCACAAAGCATAACAGTGGTTTTCCCAAAAGAGAATTATAAAATTGGAGATTTCGTAAACGTAAAAATCACAAGCTGCACTTCAGGAACGCTAAAAGGTGAAGCTATAGGATTAAGCAGCATGAATTAATTTTTTTTTTGCCACAGATTAGAAGGATTAAAATGCTTTCTTTATTATTTTTCTTACTTTTAATCTAGCAATTAAAATATTTATGCAACATTATAGAGAGAATGAAACTTATACGATTATTGGCATTTGTATGGAAGTACACCGTAATCTTGGTCCTGGTTTACTAGAAGTAATCTATAAAGATGCTTTAGAAGTTGAATTAAAAGAAAACAATATTCCTTTTGAAAGAGAAAAGGAGTATTCAATTGAATATAAAGGCAGAATTCTACCTCATAAATTTTATGCAGATTTTGTTATTAATGAAGATATAATTTTAGAAGTAAAAGCGATTAAAGAATTTTCAACTGAACATATTGCTCAGATTTTGAATTACATAAAATTATCAAATTCAGAAGTAGGTCTTTTGGTTAATTTTCAAACCAAATCACTTCAATACAAGAGATATGTCATTTAAGTATAAAAATCTGTGTTAATCAGTTTAATCTGTGGCAAAAAAAAAACTACATGGAAACAGTTCAAGCAATAAAACAACGATTTGAGATTATTGGCAATGATCCAAAATTAAATCGCGCTATCGAGAAAGCCATTCAGGTTGCTCCTACTGATATTTCGGTAATGGTAACTGGAGAAAGTGGTGTTGGTAAAGAGAATATTCCAAGAATAATACACTCGCTTTCACACAGAAAGCACGGAAAATATATCGCCGTAAACTGCGGTGCAATTCCGGAAGGAACAATTGACAGTGAACTTTTTGGACACGAAAAAGGAGCTTTTACAGGTGCTACAAGCACACGTGAAGGTTATTTTGAAGTAGCTGATGGCGGAACCATTTTTCTTGATGAAGTTGGAGAATTGCCTTTGACAACTCAGGTTCGTTTGCTTCGTGTTTTAGAAAACGGTGAATTCATAAAAGTAGGATCGTCTCAAGTTCAAAAAACCAACGTTCGTATTGTTGCTGCTACCAACGTAAATTTATTTAATGCAATCGAAAAAGGAAAATTTCGTGAAGACTTGTACTATCGTTTAAGTACGGTCGAAATTACATTACCTCCTTTGCGTGAGCGCAATGACGATATCCATTTGTTGTTCAGGAAATTTGTGGCAGATTTTGCTCATAAATACAAAATGCCTCCTCTAAAATTAGATGATGATGCTGTAAATGTATTGCAAAAATTTAGATGGAACGGAAATATCCGTCAGCTTCGAAATGTAGCTGAACAAATTTCGGTTTTAGAAACCAACCGTGATATTTCTGCAGCCACTTTACAATCCTATCTTCCTGCCGAAGGAAGCAATCTGCCATCTGTAATAAGTGACAGTAAAAAAGAAAGTGATTTTAGTACCGAAAGAGATATTTTGTACAAAGTTCTTTTTGATATGAAAAGTGATCTGAATGATTTAAAAAAATTGACTCTAGAGTTAATGAAGAACGGATCTTCAAAAGTTCAGGATATTAATCCGAATTTAATTCAGAAAATATACGGTTCACAGGAAAATGAAAGTGAGATTGATTTTGAAGAAGAACCAAGAACTGCTGTTATGACTCCCGCAGGCCGCGAAGAAAATTATCAAATGCCGGAAGACAATTATTTGTTTGCTGAAACTATTGAAGAAGAAGAAATTTTACGCCTTGAACAGAAAGAAATCGAAATGATCAAAAAATCATTAGAAAAAAATAAAGGAAAACGTAAAGCTGCTGCTGATGAATTAGGTATTTCTGAGAGAACTTTATACCGAAAAATTAAACAATTTGATTTATAGTTTTAGTGCTGAGTCAAAAACACACCAAAACATTTTTAACGAAAAATCAATACCTTTGATCCAAGCGTCAGTTAACTGGCGAAGCAATATTTAAAATAAAAAATGAAAAACTTAAAATATCTTTTTATTCTATTAATAGCAACCACTTTCAGCGGTTGCGGCGTTTACAACTTTACGGGAACTGGAACAATTGACGCGAAAACTTTTCAGGTTAACTTTTTCCAAAATAACGCTGATTTGATTGAACCTGGAATAGACAGACAATTTACATTGGCATTGCAAGATTTAATTCAAAACCAAACCAATTTGAACTTGGTAAGCACAGGAGGAGAATTAACATATGAAGGAGAAATTACGGATTACAGAATAACGCCAATGACAGCAACTGCTGATCAACAGGCTGCACAAAACCGTTTGACGATTCGTATAAATGTTCGTTTTACAAACAAAAAGAAAGAAACAGATGATTTCGAAAGAACATTTGAGTTTTATTACGATTTCCCTGGAAATGAATTACCAACAGGAAGTGTTTTAAACACAGCTATTCAAACTATTTTTGAGAGAATTACTCAAGATGTCTTTAATGAATCATTAGCAAAATGGTAGTTTTTTTAGTTTAACTGTTAGATCTTTTATTCGTTAAATCGATAAAATGATTCAATAAAAAACCTTCCAAATCAAAAAAAATAATAATTAGACGATTAAATAAAAAGAGAAATGAATGTAACTGATTATACTTACTTAATGAACAAACCCGATGCTATTACAGAACAGCAGGCAGAAGCATTAGGAAGTGTTTTGAATGAATTTCCGTATTTTCAAAGTGCCAGAGCACTGCGATTAAAAGGACTTTACAATCAAAACAGCTTTAAGTATAACTACGCCTTAAAAGTTACTGCTGCTCACACAGCTGATCGTTCGGTATTATTTGATTTTATTACTTCAGAAAATTTCACCACAATTCAAGGCGAATATTACGATCGTAAACTTCAAGATTTACTTGAAATAACTATCGTTGACAGCGAAATTGTCTCGCCTAAACCAATCGATAAAGTTACATTTACAAAAATTGATCCGATTGAACAGTCTATTTTAGATTCAATTAAAGAAGCTTCAAATGTAGTATTTGAAGAACCAGCAAAAATTATAGAAAAACCTATTGATCCTATTATTGAAAAATCAATCTTAAGTTCGATAAAAGAAGCGGCAGCAAATACTTTTGAAGAAAAAACAAAAACAGAAGAACCAATAACCTCTGTTAATGAACAAATAATTGCAAGTCCTAGCGAAGAAGAAATTTTAAACACTTTTAAAGAGGCTGAAAAAACAGAGAGCAACAACCCAATTGAATCTATAATTGAGTCTTCTGTTGTAAGTCCTACTGAAGAAGAAATATTAAATACTTTTGAAGAAGTGACAAAATCAGAAGAAAAAACAATTGAACCCGTTGTTGAACAGAAAGCGGTCACACCTATTAAAGGAGCAATTCCAACTTTCTTTGAAGAAATTGTAGACGATGAAATCGAAGAAGTAAGAGTTTCTCCAATCGAAGAATCAATTTTAAATTCAATAAAAGAAGCATCAACAGTTGTATTTGATAAGGTAAATACAAATGAAGAACCAAAAGAAACAGAGAGCTCTGAACCTGTAAAAAATGCCGAGAAAAATCTTGAAATAGGAAAACCATTAGATTTCTCTGACAATGAAAAACATTCTTTTCAAGAATGGCTGCAATTAGCAAAAACTGAACCTATAGACAGAACTGAGGATTCTTTAAACAATAATGAAGCTAAAACTGCTGAGGAGGCTGAAAGAATTGAGGAAGAAAAAAAGAAAAAGGCAGAAATAATAGATAAGTTCATCGAAACAAATCCTAAAATATCTCCAATAAAGCAGACTGCAATTACACCTGCGGTGCAATTCGATATCAATAAAGAAGATAATTCTTACTTAATGACAGAGACTTTGGCCAGAGTATATTTAGAACAAAAAAAATATACCAAAGCGATACAAGCATATGAAATATTAATTTTGAAATATCCAGAAAAAATTACTTTCTTTGCAGACCGCATTTCGGATATAAAGATTTTACAACAAAATAACAATAACAATTAAGCAATGAGCACATTTTCAATTTTTTTAGTTTTAATCACAATAGTTTGTTTTCTATTGATCGTAGTAATCATGGTTCAAAACCCTAAAGGAGGAGGATTATCTTCAACTATCAGCGGAACTCAAATGTTAGGTGGTGTTCAAAAAACAACTGACTTTTTAGACAAAAGTACTTGGACATTAGCAACTATTTTGATTGTTTTAATTTTACTTTCAAGCTTAAGCTTTACAGGATCATTAAACGACACAGGATCTAAAATTATTGAAAAAACAGAAGCTCCTGCTGCAACTACACCAGCTGCACCAGCACAGCAAACTCCTGCTCCGGCAGCACCTGCTACAAAATAATAATTTTGATATAAATTAAAATGCCAGCCTGTCAAAGCTGGCATTTTTTTTAGGAAATAATGTCAGTTTTATGAGCATGGCACAGTTTCTGAAAGTTTTTAGAACATTAAAAAACGTATAACCTAATAACATAATAAAATCATGGCTTTAAACATAAAACCGCTTTCAGACCGCGTACTTATTGAGCCTGTTGCAGCTGAAACCAAAACTGCTTCAGGAATCTTTATTCCAGATACTGCCAAAGAGAAACCACAAAAAGGAACTGTAGTTGCAGTAGGAAATGGATCAAAAGATCACACAATGACTGTAAAAGTTGGCGACACGGTACTTTACGGTAAATACGCAGGAACTGAATTAAAACTAGAAGGAACTGATTATTTGATTATGCGTGAAGATGACATCTTAGCGATAATCTAAAAACACATATTGTATTAAGTACGAAGTCTTAAGAACTTCAATAACTTGAAACAAATCAAACTTTAAACAAAAATTAAAAATGGCAAAAGATATAAAATTTGATATTGAAGCACGTGACGGATTAAAACGTGGTGTTGATGCATTAGCAAATGCTGTAAAAGTAACTCTTGGACCAAAAGGTCGTAATGTAATCATTGGAAAATCATTTGGTGGGCCAACGGTTACTAAAGATGGTGTTTCTGTTGCAAAAGAAATCGAATTAAAAGACCCATTAGAAAACATGGGCGCGCAAATGGTTAAAGAAGTAGCTTCTAAAACTAATGATTTAGCGGGTGACGGAACTACAACTGCTACAGTTTTAGCACAAGCTATCGTAAAAGAAGGTTTGAAAAACGTTGCTGCAGGTGCAAATCCAATGGATTTAAAACGCGGTATCGACAAAGCTGTTGAAGCTATCGTTGCTGACTTAGCTTCTCAAGCTAAAGTTGTTGGAAGCGATTCTGATAAAATCAAACAAATTGCTTCTATCTCTGCTAACAATGACGAAGTTATTGGTGAATTAATCGCTACAGCTTTCGCTAAAGTGGGTAAAGAAGGTGTTATTACTGTTGAAGAAGCTAAAGGAACTGATACTTTTGTAGATGTTGTTGAAGGTATGCAGTTTGACAGAGGATATCTTTCTCCTTACTTCGTAACAAACCCAGAAAAAATGGAAGTTGAATTAGATTCTCCTTACATCTTATTATACGACAAAAAAGTATCTTCTTTAAAAGAATTACTTCCAGTTTTAGAGCCAGTTGCTCAATCAGGAAAACCATTATTAATTATTGCTGAAGACGTTGACGGTGAAGCTTTATCTACTCTTGTAGTAAACAAATTAAGAGGTGCTCTTAAAATTGCTGCTGTAAAAGCTCCAGGTTTTGGAGACAGAAGAAAAGCAATGTTAGAAGATATCGCAATCTTAACTGGCGGAACTGTAATTTCTGAAGAAAGAGGATATACTCTTGAAAATACAACTATCGAAATGTTAGGAACTGCAAAAAGAGTTTCTATCGATAAAGACAACACTACTATTGTAAGTGGTGCTGGTGAAGCTGACATTATCAAAAACAGAGTAAACCAAATTAAAGGTCAGATGGAAACTACTACATCTGATTATGATAAAGAAAAATTGCAAGAGCGTTTGGCTAAATTAGCTGGAGGTGTTGCTGTTCTTTACGTTGGTGCTGCTTCTGAAGTTGAAATGAAAGAGAAAAAAGACAGAGTTGACGATGCATTACATGCAACTCGTGCTGCTGTTGAAGAAGGAATTGTTGCCGGAGGTGGTGTTGCTTTATTAAGAGCAAAAGCAGCGTTGGCTTCACTTAAAGCTGATAACGCTGACGAAGCAACTGGAATCCAGATTGTATCTCGCGCTGTTGAATCTCCATTAAGAACAATTGTTGAAAATGCAGGTCTTGAAGGTTCTGTTGTTGTTGCTAAAGTTGCTGAAGGTTCTGGTGATTTTGGATACAATGCAAAAACTGACGAATATGTAGATATGCTTAAAGCTGGAATTATTGATCCTAAAAAAGTAACTCGTGTAGCTCTTGAAAATGCTGCATCTGTTTCTGGAATGATCCTTACTACAGAATGTGCATTAATCGATATTAAAGAAGAAAACGCTGGCGGAATGCCAATGGGCGGCGGAATGCCAGGAATGATGTAATTCATTCTCTTCTTAAAACTTAAAAGCGCTGGATTTTTATCCGGCGCTTTTTTTGTTTGACACAAATTACACGAATTTTCACGAATTATTTTTTAGCCACTGATTTAAAGGATTAGAAAGATTAAAATCTGTGAGAATCTTTTAAATCTGGAGCATTTTTTTTTCGCAAAGCATTCGTGTAATTCGTGTAATTCGTGGCAAACTTTTTTATTTAACATTCTCTTTTTCTTTAAAAAATCTGTTATTTCTACCTTTGCAGTTCTATTAAAATTACAAAATGAGAAAATTCACAACTCACCTCTTATCTTTTACACTCTTACTTCTTACTACTTTTTTACAAGCTCAAACTAACAAAGATTCTTATGTAGTTTTAGTTTCTATGGATGGATTTCGCTGGGATTATGCGAAACACTTTAAGCTTCAAAATTTAAAGCAAATTGCAGCTGAGGGCGTTCATGCAAAATCAATGAAACCTTCTTATCCAAGTAAAACTTTTCCAAATCACTATTCCATTGTTACCGGACTTTATCCAGATCACCATGGTATAATCAATAATGTTTTTTATGATGCTGCTTTAAACGAATCTTTCTCACTATCAAGCGATGCAAAAAGTGATTCTCGCTATTATGGCGGAAATCCTATATGGAATCTAGCTGAACAGCAAGGTGTAAAAACAGCTTCTTTTTTCTGGCCTGGCTCTGATATTGATAAAAGAAATCCAAGTTATTTTAAAAAATACGATGGTAAAATTCCATACGGAGCTCGAATCGATACTGTCATGAAATGGCTTCAGCTTCCAGAAAAGCAACGACCTCATCTTGTAACTTTGTATTTTGATGAACCAGATCACACAGGTCACAACTTTGGACCATCATCGGCAGAGACTAAAAAAGCAGTAATAAAAATGGACTCGATTATGGGTGCAATATCGCGAAGATTAGATCAATTAGAAATTGGAAAAAAAATCAATTTGATTATTGTTTCAGATCACGGAATGGCGAGCATCAGCAATGATAAAAAAGTGGCTGTTTTAGATTATTTAAAACCAGAATGGCTTGGATACAAAGCTGTAATTAACCCAATTATGAGTCTTCAGGCAAAAGCCGGCTGTCAAGATTCAATTGCAAAAGCCTTAAAAAAAGTACCGCACATTAAGTTTTGGAAATCAACTGAAGTTCCAAAACGACTTCATTACGGCACCAATCCACGTGTGCATGATTTTGTTATCGAAGCAAAAAAAGGATACAGTTTAGTCAATAAAGAAAGTCAAAATATAAAAGGCGGAACGCACGGTTATGACAATAACGAGAAGGATATGCATGCCATTTTCTATGCAAAAGGCCCAGCATTTAAAGTCGATAAAACGGTAAAAACTTTTCAAAACGTTTCTGTTTACCCTTTAATTGCTCATATTTTAGGCTTGCAGATTGGCGAAATTGATGGAAAGTTCAGCGATGTAAAATCGATGCTTCGTTAATTTACAGAATATATCAATTAGAAAATTTGACAATTAGATAATGACCTAATTATCAACTTGATAAAAACTAAAAAGCACTCGAATTAGCAAGAGCTTCAACTCCGCTCAGCTTGACAAAAAAAGAAACCCGACAGGTTTTAAAATCTGTCGGGTTTCTTTTTTTTGATATATGTTACGTAGATGCACTGCAGTGTGCTTCTACAAATACATTATTCTACATATAATTATCAAATTTTCTAATTGCCACATTATCTCATTCTCAAGACACCACTTTATACGTCGGATCTTCAATTATATTCACATTAATAACAGCATTGGCATTTTGAAGCAATTGCCTGCAGTCTGCACTTAAATACTGTAATTCTACAACTTTGTTTACTTGACTGTATTTTTTTGTCAAATTATTTAAAGCTTCGATCGCTGACATATCAGAAACACGGCTTTCCTTAAAATCTATAATAATATGATCTGGATCGTTTTTAATATCGAATTTCTCCATAAAAGCTGCTATCGATCCAAAAAATAACGGACCAAAAATTTCGTAGTGTTTTATTCCGTTTTCATCAATATACTGCCTAGCTCGAATTCTTTTGGCACTTTCCCAAGCAAAAACTAAGGCTGAAATAATTACTCCAATTAGAACTGCTAAAGCTAGATTATGTAAAACAATTGTAACAAGGGCAACCAAAACACCAACAAAAATATCATGTTTAGGCATTTTATTGATAATCCTGAAACTCGACCATTCAAATGTTGTAATCGCAACCATCATCATAACACCAACTAAAGCTGCCATAGGTAATTTACCAATAACCGGCGCTCCAAAAAGTACAATCAGTAAAATTGTCAAGGCAGCAATAATTCCAGAAAGTCTTGCTCTGGATCCTGCACCAAGATTTACTAAAGTTTGTGCAATCATTGGACAGCCGCCCATTCCGAAAAAGAAGCCGTTTAAGATATTTGAACTTCCTTGCGCAATACATTCGCGATTACTATTTCCTCGTGTTCCTGTAATTTCGTCGACAAGATTGAGCGTAAGCAAACCCTCTGTCAAACCAACGGCTGCGACTATTACAGAATATGGAAATATGACTTTAAAGGTTTCGAAAGAAAAAGGAACATTAGGAATATGAAACGGAGGAAATCCACCTTGAACCGAAGCAATATCTTCGACTGTTTTAGTTTCAATATTAAAGATAAGCACAATGGCAAACACTACCATAATTGCCACTAAAGAAGCGGGAACTGCTTTTGTAATTTTTGGAAAAAGCAGAACAATACTAATTGTAAGGGCGGTTAAACCTAACATTATATACAAAGGCGTTCCTTGCAGCCAAGTTGTTTCGCCATTTACAATAGTTTTAAACTGCTCGAGCTGCGACATAAAAATCACAACCGCTAATCCGTTTACGAAACCAAACATAACGGGCTGAGGGACTAACCGAATAAATTTTCCGAGTTTAAAAAGTCCAACGGCGATTTGCACCAGTCCGCCAAGCGCAACCGCTGCAAAAACATATTCTAATCCGTGCGATTTCATTAGGGCAATTAAAACAATCACTGTTGCTCCTGCGCCTCCAGAAATCATTCCTGGTCTTCCGCCAAAAACTGCAGTAACCAATCCAGCAATAAAAGCGGCATACAAACCAACTAAAGGCGGAAATCCAGCCAAAATTGCAAATGACAAAGATTCTGGAATCATTGTCATTGCAACGGTTAAACCCGCTAAAATTTCATTTTTGTAGTTGACTTTTTGAGTAAAATCGAAGAGTTGAAAAGCTTTTTTCATAGGGCACAAATGTAAAAAATAATGCCCATAAAGTGAACATTGCTTTGTTCTATAAAAAAAGCAATAAAGAAAATTTTAACTTAGAACAACTGCTTTAATAGTAAAACTAAAGCAGTGAGAATAAAATTTATCATAATCTATTTTTGACTTTTATAAGAAATTAGAGTCCAAAATTATTTATAAAAGCAGTATAAACAACTAGGTATTTATACCTGTTTTTACACGTTTTCACACTACTGCACTCTCTTCTTATTATACAATCAAATCTAAATCAATCCCATTTTACTTTTAATAAAAAAAGTGTGTCACGGAAACCGTTAAAAACACAACTTCTTATCTCTGTTCTCCTTCTGCAATTTGCGCTTCTAAATATTGAATTACTTTTTGAAGACTTTCAATTGTCTCTTTTCGAGCTTCTGCAAGATCTTTATAATTGACAGCTTCATCTTTATCTAACTTCTCGGTTTTGTAATATATAACAGGTTCGTCACGAAAAGCGTCTAAATTTATCATGTGACCTGTACCTTTTAAAAGCCATTCGAGATTGATGTCCGAATATCTTCTTAGAATATTTTCGAACTTATCCAGCCCAATTGTTTTATTTTTTTTTAATTGGCTTGCAAAAGAACCGTTAGACATACCAATCTCTCTCTCAAAAGCACTAACCCTAATATCTTTGTAATCAAGATATTGTTTTATTCTCTGTAAGGTGTTTTCTGACATAATTCATTATTTTATTAGAAAATATTCTATTTATTTGGTAATTAAGAAATATCTTACTATATTTGTCTCGTTTTTAATACAAATTAAGCAATGGACAAAAATATAAAAACTAAACCGAGTTACAACCAAGATGTCTTAAAGATTATCAAAAATAGATACGGATATTCTTACGACTATATTCGAAAGTCCATTCGAGGTGACAGAAACGGGATTACTTGCGACCTTATTAAAGCTGAATATTCCAAGCTTGTTAATGAGTATAAAAAACTAATGGACAGCCAAATAAGCAGATTAAAGGATGTGAAAAAATAGCATCCTTCATCAAAAAATATCAGAATTTAAACTTCTAAAAAAAACAAATTACACATAAAACAGACCCTACACTAGTCTCCATAATAGTGCTTATAACATAATGCAGAAGAATCCTAACTCTCTGCACAAAAAATATAAGAAGGGTCGATGCAAATCTATTCATGCAATAGAAACGATTTTAGGTATGTAACTGATCCGCACATATCTAAGGTAATCTCTCAAGGAAGTCAAGGCCATAAAGAAATTTCTTTATGGCTTTTGTCTTTTTATACCGATTCCAGTTTCAAATTAAGTGGTTATGAAAATCTTTATTCCTTTCTAAAAAAACTTAAAAAAATCAAATTTGGAGCAGTATTTTTGCGTTACATATATACTTCAAAATTAAAGCCCAAAAAATCGATATGACACGAGAACATTACATTCCTTTTAACAAGGAATTTTTACTCGAACAACAAATTACTGCTTTCGCTAAGGACTCACAAAAAACAGCCGATTTTAAAAAATTATTCGACATTATAGAACATTACTACCATTATGAATCTTTTAATCTGAATCGAAATCTAAAACAAAATTACTCTCTTTTTGATCCTGATTTGAGCGAAAAAGAACGCGAGGGTTTTATTGGAAAAAGTGATTTCTCTGTTTTCAAAAGTACTTTACTCACGGTTTTAGAACGCGGCAATTACCATCGCATAAACAAAGAAACTTTAGAAGTTGCTTTTAAAGAATCTGACTTGATTGGACTTGATTTATCGATTGATTTTAATGCTTTTAAAGATTACGAATTATATGTTCGCGGTCATCATAAGGCTAAAGAAAAAGTTTCGAAATATATTTTCTGGAAAAAAGAGGTTGAAATTGAATATTACGATCGAGTTATGATTTTTCTTAATTATAATGAGGCTGATTATTTAAGCAAAAAGAAAGTTAAACTGGGAAAAATGCCGATTGATCCGGGTTCGATCGCATTAAAAATCTTTAAACGTGTTCCTAAAAACGACCTTGAAACTATTTTCCCAAATGCCATTCCGAAAATGTCTTTAAAGGACAAATTACTGCTTTGGGTACCTGGACTTTTTGGAGGTCTTTCCTTATTAAGCGCTAAAGTAATTCCTGCTTTAATTAATATGTATGATGCTTATGAAACAGGTGAAACCATCGATTTACTAAACAGTAAAACATCTTTAAATCAAGGTTTGATTGCTTTAGGAATATTGTCTGCTTACTGTTTTCGCCAGTACAACAATTTTGTAAATAAAAAAATCAGATATTCTAAAATGCTTTCTGACAGTTTGTATTTCAAAAATCTAGGAAATAACAGCGGCGCTTTTTATTCGCTTTTAAATTCATCTGAAGAAGAAGCTTTGAAAGAAACCATTTTGGCTTATTCTTTTTTAAGCAGAAGCCAGCATCCGCTAAGCGCAGAAGAATTAGATATACAGATAGAGACTTGGTTTGCTGCGCACTTAAAAACGGAATTAGATTTTGATGTTAATGATGCTTTGTCGAAATTGAAAAGTATTGGCATCGGAATAGAAACCAATGGAAAATGGAACGTTATTCCGTTAAACGAAGCACTTATAAAGATTGACGAATTGTGGGATGGCGTTTTTAATTATAATGAGTGCAATAAATTACAAACGGAAGTTCTTACCTAAAAAAAACAGATCCAGAATTACAGTTTTATAAATTCTATCTGCCTATTTATTATTGCCATTCTCAATAAAACATTCGAAACTGAACAAGTAAAATCAAAAGAAAATTTTACTAGATTTACAAATACCTAAATCCAAAGAGAATGAGAACATTAGAACAATGGTTTACTGAATATGCTGTAAGTCACCAAAACCCAAAGAACAAAGCGATACATTATATTTGTGTACCCGCGATTTTCTTTTCTATTGTTGGTTTATTAATGAGTATTCCAAGCGGCTTAATTGCAAATACGTTAAAACTAAATGCTCCACTTATCGAGAATTGGGCATTTGTCGTTTTACTCTTTGTTCTAATTTTCTACATCCGATTATCGATTGCAATGGCGATTAAAATTGCCATTTTTTCGGCTCTTTGTTTAATTGCGAATTATTATATCGGACAGGTTTTTCCGTTATGGATTTTCTCAATTGGCGTGTTTGTAATTGCTTGGATTGGGCAATTTTACGGGCACAATATTGAAGGCAAGAAACCCTCTTTCTTGAAAGACCTTCAGTTTTTATTAATTGGCCCGGCTTGGGTGGTCGAAAATTTATTTTCTAGAAAGCAATAATTATTACTCATTTAGTTTAACAAAAGTAAACATCCACTTTACTGGGTTTTGCCAATCTTGACCTTTAAAAACTCCAACGGGCAGTTTAATTCTTACGGTATTCCAGCCTTTTTTCAGTGTGATTTTTGTTGGATCTCTAAACTCATATCCTTCATCAATCAATGGAATCTCTGAATTACCTTTCATGTCAGGATGTTTCCAAATTGGCGGATTTACCAATAAATTATTCACCCAAACTGCGCTATTTAAATTATTCCAAGTACCAGCAGCCGGCGAATCTGTACTCATTGAACGTGATAAATTATTAAAGCCTATCCAAAATTCCTGCTCTTTGTCTTCATCACTCCAAATTTGAGTTTGAGCATACCAAGTTGTATTTTCTTGCGGTTTGTCGATGACGCCAGAGATTTGCGGCGCCCACCAATGTCTCATAACCAAAGTACCGCCAACAGCTTTGTAAACAGGCTTTTCTTTCACTGCAGTAAATGACTGTTTTTCGAATGAAAAAGCCTTGGCTAAATCACCTTTATTGTCATAAGGTCCATAAATATCCCAAGCTAAATCGGCCTGCTTAACATAATTAAAAGACAAGTCTTTAAAATATTGTTTTTTTTGATCTAATAAACGATTTTCAAACTCTATAAATGCTTGTGTTTTTTCGGTTTCTGGCTGACCAATAACTGCCGTCCAGCCTGCATAACCACCGCCACGCCAACTGCGTTCTGCAAAAGCCAGCATGCCTGGATAAACTGGATTCATTTTCATAACATCTTCTTCATTCGCCACTGCTCTATCATTCCATACGCAGACAGTGCCTCCTAAAGCATTTTCATTGCCTTCAGTTAAATTACATATTTGTCGATTAAAAATAGTAATAACACTTTCTAAAGGATCCATATGATTTAGGTACAGATGTCTAGAATCTAAATATTTTATATTTTTATTCTTACTCACGCTCGTCGCACCTTCCATCCAAAGCTGACGAATTACACTATCATTAAAATTCCCGCCGGGCTCCCATCCTATTACTTTTTTACCTAAACTTTCAGCCAAAGCAATAACTTCCGGCAAAAATTTCTGATTAGTTATTTTAACTTCGTCAGCACCTAAATGCAAATAAGGAACATCATAAGTTGCACAAAATTCTTTGATTATATTTTTTACAATTTCCAAACCTGCATCACTTTGCATATCGACTCCCATTGCTCTTTTGAATGCTGCACTATGTCCAGGCATGTCAATTTCAGAAACTAAAGTTATGTATCGTTCTTTACAATACTTAATAAGCTCTTTTAAATCACTCTCTGTATAATATTCTCCTTTATCACGAAGCATATATTCTGGAGCTGTTAACTGTGGATATAACGTACTTTGCAAACGCCATGCAATATCTTCTGTAGGATGAAAATGAAAGATATTTAATTTATAAGCCGCCATAACATCTATTTGCTGTTTCAAGAGTTTTACCGACTGATAATTTCTTCCTACATCAACCATAAAACCGCGCCAAGCAAAAGCAGGCCAATCGGTAATATCAGAAGCATCTATAAAGGTATTATCCCGCATTAATTGCGGTAAGGTTTGAATACCATTAAAAATTCCCTGCGAAGTATTAGCGGTAAGAATTATTTTATCTGATGTGGTTTCTAAGTGATATGCCTCAGATTGATTTTTTGGAGCGGAAACATTCCCAAAACGCAACTGAATATATTTTTGATTGTATGCCGTTTTATTGGTCAATTTTACTCTCAATCCTTTTTGCTCCATAGCTTCTTTCAGCATCAAAGCTTCTTTCTCTAAAACTGGATCATCAAATAGAATTGCTATTTCTGCAGTTAATGAAAAAGCACCTGTATTCCATTTCAACTGCTGTGGTTTTGGCAGTAATGAAGGCTTTGATTCGAGATCAAAAACATAAGGATAAACTAAATGTTTCCATAATAAATAACCGTCTCCTTTAAGATGCAAACCGTCATTTGTTAACTCTTTTACTAACTTTCCGTTTTCATCACAAAAGGAAGCATGTAAATCAATATAGGTATAATGATAAACGGTAGAATTTTGCTTCAAAACAGCATTTAAACGTTTTATCTGTTCTCCTTTACTCGTATGACTTTCAAATTTTTTATAGAAATCATTTACAGGCAATATACTTTGCACAAACAATTTTGTCGAGGGAGATTCTTGTTTTAAATACGAAACAATTTTTGCAATATTTTTAAAAATACTATCGGTCGAAATATTCCTAGACAAATCATTAACTCCAATCAATAAAAACACTTTTGCTGGTTTTCTGATAGCAATTTCATCAATTCGATTCAAAACTGCAGCGCTTACATCACTGCTTATTCCACGATTTTTTATACGATTTTTTATACGATTATCCGCAAATAATTCAGCCCATTCTGCACCATTTGTAATACTGTTTCCAACAAAAACAATGTCATTTTTTGTCAAAGGCAGCGTTCTAAAATGAGAAACGCGCTGATGATAAAAAGTAGAAAATAAACTATCAGGCAGTATTGTTTTTTTTATCTGACAATTTGCACTTACTGCAGTACACAGGATAACAATCACGGCAAAATGAAACCAGCTGTGTTTTTTATAATAATTCATAATTCAATTCTAATTTTCCCATTTTAAACATTCGCTTTTCTAATCTACTTTTAAAACACTTCGCTAAATCAATACAAGTTTGAAATATATAACACTCTATAATTATTACTTCCTTTCTTGAATTACTCTTTTAAATTACACCGTTTATTTAGAAAATTCTACATCAACAAACCTGCTCAATCCTCCTTTGGCAAGATCATTTTAAAACCCTCGTCATCATCGTGTAATTATTGCTAGTCATTATTAAAATTTTTTACTCCATTTTTCTTCTTCTTTTATTTCATCAAATAAAACCTCTCCTTTTTTACCTTTTTACATCAATTAATTAAACATTTCCTAAATATCATTCCTCCATTTGATTTTTAAAAAACATTCTTTTTTTGAGCAAAACACAAAAACAATACTTTACTTTATTTAATAAAATATTTTAATATTTAACAAATGTATATATTATAATTTAAGAAAAAAAGCAAAATAGTAAAAATGTATTCGAACACATTGCACAATAGCAGGAATTAATAAAAATATTTAAAATGTTTTATTTTAAGATAAAAAATTACAATACAACAATATAAGCGTCATGCGCTGATTTCTTTACGGTTTTCCACATTGTTAAAAAATACTTAATAAATTTTTTTAATAATTAGATTGATTTATTAAAAACATTTCATACGTTTACAACCTAGAAAAACGTTTTAGTCAAAATTATTTGGTTCTTTTTGATCTTTTGCTCTTTTATGCAGTAAAAACGGAACTAAAATATTTTAGTAGTATAAGCTAAAATCGAAACAGAAATACTATCGCAAAAAAAAAGAATCCTCCCTTCTTTGAGCGATAGGTAATCTTGAGAGTTATTTACATTGAAATAACTAACTTGATTTAATTATAAATACATCAAAAAGGAAAAGAAGTTTTACCGGAACGTTTTGATTGAAGTTTATAATTACTAGAAAAACACTAAACCAGTATTTAGAAAGAAAGGATATCAAATTTAAAACAACAAGCCAATTTGACTAAAACGGGGAAACCCATTTTTATAGTTTTTTTTTCATAAAAAAGCCAGCAGATGCTGCGAACACTACTGGCCGATTTCTTTTTATCAAGAAATACAGATTGGAAAAAAATAAACATGACCACGAAGGAAAATTATTATTAACCAAACCATTACAAAAGTATGAAATTACTACCAAAAAGCAAGCCTGAAAATTATTGGCTTATGCCTAAATTCGGGAACGTTATCAAATTAACTCCCTTATTTTTAATACCTTTTACTATACAGGTATCGGCAGCAAAATCTACTGCAGCGACTATTTTATCAGAAAAAAATGAGGTCGTAAAGGCAGCTAATGACAGAACAGCAATTAACTCCTCTTTTTTTCAAAAACAAATAAAAGGAAAGGTACTCGACGAGGCAGGAAATCCTTTGCCTGGAGCAAATATTGTTGTTAAAGGAACTAAGGTTTCAACTCAAACTGACTTCAACGGTAACTTTGAAATAAATATTCCTGACGGCGCTACAAAACTTATCGTTTCTTACATCGGTATGGAGCAGCAGGAATTAACTATTGGCTCATCATCAATTACGGTTGTTTTAAAAGAGTCTGGACAAAAACTGAATGAGATTGTTGTTGTAGGTTATGGTACTCAGAAAAAATCTAAAATAACTGGTTCTGTATCAAAACTAGACAATAGAGTTTTAGAAACTGGAGTGCGCTCTAATCCTGCTTCGGCTTTGGCCGGTACTATACCTGGTTTAAGAGTGCAGCAAGCTTCAGGAAGTCCTGGTGCTGTTCCAATCATCACTTTACGCGGGGGAACTAATTATGATGGAAGCGGATCTCCTTTAGTAATGGTGGACGGCTTTTTGAGAGCTAGTTTCAGCGAAATCAATCCTGATGATATTGCGTCTATAGAAGTTTTAAAAGATGCTTCGGCGACAGCTATTTATGGTGCTAGAGCCAATAATGGAGTTATTTTGATTACTACCAAAAAAGGTAAAGCGGGTGTTTCAAACATCACGATAAATACAAATCTTGGTATTAATACTTTAAATATCCCTTTTGATTTTATCAATGCACAAGAATATTTATACTGGTCTAGAAAAGCTATTCAAACTTCTGGTTCTTATGATGCCAGTCGTCTAAGTCAGTTAAATTCTACAGGGCCGTTTGGTACCGGAAACCTTTATAAAGATGCATCTGGAAACATTCTTGATGGTAATAAAAACGCATCTGCTGTATGGAGTCCAATGTTTAGAAACCCAAGTAATGAAGAGCTATTGGGGCAAGGCTGGCAAAGTATGACCGATCCTGTTCGTACTAATGCTGCTGGAGCTTATGATCCAAATGGAACTAATAAAGAAATCATTTTCAAAGATTTTAATTATAAAGACTACGCTCTTAGACCTCAAGGTATAACTAAAGATATTAATTTATCGATGACAGGCGGCAGCGAAAAAGGCAGTTATTACGCTGGTATTGGTTCTTATAATGAAGAAGGTTTACCAATTAATACTTTTTACAAAAGGCTGACTTTTGTTTTTAATGGTGATTATAAAATAAAGCCTTGGCTGACTTCTACTTCTGGCTTGAACTTCGCAACAGCGCAATGGAGAGGTCCGCAAACAAATGGCGAAAGCAATTATTTAACTCGTTCTCTAGGCGCACCGCCAACAATGAGAGGGATGAATGCTAATGGAGATTTATTAGTAGGTAGAGATTATACAGATGGTAATCCGGCTGTTAATGATGATAAGTTCATCCGTAAAAACCAAACGGATAAATTTACAATGACGCAATCTTTTAAGGCTGATATATTGAAAAATCTATATTTTAGAACTAGTGCCAACTGGTTTTATAATGAAGGTTTTTATGAATCTTTCAATAAAGATTTCTTATCAAGCCCTAACAACATCAACAAAACTCGTTCTTCGTCAGCACAATTTGACAGATCATTTAGTCAGACTTACAATGGTACTTTTAACTATAATACTGATTTCTTAGGAAAAAACCATGTTGATGCTATGATTGGAACAGAGTACTATGACATCTACTCAAATGGAGTTTACGCTGCAGGTTCGGGTGCACCATCTGATGATTTTATGGATTTACAGTACACTAGTTCAGATAAAGACAAAAGAACTATTGACACTTACCACACGCGTCAGCGTATTTTATCTTTCTTTGGTCGTGTTACATATGATTATAATGAGAAATACTTAGCAACTTTTACTATCAGACGTGACGGATACTCTAAACTTCTAAATAATCGCTGGGGTAATTTCCCTGGAATATCGGTAGGTTGGAATGTACATAAAGAAAGCTTCTTAAGTGATTCTAAAATAATCAATACTTTAAAACTAAGAGCAAGTTATGGTCAAAACGGAAACGTGAGCGACAACCTTATCGGACCATACCAATTGCAAGGATCTTACGGAAGCAGCAAATATGACGGAACTGTTGGTTATCAGCTTAACGGACTTCCTTTTCCTGATTTATTATGGGAACGTTCTGCAACATATGAGTTTGGTTTAGACACTCGTTTATTCAATAGATTAGATCTTTCTCTAGCTTATTATAATAGACAAACAAAAGACAAAATTTCAAGTTTTACCCTTCCAGCTACCTCAGGCATAACGTCGATCACTACAAACTTAGGTAATATGCAAAACAAAGGTTTGGAAGTTGAGTTGAATTACAAAGTCATCAAAACTGCTGATTTCTCATTAGATTTCAATGCAAATGCGGCTTATAATGTTAACAAAATACTGAAACTGCCAAACAATGGTTTAGAAAACAATAGAGTTGGCGGAAGTCAGGTTACAGATAAAGACGGCAATTTAATTTGGGTCGGCGGACTGCAGGAAGGTCAAGATCCAAACGTTGCTTATGCTTATGTTGCAGAAGGTATTATAAGAACTCAAGCCGACTTAGATTCTTACGCATTAAAACTAAGAGATTTAATTGGAGCTAAAGTTTTAGTTCATCCAGATGTTTTTAACGCCATGAGTCCATCTGAAAAAGCGTTGTCTTATCCTATTGCTTTAGGAGACGTGAAATGGAAAGATGTAAACGGAGATGGTATCATCAATACTTATGATAGAGAATATATGGGACGAACTGTTCCTAGAGTAACTGGTGGTTTTGGTTTCTATACGACTTACAAAGGATTCTCTTTTAGCTCTCGTTTTGATTATGCTTTAGGTTTTGTTCAGTATGATGGTCCTAGATCTTGGTTTTTAAGTAATGCGCAAGGAACATTTAATACTACCAAAGAAGTTTTTGATACTTGGACTCCTGAAAACCCAAATGCTAAATACCCAACATATTACTGGGCTGATCAGTTGTTTAAAAACAATACTATGCGTACTTCAAGTATGTTTTACAATAAGGCAGATTATCTATCCTTTAGAGAAATCAGCTTATCATATTCATTGCCTGCTGACTTAATGACTAAATTAAAAATTGAGGGAATCAAACTTACTTTAACTGGACAAAATTTAGGTTATATAAGTAAATCGACTTTGTTTTCACCAGAGAAAACAGATCAAGGGATAAATGTTACTGGAGGTTATCCGTTACCTCGTACTATGGTTTTTGGTGTTCAAATTATTTTATAAAAAAAGATATGAAAAAGATATTAATAGGAATTGCATTTTTAGCGTTGTCAATTACGTTTAATGCCTGCGACAAACTGGATTTAGCTCCAGAAGATTATTACGCTAGTGAAAGCTTTTGGAAAACTCCTTCTCAAGTAGATGGAGCGATGGTAGGATTACATAACCAACTAAGAAACTATCAATTTACATTGTATACATTAGGAGAACTTAGAGGAGGAACATTAAGAGATGGAACCAGCTTTACTGGAACTGCATCTTTAAACTCAGGATCTATAGTTCGTCAGGATATTAGAGAATCATCCCCTGGTATTTCAAGCTGGGCGGGACTTTACGCACCTATATTTCAGGTAAACAATTTTATCTATCAAGTAGAAAAAGCCCAATATTTGACTGCTGCCGACAAAAGTTATTACCTTGGTCAGGCTTATGGTTTAAGAGCGTTTTATTATTTTCAATTGTATCGCACTTACGGAAGACTTCCTGTAACCAAAGAACCTAAAGTAGCGATTACTACACCTACAACAGCTCAGGATGCTTATTTGCCTCGTACAAAAACAGAAAAAGAAACTTTAGACTTTATTAAAGAAGATGTAACGAAATCTATTGCAAGTTTTTCTGGAGATTATACGTCTAAAATGCAAAAAGGACAATGGTCACTAGGAGCTTCACAAATGCTTCAAGCCGAAGTATATCTATGGTCGGCTAAAGTAAAAATTGATGGTGCCAATCCAACATCTACAGCCGCTGATTTAGCGATTGCAAGAACTGCAGTAGAAGCAGTTATACCTAAATACAGCTTACAATCAAGCTTTGGTAACATATTTAACTCAGCTGCAACAGCTTCAATAAAAGGAAATAATGAAATTATTTTTGCTTTAAGATTTGGTTTTGGAGAAGCAACGAACAGCTACAGTCAATTTATTTATGCTATAACTGATCCATTAGCAGGTTATGTTGACGATAAAGGCGTTGCTATTCCTTCTAATGATCCACTAAAGGTAAATGGAGGCGGAACCATTATAAGATACGAGTACAAATATGAATTGTATCAAAAATATGATGCTGCAGACACGAGAGCAAATGTCACTTTCCTAAACTTCAACAAAGGAACAGTTCATGCGACCAACTTGCGTAAATTTATCGGAACTATTGTCGATGGCGCGCGTACTTTCTCAGATGATTTCCCAGTTTACCGCCTTTCTGAAGCTTATTTAATGCTGGCAGAAATAAAAAATAAACAAGGTCAAGATCCTTCTGCCGAAATCAATATTATTAGAACCCGCGCTTATGCCGGCGGCGGAGGTACTGCTCCTATTTATGCAAATGGTTCTTTCGAACAAAATGAATTAGCTATTTTTACTGAAAGACAAAAAGAATTTGTAGCCGAAGGAAAAATTTGGTACGACTTACGCCGTATGCAAGATGCAACTGGAACTCCTTTAGCATTTAGAACAGATCTTCCTTTAGTAGGTGTACTGCAAAACATCAGCGGAATAAACCATAAAATAATATGGCCAATAGATATCCCTACTTTAAACAGTGATCCAACTTTAGAACAAAACCCATTATACAAAGGCACTTAATGCTTTTAAACTCAAAGCCCCAACAAAGCAATTTTGTTGGGGCTTTTTTAAAACAATAAAGTTGATTCTAGAAAATAAAAATTCGCCATTTAAGCATAAAATTTTAAATGATGTTTAATTCTTTGATTCGACGTTAATATTATTATTAATTAATCGTGTTTGTGTTGATTCAATAAAGCAGTAAGTCCACTGAATTTTATCCCCATATCAGTACCAAAAGTATCCAACAAATTAAAAGTTCTTTTGATTATTTATAAGTTTATTATTATATATTTGATAAATCCTGACCTCCGTCAGACATATCTACCCAATTTTGATGTGATAAGCCTAATGTTATCAGTAGTATATACTAGTTGGCGGCAAGCAGAAACAAACATCCGTACCAATAAGAAACAAATGAAAATACGAAAAATAGAACTAAATGACATTAAGAATTTATCTGAGCTTTTTAATGACTACCGAATTTTCTATGAAATGGAATCTGACTTGGAAGGGGCAAAGAAATTCCTGCTTGAAAGAATTAAAAACAAGGAATCCGAGATTTTTGTAGCAGAAAATCCAGAAAACAACTTAATTGGTTTTGTTCAAATGTATCCAATTTTCTCATCGACAAGGATGAAAAGACTTTGGCTTCTGAATGATTTATTTGTTGTTGAAAATCACAGAGGACTTGGCGTTTCGGTTTTGTTAATCAATAAAGCAAAAGAACTTTGCATAGAAACCAATTCTTGTGGAATAGTTTTAGAAACTGCAAAATCAAACGATGTTGGAAACAAACTATATCCAAAAGCTGGATTTTCAATGGACTTAGATCATAATTATTATTCGTGGAATAACAAATAAAAAAAAGAATGTTAGAAATTAGACCTATTTGTGAACATTGCGCAAAATCTTTACCAAACGAAAGTGAAGAAGCAATGATTTGTACTTTTGAATGTACTTACTGTAAGGATTGTGTAGACAATCTCTTAGAAAATGTTTGCCCAAATTGCGGAGGTGGATTTGAGAAAAGGCCAATTAGACCGAAAGAATTGCTGCTGAAATATCCATCCAAAATAGAACCTCTACTAAAGCCAGTTAATTTAATTGAGTTTGAAGTTTTGAAGAGTAAAAACAAGGATTTAAAACCCAACAAACGATAATGCCAGCCACTTTAATTGGTCATTCTAATGGTGCTGGCATTACCCAACACGATTCATAACAATATGGATGATAGAGATGACGAAACAGATCATGAAGTGATAGCAAATTATGTATTGACTTTCGTGAATGATTAGTCAAACAAAGAATAATAGCAAACTGCCAACATCTGCTACTAGTGATTTGGACAATTGGCTTAATAGAAAGTTGGCTTTGTATTTGGGATGATTTGGCAAATCCGAAGAATGAGCTTGATTTAGTTCCAAACATGCTGTAGTACCAAAACGTTATGGGTAAGTTAAAAACTAGATGTGCGAACTTAACAGATCAATGATGGGATTCGAACCAAAATCTCCTTTAAACATAGTTATTTTCAAAACTAGAAGAAAATCTTAAGAACTTTCGAACCATAAAAAAAGCCTGAGAATATAAATTCTCAGGCTTTTTAAATTTTAAAGTGACCGCGGAGGGGTTCGAACCCCCAACCCTCAGAGCCGAAATCTGATATTCTATCCAGTTGAACTACGCGGTCGATTGATTTATGATTTTAGAATGTAGATTTTAGATTACTGATTATAATCTAAAATCTACATTCTGAAGTCTAAAATTATTTAAACTAAAAGTTTCTTTACAATTGCAGAGATGGTTTTTCCTTCAGCAGTTCCGCCTAATTGAGCAGATGCTAATCCCATAACTTTACCCATTGAAGCAATTCCTGAAGCTCCAGTTTCAGCGATAATTTTTGCAACCACAGCTTCCACTTCTTCTTCGCTTAACTGCGCAGGTAAAAACTTCTCGATTACTGCAACTTGAGCTAATTCTGGCTCAGCTAAATCAGGACGATTCTGCTCTGTAAAAATTCTAGCGCTCTCTTTACGAGTTTTTACTAATCTTTGAAGTAATTTAATTTCTTCATCTTCTGACAAATCTTCTTTAGATCCTGAAGCTGTCGAAGCTAACAATAACTCCGATTTAATAGCTCTTAATGATTCTAGTGCTACAGTATCTTTTGCTTTCATGGCCGTTTTTATCTCGTCCATGATTTGTGTTTGTAAACTCATGTTTATGTTTTATTTAAAATAAGCAAAATGCCTATTAATTGATATATTAATTTGGAATTTTTATTAACCTAATACTGTAGTTTGTCAGGCTGAGTCCTTCGTCCTCGCTCAGGATAAACTTAGTCGAAGCTCTTTCCAACAAGAAGCCCTTCGACTACGCTCAGGGTGACAATATTATTTTAAAAGTACTATTTAAAAGTCAAATTTCTAAATTCTGTGCGAAGATAAAAAAAATAACCCGAAAATTAAATCCAATTTTCGGGTTACCCTAATATTATGATTGTAAAATTAATCTACGTTGTCGTGCAAAAATGAATTATTTGAACGCAATTGAAGATCATTATTACTATCTGTTCCAACTGAAATTCTAGAATTTGTATTGTTAGATTGTGTATTTGATAAATCAATTCCTAATCTTTTGTAAGCTGGTTCTTTTTCCAACTCATCAATTCTAGAAACATTATTATGAAATTTATAATTAAACTCTTTTAGTTTCTTTCTTCTTTCTTCAGCTCTTAAACGTAATGTTTCTTCAATTGTTAATTCCATTGGAGAAACTTCTGAAGTTGTTGAATAATCTGCTTCTGTTGCAAAATCTACTCTTGGTTTCAAAGTAATGTTCAGCTCTTCTGGAACTACATCTTCGATCACTTTTTCAGCAGGTTTTGAAGACATTAAGTCATTCTCAACTTCCATATATTCTTCTAAAGAATATTTTATCACACCTTTATCTGAAAGTTCAGTTACCGGCACAAATTGTACAGGATCATTTACTTTAATGTTGCGAGTTTCATTACTCAACTCAAACATAATTTTTGATTCTTGTTCAGCAACCGGTTCTCTTTTAACTTCAGGCTCTGATCTAAAAAGAGGAAGATCAAAAGAAAAAGTCGTTTGTTCTTCTTTCTCAAATGTTCTTTGTTGTACTGGTTTAACTTCTTGAACAATCTCTGCTGCAGGCGTTGAAATTTTGAAATCAATATCTGTAATTGGCGAAACAATTTCAAAAGTTACATCAAGGTTTTTAATAAACTCAGACATTACCACCAATTCTTCTTGATTAATTGTTGGCGTTGTTACAGGAGCAGCTGGAATTTCATTTACGGGAGCAACCATATCCGTATCGTCCATTAAATCAAAAATAACTTTTTCCTCTGATTTTGCAATAGGTGTATCTGCATTCAAATCAAAAGAAGCAAGCGTTTTATTTGTTAAATTATGAACACTTCTTTGCTCATCTTCTAACGTATGAATTATTTTTTTAGGCTCTGTATTAACGATTTCATTTTGTTGTTCCACATCAAAACCAGTAGCAATAATAGTTACCGCAATAGCTTCACCAAGAGTTTCGTCTTCACCAACACCCATGATAATATTAGCGTTATACCCCGCTTCTGCTTGAATGTGATCATTGATTTCTCCAATTTCGTCAAGCGTTATCTCATTAGAACCAGAAACGATAAGCAACAATACGTTTTTGGCACCTGTAATTTTATTGTCATTTAATAATGGTGAATCTAATGCCGATATAATCGCATCTTTAGCTCTATTTTCACCTTCTGCTACAGACGAACCCATTATAGCGGTTCCGCTGTTTGCTAAAACTGTTTTAGCATCACGTAAATCGATATTTTGAGTATAGTGGTGCGTAATTACTTCGGCAATACCTCTAGAGGCAGTTGCTAAAACTTCATCGGCTTTAGAGAATCCTGCTTTGAAACCAAGGTTTCCGTAAACTTCTCTTAATTTATTATTATTAATTACGATCAAAGAGTCAACTTGTTTACGTAATTTTTCGATTCCTAAAAGCGCTTGTTCCTGACGTACTTTCCCTTCAAATTGAAACGGAATTGTCACGATACCTACGGTAAGGATTTCTCTTTCTTTTGCTAGTTGCGCGATTACTGGAGCAGCACCTGTACCAGTACCACCACCCATACCTGCAGTGATAAATACCATTTTAGTACCACGATCCAATACTTTTTCGATATCGGCAATACTTTCAATAGCAGACTGCTGTCCTACATCAGGATTTGCACCTGCTCCAAGACCTTCTGTTAAATTCATACCTAACTGAATTTTGTTAGGCACTGAACTGTTTTGCAGCGCTTGTGAATCGGTATTACAAACGATGAAATCAACGCCTTTAATACCTTGTTTAAACATGTGATTAATGGCATTACTACCACCTCCACCTACACCTATTACTTTGATAACATTTGATTGGTTTTTTGGTAAATCAAATGAAATACTTCCAAATTCTGAGTTGCTCATCATCTTTTTGGTTTTTGAAATTCTTATTTAATACATTTTTTACTTCTTGGCTTGGGGCAAAGAGTAATCCTTTTCTTTTATTATTCTGCGTTGTCTAAAAAATCTTTGATTTTATCGACATATCTATCAAAAAATGATCTTCTTATTTTTGTTTCTGTAGATTCAGGTTTTTCAACTCTGCTTACTGTCTCTCGAGTATCTTCGATAGTTTCTACTCTTTCAACGTAATTTTCTTCTACTTCGTATCGCTGCACTGGCGGAGGAACATTTCTGTAAACTACTTTTGGCTGTTCGTTTACAATTTCCATTCTAACGGCGCTTTGTGTGCTGTTTTCAATACTGTTCATTACTAAACCAACAGCTGTTGCAAACAATGGACTTGAAATTTCTTCGCTTGAATTTCCAGCTAAATGCTCGTTTGGATATCCTATTCTGGTATCCATTCCAGTAATATATTCTACTAATTGTTTAATATGCTTTAATTGAGCACCGCCTCCAGTAAGAACAATTCCTGCAATTAACTTTTTACGAGGATCTTCATGTCCGTAAGCTTTGATTTCTGCAAAAACCTGTTCTACAATTTCCACAACACGTGCATGAATAATTTTAGATAAGTTTTTAAGCGAAATCTCTTTTGGTTCTCTGCCTCTTAAACCTGGAATAGAAACAATTTCATTGTCTTTATTTTCTCCCGGCCAAGCTGATCCGAATTTTATTTTTAAAAGCTCTGCTTGTTTTTCGATAATCGAACAGCCCTCTTTAATGTCGTCTGTAATTACATTTCCACCAAAAGGGATTACTGCTGTGTGGCGAATAATTCCGTCTTTAAAAATAGCCAAGTCTGTTGTTCCGCCTCCAATGTCGATTAATGCAACACCAGCTTCTTTTTCTTCTTGACTTAAAACCGCATCTGCTGAAGCTAATGGTTCTAATGTTAATCCAGACAATTCGATTCCTGAACTTTGAATACAACGTCCCACATTTCTGATTGAAGATGCTTGACCAACTACAACGTGAAAACTAGATTCTAATCTTCCGCCATACATTCCAATTGGCTCTTTAATTTCAGATTGTCCGTCAATTTTAAATTCCTGTGGTAAAACGTGAATAATTTCTTCACCTGGCAGCATCGCCAATTTATTTACCTGATCAATCAAAAGCTGAATATCTTTCTCTCCAATTACCTCTTCTGGATTATTACGGCTGATGTAATCTGTATGCTGAATACTTCTGATGTGCTGTCCGGCGATACCCACAACAACATCTTTTATTTTATAACCTGAATTGTTTTCTGCTTCAAGTATAGCCTGCTGAATTGATTGAATAGTTTGCGTAATGTTATTTACAACTCCTCTCGCAACTCCTAAACTTTTAGATTTCCCGATACCTAAAATTTCAAGCTTCCCATACTCATTTTTCTTGCCTATCATGGCAACTATCTTTGTCGTTCCAATATCTAGACCTACTGCAATGTTATCTTTTTCCATTTTCTATTATTTTGTGCAAACTACTTGTTCCGTAAACCTAAGGTCAATTTTATTGTATTTATATAACGAACTATCCAAAACCGCTTTTTGAAAAAAGGCTTTATAGTTTTTAAATTTTTTATCAACATTCATCATTCTGCCAAAATCGATGAAGTAATTATAATTTCTATTAAACATTTTTAGGCTGCCATTCGGCATAATTTCTATTGCAATGATGTTTTTTTTTAAAAACGCATCGTCATAAATTGTGCGAAATAAAGCAGCTAAATCTTCGTTATTTTTTTCATTTATTGCCCCTGAAACAAGAGGAACTCTAGCCGTAAAATTGTCTGACAAAGGCATTTTATCACCCTCATAGTCAATATAAAAAGACTGATCACCATCATAAACTCGCGCTATGGGTGTCTTCTGTTTTACTACCGCTTTTAGAATACCATCGATACTTACAAAAACATTCGACTTTTCAATCATGTCTTGCGTATCAAGGGTTTTTTCAATCTTATTCAAATCTAACTCATCTTTTCTAATACTGGAAGCGTCTCTTTTATTTTCTATCAACAATTTATTAACCGTTTCCGGCTTCACAAAAAGCGTATTTTCTCCTACAAAAACAACCATAGATTTCTTCAATTTTCGATCTCCATTTCGGTGTTGTGCGAAAGAATATAAAAAAAGTACCAACCCAAAAATTAGTATTAATCGAATATTTGTCCAATTAAATATTTTCATACAGCATTTTTTTGATTGACGGCACCATCTCTCCAATATCTCCAGCTCCTATTGTTACAATTATTGGCGCATCACTGGCTTTGATTTCCGCTAATAAATCATTTTTTGCAACAATTTTTTTGTTCGAATTCGTCATTTTACTCAGCAGCCATTGCGATGTAACTCCTTCCATCGGTAATTCACGTGCTGGATAAATATCCATTAAAAACACTTCGTCAAACTGAGAAAGACTTGCAGCAAATCCGTCAACAAAATCTTTTGTTCTGCTAAACAAATGAGGCTGAAAAATAGCCAAAACTTTTCGTCCTGGATACAATTCTCTAACCGCCTGATGAACAGCATTTATTTCAGTTGGATGATGTGCATAATCATCTATATAAACCAACTTATCCGATTTGATCTGATAAGAAAAACGTCTTCTGATTCCGTTAAATGAAGCAATGGCTTTTGCGATAGCACTGGTCGGGGTGCCATAAGTTTTTGCCATCGCAATAGCCATTAACCCATTCATTAAATTATGTTTACCAGGCAGTCCAAAATGAAGATCTTTCATTATTTCCGATGGCGTCTGCACATCAAAAACATAAGCTCCATCTTCGATTCTAACATTATACGCCTTATACACTGCATCTTCATTTATCGCACATTGAACTCCTTCAAGAGGTAATTCTTTTGTGATAAACAGATTATTCTTGTCTTCTACTTTAGCTGCAAACTCTACAAACGAAGCTTCAATAGCTTCACTTGTTCCATAAATATCCAAATGATCTGCATCCATTGAGGTTATGCAGGCAATATTTGGGTGCAAATGCAAAAACGAACGATCAAATTCGTCTGCTTCAACAACAGTAACTGTTTTTCCTGTTCCGATTAAGTTAGAGTTGTAATTCTCTACAATTCCACCCACAAAAGCCGTTACATCAGCACCGCTTTCATATAGAATATGTCCCAAAATACTAGACGTTGTTGTTTTACCGTGCGTTCCTGCAACCGCAAAACTAAAAGTGTCTTTGGTAATGATTCCTAAAACCTCGGCACGCTTTTTAATTTCGTAATTTCTTTCTATAAAATAATTCCACTCCGAATGTGATTTAGGAACCGCAGGCGTAAAAATTACCAATGTATTTTCTACATGATAATTTGCTGGAATTAAACTAATATTATCTTCAAAATGAATATCTATACCGCTTTCAATCAATTCACTTGTAAGCATTGACGGCGTTTTATCGTAACCAGAAACCTGTTTCCCAATATATTTGAAATAGCGGGCCAGGGCACTCATTCCGATGCCTCCAATACCAATAAAATAAACGTTTTGTATTTGATTTAAATTCATAATTCAGTCTTAATGTCTTAAAGTCTAAAATTTTTAAAGTCGTTAAACTTTATATTTTCAGCTTTAAATATTTCTCTATTTAATCAACTTCACAATTTCAGCTACAATATCTTGTGTCGCTTTTGGCATTGCAAGCTTTTTAATATTTACACTCAATTGTTTTTGTTTTCCTTCATCTTTCAACAGCGCTTCAAAAACAATGCTAAATTCATTATCCAATTCAGATTCTTTTAACAAAATTGCACCTTTAGCCTCTACAATAGCTTGCGCATTTTTAGTTTGATGATCCTCAGCCACATTCGGTGACGGAATAAAAATTACCGGCTTCCCAACAATGCACAATTCTGACACTGATGACGCTCCCGCTCTTGAAATAATCACATCTGCAGCAGCATACACAAAATCCATTCTTTCAATGAAATCAACCACTTTTACACCCGGCTGATTGTATTTTTTATACTCTTCAAAATATAATTTCCCACACTGCCAGATTATCTGAACATCTTGCGAAAGAAAGTTTGACAATTCTTTTTCAATTAACTGATTGATTCTTCGAGCACCTAAACTTCCACCTAAAACCAACAATGTTTTTTTGTTCGGATCTAAACCATAAAATGCAATCGCTTCATCACGCTTACTTTCAATATCAATTAGATCCTGACGAACTGGATTTCCTGTCAAAACAATTTTCTCTTTTGGAAAAAATCTTTCTAAGTTTTGATACGCTACGCAAATTGCATTTGCTTTTTTACTCAACAGTTTATTCGTAATTCCAGGAAAAGAATTTTGTTCCTGAATCACTGTCGGAATCCCTGCTGAACCAGCTGCCTGTAACAATGGACCGCTGGCAAAACCGCCAGTTCCAATAACTACATTTGGCTTGAACTTTTTAATAATCCGTCTTGACTCCAATAAACTTGAAGCCAATTTTAAAGGAAACATCATGTTTTGCAATGTTAACTTTCTTTGTAAACCAGCAATCCAAAGACCTTTTATTTCATAACCTGCTTGCGGTACTTTTTGCATCTCCATTTTATCTTTGGCACCAACAAAAAGAAATTCAGCATCAGGAAATTGTAATTTTAATTCATTTGCAATCGCAATTGCAGGATAAATATGTCCTCCTGTTCCTCCTCCGCTTAGTATGAATTTATACTTTGTCATATTTTCTAATAGCTATTATTATAAACTATCTTATCCTATTTATTTAAAACTGCATTCATTGGATTTCTTGAACTATCCTCGATCGAATACATTTCTGAATCTTCATAAACTTCTTTTTCATCAACAGCTAAATCTTCTCCGGCTAATTCTTTATCAATTAATCTTTGAAGTGCTTCTTTTCGTCTTTCTTTCTCCTCCATTTCTTCGGCAATCTCCTCGTCTTTCTTGGTTACACTTATAATAATTCCAAGTGAAAAACAAGTCATCCAAATCGAACTACCTCCAGAACTTATCAGCGGAAGCGTCTGTCCTGTTACGGGCAATAATTCTACTGCAACCGCCATATTAATCATTGCTTGAAATATCATGGGGAATCCGAGACCGACGACGACTAATTTTCCGAATAGCGTATTGGCTTTATGCGATGCAATCACAAATCGGAATAACAACAATAAATAAAGAACCAATATCGAAACTCCTCCTACCAAACCATATTCTTCTACTACAATCGCATAAATAAAATCTGAAGATGATTGCGGCAAAAAGTTCTTTTGAACACTTTTCCCAGGTCCTAACCCGCCTAATCTTCCTGATGCTATTGCAATTTTTGCTTTCTCAATTTGATAATCATCTTCATCTGGTTTATCAGTGGTGAAGTTCATAATACGACTTTCCCAAGTTGATACCCTGCTGAAGAATCTAGAATCTGGAAATGCTTTTGCCACCAAAAGGAAAAAAGCCAGCATTGCAATTCCTGAACCAATGATAAATCCAATATATTTTAAAGGATATTTACCAATAAATGTCAACATCATAACCATCGAAAAAATCAACGCTGTAGTCGAAAAGTTAGCTGGTAATATAAGTGCCAAAGTGATAAAAACCGGAACCCAAAGCTGAATAAATGAGGTTTGAAACGGTTCGTTTTCTTCTTTGGTTTTTGACAAATAACGAGCAACATAAATAAACAACACACTTGCAGCTAATGTTGATGTCTGAAATGTAATTCCAATGAACGGCACCTGAATCCAACGGCTTGCATTTGCTCCCGCAATTACAGTTCCTTTCAACAAGGTGTATAATAATAATAACCAAACTACTGGAAGTGCAACCTTAGAAATCGCTCTAAAATAATGATATGGCACTCTATGAACCCAGTAAATAATCAAAAAACCAATACAAACGTGTGCTAAATGCTTAACCAAATAACCTAATGTATTCCCAGTTCCATGACCTATGTATGCTAGATTACTACTCGCACTAAAAACCGGCATAAATGAAAACAACGCCAACAGAGCCACGAATGACCATATTACTCTATCTCCTTTTAGTTTGTTAACTAACTCCTTCATTGTTGTTTTGTTTCAAGTTTCTTTTGTTTCAGGTTTCAATCTCGATAGCTATCAGAACTGAAACTTTAAACTATTTTCTACAAGTTGTGCACTGCTTGTTTGAATTGCTTTCCGCGATCTTCGTAATTTTCGAATAAATCGAAACTTGCGCAAGCTGGAGACAATAAAACAGCATCACCTTTTTCTGTTAATCTTTGTGCTGTTTTCACAGCGTCGTTCATATTATTTACTTCAACCATAATATCAACAACGTTTCCAAAAGCATCAATAATTTTACGATTATCGATTCCTAAACAAATAATTGCTTTTACTTTCTCACGAACCAATGACATTAATTCGTTGTAATCATTTCCTTTATCAACTCCGCCGACAATCCAAACCGTTGGAACATTCATGCTGTCTAAAGCAAAGAAAGTAGCATTTACATTTGTTGCTTTTGAATCGTTGATATATTGTACGTTCTGAATTTTTAATACTTTTTCTAAACGGTGTTCAACACCTTGAAAATTAGATAAACTTTCGCGAATTGTTGCATTTCTAATCTGCATCAATTTAGCTACGGAGCTTGCTGCCATTGCGTTTTTCATGTTATGTTTTCCTTCTAACGCAATGTGTTCTGTTTCCATTGTAAACTCTTCTTGGTTGATCTTTATTTCCATTTTGTTGTTATTTATAGAAGCCCCTTCATCAAATTTCTGAGTCAATGAAAAAGGAATTAATTTTGCTTTTGTTTTGTTGTTTTTTAACCATTCTGCACTTGCTTCATCATCTGCATCGTAAATGAGATAATCGCTTTCAGTCTGGTTCATTGTTATTCGGAACTTCGAATTGATATAATTTTCATATTTATATTCGTATCGATCTAAATGATCCGGACTTATATTCGTAATTATCGCAATATCTGGTCTGTAATCTATAATTCCGTCCAGCTGAAAACTGCTTAATTCAAGAACGTATGCATCGTATTTATTTTCGGCAACCTGCCAGGCAAAACTCTTTCCTATATTCCCTCCCAAACCTACATTGAGTCCAGCCGATTTTAGTAGATGATAAGTCAACATTGTTGTCGTTGTTTTACCATTACTTCCCGTGATTCCCACTGTCATTGCTTCTGTAAAAGGAAATGCAAATTCAATTTCCGAAATCACTTTTATTCCTGCTGCGATCAGCTTTTTTACTATCGGAGATTTCTCAGGAATCCCAGGGCTTTTCATTACCACATCAGCATTCAGAATCAAATCTTCAGTGTGCTGTTCTTCTTCCCAAGGAATTTTATTTATGATAAGAACTTCTTTATAACTCTCTTTTATCTTTCCGAAATCAGATACAAAAACATCGTAACCTTTTTTCTTCCCGAGGATCGCAGTTCCAACTCCGCTTTCTCCTCCTCCTAGTACTACCAATCTCATCTATCTTAATTTTAAAGTAATGATTGATAAAATGGCTAACATAATTGCAACAATCCAGAATCTTGTAACGATTTTACTTTCGTGGTATCCTTTTTTCTGATAGTGATGATGCAATGGCGACATCAGGAAAATTCTTCGACCTTCTCCAAAACGTCTTTTTGTATATTTAAAATAAGCTACCTGAATAATTACCGAAGCACTTTCTGCTAGGAAAATTCCACAGAACAAAACGATTAATATTTCTTTACGAACTGCAATTGCTAAAACTGCAATGATTCCTCCAATAGTTAAACTTCCAGTGTCTCCCATAAAAACAGATGCTGGATAGGAGTTGTACCACAGAAAACCAATCAGCGCCCCAACAAAAGCAGAGATAAAGACGGTCATTTCTCCCGAATTGGGGATATACATTATATTCAAATAATTAGAGAAAATAATGTTCCCCGAAACGAACGTAAAAATTCCGAGTGCGAGGACTGAGATCGCCGAGGTTCCGGCCGCAAGCCCATCTATTCCATCTGTTAAATTAGCCCCATTAGAAACTGCCGTGATAATAAAAATTACTACTGGGATGAATACTAACCAAGCCCATTTTTCATATCCATCTCCTAAAAATGATAAAACTTCAGCGTAATCAAATTCATTATTTTTTACAAACGGAATTGTTGTTGCAGTAGATTTTTCTTCAGCAGGAGCTGGCAATACCACAGCAGTGCTTGCATTTACTTTAAAAATATCTGCTCTTCCAGTATCCGTTCTAACGGTAACCGCTGGATTAAAATAAAGAACCGCACCTACTATAATACCAAGACCAACTTGTCCGATAACTTTGAAAATACCTTTAAGCCCTTGTTTATCTTTTTTAAATATTTTGATATAATCGTCAACAAAACCAATTGTACCCATCCACAGCGTAGTTACAATAAGTAATACAATGTAAATGTTGTGCAGTCTTGCAAATAACAAAACCGGAACTAAGGTTGCAAAAATGATAATCAAACCTCCCATTGTAGGCGTTCCTGCTTTTTCATTTTGTCCAGCAAGACCAAGCTCACGAACCGTTTCTCCTACTTGCTGGTTACGCAAGAAGTTAATAATTCTCTTTCCGTAAATCGTTGATAAAAGCAACGAAAGCATAAAAGCCAAAGCTGATCTAAAAGTGATGTACTGAAAAACTCCTGTTCCTGGCCAATCCAGTGTTTTGTCAAAATATTCAAATAAATAATATAACATATATCGTGGTTTATTTGTTTAATCGTTGGTTTGTTGATTCGTTAATTGCTCATTTAATAATTACTACATTAAACGAATAACCAATTAACCGTTTAAACTTTACTTTGCTAGTTGATCTAAAATTTCTTTTACAGTTTCCATATCATCAAAATGATGACGAACTCCGTTTATTTCCTGATAAGTTTCATGACCTTTTCCTGCAATTAGGATAATATCATTGGGCTGAGCCAATTGACAAGCCGTTTTTATTGCTTGTTTTCTATCAGTAATTCTTAATATTTTTTTGTAATTATGAGCTTCTACACCTTTTTCCATTTCATCCAAAATCACTTCAGGATCTTCGTTTCTAGGATTATCTGAGGTTAAAATTGCTTTGTCACTAAGATCTGTTGCAATTTTTGCCATAATTGGTCTTTTCGTTTTATCTCTATTTCCGCCGCAGCCAACAACTGTAATCAATTGCTCGTTTTTAGTACGGATGTCTTCAATTGTTTTTAGAACATTTTCTAAAGCATCCGGTGTGTGCGCATAATCGACAATTGCTGTGATTTTAGAATCTGTAACAATATATTGAAAACGACCCGAAACACTTTCTAAATCAGACAACAAGCGCAACGCTTCAAGACTATCCATACCCAATTCTACAGCAGTCCCGTAAATAGCTAAAACATTGTATGCATTAAAAGTTCCAATTAGTTTTACCCAAACTTCATTATCATTTACTTTTAACAATAAACCGGATAATTGACTTTCTAATATCGTAGCTTTAAAATCTGCATATGTTTTCAAAGCATACGTAAATTTTCTTGCAACCGTATTTTGCAGCATTACAGTTCCATTTTTATCATCAATATTCGATAAAGCGAAAGCTGTTTTTGGCAGAGAATCAAAAAATGATTTTTTCACATCTCTGTATTCAGCAAAAGTTGGATGATAATCTAAATGGTCGTGTGAAAGATTCGTAAAAATTCCACCTACAAAATGCAATGCTTCTGTACGTTTTTGATGAATTCCGTGCGAACTTACTTCCATAAAGCAATGCGTTACTCCAGCTTCAATCATCTCATTTAAATAATGATTGATCGTAATTGAATCTGGCGTTGTATGCGTTGCTGGATATTCAGTTTCATCCACCATGATTTTTACAGTTGACAATAAACCAACTTTAAAACCTGCTTTTTGAAACAACTGAAACAATAATGAGGCAATTGTCGTTTTACCATTTGTTCCCGTTACTCCAACCAATTTTAATTTTGCTGACGGATCTTCGAAATAATTCGCCGCCATAAAAGCTAAAGCCGTATTGGTGTCTTTTACCTGAACATACGTAATTCCTTTTTGAATTGTCTCAGGGAGTGTGTCACAAATAACTGCTGCAGCACCTAACTCAATAGCTTTATTAATATAATCATGGCCATCCGAAAGTGTTCCTCGTATTGCCACAAAAACATCGTTTGCTTCAACTTTACGCGAATCAAATTCAATTTTATGAATAGCTGTTTCTGTTGAACCTATAACAGATTCAATCGCCGCTTTGTATAATATGTCTTTTAGTATTTTCACGATAATTCTAATACTATAATTGAGTTTCTACTAATATTTTGTCCCGCTTGAATCGATTGATTCTTAACTTTTCCTACTCCTGTTACTTTTACTTTTAAACCTAAGTTCTCAAGTAAAGCAATTGCATCCATTCCCGGCATTCCTTTTAAATCAGGAATTTGTTTCGATTTTTTATTAGATTCTACATCATATTTATCATAACTGCTTTCCTGCTTCGCAATTTTAGAATCAAGCTGTTTAATTTTATTTGTGGATGGTGCGTCTGTAAATATTTTTTGAGCGATTCTTTTAAAAACCGGTCCTGCAACGTCTGCACCGTAATAATTATTTCTAGATGTATTTGGTTTATGAACCACTACAATACACGAATATTTTGGATGATCTGCCGGAAAATACCCAACGAAAGAGGACGCATAATACATTCCTTCTCTTCCTGCATTACCATAATTCACCATAGCAGTTCCTGTTTTTCCTGCCATCGAAAAATCCTTTGAATACAATTTAGAACCCGTTCCTTTTTTTACCACATTCGCTAAAACTGCTTTCACTTTTTTAAGCGTCTCTGGCGAACAAACCTTCGGATTAATCACTTCTGTATCAAACTTTTTAATTGTTTTATTCCATTCCTTAATTTCCGATACAAATTGAGGTTTAACCATTACACCATTATTTGCAACGGCATTATACAAGGCTAAAGTCTGCATTGGCGTAACCGAAACATTATACCCAAAAGCCATCCACGGAAGCGTAGTTCCTGACCAATGTTTATCTCCAGGCTGCGGAATATACGGTCTTCCTTCTCCTTGAAAATGCAACCCTAATGTCTTGTTTAACCCATAACTATTAATATGATTTACAAACTTAGAGGGGTTATTTTTGTAATTCTCATAAACTGCCTGCACCATTACAGTATTTGAAGAAAGCTCGAATCCTCTTGCTAATGTAACTTTTCCATAACCGCCTTTATGTGAATCACGAACAGCACGTCCGTAATATCTAATTTCACCACCTCGACTGTCATAAACTGTACTTGTATCAGCCACTTTATCTTCTAAAACAGCCATTAAATCTACTAGCTTAAAAGTAGAACCAGGCTCATGAGATTCCGCAATTGCGTAATTTGTAGTTTCATAATACGATCCATCTTCAGCTCTTCCCAGGTTCGAAATTGCTTTTACATGTCCCGTTTCTGTTTCCATTACCACTACACAACCATGATCTGCTTCGTAGTCTTCTAATTGTTTTAATAAAGCATGGTGTGCAATATCCTGAATAAAAACATCGATTGTCGAAATAACATCATAACCATCAATAGGATCAACTTCGTTCAAATCACGAATTGGCTTCCATTGTCCTTTTGCGATTTTTTGCTTTAAGATTTTCCCATCTTTTCCGTTCAAATAATTCTTAAAAGCCCACTCAATTCCTTTTCCAACTTCAACTCCTGTTGCTGGATCAATTCTGTCGTATCCAATTGTTCTCTCGGCAATTTTTCCTATCGGATGTTTCCTAACTGTTTCTTGCTCAACAATAATCCCTCCTTTGAAAGCTCCTAAGTTGAATAATGGAAAACCTTTTATTTTTACATATTCAGTATAACTTAAGTTTCTAGCAATCAAATAATAACGATTTTTATTTGCTCTGGCTTTTCGTAATTCTTTCTCAAAATAACTTCCAGATTTTCCTAAAACCGTTACAAGAGAATCAGATAATGCTTTTACATGCTTCTCAAAAGTTTCTGTTTTTGGAGCTTTAGCATCAAAACGAATCTCATAATTCGGAATTGATGTCGCTAATAAACTTCCATCAGCAGAGTAAATATTTCCTTTGTTTGCCGGAATTACAAAATTTCTAACAGTACGCTGTTTTGCTAATTTTCGGTAATAATCTCCTTCAACCCATTGAATATTGGTTAATTTAACAACAATAGCAATTGCCATCAAAAAGATGAAAACTGCTACGAGGTAAATTCTGTAGGATATATGTTTATCGTCTACTGCCATATTCTTTTAAAGAAACTTTTTTCTTCTTCTTTTTTAACTTCTATTTTGACTGGAGGAACTGTCGATGGAAAAATTTGCTTTTCGAGCATCTTGTCCGATATTGTTGACTCCATTTTTAACTTCATCAATTCTGAACGTCGATCAACAAATTCAGATCTTAGTTCTTTTACTTCGTTATTTAATTTTGCAATTTCAAAAACCTTCTGTTCATAACGCTGTGTATTTGCAATCATCAAAATTGCCAGCAGAATTATAAAAACAATGAATCGCCAATTCTTTACCGCATCATCATTTAGCAGAAATCTTGCTTTTAATATTCCAAATACTCCACTCTTCATTTTCTACCTATATATATTATATCTTTTCAGCAATCCTTAATTTCGCACTTCTTGCTCTATTATTGATTTTAATTTCAGCATCATCAGGAACAATCAATTTTCCGATAGTTTTAAACGGTACTGAAAAATTCCCGTAAAAATCACGTTCTGGTTCTCCTTCAAACATTCCGTTTTTGATGAATCTTTTTACCAGCCTGTCTTCTAATGAATGGTATGAGATTACTGAAAATCTCCCGCCTGGTTTCAATATTTCTAAAGACTGCTCAATAAACTCTTTCAAAACATCCATTTCTTGATTTACCTCAATACGAATCGCTTGATAAATCTGAGCTAATATTTTATTCTTAACTCTTTCCGGCAAATACCTCGCAAGAACCTCTTTTAATTCATCAGTTGTCTTGATTGGGTAATCTTGTCTCGCCTCAACAATCGTTCTTGCTAAAACTGGCGCGTTTTTCAACTCCCCATAATCAAAAAAAACACGACGTAAATCCTGTTCTTCATATTCGTTAACCACTCGATAAGCATTTAAATCATTTTTTTGACTCATCCGCATATCTAGTTCGGCATCAAATCTGGTTGAAAAACCTCTCTCCGGAACATCAAATTGATGCGATGAAACTCCTAAATCTGCCAAGATTCCATCTACTCCTTTAACACCATGAAAACGAAGAAATCTTTTTATAAATCTAAAGTTCTCATTAATCAAGGTAAACCTTTCGTCTGGCAATGCATTTGCAAGCGCATCCTCATCCTGATCAAAAGCAAATAATTTTCCGTTTGGGCCCAATCTTTTCAAAATCTCTTTTGAATGACCGCCGCCTCCAAACGTTACATCTACATAAATGCCGTCTGGCTTAATATTTAAACCATCAACTGTTGGATGAAGTAAAACTGGATTATGATATTCCATTGTCGTCGTCATTAATATTTCCCATTACTTCCTCGGCTAAATCTGCAAAATCCATATCTTCGCCGCTTATTGATTTTTCGTATAAATCTTTATCCCAAATTTCCACAATATTAACCGCAGATGAAAAAACAACATCTTTAGAAATACCTGAAAACGTCACTAAATCTTTTGGCACTAACAATCTCCCTAATGCATCAATATCTACCACTTTAACGCCGGCAGTAAATCTGCGAATGAAATCATTATTCTTTTTTACAAAACGATTCAGCTTATTAATTTTTGCCATCATTAGATTCCACTCTTCCATTGGATACAATTCTAAACATTGCTGAAAAACGGAACGCTTCAAGACAAAACCGTCCTGAAGAGAAGAAGCCAATTGCTTTTTTAAAGGCGCAGGTATCATTAACCTCCCTTTTGCATCGACTTTACACTCATATGTTCCAACAATTGTATTCAAGAAAAACGTACTAATATGTTACACAGCAAAAATATAAAAAAAAATACCACATATTACCACTATATACCACTTTGTTAATAAGTTTAACCACTTTACTACCACCTCACCTAAATCATGAACAATCAATACGTTAGACAAAAATCAGTTTAGAAATATTTTCATTTAAGAATTACAAAAAATCCGCTTTATTTCTCTTAAAAAAGTAAACATTCTGCAATTTATTTAACAACTCATTTTTCCGGAAATCAAGCACTAAAACCTGATTTATAATCACTTACTAATTCTAACGAAATAATCTAGTTAAAAAAGGGCAGCAAAAATTCATTTTTATTTATTTAACCCTATATTTGTCCAAAATGAAATTGGCATTAGATTAGATGGACAAAAACTACAAAAAAGAAGGCAAATACAGCTATTATGAAGCTGGAGAGGGGACTCCTATCGTTATTTTACACGGGTTAATGGGAGGCCTTAGTAACTTTGATGCTGTAGCGGAATATTTTCCAACGAAAGGATACAAAGTTGTAATCCCAGATTTGCCAATATACACGCAGAGTATTTTAAAAACAAACGTAAAAAGCTTTGCCAAATACGTAAAAGATTTTATTAATTTCAAGGGTTTTGATCAAGTTATTTTACTTGGAAATTCACTTGGAGGACATATTGCACTTTACCACACCAAACTATATCCCGAAAAAGTAGCCGGACTCGTAATCACAGGAAGCTCTGGACTTTACGAAAGCGCCATGGGCGACAGTTACCCAAAAAGAGGCGATTACGAATACATCAAAAAGAAAGCTGAAGATGTATTTTATGACCCAAAAATTGCGACACCAGAATTAATAGATGAAGTTTACGCAACTGTTAATGACCGCATAAAATTAATAAAAACATTAACGATTGCTAAGAGTGCAATTCGCCATAATATGGCCAAAGATTTACCTAAAATGACAGTTGAAACCTGCATTATCTGGGGTAAAAATGACGCTGTAACACCACCTAATGTTGCTGAAGAATTTGACAACTTATTGCCTAATTCAACTTTGTATTGGATAGACAAATGCGGACACGCTGCTATGATGGAACATCCTCAAGAATTCAACAAAATTCTTGAAGAATGGCTTGTTGCAAAGAATTTATAGCATCTAACTTTCGAATTTAAGAAGGTTTTAAAACAAAAAACATGAAAATTAATACCGCCGAATTTATTATCAGTAATTCTGATGCTTCAAAATGCCCGGCCGAATTTCTGCCGGAATACGCTTTTATAGGCCGATCAAACGTTGGTAAATCCTCTTTGATCAACATGATTACCAATCATAAAAATTTAGCAAAAACATCTGGAAGACCAGGAAAAACTCAATTAATAAATCACTTTAAAATCAACAACAACTGGTTTTTAGTCGATTTACCTGGATACGGATATGCTAAGGTTTCCAAAAAAACAAAATCTGTTTTCCAACAATTCATTACTGATTACTTTGAAAATAGAGAGCAATTAGTCTGCGCTTTTGTTTTGATCGACATTCGCCATGAAGCACAAAAAATCGACATTGAATTTATGTCATACATGGGTGAAAGCGAAATTCCGTTTTGCATTATTTTTACCAAAGCAGATAAAATCAGTAAAGTAAAAATCGATTCACATGTTGCAGCATACAAAAAACAAATGTACGCAAACAACTGGGCCGAAATGCCGCATTACTTCGTAACCTCATCTACAGAATCAATAGGAAAAGAAGAACTGCTTTCTTATATAGACGAAGTGAATCAAGAAGTCTTTAAAAACAACAACGACTTTTTGAATTCTAACTAAAAATACCGAGATACTAAATATAAAAAATCCCAAATTCCAAGTTTTACAACTGGAGTTTGGGATTTTTCATTGGCTGTTAATTCTAATTTCATTACTATTCATTATAATCAAAAGCATCATAATCTGATTCTTGAATTACTACTTTATTATTTAAAGCTTTCCATTCTTTAAATATTAAAAATTGATATATGATATAAAACAATGAATTAAAAAACCAAAAATCGAGCACAAATGGCTCAGTAAAAATTACTGAATCTGTATTACCACTTAAAAAAATACTTAAACTGCAGATTAAATAAAGAATCAACCCATTACAGAAATAAAAATAATCAGACATATCAGTTTTAAAATTCTGTATCAAAAAGATAAATGCATACAAAATCAATAATCCTGAGGTAACACCAATTTCAAACAAATTGAATTCCCAATAAAGCTCTGGTGTTCTATAATATTGTATCGACAGTAAAACCAATACTGTAATAAGAAAGAAAAGAATCATTCTCTTTAAAGCAATATTTGAAAGCAGCCGATGAAAAAATATACTTAAAGCTATAAACTGAAAAATAAAATAATAATGCGAAAGAAAGAAATTCGATCCTGGATGATAAAACCCAATAATATTACAGCACAATTCCTGCACAAATAAACACCCCAAATAAACCATAATTATCAAATACAGAGTGTCTTTATTTTTTCTCTTCACATAAAAACAAATACTGTTTATCAGCAAAAAGAACAATCCTACAAGACTTACAAGGAATGGAAATAACATATAATTAAGTTTTCTTTGATCATCAATTTTACTTCACCAAGGTAATCCATAAAAAATAAATACTCTATAAAATCTGGTCGAAATTTATTCTACAATCAGAATTTACAAAACATCAAAAAACGCACAATTCTCATCCATAATTCTTAATTAAAGATAAAGCTGAAACGAAAAAATCCCAAATTTCAATTTGTACAATTGAAACTTGGGATTTATCTCGAAGCTTCGGGATTGGATTTTCTATTACTTAGTCAACTCAAGTTTTTCTGCAAAGTAATCACAGAAATCTTTCATCGTGTCTGACATTTTTTCGTCGTCTGTTGCACGTTTAAAAGTATCCGCCATTGCTACTAATGTTTGATGGAAGAAAATTTTCATTTCATCAACAGGCATATCTTTTGTCCACAAATCGATACGCATTGTTTCTTTAGCTTTACTGTCCCAAATAGACAACATTATCGCTTTTGCTTCTTCAGCTTTAACTCCGCCGTCTTGCGCACTCCATGTTAATTTTTCTGGAACGCGGTTTTCATCTAATTCTATATTGAATTTAATCTCTGAGTTTATTGTATTTGACATTATTTCTTAGGTTTATATTTTGACTTTTCAAAAATTTCTTTTGCATTCACTTTTAATAATTCCGACAGCTGTACATTATTATTTTTCATATAAGAACGAACTATCTGCCAGCCAATCCACGCTCCCACTCTTCCAGGAGAATCGTTATCAATTTCTAAATAAAATTTTGAAAACGGAGCCGGCGCAATAAAACGTGTTGTTAATTTAGGATCTGCACTGTACAACATCTCTTTTTCTAAAAAATAACGCCACATATAGGCTTCATTTTCCTCACACCATTTAATTTGTTCTGGCAAATAACCAATCTTCTCGGCATCTGTATATTCTGGCAGCAATAAATCTTTTGCATACAACTGTTTCCCTTCAAAAATCATTTGAGAAACTAAATTCTTATCTGGATATGCAGGAATGTTTCTATAAGCAAAACTCGAAACAACATCCGGCATAATTTGTTTTTCCTCAAAGTTGTATTTTAAATAATTTGGAAACTCATAGAACTTATGCTCTTTTCCTAAATACAACTCTAACGCAACAATAACCAAACTATCTGCATAGATTGCTTTAGCATTATAGTCCATTTCTCCAATAACAGTAATTACTTTCGGTGTTTTCGTTTTAGGAAAATAATACTTCACATGTTGAAAAAGCGAATTAAATTCCTGACGAACCGGCTCAAAATTGGCGTATTTTTTTTGCACTTCTTCATAAACCTCACGCCAAATTGGTTCCTGCATTTTCTTTAACCAAACTGAATCATCATTACCAGCTGGAAAAAAGAAAGGAAACTGTTTTTTTACTTTTTCCAGATCCTCTGGTTTTGTTTCAAAAAACACTTTATCAAAACGTTCTACTTTAATATCAATTGGAATTTCTTCGACTTCTTTTTCAACCTTTGTTTTCTGGCTGCAAGACAAAAAAAACACGCACAGAACCACTGCAAAGCGATATATTTTCATTTTATTTTAATTAGATTTGTGTTGCATAAATTTAAATAATCGCTTACTCAAAAATATTTGTGCAAATATACATCCCTGTATCTTAAAACTTAAACTATTATGGCTAAAAAAAGCACTATTCAAACAGAAAAAGTAAACAAACATATTGTAGAATGGTTAAAAAATTATGCTGACAATGCAAAAGTAAATGGTTTTGTAATTGGAATTTCGGGCGGAGTCGACTCTGCTGTTACTTCTACATTGTGTGCACAAACTGGTTTACAAGTTTTATGTGTCGAAATGCCAATTCACCAAGCCGAAAGCCAAGTTTCTAGAGGGAGAGAACATATTACACAATTAAAAAAACGTTTTGCAAATGTTTCGAGTGTAGAAACTGATTTAACAGCTGTTTTTGAAGCTTTTAAAGCTGCAGTTCCAGAAACTGATGATCAAGCAAAAGTAAATTTATCATTTGCCAATACACGCGCTCGTTTACGAATGACTTCTTTATATTATTTAGCCGGAATTCATGGATTGCTGGTTGCAGGAACTGGAAACAAAGTAGAAGATTTTGGCGTAGGATTTTACACAAAATATGGTGACGGAGGTGTAGATTTGAGTCCAATTGCCGATTTAATGAAATCGGATGTATATGCTTTAGGAGAATTTTTAACAATTCCCGAATCTATTTTAACGGCAGCACCAACAGATGGTCTTTTCGGGGATAATAGAACCGATGAAGATCAATTGGGAGCTAGTTATGACGAACTTGAATGGGCAATGTTAGCCTCGGAGTCAGGAAATACGGCGGATGACTTTACCGGGAGAGAAAAATCTGTCTTTGAAATTTATAAAAGATTAAACACCAGCAACAAGCACAAAATGGATGCAATACCCGTTTGTTTGATACCAAAAACGTTAAAATAAAACTTTTAACATTCATCTGCAATTAATTACAGAATTTATTTATTAATTTTACAGTTCCAAAAACATGAACAATTCTAAAAAAGGTAAAAATTATGATTAAAGTATGTCTTGCAGACAATCATCCTGTGACTCACTTTGGCGTTAAGTCTTATTTTAAAGACCACGATCAAATTTCAATTGTTGCCAATGTAGGCAATTTTTCAATGGTTAGAGATATCCTTCAGACGAAGGAAATTGACATTTTAATTCTAGATTTAGAGTTAGAAGGTCTTTCTAGCATCTTCGAAGTAAAGTCAATCTTGAAAAATTTCCCAAAAACAAAAATTGTAATTTTCAGTGACTTAGCTGAGCAAATGTATGCTCCAAATGCTATTAAAGCTGGAGTATCTGGGTATGTACACAAAACAGAAAAACTTGAAACTTTAGGTCTTTCTATTATTAAAGTACACGAAGGAAAAATTATTATCAACGAAACTGTACGTAAAAACATGGCACTTATTGCTAAACAAAGCAAAAGTGAGCGTTTGTACAGAAAACTTTCTAATCGTGAAATCGAGGTTTTACGTTACTTAAGTGATGGTAAGAAAAACAATGAAATCTCTAAAATCTTAAATCTGAACGAAAAAACGATCAGTACTTACAAATTAAGATTATTGACAAAATTGAATGTTACTAATTTAGTTGACTTAGTAAACAAAGCTAAGACTTTAGAAATTATTTAATTTAAAGGCATCTGATTTTACTTTGGTAAAATCATAAACCTAAAAAAAAAGCTCTATACTGTTTAACATTATAGAGCTTTTTGATTTTTATTGATGATAAGGAACTACTACTCTTCCTAATTTTCGAGAAAAATTATTTAATAATTTAGAATAATCTATAACCATAGACAACAATTCTGAATTATCATCTTGCGGATCTGTCAGCAGTGAGTTTTTTAAATCGTGAATGATCTTTGAAACCAAATACCAGCGCATAGAAAATATTGTATCAGAAACATTTTGCTCTATTGTCTCATTTTTTTGTTTCGGAAAAATATTTTGGCCTTCCCAGTTATGAATAGTTAATCTTTCGTCTTCCATTAAAATATTGGTTACTTCCTGAGCAAATTCAGGCTGTAAATGCATCAAATATTTATCTAAACTAAAAGTCTCATTTTGATTGTAAAAATCAATTAATCCCGAAAAAATATTTTGAAACAATACATTTGAAAGTTCTACCTCATCTTCTTGCAGACTTAAATAGATTTTTTCGTATACTTTATATTTTCGTTTTTCACTGACTTCTTTAACAACTCCTTCTTCATCTGCTTTTAGAAATACATCTTCAAAATCTTCTAAAACACTTCCGTAGAGCAATAATATTTCAATAATTTTCCGTTCAAAACCATCTAGAATATTAACCTTTTCTGCCTGCTCTTGAGGATATCCAGGTTCGCCCGGATAATAATCATCTGGCGGCCCTGTTCTTGGATCTTCTGGATCTCCCCCTGAAAACCCAGTATTCTTTGGAGCTTGGTTTCTAAAAACTTCAAAAGGTTTTTGTTCCTGTTTTTGCTTTTTAGCGACTTCTGCAAGATCTTTTTGAATCAACTGCGCCAAAGTACTTACCAAAACCTGCTCAGAAATCTCCATAATTCTGGCACATTCCTGAACATAAACTTCACGCTGAATACGATCTGGTATTTTAGAAATACTGGTAACCATATCCCGAATCAAATCGGCTTTTTTAATTGGGTCGTTTTTAGCTTCATTCATCAAAATCGAAGCTTTAAACTGTATGAAATCTTTACTATTGTTTTCTAAATAAGCAACTAAATCATCATGCGAATTTTTTCGAGCAAAACTATCCGGATCTTCTCCATCAGGAAAAGAACAAACTCTTACATTCATACCTTCTTCCAGAATCAAATCGATTCCTCGAATAGACGCACGTAAACCAGCAGCATCACCATCAAAAAGTACCGTAATATTTCGAGTCAGACGATTAATCAAACGGATTTGATCTGGCGTTAAAGCAGTTCCAGACGAAGCCACAACATTCTCAATTCCGGCCTGACTAAACTGAATAACATCTGTATAACCTTCAACTAAATAACAGTTGTTTTGTTTGGCAATAGATTGCTTGGCGTGATAAATTCCATAAAGCACTTTACTTTTATGGTAAATATCACTTTCTGGTGAATTTAGATATTTTGCTGCTTTTTTATCATTCGTCAAAATACGTCCTCCAAAACCTAAAACTCGGCCCGACATACTTTGAATTGGAAACATTACACGTCCTTTGAATCGGTCAAAAGGGCGATCTTCTCTCGCAATGGTTAATCCTGTACTTTCTAAGAATTCCATTTTATATCCTTTTCCTAATGCTTCTTTAGTCAAAGCATCCCAAGTTTCTGGAGAATATCCTAAATCGAATTTCTTAATGGTTTCATTTGTAAAACCTCTTTCTTTAAAATACGAAAGACCTATTGCTTTTCCTTCTTCAGAATTTATTAAAACATCCTGAAAATATTTAGCAGCAAATTCCGAAACCAAATACATACTTTCACGAACATCAGTCATTGCTTTTTCAGCATCTGTTTGTTCGGTTTCTTCGATTTCAATATTATATTTCCTAGCTAAATACCGAATGGCTTCCGGATAGGTAAACTGAGAATGCTCCATTAGGAATTTTACAGAATTTCCTCCTTTTCCTGTACTAAAATCTTTCCAGATTCCTTTTGCAGGCGACACCATAAACGATGGAGAACGTTCATCTGAGAAAGGACTCAGACCTTTGAAATTACTTCCTGCACGTTTTAAATTGACAAAATCACCAATAACCTCCTCAACACGAGCAGTTTCAAAAACAGTATCTATTGTATTTTGTGAAATCAAAACTTAAATTATTTTTAAAAATGAGAGCTTGTAAAAGTACATAAATCCTACTTGAATTTTTAGAATTTTAGAGCAAAAAAAAGCGTTTCTCTTGAAACGCTTTTCTTCCTAACTAAACTCAATTTCATACTAATTAAAATCAAAACGAATACCTAACGAAACATTATTTTCGTCAACTGTATTATTTTTAAACAAAGGATTCAAATCATATTTTAAGTACAAACTTATTTCCTTGTAACCTACGTAAGAACTCAGTCCGTAAATAAAATTATTTACATTGTAATCTCCTTTTGTTTTTTGTGTTGTTTTATAATCGTTGTCTTCAAATTTTAAAATCTGTTTCGATTTTACATTGATTCCTGCATATCCGCCAAATCCTGCACGAAAACCTTTATGTGTTCTATAATATGTTTTACCATTAGAATGACCATCTTTTGAAAAATCAAATTCTAAATGAACAGGAGCGACTAAATACACATTTCTAAAACGAGATTCTTTTAAATTTATCGGATTTGTGATTAAATCTGTTTGATCACCATTGACAACAAAACTGCGATTATCCGACGGTCGAAGGTTGTTATACATTAACGAAAGTCCATATTTGGCATGCAATAAATTATTGTCTTTCAATATTCTGGAATTAAATGTAAGACCCCATTCGTAAAAATGCGAACCAATAAAATCATAATTTGAATCTTGAAGTTTACCATCCGCCATTGTACTATTTAAACCTGCGGCAAATACAAATTGTGAAGTCGTTCTTTTTTCGCCTCGAATTGAATCTTTGGTTTTTTTATGATTCCAGTCATTCTTATCCCAATATATAACGATCTTACTTTTTCTTGTTGAATCTTGTTCTTTCAGTTTTCCGTCTACTTTTTGCTGAACCAGATCATTGAGCTCATTTTGTGCCAAAGTCACTTTTTCTTCAATAATTACAGCTCTAGCTTCCGCTAATTCTTTCTTGCGCTTATCTGCTTGTTGCTGTGTAATTTTCCCCTCAGACAATTGCACATTTACAGCTTCAACTTCCTCTTTTAGCTTTTCTTTTTCTTCTTTAGTAACTTTTTCTATTTGATTTGCAATTTTCTTTGCCTTTGATTCGAAAGTTTCCTGACCCAAAACCTTACTGACAAATAAAAAAATTAGAACTACGAGATAAATGGTAAAATTTTTCATAATTGATTTTTTAGATTGATTGTTGATTGATTGTTGATTGATGATAATTCTTTTAATTGTTAATTGTTAGCGGTAAATTCTTTATTCCATATCCATATCTGGTTAATCCTGAAGTCTCAGGACGACGCAGCAATATGAATCTTTCCTTCGGAACTAAAAATCTACATTCTTCCTTCTTCCTTCTTTCTTCCTTCTTTCTTCTTTCTTGCTCCTTTACGACATTATCAATTCTCTACTCCTGTTGATTTCGGTTTGCCAGAGCGACTTTTACTGATTGATAATTTTTGTTGACTTTTGTAACTACTTTTTCTCTAAAGGAAAGCTCCAATTCGCCATCGACCTGATTAAGTAAATCATTAGCATTTACTTTTACTTTTGATTTTGGCTTAGCCGAATTTTCTGCTACAATTGTTTTTTCTGCCGAATCTAATAATTGATCTACGCTTTCTTTTTTAGAAGTTTCACCAATTGTGATTTGATTTGTTTTTGATTGTTTTTCTTGATTGTTTTTGATGATGATTGAAGACTCCGCTATTTGATTTGATCCATTTTTAGTTGATTTACTTGATTTTTGACCCGAAACATCTAAGTGTTTATGTTTTAGTTTTTCCTCTTTCTCAACAGATTCTTTTTCTGAAACTACAACTTCCTGCTTTATTGAATCTACAACATTTAAAGCTGGCTGAACAATTGAGTCTTTCTCTCTATTTTCTTCTACTACAACATTATTCTTTGGAGTTTCGACTGAATTTTCTTTTTGATTAAATAAGATAGTTCCAACTAGTAAAAACCCAGCAATACTTGCAGCTATGTAAAGCCATTTTCTTTTTGAATCATTTTTTGAGCGTGGCAAAACTGTTGTTTTCTCTTCTTCAGCTATACTCAACATTGCATCCAATCGATCCCAGGCTTTATTGCTCGGCTCAATTTTGCGTTGATTTAGTTTGTCACGAAAATCCTTTTCAAAATTATTCTGTGCCATTATCTTGTTTTTTTAAAATAGTAATTTGTGTTTGCAGCATTTTTCTAGCATGCGATAATTGCGATTTTGATGTTCCTTCATTAATCCCTAACATCTTGGCAATTTCATTATGTTTGTATCCTTCGATAGCATATAAATTGAAAACCATCTTATAACCATCGGGTAAAGCATCAATTAAAAACTGAATCTGATCTACGGTAAATTGACTGTCGATTGCGTTGAAACTTTCTTCAACAAAAAACTCCTCTTCGGCAAATTTTACTTTTTTCTGAACTCTTAAATACGAAATACATTCGTTAACCATGATTCTGCGAATCCAACCTTCAAAACTTCCTTTATTTTCAAATTTGTTTAAATTGGTAAACACTTTCATAAAAGCCGTTATCATAACATCTTCTGCCAGCTGAATGTCTTTTATATATTGACGGCAGACACTCAGCATTTTCGAAGAAAACCTGCTGTAAATCTGCTGTTGTGCCTGCCGATTATTTTCGACTGCCAACTTTATGATTTCGGTTTCTTCTTGATGTAACGGAATAATTTTCATTAATAAGCTTTCGGTTTTTGGTTTTAGAAACAGTCTTCTATTAGCATAGACGATTGTCGATTTGAAATGGTTGCATGAAGTTTAAAAAATTTCAATAAAAAAATCTTAATTTCGAACCAAGCAAAACAAACGACTGATTTACAATAAAGTAAATCAATTATATAATTAATAAATCTAATTAAAAGAAATTATTTCTTTCTTTCAATAACGTAATTTACCATTAAAGTAAGTGCCGCTTTGAAATCAGAATCAGGGTAATTCTCTAAAAGTGAAAGTGCTTCTTGCTGAAATTGCACCATTTTATTTTCGGCGTAAGCCAAACCATTATTATTTTTCACAAAGGCAATAACTTCTTTTACGCGTTTTTTGTCTTTGTTGTGGTTTTTGATGGAGTTTATCAACCACTTTTTTTCTTTCGGAGTACAAGTATTTAAAACATGAATTAAAGGCAAAGTCATTTTTTGCTCTTTAATATCGATTCCCGTTGGTTTACCTATTGCTTCTTCGCTGTAATCGAATAAGTCATCTTTGATTTGAAAAGCCATTCCGATAAGCTCACCAAATTTTCGCATATTCTCAACCTGAACATCATCTTCAATTACTGATTTTGCGCCAAGCGCACAACAAGCTGCTATAAGTGTTGCAGTCTTTTTTCGGATGATTTCATAATAAACATCTTCGGTAATATCAAGTCTGCGGGCTTTTTCTATTTGAAGCAATTCTCCTTCGCTCATTTCGCGAACGGCAACAGAAATAATTCGAAGTAAATCAAAATCTCCATTATCAATAGAAAGCAGCAAACCTTTTGAAAGTAAATAATCTCCCACCAGAACTGCAATCTTGTTTTTCCAAAGTGCATTGATCGAGAAAAATCCGCGACGGCGATTACTATCGTCTACAACGTCATCATGAACCAAAGTTGCCGTATGAATTAATTCAATTACCGAAGCTCCTCTATACGTTCTCTCGTTTACAGCACCTCCAGAGACCATTTTTGCGGTTAAAAACACAAACATTGGACGCATTTGCTTACCTTTACGGTTTACTATGTAATAGGTAATTCTGTTCAGTAATGCCACCTTTGAAGTCATCGATTCATGAAACTTTTTTTCAAAAAGTTCCATTTCGTTAAAAATGGGCAGTTTTATTTGTGAAGTAATATTCATTTCGATTCCAAATATACTATTTTAAATAAAAAAACGTTGTGTATTTTATGTTAGTATATCAACATTTTTCTCTACCCGCCTAAAAAACTCACCAAAAACACATTCTAGTTAAAGCCTAATTTGTATTCATTAATTAAAATCAAGAAAACTATTTATTATGAAAACAAAATTTTTATTTATTGGAACATTAGTCGCTTTATCTTTTTTTATCAGCTGTAATTCTGATGAAAAAACAAATGACGGATCATCTGACGCAATTACAAACACTGAAATAGTTACAAATTCTAAAATTGATGCCTCGATTCAAGATGTAACTGCTATTGCTGAAGATCAATTTAATGCACAGCAAAATTTAACTGCAAAACCAAGCGGTCCGGTAAAAAATTTCCTTCCGAGCTGTGCTACTATTACAACTGCATTAACTAATAGCACCTGGACAATTACTGTTGATTTTGGTGTTGAGGGCTGTACTCTGGAAAACGGAAACACTGTGAAAGGAAAAATGGTTATTTCTTTCTCTAATGATTTTTCAGCGTCAACTCAAACCATTAGTTATACTTTTGATGGATTTTATCACAATGGCAAAAAACTTCAAGGAAGCAAAAGCATAGTTCGATCTGTAAAATCAACAGATTTACTTGCAGAAGCACATCCGGTTTCAACAGCTGCAATAGATATGACTATTACTTTTGATGATGGAAGTGTTTACACCAGAAAAGGCACTTTGGTTAAAGAAATGACTGCTGGTTATAAAACTTGGTCTGATTGGGAAGATAATGTTTATGTAGTAACTGGAAGCGGCACAACTACTTTCCCAAATGGAGATACTTTTTCGGCAGAAATTACAACCCCTCTAGAATTTAAAGCTTCATGCAAAACCCCATTCCCTGTAAAAGGTATTGTGTCAATAACTAAAAATGATGCAAAAGCAATTATTGATTATGGCAACGGTGACTGTGATACGCTTGCTAAAGTAACAAAAGATGGAGTAACGGAAGAAATCGATTTGAAAAAATAAGAATCCTTTTTGCCCAGAAAAAAAGCATTAAAAACAAGACTATTTTTGTTTTTAATGCTTTTTTTATATTTCAAGATAAAATTCTATCCTTCTTTGTTTGCCAATTGACCGCAGGCAGCATCGATATCTTTTCCGCGGCTGCGTCGAACTTTAACCACAACTCCAATGTTTTCTAGAGCTTTAATATATGCTAAAATTGATTCTTCTGAAGCCTGTTGAAACTCTCCATCATCAATTGGGTTATATTCTATTAAATTAACTTTACAAGGCACATATTTGCAAAATTTAACCAATGCATCAATAGAAGCTTTGTCATCGTTAATTCCTTTCCAAACCACATACTCATACGAGATTTTACTTTTTGTATTTCTGTACCAATATTCTAATGCTTCTCGTAAGTCCTTTAAAGGAAAGTTTTTACTGAAAGGCATAATTTTAGCTCGGGTTTCGTCTATTGCCGAGTGCAATGAAACTGCTAATTTGAATTTCACTTCATCATCTGCCATCTTTTTAATCATCTTTGGAATTCCAGATGTCGAAAGCATAATGCGTTTTGGAGACATTCCTAAACCTTCGGGCGACGTAACCATGTCTATCGCTTTAATGACATTATTATAGTTCATTAAAGGCTCTCCCATTCCCATAAAAACAATATTCGAAAGCGGATGATTGTGATACAAACGACTTTCTTTATCAATCGCCATGATTTGATCGTAAATCTCTCCCGGCTCAAGATTCCGCATTCTCTTTAATCGTGCCGTAGCACAAAAATTACAATCTAAACTGCAGCCAACCTGACTAGATACACAAGCGGTGGTTCTAGTTTCTGTAGGAATCAAAACAGATTCAACAACAAGTCCGTCATGAAGTCTAACGGCATTTTTTACGGTGCCATCTGTACTGCGCTGCATTGTATCAACCTTAATATGATTGATTACAAAATTGTCTTCAAGCATAGATCGTGTTGTTTTAGCAACATTTGTCATATCTTCAAAACTATGAGCTCCTTTGCTCCATAACCATTCATAGACTTGATTTCCGCGAAAAGCTTTGTCATTATTTGCGACAAAAAAATCTCGTAATTGCTCTTTTGATAAGGCTCGTATGTCTTTTTTCTCCATTTGCATGCTGCAAAGTTAATCACTTTTGTCCTTTTTTTTGATTTTTAAACGCATTCTTAATTAAATCGAAAAAATGATCTACAATAAAAAGAGTTTTACACCATTCTTAAAAACACAAATAATTCACTAAGAAACAAGCACTTAATATTACAAACATTTTTCTGCAAACCTATGATTAAGTTCAATTTGTCTCCCTATTATTTACTATAACAATTTAAATCACTTTTGCCCTGATTTTTATCATTCTATTTTTTGCAGATGCCTGATAATTTTGACATAAGAAATTCAAGGAAGCATTAAACTCTTTAACCACTGCAAATGTTTTAAGCTTTCTAAGTTAAATGATCAACCTAAAATTCTCAAAAATGAAAACAATTAAATCAATTTTATTTACAGTGATTTTTACAACAATCTCATTACAATTAAGTGCACAAAAAACCTATTCAGTAGTTGGATGTGCTAACTTAGCATGGAGTTCTAGTTAAGAACTAAATCTTAACTTTAGAGCATGAAAGATAATCGTAAAACTTATGACCGCAATTTTAAAGAGAAAGCAGTCCAATTAAGTTATGAAAGAGATAATATCTCACAATTAGCCAAGGAACTTGGAATAACAGCACCTTTGCTTTACAAATGGCGTCAGGATTACCAAGAATTTGGAACAGGAAGTTTTCCTGGGAAAGGAAAATTAAAACTTAGCCCTGAACAGGAAAAAATCCATGAGCTTGAAAAAAAATTAAAAGAAACAGAATTAGAACGTGATATTCTAAAAAAGGCTATAAGCATCTTTTCCAAGGGAGGTCGATGATTTATCTTTTCATAAAAGACCATGAAAAAATATATTCGATTGAAAAGATGTGCAAAGTTTTAAAAATAAGTCCAAGCAGCTACTATAATTGGAAGCGACAGATTCTATCAGAAAGACAGAGGAAGACTGCTCTGATTAAAGAAGAAATTACGTCAATATACTTTAATGCTAAACAACGATATGGAAGCCCAAGAATTACTCTGGAACTCCAAAGCCAAGGATATCAGATATCCAGAATAACTGTAGCTAAATACATGAAGCAGTTAGGATTGTACAGCAAATTGAGTAAAAAATTCAAAGTAACAACCAATTCAAAACATAATCATTTTGTTGTGCCAAATATCCTGAAAAGAGAATTTACAGTAACCGAACCAACAAAGGCTTGGGTTTCAGATATCACCTATATACAGACAAAGGATGGATTTTTATATCTGACCATCATTTTAGATTTATTTGACAGAAAGATAGTCGGCTGGAGTTTAAGCAATGGACTAAGCACTAAACAAACTACAATGACGGCTTGGAAAATGGCAGTAAAGAACAGAACAATTGCAAGTGAATTAATATTCCATTCTGACCGAGGAATCCAATATGCCAATAAAAAATTTACTAATGTATTGGATTCTTATAAAAATATCACAAGAAGTATGAGCCGTAAAGGAGACTGCTGGGATAATGCGGTTGCTGAAAGTTTTTTCAAATCTTTAAAAACGGAATTGGTTTATGGAAGTAAATTGATTTCTAGAGAACAGATGGAACTTGAAATTTTTGAATACATCGAAATTTGGTATAATAAAAAAAGAAGACATTCGGCTTTGAACTATAAAACAATTGAAGAATTTAATAAACTAACTAATTATAAAAATGTAGCTTAACTTTTTCTCCAGTTTTTGTTTGCATATCCAAACTTTAGTTTGTATAAAAACTAAAGTCTCAATTGTCATTAAAAAAAATGCTTCGGCCGATCAAAATTTAAAAATTTGGCACGAGAATTGTCTTGCACTCAAAAGAAAATATAATCTTACAAAGCGCGCAATCATTTTAAAATTTGTATTTTTATTATTCCACTTTATAACGTTTTAAAATTTTTAACCTAAAAAGACAATTTATTATGAAAAAACAAATTTTAACTTTAGCTGTACTTGCATTATTAACATTCGCTGTGCAATCATGCGAAAAGAAAGAGCCAAAACCTGCAGAAGATGAATTAACTCTTGGAAACAAAGTTGACTCTTTAACAACAGATATTAAAGAAGTAAAAGACAGCGCTGTTACTAAAACCGAAAATGCTGCCGAAGAAGTAAAAGATGCCACTAAAAAGGCAGCCGATGATGTTGAAACTGCTGCTAAAAAAACAGCTGCTGATGTAAAAGACGCTACTAAAAAAGGTGCTGAAAAAGTAGAAAATGCTGCTAAAGCTGCCAAAGACGGAACTGTAAAAACAGCTAAAGAAGTAAATGACGCTTTGAAAAAATAATTTTCAACTCAAAATTAATACTGAAACCATTCGTTCACACGAATGGTTTTTTTATGCAAAATTGTAAGCGGATATTTTTTGTATTTTTGCTTTAAATTAGAACAAAATACAAGATGCATTTTATATCACAAGATCTAGAAGATTATATCGAACAACATTCTGAAAACGAACCAGAATTGCTGGCAAAACTCAATAAAGAAACTTACCAAAAAATACTTTTACCACGAATGCTGAGCGGTCATTTTCAAGGCCGCGTTTTAAGTATGCTCTCTAAATTGATCCGCCCGGTTAATATTCTTGAAATTGGAACTTACACGGGTTATGCCGCTTTATGCTTGTGTGAAGGAATGCAGGAAAACGGACAATTGCATACCATTGATATTAAAGAAGAATTAATCGATTTTCAGCGTAAGTATTTTGATGCATCTCCATGGGGAAACCAAATTTTTCAGCACTTAGGAGAAGCAATTGATATTATTCCGACTTTGGATATAAAGTTTGACTTAGTTTTTATTGATGCTGATAAAGAAAACTATCTTAATTATTGGGAAATGATCGTACCAAAAATGAACAAAGGCGGGATTATTTTATCAGATAATGTTTTATGGAGCGGTAAAGTACTAGAACCAGTTCATCCGAATGATGTGAGTACAAAAGTACTCTTAGAATACAATCTACATTTAAAAAATGATCCAAGAGTAGAAACGGTTTTACTACCAATTCGCGACGGATTGACAGTGAGCAGAGTATTGTAGATTTTAAAATACTGAGATCCAAGGTTTTTTCTTTTCTAATTTTTAATCTACTTAGAATGAATCATTCAAATCAGATAAACAATGAAGGTTTTTCAATAATAAACAATGTTTATACTACTAATGAAATTGAAAAATTGATTTCATTAATTGAAAATGTCACCAAAAATGATTTTAACATTTCAACTTTTAGAAAATCGCAAGATTTGTTCGCGATCAGACAATTTCACAAAGAAATTCCAGAAACTTTAGACTTGATTTTCAATCAAAATTTAAATGAGATTATTAAATCTAATTTTGGAAAAGGATATTTCATAACCAAATCAATTTATTTCGACAAACCTGAAAAATCAAATTGGTTTGTCGCTTATCATCAAGATTTAACAATTTCTGTAGATAAGAAGATTGATGTTGAAAATTTCGAAAATTGGACTGTAAAGCAAAATCAATATGCTGTTCAGCCTCCACAAGAAATTTTAGAAAACAATTTTACAATCAGAATTCATATTGATAAAACCACAAAAGATAATGGCGCTTTAAAAGTCATCAATAATTCACATTCAAAAGGAATTTTAAGAATTGAAAATCTCAATTTTGAAAATGAAAAAGAAACAATATGTGAAGTTGAAAAAGGCGGTATTATGATAATGAAACCACTATTGTTTCATGCTTCAAACAAAACCACAAACAACGAAAGAAGAAGGGTTATTCATATTGAATTTAGCAAACAAGAGCTTCCTTCAGAATTAGAATGGAGCGAGAAAACAACTCTACAAAATAATTAAGGTTCTAAGTTTTTCTCAAACAAAAACTTAGAACCTTAGTATCTTAGAAACTCAGAACCTTAAAAAACTATCCTGGAAAATATTGCGGTTTTAATCTTCGGTAAGCTAAATAAATCAAGAAACCAAAGAGAGCTCCAAAGAAATATCCTGTTAGAATATCACCTGGATAATGCAATCCTAAATAAATTCGGCTGTAAGCGAAAATTAAAGGCCATAAGAACAAGAAGCCTAAATACTTGAAATGGCGTTTTAAAACCAAATACAAGAAAGTAGCAACTGCCATTGTGTTTGCTGCGTGTCCTGAGAAAAAACTGAATGATTTTCTAACCTGAACAACTCTAATAATCGAATTGATATCAGGATTATTACAAGGACGTAAACGCTGAAATGTATGTTTGAATAAATTGGTAGTTTGATCTGTAAATGCAATTAAAATTGCAATAAAAAGTAATAAATACAAGGTTTGCTTCCCTCCTATTTTTTTATAAATAAGATAAAACATTAATAAAAATAATGGAGTCCAATACAATTGATTGGTAATAATCAGCCAAAGTTTATCATAAGTCTCAGAACCCAGTCCGTTTAGATATACTAATAAATTTACATCTAATTCTTGTATTTTTTCAAGCATATTACCTTTGACGTTTTACTGGTCCTGAAATTGAATCTATATCTTCTTTTACCTTATCGATTTCTGTTGCAGTATCTCCAAGCAGATTTCCAGTATCTCCTAATATATTTGATTTTGCATCATTTATCTGTGCATTGATATTACCTGTTATATCAGTCAAAGATTTTGTATCAAGACCATTGGCCTCTGCTCCTTTTTGAATTTCGCTTTTAATATCGTTGGTTGCATTTTTTAACTGAGCCATTGCCTTACCCATAGTACGAGCAATTTCGGGCACTTTATCAGAACCAAAAAGCATTAATACTATAAACAGTATGAAAATTAATTCTCCTCCTCCTATACCAAACATAACTTTTATTTTTGTGTGCCACAAAGATATTAAATTTTGCAGCGTGCCGTTTTAAAATTTCCTTAAAAAAAAAGACTCTTCTCAGAGTCTTTTAGGTTTATTCTTAGTCAAATTTTGACTTTTGTTCTACTTTTGGCCAAGAATTATTAGTTACATCAATATCTGCAGTTAATAATTTTGGATCTATTTGAATGCTTTTTATTGCTTTTGAAACTGCGTACACTTTCTTAGCTGTATCATTGTTTTTTCTCCAAATTTGTGCAGGATATTTGTAATTATCTTTTGTCCCATCTTCATAAGTTATTTCAACAAGAATTGGCATAATCATACCTCCTGGCTTATTAAACTCAACTTCATAAAAATATTTAGGTGATTTTATACTTGCTTTTTCCTCAGCAGTAAATGTTTGATCAACATAATCTGCCAGTGGTTTAATATCTTCAACATCTAATGCTTTTTTCTTAGAAGAGTTTACTTCCGCATTATCTCCAGAAACTAAGTATACGAAAGGACCTTTTTCAAAACCAAAACGACCTTTTCTAACTTTTACATCTTTAATATCTGCCGTTGGAGTATCAGAAACATAATATTGCTTAACATCTTTAATTCCAATATCAACAAAATCAGTTGAATAAAACCAACCTCTAAAGAACCAATCTAGATCTACAGCCGAAGCATCTTCCATTGTTCTAAAGAAATCCTCAGGTGTTGGGTGTTTAAATTTCCATCTATTTGCATATGTTTTAAATGCATAATCAAACAACTCTCTTCCCATAACAACTTCTCTTAAAATATTAAGACCTGTTGCAGGTTTTCCGTAAGCGTTATTTCCGAACTGGTGAATTGTTTCAGAGTTAGACATAATTGGCTCTAAAAACTTTTGATCGCCGCTCATGTAAGGAACAATATTTTTTGCAGGTCCGCGTCTTGAAGGAAACGTTGGATCTAATTCCTGCTCAGCCAAATATTCTAAAAAGGAATTTAAACCTTCATCCATCCAAGTCCATTGACGCTCATCTGAGTTTACAATCATTGGAAAAAAGTTGTGCCCAACCTCATGAATAACCACGCCAATCATTCCATTTTTAACCTCTTTACTAGTCACCCCATTTTCATCAGGTCGTCCGTAATTCCAGCAAATCATCGGATATTCCATACCTTGATCTTCAGCAGAAACTGATACTGCTTTCGGGTAAGGATAATCAAAAGTGTGCGCTGAATAACTTCTTAAAGTATGTGCAACTGTCATGGTAGAAGTTTCTCCCCAAAGCGGATTTGATTCTTTTGGATAAACAGACTCTGCCATTACAATTTTATTGTTCAATTTTACAGCCATCGCATCATAGATGAATTTCCTTGAAGATGCAATTCCGAAATCACGAACATTTTTAGCGCTGAATTTCCAAGTTTTTTTCTTTTCAGAAAAACCTTTTTCTGCTGCTTCTGCTTCAGCTTGTGTAACAATTACAACAGGTTTATCAAATGATTTTTGAGCCTGTTCGTAACGCTTAACTTGTTCTGCCGTAAAAACTTCACTTCTATTTGTTAATTCTCCAGTTGCATCAATTACGTGATCTGCAGGAACTGTAATATTTACATCAAAATTCCCAAAAGGCAGCGCAAATTCTCCGCTTCCCCAAAACTGCATATTCTGCCATCCTTCAACATCATTATAAACTGCCATTCTTGGATAAAACTGAGCAATTACATATAATTTATTCCCATCCTTTTCAAACAATTCATAACCTGAACGTCCGCCTTCTTTTCTATAATTATTGATATTGTACCACCATTTTACTGAGAATACGATTTTCTCTCCTGGTTTTAAAGGTGAAACCAGATTAATTCGCATCATAGTTTCATTGATCGTATAAGACATTGGATTTCCCTTTGCATCTTTTACCTGCTCAATATTAAAACCACGTTCTAAATCTTTCTTTAAATATTTATTAGAAAAACCTTCAAGCGGTAAAACTTGATTAATCTTTTCACCTTCAGCCAATGAAGTCTGTGTATTAGCTTTAGCTTGGTTTTGATCTAATTGCACCCATAAATATTCTAAACTATCTGGCGAATTGTTAGAATAAGTAATTGTTTCATAACCACTTAATTTTGATTTTTTATCGTCTAATTCAATATCAATCTTATAATCTGCCTGCTGCTGGTAATATGCCGGTCCAGGTGCACCAGATGCTGTACGAAACATATTTGGTGTTGCCAGCAAATCGTACATCTGACTAAACTTATTAGTATCGTATTTACCTTGTTGTCTTGGTGCTGTTCCTTTTTCCTGAGCAATTAACATAGCAGGAAAAATTAATAATAATGAAAGTTTTTTCATAAAAATTTAATGGTAATTATATCTGGGTGTGAAAATAATAATTAATATACTTATTTAACTTATAAATTAGTATTTTAACAATTCTTTCCTCGAAGACGGAGTAAAAAGCACACTCCTTTTAGTTCCAAATGCAGTTACATGTGTAATATTCTGCTGTTCAGCATTCCAATCAACCAAAACTGTGTTTACAATTTCGATCGTCTTAAACTTCTCAACATCTTTTATTTTGGAATAGCAAACCAAAACATCTCCTTCAACTTCTTTAGACAAAAAAGTGATTGGTTTTGCCTGTCCGTTTACTTTAATCGAAAAATTTTCGGAAAGGTATTTTTTAAGAAGATCTGCATCTGCAGGAGTTTCACGCTCTGTGCCTACAAATGTTTTTTTATGGTATTTTTTCTCCATACCATTATTCAAATCATCAATAAAAATTCGAGATGTAATCTGAATCATTTTCTTTTCTGCCGCATATTCAACCTGAAAAACACCTACATAAAACTTATGAAAGGCAAAAGCGGAAAGCGAAAGAAATAATATACCTATTAAAGGATAAACGAACCTTTTTTTCATTACTGCGGAGAATTCACCTTTTTAAATTCCTTATTCTTATTGATCATAAAATCGATCAATTCAAATTTTTCTTCTGGCTTAAGATGCCTTTTAGATTCAGGATCATTAGAGCAATACATTAAAAATAAATCAATTTCATCCTGTTTCAAACCTAAAGTTTTTGTATAAAAATCTGGTTTAAAATTAGCTTTAGAATATTCTACAAAAGCAATATCAGATATCACTTCTTCTTTTACATCTTTATTTTTAGAAAGAAGTTTTTTTACATCCTTAAATATTCTAACGAAATCAGTTCCGTATTTAATTGTTTGATCAGAGTACATTACAGTATTCTTTGCTGTAGACTGCTTATCATCTTCAAACTGCATATCGACAAGAGTCTGTGAGTTTCCGCCTTGAAAAGCTTTAACTTTTAAATCTTTTCGAACTAAAACTTCTTTCAATTCATTACTTACCAAATCTAATGGCACTGAAAAAAGAATTTGAGAACAGTCTTTCTCTGTTAAAACAATTTTCTTTGATTGAAAAGCTAAACCAGTAAACAACAGCGTATCTTTAGGTCTTGCCATAATATCAAACAACCCGCCAGAACCAATAAATGTTCTAATTTTAGCATTTACATTCATAACATAACCGCTTTCTATAGCAAGCGACCCATTAACAACCTGACCATGCAAAGAGGTTCTTGGATTATTTTGACCAAACATTACTTGACAAAACAAGCAGATAACAACAATTGTAATTTTATTTTTCATTTTCAAGGATTATAAGATATTTACGGGCTAAATCAGTAATTAAAAACATACTCATTGTTTTATTCTTAGTATTCAAAGATACGGCAAATTCAGTATCATCTACACAAAATAATTGAAATCCTCTAATATCATTAACAGGGATTTTTAATCTTTCAGTATAATAGTTCTCATCAAAAAGATATTCTATTTTTCTAAAAAGCATCTCTTTTTTCTCAACATTTATCTCCTTTTTCAGCATTGCAGTCCGCCCCGAAATCCCATTTAATATTTTATCCACCGAGGTTGAAGTTGCCGTATAAACTTTCCTTTCTGCCGGCGTATACGTTTTTTGTCCATGAGGTACAATTCCTAAATTTTCAGCCGTAATACCGTAATTATCATTTACAACAACTTCTTTTAATTCAATTTCTTTTGCTGTCATTTTAATCGAAAGCAAACTCAAACTAAGATCACCATTTGTAATCCGACGTTTTACAGGATCTAAATTTACTGCCGAAAACACCAAAACATCTCCTTCTTTTACCGAAATTGAAAAACGCCCATCATCATCAGAAACAGTCGCAATCTGCGTATTATTATTAATAACATTTACACCGCCGATTGGAGTAGATTGTTCAAATATTTGCCCCAAAATTACTTTTCCATTGCTGTTTTGCCCAAAACAAATTTGAACAAAGCACATAAAAAAGGTTATATATAAAGTATTACTTAAGTTCACTTGCTATTATTTCTTTGTATTTTACCGCCAGCTCGTTTATTAAAAACTCCAGCTTAGACTTCTCTTTGCTTCTCAAAAGAGAAACGACTTCTTCATTCTCAACAAGGTAATATTTAAAACCTGTAACATATTCAGAAGAAACACCTAAACGATCCACAAAATAAGCCTGTTCAAATAAATATCCCAGTTGTACTATGCTGACTTCCTTTTTCTCGACTTCAATATTCTTTTTCAAGTTTTTAGTCCGTCCATTTATTTTATTTAAAATAGGATCAAGAGGCATTGAACCTCCTAATAATCCTAAAAGAGAAATAGGTTTAAAATCCCCGGCAACAGCCAATTTTCTTTCAGCAGCGGTATATTTCTTTTGATTTTTCGAAACGATTCCAAGATTCACAGCATTTATATGAGCATATTTATTCACAACAACTTCACTCAATTCTGTCTGCTTTGTTTTCATTTTAATTTGTACCGAAGCCAAACTAAAATCGGCATTTGTAATTCGGTATTTTAGAGACTCCAAATTTATAGCCGAAAAAACTAAAACATCTCCTTCTTTTACTTTTATAGAAAATTTTCCATCAGCATTAGAAACAGATGTTACCTGAGTCGCGATATTAATAATATTTACTCCTTCAACCGAAATAGACGGTTCTAAAATTTGCCCCGAAATTTCTTTCGAAACCGTTTCTTGTCCAAAACTTATTTGAACAAACAATATAAGAAGCAAACTACTATTTGTTTTCACCCGCGATTATCTCTTTGTATTTTACTGCCAGCTCACCTAACAAAAACTCAACAGAAGTTTTGTTTTTCGAATTCAAAATAGCCGTAAATTTTTCATTATCTACAGCATAATATTCAAACCCTTTTACATAGTCAAGCGGAATTTTCAATCTATTAATAAAATGATCCATACTAAACATATTCTCCAAAAGTCTCATAAAAGCTTCTTTCTTCTCGACAGCGACTTCTTTTTTAAGCATTGCTGTGCGACCGGAAAAAATATTCAGCAAAGGATCTGCAGAAATTGAACCTCCAGCCATTGTTCCTCCATTTGCCGAAGCATTTAATGCCGAAGCTGTTCTCAATTTTCTCTCCGCACTTGTATATGTTCTCTGCCCTTCTGGAACAATTCCTAAAGAAACAGCATTTATCCTATCGTATCTCTTTACAACTACTTCCTGCAGCTGATTCATCACCATATTCATTTTTACCGTAAAGTTTAAATCTGTAAAATTAGCCGCAGACAGTGAGACTCTATTTTCTTTAAATTGTATAGATGAAAAAACAAGCGTATCATCGGCTTTTGCCATAATCGAAAAAGCACCAGAAGCATCTGTAGTAGTCATTGCTTCTGTTTGCGTATTTACAACATAAACTCCCTCTAAATCATTGGTATTAGCAATGATTTTTCCATTCAAAACAGAGCGTTCTTGATTTTGAGACCATACATTTTGACTCATAACAGCAACAAAAAAACATACAACTTTTGTAATCAAAATAAAAAATCTTAGAATTTTATTAAAAAGGTAAAAATATCCTAATGTATTCCAAATTTAATATTAATGAGTTGGTAAAAATATGTTAATTAACCAAAGTTAAACACATGCAGAAAGCTAGATTTTTAATACCTTTAACATACAAAACCAGAGTTTAAAAATTATGAAAAGCATTATCATTGCAAGCACCTCTACTTTACACGAAGGCAGCTATTTAGAATACTTATTACCTACATTGCAAGTACATTTTAAAAACTGTAAAAGCATATTATTTATTCCGTATGCACGTCCAGGCGGAATTTCTCATGACGAATACACGCAAAAAGCTGCACAGGCTTTTGCTTCAATCAATATAAAACTGCAAGGAATTCACGAATTTGAAAGTCCTGAAAACGCCTTAAAAAATGCCGAAGGAATATTTACAGGCGGAGGAAATACTTTTTTACTTGTTACGCAATTGTACAAAAACAACATTATGCAATTGCTTGCTGAAACTGTAAAAAATGGAACTCCATATCTTGGAACAAGCGCCGGAAGCAACATTTGCGGGCTGTCTATGCAGACAACTAACGACATGCCTATTATTTATCCGCCAAGTTTTCAAACTTTAGGATTAATTCCATTCAACCTAAATCCACATTATTTAGATCCCGATTTAAACTCTAAACACATGGGTGAAACACGCGAAACAAGAATAAAAGAATTTCATGCTTTTAATTCGATTCCGGTTTTATGTTTAAGAGAAGGCAGCTGGCTGGAAGTAAAAGGCGAAAAAATAACTTTAAAAGGAAGTTTACAAGCGCGTTTATTTTTACAAAACGAAACGCCGACAGAACTAGAAACTGAAAGCGACTTAAGTAATTTAAAGTAAAAAATTAAATATTTTAAATTCCAGATTCCAAAACTAAAGGAATAAATATAAAATTGGGATTTGGAATTTAAAGTATTGAATTTACATTTAGCTTAAAAACAAAAAAGCCTCAAACAATGTTTGAGGCTTTTGAAGAGCGAAAGACGAGGCTCGAACTCGCGACAACCAGCTTGGAAGGCTGGAGCTCTACCAACTGAGCTACTTTCGCATTAACAGGGTGCAAATATAAACAATTAAATCATTCTAAAAAATAAAAATCAAAAAATTATTTAATTTTGGTAAAAAAACCGAAACGATTAAATTTCGGTTTTTTAGAGCGAAAGACGAGGCTCGAACTCGCGACAACCAGCTTGGAAGGCTGGAGCTCTACCAACTGAGCTACTTTCGCATTACTGTGGTGCAAATATAGAAAATAAGTTAAGTTCAAAACAAGCTTTTTCGCAAAAAAAATCAACTAAAATCAACATTCATTTATAACACATTTAAAATTAAAAAGTTATAAAAACAATTATTTTTCAAAAATCATGAATATCATCAAAGAAATCCCCTCAAAAGAAACCTATATTGTCCGCCAACCAGTTTTAAGAAAAGGAAAACCCATAGAAAGCTGCATCTTTGAAGGAGACGATTTAGAAACGACTCATCACTTTGGCTTGTTTCAAAACGAAAATTTAACAGGAATTATTTCATTATTCACTCAATCCAACCCTATATTTGCCGAAAATTTACAGGGTCAAATTCGCGGCATGGCAATTTTAGAGAATCACCAAAAAAAAGGATTCGGAGAAGCTTTAGTAAAACATTGCGAAGACTATTGTAAACAAAACAAAGTTGATTTGATTTGGTTTAACGCCAGAACCGCAGCGGTAGGTTTTTACAAAAGAATGAACTACGAAGTTCTTGGCGAACCATTTGAAATAAAAGATGTTGGAGAACATTATTTGATGTTTAAAAAAATATAGAATGAAAAAATTTTACCTTTTATTAGTATTATGCAGTTTGATTAGTTGTAAAAAAGATACTCCTAAAATCATACCTGTTGTTGTAAAAAAAGCTCCAGCGATCATACTTACTGATGAAAGAACAGTACAAATTGATACTGCACTAATTGGTACTTTTAAAAGTGAAACTTTAAAACAATTCTACAACTCTTCTGAAAACAAAACGGTTTGGGGAAATCTAAAAAAGAGAAATTATATCCTATCGCAATTAGAAAAGTCAGATGAATTAGGATTAAATCCTGAAGACTATAAAGTATCTAAATTAAAAAAGTTCGAAAGCAAAATCGGCTCTCTGAGCGATTCTGACTTGGCTGCTTATGATGTATTACTGACTTATAACTTTGAAAAATATTTAAATCATCTTTACAAAGGCAAACTTGATCCTAAAAAAATATACACTGATTGGGATTTAGATGAGAAAACTTTTGATGTAAATAATGTTCTAATTAAAGCTTTTAACAAAGATAAATTAGACAGTATTGTTGACAACATTCATCCAAAATCGCAAACTTATAAGCAGCTGTTACAGGCATTGAAAATCATTAAAACTTTTCCAGATGACGAAATAAAAAACATTCAATCTCTTGAAAAAATCACTTTAAACGACACAAATTCTGCTTTAATAAACATAAAGAAAAGGCTTTTATTCTGGAATGATATGTCAGGAAAAGACAGCCTTACAAACATTTACAATCAAAAAACGTTTGAATCAGTCAAAAAATTCCAAGAAAGACACGGACTGGCTCCTGATGGAGTAATAGGACAAGGAACTATAAATGCTTTAAACTATTCTAAAGAAAAAAGGAGACAACAAATTATTGTCAATTTAGAGCGATGGAGATGGTTCCCTACTGATTTAGCCGAAGAATATTTCATTATCAACATTCCAAATTACAGTTTAGATGTTGTCGAGAATCAAGATACTATTTTATCGAGAAATATTGTTGTTGGAACAAGCAAAAGAAAAACACCAATTATTACCTCTGTACTAAAAACAGTTGTTTTCAATCCGACATGGACCGTTCCTCCAACAATTCTAAAGGAAGATGTGGTTCCGGCAATGAAACGCAATCGAAACTATTTGGCTAATAAAAGCATTACTATTTATGATACTGCCGGAAATAAAGTAGAACCAACGGCGTGGAACGAAAACAAACCTAACAACTATCGTTATATCCAAAGTCCTGGATACAATAATTCATTAGGCTTAATGAAAATTTTATTCCCAAACCGCCATAGTGTTTATCTGCATGATACAAACCATCGAAATTACTTTGGAAGAAACAATCGTTCCTTAAGCTCTGGCTGCATCCGTGTTGAAAATCCACTGGAATTAGCAGAGCATATTCTGGATGATTCTGAAAAGTTTTCAAAAGAAAAAATTGATACTATAATTGCTTCCAAAAAAACAACTAGCGCAAGAATTACTAAAAAATATGCATTGTATCAATGGTATTGGACTGCTTGGAGCAAAAAAAATCAGCTCATTTTTAGAGCTGATATTTATAATCTAGATTCAGATTTGTACGCTAAACTAAGAAATTAGCCTCTCCTCCATCGTAAAACTTCTTGATGGGTGATAGATATACAAACATGATTTATCTTTTATCGTTTCAATTATCTCATCTGTCAATTCAACCGGAAGAGCAGGACAACCTTGGCTTCTTCCTAACCTTTTATGATCTCTAATAAAAGATTCCGAAACATAATCAGCTCCATGCATCACCACTCCTCTTTCGCGAGCATTGTCATTCAAACCTCTTTCTAAACCATCTAAACGTAATGAAGCTCCATGTTTTCCTCGGTAAATTTCACCTGTAGCATAAAAACCTAAGCTGCTTTTAAATGATGAATTTATATTTGAAAATGCCGATGCAAATTCTTCACCAGTATTTCTACCATGTGCAACTAACGAATTGAACAGAATTTTATTCGTTGTCATATCAATCACCCACAAACGTTTGGTGTTTGATGACAAACTAAAGTCAATTAATGTTAAAATGTTTTTTTGAACAATCCCTCTTTCCTTTAAAAGATAAAAACCTTTTAAAGCTTCTGTAAAAGTTTTAAGTTCTGGAACATTAAAATTGTTAGTATCTAATGTTTTATAAATACTTTTGATTTTTGCATCAACTGTAAGGTTCTTTTCAACCTTAGCAATGTTTTTATTCGTTGTATTCTTAAGTTCGGGTGTGTTTTTTGAATCTTCGCCAAAAGATAATAATAAAAACACAAGCAGTGGATAAATTTTGTAAATCATTGAATTTCTTTAGGTTAATAAAAAATCTGGGTATGGCAAAAATATAAATTATTTACAGTCGTCAAAATAGAAGCCTGAAAATCAAGCCTTTTTTATTCAAACTTTAACATAATTAACATAAAAAAAGGGGTTCCTGTAAGATATTTACTTCTCCCTAAAACACAAAGATTCCTGCGCAAATTCTTAAAGAAAACACAATTAAACGCTTTTCTTTTAGTAATCAGGAGTATAATTTCCGAAACAAAACATAAACAATTGACAAAGAGAAAAGTAAAGTATACCGATATTTTACAAAAAATCACAATATTATCTTCCCTTTAAAACTCCGTATACCATTTCAACACTTTTATGCTGTCAAAAATAAGTTCAGAAAAGGAGCTTAGCGTGAATTAATTTTAAAAAATAAAGGCTTCTATAACTAAATTATTATTTTTTAATACGCTTCATTTTATTAAACATAAATGTAACAATGCTTTCACGCAAATTTTAGAAATGACTTATCTTTGTAAAAAACAAAAAGTAATGAACAAAAAAGTTATCCTTATGATTTTAGATGGTTGGGGAAAATCTCCTGACCCTAAAGTATCTGCAATAGACAATGCAAATGTTCCTTTTATAAACAGCCTTTATAAAGATTACCCAAACGCACAACTTCGTACTGACGGCTTAAATGTTGGTTTACCTGAAGGGCAAATGGGAAACAGCGAAGTTGGACATATGAATCTTGGCGCTGGAAGAATTGTATATCAGGATTTAGCCAAAATTAATTTAGCAGTAGCCCACAAAACACTTGCTAAAGAACAGGTTTTGATTGACGCTTTTACTTATGCTAAAGAAAACAATAAAAAAGTACACTTTTTAGGATTAGTTTCTGACGGTGGTGTTCACTCTCACACTTCTCACTTGCGCGGTTTAATTGATGCTTCGCAAGAATATGGTTTAGACAAAGTTTACGTACACGCTTTTACTGACGGACGTGATGTTGACCCGAAATCTGGAGCTAAATACATTCATGATTTAGAAGATTATATTAAAGATACTCCTGTAAAAATCGCTTCGATCATTGGTCGTTACTACGCAATGGATCGTGACAAAAGATGGGAACGTGTAAAATTAGCTTACGATTTAGTTGTTAACGCAGTTGGAACTCCATCAAAAAATGCAGTTGCAAGCGTTCTTGAGAGTTATGAAAAAAACATAACAGACGAGTTCATCGAGCCTGTTGTTATGGTAGATGAAAACGAAAAACCTCTTGCAACAATTGAAGAAGGCGATGTTGTTATTTTCTTCAATTTTAGAACTGACAGAGGACGCGAACTTACTGAAGCGCTTTCACAACAAGATTTTCACGAGCAAAACATGCACAAATTAAACTTGTATTATGTTACGCTTACAAACTACGACGAAACATACCAAAATGTAAAAGTGGTTTACAACAAGGATAATATTACCGAAACTCTTGGTGAAGTTTTAGAAAAAGCAGGCAAAAAACAAATTCGTATTGCTGAAACTGAAAAATATCCTCACGTAACATTTTTCTTCTCTGGTGGAAGAGAAACTCCTTTTGAAGGCGAATCTCGTATTTTAAGAAATTCACCAAAAGTAGCAACTTACGATTTACAACCAGAAATGAGCGCTTATGAACTTACAGACGCACTTGTTCCTGAATTAAATAAAGGCGAAGTAGATTTTGTTTGTTTGAATTTTGCAAACGGTGATATGGTTGGTCATACAGGAATTATGAGCGCCGCTATCAAAGCTTGCGAGGCTGTTGATGCTTGCGTAAAACAAGTTATCGAAGCTGCTCTTGCAAACAATTATACTACAATTGTAATTGCCGATCACGGAAATTGCGAAACAATGATTAATCCTGACGGAAGTCCAAATACAGCACACACAACAAATCCAGTGCCGATTATTTTAGTTGATAAGGATTTAAAGAACATTCAAAATGGTGTTTTAGGAGATATTGCTCCAACTATTTTAGAATTAATGGGAGTACCACAACCAAATGCAATGACTTGTCATTCATTACTGTAAACTCCGTTTAAATAATTTTTAAAAGCTGCTCTAATTCAAGAGCAGCTTTTTTTTTTGCAAAAATAAAAGCTAAATGTTCTTTATTAATAGTAATACTATTATCTTTGCATTTAAAATAATTTTTATGGAAATTATACTATCGAATCTAAAAATCCAAGTAAACGAAAAGATCTATGTAAAAGATCCAGAAACATCGGCGCTGGGAAAAAAAATAATCGAACAGAGTATTCTGCTTATTGATACCATTGGTTTTGATAATTTTACATTTAAAAAATTAGGAGAAAAAATAGGATCAAACGAGAGTTCGATTTATCGTTATTTTGAAAATAAGCATAAGCTCTTAGTTTATCTATCTTCTTGGTATTGGAGCTGGATTGAATACAAATTAGTATTCACTACCACGAATATTATGGATAAAAATGAAAAACTAAGAAAAGCTATCACATTAGTTACAGAAAAAATAACGGATGATGTTTCGACAGACCATATAAATGAAGCTGTTTTAAATCAGATAATAATTGCTGAATTTACAAAAACACTTCATACTAAAGAAGTTGATCAGGAAAACAAAGAAGGGTTTTTCTTAATTTACAAACGGGTTATCAATAGGATTGTTGCCATTGTAAAAGAGGTAAATCCAGATTATCCATATGCCAAATCTCTGGTTTCAACAATTGTTGAAGGAAGCCTGCATCAGCACTTTTTAACAGATCATTTAAAAACAATTACCAATTGCAATGAAACTGTGACAACCACACAATTTTACATTAATCTAGCAGAAAACGTTTTACGCTAACTATAAAAAAATCAACATGACACCTTTAAAACGATTTTACAATTTACTTGAATTAGACAAAAAAGACATTTACCAACTCTTTTTCTATGCCATTTTTGCGGGTTTAATCAGTTTATCACTTCCTTTAGGAATTCAGGCAATTATAGCTTTTATACAATCTGGCAGAGTAAGTGCATCTTGGATCGTACTTATTATTCTAGTGGTTGCCGGAGTAGCTCTTGTTGGGGTTTTAGCTTTTATGCAATTGCGAATTACTGAAAACCTACAGCAAAAAATATTTGTTCGTGCCTCGTTTGAATTTGCAGCTCGTTTACCCAAAATAAAATCTGAGGAATTATACGGTACTTATCCGCCGGAACTAACAAATCGTTTTTTTGATACGCTAACTATTCAAAAAGGAACTTCAAAATTGCTAACTGATTTTTCTGCTGCACTGCTTCAAATTATTTTTGGACTTATATTACTATCTCTCTATCATCCCTATTTTATTGTATTTGGTCTTTTACTGTTTCTACTGTTATATTTTATCTTCAAATTCTCCTATAACTCTGGACTAGAAACGAGTTTAAAAGAATCAAAATTCAAGTACAAAGTGGCTGGCTGGCTGCAAGAAATGGCACGTAATAATTTCAGTTTCAAAAATCAATTAAACTATGATTTTGCACTTCAAAAGAATAATAAAATAGTAACAAACTATCTTAATTATCGTGAGAAACATTTTAGCATCATCAAAAAGCAATTTACACAGCTAATTCTTTTCAAAATTATCATTACTGCAAGTTTATTATCTATTGGAGGATATCTTGTATTAAGTCAGGAAATGAATATTGGTCAATTTGTTGCTGCCGAAATCATTATTTTATTAGTAATAAATTCTGTCGAAAAGATTATTCTTGGACTTGAAAGTTTCTATGATGTCTTAACAGCTGTTGAAAAAATAGGACAGGTAACTGATTTAGAATTAGAAGAAAACATAGATTCTGAAAGCGATAATTGCTACACTAATATCACTTTGGAAACTGAAAATTTAAAATTTAAATTCCCTGATTCGCCTATAAACGCATTAGATTCTATAACGTTAAAAATAAATCAAGGAGAAAAAATTGTTATTGAAGGTGAAAATGGCTCTGGAAAAACAACTCTTATCCGATTATTATCTGGTTTATTAAAACAAAGTTCTGGCGCTTTTTATATAAATGACGACACATTTAGAAAAATAAACATTAAACAATATCGCTCGCAAATTGGCAATATCATTCATAATGAAACACCTTTTGAAGGAACAATTTTAGAGAACATAACTTTTAATGATCCTTCAATAAGTACCGAAGATTTAAAATGGGCGCTTGACGGAGTACAACTGAGTTCATTTATAAAACTTCTGCCAAAAGGCTTAGATACGCATATTTATCCAGAAGGAAGACAACTATCCTCTTCTAATGCACAGAAAATATTATTAGCTCGAAGTATAATTCATAAACCAAAAATACTTTTTTATGAAGACCCAACTGATACTATGGACGAAAGTGTTGCTAATGAAATTATAGATTTTATTACTTCAGATAAAAACAAGTGGACGATTATTGTTTCATCCAAAAATCCGCATTGGAAAACAAAATCGACACGACAAATTACAATGCAAAACGGTCTTATTCTACTTGATCAAAAAAACGATATGCCATGCTAAACATTTCTGACAATAAAACCAAGCTGCAATCTCTTGAACGATACGAGACTGTAAAAAACCTAAGCAACAGAACTCATTATAAAATTTTAAATAAGATTATAATAGGTACTTCAATTTTAGGAATAACTGCTCTTTTTCTGCCATGGACACAAAATGTTTCTGGATCAGGATCTGTAACAACTTTAAAGCCTAATCAAAGACCACAATCGATTCAGAGTGTTATTTCTGGTCGAATTGAAAAATGGTATGTACAAGAAGGTGATTTTGTAAAAAAGGGAGATACTATTTTATTTATTTCTGAAATAAAAGAGGATTACATGGATCCTAATTTGGTCGAAAACACCAAAAATCAGGTAGAAGCTAAGAAAAACTCTCTAGAATCATACGATGAAAAAGTGCAAACTCTTTCGAGTCAAATTCAGGCGATTGAAAATGAAAAGAGACTAAAACTAGAACAAGCTAGAAACAAAGTCAGACAATCTCTTTTAAAAATAAAAAGCGACAGCATTGATCTTGTCGCTGCAAGAACACAGCTTCGAATTGCAAATACGCAATACAACCGATCTGTTCAATTAAACAAAGAAGGTTTAAAACCGCTTACAGATGTTGAAGAGAAACGTTTAAAACTGCAAGATGTTGATGCAAAAATCATAACACAGGAGAATAAGTTTTTATCCAGTAAAAATGAATACATAAACGCTAAAGTTGAAGTTAACCGAATTTCGGCTGAATATGCTGAAAAAGCAGCTAAAGCAAAAAGTGATCAATTTACCACGTTAAGCAACAAGTTTGACACTGAGGCTCAAGTTAGTAAACTTGAAAATCAATACACGAATTACAGCTTAAGAAATGGCATGTATTACATTAAGGCAGTACAAGACGGCTATATAAACCGCGCTTTGCAAGCAGGTTTAGGCGAAACGGTCAAAGAAGGAACTCCAATTGTAACAATAATGCCTTCTCAATATGATCTTGCTGTAGAAACTTATGTAAACCCAATTGATCTGCCTTTGATTAAAAAAGGCGAAAAAGTCCGTGTTTGGTTTGACGGCTGGCCAACAATTGTATTTTCAGGATGGCCGGATATATCCTACGGAACTTTTGGAGGAAAAGTCGTGGCGATAGAAAACTTTATAAGCAGTAATGGAAAATATAGAGTTTTAATTGCTCCGGATCCTGATGAAGCACATTGGCCTAAACAATTAAGCATTGGTTCTGGCGCGCAAACAATTGCTTTACTAGATACGGTGCCAATTTGGTTCGAAATCTGGAGAACTTTAAATGGTTTCCCTCCTAACTATTACAAAACTGGCGAAAAAGCAACTAAAGAGAAAAAATAATGAAACGGATACTTATAGCTTTTCTATTTTTGAGCTGTACGGTTTTTGGCCAGCAGCCCATATCTAAAGAACTCACCTATGATGAGTTTCTTGGATATGTAAAAAAATACCATCCTTTGGTAAAAAATGCCAATTTAGAAATCAGTAAAGCGCAAGCCAATTTAATGATGGCAAGAGGTGGTTTTGATCCAAAAATTGAAGTCGATTTTAGTCAAAAAAAGTTTAAAGACAAAGAATATTATTCTATTTTAAACAGCAGTTTTAAAATCCCAACTTGGTACGGAATCGAGCTAAAAGCTGGATTTGACAACAATGAAGGTGTTTATCTTAATCCTGAAAACACAACACCTAATCAAGGTTTAACTTCATTTGGAATCAGCGTTCCTGTTGGACAAGGACTATTCATTAATCAACGAATGGCAGATGTTCGTAAAGCAAAAATTCAGATAAAACTAAGTGAGTCTGAACGAAAACTTGAGGCTGTCAGCGTTTTATATGATGCTTCTCTTGCTTATTTCAATTGGAAAAAGAATTTTGAAGAAATGAAACTGTATGAGACTTATAATAAAAATGCCGAAATACGTTTGGAAGGAATTAAATCTTTGATAAATCAAGGCGACAAACCTGCGATTGACAGTATTGAAGCAGGAATTATTGTAAAAAACAGAGCTTTGAGCCTTGAAGATTCTAAATTAAAATTAGCAAAAGCAAAACTGGAATTATCAAATTTCATGTGGCTTGACAACAATATTCCCCTCGAAATTTCAGATGAACTTATACCAGAAAGCACGCTGGAAAGCACATTGCAGGAAACGCTAAAAACAAACGATCTTTTGCAAAAAGATTTCACTTTAGAAACGCATCCAAAACTAAATGCGATGCAGAACAAAATAGACATCTTGAATGTAGAAAAAGATCTAAAGCAAAATATGCTGCTGCCAAAAATAAACATTGGTTACGCTTATTTATCGGAACCAAATTACATCGACAATTATAAATTTGACGATTACAAAATTGGTCTGGAATTTTACTTTCCTTTATTTCTGCGAAAAGAAAGAGGAAGTTTGAAATTAGCAAAATACAAACTACAGGAAAACGAATTTGCATTAGCATTAGAAAAAACACAATTGACTAACAAAATCAGTGCTCAAAAAATAGAAATCAATTCGCTTATAAAACAGAAAAAACTAGCTAAAGATTTAGTCGAAAACAACCTGACAATGTTAAATTCTGAAGAGCGTTTATTCTCATTTGGAGAAAGCTCTTTGTTTTTGATTAACACTCGTGAGAACAATTTAGTAAGTGCAAAACTTGCTTCAATAGCGCTGGAAAACCGTTTTTATATCTCTAATTCTGAGCTTTTCAAAATCATGGCAAATCCTGATTGACAAAACTTCAACCATATAAGTGATATAAGCTCATTTAAATAAAAACAAAAAATGCAGCAACTTAAAATCACTTATATGGTTTAAAATAATTGGTTAAACTATAAAATAATGATACGTCCATTCGACAGCATAAATTACAAGACCAATAAGTCCGCCAACCAAAGTCCCGTTGATTCTGATATATTGAAGATCTTTACCAATTTCTAATTCTAGTTTTTCAGAAACCTCTTTACCATCCCAACTTTTTACGGTTGAAGAAATCAAATCGCCTATAACTTTTTTATTATTCAAAAGAACAGACAAAAGATCATTTTTAATAAAATTATTGATCTTATCAATCATATGCGAATCTTCCTTTATTCCGTTTCCGAAACTTTGAATTAATCCAGCAATACTATTTTTAATAGACGAATCTTCCCCTTTTTTCAAATCATTAGAAATCGAAAGCTTTATTTCATCCCAAATCCCATTAATATAATCCTGAACTTCTTTTTTGCCCACAAAACTTAAAATCATATTATTGATCTTAACTCTCATTTCTTCAGAATTTTTGACCTTCTCTAAAAAATTGTAAACGTATTCATCTATTTTAATTCGTACAGCACTTTCTGGATTTTTTGCTTCATTCAAGAAATCTTGTAATCCATTAAAAACACCTTCAGTAATACTTTTATCAGCAAGACCAAAACTCAGAAACGGAGTTGACGCTTTTACTTTTTTCCGAATCAAGTCTTTATTATTTGTCAATTCAGCACTCATAACCGTCAAAAGATTCGTCAATAATTGATCTTTTACATTTCCTTTTTGTAAAGGTTCTAAAGCCAAAGCCACCCAATCTCCAAAATTAATTCCTTCTAGTTTTTCTGCAAACTGAACCTGAATAAACCGCTTTACATCTTCGTCTTTTATAGTTCTTAAAACTCCTGGAATAATATTTACAGCAACAACATTTGCAATTTTATCTGCATTTTCCTGCTGTGAAAGCCAATCTGATGCTTTTGATGCAAAATTGAATTCTTCCAATTTAATCTCTAATTTTTCACGATTTAGAAATTCTTCTGAAACAAAATTTCCAAGATTCTCTCCAATCTCATTTTTCTTGGTCGGAATTATAGCTGTATGCCAAATTGGTATTCCAAGCGGATGACGAAACAAAGCCACAACTGCAAACCAATCAGCAATTCCGCCAACCATCGCTGCCTCGCTGAACGCCTGAAGCATTGGGATTTTAAAATAAATTGCCACTACAAACAGCAAAACGGCAATACCCAAAAGCAACAAAGCATTTCTCTTCATTTTCTTTAATGCTTTTACTTTTGCAATATCCTGATCAGTCGAAATTTCCATGATTATTGACATTTTATTACTAATTTATGGCTTTTTTCTGAGACATCAGATCTTTTCAACTTTCTTTTTAAAAGCCCAGAATTTCACGAATTATCACGAATTAAAATTTGAGAGAATTTTTAAACACAATACAATTAGTGATAATTCGTGAAATTCGTGGCGAAAAAAATAATATAAAATTGTACTTTTGCGAACTGAAAATGGGAAAAATATGATTATCCAAAAAACTAGAGAAGAAATCGAATTAATGCGCGAAAGTGCTTTGATCGTATCAAAAACATTAGGAATGATTGCTTCTGAAATTAAAGAAGGAGTTACAACATTATATCTTGACAAATTAGCCGAAGAATTTATCCGTGATCACGGTGCCGTTCCAAGCTTTTTAGGACTATATGATTTTCCTAATTCACTTTGTATGAGTCCAAATTCTCAGGTTGTTCACGGAATTCCAAATAACACTCCTCTAAAAAGCGGTGATGTAATTTCGGTAGATTGCGGAGCATTTAAAAATGGATATCACGGAGATCACGCTTATAGTTTCGAAATTGGAGAAGTTGCACCTGAAGTTAAAAAACTTTTGCAGGTAACTAAGGAATCTCTTTATGTTGGAATTAGAGAATTTAAAGCAGGAAATCGTGTTGAAGATGTTGGAAATGCGATTCAAAAATATACAGAAGCTCATGGTTACGGAGTTGTTCGTGAACTAGTTGGACATGGTGTTGGGCAAAAAATGCACGAAGAACCAGAAATGCCAAACTACGGAAAACGCGGTCGTGGAAAACTATTCGTTGAAGGAATGGTCGTTGCAATTGAACCAATGATTAACCTTGGAACCAGAAACATTAAGCAGCATAAAGACGGCTGGACAATTACAACTGCAGATGGGAAAGCCAGTGCACATTTCGAACATGACGTTGCACTAGTTGATGGTAAACCTGAATTATTATCTACTTTTCAATATATCTACAAAGCTTTAGGAATCGAAAGCAATGAAGAAGACGAATTTAGAAAAGTGCCGCTTGTTTTATAACACAGATTTCACGAATTAGCACGAAATATACTTTGCCGAAATTTCACAAAATAAAAAAGTTGATGCATAATGAGTGATTTATATTTAAGAGATGAGTCTTATAAAATTATTGGAATCTGTATGGAAGTCCATAAAATTTTAGGGAAAGGACACAATGAAAAGGTTTATGGCGATGCTTTAGAATATGAATTCCAACGAAATGAAATCCCTTATAATCGTGAATTAAAATATAATATTACGTACAAAGACATAATATTGCCTAGTTATTATTTTGCTGACTTTGTTATTTTCGACGAAATTATTTTAGAACTCAAAGCAATCGCAGCTTTATCAACAAGTGAAATTAAGCAGACCTTAAATTATTTAGCAGCATCAAAAAACAAATTAGGTTTGTTAGTCAATTTTGGCGAAGACAGCCTTAAATACAAAAGAATAATACTTTAACCCAAATTAAAAGTTCGTGAAATTTCACCACAACATTAATCCGTGTCAATTTGTGAAATTCGTGTTCAAATTTATTTAACTGTGAAAAAACTTTTCAAATTAGTTTTAAATACTATTCCAAGACCTATATTAATTCGTTTGAGTTACGTGGCACGTCCTATTTTAGCTTTATCGCTGAAAGGAACTAAATTCACTGATCCTATTGACGGAAAAAGCTTCAAATCGTTTTTGCCTTATGGATACGGAAAACAACGTAATAATGTACTTTCGCCAAGTACACTTTCGCTAGAGAGACACCGATTACTTTGGTTGTACTTAAATGATCAAACTGATTTTTTTACAGCACCAAAAAAAGTACTTCATTTTGCTCCGGAACAAGCTTTTTATAAACTTTTCCGTAAGCAGAAGAATCTTGATTATACAACAACCGATTTGTTTTCGCCTTTGGCAGATGTAAAAGCAGATATTTGCAACTTACCTTTTAAAGACAACGAATACGATGTGATTTTATGCAATCACGTGTTAGAACATATTCCAGACGACACAAAAGCAATGCAGGAATTATTTAGAGTTTTAAAACCTGGCGGAATGGCAATTCTTCAAATTCCACAAGATCTATCTCGTGAAGTTACATTTGCTGATGATTCGATTACAGATCAAAAAGAACGTGCTAGAATTTTTGGACAATACGATCATGTTCGCATTTACGGACGTGATTATTTCGACAAATTAAGAAGCATTGGTTTTATTGTAATTGAAGAAGATTACACTAATAAAATTACACCAGAACTGGTAGAAAAATATTGTTTGGCAAAAGGAGAAATTATCCCGCTTTGCTTCAAACCAGAAAACTAAAGAAAACAATTTCTTTACAGTATACAAGTCATTAAATTTCATTAAAAAACTTTTCAAAATAGCAATACTTTGAAAAGTTTTTAATTTTTAGACTATTTATCCAATTACAACCCAACCAAATCTCAAACCTTGGAACCTGCAAAATCATTTCAATTTTGTTTTGACATCAGTTTTGAAAAAAACCTGAACACTTATCTTCCAACAGCATATATTGTTGAAAATAATAGCGAAATCAAATATTTAAACAAAAAAGCAAGCACAGAAGTACTTGAAAGTTTTGGAATCGCATTTGAAAGCTTAGATTCTAACACAAAAAAAATACTGACTGCCTGCGAGTCTTTAAAATTGGAATTCATTTTCAAAAAATTCAGCTCAAAAGTAAAATCGGCAAAAACCATTACTGATTTACAAAAAGATTCTAAAATTGATTTTGCCATTCGTCAGTATTTAAATTTTAATCTAAGTTCATTTTATAATCTAATTGTAAAAGAACAATTTCCGCTGTCTATTGACATTGGTCCTGAGAAGGATTTTTATCGTTCCAGAGTTGATGTAAATCCGCTGTATTTTGAACCGCTGATTCAGTTTGACAAACATTCTGAAGGAATCACTTATACTCTTTCTTTAAAGGAAAATGAAACTGTTTTTCTACCGATGAACAGTAAGATTGATATTCTTTTGAATGAACCAGGCTGGCTGATTATCAATAAAAAATTAGGACAGCTGAAAGATCTTAACACTAAAAAACTACAGCCTTTTTTAACTAAAAAATCAATAGAAATACCTTCTAAATTAGTCGATAATTTTTTCAAGAATTTCATTCCTGAAATAGCTAAAAAAATCGACATCGAAGCAACTGGTTTTGAGGTTGAAAATCGTGACAAGATTCTTTCCTGCACGATTCAGCCCGTTTATGATTTCTTCAAAAACTGTTATTACCTCAACCTTTATTTTGACTATAACGGTTATACATTTGACGCAGGTAAAACAAAAAAAACACATTCATTTGTAGATTTCAACGCTGCAGGCGAACCTAAAGTTATTCAGTTTAAACGAAGTTCTGACGAAACTTTATATACAGAAAAACTGCTTGAACTTGGTTTAACAAAAATCAAAAATGAATTATTTGGATTAAATGCTGCAATAGAAACTCCAGATCCTTATCTCAATATTCAATTCATTATTGATCATAAAGAGGAACTTGAAAGTTTGGGTTTTACAATTGAAAATCTAAAACTGGAAAGTAAAGAAATTATTACCGAAAATCATTCCGTTTTAACTTCAAAGGAAACTGCTGGAGACTGGTTTGACATCAAAATAATCATCACAATTGGTTCGTATACGATCAATTTTAGTGAAATCATTCCCAATATAAAAAATAAAGAAAGACTCTTTTTACTGCCTGACGGAAACTATTTTTTGATTCCGCTAGAATGGTTCAGTAAATACAGCTCGCTGGCCAAATTAGCTAAAACAGAAAATGGAAATCTGCTTTTGCGTAAAAGTAATTTTGCGGCATTAGACACCATTACAGAAATCAAAAACGAAGTTATTCACAAAGCTGAATATACCTCTTCTGAGTTACTAAAAGCAACTTTAAGACCTTATCAAATTGACGGCGTAAAATGGCTTTTAGGTCACCACAACTCTAATTTGGGCGCTTGTCTTGCCGACGACATGGGACTTGGAAAAACATTGCAAACGTTAGCCGTTTTAGTTGCAGTTCAGGAACAATTAGGTTTTACAACAAAAACCACAAATTTTGATTTGTTTGCCAATGAAACTACGATAGAAAGAGAACCACTTAAAGCTTTAATTGTTTTGCCTTCTTCATTGGTTTTTAACTGGTATAATGAATCAGGGAAATTTACTCCGCATTTTTCAAAAATGCAATATGTGGGTAATGACAGAAAACAATTAGCCAGCAGATTAGCCTCAACTGATTTAATTTTTACGAGCTACAGCATTATTCATCGCGATATTGCAATTTTAGAAAAGTATGATTTTCGTTATTTAATTTTGGACGAAAGTCAGTACATAAAAAACAAAGATTCTAAGATTTTTAAAGCTATAAATAAAATTGAAACGGCTCATAAAATCGCCTTGAGCGGTACTCCAATTGAAAACTCGCTGGACGATTTATGGTCACAGATGCAATTTATAAATCCAGATATTTTGGGCAGTTATAATTTCTTTGCAGCTAATTTTAAAATTCCGATTGAAAAAAAACAAGATGAAAATATTTTGTCTGAGCTAAAAAACCTCGTTCAGCCTTATATCCTAAGAAGAACTAAAGAACAGGTTCTAAAAGATTTACCTGAATTATCGGAGCAGATTTATTACTGCAATATGGATCCTGAACAGGAAAAATTATACGAAAAAGAAAAATCAAAAGCGCGTAATTTTTTACTTAAAACTGATGGTTCAAGTCCTGACAAAATCAGCATTATCAATACGTTGATGAAGCTGCGACAATTAAGTAATCACCCGAAAATGGTAGATAAGGATTCAGAAATCGATTCTGGAAAATATATCGCTGTCACAAATTATTTAGAAACTTTAGTAAAAGGAAAACAAAAAGCGATCATTTTTAGTTCATTCGTTACGAATCTAAGTTTCTACACTGATTGGTGTAAGGAGAGCAAAATAGAGTATTGTGAAATTACAGGCGAAACTCCTGCTCATAAAAGAGAGCAGCAGGTAAAACTGTTCCAGGAAAAAGAAAATCCTTTGTTGTTTTTTATTTCACTTAAAGCCGGCGGCGTTGGATTAAATATCACCAAAGCTTCGTATGTTTTATTTTTAGATCCGTGGTGGAATCCTTTTGCTGAAAAACAAGGAGTTGGTCGTGCGCACCGAATTGGACAGCTTAACAAAGTCAATGTTATACGATTTATTTCGAAAAATACGGTTGAGGAAAAAATAATCAAGCTGCAGGAAAACAAAAAACTGCTGTCTGATTCGCTTTTAGAAGAAAGTTATATCAATGACGAAATCGAAGCTAATTTAGAGTACATTTTAAATTCTTAATACGTTAAACCAATAAAACAGTCTATTTTTCGTTACATAAAATTGTTATATTTACAATCTTACAACGTAATAAGATGCCAAAATTTTTATATACAAGCTTATTTTTTATTCTAATTTTCACTTTGGCGAAAGCCCAAAATGTTCAAAAAGAAATTGATCCGCCTTACAATATCAAAACTGTTTCGTTTGTACAAAATGGCAGTAATGTTGTTCCTATTTTTGAATTAGGATCAACATTTGAATTTCAATTTGATGATTTATTTGGAAGCGAAGCCAATTATTACTTCGAAATTACGCATTGCGATTACAATTGGATTCCGTCAGACATTCCAAAAACAGACTTTTTACTTGGTTTTGATGGTCAGCGAATAACTGATTATTCTAATTCTTTTAATACACTTCAAATATATTCGCATTATAGACTTCGGTTTCCAAATCAATTTACTACGCAATTGCGAATTTCTGGAAACTACATTTTAAAAATTTTAAATGAAGATAAAGAAGTTGTACTTGCGAGAAAATTTATTTTGTTTGAAAATCATTGTACCGTTGCTGCTCAAGTAAAAAGAAGCAGAAACCTAAGCAATATTGATTTCAAACAGAATCTTGATTTTGCAATAGTTTCAAATGATATTACTTTTCAAACGCCGACACAAAATGTAAAAGTTCTTTTATTGCAAAACGGAAATTTCAATACTGCAATAAAAAATATCCCTCCACAATATACAATTGGAAATCAGCTTGTTTACAAATACGATGCTGAAACTCAGTTTTGGGGCGGGAATGAATTTTTATATTTTGAAAACAAAGACATTCGAGCTGCCAATAATAATGTTGGAAAAGTAGGAACCAGCAACGATGTTTATAATTCTTATTTGTACACAAATCGTGCTCGAGGCAATCAGATCTATACTTTATATCAAGATGTTAACGGAAATTTTGTGGTTAAAAACATAAACGGATCAAATAATGATATTGAGGCTGATTATGCGTGGGTTTACTTTTCGCTTTCGGCTCCTGCTTTCAGACTTAATAAAGATATTTATATAACTGGAATGTTTAATAATTACAGTTTATCGCCAGAATACAAAATGGATTATAATACGGAAAAAGGCATCTATGAAAAGGCTGTAATGATAAAACAAGGTTTTACTAATTTTCAATATACGGTAGCTGATAAAAAAGGAAATATCGATAATGAAAATGCTATTGACGGCAATTTTTATCAAACAGAAAACGAATACACAATTTTGGTTTATTATAAAGAAAGCATAGATCGTTATCAAAGAGTTATAGGAAAAGGAAATGCAAACTCAATAAATATCGTAAATTAAAACATTGTTAAGGTTTTAGGACAAAAGATTTTTTTTTGTAGATTTGCATATATAATATACACATATTTACTACGTTAGTATGGTTTCTCAAATTACAAGAGGCATAAAAATATCTGTTTTGACTAGTTTTGAAGGAACTTACTTCAAAAACTACAAAATTCACTTTGCTTTTAGTTACGTAGTTACAATCGAAAATCACAGTAAAGATTCTGTTCAGTTAACTTCTCGTCATTGGGAAATTTTCGACTCTCTAAATGATTTGGAAGTTGTAGACGGTGAAGGTGTAATTGGTAAAAAACCAGTTTTAAAACCAGGAGAAAATCACACTTATAGTTCAGGTTGTTTATTATCGTCACCATATGGCGCTATGAAAGGTCATTTTAACATGATCAATTTTACTACAACAAAAACATTCAAGGTTATTGTACCTACTTTTAGAATGTGTGCTCCTTTTGCTTTAAACTAAATCATAGTTTAAAAGCTATCTTCTTTTTATCGTTATCTAAATCATAAATTTATCAAATTATTAATTTATCCTTTGTACTTTTGTGCGACGTTAGATTATTCGTAACAATCAAATCATCTAACCTGCAAATTGTCTAATTATCTAATTTTAAATAACATGCTAAAAGGATTCTTTCATGTACCAAAAGCGGTAAACGAACCGGTAAAAGGCTACGCACCTAACTCTCCAGAAAAAGCAGCTGTTCAAGCGGCTTACACTACAATGTGGAACTCTCAAATTGATGTTCCTTTATATATTGGAAGTGAAGAAATCAAAACTGGAAACACTAGAAACATTACAGCTCCTCATGATCACAAACATATCGTTGGAAAATATCATTTAGCTGAAAAACAACATATCGAAAGCGCCATTGCAAATGCTCTTGAATCAAGAAAAGCATGGGCAAATATGGCATGGGAACAACGTGCTGCTATTTTCTTAAAAGCTGCTGAATTAATCGCTGGACCATACAGAGCGCGTATTAATGCTGCAACCATGATTGGTCAATCTAAAAATATTCACCAAGCAGAAATTGATGCTTCTTGTGAATTAATTGACTTTTTACGTTACAACGTAGAGTTCATGACTCAAATTTATAACGATCAGCCAAAATCAGATTCTTCTGTTTGGAACCGTTTAGAATACAGACCTCTTGAAGGATTTGTTTACGCAATTACTCCTTTTAACTTTACTGCTATTGCTGCAAACCTTCCTGCAAGTGCTGCAATGATGGGTAACGTTGTGGTTTGGAAACCAAGCGACAGCCAAGTATTCTCTACAAAAATTATCCTTGAAGTTTTCAAAGAAGCTGGAGTTCCTGATGGAGTTATCAATGTAGTTTTTGGAGATGCTTTAATGATTACTGATACTGTTTTAGCGAGCCGCGATTTTGCAGGTGTTCACTTTACAGGTTCAACTCACGTATTTAAAGATATTTGGGCAAAAATTGGAGCAAATATTCACAATTACAAAACATACCCTAGAATTGTTGGAGAAACTGGTGGTAAAGATTTTATCATTGCACACCCAAGCGCAAACGTAAAACAAGTAGTTACAGGAATTACTCGTGGTGCATTTGAATTTCAAGGGCAAAAATGTTCTGCTGCTTCAAGAGCTTATATCCCACAAAGTTTATGGCCGGCTGTAAAAGAGCAATTAATTGCTGATGTAAAATCAATGAAAATGGGTTCTCCTGAAGATTTCGGAAACTTTATTACTGCAGTTATCCACGAAGGTTCTTTTGATAAATTAGCAAGTTATATCGACCAAGCTAAAAAAGATGCTGACGCTGAAATTATTGTTGGTGGAAATTACGATAAATCTGTTGGATACTTTGTTGAACCAACGGTTATTGTAACTACAAATCCAAAATATACTACAATGGAAACTGAGTTATTTGGACCAGTTATCACAATTTATGTTTATGAAGATGCTAAGTGGGAAGAAACTTTAGAATTAGTTGATACTACTTCTGAGTACGCTTTAACTGGAGCGGTTTTCAGCCAAGATCGTTATGCTATTGAAGTAGCTACAACGAAATTACAAAATGCAGCTGGTAACTTCTACATCAACGATAAACCAACTGGAGCGGTTGTAGGAATGCAGCCTTTTGGTGGAGCAAGAGCTTCTGGAACTAACGATAAAGCAGGTTCTGCATTGAACTTATTGCGTTGGGCTTCTCCTAGAACTATCAAAGAAACTTTTGTAACTCCTGAAGATTACAGATATCCTTTCTTAGGTTAATTTTTGTTTCATCCCGACAGCTATCGGGACAGATTTCAAATTTTGTGACCTGTTATATAAAAAAGCCGAATCTTTTCATTGAGATTCGGCTTCTTTATTTCTTTTAAATTTGTGTATACCTACAAAAATTGATCTTTTAATTGCCTAAATCAAAACTTGAAATAGTATGAAAGGCATCTGCTTCTTTATTTTTTTCTCCTGGAAAAGTATCGTAATTAACTACCAGTAATTTTCCTTTATAAATAATAGTTTCACACGGATTATCTAATTTCCCATCGGAACCATCGGCATCGTCATTTTCCCAAATTAAAGAAATTGTGTTCGTGTTTAAATTGAGTTGATGTACGCTGTTATTTTCATAATTGGCAATAAAAATGGAGTTTCTTTTTTCATCATAAAAAAAACCATCACAACATTTTAATTGATCCGAATCAAAAACAACTTTATTTGATTTTACTTTTCCATCTTTCTCAAATTCTATTTTATTGATAACGCCATCACCAAAATTTCCTGCATAAAGATTCCCTTTTTTATCAAAAGCAATTCCGTCAATTCCTATCGTTCTTTTTGTAACTTCAGGTTTTAATGTAAAAGTTGCAATGAGATAATTTTTCTTATTCGATGCATCCAAAATAATATTTTTAGCGTTTAATTGCTCTAGCGAAAAACTATAAATTCCGCTTTCTCTTCTATTTTCAAACAAAGCATCTGTTATATAAATTCGGTTTTTAGACCATCTCACTGCTTCTCCAAAATTAAATCCTTCTACCAAAACCTCAGCATTCAAAGGTTTCCCGTCTTTTACAATAACTCTAATCAATCTGGAAAAGTTCTCTTTTTCAGCAAAAAACTGATTATCCATTATGTATAAATTCCCATCAGGACCAAACTCCATTCCCATTGGATGCACCTTTTTTGTGATTGGGTGCAATGGTAATTTATCAAACCAAACTACTGGTTTATCATTTTTATCAAACGTTAGAATTTTACTTCCATATTTTTCAAATGTAATTGGATTTGTAATAGATAAAAACAAGTTGCCTTTTTTATCCAAAGCCATTCCATCAGGCGTTTGGCAGGTTTCTCCCAAATCGGCAAATAAAGTTGGTTTTATTACTTTCGAAGTCTTACTATATGTAATTTCTTGATTGCTTTCTTGTGAAAATAAATTCGAGGCATTGAATAAAATTAGAATCCCAATCGCAGTTTTAATTGCTTTTTTCATTTGTTTTAGTTTTACTTGTTTCTTGGTTAAAAAGGTTTTCATTTTAATGTATTACTTAAAATTGTCGCTAACAGAATAATAAATTTGATCATTGTTTCTATTTTTTGACGAATATAAATGCAGTACCAATATCTTATTTTGCGCATAGCTGAAAAACCTCTTTTAGCATTCAAACAATCCTTTTTCGACAAACTGTTGGGTTCGTATGCGCAGATTGTCATTTTAAACGCGAAAACGTATTATTCAGATTTGTGAACAAGGCTTTTTTCTATATTTTGCTATCTTGCTCCCAATTAAAGATCTTATGAATTTTATTAGACAAATTGATTTTAAAAGAGTTGCTCTTCATTGTTTATACTGGATTTTCTTCTTGTTTTTTTATATTACAAATAAATCAAATGGCACCAGTACTTATGATTTTACGTTTGTATATACCTGGAAGATTCTAGCGCAGGCAATCGCTGGTTATGGATTAATATATTGGATTATTCCGCAGACACTTAACAAAAAGAAATACCTGCTTTTTATAGTTTCTGCTTTAAGCTGGCTCTATATTGTTTTTGCGTTTTTGATGATCCTTAAATATTATTATTTGGAACCAAAATTTCCAGGATTTTTTGATGATTGGCTTGGACATAAAATGAACATTCCTCAAAGATTAACTTCTGTAAAATTGATTGTACGAGAGTTTTCTTTTATCACCTATCCAATTATTATTTTAGGTTTTATCAGCTTCAACAGAAAACAACAGCGTCTTTTAAAACTCGAAGAAGAAAAGAAATCAATGGAATTAAAGGTTCTGAAAAATCAATTAAATCCTCATTTCCTTTTTAATACCTTAAACAACTTATACACTTTAACACTAAAAAAAGACGATAAAGCCCCCGAAGTAATTGCTAAACTATCTGAAATTCTAGACTTTGTTTTGTATCGATGTAATGAAGATTATGTTTCTATTGAAAAAGAAATCGCTTTAATTGAGAATTATATTGCTTTGGAAAAACTCCGCTACAGCGAAAACAGATTAGATATTTCATTTACCAAAGACATTCAGGAAAGCAATAAAATTTCTCCTTTAATTGTATTAACTTTTATCGAAAATGCTTTTAAACATGGTGTAGTTAATGAAACAGAAAAAGCTGCAATTCGGTTAAAATTAGAAAGTAAAAAACAGCAGATTATTTTTAGCATTGAGAATACAAAACCCAAGAATGATTTTGCAGCAATTTCAGACAAATCAAAAATAGGTTTAATAAATGTTCGTAAACAACTTGATTTGCTATATCCCAAAAAACATAAAATGGAAATTAACGAAACACAAACGCATTATACAGTAAAACTTTACCTTACTCTTTAATTTAGCTTGTTGTATAGAACACAAATGAAGAAGTTATATAAAAGTGACTTGAACTAAATTCAAAAAAAATGAAACATAAATGTATTATAGTTGACGATGAACCTTTGGCAAGAGAATTAATCGCTTCGCATTTGACAAATTTTGAAAATTTTGAATTAATTGATTCTTTCGAAAATGCACTGAAAGCTTATGCTTTTTTGGAAAACAATGTTGTTGATCTTATTTTTTTGGATATAGAGATGCCTTTACTAAAAGGAAATGATTTTTTGAAAAAATTGAAAACCCCTCCAAAAGTAATTTTCACTACAGCTTACAGGGAATACGCGCTGGAAGGATATGAACTCAATGTAATTGATTACCTTTTAAAACCTATTACTTTTGATCGTTTTTTTGTTTCAATTGAAAAATTCAGGCAATTACAAGCTCCAAAAAAAGAAAATAATTCAACGTCCGAAAACTACATTTTTGTAACCAGCGGAAATAAAAATATCAAAATTATTCTGGATGAAATATTGTTTATTGAAAGCTTGAAAGATTACATTACTATTCATCTCGAAAATAGAAAATCATATCACATCAAACAAAACATCTCTGTTTTCGAAAAGTTACTAAATTCTGATTTTGTTCGTGTTCATCGTTCTTACATTATTCAAACAAAAAAATTGACTTCTTATTCTAAAAATGAAATCGAAATACATTCTATTGAAATCCCTATTGGGAATAGCTACAAAGAAAACTGGTTAAATCATTTAAATACAATCATCTAAAAAAAGCCGAATCATTTTCAAGATTCGGCTTTTTCTTTTATTACTTCAGATTTACAGAAAAATAACTTCTCCCGAATGCAAATCATAATAAGCTCCTATGATTTTGATTTCGCCTTTATCTGCCATTTCTTTTAAAATTGGACTTTTTGCTTTGATATTTTCGATTGTTTCAATCACATTTGTTTTTGCAACATAATCGACAAATTCATCATTTTTAGACGTTTTGTCTCCTTTAAAATCTTGAGATTTTGCTACTGCTGGTTTTATTTTAGCAAGCATTGCTGTAATGTTTCCTAATTCTACATTGTCAATCGCTGATTTTATTGCTCCGCAAGATTCATGTCCTAAAACCAAAATAAGCTTTGCACCCGAAACTTTACAGCCAAATTCCATGCTGCCTAATAAATCTTCATTCACAAAATTACCAGCAACTCTTCCAACGAAAAGATCTCCAATTCCTTTATCAAAAACATCTTCTACCGGAATTCTGCTGTCGAGACAAGAAAGAATAACTGCTTTTGGATATTGCCCTTCGACTGCATCGCGAACCAATGCCGAATGATCTCTTAAGGTTAAATCATTATTCATATAGCGTTTGTTTCCTTCTTTCAAACTCTGAATAACCAAATCGGGCGTAAGAGCTTTTTGTTGTTCTGCGGTTAGAACTTTTTCTTTTAACGGAACTAATTTTGAAGCTGTTTCGATCATTACATTTTCATGTAATTCTTCAGGTTCTTTTGTTTCTTTTGTTTGTTTCTTTTCGCAAGAAACTACAAAAAACATCATTAAACCAATCGTGCATAGTATTTTATTCATCTTAAATATTTTAAAATTAGATAATTAAAAAAGGCCAAATAATAAATTGAAAAAGTAAAATTTCTTACAAGTTTTACCAAACTAAATTTATAAAAAATAGCCTTACTTTAATTAACATTTTTATTCAATTTTGTTGTAATACTTTTCTTATAACATTGATTCCTAATACCATACAGTTGTTAAAAAACTTATTTTGTTGTTTTAAAAACTTCTTATACCATTTCGCAAAAAAACATCCTTTTAAATTTGCTTAAAATAATTTAAGCATCAATTATAATTTAACACTTTGGTCAAATGAGGAATTTAAACAATGTCCCTAAAGTAATTTTAGAATCAAAAAGTATAGGTCATTCAATTGATTTTGCTTGGACTAGCAAGAAAATAGATAAATTTTTAGATCCTCTCGAACAAAATCAAGAGCTGGAAAATGCGTTAACTCATATTAATCACAAAGGCTCAATTGGTCTAACTGCTGCATTATTAGAATGGATTTACTGGCGCTTTACAGGATTTACACAAACAACAAATGACACTCAAAAACGAATTGAAGCTCTTTGGTGTTCTATTAATGACCGAGAACAAACAGAACCTTTATTATTTGATACAAACTTTGAAATCACAGCAACTGGCTCAGTTGATGGAGCATTATGGATTGCTTTGATGAACGTAAGAATGATTGACGTTAGATATAGAAAAGGATCCTATTTTTTACAAAACGAACTTTTAGGCTTAACATTATTAGCACGTCACATTACTCCAAAAAAGAAAACTTTTGATAAATGGCTTAACAATACTATTGCAAACTTAGCCACATTGTATCCTTGCACCTATAGTTATAATGATTTAGACGAATCTGATGAAGGGGTTTACAATTCATCTAATGAAACTGTAATATGCCGCGAATTTTTCTTTGATCCCGAATTTAAATACAGTCCTGAAGCATCAGAAGATGCAATTCATAGTTTTATTGATAATTTAGATCTTAAAGCAAATCCGTTTTTGAATTTTGCTAAAAAAGCCTCTAAATCAGCATAATATAATTTAAAAAAAATAACCCGAAAGAAAATTCATTCGGGTTATTTTTTATGTTTAATCTAAGCTTTAAATTTTAAAGGCAGGTGAACCACTTTTTTAGTTTCAAAAAATTCATCCTCGAATATTTCTGCTAAGTCATACAGAGTAGTATTTGGAAAATCTTTTAATTCTTCGGCTAGATCTCCTCCTTTTAAATATAAAATTCCGTTTTTCAAAGTATGTTTATGCTGCTTTTTAATTTTGTCTTTTATCCAAGAAACAAAATCTGGCATATTGGTTACGGCGCGGCTAACAATAAAATCAAAATCACCTTTTACTAATTCTGCTCGCTTTTGTTCCGCTTTTACGTTCTTTAATTCTAATGCATCAACAACACCTTGAACTACTTTAATTTTCTTTGCGATTACATCAATTAAATAAAAACGTGTTTCAGGAAAAAGAATCGCCAACGGAATTCCCGGAAAACCACCTCCAGTTCCAACATCAAGAACTGTTGCTCCTGGCTCAAATTTCATTATTTTAGCAATTCCTAATGAATGCAAAATGTGTTTTGTATATAAGGCATCAATATCTTTTCTAGAAATCACATTGATTTTTTCATTCCAATCGTGGTATAAAAAGTCTAATTTTTGAAATTGTTCGATTTGAAGATCGGTCAAATCAGGAAAATATTTCAATATCTCATCCATTGCTCTAAATTTTTAACAAAAGTACTACTTTACGATTGAAATATTTAACTCAATTTTGCAAATTGAAAATTTATAATAATTACCTTTGAAAACTATTTAAATTAATTATGAATAACACTGCTCCAACTTTTGCAAGGCAAGACAATCTGAAGTTTTTCAGAACACTTAACTCTCGGGTAAACAATTACTTTAAAGAGAACAACATTCAGAAGACCGGAAACTGGAAGCTGCACCTAAAAGCTGTTATTCTGTTCGCGGTTTTTCTTACTCCGTATTTTTTAATTCTTACACTTAATATGCCATTTTGGGTAATGTTGCTTTTATCGATCGTAATTGGTATTGGTATGGCTGGTGTTGGAATGAATGTAATGCACGATGGAAATCATGGTTCATATTCGAACATAAACTGGATCAACAAATTTATGGGAGGTACTATTTATGTACTGGCAGGAAATGTTTACAACTGGCAGGTACAACATAATGTGCTTCATCATACTTATACCAATATTCCTGGACATGACGAAGATTTAGATGCTGGAAGAATTATCCGTTTTACGCAAGATGCAAAATGGCATAGCTTTCACCGTTTTCAACATTATTATTCTGTTTTCTTATATGGATTATTGACTTTCAATTGGGCAATTACTACCGATTTTAAGCAAATGAGAAACTACCTTAAAAGAAAATTATCTTATGGTGAACCAAAAAGCCCAAAAATTCTTTGGACAACTTTAATCATCACAAAAGTCATTTACGTTTCAATCTGGATTGTTTTACCAATTGTAATCGGAATTACATGGTGGAAAGTTCTTCTTGGCTTTTTCGTAATGCATTACACAGCAGGATTAATCTTAAGTGTTGTTTTTCAATTGGCTCACGTTGTAGAACACACAACAAATCCAACGCCAAATGAATTGGGAGAAATGGACAATACTTGGGCAATTCACCAATTGTTTACTACAACAAATTTTGCTCCAAAAAATGCAATTGTTAACTGGTACACAGGAGGATTAAATCATCAAATCGAACATCATATTTTTCCAAATATAAGTCACATTCATTATGGTAAAATTGCAAAAATCGTAAAAGAAACCGCAAAGGAATGCAACTTACCTTATTACGAATACAAAACAATGCGAAGCGCTATTATAGCACACTTTAAGCATTTACGCGATTTAGGAATGAAACCTGAATTATCTGTTTAAGCTAAAAAAATCTATTAATAATAACCTTCCTTAATTAAACCTTGAAAATTAAGGACATTCAAAATTTTTATAATGAACCATATTCTTTCAGACAGAATCAACAACCTTGCGACTTCACAAACATTAGCAATGGCAGCATTAGCTCGCGAATTAAAAGCACAAGGAAAAGACATTATCAGTTTAAGTTTAGGTGAGCCTGACTTTAATACACCTGACTTTATTAAAGAAGCTGTTAAAAAAGCAGTAGACGAAAATTATAGCACATACTCTCCAGTAGAAGGTTACCTTGAATTAAGAGAAGCAATCTGCAGAAAATTTAAAAGAGATAACGGATTAGAGTACAAACCAACTCAAATTGTAGTTTCTACAGGAGCAAAACAATCTTTATACAACATTGCACAAGTAATGTTAAACGACGGTGACGAGGTTATTTTACCTGCACCATATTGGGTTTCATATTTCGAAATCGTTAAACTTTCAGGCGGAGTTCCTGTTGAAGTTCCAACTTCTGTAGATACAGATTTCAAAATTACACCTGAACAACTAGAAGCTGCTATCACACCAAAAACAAAAATGATGTGGTTCTCTTCTCCTTGTAATCCTTCAGGATCTGTTTACAGCAGAGAAGAACTAACAGCACTTGCTAAAGTTTTAGAAAAACACCCAAATATTTACGTAGTTGCAGATGAAATCTATGAGCACATTAATTTCTCTGGAACTTTCTGCAGTATCGGTTCAATCCCAGGAATGTTAGAAAGAACAATCACTGTAAACGGAGTTGCAAAAGCTTTCGCAATGACAGGATACAGAATTGGTTATATCGGAGCTCCGGAATTCATCGCAAAAGCATGTACAAAAATTCAAGGACAAGTAACATCTGGAGCAAATTCTGTAGCACAACGCGCTACAATTACAGCAGTAGACGCAGATCCAAGTGTATTAAACCACATGGTTCAGGCTTTCCACACACGTAGAGATTTAGTTGTTGGATTATTAAAAGAAATTCCAGGAGTAAAAATCAACGTTCCAGAAGGAGCTTTTTACGTTTTCCCAGACGTTTCTTCTTTCTTCGGAAAAACATTAAAAGGAACTGAAATTAAAGGCGCAAACGATGTTTCAATGTATCTTTTAGCAGAAGCTAACGTTGCAACTGTAACAGGAGATGCTTTCGGAAATCCAAACTGTATTCGTTTCTCTTACGCAACAAGCGACGATATTTTAAAAGAGGCATTACGCAGAATCAAAGAAGCTTTGACTGCATAACAACATAAATAAGTTTTATTAAAAACGGCTTAAGGTTCAAAAGTTTCATCACTTTTATACTTTAAGCTGTTTTTTTTATTTATTCTTTTGGGCGTGTCCCGCCGAAAAAGGCGGGTAGGGCTTTCGGCTATATCTTTTATTCCGCTCCACTCCATAAAAGGATACCGCCTCAATCCCTCACGCAAACGGTAAAACAAGAAAATTCATTTTCAAAAAGAAACTTAAGTTCCAATTCTAAAACTTTATTAAAGTCCCTACAACTCTTCAAAATGAAATAATACTCCCGAAGAAACTAAATCCTCTTTTATGTTCTATTAAAAATTGAAATACCATATTTTTATATCAAAATACAATAAGACAAAATAGTATCCTATGAAAAAAGTAATTCTAGATTTAGCTGTAACCTTAGATGGTTTTATTGAAGGTCCAAATGGAGAAATCGATTGGTGCATTATGGACGACGAGATGGACTTTGATGATTTTTTATCAGGTATAGATACTATTTTTTATGGGCGGGTAAGTTATAATTCTTGGGGTAATTACGAGCCAGAAGCAAATGCAAGTAAAGCCGAACAAATGCTTTGGAAAGGAGTACATTCAAAAAAGAAATATGTTTTTTCAAGTCAAAGCAACCAAAATAGTAATGCAACATTTATAAATTCTGATATTGCAACAAAGGTAAATGAGATTAAAGCACAATCTGGAGGTGATATTTGGCTGTATGGCGGAGCAAGTCTTATTAAAACTTTTATCCAATTAAACCTTATTGACACATACAGAATATCAGTTCATCCAATAGCTCTTGGAAGCGGTAAACCATTATTTGAAGATTTAAAAGAAAGACTCGAATTAACATTACTTAAAACCAATATTTTCAAATCAGGAGTGGTACAGCTTATTTATGAACCAACTAAATAAACAAAAACTTCATTTATCATCATTCCATATTAAGTTAACAATTTCAAAAAAATCCCTCTATCATTAGCAAACTCAAATATTTTATAAGACCTTTGCACACTTTTTTTCGGGAATACCACAAAAGTCTAAAGTTTTAGAAATGAAGAAGAAAATCGAAATATTAGCTCCTGCTAAAGATTTAATTGGAGGAATGGCAGCCATCAACAGTGGCGCCGATGCAGTATATATTGGAGCACCTCAATTTGGAGCACGTTCTAACGCCAACAATTCTATTGAAGATGTTGCGGCTTTAGTTCAATATGCGCATTTATTTAACGCTCAGGTTTTTGTCGTTATGAATACTATTTTGTACGATAACGAATTAGAAACTTGTCGTTCAATGATCTGGGAATTATACGATATTGGTGTTGATGCCTTGATCATTCAGGATATGGCGATTATGGAAATGGACTTGCCTCCTATCGTACTTCACGCCAGCACACAAGCCAATAATCGTGATGCTGATAAAATTAAATTCTTAAAAGATGCCGGAATCAAACGTGTCGTTTTAGCACGTGAATTGAACTTGCATCAAATTAAAACCATTTACGACGAAGCTGATGTCGAATTAGAGTTTTTCGTAACTGGAGCTTTATGTGTTTCTTTTAGTGGAAACTGTTATATGAGTGTCGCAAACGGAGAACGCAGCGCTAACCGTGGTTCTTGCGCACAAAACTGCCGTTTACCATATAACTTAATCGACGGAAACGGAGAAACTTTAATCAAAAACAGTCACTTGCTTTCGATAAAAGATTTAGATATTTCAGAGCAAATTCCAAATTTAATTGAAGCAGGAATCGTTTCTTTCAAAATTGAAGGGCGATTAAAAGATGTGGTTTACGTAAAAAACAACGTTTCTTATTTACGTCAAAAACTAGACAGTTATTTAGAAGGTGCAGGAAGTGAAAAATACACAAAAGCTTCTTCTGGAACTTGTACTTATACTTTTGATTCTTCTTTAAACAGAACTTTCAATCGCGGTTATACGGATTATTTTGTAAACGAAAGACACAGCTCGATTGGTTCTTGGGAAAGCCCAAAATCAAAAGGTCAATACATTGGTAAATTAATTAGAACCGTTGGAAACGCTTACGAAATCGAAAACGGCGAATTATTAAACAATGGCGACGGACTTTGCTTCATCAACGAAAATAATGAAGCAGACGGAATTTACGTAAACAAAGCCGAAAACGGTAAAATTTACCCGAACGTTCTAAAAGAAGTAAAAGACGGAACTTTCATCTACAGAAATAACGATGCTGCTTTCATCAAAATTGTAGAAAGAGAAGACAGTGCGGTTCGTAAATTAAGCACCACTTTATTACTTACAGAAACTGAAAACGGTTTTGAATTAATCGCAACCGATGAAGACGGAAACGTAAGCATCGTTAATTTAGAACACGCAAAAGAGCAAACCAAAACCGGCGAATCAATCGAAGAAAACATCAAAACACAATTGGCAAAAACAGGTTTCACGCCTTATACTGCCAATGAAATCAACATTATGTTTTCGCAAAACTGGTTCCTTCCTATTTCAAAAATCAACGAAATGCGAAGAACCGTTTACGATCAGTTAACCGAAATTCGTTTGAAAAATTACAAACGCGAAGAGCACCAAATGGTGAAAACGTCACATCCGTATCCTGAAACCAAACTGGATTTCATGTACAATGTTTCGAATAAAACCGCTCGTAAATTCTACGAACGTCATGGTGTAACTGAAATCGAAAAAGCATTCGAATTACAATGGGATCCAGGAAAATCTCGTGTAATGACAACCAAATATTGCATCAAATACGAATTAAAAAAATGTCCGATACACCAAAAAGACATAGTTGGTGTCAAGGTAAAAGAACCTTTGGTTTTAAAACAAGGTGAACTTGAATACAAACTAAAATTCAACTGCAAACCCTGCGAAATGGAAATTTGGGAAAAAGATGCCGAATTCGAAATTGAAGAAGATCATTTTCATTAACATACAAACCGATACTTTTAAAAGAAGTATCGGTTTTTTATTTTGGGCGTGTCCCGCCGAAAAAGGCGGGTCGGGCTATCCGTTACAAGTCCTCGCACTTCCTTCGTCAGGCTGTGGGCTTTCCACTGCTATCCCTCACGCGAATGGGTTTACAAGAACTTTTACGTTTATAATTTTCCACAATCTTGTCATTTCGAGGAACGAGAAATCGCACGTGGGATTCCACAAAGTAAAGCATCAATCTTTGTCGAGTTTCTCGCGAAGATTTCTCGTTCCTCGAAATGACAAACTGCATGGTTACTTTATGTAAAAAATGAATTACTATTTAAATTAAAATCTACCGAATCTGCAAAATCTATGTGAGAAAATCTTTGTGAGCTTTTTTTTCCTGCTATTTCCACAATCTTGTCATTTCGACGTAAGGAGAAATCGCACCAGGGATTCCACAAAGTAAAGCAGCAATCTTTGTCAAGTTTCTCGCGAAGATTTCTCGTTCCTCGAAATGACAAACTGTATGGTTACTTTGTCTAGAAAGTATATTTTAAGCTAAAATAAAATCTACTGAATCTCCAAGATCTAAGTGAGAATAAATTCCATTTTATTTATCTTTACTCTGGAAATAAATTCAAATAGAGTTTTACAAAATATCTTCTCAGAATTATCAGAATGAATAAAAAAGAAAAATCTTTGATCTTAAATTTCTTCCAAATAACAGAAGAATTACGAAAAGAACAAATTATAAATAGCTCAAGATATTTAGGAGATATAGCTGAGTACATTTGCGAAACAATTTATTCATTAAAATTACGTGATAACAAGAGAGAAATTGGATATGATGCGGTTGATCTTGAAACCAAAAAAATAAAATATCAGATAAAAATTAACAACAGCACAGAAAAAACTAATCAACATATAGGTAACAAAGAACATTATAATTATCTATTACTTTTAATTACATCAGATAGCAAATTGTATTCTTCAAATCTTAAACACAAAATTGCAGTTTATAAATTTGCAAAAGAAGATTTACCAAAAACAAAAAATATTGCAAAAACTTTCATCTCAAAATTTGAACCTGAATTATACCTTGATGAGAATCTAAATATTATAAAAAAATGAAAATACTACTCCTAGGTTCAGGCGAATTGGGCAAAGAATTTGTCATTGCCGCACAACGAATCGGACAAACCATAATTGCAGTCGATAGTTACGAAAATGCACCAGCCATGCAGGTCGCTCATGGTTTTGAAGTCATTAATATGCTCGAAGGCGAAGCTTTAGATAGAATCGTAGCCAAACATAAACCAGATTTTATAGTTCCTGAAATAGAAGCCATTCGCACTGAACGTTTTTATGATTACGAAAAACAGGGAATTACCGTTGTTCCTTCAGCGAAAGCGGCAAACTTTACCATGAACCGTAAAGCCATTCGCGATTTAGCAGCAAAAGAGTTAGGTTTAAAAACAGCCAAATATCAATACGCAACTTCAGCAGAAGAATTGCAAAAAGCCGTTCAGGAAGTTGGAATTCCATGTGTGGTAAAACCTTTAATGTCTTCATCAGGAAAAGGGCAATCGACTATAAAAACCGAAAATGATATCGAAAAAGCCTGGCAATATGCCGTTGCGGGCTCACGTGGCGATGTAATTGAAGTGATCGTTGAAGCATTTGTCGATTTCAATTCGGAAATTACACTTTTAACTATTACTCAAAATGGAAATCCAACTTTGTTTTGTGCTCCAATTGGGCATCGACAAGAGCGCGGTGATTATCAAGAAAGCTGGCAGCCGGCGCAGGTTTCTGAAGCTGATTTGTACGAAGCGCAGGATATGGCCGAAAAAATTACCGAAGCACTTGGCGGAGCAGGACTTTTTGGCGTTGAATTTTTCTTAACCAACGACGGCGTTTATTTCTCTGAACTCTCTCCACGTCCACATGATACTGGAATGGTAACTTTGGCAGGAACACAAAATTTCAACGAATTTGAATTGCATTTAAGAGCAATCTTAAGTCTTCCAATTTTTGAAATTACTTTAGAAAAAGCTGGAGCAAGTGCCGTAATTTTAGCATCCGAAGATTCAACAAATCCAACTTTTAGCGGAATTGAAAAAGTAGCGGCTTTACCAAAAACTGATTTCAGAATATTTGGAAAACCAACTTCAAGACCGTATCGTCGTATGGGAGTTGTTTTAAGCCACGATTCATTAGCAACTCCAATCGAAAATATAACCGAACGCGCCAAAGAAACGGCGAAATTAATAACTATAAACTCTTAAAAATGAAAAAACTTATATTCATGATTTTCCTATTTGTTGGCATCTCAACTCAGGCTCAAAGTAAAAAAGTAATTGATAAACCAACAGTTGTAGAAGCTGCCTGTGGAGAATGTCAATTTGGAATGAAAGGTAAAAGCTGCGATCTAGCCGTTCGCATTGATGGAAAAACGTATTTCGTTGACGGAACAAAAATCGATGATCATGGTGATGCACACGCTCAAGATGGATTTTGCAATGCTGTAAAAAAAGCAACAGTAACAGGAACAATCGAAAAAAATCGTTTTAAGGCCACTTCATTCACTTTAGTAAACGAAAAATAATGGCTTTGATTCTTGAAAATATTGCTAAACATGTTTCACTAACACCCGAAGAACAAGCTCTTTTTCTATCTAAAACAGAAACACATACTTATAAAGCCAAAACTATTTTACTAAGTGCTGGAGAAGTATGCAAACATTCGTATTTTGTAAACTCTGGAATTTTAAGAAGTTTCAACATCAACGATAATATTGTGGAGCACGTTCTTTCATTTGCCTGTGAAGGCTGGTGGATGAGCGACATGTACAGTTATTTTTCACAAAAACCAGGACAGCTTTTTATTGAAGTTTTAGAAGATGCAGAAGTCGTTTCTTTATCCAAAGAGAACCAAGAACAATTGTTTCTTGAGATTCCAAAACTAGAACGCTTTTTTAGAATTCTGATTGAAAATTCATTGGTCGCTAATCAACAAAGATTAATGGATAATTTAAGTTTACCCGCCGAAGAACGTTTCGATAAATTCTGTAAAAAATATGGAACATTGGTTCATAAAGTTCCTCAAAAACAAATCGCATCTTTTATAGGAGTAACACCAGAGTTCTTCAGCAAAATGAAAGCTAGACTTTTAAAGAAATAATTTTTTTTGCCTCTCCCGATAGCTGTCCGGATTGTCAGATTAAAAAGATTTTAAAAAAAAAGACGCCACGAATTTCACGAATTAGCACTAATTTTTATTTGATTTTTAGCCCAATTTAATTAGTGAAAATTTGTGTAATTCGTGACGAAAAAATAAAGCCAGTTCTTTGAACTGGCTTTTCTTTTGAATTAAAATTGCTCAACCTCTGTAGAATGTTTCATTGCAGTCGTTGAAGATTTCCCAATCATAACGGTATTTTGAACGGCATCGAAATAAGAAGTTCCTACGAAAGCTTGATGTTTTACAGCTCTGAATCCGTTTTTCTGTAAAGCAAATTCGCGTTCCTGCAATTCAGAATAACCTGCCATTCCACGTTCTTTATAAGCTCTTGACAATTCAAACATACTTGTGTTCAAAGCATGAAATCCTGCCAAAGTAATAAACTGAAATTTATAGCCCATTGCAGCTAAATCTTCTCTAAACGTTTCCATTTCGGCAACCGTTAATTTTGCAGCCCAATTAAAAGATGGAGAACAATTGTACGCCAGCATTTTATCTGGAAATTCTTTTTTCATAGCCGTTGCAAACTTTCTAGCAAATTCTAAATCGGGATTACTGGTTTCCATCCAAATTAAATCAGCGTATGGCGCGTAGCTCAAACCTCTTGCAATTCCCTGCTCGATTCCGTTATTTACATAGAAAAAACCTTCACTTGTTTTTTCACCAGTTAAAAATTTTCTATCTCTTGGATCAGCATCACTCGTTAATAAATTAGCTGCATCTGCATCTGTTCTCGCAACGATTAAAGTTGACACTCCCATAACATCTGAAGCCAAGCGTGCTGCAATCAATTTATTAATCGCTTCCTGAGTCGGAACCAAAACCTTTCCACCTAAGTGTCCGCATTTTTTAGCAGAACTCAACTGATCTTCAAAATGAACTCCAGAAGCTCCCGCTTCAATCATCGATTTCATTAATTCGAAAGCATTTAAGTTTCCGCCAAAACCCGCTTCTGCGTCAGCCACAATCGGAACCAAATAATCTTTTTTATCTTCAATATTATTTACAGTCTGAATTTGATCTGCACGCAATAAAGCGTTGTTGATCTTTTTTACCACCATCGGAACACTGTTTACTGGATAAAGCGATTGATCAGGATACATTTCTCCTGCTAGATTTGCATCAGCAGCAACCTGCCATCCGCTCAAATAAATCGCTTCTAAACCGGCATCAACTTCCTGAATTGCCTGATTTCCAGTCAACGCGCCCAAACCAGCCACAAAATCCTGACTTTTTAACTTTCTCCATAATTTTTGCGCTCCCATTTTGGCAATAGAATGCTCAATATGATACGAACCCTGAAGTGTAACTACTTCACTCGCAGTGTAAGGACGTTCAACACCTTTCCATCTTGGGTTTGTAATCCAATCGTTAATCAATTCCTGAATTCTGTCTTCTGTTGTTTTCATAAATAGTATAGTTAAAGTGGTTAGTAAAGCTTTTTTATTAGTGTGCTGAGTTTTTAAACACATAGAGACATAGTTTTTCTTTGTGGTTAAAGGCGTTTCACTTGTTTCAATGCACATAGCTCTATGTGTGAAAAACTATTTTTTTTCTTCTTCCTTTTTATTTAAAATCTAAAATCCATGTTCTATGTGTTTAAATAATTTAAGCCAAAGTTTCATTCTCATTTTATCTGCTTGATCTGCCAAATCTGCGTGAAAAAATTATTCGCCCGCAGATCTTGCAGATTTAACGGATTTTTCTCTTATAAATATTTGTAACATGGAATCGTTAAGAAATCAACGAAATCAGGATTAGCTACTAATCTTTCCAGTACTTTTTCAGCCAGCGGAAATTGTTGTTTTTCGTGATTTTCCTCTCCTAATTCTTCTTTTATCTTTCTGAATTCATCCAAAGCCAATTCGTGATAATAAGCCAAATCTAACTTTCGTCCATTATCTAAAAGAACTTTATTCTGAAGCCATTGCCACAATTGAGATCTCGAAATTTCGGCTGTCGCTGCATCTTCCATCAAATTATGCAAAGCTGCGGCGCCTTGTCCATTTAACCATGAAGCCAGATATAAAACGCCAACGTTAATATTTTTTCGAACACCGTTTTCCGTGATGATTCCAATTGGTGGTTCAATCAAATCTTCTTCCGTAATTTTTCGATGTTCTCTTTTTATATGAATTTGATTCGGAGTCGGCATTCCTTTATCAAAAATTTCTTTTGCCAACGAAACTAAGTCCGGATGCGCAACCCAAGTTCCATCGTGACCGTTTCGAACTTCACGCTCTTTATCAGTTTTGACTTTTGCGAAAGCAACTGCATTGGCTTCTTCATTATTTCGAATCGGAATCTGCGCTGCCATTCCGCCAATCGCATGAATCCCTCTTTTATGACATCTTTGAATAACCAAATTTGAATAGGCGTTCATAAAAGGTGAAGTCATATTTACTTGATCGCGATCTGGAACAATGAATTTTGGATTCTTACGGAATTTCTTGATATAAGAAAAAATATAATCCCAACGCCCGCAGTTCAAGCCAACGATATGTTCTTTCAATTCGTAAATAATTTCATCCAGCTGAAAACTTGCCGTAATAGTTTCAATCAAAACCGTCACTTTTACAGTTCCTCTTTTCAGTTTTAAATAATCCTCAGTAAAATCAATTACATTATTCCACCAACGTGCTTCTAGATAATGTTCTAATTTTGGAATGTAGAAATACGGCCCAGAATTATTTTCTAAAAGTCGCTTATGATTATGAAAAACATACAATCCAAAATCTACCAAAGAACCTGAAACTTCATTTCCCTCAATTACAAGATGCTTTTCTGGCAAATGCAAACCTCTTGGACGTACAATCAGCGTTGCAATTTTCTCATTTAAATGATAAGACTTTTGCTTTACCAAATCAGTATATGTAATTGTCTTGTTTACGGCATCAATTAAATTCACTTGTCCGTCCATTAAATTTTGCCAGGTTGGTGAAGTACTGTCTTCAAAATCGGCCATAAAAGTTTTCGCTCCAGAGTTCAACGCATTGATGATCATTTTACGGTCAACTGGTCCAGTAATCTCCACTCGTCGGTCTAATAAATCTTTTGGGATTTCGCCAGCTGTCCAATTACCTTCTCTAACGCTTTTTGTCTCCGGAATAAAAACAGGCATGATTCCTTGATCGAAAGCGACTTGTTTTTGATCGCGTTGTAAAAGCAGTAATTTTCGCTGCGATTCGAATTTTCTATGCAATTCGGTTATAAAAACAATCGCTTCTTCTGTCCAGATCTTTGGATAACGAAGCTTCTTTTCGGCTAAAAATTCCATTGCCGTCTCGGTAATTTCTAATTGGTTTTTCATAGCTGTGATTTTATTTTTTATTAGAAAAAAATCTCATCGTCACGTTATCTTTCATCCGTTTTAGGATATTAAAACCATAACTTTTTGATCTTTAACAATTTCTACACCACAATATTAGAAAAAAGCTTTTTACAAAACAAGCGAACGTTCGCTAAAAATGAAAAATAATTTTTTGGCGATTATTTTTATAATAGTTATATTTGGTTCATGGATATCGAAAAAGACTATATAAAGCTGATCTTCGGACTAAAATTGAAGCAGGTTCGTACGCAAAAAAATCTTTCACTTTTTGGCTTAGCCAAATTGACAAATCTTTCAAAATCGTATTTAAACGAAATTGAAAAGGGAAAAAAATATCCAAAAACAGATAAAATTTTATTACTCTGCGAACATTTGGACGTGACTTACGACCAAATGGTGTCTTTAAAACTCGATAATAACCTCGCTCCGATTGGCGAAATCTTAAAATCAGGGATTTTAAAAGAGATTCCGTTAGAACTTTTCGGAATTCAGGAAGCAGATTTAATTGATATTATTGCTAATGCTCCTGCAAAAGTCAATGCGTTTATCAGTACAATTATTGAAATCGCTCAACACTATAATTTAAGTCGGGAAAGTTTCTTTTTAGCCGCTTTACGTTCGTATCAGGAAGCGCACAGTAATTATTTTGAAGATTTAGAAGAAAAAGTAATTGCATTTTCGAAGTCGTTTCAGATAAACTTAGATTCTAAGATTACGATAGAAGAATTAGAGGCAATTTTAAAAGAAGAATACGAATACAAAATTCAGGAAATTGCTTTTACAGATCAGGAAGCTTTGGGCGATCTACGTTCGATTTACGTTCCGAAAAGTAAAACTTTATTGCTTTCAACAGAAATTGATGCTCCACAAAGAGCTTTTATTTTAGCTAAAGAAATCGCTTATAACTATTTGAAAATTTCGGATCGTTTATTGACTTTCAGCTGGATTAAGTTTGAGAATTTCGATCAGGTTTTAAATAATTTTTATGCTTCTTATTTTGCCGGCGCTTTATTACTCCCGAGAAAATTGATTGTAGACAAAGTGAATGCTTTTTTAACTAATGAAAAACCTAATCCGGAAGAATTCGTATCGTTGATTGAAAGCTTCGAAGTCTCACCAGAATCATTTTATCAAAGATTAACGAATTTATTACCAAAAGATTTTCAGCTCAAAAACTTATTCTTTTTAAGAATGTCTCATAAAATGGGTTCAGACGTTTATCAAATTAAAAAAGAATTGCACATTACCAATCAGCAAGAACCACACGCCAACGAAACCAACGAACATTATTGCAGAAGATGGGTTTCGGTAAAAACCATAGATGAAGCCATCAAACAAAACAAACCGCACTTTTTTGATGCCCAGATTTCGAGTTACATTCATAGCGGAAACGAATATTTGGTTTTTTCATCGGCAACTAAAGATCCTTTTTTGCACGATACTATTAGAAGTATCTCTGTTGGAATTTTAATTAATCCGACTATGAAAAAGAAATTCAAATTCATTGAAGGAAAACCGCTTGTTAAAAGAATTGTTGGTGTTACTTGTGAGACTTGTGATGTAAAAAATTGTCTTGAAAGAGCCTCTCCTCCAATTGAATTGGAAAAGAAAAAACGTCACGAGAATACGGATGCGGTTGTACAGCAGTTTATTTCTCAGTATAGCTAAGTGTTTTTTAATCTCGCAAAGTCGCGAAATCGCAAAGCTTATTTTTCTTGAGCATAATTTTTAACACTATCTTGTCATCTCTCTTTCGTCGAGATGACAAACCGTATGGTCAAAAAACCTTTGAACTTAAAACCTTAGTCCCTTAGCTTCTCAGAACCTCAGTACCTTTTTCTTAATCTACATTAAGTGCTTTTCTTTGACCATGACCGTATCTTTGCACTATAAAATTAACAAAACATACAAAATCATGGAAAATATAGTATTGCACAAAGCAGAAACAAGAGGAAATGCAAATCACGGATGGTTGAACGCTTATCACAGCTTTAGTTTTGCGAGCTGGTACAATCCAGATAGAATTCAGTTTGGAGCACTTCGTGTTTTGAACGATGATACAATTGCAGGCGGAATGGGTTTTGGAACGCATCCTCACGATAATATGGAAATCATTACGATTCCGCTAGAAGGTGATTTGGCTCATAAAGACAGCATGGGAAATACTGAAATCATCAAAAATGGTGACATTCAGGTGATGAGTGCCGGAACTGGAATTCAGCATAGTGAGTTTAATCCTAACGCAGATCAACAGACTAAATTATTGCAAATCTGGTTGTTTCCAAATAAAAGAAATGTTACGCCTCGTTACCAACAAATTACTTTAGATGTTGCTGACAGACACAATAAATTAGCTCAGGTTTTATCTCCAAATGCAGATGATGAAGGTGTTTGGATTCATCAAGATGCTTGGTTTAATATGGGAAATTTTGATGCAGGAATTACAACAGAATATAAAATCAAAAAAGAAGGTAACGGAGTTTATGCTTTTGTTTTGAAAGGAAATGTTACCATCAATGGTCAGGAATTGAACACTCGCGATGCGGTTGGAATTTCAGGAATTGACATTTTAAACATTAAAGCAAACACAGACGCTGAATTTTTACTGATGGATATTCCGATGAACTATTAATTCAAAGATTACAATTAATTTTTTTTTTAGAAACGATATTTAAGCTGATTTTCAGTTTATTATCGTTTCTTTTTTTGTTCAAATTTTATCAAAAATCAAAAAGAAAACGTAATTTTATTAGATGGAAATTGGTCTTAATTCACTTAAAACTAACTATTAAAATTTTCAATCATGAATCCAGACAACTTAACTAAAGAATACACAAATGGCGAAGTAACGATTGTTTGGCAATCTGGAAAATGCATACATTCTGCTAATTGCGTAAAAAACAATCCGGATGTTTTTCGTCCCAAAGAAAAACCATGGATTGTAGCCGAAGCTTCGACCTCTGAAAAAATTATCGAAACGGTAAAAAAATGCCCTTCGGGTGCGTTGACATTTTATATGAATAACAAAAGCTAAGCTTTAAGCATTAGTTTTTCTTCCCACAGATTTCACAGATTAAAGTGATTTTTTTTTGCCACGAATTCACGAATTATTTTTTACAATCCTTGAGAAAAAATTTGTGAATTCGTGGCTATATTTTTTTTTAAAATCTTTTTAATCTGTGAATCCCGATAGCTATCGGGAGTGACAAATAACATCACATTTTTTATTTCTTAATCTAGGTTAAGTGCGTTACGCTTACTACCACCGTAACTTTGTCCTATCAAAATGAAACAAACAAATAAATTAATTATTTAAAAAAATAAAATTATGGCAACTACAAAATGGTCAATTGACCCAACACACTCAGAAATTGGTTTTAAAGTGAAACACATGATGTTTACAAATGTTTCAGGAAAATTTGGAGCTTATGATGCAACAATTACTTCAGACGGAGATAATTTCGAAAATGCAGCGATTGAATTTTCTGGCGATATCGCTTCAATCGACACTGCAAATGCAGACAGAGACGGACATTTAAGAAGCGGAGATTTCTTTGATGCCGAAAATCATCCGAAATTAGCTTTCAAAGCTTCCTCTTTCAAAAAAGTAAACGATGGAGAATATGAATTAACTGGTGATTTAGATATTAAAGGGATTTCTAAAACTGTAAAATTCCCTGTAGAATTTAGCGGAACTATGACTGATCCTTGGGGAAATACAAAAGTAGGTTTAAACATTGAAGGAAAAATCAACCGTAAAGATTGGGGATTAAACTGGAATTCGGCTCTTGAAACTGGAGGTGTTTTAGTAGGTGAAGAAGTAAAATTAAACATTGAATTACAATTTGTAAAACAAGCTTAATACTTTATAATACGTTTTAATTTAGTTGGTTAAGAAGCCTGCACTTTTTTTAGGAAGTGCAGGCTTTTTTGTTTGCCAAGAATTACACGAATTTCCACGAATTATTTTTTTCCACAGATTAAAAGGATTTTCACAGATTATTTATTCTCACAATACAGGAAAAAAAATCTTTTTTAATCTTTTTAATCTGTGGCAAAAAAAATAGAAAATAATAATTCGTGGCTAAAAAATCAGCGAATTGTATTTCGGAATTCTGTTGGAGACATTCCTGTTTGTTTTTTAAAGAATCTGGAAAAATACGAGTAATCTTCGTAACCTACTTTAAAAGCCACTTCATTTACTGCTAATTGTTTATCGATCAACATTCTCTTTATTTCTAAAATCACACGATCTGTAATCACTTCTGTGGCAGTTTTTTGCAGAATTTCATTGCAGATTCGGTTTAAATGTTTTAGCGTAATATTTAGCTTTTCTGCATAGAAAGACGGGAGTTTTTCTGTTCTAAAATATTCTTCCAATAACGATTCAAACTTGTTGATTTTAATATTATACGAATGTGTTTGATGCGAATAGGTCTCACTGTACTTACGAGCGATTTCAATATGAATTGAATCTAACAAATTCAACATTTTATCCAATTGATATTTCGCATTTTCATTACTTTCCTGAATCAGTAAATTAAAATACGAAAGAATTCTTGGAATTTCTTTTTCTTCAAAAACCATTTCGGGACGATTATGGATCGAATGGTAAAAATTATAATCGTTGATATTTTTTTGTCCGAAATATAGATTATATAATTCCTGAGAAAAAATAATTACAAAACCCTCTACATCTTCAGACAAACTCCAATGATGCATTTGCCCAGGCTGCAGCACAAACAAACTACCTCTTTTTATTTCGAATTGATCAAAATCGACTTCGTGCAATCCAGAGCCTTTTGTAAAAAATACCATTAAATAAGAATCATGACGATGCGGTTCTTCGACAAAACTGTGGCTTTTTAGATGTTCTTTAAATGTATTTACATAAAAATCGCGATGAATATCATTGCAGTTAAAATTCTGGACACTATAAACAGGATATTTTTTCATATATGTAGAATTTGTTTTTTTTATTGATCACATGCACAATCGTCTATTCACTTTTTTCATTTACGAAGTCGTTTAAGGTCGCGATGCCATAAAAATGTCTTTATTGTGCTATAATCAGCGAAGATATAAAAAAGCCTTTTATAATACTCTGAATTACCTTTGTATAAATAAAAAATAACAAAATCATGTCAAGCGCATTAACTCATATCTTAAGCAACGAATGTCCTATTTGTCATAAAGGAAAAGTGTTTACAGACAAAAATATTTTTTTGACTTTTGGTCTTCCAAAAATGAATGAATACTGTAGTCATTGCAATTACAAATTTCAAAAAGAGCCTGGTTATTTCTTTGGTGCAATGTACGTAAACTACGGATTAACAGTTGCTCAAGGAATCGCGACCTATTGTATTGCACAGTTTTTCTTTGAGAAAAATTTCGATTTAAGAATCATTCCAATCATAGCAGTTGTCATTACTTTACTCACTTCTTTTAATTTAAGATTTTCGAGGTTAGCATGGATTTACATGTTTAAGGATTATACGAAATAAAAAAGTGTTATTTTTGCCTTTCAATTGAAACTAATTTCAATTCCAAAAAATAAAAAACAAATTAGACAAATGAAAGCATACGTATTTCCAGGTCAAGGCGCACAGTTTACAGGAATGGGCAAAGACTTATATGAAAACTCGGCTTTAGCCAAAGAATTATTCGAAAAAGCTAATGAAATTTTAGGTTTTAGAATTACTGATATTATGTTTGAAGGCACTGCCGAAGAACTAAAAGAAACTAAAGTTACACAGCCTGCTGTATTTTTGCACTCTGTTATCTTGGCTAAAACTTTAGGTGATGATTTTAAACCAGAAATGGTTGCCGGACATTCTTTAGGAGAATTTTCAGCTTTGGTTGCCAACGGAACTTTATCTTTTGAAGACGGATTAAAATTGGTTTCTCAACGTGCTCTTGCTATGCAAAAAGCCTGTGAAATTACTCCATCTACAATGGCCGCAGTTTTAGGTTTAGCAGATAATATTGTTGAAGAGGTTTGTGCTTCTATCGATGGAATCGTGGTTGCCGCGAATTACAACTGCCCAGGACAATTAGTAATTTCCGGAGAAACTACTGCTGTTGAAAAAGCCTGTGAAGCGATGAAAGCTGCAGGAGCAAAACGTGCTTTAATTTTACCTGTTGGAGGTGCATTTCATTCACCAATGATGGAACCTGCAAGAGAAGAATTAGCAGCTGCGATTGAAGCAACAACTTTCTCTACTCCTGTTTGCCCAGTATATCAAAACGTAACTGCAAATGCAGTTTCTGATGCAAACGAAATCAAAAAGAACTTAATTATTCAATTGACTGCTCCAGTTAAATGGACTCAATCTGTACAACAAATGATTGCTGACGGCGCTACTTTGTTTACAGAGGTTGGACCAGGAAAAGTATTAGCTGGTTTGATTAATAAAATTGACAAAGAAGCTGCTACTGCTAATGCTTAAATTTTAGTATTAAGTGATCCGTTTTTTTTAGTGATCAATTAAAAACTATAGATATAAAAAAATCCCAAATGATTATCATTTGGGATTTTTATTTATATCGAATTATTAACGGCTGATCACTAAATCAAGAACGAACTTTCTGTTCCCATTTCCAAGCGCTTGCCATTGCTTCGTCTAAACTTAATTGAGCTTTCCAGCCTAAAACATTATTTGCTTTATCTGTATTTGCATAAGCTTCGGTAACATCACCTTCACGACGCGGCATAATTTTATAAGGCAGCTTTTTACCACTTACTTTTTCAAAACTTTGAATTACTTCTAGAACTGAACTTCCTTTTCCTGTTCCCAAATTGAAAGTTTCTACTTTTGCCAAATTCTTTTTATTCAACAAACGCTGTAATGCAATTACGTGCGCTTTCGCTAAATCTACGACGTGAATATAATCACGAACGGCAGTTCCATCAGGTGTAGGATAATCATCTCCAAAAACGGATAATTCCTTACGAATTCCTATTCCGGTTTGGGTAATAAATGGCACTAAATTTTGAGGAACACCTATTGGCAATTCTCCAATTTTATTTGTAGAATGTGCCCCAACTGGATTAAAATAACGAAGCAAAATAGCATTGATATTAGTTACTTTTGCTGTATCTAAAATAATTTCCTCTCCTATTTGTTTCGTATTTCCATAAGGAGACATCGCGGTTTGCACTGGAGCATCTTCTGTAATTGGCATTTTTTCGGCTTGACCGTAAACCGTACAAGACGAACTAAAAATAAAACTTGCTTCTGGTTTTTGTTGTAATTCCTGTAAAAGATAAACTAAAGTGTTAATGTTGTTTTCATAATACAACAATGGATTTTCAACACTTTCCCCAACTGCTTTTGACGCTGCAAAATGAATTACCCCGGTAACATCATTATGTTTTTTAAAGAAATCCTGAACGGCACTTTTTTCTCTTAAATCAATTTTTTCAAATAAAGGTGTTTTTCCTGTAATTGCTGTAATTCCCTTTAAAACATCTTCGGTAGAGTTTGAAAGATTATCAATTATCACAACTTCAAAGCCTTCATTTTGCAATTCGACTACGGTATGAGAACCAATAAATCCTAATCCTCCTGTTACTAATACTTTCATTTTGTGGTTGTTTTGTGCTGTTGTTTATTTGGTTTAATTATTTTATTTATTCAAAAATTCCAAAACAGAATCGGTAATAAATTTAATTTGTTCATCATCAAGTTCTGTATGCATTGGTAAAGCGATAACCTCTTTTACTAATTGATTTGTAACTGGAAATTGCTCTTCTTTATAACGAGAATCTACATATGCTTTTTGAGAGTGCAACGGAATTGGGTAATAAATTGCACATGGAATTCCTTTATCTAATAAATGCTGCATCAAAGCATTTCTATCAGCATCTAAAATTCTTAATACATACTGATGAAAAACGTGATCGTTTTCATTTGCATCAAAATCCGGCGTAATAATATGTGCATTTCCAGCGAAAGCTGCATTGTATTTTGTTGCTGCTAAACGACGTGCTTTATTATATTCATCCAACAAAGGCAGTTTTGCATTTAAAACTCCAGCTTGAATACTGTCTAAACGTGAATTTACTCCCACAACATCATGATGATAACGCTCATACATTCCGTGATTTACAATTCCGCGGATTATGTGCGCTAATTTATCATCATTTGTAAAAATTGCTCCTCCATCTCCATAACAACCAAGATTTTTAGAAGGAAAAAATGAAGTCGCAGCAACATGTCCGATAACTCCAACTTTACTTTTTGTTCCTGATTTAGAAATATAATCAGCACCAATAGCCTGAGCATTATCTTCAATTACATATAAATTATGTTCAGCAGCAATTTCCATAATCGCATCCATATTTGCGGCGCGACCAAATAAATGAACTGGAACAATCGCTTTCGTTTTTGGTGTAATTGCCTTTTTAATGGCTTCAATATCAATATTCATATTTACCATATCAACATCAACCAAAACAGGTGTTAATTGCAGAAGCGCAATAACCTCAACAGTTGCAGCAAAAGTAAAATCGGCAGTAATAACTTCGTCTCCCGGTTTTAAATCCAATCCCATCATAGCGATTTGCAAAGCATCAGTTCCATTTGCACACGGAATTACATGTTTTGCTCCTAAATAATCTTCAAGATTTTTTTGAAACTGATGTACTAAAGGTCCGTTTATATAAGTATTAGTATCTAAAACTTCTTGAATCGAAGCATCAACAGTAGTTTTTATTTTTTCATATTGACTCTTTAAGTCAACCATTTGAATTTTTTTCATTTTCAATATATTTTTAAAATTAAAGATCTGTTTTACTATCAGATTCTCTAAAAGGAGGAACAAAAATAGTTATTTAATAACTTCAAACCATGAAAATAGTCGAAAGAAATGTAATTTAGCCACAAAAATAAACAGATGCTTTTTCTATATAATTTAGTTATTTCTATTGCGGGCTTTTTTCTGAAAATTGTCGCCCTTTTTAGTCCGAAAATTAAGCTTTTCGTTGAGGGACGAAAAAACGTTTTTGCAATTTTAGAAGAAAAAATAAAACCTTCAGACAAAACTATTTGGTTTCACTCGGCTTCACTTGGCGAATACGAACAAGGTCTTCCTGTAATTGAAAAAATCAAAGAAAAATATCCTTCTCACAAAATCATTGTTACCTTTTTTTCTCCTTCAGGATATGAGGTACGTAAAAACAATACTGTTGCCGATGTAACCGTTTATTTGCCATTAGATTCTAAAAGCAACGCAAAACGCTTTCTAAAACTCGTTCACCCTGAATTTGTCTTTTTCATTAAATATGAGTTTTGGCTAAACTATTTAAAGGAGCTGGAGAAAAGCAAAACGCCAACCTATTTGATTTCAGGAATTTTTAGAGACAGTCAGATGTTCTTTAAATGGTACGGCGGATTTTATAGAAATGCTCTAAAAGCTTTTACCTTCTTTTTTGTTCAGAACGAAAGTTCGAAACAAAAAATTGAAGCAATTGGTTTTAAAAATGTAGTTATCTCCGGCGACACTCGCTTTGACAGAGTCACAGCAATTTTAGAGAGAGACAACAAGCTTGATTATATCGAAAATTTCAAAAACAATCAACCTGCGATAGTTATAGGCAGTTCTTGGCCGAAAGACGAAGCTTTAATAACCGAATATATCAATCAAGCACCAGACAATATAAAATTCATTATTGCCCCGCATAATATCAAAACTGATCAAATTACTGTATTAAAATCACTCCTTACTAAATCTACTGTTTTATATTCAGAAAAAGAAGGCAAAGATCTATCTAATTATAATGTCTTTATAATAGATACTATTGGACTTCTTACCAAGATTTACAGTTATGCCGCAATTGCATATGTGGGAGGCGGTTTTGGAAATCCAGGAATTCATAATATTTTAGAACCAGCCACATTTGGAATTCCGATTGTAATAGGACCAAATTTTGCAAATTTTGCAGAAGCTGTATCTTTAGTAGAACTAAAAGGATGTATTCCTGTATCTACTTTTAGCGAATTGAAGATTGTTTTTGATCGTTTATTAAACGATGATGCCTTTTTTAAAGAAAAAAGCAAAATCTGCAAATCATTTATTGAAGAAAACAAAGGTGCAACAAGCACTATAATGACAACCATTTCATAAGCGCTCTTTCTCTTTCTCCGTTTTATGATTCTTATTTTTACATTGTGCACACATTTACACATTATGTTCTTATCTATGACCTTATAAATTCGTTAAGAAAAGAAAACAAATCGTAAATAAGAGGTTTAAAACCACTCATTTCAATAAAGAATATTCACTAAATAATAATTTGCACAGAAAAATAAACAATTTAAGATAACTTTATCATTCTGGCACATTATTTGTTAACTAAGATAAACGTGAGCAATGAAAATATTTTAAAAAAAAAATAAAAAAATATTTTACATATTAAAAAATTTATATCTTTGCCACGAATTAATAATTAACCTTTTATAATAAAGTAAGATGAAAAAAGTATTTTTAAGTTTAGCTGTTGTTGCTGTTTTAACTGTTGTATCTTGTAAAAAAGCTGACGCTGCAGCTACTGAAGCTGTAGATTCTACTGCTGTTGCTGTTGATTCTGCTGCTACTGTAGTTGATTCTGCTGCTGCAACTGTTGATTCTGCTGCTGCTAAAGTTGATTCTGCTGCTACTAAAGTAGAAGAAGCTGCTAAAGAAGTAAAAAAATAATTAGAACCTAAATTCTAAAAATTTTAAAACCATCCATTGTGATGGTTTTTTTTTATGATTAATTTTAATTTAATCATTTCGCAAAAAAAAAGAGTTCATTAAAAATGAACTCTTTTTTTTACTCCTCAATCTCTACCTCATCTTCCACCAATTCATCTTCAAAAATAGATGCCGTTGAAGAAAAATCTAAAATTTCCGATTTCGAAGCATAAGTCACAATCTCCTTAATTCCCTTTTGCAAAAGTAATTCAGTTGTGTATTTTCGGCTTGTTGCAAAATGAACCTCCCCCAACATCAATTTAAAAAAATACTTTCCCCCAGAGCCTTTAAATTTCAAAAACCTAGAAAGATCGACATTACTTTTAAACTTTTCAATATCCTCCTCGCACTCAAACTTCAATTCATAACTCAAGCTTGTAAAAATCACCTTTCCCTTCCTTGAAGTAAATACAAATTTATACTCATCGTTAAATCGCCTGCTAATTACAAAAGCACCCATATTTTGATTATTGATTTTAGATTGTTGATTTTAGATTCTCTAAAATAAATTCACTCAGCAACTTATTTAAAGACAAGTTTACACCATAAAAAAAGCCTCTTCAAAAGAAGAGGCTTTAGTACTCAGAGCGGGACTTGAACCCGCACGAACATTGCTGTTCACTGGATTTTAAGTCCAGCGTGTCTACCAATTTCACCATCCGAGCATTGTATGGTTTTGAGCGAAAAACGGGGCTCGAACCCGCGACCTCGACCTTGGCAAGGTCGCGCTCTACCAACTGAGCTATTTTCGCATTTCAAATTCTAATTAAGAACCGCAACACTTGACTTGTCTTGCATTGCGAGTGCAAATTTAGGACATTTATTCAATTACACAAGCGTTTTTTCAAAAAAAAATCAACTTATTTTATAACTTTCTGATAACCTAAACTTTAAATATAAAATTATTTTTTAACCAACATTCTTTTTATCTCGTTAAGCTTCATCAGTGCTTCAACAGGTGTAATCGCATTTATATCAAGACCCAGAATCTCCTCTTTTATATCTTCTAACAAAGGATCATCTAAATTAAAGAAACTCATCTGCATTTCATCATTCACTTCTTTTACGCCATTTAAAGCCTCACTTGAATGATTCTTCTCTAATTTCTTTAAAAGTTTCTGCGCTTTCAAAATTACAATTTGAGGCATTCCTGCCATTTTCGCTACATGAATTCCAAAACTATGCGCACTTCCTCCTTTTACCAGCTTACGAACAAAAAGAACGGTATCTTTTAACTCTTTTACAGCAACATTATAATTCTGAATTCTAGGCAGCGATTCTGTCATTTCATTCAATTCATGATAATGCGTTGCAAACAAAGTCTTCGCTCTTCCAGGATGCTCATGTAAAAATTCAGCAATCGCCCACGCAATCGAAATTCCGTCATAAGTACTAGTTCCTCTTCCAATTTCATCTAAAAGCACTAAGCTTCTATCTGATAAATTATTCAGAATCGAAGCTGTTTCATTCATTTCTACCATGAAAGTAGATTCTCCCATCGAAATATTATCAGAAGCTCCAACTCTAGTAAAAATTTTATCGACAATTCCCATTCTCACACTGTCTGCAGGAACAAAACTTCCCATTTGAGCCAGCAATACAATTAAAGCCGTTTGTCTTAAAATAGCCGATTTACCAGACATATTAGGACCAGTGATCATAATAATCTGTTGTGTTTCTCTATCTAAAAAAACATCATTTGCTATATAAGGTGTTCCAACTGGCAGCTGTTTCTCGATTACAGGGTGTCTTCCATTTTTTATATCAAGTTCAAAAGTCTCATCAATTTCTGGACACACATATTGATTCTCTACAGCTAACTGCGTAAACGAACACAAACAATCTAATTGCGCAACCAAATTTGCATTCATTTGAACAGGCTTAATATAAGTCGCAATCCAAGCAATTAACTGCTCAAAAAGTTCTGTTTCAATTTTATGAATCTTCTCTTCCGCTCCTAAAATTTTTGTTTCATATTCTTTTAATTCCTCAGTAATATAACGTTCCGCATTTACAAGAGTCTGCTTACGAATCCATTCTTCTGGAACTTTATCCTTGTGTGTATTTCTAACTTCGATATAATACCCAAAAACATTATTGAATGAAATTTTTAAAGACGAAATTCCTGTTCGTTCCGACTCTCTTTTTTCAATTCCTTCTAAGTATTCTTTTCCTGAAGTTGAGATAGCACGTAAATCATCTAATTCTTCACTTATACCCTTGGCAATTGCATTTCCTTTTGCAATCGCAACAGGCGCATCTTGATTTAAGGTTATTTTGATTTTCTCACGCAGCAAATCGCAGGCATGAAGACTGTCTCCAATAATTTTTACTGCTTCCTGCTTACTTTCCAACGCCAAAGTTTTAATTGGAATAATTGCATCTAAAGATTCCTTTAAATAAACAATTTCGCGCGGAGAAACTTTTCCTGCTGCTATTTTAGAAATTAAACGTTCTAAATCTGAAATCTGCTTAATTTGATATTGAATATTGTGCAAGACTTCTGGACTTTCTTTCAAGTATGAGACTACATCATGACGTCCTTTTATTTTTTTGCTGTCCTTAAGAGGCAAAGCCAGCCAACGCTTCAACAATCTTCCTCCCATTGGAGAAAGTGTTCTGTCGATAACATCTAAAAGCGTAACAGCATTTGGATTATAACTATGATACAATTCTAAGTTGCGAATTGTAAAACGATCCATCCAAACATATGCATCTTCAGCAATTCGCTGAATAGCTGTTATGTGCTGCACACGATTATGCTGTGTTTCGGATAAGTAATACAAGATCGCTCCAGAAGCAATAATTCCTTCTTTTAATTCTTCAACCCCAAAACCTTTTAAAGAGTTGGTTTGAAAATGTTTGGTAAGCGTTTCGAGCGCATAATCTTCTTTATAAATCCAATCTTCTAAGTAAAAACTATGAAAATCATCACCAAAAGCATCTCTGAAATCGCTTTTATTATTTTTAGGAACCAGAACTTCACTCGGATTAAAATTCTGTAATAACTTATCGATATATTCCGCATTTCCTTGAGCTGTTAAAAACTCTCCCGTTGAAACATCTAAAAAAGAGATTCCGATATTTTTATTAGCAAAATAAACTGACGCTAAAAAGTTATTTGTTTTAGAATGTAAAACCTCATCGTTTAAAGAAACTCCCGGCGTTACAAGTTCTGTAACCCCTCTTTTTACGATAGTTTTAGTCATTTTAGGATCTTCCAGCTGATCGCATATTGCAACACGAAGCCCTGCTTTAACCAATTTTGGCAAATAGGTATTAACAGAATGGTGAGGAAAACCAGCGAGCGCGGTCTCTGTATCTGAACCCGCACCTCTTTTTGTTAAAGTAATACCAAGAATTTTTGAAGCTCTAATGGCATCTTCTCCAAATGTTTCATAAAAATCTCCTACTCTGAAAAGCAGACATGCATCAGGATATTTTCTCTTGATTTCGTTGTACTGTTTCATTAAAGGTGTTTCCTTCACTACTTTTTCTTTAGCTGCCAAAATTGATATATTTTAAATGAAAATTAAGACAGCGAATTTATAATTTTTTAACGGCATATTGAAGGCTTCAAAAATTAAAATATTTTAAGCTATTTTTAAGCTCACTTTTAAGAATTTTATATAGATTTGTTCAATCATTTAAACTAAGAATCTAAAAAGATGAAAAAAATAATTTTATTCGCTATGTTAGCAGTTGTTGGTATTACAGCTTCTAACGCTCAAAGCACTAAAAAAGCTGCTGCTAAAGCTGCCAAAGTAGCTAAAATTGAAGGAGCTGGAATGGCTTTTGAAACTGAAACTATTGATTACGGGACTATCGCTCACAATGCTGATGGAAAACGTGAGTTTGTTTTTGTTAACAACGGAACAAAACCGTTAATTATTACAAACACAACAGGATCTTGTGGATGTACTGTACCAACAACTCCAAAAGAGCCGATTGCTCCTGGTGCTAAAGGTATTATTGGTGTAAAATATGCTACTGACAGAGTTGGTGCTTTTACAAAAACAGTAACTGTTACTTCTAACGCTGAAGGACAACCAACAAAAGTACTTACTATTAAAGGTACAGTTTTACCAGATCCAGTAAAAAGCTAATCTGAAAAACAATAAAATAATCGAAAAAGCTTCCTTATCTTTGGAAGCTTTTTTTATGACCTGAATTTATACAAATGAGAAAACTAGAAAACAGCGAACTAGAGCGCAAATCAATTGAAGATTTCAAAAAATCAGACAAGACTCCTTTAATATTAGTTTTGGATGATATTCGCAGTTTGCACAATATTGGATCTGTTTTTAGAACTTCGGACGCTTTTTTGATCGAAAAAATCATTCTATGCGGTATCACCGCAACACCTCCAAATAAAGAGATTCATAAAACAGCTCTTGGCGCAACTGAAACAGTTGCTTGGGAACACCATGAAAATGTATTAGAAGTTATCGAGAATCTTAAAAAAGAAAATGTAATGACACTAGCCATTGAACAAGTGGAAAGCTCTATTTTTCTTCAAGATTTTAAAGTGGAAAAAAATCAAAAATATGCTTTGGTTTTTGGAAATGAAGTTTACGGCGTTGCACAAGAAGCTGTAGCTATTTGCGACGGCTGTATCGAAATTCCTCAATTAGGAACAAAACATTCTTTGAATATAGCGGTTAGTGCAGGAATTGTAGTTTGGGATTTATTTCAAAAACTAAACTGGCCGAATAACGATTAAGAAATCATTCGTTTGCAGAAAACTGTGATTTTTAAATCGAAAAACAGCTGTAAATGTTAGATTTTTAAATATATTTTTTTATTCTTATAAAATTGATACTTTTATAAAATGAAAAATGTTAATTTCTTTAAAATATCGTTTTTACTACTTCTTTTAAATGTGGTAAAAACTCATGCAAATGAGAATTTTAAAACTGAAAATAGGTACGCAGACATATGCTTACATGACAGTCTTAAAACGAATAAAAAAAGAAATGCAACGTTAGATTTTGCTATCACACCTCCCATTATAACAGCAACTGGAAACCAATTTTACTGTCCGCAAAGCACTATAAAAATTGTAGAGACCATTACTATAACTCATGATCCTGCTGAACCATCTACTCAAGCAGTTTACATTCAAATTTCATCTGGTTATTCAAATGGTCTTGACAAACTAGAGCTTTCAAACGCAGCTTCTCATCCTGCTATTACAACAAGCTGGGATGTAACCGCCGGAAAATTACGACTATATAGTTCAACAGGAGCAAATATCTTGTATTCCGATTTTGTTAATGCAATTAAGGATGTTGTATATTCTAATTCCTCAGCGACAGCCTCTGGCACTAGAACTTTTTCTATAACGATTGGTCAAGCCAATTACCTTCCATCGACACAACATTTTTATTTATTTGTGCCAAGTATTGGCATTACTTGGTCGAGTGCTAAAACTGCAGCAGAATCAAGCACTTATTATGGATTACAAGGTTATCTCGCAACTATTTTATCTGCCGATGAAGCTAAATTAATTGGTGAACAGGCCTCAGGAACTGGATGGATCGGAGGAAGTGATGCAGAAACTGAAGGCGTTTGGAAATGGGTTACCGGCCCTGAAACTGGTACTATTTTTTGGAACGGAACTGCAAATGGCTCAACACCAAATTTTGCTTTTTGGAACACTGGTGAACCAAACAACCAAGGAAATGAAGATTATGCACATATTACACAACCTGGCGTAGGAATAAAAGGCTCTTGGAACGATTTACCAAATACAGGATCATTAATTTCAGGCGATCCTTATCAACCAAAAGGCTACATTGTTGAATATGGCGGAATGCCAGGCGAAGCGCCTTTACAAATTGCTGCAAGTACAAAAATCACAATTCCTGAAATAACATCTTTACTTACTCCAAATCCCGTTTGTGACTCAGGAAACTTTACTTTAAATGCGACTGCAACTGCCGGCGCCACTATTAGCTGGTATGACTCACTTACAGGCGGAACTTTATTAGGAACTGGAAATACTTACACAACTCCATCACCAATAACAACAACTACAACTTATTATGCTGATGCAGGTTGTGAAATAAACAGAAAATCAGTAGTTGCAACGGTTAATAAAACTCCAGATACTCCAACTGCCGTTTCTTCGAATGTTTCAAGATGCGGTTCTGGAAGCGTAACTTTACAAGCGAGTTCAAATATTGGACTTATCAATTGGTACACTAACTCAACTGGCGGTACCAGTATTTTTACAGGCAATAGTTTTCAAACACCTGCTATTTCAACAAATACAACTTATTACGCGGAAGCTTCAAATAACGGCTGTGTCAATACCAATCGTATTCCGGTTTCCGTTACCATCTATACTTCTCCAGTTGTTACAGATGAAACTTTGTCTTTATGCCAATTTCAAACTATAACATTAGATGCTGGTATTTCTGGGATGAGTTATTTATGGTCAAATAATAATGAAACTACTCAAAGAATTACCGTTAACAAAGGAGGCAAATACACTGTTGCTGTAACAAGTCCTGCTCCTGAAAATTGTACAAGTCAAAAGACAATTACGGTTGAAGAATATGAGGTTCCGCAAATAGATCGAATTGGCGTCAGCGGAACAAAAGTTGTGATTTATCTTAAAAAAGAAACTGCTTATTTTGAATATTCTGTTGATGGAATAAACTTTCAGGATTCAAATACATTTTATGATGTTCCGGGCGGATTGCAAACTGCGTATGCTCGAGATAAAAATGGCTGTGGATTGGATATGCAAAATTTTGTTGTTCTTATTTTTCCAGCATTTTTCACTCCGAACAATGATTCTTATAATGACACTTGGGAGGTTACCGGAATGGAAAATTATCCTGAGGCGCAGGTTACTATTTTTGATCGATACGGAAAGTTGATTGCCCAGCTAAATGCATCCAAAATGAGTTGGGACGGAACATTCGACAAAACTCTCTTGCCTGCTTCTGATTATTGGTATGCTTTAAAAATAGATAATACACAACCTATTTTAAGAGGTCATTTTTCACTGAAAAGATAATTATCTAATTATCTTAATTCAATTTCTTTCTAATTTCGTCTAAAACAAAAAGATAATCTTCTTGCTTTTTTACAAAATCACGATTAGAGACATCAATAATCAAAACATTCAAATCAAACTGAGATTTAATGTATTCTAAATAACCATTATTGATTTTATCTAAATATTCTGCTTCTATATTTTGTTCGTAGCTTCTGCCTCGTTTCTTTATATTTTGAAGGAGTCGCTCTGTATTTTGATATAAATAAACATACAAATCCGGCTTAGGCATTTCTTTGTAGATAATATCAAACAAGTTTCGGTACAAGCGATATTCATCTTCCGCCAATGTAATTTTAGCAAAAATCAGCGATTTAAAAATATGATAATCGGCAACGATAAAGTCTTTAAACAAATCAAACTGCGCCAAATCATCTGACAATTGCTGATAACGATCGGCTAGAAAAGACATTTCAAGGGGAAATGCATATCTATTTTGATCTTTATAAAACTTTGGCAAAAACGGATTATCCGCAAAACGCTCTAAAACTGTTTTGGCGTTAAAATCATCGGCAATTTTATGTACTAAAGTAGTTTTACCTGCCCCAATATTACCTTCGAAAGCAATATAATTATAGTTTTCAAATGCAATTTCCTGCAAGGGATTTTTTAGATCCTGAACTACTGTACAAACGCTGTCATCTGGCGAAACTGCAATTAACTCCGAAATTGATTTCTGAAAAACCGGATGCTTCCAATCCAGTTTTAAATCTGATATTGGCAATAGAACAAAATTTCTGTTCTGCATTAATGGATGCGGAACCTGAAGTTTTTCTGATTTGATAATTTCATCATCATAAATAATCAAATCAACATCTATAATTCTAGATTGGTATCCTTCTTTATTAGATCGAATCCTTCCTAATTGTTTTTCGACTTTTAAAACCTGATTTAATATTTTTTGTGCAGATGAAGCCGTATGCAAAAGTAAAGCGCAATTATAAAAAGCATCGCTCTCAAAACCCCAAGCAGGTGTTTCATACAACTTTGAAACCTTGATTACTGTTCCCACTTCCTGGTGTATCAAATCAATACAACTTTGGATGTTTTCTAACCTGTTTCCTTGATTACTGCCTATAGATAAAACGACTTGATGCTGTGACTTCATAATAAATGCAAATTAACTAAAACTATTTTAGAATTAACCACATTATTTGTTTCAAGAATTAGAAGTTTCCAACTACTTCAAACTCTTTCTTATTGTCTTTGTTTTCTGAAACTCGTTTTAAAAATGCATTTAAATCGCTCGTTAGAGGTAATTGGTTTTGACTTTTCCAAAATTGTTCTGAATATGGATATTTTACTTTAAAAATATCTTTATCCATAGACAAATTTGATTTTGCTTTTTCGGCAATAAAACTATTCGTTACAAAAAAATTGGTCGAATAATCATAAAAAGCTCTTGGAACCTTTTCGTTACCAAGCAGTTCAACTCTAACATCTGATTTTGCATTATTTAAATAATATTTATTGGTACTGCTGTTCTTTCTATAATTTGATGTTGTTTTAAAAACAGTTGTTCGATATTCGACACTACCCTTTTTTTGAAACGGTACTTTTTCTCCATCATCATAAAGATCAAAGTGTGTTTCGACAATTGCATAATCCTCCTTATTAATTATAAAATAACCGCTTGTTTTTTGTCCAACAGAATTATCTGATTTTTTACTAAAACTAATTTTAAAAAAATTATTCGCTGCATTTTTTTCCTGTGTAAGTTCGAAGTCTTCCAATTTTATAACTATAATTGCATTGATGTCAAATAATTTTTCAAAGCTTTGAAATTCAAAATAAATAAAATCTTCTTTATCCTTAATTCCAACTTTCCTCATATTCAAAATCTCAACTTCACATTTATTATCAGGTTGTGTTTTGGTTTTAAAAATACTTTTTCTTGATACTTTTCCATAAATATCCTGCAGTCTCACTAATTCATCATTTCTTTTCAAAACACATCGCAAAAAGAAATTTTCATTATAAGGTTCTAGTATATAGTTTTCCTTCATTTTAGCATACGCCTTTTTCATTATAGCCATTTCACCACCCACTACTACTTCTTCAAGCTCAATTGTTTTGCTTTGTAAAAAAATTGTATCTCGTTTATTTACTTCCTCAAAACTAAGTTTAAGGCTTTCATAACCAATCAAACTAAAATTCAATTCATTATAATCTGTAATAAAAGAAAAATAACCCTCTTCATTAGTTATCGAGTTATCTTTTAAATTATAAACATTTACTTTTTCCAATGGCAGTTTTGTCAATTTATCAACCACCACTTTTTTAGTTTGTATTTTTTGTGCTTCGGCATAAAAACCAAAGAGAAGAAAAAGGCTCAACAAGACAATCTTATCTTTCATATTTACAGTACTTATTTTTATCAAATATAAAATATTCCAACTTCAAACCATACTTATCTTACAAAATATACTATCTTTAATTAGACGATCAAAAATGTAAAAACTACAGATATTTCGATATTGTGCATACAAAAGTTAAATCGATTTTAGATTATATTTGTAACAAATCAATCTTTTTGATACTTATTAAAAAAATATACATATGAAATTTTTAGGAAATGTAATCGCCACTGTTATTGGTATTTTTGTATTTATCATGATCTTCTTTTTTGGAGTTATTCTAATTGGAGCCATTTTTGGAGGAGAAGACAAGGTTTCAGTAAAAAATGATTCGGTTATAGAATTAAATCTAAAACAAATCAATAACGATTATGCGGGTAAGTATAAAGATCCATGGGTAACTGTTTTTTCAGAAAAAAAAGGAGTTGGTTTAACGGATGTTATTAATGCAATTGAAGCGGCAAAAACAGACAGTAATATTAAGGGAATCTCGATTTTAAATGATGAATCATCTTTAGGATTGGCTCAATATAAAGATTTACGAAATGCACTTGAAAGCTTCAAAAAATCAGGAAAATTTGTTTGGGCTTATGCCAATACTTATTCTCAAAAAGAATACTATTTAAATTCTGTTGCCAATACTGTTTATTTGAATCCAGCTGGAGATTTAGATTTTAAAGGACTTTCGTCTGAAGTTATGTTCTTTAAAGACTTTCAAGAAAAATCAGGGATTCATATGGAAGTTATCCGTCACGGAAAATATAAAAGTGCTGTTGAGCCATTTTTAGAAAATAAAATGAGTGATGCAAATAGAGAACAAGTTACTGCGCTTTTAAATTCTATTTGGACAACAGTTTGCAGCGACATTTCGAAAAGCAGAAATATTCCTGTTGCTAAATTAAATGAAATAGCAAATGGTCTATTGGCTAGAACTCCTACAATGGCAAAAGCAGAACGCTTAGTTGACATTGTTGCTTATGAAGATGTTTATCATAATGCCATCAAAAAAGCTTTGAAAGTGACTGGAGATGATGATTATAATAAAATTTCTATTTTAGATTACACTCAAAACAATATCACTACTGCTTTAACAAATACTGCTGATAATCAAATTGCTATTATATACGCTCAAGGCGAAATTGTTGGCGGTGAAGGTGATGTAACAGTGATTGGCGAAGGCTCAATGCGTCGTTCGCTGCAAGAAGCTCGAAAAAATGAAGATGTAAAAGCAATTGTTCTTAGAATTGACAGTCCAGGCGGAAGCGCTTTAACTTCAGATTTAATTTGGAGAGAAATTGAAATCACTAAAAAGGTAAAACCAGTTGTGGTTTCTATGGGAAATTATGCGGCTTCTGGAGGTTATTATATTGCTTGTAATGCAAATAAGATTTTTGCCGAAAGCAATACTATTACGGGTTCTATAGGTGTTTTTGGAGTATTGCCAAATTTCACGCCGTTGGCTACCAAATTAGGAATTTATACAGAACAGGTTAAAACACACGAAAATTCAGCAAATTACAGTCCGTTTGTGCCGCTTGATGAAAAATTTAAAGCTTTTACACTTGAAGGAGTTGAACAGATTTACAAAAATTTTGTTACGCACGTTGCTGAAGGTCGAAAAATGACTTTCGCTCAAGTTGATTCTATTGCTCAAGGAAGAGTTTGGTCTGGATCTGAAGCTGTAAAAATTGGATTAGTAGATAAAATAGGCGGTCTTAATGACGCTATTGCTGAAGCTGCTAAAATTGCTAAGATCAAAGATTACAGCACACAAAACTATCCTGAGTACGAAAAAACTTTTAGCGATTTAATGGCTAATCTTCCTTTTGCAAAATCGAAAGAGGAGTTTGTAAAAGAAGAAATCGGAGAAGAAAATTATCAGCTTATCGAGCAAGTTAAAAGATTTCAAAGACAAAAAGGCGTGCAGGCGATGATGCCATTTGGAATAAACATTAAATAATGCTATCTAAAAAAATGAAAAATATATTTCTCTTTTTTTCCGTTTTATTCCTGACAATTGCAAATGCACAAAATGCAAAGCAGCATACTTTTAAAGAAACTAATGTAACTTTAAAAATCAATATTGATCAGCTGTACGGAACTCTAACTGTTCCTGATGAAGTCAAAAAATGTCAGGTTGCTTTGATAATTGCGGGTTCAGGTCCAACTGACAGAAATGGAAACAATCCAATGATGAAAAATAATTCATTAAAAATGCTGGCAGAAGCTTTAGCAAAAAACGGAATTGCATCATTACGATTTGATAAAAGAGGAATTGGAGAAAGTAAAGCTTCTGCGATAACAGAATCGAGCTTAGTTTTTGAAAACTATACTGAAGATGTAAAAAGCTGGATTAACTTTTTGAAACTTGACAAACGTTTTACACAACTTACTGTTATTGGTCACAGCGAAGGTTCATTAATTGGAATGATTGCAGGCGCAAAGGCTAATAAATTTGTTTCTATCGCAGGCGCAGGAGAATCCGCAGATAAACTTATAAAATCGCAAATAGCTTCTAAATCAAACAAGCAATTGGAGGATATGACATTTCCTATTATTGACAGTTTAAAAAGCGGCAATAAAGTAAATAAAGTTGATCCGCTTCTAAATTCGCTTTTTAGACCAAGTATTCAGCCTTACTTAATTTCATGGTTTAAATATGATCCTAAAACCGAGATTAAAAAATTAACCGTTCCTGTTTTAGTTTTACAAGGAAACAACGATTTGCAAGTAAGCGTTAAAGATGCCGAAAGTTTGGCTCAAGCCAATAAAAACTCGCAATTGGCCATCATTGATAAAATGAATCATATTATGAAAATTATTGACGGCGATAAGCAGGCAAATATGGACAGTTATAATAATGAAACCCTGCCAATTTCGGAAGTATTGATTGAAAAAATAGTCTCCTTTATTAAAAAATAAATACAATATCATAAATTTAAATCCGTTTGAAAATTATCAGACGGATTTTTTTTATTTCCGTTTTACAGCTATTTCTTACAGTTTTTAAAAAAACTTTATCGTCTGTCTCATTCAAAAAAACTATTTTTGCATGAGTCCTAATTTCAAATTAAATCTCAAATCTATAAATATGTTAAAGAAAATTTTAAAAATAAGCGCCATTGTAATTGTGGTTTTTGTTGCCGCATTATTCGCCATTCCTTATTTCTTTAAAGATCAAATCAAAGCAAAAATTGCTGATGCCATAAATGAAAGTGTAGATGCTAAAGTAAGTTTTGCTGATGCTGATTTGAGTTTGTTTAAAAACTTTCCAAATGCAGCGGTAGCAATCGAAAAACTAGTAATCATTAACAAAGCTCCTTTTGAAGGTGATACACTTGTTTCGTTAGGCGAGTTGAATTTAAAAATGAGTATTAAAGAACTTTTTAAAGGAAAAGATGAACCGTTGAGTATTCAGGGAATTACTTCTGAAAATGGTTTGGTAAATATCATCTTTAATAAAGACGGCGTAGGAAACTTCGATATTGCTTTGAAAGACAAGAAAGAAACTGCTAATGATAATTCAAGCAAACCACTTTCGTTAAAAATTCAAAATTATAAAATCGAAAATTTCACGTTCAGATACATTGATCAAGGATCAAAAATAAAAATGGTTATTGATAGTTTGAACCATGAAGGAACTGGCGATTTTACCAATTCAAAATTGGATTTAACAACAAAATCAACTGCAAAAGTATCTTTAGATATGGACAAGATCAATTACATGAAAAATGTAAAATTGACTTTAGATGCAGTTTTAGGAATTGATTTAGACCAAAGCAAGTACACTTTTAAAGAGAACAAAGCTTTAATTAATCAATTGCCATTAGAATTTGACGGTTTTATACAAATGGTTGAAGCGGGACAGATTTATGATTTAAAATTTAAAACGCCAACCTCATCATTCACTAATTTCTTAGGCTTAATCCCATCAGCATATTCATCAGGTCTTGATGGCGTAAAAACAACTGGAGACTTTACGGTTGCGGGTTTTGCAAAAGGGCAGTTGACAGATACTACTGTACCAAAATTCAATATTGCGATTGCATCAAATAATGCTTCATTTCAATATCCGAACTTACCAAAATCAGTTCAAAATATTGTAATCGACACTAAAATTATAAATGAAACTGGGATTTTAAATGATACTTATGTTAATCTAGACAAACTTTCGTTTAGAATCGATCAGGATGTTTTTAATGCTAAAGCAAATATTAGAAACATTACTGTAAATCCTTTTGTTAATGCGGCTTTAAAAGGAACAATCAACTTGGCTAATCTATCAAAAGCATATCCTATTAAAATGGATAAACCTTTGGCAGGTATTTTAAAAGCCGATGTTACGACACAATTTGATATGGCTTCTGTTGAAAAGAGTCAGTATCAAAACATTAAAAATGCTGGAACAATGAGTTTATCAGGATTTAAATATACTGATGAAAACAATAAATCAATGAACATCAGCACGGCATTGGTTGAATTCAATCCAAGTACGATTAATTTGAAACAATTTAATGCAACTACGGGAAAAAGTGATCTTGCTATAAATGGTGTTCTAGAAAATTTCTACGGTTTTATGTTCAAAAAACAGGAATTAAAAGGAAACTTTAATATGAGTTCAAATCAATTGGCTGTTGATGATTTTATGACTGCCGGCGAACCTGCAAAAACAGAAACGAAAACTGCCGCAAAACCAGCTGAAGCAATGAAAATTCCAGCTTTTTTAAACTGTACATTAAATGCAAAAGCAACAACTGTTTTATATGACAATTTGAAGCTTAAAGATGTTTCTGGAAAATTAATCATCAAAGATGAAAAAGCTTTACTGGAAAACTTTAAAACATCAATTTTTGGAGGAACAATTGGTTTAACTGGAGCTGTTTCGACTAAAACTAAAGTTCCAACATTTGATATGAATTTAGGTTTTAACCAAGTTGATATTGCGCAGACTTTTACTCAATTGGACATGATGAAAAAAATTGCTCCAATTGCAGGAATCATAAATGGAAAACTAAATTCAACTGTAAAACTAAACGGTAATCTTGATGCAAATGAACTTACTCCAGATCTAAAATCAATTTCAGGAGATTTATTAGGGCAGCTGCTTTCGACTACTGTAAACTCTAAAAACTCTACTTTATTGAATGCTTTAGGTTCAAACATTAAATTTATTGACATGAATAAAGTCAATTTAAATGATATTAAAGCGGCTTTGACTTTTGATAATGGAAAAGTAAATGTAAAACCATTTGACATAAAATATCAAGACATAAAAATTACGGTTGGCGGAACTCACGGTTTTGATCAAACCATGAACTACAATTTAAAACTTGATGTTCCTGCTAAGTATTTAGGAAATGAAGCAAATGCCTTTATCGCTAAAATGTCTCCTGCAGATGCTGCAAAACTGCAAAACATACCAATAAATGCAATGATCACTGGTAATTTTTCTAATCCAAAAATTACTACCGATATGAAAACTGCAGTTTCTAGTTTAGCCACGCAAGTAGCAAATCAGCAAAAAGAGAAGCTGACGCAAAAAGGTACTGCTGCTTTAACTGATTTAATCAACAAAAACACCAAAGCGAAAGATACAACGCAGGCTGCGAAAACTGAAAAAGAACAAAAAACTCAAGAGGTCACTAAAAAAGCAAGTGATTTATTGAATGGATTATTTAAGAAGAAGAATTAAATAAAAAAAGGCATCCTGTTAAACGGATGCCTTTCTTTTTCTTTTACATTTAAATAGCTTTCGAAAAGATATTTAATTTACCATTGTTTAGAATTGAATTAATGGTTTTAATATAATCCTTTTTAGAATACAAATTAACGTCTATCCCCACACTGCAATTATCATAAGGCTCATATTTTTGAATGTTTGAAACAGAGAATAAACCAATTGTTGGTGTTTGAACTGCACTTGCTAAATGCATAATTCCGCTGTCAGCACCAATAAACAAATCCGCATTTGCAATAACCGAACCTATTTCGCGAATATCTTTACTATAAAATGTCGGCGCTTTAAAATCAATCTGTGAAACGTTTTCTACTGGCAGAATTTCAACAATATTATAGTCTTTATATTCTGCGGTAAGCTGTGAATAAAAAGATTCCCACCACTCTACTGATAAACATTTTGCACCAGTTGCATAAGTAAAGATGCAAATTGTTCTTTTGGCATTTGAAACCAAATCATTTAGAATTTCTTTTCCTTCAGCAATTTCAGAAGAAGATAATTTAAGATCTATAGGAGCTATTATTTTGTTGCTTTTTGCAAATCCTAGTTTCGTTAAATAATGTCGGAAATTATAAACTGGATATTTTGCAATATGATTGTAGTCACTTTTTACAAGTTGAGATTCTTCTAATAAATCTCCAAAGAATTTGTACTTAGCATTTGAGAACTGGACTGCTAAACGTCCTGAAGAAGAATTTTGATCGACGTTGATCGCAATATCATATTTTCGTCTTTTTATCGAAATCCAAACATTTAGATATTTCAATAAACTTTTGAATGGCTTTTTTGGTAAATCAATAACTTTATCGATACAGTCATAATTCTCAAAAATTACTGGAGCTAAAGTTCCCTTAACAAACAAATCGACTTTACAATTTGGAAACATTGCGCTGACTTCCTGAACGAGAGGAGTAATCAGTAAAAGGTTTCCTAATCTGGCATTTGGTCTGCAGACTAAAACCCTTTTTATCTCCATTTTGTCTACTAAAACAAAACCAGGATCTTCCTTCGGTTTTCCAATATTCTTAGTCAGACCGCGCATTATACTGCGCCTGTATTGATTTACTTTTGTTAGAACACTCATCTGTATCGAATAATTTATGAATTATTAAATCGCTCTTAATTTTAGAATAAAACCTGTTATGACTTGTTTCCAAATCTAGGTTCTTTATTTTTCTAAAAATAAATTCTTTCAATAAGCATTTATTACAAAATTGTAACCAAATGTATCAATATTTGCATCTTTATGTCTTTGGAAAGAGACATAAAAATACAATATTAATTTCATAAACAGCAAAATACTAGATAGTTACACAACAAAAATCGACAGATAGGTAAATTTTCTAGACGTTTATATTTACTACATAGCCTTCAGAACCGCGAATATTAAAGACAGTTCCGTTTTCAAAAATTAAATACTGACCTTTTATTCCAACTAGTTTTCCTTGAAATGAAGGTGTTTTATCCAGATTCAAACTCGCTACTTTTGATGGGTAATTCAAAACAGGATAGTTTAACTCATAGACATCGTTTTTCTCCGTGTAAAAATAATCTCTAACCTCAGCAGGAATTAGATTTTCTACTTTTGCTTTTTCAAGAATCAAATCACAAGATTCTGCATTACTCTGCAGCATCTTTCTCCAATTTGTTTTATCAGCATAATGGTCTTTTAATGCAACCTCAGTAATTCCAGCCAAATAACGATTTGGAACTTCAACAATTGTAATTGCCTGCGTTGCTCCTTGATCGATCCATCGTGTAGGAACTTGCGTTTTACGCGTTACTCCTACTTTTATTTCGCTTGACAATGCCAGATAAACAATATGCGGTTGCAATTGTACTTTTTGTTCGTATTCTAAATCTCGATCAGCAACTCCTAAATGCGCCGTACTCAATTCTGGTCTCATGATCCAGTCACCCACAGCTGGACTTGAGTAAAAACACTCGTAGCAAAAACCTTGTCTGTAGATTTTTTTCTTTTTATGGCAATTCAAACATTCGTAACCTGCAAAATTAATCTCAATTTCTTTATTCAATAACTGATTAACATTGATAAAACTGTCCTCGAAAACCAAATAATATTGAATTGGGTTCCCTAGTTCAGTCTGCATTTTTGTAAGTACACCTTGATATGTCATTATATTTTAGATTGCTGATTTTAGATTTTTAGATTACTTGTAGACATTCCGAATTTTAATCTATAAAATTCATCTTTAATGAAAATAGAATGCTTTTTTTTTACAAAAAAACACTATTTTTGATACAACGGCAAAGTTAATATTTGTACATCGATATTCAAATTTTAAGTTTCTTGATTTTTACTCTAATTGTTCAATCTAAAATTTAAAATCCAAAATCAGCAATCTAAATTCTAAATTCTCTCCATGCCCTTATCCATTATAAATTCTTTCGCTTCTTGGGTCCTGAAACAAAGGATACATCAAATAGAACTTTTTCTAAAATATCCAAATGAAGTTCAAGAAGAACTCTTGCACAATTTATTGACAGCATCAGAAAATACAGTCGTAGGAAGACAGTATGACTTTGCTTCTATAAATTCTTATCAAACTTTTGCAGAAAGAGTTCCTATTTCAAGTTACGAAGAACTACAGCCTTTGATTGAACGTACGCGTCAAGGCGAACAGGGTGTTTTTTGGGAATCGCCAATTAAATGGTTCGCCAAATCGAGCGGTACTACGAACGCAAAAAGTAAATTTATTCCCGTTAGTAATGAAGCTTTAGAAGACTGTCATTATAAAGGAAGTAAAGATTTACTTTGTTTGTATTTGAATAATAATGAGGATTCTGAATTGTTTCTTGGTAAGAGTCTTCGCTTAGGCGGAAGTTCTCAGATTTATGAAAACAACAATACTTTTTTTGGAGATTTATCGGCAATTTTAATCGAAAACATGCCTATTTGGGCCGAATTCAGCAGTACACCAAGCAGTAAAACTTCGCTAATGAGCGAATGGGAAACTAAAATTGCTGCGATTATAAATGAAACAAAAAACGAAAATGTAACCAGTTTTGCAGGAGTTCCTTCGTGGATGCTGGTTTTAATGAACAAAGTTTTAGAGAATACAGGTAAGCAAAGTTTATTAGAACTATGGCCGAATCTTGAGGTTTATTTTCACGGAGGCGTGAGTTTCTCTCCTTACAGAGAACAATACAAGAAAATTTTGCCGAGTAAAGATTTTAAATATTACGAGATTTACAACGCTTCTGAAGGCTTTTTTGCAATTCAGGATTTAAACAATTCCAGTGATTTATTATTGATGCTGGATTACGGAATTTTCTACGAGTTTATTCCAATGGAGACTTTTGGAACTCCGAATCAAAAAGTAGTTCGTTTAGCTGACGTTGAATTGAATAAAAACTACGCTATTGTTATTACAACCAATTCTGGTTTATGGCGTTATTTAATTGGCGACACCGTTCGTTTTACTTCTTTAAATCCTTATAGAATAAGAGTTACGGGTAGAACGAAACATCATATTAATGTTTTTGGCGAAGAATTAATGGTCGAAAACACAGATCAAGCCATTGCAAAAGCCTGTCAAATTACGCATACCGAAGTTATCGATTATACGGTTGCTCCTATTTTTATGCAAGACAAAGAAAAAGGCGCACACGAATGGATGATCGAATTCAAGAAAAAACCTGCCGATGTTGGTCTTTTCCAAAAAGTACTTGATGAAACGCTGCAAACTTTAAATTCTGATTACGAAGCGAAACGCTACAACAATATGACATTAAATCCTTTGGTGATTAATGTAGCTCGCGAAAACTTATTCTATGACTGGCTAAAGGAACGTGATAAACTTGGCGGACAGCATAAGATTCCTAGACTTTCAAATCAGAGAGATTATTTAGAGCAGTTGAAGGAGATGTAGAGTTTAAGGCTTTCAAAATAACTGATATTAAATCTAATAAAATATGCCGATACCAAGACATGACGAGATAAGAATCTCTGCATTAAATCTATTATTAAACGGATCAACAATGAAATTAAAAGATTTCATTGAACCATTATCTAAAGAATTTTCATTAACCGAAGAAGAAAAAAATGAAATGTATACTTCAGGAAATGGTCATATATTTTATGATAGAATATCATGGGCGCTAAGCTATTTAAACATGGCGGGGCTTCTAGACAAACCAGCAAGAGGCCACTATAAAATCAACTCCAAAGGAATTGAGATGCTAAAAAGCCCAGAAAAAATTAATGCATATGTTGATGTAGAAGTGGCAAAACGCGATAGGACTAAAAAAATAAACAAAAATCCCGAAATCAAAATAATTGACACAAATGATGGATCGACTCCTCAAGAAAAGTTATATACATCATTTAGTAACATAAGAAACTCCATATATGATGAAATTTTAACAACAATTTTAAGCAAAACACCAACAGCTTTTGAAAAATTAGTTGTCTTATTATTACAAAAAATGGGATATGGCGGTGAGATAAAAAATTCAGGATTAGTCACGAAAAGATCTAATGATGGAGGAATTGATGGCATTATAAAAGAAGATATTTTAGGCTTCGGTCGAATAAATATTCAAGCTAAAAGATATCGTCTTGATATTGCGATTGGACGTGAAGAAATCCAAAAATTTGTAGGAGCATTAGCTGTTGCACAATCTAACAAAGGCGTTTTTATAACTACGTCATATTTTTCTAAAGGAGCTATTGAATACGTTGAAAATTTATTTGGAAATACAACAGTTGTATTAATTGATGGGAAAAATTTAGCCAGCTACATTTATGATTTTGGACTAGGCATGCAAATAGAACAAACTATTGAAATTAAAAAAATGGATTCCGATTTTTGGGATTCAATGACTGATGAATTATAATGTCTTTTTTAGATTTTCTTACTTCATAAAAAAAACCTCAGCCTAAAAGAAGACTAAGGTTTTTTTGTTTTATTTAAGTTCTATTTGTCATTTCGACGTAAGGAGAAATCCTCACGAGAAGCTCGACAAAGATTGGACTCACGTTGTGGAGTTACTTGCGAAAATTTCTCCTTACGTCGAAATGATAAACTGTTTTATTTACATCATATCAATATATCGGTCATGGTACCCTAAAAGATACAGAACTCCGTCAAGTCCTAAACTTGAAATCGAGGTTGAAGCACTTTCTTTTACTTTAGGTTTTGCATGAAAAGCAATTCCTAAACCAGCTAAGTTCAGCATTGGTAAGTCGTTTGCTCCGTCACCGACAGCAATAGTTTGGTTGATGTGAATTCCTTCTTTTTCGGCAATTGCTTTTAGATGCTCGGCTTTCTTTTGTCCGTCTACAATATCACCTAAATATTTCCCGGTTAATTTACCGTCTTTAATCTCTAATTGATTGGCATGAACATAATCGATTCCAAGTTCTTTTTGAAGATAATCTCCAAAATAAGTGAAACCTCCAGAAAGAATTGCGGTTTTATAACCGTAATATTTTAGGGCTTTCATCAAACGATGTGCTCCTTGTGTAATGGGTAAATTTACGGCAACATTATGCAAAACTTCTTCGCTCAAACCTTCTAACAAAGCCATACGTTGTTTGAAACTTTCGTTGAAATCAATTTCGCCGTTCATTGCAGATTCTGTAATTGCTCTTACTTGAGGTCCTACTCCATTCAACTCCGCCAATTCGTCAATAACTTCGGTTTGAATTAAAGTTGAATCCATATCAAAGCATACTAAACGACGGTTTCGTCTGTAAATATTATCTTCTTGAAAAGAAATATCTACGTTTAAGGTTCTGGAAATTTCCATGAAACTTGCTGTCATGGCAATCTTATCGACAATATCTCCTGTTAGTGATAATTGTATACAAGATCTTGGGTATTCTTCTTTTTCGACAACAGAGGTTCTTCCTGTTAATCTTATTATAGAAACGATGTTTAAATTTTGATCGGACAAAAGTTTTGCTACGGCAGCCAATTGTGAAGCGGCAAGTTTTTCTCCTAATATATTAATAATATAGCGTTGCTTCGATTGCGTTTTTACCCACTTTTCGTAATCTTCAAGAGAAATTGGAATAAACTTTACTTTAACTTCTAATTCATAAGCTTTAAACAGCAAGTCTTTCAAAACTGGTCCAGAGGTAGAGCCGGCTTCGATCTCGAACAAAATCCCTAAAGAAAGTGTGTCATGAATATCAGCTTGCCCAATATCAAGAATAACAGCATCATAAGCTGCTAATACTGCTGTTAAACCAGCTGTAACTCCCGGTTTATCATGTCCTGAAACTTTTAATAAAATAATTTCTTTATCCTCTACTGCCATTTTATCTGAATTGATTTTAAGAAGCGACAAAAATCGACAATCTCTCGATCATAAAAAAGAATATTCTTTACTTTTTTAAAAAGAAAAAGCACATAAAGATGTGCTTTTTCTTTTTATTTAACAATTACAGCCAAGTATTAGAATAACGTAACTTTTACGATTATAATTTTAGAACTTAGCAGAAAATTATCAAATAAAATTAGTTATAGTGTTTATATTAAATACGACCCACAGCTAATCATTTGTATCTCCAAAAGTGGACGTTTTCCGTGTATCTTTCATAAAACTGTATACAATCAAAGAGATAAAAATACATCCCGTAACGTACCAATAAAAATAGGTCTCATGTCCAACATTTTTAAACCAAAGTGCAATATACTCTGCTGTTCCTCCAAAAATTGCCACGGTAACAGAATAAGGGAATCCTACTCCAAGCGCACGAATTTCTGTTGGAAATAATTCGGCTTTCACCACTGCATTAATAGAGGTATATCCACTTACGATTATTAAAGCAATCATAATATAACCAAAAGCTTCCCACTTTTCAGAAGCTCCTGATACTGCTGAAAGCAATGGATAGGTGGCCAAAGTACCTAAAATTCCAAAAGCCAAAAGCAATGGTTTTCTACCTATTTTATCAGATAACAAACCAAAAACGGGCTGAATCAAGGCAAATATCAACAGCGATAAAAAGGTAACTAATGTAGAATCATCTTTTGATAGATGAACTGTATTGACAAGAAATTTTTGCATATAAGTACTATAAGTATAAAATGCAATTGTACCTCCCAGTGTTAAACCGACTACTATACCTAAAGATTTTTTATGACGCATCAATTCTCTCAAAGAACCACTTTTCTTTTTTACAGTTTCCTCATTTGTATTTTTTATGATTTTAAATTCATTAGTTTCTTCCATATGACTTCTTAAGTATAAGGCTACCAATGAAAGTACGGCTCCAATAAAAAACGGCACTCTCCAGCCCCATTCGTGCATTTGGTCTTCCGTCAAAAATAGTTTTTGCATTACTAATTGAATTCCAAGTGCTATTAACTGTCCTCCAATTAATGTGACATATTGAAAACTTGAAAAGAAACCTCTATGTTTTGCAGTTGCCATTTCACTCAAATAAGTTGCTGAAGTTCCGTATTCACCCCCTACACTTAATCCCTGAAGCAGTCTTGCGATCAATAATAAAATTGGAGCCAGAACACCTATAGATTCATAAGACGGCGTCAATGCGATCAACAGCGAACCTAAAGACATTAGCAAAACGGATAAGGTCATAGAAAATTTTCGGCCAACTCGATCTGCAAGACTTCCAAAAAGCCATCCGCCAATAGGACGCATTAGAAATCCTACAGCAAAAATTCCAGCTGTATTCAATAATTGTACGGTACTGTCGCTTTGTGGAAAAAACACAGGAGCAAAGTAAATTGAAAATGCAGAGTAAGCATACCAATCATACCATTCTACAAGGTTTCCAATTGATCCGCTCATAATAGCTTTTAAGCGACGACTTGTTGTCATTTGGTCAGACACAACGTTTATTTTTTTTGACATAATTTAAGTATATTAAAGACATATTTGAACAGAAGCAATAAACTCACCGGCTCTTTCAAAAACATTATTTGTTATTTTATTATATAATGGACGACTGGAATATTGAAATGAAACTTTTGCATTGTGTCCGTCAAGCAGAAGATTAGTTCCAAGATCATAATAACTTCCTTCTTTTTGAAGTGCTTCCATATTTTTTAAAGTGTAGGCTGCAAAAGGCTGTATTCGGATTTTATCGCTAAACTTAGGCAGTAAAAATCCAGCTTGTGTATACCAAATCTGTCCGGTTCCTAAAAGATATCTTGCATTTCCAAAACCTTCTTTAGCTATTGGTCCTTTAAAATTCAAATCGGCGGTTCCTGGATTCATTATTCCTGTAGTCCGAATATAATCTGGTCCAAAATTGTAATTATAAAAAACACTAAGAAATGAAAGTGACATCTTTTTTTCTTTTGGTCCAACAGGCAGTTCTGTAAATACATCCAAGCCTAGAACCATGATATCATGACTTTTAAAGACTCCTTCCGAAGGCTGCGTGAGCGTTCCATCTTTTGTCGAATAAAATCCTGCACCTACATTTAAAATCTTCTTTTCCCCTAGATAAGTACCTACTAAAAATGGAGCACTCCTATTTTCAGTATCAAAAAACTGATAGTCAAAATATCCAGAATACGAAAGTTTACCACTCTTATTATTATCTACAGCACCACCTCCAACAGCAGGTATCAAATTGGTTGCAAAAGGTTTATTTACATTTACTCTATAAGCCGCTTTTTTATATTCACCATGGGCAAAAATACCAAATTGTCTCGCAAATTGATCTGAGACTTCGATGTTAATAAAATTAAAAACCGGCAGATCTAAAGTTAATACTTTAGTTGAGCTTGCATTTGTTAAACGACTCACTCCATTCCAACTGTGCAGACCTGCTCCCAGATAAAGACTAAAATCATTTACTTTTTTAGTTTCACTGTTCATCAATGGCAGTACGGCGAACTCATTGTAAGCATCATGTATAAAGAATACCGCTTTTTTACCAGCGCCATTACCTCCCGTTCCTGTTCCTCCGCCAGAAATAAAGGATTGATTGTTCATTCCCATTTGAACAAACATTAAATATCTGGGTGAAAGCTGACCTGTTGCAGTAATTCTCATTCTTCTAATTCCTGCATCATATGTGGTCGACTGTGGTACTCCATTGACCAATGTTCCTGGATTATTTTCTATAACCCTAAACCAAGCTTGATTGGAAAAACCAAATTTTAAATATTTGCTTCCATCCTCATTAAACTTAATTTTTAAATCGCCCAAAGGCTGTACTTTCGATTTAGGACTTTCCTTTTTAACAGCTTCAGGATCTTTAATTTCCTGAGCTTTCAAATTCCCTATACTCAGGACACAAATTAATCCCATAAAAATTCTAAACACGTCTTTTTTCATATAGCTCATTAAATTTAAACCCATTAATAATTGAAAACTGCATTTTGTATCAGCAAATTAAAAGGTCCATCTTGAAGCAATATTGAAGTAAATCTATGTTTTACTTGAAATTTTGATTGTGTCAGTTAGAAGTCAAATATCTAAGTATCTGACTTTTTAAAAAATTTAATTTCAAGAATATGAAAGGAAGAAATGTAGTAGTAATAGATAGAATGATCGAAAATTTCGCAGATCTTTTTTGCAATTGCAAGGCCTATTCCAATAGAATCTAATGACTGATTGCCTTTTTTAAATCTGCCAAACAATTCGTCTATTGGAACTGAAGGCGCGTATCCTGTATTTTTTATTTTTAGTTTTAAATCTGAAATCTCGATTATAATTTCTCCTCCCGCAAAATTGTGTCGGATGGCATTACTGAAAAGATTATTTAATAAAATTCTTGCCAGATTCTCATCCATGTTAATCAGTACACCTTTTTTTATGTTTTTGGTTAACCTAATATTTTTCATTTCAATCAAATCAGAAAAAAAAGAGTTTGTTTCTTCGACTAAAGCACTAATATCAGTATAGCAATTCTCTTTGTTTTCAAAATTTTCAAGTTTTATGAGCAAGGTCAAGGATTGGTTAATCTTGGAAAGCTTTTCTAACTCTTCCAACATAGAAGTTAGTTTAACCAACTGTTCTTCATCAAGATTTGATTGCAGCAGAAGCTCTATTTTAGCTTTAATAACTGCTATAGGAGTTTGCAATTCGTGTGAGGCATTTTCAGAAAATTCTTTTTGTGCAATGAAATCTTTCTGGGCTCTTTTGGTCATTTTTTTCAAAAATCGATTTAATTCCTGAAACTCAAGCGTATTTGTTTTCTCGAGTTTGATATTAGCCTTTTGATTTATTGTAAATTTCTTAACAGATCTTAAAGTGGCATTAAACGGAGAGAGGAAATAGCCCGAAATGACTTCACTTAATACAATTACCATTGAAGTAAGAAAAATAAAAGTCCAAGCAAATACCATAAAAATACCGTTCAAATAAATATCATTGGTGATAATCATAAAGGTATGACTCGAAATTCCATAGTACTTATTGTTGATTTTATGGATGGTTGTAACGCAAACTTCTGTTACATTATCCTGCAATTCCTCACTCCAGACCACTTTAAACTTTACTGTTTCTATAGCGTTTTTTTCAGTGAGAGATTGTATCGCTACATTTTTCCTGGAGTTATGTTCTGTAAAGTCGCAGCCAGATTCAATTTGTTTGGCAATAATTGCATTTAAATGCTTTAATTCGCCTATTGTAGCTTGAGAAGCACTTCTTTTTACTGCTGTATAAACGATAGAAAAACCAATGAGCAGTACAAAAAAAGTAACTAAAGAATAGGCTTTCGTATAACGATAATTTAAACGTGTCATTACGTGCTCATCTTATAGCCAAGTCCGTAAATTGTACTGATACAATCTTCTCCTCCAGCATCGGTAATTTTTTTCCGAAGATTCTTAATATGCTGGTATACAAAATCAAAATTGTCTAGATTATCTGTATAATCTCCCCAAAGATGAGATGCTATTGCCTGTCTTGAAAGAATCCTATTTTGATTATTGAGAAAATAAATCAACAAATTAGTTTCTTTTCTGGTAAGAATAATTGGCAATTCATTGATTTTAGTTTCCATTGAAAGCAGATCAACTACAATGTCATTAAATTCGATATAGTTTCTGCTTTTATTATTTCTACGTGTTACAGCTTTGATTCTAGAGTATAATTCCGGCAATGGAAATGGTTTTGTAATATAATCATCTGCTCCTTCATCAAATCCTGTGACCTTAAAATCTAAAGAATTCTTAGCCGAAATTATGATCACACAAATTTCAATTTCTTCTTTTTTAATAAATTTAAGCAAATTAATTCCATTTCCATCTGGCAGCATAATGTCTAAAATAAGACAATCATAACTAAACAAAGCCAGTTTTTCACGCGCCTCTTCAATAGTAAATGCCATTTCACAAATATTGTTTTCATGAACGAGGTAACTACCAATGCTTTTTACCAATTCTGGATTATCTTCAACCAAAAGTAATTTCATCTATAATTAGGTTTAAATTTAAAGCTTCGTTATATATTTAACGATAAGCTATAAATATAATCTTTTTCTTATCATAAAATTAATAAACATAAAAAAAGACATCTAAAAATGTCTCTTTAAAATACGAAAGAATAAGATTTTCCCTTTTATATGCTTTATTCTTGCAGCGAATTTTACTAATTTATTTCTTGTTTTAATTTCATAAAAAAACAAAATCATTAATGAAGTGAAATTAACTCGTGAAATTCGCTGCAAAAATTTACTCTTTATCAGTAAGATTATCTAAAACCTGTGGCAAAAACACCCAAGATTTGAATCTCAATTAACTATTCATGTTTTCGTCAAAATTTACCATCCAGCTCACACCGAATTTGTCTTTAAACATTCCGAAATAAGCTCCCCAAAATGTTTTGTTCATTGGCATGAAAACAATTCCACCCGCCGAAAGTCCGTTAAAAATTCTATCCGCTTCCGTTGTACTTTCTACATTTATTGAAATAGAAAAATTCGCTCCAAAAGCAACATCTCCTGATTGCTCATTACTATCGCTTCCCATCAAAATGGTATTTCCAATTGGCAATGAAACGTGCATAATACGATTGGCATCTTTTTCTGAAACTTGTGCGCAGCCTTCTTCTGCCGGCATATCTTTAAATTTTCCGATATAAGGAAATTCTCCTCCAAAAACTGATTTGTAAAATAGAAATGCTTCTTCGCAATTTCCGTTAAAAATTAAATAAGGATTTACTGTTGTCATGATTTCTTGTTTTTTGTTATTATTTGTTTTTTGTCTTCTATTTTTCTGAAAGTTCTTTTACTTTTTCCAGCCCGTTTGGGAAAGTTTCTTTGAATTAATCTAAATATTTCTCCACTACATCTACCTGAGTAATTAAGGTCGTGAACTCCTCTTCAGGAATTAAACGATAGGTTTCCATTGCACCTGTCCATTTTTTTGTTTCTTCATCAAGAGGCTGTTCTTCAAAATTTTTTATTTCTCCTAAATGCTTAAAAGCCATATATTCATTTTGAGTTTTGGTTTCGATTATGCTATACATTCCTTCTCCGTTTGGTGACATAAAATGTATTTTATCCCCTTCGTTCCAGTTGCTTATGGTATGAGATCCTTCGCAAAAAACACTTGTCCATTTTTTATACGTTTCTTCATTCCATAAAACATCCCAAACTTTCTCTGCTGGAGCTTTAATTTTGATTGTAAATTCTAAAGTTTCCATAATTATGATAGTTTAGCAAAATCCATAAATAAAACATTCCATCGATGACCATCTGTATCAGCAAAGCCAAAACCATACATCCAACCTTGACTTTCTGCAGGCGGAGCAAAGATAGTACCGCCGGCATCTTGCACTTTTTTGGCTAGTTCATCGACTTCTTCTTTACTTTCTGCATCAATAGAAATCAGAACTTCAGAACTTAGTTTTGTATCTGTTAAGCTGTTCTGAGAGAAACTCGCAAAAAGTGATTCTTCAAAAAGCATTACTACAAATTTCCCTTCACCAACTATCATGCAGGTCGAACTTGGCGTATCATGTTCTTCATTAAAAGAGAATCCTATTTTCGAAAAAAAAGCTTTTGAAACTGCCACCTCTTTTACCGGCAGATTCAGCCATATTTGCTTTGTCATTTTTTGATGTTTTTCATTAAACATTTTTTATTACGAAGGCACTAAGACATAATGTTTACTTTGTCACAGTTTAATTCTTTGAATCTATGCACCTATGAGTCTTTGAACCTAAAAAAACTAATTATTCTCGACGTAACTTTTAAAATTATCCAAAATAGCCTGCCATCCGCCACGCTGCATTTCTTCAGGATTTTGAGTTTCTGGGTCAAAACTTTCAATTACTTCTACTCCTTTTTCAGTTTCTTTAAAGCTAATTTCAACTTTTCTGCCATCGGCCATTATGTATTCAATATTTTCATTTGGTTTAACCAATGTATATTCCCCTTCAAAATCAAAACTCATGCTGCCATCTTTTGCTGCCATCGTCGATTTGAATTTTCCACCTTCTTGTAAATCATTTTCGGCATAAGGCGTATGCCATTCTGGAGACGCAAAACTCCATTTTGTAATATGTTCTGGAGATGTCCAAAAATCCCATACTTTGTTTATAGATGCGTTGATAGTATTTTGTACTGTTATCATTATTTATATTTTTAAAAATTATACTTTGATTTATATTCTAATTACATCTGCTCTGGAATCTGCGTTTCATCCATAAAGAAAACTTCCCAATGATGCCCGTCTAAATCCAGAAAAGTTCGTTGGTACATCCATCCGTAATCGTTTGTTCTTTGATAATCTGTTCCACCGGCTTTAACTGCTTTGTCTATTATTTCGTCGACCTCTTTACGTGTTTCAACAGAAATGGAAATAAGAACTTCACTAGTTTTATTTGAATCACAAATCTCCTTATCAGTAAACGTTTTATAAAACTCTTCAAGCAAAAGCATTACATTTATGTTTTTGCCAATAACTATACAGGCTCCCTTTTCATTTGTAAATTTCAAATTGGTAGAAAAACCCAATTCATTAAAAAATGATATTGCTCTTTTTAAATCTTTTACAGCAAGATTTATATAAATTTTCGTGTCCATAATATCTAAAGTTACAATTATTTAAAACAAATTTAGAATATTACAATTGGCTTTAGGATACAATAAAAGTCAACTTTAGGGGCATTTAAGACATTTTACTTACATTTGTTACACAATTAATTTTCCAAAAAACCACAAAATCATGAACAAAAGAGTAGGTTTAATCGTGCCTCACGACTATAAATTGTTGAGTATTGCTGCAATTTTAGAAGTATTTGAAACGGCAAATAAATTAAGTAAGGAATCCGAAAAACCATTTGACATTATGGTTTTTCAATCGGCAGAACAAATTAATCAGGGAATTTTATTTGGATATGAAACCAACTCAATTGAAACTTCAAATAAAGTTTTGGATTTGATTTTGATTCCTGCTTTCACTACTGATGATATGAGCGGAATGATCGCTAAGAATAAAAATTTTATTCCGTGGTTAAAAAAGCAGCACCAATCTGGAGCTGAATTGGCAAGCTTCTGTACAGGAGCATTTTTATTTGCTGCATCAGGGTTATTAAACGAAAAACTGGCTACTACTCATGTTGATGCCTGCAGTGCTTTTACAAAAGCTTTTCCGATGGTAAAATTAAAACCGGAAGAAACTTTAACTGCAGATGGCAGTTTGTATACAAGCGGCGGTTCGACCTCAACATTTCATTTATTGATTCTTTTGGTTCAGAAATATTGCGGAAATGAAATTGCGGTACAAATTGCTAAGATTTTCTCGATTGATTTAAATCGATATAAACAAAGTTATTTCAGCACTTTTAGGCCGAATCATTTGCATAATGATACTTTGGTTGCTATGTTACAGCATAAAATTGAAAGTCAATATCACAGCATAGAAAAACTAGAAGAAATTACAAAAGACATTCCTACCAGTGCCAGAAACATGACACGTCGTTTTAAACAAGTTACCGGGATTCCGCCAATTGAATATCTGCAAAATATTAGAGTCGAGAGTTCTAAAAAATATCTTGAACAAACGCAGCTTTCTATTTCAGAAATTATAGAAAAAACAGGATATAATGACCCAAAAGCATTTAGAAAGGTATTTTATAAAATGGTTGGAATGAAACCTATTGAATATCGAGAAAAGTTTAGGGTGCAGTAGTTTTTTTTGAAGCAGAACATTTCGATTTCAAAAAAAACTTTTGTCCTGCTCTACACTATATCTTTTGTTGCGTCCCGAAGCCTCGGGACCGCAACAAAAGGATGCCGTTTCGATCAGGGCTGATTTAGAACTTTTTGTTTTCAAAATATCAATTAATTCTTAATTATTGTTTTTCTTCTTGATGAATAACTTGATTATTGAAAAAAGCATTAAACATTTTAAATTCGCCTAAGTATGAATCTTGAAAACTAAAATCTTCAAATTTATTGTTTAATATTTCATTTGGAAATTTTGAATAAAACAACTTTTTTTCAACTATATTTTCTACTTCTAAAACCAAATCTTTAATTTTCCTTGGATCTAAATTTTCCTTTTCCAATTCTTCAATTCTAGCTCTTGGTATGATCATTTGGTTTTTATGAACCAAAACGCTAATTACATAATAAGGAATCAATATACTCAAATATAAGGTTATAGAACACAATTCTCCTTCCTCAACGACATTCAAAAAAAAAGTATAACATCGATCCTGATTATCAAGCCTAGAAAAATCTTGAAAATCTTTCAAAACTGAATCTTTAGCAAATTCGGCTTTAATATTGCTTCGAATTTCCTGATTGCTATCTGAATCAAAAAATTCAATTAATGACTGTAATCTTTTATATTCTGCAGTTTCAAAATATAACTCTTTTTGAGTCCACGGACATATATTTTTAGGATAATATAGATGAGCTAAATTTTTCAAAACTTCAGTTATCATAATTTATGGTAAAAGATTAAGTCTCAAATATATTATTTTAAGTAAAGAAAGAAAAATATGATTTAAGAATATTCAATAAAAAAACCTGCTCAAAAAATGAACAGGTTCTAAAAAAATATCTTTTAAAATTTACGAAGCGATTTCCATACGCTTCAATAAGTTTTTACTTAAAGTATGTTCTGCATAATCCTTATCGATTGATAAAACTTTATCATCAGAACTTGGCAGTTCGTACATTGCATCTGTTAAGATTGCTTCGCAAAGCGAACGTAATCCACGAGCTCCTAATTTATACTCTAATGCTTTATCAACAATAAAATCTAATGCTTCATCTGTAATTGTAAATTCAACCTCATCCATTAAAAATAATTTCTGATATTGTTTTACTAGTGCATTTTTAGGCTGTGTTAAAATCGCACGCAGTGTTTCGCGATCTAATGGATCCATATGTGTTAGAACTGGCAAACGACCAATAATCTCTGGAATCAATCCAAAATCCTTAATATCTTTAGGAATAATGTATTGCAGTAAATTGTCTTTGTCAATATTATCAACATTTTTAGAAGTTGAGTATCCAACTGCCTGACGGTTTAAACGTTTTGAAATAATACGCTCAACTCCATCAAAAGCACCACCAGCAATAAACAAGATGTTTTGAGTATTTACCTCAACAAATTTTTGATCTGGATGTTTACGTCCTCCTTTTGGCGGTACGTTTACAACTGTTCCTTCTAATAATTTTAATAATGCCTGCTGAACACCTTCTCCAGAAACGTCACGTGTTATTGATGGGTTATCGCTCTTACGTGCGATTTTATCAATTTCATCGATAAACACAATTCCTCTTTCGGCTTTGGTTACATCATAATCCGCAGCTTGCAGTAAACGTGTCAAAATACTTTCAACATCTTCTCCTACATAACCTGCTTCTGTTAATACAGTTGCATCAACAATAGCCAAAGGAACGTCTAACATTTTTGCGATAGTTTTAGCAACTAATGTTTTTCCTGTTCCGGTTTGACCAACCATGATAATGTTACTTTTTTCAATCTCTACTTCGTCATCTAATTGCTGCTGCATTAAACGTTTGTAGTGATTGTAAACGGCAACCGACATTACTTTTTTTGTCTGGTCTTGCCCAATAACGTATTGATCTAAGAAAGCTCTAATTTCTTTTGGTTTCTTTAAAATTAAGTCACCAACAAGTTTTGAGCTTCCGCTTGATTTTAATTCTTCTAATACAATTCCGTGTGCTTGTTCAATACACTTATCACAGATATGTGCATTAATACCTGCAATTAATAAATTAGTTTCTGGCTTTTTTCTTCCACAAAACGAACATTCTAATACTACTTTTGCCATTCTTTATTTAAGTTACTAAGCTGCAAAGATACTAAGTTTCTAAGCTTTTTAATTTAAAACTTAAAAACTTAACTTCTTTACAGCTTAATATTTGTTTTTTGTTTCAAGTTTAATTTTGTTTCAGGTTTCAAGTTAATCTTAGTCCCGAGGCCTCAGGATAGTTCCTCAACAACTTTGAACCTTTAAAAAAATTATCCTCTTCTTAATACTTCATCAATCATTCCGTATTCTTTTGCTTCGTCTGCAATCATCCAGTAATCACGCTCACTGTCTTTGTGCACTTTGTCAAAAGTTTGTCCTGAATGCTGCGAGATGATATTGTATAATTCATCTTTCAATTTCAACATTTCGCGTAAGTTGATTTCCATATCAGTTGCAACTCCTTGTGCTCCTCCTGACGGCTGGTGAATCATAACTCTTGAATGTGGTAAAGCCGAACGTTTTCCTGCTGCTCCTGCACATAATAAAACTGCTCCCATAGAAGCTGCCATTCCTGTACAAATTGTTGCTACGTCTGGTTTGATGTATTGCATCGTATCGTAAATACCTAATCCTGCATAAACGCTTCCTCCTGGAGAGTTTAAGTAAATTTGGATATCTTTTGAAGCATCAGCACTTTCTAAGAATAGTAATTGAGCCTGAACGATGTTTGCAATTTGATCATCGATACCTGTTCCTAAAAAAATAATTCTATCCATCATCAATCTTGAAAACACATCTAATTGAGAAATATTCAACTGACGCTCTTCGATAATATATGGAGTCATATTAGTTGGATTCATCGCTGCTATGATTTTGTCATAGTACATAGCGTTCACTCCTTGATGCTTTGTAGCAAATTTTTTGAATTCTTTACCGTAGTTCATATGTATCTGTTCTAAGTTTTACTTTATTTAATGTATATATTCTTTCATCAAAGGTTGTACCTCTTTCTAAAGGATGTCAATTTGTCTTATTTTGAAAATTTGTTTCAGGTTTAATTTTATTTCCAGTTTCAGGTTTCAAGTTCTCGGACTCACTTCTTAGATAGCCCAGATAGTAGTGAAAAGCTTTTTGAATTCCGGTTTTTAGTTTTTTTTATTCTTGGAAAGCGACTGAAAGAAGCTCTTGCAAGAATAAAAAAAACTAAAACGGAAGAAAAAAACTTGTAACGGATAGCTGGATTAGCTTCTGAAAAGTAATCAAAAATAAATTAAAACAAAAGAGCGTCAAGAAAAAACTTCCTGACGCTCAAAATTATGTATTGTTTTAGAAATTATTCTCCGTAAGAAGCAGCAATAAATTCTTCGTAAGTTACTTCTTTAGTTGTTGGATTTGCTTTTTCTTTAAACAATTCTAACAATTTCTCCGCAACAACTTGCTCAGAAAGTCTTTTCACCTCTTCTTGGTTAGATAAAACTCTAGCCACAATTCCTTGAACTTCTTCGTCAGTTGGGTTAGTTTGACCAAATTGAGCCATTTGTTGTTTGATAGCGCCTGTTGTAAAAGCTTTCAAATCATCAAATGTAATTTGGATATTACTTTGAGCCATAGCTTTTCCTTCTATTAATTGAAAACGTAAACCTTTTTCAGATCTTGCGTATTCAACTTCAGCTTCTTCTGCAGAAAGTTTTTTCTCTCCAACAGTTTGTAACCATTTTTTAAGGAATTCAGCTGGTAAATCAAATTTTGTGCTTTCGATCAAGAAATCTTGAACGTCTAACAATAATTTTTGATCTGCTTGTTGTGCAAATTGAGCTTCAGCGTCTTCTTTAATTTTAGATTTTAAATCTTCTAAAGAAGCTACTTTTCCTTCTCCAAAAAGTTTATCAAATAACTCTTGGTTTAATTCCGCTAATTCAGCTCCGTTGATCGCTTCAATTGTAAAGTTTACTTCGATATCTAAACCGTGAACATCATCATGAGATACTTTTAAGTAATCCATTAATTGGTGATCATCTTCAAATAAACCTTTTGTGCTTACTGCAACAACATCTCCAACTTTTTTACCGATGAATTTATCTCCAGCAGCTTTATTGAAAGTAGATAATGAAATTGTAGTTGTATTGTTGATACCTTTTTCTTCGTTTGAGAAAGTTCCAGTTAAATCAGAATCTGCAGACACCACTTCTTGCGGGATTGCTTTTCCGAATTGTTTTTGGATACGTTCAACTTGACCGTCGATTAATTTATCATCAGCCGTTACGATATATTTTACGATATTATTTTTTGCTTCTAAATCAATTTCGAAGTTTGGAACTAAACCAATTTCATATTCGAAAGTTAGTTCTTCAGCATCCCAATCAAAGTTTTCGTTTTCTTTAGTAAGAGGAGTTCCTAAAAGATTTAATCTTTCAGATTGAACAAAACGCTCTAAAGCTAAATCAACTACTTTTTTAACTTCTTCTTGCTTGATCGCTTTTCCGTATTGTTTTTCAACAAGGTCTTTAGGAACTTGTCCTTTTCTAAAACCTTTCACGGTAGCCAATGGCATTTTTTCGTTTATTCTTTTTGCTACTTGACCTTTATAATCCATGTGAACAACGTTTAATACAATCGTTTCATTCACAGCGTCTATTGCTACTCTTTTAATATCCATCTTCTTCTTTAATTTACATAATAAAATTGGGTTGCAAAATTATAAAATTTTTGCAACCCAACCAAGTTTTTAATATATTGTATTTGAAGTGGTTTTTAAGTCACTTTTTATTTATCGTCTCCTACTATTTTATATGTAATAGATTGCAGAATAGATAATATAACACTAAACCATAAAGCTGTCCAGAATGAATCAACTGCAAATCCTCCTACAATATTAGTACACAACAAAATAATAATGGCATTAATAACCAATAAAAACAATCCCAATGTAATCACTGTAACCGGCAATGTTAAAATAACCAATATTGGTTTTATAAAAAGATTCAATAACCCTAAAACCACTGCAACGATAATTGCTGTAGTAAAACTGGCCACATGCACTCCTGTAAGAAAGTTAGCAATTAACAAAACCAAAGCAGCGGTAACAAGAAGTCTGAGTAATAATTTCATATCTTTTTCTTTTTAAAATTTTAATAAAAGTAACAAATTTTTCATCAAAAAAATTACTCTTTTAAAAACGTTGTTGTCAATTCAAAAAACATTTTTGGATTTTCAGCATGAAGCCAATGCCCTGCATTTGGAATAGTTTCTAATTTAAAATTTGGAAAATGTTTTCGAATATCTTCAAGATCTGAATCCTGAATATAGCCTGAATTTCCACCTCTTATAAATAATGTTGATTTATCAAAAACCAAATTATCTGCCAGCGGTTTTCCTATTGCATCTAAATTATTATTAAAAACGGCTAAATTAAATCTAAATGCCAATTGTCCAGGTTCCTTCCAATATAAATTTTTTAATAAGAACTGACGAGTTCCAAAATCAGGTACGTATTGCGCTACTATTTCTTCAACATCATTTCGGCTTGGTTTTACAGAAAAATCAACTGCATTTAATCCTGCTAAAATATCTTGATGATGCTGTTTATAGAATTTAGGGCCAATATCTGCAACAATTAATCTATCTACAATTTCAGGATGTGTTGCCGCAAAAAGCATGGCTACTTTTCCACCCATTGAATGTCCGAGGATATCAATTCTAGTTAGATTATTTGCATTACAATATTCAAATACATCCTGAACCATTGCTTCATAACTCCATTCATCAGAATGAAAACTACGCCCGTGATTTCGTAAATCTAAAATATGAACCTGAAATCCCGCTTCTACATATTGTCCCGCAAGTGTTTTCCAATTATCAGACATACCTAGAAATCCGTGCATGATGATAAATGGTTTTCCTTCGCCTTCTATTTTTGAGTATAACATTTATATTTTTCTTTTAAAACTAAAACAAAGGTAAAAAACTTATCCATCAATCTCTAATGGCATAAATTTGCTTCATTTTTTTAACAAAAAAAAGTCTACCTTTTACGGTTTCCCGTAACAAAGAACCAAACTTAAAATGTACCTTGCAGCGTAAATTTCGATATACGAAAAAACCTACTTTAATTTAATTTATACACAAACCATGATCAGAAAATTTCTTTTATTATCATTAGTTGTTTCTCAACTTACAGTTTCTTGCTCTAGTGAAGATAGTCCTGAGACGACAACTGAACAAACATTAGCAGAACAAATTGCTGAAATCGTTAAACAACCGTACTCAAAATTAACTCCAGCAGATCAAAAAATAAAATTAGAAGCTGAAGCTAATGAAATGCTGACTCAGTTAGACAAATCAAAAAGCTCAAGCGCTATTGAAGCAATAGAAAATTTAAACCGTTTGTTAGACATTAGCACTGTTGATATTTTTAACGGAAAAAATGATAATAAAGTAGAAGATATCTTAAACATTTCTGGAGTTTACGGTATCTACACTTGGAATAACGCTAAAAAAAGCTGGGATAAAACAGATTCAAAAACAGAATTAAAATTTGCTTTCCCTGCTAAACAATCTCAAACGGCAAACAATACTGTTTTTTCTGCAAAAGGAGTATCTTCTGATGTTAAAGTTAAATATTATGATGGTTACCTTAGTAGTAATAACGGAGGAAAAGAAATCTACGACTCTATTTTCCTTCCTAGCTCATCTGATGCGACTTTAACAATTGACAATGCTCAAGCAGCTACATTTACTCAAACTGCAAAATATTCATCTAAAAATGCATCACCTGATGAGTTTGCATACAAAATGACATTAAATGATGGCTATACTTGGGAAATGAGCGGTAAAAAAGGTACCGAAACTACTGCTAAAGCTGTTCTTACGTACAATGGAAAAAATTTGATCGACTTTAATTCAGGCAGTACTGCTAACATTGATGGTTTAATCGAAAATGATGAATTAATTCAATACAGAGGAAAAGCAAATGGGTTATTCAAATTAATGGACAACTTTATTATTGTTGCCAATATGGATTTAGCTACTGATGGGGCTGACAAAATTGCTTTAGAAAAAACACTTCCAAATCCAGTTTACAGCACCAAAACATATTATTCAGATATAAACACAAGCAATCTTAAGTATTCTGAAGGTGCCGTTTTAAACTTCAACAAAAACATCAAGTTGATTTTAGTATCTAAAAAAGATGGAACTAAAATAGCTGATATTGTTCAACGAACTGAAAAATCAGGATCTTATCCACGTTATGTAAAATGGGTTGTTGACACAAAAAATGAAAATGGCGGATACTGGACTTATGACTCTAATGATACAAGTATAGTTACTAATGAATATGACGAAGTGCTTTACTTAAAATTCAGCGACAATACCGAAGCTTCATTTAGCACTTATTTCTCTAAAGGTTTTGAAAAATTTGAAACTAGATTTGAAGATTTCATCAAAGCTTTTGATAAAAACTAATAAGTCTTTAAAATAGATTTAAAAGCCGATTTGATACATTTCAAATCGGCTTTATTTTTTTGGCGGCGTTTTCACAATAATAGTACTTTGCCCATATCCTGCCCAAATACCAATTCCGCCCGTTACATTAGATTTCAAACTTGTATTTGCTGGATAAATTGGATTTCGACTGTTTACAATTTCGTTTTGCCAGCTGTTCCAAAAATCTAAAGCGTCTTTATTTTGAGTTCTTAATTTTACATATATTAAATCCCCATCGGCAAAATAAGGCGTAAACTTGGTTTTAGGAAAAAGCAAAACACCTCTGTTTATTTGAACTGAAACCGATGCTTTATCAAAATTTTTATCATCTAAATTACCATAAAAAGATGGAACGAAAATTGGTTCTTCGCCATCAATTTTTGTTGCAATCTGATAATAGTTTTTTTCATCTAAAGGATCATCAAATTTCACAAAAATGTATCCTGTAGTATCTGATGCATTCTTTTTTACATACTCGGCACTTTGAAGCTTAACAGATTTCGGAATTGTGGTTACTGCTTCTATCTGACGGTTTAAATACTCTATTTTAAGTGAATACTTTTTTCCAGATTCTCCTTTTAAAACGGAACCATAATACACAAATGGTGGAACTCTATTTTTATCATTTTTCACTCTCAAAACTTCTGATGTTAACCCATCAGAAATAGTGATTTTTGCCGATCTAATTACATGATTTAAAACATTAGTCGAATCAATCACATCTGTAACAGGAATACTGCTAGACAATAGAACCTCAGCATAATCTCCCTCTTCAATCCATCCTTCAACGACAACTTTAGACTCAAGACTTTTTTGCTCGCTAAAATCATCTTTGGAACAACTCACTATTACTAAAGCAAAAAGAAATAATATATACTTTTTCATGTCTTAAAATTTAAATCTCCAACTTACTGAAGGCAAAATTCGATACAAAACCTTCTTCTCTTGTTTGACAATTACGCTTGATTTATCTTCATTTACCTGAACATTCAAAACAACATAAATTGGATTTTCTATATTAAATGTATTGTAAATAGAAAAATTCAATGCACTTTCTTTTTTATTTGTTTTCAGAAAAAAATAATTAGCAGAAACGTCTGTCCGGATATAATTTGGCATTTGGGCATTATTGTATCCAGAATATTCTTTGACTGGATTATTGTTTATAAAATACCACGAAGTAGGCATTGTGAACCGGTTACCTGAACTAAATATCTGCGTAATACCAAAATTCCACCTTGCATTTAAATCGTACATTCCCACAATCGAAAGATTATGCCGCCTGTCGTATTTCGCAAAATAAGTATTTCCGTTATTTAGTTTATCAAAATTTCGATCTGACCAGCTTAAGGTATAACTTAGCCAACCTGTAAATTTTCCACTGTTTTTTCTCAGCATCATTTCAAATCCGTACGCTTTTCCCTTTCCAACCAGCAAATCATTCTTTAAAGTTGTGGTTTCATTAAACTGAGTAATTCCATACGGATACTCTAATAAATCCTTCATCGAGCGATAAAATCCTCCGAATGATGAACTGATTTTTTTTGAAAAACTCTGATTTGATCCAATTGCAAATTCGTCAGATGATTGTGGTTTAATTCCATCAGAACTAGCAATCCAAAAATCCGTAGGAATCCCAACACTTGAAGTTGTTATTAAACTCAAATACTGATATTGTTTATTGTACGAAGCATAAAAAGAATACTTATCGTTTGCATAATAATTTACAACAGCACGCGGCTGAAAATGCAAATAAGAATCACTAGATCCAGAAGTATAATAATTAATCCTAAGTCCTAATTCAGCGGTTACGTTCTCAAAAAGTTTTGGCTTTGCTGTTATAAACACAGCGGCTTCATTTGAATCAATTGCATTATCCTGCGAGGCATTATTATTAGTCGTCAAATTCTCAACATTGACTTTTTGAGGCTGTAAATCATGATAAACATATTGCAATCCTGACTCGAAAGGGATATTTTTTATGGAGTATCGAACTGAATTTGTAAATCCGAAATCTTTAACAAATGAGGAAACTCTAAACTGAATTGTTGCTTGTTCCATACTCAAATCATTAGAGTATTGACTAAAATAAACAGCGTTTGACATGCTTGTTTTTGGAGAAAAAGTAGTTATTAAAGATGGAGATACTGTAAAATTATTCCATTTCAAACTGGTTCTAAGCGCCAAATTTTCATCTTTTACTTTCAGCTCATCACCACTTACAAAAGCATCTATCAAAAAAAGATTCTTTTTTGAAACTTGAGACACAAACGTAAAATTTCCATCTGAAAATCCATATTTCATATCTTGAACATCATTGTTTTCTGAACCTGATTTAAGCAGCGGTCCAACAATTTCGTCTATATATGTTTTCCTTCCAGAAATATAAAAACCTGTCTCATTACTAACTGGAATAGCCAAAGTTAATTGTGAAGCCAGAATTCCAATATTCCCCTGAATAGAGAAATCTGATGGTGCTTTTTTATTCGAATTCAACAATGTAGTCGAACTTAAGCGTCCTCCATATTTTGCATTTGAACTTGATTTATCAAACTCAACATCCTTGATATGATCTGTATTATAAAAAGGAAAAATCCCTAACAAATGTGACATTCCATATATTGAAGTTCCATTGTACAAAATAGCATTATGCCCAGGATCGCCGCCGCGTACATATAAATAACCATTTGCATCACCAGAATTTTGAACTCCGGGAGTTAATTGCAGAAGTTTAATAATATCGGTCGTTCCTAAAACTGTTGGGACTGATGACAATTCTTTTAAATTAAAAGACAGCTTTCCTCCTGACAAAGTAGTTATGCCATTTTTTTTATCATTAGATATGATTACTTCTTTTAAAAGAGAAACATCTTTTTCTAAAACAACTGAAATTACAGTGTCTTTAACACAATTAAAGCTAATCGATTTTTCAAGATAACCTAATCGATTAACAATCATTTTGACTTGTCCTAAAGAGATCTTTGCAGAAAAATTGCCCAGCGAGTCAGATGCAGTAAGATAATGTTGATTATTTGCATCGAAAGTAATAGCTGCACCAGCTAAATTTTCGTTTTCAGAAGATTGTACCTTTCCAACAATGACTTTTGTCTGTGCAATTATATTGGAAAAACAGAATAAAAAAAAGAGAACAATGAATTTTCGCACTTGATTTTAATAAGAAAAGTGCGAAAATAAACAATTATAACCCAATTATGTCAGGTTATAATTGTTTAATTTTTTAAACTTATTTCAATTTATTCAAATACATATTCACAACATTATCCAAGCCTAGATAAAGCGCTTCTGAAATCAAAGCGTGACCAATAGAAACCTCTAATAATCCTGGAATGTTTTGTTTAAAAAACTGAATATTATCTAAACTCAAATCGTGTCCTGCATTTATTCCTAAACCTAATTCATTTGCCAATTCTGCTGCTTTAACATAAGGATCAATTCCGTTTTTATTTCCTAAGTCGTATTGATGTGCAAAAGCCTCAGTATACAATTCAATTCTATCTGTTCCCGTTTTTTTTGCCCCTTCAATAACTTCCAAAACTGGATCTACAAAAATAGAAGTCCTGATTCCGTTGCGTTGAAACTCTTGAATAACTTCTGTTAAATAAGATTGATTTGCAATCGTATCCCAACCTGCTGAAGAAGTAATTGCTCCAATTGCATCTGGAACTAATGTTACCTGATCTGGCTTACATTCGAGAACTAAATCAATAAAATTATGCTGTGGATTTCCTTCGATATTGTATTCTGTAGTAACGATTGCTTTTAAATCGCGTGCATCTTGATAGCGAATATGTCGTTCATCTGGACGCGGATGAATCGTGATTCCCTGTCCTCCAAAACGTTGTATATCTACAGCAACTTTTAATAAATCAGGAACATTTCCGCCGCGCGCATTTCTCAGCGTTGCGATTTTATTGATATTTACACTTAACTTTGTCATATAAATAGATAATTAATTCTAGTAACACTATATTTGTTACGACAAAAATACAAAGTAAAACGCAGCAGTTTTTGGTATTTTTTGATTATTTTGCATGAAATATCTCCAATTGATTTATGACAGAAATTACAAACTATATCACCAATGATTTCGGACCAATTGATGGTCAGGAAACTATAGCATCGGTTCAAGACTTTTTTGCCGAGGTAAATTTTTCTCATTTCCCTGTTTTGGAGGAAGGAATTTTCATTGGAAGTATTTCTTCTGATGATGTTGAAACTTTTGATTCAGACAAAAAAACAATTGATTACAAATATACTTTAGAACGTTTTTTTGCCAGAAAATCTATGATTTGGCTTGATGTTTTAGAAGTTTTTGCAAAAAACCATACTAATACTATTCCCGTTCTTGACGAAAACAACTCCTATGTCGGTTATTATGAAATAGAAGATATAATGAAGTTTTTTCAGGAAACTCCTTTTATAAAGGAACAAGGCGGAATTATTATCGTTCAAAAAGGTCTTTTAGATTATTCAATGAGCGAGGTAACACAAATCGTTGAAAGCAATAACGGAAAAATACTAGGCTGTTTTGTCTCTGAAGCTGATTTAGAAAATGTTCAAATTACCATAAAAATAGGATTGGGTGCAATGAATGAAATAATTCAAACCTATAGAAGATATGGTTATGAAATAATCTCAGAACACCAAGAAGACACCTATATTAACAGCTTAAAAGAACGCTCTGATTATTTAGACAAGTATCTTAATATTTAAATTAGAAAATTCTCAATTAAATAAATTAACACATTCCCTCATTAGCTAATTAAGAAGAATGAAAATAGCCATTTACGGACAATATTATCAAAACAGTACCGAACCTATCATAAAAGACATTTTCACGTTTTTAAGTTCCAATAATGTGGAAATGGTAATTGAAGAAAACTTCCTAAATATGCTTTACGACAAGCAGCTTATAAAAAAGGAATACAAAACTTTTTCACCAAGCACTACTTTAGATGATAGTTTTGAAATGCTTATTAGTATTGGCGGTGACGGAACAATTTTAAGAGCCGCTGCCTTAGTTCGTAATTCGGGCGTGCCACTTTTAGGAATTAACGCCGGTCGCTTGGGCTTTTTAGCTAAAGTGCAAAAAGAAAATATTGATAGTTTATTGCAATTTGTTATTGATCAAAATTACACTACTTCCGAAAGAACATTACTTGGTATAACCTGCGAACCAAAAAATGATGCTTTCGCGGAACTTAACTTCGCCATGAACGAAGTAACAGTCAGCAGAAAAGATACTACCTCGATGATAACCGTAGAAACGTATTTGAACAATGAATATTTAAATTCTTATTGGGCAGACGGTCTAATTATTTCTACTCCTACAGGTTCTACAGGATATTCATTAAGCTGCGGCGGACCAATTTTAACGCCAGACGTAAAAAGTTTAGTCATTACTCCTATTGCGCCACATAACTTAACCGCAAGACCACTTGTTATACCAGATGACACAGAAATTAAATTGCGTGTTTCAGGCAGAGAAGATCAATATTTAGTTTCATTAGATTCTAGAATTTCATCTGTAAAAAATGAATCGATTCTAAAAATCAAAAAAACAGATTACAAAATAAAAATGGTCGAGATACCAGGCGAAACCTTCTTAAAAACATTAAGAAACAAATTGCTTTGGGGAGAAGACAAGAGAAACTAACCCTTTTTCTTACTCAACACTATACGATAACAGCACATTTTCTCGTTCTGCCTGTAGTGAATCATCATTAAATGTCTCGAAATCATATTGTAAATTGAAAAAAAAGCACATTTATGTAAAGGAACGTTGATTCGTATCGATAATTATTATATTTGCACGCAATTCTGAATTAAATGAAGAAAATTTTTAATTTATTGTTATGTTTTTTTCCCTTTATTACACTAAATGCTCAAATCAATGAGATTGGTGCTTTTCTTGGCGGAAGCAACTTTGTAGGCGATGTGGGAAGCACAACTTACATAAACCCTGACAAACTGGCTTTTGGTGTTTTGTATAAATGGAATAAAAGCCCTCGTCACTCTTATCGAATTTCCTACACGCAGTCAACTGTCGCAGGAAATGATTTAGATTCAGATGAAACAGGAAGAAACAGAAGAGGATATCGTTTTGAAAATAATGTAAAAGAAATCTCTGCAGGTTTGGAGTTCAATTTTTTTGATTTTAATTTGCATGATTATCACAGAAAAATTACTCCTTATATATACTCTGGATTAAGTTTTTTTATTTACGACGGATTGTATCGCTATGCAACAAGCCCAAATGTTACACAGAAAGTAAACTCAAATTCGTTTGCAATACCAATGACATTGGGTATAAAATCAAATATAACGCCTCGCTTTGTCTTAGCAGCCGAAGTTGGAGCACGATATACATTTACAGACAACATTGATGGAAGCAATCCAAAAACCAGCAATGCAAACATTTTAAAATTTGGAAATTTAAATAACAATGACTGGTATGTTTTCTCAGGTTTAACATTAACGTATACCTTTGGACAAAAACCTTGCTATTGCGCAGAATAATACAATGAATTTAATAGACTCTATAGATCAATCAAACTTACCTAAACATCTGGCCATTATTATGGACGGAAATGGACGCTGGGCTAAACAACAAGGCTTTTTAAGAGCATTTGGACATGAAAATGGCACAAAATCCGTTAAAAAAACAATTACAACTTGTGCTAAGCTTGGTATCGAGTACTTAACCTTATATGCTTTTTCTACAGAAAACTGGAATCGTCCTAAACTAGAGGTTGAAGCATTAATGAAGATTTTAATCAATTCATTAAAAAAAGAGCTTGTTACGCTTCAAGAAAACAACATTCGACTTAATGCAATTGGAAATCTTGAAAAATTACCAAAATCTGCTCAAAGAGAACTGCTTGATGTAATTGACAAAACAAAAAACAATACTCGTCTTACGCTAACTCTTGCTCTAAGTTACGGATCGAGAGAAGAATTGGTAAATGCCGTTAGAATCATCAGTGATAAAGTTAAAAATAATATAATTTCAATAGACGCTATTGACGATTCAATTATAAATGAGCATCTTTACACGCAAAATTTACCTGATGTAGATTTGTTAATACGAACAAGTGGAGAACATAGAATAAGTAATTTTTTGCTATGGCAGATCGCCTATGCAGAATTGTATTTTACTAATGTCTTGTGGCCAGACTTTAAAGATCAAGATTTATATGAGGCTATTATTAGTTATCAAAAAAGAGAACGTAGATTTGGAAAAACCAGTGAACAAATTAAATAATTTTTTAGTGTTACAAAAAAGAATACAAATAGTCTTTACCCTTTTACTTTTGGGTAGTTTTTCACAAATTAAAGCACAAGAAAGAGTTCCTTTTGATCAAGGAAAAAAGTATATACTGGCCAAAGTTTCTGTAGTTGGTAAAATTAGCTTTAACGAACAAACTGTAGTAACATTTTCTGGACTTCAAACAGGTCAGGAAATAACTGTACCCGGAGAAGAAATTACCAGCGCAATTAAGAAATTAGGCAAGCTTGGTCTTTTCGACGAAATCGCTTTTTACATTAATAAAGTTCAAAATGACAGTATTTATTTAGATTTAAATATTGTTGAGCTCCCAAAGCTTAATGAAGTTAAAATCACTGGTGTAAAGAAAAGCAAAATCGAAGCTTTAATTAAGGATAACAATTTGACCAAAAACAAAATTGTAAACGAGAACTTAATTACTACTACAAAAAACTACATCGAAAACAAATACAAAAAAGACGGTTTTTACAATACTAAAGTCACTATTACAACAACACCAGATACAATTGCCGGTAATCAGGTTAATATGTTGGTACGTATAGATAAAGGTGACAAAGTAAAAATCAGCAACATTGACTTTATTGGAAATAAACAACTTACAGAAAGTCAATTAAGAGGAGCTATGAAAGACACAAAACAGAAAAATGTTTTCCGTGTTTTAAAAGCCTCTAAATTTATTCCAGAAAAATACAAAACTGACTTAGAAAAAGTTATTTCTGCATACAAAGAAAAAGGATATCGTGATGCACGTATTATTTATGACTCTGTTAAATACAACAAAGAGAAAAATATGCTTGGCATTAAAATCAATGTTGAAGAAGGAAACAAGTATTACTTTGGAAACATAAAATTCTTAGGAAACACAGTTTACTCAGATCAGCAGTTAAATCGTTATTTAGGAATCAAAAAAGGAGAAGTTTATAATGGTGTAATGCTTGAAAAAAGAATTGCAGATAATTCAAAACCTGACGGGGAAGACATTACAAACTTATACCAAAACAATGGTTATTTATTCTCAAAAATCAATGCTGTAGAGGTAAAAACTGTAAATGATACTATTGATTTTGAAATTAGAATTACTGAAGGTCCAATTGCATATTTCAACAAAATATATGTTACGGGTAACGACAAAACAAATGACCACGTTATTTATCGTGAGTTAAGAACTAAACCAGGAAACAAATACAGCAAAGAAGAACTAGTTAGAACAATTCGTGAAATTGGACAATTAGGATTCTTCGATCCTGAATCTATCAAACCTGAATTTAGAAATGTTGATCCAGGAGCGGGAACAGTTGATATTGAATACCAATTAGTAGAAAAAGGATCAAGCCAGGTTGAGCTTCAAGGAGGTTACGGCGGAGGTGGTTTCATTGGAACCCTAGGTCTATCTTTCAACAACTTCTCGGCGAGAAAATTATTTAACAAAGATGCTTACAAACCACTTCCAATGGGAGACGGACAAAAAGTAGCACTTCGTTTACAAGGAAGTACTTATTTCCAGACTTACAGTTTATCATTTTCTGAGCCTTGGTTTGGAGGAAAAAAACCAGTACAATTTAGCTCATCTATCTCATACAGTAAACAGTTTAATAATAATTATGTTACAAGAACTGTTGATAGAAGCCAAAGTTTTAATATTTTTACAGTACAAGTTGGTTTAGCGAAACGTCTTACTGTGCCGGATGATTACTTTGTATTATCACAATCTGTAAGTTATCAGCATTATGATTTGAATAATTACTATACTGGTTTGTTTACTTTTGGTAACGGAGCATCTCGAAACCTTGCTTATACAATAGGAATTTCAAGAAGCAATAAAGGGGTTAACCCGATATTCCCAACTTATGGTTCTGAGTTTAGTATCTCTGCTAAAGTAACACCTCCATATTCTTTATTTAATGGAGTAGATTATGGAAATTTAGCTAATGAAAAAGAATACAAAACAAGATATAATGGCACAACCACTATGACAGGAGCTGATGGGCAACCAATAAATCCTGGAGATTACACAAAAAGTGAATCTATAAATGGCAGTAATCAAACGGTAAGTGTGGGATCTGATTATGCAAATGCAGATACAGATCAAGCTAAAGTGGATCAGAAAAAATACAATTGGTTAGAGTATTATAAAGTTAAATTTAAAGCAGACTGGTATACTAAGGTATATGGTAAATTAGTTTTAAGAACATTAACAGAATTTGGTTTCTTAGGTGCTTACGATCAATCTAGAGGTGTTGTACCATTTGAACGTTTTTATTTAGGAGGAGATGGTATGGCTAACTACTCTATGGATGGTAGAGAAACTATACAGTTAAGAGGTTATCCAAACAACTCATTGACGCCAATTATTGAAGACAAAACAAGTTCTAGATACGGGCAGCAAATTGGAGCAACTATTTACAACAAATTCTCAATGGAGTTACGTTATCCAATAACATTAAAACCATCTGCATCGATCTATGCATTGACGTTTTTAGAGGCTGGTTCATCATATCCAACATTCAGGGATTACAACCCGTTCGATTTATATCGTTCTGCTGGAGCTGGTTTACGTGTATTCATGCCTGCATTTGGATTATTAGGTATCGATTTTGGTTATGGTTTCGATGCTTTGCCAGGATCTGTTACAAACAAAGCAAATGGTTGGGAAACTCACTTTATTATTGGACAACAATTTTAGAAATAATACGTTTGGTTAAAAATCATCGAATAAAGTAATGTTATGAGAAAACAATTTTTATTTATATTTTTAGCCTTGATTGTAGCTAATACAAGTCAGGCACAAGGCAAGACAACTAGAATTGGCTATATTGATATGGAATATATCTTGGAAAATGTTTCTGATTATAAAGAAGCAAAGTCACAATTAGAGTTGAAAGCTCAAAAGTGGAAACAAGAAATAGAAACAAAAAAAACAAACATCAATACGCTTAAGGAAAACCTTAAAGCAGAAAAAGCTTTGTTAACCAAAGAATTAATTGATGAAAAAGAAACTGAAATTAAGTTCTTAGAAAACGAAATGCTGGATTATCAGCAAAAACAATTTGGAGCTGACGGAAATTTAATTCGACAAAAAGCTGCTTTGGCAAAGCCAATTCAAGATCAGGTATTTACTGCCGTTCAAGATATTGCAGAAGCTAAAAATTACGATTTTATTTTTGATAAATCATCAGATTTGACAATGCTTTTCAGCAACAAAAGATTTGATATCAGCGATCAGGTTATACGCATCTTGAACAGAACTGACAAAAGAGAACAGTTGACGAAAAAACAATTGAAAGATCAGGAAGTACAAGAAAGCAAAGAAAATGCTATCGATGAAAATCCTGCTATGGCTGATCGACAAAAAGTTCTAGATGAAAGAAAAGCGGCTAGAGAAAAGCTTATTGAAGACAGAAGACTGGAGCAAGAAGCTAAGAAAAAAGAGTATGATGACAGGAGAAAAGCGATACTAGAAGAAAGAGAAGCTAAAAAAAATGGCACGGTTTCTGAACCAGCAAAGTCAACTCAGGCAGCAAAAACAACCGAAGCAGTTAAAACGGATGGAACAACAGCAAAACCTGCTGCTGCTGCTGCTGCCACAACAACAGCTGAACCTGCGGTAGATAAAGCCGCCGAAAGACAAAAACTTTACGAACAGCGTAAAAAAGAATTAGAAGAAAGAAGAAAAAAAATATTAGAAGAAAGAGAAGCGGCGAAAAAAGCAAGAGAGGCCGAAACACAAAAAACTAATACGACCAATAATTAATTAATATTTTAAAAATGATGAAACAAATCAAAACTTTACTAATTGCTGCAATACTAATTTTAGGAGCAAGTAACACAATGAACGCACAGGCGAAGGTTGCCCATGTTGATGTAAGCGACATTATGTCGAAAATGCCTGCTATGCTTGATGCTCAAAATCAACTGCAAAAATTAAGTGGTACGTATGATGCTGAATACAAAAAAATGGTTGATGAGTATCAAACTAAAATCAAAAAGTACGAAGCTGAAGCTGCAACTGTAACAGAAGCTGTTAATGGAGATCGTTCTAAAGAAGTTCAAGACATGCAAAAAAGAATTGTTGAGTATAGAGACAATGCTCAAAAAGAATTGCAACAAAAAGAAACTGACATCGTAAAACCATTAATGGAAAAAGTAAGAGCTTCTATCCAAAAAATTGGAAAAGCTAAAGGTTTCCAATATGTTTTAGATGGTTCTACTCTATTATTAGCTGATGGTCCAAACATTACTGCTGATGTAAAAAAAGATTTAGGATTCTAATAAAAACGAATTCGCTAATTAAAACTGTTCAAATTTTTAAAAAATTTGAACAGTTTTTTTTTACATTTACTTAAAATAAAAAAAACATATCATTCGCTGATTACAATTAATTTCAACTATCATTTTGTTTCAAAAAATACTAAATTTGTACTATGACAAACGATAATCCTATAGGTGTTTTTGATTCTGGAATTGGAGGAACTTCAATTTGGAGCGCCATTCATAACTTACTTCCAAATGAAAAAACAATTTATCTGGCCGATAGTAAAAATGCTCCTTATGGTCAAAAAACCAAAGAGCAGATTGTTGCCTTAAGTAAAAAAAATGTAGACTTTTTACTGGATATGAAATGCAAGTTAATTGTTGTAGCATGTAATACAGCAACAACAAATGCTATTCGAGAACTCCGAAATGATTATGATATTCCATTTATTGGAATTGAACCTGCAATAAAACCTGCAGCCAATAACTCTAAAACACAAGTCATTGGTATCCTGGCTACAAAAGGAACATTAAACAGCGAGTTGTTTAATAAGACTGCAGAAATGTTTCAAAACACAACAATTATTGAACAGGTTGGTTATGGGCTTGTTCAGTTAATTGAAGATGGAAATTTGTATTCTCCCGAAATGACACAGCTTTTAGAATCATACTTGCAGCCTATGATAGATGCAAACATTGACTATCTAGTTCTAGGATGCAGCCACTACCCCTATTTAATTCCTCAGATTAAAAAGATTCTTCCTGAACATATTCAGATTATAGATTCTGGAGAAGCAGTAGCAAGACAAACTCAAAATATTTTACGCGATAAAGTAGGTTTTACAACAGCTCAAAAAAGCGAACCTATATTTTATGTTAATTCAAATCCAGTTGTTTTAGATTCCATTTTAGAACATAAATACAACGTAGTCCAAAAAGATTTTTAATTTTATTCTATCTTTCTTTTAACAAACCAAATACCATCTAAGGATAAGTTTACAGAAAGTTTATGATAGTTTTCTTTAATTAAATTATTTGAAATGCTTCCTTTTTGCCCGTATGAATATGAAATATTTAAGGCTGAAAAAGTATTTTCGATAGGCAGATTAACTCCAATTGAAATCGAAGCATTGTTAATTCTTTTTCCGTCTATTTCGAGATATCCCGTATCAAAATTTGCACCAGCAGAATATTTGACTCTATCCCAATACTTTCTGTAATTACGTTTTTCGTTAAAATAAGTAAAACCAAGCGCAAACCTGTCTTGGTTTACATAATCTCCATAGAAATCAGATTGGTTTGTATCCTTCCATAAGCTTTTTTCATAATCGAAAGTCATGTTCAAAACTTTTTTGAATCGTTTACTAATACCAATTCCAATTTCTAAAGGCATATAATAATCATCTACATCAGAAACTGCTTCAGATTGAATATCACTCACCACATTATCGTTTATTGACTCAACCGACTGTACTTTTGAACCTTTAATTTGTGCTGGCAATTTGACTGTTGCAGCAATAGTAAATGTAGAATCAATTTTATACTGAGTTCCCAATGTCGCACGAAGTCCGTTGTAATCTGTTTTTTTATGTATGGTAGTGACCGAATTGAGAATTGTAAAAACTCTATCATCAACAGTGTTTCCAAACAACAAAGCTGCAGATGCTCCTACTGTAAGTTTTTTACCAAATCGATACCCATAAGAAAAATCAAAATTGTTCAATCCGCCCGAACCTGTAGCCGATAAACTATAGGATTCCTGACTATCTGCAATTGGCAGAATAAGATTAGAAATTTTAAATGCAGAGCTAGAATATGGACGCAATGCAACGCTAAAACCAGAATTTTTAGTTACTGGAAAAGCAAATGCAATATGTGAGAACTGAAAATTGTTGCGATTCTCTGTTTTTAAACTGCTTTGATAAGTTGTAGCAATAGCTTTACCGCCAATATCAAACATAAAATGGTTTAGCGGAAGTGAACCCAATGAAGCTGGATTCAGATTATTGATAAAACTATCTGACGGCAGTGCGATTCCTGCGGATCCAATTAAAGGAAGCGATCCAAAATCGGCATCGTATAAACTACCTACTCCATACAATGAATACGGCGAACTTGAAATACTTTGAGAAAATGATGCAAACGATATTAAAATGGCGCAGTAAAAAAAAACTATCTTATTTTTCATTTAATAGGAGATGTAATATATTTTAAGTTGAATTTTATTGTTTAAATGCTTCTGATCTCCTAAAACAATTCTATTTACAGTTTTCGAAATACCCGGAAGCGTTAGGATTAAAGAAGATTTAGAATCAGAAGATCGAAGCATTTCTTTTTGTAGAAAATTACCCAGCGGTATCGTATATCCGATGTTTTCATTGAACTCATCACTTTTCTTATTCAAAATACCATAAACTGCAGCTCCAGCAGAATTTAGCAATGAACTGCTGATTCTATTCAAATTGTCTCCTACGTATATTTTTAGGGAATCTGCCAACGGATATTTTTCAGAATAAGAATTATTGACTGGTTTTAAAATCAATTGTGCGTCGACAATGGCGCCGTTATCTGAAATATATTTCAACTGTCTTAAATTTGGAAAATCGATACGACAGGCAACTCCTGTTCCAGACTGAATAAATCCCTGTTTGTTAGTTGCTGCACTCGAAAGTTTACTACTGGAAATAGGAAGATTTTGAATTAATGTTCCTGTTTTATCTAAAGAAATAGAATTGAACTGTTTTGTGGCATCCAAAACAGAAAAATCGATAACAAATGGAACCTCATCGACACCTGCCTGATATCTGGAGTAATACAAACGCACTAAACTCTTAGAGGTATTAAACCCAATAACACTTGCCGAATTAGATGACGATGGTACAATTACAAGTCCCTTTAGATATTCTGTAAAAGTGTCAAAATCAGAAATATCTCTTTTCTTTATTCTTTGAAAAAGAGCTTCACCAAATGCATTACTCATTTTTATATTAATAGAATCTTTTCCAACTGGACGAGGCTTGTATGAGAATGTTCCCAAACTTTCCTCATCGTAACTCAAACTCGAATTATTATAAAAACTTCCAGTATCAGTATTTGGCTTTACTTTTTGCGTTAAACGATGAATATTAAATGTTTGAATTTTAGTTGTATCACCGTAAAAATAGTTATCATACTTTAAAACCATAGAAATGGAATCAAAAACATAATTAACATACTCCGTATCAGAACCGCCATTATTTAAAGCATAATTATTTGATGACAACTGAAAATAACTATTCGATTTTACCTTACCAAAAATAGGATCATCATAATTTCCAACTAAGATTCGACTTTGATTTGAAGTCACCAGCGAATCAAAATTTATTGTAGACATCTCGACCGTTACAGTATCGATCATAATAACCTTATTATTCAACGCTAAATAATCAGATCCTACGACAAATTCTCCAGTATCAGTATCTGTTCCGCATGAAAATAATGTAAAGGCAAAAAACAACATAAATAACAACTTGCGCATAATCGATTTTTTGCGCAAATATAAAGTGGCGCTCTCTAGACACCACTATAACATATACAGTCTTGCATTTTCATCCTATAAACAGTAAAAAAACATCTATAATAGATAAAGTGCTGTCAATAATTCATTCGCCTTAAAAAAGCATGATTTAGTCTATCAAAAAGGGCAATACATATATCTTCTTTTTTTAAAACTCTTCTCCAACCTACTTTTGAACCAATAAATAAATTTTAATACACTATGAATAATTTTAAAAAAGGAATATTATTCGCTTCATTACTTTCTAGTCTCTTTTTTGTAAGCTGCAGCAATGACGACGAGGATGATGAATTAATGGGAAACTGGGTGAAAAAATCCGCTTTTGACGGACCTGCAAGATCGAGTGCCACAAGTTTCGTAATTGGTGATTATGCATATGTTGCCGCTGGTTATACTGGCGATGTATACTTGAAAGATTTATGGGCTTACAATTCAAATGGAGATTATTGGGAGCAAAAAGCAGATTTTATTGGCACAGGAAGAAGCTCTGCCTCTAGTTTTGCATTAAACAATAAAGGTTACATTGGACTTGGATATGATGGAACTAATAAACTGAAGGATTTTTATCAATACGATCCTTCTAACAACAGCTGGACTCAAAAAACAGATTTTGCTGGAACAGCTCGTTATGCTGCAGTAGGCTTTCAGGCTGGCGGTAAAGCTTATTTTGGAACTGGTTATGATGGAAATTATCTAAAAGATTTCTATCAATATGATGATCAAGCAAACAGCTGGACACTTGTAAACGGCTTTAGCGGTAATAAAAGACGTAATGCGACCGTATTTGTAATTGCTGATAAAGCATATCTCGCTACCGGAATTAATAATAGTGTGTATCAGGAAGATTTTTGGGAATTTGATCCTGCAACTGATACTTGGACAAGAAAAAGAGACATCGACAAAGATACTGATGATGATTATTCATATAATGACGAATATGCAATTGTACGTGCCAATGCATCAAGTTTTTCGATAAACGGATTAGGATATATAGTAGGCGGCGAAAACATAAAAACAATTTGGGAGTACAATCCAACTACGGATCTTTGGGTTGAAAGAACTCCGCTTGAAGGAGCAACAAGAACTGATGCTGTAGGCTTTGCGATAAATAATCGTGGTTTTTATATGCTAGGAAGAATTGGTTCTTCTTATTTTGATGATGCTTGGGAATTTAAACCTTTGGAGGAACAAAATGACAATGATAATTAATAATAAACTATTCTTCTGGAGTAATATCCAGAAGAATTTATTGCTTTTGTGTCTTGTTTTACAAATGGCTTCTTGCGGAAAAAAAGAGATTTATAAAACAGAGACATTTCAAACCAATTCCGGCTGGGGATACTCGATTTTGTTTAAAGATAAAATCATTATAAAACAATCGATTATACCAGTAATAAGTGACAACAAAAGTTTTTCTACAGAAGAAGATGCATTAAAAACTGCTCATTTAGTAGTTGAAAAACTCAGCCAAAACTTATCACCAACAGTAAACAAAAATGAATTAATTTTATTAAAAATAAAATTATAAATGAAAATCGGAGCCATCAAAAATACTAACTCAAACAAAATTCTATTCCATTGTATTATATGGGTTTTCTTCATTCTGACTTCCTTAATTCAGTTTTATGAAAGTCCGTTTAGGATCAATAATGATTTTTATGTTCAGTGGGCATCAGGAATAATGTTGTTTTACCTCAACTATTATTACATGGTTCCGTCTCTTCTTTTACAAAAAAAGTATTGGCAGTATTTTCTATTTGCATTTATAATTATTGCTGTTTTCATGATCATCAGAATTAATTATTTTATTCCTGAATTCAGACATTTACCGCCTTCAAATATTGCCCGCCCGCATTTCATGCCAAATGAAACCATTCTTTTACGAAAAGCTGACAACTTAAAAATTGAAATGAAACGTCCGCTTTTCTTTAAAATCGGCCCTTCCTTTTTCTATATTTTAATTCTTACCATAAGTGCAATTATAAGAACCTTGACAGAATTTTATAGTAATGAACAAAATAAACTAATTGCAGAAACCCATAGAACAAATACTGAATTGACTTATTTGCGCAAACAAACCAATCCGCATTTTTTATTCAATTCACTAAACAGTATTTATTCTCTAGCACATAAAAAATCTGATTTGGTCCCTGATGCCATCGTGACATTATCTGAGTTAATGCGTTACATGCTGTACGAAACAGATAATAAAACGGTGGCTTTAGAAAAGGAAATAAATTATATTCAGAATTATATCGAACTGCAAAAACTACGACTTAACAACATTGAAGATATTGTAATTAATGTTCATGGCGATACTAAAAACAAGTTTATCGAACCTTTGCTGCTAATATCATTTGTTGAGAATGCTTTTAAGTACGGAACAGATTATAAAGGTGCAGCGCATATCAAAATTAAAATTTTCATTTCAGAAAACAATCTTGATTTTTGGATTGAAAATACAATTGAGAATTACATAAAAGACCCTGAAAATTCAGGTATTGGACTAGTAAATATTCAAAACAGACTGGATTTACTTTATCCAAATGCTCATGAACTAACTATAAACCAGGATAACCAATTTTACCGCGTGCATTTAAATCTAAAGTTAGATAAAATTAAAACTACAGTAAATTAAATTTTAAGATTATGGACAGAAAAAAATTCATCCGAAATGGTCTTTTGGGCATCACTGCTTTGGCTGGTGCTTCAAAAATATTAGAATCATGCTCTAAAAGTGATAATGATGATTCTGGCGCAGACTCATCTTTCGACGGAAGCTGTACTGTTTCACCATCTGAAACTAAAGGTCCTTTTCCTATCAAAACACCAAGCCAATTAGTTTTAGAAAATATAAAATCTGACCGAGTTGGAGTTGCCCTATTGATCAATTTAATTATTGAAAATAAAAATAATAACTGCCTGCCGCTGTCGAATGTTTTAGTAGATGTATGGCACTGCGACAAAGACGGCAATTATTCTGAATACGGCGGAACTCAAATGCAGCAGGCAGATTATACTTCTGTTCATTTTTTAAGAGGAAGACAAACAACAAATGCTAAAGGAGAAGTTTCATTTATTTCTATCTATCCAGGATGGTACCAAGGCAGAGCTCCGCATGTACATGTTGAAGTTTTGTCGAGCAGTGGATCTTCATTATTAGTTACTCAAATTGCTTTTCCTGAAAGCACTTCGAGTACTGTTTACTCCAGTACTAATTATGCTGCTCACGGACAAGCCGACACTTCTAATACGAGAGATAATGTTTTTGCAGACAGCCTTGCCAGCGAAATGGCAGTTTTAACAGGTAATTTGACTGATGGTTATACTTTGACCAAAACAATTACCGTAAACGGATAATTGAAATCAAACCAGTATTTTATGATAATTTTAAAACTTAATTTACTGGTTTAAAACTACTTTTGAATTCCAAACCGAATAAATTTAAACTCCTGCAGATGAAATGTGTAATTATTGATGACGAACCATTAGCTGTTGAATTATTGGAAGATTTTGTGCAAAAAGTCGATTCACTTGAATTGATCAGTACTTTTAATAATGCTATTGATGCCGTTTCATTTATCAATCAAAATAATGTTGATTTGATTTTTTTAGACATTCAAATGCCGCATTTTTCTGGGATAGATTTTTTAAACACGATCGAGAAAAAACCTCTTGTTATCTTTACAACTGCCTATTCTGATTATGCTGTAGAAGGATTCAATCTTGGCGCTGTTGATTATTTAGTAAAACCAATTCCCTTTCATCGTTTTCTAAAATCAGTCGTGCGTGCGCAGCAAATTGTTAATCCTGCGGCAGCTGTTTCTTCAATTTCTGAAAACACACTTACTCCAGAACTTGAGCAGGATTTTATGTTTGTAAGAGCTGAATACGAAAATGTTAAAATGAATTTTGCTGATATCCTGTTTATTGAAGGTTTGAAAGATTATGTAAAAATCTATACTACCGATAATAAATATACACTGACTTTAATCAGCTTGATAAAACTCGAAAATTTACTTTCAAGCAAAGGCTTTTCGAGAATTCACAGATCTTATATCATTAATATAAAACATGTGAAATCAATACAAAAAAATAAAGTTTTGATTAGTGATAAACGGATTCCTATAAGTGAAAGCTACAAGAATGCTTTCTTTGAAAAAATCAATTTATAATTCTATTAAATTTAAAAATAAAAAAAATCCAAATTCAAAGGTTTTACTCTTTTGGAATTTGGATTTTATATTTTTTGGAATTTTTTATAATTTATTCTTCGTTTTTAAACCATCCAGAATACATCACATAATTATTTGAAATACGTTCGATTTCACCTGCAAAATCAGATTGGTCGATATCTTTTACTTTCTTCGCAGGAACACCAGCGAAAATAGTTCCTGAAGGAACAACTGTATTTTGTGTTAAAACCGCTCCGGCAGCGACAATCGAGTTACTTTCTACAATACAGTTATCCATTACAATTGCTCCCATTCCAATTAATACATTATCCTGTATTGTACAGCCGTGAACAATAGCATTATGTCCTATCGAAACGTTATTCCCAATAATTGTTGGATGTTTTTGATAAGTACAGTGAATTATCGCACCATCTTGAATGTTTACCTTATTTCCAATTTTAATAAAATGAACATCTCCTCTAATAACGGCGTTGAACCAAACACTGCAAGAGTCTCCAAATGTAACATCTCCAATAATGGTGGCATTTTCAGCAACATAACAATCTTCTGGAATCAAAGGTGATTTCCCATTTACGGATTTAATAAGCATAATATTTTTTTAATTGATTGCTGGACAATTACAATCGTAACGTTCCTTTTTACAAAATAAATTAATCCCTAAAGTTATTTGATGATATCCTCCGGTATCAAATTTTACATCTCCCATAACTTGAGAATACGTATAAGCAAACATAAAATTTTTATAATTTACACCTAGAATAGGAGTGAAATATTGCAGTTTTTGGGAGGAAACACCACCTCCTGAAGTAAATTGCGCACCATCAAAACTTCTTCTATAAGACAAAGCTGCCCATAAACTTCCAAAATCCATGTTTTTGTAGGCTTTCATATTTAAATCTATTGACTTTTCTTTCGTCTGATCAAACAATTGAAACAAAATTGAAGGCTCCCAAGTAATCTTTTCTCTTTTACCAAATACGTATCCAGCACTTAAAAGAAACTTTCGTAAATTATTACTTTCGTAATCTGTGTACAGCTCTCGTCGTGTTTCAAGTAGACCTTGAATTGTTGCGTGTGCATAAAAATCAAGAAAATTATAAGAAGCACCAATGTCTACATTAAAATAGGAGTCTTTTTGAATTGAACCAAAAACAATAGGATCAAAAGTTCCTCCAAATTTAGTTTCGTCTAACTGACTTTGAATCAATCCGCCGCTGATACCAAATGAAAGCTGATTTAAGTCGATTTCATCTCTTGAAAACATAAGATGATGTGCATATGTAACTTTTACACCTTTTTGAGAATGATACCCGTTTTTATCATTAAAAACAATAATCCCTGCTCCTGATCGCTCACCTACTCTGCCATTAAAACTTAACGTTTGAAGTGAAGGCGCATCTTCCTGACCAAACCATTGTTTTCTAGCTGTCAATCTGATTTTTGCACAATTTGCTGCTCCAGCCATTGATGGATGAATCAAGTAATAATTATCTGATAAATAATCTGAATAAACCGGAATTCCTTCTTGAGAATAAGAAAAAAAAGTAGTGATTAAAAAAATAAATAAAAACCTGATTCTTAACATCATAATAACCGATGAGTTTACAAATATTTTATACTCTTAATAATTAAGTACGAATTTCTTGAAAAGAGTCATAATTATTTTATTAAAAAATCAAATATAGGTATTAGTAGAAAATAACTTTAGTAAATTTGCAAAAAATTACTACCATGACAAAAATCACTATAAAAGAAACACAAAATCCTACTATATTAAAGTTCGAATTTGAAGACTTCATTACTCAAAATCAAAACTTTGAGTTCAAAAATATCGACGAAGCACAAGCTTCTCCTTTAGCGCAGCAATTGTTTTATTTACCATTTGTAAAAACGGTTTATATCTCAGGAAATTTTATTGCTATCGAAAGATACAGTATTGTTGAATGGGATGATGTAAAAGATGCTGTTGCAGAACAAATCGCAGCATTTGTAGACAAAGGCGGTGTTATTATAACAATCGATGAAAATAAGACTAAAAAGCAGCCTATTACGGTTTACGGAGAAACAACTCCAAACCCGGCAGCTTTAAAATTTGTAGTAAGCAGAATGCTGACTAGAAACGCAATTGAGTATAAAAACATCGATCAAACGGCTTCATCTCCGTTAGCACAGGAATTATTTAAATTCCCTTACGTAAAAGAGGTTTTTATTGATGAGAACTATATTTCTGTTACTAAGTATGAAATCAACGACTGGGCAGAAATCACTTTGGAACTAAGAACTTTCATAAAACAATTCATTGAAAACGGAGGAACTGTTTTAGATGAAAGTTTAGTTCAAACAGCGACTAAAAACGACGTTACTAAAGATGAAGCGTTTGACAAACTAGATGTTACTTCTCAGCAGATTATCAATATTCTTGAAGAATACGTAAAACCTGCTGTTGCTGCAGATGGCGGAAACATCGCTTTTGATTCTTATAATGAAGACGACAAAACGGTAAAAGTAATTCTACAAGGAGCTTGCAGCGGCTGTCCATCATCTACTTTTACTTTAAAAAGTGGTATCGAAAACATGCTGAAAAGTATGTTGAATGATGAAGCTATTAAAGTTGAAGCAGTAAACGCATAACAATACTTTTGCTTTAAATAACTAAAAGCGTTCGATAATCTCGGACGCTTTTTTTATATCTCATTGTTTTTCAATAAATTATTACGATATCGGATTACTATTTCACGAAAAATTCGTTAATATTGTATTATAAACCAATCAATTAGAAAATTATGGGATTAAATTCATTCTTTAAAAATTTATTTGGCTCTGCCAAAGAAACTGTGGTTGATCTGGCTGACCAAGCCGAAAGTACTTTTGAACAAGCTAAAGAAGCTGCAGCTCCTTATATCGATAAGGCAGAAACCTTTGCCGATGAAACTATTTCGAAAGTCAAAGAAGCTTCTGAACCTATAATCGCGAATGCAGCTGATTATGCGCATCAGGCAAAAGACATTGTGAGCGAATATGCCGATAAAGCATCTGACGCATTAGACAATGTAGTTGAATCTGTAAAAGAAAAAACAAACGAATTTACTAACAATACTAAAACAATTGCATCAGAAACCGTTGCGGACGCAAGTGAAGCCAGCGCTGCAGAAATAGACAAAATTTCTGATAAAACGGATAAAGATTAAGAATGCATCGCTTTTCTATAAAAAGAAATCTTTTTATATTTGCACCACTAATACACCTTCTCTAAGAGAAGGTTTTTTTTATTTAAAAAAAGATGAACATGAGTCCAGAACAACTGAGTAATTACGCAACAAAATTCATTGATATTCTAATTGATTATTCTCCAAAGCTAATCTCAGCCCTTTTAATCTTATTTGTAGGTTTATATGCAATACGATTAATCAATAGAGTTATTCGAAAAATAATGGTTAAGAGAAATCTTGATCCTACTTTAACTAAATTTCTTGCCGACATTTTATTGTGGGCACTTAGAATTTTATTATTTGTAACTTTTATTTCAAAACTAGGAATTGAGACTTCTTCCTTTGTTGCTATTTTAGGAGCAATGGGACTTGCTGTTGGTTTATCATTGCAAGGATCTCTTTCTAATTTTGCAGGCGGTATGTTGATTATTGTTTTCAAACCTTTTAAAGTAGGCGATACTATCGAAGCTCAAGGGGTTATTGCAACCGTTTTAGAAATTCAGATTTTCGTTACCAAAATGCTTACAGGAAATAACCAAACGGTTTTTGTTCCAAATGGGGCGTTATCAAACGGAACAATTATTAACTACTCTATGCAGGGAGAAAGAAGAGCCGATTTGACATTTTCAATTTCGTATGATTCTGACATTAAAAAGACAAAAGATATCCTTTTAGATGTTTTAAACAAAAATCCAAATGTACTTAAAACGCCGGCTCCAGAAGTTTTTGTAAAAAATCTGTCTGCCAGCTCTATTGATTTTGCAGTACGCCCGTGGGCAAAAAACGTAAATTATGGCACTGTCTTTTCGGAAACATTAGAGAATTGTAAAACAGCTCTAGATGAAGCAGGAATTTCTATTCAGCCGTTTACAATTCAAAAATAAAATAAGTGTTATTTTTTTGATGGCAGCGTCATCATAAAATCTTTTAGATAATACGGTTCAAAATAAGCGACATCTACAGTGTCGCTTTTTTGATATTTATCATAACTGATTTTACTCATTTCTCTAGCTGACGGATATTTAATTTCTTCTAAAAAGATAAAGTTTTCTTTTGTTAAAACAGCTTTGCATTTATCAGCACAATCTCCAACAAAATAAATAGTATCTGTATACTCAGCAAATGAATCTTCGTTTATAATCTCCGCTTGAATTGGTCTTTCAATTTCAATTTTGGCATTAAAAACAGCGCTGTATACTTCCATTCTTCTAGCGTCAAGCATTGGAACTATTTTTCCTTCAGAAATAGAAACCTGCGAAGCTAAAGTTTGCAAAGTATCAACAGCAATTAACGGAATATTTAAAGCAAAACACAATCCTTTTGCTGCCGAAACTCCAATTCTCAAACCAGTATAAGATCCTGGCCCTTGACTTACTGCAACTGCTTTTAAATCTTGAACTGAAACTCCAGATTCAGCAATAACCTCTTCAATGAAAACGTGCAGTTTTTCAGCGTGTGAATAACCTTCTTCAGCGATTTCTTTACATAAAATAGTTTCACCATTTTTTGCAATGGATACTGAACAATTTTTGGTTGCTGTTTCGATATTTAAAATAAAAGACAAAATATTATTTTTAAAAATTTGTATTATTTAGAAACTACTTTTTAGGTGTTTCTTCTTTTTTAAGCTTCACTTTATCTCCAGAATTTAAATCTTTAGATACTGTTGTGTAAGGACCTGTAATTACAACATCGCCTGCTTTTAAACCAGACATTACTTCGATATTAGTATCGTCCTGAATTCCGGTTTTAATGATTCTGATTTTAGCTTTATCACCAACTTTTACAAAAACACACTCAAACTTTTTATCGCTTTTTGGAGTTGCTTTTTTGTCTTCGTTTGGATCTTCAACTTTAAAGTCTTTTACAGCAGTAGTATCTGATTTTACAACTACAGAGCTTATTGGTACTGCTAAAACATTTGTCTTAGTTGTGGTAATAATATCAACTGTAGCAGTCATTCCAGGTCTAAAAGGAGAATAAGTACTAGGTTTTCCTTCTAATAAATCTTGGTAAGATTCTTTTAAGATACGAACCTTAACTTTAAAATTTGTTACTTGATCTGAGGTCAAAGTTGTACTTGCTGAGTTTGAAATACTGGTTACAATACCTTTAAATTTCTTTTTCAAGTAAGCATCTACTTCAACATTAGCTTCGTCGCCAATTTTTACTTTTACAATATCATTTTCGTTTACGTCAACTTCAACTTCCATGTTATTTAGGTTTGCAACTCTCAAAAGTTCTGTACCAGCCATTTGCTGCGTTCCTAAAACACGTTCTCCTAACTCAACATTTAAAACTGAAATTGTTCCATCTGCAGGAGCATAAATTGTTGTACGGCCTAAGTTATCACGCGCTTCTGTTACAGAAGCTGATGCACTTTGAACATTGTAATAAGCATTTTGCTTTGTCGCTTTTGCAACTTCGTAGGTTGAAATAGCTTTATCCCAATCTGATTTTGAAATCACACCTTTATCGTACAACGTTTTATTACGTTCGTAACTTGCTTTGGCTTCTTTAAAACTTGCTTCAGATTGCGTTAAACCAGCTTTAGTTCCAGATAAATTTGCAACCGAACGCTCTAAACCAGAAGTGTATAAATCAGGATTTATCTTAACTAATAAATCGCCTTTTTTTACAACTTGACCTTCTTTTACATTTAAAGCAATAATTTCGCCCGAAACCATTGATGATAATTTTACTTCTATTTCAGGCTGAATTTTACCAGTTGCTGAAACTGTTTCAACAATTGTTGATGATGCTACTTTAGAAATTTCAACTTCTTTTCCTTCATCTTTACTTCCTATTACTCCTGCTTTGGAAAGACCTACTAATGCGGAGATAAGCACTACAGCTCCGCCGAGTAAGAAGTAAATTGTTTTTTTTGACATAATAAATTATTTTGAAATAATTGGAACAATTGGAATTCCGAAATAGAATTCGATTATTTTAATCTTAAACATATAATCATATTTCGATCTAATAACGTTTGACTGTGCATTTGTCAACAAAGTTTGTGCTTGCGTAAAATCGAATGAATTCATTAAACCAACATCATACTTTTCTTTAGCATAATTATACGCCTGCTGTCTTGCTTCTAACGTTACAACTGTTGACTCATAAGTATTTAAAGCTCCTTTTGCATCTGTAAAAGCAGTATAAACGTTACGTTGCAAATCTAAACTTTTTTGCTCTAAATCTATTTTAGATTTCTCTAAAGTTACTTTGTTTCTTTCAACATTATTTCTAGTAGCGAAACCATTAAATATAGGAACATTCAATTGAAAACCAAAGTTATGTCCTTTATTCTTACTAAACTGATCAAAAATAGGATCAGGTCCAACTGTATAAGGTTTATCATTTGCGTCTAGTTTAATCTGATCGCTGTAACTTGCTCTCGTATTAAAACCATAAAAACCTGTAAGTGTCGGCTGATAAGCTCCCTTTGCGATTGCTACATTTTTTTCGGCAATTTCAAGATTAGTTTGAGCCAGTTTCAACTCTGTTCTAGTCTCTTTCGCTTTATTGTAAATATCAATAGGATTTTGCGCCATGATATTATTTTCATCCTTTGCATTAGTATCATCAACAACATCAAAATCTGTAAATTCTTTAAGCTGCAAAAGCTGCGCTAAACTCAATTTTGAGATCAATAAATTATTCTCTGAAACGGTTATGTTTTGCTGATCTGTAGCAACTGTCGCTTTTAAATCATATAAATCACCACGAGGAATTGTTCCTGCATTTACCATCTCTTCAGAACGTTTTAAACGCTTTTCATCAATAATAAGCTGCTCTTTCTTAATTTTCAAATCTTCCTTATTCGATAAAATTTGAAGAAAAGCATTTGCTACATTCAGCGAAATATCTTCCTGCATTTTTAATAATTGATATTTTGAAGCTACAATCGATAGTTTAGCTTTTCGATATGCATTTTGATTTTGCAGACCTTTGTAAATATCAACACCAGCGTTAAGTCCTACAGAAGAATATTGCGTAGTTTGATTACGCAAAAGTCCTGTTGTAACGTCCTGGTTCAAACCAATATTCCAAGAGTGGGAAGCATTTCCGTTCACAGATGGCAAATAGTTACCAAACGCTCCTTTTTTATCAATATCCGCTGTTTTAACATCTAGTTCTGACAGCTTAATAGTTATATTATTGTCTAATGCATATCTCACGCATTCCTCTAATGTCCATTGTTTTGTTTGAGCATGCCCCGATAATCCTAAACCGAATAACATAGCGAAAACAAGACTATTATATTTATTTATTTTCATATACTTTGAGTGAAAGCACAGCAGCCAAGCTGAGCATATTTAACATTTTTTAAAACCAAAAAACTTCTTATAATTTCAATCTATTTTTTCTCGCCTTCGCTGATTAAACCTTGGTTCCAGATTTTAATATTATCTGTGTTTTTAATTCCGCTTTTAACCTGAACATAAATTCCATCGCTTACTCCTAAAACTAAATCTCTTCTTTCAAATTTTTTAGGAGCCGTTTCTACTTCAACATATGGTTTTTGTGTTTTTTTGTCAAACTGAACCAATGACTCTTTTATAGCCATAACTTTATCAGCTTTTTCAAGAATAATAGACGCATTAGCACTTAAACCAGCTCTGATAAAAGTACCTTCATTGTTTTCTAATTTGGCTTTAATTTCAAACTGAATTGCTCCATTTTCTGTTACTCCTTTTGGCGCTATATCAGTAAGAACTGCTTCAAATTTTTTGTTTTCAATTGCTCCAACTGTAATTTCGATAGGCATTTTCTCTTTAATTTTACCTACTTCAGATTCATCAATTTTTCCAATAAAAATCATTCTTCCAACATCTGCAACACTGGCAATCGTAGTACCTTCGTTAAAGTTATTACTTTCAATAACCTGATTTCCTACTTTTACAGGAACTGCTAAAACCATTCCGTTTACAGTTGAACGAATTAAGGTATTTGCATAGTTTCCTAATGATGTTGTTGTTCCTGTTTTAACAATATCTAAACTTTGTTTTGCAGCTAAATAGTTTTGCTTCGCTTGTTTGTAAGCCAATTGCGCTGCATCAAAATCATTAGCAGAAATTACATCTTTAGCAAAAAGTGTTTTTTGTCTTTGATAAATTTTCTCTTGATTATCTAATGCAATTTTTGCTGTTTGCACTTGATTTTGAGTACTGCTTACATTAGACACATTGGCAACGACTCTAATTTTTGCAATCATGTCGCCTGCTTTGATTTTTTCTCCTGCTTTGATATAAACTTCTTCAATAATACCTGAAATGTTTGGTTTGATTAAGACTTCTTCATCAGGTTGAATATTCCCAGTCGCAATTGTATTTTTTACAATTGTTTTAATTTCTGCCTTCTCCGTTTTAAATACTATAGGCGGCTCTTGATTCTTTGCGTACAAATAGTAAAGTGCACCAAAAAAAACTACGGCAATTAAAATTAAAATTGTTACGGTAAATCCTTTTTTCATTTTGTTTTTGGTTTAATCGATTATTTTTGATTGATAATTTATTCTGTTCGTAAAGCATCCACCGGCTTCACATTAATAGCTGTTTGCGCAGGAATAAAACCCGCAAGCAAACCTGAACCTACTAGTATCAGCAGGGCAACAAACACAACTCCTAGATCGACACTTGGATTTGCAAACATAGTATTACTGCCCGGAGGCATAGAATCTAAAACCATATTTAAAATTGCAATAATTCCAGTTGCGACGGCTATGCCCAACATACCTGAAATAATAGTTAAAAATATAGATTCAGCTAAAATTTGACCACGAATAGCGGCTGGTGTCGCTCCCAACGCTCTTCTAATTCCAATTTCTTTCGTTCGTTCTTTAACCACAATTAGCATAATATTTGAAATTCCGATAACACCAGAAATCAAAACCAAAGTTCCAACGAAATAGGCAATGATTTTCAAAATATTAAACAAACTCTGTACTTTATTAAATTGTTCGTACAAATCAAAATTCCCAACAGCTCTATCATCAGCTGGATTTACAGAATGAAGCGCTTTAATTAATTCTAGAATTTTTGGTTTCAATGACGTAATCGAGGTTTCATCCTTTGCAGTAATAGCCATCCAACCTACTTTATCTCCAAAATTAAAGGCTTGCTGAAAAGTGGTAAAAGGAATAAAAATATTTTTTTGTTCCTGTTCTGCATTTCCTCCTTGCTGTTTAGAATTATAAACGCCGACAACCATAAAGTTTATGCCATTAATTTTTACATAAGTTCCAATGCATTCCTCTTCTTTACCATAAAGTTCGCTGATAACTCCTTTACCAATTACCGCAACTTTTCTTCTTTCCTGAATATCTTGCTGATTTACAAATCTTCCTTTTATAATATCCATCGGCTGCTGTTTAATCAGCTCTGGATAATCTCCGTATACAGTAAATGCTGACGTTTTTGTACCGCGAACTACATTATTTGTTCCGTTAAAATCTCCTAATTGATTCCTTGGAGAAACATACAATAAGTCAGGCAATGCCGCTTTTAAGGCTGTCACATCACTATTTCTAAAATCATAACGACGTATCTTCGGAAGTCCTTTATATGCTTTTGAAGTCGTCTGACTCCACATAAACATGGTATTAGTAGCAATTCCGTCAAATCCTTTTTTAATTCCATTCTCCAAGCCATTACCTGCCGCAAGTAGAATTACTAGAATAAAAATTCCCCAAAAAACACCAAAAGCCGTCAGAATCGTTCTGAAAGGATTCGCCGTTAAGGCCTGTAAAATCTCGTCCCAATTATCTTTCTTAAACATAATTATTCGTCTCTAAGTGCTACAATAGGTTTAATTTTGGCTGCTCTGTATGCTGGAAAAAATCCAGCAAGTGCTCCCGCAAATACAAGCAGTGCAAGTGTCGTTAATGCTACACTGAAATCTACCTCAGGATTCTGAAAATATTCACTCTGCACCATCGGCCCAACAAATTCCAACAATAACAAACTTGCAAGCAGCCCGACAAAACCAGCAATTGTGGTAATAAATATAGATTCGTGAAGAATCATTGTAATAATAGAAAATGGAGATGCACCTAACGCTTTTCTAATTCCAATTTCTTTTGTTCTTTCTTTTACAATAATCAGCATAATATTACTAACACCAACAACGCCGGCAATAATAGTACAGATACCAACCCACCAGAAAAACAATCTGATGTATAAATTTAAATCATAAAACTGTTTTGCATCTTTAACAGAATTATAAACTCCAACTCCACCGTCATCATCTGGTGCAACTATATTTTTACTCTTCAATAAATCTTTTAAATCCTGAGTAAATTTTTCAGACTGCGCTAAGGCTTCATCATAATCACTTGTCTTTTTTAAAGTAAAAAACAAATTACTGATTTTATCTCCGGCTCCAAAAGTCCTTTGTACGGTACTCAATGGCAGATAAGCTCTTGTCTCTTCTCTTTCTCCTCCTGGATCAGTAAAGATTCCAACTACTTTAAAATTAATTTTATTAATAGAAATTTCTTTTCCAAGAGCCTCCTTGTCTTTAAACAAATCTGTTTTTAATTTCATTCCGATAACAGCGACTTTTTCATTGTTCTGTAAATCTTTAGCATTTACATATCGCCCCTGAACTATCGTAAGATTTTCAATTCCCCCATAATCTGGATCCACTCCTCTATATTGATAATTTCCTGATTCTTTCCCGTAAGAAAAAGGTGCTCCCCAATAATTCTGCGTTGAGGCTCTCAAATCTAATTTATCTTCAAACTTTTGAACGGATTGATTAAAATCACTATTTCGAAACTGAATTTGTCTCCCTGGATTAAGTCCTTTATACTCCTTTGTTGTTGTACCAGACCAAACTTCAACAATACCCGCAGCATCGCGCTCAAATTGTTTTTCAATACCATTTTGAAGACCTTTACCAGCACCTAGCAAAATCACCAAAATAAATATTCCCGAAGCAACTGAAACTCCTGTTAAGAATGTTCGCAGCCGATTCTTGGAAATTGCCTCAAATATTTCTTGCCAACGCTCAATATTAAACATAAGATGAAGCTCTAACTTGTTCTACTAATTTATCATCGATAATTAATCCGTCTTTCAGGACAACGTTTCTTTTGCACATAGCGGCAATATCTGGTTCGTGCGTAACGATCAAAATAGTTTTTCCTTCGTCGTTAATTCCCTGAATAAGCTCCATAACCTCATAAGAAGTTTTAGTATCCAGCGCACCTGTAGGTTCATCGGCCAATAAAACTTTAGGATTTGAGGCCAATGCTCTTGCAATCGCAACACGTTGTTTTTGTCCTCCCGAAAGTTCGTTAGGTAAATGATGAGAATGCGAGCCCAGACCCACTTTCTCAAGATATTTTAAAGCAATATCATAACGCTCTTTTCTTTTTACACCTTGGTAGTATAAAGGCATTGCAACATTATCAAGAGCTGATTTGTAGTTTATTAAATTAAAGGATTGAAATACAAAACCTAAAAACTTATTGCGATATTTTGAAGCCAAAGTTTCGTTTAACTTCTTAATTGGAGTATTGTCTAAAATATAACTACCAGAATCAGCTTCATCTAGAATTCCTAAAATATTAAGAAGAGTAGATTTACCAGATCCTGATGATCCCATAATCGCAACTAATTCCCCTTCGGCTATATTAAAATTTATCCCTTTTAACACATGCAATTCCGAACTTCCCATTTTATAGGATTTGTGTAAATCTTTGATCTCGATCATGGTATTGTTAAATTTTTAAACAATAATAATATTTTTTATAAGTAATTTATGATAACAAAACGTTAATAATTTCGTTTCCATATCTAAATAAGACGGCGATCTTAACCAATTGTTACACTTTTTTAAGATAATTTAATTGTTTTCTTAATTTTGTTGCACTTTAAAAATTTAATACAAATGAAATTTCTTTTAAGGTTATCACTATTTACAGCATTTACAGTAATTTCCAGCTGTTCAACGACTCAAAAACTTGAAACGCTAAAACCTGAGCCAGATGACGCAAGCCCATTGGTTTATGATGCAAACCCATCTTTTATAAACTTACCAATAACGGTAAAACTTACTGATATTGAAAGTCAGACAAATGCTCTCTTAACGGGATTAATTTATGAGGACAACAACATCGAAGATGATGATATTGAAATGAAAATTTGGAAACTGGCACCCATAAAAATTCAAAATGATCCGGCTAATCCAGATAAAAAAATTAAAACAATTCTGCCATTAAAAGCTAATATAAAATACCGAATTGGAACCAAGAAACTAGGAGTTGATCTTTATGATACACGTGAGTTCAATTTAAATGGCGTAATTACTCTATCTAGCGAAGCTGCTTTGACAAATTGGAAGTTAAACACCAAAACAGAATTCAAATCACTTGATTGGAACGAAAGTCCTACAATGAGTGTTTTTGGGAAAAATATGCCTATTACTTATTTAATAAATCCAGCAATCTCCATCTTCAAATCTAAATTGGAACGCAAAATAGATGACGCAATTGAAAAGTCTATGGATTTTAAACCTAATGTTTTATCTGCTTTAGAAAAAATCTGTACACCATTTCAAATGAGTGACACTTATGAAAGCTGGCTGAGAATCGTTCCTGTCGAAATTTACTCGACTAATGCAAAGCTTAAAAATGACTCTTTTTTAATGGATATGGGAATGAAATGCAATATGGAAACTATTGTAGGCAAACAACCAGAATCTAAATTCAATGCTAATAAAATTATTTTAAAGCCAGTTACAAAAATTCCGAATCAGATTTCTGCAAATATTGCTGCGATTTCGAGCTATGTAGATGCTTCAAAAATTATGACTAAGAATTTTGCCGGACAAGAGTTTGGTTCTGGAAGCAAAAAAATAACGGTTAAAAATGTTACTATATGGCATAAAGACGGAAAAATGGTAATCGCTCTAGATGTTTTAGGTTCTATAAATGGAACGCTTTATTTGAATGGATTTCCACAATACAATCCTCAGACTAAAGAAATCTATTTCGACAAACTTGATTACGTTCTAGACACCAAAAGCAAGTTAATGAGAACTGCAAGCTGGCTCGCACAAGGATATGTAATTAAAAAAATGGAACAAAGCTGTCGTTATTCTATACAGCCAAATTTAGAAGAAGGCAAAAAAAACATGGCAGCTTATCTTAAAAACTATTCACCAATGCCAGGCGTTTTTGTAAATGGAAAAATGGAAGATATTCAGTTTGATAAAATACAGCTGACGAATCAAGCCATCATTGCTTTTATAAAAATCAACGGAACGGTTAATGTATCGGTTAACGGATTGAAATAAAAAAAAGGCAGAATAATTATTCTGCCTTTTTCTTTTTAGATTGGTACATCCTATAAATAAGATACCCAATTATACCTACAAGTAAATACGGAATAACCATTAAATAAACGATTCCATCATTTACTGCTTCCGCTTTTTTTACATTTGAATCACCGCCAAGTGCCGCTCGACACATTGCACATTGGGCATTTGCAACAACTCCAACAAAGAATAACAAGATTATAAAAGATATTCTCTGCATCCTGAAACTTGAAACTTGAAACTTATTTTTGTTTTTAATTAGCATAGTAAGGAGAAATCATTAAGTAAACTACAACACCTGTAACCGCAACATACAACCAAAGCGGAAAAGTAATTTTAGCTATTTTTTTGTGTTTATCAAATCGTTTTGCAAGTGCTCTTACATAAGTAATTAATACTAATGGAATTATTGCGATTGACAATAAAATATGAGTTAACAAAATAAAGAAGTATACATAACGTACAATCCCTTCTCCACCAAACTTAGTGGAATCTGCCGTCATATGATACGCCACATACATCACTAAAAAAGCAACTGACAAGCCAATCGCAAGAGTCATTAATCTTTCGTGCAGCTTTCGTTTTCCGTTTTTAACGGCAATTACTGCCCAAACTAAAACAATTGCTGTAATACCATTTGTTGTAGCATATATAGGAGGCAAAAAAGAAAGCGGCTCTACATTAATTCCAAAATCTTTTAATTTGATTCCGAACAAAATCGCAACAACCACTGGTATCACAATCGAAACGGCAATAATAAATTTGCTAAACTTTTTTTCTAAAGACTGATCTTCCATTTTTACTCTTCTAATAATATTTTAATATCTTGTTGAATTTCTCTAACTCCTTTTTTATCTAACCCGTCATAATAAATACTTGGGTTACCGTATTCGTCTTTTCTGCAGCGAATGTTTCCGTCTTTATCTATTAAAGCAAATAAACCTGAATGCTCAAAACCACCGCTTACTTTTTCATTTTCTCCTGCATAAAGATTAAATCCCTTATTAGATAAATCCATAATTGTATTTTTATCTCCAGTTAGAAAATTCCAAGTTGATGATTTCACTCCCAATAGTTTTGCATGATCTTTTAAAACTTTCGGTGTATCATGAGCTGGATCGATAGTAATGGAAACAATTCCGAAGTTTGGATTACCAAAGAATGTTTTCTCAATCTCCAACATGCTTAAATTCATTTTTGGACAGATTGACGGGCAGGTTGTAAAGAAAAATTCTAATACATAAACTTTCCCTTTGTAATCAGCGTTAGATATTTTAACATTGTCTTGATTAGTCAATTCGAATTTTGGTGCTGGGCCAATGGTTATTAATTTCCCATCTGCTTTAGAATTTTTCAACCCAACATTATCCAAACGGTTTCCTTTTACAACTTCACCATTCTTAATTCTATCTACTATTTTAGGAACTGCATAAATTCCAAAAATTAGAATAATAAATGAAATTCCTATGTATGATTTATTTTTGAACATTATATAATGAATTTAAAGTTGTTTAGTAGCGTTATGATTCTTTTTTAATGCTGCACGGTATTCGTACAAAATAATTTTAAAATCATCCAGCATTTCATTACTCAATTCTGATGGATGAAAAGTATTATAGCCTTCCTTGTACTCGTCCTTTTTATCTTTGTCACCGCCTTTACGTCCTCTTAGATTTCTCTCTTTATCTATAATGTAAACATTTGGAGTTCCAAGGTTTTTATCTAGTTTTCCTTTTAAATGCAACTGATTGTAAAAAGTTTCAATTTCAGCAGGTGGAGCAAAGATAAAATTCCACCCTTTAACATCTGTAAAAGGCTTAAGTGCGTCAAGTACTTTTTGAGCTTCTTCTTCTGTACCTTCTGGACAGACTACTACGAATTGAAGATCTTCAAAGCCATAATAACGTTTGTATATTTTTTCGTTGAGATTAAAATAATTTCCTCTGTTACTTAAAATATCAGAACCCGAAAATCCTAAAACCGTAATTTTTTTATCGAGAGAAACTTTTTTGCCGTCTAAAGATTTCCAATCTCCAAAATCAGCAATCTTTGGTGTAATTACCGGAAGTGTTGTAAAACTATTTACGCCTGAAGCAAAAAACAAATAGGCTACAATCGGCAAAACAAAAAGTACAAAAAGAACTATATTTTTTTTCATTGTATTAACAGAAGTTATTGAGGTACAAAAATAAAAAAAGCTCCGCAAAACGGAGCTTCTTTTCGAATTAATATCATGTTAAAAATTCCATTTAATAGTAGAATCTTTAAAAACCCCATAAATATAATGTCCTTCTGTTAATAGAATAAACAATAAATATAAAACTAGGAATATAACCGGCGACACAACAGACCATCTAAGGTTGCTCTTTTCACCTTCCATGTGCATAAATGCCCATACTATATAATATGCTTTGAAAATAGTTAAGATATAAAATATCCAGTTTAATAAATTCAAACCAACAAAATGAGTAAGTTCTAATGATTCTGGTTTTAAAATACCTAGAATAACTTCTACTGTAGTTACTACTGATAGTAATGCGAAAACAAACCAGATTCTCTTTGTATTTGATACGTGCTCGTGTGACATAATAATTAAAATCTAAAATTAAACTAAGTAGAAAACTGTAAATACGAATACCCAAACTAAATCTACAAAGTGCCAGTATAAACCAACTTTCTCTACCATTTCGTAGCTTCTTCTTTTCTCGTAAGTTCCTAATAATACATTAAAGAAAATAATGATATTAATAATTACTCCCGAAAATACGTGGAATCCGTGAAAACCTGTAATAAAGAAGAAGAAATCAGCAAATAATTTGTTTCCGTACTCGTTTCTAATCAAGTTTGCACCTTCTACTACATATTTTGCATTTGCTAAATGAGCTTCAGATTCTGCTCTATCTAGAACAGTTTTCTTCTTTTTCTCAGTAAGCTTTTCTGTTCTGATCAATAATTCAGGATGTGCTTTAAATCCTGCTTGAACTTCGGCAACTGTGTAAGATGGCAATGCATGAGCATCTTCCATAAACCAAGTTGTTTTATTTCTTGTCAAAGCTTCTCTTTGTTCTGGTAGTTTTACAGCAAAATCTGCAAGAGCAACTCTTTTACCATCTTTGTCAACAAACTGTAACAAACTTCCACCTACTGTTTCAACTGCACCGTACTCACCTTTAATGAAGTTTTTCCACTCCCAAGCTTGTGAGCCCACGAAGATTAAACCTCCAATAATTGTTAAGAACATGTAAATTGCAACTTTTGTTTTCTTTAATTGATGACCTGCATCAACAGCCAAAACCATTGTTACAGATGAAAAAATCAAAATAAAAGTCATTAAGGCTACATAATACATTGGAGCCGAAACACCATGCATAAAAGGAAAGTGAGTAAACACATCATCAGCCAATGGCCAGGTTTCAATAAATTTAAATCTAGAAAAACCATAGGCTCCTAAAAATCCAGAAAATGTCAAGGCATCTGATACGATAAAAAACCACATCATCATTTTACCATAACTTGCTCCTAGTGGCTGAATCTCATGACCGCCTCCCCAAGTTTTTTCGTCGTTGTTTGCAGTAGTAACTGTCGCTCCCATAAAAGATATTCGTTAAAAAGTTCCCAAATTTACGTTTTTTTCTTATTTAAAGAAATATAAAAATAAAAATAAATACAACCATAATAAATCCAAAAAGTGCCAATACATCGCACCTAGTTCTATTCCAAGAGTTTGAGTCGAATTGTATTTTTGTTTAAAATGATTATAAATTATAATTAAAAGTGAAATTAGCCCTCCTGCCAAGTGTAATAAGTGTGTAACGGTTACTACATACAAAAAAGTTGTAGTAATTGAGCTACCTTCTCCAGTAAAATAATACCCGTTTTGAACGATTTGTCCAAAACCAGCAAACTGCAGCACAACAAACAAGATTCCTAAAGCTAATGTTCCTAATAAAAAAGCAGTAGTTGCGCTTCTATTTCCTTTTTGAATGGCTTTTTTAGCCAAATAAAAAGTAACACTACAACCAATAATAACTGCTGTACTATAATAAAAAGCTGTTGGCAATTCAAAATTCTTCAACCAGTCAGCTCTTGACTTACTCACTACAAATGCACTTGTAAGTCCTGCAAACATCATGGTCATACTAACCATTGCGAACAACAAAATCAACTTAGCTGATTTTGCTCTTCTTACTTGCTCTTCTCCTTTTGTCATTGTCATTTCCATAAATAACTATCTTAAAAATTTATCTACTATATATACTATCTGCAACAGCGAAATATAAGACACACTAACTAACATTAATGTTCTTGCCGCTTTTGCAGTTCGAAGCTGATACAAACGAACAGCAAAGAATAACATCCATAAGCCTAATAAAAACACTAGAACTGCAGCAATTGGCGAAATAAACAATTGCCCTGTATATCCTAAAACTGGTAATAATGAAGCAATAATAAGCCAAACTGTATACAAAATAACCTGCAGAGCTGTTCCTTTATCCTTTTTTCCAGTTGGAAGCATAAAGATTCCTGCTTTTTCGTAATCTTCATATAAAAACCAGCCAATTGCCCAAAAATGAGGAAACTGCCAGAAAAACTGAATTAAAAACAATGTACCTGCTTCTATACCAAATTCTCCTGTCGCAGCAACCCAGCCTAACATAAAAGGAATTGCTCCAGGAAATGCACCTACAAATACAGACAGTGAAGTTACTGTTTTTAATGGTGTATAAATACTTGCGTATAGAAATATTGAAATTGCAGCAAACATTGCTGACTTCGCATTTATTGTATAAAGCAATGAAATACCAATAATGGTAAGTAAACTGGCAACAACCAACGCTGTTGTTGGCGACATACGTCCTGAAGAAACTGGACGATTTTTTGTACGATCCATTAAAGAATCAATATCTTTTTCGATTACTTGATTAAAAGCATTTGATGCTCCAACCATACAATAACCCCCAATTGCCAAAACCGCCAAAACACTCCATTCAAAAGGGTGCTCATCATTTACACCTAATAAATATCCAGCAATTGAAGAGAACAAAACACTAATAGCCAAACCTGCTTTAGTAATCTCTTTGAAATCCTGAAATATTGCTTTTATTGAAAATGTTTTTTTTGAAGCGTTCAATACCGTAGTGTTTGTATTTTTTTTGAGTGGTGCAAATGTACAAATTTGATTGTAGAATTTGGAACTATAAATTTAGATTTTTTTCAATAAAACTGTCCCAAATCGAGAAGTTTCAATTCTTTAACACAATTACTTCGAAAAATCTTATTAAAAATTCTAATAATCGAAGTACCAATTAAAAATATCAGAGCGTAATCCTATCGTAAACCAAGTAGTACTTTGCTTAAAAGTTGACGCAGTCTCTTTTGTTGGATCAAAGTTTCTATAAATAAAATTTCCAAAAAGCTTTAGATTAGTAATAGGATTTATTAAATAACCACCTTGAATATCGGTAATAAAAACACTTGTTTTATTTCCCTGTCCCACTTTTACGCCCGTATTATATGGTCTTTTTTCATCATAGCTTTTATAAATATTTCCGCCATAATTGTAACTATCTTGTGCAGTATCAAAATCTAAACCTCTTGTACCGGTTGTGATTTTTGCATCTGCAAAAATACGTCCTTTATGATAACGTGCAATTGCCACAAGTTCTTCAAAATTACCTCCCCATTGATGTCCAATACTTTGATTATTGTGTCCGTAGTTTGTAATTACAGCGCTGTGTGAGTACACGTAAGGTCGAACATGATTATATTCTAACTGTAAAAGCAAATCTTTTACTTTAAATGCATCATAATATTTCGCCCCAATTTGATATCCAAATTTATTCTTCCAGCTTTTATTAGCCGCTTTTACATCTGACACCGAAAATTCATCTATTAAAAACTGCCCGTATAAATTAATCTGATTATTCCATTTGTACTTTGAAGTTATACCTAAAAGTGCATTTCCGCTTCTTGACGAAGATGTAAATTCAACGGTACGATAAAAAATAATTGGATTTACGAAGTTAACATCAAATCCTCTATTATTAGAATCTGTCCAAACCACAGACTCAAAAAAGCCTAAATTTAATTTGTTTGAAACATTCCAGCTTAAATAATGATTTGCCATAAATTTTGATGCATACGTTTTCTCGACTGTCACATCTGGACGAACATCTTTAAGCCACATATAAGTATTGGTGTATTTTATCTTCCAGAAAGTGGTATTGATTTTAAAATACGGATATGGGCTGGCTCCATCACTTTCAAGTAGAGAACGATATCCATCTCCAATAAAATTTCTTCCATAACCTAACTGAAAATCAAAAACCTTACTTGGTGTAAAAGTTATATTAGCTTCTGCCAAAGGAAAATCGTAAGCATCGGTTTTAAATCTTTTAGCAATTCCAACTCCCGGAATGATTGCAGGATTCCCTCCTGATGGTTTTATCGATTCGGCATAATCATTAAAATAACCTGCAAATCGGCCTTGACTTTCAAAAACTGTTGTAGTAAAGTTAATTTGCTTCCCCAATCCTCCTCTAAAATTCAGTGCACGAGTATTTACATAAGTATATGAAGCATCAATATCTGAGGCTTTCCCCATCTGCAAATCAACAATTGGATTTAGTGCCAGCCAATAATCTTCTCCTTGAATTTGAACCATATTTTCGTTCCAAAACTTTCTTCCTAACCACGTTGAAACGTTTTTTTGAAGGGATTGATTTACTGCTTTCAGATTATAATATTTAGATACTTCAGTATACGTATAAGGTTTTGAAGCTGTATGATTATTAGTCCCAACTTGATTCAAAGCACCATCAAACTGCGCGTAATAGCTGTGTGAAAAAGGCACATTCAAATGACTTTCAAACTCAGGCATATTGTACTTTTTATAGACAATACTATCTAATTCTGTCATGGGTTTTTCAACCGGCCTTAAAATCTCGGCTGCAGCCAAAGCTTCTTGAGCTATTTGATCTGCGCTTTTTAAAGGTATATCAATAGAGATCGTATATTTAGAATAAGTTGGATTCCCACTATAAGTAGAAGGTTTTATTTTAGGAAATTTACCAAAAACGCGCTTAACTTCATTAGACAATAAGTCGTTTGCCGCATTTACATAAATTACTTTAAAACTGCCATTAGCATCAACTTCAAAAAGTACTTTAACTTCTCCTTTATAATTATTTTGTTGAAGATTTTCAGGAACTTTAAAATTATGAAATACAAAATCCTGTACTTCTTTATAGAAGCAGTTTTCAAGATTCTTAGACTGAAGATTTTCACAATTTGGAAAAACTGGAAATTGTTCTGTGGAAAAACCTGTTTTTATTTTTGTTTCTTGAGAGAAGAGAAAATAAGGATATAAAAAGATAACAACAAGTGAAAAAATCTTGTTCACGTAAATTTAGGCTTATAATTAATACTGATTTGTAGTGCTTTCTCCGTCTGCAATTACTTTTGCTGCTGAAGTTCCGATGCGTTTAACTCCTAACCGAATCATTTCTAATGCTTCTTCATAAGAACGAACGCCGCCTGCAGCTTTTACAGACAATGGAGATGCGTTTTCTAACATTATAATTACGGTAGGAACTGTTGCGCCGTTTGGCAGATCGTTTTCCGTTTTATAAAACCCTGTTGAAGATTTTACAAAAACTGATGCATAATCTTCTTCATTAAAATTGGATACAACTACATTTTTTATAAGTGAAGAAAGCTGAATAATTTCTTTTTCATTTAAAGCCGCAACTTCTATAATCCATTTTACTGTTTTATTGTTTGCCAGCCCAATTTGAGTTCCTATTAAAACTTCTCTTTTTACTAAATCAGTATCACCATTTTTAAAAGCTTCGTAGTTACAGACAAAATCTAAATCATCGGCTCCATTTTCAATTGCTTCATTGGCTTCTTTTATTTTAACTTCTAAACTTGATTTCCCTTCAGGAAAATCTATTACGGTACCAACAAGCAAAGCTGAATTTGCTTTTACGATCATTTCTTTGGCCATAGCCACAAAATCCGGCCGAATCATAATTAGTTTAAACTTCTCTTGAATTGCTTCTTCAATTGCTTTTTTTACGACAATAGTATTCTCTTCTTCCGTAAGTCCGGCTTGAGAAGCTGTTTTTAAATAAGTTGAATCTAGGTATTGCTTGATATTCATAATTTTAAAGCTAAATAGAATGGCGCAAAAGTACACTTAAATTCACAAAAAATACTCTTTTATAAAGCTTGATTTTTGAGCAATAAAAAACCCACCGAAGCGGGTTAGTAAATTCTTATATTTTGTCAATCTGTTTCTTGAAAATCATGGCTGAAAAAACTGCCACAACTGCACCTAATGCATTTGCTAAAATATCTGTTACATCTGAAGCTCTTGTAACTGTTAGAACACTTTGCAAAATTTCGATTGTAATTCCGAAAAAAACAGAAAATATAAACGAAATCAAATAGGCTTTGTAATCATCTGCTTCTTTGCCTTTGAGTTCCTTTTTGAAAAAAAAGATCCACGAAATCGTAAAACCAAAATGAAAACAAAAGTGCACGATTTTATCTATACTCGGAAAATTGACTACTGGTATTTTGCTCGAATCTATCAAACAAAAGTACGCAATGATTCCCGAGCAAATAATCGCCCAGATTAAAAGGATTTGTTTAGGCACCTATTAATTGTTTGTATGCTTCATCAGACAATAATGATTCTATTTCTGAAGCATCTGCAATTTTTATCTTAATCATCCATCCTGCTCCGTAAGGATCAGAATTTACTGTTTCTGGAGCGCTTTCTAAACTATCATTAAAAGCAATAATTTCTCCTGTTAAAGGCAAAAACAAATCTGAAACTGTTTTTACAGCTTCAACTGTTCCAAAAACCTCATCTTTATCAAGTGTTTGATCTAAAGTTTCTACTTCAACATACACAATATCTCCTAACTCTTTTTGTGCGAAATGAGTAATTCCTACTGTTGCAACATCTCCTTCGATGCTAACCCATTCGTGATCTTTTGTGTACTTTAAATTTGCTGGTATGCTCATAATTGTGTGTTTGAAAATTGATAATTTAATAATTCTGCAACAAATGTAATAATCTTCTAATAAATTCCTGTTTAGAAACTCAAATTTAATTTCCGAAATTATATCGAAGCGTGAACCCTGATCTAATATTTGTTAAAGGAAATGATGTTGAAATAACAGCTTTTGAAAATGAATGATCGTAATAAAATATTGCGGTCAAGTTTTTACTAAAAGAATAATCTGCTGTTAATTTTAACGACCAGATATTTTGTCCTGCTGCAAGTTGATTATTATCGTAATCTAAATATCGTACTAATGTTTCATTATTTCTAAATGAGAAATCGGCCTTAATATTTATATCACTCTTAATAATTCCTGTTGGAGAATCTGCTAATCTTGACGAGAAAATAACATCTTTAAAACGATACCCCAATCCAACTATATATTCTACTCCTCTAACTTCTGTCAATAAGTTATTATCAAAACTCATTGATAATGCTCTGTCTTTTTTAATCTCAGAAAGCACACGCAAAGAACTCTTCAATTCAAAATCCATTCGAATCAATGGACTAAATTGCTCTACTAAGTTAACATTAGACATAATAATTTGATTATAGAAATTAGTATTAACGTCTTGTATCTTAGCAGGATCATTATAATCAAAATTAGATCTAAACTGATTCACAGTATAAGATGCTCTGTAATTATGCTGTAATGAGAAACGCTTGAATTTATCTTTAAAATATTTATAGCGCATTAATCCATTATATTTAATACTCCAGTTTGGAATTGGAAAACTTCTAAAAATATCTGTAGATGCACCAGAAGCATCTCCGCCTGTATATGCTGCTAAGAATGATGGCAACAGAACGGCTTGATTACTTTTTGTATACCCAATAGGATACCCTTGATTAGAAAGATATATTTTATAGTTAGGATCTGTTTCTGCTGGAATTGGATTATTTGCGTCTCCATATCTCGGAATTTCAACTCCCGCACCATAATGTTCTTCTGCCAAACGGTTTGCAATTATCAAACGATTGTTTCTAAAATCATCAAATGCTGCTGACTGTGTTTCATTACTAGTCGAAAAAGCTGTTTTTATCAAAACTGTCGAAATAGAAAACATTCCGTAAGTGTAAGGCGACAACGGCATATATTCTCTTGTCGCTGGATCAACACTAAATTGCTCTGATGAATTTTCAGAATAGGCACGATCCATAGACAAATCAATTTTTAAGTCAGGAAGCAAATCAATATTGGCTGTAACTTTTAAAAGCTTATTTGTAACTTGAGTAAAGCTTTGATTGAAATCTTGATAAGTTGTAAGCCATCCATTTTTTGCAGCTTCATAACGAACATCATCTTGGCTTCCAAATACAAATCCTAAACTTGGTTTAGATGTTCCTAAGAAACCAATACTTGGTGTATATCCAGGTAAAACGGTACCGCTGTTTTTGGTGTAATTAATTTGAACATTTTTCACACTAGTCAACACACCGATTAAACCATCATAAAAAGGATTACTGCTTACAACTGGTTTGGCTGTATTTACAATTTTCTCACCTGGTTTTGGCGGCACTGCAGTTTTAGGTTTTGCTGGAGATTTTGCCCCTGGCGTTAATCCTAAATACTTATACAACATATTCATGTTTAAGGTTGTAGTAAGTGTATTAGAATTTGCGTTTTGAATCGTGTTTCCTAAGTCGTATATATTACCACTAGAATCTTCGTATTGCGTAAATGCTGTTGAAGCACGATTCCAGCTGTAATCTGCTGTATAAGAATAACTCGCTTTTACAAAACTAAAAATTGGTATTTTATTGATTGGAATATCATAGTTCAATATTAACTGCTGAACGTGCTGATTTGGCGTACCAATATCCCAATAATCATCCCAAATATTAAAATCTTCTTTTGGAGAATTATCATCGTTTAAGAAGTTTCGAACGATATTGTTTGATGCTGCTGAATAGTTTAGTTTTAATGATTTTGTTAGGTTAAAACCAAAACCATATTGATAATTAAAGGCAAAATTTCTTCTGTATAAAGGATCAAGTCCAATACCCTCAACTTCGACTAATCTATACTGCTGGCGGTTGCTTTGTCTTAGAATATTAGTATTAAAAGATATGTTTGACGGCAGATAATTAAAATTGATGTCGCTTAACATTTTCCAATAATCGCTTTTCTTCATGAACTTTGTAGTCTTAAACGGAACTACTTCTTTGGGTTGAAATGTATACGCATAATTTACGGCAGTATTAGACTGTTCATCTTCATAACTTTCAACTTCATAATCGTGTCGTTCAACCTGATTGTATGATTGAGAAAATGTAAAATTCTCTACATCATAAACATGAGGTTTCTGTTCTGGAGCTCTATCTTTTCTAACGCCAATAAAGTTGATACTTTTACGTTTTGTATAATCTACAGCACGAGTTCTAATATTGTCTTTTTCAGCCTCATTAGTCGTTTCTCTTATTAACTGATCCAACTTAATATCCTGATTAAAAGGATCATATTCAGGCGTAATCACTTCCTCACCGATTGCATAATTAAACGGCAGATTGATTCCCCATTTTGGAGGTAATAATTTTCCTAAATTTAAATTTGTTACAATATTATATTGCTGTATGTCTTCACGGCTGCGTTCGTTTGCTCCTTGTTCTAAAGATCCAAAACCTATTGTACTTTTTCTACCGGTTGCAGATACAGTTGCAAAATCGGCCATATTAGTATCAACATTTAATATAGCTGCCATTCCGCCTTTGTTCTCTAAATCTGCTAGTCGAAGTTCATTAAACCAAACTTCTCCTTTAATATCTTTATGATCGGCCCTGCTTTTTACTCCAACCATTAAATTTCGAACCAAACCAAAATTAGGATTTCCTTTTATACCTAATTTCAATCTGCCGTCACCATCTCCTCCACTTGATAAATCATCATCAGGATAATAGATTCCGTTAATATCACGCTTATCCGAATTGATATCAATAGACATGGCTTTAATCTTCATACTGGTCAATAAATCAAGAGCTAAATCTATGTTATTCTCTTCCATCCAAACCAAGTCTGGACTTATCGTACAAGAACCTCCAGTTCTGGTAACTTTTAATGGAATTTCTACTTGATAGAAGTTTTGTGTAAAGTCATTTCCAAAACGAATGAAACCAACCATTTCATCATCTTCAAGTGTATTTTCATTTGGCAGAGATTCGGCATGTAAAAACATTTTAAGTTTTTTGTATTGACGCATATCAACACTTACGTTTTTAAAAACCGCTCTTGAATCTTGATACTGTAAACCTACACCGCCAATTCGTACCGCCAAAGATTGCTCGTTTTGATTGATAACAGTATTGTTATTATACAACTGCTCTCTTCGAACTCCTGGTGGAATTACATAATTTACTGGACACTTGGTTCCGTTTTCTTGAATATTTACTGCCGCTACATCAAACTCTACTCCATCGTCGTCTGGATTTGGATCATTTGCATCAAGGGTTCCTGTATATCTTCTCCATTCACCTCTTACTAAATCTAAGGCTCCAAAACGAACAGTTGTCTGATTATTAAATCCGGTCATGAACATACGCATGAAACGAATAGATCTAAAATCTGTAATATTACCAATTGTGTTTTGCGGCTGTGAAACTGGAATTTTAAATTGAATCCATCTTGCTGTAGTTGTCCCTCCGTTTGGCAGTTCGACGTTACTTACTTCTCTAATATCTGTAACATAATTTTGTCCTACCTGCATTCCTGGCTTAACATCAATACTATATTCATAATAAGCATTAATCGTACTCATGGTATTATCACGATTAATATCTTCAACATCTGGAAGAGTTGTTGAACCACGATTTGGATCATTAATACTTACTGCTGAATTTCCTTCAACTCCATTGTAATTTTTGTAACGTTCAAGAACACCGCCATCAGTATTTAAGTAATAGGTATAATCATCTGCAGCTGGATCAGCTTCTCCTGCGTAATTTGTATAAATTGCACCTTCTTTTGAACTTGGCAGACCATCTAAACCAACATCTTGATTTTTTCGGTTATCTGGATTGGTGTCAAAAGCATAAATCAAAGATTGCGACGCAGGAACATCTCCCCAAAGCGGCTGAGGGTTAACCATTATCTGATCTGGTCCTAATCCGTTTTCATATTGTTTTCTTCCGTCTTTTAAAACGTCTTCAGAGATTTCTCCTAAATTGAAATATATTTTACCTGTATTAGTTCCTGGTGTTTCTCCATTTCCAACATAAGGATCTAGAACCCAAAACTGAATATACTCAACGTTTCCTTGCTCAAAATTTGTTGAGTTTAAAGCTCGCATAATCCCTCCAAAATTTGATGATGGATTACTTGAACTAAAATTTGGATTATTATTATAAGGTCCTCTATCTGATGGATAATATGTTAAATCAAGCGTATTAACAACTTGAATTTGTCCTTGAGCAATATCGGTATTTGGATATAATTCTCGGCTGTAAATTCTTCTTGTTGTATTTAAAGACAAATCATCATTTGAAATTCCAGATGGTTTTGAGGAATAAAAAATTGGATCAATAGTATACCAAGATAATTTTGCTCTTTTATAACCGTATTCTAAAGTATTAGAATTGGCATTAAATGTATTATCGTTTATAGAATTAACAAATGGTGTTGATGCTAAACTCCATGCATAAGCAGATCGCATATCGATTGTAGTCTGTGAACCTTCAAAATCATCAATGTAGATAGTTGCTTCTCCTTCAAAATCACTTGCTTTTGGAGCATCTGGTCTTAAAAATGCAACTTCACCTCGTATAGACAAATTCGACGGCACATCGGTATCAATATTAGGCAGTTTGTTTGCTAACCTTGTCAAAAACGGAACTTCTGTTGAGTAATTTCCATTAAAACCAAAAATGGTATTATTTACTGACTCTTGACCATAACTTGATTTTTGAGTAAAAGGTCTTTCTGTCATTTTTAAATAAGTTCCTCCAACTACAAATTTATCTGAAATTTTATGCTCGACATTGAATCCCATAAATCTTCTCGTCTGTTGTCCGAAGATTGAATTATTTTCTAATGAAACTTCTATTGGTGTGTTTGATGCCTGAAGTGAAGGATCTAAAATTTGCACTCTTCCTAATTGGTAATCGACACTATAATCGATCCCTTCAACCAGTCTTCGTCCCGCTGCAGTAACAACGACAGATCCTTGAGGCACATTAAATGCTCCAATAGGTATTCCGTTGCTTCCTGATGATTTATATTTTCCTCTTAATAAGAATTTATTTTTATCACTGTCTTGCAATGCTCCTGCCTGAGTGTTTTTATACATATTTCTAAAAACATACTTTTGCTGATTGGCATTATAAGTTGTTGGATCGTTATATGTTTCTCCTGTGCTGTTTTGTAATTTCTTAAAGATAAGTTCTCCAAAAGGCTCTTTTGTTGTAAAAATTACACGCCCATTCTGAACATCGACTGTTATCCCAGGAATGTAATCAAAAAATCCATCTCCACCTGTTTGCGGATCATTATTGTAGTTTAAGCGATCTAAGTTGAAAACATTTAATAATGGCGTTTGCTCCACTTTATTATCTGGTGCTGGATTTGGAGGAAAAGTAGTTCCTTGAACTGGTGTAATGTAGTTTATAGGCGATGGGTCTGTATAAAGAATATTCAACCTAAAATCATCTTGTTTAATTTGATATGCCTGTGGAATTTGATAAACGTTTTTCATCATTAAGTTCCAAACTGGATTCTTAACGTTTGTCAAATTACTTTTCAGCATTTTTAAAACTAAACTTTGTGTAATGATTGCTTGATTACCATTATTGTTTCCTGTAACCACTGTTCCGTCAATACCATCACTTCCAAATTCTCCAACTTGGTACACTTTTCCACCAACTGTATATTCGAAAGCTACTGCTAAAATTTCATCGTTGGCTAAACGCTGCTGTAACGATAAATATCCTAATTGAGGATTAAACGTATACTCTGCTGCTGTTAATTTTCGAGCATTTTCTAATACTGAATAATCAGTGGCTTCACTTACATTGGTATTATTAAATCCTGATTTTGCTGTTACGATTTCTCTAATGTTAGAGTTTAAATATGCTCCCGCTTGACCAATGGTTGCTGGATCATATTTATTATTGGTGTTATTTGTTGGTGTATCTATAGGATTATTAAAGAATCCTGTACTAGAACTTATTACAACAACTTCATTATCTGGAATACCACTTATTTGACCTTCACCTAAATCTTGAAGCGCTATGATATTTCTTAAGTTATTATTGTTTGTGCTTACACGGTTTTGCTTGTTGGTTACCCAAACTTCTAATCTCGTTATCTGTACACGACTATCAATAATTGGATAATTCCTTAAAGATCCATCGTATTTATTTCTAAAGTATTGAGATAAGAAAAAATGTCGATCGTTATCGTAATCTAAAGCATACAAATCAAAGTTTTGAACTGTTCCTCCGTTTTCGGCAACAACGCTTTTTGTTTGTGATTTTTGCTCTGAAAAAACACCTGTAATAGTTGTTTTTCCAAACTGCAGCTGTGTTTTAACCCCGAACAAACTTTGGGCTCCACGAATTAAAGTACTATTAAGCGGCATACTGACATTACCAACTTCTACTTTTTGGATGATATCATCTTCTGATGGTGTGTATGCCAGTTTAAACAAGTTCTGAAAAGCAAATGTTGACTGTGTATCGTAATTTGCATTTACTTCTAATCTTGTTCCTACTTTACCCATTAAACTCATACTGATTCGCTGATCAAAATCGAATGTAAGACTTGATCTATTACGAGGTGAGAAAGAAGGATTGTCTTGTTTTGTGTAACGCATACCCAAATCCATCTCGACAGATCCGGTAGGTTTTACATCGATAGTGTTACTTCCGAATACACTTTCAAAAAGGCTTGAATTAATGTAATAACGAGGCAGTAAATCTTTTTTGGCAGCTTCGCTATTTGTCTTTTTCCCATCGATTGCATCGGATTTCTTTCTAAAATAATCTCTTCTAGATTCTTTTAAAACTAAATCTTCGTATTCTTTGGGTGTTAAAATAAGAGGATAATCAATGGAAAAACCATCCACTGATTTTGTATAAATGTAACGATCTGTAATTGGATCATATCGATAAGCTGAAAGTATACTAGGCGGATTTTCTAACTCTAATTTTCCAACAGAAAACTGAGTTTTGGTTGTATCTTGAGCCACCGGATTTACTTGTGATCGCAAAACGTTACCACATAATAAAACCAGCAAAAAAATACAAATTTTACGCATACAATTCGTTTATCAAGATTGGGTTTATAAGCTTTTTAATGCTTTTTTAATAATCGTTTCTACGGTAGCTTCCGGATCTTCTTTTACAATCTTTTCGACTACTTTTTCTGAAGTTTTTCTAACAAATCCTAAAACTTCCAAAGCAGATAACGCTTCATCTCTATTTGTATTGTTTTGAACAACGGAAACTTCATCTAAATTGTACAACTTTAACACTTTTTCTTTTAAATCAAGTATTACGCGCTGTGCAGTTTTGTTTCCAATTCCTTTTATAGACTGAATAACACCAACGTCTCCCGATGCTATGGCATTAATAATTTGTCTTGGTTCAATAGAAGACAACATTGTTCTTGCAATATTGGCTCCAATTCCTGAAACAGACAAAAGCATTCTAAATATTTCTCGCTCTGATTTTTCGACAAAACCAAATAAAGTATGCGCATCTTCTTTGATTTGAAGATGCGTATACAATTTTATAAAATCAGCATTAGGAATTAATGAAAAGGTATGCAACGATATGTTTACATGGTATCCCACTCCACCACAATCAATTACAACTTCTGTGGGATTTTTTTCAACTAATTTCCCTTGCAAATGTGCTATCATAGTATTATTTATAAGTATCAAATATAACAAAAATGCAATAAAATTAAGACAATATTATTTGATCCTTACTTTATTGTACTACTCTGCTAATTTGTTTTTTTTACTTTCTTTTTGTTGTGCGTCAATTACCGCAATTGCTGCCATGTTGACCATTTCTTCAACACTTGCTCCTAATTGAAAAATGTGAACTGGTTTACCCATTCCCATCATAATTGGCCCAATAGAATTAACTTTATATAATTCTTTCAACAATTTGTATGTAATATTTGCTGACTCTAAATTAGGAAAAATAAGTGTATTAACTTTTTTACCTGCTAACTTAGAGAAAGGAAATTTTTCTTTAAGCATATCTGGGTTTAAAGCAAAATCTGCTTGAATTTCTCCATCAATAATCATTTCTGGATGATTTTTATGCAAATAAGCAACTGCTTCTCTTACTTTTGAAGCGCTTTGACTTGTAGATGACCCAAAGTTTGAATAAGAAACCATTGCGATAACAGGCTCAACACCAAACATTTTTGCTGTTTTAGCTGTCATAATAGCAATGTTCACTAAATCTTCTGAACTTGGATTGATATTTATTGCTGTATCTGACAAGAACATTGGTCCGCGAGATGTAAGCATCATATTTGCAGTGGCAACTAGTGATGCTCCTTGCGCTTTTTCTATTAACTGAAGCATTGGTTTTACAACACTTGGATAACTTCTTGAATAACCTGTAACAACTGCGTCAGCTTCTCCTTCATTAACCATCATTGCTGCAAAATAATTTCTTTCGCGCATAAATTTCTGAGCGTCAAGCAATGAAACACCTCTTCGTTCTCTAGTTTCCCAATAAGAATTTGCAAATCTATTTCTTCTTGCTTCTTCTTCACTGGTTTTAGGATCAATAATTTCAAGATCAGCATCAAAGCCTAATTCAGCTTTTAATTCTAAAATTACTTCTCTATTTCCTAATAATACTGGTGAACCAATACCATCTTCGTAAACAATTTGAGCTGCTTTTAGAACATTTAAATGATCTGCTTCTGCAAAAACAATTCGTTTAGGATTTAATTTAGCACGATTGGTAATCAAACGTACCATTTTATTATCGTTCCCCATACGCTCACGAAGTACATCTTCATAAGCTGCCCAATCTGTAATAGGATTTTTTGCTACTCCAGATTCCATTGCAGCCTTAGCAACAGCAGGCGCTACAATAGTAATTAATCTAGGATCAAAAGGTTTAGGGATGATGTATTCTTGACCAAAACCAAGTTTTGTTGCTCCATAAGCTACGTTAACTTGTTCTGGAACTGGTTCTTTTGCTAAAATAGCTAAGGCTTTTACAGCCGCCATTTTCATTTCTTCGTTAATTTTAGTAGCACGAACATCTAATGCTCCTCTAAAAATATATGGGAAACCTAAAACATTATTTACTTGGTTAGGAAAGTCTGAACGTCCTGTAGCCATAATAACGTCTTTTCGCGTTTGAACAGCTAAATTATAATCGATTTCCGGATTTGGATTTGCCATTGCAAAAACAATCGGATTTTCTTTCATTGTCAATAACATTTCTGACGATAGAATATCTCCTGAAGATAATCCAATGAAAACGTCTGCTCCTTTTACAGCTTCAGCTAATTCAATTTTAGGACCGTTAACGGCATATTTTAATTGTAACTCTGAAAGCGCAGGATTATCTTTTGTTAAAAGTCCTTTACTATTGTACATTAAAATGTTTTCGACTTTTACTCCTAATAAAACATATAGGTCAGTACAAGCAATTGCAGCAGATCCTGCACCAGAAACAACCATTTTTACATCTTCGGCTTTTTTTCCTGCTATTTCAAGAGCATTGATTAAAGCTGCAGAAGAAATAATTGCAGTTCCGTGCTGATCATCATGCATTACCGGAATGTCTAATTCTTCTATTAATCTTCTTTCAATTTCGAAAGACTCCGGCGCTTTAATATCTTCAAGATTGATTCCTCCAAAGGTTGGAGCAATATTTTTTACTGTTTGAATAAATTCTTCAACATTTTTAGTATCTACTTCGATATCAAAAACGTCTATATCAGAGAATATTTTAAACAACAACCCTTTTCCTTCCATTACTGGCTTTGATGCCTCTGGACCAATATCACCAAGTCCTAAAACAGCTGTTCCGTTTGAAATTACAGCAACTAAATTTCCTTTTGCTGTATACTTATAAACGTCTTCAATGTTTTTTTCAATTTCTAAACATGGCTCAGCAACTCCCGGCGAATAAGCCAGTGATAAGTCTCTTTGGGTTGCATATTTTTTTGTTGGAACTACCTGAATTTTTCCTGGAGTTGGCTCTGCGTGGTACAGTAATGCCTCTCTCTTTTTACTCTCTTTGTTCATTTTTTTTAGCTTTTATTCTAGCTTACAAAGATATAAGTCTTAGCTTAAAAAGGTATGTTTTTACCACTTTCTTTTGTTAAATTGTTAAATATAAGAAAGACAAAAAAATAGCCCATAGAAAAATGGACTATCTAAGAAGGTATATTAAATAAAATTAATTTACTGTGAGATATAGGAATTTAAGTGATTGATGGTATCTTTTTGAATTTCGATAACAGCTTTTACCACATCGCTGATCGAAATTATTCCTACTACAATTTCGTTTTCTAAAACTGGGAGATGTCTAATTCTTTTTGAACTCATTAACTCCATACAATCCTCGATATTATTAGATAATTTTACCGAAAAAACATTGCTTTCCATGATTTCATGTACAAGGGTTTCTTTGGAAGATTTATCTTTTAAAACAATTTTTCGAGCATAATCCCTTTCAGATAAAATTCCTTTTAAGTCATTTTCGTCAATAACAAGGATTGCTCCTATGTTTTTTTCGCCCATTACTTTCAAAGCTTCATAAACTGTTGTTGTTGAATGTACCGAATAAACATTTTTACCTTTTGCGTTTAGTATTTGATCTACAGTCATATCTGAAAAATTTTAGATTTATAAAGTTAAAAAAAAATCGCACACTATTTACTTCTAACGTTACATTTTAAAAACACAACACATTCATTTTAAACATTATACATCAAATTTTAAATTTCTAAAATGATCCATTAAGAAAGGATTCTTTTTTTGATGCTTTTTTAGGAATAATCCGCTTTTTTAACGTTTACTTCTTTATATAAAAAAGCCTTTTTCTAAAATTTAGAAAACACTTATAAATTAAAAAAGTTACTAACCCGACAATATATGTCGGGGCTTCTTTTCTCACATTTTAATAATTTTGATTTTTGTAAAAAAAATATAAAAAAATCTTCTAACATATTATAGTATGTCAAAAATACAGATTAAAAAGTTCAACTTGCGTGAAATTAAAAACAAGTGATCGGAAAGATTAAAGGATTTAAATGTATAACAATTTACAAACGAAAAACATCTTATTATGGAAACTACAGAAATTAAGAATTTAGAACGCCTTAAAAAATTAATCACGTTATACTTTCACACTCTAAAACCATCTGAGGACAAAACAGAAACTAATGTAACTCAAATTAAATTTGCTAATTATTATGAACTAGGCTGTGTTATAACCAATATGCTTAAAATGTGTGTTTTGGCACTGGATCATGATGCTCATAAAATTTCGACGACCAACCGAGATCAAATAAATGTGTCTTTAATTTTAGAACAGGTATTGGAAATGTTTCCTTTGCATGAGTTTGAATTTTTAAGCGAAATTAGTGAGCTGTTCATTGAACATCCTAATAATGTCTGCCAATAAAAAAGACCTTACTAAAATTTAGAAAGGTCTTTTATAAAATTACATACTTGTGATTATAAACTCACTTCGTCTGTTTTGCTGATGCTCTTTTTCGGTACATGGCACACCATCTGAACATTTGTTCACTAATTGGCTTTCACCAAAACCTTTTCCGGTTAATCGATCTGATGCAATACCATTTTTTATAAGCCATTGTACAGTCGATTTAGCTCTTTTATCTGATAAAGCCATATTATATTTTACCGTTTGACGGCTATCTGTATGAGATCGAACGTCTATTTTCATTTTAGGATATTGCTGCATTACGACAAGAATTTTTTCTAATTCGAATGCTGCATCTTTACGAATAACTGATTTGTCTAAATCAAAATAGATAATTGGAATGTCGAGTGTTTTAGCTAAATCAGTTCCTACATTAATAGGCTTGTTTCGCTTTTCTAACATTATATCAAGATTTGTTTCACCTGTTTGCTCTTTTATAGTAACTGCGGCTTCTTTAGTTTCGTAATCTTGTTTTTCTGCTTTTACATAATAGTTTTTAGCACAATCTACAGCAAATTTGTAAATTCCATTTGCGTCTGAAACTACTTGATCTTTTATATTAAAGTTTGCATCAAGTAAAGTCACTTTTGCATTTTCGATCGTTTTACCAGTTTCTAAGTCGGCTGTTGTGCCTTTTAAAATTTGCTGGCAAAGTATTTTTTTTATTTCTGTAAATCTGTAAATATCATCATTTCCAATTCCGCCTTCTCGATTAGAAGAGAAAAAACCGTTTCTGTTTTTACTATCGATAACAAAAGCAAAATCATCTTGCTTTCCGTTTATTGGAGCGCCAATATTTTGTGCTTCCGAAAAAGTTCCATCGTTATTAATTTTAGAAACATAAACATCAAGTCCGCCTAAACCTGGCTGACCATCACTGGCAAAATACAACTCATTATCTCCTGAGATAAATGGAAAAGTTTCTCGTCCTTCTGTATTGATTGTTTTACCAAGATTTTCTGGTTTTGCAAAACTGCCGTCACTATTGATCGCTACTTTATACAAATCTGACTGACCTAATGTACCTGGCATATCTGATGCAAAATACAATATGGTTTCATCATTGCTTAAGGTTGGATGCGCCGTGCTGTATTGATCACTATTAAATGGTAGTTCGGAAATATTCTGCCATTTCCCATTTACAAAATCCGCTTTATACAGTTTTAACAATGTAACTTTTTGTCCGTTTCTCCCTCTTTTACCATCAAGAAAATTATTTCTTGTAAAATACATTGTTTTACCATCTTTTGTAAAGACAGGTGTCGATTCGTTAAACTTAGAGTTTATCTTTTTTTCAAATCGTTCAGGCTTTCCAATTGTTCCATCGGCTTTCAATTCAGCTTCATATAAATTGGTAAAGGTTTTATTGGTCCATTTAAATGTTTTTTTTACAACTCCGCCTGTATCTCTTGCTGATGCAAAAACAATTTTATTGCCTAAAAAAGAAGTTCCGTAATCGGTTTGGTTCGAATTGATTCCTGCATCGGCAATTTCAAATCGTCCTGAATTACTTTTTATTTTTTCGAGGTAATTTTTGTTGTTTTCAAATAATATTCCTCTTTTATCTGTTTTTACTTTTTCAGTAAATGCTTCAAGAATTTTATCCGCTGCTGTGTAATCTCCTTTTGCTTTTAAGGCTTGAGCATAACGGTAATAATATTCTGGTTCTTGCTCTGTATTCATAGCAAAAAGTTCATCGTACCATTTAACAGCTTTGGTCAATTCTCCATTAAAATAATAGGAATTACCAAGTCTCTGAAACATTTTTTCATCTTTATATCCTTTTTCGGCCACTTTTTCATAAGTCGCGATCGCGTCTACATAAGCATATTGGATATAATCTTTGTCTGCTTTATTTTGGTTTGAGTTTTGCGCACTTATTTTTAGAACTGTAAGTCCTAAAAAAAGGATACAAATTATTTGTTTAATGCTCATCTTTGGAGGGGATTTAAAAGAATCTTGGTGAGGTTATACGACTGTAATTATTAAAGAATTCGAAACGCAGGAATATCTCGTGAGAACCTGAGTTATAATTATTTAATTTAGTGGTTTCACGGTCATAAGCATAACCTATATACATTCCATCGGTAACCTGAAAACCTGCCATTGCACTAATGGAAGCACTCCATCTATAAGCTATTCCGGCAACAAATTTATCGTTGAACATAAAATTTCCTGATAAATCAATTTGTAATGGAGCACCCTCAACCATCTTGGTAAGGACAGCCGGCTTAAACTTGACATAATAATTAAGATCGAAAACATAACCTGCCATGAAATAGTAGTTGATCTTTTCTTTGAAAATTGCTACGTCGTTATCATTATATCTGTTTGTCTCTATGAAATTAGGAATCGACAATCCAACGTAAGCTTTGTCTGAGTGCCAATAAACTCCTGCTCCAATATTAGGCGAAAATTTACTATTTAAATCTTGAAACTGAGGATCTCCTTGATCTTCGGGATTAAGTTTGTTTATATCTAGGTTGAATAAATTGGCTGTAGCTTTAATTCCAAATGAAAGTTTGAAGGTATTTGATGTTGGTACTGTATAAGACATATCTGCCGATAAAGTATTCTCGTTTGTAGGTCCAATTTTATCATTTACAAGCGAAACACCTATTCCTAAATTACTATTATTTAATGGTGTATTTAATGAAAAACTGCTGGTTTCTGGTGCACCATCAAGTCCAACCCATTGTGTACGATACAAACCGAAGACACTCATTGCTCCGCGTGAACCGGCATATGCTGGATTTATATTAATGGTGTTATACATGTATTGTGTATACTGTGCATCTTGCTGTGCAAACCCTACAGCGGAAAAAAATATAAAAATTAAGCTTAATTTTTTCATTTAAAAAGAATTTTAAAAACGGCTTAGCTCAAGACTAAGCCGTTTGTATTTTTTATTTATTAAGATATAAATAACCTGAAAGTTCATGAGGAGTAGAATCGCTATCATTATATTTAATAATATAAAAATAAGTTCCTACTGGCAATCCGTTAGATTCTTTAATCGTTGTACGCCCTTGTGAAAATCCTGTAAATACTCGATCTTCATTATTGTAACGATCAATATCAAAAACTAATACTCCCCATCTGTTGTAGATCTCTACTGTATTATTAGGGTAACACTCTAATCCTTGAATGTAGAATCTTGAATTTTTAGCGTCTCCATTTGGAGAGAAAGCATTAAAGACTTTTATCACACATCCTGTTAGTCCTAAAACAGTTGGTTTATCTCCTGTAAGACTTGCGTCGTCAGAAGCATCTTCAACTACAACTCCTTTTGCACTGCTACCTTTTACAGTTGCTTGGTTACTTACACTTCCGCGATTTATGTCGGCTTGTGTTATCTTGTATTCCGCTGTAAAATTGGTATCATTAGATTCGTTTACATTTAAATCAATTGCTTGACCAAAAACTTTAACACCAACTAAAGGATCATTAATCATAACTCCTTTCAATGGAACATTTCCTGTATTTGTTACTACAAATCTATATGTAATTGTTTCTCCTGCATTAGCAACTCCATTACCATTTTCATCGTTGAATACAGCTGTTTTAACAAGTGCAATTTCTGGAACTTCAACAAAAACATTTAAAATTCCTGTACTGCAATTAGATGAATCTGCTTTTTCGCAAACTTGGTACGCAATTGTATAATTTCCACCAGGTGTATTTGGTTTCATATTTACAGTTCCGTCCGAATTAAATTCAAAATATGGACTTTTTGATATATTAGTAATTACAATATCTAAAGAACTTATTAGCTTATCATTCAAGAAATCATTGTCTAAAACGTTAACAAATTCAAGTGAGCCATTTATTCCATCTGCAATACCTTGATCGTTTCCAAGTACAATTTTTGAAACTGGAGGATCTGGATCAACGCTGTTTTCAACTGAAACTTTCACTTTTGCCTGACTGCAATTAGTTGGATTTAATACTTCACAAATTTGGTAAGTTAATTCATAATCTCCAACTGGAGTTCCATCTTTTACTTCTATCGATCCATCCGCTTTTAAAATTAAATTAGGATTTGAAACTACTGTAGTCAAAATAACAGCTGAAGGATTTACTGCTAAACCATTAAGCATATCATTCTTAAAAATGTTTACGTTTGGTTTTTCTCCTTTATTAGTATCGATGGTTCCTCCATTATCATCATTTGCTTTTAAAACTCCTCCAACTACTGGAATATAACTTTTGATAGTAGCGCAGTTTGTTGGATTTAAATATTCGCAAATTGTATATTCAATCTCATAGATTCCTATTGGCGTTCCTGCATTCACTTTTACAGTTCCGTCTGCATTTAATGTCAATCCTGCAGTAACATTTACACTTGTCAAGATTACTCCGCCATTACTATTTTTGATAACAACTGGAACTCCGTTTAGTATATCATTTAATATTAACGATGGAGTTGTTCCACCCGTGCTGCCATTAATCTCAATAGTTCTCTCAGTTATGGCATCAATTGCTGGTTTGCCTACTACTACAATTGAAGTTACTTCATCACAGTTTGTCGGATTGTTTACTTCACAGATTTTGTAGATTACATTATAATTTTTTGCAGGAGTGTTCGCCGCAACTGTTACCGTTCCGTCTGCATTCAGCGTTAATCCGGTTGGAACATCTACTGGAGTCAGTTTTACTTCTCCAGGGTTTGTACCTATTACAACAGCAGCTCCGTTTAACTCATCATTTAAAGTTAAAGCCGGGGTGTTTCCGCCTGTAAATCCATTGATTGAAGCTGTTGTTTCTGTAACTGCATCAATTATCGGCTGTCCTACCACTACAATTGAAGTTACTTCATCACAGTTTGTCGGATTGTTTACTTCACAGATTTTGTAGATTACATTATAATTTTTTGCAGGAGTGTTCGCCGCAACTGTTACTGTTCCGTCTGCATTCAGCGTTAATCCGGTTGGAACATCTACTGGAGTCAGTTTTACTTCTCCAGGGTTTGTACCTATTACAACAGCAGCTCCGTTTAATTTATCATTTAAAGTTAAAGCCGGGGTGTTTCCGCCTGTAAATCCATTGATTGAAGCTGTTGTTTCTGTAACTGCATCAATTATCGGCTGTCCTACCACTACAATTGAAGTTACTTCATCACAGTTTGTCGGATTGTTTACTTCACAGATTTTGTAGATTACATCATAATTTTTTGCAGGAGTGTTCGCCGCAACTGTTACTGTTCCGTCTGCATTCAGCGTTAATCCGGTTGGAACATCTACTGGAGTCAGTTTTACTTCTCCAGGGTTTGTACCTATTACAACAGCAGCTCCGTTTAATTTATCATTTAAAGTTAAAGCCGGGGTGTTTCCGCCTGTAAATCCATTGATTGAAGCTGTTGTTTCTGTAACTGCATCAATTATCGGCTGTCCTACCACTACAATTGAAGTTACTTCATCACAGTTTGTCGGATTGTTTACTTCACAGATTTTGTAGATTACATTATAATTTTTTGCAGGAGTGTTCGCCGCAACTGTTACCGTTCCGTCTGCATTCAGCGTTAATCCGGTTGGAACATCTACTGGAGTCAGTTTTACTTCTCCAGGGTTCGTACCTATTACAACAGCAGCTCCGTTTAACTCATCATTTAAAGTTAAAGCCGGGGTGTTTCCGCCTGTAAATCCATTGATTGAAGCTGTTGTTTCTGTAACTGCATCAATTATCGGCTGTCCTACCACTACAATTGAAGTTACTTCATCACAGTTTGTCGGATTGTTTACTTCACAGATTTTGTAGATTACATTATAATTTTTTGCAGGAGTGTTCGCCGCAACTGTTACTGTTCCGTCTGCATTCAGCGTTAATCCGGTTGGAACATCTACTGGAGTCAGTTTTACTTCTCCAGGGTTTGTACCTATTACAACAGCAGCTCCGTTTAATTTATCATTTAAAGTTAAAGCCGGGGTGTTTCCGCCTGTAAATCCATTGATTGAAGCTGTTGTTTCTGTAACTGCATCAATTATCGGCTGTCCTACCACTACAATTGAAGTTACTTCATCACAGTTTGTCGGATTGTTTACTTCACAGATTTTGTAGATTACATTATAATTTTTTGCAGGAGTGTTCGCCGCAACTGTTACCGTTCCGTCTGCATTCAGCGTTAATCCGGTTGGAACATCTACTGGAGTCAGTTTTACTTCTCCAGGGTTCGTACCTATTACAACAGCAGCTCCGTTTAACTCATCATTTAAAGTTAAAGCCGGGGTGTTTCCGCCTGTAAATCCATTGATTGAAGCTGTTGTTTCTGTAACTGCATCAATTATCGGCTGTCCTACCACTACAATTGAAGTTACTTCATCACAGTTTGTCGGATTGTTTACTTCACAGATTTTGTAGATTACATTATAATTTTTTGCAGGAGTGTTCGCCGCAACTGTTACTGTTCCGTCTGCATTCAGCGTTAATCCGGTTGGAACATCTACTGGAGTCAGTTTTACTTCTCCAGGGTTTGTACCTATTACAACAGCAGCTCCGTTTAATTTATCGTTTGATGTTAAGGCTGGAGTTGTTCCGCCTGTAAATCCATTGATTGAAGCTGTTGTTTCTGTAACTGCATCAATTATCGGCTGTCCTACCACTACAATTGAAGTTACTTCATCACAGTTTGTCGGATTGTTTACTTCACAGATTTTGTAGATTACATCATAATTTTTTGCAGGAGTGTTCGCCGCAACTGTTACCGTTCCGTCTGCATTCAGTGTTAATCCTGTTGGAACATCTACTGGAGTCAGTTTTACTTCTCCAGGGTTTGTACCTATTACAACAGCAGCTCCGTTTAATTTATCATTTAAAGTTAAAGCCGGGGTGTTTCCGCCTGTAAATCCATTGATTGAAGCTGTTGTTTCTGTAACTGCATCAATTATCGGCTGTCCTACCACTACAATTGAAGTTACTTCATCACAGTTTGTCGGATTGTTTACTTCACAGATTTTGTAGATTACATTATAATTTTTTGCAGGAGTGTTCGCCGCAACTGTTACTGTTCCGTCTGCATTCAGCGTTAATCCGGTTGGAACATCTACTGGAGTCAGTTTTACTTCTCCAGGGTTTGTACCTATTACAACAGCAGCTCCGTTTAATTTATCATTTAAAGTTAAAGCCGGGGTGTTTCCGCCTGTAAATCCATTGATTGAAGCTGTTGTTTCTGTAACTGCATCAATTATCGGCTGTCCTACCACTACAATTGAAGTTACTTCATCACAGTTTGTCGGATTGTTTACTTCACAGATTTTGTAGATTACATCATAATTTTTTGCAGGAGTGTTCGCCGCAACTGTTACTGTTCCGCCTGCATTCAGCGTTAATCCGGTTGGAACATCTACTGGAGTCAGTTTTACTTCTCCAGGGTTTGTACCTATTACAACAGCAGCTCCGTTTAATTTATCATTTAAAGTTAAAGCCGGGGTGTTTCCGCCTGTAAATCCATTGATTGAAGCTGTTGTTTCTGTAACTGCATCAATTATCGGCTGTCCTACCACTACAATTGAAGTTACTTCATCACAGTTTGTCGGATTGTTTACTTCACAGATTTTGTAGATTACATTATAATTTTTTGCAGGAGTGTTCGCCGCAACTGTTACTGTTCCGTCTGCATTCAGCGTTAATCCGGTTGGAACATCTACTGGAGTCAGTTTTACTTCTCCAGGGTTTGTACCTATTACAACAGCAGCTCCGTTTAATTTATCGTTTGATGTTAAAGTTGTTCCGCCTGTAAATCCATTGATTGAAGCTGTTGTTTCTGTAACGGCATCAATTGCTGGTGCAATAACTTTTACTTCAACAGTAGCTGTATTGCAATTTGTCGAATTTAAAACTTGACAAATTTTATAATTAAATGAATAAATTCCCTCTGGCGTATTTGGCTTAACAACAACTGTTCCTGTATTAGTATCAAAAGTTAGTACAGAAGGCAGTGTAGAATCTAAAGTTAAAATAACCTCATTTCTTATCACACTACTACAATTAAGCATATCATTTGCTAAAATATCTAAAACTGCAACCCCTCCCTCGTATCCATTGATAGAACTTACTCTATCATCGTTTGGTACAATTGGGCCAATAACTTTTACTGTCTGTGTGCATGATGCTGAAACATTTCCTGATGCATCTTCAACTATCCATGTTATAGTAGTTGCTCCTAATGGATAAGCTACACTTAATGCCAAGCCATCTGAACGAACTCCTGTAAAAATGAATACTGTTGAACAGTTATCTGTAGCAGTTGGTTCTGTTATAGTAACTAGTGCTGTACATTTTCCTGCATCAGCATTTTGACTGATTGCCATAGGACAACTAATAACAGGTTTTTGGGTGTCTTTTATAATGACTTTTTGTGTCGCTGTTTCTACATTTCCGTTACCGTCATTAAAACTCCATGTAATGATATGGGTTCCCTGAGTATTATAACTCACGGCATCTGTAGTTGTTCCGGTGATAGTACCTGAACATGTATCTGTAGTTGTAGGTGCGGTAGCCGTAGCTGAACACTCACCTGTTACATCGGCTAAAACTGGTTTTGCAGGTTTTTGGGTGTCTTTTACAATGACTTTTTGTGTCGCTGTTTCTACATTTCCGTTACCGTCATTAAAACTCCATGTAATGATATGGGTTCCCTGAGTATTATAACTCACGGCATCTGTAGTTGTTCCGGTGATAGTACCTGAACATGTATCTGTAGTTGTAGGTGCGGTAGCCGTAGCTGAACACTCACCTGTTACATCGGCTAAAACTGGTTTTGCAGGTTTTTGGGTGTCTTTTACAATGACTTTTTGTGTCGCTGTTTCTACATTTCCGTTACCGTCATTAAAACTCCATGTAATGATATGGGTTCCCTGAGTATTATAACTCACGGCATCTGTAGTTGTTCCGGTGATAGTACCTGAACATGTATCTGTAGTTGTAGGTGCGGTAGCCGTAGCTGAACACTCACCTGTTACATCGGCTAAAACTGGTTTTGCAGGTTTTTGGGTGTCTTTTACAATGACTTTTTGTGTCGCTGTTTCTACATTTCCGTTACCGTCATTAAAACTCCATGTAATGATATGGGTTCCCTGAGTATTATAACTCACGGCATCTGTAGTTGTTCCGGTGATAGTACCTGAACATGTATCTGTAGTTGTAGGTGCGGTAGCCGTAGCTGAACACTCACCTGTTACATCGGCTAAAACTGGTTTTGCAGGTTTTTGGGTGTCTTTTACAATGACTTTTTGTGTCGCTGTTTCTACATTTCCGTTACCGTCATTAAAACTCCATGTAATGATATGGGTTCCCTGAGTATTATAACTCACGGCATCTGTAGTTGTTCCGGTGATAGTACCTGAACATGTATCTGTAGTTGTAGGTGCGGTAGCCGTAGCTGAACACTCACCTGTTACATCGGCTAAAACTGGTTTTGCAGGTTTTTGGGTGTCTTTTACAATGACTTTTTGTGTCGCTGTTTCTACATTTCCGTTACCGTCATTAAAACTCCATGTAATGATATGGGTTCCCTGAGTATTATAACTCACGGCATCTGTAGTTGTTCCGGTGATAGTACCTGAACATGTATCTGTAGTTGTAGGTGCGGTAGCCGTAGCTGAACACTCACCTGTTACATCGGCTAAAACTGGTTTTGCAGGTTTTTGGGTGTCTTTTACAATGACTTTTTGTGTCGCTGTTTCTACATTTCCGTTACCGTCATTAAAACTCCATGTAATGATATGGGTTCCCTGAGTATTATAACTCACGGCATCTGTAGTTGTTCCGGTGATAGTACCTGAACATGTATCTGTAGTTGTAGGTGCGGTAGCCGTAGCTGAACACTCACCTGTTACATCGGCTAAAACTGGTTTTGCAGGTTTTTGGGTGTCTTTTACAATGACTTTTTGTGTCGCTGTTTCTACATTTCCGTTACCGTCATTAAAACTCCATGTAATGATATGGGTTCCCTGAGTATTATAACTCACGGCATCTGTAGTTGTTCCGGTGATAGTACCTGAACATGTATCTGTAGTTGTAGGTGCGGTAGCCGTAGCTGAACACTCACCTGTTACATCGGCTAAAACTGGTTTTGCAGGTTTTTGGGTGTCTTTTACAATGACTTTTTGTGTCGCTGTTTCTACATTTCCGTTACCGTCATTAAAACTCCATGTAATGATATGGGTTCCCTGAGTATTATAACTCACGGCATCTGTAGTTGTTCCGGTGATAGTACCTGAACATGTATCTGTAGTTGTAGGTGCGGTAGCCGTAGCTGAACACTCACCTGTTACATCGGCTAAAACTGGTTTTGCAGGTTTTTGGGTGTCTTTTACAATGACTTTTTGTGTCGCTGTTTCTACATTTCCGTTACCGTCATTAAAACTCCATGTAATGATATGGGTTCCCTGAGTATTATAACTCACGGCATCTGTAGTTGTTCCGGTGATAGTACCTGAACATGTATCTGTAGTTGTAGGTGCGGTAGCCGTAGCTGAACACTCACCTGTTACATCGGCTAAAACTGGTTTTGCAGGTTTTTGGGTGTCTTTTACAATGACTTTTTGTGTCGCTGTTTCTACATTTCCGTTACCGTCATTAAAACTCCATGTAATGATATGGGTTCCCTGAGTATTATAACTCACGGCATCTGTAGTTGTTCCGGTGATAGTACCTGAACATGTATCTGTAGTTGTAGGTGCGGTAGCCGTAGCTGAACACTCACCTGTTACATCGGCTAAAACTGGTTTTGCAGGTTTTTGGGTGTCTTTTACAATGACTTTTTGTGTCGCTGTTTCTACATTTCCGTTACCGTCATTAAAACTCCATGTAATGATATGGGTTCCCTGAGTATTATAACTCACGGCATCTGTAGTTGTTCCGGTGATAGTACCTGAACATGTATCTGTAGTTGTAGGTGCGGTAGCCGTAGCTGAACACTCACCTGTTACATCGGCTAAAACTGGTTTTGCAGGTTTTTGGGTGTCTTTTACAATGACTTTTTGTGTCGCTGTTTCTACATTTCCGTTACCGTCATTAAAACTCCATGTAATGATATGGGTTCCCTGAGTATTATAACTCACGGCATCTGTAGTTGTTCCGGTGATAGTACCTGAACATGTATCTGTAGTTGTAGGTGCGGTAGCCGTAGCTGAACACTCACCTGTTACATCGGCTAAAACTGGTTTTGCAGGTTTTTGGGTGTCTTTTACAATGACTTTTTGTGTCGCTGTTTCTACATTTCCGTTACCGTCATTAAAACTCCATGTAATGATATGGGTTCCCTGAGTATTATAACTCACGGCATCTGTAGTTGTTCCGGTGATAGTACCTGAACATGTATCTGTAGTTGTAGGTGCGGTAGCCGTAGCTGAACACTCACCTGTTACATCGGCTAAAACTGGTTTTGCAGGTTTTTGGGTGTCTTTTACAATGACTTTTTGTGTCGCTGTTTCTACATTTCCGTTACCGTCATTAAAACTCCATGTAATGATATGGGTTCCCTGAGTATTATAACTCACGGCATCTGTAGTTGTTCCGGTGATAGTACCTGAACATGTATCTGTAGTTGTAGGTGCGGTAGCCGTAGCTGAACACTCACCTGTTACATCGGCTAAAACTGGTTTTGCAGGTTTTTGGGTGTCTTTTACAATGACTTTTTGTGTCGCTGTTTCTACATTTCCGTTACCGTCATTAAAACTCCATGTAATGATATGGGTTCCCTGAGTATTATAACTCACGGCATCTGTAGTTGTTCCGGTGATAGTACCTGAACATGTATCTGTAGTTGTAGGTGCGGTAGCCGTAGCTGAACACTCACCTGTTACATCGGCTAAAACTGGTTTTGCAGGTTTTTGGGTGTCTTTTACAATGACTTTTTGTGTCGCTGTTTCTACATTTCCGTTACCGTCATTAAAACTCCATGTAATGATATGGGTTCCCTGAGTATTATAACTCACGGCATCTGTAGTTGTTCCGGTGATAGTACCTGAACATGTATCTGTAGTTGTAGGTGCGGTAGCCGTAGCTGAACACTCACCTGTTACATCGGCTAAAACTGGTTTTGCAGGTTTTTGGGTGTCTTTTACAATGACTTTTTGTGTCGCTGTTTCTACATTTCCGTTACCGTCATTAAAACTCCATGTAATGATATGGGTTCCCTGAGTATTATAACTCACGGCATCTGTAGTTGTTCCGGTGATAGTACCTGAACATGTATCTGTAGTTGTAGGTGCGGTAGCCGTAGCTGAACACTCACCTGTTACATCGGCTAAAACTGGTTTTGCAGGTTTTTGGGTGTCTTTTACAATGACTTTTTGTGTCGCTGTTTCTACATTTCCGTTACCGTCATTAAAACTCCATGTAATGATATGGGTTCCCTGAGTATTATAACTCACGGCATCTGTAGTTGTTCCGGTGATAGTACCTGAACATGTATCTGTAGTTGTAGGTGCGGTAGCCGTAGCTGAACACTCACCTGTTACATCGGCTAAAACTGGTTTTGCAGGTTTTTGGGTGTCTTTTACAATGACTTTTTGTGTCGCTGTTTCTACATTTCCGTTACCGTCATTAAAACTCCATGTAATGATATGGGTTCCCTGAGTATTATAACTCACGGCATCTGTAGTTGTTCCGGTGATAGTACCTGAACATGTATCTGTAGTTGTAGGTGCGGTAGCCGTAGCTGAACACTCACCTGTTACATCGGCTAAAACTGGTTTTGCAGGTTTTTGGGTGTCTTTTACAATGACTTTTTGTGTCGCTGTTTCTACATTTCCGTTACCGTCATTAAAACTCCATGTAATGATATGGGTTCCCTGAGTATTATAACTCACGGCATCTGTAGTTGTTCCGGTGATAGTACCTGAACATGTATCTGTAGTTGTAGGTGCGGTAGCCGTAGCTGAACACTCACCTGTTACATCGGCTAAAACTGGTTTTGCAGGTTTTTGGGTGTCTTTTACAATGACTTTTTGTGTCGCTGTTTCTACATTTCCGTTACCGTCATTAAAACTCCATGTAATGATATGGGTTCCCTGAGTATTATAACTCACGGCATCTGTAGTTGTTCCGGTGATAGTACCTGAACATGTATCTGTAGTTGTAGGTGCGGTAGCCGTAGCTGAACACTCACCTGTTACATCGGCTAAAACTGGTTTTGCAGGTTTTTGGGTGTCTTTTACAATGACTTTTTGTGTCGCTGTTTCTACATTTCCGTTACCGTCATTAAAACTCCATGTAATGATATGGGTTCCCTGAGTATTATAACTCACGGCATCTGTAGTTGTTCCGGTGATAGTACCTGAACATGTATCTGTAGTTGTAGGTGCGGTAGCCGTAGCTGAACACTCACCTGTTACATCGGCTAAAACTGGTTTTGCAGGTTTTTGGGTGTCTTTTACAATGACTTTTTGTGTCGCTGTTTCTACATTTCCGTTACCGTCATTAAAACTCCATGTAATGATATGGGTTCCCTGAGTATTATAACTCACGGCATCTGTAGTTGTTCCGGTGATAGTACCTGAACATGTATCTGTAGTTGTAGGTGCGGTAGCCGTAGCTGAACACTCACCTGTTACATCGGCTAAAACTGGTTTTGCAGGTTTTTGGGTGTCTTTTACAATGACTTTTTGTGTCGCTGTTTCTACATTTCCGTTACCGTCATTAAAACTCCATGTAATGATATGGGTTCCCTGAGTATTATAACTCACGGCATCTGTAGTTGTTCCGGTGATAGTACCTGAACATGTATCTGTAGTTGTAGGTGCGGTAGCCGTAGCTGAACACTCACCTGTTACATCGGCTAAAACTGGTTTTGCAGGTTTTTGGGTGTCTTTTACAATGACTTTTTGTGTCGCTGTTTCTACATTTCCGTTACCGTCATTAAAACTCCATGTAATGATATGGGTTCCCTGAGTATTATAACTCACGGCATCTGTAGTTGTTCCGGTGATAGTACCTGAACATGTATCTGTAGTTGTAGGTGCGGTAGCCGTAGCTGAACACTCACCTGTTACATCGGCTAAAACTGGTTTTGCAGGTTTTTGGGTGTCTTTTACAATGACTTTTTGTGTCGCTGTTTCTACATTTCCGTTACCGTCATTAAAACTCCATGTAATGATATGGGTTCCCTGAGTATTATAACTCACGGCATCTGTAGTTGTTCCGGTGATAGTACCTGAACATGTATCTGTAGTTGTAGGTGCGGTAGCCGTAGCTGAACACTCACCTGTTACATCGGCTAAAACTGGTTTTGCAGGTTTTTGGGTGTCTTTTACAATGACTTTTTGTGTCGCTGTTTCTACATTTCCGTTACCGTCATTAAAACTCCATGTAATGATATGGGTTCCCTGAGTATTATAACTCACGGCATCTGTAGTTGTTCCGGTGATAGTACCTGAACATGTATCTGTAGTTGTAGGTGCGGTAGCCGTAGCTGAACACTCACCTGTTACATCGGCTAAAACTGGTTTTGCAGGTTTTTGGGTGTCTTTTACAATGACTTTTTGTGTCGCTGTTTCTACATTTCCGTTACCGTCATTAAAACTCCATGTAATGATATGGGTTCCCTGAGTATTATAACTCACGGCATCTGTAGTTGTTCCGGTGATAGTACCTGAACATGTATCTGTAGTTGTAGGTGCGGTAGCCGTAGCTGAACACTCACCTGTTACATCGGCTAAAACTGGTTTTGCAGGTTTTTGGGTGTCTTTTACAATGACTTTTTGTGTCGCTGTTTCTACATTTCCGTTACCGTCATTAAAACTCCATGTAATGATATGGGTTCCCTGAGTATTATAACTCACGGCATCTGTAGTTGTTCCGGTGATAGTACCTGAACATGTATCTGTAGTTGTAGGTGCGGTAGCCGTAGCTGAACACTCACCTGTTACATCGGCTAAAACTGGTTTTGCAGGTTTTTGGGTGTCTTTTACAATGACTTTTTGTGTCGCTGTTTCTACATTTCCGTTACCGTCATTAAAACTCCATGTAATGATATGGGTTCCCTGAGTATTATAACTCACGGCATCTGTAGTTGTTCCGGTGATAGTACCTGAACATGTATCTGTAGTTGTAGGTGCGGTAGCCGTAGCTGAACACTCACCTGTTACATCGGCTAAAACTGGTTTTGCAGGTTTTTGGGTGTCTTTTACAATGACTTTTTGTGTCGCTGTTTCTACATTTCCGTTACCGTCATTAAAACTCCATGTAATGATATGGGTTCCCTGAGTATTATAACTCACGGCATCTGTAGTTGTTCCGGTGATAGTACCTGAACATGTATCTGTAGTTGTAGGTGCGGTAGCCGTAGCTGAACACTCACCTGTTACATCGGCTAAAACTGGTTTTGCAGGTTTTTGGGTGTCTTTTACAATGACTTTTTGTGTCGCTGTTTCTACATTTCCGTTACCGTCATTAAAACTCCATGTAATGATATGGGTTCCCTGAGTATTATAACTCACGGCATCTGTAGTTGTTCCGGTGATAGTACCTGAACATGTATCTGTAGTTGTAGGTGCGGTAGCCGTAGCTGAACACTCACCTGTTACATCGGCTAAAACTGGTTTTGCAGGTTTTTGGGTGTCTTTTACAATGACTTTTTGTGTCGCTGTTTCTACATTTCCGTTACCGTCATTAAAACTCCATGTAATGATATGGGTTCCCTGAGTATTATAACTCACGGCATCTGTAGTTGTTCCGGTGATAGTACCTGAACATGTATCTGTAGTTGTAGGTGCGGTAGCCGTAGCTGAACACTCACCTGTTACATCGGCTAAAACTGGTTTTGCAGGTTTTTGGGTGTCTTTTACAATGACTTTTTGTGTCGCTGTTTCTACATTTCCGTTACCGTCATTAAAACTCCATGTAATGATATGGGTTCCCTGAGTATTATAACTCACGGCATCTGTAGTTGTTCCGGTGATAGTACCTGAACATGTATCTGTAGTTGTAGGTGCGGTAGCCGTAGCTGAACACTCACCTGTTACATCGGCTAAAACTGGTTTTGCAGGTTTTTGGGTGTCTTTTACAATGACTTTTTGTGTCGCTGTTTCTACATTTCCGTTACCGTCATTAAAACTCCATGTAATGATATGGGTTCCCTGAGTATTATAACTCACGGCATCTGTAGTTGTTCCGGTGATAGTACCTGAACATGTATCTGTAGTTGTAGGTGCGGTAGCCGTAGCTGAACACTCACCTGTTACATCGGCTAAAACTGGTTTTGCAGGTTTTTGGGTGTCTTTTACAATGACTTTTTGTGTCGCTGTTTCTACATTTCCGTTACCGTCATTAAAACTCCATGTAATGATATGGGTTCCCTGAGTATTATAACTCACGGCATCTGTAGTTGTTCCGGTGATAGTACCTGAACATGTATCTGTAGTTGTAGGTGCGGTAGCCGTAGCTGAACACTCACCTGTTACATCGGCTAAAACTGGTTTTGCAGGTTTTTGGGTGTCTTTTACAATGACTTTTTGTGTCGCTGTTTCTACATTTCCGTTACCGTCATTAAAACTCCATGTAATGATATGGGTTCCCTGAGTATTATAACTCACGGCATCTGTAGTTGTTCCGGTGATAGTACCTGAACATGTATCTGTAGTTGTAGGTGCGGTAGCCGTAGCTGAACACTCACCTGTTACATCGGCTAAAACTGGTTTTGCAGGTTTTTGGGTGTCTTTTACAATGACTTTTTGTGTCGCTGTTTCTACATTTCCGTTACCGTCATTAAAACTCCATGTAATGATATGGGTTCCCTGAGTATTATAACTCACGGCATCTGTAGTTGTTCCGGTGATAGTACCTGAACATGTATCTGTAGTTGTAGGTGCGGTAGCCGTAGCTGAACACTCACCTGTTACATCGGCTAAAACTGGTTTTGCAGGTTTTTGGGTGTCTTTTACAATGACTTTTTGTGTCGCTGTTTCTACATTTCCGTTACCGTCATTAAAACTCCATGTAATGATATGGGTTCCCTGAGTATTATAACTCACGGCATCTGTAGTTGTTCCGGTGATAGTACCTGAACATGTATCTGTAGTTGTAGGTGCGGTAGCCGTAGCTGAACACTCACCTGTTACATCGGCTAAAACTGGTTTTGCAGGTTTTTGGGTGTCTTTTACAATGACTTTTTGTGTCGCTGTTTCTACATTTCCGTTACCGTCATTAAAACTCCATGTAATGATATGGGTTCCCTGAGTATTATAACTCACGGCATCTGTAGTTGTTCCGGTGATAGTACCTGAACATGTATCTGTAGTTGTAGGTGCGGTAGCCGTAGCTGAACACTCACCTGTTACATCGGCTAAAACTGGTTTTGCAGGTTTTTGGGTGTCTTTTACAATGACTTTTTGTGTCGCTGTTTCTACATTTCCGTTACCGTCATTAAAACTCCATGTAATGATATGGGTTCCCTGAGTATTATAACTCACGGCATCTGTAGTTGTTCCGGTGATAGTACCTGAACATGTATCTGTAGTTGTAGGTGCGGTAGCCGTAGCTGAACACTCACCTGTTACATCGGCTAAAACTGGTTTTGCAGGTTTTTGGGTGTCTTTTACAATGACTTTTTGTGTCGCTGTTTCTACATTTCCGTTACCGTCATTAAAACTCCATGTAATGATATGGGTTCCCTGAGTATTATAACTCACGGCATCTGTAGTTGTTCCGGTGATAGTACCTGAACATGTATCTGTAGTTGTAGGTGCGGTAGCCGTAGCTGAACACTCACCTGTTACATCGGCTAAAACTGGTTTTGCAGGTTTTTGGGTGTCTTTTACAATGACTTTTTGTGTCGCTGTTTCTACATTTCCGTTACCGTCATTAAAACTCCATGTAATGATATGGGTTCCCTGAGTATTATAACTCACGGCATCTGTAGTTGTTCCGGTGATAGTACCTGAACATGTATCTGTAGTTGTAGGTGCGGTAGCCGTAGCTGAACACTCACCTGTTACATCGGCTAAAACTGGTTTTGCAGGTTTTTGGGTGTCTTTTACAATGACTTTTTGTGTCGCTGTTTCTACATTTCCGTTACCGTCATTAAAACTCCATGTAATGATATGGGTTCCCTGAGTATTATAACTCACGGCATCTGTAGTTGTTCCGGTGATAGTACCTGAACATGTATCTGTAGTTGTAGGTGCGGTAGCCGTAGCTGAACACTCACCTGTTACATCGGCTAAAACTGGTTTTGCAGGTTTTTCCGTATCGCTAACTTTTACAGTTGATACAGCAGAAGTTTCCTCACATCCAGTTAAAGTATTTTTAACTTTTACCTTATAATCTCCATCAGAATTTACAACCAATGAAGATGATGTTTGACCAGAAATTTCAATATTATTTTTATACCAAACATAAGATGGTGAAGTTGCATTCGTTACTGCATTTAAAGTAGTAGTTAAACAAGCTCCCAATGTCCCCGTTATTGAAGCAGTTGGAAGAGGATTTGTTTCTACATTAACTGTATTACTATTTGTTGTACATGTTAATCCTGGTGTTCCTGTCGTTGCTGACGAAACAACATAATATCCTGTTCCTGCAGTAAGATTTGACCATGTCAAGGCTGATCCTGTTCCAGGTTTTGATCCTTGAACTACTGCATTACTTGAGTTATATAATTGATAATTTACGCCACTTACTGAACTTGAAGAGGTAATTGTACCATTTCCTCCTGGTGAAACACAAATAGTACTTCCTGTTAATGATAATCCAGCAGGGTTTGCAGTCGTTGTTACATCTACTGTATTACTATTTGTTGTACATGTTAGTGCTGGTATTCCTGTTGTTGCTGACGAAACAACATAATATCCTGTTCCTGCAGTAAGATTTGACCATGTCAAAGCTGATCCTGTTCCAGGTTTTGATCCTTGAACTACTGCATTACTTGAGTTATATAATTGATAATTTACTCCACTTACTGAACTTGAAGAGGTAATTGTACCGTTTCCTCCTGGGGAAAAACAAATGGTGCTTCCTGTTAATACTAATGCGATTGGATTTGAATTTACATCTACTCTAATCATATTTGAAGCTGTTGCTCCAATACCACAACTATTAACTGACCAAACTCTATAATAATAAGGTCCAGATGCTAAACCATTAACAACAAAAGAAGTAACATTTCCAACATCCTTACTGTTTAAAACAAAGGTTCCACCATTAAAAGTATTAGTTGTTGCCACATCTAACAAATAACCAGTTACACCAGGAACAGCGTTCCAATTAGCTGTAAAACCACCGCAAATCACTGCAGTAGCAACTGTTGCAAGTGGCGCCGTAGGTAAAACAGGTTGGGCGTTAATGACAACATTACCTGATGCAGGTGAAGTACAGCCTGCAGCGTTTCTTACTGTAAAGTTATAGGTAGTTCCAGCTGTTAATCCTGAAATAGTTGTAGAAGTTGTACTTCCTGTAATATTTCCTGGGTTGATCGTCCAATTTCCTGATGGAAGACCACTCAATACAGCACTTCCTGTAGCAACTGTACAAGTTGGATGTGTTATAGTGCCGACTCCTGGGGCTAATGGTGTGGCTGGTTGTGGATTGATCACAACATTACCTGATGCAGGTGAAGTACAGCCTGTAGCGTTTGTTACTGTAAAGTTATAGGTAGTCCCAGCTGTTAATCCTGAAATAGTTGTAGAAGTTGTACTTCCTGTAATATTTCCTGGGTTGATTGTCCAATTTCCTGATGGAAGACCACTCAATACAACACTTCCTGTAGCAACTGTACAAGTTGGATGTGTTATAGTACCCACTCCTGGGGCTAATGGGATAGTACTTATAGTAATAACAGCACTTCCTGTCATTGTTGCAGTACAAGATGTTCCAGTATTAGTAGCAATCACAGTATAAGTTCCTGCCGTTGTTTTTGTTCCAAAACTGATCGCATTACCAGTTCCCGTAACAGCAGTTCCACTATTAGACCCTCCTAATTGTAATTGATAACTTACTCCACTATCTGAATTACTTAATCCAACTGCAAATCCTGTTCCTCCTGTACAATATGTTCCACCACCTGTAACCGCATATGCTGTTGGAAGCGGATTTACTGTAGCTGCTACGGCAACTCTAGATCCGGTAGTACAATTATTATTAGTAGCATCTACATAATAAGTAGTAGTTACAGATAAATTCGGTGTAGTAAAACTTGTACCTGTTCCTAACGAGATTCCACCTGTCACATTGCTATACCAGTTGATTGTCCCAGCCGAGGCTGATGCAGACAAAGTAACTGTTTCTCCTGCACATCCTGATCTAGGAGTTGTACTAATAATTGTTGGTGTCGTATTTACTGTTGCTGTAACTTTAGTTCTAGCTGTAGAAGTACAACCATTAGCTACAGCCTCTACATAATAATCTGTAGTTGTAGATAAACTTGGTGTTTTATAACTTGTACCTGTCGCTACTATAGCTCCTCCTGTCGCTGCAGTATACCAATTGATTGTTCCTGATGAAGCTGTTGCTCCCAAAGTTACTTCTCCTGAATCACATCGTGATCCAGTAGAGACTGCTGTTACAGTAGGTTTTGCATTAATGACAAAATTCGTTGCTGTTCTGCAACCCGGATTATTAGAACACTCCGCATAAAAAATAGTTGATATAGGTGTTGTTCTATTTGCTACACCTGAATTTGCAACTCCTACAGGATCAAAAGAATTTCCAGAAGCTATTGATGTACCTCCAGATGCTTCTTTGTACCAATTTATTGTTCCGGGAGTCTGCAACATGATCTCACCTCCGTTTGGTCTAGATGTTACTAACCAAGAAAAAGTACCTGAAATATTACCTGTACTACTTGCATAAGTAGTAGATATTAAAGTATAAGTAGTTCCAGCGTATAAAGTCATAATTCCTTGACCCGAGCCAACGCCTAAACGAGGGAGCCTATTTCCTGCGCTGTCATCATCTCCTTTAATCCAATTACCTGTTGAACAACTACCTGGTACAAAAGCTCCAGAAACAATATACCCCATAGGATCAGCATTATTACTAGCATTCATCTCTAATATATAATTCCCAGAAACACTTACTTGGAAAGGAATGGCAACGTAATTTCTAATAATACTAATATCAAACCCACAAGTACCAGAATTAATCATACTAGTAGTAGGTCTTAAAGCTGTAGGATCTGTATCTCTATTCCACGCTCCTGATATTGTAGTTCCAGAATTTACAAAATTACTAGAACAAGAAGTAGCCTTTAATGATCCCGAGTCCCCAACACACATTGAAACACCAGTGGTTGTTGGAGCTCCTGGAACCGCAATAATCTGTATTCCTGTAGTTGGAAGCGAAGTACATCCCTGTGAATTGGTTGTGGTTACTTGATAAGTTCCTGATACCAAGCCAGGAAAAACACCAGTTGCATTACTTGTTGGTGCAGTTACTGGATTTGTTCCTGTTAAAGTATAACTTACGCTCGGACCATTAGCAGGTGCTGTAACCGTTATAGTTCCAGTTGGAGTTGTACAATTTCCCTGAGTTGTATTAACTGTTGGAGCTGCTGGCAGTGCCAAAATTGTAATATCATCAACTATTATTGTTGAACCAACGCCATTAAAATTTGTTCCCGGAACATCTGCTTGGTTCGCTCCTTCATATTTTTTATTTACTGTACCATATCCATTTACAGCAGCAGTTATTTTTCTAGTAGCATCTAGCCTGCGAGTTGGATCTAAGTACTGAGCTTGCGCACTAGAACTATGTTTCCCTGCAGCAATTGTACCTGATATTCTTCCAACTAAAGTTATAGTGACAACTCCGTTTTGTGCAATATTAAAATTTCCAATTAAAGGATTATTAGCCGAACCTGTACTAGACAAAGCCCCAGAAGGACCTGAAGCCTCCGTTGAATAAGATGCTGTCGCAGCATCAAATTCAATATTTGCTGGAAAAGAGAAATCTAATAAAACTCCAGCTGCATTTCCTGCTCCAGTATTCTTTATTTGAATCTCATATGTAACTTTCTCACCAATCGAACCACATACTTCACTTGTTGTTAATGCCTTTACTGTTGTCTCCAAAATAGGAAAACAACTTGCATTTACTTGCAAATTAGGAGGCACATCAGAAGAAATAAATGATTTTACAGATCCAGCTTCACCTGGTTGCGCGCCATGATCTACCCCGTTAGCACTGCCGTTATCTGTTTTACCAGAGGCACCAGCAGTAACGGAAGGATTTATCGTTACTCCTGTTCCTGGAACATTATATCTAATAATTCCACCACCACCACCACCACCAGGTCCGTGCGAATTTCCTAAGTCATTAAGTGTATTACCTCCCTTTCCTCCATTCGCCTCAATAGTAACATTTGTGGCAATAGTATTAGTATTCGAAATATTTAAAAAAACGCTTCCTCCAGCTCCACCACCACCTGCTCCATCTGGCGCTCCTGCGTACGAACCTGGTGCTCCTTCTCCTCCGTTTGCTTTAATAGTTCCAGTTCCTTGAATATTACCCGCATTAATAAGAATTATAGCTCCACCAACTCCTCCTTTAACTCCATTTATAGCGTTATTAGCATCACCGGCTCCACCACCGCCTCCCATAATTAGTCGAGTCAGTTCTGGTTCTGGTGTCTTAAAAGAAGTAAAACCTGGTCTTCCTCCTCCAGTTCTAGGACTTGTAGCGCCGCCGCCGCCTTGCCAACCTTTACCTCCTAAACCTCCGAATCCACCATTTCCGCCGCCGCCACCGCCGGAATTATGATCATTTCCTCCACCACCTGCATTTGCAGGAGCTCCTCTACCTGAAGATCCTCCCGGTAATCCTTCATTAGCAGCTCCATTATCAACTTGACTAAAACCATCCCACATGTATCTTGGTGTACCAGCAATTCCTTCTCCTTTACCTGAAATTGCAGTATTATCTGAGGCACCGACATAAGTTAAATCATTATTTACACCAGTCGTTGCTACTGGGCTGTAACCTCCCCTAAATCCTCTTGCTGACCCATCAATTATATTGCCGTTAAAATTAAAAGTCCCAGAAACATTAAAAGCAATTACACCTCCTGCAACACCATTAAAAGGCGGAGTTGTAATAATCGAATTTAAAGTTAAATTAGAATATTGGGGTACTCTAACGATTTGAAATGTTCTCTGTCCTCTAGTTGTTGTTGCTTTTGCATTAAAAAAACTATTTCGGACACCGCCATTGGAACCTGTTCCTTTAAAAGTTAGATTTCCTCCTGCAAGTGGAACATTATTTGTCGCAATAACATACTCAAAAATCCCCGTATTATTAATATTTAGAAAGCCAGTACCACCTAAAAGGTCTTTACCACTATTTGTTGTTCCAGATCCATACAGTGGATTGTCACTATAATCAATTGTTGCATCTTGCATCTGAATAATCAAAATCAGATCTCCAGCAGAAATCGGAATCGTACCAAAGTTGTTTCCTTTACCATCTGATCCTGGAGATGCCGCCAATAAAATTGCCTGAGCCCCAGCATTTAAATTAATATCACCACTAATTGGGAAATAAGTATTTACAGAGCCTGTTATCGCTATAGGGCCATCACCTCCAGGTGTACCACAAACCTGAGCAACAGAACTTAATGATACTAACAGAAATAATAAAAGAAAAAAACTTGACCTAACAAAACTAGATACATTAAAAGTAAAGTTACGCATAGACAAACAGGGTATTAGTTGGGAGAATAGAAAACTTGGAAGCTGAAAAACCAAATTTGGCTTTCAGATTATAATATAAATACGAAAAAATGATGTAAACGGATTTTTGACAATTGAAAAAGGACTTTTCAAAATCACATAAAAAATGGTAAAGCGTTTGAGCCATAATATATTAGGTTCAAGACACAATGTCTTTGGGGGTTAGTTAAGTAAATTTGGTGCCGCGAAAGTATACAAAGCCCTCAATACTAACTACATTAGTCGATAAACTACTCGGAAAAACGTTGAAATGCACAATTCTTCAAAACAAATTAACCTTAAAATTTTAAAAACATAACAATTCAATAACAAAACAGCAGAAAATTCTTAAAATTTTACAGAAAAAACAGCATAACAAAGTCTAAGTGATTAATCCGTAAAATTATCTTACAAAACACGAAACACAAAAAGAAACAAAACACACATAACAAATTGATATTCAATATTGTGCATATAAAAATTATATGAAATAAAATTTCAATAAGGAAGTTTAAAAAGGATAAAAAGTAAATTTATTTTAGAAAATTTATATTTCGCTTAAGTCCATCAAATTTGGTTCTTTTTATAGGCGAATTTTTGAAGACTAACCGAAAAGTTTCTTCGGTAATTTCAAGCCAATCCTTTTTAGAGAAAGAAAGTAATTCAGGATTTGAATTAAACAATGGCTCTGAATGTGGTTTTGAAAATCGATTCCAAGGACAAACATCTTGACAAGTGTCACATCCAAACATCCATTCATCAAATTTCCCTTTCATTTCATAGGGAATATTTTCTTTTAATTCAATAGTGTAATAAGATATACATTTACTGCCATCAACCACATATGGAGCAACTATAGCTTGTGTAGGACAAGCATCGATACAAGCTGTACAAGAACCACAATGATCTGTTACTGCATAGTCATATTCTAACTCTAAATCTAAGATAAGTTCTGCTATAAAATAAAAAGAACCTACTTTTTGAGTTATTAAATTACTGCTTTTTCCAATCCATCCTAAACCACTTTTCGCAGCCCAGGCCTTATCCAAAACTGGTGCTGAATCAACAAAAGCGCGGCCAGAAACTTCACCAATATTTTCTTGAATGGAATGAAGAAATTCCTTTAATTTTTCTTTTATCACAAAATGATAATCCTGACCGTAGGCGTATTTAGAAATTTTAAAACTTTCCTCATTTTGAATTTCTGAAGGATAGTAATTAAGTAAAAGAGAGACGACACTTTTTGCATCATCAACCAATAAAGTTGGATCAAGTCTCTTATCAAAATGATTTTCCATATAGGTCATTTGACCATTATAGTTGTTTTTCAGATATTTCTCAAGTCGTGGAGCTTCTTCTTCTAAAAAACCAGCTTTCGATATTCCACATGAAATAAAACCAAGTCGTTTAGCTTCTGATTTAATAAATTTTGAATATGTCTCTTTAGAATTAATCAGCATCTTTTAGAGAATGAAACTTTAACATTAACAGGTTTTAAAGTAATCAACGGATTAAATTGAATTACGTCGTCATTAGATTTAATGAAATACATTTTTACAATTTGCGATATCGTAAGACACATTTCGTAAATAGCAAATCCAGTCCCAATACACATTCTTGGTCCAGCTCCAAAAGGATAAAAATATTTCATTGATTCCTTTCTTTGCTCTCCCAAAAATCGTTCAGGAATAAATTCATCTGGATCATTCCAATATTTAGGATTACGGTGCAATTCATAAAAAGAAACTCCTATCAGCGTGTCTTTCTTTATTTTAAACAGGCCAAGAGAATCATCTTCAAGATTCTGTCTATCTGTAATCCAAGCTGGCGGATATAAACGCATAGATTCGTTTAAAACGGCATTCAAATAGGTCATTTTTTGAAGTTGTTCTATCACATTGTCAGTTTGCGATTCAATTTGACTAATTTCTTCAAAAACCTTTTGCTGCACTTTTGGATTGCTGCCTAACAAATGAAGTGTAAATGTTAAAGCATTTGCAGTCGTTTCATGTCCCGCAATAAACAAAACTTTAATTTCATCAATTAATTGTTCCACAGACATGCTTTCACCAGTATCTTCATATCTAGTTTCTAAAAGCATATTCAATAAATCATTTATCTCTTCCTTTGAAGCTTTTCTTTCCTCGATAATTTCACGAATAATACTATTATTCTCTTCGGCTAACTTGAGATGATTTTTTACTTGGCCACTCATTGAGAACCACCAAGCTTTATGCGGAAGTCTAATTTCCTTGATTAAAAAATTCTGAACTTCCTCAATGATAAATTTAATTCGCTCGAATTTATTTTCTGCAGTTGACAATTGAAACAAAGATTTCGCAACAACATTAAAAGCCAGATTACTCATAATTGGGAAAAGATCTATTGACTTATCTTCAATTAAATTATCCAATTCTACAATAATAGCTGTATTCATATTGTCAACCAATTGATTCATTTTTTGTTTATGAAATGCAGGTTGGATAAGACGTCTTTGTTTTAACCAAAAATCACCATCGCTGGTTAAAAGACCTTTCCCTAAATACTTGGAAAGATATACAGATTGAAACTTCGATTTGTTGTAATTCTTTTGATTCTTAACTAAAATATATTGTGCAATTTCATTATCTCTCGACAAAATGATATGTTTTGAGAAACCAATTCTAATAGAAAAAGAGTCACCAAATTTCTCAAAATACTTTTTATGAAAAGGAATTGGATTTCTTCGAACTCCCTCAGCATCTTTAAAAAACCGAACAATTGATAATTTATTTGGGTAATTATATTTTACATTATTAGACATAACAGCTAAAACAAACCTCCTTGAATATTTGTATTTATTTTACCTAAATGTTTATATGCCTTATCAGTAACTTCACGTCCGCGAGGCGTACGCATAATAAATCCTTCTTGAATTAAAAAAGGTTCATAGACTTCTTCTATAGTCTCGCTGCTTTCAGATACAGCTGTTGCCAAAGTAGAAAGACCTACCGGCCCACCTTTAAACTTATTGATAATAGTCAATAATATTTTATTATCCATTTCATCTAAACCATGAGCATCAACGTTTAAAGCTTTTAACGCGTAACGAGAAATCTCAATATCAATAGTTCCGTTACCTTTTATCTGCGCAAAATCACGAACTCGTCGCAATAATGCATTTGCAATACGAGGAGTACCTCGGCTTCGGCCTGCAATTTCAATTGCCGCTTCAAGATCTATAGGCATTTTTAATATCCCAGCACTCCTTTCGACAATTGTTGTCAAAAGTTCAGTAGAATAATATTGTAATCGAGATGAAATCCCGAAACGAGCTCTCATTGGAGCCGTTAACAATCCCGAACGAGTTGTCGCTCCAATCAAAGTAAAAGGGTTCAAATTGATTTGTACGGTTCTAGCATTTGGACCAGATTCGATCATAATATCAATCTTGAAATCTTCCATTGCCGAATATAAATATTCTTCAACTATAGGGCTCAAACGATGAATTTCATCAATGAATAAAACATCTCTTTCATCTAGATTTGTTAACAATCCAGCTAAATCACCTGGTTTATCTAAAACAGGTCCAGATGTAATCTTGATTCCTACCTCCAATTCATTTGCCAGAATATTTGCCAAAGTAGTTTTTCCAAGTCCAGGAGGTCCATGAAACAAAGCATGATCAAGCGCTTCGCCACGTTGATTTGCAGCAGCAACAAAAACTTTTAAGTTTTCTAAAACCTGATCTTGTCCAGCAAAGTCATCAAATGACAATGGGCGCAATCTTTTTTCAAGATCTAATTCTTCTGGGTTATATCCTTTGGTCGTTGGATCTAAATTCTCATTCATTTTACAAAGATATACAAAGTAAATCAGTATCTAAACAGTAATATCTAACCGCTAAAAATAAACGCATAAAAAAAAGACTGTCATCTGACAGTCTTTCTAATATTTTAGTGGTGTAAAACTTCTTCACCTTCTTTCATTGGTACATTTTGAGGAACAAAATCTACATCATGATTTGGGTTACTATAGTCATACGGCCAACGGTATACATGAGGAATTTCACCTGGCCAGTTTCCGTGAATATGCTCAACAGGAGTTGTCCACTCTAATGTTGTAGATCTCCAAGGATTTTGAACTGCTTTCTTACCGTAGAAAATGCTGCTAAAGAAGTTGTATAAAAATACTAATTGGAAAGCTCCTCCTACAAGAGCGAATGTTGTAATTAAAACATTCACATTTTGTAAATCATCAAACAATGGGAAGTTAGTATTTGTATAATAACGTCTTGGTAAACCAGCTAATCCAATAAAGTGCATTGGAAAGAAAACTCCATAAGCACAAACTGCAGTAATCCAGAAGTGAATATAACCTAAGTTTTTATTTAACATTCTTCCGTACATTTTAGGGAACCAGTGGTAAATACCAGCAAACATTCCGTAAAGTGCAGAGATACCCATTACTAAGTGAAAGTGAGCAATTACAAAGTAAGTATCGTGAACGTTAATATCTAAAGTACTATCTCCTAAAATGATTCCTGTTAAACCTCCAGTAATGAAAGTAGAAACCATTCCGATAGAGAATAACATTGCAGGGTTAAACTGTAAGTTACCTTTCCATAAAGTTGTAATCCAGTTAAAAGCTTTTACAGCTGAAGGAATTGCAATCAATAAAGTTGTAAAAGTAAATACAGATCCTAAGAAAGGATTCATACCTGAGATAAACATGTGGTGACCCCATACAATAGTAGATAAGAATGCAATTGCAAGAACTGACATAATCATCGCTCTATATCCGAAAATTGGTTTACGAGAATTCGTAGCCATAATTTCAGAAACAAGTCCCATTGCTGGTAAAATTACGATGTAAACTTCAGGGTGTCCTAAGAACCAAAATAAGTGTTCGAACAATACCGGAGAACCTCCTTGGTAATGTAAAACCTCTCCTGCAATATAAATATCAGATAAGAAGAATGAAGTACCGAAACTTCTATCAAAAATCAATAATAAAGCAGCTGATAATAATACTGGGAATGAAATAACACCAATAATTGCTGTTACAAAAAATGTCCAGATTGTAAGAGGAAGTCTAGTCATAGACATACCTTTAGTTCTCAAATTGATAACAGTAACAATGTAATTTAATGATCCCATTAATGAAGATGCAATAAAGATAGCCATCGAAACTAACCATAAAGTCATACCTGTTCCAGAACCTGGAATTGCTTGTGGTAAAGCGCTTAATGGTGGATAAATTGTCCAACCTGCAGAAGCTGGTCCAGCTTCAACAAATAAAGAACATAACATAACTACAGCAGATAAAAAGAACAACCAGTATGAAATCATATTCATAAATCCAGAAGCCATATCTCGCGCTCCAATTTGAAGCGGAATAAGTAAGTTACTAAAAGTTCCGCTTAAACCAGCTGTCAGTACAAAGAATACCATAATGGTACCATGAATTGTAACTAAAGCTAGATAAATATCATTTGCCATTACACCATCAGGTGCAAATTTGTCTCCTAATAAAACATTAAAGATTTTAAAAGACTCTTCTGGCCAAGCCAATTGCATTCTGAAAAGCAAAGACATAGCGATACCAATAATCCCCATGATAATACCTGTAATCAAGTATTGCTTAGCGATCATTTTGTGATCAATACTAAAAATATATTTAGTAATGAACGTGTCTTTATGATGATGTTCGTGCTCGTGATCGTGTCCGTGATCGTGACCGTGCGCTTCTGCTGACATATATGTGTACTTTAAATTTTCTTAATAATATTATTTCATCGCAACTTTAGCTACAGCTGCTTTTACAGTATCTACAACCGCTTTTACAGTATCGATAACTTTTGCAGTAGTATCACTTGGTGCAGCACCTTCTGCTTCAGGCTTTTTAGCAGCTGCTGCCGCTTTAATATCCTGAGCTAAAGTAGTTTTCTCGCTTAACCATTTTTTATATTCTTCTGGAGTATCTACAATAACTTTCATTTGCATGTTATAGTGTGAAGCTCCACAAATTTTATTACATAATAATAAATAATCAAATGTGTAAGGATCTAAAGCTGTACCACCTTTTGCAACTAACTCAATACTTTTTTCAGCTCTTAATTTGTTGATGTTTGCAACTTTCTCAACCATAAATGGCAACTCTCTGTATTCAGCAGTAGTATAAGTTGGAACAAAAGCAAACTCAGTTACCATACCAGGCACACAGTTCATCTGTGCTCTAAAGTGAGGAAAATAAGCTGAATGCAGAACGTCCTGAGAACGCATTTTGAAATGCACTTTTTTACCTTTAGGAATATGAAGCTCAGAAACAACAATGTCATCTTGAGAATTAGGATCTGACATATCAACTCCTAATGTATTAATACCTTCAATCAAACGCACGTTTGCTTTTCCTAAAACATTATCTTGACCTGCATATCTTGCCGTCCATTTAAACTGTTGAGCATATAATTCAATCTCTACAACATCTTCATCTTTATCAACAAACATGATATTATTCCAAGCATATAATCCATAAAGAATTAAACAAGCTAAAACTACTGATGGAATAATACTCCAAATCGCTTCTAATTTATTACTATCTGCAAAGAATAAAGCTTTTTTATCTTTATGTCCTCTATTTTTAAAAGAAAACCAATGTAATAATCCTTGAGTAATTACTTGAACTGTAAAAATTAATACCCAAGTAATATTCATCAAATTATCTACCAAAAGCCCATGCTCAGAAGCTGGCGTATGAAGTACTAATTTACCCCATTTTAGTAAACCATAAATAGTAAATATATAAATGAAAGCTAAAAAGCCAAACATAATATATCCCTGAATATTATTATCATTATCTGATGCAACCTGGGAATCGTCCGAAGAAGATCCTACTTGAGTAAGATCAAATATCTTGGTCAATTGCCATAATGCAACTGCTAATAAAACTAAAACTACAATTACCAACAAACTTGTCATCTGTTTATTTCTTTAAATATTAATAATGAAAATGTTTACTTTCTTCTATGAAAGGATTTCTTTTTGCAAGTAAAGGAGATTTAGTTAATGCAGTAAATACTGTAAAAATAAACAATCCTAAAAAGAAAAGAATAGACGCAATTTCAGAAACTCCAATAAACCATTTATCTCCTACTGTACCAGGCATAATCATATTAAAGAAATCAATATAATGTCCTAATAAAATAACAATACCAGCCATTACAATAATCCAGCTAAGACGTTTGAAATCAGTATTGATTAAGATTAATAATGGAAAAACAAAATTCATAACGACAGCACCAAAGAATGGCAAGTTATATAATTGAATTCTTGTGATGAAATAAGTAACCTCCTCAGGAATATTAGCGTACCAGATTAACATAAACTGAGAGAACCATAAGTACGTCCAGAAAATACTAATACCAAACATAAATTTAGCTAAATCATGAATATGGCTTGTATTAACAAACTCTAAATATCCTTTAGATTTTAAATAAATAGTCACTAAAGCAATAGTAGTAATTCCGCTTACAAAGAAAGAAGCAAAAACATACCATCCGAATAATGTACTAAACCAGTGTGGGTCAAATGACATAATCCAATCCCAAGACATAATAGATTCAGATACGATAAAGAATACTAAGAATCCAGCTGATGCCTTAAAGTTCTTTTTATAGTATAAATCATCATTTGCTTCATCTTGAGCTAAACAATTCTTTCTTGAGAAATAGTTATATAAATTCCATCCTAATAAAAAGATACCAGCTCTAACAATCCAAAATGGAAAGTTTAAATAACCTGATTTTCCAGCAATAATTGCATCATAATTAGGACTTTTTGGATCTGTAACACCTTCCCCTAACCATACAAAAATATGATTAAAATGTAGTCCGCAAAGAACCAAAATAATAAAGAAAATTACAGAACCAACTGGTAAATAAGCAGTAATACCCTGCATTACTCTAAACAAAACTGGAGACCAACCTGCTTGTGCAACTTGTTGAATAGCATAAAATGCTAAAACCCCCATTGAAAGCAACAAAAAGAAAATACAAGCTACATATAATGCAGACCATGGTTTATTTTGTAATTGGTGCAGTACATGGTTTAAATGTTCTGTATGTTCATCAGCGGCATTAACTTTTGCATGTTCACCACCTTTATGTGAATCATGAGATGCCTCAGCAGTTTCGTGATGTCCAGCTTCTGCATGAGAAGCTTCTGCTGTTGCTTCATGCGCAGTACCATGAGAACCATGTGCATCTGCAGCAAGAATTTTTTCAACTTCTTGAATATCTTTAGGAGCAGTTAAAAAACCATATCCTATTCCTAATATACCAACGATCATTAGGATGAAAGAAAAAGTTTTTAATTTACTTGAAAATGTATACATATCTATTACGATCAGTTTGTTCAACAATTATAATTGGCTTTTTAGTTTTAGAACATAGTCAGCAACTAACCAACGTTCGTGGGCACTTAATTGATTTGCATGCGAACCCATTGCATTTAAACCATAAGTCTCAACATGAAAGATACTTCCTTCTGTAATCTCTCTGTCTTTATAGCTAGGTACTCCAAGAAATTTCTCTCTTTCAACTAATTTACCTTTACCATTTCCAGTTGCACCATGGCAGCTTATACAGTAAATATCGAAAAGTTCTTTTCCTTTTTCAGAACTTTTTTCTGCTTCAGTCAAAGGCGATTTTAAATTAGCTTTCGCCAATTCATAACCTGCAGTTGAATTTTCATACTCATAAGGCTCAAAACCTCTATTGATAGTTCCTTCTACAGGAAGCTGTCCTTCTTTACCACCCTTAAATACTTTTGCTTCTGCATATGGCTCATATGCCAAAGACTCATACATATTAGGGAAATACTGATAGTTTGGTGCCGAATTATTGTGGCAAGATGAAACTAAAATAGTTATACCAACTAAAAGTGTTATTTTATATATCCTTTTCATAGCTACAATTAATTCTTTTCAATTACTTTAACTTCAACAGCTCCAGTTCCTTCGAAAAAAGTAACTAGTTCTGCTTCATTATTATTCACAGCAACTTCCATTAAAAAATGGTCATCTGTTGTTCTCACATCTGGATTTTCAGCTTCTTTAAAAGGCCATAATCTACTTCTCATATAAAAAGTAATAACCATTAAGTGGGCAGCAAAAAACACAGTCATCTCAAACATAATAGGCACAAAAGAAGGCATGTTTTGAATGAAGCTAAAACTAGGCTTACCTCCAATATCTTGCGGCCAATCGTGAATCATGATATAACTCATCATAAATGTAGCAAATGAAATACCAACACATCCGTAAAGAAAAGAACAAATTGCTAATCTTGTTGGTGCTAAACCCATTGCTTTATCCAATCCGTGAACAGGAAATGGAGTAAAAACCTCTTCAATATGATGATGCGCAGCTCTAGTTTTCTTTACTGCATCCATCAAAATATCATCGTCATTATAAATGGCGTATATTACTTTATTACTCATGATGTGAATCTTTATTTTTTGCTCTTTCTCTAATGTAATTATCTCCTGTTCCTTTTAGAATTGTTTTAACCTCTGCCTGCGCAATTACAGGGAATGTTCTAGAGTATAATAAAAACAATACAAAGAAGAAACCAATTGTTCCGATGAAAATTCCAATATCAACAAATGTTGGTGAGAACATTGTCCAAGAAGATGGAAGATAATCTCTATGTAAAGAAGTAACAATAATTACGAATCTTTCAAACCACATTCCGATGTTTACCACAATCGAAATAATAAATGAAAACATGATACTTGTTCTTAGTTTTTTGAACCACATAAATTGTGGAGAGAAAACGTTACAAGTCATCATTGACCAATATGCCCACCAGTAAGGTCCAGTAGCTCTGTTTAAGAATGCATATTGCTCATACTCTACTCCAGAATACCAAGCCACGAATAACTCAGTGATATAAGCTACACCAACGATCGAACCTGTAATCATAATAATGATATTCATTAATTCAATATGCTGCAATGTGATATATGCTTCAAGATTAGAAACTTTTCTCATAACAATCAACAATGTGTTTACCATTGCAAATCCTGAGAATACCGCTCCAGCAACGAAGTATGGAGGGAAAATTGTTGTATGCCATCCTGGAATTACAGAAGTAGCAAAGTCCATCGATACAATTGTGTGTACAGAAAGTACAAGAGGAGTTGCTAAACCAGCTAATACCAATGATACTTCTTCAAAACGCTGCCAATCTTTAGCTCTACCACTCCATCCAAAACTTAAGATAGAATAAACTCTTTTGTTAAAAGGAGTTATAGCTCTATCACGAAGCATTGCGAAATCAGGCAATAAACCAGTCCACCAGAAAACTAATGATACCGAAAGATAAGTAGAAATCGCGAATACGTCCCAAAGTAATGGTGAGTTAAAGTTTACCCATAAAGATCCAAACTGATTTGGAATAGGTAAAACCCAGTATGCTAACCATGGACGTCCCATGTGAATAATTGGAAATAAACCTGCTTGAACTACTGAGAAAATAGTCATTGCTTCCGCAGAACGGTTAATAGCCATTCTCCAACGTTGACGGAAAAGTAATAGTACTGCAGAAATCAAAGTTCCAGCGTGACCAATACCAACCCACCAAACGAAGTTAGTAATATCCCAAGCCCAGCCAACTGTTTTATTTAATCCCCATGTTCCAATACCGGTAGATACGGTGTAAATTATACAACCTAACCCCCAAAGGAAGGCTATTAATGCGATTGAAAATACAATCCACCATTGTTTATTTGCAGGACCTTCAACAGGTGCTGCCACATCTACAGTTACATCGTGATATGATTTATCACCTATAACTAAAGGTTTTCTAATGGGTGCTTCGTAGTGAGACGACATAATCCTTTATATTGTTTCTTATTAATAATTTATTCTAAGTATTTCTAACTTTAACATGGTAAACCACATTAGGTTTTGTTCCTACATGCTCTAATAAATGATATGATCTATCATCAGCTGCTAATTTAGCAACTTTACTTTCGGCATCATTAACATCACCAAATATCATTGCTCCAGAAGAACAAGCACTTGAACAAGCTGTTTGGAATTCTCCATCAACAATTGAACGGCCTTCTTTTTTAGCATTTAATATAGTAGCTTGTGTCATTTGAATACACATAGAACATTTTTCCATAACACCACGTGAACGTACATTTACGTCTGGATTTAATACCATACGACCTAAATCATCATTCATGTGATAATCGAATTCACTGTTTTTGTTGTATAAGAACCAGTTAAAACGACGAACTTTATAAGGACAGTTATTAGCACAGTAACGAGTACCAACACATCTGTTGTATGCCATGTGGTTTTGACCTTGACGACCGTGTGAAGTCGCGGCAACCGGACAAACTGTTTCACAAGGTGCGTGATTACAGTGCTGACACATTACAGGTTGGAATGCTACTTGAGGATTATCCCCAGGTTTTTCCATTTCATTGAATGTAGACAATGAACTAGACAAACCAGCAATACCTTCTTTTCTTTCGTTATCCCCAGCAAAAGTACTTTCAGAAGAATAATATCTATCAATACGCAACCAGTGCATATCACGACTTCTTCTAACCTCAGATTTACCTACTACAGGAACGTTATTTTCTGCATGACAAGCAATAACACATGCTCCACATCCAGTACAAGCGTTCAAGTCGATTGATAAGTTAAAGTGATGTCCAGTAGAACGATCAAATGATTCCCATAAATCAACAGTAGTAGCTTCAACTTCTTGGTGATCTAAAGATACCATTGGTTGTTCGTTCCAATGTTTAGCATCTTCAGTATTAAAGATTTTTAAAGTTGTTTCTTTAATAATATCTCCTCTTCCCATTAATGTTTTTTGCCCTTGAACACAAGCAAACTCATGCTCTCCATTAGCTTTTACAATAGAAACAGCTTGAACATTATTGAAGTTTTTATATAAAGCGTAAGCATTAATACCTACTTGCATTTCTTCTTTTAAAGCCGCTTTACGACCGTAACCTACAGCTAAACCAACTGTACCAACTGCTTGTCCTGGCTGAACAATTACCGGCACATTTTCTAATTTAGTTCCATCTGCAGTAGTAATAGTAGCATAACTACCATTCAAACCTCCATTTGCAACAATTTCGTTTGATAAATTAAATTTCTTTGCATCAGCATTAGAAACTGTAATATAGTTATCCCATGAAACTCTTGTGATTGGATCTGGAAACTCTTGCAACCAAGGATTGTTTGCATGTTGTCCGTCTCCCATTCCAGTTTTAGTATACAAAACTAATTCAAGCTCTCCAGCAGCTTTTGATTTTGAAAGTGCACTTGCAGCACCTGCGTAATCATAAGAACCACCATTTAAAGCACTTGAACCGTATACAAAAACACCATCATGTAAAACTTTGTTCCAAGAAGATCCTGCAATAATTGACCCTGAATTAGCTTTAAGGTAATCGTAGAAATTCCCTGCAACACCATTCAATGACAATAAAACGTCTTGAAGTTGTTTTGTATCAAAGATTGGACGAATTGTAGGTTGTGTTAAACTATATGTTCCTTTTGTAATCACCAAATCTCCCCAAGACTCTAAATAATGAGGAACTGGTGCAGCAATTGTTGATATAGCAGCAGTTTCATCTTCTTTTAAAGATAAAGCAACTGACGTTTTAACTTTTTTCAATCCAGAAACAAAAGAAGCAGAATCAGCTAAAGTATAAACAGGATTAACACCACTCATAATTAAAGTATGAACACTTCCTGCATTCATATCTTTTAATAATTGAGCAACTACAGCGTTAGAACCTTTTCTAATTTGTCTTGTTTCAGCTGTATTAAAAGCCTCACTAGACAATGCTTGATTAATAGCTAAAACTAATAATTGCGCATTCTTATCTTCTAAGCCAGACACTAAAATTCCTTTAGAACCAGCTGCTTTTAATTGTTGCGCTGCTTTTTCAACTTCCGCTTTAAACTTAGCATCTAAAGAAACTGGAACCGAACCCCCAACAACAACATTATAAATCTGAACTAAAGCTTGTTTTTGATCAGCTGTCGTCATTGGAACACGCTTATCAGCTGCAGCTCCAGATAATGTCATATTTGATTCAAACTGAAAATGACGAGACATTTTTCCGTTTTGAGGAATACGCCCTTTTGCATATCCAGCATCATACCCACCACCTTGCCAATCTCCTAAGAAATCAGCACCAACAGATACAATTAATGAAGCTTTTGAAAAATCACAATCTACTAAAGCTCTTTCACCATAAACAGTTTCAAAAGCATCTAACGCATCAGATGAAGAAACCGCATCGTAAACTACATGTTTAGCATTTGGATTTTTAGCAATAAACTCACCTATTAATTTCTCAGTAGATGGACTTGCTAATGTATTTGTTAATAATACTACTTGACCTCCTTTTGCTTTTGCATCAGCTAAACTTGATTTAATTTTTAAATCAACTGCTGACCAGCTACTATTTTTTCCATCTAATTTAGGCTCTTTCAAACGCATACTATCATATAATCCTAAGATAGATGCATGAATTCTAGCATTAGCAGAAAATTTAGCTCCAGAAATAGTATTGTTCTCAATTTTAATTGGACGACCCTCACGAGTTTTTACCAAAAGGTTTGCAAAATCAAAACCATCAAAAACAGTAGTTGCATAAAAATCTGCAACACCAGGAATGATTTGCTCTGGTTGTAATACATAAGGGATAGACTTGTGCACAGGACCTTCACAAGCAGCAAGTGTAACTGCCGCAGTACTAAATCCTACGTACTTTAAAAAGTCACGACGTGAAGTTCCAGATGTAGCTAAAGCATCTGCATTTCCTAAGAATTCATCTGTAGGAATCTCTTCAACAAATTCGTTATTTCTAAGCGCCTCAACAATAGAACTATTTTCTAGTTCTTCAACACTTTTCCAGTATTTTTTGTTTGATGACATTGTATATAAATATTAAAATCTTAATAATTCGATTAATAGTGGCATTTACCGCATTCTAAACCTCCCATTTGCGCTGCAGTTAATTTCTCTACACCGTATTTTTTAGAAAGTTCAGCATGAATTTTATCATAGTATGCATTTCCTTCCATCTTAACATCAGTTTTTCTATGGCAATCAACACACCATCCCATTGTTAATTTAGAGTATTGCTTCATGATTTCAAATTCTTGTACCGGACCGTGACAAGTTTGACATTCAACTCCCGCAACAGAAACGTGTTGAGAGTGATTGAAATAAACAAAATCAGGAAGATTATGAATACGAACCCATTTTACAGGCTTAGTTTTTCCAGTATAAGCTTGCTTAGTCTTATCCCATCCAACAGCATCATATAATTTTTGAATTTCTCCATCGTAGAATGCTTTACTGTACTCTGCAGTAGCAGTAGTCTCAGCAACTTCAGAAATATTTTTATGACAGTTCATACAAACATTTAATGAAGGAATACCAGCAGTTTTACTTACACGTGCAGCAGAGTGACAATATTTACAATTGATCTCATTATCTCCAGCGTGAATTTTGTGAGAATAGTGAATTGGCTGAATTGGCTCATAATTTTGATCAACACCTACCTGCATCAAGTATCCGTATACAAAATAACCACTAGCTAAAAGTAAAAATATTGAAGTAACTAAAACTAAAAATTGATTTTTAGCAAAAGCTTTCCAAATTGGAGTTCTACCTTCTTTTGGCGCAACTTCAATTCCGTTATTACTAGCTACTTTAGTTAAAACCTTGTTCACCATGAACAACATAACAACTAAAATACCCATCACAAGAGCAAGAGCTCCTAAAATAATATTATTAGAAATACCTCCACCTTCAACTTTTTGACCAGGAGGAACAGTTCCAGGCGCACCAGCAGCTGGCTCAGCTTTTTTCTCAGAAGTAAAAGCAATAATATTATCAATATCGCCTTCAGATAATTGAGGAAATGAAGTCATTACTGCCTTATTATTTTCCTCAAAAAGTTTAACCGCAACAGGATCACCTGACTTAATCATGTCAGAACTGTTATGCACCCATTTATAAAGCCAAGCTTTATCATGCTTATCCGCAATTCCTCTTAAAGCAGGACCTGTTGATTTAGCATCTAATTTGTGACATGCAGCGCAATTTGCATTAAAAAGTTCTTTCCCTTTTACTGGATCACCGCCCGTAGCAGCAGCAGGAGCCGCAGCTTCAGGAGCCGCAGGAGCAGCAGGATCTTGAGCAAATGAAGTTAGGGAGAAAATTAACGTTAGCGATAAACTAAGTAATAATTTTCTGGAGATCGAATTATGGTTACCCACCTTTTTCATATAGTATAATAATTATCTACTAATTTTTGGTATGATTTTTTCTGTAGTAAATCAGACTAAAATTAATACCTTCTTTTAAAACTTGCACAAAAATACGACTTATGAACTATTCTCAAAACCTTAAAATACTCTTAAATATCAATTTATATCAATTCTAAATAATATTAAAATTTTACATACAAACTTTAAATAGTATTTTTGCACAAAAACCATCACATTATGAGAATTTTAACCCCTTCAAAAAAAGTTTTCTTAACACTAGCAATGTTAACGTTAGCTCTAAACATTAATGCTCAAGATCAAAATTTAACAGTAAATCAAGATCCTAAATTCGAGCAGTTACTGAATGAGAAACGCAAATTTAACACATCAATAAGTACAAATGATTCTTATAGAATTCAAATCTTCAGCGGAAAAAGCGAAGAAGCAAAAAAAACACTATCCGACTTTAAAAGAGAATATTCAAACATTGACGGCACAATAATTTTCAATACGCCAAATTACAAAGTAATCGTAGGCAGTTTTAAATCTAGAATAGAAGCAGAAAGAAATTTGGCCGACATCAAGAAAAAATACAAAAATGTATTTTTATTAAAACCCAACAAATAGCACACTATTTAACCCAAATTAAAACAAGAAAAGCAACTCTAAATAGAGTTGCTTTTCTTGTTTTATCACTTTTCTCCAATCCACTAATCAACATCAATTACGTCTAAACAATCAAACATCTCTCCTTTCACTCCTGCCAAATCTACCTAAAAGTTCACATTAGAATCAAGAAACCCTACAGTTGCACTTGTCAAAATACTCCCCTCTTCTACATCAATATATCTACACACAACACAAACAATGTGACTTTCCCTAACATCATTCCTTCTTTATCAAAAATATACAGCAAAAACTAACAAACAAGCCTGACAAAAAAACTACATTTCCAGAAAGAAAAGAACCAACTTTCAACAAGATCACTACTCAATCTACGCGCAGCTTGTTTCATTATTAAAAACAAATAAATACCCCCTATCGTAATAATATCCACAGCATAATATAAACAATCCTGCATCCTTTATTCCTCGACACATAATCATATAAAGCTTGCCGTATTCACCTCACTAATCTGAACGCTCAAGACAAATTCAAAGAGTAAATCAGCATCGCAAACCACTTTCATCATCCCCAAACTCAAAAGACTTATTTAGATACTCCAAATTCAACTTAAAAGCATCAGAAACCAAAACTGACAAAGACTCAAACAACACAAAACCATCCAACAATTCTTCCTGAGACGAAAAATCACAGAGCAGACCATGCATAATTATCTTAAGACACAATTTACCCGCAACATTATTAGTCAAATTAAATCCTATCCACTCAGCCTATTGATAATCTGAATTATTTTTCATCTCATTTTATAAAATCATTAATAATCCGCTTTCATAACATTCAATCCACTCTTTTCTTCCCTACTTATCTAAAAGCACTACATTCACAACAGAACAATACACATTAACCACAGTAAGCACAAAACCACCTTTTATTAATTCCCACAAGAATAACCAATTTCCACACCGAACCATTAACGAAACAAAACTCTCAAAGAAACAAACACCCCTTTAATCAAAATAAACATCATCCTCAACTATCTATTTTACATCATAAAATAAAACAAACCAGTTTTAAAAAAAAAAAAAAAATTGTCCCTAAACAACTTTACACAGACTTTTCAATTTATTACCAAACCAAAAATCATCTTAACTATTTATTTCAAAAAAGACGCATTCAGCTAAAAATTAAAACAAAAAAAAGTCTCGAACATTCGAGACTTTTTTTTAAACATATTTTGATTTTACTTCAATTTCTTTTTGATAGCAACTTCGTGATAAGCTTCAATAACATCATTCATTTCAATATCATTGAAACCTTTAATTTGAATACCACAATCATAACCTTTAGAAACTTCTTTAACATCATCTTTGAAACGTTTTAAAGCAACTAATTCTCCTGTGTGTACTACAACTCCATCTCTAATAACTCTAATTTTAGAGCTTCTTAAAATCTTACCGTCAGTTACCATACATCCTGCAATCGAACCAACTTTAGAAATTTTGAAAATCTCACGAATCTCAGCTGTTCCTAAAATCTCCTCTTTCATTTCAGGAGCTAACATTCCTTCCATTGCATCTTTCAAGTCATCGATAGCCGCATAAATAATAGAATAGTAACGGATATCAATTTCTTCCTTATCAGCAAGCTGTCTAGCATTTCCAGCAGGACGAACGTTAAATCCGATAATGATTGCATCAGAAGCAGAAGCCAACATAACATCAGTTTCTGTAATTGCCCCAACACCTTTATGGATAATATTAATTTGAATTTCTTCAGTAGAAAGTTTAGAGAACGAATCTGATAATGCCTCAACAGATCCATCAACGTCTCCTTTAAGAATTACATTCAATTCTTTAAACTGACCAAGAGCGATACGACGTCCAATTTCATCAAGTGTAATATGACGTTGTGTACGTACAGATTGTTCACGCATTAATTGAGAACGCTTAGATGCAATTTGTTTTGCTTCTTTCTCATCTTCAAATACATTGAATTTATCACCCGCAGTCGCAGCACCATCTAAACCTAAAACAGATACCGGAGTCGAAGGACCTGCTTCTAAAACAGTATGTCCACGCTCATCATGCATTGCTTTAACTTTTCCATGATGTTTTCCAGCAAGCATATAATCTCCAATTTTCAAAGTACCTTGTTGTACTAAAACTGTTGAAACATAACCCTTTCCTTTATCTAAGAAAGCCTCTACAACACTTCCTTGCGCAGCCTTATTTGGATTAGCTTTTAAATCTAAAATCTCAGCTTCTAATAAAACTTTCTCTAATAGTTCTTTTACTCCTGTTCCAACTTTTGCAGAAATATCATGTGACTGAATTTTTCCACCCCAATCTTCAACAAGTAAATTCATACTAGCCAAGCGCTCTTTGATTTTCTCAACATTAGCATTTGGTTTATCAATTTTATTGATTGCGAATATAATTGGCACTCCCGCAGCTTGTGCGTGAGAAATTGCTTCTTTTGTTTGCGGCATGATATCATCATCCGCAGCTACTACGATAATAGCGATATCCGTAACTTGAGCTCCACGTGCACGCATCGCGGTAAACGCCTCGTGACCTGGAGTATCTAAGAATGCGATTTTCTGACCATTATCAAGAGTAACTCCATATGCTCCAATGTGCTGCGTAATACCACCCGACTCTCCAGCGATAACATTTTCTTTACGGATATAATCCAGTAAAGATGTTTTACCGTGGTCAACGTGACCCATTACAGTAACAATAGGCGCTCTAGTTACTAAATCTTCTTCTTTATCCTCAACTACCTCAATAGCTTCCTCGATATCAACAGTAATAAACTCAACTTCGTAGCCAAATTCATCAGCTACAATTGTTAATGTCTCAGCATCTAAACGCTGATTCATCGTAACCATTATACCTAAAGACATACAAGTTCCAATTACTTTTGTAATCGGCACATCCATCATGATCGCAATTTCACCTACAGTAACAAATTCAGTAACTTTAATTGTTTTACTTCCTTCGTCAAGAGCTCTTTGCTCATCATCAGATTTCTGACGGTGCGTTTCTCTTTTATCTCTTCTATATTTAGCCGCTTTAGATTTCCCTCCTTTACCTTGAAGTTTTTCAAGAGTCTCTCTAATTTGGTTTTTTACTTCTTCTTCAGTAGGCTCAACTTTTGCTACAATAGCAGGACGGTTTCCTTTTACAAAACCAGGTCTCGCACTTCTATTTGCATTAAATCCGCCACCACCATTGTTTGGCGTGATTTTATTAGGATTTGGAGTTCCTGGTGCATTACCAGCTCCTTGAGGTTTTGGCGCTCCTGGAGTTCCCGGTTTAGGAGCAATCCTTTTACGCTTATTTTTATTAGCATTATTCCCAACTCCTGGCGCACCCGGTTTATTAGGCGTAATTTTAGGATCTTCTTTCTTTTTCTTAGGCTTATTAAATTGAGATAAATCAATTGTTTGCCCCGTAAGAGTTGTTCCAGATAATTTCTGATATTGAGTTGTGATCGTTTCTTCGGCAGTTGCAGGATCTGTTGAAACAATAGGCTCTTGCGCTGTTTTAGAAACTTCAGCTTTAACTTCTTTTTTCTCTGTAATAATAGGTTTCTCTACCTTTTTCTCTTCAGAAACTACAGGAGCCGCTGGCTCAGGCTGTACAACTTCTTTCTGAACTGGTTTTTCTGGTTGAGTTGGAGTAATAACTGCTTTTGGCTCTTCAGCTTTAACTGGCTCCTCAATAGGAGTAGAAACAACTGCAGGTTTCTTCGGATTTAAATCTATTTTACCTACTTGCACAGGTCCAGTTACAACTGCTCTCGCTTTTATAATCTCCTGTTGCTTTTGGCGCTCCTCGTCTTGTCTGCGTTTGTCTTCAATTTCTTTCTCACGCTCTACACGTAATGCTTCTTTTTCTTTTCTTTTCTCTTCTCCAACCTCTTTAGAAGCTTCCTTATTCCCCTTATCGCCCGCAAATTGGCTTTGCAGGATATTAAACTCACTATCAGAAATTTTCGCGTTTGGATTTGCATCAATAGCAATACCCTTATCTTTTAGATAATCAACAGCTCTTTCTAACGAGATATTTAATTCCCTTAAAACCTTATTTATTCTTATTACTCTCTCTTCAGACATATAACCTTTTTATTATTACCTTTTTCGTTGTGTTGTTAGAGCCAGACTTCAGCTGTTAACTAGCTGTCAAACTCTTCTTTTAGTATCTTCATAACATCTAGAATCGTTTCCTCTTCCAAATCTGTTCTTCTTACTAAATCTTCTACTTCTTGTTTTAAAATACTTTTTGCAGTATCTAAACCTATCTTAGCAAATTCTTCGATTACCCATTCTTCAATTTCATCTGAAAACTCTGTTAATTCAACATCGTCTTCATCTGCAACTGTACCAGCAACATCACCTTCACGAATAACATCTAATTCATAACCCGTCAACTGACCCGCTAATTTAATATTGTGACCACCTCTACCAATCGCTTTAGAAACTTCTTCTAATTTCAAGAACACTTCAGCTCTTTTGTTTTCCTCATCAATTTTGATTGAAGAAACTTTCGCCGGACTTAATGCTCTTGTAATAAACAATTGAATGTTGTTTGTATAATTGATAACATCAATATTCTCATTTCCTAATTCACGAACAATACCGTGAATACGAGAACCTTTCATACCAACACAAGCTCCAACTGGATCAATTCTATCATCATAAGAATCTACCGCAACTTTTGCTTTTTCACCTGGAATACGCACTACATTTTTAACTGTAATCAAACCGTCGAATACTTCAGGAATTTCTTGTTCAAATAATTTTTCTAAGAACTTCTCAGAAGTTCTAGACATAATAATTTGAGGCTTGTTTCCTTTTAATTCAACGCTTTCAATAATTCCACGAACATTATCTCCTTTACGGAAAAAGTCAGACGGAATTTGTTTTTCTTTCGGAAGCACAATTTCGTTTCCTTCATCATCAACCAAGATAACTACTCTAGGACGTACGTGGTGTACTTCTGCAGTATATATATCACCAATAATATCTTTAAATTGCTTATAAAGATTTGTATTATCGTGCTCGTGAATTTTAGATATTAAGTTTTGTCGCAAAGCCAAAATAGCTCTTCTCCCTAAATCAATCAATTTAACCTCTTCAGAAACTTCTTCGCCAATTTCAAAATCCGCTTCGATCATTCTTGCTTCAGTCAAAGTAATCTCTTCGTTTTCAAAATCAAGATCTTCGTCAGCAACAATTACTCTTCTTCTCCAGATCTCCATATCTCCTTTATCAGGATTTATAATGATGTCGAAGTTATCATCAGAACCGTATTTTTTCTTTAATGCATTTCTAAACACGTCCTCTAAAATTGCCATAAGCGTTACACGATCAATAAGTTTATTGTCTTTAAACTCTGAGAATGAATCGATTAATGCTAAATTTTCCATGCGAATTCTTTAATTAAAATGTTACTGTAACAATTGCCTCTTTAATTTCTGTATAAGGTATTTGTTGCTCTTTTTGAACTGTTTCTTTTCCTTTTCCTATTTTTTTCGGTTCTCTTGCTTCCCAAGACAAAATTATAAAAACATCGTTAGCTTCTACTAATTCTGCTTCAATTTTTTCAGTATTTGTAGTAACAATCAATGTTCTACCAATATTTTTCTTGTATTGTCTTACCAATTTCAAAGGAGACCCTACTCCAACTGATGCTACTTCAAGAGAAAAATCTTGCTCTTCACGATCCAAGTTATTCTCAATTGCTCTACTAATATCGATGCAATCCTGCAGCGCCACTCCTGTATCACCATCTAAACCTACACTAATTTTAAAAGCATCAGAAACAGCCAAATCAATCAAAAAGATTGACGGCTTTTCTAAAAGAGCCTCCGCAATTAATCCGTTTACTTTTTCTTTAAATGTCATAATTTTATAAAAAGAGGGGACACTTAGTCCCCTCATTATTTAGATTTTAATAAATAACGGTGCAAATATAGTGATTTTTTTATAAATCAAAATAAATAGATCGCTCTAAAAATATTTCTTATCTTTATAGAAGCATTAATTTAACAGAATTTCTCACTATTTAACCCAAAAACCATGAAACAAATTCTAGTACCCACTGATTTCTCCGAACACGCAGAAGACGCCTTAAAAGTCGCTGCACAAATTGCTAAAAAAAACAACTCCGAGATCATCATCCTGCATATGCTTGAACTTCCAAGCCAAATGAACGACGCCATTTTAGGCGGCACCAGCATCCCCGAAACCATGCTTTTCATGAAAAAAGCAAACGAAATGCTGGATGAAATTTCATCAAAACCATATTTAAACGGAATTCAAGTGACTGAAATTGTAAAAATGGACAGACCAATTCACGGAATCACACAAGTAAGTAAAGATCACAATATAGACTTAATTGTAATGGGCTCTCATGGCTCTTCTGGAGTCGAAGAACTACTAATAGGCTCAAATACTGAAAAAGTAGTACGCAATTCTGACATTCCTGTTTTGGTAATCAAAAAAGACATCAAAGCTTTTAACGCATCAAACATTGTATTTGCATCGGATTTTTCAGAAGAAGCAAAAAAACCATTCAAAAAACTCCTTGACTTCGCCAAAACATTCCAATCAAAATTACATTTAGTTACAATTTGCACACCAAACAGCTTTAAAACTACACACGCAGCAGAAAAAGCTATAACTGATTTCATCACAGAATTCAACCTCACTGATTACACTACAAATATTTACAATGACACAAATATCGAAAAAGGAATCATAAACTTTTCAAACAAGATAAACGCAGATATTATCGGAATGTGCACACACGGAAGAACAGGTTTTGCACACTTTTTTAACGGAAGCATTAGCGAAGGCTTAGTAAATCATGCCGTAAAACCCATTATCACACTTAAAATCTAGAGCCAAACCGCAATCAAACACAACATCTGGATTTACTCCATAAAAAAAACCTCTCAAACGAGAGGCTTTTATGTTGGTCTACTAGGACTCGAACCTAGAAAGACTGCACCAAAAACAGTTGTGTTACCATTACACCATAGACCAATAATGCTGTTAAGCGGGTGCAAAATTAAAACTTTATTTAGTTTATGCAAATTTTTAGAGACATTTTTTTCGCATAAAAAAAAACCTCTCAAATGAGAGGCTTTTATGTTGGTCTACTAGGACTCGAACCTAGAAAGACTGCACCAAAAACAGTTGTGTTACCATTACACCATAGACCAGCAGTGCTGTTAAGCGAGTGCAAATTTAAGGCTTTATTTAATTTGCGCAAGCTTTTTCATCAAAAAAAATCATTTTTTTTTGATTTTTTAACTTTACAACCTCCCAAAAGACTAGAAACAACTCATACACAACAAATTACTTTCAACAGATACTTTTATAGAATTTTTTGTTAATGCTCGTTTCTTTACACAAAAAAACATTTTCTTTGTAGGATTAAAAATATACAAAATTATAACACCTAAATATGGCACAATTCAATTTCAATAAATGGAATACAATTATTGGTTGGTTTGCATTTGCAATCGCTTTAATCACCTACACATTAACAGTTGAACCTACCATGAGTTTTTGGGATTGCGGGGAATACATAGCCACAGCGGCAAAATTAGAAGTGGGTCATCCGCCAGGAGCACCTTTATACCAAATGATGGGAGCGTTTTTTGCAATGTTTGCTACAGATGCACAGCATGTAGCTTTAATGGTAAATATGATGTCTGTTTTTTCAAGTGCATTTACAATACTATTTATGTCCTGGTCATCTTCTATGATTTTAAAGAAAATTGTAGCTCGTTTTGCCGAAATTGATCAAAACAATTCTATTGTAATTCTAGGAAGTTCTTTTGTAGGAGCATTAGCTTACACTTTCTCAGACAGTTTTTGGTTCAATGCTGTTGAAGCCGAAGTATATGCAATGGCTTCATTACTTATCGCATTACTTTTCTGGCTGGGCTTACGCTGGGAACAAGATATGGACAAACCAAAAGGAAACAAATGGCTATTAATCATATCTTTAGTTGTTGGACTTTCGTTTGGAGTACACTTTATGGCACTACTAACGATTCCATCAATCGGGTTTCTTTATTATTTTAAACATTACGAAAAAGTAACGATTAAAAACTTCCTTATTGCAAATGTTGTTGTAATTGGAATTTTATTATTTATTTTCAAATTACTTCTGCCTTTAACAATGGCATTCTTTGGTAAAACTGAAATTTTCATGGTAAACAATATGGGATTACCATTTAATTCAGGAACCATTTTTGTTGTTTTAATACTTATCGCATTCTTTTATTTTGGTTTAAAATTTACCAAACAGAAGGGTTTGATTTTTTATAACACTATTATACTTTGCATCTTATTTATACTAATAGGTTTTTCAACTTGGATGATGCTTCCTGTACGCGCAAATGCAAATACAGTTATCAACGAAAACAAACCATCAGATGCTGCCGAAGTTTTAGCTTACTATAATCGTGAGCAATATGGCGTAAATCCATTATTCTACGGTCCTCAATACACTGAAGTTTTTGCTGGTCTGGATGCCAAAAATCCATACTTAGACAAAAAACCTAACTACGAGAGAGACGATAAAACTGGTAAATATATCATTACCAATAATTACAAAAACGCTGATCAAAATTCAGATGATAATCAGAAAACAATTCTGCCAAGAATGTGGAGTACTGAAACAGGGCACATTCAAAACTACATCAGCTTTACAAATCCGCCTAAGTTCAAGATCAACCCAAACTATAATTACGAAGAGGATTTAGCAAAATACGGAATTGATGCCAGCCAATTGAGCGAAGATGAATACAACAAAGCAACTGCTCAATTAAGAAATGAGGTTGAAAAAACCATTTCTGAGTTTAGACATGCGTATGCCCAAAAACAAATTGACAACGAAGGCTATGTTAAATTCTTAAACAGCTATAAAGATTACTTAATAATTGAGAAACCGTCTACTGTTGACAATTTCAGCTTTATGTTCGAATATCAATTTGGATATATGTATTGGAGATATTTAATGTGGAACTTTGTTGGACGCCAAAGCGATGTTCAAGGAAAATACGACAATTTAGACGGAAACTGGATCAGCGGAATCAAAGCCCTTGACTCGCTACATTTAGGATCTCAAGACAATTTACCATCTGACGTTTTAAACAACAAAGGAAGAAATGTTTACTTTTTCCTTCCTTTCATTCTAGGTTTAATTGGATTAATGTATCATGCAAACAAAGACCTTAAGAGCTTTTATGTGCTTTTAGCATTGTTCTTATTTACAGGAATTGCATTAAAAATTTACTTGAACGAAAGGCCTTTTGAACCTCGAGAAAGAGATTATGCTCTTGTAGGATCATTCTATGTCTTTGCAATTTGGATTGGATTTGGAGTTTATTCTTTATACGAAAGTATCCAAAAATATATCGCTCCAAAAATTGCAGGACCTATTATTATTGCTGGAAGTTTATTAGCAGCTCCTATTTTAATGGCTTCACAAAACTGGGACGATCACGATAGATCAAACAGATATACTGCTGTTGCAATGGCCAAAGCATACTTAAGCTCGTGTGATAAAGATGCTATTTTATTTACAATTGGAGACAACGACACCTTCCCTCTATGGTACGCCCAAGAAATTGAGCACTTTAGAACAGATGTAAAAATTGTAAATACAAGTCTTTTCATGACAGATTGGTATATTGATCAAATGAAAGCAAAATCATACGAATCAGATCCTCTGCCTATATCATTTACACATGAGCAATACGTTGGAGATAAACTAGATTACGTGGCTCATATTCCAAAAATAGAAACACGCTGGAACATTACGGATTTTATTGATTTTATTAAAAACCCTAAATCAACTGTAGGCTTACAGAATGGACAAACAATTCATTTTTACCCAACAAACAAGATTAGAGTTAACATTGATAAAAATGTCATCATCAAAAATAAAGTTGTAAATCCAAAATACAATGACTCTATTGTTCCTTACATGGACATAGACATTAAAGGAAGCGCAATCTATAAAAACAGATTAATGATGCTTGACATCTTAGCTAACAACAACTGGAAACGACCAATTTATTTTAGTGGAGGTGCTTTTGATGATGAAGATTATTTATGGCTGAAAAACTATTTACAGTTAGACGGAATGGTTTACAAATTAGTTCCTATTAAAAATGTTCCATCAAAAGATGGCGGACCAATGGACATGGGACAAATTGATGCTGATAAAATGTACGACATTGTAATGAAATGGGACTGGGGTAACAGCGAAAGCGAGAAAATCTATCACGATCCAGAGACTAGAAGAAACAGCATTACTTATAGAACAAATTTATCTCGTTTAATGAATCAGCTTATTGCAGAAGGCAAAATTGACAAAGCTAAAAATGTTATCAATTTAGCTATTACAAAAATGCCATTAGATAAATTTGGCTACTACTCTTTAGTCGAGCCATTTGCCGGCGGATATTACAAAGTAGGAGAAACAGCTAAAGCGCACGATTTATTAGAAAAACTAGTAAATAAATACAGAGAAAATCTAGACTACTACAAAACTTTGAGCGGTTCAGATCAAACAGATTTAGCCATTGACATCATCACTGATATTGAGCGATACAGAAGCTTACTGCAAGTAATGAAAGAAAACAACGATAAAGCTTTTTACGAAAAACACAAAACGACTTTTAATACATATGTAAATATTTTTGAGCGCTTTGGGCGTGAAAAAGAATAATATACGAAAAATATATTAATTAAAAAAATGCAGTACTGCTTGATAAACAGTGCTGCATTTTTTAAATTTACTTATCTCTAAATAAGTTAACAATGAGCTTTTATTGGGTAAAAACTAATTCATTCATAAAAACGGTGTTTTCTAAATATTGTTGGGACATTCCAAACAACGAAAAGAAAATATACCTAACCTTTGATGATGGCCCAACTCCAGAGATTACAGATTGGGTACTAGCCGAATTGAGAAAGTTTGATGCAAAAGCTACCTTTTTTTGTATTGGAAAAAACATTAAAGCCAACTTATCCTTATTCGAAAAGCTTATAACCGATGGACACAGCATAGGAAATCATACCATGAACCATGTAAATGGCTGGAAAAGTAACAACGATGATTATATTGAGAATGTAAAAAACTGTGCGGCAATTTTAGAAGAAGAAAAAACATGCAATTTATTATTTCGTCCTCCTTATGGAAAAATAAAAAAAGCGCAATCTAAAATTTTACGAAAATTAGGCTATAAAATAATTATGTGGGATGTTTTGAGCGCGGACTTTGACCAAAGTATTACTCCTGAAAAATGCCTTGAAAATGTTACAAAAAATGTAAAATCAGGAAGTGTAATTGTATTTCATGACAGCATAAAAGCCTCACCAAATTTAAAATTTGCTCTCCCAAAAACATTACATTTTTTAAAAGAAAACGGATATAAGTTTGATATTATTCACTAAATAATATCACAATCGTAACTTTTAAAAATCAAATTGATCTTGAACAATACCAATAAGCGTATTGGCGTCAAGTTCTCCAGACTGTCTCCAGATCATTTGCCCTTCTTTATAAATCATCAATGTAGGCAGCCCTTTAATTCGCAATGCCTCAGCTAATTCTTGATTTTTATCTACATCAATCTTAATTACCTTAGCTTTGTCGCCTAGCGCAGCCGCAACATCCTTAATAACTGGATGCATCGATACTGATGATTCGTTCCAATCTGTGTAAAAGTCAATTAACACTGGAACCTGAGCATTTATAAGTTCTCCAAATTTTGACATAAAACCAAAAATTTAATTCTTTTAATCTAGTTAAAAAAGATAATTAATACAAATGTAGCATTTTTAACGAATTAAGCCTCATTGTTCCCCTTTTTTAGTTCAATGACCGTTATTTCAGGCATAATTCCAACTCTTCCAGGGTAGGCATGAAAACCAAACCCGCGGTTAACATAAACGTATCTTTTAGACTCTTCGTATAAACCTGCCCATTGTTTATAAATATACTGAGCGAGACTCCATTTAAAATATCCCGGAATCTCAATTCCAAATTGCATGCCATGAGTATGACCAGACAAGGTTAAATGAAAATTCTTAGGATGTTTTTTTACTTCATATTCCCAATGACTAGGATCGTGGCTCATTAAAATCTTGAAATCGTCTTGATTTACCTGTTCTGAAGCTTTATTTAAATCTCCAGCTTTCTTAAAATTTGCTCCCCAGTTCTCTACGCCAATTAAAGCAATTTTATCATCGCCTTTCTGAATATATCTATGTTCATTTAGCATTAATTCAAACCCAATTTGACCATAGAGATTTTTTATTGCCTCAAAATTCTCCTTTTTTTCCTTTTCAGAAGACCAAGCTACATACTCGCCATAGTCATGATTTCCTAAAACCGAAAATTTACCATATTTATAATCCTTAATACGATTAAATGTTTCCAACCAAGGATACATTTCTTTAGCATGAGTATTTACGATATCACCCGTAAAGAGAATCATATCAGATTCCTGCTCATTTATCAAGTCAACAGCATAATTAATCTTTTCAGGATTATCAAAACTACCACTGTGAACATCTGAAATCTGAGTGATTTTAAAACCATCAAACGCATCTGGCAGATCAGGAAAAAAAACAGTTTGTTTGATTACCTTAAAATTATATTTTCCTTCAAATATTCCATAAATCAAAGATAAAAAAGGCACTGCAGCCAATCCTAATGCGATCTGACTTACAAACTTTCGTCTGTCCGGCATCATTTCCTTACGAGGCGCATTATAAATAAAGTAATTCACGATACTTGCGCCAATTCTAAAAATGTCTTCACTAAGTAAAACTAATGTAATTACAATTTTTGGCACATAAATAAGCAGCATCAAACCTGTTGTAAACATAAACTGTTTGGTTTGACCAACTGACCGATCTACTTGAGAAAAAGAATACAGAATAAATGCTAGAAGCAAAAAACTAATAATCTGATAGCTTATTAAAACCCATCTTAACTTAATAAGAGTGCGAAAGGCTTGGTAGGAATAAAATTCAAGAAGCAGAAAAAGGACGCAAAGGATTATAAATTTAAGAATCATTAATTATAGTTTTAAGCAAAGTAACAAATAATGAAAATTTTATTGCTTTTTATTATCAAAAATTTAACTCAAACAAAAGCAAAAGCCGATAGATTAATCTATCAGCTTTTTTATTACAATTTTTTTCTAAAACCTCATGCAAAGCATAGGTTACTTCAGCAAATTAATGCCTTTTATTTTTTTGCTTTCGCCGCTTCTGGTTTAGCTGCATCTGCTTTTACAGCTTTTTTATCCATTTTTTTGTCTTTTTTAGGAGCTTTAGCCTCTTTTACTGGTGCAGCTTTTGCTGGAGTTGTTTGAGCGTTTATCATAGCAGTTGTTCCTAGAACAGCAATTGCTAACATTACTAATTTTTTCATGATTGTTTTTTTTTGTGATTATTATCTCTTATTTATAACCCAAAGGTAAAACCGTAAAATGAAGACAACATGAAGTTTTATAAGTAAGAAAAACTTTAACAAATAATTAAGTTTTAACCGTTTCAGAGAAATATAAAGTAAAAATTGTTCCTTCATTTATGTTAGATATAACTTTGATTTCAATATGATGAAAAACAGCTATACTTTTTGCTATCGCAAGGCCCAGCCCCTGCCCTTCCTGATCAGAACTAACTCTGGCAAACCTATTGAAGATATTCTCGATTTGAGAAGCGTTCATCCCTATACCAGAATCTGCAATTGAAATAAAATATTGATTCTGTACAAAACCATCGCTGACTATAATACTTCCGTCTTGTTTATTATACTTAATTGCATTTGTTACCAAATTATAAATAAGAATATGAAGCAGGGTTTTGTTTCCTCTAAAAGCCAGATCATTCTTCATTTTATTTACAAATTGAATTCCTTTATCTTCAATTCGATCCTGTAAATCCTCCTCGACATCATTTATAATTTCATAAAAATTAATTTCCTCATTAGCCACATATTGATTGTTTTCTATTCTAGAAATCAACAGTAGATTATTGATGATTTTTTTCAGCATATCTAATGTCTTCAGCGAACCTGCGATTTTATCAAAAGCATTTTCATCTAAAGATTCATTCTGTAATAAATTTTCAAACCTGCTTTTAAGCAAAGCAATTGGAGTAAGAAGCTCGTGGGAAACATTCGAAATAAACTGTTTTTCTTTTTTAAAAAGTTCTGCAATACGATCCATCATTTGATTCAAAACCAAATCCAGCTCTCTAAAATCGCGGGATTTTGCCTTTATAGGCGTATGATCAAAAACTTCAGGTTCATTGACACGCCTTATTTTTGTATCAATGATTTTATAAAATGGTTTCAATAAATACTCGATATAAACCGTATCGGCTAAAAAAGTCACCAAAAGAATAACAAACAAAACTATAATAATAAAAAACCTAATTATAAAAGTAAGATCATTTACCTCGCCAAGACTGCTGCCAATTTCAAGCTGATAACTTTCATTTCCAAAACTAAAATGATGTGTTAGAATTCTATATTCATTTTCTTCCCCTTCAATAATGCGAAACTCATTTGTAAAGGTTGTTTTCTTTTGATTGGGTACAATTGGAGCTTTCGAAAGAACTAAAAACTCACTGTGAAGTGTAGAAAACTGAGAATACGTTTCAGTCGAATCGCCTTCATTTTCGATAAAATCATTTATTTCCTGTTGATTTAGATGCTCTATAAACTTTTCTTTTTTCTCAATAAGACTATTATTGATATGTCTATAAACCACATTTTCGACTAAAATAGGAAGCATCAGCCACAAAATTAAAATCACCAACAAGCGTGTCAGTGCATTAAAAATCGCTAATTGGTGTTTTATCTTCACGACATTTATTTATTCATTAATACGATAACCCACATTTCTAACCGTTTCAAACCAATCTATCGGCGCATGTTTATCTAATTTTTTTCGAAGATTTCGAACATGAACATCAATAAAATTAGAATCTGAATTAACCTCCAGAATATCTCCCCAAATGTGTTCCGTCAATTGTAATCTCGTAATTACACGATTTTTATTCAAAACAAGATATTGAAAGATATCAAACTCTTTTTTAGTCAAGTTTATAGCAATTTCATCAAAACTAACTTTGTAATCCTGAAGCTGCAGCAAAAAACCGTGTATACTTAAGTTATTCAAAGTAAAACCATGAATCCTGCGAATTACTGCAAACAACCTTGCTCCGAGTTCCGTGAGCGCAAAAGGTTTTGTCAAATAATCATCGGCACCTAAATGAAGACCATTAATTCGATCATCCAATTCCCCTCGTGCCGTAAGTACAATAACTGCAATTTTTGATTTTGTTTTACGAACTGCCTTTAAAACCTCAAAACCATCGCCATCCGGAAGTCCTAAATCAAGCAGCATTGCATCATAATCATTGCTATTAAACTCATCAAGTGCATCCATGCAGTTATTTGCAATTTTACAAACATAACCTGCATTGCAAAGAAAGTCGTAAACCTCTACAGCAAGCTCTTTATTATCTTCAACAATCAAAACATTCATAAAACATCTTTTAAGTGCAACTAAAATTAATCAATTATAAAAAATCAAGCGGCACATTATTAAAAAATTAACGAACAAAAAAAGCTGACAAATTTCTTCATCAGCTTTCTTCAACCGCATTCTCCACAATCATTAATCCTACTTTGCCTCCTTACAATCTTTTGAAGGCAAAACATTAGCAATGTTTATTTTTTCATAGTGGCACTTTCTTCTTTTGGAGTTTCAGCTTTTGCTTTTTTGTTTGATTTATGATGGTGTTTTGTAGCTTTCACCTCTTTTGCAGGCGCTGCCTGAGTTGGAGTTGTTTGAGCACTAACCATTACACTTGTTCCTAAAACTGCTGCTAATACAATAAATAAATTTTTCATGATTTCTAAATTTTTAAATTAATTACACTTGTTTTAATAATAACCTTAACCTTATATATTTACTTTTTTACTTTTACTGTCTCTTCTTTTGGAGCTGTATTTTTTTCTGATTTTGTTTTTTTATCAGATTTATTTTTTTTGTGTTTTGTTGCTTTTACTTCTTTTGCAGGAACCGTTTTACCCTCTTTTGCAGGAAATGCATGAACCATTGCACTTGTTCCTAAAACTGCGACTAATAACATTAATAAATTTCTCATGATTTCTAAGATTTAATATTCAATTCCTTTTATTTTACAGATCAAAAGTACCCTCGTAAAATGAAGAGAAAATGAAGAAATCTCCGAATAAAAAAATTTTAACTTCACATTAACTTTTGCTTTTCTTACCATATAAGTTATATAAGCTCATTATAGATATTCTAGATCAAAAAAAATTTAGACACACTGCAGAGCGTGTACAGTATGCATGATGCTAAATTGAGCTTATATAACTTATATAGTGGAAAAAAAATCTTGTTAGTTTAATTTTTGAGACCTCAATTGTTTATTTTTACAGACTAATATTTTTTATATGTCAACTCAAAAACGCCTTTTTCTTCTAGATGCTTACGCATTAATTTTTCGTGGTTATTATGCCTTTATAAAAAACCCTAGAATTAACTCAAAAGGAATGGATACATCTGCAATTATGGGTTTTATGAACTCACTTTTAGATGTTATTAAAAGAGAAAAACCAGACCATTTGGCCGTAGCATTTGACAAAGGCGGAAGCCAATTGCGTAATGAGTTATTTCCAGAATACAAAGCAAATCGAGACGTTACTCCTGAAGCTATTAAAATAGCTGTACCTTATATATGTGAATTACTAAAAGCAATGCACATTCCGATTATCGAAGTTGCCGGTTTTGAAGCCGATGATTTAATTGGAACAATTGCTAAACAAGCCGAAAAAGAGAACTACAAAGTTTTTATGGTAACTCCCGATAAGGATTTTGCTCAATTGGTTTCTGAAAACATTTTCATGTACAAACCTGCTCGTATGGGTAATGGAATTGAAATTTGGGGTGTTCCTGAAGTATTAGAAAAATTTGAAATCGAACGTCCTGAACAAGTAATAGATTTTCTTGGTATGATGGGCGATGCTGCCGATAACATTCCTGGTCTTCCCGGCGTTGGTGAAGTTACAGCCAAAAAACTATTGAAAGAGTTTGGAACAATGGAAAATCTTTTGGCTAATACCGATAAGCTGAAAGGAAAAATGAAGGAGAATATTGAAGCTAATAAAGAAAAAGGTTTATTGTCTAAAAAACTGGCAACAATTTTACTAGACTGTCCGGTAACTTTTGATGAGAATGATTATGAGTTAACGCGCCCTGATATTGAAAAAACAGATGCGATTTTTCAAGAATTAGAGTTTAGAAGAATGGCGGAACAATTTGATAACTTGTTTAAAACTGACGGAACACAAACTGCTCCTGCAGCTGCTCCAGATGCCAAATTATACAAAAAACCACAGCCAAAAAACGAAGAACAGTTTGACTTATTTGGAAGTGCTGCCGCAGATGAAGATACCGAAACTACAAGAACCTCTTTTTACAGCACATTAGAAAATACACCTCACTCCTATCAAACTATTCAAGGAGATTTAGGAGTAAAACTGCTTTTACAGAATTTACAAAACCAAACTTCGGTTTGTTTTGATACCGAAACTACAGGAATCGATGCTTTGCATGCAGAACTTGTAGGAATGTCTTTCTCTTACGAAAAAGGAAAAGCATTTTATGTTCCGTTTCCCGAAAATCAAGAAGAAGCAAAAATATTAGTAGACAAATTTGTTCCGTTTTTTGAAAATGAAAACATCGAAAAAATTGGACAAAACCTTAAATACGATTTAAAGATTCTTTCGAATTATGGCGTTACTGTAAAAGGAAAACTTTTTGATACCATGATTGCGCATTATTTGATTAATCCGGATATGCGTCATAATATGGATATTTTGGCAGAAACCTACTTAAAATATTCTCCAAAATCAATTGAAACCTTAATAGGTAAAAAAGGAAAAAATCAGCTTTCGATGCGCGATGTTCCTCTTGAAGACATTAAAGAATATGCTGCCGAAGATGCTGATATCACTTTGCAATTAAAAGAAATCTTCACCGTAGAATTAGACAAAACCGAAACTAAAAAATTATTCGATGAAATCGAAATTCCATTAGTAAGCGTTTTGGCTGCAATGGAAACTGAAGGAATTCGCTTAGATGTTGATTTTTTAAATGCAATGTCTAAAGAAATGGATGTTGAAATCAAATCTTTAGAACAAAAAATATACGAAACTGCCGGAGAGAAATTTAATCTTGCCTCTCCAAAACAATTAGGAGATATCTTATTTGATAAACTTAAAATTGGCGGAGCAAAGCAAAAGAAAACCAAAACTGGTCAATATGCAACCGGCGAAGAAGTATTAACTTATTTAGCAAATGACAACCCAATTGTAAAACAAATTTTAGATTGGCGTCAAATGGTAAAATTGCAAAGTACTTACATCTTAGCTTTACCAGAACAAGTTGACAAAAAAACTTTACGTGTTCATACTGATTATATGCAGACTGTTGCTGCAACAGGACGTTTGAGTTCTAACAATCCAAACTTGCAAAACATTCCAATTCGAACAGAAAGAGGACGTCAGATTCGTAAAGCCTTTGTAGCGCGCGATGAAAATCATACTTTAATCTCTGCCGATTACTCGCAAATCGAATTGAGAATTATTGCCGCTTTAAGCGGAGAAGAAAACATGATTAAAGCATTTCAAAACGGAGAAGATATTCATAAAGCAACCGCTGCAAAAGTTTTTGATGTAGCATTGGAAGAAGTTTCCCGCGAGCAAAGAAGCCATGCTAAAACTGTAAACTTCGGAATTATATATGGTGTTTCTGCCTTCGGATTAAGCAATCAAACTTCATTATCAAGAAGCGAAAGTGCTGCTTTGATCGATGCTTATTATAAAACTTATCCAAGATTAAAATCATATATTCAAGAACAGATTGATTCTGCCAGAGAAAAGGGTTATGTACAAACCATTTTAGGTCGCCGTCGTTATCTAAAAGACATTAACTCGGCAAATGCAGTTGTAAGAAGTGCTGCAGAACGAAATGCCGTAAACGCGCCAATTCAAGGAAGCGCTGCCGACGTAATTAAAATTGCAATGATTAACATTCATAAAAAATTACAAGACGAAAACTGGAAATCTAAAATGCTGCTACAAGTACATGATGAGCTTGTGTTTGATGTGCACAACGACGAATTAGAAAAAATCCAACCCATGATTAAACATGAAATGGAAAATGCATTTAAACTTTCTGTTCCTTTAGAAGTTGAACTTGGCTTGGGTAAAGACTGGTTAGAGGCTCATTAAAAAAACAGCTATGAAACAGAAAACAATAATGTATTCTCTAGTTACAATAGCTGTCCTATTTATAATCTATCAAATCAATGTTAGCCTGGCTTTAGGCTTGGATACTTTTGTTATAAATCTTTTTCCCCGCAAAAAACTGCCAAGTGAATTTGCGGCTTATAAAAACTTATCTGAAGTTAAAAAATTTGGCAATCATGATGTATCACTATTTCAAAAAGGAGCTGAGTATTGTTATACTTTTCAGATACTTGAGATTGCTAATGATAAAATTATGGTTAAGGTAATTACCAAATCTGAACCTTATGATCACGGGGGAGGAAATACTGGTGATAATTACAGCAACACCTTATTTAAAATGGATTCTTTTGGGAAAGTTTTAGATACAATAAACTTTAAAACTTCCTCATCTGATCAATCTGAATTTGGCGAGATTGTTTTACTTAACAAACAAATAGTAAACAAAGCCCTGCTTTATTACCAAACTTGGCCTGCAAATGGGGACAAAACAAAAAAAGCTTTTATTCCTGTAAATAAAGATTTAAGCTGGTCTGCTGAAAAATTATCGAAATATTATTACGATACCATTGTGCCAAATTGTATTTACCTTGAATCCTTTTATGCTTGGAGAGATGATTCAATACCATATAAAAAAAGAGAATCTATAATTTATTACGCAAACAACCATTGGTATGTAGTTTATGGCGCAGGTGAAGATATATATAATAATGCCCGAGATTTAAGCTCGGAACAGCATAAAAATATCAATGATGAAAATGTATTTCACACTATACCAAACGACAAAATAAAGGTTAGATATTATCAAAAATTAGAATATATTTCAAATATGGCAGGACAAACCCAGTCCAACAGTCCTTATACTTATTATTACTGGGATGGAATTGCCTACGTCAATATACCTTTTGAAAAAGATACGCTAAAATTTAAAAAAGAAGATATTTTCTTGGATGATTATAGCAACAAGGAAAATTCAATATATAGCACTACAAAAGACAACTGGACAGAAATGGAAAACGATGTGAATAAAAAATACAGTTATTATTCTAATCCTAATTTGAAGTTTACTTTAATTTCTGAGGACAAAAGTAAAAACTTGTACATTATCAGAAAAACAAAATAATATCGTATGAAAAAAATAGTTTTTATTCTCTGCCTGCTTTATTCCACAATTATATTTTGTCAGGACACCTATTATCTGGAAGGAAACATTGCAAAAAGTAAAATCTTCATGAAAATTGAGGTTTATAAAGATGGTAAAGAAACAAGTTTAAATGCTGTTTATTTTTATCAAAATTCACTAAAAGATATTCCGCTTGAAGCTACTTTGAAAAATGATACTTATACCTTCTTTTTTAAACCAAATAATGTAATTACTGAAAAATTCTATTTAAAAAAATCGACCAATAATCGTTTTGAAGGATCATGGTACAATACTGCCGGAAAACAATTTCCGGTTCAATTACAACCTATCGATTTTTCAAATTACAAATTCAAACTTGACCGATATTATGCCGATGAAAAATTAAATCTTGTAAAATGTAAATTCCTGGAATTCAAAAAACAAAAAACCACAATTTACAACAACAAAGAATTTATCTGGTATTCTGAAAAACATTGTGATTCGGATTTCTTTAGATTAGGAAGTAATTTTTCAGAGAAAAACAAAGCTGTTATAAATCCAATTTTAGAAAATATCCACATTCAAACTACATTAGCACAACTTAACTGCTCCTCAAGTTTTGAGTATAGCGAGGGAAAAGGAATCGAAGGAAGAACGACCATAAATTTTCTCAATACAAACTTATTAGGCTTTGAAATGTTCTCATCGTATTACTGTGGCGGTGCGCATCCTGATTTTGGAGGAAGCGGTTATTTGATTGATCTAAACAATGGAAAAGACTACGAAATAGATGATATCATTGCATTTGATAAGAGTGTTACCACCGAAGAACAAAGTAATTTTGATAACTATTCAAAATACAGAAGCACTTATTTCGCTCCTAAATTACTAGCCGTACTTAACTCAGAGTTTCATTTCGAAAAACCAAAAAATGACGATGATGATCCTTGCGATTATACTAATGAAGAATATTGGGATTTTCCATCTTGGAGTTACACTGAAAAAGGTATAGAATTCACGCCAATCTTTTACAGAGCAGCAAGATCTTGTGAAGAATCTTTTTTAGTTCCTTTCGAAAAATTAAAAAAGTATAAAAATCCTAAATTCCCATATTCTTTATAAAAAAAACCGTCTTAAAGACGGTTTTTTTTGTTTATGCTTTTCTAGTCGATTCTCTTTCTTTCAATTTTGTTTTGATAACGATAGTTTCATAATCTGAAGTTTCACCTTCCGGCTCTTCCAATCTTTGGATTAATCTTTTTGCCGCAACTTCACCAATTTCGATTCCATGCTGACTTACTGTTGTTAAACTTGGAGACAAACGTCTTGAAGCCAAAATTCCGTCAGCAAAACCGATAATCGAAATATCTTCAGGAACTTTATATCCTTTTTTCAAACTTGCTCTCAAAGCCGCAACTGAATCATTTTCATCTAAAGCAAAAATAGCATCAATTTTATTTTCAAAAATTGCATCAATTTTAGCTTTCATATCTTCTTCTGAATCGGTACGAAGAATAATTTTTTCGTTTACTGGAATGTTATTGTCTTTTAAAGCTTTTAAATATCCATCCGCTCTTAATTTTCCAACACTTAAATTATCTACAGAAGAGATTAAAGCAATGTTTTTACATCCTAAATTAATTAAATGCTGAGTCGAGTTTAAGGCAGAATCAAAATCATCTACCACAACTTTATCACATTCTACTTCATCAGCAATACGATCAAACATTACAATTGGAGTTCCGTCATTTATAATAGCCGAAAAGTGATTGTAATCTTGAAGCTTTTGCGCTTCTTCAGAAACAGAAAGAATAAAACCATCAATTGTTCCGTTGCTTAACATTTCAAGTGTATGAACTTCTTTCTCTAAAGATTCATTAGAAATACAAGTAATTACGTTATATCCTTTTTTATCCGCCACTTTTTCAATTCCGCTAAAAACTTTTGCGAAGAAAGAGTTCAATATATTAGGTATAATTACACCAATCGTTTTAGTCTTACGATTCTTCAAATTCAGACCAATAACATTTGGCTTATAATTTTTGAGTTTGGCATACTCCTTAATCTTCACCTTCGTCTGCTCACTAATTTCCGGACTATCATTTAGCGCTTTAGACACCGTAGACACAGAAACACCAAGTTCTTTCGCAATTTGTTTTAGAGTTGCTTTAGCTTTCATCTATTAATATTTTATGTAATTAATACAAATATAGTAGAATTACCTAAAATAAAACAAAAAACTACTACTACTATTTGAAATCATAAGGTCTTTTCGAAATAATATTCAAAAACATTGATTATTTAAAACCACTAGTGCTAAAATTTCGTTAATAACTTAATAGCATGTTAATAACCTTAATAAAAACCTAGATTATGAAAAACGAAGTTAAAATTCATGAAGTTGATCCTTCACTGAATAATAGAAGGAGCTTTCTTAAGCTCAGCGGACTGACATTAGTTAGCGCAGGTTTGGTTTTAGCTGGTTGCAGCGATAATGACAACGATAATAATATGGAGGACAACTCCTTACCTGGAATAAAAAATGGAGTTTTTGATTTAGGTTCTGGAGATTTTGGCGTACTTACTTATGCTTACGCCTTAGAACAATTAGAAACTGATTTTTATACTAAAGTTGTAAATTCTACAAATTTCAACACCGTATTTAATGATATTGAGCGTCAAGTCTTAACAGACTTATACCATCACGAAGTAATTCACAGAGATTTTTTTAAAGCTGCCTTGTCTGGAGCACTTCCAGATCCTAGCTCTCAATTACTTCCTTCCTTAGCATTCAACTATGGCTCTTTAAACTTTAACAGCCGTAACGAAGTTTTAGCTACCGCAAAAGCGCTAGAAGACACAGGCGTTGCCGCTTACAATGGCGCGGGACGACTAATTAAAAGCGCTGATTATTTATTACTGGCAGGAAAAATTGTTTCCGTTGAAGCCAGACACGCTTCTGCAATAAGAAGTTTGATCAATCCAAATTCCAAAGATTTTGCGGGCGACGATGTTGTAAGCGTTTCAAACGGATTAGATGTTGCGAAAGATCCTTCTAAAATCTTACCAATTGCGGGCGGATTTATTACTACAAAATTTACTGCCAAATATTTACCTTAATCTTAACGAGCTAAAACTTAGAAATTATGAATATTTTAAAATTTATAGAAACCTTTACTGATGATAGTATAATGAATAGTACGGGTTCAAGAAGAGACAGTTTTTCACAATTTGGAAATATCAGTAAAAATCTGGCGCTGGCATCAATTCCTTTTGGATTATCAGCATTGGCAAATAAAGCAATAGCAAAAGATATCACCCCAACACCCGCCACCCCAATCGGGGCTTTACAATTTGCCTTAACACTAGAATATCTAGAAAACGAATTTTATGCCATGGCGCTGGATTCTGGTGTCATTCCGGCTTTAGAAAATGGCGGACGAGATTTAAAGGTCTTTCAACAAATAGCAGCTCACGAGTCAAGTCACGTTAAATTTTTAATCGCAGGATTAGGTGGTCCAGGAAGTGCTAACTTCGTTGCTAAACCTACTTTTGACTTTACGGTGGGCGGTACATTTGACCCTTTTCATGATTACCCAACCTTTCTTGCGTTAGCACAAGCTTTTGAAGATACCGGCGTAAGAGCATACAAAGGACAAGCTGCAAACTTAATAACTACACCCGATTTATTAACCGCAGCACTGCAAATACATTCTGTTGAAGCACGACATGCATCTGAAGTGAGAAGACTCCGCAGCTTAAAAGGCTGGATTTCGAATGCTGATCGAGGCACAGGAATGCCGCCGGCAACTCAAGCAGTTTATGATGGTGAAGGAGTTACCACTCAAGCAGGATTCAATACTGCGGCAGCCTTTGGAGCTTCCGCAGGATCAGAGGCTTACGATGAACCATTAACAACTCAACAAGTTGTAAATATTGCCAATATCTTTATTGTTTAATAACAAAAATACTCTACAGATTGAACCAGCTTCGCCTTATTGTGAAGCTGGTTTTTTTTTAGTTTTAAAAATAAAAACTGAGAGCCTGATTTTCAGGATATAAAATATTCTTTTAAGGTATTTGGTTTTAAAATAATTAATTGTACTTTTGCATCCCCTTTATTGGGGATGGAATGTTTAATTAAAATAATATTATGGACGCATTAAGCTACAAGACAATTTCAGCTAGCAAAGCCACTGTAACTAAAGAGTGGATTGTTGTTGATGCAGAAGGTCACAACTTAGGACGTCTTGCTTCAAAGGTTGCGATGATCTTAAGAGGTAAGTACAAGCCAAGTTACACACCGCACGTTGACTGTGGAGATAACGTAATTGTTATCAACTCAGAAAAAATTAACCTTACAGGTACAAAAATGAATGACAAAATTTACATGCGTCATACAGGTTACCCAGGAGGACAAAGAACTTTAACTGCTAAAGTATTGCAATCTAAAAACCCTGCATTATTAGTAGAAAAAGCTGTAAAAGGAATGCTACCTAAAAACAAATTAGGAGCTGAACTTTTTAGAAATCTAAATGTTGTTGTAGGTGCTGAGCATACTCACGGAGCTCAAAAACCTAGAACTGTTAACCTAAACGATCTTAAGTAATGGGAGTTATTCACAAAATCGGTAGAAGAAAAACCGCTGTTGCACGTGTATATGTTTCTGAAGGAACAGGTAAAATCACTGTAAACAAAAAAGAATTCGCAACTTACTTTCCAACTGCAACTTTACAATACAAAGTTTTACAACCATTATCTATGACAGAAAATGCAAGTAACTTTGATGTAAAAGTAAACGTTTACGGAGGTGGTTCAACTGGTCAAGCAGAAGCTGTAAGAATGGCATTAGCACGTGTAATGTGTGAAGTGAACATCGAAAACAGAGCTATCTTGAAACCAGAAGGTTTATTAACAAGAGATCCAAGAATGGTTGAACGTAAGAAATTCGGTCAGAAGAAAGCTCGTAAGAGATTCCAATTCTCTAAACGTTAATATTACCTGTCTTGTTCAAATGGGACAAGACATTATCAATTATTTATTGAAATTAAAAAACACAGTTATTGTTGCTCTCCTACCGAGGTAGGATATAGTTTAGCATCTAAATGTATAAAGCCAGAGAAATCGCCATTTATACATTGCTAATCAACAGAACGTAAACTAGTACAAAAATGGCAAACAAAATAGAAGTAAAAGAATTACTAGAAGCAGGTGTTCACTTCGGACACATGACTAGAAAATGGGATCCAAACATGGCTCCTTACATTTATATGGAGCGTAATGGTATTCACATTATCAATCTATATAAAACTGCAGCTAAAATTGAAGAAGCTAACGAAGCTTTGAAAAAAATCGCTGCATCAGGTAGAAAAATTTTATTCGTAGCTACCAAAAAACAAGCAAAAGACATCGTTGCTGATAAAGCAAAAGCTGCAAACATGCCTTACATCACTGAAAGATGGCCAGGTGGAATGCTGACTAACTTCGTAACGATCAGAAAGGCAGTTAAAAAAATGTCTTCTATTGATAAAATGAAGAAAGATGGTACTTTCATGACGTTATCTAAAAAAGAGCGTTTGCAAGTTGATCGTTTACGTGCTAAATTAGAGAAAAACTTAGGTTCAATCGCTGACATGTCTAGACTACCAGCTGCATTGTTCGTAGTAGATATCAAAGCTGAACACATCGCAATAAAAGAAGCACAAAAATTAAACATTCCAGTTTTCGCAATGGTTGATACGAATTCTGACCCAAGAGAGGTTGATTACGTAATTCCAGCAAATGATGATGCTTCTAAATCAATTGACAAAATTTTATCTTTAGTAACTACTGCAGTAATCGAAGGTCTTTCTGACAGAGGTTCTGAAAAAGAGACTGAAGCTCCTGCTGAAGAAGCTGCTCCTGCTGTTGAAGCTGCAGCTGCTCCTGCAACTGAAGAATAAATCAAATTTTAAATTCCAAATTTTAAATTCCAAACTCCAAATACAAAATTAAAAACGTTATGTTGATAATTTAATAAAATTGGAGTTTGGGATTTAGAAGATGGAATTTTTACTTTTAACATTAAAATTCAAAATATTATGGCAACAATTACTGCTGCAGACGTAAATAAATTAAGACAATCTACAGGTGCCGGAATGATGGACTGTAAAAAAGCTTTAGTTGAAGCTGAAGGAGATTTCGATAAAGCTATACAAATTCTTAGAGAAAAAGGACAAAAAGTTGCTGCTAACCGTTCTGACCGTGAGTCTTCTGAAGGAGCTGCTGTTTCTTTCATCAACGCAGACAACACTAAAGGAGCTATCATTACTTTAAACTGTGAAACAGATTTCGTAGGTAAAAATGAAGCTTTCGTAACTTTAGCTAAAGATTTAGTTGAAAGAGCTATCAATTTCTCTTCTAAAGAAGAATTCTTAGCTTCAGATTTCAACGGAATTACAGTTGCTGAAAAATTAATCGAGCAAACTGGAGTTATCGGAGAAAAAATCGAAATCGGTGGTTTTGAAATTTTAGAAGGTGCTTTCGTTGGATCTTATGTTCACGTTAACAAAATTGCTGCATTAACTGCAATTTCTGCTGCAATTCCTAATGCTGACGTTTTAACTAAAGATGTTTCTATGCAAGTTGCTTCTATGGGAGCTGATACATTATCTTACAAAGATTTTGATCCTGCTTTCGTTGAATCTGAACTTGCTGCTCGTATTGCTGTAATCGAAAAAGATAACGAAGAGGCAAAACGTTTAGGAAAAACTTTAAAAAATGTTCCTAAATATATTTCTTTCTCTCAATTAACTGAAGAAGTTTTAAAACAAGCTGAAGAAGATGCTAAAGCTGAATTAAAAGCTGAAGGTAAACCAGAACAAATCTGGGACAAAATTATTCCAGGAAAAGTACAACGTTTCATTTCTGACAACACTACTTTAGATCAAGAAAAAGCTTTATTAGATCAAAACTTCATCAAAGATGACAGTAAAAAAGTTGGTGATTACGTTAAAGGATTCAACGTTGAAATTACAGGTTTCAAAAGAGTTACTTTAGGTTAATATATTATTTCAATAAAAAAAAGCCCGAATATTTATTTATTCGGGCTTTTTTATGTTTGTCAAATTATAAAGACGCACCGCAGTGCGCCTATTATAATTGCAAAATTTTTTACTTTTTCTTTTCTACAATTGGAAAATTTCTAGCACGCATTAACGCATCAGATTTTGGAGCTCTCCCTCTAAAATTCTCATACGCTTTCTCCTGATCTATAGTATTTCCTACACTAAAAACATTATCATAAAGACGCTTAGCCACTTCCTTATCATAAGGACCTTTTCCTTCTGTAAAAGCCTCCCAAGCATCTGCATTAATAACATCTGCCCATAAATAACTGTAATATCCAGCTGCATATCCATCTCCTGAAAAAATATGACCGAATTGAGGAATTCTATGTCTCATTACAATTTCCGAAGGCATATGAAGGGCATCTAAAGTTTCTTTCTCAAATTTATGAGGATCAATAGTTGCTGTTGCCAAATGCAGTTTCATATCTATTAAAGAACTAGAAATGGTTTCTACAGTAGCAAAACCTTCATTAAAATTAGCCGCTTTCTCAATTCTATCCACTAAAGACTGAGGCAATGGCTGATTTGTTTTATAATGCAAAGCAAATTTATTCAACACCTCTGGTGTAGCAAGCCAATGCTCCAATAGTTGCGACGGGAACTCGACATAATCTCTAGCAACAGATGTTCCTGCTAAACTAGGATAAGTAACATTTGAACATAATCCGTGAAGTGCATGTCCGAACTCATGAAACAATGTAGTTGCATCTTCCCAAGAAATCAAAACAGGTTCGTTTGCAGCACCTTTAATAAAATTACAATTATTAGACACAATCGTAAGTACTTCACCATCCATTTTTTGCTGATCACGATATGCATTCATCCATGCACCAGAACGCTTTCCTGTACGTGCATAAGGATCGAAATACCACAGCCCAACTGTTTTACCAGTTATTTTGTTACTTACCTCCCAAACACGCACATCTGGATGATAAACAGGAACATTTGTAACTTGTTTGAAGCTTAAATTAAATAATTCTCCAGCAACCCAAAACATTCCTTCACGTAAATTCTCTAATTGCAAATACGGTTTAACCTCATTTTGATCTAAATCATACTTTGCTTTTCTAACTTTTTCAGCATAATAGCGATAATCCCATGGCTGAATTTTAAATTTTCCACCTTCTGCATCTACAATTTTTTGCATTTCAGCAACATCTTGATGCACCTTTTCTACAGCCGGCTCCCAAACTGACATCATCAAATCCAATGTTTTCTTAGGGTCTTTTGCCATTTTATTAGATAAACTCCAATCTGCAAAAGTTGGAAATCCTAATAATTTTGCTTTTTGAGTACGCAATTGCAAAATAGAAACCAAAGTCGCATTATTATCATTTGCATTTCCATTATCACCACGTTTCACAAAAATATCGAATGCTTTTTCTCTTAATTCTCTACGATTAGAGAAAGTTAAAAATGGCTCAATTGAAGAACGTGTATTTGCAATACAACCTAAAACATCAAGTTTTCTCTCTTTTGCTTCAGCAATAGCTGCGTTTTTTACTTCTAATGGTAAACCATCAAAATCACTTTCTGTTTTTAAAGCTACATATTGATTATTCTCCTCTGCTAATAAATTTTGACTGAATTTAGTAAAAAGACTCGCTAGCTTTTTATTAATATCAGCTACTTTTTCTTTGTCAGCCACATTTAATTTAGCTCCTTCACGAACAAAATCAGTATAATACAACCAGATTAAACGTTGTTGCTCACTGGTCAATTTTTTACTTTCTTTAGAATTATACAAAGTCTCAATTCTAGTAAAAAGTTTTTTATTCTGATTAATCTTGTCCGAGAATTCAGAAAACTTAGGAGACATTTCGCGATCTACGGCACTAAACTCAGGCGTGCTCAAATTCGATCTATAAATTCCGTATACTGTCAAGATCCTAGTAATTGTTTTCCCAGAACGCTCCAGTTCTGCAATTGTATTGTCAAAAGTTGGCGCCTTCGGATTATTAGCAATAGCATCAATCTCGTTTAGCTTTTCTTGAATTGCAAACTGAATTGCTGGTTTAAAATCTGAAACCTTATATTCATTAAACGCAGGAACTCCGCCATAAGGCCCTGTCCAGTTTTTAAGCAATGGGTTATCAGAATTTGTTTGTGCGGTGGCCGCAAAAAAAGTTGTTCCCATGAGAAAAATTGTCATTAATTTTTTCATTATCATTAATTTTTAACTAAAATGTTATTGTTCCAAATGTAACTAAAATCAGCATTCAAAATAGAATTTTAACTTTCAGATTCTCTTAAAAAGGACAGCTTAATTTAAAATCAATCCTTTTAAGTTATAAAGAAAATAGTTTAAATTTGAAATATCATTTACCAAATTAAGATGTTTAAAACCCGAAAAGAAATTGTTTTTGTAGTACTTGCCGGAATATTTATTACGAATGCGGTTGTTGCCGAACTTATTGGTGGAAAACTAATTCAAATTGGCCCTTTTGTCATGAGCATTGGAATTTTGCCATGGCCTGTTGTTTTTCTAACCACAGATTTGATTAATGAATATTTTGGTGAAAAAGGAGTAAAAAAACTCTCTTTTATAACGGCCTGTTTGATCGCATATGCTTTTCTGATTTTGTTCATGGCAATTGTAATTCCTGCAGCAAAAGGAATAAGTCCAGTAAACGATGAGCAATTTCAAGCTGTTTTTGGACAAAGTATGTGGATTATAATTGGAAGTTTAATTGCCTTTATGGCATCTCAATTAATCGATGTATGGATTTTTTGGTTCTTTAAAAGACGCACAGGTGAACGAAAAATTTGGCTTAGAACAACCGGTTCAACTGTAATTTCACAATTATTTGATTCGTTTATTGTTCTCGGAATTGCTTTTTGGCTGCCCGGTAAAATTGATTTTGATACTTTCATTTCCTCTGCTTTAGTTGGATACACCTTTAAATTATCAATTGCAATTTTACTAACTCCTTTAATTTATGCCGGACATCATTTGATAAAAAAATATTTAGAAAACGACCCTTCTCATAAAAATACTAAAGTCAAATAATTAATACGAAATCTTAGAACCATTTCTAAAAAAAAATCATGAAAAAAGCAAGCATTTTATTTTTATCTGCGTTACTAATAGCATTATACTTATCATCTTGTAACAGTGACAACAGCAGTGATAATAAAGAAAATGATACCGCTTTATTAACAGGAAAATGGGTTCCCAAAAAAACGGGAACAATAGCAGAAAACGGAAATGAATCGTTACAGGAAATTCCTAATCCGGGAAAATGTGATAGTGGACTTCTTGAGTATTCATCAAACGGAACTTTTTCTAATCTCAGATATGAATTTCAAGACAATAAATGCGTTTCTTATAACCAGAAAGGGACATGGTCTGTAAAAGACAAAATAATAACAGCTATTTATGATGATGGCTCTACTACTCTTGAAATTCTGGAATTAAGTCAATCAACCTTAAAATTAAAACAAACTTTAAAGACAGGCACAACTCTTTTAGTCTTTATATCTGTTTATAACCGAAAATAAATATTAAATAAAACAAATCGGAGTCTTTACTTTTCAATCTGAGTTTATCTATATTTAAATTAAAAAAAATGGAACAAATAAGATGTGGTTGGTGTACCTCAAGCGATTTATACAAAAAATATCATGATGAAGAATGGGGAACTCCAATTTATGACGACCCTTCTCTATTTGAATTTTTAATTCTTGAAACCTTTCAGGCTGGCTTGAGCTGGATTACCATTTTAAACAAAAGGGAAAACTTCAGAACAGCTTTTGATAATTTCGATTATAAAAAAATCGCCAGCTATTCTGAAGATAAAATCGAAGAATTACTTCAAAATACTGGAATCATTCGTAACAAACTCAAAATTAGATCGGCAGTTACAAACGCACAGGCATTTATGAAAATTCAAGATGAATTTGGAACTTTTTCTGATTATATCTGGAAGTTCACAGATGGAAAACCCATTGATAATAATCCTAAGACTCTAAAAGATGTTCCTGCAACAACTCCAATTTCTGATGCAATCAGTAAAGATTTAAAAAAACGAGGCTTTAAATTTGTCGGCTCAACCGTTATCTATGCTCATATGCAGGCAACAGGAATGGTCAATGATCATATTGAAGATTGCTGGACGAGAACAAAGTAATATTTTTTGTTTCAAGTTTCAGGTTTCACGTTAAACCGCTATCTTAATAGAAACAAAAAATTCTCCTCGCATGCATCTTGAAACCTGAAACTTGAAACTTTTTTAAACAACCAAACAAAAATTTTCTATATTTGCTTCACACTTTAGGGGTGTCTGCAACATGCAGGCTGAGATTTTACCCTCTGAACCTGATCTAGTTCATACTAGCGTAGGGAAAAGTAAGATGACTTCTGAGCGCATTTTTATGCGCAATTGTGGCCATTCCTAAGGTAGAGATTCACTGCAGTGAATCTTAGATAAACCAAAAAAAACAAAGGAATGGAACTAAAAATCAACCAACAAACTAAACATTTTAATGCTGAATCCCTAAGCATTCAGTCATTACTTGATCTCGAAATTCCCCTCAAACAAAACGGAATCGCCGTTGCTATTAATAATACTGTTGTTCCAAAAATCAAATGGAACGAATTCCTCGTACAAGAAACTGACGAAATTTTGATTATTTCTGCGACACAAGGCGGATAGTATTTAAACTACAAATCAATCCCGAAGCTTCGGGACCAAATTCCAATTTCATACTCAAAAGGAGATGCACTGCTGTGCACCTCTACGGAAAATCTCAACGATAAAACACGATCAACCTGAAACTTCAAACCTGAAACAAAAAAACAATGACTACAGAAGAACAAATATCAAGAACACCATTTCCAAATTCTAAGAAAGTATACATCGACGGAGAAATGCATCCGATAAAAGTAGCAATGCGCGAGATTCATCTTAGCGACACCAAACTTTCAAACGGAGGAATTGAAAAAAATCCTCCCGTGACCGTTTATGACACATCTGGTCCTTATACTGATCCAAATGTTGAAATTGACATTAGAAAAGGATTACCCCGCTTACGCGAAAGTTGGATTTTAGATCGAAATGACGTCGAAATTTTAAATGAAATCTCTTCAGATTACGGTCAAAGCCGATTGCGTGACGAAAACCTGAATCATCTTCGTTTTGAATATCTTCATCAGCCAAAACGAGCTAAAAAGGGCGCAAACGTTACACAATTATACTATGCGAAACAAGGTATAATTACTCCCGAAATGGAATACATCGCTATTCGTGAAAACCAACGAATAGAGCTTTTAAACGAACAAACAAAAGCAATGCAATGTCAACATGGCGGAAATAGTTTTGGTGCAAACACTCCAAAAAGCAAAATAACACCTGAGTTTGTAAGAGCTGAAGTTGCCTGCGGAAGAGCTATTATCCCAAACAATATTAATCATCCTGAAAGTGAACCAATGATTGTTGGACGCAATTTCTTGGTGAAAATCAATGCCAATATTGGTAACAGCGCTGTTACATCAAGTATTGAGGAAGAAGTTGAAAAAGCAGTTTGGGCTTGCCGCTGGGGCGCTGACACGATCATGGATTTATCTACAGGAAAAAATATCCATGAAACTAGAGAATGGATTATTCGTAATTCGCCAGTTCCAATTGGTACCGTTCCGATTTATCAGGCTTTAGAAAAAGTAAAAGGAATTGCCGAAGATTTAACTTGGGAAATTTTCCGTGATACTTTAATAGAGCAGGCAGAACAAGGCGTTTCTTACTTTACAATTCATGCTGGAGTTTTACTTCGTTATATTCATTTAACTGCAAATCGTGTTACCGGCATTGTTTCTCGCGGTGGATCAATCATGGCAAAATGGTGTTTATTTCATCATAAAGAAAACTTTTTATACACTCATTTTGACGAAATCTGCGAAATCATGAAACAATATGATGTTGCTTTTTCTTTAGGTGATGGTTTGCGCCCGGGTTCGATTGCAGATGCTAATGATACGGCGCAATTTGCCGAATTAGAAACTTTAGGTGAACTAACCAAAATCGCATGGAAACATGATGTACAGGTTTTTATTGAAGGGCCGGGACACGTGCCAATGCACATGATTAAGGAAAACATGGACAAACAATTAGAACATTGTCATGAAGCTCCATTTTACACTTTAGGCCCTTTAACAACAGATATCGCACCTGGTTATGACCATATAACATCAGCAATTGGAGCCGCAATGATAGGCTGGTACGGATGCGCTATGTTGTGTTATGTAACCCCAAAAGAACATCTTGGTTTACCTAATAAAAAAGACGTAAAAGATGGCGTAATCACCTATAAAATTTCCGCGCATGCTGCAGATTTGGCTAAAGGTCATCCGGGAGCACAATATCGCGACAATGCTTTGAGTAAAGCTCGCTTTGAATTCCGTTGGGAAGATCAATTTAATCTAGCTTTAGATCCAGATACTGCGAGAGAATTTCACGATGAAACGCTTCCTGCAGATGGTGCAAAAGTGGCGCATTTTTGTTCGATGTGCGGACCAAAATTCTGTTCTATGAAAATATCTCAGGAAATCAGGGATGTCGCTGCCGCAGAAAAAGGAATGCAGGAGAAATCAGAGGAGTTTATCGAGCAGGGAAAAGAGATCTATATTTAGAAAGAGGCGAAAAAGTAGAAAATCGGAAATAAACTCTAGTAGAAAGTGGAAAAATATGATTGTAATTTCTAATGCTTTGACTGTTGTAGATGAAATCAAGATAATTCATTCTTTATTTGAAGAAGAACTGTCTCTATTTCATATTCGGAAACCTGATTTTTCTGAATTGGAAATGGCTCAATTTATTCAACAAATTAACCCAGAGCATAGAAATAAGCTTGTCTTGCATAGTCATCATGAATTAGCAGAAGATTTAGGAATTATCCGTTTTCATTTTTCTGAAAAAGAAAGAGAACACAGGCACAATGTTTCTGCAAGACTTTCAAATTTATATAAGAACAAATCTAAATCAGCTTCAACACATTCTATAGAGGATTTTAATTCTCTGGAAAGTGATTTCGATTACGCATTCTTAAGTCCCGTTTTTAAAAGTATTTCAAAAGAAAACTATCACCCCAAAACAAATCTCTTTAAAGCATTAAAATTAAGAACAAATTATAAAACAAAAATCATTGCATTAGGCGGAATTAATTCTAAAAACATTCAAAAAACACTTGAAAATGGTTTTGATAATATCGCGCTTTTAGGTGCTGTTTGGAGTAACACAAACCCTGTAAAAGAATTTAAACTATGTCAGAAAATCGTCCGTTCGCACTTACAATAGCCGGTCTTGATCCTTCGGGAGGAGCTGGTATTCTGGCTGATATCAAGACTTTTGAGCAGCATAAAGTCAATGGTTTTGCAGTTATCACCGCCAATACTATTCAAACTGAGGATACTTTTTATGAAATTCAATGGACAGATTTGAGTTTTGTGATTCGCTCAATTGAGACTCTTTTTCTGAGTTACAAAATCAGCGTGGTCAAGATCGGAATTGTTCCTTCTGCTCATTATTTAAATCGAATTCTTTCGACCATAAAACTGTTGTCTCCAACTACGCAAATCGTTTGGGATCCTGTTTTAAAATCAACCACAAAATTTGAGTTTTTATCAATTAACGATCATTCTGATTTAAATAAAATTGTATCAAAAATTGATCTAATCACACCCAATTATCATGAAATTGAAGTTTTATATCCTGGTTTTATTTCAAAGAAACTTTGGCTTCAAAATGAAATTCCTGTTCCTGTTTTATTGAAGGGTGGACATAACGAAACGGCCATTGGAACTGATCATTTATTTCTAAAAAATGAAGTTTTTGATTTACTTCCATCAGATAAAAAATGCTTTGAGAAACATGGTTCGGGTTGTGTTTTATCATCTGCGATTGCCTCAAATCTGGCATTAAACCAAACTTTACAGGAAGCTTGTAAAAATGCTAAAATCTACATAGAAAAATACCTGAGTTCAACATCAACTTTAATCGGATATCATTATGTACAATAAATTGCAATACATTTCACAAGGAAAAACAATCGAACAACAATTGTACAACATCCATCAAGCTTTAGATGCTGGATGTGACTGGATACAAATGCGATTTAAAAATCAGACTGCAAAAGACAGCTTTGCTTTAGCCGAAGCGGTAAAATTTTTATGCGAAGAATATCTCGCCAACTTTATTGTAAATGATAATTTATATCTCGCTCAGCAAATTGCTGCCGATGGTGTTCATCTAGGTTTATCAGATATGAAAATCGATGAAGCAAGAGCTATTTTAGGCTCTACAAAAATTATTGGAGGAACCGCAAATACATTCGAAGACATTGTAAATCATACAAAAAATGGCTGTGATTATATTGGTTTAGGTCCTTTTAGATTTACTAACACAAAAGAAAAATTAAGTCCAATATTAGGTTTGTCTGGTTATTTCGAGATCCTTGAAAAATTGAAAAAAAATAAAATTGAAATTCCAGTTTATGCAATTGGAGGAATCACCTTGAAAGATTTAAATCCGTTGATTCAAACTGGAATTCACGGAATTGCAGTTTCAGGCATCATCACAAAAAGTGATGAAAAAGAACTATTAATTCAACAATTAAACGAAAAATTATATGCAAACGTCATTGTTTAATATTGGAGACAAATCCTTTAAATCCCGTTTATTTCTAGGAACAGGAAAATTTGGTTCTAACCAAGAAATGAAAGAAGCTATTTTAGCATCAGAAAGTGAGCTGGTTACTGTAGCTTTAAAACGCATTGATCTTGAAACCGATACTGATGCCATTTTAGCGCATTTACAACACCCAAACATTAATTTATTACCTAATACTTCTGGAGCAAGAAATGCAAAAGAAGCCATTTTTGCGGCACAATTAGCTCGCGAAGCTTTAGAAACAAATTGGATAAAACTTGAGATTCATCCAGATCCAAAATATTTACTGCCTGATCCAGTTGAGACGTTAAAAGCAACTGAAGAATTAGCTAAACTTGGCTTCTTTGTACTGCCTTACATTCATGCCGACCCAGTTTTATGCAAACATTTAGAAAATGCTGGAACAACAGCCGTCATGCCATTAGGATCACCAATAGGCAGTAACAAAGGTTTAAAAACAATAGATTTTTTAGAGATTATAATCGAACAAAGCAATGTTCCGGTTATTGTTGATGCAGGAATTGGCGCCCCGTCTGATGCTGCAAAAGCAATGGAAATTGGCGCTGATGCTGTTTTGGTAAATACCGCAATTGCCGTTGCAGGAAACCCCAAATTAATGGCAGAAGCATTTAAAGAAGCGGTTATTGCAGGAAGAAAAGCTTTTGAAGCTCGAATTGCTAATCAACAAAACCATGCTGTGGCTTCTAGCCCTTTAACTTCATTCTTATTTGATTAGATTTTTATATCACGCAGATTTTGCAGATTTAAGCAGATTTATTTGGATAAAAAATGCTCAAAAAATAATCTGCTCAATCTGCCAAATCTGCGAGAAAAATACCTTACAAAAAGTAGGAAATTTTATTAAACTTGATTTAAAATTAAAATCAAGATTATGTCAGAAAATGAAATTTCATATAAAGTTAGAGGCGCTATTTTTACAGTATACAACATCCTAGGCCCAGGATTATTAGAATCAGTTTATGAAAGCGCTTTATATTATCAATTAAACAAAGATGGATTAAATACCATAAAACAAGTTAATATACCGGTTAATTATGATAATGTAGAATTAGATATCACTTTCCGAATAGATTTACTAGTCGAACACAAAGTAATTGTTGAATTAAAATCCGTTGAAGAGCTTAAATCTATTCACTTTAAACAACTAAATACCTATTTAAAACTAACAAACAAAAAACTCGGATTATTAGTCAATTTTAATTGTATAAATATCTTAGATAATATACATCGAGTCGCAAACAAAATCTGATGTATTCATGAAAATCTGCGTGAAATAAAAAAATAAAATGAAAACATTCAAAACAATTTTTGAACAATATAATTGGGACGATATTCAAGCCAGAATATACCAAACCACGTCAAAAGATGTTGAGCAAACTTTGACTAAAACTAAATACACGCTCGATGATTTCTTGATTTTAATCTCTCCAGCAGCCCAAAACTATCTGGAAGAAATGGCACAAAAATGCCATGAAATCACCAAAAAACGCTTTGGAAAAACCATCCAAATGTATGCGCCGCTTTATTTAAGCAACGAATGCCAAAACATTTGTACGTATTGCGGATTTAGTTTAGATAATAAAATTAAACGAAAAACACTTACGGATGCCGAAATAAAAATTGAAATTGAAGCCTTAAAAAGCACAGGCTTTGACCATGTTTTACTTGTAACTGGAGAAGCTAATTATACTGTAAACATCAATTATTTTCTAAACGCGATAAATCTTATCAAAAACGATTTTTCGATTATTTCCGTCGAAGTACAGCCGCTTTCTACAGAAGACTATGAAAAGCTGCACAATGCTGGTGTATATTCGGTTTTAGTTTATCAGGAAACCTACCATCAGGAAGTTTACAAAAAATACCATACAAAAGGTAAAAAATCAAATTTTGATTATAGGCTGGAAACTCCTGATCGAATTGGAACTGCTGGAATTCATAAAATTGGTTTAGGTGTTTTATTGGGTTTAGAGGATTGGCGAACGGATAGTTTTTTTAATGCTTTGCATTTAGATTATCTTCAAAAAAAATACTGGCAGACCAAATATTCTGTTTCTTTCCCTCGCCTTCGTCCTGCTGAAGGAATTATCGAGCCGAATTTTATAATGGATGATAAAGATTTGACTCAGTTAATTTGCGCCTATCGTTTATGGAATGAAGATTTGGAAATTTCGATTTCAACGAGAGAAAACGAAAAATTCAGAAACAATATTATTCCTATTGGAGTTACAAGCATGAGTGCAGGTTCTAAAACAAACCCGGGCGGATATGTTGTTGACCCGCAGTCATTAGAACAATTTGAGATCAGTGATGAACGCTCTGCTGATGAAATTGCAAAAATCATAAAAAGTAAAGGTTACGACCCCGTATGGAAAGATTGGGATAAAGCATATAGTCGAAAGTCTTAAAGTCTATTGTTATAGATAATTACTTTTTTCGACTTTTAACTTTCAAACTTTAAGATTAAAATAATGAGTATTATACAAGAATTTTTACGTTATAACAGACAAACCATGCTGCCCGAAATTGGCGATGAAGGTCAGAAGAAATTAAAAAAAGCACGTGTTTTAGTAATTGGTGCCGGCGGTTTAGGCTGTCCTATTTTGCAATACATTGCAACAGCTGGAGTTGGTTTTATTGGAATTATGGATTTTGATACTATTGAAATTCATAATCTTCACCGACAGATTTTATATACTGAAGACGAAATTGGACAGCAAAAAGCTCTTATCGCAAAAAAGGCGATTTCAAAATTAAATCCTCTAATTGAGGCCACAGCCATTACAGAGAAACTAACGCTTGAAAATGCATCTCAAATTATTGAACAATTTGATATTGTTGTTGACGGTTCTGATAATTTTAAGACGCGCTATTTAGTAAACGATACTTGCGTTCGACTCAATAAAACTTTAGTGTACGGAAGTATTTTGAAATTTGAAGGACAAATTGCTGTTTTCAATCACAATGGAAGTCGAAATCTACGTGATTTATTTCCAGAAATGCCTGATCCAAAAGATGTTCCGAATTGTAATTTAAACGGAGTTTTAGGAACTCTCCCAGGAATTATAGGAAATATGATGGCGCATGAAACCTTAAAGCTAATCTTGGATTTACCAGCTTTAAACAATGAATTAATAATTTTTAATACTTTGAACTGGGATTTTACAAAGTTGAATTTCTAGAAAACAAGTGTATCGCCAACAGTAATATTCCCAGAATTCAAACTCACAATATTGGTTCCGAATAAAACAGAATTATTTACGTTTCTGTATTTGCTCAGCGTTTTTAAAGGTTCTTTTTTTAGTCGTCCGTTTTCGGGATCATTATTTACCATAATGCATCTTCCGCAAGGTTTTATGTTTTTAAATTGAACTTTTCCAATGGTAAAGGATTTAAAATCATCTTCTTCGTGAGGATTTTCACTGCTTACAACGATGTTTGGCCGAAACCTTTTTATTGTAATTTCTTCATCAAGTTTATCATTCAAAAAGTCCAAGCTTTTTGTACCTATTAATAAATAAGGATAACCATCGGCTAAACTTACATTGAAAGTTTCTTTTACTCTGGAACTTTCATGTTTACGATCTCCATTTTTAAGAATTTTAACCAATTTACATTCGAAATCTAAATGCTGACTGAACCATTTTGAAGTTGCTTGATTCACTTCAACTACTTCGCTTTTATCATCCCAAACATTCACTTCCAGCGAATTGTCTAAATGTTCATTAATAGAAAATTCATGTTTTTGATCTTTAAAAGTAATGCTTATTTTTCCATCTAAAATCTTTGGATAAAACTGACTCATTATGCGATGTTCTCTTTGTGTTATCATTTGATTTTCAGCATCAATCAGCATCCATCTTCGGTCATTTTCAAAACCCATTTCTTCAGCCAAAGCAGACTGACAGCTTATACCTGCTAAACTTTTTATCGGATAAATATAGATTTCCTTTACGATATGAACTGCACTCATTTTATTTACTTTTTAAAATCGTCATAAATTCGTCACGGTCAATTTCGCGACAACCCAAACTCTCTAAATGCGGATTATAAACCTGACAATCTAATAGTTTATAATTTTCTTTTGCTAACTTATTAACTAGAGCTATAAAAGCAATTTTTGAAGCATTTGAAACTTTAGAGAACATGCTTTCACCGCAAAAAACATGTCCTAAATCTATTCCGTACAAACCGCCAACTAGTACTTCATCCTGCCAGACTTCTACAGATTTTGCAATTCCCTGCGCATGAAGTTTACAATAGGCTTCAATCATTTGGTTCGAAATCCAAGTTCCGTTTTGTCCGTCTCTTTTTATTTTCTGACAATTTGAAATCACGTCTTCAAAATTCTGATTAAAAGTGACTTTAAATTGATTTCTATTTAAAATATTCCGCATGCTTTTAGACACTATTAATTCATCTAAAAACAAAACCATTCTTGGATCTGGCGACCACCAAAGTATTGGTTCTCCTTCATTAAACCACGGAAAAATTCCGCTCCTGTAAGCGAGCTTTAACCGCTCTGGATTTAAGTCCCCACCAATTGCCAGAATGCCTTCTTCATCAGCTTCTGAAACTGGCGGAAAAAATAGATCTTCAAATACGTAGTACATTTTTTTTAAATTCCAATAAAATTAAATGCCAAATTCCAAGCGTTGCGAACCTTTGTCAAAGTTTTGAATCAGCAGTATAAGGATATTTAGTTATACACAAAAAACCATAATCATTGTCATTTCGACCGAATGGAGAAATCTCCACAAGTAACTCCGTAACGAAAGTCCAATCTTTGTCGAGCTTCTCGCGGAGATTTCTCCCTTCGATCGAAATGACAAAACTATGTATTCACGTTCATGTAAATGACATAAACTGCAAATAAAAATAAAATTCCAAATTCCAAATTCACGAAAATGAATTGGAATTTGGAATTTAATAAATTGAATTTTAAACTCTTAGAACGGTAAATCGTCTGGTTCGTCTTCGTTTAAATTTGTTGCTGGAGCAAAAGCTTCTGCTGCCGGCATTGCTGGAGTTTGTGCAGGACCTTCTGGTGCTACTCTTTCAATTCTCCAACCTTGAATACTATTAAAATATCTAGTTTCTCCTTGTGGATTAACCCATTCTCTTCCTCTTAAGTTAATAGAAACTTTTACTGCCTCTCCTTGCTTATAGCTGCTTAATAAATCGCATTTATCTTGTGTAAATTCGATTAAAATGTGCTGTGGATACTGCTCATCTGTAGTAACTACTAATTCTCTTTTTTTGAATGAAGCACTAACTTGCTGCTCAGGATTAACCACTTTTACTTTTCCTATAACTTCCATCTTCGTCTATATTAATTATTGTTTCTATTCTTATTTTTTAGCTAAAAGCACTTTCCAAGCCGAGGCAATATCATCTTTGTTGAGATATTTTTTTGCTTCTAAATGAATTTTTTCCTGATCGTCTGAACTTAAAACTCCTTTGACGGCAAAATTTTCTTTCACAAATATACTAACTTCTTCTTTTGTAGGCAAGGCTTCAATATTACCTAATTTTCCAAGGTCATTTCCATTAAACACAGGGCTTTGCTTGACATAATCCGGAATTGCATCGACTCCAACTCCTAAAGTTGTTAGTGGTTTTTGCACTTCAAATAACCCTTGATTAGATCTAGAATACCAATTTCCGCCAAGTCTTGAAACCAAATCAATTTTGTGTTGATCGATTGCTCCATTTTCATCAAGAATTGCTTCATGAATATGAATTTTGACTACCTCACAAAGGATTAGATTTCCAGCTCCGCCTTCAGTACCAAGAGGAATAATCTGAGTCACCTTACATTCAAACTGAACCGGTGATTCTTTTACTCGATATGGTTTTACAAAATCTGAAGGGATTTGAGTTAATCCTGCTTTTATAAATTCGTTTACACAATCTCCATATTCTGTGCTTGCCAATGATGTTTGCTGCACCAAATCGTAATTAACAACATTAATTACAACTTCACGAGTTGCTTCAGCATTTATCAAGGTGTGTTTTATGGTATTATCACGAACACGTCTCGATGGTGAAAAAACTAAAATTGGCGGATTAGCGCTAAACACATTAAAGAAACTAAAGGGAGATAAATTTGGAACTCCATTTACACTTATGGTACTTGCAAAAGCAATTGGCCTCGGACCTACTGCGCTTTGCAAATATCCTTGCAGTTTTACTGTCGTTATCTCTTTTGGGTCTATGCTGATCATAATTTCTCCATTTAACCGAACCTCAACTTCGGGCTTACAAAAGTATATAAATCGTTTAACTTCGAGAAATAGTTTTACAAGATAAAAACAAAAAATCTTTAAAGTTTTGCGAAATATAAAATGCGTTTATTTCGTTATATTTATACCTCAAAAATTAATTTATGCGTTTTTCTGAAAGTAGAAATACAACCCGTTGGATCATTATTTTTATTTCCTTCTTAATCATTTCTTTGATTCTTTGGAATACTTATACTTTTTTCCAAATCTTTAAAAATGAGGAAAGGTTAAAGATGAATCTTTGGGCCAATGCTCAAAAAACATTAATCAATGCAGATGAGAATACAGATCTTGATTTACCGCTTGAAATCATAAACAACAATACTTCGGTACCCGTAATGTTAGTAATGTATGATAAAATTATAAGTTCGGTAAATGTTCCTGAACACATTATCAATGACAAAAAAGAATCTATTTCATTTTTAAACAATCTTAAAAACGAAAATGATCCTGTTATAATTGAGTATGCTCCTGGTAAATTTCAGCAGATATACTATGGTAATTCCGCATTAATAAATAAACTAAAATATTATCCTGTCGCTTTATTATTGATTATTTTTTTATGCGGTGCTTTGATTTACAACTTTTACAAAAGCACAAAAATGGCAACACAAAATAAATTATGGGCAGGAATGGCAAAAGAAACGGCGCACCAAATTGGCACTCCTTTATCATCATTAATCGGCTGGGTTGAAATTTTAAAAACGGAAGAAATCGATCAATCTATTACAGCTGAAATCGAAAAAGATGTTGAACGTTTGCAAACCATAACTGATCGTTTTTCTAAAATTGGTTCTGTTCCTGTTTTAGAAGCAAATGATATTGTGGCCGAAACTTTGAATACCTATGAATATTTACAATCCAGATTTTCTAAACAGGTTTCATTTTCATATAAAGCTCCAGAAAAGCAAATTTTTGTTCTTATCAATCCAACGCTGCACAGCTGGACTATTGAAAATTTAATTAAAAATGCGATTGATGCAATGAAAGGAAAGGGAAATCTAGATCTTCAGATTGAAATAGATTCTCATCATGTAAAAATAAATGTGAAGGATTCTGGAAGCGGTATTTCTAAAAACCAATTCAAAACTATTTTTGAACCTGGTTTTACTACCAAAAAAAGAGGTTGGGGCTTGGGACTTTCTTTAACCAAGAGAATTGTTGAAGAATATCACAATGGAAAAATCAAAGTACTGCATTCTGAAATTGGAAAAGGAACTACTTTTCAAATCAGTTATAAAATAAATACTCCTGTTTAAAAAAGACATAAAAAAACACCAATTCAAGTTCAGAATTGGTGTTTTTTTTTATGTTCAGCTGAATGAAGTGGAAACCTTTTTCTGCCTCTTCTTTTTTAAAGATTAGATTGAATGTCTTTTGCCAAAGCTTCAAACTCTTCTTTTGAAAGTTTTACTTTATTATGAAAACGCATTTCATCCATTTCGTTAAGCGGAATTAGATGTACGTGCGCATGAGGAACTTCTAAACCTACAACTGCTATTCCAATTCTTTTACATGGAACTGTTTTTTCCAGTGCTGCTGCAATTCTTTTAGAAAACTTCATTAATCCTAAATACAATTCGTCATCCATATCAAAAATCTTATCGATTTCTTGTTTTGGAATACAAAGTGTATGTCCTTTTGCATTAGGATTTACATCTAAAAAAGCCAAATAATTATCGTCTTCAGCGATTTTATATGCTGGAATTTCTCCGTTTACTATTTTAGTGAATATAGAACTCATTGTTTTATTCGGTTAATCGTTTAAACACTTAAACATTAAAATATTTAGTCTCTCGAAATTTCAAGAATTTCAAATTTTAAAACACCATTTGGCACTGTAATCTCAGCTACTTCACCAACAGATTTCCCTAGTAAGCCTTTTCCAATAGGAGAAGTTACAGAAATTTTCCCTGTTTTTAAATCGGCTTCACTTTCAGCAACAAGAGTATACTTCATCTCCATTCCGTTACTTTGGTTTTTAATTTTTACATTAGAAAGTACCAAAGCTTTCGAAACATCAAGTTGAGATTCGTCAATTAATCTTGCATTTGCATATACTTCTTCAAGTTTAGCAATTCTCATTTCTAATAAACCTTGTGCTTCTTTTGCAGCATCATACTCAGCATTTTCAGATAAGTCACCTTTATCTCTTGCTTCTGCTATATCTTGAGATGCTTTTGGACGCATTACACTTTTTAAATGCTCCAATTCATCTTTTAATTTTTTTAATCCTTCTGCGGTATAATAAGATACTTTACTCATAACTTCATCGTTTATATAAATAGAAAAAATCCCATCGGGACGGGATTTTGTATTACAAATATACTATTATTTTTTGTAGTACATAATTATATGTTAATCATATAAAAATCAAATCTAAATATTTTATTTTTGTTTCACTAATTCTTATTAAAATAATGAAAAAAATCTTTCTAATAATCGCCTTCGTTTCTATTCTTTTCTCTTGCAGTGACAGCGAGCGAAGCAATAAAAATCCTTATATACCTAATTACCCTGTAAATCTATCTGTAGATATGAACCTGCCGGCTTATTCAAATCTTAAATTTGTGAGCAACGGTGTAATAATTCCTAATTATGGAGCAAAAGGAATTATCATTTTTAATGCAGGAGGTACTTATAATGCTTTTGATGCTGCCTGCCCTAATCAGGATTTAAACTCATGTGTTGCAATGACTATTGAAGGTATTAATGCTGTTTGTTCGTGTGATAAAACATCTTATAGTTTATTTACTGGACTTGGCGGTAAAGATTATCCATTAAAACAATATCGTGTTGAAGTAAGCGGAACTGTAATTCGCGTTTATAACTAAAAATTAAAAAGCCTGAAAGTTTAAATTTTCAGGCTTTTTTTATATCGAGTCTTTTTTTAGAATTTCAATGTTAATCCGGCTAAGAAATTAATTCCTGCCTGTGGATAATAGTATGGATAAATATCCCACATGGCTCCGTTTGAAACATATTTTTTATCTAGAATATTATTTACTAAACCAGTAATCATGATTGATTTAAAAACAGATTTTGGTTTAATCTCGTAAGACACATTCAAATCGTTTACAAAATAATCGGCCAATTTTGCCGATGGCAATTCGATGTTATTCATATATTGTTCGCCAACATATTTTTGCAGCAGCGATAGATATAAATTCTCAATTGGCTTATAAATCATAATATTCCCTGCAATAACTTCTGGAGAATAAGCAATATCAGTTGTTCCGTAGTATTGACCATCAACAGCTAAATCAATATTTTTATTACTGCTTAAAGTGAAATTGGGTCTAAGGATAAATTTCTCTGAAAGCGCGATTGTAGCATCAAATTCAAACCCTAAACGGTAGCTTTTTTCAGTATTTGCACGAATTGGTGCGCCAACATCATCTAATCTTCCCGTTAATATTAACTGATCTCTATAACCCATATAATAGAAATTAGAATTCAATTGGATTTTCTCCGAATTAAATCTCCATCCCAATTCAAAATCGTTTAATTTTTCAGGCTTTACATTTCCGCCTTCATAGTCTGTTCTATTTGGCTCACGGTTGGCACGTGCATATGAAAAATAAAGATTGTTTTTTGAATTGATTTCGAAATTCAAACCTGCTTTTGGATTAAAAAAACTAAAGTTATCATTTACTAAACCTGTCTCAGCGCTATTGGCTTTGTAATGTACATTTCGGTATTGTAAATCTCCATAGAAACTTAACTTTTCTGTAAACTGATAGTTCGCTTTTGCAAAAATATTTCCATCAGTTTTTGTCGAGAAATCATCATAATAATGATCGCCTAATTCAGACTGAGCTGAGTTTCTTGCCCAAATTACTTTTCCGTAGTGATCACCTTCGTATTTATTCCAGCCTCCGCCAACAATAACATCTAGTTTTTCTTCTTTATATTTTACAGAAAAAGTGGTTCCGTAAAAGTCGTTATCTAACCATTTCTGACGAATCAAATCAGTTCCTGGAACTAATTCTCCTAAATCATTCTCAACTTGTTTTGTAGGCTGAATTGGTCCATATCCTTCAATTGGTTCATCATATTTGTAATTTTCATAATACCCTAATCCTTTTGTATAATGAACAGCTAGATTTGTACTCCACTTATCAGACCATGATTCGCTCCAATGCAATTGATAATGATCTTGCTGATAATTATCGGTTTCATTATTGTAAAAATGAACATTTCCCTGCTCATCTTTATATTTTCCTGCCGAATTATAAGTACGGTTTGAATTTAATGTTTCAGCATCAATTCCGTTCCAAGATTGGTACGTTTTTTCAGTTCCTCCAAAAACAAGAGCTTTTATCAAAGTTGTTTTTCCAACGTAAGTTCCTTGCAAGAAATATGATTTTAAATCAGAACTGGCGCGATCTACATAACCATCAGATTTCAATGTAGACAAACGACCTGCTAATTCAAAATGATCGTTTAACAAACCTGTGCTGAATTTTACAGTGTTTTTGTTTGAATTGAAACTTCCGTAAGAACTTGAAATTTCACCATTTGCTTTAGAAGCATAATTATCCGTAAGCATATTTAAGCTGGCTCCAAACGCCGAAGATCCGTTTGTCGAAGTTCCAACACCTCGTTGTAACTGTAAACTCTCTAGAGAAGATGCAAAATCGGGCATATTCACCCAAAAAGTTCCTTGACTTTCGGCATCATTATACGGAATCCCGTTTATGGTAACGTTTACTCTCGTAGCATCGCTTCCTCTAACTCTGATTCCAGTATAACCCATTCCGTTTCCAGCATCAGAAGTGGTAACAACAGATGGCAGATAATTCATCAAAACAGGAATATCCTGCCCTAGATTTCTGTATTTAATTTCTTTTTTATCCATATTACTAAATGTAACTGGAGTTTTTGAAGTAACGCGAACTGCAGAAACTAAGACATCATCAAGTTTAGTAATTTTTGTTGAATCCTGAACTTGTGCGAACGAAAACGACGAAAAGAAAATAGAAAAGAGAAGAAAGAAAATAGATTTGGTTCTGCTCATTTTCGGAACCTTAGAACCTTTGCAGCTTAGTACCTCAGTACTTTGAAAAATAGTTTTCATTCGTAAAAAATTACGAATAAAAGGGGGAATTATTCTTTTGTTAAATTAATAAATGTTTCACGACAAAATAAAGTGTGCACGCTTGATAGTGTCGTTTTTTCCCTTAGCAACATTACTCGCTCAGGTTCTTTGGGTATGATCTCAGCTCGTTATTTAGAGCACCCCTTTGAGACGAGGCAAAGGTAAAAAAGAATTAAGAAAAAAGTAGTATGTCTCCAGGTATTTTAAAAATAAATCATTTGTAAAACTATACGTTTCTAATCTTCATATTTAATTTGTCTTTCAAGGTAATAGTAAACTGGCTTTTCCTCGTATGCAAACACCTCAAAATAAGCACTTATCCAATTTTTATCGTCTGTTTTTAAATAATGAAACCTTCTAACAAGTATTTCGTTTGGATTACCAAATTGACCTTCTATATATTCCTCAGCTAAAAAACCTTTTGAATTGTATTTATAAATTACATTCCAAGAGCCTTCTGTAATAATTTTTGTCAGATTACCATGATCGTCATAAATGTAATTTTTTAGCGAATCTTTTACATATTCATACTCCTGTATATCTTTCAATTTTTTGGATACTTGTTTTTGCAGCAAATTATTTTTGTATTCATAATGTGTTATTTGCGACAAGGTATCAGGTTCATTATAGAATTTTTCTTCTACAAGCTGCCCTTTTTCATCATAAATAAACTTTGTTCTATGAAGCACTTTACTCTCTTCAGAATAGATGACATTTTCAACAATCTGATTCTTTTCATTGTAAACATCCTGGGGCTGTGACCATAGATCCGACCCCATATAATCAGGTTGAAAAAGTTTTCCAGAACGGTTCTTTATAAATAAAAAATCAGCTATTTTTTCGCTCGTTTTAAATTCTTTACCAACTTTTACAGCCTTAAAAAGAGTTGCAGTCATTTCTTTTACATTTCCCTTAAGAGCAAAATCGTATTCAAAATTAGTTGATTGTGAATATGTTTTTACACTCAAAGCTATAAGTAACACAACTAGTATCTTCATTTATTTATATTTTTTAAAACTCTGGTCTCTTCCTGTTTTTCTTTATTTCAGAAACACTTTTTTTGTCTTTGATTCTTTTTTTAATTACGGATTTTGGAATTTTGGTCGCTTTTCGAATTTTAGGAACAAACAAACCTTTTTTTATAATTTCTAAAAAACGTTTTATAACAATCTCTTTGTTTTTAATCTGACTTCGATCTTCGTCACAATTCAAAATCAATATGTTCTCAGATGTTAAACGAGATGATAAATTATCTTTCAGAAGTGCTTTTTCTTCTTCAGACAAAACCTGAGAAGCTTCCAAATCAAAAGTCAAAACTACTTTTGAGGAAACTTTATTTACGTTTTGTCCGCCTGCACCACTGCTTCTAACAGCTTTAAAGCTTAACTCTGATATGATTTTTTCGTTATCCATTATTGTGGCTGATGTGTCGCTTTTAATAAATCGTTTACCGTCTTCACAGGATTAAAGGTTATTAAAGGAACTGCAACAAAAACGGTCAGCCAATGTGCCATTGAACCATTCCATAATCCTGGCAATTCATAATTTTTTACCGCCCTGCCTTCTACGCTTTTCTCTACAATGAAACCTGCATTTTTATCTATAAATTGATCAAGATTAAACTTTTGGCCTTTAAAATTCTTAATTCCGCAAACCAAATCAACAGGATTAAAATGGGTTGCTGCTTCTAAAATTTCAAGTTGTTTTTTATTTTGAAGATCAATTTGAGAGGCTTCTACAATTTGAAGAGAAACTTCTCCTTTATCATTCATTACCCAAAACGGACCGCCGCCCGGTTCACCTTCATTTCGAACCATTCCACAAACTCGGATTGGTCGATCTAAGATTTCTCTAATTTTGGTGATTTTATGTTCAATAGTAAATTTATAAAAATCTTTACTTACCTGAATATTTAGCTTCTCAGCTAGAAATTCAATAATTGCAGCGAAATCACTTTCATGTAATTTGTCATTTTCAATTGCTCTTAAATAGCCGAATACTTTTTCTTGAATTTCGATCAAAATACCTCCCAAAGTTTTTTTATACAGGGTAATTTCATCAATATGATTTTGAATGACATTATCTATATTCTTAATAAAAATAATATCTGCATCGAGATTATTTAGATTTTCAATTAATGCTCCATGTCCTCCAGGTCTAAAAATCAGCTCTTCATTTTGATTTCTTAAAATTTTGTTCTTCACATCAACTGTAATAGAATCTGTACTTTTATTTTGATAGGAATATCCAATATTAATTTTTGTTCCTGAAGATTTTTCTATTTTCCCTTTAACCTCATCAACAGCCTGTTCAAATAATTTTTGATGAATTTCTGAAACGGTGAAATGCAAATTCGAGCTGTTATTTGTTGTAGCATAATGAACGCATTCGTTCAAATGCTCTTCAATTGGATTTGCAAGATGGGTTTTGTATAGATGAAAAGGCAACACCGCTTTTGGTTTATTTGCTGAATTGAAATGCTCTGGAGACAGCAATAATTTTATGAAATAATAATTCTTATAATCTCTTTCTAAGGCATCAAAGTCTGGATAAAGCTCTTTTAACTTTTTATAAACTATTTCGAAAAAAGGAAATTTCTCCATTCCCACAATAAAAATAGCAAGTCCTTTGTCATTTTTCCTGTTGATATAAGCGTTTATTGTCTCTTTTTGAATATCAAAATCATTCAGGAAAGCGATTAAAAATTTAAACATTCTAGTTGCTGCTCCAGAAGCAGGAACGAACTTTTTAATTTTTAAATTTCCTCTCTGAGCATCAAAAAAAACAGCCTTTTCTTTAAATTCTGTATCAGATAAACTTAAAATTCCATTATTAATCGTTGCTGGATTTATTAAGCTGCTTTTTGCAATTCCGTTTTTAAAAATTTCCAACTGTTTTAGAACATTTTCAAAAGGAATACCATGTTCGTATATCTGCACAAAATCAGCAGAAGTAAAACTATGCTTTTTAGCTATTGCTAAATCATCTATAATTTCTGTTGCCTTTGCCAAACGGCTTTCTTTGTTTCCAGAAAGCGTTATAAAGGGCTTTTTAGTATTTATCAGGGTTTCTTTAAAAACAGAAAACACGGTTTCTCTGCCTTCTGGCGTATCTCTAATATCATCCTTTTCCCAAGGAACATCGATGTCTGTGAGAAAAAACAAATCGTATTCATGTTCAAGTGCTGCTTCATTTAAAAGCGGATCGCAAACATTATAATACATTTCCGAGAAAACTTTGGTAACCATTAAATTGGTATCACAAAACAAGTATTTATTTGCTTTAGAAAGCTTTTGATTTTCTAAAGCAGTCTGCCCATAAGCAATGGGCATCATATCTGCTTCAACGCAAATATGCTGATTTTCTTCCCATTTTTCTTGCAGATAATCGCGAGCGAATTCCGGAACCCATTCTGTTTCGTAATACTCTGCAAGCTGTTTTGCCAATGTGGTTTTACCTGTACTTTCAGGACCAAATAAGGCTATTTTTATGATAGTTGTTTTTTGCTGTCTAAGATTTTTCTCCATTCTAAATAAGCTGAAATAGCTAAAATTGTAAAAATTAAATATTGAAGTGATAGCATTCCTAGACCGCGATAAGCGTATAGAGGAACTACAATAATATCACCAATAATCCAAAGTGTCCAGTTTTCGATTTTTTTTCTGGCCATGTACCACATTCCTGCAAAAAATATTCCAGACGATATCATATCGACATAATTGTCATTTCTAATTTCGTAATCGAAATACTTATAAATCCCGAAAACTACAAAAACAGTTACTAAAAACAATACTACACCAATTATTTTTTCATTAAGATTCGTTCTGGTAATGGGCATATTATCCTCCACTGTTCCTCCTCTTCCCCAAACATACCATCCGTAGATACTCATGATTGAGAAATATCCGTTTATAATCATATCACCAATGTAACCTGCAATATATAAAAGATATACAGAAATAACAGTAGCGATTAAACCGGTTGGATAAACTAAGATGTTTTCTTTTTTTGCAAACCATACGCTTAAAATCCCAAACACGAAAACTAAAAACTCTAAAGCAATATGCCAAAGCGGCGCATTTTTATAACTATCAAGAAAAAAATCTATCATTTGTGTGGTATTTATAAACTGTAAAAGTTTTATTTAGGATTCAAAGAAATGGCTGTCGTTTTCAAATGCAGTTCCTATAACCACCAAATCAGCACCAGCATTGTGAGCTTTTTTAATGGAGTGTAAATCTACAATTCCTCCTCCAACAATTACAGGAATTTCAATATTTTGAGCAATTAACTGTATCATTTCTAACGGAACTGGATTTTTTGCTCCGCTTCCTGCTTCTAAATAAATCAATTTATTCCCTAACATTTCGCCGGCTTGTGCTGTTGCAAGTGCCAAATCGAAATTCTCGCGCTTAAGAGGTTCTGTTTTACTTACGCGCGCAACCGCAGTTTCGTTACCGCTTTCAATCAAAATATATCCTGTAGAAATAACTTCGAGATTTGTTTTTTTAAGAATTGGCGCTGCCTGAACTTGATATTCTATTAAATAATCAGGATTACGTCCCGATAATAAAGACAAAAACAAAATGGCATCGGCTTGCGGGGAAATCTGTGATGGATCTCCTGGAAACAAAATAACTGGAAGGTTTGTCTTTAATTTTAACTCCTGTACTAAATCTTCTAGAATGCTGCTATGAACAATACTGCCGCCAACAAAAATATGAGTCGCAGGAGATTCATTTATTTTGAACAATAAATGATTTAAATTTTCCCATACAATTTTATCTGGATCTAGAAGTATGGCCAATAACTTTTGTCCATTTTTCTTAGCCTCTAAAATCTGCTGATGAATAGTGAGTAATTTTTGCTCCATAATGGCTGTAAAAGTAAAAAGTTTTTAGTGTAGAAGAACTATTCAGAATGAATTATATTTGTAATACATGAGTTAACAACCAAAGCAGACAAATTTATGATTACTACTGAATTGTTAGAAAAATATGATGCGTTAAAAAAATCTGTTAACAAAAATGATATTATTTTTGAAGAGGGAAAGCTTCCAACACATTATTATCAAATTATTTCAGGTGAGATTAAAATGTGTAATTATAATGATGACGGAAGGGAATTTATTCAAGGTATATTTTACAAAAATCAATCTTTTGGAGAACCTCCATTATTTTTAAATCAAAAATATCCAGCAAATGCGATAGCTGTAGAGAATACTGAAATTTTTCTTCTGCCTAAAGCTATTTTTATGACGCTGCTTCAGGAAAACCCTTCTGTGAGTATTGAAATAATCGAGAATCTTGCACAGCGTTTGTATTATAAATCTATAATGGCTGCAGAAATATCTACTCATGAACCTGAGCATCGAGTTTTAAAATTAATAGATCACGGAATTGCTTATTTTAATTTTAAAAAAGATGTAAACGGACATCTTATTAGTTTTACAAGACAACAAATTGGAGATTTAACAGGCCTGCGTGTTGAAACTGTTATTAGAGCTATAAAAGCGCTAGAAAAAAAGGGACAACTAAAGATTATAAACCGAAAAGTATATCGATAAAAAAGATTTTGTTTTATGATTTAAGTCATAAATAACAGCCTCAAGGTGCCTGTACCTTTGTTATTCTAAAACTTAATATCATGACACTTTATCAAACTACATTCGAAAATTTTGACAAAAATTTTATTGGTTCTGCAACAATGGCTGTAATCGGTCAAAGCTGTCTGGGAGCAGCGGCAGCAATGTTTATTCTTGCCAATGGAACTTCTATTCCGCAAATGATACAACTGGCAGTTATTGTTTTAGTTTGTATCTTTGTAAACACTTCGATTTTGGCTCAAATGAAGCATAAACTGATTTTTAACTTACTAATTGCAAGTGCCTTTTTTAGTGTTTTATTTATTATTTTGAATAGTCTTACATGAGTAAAAAACAAATAGAAAACAGAGGTGATGTTTCTTTTCTAGTACATCGATTTTATGAAAAAATAAGAGCCGACGAAGAAATTGGTTTTTATTTTAATGAAATGATTAAAGATTGGGATTCACATCTGGAAAAACTGACTGATTTTTGGGAAATGAATTTGTTTGGTGTAAAAAAATACGATGGTAATCCTATTGCTGTTCACAATGAAGTTGATGCTCATTTTAAGGGGCAGATTACTTCAAATGAATTTGGAATTTGGCTTAATCATTGGTTTCAAACTTTAGAGGAGTATTTTGAAGGTGAAAATGTCGAAATACTAAAGAGACGTGCTAGAAAAATGAGCACTTTTTTGTACATGAGCATGTTTGAACATCGAAAAAAATTGCCAGAGAATCCTTTAGAATAGTGAATATCTATCTGCTTTTTGTCAAATGACAAGATTGCGGCTAAAACCGTGACCAAGACTAAAAAACTTATTTCTCAAAAGCATAAACCAGTGTAAAATTACCTTCAAAATTTTCTGATTTTATTTCTTCATAATGCACATCAAAACCTTTCACTAAATCATCAAAATGAAGACTGGCACTGGTTTGATCTTTATTTAAAGAAAAATCATCAACTCTAATATGATCTTTAAAACTAATGCCTTTTTCGTTTCTAATTTTAAAGATTGCTTCTTTCGCGCCCCAAATAACCGTTAGCTTTTTTACGTAATCTTGTAAAACATCTGGATTCAAATATTCAAATTCAGTATCAACAAATTTATCTGCAATGCGAAGTATTTTTTCACGTTGTAATTCCATATCGATTCCTACGGTCTCGCGGCTGACAATTATTGCTGCAAAATGATACGAATGTGTAATCGAAATATGATTATGACAATCAAAATAAGGTTTTCCAAATTCGTCATAATGCAAATCATGATCTGTAAAACCCATTTCCTGAATCAGCATTCGAACACTTAAAAAAGCCCGCTGATGCATTTGCGATTTCATTCCGTCAAGTCTGCGCTGCGTCTTTTCTTTTAAGGTAACCTTACTATACAATTCATCGAACGATTCGCTTATTTCCCAAATTAAAATTTTTGTGGTTTCGTTGAATTGTATGGTTTGAAATAAAGGCATTTTCTTTAATTATAAATTATGGATGGTACATTTTAAATCATATAAGTCATTTAAGAAAATATAACTAGTAGCTTAAAAAATGTATTAGTAAATATAAGCAATTAGAAGCAAAGGTAATCCTTTAAGAATCTTTTTTAAATGAACTTATATCACTTATATGTTTTCAAAAAGCAGAATATAAGAATCCTTTTTTTAACGTACTTATATCACTTATATGGTTAAAATCGTTTTACAAACTAACATTCTAAAGATTAAGAAATTAAAGATTTCACAAATCTGACAGAAAGTAGTAAAAATAAAAAGCTATTATGTAAATTTGCAAAAATTTTACAATTACAAATATACTATAAATGAGTACAACGACTACGCCTTATGTGGCTTTCAAAGTAAAAGACATTTCTCTGGCTGCTTGGGGAAGAAAAGAAATTGAACTAGCTGAAGCTGAAATGCCAGGTTTAATGGCTCTTCGCGCTGAATATAAAGACGAACAACCTCTTAAAGGTGCTCGTATCGCTGGATGTTTACACATGACGATTCAAACTGCAGTTTTAATCGAAACTTTAATTGCTCTAGGTGCTGAAGTTACTTGGTCTTCTTGTAACATTTTCTCTACTCAAGATCAGGCTGCTGCTGCTATTGCTGCTGCTGGAATTCAGGTTTATGCTTGGAAAGGTCTTGACGAAGAATCATTTGACTGGTGTATTGAGCAAACTTTATTCTTTGGTGAAGACAGAAAACCATTGAACATGATTCTTGATGATGGTGGAGATTTAACTAACATGGTTATTGATCGTTTCCCAGAATTGGTTCCTGGAATTAAAGGATTATCTGAAGAAACTACAACTGGTGTTCACAGACTTTACGAAAGAGTAAAAGCTGGAACTCTTCCAATGCCTGCAATCAACATTAACGACTCTGTTACTAAATCTAAATTTGATAACAAATACGGTTGTAAAGAATCTGCTGTAGATGCTGTACGTCGTGCAACTGACTTAATGTTAGCTGGAAAAAGAGTTATCGTTTGCGGATACGGTGATGTTGGAAAAGGAACTGCTGCTTCTTTTAGAGGTGCTGGTTCTATTGTAACGGTTACTGAAATCGATCCAATTTGTGCTTTACAAGCTGCAATGGACGGTTATGAAGTTAAAAAATTAAACACTGTAATTGCTAATGCTGACATCATCATTACAACTACAGGAAATAAAGATATCGTTCTTGGAGAGCACTTCGAGCAAATGAAAGACAAAACTGTTGTTTGTAACATTGGTCACTTCGATAACGAAATTGATATGGCTTGGTTAAACAAAAACCACGGTGCATCTAAAATCGAAATCAAACCTCAGGTTGACAAATACAACATCGCTGGAAAAGATATCATCATTCTTGCTGAAGGTCGTTTAGTAAACCTTGGTTGTGCTACAGGTCACCCAAGTTTTGTAATGAGTAACTCGTTTACAAACCAAACTTTGGCTCAAATCGAATTATGGAACAACAGCGCAGCTTACAAAAATGAAGTTTATATGTTACCAAAACATTTAGATGAAAAAGTTGCTGCTTTACACTTAGCTAAATTAGGCGTTGAACTTGAAGTTTTGCGTGATGATCAAGCTGCTTATATTGGTGTTCCAGTTGAAGGTCCATTCAAACCAGAATACTACAGATACTAAAAATCGCAGTTTTCAGATTTATAAAAACCCTTACAGAAATGTGAGGGTTTTTAATTTTTAAGGCTTTTAAGAATGAATAAATTGTCTTTTTAAACATTTCAACCAAAAAATTCTACTTTTTAGAAATAAGTCCTTAATTTTAAAAATAAAAATAAGCCCTTATTTCTCAAATACATAAACATTGTAATCTTGAAAAAAACATCTTATTTGTTCGCTTTCTTATTCTTACTCAGTCTCCCGCAAATTATTTTTTCGCAGGAAAAGAAACCTAAAGTCGTATTGGTATTAAGCGGCGGCGGCGCAAAAGGAATTGCGCATATTCCGCTTTTACAAAAATTAGATTCTCTACACATTGTTCCTGATCTTATCGTTGGAAATAGTATGGGAAGTATTATTGGCGGTTTATATGCTATGGGATATTCTGGAGACAGCATAGAGAAACTAACCAAAAACATTAATTGGGATAAATTACTTGGCGGCGGACAATCATTAAAATCTGTAAGCGTAGAAGAAAAAAGAGAGTTTCAGAGATATTTAGTTGGAATCGGAATTAAAAACAAAAAACTAAACAGCATTGGCTCTTTACTAAATGATCAAAATTTAAGAGAATATCTTTCTGAATTAACTTACCCCGTATATAATATTAGAGATTTTGACAGCCTGCCCATTCCGTTTAGAGCAATGGCCACAGATTTGTCTGAAGGAAAAGAGGTTATTTTAAGCAAAGGCAGCTTGGCTTATGCTATGAGAGCCAGTATGTCACTCCCTGCTATTTTCAAACCTATGACCTATGAAAAAACAGTATTAGTTGATGGAGGTGTTTTGAATAATTTCCCTACTGATGTCGCCCAACAAATGGGTGCTGACATTATTATTGGCAGTGATGTTGGAGGCGGATTGGAACCAATAGACAAACTGAACAATGTTATAACTATATTGACGCAAACCAGTATGTTTCCGAGTAACATTAAGAATCCTGCTAATAGAAAACTCTGTGATATTTTGGTAGATCACATGCCTAACCTTCGTTTTTCGACTGCAGATTTTGGAGATAGTGCAGAAATCTATAAAGATGGTAAAATTGCAACAAATGAAAATCTTCCGGCTTTAACAGCATTATCCGAAAAATTAAAAGGATACCAACAACGAATTCACGAATTACCAAAAATGCCTTCAGAAATTATTCTTGATACGATTGTTTACAAAAAAATCAGTCCAGAAAACCTTGCTCTCGTATTAGGGAGAATGAATCTAAAGACACATCAAAAATACACTACAAAAGATTTAATAGCGGGCATTAACAGAGCAATGGGCACCAATCTTTTTGATGAGATTACCTACAACTATTTCGTCAAAGATGACAACAAACTAGGTGTTACAATCTTTGGCCATGAACGTGCCAAAAACCAACTGAACACATCTGTTCATTATGATACTTATCGAGGCGTTGGAATCATTTTTAATTACACTGCCAGAAATGTTCTTGCCAGAGCATCTCGTCTTCTTGTAACAGTCGATATAGCTGAGCAGCCCAAAGCAAGAATCAATTATCAGAAAAATTTTGGAAAAAACCGTGATTGGTGGTGGTCATCTGAACTTTATGGAGCCTTATTAAGACAAGAAATTTATTTTAACGGCAGGGCTTCAGATAATGTACTTTATAATTCTGTTGAATTTAGTAATGAAATCAATAGAAACATAAATTCATTAAAAAGTTATTTTGGCTACGGCTTACACTATCAATACGCCAATTTAAAACCAAAATACGACAGAGAATACAATCCTAATTCAATCGACATCACGAATTACTCATTAAACAACATCGAATTAAACATGCATTATTCCTATAATGACATGGATAAAGTTTTCTTTGCTGAAAACGGAACAATTTTAAAAGCAAATATAACCCGATCATTGTTTACAAATGTCTACACTTCTTTTAACTCGCCTGATCATACAAGTATATCAGGCTCAACCAATGGTTATACAAAACTTGGCTTCAGTTTTGAAAAAAGAGCACTTTTAAAAAAGAAAATTACGGGAATCATTGGGTTTGATTCTTATTTTATTTTTGAGGATAAACTTAGCGACGATCAAATCCCGTTTTCTGATTTTGGTTATGCAGCAAAGTATTTCATAGGGGGAATTATACCAAGTTCTGGCAGTAATCGTTTTTCATTTCCCGGCCTGCATGAAGACGAACTGAATGTTTCGCAATATATGGGCTTAAAACTAGCTTCTCAAATAAACCTTATGGGAAAAATCTACCTAACTCCCCATTTTAATATTGCAACTGTTGGTTTTGAATCTTTTGATAAATACATTAACAAAGCATTTAGTCCAAAAGGAAAATGGGATGATGGCTTTGATCCTAGTCTTGTAATATCTGGAGGAGCTTCTATTTCTTATCAATCGATTTTAGGACCTATTCATTTTGATACTTCCTGGATAAATAATATCGACAAAGTAAGATTATTTTTTAGTGTTGGATTTTCATTCAACCCATAATAGAATCAGAACTATTTTTCGTTTATAACAGTAAAACTAGATTAACTTTACACATCAAATTTGACAACAATTAATTCAAATTAATTGAAGTAATGTAAAATTGCTTTCTAATAAATCCTTAAAAAAAATTATGATTGAAAATGTTTTATGTGAAGTACATGGCTCAAAAGAAATGTCTTTTGGATGTATTCACATTGCAATGGCAATAGACTCAGAAGAAAAAACAGGCTTTTTCTACTCAGAAGCCGAAGAAGATCTTCCGCAAATTGCATGGTGCGGAGAATGCGAACAATGGCTGCTTGATAATGGTGAAGAATGGACTAATGTTTTTCAAGCTAAAGCCGATTTTAAAATGTTATGCAGCGACTGCTTTGATGAAGCAAAAAACAAGGAATCCGAAATTCATATACGATAAATAAATCTTATGAAAAAGAGTATCCTTTTTTCTGTTTTCTTCTTTTTAAACTTAACTGTATTTGCTCAAAACAATGATATTTGGATCTCATTTCCAGATAAAGATTCAACTCATATTGGATTTAAAGATAAAAACGGCGTTATCAAAATTGAACCAAAATTTATGGGAATGACAATCGCTCATAAATTTGAAAATATTATTGCTGTTAATGAAGAAAACAATCAAAAATGGGAAAGTTATTATTTAACCAAAGCAGGAAAAATTGTCGGGCGCGACAGTTTATATATTTTTGACAATGGTCCAGATTGTGAAAACGAAGGTTTCATAAGATTTACAGATCGTAAAACGGATAAAATGGGAATGTTTAACAGCGATGGTAAAATCGTAATTCCAGCGATATACAGTAATTTAACCAAAGTTAGAAATGGAACTTTTATAGGTTTAAAAGATGCTGAAAAAGTAAGAGATGGAGAACACTTTTTCTGGACTGGAGGAAAAGAATTTCTAATCGACATCAACAACACTGTTTTAATTGAAGATTTCGCATACAATGATAATCTTAACTTTTACACTCTAGAAAAATCGGGAGAACCAAGTAAAAATGCAACAAGAGAAAGTTTTCTTGGAGTTAACGGAAATTATTATTCGTTTATAAGCTTTGAAAAGGAATTTAAAGAATGGCTGACAAACAATTTGCTCAAAGATTTATCTAAAACTAATATCTTAAAACAATCTTTTGACAAAATTACTTATTGGAAAGAACCAACGGGTTGGATAAGCAACCAAAAAAACAAGTTCATAAATGAAAATTACAATTATATAAAGCTTAAACTTCAAGAATTAAATACTGCAAAAACCGAATATTTCATTTCGGCTGACGGTTTGAATCCTTTTATTTTTGAATCTGCCGAATACGAAATGTATTTCAATAATTGTAATGAATCTAAGGATTGGATTTATCCGACTATGGATATTGTTATTTCTTCAAAAAATAAAATTGATCGCACTCAAGATCATTTAGAATTTCTACGAACTGAAAATGGTTACAAATTGATTAGTGTTTCTGCAGCAAAACATAATCTTAAATAATTTTTCGCCTTTCAATAAAAGTTAACTTTGTAAAAAAGTAAAACATGAAGAATCTACTATTTCTATTCATTGCCATAATTTTCGAGATCATTGCAACCACAGCATTAAAAAAATCGGAACAATTTACCCAGCTCATTCCCAGCATTATTACAATCGTTGGATACTTTGCTGCATTTTACTTTTTAAGTTTTGCCATAAGAACTATTCCTGTTGGTTTTGCTTACGCTATCTGGTCAGGAGTCGGCATTGTTTTAATTACTGCTATCGGTGCTATTTTCTTTAAAGAAATCCCAGATTTACCAGCAATTATCGGATTAAGCTTAATTATAATTGGAGTTATTGTAATCAATGTTTTTTCTAAAACTACGGCACATTAAAATAATTAGAATCAAAAATTGATTACTATCCTAAACACATCATTTTAATAATCCACAGGATGATAAATTTCAGAAAAGCGACACTTTCAGACTTAGACGAAATGCAGCAATTGTATATAGAAACTATACAATCTGTTTGCAAAAATGACTATACTGCTGCACAAATTGAAGCTTGGATTTCTGGTGTAAAAAATAAAGAACGCTGGATTGAAGTTATCGAAACACAATTTGTTTTATTAGTAATTATTGAAGATAAAATAGCTGGTTACGGAACTTTAAAAAACGGAAATTATATTGATTTCTTTTACATTCATAAGGATTTTCAACGACAAGGAATTGCTGCTAAACTTTTGACTGAATTAGAACTCGAAGCAAAAAAACAACATTCCAAAATTATAACTTCGGATATCAGTATTACTGCAAAACCATTTTTTGAAAAGAAGGGATTTATTGTAAAAGCTGAGCAAAAAAACATTCGTCACAATGAAATACTTATCAATTATAAAATGGAAAAAGAGATTTAATAATTTGTTTCAGGTTTCAGGTTTGTGCCAATCGTTGTCGACATACTTTCTGCCCTTCGACTTCGCTCAAGGTGACAATATTGCGTAAAAAAAACTTTGCGTACTTTGCGTAAATCTTAGTGCCCTTTGCGGTTAAAAAAAAACTCCGCAAGATTCGGATTTTATACCAGCAGAAACCAATCGATATTTGCCTTATAAAATTGAATGAAAATGAACACACAGGAAACCATTAATTATAATCGTATTGCAGAAGCGATCGATTATATCAAAGCCAATTTTAAAGCGCAGCCTAATCTTGATGAAGTTGCCGAAAAAGTGCATTTAAGTCCGTTTCACTTTCAGAAACTTTTCAGCGATTGGGCAGGAACAAGTCCGAAGAAATTCTTGCAGTATACTAGTTTAGAACATGCCAAAAAACTGCTGAAAGAAAATCAGGCAACCATTTCGGAGACGGCCTATGAAACGGGACTTTCCGGCACAAGCCGCCTGCACGATTTATTTGTAAACATTGAAGGAATGACTCCTGCTGAATATAAAAATGGAGGAAAAAATCTAGAAATAAATTACAGTTTTGCCGAAAGTCCGTTTGGAAATATCATTGTGGCTTCTACTTCAAAAGGCATTTGTTTTATGGCTTTCGCCGAAGATGAAACAAACGGAATAAATGCTTTAAAAGACAAATTCCCGAATGCTTCTTTCTCAACAAAACTAGATTTAGTACAGCAAAATGCGCTGTTTATATTTCAAAATGACTGGAGCAAATTATCGGAAATAAAACTGCATCTAAAGGGAACTGATTTCCAATTAAAAGTTTGGGAAACTTTGCTGAAAATTCCAATGGGACAGCTTTCGACTTATGGCACTATCGCACATCAAATTCAAAAACCAAATGCTTCTAGAGCTGTTGGAACTGCGATTGGCAGTAATCCAGTTGCATTTTTAATTCCTTGTCATCGCGTGATTCAGTCTTCTGGAATCTTTGGCGGTTATATGTGGGGAAATACTAGAAAAACAGCGATTATTGGCTGGGAAGGCGCGCACATAAATCTATAACCCAAATTTACACAAAACATATCCGTAGAGATACATAGTAGTGCATCTAACGTATTGTTTGTTCGCCAAGAATGCACGAATGTTCACGAATTAATTTTTTATCAATCAGAAAAAAATTGGTGCAATTCGTTTAATTCGGGGCAAAAAAATCTCAATCTAAAAATTCTTATGCAAAATATACAATCAATAATTGCTTCTCAAAACTGGGAAAGCATCACCGAATCTATGCATGAAAATGGATTCGCAATTATTCCAAAAGTGCTAAATCACGAACAATGTGAAGATCTAAAATTCGATTATGATAATCCAAATTTATATCGAAAAACAGTTGTAATGGAGCGCTACCGATTTGGTTTGGGTGAATATAAATATTTCAATTATCCTCTTCCTAATTTAATTCAGAACATTCGATCTGCAATCTATCCCAAATTAGCGCCAATCGCAAATGCATGGATGAAGGTTCTAAATATCAATACTATTTTCCCTGATCATCATGAAGAATTATTAAAACTATGTCATGATAATAATCAATTAAAAGCCACGGTTTTGATTTTAAAATATGGTAAAAGCGGTTTTAATACACTCCATCAGGACTTATACGGCGATATTTATTTTCCAATTCAAATTGTGCTCTTTCTATCTGAACCAGATGAAGATTTTACCGGCGGTGAATTTGTTCTTACACAGCAAACGCCGAGAGCGCAATCTAAAGCTATTGTTTTGAAACCAAAAAAAGGAGATATTTTGATTTTTACTACCAATTTTAGACCTGTAAAAGGTTCAAAAGGCTATTATCGGGTTAATATGAAACATGGTGTGAGTGAAATTCATTCGGGCGAAAGATCTACGTTGGGAATTATTTTTCATGATGCGTTAAATTAAGGTTCAAAGGTACAGAGGCGCAAAGATTCAGAGGTTTCTCGATACAATATATCTGTAGAGACACACTGCAGCGCGTCTACGCAAAGATTTTTGACAAAAATACGTGACGTTAGACGCACTGCAGTACGTCTCTACGATATAAAAACCGGTATTTTTTTCACGCTGATTAGGCAGATTGAGCAGATTTTTTTAAATCGTTTTAATCCTTTAATCTGTGGCAAAAAAAAATGACAAACAAATGATTGAACATATTAAAATTCTCGGCTCTGATCTTCGAATTAAAATTAAAAATGCGGAAATTTGCTTTGGTGGAAACCGAAAACTAAAGATCTACGGAACGCTAAAATGTTCCTCGGGAAAAAGAATGAAACGAGAAAATCGGGTTTTCTTTTTATCTGAAAATGAAGCCAGAAAAAATGGCTTCAGACCTTGCGGACATTGTATGAAACTCGAATATCAAAAATGGAAAAATGGACTTATTTAATCCTCAAATAGACGAAACAACAAATCTGCTTCCTAAAAATGGTACGGTTAATTATTATGGAAAATTGTTCTCAAGAGAAATGGCCGATTTTTATCGTGATATTCTATTAAATACAATTGAATGGAAAAATGATGAGGCAATAATCTTTGGAAAATTAATTTTGACTAAAAGAAAGGTGGCTTGGTATGGTGATAAGGAATTTGAATATACGTACTCGAATACTACAAAAAAAGCGCTTCCGTGGACAAAAGAATTGCTGGAGTTAAAAACTTTCATGGAAGAAAAAACAGGAGAAACTTTCAATTCCTGCTTACTTAATTTATATCATTCTGGCGATGAAGGAATGGCTTGGCACAGCGATGCCGAAAAGGATTTGAAAAAAAATGGCGCTATTGGTTCTGTTAGCTTTGGTGCAGAACGTAAATTTGCCTTCAAACATAAAGAGACTAAAGAAGTTGTCTCTTTGATTTTAGAGCACGGAAGTTTATTGGTTATGAAAGACGAAACGCAAACGCACTGGCTTCATCGGCTTCCGCCTACTAAATCTACTTCTAAACCAAGAGTAAATTTAACTTTTAGAACAATTGTTGGGTAAAAACATAAAGCTTTATTTCTTTTTAGAAACGACACTTTGATAGGAAATCAATAAAGCATCTGCAAACATTTCAGGTCTTACTTTTGAAAGTTCAACAATTGTCCAGCCTTGTTTTCCCCATTTATTTGGTATTGGATAAAAAATCATCTCACTTGAAGCGCAAAATACAGATTGATCGATTTCATTGAATTTCAAAACGGCGTGATTATTCTTTGCATCATAAGTGGCAAAAATTTTCTTCTTTACGCGAAAAGATGTTTTCTCAAAATGTGGTTCTTCAACAGCATTTTCAAATGATAAAGCTAATTTTCTGAATGTTTCAATTGACACCATAATCGCAAATTATTTATCAGATCTAACTGTTTTTAAAACCTGAAGATCTTTGTTAAACAAATTTTACCAACCTTGATTCAACCCATTTTTCAAGACCTCATCGTATTTTTCTTTATCAAAAGAATATAAGTTTGGAGCTTTGTGGGCAACATTACTTTTCTTTTCGTCAAGTTTAATCAGAATTCCAATGTTAGTTATTTTTCTAAGAAAATTTCTGCGATCGAGTTTTTTATCTAAGATTGTTTCGTACAATTTTTGCAATTCTGGAATAGTGAATTTCTCTGGTAATAAATTATATCCAATGGGCATTAAATTCAACTCTATTCTTAAAGTATCAAGTGCTTTATCTAAAATTTCTCGATGATCTAAAATAAGATCAGGAACTTCTTTGTGGTCGATCCATTCTACAACTTCATTCCTATTAATGGGATTAGGAAGTATTTTTAAAAAATCTACTAAGGCATAATAACCAATTGTTACAAAACGCTGAGTAAGCCATTTTCCAAGCTCGGGATCAATATTTAAATGTTCTAAAACTTCATTTCCAAAATGCTTATCATTACGGCCAATTTTTCCAAATGTGGCAAACTGTCTTAAAAAAACACCTTCTACTCCAGTTCTTCCATTCAAGATGGTAACTGCTGCTGTGTCGATATCCTGATCAATTGGAATAAATCCGCCTGGTAAAGACCCTTTTTTATTGTGCGGAATCTTAATCAATAAAACTTTCAACTGATTATCGTGAAAACCAAAAATCACACAATCAATTGACAATCCCGGCTGGTAATTTTCATTATTTTCTAAAATTGATTTCAGCATTGATTTTATAATTAATACGACATTTAGCTTCAATTGTGTACGCAATTTACTTCATTTTTTATAAATCGCATTTATTCATTTTTAAAATCACAGAAAAACTAAAAAGTGTATAAATCACAATTTTTGTTAAAATTAAAAATCAAATCAAAAAAACAAGTACATTGCGTCATAATAACACATTTGACGGTTAATTACGAAAAACAGTCAAAAAAAAAGAAAGAAAAGAATCCCTATTATACCACTTGTAATTCTTATCTAAGAAACAAATTCAGAAGAAAATGATGGAGAATATGACTGCTAATCCGTTAAAAAAAATCAATTCAAAAATTAGAGATAAAATCTGGAATTCATTTGGTTTTGTTTCTAAAACGTATCTTTTAGAAGCTTCTTTAAAATACAGCGAAGAACAGGAAAGAATTTTTAATCAAATGATTGTTGAAACTGAAGCTAAAGATAAAAAAGCAAAACGTGAAGCTTTTGACAAAGCTTTATACGCTTCATACAAAGGAATTGGTGCTATGGATTTTATAAATACCGTATTAAAATAGACCCATTTTATAACTTTAAAAAAATTGATCCCTGCTAAATTAGCGGGGATTTTTATTTAAAAACAATTGAAAATTATCTCTAAAAAATCTATATTTTTGTTTTATAAAAAAGTACGAATATACTTAAACAAAGGTCGTAAAAAAGTAAACTATTAGAAAATGGAAAATACAATAGATTTAGAAAAGTATAAAATTCAAAAGCCTGAAAGCTGGGCTTCAAATATTGACGATAAACAGCTTGTTGACTATATTAAAGAATCTGATTTTTCAAGTAAACAAGTCGAAGAGGGAAGAGATTTTTGTTATTTCTTGGATAAAATTTATTACACCAGCGATACTGAAAATAGTGAATATGCTTGTGTTGCTTATACTTTAAATGAGCCTTCTAATTTAGAAAGTGCTTCTGTAATGGATATGGTTGTTGAAGAAAATGAAACTTATATTATACATCGAATCAGTGTTTTGAGAGAGGGCGTTTTGATTGATAAGATTCTTGATACTAAAATAAAGGTACTTGACAGCGAAAATCAAAGTGAGGGAGGAATTTTGAGCAGCAACAAAAAAGTAAATATTACTATTAAAGATCTTCGTTTATATGATGTTTTAATTTTAGAGGATTCGAGAATAAAAGTATTTACTGAGCGTGACTTTATGCGCAGGGAGTTCCTTAAGTATATTTGGATTAGTCCAAATAATTACTGGGCTTACGGCTCTTATAAATTCACTTTTATCAATGAACGTGAAAAGACAATTGCTTACAAAAAAACTTTTTTTAGAGATGAACAGAAAAATGTTTTAGAACCTGAAATTAATTATTTGAAAAAAGGTGAAAAGTTTACTATTGAAAAAGAAAACTACATCAATTTTGTTGATACGAACAGAGAGATTGCTCCGTTTATTGATTTTGCGACGGATAGTAATTGGACTGATTTATCAAACTATATTTCACCTTTATATGAGGAAATTTATAGTAAATCTTCTTTAAAGGAGTTTGCTCCAAAATTAGCCGAAAAACTTGATGCTATTTCAGATAAAGATGAGCAGCTGCAGTTTGCAATTGACTATGTTCAAAATCATGTTTATTATGTTTATAATGCAGATGAAATGAATGGCCATAAACCACAAGAACCTGCTGTTACTTACGAAAACAAACAAGGTGATTGTAAAGCAAAATCGGTTTTATTGAAAGTCGTTTTAGATTATATCAACATCGATTCTTCGGTTGTTTTGGTCAACTTTAATTCAGATCATTACATTAAATATTATCTGCCATCGCTATTGACGTTTAATCATGTAATTGTAAAAATCAATTATAAAGATGAAACCTATTTTATTGATGCAACTACGAGAGATGAATTTGGATTGATAGAAAACCGCGGTTACATTTATTTCATGCATTATATGGAAGTGAAACCTAATCAACAGCTGCAAACTAAAAAGCCACACAGGTTTTCATATTATGGTATTAATGAGAAGGTAAATTTCACCGTTCAAAATGAAAAAGGAGAATTAAACCTTACCACAACTTACAAAGGAAATCGTGCAAATTATATGCGCAAGTATTTCAAAAACACTAATAAAAGAGAAATTATCGACAGTTGGAACAATTTCTTGTACTATACTTTGAATTATTCAAATGATCGAAACGGAACTGATATTAGAACTATTTTTAATAATGCTGTTATTGATATTGTAAGTGACGACAAAAAGTTAAACGAATTTACAATTCAATACAAGGCATCTATCGATAATCCGTACTTTACAGATCCTCAGAAGAATCGTTTTTTAATGTATTTTGACCGAAATATGGTTAAGAATAATGCACGTGATTTTATGCATAAAGACATTTTGTTCTGGCATAATTTTGATAATGAAAAATATGAAATAAACCTTAATACTGATCAAAGAATAGATACAGAAGAAAAATTTACTGTTCAGGAAAGTACGATCAGCAATCCTTATTTTGATTTTACAAGCCGTAAAAAAGTCACTAAAAATGGGGCTTCAATATTTATTGATTTCAAACCTTTGACAAACGTAGAAATTCCAGTACAGGAGTTCGAAAAATTTAGAACGGATCATAATACTATTGCTGATAGTAATTTTGGAATTGGCATTGATATTATCGAACAGGGCTTATTAAATCTTTTGAAATTCAATTTTAAAAAACGTCTTAAATAACAAAAATATATTAATAAAAAATGGGGCTTATTATCGCCCCATTTTTCTTTTTACACTATTTATAAATACTAATTCGCAAGCAATTCAAAATCTGATTTTAGTTTAATATCTGCGGATGAAGCTCCAATCATTACTTCAAAATCTCCAGGTTCAGCAGTCCATTCTAATTTATCATTGTAGAAAGAAAGTTTTTCTTTGTCGATTGTAAATTCGATTGTTTTTGATTCTCCTGCATTTAATTTGACTTTTTGAAAATCTCTTAATTCTAAAACCGGGCGAACAACTGATCCAAATTTATCTTTTAAATACAATTGTACAACTTCTTCTCCAGCAGCTTTTCCAACATTCGATAATTGAAACGAAACTTTAATTGTTTCATTATTTTTCATTTTTACTGAAGACAGTTTCAATCCAGAATAATCGAATTTAGTATAACTCAATCCATATCCGAAAGGAAATTTAGGTGAGTTTTTTAAATCGATATAAGCTGAAACATAATTGTTTTGATTTTCGTCTTTGGCTGGTCTTCCAGTACTGAAATGATTGTAATAAATAGGAATCTGCCCTACTTCTCTAGGAAATGTCATTGGTAATTTTCCTGACGGATTGTAATCTCCAAATAACACGTTTGCAATTGCATTTCCTGCTTCTGTACCTAACCACCAAGTATAAACAATCGCGGGAACGTTGTCTGCTGTCCAATTAAAAACAAGAGGTCTTCCTGCATTTATTAAAACTACAACTGGTTTTCCTGTCGCTTGAATTGCTTTTACTAAATCTTCCTGAACACCTGGCAAATGAATATCGCTTCGGCTTTTTGCCTCGCCGCTCATGTCACGTCTTTCACCAATACTTAAAATAACAACATCGGCTTGTTTTGCAGTTGCAACAGCTTCTGCAAAACCATCTTTGTTATCGCCGTCAACTTCACAGCCTTTTGCATAAAGCAATTTGGTGTTTTTACCAACTTTATTCTGCAAACCATCCCATTGCGAAACAATCCATTTATTGTAATCAACATTAGGCAATTCTACAGACCAAAAACCCATATTTTCTTTATACTCTTTTACCATCGGCCCAATAAAAGCGATTGTTTTTAGGTTTTTAGAAAGTGGCAGTGTTTGATTTTCGTTCTTTAATAGAACGATGCTTTTTTGAGCAACTTCAAGTGCCGCTTTTCTGTTTTCTGGATTATTTAAAGCTTTCTCTGCTCTTTTTTCATCAGAATATCTATAAGGATCATCAAACAAACCTAATTCAAATTTCTTGCGAAGAATACGTTTTACCGCATCATCAACTAAGTCTATTGAAACTTTGCCTTCTTTTACTAATTGTGCTAAATTATTTTTGTAAGCAACGCTTTCCATATCCATATCACTTCCGGCAGTAATTGCTGAAAGTGCCGCTGCTTTAAGATCTTTTGAGTAGCCATGCGCCACCATTTCTCCAATAGAACCCCAATCTGAAACTACGAAACCTTGAAAGTTCCATTTTCCTTTTAAAATATCACGCTGTAAATGAACATTTCCTGTAGCCGGAATTCCGTTTAAATCATTAAATGAATTCATAAATGTTGCGGCACCAGCATCTAAAGCGGCTTTGAAAGGAGGCAAATAAGTTTCCCACAACATTCTTTCACTCATATCAACGGAGTTATAATCTCTTCCGCCAACTGCGGCTCCATAAGCAGCAAAGTGCTTTACACACGCCATAACTGAATTTAAATCTCCTAATTTATTTCCTTGAAATCCTTTTACTCTTGCATAAGCGATTTTAGACGCTAGATAAGTATCTTCTCCTGCGCCTTCCATAATACGCCCCCAACGCGGATCACGCCCAATATCAACCATTGGTGCAAATGTCCAGTGAATTCCACTTGCGGCAGCTTCTGTAGCGGCAACTCTTGCTGCCAGTTCTATGGCTTCTAAATCCCAACTTGCTGCTTCTGCTAATGGTAATGGAAATGTTGTTTTATAACCATGAATAACGTCCTGCCCAAACAACATTGGTATTTTTAAACGCGACTGCATCGCTAACTTTTGATAATTTCGAGTAGATTCTACTCCTGTTACATTCAACATTGAGCCTACCAAACCGTTCTTAATTTCGGCTTGCTTATTTGGGTTAACGGTTATTGGTCCCGTTATTGAGTTGTCGTTGCTATATTGATTTAACTGACCTATTTTTTCTTCAATAGTCATTTTTTTTAATAAGGCATTTACTTTCTGATCGATTGTTTCTTGCTGTGCAGCCGCAAAAAATGTGACCATCAGTAAGAGGAATGTTGTTGTTGTTTTCATGTGTTTTATTTTAATTACCAAACATAAGTTGCTACTGCTCCTGCGTTTAAAGTAGTTGAAATTTGTTTTTGATTGTATTTTATATTGAATGTTTCTGCTGTATTTCCGTCATTTTCAACAATTAAAACAGTTTGTCCTGACGGTGTTTTGAATGCAGCATTGTAAAGGTTTCCGCTGATATTACTTCCGATTCTGATCGATCCTTCGGGTACAAATTTAGAGGCATGGCCGATAATATAATAGCCTACTTCTCTTTTAATATTCTGATTTTGATCGATCATTAAAGCACCTTTGCAAGTCGAACATCCTCCTGGCGTAAATGGTTTGTAGAATTCGTCATTTGCTAATCCCCACGAAAGTGCATTTACACTCCAGTTACGCATTGAACCGATAACTACATTTTTTACGCTCCATTTTAAATCAGACTCAAAACTGCTTCCTGATCCTGTGTATTGTTCTGTAAAATACAATTTTTTATTTGGATATGCATCGTGAACTTTAGACAGGGCACTGATATCTCCTTCGTATAAATGAAATGCGGAACCTGCAACATAAGGCAGTGCTTTTGGATCATTTAAAATAGTTAAGGGATATTCTGGTTTATTGCAATTGTGATCGTAAACTACAATCTTGGTTTTAATTTTTGCTTTCGCAAAAGCGGGACCTAGATTATTTTTTATAAAATCTGCCTGTTGTTCTGCAAGCATCAATAAACTTGGATTATTCCCTGGATGTAATGGTTCATTTTGCGGTGTAATGGCATCAATTACAATTCCGTGCTCTTTCATGGCTTGAATGTATTTTACAAAATACTCGGCATAAACCTGATAATATTTAGGCTGTAAACTTCCGCCTTTTGAGCTTCCGTTGTCTTTCATCCAAACCGGCGGCGACCACGGTGAACCCATAATTTTTATTTGTGGATTTATGGTTAAAATCTCTTTTAATAATGGTACCACATCGTTTAAATCTGGACCAAGATTAAAATGTTCTAGTTTTAAATCTGTTTGGCCTTCTGGCATATCATCATACGAAAAAACTTTTTCATTCAAATCTGAAGCTCCAATACTTATACGCAGGTAACTTAAACCAATGGCATCATTTTTTCTAGAAAATAACTCTTGAAGCAAGGCTTCTTTTTTTGCTTTATCTAGTTTTAAAATTGTCTGAGCACTTCCTCCAGTTAACGAAAATCCAAAACCTTCTATGGTTTGAAATTCCTGAGAAGGATTTACTTCAATGGTTTGGTTTGAATTAGTTTCGGTACTAAAAACTAAATCGTCCTGTTTTTTAAGTTTTGATGTTTCATCTGATGTTGTAATCCAAGATTCTGCTTTTCCTGAATTGCTTACAACATTTTTTGAAGATCCGCATTTTATCTGTACTGCAATAAGAGGCAGTAACAGCAAAATTTGGAGTTTTTTGTTGATGTTTTTCATATTTAATCTATTTCTATTAGAACAGGTAAATGATCCGAAGGATATTTTAAATCTTTAGAATCACTTAAAACTGCGTGTTTTTGAACTGTAAGCCCGCTGTTTTTCGATATAAAAATGTAATCTATCAATAAGGTTACAGGCTCATTGTGTTTGAAATTATTGAAAGTTCCAGATGGACCAAATGGTTTTTCTTTTGAGACATCTCTAGTATCATCCATTACTTTTTTGATTTCAACAATCTGTGGTGTATTTGGCTCTGAATTAAAATCTCCCATTAAAAACACCGGATATTTTTTTGTGTTTATTGTTTTTATTTTTTCTAAAACTACCTGTACGCCTTTAACTCTTGCTACTTCTCCCATGTGATCAAGGTGAAGATTAAACACGTAAAATGTTTTTTTTGTTTTTAAATCTGTAAAAAGTCCGTAAGTACAAACTCTGTTACAAGCGGCATCCCAGCCTCTTGAAACTACATTTGGTGTTTCTGAAAGCCAAAAAGTATTGGATTCTTGAAGCTTAAAACGATCTTTTTTGTAATAAATCGTGCAGGCTTCTCCTGTTCCTCCTTCTTCTCTTCCTATTCCAAATTTGCTGTATTTTGGCATACCTGATGCAATATCAATTACTTGACTTGGTGTTGCTTCTTGAACTCCAAAAATATCGGGGCTGTAAAATTGCACTTGAGACATGAAATAATCTTTTCGATTTGGCCAAGCATTTTCTCCATCTGAAGCAACATTTAAACGAATATTGTAGGTCATGATTTTTAAATTTTGACCATAAAATACTCCGCTTACTAAAAGCATCATTACCACTAAAACAATTGTATTTTTCTTTTTCATATTTAAAAAATTTTGATCCGTAAAGCTAATGTTTCCTTAGCCTTAAAGAAAAAAACTTATTTAAAAGTTATGTTAATTATATACGTTAGGATAATCAATACTAAATATATCATCACGTTTTATTTTATTGTTTTACTTTGTTTCTTAAACAAGAAAATTGATATTTCTTTTTACTTTTTTGAATTTCCCTTTTTATTCTCTGAAAAATCTAAATAGTTTAAATTAAAACCTCCTTTTTCAAAAACGGCTTTAATCTTGTTTTGTCCTGCATTCAATTCGACATCAGTTAAGATTATAGTTTTCCATTTTTCACTTCCGCCAGTTGCTGGCAGTGTTATCGATTTTGACTTTCCTTTTTCGGTTTCTAAATGAATTTTGCCTTCGGCTTTTTCACTTGAATATCGTATAGCAACATTATATTTATTCTGCTTTTTAACTTCGGTAGTAAACTGCAGCCATTCGCCGTCTTCAATAAATGAAACTTGATAACCATTTGATCCAGCATCTTTGCATGGCAGAATATCTACACCGTCATTTCGCATTGTATTTCCTTTATTCCAATCTTCAAATTTGTTAGTTTCAACTCTGTAATTCACAAAATCTTTATCGGAGTATGCGTAACCGTTTGTTCCTAAATCATAATGTGTGGCCGCAATTTTTCCTGGAATTGCATTTTTTTTGTACGCCTTTGTATCGTTTGTCTGCACTTGTCTGAACATGGCGTCGATTACATCTGGTTTAACTGTTACGTTTTCCATTTTATAATTATCTGCCATTTTCATTAATGTTTTTTTTGAAAAATCTACAGCAGGTTTTTGTCCGCCGTCTTTCCAATATTTTAATAAAACATCATATTCAGGAATTTTGGTAACTGAAGTTACGCCTGCAATATTTTCGATTTTTTTCATTGGCCAAAATGCCCATCCAATATTATTAGTTTCCATCAGCGTAAGCGCATCTTTAAACCAAACATTAGAGTTTTCGCCGCTTTCGCCTAACCAGATCGGTACGTTGTATTGTGTTCTGTAATCCAGCATTTTCTGAATTGATTCTTTGGTATTATAGTTCCAATATTTATGAAAACTCAATGCCATATTATCATCCCACAAAGGAAAAATTCCGTTGTAATTGTTTCCCCAGCAGTTTCCTTCAATAAATATTAAATGGTTTGTATCGACTTCGCGAATTGCTTTAGTAACGGCAACCATAAGATCTCTTAAAGGGCCGTTTGAATTTTCGTCACAGCCATTTTTGTTTGTTCCTGTAAAATTCCAGTTAGGTTCATTAATAATATCATACGCTCCAATCCATGGATTGTCTCTATATCGGGAAGCTAATTTTTTCCATAAAGCGATCATTTTTTTCTGATTGGCTTCACTTTCCCATAATGATGGTTTTGTAGTATCGTAATCAGAAATTGCGGCATCATTTCCTTGTCCGCCTGGAGCAGCGTGTAGATCTAGAATAAGATAGATTTTGTTTTCGGCACACCATTTCAGCAAATTATCTGTCATTGTAAAACCTTCTTCTATCCAAGTGATTTCACCATTTTTTTCTTCTTCAATTGGCGGTGTATATAGATTATAATGCATTGGCAGACGGATTGAATTGAAACCCCAGGCTGCTAACGAATCCACATCTCTTTTTGTTAATCCGTTTGCTTTGTACGCTGCATAAAACTCTTTTGTTCCCTGCTCGCCAATAACGTCCTGAATTTTCTGCTTTATTATATATTGCGGACTAGCAAAGGACTGTGTCTGCATCATGTATCCTTCCTGCACCATCCACCCGCCTATACCAAGACCTCTTAATAGAATATTTTTTCCATTACCATCAACAATTTTTTGCCCGTCTCTATGTAAAAAACCTTGTCCTGCAACGGCAACGGTAAACAAAAGCTGTACTGCTATTATTATTTTTTTCATTTGAAAACTATTTATTTTTTACTTGATTTTTATTTCCAAGTATAGGTTGCGACTGAACCTGCTTCTAAAGAGGTCGTGATCCATTTATCATTGAACTTGATATTGAAAACTTCTACAGCAGTTCCGTCATTTTCAACAATTAAAACTTTTGAACCTGAAGGCGTTAAGAATGCCACATTTTGAAGATTTCCACTTGTATTACTAGCAATTCTAACAGAACCTGCTGGAACAAATTTTGAAGCATGGGCAATAATATAATAGGCAACGTTGCGCTGAAAATTTTCTGTTGATGTTACTGTCAAAGCTCCTTTGCAAGTATTGCATCCACCCGGAGTATGAGGCTCGTAATTGCTATTGTTGGCTAAATTCCATTCTAGTGCATTCTTGCTGTAGTTTCTCATTGAACCAATAACTACATTTCGCATATGCCATTTTAGATCACCTCCAAAATTCCCTGTTGAGGCTGTGTATTGCTCTGTGAAATACACATTTTTTGTTGGATAAGCATTGTAAACATTGGATAATGCACTTATATCTCCTGCGTACAAATGAAAAGCTGATCCGTCTATAAAAGGAAAAGCATCTGCATCTGCCAAAATTGCTTTTGGATAGTTTATATTGTCGCAGTTATGATCGTAAGTAATAATTTTGACATTTAGATTTGCTGCTTTGAAGGCTGGACCTAAACTTGTTTTTATAAAATTCGCCTGCTCTGCTGCCGACATGTACATACTAGGATTATTCCCGTCATGTAAGGGTTCGTTTTGTGGTGTTATGGCATCAATTGTAATTCCTTCAGCTTTCATTTGCTGAATATATTTTACAAAGTATTTGGCATAAACATCATAATATTTGGTTTGCAGTTTTCCGCCTATAAAGCTGTCTTTATCTTTCATCCACAAAGGTGCGGACCAAGGAGTTGCAAGTATTAAAATTTTAGGATTAATGGCTAGAATTTCTTTTAAAAGAGAAATTACTCCTGCTTTATCTTTATCTAAACTAAATTTTACCAAATCTAAATCGGTTTCTCCTGCAGCTAGATCGTTATAAGTAAAAGGAGATGCGTTTAAATCTGAAGCTCCTATACTTATTCTTAAGTAACTTACTCCTATCGAATTTTCGCCTGAGCCAAAAAGTTCCTGCAATAGAGCACTCTTTTTTGATGCTGTTAATTGGTTTATTACTTCAGCGCTTCCGCCTGTCAGTGTATAGCCAAAACCATCTATTGTTTGATATTTTTGCGATGCATTTACTTCGATATTTGGATAGATATTGTATGTGGTTCCAAACCCTAAAGTTCCAGATTGTTTTGCCAGTAAAACACTTTGGTCTCCTTTAGTCAGCCAAAAATCGACATCGTTTGTAACTACAACTGGAGGCACAACAGGAGGTAGAACTGGTCCAGGATCTGCGGCATCATTTGACGAAGAGCACTTTATTTGCGAAAATACCGCCAATAGAAAAAATAGTGCTTTTATTGTTTTTTTTAAGTTTAGTTTCATTTTTATATTTTTTAGCCTGATAAATACCATATTAAAATCTAATCAACTTGTAATAGAATAATTCGCAATCGCTTTTACATTACCTCAAAAAATATTTTTACTTTCAAATACAAAATAAATGAGGGTCGAAATGGATGATTCAAATCAACCCTCTCATTTACTTAAAACGCTCTAATACACTAGTGTTTGTATTGCATGAGCTGGAATTTTAACGATCGTTTTTTCAGCTCCAATAATTAAATTGTAATTCATTTCTTTATCTGTTTGATTCATTACAATTGTTGCCATTGTGCCATTCGTATTTAAAAAAGAAGTGCTGAACAATCCGCTTCTGCTTACTGCAGTGCTTACTCTTACGGCATTTAAGCGAATGAATTTCGAGAAATGCCCGATATAATAATAAGATGGTGTGTAGATTAACTCGCCTGTTTTTGTATCAGCATGAATTGGAGCGAAACAAAAATTACCAACGTGATTTGGTCCTCCTTTTTCATCTAAAAGAATATTCCAATCCGTCCATCCTGCAGTTCCGTTATTAAAATCATTAATCATAGAGATTCCGTATCTTTCTCCATTTGCCCAGAATTGATATTTTTTAGCATCAAATTTCTCTACGCAGCCTTCTGTAAATAATAGTTTTTTATCAGGATATGCCTCGTTTACTTTGGCAACATTATCAAACATTGAAGCGCCGCCAGACCAATTTTCGTACCAGTGAAATCCAATTCCCCAAACATATTTTGATGCTTCTGGATCTGAATAAATTACGTTTGCTCTGTAGTTCATTAAATCACGATTATGATCCCATGCAATGATTTTTACTTCGCCAAGTTTTTCTTTTTTTAATGTTGGTCCTAGAAAATTTTTAATAAAATCTCTCTCGGCTTCAGCAGAATAAATACATGATTCCCAAGTTTGGGTCGCCATTGGTTCGTTCTGTGTAGAGGTTCCCCAAATTGGAATTCCTTCTTTCTCGTATGCTTTTATAAACTTTACATAAAAATCTGCCCAAGTTTGGTAGTATTCTGGCAATAAAGTTCCGCCTTTCAAGACATTTTTATTGCTTTTCATAAAAGCATTTGGCGACCATGGCGCAACGTAAGTCAGCAATTTTCCGCCAGCAGTTTGAATGGCTTGTTTGATTAATGGAATACGGTATTGTTTGTCATGTTCAATAGAAAATGTTTTTAAATCTTTGTCATCCTCTTTAATATAGGAATAGCTTTCACTGCTAAAATCAGAACTTTGTATTGTTGTTCTTAGCAAAGAATAGCCAATTCCTTTTTGTTTATCATAATAGGCATTTAAAAATTCTGTTTGTTTTTCTTTTGAAAGTTTGGCAAAAACTTCGGCACTTGCGTCAGTTATTGCGCCGCCGATTCCCATAAAAGTTTGGAATTTTTTTGAAGGTTCAACAAAAACGGATACTTCTGTTTCCAGAGGTTGTTTTGCAGCCGAAAAGGATAAGTTATCTGTTGATGTTAGTCTTAAATTGGTATTTTCAGCAGTTGTATAAACTGTAACTTTCTTTCCATTGGTTGTAAATTCTTTCTTTGCTTTTGTCTGCTGGGCAAGTGCTGACAGCGAGAACAAAAAGCATAGAATTTTTAAACTATTTTTTTTCATTCTTTCCTTAAATTATTAAATTCTAAATAGAAGTTTTTATTTCAGAAGCTCTTTTTCTGACCGTTTAAGGATTTAAAAAATAGCCCATACTCATAAATGATTATGGGCTATTTGCAACCAAACTTAAACTTAACTTAAACTTACTTTCCTCTTAATTCGACACTTTTAATGGTAATTCCGCCTGGAGCGATTCCACCGCCGCATCTAATCATTAGATATATTTTTCCTGTAGTACTAAATTTAACAACATTGCTTACTGCATCTAGTTTTACATTTTTAGTACATCCAATAGCTGATAATTTACCAGAAACTGGATTTTTACCGCAGCCATCCCAAGTATTTAAGCCCATTACTTTTCCGCCGTCACTATAATCGCCAGAAACTGTCGCTGGATCTTTTTCGCCTGCGTAAACTTCAAACCACATATCTGTAGATGCACCGCCAGAAACTACCATATCAATAGTATATTCTTTATCTTTTACTACATCTATAGCTTGATAAATTCCGGCGTGACCGCCACTTACAGTTGCTCCTTTATCACTATAAACCCAGTCACCTGTTGCTTCATAAATAACTTTTTTCCAGTTAGCCTGATCTGCAGCTGTTTTAAAAGAACCGCCTTTTACAAGATTTCCTTTTGCTAAGTCAGTAGTTGCAACCACAAGTTGAGAACTTGCAGTTCCTGTAGCTCCGCCTGCACCAACTGCTGTGTGCGTAATTGTGTAGGTTCCAGCATCTGGCAATGTGATAATCTCATTCATTTTTCCTGGATATTCACCATCGCCCGTATTCCATCTTGAAGAAATAACGTTTTTCGTTTGTGCAACTAAAAGATAAGTGTTTGATGCTCCTTGAACTGGAGTTACAGTAAATGCTGCATCAATATTGCTTCCTATTAGAACATTTGCATTTCCCGTTTCATCGTCACAACTTATTAATGTTCCTAATCCTAAAGCCAATGTCAGCATTAGAAAAACACTTTTTTTCAAATTTATATTTAAGTTCATATTCTATGTTTTTGGTTAATTAGTTTCGACTATTGATAATTAGGATTTTGTTTCAATTTAGTACCATTAAGTTCTGTGTACGGAATTGGAAAAATCTCATCTGTACCAGCATCGAAACCTCTATCAGCTAAAGCTGTTGGTGCGTCTCCCCATCTTACTAAATCAAAAAATCTATGTCCTTCACCAGCTAATTCCATTCTTCTTTCATTCTTAATAGCCGCTAATGTTACTGGTATTGAACCTAGGCCAACTCTTTTTCTAACGGCATCAAGTAATTTCTGTGCTCTGTCTCCAGATCCTAAAGCTTCTGCTTCCATTAAGTAAGTATCTGCAAGTCTGATGATATAAGAATTTTGTTTGTAGTTCAACTCTGCATTACCACCACCAGTACGAACATCCGATTGTCTTGGAAGATATTTATTCAAGAAGTAACCTGTGTCTTGATAAGCTGGAATATAATCGATTTGACCAGCAGCTTTAAGCGCTTTCAAATCTAAAATAGTCGCTCCAAGCCTAGGATCATCTTTCATTGCATTATACAATTTTTGAGTAGCAACATTAAAAGCCCATCCTGAAGGAAGATCTGGTGCGGTAGAGCCTTCTGTTAGGACATATCCTCTTGGTCCAACCATAACGTTTAAAGAGTTTCCTTCGTCTTTACCAGTTCCCCAAAATGTCCAGTCAGAATTTCCTGCACTTGTATGAGATACTTCTAAAAGTGACTCTGCATTAAATTTCTTTGAAGTGTCCCATAAATCACTAAACTTATCCAGTAACTTATTTCCATATTGGTTTTCAACACCTGGAGTTCCATTTACTTCAGCAAGAACAGCTGCAGCGTCTGCTTTTTTACCTTCAAACAAAAACACTTTTCCTAATATCGCTTGTGCTGCACCTTTATTAAGTCTTCCAGCTTCAGTCTCTGGAGTAACTTTATTTGGTAAAACGGCAATCGCTTCTTTTAAATCTTTTTCAATTTGTGCATAAATTACATCTGGTGTAACTTGTTCTGGATCGTAAATAGTCTGAGTATTTAGAGGTACTAAAACCAATGGAATGTTTTTAAACAATCTCACTAGGTTAAAATAGTAAAGTGCACGCAATGCTTTTGCTTCTGCAGCAAATCTAGCTCTTGCACCATTATCCATTGTAGCTGCAGGAAGTTTTTCGATCAACAAATTTGCTCTAGACACACCTTGATAGTGGTCATTCCAGTAACTACTTGGAACACTGATTGAAGTAAGTGAGTGCGTAGAAAAATTCTGAATTCCGTTTCCATCTGTGGCACTACCTCCTCCAGCATAAAAATCATCCGATCCCGCGTTAAGCATGGCTACTAGGTTTTCAAAACCACCTGTATTTTTTCTAAGTGGATCATACACTCCCATTAAGGCTGCGTAACATTGCTGCTCATTAGAAAAATAAGTACTAGTATCAAATTTTCCCTCTGGATTAATGGTGACAAAATCTTCAGAGCAAGATCCACCCAAGGCTGCCATTGCTAGAGCGATATATATGTATTTAAATTTTATAGTTTTCATGATTCTTTAATTTTTTAAAATTGAACATTTGCTCCAAACAAAATAGATCTTGCTTGTGGATAAACTCCTTTATCTACACCAAAAACTTGACCTCCAATTTCTGGATCGTATCCGCTGTATTTTGTAAATGTGATTAAGTTTTCGCCTGTTAAGTAAAAACGTACTTTATCTGCACCAATTTTAGATGATAAATTAGTTGGCATTGTATATCCAACTTGAACAATTTTCAAACGCACGTAATTTCCATTTTCAAGATAAAAATTAGACATATTACTGTAGTTTTTATTTGGATCATCGTTGGTTAATCTAGGATAATCATTTGAAGTTCCTTCTCCAACCCAACGATCCAAAGCTTTTGTTTGGTAGTTAGCATTCAAAACATCAAGTCTTCTTAACCCTTGGAAAATTTTACTTCCTGCTGCTCCTTGAGCAAATGCCATAAAGTCAAAGTTTTTGTAATCTAAGTTTAGAGTAAGACCAAATGTATATTTAGGAATATTTGTACCTAAAAACTGCTTATCATCATCGGTGATTGAGCCATCGTTATTTGCATCTACCCAACGGAAATCTCCCGGTCTGGCTTTTGGCTGAATCAACTCTCCTTTAGCATTTTTATAGGCAGCAACTTCTGCTTCATTTTGAAAAATCCCTGCAGTTTTAAAACCATAGAATTCATTGAATGAATGTCCAACTTGTGTTCTTGTTACTGGTCCCATAGATTGAAAACTAGCGTCTCCAACAATATAGTTTGTAGATGATCCTACGTAAGTAATTTCATTTTTTAAATAGGCAAAGTTTCCGTTTACACCTAAATTAAATTCTCCAAGTCTTTTCTTGTATCCTAATTCAATTTCAAAACCGCTGTTGTTCATATCGGCAATATTTGCAGAAGGCGGATCAACAACTCCAACATATCCAGGAATAACAACGTTTCTTAAAATTCCTGTTGTTCTCTTTTTATAATAATCTACTGAAAGATTAAAATCATTAAAAAGTTTTGCATCAAGACCTACTGTAGTTTGTGATGTTTCTTCCCATCCTAAGTCAGCATTTGGAAGTGTAGAATTTCCATAACCAGTTGTAATTGCGCCAGCATTCCCAACTGAATAGTTATAACCACCAACAACTAAACCTCTATATTTGAAATCATCGATATTATCATTACCAACAACTCCGTAACCTCCACGTAGTTTTAAAGAGTTAACTACATTATTTTCTTTCCAAAATCCTTCTTTAGAGATTACCCATCCTAATGAGAATGAAGGGAAAACTCCGAATTTTTTGTTTTCACCAAAACGAGTCGATCCATCACGACGAACGATTCCTGTAAAAAGGTATTTTTCTTTAAAATCATAGTTAGCACGTAAAAATAACGATGCCAATTTGTGCTCTACAAAATCCTCAGCTGAATTAACTCTGTCTGTTTGAGGTATATCAAAATTGAAAGAAGCATCTTTATAGCTTGTAATTGGCAGCCCAAACATGGTTACACCAATCATACCGCCAATGTTTTCAACATAAGCTCCTTGTCCCGCAAGAATGTTTACGTTGTGATCACCGAATTTATTAGAATATGTCAGGATATTTTCAAGAGTCCAAGAAAATGATTTTCTGTTTTCCTGCATATAGTTGTTTCTATCCGCTTTCATGTTTGGATTTAGGAAAAAAACCGGTGTAAAACCTTCTTTCCCCCAATAAGCCAATTTACCGCCAAGTGTAGTTCTAAATTTTAAATGACTGGTAATATTAGCTTCTAAATAAGCATTTCCAACAAAATCATCTGACCAGTTAAATGCTCCTAATCTAGTTTGCATGAAACCTAGTGGATTGGTCATTTCTTGTTGTACTAAAGACGAAATTCCGTAAGGGCGTCCGCTTGCATCTCTAACAACATTTGGATTGGCATAAAAACCAGTACCATCTACTGCTGGATCAGTAACAACAAGTGGAGTAATAGGGTCTAAGTTAATTGCAGAACTTAAAGGCCCTCCAAATTCAGTATTTGGGTTATCAAAACCTTTCGTTTTTTGGTGTGTATAACCAAAAGTTTGTCCAAACGTAAAGTAATCAGAAATTTTGTGTGTTGAATTTAAACGGAAATTTTTCTTTGAATAGTTTGAAATTTCTGTTGCTACAATACCTTCTTGATCTTGTATTCCGAAAGAAGCATAAAAAGTGGATTTTTCACCTCCGCCGCTGATACTTAATTCATGTGTATATCTAAAAGCTGAATCATTAAAAATTGCATCCTGCCAATCTGTCCCTTTTCCTAAAGCTGCTGGATTTGTGTATTTAATTGGACCTCCATCAGCCATTGATTTTTCGTTCATAAGAGCACCATATTGTGCGGCATTAAGAAGATCTAATCTTTTAGCAGGAGTTGAAATCCCAGCAAAACCATTATAGTTTACCGAAATTTTTCCTGATTTTCCTTTTTTAGTTGTAACTAAGATAACTCCCGTAGCAGCACGAGTACCATAAATCGCCGCAGAAGCTGCGTCTTTAAGAACTTCTATAGATTCAATATCACTTTGGTTAATAAAACCTACCGCATTTGCATCTATTGCAATACCATCAACAACCCATAACGGATCATTTCCTCCTTCTCTAAAAGTAGTTATACCTCTAATGCGAACCTTTGATTTTTCGCCAGGTTGTCCAGAAACAGCTGCAACAGAAACCCCTGCTGCACGACCTTGCAGAGTTTGTTCAACTCTTCCGTTTGGAACTTTTTCAAGATCTGCTGCTTTTACGCTGGAGATTGCTCCCGTAACAACTGATTTCTTTTGAGTTCCATATCCTACAACCACTACTTCATTTAAGGATTGTGATTCTGGTGATAGCTTAATTGTAATTTTTGTTCTTCCGTTTACAGCTTCAGTAACTGTAGTGTATCCAATAAATGTAACTGTCAAAACTCCATTTGAAGGTACTTGTAATTGAAATTTTCCATCAAAATCAGATGCGGTTGACTTAGTCGTACCTTTTAGTACAATTGTTGCGCCTGGAACTGGCATTCCACTTTCATCGTTTATTATTCCATTAACTGTGACATCCTGAGCCACGGCTATAACCGAGAATAACAAAGACGAAACACAAAAAATAAGTAATTTTGTTAATTTCATTTTTCTAAAAATTTTGGTTAATTAATTAGTAATTTGATGCAATAATAATGTTAATATTCTACTATCGATAACTAATATTCCTTACAAAAACACATCAAATTAAAAAAACACACATTACAAAAACACATCAAATTTTACACAAAACATTAATTTTCAATGATTTAAAATCAAAATAAATGATGTTATCAAAATGTTAATTATAAAAATAAACACTACACTATTATAAGATTGCTTATTTTTATTAAAAAAACACTGCTCTACATCGTAATAGTAGTTAAAAAACAAATATAAAACACTACAAACAAGCACATTAAAACCTATTTCCCTAAACAAACTCAAAAAACCACAAAATTGATAAAACCATACATTTACATCATTTTTTTTACATTATTCACAATCTCAATTTTTTCGCAGGTAAAAAACATCGGCCTTCCAGATGTCAGAAATTACAAACGAAATGAATATAAAGGCGGCACCCAAAACTGGAATATCGATCAAGATAAAAACGGAAATCTATATTTTGCTAATAATAATGGTTTGCTGCAATTTGACGGAGCGACATGGCGAAAATATCCTTTGCCAAACTTAACTTCTGTTAGATGTCTAAAAATTGACAAATCAGGAAAAATATTTGTGGGAGGTTATAATGAGTTTGGGTATTTTAAACCAGATCATAACGGACGACTTAAATACACTTCATTGGCTAAAAGAGTAGATAAAAACAAAATTAAAATGATTGATTTTGTTTGGAAAATCCACTCTATTGGCGATCAAACTATTTTTCAATCTTTTGCAAGAGCCTACATTTTTAAAGATGACAAATTAACCATATTAAAAGCTCCAAAAAGGTTTCAATTTTCATTTGTTGTTAACGGGAAACTTTATTTTCAAGATGTCGAAAAAGGAATTCTAGAATATCGAAATGGCGGTCTTTATGCTTTGCCAAATACTACAAGCTTGAATAATACGGAGATTTGGGCCATGCATTCTATTTCAAAAGACAAAATACTGATTGTTACACTTGAAAAGGGGTTGTTTCTTTATGAAAACAACAATATTATTCCTTGGAATACTGAAGCTAACAGCTTTGTTAAAAAGAACAATTCACTGGGCGCTTCAATCATTAACAATAAATTCATTGTACTAAATACGGTATTAGACGGAATTATTATCTGCGATTTTAATGGCAAAATAATTCAGCATATTAATAGAAAAAAGGGATTGCAAAACAATACGGTTTTAACTTCATTTATAGACAATAAAAGTAATCTTTGGCTTGGACTTGATAACGGAATTGCTTTTGTTAATGAAACTTCTCCTTTTACTTATTTCGGATTTAGTTATGACATTAGTACGGTATATGCTTCTGTTATTTTTCAGGGAAATTTATATGTCGCGACCAATCAAGGTGTTTTTTATCATGCTTGGAATAACAGCTTTAAGGAAGATGTTTTTAAACTAGTTGAAGGAACTACCGCTCAATCTTGGAATGTTCAGGTAATTGATAATGAATTAATATGCGCAAACAATAGAGGTGCGCTTGTTATTAAAGGTGACAGAGTAACTAGGATAATTGATTCTAGAGGTTATTTTGGATTTAAAAGAATACCAAGTCATCCTGGATTTTTTATTGGTTCTAATTATGATGGTTTTGCCATTTTTCAAAAAACAGCTAACGGACTTGTGTTCAAAAATCAAGTTTCTGGATTTGACAAGTCATCAAATAGTTTCGAACTTGATCAACTGTATTTCTGGCTAAAAAAAGACGAATCTATTTATAGAATGGCCTTAAGTGAAGACTTAACAAGATTTGCTAGCATCAAAAAAATTGATCAATTAACTCCGAGATTTAAGAACATAGGAAGTCTTCAAAAAATTGGAGGAAAAATTTACTTTCAAACTAATAATCATTTCTACAAATACTCAAGTGAACAAGACTTATTTTATGAAGATAAAAACGTAACAGCACTCTTTAAGAATATACCGGTAATAAATGCCTTAAGCGAAGATTCTCAGTCAAATTTATGGTATACATTTGATGAGTCGCTTGGGGTTTTAATGAAAGACCGTAATCATTACAAAAACAGTATTGTTCCATTTTCAAACTTAACGGGCAACTTAGTCAGCAACCATCTATCGGTAAATACGATCGACTCTAGAAATATTTTCATCGGATTAACAGATGGACTTGCTCATTATGACTTCAGTCTGCAAAGCAGTCATAATACTAAACCTAAAGCTTTTATTCGCAGTTTCTCCTTTCCGGGTGATACTATTGTAATTGGAAATAATCAAACTAGAATTGAAAACATTCGCATACCTTACGCTTCAAATAATGTTCGCTTTACCTTTTCGTCACCTACTTACGAGAACCTCGAAAATGTACAATTTTCGTATCAATTAGAGCCTTTTGATGACAAATGGAGCAATTGGTCTGTAGTATCTTTTAAAGAGTATACAAACTTACGTGAGGGCGATTATACGATGAAAGTTAAGGTTCGAAACAGTTACGGAATTCAATCTGATCCATCAGCTGTTACTTTTACCATTTCTCCTCCTTGGTACAGACATTTTCTAGCTTTTATGATGTATTTTATACTTCTCATTATAGCTATTTATTTTATTTCGGATAGAATTAAAATGAAAATAAGAAAAAATAAGTACTATGAAACGATTGAGCAGCGACGTCTTTATCTTGAAAAAGAATCTAGAATCAGGCAAGAACAATATGACTTGGAAAAAGAAATCGAGAAGTTAAAAAATGACAAACTTCAAATTAAAATCCTGGCAAAAGACAAAGAACTAGTTAACAACTCTTTGCAGGTAGTAAAGAAAAATAAAATTCTAAATGGAATCATCCATAAATTAAAAGAAATAGATGTGGAAGCTTTAGATGATTCTACTAAATTTCAAGTCAGCAAACTAAATAAAAGTATTGTAAAAGAAGTAAATACAGACAAGAGCTGGAAGGATCTAGAAAAACACATTAAGAATGTTCATTTTGAGTTTTTAAAGCGTCTAAAGGAAAAATATCCTACAATCTCGCCGCGTGAGCTGGATTTATCAACCTATTTATTAATGAATATGTCTACAAAAGAAATAGCAGAAATTATGAATATTTCGACTGGAGGTGTAGAATTAGCCCGATACCGTTTGAGAAAAAAACTGGGACTGAATAAGAAAGAAAACCTTATAGGTTTTTTAATGAGTATTTAAATTGAAAAAGCCATTCGAGATAACGAATGGCTTTTTATTATGAGATATATTCTAATGTACGTTCAAGAGCCATTCCTCTTGAGCCTTTTATTAAAATGCTATTATTTCTAAACTGAATTGTTTTAAGATAATCTGCAAACGAGTCAAATGATTCGAAAAAATTGATTGTGTCACTTAAAATTCTATGTTCGTAAAATGATTTTCCAATCAAATAACTCAAACATTCGTTTTGCCCTGTTAAAGAATCTACTATTATTTTATGTTCTTTTTGACTTTCATCACCTAGCTCAAACATATCGCCAAGAATCATTATTTTGCCTTTGTTTTCTAATTGCACAAAGTTTGCTATCGCCACTGCCATACTACTCGGATTTGCATTGTAAGCATCTAAAATGATCTCATTCGAGCCTTTCTTCAACAACTGTGATCTGTTGTTTTCAGGAATATAATTCTCAATAGCTTCTTTTACGGCCTTATTTTCAACCTCAAAATATTTACCAATAGTTACAGCTGCATTTATATTATTTGCATTATAAAGTCCAATTAAATGAGACTCAACAACAAAATCATCATAAGTAACAATCACAAAAGGATTTGCTGTAATGTTTTTAATTTCAAGATCAGCATTCTTTTTATTCACTCCAAAAGTGAATGCTTTTATTCCTTGCGATTTTTCGATTTGAATAGGATCTTCAAGATTTACGAAAACAAGTTTATCATTTTTTGCCAAATATTGATACATCTCGCTTTTTCCTTGTATAACTCCTTCGACGCCGCCAAAACCTTCTAAATGTGCTTTACCAAAATTTGTTATATAACCATAATCCGGCTGCGCAATCTCACATAAAAACTCAATCTCTTTTTTATGATTAGCACCCATTTCAACAATTCCAATTTCAGTTTCTTTTGTAAAAGACAAAAGTGTCAGCGGAACTCCAATATGATTATTTAAATTACCTATCGTAGCTTTTGTTTTAAACTTTTTAGACAAAACGACATTTATAAGCTCTTTTGTAGTAGTTTTTCCGTTACTTCCTGTAAGAGCAATAATTGGCAGTTTTAAATAGGCTCTATGATATTTTGCAAGTTCCTGCAATGTTTCTAAACTGTTTTTTACAAGAATAGTCCGCTCATCGATCAAATAAGATTCGTTGTCAATAACAACAAATAATGCTCCTAAATCGAGTGCTTTTTGTGCGAATGTATTGGCATCAAAATTCTCTCCTTTAATGGCAAAAAACATCGATTCTTTTTCAATTTTCCTTGTGTCAATTGAAACTGATTTACATTGTAAAAACAAATTATGAATGTCCTGAATATTCATTTAATTTTTTATTTAATAGACCATAAAAATAGAAAAAAAACAATAAAAAAATTCCAAATTCCATACTGAAATATTCAGCTTTTGGAATTTGGAATTTTTTATGTTGAAATTTCTAAAACTTAGTTTCTAGGTGATTTTTTTCTTTCTGATTTTGCACCTACTCTTGACATAGCACATCTAAATCCGATGTAATCTGTTGCCATATCTTGAGGGAAATATCTTCTTTGAGCTGGATCTAACCAATATGCTCTATCTCTCCAAGAACCTCCTTTATAAACTCTTACTTTATCATCGATTAAAGTAGTACGTTTACTAGAATTATCATATTTTCTAATCATTTTACCTAAACTATCCGTTGTTACGTTATGTTTAGGAGAATTGTACATTGCTTGATCAGCTTTTGATCCTGATTCAGAATCTCCAAAGTCAAAATATCTAGAAGATTGTTTATCACCATCTCTGTAATTGATATTATTACTTGTACTGAAGTTTTGTCTTAAATAAGTTTCTTGTTCATCAACTGGAACTTGAGCGATTTCTCCTGGAAGATTTCTAGCTACAACTTTTCCATTGCTTAATGTGTCATATTTAATAGTAGCAGTTGTAACGATTTCAACTTTACCATCTTTACCAATTTTGTTTTTAGCATATTGATTTCCTCTATAGTAGTTAAAATCATTTGCTTCATTATCGATAATTGGTCTGTAAACATCGGCAACCCATTCTGCAACGTTTCCTGCCATATCATATAAACCGAAATCGTTTGGAGCATAACTTTTTACAGAGTTTGTAATATCTGCACCATCATCAGACCAACCTGCAATTCCACCGTAATCACCGTTTCCTTGTTTAAAGTTAGCCAATTGATCTCCTTTATTTTTACGTTTTGATGAACGAGTATAATCACCAGACCAAGGATATTTCTTTTGACCTTTGTAAATATTATATTCTCTTTGTCCAACATCTGCTGCAGCAGCATATTCCCATTCAGCCTCAGTAGGAAGTCTGTATTCTGGCAAAATGATTCCAGAAGAACGTTGTGCATATACATTTTTCTCTTCAGGAACTAAACCATCTTTTCCAGCTTTTGGTCTTTTTCCGTTTGGATTTTTCTTTATTACAATTTCTTCGCTTCCACCACGTGAAGTACTAGGAGACATTAAATAACCTTCAGTATTAAATGCATTTTCAGCAGTAACATCGCTAGTTTTAGCTCCTTTTTGAAGATAACCATTTTTCTCTAAAACTGCTTCGTTCACACGGTCAGTTCTCCATTTACTAAATTCAACAGCTTGAATCCAGTTTACACCAACTACTGGGTAGTTTGCATAAGATGGGTGTCTTAAATAGTTATTTGTCATCGTTTCGTTATACCCCAAACGATTTCTCCATACTAAAGTATCTGGTGAAGCTCCTTCGTAAATATTCTTGTAATTTTCTTCTGTTGGCGGGAAAACTTTTTTCAACCACTCAAGGTATTCTAAGTACATACCATTGGTAACTTCAGTTTCATCCATATAGAAAGACTGAACGTGTTGTTGAGTAGGTGTGTTATTCCAATCGTGCATAACATCATCTTGTACTTTACCCATAGTAAACGTACCTCCTTCAACAAAAACTAAACCAGGTCCTGCCTGTTGTTTTTTTCCTGCATTTCTAGCAGCAGTTCCATTCTGACTATCTACATCCCAGCCAGTTGCTCTCGAAGCGTGAGTGGAACTCGATTTTTTGCTACAACTAGCCGTGCCCAACATCAATACCATTGACATCATTAATTGCAAGACTACAATTTTGTTTACTTTCATACTCATTCTTAGGTGATAAATTTAGGTGCTGCAATATAATAATTAACATTTAATTAGCAACATCTGTTCTAATAATTTTATTTAGCTGTTTTTTACCAGAAAATAACCTATAGTTACGAACGCAAAAATATACTTTTTATTATTTACTGTAACATGAAATACTATATTTTTACCTACTAATTTTTTTTTAATTAATTTTCGCTTTCTTAGATAATGAAACAGTTTCTAATAGTATCCTTTCTGTTGATTCCAATTCTCTTATTCTCTCAGTTAAACGGGAGCTTTACACTTGATTGGCAGCCTAAAAAGGAGATGAATTACGGCGACTTTAAAACAACAATTCCGTACTTTTCAGGAAACACTTTTCGCTACGACATTACTAAAAAAAACTTAACGCTTCTGCTCAACCTAAACCAGTCAAACCTTTCAGATAATCCTTCTATACAAATTACAAATACCATTTACGAGCCAATTTCAAGAGCTGACTTAGGCGACCTAAACCCTGAAAACATCCCAGACAAACTCAACGAATCATTAAGAAGCACAAGCGCCAGAGACACGAAACAAAACTTCTTGTTTCTATACCCTATTATAAAGGAAGGAAACAGCTTTAAGCGCCTGCGATCATTTTCTTACTTCCTTACAAACGCCACAGCAAAAACTAGTAATTCCGCAGCTTTTCAAAAATCAAATTCCGTAACAAATTCTGTATTAGCTTCGGGCGATTGGTATCGTTTTTATGTTGAAAAATCAGGGGTTTACAAAATTTCAAAATCTTTTCTGCAAAGCTTAGGTTTTGATCCTGGAAAAACTGACCCAAAAAGAATAAAAATCTATGGTAATGGCGGACAAATGCTTCCTTTATCAAACAACATTTATTATCCCGAGGATCTAATCGAAAATGCGATTCAGATTATTGGAGAGAATGACGGTATTTTCAACAATGAAGATTACATCCTTTTCTATGCCGAAGGTGTAGAAAATTGGAACACTGAAAGTCAAACAAACTTAAATCTGTACGATACAAAATCCTACTATTATGTTACCAGTTCTGGAGGAGAAGGCAAAAGAATTCCAAATGCAAGTCAGCTATCAGGAAACAGCACTTTAGAACTCAATACGTTTGATGACTATCAGTTTCATGAAGTAGATCAAACCAATCTTGTTCACTTAGGAAGACAATGGCTTGGAGAAGCATTTGATATTAATCAAGAACAAGAATTTTCTTTTAACTTCTCTAACATTGACACATCATCGCCAGTAAAAATTGAACTAAACGCAGCCTCGGCGGCCTTTACTCCTACTTCCTTTATTATTTCTGCAAATGGACAAAACATTGGAACTATAAACTTCAACAGCCTTTCGACAAGTTCCGAAATCAAATATCTAACACAAAAACTACCTGCAAATACAACATTTTCTGGTACAGAATCCATAAAAATAAAACTCACCTATAATAACAATGGTGTACCAGGCTCAAAAGGCTATCTTGACTACATCAATTTAACCGCTAAAAGAAAACTTCTCGGCACAAACAAACAATTCAAGTTTCAATATAACGCTGCCGGCTCAACAACCGGAATTGTAAATTACACTATCGGAAACGCTTCGACAATTTCTCAAATTTGGGATATTACAGACCTATATAATATATCGAGATTTGAAAATCCAAATCAAACTGTTTTCAGCTTCAAAGCAAACCTGGGAGAAGTTAGAAAATATATCGCAATTGATGCCGCAGATTATTATACTCCCTTAAAAGAAAATCAGTCAAAAATTGCCAATCAAAATTTAAAAGGAACACTTTTTAGAAACAATCAAAACAGCTTTCAAGATATTGATTATATAATTGTAACTCCAAAATCATTGGCCGCACAAGCTGAAAAATTAGCCGTTTTTCATCGCATTAATTCAAATTTAAGTGTAAAAGTTGTTTCGCTTGAAAATATCTATCAGGAATTTTCATCCGGCAAACAAGATATCGCAGCAATTAGAAACTGCATTAAATACGTTTATGACAACGCTTCATCTCCTGAAAAAAGAATAAAATATGTAAATCTGTTTGGCGATGCATCTTATGATTACAAAAACAGAATTCCAAACAACACCAATATTGTACCTATTTATCAGTCCCCAATAAGCAATACAACTGGTGAAGCATCATTTGCATCAGATGATTTTTATGGCTTAATGGACTCCAACGAAGGAATTGTCGGCTATCCTTTTGGAGGAATTGACATTGCTGTTGGCCGAATGTTGGTCTCAGACAATGTTCAAGCACAGGAAATGGTCAACAAAGTACTTGAATATCACGACACAAAATCTTATGGAAATTGGAGAAACAACTTCGTTTTAATAAGCGACGATTCCGACCAAAGTTCTGATGCTTCTCTGCAAGCTCGCCAAAACAATCTAGCAGATATAATTGCAACAGAAAAACCTTTTTTCAATATTGACAAAATCATTTTAGATTCTTACACACAAGAAGCTTCTGCCGGAGGATCGCGCTACCCAAAAGCTAGAACTGATTTTTTTAATGCTTTTGAAAAAGGAGCTTTAGTTTTTAACTATTTAGGTCACGGCGGAGAAGACGGTTTGGCAAGCGAGCGAATCTGGGAAAAGTCAGACGGGCAAAACCTAAACAATCAATACAAATACCCGCTTTTTATTACAATAACCTGTGAGTTTTCGAGATTTGACGACCCAACAAGGCCAACCGCAGGCGAATATACTTTTTGGAATCCAAAAGGCGGAGCTATTTCAATGCTTACAACGACGCGAGCAATAGGACAGTTTAATGCCGAAAATTTTAATGACATCTTAAGCAAAAACCTTCTTTCCTACGGCTCCAATCAATACAACAGTATTGCAGAATCGCTGAGGATTTCAAAAAACGAGAATCCAAGTTCATCAAGCAATGTTATCGTTTATATAGGTGATCCTGCATTAATGCTCGCTATTCCAAAACCTAAAATTAATTTAACCAAAGTAAACGATATTTCGATTTCACAGCCAATTCCTGACTTTAAATCATTATCAAAAATCAAAATCACAGGCGAAATAACAGACGAAAACAACAGCATTTTAAGCAATTATAATGGAGAACTCTCAACCGCTATTTTTGACAAAATGATTACAGCCTCAACTTTAAACAATGACGGATACAGTCCTGCAATCTCATTCAAAACTCTTGGAGAAACAATTTTTAGAGGAAATGCATCAGTAACTAATGGTCAATTTGAATTTAGTTTTGTTGTACCAAGAGACATCAGAATACCAGTTGACAATGGTCGAATTAGTTTTTATTCAAAGAAAAATCTAGCGCTGGAGAACCAAACTGGCAGCTCAACTATCATTAAAATTGGCGGTATAAACGAAAATGCACCACAGGACAATATAAGTCCGAAAGTTAAGTTATATATGAACGATGAGACTTTTGTATCTGGCGGTATCACAAACGATTCACCCTTTCTTTTAGCATTTCTAGAAGACGAAAACGGCATCAACACTGCCGGCGGAATTGGTCATGATATAATTGCCGTTTTGGACGGAGATGTAAGCAATCAATATATTCTGAATGATTACTACCAAACAAAATTAGATGACTATACAAACGGAAATCTGCGTTTCCCGCTGCGAAATTTAGCTCCGGGTCTGCACACAATAAGTTTCACCGCTTGGGATGTTTATAACAATCCTGTAACAAGCGAAATACAGTTTATAGTTGTAGGCGACGATGCACTAACACTAACACACGTTCTTAATTATCCTAATCCATTTTCAACTTATACTCAATTTTGGTTTTCTCACAATAGACCTTATGAGCCATTAGATGTTCAGGTTCAGGTAATGACAATAACAGGAAAAGTAGTTTGGACAAAAAACCAAATTATTACTACAGAAGGCTTTTTATCTAGAGAAATATCATGGGATGGTAAAGATGATTTTGGCGATCGAATTGGAAAAGGAGTTTACATTTATAAACTTACCGTTAGATCTAATTTAACAAATAAAAAAGCAGAAAAATACGAAAAACTTGTAATTCTATAATAATATATATATTTGTAACATAAATACCTTTATCCCCACAAATGAAAAAAATATCGTTTTTATTAATTTCTTTATTAATTATTTCATTCGCAAAAGCCCAAAATATTGAACGCCCCATTACAACAGGAGTACCCTTTTTATTAGTTGCTGCAGATGCGAGAGCTGCCGGTCTTGCCGACCAAGGTGTTGCTACTTCTTCAGATGTTTTTTCTCAACAATGGAATCCCGCCAAATATGCTTTTTCAGAAGATGCCCAAGGTTTTTCAATCAGCTACACGCCTTATTTAACAGACTTAGCCAATGACATTTCACTTGGACAATTAACTTATTACAACAAAATAAACGAACGAAGTGCCTTTGCAGGAAGCCTTAGATATTTTGGTTTTGGAGGAATTGAGCTAAGAGAAACTGGAGATCCAAGCGAACCTACAAGAGAAGTAAGTCCAAATGAACTTGCATTAGACGGTTCTTACTCATTAAAATTAAGCGAAAAATTCTCGATGGCAGTTGCCGCACGTTTTATCAGCTCAAACCTAAAAATTCCATCTGGAGAAGTCGATGCTTCCGCTGCAAGATCATTTGCTGTAGATATCGCAGGTTTTTATCAATCAGAAGAAATTGCATACCGTGATTTTAACGGAAGATGGAGAGCAGGTTTTAATGTTCAAAATTTAGGTCAAAAAATAAGCTATGACAACGACGATTTAAGCTCAAACTTTTTGCCTGCAAATTTAAGAGTCGGTGGTGGATTTGATTTTATTTTTGATGACTATAACAAATTAGCTGTTTCTGTAGAGTTGACAAAACTTTTAGTTCCTACACCTCCTGGACCAGGAACACCTGTAGACACAAATGGCGACGGTGATTTTACAGATCCCGAAGACATCTCGCAAGAAAAAGCAAATTCTATAAACTATAAAAACTACAAAGACACAGGCTGGGTATCAGGAATATTCAAATCATTTGGAGATGCACCGGGAGGCTTCAGTGAAGAGATAAAAGAAATAACCTACAGCGTTGCTGCAGAATATATGTATCAAGATGCGTTTGCTATGCGTTTAGGTTATTATCATGAAAGTCCAATGAAAGGAGCAAAACAGTTCTTTTCTTTAGGAGCAGGATTTAAATACAACATCATGAAAGTTGACGTGTCTTATTTATTCTCATCATCAAATGTTAAAAATCCTTTAGAAAATACACTTCGCTTTTCTTTAACCTTTAACTTTGGAGACAAATACGAGGTATATTAAAAAGATCAAATAAAAAACAATCACAAATCCAAATTTCTAAAAACTTAGAAATTTGGATTTTTTTTCCCATAAAAAGAAATGAAAGAAATAAGCATTACATCATCATTTACAGTTTATCAATCTATAAAAGAAGTTTCAGAAGAAATTCAGGATTTAATGACACAAGCCGTTGAAATTCGCAAAAAAGCATACGCACCTTATTCTCAATTTAGAGTTGGAGCCGCCTTACTTTTAGACAACGGAAAAATAGTTTTGGGCTCAAATCAAGAAAACGCCGCTTATCCATCAGGATTATGCGCCGAAAGAGTTGCTATTTTTCATGCGGGAAGTATTTATCCAGAAGCCAAAATTTTAAAAATAGCTATTACAGCAGCTTCAGACACAAACCAAACCAAAGCACCGATTCCGCCTTGTGGATCATGCAGACAATCTATTGCAGAATACGAAATCAAACAAGACACCCCTATTGAAATCTATTTTATGGGCGAAATTGGCGAAGTTTATAAATCAGCATCCCTAAAAAATTTACTCCCTTTTATGTTTGATAAAAAGTTCTTGTAAAAAAAAGCCAAAAAGTGCCTTTTAAATTTTACTTCTTAATAGGAATGTCTTATTTTTGCATCCCGACCTTTCGGGCGCAAATTTGTGGGAGGAAACTATTTTGCGTTATAGGCAACAATTGATAACACAAACAAACTTTAGCAAAAGAAAGAATTCAGATGAAAGAAGTTACAAAAGAAGTATATTTAAAGTGGTACGAAGACATGCTGCTTTGGAGAAAGTTTGAAGACAAACTTGCAGCATTATACATTCAACAAAAAGTTAGAGGTTTTTTACACCTATATAATGGTCAAGAAGCTGTATTAGCAGGTGCATTGCACGCTATGGACTTGACTAAAGACAAAATGATTACTGCATACAGAAACCACGTTCAGCCAATTGGTATGGGAGTTGATCCTAGAAACGTAATGGCAGAGCTTTTAGGAAAAGCAACAGGTACCTCTAAAGGCATGGGAGGTTCTATGCACATTTTCTCTAAAGAGCACCGTTTTTACGGAGGGCACGGAATCGTAGGTGGACAAATTCCTGTGGGAGCTGGTTTAGCTTTCGCTGATAAATATTTCAATACCGGTGGTGTTACCATGACTTACTTTGGTGACGGAGCTGCTAGACAAGGTTCATTACACGAAGCTTTCAACATGGCTATGCTATGGAAATTACCAGTTGTATTTATCGTTGAAAACAACGGTTATGCAATGGGAACTTCTGTTGAAAGAACTGCAAACCATACTGACATCTGGAAACTTGGTTTAGGTTACGAAATGCCATGTGGACCAGTTGACGGAATGAATCCTGTAAAAGTTGCTGAAGCAATGACTGAAGCAATTGACAGAGCTCGTCGTGGAGACGGACCAACTTTCCTTGAAATGAAAACGTACCGTTACAGAGGACACTCTATGTCTGATGCACAATTATACCGTTCTAAAGAAGAGGTTGAAGAGTACAAAAAAATTGACCCAATTACACAAGTTCTTGATGTAATCTTGGATCAAAAATATGCTACTGAAGAAGAAATTGAAGTAATCGACCAAAGAGTTAAAGACTTGGTTGAAGAGTGTCAGAAATTTGCTGAAGAATCTCCATACCCAGACTTACAACAATTATACGACGTAGTATACGCACAAGAAGACTATCCATTTACACCTCATAAACTATAACATCATGGCGATTAAAGTAACTATGCCTCGTTTGAGCGATACTATGACGGAAGGAACGGTAGCAACTTGGCTTAAAAAAGTAGGCGACAAAATTAGCGAAGGAGATATCCTTGCTGAAATTGAAACAGACAAAGCAACAATGGAGTTCGAATCTTTTAACGAAGGAACTCTTTTACATATCGGAATTCAAGCTGGAGAAACTGCTCCTGTTGATTCATTATTAGCAATCATTGGTAACGAAGGAGAAGATATTTCTGCTCTTTTAGCTGGTGGTGACGCTCCTGCAGCCGAAGCTCCTAAAGCTGATGCTCCTGCTGCTGAAGCAAAAACTGAAACTGCTCCTGCAAAAGCCGCAACTGAATTACCAAAAGGTGTTATTGTTGTAACTATGCCTCGTTTGAGCGACACTATGACTGAAGGTACAGTAGCAACTTGGTTGAAAAAAGTTGGCGACACTGTAGCTGAAGGTGATATTTTAGCAGAAATTGAAACAGACAAAGCTACTATGGAGTTTGAGTCTTTCAATGCTGGAACATTATTATACATCGGAATTCAAGAAGGAAACACTGCACCAGTTGACAGCTTACTAGCGATCATTGGACCTGCAGGAACTGATATTTCTGGAATTGCTGACAATTATACTGCTGGAGGCGCTGCAACTGCTAGTACTCCTGCTGCAGAAGAAACAAAAAGTGCTCCTGCTGCTGCTCAAGCAACAGAAACTGTTGTTGAAACTTCAAACGGAGGAAGAATTTTAGCTTCACCTTTAGCTAAGAAAATTGCTTCTGACAAAGGAATTCAATTAAGCCAAGTTAAAGGATCTGGAGAAAATGGGCGTATCGTAAAAAGCGATATCGAAAACTTTACTCCATCTGCACAAGCACAACCTGCTGCTTCAGCACCAGCTGCTAAACAAGAAGCATCTGCTCCTGCTGCACCAAAAGTATTTGTACCTGCCGGAGAAGTTTATACAGAAGAGATCAAAAACTCTCAAATGCGTAAAATTATTGCAAAACGTCTTGCAGAATCTTTATTTACAGCTCCTCACTACAACTTAGTGATAGAAGTAAGCATGGACGAAGCAATGGGCGCAAGAGCTACAATCAATACTGTTCCGGATACAAAAGTATCTTTCAACGATATGGTAATTAAAGCTTGTGCTTTAGCATTGAAAAAACATCCAAAAATCAACTCTCAGTGGAAAGAAGATGCTATCATCATCAACCACCACGTAAATATTGGTGTAGCTGTAGCTGTTGAAGACGGATTAGTAGTTCCTGTATTAAAATTTACTGACGCTATGAGTTTATCTCAAATTGGTGCTTCAGTAAGAGATCTTGCAGGAAGAGCTAAGAACAAAAAACTTGGACCACAAGAAATGGAAGGAAGTACTTTTACAGTATCTAACCTTGGAATGTTTGGTATTACTGAATTCAATTCAATTATCAACCAACCAAACTCTGCTATCCTTTCTGTAGGTGCAATTGTTGAGAAACCAGTAGTTAAAAACGGTCAAATCGTAGTTGGAAACACAATGATGTTATCATTAGCTTGTGACCACAGAACAATTGATGGCGCAACTGGAGCTCAGTTCTTACAAACATTAAAACAATACATCGAAAGCCCAGTTACAATGTTGGCATAATTTACTTATTCCAACCTGAGCGTCCCGAGACTTCGGAAGAAGGTTATATTTAATAAAATCCCGTTTTGTTTATTCAAAACGGGATTTTTTGTTTAATTTTCGCCCACAAATTCAATACTTGACAAAATGAAAAAACTAATCCTTGTTACTTTATTCCTAGCAGCAATCGCCTGTCAAAAAAAAGACCAAACAGAAAAACCAGCAGTCGTTACAGATGAACACAGCTATTCTAAACCAGAACTTGCTGTAGTCAAACATCTAGATCTTGACATAAAAGTTGATTTTGACACACAGACTATTTCTGGAAAAGCATCTTGGTTAATTGACAACATCAGCAAAGGAAATGAAATTATATTCGACGAAAACACCTTAAACATTACGAAAGTAACTTTAGGTGACGAAGAAAAAGAAACAAAATTTGAACTTGGAAAAGATACCGAATTTCACGGAAAACCACTTCATATTACAATAGAACCAAATACGACAAAAGTAAACATCTACTACAACACCACTAAAGATGCAGTAGCTTTACAATGGCTAAAACCAGAACAAACAGCAGACAAAAAGAAACCATTTCTTTTTTCTCAAGGAGAAAGTGTTTGGTCACGTACTTGGATACCTTGCCAGGATTCACCAGGAATTCGTTTTACTTATAATGCAAAAGTTACAGTCCCTAAAGATTTACTAGCCATAATGAGCGCCGTAAATCCGCAGAAGAAAAATGACACCGGAGTTTACACATTTAAACAAAACAAAGCAATTCCATCTTATTTAATGGCAATTGCTGTTGGAGACATTGGGTTTCAATCTATCGACAATAGAACCGGAGTTTACGCAGAACCATCAATGCTGAAAAAATCAGCTTGGGAATTTGCTGAACTTGGAAAAATGGTTGTTGCTGCCGAAAAACTTTATGGTCCATATCGTTGGGGACGTTACGACGTTTTGGTTTTACCACCAAGTTTCCCTTACGGCGGAATGGAAAATCCTAACTTAACATTCTTAACTCCAGGAGTTATTGCAGGAGATCGTTCATTGACAAGCTTATTAGCACATGAATTAGGACACAGCTGGAGCGGAAATTTAGTTACAAATGCAACTTGGGATGATATTTGGTTAAACGAAGGTTTTACAACTTATGTTGAACATCGAATAGGCGAAGCAATATTTGGTCAAAAAGAATTTGAAATGCAAAACGTTATCATTCGTAAAGAATTAATTGATAATGTAGCTGAATATGGCGACACAAATCCTGATACAAGGCTAAAAGTGAGTCTTACAGGAAGAAATCCTGACGAAGGAATCAGCATGATTCCTTACGTAAAAGGATATGCGTTTTTGAGAGTAATTGAAAACGCTGTAGGCCGCGAAAAATTTGATGTTTTCATCAAAAACTATTTTGATGCGCACGCTTTCAAATCGATCACTACTGATGATTTTATCAAATACCTTAACGAAAACCTTATTAAAGGCGACAAAGCTCTTACTGATAAAATAAAACTAGAAGACTGGATTTTTAAACCTGGAATTCCATCAAATATTACCCCTGTAAGCTCTGCTGATTTTGATGCTATAGATAAAATCCAAAAAAGCTGGAGAGAAACCGGCGTGAAAGGATTAAGCAAAAAAATCACAACGACTACAGAAAAACAACATTTTATAGATCATCTTCCATCAGATATTACACCAAAAGAAATGGAAGATCTTGACAAGGAATTCAACTTTACAAAAGGTGGCAATTTCATCATCAAACGTCAATGGTTTGTTCAGGCAATTCGCCATCAATATAAAGCTGCTAATCCTGATATTGAACAATTTTTAATTGGAAGCAGCAGAACTGGATCTGTGATGATGCTTTATAAAGAAATGGTAAAAACACCAGAAGGAAAAGTTTGGGCAAACCAAATTTTTGATAAAGCAAAATCTGGCTATCACGCGACAACTATTCAAGATATTAAAGGTACTTTAAAATAGTTTCAGCCTACACTAAAACTCAAAAATCCCAATTACAATTGTAATTGGGATTTTTTTTTCTTTAAAACGAATATTTAGTTTTTATTCTTAGCCTCTATCCATTTCGACATGTACATTGTACTTCTATAACCATGATGCTGCAATAAATTCCCCATAAAATTATGGAGACGATGCTCATCAGAATTCATCAATAAAGAATCTACCTTCATCATTAATTCATCGGCATAATTATTCTTCTGATAACATTCATTTATAATCACAATACCATTTTTTTGAGATTGTTTCCAGAGATTTTCGTCTTGATAAAGTACAATCGCTTTTTTCGCGAATTCCTGCGGATCATCTTCAATGAATCCGTTCCAATTTAAATCTCCGCTCATTGCTTCTGCACCAATAGTTGTGGTTACACTCGGAGTTCCGCATTGCATTGCTTCCAACAACTTTCCTTTTAAACCAGCTCCAAAACGAATTGGCGCTAAAACCACTCTAGCTTTTTTCACAACCTCATTAGCATCTACAGCTCTTCCCATAATAAAAAATCCATTCTTAGGCTGATGTAATTGTAATACTTTCTGTGACGGATAAGCACCGTAAACTTCTAAAACTGCTTCTGGAAAATCTTTTTTTATCAAAGGCCAAATCGATTCTTTTAAATACTGAACAGTATTCCAATTTGGCTCATGAAGAAAATTTCCAATAAAAACAAAATGCTTTCGATCTTCAAAAGAAGGTAATTCACCTAACCTTTCTTCGTTCATTTTATCAACTAAAAAAGGAAGATAAAACAATAAACTTGAACTGATTTTAAAAACATCTTTTAAAAGATCCATTTCAAACTGTGAGATCATCAAAGAAAAATCACATCTTAAAATACTCGCGATTTCCCGTTTTGCTACTTCTTCAGACAACAAATCAGTAAGCTGAAAAACTCTATTTTCTTTAAACGCCTTTTGCCTTGCCGTTCTTAAACAATGTAAATCCTCTGTATCTAACAATCGAATTGCTTTAGGACAATTTTCTGTTACACGCCAGCCAAACTGCTCCTCAATCATAAAACGATCAAACAAAACCACATCTGGATTTAATTCAATTATAAAATCATCAAAAGTTGAACTATTTAACTCGATACTTTTTTTCTCTACACCAAACTCAGACAAGTCAACCATAAATTCGCTGTCTAAAGCAGGACTGGCAAATGTAATTTGATATCCGTTTGCGATAAAAACAGAAATCAACTGCATCATCCTCCCTCCTGCTGCAGAAGAATTTGGCTCAGGCCAGACAAATCCAATTATTAAAAGTTTTTTTATCTGATTCATCATTTTTTTTTCAACTTACAAAATAATGCTTTTTTGAGCGTATTTGAACGATATTTCCTGACTTTTCGTCATAAAAAACACTAATTTTGCAAGAACTAAAAATGCAAGGAAATTATGTTGGGATTAAAATTAGCTACAGACCCGCGCTGGGTAAATATTGTGGAGTCAAACATTGAAGAAATATTGACAGATCACGCCTGGTGCGAACAAAAAGCCGCTTCGAATGCAATAAGTATCGTTACTTATAATTCTGAATTAGAAGAACTGGTAACCGAAATGCTTATAATTGCACGTGAAGAGCTTGAACATTTACAAATGGTGCATGATGTTATAAAAAAACGCGGACTTACTTTAGGGCGCGAACGAAAAGACCACTATGTAAATGAGCTGTTTAAATTCATGAAAAAAGACGGCAGCAGACGTGATGCGCTGTGTGACCGCTTATTATTTTCAGCCATGATTGAAGCCCGAAGCTGTGAGCGTTTTAAAGTTCTTTCCGAAAATATTAAAGATGAAGAATTAGCCAAATTCTATCGTGATTTAATGATTTCTGAAGCGGGGCACTATACAACATTTTTAGGATTTGCAAGAAAATACCAAGACAATATTGACATCGATAAACGATGGAAAGAGTGGATTGAATATGAAGGTTCTATTATTACCAATTACGGTAAAAAAGAAACTGTACACGGATAAATTACATCTTTTTTTGACATTATTATTTTATTAAACACCACAAATTACTATGCAAAAAAGTAAATCCAGATCAATCGTATTTAAAATTGCCAAGTATTTAGGGATAACTTTCGTTGTTATTTTAGGATTATTATTTTTAACTCCTATTATTTTTGAAGATCAAATTAAAGATCAGATCAAAAAAACTGCCAACGAAAGGCTAAGCGCGGAGCTCAACTATTCTGACGTTTCCGTTTCATTTTTTCGCCATTTTCCATCTCTTACATTAACATTAGACAATTTAAGTCTTAATGGATCTGCACCATACAAAAATGAAAAATTCATTACTGCCAAAGAAGTTTCTTTCGGAATAAATGTCGCTAGTTTAATTTTCAGTAAATCTGTAAAAATTGATCAGATTTACCTATCGGATTCCTTTATAAATGTAAAAGTAAACCCAAGCGGAGAAGCAAATTACAATATCTATAAATCACAGGCTAAAGCTTCAGAAGAAAAAGACAGCACTGAAACTGCCTTGAAACTGGAACGAATTGAAATCTTAAACAGTAAAATTATTTACGATGACAAATCAACAAAAATTCACTTTGATGCTTTTGGATTCAATTATTTAGGAAAAGGAGATTTAAACAAAGCTGTTTTTGATTTATACTCAAAAGCCAAAATTGAAAAGCTGAATATCGTTTATGAAAATGAACCTTATTTAATGAACAAAAAAGTCAATGCAGATTTAATTACAAAAGTCAACATTAACTCTTTATCGTTTTTCTTCCAACAGAATAACTTAAAAATAAACCAGCTTTTAATAGATTTCAAAGGGAAATTTGATTTCTTAAAAGATGGCTACAATATGGATTTTGTAATAAAATCTGACAACAGCGATTTACACGATGTTTTCACGGCTTTTCCTCCTAAATACATTACTTGGTTGTCAAAAACCGAAATAAAAGGAAACACCAATTTACTTCTAACTTTAAAAGGAGATTATATTGCATCAAAAAATATAGCTCCTGACTTGAATCTTGACCTAAAAATAGACAGCGGATTTGTGAATTACAACAAAAGTCCATTTCCTGTTTCAAATTTAAACTTAGATGTAAAAACTAAAGTTCCATCTTTAAATCCAGATCTTTTAACTGTTGACGCTAAGAACGTATCTCTAAACATGAACAAAGATTATTTGAAATCTAAGTTTTATGTAAAAGGCATAAAAACTCCCGAAATCAATGCCGATTTTAAATCCAAAATTGATCTTGAAAAATTAACAAAAGCACTTGGAATTCCTAAAATCGAATTAAAAGGAGCTTTAACAAGCGACGTAAAAGCAAATGGTAAATTTGATTTAAAGAACAAACTATTACCTGTTACTAACGGAACTATTGATTTGGAAAACGGATATTTAAAAACCCCTTATTATCCAAATCCAATTACTGATATTACGATAAAATCTAAAATTGATAATCCGAAGGGAACTTTTGGCGACTTAAACATCAAACTAAAGCCGGCTCAATTTACCTTTGAAGGAAAACCCGTTTTTGTTGAAGCAGATTTAAGCAATTTTGATGATTTAGCTTACGACATAAAAGCAAAGGGCGAACTTGATGTGAACAAAATATATAAGGTTTTCTCGCAAAAAGGTCTTGACCTTGACGGTTTCGTAAAAGCTGATGTGGTGTTGAAAGGAAAACAAAGCGATGCCGAAAAAGGAAATTACAGCAAACTATACAACAAAGGAACGCTGGAACTTAGAAACATCGGAATTACATCTGAATACCTGCCTAAAAAATTCATTATAAAAGAAGGAATTTTCAAAATCAATCAGGACAAAATGTCTTTCAACAACTTTTTGGCAGCTTATGGCCAATCTGATTTTAAAATGAATGGATATTTACAAAATGTTTTTAACTATGTAACAACCAATACAGGTGTTTTAAAAGGTAAATTCAAAGCTACTTCTCGATACATTAATGTTGATGAATTTATGTCGAATACAAATGCAGAAACTTCTGTAACACAAAATCCATCTCCAAAAGCAGAGACAAAACAAACCGAGAACACACAAACAGGAGTTATTATAATTCCAACTAACTTGAATTTGCAATTTAATGCCGTTGCTCAGAAAGTAAGTTTCGACAAACTTAATCTTCAGAATGCAATTGGTAATTTAAGCATGAACAAAGGAAAATTAACAATGCAGAATACTGGTTTTAACCTAATTGGCTGCAATGTTACTATGAATGCAAATTATCAAGCCATAACGCCGCAAAAAGCCAATTTTGATTACGCTATAAAAGCATCAGACTTTGACATTAAGAGAGCCTATAACGAAATTGAGGTTTTTAGAAAAATGGCAAGTGCAGCGGAGAAAGCTCAAGGTATTGTATCTTTAGATTATCAATTAAAGGGACGTTTAAACAGCAAAATGGAACCCGTTTACCCATCACTTTCTGGAGGCGGAATTCTTTCTGTTAAAGATGTTAAAGTAAGAGGTTTAAAAATGTTTACCGCAGTAAGCAAGGAAACAAGTACAGAAGCTATTAAAAATCCTGATCTTTCTAAAGTCGATATTAAGACCACGATTAAAAACAACATTATGACTGTTGAACGTTTTAAATTTAAATTTGCCGGCTTCAGACCAAGAATTGAAGGCACAACAAGTTTAGACGGAAAACTAAATTTAAAAATGCGCTTAGGCTTACCTCCATTTGGAATATTCGGAATTCCACTTACAGTTACCGGAACTCAAGACAATCCAAAAATAAAAGTTGGAAGAAAATCTCAAGATTTAGAAGAAACTAAAGATACGGAAGATTAAATGTTTTAAGTTTACTGTATTCATTTTGCACTCCTAATATCATTCAGAAATAAAAAATGAACAAGAAAAAACTATCCATACTTTTAATAGTATTTGCCAACATAGGATTCGCATGGGCAGTTTTCAATATGTTTTATTACAAACAAGCTTCTTTTGACATTTCCAAAAAAGCTAATATTAACTCCAACAACATAACCAAAATTCACAATGGAGATGGCAGCTGGATATGGAACAAAAAGGAATACGATTTCTATAAAGAACATTCCTTTTCATTAAGCAAAAATGAAATCTCAGAATTTTGTAGAATTATTAATTCAGCAAACGCACAGTATATTGAAAACATTCGACCAAAGAAATGGCTCGATATTAATCTTGAAGAAAAAAATAGCAATACTAGATTAATCACTTTAAAACAAAATTATGAAGATGAAATCTATTTCGAATTTGAAGACAATACTTTTAATGGAAAAGAATTAGAAAAATTCATCAACAAACACATTAAAACAAACAAAAAAGGAACAAATTAATAGTTTTAACAATCGATCTTCTTTTACACAATATAAACCTTTGTCAAAGTTTAAAACTTTGACAAAGGTTTTTTTCTTTATCTGAAACCCTATCCAAATTTTGTCATTTCGACCAAAGGGAGAAATCTCACCAGAAACTCCTCAAGCAAAACCCCAAAACTTTGTCGATCTACCTGTGTGATTTCTCCCTCTGGTCGAAATGACAAAAAAACGAACCAAATAAAACAAAACTACAAAACAAAGTAAGCGTAAATCCTCTTACATAACTTATACGACAAAACCATATAAAACAAAAAACCCGATCTTTTCAGAACGGGTTTTTTATAAATAGTAATCTAATGATTATGCTTCGAATGGAAGGATAGATACATAAGATTTATTATCTTTTTTCTTTTGGAACTTAACAACTCCAGCTACTCTTGCGTGTAGTGTGTGATCTTTACTGATGTAAACATTTTCACCTGGATTGTGTTTTGAACCTCTTTGTCTAACGATGATGTTCCCAGCAATAGCAGCTTGACCACCAAAAATCTTAACGCCTAAACGTTTTGATTCTGATTCTCTACCATTCTTCGAACTACCGACACCTTTCTTGTGAGCCATGACGTATGAGTTTAAATATTGTTATTATTCTTTAGTAGCTTCTTTTTTTGCTTTTGGAGCTGCTTTTTTAGCTTTAGGAGCTTCTACTTCTTCAGTAGCTGCATCTTCTGCTACAACTGCTTTTTTAGCCGCTGCTTTTTTAGTTCCTCCTGCTGCAGTAATACCTTCAATTACAATTTGAGTAAGATATTGTCTGTGACCATTTCTCTTTTTGTATCCTTTTCTTCTTTTCTTTTTGAAAACGATAACTTTATCTCCTTTTAAGTGTTGTAACACTTTAGCTTCTACAGAAGCACCTTCTATAGCTGGGGCGCCTAAAGTTACATTTCCATTATCATCTAATAAAAGAACTTTGTCAAAAGAAACTTTTGAACCTTCTTCATTAGCTAAACGGTGAACATAAACCTTTAAGTCTTTGCTTACTTTAAATTGTTGCCCTGCTATCTCTACGATTGCATACATACCAAATTGATTTATTGATTTTTAAGGTTGCAAATATACAACTATTAATTTACTGTGCAATTCCTAATTCTAAAAATATTTATTTTACCCTAAAGTCTCTTTTTCAAGCACTTCAACAGCTAATCAAAATTTCAAACAGATGTAAAATACTGTTAAATTAATCATGTATCGTGTAAAATTTCAAAAAACTACACAAAAAAAACTATTTTTGATGTAACTATAATCAATTCAAGACTACCTATTATTTAGGTAAATAAAAATTATTAATCTCTATGAAAAATTCAATAATGATGTTAAGTGCTGCACTAATGCTTGGCGGAGTTGCTCATGCTCAAAAAGTAGTTTTTGAAGAATACAATTTAGACAACGGCATGCATGTAATTTTGCACAATGACTCCTCTGCTCCTGTTGTTATCACATCTGTAATGTACCATGTGGGTTCAAAAGACGAACGCCCGGATCGTACCGGTTTTGCACATTTCTTTGAACATTTATTATTTGAAGGAACTCAAAATATCAAACGCGGCGAATGGATGAAAATCGTTACTGCAAATGGCGGTGTCAACAATGCCAATACTTCGGATGATCGAACTTATTATTACGAAGTTTTTCCATCAAACAGTTTAGAACTGGGTCTATGGATGGAGTCAGAACGTTTAATGCACCCAATCATTAATAAAATTGGCGTTGAAACTCAGAACGAAGTTGTTAAGGAAGAAAAAAGAATGCGTTATGACAACCAGCCGTATGGAAACATCTTACCTGAGGTTAAAAAAAACATGTTCAAAAATCATCCATATCGCTGGACTACAATTGGCTCTATGAAAGATTTAGATGCTGCGACTCTTGAAGAATTCCAAGCATTTAACAAAAAGTTCTATACTCCAAATAATGCTGTTTTAGTAGTAGCGGGAGATTTTGACAAAGCCAAAACCAAGGAATGGATTCAGAAATATTTCGCTCCAATTCCAAGAGGTGAAGAAGTAAAAAAACAAACTTTTATCGAAGAACCAATTACCAAAACGATAAAAGCGACTTACGAAGATCCAAACATTCAAATTCCAATGATTGTGGCTTCATACAGAACGCCCTCTATGAAAACGAGAGACGCTAGAGTTTTAGATTTAATTTCTTCCTATTTAAGTGACGGAAAAAGCTCTAAGCTGTACAAAAAAATAGTTGACGACAAAAAAATGGCGCTTCAAATTGGCGCAGTCGGCTTCAGCCAGGAAGATTACGGAACATACATTTTGTACGGTTTACCAATGGCACCGCATACGACTGCAGATGTTTTAAAAGAAATGGATGAGGAAATTGTAAAAATCCAAACTGATCTGATTTCTGAAAAAGACTATGAGAAACTGCAAAACAAATTCGACAATAATTTTGTTAATGCAAATGCAACTGTTGAAGGAATCGCTGAAAACCTAGCTTCATATTACTTACTTTATGGTGATGTGAACCTGATTAATACTGAAATCGATCTTTACCATTCTATTACAAGAGAAGAAATTAGAGAAGTTGCCAAAAAGTATTTAAACCCAAATCAGCGTTTAATTTTAGATTACATCCCTTCAACTAAAGTTCAAAATTAAGAGTCTCGAATCATGAAAAAAATACATACAGTTTTAATCCTTTTATTCCTGACTGGAATTATGCAAGCACAAGATCGTCCACAACCAAAACCAGGAAATCCGCCTGTAGTCAACATCAAAAAACCACAAACTTTTGTTTTGGCAAACGGAATGAAAGTTTTGGTAGTTGAAAATCATAAACTTCCTAGAGTAAGTTTTAATCTTACGCTGGACAACGCACCTTTTACCGAAGGAAACAAAAAAGGCGTTGACGAATTAACAAGCAGTTTAATTGGTAACGGAACCAAGAAAACAGCTAAAGAAGCTTTTAATGAAGAAATAGATTTTTATGGCGCAAGCATTAATTTCTCGTCATCAGGAGCTTACGCAAGTTCGCTTTCTAAATATTCAGGACGCGTTCTTGAACTTTTAGCAGAAGGAGCTTTACAGCCAAATTTCACTCAGAGCGAATTTGATAAAGAAAAGGCAAAATTACTTGAAGGCCTTAAAGCCGATGAAAAAAGCGTTCCAGCAATTGCCAGTCGTGTAGTTGATGTTTTGGCTTTCGGAAAAAATCATCCTTCTGGAGAATATTTATCTGAACAAACAGTAAAAAATGTAACTCTTGCAGATGTCCAAGCTAATTACGCTACTTATTTTGTTCCTGAAAATGCTTATTTGGTAATTATTGGAGACATAAAATTTAAAGAAGCAAAAGCGGCAGTCGAAAAACTTTTTAACGGCTGGAAAAAACAATCTGCTCCAAAAAACACATATCCAAATCCAGAGAATGTTTCTAAACTTCAAATTGATTTTGTCGATGTGCCAAATGCCGTTCAATCTGAAATTTCATTAGTAAATACTGTAAATTTAAGAATGAGCGACCCTGATTTTTTCCCTGCTGTAATTGCAAATCAAATTCTGGGAGGTGATTTCAACAGTTACTTAAACATGAATTTACGTGAGCAGCACGCTTGGACGTACGGCGCGAGTTCAAGTATTGGAAGCGGAAAATATGTAACTAAATTCAAAGCTTCATCTGCAGTTAGAAACACCGTTACAGACAGCGCAGTTGTGCAATTTATAAAAGAAATAAAAAGAATCAGAACTGAAAAAGTTTCTGAAGATGTTCTTAAAAATGTAAAAGCTGGATATATTGGTCGTTTTGTAATGCAAGTTGAAAAACCACAAGCTGTAGCGCGATATGCTCTAAACATTGAAACAGAAAAGCTTCCTGCTGATTTCTACGAAAAATACATTCAAACCATTAACAATGTTACCGCAGATGATATTTACCGTGTAGCGAATAAATATTTTTTACTGGACAACATGAGAATTGTAATTGCAGGAAAAGGATCTGATGTTATTACAGGCTTGGAAAAACTTCAAATTCCTATTTATTATTTTGACAAATATGGAAATCCGGTTGAGAAACCAGCAACAAAAAAAGAGGTTCCAACTGGAATCACCGCTAAAACTGTTTTCGAAAATTACATTAAAGCAATTGGCGGAGAAAAAGCAGTAACAGCTGTAAAAACTCTTTACATGAACGGAACTACAACAATTCCGCAAGCTCCTTCACCACTTACTTTTACATCAAAATTAGATTCGAAAGGAAAAATGATGGTATCTCTTGCAATGGGACCAATGAATTTAATGAAACAAGTTGTAAACGATAAAGGCGCATATATCGAACAACAAGGAAAACGTAAAAACCTTGAAGGAAATGATCTTGCTGAAATGAAAGCCAATGCAGCTCCTTTTGAAGAATTACAACTGATTAAAAGAGCAGATTTAAAAGTTGAAGGCATTGAGCCAATTAACGGAAGTGATGCTTATGCAATCAAAGATGGTAAAACGACTTATTTCTATGATGTGAAATCAGGATTAAAAACTGCAGAAGCTAAAACTCGTGAACAAGACGGAAAATCGAATACACAAATAACAAACTTTAACGACTACAAAGAGGTAAAAGGTGTAAAAGTTCCTTTTAACTTAATTCAAAATGTAGGTTTTGAATTAGACATCAAAATGTCGGACATCAAGATCAATGAAGGTGTTTCGGATGCAGATTTCTTGTAAAAAAGATTCTGAGGAACTATCCCGATAGCTATCGGGGCTAAGATTTTTAAAAGCCTTGTCAAAGTTTAAACTTTGACAAGGCTTTTTTTTATTGCTCGTTTTGTCACCGTGAGCGAAGTCGAAGGGCGCAAAGGGCTTCGACTTCGCTCAGCCTGACAATATATATTATCTCACATTTTAGAACTAAAAACTTACTTCTTGGCAGATAAATAAACACCAATCAAAATAATAAACGCTCCAAAAAATTGAATTGGAGTCAGCATTTCATTATCTAATAGCCCCCAGAAAAAGGCAACGATTGGAATTAGATACGTTACTGATGTTGCAAATACTGGTGATGACATTTGAATTAATTTAAAAAACAAAACATTTGCTATTCCCGTTCCTAAAACCCCTAAAATCATCACAAATAATATTGAATGCTGCGTGATGTCAATATTTATCCTTTCAGAAATATCTGTCGTACTTAAGATAATTAATGCAGGCAAAAGCAAGACCGTAAAATTTCCAGTTGTGATACTCACCGAATTTAGATCTGACAGATATTTTTTGATTAAATTGACATTTATCGCATAACAAATAGTTGCAATCACAACTAAAATAACATAATAGTAATTTTGCCCAGGATGCGACGAAGCTCCACTTAAAACCAGCAACAAACAACCAATTAATCCAATAAAAACACCTAGAACCTGACGTTTCTGGAATTGGATTCCGAAAATAATAATTCCTAAAACCAATGTATTTAAAGGTGTCAGGGAATTTAAAATAGCAACTATTGAACTATCAACTTCGGTTTCGGCAATTGCAAAAAGATATGCTGGAGTAAAAGTTCCAAAAAAAGATGTTATTGCAACAAATTTCCACTGGCGGCGTGAAATTTTCTTCAAGCTCTTAAACCCGATAATCAATAAAAATAAGGCTGCAAAAATTATTCGGAATGAACCAACCTGAACTGCCGTCAAACCAACTAAACCTCTTTTAATTAAGATAAAAGAACTTCCCCAGATTAACGAAAGCACTAATAAATAAGCCCACTTCAACTGTTTTGCATCCATAAATAGTATTTTACTGCAAATTTGTAATTATTTTACGAACTAACCTCTTGGTTTTTATTAATTTTGCAACAAACATATCAAACATCTTAAAATCATACATAATGAAATTCACAAAAACTATAGCTGTTATAGCAATTGCAAGTTTAACATTTGTAAGCTGCAAAAAAGAAGAAGACAAAAGCTTAAGCTTAATTAAGGCTCAAGCCGAAAAAGAGGCTCCAAAAGAACACAAAGCAATTGCGGCTGAAAATGTACAAACTGCAAGTTTTGAAATCGAAGGAATGACTTGCGCTATGGGATGTGCAAAAACAATCGAGAAAGAATTATCTAATTTAGAAGGAGTAGAAAAGGCTGCTGTTGATTTTGACAAAAAAACAGCAACTGTTACTTTTGATAAAACAGTTCAAAATCAAGAAAACTTAACGAAAGTTGTTCAAGAAACTGGTGATGGAAAAACATACAAAGTTTTAAATTTCAAATCTTAAGTTTAAAACTTCGCAGATAAAAAAACGGCGCCTGTTGTAACAGACGCCGTTTTTTTATTTTGTTTTTTTATTTCCACTTTAGAGTTTCCATCAATCGCTGCATATCATTTTTAATATAACTCGCAGCCGGCATAATCGAATCAAAGTTTGGTTTTGCATAAAAATAAACAGAACCAATTACAAAATGCTTTGTACTGTCTGTAACATAAAATTGTGAGTTTGTAGCAGCATTTCCGTCAACCTGATAAAACATTCCGTATACTTTTTTCTCCGGATTTAAATAAGGCTGTTCTAGAATATCATCAGCTTTTATAACATGTTCGTAAGTAAGTTTCTGAGCATCTCTCAAAAGCTTATCAATATTGCCATTTACAGGCTTGTAAGTCAAATAAATTGTCGCTTTCATCTTTGGATACGTAATTGCAAATCCGCAGTCTTTCTCGCCTTTAATTACAGCGTCTTCATTCATTTGAAAAGCAAAAGGGCAGTTATTTTCAAAATTGACATATTTTGCCTCTGGATAATCTAATCTAAGGAAACTTGCAGGCTTAGGCAAAACATCGTCTTTACAGCTTACAACTGTTAATGTCAGCAAAATTGCAGTTACCAAAATTATTTTTTTAAACATTATTCTATTGTTACTTTTATTTGTTTAACACGTTTTTTATCAACTGTTTCAATTGTAAAAACACAGTTTTCAAAAATCACTTTTTGATCTTTCTTCGGAAAGTTCCCTAAAATTTCTAAAATAAATCCCGCCAATGTTTCCGCCTCACCTTTGCGAGATTCAAAAACATCTTCGTCAACATCAACAATTCGATAGAAATCCTTTAGATTTATTTTTCCTTCAAAAAGAAAATTCTTTTCATCTATTTGAGAATAATTCAGATTTTCATCATCAAATTCATCACTAATATCTCCTACAATTTCTTCTATAATATCTTCTAAAGAAACCAATCCCGAAGTTCCGCCATATTCATCAACAACAATAGCTAAATGACTTTTTAAACCCTGAAAGTCTTTCAACAAATTATCGAGTTTCTTATTCTCAGGAACAAAAAAAGCTTCTCTTATAAGTGATGTCCAATCAAAATCGTCTTTATCAATATGCGGCAATAAGTCTTTAACAAACAAAACGCCTTCTATTTGATCTATATTGTCACGATACACAGGTATTCTAGAAAATCCTTTCTCGATAATCTTCGGGCAAATAGCTTCAAATGATTCTGAGATTTCTAAAGCAAAAATATCAATCCTCGGACTCATAACCTGCTTCGTATCTGTATTTCCAAAAGAAACAATTCCTTCCAAAATTTTCTGTTCTTCTGTTGAAGTTCCTTCAGAATCCGTTAATTCTAAAGCTTGAGAAAGTTGATTAATCGAAAAGTTATTTTTTTGTTTCCCTAATTTATTATGCAAATACAAAGTAAGACTTCGCATAGGAAGACTTATTGGCGTAAGCAGTTTGTCTAAAACTGAAATGGGATAAACAAAACGATTAACAAACTTTATATTGTTTCTGCTTGCATAAACTTTAGGCAAAACCTCTGCAAACAACAAGATTAAAAAAGTAACTAAAATTACTTCTAAAATAAATTTAAAAACCGGAGAACTAACTCCATTAAATAAATTTCGACCAACGAAGGAAAACAATATAACAACTCCAATATTTAAAAAGTTATTGGCTACTAATAATGTTGCTAACAGTTTTTTTGGTTTATCTAAAAGATCTGAAATAATTTTTCCCTTTGAGAAATTTTCTTGCAGCGTTTGATCGATATCTTTCTGTGACAAAGAGAAGAGAGCAACTTCGGCTCCTGAAACAATGGCCGATAAAAAAAGTAAAATAAATATTCCGACAAAACCAATAATTAAATTGATGTCTAAAGTTGAAGTAAAAAGTAAACTGGGCTCTGGGTCCAAATTAAAATAGATTAGTTAAACAATCAGAAGGGCAGATCATTTATAGGTAAGCCTTCGTTTGAAGCATCAAAGTTAGTGTTTTTTGCGGATTCTGAATCTTGATTTGGTTTATGATTTGCAGTTTCTTTTTTCGTAGTAAGAAAAGTAAATTCAGTCACTTGAATTTCTGTTGTATATTTTGTAGTACCATCCTCAGCTTGCCACTGTCTGGACTTTATGCGTCCTTCAACATATATCTTATCTCCCTTTGAAAGATATTTTTCACAAATCTCAGCTGCTTTATTTCGCACAACTAGATTATGCCATTCTGTTGAAGTTATTTTTTCATTGGTTGTTTTATTAATATAAACTTCGTTTGTCGCAAGTTGAAAACGTCCAATACAGTTTCCTCCATCAAAATAATGCATTTTTACATCATCGCCTAAGTGACCAATAAGCATGACTTTGTTTAATGTTCCATTCATAATAATAGCGGTATTTCTACCAAAGATACATTTTATTTAGCAAATTAATTCCTGCTTTTCTATAAAATTATAAATCACAATAGGAAAGGGAAAAGTTTTTAAATCTGTTCTATTAACACCTTTTTCAATCACTTCCTCAATCTCTATTTTCCAAAATTGAATATGTAAATGCTGATGCGAAAGCTTGTGTACCAAAGCCGCATCTTGACATTCTTCTATACCTATAATAGTATAGGAAGAAAAAAGATCGCTTTTTACTGTTTTTGAAACAAAATCAAATCCCTCAATTTCTGTAGTTTCAAGAAGAGGAAACTCATACAAATTATGCCAGATTCCTTTTGCTGTTCTTTTTTGTATTAGAGTATTCCCTAAAGCATCTTCTAAAATTAAATAATTAAAGAAACGATTGGTTACTTTTACTTTTTTTGATTTCACAGGCAAATCCATAACCTTCTTTTTTTGAAGCGCTGCACAACTATCATTAAAATCACAAATACTACAATTCGGACTTTTAGGTACACATTGCAAAGCACCAAACTCCATTATCGCCTGATTAAAAATTGCAGGGTTATCTTTTGGCATTAATTCGTAAGCAAGTTCCGTAAACTCCTTTTTGGTGGCAGGAATCGCAATATCAGATTCAATGTCAAAATAACGGGAAAGCACTCTAAACACATTTCCGTCAACAACTGGAACTACTTCATTATAGGAGAAAGAAGCTATAGCTGCTGCGGTATATTCACCTACGCCTTTCAAACCCAGAAGTTCTTTATAAGCTGCAGGAAAACTTCCACCTAACTCAAAAGCCACGTATTTTGCTGTTTTATGCAAATTTCTAGCACGCGAATAATACCCAAGTCCTTGCCAAAGTTTTAAAACCTGCTCTTCAGAGGCATTTGCAAGATCAAAAACAGTAGGAAATTCCTTAGTAAAAGCAAAAAAGTAAGGCATTCCTTGCGCAACTCTTGTTTGCTGCAGCATAATTTCTGAGAGCCAAATTTGATACGGATCGGTCGTATTTCGCCATGGAAGATCACGCTTGTTTTGTAAATACCATTTTATCAGTGTGTTATGAAAATCCATATTGAAATCCTTAAAAAGCAAAAGTAAATGTTTATGTAATTAAAATTTAACGAATTAGCTTGATTAATTATTTTTTTAATTCTTATATTTGCAACCTCAAAAAAATAGTACACCATTATAAAATAAAATAGGAAAGAAAATGACGAAAGCAGATATCGTAGCGAAAATTTCAGAAAAACTAGGTCTTGAAAAAGGAGATGTTCAAGCAACAGTAGAAACGTTCATGGAAGAAGTTAAGACTTCATTAGAAACTGGAGACAATGTTTACCTAAGAGGTTTTGGTAGTTTTATTGTAAAAACCAGAGCTGAAAAGACTGGTAGAAATATCTCTAAAAACACTACAATTAAAATTCCTGCACACAACATCCCTGCGTTTAAACCTGCAAAAGTTTTTGTAGAAGGAGTAAAAACGAACAACGAAGCAAAATAATATTAATTAACATAAAATCTGACACGATATGCCAAGTGGTAAAAAAAGAAAGAGACATAAGGTAGCTACTCACAAACGTAAAAAAAGAGCGAGAGCTAACCGTCACAAGAAGAAAAAGTAGTTTTAAACTACTTTTTTCTTTTTAAACGTTCATTGAAATTGAGAATTAGTGTTCAGTTATCAGATTTTAGTATTCAGTTTACTGATTACTCGCAACTGCAAACTGCCTGCTGATTTTCCCCGGGTTCAATACCTGTTAAAATATTGTTTAATCCATCCTTGTAGAAGTTAATGGTCTTTAGTTTTTGGCTTTTGGTTTTGTTTGCCAACAACCATCAACAAGAAGCCGACAACCAATTCACGGATAAAAATTTACAGTGTGAATAAAGAATTAATCATTAGATCTAGTTCTGAAGCCGTAGATTTTGCCTTATTAAAAGATGGAAAACTAATTGAATTACATAAAGAAGAAGAAAAAAGCAACTTTCAGGTTGGTGATATTTTTATTGCCAAAATTCGAAAACCAGTTGCTGGACTTAATGCTGCTTTTGTAAATGTAGGCTTCGAAAAAGACGCCTTTTTACATTATCATGATTTAGGTCCAAATTTAGCTTCCCAACTGAAATTCATAAAACTTGTAAGCGCAGGTAAATTAAAAGATTTCTCCCTAAAAACCTTTCAGTTTGAAAAAGAGATTGACAAAGATGGCATCATTACTGATATTTTAAGTGCCAATCAATCTGTTTTAGTTCAAGTAGTTAAAGAACCTATATCAACCAAAGGTCCAAGAATAAGCGCTGAGCTTTCTCTTGCTGGAAGATTTATCGTTCTAGTTCCTTTTTCTGATCGCGTTTCTATTTCTCAAAAAATAGAAGACAAAAAAGAAAAGGATCGTCTAAAAAAACTTGTTCTATCGATCAAACCTAAAGGATTTGGTGTTATTGTTCGCACAGTAGCCGAAGGCAAAAACGTAGCCGAATTAGAAAAAGATTTGCAGAACCTGCTTGGCAGATGGACTGCAATGTGTAAAAAATTACCAACTGCTCATCATCCATCAAAAGTATTAGGAGAACTCAATAGAGCTTCTTCAATATTAAGAGATGTATTCAACGATACCTTCAGCGGTATTCAAATAGATGACGAAGAGTTGTACCATCAAACGAAGGAATATCTGCAAGAAATTGCGCCTTCAAAACAATCGATTGTTAAGTTTTATCAATCAAATGACACTCCAATTTTTGAGAAATACAATATAGAGAGACAAATCAAAACTTCTTTTGGAAGAACAGTATCTATGAGTAAGGGCGCTTACCTTATCATCGAACACACTGAAGCTCTTCACGTTATAGACGTAAACAGCGGAAACCGTTCGAATAAAGCAACCAATCAAGAAGACACTGCCATGGAAGTAAATATGATTGCTGCTGCAGAAATTGCCAGACAACTTCGTCTGCGAGATATGGGCGGAATCATAGTAGTAGATTTTATCGATATGTCGAATCCTGAAAACAGGAAGGTTTTGTTCGACTTCTTGCGAGAAGAAATGAGCGACGATAAAGCAAAGCATAAAATATTACCGCCAAGTAAATTTGGTTTAGTCCAGATTACAAGACAGCGCGTAAGACCAGAAGTTAACATTAAAACCAGAGAAGAAGATCCTAACAAAGAAAATGGCGAAATTGAAGCGCCAATTTTAATTATTGATAAGATCACCTCTGATTTAGAAAGACTTTTAAAAACCCACAAAAATGTTGTACTTAATGTACATCCATTTGTGGCTGCATACCTCAGTAAAGGTTTTCCATCATTACGTTCAAAATGGTTTTTTGAACATAAGAAATGGGTGAAAATCATACCTCGTGACGCTTACACGTACTTAGAATACCATTTCTATGATAAAAAAGGAAATGTTATTTCAGAATAAAAAACAAAAAACCGCCTTTCGAAAGACTGGCGGTTTTTTTGTGGCTTTTTTTTAGAAGCAAGTTCCAGCTATCCGCTTGTATCTTTTCCTGACTAAAGGAGCCAGAAAAAGGATACCGCTTCTATCTGGGCTAGGCAATCGTTTTTATAAGATCACTATATATTAAAAAGTTGTTATAAGTATGATTTTCACCCTGAGCGAAGTCGAAGACTTTCTTATCTAAAAAGGACTTCGACTTCCCTCAGCCTGACATACATTATCTTTAGAGAGAAGCTTTTTTTTGGGGAATTTGGGGTTTAAAATTGGATTTTATTTTTAAATCCTATTCCCTCACAATCTCAATTTTTCTTCTAATTTCATTTCCAGAAGCATCTACAACTGTAATATAATGTGTTCCTGTGGTTGGCATAATTGGCAGTTCATGAAAAGTTTTTGTAGTAGCTTTATACACATCATCAACATACCAAAACAATTCTTTATCTCTTTCAGAATAAGCTACTTTTAAAATTACAGGCTGTACTTTGCTATTAAAATCTTTAGTCAAATAAATTTTACTGTTTGCCTTTGGATAAATAAAATCCATCGCTGTCGTTTGCGTTCCCTCGCAGCCTTCCTTAAACGGCGGTAAAGGTAAATATTCAATATGCTGACTTTTATAATACCAAGCCATTACTGGAGGCAGAACAAACCAATTTTTAGTACTAATATTTTCAATATTTTCACAGCTGCTATTTACCTGAAACTGTTCTGTTTTATCTAAATGAATCGTTCTGTGATATGGACAAATCTTAGTCGATTTTCCTTTTTTAGAAACCCATTGTTTAATTTTCGGGCAATTTTCTTTAGCCAGATAACCACTTAATCGACAAACCTCAACTTCAGTCAAATCTTTGTAAGGTGTATCAAACCATCTTTGTCTAGGCAGTAAATTAAATACATCAAATAAAATTGGTGCTGCACTGGTAACTCCCGTTAAAGTCGGCCTTCCTTCTCCCGTTGCATTTCCAACCCAAATTCCAACCACATATCTTGAATTTGTTCCAATTGCCCACGCATCACGATTTCCAAAACTTGTTCCCGTTTTCCATGCAATTTTCAGAGAACTATCATAAAATTTCCAAGCTTCGTCTCCTTCCGGCCTGTTCACTTCTTCCATTGCATTATACGTTAACCAAATTGATCCTGCGCCCAAAATATTCTTTTGATCAGTTTCCGAGCCAAAATCAGGCTTAAAATCATTTTTATAATTTAATTCCGTAAACTCATTTGTTCTATATTTTGCCTGATGTTTAGCAAAATAATTCACTGTTGAAGACAGATTCGCATAAGTTCTGCATAAGTCCCATAAATTACTTTCGGCACCTCCTAAAATAAGCGACAAACCATAATGATCTGGGGTTTTATTAATATTCTTCAATTTAAATTTTTGTAATTCTTCATAAAACTTGTTTACAGTAAATTCCTGAAGCATAAGAACGGCAGGAATATTCAAAGAACGCGACAATGCGCGATGCGCAGGAACAGCGCCGTCAAACGTTAAATTAAAATTTTGAGGTGTATATCCTGAAATCTGCGTTGGAATATCAGCAACTAAAGTATTGGGTAATAGTTCGCCATCATCAAGCATTGCTCCATATAATAGCGGTTTTAAAATACTTCCTGTACTTCTTGGTGCGTCAATTATATCAACATCTTTTTGATGGTCTTTGTCCGTTGGAGCATTGCCAACATAACTCATTACACTTCTGTTCTGAACATCGATTACCAAAATAGCCAGATTATGAACCTCATTCTGTTTGTACTGATTGTAATAATATCTCGCGATTTGATTAACTCTATTTTGTAAAGCATAATCAATAGTCGTTTTAACTCGTGTTCCTTCTTCATTCTTCGCTGCTCTCTGCAATAAATGCGGTGCAATTTGAGGCAGATCATACGGTTTTTGAGGCAACGGTTCTTCTATTGAAAGCTCATAGGTTTGCTTGTCGATTATACCTTCCTGATGCAGTTTTAATAGAAGTCGATTTCTTTTATTCAGTAATTTTATTTGATTTTTTCCTGGATAAATCAAACTTGGAGCATTTGGCAAAACGGCTAAAACAGCATTTTCCGCCCAAGATAATTGATTGGACTGTACTCCAAAATAACGCCATGAAGCCATTTCTAACCCCACAACATTTCCTCCAAATGGTGCATGAGCAGCATACATTTCGAGAATTTCATTTTTAGAATACCCTAACTCTAATCTAGTTGCGAGGATGATTTCTATTACTTTTTCAAAGTAAGTTCTATTTTTTCCTTTTCGGGATAATCTAATGACTTGCTGAGTTAAGGTACTTCCTCCTCTGACTACTTTACCCGCCTTTTTGTTTTGCTTAAAAGCATTTACCATTGCACCTGGATTAAATCCGGGATGTTTATAGAAATACTCGTCTTCAAAATAAACGATACACTTCTTGAATTTATCAGGAACACTATCCTGCGCAGGGAAACGCCATTGTCCGTCGCGGGCAATTTTGGCTCCTAATAATTCCCCCTCTTTGCTTTCAATAACGGTTGAATAAGGCTCTTTGAATAAAGTTCGGGGTATCGAAAAATAGTAAATCAGCAAGAGCATAAATGCAATTGCTGATTTTATTTTGTTACTTTTTATCCAGTTTATAATGCGTTGGAAAAACGCCTTCACTTTATTTTTCAATGCTGATTATTTTACCACAAAGGCGCTAAGTTTTTTTGCTCGCAGCTTCAACAGATTTGACAGATTTTATTTTTATCTGCTTGATCTGCAAAATCTTCGGGAGACCTTTTATCACAAAGATTTTTTGCCACAGATTAAATTGATTCGGACAGATTTTTAAAAATCCTTTTAATCTGTGGCGAATAAATTTATTTCACAACCTCAACCCAGAATCCTTTTGTTCTGGCTAAGAATGTATTATCATACATCGCTTCACATTGCAATCCAGGTAAATAATAATTTCCTAAGTACGATGCGTTTAGCAGAATTCTGAAAACTTTGGTTTCTCTGGCTTTCATTCCAAAATAGAAATTAGTTCTATCGTCGCGAATATCAATATAATCGGCAATGTTGTTTACTGCGTCTCCGTAATCTGTAAATCGAGTATTTACAATCTCGAATCCCGAAGGCAGAATTTGTGATAATGCCACGTTCTGAACACTTTCTCCTCTTTGATTTTTAACTGTAACTTCAGCAACAAACTCTGTTCCTTGATTAATTCTTGAAACATTTATTACGCTTCCTTTTCTATTTTTAAAGACAATACTTGCCGAAACATCGCTTTGAACAGCATTTTCCTGTCCAATAGGCAATATCCCTGTATTCAATACACGAACATAAACCGTATTTGCCTTATTGTTTTTCACCGTAATACTATTTGCTCCAGAAGTAACCGAAATACTGCGATCTGCAATTGATTTGCTTGTATTTATTGCCTCTCCTTTTCCGTTTTTACTAAACTGAATATTGATTCCTTTTGGACCGTTGCTAATTGCAAATTTCGACATTGAGTACAAGCAATAAGCCGTTGTCTGCGTACTCATCCATTGATTGGCCGACATTTCTTTGGCTAGTTTTGAAGCCATAGTAAATGCTTTTTGCGTTTGCCCTAAAAGCAGCATTGTTTCCAAAGCCATTGCTCTGTTTCTTTCGTTTGAACCATAATAGTAATAGCTATATCCGTCTGAATCACCATCAATACTTGTTTTCAAGAACAAACTTTGTCCAGCAGATTTTTGTCCTGCTAAAACATAAGCTGCGGCCAAACGAAGTTTACTTTCATTCGAAATGTTTTTTGTTTCACGTAATCTATTCATAGCTGATAAATCTGCATTTCCAGCCAAAGCTAATGTGTATAAACGATATGCCTGAGCAAGATCATTTCCATATTTAGGTTCAAAGCGCCATTGCTTCGCTTCTTTTTGCTGATACGACAGCCATTTTGATTTGAAATTAATAGGCAGAACATAACCTTTTTTCTCCGCTTCAATCAAGAAATGTCCAGCGTAAGAAGTTCCCCAATCATCTGCTATTGCATTTCCTTGCCAATATGGTAATCCACCGTTTGATAACTGGAAATTTCCTAATCTGGCAATTCCGGCTGCAATATTTTTTTGAATAATCTCTTTACGTTTCACGTCAATATCGGCAACATCACTTAAGAATAATTGCGGAAAAACGGACGAAGTCGTCTGCTCTACACAACCATGCGGATACTGAATTAAAAATTGCAGTCTTCCATTCAAATTCATTGACGGCATAGACGAAATTTCTAATCTCGCTTTATTGCTTCCGGCAACACCAAATGTTTTCCATGAAATTGTTTTACTGCTGTTTGGCGTCAGAACGACATCAGTAAATGTACTTGTAACTGGATTTGGATTTGTCATATCAATTTCAACTTCGTAAACTGATTTTTCACTTCCTGATGTTGCTATAACTTGAACTTTTGCAATTCCAGTTGCCGCACCTACAACTAAATTGAAATACGCCATCTTTTCGTCTGGCTGTGCAAAACTTAATTTTTGAACTGTACTTCCTGCTACTTTCAATCCGTTGCTTGTTTTTATCTGAATTGAAACATTTTTAATTTTATTTTCTGTAGCAAAAACTGTCACAGGAAGCGTTACTTTTTCTGATGGTGAAATTTTTCTAGGCAGCGAAGCTAAAACCATTAATGGGCTCTTAACCTGAGTTGCTTTTTCTACACTTCCGTAAGCACTTGTTGCAGCATCTCCAGCTACAACCATTGTTCTAACAGAACCAATATATTTTGGCAGTTTTAATTGATGTGATTTTGTTTGTCCTTTTTCCAATTTAAACGGACCATAATACAATACTACAGGTTTAAAGCGATTGGCTTTTTTAGCTTTCCCACCGCCTAAATCTTGATCTCCTCCAATACTAAAAATCTGGTTTATTTTTCCACCGTAAGCACCAATTACATCATCGTAAACATCCCATGTTTTTACTCCAAGAGCTTCACGAACGTAGAAACTATCCCATGCATTTGGTGTTTTAAAACGAGTTAGATCTAAAAGCCCTTCATCAACAACCGCAATTGTATACGTCATTTCTTTACCTGACTTTTCACCAACTTTCACTGTAAATGGCTGTTCTGGCTTTAAAACATCCGGCATATTAATGGTTGGTGCCAAAATCGTGTTTTTATCCACCACTTCAATCGGAACAATTCCGTACATACGAATTGGCGAATCATTTTTGGTTGTGGCGTGAGGCTGTAACAAAGTAATATTAAAATAAACATTCGGCGCCATAGCTCCAGTAATCGGAACCTCAACTTTTGTTTCACCGTTTTTTGTTTTTGCCCATATCGTCTGAATTACACGAGATCCATTTTCGATTGAAATTAAAGCACGTCCACCTTCACTTGAAGGGAAAGATATTTGTGCTTTTTCTCCAACAGCATAATTCTTTTTATCTGTAGAAAAAACTAACATATTCGCTGTAGAAGCATCTCTGTTACGTGTTTTTCCAGACCATATTGGCCAGTCAATATTTACTGTTAAAGCAGTTGCATGTCCGCCGTTTGTATCTTCAACACGAATCAAATAACGCCCCCACTCTTCATCAGTTAAAGCAAATTGAAAACTTCCTTTTCCGCTTGAATCGGTATCAATTATAGTAGATTTATAAGCTGTTGTCGAGTTTGATGAATTATAATTTGACAAATTATCGCTTGATGAATCCCACCACCATCTCCAGTCTACTTTATAAATTCTTACTTCAAGATTTCTAACTGCTCGTGGTCTTCCATTTTCATCAACAGTAACTACTTCAAAACGATTATTTGCTCGAGTTTCAAGCATATTATATTTGTTCAATTCAGGCGATTTTATTCCCACATAGGTTTTATATGGAGAATAAGTTGTCGAAATAACATCGGTACTAAAATCCCCGCCTTCTTCATACACTTTTGTAATGAATGAAGCGCGTAACATTCCAGGCGCTTGACCTTGTAATTTTGGCTGAATATTTACAGAAGCCTTTCCGTTTTCATTTAATTTTCCAGAGAAAATATTTATTTCTTCTGTACTGAACTGACGAACAATATCATCAAAACTAAATTTTTCATATCCTTTAAATGTTGTTGTCTGCTGTGAAAATTTAGCCTGCATTTCTACATTTAGGTTTTTCGCAATAGCGCCGTGAAGCCAAGTCACTTCTAGATTATCTGTATTTGGATAAGACGCTGAAAGGGTTTTGCTGCTAAATGTATTTTTGATTTTTAAACGATTTGGTTTTATCGTTTCAATCTTAATACTTTTATAAAATTTAGCACCTCCAACGCTTACCATTGCTTCCCAATTTCCTGTTGGAGCATCTTGATTTGTCGGTACAATAAAAGCGTAATGATTTAAATCATTTGTTTTCTGAACAGTTTGATAAACGGTTTTACCATTTGGATCATTCAGTCTGAACTTTATTGGATGTGATTTTGGAAGTTTATTCGCTGCATCATTTAAAATGAAAGACAAATACAAATTATCTCCTGGACGCCAAACGCCTCTTTCTCCATAAATAAATCCTTTCAATCCTTTTTGTAAAGTCTCTCCAGCTACATCAAAATTACTGACAGATAATGAAAGTCCGTCGTCAAGCTTTACATAAGTCGATTGATCTCCTAAGGTAACAATAGCGAAATATGCGAATTTATCTAATTGGAAAGATGCAATTCCTTCACTGCTTGTCGCCTGCGTACCAATTTTTTGCTGTTGAAAATTATATAAATCAACTCTCGCATTTGAGACTGGTTCTGTTGTAACAATATTGTTTACAGCGAACAAATACGATTTATTTTCACCTCTTTTCGCGATAACTCCTAAATCTGAAGCTAAAATATTAGTAGCAATTCTTGCATTGTAGTAATATGACCCAGAACAAGGATCTTGGCTTTCTCTCCAGTCATAATCATCATAATAATAATCATCATACGAATTGCCGCTATAGTTTACGTCATTTTCATCTACTTCATCCTCTTCTGCTTCATTATCATTTCCATCAGATGTTTCACATTTATAAAGAGAATATTTCTTTTTATATACAAACTCTACTCTATAAATTGCTCCTGGTTCCGGCTTTATAATTTTAGATAAATCTAAAGCATACGTATTCCATTTTGTGAGATTTACGAGTGTGCTTTCTCTTAAGTTAAGCGTTGTTTTAGCAATTGGCTGCGCTACTTTTTTGAGGTTTTGAGCTCCGTTTAATTCATTATATTGAAGAAATTGAAGCATATTATTTTTGTAAATCTTATACACTTTTACGTCAACCGCACTTAAATTTACAGCCTCAAAATTCAGTTTTAAATTGTTAGAGCTTGGCAGAATAGTTCCATTTTTCACAAAACGAACACTTGGTTTTATCTGATCAAAAGAAATTTTCTCAGAATAATTTGATTCTAATTTTTTACCGTATTGACTTTCAATTCCTTCAAAAACTTCCAAAAGAAGTTCACCTGTAATAACTTGCTCTGGCTCTTCGTCCGGCACAACTTCTACAACATTTTCAACCACTGCAGCGGCAGAATCGACAGCAACTGATGCTGAGTCTACCACAACTGTAGCAGAATCTACTGTTGCATACGCTGGTTCTTCAACAACAGGTGCAGGAGTCTCTTTTTTAGAAACTGCCTGATTGGTAAAATATACTTTTAATAAATTTCCTTGAGTAGAAAACTTAAGATTATTGGTATTTTGAATGGAAACCAATCCGGCAAAATCTTGACCTTTTTCTAATGGTTCAGAAAAATTAATTAAAACTGATTGATTATTCCCGTCTGGAACTTCAACTTTTATAACTTTAAACTCATTTATACTTGTAATAGGAAAGTCGATTTGTCCTTTTTGGTCAATATCAAAATCATTTCCATCATAGATAATCTCTAAATTTGAAGCTTCTGATTGACGCTGAATACTGTCAATTATAAAACGAAATTCTTTAGCTGGCCCCGCTGTTTTCTCAAACTTAATTTTAAGATTATTACCATTATGTTTGGCTTCAACCAATTTTTGAGCCGTTTCAAGATCAATATTATCTGCTGTTTTCAAAACGCAGTTTAAATACTGATATTCTTTGCTGTACGATTGAATATCGCCAGTATTTATGGTAAAATCCTGTTTGATTGTTTTAACTGTAAAGTTAAATTTAGAAAGCGCTGCCTCTTTCTCTTTCGGAATTGCTGTCAGCTTATCTAAGTTTAAAGTAACCTGATATTCTGTTCCTGGTTTTAATTTTTTCTCTGGAATAAAAGCTAATGTATTGGTCGAAAGTGCCACTACTTTTCCGTGAACACTTGGCGAAATATCAAACAAATCATCATCTAATTCCTGATTGGGTTTCCAATCATTTTTATCGAAAGCCAAAACCACACGAATATCAGAATCCGAAGAAACAATTCCGCCAGTAAAACTGGTTATATAATCTTTAAATAACGAAAAATCCGAATTGAAATCGGCTGCTGATTTTCTACCGCAGGATTGAAAAATAAAAAACACAAAAAACACGAGACTTAATCCTTTTACTTTCACGTTTACTTTTAGTTTATTGATTAATAAAGCAGAAATTTAATTTGAATTGTTAACGAAAACCGAAACAACAAATTACAAATTAAATAAGGATAAAAGTAATTTATTTTTTAATTTATTTAAGAAGAAAATTCGCTAATATTGATTATTTAACTTTTGTTGAAGTTTTACAAAAACGAATCATTAAATTATTAAATTAATGTTTTTAAACTTAGAGAAGAATGCCTGACAATTTAAATAGATATTCTATTGAAAATGAATTTATTATCAAAAATAAAAATGTAATTATATATCTGATGGGTGTTATAACATTTTTTATTTTGATTGCTTTTGCCGATTATTATGTTTTGCCCACTTCAAAAACTAATGATGTAATTACGCATTACACTATAAGAACTTCTGGAAAATCTAAACAAAAAGTTTCTTATCATTATTTTACACAAAAAGGATTTACTTTTTCTACAGCAAAAGAATTTATTGATGAAAATAATATTGCAATTGAAACTTCTTTATTGTTTAAATCTGTAACAACCGTAAAATCTAAGATAAGAAATTATACAAATCTACTTTCCAGCGGTTTAAGCATTAATGGAATTCAATTTTACACTTGCCTAATCCTGCTTTTTTCAATTGGAATAAGTATAAAAATATTGCTTTCGAAAAAAGGGTTTTCTGAAAACACATTTTACAATATCGTATGCTTTAATTCTTTTATGATCTTTATCTGTGTTTACATGGGAGGATATTTGTTTTAACTACTTACGTCTTTCCAAGAAAAAACGTTTCATTAAATCAGCCGCTTCATTTGCCATTATACCTGAAACTACTGTAGTTTTTGGATGTAGTTTTGTCCCCATAGTGATAAAACCGCGCTGTTCGTCACGAGCTCCAAAAACAATTTTCGAAATCTGACTCCAATACAAAGCTCCTGCGCACATTTGGCAAGGTTCCAGCGTTACATAAAGTGTACAATCTTTTAGGTATTTACCGCCTAGAAAATTGGCTGCAGCGGTTATCGACTGCATTTCGGCATGAGCCGTAACATCATTTAATAATTCTGTTAAATTATGACTTCTTGCTATTATTTTATCAGCAACAACAATTACAGCTCCAACAGGAATTTCGCCTTTTTCAAAAGCCATTTCAGCTTCCTGCAAAGCTTTTTTCATGAAGTACTCGTCGGTAAAAGGATTTATCATAGATGCAAAAATAAGGTTTTACTATTTATTTTTTATTACATTTAAATATTGAAATTCAAAAATGGAAAGAAAACTCAGAATAACAATTCCGGAACCTTGTACAGAAAATTGGGACAAAATGATTCCAAACAAAGAGGGGCGTTTTTGTTTGAGCTGTTCTAAAACGGTTATTGATTTCACATCTATGCTGCCCGAAGAAATTCAGCACTTTTTTACCCAAAATCAAAACAAAAGTATCTGCGGAAGAATAAAAAGATCTCAATTAGACTCGATTACAATCCAAATTCCTAGTCGCGTTTTTTATACACAAACTTATTTCCATAAAATATTTTTACTTGCTCTGTTTATTTCCATGGGAACTACTTTGTTCAGCTGTCAGGATAAGGATGGAAACAAACAAAAGATCGATAAAATTGAAATAATTGAAGATCCTGCAGTTCTAAAAACTAATGCTGGCGAAAAGCATGAAGCCGCTAATAATAAATCCTTAACTGCCAGCGAAACAAAATCCACAAAACGCAAAAGCAGGTCGTCGCTTAAAAAAGAAAAAACCTTCTCTTTCGCAAAAGCAAAATGTGAAGGACCAATGCCCACAGGTCCTTATGAGGACTATAGCGTTTATGGAGGTATGGGAATTGATGTTTTGCCTGACTACCCAGGAGGAATTAATATGTTTTACGAAATTTTTAAATCAGAATATAAAATCCCAAAAGAGTTAAAGAAATCTACCGGAGTAATAAAAATGTCTTTTGTCATTGAAAAAGATGGAAAACTAAATGAAATAAAAATCATTGAAGACCTCGGTTTAGGAACTGGGGAAGAAGCCATGCGGATTTTAGAAGAATCTAAAAAATGGACTCCAGGTGAAACCAATGGAAGAAAAGTTAGAACTTATTACAATCTACCTATCACACTTGAGCTTGATACTTTGAATCCAAAAAAAAGAAAAAGAAAATTTTCAAAAATTACCTCAATGCAAATTTTTAAAACTGGAGAGAGTAAGGAACAAACAGATTTAAATTTAAAACCGTAAATTTGCTTTTTTCCATACAATGAAAAGCGATTTACTTTCGAACATATATAATCCAGCTGATTTACGCGCACTTTCTGAGGCACAACTTCTACAAGTTGCACAAGAATTACGTCAATTTATAATTGAGGTTGTTTCTGTAAAAGAAGGTCATTTGGGAGCTAGTTTGGGCGTTATTGAACTTACGATTGCACTTCATTATGTTTTTAATACCCCGGATGATTTGCTGGTTTGGGATGTTGGTCATCAGGCTTACGGACATAAAATTCTGACGGAAAGAAGGGAAATTTTCCATACTAATAGACAAATCGACGGAATTTCTGGCTTTCCTAAACGAACCGAAAGTGTTTACGATACTTTTGGTGTTGGACATTCTTCAACTTCAATTTCTGCAGCACTCGGAATGGCGATTGCTTCAAAATTAAAAGGTGATTTCGATAAACAGCATATTGCAGTTATCGGAGATGCTTCTATTGCAAGCGGAATGGCTTTTGAAGGTTTAAATCATGCCGGAGTTACTGATGCCAATTTGTTGGTTATTTTAAATGATAATGCAATAGGAATTGATCCAAGTGTTGGTGCTCTTAAAAAATATCTTACTGCTGTAAAAGAAGGAAAAAATCCGAAGAAGAATAACATGATCAAATCTTTGAATTTTGATTATTCAGGACCAATAGACGGTCACGATCTTCCGAATTTAATCAAAGAATTGAATCGCTTAAAAAACATAAAGGGTCCAAAATTTCTTCATATTGTAACTACAAAAGGAAAGGGTTTACAGCAAGCTGAAGAAAATCAGGTAAAATATCATGCCCCTGGAAAATTTGATGCTTCGACAGGAGAAATCATTTTAAAATCTGAAGAAAATTTACCGCCTAAATTTCAAGACGTTTTTGGCTTAACCATTTTAGATTTAGCCAAAAAAAATGAAAAAATAATCGGAATCACACCTGCAATGCCCTCTGGAAGTTCATTAAAATTTATGATGGACGAATTGCCGGAACGTGCTTTTGATGTGGGAATTGCCGAACAGCATGCTGTAACGCTTGCAGCCGGAATGGCAACTCAAGGCATGATTGTATATTGCAATATTTATTCGACTTTTTTACAACGTGCTTATGACCAAGTTATTCATGATGTAGCTTTACAAAATTTACCTGTTATTTTTTGTCTGGACAGAGCAGGTTTAGTTGGCGAAGATGGCGCAACGCATCATGGTGTTTTTGATATAGCGTATCTGCGTTCTATTCCAAACATGATTATTTACGCACCTATCAATGAGATTGCTTTGCAAAACATTTTATATACTGCTCAACTAGGTCTAAATCATCCAATCGCAATTCGATATCCAAGAGGACGCGGCGTGCTGCCAAATTGGGAAGTAGAAAATTTCGGACATTATGAAAAAATTAAAATCGGGAAAGCAATTTGCTTAAAACAGGGAACAAAAACTGCTGTTTTATCGACTGGAACGATTGGAAATAATGTAATCGAAGCTCTACAACAAAGTACAAATTCAGAAACTATTGCGCATTACGATTTTCCCTTTATAAAACCCTTAGACAATGAGGCTTTACACTCGATATTATCTTCATTTGATAACATAATTACAATAGAAGACGGGGTAAAAAATGGTGGTTTTGGAAGCTCTATTTTAGAGTTTGCGGCCACAAATAATTTTAAAAATAACATCAATATTTTAGGAATTCCAGATGAGTTTATTGAGCACGGAACAGTAAACCAGTTACAACAATTGTGTAAAATTGACGTTAAAAATTTAATAAATCTTTTTTCTAATGAGCCAAAATAATTATTTTGCGGCACCAAAATATTAAAATAAACCTAATGAAATTAATACGTTCCACTCTTTTTATTCTTTTGTTTTTGTGTACAACTAAAAACTCTGCCCAACTTATACAAACAACAATAGATCCCAATAAAGCACCAAAACTGCCTTCAAATTGGGCAAAAAAAAATCAAGTAGGGTTTGATATTTCAGAAATTGCATTTGTGAATTGGAGTGCGGGGGGAACAAGTTCTATCTCTGGTTTGTTTAAAGGAGAATTTGGAAGAATTTACCAAAAAGGAAATCATAAATGGGCAAATGAGCTTATTGTAAAATACGGATTAAACAAGCAAGACGGAACTGAATTGCGTAAAACGGACGATGCTTTTCAACTAAACTCGACTTACGGATTTAGAAAAGATACGGTTTCAAATTGGTTTTACTCGGCCAAGTTTAATTTTAATACACAGTTTACCGACGGTTATAACTATCCTAATCGTGACATTGCTATCTCGAAACCTTTTGCACCTGCTTACATATTTCTTGGAGCTGGAGCTGAAAACTCGAATAAGAAGAAAAACAGAACTTTTTACTTCTCTCCTATTACATTAAAAACCACTTTGGTCTTAGATCAATATCTTGCAGATCAAGGTTCTTTTGGTGTTAAAAAAGCAGTTTATGCTACTGATCCTCTAGATCCAAATAATAAAATATTAATTGAAAGCGGTCAAAAGGTAAAAGCCGAATTTGGTATTCTTGTTACTGGCTATATGAAAAACGAAATCTATAAAAATGTCTTCTACGAAAACCGATTAAGTTTATATACCGATTATTTAAACCGATTTGGGAATGTCGATATTGATTATGATACTCGTTTAGATCTTGTTGTAAATGCTTATGTTAAAGCAAATATTGGTGTTCATTTAGTTTATGATGACGATATTAAAACCAAAAAAGATGTAATTGATCCTACTACAGGCGCAAAATCTCAAGTAAACGACGGACCTAGAATGCAATTACGCCAAGTTTTAGGAGTTGGTCTAGTTTATGCTTTTCAATAGTAAATTTTATTCTCAATCATAAGAAAATAAAACACCCCATAAATTATATTTATGGGGTGTTTTATTTTGGACAATAGCATAAAATGCTTCTATTTAATTCTTCTTACGTCCTTGAATAGTTTCATATAATTCTAAGGCATTTCCATCTGTTAGTAATGAAACATAATGACAAATGTGAAGCAGACGTTCGTACAAATTACCTTTATCTAAATGGTGTTTTTCTGGCAGCATTTTCAAGATTAATTTATCGTAGTTTGATGCTGTTCCGTCATATTTATTATTGAAAGCAGTTATAAATTTATCCAGCAAAGTTTGAATGATTTGATAACCCACGATTTCTTTCTCGATTACTTCGCGGCTCTGGTAAATTTTATCAACACTTAACTTGATAATATCATTCATTTGTGCTTTGTATTTACTTTTGTCTGTTAACGCAAAAGGGAAATTTCCTGCTAGAATAGCTTCTTCATTTTCAACAAATACATCTACAGCATCATTAATCAAAGCTCCAATTGCTAACGCTCTTAAATAACTAATTCTGTCTTCTTTTGTTTCCAGTAATTTATATTTAGAAACACCAATATTATCTTTTACCAATTTTATAAGATACTCTAGAGCATAATCTTCTGAAACTAAGCCAAGATTTATTCCGTCTTCAAAATCAATAATAGTATAGCAAATATCGTCTGCAGCTTCAACTAAATACGCCAAAGGATGTCTTTCAAAACCAATATCGCCATCTTCTTTATTTGCGATCATTCCCATGTCATGAGCAACTTCTTCAAAGAAAGACTTATCTGTTTGAAAGAAACCATATTTTTTATCTGCGATATTAGTAGTTGGCTTCTTCGGAAGACTTTCTTTAGGATATTTCATAAAAGCACCTAAAGTAGCGTATGAAATTCTAAGTCCGCCCTCAATTCCTGGACGACTTGCTGTTAACACTGAAAATCCGTTAGCATTTCCTTCAAAATCAATTAAATCCTGCCATTGTTTTGCCGTAAGTTTATCTTTGTATTTTAATCCCTTTCCGCTCGAGAAATACTCTCCAATTGCTTTTTCACCCGAATGTCCAAAAGGCGGATTTCCAATATCATGAGCCAATGACGCTGCGGCAACAATTGCCCCAAAATCATTCATATGATAACCGTGAATTTCTTTTAAATAAGGGTATTTTTCGATGATTTTTTTACCAACCAAACGTCCTAAAGAACGTCCAACAACAGAAACTTCTAAACTATGCGTAAGTCTTGTATGTACGAAATCTGTTTTAGAAAGCGGAATTACTTGTGTTTTATCTTGCAAACTTCTAAAAGCAGCCGAAAAGATAATTCGGTCATAATCGACCTCAAAACCTAATCGCGTGTCATCTTGTTCTACACGTAATCTTTTGCTTGTATCGCCTTGACGTTTTAATGATAAAAGTTGTTCCCAGTTCATTGTTTTATTTTAGATTGTAGATTATTTATTTTAGATTGAGGATCTAAATTGATGATTTAAGATTTCAAAAATACATTTTATTTTAGGATAAAATTGAATAAATATAGGCCGCAAATTAATTTGATTTAAATGTTTTGCTCGCTACGAATTTCGCGAATTAATGTAAGTTCAATGATTTATGTTAATTTGTAAAATTCGTGGCAAAATATTATTAAAACTCTAACGCCGTACTATGCTTAATTTCTCCCATTACAAAAATACTATTTGTGTTTCCGATGTTTTCAATCGTTGATAATTTGTTCATTACAAAATCCTGATAACTAGTCATGTCCTGAACTAGAATTTTTAGCATAAAATCATAATCGCCGGCAATGTTATAGCATTCTATAATTTCAGGAAGAGCGACAATATCTTTTACAAAATTGCTACCTACGTTTTTTGCGTGTTCTTTTAGTCGAACATTACAAAAAACAGTCATTCCGCGGTTCATTTTCTTCTTGTCAAGCAAGGCTACATATTTAGTAATATAACCATCTCTTTCCAGTCTTTTTATACGTTCGTAAACTGGCGTCACAGTCAGAAATAATTTACTTGCAAGGTCTTTTGTATTGATATTTGAGTTTTCCTGAAGGTGCTTTAAGATAAGCAAATCGGTTTTGTCTAGATTTTCCATAGTTTTTTTTACGGCTGAAGGTTCGTTTAAAAGATATTAACAGTAATAAAATCTTTAAAATTGAATTTTTAAAACGCATTTTACTGAAATAATAACCAAATATAAGTTATAAAATCTAATACAATAAATTTGCTCAGTAAAAAATACTGAAATCAAAATGAAAACAAATAATTTAGGTTATCCAAGAATTGGGAGCAACAGAGAGCTCAAAAAAGCCAGCGAACTTTATTGGGCAGGAAAAATTTCGGCAGACGAACTTATCGACGCGGGAAAAGAAATTCGAATTCAAAACTGGCATTTACAAGCTGAAGCCGGAGTTGATTTAATACCGTCTAATGATTTTTCTTTTTACGATCAGGTTTTAGATTTAACTCTGACTGTTGGAGCAATTCCAGAACGTTATCATGAATTAGCCAAAACAAATTCTGCTTTAGATTTGTATTTTGCAATGGCAAGAGGCGCGCAAAAAGACGGACAGGATGTTGTTGCAATGGAAATGACAAAATGGTTCGATACCAACTATCATTATATTGTTCCTGAGTTTACAAAGAACCAAAAATTCGAATTGTTTTCAGAAAAAGTAATCAACGAATTTAAAGAAGCAAATGCTTTAGGAGTTGCCACAAAACCAGTTTTAATTGGACCAATTTCATATTTGCTTTTAGGAAAAGAAAAGGAAGAAGGTTTTCACCGAATTGATCTTATTGATAAATTACTTCCTGTTTATTTCGAAATTTTCGAAAAACTACAAGCAGAAAACGCAGTATATATTCAGCTTGACGAACCTTTCTTAGCTTTAAATTTAACTGATAAAGAAAGAAACACTTTTACAAAAGTGTATAACGAAATCAATACTCGTTTTCCAAAACTTAAAATCATTTTAGCGAATTATTTTGATTGCTTTGGAGAAAATTTAGAAACGGCTTTGGCTTTACCAGTTGATACTTTCCATTTAGATTTAGTTCGTTGTCCGCTTCAATTAGATGACATTTTAGAATCTGGAAAATTAAATCCAAATGTAAATCTTTCATTAGGAGTTGTTGATGGAAGAAATATTTGGAAAAACGACTTCAAAAAATCATTAGAATTAATCAAAAAAGCGACTGAAGCTTTAGGCGAAAATAGAATTTTAGTGGCGCCGTCTTGTTCTTTAATTCACAGTCCGTGCGATCTAGATCTAGAAACAAACGATCAAACTCTGACGCCAGAAATTAAACAATGGCTGGCTTTTGCAAAACAAAAAATCAACGAGATTGTACTTTTAAAACAATTCGCTTCAAACGAAGTTGACACTAAAAGCTCAATTGATTTTGAGCAAAATGTAATTGCAAACGACAATCGTAAAACTTCAAAATTAATTCATAATAATGAGGTTAAAAATCGTGTTGCAGGAATTACAGCTTCAGATGATAAACGTAAAAGTATTTTTGCTACAAGAAGAAAAAGCCAGATTGAAGCTTTAAATCTGCCATTGTTTCCAACAACCACAATTGGATCTTTCCCTCAAACAGCTGAAGTGAGAAGCTGGAGAGCAAAATTCAAAAAAGGAGAATTAACCACAGAACAATACAACGATTTAATCGAAAAAGAAACTGAAGCTACAATTCGTTTTCAGGAAGAAACTGGAATTGATGTTCTAGTTCACGGAGAATTCGAACGTAATGATATGGTGGAATATTTTGGAGAACAACTAGCCGGATTTACGTTTACCAAAAATGGCTGGGTTCAAAGTTACGGGAGCCGTTGTGTAAAACCGCCAGTTATTTATGGTGACGTTTCAAGACCAACTCCTATGACTGTAAAATGGTCTAAATATGCGCAGTCTTTAACTTCAAAATGGGTAAAAGGAATGCTTACAGGCCCTGTAACAATTTTGCAATGGTCATTTGTTCGTAACGATCAGCCGCGTTCTGAAACTTGTACACAAATCGCATTAGCAATTCGTGACGAAGTTGTGGATTTAGAGAAAGCCGGAATCAAAATTATCCAAATCGATGAACCCGCAATTCGCGAAGGTTTGCCTTTACGAAAAGAAGAATGGGCGAACTATTTAGATTGGGCTGTAAAAGCTTTTAGAATTTCTGCAAGCGGTGTAAACGATGATACGCAAATTCACACACATATGTGTTACAGCGAATTCAACGACATTATTCAGAACATTGCAGACATGGATGCCGATGTTATTACAATCGAGTGTTCTCGTTCGCAAATGGAACTTTTAGATGCATTTGCTAACTTTAAATATCCAAACGAAATTGGACCTGGAGTTTATGATATTCATTCACCTCGAGTGCCATCAAGCACAGAAATGGTTCGTTTGTTAGAAAAAGCTTCGGCTGTAATTCCGGTAGATCAGCTTTGGGTAAATCCAGATTGCGGTTTAAAAACTCGTCATTGGGATGAAACTAAAAAAGCTTTGATCGAAATGGTTGCTGCTGCTCAGGAAATGAGAGCTGCTGTTGAAAATCCTGTTGTGTAATAGTTTTACCTAGAATATATTTTTGTTTTTTATGCCAGTATGTGAGACCGAATTTAGTTATGATTCGTTTCGGTTTCACTTTTGCTGGCATTTCTATTTAAACAAAAAAAGCATCCGCCGCGGCGGATGCTCTTCTCGAAATTGAATTTATATATTTCAGATTAGAAATTCTTTGAAATTCCCACAGAAAATGCTTTTCCGAAAGTGAAATTGAAGTTTTTAACATTGTCTCCATTTCCATTATTTCCGTCATAATTTAAAGTATTGTACCCTAAACCTCCAATGTTGAAGTTTAAACCAAATCCTTTATTTACATTAATAAAAATCGCCGGTGTAACTCCAATATAAAAACCGTCACCTTCATTTATTGTTGATAATGGTCCAACAGAGTTTGTTGTTTTTCTATTTTGATACCCAACTCCTAAATCAGCATAAGCAGAGAAAGTTTGGTTTAATGGTTTTGAGTAACGTAAAAAACCTCCTAAAGAGAAACTATTTAATTTGCTCTCTGTATTATTACTAAACTCTCTTTTAGCAGTACCAACTCCAGCTTCGATACCCGCTGTCCAGTTTTGGTGAAATTGATAACCTACTTTAGGCGAAAAAGTAAAAGAATTAGTTTTGTCTTCTGATCCAGAATTTGAAACGTTTTGAGAATTATACTCAATACTTCCCATTACTAAAATGGATCCTTTTTTTTGTGCAGTTGCAAAAGTGCAGATAGCCAAAGCTGCTATCACTAAAAATTTTTTCATGATTTGGGTTTGTTTTAATTTAGCATTCCTTTAACAACAACAATGCCGTGAATCTATTGGGTTTTATTTATTTTATGGTTTCTTTAAAAGACAAATTTTAGCAATCAAGATTATTTCTGTTTACTTTTGTAGCAAATAAAAAGTCTATGTCGATCGAAGTTAACAACATATCAAAAAGTTACGGAACTCAAAAAGCACTGAACGAAATTTCATTCTCTATTCAAAAAGGAGAAATCGTTGGATTTCTTGGTCCAAACGGAGCGGGAAAATCTACTTTAATGAAAATTTTGACTACGTATTTACTTGCCGACGACGGCTCAGCCCTTGTAAACGGTCACGATGTCATGACGAATGCAAAAGCGGTGCAGCGTTCTATTGGATATTTACCAGAACATAATCCGTTGTATTTAGATTTGTATGTTCGTGAGTATTTGGCTTTTAATGCCGATGTTTATCAGGTTCCAAAATCAAGAATCGAAGAAGTAATTCAACTGACAGGACTGTCAACTGAAAGCCATAAAAAAATAGGACAATTATCAAAAGGATATCGCCAGCGTGTGGGACTTGCAAATGCTTTACTGCATAATCCTGATGTTTTAATTTTAGATGAACCAACTACTGGTCTAGACCCTAACCAGTTAATGGAAATACGAAATGTAATCAAAAATGTTGGTAAAGATAAAACTGTTTTTTTATCAACTCATATCATGCAAGAGGTTGAAGCTATTTGTGATCGTGTCATAATTATTGACAAAGGAAATATTGTTGCTGATAACAAATTAGATCATCTTGTTTCTACAAATAAAGAGCAAGTTATTGAGGTTGAGTTTGATTATCAAGTTGAAGAGCAGCTTTTAGCAAGGCTTGAAAATATTGCTTCGTACAAAAATACGCATGACATGACGTGGGAACTTACTTTTGTTACTGAAAAAGATATGCGCCCTGCCATTTTTGATTTTGCCAATGAAAACGGCTTAAAAACACTGCAATTAAATCAAAAAAATAAAAACTTAGAAGCTGTATTTAGAGAAATTACCAAGTAGTTTTCGATCTCGGTTTTCAGTTTCAGCTTATCAACAAAACCAGTTTATTCTTGTACAGAATAGACTGGTTTTCTGTTTTATAAAATCTTCAAAAGAAACGATTAACAGTTCTAAAATCATTATTTATACGTTCTGAGTCGCAAAAACAACATTGAAACCCAATTCATCTTCTCTCGTTATCAATGGTTTACAATTAAAAGTGTCAAATTTGAATTATTTTTATTTAGACTTGATATAAATAGTGTTATATTTGCAGGATCAATCTCAATAATACTGCACAAATGCCACATTTATTTCACTTCATAATGTCTCTTTTTTATCCCTTTTATAATTACGTTGAACGTTTCAAAAAATTACTTTCAGATAAAATCGAACAAATCGTTTTACATTAAAAAAACAACTCATCTATAAAAGCACAAAACGACATGAAGAACATTTTAACCTCTATTATGCTCGCGTTTTCCGTATATTCCTATTCACAGACAGAAAAAGAAAAAGACAGTCTGGTTGAAACATCTATTAATGTTTTAGATGAAATTGTAATTACAAAAAAGAAAGTTTTATATACTCAAAAATCAGATCGTCTGGTTTTTAATGTCGAAAACAGTATTGTATCTGAAGGTGGTACAGCGCTGGATGTTTTATCTCGTGCTCCTGGAGTAGTAGTTTCTCAGGACGGCGATTTGTCTATTCGAGGACAACAGGGTGTCGCTGTTATGATTAATGGTAAATTAACGCAGCTTTCTCAAAAAGAATTGGCTAATTACTTAAAATCAACCACTTCTTCAAATATTAAACAAATTGAAGTTATAACGAATCCTTCTTCTAAATATGATGCAGCCGGAAAAGCCGGAATTATAAATATTATTCTAAAAAAACCAAGTACTTCAGGGATAAAAGGAACTGCGTTTGCGAGTTATGGCCGCGGACGAAAAAACAGAACTAATTCTGGGGTTAACTTAAGTTACAATAAGGACAAATTTGGCGTTTATGGCAATTACAGCTACACTTTTAGAGGTGAAGAGGAACGCAAAGAATTTAACCAAACGCAATATACAGATATAACGCGTCAGCAAATTGACACTAAAAATTATCAAACCTCAACTACAGACGAACCGCTTACTTCGAATAACTTTAAAATTGGAACTACTTATGAAGTTTCTCCTAAAACGAATTTAGAGTTTTATGTTGATGCTAAATTGGGGTGTTATGAAAATATCGCCAACGGTCGAAACTCTTTGAGCAATGCCCAAAATCAACTGCTTTTTGATGCTTCAACATACAACGACAGTAAAGAAAAATGGAATGATTACACGTATGCGTTCTCTGGAGTTCATAAGTTTAATACGGAAGGAAAAAATATGTCTTTTGACTTTGAATACGAAACTTCAAAATTTAGATCAAATCAATTTCAGAGTGCACAAAATATAGATCCTTCAAACCCAAATGATATTAATGATAGAAGAGGTTTTATTCCGTCACAATTAAAAGTTTTTACAGGAAAAGTAGATTTTACTAATCCATTAAAAGAGAAACAATCTATCGAATGGGGTTTTAAAGCGAGCTTAAAAAACAATGATAATCCATCGGTTTATGAATATAATGACAATAACCAATGGATAATTGATCTTAATTCAACCAATCATTTTGAGTACAAAGAACAAATTTATGCGGCGTATGCCAATTACAAATATCAAATTGGAGATTTAAACATTCAAGGTGGTTTACGTTCTGAATATACGGCAATTAATATCTTACAAAGAACTTTAAACGAGGAGCACAAAGACGATTATTTAAAATGGTTCCCGAGTCTTTCTTTAAAATATGAACTTACAAGCAATCATTCTGTTCATGCTTCTTACAGCAAAAGAATAAACAGACCGAGTCAATTTGATTTGAATCCGTTTCGTTTTTATGATGATTCATTCAATTACTCTCAAGGAAATCCAAATTTAGTTCCTGAAATTACGCATGCTGCCGAAATTGGATATGCTTGGAAAAGCAATTTCATGTCTTCATTGTATTTCAACAGCACTAAAGATGTTTTTACGGAAGTTTATACTTATGATCCGAGTAATAACACAACTGTTACTTCTCAGATAAATGTATCAAAATCTTATAATTATGGAGCAAACATTACTCATACAGCAGAACTTTACAAGTTTTGGTCTATAAATACTCTTTTCAATATTTTCGAAAATAGATTTATGGGCAACATCGTAAACTCTGATACTATTGATCCAATTGTTACGCTAAACTTAAGTGTACAGAATTCGTTCACAATAACTGAAAGTTTGAAAGCTGAAGCTAACGCTCAGTATCAATCAAAATCGAACCTTGGCGTTTATCAACGTGACGGCTTTTTTGATTTCAGCATTGGAATTTCAAAACAAGTTCTGGCAAACAAAGGAAGTATAAAACTAAATGTTACTGATATTTTTAATACTAACAATTTTTACATTAACTCAACAGTCGGGCAGACTGCTATTAATAAACGATACGATCTAGATAATCGCATTGCGACATTATCTTTTACTTATAGAATTTAAGATCCCTTGAATTTGTTTTTGTTTTTTATTTTTTTTTGAATGAGAGGAGCCTGCTAAAAGCAGGCTCTTTTTGTTTTTAAAGATATTATGCAAAGCAGTAAATAATCACACATTTATAAGGCCGAATGAAGTCAGAGTTGTCATACTGAGCGAATTCGAAGCTCATATATACTAAATCACTATGTTGGCTTCGAATTCGCTCATCCTGATAATATGATTGTTTATTTTCTTTATTTTAAAACAAAAAAAAGTCTCTTGCAGAATATTATTTCTTGCAAAAGACTTTCAACCAACTAACCAAACAAATAGAAACTTAAAAAGTACTCAATGTTATTTTTTTTGTTTTTTCTTTCTTCCCCACCAGATGTAAAAACCTGTAACAGGAAGACTTGCGCATATTAAACTTGCTGTAAAATAAATAATCTTTGTAGTCAATCCGCCTATTGCGCCAATATGAAGACTATAATTTGATCTCATTAACCAATCTGAGAATCGTTCGTCACTAATGTATTTTTCAGATTTTGGAAGTAGTTCTAATGTTTTAGAATCAAAATATAAATCCCTCCAAATTCCTTTATACATATCTGTGCAAGCATAATAATCGTCTTTGGGTTCATCAGGAAAATGAATGATAACAGCTTCTTTATTTTCCTTAGCAATTTCTGTCCGCACCTTTTTCCAGATAAAATCGGCTCCAGCCAGCTTATCGATTTGCTGTTTATAAATTGTATCATTTTTAACCGAAACAATCTGTTCTTTTTTGTCCTTTTCATCAGCCCAGCCTCCGCTTATCCAATAAGTGCTTTCGCGAAGCCAATGAAAGCTCATTAATAATCCTGTAAAAGAAATCAGTAAGGCTAAAATGACGACATAAAATCCCATAACGTTATGCAAGTCATAATTTAGACGTTTGATTTTGGCGCTCCATTTTATTTTAAAACTGTTGTTAACCGTTGTTTTATTCCATTTTTTTGGAAACCAAAGTACAAGTCCGCTTATCAATAAAAAGAAAAAAATGAAAGTTGCCCAAGCCGTTATCTGCGCTCCTATTTCACGCTCCAGCCAAAGATTTCGATGTCCTTCATCGATAATATGAAAAAAATCTTCGTGATCGACCATTCCCGTAATTTTGCCGTTATACGGATTTACATAAATCAATGAATCAGATTCAATATCAACTTTAACTGATTTGTCTAAGCCGTTATACCATACTCCATGAATTTCTTTATTTGGCAGTACTTTTTGAACGGCAGCGTAAATTTTTGAAGGTGGCAGCAGTTTTTCTGGGCTTTGTGCTTCAACATTTAAGTATGGTGAAGTCAACTCTTTTATTTCGTGTTCAAAAACTAAAATGCAACCTGTAATTGCCATTATGAACACAATTATTCCAGAAGCAAGACCCAGCCATAAATGCAGTCAGGCATTAATTTTACTAAAACGTGATTTTCCTTTATTTGGCGGTTTACCCGTTCGGCTTTTAATAGCAGTCATTGAAATTATAATTTAATAAAAATAAAAAAATGGCTTGAGCATCTTTTAAGATACTTCAAGCCATCTATAATAGATTAGAATTTAGAAAGTAAGTTTACCAATTGTTGGTAAATAAAGACCTTCTTTAATAAGAGCTCCAGCTTTTGCATTACCTGTTGCAATATCAATTTGATAAACACGAGCTTCATTGCCGGTTACGAAACTTTTGTAAGCTTTACCGTTTTCAACAAACAAACTTCCAACTCCAAAAAACTCATCACCACCATGATCAGGTAATCCTGTAACTGCTAAAACAGTTTTTGCTGATAAGTCAAGAATTGCTGACTTGAATATGGTTTGTGTGCTTAAGAAACTATAAACTGATTTTCCTGGATCAACAGAAGCAGGAATATAAGAGATAAAAACTTTCTCTCCTCCTAATGGATAAGCTGCTAAAACTTTTCCTTTAATAGTACTTGCTTCAAGATCAAAGAAATATCCGGGATCAAATTTAGCATCTCCTTTTTTAATACGTAAAACTCCAGAAGCTGCAGCTGTAACTGGATAACCTCCTGCACGTGCATTAGATGAAAAAGTATAGATATCTCCAGATTCAGTTTGTACAATTCCTGTATTAGTATAGTACATTCCAATTGCAGTTGTTCTAGTATCTTTTATTGTTGTTACATATTCTAAAGAAGGGTATTTGTAAACTCTCACAACCGCATCTGAAGATAATACTACATTTTTCTTCTCGCTTACATCTTTAGTGTAAACAGGAACAAAAAGTTTGTCGCCAGAAACTGCAGCTCCAGTTGGCCAATATAATATGTTTTTATTTCCAGGAGTTACACTAAAATCATTAAACTTACGACCATCGATTGAAACCGTTGCTGGATTGTAAATCATAAGTTCGTAATCAGACGAACTTCCGTCCCACGTAGCACCAATATTGATCATTTTTTTATCATCAGTATAACCTACAGCGTAAGATGATTCGAAAGCTAGTTTTCCGCCTTGAACTAGTTTTCCTGCGCTGTTAAGATGAAATGAAACTGATCCTTCATCTCCTGTACTCAATGCAAAAAAAGTATTTTGCACTGGAAAACAGCTTCCTTCTTGCTCAATTCCAACTCCTTTAGCACTGATTTCGCCAGTCATTAATTGATCTGTAGAGTTAAAATCTAATATATATTGTGTGTAATCGTCTAACCAATATGATGCAACGTATTTTGCACCATTTACAGCTGGTTCCTCTTTTGAAGATGAATCATCGCTGCTGCATGAAAAAATAGATAATGACAGAAAGCCCAATGCAAAGCATTTTGCGAATTTGTTTACTAACATGATTATAATTATTAAGGGTTATTATTAAAATTTAATTACTGAAGAAAATATCTGAACTTAACAGCAAAAGCACGTCCTGGCTTTTGAACTTTAAAGTAGTCGTAGACTTTAACATCAGTAATATTTCTACATTCGAATGCGAGATTGTATTTTCCTTTCAAAAATGAATAGGCAACCATTGCATTCTGGGTAAATTGTTCTGGAATTGCTTTTTTAGTCTCTAACTCGCCTAAAACCGGCCAAGTCAAATAAAATGCATCGATATAATTTGCGCTCACATTCAAAGAAAGTTTGTCTCCTTGATATTTGACATTTTTAAAATTAAAAGTCAAATCAGCATTTCCGTAAAAAATTGGAACGTTTGGCAACTGCGCATCATACAAAGCATCTGGACTTGTTGTTCCTGTTTTGTATTTGTTTTTATTAAGGCTTTTTTGATATGTTGCATTTACCTCGAACGTAAGTAAATCTGTGTAACCGTATCTAAGAACCCCATCAATACCTGATACTTGTACATTTTGCAAGTTTTCATATACCGTTTTATCACCATCTTGTTTTTCTCTAATAAAATCTTTTGCTTCTCTGTATATTAAACTAGTTTCAGCATTAAAGTGATTTTTTTCTTTTTGAAGAATAAAAGCAAGTCCTAAATTTGCGTTGTCACTGCTTTCTGGTTTTAAGCCAATGTTACTGTTTACAGTTAAACCATCTCCAAGCATTTCGATTGCAGCCGGCAAACGATAAGCATGTTCATAAGATCCTTTTATTTGTAATTTATCCGATAAATAATAAGCTGTAGTAGCTCCATAACCGTAATTAGTCGATGTCGTTGATTGCGTTATTCCGCCAGAAAGCATTTTGGTTTCTAAATCAAACATTTTTCCAAATGCAGAAATTGCCAATCGATTATCTAAACCGCTGAAGTTATAACCCAATCCTAGAATGTTCTTATTAATTGTAGGCTCTCCAAGTTCAATTACAGTTAAATATTCATCTGTTTCTTTACGTTTATAGCCTAAATAAGAATAATTTACTGCCAGCGAATGCTGTTCATTCAATTGGTATTTTAAATTAGTAGTCAACTGGGCATTTTCTTCATCATAAACATAAATACTCTTGTTTCCCAGCTCTCCTTTATCACTGTTTCCTGCAAATTGCCTGTAAACATAATTCCCTGTCCAATCATACACTCTTGAAGATGTATCTACAGATCTGTTGTTTACCAAAGCGTATGTACTGTTTACATTTAGTGATAATCCTTTAGTAAAAAGATTATCTTTTTTATATTTTAAAGAAGTAATAAAACTTTCACTGTCTGTAAATGCTTGTCCAACCACTTTTTGCATAGATCTTCCCTGCTGAATTTCCTTTTTATTGCCAGACATAGCAAAACCAACAAGCAAATAATCGGCAAAGCTTTTATTCTTAAATCCCGCTTCGGCCATTATAGTTCCAGACTTGTAACCATCATGAAAGTGTTTGTATTTTTGTTCTGGTAAAAACTTCGAGGTATTTTTATCAACAATACTTACGTCTACTTTATAATCGTTATCCGAGTAATTTGCAAAAGCATTAATATTAGCAATAAACCCATCTTTGCCCGAAAATCTTGTGTTTACGGCCGCTCTATGAGTATTAAAAGAACCATAACTGTAAGAAGCATCAATATAGCGGTTTACGTTTTTATTCGTAATAATATTTACTGCGCCTCCCAAAGCGTCTGCGCCCAATTCTACAGGAACAACACCTTTGTAAACATCGATTCTTTCAGCCATATTTACCGGAATATTATTTAAAGTAAGCGACGAACCATAACTATCCATTGGTACTCCGTCAAGAAAAAATTTAACCTGATTTCCAGAGAAACCGTTTAATGAAAAGTTAAACGCAGATCCCAATCCTCCATATTCACGAATACGTACACCTGTAGTTTTATTCAAAACCTGATTTAAATCGGCAGTTGTATTGTATGTTTTTTTAAGATCTACAGAAGTAATATTGTACGCCTGCTCTCTGGCACGCTGTACTTTAGACTTTCCTTTTACAGCAACTTCATTTAAAGCAGCCATATCCTCCTCTATCGTAACATTCTGAGTTGGTTTGCTTCCTTGTTTAAGCGAAACTGCGGCTTCTATTGTTTTATAACCAACATGACTAATCAATAAAATATAGTCTCCGCTATCTCCGCTAATTTTATATTCTCCTTTGTTATTAGTTAGTGCTGCGTAAACGGTTCCTTTTAGTGCTACTGAAACTCCTTCAGCTGGTTTGCCTTGATTTGTTAAAATAACTCCGGTTAAGTTTACTTTGTTTTTTTGTGAGTACCCTTGAAGTGAGGTAAAAATAATCGTGATCAAGAGTAATAATCTACTTATTTGCATCAGATAAATATGGTTTGAAAATTAAATTGACAACAAACTTAGACTCTTTCAACAGCTTTTCCAAACTATTTTTAATTATTCTAAATAAGAATAATAATTAACTTTTAAACTTAAGAATCAATAAAAAAAATAGCGTTCCTTAGTCAATAATTAACTTTAGCTTAAGATTTGATTAAGATCTTTAATCATAAAAGTTAAATTACAAAACACTTTTTTAAGGAAAAACAGCGTTTTGCGCATAAAAAAAGCCCGCTTAATACATAAACGGGCTTCAAAAATTCTATTTTAAGACTTATAAATCCAAATCTGAAATTATATTTTTCATTTCTTCTATTACAATTTTAATATCTTCTTCGGCAGTTCTCCAATTTACAAATGATGCTCTGATACCTTTTTTATTTTGATAAACAGTTGGTGTCATAAATACTTTTCCTGTATCATTTAGCTGCGTTAAAAATTGAGCAACTTTATCTTGATTTTCATCTCCTTTTAAAGTAAAGCAAACATTATTTAACCGAATTGGAGCAAGAAGTTCAAAACGGCCGTCTTCAATAAGCTCATTTCCAAAATGCAGCGCAAGTAAAGCACTTTTTTCAATAATATCGCAAAATCCTTCTTTTCCGTAAGCCACTAAAGAAAACCAAACCGGCAAAGCTCTTAAACGACGCGAGTTTTCTGGAAGAACGTTTAGATAATTAAAATTTTCAAGCGCATTTCCTAAATAAGGAGCATTCAAATTTTGAAACGTTTCGATTTGCAGATTAATATGTTCTTTTTTAACCAAATAAAATGCGCTTTCGTAAGGAACATTCAGCCATTTATGACAATCAACAGCAATACTGTCTGCACCCTGCCAGCCTTCTACATAATGCTTATATTTATCTGAAACTGCAGCGAAACCACCAAAAGCCGCATCGATATGCCACCAGAAATTATATTTCGATCTAAGAGCTGAAATCTCTTTAAAATCATCAAAATCGGCTGTATTTACGGTTCCTGCACTAGAAATTAAGATAAAAGGTTTCCCATTTAATTCTTTTATTTTTGTTTCTAAATCAACAGTATCAATTGCTTCACGGTTACCTTCAATTGTTTTTACAACTGTATAATTCTGGCTTCCAATTCCTAACATTGATAATGTTTTTAAAGAAGACGAATGCGGCATTGCTGTCAATATATTGATCGTTTCTGAAATTCCATTCTTAGCAAAATCTTTACCCAATTGTTTTCCAAACCATTGTCTCGCTACTCCTAAACAAGTAAAATTTGACATAGTTGCTCCGGTAACAAATCCGCCCATGAATGTATCAGGAAGTTCTAGTAATTGTAGTAATAAATGAATGGTTTCAAATTCTATTAATGCCGAATTTCCGCCCTGCGCCACAACCGCCTGCGTATTCTGATCGTAAATCGACGACAGCCAATCGCCTACAATTGAAGCGGGAGTCGATCCTCCAGTTACAAAACCCCAATAACGCGGACCTGGCGAAGAAACTAATAAAGGAACTAATCTTTTATTAAATTCTATTAAAGCCTCTTCAGAGCCCAAACCTAATTCGTTTAAAGCACGGTTTGTATCTACTTTATTTTTGCTTGAAGTTGGAATATTTTCAAGATTGTTCAAGAAATCAATTCCTTGTTGTTTTGCTTTTTCTAAGATAACTTCGAAATTTTTTAGATCATGCTGCAGTATTGAATTCATATTATATAGTATTGGTTTTCATACTGATTTTTCAGTAGAAAACAGGTTAATTAATATTTAATGTGAAAATGTAAAACTTACCGTAAAGCTACCATTTGGTCTTTTCAGAAAATCTGGAAACCATCATAGAACAAATTACGTCTCCATTTGCATTTAGTAAAGTAGCAATTGGATCAACCAGAGTTCCTAAAATCATAGCAACCGGTAACGCCTGTTCCATTGGAAAACCATAAACGGTGATGGCTAAAACTTCTCCTATATAACCTCCGTTTGGAATTCCGCCTTCGACAATCGAAACAATAATTGTAATTCCGAGTGCCAAAAGTATGGTTGAAGGTTCTGTAAATTCTTTTCCAAACATGGCAAATAAAAAGGTTATTTTTAAAATAGATGACATACTCGATCCATCTTTATGCAAAGGTGCTCCAAGTGGAATCACCAAATTACGAACATGTGCCGGAATTCCCATTTTTTGTGCAGCATCGAGATTTGCAGGAATCGTTGCAATACTGCTGCAAGTTCCAACTGCAGTTAATGAAGCGGTTACATTATTGCTCCAAAAAACTTTGAAAGCTCTTTTTCCACCGGCAACAAGTGCATACAAACTAAAAAACACAAAGAAATAAAAGATGCAGGCCGCATAATAAACAGCCATAGGTTTTGCATAAACTCCAAACAACTGCGGTCCAAAAATACCAACCTGATAAGCAAAATAAGCTCCTAAACCAATTGGAGCAAATTTCATTATAATATTCAAAAGCTGTTTCATTACCTCGTTTCCTGAATCAAGAAAACTTTTGAAAGCATTTCCTTTTTCACCAGATTGTAATGTGGCAAAGCCTATTAAAAATGAGAATATAATAAGTGCCAACATACTTTTTCGAGACAATAATTCGAAGAAATCATTTGCTGTAAGCAATTTTGCAATTTGATCTCCAGCTGATCCAGATTGAATGTTTTCAAACGGAACTTTGGTAATGGCAATATCCTGATGAATTGGAAAAAGATAAACGGCACAGATCATTACAATGCCAGAAATTAGAATTGTCGCGAGAAAAACCAATATCATTATAACAAACAGTTTTCCAAGTTTCTCTGTTTTTTCCAAATTGGCAATTGAAGAACCAATCGTAAAAAAGATAAGCGGAATAATTGCCGTAAAAAGTAAATTCAGAAATATATCACCAATCGGTTTTATTATCAAAACTTTTTCTCCAAATACCAATCCTAAAATACTTCCTATAATAATACCGCCAAGAAGCAAAAGTATGCTGCTGTAACTCTGTAAAAAATTGATTTTCTTAACTTCCATAATTGTAAAGGATTATAATTCCGAAAGATTAATAATAAAAAACGAAAGCACTTTAAGATCTGCTATAGTTAATAATTCTGCCACAGATTTAAAAGATTTTTTTAATCTGTGTTAATCCATTTAATCTGTGGCAAAAAAACTTTTATTTTTCTAGAACTATAGTAGTAAAAGCTCTATCTACTAATTCGCCTGTTTTACTCTTTACTTTTTCAGTCTGTGTTTCTGAGTAAACAATTTTAAAAGGCGATTTCTTAATTAATTCTTGTGCTTTTTCAGTACTGTATAATTCGAATTCAAATTGAGTAAACGGAAGCTTCCTCATGAAATCTTCTTCCGCAAATGTTAAGCAGAAATTCCCATTCGGCTTTAGTACTCTGTAAATCTCTACTAATAATTCTTCTGGCTTCTGCCAAAAATAAATTGTATTTACCGTAAATATTTTATCAAAAAAATCATTTTCAAACGGAATTTTATTTCCGTCATAAAGCGAAAAGAAAGCTTGTTTTTGAGAAACAAAATTTCGATTAATCTGGCGCGCTTCCTGAAACATTAGTTCGGACATTTCCAGTCCGTAGTATTTCAGATTTTCAGCTTGTTCGAATAAAAATTCTACGTGTCCCGCATTTCCGTGACCCAATTCTAGAATTTTATTTTCGTTTGATATATTCAGATTTTGAATCGAATGGCGTGTCATATTGATGTTCGTTTCGTTCATCATATTTCCCATTTCGATTCCTTTTTCTCCTGTTGGAAGTTTTAACTGAGAGGCTATGGCTTGTAGTTCTTCTTGTTTCATTACGCGAAAATTTTAAACTTCTAAATTAAACAAAATCCTTCAGCATTATTATCATTTGGAATCAGATTTCCAACTAACGCTTAGTTTGTCATTTCGACGAAGAAGAAATGACAAACTTGTGTTATATCTAATAGAAAACTCTTAAAAAACCTGACTTGCGATCTGACGAATATTCTCTGATTTACCCATTGAATAATAGTGTAAAACAGGAACTCCGGCAGCTTTTAATTCAAGTGACTGCTGAATCGCCCATTCGATTCCGACTTGCTTGATTTCAGCGTTATTTTTGCATTTATAAACTGCATCGATTAAATCTTCGGGTAAATCGATTCTGAAAATTTGAGGTAAAATTTGTAAATGTCTTTGTACGGCAATTGGTTTAATTCCTGGAATAATTGGGATTGTAATACCTATTTCTCTCGCCTTTTCTACAAAAGCAAAATATTTCGCATTATCAAAAAACATTTGCGTTACCACATAATCTGCTCCCGCATCTACTTTTTCTTTTAATCTTTTTAAATCAGATTGTAATGATGGTGATTCTAAATGCTTTTCAGGATAACCCGCAACACCAATACAGAAATCAGCCTTGTTATCAATATCCATCACTTCATGAAGATATTTTCCACAATTCAAATCATTAATTTGTTTAACCAAATCAATCGCAAAATGATTTCCGCCAGCTTTTGGCACAAAAGATTGTTCATCTTTCATGGCGTCACCACGAAGCGCCATCACATTATTAATTCCTAAATACTGACAATCAACCAGCATATATTCGGTTTCTTCCTGTGTAAATCCGCCGCAAAGTAAATGCGGAACGGTGTCTACGTTGTATTTATGTTTTATAGAAGCACAAATTCCAAGCGTTCCCGGACGCATACGAGTCAGTTTTTTATCTAAAAGTCCGTTGCCTTTGTCTATATAAATATATTCTTCGCGCGAAGTTGTTACGTCAATAAACGGCGGTTGAAACTCCATTAACGGGTCAATATTATCGTATAATTCTTGAATACTTTTTCCTTTTTGAGGCGGAATAAGTTCAAATGAGAATAATGTTTTTCCTTTGGCGTTTTCTATATGCTCTGTTACTTTCATTTCTTAAGTTATGAGTTATGATTATGTTTTTGAATCGTTTGTGTAAAAAATCTGAAATCAAAAACTTAAATCAAATATTTGTTCTTTCAAGTTTAAAGTTCCAGGTTTCAAGTTGCTGTACAGAACTTGAAACTTTAAACCTGAAACCTGAAACTTTTTTGTTAATCTGCTATATTAGGATTTAACCATTTCATGGCATAATCCGTTGGGACATTACGTCGTTTAGCGTAATCTACTACCTGATCCTCTTTTATTTTTCCGAGTCCGAAATACCTGCTTTTCGGATTTCCAAAATAGTATCCTGAAACCGATGAAGCCGGCCACATTGCCATACTTTCCGTTAAAGTCACTCCAATTTCTTCGGCTACATTTAAAAGCTTCCAAATTGTTGGTTTCTCTAAGTGATCTGGACAAGCTGGATAACCTGGAGCTGGACGAATTCCTTTATAATTTTCTTTAATCAATTCTTCGTTGCTTAAAGATTCTTCTCTATCATAACCCCAAAAATCTTTACGAACTTTTTCGTGAAGATATTCGGCGAAAGCCTCAGCAAAACGATCGGCAAGTGCTTTAACCATAATCGAATTGTAATCGTCTAAGTTCTTCTCATATTCCGCCGCCCATTCATCTACACCAAAACCTGTTGTCACACAAAAAGCTCCCATATAATCTGTTATTCCGCTTTCTTTTGGCAGAATAAAATCGGCTAAAGCGATGTTTGGAGCGCCTTTTGTTTTTTGTGACTGCTGACGAAGTGTTAAGAATTTCTCCAAAACTTTTCCGTTTTCGTCACGCAATTCAATATCGTCATCATCAACCTGATTCGCAGGAAAAATTCCGTAAATACCTTTTGCTTTTAGTTTTTTCTCTTCTAAAATAACTTTCAGCATTGCCTGAGCATCAGCAAAAACAGAAGTTGCTTGTTCGCCCACAACCTCATCCGTTAAAATCGCAGGATATTTCCCGTACAATTCCCACGTTTGAAAAAATGGCGTCCAGTCGATATACGGAACCAAAACATCCAGTTCTATTTCTATAGTTTGTTTGCCAATTACTTTTGGTTTAGTCGGAGTATATTCTGACCAATCCAATGGTAATTTATTTTTACGGGCATCTTCAATCGTAAGGAAGTTTTTATCTCTTGAACGATTTAAGAATGTTTCTCTAAATGAATCGTATTCGGCACGAATATCTGCTGCATATATTTTTCTATTATGATCTAACAGATTTCCTGCAACAGTAACAGCTCTCGAAGCATCGTTTACGTGAATTACAGTTTCTTTGTACTGTGGTGCAATTTTCACGGCAGTATGCGCGCGCGAAGTTGTTGCCCCGCCAATCATAATAGGGATTTTAATTCCTTGTTTGTCTAGTTCTTTAGCCAAATACACCATTTCGTCAAGCGAAGGCGTAATTAATCCGCTTAATCCGATAATGTCAACTTCATGTTCGATCGCCGCCGCAATAATTTTTTCCGGAGGCACCATAACACCAAGATCTACAATCTCGTAATTGTTACAAGCCAAAACTACCGAAACAATGTTTTTACCAATATCGTGAACGTCACCTTTTACAGTTGCCATCAGGATTTTTCCGTTTCCTTGTTTGTCGCCAGCTTGTTTACTTGCTTCAATATAAGGCAATAAATAAGCCACCGCTTTTTTCATTACACGTGCCGATTTTACAACCTGAGGCAAGAACATTTTTCCGCTTCCGAATAAATCTCCAACGACATTCATTCCCGTCATCAAATTGATTTCGATAACTTCGATTGGTTTTGTTGCTGCCAAACGCGCTTCTTCAACATCTTCTTCAATAAAAGCATCAATTCCTTTTACTAACGAATGTGTAATACGCTCTTGAACTGTTCCAAAACGCCATTCTTGAACGGCCTTTTCATCTGATTTTACTTCGCCTTTTACGTTTTCAGCAAAATCCAAAAGTCGTTCTGTAGCATCGTCGCGTCTATCTAAAATTACGTCTTCAACGTGTTCTAATAAGTCTTTCGGAATATCATCATAAATCGTCAACATCTCTGGATTTACGATTCCCATCGTCATTCCGTTTTTAATCGCGTGGTATAAAAACACGGAGTGCATCGCTTCACGAACGGTATCATTTCCTCTAAAAGAGAACGAAACGTTACTTACTCCACCGCTAATATGTGCGTGTGGAAGATTCTCACGAACCCATTTTGTTCCTCTAAAAAAGTCCAACGCGTTCAATCTATGCTCTTCCATTCCCGTTGCAACTGGGAAAATATTCAAATCGAAAATAATATCTTGCGGAGGAAACCCTACTTTGTTGACCAAAATATCATACGAACGCTGACAAATCTCCACTCGACGATCGTAATTATCGGCCTGACCAACTTCGTCAAAAGCCATAATAATTGCCGCCGCTCCGTAACGTTTGATTAGTCGCGCATGGTGAATAAAAGCTTCTTCGCCTTCTTTTAACGAAATCGAGTTTACAACGCTTTTTCCTTGTACTACTTTCAGACCCGCTTCAATGATTTCCCATTTCGAACTGTCGATCATAATCGGCACTCTCGAAATGTCTGGTTCTGCAGCAATTAAATTCAAAAATTTAGTCATTGCCTGAACACCGTCAAGCATTCCTTCATCCATATTAATATCGATGATCTGTGCTCCACCTTCAACTTGTTGTCTTGCAATATCAAGCGCCTCGTCATATTTCTCTTCCTTGATTAAGCGAAGGAATTTTCTTGAACCCGTCACATTCGTACGCTCGCCAACATTCACGAAAACACTTTCGGGCGTAATAATCAACGGTTCTAATCCTGATAATACAAGGTCTCTTCTTTTTTCTGTCATTTTCTTCAATTTTCAACGGAATAAATTCCGTTGCTACAATATGTTTAGTTCCTCCGGAACTTTTATTCAACGTCTTGCTTGTCTTTGCGAAGAACGAAGCAATCTCATTCTACTATTCTAATCTTGTTTTGGGCGTGTTTCGCCGCGGCGAACCGGGCTATCCGTTACAAGTCCTCGCTCTTCCTTCGTCAGGCTGTGGGCTTTTCACTTCTATCCCTCACGCAAACTCGGTTTCACAATGACGTTTTGTTTTTCACCGAAATCATTTCCACTTTGATTTTTCTAAATATTTACCCGTTGCACCATCATCATATTCATAGTATTTAGTTTTGATAAAACCCGCTTTAACGAGTGCTAAAGAATCCGGTTTTAACTCCTCTTCTAAGAAAATTTCATTTTCTTCAGGTTTAATCAAATCGTACTTTACTCTATAAAACTTATTTATCTCTTTGTATAAACTATTATGGCGTGACCTATTTCCAATTTTTCCTAAAATCTTCCTATTTGTATAAAAATAATATCTTAAAACTTTGTCTTCTCTGAAACCTTCGTTTATAGTTACTAACGCAATTGTTTCGCCTTTGAAAGATTTTCTATAATCATCTTGCTGAATATTATCATATACTTGATATATTAGTAAGCCAGCTACCATAAATAAAAAAATAGTCTTCCAATTATTCATTCCGCTTTACTATTATTTTTTTGCTTTCTAAGAATAACTTTTTCTTCATTTTCAAACTTCAAGAAAATTAAGCAACAACCGGCGCCACTCTCGGCTTATAATCCTTCGCAACCTCAGCCATTAATCGAATATGATCTGGAGTTGTTCCGCAGCAACCACCAATGATATTAATCAAATTATCATCTAAATATTCTTTGATGAAAGCCTGAGTTTGTTCTGGTGTTTCATCGTATTGTCCGAATGCATTTGGCAATCCTGCATTTGGATGCGCCGAAACATTAAAGCTTGTATTATGTGCTAATGTTTTTAAATATGGTTTCAACAAATCGGCTCCAAGGGCGCAATTGAATCCCACGCTTAATAACGGAATATGCGAAACTGAAATCAAAAATGCTTCAACTGTCTGTCCTGAAAGTGTTCTTCCCGAAGCATCTGTAATCGTTCCTGAAACCATGATTGGAATATCAAGATTACGTTCTTCTTTTACTTCTTCGATAGCAAAAAGTGCTGCTTTTGCATTTAAGGTATCGAAAATCGTTTCTACTAAAAGTAAATCACAGCCACCGTCCATTAAGGCTTCTGCTTGTTGTTTGTAAGCGATTCTCAAATCATCAAACGTTACGGCTCTGTAACCCGGATCATTTACATCTGGAGACATACTTGCCGTTCTGTTCGTCGGTCCGATTGAACCGGCTACAAAACGAGGTTTTTCTGGATTTTTCGCGGTAAACTCATCAGCTACTTGTCTTGCGATTTTTGCTGATTCGTAGTTTAACTCGTAAACCAAATCTTCCATGTGATAATCGGCCATACCGATTGTCGTTCCTGAAAAAGTGTTAGTTTCTACAATGTCAGCGCCGGCTTCGTAATAAGCGGCGTGGACATCGCGGATTGCATGTGGTTGTGTTATGGATAGTAAATCGTTATTTCCTTTTAACGGATGCGGAAAATCTTTGAAACGCTCTCCCCTGAAATCTTCTTCTGAGAAATTATAGCGCTGCAGCATTGTTCCCATTGCTCCATCAAGGATTAGGATATTTTTTTTTATTGCTTCTTGTATTGTAATTGCCATATTTTTTTGTTTTAGCTGCTAAGATTCTAAGATGCTAAGTTTTTTTATTATGATTGTGAAGGCTCTTTTAGACCCGGCAGGTTTTAAAAACCTTTCGGTCTAGCCTTCGATATTTTTTTACATTAATCCCAAAAGTGCACTATGCCGACTCATTAGCCCCGATTGAAGTGGAAATTATTTTATCAGCCGCGGCGGATAAAATGATTGCAACGAAAAGCGGGAACTATTGACTGCAAAAATGGGCCAATGATTCGCTCCTGATACAGAATCTGTTTCAGTAAATATTATATGTTATCGAGAAAAGTTTTGAGAAATACGAGTATGTATTTGTGTTATCTATCTTTAATACTGGAAAATGTCGTATAAAGTAGAATTTAGCACCTTCTTTATGATAAAGGGTTGCTAAGGTTTCATCGGGTCTATCCCTCCGCCTTTCGTGATAACTGACAATAATTTTAAGAACAGTGCAAAGGTATGAAATAGCCTTTCGATTTGCAAATGTTTTTTTTCTAAGGTGCTGAGCAGTTAAGATGCTAAGATTCTAAGGCTTTGACCTTTTACGTGATTTAGATCCAGGGGAGCATAATATTTATAGAAAAACATTCAGCAATCAAACTAAAGCTCCAGCGGAGCGACACATCTCAAAGATGTTGCTCCGCTGGAGTTTTTTACAGACGGAATTATTTCTTTTCTGTAAATATTTCATCCCTCTGGGATTCTGCATGATGAAAAAAAAGCCCAAACTTTTAAAGTTTGAGCTTTTGTATATAAAAATCTTAGCATCTTAGTCCCTTAGAACCTTAGCAACTTAGACTATCGCTTTCACAACTGCTTTTGGTGCTTCTTTACGAGTTCCGTCGAAACCATCTACACCAGAAACTGTTGTATATTTCAACACATATTTTTTACCTGGATTGATGATTTGGTACGCAGCTTGACACATTAATGTTGCTTCGTGGAAACCACAAAGGATCAACTTTAATTTTCCTGGGTACGTGTTTACGTCTCCAATTGCAAAGATTCCTGGAATGTTTGTTTGGTAATCTAATGCATTATTTACTTTAATTGCATTTTTCTCAATTTCTAGTCCCCAGTCTCCAATTGGACCTAATTTTGGCGTTAATCCAAATAGTGGAATGAAATAATCAGTTTCGATTTTACGGTGTGCTCCGTTTTCTTCGATATCTAATGACTCGATGTGTTCAGCACCATTAATTCCGATAACTTCTGCCGGCGTAATTAATTTAATTTTTCCTGCAGTTTTTAATTCTTGTACTTTTTCTACAGAATCTAAAGCACCTCTAAATTCGTTTCTTCTATGAATTAAAGTAACTTCTGAAGCTACATTTGCCAAGAAAATACTCCAGTCTAATGCTGAATCTCCTCCTCCTGCAATTACAACTCTTTTGTCTCTAAATTTTTCAGGATTTTTGATGAAGTATTTTACCCCTTTATTTTCATAAAACTCGATATCTTCGATAAGTGGTTTACGAGGCTCAAAACTTCCTAAACCTCCAGCGATTGCAATAACCGGTGCATGAAATTTAGTTCCTTTATTTGAGGTAACAATAAAACTTCCGTCTTCTTGTTTTTCTATTGTTTCAGCACGCTCGCCTAATGTATAACCTGGCTCAAATTGCTTAATTTGTTCTTGAAGGTTATCAATTAAATCTCCTGCTAAAACTTCTGGAAAACCAGGAATATCATAAATAGGTTTTTTAGGATACAATTCTGATAGTTGTCCTCCTGCTTGTGGAAGAGCATCTAAAATGTGACATTTTAATTTTAATAATCCTGCCTCGAAAACGGCAAATAAACCTGTTGGTCCTGCTCCAATTATAAGTATATCTGTTTTAATCATTATGCTTGTTGTTTATAATCATTCTTAATAATACAAAGAAACGAATAATTTATTCTACTAACAATGATTTTTATCATTATTCATTTCTCCTCTTTCGTCCATCGGGTTGAAACCCGATGCTACAATATAAATTGTTCCTTCGGAACTTTTTATTATTCTTTATTTCTTAATGAATCGGTTATCTCGTTCATTCTTTTAACCTTTTCTTCAAAATTACCTTTTAAAGTTTTGCGATATTCATTCAAATTTTCAACCATTTGATTGATATCCTCTGGAATTACTTCTTCGAAAAACTCCCGAAGCCTTTTTGCCGTTGTCGGCGATTTTCCGTTGGTCGAAATTGCAATTTTCACATTTCCTTTTGTTACGATTCCACCTAAATAATAATCACATAAATCGGGCGTGTCGGCAATATTGCAAATCAAATAACGTTTTCTGGCCAAATCGTAAACTCTTTTATTCACTTTTAAATTGTCTGTACAGGCAATTACCATGTGACGCTTTTTGAGCATTTTCTTTTTGAACTTCGCTTCCGTCAATTTAATTGAAGGATGGTTTTCTGCTAAAACTTTAATTTCTAAATGAAAATCAGGCGCTACAACCTCAACATTCGCATTTGGACTTGACTTTAGCAAGAAAGAAAGCTTTTCCAAACCTACATTTCCTCCGCCCACAATTAAAACGTTCAGATTATGAAGTTTTAAAAATATGGGATATAATTCGTTCTGTTCCATTTTAATTTAATTACATCTAATCAAAATTAGATGATTTTTTAATGAATATGGAATTAAATATCCATTCGTTCTCGAGGTTGAAACCTCGGGCTATGTTTTTCAATCTTTCGTTTATTCCCCATATTAAAATCCAGCGCTATGTTATTTGCATCATCTCCCCGGGTTAAAACCCGGCGCTACAATATAAATTGTTCCTTCGGAACGCTAAAATCTAACTTTATTCCTATTCGTACATCGGGTTGAAACCCGACGCTACAATATAAATTGTTCCTTCGGAACTTTATCTTGCGATTTCCTTTGATAGAAATTCTTCGTAAAATCCTTTTAATTTATTACTTTCTCTTACAACTTCTCCAAGAACAATAATCGCTGGTGAACCTAATTCTTTTTCTTTTACAATATTTAGAATCGAATCTACTGTTCCAACTCCAACTTTTTCCTCCGAAGTTGTTCCGTTTTGAATAATCGCTACAGGCAGATTTCCTTTATCTTCTTTTTGAAACAAATCGATGATTTGAGATAATTTGTGCATTCCCATTAAAATCACAACCGTTGCCGAAGATTGTGCCGCTAAAGCTACATCTGAAGATAATTTTCGGTCAGAAGTTGTTCCGGTAATCGCCCAAAAGCTTTCTGAAACGCCTCTTTTTGTAATTGATATTCCCTGACTTGCAGGAACCGCCGCAACTGATGAAATTCCAGGAACTACAATAGTTTCAATTCCGAAACTTTCTGCAAATTCTACTTCTTCGCTTCCTCTTCCAAAAATAAACGGATCACCACCTTTTAACCGAACTACATTTCCATAAGTCAGCGCATTATCCACAATCAATTGATTGATCTGATCCTGCGTATAAGCATGATTTCCGATTCTTTTTCCAACAAAAACTCTAATTGCATTTTTGGGTGCATAATCCAGAATTTCTTCGTTAGCCAAAGCGTCGTATAAAACCACATTAGCTTCAGCCAATGCTTTTACAGCTTTGAGCGTAAGTAAATCAGGATCACCCGGACCTGCACCAACTAAAGTTATTTTGGGTTTTATATTAAGCATTTTCTAATTCCTGAGCTCTGAAAGTTTCAATTTTATCAAAGAAAACTACCGCTTGAGCGATGTAATCTTTAGCGAAAGCTTCTGATGGTTCATTTTTATTGATTTGGTAAACCAAGTCTTTAAAAGTTGAGTTTAATTCGATTTTATTATTTTCAACAAAAACAGTATCAAACAGGTCTACAATTCCTGCGTGGTGATTTGTTTTTTGGTTTTCTGACAACAACAAAGCTTTTGCTCCATTTACAAATCCTGCGTAAGCATGATAAATAGCGTCTGACCATTTTTGGTTATCAAAAGATTCCTGAGCTAGGATTAATTTCTCTTTAGCTTCAAACAATAAAGTCGCTACTAAATCGATCACAACTCCAGCACATTCTCCAACTCCAACTGCTTTTACGTAATTGTCTGCATTACCCCAATCCACAAAATCAGCTTCTGTTAAATTGGTTACATCTGCGAAAGGTTTTAAAATTTCATAGAAATATTTCTCTCCTTTTACATCGTAATAATTAAGGAATTTTTCTCCGTTTGCATTCGCATCAAAATCGTTTAAAATTGTGCGCAAAGCATCTGGTCCTCTACGGCTTGGAATTTTAATTACTTTATCGGCAAAACGTCCTGCTCCATTTCCTAATCTTCCTCCACCCAATAAAACTTGTAATGCCGGAGCAACCAGTTTTCCTGAGTTGATAGACATTCCCTGGAATCCAATTGCAGACATATTATGTTGTCCGCAGGCATTCATACAACCTGAAATTTTAATTTCAATTTCCTGATTGTTTAAATACTGAGGATATTCCGCGCTTAAAACTCTTTCTAATTCTTCTGCAATTCCGGTACTACTTGCAATCCCCAAGTTGCAAGTATCTGTACCCGGACATGCTGTAATATCTGCTGTCGAATTATATCCTAATTGAACAAAATCCAATTTGGCTAATTCTTGATAAAAGAAAGGTAAATTCTCTTCTTTTATATTACGTATTACAATATTTTGACGCAATGAAAAACGTAGTTCATTTGCTCCGTAATTTTTTATTAAAGCTGCTAATAATCTTGCTTTATCCGTATAAAAATCACCTAATAAAACTTTGATTCCAATAGCGTAATAACCGTCTTGTTTCTGCTTGATTACATTCGATTTTTTCCACGTTTCATAAGCTGCAGTATCTTCGATTGTAACTTGTGGAACTTCTAATAACGGCTCTGTAATTGGGCCGTCAAAAGCGGTTGTGTCAATTTCGTATGTTTCAAATGCGATGGCTTTTTTCTCTTTTTCAACTAAATCAAGGAAAACATCTCTTCCCATTTCTTTGATTAAGAATTTCATACGCGCTTTCATTCTTTTTGCACGTTCTCCGTATCTGTCGAAAATACGGATGATTCCTTCTGCTGTTGGAATGATTTCGTTTACCGGAACAAACTCCGAAAGCAATTCGGCATGCGCTGGCTGAGATCCTAAACCTCCTCCAAACATGATTTTAAAACCTTTTTGTCCGTCTTTAATTTTCGGAATAAAACCTAAATCGTGTAAATAACTCAAAGCAGTATCTTCGTCTGAAGAAGAAAACGAAATTTTGAATTTACGTCCCATTTCCTGACAAATTGGGTTTCTTAACAAATATTGAAAAAGTCCGTGTGCATAAGGCGAAACATCAAATGGTTCGTTTACGTCAACTCCAGCCAATTCGCTTCCTGTAATATTTCTGACCGTGTTTCCACAAGCTTCACGAAGCGTAATATCGTCTTTAGCCAAATCTGCCCAAAGTTCTGGTGTTCTATCTAAACTCACATAGTGAATCTGGATATCCTGACGTGTTGTAATGTGTAAACGTCCTGTAGAATACTCATCAGAAACTTGCGTGATACGCACTAATTGCTCGCTGGTAACTTTACCATAAGGCAATTTGATACGAATCATCTGAACGCCTTCCTGACGTTGCCCGTAAATTCCACGCGCTAAACGAAGACTACGAAAACGCTCATCATCAATTTTTCCTCCACGGAATAAATGAATCTTTTTTTCTAATTCGATAATCTCTCTTTGAACTACCGGATTTTCTATTTCTGTTCTAAAACTTTCCATTTCTCTAAGTTGGTTGTTTATAGTTGGTTGTTTATAGTTGGTTGTTGACAGCAGAACTATCAACTAAAAACCACAAACTATCAACTACCTGATGAATCCTACTCCTGCTGTTGTGTTTGTTGCGGTATCAATTAAAATAAAAGCTCCATTTGATTTATTGTCGTTGTAAGCGTCAAAATATAAAGGCTTGCTTAATTTGATGCTTACTTCTCCGATTTCGTTGATCGCTAATTGCGAAGCTTCTTTTGTTCCAGAATAATCAGTTGAAATTGTATTTTTGATACTTTCTACTTTTGCTAAAACTGAATTTGTATTGTGCTGCACAATGTATTTTGTTCCTGCAACCAATTTTTTACTATCCATCCAACAAACTGTTGTTGTGATTTCTTTTTCAATTTTTGGAAGTTCATCCGATTTTACAATCATATCACCTCTCGTTACATTGATATCATTTTCTAATTCGATTGTAATTGAAGAACCTGCAACGGCTTCGTCAAATGTTTTATCGAAAAAGTGAATTTTAGATACTTTTGATTCTGTTAAAGAAGGAAGAACCGTTACAGCATCTCCAACTTTAATTGAGTTTCCGTATAATTTTCCAGCGTAACCTCTAAAATCGTGGTACTCTTCTGTTTTTGGGCGAATTACGGTTTGAACTGGGAAACGTGCTTTTCCTGCTTCAAAAACATCATGAGAATGTAATCCTTCTAAATGTTCTAAAACGGTTTGTCCATCATACCAAGGCATATCTTTTGACTGATCAACAACGTTTCCACCGTTGATTGCGCTTAACGGAATATAGCTTACGTTTTGTTCTTTGAATGTACTTTTTGCATTTAATGCCTGAAAATCGGCTTTGATTTTATTGAAAACTTCTTCTGAGTAATCAACTAAATCCATTTTATTAATCGCAACAATTACTTCTTTTACTCGCAATAAATTATTGATAAAAAAGTGACGGTATGTTTGCTCAATTACACCTTTTCTGGCATCAATTAAAATGATAGAAACCTGAGAAGTCGAAGCTCCTGTAACCATGTTTCTCGTATATTCTACGTGACCCGGAGTATCGGCAATAATGTAACTTTTCTTTGCAGTCGAAAAGTAAATATGTGCAACATCAATCGTGATTCCTTGTTCTCTTTCTGCTACTAATCCGTCAGTCGCTAGTGAAAAATCAAGATAATCATATCCTTTTTGTTTACTGCTTTTTTCGATTGCTTCAATCTTATCAGTCGTCAATGATTTTGTATCATACAATAATCTCCCGATCAAAGTACTTTTTCCATCATCTACACTTCCCGCTGTTGCTATTTTTAAAACTTCCATTCTTAATATTTTGTTTCAGGTTTAATTTTTATTTCAAGTTTCAAGTTGCTTTCCCTTGAACTAAAATTTAAATCTGTATGTTTTTGTTTTCTTGATTCTAACTTTTAATTTTTAATTCTCAATTTTTAATTGCATTAAAAGTATCCTTGTTGTTTTCTCTTTTCCATTGCAGCTTCAGAACGTTTGTCATCGATTCTGGCTCCTCTTTCAGAAATTGTTGATTCTCTGATTTCTCCAACAACTTCTTCGATTGTTGCCGCATAAGATTCAACTGCTGCTGTACAACTCATATCTCCAACGGTTCTGAAGCGAACAATTCTTTCTTCGATTTGTTCGTCTTCTTCTTGGTACACAAAAGGAGAATGCGACCAGATTAAACCGTCTCTCAAAAAAACTTTTCTTTTATGTGAAAAATAGATTGATGGAATCTCGATATGTTCTTTTTCGATATAACTCCAAACATCTAATTCTGTCCAGTTTGAAATTGGGAAAACACGAACGTTTTGTCCGTTTTCGATTTTTCCATTCAAAATATCAAATAACTCAGGTCTTTGATTTTTTTCGTCCCATTGCCCGAAATCATCACGAACAGAGAAAATACGCTCTTTTGCTCTTGCTTTTTCTTCATCACGACGCGCACCACCAATACAAGCATCAAACTTAAATTCTTCAATTGCATCTAAAAGTGTTGTTGTCTGCAGGCTGTTTCTACTAGAATATTTTCCTGTTTCTTCAACCACTTTTCCTTCATCAATAGCATCCTGAACATTACGAACGATTAACTCTAAACCTAATTCTTCTACCAATTTATCTCTGAAAGCAATAGTTTCAGGGAAATTGTGTCCCGTATCAACGTGTAATAGAGGAAACGGAATCTTAGCAGGGAAAAATGCTTTTTGCGCTAAACGCACTAATGTTATAGAATCTTTTCCTCCTGAGAAAAGTAAAACTGGTTTGTCAAACTGTGAAATTACTTCTCTGAAAATATATATCGCTTCACTCTCTAAAGCGTTTGTTTTTAATACTGAACTCATTGTTTTTTTGTTTGATATTTTTTAGTTTCAAGTTTCAGGTTTTAAGTTGTGAGTTACTCTAAAACTTTACGCTATTTATTCTGTTTTCTTTATTCTTCCCCGGATTAATCCCGAAGCTTCGGGACGTACAATATGAATCCTTCCTCCGAAACTTTAATCCATATTCTATAATCTATTTTCTTGGCTCTTGCTTCTTGCCTCTTGCTTCTTACCTCTAACTACTCTTTTTTAGCACTATGCAAACCACACTCTTTATGGCTCGATTCCCAATACCATCTTCCTGCTCTAATATCTTCTCCAGGAAAAATTGCTCTGGTACAAGGAGCACATCCAATACTTACGAAACCTTGTTTGTGCAATGCATTTTGAGGAACATTGTTTTCAGACAAATATGTTTCAACCTCTTCTAAAGTCCATTTTAGCAACGGATTGAATTTTATAATTTCGAAGTTTCCATCATATTCAAACAAATGTAAATCTTGTCTGTTTTCTGATTGTTCAGCTCTTAAACCTGTAATCCAAACTGAATTTCCTGCTAAAGCTTTTCTTAACGGAACTACTTTTCGAATAAAGCAACACTCTTTTCTATTTTCAACTGAATCGTAAAAGCTGTTTGGTCCTTTTTCTTTTAGTAAATTTTCTACAGCTGCTGCTTCCGGAAAATAAACTTCGATAGGTCTTTTATACTTTTTTAATGTTTTGTGAAAAACGTCATAAGTTTCCTGAAATAATCTTCCCGTATCTAGAGTAAAAACAATAATATCAGTATTGCTTTTTGCAATAAAATCTGTAATTACCTGATCTTCCTGTCCAAAAGAAGTCGAGAAAATTACTTTCCCTGAGAATTCTTCTGCTAAAAAAACTAAGGTTTCGTCAAGCGAAAAAGCTGCAGTTTTCTCTAATAAATCTTGTACAATAATCGCACTCATAATCTCTCCTTTCTAAAATTATTACTTACAATAATTTAGATAATGTTTTTAAACTCAATAATATAATTAGAATTCCAACTACAACCATCATTGGTTTTCTTTTGATTTTATTTACCAAATATGCTGCTAATGGCGCTGAAATAACTCCTCCTAAAATCAATCCGATGATTACCTGCCAGCCATGAATCCCTCCAAAAAGCATAAATGTTATACCACTTGCAAATGAAATTGCGAACTCAGCTGCATTTACGGAACCGATAGTATATCTTGGATTTCTTCCTCTTCCTAGTAATGTTGAAGTCACAATTGGTCCCCAGCCTCCGCCGCCAACCGAATCCATAAAACCACCAAAAACAGCTAAATAACCAAGTTTTTTAGTTTTCTTTTTTACAATACTTTTCTTCAAGGCTTTTTTAATAATAATGACCGCCAAAACAATCATATATACTGCAATAAATGGTTTAATTATATCTCCATTAATAACATCTGCCAATAAATAAGCTCCTGTAATTGAACCTAAAACTCCTGGAATCAATAAATGTTTAACTAACTTTTTATTGATATTTCCAAATCGGTGATGTGAAAGTGCGGAAGCTCCTGTTGTAAACATTTCAGATACGTGAACCGCAGTACTGCTTACAACCGGCGGAACTCCATAAGCCAATAAAAATGACGTTGAAGTCGCTCCGTAACCCATTCCTAAAGTACCATCAACCAATTGAGCAAAAACTCCAATAGCAAAAAACACTAAAAATTCCTGATTGAATCCCGCTATAAAAGCATCTACAGAAAAATCAGCATAATGATTGTAAATCAAGGTTGATAGTAAACCTACTAATAAAACAACTGGTATTACAACCCAAAGCTTCTCTTTTAATGAAGCTTCAGACTTCACATCAATACTATTTATTTTCAGTTCTTTCTCCATATTAATACTATTCGATTGATTTTCAAATCCTATTACCCTATCGGGTTAATAGATTACTTTGCAAAAATACTACTTATTTCTAAAAATCAAAACAATATTATCTTTTTTTTAAAGCTCTAATTATCTAGAAATTACTGTCGTAATGTTTCAACAAATTAATTTAACAAATGAAATTAAAACTCATCTTATTTAAACAACATCTGCCTTGTAATCATTTGTTTTTTAAATACATTTTTAATCTCTACAAAATCTATAGGATAATTATAAAATTGTTATTACTTTAGCGCCAAATTTTTTTTAATTATGGATTTTCAAATAGGCCTTGTAATTGCAGGTTTAGTCGTTGGCTTTATAGTAGGACTAACCGGAGTTGGAGGCGGCTCTTTAATGACTCCCATTTTATTGTACTTTGGCATTCCACCGACTACTGCAGTTGGAACTGATTTACTTTATGCCGCATTTACTAAAGCCGGCGGAGTATTTGTTCATCATAAAAAGGGAAACATAAACTGGAAAATTACTGGCTGGCTGACTCTAGGAAGTGTTCCTGCTGCTTTGCTGACTTTATGGATATTAAACAGTATAAAAACTGATATTTCTACTATAAATTCTGTAATAAAATACAGTTTAGGCTGGGCACTTCTTTTTACATCTGTTGCAATTTTATTTAAGAAAAGGCTGTTGCGATTTTCTCAAAAACACGCAGGCGATAAATTTCACAGTGAGAGTCAAACTCAAAATATGCTGACAATTGGTATTGGAGTTTTACTTGGCGCAACTGTAACCTTAACTTCAATTGGAGCTGGAGCTTTAGGCACAGTAACTTTATTTTTCTTGTATCCGCTTTTACCAACGCCGCGTTTGGTAGGAACTGAAATCGCTCATGCCGTTCCTTTAACTTTGGTAGCCGGAATTGGTCATGCTTCGATGGGAAACTTAGACTTATTTTTATTAGGTCAATTACTTTTAGGATCTCTTCCTGGAATTTTTATGGGAAGTATGTTAAGCGGAAAAGTGCCTGATTTATTTTTAAGAAATGCCATTGCTGTTATGCTTTTTATGGCGGGATATAAATTGATATTTTAAGATAAAACAAATAAAAAAAGTCCATTTCAAAAATTATGAAATGGACTTTCTTTTATATCTAAACTAATATGTATTAAAATGCAATATCTGCTAAAGAGTTACTTTCTAATATTTTAAGTGTATTATCTCTAACTTCAGTCATTAAACGTCGGGCAGCACAAGAATCCTCATCGTCACAATCGTCGCATTTTTCATAAAAATTATGACTCGCACATGGCAGCAATGCAATTGGACCTTCAAGAATACGGTACACTTTAGCCATGCTTATATCTTTTGGATCTTTGATTAAATAATAACCTCCGCCTTTTCCTTTTTTAGCGCCCAAGAAACCTGAATTTCTTAAAAGTAATAAAATACTTTCCAGAAATTTAATCGAAATATGTTCGCTTTTCGCAATTTCGGCAATTTGTACAGGTTCGTTATTCTCGCGTCTTGCCAAATAAGTTAAAGCTTTAATTCCGTATTTTGTTTTCTTTGAAAGCATTTTTAGATTTTTGATTGCTGACTGTTTATTTTACATTCTCACTAAAATAAACAATCTTCATTGTTTTTCTGCAACAAAAATAGACTTTTTGAACGAGAATACTAACAGAATAGAAAACTATATTCTACCAAATTAGTATAGTTTTATTGATTTACTTCCTGAACTCCAATTAAATTGAACTCATGAAAGGATTTCACTTCTTCATCTAATGCTTTTTTACTCACAACATAGGTTCCAGATAATGAATCATGCCAACCTCTAGAACCTCCCAAAAAAGTAAGTGCATCAAAAGGAATTAAACGACAAAAACTTCTTTTTACAATAGTTCCAAAATCCGGTTTCTGACCATTTTCACCCACTACAATACTGCCTGTAATGTATTTTCCTATTGTTCTGCCTAATAATCCTTCCATAGCAATATAATAAATTAACGAAACTATAATTGCGACAAGATTCCATCCTAAATCACCTAAACCATTCATCCAATCAGACAATGCAGTAACATCAAGTAAGGCAGAAAGAACACCAATTGCTGCTCCAATTAGGATTAAAATGACAAAAAAGGCAAAAAGATCAATTATATAATGTAAAAAACGTGCTCCAGCTGACACTAATAATTTATCATCTAAAACGTAAGTAGAATTGCTCATTTGTAATGTGGTTTAGTAGTTGATTATTAATAACTTTTGATTTTTTAATTAACAAAAATATACTTTTTACGGACATCACAAAAAAAGAAAGATTATTTTTTAACAGTAATTAATTTACAGTTAAAAAATAATCTTTCTTTTTATATTCTAAAATCTAAATTTTAATCAAGCGCTTGCTTTAAATCGGCAATTACGTCTTCTACCGTTTCTAAACCAACTGAAACACGCACTAAACCTTGCGTAATTCCAACTGCTAATTGATCTGCTTCAGATAATTTGCTGTGCGTTGTTGATGCTGGATGAGTTACGATTGATCTAGTATCTCCAATATTAGCAGATAATGAACAAAGTTTTATTGAATTCAGGAATTTTCTTCCCGCTTCAATTCCGCCTTTAATTTCAAAAGCAATAATATTTCCACCTAATTTCATTTGCTTTTTGGCAATTTCATATTGCGGGTGCGATTTCAAGAACGGATATTTTATGCTGTTTACATTTGGATGTGCTTCTAGAAATTCGGCTACTTTTAATGCATTTTCACAATGCTTCTCTACACGAACTGCCAAAGTCTCTAAACTTTTAGATAAAACCCAAGCATTAAACGGCGATAAAGCCGGCCCTGTATTTCTTGAAAACAAATAAATCTGTCTGATTAAATCTTCACTTCCAACCGTAACTCCACCTAAAACACGTCCTTGACCGTCAATCAATTTAGTTGCTGAATGTACTACCAAATGTGCTCCAAATTTAATTGGCTGCTGAATATATGGCGTTGCAAAACAGTTGTCGATAATTAAAATCAGATTGTGTTTTTTGGCAATATCTCCCAACAATTGCAAATCGATTACATCAACTCCAGGATTTGTCGGTGACTCAGCATATAATATTTTTGTATTTGGCTTAATAAAACTTTCAATTGTTTCTGGCTTATTAATTTCAAAATAAGAAGTTTCAATGTTCCATTTTGGAAAATAAGTCATGAACAATGCATGCGTAGAACCGAAAACGCTGCTTGCAGAAACGATATGATCTCCTGCATTTAACAAAGCTGCAAAAGTCGAATAAACTGCTGCCATTCCAGTTGCGAATGCATAACCAGATTCTGCACCTTCCATTTTGCAGATTTTCTCTACAAATTCAGTTGTGTTTGGATTGCTGAAACGGCTGTAAATATTTCTTTCTTTTTCTTCTGTAAAAGAAGCTCTCATATCTTCGGCATCTTCAAATACAAAGCTTGACGATAAGTATAATGGCACTGAATGCTCTAGATACTGAGATCTTTCTAATTGTGTTCTTATGGCTTGTGTTTCAAAACCAAATTCTTCTGTATTCATTGTGTTGCTTTTGTTTTTGTTTTTCTGTTTCAAGTTTAAAGTTTCAGGTTATCACTGAACTCAAAATTCAAACCGTTAGAGAAATTATCTAATTAACTCCTTTTATAATTTTACAAAGCTTCGTTGTTTAAAACGACTTTGTATTTGATTGTTGCTGTTGGTTCTACAGTTTTGGCTACAGAACAGTATTTCTCAAAAGAAAGCTGTGCAGCACGCTGTGCTTTCTCTGGATTGATATCGCCTTCTAAATAAAAAACGACATTAATTTCTTTAAAAGGCTTTGCTTCACCAATTTGCACGCGCTCACCTTCAACCTCAGCATTAAAAGATGTAATTTCTTGACGCTGCTTTTTTAGAATCGAAATCATATCAATCGCACTGCATCCGGCAACGCCCATTAAAACTAATTCCATTGGACTAGCTCCTAAATCGCTTCCGCCAAATTCGGCTCTGCTGTCAACATCAACTACATGACCTCTTTCATTTTTTAATTTAAAATGAAACGCGTCGTTTACTCTGTTTAACGTTACTTTCATGGTATTTTTCTTTTTTTTATTCTATATCTAAATCAACATTTCTTGCTTCTAAAACATTGATTTTACTTTCTATATCTATATGAAAACAATTGCTAAATAAAATCGCGAAGCCTGCAATCCATATTATAAAAATAATCCAAGTAGCTTCTTTTGCTGTAAATCTAGGTTCATTATTTTCGTCAACACCTTTTATTACAAAAGGAAGTATGCCTAAAACTACAATAAATGAATTCCATAATATTGTAAAAATTAATAAACCAGTAATTGAATCATTCATTCCTGGAACGATCACGCTTTCTTCGTTATTAGAAGGATTCACGTAAACCAAGACTTTTTTACTGTTTTCTAATTTAGAATACAATCCGTCATGATCATCAATATTGTTCATACCATAACCAAATGCAATTCTTTTTCCTGAATACTTTTTCCCTTCAATAACATAAAGATACCTAACAATAACTTCGTGCGATACTGTACCTTTATTCGAATGGGAAGTAATATCTGTTTTTTCAATATTGGCAGAAACTGGAGTCCATCCTTTAGCTTGTAAAGCTTTAAAAATATTATACGAACTAAACGATAACGTTCCCAATCCTATCAATAGAAAAGGAATAATGAATATTAATCCACAACCCCAATTTTTTAAAAACTTTTTAATATTTATTAAATTTAATATTTACGCCTAAAAACAAATACAGATCTTAAATCACTTATCTCTTTTATCTAATTTACTCCAATATTCTAATACTTGTTTTTTAGAATCTGCATCTAATGATTTAAAATTATCCGAGAATTTATCAGTCTTAAAATCATCAGAAATACTTGACTCAATGGTATAGAATTGATCTTTTTGTGAAAAAATCAAATGAACCGACTGCTGTTTGAAAGCGGCATCATACAATCCGTAAATAAAAAGAGCGTCAACACTTTTATCTTTATTATAATCGCCAAAAGCTTTTCGGCTTCCCCAAGCTGAAATGATTCCGCTGTGATTAACTTCAAGAATAGCTTTTACAATCCATTTATCATTGACTTTTGTAAATCTCTGAAAATACATTTTGTCAGGATTAGCATTTTTTTCAATTTTCGAAAAAACAAAAACATTGTCTTCTTCTCCTACAACACTAACTTCATCTATTTGAATTGCTCGAACTCCCTTGTAAGGAAAAATTTCTTGTGTATAACTGTCTTTATTTCTGACAACATTAGAAATCTGAGCGGTCAAAATATTCGATAAAAACAGTAAAATCAGTAATTTTTTCATTCAATAAATGTTCATTAATCAGCTTCTAATAAATCTAAAATCAAATTATCCTTTATCAGACAATCTCAAAATATCACCAAAAACTCCTCTCGCTGTTACTGCAGAACCTGCACCGGCTCCTTGAATAACGATTGGACGATCTCCGTATGATTCTGTATAAATTTCGAAGAAAGAATCTGAACCTTTCAATCCGCCTAAAGCTGTATCTGAAGGAACTGAAACTAGTTTTACTTCTAGGTTTCCTTTATCATTTTGCAAATCTCCAGACAATTCACCAATATATCTTAATACGTGATTTGGTTTCTGATCCGCTTTTATTTTATCGTAAATTGGGTCAAATTCTTTTAGTTTCGTCAAGAAATCAGCAACATTTCCTTCGCGTAAATGTTCTGGAATTAAATTCTGAATTGAGATTTCTTCGAACTCATTTTGTAAATCTAATTCTCTTGCCAAGATCAATAATTTTCTTCCTACGTCATTTCCGCATAAATCTTCACGCGGATCTGGTTCTGTATATCCGTTATCAATTGCTTCTTTCAGAATTTCGCTGAACGGAACATCTTTTGCAGAGAAATTATTAAATAAATAACTTAATGTTCCTGAGAAAACTCCTTTTATTTTTGTGATGTTTTCTCCAGAAAGGTGCAACAATTTAATTGTATCAATTAATGGTAATCCTGCACCAACATTGGTTTCGTACAAATAATTCTTTTGATTTTCGGCTAGCGCTTTTCTTAGTTCTTTATAAAAACCATAGCTCAATGTATTAGCTACTTTATTAGACGAAATTAAATCGAAACTGTTTTCTACAAGCGGAATATAATTTTCGACAAAACTCGCACTTGCAGTATTATCAATTGCAATTAAATTCTCTAAATGATGCTCATTTGCATAAGTGATAATATCGTTTATGGTGTAGTTTTCTCCTTTTGTCTGAATTTCATTTTTCCAGTCTGAATTTACGCCATTTTTATTTAAAAGCACTTTTTTAGAATTTGCAATTGCAAAAACGTTCAATTTAACATCTTTGCGCTTTTCGATTGCTGATGCCGATTCTAAAATCTGATTGATTAAAGTTCCGCCTACTAAACCGTGACCGATAATTGCAATATTAATTTTTTTAGAAACTCCAAAAATCTCACCATGAATTACGTTCAGCGCTTTATTAAGTTCTGATTTTTTTACAACCAAACTTACGTTTTTACCTGTAACGGTATTGTTGAATAATATTGGAACTATTTTGTTTTTTATTAAAGCAGTGTAAGGTTTATGAAAAGTACTTAAGTCCTGCCCGATAATCGAAATTACCGAAACATTATCTGTTACTGTAATCTGATTTACATCTTTTGAATAAAAGTCGTTTTCGAATTCTTTTTCTAATTCAACTACAGCAGTTGTAGCTTTATCAGTAGCAACAACAAGTCCAATTCCTCTTTCTGAAGAACCTTGTGAAATAATGCTGACACTGATATTATGATCGCCCATTACTTTAAAAATTCTGGCATCAACTCCAGATTTCCCAAGCAATCCGCGTCCTTCAAGATTTACTAACGAAACGTTTTCTAAAACTGAAAGTGTTTTAATTCCTTCTTTGGCAGAATCTGAAGTAATTAATGTACCGCGATTTTCATGATTGAAGGTATTTAAAATACGAAGCGGAATATTTTTTTCTAATAATGGAATAATCGTTTTGGCATGCAGAATAGTGGCTCCAAAATTTGCCAGCTCATTTGCTTCGTTAAACGACAAATATTCTATTTTCTTAGCATCGGCAACTAAATCTGGATTTGCAGTGTAAATACCGTCTACGTGCGTGAAATTTTGAAGTTCTTCGGCATTTAGGTAATTTGCAATTAATGAAGCGGTATAATTACTTCCGTTTCTTCCTAAAGTTGTTGTGTCGTTATTGTTGTTTGAACCTATGAAACCTGTTACAATATTAACAGTTGAACCATTATGCTCTTTGAAATAATTGATTACATTTTTCTTTGAAAGCTGCTCTAAAGGCTGAGCATCTCCAAATTTCGAATCGGTTTTAAGCAAATCTCTTGTATCAACGAAATTGGCAGGAATTCCTTTTTCAAGCAAAATAGCCGTCAATAATTTAGCCGAAAGCAATTCTCCTTTAGACAAAATTTGATCTTTAATTTTTTTGCTGTAATCACCAATTAAGCTTACTCCTTCAAAAAGCTTATCCAAAACATTAAATTCTTCAGATAAATCTACTTGTGGATAATCTGATATTTGATATTTTTTAAAATTCTCTAATAGTTCTTTATAGCTTCCGTTTTTGGCAGCGATGCTTAAAATAAATTCTAACTCGTCTGTTGCGTTTCCACGAGCTGATACCACTACAGCAATATTTTCGCCTTGACTTACTTTATCAGAAATGATTGAAACAACTTTATTAAGTCCTTCTCCGTTTGATAATGATTTACCTCCAAATTTTAATACTTTCATTTTATTTTGCTATTGTTTCTGCCTTAAAAATATCGGCAAGTAAATGATCTAATTGTTTGTACTCTATTAAAAAAGCGTCATGTCCGTGAACAGAATCTATTTCGCTGTAGGTGACATTTTCTTTAAACTTTTTTAATTCATTATAAGTTTCCAGATTTTCTTTTGGTGTAAAAAACAAATCTGAATTGATGCCCACGATATGAATCGCTGCTTTTGTTTTAGACATTAAAGTTTCAAAATCTTCACTGTCTCTAGTAATATCGATGGTTTTAAGCAGCTGATTCATCAGTTTATAAGATGACAATTGGTATCTCTGCTGCAGTTTTTTACCATGATGCGCCAGCCAGCTTTCTATATTAAAAATCAAGAGATCTTGATTGATGGTGCGTTGAAATTTTTCTTTGAATGATTCTGGAGAGCGATAACACAACATTGCATGAATTCTGGCATCTTCTATAGGTTTTGAAGAATTGTTCAGGATTTGCTCTTGCAGATAGCAATTTGCAATCATCCAGTCTGTCGACTTCCAGTCAGTTGCTATCGGAATTAAATGTTCTGTGATATTTGGTTCTAAAGCCAAGATTTCCCAAGCAATTCCTCCTCCAACAGAACCGCCTATTATTGTAAATACCTGTTCAATATTTAGAGCTTCAAGTCCTTTTATAAAAATTCGGGCAATATCTCTAGTGGTAAAGTCTTGATAGTTTTCGATCACAAACGAATCGTTTCCGTTTCCTGGAACATTAAAGGCCAGAACGGTGTACTTGTTAGTGTCGATTGTTTTTTCTTCACCCACTAAATCATTCCACCATCCATTTTTTCCTGTAACCTGTGCATTTCCTGTTAAGGCATGATTTACCAAAACAATCGGAGCAGTAAGCAAAGGCCTGCCAGAAAGCGTAAAGCTTAACGGTAAGGATGAATAAAGTACACCACTTTCTGTGATGAAATCTTGAATTATAATGGGATTGGGTCTATTTTCCAATTTCAAATCTTTTTATTTTTGATTTGTATGTGGAAATATTAGAAAGAAAGTCTAGAGTGAAACTAGAAAAATTCTTGTTGTTATCTTTCCACGTTTGGGCGTGGTAGAATGCAGCACCTTCTTCGATTTAACGAAGGGTTGCTAAGGATTCATCGGGTCTAATCCCTCGTCCTTTCTTTATAACATTTTCAATACGTTTTTGAACTTAAAGGTGCAAATTAACTACTAATTTCTTAAACAAGCAAATTTTATCGAAATTGATTCTGCAATTTCTTAAACATAATTCAACAAAACTATTGTACGCAAAAAATTACCGAACAAACTGCTCAGTAAGTTTATGCAGGTTTTACCCTATTTTATAACACTTTTTGATTTAGATAAAAAGCGTTTCATTTTCTTTTGAATACATCAAAAACAATAATGAGTTTGGATCTTTTTTCTCCGTTTTTTTATCTGTCTCGTTTATACCGAATCTTGGGTGTACCAATTCATTTGTCGGCGGCGGCAAATTGTTTCTTTTTGTTCTTATGCTTTTCAACGTTCTTGTTAAGTAGTTTAATGTGCTCATGATATTTAAGTTTAAGTTAGTTTGCGTTTTATAATCTTTACTTTTTCTTTAATTCTTTGTTATGGTAACCAAATGGAATAAAAAAACCCTTTTGGGTTTTTAATACCAAAAGGGTTTAAGTTTTATTAGAACTTATATATACTTTTAGTATCAACAGACGCATACACAAATACGTGCGACATTAAACATCTTGTTCATCTGTAGTGACTTATTCATTTGCGATTTGACTGTTATTTTAAAAAATTCTTGCATTTGTTTGTTTTTATAAGCTTCTCGAAACTGCTGAAAATACTTCTATTGATTTTAAAATTTATTCAGCGGCTTTAACCGATGTGCATAACTATTAATTAGATTGCTAACTAATTGTATTTGATAGTATTTAGGGTCATACAAATGTGCGAATATTTTTTCAATATCGCAAACATTTCAAAAGAAAAAAGTCTTAAAAAACGTTAAAAAACAACCTTTTATCGTTAAAAAACACCCTACAAAAATGCGTTTACACAATTTACAGGTTTAATCTTACAAAAAATTAACTAACTTTTCTGTTTCAATCTATCAAAGAACTATCTGCTAACATTAACTTCACCTACAGCCAAACGGCTTCTTTGTTTTTAATTTTCTCTGATACTTTCAAAATATCTGTAATTATACCTCTAGAAATTGCCTGTCTGCATGGCGCTGCACTTTGTATTACAATTGGGGTATTTGAATAGGATTCTGTATAAATTTCAAAAATAGTATCAGATCCTTTTAACTGTCCTATTGCAGATGTTATTGGTTCTGAAATTAATTTTACTTCTAATATGTTTTTCTCAACATCATATTCGCCAACATATCGTAAAACATGATTCTCGGCTTGAGCGATTTTTTCTATTCTAAAGGATTTGTCGATTGCCTCTCTATTAAGAACTCCATTTTTCTCTAGATGTTCTTCTTTTATAAGTGGGTCAATCTTTATATCTGAGAGTTCAAATTCTTTTCCTATTTCCCTAGTTAAAATCAACAGTTTTCCTGCTGTATCATTTCCTGACAAATTTTCTTTAAAAGTAGAACGCATTAATCCTAACAAACCTGCATCTTTTAAAATGGAAGAAAATGAATTATCTTCTGTCGAAAATCTATTAAACACATAACTAAGGTTATCTGAAAATACACCTCGAATTTTCGTGATCTTTTCTCCTGAATAATAAAGATCTCTTAATGTTTGTAAAACAGGAAAACCAGTATCAACGGAGGTTTCGTATAAAAATTCTTTATCGTATTTTTTAAGATTTTCTCTAATTTGTTTGTAAAGGTCTATTGAGAGTGTATTTGCTTTTTTATTTACCGCAACAATATTAAATCCGTTTTCGATCAATGTATTATAATGACCAATAAGTTCATCGCTTGCTGTAGCATCTACGGCAATTAAATTCTCAAATTCATTTTCTTTTGCAAATTCGACGATATCTTCAACTCTAAAAGGAACTGCCAATTCTCTAAAATTGGTTTCCCAAGCATATCCAACGCCTTCTTTCTCGAAAAAGGCAACTGTAGAATTGGTAATAATTGGAAAATGAAAATCAATATTTTTACTTTGAAGAAAAAACTCCTGACTTTCTATAATCTGATTGATTAAAGTGCTTCCTATATTTCCTATTCCAAATAGAATAATATTTATTTTAAGCTTTGACATAATTTTTAGTGTTTTAAAACTATAAAGAGATTTTATTATAAAAAATCACCTCTAGCAGAACTCACGCTGCTAAAGGCAATTTTTCAAACAAAAAACAAAAAAACCTAATTTTTACTGATATTGTACTGAGTTTTAGCTGCGTTTTCAAAAACCGATTTTAAATCGGCAATCAAATCCTCAATATCTTCTATTCCAACAGAAAGTCGGATTAAATCTTTTGAAACTCCAGTCGATAATTGATCTTCTTCAGACAATTGCTGGTGTGTTGTGCTTGCAGGATGAATAATCAATGATTTTGTGTCACCAATATTTGCCAAAAGCGAGAACAGTTTCGTTTCGTCAACTACTTTTTTGGCCGCTTCGAAACCTCCTTTTAATCCAAAAGTAACAACACCGCTTTGTCCTTGCGGCAAATACTGCTGTGATAAATCATAATATTTACTTGATTTTAAACCTGGATAATTTACCCATACAACCTCATCTTGTTTTTCTAACCATTCGGCTAAAGCCAAAGCATTTTCGCTGTGTTTTTTAATTCGAATTGGCAGAGTTTCTAATCCTTGAATAATTTGAAAAGCATTGAATGGACTCAAAGCTGCTCCAAAATCACGCAATCCTTCGATTCTTGCTTTTGCAATAAAAGCGGCATTTCCTAAAGCTTCGTGATATACAAGTCCGTGGTATCCCGCAGAAGGCTCTGTAAATTCAGGGAATTTTCCGTTAGACCAATCAAAAGTTCCAGCATCAATAATAGCACCGCCTAATGAAGTTCCGTTTCCGGCAATATATTTTGTCAGGGAATGAATCACAATGTTTGCTCCATGTGCAATTGGATTCAATAAATAAGGTGTAGCAACTGTATTGTCTACGATAAAAGGAACTTTGAAGTTTTTGGCTTCGACCGAAATTCCTTTTAAATCTAAAACATCCAATTTTGGATTACCTAGAGATTCTACAAAAAATGCTCTGGTATTTTCTTTAGCTGCTTTTGTAAAGTTTTCTGGTTTTGAAGGATCTACAAAAGTTGTTGTAATTCCTAAACGCGGTAATGTTACACTTAACAAATTATAAGTTCCGCCATACAAACTATTTGAAGCTACAATGTGATCGCCGGCTTTTAGCAATGTTAACAAGGCTGTAGAAATTGCTGATGCTCCCGAAGCTGTTACTACAGCTCCAATTCCGCCTTCAAGTGTCGCTAAACGCTGCTCTAAAACATCGTTTGTTGGGTTGTTTAATCGTGTATAAATAAATCCTGCTTCGGCAAGACCAAATAAATTGGCCGCATGATCTGAATTATTAAATACATATGATGATGTTTGATAAATTGGCACTGCTCTTGTTCCTGCGTTTTTAGTAACATCGTGTCCTGCGTGTAATGCGTTTGTTGCAAATTTTTGTGTACTCATGATTTCTTAGTTTTTTAGGTATTGTTAATACTATTATATATGTTATTTGATTTTGAAATTGTAATTTAAATAAAAAGATCTTCATCTTCTAGATCATACATTTGAAACAGCAGCGATTTTTGACTTTTTATATTCTGCTCTGTATTTATTCTTACAACTTCTTTTGTTATTTCTTCTGATATACTATTGCTATTTTGAGAATCATTTCTCAATAAATATTCTATTGCGATTGAATTTAGTGTTTTCATAATTTTAATTTTAAATGTGTGAATTAAAAAAAAGCCCTTTCGGATGGCGACCAAAAGGGCTTATAGTTCTAACTATAACAAAGATTTTATCTTTCACTTTTGGCAACAGCAAGTTGGGATGCACATTTGCATCATACTACAACACATCATATTTTTTCTTGCTATTGTTTTCATTTTAATTAAAATTTAAGTCTTATTTTAAATTCTACTAATTCGATAGAGTAAATGTAATAAGTATTTATTTAACTACCAAATTAAAAATTGATATTTTATATTTTTTTTTCTTTTTGCGCTAAAAATCAAATAATCAGCATTAAAAGTCAAGATTAAAAAGTTTAGCCGCTCGCGATAGCTGTCGGGACAACAGATTACAAAGATTCAAAAAAATCAATGCTAATTCGGTTAATCCGTATATCCCGACAGCTATCACGAGCAGCCGACTCTTTCAACTTTTAAAATTTAAAGCTCAAACGAGCAAAACCAAATCTACCGTTTAATCCAAATTGAGATACGGCTCTTGAGTAAGCAAATTGATTTGCATTGCTCAAATCTGTACTTGGCACAGGTGACAATGTTGGAGTTGTATTTGTAAATGTGGGAGTTGCAGGATTATTTCTATCTGGATAAACATCTCCTATATTATTAAAACCAATTGTTGCTCTAAAATGTTCATTGATTTGATATCCTAAAGACAAATCTGTAACTAGTTTTGCACTATATTCTGGATGTTCGTATACTGATGAAAATCCGTCTAAGTTTACATCTGTTGCTCCTGGATCAGTAACTTTTCCAAAATAGCTGTTTCTTAAATAAATATCTAATTTCTTAATACTGAATGTTGTCATTAAATTTGCTTTCAACTTCGGAATTGCTTCTTCTAAATAAATTCGGCTTGATTCAGGAAAAAATGAATATTTATAAGGCTCTCCTCCTGCATCAATAATAGATTGCGGTACATTTAAATCTCCAACTCTCTTGGTTTCATTATAACTTAATGCTAAGTCATTTCGAATGATGAAATCCTGAATTACATCGTATTTTTGAGAAATTACTAAATCAATTCCTTTCGTTTCAGAGTCAATTCCGTTTGTCCAAAACGAAGCTCTTTCTACACCTTTAAGATCAAATGCTTGTTGAAACAATGTCAAGGCGTCTTTTTGACTTTGCGAAGTTGCCGCATTTATCTGTGCATCTGTTGGTCTTGCATATTGTCCTGACAATACAACTCGGTCATTAATTCTGGTAAAGTAAGCATCTGTTGCAATTGTAATATTTGCTGCAGGAATTTTAAACGTAAATCCTGTACTGATACTTTTTGATTTTTCTGGTTTCAAATTTTCAACTCCAATGCTTTTTGCAGCCTGTGAATCATTTGTAAAATAACCAACTTGATATGGTGAGCCATTAATAAATTGCGTTGAACTTGATTCAAAATATTTTTGTTGTAGCGAAGGCGCTCTAAAACCAGTTTGCCCAGAAATTCTCCAATTTATGTTTTCATTTAATTTTAAAAGAGACGCTAATTTAAAAGTAACCGTACTTCCAAAATCTGAATAGTTCTCATAACGTGCAGCTCCGTTTACAAGCCATTTTTCTGAAGCATTCAATTCTAAATCTATATAAGCCGCTCCACTTTTTCTATCTCTTTCTTTAGCATCTGAAGGTTGAAATCCAGAAAAACCTTGTGCTCCAGCACCGCGTTTGTTGCCAAAAAAATCAGTAACAATTAAAGGTGAATTACTTGGAAGAATTCCAGAAACTACATTTCCGTTTACATCATACAATCCGTATGAAGCTTCTTCACCTTGTTTAATTTGGTAATTCTCATATCTAAATTCTCCTCCAAAAGCAACATTTAAACCTGCCAGAACATCATACTTTCTACTTAAATCTAAATTCGTTGTACTTTGTAAAAACGAAACTTTACCTGCATCGAAACTAAATGGTGAATTGGTTCCTAAAGTTGCATTAATAGTATTGTTTACATCATACTTAAAAGAGTTTGTTCCAAGGTTTGAACTCAAATCTGTATCAAAACCAAATAATTCTGTAGTAACACCTACTGCAGCCGAAGCATCTAGAATGTCTGATTCTATCTCAGGCAAAAATCCATTTTGGTACACTTGTGTAAAAGTTCCTGAACCATTTGGAAGTCTGTTAAAAGCATAGGATTTACCATTTCTATATGAGATTCCACCAAATGAATATAAAGATGTGATTTCGCTTAAAGGATATTTTGCATTATAATATGCCTGTCCAGAAGCCAGTTCTGACTGACCAACACTCATATTATAATCACTTCTTTGCTGACCTCTGTAAGCCAATTCATTATTAGTTACATCAAAGTTCAAAGCAGTCTGCATTTGCGTAAGCGTTGATGCCGAAGCAATAGCGCTTTGCTGTGCAGGCGTAAAATAACTTACTTGCGGCGCATATTGTTTTAATGATGTCAAAATTTGCGCTGAGTTTGGCGTTGTATTTATGTTACTAAACAGCGAGTTAATTTCAACACCGTTTTGCGCAGCTCTGTTCTCTACAGCATTATAAGCATTAAAAATAGCATTACTTCTAATTCCTGCTCGGCTTGTTGCTTGCCTAGTCACAGCTGTTCCAGTAATATTTAAGAAACTTCCTGGTTTTCCTAAAGAAGTTCCATAATTTAAGTCAACCTGTGCAGTTTGTCCGTCAGCGCCGCCTTTAAAATTATTAGATCCCGAAGATAAATTTGCACCGTACTGAATACCTCCTGATAAATAATTGGCATTCTTTTTAAGTACTATATTAATTACTCCGGCAATAGCATCTGAACCGTATTGAGCTGCTGCACCGTCTCTTAAAACTTCAATTCTCTCAATTGCAAAAGATGGGATTGCATTTAAATCGGTTCCTACTGAACCTCTTCCCGGAGATCCGTTTATATTTACTAAAGCACTTGTATGTCTTCGTTTTCCATTTACCAAGATTAAAACCTGATCTGGCCCTAAACCTCTTAATTGAGCAGGATCAACGTGATCTGTTGCATCTGCTGTAGATGTTGCATTACTGGTAAACGATGGTGCAACATAATTTAATATTTGAGTTACGCTGGTTTGCGGTGCACCTTTTGTTATTTCAGATATGTTAAAAACATCAACCGGAACTGGTACATCTGTTTTAACTCTATTTTTACTTCTTGAACCTATAATAGTAACTTCTGACAATTCATTGTTTTTCAAACTATCCTGCTCTTTTTTATTCTCCTGAGCATGAATGCCTGAAAAAGTCAGCAGACCTAAGGCGATTAATACATTTTTTTTCATTGTTTTTCTGATTAATTAGTGTTTTGTTTGGTTTTAAAAAAGAATTACAGTCGTTCTTGTGCAAAAAAAAACCTCTGCAATCTGCAGAGGTTCTATGTATATATTTTTGAAAAAAAACTACAATAGTATCTCTGCGGATAACTCCGGCATCTTACAAGACATCATATTGCAAACTGTTGTTTTCATTTTTTTGTTATTTGATGGGGCAAAGTTGCAAACTATTTTTGAATCGACCAAACAAAAACAGAAATAATTTCTATTACCCTATCAATTTAGTATGTTATGTTAAATTTATACCTAAAAAAACAAAAAAATCAAAACTTTGATTTGCAAATCAAAATGGTTTTATACCTTTGCACGCGAATACAGAGGAAAAATTTGAACTGATTGCAACCTCTTCATAATGAAACGGTTCGTTATGGATGCTGAAACAAATATTTCAGTAGTAAAAAATGCTAAAGCAGAAACTCTCCTTTAGCCCTTTTTAGCAATTATTTTTCTCGCTTAATTTTAAATTTAATACATTATTATGGCTTATTTATTTACGTCAGAATCTGTTAGTGAAGGGCATCCAGACAAAGTTGCAGATCAAATTTCGGATGCATTAATTGATAACTTTTTGGCATTTGATGCTGACTCAAAAGTAGCTTGCGAGACTCTTGTTACAACAGGTCAGGTAATTTTAGCTGGTGAAGTAAAATCGAATACTTATCTTGATGTACAGCAAATTGCACGCGACGTAATCCGTAAAATTGGATATACTAAAAGCGAGTACATGTTTGAAGCAAATTCTTGTGGAATTCTTTCTGCAATTCACGAGCAGTCTGCAGACATTAATCAAGGGGTTGACAGAGCTAAGCCAGAAGAGCAAGGTGCTGGTGACCAAGGAATGATGTTTGGTTACGCTACAAACGAAACTGAAAACTTCATGCCATTGGCGCTTGATTTATCTCATAAATTATTACAAGAGTTAGCAATTTTAAGACGCGAAAATAACGAAATCACTTATTTACGTCCAGATGCTAAATCTCAAGTAACTTTAGAATACAGCGATGATAACAAACCAACTCGTATTGATGCGATTGTTATCTCAACTCAACATGATGATTTTGATGAAGAAGCTGCAATGCTTGCTAAAATCAAAAAAGATATTGTTGAAATTTTAATTCCAAGAATCATTGCTAAAAATCCAGCTCACGCTCATTTATTCAATGATAAAATCAACTACCATATTAACCCAACAGGAAAATTCGTTATTGGAGGTCCTCACGGAGATACTGGTTTAACTGGAAGAAAAATCATCGTTGATACTTACGGTGGAAAAGGTGCTCACGGTGGTGGTGCATTCTCTGGAAAAGATCCAAGTAAAGTAGATAGAAGTGCTGCTTATGCAACTCGTCATATCGCTAAAAACTTAGTTGCTGCTGGTGTTGCTGACGAAATCTTAGTTCAGGTTTCTTACGCTATTGGAGTTGCTGAACCAATGGGAATCTTTATTGATACTTACGGAACTTCTAAAGTAAACTTAACTAACGGTGAAATCGCTAAAAAAGTAGAAGCTATCTTTGATATGCGTCCTTACTTTATCGAGCAACGTTTGAAATTAAGAAATCCTATTTACAGTGAAACTGCTGCTTACGGACACATGGGACGTAAACCAGAAACGGTTACTAAAACTTTCTCTGCTCCTGGAGGAAACACAAAAACAGTTACTGTTGATTTGTTTACATGGGAAAAACTTGATTTTGTTGACCAAGTAAAAGCTGCATTTGGATTGTAATAATTCAAATTCTTAAACATAAAAGATGGCTGTCTATTAATTTAGACAGCCATTTTTGTTTTACAACGTACGTTATTTGGACGCGGATGACACGGATTCGTTATCACGAAAACGTGGATGACACAGATTTTTTCTTTGTTTGTTTTCTACTTTGAGCAGAATATAAAATAAAATCCGTTTTCATCCGCGTCTTTACGAAGTAAATCCGTTTCATCTGCGTCTTATTTTCAATACAAATAAAACAAATCTATAAAATTCTTTATCGCTCTAATTGCACATTTGGCAACGTTTTAGGACGATTTGCATCATTTGATAAAATCCAACCTGTACGATACATCCATTCTGTCATTTTGCGCAGCTTTACGTAATCAATGTTTTCAGACTCATCCATTGGAGTATGATATTGACTGTGCAGTACGCTTGTAAAAAAAACTGCAGGAATTCCTTTTCTCGCATAAGGCAAATGATCGGAACGGAAGTAAAAATACTCCGGATGTTCTGGTCTGTCCCAAAGTTTATCTAAATCAAATTTTGGTCCTTCGTCATTTGCTTTTTTTGCAATAGCTACCAAATCAGATGAATTTTCATGAGGAGAACTAGAACCAAGCAATGCCGCCTGATTTACATTGTTTCTTCCAATCATATCACCATTTAAAACTGCTATAATGTCTTTTTCAGGAACAGTAGGATGCGCTGCATACCATCTTGAACCTAACAAACCACGCTCTTCAGAACCATGAAACACAAACAAAGCTGTTCTTTTTCCTGGCTGTTTTTTATACGCTCTTGCAATTGCCAGCATTGCTACACAAGTACTTGCATTATCATCTGCTCCATTATAAATAGAATCCTGCCCGTATTTTTGACGTACTCCGTCATGATCTTGATGTCCGCTGAAAAGTACATATTCATTTTTCAATTTAGGATCTGTTCCGGCAATTGTACCTACAACATTTACTGAGGGATATTTGTAGGTTTCAGAAACCACTTCTGTTGACAAAATATCTTTAGTTGTTTTTAAATATTCTAATTGATCTCCGTGAACCCAAAAAATAGGCATTGTTGCACCTATTTTGTCACGAAAACCTTCAATTCCGTAAATTCCTCTTGTCATTTGCGGTTCAACTTGAGACCAGCTTTGTTCTGCTAATTCGTCAGCAACCATAATAAGTGCCGCGGCGCCTTTTTTTACAACAAGGTCATAATATTTATTTCGAACTAAACCTGGATATCTTCTATCAAAAAGCGAAATATCGTCAGCAATTCCTTCTTTTGAAGCCAATAAAACAACCGCTTTTCCTTTAATGTCGGCCTTTTCAATTTCTTCTTTTGTTGCGGCTCCTAAATACACTAAAGAACCTTCAACTTTTATATTTGTTGTTTCTGCAACCAGAACATCTTTCCATAATTTATATTCTTTCTTGCCAATTTTGAACTTTGTATTTGGCGTAACCTGATGTCTGTACAAATCAAAAAACTGAAAATAAGTTCCATCATCACCTGCCGGAGCCATTCCTGCCTCTTTAGCTTTATTTGCAAGCCACATTGATACTTTCAATTCATCAAGCGTTCCTGCTTCACGACCATTAAAATGATCTCCAGCCATTTGGTACATATCAGTTCTAAGATCTTTATCAGTTATTGCCGAAACTAAAGGTTTTTTAACTGCCTGTGCAAAAGTCAATGCACCAGAGGCAAGTAAAACAAGGATCATTTTACTTTTCATATATTTAATTTTATAATTCAAACTTAATCATTTAAAGCCAAAATTTTGGATTTTTTACAGCAAAAACCGCAAATAGCAGCGATTAACAAACAAAAATGGCTGTCAATATAGACAGCCATTTCATTTTTCTTAACTAATAATTTTAATACGTTCCGTTTTGCATTTTAGTTAATGTCTCTTTAATTTCCACAGCAGTTTCCGCTTCAACTGCAGCATTCAAATATTTCACAGCCAATGTTTGTGTTTCGATTGCTTTTTGTTTCTGCCCATCTTTATAATATAATTGCGCTAAAGTGTCTAAATAGTACGGATTATTTTTGGCTACAACCAAACTATATTCTGACCAATTAATTGCTGATTTAATATAATCTGCATTTTCAGGCTTTAGAACAACTGCCCAAGCTGCCGAGTTGCAAAGGTTAGAATTATACTCTTTGAATGAATTCCATCCATTATAAGAGTAATCAGAATTATAATCGATTGTTGCAAATAAATCATCCAATCGCTGAATAGCATTTCCTTTTTCTGTTGACAAATAAGTATCAAAATAAACGCCGAATTCTTTTAAAAAAGCAGCATCATTACCACTTGTTTCAGCTTCTTGACTCAAATAATTTAAGTAGTTTTTATAGCAGTCAAAACCACCTTTTCCTGCTGCAATTAACTTTTTATAGACTGCAATAGCTCTATCTTGACTCGCTTTTCCGTCAGTTTCATCTTGTGCTGCATAAGTATCTTGCTGTAAAGCAAATGAAATTTCTGCACTTAAATTCCCTATTTTCGTTCCGTTCTCTGATTCGATTGTACTGTTTTCAGTTTCTTTATTTATTTTTTCAATAGCATCATAATGTTTTATCAAATAATCTATGGCTAAGAAATCAGTGTCGTTAAGAATCTTTTCTTCCTTGAAAAATTGTTTTGAAAATCCTTGATCTTTAATTTCTTTTATAATCGTTTCTACCAAAAGCATATTTGGCTGGGTATCTTTTTGATGTGCAGCAATCAGTTTTTTCCAAACTTTTTCTATCTCTTTTCTATCTAGAACTGATTTAGTTACTGCAAAATCTGTTGAACTAGGATCTGTTGCATCAATAGTCTCATAATCGTATGAAACCTCTAAAGCTGAAACTTTATTAAAAGCACTTATCAAATCTGCATCAGTTGCTTTTTTGTTTTTTAATACTTTTTCAAAACTCATAAATGCATCTGCACGCTTTAGCTGGCGATAAAAATCGTTGTAATAACCCAGCTGATATTCCTTGCCTAATAAATCTGATTTTGCCTGTGCCAATATCTCTCCATTGCCATTCAAAACTAATACTGCAGGATCGTTTACAATCTTATTGTTTTTCAGCCATTTTTTATCTTCGGCTCCTGCCAAATAAAAATTGTATACATCGTATTGCGGATTATATTCGCTATACATATTATACCCAATCTGCGTTTCCTGATCTTTTATAAAAGTATCAAAATCAGTTTTTGCCGAAGCTTTACCATTCACGACAACTACTAAAAATTTATCTTTAACTTGTTTCGTTGCTACAAGGGCATTTTTTAGATTATTTTCGATCTTTAATTTAAAATCTACCTTGTTTACTCCCACAATACTGTCAAGTGAAGAAAGTTCGGCAACGCTGTCAGCCGCAACAGCAGATTCTGCTAAAGCTTCTTGTTTTCCTGGATATGTCCAATTAGATACCAGTTCACTTTCGAGAGGAACAACTTTTTGAGATTTCTCTGGCTGAGCATTTTTTTCATTAAAAAATGTCAACGGATTTTTTCCTTCTTTCTCAGAAATTTTCAACCCGCCAATCTTTTGATCAAAAAAACCAGATAGTTTTAAATCACCTAAAACTGGTAATTCGTATTTAACTATTATTTCCGAAACTTCTTTTGGTAATGCATATTTATAAACATTACTACTTCCTTCATATCCTTCATACACTAAATATAAAAAATCGGCTTTGTCAATCTCAAACTCTAAGTCTGCTTTAATCCAATTAGGATCTATTTTAGTTTTAATATCAATTACACTTTGGTATTGAACTAAGTCTGATCCTTTTTGAGTTCCAATATAAAAAGGAAAATAGGCTGGATCTATAAATTTTACTTTAACTTTTTTCGCTTTATTATTGTTTACAAAAGAAAGATTAAAAATATTTCTGTCCTTTCCATTTTGTATAAAAAGTAATGAATCTCCTTTGATTTCATAATCACCAGAATATAGAATCAACTCATATTTATTATTATCCAATAAATTAAGCTTGATTCTTTGACCTTTATCTGTGGATAGATACGATCCTTTTTCAATTGTTTTTGTCTGGGAGAACGCAGACATTCCGATAAACAGGAGCATTACACTCCAAATAAGATTGCGCATGACTAAAATTTTGTGGTTAATTTTGTTGCGCAAAGATATTTCTTTCTTGTCTGAATCGGAACACTTAAAACTAAAATAATGTAACTAAAATACTATAAATTGTATTTCATTGAGAATATGATATATCTTGGTTGTACAGTATATTGAGAAACTCTTGTAGAAAACTGTGAGAAACTGTCGTCGTTAAGATATTTTGTATTTAATAGGTTTGTTGCAGAGACTTTATATTCCCATTTACTGTTCTTTTTTTGATAAATCAAACTCGCGCTCAAAAAATCATATTCGTTATCTACGCTTTTATTTCCATTATAATAATGATAGAATTCATATTCTGAAACGAACGAAAAACTATTTAGAAAGTAATAATCTAGTCGAGCAAAAGGTTTGTCTGTATAATAAGTAGAGCCACTGTATTTATTGATCAAGGCATTATAACCAAATTCAATATTAGGGAAGTTTTTATAATTTGTTGATGCTTTTACGGTATAACTCTGAACGAAACTTTCTGTCGTTGCCAATTTATCATTCTGAATATTATTGAATTTCGACCAGTTTAAACTTGCGCTTGCCGACGCTTTATATTTTTTTAAGAAGGAACGCCCGTAAGTTCCCATTCCGCTAAAAGTTTCATCGGCTAAATTGGAGTTATATGGTGATGATGATTGATTAATTCCTTCAAAATCGGCTTTAGTTTTTATGGCATCTACTTTTTTTGTATAAGATGCATTGGCAAAAATATTCTCAAAATTAAACATGTTATATTTAAAGTAACGCAACGAATGCACTTGCGAAGTGGCGTTTTCCAAAAATCTATTACCGCGGAATAAACTGCTGTAATCAGACAAAACATAACCTGCCGCTAACTGATTAATATCTGTAAAATCATTTGTTAAAGAGAAATTATAGGTCAGCGTTTCTGATTTTTTGATTTGATATAAGGCGAAGAAATCAGGCAGTACTTTTACGAAATTTTGCGAATAGTTTGTCCCTAATTGTGTATTTGTCATTTGGTATGAATGTACGCTTACTCCGGGAGTCAAAGTAAATTTCCCTGTTAGAATTTTATAATGAAAACCTAGAAAAACATCATCAAAATTATAATTTACATCATTATTATTGGCTGTGTCATTCAAATCATTTTTGTCTCCATTATCCAGCATCTGAAAAATATGAGAATTAAAATCTTGATACGAATACGTATTTCCTAAAGTAATATTGATATTGCTTTTTGGCGTTACCATATAATAATAATCCAATTTAGCATCCAGTTTATTAGTCTTTACAAATCGGTTTTGATTTAAATCATTCCTTTTTTGACCAGAAATATAACCTGACAAATCAAATGGCTGCGTACGCAAATTGGCATTATAAAACGGATTTTCATCTTGATATAAATGCTGCATTTCAAAGGCAAATATATTCTTGGCACTTTGTGTATAATACAAACTCAAATTTTGATTTATTGAGGTCGGATCTTGTTTTTTGCCTGTCAAAATAGTTTCCACTGTTGAGGCATTATTTACAATTGATTCGCGCAGCAAATCAGTATCTTCATTTTGCTTTGACAATTTGGTTAAAATATCATAATCAAACTGAAATTTATCATTTGGTTTATAGGTTGAACTTAATTTAAAAAGTCCTAAATTATTCTTTTGATGTGTTAACTCATCGCGTTTCTGCTGATCTCCAGAATCAAGAATTGTAGTCTGCGATTTGGTTTCAAGATCTGTTTTTGAAGTCGAAAGTATTCCAAAACCGCTAATATTCCATGCTTTTGAAACGGAATAGGCGAAGTTTGTTGCTCCAAATTTGGTTTCAATTTCTTTGGCGCGATTATTTCTTAAAATAGAAATTCCTAAATCATTTGAAGAAACATTAAAAGAGCTTCCTCCCTTTTTCATCATATTTTTAAAACCGCCGGTAAACTTAAAATAATCCTGTGCTGTAAGCGGCAGTTCTCCAATATTATTAAAATTGGTGATTAAATTAATGCTGTATTTTGGACTGTAATAAAACAACTTTGGGTTAATAATATATCGACTGTCTAATTCTGCAACTCCAATTCCCGCAGTAACATCTCCAAACCAAAAGTTTTTCTTTCCTTCTTTTAGTTTGATATTCATCGCAACATTATCTTGATCGTTTTCTAAACCTTTTAAAGCACTTACTTCGTTATAATTTCTAAGAACCTGCACTTTATCAATGGCATCAGCTGGAATATTTTTTACGCCTAACTTGGTATCACCGTCAAAAAAATCTTTGCCTTCAACCATCAATTTACTCACTTTTTTCCCTTCAACTTCAATTTCCCCATCGGCATTTACTTCAACTCCTGGTAACTTCTTCAAAACATCTTCGAGTTTTTTTTCTGTTCCAGATTTAAATGAATCAGCGTTGTAAACAATTGTATCTCCTTTTATAGAAACCGGCATTTCACGCACAATTTCTACTCCTTCCAATTCAATTCCTGCTCCATCTAAAACAATATTCTGGCTGATGTTTTCAGTTTTGACCGAAGCGACAATTTCCTTAGATTTCATTCCAAGATAACTTACTTTGATTGTATAAGAAGTATTTGATTTTAAAGTAAGCTGAAACTTCCCTTTATCATTAGTAATTCCATAGGAATCCATTGCTTTTGTCCCGTTGTTAACCGCCATAATATTGGCCATTTCCAACGGATTTTTTTGTTCATCCTGAATAACTCCATCAAAACGAATACTTTGAGAAAAAGATATAGAAGTAAAAAATAAGGCGAATAAAAAAAGCGTCTTGTTCATCAAGAAAATAATTAGGATAAATATTTTAGAGTTAGCGTTTTATCGCCTGATCATTATTGTATTTCCTCCACCTGGACCACCTTCGCGTCCACGATTCATTTCTCTAAATTCTTCCATTTTTTTAATCACTGTTGCGTCATACTCTTTTTGAGAAATAACTTTTCCTTTTTTCGATGGTTTTATCTCCACTTTATCTTTGGAATTCAAAACTATTTTGGAACATAAAATTGTAGTTTTGCCGTCATTTACTTCTAGAATCAAACCCGGAAGTCCCCAATAATTTTCTGGTCCTTGATTAACTGGAATTTCTGGTGTGTACCAAGCGGTAACTATTATTTGTTTAGGGATTTCAAAATTGTCTTCAAAATTTGTTTTAGTTTCTCCTGAAGTCTTTTTTACCTCATCCTTTTTATCATCATTATTTTTAGGTCTGAAATTTCTAAAATCAGTTTTACTAGCTTCTTTAACCGCAGTTGCTTTAAAACAATTGTAACCTCCAATTTGCTTGGTTTCCTGTTCTAGTTTCCATTCTAATTTTGGAAGCGAATCTACAACTAGAAACTCTTTTCCCATGAATTCCTTGTCAACAGTATACGATTTTGTTTTAACGTCTTTATAAAAAGTGCCTCCGCCGCCCATAAACGAATTCATCATAACTCGCATTCCGCCGCCTTGCTGTCCAGGAGTTTCCAGTTTTTCTTCTTCTTTATAAATTGATGCCGATTTGTCAAAATTTAAAATAAATGTTTTCTCGAGCATTTTTTTCAGACGCTCTTCCATACTTTTTTGCATTTCTGGCGTTATATCTCGATTTCCTGTTCTCACACCTTCAAATTTAGGCGCTTGAGTTTTAGATTCATAAACCGCTAATCCTTGAAAATCTTTTTGTGCTTGTACTTGATTAAAAACAAGAATCAAAAGCAAGTAAAATCCTTTTTTCATTTCTTTCTTTTTGTAATTCGGTAAGCTTTTCAAAACTTACACTCAAATGTATTATTATTTTTAAAATACTGAAAATTAAATATATCAATCTTAGAATGTCATCGACAAAATTAAGTTTTTGTAAGACTATTAGAATTTAGAAAGGTTTAAACTATAAAATGACTAAAACTCTAATTTTAAGAGTTTCTTTTACGCGGTTTTTGTACTTTGGCATTTCGAAACCAAATCTTGTTATGAGCAAAACATATCGCCATATTTTTTTACTGCTGTTTATTTCGTGCTCGTTTTCGACTTTCTTTGGGCAAACCCAAAAATTAAAACCTGATGTTGTTTCTAGATTTATAGTTGATATTGATGATTTTATCGGCTTTGATTCGTTTGGATATGGTTATGACATAAAAAATAATGTTTTTAGAAAAACAAAGGGCCGTGGGATCTTTGAATATAAAAATGTCGCTTTAGGAAACATCAGTAAAGTTGATATTCAAAATCCGCTTAAAATTGTATTATACTACGAAGATTTTAACAGCGTTGTTTTATTAGACAATCAATTAAATAAAATGACGGAGATTAATTTTTCTCAAAATTCAATTCCAATAATAGCTGGAGCAATGGGAATGTCAACTCAAAATCAGCTTTGGATTTTCAATACTTTAAATCAGCAGATAGGTCTTTTTGATTATTTGAAAAATGAATACAAAACAGTTTCAATTCCGCTGACCGAAAGCATAAAGTATTACCAAACTGATTTTAATACTTTTTACTGGATTGATAAAAAAAATAACTGGTTTTCATGTGATATTTTCGGGAAAATTTCAAGTTTGGGAAATGTACCAGACTTTGATAAAATTGAAATAATAAGCCCTCAAAAATACATTTACAGCAAAGCTAATTTGTTGTTTTATAAAGACATTAGTAAAGTAAATACAGCCAAAGATTTTGAAATTGAAATTTTAGAAAAAACGTTTAATAAATTCTATTACAAAGACCAAATTTTATCTATTTTTACAGCTAAAGAAATTGCAAATTATAAAATCGTAACACCGTAATGCACATAGCAATAGCAGGAAATATAGGCGCAGGAAAAACTACTCTGACTAAATTATTAGCGAAGCACTTTAAATGGGAACCCCATTATGAAGATGTTGTTGATAATCCGTATTTAGATGATTTTTACCATCAAATGGAACGTTGGTCATTTAATTTACAAATATATTTCTTGAACAGTCGTTTCCGTCAGGTACAGCAAATTAGAGAAAGCGGAAAAAAAATCATTCAAGACAGAACGATTTATGAAGATGCTTACATTTTTGCTCCCAATTTATATTCGATGGGATTAATGACAAGTCGTGATTTTGAAAACTATACGTCTTTGTTTGAATTAATGGAGTCTTTGGTAAAAGCACCAGATTTATTGATTTATTTAAGAAGTTCTATTCCTAATTTAGTAGGACAGATTCACAAACGCGGACGCGAATATGAAAACTCAATTTCTATTGATTACTTAAGCCGTTTGAACGAAAGATATGAAGCGTGGATTCAGACTTATACTAAAGGAAAATTATTAATTATCGATGTTGACAATATCAATTTCGTTGATAATCCTGAAGATCTAGGAAACATTATCAATAGAATTGATGCTGAATTGAACGGGTTGTTTTAGAACACGAATTGCACAGATTTACACGAAATAAAAAATGCCTCTAATAATATTAGAGGCATTTTTGTTTTTAAGAAACTTTGACAAAGTTCTTAATGTTCTTTATTTTGCAGCATCAATTTTTGCTTGAACTTCTTCTTCGGTTCCTTCATAAACTTCTGTGGTTGTTTTACCATTTTCGGTTTTAGTTACAGTTCCTTTAGTTTTTCCGTTTACATTTGTAATTTCAACACGAACAGATTTTTTCTCATATTTACTAGTATCAAAACAATCTGTTTTTTGATATTTACCTTTCTGATCAAAATGAGCCAAACATTTTGCTGTTTCTTCTTCAGAGCATCCTTTTTCTTTGCACATTGCAATGCATTCTTCTTTTGTCATTCCAGACATATCACCGCATTTAGAATTTGCTCCTGCATGCATTTCTGTTTTAGCACAGCAAGAACCTTTTCCTGCCATTCCAGCATCAGCGTGTCCTGCTCCTAAAATTGGTGCAATTACCAAACCAATTAAGCAAGTTAACTTAATAAGAATGTTCATTGACGGTCCAGATGTATCTTTAAACGGATCTCCAACTGTATCTCCAGTTACCGCTGCTTTGTGTGCATCAGAACCTTTATAAGTCATTTCGCCGTTTATCATAACTCCAGCTTCAAAAGATTTTTTAGCATTATCCCAAGCTCCTCCGGCATTGTTTTGAAAAACAGCCCAAAGAACTCCAGATACAGTAACTCCTGCCATATATCCTCCCAACATTTCAGCTATTAACTGATTATTGTCTGCGTAAACTAATTTTCCTAAAAGTACAATTGCGATTGGAAAACCAATTGTCAAGATTCCTGGAAGCATCATTTCGCGTAAAGCTGCTTTTGTAGAAATCTCAACACATTTTCCGTATTCAGGTTTTCCAGTTCCTTCCATAATTCCAGGAATTTCTTTAAACTGGCGACGTACTTCATATACCATATCCATAGCTGCTTTTCCAACAGAATTCATTGCTAAAGCTGAGAATACTACCGGAATCATTCCGCCGACAAATAACATGGCTAAAACTGGTGCTTTAAAAATATTAATTCCATCGATTCCTGTAAAGGTAACATACGCTGCAAATAACGCTAATGAAGTTAAAGCCGCAGAAGCAATTGCAAAACCTTTTCCTGTCGCTGCAGTTGTATTACCTACAGAATCTAAAATATCTGTTCTTGTACGTACTTCTTTAGGCAATTCACTCATTTCTGCAATTCCACCCGCGTTGTCTGAAATTGGTCCAAAAGCATCAATTGCTAATTGCATTGCTGTTGTTGCCATCATTGCCGAAGCCGCTAAAGCAACACCATAAAATCCTGCCAAAGCATAAGAAATCCAAATGGCACCCGCAAACAATAATACAGTTGGAAAAGTAGAAATCATTCCGGTTGCTAAACCAGCAATTACATTTGTTCCCGCTCCTGTAGATGATTTTTGAACAATTGCCATAACAGGTTTTGTTCCTAATCCTGTGTAATATTCAGTTACCGACGAAATTGCTCCACCAACAACCAAACCAACTAAAGTAGCATAAAAAACGCGCATTGAAGATATTTGCTGCGCTCCTTCTCCAAAAAATTGCATTGTCATTACTTCTGGAAGCATGTGTCTTACCAAGAAGAAACAAGCAATAGCTGTTAAAACAATAGAAACCCAGTTTCCTATATTTAATGCTTTTTGAACTTGCGCTTCTTTAGCATTATCATCAGTAATTTTAACTAACATTGTACCAATAATCGAAAACAAAATTCCAAAACCAGCAATTGCCATTGGAAGTAAAATTGGTCCAATTCCGCCAAAAGCATCATTGATACTTCCGCCCATATCTTTAATAACATAATTACCAAGAACCATTGCCGCTAAAACGGTTGCTACATAAGATCCAAACAAATCAGCTCCCATACCTGCAACGTCTCCAACATTATCTCCAACATTATCTGCAATTGTAGCAGGATTACGAGGATCATCTTCTGGAATTCCAGCTTCAACTTTACCTACTAAATCAGCTCCAACATCGGCAGCTTTAGTGTAAATTCCGCCTCCAACTCTTGCAAATAAAGCAATCGATTCAGCACCAAGTGAAAATCCGGCTAATGTCTCTAAAACAACAGTCATTGTTTCAGTATCTTTCCAAACTCCGTCAGAGAAAAGATTAAAGAATAATATGAAGAAAGCTGTTAAACCTAAAACCGCTAAACCTGCAACTCCTAATCCCATAACAGTTCCGCCTCCAAAAGAAACTTTTAATGCCTGAGGTAAACTTGTACGAGCTGCTTGAGTAGTTCTAACGTTTGTTTTAGTCGCTATTTTCATTCCAATATTTCCAGCATACGCAGAAAATAAAGCCCCAAAAATAAATGCTATTACGATTAATAAATGAGTTTGTACTCCTGGAATAAAAGTAATTCCTGCCAACGCAATACTGGCAATAATTACAAAAATGGTTAATAATTTATATTCAGCTTTTAAAAAGGCTAATGCTCCTTCATAAATGTAATCTGAAATCTCTTTCATCTTACCGTCGCCCGCATCTTGTTTTAAAACCCAAGCCCTTTTTATTCCCATGAAAAGTAATCCTAAAATTGCCATAACAATTGGCAGGTAAATCATAAATGAATTCATAATATAGTAATGGTTTTTGGTTAATAGTCAACAATCTAACTAAAACGAATTTAAACAAAAAAGCAATACTCCTGACGGTAGTATTGCTTTTTTTATATTAGAAAAGGGTTAAAATTATTTAATGCTAAATAATCCCTCTGGTTTATTTTCAATATCATCAAAACGTTTTGTACACTCAGCAATAATTGCATAAGCTTCGTTTACGTCTCCCCAACCTTCAACATCTACTTTTTTGTTTTCAAGATCTTTGTACACTTGGAAGAAGTGCTCGATTTCTTTAACTAAGTGAGGGTTAATATCTGATAAATCAGTTAAAGAATTCCAGATTGGATCTGAAACTGGTACACAGATAATTTTTTCGTCTGGTCCTTTATCGTCTGCCATGTGGAAAACACCAATTGGTTTTACTTCCATAACACATCCAGGAAAAGTTGGTTCGTTTACCAAAACCAATACATCAAGAGGGTCACCGTCAAGAGCTAAAGTTTCAGGAATAAATCCGTAATCAGCAGGGTACATCATTGAAGAGAATAACATTCTGTCGAAACGCATTCTTTTGATTTCAAAATCGTACTCATATTTATTTCTGCTTCCTCTTGGTATTTCGATTAATACATCGAAAGTTGTTAGTTTGTCTGCGGTCATTTTCGTTTTTTATTGTTTCTATAAATTCGGTTGCAAAAGTAACTAAAGAATCCTTTTTTCACAATAAAAAACTGCATTAATCTGCCTAGTTTTGTTTTAAAAAACAGGCAGTTAATAGGTAATCTTACGATTTCGTTTATTTAAGTAATAATGCCACAGTAAATATGTTGCATAAGATCTGTACGGACTCCATTGCTGGGTATGAATTTCCATTTCTTGTTTATCATGAATATCTAATAATTCTTTAATCGTATTAATTACTGCAATGTCTCCAAGCGGAATTAAATCAGGCTCTTGCAAACAAAACATTAAATAAATATCGATAGTCCAATTTCCAATTCCTTTTAGTTTTATGAGTTCTTCTCTAACTTGAACCGCAGTTTTTAGAGCTAAACTTTCAATATCTAATTCTTTGTTTAAAACTGCATCAGCTAAAATTTTAATGTATTTGGTTTTCTGACGACTGACACCAAGATTCCGAAATTCTTCATCTGATAAAACCGACATCGTTTCTGGATTACACGTTGTATAGGCTTTAATTTTTAAGAATGTGGCTTTCGCCGAATCTATCGAAACTTGCTGCTCAAGAATAAGCAATACCAATGTCTCAAAACCTTGCGGACGTTTTGGAATTGGCGGCAATCCATATTTTTCAATAATTTGATGAAATATTGGATTTTTAGCAGATAGAAAATCAATAGCTTCTTGCATAAAATGGTTTTAAGTCCATTTCAAAATTAAGCAAAAAAGAATCTCACAAAGGTGCAGATACACAAAGTTTTAGTTCACGCAGATTTAAGCTGATGAAAGCAGATTTTACAATTTTTAATTAAAAAAATCTGCGTGAAAAACATTTAAGCAAAAAAAAGCCGCAAAGATTTTAAACCTTTGCGACTTTGTAACTTTGATGCTTTGCATCTTATATCATTAAAAATAGAATCCGAAAGATCCTTTTACTGCAAATTTATTAGCATCTGGAGTGTTTAAATAACTTCCTCTCCAAGAGAAATCAATTCTAAATACTTTGAAAATATTCCCAATTCCTGCATTATATTCCCAATACACATTTTCTGGCGCATTATAAGGCTGACCTGAAGCATTTATAGCGCGATTCGCATCTGAAATGGTTCCGTGTACTGCTTTTATACCAACAAATTCTCTCCAATTTAGTTTTCTCATAAAAGGAACTCTGGCAAATAACCTTCCTCCAAAATCATGATTCCATTGCAAAGTAGTATATTGATCGGTAATGAACTCATAGAAATTCAAGTTACTAAACGTATTTTCAATCGTGAAATAGGTCTGGTTTCCAGGAATTACACTCATTAATCCTAGCGGAATTGTACCCCATGTTTTTCCAGTTTCAAGAATAATATTTGACCTTCCTAATGGCCCGATAATAATAGGCTGTTTATAAAATAATTGAATTTTTTCATAAGCAAAATCACTGTCAAAAACGCCTTTAATACCATAACTAAAGTTAACAAAGAAATGACTAAAAGGACTGTCAACTAAGCTGCGTTCAACTCCATATCCAATTGTTTTACGGTTTGGCATATATTCAAACTGAATATTTGCTTCTGATTGTTTTACCATACTTTCGACCACGCCGGCAGGATTTGCAGTACTTGGCAATGTTGTATAATAATCTAAACTAAAAGTCTTTGAAGCTGATTCTAATGTTCGATAAGAAAAACCTGCTTGAACAATAAAATTCTTTTTAGGCTCCATTTCAAAGGAAACATTACTCAAATTAATGTTGGTTAATTTTCCGTTGCTTCCTGTCGTAAATAATGCTGACGATGCAAAACTTCGTCCTAAAATATCATTTGTTGTGGTTAAACTGGCTCCAATTTGTTCAATATCGCGCCTGTTTCCTCCAGAAATAATGATTCTGTTTTTTTTGTCGATCATCCATTTTCCTGAAACACCATATTTGAATTTATTATCGTCAAAACCATAAGCTGTATAAGCCTGAAGACGCCAAGGGTCATTTGGTCCAAAATAAGTTCTTCCTCCAGCTCTTATTCTTATACCTTCGACTTCATTGTAGCCAAACGTAGAAAAAATAGGTCCAAAATCGAAATTTTTAAATTCTACGTAACCGCTTCCTAAAATCGAGACGAGACTATACAACTGCTTAAATCGCTTGACGGTTTGCAGTGTATCAAGCATTTTATAAATACCTGCTTCATCTTTATTTAGTTTCTCAAATCGATTTTCTTCCCAAAATTCGGGCGGTCGCTCATAAACAGCATTGTCTACAAAGTTGACTTCTTCTTTGTAAAATTTCTCGGGTTTTTGAATATTGAATTTATGGTTGCGATATAAAGTGGTTCGTTTTCCATAAACTCCTTTTGATTTTTCTTTTTTATTTAAAGCAAAATCAGACATCATATAATCACGAGTTAAAAGAAAAACAGAATCGTTTTCTACTTCAAACTCTTGTTCGATATAAATATCTTTTACCCAGTTAATATTGGCACTTTTAGTAACGCCCATATTAATTTTCTTAATCGCAAAAGTAGAATCGTTAACCCAAAAATCTCCTTTAAAAGTTAATTCGTTTTTACGTCTTGGGTAAAAAACAATATTATAACACCATTTTTTATCTATATAAGCACTGTCTTTTAAGACGTAATTATATACATCAATTCCAGTTTTGGAAAGCGGACTCGTAAAACTTTTATCAAAAAACTTAAGGTGATTATCGTAAATATTATAATCTGAATAAAGATCTTTTACGAAAGATAAAATCTGCTGATTCCCATTAAAACCAGACATTTTATTTCCGGTAAGATTTTCTTTTACTTTCTTTATTTTATTATCGCCGTAAACATCATAAACTGATTCATTGATAAAAATTGGCAGATAGGTTTTTCCAGTAACATCTGATGTATCAATATGATTAAAAACAAACTCCATTCCTTTAAAGAGTTTATTTTTCATAAAAGCACTATCGATTGTGTTCATGTCGAACTCAACTTTCTCGTACTTCTGCATCTGATATTGATTGAACTGATAAAGTCCGTTTTTACGTTTTCGTTCCCATATTTTTCGAAGAATGTCTAATGCGGGATTATTCTTTTTGGAAGTTTTTCCGGTATAAATTACAACTTCATTAAGTGCTTCGGCTTCACTTAAAACAATTTTAAAATCATAATTTACTGCTTTTTCCAAAGGTACTTCACGATCCGAAAATCCTGCAGAAGTAACTAATAAGGCAGTATAAGTATTTGGAGATTCTAGATAAAAACGACCATCTTCATTAGAGACTATTCCTGTATTTGATCCTTTAAAAACCACATTTGCAAACGGAACCGGCTGATTAGATTTATCTAAAACAATTCCACTCACTTTTGTCTGTGCAGCAGCAATATTTACAAAAGCAAATACAAAAAACAGGCTGAGTAAAATTATTCTTTTCATAATCTGGCAAAAAAAGCTTCATCAATAAAAAAGCTTCATCAATAAATATGACTGATGAAGCTTTATGTGTATTTTATATGTGTATTATTTGTACAATACTTTTTTAACTGCTTTTACTACATCACCTGCATTTGGCAGCCAATCTTTTAATAAAACTGGAGAGTAAGGTGCTGGAGTATCTGCTGTTGTAATACGCTGAATTGGCGCATCAAGGAAATCAAAAGCTTGCTCTTGAACGATATAAGTAATCTCAGAAGAGATACTAGCAAACGGCCAAGCTTCTTCAAGAACTACTAAACGGTTTGTTTTTTTAACCGATTTAAGAATTGCATCTTTATCCATAGGACGAACTGTTCTTAAGTCGATAATCTCACAAGAGATTCCTTCTTTAGCTAATTCATCAGCAGCGATAAAAGCTTCTTTGATGATTTTACCAAAAGAAACGATAGTTACATCTGTTCCTTCACGTTTAATATCTGCAACTCCTAATGGAATAGTGTATTCTCCGTCTGGCACTTCACCTTTGTCACCATACATTTGCTCAGATTCCATGAAAATTACTGGATCATTATCGCGAATTGCAGATTTTAAAAGTCCTTTTGCGTCATAAGGAGTTGACGGTACAACAACTTTAAGACCTGGAGTGTTTGCAAACCAGTTCTCTAAAGCTTGAGAGTGTGTTGCTCCTAATTGACCTGCAGAAGCTGTTGGTCCGCGGAAAACGATAGGCACATTAAATTGTCCTCCTGTCATTTGACGCATCTTAGCAGCGTTGTTTATAATTTGATCAATACCAACTAAACAGAAGTTGAAAGTCATATACTCAACAATAGGACGACAGCCGTTCATAGCTGAACCTACTGCAATTCCTGTAAAACCAAGCTCAGCAATTGGAGTATCAATTACTCTTTTTTCGCCAAACTCAGCAAGCATTCCTTTTGAAGCTTTGTATGCTCCATTGTATTCTGCAACTTCTTCGCCCATTAAATATATGGATTCATCGTGACGCATCTCTTCGCTCATCGCTTCGCAAATGGCCTCTCTAAATTGTATTGTTCTCATATTTATATTGTATGTTGAATTTTCTGAAGAGCAAAAATAAATATTTTAAATCACTTAAAAGCATAAATTAAGTTTAAAATCGCATGAACTTCTTTCTCTCTATAGGTTTTAACTTTTTTAGCTTTATTGTGATATTTACGAAATCGATATAATACGCGTAAAATTAACACTTAATCCTTGTAGAACTCTTTTTAGACAAACTATCGTTTCATCCTCCATTTTCCTTTTCCCTTTCAAACTCGATTACACAAGAACAGAACAACAATACTCAGGAGGAACTGCGTTTTTAACAGCGTCTTTGTTAAATACTAAAAAAATAGCAAATAAAAAACACAAAAAAGCTGCTTTTTTTATATTGCTTTGTAAGCATTAACCTATTACGTCATAAATTATGAAACGCTTTTTTTACCGATTGTTGCTTTAGTAACATTTTCAAGTAATGTAAAAACCAATATTGAAGTAAAAACAGTAAATAGCAGTATCAAATATTTTAAATGAAACTCAATCCAAAACACTTAAAGTTGGTATTCTGTTTGGTTGTTCAGCATCTAATACCACAACAAAAAACGTAATAAACGTTGACACAACCACCTCAAAAACCTGCCAATGCATTATGACTATGATTTAAATTCCAAATTTATACAGCTTTTTAACACTGTATATTTCTTCTAAAAATGAATAAAAAACAACTTTAAAATTAAAAAACACGCATGAAAACAACTATAACTTTACTGCTTTTCATATTATTTTCTTTTCAAACTTACTCCCAGAGCCTTAAAGGAATATACACTAGGCAAACATTAAAATCTACTAATGGTGCTTTGCTTGAAACAGCAAAAAAACCAGAAACCTTTAGCTATGTTTATTCTCAAAAAAAGTCAATTCAAACACTTATAAGTATTCAAAAGTCCTACACAGACACGACTTATATAGAAAAATATGGAGATAAAATACCGACCACAGCTACAATACGTTTGTCCTCTGCCGTAATTAATTACAAAGATTTTGATTCAAAAATATACAAAGTCCTTCAGACAAATGATGGAAAAGATGTAAATGTAAAAACAGAACTTCCTACTCAGAATTGGAAACTACATCCCGAAAGCAAAACTATAAATGGGTTTCTTTGCAAAAAAGCAACAACAAAAAACACTTCTTTTGGTGCAAACCAGAATATTACAGCATGGTATTCTGAAGAAATCCCAGTAAGTGACGGACCAATGTTTTACAGTGGATTGCCTGGTTTTATAATTCAGTTAGAGCTAGATGATAAATCAATCTTAGTATTTCAAAAATTAGCTTTCAGTGATGAAACCACTACTATTGAAATCCCTAATAATACAGCCAAGGAAATAAGTTTTGAAGAATATAAAGCACAACGAAAATAAACTATGATTTTTATTATATGCCAAAATAAATTTTACTTAAAAAAAGCAGTCTACCTGCTTTTTTTGTTTTTCACTATAACATTACAATCCCAAAATATTATTACAGGAAGAATCATAAACTCTAAAAACATTCCTGTTGATCAAGCAACTGTACAAATAAAAAATGTTCAAACAGACAATACTCTTGCATTTATTCAAACTGATAAATTAGGTTTTTTCAAGTTGGAAGTAAAAGAAAAGGCAGTCTATAATCTCAAAATAACTGGGTTTGGTTTTGCTGCATTAATAAAAAAAATTGAAGTAAGTGATAAAATCTTAAATCTTGGAAGTATAACGCTGCATGAAAACCAAATTGAACTAAAAGATGTAATCGTAAAAAACGAAGGAAAAGGCGTTACTGAAATTGGAGATACTTTGAGATATAGAATAGAAAAGTTCATGAACGGAACAGAAGAAACGTTAAAAGATGTTATCAAAAAACTTCCAGGACTTGACATTGATCAACAAGGAAAAATTAAAGCAAATGGCAAAACGGTTGACAAACTTTTGATTGACGGTGAAGAATTTTTTATAGATCAACAAAAAATTGCAACCGAAAATATTGGCTCGGAAATGATTAAAAACATAGAGCTTATCAAAAATTATACTGAATTTAAAAATCTAAAAACAACTGAAAAGTCAGATATCACAGCATTAAATATAAACATCAAGGAACAATTTAAAAATAAAATAACTGGAAATATTGAAGCTGGAATTGGAGACAATGCGAAATATAGATTACACACTACTTTATTCAGCTTCAGAAAAAAACTATTGACTAGCTTAATTAGTGATTCAAACAACACAGGTCAACTCGCTATCTCTATAGATGATTATATGAATTTTATAGCTCAAAAAGAAGGAAACACTTCCCGAGAAACCACTTTTTCAAAAAATGAGGATCTTCCGAGATTTTTAACTATTGGAAATAGCGTTAAAAACAGATCTTCTTATTTTACTGGATTAAATTTAAAGTATTCTCCTTTAAAGAAAATGCAGATCAATTTTTACACTATTTTCAACAATACAGATCAATTAGAACAACAATCTGTTACACAAGAATATTTTACAGAACCAAATCCAATAATTAATAAAGAACTAAAAGACATAACTGAAAAAACAAAAATCAATATTTCGTATCTTGATATTGCTTACAAGTTTACCGAAAAATCATTATTAAACTATAAAGCTTCTTTTTCAGGCTTAGATAAAAGCAATAAATCTGACATTGAAAACAATTCAAATCTTATCCTTAACCAAATAGCATTTTCTAATTTTGATTTTAATCATCAAATAAACTTCAACAATCTTTTCAAAAAAAACAAAGGTCTAAACATAACATTTAAACAAAATATTCAAGAGTCATCGAACAACTTAAATATAAATTCCAATAACGAATTTCTAGATTTACTATTTGAAGACTCCAACTATGAGATTTTTCAAAAAACTAAAATCCATAAAAACGAATTTGCTCTTAAGGCTGATTATTTTTTCAAAATAAAGAAGGTTAATTTTAGTTTATTCTTAGAAACATTTGAAAAAAAGGAAACATTTCTAAACAGTGAAATTCAATTCTCGCAATTTGAAAACGACCTAAATTTTAATAAAAAAAGCAACAGTTTAGGTTTTGACACTAAATTTAAATTATCTCAAAAAGCTTCTTTTACTTCATCACTAGTTTATTCTAAAATCAATTATACATTTAATGGCGAGTTAAGCTCGAGAACGTTTTTTGCGCCAAAATTTATGTTCAAAAATGAGTTTAGTTCAAATCATTACATCAAATTATCTTACAGCAAGAATAATGATTTGAATAAAGTAGAGAACTTACTACAAAATCAAGTTATTGGCAACTATCGAACAATTTTTAAAAATCAAGATATATCATTTGATATGGTATTCCCAAATCAACAAATAGCACTGGATTACTTTTACTTTAATTCAGAAAACAAACTATCAATAGTCTCCAATTTCTCCTATTTCAAAGCAAAAAATATACTTTCCAGCAATTCCGTTTCCAGTTCTACCTTAAATACCATCTCTTATAAATTAGCTCCATTTAAAGATCGATTTAACTCAATGTTGTTTTTAGAAAAGACATTTTCTAAAATCCCATTTTCGGCACGAGGAAGTATTTCTTATTCTGATAGCAACAAAACTTTTTTTTCTAATAACGAAGATCAAAACTTAAACACTAAATCAATATCGGGCTACTTTTCTTTTCTTTCGAGATTCAAAAAAACTAGTTTCCAGATAGAAACAGGTATTTTATTTGCAAAAGATGACTACAAAGATGAATTGTCTCTAAATTATTTATCCGTCATAAATCCCTTTACCGAAGCAAGTTTTAAACTTTCTAAGAACCTTTCCTTTGTCAGCAAGTTTTCGTATAAAAAATTCATGTCGAATACTTCATCTAGTGACCTGTATACGTTAAGTCCAAAATTTAGATATGTTTTTCCAAAATCTAAAGCAGAAATTAGCCTGATAGGCAATGATATTCTAAATCTTCAAAACAATCAACAAATTTCTATAACACGATTTGACAATTTTACAGAAGAAAACGTATATAAAATCCTTCCAGGCTATTTTCTTATCAATTTCAAGCTAAAACTCTAAATCTTCGAAATCGTAATAGTTTTTAAAAATATTATGCACGCATAGTATAATTATTCCAAATTAAATTCTAAATTTGTAAAAGCATATTATAAATCCAAAATATATACTTATGAAAATATTAGTTTGCATCAGCCATGTACCTGATACTACTTCAAAAATTAACTTCTCCAATGGTGACTCTGAATTTGATACCAATGGTGTACAATATGTAATTAACCCTAATGACGAATTTGGATTGACTCGTGCAATCTGGTTTCAAGAGCAGCAAGGCGCAAATGTAACAGTGGTAAATGTTGGAGGTCCTGACACTGAACCAACTTTACGTAAAGCTTTGGCAATTGGTGCAAACGAAGCAATTCGTGTAAACGCAAATCCAACTGATGGTTTTTTTGTAGCAAAACAATTAGCAGAAGTAATTAAAAACGGAGGTTATGATCTTGTAATTGCAGGAAAAGAATCTTTAGATTATAATGGAGGAATGGTTCCAGGTATGATCGCGGGAATTTTAGGTTACAACTTCTTAAACTCTTGTACAGCCTTAACTGTTGACGGAAATAATGTAAAAGCTGTTCGCGAAATCGACGGTGGAAAAGAAACTGTAGGCACTACTCTTCCTTTAATCATTGGTGGACAAAAAGGCTTAGTTGAAGAAAAAGATTTACGTATTCCGAACATGAGAGGAATTATGACAGCAAGAACTAAGGCCTTAACCATCCTTGAACCTGTTGACGCTCCTGTAAATACAAAAGCAGTTAAATTTGAAAAACCAGCTCCAAAATCAGCAGTAAAATTAGTTTCTGCAGATAATTTAGATGAGTTAATCAATTTATTACACAACGAGGCGAAAGTAATCTAGTAATCAGTATTCAGTCGCAGTTTTCAGTTTGCAAAACTTGAAACCTGAAACTTTAAACTTTTAAACAAAAAATTATGTCAATATTAATATATGCAGAATCTGCAGAAGGAAAATTTAAAAAAGTAGCTTTCGAATTAGCTTCTTATGCTAAAAAAGTAGCCGAAAGTTTAGGAACAACCGTTACAGCTTTAACTGTAAACATCAGCGATGTAAGCGAATTAGCTAAATACGGCGTTGATAAAGTTCTAAAAGTAAACAACGATAAATTAGCTGGTTTTACTGCTAAAGCTTATGCTGATGTAATTAAACAAGCAGCACAAAAAGAAGGAACTAAACTAGTTTTACTTTCTTCTACAACAGACAGTATTTACCTTTCATCATTAGTTGCAGTAGCTTTAGAAGCTGGTTTCGCTTCAAATGTTGTTGGATTACCAGTCAGCACATCTCCATTTCAAGTAAAAAGAAATGCTTTCTCAAACAAAGCTTTCAATATTACACAAATTGATACAGATGTAAAAGTTCTTGGTTTAGCTAAAAACTCTTACGGAATTTTCGAAAGCGCAGGATCTGCAGCTGAAGAAGATTTTAATCCAACAATTGGAGACAATGATTTTGGCGTAAAAGTAGAATCTGTAGAAAAAGTAACAGGAAAAGTATCTATCGCTGATGCTGATATTGTAGTTTCTGGAGGACGAGGATTGAAAGGTCCAGAAAACTGGGGATTAGTTGAAAATTTAGCAGCTGTTTTAGGCGCTGCAACAGCATGTTCTAAACCAGTTTCAGATTTAGGATGGAGACCTCACAGCGAGCACGTTGGGCAAACAGGAAAACCAGTTGCAACAAACTTATATATTGCAATAGGAATTTCTGGCGCAATTCAACACATTGCAGGTATCAACTCATCAAAAGTAAAAGTAGTTATCAATAACGATCCAGAAGCGCCTTTCTTTAAAGTAGCTGATTATGGTATTGTTGGTGACGCATTTGAAATTGTACCTCAATTAACAGAGAAATTAAAAGCTTTCAAAGCGCAACATTCTTAATTCAAGAATTCTCTTTAAAAATATAGCTGCCTAAAAACAAGATAATCGTATCTTTGTTTTAAGGCAGCTTTTTTGTTCCATATTTTTTGATTAAAATTGCACCTTTATTTTTCAATCAAAAAAAGTATTAAAATGCGGTGCTAAGTGCCCGTTTTACAAACATATATGAGTCTAGTAAAATTATCCATAAAAGGAATTTCATACAGTCAAACTCAAAATGGCGCGTATGCCTTGATTTTGAATGAAGTTGACGGCGAACGAAAATTACCTATAGTTATTGGCGCTTTTGAAGCCCAGTCAATTGCTATTGCCTTAGAAAAAGAGATAAAACCTCCTCGTCCATTAACTCACGATTTATTCAAAAACTTTGCTGAAAGGTTTGACATTGTTGTAAAACAAGTCATCATTCACAAATTAGTAGACGGAGTTTTTTACTCAAGTTTAATCTGCGAAAGAGACAAAATTGAAGAAATTATTGATGCTAGAACATCAGATGCTATCGCTTTAGCATTACGCTTTAATGCTCCAATTTTCACTTATAAAAACATTCTGGACAAAGCTGGGATTTATTTAAAATCAAATACAGCCGAAACAGATCAAGGCTCTCAGGAGATTGACGATGTGCTTTCTAACCCAGAAACATTTGGACATGAAGAGGAAAGTAATCAATCTGGAGATGTTTACGCAAAACACAGTTTACAAGAACTAAATGAACTTTTAGATCAGGCGGTTTCTCAGGAAGATTATGAAAAAGCTGCAAAAATTAGAGACGAAATCTCGAAAAGATAAATTTTAATGGTTAATCGAAACTGTGTATTCGTTAAATCAATCTAACGACTAAACAAATCCATGATTAAACAAATAAACAAACAATGAAACAGTACTTAGATTTAGTAAAACACGTTTTAGAAAACGGCTGCCAAAAAGGAGACCGAACTGGAACTGGAACCAAAAGCGTTTTTGGATACCAAATGCGTTTTGATTTAAGTGAAGGTTTCCCAATGGTTACAACAAAAAAATTACACTTAAAATCGATCATCTATGAACTGCTTTGGTTTTTAAAAGGTGATACGAATATTAAATATTTACAAGAAAACGGAGTAAAGATATGGGATGCTTGGGCAGACTCTAACGGAGATTTAGGACCTGTTTACGGACATCAATGGCGTAATTGGAACAGCGAAGAAATTGATCAGATTTCGGAATTAATTACCGAATTAAAGACTAATCCAAACAGCCGCAGAATGTTGGTTTCAGCTTGGAATCCATCTGTTTTACCGGATACAAAAAAATCTTTTGAAGAAAATGTAGCCAACAATAAAGCAGCATTACCTCCTTGCCATGCCTTTTTCCAGTTTTATGTAGCGACACCAGATACAGAAAAAGGAGAAACTAAAGGAAAATTGTCTTGTCAATTGTATCAACGAAGCGCTGATATATTTTTAGGAGTTCCTTTCAACATTGCTTCTTATGCACTATTAACTATGATGATTGCGCAGGTTTGCGATTTAGAACCAGGCGATTTTATTCATACTTTTGGTGATGCACATATTTACAACAATCATTTTGAACAATTAGAATTACAATTGACTCGTGAGCCAAAACCGCTTCCAAAAATGATTCTAAACCCAGCTGTTAAAAATATTTTCGATTTTGATTATAATGACTTCACACTTGTTAACTATGAACCGCATGCGGGCATAAAAGGAAGTGTTGCTGTATAAAAACAAAAAAAATCCGCTTAAAATTTTAAGCGGATTTTTTTATACTACTAAAACACTGTTTTCACTACCGGCGAAATCATTCCACTTATATGAATCTGCTTCAGGATCATTAATGTAAATACCGTCGATTACATATTTGAATTCATAAATGGCGTCTTTTACTAAGTCATACGTAGCTTTAAATGTTCCATTCTTTAGTTTACTCAAAGTTCCTTCTTCAGGATTCCAGTTATTAAAATCTCCAACAACTGCTGCCGAATCAGCATCTTTGGCATCTATAGAAAAAGTAACTTTTACAACTGGTTTTGTTTTGATAAATTGTTTCTTTAAAGACATAACTATTTAGTTTTTAGATTTATAGAAAATAAAATTACATAAATTCAACTAAACTTTTCACAATACAATTCCGATTTGTGATAATAGCAAAAACAGTCCGTTTTTTTAATTGCATCAACAATTTAAAGAGTATATTTTTTTTGTATATTTATTTACAACTCATTTTCAAACAAATATTCTGCAGTCAAAATACGGTGTTTTAAAAATAAATTCTAACTTTATAATCTCATTTATATCGGTATGGAAAAAGAAGTGCACGAACAATACGAGTATGCAAGAAGACGTATAAGACAAAAAAAAATCCTTTATTTTCATTTTGTACTTTTTCTACTGGGAAGTTTATTTATTTTCATTGCAAATAGATTTTTTGGTTTTGGAGCTTCAACAGAGCAAAATTGGTGCTTATGGGGCATTACCATATGGTTCTTCATTTTTATACTGCACTTTATAAAAGTTTACATCACAGATCGATTCATGAACAAAAAATGGGAAAGAGAACAAATTGACAGGTTAGTTGCTTTACAGCAAAAGAGAATCAGTCAATTAGAGTCAAGGATTAATGAGGATACCGAAAATAAAATTTAGTTTTAGCACATTATGATTATAATGATCGCGGCTGTAGCCGAAAACAATGCTCTTGGAAAAAATAATGATTTAGTATGGCACTTGCCAAATGATTTTAAAAGATTTAAGTCACTAACAACAAATCATCATATTATAATGGGAAGAAAAACATTTGAAAGCTTCCCTAAACCATTACCGAACCGAGTACATATTGTTATAACCAGACAAAAAGATTATGCACCTGAAGGCTGCATAGTTGTAGACAGCATAGAAAAAGCTATCGCATTATGCCCTGAAAATGAAGATTCATACATTATTGGAGGAGGCGAAATTTACAATCTGGCATTACCTTATACAGATATAATCGAAATAACTAAGGTACATCACACATTTGATGCTGATACATTTTTTCCTAAAATCAATAAAAGCGAGTGGTTACTGGTAGAATCTGAAGAAAATTTTAAGGATGAGAAACATCTTTATGATTACACTTATGAAACTTATATTAAAAAATAAATAAAAAAACATCCTCTTTTGAAGGATGTTTTTTAAAAATGATCGATAGTTTGTCCTGACTAATTCAAGAAATAGTTTTTGTAAAAATCACAAATGCAAAGTGCACTTGAAATAACTGAATAACATTTACTGTTAATTGAGAACGAATCTCAATACAAGCCTTTAATAACAAATACCACTAAGATATTAAAGGCAGAAAATTAAAATTTCCAAAAACAAATTTAATCCTAAGAACGTATTTCGCACTTTAAAAATAGTATCCCCCCAAGAACAATACTTTTAAAACTACTTACTTGAACAAATTAGCCGTCAGTGCAAAAAAACAGCTGTTTGATTAAGTCAATATGATAAATCAATCATTAAATTTTTATCATTTTTACTTTAACAAAGTTGTATATAAAATCTACATCTCACAATACCCACTTTTAGTGATTTTTTAAAAATACCCACTTTTGGTGATGGCAAAAACTTTTACTAAAAGTGATTTTCATCCCCGATTTCAAAACATTTAATTTACACTTTAAAAAACTCAACTACAGTTAAAGCAGATTGTTTATATTTGCGTAAATAAAAATAATGTCTGAAAAAATAACCCCATATAAAGATTCTTCTTTAGGTAAAAAAGAGCAGGTAGCCCAAATGTTTGACAACATTTCTGGGAACTACGATAATTTAAATCGCGTAATCTCATTTGGTATTGATGTCAAATGGAGAAAAAAAGTATTAAAAATAGTTTCAGATACTAAACCAAAAGTCATTCTTGATATTGCAACAGGAACTGGTGACTTAGCCATTTTAATGGCTCAAACTAAAGCAGAAAAAATTATTGGCCTAGATATTTCTGCAGGAATGCTTGAAGTTGGAAAGAAGAAAGTTGAAGAAAAAAATCTGTCTTCTGTTATAGACTTAGTGTTAGGAGATTCTGAAAACATTCCTTTTGATGATAATTATTTTGACGCAATAACTGTAGGTTTTGGTGTTCGTAATTTTGAAAATCTAGAAAAAGGCTTTTCTGAAATTTTACGAGTTTTAAAACCAAATGGTGTATTTGTGATTTTAGAAACTTCAGTTCCTGATAAAACACCATACAAACAAGGATATAAATTTTACAGCAAAAATATATTACCAGTTATAGGGAAATTGTTTTCTAAAGACAATTCAGCATACGGTTATTTATCTGAATCTGCTGCGGCTTTCCCATATGGAGAAGCATTAAACAATATTTTAAGAAAAACTGGGTTTATAGATGTTGTAGCAATGCCTCAGACTTTTGGTGTAGCAACCATTTATTCAGCATCTAAAAAGTAGTATGAAAAAAATTGTAATCTTATTTTTATTAGTCTTATCGACAAAAGGATATTCTCAATTTGCTAAAAGCATGTTTAGCAAAGATCCTATTATAAATCTTGAAAACTGGCAAAAGCAACCTGTTTACTTTGGTTATTATTTAGGTTTCAACAGCTTTGACTTTAAATTTGATTACAAAAATGTAGTAAATCAAGATATTCAAGTAAAAAAGACAACTGGTTTTAATGTTGGTGTAGTTGCCGATTTAAGATTGCAGGAATACATTAATTTACGTTTTGAGCCTGGTTTATATTACACAAAACGAGATTTGTACTATCCTAATTTTACTTCTAAAACTGATTATTTGAGAGAAGTAAACAGTACTTACATTCATTTTCCATTGTTATTGAAATTTTCTTCATTGCGTACTGGGAATGTTCGTCCTTATTTAGTTGGCGGAATGTCTACAACATTAAACTTGTCGAGCAACTCTAAATCTACGGATGACAATGCTGAAGGAAAATTCAGAGTAAAACCATGGACTGCGGCTTATGAGCTTGGCTTTGGAATAGATTTCTTTACGGAGTATTTTATTTTCTCTCCTTCTATTAGAGGTATGTTTGGCATTACAAACGAATTAGTACAAGACAAAGATCCATTAAGCCCATGGACAAGTAACATTGATTCTATGAAATCAAGGGCTCTTTTAATAAATTTTACCTTTCACTAAAACAAATTCTTAACTATTTCGTTTAAACTCACTAAGAATAATCGCGGTTGCGGTTGCTACATTTAAACTTTCTGTTTTTTGCAGCTCTCCAAACCTAGGAATTGTTAGTCGTGTGGTAACCGTTTTTTCAATTTCTGCCGAAATACCATTGGCTTCATTACCCATAATAATGATTCCATTTTCAGGCAGATTTTTTTTATAAATAGTTTCACCATCCATAAATGTTCCAAAAACAGGAAGTTTTGTTTGACTTAAATAAGTTTTGAGATCAACATAATTTACGTTAACTCGGGTAATAGATCCCATTGTGGCCTGTACAACTTTTGGATTGTAAATATCGACGGTTTCTTTAGAACAAACAATTTGTTTAATTCCAAACCAGTCACAAAGACGCAGAATGGTTCCTAAATTTCCTGGATCACGAATATCATCTAAAGCGAGGATTAAACCCGTAGAATTGATTTCGTTTTCGACAGGCATTTTAAAAACTGCTAAACAAGAATTTGGAGTTGTCAGCGCGCTTATTTTTTTTAGTTCTTGGTCATTAATAAGAGTTCGCTTTGAAGTTTGAACTTCTTGAAAATCATTTAATGTGGTGTATAAATGCTCTAATTCAAAATTGGATTGCAGTAATTCTTGAATTACCTTTACCCCCTCGGCAAAAAACAATTGATTTACAAAACGCTGCTTTTTTTGATGCAAACCTGAGATAAGCTTTATTTGGTTTTTAGTAACCATAAAATAATGTACTTTTGAATTAAATTTTTAAAAACACTTGAAAAAGAATTCTACAAAAATAATAGCATTTATTCTAATAGCAATACTTATTTGCGCTTGTAATGCTGTAAAAAGAGTTCCTGACGGAAAAAACCTTCTTGTAAAAAATAATATTCTTGTAAACGGGAAATCTACAAATGACGAAACAGCCTTAAATCAGATGTATCAAAAACCTAATGGTAAACTGTTAGGGTACAAACTTCGTCTGAATTTATACAACTTAGCAAACTTAAATCCTGATTCAACTTATAAGGCTCAATTTATCAAACATCCACATAGATATGAACGTTGGTCAAAAGTATTATCTGCAAAGCAAGTTGATCGACTTGGACAATCTTTTTTAAACAAAGGACTTAATGATTTTTTAAAAAACACCGGTGAAGCACCAGTAATAATTGATACTTCAAAAACTAAAAAGTCATTGTTGCGCTTAAAATATTATTATTTTAACAATGGTTACTTTAATGTTTCAACAGATTATACTATTGACAGTATTGCTCGAAAAAAAGCACAGGTAAATTATAAAATAACTACTGGACCTGGTTATATTATAGACACTATTCGAACTAAAATAATGACTCCTGCCCTTGATTCATTATACAAAAACAATCCCGAGGCTTCTCTTTTAAAATCTGGAAACCAATACAAAACCACTGATTTTGAAGAGGAAAAAAATCGTATCACGACTTATTTTAGAAATCACGGCGCATACTTTTTTCAGCCTACGTACATCACTTTTGACATTGATACTATTGGCAAAAAAAACAAAGCCGATGTAACTCTTATTATCAGCAATAATAATATACAGGAAAAAGACTCCAGCCGAACTGAGCCTTTTAAACTATATACAATCAGCGATGTAAACATTTTCACCGATTACTCTGCTGCAAATGCTAAAAACAAAATCAGCGACAGTACTACTTACAATAACTTCAATTTATATAGTTATAAAAAACTAAAATATAAGCCTCGTGCCATTACCGATGCTGTTTTTATAAATAAAGGAAGTACTTTTTCTGACACCAGAACAACACTTTCATCTCGATATTTAAACAACCTTAAAATTTTCAATTACCCATCAATACAATATGAGGTAGATAAACGTGACTCAACAGCACAATCTTTAATTGCAAAAGTCTATTTAACACCTAGAAAAAAATATAGTTTTGGTACAACTTTAGATGTTACACACTCAAATATTCAAGACTTTGGTATTGGAGCCAGTATATCTGAAACTATACGAAATGTATTCAACAGAGCTGAAACTTTAGAAATCTCAACCCGTTTAAATATTGGCTCTTCTAAAGACATGGCAAATCCTAACGATAACTTTTTTAATGTTTCTGAATATGGGGTTGACTTGAAGCTTAATTTCCCAAGAATCCTGATGCCTTTTGGTACTGAAAAGATTATTCCAAAAAGAATGATTCCATCTACCAGTATTTCGGCAGGTTTTTCAAAACAACGCAATATTGGTTTAGATAAAGAAAACTTCACTGGAGGAATATCGTATAACTGGTCACCAAAACGTCACAATACTGTAAAATTTGATCTGCTTAATGCTCAATTCGTAAGAAATCTAAATCCAAACAATTATTTTAACGTTTATACTTCTTCTTATGATGAATTAAACGGAATTGGTAAAGATTACAACATTAGACCTATCAACTGGGGAGATACGCCAGAAGAACAGATTAGAAAAGACCTTACTATTCCAAACGGAACAACAGGTTTTACTAGTGACGTATTAAGCAATAAAACAGCATTGCTGCCTGGAGATCCGCAATATAAAGATGTAGAAAGCATCGAAGAAAGAAGGGTTCGTTTAACAGAAAACGACTTTATTCTAGCAACGAGCTACACTTTTACTAAAACGACTAAAAAGGATTTAGCGGACAATACTTTTTATCAATTCAAAACTAAAATAGAATCTGCAGGAACCTTATTGTCAGCGATTTCAAGTTTAGGAAATCTGCCAAAAAATGCAAATGGTAATTACGAAATTTTCAACTTAGAATACTCAGAGTATATCAAAACTGAATTTGACTATATTAAACACTGGGATTTTGGAAAAGAGAAAGTATTAGCTGTACGAAGCTTTTTTGGAATAGCAGTTCCTTTTGGAAATTCAAATTATATTCCTTTCTCACGAAGTTATTACGCAGGAGGATCAAATGACAACCGTGCTTGGCAGCCTTACTCTCTTGGACCTGGAAGTACGAATGCCGTAAATGACTTCAACGAGGCAAATATGAAAATTGCTTTTAGTGCAGAATATAGATTTAAAGTGTTTGGAGATGTTAAAGGAGCCATCTTTGCAGATGCCGGAAATATCTGGAATGTGCTCGATAATGTCATCGATGAGAAGGCAAAATTTTCTGGCGTAAACGATTTAGCTGAAATTGCTTTAGGCTCAGGATTTGGTTTACGATATGATTTAAGCTTTTTTGTTATTCGTTTAGATTTAGGCTTTAAGACCTATAATCCGGCGCATGAGAAGGGTGACCGTTGGTTTAAAGAGTACAATTTTGGGCACTCGGTTTTAAATTTTGGAATAAATTATCCGTTCTAATGCTAATTAATTCTTATTTTTGCAACCTAAAAACTAAAAACAACTATAAAAAAAATTACAATGGCACACAATATTAAACCCGGAGTAGCTACAGGAGATCAAGTACAGGAGATTTTTAATTATGCGAAAGAAAAAGGATTTGCTTTACCTGCTGTAAACGTTACAGGATCTAGTACAATTAATGGAGTATTAGAAACTGCAGCAAAATTAAACGCACCGGTTATCATTCAATTTTCTAACGGAGGAGCACAATTTAACGCTGGAAAAGGTTTATCTAATGCAGGCGAAAAAGCAGCAATCGCTGGTGGAATCGCTGGAGCAAAACACATTCACACTTTAGCTGAGGCTTACGGTGCAACTGTAATTTTACATACTGACCACTGCGCAAAAAAATTATTGCCATGGATCGATGGTTTATTAGATGCTTCTGAAAAACATTTTGCAGAAACAGGAAAACCATTATTTAGTTCTCACATGATCGATTTGTCTGAGGAGCCAATCGAAGAGAACATCGAAATCTGCAAAGAATATTTAGCTAGAATGAGCAAAATGGGAATGACATTAGAAATCGAACTTGGTATTACAGGTGGTGAAGAAGATGGCGTTGACAACTCAGACGTAGACAGCTCAAAATTATATACTCAACCAGAAGAGGTAGCTTACGCTTACGAAGAATTATCTAAAGTAAGCCCTAAATTTACAATTGCTGCTGCTTTTGGAAACGTTCACGGTGTTTACAAACCAGGAAACGTAAAATTAACTCCAAAAATCTTAAAAAATTCTCAAGATTTCGTTCAAGACAAATTCAAAACTGGTCACAATCCAGTAGATTTCGTTTTCCACGGAGGTTCAGGTTCTACACTTGAAGAAATTAGAGAAGCTATTGGATACGGAGTTATCAAAATGAATATCGATACTGATTTACAGTTTGCTTATACTGAAGGAATCCGTGATTATATGGTAAACAATATTGAGTATTTAAGAACTCAAATTGGTAACCCAGAAGGAGCTGATGTTCCTAACAAAAAATATTATGACCCAAGAAAATGGGTTCGTGAGAGCGAAGTAACATTCAATGCAAGACTTGAACAAGCTTTTGCTGACTTGAATAACGTAAATACGCTTTAAAAAGTGATCAGTAACAGTTTTAAGTATTTAGTTCATAATTGAATACTTAAAACTGATTATAAAAACTGAACACTGAAACTGATTACTGAACACTGAATACTAGAACAAATGGCTTGGTTTAAAAGACAAGAAAAAGGAATTACGACCGCGACAGAAGATAAAATGGACGTTCCGAAAGGATTGTGGTACAAATCTCCTACTGGAAAAATTATTGATGCTGACGAATTAGCAAGAAACTTATTCGTAAGCCCTGAAGATGATTTTCATGTTCGAATTGGAAGCGCAATCTATTTTGAAATTTTATTCGACAACAACGAATTTGTTGAGTTAGACAAAAACATGACATCAAAAGATCCTTTGCATTTTGTTGACACAAAAAAATATGCAGAAAGATTGAAAGATGTAATGGAAAAAACTCATCTTAAAGACGCTGTACGTACGGGAGTAGGAAAATCTAAAGGAAAAGAACTTGTAATTTGCTGTATGGATTTTGCTTTTATTGGTGGATCTATGGGAGCTGTTGTAGGTGAAAAAATCGCAAGAGGTATTAATCACGCAATCAAAAACAAACTGCCTTTTGTAATGATTTCTAAATCTGGTGGAGCTCGTATGATGGAAGCTGCTTATTCTTTAATGCAATTAGCAAAAACTTCTGTAAAACTAGCTCAATTAGCTGAAGCAAAATTACCTTATATCTCACTTTGTACAGATCCAACAACGGGTGGAACAACTGCATCTTACGCAATGTTAGGAGACATCAACATCTCTGAGCCAGGCGCTTTGATTGGTTTTGCTGGACCGCGTGTTGTTCGTGACACTACAGGAAAAGATTTACCAGAAGGTTTTCAAACGGCTGAGTTCTTATTAGAGCACGGTTTCTTAGACTTTATCACGCCTAGAAAAGAATTGAAAGATAAGATCAACTTATACATCGATTTGATTCAGAATAATGATATTAGATAGTTTTCGGACTTTCTAAAAACACAAAATCCCAAGAATTACTTCTTGGGATTTTTTTTATTTTAAACCATTTAAGTCTTATAAATACATTTTAATCATCCTGCAAGTTTTTCAAAACCTTGCAGGAAAGTAAATAAATTGTTTGTTTCTATAATTCAACAATACTTGTCTGAAAAATTGTATTTTTGTTTTCCAATAATAGTTCTATCCCAAACGAACTATTAAAAAATGTATCTTACAGAAACGGACTTGTTTTTTACCTAACCCACTTTTTATTAAAGCATTATAAATATCTTTGAATTATGAACACAGCAACAAAACAAAACCATATAGGACGAAAAATAAGCCGTATTCGCGAACTTAAAGATATGAAGCAGGAAGCTCTCGCTCAAGCTTTAGGAACGTCTCAACAAACTGTATCTGCAATAGAAAATAGCGAAACCATAGATGATGCAAAACTTGAAGAAGTAGCAAAAGCACTTGGAGTAAGTGCTGAAGCCATTAAAAACTTTACCGAAGAAAATATGATTAATTATTTTAATAGTTTTTATGACAACAGCACCAGCACTGGAATAAATGGAATGTTCAATCCAACGCATTGTACATTCAATCCATTAGATAAAGTTATTGAACTTTATGAGCGTATGCTTCAATCAGAAAAAGAAAAAGTTGAATATTTGGAGAAATTATTAAAAGAAAAATAGGATTTTCAATCCGTTGTGATATAAAAAAATCCCAAGAATTACTTCTTGGGATTTTTTTTATATCATACTGCAAAATATATGATTAAGGAATTTTAAAAAATAAGATCTCAACTTCTTAACATCTTAAAATCTCAGAACCCAAAAAACCTTTGCCTCTTTTTTCTCTCTGAACCTTTGAACCTTAAAAAAGACCTACATTCCTGTTCTAATTGCTTCAACAGGATCTAAATTTGCAGCTGAAATTGCAGGTAAAATTCCTGAAATTAATCCAATAAGTGCCGCTAAAGTTGTTCCTAATACAATATTTCCAAAACTCAAGACAAATTCAAAATCGAGTGCTTTTGTCAAAATAAGAGCAATTCCCCAAACCATCAATAAACCAATAATCCCGCCAATTACTGAAAGAATTATAGCTTCAAATAAAAACTGAAATAATATGAATCTGTTTTTTGCTCCCAATGATTTTTGAATCCCAATTAAATTCGTTCTTTCTTTCACTGAAACAAACATAATATTCGCAATTCCGAAACCGCCGACTAAAAGAGAAAATCCGCTGATAATCCAGCCTACAACATTCATCTGCCCCAGAATTCCGTCGATAAAATCAGTAAAACCAGAAAGAACATTTACAAAGAAATTATCCATCTCTCCTGCTTTCATTCCTCTAGTTGCTCGAAGTTTTTGTGCAACTTCAGCTTTATAAGCTTCCATATCAATGCCCTTCTCTGGTTTCAAAACAATTACCGGAGTCATTGCATCGCTGTCGCCATACATTTTACGCAAAAAATTAGCAGGCAGATAAACTGAAGTATCATTACTATCTCCAAAAAAACCTGCACCTTGTTTTTCAATTACACCTATTACAGTAAAACGCTGACCATAAAGTCGTATGTTTTTACCAATAGGATCACTGCTTCCAAAAAGTCCTTCGGCAATATCATATCCTAAAACAATTACAGCTGTTCCTGAATTCGATTCAGATTCATTATAAAACCTTCCTTTATCAAAACTCAATCCATCAATATCGACCATTTCACTTGACGACGGCACAATATTCACATCACTGACAGTTTTTGAATCGTATTTTAAACTTTCATGATTTACAAAAAGCTGGTAAGCAACCTGATCTGTATTATTAAGTGAATTTTTTAAAGCGATATATTCATCATACTTCACATTTGGAAACTGCTCTCTCTTCCATTGCGGAATTTCGGAAGGCCCAAAACAGTATTTCATTAAATAAATCGTATTTTTATCTAAACTGCTCAAATCTTTTGAAATTTTTCTATCCAAAGAATCAACAGCAGCTAAAACAGCGATAATTGAAAAAATACCAATAGTAACGCCTAAAAGCGACAATAAAGTTCGTAGTTTATTATTTCGCAGAGCGCTTATAGCAAAGCTTAAACTTTCTTTTAATAATCTTAGATAAAGAAGCATATAGTAGTATTTTTCAACAAAGTAAAATTCAATAATTTAAAAACAAAAACCTAATAAAAGTTAACTTACTCATCAGTAGATTTTTTTAGCATAATGTTACATTAATTTTCTTTAAAATAATATATAAAAAAACTACTTTTGCAGTCTCAAAAATCATAACTACACAATGAGCACAACTAAAAAAATACAATCGGCATTAATTTCTGTTTTTTCTAAAGATGGATTAGAACCAATCGTTAGAAAATTACACGAACAAAATGTTACACTTTACTCTACTGGAGGAACTGAAGATTTCATTAAAAACCTTGGTATTCCTGTAGTTCCTGTTGAAGACATTACTTCTTTCCCAGAAATTCTTGGAGGACGAGTAAAAACTTTACACCCAAAAATTTTTGGAGGAATCTTGAATCGTCAAGATAATGAAAGTGATGTTCAACAAATGAAGGAATTTGATATTCCGCAGATTGATTTAGTAATTGTTGATTTGTATCCTTTTGAAAAAACAGTTGCTTCTGGTGCAAGCGAGCAAGATATTATCGAGAAAATTGACATTGGCGGAATTTCATTGATTCGCGCTGGAGCAAAAAACTTCAAAGATACTGTCATCGTTGCTTCTGTTAATGAATACAGTTTGCTTTTAGATATGATTACAGAACAAAATGGCTCTACAACTCTTGAAAACAGAAGATTGTTAGCTACAAAAGCTTTCCACGTATCTTCTCATTATGATGGAGCTATTTTTAATTATTTCAATACAGACGAAACTATCTACAAAGAAAGCATTGACAATGGTCAGGTTTTAAGATATGGAGAAAATCCACATCAAAAAGGCTTTTTCTTTGGCGATTTTGACGCAATGTTCAATAAAGTTCACGGAAAAGAGTTATCATACAATAACTTACTTGATGTTGATGCTGCAGTAAATTTAATTGCTGAATTCAAAACTGACGGACCAACATTTGCAATTCTTAAACACAATAATGCTTGTGGTTTAGCGTCAAGAAAAACAATCAGCGAGGCTTATTTAGCTGCTTTAGCTTGTGACCCAACTTCTGCATTTGGAGGAGTTTTGATTTCAAACACTAAGATTGATTTGGAAACTGCACAAGAAATCAACAAATTATTCTGCGAAGTAGTTATTGCTCCAGCTTATGATGATGAAGCAATTACAGTTTTACAAGAAAAGAAAAACAGAATTATTTTAGTCCAAAATGAAGTTGAATTACCTTCAAGACAAGTTAGAACATGTCTTAATGGTTTGTTAATTCAGGACAGAAATAATATTACAGATAATAAAGAGCATTTAAAAACCGTTACAATTACAGAACCTACTGCTCAAGAGATAGAGGATTTGATTTTTGCATCAAAAATTTGCAAGAACACAAAATCAAATACTATTGTCTTTGCAAAAAACGGAACTTTAATTTCATCTGGCACAGGTCAAACGTCGAGAGTTGATGCTTTAGTTCAAGCAGTTGACAAAGCAAAAGCTTTTGGATTTGATTTAATAGGCGCTTCTATGGCAAGCGACGCATTTTTTCCATTTCCGGATTGTGTAGAATTAGCCAAAAAAGCAGGAATAACTGCTGTAATTCAGCCAGGAGGCTCAATAAAAGACGAATTAAGTATAAATTATTGCAATGAAAATAATGTTGCAATGGTATTTACAGGAACTCGTCATTTTAAACATTAATTTGTTTAACTTTGTTCGATAAATAATTTATAACATTTTAAACCCCTAAAAAACTTATGGGATTTTTTGATTTCATGACCGAGGATATTGCGATAGACCTTGGTACCGCAAACACTTTAATCATACATAATGATAAAGTTGTTATTGATAGTCCGTCGATCGTTGCACGTGATAGAATATCAGGCAAAATCATTGCTGTTGGTAAAGAAGCCAATATGATGCAAGGTAAAACGCATGAAAACATCAAGACCATAAGGCCTTTAAAAGATGGTGTAATTGCTGATTTTGATGCTTCGGAAAAAATGATCAACATGTTCATTAAAAGCATTCCTGCATTGAAAAAAAGAATGTTTACTCCAGCTTTACGTATGGTGGTTTGTATTCCTTCTGGTATTACTGAGGTTGAAATGAGAGCGGTAAAAGAATCTTGTGAAAGAGTAAACGGAAAAGAAGTTTACTTAATTCATGAGCCTATGGCTGCCGCAATTGGTATTGGTATTGACATTATGCAGCCAAAAGGAAACATGATTGTCGATATTGGAGGTGGTACAACAGAAATTGCTGTTATCGCTTTAGGCGGAATTGTTTGCGATAAATCTGTAAAAATCGCAGGTGATGTATTCACAAATGATATCGTTTATTACATGCGTACACAACACAACCTTTTTGTAGGAGAAAGTACTGCCGAAAAAATAAAAATTCAAATTGGAGCGGCTATCGAAGATTTAGACGGTCCACCAGAAGATATGTCTGTTCAAGGTAGAGATTTACTTACGGGTAAACCAAAACAAGTAGATGTTTCTTACCGCGAAATCGCAAAAGCATTAGACAAATCGATTCAACGAATTGAAGATGCTGTAATGGAAACATTATCTCAAACACCTCCTGAATTAGCTGCAGATATCTACAATACAGGTATTTATTTAGCTGGTGGAGGATCTATGTTAAGAGGTCTTGACAAGCGTATTTCTCAAAAAACAGATTTACCTGTTTACATTGCAGAAGATCCTTTAAGAGCGGTTGTTCGTGGAACTGGAATGGCACTTAAAAACATTGCAAAATTTAAAAGTATCTTAATCAAATAAGATTCAAAATAGTAATCAATTTACTTTTATTAGAGTCAAATTTCACTATTTGACTCTAATAAAATTTGAAACCAAAAGCATATCCTGAAACAAAATAACCAAACAAGAAATGCAGCAAATTTTTAATTTCATTTTAAGAAACAGTAATCGATTACTGTTTTTGCTGCTTTTAGGTATTTCGTTGACGCTCACAATTCAGTCACACTCCTATCACAGAAGCAGAGTAATCAGTTCCGCAAATTTTTTAAGCGGAGGCGTTTACGAAAGAATCAATCACATCAACGAATATTTGAATTTAAGATCTGAAAATGATGAACTTGTACTTGAAAATGCAAGATTAAAAAGTCTTTTATTCAACAAAGAGGATACTACCAAAATACCTTTGGCCGATAGTATAAAAGGAGTAAAACCTGCAGATATTATTGTATCAAAAGTAATTCACAACTCTTATAATACTCATGAAAACTATATCACCTTAAACTCTGGAGCAAACGATGGAGTTAAGCAAGATATGGGAGTAATTAACAGTTTAGGGATTATTGGAGTTGTAGATAATACATCGCCGAGATATTCGACTGTTGTGAGTATTTTGAACATGAAATCTCAAATTAATGCTAAAATCAAAAAATCAAATCACTTTGGTTCTTTAACTTGGGATGGAAAAAGTACTGGTTTTGTTCAACTTGAAGACGTTCCAAGATTAGCTTCTATTAGAAAAGGCGACACCATTGTTACCGGCGGGCAATCAGTGATTTTCCCTGAAGGAATAAACATTGGAACTGTAGATAAAATTTACATCAAAAAGAACACAAGTTACTATGTTATAAACGTTAAACTATTTAACGATATGACAAATCTAGGACATGTTTATATTATCAAAAGTAAGGACAGAGAAGAACTTATTAATTTAGAAAACAAAAACAAGGAAAAAGATGAATAGCGCTTTATTAGTCAATATTCTTCGTTTTATTATTTTACTAGCAATTCAGGTTGTTATTTTCAATAATATGAATTTTTTAGGGTACATAAGTCCCTTCCCATATATCTTGTATATTATATTATATCCTGTGAACAGCAATAGAGCAGGATTAATTATTTCTAGTTTTTTATTAGGATTGATGATGGATATGTTTTGTAATTCTGGCGGAATTCACGCAACTGCTTGTGTAATTCTAGCCTATTACAGGCCTTATATCTTTAAATTTTCATTCGGTTTAAGTTATGAATATCAAACTATTAAACTAAATGAATCTTTAACACCCGAAAGGTTTTCATTTATTCTAGTATCTGTTTTATTGCATCATATTATACTATTTACATTAGAAGCTTTTCAATTTAAATTTATACTAGACATTTTACTGCGAACCTTGTTCAGCACCATTTTTACAATAATCACTTCAATTATAATAATTTATCTTATTAAGCCCAATAAACGATGAGAAAAGTTCTGCTGCCCTCTTTAATTATTATTGCAGCATCTTTGCTAGTAATGCGGATATTTTATCTGCAGATCATTGATGATTCGTTTAAATTGAAATCAGAAAACAATGCCATTAAAAAAGTCTATGATTATCCAGAAAGAGGATATATCTATGACCGAAATGGCAAATTACTGGTTGCCAATCAGGCTTCTTACGATATCATGGTAATTCCTAGAGATATTAAAGAAAATCTGAATATTCCAGAGTTTTGCGCCTTACTAAACATTACTCCCGAAGATTACGAGAAAAGAGTTGCTAAAGCAAAAGTTTACAGTCCACGATTACCATCAGTATTTTTAGCGCAGTTAAATAAAAATGAATTTGCTGCTTTCCAAGAGAAAATTAGGAAATACGAAGGTTTTTATTTTCAAAAACGTTCTCTTCGTGATTACGAAGTCGATTATGGCGCCAACATATTTGGTTTTATTACACAAGTAAATGAGGCTTTAATTGCAAAAAACCCTTATTATAACAGTGGTGATTTAATTGGACAGCAAGGTGTTGAACAAAGCTACGAAGAAGTTTTACGCGGTATAAAAGGTGTAAAATACATTCAGAAAGACAAATACAACCGTGAAATCGGCTCTTATAAAGAAGGTAAATACGATACGATCGCTGTTGCAGGAGAAGATATTAATTTAACTATTGATGCTGAACTTCAAAAGTATGGCCAAGAGTTAATGATTAATAAAAGAGGAGGAATTGTTGCTATCGAACCTAAAACAGGAGAGATTTTAGCATTAGTAACCGCTCCGTCATATGACCCAGGAATCCTAGTTGGAAGACAACGTTCTAAAAACTATACTCTTTTATATCATGATTCGATTGCAAAACCGTTGTATGACAGAGGACTTTTAGCCGAGTACCCTCCTGGTTCTCCGTTTAAAATTTTAACTGGTTTAGCAGCTCTGCAAGAAGGCGTTATCAACGAACAAACTACTTTTATGTGTCATCATGGATTTAGTTATGGACGTGGCCGCTTTATGAAATGTCACGGATTTGGACCTCATCAATTGCATAACGGTATTTATAATTCCTGCAACACTTACTTTGCTCAAGCATACATGTTAACTATTAACAAATATGCAAATCCAGGTAAAGCTGTAGATGTTTGGAGTGACCATATGAGAAGTTTTGGTTTAGGTCAATTTATGGGATATGATTTACCAACAGGAAAAAGAGGTAATATCCCAAATTCTAAAACCTATAAACGAATTTATCCTAACGGAGGCTGGAGAAGCACAACAATTGTTTCGAATGCAATTGGCCAAGGAGAGGTTTTAATGACACCTATTCAGCTTGCGAATATGATGGCAACTGTTGCAAATCAAGGATACTATTACACGCCTCATATCATTAAAAAAATTGAAGGTGAAAAAATTGATCCAAAATTTACAACTAAACACACTACTTCTATTGACCAAAAATATTTTCCGCCTGTTATAAGCGGTTTATTTGATGTGTACAATAAAGGTACGGCACATGCCTTAAGAGTTGAAGGAATTGATATTTGCGGAAAAACGGGTACAGCTGAAAACTTTGCAAAAATTAACGGTAAAAGAACACAGCTTAAAGACCACTCTATTTTTGTTGCATTTGCACCAAAAGACAATCCAAAAATCGCGATTGCGATTATGATTGAAAATGGAGGTTTTGGAGCAACAGTAGCTGGTCCGATTGCGAGTTTAATGATAGAGAAGTATTTAAGAAAAAAAATAACGAGAACTGATTTAGAGATTCGTGTTTTAAATAAAAGTTTAGCGAGCGAATATGCCAAACTAGGAGGAATGAGCGAAGCTAGTAAAATCGAATCTACACCAAAAGATTCCATTTTAAAAGCTAAAATTATTACCCCAAAAACGACAGCTCCAAAAACAGAAGTTAAAAAAACAACAATAGACACTACTAAAAAGAACTAAGAAAGATTATTTCAAATGAAAAATCAAAGTGTAAAAAATAACATTGACTGGATAAGTGTCTTTATCTATATTGCATTGGTAATATTAGGGTGGCTGAATATTTATTCGTCATCACTATTATCAACGGATGGAACTTACCAAAAGCAATTAATCTTTATTGGATGTACTATTCCTTTAATTTTTGTTGTGCTTTTTGTTGATGGAAAATTTTACGAAAAATATGCCAGTATAATATTTGGAGTATCTCTGTTATCATTAGCCGGATTGTTTCTTTTTGGAAAAACTATTGCAGGACAAAGATGCTGGTACGCTATTGGAAGCTTCACTTTGCAGCCATCTGAGTTTGCAAAAGCTGCTACATCATTAGCATTAGCTAAGTATTTAAGTGACACACAAATTAACCTTAAAGAAACGAATAGACAGTTGCAGGCATTAGCAATCGTTTTTTTACCAGTAATGCTGATTCTGCCTCAACCCGATCCTGGAAGTGCATTAATATATAGTGTTTTTATCCTTGTTTTATTTAGAGAAGGACTTCCTTCTTGGTACGTTTGGACAGGTTTTATCACTATCCTTTTATTTGTATTAACTCTTGTTTTAGAGCCCTATGCCGTTATTTTGATTGCGTTAGGAGTACTTATTATTATACATTTTAAAGGACGAGCAGTAGATCGAAACATTATTTTAAGCGCTATTTTATTAGCAGTAATGTCAGGTTTCGTACTTTCTGTTGATTATGTATTTGATAACGTTTTTAAACAACACCACAGAGACCGTTTCAATATTCTTTTAGGAAAAACTGTAGATATGAAAGGTATTGGTTATAACACCAACCAATCTGAAATTGCAATTGGATCCGGAGGATGGATAGGAAAAGGCTTTTTAGAAGGCACACAAACTAAAGGAGGATTCGTTCCTGAACAACATACCGATTATATTTTTACAACTGTAGGTGAAGAATGGGGATTTGCTGGTTCTTTAGTAGTTATTTTACTTTTTGTGGGCTTATTTTTGAGAGTAATTTATTTAGCTGAAAGGCAAAAAACCAAATTCAGCCGTGTTTATGGTTATTGTGTTGCAGGAATTTTATTCACCCATTTCTTTGTAAACATTGCCATGGTTATTGGAATTTTCCCAACCATTGGAGTTCCTCTACCCTTCTTTTCGTATGGAGGTTCTGGTTTATGGGGATTCACTATTTTATTATTTATTTTCTTGAAGATGGATGCCAATAAAGTAAATGAATGGTAAGATTTAAGTCTTCCATTTTTTTAATCTCAAAATACCAAACGTAGAAATATCTTCTATTTCAACAATAAAAAATTAATATAAACTGCAACTCAGCTTTTTCAAACTGATTTGCAGTTTTTTTATATCATCACTTTATAACTATCAGTAGTTTCTAGTACTGAGACATAATGCACCATCTCTATTTCTTTGATTAAACCCAAGCAAACAAAAAAACACGATCTTCTATACTTGTATTGTCGTTCCAAGAATGATATCTTATAGAGTAATCTTCATGCGTTAATTAGAGACATAAAAAAAGTCCGAAGTTTAAACTTCGGACTTTTTTTATTTATAGATTTTCTTTAGATTTTCTCAGCTGGTCTTTTCTTTAAAAGCTTAACCAAAACCGGGAAAGTAGAAATGACAACAATAATAATGATAATGTATTCAATATGGTGCTTTAAATCAATTCCTTGTTTCAAGAAGACACCGTATAAATAATGTCCTGCAAAAATCAAGATAAACGACCATAAGAAAGAACTTAAAATATTGTAAAACATGAATTTCTTTTTATCCATAGAAACTATCCCTGCAACAATTGGCGCGAAAGTTCTAAAAATTGGCAGAAAACGAGCATAAATAATTGCTTTACCACCATATTTTTCAAAGAAATCTTTTGACTGCAACAGGTATTTCTTTTTAAACCAAAAAGAGTCTTCTTTCTTAAATAAGTAATAACCGCTTTTGGCACCAAACCAATAACCTGTCATATTACCCAAAACCCCCATTACAGCAACTCCCAATGCAAGCAAAAATACATTTAAAAAGTCGCCTGGAATATATGCCACATTTTGAATTAAGTCACGGCTGTAAATACCTGCTAAAAAAAGTAAACTATCTCCTGGCAGAAAAAAGCCTGCGAAAAGTCCTGTTTCAGCATAAACTATAAACAGAACAATAAATAACCCAATTTCAAAACCTCCGATATTTAAAGTTATATAAAATTCAGGGTTTATTAACTGTGTCCAATCAAAATTATTCATAAAAAGAATTTGGTTATACTTATAAGTTCGTGAAATTAACAATAAATTGTTTTAACCACAATTAAATGCCATATTTTAAAGATAAATTAACTATTGAAAAGCCCAAGGTTCACTTGGGCTTTCAAAAGGCTCTGTTATTCTCTCACATACTTGCAGCAAGAATGCAAAGCTTCATAATCAGCATCTGTTGCTTTAACTTCTTTTGTGTCATGCCCAACCTTTGCAATAGCAGCATTTAAATCTGCTGTTGATGATTTCTCTTCGTTTAAAATCACAGCAAGTTGATGTGAACCAATATCCCAAGTCGCCGTTTTTACACCTGGCACATTATAAGCCGCTTTTTCAATACGTTTTTTGCACAGTTCGCAGCTGCCGTTAACCTCTGTTGTGTATTTTAAATTCTTATTCTTTTTAGATTGTGCCTGAGCTGAAAAACCTAAAAAAACCATCATTGCAATTAATACGATATTTCTCATTTTATTTATTATTTATATTAAAATTTATTTTATTCTAAAACGTAATCCAGCGTAGTACATTTGCCCAAAAATTGGCGCATACGCAATAGAAGCATCAAAATTTGGTCCAAAAGGATCATTGGCACCTAAAATTGCTTTTTCTTGTTTATAATTTCCAATGTTTTCACCACCTACATATACTTCAAATACAGGAGAAAAAACTCGTGTTACTTGAACGTTCATTACTGCATAAGAAGGCGAATAATTAGGAAATTGATCGGCAGTTGGATTTGATGCCGTATAAGGTAATTGCTGTTTACCTGACCAATTGAAAGTGTAATCGAATTTCCATTGCTTGTTATTATTCAAATTAGTTTCATATTCAAGATTCCCTAAGAAACGATGTTTCGCTTGAAGGGGACGTTGAAATGTACCTCTCAAATAATCTGTTTGAATATCATAATATTTATAAGCTGTTCTTAAATTTAAATTATGAATCAGCTCATAATTAAATTCAACTTGAAGACTGTTCGCAAATGAACTTCCTTTTAAATCATAAAACAAAACTTCTTGCGGACTCTGCATTAGGTCAACAACTGCCTGATTCTTAAAATCGGTACGATAAAGATCAAATCCTGCTTCTGCATTTTTATTGAAAAGACGGAATTTTTGTGAGAAACTAACACCGTAATTCCAAGCTATTTCGGGGTTTAAACCATAGATTTTCCCGCCGTTATCTAGAATCGAAAATGTTCTTGAACTCGCAAAAAGCTGCTGATTCTCTGCAAAAATATTAGCCGAACGTTTTCCTCTTCCTGCAGAAAAACGAACTACTCCATTTTTCCAAGGGTTATATCTCATATGTAATCTAGGTGTTACAAAAAAACCAAGTCGATTATGATTGTCAACTCTTCCTCCTAAAACCAAACTAAAATTATCAGTATTATCATAAGTATACTCGAAGAACGCCCCAACTGAATTATCTATACGGCTGTAATCATTTACATTTACAAATTCCTGATATTGATCGTAAGTAAAATTCAACCCTGTTGCAAATTTATGCATCGTATTGCTGATAATCGAATTGAAGATTAAATTAGAGTAAAAACTATTCTGCTTAATATTGTATTGATTTAAGCCAAAATAAGAGTTTTGATTATGAGTATTGAAAGCGTTTTGAAAACCAATACTTTGATAAGGCATGTCTTTAAAAACATATCCAACTTTTGTAGAAACATCAAAACGCTCTGTGTTGATCTCTGATCCCCAGTGATTTTTTGTTCCACGATCTGTATCCTTGTCAAAATCCAATTCGCCGGTTTGTTTTTTATCATTCATATATCTAAAATTGATAAAACTAACAAAGCCGCTTTCTGGATTAAAATATTGATAACGATTTAAAACATTGATTTGTTTCCCCAGCGGATTATCTAAAAATCCATCGTTATTCATATCATTTTTAGCAACGCGCGCATTTCCATGAACAAATAAACTAGTTGCCCATTTATCGGATATTTTTTTATTAAAATGAGTATTTAGTTCAAAACGCGCATCGGTAGATCCGTAAAAGTTTAAAAAGAAAGGATCGTCATTTAACGGTTTTAAAAGCTCTGTATTTATTTGTCCCGAAATACTTTCAAAACCATTTACAACGCTTCCTGCTCCTTTTGTAATTTGAACACTTTCGATCCATGTTCCCGGCGTAAAAGATAATCCGTAAGCCTGAGAGGCACCACGAACTGAAGGAACGTTTTCCTCAGTAATCAACAAATAAGGACTCGTTAAGCCCAGCATTTTTATTTGTTTAGTTCCTGTTAAAGCGTCCGAGAAATTAACATCAATTGATGGGTTAGTTTCAAAGCTTTCTGCCAAATTACAGCAGGCCGCTTTTAAAAGTTCTTTACTTGTTATTAATGATGTATTTGCGGTAAGAGTATAAGACTTTTTAAGTCCTTTTTGCTTTTTTGTAATTTTTACTTCCTCAAGATTTTCCTGCGAAAATGCAGAAACAGAAAGCAATAACATCACAAAAAGCGTGATATTTTTTTGCATAAAAAAAGATTTTAATATTATTTAGAAATTTCTGTTTTAGCTTCGACAAGAAACAATAAAACAGGACACAACAAGCCAGAAAGGCTTGATTCTAAATATTAAAATCAGGAATAAAAAATATATTGATTATATAATTTAAATAAAGGGGGCGCATTAGCATCAGAATAATAAGAAGTAATCTGATTGCTTTTGAAATTTGGAATAGACAAAAATACAATTGGGTCATATTCTTGAATTACAGCAGGCGTTATAAGCTGAAAAAAGAAAACTTTGAAAGTTGCATTGTCAGATTTTTTCTCAAAATGAACAACTTTGTCTTTACAACAAGATGATTTTTCTTCTTTTGTTTCACAACATTTCTTTTGCGGTGTTGCAGAAGCAGTAGTATTTAAAGATACTGAAGCTACCTCTCCTCCACAATAATGCACATCAAAAGCAAAACCTGCGTTGGAAACCAACAACAAGAACGCTAAAAATAATACTGTGCACTTTTTTAAATTCATACTGCAAAAGTATCCAAAAACTCTCAGATTAAAAACTTAATAAAATGTTATTTTTTTAAATTTTGAAGCTGATAATAAAATGCAGGAATAAATAACAATACTAACAATGGCTGAATAATAAATCTTCGCACATAAAATAAAGCCCAACTGCTATCTTGAAAATATTGAATAATTATAAAGAACATTGAAAAAAGAACTAGAAAAAAAAACAAAAACAAATAACCCGTAAACTTTAGAATTTCTAAATCTTTAAACAATACATAAATAAGCATTAGAGACAAAACTGTATTTAGAGCAAAACGAAACAGCAAATTGCAAAACAATCTAAAAACATCAACATTAGGAAATGGTGCACCGCTGAAATCAGACTCGAAATACTGCAAAAAAGGATCGTAAAACAAAGACGCTTCTAAAGCTCGTATTAACACAAAGCATAATACAATAATGATGGAAGCGAATATTTTAATTCGATGCTCTTTAAATCTATTTAGCATATTTAGAAAATTTGTTTACCCAAACAAACCATAAGATAAAAACAGAACTGTAGATAATCAACGGAAAAAGAACTCCATGTAAAAAATGAGTGTATTGAGAAAAATGAAATAACAAAACCGTTAATACTGCAATTCGCAAAACATTCAAAATGTAAATTAATGTAACTCCAAACAAACCATAAAGCAGTGTCGTCTTGAATTTTCCTGAAAATGCAATTATAAAGGAAACAAAAAGAATCATAATACTTACAGCATTACAACCTTCAATAATACGAACTACATGTTCATTATTTAAAAAAACTTCTAACCAAGAATCTGAAGAATTTCCTTGAACTTCTACATCATAATTAAATCCCTTCAATACTTGTTCAACATTGCGGCCAACAAAACTGGTGATTCCGTCAACTTCATAAACTTTAAATCCGTCCAAATACACTTTGTACAATAATGTTAATGCAATATAAACGAAAAAAAAAGTGCTCAAAAAAACTAAAAAAGGCTTGAACTGGATTAAATATTTTTTCAACGGATTTTTTTTTCAAATTTATATATTTTTTGAGTTCAGCTTTAAATACTTTTGTATAAAATTTTCAAATTATGACTTTTCAAGAATTACAACCAAAAATAAGTGCTATAGTATCTGACAATAACCTTGTTAGAGACGAAAAACTGTTGGCAATCTGCCAATTATTAAATGAAAATGTAGAATATTACAACTGGGTAGGTTTTTATTTTGCAAACCATGAAAACAAAACACTGCATTTAGGCCCATATGTAGGCGCTGAAACTGATCATACTGTAATTCCTTTTGGGAAAGGAATTTGCGGACAAGTAGCGGAAAGCAATGCTAATTTTGTTGTGCCAGACGTAAAAGCACAGGATAATTATATTGCATGCAGTTTTACTGTAAAATCTGAAATTGTAGTTCCGTTGTTTGTAAACGGAATAAATATTGGGCAAATAGATATTGACAGCCATGTTATTGATCCATTTACTGAAGCTGACGAAAGATTTTTAGAATTTGTAAATCAAGAAGTCGCTGCTTTATTTTAAGAAACCATTTAAATCAAACATTTGCCTTAAACTTTTATGAAACGATTTCTACATCTTTTACTATTTCTTTTTACTGTGGCAAATATGTTTGCTCAAAACACTATTTCGGCTAATAAATTAATTTATCTCGACTCTTTGTGGACGCCAAGCTCTCCCGAAAATTACAAATACACAAGACTCGTTGTAGGTTATTATTCTGAAAAAAAAACCTATGTCTACAAAGACCATTATAAATCTGGTGCAATAAAATATATTGCAAATACTACAGATAAAGATGTCATGATAAACGAAGGCCAATCTGTTTCATATTATGAAAATGGAAATAAAAAAACCACAGTATCATATGTCAATGCCAAAAAATCTGGAAGAGAATTTAATTGGTATGAAAATGGAGATTTAAAATCTGAAATTGAATATACAGTAGACAAAAAGGGAAAAGTTGAGCGTAAAATCAATAATTTTTGGAACCCACAAAAAGAACGAATAGTTATTGACGGAAATGGAGACTATGCAGATAAAACCGAAAACTACGAAGAAGAAGGCAAAATGAAAAACGGTCAGCCTGATGCTGATTGGAAAGGAAAAGACTTAAAGAAAAAGTTAAGTTTTATCGAGAAATATGAAAATGGAAGTTTAATTTCGGGAGTAACAACCGATTCTTTAAACGTAGAACATTTTTACACCACAAAGCAACAGCAGCCTGCTCCTAAAAAAGGAATCAATTCTTTTTATAGTTATGTTGCAAAAGCAATGCGTATTCCTGCAGAAGCAAGAAATAAAGTTTCGGGAAAGATCTATATGACTTTCATTGTAGATGAAGAAGGAAATTTAGTTGAACCAAAAGTTATAAAAGGTGTTGGTTACGGATTGGATGAAAATGCAATTAAACTCATTAATGAGGCTCAAAAATGGAATCCAGGGATATACAGAGGTATTCCAACGAGAGTTCTTTATAAGCTTCCAATAACAATAATTACAAAATAAGATTCAATACTATTTATTTTTCAAAAAAAAGTTGTATTTTTGCACCCGTCTTACAAAAGTTGTATTGACATACATAAAAATCATTAAATAATATTGGAATGTATTTAAGTAAAGAAAAGAAAGAAGAGATTTTCGCACAACACGGTGGTGCAACAAACACTGGAAGCGCAGAAGGTCAAATTGCATTGTTCACTTACAGAATTAGTCACTTAACTGAACACTTGAAAAAAAATCGTCACGATTACAACACTGAGCGTTCTCTTGTACTATTAGTAGGTAAAAGAAGATCGTTGTTAGATTACTTGAAAAAGAAAGAGATCAACAGATATCGTGAGATTATCAAAGTATTGAATATCAGAAAATAATCAATATAGAAAAGAGGTGCGAGAGTGCCTCTTTTTGTTTTTTACAGAATTGTATTTAATTACAAGCATTTATAAGAAAAAAAGTTTGGTTTTTCATTGGGTTTTAGAAACAACAACTACACACAACAACAACTACAACACAACTAAAACCCATTGTATAACCAATAAGGAAAAATTATGATTCCACAATTATTTGTAGAAAAGATCGATTTAGGTGATGGCAGAAGCATCACAATCGAGACGGGTCGTTTAGCAAAACAAGCTGACGGTTCGGTAGTAGTAAGAATGGGCGACACAATGATTCTTGCAACAGCAGTTTCAGCTCGCACATCAAACCCTGGCGTTGATTTTTTACCATTAACGGTAGATTACCGCGAAAAATTTGCAGCAGCAGGTCGTTTTCCAGGAGGTTTCTTTAAAAGAGAAGCACGTCCAAGCGACAGCGAAGTATTGACAATGAGATTAGTTGACCGTGTTTTACGTCCGCTTTTCCCAGACGATTACCATGCTGAAACTCAAGTTATGATTCAATTAATGTCTCATGACGAAACTGTTATGCCGGATGCTTTAGCTGGTTTAGCTGCATCTGCAGCATTAGCTGTTTCAGATATTCCATTTTACAACTTAATTTCTGAAGTTCGTGTTGCACGTATCGATGGAAAATTAGTGATCAACCCAAGCAGAGAAGAATTAGAAAAATCTGATATCGATATGATGATCGGAGCTTCTATGGATTCTGTAGCAATGGTTGAAGGTGAGATGAAAGAAATTTCAGAAGCTGAAATGATCGAAGCTATTAAATTTGCTCACGAAGCTATCAAAGTTCAAATCCAAGCACAATTACGTTTACAAGCTGCTTTTGGTAAAAAAGAAATTCGTACTTACGAAGGTGAGAAAGAAAACGAAGAAATTTACAAAAAAGTAAAAGCTGCAGCATACGATAAAATTTATGCTATTGCAAAAGTTGGTTCAGCTAAACACGAAAGAGGCGCTGCATTTGCTGAAGTAAAAGAAGAAGTAAAAGCTTTATTTACTGAAGAAGAATTAGCTGCTGATGGTGATTTAGTTTCTAAATATTTCTACAAAACAAACAAAGAAGCTGTTCGTAACGTAGTTTTAGAATTAGGTGTTCGTTTAGATGGTAGAAAAACTACAGACATCAGACCAATCTGGTGTGAAACTGATTATTTACCAAAAGTTCACGGTTCATCTTTATTTACTCGTGGAGAAACTCAAGCTTTGGCTACAGTAACTTTAGGAACTTCTAGAGAAGCTAACCAAATCGATTCTCCATCTGAGCAAGGTGAAGAGAAATTCTATTTACACTATAACTTCCCTCCTTTCTCAACTGGTGAAGCAAAACCATTAAGAGGAACTTCAAGAAGAGAAGTTGGTCACGGTAACTTAGCTCAAAGAGCTTTAAAAAATATGATTCCTGCAGATTGTCCTTATACAATTCGTGTTGTTTCTGAAGTTTTAGAATCTAATGGTTCTTCTTCTATGGCAACAGTTTGTGCTGGAACAATGGCTTTAATGGATGCTGGAGTTCAAATGGTAAAACCAGTTTCTGGTATTGCTATGGGATTGATTACTGACGGAGAGAAATTTGCTGTATTGTCAGATATTTTAGGTGATGAAGATCACTTAGGAGATATGGACTTTAAAGTAACTGGAACTGCTGACGGTATTACTGCTTGTCAAATGGACATCAAAATTGATGGTTTACGTTATGACATTATGGAGCAAGCTCTTGCACAAGCACGTGATGGACGTTTACATATTTTAGGAAAATTAACTGAAACTATCGCAACTCCAAGAGCTGACGTAAAAGCACACGCGCCAAAAATCATTACTAGAACTATTCCTGGAAACTTTATTGGAGCATTAATTGGACCTGGTGGAAAAGTAATTCAAGAATTACAAAAAGCTACTGGAACAACTATTGTAATCAACGAAGTTGATGAGCAAGGTGTTATCGAAATTTTAGGTACAGATCCTGCTGGAATTGAAGCGGTATTGGCAAAAATCCAATCTATCACTTTCAAACCTCAAATGGGAGAAGCTTACGAAGTGAAAGTAATCAAAATGCTTGATTTTGGAGCTGTTGTAGAATATACTGCTGCACCTGGAAATGAAGTATTGCTTCACGTATCTGAACTAGCTTGGGAACGTACTGAAAACGTTGCTGACGTAGTTAAAATGGGAGATATTTTCCAAGTGAAATACTTAGGAGTTGACCCTAAAACTAAAAAAGAAAAAGTGTCTAAAAAAGCACTTGTTCCAAGACCTCCACGTGAGGAGAAAAAAGAGTAATCAGATCTTAGTTTACTAAAGGTTTATTCATAGAAAACCCCGATTCATTTAGTTGAATTGGGGTTTTTCGTTTTTTACCCCATAACTAATCCAGTTTCATAATTGCCTTTTCAATAAAAAAGTCACGCTCATAAATATTTTAATGAGCAAAAAACAAAAACAAACTAAAAAACACCTCTTTTTTCTCACTTTATTAAAAGAAAAAAAATATCTTTAACTACCAATAACAAATAATTAATCCTAAAACCATAATTATGGCCTATAATGTAATACAAAACACCAGAATTAATTCTCAAGATTTTATTTTTTTAGATCCAAAAAATGTTACTTATCCGGTTCCCCCTTTAGTTTCAGTAAAATTATATGAACCAAATGGAGTACCTACCTTAAAAATTAGAGCTACATTATACATCAATTCTCTAGACCCGAACAATCCAACTGTAGAAGAACCTACTGAAATTGAAGATGCTCTACAAGTTTATTTTGATTACGATTTCTCTGAAGAAACACCAGAAAGCTGCGACGTTTGGTACGTTGAATTAGATTATACCTCAGATACTGTAACCAATATTACAGAGGTAGTTTCATACTTAAAAGACATTGATCCTGAAACTTCGCGAGGAACAAAAACAGGAGTTGGCAGTTAAAAACATAAATAAAACAATATGGCGCAGCAATTTATTTGCTCGCCATATTTTAATAATATCAACTAAAATATTGTAAAATGCACAAACTTAAAACTATTACCCTTTCAGTTCTGTGTTTATTTTTCATCTCATACTTTGCCAAAGCACAAACCAATATCCCTTCGTTTAGCGAAGCGCTTAAAAAAAACACTACACATTTTAAAGAAGATATAAATTTCTATAAAGCGCAACATTTTTTTTCTAGCAAAAAATGGGATTCTACTTTAGTCTATTCCATGAAACAGCTCAGCTCTGGAAAAAATCGAGAGCTCGCTGATTACTGTCATTTTTTAAGAGGATGCTCCTTTAGAGAATTAAAACTATTTAAGGAATCAAAAACAGAAATGAGTTTAGTTTCAAAAAAATTCTCATTTTATCCGTTAGTAAATAAAACTTTAGGTGAAGTCGCATTAGAACTCAAAGAATTTAAAAAAGCAATTGGTTATTTTACAGAAGTCGAAAAAAACTCAACCAACAATAACAATCAAGATTACAAAATAAGTGTTGTTTATGAAAATATTGGGGTTTGCTATTTGCATCTAAATGAGTTCATAAAAAGCGAAAATTATTTACTAAAAAGTAAAGAAATAAAAGAGAAAGAAAACGACACAATCTCACTCATACTATTGTATCAAAATATTGCTAATTTATATTATTCCCAATACAAAGACAAAGAGGCCATTCCGTATTTTGAAAAAGCGTATTTACTTTCTAAAAAAACAAAAGACTTTGACAAAAAGGAAAACGCTGCATTCAATATGGCAACTGTAGAAGAAAACAGAGGCAATTTTAAAAAAGCTTTAGAGTATAGAAAAGAATCTGAACGATGGAAAGATTCCCTAAACAATCAGAGTAAAATTTGGGCAATAGCTGATTTTGAAAAGAAATTCGCTGTCACTCAAAAACAAAAACAAATAAAAGTACTCGAGATCGAAAACAAACTAAAAAACTCACAGCGTAATGGTTTGTTTTTCTCTGCAATTGGCCTTCTGTTAATCATAACCGGAGGAGTTTATCTCTATGCCCAAAAAGTAAAAAACAGTAAAATCATTTTACTGCAAAAAAACAAACTTGATGAATTAAACGCAGCTAAGGATCAACTATTCTCAATCGTGAGTCACGACCTGCGTTCATCTGTAAATGCATTAAAAACTAGTAATTCTAAATTATCTGCGACATTAGAGTCTAAAAATTACGACGAGTTAAATCAATTAATTATCCAAAACAGCAGCATCGCAAACGGCACTTACAGCTTATTAGATAATTTATTACACTGGGCATTATTACAAACAAAACAATTGTACTTTCATAAAGAATCGGTTCATTTATATTCGATAATACAACAAATAGAATATAACTACAAGCCTTTACTTTTAGACAAAGCAATAACATTCGAAAATTTGGTTTCTAAAAACATTTTTCTATTTGTGGATCTTGACTCATTAAAAATTGTATTTAGAAATTTATTAGACAATGCAATTAAATTTAGCAATCAAAATGGTCAAATTAAATTTTATACTAAAGAAATAGATTCCGAATTTTGCGAGATTATAATTGAGGACACTGGAATTGGAATGAGCCAAAATAGTATTGATGAATTACTTCAAGATAATGACTTATTATCTAAAAAAGAGAACTCTGAAATTATTGGAACTGGTTTAGGTTTACAATTATGCAAACAAATGATCAAAAAAAATGGAGGTACTTTTTTTATTGAAAGCGAAATCAACAAAGGAACCAAAATGATAATGACATTACCTAAAACAAAATAGTATGGACAATATTAATGTTTTAATTATAGAAGACACTCCGGAACAAAGTGACGCTTTAATAAAAGTACTGCTTGAAAACAATTATACAATTGCGGGAGTGGCAAGAAATTTTACAGATGCTTTAAAGCTTTTTTACGAGAAAACGGTCGACATTATTGTGATTGATGTTTTTCTAGATGGAAAACCAGACGGAATTACTTTTGCAGAGTCAATTAATATAATTCCAAATGCATCGAAACCATTTGTGTTTTTAACAAGCTCTCAAGACCGACAGATTTTTGAAAGAGCTAAACTCACAAAACCTTTTAGTTTTTTAATGAAACCTTTTAACGAGCTGGAAATTCTATACGCTATAGAAATGGCTGTGGAAAAGTTTTATGACCAAACGAATGTTTTTTTGAGCGAAGAACAAAATACTGTAATCAGCAACGATTTTTTGTTTATCAAAAAAAAGAACACTCTCAAAAAAGTTGCTTTAAATGACATTCTCTATATAGAGGTTGAAGAACGTTACTGCAATATTATAACCGAAAGAGAAAAATTTGTAATCCTGATTTCGCTTACCAAAATCAGTGATTTATTAGATAAAAACAAATTCATAAAAACGCATCGCAACACAATTGTAAATTCAGAAAAAATAGAAGAAATTATTCTTGCCGATAATCTAATTATTCTAAAAGGAAATCATAAAATAACCTTGAGTGATACCTATAAAGATTTCATAAAAAAGATGAACGTTTTATCTTAATTGAAACTTTCCTAATAAATATACCTTTCTAAAATCCTCTTTAAATAAAGAGGATTTTTTCGTTTTTACCGCCTATTATTCATTCGAAAAAGAATACGGCACTTTTCATGACAAGAAAAATGGCTTTCATGACATTTTCAAGACAAGAGTTTGAAATCGAAATTACTTTTACATCAAGAAACTAATAAAAAAGTAGATGAGAATCACGCTAAACCAGAAAAACGAAATGAAACTTTTACCAATCATAAAAAAGCTAATAAAAAATCCTTGGATTGGGGTTGCAGTTTCTTTAGTCATTATTATTCCCAGCTTGTACAAAATTCTAGATGATATAACTGTTTTAAGAATAGAATATCTATTGCTGGCATTTTCGTTTCCTCTTTATTTAAAATCATTGAAGAAAATATTTGACGAAATCCTAGACAGTACAGACGATTCTTACGAATAAACTCTTTTACAACATAATTTTTGCCCTCAATTCATTTATGTCAAAAAACCCTAATTCATTAGCTTGATTAGGGTTTTTGTTTATCGTCTATGTCTTAAAAAAATTGTTATAATATTCTGCAAAATCACAAAAAGTAAATAAATTATCACAATTTAACAAAAATTCTAAAAGGTTAACATATTTTTTTTGATATATTTGGCTCCAATCAAAAACAAATCATCAAAACCACAAAATCCTTTGAAAAATCATCAAAAAAAGGCTTTTTATCTACTGATATTAAGCATATTACTAAACACTTCTTATTCATATTGTCAGTCCAACGACCAATCATCATTGTATGATTATTTTGACAATGCTGTTGGAAAAGACAACTTAAACATTAATAACGGAGTTTTGCACAGCGAGCCATTTCGTCCAATTGCAAATAAACACAGATACTATATCGATGAATTTACAGTAGGCGATATAAGCTTCGAAGAAGAGATCTATTCTAACTCCTATCTTAAGTACGATATACTTGAAGATCAGGTAATTTTCAAGCAAAAAGGTCAAACGGACAACTTAGCTATGAATATTGTCAAAGACAAGGTTGATTTTTTTTATATCCATAACAAAAAATTCACCAATCTAAAATCTGAAAGTATTGAATTTCCAAATATCGTAAAAGGTATTTATGAAGAAAACTACGTTGGAAGTGATGTTTCGCTTTACACTAAACACTACAAAGAGAAAATAAAAGTTTTTCAGACAGATGGAGTTTATTACAATTATATTGAGAAATTAAATTACATTCTAAAATATAATGGATTTTTCTACAAAGTTGATTCGCCAAAAGAAATAAAAAAAATCTTTCCGTCATTTAAGAAAGAAATCAATGATTACTACAAGACAAATAAAAAGTTAGTACGATCAGATAAAAGTCAATTCATGGAAAATCTAACGAAACAAATCAATAGTTTTTTTAAAAAAAGTTCTAACTAAATGAAAAAAATTACTCTCCTATTCTTTTTATTAGCCTTTCAGTACAATATACATTCACAAGTCATTAGTGATAAAGTTTCTGTTGAATTTAAAAATGCTAATCTTAAAACCGCAATTCAAAATATAGAACAAACGTCGTATTTTAAATTTTACTATGATGAAAAATGGCTGGAATCTGACAGTACGTCTATCACAAAACAGTTTAAAGAAGTTCGCATAGCCGAAATCCTTGATGATGTTTTTCAAAACACTAACATCAACTTTTTTGTTGCCGAAAACAAAGTCATATTAACCAATAACAGCATCATATATAATGAGCTGCCTGATGATTACTTTGGAATTCCATTAGAAAGAGATGAAAATGGTTTAGCATTAGCTCCTATTTTTTATCAGCAATTTGACTCGGTAAAAAAAACAAACTCTCGTAATCCTAACAAAAACATTAAGGATATTATTCTTATTGGTAAAGAAGTAAAAAACCAAAAAAAGAAGAGCTATATTCTTTCAGGATATGTTAGAGGTGGAAAAAACAAGGGAGGAATTCCTAACATCGTTGTAAAAATTCCAAATACTGAATTTTCAACTATAACTGACAAAGACGGACATTACAAATTACAAGTCCCGCCGGGAATCAGCACAGTGGAAACAGAAACTTTTGCTTACGACAAAGTATCTAAAAAAATCATGGTTTATAATGACGGCTCCCTCAACTTTGCTGTTACAGACAACATAAATCAGCTTGATGAAGTTTTAATTAATACAAATAAGAGTAAAAATGCAAAGGCTGCAATTACTGGAGTTACAACTATTGATGCCGAAGGAATTAAAAACGTTCCATTGGTTCTTGGTGAACGTGATATCTTAAAAGTTGCATTGACTCTTCCGGGTATCAAAACAGCGGGAGAAGGTTCTTCTGGATATAATGTTAGAGGAGGAAAAGAAGATCAAAACCTATTTTTATTAGACAATGCTGTTTTATATAATCCATCTCACTTTTTTGGTTTCTTTACAGCATTAAACCCATACACAACAAAAAAAGTAGATATTTATAAAGGAAGTATTCCTGCTGAATTTGGAGGAAGATTATCATCTGTTTTTGACATAACTTCTAAAACTGGAAATTTCAACAAATTTGAAGGTGAAGCCGGAATTGGTCCTGCAACTAGTAACATAATGATTTCTACACCAGTTGTAAAAGGAAAATCAAGTCTTATTGCAGGAGGAAGAGCCAGCTACTCTGATTGGATTCTAAGAAGTTTAGATGATGAAAAATTAAAAAATAGTCAGGCATCATTCTATGATTTAATTCTAAAATACAACCATAAAATAAACGCAAATAATGATATTGAAGCTACCGCTTATTACAGTCATGACAAGTTTAGTGTTTCATCAGACTCATTGTACAAATACAGTAATAGATTAGCAACTTTAAAATGGAATCACACTTTTAATGAGAAAAACAAAGGTTCGCTTCTCTTTACCAATAGTGAGTATAGATTTAATATAGATTACCAGCCTGAGAACATAAATGCTTTTGATTTTGGTTATAAAATCAACGACACTCAGGCAGCTTTAAAAATGATTTACTTATACAGTGAAAAGCATAAAATTAGTTACGGTATCTCAAGCAAATTGTACGGTATTAATCCAGGATATTTAAGACCTGAAAATCCAGAATCTACATTAATTCCTATTGAAATAGATAAAGAAAGAGGTTTAGAATCTGCTATTTATGTTGGTGATAATTTTAAAATTACTGATAAGTTTTTACTTGATTTTGGTTTAAGATATTCTTCATTTGCTGCGCTAGGAAAATCTACTCAGAGAATTTACGAAGAAAATCTTCCTATAAGTGATGCTACTGTAGTTGAAACTAAAACGTACGGCAATAACGAAGTAATTAAAAGATATGGCGGATTTGAACCTAGAGTCGCTGCACGATATTTTATAACAGATGATTTTTCTGTTAGAGCCAGTTATGACAAAACATATCAATACATTCATCTTTTATCAAATAACACCACACAATCACCAACGGATATCTGGAAACTTTCAGATTTAAATGTAAAACCAGAAAGTGCTCAACAATTTTCTCTAGGTCTTTATAAGAATCTAAAAAATGACGAATTAGAATTAAGTGTAGAAGGTTATTTTAAGAAATCAAGAAACATATTAGACTATAAAGTAGGAGCTGACTTATTGCTTAATCAAAATATTGAAACTGAACTTCTCCAAGGAGACGGAAAAGCCTACGGAATCGAATTCTTATTAAAAAAGCAAGTAGGAAGACTTAATGGATGGCTTGGTTATACTTATTCAAGATCATTAATTAAACTAAACAGTCAATTTAATGAAGAGAAAGTAAACGGTGGTAAATTCTTTGCCTCTAATTTTGATAAACCTCATGATTTTAGTGCTGTATTAAACTACAGAATTACAAAACGCTACAGCTTCTCCAGCAACTTTGTCTACCAAACTGGAAGACCAATAACATATCCTGTTGGAAAGTATGATTATGGAAATGCACAATATACTGTTTACAGTGATCGTAATAAATTTAGAATTCCAGATTACTTTAGACTTGATATAGGTTTAAACATTGAAGGAAATCACAAAATCAAAAAATTCGCTCATAGTTTTTGGAACATCTCAGTTTATAATGTTTTAGGTAGAAACAATCCTTATTCGGTATTTTTTGTAACCGATAAAGGACAAATTAAAGCCTACAAAACTTCAATATTCTCTATTCCAATTCCTAGTATTACTTATAATTTCAAGTTTTAATAATTATGAAATATTTTAAATTAAAAATCTCCGTTTTTCTTCTACTATCGCTTGCGATAACAAGTTGTACAGAACAATATGCGTTTAAAAATACCGATTTTGAAAGCGCAATGGTTGTTGAAGGAACAATCACAAACGAACTTAAAAATCAAACTATAAGAATTTCTCAAGTTTATCAGTTAGAAGAAACTGGTCCTAGATTTGAAAAAGGGGCTAATGTTTTTATCACAGATGACAAAGGAAATGAGTATCAGTTTAAAGAAAACGACAGCCTTTATGTTTCGCTTACACAATTTAAAGCAGAACCAGGTACAAAATACAAACTAAACATTAAAACTAGAGAAGGAAAAAACTATACTTCTGATGAGCAGGTTCTAACAACAGAAACTAAAATTGACAATATGACTGCTACTGTCGAAAATGTTAATGGGCAGCGAGGCGTTCAAATAAATGTAAATAGTTACGATCCGACTAATACTTCAAAATATTACAGATACGAATATTATGAAACGTACAAAATCATAGCACCAATGTGGTATTATGAAGAAGCAAGAGTAGATGTGATTCCGCCAAATCCAGGAAACCCTGTTCAAGACATTCCCGCTACTCCTGGCAGGGAAGAGATTGTGGTAACTCGTAGAATTAAGGAAGTTAAAACCTGTTATTCTTCTAAAGCTTCTGACGCTATTCTTCTTAACAATACTAACAGCTCAAGTGAAGATCGTGTGCATTATCCGGTACGCTTTATTAGCGATCAAAATTATATCATCTCGCATCGTTATAGCATTTTCGTAAAACAGTATGTTCAAAATTTAGCATCTCATACTTTTTATAAAACTTTAAGAGATCTATCTACATCTGGAAATATTCTTTCTCCAAAACAGCCAGGGTTCTTTTACGGAAATATGAAATCTGTAGAAAATCCCGATGAGAAAGTACTTGGCTTTTTTGAAGTTTCTGCTGTTTCTTCAGATCGAATTTACTTCAATTATAGAGATTTGTTCCCAGGTGAACGCCTGCCGCCATACTATGTGACAGATTGCGAACCAGAAGAATATAAAAGCTGCGACGGTAACCTTCCATGCAGAGGTTCAGCATTACGTTCGTTAATTCGTACTAGAGCCAGAGTAATGTTTTCATGGAACCATGACGATACTTTCTATATGGTAAAAGCACCTTGCGGTGACTGCACGACTTTTTCATCTAACATCGTTCCTCCTTTTTGGGTAGAATAATTCTTTTCTCTTATCTATGAAACAACTATTAATCTATAACCAGACCCATATTTTGGAAAGAATTAAACAATTATTGGTTTTAACACTTTTGGTTGCAAACAGCTTATTTATCTCTGCGCAGCAAAACAAGAACAGTAAAGTAACCACATCATCGCAAGAAACTATTTTTCTTCATACAAACACAACTACTTTTTTAACAGGCGAAACTCTGCTTTATAAATTGTATTGTTTAAATCCACTTAATAACAAACCAAGTTTAGTAAGCAAAATAGCTTACATTGAGCTTGTTGACAATGGAAAACAATCTTTTCAAAAAAACAAAGTTTATCTTCAAAAAGGAATTGGAACAGGGGATTATTTTATACCTACAACATTAAAAACAGGAAATTATAAATTAATTGCCTATACAAAATGGATGTTAAACAACCCTAAATCTCAAACATTTGAAATAGATTTGTTTATTATCAATCCGTTTCAAACGCAAGAGCCTAATGCTAATGTAACTTTTGACAATACATTAAAAAATAGTGTATCAACAACAAAAACTTCCTCCGACTCTAATCTAGACAACGAAAAAAGAATCGAATTAGAACTAGATAAAGACAGTTATTACACAAGAGATAAGGCAAATATCAAAGTAAAATCGCTTACAGAAACAATTCAAAAAGGGAATTACTCTATTTCTATTCGAAAAAAAGATCAGATTCCTACTTTAAAACAAACAACTCCACAGGAGTTTGCAAAAAAAACAGCGAGCAATTACAGTAATTATTCTTCTACTTCATTTCAATTTGTTCCAGAACTTCGAGCAGAATTAATTACGGGTTCAATTGTATCAAAAAGCAATCAAGATTTAAACAATAAATCAATTTCGATGTCATTACCTGGAAAAGAGTATGTTTTAAAAATAGTTAAAACAAACTCTAAAGGGAAATTTACATTTTTATTAGATCGATTTCCAAATTTCTCAAATGCTGTTATTCAAGTTCTTGATCAAAACCCTTCGGATTTCACCGTTACTTTAGATCCCTTACCAAACTTTGATACTTCGGGACTGCAATTTTCGTCGAAACTTAATTTAACTGAAGATCTTAAAAAAGATATAGAAGAGCGTTCAACTGCCAGCCAGATTCAAAATGCTTATTATCAAATAAAAAAAGATAGTTTAGTTCAAGAAGCAGTTATCAGCCCGTTTTTTAATAGTATCGAAAAAGTTTATGTACTTGATGACTATACTCGCTTCCCAACTCTAAAGGAAAATGTAGTAGAAGTTATAACAGAACTTTATTACAGACGTGTTAATGACAAATATCAATTGTATGTAAGAAATAATAAAAAAGATCTAAACTCTTACGGGCCGCCATTAATAATTGTTGACGGTCTTCTTATACAAGATTCAAGCGATTTATTTGACTACAACATGGCAAATGTTAACAAAGTCAGTCTTATTACAGAACCTTATGCTTATGGCCCAAATTTATACGGAGGACTTATCAGTTTTGAAACCAAAAACAGTGACTTCGCTGTAAACTATGTTAAAAAATACATGAAGCCAACCGACGTTCAAAGGCCAAATCCTGCAAAAGTTTATTATAATCCGGATTATAGTTCGGGAAATAATTTGAAACGAATTCCAGATTACAGATACCAATTATTTTGGGAACCAACTTTATCTTTAGACAAAAAAGAAGAAAACCTATCTTTTTATACTTCAGATCTTAAAGGTGATTTTGAAGTTGTTTTAGAAGGTTTTACAGATGACGGAAAACCAGTCTATATTACAAAAAATATTACTGTAAAATAAACATCGAAAATCGGTTCAATTCTTGAACCGATTTTTTTTTGATCTAATTATTAAAAAAAAAATAAAATTATTTTCATTTAATTGTAACCTTTTTGAATCTTCATACGTATAACCATTTGTACACTTAAAAATTGAGGACACAAATAACATGAGACAACTTAAAATCACCAAGCAGGTAACCAATCGTGAAACTGCATCGTTAGATAAATATCTACAAGAAATCGGAAAAGTTGACCTAATTACCGCTGATGAAGAGGTAGAATTAGCACAAAGAATTAAAGCAGGTGATCAAAGAGCATTAGAAAAATTAACAAAAGCCAACCTGCGTTTCGTTGTATCGGTTGCTAAACAATATCAAAATCAAGGATTAACTCTTCCTGATTTAATTAATGAAGGAAACTTAGGTCTTATTAAAGCGGCTCAACGTTTTGATGAAACTCGTGGTTTTAAATTTATATCTTACGCTGTATGGTGGATTCGTCAATCGATTCTTCAAGCATTGGCAGAACAATCTCGTATTGTTCGTTTACCATTAAACAAAATTGGTTCTATCAATAAAATCAACAAAATGTATGCGTTATTAGAGCAATCTAACGAGCGTCCGCCTTCTGCTGAAGAAATTGCAAAAGAACTTGACATGACAGTAAATGACGTAAAAGAGTCTATGAAAAACTCTGGTCGTCACTTATCAATGGATGCACCTCTTGTTGAAGGTGAAGATTCTAACCTTTATGACGTTTTACGTTCTGGAGAATCTCCAAACCCAGACAGAGAATTAATTCACGAATCATTACGTACTGAAATTGAACGTTCATTAGAAACATTGACTCCAAGAGAAGCTGATGTTGTTCGTTTGTATTTTGGTCTTGGCGATCAGCACCCAATGACTTTAGAAGAAATTGGAGAAACTTTCGACCTAACTCGTGAGCGTGTTCGTCAGATTAAAGAAAAAGCAATCCGTAGATTAAAACATACTTCAAGAAGTAAAATTCTTAAAACTTATCTTGGGTAATCACCCAAAAATCCAATATCAACAATTCCAAACTCCAAATGTTATTGGAGTTTGGAATTTGTTCTAAAATTTCGTATATTGGGTATTAAAGCAAACAACAGTTTGATTGACTGTTCGTTTTTTGATTGATGATTGAAACTCCGGCTGATTACCGGAGTTTTTTATTTTACTTGTTTTTTAAGCCCAACGTTCGCAAGGTTTTAACTATAGATTTCACAGATCAAAATGATTAAAAATCTTCTCGCAGATTTAGCAGATTCATTTTGCTGAATTTATTGCGAATAATTTAATCAGATCTGCACAATCTGCTAAATCTACGTAAAAAAAAACTTAGCGCACCTTGCGTAATTCTTTGCGCTCTTTGCGGTTAAAAAAATTTATCTTTGTAAAAAAAACAACACACTACAATGAAAAATACACTTATTGCTCCTTCTGTTCTTGCTGCTGATTTTGCCAATTTACAACGTGATATCGAAATGATCAATAACAGTCAGGCTGACTGGTTTCATATTGATATTATGGATGGCGTTTTTGTTCCGAATATTTCTTTTGGAATGCCTGTTTTAGAAGCAATTTCAAAACACGCAAAAAAAACAATCGATGTACATTTAATGATTATCGATCCAGATCGTTACATCAAAACTTTTGCTGATTTAGGAGCTAATATTTTAAGCGTGCATTATGAAGCTTGTACACATTTACACAGAACTCTTCAATCAATAAAAGCGGAAGGAATGAAAGCAGGAGTTGCCATAAATCCGCATACGAACATTGATTTATTAGAAGACGTAATCAACGATATTGATTTAGTTTGCATCATGAGTGTAAATCCTGGTTTTGGAGGTCAATCGTTTATCGAAAACACTTATAATAAAGTTAGAAAGCTTAAAGCTTTAATTACACGCAAAAACGCTTCGACGATTATCGAAATTGACGGTGGTGTAACGAACAAAAATGCCAAACAATTAGTAGAGGCAGGCGCAGATGTTTTAGTAGCGGGAAGCTTTGTTTTTAAAGCTGAAAACCCAACAGAAACAATAGCTGATTTAAAAAATCTTACTGCTTTTTAAATTTCAAAAACAAAAAAGAAAAGTCCAAAATTATTTTTGGACTTTTCTTTTTTTAGCCAAAGCCTACTTAGGCTCAATCCAGTAAGGATTTGCTTTAAGTTTTTCTACAACATATTGAATGACTTTCTGAGCTTTCAAACTATTTCCAGCGTTGTCTAATGGCGGCGAAATAACAGCAATTCCAAATTTACCTGGACACACTGCTAACATCCCTCCTCCAACGCCGCTCTTTGCTGGAATCCCAGTATTAAACAGCCAAATTCCAGAATTATCATAAAGACCCGCAGTTGCCATTACAGGTAAAGTATACATCACAGTCGTTTGGCTAACCACCTTATTCTTTGTAATAGGATTAACACCTCCATTTGCCAATGTAGCCGCCATTGTAGCAAGATCCTTTACATTTACATTCAATGCGCATTGTTTCGTATAAATATCTGTTGCTTCTATCGGATCGAAATACATTCTATTATAAGCCAATAACAAATGTGCAATGGCTTGATTACGCAAATTATCACCAGCCTCACTTATATAAACGGGACGATTAAGAGAGAGTTCCCTTCCTGCAAAATCACTCTGAATTTTCTGGATTTCTTTCCATTTTGCTATAGAATCATTACCTCTAATAAGACTTGTGGCCGCAATAGCTCCAGGATTTACAAGAGGATTAATTTTATCTCCTTTATTCATTTCTACCGCAACAATAGAATTAAATGGCAGCCCAGTTGCATTCACACCTATTTTGTCTTGCAAAAACTGAGGTCCTTCTTCTTCAATTACTTTTGCCATAGTAAATACTTTCGATATACTTTGAATTGAAACCATTGAGATTATATCACCTTTTGTGTATACCGCTCCGTCTGCAGTAACAAGTGCAATACCAAAAATATTGGGATCCACATTGGCCAGCTCTTTAATATAGTCTGCATTTTTTCCTTCTTTTAAATCTTTAAATTTATTAAAGGCTTCATTAAGTGTATTTTCTATATTTTTTTTATTCAGTATTGTTTGGCTATAGCCTTGGTTTATGATAAAAACGATCATTAAACCAACAAAAATCATTTGTTTCTTCATTCTAAAAAATTGCATTATTATTTGTATTCTATATTAATTTATAACAAGACATTATTTAATTAAAAGTCCTTACTGCTTTTTAGATTTTTCAAATTAGGAAAAAAATCAATTCCAGTCATTTTTTCTAAAGTTTCAATGGAAACTTCAAAATCATAAATCGACTTATCGCTATCTTCATTAGGAACCAAAAAAGCAATTGCTTTGTGTTCTTTTCCTGATTTAGCCAAGACAATTTTATAAAAATATCTAGGTACAGAAACATTCTCTGTTCCTATTTTTTTATCCGAATCTTTCAAAATACCTCCGGTGACAACATAAATATCATTGTATTTCCCTGCCCAATAACGTGTTTTTTGCTCTAATCTATTCCAAATCCCGCTATTGAAATCATGCTTTTGCGGAGAAATATTCGACGTATAAAAAGTATCGTTATAAGCCTCTTCGCTAAATTCCATATCTCCTGCCGGACAAAGATGACCTTTGTCGTAACCTGATTTTTTATAATTTCTCCAGTCTGCAGAACCTGTAGTAACTTTTGGATCTTCTATAAAATAAGGACGTTTATAATCGCCGTTTTTCAAATATTCTTGTCTTAATTCATACGCAACCCACTCTGCCTGCTCAAATTTTTCATTATAAGATAATGTGTAATATTTGTGCTTTACAATTTGATTGGTTGTCGATGTTGGCAAATAAACTGCCGTATACAAAGAATCTGTTGTGTTTTGAACTGGAGCAAAAGAAGTTTGTTTCAGTATTGTTTCCTTTTCGTCAATATTCTCTTTTTTACACGCAAATAATACAATCCCTAATAAACCTAAAATAATATAATTCTTCATTGCTGTACAGTAGTTATTTTAAAATAAACTTACAAAAAACGCTCCATAAATATTAAATCTATGGAGCGTTTTTTAATAACAAATTAATTCTATTGAGAACTAAGATTTTACCAATTTATCCTTTTTCATTTTTGGAGAAACTGTATTTTTCACATAACCTTTTGGCGATTGTAAATCATCTAAAACATTCAAAGCTTCTTCAACATAAACATCTTTAGCCAAAGCTTGATGCCAAACATCTCTTTTCTCTTTCAAAGTTGCGTCGCTGGTCATTTCTGCTTCTTCATAAGGCAGCGATTTGAAAACTAAATTGTTTTTATAATCAGAAATTGGTTTGTATTTTTTTCCTTCATTTTCAACTTGCTCTTGAGTTTCTTTAAAACTCTTAATATTCAAGCTGTATGTGTTTTCTTTATTTTTAACATCAATCCATTTTGCATTATCTTCAATTAATTTAAATTGAGGACTTTGTGCAATTCTATTTTTACTATTCTGAATTGCTTTAGTAAAATTCTCGTTAGAAGTCCAAGTGCTGTAATCAGCTGGATCGATTTTATCCCATGGCATTGCATTATCAATATCGCGCTCTCCCATTTTAAGATAAGCATAACGATCTGGCATAACAACATCGCTGTGAACACCTTCTAACTGCGTAGAACCTCCGTTAATTCTATAGAATTTTTGACCTGTAATTTTCAACGCTCCTAAGTCTCCGTAATTTGCGTTACGAACAAACTGATTCAAATCAAGTACATTTTGAACTGTTCCTTTACCATAAGTTTGTTTACTTCCTATGATAACGCCGCGTTTGTAATCTTGAATTGCCGCAGCCAAAATTTCAGAAGCCGATGCAGAGAAGCTGTTTACCATAATTACTAATGGTCCGTCCCACTCTATTTTTTTATCTTTATCGTATAAAACTTCTTTCTTTTTACCTGCAGATTTTACCTGAACAATTGGTCCTTCTTCAATAAATAAACCCGCAATATCAACAACTGTAGAAAGTGATCCTCCGCCATCATCACGAACGTCAAGAACGATTCCGTTTATGTTTTCTTTTTTCAGTCTTTCTACTTCAAGAGCAATATCTTTTCCTGCATCACGACCGTCTTTGTTTTCAAAATCGATATAAAATTTAGGCAGATAAATAACCCCGTATTTTAGTCCGTCTTTTTCAACAATACTAGATTTTGCATACGTTTCTTCGATTTCGACAACATCTCTAATAATTGAAATAACCTTAATACTTCCGTCTACTTTTTTAACCGTTAGTTTTACTTCAGTTCCTTTGTGTCCTTTAATTTTTTTCACAACATCGTCAAGACGCATCCCAACTACATCAACTGGCTCTTCACTTCCTTGAGCAACTTTCAAGATCAAATCTCCTGCTTCAAGCTGTTTACCTTTCCAGGCTGGTCCGCCAGAAATTAATTCATCGATTTGTGTGAAATCATTTTTCTTAGTTAATCTTGCTCCAATTCCTTCTAATTTTCCACTGATATTTACATCAAAACGATCTTTTTCTTCTGGTGCAAAATAACTTGTATGCGGATCAAAACGAGCCATAATTGAATTCAAATACACTGAGAACCAATAATCTTTATTCAAATCTTTAATGACACTAAAATTGTCATCTAAAGATTTTAAAGAACTATCGCGAGTTTCTTTCTCTAAAGTTTCAAAAGTTTTTTCTTTGTAAGCTGGATCTTTTTTCTTTTTTTCCTCTTCAATTTTCTGTTTTGTAACTAGAGATGAAAGTGTAGATAACTTAATTTGTTTTCTCCATCTTTCATTAATCTCTGTTAAATTTTTCGCATAAGGAAGATGCTCATAATCTGAATTAAAAGTCTCGTCAGTGTTATAATTAAATGGCTGCGCTAAAATCGTTTTGTAACGTTTTTTACTCTCTTCCATTCTTTTCATCAGCCTTGTGTACGTCAAATTAAAAAACGTCAAATCTTTATTCAAAAACTGATCGTCAAGCATTAATTCATATTGCTTAAACTCATCAATATCTGATTGAAGAAAAAACCTTTTAGAAGGATCTAATGCTTCGATATAATCTTTAAAAATACCTTTAGAAAATTCGTCATTTATTTCAGCCGGGCTGTAATGTCCTTTTTCAATAACAAACGCTAGTAATTCTAGAAGTGTTTTATCTCTATTTGGATCCGGATCGCCAGATTTGTCTGCATTTATTTTAAAAGCAAACAAGGTCAGAGACAAGCATAATACGGCTATAAGGATTTTATAATTTCTTTTCATAAACTTAATAATAGCATTCATCAAATTTTTTAATCTAAGTTACGGTAAAAACTATGCCAACATGCCAAGTTCACTATAATTTTTTGTTAAAGATATAAAAATGTTTGATGCGCAAAAGTCTTCCCGAATTTAGTTTACAATTTTTATTTATTTGTTAGCATTCTACCAAAATCTGTTACTACATTTGTTTTAATAAGCTTTAATTTTGATAAATTAAAAATACAAATCACAGCATGAGTACTCAAAAACCTTTAATATTAGTAACAAACGACGACGGAATTCTTGCTCCAGGAATAAGGGCTTTGATAAGTGTAATGGAAACAATTGGCGATGTTGTTGTTGTTGCACCAGACAAACCTCAGAGCGCTATGGGACATGCTATTACCATAAATAACACTTTATTTTTAGACAAAATTTCTAAAGATGGAGATACAATTACAGAATACAGCTGTTCTGGAACGCCTGTTGACTGTGTAAAACTGGCTGTAAATGAAATTTTAAAAAGAAAACCTGACTTATGTGTTTCAGGAATCAATCACGGATCTAATTCGTCTATTAATGTGATTTATTCTGGAACTATGAGCGCAGCTGTTGAAGCAGGAATTGAAGGCATTCAAGCAATTGGTTTTTCTCTTTTGGACTTTGATTGGAATGCCGATTTTGAACCTGTCAAGGCTTTTGTAAAGAAAATAACTTTAGAAACTCTAGCTAACAAACTTCCAGAAGGTGTGGTTTTAAATGTCAATTTTCCAAAACTAAGTCAAAAAGAAATTAAGGGAATAAAAATCTGCCGTCAGGCAAAAGCTTTCTATTCTCAAAAATTTGATAAAAGACAAACTCCATTTGGAAAAGATTATTACTGGCTTACAGGTAAATTTGTAAATGAAGATAAAGGCGAAGATACTGATGAATGGGCACTGGAAAACGGATATATTTCGGTTGTTCCAGTACAATTTGACTTAACCGCTCATCATTCTATGCAGCAACTTAATACATGGAATTTAAATGAGTAAAAAAGATTTTATCATTGGATTTATTATCGGAATCTTGATTTCTCTTCTTGGAAGTCTTTTATTCATTAAAATCTTTACTTCACTTGATCTTTCAACAGGAATTCAAACTATTAAACAGCAAGGTTATTTAGGAAAAGTAATTACGATTGGCACCACTTTAGATCTTGCCGTTTTTCTAATTCTTTTAAACAGAAACAAAGAAATGATGGCAAGAGGCGTAATTTTGGCGGTGATTGTTTTAGCAATTTCAACTCTAATTATTTAAAAAGCTATCTTTGCGCAGCAATAAAAATTGGTTAACATGAAATACTACATAATAGCTGGTGAAGCTTCTGGAGATTTACACGGTTCAAATTTAATGAAAGCATTGTACGAGGAAGATCCTCAAGCTGACATTAGATTTTGGGGCGGCGACTTAATGCAAAAAGCCGGTGGAACACTAGTAAAACATTACCGCGAGTTAGCTTTTATGGGATTTGTTGAAGTTATTTTTAACTTAAAAACCATATTAAATAATATTAAAATCTGTAAAAAAGACATTACTGAATTTCAGCCTGATGTTTTAATTTTTATTGATTATCCCGGTTTTAATATGCGTATTGCAAAATGGGCCAAAGCGCTTAATTACAAAACACATTATTACATTTCTCCTCAAATTTGGGCTTGGAAAGAAAACCGTATCAATGCAATAAAACATGATATTGATAAGATGTTTGTGATTTTACCTTTTGAAAAAAGTTTTTATGAAGACAAACATAATTTTCCTGTTGATTTTGTAGGACATCCTTTGATTGATGCTATTCAGAATCAGCCTTCTTTTAATGAAACTGCATTTAGAACAGAAAACAATCTGGGAGAAAAACCAATTATTGCCGTTTTACCAGGAAGCCGTAAACAAGAGATAACAAAAATGCTGAGTGTGATGCTGAGTGTTGTTGACGATTTTCAAGATTATGAATTTGTTATTGCTGGAGCACCGAGTCAAGATTTTGAGTTTTACCAACAGTTTATAAAAAATAAAAATATAGCATTTGTTTCAAACAAAACATATGACTTACTGCGTTCTTCTACAGCTGCTTTAGTGACTTCGGGAACTGCAACTTTAGAAACAGCTCTTTTTAAAGTTCCAGAAGTTGTTTGTTACAAAGGAAGTTCTATCTCTTACCAAATTGCAAAACGCATCATTACTTTAAAATACATTTCGCTTGTTAATTTAATTATGAATCAAGAGGTTGTAACTGAATTAATTCAAGGTGAATGCAATACAAAACGCATAAAAGAAGAGTTAAACAAATTACTGGAACCTTCTTATCGCGCCAAATTGCTTAACAACTATGATATTTTAGAAGAAAAACTTGGCGGAGTTGGTGCCAGTAAAAAAACAGCTAAACTTATTGTTGCCGATTTAAAAGCCTAATCTTTTTATTTTGAAAAAAATACTTATTTTCCTTCTTCTTTCTTTGCTGTTTGCTTCTTGTAAATCAGCCTCTACTGCTGTGAGCAAAAAAGAATCGAAACGAGAAAATAGATATGTTGTAAATAATTTAATTGAAACGGCAACGGATAATATTGGTGTTAAATACAAAGCTGGAGGAACAACAAAAAGTGGTTTTGACTGCTCTGGACTAGTTTTTACTACATTCGAATCTGAACATATTAAGCTTCCTAGAAGTTCTTTTGAGCAGGCTAAAATTGGGATAATAATAAAATTTAATGATGCTCAAAAAGGTGATTTAATATTTTTTAAAACCACCAGAAGCAAGCAAATTAATCATGTAGGACTAATTGTTGAAGTCAGCTCAAATGAAATAAAGTTTGTGCATTCTTCTACTTCAAAAGGTGTCATAATTTCATCTACCAAAGAACCTTATTACCAAAATTCCTTTGTACAAATCAATCGAGTAATAGAATAACTTTAATATTTTATATTCTTTTTCTTACATAAATTTAATACTTTTAAACCATGAAAGTATTAGATTTTCCTTTAGTTAAAATTACATTATGCTTTATTTCGGGCATAATAATCTCTTATTATTGTCAGCCATCTATCTCAACTGCTTGCACATTTCTTCTTTTTAGCACGCTTCTATTTTGTCTGCTTTATTTTCTAGTAAAAAATAATACAAAAGTAAACTCTTACTTTGGATTAGGCACTTATCTAATTTCATTGTCTACAGGAATATGTGTGTTGATTTTTCACACGGATTCTTTTGACAAGTCGAATTATATACACTCAAAAGAAGCATTCGAGAAACCGCACTTGATAACTTTCATACTTCGTGAAAAACTCAAAAGTAATAATTACAGTGATCGTTACATTGGACTCATCAAAGAAATTGACAACAATGTTTATTCAGGCAAAATAATAGTAAATATTCAAAAAGACAGTTTGCATAATCCTTTGATTATAGGAAATATAATTAGAGTAAAAACCACTTTACAGCGAACTCCTTCTAACAAAAATCCGAATCAATTCGATTATTCTAAATACTTATCAGACAAACAGATATATGCACAATTATACTGCGAAAAATCAGAAATCTCAGTAAGTAAAACAATCAAAAAAGACATTTGGTATTATTGCGGACGTCTGCATTCGACTATTCTAAAAAATCTCGAAAGTGCTCATTTTAATAAAGACGAACTAAATGTTGCGCTTGCATTAATACTAGGTCAGCAGCAAGAAATTTCAGCCGATATAATTAAAGATTATCAATATTCTGGGGCGACACATGTTCTTTCGGTTTCCGGATTACACGTTGGTTTTATAATGCTGTTTATCGCTTTTATTTTAAAACCCATTCCTAACACTCGCAAAGGTTCTGCGATTAAATTAATTTCAATTTTAATATCATTAGCTGGTTTTGCAATAATTTCTGGTTTATCGCCTTCTGTACTGCGTTCAGTTGTAATGTTTAGTTTTGTAGCAATAGGCAATCATTTGCGTCGAAGCGGAAATATTTATCATACTCTCCTAGTTTCTATGTTGCTTATATTACTATTTGAACCTTATTTTTTGTTTGATGTTGGTTTTCAATTGAGCTATTTAGCGTTGTTGTTTATTGTTTGGCTTCAACCGGAACTAAAAAAAATATGGACTCCTAAAAACAAAATATCAATTTATATCTGGGATGCATTAACCGTTTCTTTTGCTGCTCAAATTGGTACTCTGCCTTTATGCCTTTATTATTTTCATCAATTTCCAGGTTTATTTTTTGTAACCAATATTGTTATTCTACCCATTTTATCTTTTATAATGATTGCTGGAATAATTGTTATGATAATTGCCATTTTTATAAGTCCTCCAATATTTCTAGTTGAAATCTTTGAAAAAAGCATTTATCTTCTAAACCTAACTATTCATTATGTTGCCTCGTTCGAATCTTTTGTTTTTCAGAATATAAGCTTTAACTCCTATTATCTGTTTTCGCTTTATTTTCTAATTATCAGCTGTATTATTTGGTCAAAAAACAGGACTTATTCTCATTTTATTGCGTTTGCGCTATCCATAATTTCCCTGCAGTTGTCTTTAATTTATACTAAAAAAGAAATCACAAATCAACACGAATTAATTGTTTACAACGTAAAGAAAAACACGCTGATAACCACAAGAGCAGGAAAAAACATTACATTTTATACTGCAGATACTATTTTAAAATCAAGTACAAGAAACTTTATTCTTAATTCTTATCTAGTAGGAAACTTTGGAATATTGAGTGAACCAAAAAAAATCAAAAACACGCTGTTTTTTAATGGCAAAAAAATTCTCATTATAGACAGCACTGGAATTTACGTTGATAAATTACAACCCGATATTCTAATTTTAACGCAATCTCCAAAAATAAATCTTGATCGAGTTTTAGCAGATCTTCATCCAAAAGTCATTGTGGCAGATGCTTCTAATTCATACAAAATTCAAAAAATATGGGAGGCAAGCTGCGCTAAAAAAAATATCCCTTTCCATGCTACTGCCGAAAAGGGATTCTACAAATTAAACTAAGAAAAACTTAATTAAATTCACTATTCACTTGGGTGCAAAATATTATTAGATTCAGCGATCCATGCTTTTGCACCGCCGGGCTTGTAAGCAATCTTACCTAAAGCACTAAAAGTTGTTTTATTTTTTCTTACTGAAGCTAATGCAAAACAAACTTCAGGAAGATCTTCAACGCCGAAAGCATTTTTCAGCTTAATATTTTGCTCTTTATCAGTAGCTGAAGCTGAAGAATCTGAAAGGTCTAATTTTACTAAAATCACATTATCACGTGACCAAACAGCGAAATCCGGGGTTCTAAAAATTTCATTTTGCAAATTTTCTGGTACACCTGAGGCTGTGAATAAAATTAACATTGGTTTTTTTTGTTCATTACTGATTGCAATAGCATCTGTCATGTTTGTCCGCCAAGCCAGATTTTGCGCCTGCATGAAAAATGAACCTAAAAAAAACAGTAGGATAAGTAGTTTTTTAGTCATAGTAGATTGGTTTTTTGGTTAGTTAAGCGTGACGAAATTAACATAATATTTTAATTATCCAAATTTAATAAACACAAAAAATAAATTATATGTTTTTTCATCAATGATTAAGCAACAAACCATTAATTACTGCCGAAATAAAACCATTTTCTAACTCATAAAAAAACTCCTTACATTGCTGTAAGGAGTCTATATTTATAGGAATCTATTTTTCTTTTTTAGGACTTTTTAGGATGAACAATTTCTTCCGCTACAGTTAACCAAGCTGAAGGTCCGCCCGCAACATAACCTGTTTTTCCCAGACCTTTAAAATTAATTTTTCCGTCTTTAGATTCTGCGCTAGTAAAAAATACGGTAGGAAATCCTTGAATTCCAAAAGCCTGTTGTAATTCATTATTCTGATTTTTCAATTCTGGTGTCTGTGCAACGCTTCTTGGATAATCAAGCTCTACCAAAACAACATTATCAACTGCCCATTTTTTAAATTCAACAGTTTTCAATACTTCATTTTGCAAACGAATACACCATCCGCACCAATCACTGCCGGTAAAGAACATCAACATTGGTTTCTTCTCTTTATTACTTACTGTAATTGCTTCCTTAACATCTGTGTACCACTTTAACTCTTGGGCTTGAGTTGCAAATGCACCAATCAAAAACAATGTTATTAAGAATATCTTTTTCATGTTCTTTTATTTTTTGACAAATTTAATCAAAAAGTCAATAGTAATTAACTATTTAACTTCTTGCATTAATTTTCTAATTAAAGGAGAAATAGCAATTAAAATAACGCCGGCAATAAGCGAATAAATTGCCAATTGATAATAACCTTCTGTATAAGACTGCAATTTAGAAACTAAAGTATCTCCTGTATTTGATCTTGAAATTTCAGCTCCTAATTTCCCTGCTGCCAACTGCCCAAAAGCACTAGCTAAAAACCACAATCCCATCATCATTCCAAACAATCTTTTTGGAGACAACTTTGTAATAATTGACATTCCGATAGGTCCTAAACATAGTTCTCCGATTGTTGTTACTAAGTAAGCTAAAGTGAAAACGTTTAGAGATGCTATACCTTTTGAATCAGCAAAAAATCTGGTAAGATAGAAGATATAAAAAGAGGCTGCTAGAAATAAAAATCCGATTCCGAATTTAATCAATGTATTTGGCTCTATTTTTCGTTTTCCTAACCAAATCCATAACAGTCCAATAATAGGACTTAAAACCACTACAAAAAAGGTATTCGAACTATTATTAACAACATTTGGGTCAATATTAAAGAACAACAATTTATTGTTCAAGTTATCTTTAGCAAAAAGAGATAATGAACCACCACTTTGTTCGTAAATGGAATTAAACAAGAAATAGAAGAATACAAATAGGAAAGCTGCAAAAAGCTTCTTTTGCATTTTTACATCACCAAGTTTAATCAATTCATACACAAAATAAGAAACGGCAACCATACCAATTGTATACATGAAATAATCTGTATAATCAGTATTTTTTACCATTATAAAAATAAACGGCAAACTTAAGATTGATAAAGCATATACTGCTATTTCGCGAATTCGTCTTTTACCAGGCTCTAAGTTCAACAATGGAGAATCTCCAATTGGCCCTAAATATTTTTTAGTGAATAAAAATGTGATTAAACCCAAAAACATTACTATTGCTGCTGACAAAAAGCATAATTGCCAAGAATAATATTTCCCTAAATAAACACATAAAGCACCTCCAAAAAGACCTCCTACATTTATTCCGGCATAAAACATTCCGTAACCAGCATCTCTACGTCCGTCACTTTCGTGATACAATTCTCCAACCATTGATGAAACGTTTGGTTTAAAAAAACCTGTTCCAATAATAGAAAAAGCGATACCATAGTAAAAGAAATCATGAGGAGAAACGGCGATCAGAAGATTTCCAAGAATCATAACGATCCCGCCAAAGAACAATGATTTTTTAAATCCTAAAACTTTATCGGCAAAAATACCTCCAATAAAGGTAAAAGCATATACAAAAGCCTGAATAGCACCGTATTGCAAACTAGCATGATCTTCTTTCAAAAAAAGCTGATCTACCATGAAAATAACAAGAACTCCGCGCATTCCGTAAAAGCAGAAACGCTCCCACATTTCAACAAAAAACAAATACCACAATTGCTTTGGATAGTTGCCCTTAAAATTTTGTATTTCCTCTAAAGTAATCTTTTGCTCCATTTATTTATTTATAATTAATTGATTCCTCTTTCTTTCATCACCTTGTTAAGTTGTTTTACTAAAGCAAACATTAGTACGGTGGCAAACATTAACAATGCAAAATTAACCCAAAAAAAGTTAACTTTATTGTCATACGTATCCCACATACTTGCTAAAACTCCGCTCAACTTATTTCCTATAGAAGTCGACAAAAACCAACCTCCCATCATCAACGAAGTGATATTAACTGGACTTAATTTAGATACTACAGATAATCCCATAGGACTTAAAAACAGTTCTCCAATTGTGATTATTCCGTAATTTGCTACTAGCCACCAAACGCTGACTTTCTCTGTTCCGTTGCCGCCAATTTTCACTGCTGCTATCATAACTAAAACAGACAAGGCTGAAATTAACAATCCAAAAGCAATTTTTGTAGGTGTTGAAGGCTCTTTTTTTCTCGCTCTTAAAAAAGAGAAAAATGCAACAACCAAAGGTGTTAATATGATTACCCAGCCTGGATTAATAGACTGACTTAAGTTTGTAGCCCATAGATGCACTTTACTGCCTTCGGCAGGCAATTTTTCTGGTGCAACATTTCTAAAATACAACGGATAATTCTCCTCTTTTTGAACAACTCCATTTACCTTTTGTAAACGAAACTGATCATCATAAAGCTCTGTTGATTCCTTTTTATATTCGACTTCTTTTGCCAATTTTATTTTACCAACAACTTGACCAGCTGTTCCAGTTACTTCTCTATCTGTATAACGATCTGCCCAAGTAGTAAGTGCTGAACCATTAAGTTTAAAAACACCCCAAAATAAAATTACTACTCCAAAAATAGCTAGTAAAGCTCCTATTGAACGTTTATCTTCTGCTTTGGCTCTAACATAAAGCGATCCATAAAACAAAATAATCGGAATACAAGCAAAAATAAAAGCATCTGTACTGTCCGAACCAAAGATTGAGCTGTTCAAATTAGTCTCTGATCCAACTCCTTTTATCAACCAGCCAATTGCTCCAAAAACAAATGAAGGCAATAAAATAAAAAGGATGATTTTATAAAATGGCATATCGCCTTCCTGCACACCTTTTTTCTGATCGTGTCCTACGTAATGTTTGGTTCCTAATAAAAATACTATCACACCTATAAACATACCTACACCTGCAGCCATAAAAGCCCAATGCCAACCTAAAAGAATCTGCAAAGCAGCACCAAAGAAATTACAAATAAAAGCTCCAACATTTATTCCCATATAGAAAATATTGTAGCCTTCGTCCTTTTTATCTTTATATTCTTCATTGGTATAAAAACTACCTAACAACGTAGAAATATTGGGTTTGAAAAAACCATTCCCAATAATTACCAAAGTCATTGCAATATATAGCACGGTAAGATCATGCACGCCCATTAAGAAGTAGCCAATACCCATTAAAATCCCACCAAAAACAATAGACTTTTTATACCCTAAATATCTATCAGCAACTAAGCCGCCAATAAAAGGAGTAAGAAAAACTAGTGCGATAAAGGTTCCGTATAAATCAGAAGCCTCTTTCTCGGTCATGGCAAAACCACTTTCTACATCTTTAAGATATAAAGTAAAAATTCCAATCATTAAATAGTAACCGAAACGTTCCCACATTTCAGATAAAAACAAATAAGGCAATGCTTTTGGGTGCTTATTCCACATACTTAAAAACGCTTTAAAATTAAAAATACCTACAAGCCTAAACCTGTAGGTAATTTTCTATATATTATTTTGATTAATTATCTAACACCGTGCATCATTTTCTTCAAAAATGGAGTCAATGCAAATAATATGATTGCTGCGATTCCAGTAAGAACAACAAACACCATGAAAAACTCATATAAATTATGAATCTCGAATCCTGCAAAAAAGTGATTTGCAGCACTAATTTGATGTTTGTCTAAAAGAGCCAGCTGCTCAGCTGTTGGAGTTACTGTTTTATCTAAAACTGCTTGAAGATCGATACCTAATTCCTTAGCTTTTGCAAATTTATCTCCTGTTGCCGGCAAAATTGAACCTAAAGTTCCACCTAAAGCATATCCAGAAGCATTAGACAAAAAGAATACTCCATATAACAATGAAGCAAAACGTTTTGGAGATAATTTACCAACTAACGATAGTCCAATTGGAGATAAACACAGCTCTGCACATGTGTTTAAGAAATATAATAAAATAAGCCATTTAATAGCTAATAAACCTGAAGTTCCAATGTATGAAACCTGAGTCGCTATCATAAAGAAACTTATAGAAATAACAACCAATCCAACTGCTAATTTCACTGGAGAAATTGGTTCTTTACCTTTAGCTCTCAAAGTATCCCAAATTATACTAAAAGGAACAGCCAAAGCTACAACGAACAAACCATTAAAAATTTGCACCATAGAAGCTGGCATTTGGAAACCAAAGAAATTACGATCTGTTTGATTATCTGCAATAAAAGTTAATGAAGATCCAGCTTGTTCAAATGCAGCCCAAAAGAAGATAACAAAGAACGAAACTATATAAATTACTATAATTCTATCTCTTTCAATCTTAGTAAGTGATGAATCTGAAACAATTAGTCCTGCTAACGCAATACCACTAGAATAAATTAAAGTATAAATTAAATTCTGCCCTACTACATAATGAAAAAAGAATCCTAATGCAATAAATGCAATTCCCGCAATAGTCAAAGCTTTATTCGAAAAATTAGCTTGCTGCGCTTCTCCTTCTTCAAAATCAGCTGAAACATTTTTCGATGGTAAACCTCCTAAAGGTCTTCCTTCCGGCGATACAACATATTTATTTTTTAAGAAGTAAAAAAGAGTTGTTCCTAAAAGCATAGCGATAGATGCCGCTAAAAATCCCCATTTAAAAGCATGAATATCACGAACACCTCCAGAATCTTTAACATCTCCTAAAATTGGGCAAATGTATTGACCTAAAAATGCTCCTAAATTAATTCCCATGTAGAAAATAGTAAAAGCCGTATCTAATTTTGTCTTTTCTTGTTTAGGATACAAACTTCCCACCATACTAGAAATGTTCGGCTTAAAGAAACCGTTTCCAAAAACGATTACAGCCAATCCAGAATACATTATAGTTTTAGCTAAACCTAAATTTGCGTCAAAAACAGTTGCGCTTGTAAACAACAAAAGCTGTCCAATCGCCATCATCAATCCACCTAATAAAATACAATTTCTGTTTCCAAAAAAACGGTCAGCAATAAAACCTCCCAACATTGGTGTTAAATAACAAAGTCCAAGGAAACCTCCATAAATTAAAGAAGCTTCTTCTTCTTTCATCAATAATGAATTCACAAGAAATAAAGTTAACAAAGCGCGCATTCCATAAAAATTGAATCGCTCCCACATCTCTGTTCCAAATAATACCCAAAGACCTTTTGGATGCGCAGTTTTTACTTGAGTTTCTCCCATATTATTCATTATTATTTTAGGTTAATATATTTTTAGATTATAAATTTTCTTTGATAAAGTTAGTCATTTTATTATAAAGCTGAATTCTGGTTTTGCCTCCAAAAATACCATGATTCTTGTCTGGATAAATCTGAGAATCAAACTGTTTATTTGCTTGAATTAACGCTTCCATCATTTGCATTGAGTTTTGAACATGAACGTTATCATCAGCAGATCCGTGAATCAATAAAAACTTACCTTTTAATTTATCAACGTGATTTATTGGAGAGTTTTGATCGTATCCGCTTGCATTTTCCTGTGGAGTCTGCATGTATCTTTCTGTGTAAACACTGTCATAAAATCTCCAGTTTGTAACCGGCGCAACAGCAATTGCCATTTTAAATACATCATTTCCTTGAAAAATACAATTCGAAGCCATAAATCCGCCATAGCTCCATCCGAAGATTCCAATTCTTGAAGCATCAACATAAGGATAAGCTCCAATTACTTTTGCAGCATCGATTTGATCTTCAACTTCGTATTTCCCTAATTCTTTTTGAGTCACTTTTTTGAAATCAGCACCTTTAAAACCAGTTCCTCTACCATCAACACAAGCTACGATATAACCTTGTTGTGTTAAAGAAGCAAACCAATAATCATCAGAGTTGTTCCAGTCGTTATTTACTTGCTGAGATCCTGGACCAGAATATTGATACATGAAAACAGGGTATTTTTTTGAAGCATCAAAATCTTTTGGTTTCAAAATCCATGCATTCAATTCATTTCCTTTTGCTGTTTTTAAAACAAAAAATTCTTTTGCAGGAAGATTGTATGCTTTCAATTTATCTGAAAGTGCTTGATTGTTTTCTATTACTTGGATTTCTTTTCCTGCTTTTGCCTCATTTAAAGTATAAGTTGTTGGCTGAGAAGCGCTAGAATAAGTAGTGATGAAATATTGGAAATTAGGACTGAAAGTAGCCGCACTTGTTCCTGTTTTTGAAGTTAAACGAGCTTTGTTTTTTCCGTCTAAACCAATTCTGTAAACATCTCTATTGATAGAACCATTTTCTGTAGATTGGTAGAAAATAGTTTTTGTTTTTTCGTCGAAACCGTAGTATGAAACCACTTCCCAGTTTCCTTTTGTAACCTGATTTTTAAGTTTTCCAGTTTTATCATAAAGATAAATATGATTGAAACCGTCTTTTTCGCTTGTCCAGATAAAACTATTATCTTTTAAGAATGTTAAGTTATCCGTAACATCAACATAAGCTTTGTCTTTTTCATTTAAAACCACTTTTGTGGCAGCTGTCGTTCCGTCAACAAACAACAAATCAAGATTACTTTGATGGCGGTTTAAAACCTGAGCTGATAAAGTATTATTATCATTTGTCCACTGCAATCTTGCAATATAAAAGTCATTATAATTTCCTAAATCTACTTTTTTAGACGTATTTCCCGCAGCATCATAAATATGTAATGAAACTACCGAATTTTTTTCTCCAGCTTTAGGATATTTAAACGTTTCAATCGTTGGATATAAATCTTTGTGAAATATCGACATAGAGAATTCAGGAACCTGACTTTCGTCAAAACGAATAAAAGCTATTTTTTTACTGTCTTTACTCCAGTCAAATGCACGTACAAAAGCAAATTCTTCTTCGTAAACCCAGTCAGTGATACCGTTTATAATTGCATTTTTCTTTCCATCAGTAGTTATGGCTGTAGATTTTTTTGATGCTAAGTCGTAAACGTATAAATTATTTTCTTTTGCGTAAGCAATCTTAGTTCCATCAGGAGAAAAAGTTGGCTCTTGAATTTGAAAATCGACAAGTTTTGTTAATGATTTAGAAGCAATATCATATAAAAAATAATCTGCTGTAAAAGAGTGACGGAAGATTTTTTTAGAATTGCAGGCAATTAAAATCTTTTTTTCTGAAGCATCGAAAGTATAGCTGTCAATTCCGTCTGAAAGTGCTTTATGGTTTTTAGTATCTATTAAGTTTGATACTTTTCTTAGAGTTGCAAAGTCATATAAATCGATCTGCATACTCCTATTTACTTGGTCAACATTTAAAACCGTATATTGGTTTGTATTTTTTAAAGATTGCAATGCATCCATCCCTTTTGCCCGAAATGCCCCGCCATAGATGTTTTCAACCGTAATTTTTTGCTGCCCAAAAACTGTCGCAACTATTAACAAAAGCACAACAGTAATTTTACTTGTATTCATCAGAATTATTTTAAATATAAAAAGAGCCCAATTTTAGTAAAAAAAATAAACATAATACACATTTTAAGTGTTAAATGTTAAAAAAAATAACGATTGCGTATTTTCAAGTTTGAAATACATTGCAAACAAAACTCTTAAAATAGTATCTTTGCCACAACAATATTATTTAATATACTGAGAATGAACAACGCTGTTGCCGGATTTTCTAAATTATCCAAAAAGGAAAAAATAAACTGGATTGCAAACGAATATTTTTCAACGCCTGAAGAGGCCCTAAATATTATAAGAAATTACTGGAATTCAGACGAAAAGCTCCAACAATTACATGATGAGTTTATTGAAAACACGATTTCAAATTTATATATTCCACTTGGAGTTGCTCCAAACTTTTTAATAAACGGAAAATATAAAACCATCCCAATGGCAATTGAAGAAAGTTCAGTTGTTGCAGCCGCATCAAAAGCCGCAAAGTTCTGGTCGACACGTGGAGGTTTTAAAACAACAATTATTGATACTGAAAAAATAGGTCAAGTTCACTTTACTTATAGCGGAGATGTTGAAAAACTTCAATCTTTCTTTCAAGAAATAAAACCAAAATTTTTCTCTGACACACAAAGCATTACAAAAAACATGCAGCAGCGTGGCGGTGGAATATTAGATATCCAGTTAAAAGACAAAAGAAGTCTCCTTGAAAATTATTTTCAACTTCACGCCACTTTCGAAACAAAAGACAGTATGGGCGCCAATTTCATAAACTCTTGTTTAGAACAATTTGCATCTACTTTAAAAGAAGAATTTCAAGATTCTGCTTTATTTTCTGATGAAGAAAGCTTGAAAGTAATTATGAGCATTTTATCTAATTATGTTCCAAATTGTGTTGTAAGAGCCGAGGTTTCTTGCCCAATTGAAGATTTAGCCGAAAAACACATTCAAAATCCGCTGGAATTTGCAGAACGTTTTGTACAAGCTGTTCAAATTGCCGAAGTTGAACCTTTTAGAGCGGTTACACACAACAAAGGAATCATGAATGGTGTAGATGCTGTGGTTTTGGCAACTGGAAATGATTTTAGAGCCATCGAAGCCGGAGTTCATGCTTACGCATCAAGAAACGGACAATATTCAAGTTTATCACATGCTAAAATTGAAGACGGAATTTTTACTTTCTGGCTGGAAATACCTTTGGCTTTAGGAACCGTAGGAGGTCTAACATCTCTTCATCCTTTAGTAAAATTGTGTTTAGAAATCCTTCAAAAACCTTCAGCGAGAGAATTAATGGAAATTACTGCCGTTGCTGGTTTAGCGCAAAATTTCGCTGCATTACGTTCTTTAACTACAACTGGAATTCAGGAAGGACACATGAAAATGCACTTAAACAACATCATCAATCAATTTGAAGCTACAAGCGAAGAACGTCATCAAATCAAGTCACATTTCAAGAAAACTGCCGTTTCTCATAGTGCTGTAGTTGAATTTATTGAAAACTTAAGAAAATAATAAAAGCTTCCCGATAATTATCGGAACCTGATATCTGTTGTAAGCTCAAGAACATAGTTTATCATTTTTTATCAGGACTAAAAAACCACGTATGTCAACAACCTTTTACAGCAACGGAAAACTACTTATCTCTGGAGAATATTTAGTTTTAGATGGTGCCGATTCATTTGCGCTTCCAACAAAATTTGGTCAAAATTTAGTTGTCGAAAATAGAGATAATAAAATTATCGAATGGAAAAGTTACGACTACGATCAGGAACTTTGGTTTAAAGACACTTTTACATTTGAGGAAATCACAACCAATGACGATTCAGAAATTGAAACCGTAAGAACAACTTTAATTGATATTCTTCACGAGGCATTCTTACTAAATCCAGATTTCATTACGCAATCTAATGGGTACAAAATCACCACACATCTTACTTTTCAAAAAAATTGGGGACTAGGAACATCTTCTACTCTAATCAATAATATTGCACAGTGGACAAAAGTTAATGCTTTTACACTACTTAAAAACAGCTTTGGAGGTAGTGGTTACGATATTGCCTGTGCTCAAAATAATACGCCGATTCTCTACAAAATAGAAAATAATAGTGTAGAACCAGTTTCATTTAAACCTGATTTTACAAAAAACATTTTCTTTGTTTATCTAAATAAAAAGCAGAACAGCAAAGCGGCAATACATGCTTACAATAGACATAAAGATCAAAATTTAACCAAGAGCGTTGCTGAAAACAATAAAATCACTAAGGCAATCTTGAACGCTAAAACTCTAAAAGAGTTTGAATATGCAGTCGAAAAACACGAAATCCATTTAAGTAATATTCTTGAAATTGAAACTATTAAAGAGGTTGCTTTTCCCGACTTTAACGGCACCATTAAAAGTCTTGGCGCTTGGGGAGGAGATTTTGTAATGGCAGTTTCAGAAGAAAATCCAAAAGATTATTTCACATCAAAAGGATATAATACGATTCTAACATACGACGAAATGATTCTTCAAGAATAGAAACAATAAAGCGAACTAACCGTTTCTTATTTTACACTTTTTGTTCATTCTCTTCATTTAAAATATTATTGCCAAAAACATTTTGTTTATTCTTTACTAATTACAAAACTGGCAGCTTAAAACACTATTAAACAAAAAACCCGAAGTATTCAGTAGAACACTTCGGGTTTTATATTTTCAAATTTAATTACTAAATACTAGTAGTTAAATTGTAATCTGTTGTCTTCAATTTTAGCACTATTTTTTAATGCTGGTAAAATTCTTCCTGCATCAGATGCGCTTTGAGCTTTTACTTTAGCAATATACTCAGCATGATTTGCAAGAGCTGGAGCTTTAACTGTGCTTATGTTTTTCACTACATAAACTCCAGTATTTCCTTCGATTGGAGCAGAAATTTTATTAGCAGCTAAAGCGAATGCATTACCTACAACTTTAGGCTCTTGTCCAACTCCTCCAGGTAAAACTGGATTCTCTAAAGTAACATTAGCAGCTTGTTGTACAGCTACACCAGCACTTTTAGCGATAGCTTCAATACTTGAACCTGTCATTTTAGCTTTCAACATTTCAGCTTTTTTCTTGTTTTTCAAGATTGGCTCAACATAAGGTCTAGCCATAGCAACAGAAACTAAACCAGATTTGTTTTCGCTTTTGTATTGAGCAATTACGTGACCAATATTAGCAATTTCAAAACGTTTTACATCTCCTGTACTAGTTTCTTTGTCAAATGCCCATCTAATGATGTTTCTTTGATTTCCTAACGGACCAAATGCTTCATCCATTGCTTTTGCAGTAACCGGCGCAGCAACTTTTAAACCTAATTCTTTTGCTGTAGCAGCAAAATCTTTATTAGCAGCATCCATTTCAAATTTAGTTGCTAATGTAAATACTTTATCAGAAGTAACTTCAGATGGCTCAATTTTTTGAGCAATTGTAGCTAAACGAATACCGTCTTGTTTATCTGTAATTTTGATAATGTGGAAACCGAATTGAGTTTCTACTAAACCAACTTTTCCAATTCCGTTGTTGAATACAAAATCATTGAATGGTTTTACCATTTGACCTTGACCAAAATATCCTAAATCACCACCTTGTTGTGCAGATGAATCATCAGAGCTTGTAAAAGCAAGCATCATAAAACTATCTGGATTAGCTTGAACTTGAGCTAAAATTTCTTCAGCTTTAGCTTTTGCTTCTTCTTTTGTTCTTTTTTCTTTTGGACTTGGAGTTTGAGATCCTTCGTAACCAATTAAAATATGACTAGCTTTTGCATTAACACCAGCTTTAAATCCTAAAGATTTAGAAATAGCGTAATATCTTCCGTAAACATAAGGACCGTAAATAGAACCAGCTGGTAAGCTGAATAATTTATCAGCATCTACTGCTGGAAGATTGTTTTTAGCAACATAAGTAGAATCGTAAGGAACATCAGAATTTGCGTTTACAAATTCAGCAATGTTTGTAGCATTTTTGAAACCTGGCAATGTATCGTTTTTACCAGTTTTTGCATTATACTCAACTCTTCCGTTTAATAAAGCAGTTAATTTAGCTTTAATTTCAGCTTCGTCTTCTTTTGAAGCTTTATCTTCAACTAAAACATATTGAATCTCACGAGTTGCATCAGCTTTGAATTTTTTCTCGTTTTTCTTCATGTAAGCTACGATTTCATCATCAGAAATTTTCACATCACTATCTTTTATAGATGAATATAAAGCAGCAGCATAAGCAAAGTTTACTTTGTTTGCTTCCATTTCATATTTCAACTTTCCTTCACTAGCAGTTGTGTAAAGTCCAGATTTTACTAAAGTATTGTAAATTTGAAATTTTGCGTTTAACTCAGCATCTTTTTCTTTTTCAGAAATAAATTGAGCTGCTTCAGGATTTGCTTTAAAGTAGTCTTTAAATTTTACTACATCAAACATTCCTGCTGCATTCAAAAACATTGGGTTTTTACCAATATTTGGATCTGCTTTCAAAACTTCAATTAAATGTTTTTCACCAACTCTCAATCCTAATTTATCAAATTGAGTCGACAACAATGCGATTGAAACTTCTTGGTCCCAAACTCTATTTGCAGCTTCAGTGGAAGTAATTCCTTGACCACTTTTTTCAACATTACTAACTTTAACTCTAAAGTCTTCAAATGAAATATCTTTTCCATCGATGCTTCCCACATCTTTTGAACTTTGACTAAATGTTCCTTTACCGATTAGATCTTGTATTATAAATGCAAATAATGCAATTGCAATAACTCCTATCAATAAAGCGGAACGCTGTCTAATTTTTGCTAAAACTGCCATTTTTAATTATCGTTAATTTTATATTCAGTTTGCGAAAATACAATTATCTAGTTAATAACAATACAACTAGGGTTTTATTTTACACAATTTTTTTCAATTACTAAAAAAATCACTCTTTTATTGTCATTTTGACCAACTCGATTTTCTTGTTTGATGCTTGTTCTATCACAAAATGATACTTGTCGATTACAATTTCATCACCTTTTTGAGGAATTTCTTTTGTATGATTTACAATAAATCCGCCTAATGTTCCGTACGAATCTTCTTCAGGAATCATAAGTTTGTAGGTTTCGTTCAAATACTCAACATCCAATCTTGTAGAAAACAAATATTTCCCTTCACCCAATTCCTGCTCAATCAATTCTTCATCTAAGTCGTGCTCATCTTCTATTTCTCCAAAAAGCTCCTCAACAATATCTTCAATAGTAATTATGCCCGAAGTTCCTCCATATTCATCAAGAACAACTGCCACATTTTTTCGCTTTTTTATCAAAATATTCAGTGCGTCTTTTATCAATATTGTTTCTGGAACATACTCCACAGTCATCAAAACTGATTTTATTGTTTTTGGTTTTTTAAACAAGTCAAATGAATGAACATAACCTACAATATCATCTAGAGAATTTTGACTTACGACAATTTTCGAGTATCCTGTTTCGATAAATAACTCTTTAAGATCTTTTATACTGTCAAACAAATCGATATCGACTATTTCTGTTCTTGGAGTCATAATATCACGTGCTTTTACACCTGAAAACTCTAAGGCATTTTGAAAAATCTGAATCTCAGAATCCACCTCTTCATCATCTTCAACCGAACTCATTTGTTCTGTGATATAATTCCCCAATTCAACTTTACTAAAATACAATTGAACTTGATCTCCTTCTGTTTTAAAAAACTTTCTTAAAACAAAGTCTGAAATCCAAATAAAAAAGGTAGACAAATAGTAAAACAGTCTATAAAAAAGATATGCCGGCACAGCAAAAACCTTAATTAGTGTATTGGCATAAATTTGAAAAAAAACTTTGGGAAGAAACTCAGCAGTAATTAAAACTATAAAAGTCGAAATTAAAGTTTGAAGTAAAACTGTTGTCAGGGCAGAAAATTGAAAACCAAAACTTGCTATACAGCCAATAATCAAATCTCCCATATAAAACCCATAAATTACTAATGCTATATTGTTACCAATAAGCATAGAAGCAATAAACTTTGATGGATTCTCTGTAAGTTTAGTTAAAATTTGCGACAAGAAATTATCTTGTTTTTTCTCAATTCCAAGATAAATTTTGTTTGAGGAAATAAAAGCTATTTCCATTCCTGAGAAAAAGGCTGATAGTATTAAACATAATATTATAATACTAATTTCCATTTTTATTGTTTTTTATTACGATCGTCAAATTTCTTGACAAATCTTCTTCTAAAGAAAAACATAAACACAGCCATTCCGGCAATAATCAAACTCATCGGATAACTTTCGTTTCCTTCGTTTAATTTTGTCACACCGTCATAAATAAAGAAAACGGCAAAAACTATGTAAACGTATTGTGTATATTTTAAATAACCCATAATTATATTTATTCATTCGATTCAATTTCGCCGCTTATTCGCTGCGAATTAATCACTTTAAAATCTTTACTAAAATCGATTCCTTGTCCGTAAGAAACTCCTTTAGCATCTGTAAGCTTAAATTTTCTTTCGGTATAAAACCATTCGTTTTTCTGATCAAAATACAGCTGCTCGGTTTCTAAAACCTGACCTTCCTCTGATGTTATTCGCACTTTTCCCTGCAAATCAATTATACTGGTACTTTTATATGAAACGGCATAATTTGATTTTATAAAAGTACGCTTTTGTTTCTTATCGTATAAAGTAACATCAATTCCTTTTGGAAATTCTGTAAACGGGAAGTCAAGGTTAGAATAATCTAACATTTTTGAACTTATCAAAACTCCTGTTATGCGTCCTGAGTCTGTATATTTAATATTTACCGTATCAGCATCACTTGCTGGAACAAACTCAGAGAAGTTGATTTTTTGAACTTCTTTAAAATTGCTTTCACAGCCAAAAAAAAGTGTTACGACAGCAAATACAACAACAGGAACAATATATTTCTTTGGTAAAATCATTCGCCAAATGTAGTAAATTGTAATGAGCTTAAAAAAACATTAGACTATGCTTAATTAAATTTGCTCTTCACAAACCATTTATCATTAAATGAGAAACTCGCACTGAAGTTAACATAGTTTTCCTGAATCAATCCCGCTGACATTGTTCCTCTTTTACCAAATTCAACTCCGATATTTACATTTGAAAAATATCCCGGAATTGGAATTCCAGCACCTAAAGTCATTCCGATGTCGTTTATTGACTCATTATTAACTATTAAGCCTAATTTTTCATATTTCAATCCGGCACGGTAAGTAATTCTGCTCAAGTAACTTGTAAATGAAGTATAATTTGGAATAAAATATCCTCCTAAAGCGTACTTAGCATATTTTTCGTAACGAACATTAGGATTTGCGTTGTAATAATTTGCAAATTCTCCGTTTCCTTGAAAAGCCATTGTTGTTCCTACTAACCATTTTCTAGCTTCACCAATACCAGCTCCAATCGTTAACTTGTTTGGTAATTTTAAATCTTCTGCATCTGGATTATAAACGTAAGGATCTGGATCACCGCTTACTGTAATTTCTCTAGTATTATTAGATCTTAATGTACTTGCAAAAGTGTAATTCAAACTCGTAAACAATGAAACTTTTTTATAAAGTTTTGTTTGATACATTGTACCAATGTTAAAATTCACACCAGATAATTCAGAAGTATTTAACTCTGTAGTCGAGTTTTGCACACCACTTACAGCTTCTATACTTGTTGTTTTAATTGTTCCAAAATTATACTGCATATCGGCACCAATATTCCAGTTTGGTTTAATTTTATATCCTAAACCAACATAAGCTTTATTAATACCTCCTTTACCGCTAAGCTGTGTACTTGTTGCTCCAGGAGTTGCTGTATTATCATTTAAAATTTTATACCCAACTGAAGATAATGGAACTAAACCAAATGAAGCTCCAAATTTTCCCATTGGAATTCCAATCGCCAAATAATCAAAAGTGGCTCTTTGTGCTTTTGCCGATTCTGTATCTGTTTTTAGAGTAGAAGTTCCAAACGATCCCCCAACTGTAAATGTTGTCTGCAATAAACTCGCGTAACTCGCAGGGTTTTCAATATTCAAGTGAATACTATCCTGTTCAACCGCAACTCCTGCCATAGACCTAAATTCCTGAGTTCCTTTAAATCTAGTATCACCAATTCCATAAAAAGAATATGGGGAAGCAGTACCTTGTTGAGCGAATGAAACGAACGATATAAGCAAACAAGCGCTTATTATAATTTTTTTAATCATTGTTGATTTTATATTGAAATGTTTGGTTCAAACTCTCCAAAAGGAAATTTGAATTGGCAAATATGGTATTTTTTAATCGTTTAGCCAAAAAATCTGCATCTCCTCCCGTTAAAATTATTATAAAATTTGAAAAGTTTCCACGATATTCATCGATAAAACCATCAATCTCATAGACGAAGCCGTTTACAACTCCTGAATGAATTGCCTGCATTGTCGTGTTTCCTATATATTGATCTGGTTCTTCGAAAGTCAGCAAAGGCAGTCTGGCTGTATAATTATGCAAAGATTCGTAACGCAGACGAAGTCCCGGAGAAATCGCTCCGCCCAAATAATTATCATTTTCGTCGATGAAATCGTAGGTTATACAAGTTCCAGCATCAACCACTAATCTGTTTTGTTTTGGAAACTGCAAAGTTGCTCCTGCAGCCAAAATCATTCTATCTATTCCTAAAGTTTTTGGTGTTGCATATTTATTATGAAAAGGAAATTTATCTTCATGAGTAAAAAAATGAACATTTAACTGCTCTTCAAAAATCAAAAAAGATTGTTTTTCTACATTTCCTACTGAGGCTACTACCAAATCAGAGCATTTTTGATAGTTGTCTAAAATTTTTTTAATTTTTTTTTCGAGCTCTTTTTTCTCAAAAACAAAACTCTCCAAAACGGCAGTTCCCTCAAAAACAGCTGCTTTAATTCGAGTATTTCCAACATCAACAGTTAAAATCATATTTCCTTTTTGTTTCTGCGAAGATACGAATTGATTTTTTTTTTAAAATGTTTTGGATAAACGAAAAATGATTCTATCTTTGCACCCGCAATGTGCACAGCACGGTACCTTAGCTCAGATGGTAGAGCAATGGACTGAAAATCCATGTGTCCCTGGTTCGATCCCTGGAGGTACCACGAAACCCGAATAGTAATATTCGGGTTTTTTGTTTTTACAACCGCAAAGGTTTGCAAAGTTTTTAAAATTATACTTTTCGAACCTTTGCGGTTTTCTTTGTGTTCTTTGCGGTTAAAAACTTTTCACCTACTCTATTTACAACCTTTTTATTATCAAAAAATAGAAAGCCAACAATTAAGCTATTTTTGTTAAAAAAGTACTGACTGAATAAAAAAATATCTCATATATTCGTAAAATCGTATTTTAACTTTTTATTTATTATCAAAAACACAGAGCGTTTTTATGAGTAAATCTTCTACTAAGGGCATTTGGAAAGTAATTTCTGCCTCTTCCATGGGAACAATGATTGAATGGTATGACTTTTACATTTTCGGAAGTTTAGCCGTTGTAATTTCAACTAAATTTTTCCCAAGCGACAATCCTACTGCAGCGTTTTTATCGACTTTAGCCACTTTTGCCGCTGGGTTTGTTGTTCGTCCTTTTGGGGCATTATTTTTTGGCAGACTTGGTGATATTATTGGCCGAAAATACACTTTCATGGCTACCTTATTATTAATGGGCGGTTCTACTTTTTTAATAGGCTGTATTCCTAGTTACGAAACAATTGGTTTTCTAGCTCCTTTATTAGTTTTAATTTTACGTTTACTGCAAGGATTAGCACTTGGCGGTGAATATGGCGGCGCAGCTACTTATGTTGCAGAACACGCTCCTGCAGGTCAAAAAGGATATTGGACATCTTGGATTCAGACAACTGCAACTGTTGGTTTATTCATTTCATTAATGGTAATTCTGGCCACTAAAAATGTACTTTCGAGCGAAGCTTTTGATTCATGGGGATGGCGTGTTCCTTTTTGGGTTTCTATTGCAATGGTTGGCGTATCTTATTTAATTAGAAAAAACATGGACGAATCTCCTGTTTTTGCTAAAGCTAAAAAAGAAGGAACTACAAGTACAAATCCGCTAAAAGAAAGTTTCGGAAATCGATACAATTTAAAATTTGTTTTGCTGGCATTATTTGGTGCGACAATGGGACAAGGTGTTGTTTGGTATACTGGGCAGTTCTATGCTATGAGTTTCATGAAAACTGTTATGAACATAGATTCATCACAAGTTGATGGATTACTGGGAATTGCTTTATTAATAGGAACACCATTTTTTATTGTCTTTGGATGGCTGAGCGACAAAATTGGAAGAAAGTACATTATGATGACTGGAATGCTTTTGGCTATTTTATTCTATAGACCAATTTACAAAATGATGTACAGTACTACTGATGTAAGTTACAAAACCGAAATCACAGAAAAGACAACACAAAACACTGAAACAACAGCCGACAACAATACAATAACTACAATCTCTAAAACATATACTGACGGAACCACTTATGTAGAAAAAAAGACTGATTTTGCTGATAAAAAAGAATCTCAAAGCAGTATTTCGATCAATATCAATTCAAGCGATGAATGGACTTTGATTTTTCTAGTTTTCATTCAGGTTTTATTTGTTACTATGGTTTACGGTCCGATTGCGGCCTTTTTAGTTGAGATGTTCCCTACTAAAATCAGATACACTTCGATGTCTCTTCCTTACCATGTAGGAAACGGAATTTTTGGAGGTCTGCTTCCTGCAATTTCAACTTATTTTGTAACTCATTCAAAAGCGGCCGGAAAAAGTGATTTTTACCTCGACGGACTTTGGTATCCAATTATCATTGCTTCTGTATGCTTTGTAATTGGAATGATTTATATTGACAACAAAAACAAAACTAACCACCTTTAATAAACCACTATTATGAATGCTATTAAACAAATTTTAGGTGTTTTATGGATTGTACTTTCCATTGCTGCCGCCTATTTCTGCGTATTTGAATTTGGCTTGCCCAAATTGCTCTCAGACAAACAAGACGATTTGGTCTTTGGCATTATTATTCTTTTTATTCTTACGCCGTTAATTGTTTTGGGTCTTGGCACATTTGGCTACTTTGCTTTAATTGGAGAGTACAACGATAAAAAGAAAGCATAATAATCATCTATAAAAAAAGGGCCTTCTATTGCTAGAAAAGCCCTTTTCACTACTAACCAAACCAAAACTTAACGCTGTTTTTAATTGAATTCAAATACAATAAAAGAGATCAATTAAACACTACTTTTTTATAAATTTCATTACCTGAGTTTTCTTATTTTCATCCATTGCTTTCACAATATATAGTCCTGTTTCTAAATCACTCACCTCAAACTGAAAATCTATTTTTCCGTTTGCATTAAAGCTTTTTACTAATTGTCCTGATATATTATAAACCTGCACTTTTGCTGTCGATATGTTTAATGTAAAATAATCTGAAACTGGATTTGGATATAAATTGACTGTTGCTCCTTTTTCGAAATCGGCTACAGCTAAATTCGCAACTTTGTTTCCATAAATTCTAAATTCTCCAGCGGGAATATTTATTACGGCATTAACATCAGAAACATTTATTGTAGTGTTATCCATTAAATTGTACCATGTTCCAGTATATTGAAAACCTGTTGGTACATTTTGTGCTGTTACATCAAAATTCGCCAAAATCAATACGTCTTTTAACTGAGTAGCCGCCAAAGCACTGTTTGTAATTTTTATGTTGACCGAAAGTGAATTAGCACTTGCAACCGTTGCGGTTCCTAAAAATACAGGCTCCGTTATTTTAAGATTAATTATTTTTGCCCAGTCGTAATAAATTTTATTTCGATTGGTATTTCCTAACCAATTATTTGTCCATTGAGGCTGTGGTTTTGTATCTAATTTACAATCGCCAGAAGCAGGATCTGTATCTGTATTAACTGTATTATTATTACAAGTAAAAATTGAGCTGTCCCAGCCTAACTCTCCAAAATGCCAAATCATTTTTGGCCCTGGAATCAATAATGAAACAGCGCCAATTGCTGACATTCTTGACAAGGCTGTGTTTAACGTTTTTACATCATAAGTTCCGCCCGAAGCTCCATATTGTAAATTTCTATACATTAAACGTTCTTCATCATGACTTTCTGCATATCCCATTAATCTGTTTGCTGTAAAACCACGGCTTGAACTTGTCATTCTTGAAATATTGCTGTTTGATGCATATCCCATTGTCAATTGACTGTACTGATCTGTCATTTTTCCCCACATCATCACACCTTTACTAACGGGATCATTTACTCTATAATTTGCCCATTCTTTTTCCTCTGTATCAGATCCTAAATGTTCAAAAATAGTATAGTGAGTAGGATCTAAACTCCACGAATAATCCGCATATTTCTTTAATATATCAACTCTATCCTGCTGATAATTATTGGTACAAGTTTGGTCTGATGCTGTACAGGCTTGAGTAAATCCTTTGGTTAAATCCCAACGAAAACCATCAATTTTATATTCTTCGATCCATTGTTTAATGACACGCTCTACATAATATTGTGTTTTTGCAGATTGATGATTAAAATCTTCTCCTACACTAAAAGTATGTTTTGCAACAGTATTAAAATAAGGATTTTCAGTCGTAGGCGAACCAAAACCATCTCCATCAGGATCGTTCATCCACATTCTCACCATCGGATTACGTCCAAAGGCATGATTTAAAGCTACATCTAGAATTACGGCAATTCCGTTTTGATGACATAAATCTATAAGTTCTTTTAATTTATCTGAAGTACCATAGAATTTATCTAAAGCCATATGAAATGAAGTATTGTAACCCCAACTTTCATTGCCTTCAAATTCCATTATCGGCATCAATTCTATTGCATTTATTTTAAGCGTTTTAAAATAATCAATCTTATCAATTAAACTTTGGTAGCTGCGAGCAGCATCAAAATCACGAACTAATACTTCATAAACAACTAACTTGTCTTTTTCTGGTTTTGTAAAATTAGTAACCTGCCAATTATATGGTGTCTTTCCAGTTTTAAGTACCGTAACTTCAAAACTCTGTCCTGTTGGATAAACCGGCATATTTGGATAAGAAGCTGCAGGAATTGAAGAATCATCATACGGCGACAATACTAAAGTTGAGTAAGGATCTGCCGTTTTTACCATTGAAGGTGAATTGACCAACGGAGTTTTATCAACAACCCAATATTGATACGTATTATTTTGTCCAGAAACCAATCCTGTCAATTCTAACCAAAATTTACCTGAAACAGGATCTTTTTTCATGGCATACGCCGATGTTGGCTGCCAATTATTAAAACTTCCTGCAACGTAAACAAAATCTTTTAAAGGAGCATCTAATACCAAAGTTGCTTTTGTAACATCAGCATTGTAATTAATTCCGTCTGCCAAGCCTGCGGGCATAGCTTCAGAAACGGTATTAGGATCAACAATCGCAGTAAACTTTTTAACTATCGTTGTTGATGCCTGAGTAACACTCAATTCATAACTTTGATTGCCTGTAATGTTTACATGATTAAACGAATAACTGGATGTACTAGAATTAGAATCTATTACGACTCCATTTGATTTTAATGTATAACTCGCTGTTCCATTTGTATTTGTTGCGACAATATTTAAACTTCCACCGTTTGCAATAATTGTACTGTTGTTCTCTGCAGGAGAAGTCAATGTTACCTGAAAGGAACCAACCTCAACCAAAATATCTTGTGACTGTTTAGCCCCCGTACCATCCTTAGCTTTAACTAGAAAACCAAATTTTCCGATTCCGTTTCTATTAAAATAGGCAGACGGCGTAAATGTTTTTGTGTAAGTATCTGTTCCTGCATTATAAGTAAATTTACCCGCTTCAGCCGAAGCCGTCCAAGATCCATTAGAAGGTGAATCCAGTTGATTGGCATCATTTACATCATAAGACCATGACCAAAGATACAGTGCATTTCCTGTTACTGACCAAGCCGATTCGTTTATACTATTTCCATTTATTGTAATTGTAATAGAGGTCGTGTCCTCAAAAGTCGGCGGATTTATAGAATAAGTTACGGTTTGCTGCTGTGCAAAAATAACGGCAGATAACAATAGAAAAATTAATAGTAAAGTTTTTTTCATAGTTGTGGTTAATGGTTAGTTAGATTAAAAAAGGGCTACCTTATACAGATAGCCCTTTAATTATTCATGCTAGAACTAATCTACTGTTATAGTTTTTGCACCATTGTCAATTGTCAAAGTTCTTAGTCCAGTTGGCCCAGTGTATTTAAAGTTACTATCACCATCACCAGCATTTACTAATTCTGAATCTATAGTATACCCTAATCCAGAATAGTAAGGGAAGTTACGGCTGTTACTAGCACCCCAGTTACCACCGCTTGTAAAGTCATTTGATAAAAACTCTCTAAATGCTTCTCCGCTTTTAAGAACAACTTTTACTTGGTAAACATTTGTTTTTCCAACTACTAATGGGAATTCTGTTTCAGCATCACCATCCCATGACCATCCACCTGGAGTAGCTGCTCCAACTAACCAATGAGAACTTGCCAATGGCACGTGGTATGGAGTAGCTTTAATAGTATAAAAATTAGAGTATTGTGCTTCTGCACCTGTACCAACTGTAGATTTAATACGAATATCAACACTGTTTTCTTGTTTCTCAACAAAACCTCCGTTTACTAAAGCTGAGTTCAATTCTGCTACTGTTAAAGCTTTGTAACGAGCTGTAGTTGTAGTTACTGTTATAGGAGCTGCAAATTTAGTTCCTGCTTTTGCGATTTCAATAGTATAGTTTACCACTGTTGCTGTACCATCGTACTTAGCATCGTTCCAGATTACAGTTGTTGCAACATTTTTTTCATTGTCTTTAGTCAAAACGATGTTAAAATCATTTTGAGGATTAAGCAAAACTGGAGCTGTAACTGGCTCAATTACTGGTCTCTCTTCTACATCATCAGCATTACATGACACTGCTAAAACACCAATGAATGCGATTAAAATTTTATATATGTTTTTCATTTTATTATTTTTTTATATGATTAGTTAGTATCCTGGATTTTGTTTTAAAGTTGGGTTCGCCTGAATAGTTTTTGAAGGAATAGGCATTAAATTTCTGAACTCTTCCGTTCCGCTTCCGTTTTTAACGCCGCCTTTCCATTGCCAGATTTTAGCTCCTCCTGTAAATTTTCCAAAACGAATTAAATCTGTTCTTCTGTGACATTCCCAAAACAATTCTCTTCCTCTTTCATCTAAAAGAAAGTCCAGAGTTAAGTCAGAAGCTGTAATAACACCCGCTTTAGCTCTAAGTCTAATTTTATTTACATACCCTAAAGCTTTTGTAATATCACCTGATGATGCTCCTCTAAGTGTTGCTTCAGCATACATCAAATAAACATCTGACAATCTATACATTGGGAAATCTGTATCTGGCATATCATTTCTTTGCGCAGCAGTACCATCAGAATTAACGTTGATAAATTTTGTCACCGCATATCCATTAGTAAATACTCCATAATCAGCGATATCTAGAGTTTGCCCGTTAGTATAAAAAGTACCTCTTTGATCAGCAGTTGCTGTTGCATCAGGAAACAATTTAACAAATTCTGGTCTTGCTCTTGTTCCTGACCAGCCGCCATCCATACCTTGATTAGCTCCTACCATGCTTCCTCCAATAGACGCATGAATAATAAAACTCATACCTCCACCTATTGCTCTAATGGCATTACCATCTCCAACAATTGGGAAAATAAATTCACTTTGCGCTCCGTTTCTATTATTATCAGCAGAGAATAAATAACGATAAGGCACATCTGCAAAAGTGTATGCAGAACCTGTTATAATATCATTACAAACAGTAGCAGCATCATTATATCTTTCAGTTCCTGTGTAAACTTTAGAATTTAAATAAATCTGCGCTAATAAAAACTTAGCTGCTGTTTTATCAACCCTTCCATATTCATTAGCTTTAGAAGGCGCTAAAGTATTGTCGATATCTTTTAATTCTGACTCTACAAAAGCAAAAACTTCTGCTCTAGTTTTTTGTTCTGGATAAAAGAAACCAACTGGATCTTTTTCTGTAGTAATTGGCACATTCCCAAACAAATCCATTAAATTAACGTATGAAAATGCTCTTAAGAAACGAACTTCTGCTCTAAATTTCACAATTTCGGCTTTTGTAGCAGTATCAATACCACGCTCCGTTAATTTTTCATCTGTTGTTTGTCTCAAAAACTCATTAGCAACACTAATTTCATAAAATGCTCTTGAGAAAACTCCGTATAAAAACTGGTTACTCGGACTCCATTTTTGTCCATTTATCGCAGGCAAACCATCATCTGACCAAGCTATAATAGCTTCATCTGTTGGAAACTCCTGTGTAACAAATAATAATCGCAAGTAACTGCTAAAGTCACCACCAATACCTGCAATATCACCAGATGGGCTGTTAGGATCAGTATCACCATCATTCCCTCCTACATACAAACCAGCATATAGTTTTGCCAATACTTGTTTGTAAGATGCCGGATCTTTGAAAAAGTCATCAGAAAGAAACTCATCATCATCTGTCGGCTTCACATCTAAATCGCTCGTACACGAAGTAAGTGTCATATTTAATCCTAAAATGAATAGGAGAAAATAAGATATATATTTAAATGATATTTTCATTTTATTTATTTTTTAAATTTTAATTTTCAATGTACTATTAGAAATTCGCATTTACTCCAAACAAGAATGTTCTAGCTCTTGGATAAACGTTATTGTCAATTCCGTTGAATTTCTCTGGATCTAAACCATTGTATTTCGTAAGAACAAAAACATTTTGAACTCCAGCAGTAAATCTCAACGTTGCCGCTTTTAGTACCTTCTTATTAATAGTGTACCCAAATACGATGTTATCCAACTTAATAAAAGAAGCATCTTTTACAAAGTAATTTGAATAGTTACGCTGCGTTCCATTAGAGTTACTTTCAGTAGTAAATCCAGTATTAAAATAATCTGTAGTAATGTTAGACAAATCAGAGTCTCTTCTTAAACCTGCTTGTAAATATCCTTTATCAGAACTTACGTTATCAAAAATGTAATTTCCTAAACTAGCTCTCCAGTTCATTGTGAAATCGAAATTTTTGTAATTCAAAGTAGAAAACAATCCAAAAGTATAGTCTGCTGTTGGCTTATGGTAGATATAACGATCCGCATCTGTAATAGCGCCGTCACCATTTCTGTCTGCATAAGCACCTTGAATTGGTCGTTTGTTTGCATCGTACAATTGTTCAAATACAAAGAATGAATTTGGTGCAAACCCTTCAGAATGTATCAACACTTGGTTTCCTGTTCCTCCTGCAATATTATCTCCTGTTAAGTATCCTTGAAATCCTGGAACTGTAGTTCCTAAATCAGAGATTTTTTGATCAATATAAGTAGCATTAACAGCAACATTCCAAGTTAGTTTGTCATTTTTAATAATGTCAGACTGAAGACTGAACTCTACCCCTTTTGTTCTTACACTACCAATATTGCTATAACCTTGATTTCTAATATTTGCTCCATCTGGAACTGGAATATTTGCTAATAAATCACTCGATTTTTTATCAAAATAATTAACTGACCCTGTGATTCTTTCATTAAGAAATCCAAAATCTACTCCAAGGTTCATCTCAGCTAAATCTTCCCATTTAATATCTTCATTATATCCTTCTGGTCTTGCCGCTTTAGAAATAACACCATTAAAAACATACTGAGTATTAAGTGTTCCTAAAGTTACACGACGTAAATAATCGTATGCAGGCGGAATATCTTGCTGTCCTGTAGTTCCGTATCCAACTCTTAATTTTAAACTTGACAAAGTCCCGTTGTCCTTTAAGAAATCTTCTTCAGCTACATTCCATGCAAAAGCACCTCCGGCAAAATTACCCCATCTATTTTCTTTAGAGAAACGTGAAGTTCCATCTCTTCTATAATTTACTGTCAACAAGTATCTGCTGTCGTATCCTAAATTCAAACGTCCGAAATACGATTGTAAATTAACATCTGGATCTGTAGTAACATCCGACGGTGGGTTTGGTCTCATGACATCACCAGAGTTATACCCCTCACGTTGAAACAATTGGTAGTTATACCCCGCTGTAGCATCAATTTTAAATTTACCTAAATCTTTAGTATAGTTAAAATAAGTATTTAAGTTTTTATTTTGACGGCTGTCTGTATAACCCGTATATCCTCCTAAATTAGTCCAGTTTCCTTTATCAAATGTAGTAGGCTGATATCCTGTAATACTTTCAGTACTTACTCTTGTATAACCATTACTATCAAATTTATCGATACCTGCTTCAGCAACAATTCTTAAATCTTCGAAGAAATGAAATTTATAATCTAATCTAATATTACCCCATTTTCTAGTAGAAGTTGCTCTACGCTCATCTTGATTTAATCTTGCAACAGGGTTTCTTGCTGGTAACAATGGTACATTACCATTTGCTTCTAACCATTCAAAATAACCTCCGTAACGAGAACCTGCTTGGTAAACTGACTGCGTTGGATCAAATATAATAGCGCTGCTAATTACTGGCCCTTCATCTTGAAATTGATTTTTTCCAAAAGCTAAATTTCCAGTAATGTCAATTTTTAAATGATTATCAAATAAAACTGGATTTAACGATAACGATGTCGTTGTTCTTTCAAAAGAAGTGTTTCTTAAGATTCCAGGAGTATCTACATTTCCAACAGATAAACGTACTGGCAATTTATTAAACAATGAACCGCTTACAGATATATTGTTGTTTGTTGTTAAAGCAGTACGGAAAATTTCATCTTGCCAATCAGTATTTGCTGTTCCCAATAAAGCTTTTTGAGCAGCAGTCCCTTTTTCATTTACTAAAGCACGATATTGATCTCCGCTTAAAACATCTACTGTATTAGCAACAGTATTAATACCTACTTGAGAATTAAAGTTAACTTTTACACCGCCTTTTGTTCCTTTTTTAGTAGTAATTACAATTACACCATTTGCAGCTCTAGAACCATAGATTGCAGCTGCAGAAGCATCTTTCAATATTGTAAAAGATTCGATGTCATTTGGATCAATTGTAGACAAAATACTAGTTGATCCACTAGGAACCGCATTACTCATAGGAAGTCCATCAACTACAATTAATGGCTCATTTGATGCACTTAATGAAGATCCTCCACGAATTCTAATATCCGCTTTAGCCCCCGGAGCACCTCCTGTAATAACATTTACACCAGCAATACGACCACTGATCAAACTCTCTGGAGTAACGTTAATTCCTTTATTGAATTCTTTAGCCGAAATTTGAGAAACAGATCCAGTTGCGTCTTTTTTCTTAACAGTACCGTAACCTACTTGTACCACAACTTCTTTAAGCTGATTAGTATCTTCTTCTAAAGAAACATTTAATGTTTTTTGTCCATTATAATCAAGAATTTGAGTTTTGTATCCAATGAAAGAAACAGAAATTTTGCTTCCGCTTTTAACATTAGGTAATTGGTAATTACCATCAAATCCTGTCGATGCACCAGTTGGAGCACCTTGTACATTTACGTTTACTCCTGGTATTGGCTGACCTGTTGCTTTATCGACAACAGTCCCACTTAAAGTGCTTTGAGCTAGCACCGTAAATGGCAACAATAGGAATAAAAATAACAACTTTTTGTAAATTGTTTTCATACTTTTTGTTTAAATTAGTTTGAGTTTTTGATTGTTAGTTAAGTTTTTAATTTTACTTCGAATTTCAAAATTATGAATTAATTAACACGCTCAACAAGAGGCATTTTTAATTGGTTTACGAAAACGTGGTAGTGTTGAAAACTTTCTGTTTTTTGTAATCTTTTAAGTCAAAAATTGTCAATCCCAAAAATATTATTCACCTTTATTGTCAATTAGATTTTTTTCAAATAACTACTATGAAACGTAAAATAACACTAAAACAAATTGCAAAGGAACTCGATGTATCTATTTCAACTGTCTCAAAATCACTAAGAAACAGTCTTGAAATAGGAGAAGAAACACGCTTAAAAGTGCAGGCATTTGCAAAGTTTTACAACTATAAGCCCAACAATATTGCCCTTAGTTTAAAAAATCGGAAAACCAAAAGTATTGGTATTATCATTCCGGAAATTGTACATTATTTTTTCTCTACTGTAATTAATGGAATCGAACAAGTAGCCAACGAACATGGTTACAGTGTTGTGATCTGTTTATCTGATGATTCTTTCGACAAAGAGGTACTGAATATGGAAATGTTAGCCAACGGAAGTATTGATGGTTTTATCATGTCACTTTCAAAAGAAACACAGTTCAAAGGCGATTTTCATCATATTACCGAAGTTATAAATCAAGGAATGCCGGTAGTAATGTTTGACCGCGTTACCAACGATATTTTATGCGATAAGGTTATTATTGACGACAAAGCCGCTGCCTACGAAGCTGTACAAAGCTTAATTGATAATGGTCGAAAAAAGATTGCTCTCGTAACCACGGTTGATTATGTAAGTGTTGGGAAATTGAGAACTGACGGTTACGAAAAAGCACTTCTAGATAACGGAATACCATTCAATGAAGATTTAATTATTAAAATTGAAGACGTTGACACCTGCGAAATCACTATTGGACAACTTTTAAATGATAGAGCTTTTGATGCTGTTTTTGCGGTAAACGAGCTTTTTGCAGTAACTATAATTAAAACCGCTTCGAAAATGGGATTAAAAGTCCCTGAAGATTTAGCGGTAATTGCTTTTACTGACGGAATTATTTCAAAATACTCTACTCCAAGTATTACAACAGTAAGTCAAAGCGGCGAAAAAATGGGAAACAAAGCTGCTAAAATGTTGATCGAAAGACTCGAAGCCGAACATGATGATGACGAAGAAGAAAACGAAAATTACACTACAGAAGTGATAGAAACACATTTAATAGAACGAGAATCTACTGACTAAAATTCTTAAAATCAACCTTTTCTAAAGCCATAAAAAATATTTATGGCTTTTTTGTTAGCATATTTAAAAAAATAATTAATACTTTTACGCCTGCTCAAAGCTTTTACTTTTACTTCGAAAAAAATAGTAAGTTTTGATAAGCAAAGCGCTTATCGTCTAATTAATTCTTTAATTACGATAATGGAAAAGCGTAAATTAAGTTTCTGGGAAATTTGGAACATGAGTTTCGGTTTCTTAGGAATACAAATGGGATTTGCACTTCAAAATGCAAATGCCAGCAGAATTCTTCAAATTTTTGGTGCCGATGTACATGAACTTTCGTGGTTCTGGATTATTGCTCCCCTTATGGGATTAATAGTACAGCCTGTTATTGGTCACTACAGCGACAAAACTTGGGGAAAATTCGGCAGACGAAAACCTTTCTTTTTAGTAGGTGCAATTTTAGCTTCGGTAGGATTAATTTTAATGCCGCAGGCTAATATTTTCATTTCCGTTTTACCTGCTTTATGGGTTGGAGCTGGAATGCTGATGATCATGGACGCTTCTTTTAACATTGCCATGGAGCCGTTTCGTGCACTTGTTGGCGATAACTTAAGAACAGACCAGCGTACAGCAGGATTTAGTATCCAAACCTCTCTAATTGGTTTTGGAGCCGTAATTGGTTCCGCACTTCCTTATGTTTTAACAAAATGGTTTCACATACCAAACAGTACAGTTCCAGGAAGCGTTCCATTAAACCTTACTTTATCATTTATTATTGGTGCCGCAGTCTTAATCGGTTCGATCTTAGTAACCTTATTCACAACAAAAGAATATTCACCTGAAGAGTTAGCCAAATTTGAAGATCCCCAAAATGATGTGATTTCTGATTCTGAAGAAAAATCAAAGCTTACAGATATTTTTACTGACTTCGCAAAGATGCCAACCACAATGCGTCAGCTCAGCTGGGTGCAGTTTTTCTCATGGTTTGGATTATTCGGAATGTGGGTTTTTACAACTCCGGCAATCGCGCATCACATTTACGGATTACCATTAAGTGACACTTCAAGCCAGAAATATCAAGATGCCGGCGACTGGGTCGGAATTCTATTTGGAGTTTACAACTTAGTTTCTGCTCTTGTCGCTTTGTTTTGCTTACCGTATATCGCAAAAAAAATCGGACGAAAATCAACTCACGCCGTTTCATTAGTTATTGGAGGAATAGGTTTAATCTCTATTTATTTTATGCCAAATGAAGATTGGGTTGTATTGCCAATGATTTTAATTGGAGTTGCCTGGGCGAGTATTCTAGCAATGCCTTATGCAATTCTTGCCGGATCTATTGCTCCAAAAAAGATGGGAGTTTACATGGGAATCTTCAACTTCTTTGTTGTTATCCCACAAATAGTAAACGCATTAATTGGTGGTCCAATAGTAAAATACCTTTACAATGGCGATGCAATTTATGCCTTAATTACAAGCGGAGTAAGCTTTTTAATTGCCGCTCTTTTAGTCTACAAAGTAAAAGATGTAGACGACACTATTTAAAATCATAAAGAAGAATTTCCTTTAAAATGAACAAAAAAGCATTCATATTCGATCTTGACGGAGTAATCGTTGATACCGCTAAATACCACTTTTTGGCATGGCAGAAAATTGCCAAAGCATTAAACATAAATTTTACACATGAAGACAACGAACTTTTAAAAGGCGTAAGCCGAGTTCGTTCCTTAGACATTATACTTGAATTAGGAAATGTTCAGGCTTCGCAAGAAGACAAAGACAAATGGTTAATTCAAAAAAACGAAGATTATCTATCTTATTTAGTAGACATGGATGAAAGCGAGATTCTTCCAGGAGTTTTAAAAATTCTAAAACTATTAAAAGATAAAAACCAAGGAATTGCATTGGGCTCTGCCAGTAAAAATGCAAGACCAATTTTAGAAAAAACAGGAATCCTGTCTTACTTCGATGTTATTGTTGACGGAAATGACGTTACCAATGCAAAACCAGATCCTGAAGTATTCTTAAAAGCGGCTCAATTATTAAACATTGATCCAAAAAACTCAATCGTATTTGAAGATTCTGTTGCAGGAATTCAGGCAGCAAACATAGGCGAAATGGTAAGCGTGGGAATTGGTGAGGAAACAATTTTGCATGAAGCGGACTATATTTTTAAAGATTTTACCCAAATCGAAACAAGCTTTATAGAAAAATTAATCAATTAGAAAATGTGTCAATTAGGTAATTTCCGAAATCGCGTAATTATCTCATTTTCTAATTAACTGAATTATCAAATTAAAAAAAGATGAACCAAGATTATATAAAACCAGATAATTGGTCAATTATAGAAGAAGGATTTGATGCCGAGAGAGTAAAATCGTCTGAAAGTCTCTTTAGTATCGGAAATGGTGCTATGGGACAACGCGCCAATTTTGAAGAAACATACTCAGGCGAGACTTTTCAAGGAAGTTATATCGCTGGAATTTATTATCCAGACAAAACAAAAGTGGGCTGGTGGAAAAACGGTTATCCGAAATATTTTGCAAAAGTTCTAAACGCTCCAAACTGGATAGGAATTGACATTGAAATCAATGAAGAAAATCTTGATTTAAATACGTGTACAGAAGTTAGAAACTTCCGCAGAGAATTGAATATGAAAGAAGGTTGGTACAATCGTTCTTTTGAAGCAGTTCTAAAAAACGGAACCGAAATCGCAGTAAACGTTCGTCGTTTTCTTTCCTTAGATTTAGACGAAGCAGGAGTTATCAAATACGATATTACGCCTTTAAACAAAGATGCAAAAATCGTATACAAACCTTACGTTGATGCTGGTGTAACCAATGAAGATGCGAACTGGGAAGAAAAATTCTGGGAACCGCTTGAAGTTAAAAAAGGTACAAACGAAGCTTTTGTAACCGCACAAACGTTCAAAACGCATTTTAAAGTTACAACTTTCATGCACAATACGATTTTGGCAAACGGAGAAAACATCAATGTTTCGCCATCTACAATCGATTCAACGGCAGATAAAGTTCAATATACTTACGGAACTATTATTGCAAAAGGACAAACCTCATCAATCCAAAAAATTGGTGGATATACAGTTTCTCTAAACCATGAAAATACCTTGGCTGCAGCCGAAAAAGTAATAAAATCAGCTATAAATTCAGGATATGATGCTTTGTTTCAAAATCAAATTGAAGCTTGGGCAAAAATCTGGGAAATGTCAGATATTACTATTGAAGGCGATGTAAAAGCACAGCAGGGAATCCGTTTCAATATCTTTCAATTAAATCAAACCTATTCAGGAAAAGACAGCCGATTAAACATTGGACCAAAAGGTTTCACCGGAGAAAAATACGGCGGATCGACTTATTGGGACACTGAAGCATATTGTATTCCGTTTTACATGGCAACAAAAGATCAGCAAGTTGCGAGAAACTTATTGACTTACCGTTTCAATCAATTAGATAAAGCCATTGAAAATGCTAAAGACAATTTAGGCTTCAAAGACGGTGCTGCATTATATCCAATGGTGACCATGAATGGTGAAGAATGTCACAACGAATGGGAAATCACACACGAGGAAATCCACCGAAATGGAGCGATTGCTTTTGCGATTTACAACTATCACCGTTACACCGGCGATTACTCTTATATTCCTGAAAAAGGATTAGAAGTTTTAATCGGAATTGCACGTTTCTGGCACCAAAGAGCTTCTTTCTCAAAAGATAAAAATCAATATGTAATATTGGGAGTTACAGGTCCAAACGAATACGAAAACAACATCAACAATAATTTCTACACCAATTATATTGCAAAATGGTGTATCGATTTTGCTGCAGAACAAATTACTAAAGTTGAATCAGAATATCCTTCAGATCACAAACGTATTTTAGAAAAAGTAAATCTTTCTGCAAATGAAATTCAACAATGGAAAAAAGTTGCCGATGATATGTATTTTCCAATTTCTAAAGAACTTGGAGTTTATTTACAGCAAGACGGTTTCTTAGACAAAGATCTAGTTCCTGTAAAAGATTTAGATAAATCACAGCGTCCAATTAACCAAAAATGGTCTTGGGATCGCGTTTTACGTTCGCCGTACATTAAACAAGCCGATGTTTTACAATGTTTCTATTTCTTCGAAGATCATTTTTCACGAGAAGAATTAGAAAGAAACTTTGATTTCTATGAATCATTTACCGTTCACGAAAGTTCTCTTTCCCCTTGCGTTCACTCGATTCAAGCTGCAGTTTTAGACAAAATGGATATGGCATATACATTTTATTTAAGAACATCCCGTTTAGATCTTGATGATTACAACAAAGAAGTTGAGGAAGGTTGTCACATTACATCAATGGCAGGAACTTGGATGAGTATTGTGGAAGGTTTTGGCGGAATGAGAGTTAAAAATAACCAATTGCATTTTTCTCCAAAAATTCCAAAAGAATGGAAAGGCTACTCTTTTAAAATTAACTTTAGAAATCAAATTCTAAAAGTATCTGTAAATCATGATAAAACCTCTTTTACTGTAGATGGCGATCAAGATTTAACAATTGTAGTTAACGGAAATCCCATAACTGCAAGTAAATTTGTACAAATTAATTAAATTACAATACTCTAAAATCTAAAAAACATGAAAAACTTATTTTTCGCAAGTTTAATCTTGTTTGCTTTTAGCTCAATTGCAGAAGCACAACAATTAAAATCACCCGAAGGCAAGTTCGTAATGGAATTTTCTCTTCAAAACGACGGAACTCCAACGTACAATTTAAAATACAAAAACAAAGAAGTTGTAAAAACCAGTAAATTAGGTCTTGAACTTAAAGATGACAAAAAATCTTTATTGAATGACTTTACTGTAGTTGATACCAAAACTTCCACTTTTGATGAAACTTGGAAACCAGTTTGGGGAGAAGTAGACAATATCAGAAATCATTATAATGAATTGGCTGTAACTTTAAATCAAAAAGGAACAGACAGACAAATCGTAATTCGTTTCCGTTTATTCGAAGACGGTTTAGGATTTAGATATGAATTCCCAGCACAAAAGAATCTTACTTACTTTGTAATTAAAGAAGAAAGATCTCAATTTGCAATGACAGGAGATCATACTGCTTTCTGGATTCCAGGAGATTATGATACTCAGGAATACGATTATACAAAATCGAAATTATCTGAAATTAGAGGCTTATCTGAAAAAGCATATACAGCAAATGTTTCGCAAAAGAACTTTTCTCCAACAGGAGTTCAGACTTCTTTGATGTTAAAAACGGCTGACGGAATCTACATCAACTTACACGAAGCGGCTTTAATCAACTATTCTTGTATGCACTTGAATTTAGATGATAAAAACATGGTTTTCAACTCTTGGTTAACACCAGACGCAAAAGGAGATAAAGGTTATATGCAGGCGCCAAGCCACTCGCCTTGGAGAACAATTATGGTGAGCGATGATGCTAGAGAAATCTTAGCTTCAAAAATGACTTATAACCTAAACGATCCATCAAAAATTGAGAATACTTCTTGGATTAAACCAGTAAAATATATTGGTGTTTGGTGGGAAATGATTACTGGAAAAAGCTCTTGGTCATATACAAATGATTTTCCAACAGTTCAATTGGGTGTTTCTGATTTCTCGAAAGCAAAACCAAACGGAACTCATGGAGCAAACAATGCTAACGTAAAAAAATACATTGATTTTGCCGCTGCAAATGGTTTCGACGCCGTTTTAGTCGAAGGCTGGAACGAAGGCTGGGAAGACTGGTTTGGACATTCTAAAGATTATGTTTTTGATTTCGTAACACCTTATCCAGATTTTGATGTAAAAGGTCTTCATGCTTACGCAAAATCTAAAGGAGTAAAAATCATTATGCACCACGAAACTTCAGGATCTGTTCGTAACTACGAGCGCCACATGGATGCAGCTTACAAATTCATGAACGATAACGGATATGATGCTGTAAAAAGCGGTTACGTAGGTGATATTTTACCTCGCGGTGAAAACCACTACAATCAATGGATTGTAAACCACTACCAATATGCGATCGAAAAAGCAGCTGATTATAAAATTATGGTAAACGCTCACGAAGCAGTTCGTCCAACAGGAATTGCGAGAACATATCCAAACTTAATTGGAAACGAAGCAGCAAGAGGAACAGAATATCAAGCTTTTGGAGGTTCTAAACCAAATCACGTTACCGTTTTACCATTTACACGTTTAATTGGTGGTCCAATGGATTATACACCTGGAATCTTCGAAATGGATATCAGTAAAATGAATCCTGATAACAAATCACATGTAAACAGTACATTGGCAAATCAATTGGCTTTGTACGTTACAATGTACAGCCCGTTACAAATGGCTGCAGATACTCCAGAAAACTACAACCGTTTTCCAGATGCATTCCAATTCATTAAAGATGTCGCTGTAGATTGGTCAGAAAGTAAATATATTGACGCTGAACCAGGAGATTTTATCACCGTTGCCCGTAAAGCAAAAGGAACAAATAATTGGTTCGTAGGAAACGTAAACGGAGAAACACCTCGTACATCAAACATTGATTTCAGTTTCCTTGAAAAAGGGAAAAAATACACAGCTACAATTTATGCTGATGCAAAAGATGCGCATTATAAAACAAATCCGCAAGCTTATACAATCAAGAAAATTGCTGTAACAAGCAAATCAAAATTATCGCAGCTTTCTGCTCCAGGCGGAGGTTATGCAATAAGCATTATAGAAACCAAATAATTCTTTAAAAGGCAAGTAACTCTCCCCCAAGATTACTTGTCTTTTTTTTAATCAACAACTTTTTGTTACATCGAGCGAAGTCGAGATGCCGCATAAGTTCTCTCTCGAAGCTTCGGGACGCTCGAACTGACAATTAGAATAATTATTATGACTATGAAAAACCAAAAAACATCACTCATATATAAATTAATCCTAATGGTTTTGTTGTTTTCCGCTTCCGCGAAAGCGCAAATCCAAAAAGTAGAACCGCCTTTCTGGTATGCAGGAATGAAAAATCCGGAATTGCAGATTATGTTCTACGGAAAAAATATTTCGCAATATGAAGCTTCAGTTTCCAATAATGTAGCGATTAAAAATGTAGAAAAAACAGAAAATCCAAACTATCTTTTCGTAACAATTGATACGCAAAACCTAAAAGCTTCTGAATTGATTTTCTCTTTTAAAAACAATAACAAAGTAGCTTTTACTCAAAAATATTCCCTTAAAGAAAGAAGAGCAAATTCCGCAGACAGAAAAAGTTACGATGCATCGGATATGATTTACTTAATCATGCCGGATCGTTTTGCTAACGGAAATCCTAAAAACGACAGCGACGCTTCACTAACTGAAAAAGGGAATCGTCAAGATCCAAGCGGACGTCACGGCGGTGATATCGAAGGAATCATCAAAAACTTAGATTATATTTCGTCTCTTGGCGCCACTACAATTTGGAGCACGCCTTTATGCGAAGACAACGACAAACAGCATTCATACCATACGTACGGACAATCAGACGTTTATAAAATAGACCCGCGTTACGGAACAAACGACGATTACGCACGTCTTTCGGCAGAAATGCATAAAAAAAACATGAAACTAGTTATGGATTATGTAACCAATCACTGGGGAATTACACACTGGATGATGAAAGATATTCCAACTAAAACTTGGTTCAATCAATTCGAAACTTTCACACAAACGCACCATCGCCGCGAAGTAATTACAGACATTCACGCTTCAAAATTAGATCAAGAAATTTGTATTGACGGCTGGTTTGTTCCTTCAATGCCAGATTTGAACTTAAGAAATCCTCTTGTTTCAAAATACTTAACTCAAAATGCAATCTGGTGGATCGAGTTTGCTAATCTTGATGGATTTAGAGTCGATACTTATAATTATTCCGATCCTGCTGCAATGGCAAACTGGGCAAAATCAATTACAAACGAATATCCAAACTTTAATATCGTTGGAGAAATCTGGATGCACAACCAAGCAAGCTTAGCGTATTGGCAAAAAGACAGCAAAATTGGTGCAATCGAAAACTACAATTCGAACCTGCCAAGTGTAATGGATTTTACTTTACAAGATCATATTGGTTCTGTTTTTAATGAAGACGAACCAAACTGGGACAGCGGATTGATTAAATTTTACAACAATTTTGCTATGGATTTCTTATATCCAAACACCAATAATCTTTTGGTTTTTGCCGAAAATCACGATACAAACAGAATCAACGATGTTTACAAACATGATTTTGCCAAATACAAATTAGTCATGACTTTAATGGCAACCGTTCGCGGAATTCCGCAAGTATATTACGGTTCAGAAATTGGAATGGGCGGAGACAAAAGTAAAGGCGATGCAGATATTCGTCAGGATTTTCCAGGCGGATGGGCTGGCGATAAAAATAACGCTTTAACTGCTGCAGGAAGAACAGCTGAGCAAGCAAAATACTTCGATTTCACTTCAAAATTATTCAACTGGAGAAAATCGAATGAAGCAGTTCATTTCGGAAAAATGACGCATTATATTCCAGAAAACAACACATATGTATATTTCAGATACACTAATGCAAAAACTGTGATGGTGGTTTTCAATAACAATGCAAAACAACAGGTTGTAAAAACAAACCGTTTCAAAGAAAACATCAAAAACTTTAAATCAGGAAAAGATGTTATTACAGGAAAAACATTTGATTTAGCTTCTGAAATTACTTTAGAACCAAAATCAGCTTTGGTTTTAGAATTGGAATAAATATTTTATTTAAACACATAGAAACATAGTTTTTTGCAACTAAATAAAAGGCGTTTCACTTGCATTAATACACATAGCTATGTGTGAATGACCAAACATTTATTTAAATCTTTTTAAGACAAAGAAAAACTATGTTTCTATGTGTTTAAAATTTTATTGCCACAGATTAAAAGATTATCACAGATTTAAAAAAATCATTTTAATCTTGTAATCTGTGGCAAAACTTTATTATAAATCTTCGTTAAATTTGAAATAAATGAAAAAATACACTTTCCTTTTTTTATCTTTAGTATACTTAACAATGAGTTGTTCTGGCTCAAAATCAGTTACAATGAATAATACTTCGAAAACACCTTTCGTTTGGGAAGGAGCAAATATTTATTTTTTACTTACAGATCGTTTTTATAACGGAGATACTTCAAATGATGTCAATTTCAACCGAACCAAAACTCCTGGAAAACTCCGCGGATTTGAAGGCGGTGACATCATCGGAATCACCAAAAAAATCGAATCAGGATATTTTGAAAAACTAGGAACAAATGCCATTTGGCTTACGCCGATTGTCGAGCAAATTCATGATGGTGTTGATGAAGGAACTGGTCTTAGTTACGGTTATCAAGGCTATTGGGCAAAAGACTGGACGGCTCTCGATCCAAACTTTGGAACCAAAGAAGACTTGGCAAAACTAGTCAAAAAAGCACACGAAAAAGGTATCCGAATAATTCTAGACGGCGTAATAAATCACACCGGACCAGTAACTCCAGAAGATCCCGTTTGGCCTTCAGACTGGGTTAGAACAGGCGTTGTCTGCGATTACAAATCATTCGAAAACACAACAATGTGTACTTTGGTAGACAATCTTCCAGATATAAGAACTGAAAGTGTACAGGAAGTTGAACTGCCTCCTTTCTTAATCGAAAAATGGAAAAAAGAAGGCCGTTATGAAAAAGAAATTACATCATTAAATGAATTCTTTAAAAGAACAGGTTATCCAAAAACACCAAAATACTACATTATAAAATGGCTTACAGATTATATTCTCGAATTTGGAGTTGATGGTTATCGTGGAGATACTGTAAAACATACAGATGAAAACGTTTGGGCCGATTTTAAAAAAGAATGTGATTATGCATTCGAAACATGGAAGAAAAACCATCCAAAAGAAGTTTTAGATCAAAATCCGTTTTACACAATTGCTGAAGTTTATGGTTATGGAATAAGCGGCGGGCAGGATTATGATTTTGGAGATCGAAAAGTAAATTATTTCCAGAATGGTTTCAACAGTATGATCAATTTTGAATTTAAATGGAACGCTGCTCAAAATGATTACGAAGGTTTATTTTCGAAATATTCAAATGCTTTGAACAATGACTTAAAAGGATATTCTGTTTTAAATTATATGTCTTCACATGACGACGGACAGCCTTTTGATGCCAACAGAACAAAAAGTATCGAAACGGGAACAAAACTACTGCTTTCACCAGGAATGTCACAAGTATATTATGGAGATGAATCAGCACGATCTTTAGTTATTGAAGGAACTCAAGGCGATGCAACTTTACGATCCAACATGAATTGGGATGATATTCAGAACAATCCCGAAACACAAAAAACACTTTTGCATTGGCAGAAATTAGGTCAGTTTAGAAAAAATCATCCTGCCGTTGGTGCAGGCGTTCACAAACTAATTAATCCGTGGCCATATACTTTCTCCAGAACGTTTACAAAAGGCACTTTTACAGATAAAGTGGTTATGGGAGTAGATTTACCAAAAGGCCGAAAAGAACTTCCTGTTGGCGACATCTTCCCAAACGGAACAAAACTAAGAGATACTTACTCGAATCAAGAAGTCGAAGTAATTGACGAAAAAGTCATTATCGACAATGATTTTGATATCGTTTTGTTAGAAGAGATTTAAAAATATTTTTTCTCTCGCAGATTTGCAGATTAAGCAAATAATTAAAAAAGTAATCTGCCGAATCTGCAAATCTGCGGGAGACATGATCTTTAATTCTTTATAAAGATTAACAAAGTTTTTAGCCACAGATTATTAGGATTAAAAGGATTTTTAAAAATCTGTGTTAATCTATTTAATCTGTGACTGACTTTTTTATAATATTTGCTCCCGATAGCTATCGGGATTGCGTAAAACTTTGCGACCTTTGCGGTTAGAAAAAAATGCAAAATGCTAAAAATTGCACATCGAGGCGCCAAAGCCTACGAACCTGAAAATACACTTCAAGCTTTCCAAAAAGCATTAGACCTAAATTCAGACGGAATTGAGTTAGATGTTCATTTATCTTCTGATGAACAAATTATTGTAATTCATGACGAAACTATAGACAGAACAACAAACGGAAAAGGTTTAGTAAATACTTTTTCTCTTTCTGAACTAAAATCGTTTTTGATAGATAGAAAGTATCAAATCCCAACTTTAAAAGAGGTTTTTGACTTGGTTGACAAAAAATGTTTGATCAATATCGAATTAAAAGGTTTAGGAACTCCAATTAAAGTTGTCCAGTTAATTGAAGAATATATTTCAGATAAAAACTGGAATTACAATCATTTTATAGTTTCAAGTTTTGAGTGGAATATGTTGGAAGAAACATCAAACCTAAATCCAAATATCCCAATTGGTGTTTTAACAGAAGAAAACCTTGATACCGCTTTGGCTTTCGCCGAAAAAATAAAAGCAAAAGCCATTCATCCTGATTTTCAATTATTGAATACCGAAAATGTTAGCGAAATTCAGGAAAAAGGATTTCTGGTTTTACCATGGACAGTAAATCATGAAGAAGACATTCAAAAAGTAAAAAGTTATAAAGTAAATGGAATTATCTCTGATAATCCAGACAAAATATAAGTATAGCCACAGATTGCACAGATTAAAAGGATTTTTTCTTTCGCCACGAATTTCCACGAATTAATTTATTCATACTTAAATCTGTGTAAATCATTTTAATCTGTGACAGAAAAAAATTAGAGCCAATTCAAAAAATTCGTGGCAACCAAAAAAAATATGATCAAAAATTTCGACATAATCATCGTTGGCGGAGGCGCCGCAGGTTTTTTCACCGCAATTAATATTGCAGAGAAAAATCCAAAACTCAAAATTGCCATTTTAGAAAGAGGAAAGGAAGTCCTTTCTAAAGTTCGCGTTTCTGGTGGTGGACGATGCAACGTTACGCACGCTTGTTTTGAGCCCAACGAATTGGTTAAATTTTATCCAAGAGGCGAAAAAGAACTTCGAGGACCATTTCATCAATTTTGTTCTGGAGATACAATCGAATGGTTCGAAAAACATGGTGTAGAATTAAAAATTGAAGAAGACGGCAGAATGTTTCCCGTTTCTAATTCATCTCAAACCATAATTGACTGTTTCCTAAAAGCAACTGAAAAATTAGGTATAAAAGTATTGACAGGTCAAAGCGTTCAGTCGATCTTCAAGAAAGAAAATCACTGGAAAATTGATACACAAAGCGACAATTTCGCTGCCGAAAAATTAGTCATGGCAACAGGAAGTAATCCAAAAATATGGGAAATGCTGCAGCAACACGGACATGCTGTTGTAAGCCCAGTGCCTTCCCTATTTACTTTCAACATAAAAGATTCTAGAATTAAAGAATTACCAGGCGTTGCCGCACAAGTTACCGTAAACGTAAAAGATACTAAACTGGAATCAACAGGACCTTTGTTAATCACACATTGGGGAATGAGCGGTCCCGCGATTCTAAAACTTTCGGCTTGGGGCGCACGCATTTTACATGATAAAAATTATCAGTTTACCATTTTTGTCAATTGGCTAAATGATGTTGATACAGAAGATGCCGAAAAAATTCTGAAAGAATTAAAACAGGAACACGCTAAAAAAGCCGTTTCTAAAAAATCTCCTTTTGACTTCCCGAATCGTTTATGGGAAAGTTTAGTTCTAGCTTCTGGTATTGAAGCTGAAACCAAATGGGCAGATTTATCTAAAATTCAATTGCAGAATTTAGTTTCACAGTTGACTAAAGCCGAATTTAAAGTAAACGGAAAAAGCACTTTTAAAGAAGAATTTGTAACCGCGGGTGGAATCGATTTAAAAGAAATCAACTTTAAAACAATGGAAAGCAAAATTCAAGAAAACCTTTATTTTGCTGGCGAAATTGTAAATATTGACGCTATTACAGGAGGTTTTAATTTTCAAAATGCCTGGACAAGCGGGTTTATTTTGGCCAATAATATTTGATACAAAATGAAATTTAAAGGAATTATTTTTGATTTAGACGGAACTTTAGTAAACTCTTTGCACGATATTTCAGATGCAATGAATACAGTTCTTGAAAATCTAAATTACCCAACGCACACTTACGATACCTATCAATATTTTATTGGAAGCGGTTTGCGAAATCTTGTTAGTAAAGCTTTGCCTTCATCTAATAATAAGGAAGAGCAAATAGAAATTTGTTTTAAAATGATGATTCAGGAATATCGAAAAATCTGTACATCAAAAACAAAACCTTATGATGGCATTGTCGAGTTGTTAGAAAATCTAACTTCACAAAATATCAAGCTTGCTGTTTTCTCCAACAAAGCAGATGAGCTGACTAAGAAAATAGCCTCTGAAATATTTCCAAATCATTTTGATGCTGCAGTTGGTTTGAGTACAGAAGAACTTAAAAAACCAAATCCGTTTGAGGCGATTGAAATCAGTAAAAAATGGAATTTAAAACCTGAAGAAATCCTTTTTGTAGGTGATTCTGATATTGACATGAAAACGGCAGTAAATGCTAATATGTTTCCTGTTGGCGTTTCTTGGGGTTACAGAACCGAAGAAGAATTGAAAAGCAGCGGTGCAAAATTGGTTATCAACAATGCTTCGGAACTAATCGAGATATTATAAATCATGAACTCTTCATTACAAAAACAAATACTATCGATTGCTTCGTTTTCTGAAAATGAAATCGAAAAGATCGATTCTTGTTTTGAATATGAAAAGTTCAATGCTAAAAATTTTCTTTCTTCAACGGGAAAAATCAGCAATAAGATTTTCTTTATTGTCGAAGGTTTGGCTCGTGTTTATTATTTAAAAGACGGAAAAGAAATTACAACCTATTTAAGTTGTGATGAAGGTTTTATTGCTTCCTATTCCAGTTTTATAAATCAATCTGCTTCTTTTGAAAATATTCAGTGTATAGAAGATTCCGAAGTTCTTTCTATCACTTTTGAAAGGATGCAATATCTATATTCGGAAATTCCGAATTGGGAACGTGTTGGAAGAATCCTTGCCGAACAAAATTATCTTTGCATGGCAGATCGTGTTTTAAAACTGCAGATGATTCCTGCCAAAGAAAAATACCAGACTTTTTTGGCATCGGCTCCAGCCAAAATAATTCAGCGCACTCCATTGATTTATATCGCTTCCTTTCTCGGAATTACGCCAGAATCTTTGAGTAGAATTCGCCAAAGTATTTCTTAACATTTATCAAGTAGATTAAGAAATCGAATTCAAATCTTTGTCAATATAAAATTCAAGAAAATGAAAACTATTGCCAAAGACGTTTACCAAATCCCTTTGTTTCCACGAAATGCTATCAATTGTTATATAATTGAAGATGTTTTAATTGATGCCGGAATTCGAAGTTCTGCAAACATAATTCTAAAAGCTTTAAAAGATAAACCGATCACCAAACACGCCTTGACTCACGCACATGCAGATCATCAGGGAAGCAGTAAAGTAATCTGCGAAATGCTGAGTATTCCTCTTTTATGCAGTGAACCTGAAAAGATAGCTACAGAAAATGGAAATGTTATTTTCGAATACCCAAATCCGAATCATTTTATTTCTAAATTTCAAAAACAATTCTGGGCAGGAAAAGGACATCAAGTTTCTGAAATATTAAAAGAAGGCGATAAAATTGGCGGATTCACAGTTATTGAAACGCCAGGACATTCCAGCGGACATTTGTCCTTTTTTAGAGAAAGTGATGGCGTTTTAATTGTTGGTGATGTGATGACAAATATGAATCTTTTGACAACAAAAGTCGGCTTACACGAACCGCCTCAGTTATTTACCTCCGATAAAGAAACAAATAGAAAATCCGTTTTAAAATTAGCCGATTTAAAACCTAAAATACTTTGTTTTGGACACGGCCCTATTTTAAAAAATAATGGCGAGTTAGAAAGATTTGCGCGAAAATTCAAATCGTATTATTAACAAGAATTTACATGTTTCGTAAGTTTTCATTAAGAGTATTCTAATAATTTTACTTTCAACTAAATACCACTAGATGAAAGTAAAATTACTTACCACAATTTCTTTTTTCACTTACCAGATTTCTATTGCTCAAACAGAAAAACTACTTCGTGGAAAAGTTGTTTCTAATAATTCTCCTCTCAATAAAGTTGAAGTAATAAACAAAACTGCTAAAACTAGTACAAGAACAAATGAACGTGGAGAATTTTCGATTATAGTAAAAGCACAGGATAGTCTTATTTTTTTTGCAAAAGATTATCTATTTACAAGATTAAAAATTACCGCAAAGGAAATCGAAACCAATAATCTTATCATAGATATGATTCCGAAACCAGAAGAATTAAATGAGGTAATTGTCGCTCAAGCAATAAAACCAGTTTTTCTCAGTAAAGAAGATATAAAAGAAATCAAATTAAATTCGCATAAATCAAAAGAGGGATTAAAAATTCAAGGCTTTCATGAGGTAAAAGGAGGTCCGCTTGATATGGATTTCATTCGTATGGGCAAGGAAGTTTACAACTTATTCAAAAGAGAGAAAAAAGAACCCAAAAAAGGAACTTCAGAAATTAATTTTAGAAATTTAATTATAACCACATGTACTGAAGATTTCTTTTTCAAAGATTTAAAATTAAATTCTGAAGAAAAGGAACTTTTTCTTCAATTCTGCGATGCCGATCCAAAATCTAAAAGACTCTTAGAAAATCCAAATATTTTGAATACGATGGATTTTTTATATACTAAAAATGAAGATTTTAAAAAGCTGAAAACCGAAATTAAAAACTAAAATTTGATGAAAGTAAAATTACTTACCACAATTTCTTTTTTCACTTACCAGATTTCTATTGCTCAAACAGAAAAACTACTTCGTGGAAAAGTTGTATCTAATAATTCTCCTCTCAATAAAGTTGAAGTAATAAATAAAACAGCTCAAACTAGTACAAGAACTAATGAACGTGGAGAATTCTCGATTCTAGTAAAACCAAAAGACAGCTTACTATTCTTCTCTAAAGATTATCTCTTTTCGAGATTGAAGCTTACATCCAAAGATATTCAAACGAATAATCTTATAGTTAAAATGGTCATTAAGCCCGAAGAACTTGAGGAAGTCACCATTACATCGATCAAATTTGATCCGATACCAATAGATCCAGAAGCCATTGCAGCAATAGATGTAGATAAAAGAAGCAAGAATTTAACACGATTTATTACAGGCTATAAAGATGGTTCAATTACAAATGGAGCCCAAGTTTCATTTACGCCTGGAGGCAAAAAAAAGCCAAAAAAAGAGGACTCAGAAACTACTTTCAAAAAGCTCATAAAAGCAACATGCTCTACAGATTTTTTTACTAAAACTTTACAAATAAAGCCAGAAGAGAAAGACTTATTCATTGATTTCTGCGACGCCGATCCAAAATCTAAAGTGATTTCAGAAAATCCAAATATCTTATCAACTATAGAATTTTTGAATGCTAAAAATGAAGAGTTTAAGAAACTATAGCCAACATCAAAAAATTAATTATGAGTTTTAGAATCGTTTAAAAGAACAAAATCTTTTAAATTCTTCCATTTAATATATAGAACAATCAAAGCGATTAGCAAAATAGCTGAAACTACTGATAAAATTATCAAACCCGTTTCTATTTGATTTACATAATCTAAATCTACTCCATCTTTACTTTTTCTTAGAGCATTGATTTTTCCCGTTAATTCCCAAGTCTTGCGTTCAAAATAATTAGTTTTACTTTCTGTTGTATTAATCATTCGTGCAGCAATTAAGTCTCCATCAAAACCATATTCTCTTGCTGTTCTATATATTTGAAGTGCATTTTCATGTTCTCCTTTCAATTCGACAAGATTTCCTAATTCAAAAAGTAAAATTGAAATAACTTTATCTTTTGGTTTAATAAATGACATACGCTCATTTACTTGATAATAAACAGATTTTGCTAAATTTTCAATCTCTTGTTTAGATAATTTAGATTGAGGAATTCCTTTCATTCCAAAATTAGTCCCAATTAAAAACTGTCCTGAAACATCAGACAAATTCTTAATTTTAGCTTCTAATATTTTCAAATGCAGCCATTCAGAACCATTATGTGATTCTGGATTTATTTCGATTGATTTTTTAATCCAATCATAAGCTTTTTGATTCTCTCCAATTAACTCATATAAAGTTCCAAGATTTGATGCTGTAGAATAACGATTTGGCTTTATTTTTTCAATACTTAAGTATAAATTTTCTGCTTCTGCATATTTCTCTTGAACAATTAAAACATATCCTTTATCAGACAAATAATCAATATTATTTGTCTTTTTATATAAACTATCCAGCTCTTTTATTATTCTAGGAAAATCAGCACTAAAAAAGCGATGACCACGAGGAACAAGTCCTTTATAATCAATATAAACATAAGCTCCGCTCTTAAGAATTTTTGTTTCACCATTTAAACAAGCAAAACTTTTAAATGAAATTAAAATCAACAGAACAAAAACTTGAAATTTATTCATAAAGTAAAATCTATTTTATTAAACCTGAAACAAAGAAAAACCTGAAACTTGAAACAAAAATTTTACTTATTCAGCCACCAGATACTAGCATTTAAAACTGTTGCAAACCCAACCCAAGCTAGATACGGAATTAATAAATAACCCGAAATTTTATTGATTTTGGAGAATTTTAAATACGTTTCGTAGATCATCAGCCATAAAAGAACAATCTCGATTAAAGCCAAAAGCGGATTTTTTAATCCGAAGAATAAATACGACCAAATCGCATTGAGCGTTAATTGAATCAAAAAGAAAAGAAGTGCCGTTTTTACCTTTTCGGTTTGTTCCTTTATTTTATCCCAAACTAATCCCGCTGCAATTGCCATAAAAATATAAAGCAAAGTCCAAACAGGCATAAAAATCCAATTTGGCGGATTAAAAACTGGTTTTACAATCGTTGGATACCAACTTTCGACACTTGGTCTTGTTACTGTACTTGCTGAATATCCCACTGCCAAACAAACGATTAAGGCTAATATAATCTTAACTATTTTATTCATTTCATTAAATTTTGTATTCAAAAATAGTCAAAAGAAAAGTTTAAACCATATAAGTACTATAAGTTCATTTTAGTAAAGCCCATTTATATTTTCTCCTATTACTTATATGGCGAAAAAATTTAAAAACTATCTTTGCCAAAATTTTATAATTCATGTTTACAGCAGCTGATTTTATTCCAAATCCATATACTTCAACAATCGAAAACGGAAACTTTGAGTGGAGTGCTCCCAGCAATATTGCGTTAGTAAAATATTGGGGAAAAAAAGACAATCAAATTCCGGCAAATCCATCCGTAAGTTTTACTTTGAATAATTGTAAAACAATTACGAAATTGGGTTTTGAAAAAAGAGAAAACCAAAATACTTTTTCTTTTGATTTACTTTTTGAAGGAAAACCAAAGGAAGATTTCAAACCAAAAATTCAGAAATTTTTGGAAAGAGTTGAAGTTTACCTGCCATTTTTGAAAGATTATCATTTTACGATTGATACACAAAATACATTTCCGCACAGTTCTGGAATTGCTTCTTCGGCATCAGGAATGGCGGCACTGGCAATGAATTTTATGAGTTTGGAAAAATTACTAAACCCTGAAATGACAGATGCTTATTTTTATCAAAAAGCTTCATTCTTGGCTCGTTTAGGTTCTGGAAGTGCCTGCCGAAGTGTAAAAGGAAAAGTAGTTGTTTGGGGAAACCAAGCCAATATTGAAGGCAGCTCTGATTTATTTGGAGTTGAATTTCCATACACAATTCATGACAATTTCAAGAATTATCAGGATACTATTTTGTTAGTTGATAAAGGCGAAAAACAAGTCTCAAGTACAGTGGGTCATGATTTAATGCACAATCATCCATACGCTGAAAGACGCTTTGCTCAAGCTCATGAAAACTTAGATCAGTTAATTTCGATTTTTAAAAGCGGGAATTTAGACGAATTCATAAAAGTTGTAGAAAGTGAAGCTTTGACTTTACATGCCATGATGATGACATCGATGCCGTATTTTATCTTAATGAAACCAAATACACTGCAAATCATAAATGCAATTTGGAAATTCAGAAACGAAACCCAGATTCCGGTATGTTTTACGCTTGATGCAGGAGCAAATGTGCATGTGCTTTATCCCGAAAACGTTACCGAAAAAGTATTACAATTTATTCAGGACGAATTAGTTGTATTTTGTCAGAATCGTCAGTACATTTGCGACAAAATTGGAGAGGGCGCTATTGCATTATAATTTTCCGTATCTTTAATTTAAATTTTTAGTTATGGACATTCAATTAGAAAAACGCGAAGCGATGGAGATGTTGAAAGAAACAGATGATCCTTCAATCATTAAGGCAGTTGCAAAATTGCTTAGAAAAAACAAAAAAGATTGGTGGGATGATTTGACAGATCAACAAAAAGAAGACATAGCTCAAAGTGAATTAGAATTTGAAAGAGGAGAATTTACAAGCTATGAGGATGTTATGAAAAAGTACAGATAGTGGATCTTAAAGTAAGTTTTTCAAAAACAGCAGAGAAAAATTTAGATTCAGTTTTAAAGTTCATTGAAGCAAGATGGTCAGAAAAATCAAAAAAGATATTTATCATCAAATTTGAAAAAGCAATTTCAATAATGATGATGAATCCAGAGATTTTTCCAAAATCATCCGTAAGCAAGAAATACCGAAAATGCGTTGTAACAAAACAATCGAGTATATTATATAGTTTTAGTGCTAATGAAATAAGGATTCACAACATTTTCGACACCAGACAAAACCCAAATAAAATAAAGAAAGACATAAAATAAATCATGAAAGGACCCTTATTTTACTCAAAAATATTACTCTTTGGAGAATACGGAATTATCCGCGACTCTAAAGGACTTTCTATTCCCTATAATTTTTACAACGGTGCATTAAAAAAATCCGAAGAACCTTCGGCTGAAGCTATTGCATCAAACAGAAGTTTAAAAAGCTTTGCCTCTTACCTTGAAGTTTTGCATGTACAGCAGCCTGAATTGGTTACTTTTGATTTAGACACTTTAAAAAATGATGTCGAAACTGGAATGTACTTTGATTCTAGTATTCCGCAAGGTTACGGTGTTGGAAGCAGCGGAGCACTTGTAGCAGCGATTTATGATAAATATGCTACAAACAAAATCACAGTTTTAGAGAATTTAACTCGCGAAAAACTATTGCAGTTAAAAAACATATTTTCTCAAATGGAGAGTTTTTTCCACGGAAAAAGTTCTGGTTTAGATCCATTAAACAGTTATTTGAGCATTCCAATTTTAATTAATTCGAAAGATAATATTGAAGCAACCGGAATTCCAACTCAAAGTTTTGACGGAAAAGGCGCAGTGTTTTTATTAGATTCTGGAATTGTTGGCGAAACTGCACCAATGGTTAACATTTTCATGGAAAACTTAAAAGACAAAGGTTTCCGTACTATGCTTAAAAACCAATTCGTAAAATACACAGATGCTTGCGTAGAAAACTTTTTACACGGAGACATGAAATCATTGTTTACCAATACTAAAAAGCTTTCTAAAGTTGTTTTAAACAACTTTAAACCAATGATTCCTGAGCAATTTCACGGAATTTGGCAAAACGGAATTGACACAAACGATTACTATTTAAAACTTTGTGGTTCTGGCGGCGGAGGCTATATTCTTGGTTTTACTGAAGATCTAGAACGTGCAAAAGCATCTTTGAAAGATTATAAACTAGAAGTAGTTTACCAATTTTAAGTTTAATTTTCTTAAAAAGACATAATTATTTGAATACACTTTCCTAATATTTAATCCTAAAAAAGTTACTGAATATGAAAAGTATTTTAAAAATTATCAAAGCAACTTTTTTAGGAGGAATTCTATTTCTAGTGCCTTTAGTAGTACTGCTGATTGTTTTAGAAAAAGGATATGGCATCGTTCAAAAAACCACACTTCCACTTGTAAACAACTTGCCAAGAGTAAATATTTTAGGAGTTGCCATTCAAGAGCTTATTGGAATACTAATTATAATTCTTATTTGTTTTATTGCCGGAATACTTGCAAAAACAGCAAATGCTAAAAAACTGGTTCAGAAATTAGAAGATGGTATTTTGAGCTTCGTTCCAGGTTATTCATTTATGAAAAGCATGAATGAAAATATTTTAGGATTTGAATCTAATGAAGACTTAAAAGTAATTTTAGTTCCTACAGATGCAGGTTTGCAATTTGCTTTTTTAATAGAGCAGGTAAATGAAAATCAATTTACAGTCTTTATTCCAGACGCACCAAATCCGTGGAGCGGATCAGTAGTTTTTGTTGAAAAAAAAGACATTACAGACATCCAAATTACACAAAAACAAGCCTTAGCCTGCATTCGAAAATTAGGATATGGCTCTAAAGAATTGTTAAAAAACAAACTGTAAATTTCAGAATCAAAAAATAACTTTTAACTTCCCCTAAATCTAATCAATTCCCTTATAACTCATGTTAAGCAGACAACACAAACTTTTATTAATGAAAATTGTAAGTTTGTTTTCTGTCGTTCGCGGTTATAACATTCCAATTATTATTCTGGCGCAGTATTTATCAGCAATCTTTATTTTAGCACCAGAAAAAAGAGCACTCGACATTCTGCTTGATTTCAAATTATTCCTAATAGTCTTTGCATCTGCCGTAACAATTGCTTCTGGTTATATTATTAATAACTTTTACGACAGTCAAAAAGACCTGATAAACAGACCCAACAAATCAATGCTGGATCGATTGGTCAGTCAAAAAACCAAATTATCGGTCTATTTTAGTTTAAATTTTTTAGCTGCTCTGATGGCTTTTATAGTTTCTTGGCGCGCTTTTTTATTCTTTTCAGCTTATATTTTTATAATCTGGTTTTATTCTCATAAAATAAAAAAATACCCAATTATAGGCAATTTAACTGCGGCATTTATGGCTGTAATTCCTTTCTTCGCCATTTTATTGTATTTCTACAATTCAATTTCATTTGAAGAAATTGAGAATCACAGAAGTCATTTTGCAGTAATTTCGGCACACGCAATGTTCTTGTTTTTATTGCTTTTGATTAGGGAAATGATAAAAGATTTAGAAAATCTAAAAGGAGATTTAGCTAATAATTACCATACAATTCCAATTATTTACAACGAAAGAGTCTCTAAACAAATCATTACGATTTTGACATTTTTAACGGTAATTCCAGTTTATATTCTAGTCAATATTTATGATGTTGGCTATATGGATATTTACTTTTACATCTGTTTTATCGTTTTATTATTTTTTCTGCTTTATCTATGGAAGTCAAATTCTAAAGAGCAATTTTTACTGCTGCATAATGTTTTAAAATTCTTGATCGTATCGGGAGTTTTTTGCATTGTCTTGATCAATCCAAGTGTTTTGTGGCACGGACGTGAATTGATCTCCAATTACTAAAAGTTATTTTAAACAAGTATAAAGTAAAAATCCTTTTACATTTTGCACTCAAAAAAGAAAAAATTAGAAAAAGAAAACGAATGTGATGTTTAAAAAAAGCTTGTTGTGACGTTTTAAATCAACTAAAATTTTATTGCTATTAATCTAAGAACATAGAACTTAAGATTAATTGGGCAGAAAAAACTATCTTTGCATAAATTACAGAATTTATGAACAATAAGGAAGGCAATAATAAAAGAGGCGGATCTAGACCAAACAGTTCAAGATCAAACTCTAGCAAGCCAAAACCTCCTATGGCGAAACGTGCTCAAGGGCCGAAAAAAGTGAAGCCTGAAGTTAAAGCGGCACAAGAAGCTGCGGAGCAAAAAATTAAGAAACAAAATCAGGCACCAAAAAGACAAAAAGCTTCTGATGAGATTCGTTTGAACAAATATATCTCAAACTCAGGGGTTTGCTCTCGTCGTGATGCTGATATATATATTCAGTCTGGAAACGTTAAAGTAAACGGCGTTCCAGTTACAGAAATGGGTTATTTAGTAAAATTAAATGATGTTGTAAACTTTGACGGTGTTACTTTGACTCCTGAAAAGAAGGAATACATTTTATTGAATAAACCTAAAAACTTTACAACTGCACTTGATGAAGGGCAGGAATATCGTAACGTTCTAGAGCTTGTTCGTGGTTCTACAACTGCAAAAATTGCACCTGTAGGAAGAATGGACAAAAACACAACAGGATTGTTGTTGTTTACAAACGATACTGATATGATTCGTAAATTTACTTTACCAAGTCAGAAATCATCAAAAATTTATCAAGTTTCTTTAGATAAAAATCTAAAATTTGAAGATTTAGAAAAAATCAGTAAAGGCTTAGTTCTTGACGGACACCGCGTTTTTGTTGAAGAAATAAGCTACATCGAAAAAGAAGCAAAAAGTGAAGTGGGTCTTAAACTACGCTCATCAAATGTAAAAGTGGTTCGTGCCATTTTTGAACATTTTGATTATGATGTGCTTCGTATTGACCGTGTATCTTTTGCAGGTTTAACTAAAAAGAATTTGCCAAGAGGTAACTGGCGTTTCTTAACTGAACAAGAAGTTATCAATTTGAAAAATGCTTAATACATTTTCAAAATTGTTTAAAAATATTAAATCCTGTTTTACTTTGTAAGACGGGATTTTTTTTTAGAATGTAAAAAAGTTATGTCCGAAAAGTGTAAAAATAGATCTTCCTATGTTTTGGTTTTTATCTTCAACGTTTTCATAACATGAAAATCCCAAAATTATCTTGATTCCTGGTTGAATACTGTTTAAGATATCCCTTTTTTGCTCTTCTAATAGTAATTTTAAACTATCTAGTAATTGCAGATTATTTTTAAGATAAGAGATAACTAAAAGAGCAGAAAAATTAAGAATTTCTCGGGCTGTTTCGCTTTTAATACCAACTTCATTAGAAATCATTTCAGAAATCCGCCCTTTTTTATTGGTGAAAATTTCTTTCAGCAAAACATTTCCTTCTATCCGGTAGCAGTCATCTACTGATAATATTCGTCCTGAATTGAAATCGACTTCCTGATAAAAAGTCGAACCATCTTCAACAAGTGATACAATATCTTTATAAAAACCAGATTCTTCCGCTTTATTGTACAGCCCCATTAAAACTGTACCTATTGAAACATCGATTCCTTTTATTAAAAGCGCATCATTTTCAAAATAAAATTTGTTAAGCTTTGAAACAACATTAGAAGAAATAAAACGTCTAAGTTCAATTTGTAGGTTTGGGGTCATACTATTAACTTATTAAAAATAATTATTTAAAGTCATTCAAAATAATCGACAAAGTGAGGCTTTTTATCGTTTATCGTGATAAAAATATAAAATATTCTAACATATCCAAAAAATTAGTTAAAATTTTACCGATGACATTTATACGTATTTACAAAAAAAAACGCGGGTCTCAATAAACATAAAGCCTTGAGAAGCACGCTAAAAAAATAAAATTTTAAGAAAATAATCGCGAAAAATTAAAAAATAAGAAAAAGCTTAAATAAATTTTAACATTTAAAACAATAGGGAGCGATTCTGCCAAACTACAGTTATGAAAATACCTAGATAAATCATACAAAACATAAAATTTATAAAACTAGAGGCTAAAAACCCAAGAAGTGAACCCGTCGCTGCTTTAAAAGCACGTTGATGGTTTTTAGAATCATAAAGCATCTCTCCTACTAAAGCACCAACAAAAGGACCAATAATTACACCAAACGGAATAGGTGCAAGAATCCCAACTACCAAGCCAATATTAGTTCCCCAAACGCCGTAAGAACTGCCTCCAAATTTCTTAGTTCCTTTGGCTGGAATTATATAATCTAAAACTGTGATAATTATCGTCAGCAGCAATGTAATTCCCAATACCCAATAATTGTTCGCAACAGCTTTTGTCAAATACAATAAAAGCAAACCTACCCAACAACTTGACAAACCAGGCAAAACAGGTAAAAAACTCCCAAAAATGCCAATGATTATGCAAATAAAACCAAGTGCCAACAATAATAAATCCATATATTTTTTTTGTAATTTTGTGCTTACAAACTTGCAGCGAAATTAGTAAATGAATCGTCTCTCACAATTTATTGTTTTTTTAGTTCTGTTTTTTTCGAGCAGCATGAGTTTATGCGCACAAACGAAAAAACTTTCACCTGAAGATCAATTTCTTCAGGACAGCATTTATAAAAGTAATAAGAAAAAAGTTCAAAATTTCTCTATGAAAGAATTTGATACGCTTTTCTTTGAATTTTTTAATCGAAAAAACGATCCTAATATTGTTCTAAGTAAAACAGAGTTTTATAATTACACCGTTCGAATTGCCGCTTTTTCTGATCGCCTTGCTCACTTATATCCTGATCAGAAGCAAATTGCAGAACAAAACAAAGAACAATGGCTTTCAGAACGCTATGAAGATTATCTTCAATACAAAGCTTCTCAAAAAAAATAATCGTATTTTTATACCATAATTTTCATTGTTCAATACAACGTCATAATCTTGAAACATTTTTTCCTTCTTATAGTTATTCTTTTTTTAAATTCTTGTCAATATTTTGAGAAGCAGGTTCCGTCTGAAAAAGAATTGCTTCAAAAAGAATTAAAATCTATAAACTGGAAAGAAGTTGACGAATATCCAACCGTAGCAGACTGTGAAAAAATCAGCGATAAAAAACAACGCCAAAAGTGTTTTTTTGATGTTATGTCAACCCTGATTCAAGAAAAACTAAACGTTGACAGCTTATCGATAATGTATCCTGAACTTGATACTATTGAGGTAAAAGTAACCATTTTTCCAAATGCTGTTATGAAATTTGAACCTCAGTTTCCTAAAGATTCTGTTGCTTATGATACTATAAAAATTGACAGTATTCTTCACGCACGTTTGGTTAATTTCCCAAAAATAAATCCTGCTATAAAACGCGGTATTCCAGTAAAAACGCAATTTATTTTACCAGTTATTCTTAAAGCAAAAGACGAGAAATAGTTTTCTCTAAATAAGTTTAGCTTCTAAATCGTCTATCTTTCCATTCATAAGATCCAAATAAGCTGTACAAAGCTACTGTTGAACTAAAAAAGGGATAAAACAAACTACTAAGCAAAAGACTTTTTATTCTATTTTTTGATAAAAATTTATTGGTTGCATAAAGCAGTACGAAATCTATTAGAAACTTTAAAAAAGCAACTAAAACAAATACAGAATAAGACCAAAATCCTAATAGGAAATAGAAAAAACCAATTACAAAACTCAAATTTCCAAAGAAAACAATTAAACCTAAAAGCTTTCCAAAACTACTTTTATAAGAACTTGTTTTGGCAGCCCAGCGAACTCTTTGATAAAATAGTGTTTTCCAGTTTTCTGTTGGTTTTGTAATTACAATCGCTTCTTCAGCTTTTAAATAGCGAACTTCATTTGGAAATTTCTCAATCGCTTTTTGAAGTAAAAAAACATCATCTCCACTGGCAATTTTATCATTTCCTTCAAATCCGTTTAGTTTTTCAAATATTGATTTTCTGTAGGCAAAATTGGCTCCGTTACACATAAAACCTCTATTTAAACCAAAACTTCCAATAGTTGCACCTTGTAAACTGGTTAAATCTAATTGCTGAAAATCATGCAAAAATGAATTCTCACATTCATACGTAACCGCTCCTGCAAGCATTGAAACTTTATTTTCCTGAATATAATTATCAAAAGTTAAAAGCCAGTTTTGAGGCACAATACAATCTGCATCTGTTGTAATAACCCAATCCGTTTTTACATGCTGCATTGCTGTTGTAATTGCATCCTTTTTGGGAGAATTTGAAACCCGAATATTGTCAATTTGTGAAATGTGAAATGTAAAATATGAGACTTCAAACTTTTCAATCGAAGAATCATCAACTAAAATCACTTCAAACAAATCAGTTGGATAATTTAATTTCGAAAAGCTGTTTAATAAATTGGGTAAATTCTCAGCTTCATTTCGAAACGGAACTATAATCGTAAAGCTTGTTTTTGGGTTTAAATCTGCTTTTTGATATTGTTTCATTTTGAAAAAACCATAAACAAGTAAGCCAATACTAATAACGTAAATGGTTAATATGCAAAAAAAAACAAAAATCATTCTGCTGTTTTGGTTTTAAAATTCAATACAAAGTAACTTCCCAAAACAACTGGTAAAACTACGTTTAGAAACCACATTAAAGTACTGATGAAAATTACAATCCACTCGTTTACACCCAGAATTCCGAAGAAATAAATAGCAACACTTCCTTTTACAGCAAAATCTAAAAATTGAAATGTTGGCAATGAAGAAGCCAGAAAATAAACAGACGTAATGGCCGCCATCAAAGTCAAATAAGGCAAATCGACATCAAAACCTAAAAACAAAAAGTAGTATTGATGTGAAAAAACCAAATAGCGGCAAATTCCTAAAAAGATGTTTTTTTGATGAATTGACTTCGGAATTTCATTGATTTTATGAATCAGTTTTTCAATCGAATATCCTTTTACTTTTATTTTTTTTATAGAAAATAAAACAATCAAAATCAGTAAAAATCCTCCAAACAAAATTAAAACTGTTTTTGTCGTTATCACATTAAACTGTGCATTGAAATACAGCAATCCGAAAATCCCAAAAATAATCGTTAAAATCATTTGGATTCCGTTGCAGATTAAGTTCAAGAAAACTACTTTTTTTGCATCAGATTTTGGATAATACAATGCTTTCCCTGCGTACTCTCCTACTCCATTTGGTGTAAAAATTCCTGCGGTTAAAGCCGCCAAAACTTGTTTTGTAGATTCGTAAACAGAGATTTCATGAATTACTTTGGCAAGATTCTGCCATTTTAAAATTTCAAAATAGCGATTCAAAACGCTCAAAAGCAAAATAAACGAAACCCCTAAAACCGACTGATTTTTTCGGAACAAAACAATAAACTTATTCCAGTCTAATTTGTCATTGTTTGCCAGCTGATTGTAGATAAAATAAAATGCACCGCCTACAATCAAAAGTTTGACTAGAAGAACAAGGAATTGCTTAGCTTTGTGAGGAATTGAAATCATGCCGCAAAAGTAATCAATTTGCAAATGTGGCAATTTGAAAATGAGAAAATGAATCGTTTTGATTTTCAAAAAACTTGAAACTTGAAACTTGACACAAAAAACAATTGACAAAAGAACGCATCATATTAGGTATTGACCCCGGAACCACAATTATGGGTTTTGGATTGATAAAAGTTATCAATAAAAAAATGGAATTTTTGCAATTAAACGAATTGCAATTGTCCAAATACGACAATCATTACCAAAAATTAAAAATCATTTTTGAACGTACCATAGAATTAATCGAAACGCATCATCCGGACGAAATCGCAATTGAAGCACCTTTCTTTGGAAAAAACGTACAATCGATGCTGAAATTGGGTCGCGCACAAGGTGTTGCAATGGCCGCAGGACTTTCGAGAGATATTCCGATTACAGAATACGAACCAAAAAAGATAAAAATGGCGATTACCGGAAACGGAAATGCCAGTAAAGAACAGGTTGCCAAAATGCTGCAACAGCTTTTAGGTTTAAAAGAATTACCTAAAAATCTAGATTCAACGGATGGTTTGGCGGCTGCAGTTTGTCACTTCTTTAATTCAGGAAAAGTCGTCGCGGGAAAAAGTTATTCAGGTTGGGATGCTTTTGTGAAACAAAATGAGGACAAAGTGAGGAAATGAGTTAATGAGATAATGTGCCAATTAGAAAATTAGATAATTCGTGAATTGAGAATAACTAATTGTAAAATTTTCAACATCCCAATATTACATTATCTCATTATCAAATTGACACATTATCTAATTGACCAATTATCTAATTAAAAATGTCCGGAATTTATATTCACATACCATTCTGCAAACAGGCTTGCCATTATTGCGACTTTCATTTTTCGACTTCGATGAAAAAGAAAAATGAAATGGTTTTGGCTTTAGCCAAAGAAATTGCCATGCGCAAAAATGAGCTTCTCGACTCCGCTCAAAATGACAATAAAATCGAAACCATTTATTTTGGCGGCGGAACTCCTTCTGTATTGTCAAATGAAGAAATAAATTTTTTAATTTCTGAAGTTTATAAAAATTATAAAGTTTCAGATAACCCTGAAATCACATTAGAAGCAAATCCGGATGATTTATCTGCTGAACGAATTCTAGAATTATCTAGAAGCCCTATAAATAGATTAAGCATAGGAATTCAGTCTTTTTATGAAGAAGATTTGAAGATGATGAATCGCGCTCATAATTCGGCAGAAGCCAAAAAATGTTTAGAAGAAGCTACGAAGTATTTTGATAATATTTCACTTGATTTAATTTATGGCATTCCGGGAATGACTGACGAAATGTGGAAACAAAATATTGAAACAGCTTTAAGTTTTGGTGTTCCGCATATTTCAAGTTATGCATTGACGGTTGAACCGAAAACAGCTTTAAGCAAGTTAATTCAAACTGGTAAAATTGCTGAACCGCAAGACGAAGCGGCTTCGAATCATTTTATGATTTTGGTGGATACGCTCCAGAAAAATGGTTTTATTCATTACGAATTATCCAATTTTGGAAAAGAGAATTACTTCTCCAAAAACAATTCGGCTTACTGGCTTGGTAAAAAATATATCGGAATCGGACCTTCGGCTCACAGTTATGACGGCGAAAAAAGAGGCTGGAATATTGCCAATAATTCATTGTATTTGAAAGCTATTCAAAACAATGAACTTCCTATAGAAACGGAAATCTTGACCATTTCAGATCGTTATAACGAATATATAATGACTGGATTGCGAACGATTTGGGGCGTTTCCTTAGAAAGAATTGAAAATGAATTTGGTTTGGAATATTTGAATTATCTCAAAAAACAATCTCAGAAATTTTTAGATGACGGTTTACTTTCTATTGAAAACAACATTTTAAAACCAACTCCAAGAGGAAAATTCTTAACAGATGGAATTGCAAGTGATTTGTTTTATGTTGAAAGTTAAATTTAACCGCAAGGTTCGCTAAGGTTTACGCAAAGAACGCTATTTATATTTTGTAGGAATAAATCCGTTTTTTTAAAGACACAAGTATTATATTTGAAACTTTAAAAATTGATTATATGTCAGAAAATGATTTATCTCGAATTGTGTTTCATTCGGCGTTGAAGGTGCATCAAACTTTAGGACCTGGACTTTTAGAAAGTGCTTACGAAGAATGTTTATTTTACGAGCTAAAGAAATTAGGTCTTCTAATTGAAAAACAAAAATCTTTACCTTTAATTTATGAAGAAGTAAAATTAGATGTTGGTTATAGATTAGACATTTTAGTTGAAAATAAACTAATTTTGGAGATAAAAGCTGTCGATTGTTTAAATGAAATTCATTTTGCTCAGCTATTAACTTATTTAAAATTAACAAATTGCAAACTAGGCTTATTAATAAACTTTAATGTTTCTTTAATAAAAAACGGAATAAAAAGAGTAGCCAACAATCTCTAATAAAATCCTTGCGCCCTTTGCGTAAACCTTAGCGAACCTTGCGGTTAGATCAACATGATAGCAAAAATAAACAACTTCGAAATCGACCTATCAAAACCTATTGATATATCGATTCCATTGACCAATACAGACGAAAATCCGATTGCTTGGTATATCGAAAAACCAGTTATTGAACCTGTTGTTTTTGGGGATTGGATTGGAAAAGTTTCTGAAGGAAAATCATCTACGAATTTTAATAATGTATTCTTCAATCCGCATGGGCATGGAACTCATACGGAATGTCTGGGGCATATTACAAATGATTTTTACAGTATCAATCAATCTTTAAAACAGTTTTTCTTTTTTGCTAAATTGATTACGATTGAACCTGATAAAATTGGAGATGATTATGTAATTACTAAAGAACACATTTCGACTTCGCTCAATGTTACATTATCGGGGAGCGCTTCTCCCGAAGCCTCAGGACCGATCAGCGTGACAAGCGAAGCATTAGTAATTCGAACGCTTCCAAATCAAAAGGATAAAAAATCAAGAAAATACTCCAATACAAATCCGCCTTATTTATCTGAGGAAGCCGCAATTTTTATCCGCGAAAGCGAAATTCAGCATTTATTGATCGATTTACCAAGTGTTGACAAGGAACATGACGAAGGAAAATTGTTAGCCCACAAAGCATTTTGGAATGTAAAAGACACGCATAATCTTAATTCTGATGCAAGATTAAATGCCACAATCACGGAAATGATTTATGTTCCAGATGAAATTGAAGATGGAAATTATATACTAAATCTTCAAATCGCTTCGTTTGAAAATGATGCAAGTCCATCTAAACCAATTTTATATAAGATTTAATGAGGTTGCCACTAATTACACTAATTTCTTTTTTTATTTTGCCACAGATTAAAAAAGATTTACACAGATTTAATCTGTAGCAAAAAATTAATTCGTGAAAATTTGTGCAATTTGTGGCAAAAAACAATAAACTATGATTACTGTTTCAACAGATAAAACCAAACTTAACATTCCGTTTATTCAAAACTTTTTGAAAGATATCTATTGGACTGCTCCTAGAACGATTGAAGAAGTACAGATTGCAATTGATGCTTCATTTTGTTTTGGAATCTATTTAAATGACAAGCAAATTGGTTTTGCGCGCGTGATTACTGATTATATTGTTTTTGCTTATGTAATGGATGTTTTTATTACGGAAGAACACCGCGGAAAAGGATATTCTTCGATTTTAATCGAAACGATGATAAATGAACAACAGCTTCAAAATGTCAAACTTTGGAGATTAGCAACAACGGATGCTCATTTTTTATACGAGAAATTTGGATTTACAAAACTGAATCATCCTGAAAAAATGATGGAAAAAATAATCAAATGAAAACAGTCTTAAAACTCGAAGAAGCAGCTTTATTTATTTTCGGAATTTTTCTTTTTAACCGTTTAAGTTATGAATGGTGGTGGTTTTTAGCATTAATTTTAGCTCCAGATTTATCTATGCTTGGGTATCTTTTTGGAAATAAAACCGGCGCATTATTTTATAACGTATTTCATCATAAAGGAATTGCGCTTTTAGTTTATGCTTTAGGATGTTATTTAAACATTGAAAGTATTCAATTAGCTGGAATTATTTTATTTTCACATTCGGCAATGGATCGAATATTTGGTTACGGATTGAAATATGAAAAAGGTTTTAAATACACGCATTTAGGTGAAATTGGTAAATAAGAAATTATGAATTTAGAAACGTTTTATGAATATTGTCTTTCAAAAAAGGGTGTGAGCGAACATTTTCCTTTTGATGAAGATACTTTGGTTTTTAAAGTGGGCGGAAAAATGTTTGCTTTATCTTCTTTGTCACAATGGGAGAAAAACGAACAATCGATGAATTTAAAATGTGATCCCGAACGTGCACAGGAACTCAGAGCTGAATATGATGAAATACAACCCGGATTCCATATGAGTAAAGTGCACTGGAATACGGTTGCTTTAAATGGAAATTTACCCATTAAATTTGTAAAAGAACTAATTGACCATTCTTACGAATTGGTTTTCAAAAGTTTGACAAAGAAAATTCAGAATGAAATTATCGACCCGAGGTAAATTTTTTTACCGAACTGGCGGAGCAATTAGAAAATTAGGCATTACATTTGCACGGTAAGAAAAAAACTTAGCAACTTGGTTACTGTGTAACTTAGCAACTTATAAAAATATGAAAGAACAATTTAAAAAATTTCTTAACGAAGAACAAGATCCGAAAGCGATTGAAAAAATCACTTCAAAACTTACAGATTTATTGATGAAAGGCGAAGAAGTTGGATATATTGCAGTGCAAAAAAAACCTGCAATTACTGTTTTTCCTGACAGCATTGTATTAACAAACAAACGTATTATCATCTGTCAACCTAAAAACTTAGGTCTTTCTATGGATTTTATAGATTATACCTGGGATGATATTGATAGTGCTTTTGTAAAAGAAAACATTTTAGGTTCTGAATTTTCATTTAACACCAAGACAGATCTAGCTATTTCTATAGATTATATTCCGAAAATTCAGGCTAGAAAAATTTACACTTACGCAAAAGAGCAATTAGATATTTTAAAAAATCCAGTTGTAACGGCAACACCAATTGAAGAAATTGTTGAGCCAGAATACGAAGAAGAAATTGAAGAAGTAGAAGAAATTGAAACTGAAGAAGTAACAAGTTTTGCCGAAATTTTACCAGCGGCACCAATTTATACTGAAACGTTCGAACCACTTCCAACTCAACCAAGCCAGCCTGCCGGCGAGCGTAAATTAGCTGATTTGTCTAAAGAAGAACTTTTTGATAAATTACAGAATTACAAAAAGCTTCTTGATAATGGTTTAATCATGCAAGGCGAATACGACACTTTTAAAAAAGAAATATTGAGTTATATGTAAGTCTTAAAGTCTTTTGACTTTGTCTCAAATAAAAAAGTCAGAAATAGATTCTATTTCTGGCTTTCATTTTTTTAAGTCTCTACTGCGACTTTCACACTTTTGACTTTCAGACTAAAGTGTAGCTTTTTGTTTTTCTACAAAACTATTCGATTGTAATTCCAATAACTCTTTTGCATTTTTTCGCTGTAAATCGAACAGTCCTTTATCTTCGGCAATATCTGCATATACTTTATCATGCATTTCGGCACTGGTTTTAACTAATAAATCACGTTGGTATTTATTCTGAGCCAAAGTTGCTTTCATAGCCGTTTCAGCTTCTTCCTGTTTAAAATCAAACTCGCCTTTTGGTGCCAATAATTTGGCTATAATTGGAGATGTTTCAATTGCCAAAAACAACAACATTATAAAAAACGAAGGTAACCACGGTAATTTATTCAATGCATTTATTCGCGCCATTAATCCGTCAAAACCTTCTATAATGGGCTGAGTCTGCGAAACTTTTTTATCTAAATCGGCTTGCAATTGTTTACCAGATTTTTCTTTGTCTGCAATTTTTGCTTCGTTTGCTGCTTTTAGAGTTTCATATTCCTTTAAAGCAGCATCGTGTTTTTCGCGTTTTTCTTTATAAACTGGTCCTTTTCCCAGTTTTTTAGTTCCGGCAGTTCCTTCTGCTTCTGTAATATAAGTTGAATATAAAGCATTAACTTCTTTCTCCTTTTTTACAATATCAGCTTTTAGAGCAGCGATCTCTCCTTTGTTTTTGTCTAAATCTGATTTGAAATAGGTTCCAATTTGTTTTTTATTGGCCAATTCCATTTCGTTTTTTTCCTTCAATAAAACGGTATTGATTTCTTTTTCGAAAATTTTAATTTCTAATGGTTTTGAAATTACGATCGCAATAATAATTGCCAGCATAATTCTAGGTGTTGCCTGTAGAAATTCATCAAAAAAACGGTCTCTCTTCTTGATCGTAGAGACAATAAAGCGATCTAAATTGAAGATTAACAAACTCCATACAAATCCAAAAATTATAGCAGGATAAATAGAGTCAAAAACAGTAAAAAGCGCGTAAGCACTGGCAAGAAAAGCCATAACTGCGGTAAAGAAAACAGTGGCGCCAATACCAACATATTTGGTTTGTTCGCCTTCAGAGCAGCCTTCGAGTAAATCTTTGTCGGCTCCAGAACATAAGATAAAAAATTGTTTTAACATGATTGATGATTTTTGATTGTGATTGATAAGGCAAATTTAGCGCCAAAAATTCAAATCTGACATAAATACTTGATTTCTTTTTACTTGGAACAAATATCAACTACAATAAATGTTATTTTTACATTAATAAATTTTAACTTCATCAGACTAATTATAACGTTTTGTTAATTTTTTTAAAGGGTTTTAGTAATACTTAGGTTCTAGTTTCGCAACCAAAATCAAACTAAAAAACAATGAAAAAATTCTACTTATTACTAACGTTTTTATTTTTGGCCTTTTCTGGGTTTGCTCAAAAAGCAATAATATCAGGAAAAGTATTGGATATAGACGACAAACTTCCGCTTCCGGGAGCAATGATTCAAATAACAGGTGAAAACAAATACACTGTTTCAGATTACAACGGACGTTTTGAATTATTAAACATTAACGCCGGTACTTATAAAGTTGAAGTAAAATATATTGGTTACACGGCAATAACTAAAGAAATTACTGTTGAACAAGGCAAAAACAATGTACTTGATTTTGCTCTTAAAACTTCAGGAACAGAACTTAATGAAGTTGTAGTCGGCGACATTTTAAAAGGTCAGGCTAAAGCTTTGAATCAACAAAAAAACAATAAAAACATCGGAAACGTAATTTCATCTGACCAAGTGGGACGTTTTCCTGACGCCAATGTTGGTGACGCTTTGAAACGTGTTCCAGGTATTACAATGCAAAATGATCAAGGTGAAGCTCGTAATATTATCATTAGAGGACTTGCCCCATCTTTAAACTCAGTTACTTTAAATGGTGACCGAATTCCGTCTGCAGAAGGAGACAATAGAAATGTACAAATGGATTTGATTCCTTCTGATATGATTTCGACTATTGAGGTTAACAAGACTTTGACTTCAGATATGGATGCTGATGCAATTGGAGGTTCTGTAAACTTGATTACAAGAGCAACTCCAAACGGAGAAAGAATTTCGGCAACTTTGGCTGGAGGTTATTTGCCAATTCGTGAACACGCTTCTTATACAGCAGGTTTAGTTTATGGAAATCGTTTTTTGGATAACAAACTTGGTGCTGTTTTCAGCGGATCGTACAACAATGTTGATTATGGTTCTGACAATATCGAAAACGAATGGGTAAAGGACGATTTCGGAAATGAATATCTTCAAGCTTCTGAAATTAGAAAATATGATGTACAGCGTATTCGTCGCAGCGGATCTGTTGCTTTAGATTATAAATTTAACGAAAATAATACCATTTTTGCGAATGCTATTTACAACTGGAGAGACGATAGAGAAAATCGTTTCAGAACTACTTATGATGATATTGAACCTATTTACAATGGTGAAAAAATTACTGGTTTTGAAGGTCGTGTAAAACGTCAAACAAAAGGAGGTGCTGACAATAACCGAAATAAAAATAGAAGATTAGAAGATCAGCGTGTACAAAACTATTCTATTCGAGGAGAACATTTGATTAACTCAAAATTAGATTTAGATTGGTCAGCAAACTATGCAAAAGCTAGAGAATATCGTCCGGAAGAACGTTATATCGAATACCGTCAAAAAGGTTTAGAAATGATGGAAGATTTATCTGATCCAAGATTTCCTTTATTGACAACTGTTGGAGAATCTACAGATAAATTCAAATTCGATTCTGTTACAGAAAACACAGATGAAACAAGCGAAAGTGAATTTGGAGCAAAAATTAATATCCGTTTTCCTTTTACAATCATTCCTTCTGAAAAAGGAAGACTTAGAACTGGTCTTAGACTTCGTTTGAAAGAAAAAGAAAGAAACAATAATTTCTATTCTTATGAACCAATCAATGACGGAATGGAATTATTATCTGAAGTTCCAACTAGTTATTTTGATGGAAAAAACTTTAATCCAGGAAGTAAATATGTACCAGGAACTTTTGCTTCTAAAGATTTCTTAGGAAGTTTAGACTTAAACAATGCATCATTATTTGATAAAGAAACTGATCCTGCTGAATATTTGGCTGTTAACTATAATGCTAAAGAAAGAATTACTGCTGCTTATGTAAGATGGGATCAAGATTTTAATGATAAACTTTCGATGGTTTTAGGTTTCCGTGTTGAAAATACGCACATTGATTATACAGGAAACAGAGTTTTAGACGAAGAGGAATTAGAAAGCCAAATCAACACTACAAACTCTTACACTAATTTATTACCAAGTATTTCATTTCAATATAATGCTACTAAAGATTTAGTTTTGAGAGCCGCTGCAACAACCGCGCTGGCAAGACCAAACTATTACGCATTAGCTCCTTATGTAAACAATATTGCTGCTGATAAAGAGATCACTGCAGGAAATCCTGATCTTGACGCTACTTACTCATACAATTACGATTTCATGGCTGAGAATTATTTCAAATCAGTTGGTTTGATTTCTGGAGGTGTTTTCTACAAAAGATTAAACGATTTTATCTACAACTACAGCGACAATCAATACGACAGAGCAAAATTTGCTGCTGATTTTCCAAATCAGATAAACCCAATTCCTGCTGGCGAAAACTGGTCATTTTTACAATCTAGAAATGGTGATAAAGTTGATGTTTACGGATTTGAAGTTGCTTTTCAACGCCAGTTAGATTTCCTTCCTGGTAAATTCTTAAAAGGTTTTGGTATCTATTTAAACTATACATACACTAAATCTAAAGCAAAAGGAATTTCTGATGAAGATGGAAACGAAAGAAACAACATCAGTCTTCCGGGAACAACTCCTCATATGTTTAACGGATCTTTGTCTTGGGAAAACAAACGTTTTTCTGCTAGAATTTCAACCAACTTTACTTCTGATTATTTAGATGAATTAGGTTCAGAATCTTACAAAGACAGTTACTATGACAAACAGTTTTTCTTAGATGCTAATGCTTCTTTCAAAATTACAAAACAGCTTCGTGTTTTTGCTGAAGCAAACAATTTAACAAATCAGCCTTTGCGTTACTACCAAGGAGTTTCTGCTCACACGAAACAAGCTGAATATTACCAAGCTCGTTACAATTTTGGATTGAAACTAGACTTGTAAAATCAATTATAAAAAATATTAAATTAGACAGAACTCAGCGGTTCTGTCTAATTCATTTAAAATAAAATACCAAAAATGAAAAATAAATCGATACTTGCTTTCTTACTTATAAGCCTTGCCTTTACTGCTTGTAAAGACGATAAATTAGCCTCAATTCAGCCAAATGCAGTAAAACCAACAACTGTTACCGAAGCTTTGCCTCATGATACTGATGATCCTTCGATATGGATTCACCCAACTGATGCTTCAAAAAGTATTATTGTGGGAACAGATAAAGATTCTGACGGAGCTTTATATGCTTTTGATTTGAATGGAAAAATCCTTAAAAAATCAATTCCTCTAAAACGTCCAAATAATGTTGATATCGCTTACGGATTAATCATTGACGGGAAAAAAGTAGATATTGCGGTTACAACAGAACGTGAAAGCAACAAAATTAGAGTCTTCAGTTTACCGGATTTAGAACCTATTGATAACGGCGGAATCGAAGTTTTTGAAGGTGAATCTTTGCGTGATCCAATGGGAATTTCTCTATATACACGACCAAGCGATCAAAAGATTTTTGCTATTGTAGGAAGAAAAACAGGACCTTCTGGAAGTTATTTATGGCAATATGAACTTTCTGGAAACGGAAAATTTGCTGCAGCAAAAGTGGTTCGCAAATTTGGAACTTACAGTGGAAAAAAAGAAATTGAAGCTATTGCAGTTGATAACGAGTTAGGCTTTGTTTACTATTGCGACGAACAAGTTGGAATTAGAAAATACAAAGCTGATCCTGCTTTAAATGACAATAAAGAATTAGCTTTTTTTGGCCAAAAAGATTTCAAAGCTGATCATGAAGGAATAGCAATTTACAAAAAAACAGATTCTACAGGTTATATTTTAGTATCCAATCAACAAGCAAATTCTTTTATGGTTTATCCGAGAGAAGGTGCAAACGGAAATCCAAACAATCATCCTTTATTGGCCGAAGTTCCAACCTCAACAATCGAATGTGATGGAGCTGATGTTACAAGTGTAAACTTAGGACCAAAATACAAAAACGGACTTTTCGTAGCGATGAGCAACGGAATGACTTTTCATTACTACACTTGGGATTTAATCCAAAAACGTATTGACGAAGGGAAGAAATAGTTTTTTTGTTTCAAGTTTCAGGTTCCATGTTCAACCCAAAACTTGAAACTTGAAACTTGAAACTTGAAACTTGAAACAAAAAAAAAGCTGTTCGTAATGAACAGCTTTTTTGTTTTGAATTAAAAAAATCCCCCTTATTCTTATTCTATAATCGGTGCGCCTGCTAAGATTTCAGCATTGGCAAATTCTTCAAATTTCGCGAAATTAGCTTTAAATTTTTGAGCTAATTCTAACGCTTTTTTATCGTATAAATCTTTGTCTTCCCAAGTATTTCTAGGATTTAAAATTTCTACTGGAACATTCGGGCAAGATTGTGGTTTTGCAATTCCAAAAACTGCGTGATTTTTGTATTCTACATTATCCAATTCTCCGTTTAATGCAGCTGTAATCATAGCACGAGTGTACTTAAGTTTCATACGGCTTCCTGTTCCGTAAGGTCCACCAGTCCAACCAGTGTTTATTAACCAAACTTTTACATCAGCATCTTTCATTTTTTTGCTTAACATCTCAGCGTATTTTGTTGGATGTAAAGGCATGAAAGGTGCTCCAAAACAAGCAGAGAAATTAGGCTGTGGTTCTGTAACTCCAGCTTCAGTTCCTGCTACTTTTGCAGTATATCCAGAGATAAAATGGTAAGCCGCCTGTCCTGGAGTTAACCTAGAAATTGGAGGCAAAATTCCAAAAGAATCTGCTGTAAGGAAAAATATATTTTTAGGATTATGTCCAATAGATCCTGGCTGAATATTATCAATATGTGTTATTGGGTAACTTACACGAGTATTTTGAGTAATTGAAACATCGTCAAAATCTACCTCGTTTGTTCCCGCTTTGAAAACCACATTTTCTAAAAGCGCTCCTTTTTTGATTGCTCTAAAAATGTCTGGTTCATTTTCTTCAGATAAGTTAATTACTTTAGCATAACAACCGCCTTCAAAATTGAAAACCGTATTTTCAGCAGTCCATCCGTGTTCATCATCTCCAATTAACTTACGTTCTGGATCTGCAGATAAAGTTGTTTTTCCTGTTCCTGATAAACCAAAGAAAATTGCTGTATCGCCATCTTTACCAACATTAGCGCTGCAATGCATTGGAAGTGTATTTTTGAAAACTGGAAGAATGAAATTTAAGGCCGAAAAAATTCCTTTTTTCATTTCTCCTGTATAACCTGTTCCTCCAATAAGTGCTACTTTTTTCGTAAAATCTAAAATAGCAAAATTAGACTGACGTGTTCCGTCTACAGCAGGATCTGCCATAAAACTTGGTGCACAAACTACAGTCCATTCTGGAGTAAAGTTCGCTAATTCAGACTCTTCAAGTCTTAAAAACATGTTATAGCAAAACAAGTTCGACCAAGCAGTTTCTGTAACGACTCTAACATTTAGTCTGTAATTTTTATCAGAACAAACGTAAGAATCGCGAACGAATACTTCTTTATTTGATAAAAACTTTGTTACCTTATTATATAACTTATCAAAAGCTTCTGGCGAAAAAGGGATATTTACATTTCCCCACCAAACTTTATCTTCAGTTATACTGTCTTTTACAATAAAACGATCTTGTGGAGAACGTCCTGTAAACTCACCTGTGTTGATTGCCAAAGCACCTGTAGAGGCTTCAACACCTTGTCCTGACTGCACAGTTATAGCATGCAGTTCATCTGCACTTAACTGGTACCGAACTGTTGCATTTTCTATCCCTAATTCTTTTAACGAAATCGATTGCGCAAAAAGTGTGTTATTGTCCATAAATTTAATGTTGTGTGTGTTATTTTTTTGGTGCACAAATATAATTATACCTGATACTTAAGACATTACTCTCAAGTTTTGCAAATTGTTATATTTTTTATCGATGCCGACAAAAAGCAATAAAAATTCACATAAGTAACATTATATGTTATTTATGAGACAAAATTAAAGATTTAATTTTAGATAGGATTTTTTATTCGAGATTTTATGATTTTTTCCTCAAAATAGCAAGAAATAACACCAACCAACCAAGAATTAATAAGAAACCTCCCAAAGGTGTTGCGAATACGATAATTTTAAAGTCAAAAACTGTCAAGCTTTTTGTAGCCAATAAATAAATAGATCCGCTAAATAGAATTACTCCTGCAACTACAAGATTATAGATTGTTTTAACAGTTTTTTCGGCAATTTCTTTTCTTGTTGAAAGAAAAAGTAAAAAAAGCGCATGATACATCTGGTAACGAACACCAACTTCAAAAGTATTTAGTTCTTCTATCGACAAATATTTCTTTAATAAATGTGCTCCAAAAGCTCCAAAAATAATTGCTATCATTCCAATAAAAGCGCCTGTTAAAACTATTTTTCTTTTCATTTTTATAAACTTTTAATATTTACACAAAAATACCTCTTCCTATCCAATTTTCATTTTACTTTTAAAGATATTTCATTTAATAATTGCATTTATAAGTTTCATTGCGAATAAAAAAAATATCATTTTTAAAATTATATTTGTTATATTTATAACATTTTAATATGTTTGTGTTAAATAATTAAGTTATGAGAAGCATTTTAATAATTGGAGCAGGCAGATCAGCATCTTCTTTAATACGCTATTTACTTTCAAAATCTGAAAGCGAAAACCTGCATCTTGTTGTGGCCGATTTATCTTTGGCTTTAGCCGAAAAGAAAACACAAAATCATCCTAATGCAACTCCAATTGCTTTAAATATTTTTAATACAAACGAAAGACAAGCAGCAATTGAAAAAGCTTCAATTGTAATTTCAATGCTTCCGGCACATTTACACATTGAAATTGCAAAAGACTGCCTTCAATTTAAAAAACATTTAGTTACCGCCTCTTACATAAGCGATGCTATGCAGGCTCTTGATGAAGAGGTAAAGAAGAACAATTTAATTTTCATGAACGAAATTGGTCTTGATCCCGGAATTGATCACATGAGTGCCATGAAAGTTATTGACGAAATTAGATCAAAAGGAGGTAATATGCTTCTTTTTGAATCATTCTGCGGAGGCTTGGTTGCTCCTGAATGCGATAATAATTTATGGAATTACAAATTTACCTGGGCACCTCGAAATGTAGTTTTGGCCGGCCAAGGCGGCGCAGCAAAATTTATTCAAGAAGGAACTTATAAATATATTCCATACAGCGCTTTATTTCGCAGAACTGAGTTTCTAGAAGTAGAAGATTACGGGAAATTTGAGGCTTATTCTAATCGTGATTCTCTTAAATACAGATCGATATACGGTTTAGACGATATTTTAACCTTGTACAGAGGGACAATTAGAAGAGTAGGTTTTTCTAAAGCATGGAATATGTTTGTGCAGCTTGGCATGACCGACGACAGTTACATCATGGAAGATTCTGAAAATATGAGTTACCGACAATTTGTGAACTCTTTTCTTCCATATCACCCAACGGATTCTGTAGAAATTAAAACGCGGTTAATTTTAAAGATTGATCAAGATGATATCATGTGGGATAAACTTTTAGAATTGGATTTATTTAATCCAGACAAAAAAGTAAACCTGCCAAATGCCACTCCTGCTCAAATTTTAGAAAAAATATTGACTGACAGCTGGGCATTGAAACCAGAAGATAAAGATATGATTGTAATGTATCATAAATTTGGATACGAGCTAAACGGCGAAAAGAAACAAATCGATTCGAAAATGGTTTGTATTGGCGACGATCAAACTTATACCGCAATGGCAAAAACAGTTGGTCTTCCTGTTGCTATGGCAACTTTGCTGATTTTAAACGGAAAAATCACAACTCCGGGAGTACAACTTCCTATAAAAAAAGAAGTTTATTCGCCTATTTTAAATGAATTAGAAGAGCATGGAGTTATTTTTAATGAACAAACTATGCCTTATTTTGGTTATAATCCGGATTTATTTTAAATCCGATACGAATTGTTTTTTTTAGAATTTTTTAGAATTTTTTTTTTAGTTTATTTTATCCGCTTCCAGATATTTCTGAAAGCGGATTTTTTTTCTTTTTAAAGTACCAAAGGTTCGGAGGCACACAATGACAAGGGTTTTGTTAAGTCTTCAGCACCTTTGAACCTTTGAACCTCAAAAAAAACTATTTATCAGATTGAATCGTAATTGGCAAACTGTACATCGCAGCAACCGGCTCACCATTAACTTTACCCGGTACCCAGTTCTGAGAAAGCTTAAGCACTCTAATTGCTTCATCACCTGTTCCGTATCCAATATCTCTTAATAATTTAAAATCCGTTAAAGCCCCATCCTTTCCTACTACAAAAGTAATAAAGACCTTCCCCTTTAATTTCACATCTACAGGAGTCACAGGTGTTTTATAATTCTGTCCAACAAACTTATAAAACGCCTCAATTCCTCCAGGATAAATTGGATCCTCACTTAAATCAGTTGTTTTATAAATAGTACCTTCCGCTTTTTTAACTTTTTGATTTTTTGGATCATATAAATCAATTTCTATTGTATCCGGACCACCTTTTTCGATTTTCGCATCGATCTCATCTTTACTTGGAAAAGTGCTTAATCCGCCTAATAAATTCGGCACTGCTTTCTTTTCTGCCGGAGTAAGCTCTTTGTATTTTTTCTCCGTCACCACAACTCCTTTATCATTTTTTATTTTAAAAGTTGTCTTATCGTAATAAGCCGAATAGAAACCTTTTTTTGGCGCGGTTTCATTATTCCCTTTTACTTCTTGCGCTACGGTCTTAGTACACAAAAAATACACAAGCCCAGTAAATAATGGTAAAATAATTGTCTTTTTAAAAAATCCCCTTGAAGGAGATGTCGTGGTTGTCATCATAATTAATCTTTTTTTAGTTACAGAATAGTTCAAATTACTGGCCAAGTAATATACCGGATTTTGATTCGCCTTAGACAGTAATAAGTTCTGGTAATACGAAACATTGTTATGTGATTTTACAACTTTTTCATCAGCAAGAAATTCATGATTTAGTTGTATTGCTTTTTTATAGAAGATAAAAATTGGATTGAACCAAAAAATATTTTTAATTATTTCAATCAGTAAAATATCCAGCGAATGTTTCTGATTTACATGAATTAATTCGTGCGTAAATAATTCCGTTTCTATTTTATTGTTTTGATACTCTACTTCATTTATAAAAATGGTATTCAAAAAAGTATACGGCAGCGTCTGTTCTTGCAACAAAACCAATGTTGCTTTTTGATGTTTTATTTTTACACCCGCTTTTGATTTTTTTATCAATTTATACAAGTTCACTGTAAATCTGAAAAACAAAGCAGCAGTCACTATCCCATATAAAACCCACCCGAGAATCAAGTAAAAAGGAGTTTCCTCTTTTACAATACTTGAGGTAATCTGCTCAGGAACAACTACACTATTACTTGTCGTACTTACAACTTCTTGTATAATTTCAATTGTAATAAAAGGCAATACAAAGGAAACCAGAAGACTAAAAATTAAGAAAAACCTATTAAACTTATGAAATTTTTCTTTTTCTAAAAGCAAATGGTAAGCTCCAAGAAGCACACACAACGCTACTGTCGATTTTACAAAAAAGGCTATCATTTTTTCTTTCTTTGAATTTCTGAATCAATTATTTTTCTTAGATCTTCTAATTCTGAAGTTGATAAATTCGTTTCGGTTGTAAAAAACGAAGCAAATTGCGAGGCCGAATTATTAAAGAAATTATTAATCAACCCTTTCACATGTTTAGAAAAATAATCTGTTTTTTTTACCAGCGGATAATATTCTCTAGAATTTCCAAATTCATTGTAAGCAACAAATTTCTTATCAATCATTCGTTTCAAAAGCGTTGCAACAGTTGTCGTTGCAGGTTTTGGTTCTGGATACGCTTCTAGCAAATCTTTCATAAAAGCCTTTTCAAGCTTCCAAAGATGCTCCATTAATTGTTCTTCTGAGTTTGATAATTGTGTCATTTTTTAATATTTTCAAGTTTTTCCAATTCAGGTAATTCCTTCTTATAAGCCTCAAGATTCCAATCGATATTCATTTTTGCAGCATATTCTGCTATAGTGCCAAGCCCAACTTCGGCACGTCTTTTATCTACATTATCAGGATCTATCAAGGGCGAAATATACCATTGATTTGTCTTTTTATTTTTTGCTGACTGGCTTCCATAAATTTGGTGTTTACCTTCTCGTAAAGCCACTCTATCTTCCAAATACGCTAAGTTCGCCCGGCTTGCGTTCCCTTTTTTTACTGCTTCTCTCATCATTGGTAAATACTTTTGCTGATATTTTAAATCAGAATGCTGAATAACCAGAAACAAGGTTTGATTTGCCTGTGCTCCTATTTTATCTTTTCCAACCCAGCCTTTTTCGTCCAGTATTTTCATAACCTTTACAAGATTAATACTGTCTTTTTTATTCATTATTTTACCAATGCTGTCAATTTTTCTTTTATCAGATGCAGGGTCTTTATAAACTTTCATAAATTCTCCTCGAATGCCCTGATCATCTGCATAAATATCTAAAAGCTCCTTTTGCAGCGGTTTATCAAAATTTACACTAAGATTATCTACTTTTTTCTGAAGCTTATCAATTGTTTTCTCCCATTCTTTTTTATCATGCAGCGTTTTTAGATCATTATCTATTTTTATATGTGCAATATTTTCATATCCATTATCAATTGCCAAATCCAGCCACTTAAAAGCTTTTTTATCATCATTGTTCAAAGCCGCCGAACAAGCAGCATTGTACAAATCTGAAGATGATTTGTGTTCAATTTCGAATGCCTTTTCATAATAAGCAACAGAATTTTTAAAATCTTTTACCTGATAATAAGAATCTCCTTTTACAACAAAATCCTTGTAGGTTTGAGATTGCATCAAACCGATATTCAGCGTAATAAAAAAGAAAGAAATTATTTTTTTCATAGATTTTAAAATTAACGTTTTATTTTTTGTTCCGATATTAATTTGCCGTTATTATAGTTTCTTATTTCTTTTAATTTCCCGTTATCCGAATAGAATTTCCATTCTCCAAAATAAAACCAATGTGCCAAACCTCCATTAAATTCAAGTTTCGTTTTTCCTTCCGATTCTAGCTTTCCGTTTTCGTAATAACTTTTTACGATACTTATTCCTTTTTTATGCTTCTCGGTTTTGTAGATTTTCCCGTCAATATACATTCTCCACTTTTTTACAGGAACATCATGTTTATAATATTCATAGGATTTGTATCTAACATTATCCTGTTTATAATCGTCTATCCAAACGCCTTCTCTTTTCTTATCAATCCTCTGATTAATTGCTTTGGGTTTGCAACCCAAAAGAATCAGTCCGCAAAAGAATACTAAAAATAGGTTTTTCATATTATTTAAATTCTACACTTATAGACATTGCTCTACAAATGTAGAATTAAATTTTAAATATGCAAGTTTTTTTTTAAGGTTCTGAGATTCTAAGTTACTAAGGCACTAAGGTTTTAGGTTCAAAGAGGCAGAGATTCAAAGGAACAAAGGTCTTTTCCTTCTTTGCCAAAGCTTAAAACTTTGACAAAAATTCTGAAAATAAAATTGCAAGAAACAGAGAATACTCCTAAATAAATTGCCTCCAGCTTTAGCTGAAGGTTTATAATAAAGACAAGAAATGGCTTTAGCCAAACTGCATTTTATACAATTAAAACAAAATCAATAATAATTCGGCTAAAGCCAATGTCAATCTCTTTTAAAACCCCCAGCTAAAGCTGGAGGCAATTGAAAAAACCTTTGAACTTTTCAAAAAAAAATCCGCTCATTTCTGAACGGATTCTATATTTATGACATTAAACTTCGTGTTTCAACACCTTCGCGGTAAAACTCTTATTTACTTAACTCTACAAAATACTTGTAAAACAACGGAATAGTCTCAATTCCTTTCAAGTAATTAAAGATTCCAAAATGTTCGTTTGGCGAGTGAATTGCATCAGAATCCAAACCAAATCCCATCAAAATAGTTTTGCTTTTTAGTTCTTTTTCAAACAAAGCCACAATTGGAATACTTCCTCCTGAACGAACTGGAATTGCAGGAACTCCAAACGTTTCAGTATATGCTTTATTTGCAGCTTGATATCCAATGCTGTCAATTGGCGTTACATAACCTTGACCACCGTGATGCGGAGACACTTTTACCGTAACTCCAGCTGGAGCGATATTAGTAAAATGTTTAGTGAACAATTCTGTAATCTCTTCCCAATCCTGATTTGGAACCAAACGCATTGAGATTTTAGCAAAAGCCTTACTCGCAATAACCGTTTTTGCACCTTCGCCAGTATAACCGCCCCAAATTCCGTTTACATCTAATGTTGGACGAATTGAGTTGCGCTCATTTGTTACATATCCTTTTTCGCCGTAAACATCATTTAAGTCTAACGCTTTTTTATATTTTTCTAAACTAAAAGGTGCTTTTGCCATTTCAGCTCTTTCTTCTGCAGATAATTCCTGAACTTTATCATAGAAACCTGGAATCGTAATATGATTGTCTTCGTCATGAAGCGAAGCGATCATTTTTGCCAAAACATTAATTGGGTTTGCTACCGCTCCACCGTATAAACCTGAATGTAAATCACGGTTTGGACCTGTAACTTCAACCTCAACATAACTCAAACCTCTTAAACCTGTTGTAATCGATGGCTGTTGGTTTGAAATCATTCCCGTATCAGAAATCAAGATAACATCGTTTTTTAGTTTTTCTTGATTGCGTTCTACGAACCAAGCCAAACTTGCCGAACCAACTTCTTCTTCACCTTCGATCATGAATTTTACGTTACAAGGCAACGTATTGCTTTGCACCATTAATTCAAGTGCTTTTACGTGCATGTACATCTGACCTTTGTCATCACATGCTCCACGCGCGAAGATTGCGCCTTCTGGATGAATCTCTGTCGTTTTAATAACGGGTTCAAAAGGTGGCGAAGTCCATAATTCTAATGGATCTGGCGGTTGAACATCATAGTGTCCGTAAACTAAAACCGTTGGAAGATTTGGATCTATAATTTTCTCTCCGTAGATAATTGGATAACCTGGAGTGTCGCAAGTTTCGACAAAATCGCAGCCTGCTTTTGATAAACTTTCTTTTACAGCCTCTGCTGTATCAATAACATCTTGTGAGTATGCGGTGTCAGCACTAACCGACGGAATCTTTAATAATTCGATCAATTCATTGATAAACCGATCTTTATGTTGTTGAACGTAGGACTTAATATTTTCCATTTAAATTATTTTTATAGAAATCCAAAAGTACAAAAAAGAGAATTAATAATTTTTTTGAAATTTTTCTTTGAATATTCGAAAGTATGCTTATCTTTGCACCCACAATTACGCGGATATGGTGAAATTGGTAGACATGCCAGACTTAGGATCTGGTGCCGCAAGGCGTGTAGGTTCGAGTCCTATTATCCGCACTTTACGAATGCAATTATCTTACTCTTAGATAGTTGCATTTTTTATTTTCAAGACTTGCCAAACCATTGCCAAACATTTTAGAAAACAGTTAAAAAAAATATACATTTGTAATGCTTTACGATGCCAATTATAAAGCAACGTTTGAACAACGTAAAACGGTAGCTTGAACACTGCCGTTTTTTTTATGCCTTTATTTTTCGCCTCGCGCGTGCGCGTATTGTTTTGATTTTTTATTTAATCCATACACATACACACGCGATGAGATAGGGAAATATTTTGAAAAAAAGTTTGATTATTCAAATCATTTAAAAATTATTAATGATACTTATAACGGTAAGGTTACGGTAAGGATTGAACCATTAGAAAGAAAAAAGGCGCTCCGTTATGGTTCGCCTTTACTATGTTTTAATTTTTATTCTGCTATAAATTCAAACTCGGAATCTATAAATAATTTCGCAAAATTCAGCATAGAATTAAATTCGTCTTTAGCTATTGAACCGCTCATTCCTACATTTCTAATTTTAGAATATTCGCTATCAATATTAACACCACCAACTCTCATGGTAATAAGAGATTTTCCCATTCCTGTTAAAACTATTAAATTATCTTTTGCAACAAACTTTAAATAATAAGAACTCTTATTTCCATCCGTAGTCTTTGGAGTTGTTTCTAAAGTAAAATACTCAACATCTTTTTTTTCAATTGAAAAATCATTATCTATTAATGTTTGCGCTATCAATTTATAATTATCTTCTTTACTATTAGAATTCTTAATTAAAATTTTCCAGGTTTTTTTTGGTGGTTTGTCTATGGTATTACCTTGTCCTATTGCAATAATAGAAGTTAATAGCATAAATATTAATAATATCTTTTTCATTTTTTAATATATTTAATTAAGACTCAAATCTAATGCATTATAATTCCGTTCAAATGAGGTTTACCATAATTGTGTTTTTTTTATGCTGAATTTTTTTTTTCCCTTTATGCACAACGTCCGTAAAAAATCCTACCATTATGCGCGCGTATTGTTTTACTTTTTATAGTAATTTGATTGCTTATGTTTTATTATAATCAGCATTAGTAAATCCCCCATCGCTATCAAAGTAAAAAACAATACCACTTTTAAACCAAATAAAATTACTCGCTTCTCTAATTACTTCATCTTCCCAAAATATTTTTTTCATTTCAACTTTTGAATGACCAATAAAAGGTTTGGTTATAATATTTAATTTATTGATTTTAATAGAAGATTGTATGTCTAAACCAATCATTTTGTTCAAATTATAATTAAGATTATCTTGTTTTTGATAATCGTTTTGAAACCAAAGTTCATCTTTAACTGGATAATACAAATTTTTAATTGTCATAATTCCATTACTGTAACTGCTATTACCTTGAATTCCAACTTTAAAAAAGATAGTATCATCTTGTACTTTTAATAAATCGTATGTAGCTTTATCCACTTTCAGTTTATAATACTGTTTTCCTGATTCGCCATAGAAATTATTTTTTTGCCCTATCAATATCATCGAATTCAATAATATAAATATTAGTAAAATGTTTTTCATTTCTTAAAAATATAGTTTAATAAATGTTAAAGTAGCAAATAAAAAACCGCTCATCTTTGAACGGTTAATTTAAAAAAAAAGTGCAAACTTATGTAGTCGCTTGTATTCAATTAAATACCTACCACCCAGTATTCTCAGCTGAATTTGTATTTCCTTCTTTTATAGATTTTTCAATTGACTCTATAGATTTATAAGCCATTTTTGTGCCTTTGTAAAGTGCTTTTGTATAAATTGTGCTTTGCCAACCTTTTGGGTTTATGGGGTAACTATCAGAAACTTTTAATGTACCGTATGACGGAGGAGTATTTCCCCCCATCGTTTTTGTTTTATATTCTGTCAAAGTAATAAAAACTCTTACTTTATTATCTTTAATATCAACTCTAATGACGTGCCATAAATCTATTTCTGTTGTAACAAGACTATACCCAATATGTACATTATCATAAATTCCTTTACCTATAATTAAGCCGTTTTCTTTTTCTTGAACTTGAATTACAGATTCGCCATTTCCATAATTATAAGTAAAATACGCTAAGACTCTCGGATAAATTTCTTCTTTTTTTAAACCATCAATTTCAATAATCTTTGTTATGGTAACATTATTATTGTCATCAACATTGTATTTTCCATCCATTTCCGCTAACATTTCTTTTTTGCTTTGAGCAAACACAAATGAATTACATATTAAGAAAACACATAGTAATATTTTTTTCATATTTAGTAAATTAAATTAATAAGGTTCAAATGTAGTCTTTAAAAATTCAGTTTAATTATGGTTTTCCGTAATATAAATATTTTACGTCATTAATAATCTTTGCATTGTATCGGCTGGAAATTTATCGGCAAGGTTTATTTTATTCATTAGTTTTTGATACCGTTTTGTAGGCTTTCCGTTGTAGTGAGTTTTGAAATGCTTTTTATATTGCTCCTCATAAACCTCATCTTTTAAAAAAGCCTTATCAAAAATCGAATGTAGTTCGCGTGTCTTTTTAGATTCAATTTGCTTTTCGTAATATAGAAAACTAAAAGCTTCTCGGTGCAAAAAGTATTTTGAACAATGAAACAATTTTCTGCAATGCTTTCCTGTATTCGGACAAACAAAATATAAAACCTCTCCTTTACCTAAATTCGAGGGAACAGAAACAAGGTGTACATTATAGTTTATACTTTCCCCATCTTGTGTATAGTCAAGTGTTATAAACTTTCTGTATTGACTAATATTTGATTTTATACTAATTCTCGAAGTAATTTCGCCCGAAATACTCCAAGTGATAACGCCCGATTTTATGCCATTATCCAAATAACCCCACTCTTTTAGTTTGGTTAAGCTTACTGTTTTACAACTCTCTATACTCATTTTGATTTGATTTATGACCTAAATTATTAGGGAACGTTTATTTTTTTCAACTTTGATTGATACTACTTTAGATAAAACTCATATTGCTACAATTGGAAAAAAAAGAAGTATCAAAGTAAAATACTCTTTCTCTCTTTTAAGCGTTTCGAAATGTATTATGCTCTTTATAAATTGATTTGTTGTAATTTGTTGATTTCTTACTCTATTCCCGTTTTTCTTATACTTACCCTTTAGGCTTTTACTTCTTTTTTTCATTTTATTAGTTTTATGTGTGTTAGAACACAGATACCACACAGATTGAAACACAGACAACTAATTGATTTTCAATACAAACACAGATAACACAGATAAAAAGTAAGTGATACTATACAAGAAAATGAACCCTATTTTAATACTCATTTTTTTATTCACACACGTACTTTAGTTTAAAGTGTGTTAAGTGTGTTATTGCAGTGTTTTCAAGGGTTACAAGTGTGTTTTTATGTGTGTTACATCTGTGTTAACTGTGTTAACTGTGTTAATTCTGTATTTTAATCCATTTTCTTCTATTTGTGTACTGAAAATAAAAGTCTTTGTTTTCGGTATTAAATTTACCTACCCACGCATCTATTAATTTTTTTGTGTTTTTGGTGGTAAACATTTTTTCAAATCGCAAAGGGTTTTCCTTATCGTTGTACACTCTTAAAAAGTCAGATACTGTAAACTCAAAAGGTGTATTTCCACTCATTAGAACTGATATACAGTTATGAAATTCATTATGTATAGCATCATTACTGAAATACGCCTTATAATTGTCGACTGTCTTATTATATTCGGTTTTTATGATTCCTTTTTGTAGAAACAGTTTAACACATCGGAATACAAAAGAGTAAAAACGATTCCATTCGTCTGCGTTCCAGTCTTGAAAAAAAACGCAATTAAATTCGTCTTTTGGTGTGTGGCTTGTTGTATAGTAGTTCGTGAACTTGTATTCAATAAACCGCCCATTTGTCGAAGCGTTTTTCTCATCATACGGAACTACCCAATTTGAAGTAATCGCAAACTTTGGCGCATCTATAAATTTTATTGCTTCGGCTTTCGATCCTTTTCTTTGACAAGATATGTCGCCCAAAATATTAGTGTACAAATCATCATACTTAAAACCCGCGGGTACGTCGTCAATGATATAAACATTGTGCTTTTTTTCTAGGTCTGCGAATACGTGAGTATAACCGCTGTCAAATTCTTTGCCTCCCTTAATAATTGATTCCTGTACTTCTTGAACGGCTTTAGATATTAATGTTTTCCCTCGTCGTCCGTTTCGGGTTTCGTCGTCCGCGTCCATATCAGTAAGTACAATACACGGGTTTTTTGTTGCATCTTTATAATTGTGACATAAATAACCAAACATAGTCTTAAAACTCTCGATAGTGATTTCGTTTTCTTGTGTTTCTGGTTCTTTTAACCCTAATGATACCCTAATTAAAAACTGCTCAAACATTCCGACCTCATCGGTATATTTAAACTCTCGGCTTTGAATTTCGTGCGGTGCAAAAAATCCCTTTACATCGGTATAATCTTTAGATTTTATTTGCCCGTCGCCATTCATATCGAAATAATAGAAACCATTTTTAAAAGGTAGTCCGAAAGTATTTTTTGTATCTGAATAGTAGTTTAATTCAATCGAGGGAATTAATAAAAACCCTTGTTTAACTACACTAAAATTTTCCCGTGCTATGGTGTCCGCGACTGCATCAAATGAATTGCCAAACTCTATAATATTCTCTTTTAAAAAGGCGACTATATCGGTGTTATGATTAAAAAAATCGACCACGTTATTAGTATCTCTCAATAAAAATATTTTGTCGTCTGGTGTCGAAATTCTTAAAAACTTTTCTTGAATAAAAAACTCGGCGTACATAGTAGGCGAAGTATAAACTTTGTTACTTTGGTCTATTGTGTAAAAGTTGACTATTTTATTTTCAATAGCTGGCTTTATACATTCCTTAATCGAAAATTCAACTTTTTCAAACTTTGTGTTTTTACATTCGCTTTCAGCCAAAATAAAAACACCGTCGTGTAGTCGCACATAATGAACTAAATTATTTTCGGCTACAAATCTTTCGATATATTCCTTTTCGTATTTAGAAAAGTCTAAAAATGAGCCTCCTTTTGTACTGAACCTTTCGAGTGTACAAACTTTGTCCGCATCATTGCCGTAAACCTTTGACAATTCATTTAAAATTTTGGTTCGGTCTGCGCTTTTGTTTGTAGCATTGGAATTAAGCAAATAAGCAAAAGTTTTTTTGTTAAGGACATCATAAATAGTCGCTCGGTGGCTTGTGTTTAATTCAATATCAATAAAAGTCGGAAACGCTCTTTTTATGTCGTACTCTTTTACTGCAAAAGGCAATTCCCCACGCAATACGGACGGTATATTTGTTAAGGGGTTGTACTCCCTATTTTCGATGTTTTGCACTCCAAACGACTGGTCTAAATCACTTGTGTATTCCCCGCTAAACTTCAAAACCATAAACAAAACATATCGTTTGTATGCTTTTACACTAAACGGGTTGAATGTTTCGCCTTTTGCTTTTGCCTCGTCAACTTTTTTATAATATTGATTTAGCTTTTCGAGGTTGTTTCTAAAATATTTCGCATTGAGTTTGCGTCCTGTTGTAATATAGCAAGAAACAAATTTTACATAATCGTTATTTTGTAGCGGTTCACTATTTAAAAATGTAACAACCGACAAAAATACTTTGTCCCGTTCGGTGTGATAATTTACTTTTTTGCACGCATCATAAAAAGTGAATGTTTCTTTACGGCTTTTACTTTCGGCTTGGATTCTCTTAGTAAATTCTGCTTTCCAGTCGTTCATTACGTCGATTTTGTTTTTATCCTCCATAATCTAAAACAATTCTAATTGGTTAGACTTCGGAAACAAATCGTGGTTTGTGGTTAGATACCACGCTCTAAATTTTGTAAGTTCACAAAATCCTTTTCGTACTTCACACAATAAACCACGTTTCTCTAAATCCCTTTTATAACGGCAAATTGATTTTTGAGGTATTCCAGTCGCTTCGGCTGTCATTGAAGCGGTGGCGGTGTGCTTTTGTAAATACTCAAATATGGTTTTTAATTGTGTAGTTGATAATGTATATTTGTTTTGTCTTTTAATAACATTATCGGGGCGGTGGTTAGTATTATTACTTTCCATCGCTTTATTGATTTAATGGGATTAAACAAGCCTCTATGTCTGTTCTTAAAAAATAAACTCTTGAACCAATCCCTAGCGGTTTGAGTTTTCCCGACTTCGACCAATTATGCACCGTGCTCAAATCCACGCCGAACATTTTCGCCACTTGTTGACGGGTTAAATATTCGGCGGGTTGTACTGGTTTGAAATTTTTCAGAAAGTCGTCTAAAATTACTTTTACATCAGCTGTAATTTCGTTTTTTAAATCTTGTGGCGAAGTTGCCACGAATTGAATTTGTGCCATAACTAAATAATTAATTTGTTATGACAAAGGGACTAATACAGTAGTACTGCGTTAAATACGAGATTGTACTTTTTGCGGTACATTAACGGTACACTATTTGTTTTTTGATTTAAACCACTCTAAAGCTGTTGAATAATCCTTTATTCTTTGGGGTGTTTTTACGTTGTCATAAGTTTTTAATTGTCCTGTTGTTTCGTTGTATTCTTTATCAAACCATTTAAAAAAGGGTGCGGGTCTTTGGTGTATGTATTGAGGGGTACTGTTGTACATTTCCCAATAGTAATAAATCAAATCGGATTTACGCCCTTTTGTTTCTTTTGGTTTAACATTTTCGTTTAGGATATATTCAAACAGTTCAAAACCATTATTTGAAAACATTTCGCTGTTTTTTTCTTTGATAATTATTATATTCTTTCCAACTGTTGAGGTATCGGAAAAATCAAATGGTTCTGCTTCTGTTTTTAGTGTTCCATTTAAAGCATTGAAGTAAATCTTTGTGAGTAAAAAAAGTCTATTGGTGTGAAATATTCTACTTTCTTTATTAGTAACCCCGTTAAAGTTGTTAAGGTTCGCTAAATTATCTAAACGAGGGTGTGAAATATATCTTTCGCCGTAAGTATTGATTAACCATTTTCCAAGATTAATGCTATTAGTGTATTCTAATGCAATTGTTTTCCCTGTTAGTTCATTGTATCGGCTTTTAATATGTTCAATTCCAAAATAGGTTTTGTTTTGTCCCCAATGTATAGGAACTAAACCTCTATTGCATAACTCAAAAACTTTGGTGCAGTATTTTTCGATATTTTCCTCTTCGGTATCTTTGAAAAACTCTATTGTTTTATCATCTGCATAAATACTTAAACTTGTTATTTTAGTTCCAATTTCAAAATCATCACATTGATAGTGCACAAAGAAAACATCTTTTAATTGTGGTAACTGTTGAATATTTTTTCTTTCCTGTATTTCACTTACCATTTCGCGAGGCTTGGGGTTTGATTTAATGTGAAGCATTCTATTATAGAATATTTTACAAAATGCACTTATTTCTTTTCCTTCAAGTTTTAAATCCGTTTCTAACTTATTTGTAATGTTTAAATACTCAAACAATAACCTTTCATAGTCAATTTTCAGTATTTTATTTAAAGCGGTTTCCAAATCATTTAATATGCTTTTTTTAAATTTTGAATTAATTGCATTTAGACTTTTTAAATCTGTTTCTAATTCAGGAAAATTAATTTTAAAATCATTTTCCATTTCTTCAATTTGCGAAACGATGTTATTAACTCTTGATAGATATTTTGGAAAATAATCTTTGTAATAAATATTTAACTTTTCGTTTTTGGAAATATTTTGATTAAATAATGTTGCAATTTCAGTTTCAAAGTTTTTACTGAAAACTTCAAAATCATCAACTTCGTCAGTAATATCAAAATTCAGTTTTTTGCTTTTTTTTATTGTCTTTATTTTTTCTAATTCTGCAAGGTGTTCATTAGTAAAATTTATAGGGTCGTTTACTGGATTTAAGACTAATTCGCGTTCACTAAGTAGAAGTTCTAAAAATTTAGCACGTGCATAATCATTTATAAACCCCTTTATTTCCTCATTAAATTCAATTTCATCAATATTTAAAACTTCCTTATTTGTCATTATAGATAGAGGTATATTAGAAAAGAAATTTTCTTCATCAAATACATTATTTACAAAATTATAAGCGACAAACGGATAGCCTACATTTAATAATTCGTAGAATTTATTAATTAACTCGTTCAATTTTTTTAGCTGTTTGTCTTTTGACAAATATTTTAACGGATCGATTTCTTCAAACTTAAAACTCTCAATACTATTTTTATTTTTATTAAGAATATAATCTTTTATAGATTTTACATAACTTTTATATTGAATATCCGTTATTTTGCTATCATTTTTTTGTAGAGATTCAGACTCATTGTGATTTGTGATTATACCCAAAATATTTTTAAAATATATTTCAACTTGTGTAATATTTTTATCTGAAATAAAAAGTGTATTCTCTTTTATATCTGATTCCATTTTAAAGATATAGAAAAAATCATCGCCATATTCTTCCCATATTTCAACTTTTCCACGTTTCAAAACATCAATATATTGGTTTAGTTCATAAACCAATAAATCCATATTTTCTCGATTAAAAATTTCCAAATCAAAGATTGTATTATCTTTAATAAATTCATTTTTAAGAGTGCTTAATTTTTCTTTTATGGCTTTTGTATCATAATTATTAACTTTAATTATTGGCCAAAAATTTTGACGGATATAATCACGGTCATATTCAGAAAGATTGTACTTTTCTGCAAGTGTACAAGCGTTTTGGGTATTAATTTCAAATAGATAATTACGCATAATTATTTCGTTCCTGTATTAAGTATAACTTTCATTTCGGGTGTTTTGTCTTTTTGCAGGTTGCTGTAAAACTTCATAAATAAATCGGCGTTACTGTCTTTGTCCTCTCGTTGGTTTATGTATGTGAGGAACAAAGATTCTTTAGAGTGTCCAGTTATTCCAATTAATACGGCGGTGGGTATCTTTTTATAATAGTTTGATGCAAACGAACGTCTAAAACAATGTGTAGTAATTAATTCGTGCTTTGGGTACATTCCCAACTCTTTGCGGTTACTTTCTGTATTTAGTTTTGAACCTTTTACAACCTCATTAATCCCCGCCAATTTACAAACGACTTTTACATAATCGTTTAGTTTTTGGTGTGGCACTTCTTTTGGCAAATGGTTTTCGATTATGTCGATAACGTGGGGCGCAATTATCCCGATTGTCACATTTTTATTTGTTTTCTGTTGGATTATATCAATATAAATAGTTGTGCCTTTATATCTAATATTTTCGTTTGTGATTTTCAATAAATCGCCTCCACGCTGTCCAATTTCACAACCGATTAAAATCCAATTGCGGGCGTTGTTTAGTGCCTCGGGTGTAATTGAAATTCCTTTTGTTAATTCGGGGTTTTGTGCTTTAAATTCTTTGAGTTGTTTCGCATCGGACAAATCCACGCTTTTAATTTGCTCCAGTTCGTCAAACGATAATGTTTGTATGTAACGGTCACTTTCGCTTTCTCTAAAATGTTGAATTGTTTTTGAATAGGGTGTAACGGGAATTTCGTGTTTTTCTGCATCGATGCAAACTGTTTTTAAAATCTCTAATTGTTTCCCCGCATAATTAGTAGAATAATTTTTGGTATTAATAAGCCAGTTTGTAAACTTGTCTACATACGGTTTTGTAACCTCAACAAATTGAATTTGTTTTTTAGTCTGCTTTTGGTATTCTAAAATTATGTTTTTAAAAAGAGTATAGTTTTTAATGGTGCTTTTACTTAATCCCATTTTAAAACCGCCGTTTGTTTTTACTTTGCGAGTGTTAGCGTTATCGATTATGTATTGAATATGATTAACCAATAAACCCGAATTACTTTTTACTACGCGTTGGAAACATTCGTTAATTTTTGCCTCGAGCCAAAAAGTATCAATTACGACACTTTCACCCATTGCAGTATTAACACTCTCAAAAAGGAATGATTCCAATTTTTTGAGGTTGTTGAAAATTACTTTGTTTTCGGGTGTGTTTTGTTTCGGAAAGTCGTCGCCTTTTTTTGGATTGTCTTTGTCGGGCGTGTTCCAGTCTTTTGGGTTTATTGTAAACCCTGTACTAACTTCTATAAAATTACCACGTCCAAGCGAAGTATAAACTTTTATAGATACGTTTTTGTTCGCTTTACTTCGCAAACGAAATTTAATTGATGCCATTTTTTTGTATTTGAACGTTTGAACAATTCAAAGATATTTAATTTGTAAGACGTTTCCAAAAGTTGCCAAACATTTGCCAAACATTTATACTATCGCATTACATTTTAATCTATTTCATTCTATTACTATTCTAATAGCAAAAATGTTGTTAAGTATTGAATTTGTTGAGATTTTTAATTAGTTTTGTAGTGTTTTTGGGAGGTGCTTAAAAATGTCAAATAGAATACTTTGGCGTGTAGGTTCGAGTCCTATTATCCGCACTAAAAAAAGCTTCTGAAAATTTTCAGAAGCTTTTTTTTTGGCTTTTCGTTTTTACATTATTCCTCTTTATTTTAAACATAGTCCGAGGTTTCAACCTCGAGAGATATAGATTATCAATAATGAATGCGTCTCAATGGTTGAAACCATTAGCTGTGTTTGATTACTTTTGTCATCTCGACGAACGAGGTTCGAGCGATCGCGAACTGGCGAAGCAAATCACAACAAGAAGCTCGACAAAGATTAGATTTTCGTTGCGGAGTTACTTACGAAGATTTCTCTCCCGAAACCTCGGGATCGAAATCACAAAATTGACCATTCTAACCGCAAAGATGGATTAAAATCCATCCCTACAATACATTTTGTTCCTAATGGAACGCTGCATAAAATTCCGAAGGAATGATTCATTTTGTAGAAACGGATTTTAATCCGTTGATGACAAAGTAACCATAATCTTGTCATTTCGACGTAAGGAGAAATCTCCACGAGAAGCTCTACAAAGATTGGACGCACGTTGCGGAGTTACTTGCGGAGATTTCTCCTTACGTCGAAATGACAAACTGTGTGGCAATAAAAGAAAGACAAACACCTAACAAACAACAAATTAACACCAAATCAAATCCAACAAAAACATTTCTTCCGTATCTTTGCCAATCGAAAAAATCTACCAAAAAATCTTCTCTTTGCCTATTGCAAAACAAATTCCCCAAATTTTGTTTCGGTTATAAAATTCATTTTCCAACAACCTAAAAACAAACAAAATGGAACCACAACTTCAAGAAATACGGGAACAGCAAAAAGCATCTTGGAACAAATTTTCTCCAGGCTGGAAAAAATGGGATCATGAAATTCTAGATTTTATGAGGCCTTTTGCCGATGAAATCATTCGTTCGATAAACCCAAAAGGATCAGATGTAATTTTAGATGTCGCAGCCGGAACTGGCGAACCAGCTTTAAGCATCGCAGCAATGCTTTCGGACGGAAAAGTCGTTATTACCGATCTTGCTGACGATATGCTTACCATTGCCCGCGAAAATGCTTTTAAAAAAGGAATTACAAATGTCGAATTTAAAGCTTGCGATGTAAGCGAACTTCCTTTTTACGACAATACCTTCGACGCGATAAGCTGCCGAATGGGTTTTATGTTTTTTCCCGATATGCTTTTGGCTGCAAAAGAAATGTATCGGGTTTTAAAACCTGGTGGAAGAATCGCGATTGCAGTCTGGAGCGGACCTGAGAAAAATTTCTGGGTAACAACAATTGGCGGAACGATTAACAGAAACATGCAGCTCACTCCGCCGCCGCCCGAAGCCCCGGGAATGTTTCGCTGTTCGAAAAGCGGTTTAATGACCGATATTTTTAAACAAGCAGGATTTAAAAACACTTCCGAAACAGAACTGACTGGCAAATTAGTTTGCGGCACTGCAGATGTTTATTGGAATATGCTCACCGAAATTGCCGCGCCTTTTGTCGCCGCGCTAAGCAATGCCGATGATGAAATGAGAGAAAAAATAAAACAAGAAGTTTTTACATTAATAAATGAGAAATTCCCTGACGGAAATGTAATCATCGATGGAAACGCACTTGTTATTGCCGCAGAGAAATGATTTTGAACTTATAAATAATCCAAAAGTCCATATAGTTTTGTCATTTCGATCCCGAAGCCTCGGGATCGAAATGACAAAACTTTGTGATCACTTTCTGTTTTAAATTATTTGCTTACTCCACATCCAAATAAGGATCTAAAATTTCCGCCAATCTATTTAACCAATAAAAATTATCATCGATATTAGACAGCTCAGATTCTAAGGTTTCGCATCCTCGCATGGAACATAACGAAAGTGCATAATTTACTTGTCGTATTGATTTTGCCATATCTTTTGGATCGATAATATCAATAAAAAAATCTTTTAATCTAGTTTCAAATTCTTTAGAAAGATGATTTGTACTCATAATTTTTGATTTTAAAATATTACAAAAATCATTCGAACTTAATTTTATTTGGACTCATATATGCGTCCAACTCTAATTCTTTTTTTCGTATAGAAATCAATTTTTGGCTAAAGCCTTTTCATCTTTAAACATAAAAAAAACTCCAGCTAAAGCAGGAGGCAATTGATTTGTTTTTTTTTAAAATCTAGTTTGTCATTTCGAGGAACGAGAAATCTCCACGAGAAGCTCTACAAAGATTACTTTTCGTTGCGGAGTTACTTGCGAAGATTTCTCGTTCCTCGAAATGACAAGATTGTGGTTACAATACAGAAAACCTTTATGGATTTAGCTGCGAAGATTTGCTTTGCCAGTTCGCGATCGCTTGATTCTCGTTCCTCGAAATGACACTACTTTATGGTTACAGAATTCACAAAAAAACCTTTGTCAAAGTTTAAAACTTTGACAAAGGTTTCGTGTCGTTTGGAATTTAGAATTTTAAGAATTGGTGATTAACAATTCTAAAACCTTATCGACATTAATCTCGCTATAATCATTAATATAAAAACTACATGGCGGAAGTTGTTCTTTTGTATGCGTACTCAAAACGCCAACTACTTTCATTCCTGCATTTAGTCCTGCTGTAATACCCGAAAAAGAATCTTCGAAAACCACACAATCAGACGGAGAAACGCCAACACGTTTTGCCGATTCTAAATATACTTCGGGATTTGGTTTATGATGTGTAACGTCTTCGCTCGACATCATCGAATCCATTTTGTCTGAGATTTTCAAGGCATTTGCAATCAAATCCAGATTCGCACGCGGCGCCGATGTTGCAACGGCTGTTTTAAATCCGCGAGCTTTTAATTCGCTTAAAAAATCCAAATAATGCGGAATCGTATCGACTTTGTCTTTATAAATTTCACGAAACATTCCTTCTTTTTCGTCTTCGAGTTTTATCAATTCTTCTCCCGAAATTGGGCGCTTGAAAAAATGCGACATGATATAACTATTGTGCTTTCCGTACATATGTTCTTCAAATTCTTCATTGGTATAAGGAACATTATACTTATCGAAAAACGCCTCAAAAGCCTTCACATGATAAGGATTCGTGTGCGAAATCACGCCGTCCATATCAAAAATTACACATTGCTGTTTCATTTTATTTTTTTTGTTTTTTTAACGGTTGCAAGATAATTATTTCCGCAGAGTTGCGCGGAGATTTTCCACATAGATTCGCTAAGGTTTTTTTTGAATCTCGCGAAATCGCAGAGGCGCGAAGTTTTTATTAAAGTAAAGTCTTGAGCGTACTGTTTGTCATTTCGATCCCGAGGCTTCGGGATCGAAATCTCAACGAGAAGCTCGACAAAGATTGGCTTTTCGTTGCGGAGTTACTTGCGGAGATTTCTCGTTCCTCGAAATGACATAGAATACGCAAAAACTTTAAACCTGAAACTTTAAACCTGAAACAAAACTATCCTATCCAAATTTTACTTTTAACCAAAGTCATCGTTTGTCTCAAATGTTGATTACACGCTATCAGAATAATCAAAACCACCAAACCATAACCTACAATAGTATAAATCTCCATATCGGCCAATAAAGTGGCTTGTTTAGCAACTGTTCCGAAGACTTTTTTCAAGGCCAAAGTATTTGCATTATCTGCCGAATATCCTTTTGCCATAAAACTCTGCGCTGTTGAAGCAATTGTTTGCTGCGCCTCGGGATTTTCGCCGGTTACAAACTGACTTAGTTTTAAAAAGTGTTTTTTGTTTAAAAATACAACTGCGTTCTGCATCACACAAAAACCAATTGTACTTCCCCAAAAACGACCAGAAACACCTACAATTCCAGAAGAAACCGCCATTTTCGCAGGAACCGAAGATGTCGTAAACAAGATTAAAGGAACAAATAAAAATCCAACTCCAATTCCTTGTAACACATACGGAATAATAATATCTGACAAAGCTACATCAGGCACAAAAAGAAACGTAAACCAAAAATGAAACACCGCAATTAATGAAAAACCAATCATAAAAATGATTTTGGTCGAAACGGATTTCATCAGGAAAAATGCAGCTAAAATAAGTCCAATCACATTTCCTAGTCCGTTTATGTATTGCACGCCCGCAACACGCGACGGATCCCAATTCCAGATTGAAAACATAGCCGAGTGACAAAGACTCAGCGTTGCTCTGCTGATATAGAAAAGGAAAAACAATAAAAATCCTATTCGCAGATTGGCGTATTTAAAAACTTCAAAATCAAAAGTGGGTCTTTTTACCAAAAGCTCTTTAAAGATAAATAAACCACCCGAAATTAAAGCAATCATTAACGTTAGAACCATTTGAGAAGAATCAAACCAATATTTTTTCTCGGCATAAACAAAAAAATAAGCACCGCAAAGAATGGCAGTTAAAACCAAAAAATAACTCATCCAGTCGATTTGATACAACGGAATTTTCTTTGTGATTCGGTGCCCACGAAAAGTAACCAAGATTAAAAAAACATTCAAAACCTGCAATCCACCAGAAACGTACAACATATATTTCCAATCGTAATGATCCAGAAACCAAACCGCAATATTCATTATAAAAGGCGTTGACAATAACAACGAACCGTAATAAAAGGAGAAACCAATTATAATGGCGTTTTTAGAATTAAATTGTTCTATCAATAATTGTCTGATGGTAATTACCGGAAGTGCCATTAAGATTCCTTCGGCAATTCTGAGCATTAAAAAAAGATAAAAATTGGTAATATATGCTGATGAAACAATCGTAATTCCAATTAAGGAATAAACGGCCATCAGGTAATTTTTTGCAGGAAAAAAACTCGAAAACCTGCTTTCTATCAAAATCGTTGCAAGTAAAGTTCCGTACGTAACGCACATTGCAAACTGCAAATCTTCGGGCTCAATATCTAGAAAACTTGCCGCGTAGGTTACGTTTGAAGTATAAACTCCCAATAAAATCATGGAATGCAAAAGGCAGACAAACAAAATAATAATGATTGCCCATTTTGGAACCCAGGATTTAAAAATACTTTTATCTTCCATTTTAATGTGCTGCAATCACAGTGATATTCATTCCCGCTCTTAAAAAATCAGCTTGTTTATCGCTGTTTTTCAACTGGATTCTAACTGGGATTCTTTGCTCGATTTTCACGAAATTTCCAGTTGCATTGTCTGGAGGAAGCAGCGAAAATCTGGCACCGCTCGCTGGCGATAAAGAAGCAATTGTTCCTGTAAAAGTTGTTCCGCTCACAGCATCAGCTTTAATTTCAACATCCTGCCCAACGGTTAAATATTGCAATTGAGTTTCTTTAAAATTGGCTGTAATCCATTTTTCTTTACTTACAATCGAAAGCAAAGATTGTCCTTCTTTTACCAATTGCCCTGGTTGTAGAGTTCTTTTTCCAACCCAGCCGTCGTAAGGCGCAGTTATTATTGTGTATGAAAGAAACAATGCAGCATTATCCGCAGTTGCTTGTTTCGATGCGATATTGGTTTGCGTTGTTGGAACATTCGCTTCAGCAACCGTTGTACTTAAAGTCGCTGAGTGAATTCTATTTTTCATTTCCTGAAAATGTGCTTGTGCCGACTCGTAATCTGCCTTTACTTTTTCTAATTGTTGAGAAGTTGCCGCTTCGTCTTTCACCAAAGCTTTATATCTTTCGTATTCCAGTTTTGTTTTCCAAAGATTCGATTTTGCACCTTCTAACTGCGATTCGTTAATAGCCGTTGCACTTGCTGTGGTAACTGCATTTTTTTGCGCCACAACGCTGTTTTGCTGTGCGTTTTGCACATCGGCAAGAGCAACATTCAATTTCGATTTATATTCACGATTGTCAATCACAACCAAAGTATCACCTTTATGCACAAACTGATTTTCGTTAAAACGAACTTCCTGCACGTAACCCGTAATTCTCGACATAATTGGCGTAACATATTGCTCAACCTGAGCATCATTCGTTTCTTCGTGATTTCTATTGAACACATAAAACCAAATTCCTAAAATAACTCCGCTCACCACAAGCGTGCACGCAATAATTGTTATTAATATATGAAACGTTCTGTTTCTTCTAGTTTCATTTTTTATCTTAACCATAAACTCTATATCTTTTCTTGTCTATTTTCTCTAATTCTCCCCGGATTGATCCCGAAGCCTCGGGACGGCGCTACAATATGAACCGTTCCTTCGGAACTTAAAATCTATATTCTTTACTCTACTCTCTTGCTTCTTTGCTCTTTCTTCTAAGGCTTTAGCATAATCTTTCACCATCTAACTCTGTGGCATAATCCCCGCCGTATGAAGCAGTTCGTAATGTTTTAAAACCGCATCCAAATGAGTAGAAATTTTATTGTATTTCGCCTGAAGCAAAGCATTATCAGCATCAACCATTTCGGTAATTAAAACCAATTGGTTTAAGTATTTCACCTTTACAATTCGGTAATTTTCATTGGCTAAATCCAAAGCTTTATCAACCACCACAAACTTTTCAAGGATTTCTTGATATTGTGTATGTTCTTTATACAGCTTGTCCTGAATTTCTTCTTTTACAATTTCCGACTGCATTTCCTGCCATCTGATTTTGGTATTCACCTGTTCCATTTTCGTTTTATTTTTATACAAAGACGAAATATCAAAAGTCGCTTCAATTCCGACCTGACCTAAAGTGTATAAATATGGATTTGGTGGAAAAAACTTGTAGTTAGGATAATAAAAACCATAGTTCCCAAAAAAGTGAACACTTGGCAGATAATTTCCTTTAACCAGTTTCAGTTCTGTTTTGCTGATGCTTAATTCCTGACTTGCAATACGCATTTCTTCGTTTTGTAACGCTTTAGTCATATAATAATCATACGGATCCAAACCGTTCATTTCGTCCAGATTTGATGTTGTATCGATTGCTATTTCCTCGTTTTCTGGAATCTGAATTAAAGTTTTCAGATCGTGAAGCGCAATTTTTATGTTTTTGGAATTTGTAAGCGCATTCAGTTCACGATCCGAAAGCTGTAATTCGGCTCTAATAACTTCGTTTTTTGTAACCGCTCCGTGCTTTTGAAGTGACTGTACTTCTTTCAATCGGCTTTTTTCTTCTTTGATGTTTTCTTCAAAAATTTTCTGAAGTTCCATCATTTTATAAATCGCCAGATAATTTGCCACCACTTCAAGCTCGACATCATTCTCGGTCTTTTCTGTTTTTATTTTGGCAATTTCATTTTCCTGATTGGCAATTTTAATGGCATTATTAATTTTATTACCTGCATAAATTGGCATTTTAAAAGTCGAATTGACCTCATAAATTTCAGGAATTGCCTTTGTTACTTCTTTGCCATTTAAGAATCCGCTTCCTTTAAATTCGGTAATATTCGTAATTCTCGAATACATACCGTTTAGCTGCACATCGGGCAGTCGAAGTTCTTTTCTCTCTTTAATGTTTTGCTCTGAGAGCGTGACCTCCAATTGAGATCTAAGGATTTTTTTGTTGTTTTCTTTAGCCAGTTTCAAAGCTTCTTTTAATGAAACCGAATGAACTTCCTGCGCTTGTAAGCCATTGAATGCTAATACAATTAAGAATAACAGCAGGAATCTGGAAAAACAATCGTCTGTAGAATTTGTTGTTTTAAGGAACATGAATATTTAAATAATTTATGCTGCAAAGTTCCTTCATTTTTCTGTTGACTGATAATTCTAAAAAGTCAATAACATATTCATTTCGGACAAATGTTAAAATCGTATTTTCCGAAAACGTTATATTAAACCACTGTAAAACAATTTATTACAAAATAAGTTTAATTTGTGATGTATCGCGAAGATAAATACAGATTTTACTTTTTTAATTGAAATAGTTATTTAAACACATAGAAACATAGGCATTAACTAACTCTATAAAGGTTAAAATAAATGATACATCATTCACACATAACTCTATGTGCATTCATGCTAAGTGAAATACCATTCAACGCAACAAAAATCTATGTTTCTATGTGTTAAAATTATCTGCTAAAATCTGTCTATCTCTATAACTATCGGGAGCGCGAAACAAAACTTATTTACCAAACAAGATATCTTCTCCGCTTAAGTAATCGGAAGGTCTTTGCCCTAAAATCTTGAAGAATGTATTACTGAAAGTCGGAACACTATTATAACCAACTTCTTGAGCTACCTCTTTTACCGAAAGTTTTCTTTCTAATAAAAGTTCGATTGCTTTTAAAATTCTTCGAATGGTATAATATTGAATAAAAGACATATTGAGATCTTTTTGAAACAAGCGATACAAAGAGCGTTCGCTGTAACCAAATTCATGAGCAACATCAGCAAACAAAATCGTTTCTCCGAGATTGTTTTCGATGTAACGTAAAATTTTACTTAGTCGCTTGTCTTTTGGCTGTGGTAATTCTAAAGGTAAATTGTTAGTGCAAATTTGAGGCAGAATCGCTTTTATTGCTTTGGCAATGGCAAAATTCGGAGTTCCTTTTTTAAGATCGCCATTCCATCGATTCGTAAAAAGCATCATTTGCAATAGTAAATTATTGACAGGATAAATCCCTTCAATCTTATAAAAGTCGTCTTCGTCTTTTTCGACTGGAAAATACAAATTTCGCATCGTAACACTTTCTGATTTTGGTTCGATACTATGCTCCACTCCACTCGGAATCCAGATAAAATGTCTTGCCGGCAAAAAATAAGTTTTAGTTTCGGTTGTTACAAAAACAACATCGCCTTCGGCATAAAGCAATTGTGCTTTGTTGTGTCTATGCGGAGGCACGAACAATTCACCCATCAAATCGTGGTGGCAGTAAATACTTTTTTTATCGGCATCTACTTTCTTGATGTAATATTTATCTAATTTCTGACCGGAATGTTCCATTAATGCGATTTCTTATTATAAAGATAAGAAAGAAATTTAACCGCAAAGAGCGCAAGGTAAAAACGCAAAGTTCGCAAAGCCAAATTAAACCTTTGCGAACTTTGCGTAAATCTTAGGCTCTTTGCGGTTAAACCTAAAAACAAAAAAGCCTTTCCGTTAAGAAAGGCTTTTAACAACTTAGGCGGTCTGGACGGGACTCGAACCCGCGACCCCATGCGTGACAGGCATGTATTCTAACCAACTGAACTACCAAACCCTGCGTTATTGCGAGTGCAAAAATACAACAGATCTTTGATTTTGCAAGCTTTTTTACGAATAAAAAAAAAGAAATTTTTAATTACTTAAAATCCAATATTTTAAAATTTGGCAACTAAATCAAAAAAGAAGAACTTTCTTTCTTTTTTACCGAAATCCCGATAGCTATCGAGGAAAAAATTCTTATAGCCCTTATAAATAACCGTAAAATTAGTAAGCCTTTAATCAATTGTAAGCCTTGCGAACTTTGCACCCTAAAACTTTGTCTAGAAATTCATTTCGCAATCAAACATAGCCTATAGTTGAAACTACGAGCTGCGTTTTAATATAATTAATGAAAAATCTTTGTAGAGTTACTTGCGGGATTCTTCGTCCCTCAGAATGACAAACTGTTACTTTAAAATTAGAATTAAACAAAAAATTCGCAAAGCTTTCTCAATTGAAAACTTTGCGAACTTTACATTCTTAAAAAATATCTTTGCGGACTTTATGTAAATCTTAGCTCCCGATAGCTATCGGGATTGCGTTCAAAAACAAAAAATCAAAAGTGTCTTAAATCAAAAAAGCCATCCACAAAAGTGGAAAGCTTTTCATTGGTCTAACTACTAAACCAGCTGCGAGTTACAAAGTCGCAGCAAAACAACACAACTAATCTTAGATACCGTATTTGGGCAAAAAAGCCTTTCCGTTAAGAAAGGCTTTTCCCAATATTGCGGTCTGGACGGGACTCGAACCCGCGACCCCATGCGTGACAGGCATGTATTCTAACCAACTGAACTACCAAACCTCTGCGTTATTGCGGTTGCAAAGATAGTACAGAATTTCATTTCTGCAAGTGTTTTTGTAAAAAAAATGAAATAAATTTTCAAATATTTATCCAAAGTTTTGTTTTTCAACCAAATATGTTGTCAATATTTTTTCAAAATTATCGCCAACATTCACCGGAACGTACTTAATTTGGTTCTTCGCGCAGGTTAAAGCCAAGTTTTTAAAATAAGCTTCTACCCTTTTTTCATATTCAATTTTAACGTTATCGGCAAAAATCGAAACTTCTTCTCCTGATTCTAAGTCAATAAACTTTCTTGGCGCGTTGTCAAAATCAAATTTCAATTCAGTTTCATTATCAACTACATGAAACAAAACTACTTTGTGCTTGTTGTGTTTTAAATGCTGTAAAGCGTTAAAAAGCTTTTCATCATCTTCGGTCTGAAACATATCCGTAAACAAAATAATCATCGAACGACGGTGCATTTTCTCTGCAATCTGATGCAGATATGTAATAGTATCGGTCGTTTTTTTGACTTTTGGCTGCACCAATAATTCTTCCAGTTTATTCAACAGCATTCTATGATGGCGATCGCTTCCTTTTTCTGGAGCATAATATTCATATTTATCCGAGAAAACACTTAAACCAACGGCATCACGCTGTTTCTTTAAAATATTCATTAAAACCGCCGAAGCCAAAACCGCAAAACCAATCTTCTTTTCATAGAAAGGCTGATTCGATTTTAATTCAGGATAATGCATCGACGACGAATTATCTACGATAAGATGACAGCGTAAATTGGTTTCTTCCTCAAAACGTTTTGTGTACAAACGATCCGTTTTGGCAAATAGTTTCCAATCGATATGTTTGGTGCTTTCGCCTGCATTATAAACTTTATGTTCAGCAAATTCAGCCGAAAATCCATGAAACGGACTCTTGTGCATTCCAGATATAAAGCCTTCTACAACTTGATTCGCCAACATTTCGAGATGCTGAAAACTGGAGACTTTCTCTATTTCCGATTCGATTTTCATTCGGTTTCTTTTTTAATATTTTGTGCTTTATAAAGCAAATCTGTCGACATAAATAATTTACGTTTCAAGATCGGACTAAAATTAGGGTTTTCTTTTAAGAATCGCTGTACTTCATCAAAAGCAAATTTCGACGAATATTTTCCAACTGTATTATCAAGCCAGTCTTTTGGAAAGAAAATATCTCCTGTACGCTGAATTTCATCAACTAAATCTAATGAAAATCTAATATACTTTTGCGCACTTTCCTGACGAAGCGGATGATGAATATTCGCTAAACCAACCGAAACCCAAGATTCCTTTTCGCGGTTTGAATCGTCTTTTAAAGATTCCATAAAAGCATTTCGAACCAATTCGTCTTTCGATAATGATGGAAGCAGAAACGCAAAACGCTTTTGTTTATCAGGATTTGTAATCGTTGTTCTTGTTTTTTCCAGAATTTCATCTGCTTTTTCATGTTTGAAAATCGCCAAGTTCATCGCCATATTGGTAAAATCATCTTCATTCAATTTTAAGCCGGGAATTACAATTTCCTTATTCCAAATCTGATATAATTTGGCTTTCGCCGAATCTGAATAGGCAATCGAACTAAACAATCCAAATAAAGTCTTTTTAATATTCGCCGATAAATTCGCTTGCAAACGTTCATTCAAAATATCTTCAAGCTGTTTCTGAAATTTATTTTGTTGTTTTTCGGTAAAAAATCTCCAATAAATAGTATTCAAATTATTCGAAGCAATTCTCAAAACCAATTCATTTTCTTCTGTTTGAATTCCTTTTAAGAAGCATTCATAAGCTTTGTCTGGCGAAACATTTCCAATCAATGTATTTTCATAAAGATTACTGTAACTTGAAGCTCTTGCAACCTCATCTTTCAATGTTGCGATATACTTTAAATTATTCCCGTCAAGCGGAAAAACACCGTATCCAAAACCATTATAATTGTAAACAACAGAAAGTGGTTTTTCAAGTCCGACAGCTTCTTTTAAAACTAGATTTCCCTCTTTAATATTTGCCGTTAAAACCTTTACATTATCCTTGTAAACTAAACCAATCTGAAAAATCTGAGACCAGATATTATCTGATTTGTCTTCTGCTTTCTGAGTAATTTCAAATTTTTTGATTCGGTTTTTAGAATCGTATTCGATTTTATCTGTAAAAATGGCTCTTCCAGATTTGTTTACCCAAACCTCGCTCCATTTTTTCATATCAAGTGGCGTTTCGGCATCTAGAATTTCTACTAGATTATTCCAATCGGCATTGTCATTAGCATATTTTTGAATGTATTTTTCGATTCCTTTCTGAAAAGCTTCTTTTCCCATCGAAGCTTCCAACTGGCGCATCATAATTGGTGCTTTATTATAAATAATAGCTCCATAAAGCGAACCCGCATTTTTTAAATTTGCCAAATGCTGTTTTATTGGATGTGTTCCTAAAGATCGATCTTCCGCGTAAGCGCTTGCATAATGAGCGGTGAAAAACTGTAAATTATGATTGACTTTTGGAAAAATCGGGTTCATAATTTTGTCTGCCATAAAGTTGGCAAAAACCTCTTTCATCCAAACGTCGTCAAACCATTTCATGGTTACCAAATCGCCAAACCACATATGCGAGGTTTCATGCGCGATGAGTTTCGCACGGTTTAATTTCTCGCTGTCGGTTGCGCTGTTGTCAAGAAACAAAGTTGACTCTCGATATTGAATGGCGCCAACATGTTCCATTCCGCCATACTGAAAAACGGGAATTGAAGCGAAGTCTAACTTTTGAAACGGGAATTTATAATTGGTGTATTTTTCTAAAAAGTTCAAAGATTGCTGATGCAAATTGAAAATAGTATCGGCGCTTACGCGAAATTTTTCCTGACTGTTTTCACGATACAGCATTGTCATTTCTAAACCTGGTTTTTGCGTGGTACTTTTGAACTTTCCAGCAACAAAAGAGAACAAATAAGTACTCATTTTATCTGATTCTCCAAAAGTGTACAAAGTAAAATTGCCTTTTTCTAATTTCTCTTTTACATCGGCTCCAGCCAAAACTGACCAATCTTTTGGCACCGTAAGACTCAGTTTATAAGTCGCTTTTATATCTGGCTGATCAAAACACGGAAACAACGTACTCGCACGATCTGGAACTAATAAAGTGTATAAAAAATCATCGTTTCTATTCAACGATAAATTACCTGCAATAAAAGAAATTAAGATTGTGTTTTTTCCTGAAATCAAAGCTAACGGAGAAATTACAATATGTCCTTTTTCGTGAACAATTGCCATGCTTTTTCCGTTAACGGCAACTGACTTTATGTTCAACGTTTTTTCTTTAAAATCTAAAAGTAAGGGCTGACTTAAATCCGTTAAATTCAAATTTACGAGCAAGTGAGCATTTATATTCTCTTCTTTCTGATTTGGAATCTCGAAAGACAAATTATATTGAACATCTGAAATTTGTTTTTTACGAAATTGCGCCAATTGCTCTGAAACACCACTTTCTAGAATTATACTTTCTTTTTCTTTTGACTGAGAAAAACAACTCGGAATCAACATAAAAAAGCAAAGGAAGGTGTATAGATTTTTCATTTTTAAAAGAATATAAGATTCGTTAAAAATAAAAAATGTTTACCACGAATTCCACTAATTCCTGCGAATTAATTTAAAAAGTTTGCCCCTCCCGATAGTTATCTGGAGCAGTGAAAACTCAAGTAAAAATTTTAATTTGTGAAAATTTGTGAAATTCGCGGCAAGAAAACTCAAATAAAAAAGGTTTGACTTTCGCCAAACCTTCTTTATATAAATCATAATCTTACGATTACAACAAAGCGTCTAAACTATCTGCGTAGGTTTGTTTTGGAGCTACTCCTACTTGTTTCCCTACTACTTCACCGTTATGAAATACCAAAACGGTTGGTATGTTACGCACACCATATTTTGCAGCGAATTCTTGGTTTGCATCTACATCTACTTTACCAACAACTACTTTTCCTGCGTACTCATCGCTTAATTGGTCAATGATTGGACCAACCATTCTACAAGGACCACACCATGCTGCCCAAAAATCTACCATTACTGGTTTATCTGATTTTAAAACTACTTCATCAAAAGTAGCATCTGTTATTGCTAATGCCATAATTTCTTATCTTTTAAAATTATCGTCTGAATTGTTATGTTTCAAACTAGAGTACAAATTTAAAAATTTAAAACAAATGAAACATCATTCGTAAATTAGTTTTCATTATAAATGTATTGTCTTTAATTATATCAGTAATTAAAATCGTATTTTATAAGTTTAAACTTATAATGAGCTTCCTGTAATCTTTTTAAGAATAACATTCTTTTTTAGCTTATCTTTAATGATCCAGAAAAATTTATCCAGATGAGAGAACCTTTACAACAAATAAAAAACTTTTTTCAGTCGGTTGGTTTTAAAAAATATGCTAAACGTTTTGGTTTTTTTATTTTGGGACTTATCGCATTACTTTTAATTGCCTGTGGAGGATTATCGATCTATTTCAACAGAAACAAAACCGAAATTATTGCCAAAGTAAACGCCAAAATCAACGAAAATATAAATGGAGAATTTCATATTGGCGACTTTCATTATAAGTTTTTAACTGGTTTTCCTAATTTCACTTTAGCTTTAAATGATGTTGAACTCAAAGACAAAAAATGGAATACACATCATCATACTTTATTAAAAGCCAAAGAAATTGAAGCCCGACTCAATATTTGGAGTTTATTGCATAATGAACTTAATATTCATAAAATCCTTATTAACGACGCTAATATTTACATTTACAAAACTAAAGACGGATATACTAATTCAGACATTTTTAAACAAAAAAAGAAAAAAGATCCGCAAAAAAAAACAGAAACCGAAACTACAATTGATCAAATCGACCTCAACAATGTTCGGGTTACTATAAATAACCAACTCGGAAATAAATTATTTGATTTTGATGTTCACAATTTAAACTCTAAAGTAAATTACGATGGAGACGACTGGAATACTGATTTATTTCTAGACACTCAAATAAACAGTCTTGCTTTTAATACTGTTCACGGAAGTTTTGCTAAACAAAAGGAATTAAAAGGGACTTTGAATGTATCGTATTCTGTAAAAAAACAAAAAATTGATATTGCAACCAAAGGTCTAAAAATAGGCACAGATTCATTTGATATTGTGGCGTATTTTAATATCGGAAAAACCAATTCGCTTTATGGAATAAACATAGACACTCATATTTTATGGAGTAATGCGTCGAATTTATTATCGGCAAATATTAGTTCTAAACTTAATCGATTTGATTTAAAAGAGCCAATTGCTGTAAACTGTGATCTAAAAGGAGATTTAAATGTTCATGACGATCCTAAAATAGTGGTGCAGGCAATGTGCAAAAACAATGAGCTTACGATTCCTGACGGACAAATTAAGAAATGTAATTTTAAAGGAATTTTTACCAATAATTTCAAGCCTAAGGAAGGTTTTAATGATCCAAACTCAGCAGTTATTTTAACTCGATTTTCTGGAGAATATCAAAATATTCCGCTTTCAATTCCGCAGTTATCCATTAATAATCTTGAAAAACCAATTGCAACCGGAACTGTAAATTCTGATTTTGATGTAGAAAAACTGAATGAAATAAGCAATGATAAATGGATCAATTTTACAGAAGGTCATGCAAAGGCTAACCTGGACTTTCAATTTGACATTGTCGATTTATACATCAACAAACCTAAATTTATTGGCAGTGTAAATGTTGAAAATACTTCGTTTGATTTTATTCCGAAAAAAGTTCATGCCGAAAAAGTAAACGTCCAACTTGACTTTACCGAACAGGCTTTGCTCATTAAAAAAATCACTTACAAACACAACAAAAACACTATTATTATCGATGGTAAAATTGACAATTTCCTCAATCTATACTATAACGCTCCCGAAAAAATGGTTGTAAATTGGAATATTTACTTTCCAAATCTTGATTTGAAACAATTTTTGGGTGTTTTAGCAGCTTCTCAAAAAAGTAAAACTGTGGCTAAAAATAAAAAACCAACAATCTCAAACCAATTACGAACAGTAATCGAAAAATGTGCGGTTGTTATTGATATTAAAGCTGACAAAATAAATTACAATAAATTGACTGCCACAAATACAACGGCACGCATACAAATGATCGATTCTAGACTGCTTATAAAAAATGGCTCACTGCAAACTTCTGGCGGAAGTATAACTTTTAACAGCGAAGTTAAACCCAGCGGAAACAACTATGCTTTTAGCTCAAACGCACAGGTTAACCGAGTTGACATTGCAAGTTTTTTAAAATCGTTTAACAATTTCGGAATCAAATCTTTCAGCCCAAACAACATTAAGGGACGCCTTACAAGCACTGCCAATGTAAATGGTTTTATTAATAGTCACGGAGAATTAATCACCAATTCGATACACGGCAAACTCGATTTTAATGTTAATCAAGGCGCTTTGGTAAATTTTCAGCCAATTGTAAAAATAGGCAAGTTTGCTTTTCCTTTTCGTGATGTCGAGAATATCACTTTCAGCGATTTGTCCGGTCATCTTAACATGCGCGGTGAGCAAGTAGACGTAAACAATTTAACGATAAGTTCCAGCGTACTAAACATTGATGTTGACGGAATTTACTCTTTTGGCCGAGGAACCAATCTCGCCTTAACAATTCCGCTTAGAAACTCTAAAAACGACGCCAAACTCGCCAGCAAAGCCGAACGCGATGCTGTTCGCGAACGCGGAATTGTCCTGCATTTAATTGCTCTTGATGATAATGGAAAAATGAAGATTAAGTGGGGGAAGAAGGATAAAGAAAAGTAAAAATCACTTCCGTTTTTATCATTTAAAAAAATGATTCTATAATACATATTTTTTACATTTACTGTAAACAAATTATAAATGCCACAACCAAAAACCAAAACCAGACTCTGGACACGAGAGGAATTTATCGTTGCTCTAAATTTATATCTTACAATTGAATACAAAAAAATCAATCATCAAAATCCAGATGTAATTAAACTAGGCAATTTAATAAACAGAACCCCCAGTTCAATATCTATAAGATTAGCCAACTTTGCCAGCGTAAATCCATATCATCAACAAAGAGGTGCGGGAGGCTTGCAAAATGGCGGAAAGAAAATTCAATCTATTTGGGATGAATTCTTCAATAATAGAGAAGAATTATTGTTTATGAGTGAGGAAATTATTGCCAAAAAAGAGAATACATCTATTAAAAATAAATATGAAAACATTCTTTTAGATCTAAAAGATTTACAAGGAGAAACAGTTATACGTGAAATAAAATCAAGAGTAAATCAATGTGTGTTTCGAAAAATGGTCTTAACAAACTATTCATCTAAATGTGCAATAACAGGAATTGACATTCCCGAATTACTATTTGCTAGTCATATTGTTCCATGGTCAAAAAATGAAAAAGAAAGATTAAATATAGAAAATGGAATTTGCTTCTCGGCTCTTTATGACAAAGCATTTGACAAAGGTTTGATTGGAATAAATACAAATCATGAAATAATATTTTCGGATACACTTAAGAAGAAAAAAGGAACAGAATTTTTCAATACATATTTTAGTTTAATTGAAAATCAAAAAATAAAATCTCCTCATATTGCGCCGCGAAAAGAGTTTCTAGAATATCATTTGGATACGATTTTTAATAAACAAACAGCATTATAATTAAAACCTAGATATTCTAAAAACATAAAAAAAGCCACTTCATAAGTGGCTTTTTCATTTTCTTAATTCTCAACATCAAAATAAGGATTTAAAATCTCGGCTAATTCATTGAGCCAATAATAACCTTTTTCGAGGTTTATTTTCTCGGTTTCGAATGTTTCGCAATCGCGAATTATGCTTAAAGCAATTAAATAATTGATTTGTCGGATTGCTTTTGCCAGACTTTTGGGATCAACTGTTTGGTTGAAAAAATTGGCTAACCGCAATTCGGTTTCTTTTGAAAGCGTGTTTGTACTCATAATCTCGAAATTTAGGAAATATAAAACCCGTATGGGTTAGCTGTCCTACGCCTTCGAGAACGCGTTGTGGTTGTTTCCAATACCGCCAGCGTACCATACGGGCAAAAAGTTTTGTTGTGTTCATATTCTCGATGTTTAGGACTGTAAATATATTAAAAAAAACCTGAGCAGATTATGTGATTTTCTTACATTTTGGCTTGTTTACTGTTGTGGAGTTACTTGCGGAGATTCCTCTCTCGAAGCCTCGGGATCGGAATGACAAACAAGACGATAAATCGTATATTTTTTTCATAATTTTTTATTAATCTCTTTGGCTTTTTGCGCTAAAAAAGATAGCTTTGAGAAACAATCATTAAATATAAACCGATATGAAAATTCAAATCAATACCGACAAGAACATCGAAGGACATGAAAGATTAGCAGCTTATTTTTCTGAAGAATTAGAAAAAGGTTTAGCTCGTTTTGAGGAAAAAATAACCCGCATTGAAGTACATTTTGGAGATGAAAATGGAGAAAAATTTAGTGTAAACGATAAAAAATGTGTAATCGAAGTTCGTCCTGTAAAATTACAGCCTATTACCGTAACAGAACATGCCGATACACTCGAAAAAGCTTTTAGCGGCGCTTTAACTAAAGCAAAGAAATCATTGACTACTACTTTCGAAAAATTGAAGGCACATTAATATAAACATCACATACAAAAATGGCATTATCTCAAATCAAGATAATGCCATTTTTTTTTATCGTAAACCTGTTGCGTAAAATAAAAACATTAAACACATAGAAACATAGATTTTATGACTCGAAAAGGAGACAAAAAGAAACATGTTTCTTTCGCATAGCTGTTTATTTGTGTTTAAATAAGTGAAACTCCTAATTTTGACTACAAAAACTATGTTTCTATGTGTTACACAAATTGCATCAATACGCTACAATAAAGCATTCATTTCTTTCCAATGCAGTATATTAACTGGTTCGTTAAATTTCGCAGCGCTTTTAACCATTGCTTTTGCAATATCTCTGGCTTCAATTCCTTTATAAGCGCTTAGTTTTCCAACAAATAACGGATTGATGACTTTAAAAACCGCTTTAAAAACTTTTTCCAGTGGTCGGTTTTCTTTTCGATCTCCTAAAATCATCAAAGGACGAAAAATATAAGTATGATCAAAATTTAAATTAATAATATCTTGCTCTGCCTCGCCTTTTGTTTTCACATAAAAAACAGATGAATTTACATTTGCGCCAATTGCAGAAACCAAGAAGACTGATTTTGCTCCGTTTTCTTTAGCAAGTTTTGCTGCCAAAACTGGATAATCATGATCTATTTGATAGTACACTTTTTTATCTGGTGTTTTCTTTTGCGTTGTGCCAAGCGAAATAAAAACTTCATCTATTTCAATGCCTTGCACTACATTGGCTAATGAATGAAAATCACCTATCAGCGTTTTTAATTTTGGATGCTGTATATTTAAATCTTTTCGAACAACAATTACAACTTGTTCATAAGCATCATCATTCAATAAGTTTTCTAGAATGTACGATCCAACCAGTCCGCTCGCGCCATATACAATTGCCTTTTTCATAAAATAGAAAATTTGTTTTCCCGAAGTTAGAAAATTATCAGTTTACTTTATTAATAACCTTTTGGGCCAAGTTATATATTAAGATAATAATAACGTTTTTCGATAATGTAAGAAGTAAATTTGCAGTCCCAAAAATAAAACTTGAAAACAAGTACATAGTTGGGATTTTATACCATAATTATTAAAAATACATTCATGAAAAAGCAATTACTCGCATTATTAATCACCATTTTTATAGGCTTTGGCGCTAGTGCACAAGTAAAAACACCGGAAACAAATATTCTAGTTTTAATTTATTCGCAAAACGGAGGTACATATAAAATGGCTAAAGCGATTGCCGAAGGAATTCAGGAATATCCAAATACAAAAGCAATTATAAAAAGAGTTCCCTCAATAAATACAAAAGAAAAACTAAATTCTGATGTAGAAAAACTGCCAGTTGCAGTTATTGATGAATTGGTTAATTATGATGGAATCGCATTTGGAAGTCCTGTTCATTTTGCCAATATTAGTGCCGATATGAATTACTTTTTCAGCCAAAGTATTCCGCTTTGGACTTCAAGAGCTTTAGAAGGAAAACCTGCAACAGTATTTATGTCTGCAGGATCTGGTGCAGGAAAAGAAGCTGCAATTTTATCTTTCTGGAATATTCTTGCTTCTCACGGAATGTTAATTGTTCCTACTGGAATTATGGGAACAGCTGGTTTAGACAAATCTATTCCGCAAGGAAATACGCCATTTGGAGCCACTGCATTAACAGGATCAACTGGAACACGACCTTCTTCAAGCGAATTAAATTTAGCTAAAGAACAAGGAAAAGCTTTAGCAAGAGCAGCATCTGGATTAAAAAACACAGAAAATATCAAAACTGTGAAAACAACTTCTACAGAAACTAAAACTGATATCAACAAAACATTAAAAGACAACAATATTGTGCTTCCTGAAGCTCCTAAACCAGTTGGAAATTATGTTCCGTATACGATTTCGAATCACAAAGTATACATTAATCAAGTTGCCTTAAAAGAGGGAAAAATTTTAAATCCCGGCAAAGTTGGCGCAGGTGTTACAGATGAGCAAGCAAAAGAAGCAACATATCAAACAATGCTGAATGTAATTGCGGTTTTAAAAGAAGCTTGCGGAGGCGATTTGAATAAAGTAAAACAATGTGTGCAGTTAACAGGATTTTTTAATACTACTCCCGAATATACGCAACACGCTGGAATTATGAATTCGGCTTCAAATTTAACCGCTTTGGTTTTTGGAGAAAAAGGAAAACATGCCAGAGCTACAATTGGCGCAGTTTCACTTCCTGTAAATTCGGCTGTAGAAATTCAGGCGATTTTTGAAATTGAATAAGATCGTATGATTTAAAACAAAAAGCGGAATACAATTGTATTCCGCTTTTTTTATGATTTTGGTAAAGGTGCTCCCACTGCAATATCACAGCGATGTCCTGGTTGTCCGTGTGCCGGATTCATTCCTTCGGCTACCTTTTGAGTAGTTTCTGTACTTAACAAAGCTGGAACTGGATTTGCAGCCGGCGGCGGCGTTACCGTAAAATTTTGTGTCGCTGTTCCGCTTTGCGGAGTTGAAGCCGCAGCAGTAGTAGTTTTTGCAACTGGCGAATTTAAAGGTGCTCCAACTGCAATGTCGCATCTATGTCCAGGTTGTCCGTGTGGCGGATTCATCCCTTTGGCTACTTTTGCAGGCGCAGCAACTGTGGTTGTTACTACATTTTTTTGATTCGGATTTACTTGTACCGTTTGAGCCGTCTGCGTTGTTTGAGCCTGTTGTACAGGAGCAGAATTTAGCGGAGCTCCAACAGCAATATCACAACGATGTCCTGGCTTTCCATGAGCAGGATTTAATCCCTTTGTCTCACTCAAAACTGTATTTGGGTTTGCAGCTGGCATTTGCTGTTGCTGTTGTTCTACCACTGACTTCGTTTTTGCGGTGTCTTTTGCCAAACCTAATTTTACTAATTCAGAAGTTGGTGTGCTCTCCTGAGGTTCTAATTCTTTTTTACAAGAAACCAGAAGTAAAGAAGTAATAACAAATGAACTTATAAAGATTTTCGGATTCATATCTAATGTGTTTAAAGCACTCAAATATACTCGTTTTTTTAAAACTAAACCTTAAAGGAATCTAAGATAATTTTGAGTTTACTTTAGGCTTCTTAATAGATTAATCTCGTAAAAGCTCAAAGTTTTTCATATTGCTTATTTATAGTTTAAAAAATTAATACCTTTAAACTAAAATAGTATCCCACATGAAAAAAACACTCTTATTACTTTTATTTGTTACTGCTTTTGCAAATGCTCAAACCTCAGACAAAGATAAAATCAATCAAACAATAGATGCTTGGCACAAAGCTGCCGGTGATGTAAAATTTGACGCTTATTTTAACTTAATGGCAGACGATGCTATTTTTATTGGAACTGATGCAACTGAAAACTGGACTAAAAAAGATTTTAAAGTTTGGGCAAAACCCTTTTTTGACAAAGGAAAAACTTGGAATTTTACAGCTTTAGAACGCCATATCTTTTTTGACAAAACAGGAAAAACCGCTTGGTTTGACGAATTGCTGAACACACAAATGAAAATCTGCCGAGGTTCTGGTGTTTTGGTTAAAGTGGGAAAAGAATGGAAAATTCAACATTATGTTTTGTCAATGACAATTCCAAACGATGAAGTTAATGCTGTAATTAAAATAAAAGCGCCAATTGAAGATGCTTTGATTGCAAAGCTTCAAAAAAAATAAACATTTTTCGACTTTATTCTTATAAACATAACTTTTATAGCGCTTTACGGCTTCATAAATCAAATTAATTATAATACAATTGACAATTTAGAGCATAATTTAGATCATCAAAATAAAGTAGTCTTAAAAAAAGAACTTAAATTTTACAAAATCAACTAAAATTAAAACACAACCACTATTTTAACAGCCCTCAAAATCTAAATATTTATTTTTTTTTAACTTTGACCCCAAAAAAAATAGGGTTCAATAAAGTATTTGAAAAATGAAAATAGAGAAACGCTGGATCATTTCCTTTATTATTATAAGTATTATTTGCATTACAGGTGCATTTTGGCCAACTGTTACTGAAAACAGTTATGTTTTATCTGAATTTGGCACGACAGAACATATTGTACCTGCAGATGTTGCCTGGATGCTGACCTCTTGCTGTTTGGTTTTAATCATGACACCGGGATTATCTTTTTTTTATGGCGGAATGGTAGGCAAGAAAAATGTCATTTCGACCATGCTTCAAAGTTTTATCTGCTTAGGAGTTGTAACACTTTTATGGGTTGTTGTGGCTTTTAGTTTAGCTTTTGGAGATCCTGTTGGTTTTAGTTCTGGAGATCATTTTTACAGTTTCTTTGGTAATCCAACAACGTTTGCTTTTATGGATTATGTGGGCGTTTTGCCTCATAAACAATTAGCCAATACAATTCCGTTTATGCTTTTTGCCTTGTTTCAAATGAAATTTGCCATTATTGCACCAGCTATTATTACTGGTTCCTTTGCAGAACGTGTTCGTTTTATATCGTATTTACTTTTCATCAGCTTATTTACTATTTTCATTTACGCGCCTTTATGCCACTCTGTTTGGTATCCAACAGGTATTTTAGGAAGTTATTTTGGCGTAAAAGATTTTGCTGGAGGAACTGTCGTTCATATGAGTTCCGGTTTTGCCGCACTTGCTGGTGTTATTGTTTTAGGAAAAAGAAAAAACAGTCAGCATATACCAACTAATATTCCGTTTGTATTACTAGGAACTGGAATGTTATGGTTTGGATGGTTTGGCTTCAACGCTGGTTCTGCACTTGCTGCAAACGGAACTGCTGCTATGGCTTTTGCGACTACAACAACTTCATCTGCCGCAGCGATGTTAACTTGGATTTTCTTTGACCGAATGAACGGAAGAAAAGTTTCGGCACTTGGAGCCTGTATTGGCGCAGTTGTAGGTCTTGTTGCGATAACGCCTGCTGCAGGATTTGTATCGGTTCCAGAAAGTATGTTTTTTGGTTTTGTAACCGCTTTAGTTTCAAACTCTGCTGTAAACTGTCGTTTTTCGAAAAAATTTGATGATACACTTGACGTTTTCGCTTGTCATGGTGTTGGCGGAATTATGGGAATGATTTTAACTGCCATTTTTGCTCACGGTAAAGATGCAAGCTTGCTGCACGGAGGTTGGAATGTATTTGCACACCACATGATGGCGCTTGTTTTGGTTTCTATATTTACTTTCTTCGGAGCTTATTTCTTGTTTAAAGTAACAAATTTCATTATTCCGTTAAGAGTTTCTGAGGAATCAGAACATATGGGATTGGATTTGTCGCAGCACGACGAATCACTTGATCCAAAAGCACATTCAATTACAGAACCTCATTATGGGTAAAATGTGTGCCACAGATTTCACAGATTCTCACAGATTAAAAAAAAAGAAATCCAGAAAATCTGTGAAATCTGCGGCTAAAAAAATTTAAACCATAATTACATCTCGTCCATTCGTTTATATTCCTTAATTTTGCGGAAAATTTTTGTAAAGTGGGAAGTAAAAATAAACTAAAAAGATTCAGAGAAAACGAAACATTTCAAAACGTTTTTCAACCAACTAGAGAAGAAGTTGTAGGCAACTTAATGCCTTTAAGAGGAAAATGGAATTCTGATTTCTTTAAAAATGACAATCCTTTAGTTTTAGAATTGGGATGCGGGAAAGGTGAATACTCTGTTGGATTAGCTGAAAAATATCCTAACAAAAATTTTATTGGTATCGACATTAAAGGTGCTCGTTTCTGGCGTGGTGCAAAAACTGCTGTTGAAACTGGTCTTCATAATGTGGCATTTATTCGAACTCAAATCGAATTAATCAATCATATTTTTGCAGAAAACGAAGTTGATGAAATCTGGATTACTTTTCCAGATCCGCAAATCAAATATAAAAGAACAAAACACAGAATGACGAATTCTGAGTTCTTGAAACTTTACAAAAAAATCCTTAAAAAAGACGGTGTCGTGAATCTTAAAACCGACAGCGAATTTATGCACGGTTATACACTTGGATTACTTCATGGTGAAGGACACGAAGTTTTGTATGCAAATCATAATGTGTACAAAAATGAGGGAAGTCCTGAAGAAGTTACTGCTTTTCAGACTTTTTATGAAAAACAATATTTAGAAATTAACAAGGCAATTACGTATATTCGTTTCAAAATTAAAGACTAATTTAATTTTAAAACCTCTTTTTTTAACCTACTAAAACAACTGAATGGCATTATTCACTCCATTACTTTCAGGTTTTATTGCCGCTGCAATTGGGATTATTCCGCCGGGTTTAATCAATATGACGGCAGCTAAAATAAACTTGAAAGAGGGAAAAAAGAACGCCTTATGGTTTGTAATTGGTGCTGTTTTAGTTATTTTTTTTCAGGTTTACGTTGCTGTTTTATTTGCCCGAGTTATAGATAATCGCCCAGATGTTGTAACCTTACTGCGTGAAGTAGGTTTTGTTATTTTTTCAATCTTAACGATTTACTTTCTATTTATTGCCAAAGAACCTCAAGGTAAAAAGAAATCAAAGATTAAAAAAAGCAGTAAAAAAAGCCGTTTCTTTCTCGGAATGCTTCTTTCTGGTTTAAACTTCTTCCCTATTCCTTATTATGTTTTAGTGAGCGTAACGCTCGCTTCTTATCATCTTTTTGCGTTCGAAAACAATACCATTTTTACTTTTGTTTTAGGTTCTGTCTTAGGTTCATTTGCTGTTTTGTACAGCTACATCGCTTTCTTTGAAAGAATTGAAAAGAAAACGGATTACTTGATGCGAAACATGAACACGATTATTGGAAGCATTACAGGTTTAGTTGCCATTGCAACACTTTTTAATATTTTGAATTATTATTTCGGATAATTTTACAGCCACAGATTAAAATGATTTTTTTACTTTGTGGTTAAATATTTTTCTCGCATATTTTACAAATCAGACAGATAAATCTATTTAATCCTTTTAATCAGTGGCAAAAAAACTTAATTTATGGCTGAGGAAAATTTTTTCGAAAGAGTTTATGTAATCGCCAGGCAAATTCCGTTTGGAAAAGTAACTTCATATGGTGCAATTGCAAAAGCTTTAGGAACCGCGCGATCCGCGCGAATGGTTGGCTGGGCAATGAACGCCTGCCATAATATGGATGATGTTCCTGCGCACAGAGTCGTTAACCAAAAAGGACTTTTGACAGGAAAACATCATTTTGACGGAACAAATTTAATGCAACAGCTTTTAGAAAACGAAGGAATAAAAGTAGTAAACAATCAAATTGTAGATTTCGAAAAACATTTTTGGACTCCTGATATTTCCACCATATAAGTGCTATAAGTTTATTTAAACTGGGCTCAATACTATATGATAAGCTTTGCCAAAGTTGGTTAATGGCAGGAAATCACATACTTTCTAAATGAACTTATAGCACTTATATGGTTCATTCTTCTCAAATTAAACAAATCACAAAACTTGTTTTATCCTCGTCAGTCTGGTAGCTTAAATAACCTCCGTGAGCTTCAATGATATTTTTTGAAAGAGTTAGTCCAATTCCTGCGCCATCTTTTCTGGTAGTGAAAAAAGGTAGAAATATTTTGTCTTGAATTTCTGGATCAATTCCTTTTCCGTTATCCGAAATCACAATAAAAAAGCGATTGTTTTCTGTATAACTCGACAAAAATAACTGCTTTTCACTTTCTTCTTTCAAAGCATAAATACTATTGGTTATCAAATTTATAATTACCTGTTCCATCTGATTTTTATCAATCAAAATAGAACGAGAACTATGAGTTTCATTTACCAGTTCGATATTTTCGCTTTTTAAAATAGGATTCATTACCCTGAGACAATCCTCAAAAAGAGCATTAATCTGTGTCATTTCTTTCACTGGAGTTGGCAGCATGGCAAGTTTACGATAACTTTCGACAAAATCCTGCAAGTGATCACTTCTGTTTATAATGGTCGAAATACTGCTTTTTATGTCTTCAAAATCATCTTCTTCTAGTTTTTCCTGATCTACAATTTGAAGTAAATTTTGCGAAAGTGCACGAATCGGCGTTAAAGAATTCATTAATTCGTGCGAAATAATTTTCATTAAATTAATCCACGCTTCTTTTTCCTTTTTCTCGATAACACGCTGAATACTATCTAATAAAATGATAAAATATTCTTTTTTATACGTTTGAGTTCTTGAAGTCTGCAATATAAACGTCTGCAAATCCTGATCTTCAATTTTAATTGAAATCGCCGATTTTAATTCACTGAATTCCGTTTTCTCAATTTCAAAACAAAGCGATGACAAATAATTTTTAAGATATTTCCAATGACTGACTTTTGGAACTTTAAACAAACGAGAAAAACAGTCATTCATTAAAAAAATCTTCCAATCCTCATCTTCTTTTTCGAGAATTACAGCCGCAGTATCAATGTTGTTTAATAAAGACTGATAAATAAGTTCTTTTGAAGTTTGCTCTTGATGCCTTAATTTTAGAGCTTCATACAAAGCATACAAACTTTTAAAATTGTCTTTTTTATTCTCTTCAGGAAAGTTCTTAGAAAAATCATCCTGCAAGATCGACAGCAGAGTTCTGTCATAAAACTGCAATTTATTTTTTACATAAAAATACAATTCAACCAGCATTATCAAAGCAAAAGAACCAACTAAAATCGCATTGAAATAAAACATTTTATAGATAAGAAAAAAACAAAAGAAAAAGAGAATCATCACAAACAAAACTCGTGTAAAAAAAGCATTATAAAATTTCCAGTTTTTCATTTAATTTTTTTTTTGAGCCGCTCCAGATAGTTATCAAATAAAATAATTTTGGCTGTACCTTTAAATTTCAAACAGATTCAGCAATAAAATTCTTCACTCTTTACTCTCAATTCTTTAAATCATATTTCTCAATTCTTCTATACAATGCCGCTCTTGACAATCCAAGTTCTTCAGCTGTTTTACTGATATTTCCGTGATGTTTAAAAAGCGTTTTTTCGATAGCCGTTTTCTCCATTTCCGATAACTGGTTTTCATCATTTTCTTGAATTTCTTCAAAATCTAAAATATCAAGATCGTGTACTGAAATGGTATTGTTATCGGCTAAAATTAAAGCGCGCTCAATTTTATTTTCCATTTCACGAACATTTCCTTTCCAAGGGTATTTTTCTAAATATGCAGCTGTATTTTCGTCAAAATGCCAGTTTTCTTGATTGTATTTTGCCGCAATCTGTTCTAGAACAAAATGCGCCATCGGAACAATATCTTCTTTACGTTCACGAAGAGACGGCAGAATAATTTCCATAGTATTAATACGATACAGTAAATCTTCTCTAAACGTTTTATTTTTTACTTCGGCTTTTATATCATTGTTAGTAGCCGAAATAATCCTCACATTTAAAGGTCTTGCTTTACTTTCGCCTAACCTAGTAACGGTTTTTGTCTGAAGTACATGTAATAGCTTTGATTGGAGATGAAGCGGAATATTTCCTATTTCATCTAAAAAAATAGTACCGTTTTGTGCCATTTCAAATCTACCGGCAGTATCCGTTTTCGCATCTGTAAAAGCGCCTTTTGCGTATCCAAAAAGTTCGCTTTCGAATAAATTATCACTCAAAGAACCTAAATCAACATGAACAAAGGCTTCTTTTTTACGTTCTGAATTTTGATGAATATACTCGGCAAAAACATATTTTCCTGTTCCGTTTTCACCCAAAATCAAGACATTTACATCTGTTCTGGCAACTTTTTCGGCAATAGAATAGGCTTGTTTTATTTTTTGAGAAGTGCCAATAAAATATTGTTTTTCCGTTTTTTCTACAATTGGCTTTTTGCTGTTTTTTCTGCTTTCTGCAACAGCTTTATCAATAGTCTCCAGCAGTTTTTCGTTATGCCAGGGTTTTAAAACATAATCAAAAGCGCCAATTTTAATTCCTTCAACTGCCGTATCAATTTTTCCGAAAGCAGTCATTAAAATTACAACGGTATGCGGCGAAAATGTTTTGATTTCTTTCAGCCAATGAATTCCTTCACGGCCATCTTCAAAACCAATTCTGTAATTCATGTCGAGTAAAACAACATTAACTTCATTTTCGTTTAAAATCGAAAAAATTTTCTTTGGACTATTTGTTGTAAAAATCGTTTCAAAATGTTTTTTCAGAATCATTTTGGCCGAAAAAAGAATTTCCTCCTGATCGTCAACAATTAATATTTGGGCTTGCTTTTTTCTCATGCTGTATTTTTTTGTCCGATTTTGAACGATCAACTGTTCATTATCGAACACTCACTTTTGGAATGACTTTTTTGAGCTTCTTTAAAATCAATACTTTACAAATAATAAATTTTATGGCACAGTATTTACCTATTGATTATCAGTAAATTATTTAAAAATGGACACGGTAATTCCTCGTAAAAATAGAAAATTTAGACATCTGACAATAGCAATTGCAGTTTTTTTAGCTTTGGGCGCAATTGTCTTTTTTTCTTTCAATTCAAAAAGAAGTTTAAACGTAAAAGCAGAAGAACTTTCGATTCAAAAAGTTGAAAAAGCTTTTTTTGAGGATTTTGTTGTTTTCCAAGCAAAGGTTGAACCTTTAAATGTAATGCTTGTAAATGTTACTGAAGGAGGATCTGTAAAAGAGATCTTTGTCGAAAATGGTGCAATGGTTACAAAAGGGCAATCGCTGGCTCGTTTATACAACCCAAATACTGAACTTAATTACTTAACTCAGGAAACTGCAATTATTGAGCAGATTAATAATTTGAATACTGGGAAATTGAACATTAGAAATCAAGAATTGAATTTGACTAAAGATTTAGTCTTGATCGAGCATGATTATAATGATGCAAAAAGATTGTACGACATGAATTCTAAGTTGTTTGAAAAAGATGTAATTTCTAAGAATGACTGGAATAGTTTTAAAGAAAGTTTACGTTTTCAGCAGGAAAGAAAAAAAACAATTCAGCAGAGTATTCAAAAAGAAAAGCAATCTAATCAATTGCAGATTTCTCAAATTAACCGTTCGATTCAAACGATGGAAAAAAGCTTGGATATTTTAAGAAACAACAAAAAGAATTTCTTGATTACAGCTCCAGAGACTGGTCGATTGACTTCGTTTGAGCCTGTTTTAGGAAAAACATTTCAGGCTGGAGCAAGCATTGGAAAAATTGATTCGAAAAAAGGGTATAAACTGACTGCTGAAATTGATGAATTTTATCTTGAAAAAATTAGAGAAGGTTTAAAAGGTCAGGTTGAATTTAAAGGAAAAACTCTTGAAGTTCTGGTAACTAAAGTAATTCCAGAAGTAAAAAGCGGACATTTTAGTGCTGAATTGGCTTTTACATCTAAAGAAAATATTGCTTTACAAGATGGTTTAAGCTTTGGTGTAAAACTGATTTTGTCTGAAAAAAATAAAACAATGGTAATTCCTAAAGGAGCTTTTAATCAGGAAACTGCCGGCAAATGGATTTTTGTCGTAAAAGGAAATAAAGCCGAAAGAAGAAATATAAAACTAGGCCGAGAAAACCCTTCTTATTATGAAGTCTTGAGCGGACTAAACGAAGGGGAATCTGTGATTACCTCATCGTATACAGATTACAAGGATATTGAGGAATTGTCGATTCAGCCGAAGTAAATCCAATCTTGTCATTTCACATTTTACAATCATAAAAGTTTCAATCATCAATCAAAAAACATTTTAAAAACATTTAACACCAAAAAGATATGATAACAATACAAAATTTAACCAAAGTATTTAGAACTGAAGACGTTGAAACTGCTGCTTTGAGCGGTATTAATTTAGAAATTAAAAAAGGTGATTTTTTAACTATTATGGGACCTTCGGGCTGTGGAAAATCGACTTTGTTAAATATTATTGGGCTTCTAGACAGTGCTGACAGCGGAAGTTATAAATTGTTAGATCAGGAAATGATTGGTTTAAAAGAAAAAGGAAGAGCACAAGTTCGCAAGGAAAATATTGGGTTCATTTTTCAAAACTTCAACTTAATCGATGAACTTTCTGTTTATGATAATATCGAACTGCCATTGCTTTACAACAATGTTAAAGTGGCTGATAGAAAACAAAAAATTGAAGCAATTGCAGAAAAACTAAATATCTCACATCGATTAAAACATTTTCCGCAGCAGCTTTCTGGCGGACAACAGCAAAGGGTTGCAGTTGCAAGAGCTTTAGTTAACGATCCGAAAATTATTTTGGCCGATGAGCCTACAGGAAATTTGGACAGTAAAAATGGTAATGAGGTTATGGAACTTTTAACTGATTTGCATGCTAAAGGTGCTACGATTTTGATGGTTACGCACTCTGATTATGATGCCTCTTTTTCGCAAAGAACGATTCATATGAAAGATGGTGTTATATTCTCTGAAAAGTTAAATCAGAGAAATGTAGATGTTTTTATGGACGCTAAATAAATCAAGATGATAAACTTTGTTATTACCGCAATCACAGTCCTGGTTGGATTTGTATGCAAAATTTTCACCCTTCTTTAAAAGGCTGATTCTTCCTTTTACCAAAAAAATAACTAACATAACTATAAAGTAGACACCATGATTTTTAATTGGTTTAAAATATTTATTTATCATTTAAAACAAAACAAACTGTTTTCATTTTTAAATGTTTTAGGATTGAGCATCGGAATTGCGAGCGTAATTTTTGCCATTTTATATTGGAATAATGAGCACGCATACGACCAATGGAATCCTGAAAAAGAAAATGTATATAAAGTTCTAAATAAAATTGGAGCAACTGATGATATCTGGGGAACAAGTACAATTCCTTTTGGTCAAACCTGTAAGGCAACAATTCCTGAAATTGAACAAATTTGTTTCTTAAACGACTGGTATGACGAGGCTGTTATAAAATATCAGAACAAAAAATTAATCGATAAAAAAATAACGGTAAGTGATAATAATTTTTTCGATTTTTTCCCTTTTCCAATTGTAAAAGGGGCTAAAAAAGATATTCTAAAAGAAAAAAACAGCGTTGCAATTTCTGAACAACAAGCTAAACTTCTTTTTAAAGATGAAGATCCAATTGGAAAACCTATTACATATTATGACCAATCTTATATCGTAAAATCTGTTTATCGCATTATAACTCCGTCTTCTTTTGAACCTAACTATGTTTTTAGTGGTATTGTTCGTGACTATGACATTAACAACTGGGGAAATTTCAACTATGGTATAATGATTAAGACTAAAAAGAACGCTGATATTAATGTCATTTTAAAGAAAATGCGTAATATAAATTATGAAAACGTAATTTTAAAAGAGGCAAAAAAAGTCGGTCAAACTCCTGAGCAATTTATTAAAGAAAATGGCGAGATAACGAATTTTCTTGATCAGCTGAAAACTTTGCGCTTACATGGTACAAAAGCATCGGCACCTACTTCTCCTGAAGGAAAAGGAAACTTACAGCTTATTTATATCATGGCTGGTTTATCAATTTTAATTTTGGTTTTATCATTGGTAAATTATATAAATCTAGCAACTGCTTCTGCCATAAAACGCGCTAAAGAAGTTGGTGTTCGCAAAATTGTGGGAGCATCAAAAAAACAGATTATTGCACAATTTATTTTTGAAACAGCAATAATTGTAACACTTTCAATTTTATTTGCTTTGGCAATTGTTGAACTTTCTCTTCCGTATTACAACTCTTTTTTAAGAAAAAATTTGACTATGAATGGCGGTGAATTTTACTTGCAGCTTCTTTTTATTTTTGGATTAGTACTCATTCTTGCTGGTATTTTTCCTGCTGTTTACATCGCAAATTTTGAAACTTTAAAAGTGCTGAAAGGTAATTTTTCAAGAAGTAAAAATGGAATCTGGATTCGAAATTCGATGCTTATTTTTCAGTTTGGTATTGCGACGTTTTTTATTATTGGTGCTTTAATTGTAAATTCTCAAGTTGATTTTATGATGAATAAAGACCTTGGTTTTAAAGGCGATCAAGTAATTCAAATTCCTTTTAATTATCAAAATTATGAAACAAAAGGGCAGAAATATGAAACTACAAAGCAAGAGATACTTAAAATATCAGGAGTTCAAGAAGTTTCTACTTTTGCAGGTACTTTTGGAAACAGCACTAATTCAAGTTCTGGTTTTACTCACAATGGCATTTTTGTGCAGCCTCGAAATGTTGAAATGGATTTTGGCTTTTTAGAAATGATGAAGATTAAAATTGTTCAAGGGCGAAATTTATCTCAAAAATTTGCTTCAGACACGATCGACAACTGGCTTGTTAATGAAACCTTGGTAAAAAACTTAGGACTTAAGAATCCTGTAAATACTATAATCACTTCGGGCTGGTCGAATGGAAAAGGAAATCTAAAATTTAAGATCGTTGGGGTTGTAAAAGATTTTCATATTACAGGATTACAAAATAAAGTGCCTCCAATGATTTTTATAAACACAAAAACTTTAAAATGGAATAACTTTCAACATGTCTATGTAAAAGTTTCTCCAAATAATTTAAGTGAAACATTAGATAAATTAAAAACCTATTGGGAAGCAAATATAAATCCCGACTATCCATTTGATTATGTATTTGTAAACAAAGGATTTGCTAAAACTTATGAAGAACAAGTAAAACAAAAAGATTTATTTTTTATTCTAAATCTTGTTGTAATTATAATTGCCATCTTCGGATTGTTTGCTTTGGCATCGTTTTCAATGGAAAGAAGATTAAAAGAAATTGCAATTAGAAAAACGCTTGGTGCTGAAACTGACGTTTTATTGAAAGAGCTGTCAAAACAATATTTTATTTATTGTTTAATGGGATTTGTAATTGGAATTGTTCCAGCTTACCTTTTATTGCAAAAATGGCTTGAAAATTTTGCTTTTAGGATCAATGTCTCTCCAATTCCGTTTAGTATTGCACTTGTTGCATTGCTTACGCTGACATTAACAATTGTTTTGGCAAAAGCCTATCAAGTGACGAAAATAGATATTTTGAAATATTTAAAATACGAATAATCTTGTAGACCATTTATAAAAAAATACCCTTCAGTTTAATATCTGAAGGGTGTTTTTTTTATAGTATTTGGGAATACATTTTTTTACTGTAAAACGGCATCGTTAGAGTATAATAATTTATCCAAACTCTTATCTCTATCATACACATCTGGATAAAAACCAATTTCACCATCATCTGCAACCCATGCGGTAAAGTAACCTATGTAAATTGGAATTTTCTTTTTCAGCATACAAGGCGTTTCTTTTTCACCGCTCATTGCATTATTGATTTTATCAACAGGCCAGTCAGGATCATCTTTTAACATATGTAAAGCAAGTTCTTTGGCTTCTTTTACATTAATACATCCGTGGCTGAAAATACGTTTTTCAAATTCAAACAAGCTTTTTGCAGGAGTATCATGCAGGTAAATATCATTTGGATTTGGAAACATGAACTTAACCAATCCTAACGAGTTTTTGGGTCCTGGTTTTTGTCTTACATTACCGCCATTCCATTCCATGTTATGATCAGCGAGATAGTTTTTATCTTCGGCCATTTTCAATTTCAGCTCATTTTTTATAATGCTAGCCGGCACATACCAATAGGGACTAAACACGATTCTATCAATATTACCGCTAAAAATTACCGTTTCGGTCATTCGCGTACCAACAAAAACATCTGAAACTAAATCATATTTTCCGTTTTTCACATAAATCAATCTAAACGACGGAATATTAACCATTACATATTCACTTGCTTTTGATAAATCAGTCGGAATCCATCTGCATCTTTCCATGTTTAACATAATCGTTCTGATTCTATTAGCAATTGGCTCATTCAATTGATCGATATGATCTTTTGTAAAAGCGTAATTCAATTTTAAACCGTATCTCTTTTTATATTTTAAAACGCCCGCCATCATTTCTTCATCATACAAACCGCTTTTTGAATCTCGTGCTAAATCACCAACAACAAACAAACGTTCTCTTATTTGTTTAACAACTGTACCGCTGTCAAAAGGCTTTAGATCTTTGTAAGTCGCTGCATCAATATCTATTTTTTTCCAAAGATTATTTTTTTCAATGTTTCGATATTTTTTCAAAACGCTTTGAAGTTTATAATACTGACCAAACAAAAGATTTTCATCTTTATTTAATCGATCAGGATCTCCCATTAAAGAATCTAAAATCCTATTGTACGAAATAGTTTTTGCAGGCAGATACCATCCTATTTTTTTTAAAGTTTGCGGATCAACTCCAGAATAAACATTGCTGGCATAAAAAACATACATATTTGACAGCATCAAATCAGTATCTGCAGGCGAAAGATCTTCGGTAACATTTTCATTAAAAATGTCGTCGATTAATGGCATATACGGCATGGTTGCTTTTACGCCTTGTTCGCTTAAAAGTTTTACTTTATTATACAATAAAGCTCCAAATTCGCTCACGCTTTTATCATCATGCCAGATCATCTTGTATTCTCTTTTTTTATAGAGATCTTCAACGTCTTTTTGATATTTCTTCAATTTAGGATATTTATTAAAAAACCCATTTATAGATTCAGCGCTTATTGTCCCTGAATTATTGTCTTTACTAATTTTAAAAACATTTTCAAATGGTGATTTTTCATTTCCCAGATCTGTCTTCGCATCTACGGAATTGATGGAAAACATAAAAAAACTAAAAGTGATAATTACGGAAAAGAAAGTAAAGTTTCGCATCTGTTTAAATTTTAAATTTTTATAAAATCTATTTTAAAAAACATCAAAAACTCAGAAATACTCGAAAGTAAGTTTTCCTGCATTTTTGATAAATTTGGAAGCCTGCGATTTTGGGTACCCAAATTTAATTAAGATTATCGACAATTCGACGATTAAACACAGGAATTTTTATACGAATTTACAGACGCCGTTCTCTTTAAAAAAGCACTAAAAATTAGATTTTATAAATATGATTCACGAATTTTAATGCTTTAAAAAATATACTATTGATCATTTTGACCAATCTCAATATCAATAAATACAATTTAAAAGGGTTTGAATCCGAACATAATCTGTTATCTTTGCAGTCTGAAATCAGTTTAAATAAATATAGAAATTTGAAATCGATTTCTTTCCATACATAATAGCACATTAAAATGAAATTAGATAGAAAAGAAATTCTTAAAGCTTTAGAAACAATCACTATAGCTGGCGAAGGAAAAAATATGGTTGAAAGCGGTGCCGTTTCAAACGTACTAACTTTTGGCGATGAAGTTGTTGTAGATTTAGTATTGCACACGCCTGCGATGCATATCAAGAAAAGAGCTGAAGATGATATCAAAAAAACAATTCACGAATTGATATCTGCTGATGCAAAAATCAAAGTAAATATTAAAGTAGAAACTCCAGAGAAAGTCGAAATTAAAGGTCGTGCTATTCCGGGAATTAAAAATATTATTGCCGTTGCTTCTGGAAAAGGAGGCGTTGGAAAATCGACTGTAACTGCAAATCTTGCTGTTACACTTGCAAAAATGGGTTTTAAAGTTGGGGTTTTAGATGCCGATGTTTACGGTCCTTCGATGCCAATTATGTTTGATGTTGAAAATGAGAAACCTATTTCGATAACAGTTGACGGAAAATCGAAAATGAAACCAATTGAAAGCTATGAAATCAAAATGCTTTCTATTGGATTTTTTACTGCACCAAGCCAAGCTGTAATCTGGAGAGGTCCAATGGCGGCAAAAGCTTTAAATCAAATGATTTTTGACGCTGATTGGGGAGAATTAGATTTTATGCTTCTAGATTTACCTCCGGGAACTGGAGATATTCACCTTTCAATCATGCAGTCTTTACCAATTACTGGAGCTGTAGTAGTAAGTACTCCACAAGCAGTTGCTCTTGCAGATGCTAAAAAAGGAGTTTCAATGTTCATGCAGGACAATATAAATGTTCCTGTTTTAGGAATTATTGAAAACATGGCTTATTTTACTCCTGAAGAGCTGCCTAATAACAAATATTATATTTTTGGTCAGGAAGGAGCAAAAAACCTTGCAGAAGATTTAAATGTTCCATTCTTAGGTGAAGTTCCAATTGTACAATCTATTCGTGAAGCAGGAGATTTTGGACGCCCAGCGGCATTACAAACTGCATCGCCAATTGAGACTATTTTTGAAGAAATAACTCGAAATGTTGTACAAGAAGTAGTGAACAGAAACGAAAGTCTTCCTGCTACTGAAGCAATTAAAATTACAACAATGGCAGGTTGTTCTGCAGTAAAGAAAAATTAATAATAAGATAATTGAGGTCATTTGATGATTAGATAATTATTATGCGTTATGCAAATTATCTAATTATCTAGTTGACACATTTTCTAATTGATAAAATTATGACAACAGAAGAATTAACAAATAATGTTTTATTGGCTCTAGACGAAATCAGGCCATTTTTAAAATCTGATGGCGGTGATATTACGCTTATCTCTATTGATGATGATAAACATGTTAAAGTTCGTCTTGAAGGTGCCTGCATAAGCTGCAGTGTAAATCAAATGACATTAAAAGCCGGCGTAGAAACTACTATCAAAAAATATGCACCGCAGATTGAAACTGTAGTAAATATAATGTAACTATAGTATTAGCAAGCGTATTTTTTGAGCAATTAAAATTAACAAGAATAATAACCTTGTAAGCCATTAAAATAACAAAACAGCAACAAAACAATAGAAACATATACGTTTTTTGATAATTTATTAAAAAACAATGTAAAGTTTTAAGAGTTTTAGTTAAGTAATTGTTACATTTTTAACTTAAATTTGTGACATAACCCTAAATCTTAGACTTATGAGAAAATTTTACATTCTATTACTATTGTTGTTTTTTGTTTCTGCAAATTATGCTCAGAGTAAAACAGTAGTTGCTGACAGAGCTTGGGTAAATGAATCAGAAGAATGGTCAGACTTTGCATATGCTGGACAGGTAGTATTTTCGATTAATCCTAATGAAGGTCCTGGAAGTTTACGAATAGGAAATTATGATTTCTTGTATGATTTTGTTGAAGGGAAAGCTAAGTTTTCAAACAAAGCCACTTACAGCTCAGCGTCATTTTTGAATCCGAGAAAAGTTTCGGCAATGACAGATAAAAAAGGTGTATTAAATTCGACTTACGAAGGAACATTAATCTTTCAATCAGACAAAGATTATTACTCCGTAATAGCAATTGTTACTATTCTTGAAAAGGACGATACTGTTTTAGGCGTAAAAATGCGTCTTAAAGAAGGTAACCGAAAAGAGTATGCTTTTAGTACAAAACCAACAAGTTAATTTAAACAAAGGATTTTTTCACGTTATAAAATCCTAACATAAAATTCCAAATAATTAAAATGGATGTATTAATAAAGATTAAAGATCGAGAAGGAGTTATACACGAATTACAGGCTCCAACTGATATGGCGATGAACATAATGGAATTATGCAAAGCATATGAACTTCCTGTTGAAGGAACTTGCGGAGGAATGGCAATGTGTGCTTCCTGCCAATGTTACGTTCTAAATGATGTTGCATTACCAGAAATGGGCGATGATGAAGAAGCCATGCTTTCGGAAGCATTTTATGTTAAACCTAATAGCCGCTTAGGTTGTCAGATACCAATTACTGAAGATTTAGAAGGATTAGAGTTAGAATTAGCTCCTGAATACTAAAAATAAAATTATACTGTTTTAAAAATCCAAATTTCAATAAACTGCTCAGCACTATTGAAATTTGGATTTTTTTTAGTTGTTTTCTAAATCGCTTGGATCAAAAGGTTCAAACTCTCTTTCTGAAAATGCATCTGTCAAAATTCCAGACGAGCATAACCAAGTAATTGTTTCTTCCAATGTATTTCCGGCTTTATAAATCATTTCGCTGTAGCGGGGTAAAATATAATACTCGTTTTTATAAAGTATAATTTCATCTCCATCAAAAGTATCACCAATTCTAATTGTCCCGAAATCTCGGGATAAAACTTGATCTTTCGTCAGCACTTCTTTACCTTCATCCCAAAACCAATATTCCGTTATACGATTTCTCCATTCTTCTAAGGTTAATATTATTGTCTCTGGAAGAAATATTCGCACGTATGTTCCGCCAAGAATTCCGCTTCCGTAAACTAACACATATTCTTTATAATCTTCATCAAAAGCGATGTTTAATGTTTTTTCACAAGCTAAGATTTCTTCTTCGGAAGCCAGAAATAAATCGGTTTTATTAGTCTTATAATTTGGAATTATCTTGTAGTTATCGAAATTCATTTTTATTGCTTTTATTAGGAGCTTAAAAATAAATCTTTTTTACTTTGAAACTAAATTTATTCTCACAAAAAAACCGTAATTACAGTACTGCAATTACGGCTTTCTCTTTATAACAATTTTATTTAATCTCTAATTAAACCAAACCTGCTTGAATTAAATATTCAGCGATTTGAATCGTGTTTGTTGCAGCACCTTTTCTTAAGTTATCAGCAACGATCCACATATTTAAAGTGTTTGGCTGGCTTTCGTCACGACGGATTCTTCCAACAAATACATCATTTTTACCTTCAGCATATAATGGCATTGGGTAAGTAAATGTATCTAAATTATCTTGTACCGTTACTCCGTCTGTATTATGCAAAATTTCACGAACTTCGTTTACATCAAAATCATTTGTAAACTCAACATTTACCGCTTCACTATGTCCGCCTACAACTGGCACACGAACTGCAGTAGCTGTAACTCTAATGGTATTGTCACCAAGAATTTTTTGAGTTTCGCGAACTAATTTCATTTCTTCTTTAGTGTATCCGTTTTCTTCAAAACTATCGCAATGTGGAATTGCATTTCTGTGAATTGGATATTTGTAAGCCATATCACCTTGAATTCCTGCGTATTCGTTTTCTAATTGTTTTACTGCTTTTACACCAGTTCCTGTGATTGATTGGTAAGTAGAAACGATAACTCTTTTAATATTGTATTTTTTATGCAAAGGTGCCAAAGCCAATACCATTTGAATAGTCGAACAGTTTGGGTTTGCAATAATTTTATCTTCTTTTGTTAATGATGAAGCATTGATTTCTGGAACTACTAATTTTTTAGTAGGATCCATTCTCCATGCCGATGAGTTGTCGATTACAGTAGTTCCGGCAGCAGCAAATTTTGGAGCCCACTCTAATGATGTATCTCCACCTGCAGAAAAAACAGCAATATCAGCTTTCATATCAACTGCAGTCTGCATTCCTACAACTTTATATTTTGTTCCTTTATAATCAATTTCTTTTCCTACTGATCTTTCAGAAGCAACAGGGATTAATTCTGTAACAGGAAAATTTCTTTCTGCTAAAACTTTAAGCATTACTTCGCCAACCATTCCGGTAGCACCTACAACCGCTATTCTCATTTTTATATTTTTAATATCAATTAATCAAATTTACTCTGCAAAAATAGTTATAATAAAAACGAAAACAATATGCTTCACAAAAAATAACAAAATGTTACAAAACAAACAATTCATAAAAAAAACCGCCCAATTAAGGAACGGTTTAGTTAGACTTAGTGCAGCGGAATTATTTTTTAAGCAAATCTCTAATTTGCGTAAGTAACTCTTCTTGAGTTGGTCCTGCAGGCGCAGCCGCAACTTCTTCTTTTTTCTTAACTTTATCAGCAGCTCTTAAAACAACAAATACAAAGAATGAAATAATTACAAAATTAATGATTGCCTGAACCAAATTACCATAAGTAATTACAGCAGCACCAGCCGCTTTTGCCGCAGCCAAATTTGTATAAGTATTACCATCAAGTGTAATAAATTTTTGAGTAAAATCGATTCCTCCAGTCAGTAAACCAACTACAGGCATAATAATATCGTCTACAGCAGAGCCGACAATTTTACCAAATGCTCCACCAATAACTACTGCAGTAGCTAAACTAAGCACATCACCTTTCAATAAAGAAGCCTTAAAATCTGCGAAAAATCCCATAGTATTTGTTTTTAAAATTAAACTCAATATCAAATATAATAATTTTAACAAATATTCTACCTGAAAAATACTCTTTTTACGCGCTGCGAGATGCTTGTCATAATTTCGTAAGGAATCGTTTTTAATGCTTCGGCCATTTCAGCAACGGTTGGGCTTTCGCCGAAAATAATAACCGAATCTCCTTCTTTACACTCAATATGACTTACATCGACCATTAACATATCCATACAAACGCTTCCTACTATATAAGCTTTTTGACTTTTTATGGTTACAAAACCAACCTCATTTCCCCATAATCTCGAAATTCCGTCAGCATAACCAATTGGTATTGTGGCAATTTTAGTTTCTTTTTTTGCCATAAATCTTCGGCCGTAACCAACACTGTCTCCGATTGGAATGGTGCGAACTTGAGATATAATCGATTTTAATGTTCCTACATTTTCTAGATATTTCTGTTCTGCCGGATCATTGGAAACACCATATAATCCAATTCCTAAACGCACCATATTATATTGTGCATTTGGAAAATTACTAATTCCGGATGTATTCAAAATATGACGAATTGGACTTATATTTAATTCAGACATTAATCTTGAAGATAATTTCTCGAACAAACTTATTTGCTCTTCCACAAATTCAAAGTGGTTCGGATCATCACTTGTTGCCAAATGCGATAGAATACTTTGAACACGAACTGTTGAATTTCCCCGTAAAGTCGAAATCAATTCCTCGATTGTATTGTCTTCAAAACCTAAACGATGCATTCCTGTGTCGACTTTTATATGAATCGGATAATCTTTTAGATTCTTTTCTCTAGCTATTTTTAAAAAGGCATTTAGTCCTTTTATACTATAAATTTCAGGTTCTAATTGGTATTGAATTATCGAAGGAAAGCTGGTCGATTCTGGATTTAAAACCATAATTGGCAGTTTTATTCCTCCGTTTTTCAGCGAAATTCCTTCATCGGCGAAAGCCACTCCTAAATAATCTGTGTTGTGATGTTCTAATAATTTTGCAATTTCTAAACCTCCATTTCCATAACCAAATGCTTTTACCATGACCATGATTTTTACATCATTGGCCAATTTAGATTTATAGTAATTTAAGTTATGACTTATCGAATCTAAGTTGATTTCGAGAACTGTTTCGTGTGTTTTTTCTTCAAGCAGAGAAACAATTTCTTCGAATTGAAATGATCTTGCTCCTTTTATTAAAATGGTTTCATTATTAAAATTTAACTCTTCTACTGCTTCCATAAATGCTGCCGTATTTAAAAACATACTGCTGTTTGGAAACTTAGCTGCAAAAGAAGAAATCGTTGGTCCAATACCTATAACTCGATTTATTTTATTATCAGCAATAAGCTGTGCTACTTTTGAATATAATTCTTCATTTGAAAATCCGCTTTGAAAAATATCTGATAAAATAACAGTTTTAGAGGCGTTCTTTTTTTTCTGACTTTCCAAAAAATCTAAAGCAATTTTAAGCGACTGAAAGTCTGAACTGTAACTATCATCAATAATACTGCAGTTATTAATTCCGTTTTTTACTTCTAAACGCATTTGAACGGGATACAGCATTTGCACACGGTTTTGAATAACGGCAAAATCATATTTAAAGTAAAGCATTACTAGTAAACAAGAAATCGCATTTTCTACAGAAGCGGAATCACTAAATGGAATTTCTAAATCGAAATTCTCTTTATTGTAGTGATATTGAATTGTTGTTGTATCGTTTTTTGTTTCTCTTTTTAGAATAAAAACATCAGCGCTTTTATCTGTAAAACTCCACGAAAAGAGCTTTCGATCTTTTAAAGGATTTTCGGCAGAAAATGCCATTAGACATTTGTCTACCAATTGATTTTTTTGATAAATAATTACTGGCGTGTTTTTAAACAGTAATAGCTTCTCATTGATTTTTTGTTCTATACTTTGAAAACCTTCATCATGTGCGGAACCTATATTGGTTAAAACTCCAATATTTGGCTTAATGATTTGTTCTAAATTGGCCATTTCTTTTACAGTGGAAATTCCAGCTTCAAAAATGCCTAAATTATGCTTTTCATTTATTGCAATAACAGACAATGGAACTCCTACTTGAGAATTGTAACTTTTAGGACTGCGAATAATATTAAAATCTGGACTAAGTAAAAAATTAAGCCATTCCTTGACAATAGTTTTACCATTGCTGCCTGTTAATCCGATTACAGGAAAATCGAACAGGTTTCTATAATAAGCCGCAAATTCATGAAATGCTTTGAGTGTATTTTTAACTACTAAAAAATTAGCCTTTCCTTTTACATTTTCTGGAATATACTGCACAACAAAATTCTGAACACCTTTCTCAATAAGTTCCGAAATATAAAGATGAGCGTCGTTATTGGCTCCAGAAAGAGCAATAAACAATGTTTTTGCCCCGTTTTGCAGAGAACGGCTGTCGATCGAAATATGATCAACAAAAATATCAGTATCTGAACCTATCCACTCGGCGTTAAAAACCGAAATAAGGCTTTTTAAATTTATGCTCATTTAGAAAATTTCTTTTTGTCAAATTTAAAAAAAGGTTTGCCACGAATTACACAAATTTCCGCGAATTATTGTTTGTTTTTTTACCTCAGATTAAAGAAATTTAAATGATCTAATCTGTGAGAATCTTTTAATCTGCAGCTATTATTTAAGCATTTAGCAAATAAACAATTAGTAAAAACTTGTGTAATTCGTGGCTAGAAAAACTAAATACTCGTTGCAAAAAACATTATTTCATTATATTTGTTCAACACCACAAAATAAAGCGTTTTGAAAAAAGTACTTCCACTATTCTCTTATATACTTCATCCAATATTTATTCCAATGTACACTACATTGTTATATCTTTTTTGCAAAGATGATATTTTTACAACTCAAGAGAAGTACTTTGTTTTATTTCAGATTTTAGTGATTACAATCATTGTCCCTGTTTTATTTTTCTTGTTGCTTCGCTCAACAGGACATGTAAAATCATTAATGCTGCCAGAAACCTCTCAAAGACTTGTTCCGTTGGTTTTACAGTCTTTTTTGTATATTTTATTGGTCAAAAGAAGTATTGTTATTACCCGTTATCCTGAGCTTCATTTCTTTTTTCTGGGCGCATTATTTACGACTATTTTAGCGCTGGTTTGTTCGCTTTTCAAATTTAAACCAAGTCTTCACGTTGCAGCAATAAGCGGTTTCACGATTTTTGCAATTGGATTAAATATGCATCTGCAGACACAAAATACGTATTGGGGTGCTTTTTTAATTTTAATGACAGGAGTTGTTGCTTCTTCACGATTAGAGATGAATGCTCATACTCCAAAAGAACTTCTTGCTGGATTGTTTATAGGCGTTTTACCGCAATTACTGTTTTTATTTCTGTGGTTATAAAATATAAAAAATCAGTCCTGCATTCAGGGTTTTTAAATTAACTTTCTCTCCAGTTAGTGTTGTAACTGAATCAAACAACGGGCTTAAACCATAATATACATAAAGATTCCAGGTATTATATCCCGCAGAAAGATATGGCCCATATTGAAATTTATTAATCGCAATATTGTTTTTTACTTTATAGGTTTCTTCTCCATCATTTAAGATTGAGGAATTAGAAAACACATAACTAAACTTCATTCCGGCATAAATTCGCCAAAATTTAGTGCTCTCATAAGTAGAATTACGCCATCTAAATTCTATAGGCAAATCAAATGAATATTGCTTATAACGATTCGATACGATCTCGCCATAATTTGAAACATTATAAACTATGGCTCCAGAACCATCTCTCGAAACTCCTAGATTTTGATAATAATTTTGATAACTAAATCCTAAACCTGCAGCAATTGCAATTGTTCGCGTTTTATTAATGGGCATATCGCGCAAAAAACCTCCAGAAAGTCCCAAAGAAAACTTGTTTTGCTTGAATCTTTGAGGCGTATCTGTAAACATATTGTACGTTACCGAAAAATAAAACTGATCTTCACGATACAAAGAATCAATTTTAACTTCGGGTTTTACTTCTGGCTTCACTTCATTTTGAGCAAAAACACTGAAAAATGAAACTAAAAACAAACAGCTAAAAAGTAATCGCATATTGCATTGTGGTTTTAAAAGGGTTCTTAAATAAACGTTCAAAAAGCAGCATTTATTTCACTTACAAATATAACACAATGCCACTTCATGATATGATTTGAAAGTAATAATTCTCTTTTTCACGACGAATAAACGCATTCTTTGCACTATTTTCAACAAATCAAGAGCAGAATCAAAAAAATAAATCATTTTTTCACTGGTCTTTTATACCTTTGTCATGCATGAAAAGAAAGCAGCTCATATTAAGTTTCTCGTTTGCTGTCACAATATTGTTTTCGATATTGTTTCAGTCTGTGCACAGTTATGAGCATATCATAAAACAGCTTTCAGAAAAACAATGTCATCACGATTACAATGATCCAAATGGCGAAATAACACACCAGCATCATAATTATGATCTTTGTTTTGTTTGTAATTTTGCTTTTGGCGGTTATATCGTTCCAGAAAGTTTTTCTTTTCAGTTTCACACTTTTGGTACTGAAACTCCTTATTTCTTTCCTCTTTCTGAAAGAATTTTTTCAATTTCAAAACCTTCGTATTTATTACGAGGTCCTCCTGCTTTTATAGTTTCTTAAATTTCGAATACTCGAAATAATCTTTACATTTTTTTAAATCTAGATTCAAAATAACATTGAGTTTCCTAGTCCTATTTTATTAATTAGGATCAGAATGCTGCATTGTAGTTTTAGCTTTTATTTAAAAAGAAAAAACAATTAACTATAGCATAATTTCAAATGAAAAAAATAATAATTGCCCTTATTTTAGGGTTTTCGGGCTTGTTGTCTGCCCAAAATTCAGTTTCAGGTATTGTAACTGATACTCAAAGCCAGCCTATGCCGGGTGTTTCTGTTTACGCACCAGAATTACATAAAGGAACAACTACTGATGCAAACGGAAAATACGAATTAAATAATCTGCCAAACGGAAGTTTACGCCTTGCTTTTTCGTTTGTTGGATTTGCTACTCAAAATAAAACAATTGTCAAATTGGTAAAACAAAACACGTTAGATGTGAGTCTTGCAGAATCTATTTTGGAAATGGATGAAGTTGTAGTTTCTACTCCTTTCAACAAACTGCAATCGCAAAACGTAATGAAAATTGAACATGAAAGTATAAAAACTTTACAACAAAAAGGAACCTCAACTTTAATAGAAGGTTTAGCAACAATTCCTGGAGTTTCTCAAATTTCGACTGGAACTTCTATTGGAAAACCAGTAATTCGAGGATTAAGCGGTAATCGCGTTTTAGTTTATTCGCAAGGCGTTCGTATCGAAAATCAGCAATTTGGCGACGAACATGGTTTAGGTCTGAATGATGCTGGAATCGAAAGTGTCGAAGTTATAAAAGGACCAGCTTCTTTGCTTTATGGCTCTGATGCTTTGGGAGGTGTTTTATATTTTAATCCTGAAAAATTTGCTGATGCCGGCGATTTTAAAGCTAATTTTAGTCAAAAGTATTTCACTAATACACAAGGAAGTAATTCTTCGATTGGATTAAAAACATCTACTGATAATTGGAAATTTCTAGCACGCGGAAGTTACAACACACATTCTGATTATAAAATTTCTGGCGGTGATCGCGTGACGAATTCTCGTTATAATGAAACCGATTTTAAAACTGGAATCGGCTACAGCAATTCTACTTTTTCAAGTGTTTTGAGATATAATTATAATAAACTTGACATTGGTATTCCAGAAGATGGAATTGCGGAACAATCTTCAAGTAAAGACACGCAATTTCCTAGACAAGGAATTTTTAATCATTTATTGAGTTTAAACAATGTTATCTTTTTTGAAAACTCAAAGTTAGATGTTGATTTGGGATATATTGCAAATGACCGAAGTGAGTTTGAAGACAGCAACGACGCTTCTCTTCACATGAAATTGAATACTTTTAATTACAACGCCAAGTATCATTTTCCTAAGTTTGGAAAAATTGAAACTATTTTAGGTGTTCAAGGAATGCACCAAACGAATAAAAATTCTGGTGAGGAATACTTAATTCCAGATGCAACAACAAATGATTTTGGCGTTTTTGGAACTGCAAATTACGAATGGAAAAACAGCGTTTTACAAGCCGGACTGCGTTTTGACAATAGAAATATTACTTCTATTGCACACGGAATCGAAGGCGAAGAAGGTTATTTTGAAGCTTTAGATCGCTCTTTTGACAGCTTTAATGCTTCGTTGGGATATAAAACAAAATTAGCTGAACCATTAACGTTGAGACTTAATGTTGCCAGCGGATTTAGAGCACCAAACTTAGCCGAACTAACTTCAAACGGTGTTCATGAAGGAACTAATCGTTATGAAATTGGAAATGCTGATTTGAAAACAGAACAAAACATCCAAACTGACTTGAATTTAGAATATAAAAACACACATTTTGAATTTTTTGTAAATGGTTTTTACAATCACGTAAACAACTATATTTATACGTCTCCAACGGGAGAAATTCGCGATAATAATGATGTGTTTGCTTATGTTCAGGATAATGCAAAATTATATGGAGGTGAAGCCGGATTACACTTTCATCCGCACCCATTAGACTGGTTACATTTTGAAACGAGTTTTGAAACTGTGATGGGTAAAAAAGACAACAATGATTATCTGCCTTTAATTCCTGCTAATAACTGGAACAATACTCTTAGAACTGAATTTAATATTAAAAATTGGCTGAGCGAAGGTTTTGCTTCTTTGAATGTTTCTTCGACTTTTAATCAAGATAATGTAAGCGGTTTTGAAACTGCTTCAAAAGGTTATACTTTGGTAAATCTAGGTTTTGGAGGAACAGTTAAACTTGGAAAAACCGCTTTTGATGTGAATTTAAACGGAAACAATTTATTTGACAAAAAATATATTGCACACCTTTCAAGACTAAAAACAGATGGGATTCCAAATATTGGAAGAAACATTGTTCTAGGCATTAACTTTAATCTGTAACATTTTTAAACCATAATAGTCCTATTAAGTAAATACAAGCTAAGCACTTAATTAAAAGAACTTACAGGACTACTATGGTTTAACTTTTTCCATTCCTTTTTCACAACAAAAAGTGCTATTTTTGTTATAACAGATAAAAACTAACTATGAAAAAAACATTTTTATTGATGGCAATCACAACTGCAGGAATTTCATTTGCTCAAAATAAAATTCAATATCCAGAAACCAAAAAAGGAGAAACTGTTGATGTCTATTTTGACACAAAAGTAAGTGATCCGTATCGTTGGCTTGAAGACGATAAATCTGCTGAAACTGGTGCTTGGGTTAAAGCTCAAAACGAAGTTACTTATGCTTATCTAAATAAAATTCCGTTTCGTGACGAACTTAAAAAACGAATGGAAAAACTTTGGAATTACGAAAAAATTGGTGCTCCATACAAAGAAGGAAAATTTACCTATTATTCAAAAAATAATGGTCTTCAAAATCAATCTGTAGTTTACAGAAAAGATCAGAATGGTAAAGAGGAAGTTTTCTTAGATCCAAATACATTTTCTAAAGACGGTACAACTTCGCTTGGCGGATTAGATTTCTCTAAAGATGGAAGCAAAACTGCTTATTCAATTTCTGAAGGTGGAAGCGACTGGAGAAAAGTAATTATTATTGATGCCGTATCTAAAAAAGTACTTGAAGACACTTTGGTTGATGTAAAATTCAGTGGTGTTTCATGGCTTGGAAATGAAGGTTTCTACTATTCAAGTTATGATAAACCAAAAGGAAGTGAATTGTCTGCAAAAACAGATCAGCATAAATTGTACTTTCACAAACTAGGAACTTCTCAAAAAGAAGATAAAGTAATTTTTGGCGCCGATCAAAAAAGAAGATACGTTGGTGGTTCTGTTACTGAAGACAATCGTTATTTAGTAATTACGGCAGCAAATTCTACTTATGGGAATGAACTTTACATTAAAGATTTAAAAACTCCAAACAGCCCAATTATAACCATTGTAGACAACTTCAACAGTGATAATAATATTATCGAAAACGAAGGAAGTAAATTGTTTATTCACACTGATTACAAAGCTCCTAACGGACGCGTGGTTACTGTAGATTTTAGCAATCCAAAACCTGAAAACTGGAAAGATTTTATCAAAGAAACTGAAAACGTTTTATCACCATCTACTGGAGGCGGATACTTTTTTGCTAATTACACAAAAGATGCTGTTTCATTAGTTTTACAATACGATTACAATGGTAAATTAATTCGCGAGATCAAACTTCCTGCGGTTGGAACTGCTGGAGGATTTGGTGCAAAAAAGGAAGAGAAAATTTTATACTACAGCTTTACAAATTATACAACTCCGGGAAGTATTTTTTCTTTTGAACCAAAATCTGGTAAATCAGAAATTTATCAAAAACCAAAAGTTGATTTCAAAAGTGAAGATTATGAGTCTAAACAAGTATTTTATACTTCAAAAGACGGTACAAAAATACCGATGATTATTACTTATAAAAAAGGAACAAAATTAGACGGTAAAAACCCAACGATTCTTTATGGTTACGGCGGATTCAACATTAGTTTAACGCCAAGTTTCAGTATCGCAAATGCGGTTTGGATGGAAAATGGAGGTGTTTATGCTGTTGCCAACTTAAGAGGTGGCGGTGAATATGGTAAAAAATGGCACGATGCAGGAACTAAACTTCAAAAACAAAATGTATTTGATGATTTTATCGCTGCTGCTGAATATCTAATTGCTCAAAAATATACTTCATCAGATTATTTAGCTATTCGCGGAGGATCTAATGGAGGATTATTAGTTGGTGCAACTATGACTCAGCGTCCTGATTTAATGAAAGTAGCTTTACCTGCAGTTGGTGTAATGGATATGTTACGTTACCATACTTTTACTGCTGGAGCAGGTTGGGCATATGATTATGGAACAGCTCAAGACAGTAAAGAGATGTTTGAATACCTTAAAGGATATTCGCCAGTTCAAAGCGTTAAAAAAGGCGTTCAATATCCTGCAACTATGGTAACTACAGGTGATCATGATGATCGTGTGGTTCCTGCTCACAGTTTTAAATTTGCTGCTGAACTGCAAGATAAACAAACAGGAAACAATCCGGTTTTAATTAGAATTGATGTAAAAGCAGGACACGGAGCAGGAAAATCTGTTGCGGCTACAATTCAAGAGAATGTAGATATTCAGGCTTTCACACTTTATAATATGGGCTTTAAAGCTTTACCTAAGAAGTAAGACTTTAAAACCTTAATTTTTTTAGCCACGAATTCACGAATTAATTTTGTGAATTCGTGGCTTTATTTTTTTGCCGCTAATTCCACTTATTTAAATTGTTGAAAAATTACATCGTAGTTGTTTTAGCCACAGATTAAAAGGATTAAAATGATTTTTTCAGCAATGTATTTACTTTTAATCTGTGAAAATCTTTTTAATCTGTGGCAAATAAAAAAGAAATAATTCGTGGAAATTAGTGCAATTCGTGGCAAACCTTTTTTAAATTTGAGAAACCAAAATATCCAAAGATGAAAATTATAAAATGGGGAATTATAGGCTGCGGTAATGTTACAGAAGTAAAAAGCGGACCTGCTTTTCAGAAAGCTCCAAATTCTGCTTTAGTTGCTGTTATGCGCAGAGATGCAGCGCTTGCCGAAGATTATGCCAAACGTCATAATGTGCCAAAATGGTACTCGAATGCTGCCGATTTAATAAATGATCCCGAAGTTGATGCGGTTTATATTGCTACTCCTCCATCATCTCATAAAGAATATACCATTTTATGCGCGAAAGCCGGAAAACCTGTTTATGTTGAAAAACCTATGGCTCTTACTTTTGAAGAATGTAATGAGATGATCAGTGTTTGCAAGGAACATAACGTACCCTTATTTGTTGCTTATTACAGAAGACGTTTACCTCGATTTTTAAAAATAAAAGAATTAATTGACAAGGGAAAAATTGGAACAATCAGACATGTAAACTGTGTTTTATATCATCCTTTTGAAGCACGTTATGATGATGAAATCAATCTTCCGTGGACGGTTTTACCTCATATTTCTGGCGGCGGGATTTTTGTTGATTTAGCTTGTCATACTTTAGATTTTCTAGATTATGTTTTAGGTCCGATAAAATCTGTTCGCGGACATGCGACTTCTCAGTTAAAAGCATATCCTGCAGAAGACTCTGTTTCGATGTCGTTTTTATTCGAAAATGGAATTCATGGAACGGGCTTATGGAATTTTGCTAGTTTTGAACGTTACGATAATACCGAAATTGTTGGCGATAAAGGAAAAATCTCGTTTTCGACTTTTGGAAATGATCCAATTCATATTCAATATGCGAATGGAGAAAAAGAAAGTATTGCAATCGAAAATCCGCTTCATATTCAACAGCCTCTTATAGAAACCGTAATTGCTGAGCTTTTAGGCAAAGAAGGATCTTCACCATCAAAAGGAATTTCGGCATCAAGAACGACTTGGGTTATTGATGAAGTTTTGAAAGAGTTTAGAAACTCGAAATAAGTTGCTGTCACTTTAAACGAAGACGAAGAGCAAGTATTTTTTACTTAATCTTATCATTTCGACTGAAAGAAGAAATTACACTTGGGAATCTACAGAGAAAATCGCCAATCTTTGTACAGTTTCTAGTGTGATTTCTTCTTTCAGTCGAAATGATAAAAAAGCACAAAAAAAAGAGGATACTCATAATGAATATCCTCTTTTCTAAAAAACTAAAAAACGTCTATAAAATTATAGGCTGTATTTAAGACCTAAAGTCAAACCTAAACCTGAAATTCCAACATAAGAGCTTAACTCATCCATTGGTTTGTCTTTATTAACTCCGTTTGGATTTGTAGCAACATTGTTTGAATTAACATCTAAACCTTCTCTATAATTAGTATGAACTTGAGCTGTTGTTCTAGAAGCTAAAGCATCATTACCATTCACTGTGAATTCAGTTGTTTCTTTTGTTTTACCGTGTACTGTAAAGTTACGGTACTCTAGTTCTGCAAAAGCAGAAAGATGTGAAGTAAGTTTATAAGTTGTACCCACAGCAGCTGTAAATCCAATAGTTGGATTTGGTTTTACTTTGTCAACGCTATGAACATTTCCAAAAACTGGAGCACCAGTACCAGGATTAACACCAACTGGAGCAACAGCATCAGTTTTAATTTCTAAATCACCATGAATTGGAACCAAAACTCCAACTTTTGTATAAGGCTCAAATCCTTTAGATTCTCCTAAAAACATAACAATTGCTGGTGCTACATCAAAAGCTGTAATTTGACCAACAGATTTAAAATTATAAATTCCCGTGGTTGCAGATGTAGGGATATATGGCTGATCTGAGGTTGTTTGAGCCATAGTTTTATCATTACTTGTATAATAATTAACCCCTAACTCAACTCCAATACGTGTTGAAAAACGGTATCCAGCAGTAATACCAGTTCTAAATCCTTGACCAAAAGAACCTGTTATACTTTTTTCAGAAACTAATTTTCCTCCTACATAAGTTCTATTCATTGCATCATGCCCACTTACAGTTGGAAACTCAGTTGAAGCAGTTTGGTTGAAATATGAACCACCCAATTTGAAATACCAGGTCTCTGGTTTGTCTGCTTTTTCAGTTTGTGCAATTGTAGTCATAGAACAAACTAATAATCCTAATAAAAATAGGTTCTTTTTCATAATTCTGATTTAATTAATTTATACAAACATAGAATTTTTTAACATATCCTTATAGTTTGCATTGTTAGACTTGGAACGAAATCGTTGTAATTTTGAGCAATATTACTAAAAAACTATTATGCATGCATAATTTTAACACTAAAAAAATGCATTATCCTAAATTTTAACTGTTAAAATTTAGTTCAGCTTAAAATTTACCTGTAATTTCTCTAATTCTTGAAGAAGCTCGGTAGAAATCTTAATCTTTAATCTTCGGCTTGGCATTGTTAATTTGGTAACAACTTTTATTTCTTCAATTTCGTTTACTTCTTGAATTTTGGTTTCTTGCGCTGCATCTTCATTTTCACCTTCAAAAACAGCATCCTCACTCTCTTCAAAATCAGCAGGAGTTTCTACCTCAACAAGTCGCTTAATTTTTTCCAATTCCATAATCTCAAAAGTCACCGAATTTTCACCTTTATTTTCATTAAATAAATGACTTAATCTATGAATAAATTCAGTTTGAAGATCTTGGATATTTAGTAAAACAATCAGTTTTTTAGCAAAGGCTTCCATAATATCCTGCAATTGTCTGATTTCAACAAACTGCATTCTTGGATCTGATTTTTTACCAGTATCATGGTTTACCCAGCCATCTTTTATTAGTATTTTTATAAAAGCAAAATTATTCTGTATCAGGAAATGTCGGAATTTAAGATACTCTTCTCCAAAAATCTTAAACTCATAACTTTCATCATAACCTTCTAAGTTAAAAACTGCCCAGCCTTTTCCGTTTTTTGCCACACGGTGCTGCACGTTATTAATGATTCCGGCAAAGTTTAGATTTTTACCCACATATTCATTCATACTTTTCAATGATTCTAGTCGAGAATTGCAGAAATACTTCATCTCAAATCTAAAATCATCAAGCGGATGTCCAGAAATATAAATCCCGACAACTTCTTTTTCTTTGGCCAATTTCTCCATCGTACTCCAATCTTCACATGCAGGAATAATTGGCTCTGCAATCTGCACTTCGCTTGCTTCTCCAAACAAACTTACTTGTGATGAATTTTCATTTTCCTGAAACTTTGATCCATACCGAATTGCTTTTTCGTAAAATGTAATTCCGTCGCCATCATCATGAAAATATTGTGCTCTGGTTGTTCCTTCAAAAGAGTCGAAACCACCAGCAAGTACTAAGTTTTCAATCGCTTTTTTATTGGCTGCACGCAAATCAATTCGCTGCGCCAAATCAAAAATCGATTTATATCTTCCGTCTTTTCTGTTTTCTACAATCGTTTCAACCGCTCCAGAACCAACTCCTTTGATCGCTCCCATTCCAAAACGAACTGCATAATCATCGTTTACCGTAAATTTATAATACGATTCATTTACGTCTGGTCCAAGAACTTGTAATCCCATACGTTTACATTCTTCCATAAAGAAAGAAACCTGTTTAATATCGTTCATATTATTCGAAAGTACCGCCGCCATATATTCGGCAGGATAATGTGCTTTTAAAAATGCGGTTTGATACGCAATCCAAGCATAACAAGTCGAGTGCGATTTGTTGAAGGCGTAACTTGCAAAGGCTTCCCAGTCTTTCCAGATTTTCTCCAAAATTTTGGCATCGTGACCTTTTGCCGCAGCTTGTTCAACGAATTTTGGCTTCATTTTATCTAGTACTTCAATTTGCTTTTTACCCATTGCCTTACGCAAGACATCGGCATCACCTTTTGAAAATCCAGCTAAAGATTGAGACAAAAGCATTACCTGCTCTTGGTAAACAGTAATTCCGTAGGTTTCTCCTAGGTATTCTTCGCAAGCATCTAAATCGTATTTGATTTCTTCTTCGCCGTTTTTTCTTCGAACGAAAGACGGAATATATTCAATTGGTCCTGGACGATACAAGGCATTCATCGCAATTAAATCTCCAAAAACCGTTGGCTTCAGATCTTTCATGTATTTCTGCATTCCGGGTGACTCGTATTGGAAGATTCCAACCGTTTCACCTCTTTGGAAAAGTGCATACGTTTCTTCATCATCAATCGGAAAAGTATCAGGATCTAGATCAATTCCTGTTCTGTATTTTACTAGTTTTACGGTATCTTTTATCAGCGTAAGGGTCTTCAGACCCAAAAAGTCCATTTTTAGCAGTCCTGCACTTTCGGCAACCGAGTTATCGAACTGAGTTACATATAAATCAGAATCTTTGGCGGTCGTAACAGGCACATAATTCGTAATATCCGACGGCGTAATAATTACCCCGCAGGCGTGAATTCCTGTATTTCGCATCGACCCTTCAAGGATTTTTGCCTGCTGAATGGTTTCTCCTGCCAAATCATCTTCATTGGCAATGGCGATTAATTCCTTTACAAGTTCAAATTCATCAGCGCCTTTTAATGCTTTTTTAACATCATCCTCTGATTCAGAAAGGAAACGCGCCAGATTCCATTTTCCTGGCATCATTCCTGGAATCAGTTTGGCGATTCTATCGGCTTCGAATAAAGGTAAATCCAGTACACGAGCCGTATCACGAATTGCCGACTTGGTAGCCATTTTACCATACGTGATAATCTGTGCTACCTGTTTTTGACCGTATTTGTTGATTACATAATCCATTACACGTCCACGACCCTCGTCATCAAAATCGATATCAATATCGGGCATCGATATACGGTCAGGATTTAGAAAACGCTCAAAAAGTAAATCGTATTTAATGGGGTCAATATTCGTAATTCCGAGGCAATAGGCAACGGCAGAACCCGCTGCAGATCCACGACCTGGACCAACAGAAACGTCCATCTTTCTAGCTTCGGCAATAAAATCCTGTACAATCAAAAAGTAACCCGGATATCCTGAATTCGAAATCGTTAACAACTCGAAATCCAAACGTTCCTGAATCGATTCCGTAATTACGCCATATCTTCTTTCGGCTCCCCTCATTGTAAGATCGCGCAGATAAGCGTTTTCACCTCGAACTCCTCCGTCAGCTTCATCTTCTTCAACAACAAATTCTTGTGGAATATCAAATTTAGGAAGCAATACATCACGATAAAGTGAATATCCTTCTACTTTATCTACTATTTCCTGAATGTTTATAATCGCTTCAGGAATATCAGAAAAGAGTTTTTTCATCTCTTCTTCTGACTTATAATAATATTCCTGATTTGGAAGTCCGTAGCGATAACCACGACCACGACCAATTGGCGTTGCCTGCTTTTCACCATCTTTTACACAAAGTAAAATATCGTGGGCATTGGCATCTTCTTTATTTAAATAATAGGTATTATTGGTTGCAATCAGCTTTACATTATGCTTTTGCGAAAATTCAATCAGGGTTTTGTTTACGCGATTTTCATCTTCCTGATTATGGCGCATCAATTCCAGATAAAAATCATCACCAAATTGTTCTTTCCACCAAATTAATGCTTCTTCGGCTTGGTTTTCACCAATGTTCAGAATTTTACTCGGAATTTCTCCATATAAATTTCCAGACAAAACCATGATATCTTCCTTGTATTTTTCGACGATCGCGCGATCAATTCTAGGAACATAGTAAAATCCGTTCGTAAAAGCAATGGAAGACATTTTAGCCAAGTTGTGATATCCATTTTTATTTTTGGCTAACAATACAATTTGGTTTCCGTTGTCTTTTTTGCTTTTATCTAAATGATTTTCACAAACATTAAATTCACAGCCTACAATTGGTTTTATCTCCGTTTCGGTCGGTTCTTCTCCAGCTTCTACCAAAGCTTTATTTTTTCCAGATGCTGCTTTGTTGTGGTTCATAACGGCGCTCACAAAGTGAAATGCGCCCATCATGTTTCCGGTATCCGTCATTGCAACAGCCGGCATTCCGTTTTTGGCTGTAGCCGAAACAATATTTCCTATTCCGATCGTCGATTGAAGAACCGAAAACTGTGTATGATTGTGTAAATGCGAATATTTTGCTGCTTTAAAATCTTCTCTGTCAGAATGCGAAACTGCAGGTTCTTTACCAACAGATTCTAAAGCTTTTAGCTGCTCTCTGATTTTATCAGAAGCCGCTTTTAAATTGATGTGTTTTAATCCAATTAATGGAAACTCCTGCGGATTTCTTGCTTGAAATTCTTTGAAGTATTCCTTTGGAACATCCAGTTCTTCTTTGGTAAAAACCTCTCTTCTAATTAACTCCAAGAAACAACGAGTAGTTGCCTCAACGTCGGCAGTTGCGTTGTGCGCTTCTGCAAAAGGTTTATCAAATAAATAACTATGTAACTCTGTTAATGTTGGCAATTTGAATCTTCCTCCACGACCTCCAGGAAGCTGCAATAATGAAGCTGTAACTTCTGTACAAGTATCCAAAACAGGCATTGTACTCATTGGCGAATCTACACCCATTCTATGGAATTCAGCTCCCATAATATTAACATCGAAACCTAGATTCTGCCCAACAATAAATTTAGTTTTACTTAAAGCAATATTGAATTTCTCCAAAACTTCTGCCAGCGAAATTCCATCAGCTTCTGCTAATTCAGTCGAAATACCGTGAATACGCTCGGCATCATACGGAATATTAAATCCATCTGGTTTTACCAAATAATCCTGATGCTCAATAAGCTGTCCCATTTCGTCATGAAGCTGCCACGCAATCTGAATACAGCGAGGCCAGTTATCAGAATCAGTTATTGGAGCATCCCAGCGTTTTGGTAATCCAGTAGTTTCGGTATCGAATATTAAATACATAAGTTTAAAAAAGGCAAAATTAAAGTTCCAAAATCCAAATTTCACAACACATAAAACACTGATTTAATGCGACATACAAAATAGTAAAATATAAAATAGAGGAAATTCAAATTTAGTCTTTTTTTAAACAATTCAACTAGTGAATTTGTTAAGAAAAGCACTTATTTTATTCGTTCCCTTTTACACAAACCATTAACGAAATTGCCAAATACGGAATATCTTTTAAAATAAAAAAATCAGTTACAGGAAAGCCTTCTACACTTTTAAAAACACCCGGAGTTGTAATTAAAAAACTCAATGTTGTAATAAATATAATGGCAGAAGCACAGCCGGCATAAAGACCGATTCTCTTAACAAATAAAGAAGCAAGCAATCCTAACCCAGTAAGAACTTCAAAAATTCCGATGAAATTTGAAACCTGCTCCACTGACATAACTTTATACATCCAGCTCATTGCAAAATGATTCTCGACTAAGCCTTTTATTGCTTCGGCTTCGACAACAGTGAATTTGAAAAGACCTACCCAGATTAAAATAATTACGGTTCCTAAAACTCCCAATGTGTAAGCAAATTGATTTAAATTCATGACATATTTAATTAAAATTAGAAGCTTCAATATTAGAAGTTCTTTTTAAAAGTAATTGTCAGCTAGTTGTCACAATCGATCAATTTTACCAATTATGATATTTTAGTTTTCATTTAATTTCATTCTAAAAAACAAAAAAATACACTTCTTGGATGTCGTATTATTTTATCTAAAAAAAGACATGGAAAACGTTTCTAAAATCTAATCCTAAATGGTTCTAAAAGTGTTTAATCATGTGATTTCGAAATCAAAAAAAAGAAACCAAAACTACTAATTATTACTATTTTTACTCAATTTGTTACATATTTTTAATCAAAAACCTCTTTTTTACAGCGATTTTGAAATAAATTTGCAAACTATCAAAACAAAAAACAATTCAGCACGATTTAAGCAAAAAAAGAAAAACAAAATCAATTCCTTACACATTTTTAGATAAAAATTGAGCACAAAAAAAGCCGTTTCGCAATTTGTATTTTAGTTTGGGTATCGTATATAATGAAATATTGAAATTGACGCACTTGTATCTTTTTTTACTTTTGTTTTGCTATTATAATGAACAGGAAAATGCTGTAGTTATAGAAATTACATTTAAAAAAAATAAAAAATGAGTAAGACATTATTTGACAAAGTATGGGATTCACATGTAGTGCGTAAAATTGAAGATGGACCAGATGTGTTTTTTATTGACCGCCATTTCATTCATGAAGTTACGAGTCCTGTTGCTTTTTTAGGATTAAAATCAAGAGGCGTTAACGTTTTATACCCACAACGTACTTTTGCAACTGCAGATCACAATACACCAACCATAAACCAACATTTACCAGTTCAGGATCCTTTATCTGCAAACCAGCTTCAAGCTCTTGAAGATAATGCTACAGAATACGGAATTTCACACTGGGGATTAGGTCACCAAAAAAATGGAATTGTACACGTAGTTGGTCCTGAAAACGGAATTACTTTGCCAGGCGCTACTATTGTTTGCGGTGATTCGCATACTTCTACTCACGGTGCTTTTGGAGCAATTGCTTTTGGTATTGGAACTTCGGAGGTTGAGATGGTGCTTTCTACACAATGTATTATGCAGCCAAAACCAAAGAAAATGCGTATTAACGTAAATGGTCAATTAAGCAAAGGTGTTGGTCCAAAAGATGTTGCCCTTTATATTATTGCTCAGTTAACTACTTCTGGAGGTACAGGATATTTTGTTGAATATGCTGGTGATGTTTTTGAAAACATGACTATGGAAGGTCGTATGACAGTTTGTAATTTAAGTATCGAAATGGGTGCTCGTGGAGGAATGATCGCTCCTGACCAAACGACTTTCGATTTCCTTGAAGGAAGACTTTACGCTCCAAAAGGCGAAGCTTGGACTAAAGCTGTTGAATACTGGAAAACTTTAAAAACAGATGCTGATGCAGTTTTTGATGCTGAATTAAACATCAAGGCTTCAGACATTGAACCAATGATTACTTATGGTACTAATCCTGGAATGGGAATTGGTATCTCAAAACATATTCCAAGTGCAAAAGAAGTTGAAGGCGGTGAGGAAACTTACAAAAAATCTTTAGCTTATATGGGCTTCCACGAAGATGATGTGATGATTGGAAAACCAATTGATTATGTTTTCTTAGGAAGTTGTACAAACGGACGTATTGAAGATTTTAGAGCTTTCGCTGAAATTGTAAAAGGAAGAAAAAAAGCAGATAATGTTACCGCTTGGTTAGTTCCAGGTTCTCACGTTGTTGAAGCTCAGATTAAAGAAGAAGGTATTTTAGACATTCTAACTGAAGCTGGTTTCGTATTACGTCAGCCGGGTTGTTCTGCTTGTTTAGCAATGAACGATGATAAAGTTCCTGCCGGAAAATATGCAGTAAGTACTTCAAACAGAAACTTTGAAGGTCGTCAAGGTCCTGGATCAAGAACACTATTAGCAAGTCCGATTATGGCCGCTGCTGCTGCTGTTACAGGAAAACTAACAGATCCGAGAGAGCTTTTTTAAAGATTTAGGAATGAAGATTAACGATTTTTGATTTCAGATTTCGATACACTTCATTAAAAAATCTTCTAAAATTTCAATTTACATTTTACAAAAAACATTAACGATTACAATTTTAAGATACAACAACAAATCTAAAATCAGAAATCGTTAATCTAAAATCAAAAAACAAAATGGCATACGATAAATTTAATATACTTACCAGCAGTGCAGTGCCGCTGCCAATTGAGAACGTAGATACAGATCAAATTATCCCGGCTCGTTTCTTAAAAGCTACAAAACGCGAAGGTTTTGGAGACAACCTTTTTAGAGACTGGAGATACAACGGAGACGATACTCCAAAAGCTGATTTCGTTTTAAACAATTCTACTTATTCAGGAAAAATCCTTGTTGGAGGAAAAAACTTTGGTTCAGGATCTTCAAGAGAACATGCTGCTTGGGCAGTTTACGATTACGGTTTTAGAGCTGTAGTTTCTAGTTTCTTTGCAGATATCTTTAAAGGAAACTGTTTGAATATTGGAGTTCTGCCAGTTCAGGTGAGTCCGGAATTTGCAGATACGATCTTTAAAGCAATCGAAGCGGATCCAAATACGCAACTAGAAATCAACTTGCCAAACCAAACAATTACTCTATTGTCAACAGGCGAGCAAGAATCTTTCGCTATTAACGGCTACAAAAAGAACAACATGATTAATGGTTTTGACGACATTGATTATTTACAAAATATTAAAGAAGATATTGTGGCTTTCGCCGATAAGCTTCCGTATTAATAAAATCTCGTTCGATCTATTAGACCCGACAGGTTTTTGAAACCTGTCGGGTCTTTCTAAATTAAATTGACCGAAGCTATGTTTTAGAAAATAAGTTTTAAAAAACAATCCCATTTGTAGATGAAAGGCAATAAACATATTGAAAGAGATGAAAATGCAGCAAAAACATTCGACAATAGAAGTTTAGCAAAAGACTATAAAAATCTGATTCAGATTTTAAAACCAGGAATGACCATTTTAGATATTGGCTGCGGAACTGGTTCTATTTCAAAAGACATTGCAAATAACATTGGCCCTACCGGAAAAGTTATTGGAATTGACAATACAGCTAGTTTTATAAAAAGCGGACAGGAATCTTATCAATCGGTTTCTAATTTAGAATTAATTCCTCTTGATTTATTTGAATATAATCCTGATTTAAAATTTGATTTAATTGTTTCTGCCAGAACATTACAATGGCTAAGCAATCCGAAAGAAGCTTTAATAAAAATGAAATCGTTACTGAAGCCAAATGGACAAATATCAATTTTAGATTACGATCATACCAATTTAGTATGGAATCCGCTGCCACCAGAAAGCATGCAAGAGTTTTACAAAACTTTTTTAAAATGGAGACAAGACGCCGGAATGAATAATAAAATTGCTGAAGACTTACCAGAATTACTAAAAGATGCAGGCTTTCATTCTATTGAGAAAATAAATTCTGATGAAGTTTATAAACGGGAAGATTTAGATTTTAAATCAAAAATAGGAATTTGGTCAAAAGTAGCCAGCTCAACACAAATGGTTAAAGAAGGTTATCTAGAAAATGATTTGAGATTAAAAGCCATTGAAGAATATGATAATTGGATTGAAAACTCAGCATTTTCAATGACAATGAAGTTAAATGAAGTAAGAGGGAAAGTATAACAACAACACTACTAAAAATTTCACTTTTAAAAAGAAATTTAGAAAAGGACATGGAAAAAAGAAAAATTGAAATAATGGATACGACGCTCCGTGATGGTGAACAAACCTCAGGAGTCTCTTTTTCTGCTGCAGAAAAACTAACCATTGCACAATTGTTGTTGGAGGAATTAAATATTGATAGAATCGAAATTGCCTCGGCACGCGTAAGCGAAGGAGAATTTCAGGCTGTAAAAGGCATTACTTCTTGGGCTGAAGAAAGAGGATATATTAACAGAATTGAAGTACTGTCGTTTGTTGACGGAGGCGTTTCAATTGAATGGATGAAAAAAGCCGGTGCCAAAGTGCAAAATTTGTTGACCAAAGGCTCAATGAATCACTTAACACATCAATTAAAGAAAACTCCGGAACAGCATTTTTCTGAAATTGCTCAAATCATTGCTTTAGCAAAAGAAAACAATATTGAAACCAATGTTTACTTGGAAGATTGGAGCAACGGAATGCGAAATTCACCAGAATACGTTTTTCAATTTCTGGATTTCTTGTCAACTCAGCCAATAAAAAGAATCTTACTTCCTGATACTTTAGGCGTTTTAATTCCATCTTTAGCATTTGAATTTATTTCAAAAATCAGAGTTAAATATCCGCAGATTCATTTTGATTTTCATGCGCACAACGATTACGATTTAAGTGTTGCCAATGTCATGGAAGCTATAAAAGCAGGCATAAACGGACTTCACGTTACGGTAAACGGGATGGGAGAACGAGCTGGAAATGCACCGCTTGAAAGTACGGTTGCCGTAATCAATGATTATCTGCCAGAAGTAAGCATTAACATCAAAGAAACATCTTTATATACCGTTAGCAAACTGGTTGAAACTTTTACCGGATATAGAATTCCGGCAAATAAACCAATTGTAGGTGACAATGTTTTTACACAAACCGCAGGAATTCACGCTGATGGTGACAATAAAAACAATCTATATTTTAATGACTTACTTCCAGAACGTTTTGGAAGAAAAAGAAAATACGCTTTAGGAAAAACTTCTGGAAAAGCCAATATCGAAAAAAATCTTCAAGAATTAGGTTTAAAACTAAATCAGGCAGATTTGAAATTGGTTACCCAAAGAATTATTGAACTTGGCGATAAAAAAGAAACCGTAACCAAAGAGGATCTTCCATACATTATTTCGGATGTTTTGGACAGTCATACTTACGAAGAAAAAATAAAAATTGAGTCCTATATATTAGTACACTCAAAAGGAATGCGTCCGTCTACGACTTTATGCTTAAAATTTGGCGACGAAATCATCGAAGAAAACGCACAAGGAGATGGTCAGTTTGATGCTTTTATGAATGCTTTGTCTAAGATTTACAAAAGTAAAAAACTAACGCTTCCAAAATTAATAGATTATGCAGTAAGAATCCCGCCGGGAAGCAGCTCTGACGCGTTGTGCGAAACCATCATCACATGGGTCAACAACGGAAAAGAATTTAAAACCCGCGGATTAGATTCTGATCAAACTGTTGCAGCTATTATAGCAACGCAAAAAATGCTGAATGTAATTGCTTAATAGAGGTACAAAGGTTCAAAGTTAAAGTGCAACAAAGGTTTTAATCTTTGTCATTTGAAACCTTTGAACCTTTGAGCCTTTCTCACTATGAACCTTAAAAAATAATAAATACTTATAAAATGAAATTTAACATAGCCCTTTTAGCCGGAGACGGAATCGGACCAGAAGTAATAAATGAAGCTGTAAAAGTATCTGATGCTATTGCACAAAAATTTGGCCATGAAATTACTTGGAAACCAGCTTTAACTGGTGCTGCAGCAATTGATGCTGTAGGCGAACCTTATCCAGATTCAACTCACGAAGTTTGTAAAAATGCTGATGCCGTTCTTTTTGGAGCGATTGGCCACCCTAAATATGATAACGATCCTTCTGCTCCAGTACGACCAGAGCAAGGTTTACTAAAAATGCGTAAAGCATTAGGTTTGTTCGCAAACGTAAGACCTACTTTTACGTTCCCTTCATTATTAGACAAATCTCCATTAAAAAGAGAAAGAATCGAAGGAACCGACTTAGTTTTCTTAAGAGAATTAACTGGCGGAATTTACTTTGGAGAAAAAGGAAGAAAAGACAACGGAGATACTGCTTACGACAATTGTGTTTACACAAGAGCGGAAGTACAGCGTTTAGCCAAAAAAGGCTTCGAATTAGCGATGACAAGAAGCAAAAAATTATGCTGCGTTGACAAAGCAAACGTTTTAGAAACTTCACGCTTATGGAGAGAAACAGTTCAGGCAATGGAAAAAGATTATCCAGAAGTTGAAGTTAGCTACGAATTTGTTGATGCTGTAGCAATGCGTTTGGTTCAATGGCCAAACTCTTATGATGTATTAATTACAGAAAACTTATTTGGAGACATCTTAACAGACGAAGCTTCTGTAATTTCAGGCTCAATGGGATTAATGCCTTCTGCTTCTATGGGAGCTGAAGTATCTTTGTTTGAACCAATTCACGGTTCTTATCCGCAAGCAACAGGATTGAACATCGCTAACCCAATAGCTACAATTTTATCTGCTGCTATGATGTTCGAAAACTTCGGATTGATGGAAGAAGGAAAAGCAATGAGAGACGCTGTGAACAAGGCTTTAGAAGCAGGAATAGTTACTGAAGATTTAGCTGATGGAGGCAAAGCATATGGCACTAAAGAAGTTGGTGACTGGTTAGCTGCTAATGTATAAATATGTTTATCGTAGAGGCGCACTGCAGTGCGTCTCCTCGATATATTAGACGCACTGCAGTGCGCTTACAGAAAAATTACAACATAAAAAAAGGGATCAACTTTCGTTGATCCCTTTTATATATTTAGAAAAAAATATTAATATCCTCCTCTGTTACCACCACGGTCGTTTCCACCACGGTTGTTTCCGTAACCTCCGCGAGAATCACCTCCACGGTTGTTATTGAAGCTTCTTCTTTCACCTTCAGGTTTTGGTTCAGATTTATTTACAACAATTGTACGACCTTGAACAGTAGCTCCGTTCAACTCATCAATTGCTTTTTGAGCTTCAGCATCGTTTGGCATCTCTACGAAACCAAAACCTTTGCTTCTTCCAGTAAATTTATCAGTGATAATTTTAACTGAATCTACTGCTCCATAAGCCTCGAAAGACTCTCTTAAATCTGCTTCCTCAATACTGAATGGAAGGCTTCCAACAAAAATGTTCATATGTACTTATTTATAATAATGTAGCAAATGTAGTCTTATTTTTCTGTAATCTACTATATATTAGTTTATTTATGTTTTTATTTTGATTTTGATAATCACCTTATAGAATCTGTGCCTGACAAAAATCTACAAATGATTTTCTGTGGTACTCACTTCAATCGGCACTTTATAAAAGACTCCTTCTTTAAAGTTAATCTTGGGTTTTTCAATATTACTTTCGTCATCATTTTCTGCAGTAAATTTAAACGTTCCAGAAATTGTATGATTTACATTATCATAATCAGTAATAACAATCTGTCCGCTGCCTTTATCTGTACCTGTTGAAAATGCAGACACATCTGTCGACAGTTTATTTTCGTATAATGCCTTAGAAAACTCGTCATTACCCAGAGTAAAAGTCTGCTTGGCAGTCGAAGCCATTTGCAAAGTAACTTTTTCATACCCTAAAGAACCTTCTACCACTATGCTGCCGTTTTCTCCTAAATGTGCTTTATAACTTTGAGCTCTCCAAAAAACATTTTCTTTTAAGGCTTGAAAAGCAGGATTATTGAACTTTACATCATCTGTACAAGATGCGACAATAAAAAAAAGCGATAAAAAATAAAAATATCTTTTCATATCTAAGTCAATTTGAGGCAAAAATACCGCATTAAGAGATAATTGCCTCAATAATACTATCAAAAAAGGCAAAAAAACAATAAAATTGGATCCAAAATGCATTTAATACTTTTTGAAACGTATTATTGCTAAAAAAATTATATCTTTGCGCCCTTAATTAATAGAGGTCGAGTACCTCAAAATTTAATCAATAAGATTATGTCAGTAAAAATTAGATTACAAAGACACGGTAAAAAAGGAAAACCTTTTTACTGGGTTGTAGCTGCAGATGCACGCTCAAAAAGAGATGGTAAATACTTAGAGAAAATCGGTACTTACAATCCAAACACTAACCCAGCAACTATCGACTTAAACCTTGATAGTGCAGTTAAATGGTTACACAATGGTGCTCAACCAACTGATACTGCTAGAGCAATTCTTTCTTACAAAGGTGCTTTATTGAAACACCACCTTGATGGAGGTATTCGTAAAGGTGCTTTAACTCAAGAACAAGCTGATGCTAAATTAGCTGCTTGGTTAGAGGCTAAAGCTGGAAAAGTTGATGCTAAAAAAGATGGTTTAACAAAAGCTCAAGCTGATGTTAAAGCTAAAGCTTTGAAAGCTGAAAAAGAAGTTAACGCTAAACGTTTAGCTGCTGCGGCTCAGGCTGAAGCTGATGCTATCGCTGCTGCAACTCCTGCAGTTGAAGAAGTTGCTGAAGTAGAAGCATCTACTGAAGAAGCTCCTGCTGCTGAAGAGAATAACGAAACAACTGAAGCATAATTTTAGCTAGCGATAATGCGTAAAGAAGAATGTTTTTATTTAGGTAAAATCGCTAAAAAATTTAGTTTCAAAGGTGAAGTCTTGGCTTATTTAGACACAGACGAACCTGAGTTATACGAAAATCTGGAATCAGTGTTTGTTGAATGCAACAAACACTTGGTTCCTTTTTTTATTGAAACAAGTTCTTTACACAAAAACGACTTTCTTAGAATTCGTTTTGAAGATGTAAATACCGAGGAAGATGCAGATGCTTTAATTGGCAATCCTATTTATCTTCCTTTAACAATGCTGCCTAAACTTTCTGGCAACAAATTCTATTTTCACGAAGTTATTGGTTTCGAAATCGAAGACCAGCGCTTAGGTGTATTTGGAAAAATAGCAGCTGTAAACGACACTACTGCACAACCACTTTTTGAAGTTTTAAATGGCGAAGTCGAAATGCTGATTCCAATGATCGATCAATTCCTTGTAAAAATTGACCGCGAAAACAAAAAAGTGATCATGAACTTACCTGAAGGTTTAGTTGAAATGTACCTTTAAAAAAGCGTTCAGTTTTGAGTGTTCAGTTTTCATCTGAAATCAAAAATCATTAATATACAATCCTTAACCAAGATGTTTTCATTCAAGCAATTCTCTGTTCAACAAGATAAAACCGCAATGAAAGTAGGCACTGACGGCGTTTTGTTAGGCTCTTGGGCTCCAATAAATCATAATCCTTTTAGCATTTTAGACATTGGCGCAGGAACTGGAATTATTGCATTGATGCTTGCACAACGAACAAATGCGGAACAAATTGATGCACTTGAAATTGATGAAGACGCATATGAACAAGCGGTAGAAAATTTCGAAAACTCTCCTTGGGGCGATCGTTTATTTTGCTTTCATGCTGGTTTAGATGAATTTATAGAAGAACCGGAAGACGAATATGACTTAATTGTTTCCAATCCGCCTTTTTATGCTGAAGATTACAAAACAGAGAATGAACAACGTGATTTAGCACGTTTTCAAGACGCAATGCCTTTTGAAGAAATTGTTGAAGCAGCTGATTTACTTTTATCCGAAAATGGAATTTTAGCTTTAATTCTTCCCTTTAAAGAAGAAGAAAAATTTATCCGATTAGCAAAAGAATCAGAATTATATCCGATAAAAATAACGCGTGTAAAAGGAACTCCAAAATCTGAAATCAAACGCAGTCTATTAGCTTTTAGCCGAAATGAAACGTCAGAAATCGAAATCAATGAATTAACAATTGAAATCGATCGTCACGTTTATACTCCAGAATATATTGAGCTTACAAAGGATTTTTATCTGAAAATGTAAATCTTAAAATTAAATCTTTTTATTCTCGATTATAAAATTATTATTATTCCAATATTCCAGATCTTCAACAAATTTCGCATCTAATTTCAGTCGATCAATTGGACGTTTTATAGCCGATACATTTTCTGTAATAATATCTTCTGACATTAAATCATAATTTGAATAGACAGTGCTTATTTGCTTTTTACTTGATTGTGAAAAATAATTGCTTTCTACTTTTTCATTACAATAATTAATAAAATAGCGTCCGTTGACATTTTTGTAGGTTTGGGTAATCTTCAGCGACGATTCTATTGTGATATCATCATTATCGTTTGATCTGTCTTTTTTTAAAACCACATATTGCTCAAATTTCACGATCGCAAAAGAATCTGTTTCGATATAAATAAACCCTATTGCGGATTGAGGTGCGGGATTTCCAAAACCAGTAGAAAAAACAGTTGGATTCAAATTTGTAAAACTAATTACATAGACCTTTTTACCACCATAAGTCGTTATCCCTTCTTTCTTTAATTCAAAGTTTTTTGTTTCATAAAGCAAATTCTGATTGCTTAACATTATGTTTCTAAAAATTATAACTCCAAAATACCCTATCCCTTTCCAATTTTCATTTGATACTGAATCTGATTTTTTTCGAAACTGCACTATTTCTCCAAAATAATTGGCCGCAGCATCATCTGAAACTTTAATTCCGTTTGGACTGAAGGTATTAATTGACGCTTCTTCGTTGATAGTAAAAACACCATCTTTATTGGTTTGAGATCTAAAAAAGAATTTCTGATTGAATGGTTTTTGATAATAATTACTTTGAATATTTTCTTTTGATTTCTTTAAAATTGCTGTTGCAGATAAGTTGTTTGATTTCTTTTTAGCAGAAACAATAATCATTTCATTTAATGAAACCTCAGCTTCTTTTTCTTTATTCAATTTGATCAGCAGTGGTTCCTTTTGCATTTTTTCAAGTGCAGCAACTTCAATTGTATCCGAATAATATCCTAAAGCCGAAATAATCAATTTATCATTAAAACTGCCTTTAGAAATATTGAATTGAAAATTTCCTTCTGAGTTGGCAACTACACTTTTATTGCAATTAAGAAGATAAAGATCTGCATTTGCAATTACAAAATCTGATTTTGAATCTTTAACAGTGCCGGAAATACTAAACGAATCATATAATTTATTCGATTTCTGCGAATACAAAACGTATTGCAGCAACAAAAACAAGATCAAAATTCCTTGTTTGATTTTTATTTTTGACTCCATTTATTTACCTGATTTTGCAAATATAATCGCTCGATCTAGAATCTCATCTCTGCCTTGCTGAATTCCTAAAATGGTTGATTTAACTTCAATATTAGGAACGATTCCTATACGCTGTGCTTCTTTTTTGTTTGGGTAAAAAACACCATAGCAAGTAAAAGATGAAGAAAATCCTTTTATTATACCAAACTTATAATTGGTGCCATCAGCTCCTCCTGTCTGACTGCCAATAACCGTTACATTTGGAGCAGTCTGCAGTGCCATCGCCGTAAACTCTCCATGACTTACTGTATTTTCATCAACTAAAACAATTACTTTTCCTTTATAATAATCTGGATTATTTTTTCCACATTTTCTAATATCTGGATTCCATACAAATCGTCCTGGAAAACCAATATCAGGATCTAAATATCTTGCAAATTCTTTCTCTTGAGGATTCAACCAATCTGAAAGAGCAAACATTACATCATGAGGTCTCTTTCTGTCATCAAAAATAATAGCATTGGTATTTTTAAGCTCTGCAATCAAATCTGGAATATTCTCAACAGCAACCGCATCAAAATTTACGTATCCAATATTCCCTTCCAAAACTTTCCATTTTTCTTGAGTGGGAAATTTAATTTTTAAATCTTTGTATTTATAACGGTTTATTGATTTAACTGCTGTTTTTCCATCGCGAATGAATTCAATTTCAAATGAAGTCGTTTTACCATTAAAAACAGCCCAATAAGCATTTTTCAAAACTGATGGCTCGTTTGATCCTTCAACATATTTTCGATTGTCATTTAAAATTGAAGCGATCGTCTTTCCATCAACTTTGGTAATTACATCTCCTATTTTTAAGTCATTAACTTTTGCAAGTGAATCATTTTTTAAACTGATAACAACTGCTTTCTGATCAATTATTTTAATATCAACCGGAATAAATTTATCTCCAAAATACTCTAACAACTGCGGCACTTGTGTTGAAGCATGTGTATCATTTAACTTTATAGAGATTTCTCTAATGGCCAATCCAAAGTCTTTCTCAGATTCTGGAGCAATAATTCTTGGCAGAAACTCACTTAATACTTTATCCCAATTTTGATCCATCTGATATTTATAGGGAAAGAAATATTCAACGTAATTCCAATATCGGAATAATATCAAAAGACGAAGATTTTTATCGGTCCATTTAAAATCTGCATATTTAATTTCGTTATTAAATTTTAAAGGCATTCCGTCACCACGACCAAAATCAACATAAAACTGCTTGTTCTGAATTCTGTTTTCCTTAACAAATTCAAGCTTTTTTGAAAGTGATTTCGAGAACAAATCACTTTTTGAAATCCAGGATAAATCGAAGTTTTTATCAAAATATTCCTTTTTCTCTGCTGCTTTTACAACTTCCTGTTTTTTAATTTCTCCCAAAGAAACAATCCAGTTTTCAAGTACTGACGAAAATGCTTCTGCTGATTGTGCTTCTTCTACTTTTGGCAAAATTTGAAATAATTGTTCATCCCAATTTTTGCTTCCATCAGCAACATTAGGATGATAATACTTTAAAAAGCCCCAGACTTTACAAATTGCGGCCAGTTTTTGAGTTTCGGTTATGGGTTTTGAATGAGAATATTGAAATATTAGAATGATAATAGTAAGTAAAATTCTTTTCATTATAAAAATTGGGGTTTGGTTAATTACGGGTTTTGGGGTTAATTTTAAACTTGTTCAAAAATACTTTTAAACTGATATAATATTCTCTCGATTAATCGAAGATCTTCTGTTACAATTTCGGCACTTCCTTTCATTTCCTGCTGAAATACGATTTGCTTTTTATAGGATGTTTCTAATCCGTTTGGCAGTTCAACATCTAGCAATATATTTCCATCTTTATCTGGCACCAAAGAAATATTGCGGATTTTACCTTTAAGAACACCAAATTCTCTATCTGGAAAATTAGCTAAACGTATATTTACTCTTTGTCCAACTTTTATCTTTCCCGAATTTAATGCCGGTGCTTTTACTTTTCCAATAAAGCCGTTTTTAGCATCTGGAATAATCGAAAAAACATTGTCTCCTGCATTTATTGTTTGATTTTCTGTCCAAACTTGTAAAAAAGTAACCGTTCCGCTGATAGACGATTTTAGTGTATAGGTCAGTTCCCAGTCCTTAATCACTTTTTTAAGCTGATAAAATGACTGCGCCATGTTTCGTCCTAAGTTTACTTCCTCTTTAGTGCTGTTAATCTGCGAATTCTGACTTGATTTTGTGTTATCAATCAAAGAGGATTTTAATTGTGAAATTGAAGCTAAAAGACTTCGATAATTCTTCTGCGCCTGCAGAAAATTCAATTTCTTTGCTTCCATTTCTTGAGCCGAAATAATTCCTTTTGCAAAAAGAACTTCAAAACGTGCAACTTCATTTTTTTGAAGCTGAAGTTCGCTTTCGTTTATCACTTTTTGCTGCTGAAGAATATCTAATCGTTCTTTTATTTGAATTTTCTCAGAAACTTGCGCTCTGTTTTCAATAGCAAATGGCTGTAAATCATGATTTAATTCCTGAGCTTGATAGTCTTTTTGAAAAACTGCGTATGCACTTTCAATTTCACCCAATTGTGTGTTTTTTAATTGTGCAAAAGGAAATTCTTTTTTAGGATCATTAATATTGTAGCTGTCCATTATGCTTTTTAGTAAAAAAACATCTTTATAATTGGCTGTGTTTTCAATTATTGCCAGCGTTGTATTCTTAGAAACGATTGTTTTATCTTTAACTAAAATGGCTTCAATCCTTCCAGAAGATTTTGATACTATTTTTTCTGGCGGAATATTGGTTGTAATTACAATTTCAGTATTTACAACATCTGGATACTTTATAAACCAGGAAACAAAAAAAAGAAGGAGTATAATTGCAAATATCAAAACCGTTCCCCATCGAATCATCCAATGCGGTACTTTGGTTAGAATATCTTGAACTTCTTCGCTTCTTAATTCGAATGTGTTATGCTCGTCTGCCATAATTAATTTCCTAACTGCAATTGATTTTTAACCAATTCAAAATAATTTCCTTTTTGCTCTACTAAAGATGTATGAGATCCTATTTCTATAATTTTTCCTTTATCCAAAACTACAATTTGGTCTGCATTCATAACTGTACTTAATCTATGCGCAATTACGACTACTGTTTTATTTTCAAAAAACAGACCTAACTTTCTCATTATTTCTTTCTCATTATTTGCATCCAAAGCTGATGTTGCTTCATCAAAAAATAAAATTTCGGGATCTTTATAAACGGCTCTTGCAATTAATAATCTTTGCTTCTGTCCGGTGCTCATTCCTACACCTTCTGCTCCAACTTTTGTGTTATAACCAAGAGGAAGTTCACTGATATATTCTTTAATATTGGCCACATCAGCCGCATAAACTAATCGTTCTTTATTAATTACATCAACTCCAAAAGCAATATTATTTGCAATGGTATCGCTAAAAATAAAGCCTTCCTGCATTACAGCACCAATATTAGAACGCCATGCTTTTTGAGAAATATTTTTCAACTGCGAATTTCCAATAGTGATCTCTCCTTTTTCGGGCTCATAAAACTTAAGCAGCAACTTCATCAAAGTAGTTTTACCGCTTCCGCTGACACCCACTATAGCGGTTATTTTATTTGGCGGAATCACAAGATTTAAATTATCCAAAACAGGAATATCAGATCCTAAATAGCGATATGAAATATTCTTGATTTCTATTGGAGCATCAAAAGGAACATCATTTGTTTGATGAGCTTCTTGCTGTGTTTCATCTTCTTTCTCATGAATTTCAGATAATCTTGCCAATGATATTTTGGCATCCTGCAGTTCTCGAACAAATTCAATAAGCTGTGTTACCGGCCCATTTAAACTTCCCACAATCGAACTGATGGCCAGCATCATACCCAATGTAATTGAACCGTCGATAACTAATTTTGCCGACAAAAAGATGATGAAGATATTTTTTAATTCGTTGATGACCGAGGAACCAATTGTTTGTGTCTGCTCCAAAACCAAACCTTTTATCGAAACTCTAAACAATCTAGCCTGCACATATTCCCAACCCCAGCGCTTTTGTTTTTCAGCATTGTGGAGTTTAATTTCCTGCATTCCGTTTATAAGTTCCATCACTTTGCTTTGCTCCTGAGAAACCTCGGCAAAACGTTTATAATCTAAAATTTCTCTTCGTTTTAAAAACAAGGTTATCCATCCAAAATAAAGAAGACTTCCAACAAAAAAAACTAAGAATATCTTTAGATTAAAATAAGCTAAAACTGCTCCCATTACAAACATATTTATAACAGAAAACAAGACATTTAATGAAGATGTGGTTAAGATTTTTTCAATTCGACGGTGGTCATTTATACGCTGCATAATATCACCCGTCATTCGAACATCAAAAAATGAAATAGGCAGATTCATTAATTTAATAAAGAAATCTGAAATAAGTGAAATATTGATACGGGTTGAAAGATGCAGTAAAATCCAACTCCGGATAAGTTCCAAACCTGTTCTTCCGGCAAATAGAAATAACTGCGCAAAAAGAATTAGATAAATAAAATGTATGTTCTGATTTTGTATTCCAATATCGACAATACTTTGCGTTAGGAATGGAAAAATAAGCTGCAGTAAAGTGCTTGCCAACAAACCTATCGACAATTGAATCAAAAATGATTTATAGCGAAGCACATATTGTGAAAGCAATCCAAACCCCAAACCTTTACCGTCTTCTTTATCAAATTCAGATTGAAAAAACTTTGGTGTGGCTTCAATCAATAAAGCGATTCCTTCTTGAGTCGAATCATCGGCGTTGTTTCCAATCCAAAATTTAAGAAAATCCTGTTTATTATATTCAATTAAACCAAAAGCGGGATCTGATATATAATAAGTATCTTTTTTAATTTTATAAAGTACTACATAATGGTTTTTATTCCAATGTAAAATACACGGAAGGGGCGCTTCTTCTAATCGTTCTGCATTTAATTTTACGCCTAAAGTTCTAAAACCAATTTTTTCAGCTGCATCACTCAAAAAAAGCAAATTGCTCCCCTCACGAGTCGTCTCGCTTGCATCGCGCAACTCCTGAATATTAATTGTTTTACCGTAATGTTTAGCTATGATCTTTAAACATGTTGGCCCGCAATCTTTAAAATCTGCTTGTTTGTAACTGGTGAATTTTTTCAACTCTACTATTTGGGTTTATTCATAACAATATTATACAAAAAATCTTAAAATATAAATCAGGTTTTAATTAAACAGCTAAACTTTTCCTTTTATAATTAATTTTCAACTAATCTATAAAAAAGCAAGAAAGCTTTGTTTAAAAACAACAAAGCTTTCTTTACTTTAAATATATTTTATGTTTAGCTGTCCAGCAGACAACTTTCCTCGATAACTGAGGCACAAGTTTCGCCATCAGCTGGACGTATAATACCTGCAAAAATACCTGTTCCTGGACAATAACAAGCCTCAACTCCAGGACCTCCGCCCATAATGTTTTTCTTTTCTTTAACACCTAAAACTTCAATACCAATTAAATCTTTTAATTTTTTCATGATTTGTTTTTTTGATTTGTTAATACTTCAATCATTTTAAGACAGTTGAAGCCTCTGTCTGTCTAACTTAAAAACATCGTAGTATTTTTATTACTATTAAATTCTGCGGCAAAAAAAAGAGAGAATTAATTCTCTCGTAAATATTCAATTTTATTAGTAATACCAACTTTCTCTAGGAGATGGCACTTGATCAGCCCTAACCAAATAAAACTAACCCAGTGACCACTTTTCCTGAGAATCCCAACACCAATCATCAATGTGGGGATATTTGCTCAATGTTCCACGATCGAGCGCCTACAAATTAAAAAAAACATGACTAAATTTTAAAAAAGGCTGTATGTATATTACTTATAAATAATTTCAAAAAAACTAGCAGCAAAGACGATTTGTATCACAGATACCCGCTTCAGTATTTATTGGACATGTCCCGCCACTTGGTATCAACACGCATCCGGCTTCAATTGCAAATACCCAGCATTCTGGAATACCTCCTTTTATCGTTTTTTGCTCATTTTTACTAATATGCTGAGCATGTTTCAGATTTAAAATTTTCTTTAACATAACTATTTAAATTTATTTTCGAATCTTTTACAATTGCGCTATCTTAATTTACGCTGGCGTAATTCAAATCTAACGAGTAATACTCGGCACAATCTTCAAAGGTCAAACCAGATCTGCTATACCATGTATCACATTTTGAAGTAGCTTCTTTAACATTTGTACCTATTATTGTTTTTTGTTCACTGGCAGTAATCTCTTGTGATCCTTCCAGATTTAGAATGTTTTTTAACATTGTTAAGAACTTTTTAAATTAAAGCTACTAGTAAAATCAAGTTGTACGGAAAAATATAATCCTTATGTTTTTATTTCTACATTTTTTTAATACTCAATCTCCAAATAAAAACATAAGGATCATTTCATCTATCTGTTTTTAGTCAGGAACTTTATTCCAACATTTCTCGTGGACATAAACTTGGTTTGGAGGGCAATTTCCCTGTCCCCCACCTTGAATTGTCTTCTTCTCTTCTGTTGTTAATTTTTTTGCTCCTTTACTAGATAAAATTTTTTCTAACATCGCTTTGTTAATTTTTGTTAAGTAAATACTTCAATCGTTTTGAGACATTTGAAGTTTATGTCTATTTCTAATCTTTATGCTGTTTTTTCAAGAACCGCTTCTTTCTGTTCTGCAAAATCATTTAAAAAATACTTCAATTCATTTAGCTCATATTCACTTGGAAACAAGCCCTCATTTACAATTTTTACTGGAGTATAATTGAAGTTATTTTTAGAACACCATTCATACTGTTTATTTATTTCCTGCTTAACAATCATACTAACGGAATCAACAGGCCATTTTTTCAACCATTTTTTCAGATTCATTTTTTTAATATGCCAATCTGAAATTGCTTCGACTGTTTTTCCTGGAGTTGATCTGTTTATTGACAAAAGCCTTTCGACAACAACTTTATACGGATTATCGACATTCTCTGGATTAACATTAAACAATACGTTCAAAAATATTTTATCAGGAAATTTCAAAACTAAGTCAAAAGCTTCTTGAAATGTTTTATGACAGTGTACACAACTTGGACTTACAATTACAGTAAGTTTTACGGCGGCACTTCTATTTCCAAAATTTAATCCTCTTAAATCTTCAAGTCCGTTGGTATAAGAAACTTTCTTAGACAAGAAATCAAGTAATGAATAATTTCTTTTAAACTTCTTTAGCTCTTTTAAAGTGTTTTCATTATTAAGAACATTTTTAGCAATTGATTTTATAACATACCAAATTGGCACCAAAAGAATTAAAGAAAAAAGAAATGGAAAAATCGCCTCGAAACTAAAATTCAAAGTAAACAAGTCTGATGAAAACCAAATTAAACTTTGCGTAAAAATCAAGAACGAAACCATTAAACACATTACACACCATTTTTGAAGTTCAAATTTTTGAATCCATATAGATGATACAATTACTGGAATTGCTAATAAACTCAAGAATCCAACAAAAACAGATGAACTTAAAGGCTGCACCAAAATTGCTATAAATGACGCTCCAAAGAAAAGCAGCGGGAGATCAGAAAAACTAATCCATTTATCACTATAATTTTCATCAAAATTTAGTACTGAGCTGCATGATGAATTTGCACTTAGATTACAAAATTTCGAAATAATGCCATTTTTAAATCCTAGTTTTTCCTGAACAATTAAAATACTAACAACTAATCCTAAAGCCGAGGTTAGTAAAAATATACTGCTGTATAAAGTATATACATTATAAAAGAACGATAACCCTGCTAAAAGTAAAAATGGCAAGAAGTATTTTAATCCGCTCAATTCAACTTTTAAATTTTCTCTTGCAACTACATTATTAGGTTCGATTGCTACAATTACTCCATTCCAATCTAAAAGAAACTTATCATACGATATTTTTTGAACTCCTTTTTTAATGGTACTAATTCGAACAAAGTTTTTTGCTCTCTCAACTAATGTTAATTCATCTTTAAAATAAGCCAAAAAATTAGAAGGCAAATCAACGATCTGCTCTTTAGAAACTCTTACTGCTGCATTCTCAATTGACAACAAATCGAAAGAATCTGTTATCGCAAATAAACTTGGATAATTAGGATGAGAAAGAAACAAATCCTTAAACTCATTTTTCACTTCCGAGTATCTGTTTATTTGGAGAAATTTTTGAATAAGTTTTAACATTCTTTGGACTGGTTTAAATCATAATTACAGTACAAATATTGCTGTTTTTATTCGAAAAATAATCCTAAAAGCACACATTTTATCAATTATACTACATACAATTTATAAATTATAACTAGTACAATACAATACACAATCACCTAACAAACAAGCAGTTATCAAGCCAAACAGTCACTCAAAAAGCTCAAAACACCAATTTCGATCAAGGGTTTCTCATTTTATCTAGTTTTGACAAATCAGAAAACTTAAAATGCAAAAACATGACAAATCATAAACTAAAATTCGAAGATTTCTGAGTAAAAAAAACTACTTAAAAATCAAAAAAACAAGGTTCAAAAAGAGGTTTTCCTGCCCCCGAAAATTCTCAAAATGATCTGCGAAAAGCAAATATTGAGTTGTAAAATCAGCCCAAAAAATTTCCCAAAAAACTCCAAATCTTGACAAAGGCCTACTTCATTTATTAAAAAAATAGTAACCCTAAAACATCAAATCATGTCAAATCTGAAACTAAAATTCGAAGATTTTCAAGGAGAAAAATTATCTAAAAAACAACAAAAAAGAGTCCAAGGAGGAGAAATTATACTGCCGCCTCCACCGCCGCCTATTGATCCTGGAAAAGGAGGATTGGGAGGCGTAAATTAAAAAACCGCCCTAATACAAACTCCAAATCTCGATTAAACACCTGCCCCTGTTTTAAAAAAATCCACAACCCTAAAAACATTAAAACATGTCAAATCAAAAATTAAAATTCGAAGATTTTCAAGTAGAGAAATTATCTAAAACCCATCAAAAAGCGATAAGAGGAGGAGATGGCACTGATTTAGATATAATTCCGCCGCCACCGGTTGACCCAGGAAAAGGAGGATGCGGAGGCGTTGCGTAAAAGCAGCTAACTATTCTAAATAAAATACCCCACTTTAAAAACCCACAACACTAAAAATAGTAAATCATGTCAAATCAAAAATTAAAATTCGAGGACTTTCAAGGAGAAAAAATTTCTAAGAATCAGCAAAAAACAGTAAGAGGAGGAGATGATCCAAATCCGCCACCGCCGCCGCCTATTGATCCAGGAAAAGGAGGATTGGGAGGCGCTACTTAAAAAAATGCCCGAAACGAACTAAGCCCCAATCAAAAACCTACACTTTATTTTAAATCCACAACACTAAATATATCAAAACATGTCAAATCAAAAATTAAAATTCGAAGATTTTCAAGGAGAAGAATTATCTAAAAACCATCTAAAAGCAGTAAAAGGAGGAGGAGAAAATGATACTGATGAACAATCACCTGATGTTATACCTGTTGATCCTGGAAAAGGAGGCGGCGGAGGTGCTTTATAAAATTTGAATCACAGAAATGGTTATCTCAAATGACTATTATTAAATATTATTCGCAAATTGAGCTGGAGATACTCCAGTTCTTTTGCGAAACGATTTTGCAAAAGAAACTGCATTTTTAAAACCAACACTTTCTGCAATAGCTTGTGTAGAATATTTTCGGTACATATGATTCGTAATCATTTCATTGATTACGTAATTAATTTTCAACTCATTAGAATATTCTCCAAATGATTTACCAAATCGTTTATTAACTACATAAGACAGATAAGTTGTGTTTGTTTTTATTTTCTTTGCTACATAAGGCAAGGTAAAATCAGCATTTAAATATTCTAACTTATTCTCGAGAGCTAATAGTTTTTCGACAATTTTATTTTCTTTAGCCTCGTCGATGCTCAGAGTAATATTTTCTTTTTTGAGCTGTGCTTCTTCTAATTCAAGAACTTCTTCTTGTATTTCTGGCTGCGGTTCAACTAATTCGCTGTTATTTTTCTTCTCAATATTTGCTTTAAATTCTTCTATTAAAGCATTCATCTTTTTATGCGCCTTATTTTTATCTCTAATGTTTTTAATTAAAAGAAATACAACACTTACAAAGATTAATACATAAAAAATCTTAAGACCTCTATTTATTAGGACTTCATTTTTATACCTTTCTTCAATAGTAACCATTTCATCAGTAAGGTTGTTTACACCTTGTTTATAGTTAACTTCTAAAGCTTCGGCACTTAATTTTTCCTCAAACTTCTCATAATTATCCAAGTAAATTCTTGAATGTTTATAAGCAAGTTCTGGTTTGTTTTGAATATTGTAAATTTTAGCTTGGTAATAATTTGATTTTAAATAATCAATAGCATTCGAATTTGTAATTGCAGAAATCGAGTCACATTTTTTAAAAAAAACTAATGCTCTGTCGTACTGTTTAGTTGTAAAATAAATATCACCTAGATTATAATTGGCAATACACAATATGTCTTTCTGATTATTTTGATTGGATAAAAACACAACATCATAATATGTTTTTTCAGCATTTTTATAATCGCCTTTCCAGTTGTAGACATTCCCTAAACTTAATTTTGCCACTATTTTATTAGAAGCAAAATTTTGAGAATAATTTATGGTTTTCTTATAGTAATATTCTGCCGAATCAAGTAAATACCTCTTACTTGAATTTTTCATAAAGTAACTTTCATAGGAACTCGCCAAACTCCGATTGAGGTTACTTTTAAGATTTAAAAATTGATCTTTACTAAAAACGTTTTCATTTTCATCAATAAATCGATCAATTTGTTTTACATTCTTTATTGCTAATTGATAGTTTCCTACTGCTTCATTCACTAAAGAAATATTCATTTTGAACTTAACAAGCTGTTTTACATCATTAATTTGTAAAGACAACTTCATTCCTTCTTGATAAATTTCAAGAGCCTTTGCATAATTACCTCGATAGGCCTCAGCCAAACCTCCATAATTATAAACGTAAGATCTTAGTTGTGTTTTTTCTTTCGAATCTGGTATTTTCTCTAAATATTGTAATGCTGCTTTATATCTTTCTTGAGACCTTTTTGAATCACCTTTAGCTTGAAAAATAGCGGTCATCGATCCATTTGCAAAAGCCAAATGCTTGTAATCTTTCGATTTAGCCATTTGCGAGGCATATACAAGAGCACTATCGACATTTGCGTTGAAATTTAGTCGGATTTTTTCTTGTAATAGTAAATACTCCTTTTCACTCATTACATTTGACTCTTGAGCAAATGCGCTATTTAGAACAAAAAAAAGTAGAAAAGAGATGATCAGCCTCATTCAATTTATGTTTTTGGAATCTCAAAATTAGGTTATAAATTATCAATAAACTAAAAATAATTTACCTTATTTGTGATTATTTTGTAACTAATATGTATAAATGTAACAATTTTACTTTGTTTTGTTATATTTATATTGCGTAAATTTGTTTAGTAAAACTATACAAAAATGAAACCAGATTTATTTCAAGCTCCAGATTATTACAATCTTGATGATTTATTAACAGACGAACACAAACTAGTTAGAGAGTCTGCACGTGCATGGGTTAAAAGAGAAGTTTCTCCTATTATTGAGGAATTTGCTCAAAAAGCAGAATTTCCTAAACAGATCATAAAAGGTCTAGGAGAAATTGGCGGATTTGGACCTTATATTCCTGTAGAATATGGAGGCGCAGGTTTAGACCAAATTTCGTACGGTTTAATTATGCAGGAAATAGAACGAGGTGATTCTGGGGTAAGATCTACGTCATCTGTTCAATCTTCATTAGTAATGTATCCTATTTGGAAGTATGGAAATGAAGAGCAGCGAATGAGGTTTTTACCAAAACTGGCAACAGGTGAATATATAGGATGCTTTGGTTTAACCGAACCAGATCATGGATCGGATCCTGGTAGCATGATTACCAATTTTAAAGATATGGGTGACCATTATCTTTTAAATGGTGCTAAAATGTGGATTTCAAATGCTCCTTTTGCTGACATTGCTGTTGTTTGGGCAAAAAACGAAGAAGGCCGTATTCATGGTTTAATCGTTGAACGAGGAATGGAAGGTTTTACAACTCCTGAAACTCATAATAAATGGTCACTTCGCGCATCTGCAACTGGTGAATTGATTTTTGATAATGTAAAAGTGCCTAAAGAAAACCTTTTACCAAACAAATCTGGTTTAGGCGCACCGCTTGGCTGTTTAGATTCTGCTCGATATGGAATCGCTTGGGGTGCAATTGGAGCAGCAATGGATTGTTATGATACTGCTTTAAGATATGCCAAAGAAAGAATCCAGTTTGGAAAACCAATTGGAGGAACACAATTACAGCAAAAAAAATTAGCCGAAATGATTACCGAAATCACAAAAGCTCAATTATTAACTTGGCGTTTAGGAGTTTTAAGAAACGAAGGAAAAGCGACGACAGCACAAATTTCGATGGCAAAACGCAACAATGTAGATATGGCAATTCACATTGCAAGAGAAGCCAGACAAATGCTGGGCGGAATGGGAATCACTGGCGAATACTCAATTATGCGCCATATGATGAATCTTGAAAGTGTTATTACTTATGAAGGAACTCATGACATTCATTTATTAATTACTGGAATGGATGTAACTGGAATTTCGGCATTTAAATAATAAACAACTATTAAATTATACACAAAATCAATTTAAAAGGCTTCTTCTTACCAGGAAGCTTTTTATCTTTGTATAAAATTTTCATACATGAATATTGAAACTATACACAATAGCATTCAACCTCAAAAAGAGCAGCTTTTAAAACATTCTTTATACAACAAAATACACAGCATTGATGATCTTCACATCTTTTTAGAAAATCATGTTTTTGCTGTATGGGATTTTATGTCTTTATTAAAAGCTTTACAAGCCAAACTTACTTGCACAACAACGCCTTGGTTTGCTACCAAAAATCCTGAAACAAGATATTTAATCAATGAGATTGTTTTAGCAGAAGAAACAGACTTAAGCATTGACGGCAGAAGACAAAGTCATTACGAAATGTATCTTGAAGCAATGGAAGACTGCGGCGCTGATACAACCGAAATTACTAAATTTTTGAATGAAGTAAATTCACTTCATAATATTTTTGTTGCCATAAAACAAAGTTCTGTTCATCCTGAAATAAAATCTTTCTTAGATTTTACTTTCAGAGTTATTGAAGAAGGAAAACCGCATCAAATTGCTGCTGCTTTTACTTTTGGAAGAGAAGACTTAATTCCGAGTATGTTTACCGAAATCCTCAAAAACTTTCAAAAAAACTTTCCTGATACTGATTTAAGCAAACTTGTTTATTATTTCGAACGTCATATTGAACTTGATGCCGACGAACACGGACCAATGGCAATGCAGATGATTACAGATTTATGTGAAGATGATGCGCAAAAATGGAAGGAAGTTGAAGAGGTTTCAATATTAGCTTTAGAAAAACGAATTGGACTTTGGAATGCTATTGAAGAAGAAATTCTGATGAAAACTGAAATGGTCTAAAACAAAATAAGTTATTTAACGTAACTACTCTTTAAAAAATTCCAATAACTAAAACTGTTTTAACACCAGATAAGTTATTGGATTTTTGTTTTTCACTACTAAATTGTGGTTTGAAGAAATTAAACTGTCTCAAAAAAGCAGATTAAAAACGAGATTATGCAAGTTTCACCACCAAAAGAACTTTCTCCCTATATCAAGCATTATCTATTTTTAGATAATGCAGAAACCGCTGTACAAAAATTTCGCTTATTTTCAGACGGGAATACTGGACTTGTATTTTCTCTAAAAAGCAAACTCATTTCTGGAATTAATAAATATGAAATAAAAGATTATCTGCCGGCTTCCTTTTTATATGGACAACTTAACAGTTATAAAGATCTTTATTCTGAAAATGAAATAACGTTGATAATTGTAGTTTTTCAGCCCAACGGAATACATCAATTGTTAGGAATTCCTGCCAATGAATTTCATGATTCTATTGTTTCTGTCGAAGATATTTTTGGCAAAAAAGCGGCAGAGCTTCAGGAGAGCCTGTTTCAACAAAACAATCAAATGCGAGTTGAACTGCTTAATTCTTTTTTTAAATCATTAATCGTTCCCAAAACAGCTTCAAATCAATTATTAATAGATCATTCTATAAACTTTATTACTACCAATAAAGGGCATTTTACAATAAAACAATTAGTTGAACATACCGGTTACACAGAAAGACATCTTGAAAGAAAATTCAAAGAATGCGTCGGATTGAATCCGAAAAAATTTGGTAATGTGATAAGATTACATCATTTTCTAAAATTATTAAAAGACAAAACGGATAAAACCAACTTAACAACAATTTGTTATGATGCTGGATTTTCAGATCAATCTCATTTAATAAAAGAATTTAGAAAACACACAGGAATAACTCCAACTGAATATGTACACAGCAGCGGGAAATTAACCAACAATCTTATAAAAAGATTTCCTCCTTTGTCATTCTAAAATGTCGGTTTTGTACAATTTATAAAATATTGGCTCTGCTATTTTTGACTAAAATTAATAGCGTACAATATGAAAAATCTAAAAATAGCCACAGCTCAGTTCGAAAACAAAAGCGGCGACAAAAACTACAACTTATCTGTAATCGAAAAACTTTCTCAAAAGGCATCTTCCGAAGGATGTGATGTGATTTCGTTTCATGAATGTTCTATAACCGGATATACTTTTGCAAGAAGCTTATCAAAAGAACAAATATTAGACATAGCAGAATTAATTCCGAGTGGAGAAAGTATTTTAAAATTGACCGAAATTGCTGCAAACAACAACATTGTCATTTTAGCCGGACTCTTTGAAAAAGACGAAAACGACAATTTATTTAAAGCTTATGTCTGCGTAGATAAAAATGGATTAGTCGCTAAATATCGAAAATTACATCCGTTTATAAATCCGTATTTAACCCCTGGAGATCGTTATTGTATTTTTGAAATTGAAGGCTGGAAATGCGGTATTTTAATTTGTTACGACAATAATATTATCGAAAATGTACGCGCCACAAAACTTTTGGGTGCCGATATTATATTTATGCCTCACGTAACGATGTGTACACCTTCTACCCGACCTGGAGCTGGTTTTGTCGCGCCGCAGCTTTGGGAAAACCGAGAAGCTGATCCCACTTCTTTACGACTAGAATTTGACGGAATGAAAGGCCGAGATTGGTTAATGAAATGGCTGCCGGCAAGAGCTTACGATAATGCGATTTATGCCGTATTTTCAAACCCAATTGGTATGGATGATGACCAATTAAAAAACGGTTGTTCAATGATTCTTGATCCGTTTGGAGATATTCTGGCAGAATGCCGAAGTTTTGATGACTCTTTTGCAACGGCCGTACTTACACCAGAAAAATGCATTCAGGCAGGAGGAAATCGTTATATAAAAGCTAGAAGACCAGAATTATACAAAGATATTATTGGTCAAAATCACAAATCAGAACAAAATGTAGTCTGGCTGAACTCTGATAAAAAAAACATAAATTAAGGTTTTTGCCTATTCAGAGCAATTGAAAAATTTACCTTTGAAGATTCATTAATTTACAGAACAACACTAATAATGGAATTTTTTAAAACTACAAATGAAGATATCGATGCTGTTTTCGATATTTATAATGAAGCTACATCTTATCAAAAAACAGTAAATAATAAAAGCTGGAGAGGTTTTGAAAGAACATTAATAGAAAAAGAAATTGCCGAAAATCGTCATTTTATAATCAAAGAAGGAGATGAAGTTGCTTGTACATTTGTACTTACTTTTAATGATCTAATTATCTGGAAAGAAGCCAGCAAAGATCCTGCAGTTTATTTGCATCGTATTGCTACAAACCCAAAGTTTAGAGGACAATCGTACGTTAAAAAAATCATAGACTGGACTAAGGAATATGCCAAAGAAAACGGTAAAGAATACATTAGACTTGATACACACAGCGGCAACGAAAGAATAAATAAATATTATACGAGCTGCGGCTTCACCTACAAAGGAATAAGCACTATCGAATGGACAAGCGAATTACCGGAACATTATAAAGAAGGTTCTTTTAGTTTGTTTGAGATTAAGCTTTAGATTTGTGTTTTAATTAATCAGCTGAAAAACTGTATTTTTGTAGAAATAATGAAAGCTGTATCTTACAAAAAAAGCCTGTTTTTTACCAAAATATATTTTTCTTTAAGATTTTTAAATACCTTTGATTTATGAGCACAACAACAAAATCAAGTCATATAGGACGCAAAATCAGCCGTATTCGCGAGCTGAAAGACATGAAACAAGAAGCACTTGCACAGGCTATGGGAACAAATCAGCAAGCAATTTCTGCTATAGAAAACAGCGAAACAATAGACGAAGAAAAGCTGAAAGAAGTCGCAAAAGCTCTTGGTGTTACAGTTGAAGCAATTAAAAACTTTTCAGAAGAAAATGTGATTAATTATTTTAATAACTTTTATGACAATAGTACTGGTGGTAATGGAATATTCAACTCTAACAATTACAACTGCACTTTTAATCCTTTAGATAAAGTTGTTGAGCTTTACGAACGTTTAGTTCAGGCTGAAAAGGATAAAAATGAGTATTTAGAGAAATTCTTGAAAGGGAAATAAAGCACTTATAAAATATATTTTATTACAAAAAAGAGATCTTGATAAGATCTCTTTTTATTCTTAATATTATGAAAAATCTCAAATAAAGAATCTATCTATTGGTTTTTCTTATATTCTCAACATAATTACTCATAGGTTTACATGATGGGTGATTATCAATTTCTAAATTTGCTTTTTCAATTATCTTTTGAGGTGCATCAATTTTATAAAGCAGCACCCTAACTCCTGTAACAGTTTGTTTACCTTGATAATCTGTTTTCCTATAACTAATTTTTAATCCACTTTTTTTCACAATACTTAAAAGAGTTGGAATTAAGTGTTGAAAGTTTTTTGGAGATGAAAATGTTAGATCATCAACATATCTAGTATAGGTGACATCATTTTCCTTACATATTTTTATAAGCTGATAATCTGTTTTAAGAAAAAAAATATTTGAAAGATGTGTACTTGTTGGAGTTCCTTGTGGCAATTCACCTTTCCAAGTTGTTAATTTAGTAATATAAAAAGCAAACTGTTTATTAAAACCTAACTCGATAAACAAATCATGAATTTTCTTCGATTTAACTGAAGGATAAAAATCTTTTAAATCAGTTACGAAAACGTATTTATTACCTTGATGGGGTTTTGCATTTGTTATATTACTTTTTTTCTTTACTCCACCATGCACATTACTTGGTAACTCAATTTTTGAAAGAATTCTATCTTTTATTTTTGATTGAATAAAATTCAATCTTTTTTTTGAAGGCCTAATTATTCGCTTCTTAATAGTTCCATCTAAATAAGTTTTAGGTTTCCCTGTTTTGTTATCAATTTTTTGTTCAATACGTTCTCTATAATGATCATCTATAGATTGTATTATTTCATCAAGTTCTTCACTTTTCTCGCCTATAATAGACGGCAAAAATAATTTATAGTTTATCTTTAAAGAATTCATTAATAAAAGATTTAACAGATGGATTGATAATAGCAAAAGCTTCTCTTTTTTCTGGAGCGACATCCTCTTCATCTAAAGACATAAAAAATAGTATTGGCAAAGGAATATCAAGCTTTTCGCTTATAACTTTTAAAGTTGACAAATTAGGCTCCTTTGAATTATTTTCTATTTGAGAAAGATATGTCTGAGTAATTCCACAAGATAAAGCAAACTCATTCTGAGTTTGCCCTTTCTGTTTTCTTGCGCCTTTGATGACTTGACCTATATTCATGATAATTAGTGTAAAAAAAATTAAAGGGTGTCGGGAATTTAGCGATATTGTTTTTAAAATCATGATTATAGCATTAAACTAAAAAATCTAATTAGAAGAGCGATAATATCTGATACTTCAGATTTATAATTTTTATCAGTCAGTCCTTTTTTCTTTCTTAATCTATATAATTTAGCTACTGCATCATTTAATAAATTAACATCATTCTCCGATAGAGAGCACTGGTTCTTTGCGATGGTTAAAGCGTTTATTAATCCATCGATGTTTTGAAGTCTTGAAATTCTAGACATATTATTTAAGTTTTAGTAATAGCTTCGTTGCTATCTGCTTATTTAACACTCGTTAATTACTAAATGCGTAGACAATGCTCTCTAAGCACCACTTCAAAATTCTGCTTCTAAAAAAAGAAACTTTAGCAACAATTCAACTTATCTACTTATCTACTTAAAACTTCTTTCGATCATAATTGATTTGTACCAATTCTTTTCATCCGATAAAGCGGCGCTCTTTTCAGGGGGCGTCGACAGCTTTCAGCAACTTTAGATAATTGTGTCCTAAATCCCAATAAAGGGTTGTTCAAGAAAATGAACAAAAATTTAAACTCTCCATTTAGCAATTAACTTTCAAAACATGTTTCAAAGAACTTACGATGCAAATATACAACTATATTACTAGTAGTTAATAAAATAAGTGTTAAAATTTTAGAAAAAAGTACAACCTGCTGAAAAACAGTTATTTAAATTAAATTAAATAACGACAACTTCAAGAATGAAATTAGACTTTCCTATTTAGCAAAAAATGCAGTTGTTAAGTAATCCTTTACATCTGAAAACCACACAAACAATTACATTACAACATATTACAATACCATACAATAAAAAAAACTTACATTTGATTAGAGGCCTAAGAAAATTACAAGGTTTAGCTTTCTTATAATTGAGGGGTTGCAGAGAAGAATACATTCTTTTTATTATTATCGAATTCGGTATAATAAAAAAACCTCGAAATACAGATTTCGAGGTTTGGTATTATTTTAAGCTAAACATTTGCAGAGAGGAAGGGATTCGAACCCTCGATACAGTTACCCATATACTAGCTTTCCAGGCTAGCTCCTTAAACCACTCGGACACCTCTCTATTTTGGTCTGCAAAGAACACAAAAAAAATCGAGTTTCAAAAGTAAAACTCAAGATTAGTTTAAATGCTTTTTCTAAACTCTTCCATGAATAATTTTACTGCCTTTTTCTGGTAACCACCAATCGTTAACATATACGATTCTCGCTTGGTGACAACGCCTGTAATCTGAATGGCTTTAAGATTATCCCAGCCTTTTAGCGCTTTCTCGGCTACAATTGTTGCCCAATCGCTGTTTTCTACCATTTGCAATAAGGCATGAATTGAATTTAATTCTATTGAGATTTTTGGTTTCATATTGTATTTTTTAAACAATACTTCGACATATTCTCTTGAATTAGATCCTTTTCCGGGTAAAATAAGCGGAACATCTTCAATTTTCTTAAACGGTATTTTATCTAAAGAGGCTAAAGAATGTGATTTGGAAACTGCCATAACCATATTTGAAGTAAACAAAGGCACTTTCTGAATTGGAAGTTCAATTTCATGCGATGAAATAACCAAAACCAAATCTAATTCATTCGTCAGTAACTTTTGTTCTAAAGCTTCTGTAGTTCCATATTCGACTACAATTTTTAAATTTTGGTATGTTTTTGCAAAGGCATTTATAACAGGCAAAATCAAAAGCCCAAAAATATACGTTACGCCTAATCGGAGTTCGCCGCCAATCATTTCGTTTAAATCTTCAATTGCCTGTTTTCCGTTTTCTACATTTTCAACCACTTTTTTAGCATGAATTAAAAAAACAGAACCTGCTTCGGTAAGCTGAACCTTTTTTCCAATCCTTTTAAACAAAGGCATTCCCAGTTCCTCTTCCAGTTTTTTTATTTGCTGCGAAAGTCCGGATTGCGTCACAAAACACAATTCGGCAGCTTTTGTAAAATGCAATACCTCAGCAGTTTTAATAAAATATTCGAGTTGATAAATTTCCATATCGATAAGTTTTACTACTTATAATGAGTAAAATTATTAATTTTTCTAATGAAATCATAATCCCGACCTTTGTAAAAAATATTTCAGGTTATGTTTAAAGCGTTAAAATCAAGAAACTTCAAGTTATTCTTTTACGGACAGTCCGTTTCTGTTATTGGGACTTGGCTTCAAAAAACAGCAGTAAGCTGGATGGTTTACAGCATTACTGGATCTGTATTTTTGTTGGGTTTGGCTACTTTTTTAAGCATGATTCCATCCTTGTTTTTAGCGCCATTGGCAGGAAGTATTATTGGCAGATACGACAGACATAAAGCCATGATTTTATTGCAATCTTTGGCAATGCTTCAAGCTGGAGCTTTGGCTTTGTTGATTTACTTAAAAATTTACAACATCAATTTTATTTTGGCATTAAGCCTTTTTCAAGGAATTATCAATGCTTTTGATATGACTTGTCGACAAACCATGATGATTGATATTGTCGACAATAAAGAAGATCTTCCCAATGCGGTCGCCTTAAACTCAACCTTAAATAATTTTGCCCGAATTGCAGGACCTGCTTTAGCGGGAATTATATTGCATAACTATGGTGAAGACATTTGTTTTATTGGAAACTTTCTAAGTTATATTCCAGTTTTAATATCCTTATTAATGATGAAAATCACGCCGCATATTAAAGCAGTTGATAAATTTAAAATGCTCGAAGATTTTATTGAAGGTTTTGATTACATCAAAAAAGAAGCTGAAATGGCCAAAATGCTTTTAATGTTAACCTGCAGCAGTTTATTTGTAATTTCTTTTAATACTTTGATGCCGGTTTTTGCCAAAGATATTTTTAGCGGTAATGCACAAACTTTCAGCTGGTTTGAAAGTGCGGCCGGAATTGGCTCAATCATATCGGCAATTTATCTGGCTAATTTGAAAAAATCAGACAATATGAGCAAAATAATGATCGCTGCGAGCTTATTATTGGGTTTCAGCATTATTATACTCGCCTACTCAAATAGTTTAACTATTGCTTTAATTTGCATGGCTTTGAGCGGCGTTGGCATGATGGCGCAAACCTCATCTATAAATATTTACATTCAAACGCAAAGTGTCGTTAATATGCGTTCGAGAAGTATCAGTTATTATTTAATGGCTTATCAAGGAATGATTCCTGTGGGAAGTTTGATAATTGGTTATGTTTCACACATTATCGGAACTCGAAATACGGTTGCCATTCAAGGAATAATCAGTATTATCTCTGTAATTGTTTATGTGTATTACAAAAATCGCAGTTCTCAAGAGGATTTAGAAACTTGTCCAGTTCGTTATAAAGATTCAAAGTTTTAAATTCCAATTATAGACAATCTTGTCATTTCGATCCCGAGGCTTTGGGAGAGAAATCTTCGTTAGAAACTCGACAAAGATTGATCTTTTTGGAGCGGAGTTACTTGCTGAGATTTCTCGTTCCTCGAAATGACAAACTAACTTAAAAAAAGCAATAAAAAAATCCCAAATTCCAACTGTATATAATCTTGTCATTTCGATCCCGAGGCTTCGGGAGAGAAATCTTCGTTAGAAACTCGACAAAGATTGATCCTTTTTGGAACGGAGTTACTTACTGTGATTTCTCGTTCCTCGAAATGACAAACTAACTTAAAAAAAGCAATAAAAAAATCCCAAATTCCAACTTTTAATGTTTGGAATTTGGGATTTTAAATATTAGATTTTAATCTAAGAAATTTCCCCGCGCAGTGCAGTTTCAAAGATACTTTTAAATTCGTTTTGAGGAATATTATGACCTAACAAATACATTAGTTTTGTAATTGCGGCTTCTGTAGTAATATCTTTTCCTGAAATAACTCCAAGCGACTTTAAGGCTGTACTCGTTTCGTACTGCCCCATATTTACACTTCCGCCAGAACATTGTGTTACATTTACAATGTGCATTCCAGATTTAATAGCTTTTTCAATTAAATGTAAAAACCAATCTTCGGTTGGCGCATTTCCTGAACCGTAAGTTTCCAGCACAATTCCGCGTAATCCCGGAGTTGCCAAGATCGAAGCCAAAACGGTTTCACTCATTCCTGGAAACATTTTTATGATGGCAACATGATTATCTAAGTTCTTATGAACGATCAAATCTGCATCTTTATTTACAGGAAGAAACAAATGAGAGTTTAATTTTAAATGAACTCCCGATTCTACCAATTCAGGGTAATTTGGTGCTGTAAAAGCTCTAAAATGCTCCGCATTTACTTTTGAAGTACGATTTCCTCTGTATAATTTATATTCAAAATAAAGGCAAACTTCTGTAATTACAGGTTTCCCATTTTCTAGAAGTGAGGCAATTTGAATTGCTGTAATCAGATTTTCTTTTGCATCCGTTCGTAAATCTCCAATTGGTAATTGAGAACCTGTAAACACAACTGGTTTTGCCAAATTCTCAAGCATGAAACTCAATGCCGAAGCTGAATATGACATGGTATCTGAACCGTGAAGAACTACAAATCCGTCATAAGAAGCATAATTTTCTTCTATGATTTCTGCAATTTTTGTCCATTCAGAAGGGTTCATATTAGATGAATCTATCGGATCTTCAAAAGAAACCGTTTCGATTTCACAATCTAATTGTTTGATTTCAGGAATCTTTTGCAATAACTTTCCAAAGTTAAATGCTTTAAGCGCTCCTGTTTCAAAGTCCTTGCTCATACCGATAGTTCCACCAGTATAAATTAGAAGTATTTTAGCCTTAGATGACATCACCGTATTTTAATTTGTTGACAACCGGATTGGCATACATCGCAAGAAAGCCTTGTCTAGTAACAGGATTATCGCTGCCAATACGCATTTCTAAACGACGCTCAAACAATGATTTTTCACTGTCTTTGTATAGGTGAGAAAATGTATTTGTTTTATGCAAAATATCGTAGGCAATAAAATTAGTCGGCCACAATTTATAGTTCTTCAATACTGAATCGTCTATAACTTGAGCTAGAGCTTGAATTTGTTTATTGGCATTGTCATTTTCTGCTGCGATCTGATCAATTTCCTTATCCAGAACATCGCCTACCGAAATATGTATTCTCTTTTTGGTTCCCATGATACCACTTAAAATGGTCATGAAATCTTCATTTTTTTCTTTAATATAAACTTCATTGTTTGCTTCTGCCATTAATTGCGGCATTTTCAAAACATCTGTTGGATCATATTCGTATGAAATAGAAACGGGAACAATTTTTAATTTCTTAAAATAATCCATCAAATTGGCTTCGTCAGAACCCATTCCAATCATTTTTAAAACTCCTGGATTCGTTTCATCGTTTCCATCTTTGGTACGTCCTTCTCGCTGTGCAATCCAAACTGAGCGGTTTTCACGAAGCAGTAAGTGCCCAATATATTCTGATAATAATTTAGAACTTTGCAGCATTTCACGAGGCGTTAAACCTCTTAAAACTAAAAAGTTTCTGTTTAATTTTGCCAAGGTTGACAAAAATGCTTTTTTCACTAGATTATCTCCAATTGCAGAAGCTGTCATAACCAAACCATGCTCAAATAAACAAACATTAAGCAATGTTGTATCTAAAAGGATATCTCTATGATTTGAGATAAACAAATAAGATTCATTTTTCTCTAATTTCTCAAAACCTGAAGTGGTAAGTCCTTCAGAACTTCTTTCAAGAACTTTTTGAATGGTATTGTAAATAAAGTTGCATTGAAAATCACGAATCGAATGTGTTTTCTTAAGTTGTTCCTTCCAAACCTCATCTTCCACATCCGGAAAAGTAAAATTCATCATAGCTTTCATCATCGGATGATTGACTACACCATGAAGTGCTTCATTTATTTCGGAATCATAGAACGGTCGAATGGCATCAAATCTCTGCATTATTATTTATCTGTTTAAGTGGGCAAATGAACAAAAAAAAAATTAAAGTATTGTAAGGTGTGGGTTAAATACCAAAAACGGCTTTTGAATTTTGTGTTGTAATGTTGGCAATTTCTTCTTCAGAAACATTATATATATGGGCTAGTTTAGCAATTACATTGACTAAATAACTGCTTTCATTTCTTTTTCCTCTGTACGGAATTGGCGCTAAATAAGGTGAGTCTGTTTCTAAAACGATATGTTTTAAATCGATTTGATTTAAAAACTGATCAATTTTTCCGTTCTTAAAAGTCACAACTCCTCCAATTCCTAACTTCATATTATAAGATATTGCCTGATGTGCCTGCTCTAAAGTTCCCGAAAAACAATGAAAAATACCGAATAAATCGGCTGCTTTTTCTTCTTCCAAAACTTCAAAAATTTCATCAAAGGCTTCGCGGCAATGAATTACGATTGGCAATTTGTATTGTTTTGCCAATTGAATTTGTTTCTTAAAAGCAATCTGCTGTTCTTTTAAGTGCGTTTTATCCCAATACAAATCGATTCCAATTTCGCCTACAGCATAGAATTTTCGTTTAGATAATTCCGTCTCAACATGCGCTAATTCTTCTAGATAATTATCTTTTACATATGTTGGATGCAAACCCATCATCAGGAAAATATTATCTGGGTAACTTTGCTCTAAATCATACATAGACTGTGTTGCAGCGGCATCGATCGCGGGAATAAAAAAACGAGTAATTCCGGCATCGATAGCTCTTTGAATCATTGCGTCACGATCCTGATCAAATTCTTCAGAATATAAATGTGTGTGTGTATCGGTAATAATTGGTTTCAAATTCAATTGTATATTTTTAAAGTTGTCAAAATTACGACAATATTAAAAGAATAGCAATTATGTAAAATCAACCCGCAGATTTGGCGGATTCACTTTCCTAAAAAGAGATATTTCTGTTATTCTAAGAAACGAGCGATGAAATACTAACTAAAAAAAACCTTTGTCAAGATTTAAAACTTTGACAAAGGTTTGCAAATACAGCATTAAAGCTGTCGCCCTGAGCGAAATCGAAGTCCAGCAATAAAAAAGCCCCCAATTCTTCTATAATTGCTTAAGTGGTCTTCGATTTCGCTCAGGATGACATACTCTACTTATTTTCCCGTTTCAATAAAAGCTAAAGCACGATCCAAAACCTCATCTTTTCCTTCTTGAATTCCTTTAATAGTTGGTTCTATCTTGATGTCTGGAATAATTCCTATTCTTTGGGTTTCTCTGCGATCTGGGTAATAAACTCCAATTCCTGAAAAATTGGTATGAAACCCTGAAAAATCAAATTCAAAAACATTTCCGTCTGCTCCTGCTGTCTGGCTTCCTATAATTGTTGTATTTCCTGCAGTTTGAAAACACATTGCTGTCCATTCTGATTGACTTATGGAATCTTCATTAAGCAGTACAATTACTTTTCCTTTATAATGATCTTTATTTTCAGAACCACAATTTCTTCCTTTTGTCCAATTATAACGTCCTGGATAATTTAGATATGGCATTGTGTAAACGCAAAAGACTTTTTCCTGAGGATTCAAAAATTTAGTAATTTCTTCAAATGTGCCTTTTGGATAATTTCTCATATCAAAAACAATTGCTTTTGAATCTTTTAAACTGTTAATCATATCTGGAATATGTATTGGTTTTATAACTCCCATGTTTACATAACCAATATTATTCTCTAGAAGTTTGAACTTATCTTTCTTTTTCTGAGCTCCTTTTTTATACTCATTTCGATGCGAATCATGATAATTAAACCATGTCATAGACTTTGTTTCGTATTTTCCATCTTTTAGAAACTCTACTTTAACATTTTCAGATTCGCTTCTTAAAATTTCTCCTGCGACTTTGTTTCGATAAGAAACTTCGTTTGAAGCACATTTAATATCTCTTTTTTCCTCAAGAAGCTCTTTAATACTCTTATCATCTATTTTAGTGACTACAGTTCCTATTTTAATATTATCAGCTTCAGCGAGACTGTCTCCTAAAATCTCTGTAATTACCAATTTCTCATCGATAATTTTACCTGCAGCTGGAAAATAAAAAGATGCCTTTTTTCCTGTTTCTAATGACGAATAAATAAAAAATTCAACATGACTGTCATCTAGATTTACGGCCGCTTTTCTTAATGCTTTATAAAAGTCTTCTGGTTTTTTCGACTGAACAACAAGAGGTAATACCTCGTTTAAAGTTAGATCCCATTTTTGATCCATCAGATATTTATACGGAAAATAATATTCTACAACATTCCAATAAGAAAACAACATTAAAAGTCTGTAGTTTTTATCATTATAATCTAACTTGAAGTAGTTTTTCAAATTTTTAAATCCATCAAAACTAGGCCCAAACTCTTCATTAACTTGAAATCTATTGTCTTCGATAAATTTCAATTTTTTCGAAAGTTTCTTAGAAAACAACTTATTATTGAACCAGCTTAAATCAAAGTTTTTATCAAAAAATTCAACCTCTTTTGGTATAACAATCGGCGTAACTTCTTTTACCGGCCCAAGATTATCGATCCAGTTTTCCAGCACCAGCGAAAACTCTTCTTTGGTTTTTGCGTTTTCTATTTTTGGCAAAGTTTCAAGAAGCTGGTTATCCCAATTTAATTCTCCGCCAGCAGCTTTTGGATGATAATATTTTAAGAATCCCCAAACTTTGCAAGCAGCAGCAAGTTTTTCGGTTTCTGTAATGTTAGAGTGGCTGAAAATGGTTTGTGAAAAAATAATAAGAAAAAACAAAGTGATTTTCTTCATTAAACAAGAACGGTTAAATTAATATTAGTTTTGGGGTTGGTTAACAGCATAAAATTAAAATCGAATTTAGGGCATAATTTCTAATTTCTATTACGTCTTTACGTAAACTGCTGCTATAAATTCATTTATTTTTGATTATTAGCTCATTTACAGCACTAATACATCAAAAAACAGCATAAAAAAAGATTCGCAAAGTATTTATTTCCTTGCGAATCTCTATTCTCTTTATTCTTTTACAGCTTAATCCAGATCATTCAATAAATCCTGAACATCATCATAATCTTCAAAATCCTGCGAAATAGTCTGAAGAATTTCTTTGCAGGCTTTATAATCTTTTTGTTTTAGTTTCGACAAAGCCAGATACCAAACTGCTTTGTCTTTATAAACAGAAGTTCCTGTTTTTAGCGCATTAAAAACTGCTTCTGCTTTTACATAATGGCTTTCTTCTAAGAGAGAAACACCATAGAAAAATTGTATTTCGGCCGTTTTTTGCTTTTGGAGAACGGTTTCAAAAAGGGGAATTGCTTTGTTGTATCTTTTTGCATTATACTCCATTTCGGCTTCTTTTAAAGTCGCATCAATCGTTCCTCTTTCCGTAAAAAAAGCTTGTTCAGGATTATTATAATCTGCAAAAGTTGGATTTTGACTGTAATTAAAAAAGAACAATCCAAATAGAACAGCAATAGAAGCTGCAACAGCAAAATACCACGGTTTTAAACCTATAACTTTTGTTTTTTTATTGAAGTGTTTGTTTGAAATATTGGTCAGATTTTCTTTAAAAGCTTCTCTCTCTTGTTCAAATTCAAACTTATTAGCCAGTTGAAGCTGTGTGTTTTTAAAAGTCTCAAATTCTGATGCAAATTCTGAATCTGCTGACAGCTGTTTTTCAAAATCATTTTTCGCCTCAATCGTTAATTCGCCTTGAAGATATTGATCAAATAATATGTAACGCTCTTCGTTCATGACTACTTATTTTTTAAAGATTTAAAGTTTTTTGCTTCCTGAATCCATTGCGTTAACTGACCCACGCATAACGATTTCTTTTTACGAACATATCCGTAAGTTACGTTTAGTTTTTCGGCCACTTCCTCCATCGATTTAATCGTAAAACTGAGCTTTAATAATTCTTGACACTTATCTCCCAATTTCTGGAACATGGTGTCAAAAAGCTGTTGTTTTTCGTCAAAATCTTCAGTTTGTCCAATTAATTCTAAAGCAGATTCATTGATAGATACTGCATCTTCATTAATTGTTACCCCTTTATTGGATGTTTTTTTCAGCTCATTCAGCCATTTTCTTTTACACAATAAAAAGAAATAAGCATCAAACGGACAGGTTAACTGGAGCGCATTGGCTTTGGCTTGATTAAAAAGCAAAATCAACACGTCCTGAACCACATCCTGAGCCTGATCTCTATCTCCAGAATTATTCATTATAAACATAACAACTTTGGGAACAAACTTTTTGTAGATGGTCTGAATTACTGCCGAATCGTTTGAGGCAAGTCCTTCAACATATTTTTGATCCGGATGTACTTTGCTTTTATCCATAAAAAACTTTTTATCAGATAAAGTTAAAAAAAGAATTTCAAATAAAAGGGTAACAATTCATTAGCGTAGTTGATATAAGAGAACAAATATCTTTTTAAAGGATAAAAATTTAAGAAAAAAAATGGAAATGTATCAATTTACTTCTGACAAAACTTTGAATCAATTTCACGAAATGATTTCTGCTAAAACTCGAAATGGTTTTGTGATTGTAGAGCATAATGAAAAACTGCCTTATGTAGTTTTATGCAGAGAAAAAAAAGTCCTCAAACATACTTTGCATTTATTTCTTACCTGTCTCACTTTCGGACTTTGGTCTGTTGTCTGGATTTATTTAATCGTAACGCTTTCGCGGAAGAAAAACATTTTGGTCGCGGTTGATGAAGACGGAAATCTATTTGAAGACAAATGTCTCTCCGCCTAAAATTAAAAAAAATCAAAATCAGGGGTAACAATTTTTAAACCTCGAACATCTATCTATATAACAATCATTTAAAAACTAGAAATTATGAATACTCAATTTAAAACCATCAGTCTTTTATTTTTATTAATTATCAGTTTTGTAAGCTGCGATACGAGCGACGGAGACGATATTATTATTTCGCCGCCAACTTCGGCTGCATTTAAAAGCATCAGCGAAAAAGGCCTTAAAAAAAACACTCAAAACTTTACAATTACTGCAGGAACTGGAGTGGTAACTTTGACTTCGGCAAAAGGAGTAAAATTAACTTTAAACGGAGATTGTTTAACTAAAAACGGAAATCCTGTTACCGGCCAAGTTGATATTGAATACGTAGAACTTTTTGATAAAGGAAATATGCTGATTTCGAACAAACCAACTATGGGAATTATGCCTGACGGAAAGAAAAACCTTTTGATTTCGGGCGGAGAATTCTTTATTAAAGCTACTCAAGGCGGTGTTGAATTAAAAACTTCCTGCTATATGAATTTAATTGTTCCAACGGCTTTAACAAATGGTTTGGATAATGCTATGACTTTATGGAACGGCGTAATCGATGAGCGCGGAGAACTGGCTTGGGAACAACCTAAACCAAATGCTGACGGAACTGGCGGCAAAGGCGGCGTACAAGGCGAAGGTGCAAATTATTACGTTACTTTCGGGAAATTTGGATGGACAAATGTGGACCGTTTTTACAGTGATCCAAGACCAAAAACAACACTTTTGGTAAAAGCTCCTGAAGGTTATACTAATGAAAATAGTGCTGTTTATTTATCGTATGATGGCGAAGGAACGAATGCTCTTGCAAAATTAGACACTTATACTTCTGCAGGATTATTCAGCGAGCATTATGGTCAAATCCCAATTGGTTTAAAATGCCACGTGATTTTTGCAACTGAAGATAATGGTCAATGGCGTTATGCGATTAAAGCTGTAACTGTCGCGGCAAACGATGTTTATACTTTTACTCTTGCTGAAACAATAGTGGGCACAGAAACGCAGCTGGTAGCGGCGATCAATGCAATCCAGTAACTTACGATTACTTTTTTTTAAGAGAAAGTGATGATTTGCTCATCACTTTTTTTTACATTTAATCTTGTTTCAAAATTTACCCTGACGATTTTAAAACTAAAAACTCTCTAGTTATGAAACCAATAACGTCTGTTTTCTTTATTTTATTTACCGTTTTCGCGATTGGACAAACCAAAGTAAAAGACACCATAACCCGAAGAGCTTCTATTGGTTTTATCCAAAATGGAAATGCTGTTACTTTTAAACCCGAAACGCCGCCGCTAATTCCTATTGCGGGTGCGCCAAAACCAAGTTATTCGTATTTATGGGAACTGGGAGATGGTCATTACAGCAAAGAGGCTGAACCTAAACATGTTTATAAAAAGAAAGGAACATATACCGCAAGACTTGCCGTAACTAATAATTATGACAATGGAAAACCTCCGGCAACACGCCCTAAAAAAGTGGTTGTAAATGATGTTACCGATAACAATTATAAAGATATTGCTTCGATCGCTGACCAAAATGGTTTTGCTGTTTTAAAAAACTGCGATCCAATTCCAGAACAGGAAATGGTAGTTGTGGTAAGTTACCAAAATCTAGAAAATTATGTTTCAAGCGGTAAACTGTATCTTTTTTATAACGAGAAGCAGTTTAAGCATAATAACTTTGAACTGAGTGATTTTAGAACTTATGCAGGCGAACGTGAAATAAAAGAAAACTTAGTCGCTGCGGTCAATGATCTTGATGATTCTAATAATTTTACGGCTGCTGCCGAAAGTAATTTCAATCTTAAAAAATACCGAAACACTACAACGGAAGAAGATCTTGATGCTTCGCTTTTAGACGCTCATAAAACGTATCATAACGTTTCGGTTTTAGAATTTGACAATGCTGATCCAGGTGAAACCCGAAATGTTTTTTATACTTTTAAAACTACTCCCGAAATGATAAAAGATACTAGCGCAACGGTTACAATGCGTGGTATTTTTGTTCCGAATCGAAGTTATAAAAATCATAAGATTAAGAATCTTGAAATGGAAATTGTAACCTCTCACGATCCTAATAAAATGGGATCTAACGGAAGTTTTATGAATTATAGATTGGTGCGTTTTAAAAGAGTGAATTTTAAAACTCGTTTTCAAAATAATGGTGAAGGTCCTGCAAGGAAAATTCGCTTAGAAACTGATATTCCTGATATGTTCGATAAGAAAACATTTCAAATTGAAAGTATGTATCCAGAATGTCCTATTTGTCCAAAAGGCGAAGAACCAACGGTAAGCTGTCTTGATACGATTATTAAACAGAAACAAATTATTTTTACGTTTAAGAATATTTATCTGCCGGGAACGGAGCAAAAAAATGTAAAGGAAAAAGACAGCACAAAAGGTTTTGTAAAATACTCTATGAAATTTAGCGAAGATTTTCATAAAGTAAAAACCAAAAGCAGAACTTCGATTATTTTTGATAAAAACGAACCTATTATTACTAACTATGCTACTACTCGATTCCTGCCCGGAATTTCGATTGGTGTAAAAGCGGGTTATAATTTTTATCCTGATTTAGATAAATCGACGAGTTATTTTGTGAGTGCCACAATTTCCCCTTTTAAATCGTATCGCTTTTACTGGCAGGTTGAATGGGTAAATGCCTTAAACCAATACAACAGCGCAGTTGATATTGTAAATGAAACTCGTGTCAATGCAAATGGTGTAAGACAATTGCAGCGTACAACTACTATGACCGAAAACAAAAATATCAATTGGGAAGTTCCTGTTTTAATTCGGTACAACATTAATAATTATATTGGCATCGGTGCAGGAATTCAGGCTAATATAAATGTCTCATCAGAACAACATCAAAATATAAAAGTAGAAACTTTTGAAGGCGAAAAAGAACTGATTTTAATAGATACGAAAACAGCAACAAATACGGTTAAAAACTCTTTTGCCGATTTTAATACTGGGCTGCTATTTGATTTAACGGCGGGTTTTGCCAGAATTGGACCAAGCTTAGGCGCGCGTTATGTAATTAATTTTGAACAGAATTTTAATTATTTTCAGGTTTATGGAATTTGGAAGTTTTAATTTTTTCTCACCATATAAGTGATGTAAACTCATCTTACCTACATTGTCTTATTAATACAAATGTCACCCTGAGCGAAGTCGAAGGCTTTACAACTAAAAGGTCTTCGACTTCACTTAAACAGACAAAACTTTATCAACGCAATTTATAATATGAACTTATATCGCATATATGTTTTTATCTTTCTTTTTATAAATCTGAGTGTTTTTGGACAGAATCAGGAAGATAAAATATACAATGCTGTTGACAGTTTTACGGCTCACCCTTCTATAAAAGCGATACAAGATTTATCTAATGTTGAAGCTGCTTTTTGGAAAAATCCTAATCCCAAAACGAAAGAAGAATTACTGGCAATTGTGGTTTTAAACTGCAATAAAGGATACTATGAAAATTTGTTTGGGCTGACTCAAAATGCTGTTTCGAGTTATGAAAAAGCATGGCAGCTTTTTCAAAAACACAAACTCGGCAATTATGATATAATTGAATTCTGCCTGAAACCTTTGGGAAATTTATATACTGTTTTGGGTGATTACGATAGTGCCGAGAATACTATAAAACAATATTATTTTATTGCAAATACTTCTAAAATTTATCCTGACGCACAAAAACAAAAATTTGCTGCTATTTTGAATTTATCTAATGTGTATCAAGGGTCTGGCAAAATTTCTATGGCAATTGAACTTTTAGAAAATACTCTAAAAACAGAAAACTTATCTAATTTGCAAAAAGGAATCTTGTGGAATAATCTTGGGAATAATTATTTACTAAGTTCTACAGAGAATTTAATGCGCCCTGAAATTCTTAAAAAAGCTGAAAATACTTTTGAAGCTTCAATGAAATATCTTGAAAAGGAGAAGGGTCAATCTGAAACTTTATCTAATTCTTATCGAAATCTGGCTTCGATGAACAGACAATGGCAGCGATTTGATCTTGCGGATTCTTATATGCAAAAGGCTGAAAAACTGTTTTTAGAAACGCCAAATCAGCAGCCTAGAAAATTAGCAAAACTATATTATGAAAAGGCTTTATTGTTTTTTGATGAGCGAAAATATGACGAAAGTTCGAACGAAATTACAAGGATTTTTAAAACTTTAATTCCCAATTACAATTCAAAAAACATATTACCAAACCAAAATCAATTGTATGCGGAAACGGTTTTGGCGGATGCACTCGATTTACAGGCTGAAATGTTGAAATCTAAACAGCCGAAAAAAGCGTTGGAAGCCTTTGAACTTTCTTCTTACATTGAAGATTTATTGATGAATAGTCTGGTATACGAAAACTCAAAAATTTTAATGCAGCTGCGATCTCGAAATCGTACCGAAAAATGCCTTTCAATTTATAGTGAATTGTTTAAAAAAGAAAGTAAAACGCAATATCTAGAAGAAGCTTTTCAGCTTTCTGAAAGAACAAAATCGGGTATTTTGCAACGTTATAGATCAAATTTTAAAACTGCTTCGGCAGAAGAAAAACAACTTTTACAGGAGCTTCAGAACTTTAATAATGCTATTTTAAAAGAACAGCAAAAAGGAAATTCAGCCAATATTTCTAGAATAAATAATTTTATAAAAAAGCAAAACGAATTAATGATTTCGTTGAAAAGAGTACAGTTCAAAAATGCCGATTATGTTCCTGAAAAATGTGATTTAAAAGGATTGTTTTCAAAATTAAAAAAAGATAAAGCAGTAATGGTTTATTATTTCATGGGATTTGAAAATCAATATTTCTTTACTTTACAAAACAACATAATTAGCTTAAATCGCCTAAATACCTCACATACATCAATTTCTAAAATTGTACAATTTGTAGATTATTTTAATGATGCAAACGCTGTTACAAATGACATTTCCGGCTATAACAAATGTGGTAAACAGGTATTCGATATTTTAAAACTGCCAAATAATTCTATCAATAAAAACTTGATAATAGTCCCTGACGGCATTTTAAATTTTCTTCCGTTCGAAGCTTTAATTACACAGGAATCAAACACAACAAATTTTGCCAAAATGCATTATTTACTGAATGATTTTAAGATTGCTTATAATACATCGGCTAGTATTTATCTAAATTCAAAACCTGTTTTAAAATCAGATAAAACGGTTTTGGGTCTTTTTCCTGTTTTCGAAAAATCATCTTTTGAATTGCGTTATTCGAAGAAAGAACTGGCTTCGATTCGAAATAATTTTAAGGGGAAATATTTAGAAAACGCTGATGCTACATTTAACAATTTCAAAAATAATGCTTCAAATTATTCGATTTTACATTTGAGTACGCACGCTTCTTCGGGTGATATTGAAACTCCGGCAAGCATCAAGTTTTACGATCGAGAAATTTTATATTCAGAATTGTATAATCTGCATATTAATCCTGATCTAGTGGTTTTGAGTGCGTGCGAAACTGGAATTGGAAAGTTGTATAAAGCCGAAGGTGCGATGAGCGTTGCAAGAGGTTTTCAGTTTGCAGGCGCACAGAATTTGATGTTTTCTTTATGGAAGGTGAATGATTTTACAACTTCAGTTTTTATGACTGATTTTTATAAAAACGTCAAAAATAATGTTTCGTATTTTGAAGCTAATACAAATGCAAAACGGGAATATTTAAATGACAAATCGATTCCGAATGCAAAGAAATCGCCTTATTATTGGAGTTCTTTTGTGTATTACGGCTCTATTTCGGGAGAAGAAAAATCTGGAAATTATATCTATTATGTGATTAGCTTTTTGATTGTAATTGGCTTATTTTTGGTTTTCAATCAGTATCGAAAATGGAAAATCTTCACGAGGTTCTCAAAAAAGAGAAATACAAAAAAATAAAATTTAAAGTTACCAAAACACAGCATCTTTCTATAAAAGCGAAGATTAACGGTATATCTGGAAATTTCATTTTAGATACTGGCGCATCAAATACTTGTATTGGTTTTGAAAGTATCGAACGCTTTGAACTGGCTGCAAAAAAATCTAAAACAAAAGCTTCTGGCGCGGGCGGAACCGGAATGGCAACACAAATTTCGGCACACAATCATTTGCAATTAGGAAGCTGGAAAAAGAAAGATTTCAGCATTGTAATTTTTGATCTTTCGCACGTAAATGAAGCGTTAGAATCCTACAAAGCAAAACCTGTTCACGGTATTATTGGCGCTGATGTTTTACTTGAGGGTAAAGCGATTATTGATTATTTTAATCATTATGTGTATTTAAAATAAAATTAAGATTTTTCGTATATATTTGCTATTTAATTTTAACAAGCAAAAATCGTGAAAAAAGCAACTGCAATAATTTTAAACCTTTTTTTAATTTTTTTATTGAATTCCTGTTCAAATGACGAAGATAACAATGACAAAATTCCTGAAGGATTAACAGTAGAGATTAATGGAAAAATCACAACTTTTGAGCCTCAAATTATTGAATATGTGTACAACAAAGGTGCTATAAATGAATATACTGAATTAACAATTATTGGCAATATTGAAAATAGTAATGAGCGAATATTTATTTCTCTTAATAAAGGAAAAACTGGGTCAGATGCAATTCACAAATTACTATACATAAACAATAAAAAGGAAGATCATCACTATAATTCCCAAGATAAAAAAGAGTTTAATTTTACATCAAATACTTTAATCAACACTAGTGAAAAAAAATTAGAAGGTCGTTTCTCTGGGATATTATTAGCTGCGAATAAAGAAACTTCAACAGAACTAAAGGGCACTTTTAATATTCAATATTAACTACAGTATCTTTAATAAAAAATCCCAAACTCCTTTCGGAATTTGGGATTTTTTCAATCTAAATTAAATCAACAATTAATGGGTGTGTTTCGGATTAAAACCGTCTTCACTTACTTCTGTCGGCACATAATCAGCAAACATTTCAGCTTCGTAATCGATTTTTTCTCCTTTAGAGAATTTATGAATAATTTTCTCCATGATATTATAAATTACTGGAACTACAATTAAGGTTAGGAATAAAGAAGAAATTAATCCTCCGATAATTACCCAAGCCAAACCGTTTTTCCACTCAGCTCCAGCTCCAGATGCTAATGCAATTGGGAACATACCAAATACCATCGCAATTGTCGTCATCAAAATCGGACGTAAACGAGCGTGATTTGCTTGAATTAATGCTGTTCTGATCGATTCTCCAGCTGCTCTACGCTGATTGGTATAATCGACAAGCATGATCGCATTCTTACACACCAGACCAATCAACATGATGATACCTAAAATGGTAAAGATATTTAATGAGTTGTTTGTTAATGCTAAGGCAAGCATCGCTCCAATAAACGAAAGCGGGATAGCAAATAATACGACGAATGGGTGCACGAAACTGTCATACAAACTCACCATTACAAGGTAAACTAAAATAATTGCGGCTAATAACGCGATTCCTAAAGTACCAAATCCTTCAGATTGGTTCTCCATATCACCACCCCAAATATAGTTTACTCCAACTGGTTTTTTCAGCTTATCTAATTTTTCCTGCCAGATTCCAACAATTGTACCTGAAGGAACTCCAACATTTTGTCCTTTTACAGTTACAGATGCTGATTTGTCTCTACGCTCTAATTGACTAGGTCCAGAACCTTCTGTAATATCTGCAAACTGTGACAATTTAATTTGCTGTCCAGCATTGTTTATGAAAATCAAATTACTTACATCAGTAATACTTTTTCTGTCGAATGCATTATATCTAATGTTGATATCGTATTCGTATTCACCAGCTCTGTATTTACCATCTGTGTTTCCACTAAAAGCAGTTTGCATTGTTAAACCAACTGTTTGAAGTGTTAATCCTAAAGCAGCCATTTTATCACGGTCTACTTTTACGTTGATTTCAGGGTTTCCGTCTTCAACAGTCAATTTAATCTCTGTTGTTCCAGGAATTTTACGTAATTCAGCTTCTGCTAATTTTGCAAATGCCATTGCGCTTTCTGTTGATGGACCTGTTACAATTAATCCTAACGTTGCATCTTCAGCTGTTCCTAAAATACCTACCGGTACTGTTTTTACTTTCGCTCCAACTAATACTTTTTCAAGTTTACGTTTAATTTTTGCTGCATAAACTGATGCGTCATCTTTACGATCTTTTTGATCAATCATTTTTACATCAATCTCTGCTTTGTAAGCTGTTGCTTGCGATGCTCCAAAACCTTCTGAAGTTTGTCCTACTGTCGTAATTTGACTGTGAACGTATTCTTCATTTTTAAGGAATGCTTCTGCTTTTTGAGTCATGAAGTTGGTTTGTTCTAACGAAGCGTCTTTTGGCATTTCGATTTGAACTAAGAATTCTCCACTATCAGATGATGCAAAAAACTCTCCTCCAATGAAACCTCCGCCCATTAATCCAACTGTTGAAACTAAGAAAAGGACAATTACAACAGCAAATGTTTTAATATAATGATCTAAACACCAAGTTAACAAATGAGAAACCCAGTTTGTGAAACGTGTTAAATATTCTTCGAAACCAAGAATGATTCTTCCAAATAAATTTTTCCCTTCAATATGCTCTAATTTCCCGAAACGAGATGACAACCAAGGAATAATAGTAAATGAAGCCAACAATGACAACATCGTTGAAATAATTACGGTAACACAGAATTGCGTAATAATATTAGATACTAAACCAGAACTCATTGCGATTGGCAAGAATACCACGACAATTACTAAAGTAATAGAAGTTACTGTACCACCAATTTCTGCAGTTCCATCATAAGATGCACGAATTCGGCTTTTACCCATTTCCATGTGCCTGTAGATATTTTCTAATACCACAATCGCATCATCGACCAGAATACCTACAACTAAAGACAATCCTAATAAACTCATTAAGTTTAAGGTATATCCCATTAAATAAATACCAATAAATGTAGCAATTAACGATGCAGGAATAGATACCATTACAATCAATGAGTTTCTAATACTGTGAAGGAAGAACAACATTACAAAAGCAACAAGAACTACTGCAATTAATAAATCGTGTACTACAGAATCTGCTGCTTCAAGAGTAAATACGGTACTGTCTTTTGCGACTTCTAATTTTAACTGGTTTACTTTATAATCTTTTTCAAGAGTCGCAATTGTTTTTAATAAATGCTCACTTACCGCCACGGCATTTGCATCAGATTGTTTTACGATTTGTAAAACGATTGCACTTTTTTGATCTACACGAGATATTTTCTCCGCAATTTTTTGTGTATCCTGAACATCAGCAATATCACTTAAACGAATTTGTATTCCGTTTTGAGAAGAAACTACTAAGTTTCTTAATTCGTCAACACTTTTATATTTACCCGCTAAACGAATTAATATTTTTTGATTACGAGTTTGGATATTTCCTGTTGGGAAATCTAAGTTTGAAGTCAAAATGTTTTGTTGCACCTGCGGAACTGACAAGTTGTAACCCTGCATTTTTACTGCATCAAGATTTACTTGAATTTCACGCTCTGATCCACCAATAATATTTACCTGAGCCACACCTTGTACACGAGATAAAATAGGCGCAATTTTTTTGTCAATTAAGTCATAAAATTCTGCTTCGTCCATTTTTCCGTTAGCACCTAGCGTCATAATTGGTAAATCACTCAGCGAGAATTTTGTCAATGCCGGCGTTTTAACATCATCTGGTAAATCACTAATGATGGCATTAATTTTTCGCTGTGCATCATTTAAAGAGAAATCGACTTTTGCGTTTGATGTTAATGTAATCGATACGATCGATAAACTTTCATACGATTTAGAGTCAATTTTCTTGACATTTTCTAAGGATGCGATCGCGTCCTCAATTTTCTTGGTCACAGTATTTTCAACCTCACTTGGAGAAGCTCCAGGATAAACGGTAGAAATGGTAATAACGTTTTGTTCAAACTTCGGGATCAGCTCGTAGCCTAGCTGGCTGTAACTGAACAATCCACCAAGTGTTAGAATTGTAAACAATACAATTACTAACGACGGACGTTTTATGGATATTTCGGCTAATTTCATATTTGTTGCTTTATGCTGTGGGCTGTACGCTATAGGCTTCAGGCTTTTAATGGGCTTAAAGCTTATAGCTTACGGCTTAAAGCCAATAATTATTTAATAATTTCTACTGTATTTCCGTCTTGTAAGTTAATCTGTCCTGTAACGATTACTTTTTCTCCATCAGATAAACCATTGATAACTTCAACTTTATCTCCCAAAATTCTACCTGCAGTTACTTTTCTTAGTTTTGCAATACCATTTTCAGCTACAAAAATTTCGTTGCTGCTTACACTTCCAACAAACGCGTTTCTAGGTACAACCATCATGCTTTGTTTTTGTTGTTTTGATGCAAAATTTGCAGTTCCGTACATACCTGCTTTTAGGTCGTTGTTGGTATTGTTTGCAATTTCGATTTCAACAGGAAAGTTTAAAGACTCATCAGCTTTTGCAGCAATGAAAGTAATTTTTCCAGAGAAAGTTTTATCAGGATATACACTTGCAGTAATATTAACATGATCTCCTAATTTTAAACTTGTTACTTGATTTTCGTTTACAGTAACAATAAGTTTTAATTTAGAAACATTTACAATATCAAACAATGCAGTTGCAGGCATACCTGTTAAGATAGATCCCGGCTCAATGTATTTTTTATTGATAAAACCGTTAATCGGCGCTTTTACTTTAGTATCTCCAACATTGATATTTGCTTGTTTAAGGTTAGACTCAGCATTTGTTAAAGCTAACTTTGCCTGATCTAATTGTTGTTTAGTAACACCACCTGTTTTAAAAGCATTTTCGTATCTGTTGTAATCAGATTTTGCATTTTGATATGCTGCTTGTGCTTGTTGCGCACTTACATTGATTACATCACCTCTCATGGTTAACAATGTTTGACCTACACGTACATAATCACCTTCTTTAGCTAAAACGCTGATTACTTTTCCAGATTTCTCAGCTGAGAATGTTAATTCTTGAATAGGCTGAAAGTTTCCGTTTGCAACAAAATCTAATGAAACTTCTTCAGTTTTTACTGGTGAAACTTTTACTGAAACTGCTGCATTTTTTTCTGCAACAATATCTGTTTTTTCTTTATTTTCTTTCTTATTATTATTTAAGACATACCCAATCGCCCCCAGTGCTGCGATTATGATTACGATTGTTATAATAGTTTTCTTCATTGTAATTAGTTATTTAATAAGAGATTTAAGTTCGCCTTTTGATTTGATTAAAGATATTTCGGCAATTTTATAATTTAAAACTGCTCTGGTAAAATTATTTTGAGCTTCAAGAGATGCATTTTCAGCATCCAGTAAATCTGTTAATGATGCTAATCCTTGAAGATAATTATTTTTTGTATTGCTTAAAATCTCAGTCGCCAAACGCATGTTCTCTTTTTGATTCTTTATTGTAACAAGGTTATTGTCAATTTGAGCCATTGCATTTCTGTAATCTAAATCAAGCGAAAGTTTAGTGTCTTTAATATCTTCTTGAAGCGATCTGATTTCTACATCAGCCTGTCTTACTTTTGCACGAGTTCCAAAACCTGTAAAAATTGGCACATGTAAATTCAATCCAATTGCAGAGAAATCTGACCAGTACACACCATTTGAAGGTTTTGCAAACCAAGGCATGTTAGGACCTTGACCAATATAATTGTAACCTGCAGTCAGCGAAAGTGTTGGATAATATCCTGCTTCAACTGCTTTTTTATTGAATACTAAAAGCTCCTCTTGTTTTTTCAAAAGCAAATACTCTGTTCTGTTTTCGATATTTGGTAACTCTGTTAATGAAGCAGGTACAACTTCAAATTTTTCTTTAGGCATATCAATTACAGTTTCAATAGGCATTCCCATATAAAACTTCAAAGCATTTTCTTGTAATGTAATTTGATTTTTAATTTGCTGACGCTCCGTATCAATGTTTGACATTTTTACAATAATACGATCCAAGTCAATTTTCTTAGCCAAACCATTATCAAACTGTCCTTTTACAATATCACGAACTTTAGTAGTATTAACATAATTACTATCTAATAGAACTAATCGTTCTCTTTGTACATATACAGAATAATAGTTGTTTGCAACTCTTTCAATTACCTGCTCTTCTGTTAACTGATCGTTTATTTGATAAAACTCACGAGTAGATTTTGCTGCTCTTAATCCTGTAAAAACAGATTGATCAAAAATTGCCTGAGTCAAAGAAACTCCTGCAGTTGATGTCCATTTTTGACCAAATGCCGCTTGAATAGTAGTTCCAGGCTGACCAAATCCTGCACCATCAATAACCGTTGTTTGAATAATTGGATTATGAGTTAAATTTCCATTAGCAGAAATTTGAGGTAATGCTCGTGAACGTATTTCCTGAATTTTGTACTCACTATTTTCAACCTGTAATTTTGCTTTTTTAGCATCGGCTTTATTTTGAAGCGCATAATTAAGTGCGTCTTTCAAGGTTAAAGTTGTTACTTGCGCATTGACCGATAAGCCAATTGTACACAAAAATATAAGAACTATTCGTTTCATATGAAGTTAAAATTTATTTTGGATTGATGATTTAAAAATCATGTTTATATAGATTGATGATTATGCTCTAACTTTTTCGAGTTGTTTTCTAATTCAGCTATTCCTTTTTCTGTCGCCATTGCTCTGGAATGGTACTCCAAAGCTTCCAATTCTATTTCCTGCGCTTCTCTTTCAGAAACAGTAGTTTCGTTTATATGAAAAATTAAAGTATAATAAAACTTCACATAAATGTCAATATTTAAATCGGGGCGATATAAACCTTCGCGGATTCCTTTTTCAATATTCTCTCTAAAATACTGTGTACATTGTTCGATTTCGTAGGACAATACATTTTGATAAATCTCTGGGTAATGTTTCTTTAACTGATAAATTGGCGATGTATCTGTATTGTTTTTAAACATATCACGGAACATCTCTCTAATTTCAAAATTCTCCTGAATCGCGTTGAAGTTCTTCGCTACAATAGTGTCAATTATTCCATGCACTTGTTTATGAACCGTCGAAGTACTTTCTTCAATTAAAACTTCTTTATTACAGAAATACTTGTAAATCGTTTTTTTCGAAATACACATTTCACCCGCAATATCATCCATCGTAACGCTCTTAAAGCCAAGCTTTAAAAAAAGCTCACTAGCCTTCGAAATAATTTTCTCTTTCATTTTAATTTTCCGACTTGCATCACAAATATACTTAGGAAACTAAAATCTAAAAAATAGTTTCCATTATATTTGTAATAATTTTACATTAAATTATACTTTCTGTAAGATTTATATACTAAATTCTAAGTTTGCAATCAGCTTAATATCTTTGCCTAATGCTAAACCTCCGTTATGATTAAATGAATTATAATCAAGTCCAAAATCCTGACGTCTAATATCTCCTTTAATTTCAAAAGCAACTTTTCGCTCTCCATTATAAGTATTAACGCCAATAAATTCTGCATCAAGTTCTACAACTTTAGTCACATCTTTTATCGTTAAATCGCCTTTAAAAAAGTTAATATTATTATTCACTTTTTGAAATGAAGTCGATTTAAAACTGATGATTGGATGCTCATCTACATCAAAAAAATCTTGAAGCTGCAAATAAGTATCTATCTGCTGAAAGCTTTCATTTTTATTATTTATATCCAGTGAAAATTCAACCGACGCATCTTCAATTTCATTGTCTTCGATATTCACATAACCGCCAAATTTATTTGTTGTTCCTCCTAAATAAGCAATTATCGAATGTCTCATTTTTATTAAAACATCTGATTGTGTCGAATCTAAAGTCCATGTTGTTTTCATAAATATTTGATTTTATTGAGTTTATAGCTTCCTCAAACCTCTTACGGAAACTTTTACAGTGTTTATAGTTTCCAAATTAACGGTGCAAATATAAACAGGAAACTCTAAACACCAAAAAAGTTTCCGTGTTTTTTTTAAAATAATTTTAACTTGTTAAGAATTAATACATTTAATGACAATTTTAGGCGGAAACTATACTTTTGGAATTTTAAGGCAGAAATAATTCATTAATGAATTGTATCTTTGAAGCTCATAAATTAGAATTTCATGCACGATATAAGTCAATACCAGGATTTTTTTATTGATTATTTAAAAAAACAAGACATACACAAAGAACCAGGGAATCTTTATGAACCTATTGAATACATTTTAGGACTTGGCGGTAAACGCATACGACCAGTACTGACTTTAATGGCTTCTGAAGTTTTTGACACTACTTATAAAACGGCACTTCCGGCAGCAATGGCTGTTGAAGTTTTTCATAACTTCTCGTTAGTTCATGATGACATTATGGATGATGCACCTTTGAGAAGAGGACAAATAACGGTTCATGAAAAATGGAATTTGAATACTGGAATTCTTTCTGGTGACGCGATGCTTATTTTAGCTTATCAGTATTTTGAACAATATGAACCCACTGTTTTTAGAGACTTAGCCAAACTTTTCAGCAAAACTGCGCTCGAAGTATGCGAAGGACAACAATGGGATGTTGATTTTGAAAACCGAAACGATGTTACTATTCCAGAATACCTGAAAATGATCGAATACAAAACTGCTGTTCTTGTAGCCGCAGCAATGAAAATGGGAGCAATTGTTGCCAAAACTTCAGAAAAAGAAGGTGATTTGATTTATGATTTTGGACTAAATTTAGGTTTAGCTTTTCAGCTTCAAGACGATTATCTTGATGCTTTTGGTGATCCTGAAACTTTTGGAAAACAAGTTGGCGGCGATATTATCGAGAACAAGAAAACCTATTTATACTTAAAAGCATTAGAATTCTCGACTCCCGAAAAAGGGGATGAATTACAAAAATTATTCAGCGTTCAATTAGAAGATAATTCAGAGAAAATCGAAAAAGTAAAAGCCATTTTCAACGAGTCAGGCGCCTCAAAAACGACGCAGGAAACTATCGAAATGTATACTCTTAAAGCTTTTGAAACTTTGGAAAAAATGGAAATCAGCCCAGAAAAGAAAAATGTTTTAAGAACTTTCGGAGAGAATTTAATGGATAGAAAAGTTTAGTTTTTCTTTTAAAAATCAGCAATTTAAAATCACAAATCTAATTAAATGTATATTACTCCATTAAATAGTGATTTATTATTTGAAGAAGCCCAAAAGGAATCTTTATATTTAAACTTGATTGAGCAGATCAACAAAGATTTTAATTTAGCCAATGAAGGAATCGATTTTCCGTTAAGTGTTTCTCCCGAAGAATTAAAAATTCAGCTTCACGAAAAAATCTACCGAATGATTCAGTACAAATTTGCTGAATACTTAAATCTGCTTTACATTATTGATGTTTCTGAAGACCAAATCAAAAAGCTCGACGGTTCAGATTTAGTCATTCTTGCCGAACAGGTTTCTTTTTTAATCTTAAAAAGAGAATGGCAAAAGGTTTGGTTTAGAAATTATTACAAGTAACAAATCCTTTATTTAACATCACTTTTAGTGTCTTTTTTTATATTTTCATTTGATACTAATTCTAATAAAAAACGTCCAAAAAAATGTCTAACCAGTACAAACAAAGTTGCTGGTGTTAGAAAAAAAACATTTCAAAGATTTAGTTGATTTGAGTAGATTATAATTGAGATTTAATATTATTTGTTTTCTACTTTTGAACAAAAACAGAAAAATCAAGATCTAAATGAAAAAAAAAGCCTTTTTAGTATTAGCTGTCTTTTTACTTTTAATTCCTGATTTATTATTTAACTACATAAATAATAGCTTTTTAGAAGCACTGGTTATCATATTGTCAAAAATCACAATATTCCTAATACTACTATCGCTTATCTCATTTTTAACGAAATCTTATTATCGTTCATCTATAATAGTTGGTTCTGTGTATTTATTTTCAATGCTTGGAGAAACAACAAATATTGTTGTGTTAAAACAATATTTGACGATGGACAATTTGAAGGCTCTAGTTTACACAAATACTAATGAATCTCTTGAATTCGTAAGTAATTTTAAATGGCTGTTTTTTAGCTTACTGCTTTTTTTATGTTTTATTATTTATCTCATCAAGGAAAGTAAGCGACTAAATTTGAAATTTGAAATTTCGAAAAACTTTAAAATTTTAGGAATATGCTTCTTTGTTTTGCTGATTTGTATTTTTATCAGATTAAAGAATTCTGAACAATTTGATTCTGGAAAAAATCTGTTAAAGTATTCTTTTAAACAATATATTCTTAAAGAACACCCCTTCAATTTATACTATAGAACCTATGAAGTTTTCTATTATAAAAGAAAGACAGATAACTTAAAGGAAAAACGCCATAAATTCAGCTTCCAAGTAACAAAATCAACTTCAAAAACAGAAACCCCTGACATTGTTGTCTTTGTTATTGGTGAAGGAATGAGAAGCGCTCAATGGAATTTAAATGGATATCACAGAATGACGAGTCCAGAATTAAATAAGATTAAGAATTTAATATCATATAAAAATCATTTTTCGAATGGTAATTCTACTTCAGCTTCCATTCCTTTAATCATCACAGAAGCAACTCCTGAAAATGCTAATTTGTCTTTTTCAGAAAAATCAATCCTATCTCTTTATAAAGAAGCTGGATATGAGACGAATTGGATTTCAAGTCAAAATATCTTCTATTTAGAAAATGAGAATGAGCCTGATCATATTTTTAAAATATTTGAAAAAAAATCACATACTGATTTGGATGTTTTACCAGTGCTAAAAAGTGTTGCAGCCCAGAAGTCAAAGAAAAAGAAATTTATTCTTATTAACCTAATTGGAAACCATGGAACAGTTCCTGAATCGTTTAAATTGTTTAAGCCAAATGCAGCTAATGCTATAGAAGGAATTAAAAGTAAAAATGCATTAATCAATCAGTACGATAACAAAATTTTACTACAAGACTACGTGTTGTCACAAATAATAAAATGTATTGATTTAAAGGATCAAAAAGCTTTTCTTATGTTTACAGCAGATCACGGCGTTAATTTGTATGATACAAAAAATGAAACTTTATTTGGTTATGGCTCCTCTAACCCAACAAAATATGAATTAAATATTCCAATGTTTTTTTGGGGATCGACGAATTATTGCAACATTTACAAGGATAAAATAGAACAATTAAAAGCTAATCAAACTAAAAGAACGGTTAATAATAATCTATTTTATACACTTTCAGATTTGTCGAACATAACGTATAAAGGTTTTTTGGCAAATAAAAGTTTTTGCAATAGCAAATTCAAAGAGAATGAATTTATTTCAGTTTACATGAATGGATCGTCTTTAAAATATAATTATCGAAATTAACAAAAACTTCACCTGCATCGAATTATTTTTCATCAAATATGAACTGATTAAACTGCCTTTCTGAGATTTCTTCAGTAGAACATAGTGTGTGTTTTACAAGTTTTATCCTTAAATTTAAAATCTTGATTTAAGACATAGAAATTATAAACATCGGAATGTAAAACACAAGAACTATATATTGAGCGCAATGATTTCATTAATTAAAAAATGAAGATTTGATTTAGTAATTATTACAAGTAAAACACTTGATTTTCAGACATCTTTAAATATATAAACCTTAAAAATTTCAATCATTAAATTTAAATTTACTCATGATGAATCGTTCAGACAGTGACCATAAAAACGAGTCAACAATTGAATACGGAGGTTTTTCTAAAGAAATTTTACTGCAAAAATTAAAAGAATCTCAGATCATGCTGAATAAGTTTGCTGAGATCCTTTTTTCAAATGAAAATTTTAAAACTTCTCAGGAAAAGCATTCTATTTTAGTAAAAGAAATTTCAATAAAAGAATTAGGATTTCCAAATGGCGCAACTATGCCACAAATAAAAGAACATCTAAAAAAGTTTGAATTATCAGAATGCCCGCTTGAAGCAGCGCCATATTTACGATTGACGTTACGTGATCAAAAAGAAATAATCATTCCTGACAATCAAAAAAACAAAGCACCGCTCGGTTCTCTAACCATATATTCTGAGCCTATTATTAATGATGACGATTTCCCAAAAGGATTTTATCTTAAAAAAACAGACGGTCAATTGTGGCTTAGAGGCTATATATGCTCGCAAGATTTTGTTTGGAATCCCGATGATCGATTTATATTCAAATTCCAGTAGACTCTTTGAATTTCTAGAAATAAACCCTCACAAAAGGCATAAATCCAGATCCGTAAAGACTTTTATTAGGATTGTACAAAACATCATATCGAGCACCAATGGTAACACTTCCGGTTCTGTAACCAGCACCAAGATACAAAGCAGTATTCCAATAATTATCTGAATAACTTGGTCGGTATGGAGTTGAGTCATAATCTGTATTTACCCTTACCTGCTCTAACTCTGCAGACAATTGAATTTCTGGAATCGGGTTTACAAGTGTAACTAAACTTCCTCCATAAACAAATGAATCATAATAATTTTTAGACGACAAATAACCAAATTGCAATCCTACACCAACCGATACAATCGCATTGACATTGTAAATTGCACTTGGCATTACAGAAATATCGGTATAACCAGAACCAATTCCAACACCAAGTCCGCCTCCAAATTGAACCTTGTCCCAAAAATGATTACTGTTATCTATAACATACTTCTGCTGTGCAAATGTAAAACTGGAAAACAAGACTGCTATAATCACAAAAAAAGATCTGCAATCGATTGAAAATTGAATTTTATTCATAGTTAAGTCTATTTTTAACAAATTTTTACGTAAAAGTACGTAAAAAAAAGATTTAAATAAAGGCGATTGTTGTACTTTTGCCATTCTATTTAACAAAAAGTATATTCACTGATATTATGGATAGGTTTTCATTTTTAAATGCAGCGCATACAGAGTTTTTCGCACAATTATACGATCAATATTTAGTAAACCCAGACAGCGTAGAGCCAAGCTGGAGAAGTTTTTTTCAAGGTTTTGACTTTGGACAAACGGTTTATAATGACGAAAATCCAGTTCAACAGATTGTTGAATATGTGACTAGCGGCAACGCAGACTGCAGTTTGGTTTCAGAAAAACTGCAAAAAGAATTCAACGTATTAAAATTAATTGACGGATACCGTACTCGCGGACATTTGTTTACAAAAACAAACCCTGTTCGTGACCGCAGAACTTCATCTCCAACTTTAGACATCGAAAATTTCGGATTATCAGCTACTGATCTTTCTACTGTTTTTGATGCTGCACAAACAATTGGAATGACGCCTTCTTCATTGCAGGATATCGTAAATCGTCTTCAAGCTATTTACTGCCAGCATATTGGTATTGAATATATGTATATCAGAAATCCTGGCGTTGTAAAATGGATTCAGGATAAATTATCTGTAAATGTTAATCAGCCTAATTTCTCTACAGAAGAAAAGAAAACAATCTTAAATAAATTAAATCAAGCTGTTTCTTTCGAGAACTTCCTTCATACAAAATATGTTGGACAAAAACGTTTCTCATTAGAAGGTGGAGAATCTATCATTCCTGCTTTAGATGCTTTAATCGAGCAAGCTGCTGAAAAAGGTGTTGAACAATTCGTAATGGGAATGGCTCACCGTGGTCGTTTGAACGTTTTGGCAAACATCTTCGGAAAATCGACTCAAGATATTTTTGGTGAGTTTGACGGTAAAGATTACGATCAAGAGTATTTTGACGGTGACGTAAAATACCACTTAGGTCTTACGGCTGACAAGAAAACAAGATCAGGAAAAAACATCAACATCAATTTAGCACCAAACCCTTCTCACTTAGAAACTGTTGGAGCTGTAATTGAAGGAATCACAAGAGCTAAACAAGATAAATATTATGCTGATGATTTCTCTAAAGTATTACCTATCGCTGTACACGGAGATGCGGCAATCGCAGGACAAGGAATTTTGTATGAAATCATTCAGATGGCTCAGCTTGACGGTTACAAAACTGGAGGAACAATCCATATTGTAATCAACAACCAAGTTGGTTTTACAACTAACTACTTAGATGCTCGTTCATCTACATATTGTACAGACGTTGCTAAAGTAACTTTATCTCCAGTATTACACGTAAATGCTGATGATGCTGAAGCTGTTGTACACGCTGTGTCTTTTGCATTAGATTACAGAATGCAGTTTGGACGTGACGTATTTATCGATTTATTAGGATACAGAAAATACGGTCATAACGAAGGTGATGAACCTCGTTTTACACAACCTGTTTTATATAAAATTATTGCTAAGCACAAAAACCCAAGAGACATTTACGCAGAGAAATTATTATCTGACGGCGTAATCGATGCCTCTTATGTTAATGCTTTAGAAAAAGAATACAAATCTGCTTTAGAGGAAAACTTAGAAGCTTCTCGTAAAAAAGATTTAACAATCATTACTCCATTCATGAAAAACGAATGGGAAGGATTTGTTCAGGTAACTGACACACAAATGTTAGAAAAAGTAGATACTACTTTTGATAAAAAAGGATTGGATTCTATCATCAATACAATCTCAACATTACCATCAGACAAAAAGTTTATTAACAAAATAAGCAAAATTGTTACTGACAGAAAAACAGGATATGATAACAATACACTTGATTGGGGAACAGCAGAAGCACTTGCTTACGGATCTCTTTTAACAGAAGGATTTGATGTTCGTATTTCTGGTCAAGATGTTGAAAGAGGAACTTTCTCTCACCGTCATGCTGTAGTTAAAGTTGAAGATTCTGAAGAAGAAGTAATCCTATTGAATTCTATTGAAAACAAAAAAGGAAAATTCGGCGTATTCAACTCTTTATTATCAGAGTATGGCGTTCTAGGTTTTGACTATGGGTATGCATTAGCAAATCCAAAAGCATTAACTATTTGGGAAGCACAATTTGGAGATTTCTCTAACGGAGCTCAAATTATGATTGACCAATATATTTCATGTGGTGAAGATAAATGGAACAACCAAAACGGTATTGTTTTATTATTACCTCACGGTTATGAAGGACAAGGAGCAGAGCACTCTTCTGCAAGAATGGAGCGTTACTTACAACTTTGTGCAAGACAAAACATGTATGTTGCTGACTGTACAACGCCAGCCAACTTCTTCCACTTGTTAAGAAGACAAATGAAAACCAATTTCCGTAAACCATTGGTAGTTTTCTCTCCAAAAAGTTTATTGCGTGATCCAAGATGCGTTTCTTCAGTTGAAGAATTGGCAACTGGAAGCTTCCAAGAAACAATTGACGACAATACTGTAGATAAAAAAGGTGTAAAAACATTAGTTTTTGTTACTGGTAAATTCTACTACGACATCGTTGCTGAAAGAGAAAACAACGGAAGAAATGATGTTGCAGTTGTTCGTATTGAACAATTGTTCCCATTACCAGTTGAGCAATTAAAAGCAATTATCGCGCAATATCCAAATGCTGATGATTATGTTTGGGCTCAGGAAGAACCTAAAAACATGGGAGCTTACAGCTTTATGTTAATGAACTTTGATCTTGTAAAATGGAGATTAGCGTCGTTAAAAGCTTATGCTGCTCCAGCATCTGGAAGTTATACACGTGCAAAACGTCGTCATGCAGATGCAATTAGAATGGTATTCGATAAAAATTTATTCAGATAAAAAATTAGTTTAACGTTTAAGAATTAAAGACCAGCCAAACTCTCTAAATCTTAAGCAATACAAACCTTAAACAAAAACAAAGATGATTTTAGAAATGAAAGTCCCATCACCAGGGGAATCAATAAAAGAAGTTGAAATTGCAACTTGGTTAGTAAAAGACGGAGATTATGTAGAAAAAGATCAAGCTATTGCTGAAGTTGATTCAGATAAAGCTACTCTTGAATTACCTGCTGAAATGAGCGGAGTTATCACGCTAAAAGCTGAAGAAGGTGATACAGTAGCAGTAGGCGCTGTAGTTTGTTTAATTGATACTGATGCAGCAAAACCTGCAGGTGGCGCGGCAGCGGCTCCAGCAGCTGAAGCTCCAAAAGCTGAGGCACCAAAAGCCGAAGCTCCAAAAGCGGCACCGGCTCCAGCAGCAGCTCCTGCAGCAACAAGTTATGCAGCTGGAACCCCATCTCCTGCAGCAAGAAAAATATTAGATGAAAAAAACATTGCTCCTGCAACAGTTTCTGGAACTGGAAAAGGCGGAAGAATCACTAAAGACGATGCTGTAAATGCAGTACCTTCAATGGGAACTCCAACTGGTGGAAGCCGTGGAACTGAGCGTACAAAATTATCTATGTTACGTCGTAAAGTAGCAGAAAGATTAGTTTCGGCTAAAAACGAAACTGCAATGCTTACTACTTTCAACGAAGTAAACATGACGCCAATCAACCAAATTCGTAATGAATACAAAGATGCTTTCAAAGCAAAACATGGTGGTTTAGGCTTAGGTTTCATGTCATTCTTTACAAAAGCAGTTACAAGAGCTTTACAATTATACCCAGATGTTAACTCAATGATGGATGGTGACTACAAAATTGCTTACGATTTTGCTGACATCTCAATCGCAGTATCTGGACCAAAAGGTTTAATGGTTCCTGTTGTTCGTAACGCTGAACTATTAACTTTCCGTGGAATTGAGGCTGAAATCAAAAGATTAGCTTTAAGAGCTCGTGATGGTCAAATTACTGTTGACGATATGACTGGCGGAACTTTCACAATCACAAATGGTGGTGTTTTCGGAAGTATGTTATCTACTCCAATCATCAACCCTCCACAATCAGGAATTTTAGGAATGCACAATATTATTGAGCGTCCTATTGCTGTAAACGGAAAAGTTGAAATTCACCCAATGATGTACGTTGCGCTTTCTTATGACCACAGAATTATCGATGGTCGTGAGTCTGTTGGTTTCTTAGTTGCTGTGAAAGAAGCATTAGAAAATCCATTAGAATTATTAATGAACGGAGATGCTAAACGTGCTTTAGAATTGTAATTTCATTAATTTTAAATAAAACTAAAAAGCCTGTTCATTCATTTGAACAGGCTTTTTTTCTTAATATTAGCTTAAATCTTGCTTAAGGTGTTAATTTTTTAGAGAAATGAAAATTTTAACCTTTAAAAAAGAATTAATTTAGAATAAATAAAAATAGCTTGTATAGTTGCTGATCAAGGTTTAAATTTGCGCTATTAAAATCAATTCTAAATAGTAATGAAATATAAATTCACAATTTCTCTTTTGAGCTTTTGTTTTTTTCTTCTAGCAAGCGTAACTATCTCAGCACAAGAAAAAGCAACTGTAAAAGGGAAAATCACAGTAAGCAGCGACGATTCAGCAGAAGCAATTTCAATTGCTTTAAAAGGAACTAGATTTGGGACAATTACTGATGAAAATGGTAATTATAAAATCAAAAATGTAAAGCCGGGAACATACACTTTAAAAGTTTCAGCCGTTGGATATTCTTCAACAGAGAAAAAAATAACAATTAACGCAGGCGAAGAACTGACAGCAAACTTTAATATCACCTCAAACTCTGAAGAATTAACTGAAGTTGTGGTAAATGGCAGAAAAAATCGTTTTGTTCGTAAAGAAAATCAACAAGTATCAAGATTGCCACTTAAAAATCTTGAAAACCCACAAGTTTATACGACTATTACAGGAGAAATTCTAAAAGACCAAGTTGTAACCACTTTTGATGATGCATTAAAAAATGCGCCGGGTATAACTCAGCTTTGGGCTTCAACTGGCCGTGGAGGCGATGGTGCAGGTTATTACTCTCTTAGAGGATTTGCTGTTCAGCCAACAATGGTTAATGGTTTGCCAGGTTTGACAAATGGAAGTTTGGATCCTGCGAATGTAGATCGAATTGAAATTATCAAAGGCCCTTCTGGAACTTTATTTGGAAGCAGCTTAATCTCTTATGGAGGATTAATCAACACAACAACAAAAAGACCATACAAAGGATTTGGAGGTTCATTAAACTATACTGTTGGAAGTTTCGGATTACAGCGTGTAGTTGCAGATGTCAACACTTCACTAAACGACAAAAAAAGCTTAAACTTTAGAGTTAACACCGCCTACAACAAACAAGACAGCTTTCAGGATGCAGGATTTAGAGAATCTTTTTTTATTGCTCCTTCCTTATCTTATGAAGTAAATGATAGATTGTCATTTTTAGTAAATACAGAATTCATGAGTAACGAAACAACAAACCCAACCATGTTGTTTTTAGACAGAGGAACTGCTTTAAGAGTTCACAATATCTCAGAATTAAAATATGATAACAATCGTTCTTACACAAGTAACGAGCTTACCATAAAAACACCTTCATACAACATACAAGCTCAGATGAATTATAAAATTTCTGATCAATGGAATTCACAAACTATCTTTTCATCAAGCTCTTCTAAATCAACAGGAAACTACGCTTACTTATATGAAGGAACACAATACTTCCCAAAAATTACAGAAGGAATTGTTTTAAATAGATTCTTCAACTATCAAGATAACAGAAATCTAACTACTGATATTCAGCAAAATTTTATTGGTGACTTCAAAATTGGGAATTTAAGAAACAGACTTGTTGTAGGTTTTGATTATTTCAAAAGAACAATGACGGATCACAACTCAGGATACTTTGGTAATGGCTCTGTTTACATTGGAGATGACTTAGCTTCATTCAATGCTATTTTTGGTCCTTCAAACGGAGACACAGGAGTTCTAACAAAAGCGGCATCTGATGCAATTGTTGGAGACAGCCCAAGAAATAACAACAGAACAAAACAAGAAGTTTATAGTGCCTATTTCTCGAATGTAATCAACTTTACGCCTGCTTTATCGGCAATGGTAAGTTTGCGTGCTGACCGTTTTATCAATTCTGGCGATATAAGTACAGATGCTGACAATTACAATCAAACTGCTTTTTCACCAAAATTTGGGTTGGTTTACCAGCCTATTATTGATAAAGTTTCTGTATTTGCCAATTACATGAATGGTTTCGCTAATGTTGCTCCGGGTTCAGATCGTTTTGAAGGAGTTTCAACTCCAAGAACTTTTGATCCAGAACAAGCTAATCAATTTGAAGCAGGAACAAAATTGAATCTTTTTAAAGATAAACTTTATGCTACCTTCAGCTATTATGATATTAAAGTTTCTGATCAGGTTTATGTTATAGAAACGCCAAGCTCAAATCCAAAAACCATTCCGAACAATCAAACATCTTATCAAAATGGAGCACAGCACAATAAAGGTTTTGAAGCTGAAATCGTTTCAAACCCAATAACTGGATTAAACATTGTTTTTGGATACAGTTATAATGATGCTTTATTAACTGCTGGAGATCCTGATTTTGTTGGTTTCAGACCAGAAAGTTCTGGACCTCAAAACTTGGCAAACCTTTGGGCTAGTTATAAATTTACTCAAGGTTTATTAAGAGGATTTGGAGTAGGATTTGGAGGGAATTATGTTGGCGATAATAAAATAGTTAACAGAGCAACTACAGGAACATTTACAATTCCTGCATATACAGTCTTAAACTCTTCTATTTTCTATAACACAGAAAAATTCAACATTACGTTTAAAGTAAACAATATCGCAAACGAGGAAATTTACGATGGATGGTCAACGATTCATCCAAAAGATCCTAGAGCTTTTGCGGCAAGTTTTACTTATAAATTCTAATGAAAACAACAAAAAACACCTTTCTCTACGATATAGAAAGGTGTTTTTAAATTCTATAAAATTATGATAACATTAGCCAGTCTCATTGTTTTTTTAGCATTTTATACTTTGTATTACACCTCAAAAAGAGCTGTTTTATCTTATGATTTTGGTTTTGAAAAATGGATGAAAAACAATCCAAAACAAACTAAAATTACCGGATTACTTCTTTTAACAACGGCTTATGCAATGTGGCTTTTTACGCAATCACTATGCTGCGGAACTTTGATGTTTTTTATTCAATTAATGACAATTGGAAGCCTGATTATCATTCTTGCTCCATTAAAAAAAGTAAACAGCAAAGTGCTTCTGGCTGTTTTAATTATTATAGCTCTTCTTGAATTTTATTACAACTAAACCATAACCAATCAATGCCAGCAAATTCAAAATATTTAACTCCCGCATTTTGGCCTCGTTTTGCCAAAATAACCGCAGCAATACTTGGCGGTTATCTTGTTTCTACAACATTTCATTTAGCATTAGCATCATGGTTCAATCGCCCTGAAGTATTAATGACAATGGCTTTCAGCGGATTCATACTTTGGGTTATTTTAATGGTTATTGCGTTTTTAGCGAAAAGCGGATGGAAAATCTGGGGGATTTACATTTTACTTTCCTTAGTTTTTTCTCTACTCATTTATCTTGGTCAAACCTATAATCCAGCAGTGTAATTACCCATGAACAATCGTCATTATAATATCTATTTTCATACACATACTGTCAGTGGTATTGTGATCAGCGTTGTACTTTTTGTGATCTTTTTTGCAGGATCGTTTTCTTTTTTTAGAGATGAAATCATCAATTGGGAAAGAAGTGAATCTACTGCTATTACTAGAGAAATCAAATTAGATTACAATAGCGCATTAGAAAATCTTGACAAAAAACACGTTTTACACGGAAGAAATATTACCATATCTAAACCATCTGTTGAAAATAGAGTTGCGGTTTATATGGAAGGTACCAAAGATACTTTGGCTCCAGCCAAACAAAAAGAAGGATCATTCTTTTATCTGAATACTAAAAACTTTAAATCATTTACTTATGAAGAATCGTATTCATTAGGAGAATTTTTATACCGCCTACATTTCTTGGCGCAGATTCCTTATCCAGTTGGCTACTATCTTTCTGGTTTTACCGCCTTGTTTTTCTTATTTGCAATCATAACTGGACTTTTACTTCATTGGAACAAAATTGTCTCTAACTTTTACATTTTCCGTCCAAAAGAAAAATTAAAAACATTATGGACAGATGCTCATACAGCGTTGGGAATGATTGGACTTCCGTTTCAATTTGTTTATGCTGTAACTGGTGCTTTTTTTATGATTAAACTTCTAATTGTAGCGCCCGCCGTAATGGCATTATACAAAGGAGATCAAGATAAATTATATAAAGAATTAGAATACAACGATCCTGATTATAAATTTGATAATAAAAAATTAGCTGCTCCTTTTGACATCAATAAACTAGTTGCTAAAGCAAAAAACAACTGGTCTGATTTTGAAATCACACGAGTTTTTATTCAAAACTACGGCGATGTAAACATGCACGTTTTAGTAGAAGGTGAATTACCAAGTCATAAAAAATTTACCGGAATTGGAAAAGTTGTTTACCGTATTTCTGACAGAAAGGAAATCGCTAGAAAAAATCCAATTACACAAACCAGCTACATTAGTATTGTTAAAAATGTTTTGTACCGAATTCATTTTGGTGACTACGGAGGTTATGCCTTAAAAATAGTAAGCTTTGTTTTAGGAATCATAACCTGTTTTGTAATTATTTCGGGAGTCATGATTTGGTTAGTAGCCAGACAAAAAAATAATTTACCTGAAAAGAAAAGACGTTTTAACGCTGCTGTTGTTCGTATCTATCTCGCTATTTGCTTAAGCATGTATCCAATCACTGCGCTTGCGTTTATCGTGGCAAAAGTTTTTTATCCATTAACTCAAGATAACCTTTATCTACTTTATTTTGGAGGATGGCTATTGCTTACTATATTTTTTATTATCAAAAAGAATGATGCTTTCACCAATAAATCATGCCTTATTTCAGGAAGTATTTTAGGGTTTTTAATTCCAATTACAAACGGAATTATTTCTGGAAATTGGTTTTGGAATTCGTTTATGGAAAACAAAATCCAAATCTTTTTCATTGATGCTTTCTGGATTGTTTTAGCTTCCATAACTCTTTATACGGCTTATCATTTAAAACCTAAAAAAATCGTTTCTTAATAATAATTTGTCTCCTATAGATTTTGCGTATACTTTTACGTTTTTAATCAAAAAATGGGATTTACGAAACAAATACGTTTTTTACATAAATGGCTCGGATTAATTTCCGGGCTTATTGTTTTTGTAGTTTGTATCACCGGATGCATTTTTTGTTTCCATGATGAAATAAAAGACATTACTCGTAAAGAATGGCGTTTTGTTGAACCGCAGAATAAACCTTTTTTGATGCCGTCGGTTTTGCAGCAAAAAGCAACAGAAATTGTCCCGAAAAACAAATCGAGCATGGTTTCTTACTACGGAAAAAATCGCTCAGCTATTGTTTATACGTATTCTGACACCGAAAATTTATACCTCTATTTTAATCCATACACTGGTCAATACTTAAAAACTGAGAACCCAAAAACGGACTTTTTTATTATTGTCGAGCACATTCATTTATACCTATTACTGCCCGATTATATTGGAAAACATATTATAGGCGGTTCGACAATTATTTTTATTCTGCTATTAATTTCTGGAATAATTCAGTGGTGGCCAAAACGAAAAAGTGATATTAAAAGAAGTTTTACGGTAAAATGGTCTGCAAAATGGCGTCGTGTTAATTATGACTGGCACAATACATCTGGTTTTTATATTGCAGTGATCGCTTTTATTCTTGCGATAACCGGCTTAACATTTACCTACGAATGGGTTGGCGACGGAATATACAAAACCTTTAATTTTGGAGGTGACAAAGAAATTGAAACAAAAGCACCAACAATCGATGCAACAAAATTTAACTCCAATTCAATCACAGCTGTCGATCATGCTTTTATTAAAACCCTAAAAATGCAGCCAAATGCCGAAATGCTCTTTGTAACATTTCCACAGCAAAAAGGTGACCTCATTAATACAGGAGCATATCCGCATACATTAAGATACGATCATCAAAGTAATTATTATTTTCATCCTTATGATGGAAAATTAATTCAAAGCGATCCGTATCATTCAAAAAGTTTAGGACTAAAAGTTGTCGAAATGAATTATGGTATACATACAGGACAAGTCTTAGATTTACCTGGAAAAATCCTCGCTTTTAGCGTCAGCCTAATTGCTTCAGCACTTCCTGTAACAGGATTTGTAATTTGGTTTGGAAGAAGAAAAAAATCTAAGAAATAAAAAAACCGCTTACAATAAGCGGTTTCTCTATAAATTGTTCGAAACTAAATTAGTTTCTATTTGCTAAAGCATTTTTCTGTAAGTTTTTAACTGAGCTTACTTTATTGTCAACATAAGCAACTTCGCTTAAATTGTTTTCATTAAAGAAAATCCATTTTCCAGTTTTCACTCCGTCTGTGTATTCTCCAACGGTTTTTTTATGTCCTTTTTCGTCATAAGATACCCAAACACCGTCTAATTTACCATCCTTAAAGAAGCCTTCTTGTTGAACATTACCATTATCATAATAATAAACAGCTTTAACCTTGTTCCCAACAACTTCTAATTCTGGTTTTGCTTCCTGTGCAACTAATATTCCAGAGAACAATAGTGCCGCTAAAATTATACTCTTTTTCATATCTTTAGGTATTAATGTTTTAGAAATCTTTATCAAATATACCTATTTGTTTACATTAAAAAAACTTTTACTTAACAATTTGGTAACATTGAATGAAAACTTAACATTGGAATTTTGCCTAAAACAAAAAAACCAGCGCTTAAGCACTGGTTTTACTAATATTTTAATCAAAAACTAAAATTACGATAACGATGTAAATTTAATCCTTAAATTAGTTTAATAACGAATCTAATTGCTTTTGAAGATCTGGAGATGAAGGTCTTTCTGCATCAGAACTTACAATATTTCCTTTTGGATCAATCAAAATAAATCTTGGAATTCCCATTACACCATAATTAACAACAAATTCAGATTCCCAATCCTTGTCAGCAAACAATTGTACACCTCCAAGATTTTTATCTGCTACAAACTTTTTCCATTTTTCATTGTCTTTTGCTTTATCGATAGAAATACTCACAAACTCAATGTTTTTTCCATGGTATTTCTCTTCAATTTTTTGCAGGTAAGGAATTTCGGCTCTGCAAGGTGCACACCAAGTAGCCCAAAGATCAATATAAACATACTTCCCTTTTAAATCAGAAGTTTTGTTTTTCCTCCCTTATAATTGTCATAATCAAACTCTGGCGAAGGCTTTCCGTTAAGTTTATTTGCTTTTGCTGTTCTTTCGTAATTCTCAACTGCGAATTGATTAAAACGCTCAAAATTACTTTTCATTGCAGTAACAAATTCTGGATCAAAATTTCCTTTCTCTAAACTTTCGACATCAGTCTTTTTCTTAGCCTCTAATATTGCTGCAAATTCAGCAGGTTCTTTAGAGAAAGCTTGCTCTAGTTTTTCATTTCTTAAAGCTTGTTGTGCTAAAAAATTACTCTCCTCAACACCTTTACCGCTGAAAGCAATAGTTTCATCAAACTCTTTGGCATTCATCGTTAAGTTTACCACAGAATTTGGTTTCAAATACAATCTAGAAGATTCTACTCCGTCAGAAAACACATAAAATCCTTTTGGCGCATCAAAAGAAGCCGCAAAAGTTTCCTTTTTGTTAATCGGAATAACTTGTTTAAAATTATCTTTTCCTCTAATGACAAGAGTGTCACTATTTCTATTCGCAATTTTGGCTGTAAATTTTATTTGATTTTTAGATTGTCCAACAACACTTAAAGTGGCAAATACCAACAGACCAGTAACAAAAAGTTTTTTCATAGATATTTATATTTGTTTTTAGTGATTCAAATCTAAAGAAATTACTGCTTCCAAATTTTAGAATTAACAAAATATTTAAAATTTATAAGCATCAAGTTATCACTTTACTATATTATTTTGTTTTTTGTGTTTACTTTTGCAATCTAAAATTGAGATCATGTATAGAAGTCATAATTGCGGCGAATTAAACGCTTCAAATATTAATACCGAAGTTACACTTGCGGGCTGGGTTCAAAAATCACGCGATAAAGGATTTATGAATTGGGTCGATCTACGCGACCGTTATGGAATCACACAACTTATTTTTGACGAAGTTCGTACCGATAAAACCGTTTTTGAATTAGCTAAAACTCTTGGCCGCGAATTTGTAATTCAGGTAAAAGGAACTGTTATTGAGCGTGAAGCCAAAAATAAAAACATTCCGACTGGTGAAATTGAAATTTTAGTTTCTGAATTAACGATCTTAAACTCTGCTTTAACGCCTCCATTTACTATCGAAGATGAAACAGACGGTGGAGAAGATATCAGAATGAAATACCGTTATTTAGACATCAGAAGAAATCCTGTAAAAAACAGCTTATTATTTCGTCATAAAGTAGCAATGGAAGTTCGTAAATATCTATCTGATTTAGATTTCTGCGAAGTTGAAACACCTTACTTAATCAAATCTACTCCAGAAGGAGCAAGAGATTTCGTGGTTCCAAGTCGTATGAACGAAGGACAATTTTATGCATTGCCGCAATCGCCGCAAACTTTCAAACAATTATTGATGGTAGGTGGAATGGATAAATATTTCCAGATTGTAAAATGTTTCCGTGACGAAGATTTACGTGCAGACCGTCAGCCTGAGTTTACTCAAATTGACTGCGAAATGGCATTTGTTGAACAAGAAGACATTTTGAATGTTTTTGAAGGTTTGACAAGACATTTATTAAAAGAGATCAAAGGCATTGAAGTAGAAAAATTCCCAAGAATTACCTACGATTATGCTATGAAAACATACGGAAATGACAAACCAGACATTCGTTTTGGAATGAAGTTTGGCGAATTAAACGAATTTGCACAACATAAAGAATTCCCTGTTTTCAATGCAGCTGAATTAGTAGTGGGAATTGCTGTTCCTGGAGCGGGAAATTATACCCGTAAAGAAATTGACGGATTAATTGACTGGGTAAAACGTCCACAAGTTGGAGCATCAGGAATGGTGTATGTAAAATGCAATGAAGATGGAACTTTCAAATCATCTGTAGATAAATTCTACGATCAAGATGATTTAACAAACTGGGCAAAAGCAACAGAAGCAAATCCTGGAGATATGATTTTTGTACTTTCTGGTCCAGCAAACAAAACTCGCGCTCAGCTTTCAGCACTTCGTATGGAATTAGCAACTCGTTTAGGTTTACGTAAACCTGAAGAATTTGCTCCATTATGGGTTGTAGATTTTCCATTATTGGAACTTGACGAAGAAAGCGGTCGTTACCACGCAATGCACCACCCATTTACATCTCCAAAACCAGAAGATATGGCTTTGTTAGAAACAGAACCAGGAAAAGTTCGTGCAAATGCATACGATATGGTTTTAAACGGAAACGAAATTGGAGGAGGCTCTATTCGTATTCACGATAAAGCGACACAGCAGTTAATGTTTAAATATTTAGGATTTACTGAAGAAGAAGCAAAAGCTCAATTTGGTTTCTTAATGGATGCTTTTCAATTTGGAGCACCGCCTCACGGAGGTTTAGCTTTTGGATTGGATAGATTGGTTGCTATTTTAGGAGGTCAAGAAACAATTAGAGATTTTATCGCCTTCCCTAAGAATAATTCAGGACGTGATGTTATGATCGATGCTCCTGCAGCAATTGATGACGCACAATTGAAAGAGCTTTCAATTAAATTAGACCTTTAAATAAACAATGATTAAAAAAATCTTTTTACTGCTTTTTGTTGTAAACTGTTTTGCACAAAGCCCAAAACAAGTCTTATATTCATTTTATGATTGGAAATATCCTAAAGTAAAAATAGAAAGCAATAAAATAGGTGTTATCATAGAAGATCCCACAGAACGCAGCTTAATAGACAATCAAGTCTCCGCCTATGCGATTCGCAATCTTAGTTTAAGAAATTTAGAAATAGTCGCTCCAACACAGAGCGACTATTTGTTATTTATACAACCCATCAGCACGTATCTTGATACTAAAACTGAAAAAATAACCAATGGTAATGACATTAGTTATATTGGACAAATCATCTTTACTTCAAAATTAAATTTTACAATAAAACGAAAAAACGAAGTTGTTTATACTAAAGATTTTAACTCCTCTCAAGTTATTTCGGAGGTAAGTGCTTACAACAACTTCAGTATTAAAACGGAAGAAATTGCAAACAATCAAATACAATTGCTTCTTAAAAATTCGAGCGGAACGATTAACCAAAATTGTTACGACCTTTATAACAAGGATGTTTTGTATAATTTTTTCAAAGAAATTAAAGAAACTATTGATTTTACCAGAATTGAAGAAACCCTTCCTTTATACAAATTCAAAGACGATGATCTTGACCAAATAAACCAATCTGTGGACTCTTTTGAATTTACCCGAAATTTAGAAGACACTGATGAGAACTATCTTAAAATAAAAAACCTCCTTGCGGAAAAAATAAAATTTTGGGAAAGCGAAGTTTCCAAATATGATGTAAACGATAAAAAAACCAAAAAAATTTATTGGGCTTTAATGGCAAACATTTCAACCAGCTACTATGCTTTGGGAGATAATGCAAAAGCTATTGAGTTTAAAGACAAAGCACTACTTGTTGATTACAACAAAAACTATCGCTATTTAGCCGAAATGCCAGAGAAAAAAATCAAGAATATGGCTTTCTTATTGAATACAGAAGGCAAACCTTTTATTGATTTTGAAAAAAATGATTTTTCGAAAAAACAAAACTTTGACGCTGTTTACTTCACAAATAAAAAAAGCAAACTTCTTATTAACAGCAACGTTTCAGAACAAGAATTGGCTATCAAAAAAAATCGTATTGAAGTTATTTATAACGTTTTGGCGTGTTCCAAATTCTATGACTTTTTAGTAAGTGTAACTAACGATTTTAACGAAAAAGAACAAGATAAAAGCCTATTTTTTAAAAACACAGACGCTTATTTTTTCAAATTAACAAAACGCTACGATGACTTAAGCAAAGAATTACTTGTTGCCGATTTGAAAAATTTTAATGTAGATGAAAAAAAAACTATCCTGAAAATATCTAATAGTATCCACGATTTAACAGATGTATTATATAACAGATTAAAAGTATCTACTATTGATAACAAAGAATCTGAGTTAGCACAACTTGTACGTGAATTAAATAAGCTTTTTATACAACAAGCAGGAATTCTTACTGATTATGGGAGAAGCAGTAAAAAGCAAGATCTTCAAGACTTGACTAATATGGTCTTAATTAGCCAAAATAGAGTACTTTTAGACCTTCCTTATTTAGGTTTTCTAGCAGACGAACTTACTACAGAAGACCACAGTCAATACAAAGAACATCCAAAAATTTACCAATCTCTTTTTAAACAGTATAAAAAGACCTTCAACAATTTGATGGGAAGTACTATTTTAAAAAATCTTCATGAGAAAGAAACCATTAAATTTGATGAAATTATAAATTCATTCTACATGCCGCTTTCCAGAGAAAAAATCGAGAACATTAATACAAAATTTAAAAATCAATATAACAGCCAATCCATCTTAAGAATATTAATGTTATTCTCTAAGTAATGAAAAAAATAATACCCTTTTTAACCTGCCTTGCTTTTTGTAATTGCATATCAGTACCAAATCCGCCAGCAAAAAACATTGCTTTTGAAAAACAACAAGCTGACGATCAAGAAAGAGACTTTAATTTACAGGTCAAAACTATTTGCTTTTCTGAGAAAAACACAAACAAAGAAATTGAAATTGAATATGAACTAAAAAACAACTCTAAATTGACCGTTTTTGATCATAAATTAAAAACTTATAAATTGTTTTTTATCGTCAAAATGACAGACGGAAGAGAAATTGCAAAAGAAAAAACAATTTGGTCTATAATCCCTCCAAATACAGCAATAATCGAAAAAGAAAAAATATATGTCTCTGACTATATTGTTCAATCTTGTTCAACTCATATTTATACAAAATACAAATAGCTTAAAATTATTAGAATAAGGCTGTATTTTTTTTTTAACCACTAAATATTTCTCTTTTTTACTTTTCAAAAAAGAGAAAAAACATACTTAAAAATATAATTTATTAAAATTTCAAATTCCTACAATCGGCTCGTTTTTATATTCCTACAATTAATGATTCTCAAATTATGGCATTTCATATAAAATTTGATGCAATAAACCACGTAAAAACACTGGAAATCAATAATTTTTACAAAAATTTAACACCCTAATGTCTTTTGTATGAATTTATATATTACATTTGCTTTATTATAAATTATTATTACAATTACAATGCGTACAGGTACAGTAAAATTTTTCAATGAATCTAAAGGTTATGGGTTCATTACAGACGAAGAAACAGGAAAGGACATCTTCGTTCACGCTTCAGGAATTAACGCGGAAGAATTACGCGAAGGTGACCGTGTAAGCTATGAAGAAGAAGAAGGAAGAAAAGGGAAAGTTGCTGCTAAAGTAGCAGTAATCTAAGAAAAATATAGCAATTTATTTTTTTTGCCTCTGAATGGTTTTAAAAACGTTTCGATTAATTTCGAAACGTTTTTTTTTGCTCATTTCTTAAAAAAATATTAAAATTTTAAGACCTTATTTATAATCAATAAAAATTACACCCAAACGTTGTTGCATTGCGTACTTATGTCACCCTTTAGTTTGTGATTTACGTCATTGAAAGTTATCTTTGTGGCTTATTCTTTAAGTAAAAAAGCTAAGCTTATGCAATCTGATCAATACAGTTACATTCCTATCTTAATGCAGTTCATTCTAGCTGTTGGTTTTGTTGTAGGAACAATCATTATTTCTGGAAAATTAGGCCCAAAAAGAACCTCTGAAGTTAAAGATAAAAACTTCGAGTGCGGGATCGAATCTGTTGGTAATGCACGTATTCCTTTTTCAGTAAAATATTTCCTAGTTGCCATCCTGTTTGTATTGTTTGACGTAGAGGTAATTTTCCTTTATCCTTGGGCAGTAAATTTTAAAGAACTTGGTATTGAAGGAATGTTGAAAATGATTGTTTTTATGTCACTGCTTTTAGTTGGTTTTTTCTACATCATCAAAAAGAAAGCTTTAGACTGGGAATAAGGAAATTTTAGATTTCAGATTTTAGTCCCGGTAGCTGTCGGAATAGATTTGAAAAATAAATTCTTAAAATACAATGTTGATTTTTTAAAATATTGATTTCGATTTCAGGATTAAAAATCTAAAATCAGAAATCTACAATCTAAAATAAAAATGAGCGATTCAAATGTAAATATGGTTGCGCCACCTGAAGGTGTTGTTGGTGAAGGTTTCTTCGCAACAAAACTAAATGATGTTGTAGGTTTGGCACGCGCGAATTCTCTTTGGCCTTTACCTTTTGCAACTTCATGCTGCGGAATTGAGTTTATGGCAACAATGGCTTCACATTACGATTTAGCACGATTTGGATCTGAGCGTGTGAGTTTCTCTCCTCGTCAAGCAGATATGTTATTAGTAATGGGAACAATTTCAAAAAAAATGGCCCCGATTTTAAGACAAGTTTACGAACAAATGTCTGAACCTCGCTGGGTAATTGCCGTTGGAGCTTGTGCTTCATCGGGAGGTGTTTTCGACACTTACTCAGTTCTTCAAGGAATTGACAAAGTAATCCCAGTTGACGTTTACGTTCCGGGATGTCCTCCAAGACCAGAACAAATCGTTGATGGAGTAATGAGATTACAAGATTTGGTAAAAAGCGAATCTGTTAGACGCAGAAGCTCTCCGGAATACCAAGAATTATTAGCTTCCTATAACATTTCATAAGATGGCTTTAGAAAATACCCTGATTCAAGATAAACTTACAGAAACATTTGATACAAGTGTTTTTAACTTTCAACAAGAAAGAGATATTTTTTCATTAGAAACAACTCCTGAAAAAATCACAGCTTTGATCCTTTTCCTGAAAAATGATTCTGATTTACGTTTTCACTTCTTAACAGACTTATGCGGCATTCATTATCCAGACAACGATGCAGATCGTCAATTTGCGATAGTTTATCATTTGCATAACTGGTACGAAAACAAACGTATTAGAATTAAAGTTTACTTGAATGGTGAAAAACCAGAGATCAAAACCGTTTCAAATATTTTCTTGAGTTCAAACTGGATGGAAAGAGAAACATACGACTTCTTCGGAATCAATTTTATTGGTCACCCGCAATTGAAACGTATTTTGAATATGGACGAAATGGTGTCTTTCCCAATGAGAAAAGAATTCCCAATGGAAGACAGCGGAAGAACTGATAAAGACGACAGATTCTTTGGAAGAACAACAACAAATTGCTAAAAAATAATTCAACATTATAAAATGTCAGAACTATTATTACCACCAGAGCATCGTTATGCTAAAATAATTAAGGACAAACTAAACGAAGACGGAAGCGAGCTTTCGGTACTGAATTTAGGACCAACGCATCCTGCGACTCACGGTATTTTTCAAAATATCCTATTAATGGATGGTGAAAGAATTCTAGAGGCTGAACCAACTATTGGCTACATCCACAGAGCTTTTGAAAAAATTGCTGAGAATCGTCCTTTCTATCAAATCACACCTCTTACAGATCGTATGAACTATTGCTCCTCTCCTATTAACAATATGGGGTGGTGGATGACTTTAGAGAAATTACTAAATATTGAAGTTCCTAAAAGAGCACAATATTTAAGAGTTATTGTAATGGAGCTTGCTCGTATTACAGATCACTTAATTTGTAACTCGATTCTAGGAGTAGATACTGGTGCATATACTGGTTTCTTATACGTTTTTCAATTCAGAGAAAAAGTTTATGAGATTTACGAAGAAATTTGTGGAGCTCGTTTAACAACAAATATGGGAAGAATTGGTGGTTTTGAAAGAGACTGGTCACCAGAAGCTTTTAAAAAACTAGATACTTTCCTTGAAGAATTTCCTGTCGCTTGGCAAGAATTCGTAAACTTATTCGAAAGAAACAGAATTTTCCTTGACAGAACCGTAAACGTAGGTGCAATTTCTGCTGAACAAGCAATGGCTTACGGATTTACAGGTCCAAACTTACGTGCTGCCGGAGTTGATTATGACGTTCGTGTTGCACAGCCATATTCTTCTTACGAAGACTTTGAATTTAGTGTTCCTGTTGGAAAATCTGGAGACACTTACGATCGTTTCTGTGTTCGTAATGCAGAAGTTTGGGAAAGTTTAAGTATTATTCGTCAAGCTTTGGATAAAATGCCGGCTGGAAACGAATATCATGCTGAAGTTCCTGATTATTACCTTCCTCCAAAAGAAGATGTTTACACTTCTATGGAATCTTTAATTTATCACTTTAAGATTGTAATGGGAGAAGTTCCTGTACCAGTTGCAGAAATTTACCACCCTGTTGAAGGAGGAAACGGAGAATTAGGATTCTATTTAGTTACAGACGGAAGCAGAACTCCATATAGATTACATTTTAGAAGACCTTGTTTTATTTATTACCAAGCATATCCTGAAATGATTAAAGGTTCATTACTTTCTGATGCAATTGTTATCCTTTCGAGTTTAAACGTAATTGCGGGAGAATTAGACGCGTAAAAAAATTTAGATTGAAGATTTTAGATTTTAGATTGCTGAACAGCATATCTAATAATTAAGATTGAAAATCTAGACTTATCATAGAATTGAAGAATTCAGATTGAAAAATCTAAAAACTAATAAAGATTGCAGAATACGGATTGAGGACAAAGATTGAAAAATCTGAAATCTAAAATCTAAAATCTAAAATAAAAATGGAACGTAAACATTACAAACAAGAAATAAATATGACTGAGGCATTGATCGCTCGTATCAATGAATTGATTAGTCATTATCCAGAAGGCAAACAAAAATCGGCTTTACTGCCTGTTTTGCACGAAGTGCAGGACGCGCATAACAACTGGCTTAGCATTGAATTGCAAGACATAGTTGCCGAGATTCTTCAGATAAAACCAATTGAGGTTTATGAAGTGGTTACTTTTTATACCATGTTCAACCAAAAACCAATTGGAAAGTATATGTTTGAATTTTGCCAGACTTCTTGTTGTTGTTTAAATGGTGCCGAAAATTTAATGGATTATACTTCTGAAAAATTAGGCATTAAAATGGGTGAAACCACTCCAGATGGAATGTTTACCATTGCTGGTGTAGAATGTTTAGGTGCTTGCGGATACGCTCCGATGATGCAGTTAGGCGATTTCTACAAAGAGAAATTGACAGAAGACAAAATCGATCAGTTAATCGCTGATTGTAGAGATGATAAAATAATATTACACGATAAATAAGATGTCACAAAAAATATTATTAGATAAAATCAATATTCCTGGAATTAAAACCTACGAAGTATATCGTCAAAATGGCGGATATGCTTCTGTAGAAAAAGCTTTAAAAACACTTACACCAGACGAAGTTACTGAAGAAGTAAAAAAATCAGGTCTTCGTGGTCGTGGCGGCGCGGGTTTCCCTGCTGGAATGAAATGGAGTTTTATTGACAAGAAATCAGGAAAACCAAGACACTTAGTTTGTAACGCCGACGAATCTGAACCGGGAACTTTCAAAGATCGTTATTTGATGGAATATATTCCTCACTTATTGATCGAGGGAATGATCACTTCAAGTTATGCTTTGGGCGCAAATCTTTCATATATCTACATTCGTGGAGAATATATGTGGGTTTTCAAAATTTTAGAAAGAGCAATCGCCGAAGCTAAAGCTGCAGGCTGGTTAGGAAAAAATATATTAGGTTCAGGTTACGATCTTGAACTTCACGTACACTGTGGAGCTGGAGCTTATATTTGTGGAGAAGAAACTGCACTTATTGAGTCTTTAGAAGGTAAAAGAGGAAATCCTCGTATTAAACCGCCTTTCCCAGCAGTTTCAGGACTTTGGGCAAATCCAACTGTGGTAAACAATGTTGAAACAATCGCAACGGTGCCATGGATTGTAAACAATTCTGGTGATGATTATGCTAAAATTGGAATTGGTCGTTCTACAGGAACCAAATTAATTTCTGCTTCTGGACACATCAAAAATCCTGGAGTTTACGAAATTGAATTAGGTTTAAGCGTTGATGAATTCATGAATTCTGATGAATATTTAGGAGGAATGTCTTCTAGTCGTCCGTTAAAAGCATTTGTTCCTGGAGGATCTTCAGTGCCAATTTTACCAGCCGAATTAATTTTCAAAACTGCAAATGGCGAAGATCGTTTAATGACTTACGAATCTTTAAGTGATGGTGGTTTTGCTACTGGATCTATGTTAGGTTCTGGAGGATTTATTGTTTACAACGATACTGCTTGTGTGGTAAGAAATACCTGGAATTTTGCACGTTTTTACCATCACGAATCTTGCGGACAATGTACACCTTGCCGTGAAGGAACAGGATGGTTAGAAAAAATCTTATGGAGAATCGAAAACGGTCAAGGCCGTGAAGAAGATATCGAATTATTGTGGAGCATTCAAAGTAAAATTGAAGGAAACACAATTTGTCCACTTGGTGACGCCGCTTCTTGGCCAGTAGCAGCTGCGATTCGTCACTTTAGAGATGAATTTGAGTATCACGTTCGTTTCCCAGAAAAAATTAAAAATAGAGATCACTTTGTTGCTGAACCTTTTTCGCAAGTAAAGCATTTAGTAGGTAAACAAACAGTTTAAAAAATAGTTTCAAGTTTCACGTTTTTTTAGTTTCAAGTAACAACCTGAAACTTTAAACCTGAAACTAAAAAAACAAAAGTAAGAGATGAAAGTAACCATAGACGGTCAAAGTATAGACGTAGAACCAGGAACAACAATCCTGCAGGCTGCACGTATGATTGGTGGAGATTTGGTACCGCCAGCCATGTGCTATTACTCAAAATTAAAAGGCAGCGGTGGAAAATGTCGTTGCTGCTTAGTTGAAGTTTCTAAAGGTAGTGAAGCTGACCCAAGACCAATGCCAAAATTAATGGCATCATGTGTAACAGGATGTATGGACGGAATGGAAGTAAACAGTAAATCTTCTGCCAGAGTTACCGAAGCGCGTAAATCTGTAACAGAATTTTTATTGATCAATCACCCATTAGACTGCCCAATTTGTGATCAAGCTGGTGAATGTGATCTTCAAAACCTAAGTTTTGAGCACGGAAACCCAAAATCACGTTTTATTGAAGAAAAAAGAACGTTTGAACCAGAAGATATCGGTCCAAATATTCAACTGCATATGAACCGTTGTATTTTATGTCAAAGATGTGTACAAGTTGCAGATCAATTGACAGACAACAGAGTTCACGGCGTATTAGACCGTGGTGACCACGCTAATATTTCTACTGGAATCTCAAAAGCAATCGACAACGAGTTTTCTGGAAATATGATTGACGTTTGTCCAGTTGGAGCTTTAACTGACAAAACTTTCCGTTTTAAATCAAGAGTTTGGTTTAACAAGCCTTATAACGCACACAGAGAATGTACAACTCCTGGATGCTGCGGTAAAACTACAGTTTGGATGTTTGGTGGAGAAATTCAACGTGTAACTGGTCGTAAAGATGAGTATCATGAAGTTGAAGAATTCATTTGCAACAGCTGTCGTTTTGATCACAAAAACGTTAATGACTGGGTTATTGAAGGACCAAGAGAATTTGAAAAAGATTCTGTTATCAACCAAAATAACTACACTCAAAAATTAGAGAAAGTTGAAATTGACACAGAGAAGAATATTCTTTTAGGTAGAGATATTGACCGTAAAAAAATTAGTATGGCAGCAATTCCATTAACTACTAATGATAAAAAAGTTTAAGAAATGGAAAGTGCATTTATTATAGAAAAAAGTGTTGTTATTGTTGTCGTTTTTGCGGTAACAATGATTATGGCAATGTACTCTACTTGGGCAGAACGTAAAGTTGCCGCTTTTCTTCAAGACCGTGTTGGTCCAAACCGTGCAGGTTGGGGAGGTTTATTACAACCACTTGCTGATGGTATGAAATTATTCTCAAAAGAAGAATTTTTCCCAAACACGCCAAACAAATTTTTATTCGTTGTAGGTCCTGCAATTGCAATGAGTACAGCTTTGATGACAAGTGCTGTAATTCCGTGGGGAGATAAACTGCATCTTTTTGGAAGAGATATTTATCTTCAGGCAACTGATGTAAACATTGCATTATTATACATTTTTGGAGTTCTTTCTGTTGGAGTTTACGGTATCATGATTGGTGGATGGGCTTCAAACAATAAATTCTCATTAATGGGAGCTGTTCGTGCAGCTTCTCAAATGGTTTCTTATGAAGTTGCGATGGGATTATCAATGATCGCATTATTAATGATGACAGGAACAATGAGTTTAAGAGAAATTTCATTACAGCAATCAGGAATGAACTGGAATGTTTTTTATCAGCCTTTATCCTTTTTAATCTTCTTAATTTGTTCATTTGCAGAAACTAACAGAACTCCGTTTGACTTAGCAGAATGTGAAAACGAATTAATTGGAGGTTACCACACTGAATATTCATCAATGAAAATGGGATTCTATTTATTTGCTGAATATGCAAGTATGTTTATCTCTGCTACTATTATTTCTGTTTTATTCTTTGGCGGTTACAATTACCCAGGAATGCAATGGATGGTAGAAAATGTTGGAGTAAACACAGCTAATCTTTTAGGAATTGCGGTATTATTTGTAAAAATATGCTTCTTCATATTCTTTTACATGTGGGTACGTTGGACGATTCCAAGATTTAGATATGACCAATTAATGAACTTAGGCTGGAGAATTTTAATTCCGCTTTCGATTATTAATATTATGATTACGGGTGCTGTTATTTTAAGACACGATATCGCAGCAGCTTTAGGATTCTAAGAACCGTAACTGGCTTCAAATAAAAATAAAATAGATTTAAAGTTTGATTGATCTCAAATTGAAAATCATAAATCATAGATTAAGAAATGTCAATAGAAACTATATCATTATCGGGTAGAAAAAAAGTGGTCTCTAATAAAGAGATGTCTTTTTTGGAACGATTGTATCTTGTGGCGATTGTAAAAGGTCTTGCTATTACACTTAAGCACCTTTTTAGAAAAAAAATTACGATTCACTATCCAGAACAAGTTCGTGAAATGAGCCCTGTTTATCGTGGTCAACATATGTTGAAACGTGACGAGCAAGGCCGCGAAAATTGTACTGCTTGCGGATTATGTGCTTTATCATGCCCTGCAGAAGCAATTACAATGAAAGCTGCCGAACGTAAACCAGATGAAAAACATTTATACAGAGAAGAAAAATACGCTTCGATTTATGAAATAAACATGCTTCGTTGTATTTTTTGTGGATTGTGTGAAGAGGCTTGCCCGAAAGATGCTATCTATTTGACAACTTCTAAAGTATTAGTTCCTGCTAATTATGAAAGAGAAGATTTCATTTTTGGAAAAGACAAATTAGTGATGCCTTTAGAAATGGCTATTAAAAACTCACAACTTAATAACGCTAACTAATGATACATATTCCTGATTTTGCACACGCGACAACTGTACAAATTATATTTTGTTTCTTAGCGTTTATCACCGTAATGACTGCTTTTTTAACCATTTTTAGCAGAAACCCAATTCACTCAGCAATTTACTTAGTGATTTGTTTCTTCTCTATTGCTGGTCATTATTTATTATTAAACTCACAATTTTTAGCAATTGTACATATAATAGTCTATTCTGGAGCAATTATGATTCTGTTCCTGTTTACCATTATGTTGATGAACCTAAACGAACAGCGAGAAGTTCACCGACCAAGAATCACACGTTTAGGAGCTATTGTTTCTTTCTGTTTGATTTGCGTGGTTTTAATTGCAATATTCATTAACTCTAAACCAATTGTTGGTGAATATGATTCAACTGGAGAAGATTTCCAATCTATCAAAGTATTGGGTAAAATATTATTGAACGAATATATGGTGCCATTTGAATTTGCTTCGATTTTACTTTTGGTTGCGATGATTGGAACTGTATTATTGTCTAAAAAAGAAAAATTAAATAAATAATGGGTAATATATTAAATCAAATAGGTATTGAAAATTACATCTTTTTAAGTGTTGTACTTTTTTGTATTGGTGTTTTTGGTGTATTGTACAGACGAAACTCTATTATCGTTTTCATGTCTATCGAAATCATGCTGAATGCAGTAAACCTTTTATTTGTGGCTTTTTCAACTTATCATCAAGATGCACAAGGACAAGTTTTTGTATTCTTTTCGATGGCAGTTGCTGCAGCTGAAGTTGCAGTAGGATTGGCTATTCTTGTTTCTATTTTTAGAAACATTGGCTCAATTAGTATCGATAATTTAAAAAATTTAAAAGGATAAAATAGAAATGGATACCAATTTAGCTTTAGTTTTAGTTTTAGCTCCTTTTTTAGGATTTTTAATTAATGTTTTCTTTGGGAAAAGCTTAGGAAAAACAGTTTCCGGATTTATCGGAACTGCTGCCGTGGCTGTTTCTTTCATAGTTACTCTTGTTCTTTTTAATCAAATAACTTCAACTGGAAAAGCAATTGAAGTTACTTTATTTGACTGGATTCAAATTAGTAATCTAAAAATCAATCTTGGATTTTTATTAGATCAATTATCAGTTCTTTGGTTATTATTCGTAACCGGAATTGGCTCTTTGATTCACTTATACTCTATCAGTTACATGCATGACGATGAGAATATGCACAAATTCTTTGCCTATTTAAATCTGTTCGTATTCTTTATGATTACACTTGTAATTGGAAGCAACTTATTAGTATTATTTATTGGTTGGGAAGGTGTTGGACTTTGCTCTTATTTATTAATCGGATTTTGGCATAAAAACCAAGACTATAACGATGCAGCAAAGAAAGCTTTCATCATGAACAGAATTGGAGATTTAGGTCTTTTAATTGGTATGTTCATCATTGGTTCAATGTTCTCTACTTTAGATTATACCACTTTAAAAACTGCAATCGCTGGAACAACAGATCTAAACTTACCATTACTTTCTTTAGCAGCTTTATGTTTGTTTATTGGAGCTTGTGGTAAATCTGCACAGATTCCATTGTACACTTGGTTACCAGACGCGATGGCTGGACCAACTCCTGTTTCTGCTTTAATTCACGCTGCTACAATGGTAACAGCTGGTATTTTTATGGTAACAAGATTAAACTTTGTTTTTGATCTTGCAACTGATGTACAAACTGTAATTGCCATTATTGGGGCTATAACTTCATTGGTTGCGGCTACAATTGGTTTAGTTCAAACAGATATTAAAAAAGTATTAGCTTACTCTACCGTTTCACAATTAGGATTAATGTTTTTAGCATTAGGATTTGGAGCTTACGAAGTAGCTGTTTTTCACGTAATCACACATGCTTTCTTTAAAGCTTGTTTATTCTTGGGATCAGGTTCTGTTATTCACGGTTTACATGGCGAGCAGGATATGCGTAAAATGGGTGGTTTGCGTAAAGCAATGCCAATCACTTTTTGGACAATGTTGATTTCTTCATTAGCCATTTCAGGAGTTCCGTTTTTCTCAGGTTTCTTCTCAAAAGATGAAATCTTAATGACAGCTTTCCATCACAGTATTCCATTATACGTTGTTGGATCTATTGCTTCAATCATGACAGCTTTCTATATGTTCCGTTTAATGTTCTTAACTTTCTTTAAAGAATTTAGAGGAACTGAAGAGCAAAAACATCATTTACATGAAAGTGGTGCTTTAATTACAATTCCATTAATCATTTTAGCAATTTTAGCAACTTTTGGCGGACTAATCAGTTTACCTGGAAACAGCTGGTTAAATGAATATTTAGCTCCTCTTTTCACAAAAGCAGCTGGCGAAGAACACCATCTAGGACCAACAGAATACACTTTAATGGGTGTTGCTGTATTAGGCGGATTATTAGGAATTTTAATTGCTTACGTAAAATACTTTAAACAAGATAATGTTCCTGAAACTGACGAAAACATTACAGGTTTAACAAAAGTATTATACAACAAATATTATGTTGATGAAGCTTACGATGCGATATTTGTTCGCTCTATAAACGGATTATCAAGATTCTTTAGAGATTATATCGAAACTGGCTTATCGGCACTTGTGTTCGGATTAGGAAAAGTAGCAAATGAATTAGCTTTTCAGGGTAAAAAACTGCAGACTGGAAGTATCGGATTATATCTTTTTGCTTTCGTTTTGGGTCTTTGCGCAATTGTTTCTTATTTATTTTTAGCTCAATAATTTTATAACTATGAACGTTTCTCTTATATTAATTATTCTTTTAGTTGGTGCATTTATCACCTATTTTGCAGGTGACAAACTCGCTTCAAAAGTAGCTTTGTTCTTTAGTTTGGCAGCTTTAGGCTGTTCGGTTGTATTGTTAAACCATTTTAATGCTGGTGAAAATATCAGCCTTATCAATGCTTGGATCACACAACCTAAAATTTCCTTCGCTTTAAATGCTGATGGATTAGCAATTGCAATGCTTTTATTGACTACAGCTTTGACACCAATTATTATATTCTCTTCTTTTGGAAATGAATATAAAAATTCAAAAGCTTTTTATGCTCTAATATTATTCATGGCATTTGCAATGACAGGGACTTTCCTTGCAGCAGATGGTCTTTTATATTATATCTTCTGGGAACTAGCTCTTATTCCTATTTATTTTATTGCTCTTATTTGGGGTAATGGCGATGCTGAAGAAAGAAGAAAAGCAGTGGTTAAATTCTTTATTTACACACTTGCCGGCTCTTTATTCATGTTAACTGCTTTTATTTATTTATACCAAAAAGCAGGCAGCTTCTTAATCGAAGATTTATATAAAGTAGAATTATCAGCTTGCGAACAATTCTGGATTTTCTTAGCTTTCTTCTTAGCTTATGCTATCAAAATTCCAATTATCCCTTTCCATACATGGCAGGCAAATGTGTACCAAAAAGCGCCAACCGTTGGAACAATGCTTTTATCTGGTATCATGTTAAAAATGGGATTGTACAGTGTAATTCGCTGGCAATTGCCAATTACACCTCTTGCGTCGAAAGAATACATGAACATCTTTATCGCTTTAGGAATTGCTGGAGTTATCTACGGTTCAATCGTAGCATTAAGACAAAAAGATTTAAAGAAATTATTGGCTTATTCATCTCTTGCTCACGTTGGATTAATTGCTGCAGGAACTTACACTTTAACTATTGATGGTTTTAGAGGTGCTGTTCTGCAAATGATCGCTCACGGATTTGTTGTAGTTGGATTATTTTATGCTGCAGAAATTATCTACAGAAGATTTGAAACTAGAGAAATCAGCGAATTAGGAGGAATCCGTACGCAATCTCCAAAATTCACTTCAATGTTTTTAATTTTGGTTTTAGCTTCTGTTGCTTTGCCAACTACTTTTAACTTTGTTGGAGAGTTTACAGTATTATACAGTTTATCTCAAATTAATATTTGGTATGCTGTTTTAGGCGGAACAACGATTATTTTAGGAGCTTACTATATGCTTAAAATGTTTCAAAATGTAATGTTGGGCGAAACCAATTCAAAAACTTTTGCAGATGTTTCTGTAAACGAAGGAATTTCGATGGTAGCAATTATTGCTGTATTAATTTTCTTTGGATTTTATCCAAAACCAATTACAGATTTGATTACACCAAGTTTAGAAACGATTTTAAACGTTATCAATAAAAACTAAGATTTTAGAATGCAGATTAACGAATTTTGATTTCAGATTTATCCGAAACTAAAAGAATTAAAATGCTGAAAAAAATAAAAATATATTTTAAATAAAATAAATTAGGGCGTTTTAGATTTCCTAAATCAAAAAAACAAAAATGAATACATTAATAGCTATAACAGGATTGGGTATTTTTTGCCTATTGTTTGAAATTCTAAATTTTAGAAAAGGCATCGTTCCGTTTACCATTTTAGGTTTATTGGGCGTTTTGGCACTTAACTTTTACGAATTTGGATCAACAGCAAGTTATTACAATAATATGATTGCAGTAGATAAATTCTCAACTGCCTTTTCATCATTATTTATTATTCTGACTATTTTCCTTGTAGCATTAAGCCATAATTTTTACGAAAATCATCAATCTAAAATTTCTGATTTCATTGCCATAAAAATCTTCTTATTAGCTGGAGCTGTTGCCATGGTTTCTTTTGGAAACTTAGCAATGTTTTTCCTTGGAATCGAAATTCTATCAATCGCACTATATGTTCTTGCAGCAAGCGATCGTTTGAATATTAAAAGTAATGAAGCAGGTATGAAATATTTCCTTATGGGATCTTTTGCATCGGGAATTATTTTATTTGGAATTTGTTTGATTTACGGAGCAATGGGAACATTTGATGTTACAGAAATTTACGAAAGTTCTTTATCTGCCGAGCTTCCAATCTGGTTTCCTATCGGGATGGTTTTAATGACAATCGGAATGTTGTTTAAAATTGCCGCTGTTCCATTTCATTTCTGGGCACCAGATGTTTACGAAGGTTCACCCGCTTTAACAACTGCTTTAATGAGCACATTGGCAAAAGTAGTTGCGATTGCAACACTTTATAAATTAGTTGCCGGACTAAATTTAATTCCGTCTCTTGAAAATCAAGAACTTTTAGGAACATTTGAAAACATCATTGTAATTATTTCAATTGCATCTATGACTGTTGGAAATATAATGGCATTACGTCAAGTTAATGTAAAACGTATGCTGGCATTTTCAGGAATCTCACACGCAGGTTTCATGTTAATGACATTCTTATCTATCGCAACATCTGCAGGTACTTTATTGTATTATACATCAGCTTATGCTTTAGCGGGAATCGCTGCTTTTAGTGTTATTTTATATGTTTGTAAAAATCAGGACAACGAAGATATTACGAACTTCCACGGACTTGGAAAAACAAATCCACTATTAGCTGCAATCTTAACTGGTTCGCTATTGTCTATGGCTGGTATTCCAATTTTCTCAGGATTCTTCGCGAAATTATTCTTATTCAATCAAACAATTCAAGCGGGATATATTGCTTTAGTTATTGTAGCAGTAATTAATTCAATTATAAGTGTTGGATATTATTTCAAACTTATTTTGGCAATGTATTCTAAAGAACCAAATGAAAAACGTACAGGAAAACCATTTCTTATTTATGCAGTTGCAGTTGTGTCAATTGTTTTAAATATTGTTTTAGGATTATTCCCATCACTAGTTTTAGACTTATTGAATTAAAAAATATACTTCAAAATAAACACAAGTCCATCAAGATTTTTTTTTGATGGACTTTTTTTATATCTCTTTTTATAGAAGAGAAAATCATGTTAAAAATTTACCTCAAGTCGCCCCACCTCGAAAAAACTCCATATATTTGGGTTCAATTAAATGTATTAAAACTATGGCCTTCAATTCAAATAATCCATTTTTAAGCAACAAGCGTTTTTCATCAAATGCCGTTTCAAGAGCTGAAGAAGTACACGAAGCAAAAATTATTGATTACAATCAGGAAATGACTTTGTCTGGTACTATTAATAAAACAGCTATTTTATTTTTAATATTATGTGCATCATCTATGATTACATGGTGGATGGCATTTAACGGAATGAATCCAATGTTACCTGCAATTGGCGGTGCAATTGTTGGATTGATTTTAGTTGTTATTTCTGCTTTTAAACCACAAGCTTCTCCATACTTAGCTCCTGGATATGCCCTTTTTGAAGGTTTATTTATTGGAGGAATATCTGCAATTTTTGAATTAAAATATCCTGGAATTGTTGTTAATGCAGTTGGTGCGACTCTTGTAACCTTTTTAGTTTGCTTAGGATTGTATAAATTCAGAATTGTTAAAGTTACAGAGCAATTCAAATCAGTTGTTGTTGCCTCTACATTAGCAATTGCAACTTATTATTTAATTTCTTGGGTAGTTTCAATGTTTACAAGCTGGACTCCTGTACATCATGGAAATTCGATGATGAGTATCGGAATTAGTGTTTTTGTAATTGTTATCGCTGCTTTAAACTTATTCTTAGATTTTGATCAAATCGAAAAAGGTGTACAACAAAAAATGCCAAAATACATGGAATGGTTTGGTGCAATGGGACTAATGATTACTTTAGTTTGGTTGTATATTGAATTTTTAAGATTACTATCTAAACTATCTAGTAAAGACTAAATACTTACTTACAATATTCTGAAAGCCTTTTTGATAATCAAAAAGGCTTTTTTTATGCCTATACATTTCAAAAAAACAGAAGAATAGAGTAACACATTTACAACTTCATTTTATACGATACTCTATTTTTATTTTAAAAGCAAAACAAATATCTCAAGTAGTTTTTTCTGCATTCATAAATACTTTTGGCATTTATTTCCCTTTACTGATGTAATCTTTTTCTTTCTTTAATAAATTTGCCAAAAAAATTCAATTTTTTCAAAAAGAGACACATCTTAAGAATCTCAAGAAATCCATACATCTTAAAAAAGTAATAAAGATAAGACTTAGCAAAGATTTTACACATTATGTAATAAATTACAATTAATGCAATTTATTACATAATAAAAAACTAAACTACAAAAATTTTAAACTATATATTTTTTTACTACTAAAAAAATAAGAATATCAGAATTTTATATATTTTTGTGCAATCGATTACAATTTACTATTGTTTGAGATAATTAAAACCACTTAATAACTTTTACTAATTTTTTAACCCAAACTATTATGAAAAAAAACCTACTTTTCTTAACCGTTTTCCTTGTTACCGTCCAAATATGGGCTCAACAAGTTCAAATCACAGAAGCCTCTGGATGGCTTGAAACCGCTTTTGTAAAATGGCAGCTGGTTAGCGGCGCTCAAAGCTACAATGTTTACTACACAGGAAATGGTCTAACGGACCAAAAAATTGATGATCAATTGATTCGCAGTTACGGAAGTTATTTCCGTGCGGACATTCCTGGTTTGAAAGCAGGAAGTTATACTGTAAAAGTTAAACCTGTAATTTCTGGTACGGAAGGTTCGGGCTCAACAACGAGTTCTCTAACAGTATTAGCACAAGATCGAAACGGATTTGCATTTGAAAGCGGCAGAGTTCCCGGAGGATATAAAGCCGATGGAACGCCAAAAGATAATGCTGTAATTCTATACATTACACAAAATACAAAAAACACCATTTCGATGAACATTACCGGCGCCAGTGCAAATCCATGCGTTGGTTTACAAAATATTCTTTATGCCATCAAAAAAGGAAAAGACACTCGCCCATTTATAATCAGGTTAATTGGTAACATAACGGATATGACTGTTATGGAAGGCGGCGACGTTGTAATTGAAAATGCAAATAATGCTTCAAGCTACATCACTTTTGAAGGAATAGGAACAGATGCTGTCGCAAATGGATGGGGAGTTCGTCTAAAATCTGCTTCAAATGTTGAAGTAAACAATATTGGCTTCATGAATTGCAACAGTACTGCTGGAGACAATGTTGGAATGCAGCAGGATAATGATCATATTTGGGTTCACAACTGCGATTTATTCTACGGAAATGCAGGAAGCGATGCCGATCAAATAAAAGGTGACGGAGCATTAGACAATAAATCTTCAACATACATTACTTTATCCTACAATCACTTTTGGGACAACGGAAAAGCAAGTTTACTAGGGCTAAGCGAAGGAACCACAACTGGTTTATACATCACATATCACCACAACTGGTTTGACCATTCTGATTCCCGCCATCCTCGAGTTCGTTATTATTCAGCTCACATTTACAATAATTATTACGACGGCGTTTCAAAATACGGCGCAGGATCAACTTTGGGTTCTTCATTATTTGTAGAGGGAAATTATTATCGTAACAGCAAACACCCAATGATGACTTCGCTGCAAGGTTCTGATATTTGGGATGAAGCGAATCAAGTGAATAATGCCGGAACAATGGGAACATTTTCTGGAGAAGCTGGAGGTTCAATCAAAGCTTTTAACAATACTTTTGATACTTCAAACGGAACAAATAATATGCGATTTGTACCTTACAATGATCCGAATCCTTTATATAATATTTCAGGAAAAATCAGCTCTGCTACAGATTTTGATGCTTATTTGGCAACTACAAGAGCCGAAACAGTAAGCAGCAGTGTAAAATCAAAATCTGGAGCAAATACATATAATAACTTTGATACTGACGCTTCTTTATATGTAAAAAATCTCGTAACAGATCAACCCGCAGCGGCAAAAACAAAAGTGACACAATATGCGGGACGTGTTTCTGGCGGAGATTTAAAATGGGTGTTTGATAATAGTGTAGATGATACTTCATCTCTAGTAATTACAGCGCTAAAAACAACATTAACAAATTATACTGGCGCTTTAGTTGCAGTACAAGGCGAAGGGAATCCTCCGACAAGTTCACAAACATTAACCTCAACATCAAATAATAATCAAACAGTAACAAGCGGCACAGCTATTGGCAGTATTGTCTTTACATGGAGCGGAGACGCTTCGGATGCTGCGGTTACTGGATTGCCTGCTTCTGGAATTAGTTTTGTAAAAAATGCAACGGCAAAAACAATAACAATATCAGGAACACCAACTGCAACAGTATCATATTCAATTACTACTTCAGGAACTGGAACGCCGGCAACAGGCTCTGGAACAATTACAGTTAATCCAGCTGGAACTCAAACATTGACATCGACTAATAATAATAGTCAGACTGTTAACAGCGGAACTGCAATAAATGCAATTGTATTTACTTGGGGCGGAACTGCAACTGACGCAGCTGTTACAGGATTACCTGCTTCTGGAATTAGTTTTGTAAAAAATGCAACCGCTAAAACTATAACAATATCAGGAACACCAACCGCAACACTATCCTATTCTATCACAACTGTTGGAACAGGAAACACTGTAACTGATTCAGGAACTATAACTGTAACGACAAATACTCCAAGTGGAGACGAAATACACAATTTTACAGCTTCAGGTAAAACAAGCAGTTTTTATACTATAACTGGAAATCTATCCACTACAAAAGGCACGGTAACCTACAACAACTTAACATTGACGCAATGTTTAAAAATAGAATCTTCAACAAATATTTCTTTTACAACGTCTCAAGCGAGTACTTTAACGCTTGTACTAATTGAAGCATCGGCTGTTATAAAAGTTGATAATGTAGACAGAACTGCTTCAAACGGAATTGTAACGGTTTCGCTGGCTTCCGGCAGTCACACGATTACGAAAAAAGACACAGCAAATCTTTTTTATATGAGTACTGCATACAGCGGTTCAACGCAAAGAATTGCACAAACAGAATCTTTAACTGAAGTATCAGCGAAGACTGAAAGCGCGCAAGCAATTTTGTACCCAAATCCAACAACTGGAACTTTGTATTTATCCGATCCTAATTTGACTGTTGAAAAAGTCCTTATTTATAATATAACTGGGTTTCTTGTAAAAACGGTTCAAAAAGGAAGCGAAAGCATCGATTTAAACACTTTGACTACTGGAACTTATTTAGCTAAAATATACACAATCGATGGTTCTTATAATCAAACCATTATTAAAAAATAATTTATAAAATTAAAGGCTTCCAAATATTTGGAAGCCTTTTTTATTTTCATCCAAATTATAATTTATCTTTTTCTGTTTCTAAATTCTTCTTGTTCACTTACTTTATTAAACTCCCTAAAAAAGCTTTTAATAGTTTCTAAATTAAACATAACAAACAGAAACATTCCTATAAAAATTGTGATCCAACAGTACAAAATTTTCACTGGCGGAATATCATTAGCAACAACATAAAATACAATTGTAGGCAAAATAGAAACCAATATTGTAAGTCCCAAAGACAACATTAGCGGACTTGTAAAATAGCTGTTAACAGCACCAAAACCAAGCTTCCTAATTATGAAAGCTGCAAATGTTAAAGTTACTAAACCAAACATTATACTTCCAAAACCATAAATAAGCACGGTATCATTCAGGCTGTTAATTTCGTTCTCGTAACCCAAAAAAGTATTAAAGTTGAACTCCATCATATTTCTTATCTTCTGGTGTAACATCAAATAAAGTCTGCGTTTTATACCCAATTAGCTTCGCTAAAATAAAATTAGGAAACTCTTGGATTCCCACATTATATAAGTTTACACTATCGTTAAAAAACTCTCGTCGGTCAGCAATTTTATCCTCCATTTGAGAAACTCTTTTTTGTAATTCTAAAAAGTTACTATTTGATAACAGCGTTGGATAATTCTCAGAAACTGAAAAAATACTTTTTAATGATTTCGAAAACTCGTTGGCATTATCAATTTTTTCTTCGACCGTTTTAGCATTCAAAAAATCTGTTCTTAATTTGGTCAAATTAGTCAGCATTGCAGTTTCATGTTCTGTAAATTTAGACACAATTTTTACCAATTCCGGCACTTCTTCTGCACGCTGCATCAGGATAACATCAATATTTCTAAATGCTTTTTCATTATTATTTTTCAGCATAACCAGCTTGTTATAAATTCTGATAAAAAAATTAAAAAACACAATAATTAGAATTATTCCGATAATTAAGGCAATGTTTTGAACAGTCATATTTTCTTTAATTTAAAATAATATAGATGAGTATAAGTGAGATGAAAAACAAAACGGTTAAAAAAGAATCGAGCAGCGGTTTGTATTTATTTCTAAATGAAATACTCCTTGGAACTGCAATTCCAAAAATAGTATCTGCATCATCTTTTCTTATTAATACACTTCCATTATCTGAGGCAGCATAACCTATAAGGAGCATATAATCATCACTTTTCAGATAGGTTTCAGTATATCTTGTTTTTCCTCCAAACTGATTGTCAATTCTATCAAAATAATATTCTAATCCTTCACCATCTACCGTAACAGAACCGGTTTCATCTTTAATTTTAAATTTTCCCGTTTTTACTTCGCTGAAAATAGTTGAATATGTGGTTCTGCCGTCATCATCTCTCGGACTTTCTTTTTCTATTTTATACGAATAACCAATACATGGTTTTTTGAAGTAAGGAGAAATTATAGGTTCGATTTCTTCCAGATCTCCTTCAATTTCAACTAAACCCATAGCAATTGCATCTATTTTTGATGTTGGCAAAATAGACTGCATTTTATAAAATTTGCTTTTACTGCTTGGAAAAAATATTGAACTTACCAACACAAAACCAGGAATAATTAAAAACAGAAGCTTTAAATTCTCAGTTACAGCCAGCCCATAAAAAGCTCCAACGATACAAACTAAAACAAAGAATCCGAGAAGCTTATCCGTTAATTTCGTTTTTGGAATATTGTGAATCCTATTGAACTTTTCTCTCTCTATTTTTTCTTGTTTACTGCTTTTAATTCCGGAATAAATCATTCCGATGATTCCAAATAGAAAAACGGAGACGAATAAAAATAATATAACCGCAAATGGATATCCGGGATCAATTAAAAAACTCACACCAACCATAATCGGACATAAAACAAAAAATAACCAGTTAGGAAATTTCAAATTAAAAAGCCCCGAAAAAATTACGGTTTGAAATAAAGCAACACCCAAACTGAAAAGCATTAAAAAAACAACCACTCCAGCATCGGCTTTATTTTGAGTAAGAAATGCAAAAAATTCGTTCATATTTACAATGCTATTATTTGGATATTGTTTTACAGAATTCCTTAAAATACAATTTCAACTTCTTTAGAAAGCAGTTTTCTTAAGCGATTCCTTTCTAAATCTGAAATTGGATTATGGCTTAAATCAAGACCTATCAGTTTGTGCAATTTATTGATATCGTTTGGAATTTCACTAATTTCATTATGACTTAAAACTAAGAATTTCAAATTCTTAAACTGCAAAATCTCATCTGGAAACCTACTTAGTTTATTTTTTGATAAATCGAGTTCAATGACTAATTGCGGCTTTAACTTTGCTTCGGCCAAATCATAAAAAGTCGATTTTCCCTTTTTCTCATCTTCTTTATTTCTCACCAAGAAGCCAAAACCAATTACACTTAATACAGAAACAAAAAAGATACACAAGAAAGCGACCCAAATAGGATCTTCATTTTTTTCGGTTGTAAAAAGTCTCAAATAAATATAATATGCCATTCCGAAGAACAATACCAAAAACAAACCTATAAAAATTAAATACAGAAGATATTTAAAAAACGAAAGAATAATGTGTTTTAGTTTTCTTGTGTCTTTTGCAAACAATGAATAACCTATCAAAGCAAAAATAAAAAGCCAAAAAACAAGCAATCCGATTTTTGCTCCGTCATTATCACTTTCGATAATTTTAAACGAGATAAAAGTAGGAAACATTAAACCAAACCAAACAATAAATCCAGCAATTCCGATAGAAAAACAACCTAATTTATACTCACTCTTTGACGATCTCAGCCACAAATAAGCTATTAAAAAAGACAAAAGAGCAACTCCTATAAAAGCATATCCAAAAGGTGTAAGTCCTGCTAAAAAAAATAAAGGCATTTTATCGAATTATATATTACTCATTTCTATCAAATACAAATCTAAATAAATTACTACAAATTCAATACAAAAAAACCGCTTCTTCCAAATATTGAAAAAAGCGGTTTATTAATAAATCTTCTATTTTTACAAATCAAATTTAATTCCTTGTGCCAATGGCAGACTAGTTGTATAATTGATCGTATTGGTTTGACGACGCATATAAATTTTCCAAGCATCAGAGCCAGATTCACGACCGCCGCCAGTTTCTTTTTCACCGCCAAAAGCACCGCCAATTTCAGCACCCGAAGTCCCGATATTTACATTTGCAATTCCACAGTCAGAACCTACAACCGATAAAAATCTTTCGGCTTCACGTAAATTATTAGTCATAATTGCTGATGATAATCCTTGTGCAACACCATTTTGAATTTCGATTGCAGCATCAACATCTCCAGAATATTTAACTAAATATAAAACTGGAGCAAAAGTTTCATGCTGTACAATTTCAAATGAATTTTTAGCTTCGGCAATTGCAGGCTTAACATAGCAGCCGCTTTCGTAACCTTCGCCTGAAAGTACACCGCCTTCAACAAGAATTTTTCCACCTTCAGCAACTACTTTATTTAAGGCAAGTGCATACATTTCTACAGCATGTAAATCGATAAGCGGTCCAACATGATTATTTTCGTCAAGCGGATTTCCAATTCGCAACTGTTTGTAAGCCGTTATCAATGCATCTTTTACTTTATCATAAATGCTCTCGTGAATAATCAATCTTCGAGTTGATGTACAACGTTGTCCAGCAGTTCCAACAGCGCCAAAAACAGCACCAATAACCGTCATTTTAATATCGGCATCTGGAGTTACAATAATAGCATTGTTTCCTCCTAATTCCAACAGCGATTTTCCTAAACGACCAGCAACAGTCTGTGCTACAATTTTTCCCATTCGTGTAGAACCAGTTGCTGATACCAGCGGAATACGAACGTCTTTTGTCATCAACTCTCCTATTTTGTAATCTCCATTTATCAAACAAGAAATTCCTTCTGGAAGATTATTTTCTTTAATAACCTGAGCGATTATGTTTTGACACGCAATACCGCAAAGTGGTGTTTTTTCAGAAGGTTTCCAAACGCAAACATCACCAGAAATCCATGCTAAAGCCGTATTCCATGACCAAACTGCAACTGGAAAATTAAATGCCGAAATAATTCCCACAACTCCTAATGAATGATATTGTTCGTACATACGATGTCCTGGTCTTTCAGAATGCATCGTTAATCCGTGTAACTGACGTGATAATCCAACTGCAAAATCACAGATGTCGATCATTTCCTGAACTTCTCCGTAACCTTCCTGCAAAGATTTTCCCATTTCATATGAAACCAATTTACCAAGAGCCTCTTTATTCTCGCGCAATTTCTGTCCAAACTGACGTACAATTTCTCCACGCTGCGGTGCAGGAATTAAACGAAATGTTTTAAAAGCTTCTGTTGCCGAATGCATTACCTTTTCATAATCTTCAAGAGTAGAAGTCTTTACAGATGCAATTAATTTTCCATCAACAGGAGAAAAACTATCTAAAATCTCACCCGATGAGAAATTTTCTATTCCAGTAGAAGTTCCTTCATTTACTTGTTTTATTCCTAGCTTTTCAAGCGCTTCATTTATGCCAAATCGTGATGCTATTGTTGTCATTGTAACTTTTTTAGTTAAAATTGTTATATTAATACGTAAAGATATTGTTTTAAAATTACTTTCTAATAAATCATAATAGTTAAAATCAGAGTAAATTTAAGGCTATTTAATAGTAATAACAGAATCAAAGCCTGCTTTATTCATTAAATTTGATGAAATTTGCTTTCCTAAAATAAAAAACATGAATCTTTTTAAACGTCTTCTACTCTGTCTTATATTAGTTACTCTAAATGCCTTTTCTCAAAAAGATCAAAAATCTTCTTTTCAGATCGTTCCATTGGGTGTAAAAGGCGGAATTGACGAAAAAAATCTTTCTGCTTATTTACTCGCTCCTGTACATACAAACGACTATATCTGTTTAGACGCAGGAACAATAAATGCAGGAATTGAAAAAGCTATTGAAAACAAAGTTTTTAAAGTTACTACAGCTGAAGTTTTACGAAAATATATAAAAGGATATTTTATTTCACATGCTCATTTAGATCACGTTTCTGGATTAATCATAAATTCTCCTGCAGATTCTTCTAAGACGGTTTATGCAACTGAAAAATGCATGGAAATGATGGAAAACCATTATTTTAATGATCAAACTTGGGCAAATTTTGGCGATAAAGGCCCTGGAACTCCTTTGAAAAAATATCATTTTGAAACTTTAAAAACCAATCTTGAAACGCCGATTACGAACACTCAAATGACGGTAAAAGCATTCCCGTTAAGTCACGTAAATCCGTTTGAAAGCACTGCATTTTTAATAAAAAATGGAGATTCGTATGTTTTATATTTAGGTGATACGGGACCAGACGCGGTTGAAAAAAGTGATAATCTTAAAAATTTATGGACAACAGTTGCTCCTCTTATTAAAAACAAACAATTGAAAGGAATTTTTATTGAAGTTTCTTTTCCAAACGAACAGCCTGATCAATTTTTATTTGGACATCTAACACCTAACTATCTAATGAAAGAGCTTCATGTTTTAGAAGAATTAGCAGGAAAAGGAAGCTTAAAAGATTTCAACATTATTATTACACATTTAAAACCGCCTGCTAAGAATATTACAAAACTTAAAGAGCAAATTAAAAATCAAAACAATTTAGGCGTGAAGATTATTTATCCTGAACAAGGGAAGAGATTTGAGCTATAATTTTTTTGCCACAGATTAAACAGATTGTATGGATTTTAAAATCTAATCTTGTCATATATTCCAAACCCGACCCGTTTTAAAACCTTTCGGGTTTGATATTTTAACTCAATTAATAAATTACTTTTTTGCTGTAAATCTCGGATCAGTTTCCATTACAGTGCCGCATTTATCACAAGTTCTTAATTCTTCAGAGTTGTAAAAATGCTCGAAGTGCGGAAGAAAGTCTTTCTCTATATTATGCAGTTCAAAAAACACTTCGTATAGTTTATGATTGCAGTTATCACAATGCCACAACAATCCATCAGTATATCCTTTTCCTGCTCGTTTACGCTCAATTACCAAACCTATTGAACCTTCAGAACGAACTGGAGAATGCGGAATTTTAGCAGGATGAAGATACATATCGCCAGCATTCAGCTCCATTTCTTTACGTTCTCCATCTTCTTGAATTACCACTTTTATACTGCCTTCTAATTGATAAAAAAGCTCTTCGGTTTCATTGTAATGATAATCTTTTCTTGCATTTGGCCCTGCAACTATCATTACGATATAGTCGCCTGAATCTACATAAAGGTTTTTGTTTCCAACTGGCGGCTTTAATAATTGTCTGTTTTCTTCAATCCATTTAGTAAGATTGAACGGTTTTGCTATGGCCATTTTTTTCAAAATTTATAATAGGCTAAGATACTAAATTTGTAAAGACACACTGTAGTACATCTCATGGTTTTAATCATAGGAATGTAGACGCACTGCTGTGCGCCTCTACTATTTCTCTCGTATCAAATAAATATAAACTGGAAAATGATCGCTAAAACCTGCTTCTTCTAGTGTATTTCGTAACGGATATCCCTTATACTTTCCAGAGGTTTGAATTAAATACGGTCTATTAAAAATTCCTGCCTTCCAAAATTTAAATGTAGAAAAACCTGTATTTACTAATGAACCAGTCATCATAATTTGATCAAAAATATCCCATGAATCTCTAAAAGCTAAAGTTCCCATTCCTTTCTCAGCCATATCTTCAAATGGATTAAAAACATCAAATTCTCGAACTTCCGTTTTTTTTGCCTTTGCTCCTAAAGCTGTTTTAATACTTTTATTATAAGGACCATCGTTTAAATCTCCCATTGTAATTACTTTCGCATTTGGATTTATTTGCTGCAATGAATCTATAATCTTACGATTTAACTTTCCTGCAGCTTCTCGGAATGCGCTGCTCGCCTTTTCTCCTCCTGATCTCGAAGGCCAATGATTGACAATAATATGAATCTCTTCGTCTTCAAGAAAACCCGTTATTAAGAGCTGATCTCTTGTGAAGATCCTGCTTTTAATTTCCGTTTTAGTTTCGACATCTCCTAAATCTTCATTTTTATCTTCCTGAATAGCAGCTTTCTTTTTATAGATCAGCAACGGAATGTTAGCAAATGATGTTGGTCTAAAATATTTCTTTTGATACAAAAGCGCAACGTCAATACCACGTTGATCAGGCGAATCAAAATGAATAATTCCGTAATCAAATCCAGCGATTTTTTCTTGTTTTATCAAATCTTCGAGCACGCCTCTATTTTCAACTTCGGAGCATCCTAATAAAATAGGTGCATTAGAATTTTCTGGAGTGCCTATTTCAGAAATGACCTTCGATAAGTTTTTTAGTTTTTGATCGTACTTTTCTTTTGTCCAATGCTGAGCACCATTAGGCGTCCATTCATCGTCATTTGTACTTACATCATTATAAATATCAAAAAGATTTTCAAAGTTGTAGAATGCAACTGTGTGGATTTTGTATTTTTTTGATTGCGCGTTTGAAACAAAAATTACAAAAAAGGCGAGTAAACAAAAGTGAAGTTTAATAATTTGCATAACTTTAAAAATTGAAGTACCAATTTAAACAAAAAGTAAGAATTTTCAGTATTTTAATTTTAAAGAATTATTATATTTGTTAATTCCATAACTAAAAACCTGTATTAGAATTATGAAAAGCCAGCTCACTATCTCAAAATATTTTACCTACACTAAACTGGCATTTCTTATTTTTGCTTTACAATCATTTACCTGTCAATCTCAACAAAACATGATAACACCGCCTTACTTACAAAAAGGAGATACTGTAGCTCTTTTGGCAACAGCCCGAAAAAACATCGACGACAACTTAAAACCAACTATAGATTTATTGCACAGCTGGGGTTTAGAAGCTGTAATAGGCTCAACAATCGGGCTTGATTTTAATCAGCTTGCAGGAACAGACGAGCAGCGTGCAGCCGATTTTCAAAAACAATTAGACAATCCAAACATTAAAGCAATTTGGTGCGTTCGCGGTGGTTATGGAACCGTTCGAATGCTTGATCTTTTAGACTTTACCAAATTTAAACAACATCCAAAATGGGTTATTGGTTTTAGTGATGTTACTGTTTTGCATAACCATTTAAATACAATGGGTTACAAATCGATACATGGTATTATGCCGGTTACAGTAGCTCGTGCAACTCCAGCGGCCGTTAGTTCGATGAAAGCCAGTTTATTTGGTGAGCCTCTTTCTTACACAATTGGTCCAGATAAAATGAATCGTTTTGGTAAAGCCACAGGCGAATTGGTAGGTGGTAATTTATCTATTCTTTACAGTTTATTAGGTTCGCAGTCGGCTATTGATTGTAAGGATAAAATTTTATTTATCGAAGATCTGGATGAATACTTATATCATATTGACCGAATGATGATGAATTTACGTCGTAATGGATGCATCGAAAATCTAAAAGGCATTATGATTGGCGGAATGACCAAAATGAAAGACAATGAAGTGCCATGGGGTAAAAATGCATTAGAAATTATTGATGATGTCACTAAGAAATACAATATCCCGGTGATCTTCAATTTCCCAGCTGGACATATTCAGGATAATAGAGCATTGATTATGGGAAGTACAATTTCGATTGATGTCAATGCAGCTGGAAGCACTGTTACTTTTCAGAAATAGCAGTATTTCATATTCAATAAATACCACATAAAAATCTCGTAAAGACGCGAAGTCGCAAAGCACAATTAAAACTTTGCAACTTCGCGTCTTTGCGTACAAAAAACTTGAAACTTCGAACTTGAAACTAAAAACTAAACTATGGCAGAACATAATGAACTTGGCAAAAAAGGAGAAGATCTGGCTGCAGCATATCTTGAAGAAAACGGTTATAAGATCTTAGAACGAAACTGGACTTTTCAAAAAGCAGAAATAGATATTATTGCGCAAAAAGAAAATATTTTAGCAGTTGTTGAAGTGAAGACAAGATCAAGCTTAGATTTTGGATCTCCACAAGATTTTGTTAAACCAAAAAAAATTCAACTATTAGTAAAAGCAGTAAATGCCTACATAAACGATAGGGAAAAGGATTTTGAGAATGATTTAAACATTCGTTTTGATATCGCCGCAGTGCATAAAACGGGGGAAATATTTGCAATTGAACATCTTACGGATGCTTTTTATCATTTTTAACATATTTTTTTATTGTTATAATTCTAACAAATTGTTTTTTTATTTATCTTTGTAGAGATTTATAACATAAATTAACTAAACCAACCCAATTAAGTTACAAAAAAAAAGAAAAAAAAATTATGAAAACCGTTTCTTCAATCGTCGAAAATTACATTAAAACAAAACCCTTTTTATTGAATGCGTTATCGCTTGGAATTATCAATTTAACCTCTCTTTCTCGGAATATCATGACGGAGTTGGAAAGTGAATTTGGTAAGGAAGTAAAACAAGGTGCTGTTGTAATGTCGCTGAAACGACTGACTGAAGAATTGGATTTTAAATTAAATCATAAGATCAATAAAGTCATTAAAAACATAGGCGAAATTACCGTAAGATCTGAATTGACGGATTACACTTTTGCTGCTTCAGAAACTGTTTTAAACAAACAGGCTGATTTAATTTCTGATATTAATGCCCTATCTGATATCTTTTATACTTCGTCTCGTGGTGTAAATGAAACTAATATTGTAGTGAGCAGCAGTGTAAATCATTTAGTTGAAAAACACTTTATGCGCGAAAAGTTAATTCAGAAATTAGACAATCTGGCTTCTATTACTGTAAAATTACCAAAAGAAAACATCGTGGTTCCTGGTATTTATTATTTCATCTTTCAACGTTTGGCTTGGGAAGGAATAATCATAAACGAGGTAATTTCGACTTCAAACGAATTTACTATTTTAGTTGGTGAAGATCAAGTTGATGTTGCTTTTAAAGTTATTAAAGACTTAAAAAACTAGTTCTCTAACATAAGCAAAAAAAAATGGCGCATGAAAATTCATGCGCCATTTTTTTTGTTCAATATTTTTAAAATGAATAATTGAGAGCAATTCCAAAATCACTTCTTAATAAGGTATCATTATTAATTAATACTGGTTTAAGTGCTAATTTTTCGCTTACATTAAATTGCGACAAGGCAGCATCAATATTTGCATCAATAATGTTTAAAACATAAAACCCGACAATGAAAAGGGCTGATAAATCTCTGTTTCTTTGAAATTGTTTTTGAGCCGAAAGCAGCTGACTGTCACTTAAGTTCCCCAAATAGTCTGAATCACTTTTGTTTCCTGCAAGTCTATTTTTATATTCGTCTCTGTAAATGTTGTAATTTTTTTGACTATCCAAATAAAAATAGGCGCTGGCACCAATTGCTCCATATACCAACGGAAGCTTCCAGTATTTCTGATTGTAAATTTGTCCTAAACCAGGTAAAATAGCCGAATAAAAAGCTGCTTTGGCAGGGCGAAGAGGATCGATTGTTTCTACTTGTAAAGAATCGTTTTGAATCGTTTTATTTTTTATCTGAGCGGATATTGAGGTTAATCCAAAAAATAAAAACAGAATAATAAATTGATAGTTCATATAAAAGGTTTCTCTGAATTGATTTTCAAAGAAACCTTTTTAGTTCTAAGATTTTTCTTAAATAAAAGATAAAGAAAACTTAATGTTTTGTTTTGTTTTTCTGCCACGAATTTCACGAATTAGCGCCAAATTAAATGTTATCTGCTGAATAAAATTTGTGTAAATTCGTGAAATTCGTGGCAACCTTTTTAATTATTTATTCCCCCAGCATCTCCATCAACTCTAAAGCCCTTTTAGTCGATTTTACATTGTCAAAAGTCAATAAAAGTCGTAAGCCGTTAGGTGTTTGTTTTTCTTTCATCGTACAAAGATTACTGTGGGTTTGCACAAATTTTATCACTTTATGAAAACGCTTTGATTGATAATAATCTGATTGTTGATCAGAAACAAAATAGCCAATCATTTTACCTTTTTTCATTACCAATTTTTCAATTCCTACTGCAGTAGCAATCCATTTGATGCGAATACTATTCATCAATGCATTGGCACGCGGAGGCATTGGACCAAAACGGTCAATTAATTTGTTTTGAAAAACAATTAATTCTTCTTCATTTTTCACAGAACCCAATTCGTTATACAAACTCAAACGTTCGGTAACATTATTGATATATTCATCAGAAAATAACAACTCAAAATCAGTATCAATTTGTAGATCTTTTACGTATTCTTTCGTTTCAATATCATTCTCTTCAGGGTACAAATCTTTAAATTCGTTTTCTTTTAATTCTTCGATTGCTTCGTTCATGATTTTTTGGTACGTATCAAACCCAATTTCATTAATGAAACCACTTTGTTCACCGCCTAACAAATCTCCCGCTCCACGAATTTCAAGATCTTTCATTGCGATATTAAAACCACTTCCCAGTTCACTGAACTGCTCCAAAGCCTGAATACGTTTTCTAGCATCTTCGGTCATTGACGAATATGGCGGACAAATAAAATAGCAGAATGCTTTTTTGTTACTTCGACCAACACGGCCGCGCATTTGATGCAAATCTGATAAACCAAAATTATTGGCATTATTAATGAAAATTGTATTGGCATTTGGAACGTCCAATCCGCTTTCGATAATTGTGGTTGCCACCAAAACATCAAAATCTCCGTTCATGAAACCTAACATCAATTCCTCAAGTTTCGCACCGTCCATTTGTCCGTGACCAATTCCAACTCTCGCATTTGGAACCAAACGCTGAATCATTCCAGCGACTTCTTTTATATTTTCAATTCTATTATTGATGAAGAAAACCTGTCCGTTTCGCTGAATTTCATACGAAATTGCATCACGAATAATTTCTTCATTAAAACCAACTACATTGGTTTCAATAGGATATCTATTAGGCGGAGGCGTAGTAATTACCGACAAATCTCTGGCTGCCATTAAAGAAAACTGAAGCGTTCTCGGAATTGGAGTTGCTGTTAATGTCAACGTATCGACATTTGCAGCAATGGTTTTAAGTTTATCTTTTACGTTAACTCCAAACTTTTGTTCCTCATCGACAATCAATAAACCTAAATCTTTAAAAACTACATTTTTGTTTACTAATTGATGTGTTCCAATTACAATATCGAGTTTTCCTTCGGCCAAATCTTTTAGCGTCTGTGTTTTTTGTTTTGCCGTTCTAAATCTATTCAAATAGCCAATTGTAACGGGCATATCTTTTAATCGTTCCGTAAAAGTTCTATAATGCTGATACGCTAAAATAGTGGTAGGAACTAAAACTGCCACTTGTTTACTGTTATCTACAGCTTTAAAAGCAGCACGAATTGCAACTTCCGTTTTCCCGAAACCAACGTCACCACAAACCAATCGATCCATTGGGCGATCGCTTTCCATATCCGCTTTTACTTCTGCTGTCGATTTGGTTTGATCGGGTGTATCTTCGTAAATAAATGAACTTTCTAATTCGTTTTGCAAATAACTATCCGGCGCAAACTGAAAACCTTTTTCTAATCTTCGTTTTGCATATAACTGAATTAAGTTGAATGCAATATGCTTAACACGCGCTTTGGTTTTTTGTTTTAAAACTTTCCAAGCGTTCGATCCAAGTTTATAGATTTTCGGTGGAGTTCCGTCTTTTCCGTTGTATTTAGAAATTTTATGAAGTGAGTGAATGCTTACATAAACAATATCATTATCGGCATAAACCAATTTTATGGCTTCCTGCGTTTTACCTTCAACTTGAATTTTCTGCAAGCCGCCAAACTTTCCAATTCCGTGATCGATGTGCGTAACATAATCACCAACAGAAAGTGCTGTTAATTCTTTTAGCGTAATATTCTGCTTTTTCGAATATCCGTTTTTAATGTTGAATTTATGATAACGCTCAAAAATCTGGTGATCTGTGTAAGCAGTTATTTGATTCTCTTCGTCAATAAAACCTTGGTATAAAGGCAGTACAATTGTATTATATTGTTTTCTGATATTCTCAGAATTGGCTTCATCTAAACTTTCAAAAATATCGTGAAAACGTTTTGCCTGTGTTTCATTCGAACAGAATAAATAATTTTTATATCCATTAAAATGATTGTCGCTCAGATTATTCAGCAATAAATCAAATTGCTTATTGAAAGATGGCTGCGGCTGAAAATGAAATTCGAACTTTTTAGTTGTCTTGAAAATTGGTTTTGAAGCCAATTCAACAATCGAAAAATCTAAAGCTCGTTTAATAAACGACGCTTGGTTTAAGAATAGCTTTTCTGGCTCGGCATGTTTTATTTCTTTCGACAATTTCTCAAAAGCTTCTTCTGCTCTTGCAAATTGTTTGTCTAACTGGCTAAAAAGTCCGTCTGTATTTTGAATGAAAAGAACAGTCTTTTCGGCAATATAGTCTAAAAAGCTTTCGCGGTTTTCCTGAAATATCTTGTTTTCGACATTCGGGATAATCGTAATTTTTTTATGTGTTTCGACAGATAACTGAGTTTCTACATCAAAACTTCGAATACTGTCTACTTCATTTCCAAAAAACTCTATTCTATACGGATGATCGTTTGAGAAAGAAAAGACATCGACAATTCCTCCACGAACCGAAAATTCTCCAGGTTCTGTAATAAAATCAACTCTTTTAAATTCGTATTCAAACAAGACTTCGTTGATAAAATCAATTGAAATTTTATCGTTTAAAGCTACTTTTAAAGTGTTTTTATCAAGTTCTCTTCTCGTAACCACTTTTTCAAAAAGCGCTTCTGGATAAGTAACAATTATGGCTGGTTTTTTTCGCGAATTGATTCTATTTAAAACCTCAGCGCGAAGCAAAACATTTGCATTATCTGTTTCTTCAATGTGATACGGACGACGAAATGAAGCGGGATAAAACAAAACATCCTGCTCACCAATCATTTGCTCTAAATCATTCAAATAATAAGCAGCTTCTTCTTTGTTGTCTAAAACAATCAAGAAAGGCAATTCTGTTTTCTTAAAGACAGACCGAATTATAAATGAAACCGCAGATCCCAACAATCCGCTAAGATTCATTTTTACCTGATTCCCTTCCAGTAAACTTGTGGCAATCTGCTGTGCTTTTGGCAAATTGTCATAGGTAGTATATAAAGCGTTTTTACTCAACTTTTGGTGCGTTTTGATCTATGTTTTGTATTGGTGACTGAGGTGCGCTTGTATTTAGAATCGCACGCGTAGTGTCTAACATTCTTAAGAAATCCTCTTCTCCTTGTTCTTTCGGAATTTTACTTTTCTCAACAATTTTATCCATTTGTCTTTCTAAGGAAACTAGTTCTTTATTAATGTCTCCAATTAAAAAAGCTACTTTATCATCTGGTATTTTACTCAAATGAATAAACAAATCCAACATTCTAACTTTTGTAATTAAAATTGAGATTCGGCTTCTTATTTGAGGCAGATTAAATTCAGCAGGAATATTATTGTTTAAAGCCATTGCTTTTTTTGAAATGGCTGTAGATTTTTTCTGAAATGCACCAATAGTTTTTCTTGGTTTATCTCCAATTTCTTTCATAAAATCGCGCCATTCTGTCCAGGCTCTTACATTTTGTTCCGAAATTTCATTGATTGGCTCATCAATAAAAACCCAGGCTTTATTGATGTTATTAAAAATTTTTTCATTCTTTTTAGCTTCTTTTGCATTTTCAGCTTGACGCTTTTCGTCTTGATTTTGACAAGATTGCAGCACTAAAATCAAAAGCAGAAATACTGCTATTTTATATTTCATTTCATAAAATGTTAGATCGCAAAGTTACAAAGTAAATTTACAATTACGAATTCTGATTTTTGCTAAAGATTCTATAAATCAAGGTTATTTTTTTGTCATCAATTTTAAGTAAAAAACTAATTTTCTACAGGATTTATGATCCAAAAAACGACCTCAAAAAGCACAAAGACACATTTCTTAAACAGAGAATTATCCAACAAACAAACTTTTTTGTTATTGAATTTATAAATTATGATTCTAAAAAACGTACGTAATTACGAAAACGTTATATTTGTGTCTCTAAAAAAATCATCTAAAAATGAATCCAAAAATATTAATCATTGGCGCTTGCGGTCAAATTGGGACTGAGCTGACTCAAAAATTGCGCAAACTTTACGGAACCGAAAATGTAATCGCTTCTGATATTCGAAAATTAAATACTGATGTTGTTAATTCAGGTCCTTTTGAAGTAGTCAATGCTTTAGATTTTAATCAAATTGAACATCTTGTTGAAGTTCATAAAATCACTGATGTTTATTTGATGGCTGCACTTTTATCAGCTACTGCAGAAAAAAATCCAGCCTTTGCATGGGATTTAAATATGAATTCCCTTTTTCATGTTTTGAATTTAGCAAAAGCAAAAAAGATTCAGAAGATTTTCTGGCCTTCAAGTATCGCTGTTTTTGGCCCTACAACTCCAAAAGAAAATACGCCTCAATATACTGTAATGGAACCTTCAACGGTTTACGGAATTAGTAAACAGGCTGGTGAAAGATGGTGTGAATATTACCATAATATTTATGGTGTTGATGTTCGTAGTATACGTTATCCTGGTTTAATCAGCTGGTCTACTCCTCCAGGCGGCGGAACTACTGATTATGCTGTTGATATTTTCTATAAGGCTATTGCCGATAAAAAATACGAATGCTTTTTATCATCAGAAACCAAAATGCCAATGATGTATATGGATGATGCTATCGATGCTACTATCAACATTATGAAAGCGCCTGTTGAAGAAATAAAAATACATTCGTCATACAATTTAGCCGCTATGAGTTTTACTCCAACCGAAATTGCTGCTGAAATTAAAAAGCATATTCCTGATTTTGAAATCACTTACAATCCTGACTTCCGTCAAAAAATTGCAGACAGCTGGCCGGCAAGTATTGATGACAGTTCTGCAAGAGAAGATTGGAATTGGAAACATACTTTTGATCTTGAAACAATGACAAAAGATATGATTGAACATTTGAGTTAAATCAATAAGAAGATTGAATAGCGTCCAGCTTTAGTTGGATAGAAAAAAATCACAACAAAGGGCTTTAGCCAAAACTGTAACGGTTTGGCTAAAGCCCTTTTCTATTTAAATCTAATTCCTCCAGCTAAAGCTGAGGCTATTCAAAAAAACTTTATACCTTAAAACGAAAAAAGTCCCGCTTATTAAACGGGACTTTCTTTTTATTCTTTTTTGAAAATTATTTTACTTCAAAAACATTATTTGTCTGTTTCACATCAGCCATTAATCCGCTTGGATCGATAATGATTTTTTTGATTGCAGTTTTGTTCTTGTCAATTGTAAAACTATAGTTTTGTTGTGCCCAAGCCCAATCTTCTAAAACTGTTCTTTTTTCGTTTGGATTTGGATTTGGTTTGATAAAATTCATCATTCTCAACGGAATGTAGAAACTCTCAGAAGTTCCGTCTGTATATTCAACTTTCAAATCAATTGGCATTGGCATTCTTCCAATTCTTTCTAACGAAACTGTTGTTTTACCTGCATTATCTGCAACGTCTTTAATTCCGTAATCAATTGTATTCGTTGTTTGTGCCCAATCTATTAAATACCAGTCTAACTCAGCTCCAGAAACTCTTTCGGCTGTTCTTTTGATATCATTTGGAGTCGGGTGTTTGAATTTGAAATCGTTGAAATATCTTTTTAAAGTTTCATCAACGTTATCTTTCCCTATTACATATTCTAACTGCGATAAAAAGATACTTCCTTTTACATAAGATGAAATGCTGTAAGGTCTGTTTTCATCATAACGATCTCCGTGAGTTGTTTGCGGTTGTTCTTTTCCAGAATTTACTAAACTATAATAAGCTTTGTAATTTCCAACAAAAGGATTTACTTCTTTTTTATCTTCTTTTAATTCATTCAAAGCACTGTCTTCAATGTAAGTTGTAAAACCTTCATCCATCCAAGGATGTTTTGACTCATTTGAAGCCAAAATATGCTGAAACCATGAATGTCCTAATTCGTGAGTTGCTGTTCCTAAAATTCCTTCAAGAGTTCCGTTTCCTAACATTAAAGTACACATTGCATACTCCATTCCGCCGTCGCCGCCTTGAATAAATGAATATTGTTTATACGGATACTGTCCAACTCTATGATTGTAATAATCCATAACTTTTACCATTAATGGCTCTAGCTGTTTCCAGTTTGCAGTTGTTTTTGGATTGTTTTTGTAAAAGAAATGCAAATCGACATCGTTCGGTCCTTTTACAATATCATGAGTATATTCTTTATCAGCCGCCCATGTAAAATCGTGAACATTTGGCGCGATAAAATGCCATGTTAATGTTTTTGTTTTTTTAGGATAAACAACCGTTACACCAGCATCTTCGTAACCGTGTCCAATTGCATTTTTATCTTGTAAATATCCTGAAGCTCCAAGAGTATACTCTTTGTCAATTGTAATTTTAACATCAAAATTACCCCAAACTCCGTGAAATTCTCTTGCGATATATGGATCTGCGTGCCATCCTTCGAAATCAAATTCGGCTAATTTTGGGTACCATTGTGACATTGAAAGTTCAACTCCTTCAGAATTATTTCTTCCTGCACGACGAACCTGCACTGGAACTTGTCCATCAAAATCTAAAGTAAAAGTAGTTTTTGAATTTGGTAAAATTGGTTTAGGCAAAGTCACCTCCATAATAGTTCCTGAAACTCTTGTTTGTGCAGAAACACCATCTTGTTTGAAATTAGCGATTTTTAAATACCCTATTTCATTTGGTTTTAAAGTTTCAATACGGCTTTGTTTTACTTCTTTTCCATCAGCACCTTTTACTTTATTTACCATTCTTCCGTCTGGATCTTTAATAAAATGTAAACGTGCATCCATCTCACTTCCTGGTTGAAAAGCATTTAGAAACAGGTGATAAAATACCTTTTTTAAAGTGTCTGATGAATTATTGGTATAAACCAATTCTTGTTTTCCTTTGTACTGATAGTTTTTAACATCCATAGAAACCTCCATTTTATAATCGGCGTGTTGCTGCCAATATGGAGCGTTTTGTGCAAACGCAGGGCTTAAACCTAAACTCAAAAAGGAAAGTAAAATAATTTTTCGCATGATAGTTACAATAAAAATGGAAGAGCTGCCGCTCTTCCATTGGATTAGTTTTTTATTTATGTTTTATTTCTTCGACATTTTTTCAGCCATCAATAGAGCATTATAGGCGTTTACCATTTTAGCCGTTTTTGATGATTCAACAGAAGAAACTGCTACAGGTTTTTCATCTGGATTTGGATTTTCACCTAAAATAACCTTTGAAGGAAGCGCAACTCCAGAGTCCATTAAAATATGTTTTACCTGTGATGCTTTTAGTTTTGGATAATAAGAACGAATTAAAGCCGCAACTCCAGCAGCATTTGGAGCCGCCATTGAAGTTCCTTGTAAATATTTGTATTTATTGTTTGGAACTGTTGCGTAAATTTCCTCACCCGGCGCAAAAACATCAACATTTATTTTTCCGAAATTCGAGAATGGTGCAACAACAGTTTCTCCATATTCTTTATTGATCGCTCCAATTGTTATTACGTTATCTGCAAATTCTTTAATGTTGTCTTGAGAATCGTTTGGATAATTGATGTTTTTGTTTTCATCAATATTGTAACCGTCATTACCCGCCGCATGAACGATTAAAACGTCTTTTTTCGCCGCATACTTAATAGCATCATAAACCCAATTTTTGTGCGGAGAGAAGCTTTTACCAAAACTTCCGTTAATTACTTTTGCACCATTATCAACAGCATAACGAATTGCTAAAGCAATATCTTTATCGTACTCATCTCCATCAGGAACAGCTCTTACTGTTAATATTTCAACATTTGCAGCAACGCCGTCTCCGCCTAAATTATTACCACGAACTTGCGCAACGATTCCCGCTACGTGAGTTCCATGTAATGCTTTTTCTTTGTCTGGACCAAAAACAATGTTATTTCCATAATACTTATTTTTGATGTCTTCAGGATTATCACCTACGATTTTTCTTCCATCATAATCTTTATTCAAGTTATAATTCAATTGATCGTAAACCTGTTCTTTATATTCTCCAAAATCAGCTTCTGGGTCAAAAGTTGGCCCTGCATTTGTAAAAATTCGAGTCATTATAGCTTTACTTCTTGCGACGTTAGGGTCTGTTGAAGTAATTGTGTTTAAATCTTCGATTTTATAAGTTGTTTTGTTAAGTTCCTTTTTGATTGTATTATGGAAACCTAACAGCATGTCTACTTGTTCTTTGTCTTTTAAAGCTTTTTCATATTTCTCCGTATATTGAGCCAAAGCCTCTTTGTATTGAGCAGAACCATCATCGCCTTTTTTAACGATACGTGTCATTTCTAGATTTTCATGAACAGCGTTTCCAAGGAAATTCCATCCGTGAACATCATCAATAAAACCATTTTTATCGTCGTCAATTCCGTTTCCTGGAATTTCTTTTGCGTTTGTCCAGATCATTCCTTGTAAGTCTTCATGTTCAATATCAACACCAGAATCTACAATTCCTACAATAACTTTTTGACCTTTTTTCCCTTTTAATAGTTCGGCATAGGCTCTATCAACACTCATTCCCGGGATAGAATCTTTGATTAAATCAAGATGACTCCATCTTTTAAGTTCGTTTTCGCTGACTGGTGCTTTTTTAACAACTGTTAATGGAGCTTTAATAAATTCTTTTGAAGTTGAAACTTGCGCTTGTAAAGTAGCGCTGCAACCTGCTAAAACAAGTAATGCAAAAGCAGATAATTTAATAGGTTTTATATGACTCATGTATCTAAAAATAATGTATAGTTAAAAAGATGGGACTAAATTATGCTTTTTTGTTACAAAAAACTAACAGTTAACACTGTGTTGTGAATTTTGGAAGACACAGAAACATGAACTAAACCATTTCGTTTCAAATGATTTCCCTTAACCTGACACCAAAAAAAACTCTAATTTGATTGTCCTTTTTTTTAGGTTTAAAAAAAACATTTGCCTTTACGTTTTCCCGTAAGGAAAATTCGTTTAAAATAACTATTCTTGCGCGACTGAATTCTAAACCCAATCTATGAAAACAAAACTACTCTTATTGCTGTTACTGGCAAATTTTTCTTTTTATGCCCAAACCAACTTAGTTCCAAATGGAAACTTTGAAACTTGGACTTCTTCGTCGCAGCCAGACAATTGGTTTCGATTTTTTAGCGGCTTCGCTTCTCAAAGCAATATAGCACAAAATGGTGCTTCTAGCACCAACATGATAATAGCCAGCGGAACATCTAACTTTATAAATAGTGAATATTTTCCTGTAACGGCAGGTAAAACGTATAAAGTGACTCTGTACCACAAACTTGTAAAAGGAACGTTCTCTTCTATTGAGTTTAGTTTGTATCATAAACCTGGTACTTTTAAGTCGGAAATAACTAAAAAAACAGACCTAACTTTTTCTACTACCGAGTGGAGAAAAATAGAATTTGAATACACTCCTACTGTTTCTGAAAGTATTGAAGTTGATATTTGGACATACGGAACTCTTAATTCTGAAATTTTGGTAGATAATGTTTCTATGGTTGATGTTAACGAAGAACAATATACTAAAATCCCTGATGCAGAGTTCGAAAGCTATTTAAATTATATTGGAGCTGACAAAGATGGGAAAAACGGAAAAGTACTTACACGCAACATTTCATCAATAAAAACTTTGGACGTTTCATACTCTACATGGAACATCAAAGATTTAACTGGAATTGAAGATTTTGCCGCTCTTGAAAGTTTAGTTTTTAGAGGAAATACGGGTAAAGTTTCTACTTTGAATGTTTCTAAAAATTTAAAACTTAAAAACTTAGATGTTAGTTCAAATGCATTAACAGCTTTAGATGTTTCTAATAATCTCGAGTTAGAGAATTTAAATTTTGGAAGCAATAAATTAACAACAATAGATGTTTTTAAAAACACTAAACTAAAAACATTAAAATTTGAGTCTAATCAATTAACCTCTATTACTATTTCAAACAACAAAGAGCTTGTTGATTTTAATTGTTACAATAATAAAATTACTAGTTTAGATTTATCTCAAAATCTGTTTCTTACAGATTTAAACTTCGCGTTTAACCCAGTTACTACAATAGAATTGTCTAAAAATACACTTTTAAAAAATTTAAACTGTCAAGGCACTAAATTAACAGAATTAAATATTTCTAAAAACACTTCTTTAGAACTTATTAGAAGTTATAGCAATTATAGTTTAGCCGCGCTGGACGTTACTAATCAGCCAAATTTAAAGACACTTGAATGTTATGAAAATAAACTAACTACTTTAAACTTATCAAAAAACTCATTATTGACTAGTGTCGCTTGTTATAGAAATGAGTTAAGAGAATTAAACCTTTCTAATAATAAAGAACTTGCTTATTTAGATTGTCTTTCTAATAGAATAACTTCTTTAGATATTAGCCAAAACACTAAATTGGTAGCTTTGGAGGCACATTATAACAATTTAACTAAATTAGATGTTTCTAAAAATTCTTTATTAACAAGACTTACTATCAGTAATAATCAAATTTCGAGTTTAGACCTTAGTAATAACTTAAAATTAGAATCTTTAAGCGCAGAAAGTACTAGCATTAAGAGTCTTGATCTTTCTAAACAGACAGCTCTTATTTATCTTTATTTTTCAGGGACCAAAATTGAAAGTTTAGATTTATCTAAGAACACTAAATTGATAGTTGCAAGTCTTTCTTCCAACAAATTTTTATACGATCTTAATTTAAGAAGCGGAAGCAATACTACATTGAAAGACCTTTATTTAACCGACAATTTATCTCTAAGCTGTGTTGCTGTAGATAACAAAGCTTATGCGGATAGTAAATGGTCTCCAAAAAAAGACAGCTGGACAAGATTTTCTGAAGATTGCAGACCTTATACTGCTATTCCTGATTCAAATTTTGAAGATAAATTAATTGCTTTAAACATTGATACAGATGGAAAAAATGGTCAAGTTTTAACCGCAAGTATTACTCAGATAAAAACTCTTAACGTTTCTGGAAGTGGTATCTCTGACTTAACTGGAATCCAAGATTTTACTAGTTTAGAAACTTTAAATTGTAACGACAATCAGCTTATATTCTTAGATTTATCTAAAAACACTACTTTAATTTCTCTGAATGCTTCAAATAATAAACTTGTAAGTTTAGATTTGAAAAATGGTAAAAATATGCAGCTTAACAAAAATGCTTCATCATTTACAAATAATGCAAGCTTAAAATGTATTCAGGTTGATAATGAAAGTTACTCAAATACAAATTGGTCTGCTCTAAAAGATGCATCAGCAAATTACAATACAATTTGCAACGCTTTTGTTTCAATTCCTGACACAAATTTTGAAAACAAATTAATTGCTTTAGGAATTGACGTTGATGGAAAAAATGGAAAAGTTTTAACGTTTAGCATCTCTTCTATTATAGCTTTGGATGTATCTTCAAGCTCGATATCAAACTTGGCAGGAATTGAAGGATTTGCTTCTTTAAAACAGCTGAACATTTCTTCGAATAATTTAAAAGCTGTCGATTTAACCAAAAACACTTCTCTTACAACATTAAATGCTAAATCAAATCAATTATTAAATTTAGATTTATCAAAAAATATGACATTACTAGAAGTAGATTGTTCTTCAAACAATTTATTCAGCTTAAATCTTAAGAATGGAAACAATTCTAAAATGCAAAACATTACTGCTGGAAATTTTAAAAGCAATCCAAGTTTAACATGTATCCAAGTTGATGACAAAGCATTTTCTGATACTAATTGGGCAAATGCAAAAGAGACTGCCGCTTCTTACAATACCACTTGCGACAATAATAGCTTTACATTAATTCCTGATACTGTTTTTGAAAGCAAATTGATTGCTCTTGGCATTGACAAAGATGGTCTTAATGGAGGTGTTTTAACATCTAGCATTTCGTCTGTAAAAGAACTAAACATCTCTAATTCTCAAGGTTCTCAAGACCCAACAATTAAGAATTTAACAGGTATACAAGACTTTAAAGCAGTAAAAAAGCTGAATGTTAGCAATCACCAATTAAGAGAATTAGATCTTTCTGGAAATCCTGAACTTACTGATGTAACTTGTAGCTATAACCGTTTAACCAGTATCAACATCTCTAAAAACACTTTACTTTACAAATTAGAATGTTCTTCCAATTTTTTAACTAAAATAGATTTCTCTAATAATCCTGTATTATATGAAGCTTCTTGTCGGGAGAATAATTTAGCATCTTTAGATTTTTCTAATAACCCAAATTTTGGCTACCTGTCTGTTGCTAATAACAAATTGACTAATATAAATGTAACCAAATGTTCAAGCTTGGGATATGTAAACTGCGGAAATAATTTATTGGAAACATTAGATTTATCAAACAATAAGTATATCAATTACCTATTCTGTGAAAGAAATAGATTAAAAAAACTAGACATCTCTAATGTGACTTCGGTAACACAATTTTCATGTGATAATAATCAACTAACAGCAATTGATGTTTCTAAAAATAAGTTTCTTTCACACTTCACATGTAACCAGAACCAGCTTACGTCTTTGGATTTGACAAATAATGCTGATTTATGGACTTTAAATTGTTCTGAAAATAAATTAACCACTCTAAATCTTTCAAAAAACAAAAAATTAGGTGCCGTAAATTGTAATTCAAACAATCTTGTTAGCGTAAACATTAAAAATGGTAATAACATAGCAGGTTTTGCTCAATTTTTAGGAATTGACTCTTATATAAATTTTAAAAACAATCCTGATTTAACATGTATCCAGGTTGATGATATCACTTTTTCTAATACAAAAATGGCAACCAGTAAAGATGCAATAGCCTCTTATAATACAAACTGTGGAAGTTCTCTAGTTTTACCAGCTGATCATTTTACTGTTGAAACAAAAGGAGAATCTTGCCAAGGAGAAAATAATGGAGAAATAAATGTTGTCACCAAAGGCTCATACGCTTATGAAGCTGTTCTAAACGGAAAAACATACTCATTTAGCAATAATAGTGTAAAGATAATAGGCTTAGCTCCTGGAACACACACAATTTCTATCAACATTCCAGAAGAAAACTTTGAGCAGATTTTCAACTTTAAAATAGAAAAAGCAGCAACTACAACAGGAAAATCAAGCATAACTTCTAAAAATGTAGCCGTAGAAATTACTGAAGGAACTGCTCCTTTTACGGTGTTTATTGATGGAACTCAACAATTTCAAACAACAGATTCTAACTTTAATTTAAATTTAGAAAAAGGCGGTTTAATTGAAGTAGCAACTGCTAAAGCTTGCGAAGGTATTTTCTCTAAAAAAGTGGCTACAATGGATCTTTTAGGAACATTATCTGCGTATCCTAATCCAACATCTGGAAGTTTTGAAATTGAAATTCCAACTGGTCAAAAAGAAGTTAAAATCGAATTGTACAATTTTTCCGGTCAATTAATTTCAACTAAAACATATTCTATCGAAAATGGGAAAGCACAGTTAAATCTTGAAAACCAAGCTTCGGGGATTTATGCTGCAAAAATCTATTTAAAAACTCCAGAATACATTAAAATTATAAAAAAATAAAAATGAAGAAATTTATATACCTATCAATCATTAGTTTTTTGTTTGCAGCATGCGGCGGAGGCGGCGGAGACGATCCTGTTACTCCTCCAGTTACAAATACGGCACCTACAGTTCCTGTGTTAGTATCTCCAACTGATGGTAAATTATGTTTAGACAATACTGTTTCTTTACAATGGAATCAATCTACTGATACTGAAAAAGATCCGATTGTTTATCAAATTCAAGTTGCAAAAGATAATGGATTTAATCAAATTGTTAATACGCTTAACAACTCAACCATTACCTCTTCTCTTACATTAGAGAAAAATACTGCATATTATTGGAGAGTACAGGCTTCAGACAGCAAAGGTTTATCTAGTGCTTACTCTGCAATTTTTAAATTTTATACTGCAGGAACTGCTGTTGTGAATCATTTACCATTTGCTCCAGAATTAGTTCAGCCAGCAATAAATTCTGCTTTAAGTACAGCAACAGCTTCTTTAAAATGGAAAGCTTCTGATGTTGACGCAGGTGATCTTCTAACTTACGATGTGTATTTTGGAACAACTAATCCTCCAACAGCAAAAGTTGCCGAGAATATAAGCGTTTCATCATTTGATGTTACACTTGACGCCACAAAAGAGTACTTCTGGAAAATTGTCGTAAAAGACAACAAAGGAGGAGAAACTGTTGGACAGATTTGGAAATTTAAAACCAACTAACCTTTAAATAATTACAATTAGTTAAACTAAAAATCCCGTTTTCATTCAATTGAAAACGGGATTTTTTATGTTTTAAACATAATATTAAAGAACCTCTTCGCAGGTAAAAACATCTTTCAAACGAACACCTTTCTCGGTATGTTCAACCGTTATAATTTGATTATGTGCATCGTGTTCTAAAAACAAATAATAATTATTGTCAGCAGCGGCATTCAAAAATTTTGATTTTTCAGGCATTGTCAATAATGGACGCGTATCGTAACCCATTACGTACGGTAACGGAATATGTCCCGCTGTAGCTAATAAATCAGCGCAAAAAACGATGGTTTTATCCTGATATTGGATATGTGGAATCATCTGTTTTTCGGTATGACCATCAACAAAGAAAATTCCGAAATTCATTTCTTCAGAAAATGCAAAATCACTTTCAGGACGTTTTATAAAATTCAACTGACCGCTTTCCTGCATTGGTAAAATGTTTTCCGAAAGAAAAGAAGCTTTTTCACGCGCATTTGGCTTTGTAGCCCATTCCCAATGATTTTCATTTGTCCAAAACTTTGCATTTTTAAAAGCCGGCTCATAAAAAGTTTTATCAGAATTCCACTGAACACTTCCTCCGCAATGATCAAAATGTAAATGCGTCATAAAAACATCGGTAATATCATCTCTATGGAAACCATATTTTGCCAAAGATTTATCAATCGAATGAGATCCCCAAAGTGAATAATAACCAAAAAACTTTTCTGATTGTTTATCCCCCATTCCGGTATCAATTAAAATCAAACGATTTCCATCTTCAATCAACAAACAACGTGCGGCTATATCGATAAGATTATTATCATCTGCAGGATTCGTTTTGTTCCAAATTGTTTTAGGCACAACACCAAACATTGCACCGCCATCTAACTTAAAATTTCCTGATTCTATTGGGTAAAGTTTCATGAGTATAAATTTCTAATAAGAAAACAAAGCTAGGAAATCAATTTCCTTTATGCTACAAATTCTATTTAAAAACTCCCAACCCTTTATTCTAAAGTAATCGAAGTGCTTCCCATGATTTCTTGCTTATCAAAAAAGTTAACAAAATAAGTTCCTTTTTTAAAATCATTCTCATCAGCATTTAAAACTCCGTAAACATTAACAGGTTTTCCTTGAAAATCCACTGCCACGATAAAACTATAAACCAAAGCTTTATCATTTCCAAATTCAATTAATTTGTCTTCTCCTAAAACTTTATTTTTTTGATCTAAAACCTGAATATAAAAAATCTTTTTTCCTGTTTTAGCTACTGAATTTCCATTGATAGAAAAGCTGACTCTGAGTTTTTTTGTGTGTTTAGCTTTTTCAGTCTCTAGTTCCTTTCCAGAGCTATTCTCTCTTAATGCAATAACCTTAAAATTATTTGATGATAACCTTGAAGCATCCTTTATAGTCGACTCTAGTTTTTTTTGCTTCAAAATCAAAGTGTCATTTTGCGCCTTTTGCTGATACATCACAACATTTTGAGACTCAATTTCAGTAAGTAGATTTTGGTTTTGAGATTTGAGACTTTTAATTTCTAAACCTTTAGATTCTAATGTTGTTTTTAAATCTAAAAGTTGTTTTCTATAAATTTGAATCTGAGTAATCGAAGGATTTTTTGAAGCTTTAATAATCTCCATTAAGTTTTCGACATTTTTTCGTTCAAGCTCCAATTGGTTTGATAATGAAGTCTTTTCTAGAATAGCTAAATCGTATTGCTGTTTTAGAACATTCAAAGAATCGATAATGTTTTTTTGCGCTGTAGATTCCTTACTTGGCTCTGCAAGATTAGTTTTAATCGAAGGAGTCTCAGCATCTTTGGCACTTTCCTTTAATTCACTACTAAAAATAAAGAATGTAGCTCCTATTCCAAAAACAAAAAATACTGCAAAAAGTGGCTTTACCCACTTATTCATATACTGTTTTTTCATAATTACTCACAATTAATTACAAAAATAACAATATAACAGCAGTTACAATAAGTACAAATACGGTTTTTAACTTTATTTGCCATTAAAATGCGAGAATCGCAAAAATTCACAAAAATCATCAACCTTTTCGTTCAACAAACAGATTCACTGTAAAAAAAAAGAGATACATTTTTGCTCTGTTTTCAGCAAAATAAATTCTATCTATTTTAACATTTGTTATAATAATGTGAACCGCTATGGAAAAAGGTTTTTAAGTCGTATCTTTGCAGACAATTTCATTTGAACAGAGAAATTGGCATTTTATTTAATGTAATATTTTGATTACTATTTAGATGCGATTTTAAATGATCTTTTAAAAACAAATACCATAAACAATGATAAAGGTTTCTGATACAGCCAAAAAGAAAATCATCGATTTGATGACTGATGATGGTTTTGACGCCGCAAACGACTACGTAAGAGTAGGCGTAAAAAGTGGTGGATGCTCTGGTTTGTCTTATGATTTAAAATTTGACAAAACCAAAGGCGACGATGATAAAGTATTCGTAGATAATGACATACAAATAGCAGTTGAAAAAAAATCATTCCTATATTTAGCCGGAACAATTCTTGAATTTTCAGGCGGATTAAACGGAAAAGGATTTGTTTTCAACAATCCAAATGCCAGCAGAACTTGCGGCTGCGGAGAATCATTTTCTCTTTAGTTAAAAGTAGAAAGTCGCAAAGTCATTAAAGACTTCGATTGACTTTCAAACTTTAGACTTTCAATCTTTTAGACAATAAAAATATAATGAGCAAATACACTGAAGACGATTTAAAAATCGAACTCGAAACTAAAGAATATGAATACGGATTTTATACCAATATAGAATCTGAAACCTTTCCTATTGGCTTAAACGAAGAAATTGTAAGAGCTATTTCTCTTAAAAAAGAAGAACCTGAATGGATGACGGATTGGCGCATTGAGGCTTTTCGTGCATGGAAAGAAATGATTGAGCCGGAATGGGCAAATGTTCATTACGAAAAACCAGATTTTCAGGCAATTTCTTATTATTCAGCTCCAAAACAAGTAGATCCTAACAAAACTTTGGACGATGTTGATCCAGAATTGTTAGAAATGTACAAAAAACTAGGAATCTCTGTTGATGAGCAAAAAATGATGAACAATGTCGCTATGGATATTGTTGTCGATTCTGTTTCGGTAGCTACAACTTTCAAGAAAACTTTGGCTGAAAAAGGAATTATTTTCTGTCCAATTTCTGAAGCTATCAAAGAGCATCCTGAATTAGTAAAAAAATATTTAGGAACTGTTGTACCTCAAAAAGACAACTTCTATGCAGCATTAAACTCAGCAGTTTTCTCTGACGGAAGTTTCTGTTATATTCCAAAAGGCGTTCGCTGCCCAATGGAACTTTCAACTTATTTTAGAATCAATCAAGCAGGAACTGGACAATTCGAAAGAACGCTGGTTATTGCAGATGCAGGAAGTTACGTTTCTTATTTAGAAGGATGTACCGCACCAAGCCGTGACGAAAACCAATTACACGCTGCTGTAGTTGAATTAATCGCTCTTGATGATGCTGAAATTAAATATTCTACCGTTCAAAACTGGTTTCCTGGAAACAAAGAAGGAAAAGGCGGGGTTTACAACTTTGTAACCAAAAGAGGTTTATGCGAAACGAACGCTAAAATTTCTTGGACACAAGTTGAAACAGGTTCTGCTGTAACTTGGAAATATCCTTCTTGTGTACTTAAAGGAGACAATTCGGTTGGAGAATTTTATTCGATTGCCGTTACCAATAACTATCAACAAGCTGATACTGGAACAAAAATGATCCATTTAGGAAAAAACACTAAATCGACTATTATTTCTAAAGGCATCTCGGCTGGTAAATCACAAAACAGTTACCGTGGTTTAGTGCAAATCTCGCCAAGAGCAGAGAATGCAAGAAACTTTTCACAATGTGATTCATTGTTAATGGGAAATAATTGTGGAGCACATACTTTTCCTTATATCGAAAGTAAAAATCCATCAGCAAAAATTGAACACGAAGCAACGACAAGTAAAATTGGAGAAGATCAAGTTTTTTATTGCAACCAAAGAGGTATTCCAACTGAAAAAGCGATTGCCTTAATTGTAAATGGTTTCAGTAAAGATGTATTAAACAAACTTCCAATGGAATTTGCAGTTGAAGCGCAAAAATTATTAGAGATTTCTTTAGAAGGTTCTGTAGGATAATTTCAAGATGGAAAATAAAAAAGTCATCATTTTAGGTTCTTCCCGAAAAAATGGAAATACAACCAAAATTATAGATGAAATTTCGAAAGAATACAATATTGACGTAGTAAATCTAAGTGATTATAATATTTCTTATTATGATTACGAAAGCAAAAATATAGAAGATGATTTTTTGCCTTTGATTAAAAAGATTATCGAAAATCATGATACTTTCATTTTTGCAACGCCAATTTATTGGTATAATATGAGCGGAATTATGAAGGTCTTTTTTGATCGGTTTTCAGATTTAATCCGAATCGAAAAAGAAACCGGAAGAAAACTTAGAGGAAAAAAAATTGGCGTGATATCAAATTCACACGACAATGAAATCGAAGAAAGTTTTTACATTCCGTTTAAAAAAACTGCCGATTATTTAGGCATGGAATATTTAGGTCACGCGCATTTTAATGCCAATATCCTAAACCAAACAACAAAAATAGAATTGACATTTATATAAAATAAAAAACAATGTTATCAATAAAAAACCTTCACGCCTCAATTGGTGATAAAGAAATCCTAAAAGGAATTAATATAGAAGTTAAAGCTGGCGAAGTACATGCTATCATGGGACCAAACGGTTCTGGAAAAAGTACACTTTCTGCTGTTATTGCAGGAAACGAAAACTACGAAGTTACAGACGGAGAAGTTTTCCTTGACGGAGAAGATCTTGCAGATTTAGCTCCAGAAGAAAGAGCACACAAAGGAGTTTTCCTTTCGTTTCAATATCCTGTAGAAATTCCTGGAGTTAGTGTAACTAACTTTATGAAAACTGCAATCAACGAAACTCGTAAAGCAAACGGTCAAGAAGAAATGCCAGCAAACGAAATGCTGAAAGTAATTCGTGAGAAATCTGAATTATTAGAAATCGATCGTAAATTTTTATCTCGTTCTTTAAACGAAGGTTTTTCTGGAGGAGAGAAAAAAAGAAACGAGATTTTTCAAATGGCAATGTTGGAACCAAAATTAGCTATCCTTGACGAAACCGATTCTGGTCTTGATATCGATGCTTTAAGAATTGTTGCAAATGGTGTAAACAAATTAAAAAGCGACAAAAATGCAATTATCGTTATCACACACTACCAACGTTTACTAGATTATATCGTTCCTGATTTCGTTCACGTTCTTTACAACGGAAGAATTGTAAAATCTGGAGGAAAAGAATTGGCTTACGAACTGGAAGAAAAAGGATACGACTGGATCAAGGCAGAAAACTAAAATTTGTTTCAGGTTTCATGTTTTTTTAGTTTCAAGTTAAACTATATTTTGTAAGTTTAAACTTAAAATTACTAAAGCAGAAATTATGGCAACAATAACTCGATTTGAGGATTTAGAAATCTGGAAAGAAGCTCGACGATTAGCAAAAGAAATTCATCTTATTGCAGCTCATACAGAGTTAAGATCAGATCTCAGATTCAAAAATCAAATAAAAGCTTCTTCGGGTTCAGTAATGGATAATATTGCTGAAGGATTTGAAAGAGATGGAAATTTAGAATTTCGACAATTTTTATCAATTGCAAAAGGTTCGGCAGGAGAAGCAAGATCTCAATTATATCGGGTTTTTGATTTTGAATATATTTCCAAACAAAAATTCGAAGTTTTAAAAACAGATTATGAAAATTTAAGCGGTAAAATAAAAAACTCTATCACTTATTTAAATAAAAAAGATTTCAAAGGGAACAAGTTTCAATAGGCAACATGAAACTTGAAACCTGAAACACCGAAGGAAACAAAAACAAAATGGATTTAAAAGAAAAATTAGTATCGTCTTTTATGGCTTTTGAAGAGCGTGTCGATGTACATTCAGATTTACATGACATACGTACAAATGCTTTAAAAAACTTCGAAAATAAAGGTTTCCCAACCAAAAAAGAAGAAGCTTGGAAATATACATCGCTAAATGCCATCTTAAAAAATGACTTTTCGGTTTTTCCAAAGCAGGAAAATGCAATCGAATTCAGTCAGGTAAAAAAATACTTTTTACACGAAATCGACACTTATAAATTAGTATTTGTCGATGGCGTATTTAGTTCGCATTTGTCTTCTACAACACACGACGGAATTGATGTTTGCTTAATGTCATCAGCATTGACCAAACCAAAATATAAAATGATTATTGATACCTATTTCAATCATATCGCAAGTAAAGATGACAGCTTGACTTCATTGAATACTGCTTTTGCAATGGAAGGTGCGTTTATCAATATTCCGAAGAAAAAAGTAGCCGATAAACCAATTGAAATTATGTATTTCTCAACTGGAAGTGAAGCTGCATTAATGGTACAGCCAAGAAATTTGATTATTGTGGGCGAAAATTCACATGTTCAAATTATTGAGCGTCACCAAAGTTTGAATGAAAATCCGGTTTTAACCAATTCAGTTACTGAGATTTTTGCTCAAAAACGTGCTATTGTTGATTATTATAAAATTCAAAACGATAATAGTGAAGCCAATTTAATTGACAACACTTACGTTTCGCAACAACAGGAAAGTCATGCTTATGTGCACACTTTCTCTTTTGGAGGAAATTTGACTCGTAACAACTTGAACTTTTATCACTTTGGTGAAAGATTGACAAGTACGCTTAACGGAATCTCTATTCTAAGCGACAAACAACACGTTGACCATTATACTTTGGTAAACCATGCACAGCCAAACTGCGAAAGTTTTCAGGATTATAAAGGAATTTTCTCTGATCGTTCAACAGGAGTTTTCAACGGAAAAATTTTAGTAAATAGAGAAGCTCAAAAAACAAATGCTTTCCAAAAAAGTAATAACATTTTATTGAGCGATAAAGCAACTATCAATGCAAAACCACAATTAGAAATTTTTGCTGATGACGTAAAATGTTCTCACGGTTGTACTATTGGACAACTTGATGAAACAGCAATGTTCTACATGCAATCTCGTGGTATTCCGCAAAAAGAAGCAAAAGCTTTATTGATGTACGCATTTTCAAATGCCGTTATCGAGAGCATCAAAATACCAGAATTAAAACAAAGAATTACTAAAATCATTGCCATGAAATTAGGCGTGAATTTAGGATTTGATTTGTAAAAAATTCTATTATCTGATATTCAAACCCGACAGGTTTTTAAAAACCTGTCGGGTTTCTTGTAAACTATCTTTTAAGAAAATAAATTACTTAAAATTATTATTAAAAAACTCTTTATACATCTGCTCTCCCTTAAATGTAAGAAAGTAATCTTTTCCGTTATAACCATCATTTTGACCATATATTATTTCATTTACTAAATAATATTCTTTTACATCTTCCTCAAGTTTTTCAGGAAATTGATTTGTACTTTTTATAGATTTAACTATTTCCGAAAAATGCATAAAAGCTTTTCCATTACTTTGTAAACTTCTATAATCACTTATTGAATAATTAGTCCCTTTTGAAGTTTTTCTTGTGGAAGGTTGAGAAACATCTTTTATGCTACTAGTTTCAAATTGATCTTTTAATACTTTTATTTCTTCATTTTTCTTTTCTAACAATTTATCAAAGCTTTCTTCTAATTCTCGTAATTCTGAACGAAGTTTAATTGATTGTTCTAAAGTTAAAAGTCTCTTCCCTTCTATTTCATTCTTTTGATTGACTCTCCAAGTAGTAAATTTCAAATCTAGCCAGTATGCTCCATTTGTTAAAAAAGGAATAATTGTTATTAATGTAAATGTTGAAATTAAAGGAAAATAAACCAAATGCCATACATCATTATAATTGTCCATTATAAAATCTATTTTAATCTTATCTAATTTATCTTGATCAACAAAAAAAGTCAAGTAGACTATTTTCCAATTCCAAATCAACCAAGAAATAATTAAAGTTCCATAAAAAGGACTTGATACTCTTTCTTCAAAAATAGAATTTATCGATTTCTTTATTTCATCTATCATAACAGTCTTTTACTTTTTAATAGATAAAATTATCTCTTTTAGAAACCCATTAAAATCAAATCCAGGTTCTTCTTCCTTCACTCCCATTCTCACAATAACCATATCCAAAGACGGAATAATCGCCACCATTTGTCCTTGGTAACCACTGCAATAAAACATATCACGAGGAACATCTGGAAATTTTCCTCCGGCATTCAGCCAAAATTGCGCTCCATATTTTCCTTCAGAAGTATTCGTTGGAGTTGCTGTATATTTTACCCAGCTTTCATCTAAGATTTGTTCGCCATTCCAGTTTCCCTTATGAAGATATAACAATCCAAATTTTGACCAGTCTCTTGGCGTTGCCCATCCGTAAGACGAACCTACAAAAGTTCCCGACATATCTTGCTCTACAATCATCGAGTTCATTCCGATTTTGTCGATTACGGCGCTGTACCAAAAATCAAGATATTCTTGCTGCGTTTTAAATTGGCTTCTTAAAATTCGAGATAATAAATTGGTTGTTCCTGATGAATAATACCAATGTGTGTTTGGTTTAAATTTCGCTGGTTTATCCATTTGTACTTTTCCCATATCTTCAGACTGGAAAAGCATTTGTGTGGCATCGCAGATTGTGCTGTAATTCTCTTCCCATTCTAAACCAGAATTCATATGAAGCAAATCATTTACGGTAATATTTTTGCGTTCATCATTTTGCCATTCTTTGATTGGTGCTGGTTTATAAATATCAATTTTTCCTTGTTTCGCCAAAACCCCAAAAGCCGAACTTGTAATGCTTTTTGTCATCGACCAGCCTAAAATTTTACTGTCTTTATTAAAACCCGTATCGTATTTTTCGGCAATTAATTTGTCTTTATATAAAACAACAACGGCACGAGTTCTTTTCTTTTTCCCGCCATCTTTATCAAAAGAATCGTCAACGGCTTTTTTTAATTTTAAATAATCAACATTCGCGAAAGCAGAATCTTTTGGTTCATTATTCCCGTAAGGAAAAGGAAGATTACTAACTAATTTTGTTCTTTTAGGAAGTAAATACGGTTTCGAAATATCAAAATCATCATTGATTAATAAAGCTCCCAAACCTTCTCTGTAAATTACTTTTCTTTCTTTCAGTCCATAAACAGATGAAACTGCAAATTTTCCAGCATCATCTATTGAATTTTTAGCCAAATCAATCATATCGATATCATTGTCTGTTTTTTCAATTAAATCCAATGGACGGTTATCGATAAAATGTCCTGACGCGACACTTTTGGCCGAGAAACCAGAAATCAAATCAAGTTTCGGATAAGTTGTAAATCCGAAATACAAAAATGCAAGAACCAAAACAAGCAGAAATACTTTAAGAAACTTTTTCATGACTATTTAGATATTTTTATGCAATATAAATAATTTATGTTCACGATTTTAGAACTCAATTTACAAATATGTTTCGGATAATTCAGAAAACTGAATTGATTTTTAAGGAATCAGCATTTAAGCCTTCTAACAATGGTGCTATAAAAGGAAATTATAGAATTGCCGTATAAAACAATTTTGTTTTAGTACTTTTGTAAATAGATTTTTTCTAAATAAGACATGCTAGATATTCAAAAAATTAGAGCTGATTTTCCGATACTTTCACAAAAAGTAAACGGAAAACCTTTAGTATATTTCGACAACGGAGCTACTTCGCAAAAACCACAAATCGTAATTGATGCCGAAGTAAAATATTATCAAGAAATAAACGCCAATATTCACCGTGGCGTTCACACTTTAAGCCAATTAGCTACTGATGCTTACGAGATTTCTCGTGGCAAAGTAAAAGATCATATAAATGCAAAACACGCTCACGAAGTACTTTTTACTTCGGGAACTACGCACGGAATTAACTTAGTTACAAATGGTTTTGCTTCAATCTTGAAATCAGGCGACGAAGTAATTGTTTCTTCACTAGAGCATCATAGTAATATTGTGCCTTGGCAAATGTTATGTGAAAAAACGGGAGCTGTTTTGAAAGTAATTCCGATGAATGAAAATGGAGAATTAATCATCGAAGAATTTGATGCTTTGCTTTCAGAAAAAACAAAAGTGGTTACTGTAAATCATATTTCGAACGCACTGGGAATCATTAATCCAATTAAGTATATTATTGATAAGGCACATGCTGTTGGCGCTGCCGTTTTAATTGACGGTGCTCAGGCCGTTCCACATTTAAAACCAGATGTTCAGGAATTAGATTGTGATTTTTATGCTTTTTCAGGACATAAAATGTGTGGTCCAACTGGAACAGGAATTTTATATGGAAAAGAAGAATGGTTAAATAAACTTCCTCCTTATCAAGGCGGCGGCGAGATGATCAAAGAAGTTACTTTCGAGAAAACTACTTATGCTGATCTTCCACATAAATTTGAAGCCGGAACTCCAAATATTGCTGGTGGAATTGTTTTAGGAACTGCTATTGATTATTTAAATAACATAGGTTTCGAAAATATTCAGGAATATGAACACGAACTTTTAGAATATGCTACAAAGCGTTTATCTGAAATTGAAGGTTTAAAAATCTACGGAACTGGAAAAAATAAAGCTTCTGTGGTTTCATTTAATATTGATGGAATTCACCCGTATGATATTGGTTCTATTATCGACAAATTAGGAATTGCGGTTAGAACTGGACATCACTGTGCACAGCCAATTATGAATTTCTTCTGCATTCCAGGAACGATTCGTGCTTCTTTTTCTTTTTATAATACCAAAGAAGAAATTGATCTAATGGTGGATGCAGTTAAGAAAGCGCAAACAATGCTGAGCTAAAAACCTTTTGTATGAGAATATTATCTTTATTACTCTTAACCCTTTTTATTGGAACAAGCTGCTCCAGTCAAAAAAATGCAGATATGATCAAAACGCAATTAGAGTATACTGCTGTTTCAAGAGGAATTTACAAAAAGATAATTGTTCAAAATAAAACAGCAACAGTTACTAACGGCAGAAATGCGGAAGCTGCAGAAATAAAAATTGATGATGCAAAATGGAAACAAATTGCAGCTGAATTTTCGAAAATAAATTTAGAAAATATTCCAAATTTGAAAGCTCCAACAGAAAAACGTTTTTATGACGGCGCTGCTATTGGAAATTTAAAAATAACTCAAAATCAAAAAACCTACGAAACAAAAGGTTTCGACAATGGTTTTCCGCCAAAGGAAATAGAAAAACTGGTTAATTTACTGGTCGATTTTGCTAAAGAATAATTATGACAATAAAAGAAATTCAAAACGAAATAATAGACGAATTTTCAATGTTCGACGACTGGATGCAGCGTTATGAATACATCATCGAACTAGGAAAAAGTCTTCCATTAATTAAAGAAGAATACAAAACCGATGAGAATTTAATCAAAGGATGTCAATCTAAAGTTTGGCTTCAAGGCGAACAAAAAGATGACAAAATTGTTTTTACTGCTGATAGTGATGCTATTTTGACAAAAGGAATAATCGCAATTTTAATTCGTGCTTTCTCCAATCAAAAAGCAGAAGACATTATAAATGCTGACACTGATTTTATTGATGAAATTGGTTTAAAAGAACATTTATCTGCAACACGCGCCAACGGTTTGGTTTCGATGATCAAAAACATCAAAATGTACGCTTTGGCTTTTGACGCTAAAAACAAGAACTAGAGATTTTAAACCATATAAGCGATGTAAGAAAATTTAAGTATTGCGCTTAAATTAATTGTAATGATAAAGCATCAGAAATATAAGGTTCTTAATTAAATGAACTTATATAACTTATATGGTAGAAAATCAATTATTGTAAGCTTTATCTTTCTTTTTTATTGCCTGTTATTGCTAAAAAAGCAGATGATAACAAAGAAATATTTGATGGATTTAATCTATCAAGTTAATGGAGCAGCGATTGAGGTTCATAAAAGTATTGGAGCGGGACTTTTAGAAAGTATTTACCATCAATGCATGATTAAAAAATTATCGTTACGAGGAATTAATTTTAAATCTGAATTGGTAATTCCAGTCGAATATAAAGGTTTAAAATTAGAATCAGATTTGAGATGTGATTTATTTATTGAAAATTGTTTAGTTCTTGAACTAAAATCAGTCGATCAAATTATACCGATTCATGTTGCAAAACTAATGTCTCATATGAAACTTTTAAAGTCACCAATTGGGCTAATGATAAATTTTAATGTTACAAATATTTACCACGAAGGTCAAAAAACATACGTCAACGAGTTATATCGCTGGCTAGAAGATTAAAAAACAAAATTAAATTTAAACCATAAAAGTAATATAAGAAATTATAAGCCTGCTGTTATACACACAGCAAATACAATGTTTAAATGAACTTATATAACTTATATGGTTGAAAAAACAAAAACAATGAGCCAAGAAATAGACACAAACGAATTAGGAGAATCAATCGTAAAAGTTTTAAAAGGAATTTACGATCCTGAGATTCCTGTAGATATTTATGAATTAGGATTAATTTACGATGTAATGGTAAATACAGATTACGAAGTAAAAATCCTAATGACATTAACTTCTCCAAACTGCCCAGTTGCAGAAAGTTTACCAAGAGAAGTTGAAGAAAAAGTAAAAACAATCGAAAACATCAAAGATGTAGAAGTTGAAATTACTTTTGATCCGCCTTGGAGTAAAGATTTAATGAGCGAAGAAGCGAAATTAGAATTAGGAATGCTTTAATATTTGTTTCAGGTTTAAAGTTTCAAGTTTCAGGTTACGCAACTTGAAACTTGAAACCTCAAACTCGAAACCATTTTTCATATGGAAGAAATCATCAATAAAGTTGCCAATAGTGCTTTAGAAGTTTTTGATTTAGAGGATTATTATCCAAAAGGAATCCGTACGCAAATTGACATTTCGCAATGGCTTTTGGAAGGTTTTTTATTAAAAGAAAAAGACTTTAGAGAACACCTTAAAAATCACGATTGGTCGCAATACCAAGACCAATATGTTGCTGTAAATTGTAGTACAGATGCTATTGTTCCGGCTTGGGCATTGATTTTGGTAAGTGTTCATTTGGCGCCTTATGCCCAAAAAATAGTCAATGGAACTATCGAAGATTTAGACGCTAGTTTATACGAAGAAATCTTAAGTAAAATTGATTATTCAGCCTACAAAAGCAAACCTGTAATTGTAAAAGGCTGCTCAAGAAAACCAGTTCCAATGCGTGCTTATATTTTGGCCGCGACTTATTTACAGCCATTTGCAAGGAGTATAATGTATGGCGAAGCTTGTTCGGCAGTACCATTATACAAAGAATCTAAGAAATAACCTGCTTTTACGATCGATTAAGTCCTGTACTTTTAACAGTTTTTTAGTATATTTGTTTATACACTTAAACTAAACAACTATGAGAAAGCTGACGTTATTACTCTTCATTTTAGCGAACTTTACTTTTGTTCAGGCACAAAATTCAGAAAAAGAATTAATTCAAAATACCGAAAAAGCGGTAAAAAAAATAAATGATACTATTGAGAAAGAAGGCTGGAAAGCAAAAGGAACCGTGTCTCTTTTGCTGAATCAGTCAAGCTTTAACAATTGGATTGCTGGAGGAGAAGACAGCTTTTCTGGAACTTTGGGAATCAATTATGATTTCAATTACAAAAAAGAAGATCTAACTTGGGATAACAAAATTTTGGCATCATACGGTCTTCTTCAAACCAAAAATGATGACTACACAAAGAAAACAGATGACCGTTTAGAATTCAATTCTATAGTCGGAAAAAAAGCTTTTGGGCAATGGTATTACTCATACTTTCTAAATTTTAGAACACAATTTTCTACTGGTTACATCTATGATAAAGATGCCAATGGAAAGCAAATAAGGACCGAACAAACTAAATTTATGTCTCCTGGTTATCTTACTACAGGTCCAGGTGTTTACTGGACTAAAGATGACAATCTTAAAATAAATTTTGCGCCTCTAACATCAAAATTCACTTTTGTAGACAACGCTTATACAACTGGAATCGATAGATTTACTGGTCTGCCATATGTTGATGGTTCTTATTTTGGTGTTGATGCTGATAAAAGCATGCGTTACGAACTAGGTTTTTATGCTTCTGTTTATTATAAATTAGCAATCATGACCAATGTCACAGCTGAAAACACCTTAAATCTTTACTCTAATTATTTAGAAGATCCTCAAAATGTAGACATCAATTACTCGCTGAATATTGTTATGAAAATAAACAAATTCCTTTCAGCAAACTTAGCCTTCCAAGCCATCTATGATGATAATGCGTTTGCAGGTCTTCAAACTAGAGAGGTATTTGGTTTAGGAGTTAATTTTGGATTCTAATTTGAAACTGCTTGTATTTTAGAACAAAGAACTCTACGTTTTTTTGTAAATCGAGTTTTTTATATAAACACAAAGTTCGCAAAGCTCTACGTAAATTTAGCTTTGCGAACTTTATATTTTTTGGAGATATTTTAATAAATTTTGACGCGCTCTGCGTTTACTGAATTATTCCTACTCCTCTTCTTCCTTTTCAACTGCATCCTTATAATCTGGATACAAAAATTTATTGTACGGGAATCTCGTTATATGAATCTGACGAACTGCTTCGTAGACCATTTCTCTAAATTCTTCAAAATTTTGCTTTTGTGTTGCCGAAATAAACAAAGTATTATTTTCTCCAACATTACTCATCCAAGTTTGTTTCCATTCCTCAAGTGTGTAATGTTTTCTTGTTCTTTCAGTAATCAAATCATCTTCATCAATAGTCAAGTGTCTATAAGCGTCGATTTTATTAAAAACCATAATTGTTGGTTTATCATTGCTTTTGATTTCCTGTAAAGTTTGATTTACCGATTCGATATGATCTTCAAAATCTGGATGCGAAATATCTACAACATGCAAAAGTAAATCGGCCTCACGAACCTCATCAAGTGTACTTTTGAAAGAATCTACCAATTGTGTTGGCAGTTTTCGAATAAATCCAACGGTATCCGAAAGTAAAAATGGCAGATTTTTAATTACTACTTTTCGAACTGTAGTATCTAATGTTGCGAACAATTTGTTTTCGACAAAAACATCACTTTTACCAATGGCATTCATCAAAGTCGATTTTCCAACGTTTGTATATCCAACCAAAGCCACACGAACCATTGCACCGCGATTACTTCTTTGAATACTCATTTGTTTGTCGATCGTTTTGATCTTATCCTTCAAAAGCGAAATACGATCACGTACAATACGTCTATCTGTTTCAATCTCCGTTTCACCAGGACCACGCATACCAATTCCACCTTTTTGACGCTCAAGGTGTGTCCATAAACCAGAAAGTCTTGGTAATAAATATTGGCATTGCGCCAATTCTACCTGAGTTCTTGCGTATGAAGTTTCGGCTCTCTGCGCAAAAATATCCAGAATCAAATTGGTTCTGTCAAGAATTTTACAATCGATAATTCTTGAAATATTCTTTTGTTGAGATGGCGACAATTCATCATCAAAAATTAAAGTCGATATATTGTTTTCTTTTACAAAAAGATTGATCTCATCAATTTTTCCCGTACCAACAAATGTCTTCGGGTTTGGACGCTCCATTTTTTGCGAAAAACGTTTTATAACTTCACCACCAGCGGTAAAAGTTAAAAACTCTAACTCGTCCAAATATTCGTTAAGTTTTTCCTCACTTTGATTTTGAGTTACAATACCAACAATGGCAGTTCTCTCAAAATTTATAACTTCTTTTTCTAACATAGCTTTGAATAAGTTGCAAATTTAATGATTTGCCTGCTACTTACAATTATAGAATTAGGTTTTTAAATTGTATTTAAAAAGATAAGCCATTTATAAACCATGTTTTACAAAGGATTTTCTTTTATAAAACTTGTTTACAAATGGCTTAAAATGGCTTAAAACGTATTTATTCGTAAATAAAGGTTTTCTCTGTTTTTACAATTCCGTTTTCTTCAATTTGTGAACATGAAATTGGAAAATTTAATTTGTTGTATTTATATTTTCTGCTTACAGCAACTAAAACAGCAGATGACGGACTAAAATTCATTTCGTTGTTGTATGAAATTGACTCAAAGCTAAATTCATCTTCATGATAAGAAATCATTGGAACGATTACTTTATAGTTGTCACCAAAAAGGCTTTGAACAATTAACTGATCTACAGATTTTTTATCATCATAAGTGAATGATTTAGAAATTTTATCTCCAACTAATCCTTTATGTTTAGATACATTATCGTTTACGTAAACATATTCGATTTTCCCGATAATTGCCTTGTTTCTATCACGAGAAGTACGTCTTACAATAATTCCATTTTCTACTATATATTCAATATCATCAACTAAATTCTGGTGATTTGTACTTTTTTTCGTAGTTACTTTTACTCGAGCTCCTTCGTATATAAAAGTGACCACTTTTGTTATATAGTCAGGTCCTTCCTGGTATTTTTTTACAAATTTAGTAATGTTATTATCGGCATTATAAGTGTAATTAATAACTTCTTTCCAGTCGCTGCCCACTTTGTCTTTAACAGTCATATCAAGCAAACCATTTTTATTATAAAAAAAATGCTGAATAACGTCTGAAGTGGTAATTGTTTGAAGTTTACCATCTTTAAATACAACTGTCTTGTTTACAATTTCACCGTCTTTTGAGTTTTGGTAATTTGTTTTTACAATGTTGATTTGCTTTAATTTCACAGGAGTATCGTCCTGGCTATGTGCTAAGAGAGGAAATACCATCAATATGATGGCAATAAAGTAGATTTTCATTTTGTTTTTGTATTGATTTGGGATGACCAAAATACAAAATTCTGTCAAAAATTAACAATTAAAAGCTTAAAAAAGGTCAAAATGCTCTGCAGCAGATTAAAACTGAATTTCTAATTCTATTTTACTTTTCTCCAAAAATCTTTACATCATCAACCATAAAAGCACCATTAAGCGTTTTGTCTTTTCCAGATCCTACATACCTAAAACCGATATTAATATTTCCTGAATAAGATGATAAATCGATACCGCCAGAACTTATAAATTGACGCACTGGAGTTGAAAGTACAGGAATCTTTGCGTCCAGTTTTGTCCATTTTGCTTTTGTTATATTCGAACCATCAAAATTTGTTGAAACATAAACTTCTAATGTATTTAACGGCGAATCAACTTTTAAATCATGTTGCGCACTTCTAAAAGACAATACCGCATTCTTATATCCTGTTAAATTAATTTTAGGAGAAACCAGCCAAGCAATATTTTCTGCAGCTGTTGTGCTTGTGCTATTAAATTCGGCATAGCCATTTCCTGCATAAACGATACTCTTCCATAATTTTGTTGCTTTTTCTACAATATTACTCCAACCGGGAAGTGCAAAATTGACATTGTTTTTAACTGTTTGAAAATCTTCTGAAAAAAACGGAGTATTTCTTTTCCCATTCATTACAACATCATTTTCTGATCGTACCATCAATTGATAATCTGAACCATATTTGGTTAGAATTCCTCTAACTTTTCCACTTCCATTTGGCACAAAATGATCTGCGAATTTTGCATAACTGCTCGTTCTAAAAATAATTTGATTTCCCGTTTTATCACGAAGATTCCAATTTGTTGATCCTCCCACATTATTTGATTCTTCAAAATAATGGCGATCAAGAGCTGCTTCTGTAAACTCTACATCATTGAACTCTATTAATGTATTTAATTTACTATCCACAAGTGCTTCTTCTATTGAAAGTGGCTCTACTAATTGGTTTTCATCAATTATAGTACACGAAGCATTTAATACATTCTTAAAATCATTTTGGGAAATTCTGCCAATTGCAGGATCACCTGAATTGCTAACATATAAACTTCCTATTCTTAAACCTCCATAATAAAGATCTGTGAATTGATTTTTGAGTTTTACATAAACTTTGTTCCCTAAGCGATAATCAATATAAGTATTTGAAACATCCACTGAAACACTAAACCCGACTGCGGGACTATTAACCGCTGCTTTTGTTTGCAGTGAAATAGTTTTAAAAAAATTCCCTCCTTCGTCGCTCGATACTACATATGCTTCAATAATATCATCATATAAATATTGTTTTGCAGTACTGCTTGAAAGCTCGTACACCTTTTCGACTGTTTTATTAACGGTAAAATCTGGTTGTGTACAAACTAGTTTTGGAGTTTCAACTTCGGTCTTGCAGCTGAAAACAAATAGCAATACTGACGCAAAAAATGAGTTTAGAATTATATTTTTCATGATAAATAAATTTCGTTTATAAACCGATTGTGAGATTTAAGAAATAAGTTCTGCCGTAACCATAGTAATATTTTGGTCCAAACGAAGGAGTTCCGCTGGATACGTCTTGATTTAAAGCTCTAAAGTTTGCATTCCGAGCCTGTTCAAAACCGCCTGTTTTATACATTGAATTCAGAACATTATTGACGCTGGCAAAAAGTCCGATATATTTTTTATGAACCCGCCAAGATTTCCCTCCATTAATATTTAATAAGGTTATGGGATCAAATTTTTCTTGTTTTAATAATTCATTCCCTCTTTCAGATGTTGCTTCGGGAAAAGGAAATCCATTTGCGGGATTAATGTAAAACTGAGAAGTTCGCGAAATTGGAGAAACATCAATATAATTATCTGTCAAATAATTTATATTAGTTCCAATCCACCAAAATTTAGGATCACGATATTCCAAACCAACTGAAAAGGCGCTTTGAGGTGTTCCAGATTGTTTGTAGTTTTTAAGATAGGCGGAACCAAAGTCAAAAGTAGTCTGCACTCCATTTTTTGTCGCATTCGCATCATTTGTAATCGATACATTTGGATTACTGTTGTAAACATAATTACCATAAGCGGTACTTAAGGTTGTTTTTAATGTTGATGAGATTTGATATTCGAAACTCAGCTCTGCTCCCGTATTTTTTTTGTCCAAATGTGTTAAAGTCTGACTTACAAAAGCATCAGTTGCATCATAACCTGCGCCATTATCAAAAATTCCTTCAGCATAGAAAAAAGACGTTTTTGACGTGTTTTTAATTAAAGTATAATAAGCCGTTAACCGCATTTTAAGTTTTGGAGAACTATACATATAATTGGCTTCGGCACTGCTTATGTTCTCACTTTCGATTCCGTTAACTATATTATTATTTAAACGTGAATTTGAAAATGTATTTCGAAGAGACGGTGCTCTTGTAAGATGAGCACCATTAAAAAACAGCCATTGTTTTCCCGAAATTTTATAGGTGAAGCCTCCTTTAAAACCAAAATTCTCAAAATTTACTTTCTCACTTTTCCCTAAAGATATTGTGGCATAAATTCCGTTTTGATACAATCCTTCTCTTTGATAATTAGATACCGAATAAGATTGTGCCAAATAAAAATCGGTTCTCTTATAAGAAAATTTAAACTGTGTAAAAGCATCGATTGTATTGGCTAAAAAATTATAATTGTAACCAAAAACGTCTCCCTCTTTTACCTGTCTATTTGGGTTCTGCAGATCAGATTGAGAAAAATCTCCCTTATAAAATGGGTCGATATCTTCAAAATATTTTCCGCCGAGAAGGTCTAGTAAATATTGAAAATTATGCGATTTTAAATTTCGATATGTAACGCCTCCGTCAAAAGAAATATTTGGAGTAATCTGAGTATTTAAGTTAGAATTTACTGCAAAACTTTTATCATCCGTTCTATCTTCATATAAAATATAATGACTTTGCGCTGGCTCGTAACCATTTTGTCCTGGTTTTTGATTTGCAAAATACATGGCATTCCAATCTATTTGGGAATTTGCCAAAAATATGGTTTTACTTTTCTCTGCATTTTCATAATCTGGAGTAAATTCACCTGAAAACTCTCCTTTATCTTTTGCATAAAGTGAGCTAAAATAACTTGGCATTTTTCTATAATAAACTGGATCGGGACTATCTGCATTTTGATAATCAATATTACTGTTTCCAACTTTCCCAAATTGATACATTAAACTCGAATTTAGGTTTGTTTTTTCATTTATTTTAAAATAATGATTGAGCATAAAAAGAGGTTCTTCAACCTTTTTCACTCTTGCATTTCGCTTTTTTTCATTCTGAAATCCCCAGTACGAATTGTAGGTTTCGCCCATTAAACTAGTTACTTCTGCTGTATTTGGAGAATTTTTCCCGCGGGAATTTGGCGTATAAAACCCTGTAAAATTGAGAGAATGTTTATTATTTAATTTCTTTTCGACGCTCATAAAAAAAGAATCGGCATCAAAATTTGTTCCTTCAAAATAACCTTCGCCTGCCCATCTTTTACCTGCTGAAACCACATAAGCCCAACCCGAAGCATTCATTCCTGAAGCATATGTTCCAATTGCGCGTAAACTAAAAGTTGTATTACTTCCTGAGAAGGTAAACTGTGCTCCTTTTCGATATAAAGAAGCTCGTGTAAAAATCTGCTGCGTTCCCAGAATACCTCCAAAAGTATAGTTTGAAGCTGCTGTTCCAATCGAAAAATCCTGATTGCGAAGCACATTATTTAATCCGCCCCAATTGTTCCATTGCGGTCTGCCGTCGTAGATTTTATTCATCGTCATTCCGTTCAGCATCATGGTGCCGTTTTCGCTGTCCAGACCACGAATCCTAAATCTTGCCTGACTCCAATTAAATGCTGATGCTTGCATAAAAGCATCTTTTGAAGACTGCAAAAGCCCTGAAGTCATTTCTGACGAGCTGTTATCATCAGACAAATCACTATCTAATAAAGTTATCAATGCGGCAGGGACTTCATCTGAATAGATATCTTCTAACTGTAATACGCCGAGATATATAATCTGACCAAAATTTGAATGAATTTTTAGAAGTAAATCTTTGCAGTTTTGATTGTGAATCAAAAGCAGCTGTTCTCCTTCTATAGAAGAATGCAGTTCAAATTTGCCGCTTTTAGAAGTAAGTTTTGTTATAGAAGAATTTTGAATGCTTACTACAACATTCTCGAGAGGGTTTTGCGTTTTTGAATCAATAACAACTCCTCTAAAGATTGTTTCTTGTGCAAAAGCAAAACTAAAAGACCCTAGAATAAAAAAGATGATGTATTTTTTTACCATTAAAATTCCAATTTATTTTGAAAATTGTTTTCGGATATTAATCCTATTCAAAAAATAAAATTGGCTTTTGGAAAAGAGCTTTGTCTTGTTGATAATACAAACAACAAAGAGTTCAAATATAGATAAATTATTGTAAAAGAAAATAAATTCTTACAAAATTTAAAGATTACATATTAATTTATGAAATCTGAAGGCAAAAACATTTAAGCTGTTGTTCTAATTTTAGAAACCATAAAGGCAATAAGAACACCAAAGATTCCGATAAAAGCAAAAGAAAACTGAAGTCCGAAGTTTTGAGCAATATGTCCGATAACTGGCGGTCCCATTAAGAAACCCAGAAAACTAACACTTGAAACGATTGTTAATGCTTCTCCAGGCGGAACAGTTGGATTTTTTCCAGCCATACTGTAAACTGTGGGAACAATAGTTGCTACACCTAAACCAACTGCCATAAAGGCAATTGTACACGGAATAATATAAGGAAGAAAAACTGCTGTAAAAAGTCCCGCAGAAATTAAGATTCCGCTAATTTGCATTACACGTTCACGTCCAAATTTATTGATCAATCCGTCGCCTAGAAACCTTCCGCCGGCCATCATAATCATAAATGAAGTATATCCTAAAATAACTAATGGTCCAGGTGCTTTTACTATATCTTTAAAGTAAACGCCACTCCAGTCAAACATTACTCCTTCGCTTGCCATACTGCAAAATCCAATAACACCAAGCCAAATTAATGCGCTGTCTGGTTTTGTAAACAGTTTTTTCTTTTCGGCAGTATGTTTAATTTTTTCTTTGGCTTTGACCAAATATTTAAAATTAAAAACGACCATTAAAAGTACTACGCCGCCAACAATGAGAAAATGATGTAAAGGTGTTAAGTTTAGTGCTAACATTCCCAATCCTACTAATGCTCCTGTAAATCCGGCAAAACTCCACATGCCATGAAACGAAGACATGATTGTTTTTTTAAAAAGAACTTCGGTATAAACACCTTGAGTATTAACAGCAATGTTTGCCAAGTTCCCGAATAATCCAAACAAAAACAGACCTAACGACAACTGCAGAGCTGACGTTGCTAATCCTAAATTTGCCAAGCATAGAACATACATAATTAAAGAAAACACCAAAATACGATGACTTCCAAATTTAGTGACCATTTTACCTGAAAATGGCATGATAACTAACTGTCCCATTGGTAAGGCGAAAAGAATAGAACCTAAATCACCTTCGGTTAAGTGCAAAGCGGTTTTAATATCTGGAATCCTGCTTGCCCAAGTTGCAAAACTTAATCCCATTCCAAAATAAAACATTCCAACAGCAAAGCGAATTCGGTTCAGGTAAGAAGCTTTTGCTTCTCTAAAAACTTTCTTGATTTTTCCTTTTGTCTGGAATAGTTGTAATGGATTGAAATTTATCAAAATGGACGCTTTTTTAGGTTTGACAGTATAAAAGTACAAAAAAGAGATTTTATTGACTGCCAAACCCTACTAGTTCTACAAGTTATAACGTTGTAGTTTTATAAGTTGAAGCTATAAAATGTTTTTAACACATAAAAACATTCATTTTTACTAGACTCAAAAACAAGATTCGATGCATTAAAACTAACCCGTTGGGTATAAATATTTTTAACACAATAGGAACATAGATTTGTTTCTTATTGTTTCCTTTTTAGATGTAGAAATCTATGTTTCTATGTGTTTAGTATGTTTACAAACTAGATTAAATCTTATAAGTTAATCGCTTTTTTCTCTGCATTACTTGCAATTGCAGCTTCGATGATCTGCATTACTTTTACACCGTCTTGCGCTGTAACCGGTTCTATTGTATCATTTGATATTGAATTAAAAACGCCATCGAAAAAAGAGAAATAATTTCCTTGAAGAGTTGGTACTTTTTCGCGAATCACTTTTCCGTTAATTTCAGTATGAAGTATTCCTTGTAAATCTTCAGATTCAGTTCCCCATGTTTCTAAATTGGGTTTCTTTCCTATTTTCAATTCATCTTCCTGAATGTCACCACGAGATTTTAAGAAACTTCCCTTTTTTCCATGAATTGTGTATGCCGGATTAGCTTCTCTAACAAAGAAACCTGCTTTTAAACGCACTCTAAAATCTTCATAAATCAATAATAGATCAATCCAGTCATCTACTAAAGAATTTTCTCTTGTAATTCTGATATCTCCAAAAACTGATTTGGGAGAGCCAAATAAACAAACTGCCTGATCTATAATATGGGGACCTAAATCTTTTAGAACTCCTGCTCCATCATTTGCAGTTTCTTTATGCGCTTTTGGGCTTAATAAAGGATTGTATCTGTCAAAATGAATTTCGGCTTCTACCAAATCTCCTAAAACTCCGTTATGAATTATTTTTTGAACGGTTTTAAAATCGCTGTCCCATCTTCTGTTTTGAAAAACGGCTAGTTTTAATCCTTTTTCTTTTGCTAGTGCAGCAAGTTCTTCGGCTTCGGCAACAGTTGTTGTAAAAGCTTTTTCTACAACGGCATGTTTTCCCGCCAAAAGTACTTTTTTGGCATATTCATAATGAGTTCCAACTGGTGTATTTACAATTACCAAATCAACATCATCGGCTAATAAATCATCGATTGAAGGATAACTTTTTACCTCTGGATAATCTTCCTGAATGAGTTTTTTACTTCTTTCCCAAGATCCCAATAACTCAAAACCGGGATGAATATCTAAAAATGGAGCGTGAAAAACTTTCCCTGACATTCCGTATGATAATAGTGCTGTTTTAATTTTTTGCATGTTGTTTTAGTTTTTTTTGCCACAAATTAATGTGATTAAAAAGGATTTCTTTTTTGCCACGAATTACACGAAGTTTTTTAAGTTTTCGATCACAGTGATTTGTAAAAATTCATATAATTCGTGGCGAAAAAACTCAAAAAAATCCTTTTAATCTGTGTAATCTGTGGCCAAATAAATTTATAGTTTAGCTCTTTCGTATTGTTCCGGCCAGTGAATATCGTCGTTTAATGCTGCGGCAAAATCTAAAGGTAAGTTAGGATTTCTTAATGATGCTCTGGCAAACAAAATTAAATCGGCTTGACCATTATTAAGGATTTCTTCGGCTTGTTTTGCCTCAGTAATTAAACCAACTGCGCCTGTGGCAATCTGTACTTCTTTTTTGATTTTTTCTGCAAAATGAACTTGATAACCTGGACCAACAGGAATTTTTTGATGTGAAACCAATCCTCCTGATGAAACATCGATTAAATCTACTCCTTTTTCTTTTAAAATTTTTGAAAGTTTTACAGACTCTTCAAGATTCCAGCCTCCTTCTGCCCAATCTGTTGCTGAAATTCTAACGATTAGAGGGAAATCTTTTGGCCATTCCGTTTGAACAGCTTCTAGAATTTCAAGCGTAAAACGAATTCTATTTTCAAAGCTTCCGCCGTATTCATCAGTTCTAACATTTGTTAAAGGCGATAAAAACTGATGTAACAAATATCCGTGTGCGGCATGAATTTCTAAAACTTTATATCCAGCTTCAACAGCTCTTTTTGTTGCTGTCTTAAAGTCAGTAATTACTTTTTGAATTCCGTTTTGGTCTAAAGCTTCTGGAAGAAATGGCTCGTTATCATGATACGGAATCGCACTTGCTCCAACAGTCTGCCATCCGTCATGATCGACATCTAATTTTTTATTTCCAAGCCACGGAGCCGAAACACTTGCTTTTCGTCCTGCATGTGCCAATTGAATTCCTGGAACCGAATTTTGAGAACTAATAAATTCGGTAATCTGTTTTAGTTTATTAATATGTTCCTCTTTCCAGATTCCAAGATCGGCAGGAGAAATTCTAGCTTCTGGCGAAACTGCTGTCGCTTCCTGAATAATCAATCCTGCGCCTCCGCTGGCACGGCTTCCTAAATGAACCAAATGCCAATCGTTTGCAAAACCATCAACAGCCGAATATTGACACATTGGCGAAATAGCAATTCTATTTTTTAAGGTTATATTTTTGATTACTAAAGGAGAAAATAATTGTGATGCCATATTTGTAACTTTTAATGGTTTTGTGCTACCAATTGAAATGACAGCATCTTAAAACGTAAAGTTACGGCATCTTGTTAAAACGAGAAATTTAAATGTTTGTTTATTAACAAACATTTAAAACCTTAAACGTTATCTTGCGGTCTTAAATTAAAATGGAAAACGCTACTTTTGTGCGTTAAATACGAACTAAAATTATAAAATGGATATAGTTATCAAACTCTCTCAATTTCTATTGAGTTTATCTTTACTTATTATTCTTCATGAATTAGGGCATTTTATCCCTGCAAAATTGTTTAAAACAAGAGTCGAAAAATTTTACTTATTTTTTGATGTTAAATATTCGCTGTTAAAAAAGAAAATTGGCGAAACGGAATACGGAATCGGATGGTTACCGCTTGGAGGTTATGTGAAAATCTCTGGAATGATCGATGAGAGTATGGACAAAGATCAAATGGCTTTGCCTCCGCAGCCTTGGGAATTTCGTTCTAAACCAGCTTGGCAGCGTTTGATTATTATGCTGGGTGGTGTTACGGTAAACTTTATCCTTGCATTTATCATCTATATAGGAATGGCATTTGCTTATGGAGATACGTATGTGGCTAATGCCGATTTGAAAGACGGAGTTTATATTGAAAATCCCGCAATGATTAAAGCCGGATTTAGAACGGGTGATAAAATTGTTTCAATTGACGGTAAAAAAGTTGAAAACTTTGACAACGACATGAACATAAATGTGATCATGGCTAAGAATGTCGTAATTGAAAGAGATGGAAAACAACAAACAATTAATATTCCAAGTGATTTTGTTGATCAATTATCTAAATATGAAAAAGGATTACTAATTGGTATCAGAATGCCTTTTGTTGTGGGTAAGATCACCGAAGATTCTGAGAACACTTCTTTGAAAGCAAAAGATTTGATTACATCCCTTAATGGTCAAAAAGTAAAATATTTTGATGAAGCTAAAGTTATTTTAGAGGCAAACAAAGGAAAAACAATTCCTGCTGTTGTTTTACGCGATTTAAAAGAAACTCCTATTACAGTAAAGGTTTCTAATGCTGGAAAGCTAGGAATTGGTGTGGGTACTTTAGGAATGGAATCTTTAGAGAAATTAGGATACTATAAAGTGAGTACAAAAGAATATGGTTTCTTGGAATCTATTCCTGTAGGAATTGAAAAAGGAAAAGATCAATTAGTAGGTTACGGAAAACAATTGAAAATGATTTTTAACCCTGAAACAAAAGCTTACAAACAAGTAGGTGGTTTTGCGGCGATTTATAACATTTTTCCAAGTTCTTGGAGCTGGGAAACTTTCTGGTCAATCACAGCTTTGCTATCAATTATGCTTGGAGTTATGAATTTATTGCCAATTCCGGCACTTGATGGCGGTCATGTGATGTTTTTATTATACGAAATAATTAGCGGTAAAAAACCAAGCGATAAATTCCTTGAAAACTCCCAAATGGTTGGCTTCGTACTACTTATAGCGTTACTTTTGTTCGCAAATGGAAACGATATTTACAAGGCAATTATGAAGTAGAAAAAAAAATTGAGAAAAAGAGTTAAAATATTTTTGAGAAACTAAAAAATCGATTATATTTGCACTCGCTAAAAAGAGCAACATCTTCCTCCTTAGCTCAGTTGGTTAGAGCATCTGACTGTTAATCAGAGGGTCCTTGGTTCGAGCCCAAGAGGGGGAGCAACTTTTTTTAGCAAACATATTTACCTTTAAGGTGATTCCTCCTTAGCTCAGTTGGTTAGAGCATCTGACTGTTAATCAGAGGGTCCTTGGTTCGAGCCCAAGAGGGGGAGCTTAAAAAAAAAAAGACTATCATTTCGATAGTCTTTTTTTGTTTCAATACCTTATTCTTTATTTTTTAGCGATTTCATTGTTCCCGTTTTTACTTTCGAACAACTTCATCATTTCTTCAGCTTTTTCTATTTCACTTATTGCTTTTAAAGATTGTGCATATCTAAAATAAAATACTGCATCTAAATTTGCCTCAAGTTCAATAAGCTTTGAATAGTACTTGGCTGCTTCTTCGTAATTATCTTCAAAATAGTACTTGTCAGCCACTTTTTTAAGCATGTCTACAGATTTGTATCCTTTATCTAAAACATGAGCATAAGTGTTTAAAATATTTATGTTTGCCGAGTTCTCCGTATATGCCGGCATAACTACGTCTACTTTTATTGGATTAATTTTTTGCGACATGGTATCAACAATAGCTTTCGACGGCAATATCATCTCTGTTTTTCTAACTTTTGCCTTTTTGTATATTGGAGTAACGGTTCTTGTATTATTTGGTCCAAGATCGTTCGTATATACCATATCAAGCTTTGAAACTTCATACTTTGTTGTTCTTTTTCCAAAAGGCATATTTATTATCTCTACAACCAAATAAGAATCAATAACAAGATCTTCATTTGATTTGCTATCAACTTTTGACTGCGTTTTTCCAGTTCCAGCATGAGCAATAGTCTGCTCTATAGACTGAGCGTAACAACTAAAAGAAAAAACGCATACAATTACTCTAAAAAGTACTGCATTTGTTTTCATGATGATTTGATTTTGATTAAAAGGGTCGTAATACTATATAAAGGTACCGCATTACAAACTTTTTATTTGAATATGACTACGAACTGCGTCAAAAAACGTTTAAATGCAGAATCACGCTTAAAAGCAGCAACTAATTAGTACAAAAAAAGCGCTGCAAATTGTATTGCAGCGCTTTTTTATTTTTCTAAAAATTTGAATCAAACTTATACTCCTATTTTTTTAACAGCTTCCAACTCATTTATAATTTAGTTTTCAATCTCTTTTGTGCGAAAAATTGTATTTTTGTTTTGTCCTGAAATCGCAGCAAATTGTATCGTACAAAAATAGCTTGTATTTTATAGCACCCATCCTTTTTTCAGGAATTTTAAATATCTTTGAATTATGAGCACACTAACAAAACCAAATCATATAGGGCGAAAAATAAGCCGTATTCGTGAACTTCGCGATATGAAACAGGAAGCTTTGGCACAGGCTTTAGGCACAACCCAGCAGACTATTTCGATTATTGAAAACAGCGAAACAGTTGACGATGAAAAACTTCAGGCAATTGCCGAAATATTAGGCGTAACTGTTGAAGGAATTAAAAATTTCTCTGAAGAAGCGGTTTTAAATATTATCGGAAATACATATCAAGATAATGGTATTGTGAATGCTGGTCTTAATTATAATTGCAATTTCAACCCGCTTGATAAAGTCGTAGAACTTTTCGAACGTTTGGTTCAGGCTGAAAAAGATAAAGTGGAGTATTTAGAGAAGTTGTTGAAAGGGAAATAGAACTTTCTTTTTAAAACACAATTATCATAAAAAAAAGCGCTGCAAATTCTATTGCAGCGCTTTTTTATTTTTCAAAAGTTTGAATCAAACTTACACTCCTAATTTTTTAGCAATGTCAGTTGGAATTCCTCCTTTATTTACCATTAAGGCAGTAGTTTTATATTTTACGAAATTCTTAGTTACAAATAAGAAACCTTTGTAGTCATTTGTTTCTCCCCAAGAATTTTTTACGATATAGTATTCTTTACCTGATTGATCTTTTGCAAGTCCAATAATATGCATTCCGTGGTCATCTGTTGTTGTGTAGTTATCAAACGCTGTTTGACGCATTTCTGGAGTAATTTCCGGCTCTGCTTTTGGTCCGTTAAACATATCTGCTTTTTCTTCAGCTGTCATGTCATCAAATTTCTTTGTTGCAACGTAAGCCACACCATTTTTCCAGCTGAAACTTTTCTCGCTCACATCTGTCGCCCATGCAACTGTATATCCTTTTTTCAAAGCATTGTCAATTACATCTGTCATATCGTTTACTTTTACGTTGTAAACTTGATCTAATGACCAGTTGTCTGGCACCATCATAGTAGTTTTTTGGTAATATGGAGATGTTGTAAAAGATGACATTTCGATATACTCGTCTGGATTAATTCCAACTACTTCTTTAGCGAAAGATTGTGGTGTATAATTTTTTCCTTTATAATTAAAATTATCCGGCACTTTTCCTAAATAAGAATCAATAACTGCTGCATACGCTTTTTGCCAGTTTGGTGTTAATTCACCATTTGGATTTTTAACTACCGCCGCAAGAACTGCTTCGATTAAAGCTCCCATTTCACCAAATTTATTTTTGTCTGTACCGTAGTTTAATCCTGTATAAACTTCTCTAGGAACAGTTCCGTATTTTTTATACATATTGATTACATCATGCAAAGCACCTCCATCACCTAGAGAAATCGCTCCATGCATACGAACATAATTCACACCTTTTTCTACATAAACATTTCTTGCAGAAAAAATTTGAGACAACTCTACTGGTTGTTTTCCTAAACGAATCATTTCTGACTCTAAAAATGAGTTTGTCGAGTAACTCCAACAAGTTCCTGATGATCCTTGAGATTTTACAGAAGTTGTTCCTAAGTTAATTACTTCAGTGAATTTAAAGTTCTCTTTACTTTTATCACTTGCATTCAGCTTTAATGAATTTACCAAAATGTCCTGCGCAAAACAGCTGCTCACACCAACCAAAAATGCTGATGCAACGAAAACTGATTTCATCGTAATTTTATACATAATCAATGATTTAAATAGTTGACTAATTAGTAGCCTTTATTTTATTTTTGTTACAAAACAATTAAATATTAAAGTATTTGTGCGAAACACAACTGTTAATTTTTTCTTAATATATCTTATTATCAAAATATTTATTACAAAAAGCCTCTATAGAGATGTCTACAGAGGCTTTTGTATTATATTTTTAAAAAGTAACTTCTTACATATTTTTTTATCTTAACCAATTACTGCCAAAAACAATGTAATAAGCCCAATCTTCTGGACCTTTTGCAACGTCAACTCCCATTCTGAGTTTAAACTTTCTGGCAACTAAGTATCTAAATCCTGTTCCGTAGCTGTAAACTACAGGTTTTGCAAAAGCTTTATCCCAATCATTAAATGCGCTTGCTACGCCGCCAAATCCCATTAAACTCCATCTTCTGTACAAATCCCAACGTAATTCTCCTTCGGTAACAATACTCGTTTTACCTTGATATCGGGCTGCAGGAATTCCTCTTAAATTAATACCTGGACGAAGATAAAAAGGCGGACTTCCAAACGCCTGCTCTCCTTCTATCCTAAGTCCGCCGATTAATTTTTTTGTTAAAGGATAATAACCTATTGCTGATAAGTTAACGCGCCAAGCATCATAATCACTGCCTATTGCATCATCTGACCAAAAAAAGTCCGACTGCAGTCTTATCCCTTTATCTGGTGTAAATATATTATCGCGTCCATCAAACTGAATGGCGGCTCCAAGCTGACTTACAGTACTTTTAATATCTCCTGGCTGAACAAATGGCGGAGGAATATTAATGTCTGGTAAATTTATTTTAGAATTTAAAAGAAGATATTGCGGCCCAGCACTCCATTTCGCATTTCTAAACTGCTTTAGCCATTGTGTATAAAAAACAGTAGATCTAAAATTGAGTTTGAATTCCTGATCTTTCCCATTTGGCAGATTGTTTTCGTAAAACGATAAGTTCATATCGCCATAGCCTGCCATAACGCGATATAATATTCTGGGTTTAACTAAAGTTGCAGAACGAAAAGCACCTGCCATCCAGCTTTTATTTCCAGTATACATCCCAATTCCACCTGTTATATCTGGATTTATAAATCGTTTTTTTCCATTTTCATCTATTACCGGCGGGCGCTTTTTAAGAAAAATTGGTACCAATGCTCCTCCTATTCCTCCCAAAGCGGGTTCGGTAATAACGGTTGGGACTACAATAAATCCATGTGCATAAATGATATAATCACTCAAATCGAAAGCTCCATCTAGAGAATCTTTTACACTTATATGCTGTTTTTGTCCCATAATTGTATGACACGAAAAAAGACAAAATGTAAAAATGAAAATTAATTTCTGAAAAAAAACTCTGTTTTTTATCACTGGATCTGAATAGTTTTTTTTCATTTAAATTAATTTAAGATTTATTGATTTTATAAATAAGCATCAACCATTTAACCAACGATTAGTTTCTTAAACTATTCTTTTGCAAAGCTGAAGACATGAGCCAATGTTAGAAAAAAAGTATTTCCTTGAAATCTGTTCACAGCACCAATCTCTGAAACCCATCGCAATCCTGCAGATGTTTTACAGCCAATATGAAAGTAGTTCACCTCAGCACCTAATGCTCCAACTCTATCTTTGCTTGGTTCAAGCACCAGAGTTCCCGCCGGAATTTCATCATGTGATACTTTATACTGCAAATAGTAAATTAATCCCGCATTAAGTATTCCTTTTGGAGCGGTTTTTTCTGCATTCATCATATAAAATGTTTTGCCTAAACCACCTTCAATACTTAAAATATCTCCTGTTTTTATATTAGTGTCTTTCTTTTTACCATTCATTTCGTAAGCTGCTAAAGCCGAAAAATGAAATGTTTTTTTATCATTAAAAAACAAAGTCGTTCCTGCCGAAAGTTCATTCATAAACATTCCAAGTCCACTATTATTACTTGCTCCCAGTTCATATTTTCCAGTTGGAAGATATAATTGATAACTGAAAACAAAATCTGCTCTTTTATTATGCCAGCCTAATTGAATTGGCTGCACAAGCATATCTGTAAAAGCAAAAGGACTTTTTGAATCTACATAACTGCCCTGAATAGTATTTGATGCAAAAGCGAATAAAATACTTGCTCCGTAATTAGCTCCTAAAATTTTGAAATCACTTACATAATTAGCTCCAACGCCCGTAATAAACATGTTGATATCTGGATTTGCAATTGATTTATCTCCATCAGAATTCCGTAAAGAACCGGCTTCATAAAAATACCCCGGCACATACAAACTCAAATTATTGGCCGGCGCTTGAGTTCCAGACTGTAATCCAGATGATCCAAGTATGTGCCCGCCTTTTAATTGCGAGTAGCCAAAAAAATAAGCGAATAAAAGAAGTAATGTCAGTGTTGATTTTATTTGTGTGTAACTATTAAATTTCGTTGTCATAATCTCTTAATTTAAATTTAGTACTTCTTCAAATTCAATCTCTGCAGACAATTCTTTTTTAGTTTGGAGACTGTTTTAAAAAATAGGCAGTTGACTTTTCAGGACTAATTCTGATAACTCTAAAATATTCTGAAGGAGATTTTCCGGTATGTTTAATAAAAGCTCTAAAACAAGTTGTTCGAGACTTAAATCCTGAAGCCCAAGCCATTCCTTCTAATGATAAACCTTTCCAGTCAGAGTCATTGATTTTTTCTTTAAAAAACTCAATTCTTTTTAAATTAATGTAGTCTTGAAAGTGAAGATTAAATTCTGAGTTAATTAAATTAGAAAGATTGTTAACTGAAATTCCTGTTTCATCAGCTACATCACGAATTACTAGATCTTTTTTCAAAAAGAGTTTTTTCGAATCAAATATGCTTTCTAATTTAGTTATATAGATTTGTTTTTTTTCTGGAGTTAACTCTTTAACAATTGGCAAGCTGTTTTTTACTTCTCTAGATGCAACGGTAATCAGATTATCCTCAACAAAATCGAAAGTATCAACCGTATTCTTGTCATGAAAAATATGAGGCGTAAAATAAAGCCATCCGACAGTAAAAATAAGAACTAGTGAAATTAAAACACAGCAGGAAAAATCGATAGTACCTGTTTTACTAATCAAAAAGAAATGCACAAAGAGAGTTGAGAATAAAAACAAGATCATCAAATTATAAATTCTGATCCATTTTAAAGTCTTTATTTTATGAAGATGATTGCCTTTAAATTTTTCTAAATCATAATTTAAAATCATCATAGTCTGGCAAAACGCATACATCAACCAAGTACCCAAACTCAAGATAGAGAAAGGACTGTTGATTTTGGCAGAAACATAAGCAATAAAATTACTATCACTATAATTTCCTATCCAAACTAAAACTGTGAGCAAAAAGTAAACGACAAATGGTACAAAATGAAGCCAGTCAAATTTTTTAAAAACGATCTCCGGGAACAAAACACTTCTCACGTACAAAAATGCACTGGGAGCCGCTAGAAAAATAAATGATTTTGTAATCATAAATAAATCAGGAAAGGCTTTAAAAATATTTGCCGATAAATAGAAATTGTAAATACTGACAACGGTCAGGCTAAACAAAAATAGTCCTAGAAAAAAACTTTTTGAGTAGTTTTTCTTTGAAAACAGAACCATAAAAGAGGTTGCAAAACCAACAATTGCTGCTATAAAAAAGAAAATTGAAAGTACTATATCGGCCATACGCTTTAAGCTTAATATAATGAATATCTTCCTTTTTTATTGAGTATCTAAATACTTAAAAAAAAAGTTACAGTTCACATTTTCATAACCGCTGCACTTGTTCTAAACGAAAAGTACAGCGGTTATGGAAATAAGTTTCAAAGCTATTTTTTTGCTAAGCCTGGAGGAAATCCTGCTAATATTTTTTTAATAGAACTATTAATAAATTCTTCAGGATTATCTGGTTTATTGTCTATTTCGGCATTTCCTATTCCTTGCCAAACCAGTTTGTCTGTTTTTGTAGAAACTATATCAATGACCAATGAGCCGTCAACATAATCATAACTATTAAATGTTGTGTTTGCGCCGCCCATCATTGCGCCGCCTCCCCAATATCCGTATGGACGATACATTCCGCCATATCCATAAAAATCTGTGTTAGCAGAAACTGAGGTTTTATTTTTTAAGATTGAAACAGCATTTACTTTTAAGTCAGGATTTGAACTTTCCGTAAATCCTTTTGAGATCATTTCAGCACGAATTGCTTTCGTAACTCGGTCAATATTTAGCTGGTTTACTTGACCTTGTTGTGTTTTTAAATCATAAACTGCAAAAGTTTTATATTCACTAAAATTTGCGGCATGATCATAATCAGTTGTAACTTTTACTGTTGGGGAGCAGCTATAAAGTAAGCCCAATACTATCATTGGGATTATGCGAAGATTTGTTCTTTTAATATTCATAATGTGGTATTTAAATTAATGATTAAATTAGTTTAACTTCAAATTATTAAAATTCCGAAAAATCTGAGAATGAACGTCTATATAACTCTTAAACTGTATGTTACCAATGTTAATTTTTCGTAAACAGCTTATTTTTACACTCTCAAAGATAAATTATTTTATTTAATTTAACATAATTGTTTGCAAAATATTCTTACTTATTTTTATCAAACATTCCTTTTCTAAAACAAATTAAATTAGCAGTTGAACCTTTTCTATTTACCTTGTACAACTACATAACTATCTTGGCCGTCTTGTGAAATTGGCTGATAGTAAACATTATTATAAATCATATATTTTTGCCCGTCTATTGTTTTCTCTTCAGATCCTTCCGGCAAATGTGTAACTATAGCTCCTACCGGTGCATTTACTACTTTATATTTCGAGGTATCTTTAGTATAATAAGTTCCTCCATAGTAATAATAGTCAACACCAGAGACATTAATGGTCACATAACCTTTTGGCAATTCAGAAATAGTTGCTCCCAAAGGTGCTGGAACTACTTTGTAACCGCCTGAATCTTTTACATAATAAACTCCATCATCATAATTGTATTGATTATCCTCAACTGAAATGATAATTGCAGCTGTAGTTAATGTGGCCGCAAAAAATCCTATCGGATACCATGTTGGTCCCCAATAATAAGGAACAAACGGATGATAGATGTAAGGATACGGCACCGGATAAGGATGAAACGGCGGCGGAGGCAATGGTCTAGGATAAGGATGCGGAGGTATTGGTCGCGGTCCAGGCGGAATTGGACGCGGACCTGGAGGTATTGGTCTTGGCGTAGGTGGAATTGGTCGTGGTGATGGCGGATGTATCGGCATTGGTCTCGGCATTACTGCGTGAGGTGTAAAATGACCAAATCGTTGTGCATTTGCAGATTCTGGAACAATCAGCATTATTACAAATACTACAGCAGCAACAAATACTTTTATATGTTTTAGTAAATCTAATTTCATGGTTGTAGAATTTTAGATGATTATTTTTTCGTTTCTCTTTCCTTAAGGGGAACTTTTACAGCCTTTGGCGGGGCTGCAAATTCAAACATATAATCGGGGAAATCTGGATTTACAACCCAATCTTTGTATACCGCTTCATATTGAGGCTTGTCTTTGTCATTAGTATAAACTATAACCATTTTTACAGGCAGGAAAAAATCATCGCTTCCAATCCAGAATTGAAAACTTTTGTTTTTATCTGCACCAGCAATATGAAAACATTCTTTGTCGTCAATAATAGTTTTACCTAAATAAATTAAGTTTCCTTTTTCTGCCTTAAGATCATCTAAGAATGTTTCGTAGAAAAAATCAGCCGCAGGAAATTCAATTCCGAATTTTTTGCTGGTTTCGTCGATGGTTTCTATAACCGTTTTTGGTGCGGCTGCAGTTGCATATGTATTATTATCAAAAGAATAATAGTATAAACTCTTGCCGTTATACCATAAACTTCTGTTTCCTTTATCTCCAGTTGAAGTGATTTTTAGTTTATCTGGAAATTTGATCGAAACTTTTTCATTTATCGAGTGCTTAATTAATCCGAGACTTTCGTTAGAAATATCGTAAGTCATTATCGATTTAAAACTGCATGATTTTATGTATTGCAATGATTCTGTGGTTCTATGCAAAATATAAACTGCTGCAGAATCAATTCTTGTTGTCTGGCTTTGCATTGTAATTGTTATAATAGCAAAACCGATTAAAAACATAATTTTTTTACTCATACTTACAATTATTTAATTAACGAAAATTATATTTCTGCCGAAATAGGCAATCTTCCTTCTTTTACTGCTTCAACCAATTTATTATAATCCAATTCGTTTTGATGGGCATATGAAATCGAAAATTTTGAAATTGCATTCGCAAACTCATCGTTGTTTCCTATGTATCCTGACAATATTGAAGGATCTCCTGATCGTGCATGAGCTCTTGCAAGTGCCCAACCGCAGGCTTTTGCATAATCAGCCATGTTTTCTGATTTCATTATTTCGATAACTGGTTTTATTTTGGCATCTCGAAGCTGACGGATATAAAAAAACCTGCCTCGATCATCATTTGTCCATCCTAAAAACATATCTGAAGCCGACTGCATTAACTTTTGTCCCATTACAATTCGTTCGCCTTGATGCTTGTATTTTCCCTTAATTTTTACATTTGGTTCTAAAACACTTTGTCTAGCTTCTTTAAACTGTAAAAAAATAGGTTCACCGCTTGCCGACATTAATAAACTGATTCCGCAAAGAGTTCCAACACTTCCTACACCTACCACTTTTATAGCAAAGTCATGTATTGTATATCGGCTTAATAAAATCTGTTTATCTTCAGGAAGTGATTCTACATATCGTTTATGAATCAGCTTAGCTTCTCTTAAAGTATAATTTTCATCTGTTCCTGATGGATGATAAATCAATGGCGGATCATCTTTTATTTTCGCCCGAACCCCATCTAGATAAGTCATTTTTGCAAACTCTTTTTCGTGCGCGGTAGATTCAGCTGCTTTTTTTATTCGTTTTTGCTGAAACTCTTTTAGCTCTTCATCTTTTCCTAATTCAATAAGTTCTGCCAAATCAATATCGGCATACCAAATTTGAAGTGCCGATAATTTACTGTATTCGAGCATGTGTCTTTTATAACTGTCTGCAACATGCCAGGCAAATTCTTTACTGGTTTTATTTGAGAACTTTCTCCATTTTCCTGCTATAGCAAAACTTGCCGCGAGTCTTTTTACATCCCATTCCCAAGGTCCTGGAAAAGTTTCATCAAAATCATTAATATCAAAAACCAATTTACGTTCTGGAGTAGCAAAACCGCCAAAATTCATTAAATGACAATCGCCGCAAAGCTGTAAATGTATTCCCGTACTTGGAGTATTGACTAAATCTGCTGCCATAATTGCTGCTGCTCCTCTGTAAAATGCAAAAGGAGATTCAATCATTCTTCTGTATCGAATGGGCAGTAAATCTTCAATTCGACCAATACTGGTTTTTATCAAAACAGCAATTGGATCTTCTCTATCTTCTGGTGCTGACCATTCGTGATGAGAAGAACGAGGCACATCTTTTCTAATCGCTGCTCCTTTATCGTAGCGTTCTGCTTTTGATGCCAAAGGATCAAATAAGCTCTCGTTGTTATCTGCTGCTTTTTCGGTCATAAGAATGATTTTTATTTCACTTCTTTAATATCATCCATTTTCCAGCTTTTATCAAAATACGCTGTAGTTGGACCATAGAAACGCATATACGTAAACCAATGTTTTCCTTGTAAAGTTTGAACCCAGTTCTTCTCTTTTCCAGCTGGAGCTTTTGGTCCGAAATATAAATCTATAGAACCGTCACTATTTTTTATTAAATCCTTACGAGAAGATAAATCAGCATTTTGCTGTGGATTATCAATCAAACATCGCGTCGCAGAATCGTAAACGGTAATAGACCAAAAATTAACTGCGGGTGGATTTGCAGGAACATTTAAAGTATAATTTTTACCTCCGTCTAACCATTTTCCTTCATTATCAAAGTAAGATCCTAAATACGCCTGACCAACATTTGGTGTTTTAGTAATCATAGCTTTTGAATAGGTAACAGCTTCATAAAAATAAGATGCTCTTTCAAAAAACTCATCATAATTATCAGCATGCTGCGATGGATCTTTGATGATCATAACATAATCCCATTTTTTATCTGGCCAATGTTTTACATCTGCAAAACGTTTACTAAAAGAATTTGCCATTGCCATTTGCTCTCCCTTTTCTGAAGCAGCAATCAAAATTTTCTTCTGACGTTCATCTGGAGCAAAAGGTTTACCTTTTTCTATTCCAAGATTTCTAAGCCAAGCCATAAAAAAACGATCCCTTTCTTCTACTGGTTCATTTTGCAAAATTGCATGAAGACATTCCCAATATTTAATTCCAGAAGGCTGAATTCCGTACCATTTTTTATCGGCGGGCGGACTCACTATTTTTGTTGGTGTTGGATTTGCTCTTTGAGCATAAGGATATATTTTTACTTGTTTTACTAATGCCTCTGTGACTTTAGGATCTGGATCTAGAGTTCTAAAACCAAAAAACATATTTACAGTCGTGCAAGGAATTATAAAATATCCGTCTGCTTTAAAATCTTTCATTGTTGGCGGTACTAAAACATATTTTCCGCCTTTTCCTTTATCTGGCCCCATTTCTCCAATTGTAGCCTGTTCTCTTTGCCAAAAATCAGCTAATCCTCCGGCAGTACGTCCAGCCGGCATTTCGATAACTGTAGGTCCATTTGCCTTTAAATCAATAAATGACATAACATATGGAGTTGTAGCATTTGCTGTTAAAATTCCTAATCTGTCATGATAGGTGTTATACAATACAAGATCGTTACTTGTTGCTTTGAATGTTTGATAGTGCTGTTGCTGCCACTCGGCGAAAGCCACAATAGGCAATGCCCACAAATAAGTTTGAGTCGCCTGCTGAAAATCCATTTCATCAAATAATTCCGGAATTGATTCTTTTGAAGGCAGTTCGCCATCCATTTTAATCTTAGTTCCAACTTCTGAAACTGAAGCTGTTCCTTCATTTTTTGTCGTTGATTTTGTGCACGATATCAAAAAGGCAATTAGTACAAAAGATAAAATTTTCAATTTCATGATATGTTTTTTTAATGGAAGAAAAAAATATTCTATGATCCGGGAAAAACAAATGCCACAACAGCTCTTAATCCCCAATCTGGTTTAATTGACGAAGGACCTACAATTGGAATTAAAGGCATAACAGCAAATTGAACCATTTGCTTTCCTACTTTTGTAACGGCGCCAATAGACGGATTTAAAGTTATTAATGTGGTATTGGCTTCCCAGTTTTGAGTTATTTCGGCATTAACACCTAAACTTGCGCCGCTTTTATAACTATGTGAAAGAAAAATCTGTGTGTAAAACTGGTTAAAATCTGCTCTGTCTTGATTTCCTGCCACAGACCAAATCTGATTGGCAATAAATCCCACCGAAAGTCCTTTGCCTTGATGCGTTACTAAAGCACTCGGCCCAACTCCAAATTTTTCTGTGCCTAAAAATTTATCTGTTGCAGTGGGAACCAAAAAAGCGGGTCCAAATCCTAAAATAATCCCTTTCGTTTTAGGTGCAAAAAAAGCAGTTACAGTTGCATCACTCAATCCAAACTGATGCGTATTTTCTCCTGTAATATCTCTTTGATCTACAACTGGAAGTATATAACGGGTAATCAGATTTAAATTTTCACTTAATTTAAAAGGAACTACCGGCTGTATATTTATAGTATATTTTGATCCGTTAAAAGGTCCAATGCCATAATTTAAATTATTCTGCAAAGGCACACTAATAAGACTTGCCACAGGATTTGCCAGTTTATCTGCAATTTCTTGCGCACTTGCTCCCGGTTTATCTGCTTCTTGGGCATTTGCACCATTGTAAACCAAAGAAAAAACAAAGCTGAAAAACAACCATTTGAATCGTTTCATACTATTTGAATTAGAAGTTATTTGTCTGCAAATACTTTTTTCCAATCGTCTTTCATGCTTATTACATGATATTTGTATTTTGCAGCTGTATTTAATGACAAATTATCTTTTTCCTGATAATTGTATTCTCTAATAGAATCATTATGATTTACAATTAATTGAAAAGATGGGTATTTGTTTCCTGAAGAATATCTAAGCATGGCAAGATCGCCGGCTCCACCTTCATTTCCGCAGGCAAAAACAGGTCGTTGACCAATGTGCAATTGTATCCCGACAGGTTTTCCTTCTTTATCATTAAAATGATCTAAAGCTGGTTCTCTTAAAACTGTATTTTTAGCATCATCATATTTATATTTGAAAGAAGTTCCAACTACTTGATCTTTTGGGATTCCATAAAAATCCTGAGATATTGCTCTAACAACTTCAACCGTTCCACCAGTTACAATGAAAGTTTTGAAACCATTTGCACGCAAATAATTCAAAAGCTCCAATTGAGGCTGGTATCTGATTTGTTTTAGCGGAACATTTTTACCAGGATATTGGGCGCCAGCAAAAAAATCTTTTGTTGATGCTTCAAACTCATCTTCTGTCATGCCTGTATGAGTTGCAGCAACTAACTCAATAAGAGCCTTATCTCCACCTTTTTCAAAATAACTTTTATCTTTTTCTACTACAGCTTTAAAAGGCTGTTTTTGCGCTAAAGCCGGATTAGCTTCAACCATTTTTTTTACGCGATAAAAAGCAAATAATTCCTGAACATAAGGCTTTTCAGCCCAAAGTGTTCCGTCGTTATCAAAAGTGGCTATTCTATTTTCTATCGGAATAAAATCTGGACTTCCTTCTTTGGTTACTTTTTCAACATAAGCGATAATGTCTTTTTTTAAAGTACCGTCGTTCCAGCTTGGCAGTGGATCACCGCTTGTAGCAACTGTTTCTGTATTCTCTTTTGAATTTACAGTTGTATTTTCTTCTGATTTATTTTTACAAGAAACAAACAAAAATAAAAACAGAGCTGTGAGATATAATTTTCTATACATAATGTGAGTCATTAAATAGTAAAGCCCAAATTATACCAATAACTCAGGCTTTACTTAAGATTATTACTTTATTTTTTCTTTTTGGATGTGGCTTCAGCCTCTTCTTTTACTTTAGGAAGAACATTTTTCTCAATGTATTTTTGAGCTTTAATATCTCTCATAGCTTCTTCCATAATCGTGTAAGCAGAGAAACTCGGCGGTATTGATCTTGGAGGGTATTCTTTAAATGTTTCGGCAAATACTCCTACATCATTTATAGCACCATACACCATTTGAACGTGATTCATTACCCAATCCCAATACGTATTAGAAGTGAAATCGGCTCTTTCAAAAGGGTCTTGATATAAATTGAATATTTTTTGTAAACGAAGTTTGGTAAAAGGTTCCGCCCATACACCAAGTGTTCCAGCTAGACGCTGTTCTGCAAAAACATACTTATAATCTCCTTCTCTCAAACCAACCAAAAGACCATCATCATCAGTATAAAAGAATTTATCTCTGGCGCTCTTTTGTGTTTTTCCTAGTAAAAAATTACTTTGATCAAAACCATCTAAATGTACTTTATAGGTTTTACCATTTGCATTGTAACCTTTTAAAAGTTTATTAACGATATCTGGTTCTCCTGCGATAGAAGCAAGAGTAGGAATCCAGTCATTATGACTCATTAACTCAGTAGTTACAGCTCCCGCTTTAATATGTCCTGGCCAGCGAACGATACAAGGTACACGGAAAGCTCCCTCCCAGTTGGTGTTTTTTTCTGAGCGAAATGGTGTCATTGCTCCATCAGGCCATGTGTTCATATGAGGTCCGTTATCTGTTGAATAAATAACAATTGTATTATCAGCAATTCCTAAATCATCTAAAGCTTTCAAAATGCTTCCGATAGTTTCATCATGTTCGATCATACCATCAACATATTCACTGTCACCATGTGTATATCTTCCTCTATGTTCAGCTCTTACGTGTGTACGAAGGTGCATACGAGTAGCATTAAACCAGCAGAAAAATGGTTTACCTGCTGCATTTTGTCTTTTGATATAATCAATTGCTGCTGCAGATGTTTCATCATCTATCGTTTCCATTCTTTTTTTAGTAAGCGGCCCCGTATCTTCAATTCTTTGTTTTCCAACTCTTCCAAAACGAGAATCTGTAGCTGCATCATCAACATTTGTTGCGGTACATTTTAAAACTCCTCTTGGTCCAAATTTTTTCAAATATTCAGGATCTTTAGGATAATCTGGCAATTCTGGTTCTTCTTCTGCATTTAAGTGATACAGATTTCCAAAAAATTCATCGAAACCATTTACAGTTGGCAAGTTTTCATTACGGTCTCCAACGTGATTTTTACCAAACTGACCTGTTGCGTAACCAAGACTTTTCATAATTCCTCCAATAGATGGATCTAACTGACTCATACCCATTGGCGCGCCAGGATAACCTACTTTAGTAAGTCCAGTTCTTAGACCGTGTTGTCCTGTTAAAAAGGCAGCACGTCCTGCAGTACAGCTTTGTTCTCCGTAATAATGAAGAAAGCGAATTCCTTCATTTGCTAGTTTATCGATATTACGAGTTGTATACCCCATTAATCCGTCGCTGTAGGCACTAATATTAGTAGTACCAATATCATCGCCCCAAAGTACCAAAATGTTGGGCTTTTTACTGCTTTGAGCACTCATCTGAGCTGCTGCAAAGCATGTAAATGCAAACAATGTCATTGCATTTTTAAATTGACTTTTAAACTTGATTTGTTTCATGGTAATTGAATTCGTTAATAATTATGCTTGTCAAGAAGATTAAATAAATTCGTACAAAAATTATTTATAAAAATTAATCAGAAAAAAATATGTTTATTAGTGTAAGTCAAGTTTTTTAAATTATTGCGAGTGGGGGAATTTGCAACAATAATTTTTTAACTTTTTTTTAAGCATTTCAAATTTATGCAATAAAACACGAGATGTTTGTGTTTGTACGGTTTTACTTCGTTTCATTTTATAACTTGCAACATCAAAACTGTTTTAATCTGCTACTATTTGTTTCAAGTTATAGATTGCAACTTCCAAAAAAGTGTATAATGAAGCTGTTAGAATGTCATTCTTTTAAATCAGTCTCAAAAAAAAGAGCCTAAATTTCATGCATTTTTAGATTAAATAACTTTGAAATAATATAAATTCTAAGTTGATTTCGCCAAAAAAGCAACTATTTTCAGTTCAACTGGTTTATTTTGCAACATCAATCTGAAAGAAAAAACTCCATTTAATTAATTTACTGACAGTTATAACTTTAATTTTAAAAGATAAATCCTTGCTAAAAACTGCCTTTTTCCTGATTTAATATTCTAAAAAACTACGAATCAGAAAATTTTGCGCAAAAAAAAAGCCATCAAAATGATGGCTTAATTTATATAGTATGTTTTAAAAAACTATTCGATTTCAGAAACTCTCATGGTGTTAACCATTCCTTTATCTTTAATTGGCATAGCAGCAAGATTAATCAAATAATCACCTTTTGCAGCATATCCTTTTTCAACAGCAATTTGATTTACATCTGTAACTGTATCATCTGTACTTTCTTCGTTATCATAAAAGAATGATTTAACTCCCCATAATAAATTCAATTGAGTTAAGATTCTTCTGTTTGAAGTAAATACTAAAATGTGAGCAGTTGAAGGTCTCCAAGCCGAAATCTGGAAAGCTGTATAACCACTGTTTGTTAAAGTACAAATTGCTTTTGCCTCAATTTCATTTGCTAATAAAGCCGCTTGATGACAAACTGTTTTAGTAACGAAACGTTTTGTTTTGATTTGAGGTGTATTTTGTGGAACGTGAATAAGTTCTGAATTTTCTACAGCTTCACAAATTTGAGTCATTCTTTGAATTACCTGAACTGGGTAATTTCCTGTTGCAGTTTCTCCAGACAACATTACAGCATCTGCACCATCCATTACTGAGTTAGCAACGTCGTTTACTTCTGCTCTTGTTGGTGTTAAACTTGTAATCATTGTTTCCATCATTTGTGTGGCAACAATAACCGGTATTCTGGCCGTTTTAGCTCTGCGAATCAAATCTTTTTGTACCAACGGTACTTCGTGTGCAGGAAGCTCAACTCCCAAATCTCCGCGAGCCACCATTAAACCATCACAATATGCTACAATTTTGTCCATGTTCTCTAGGGCTTCCGGCATTTCAATTTTAGCAATAATTGGAATTTTAACTTCTGAATGTTTCGCGATTAAGTCTTGTAAATCTTGTAAATCGCGTGGCGTTTTCACGAATGAAAGTGCGATCCAGTCTACTTTTTGCTCAATTGCAAAAATCGCATCAGCGATATCTTTTTCAGTTAAAGCTGGTAAAGAAATTTTTGTGTTTGGAAGATTAACTCCTTTTTTAGATTTTAATTCTCCACCTTGAATTACTTTAGCAACTACTTCTGTTTTTTTATCTGTAGAAACAATTTCGAAAATAAGTTTCCCATCATCAAGTAAAATACGCTCTCCAACATTTACATCATTTGGAAAATTTTGATATTTCATGAATGCTTTTTTTGCATTTCCGATAATATCTTCTGCTGTAGTGAAAGTAATTTCGTCACCATCGTGTACAACAGTTCCTTCTTCCATTACACCTACTCTAAGTTTTGGTCCTTGCAAGTCTCCAAGAATTGCTGTTGTATAACCAAACTCTTCGTTAAGTCCTCTAATAATATTAATCTTCTCTTTTACTCCTTCGTAATCAGCATGCGAAAAATTGATTCTAAACACATTAACCCCTGCATCGATCATATCCTTGATAATCTCTTTTGTACTACATGCAGGCCCAAGTGTAGCAACAATTTTGGTTTTCTTATTTGTTAACATTTTTTTTAAAAAATTAGATTGTTTTTTGATTTTATTTTATTGGTATCCACAGCATAAACTGCTGCAATACTTTCTATTGAGTTTAAATGTTGTTGAATTTCTGAAAAATCGACAGCCTCTTCGCTGTTCTCAATTTTCAGGAAAAAATCTACTTTCTTGAATTCAGGAAGTAAATGAATTGTCGTAGAAACCTCACTTGTTTCATTAGAAAACAAATTCTGAAAATCATTTGAACTCACAGAAATGATCTCATTTTTATTCTGAATCAAATTCCATGAAACAGCCTTTTCAGAATCATAATAATAAAATCTCGAAAAATTTGCCTCGCCTTCTTTAGTTTGAGCATGGATCTCGTTTTTGCTCTTACTTAAGTTAATCGGAAGGTTTTTATTGATAAAATAAGCCAATCTATAATCTTCTAATGAAGTATGAATAGCCATTAAATAATAATCAATTTCGTCAAATTCGTCTAAATCCAATCTATGAATAGCCATGTCATGAAAAATCAAGTTGTAAATATACTACTTCTATCGGAGCATCTATACTTATGTGTCGCTTGTTTTTGTTAATTTATAAACGAAAACGATTTAGCTTTAAGAAAACTACAGCGACTTTGTAATCATTTCTTGTCAATTTTTTCTTGAAATGCAAAATAGGCTCTTTGGGAAGCTTTCTCTTCTGCTTTCTTTTTTGAAGTTGCTCGCGCTCTTGCGATTACTTTATCATCAATGCTTAATTTGACACCAAACAAGCGTTGTCCGTCAATACCATTATCTTCAAAAATGTCGTAATGAAAGATTCTCTTTTCTTTCTGACACCATTCAATAACTAAGCTTTTATAACTAATTACTTTTCCTTCTAATCGAGCAATATCGACATAAGGAGTAATTACTCTTTTTTGAATAAATCTCTCGCAATACGAATATCCTTTATCCAAATATATTGCACCAACCAACGATTCAAAAATGTTTCCGTGAATGTTCTCTCCAAAATGCTGCACAGGTACTTTGCTTTCAACAAATTGTACTAGATTCAAATCTTTACCTAATTCATTCAAGTGCTCTCGGCTCACGATTTTAGAACGCATTTTAGTCAAATATCCTTCATCTCCATTTGGTGCTTTATTAAATAAATGTGCTGCAATTACGGCACTTAACATAGCATCTCCTAGAAATTCTAAACGTTCATAATTAATCGGATTTCCTGATTCATCTAATTTATTTGAAGATCTATGCGTAAACGCTTTCTTATAAAAACCGATTGTAACAGGCTGAAAACCAACTATTTTTTGAATAGTGTCAAAAAAAATCCCGTCTTCTAGAGAACGGGATTTAGAAAATATTTTTTTGATAATATTCATATACGAAAATTAGTCAACTAATTTTTTAAACAATACACAAGCATTGTGTCCGCCAAAACCAAAAGTGTTACTCATAGCAACATTTACTTCTCTTTTTTGAGGTTTGTTTAAAGTAAGATTCAATGATGGATCAATGTTTTCGTCAACCACAGTATGGTTAATTGTTGGAGGAACAATACCATGTTGCATTGCTAAAATTGAAGCGATTGCTTCAATAGCTCCAGCAGCACCAAGTAAATGTCCTGTCATTGATTTCGTTGAGTTGATATTGATGTTTTTTGCATGCTCACCAAATACAGCGCTGATCGCTTTTAATTCAGCAACATCTCCTAATGGAGTAGAAGTTCCGTGAGTATTGATATGATCAACATCTTCTGGATTCATTCCTGCATCTCTTAACGTATTTTTCATAACTGCAATAACTCCAATTCCTTCCGGATGTGGTGCAGTTAAGTGATAAGCATCAGATGACATTCCGCCTCCGCCAATTTCGCAATAAATTTTTGCTCCTCTGGCTTTTGCATGTTCGTAATCTTCAAGAACTAAAGCTCCTGCTCCTTCTCCTAACACAAAACCATCTCTAGTTGCGTCAAAAGGTCTTGAAGCCGTTTCTGGACTTTCGTTTCTTGTAGACAAAGCGTGCATTGAACTAAAACCACCCATACCAGCAATGGTAACAGCAGCTTCAGAACCACCTGATACAATAACATCACACATTCCTAAACGAATGTAATTAAAAGCATCGATTAATGCATTTGCAGAAGATGCACATGCAGAAACAGTAGTATAATTTGGTCCCATATACCCATTACGCATAGAAATATGCGCAGGAGCGATATCGGCAATCATTTTTGGAATAAAAAACGGATTGAATTTTGGAGTTCCGTCACCTTTAGCATAATAAATTACTTCATCTTGAAAAGTCTCTAAACCTCCAATTCCTGCTCCCCAAATAACACCAACTCTTTGTTTGTCGATATTATCATTAGTAAGTCCGGCATCTTTAATAGCCTCGTCACTAGCAGCAACAGCATATTGAGCAAATTTATCTAATCTTCGAGATTCTTTACGATCCATAAAATCTTCAATATTGAAGTTTTTTACTTCACAGGCAAATTTCGTTTTATGCTTTTCTGTATCATAATATGTTATAGGAGCCGCTCCGCTAACCCCATTCACAAGTGCATTCCAATATTCCTGGATATTATTCCCGATAGGAGTAAGTGCACCTAATCCTGTTACAACAACTCGCCTTAATGCCATAAATATGTATTTTGTACTTTAAACAAATAAAACCCACGCTTTCTTAACAGTTTTGTTACTTAAGAGCCATGGGTATTACAATATAAATATATCTTTTTGATTGAAAATCAATCGAAATTTAAATTTTAAAAAAATAATAACACCCGATTCTAAAAATTCCAAGTTTTAAAAAGCAAACTCCATTTTTTGGAATTTGAAAATTCAAGTTTGGAATTTTTAGAATTCGGGTGCGGTATTATTATTTTTTAGCTTCTTCGATATAAGAAATAGCTTGACCTACAGTAGCAATGTTTTCTGCTTGATCGTCTGGAATTTGAATATCAAATTCTTTTTCGAATTCCATAATAAGCTCAACAGTGTCTAATGAGTCAGCTCCCAAATCATTAGTGAAGCTTGCTTCTGTTACAACTTCGTTTTCGTCAACACCTAATTTGTCTACGATAATCGCTTTTACTCTTGATGCAATGTCTGACATAATCTTTAATTTTAGAATTTAATTTGTTGGCAAAAATAAAAAACTTTATTTTAAAACAACTATTTAGTTTATAAATGTGACACTAATTTATAAAATTAATTTCAAGAAAGCTGTTTTAAAGCTATTTATTTTCGTTTTTTATTCCGTTTTTTGCATTCTCAAAATAAGCACTATTATGAAAAAAATTATCGTTTTTGCCTCAGGATCAGGAACTAATGCAGAAAACATTATAAAACATTTTGCAAATACCGAAATTGCAAAAGTTGTTTCGGTTTTTACCAATAATGCCTCTGCAAAAGTTATTGAAAGAGCAAAAAATCATCAAATTCCAGTCGAAATCTTCTCGAAAAACGAACTTTTAGAACGAAATGTATTACAAAAAATACAAAAAATCGACCCGGATTTGATAATTCTTGCTGGCTTTTTATTAAAATTCCCAGAAAACATAATTGAGCACTATCCAAATAAGATAATAAATATTCACCCTGCACTTTTACCAAATTATGGAGGTAAAGGAATGTACGGGATGCACATACATAGAGCAATAGTAAATAATAAAGAAAAGGAAACTGGAATTTCTATTCATTATGTAAATGAAAACTATGACGAAGGAGCTATTATTTTTCAAGCAAATGTAGCATTAACTGAAAATGACACTCCAGAAACAGTAGCCGAAAAGATTCACGAATTGGAACAAAAACACTTTCCAGAAATAATTCAGACTATCCTAGAAGATTCAAACTCTAATATTTAAACCACATAAGTCATATAAGAATATATAAGTTTGACGCTTAAATAACTATCGCCATATTGACAAAGAAATATAAGACAGTATTTTAAATGAACTTATAGTACTTGTATGGTTAATCAAAAATTAAAATGACCCAACACGAAGTACATATATACACTGATGGTGCTGCCAAAGGAAATCCTGGAAACGGCGGTTATGGCGTAGTGATGGAATTAGTGGGAACACCGCACAAAAAAGAGTTTTACGAAGGTTTTCGTCTTACGACAAACAACAGAATGGAGCTTTTAGCTGTAATTGTCGGCCTTGAAAAACTAAAAAAACCAAACATGAAAGTTCTTGTAATTTCAGATTCTAAATATGTAGTAGATTCTGTTGAAAAGAAATGGGTTCTAGGTTGGGAAAAAAAGAAATTCGCTGGCAGAAAAAATCCTGATTTATGGAAGCGTTTTTTAGTTGCTTACAGAAAACACCAAGTCGATTTTAAATGGATTAAAGGGCACAACAATCATCCTCAAAATGAGCGCTGTGACCAATTGGCTGTTATGGCATCAATGCAGCCTAAACTCTCTGTAGATGTTTATTATGAAACCATTGGTTCTAAGGAATAAAAAAAAGCATCAATAGTATTGATGCTTTTTTTTTACTAACTTAATTTCCTGCTTATTCTTTATCTAAATCTTTTGCTGTTTTAAATCCTGTCAAAAGTCCAATTCCTGCCATTATAAAAATAATTGAAGGATAAACTGCTCCGTCCTGAAGAGATGTATAAGTAGTTATAAGCAGCGCAAGAAAAATTCCAACACCGCTTCCTATTAATAAGAAAGCAAAATTTACCACAAAAATTTTCCAAACAGGAACGCCGCTTCCTCTTCCCTGCAAAAAGATACTTGCATCTACTCCTTTTTCTATAAGAGCCAAACGCTCTCTATTTCTTGTTGAAAAGATTAAATAAACGATCCCGAAGATCATTAAGAAAAGACTAATTGGAATTAAAATTTTTTCGTCCATGATGTTTTATGTTTTTAATTGATTGATATACCCATATGACGAGGCTTTTTTAATTGAGGTTACAAGAAAGAGAAAAAAAAATCCAAATTTTTAAACACAAACTTCAAAACTCACTGATAATCAACTACTTTTGATTGTGTTTTTTACTACACAAACTTTGTCAAAAATTAAAACTTTGACAAAGTTCAAGACTGCAATTAGAATTTGAAATTTAATTATTACTTTTTTTTCTAAAAACGTGTAACCTAAATAAACAAACTGTCGTCCTATATAATATGAGCACACTAAATGATCAACATTATATCGATAAAATTCTGCATGGCGAGACAAAAGCTTTTGCCATACTTGTTGATCGTTATAAAGATATGATCTTTACATTGGCGCTCAAAATGGTAAAAAATCGAGAAGAAGCGGAAGAAGTTGCACAAGACACCTTTATTAAAATTTTTAGTTCTTTAAACAAATTCAAAGGTGATTCTAAATTCTCGACCTGGATTTACAAAATTGCTTATAATACTTGTCTGGACAGATTGAAGAAAAGCAAAAAAGAAGAATTAAATATTTCTATAGATGATTTTTCTTCGCATTTAATCAAAACAATGGATAATGCATTAAGCGTTTTAGAAGAAAAAGAACGAAAGCATACGATTCAGAAATGTTTAAATTTATTACCCAATGATGAAAATTTCCTTTTGACTTTATTTTATTTTGATGATCAAAATTTAGAAGAAATTGGAAAAATCATGAATATATCGGCAAATAATGCGAAAGTAAAATTATTTAGAAGCAGACAAAAATTAGCCGTAATTTTAAGACAGCAGTTAGAACCTGAAATAATAGAATGTTATGAGAGAGAGCGATAAAAACATAGAACAATTTATTGATAAAATGATGGCTGAAGAAAAACTGCAGTCACCATCATTCGATTTTACTTCTAAAATAATGGCTGAAGTTCATTTATTAGAAGAGAAAAAAATCAAAACATATCAACCATTAATTTCTAAACCTGTTTGGTTTTTTATAGGAACCGCAATAGTTGCTTTGATTATTTACATATCTCTTTTTTCTGTTTCAGAAAATAATCTAGAAATTGGAAAATTATATACGGACAAAATTGCAAATGCATTCTCAGGAATCCATCTTTCTAAAACTACACTGTATGCTGTTTTAATAGTTCCCTTTATGGTCTTAGTTCAAGTTGGGGTTTTGAAAAATTATTTTGATAAGAAATATCAACTATAGCTTTAAAAATGAAAAATAAAACGGCAATTTTTAAACACGTTCTAAGAGCAAAAAAAAGATACACACATTCTATCTTAATGTTGTTGTTATTTGTTACTAATTATACATCAGCAATTCCGCCAAACTTTACTACTAGGGAAATAAAATTTGTTAGTGAAGGAATTTCACTCGCGGGAACTGTTTTTACGCCTAACAATATACAGGCTGCCGTTGTAATTGTTCACGGATCAGGGCAAGAAAAAAGAATGATAGACTTTGCTGCAAATCTAGCCAACAATGGAATTGCAGTTTTAACCTATGATAAACGCGGCGTCGGAGAATCAGCTGGTGTATATGCTGGACCTGAAGTAGGAACTAACAATGTTGATTTCTCCAATCTAAATCTTTTGTCTTTAGATGCTAGTGCTGCTGTAAATACTTTGTCCAAGCAATTACACAATGATCAAATCGCAATAGGTTTAATAGGAGGCAGTCAAGCCGGATGGATAATTCCATTGGCTGCTGAGAAAAATAAGAAAGTCAAATTTATGACCATCTTTAGCGGAGCTCTTATAACCGTTAAAAAGCAATTGAGATTCCAATTTTATACAAATGGTGATAAAAATTTTTGGGATACACACTCCGAAGAAGAGGCAAGAAAACACGTTTTCAATGACCCAGACAAATATGAGTTTATTGATACAAATCCTAATGATATTCTTTCTAAACTATCAATTCCAGGAATCTGGATTTTTGGAAGCAAAGACATTCAGGTTCCAGTGAAACTATCCATTGAATATCTAGATAAATTAAAATCCACGGGAAAACCTTATGAATATAAGTTATTTCCAAACTTGGGCCACAACACAGCCTTTTCAGATGATCAAGAGCCTATGAAAGATGCCATCAATTGGATTAAAAATGTAGATAAATTAAAGAATCATAAATAAAGTCACTATCACTAATAGTTACTAGAAGATATTTTGAAGTTTCTAAAAAATTCTTTTGATACGAGGTATGTGTTGTAATTTTTATTTAAAAGAATCTTCTCTTTTTCGAATATAATCAATTCCTAAATAGCAATCAGAACTTATATCGTATTTGTTTATATACAATAGATATTTTATTGTAAAATACTCATCTGTTTTTAAATCTGATCTATTAAGTTCAAACCTGTCTTTTCTAATTGATTGTTTTGAATATTTTTTTAAAAATTTATCAAATCCTAAATCAAAATATTCTTTTTCGATTTTTCGATTTAATTTAAAATTATACCAATAATTAGGATTTCTAATCAAAATCAAATTTTCATTTAAAACATCATTTAAAAAAGAATCAAATGACTTATACTTTTTGAAATAATACTTTTTAAAGAAAAGAAATAAATCATGATTATTTGTTCTACAAATTTGTTTATCACTTGTCAAAATATATAAATCAAGTGTTAAATATTGAGATGGCAGTAACCCCAACTCTTCATCTTCCTTCATCAATGATAATTTTTCAATCATTTCATCAGAAAAATCAGGTTCTTTTCTTTCGCATGAAATCAAAAAACAAAACAACAGTGATAAGGTTATAATTCTCTTCATAAATGAGATTTGAAGTTTAAACAAATCTAACAAAAATATGCAGCGTTTTTTCCAAAATATATATTGCAATTTAATTCTGAAAATGATATTTTGAGCACTTAAAAGAACCTTATATAATTTACTCATTCCCAATAGTTTTAAGCTCGAAATCGTCCTCAATTTTTTATGAAAATTTTGAGAACTTAAACCATTGCAATATTGCAACTTATGAAGTATCTTTGCACCCTAATTCGAAATTCATAAAATGAATAAATTATTGATTGTTGGAACAGTTGCTTTCGACGCGATTGAAACTCCTTTCGGAAAAACAGATAAAATATTAGGTGGTGCTGCAACGTATATTGGTTTATCAGCATCATTTTTTAACTTGCAATCGGCCATTGTTTCTGTAGTTGGCGACGATTTTCCTCAAGAACATTTAGATCTTTTAACTTCAAAAAATATTGATATCTCTGGTATCGAAATTGTAAAAGGCGGAAAAACCTTTTTCTGGAGTGGTTTATATCATAATGATTTAAATTCTAGAGACACATTAGTAACTGAGTTGAACGTTTTAGCTGATTTTCAGCCTAAAGTTCCTCAAAACTATAAAGATGCTGATGTTGTGATGTTAGGAAACTTACATCCGTTAGTACAAAGCAGTGTTTTAGACCAAATGGAGAAAAAACCAAAATTGGTAGTTTTAGATACTATGAACTTTTGGATGGACTGTGCTCTTCCAGAATTACTAGACGTTATTAAACGTGTAGATGTTATTACAATCAACGACGAAGAAGCAAGACAACTTTCTGGTGAATATTCATTAGTAAAAGCAGCGGCTAAAATCCAAGATATGGGACCAAAATATGTGGTGATCAAAAAAGGAGAACATGGCGCACTTTTATTCCACAACAGAGAAGTATTCTTTGCACCAGCTTTACCTCTAGAAGATGTTTTTGATCCAACTGGAGCAGGAGACACTTTTGCAGGAGGATTTTCAGGATTCATTGCACAAAGCGAAAACATTTCGTTTAACAACTTGAAAAATGCAATTATATACGGTTCGAATTTAGCTTCATTTTGTGTAGAGAAATTTGGAACTGAAAGGATGGAAACATTAAGTAAAGCGGAAGTAGCGATTCGATTACAACAATTTAAGTCGTTAACTCAGTTTGACATAGAAATATAATGCCTAAGAGCCTCGATAAAACGGGGCTTTTTTATTACGTTAATACACACAACTTACAACAACACAAAATACAAAAACAATGAGCGACGCTTTAAAACACGAATGTGGTATAGCCTTAGTTAGACTTCTTAAACCGCTTGAATATTATAAAGAAAAATACGGAACTGCATTTTACGGAATTCAGAAAATGTATTTAATGATGGAAAAACAGCACAACCGTGGTCAAGACGGAGCTGGATTTGCAAGCATTAAACTTGATGTTGAGCCTGGACAACGCTACATAAGCAGAGTTCGTTCAAATCATTCGCAGCCAATACAAGATGTTTTTAAGCAAATCAATGAAAGAATCAGCGAAGAATTAAAAGCGAATCCTGAAATTGGTGATGACGTTGATAAAATAAAATCACAAATTCCATATGTTGGCGAATTGTTTTTAGGACACGTTCGTTACGGAACTTTTGGTAAAAACAGCATCGAAAGTGTTCACCCATTTTTACGTCAAAGTAACTGGATGCACCGTAATTTGATTTTGGCAGGAAACTTTAACATGACCAATGTTAAAGAACTTTTCGAAAATCTAGTTGAGCTTGGACAACATCCAAAAGAAATGGCGGATACTGTTACTGTAATGGAAAAAATTGGTCACTTTTTAGATAAAGAAGTAATGCAATTATACCAAGACTGTAAAGCTGAAGGTTATTCAAAAAGAGAAGCTTCACCAGTAATTGCTGAGAGATTAGATATTGCAAAAATTTTGACCCGTTCAGCTAAAAACTTAGATGGCGGTTATGCAATGGCAGGTTTATTAGGTCATGGCGATGCATTTGTTTTTAGAGATCCAGCTGGAATTCGTCCTGCATACTTCTATCAAGATGATGAAGTTGTTGTTGTAGCTTCTGAACGACCTGTTATTCAAACTGTATTTAATGTTCCTTTTGAAAGTGTACAAGAAATTGATCCAGGAAATGCTTTGATTATTAAAAAAGACGGAAAAGTTACCATGAACCAAATCTTGGAACCAACCGTTAAAAAAGCGTGTTCATTTGAAAGAATCTATTTCTCAAGAGGAAGTGATGCTGAAATCTACCAAGAACGTAAAAATTTAGGAAAACTAATTTTGCCTGCCGTTCTTAAAGCTATTGACAGCGATACAGACAATACCGTTTTCTCATACATTCCAAACACAGCCGAAACATCATTTTATGGTTTAGTAGAAGCTGCTCAGGATTTCTTAAATCAGAGAAAAAACAATTATATCTTAGCTAATAGAAATACTCTTACTGCTGAAACATTGCAGGAACTATTGGCAGTAAAAATCCGTACAGAAAAAGTTGCTATTAAAGATGCTAAACTAAGAACCTTTATTACTGAAGACAGCAGCCGTGATGACTTAGTTGCTCACGTTTATGATGTTACTTACGGCGTAATTAAACCAGAAGACAATTTGGTTATTATTGATGATAGTATTGTTCGTGGTACAACTTTAAAAATGAGCATCATAAAAATGATGGATCGTTTAAATCCAAAACGAATCGTTATTGTTTCATCTGCACCGCAAATTCGCTATCCAGATTGTTACGGAATCGATATGGCAAAACTAGAAGGCCTTGTAGCTTTTAGAGCTGCATTGACTTTGCTAAAAGAAAGAAACTTATACCATATCGTAGACGAAGTTTATGCTAAATGTAAAGCACAGGAAAATTTTGAAGATAAAGATGTTGTTAATTATGTAACAGCAATTTATGATCAATTTACTCCTGAAGAAGTTTCAGATAAAATTGCCGAAATGTTAAGCTCTCCTGAGATTAACGCCGAAGTTAAAATTATTTTCCAAAAAGTAGAAGATTTACACATTGCATGTCCTAAAAACCTAGGTGACTGGTACTTTACTGGAGATTATCCAACTCCTGGAGGAAATCGAGTTGTAAACAGAGCTTTCATGAATTTCTATGAAGGAAAAGATGCAAGAGCTTATTAATAAAATACTAACAAAAGGTTAATTTGTGCATTTCATCGGTTTTTTTTGCCGTTCATCCTGTTTGTTTGGTAAAAATGAAAAGCTACAATACTTTTGAACTACCATAACATTAGTAGGTTAAGTTTATGGTAGATTTGGGGCAAAAAGGGTGGAAGCAATTCCACCTTTTTTATTGGAGTAAACTCAAATATCTCTTCCCGCACCTTTTATTCCATTTTGTCGAATATATTTACCATTCAACTAGAAAGTTTTTTTCACAAGAATAACTGCCATACATTTACTGAACCATAACATTAGTAGGTTAAGTTTATGGTAGATTTGGGGCAAAAAAGGCGGAAGAAATTCTGCCTTTTTTATTGCAGTAAAATCAAATACCTCAACACACTCCTCTTATTCCACTTTGTCGGATATATTTACCATTCAACTAGAAAGTTTTTTTCGCAAGAATAGCTGCCATACATTTACTGAACCATAACATTAGTAGGTTAAGTTTATGGTAGATTTGGGGCAAAAAAGGCGGAAGAGATTCCGCCTTTTTTATTTTCCTTTTTTTAGAAGACACAATAAAGACTCTGGATAAAGACATAAAATATAGAAACAAAAAAAAGACGGATAACTTTAAGTCATCCGTCTTTTTTCTTTACTCTTATTCTATTTTAGATTATTTGTCTAAAGCAAATCTTCTAGCAACTTCTGTCCAGTTGATTACATTAAAGAAAGCCTCAATATAATCTGGTCTTCTGTTTTGGTAGTTTAAATAGTAAGCGTGCTCCCAAACGTCCATTCCTAAAATTGGAGTTCCACCGCAACCTACTTCTGGCATTAATGGATTATCTTGGTTTGGAGTTCCACAAACGTCTAATTTACCACCTTTGTGTACACATAACCAAGCCCATCCTGAACCAAATTGTGTTGCACCAGCTTTAGCAAACTTCGCTTTAAACTCTTCAAAAGTTCCAAAAGAAGCTTCGATAGCAGCTAATAAATCACCTGTTGGCAATCCGCCTCCATTTGGAGCCATTACTGTCCAGAATAAATTGTGGTTGTAAAAACCTCCACCATTGTTACGAACTGCTGCGTTAGTTTTATCTAGGTTAATTAAGATATTTTCGATTGTTTTTCCTTCTAAATCTGTTCCTGCGATAGCAGCATTAAGATTTGTAGTGTATGCATTATGATGTTTTGAATGGTGAATTTCCATTGTACGTGCATCAATATGTGGTTCTAATGCATCATATGCATAAGGTAATTGTGGTAATTCAAAAGCCATGGTATTATGATTTTTATGGTTTATAAATAATTTATTCCAAATTTAGACATTTAACTTTGGAATTGAAAATAGTATTTCGTTATAATTCAATTTAATTAATTGATAAATTGATTTTTCATCAAGTCAAACACCTGATAATCTTTATTTTCCATTAAAGGTTGTCATCGTATTCTCAAGACCGGCTGTACCAAAAGATTTTATAATTTCTGATGCAACTTCTAAACGTTCTGTCAATTTTGCTTTTTCTTCTTCATCCCATTCCCCCAAAACATAATCAACCTGCTGTCCTTTTTTAAACTGATCACTGATTCCACATCTAAAGCGGGTATATTGCTGTGTGTTCAAAACAAGATTGATGTTTTTAAGTCCATTATGACCTCCGTCACTTCCTTTCGGCTTGATTCGGATAGTCCCGAATGACAGATTTAAATCGTCTGTAATGACTAGAATGTTTTCTAATGGTATATTTTCTTTATCCATCCAATATTTCACTGCTTTTCCGCTCAAATTCATGTATGTATTTGGCTTAAGAAGCAAAAATGTTCTTCCTTTAAATTTGTATTCTGCCAACGCTCCAAGTTTAACAGTTTCAAATGAAAGGCCTTCTTTTTTGGCTAAAAAGTCCAATACTTTAAATCCGATATTATGTCTTGTGTTTACGTATTCGGCTCCGATATTTCCTAAACCTACAATTAAATATTTTTTATTCACGTTTTTTAGATTGTTTTTTTGGTGTTCGTGAACCTCCGGTTTCATATTATCTTCTGTGTTCTCTTCTTTTGGTGTTGATGAAAACAGTTTTGTTATCCATTTTATCATGATGCAAAAGTAAGATTAATTAGAGAATGTGGCAATTGGTTAATTATATAATTATTTACTGATGGTGGTTTAACCGTAAAGTTCGCAAAGGTTTTACGCTAAGAATTGCACACGGATTTAAATGGATTTACGCGGATTTTTTCTACCAGGCTTTTTCGAAGTAAGTATAGGGATTATAAATACAAAACTTCTTGCCAGCCCTGACAGGAGCGGTATCCTTTTTCTTGCTTCTTTAGCAAGGAAAAGATATAGCGGATGGCAGGAACGTCACGTCTTGAAAAAACGGAGAGTTTCTGCTTCTAAAAAAACTAATTACAAAAAAGGCTTCGACTTCGCTCAGCGTGACATAACTAATATTTGTCAGACTGAACGGAGTCGAAGCCTTCTCCCAAAAACCTTAGTATCTCAGCATCTTAGAAACTTAGATGCTAAAAAAAAGCCCCAATCGTAAGATTGAGGCTTTTTGTATTGATTTGAAAAAAATTATTTTTTCTTTCCTTTTGCAGGAGCTTTTGCAGCTTTTGCAGCTTCTTGAGCAGCTTTCATAGCAGCACGAGAAATTCTTACTTGAGCAACAACTGTGTTCTCTGGGTGCATAATTTTGTATTCTGGAGCACCAACTTTAGTAACATATAATTTGTTACCCATTTCAAGTGGAGTGATATCAGCTTCAACAAAATCAGGAAGATTTGCTGGTAAAGCTTTAACTTTTAATTTACGTTGGTTTAAACGTAAAACACCACCTGCAAGAACACCTTTAGATGTACCAACAATTTTTACTGGAACTTCCATAGTGATTTCTTTCTCATCAAATAATTGAAAGAAGTCAATGTGTAAAATTTTGTCAGATACAGGGTGAACCTGAATGTCTTGTAAAATTGCATTGAATGATTTTCCTTTTCCAAGTTCGATCACAACTGTGTGAGCGTTTGGAGTGTAAACCAAGTTTTTGAATGCTGTAACGTCTGCTGAGAAGTGTACTGCCTGATTTCCTCCGTATAAAACGCAAGGAACCTGTCCAGCATTACGTAAGGCTTTAGTTGACACTTTGCCCACGCTTTCTCTTTCTGATCCTTTAATTGTAATCGATTTCATTGTAAAAAAATATAGTTATTAATAAATATTCTATTTGCTGTAAGCTTTAAGCAATAGGCTTAAGGCTTATTTTGTAATCGTGAAATAGCTTATGGCTTAAAGCCTAAAGCGTATAGCTTTTTACATTATAAATTTTCCACTAATGGAATTGTTGTGGTGCACCATGTGCATAACTTCTGCAAAAAGCGGTGCACAACTCACTACTTTTATTTTCTTTGATTCTTTCTTTAACGGAATTGAATCTGTAACGATTAATTCTGTCAATTTTGAATTTTCAATTTTCTCATACGCACTGCCAGATAATATAGCGTGTGTACAAATTGCTCTAACGCTTAGCGCTCCTTTTTCGATCATTAGGTCTGCAGCTTTTGCTAAAGTTCCACCTGTATCGATCATGTCGTCTACTAATATTACGTTACGACCTTTTACCTCACCAATCAATTCCATAGTGTCGATAACGTTGGCTGCTTTTCTTTGTTTGTAACAGATTACTACATCTGATTCTAAAAACTTAGAGTAAGCATATGCTCTTTTTGAACCTCCCATATCTGGAGATGCAATGGTTAGATTTTCTAATTTTAAACTTTCTACATACGGTAAAAAGATTGTAGATGCGAATAAATGATCTACTGGTTTTTCGAAAAATCCTTGGATCTGATCTGCATGCAAATCCATTGTCATTACTCTTGTCGCTCCTGCAGCATCTAATAAATTAGCTACTAACTTAGCTCCAATTGGAACTCTTGGTTTATCTTTTCTATCTTGTCTTGCCCAACCAAAATAAGGCATAACAGCTGTAATGTGTCTTGCTGATGCGCGTTTTGCAGCATCAATCATTAATAACAATTCCATCAAATTATCAGCAGTTGGAAATGTTGAGCACACGATAAAAACGCGTAATCCTCTAATTGACTCTTCGTAAGACGGCTGAAACTCTCCATCACTGTACGTTGACATCGTTACTTTTCCTAACGGAATTCCGTATTGTTCTGCAATTTTTTCTGCAAGATAAACACTTTGTGAACAAGCAAAAATTTTAGCTTCTGGTTCTAGGTGCGACATTATAATTTGTTGTTTTTGCTCCGCTGCGCTCTGTACAATTTGGCTTTATCATTTTTGGTAAAGCAAAACCTGCATAAATGCCTCGGGTGTAGTTAGTTGTGTGTGCGTCGTTTTAACGAGGTGCAAATTTATAAAATTTATTGGACACTGAAAGGAAAAATTTAAGTATTTTTAGTAGTTGGTTTAAATTTATTTTTTACATTTGCACCGTGTTAAAGGAATGACGCCATTTATGACTTCATTCTATTGCGTTAAAACAATTGATTTATTAGTTGTTTTTTCGTCTGCTAAGCCCGGATGGCGGAATTGGTAGACGCGCTGGTCTCAAACACCTGTGGGAAACCGTGCCGGTTCGACTCCGGCTCCGGGTACGTAAAAAGTCTGTAATAGCTTGTTTTTCAAGCATTACGGACTTTTTTATTTTGGAATTGCCCAACCATAGCCCAACCACTGTAGAAAAAATGTCTTTTTTAGATTTTATACTCAAAAACATTTCAATCTAGAAATAATCTTTTTTAAACTTATAATAATTATCCGGCGTTTTTTGTTGCTTTGTTGCAATGTTTATATAAGATTTTAAAAACTATTAAAAAACATTGCATTTTTTTGCAACTTTGATTAACTTTTTTTTAAATAAACTCTTAAATTGCTAGAGTTCACAAATTATTTAATACAAAATCCCATTATTAAATTGCAACAAAACATTGCATTTTAATAATGGGATTCGTTGCATTGCGCAAAAGTGGTGACTGTGCTTTTAAAACACAATGAGCAACCTATTGCAATTATTTCATTAAAAGACTTACAGTACCTTTTTATCTTAAATCTTAAAAACCAGTTGCAAACTTAATACCTAATTCTTTTTTTACTTTCTTTTTGATTAAGTCTAATTTTTTAATCTCTTTTTCAATATGATTTAATTCCAAGAATAAATCTGTTATTTTAGATTTGTCAATTTTATTGAATATTTCGTTTATTACTGTAATGTCATTTTGATCTGAAATTGCACTATAATCTCCGTCAATTAAACTCAATCGATGTTTGCAAAGGGTTTTGATTAATCCAGCTTTGCAGTTACAATTTATGCTAATCGAATTGTTATCAACTTTAAAAAGAACATCATAAATTTCATTTGTACTACTACTTTTAATTTTTATCGTTGTTTCCATATTCTAATTAAAAAGTAAATGTTCTTTTATCAATTTTAGTTGCGGACTTATTCTAATTATGCTAAATAGTAGTATAGCTCCTAATAGTAATTTTTTCATTCTTTTGTTGATTTATATTAATTTTAAGATTTTGTATTTTGATTTGTGTTTTGTAAAAAACTAATTAGGTAATTTCTTTCTAATCTTGAATAGCTGTTAAAATACCATTTTCGAAATATAGATACTTTTTCAAACTATAAACATATTGTTCGTGTGAGCCGTATGTAGTTGTGGTGCGGTTTATATCATATGGTTTGCCCCACGAAGCTATGCACATTGATTTTGTCCAACCAATTTTGACTTTATGATTTAAAATAGCTTCTCCGTTCACTAATCCATATTTATTAATTATAGCCTCTCTTCTTTCATTCTCTTTTTTTTCATTGTCTAATTTGCGTTTTGCTTTTTTTTCAATTTCCTGCTTTTTTTGTGCAATTAGTATTTTAGCTTCTTGTTTTAGCCTTTCTTTTTCTTTGGCTTCATTTATTGTTTTTTGCTTTATAAATACAATAGAATCATTTATTTTCTTTTGTCTCCTTTCAATCACAAGCAGACTGTCATTTTTTCTTTGAATTGCCCAATTTTCAACTCTTCTTTCGTTTTCTAAATCAATTTCTCTAAATATTTCTGTTATGCTTTTTCTTACCCCGTTTTTTAAAGGATAATTTACGTAATACAAATTCTCTTTTTTATAATTTTCTAAATCAAAATATACTCGATAGTCTTTTGCATATTCAGTTAACTTATTGAGAAGAATGTCAAAACTATTATATCTGTAATCATAGCCAATAGGTTTTTCCCCACGACTACTGTGATTTAAGTAATCTTGTATATTTAAAACGGCGAGCAAAAGTGATTGTGAAGTTGGATATGATTTATAGCCAATTTCAAACAGCTTATCACGCTCTGCTTGATTTATCCGTTGTATTTTTATCGTATCTGATTCAGTTATAATATAGCTAGATATATGTTGTAATACTGGAGTTTTTTTCTGTCCGTAGGTTAAAGCATTTAAGAAAAGGACGATGAGCATCAAGATGTTTTTTTTAAACATTTCAGTTTTTAATTATTATTCACAAATGTCCCCAAATAGAAGTTAGTAAAAACAATCGGCGTGGGACATTTCAAACCTGCTAGCAACGTCCGGCCAAGAACGCATACACATAGTAAGAAAAGCCCACGCCTTGGCGTGTGCAATTCTTATTCTTTGTGTATATTTAAACTTGGCCGGTTTTGCTAACTAGAATAAGGTTGCCGATATGTTAAATTCGTTTTATTTCATATCACAAATATAAAAGTATTGTATTATAAAACAGTATAAGAGAATGCGTTTTTAAACATATCTTGAATTATAATTTAAAACTGCTAGACGATTATACTCTTCAATTGACTCTCTTTGTTCTTTATAGCTTAATAGTTGTTTTTTGACCTCATCATTTTTAGATTCGTTTCCAATCTCTTTTTTGAGAGTATTTTGTATAATGTTTAACTCTTTATCCAAGGGGTTAACTGTGCTACAAAATGAGTTTTTAAAAACACGGTTAATGACGCTACACTTTTTGTTAATTTCTTTTTTAGTTTTATCAGCAAAAAGTCGGTTAATCGTGCTACACTTTTTTCCTATCTCAATACTGATTCTTTGAAATCTTTTTTTTGAAAATTTAGTCGTGATACTGTCTAATCTTTTCAAATATCTATCTCTTTCATTTGGTTCTAAATCATTAATCCAATACCTAGGATTAGAATAATTCCCCGCCTCATTCAACTTACGTTCTGTAAGTTTCTTTTTGTCGATGGAGTAGTCATAATGTCTAATTTCACTAAACCTCTTTATAAGCAACTTTGAAACTTTATCCAAGGTGTTTTCGTTTATGTCCTCAAACGTATTTATAGGAATGCCTTTGCCTTTTAATTCCTCCATTTTTAAGGTTTTCAACTCTATACGAATTACATTTTCTGACATACCGTATTGATATGATTTATTGTAAATCTTGATAATAAAATTGCAATGTATTACTCGTGCACTATTGCCCTTATGACTAAACTCAAACATTATATTTTTATGATATAGCAACCCTTTTATAAACAATATAGGGTTATAGTCTAATATTAAATTTACCCCAAACTCGATGTTTTGAAAAATCATTTGAGATGCTTTACAGTCAAATAAATCTTCTAAATGGGTTCTAACCTCAACAATGTCGTTTAGGGTAAATTGATTGCCGTTAAATCCCTTATATAATTTCTTTTCATCATAATTGGGGGCTTTTATTCCGTTGAGTTCGTTCCACATTTTGTGAATACTGCCTATAAAAAACACGTGAGTTCTTTCGGGTTTACCTTCTTCTTTAATCGTTTGAATAGTGATTTCGCAAAAGTGATATTTCGCAATAAAAACACTTTCGTTAATCTCTCCAGTAGTTTTTGAAATTGTGCTTTTAAAATCCAGGACTTTTGATTTTAGCAACTTTTGAACATCAATATTTATGAGGTATATTTTTGTGTAATCTACCATTAATATTATCTTTGAAAACGGTTTTACAATTGCCTTTGTGAAACTAACTTTTGAACAAAGTATTAGGGAGCGTGAACAACTCCCTTTTTTATTGCTCTAATGTTTCGATAAATTAAAATGATAGATTTAGCCATGTAAAGGTGTTAAACTTGCCTCTACTTCGGAACGTAGGAAATAAACACGCCCCGATATTCCCAGCGGTCGTAATTTGCCGTTTTTTTGCCAGTTTGCTACTGTTGAAATATCAACATCAAACATTTCACTTACCTGTTTTCTTGTCAGGTAGTCATTTGGTTGTTTCGGAGCGAAATTTTTAAGAAATTCCTCTAGCTGGATTTTAATTTCCCCGCTAATTTGGGTTTGAAGTTCCTGCGGGCTAGTACTGATAAATTGAATTTGTGCCATCTTGCAAAGTATTTATTTGTTAATGCTTTGACAAAATTCATTCTATTTAGTTGGTACTTTATTATGGTACTAGTACTACTTTTGGTACTATTTTATAATGCTGTTTAATCTTGTAGTAGTTCATTGTATTTCTCCATGAAAAAATCAGTCATTTTAACTTTTTCGTCTTTACAATCTTTATAAACTTGCCTCATTGTCTTTTTGTTAATCCAAATGTTTTTAGTTTTACTTTGCCCTTTTTGATAATAATTTAACGTGGCTAAAATAAATTTATTCCATTCAGGATTCCCTAATTCTTTAGAAATTTTAGGCGCACTATAACCGTGTTTTATGCTTGTTTCTTTATTTTTATTTACCGTGTAGTAATCGTCTAAATCTCCAATTGCAAGACGAATTCCCAATTGAAACATAATATTTTTATCTATTGATTTTGTAGTTTCTGTTGAGGTTTCAATATTTATAAAGTCTAAAAACTCTTTTTTTATTTCTAAATAGTTTGGTAATAGTTCTTTGGTATTTTCTGTTAATTCAAAATCAAAAGCATCGTTTACTTCTTTTTTGAAGCTCAATTGCTCATTTGGATTTATGCCTAATTTAGTGAGTTCCGTTTTGTATTTGTTCAATAAAATAGAAAGGTCTTTGCATTTGTCTTTTGCTTTTTCTATTTCGGTTATAGGTACTGCATTGTATTGATAATATTCAATTGTAGATATTATTTTTTCGTTAATAACGTAACAAGTCATTTTTAACCAATTTGCAAACTCATTTTCACTTAAATTGATTTTTTCATATTCGTAATTATATAAAGTTTCGGTTAGGAATACTCTTAAATCGTTTATTTTTCGGTTATACATTGTTGTCCAAAATTAGTGTTGAATAAACTTTTTTTAGTTGTCAGTTCCGTTTTTAATTAACTTCATTTCGGGTTTTTTGTCTTTGTGTATGTCGCTATAAAATTTCATAAACATATCGGCGTTTTCGTCTGTATCCTCTGGTGCGTTTATGTAAACCCTAAATATAGATTCTTTACTATGCCCCGATATGCCCATTAATACAGGCGTTGGAATCTTTTTGTAATAGTTTGTGCAGAATGAGCGTCTAAAAGAGTGGGTCGTAATGAGTTTGTGTTTCTCGTATAAATCGAACTTTTTACGGCCGGTTTCGGAATCAAATATTTTGCCCTCTGTCATTGCCTTTATTCCAGCAGTTTCACATACTTTTTTAATGTAGGTATTGAGTTTTTGGGTACTGATTTTGTATGGGAAACTGTTTTCTATTATATCAATAATGTAGGGGGAAATTATCCCAATAGTAACTGCTTTTTTTGTTTTCTGCTGGATCAGGTCTAAATACATATTCCCGCCTTTGTATCTTATATTATCTAGTGTTATCTCGATTAAATCCCCGCCTCGTTGTCCAATTTCGCACCCGATTAATAACCATTTTCGGGCGTTTTGGTGCGCCTCACTTGTTATGTCTGCTTTGCGTATTTCGTCCAATTCCTCAAACGATAATGTTTGAATATATCGCTCGTCGTCGCTTTCTGATGCTATGATAATTTGCTTTGCATAGGAGTTAACCTGAATGCCTTTTTTTTCGGCTTCAATGCAAATGGTTTTGATGTTTGCAATATGCTTTGAGGCTGTATTTACGGCGTACTTTTTAGTTTTGAGTAACCAGTGTTCGAGTTTGTCGATTAATGCCTGATTAATGTCTGTAAAGTGTATTTGCTTTTTGGTTTTGGTTTGGTATTCCGAAAGAATGCTTTTTGTTGATATGAAACTGTTTTTTCGGCTCAATGAAATACCGTGTTTGTAACCGCCTTTAACTTTTACTTTTCGTGTGTCGGCTGTATCGATTATATTTTGAATGTAGTTTGTAATAAGACTATCGTCTGTTTTTTCTACACGCTTGAAACATTCGTTTATTTTCGATTCCAGCCAAAAAGTATCAATTGTGACACTTTCGCCCATATCGCTGTTGAGGTTTTCAAAAATATAAGATTCCAACTTTTTGAGGTTGTTGGAAATTAGTTTGTTTTCGGGGCTGTTTTGTTTGGGGAGGTTGGTTGCTTCACTCCAGTCTTTTGGATTGATTGTGAAGCCAGTATTTAACTCAAATACATTATCTCGATTGATTGATAAACGAATTTTTATAGAAACATTTTTATTTGCCTTGCTTCTTAATCGATATTGAATTGTTGCCATTTTATAACTTTTGAACAGTTGAACTTTTGAACACTTCAAAAGTAATAAAATTTGTAATACGTTTCACAAAGTTGCCCAACCGTTGCCCAACCATTTTAAGATTTTATTCTATTTCATTAAATTTAGTTAGACAATTTATTTGTTTGTAAATCGCCGTAATGTGTCTAAAAATAAGAGTTTTTAAGTTTTTTTTACAGAGTTTTATGCTATTTGGTAAAATTGCCAAATTGAGTGGTTTCAATTCCGGCTCCGGGTACTTAAAGCCTCTGAAATCTATTGATTTTCAGAGGCTTTTTCTTTTTAGGGTGGTCAAAAAGGTGGCTGATTTTTTTATTATATATTTGGATTATGAAAATTAAAGACTCCTTATTGTTGGTTCCGTTCAGATTACTGTTTATAATATTACATGAGATGCTGAAAAAAATGTCACGATTTATTTTAAAAAACGAGATAAAACAAAAACAAGATTCCTTATCCGTATTAAATAAAAAATTTGATCTGTTAAAAAAGGAAAAAGAAAATATCTTTACTGAAAACAATGCTTTAATAACAAGATTCAATAGATTCAGAGAAATTATAAAAAACGATAGAAATAAAACCTATGAGCTTGCAATAACTAAAAAAAACGAGTTAGTTGTTATTTCATATTCAAAAAAGGAAATATTTGACACTATAGAATTATTTGGTGAAAGTGGAAATAATAAAGATTGTGATTCTGAAATAGAGTTCACAAAGCGTGGAAAAGAAATTCATATAACAGGCTTTATGTCAAAAATAAAAGGAAAAGGATATGGTAGAGTGCTTATGGATTTTGTAATAAAAAACGGATTGGAGCAAAAATATACAAGTATCACAGGCGAACTTTCAAGTTCATATTCTAATAATTTTAATTTGCTTATTCCTTTTTATCAATCATTTGGATTTAATTGCATTCTATACAAGGATGTTGAAAAAACGAGCATTGGCGAAATTGTTGGCAAAATAGAGTTAAACCTAAAAAAAGACAGCATAAATTTATCTTTTTAGACTCTTGTAAATCATAAGTAATTGGCAGACGCAATGTTAATTTCCACAGTTTGTGAGACACTACCCTTTAGATTTAATGATCTTTTAATTATTTTCTTTCCAGTACGCACTATAAAAATTATACGTTTGCATTAATTCCTCATGATTGCCAAACTGTGTTATAGTTTGATTTTCTAAAATATAAATAGTATCAGCAATAGTTTTTAATTTATTTAAGCGATGCGAAATGAATAGTACAGCACAATCTAGTTTTATTTTTTGCAGTAATTGCAGTGTAAATTTTTCGGTGTTTCTGTCCATGGCTGATGTTGCTTCATCCAAAATTAAAAACTGTGGTTTTTTATATAAGGCTCGTGCCAGCGCGATAATCTGCTTTTGACCTCCGCTTAAATTTATCCCCTCTTCACCAAGAATAGTTTCTAATCCTTGTGGCAATTGATTGAAGAAATGTCCAAATTCATATTCTTTAATAAACTGCATTACATTTTCTGGTGTGTCTATCGTTCCAAGCAGGATGTTATCAATAACATTTCCGTTGAAAATGGTAATCTCTTGAGGAATGACTCCCAACAAATCTCTATAACTTTTAAGTTCAATCTCTTGAAGTTGATGATTATTATTTAAAATAATACTCCCCTTTTCGAATGGATAGAAACGCTGTAAAATTTGTCCCAAAGTGCTTTTTCCAGATCCGCTTTCACCTACTATTGCAATGAATTTACCTTTTTCGATTTCGATATTTACGTTATGGAAAAGTTTGCTTCGACCTGCAAACCGAAATAACAGATTTTGAATACAAATTTTATTAATTTCAAGGATTTTAAGTCCTTCTTCATTTTCTTTTTTAATAGATGCAAATTCATACATTCTGTTAAAAGCTATTTTTGCTTCATTTATTGGAATCGAAATTAAAGCCAAACTTGCAATTGAAGGCAATAATGAGCCGACAATTCCTAAAATAGCCATTAATTCTCCAATTTTAATTTCTTTATTAAATACCTGAATAGAAGTATAGATTAAGATTCCAATAACAAATATTACGCTTGCCAAGCCAGATTGCCAAGATAAGCTAATGTTAATTTTTCCGAGGTTAACTATTTTTTCTTGATAGTTAGCGAAAATAAATTGATTTAATTGATTGAATACAGCTTGTTTATTGTCATTTTTAATAGTAGATATACCTTGAATTGTATTAATGAAATTACTTTCATTAACAGCTGAACTTTCCATTACTTCTTTTTGAGAAAGCATGATTTTTTTATTGTGACGGTAGATTATAAAGAAGTATACAGGCAGGCTGAGAATACAAATTATTCCCAACTTCAATGAATAAGTTAGCAAGAAAACAGATGAGATTATAACTGCAAGAATGTCTATAATTAATGTGTTAGCTAATATTTTGATGACATTTTGCACTCGTTGTGTATCGTTTAGTCTTGAGACAAGTTCTCCTGTTTTTCTAGTGTCAAAAAAGAATTTAGGAAGTTGAAGCAAGGACGAGAAAAATGTATTATTAATACGGTTATTAAAATCTTTAGATTGTCGAATTGTAAAATGCTGTCTTAAAACAGATATTCCAACACGAGCAGAAAGTAAAATAGTCAACAGGATAATTCCAGAAATTAATTTATTGATGTTGTTTGATGGAAGTATATCATCAATAAGTTTTTGAGAAAAAAGAGCCATTGCCAACCCTAAACCAGCAACAAAAACACCGAGCAGTATAGAAATCCAAATAAGTTTATAATCTTCTTTTAGTATATCTAAAAACCATTTTAATTTAATGTTTTTTTCTGCTTCTTCTGTAACGAAATTTTTATTTGGCTCTAAAGTCAGGCAAGATTTTGAAATCCAAACTTTGTCTAGTTCTTGGATTGATAAAAAAGCAATTCCTTTCGCAGGATCTCCAATCAGAAATCCATCTTTTTCACTGTAGCCATAGCAAATGATATAGTGGTTTAATCGATTATCAATTAAAGCATGTAAAATAAGGGGTTGTTTATGATCAATCAATGCATGCATATCAGCTTCGCAGCCATCAGCATTAAAGTCTAATTGATTAGCTGCCTGATACAATCCTAACATTGTTGTCCCTTGTTTGGTTGTGCCGCTTAATTCTCTTATTTTTTCTAAAGAAGTATTACCATAGTAAAACTTTATAATCGATAGCAAACATGCTGCGCCACAATCTGATTGATCTAATTGTAAAGAATGGGTTTTACGGATATGTTTTAAATTCATTGCGATTAGTCGATATTTAATTTTCTAATCAAAATGGCAGGGTTTATTTGACCTTTTATTTTCTCGATTAAATTTTGATTTTTATCATATAATACTATACTAGGCAATGAATTAACATCAAAAGTAGCAGCGAATGAGACTTTGTTGTCATGTAAAAAACGAACATTATCATAAGCTGTTAATTGATGTTTTTTAGCAAATTTCTTAATTTGTAAGGGTTCTTCAAAGGATATAAAAATGAGCTGAACGTCCTTAAATTTTTCCATGTTTTTTTTTATCATTTGTGTTTCTGCATCACAGTAGTCACATTCAGTATTGAAATAGATAAAAATTGTTGCAATATCCTTTTTAAGATTTTCATTTGTAAAAGTTTCTCCATTTATTGTTTGATAAGAAAAATTGGGAATAGTTTTGATGTTTTGAAGAATTTCTTTTTTATGGTTTATTTTAGATGTTATTTGATAACCAAGAAAGAATAGAGCACCAATAAATAGTGATACAATAATTGTTTTTAATGATTTTTTCATTGTTTTTGTTTTCTGTTTAAAAGTAAGGACATGATTAAGCAAACCATCGATATTGATCCTAGTCCAGCTTGAATGTAATCTTCTTTGTAGAAAAAATAGATGACTGCGTGAATAATGATTATACTGCAGCAGCAGATGATGAGAAAAGTTTTTGAATTTTAGACATTCTAAGAATAATTAAGTGTAAAAAACATAACTGTTGCAACCCATAATAATAGTGCCGGTATATAACTTAAGCCTACAATTTTTAACCCATAATCTGTATTGGTTTTGGTTAGTTTGCCAATTTCAAAACCTAAATAAATTATGTAGAATAGTTCAAATAAGTTAAGTACCTGAAACGGATAAATAAACCAAACTTCTAGCTCTTTGTAACCTGTAATGTTTAATGCTGATAAAGGATAAAAATTTTGAACATCATTTAAATCATATTTTACTTGAAAAAAAACAAACCAAATAACTTTAAAAAGGGGAACTAACAAAAAGATAAATTCTGCTTTTAGAGCTACATTCCATGTTGAATTATATTTTATTTCTCTACCAGATAAGAATAATCCAATGTATAAAATAGTAGCCATTAGTGAAGTTTTAACTAAAATTATTAAAGGAATATATAAGTACGATAACCAATGCCACTCATCTTGAAATTCTAAGTAACTATTTACTTGATTTATACTTAGAAAGTCAACTAGAAAATGACGAACAAGATCTGTTAAATTGATTATCTTATTTGTTATTTCTGTAATAAAAACATAGAAAAAAGAAAGTAAGATATACCTAAGAAAAGTGTTTTTCACTGCTATACTTTTTTTTGTAAAAAAAGCACTATTCATAGATGAATAATGCTTTTCTAAATTCAGAATAATTTATTAGAAATATTGTTATTGACTTTTACTTTTCAAAGTATAATTCTTTAAAATATTTTATATTCCATAAAGGAAATATAAAAAGTAAATAATCATTTTTCTTAAGGACATCTTTTTTGGATAATCTATAATAATCGGTAAAAATTCGGTAGATATAATAGAAAACCATTAGTGTGCAGAACAAAATGTAATCTTTTTCTTTTGCACTAAAATATAATAATGGAATTGGTATTAAAATTTGAAAATAATAGATGGCTAAATTTTTCATTTTAGAATATTTAAAATATTAGTATATAGTATAAGGATTTAACATCCATTTTTTGCCGCGCAAGCTAGTGCAAATGCTACTGCGGTTTGTGGGATAAATGCACTTGTTATACCTGCAGCAAGTGACGCCCAGCCATGATTTGAGTATACATCTGAGAAACAACCTACTACATTTGCGCCAGTACAACCACCTCCGCGCTCGTCTTGATCTGGCGCTTCTTGATCAAGAGTATTAGTGTATGCACCTCCAATTAAATTTTCCATTTTTTGCAATTCTAGTTTTTTCATAATTATGTAAGATTTATGTGTTAATGTTTTCCAAATATAAGATTTATCCTTTAAATTTAAATTAAAAAAAGAGGAAATTTAATTAAAAATTAAGTGTTTAATTTATTTTTTTATTTGCAAAGCAATAAATGGTAATTTCTAGGCGATAATCGGTATTTTAAAAGCAATAAGGATACTTTTCTAAAAGAGGCTTAATTTAATTCGTTGTGTTATCGTTTAAGAATCAAATATAGAATTTTAATTCATTCATTGCTCGAAGTAAATTCGCCATATCGGTATTTGTAGATAAGTAAACACTTCCTCGTACTAAAAAAATCATACTTCCTTAATGCTTTACCTATTTCAAAATAAACATTATTATAAGAGTTTCTGTATTTTTTTTAATGTCAACAATAACCATATCAAAACTTATTGCAAACATAATTAGGCTAATTTAAAATATTTCTCTTCTCCAAAAAAAATACGACCTAATTTGTCCTTAATAGCGATAACAATTCCTTTGAAAGGGTTATTTTCAACGTCAATTACCTCTCCTTCAATCCATACATCCAACCCTGTTAATTTTGGATCTACAATGGCTTTATCTCCTATTTTCATAATTAAATATTACTTAAAACAATGTAATTATATCATATATACTAATTATTTATATATAATATTCATTCGTTATCATCTTCTCTAATTCTACAAGTGCAAATGTGCAAGTTTTAATTTTCACGTTATTTTGGGTTTCTGCAGCTCGTTCCTGGTTCTTGTTTTCACGTCATTTTGCCTTCCTGAAGAAAAGATCCGGAATAGCTTTTCACGTTATTTAGTTATCCAGCTTAACATTTTTTTCCATAATACTCTAGAAAAGAAGCCACATCGTACTTAAACTCAAAAGTAGCTTCGATAAATTCCTTTCCCTTTTCACTGTAAAATTCTTTCATTTCCTTATATGAATTAAAGAAATCTTCTAGAGCTTCTTTTACTGTTTTACCATTTCCATGAATTCCATAATTTAATGTGCTATTTTCAATATACACGCTATAAGTTCCATCATTACCTATTTCAATAAATGCAATGTTTGGTTTGCTTTTATTATACATTGTTTGAGGTGTACCAATAATAAAATGTACGTCTTCGTAACTCTTAACTATACTAGAAACCGTATCCAATTCTAAATCTTCATTAGGGGTTAAAAAAGCAAAACCACCTTTTTGAGTAGCTATGTTTAATATCTCATTCATTCTTTTTTCAGCTACTTCAAATTCTTTATTTAACATCTTTTTCAGTTTTAAGGATTGCCCAGTTTCATAACTCATTCAAAAAATCTTTAGCAGGAGTAGTTTTCAAATTACCTTTTTTAGATTGTTTCATTTCCTCCAATCCATTTTTAATATTTTCTAGAACATCTAATTCAAGTATTAGATAATGTCTGTCTTCATAATCTTTAATTAATAAGCATAAAATTCCTAGTTCATCATCTTCAGGTCTATTTGGTTCAGCGTGAAAAATCTCAATAGCTCGTATTACAGCTTTATTGTAATTTTCTTTGGTTTCTATTGTTTCCCATTTCATAAATTATTTTTTTTTAATTACTTTAAAAATTAGTAGTTCAAGCAAAAAAATCCTACCGAAGCAGGACTTTAAATTTTATTTTAATAAAATGGCAATAAATAAACCAAATATCATTAATGAAAGGATAATAAATATGCCTAGCATCCATCTTGATCGTTTTTCTAAATCTTTCTTAGCTATTAAGTCGCTCCTATTTTGCTCTGCTTCTTTGTCTATTTTTCGTTCAATGTAAGAAGTCAAACTTAAAGCTGTTTCTTTTCCTACCTTTTCAGTTAATAAATCGTAAAGCTTTGTTAATGTGATACTACTCATAGTTCCTTTTTTTACAGAATTAATTATTTTTTTTAATGTGTAAAGTGTCAAAAAAATTAGATTTAGGATTCTCTAAATATTGCAATATTCAGAGAATCCCTTTCCTTACAGCCGTTTAAACTCTACGCCTAGTTTTTTTAAAAAAGCTTGTACAATATGCCGTTTATCTTCAAACTCCCAAGTAATAAAAGTCTTTCCGTTAAAGAAGTCAACAAAATTGTCATATAAATATACTGTTTCTCCTTTTTTTATCATTTCTAGTTCCTCTTTTGATAAATTAATAATATCGCCTTTTATTACCAATATTCCTTTGTCAGATTGTTGTTTTTGTATAGTTTTTTCAATTTTCTGACTTTCTTTATCTAAATTAAAATCTATTGAATTGAGGAACTTTTTTGGCAGAGTGCGAATCATATTCAAATCTATTTTATTTTCAAACTGAATTTTTTTATGAAAAAATTCTACAAGCCCTTTGTATTCAAACCACTCTCCTTTGATTTGATAGTCCTTGAACAACACTTTTAAAGTGCTTTCAAATTGACCAGAATCATGAAAAATATTTGAATAAATCTGATTATCAAGATAGCCTCCAGCATTTTGAATAGTCACTATTCTTTTTTTTGCATTCTCTGAAATACCAACTTTTATTTTTTGTTGGTCTAATATTTTTACAAAGTATAAATCCATGTTTTTAATTGTTTATGTACGTTTATTTATTCAGATACAAGATAGTACGTTACTATTCTGTTAGTATAGCGTTCGTCGTAGAAACTAAATTTAAGTGTTTGTTTTCCGTCCATGTAGCTGATAAAAACATCTGTAAGTTCTAAACGCTCAGGTTCTTTTTGTCCTTTATCGGGAAAAATTTCCATAGAAATAGTTTTCTTTATCTTGTCAAAAATGTAATTAAAATAATCGTCGGAAGGCTCTAAGGCATTACTACAAATATCAGAACCATCAGCCCAAATTCCTTTGTTACCATTGTTAAATGAAAAAGTATCATCAAAACGACAATAGCCACGGTCTTTTTCTTTACTCATATCTGTATTAGCAACTCCATCGTTGTCTAAATCAACAGGTAAATCTGTTATAATTGATTTAATTTTGTAAGAGCCTGCTAGTTTTGGCTCTAAAACATCTACTTCTTTGGTGCAAGCCATTAAAGAAAATATTATCATTAACATTCCGATTTTTCTAATATTTTTTTTCATCTTTATTATATATAATTATATTGTTTATTTAATCTATTTAATTGGTATAATATCTTAATCCAATTCCTGCAAACGGAACAAATTTTCCTAAATCTGAATTAGCATGATAATACTCGTTTACTTTTATGAAAAGCGTTGTTCTATCATTAATAAGGTAGTCAAAGTCTAATCCCGCATAAGCCCCGTAAATGAATTTTGATTCGTCCAAAATCAAACTGCCATTGCTTAAATTCATCTCTTTATTATCGTTGACTATTTCGTAGCCAAGTACTACACCGCTACCGAAGACAATCCCAAATTTTCTGTTTTGAGTAAGATATATGGGCATAGAATAGCCCAACAAAAGTGTTATGTCGTTGTAACCTATTTTATCTTCTCCGACTTTGTATTTAGCATCGGTTGCAAGAATAGAAGCCGAAATTGAATTTCTGTCGTTGATGAAATAATTATGACTAAGCATAACACCATAACCGTCCTGTGTTGCTCCAATGCTAACACCAAAAGCATTTTTGTAGTTTTGAGAATAGCCTTTCGAAAAAGCTGATAGTAATAATACCCCAAGAAATAATTTAGTTTTTTTCATTTGTAATTGATTTTAATTTATAAAAATTGATTTGAATACTTATTTTTAGCTTGATATAATTTCTTTGCATTCTGCAATGATTTTAAAGTAATTCTCTTGCATCATACTTTCGCTTATTGGGATTTTCTGATTGATATATTTTCCTTTTATCTCGTCCTTTAAGAACTTCGTTTTTAAAAATTCTCTTGGATTTCCTTCCGCTATGATGCCATAGAATTCTCCTTGCGCTAAATTGACTATGTCGCTAATTTTTACACGATTTCGTTCCTGTATATTTTCGCTAGTTCCTGAACTGGTATTACTTCCTAAATGCACAAACTTTCCACTTGTACCATCACCTGTACTCTTAGATGTAAATACTTCATCTTTTTTACTGAATAGATTTTGAACCATTTCAGCAGTTTTGTAATTCGTAGTTCTTCCGAAGAATTGATTCCCTAAGTTTGAAATTATTACCTGCGATATATCTTCCCCATACTTTTGAACTAATTGTGCGTAATCCTGTACTCCAAATATTGTAGCGATTTTACTACTTCTTGCAGTGGCAGGGAGTTGCTCAATATTGGGCAAAAAGACCGTGGGCGCCTCATCCAACAATACAACTGATTTTTGCTGATTAGGTTGATTCATTTGCCTAAGTGCTACCGAAATAATAAGCGATATTGCAGGAGTGTAGACGGTAGGCAATGTACTGTCGTTAATAATGCATAAAAAAGAAGGGTTTTTCTTGTTGTTTAAATGTAAGTCAACATCATTACTTGAGAGAATCCAATAGATATCGGGGGTATTAAGGGTAGATAATGCATTTTGCAAGGTCGATAAAACTCCGGCCACTTGACGCTCGGCTCCTCTAGTAATACTTTCTCTCAAAGAGGCAACCATTCCGCCTGCTTCATAATCTTGACTCACTTTTTGAATTAAATCATCAGCTGAATTATGTAAAATCAATGAAATTGTATGTGCTAAAGTGCAGCATTTTGGGTGCTCATTTCGAAGATACCATATTACACCTGCAAGAATCATTTTTGAATTATTGCTCCAAAAATCTTGCTTTTTGATGCTATCAGGCAATAGGTTTGAAATGATTACATGCGCATATTCTATTGCAATAGCTGATTTAGTTAAATATTGGGGGTGTATAGCATTTACCCTGTCTGAGAGTAAAGGATTTTTAAAATCAATGGTTTTGACTTTTATGCTAGAATTTTCATAGCTCAAGTAAACTTTTTCTGTCAAGTCCCCTTTAAAATCGTAGCATATTCCCGTAAATAGTTTTTCCGATAATTGCAATATAATTCTTTCAAATATTGAAGCACTTTTTCCAGAGCCAGCCCCTCCCTGCACATAAATTCCTCTATAGGCATTATCTAAGCTTATTAAGCCCTTATTTGTTTTAAAAGTGAAACCGTCATCTTCTTTTTCAGACTTTTCTTTAACTTTAGTGAATTTCTCGGTTTGGGATGGTTTCTTTCTGTTCTTAAACTTTAATAGATAAACTGCATAAAGAATAGGAGTTATACAGATTATTACCCCAAAATCTCCAATAAGAGCGCTTAATAATTTTCCTAACAAGGCAATTAATAAAACTATAAGAATATTGTTAATTATTATACTGATAATTACTCTAGGGAATCGTTTTTGTTTAGCATGATAAAATGAAACATAAACTACCGAAATAATAAGGGAAATTGCTCCAAAGTTTGCCCAATATGGCATCTTACTAGCTATGAATTTTGAAAATAGATACAAAAAGTTGTTATACCCATTTTGAATATAGTGCCCCTTCAATTCTTTTAACTGAAAATCATAAGAATCAACAAACAAATTAGTTACGGAAAACACAAGCAGATGAGTTTCTAAAAGTATTACTGTTGATATTATAGTAAAAAGTAAGATGAATTTTAAAATACGGAGAAGAATACCAATTTCAGTATTCATTTCTCCAACGGTTGGTCCATGACTCATAATTATATTCTTTTAAATATTAATATTAGCAGTACTGAAAGCATTAAGATTACTGCCAAAATCAATAAAAGGTATGTTCCTAATCTTTGCTTTTTACTTTCGTTATTTTGATTATTTTGCAACTCTTGAATTTGATTTTTTTGAGCTGTAAAAAGATTATTCCAGTGCAATATTATTTCCTCAAGGCGCTCAGTTCTTGGTTGTATTTCAATTTTTTCAAGTTTTTCTATTTGCAGAGAAAGCTCTTTAGTCAAACTGGATTGTTCAATAATCATTTTTTGTAATTTCTCTGTATTGTCTGACATGATTTCAATCATGATTTCTGTGTTTTTACTCATATCCCGAAGTCTTGTTCTAGTTTTAAATTATTGTTTGGTTTTTCAATTAAAGAATCTTCAAGTTTTTGAAGGTTTTTTGCGTATTCAATGTCTTTTGAAACTGAGTCTAAACGTTCTTTTTCAGTATTTTTCATCTCGACTTTTATCAGTGGATTCTGTACAGCTTTTATATATTTGAATTCCTCTTTAGTGATTTTTTGCTTTCCTAACACTTGAGCAACTGATTTAGTTCCGTTCCTGCTTAATTGATTTACTTGGTTTTTAATTTCTTTTGGAATTATATTACTTAAGTTTTTATTGGAATGATTTTTTGATATCTGCTTACCCTGTGCGCGTTTAAGAGTAGTATCGACATTATAGCCAAGGTCATTATTTATCCCTATTTTTAATAAATTACTGGCGCTCATCGACCTGTGACACTCACTGGCTTTAAAGTCTTTGTTAGTATTTAAATCTCTCACGCGAAATCCTTGAATCTGCCCTTGTCTATTTATGGTTGGTTTTACTTCTAATCCTTTCAAATCCATTTGTTTGATATAATCTTGAAAACTTTGAGGTTGCTGTTTTAAAACTTCCAGATGTTTTTCAAAAATTTTGGACTTTAATAAATCATTTGAAGCCATAACTTCTTTCGCAGATACCAAACCTCTTTCTTTAGCTATTTCATGAGTCTTTTGCTGAGTTCTTTTTGAGATAAATGAATCGTTATAAGCTACTCCTTTTGAATTTATTCTATTGACATACAAATGAATGTGAGTGTGGTCTGTGTCTCGATGAACGTAAGCAACATGTTGATGATCTTGTAAATTCATTTTTTTTAAATAATCATCAGAAATAGCTTTAAATTCTTCTCTTGAGAGTTTTCGTCCGTCTTCAGGAGATGGACTTAATACAATAGAAATAGTATTCATTTTGGTATTTAAATTTAGATTTTGATAGACTTTAAATTCATTTTCAATTTCTAATCCAGTACTACCAATTACATTATGCCTTGAAATTTCTTCTGCATTCAGTTTGTCTTTTCCATAATTAACAGCATTAGATGTATGAGCTATACTTTTAGCTTTTCCTACCATCACTAAAAATTTTTAAAACTGAGTCGGTTTCTTTAACCGTTTTCATTACTTCAGATGCAAACAAAGAAGATTTATCTTTTAGAAGATTATTGATTTTGATAAAAGCATTTCGTATGTAATGCAGATTCTCAAAAGCTTTTAATTCATCTTCTGTAAAAACAGATTTGTTTTTACGTTCTAAGGCTACCATTCTACAGAAACTAGCGGTATTCATTTTTCTGTTTTTCGCTTTTTTTTCTATGATTTTTTTCTCAATAATTGTAGTTCTGAACATTATAATTTTTGTTCTTGCTTGACTCATAATTATAATTTTTAATTGTTGTGTTTTTCATTTGAGACCATCGGGATAAAATGCGAGAAATGTTTGTAGCGATAGCGGAAAACACCTCTCGAAATTCTAAACTTTGCGTATATCACTATGTGCATATAAATTCGGTCAAATCTTGAAATTCTAAACTTTGCGTATATCACTATGTGCATATAAATTCGGTCAAATCTTGGAATTAGATTATTTTCCTTTTGGAAAACCTCTTCGGTTTAGTTCATTTTTTATAGCTCCAATGAAATATCCAGCGGGGTTTTCAATTGCTTTTTCATCGACAGTACATTGCACATCAATAATAAATTTTAAAAAGTCATCCCTCATTACATCATTAGCAAATCGAATCAATTTCTCATTGTTTTTGAGCCCCTCATTCGTGAAGTTTAGATTCTCAATCAATAAAGTTTGGATGTAAATATTTATGTTCGCTAGTTCCATTTTTTCTAATATTTGATTTCTAATTCACATATTGAAAACCACTCATTCAGGTCTTTGTATCCTTTATATTTTACTCTACAATCAATTGAATTTGGAAAAGCTTCTTTGATAATTTCTGTGTATTTATTTCCTGTTGTGTCATTATCTAAATACAATTCAATTGTTTGGTAGTTTTCTAAAACTGATATATTTTTAGTAATCAATGAGACAGAATTTAAAATGAGATAATCCGATTGGTTCAGCTTTTTATTATCTCTGATTTGAATAAATGAGAGATAATCGAAATAGCCTTCATACACCCTTAATCTTTGAGATTGGTTTGAAATAATAGTGATATCTTTTTTGCCTAAACAGATTTTCGCATACTTAGAGCGAATCTCAAATCCACCACTTCTATTTTCAAATCCTATCGCAAAATATTTTTTATCCTTGATAGTATAATGAACCTCTTTTAAATTGCTCTCTGTTTGAACCTTGGCAATACCTCTACTTTTCAAATATTGGATTAATGCCAAATGTTGAATTGGTATTATTTTTTCGATATGGTTCTCATTATTTTGCTCCTTAACTGGCGTTTCAAAAATTTGCTTTTGAAAAGAAAAAAAAGAATCAAATTTTTCTAGATAACTCAAAGCTTCAGTAACATTAAATCCGAATTTTGCAATGACAAAATCTATAACATTTCCGCCTTTTTGTTCGCCATGATCAAACCATCGGTTGATTTTTCTATTTAGGTGAAAAGAAGCTGTTTTCTCAACCCTAAACGGACTTAGATACCAAGATTCATTTTCGTTTGATTTTAAAGGCTTACAGCCTAAATTTTGAAGTACTTTTTCTATTGAAATTTCCCTGGCTTGTATTGCATTCATAACTGTATTTTTTATGAGTTAAACTGATTTTAGTTTGTCTTTTTCTTTTCATAAGCAAAAAATCTAAACTGTTTTTTGCGATTTCATCTTACCTACTTACCCAGCCCAGTAATAGCAAGGAGGGTAATGTATTTTTCTATCTATTTTCTTCTTACCTATCTTACCCGTAAAACTTATAAGCTGTTGATTATATTCAATTTATCTTGTTTGGGTAAGATGGGTAACTTTAGGTAAGAACATCTATATTTTAAGTTACCCAAGAAAACATCAATGATTTAAGGTGCTCTTAATAGTTTGGGTAAGTAGGTAAGAAGAAATCAAGTTTTTCTATTTTTCTTAGTTTGTTGGAAATAATGGCAAAACCGAAACTGCATATCCGTAAACACGTCTTTCTTTATCTTTAATGCGCTCAAAACCTAAAGAAATCATAGCCTTACCAATGTTAATATGATTTAAACGCTGATACTTTATAGACAAATAATGCATGATATCGCTCGAAGTCATGAACTGTTCTTCTGAACTCTTTTCTGGAATTAGAAAATATTTACTAATAATTTCGTATTCTACTGACAATGTTGTGTATTTAGAATTTCTCTTTTCATTCTCTTGTACATCTTGAAATGTGAGTTCGCAATCAAAATCACTCATTGCCAAGGCATATGCTTGCGCCCAAACGGCATTTATATCAACTTCTGTTTTATAGGCAAAGTTTATTGGCTTTATGAGTTCAAAACAGAGCCAGCGAACACTCCCAGTTTCATCGTTTAAAAATGTTGCCATATTGGTTGAACCAATAAACGAGCATACTCGCGACAAGATGCTGTTTTTACGGTCATAAGGAAGTCTTTCGTTAATATGTGTTTTTGAGAAATATGATTTTAGTTGATTTATTTCTTTTCGACTTAAAACCGCTAATTCATCTAAATTTAGAAGAAAGTTTTTAGCTAATAGAATTCTAGCATCTTTGTCACTACTAATATCTTCAGCTATATAATTTGCCAATGCAGGAGGACACATAAACCGACAAAAAGTTGACTTTCCACTACTTTGTCCTTTGTGAACCAGTATAAAAGCCTGCTTGTTAAAATAATCGTCTAAGAATACACATTTCACACTTCGTACACACCATTTTACAAAATGATATTCGAATTGTTTTTTATCTAGAGTTGTTAGATAGCTCGCTAATTTCTCGATATGAGGTGTTCCATCCCATTTAGGCAGTGATAAAAAATATTCTTTTATAGGATTAAAGTTTGTTACGAAATCACTGCGTAAAATTGCTAAGAGATTATTTATAGAAATTTTTATTCCTTTTTTCTGTAACTCGATGTATAACGAATTCTCGTTTAGTGCTCCCCATTTGCCAGAGTTTATTTTTTTACATTCAATTTCTAGTGCAATTTCATTGTATCGAAAAATATATCTTTTGGCTAAATATATTTCTGTCATATCAAATATATTCTGTACAAATTCTTTGGGTTCTTCCTGTTTATTTTCCATTGTAATATGTTTATATGGAAAACTTTGCGTAAATTTGCATCGTCTTCAATTAGAAAATTATCATAGACGTAAAAAGCTTTTAGCGAGGTGTTTTTACGTCTTTTTTACTTTTACTGGTTTTCTAAATTTCTCGTGATAGCTTTTCCGTAAAGAATAATAACAATACAGTTCAGAAGCATTACAAATGCTGGCACTAAGGGAAAAGGCTTATATTCATAGTTAAACAAGAAGAAAATTTGAACTATTGCAAGTGAAAGAAATACGCTTACAAGTACTGATAATTTGATTGTTTTAGTATCCATAAAAAATGATTAGCGAGTAAATATTTATTTGTGATTATGCTTTTTTCCATATTCCAGAAGTTCTTTCTTAGAATAGAAAAAGCGTCCATTAAAGTCATAATGAGGTAACCCTTTCTCTTTTCTCCAGGTAATAATAGTTGGAAGAGACTTTTGTAAAAATTTACAGGCTTCTTGTTGAGAAATTAAATCTTCTTTTTGAGACTCATTTGAAGATTTCGAAAGTTGAAAATTCTGTACTTTACTAAGGATTATTTCTACAACTTTTTCTAAATCTTGTTTACTGTGGGAATACAATAGTACCGACATAGCTTTACTTATTTTTAGTTAGTATTAACGATTTTTTTAATACTGTAAAATTCAGAAAAGCAATAGGGCAAAAAAAAATCCGCTAAAAAACGGATTTAAATCACTTGTAGTAAGCTGACTATTAATTGGTTATAAATTACCATTTTTTATCTCTCGGATATTGATCCAAAATGGTGTTTATCTCTCTTTTACAATCTTTATTTAGTTTACTTTTTTTATCTCTATGTGCTTTATCCCATGTAGAAATTTTAGCTTCTAATCCTGTAATGTGTTCTAGAAAAGTTATTAGATTAATCACTTCATAGGTGAATAAATTTGTAGCAGTATTAGTTGATTTATACTCGCTGAAAAAGCCAATTAAGTTTTTCACTTCTAATTCATCTAATTCAACTTTTTTTAAATCCTTATTTATAATATCATTATTAAACAATTCTTTTAAAAAATATCTAAAATTAGGATAGATTACTTTATATCTATTCTTCGGTAAATTAAGCTCGAAGTATTTCTTAAATATTTTATCTGCTAACTTGAAAGTTGAATGAATCGTAATTTTAGATTGGATTGATTTTTTAAATATTTCAGATTCTAAAAACACGTTTTTTTGTTTTTCTTCACTTTTAGTACCGATTATTTTAGGAATATCGATAACAAACCTGTGATCTAATTCGTCTATTTTCCCTCTATTTAAAAAATAGGTTTGAAATAACTCCGGAATTTGTTGTTCATATGAATTATCATAAGTTAATTCTTTATCATGGAATTTGTCTTCATACTCGGCGTCATAATTTCCCCAATCACCATTCCAATCAGTATCCCAACAAGAATCCATAGAACTGCTCATAAAGCGCCCCATATAATAGTCCATATAATAAATACAAAAAACATCGATATTAGTTCTTATTGATGCTTCTCTCTCACTAGCTTCAAGCTTTATCAATAATATTGAAGAATCTGTTACTTTCTCTTTGTACTCATGCTCTGAAAGTTCCTTGTTAATATTCGTAATATCGTTAATTAAAATAGTCTCTAATTGGTGAGAGGTCAAAATAAAATGAGACAAGCATAATAATTCAAAATCATTAATTAAAAAGCATTGATTATTAAGTGGTTGAATTGTACCATATAATAGTTTTGACAACTCCTTCCTTTGAACGATTGAGCGCAATTGATAATTTATAAACAAAGGAATACTAATATTTAGTAATACGATTAAATCTTTTTCGCTTTTTATTTTATATCTAAAACCAAAATTACCGATTTTGAGTATTTCATAAAAAACAGATTTTATATGCTTGTCCTTTTCAGAAAGTAATTCTTTATGTTTTTGAATAAATTGCTCATATATCCTTATAAGTAGAAATACCCTTGAATATGGATCTAAAAAAGTATTGTCTATATAAAAATTTAATTGCCTAATATCTTCGGGAAATTTTGAAGAATAAGAATCAAAACTTTCCATAAAAGAATTGTCTTTTATAGCGTGATTAAAAAAGAAGGATTGTCTTACTTGTTCCATTTGTCCATTTGTTCATCAGTGTATTCTTCGGTAATTTTCAGATACTTATCTAAAACAGCGTCTTTTTTAATATTTGCAATCTTTTTAATTGCTTTTGGCTCCATACCAAGTAATAAAGAGTTGGTTATAAATGTCTTTCGTGCAGTATGACTAGTAATCAACTGATATTTTGGTAAGGTATTCTGAATTTTCTTTGTTCCTACGAATCCTGTTATTGTTGTCGGTTTATCAATTCCAACTATCTGACAACATTCTTTAATGTAATCATTAAATTTTTGCATTGATATAGAGGGCAATGGTTCATAGATTGTTCCTTGATATTTATCTAATATCTCTTTAGAAAACTTATTCAGTCTTATAATGTGGTTTTGAGTTTTTGTCTTTTGAATTGAGATATTAATATGAGTTTCTGTAATATTTGCTTGATGTAACTGCGACAAATCGGAAAATCGAAGTCCAGTAAAGCAACCCATACAATAAAAGTCTTTAGTGTGGTTTAGTCTTGAATTTTCAAAGTCATAATTATACAACTGCATTAATTCATCATGCGTAAGATAAATAATATCTACATCATGCTCTATTCCTTTAAACTTCTCGAATTCTCTAAGATTGTTGTAACCTTTGTCTGTACACCACTTTAAAAAGGATTTTAAAACGGCTATTATCTTTGCGAAATAGTTATTCTTAATCTTCTTCTCGAAAAAAGAATATTTCATTAATTCTTCATAAAAAATATTATCAATTTTATTAAATGAAATATTGAACCCTGTTTCATTCTGAAAAGATTGTAAATAACCTTTTATTGTTTTCTGCGCCTTTATTGTGTTATAGGCTTTGGATAATGAACCCGATAATAAATATTCATCAAAACATTCAAAAAAATCAAATTCAGAGTTTATTTTGGTTTCTTTAGATTCATACTGCTCCAAGAAATTTTCTTTTGAGAAAGGTATCTTATTTGCCCTGAAAAAGAAAAAAATATCATTTACTTTCGATTCAATTCTTTGTAATTCATCATTAATGAATTGATAATTATTAGACTCTTCTTTTTTTAGATTAGGTTTTATTCTAGAGCCTGTCCAATAGATTTCTTTGGTACTAACCCCTACATTCTTTCTTATTCTAATTCCTTCAGCTCTAACAACAAACTGAATTGGGATTAGTCCATTTGATGTTATTTTCTCTTTCCTTAGTTCAAAAATCACTTTCATTCTAGCTAAAACGGATTAAATTATAATAAAGGGTGGCTAAAAAGGTGGTTTATTTTGATTTTAAAAGTTGAAAAAACTAAGAAAAAAATCCTTTCCGCACTATATCTATCTCAAATATAGCAATAAAAAGAACACTAAAGACAGGTAAAAATAACTAAAGTATTAACGGACTCCGGCTCCGGGTACTTTAACGGAAAAGCTGTCATTTTTGACAGCTTTTTCTTTTTTAAGCCTTTCCGAACCCTTGCTATTTCTAGTCAAAACGTTGATTACTTCATTCACTTGAGTGGTTCGACAATCATCATTTCCAAAAATTAGTTTTTGAGTAAAAATTGAACCCGCTACAATTCTTTTACCATCATAATCTCCATTAAGGAACAACCTATCCATGTTAGCAAGTAACTCAAGACCTGAATCCACAAACGGTTTCATTGAATCCGTCTTGGCACTAAGAACCTCAATTTCATTGTTCACAACACTTAACTTTCCATTGATACGTTCAATTATACTTTCGAATCTTTCTTTGCTAATGTCACCGCTTATAAGCTTATCCTCCGCATTTTCAATTTGAGACTTTAAAGCTCTTTGAGCCTCAAATTTCATTTCCAGCTGATTACTCTTGTCACCATTGATTTGAGACTCCGAATCTTTTAAAACAACCGAAAACAGTTCTTTGATATTGTCATTTATCTGCAAACCAGTCAGAATATTTGCGATTTTAAGATGAGCACCATGAACCGAAACTCTTGTTTCACATTTATTCCTGCAATGGTAGTAAGCGTATTTCTTTGTCCTACCTGTAGAATTACTACCAGTTATCTGACCACCACAAACCTTACAAGTTAGAAAATCACGCATTGGAAAGTCATGATTCTTATGACTTGGCTTGATACCATGCCATCTTTTTCCCCTAAATACAGCTTGAACCTTATTAAACGTCTCCAAATCAATTAGAGCTTCGTGTTTACCGTCAACTACCATTGCTGGCTCCTTCTTAAATTCAGGAACTCTTATCTTTCCTATATACACAATGTTCTTAAGAAGCTCGCTGAAAGCACTTTTCTTTAACTCCATTCCATCTTGCCTTAGCTTTTTCCTTATCGTCTCAACAGGCTCTATTGCCATAGCAACCTCTTTGAATGCTCGCTTCACCAACCAAGCATTATCATTAGGCTTAAGAGTGGATTTTTTTTGCTCATCCCTAATATTATCATACCCAAACGGAGCTTTTCCTGCAAAATAGCCATCTCTTTTCGCCTGATAAGTACCCGCAATTGTTCTGCTAGAAATTTTATCTCTCTCGACCTCACCAGCAGTTAGATAAATAGCTAGCACCATTTTATTATCAGAGTTACTGGTATCTAAGTATTGCTCAGTCGCATTTAGCTCTACACCTATCGAATCGAACTCTCTCAACACAGTCAAAGCTTGCTCCACATTCCTTGAGAACCTATCCCACTTAGCAAAAAGCACCTTATGTATTTCTTTCTTGTTGGATTTTACATAAGTTCTCAATTTTGACCATTCGGGTCTATTGAAGTTCTTCGCAGAGTGGTCTTCCCTATAGACCTTAAGAATATTATAGCTTCTTGAATCACAGTACATCTTTAATGATTCTTCTTGATAATCCAAGCTAAAACCTTTTTGAGCTTGTTCGTCTGTACTTACACGACAGTAAATAACTACGTTTGTTTTTGAATTTTCCATGTTCTATTCTTTTATATCTTTTATTCTTTGATTTTATTGTTGAGCTGATTGTGGCACACCTCTGCCAGTTTATACAGTACATTTCTGATTATTTCTATTTCTGCATCTGTATAGCTTATTCCTTTTTTATTTAATATTTTTTTGCATTCAGTTAGACTTAACACTTTGTTTCTCAGTCGTCATTTTCCGATTTTTTAATTTGACGGTGGAATTCTCTTTATTTTTGGTCACAGCAAGACCTTGTCCAAATCTGTCTCATAATCCGATTTAGATAAATTTTGTGCATAGAAGTTTCGTTTCAAACGAAATGAAACAAATAGCTGATTAGGCATAAATGCCTAGAATGTGATTTTGTGTTTGTGCTGAAACCACTTTTTGAAGAACAAAGTGGAAATATAAGTTATCGTCTAAACAGTAAAACTGCCCTCATGCGGTTTTGAGTAATATTGTTAAAAAGTCCCGACTATTAGGAGCCAGTTTTTGGCTTTTTAATTAAACTAATTCAAAGGTACGAATTTAATTTGATATTTGCAACTTGAAATATGACTATAAAAGTTTCAATTTGAATCATTTATAGTCATGAAAAAATTACTGCCAAAAAAACTATGTCTGCAAAATTTGATTGTTGGTAGTTTATTTTATCAAATCAGATAAATAATAAGACGGAGTTACCGCCGCAAGTTTTCCACCTGTATTATCTGATAATGTTCCGTGTATAAATCCATGTAATTTTGTACCGCTACCTGTCATTTGCATATTGCCCGATTCAATTATTGACAAATCATAAACAGGTCCACCACTATATCCTCCTATACTAGGATTTTCCAATATTATAAAGGTCTGAGGTGTATTCAAATCAAATCTGTTTAATGAGATTAAACCGCTTGACGCAAATGTTCTATAAGTAAGAGGTGAGAAAAACTCGCTTGCTCCTAAACCTAAAGGGAAACCAATTATGGTTAATTGAGTATTCCTAGAAATTGCTTTTTTATCCGTATCAATTAATTCGTAAGGAACAAATCTTTTTTGAAGATATTTCATTATTATTTCTTGAGATGGATTCAGTTCTAATACAGATAAGTCAGCTTCATTGTGATGAATCCATTTAATTGGATTCGCTAATTGTGTTAAATCTAATTTTATTGGCTTATTGTTTTCGCCTTGAATTATAATCTGAGATGACGAATCCATAATTTTGGCAACATGTGAAGCCGTGACTATATATAGCTTACCATCTTTTGATATAAAACTTCCCGTGCCAACTTGCTCATTGTTTGGACTTACTAGTTTTCTAAAATTTAATACAGTAATCGCTAATTGGTCCGCATTTAAAATCATTGCTCCTTTATTTTCTTGTGAATTCATATTAAAACTTGAAAATATTAATAATATAATTATAGTTTTTTTCATTTTAGGCATTTCTTAAATTAGCATGACTCATTCTTACATAAACATTCATATGTTTGAGTTACCAAATGTAAGAAACAAAACTCATAAAATTAAATAATTTAGCTATTCTATATAATAATGTATCAACTACTCAACTGTATCAAAATATATCTATTGCCTACATTAAATAATACAATATACCGTATCGAAAATATTCTTTGATTTATTTTGCCATGTGCCGAAATACCTGGACTTTTGGAATATGGAAAAAGCAATCATCATATCCCGTTGTTCAACAAATGAGAATCGTCAAGACGTTACACGTCAATCTCAAGAGCTAATTTCTAATTACGGAAATCAGTATGAAATCGTCAAAGAGTTTACTTACTACAAGTCTGGAACCAAAAATGATGAGGTAAATGCTGAGATTTTGGATTATGCTATTAAAAATGGTGTGCAACATGTAATCGCCATCGAAATTTCACGTATATCTCGTAAAATCTCATCATTTGCTCTTTTCTTGGAAAAATGCAACGAAAACAAAATTAATATCATTATCGATAATTTCAAACTGCATACTCTTCTACCATCGGGAGAAATTAACGGAATGGTTCAAACAATGCTTAGCATTGCATCGACTTTCGCAAGCCTAGAATTATCGATGATTAAGGAACGTCTGAACTCTGGTCGTGACAAATTTATCCGTGATGGAGGAAAGCTAGGACGCAAAGTTGGCTCAGAGAAAGAGCCGAAGCAACTAATAGCCGAACATGCAGATATTGTGAAATTTCTAAAGCAAGGTCAATCAGTCCGTAACACCATGAAACTAACTGGAAAAAGTAGCGGTACTGTGCAAAAAATCAAAAAAATGGTGGCATAGCAAAAAAAATCCTCCCAGATTATGAGAGGATTTTTTGTAAAACATTGACGCACTACATGATTGTAATGCCTTTTTCTAAGCCCTACAGCCAGTTTTTTCGGATACACCTGTAGAGCAAATACAGGCTAATCTAGGTACAATTAGGAACATTAAATCTGAAAAAAAATTCGAGCACCTATTCGAACCCGCACTATTTCAAACCAAAAAAAACAAAAAATGCTAGGCGGTAACGAGGCTACATGTTGCCAAATAGCAGGACGGGGTGCGTCACCCCAACTGCTCTATTCTCTTCTTTATCTGCTCGATTTCCTTTTCCAATTGTAACTTCTGTAACTGTTTTTGTAACTCTTGTTTTCGATGCGGTTCGTTCTCAATAGAGATTTGCATTTGCTTTAACCTAATTTTATCATCCGTTGCTATTGCTTCCATCCTTTAGGTAATTTATCAAATACTCCTCCTCAAAAAGAAAATGGAGCTCGTTATTCTCTTTCAAAAGATTATACTCCTGAATCAAATGCCAATCATCTAAAATCGCATCTTCTTCATAAGTTCTAACGCAGTAATTCACCAACATCTTACGAAGCTTTGGATTGTACTTAAAGTCTTTAATTTCTATCATGTTTAGTTTAATTTTTTTAACGTTATTATCTGGCCACCGTCCTTTTTTATGTAATCCTTCCAACCGTTTAAGTCGAAGACGACACTCTCATGATAGCTTATTTGACTGAATCCTAATTTGAAGCAATTGATTAGTTTCTTCTTATTTGAGCATTTTACATAACAATGTAAGTGATTTCGGTTGTTGCTCTTCTTTTGCTCTACTACATAATTAATCTCTAGTACATCGTCACCCATTTGTTCATAAGCAAATTTCATCACCACATCGATGTCAGATTTACTATAATCTGTACACGGGTCGATGCTGAGAGCATAGTATTTGTTCTTTCTAGTTCGTTGAGGTTTGAACTTCGGCACCAATAAATGGTGAACCATCCATTCACCATTTTTATTCTTGTATAGCATAGCTTCGCTACAATTGTCTGTTAGACTACTGATTATTCTTCTAACATTTCTAGTACACATTTCATATTTTGTACTAATTTCTTTTACTGTTACGTATTCATTTTGTTGCATTTTAGTTTCTTATTAAACGCATCATATCTATTAGGGAACTGCTTAAATTCCCTTTTGATATGTTATTTTATTATAAATATGTCCGAGAATTGGAAAAGTTCCTTCGGACATAAAATATTTATCCACAATCATAATTGAGTTGGAATAAATTGTAAATAGTTTGTGTGAATATTTTATTGGTCAGAGTGACCGTATTGTTCTAGTAGTTGTTATCTCTAGTCAATAGCTTGTATGCATGTGAAAGTTTCTTCAAATCTTCAACGAATAAATTCGACAATTCAACCGTAAATGGTACGTAAAACCTCTTCAGCAATGAAGAGGTTTTTTTATGGTATTTTTTAAACCATATAAGTCATATAAGAAAATATTACTTCACGTTTAAAGCTCTTTATTTAAATGAACTTACATCACTTATATGATTCAAACCTCACAACTCGCATCATGCAAAACAGGAAAATTGCACGAATTTGCTATAAAACACAATTGGTTTGCTTTAAAATGCAACTCTAAAGCCAATTCAATTTGACTTGGATTTGAGATTTTTACTTTTGGCTTTAAACAAACCTCAACAAAACGTCCTCTTCCATCTGTAGAAACTTCAAGCGTTGCTTCGGCGTTGTCTATATACTCGAGAACTTCTATTCCGTTTTGAGAACAAACATATAAGTACGACATCATATGGCAGGAAACCAAACTGCTTAACAATAAATCTTCAGGATTATATAATGCGGGATCTCCTTTGAATGCTTTTGCTGCAGAAACAACCAAAACTGGCTTGCCCTCAATTTTAATTTGATGACTTTTATCGTAAGTTTTTGAAGTTGGATTTTCTTCTTTTTTTGAAGTCCAGTTTAATTCTGCCTTAAATAAATGTTTCATTTTCCTTTTTATTGCTAAGTTAAGTTTTTTCTTTTTCGGATCAATTAGTCTAGTAATCCTGGTAGTTATCGGGAGAGAAATCTTCATAAGAAGCTCCGCAAAGGAATTCTCAAATCTTTGGCGAGTTACTCGCGGAGATTTCTCTCCCGAGGCTTCGGGATCGAAATGACAAAAATGAGCAAATTCTTTGTTTCTACTAGTACTTTCATAAAAAAACCTCGAAAGCAATACTTTCGAGGTTTTTAGAGAACTGAACTAATTAACAAATTCCAAAACTATTTCTTTACTGAAAATTTAAAAGTAGTTTTAGTTTTATAATTTTCTCCCGGGTTTAAAACCGTTGTTGGGAAATTTTTCTGATTTGGAGAATCTGGATAATGCTCTGTTTCCAGACATAATCCCGTTCTGTGTCCGTATGTTTTTCCGTCGCGAGTTGGCAAAGTTCCGTCAAGGAAATTTCCTGAGTAAAACTGAATTCCAGGTTCATCAGTTGTCATTTCTAAAACTCTTCCGCTTGGTGCGTGATATACTTTTGCAATAATTGTTTTTCCTTTTTCAGGATTGTTCAATACCCAACAGTGATCGTAACCTTTTCCCCTTTCTAATTGTTCGTTTTTAGCTTCGATGTCTTTACCAACCAATTTTGGTGTTCTAAAATCAAAAGGTGTATTAGCAACATCTTCCAATTTTCCAGTTGGAATTAAAGTCGCATCAACTGGAACAATTTTATCCGCATTTAATGTCAATTCGTGATCTAAGATTGTTTTAGAAAAATCTGCAGATAAATTGAAATACGAATGCTGCGTTAAATTTACAACCGTTTTCTTATCAGTTGCTGCTTCATACAAAACTTCTAATTGATTATCATTTGTCAATGTATAAGTCACAAAAACTTGTAAATTTCCAGGATAACCTTCTTCCATATCTTTACTTAAATATGCTAATTTTAATGAAGCTGTTTCTCCAGATTTAACCTCATCTGCCTTCCAAACCACTTTAAAAAAACCATTCGGTCCTCCGTGCAAAGCATTTGGCGCATTATTTATAGCTAATTGATACTCTTTTCCATCCAAAGAAAATTTTCCTTTCGCAATTCGGTTTCCATATCTTCCAATTAAAGCTCCAAAAAATGGATTCTCTTTTTCGTACTGTGCCAAAGAATTAAATCCAATTACAACATTTTCAGAAACACCTTCTTTATTGGGAACTTTCAAATCAGTAATAATACCACCAAAAGTGATGATATCTACTTCCATTCCGTTTTGGTTTTTCAACTTGTAACTGTCGATTTTTTCCCCTTTTGCAGTTGTTCCGTAAGATGATTTTTCAATCGTTACTGCTGCTTTTTGATCTGAAACTGTAGCATCCATTTTTTTATCGCTTTTGCATTGAACTGAAACTAAAGCCAGGCTTAACAGGCCGATTCCAAAAACACAACGTTTTAATACATTCATAAATATTTTTTTTAATTGTAAAAGTGAAATGTAAGATATGAAAAAATCAAAAACAACAAAATTAAAACCTCTGAACCTTTGCCTCTTTGAACCTTTGTACCTATAATTAAAGTCCATGTTGAAACAAATGAAAATAAGCTTCATTCGCATTAATCTTGTCTTTAAACTCTCTAACAGTCGTTTTTTCATCAATAACCAATAATTCGATTCCTGCGATATCCGCAAAATCTTCCATATATTCAGTTGTTATCGATTGGCTGTAAACAGTGTGATGAGCTCCACCTGCTAAAATCCAAGCAGTTGCTGCAATATCAAGGTTTGGTTTACAATCCCATAAAACTCTGGCAACTGGTAATTTTGGTAATTCAGCCAATGGTTTAACCGCTTCAACTTCGTTTACAATTAAACGGAAACGCGTTCCCATATCAACCAAAGAAACATTGATTGCATCTCCGGCAGGAGAATTAAATACTAAACGAGCTGGATCTTCTTTTCCGCCAATTCCTAAAGGATGCACTTCACAAGAAGGCTTTCCGTCAGCAATAGAAGGACAAATTTCTAACATATGTGATCCTAAAACATATGATTTTTGTGGTGTGAAGTGGTACGTATAATCTTCCATGAAAGAAGTTCCGCCTTCAAGACCAATATTCATAACTTTTAAAGCTCTTACCATTGCAGCCGTTTTCCAGTCTCCTTCACCTCCAAAACCATAACCGTCGGCCATTAATCTTTGTGTTGCAATTCCTGGTAATTGCTTCCAAGCGCCAAGATTTTCAAACGTATCTGTAAAAGCGCCAAAACCACCTTCTTCAAGGAAAGCTCTCAAACCTAATTCGATTTTTGCTGCTTCAACCAAAGAACTTCTTTGTGCTCCGCCCTCTTTTAAAGAATCAGTCAAAGTATATGATTGTTCGTAAACCGCTAATAAATCAGCTAATTCTTTCTCTGTTATTTTTTCGATATGTTTTGTCACATCTGAAGAATCGTATCCGTTTACCGACATTCCGAAACGAATCTGAGCTTCTACTTTATCACCATCTGTAACGGCAACTTCACGCATATTGTCTCCAATACGAGCTACTTTTAGATTTTGAAGTTCATCCCATCCAAGAACAACTCTTGACCAAATTCCTATTTTTTTATGAACTCTTTCATCTTCCCAATGCCCAACTACAACTTTACGCTTTTTGCGCATTCTTGACATGATGAAACCAAATTCACGATCTCCGTGAGCCGATTGGTTCAAGTTCATAAAATCCATATCGATGCTTCCCCACGGAATTTCAGCATTGTATTGTGTATGTAAATGACACAATGGTTTTTTCAAAATACTCAAACCGCCAATCCACATTTTAGCTGGAGAGAAAGTGTGCATCCAAGCAATAATTCCGATACAGTTTTTTTCTGAATTCGCCGCCAAACAAACATCTAATATTTGAGATGGAGATTTTACCACATCTTTGTAAACCACTTTTACAGGAATTGAAGATGAAGCATCTAATCCTTTTGCAATGATTTGTGAATGTTCTGCTACTTTTCTTAATGTTTCTTCACCGTATAATTCCTGGCTTCCTACTACAAACCAAACTTCCTTTTGAGAAATGTCTATCATTTTGTTATTTATTTTGTTTCAAGTTTTCTTTGTTTCAAGTTTCATGTTCTTAAAATGCCGAAAACTTTTGTTATTTATTATTTGTTTCAAGTTTCAGGCTTCAGGTTTCAAGTTACGTTCCAACAACTTGAAACAAAGAAAACCTGAAACCTGAAACAAAATTTCTATTGTCCGTAATACGAATCTTTTCCGTGCTTACGATTGTAATGTTTCTTTATTAATGAATCTTTTAATCTTGGTGCATTCGGGTTTATTTGCAAAGTCAGGTACGCCATTTCGGCTACAACTTCTAAAACTTTACTGTTATAAACTGCTTTTGCTGCATTTTTTCCCCAAGCGAATGGACCGTGATTTCCAATCAAAACCATTTCTACTTCTTCGTATGAAAGATTTTTTTCTTTGAAACAATCCAAAATCTGAATTCCGGTATTGTGTTCGTAGTTTCCTTCAATAAGCGAATCAGCCATTGGCGGAGCACACGGAATATCTGCTGTTAAGTGATCTGCATGTGTTGTTCCGAAAATTGGAATATCTCGCTGCGATTGTGCCCAAGCCACAGAATACGTTGCGTGTGTATGCGCAACTCCTCCAATATTTGGCCAGTTTTTATATAAGTAAGCATGCGTTTTGGTGTCTGATGACGGACGCATGGTTCCTTCGATAACATTATTGTCAAAATCAACAATTACGATATCTTCGGGTTTTAAATCTTCGTAAGGAACGCCGCTCGGTTTAATGGCAAAAACACCATTTTCTCGATCAACAGCGCTCACATTCCCAAAAGTGTAGACAACCAAATTCAATGCATTTAATTGCATATTGGCTTCGTAACATTCCTGTTTTAAATCTTTATATTGAGAACTCATTTTCTTTAATTTTAATAGATGGATCTTCAAAAGCACTTAATTGATCGTAAGCAATAAGTAATTTGTTATACGCAGCCACTTTATCTAATTGAGGGAAATATTCTCCGTCAAAATCGCTTCCTATTTTTTGGCTTGCTTCGATTACATTTGGATAAATTCCTGCTGCAACAGCTGCGTAAATCGCCGCTCCTAAAGCCGGAGTTTGGTCTGAAGCTGCAATTTTAATTGGCTTGTTTAAAACGTTTGCCAAAGTCTGCATAATAAAAGGAGATTTACGAGCAACACCGCCAATTCCGATTACGCTGTCTATTTTTACACCTTCTTCTTCAAAACGATCTACAATTTTCTTGGCTCCAAAACAAATTGCGTTTACTAAAGCTTTGAAAATATGAGGTGCTTTTGTTCCTAAAGAAAGATTTGAAATCGCACTTTTTAATTCCTGATTCGCATCTGGAGTTCTGCGTCCGTTGATCCAGTCCAAGGCAATTGGAAGACTTTCTGAAACTGGAATTTTTTCCGCTTCTTTCGTTAATTCTACAATTAATTTATCGCTGAATTCTTCTCTTAATTGTTCTTTTTGAGCATCATTTAAAACAGTTGAAGCTGTTAATAAATGTTCTGTCGGCCACATTAATAATTCCTTGTACCAAGCCAATAAATCTCCAAAAGCAGATTGTCCTGCTTCAAGACCAATAAATCCTGGAATTACAGAACCATCTACTTGTCCGCAAATTCCGCGAACAGTTTTTGTTCCAACTTCATCATAAGAACCAACTAGAATATCACAAGTTGAAGTTCCCATTACACGAACTAAAGTATTCTCGCCAATTTTAGCACCGACAGCTCCAGAATGTGCATCAAAAGTTCCAACGGCTACAACTGTATCTGTTGAAAGTCCTAAACGACCTGCCCATTCTTTGCTTAAATTTCCTGCTGATAAATCTGATGTATAGGTTTCATCGTATAAATTACCGCGAAGCTGCGCTAAATACGGATGTAATTTTTCTAAAAATTCAACTGGCGGAAGTCCGTTCCAGTCTGTATGCCACATGGCTTTGTGACCCGCAGCACAACGGCTTCTTTTGAATGTTTTTAAATCTTTATTTTCGATTAATAAATACGTCATTAAATCGCAGTGTTCCATCCAAGTGTACGCTGCATTTCGAACCGCTTCATCTTGTCTTGCAATGTGAAGAATTTTTGCCCAGAACCACTCTGATGAATAAATTCCGCCCACATATTTTGTAACATCCTCTCCGCCCCAGCTTACTGCCAGTTCATTGATTTCGTTTGCTTCATTTATCGAAGTATGATCTTTCCATAAAACCATCATAGCATTTGGATTTTCTTCAAAACCTTTTGTTAATGCTAATGGAGTTCCGTCTTTTGTAACTGGAACTGGAGAAGATCCTGTTGTATCAATACAAATTCCTTTCACTAATGAAGGATCAACTTTACTTTCTTTTATAACAGTTTGAATCGTGATTTCTAATCCTTCGATGTGATCTAAAGGATGCTGACGAAATTGATTTATAGAGGCGTCGCAATACTGCTTATTTTTCCATCTTTTGTAATGAGAAACATTCGATGCTAGTTCCTGCCCATTTTCAGAATCTATAAGCACCGCTCGAACAGAATCTGTTCCATAGTCTAATCCTATTACGTAATTTTTCATTCGAAATTTATTTTTAATGGTGACAAATATACTTATAAATATTTATAAGTGTACAAAAAACACTTAATAAAAAAGATACAGTCTTTTTTTACAGATATTGCACTAAAACAGTTCTTTAGAAGAAAAAGACAAAATAAACGTTCAAATAACATTTATTCTATTGCGATTATCTCATCTTAAAACCTAAAACTGCAAAGCACAACCTGCTTTTCTAACTCTATTTTATCCGATTTTTTTCTTTTTTAACTTACTTTTATTCTAAAACCAAAACCTAAAAAGACAGAAAAATTGATTTCTATTTCTTCTATTTTACAATCGAGATCATTTTTAGTTTTGTCTTTTTTTCACTTGAAATCTTAAATAAGTGTTTCTTTGACATTTGTAAATTTAAATAAAAAATAGTCTCAAAAACAAATTAAAATTCTAAAACAACTGGTTGCAAAAAACAGATTTCGTAATTATGCTTTTGAAAACTATCCTAAACAAACGGCTTTTTTACTTTAATTCAGCTTTCATAAAAAGTTTAAAAATTATAAATTCCACAAAAAACTAATAAATACTGGGGGTTTGCAGCTTTTTTTGACGGTTTGAATTTTTAAAAATAAAATATCCATCTTGATACGAATTCTCTTTTAAAAATGTTTTTACCTTTGATCCTGATTTTGGTAATAAAAAGAATAATAAATTGAGAAATTGTATTCTATTTATAGATACCAAAATAAATTATAGTGATTTCATACTTTTAGTATTATTTTTACATAAGTGTAAATGTTACATTAATAAGTTATGAAACAATTTAGGAAGTTTATATCTTTACCAATAAATTATTAAATATGCTAAACAGTTATAGCTCTGCCGATAAGGTTTTACTAGCGGTAGATTGTATTATTTTTGGATTCGACAGTGAAGGTCTAAAAATACTTTTAATCAAAAGAGATTTTGAACCTGAAAAAGGAAAATGGTCCTTGATTGGAGGGTTTTTAAAACGCGATGAAGTTTTAGATAATGCAGCTATTAGAATATTAAATACGTACACTGGTTTAAACGATATTTATATGGAGCAGCTGTATGCTTACAGCGAAATTGATCGTGATCCTGTCGAAAGAACCATTTCTGTTTCTTATTTTGCCTTGATTAATATCGAAAACCATAATGCTGAACTAATTAAAAATTATCATGCCGAATGGTTCCCAATTAACGATGCGCCAAATTTAATTTTTGACCACAACGAAATGGTTCAAAATGCGATAAAAAGACTGCGATATAAAACTTCGATAAAACCAATTGGTTTTGAATTGCTTCCAGAAAAATTCACCATGCGTCAGCTTTTAGAATTATATGAAGCTATTTTAAGTAAGGAATTAGACAAAAGAAATTTCATTAGTAAAATAAACTCTCTTGAGATTTTAAATAAACTTGAAGAGAAAGACATGCAGTCGTCCAGAAAAGGATCGTATTTGTACACTTTTAATAAAGAAAAATACGAAGAGAAATTACTTAATGATTTCGTTCTGAATTTATAAAAAAAACAAAACCCTGAAATTCCACAATTTTCAGGGTTTTTTCTTCAATAAAACTACTATTAAAAAAAATAAACAAAATTATTATCTTTTAACCTTTGTATTTAGCTGTTATTATGAACACTAACTGCTAAAACATTAATAAGTGTAAAATTTACATTTGCAAATGTAAGCAAAATAATTCTTCAAAAACAAAAAATAACATCTTTATTTTTTTTATTAATTAATAAAAGAGTTTTTAATCAAATGAAGGATTTAACTATACAATGAATAACTACACGTTAAATTCATTAATAAGTTACTACAAAGAATTTCGCATTATTAAAGAGGACTTGTTTTCGATTTGCTCCTTTTTTCCTTTCAAGACCATTTCTGCCAAAATTTTTCCCATCGCTTCAAAATGAGTAGAGATTGTTGTAATTCCGCTGGCTACAACTTTTTTCAAAGGAGTTTCATTATAAGAAATAATTCCAAAATCTGTTCCCAGTTTTAAATTTTGATCTCTCGCACTTTCTATTACCCGAACCAAATCACGATCATTAGGTATAATGTACAAATCTCCTGCATTTATCTTTCTATTTGTAAATTCGGCAATAACTTCAGATTCAAAATTATGTGCCGTACAAAAATCTTCAAAACCCATTTTCATTCCTATTGGCTCTCGGAAACCTGGAAAAATCAAAATCAATTTCTGATATTTAGCCAAACGTTCTTTTCCCCTCTCTAATCCTTCAAAAATATCCTTTTGGTGATTCTGATAAATTGCAGGATACGATTTTAAGTCTGCGTTTGTCTGATCCAGTATAATAACATCACCCACTGGTAGGGTTTTTATAGAACCAACTATATCTTTTAAATTTGTTGGCATTAAAATGTATTTCGTATAATTCCCATTGCTGTCATTAATCAATTTCTGAAAAACAACATTATTAAAATGATGAAAGTAAATATCCACCTGAACATTTTTTCCAATATTGTTTAAAAAGGAGTTGTAGATATCTTCCTTGAAAATATTCAATTCATCAAACAACAAAAAAATCTTCTGCTTAATCGTGATTTCTACACTCTTAACGTAGTATCCTTTTCCAGGAATAGCATAAATAATACCTCTTTTTTTGAGTTCTTCATATCCTAACAAAACGGTATCTCGGGATAATGAAAATGCCAGACAAACTTTATTTACAGAAGGCAGCCTGTCACCTTTAACCAGTTTTTCGTCTTCAATTGCTTTTTCAATTGAAAGAATAATCTGCTTATATTTTGGCAGACCAATGTTGTTTTGAATCGAAATAATGTTCATATAAAATAAAGATCTTTAAAAATTTACACAAAAACTGGTAGGTACCGGTATGCAAAAATAAAGAATGTTTTTATTTTTGACTTTCATTTTTCTAAAATTTTAATGAAAACAATAAACAAATCACATAGTAAAGAAACTTCTAGTGCCGATTTTTCTGATTTTGGACCAGAGATCGAAAAAATTCGTTCTTTCGAATTATCGAATAAAAACGGAATGAAGGTTGAGATTTTAAATTATGGTGCAACTGTAAGTTCTCTTCAGATTCCAATTTCAGAAGGCGAGATTGTTGATGTTGTTTTGGGATTTGACTCTCCAAAGTCTTATTTAGAATCTTATAATTTACCAAGCGCTCCTTATTTTGGAACAACGGTTGGCCGTTATGCGGGACGAATTCATAAAGGACTTTTTTCTTTAAATGGAAATACATACCAATTAACAAAAAACAATAACGGAAACTCTTTACATGGCGGAAATATTGGTTTTGGAAAAAAAATATGGAATGTTACCAGTCAAACTTCTAATGAAAATCCGTCGATAACATTTAGTCTTTTAAGTGAAGATCTTGATGAAAATTATCCCGGAGAATTACAAGTTGACCTAACTTACACGCTTACAGAAGATAATGAGCTTAAATTAAATTATAAAGCAATTTCTACAGAAGATACCGTTATAAATTTAACGCATCATAGTTATTTTAATCTAGATGGTCACGATGGCAGTGTTCTGGATCAAAAAGTTTTTATTGCTGCCGAAAAAATGCTGGAGACTGACCAAGAGAATATTCCAACTGGAAAATTTATTGATCTTAATAATCATGAATTTGATTTTAGAACTGAAAAAAACTGCCCGGCTTCAATCGATAATTCTTTTGTTATCAATCAAACCAATAATCCTACAGCATCTTTATTTAGTTCAAAAAACAATCTAAAAATGAGCGTTTATACAAATCAGCCAAGTGTACATATATATGTAGGTGGTAATTGTTTTGACATTTTAAAAGGAAAAAACGAAGCTGTTTACCATAAAACAAGTGGTATTTGCTTTGAGACTCAAAATTTTCCAGATGCCCCCAACCAAGCACATTTTCCTAATTCGGTTTTAAGGAAAGGTGAAATATATAATCAAGAAACCGTTTATAAATTTGAAATTTTTAACTAAAAACGGTAAACCAATTACATTATAATGAATGACATTTTAATAAAACACACCACTGCTTTTTTTGAAAAATCTTTTGGAACTAAACCAGAAAAAATAGTGCTTTCTCCAGGAAGAATCAACATTATCGGCGAACATATTGACTATAATGATGGTTACGTTTTACCTGCTGCAATTGACAAAGTAATTTGCTTTGCTTTGGAAAAAAACAATTCCAAAAAATCAAAAATAATTGCCATCGACTTAAATGAAGAATTTGAAATTGATTTAACTCAGGAAGTAAAATTAAACGACATTGTCTGGACAAATTATATTCGAGGCGTTATTAAACAGCTGCAAGATAATGGCTTTTCATTTGAAGGTTTCAACTGTGCTTTCAGCAGTAATATCCCTGTTGGTTCAGGATTATCTTCATCTGCAGCTTTAGAATGTGGAATGATTTTCGGAATTAAACAGCTTTTCGATTTAAAAATTGAAAAAGTAGACATAGCATTATTAGGACAAAAAGCTGAACACTGGGTGGGAATTAATTGTGGTATAATGGATCAGTTTTCAAGTGTACTTGGTCTTGAAAACAAAGTTATTCAATTAGACTGCAACACATTAGATTATCATTATCATAATGCTGATTTTAAAGATTATTCTTTGGTTTTATTTGACAGCAATGTTAAACATTCTCTTTTTACATCTGAATACAATACACGCAGAATAGAGTGTGAGCAAGGATTGTCAATAATTAAAAGTCATTTTCCTGAAGTAAAAAGTTTTAGAAATTGTACCGAAGAACAACTTTTAAGTATTCAGGACAAAATGAATGAAACTGTTTTTAAAAGAGTTCATTATGTCGTAAAAGAAATTAATCGCGTTATAAAAGCCTGCGAAGCGCTGGACAAAGGTAATATAGAAGAATTAGGACAATTGCTTTTTGAAACACATTACGGTTTATCACAAGAATATGAAGTAAGCTGTGCCGAATTAGATATGCTTGTTGATACGGCAAAAGCTGACAATAATATAATTGGTTCTCGCTTAATGGGCGGCGGTTTTGGCGGATGCACCATTAATTTAATTAAAAAAGGTCATGAAAATGAGGTGAAAAGTAAGTTTTCGAATCTTTATTTAAATACATTTGGGATTGAATTAAAATTTTACGACGTAAAAATCTCAAACGGAACAACATTACTTTAAATACCACACCAACACAATGAAAAATTTTGACATTAACGAAGATCCTCACAGACGTTTTAATCCTTTACTCAATGAATGGGTTTTAGTTTCACCTCATCGTGCAAAACGCCCTTGGCAGGGTCAAAACGAAACCATTTCGACTGAGACACTTCCTAAACACGATTCAACTTGTTATTTATGTCCTGGAAATGTTCGTGCAAACGGAGTAAGCAATCCTGCGTACAAAAGCAGTTTTGTATTCGACAATGATTTTGCCGCTTTAAAACAAGATGAAATTATTTTTGAAGAAGATATTAAACATACCTTTTTTAAGGCAGAACCTGAGCAAGGAATTTCGAGAGTGGTTTGTTTTTCACCAAGACACGACTTAACGCTTCCTGAAATGGAAGTTGCCGATATTGAAAACATTATTAAAACTTGGCAGAAAGAATATGCTGATTTAGGAAGCATTAAATACATTAACCACGTTCAGATTTTTGAAAATAAAGGAAGTATTATGGGGTGCAGCAACCCGCATCCTCATGGACAAATCTGGGCACAGTCATCATTGCCGACTCAGGTTGAAAAAACACACAAAAGCTTAAAGTCTTATTACGACAAAAATCAAAGAACACTGCTTGAGGATTATGTTAAGGCTGAATTAAGAGTTGGAAGCCGAATAGTAATCGAGAACGAACATTTTGTTGCATTAGTTCCGTTTTGGGCAATCTGGCCTTATGAAACTATGATTGTAAGCAAAAACCCTATTAGCAAAATCACCGATTTTAATGCAGAAGAAGTTACTGCTTATGCCGAAATTTTAAAACAGCTGACTATTAAGTACGATAATTTATTCAGCACATCGTTCCCTTACTCTTCAGGAATTCATCAAGCTCCAACAGATAATTTAGATCATCCTGAATGGCATTTTCATATGCATTTTTATCCGCCGCTGCTTCGTTCTGCAACTGTAAAAAAATTCATGGTTGGTTACGAAATGATGGGAGAATCGCAAAGAGACATTACACCAGAGAAAAGTGCCGAAATTTTAAGACAACAACCAGACGTTCATTACAAAACAAAATAAAAATTTGGCTGAATTTTTCTTGCAAAATAAGTTCTGAATCGAAAATTTAACATAATAATTTATTTATAAATGTAAATAATACATTTACAATGATGGATTTATAACTTTTTATTTTAAATTTGGCTTCCGTTCTTGTTTTAATAAAAAAATAACAGAATAAAAACACATTTTTCATTTTTTAAACAAATTAAACCACAAAAAACAATCGCTATACTAATTATCTAATATACCATTATCAATGAACCAGAACCTCACTATTGCAGATTATGCAGTATTTATTATCTATTTTCTCGTAGTATCTATCTATGGATATACGATTTATCGCAAACGCGAAAAAAACGAACACGATGCCAAGGCTTACTTCCTTGCCGAAGGAACACTTACATGGTGGGCAATTGGAGCTTCATTAATTGCATCAAACATTTCGGCTGAACAATTTATCGGAATGAGTGGTGAAGGTTTCTTTTTAGGAATCGCAGTTGCTGCTTATGAATGGATTGCTGCTATTGCGTTGATTATTGTTGCAGTTTGGTTTATTCCAGTATATCTTAAAAATAAGATTTACACGATGCCTCAGTTCTTAAAAACACGTTACAATGAATCTACGGCTTTAATCATGGCGGTTTTTTGGTTGTTTTTATATGTATTTGTAAACCTTACTTCTATTCTATATTTAGGAGCAGTTGCTATTAATGGTCTTGCAGGCGGAGAATATCTTCATGCAATTATGATAGGCTTAGCTGTTTTTGCATTAATTATCTCTTTAGGAGGAATGAAAGTTGTTGCTTATACCGATGTAATTCAGGTAGCGGTTTTAATCATTGGAGGTTTAGTTACGACTTATATTGCTTTGACTGTAGTATCTGATCATTTTGGTTTTGGAAAGGATGCTCTTGCAGGTTTCAATCTATTAATGGAAAAAGCACCTGAACATTTCAAAATGATAATTGACAGACCTACTGCTTCTTCATCTCAACTTGAAATTGATAAATATTTAACTTTCCCAGGTTTAATGTCTTACTTAGCAGGTATCTGGATTATCAACCTTAACTATTGGGGATGTAACCAATATATCACACAAAGAGCTTTAGGTGCCGATTTACAAACTGCGCGTAATGGTATTTTATTTGCAGGATTCTTGAAATTATTAATGCCTCTTATCGTTATGCTGCCTGGTATTGCTGCTTATGTTTTATACCAAAATGGTGGTTTACCACAATTGATCGGCGGAAAAGACGGAGCTTACTCGGCGATGTTAACTTTCCTTCCAACAGGTTTAAAAGGATTATCTGTTGCTGCATTAACTGCTGCTATCGTAGCATCATTAGCTGGTAAAGTAAATAGTATTTCGACAATCTATACTTTAGACGTTCATAAAAAATACATTCAAAAAAATGCAAGTGACAGACACCAAGTAAATATCGGAAGATATGCTGTTTTTGCTGCTATGCTTTTAGCCGTATTATTTACGTGGAATGACATATTAGGAATTGGCGGTGTTGGTGGATTTACTTACATTCAAAAATATACCGGCTTTATTAGTCCTGGAGTTTTTGCGATGTTCTTCCTTGGAATGTTCTGGAAAAGAACAACTGGAACTGCAGCAATTGTAGGTGTAATTTTAGGATTTGTATTGTCTGTTTTATTCAATGAATATGCTCCAATGCTTTTCGGAAATGAAACCTTATTATATACTGCTTATTCTAATGGAAAAGGCGCATTCGAAATTCCGTTCCATATTTGTATGGGATTATCATTCTTCTTTACAATGCTGGCAATGATTGCAATCAGTTTTGCTGGACCTAAAGTAAACCCTAAAGCATTTGAAATTGATTCTGAAATGTTTAAAGTTAAACCACAAACTACTGTGTTAATCGTAATTACATTATTGATTATTGTAGCATTATATGTGAAGTTCTGGTAGTAGAGTTTTACAAAATAGTATTTAAAAGAAAAGAGGATTCTAAATTTAGAATCCTCTTTTTTATTATAGCGCAACAATAGGAATAACCCAAAAACCAGATTATTCCGAGCTTTGTTCTTTTTGCATATTTAGCAAATATGCCATATTTGCAATTACGTGATCATGCTTTTTAACAAACGAATTTTCTTCGTTCCAGACATAACCAGCCAAAACAGCGCATATTTTTTCTTTTACTTCAGGATTTTCCGGCTGATGAAAAAATAAAGTCTGCAGATTTCCGGTGTACCATTCTTGTACATAAGTCGTAAATACTGCAATTCCTCGTTTCATATATTGCGTAAACTCAACTTCCCAATCAACAGGAGTTCCTTGTGATTCTTTCAAATATAATTTTGCCGCCAGCATTCCAGATTCAGTTGCAAAAGCTACACCTGACGAGAAAACAGGATCTAAAAATTCTGAACTGTTTCCTGTTAAAGCAAAACCGTCGCCATACATTCTTTTTACAGCTCTCGAATAATTCTCCAATTTTACAGGCTCAAACAAAAATTCAGTTCCTTGAAATCTTTTAATATAAAAGTCTGACAGCTGAATAGCATTTTTCAAAGCCTCAGCATTATCTTTATTTTCAGAAAGAGAATTTATAAAATCTGTTGGGCCAACAACTCCTAAGCTCGTGTTTCCGTTAGAAAACGGAATTACCCAAAGCCATACTTGAGTTTCTAGAATATCAAATGAAATTTGAGTTCCTTCCTCACCTTCCTCTCTATTAATATCTTTTACGTGTGTAAATATTGAAGAATGCGGATCTAATTTCGAAGGCGTATCCAAATCTAAAAGTCTTGGTAAAACGCGTCCGTAACCACTTGAATCGATAATAAACTTCGCGTGAATTTCTTTTAAATTCCCATCCTTATCTTTTACAATAGTTTTAGAATTTTTCCCTTCAAAAGAAACTTCCAAAACCTCAGTTTCAAATTCTAGATCAACACCTTTACGAACGACTTCCTGAGTCATTGTGTTATCAAAATCAGCACGCGGAACCTGCCAGGTCCAATCCCATCCTTCTCCAAATTTCTTGCTGAAATCAAAAACACAAATTTCTTCACCTCTTATAAAACGCGCTCCCAGCTTCTTTTCAAAATTCATTGCATCAAGAGCATCAAATAATTCTGCCTCAGCAAAATGATCCATTACTCTAGGAATTAAGCTTTCGCCAACAACAAGTCTCGGGAACCTTTGTTTTTCTACAACTTTTACCTTAACATTGTTTTTATGAAGATACGATGCCGATACGCATCCAGAGGGTCCGGCGCCTATCACTAAAACATCTACAAACTCCTTTGTCATAATAAAAATATTATCAATTATTACCTTACATTTGCCATCATCAAAATAACTACATTTATTTTGATTAATAAAATTAAATTAGCACAATCAAAACCGATTTAATGAATACAATTAATGAATATTTAAGTTTAGCAGAATTCGAATCTATTATATTTGGAAATAATAAAGTTGCAATCAGCGATGTCGTTCTTAACCGAGTAAATGAAAGCTTTAATTTCCTAAAAGAATTTTCTGGAAACAAAGTAATTTACGGCGTAAACACTGGCTTTGGTCCAATGGCGCAATATAGAATTAAAGAATCTGATCAAATTCAGCTTCAATATAATTTAATCCGAAGCCACTCATCTGGAACCGGAAAACCTTTAAGTCCAATTTGCGCAAAAGCAGCAATTTTGGCACGATTAAATACGCTTTCATTAGGAAACTCAGGCGTTCATCCGTCAGTAATCAATCTAATGTCTGAACTTATTAATAGAGATATTACGCCATTAATCTTCGAACACGGCGGTGTTGGTGCCAGCGGTGACTTAGTGCAGCTATCACATTTAGCTTTAGTTTTAATTGGTGAAGGCGAAGTTTTTTATAAAGGCGAAAGAAGACCAACTCCAGAAGTTTTTGAAATTGAAGGCTTGAAACCAATTCAAGTAGAAATTAGAGAAGGTTTAGCATTAATCAACGGAACTTCGGTAATGACCGGAATTGGTGTTGTAAATGTATATCACGCTAAAAAATTATTAGATTGGTCATTAAAATCTTCATGTGCAATCAATGAACTAGTTCAAGCTTATGACGATCACTTCTCAGAAGAATTAAACCAAACAAAACGTCATAAAGGACAACAGGAAGTGGCGGCGAAAATGCGTCAAAATCTTTCAGACAGTACTTTAATTCGTAAAAGAGAAGACCACTTATATTCTGGTGAAAATACCGAAGAAATCTTCAAAGAAAAAGTACAGGAATACTATTCATTAAGATGCGTTCCTCAAATTCTTGGACCGGTTTTAGAAACCATTAATAACGTTGCTTCAATTTTAGAAGACGAATTTAACTCGGCAAACGATAACCCAATTATCGACGTAAAAAACAAACACGTTTATCACGGAGGAAATTTCCACGGAGATTATATTTCGCTTGAAATGGATAAACTGAAAATCGTTATTACAAAATTAACGATGCTTGCAGAACGTCAATTGAATTATTTATTAAATTCAAAAATCAACGAACTGCTGCCTCCTTTTGTAAATTTAGGAACATTAGGATTTAATTTCGGAATGCAGGGCGTTCAGTTTACTGCTACCTCAACAACTGCCGAAAGTCAAATGTTATCAAACCCAATGTACGTTCACAGTATCCCGAACAACAATGACAATCAAGACATTGTAAGTATGGGAACAAATGCTGCTGTAATTACCTCAAAAGTTATTGAAAATGCTTTTGAAGTTTTGGCTATCGAAATGATTACCATCGTTCAAGCAATTGATTATTTAGAACAAAAAGATAAAATTTCATCTGTTTCAAAAAATTGGTACGATGAAATTCGAAATATAATTCCAACATTTAAGGAAGATCAAGTGATGTATCCTTTCGTTCAAAAAGTAAAAGATCATTTGATCAACAATTAAATCTTGTTTTACAGTATTAATATTGAATCTTAAAATCATGAAAAAACCACTTATTTTTTTGTTGCTAGTATTTCAATTTGTTAATAGTCAAGAATTGGCATTAGTTAGAAAGAATTCAAAAATTGGATATATTTCCAAAGATGGATCTTTTAAAATTGAACCTCAATATAAATCTGCCAAAAGTTTCTCTGAAGGTTTAGCCGCAGTAGAAAATGGCGGAAAATGGGGGTTTATTGATACAAAAGGAGAATGGGTAATTCCTGCTGACTTTAAAGATGCTAAAGATTTTAACAACGGAATTGCTATAGTACAAAAAGATAAGCAATGGGTTTATATTGACAAAAAAGGTGAAATTCAAAAAAATCCCGCGTCAGATAAATTATTCGATTTTAATAATGGCGTTGCTTTTATCAGACAAAACAATAAAGTTGGATTGATCAACAATAAAATGACTGTCATTTTAGAACCAAAATACGATCAGATCAAGCCTTTTGAAAATGGTTTCGCAAGAGTGGAACTGAATAAAAATTGGGGAATCATAAATGCCGAAGGAAAAGAATTAGTTGAGCCTGCTTACGCCGAAATTGGAAACTATTTTAAAAATACAACTTGGGCTAGAAAAGATAAAACTTTTGGACTTGTAAGCGCTGGTAAATTTATTCCAGTTGATGGAGCCGAAAAAATTTGGGATTTTGAAACTCAAGATTTGACGTTTGCTAAAAAGAATGGAAAAATTGGATACATTGACTTAAAAGGAAACTGGACCATTTTACCTATATATGATAAAGGAAAAGCTTTTTCTAAAAATTTAGCGCCTGTTCTAGTTGGAAAAAAATGGGGATACATTAATCCAAAAGCAGAATTTGTAATTGAGCCTACTTATAACGATGCAGAAGTTTTTAGTGCAAATGGTTTAGCTCCGGTTAAAGAAAGCAATTGGGGATTTATTAATGAATCTGGAAAACTAGTTATTCCAACTCAATATGGCATTACTACCAATGCAATTATTGCTATGTTTACCCAACAAGACAAAGGTTTCATAGATGGTGTTGCACGAGTAAAAAATGAAGGAAAATGGGGTTTTCTTAAACCAGACGGAACAGTATTGAGCAATCAATGGTTTGAAAATGCTGAGCTTTTTTCAAAATCTGCTGAAAAACCTCAGGCTGCACCAGCTCCAGTTGAAGCTCCAAAACAAGAAACAAAAACAACAAAACCTGCTGCTAAATCGACACCGAAACCAGCAGCTAAGAAAAAGAAATAAATTTCACTTATGAAATGTGTATTAGTAACAGGCGGTTCAAGAGGAATTGGAAGTGCTATTTGTAAAAAATTAGCCGTTGAATCTAAGTATCATATTTTGATCAATTACCATTCAAACAAAACCGCTGCTGAAGCAACACTTCAGGAAATACAAAAATTAGGAGCAACAGGAGAAATCTTAGGTTTTGATGTTGCCAATTTTGAGCAAGTACAAGATGTTTTAACAAAATGGCAGGAAGCTAATCCTGAAGCTATTGTAGAAGCTATTGTAAATAATGCCGGAATTACAAAAGATGGTCTTTTTATGTGGATGACTCCCGAAGACTGGAACGGTGTTGTAAACACAAGTTTAAACGGTTTTTTTAATGTAACACAGTTTTTCATTCAAAAAATGCTCCGTAATAAATATGGTCGAATTGTAAATATGGTTTCCGTTTCTGGTGTAAAAGGAACAGCAGGACAAACCAATTATTCAGCAGCAAAAGGTGCAATTGTTGCCGCTACAAAAGCATTGGCACAAGAAGTGGCAAAACGTAACATTACTGTAAATGCTGTTGCGCCGGGATTCATTAGAACTGACATGACAAGTGAGCTGGACGAAAAAGAATTATTAAAGCTAATTCCGGTAAATCGTTTTGGCGAAGCCGAAGAAGTCGCAGATTTGGTAAGCTTTTTGATTTCTAAAAAATCGAGTTATATTACCGGAGAAATTATCAATATAAACGGAGGAATATATTCTTAATTTTTTTAAACACATAGAAACGTAAATTTTATGTGTAAATAAAAGAATACAGAAGAGAATACATTTCTTTCACATAGACAGCTATGTTTTTACAAAGGAGTGAAACGCCTTTTTTGAGATACAAATACTATGTTTCTATGTGTTTAAAAAGACACTTTAAGGATAAAAATTATTTTGAAAGACGATGAATAAGAGAGTTGTAATTACTGGAATGGGGATTTATTCTTGTATCGGAACTTCTTTAAATGAAGTAAAGGAATCATTATATAACGGAAAATCAGGTATTCAATTTGATTCTGACCGAAAAGAATTTGGTTTTCAATCAGCCTTAACAGGAATGGTTCCGAAAGCTGATTTAAAAAATTTACTGACACGAAGACAACGTATGAGCATTGGTGAAGAAACCGAATATGCTTATATGGCGACTATCGAAGCATTGAAAAATGCTAATATTGACGATGCTTTTTTTGAGAATCGCGAGGTTGGAATTATGTACGGAAATGACAGCGTTTCTAAAGCCGTTATTGATGCTACAGATATTGTACGTGAGAAAAAAGACACTGCATTAATTGGTTCTGGAGCAATTTTTAAATCCATGAATTCTACCGTTACAATGAATCTTTCAACGATTTTTAAACTGCGAGGAATTAATTTAACCGTTAGTGCAGCTTGTGCGAGCGGTTCGCATTCTATCGGACTTGCGTATTTTTTAATAAAAAGCGGTTTTCAAGATATTATTATTACCGGCGGCGCACAAGAAATTAATAAATATGCGATGAGCAGTTTTGACGGATTAGGCGTTTTTTCTAATAGAGAAAATGATCCCGAAAAAGCTTCTAGACCTTTTGACAAGGATCGCGACGGATTAATTCCAAGCGGCGGCGGCGCAACTTTAATTCTTGAAAGTTATGAATCTGCGATTGCACGCGGCGCAAACATTATTGCCGAAGTTTCGGGTTACGGTTTTTCATCAAACGGCGGACATATTTCTACTCCAAATGTCGAAGGACCTGCCACAGCAATGCAAAGAGCTCTTGACGATGCAAAACTAAAAGCATCAGACATTGAATATATAAATGCACATGCAACTTCTACTCCCGTTGGAGATGCCAATGAAGCAAAAGCTATCTTTGAAGTTTTTGGTGAGAAAAACCCATACGTAAGTTCTACAAAATCAATGACAGGTCATGAATGCTGGATGGCTGGAGCCAGTGAAGTCATTTATTCTATCATAATGATGCAGCACGATTTTATTGCGCCAAACATCAATTTAGACAACCCTGATGAAGATGCTTCTAAATTAAATTTAGTTAAAACTACGTTAAACAAAAAATTTGACATATTTTTGTCCAATTCTTTCGGTTTCGGAGGAACCAACTCTGCGTTGGTGGTTAAAAAGTTTAAATTAAACAATGAATAAAGAAGAGATTATAGCAAGAATTAATGGTTTTTTAGTTGATGAATTTGAAGTTGACAATGACGACATTGAACCAAATGCTAATTTAAAAGACACACTTGGGTTAGACAGTCTGGATTATGTTGATTTAGTAGTTTCGATAGAATCTAACTTTGGTGTAAAACTAGTGGAGGCAGATTTTGTTGGAATTTCTGATTTTCAAAGTTTCTACGACCTTATTGAAACCAAATTAAAAGCCAAAACAGCTTAATGAGTCAATGGGATGGCAAATCAAAAGGAACTGTTTTAGGCTATAGAATATTCGTTTTTTTAATACAAAAAGCGGGTATAAAGTCTGCTTATGTCCTGCTTTATTTTGTTGCCTCTTATTACTTTCTGTTTTTAAGAAAAAGTAATCGAGCTATTTTTTATTACTTTAAAGAAAGACTCAACTATTCTTATTTCAAATCAAAAAAAATGGTTTTCAAAAGTTACTATACTTTTGGACAAACCATCATTGATAAAATTTCCATTTCGGCAGGAATGCGAAACAAATTCACCTATGAATTTGACGGAATCGAAACGCTGAAAAAACTCTTAGCCGAAAAAAAAGGAGGTGTTTTAATCAGCGCGCATGTTGGAAATTTTGAAATTGCAGAGCATTTTCTAGGCGACATCGATCTTAATTTTCAAATTAATTTAGTTACAACAGACTTAGAACATTCTGCTATTAAAAATTATTTAGCAAGCGTTACTCAAAAACCAACCGTAAAATTCATCATCATCAAAGAAGATTTGTCTCATATTTTTGAGATTAATGCCGCTTTAGCCAATAATGAATTAGTCTGCTTTACGGGAGATCGTTACTTTGAAGGAACAAAATCACTTTCAGAAAACATTTTAGGCAAAGAAACCAGCTTTCCTGCCGGACCATTTTTAATCGCTTCAAGATTAAAAGTTCCCGTTGTATTTGTTTATGTTATGAAAGAGCCAAATCTGCATTATCATTTATATGCAAGAGAAGCTGCCGTTAAACATCGTGACGAAAAAGCACTCTTGAAAGAATATGTAACCAGCGTAGAAAATATCTTAAAAAAATATCCGCTTCAATGGTTTAATTATTTTGATTTTTGGAATGATTTACCATAATTTGTAAAAAATCACGCTAGTTTTTTCTCATTTTTGTCATTTCGACGAAGGAGAAATTACTACGAGGAGCTCTACAAAGATTGGCTTATAGAAACGGAGCTACTTGCGAAGATTTCTCCTTCGTCGAAATGACAAACTGTGCTTTAAAGTGTTCTGCGAGATTAAAAACCCGCCATAAATTCACATCCAAAAAAACGTATAAAACGAAACATTAAACAAGAAAATTCGTTTAAATAAATTTACTTATTTTTGTTCGCAACCATAGTCAATAAACCCAAATGAAAAAAGTTCTCGTTATTTATTATACTCAATCCGGACAATTAGAAAACATTGCGCAAAATATCGCAAAACCATTTTTAGATTCAGAGGAAATAGATGTAACTTTTTACCAAATACAGTTAGAAAAGCCTTTTCCTTTTCCTTGGAGTAAAGATGCTTTTTTTGATGCTTTTCCCGAATCATTTTTACAAATTCCAACCGCTCTAAAGCCTGTTCCGGAAGATATTTTAAATACAAAATTTGACTTGGTGCTTTTCAATTATCAAGTTTGGTATTTATCGCCTTCCATTCCAATTAACTCTTTCTTGAAAAGCGAGGAAGCAAAAAAAATTCTAAACAACACACCCGTAATTACAATCAGCGGTTCACGAAATATGTGGATAATGGCGCAGGAAAAAATCAAAACCCTGCTTAAAGAAGCCAATGCACAATTAGTAGGAAACGTTGCTCTTGTAGATCGTGTAGGAAACTTAATAAGCGTTATCACAATCGTAGAATGGATGTTCTCTGGTGTTAAGAAGAAATATTTAGGTATTTTTCCACTTCCAGGAGTTTCAGAAAAAGACATTCAGGAATCTCCAAAGTTTGGAGAAATAATACTTACAGATCTAAAAGCGAACAGTTTGAGTGATCTACAACCAAAATTAGTCGCAAACGGCGCCGTAAAAATCAGTCCTTATTTAGTGACTGTAGACAAAACAGCTAATAAAATTTTTAATAAATGGTCAAACCTCATTTATAAAAATCAAAAAAACCGAAAACAGCTTCTAAAAGTATTTAATGTTTATTTATTCCTTGCGATTTGGTTAATCTCGCCAATAGTGTATATATTGCACCTTATTTCCTACCCATTTAAGTTAAAAACCATAAAAAGAGAAACTCAATATTATCAAGGAGTTTAGCATACTAAATTAGATTATGTTTGAAGTATATATCACCAAAGCTGCAAAATATTTGCCAAATGAAGCTGTTTCGAATGATGAAATGGAAGCCTATTTAGGCCTTATCAACGATACTGCATCAAAAGCAAGACGTATTATTTTGCGCAACAACAAAATTATAAGCCGTTATTACGCTGTTGATAAAACAGGAAAAAGCACACACAGTAATGCCGAATTAACACGAAATGCTATTTTACCGCTGTTCGACGAAAACTTTACATCTCAGGATTTAGAAGTACTTTCGTGCGGAACCTCAACTCCTGATATTTTCCTGCCTTCGCACGCTGCGATGGTTCATGGTCTCTTAAAAAACAAATCGGTAGAACTAAACTCTTCAACAGGAGTTTGCTGTGCCGGAATGAATTCATTAAAATTCGGTTTTCTTTCTATAAAATCTGGAAATTCAAAAAACGCAATCTGTACAGGATCAGAAAAAGTTTCTACCTGGCTGAATGCTCAAAAATACAATCACGAAGCCGAAAACTTAAAAAATCTAGAAGAACAGCCTATTATTGCTTTCAAAAAAGACTTTTTAAGATGGATGCTTTCTGACGGTGCCGGCGCTTTTTTATTAGAAAATAAACCAAGAGGTCCAATTTCTTTAAAAATAGAATGGATGGAAGCCTTTTCGTATGCATACGAACTAGAAACATGCATGTATGCAGGAGGTGATAAACTAGAAAACGGCGAAATCAAATCATGGAGTGATTACGCACCAGAACAATGGTTGAACGAATCTGTTTTTGCCATCAAACAAGATGTCAAATTATTGGACGAGTTTATCCTTTCTAAAGGTGCAGAAAGTATGAAAGATGCCATGGATAAAAACAATATTAAATCTGACGATATTACTTATTTTATTCCTCACGTTTCTTCTAACTTTTTTGTTGAAGGATTAAAAAAAGGATTAAATGAAAGAGGTATCGGAATGAGTGATGATAAATGGTTCATGAATCTTTCTCGAGTTGGTAACGTAGGTTCTGCCTCAATATATTTAGCTTTAGAAGAATTAATGAATTCCGGTAACTTGAAAAAAGGAGACAAAATTCTTTTATCAGTTCCAGAAAGCGGAAGATTCTCGTTTGCCTACGCTTATTTAACCGTTTGCTAATGGAAACAATCATACTTTTAGAAAAAGAAACGGTAGAAAATTTATTGCCTCAAAAGTTTCCTTTTGTAATGGTTGATGCTATGTATTCCTATACAGAAACTTCTTTGATTTCGGGTTTAAAAATACAGAACGATAACATTTTTACCGAAAACAATATTTTTCTAGAAGCTGGTTTAATTGAACACATGGCGCAATCTGTTGCCTTGCATACCGGTTATCAGTTTTTTTTAAGAAACGAAACTGCACCAACTGGATATATTGGTTCAATTAAAGAAATTGAAATTAAAAAACTGCCTGAAATTAACGATTCAATTCAATCTGAAGTTACCATTTTACAAGAATTTGCCGGTATCACTTTAGTGAATATTGTTACCAAATTAAATAATGAAGAAATTGCAAACGGGCAAATGAAAACCGTTTTAGCTAAATAATATAAAAATTGAATACTGGAGTTGACATACAAAATTATTTACCGCACCGAGCACCAATGCTTATGGTAGATTTGATTTTGGATATAGATGCCAACTTTGTAGAAACCACTTTTTTGATAAAAGAAGACAATATTTTTGTTGCCAATAACATTTTTATTGAAGCTGGTTTAATTGAAAATACAGCACAAACCTGCTCCGCAATTGTTGGGAAAAAGTATTTTTTTGAAGAGGACGGAACAGAAAATGAAAACGTAAATGTAATTGGATTTATCAGCGCTTTAAAAAACGCCAAAATTCATTCACTGCCAAAAGCCGGCGACACTATAATTACCAGAGCAAATTTAATTTCGAAATTTGCCGGCGACGATTATACTTTATGCACAATGAGCTGTCAAAGTTCTGTCGAAGACCAGATACTCTTAGAATGCGAAATTAATTTATTCATTCAAAAAACAATTTCGGTTCCAGAATAAATCCCAATAGAAACGATAAATGTCATGGAAAAAGAAAATGTACCACAAGATAAAAGCAACTTAACAAAAAACAACGTTAAAGAGCTTTTATACGCCACTGATGAAAACGGCGATTATACCACAACCTTAAGTACAGGCTGGGAACCCAAAACAATTGCATTATCAAATTCTATCGACGAAATAAACGAACGTATTGCTGAAGCAAAACAACAAGTTAAATCTGGCGAAGTAAGTCCGATTTCTTACTATATGGAACTTAATAAAATGGATCTCACCATTTTGTCAAGCTACGTAGGAATGTGGAAATGGCGCGTAAAAAGACATTTTAAACCTGCTGTTTTTGCCAAATTAAGCGATTCTATTTTGAAAAAATATGCTGATGCTTTTAGTATTTCAGTATCCGAATTAAAAAACTTTAAAACAGATTAATGCAAGTCACTTTTACACATCACCAATCTGCTCACTGTGAAAATGGAGTAGCATCGAATCTGTTAAAAAACAACGGACTCAACATAAGCGAACCAATGGTTTTTGGTATCGGTTCGGGGCTTTTCTTTGTGTATTTACCTTTTATAAAAGTCAATTACGCACCCGCAATCAGCTATAGAACTTTACCGGGACAAATTTTTAATAAAGTCGCAACCCGTTTAAATCTTAAAATTAAGAGACAAAAATTTTCATCAACTCTAAATGCAAATAAAGCACTTGACGAAAATTTAAAAAATAATATTCCAACCGGCTTACAAGTCGGCGTTTATAATTTAAGTTATTTCCCTGACGAATACCGTTTTCATTTCAATGCACATAATTTAGTTGTTTACGGAAAAACCGATAAAGACTATTTGATCAGCGATCCTGTTATGGAAACTGTAACCACTTTAACGCATGATGAATTAGATAAAGTACGTTTTGCAAAAGGAGCTTTTGCGCCCCGCGGACAAATGTATTATCCAATTCAAATTCCAAATGAAGTCGATTTAAAAAGCGCCATCATTAAAGGAATAAAAAACACTTGCAGAGATATGCTTGCGCCAATGCCAATTGTGGGTGTTCGCGGAATCAAATTCGTATCTAAGCAAATACGAAAATGGCCTGTAAAACACGGTACCAAAAAAGCCAATCATTACTTGGCGCAAATGGTTCGTATGCAGGAAGAAATTGGAACCGGCGGCGGAGGTTTTCGTTTTATTTATGCGGCATTTTTACAAGAAGCTTCAGTTATTTTAAACAATGAAGAACTTAAAACGCTTTCTAAAGAAATGACAAAAATTGGCGATTCATGGCGCGATTTCGCTGTTGAAGCCTCACGAATTTATAAAAATAGAAGTGCCAAAGAAGACGCTTACAATACTATTGCCAACGAACTTCTAGACATTGCCAATAGAGAAGAAATCTTTTTCAAAAAACTAAAAAAAGCCATCAGCTAAGATATTTTGCAATCTATAATTAAAATAGAATCCCTTTCGAAAAAGTACAAAGATGCCGACCAGTATTCTTTGAACAATGTTTCGCTGGCTATAAATGAAGGTGAAATTTTTGGTTTACTAGGTCCAAACGGCGCCGGAAAAACAACCTTAATTTCAATGCTTTGCGGATTAGTAAAACCAACTTCGGGACATTTTACAATTGATGGTTTAAACTATGCCAATCATTCTTCAAAAATTAAAAAGATTATAGGCGTTGTTCCTCAGGAATATGCCTTATATCCTACTCTTACGGCAAGAGAAAATCTTCATTACTTTGGAAGTATGTATGGTTTAAAAGGTTCTGATTTAAAAGATAAAGTAATCGAAACTTTAGACCTTTTGGGTTTGTTAAAATTTGCCGATAAACGAGTTGAAACTTTCTCTGGCGGAATGAAACGCCGTGTCAATTTAATTGCCGGAATTTTGCATAAACCAAAAGTTTTATTTCTAGACGAACCAACCGTTGGAGTTGATGTTCATTCTAAAAATGCTATTATAGAATATTTGAAAGTGTTGAACCAAAACGGAACAACTATCATTTATACTTCACATCATTTGGCTGAAGCCGAAGATTTTTGCAGCAACATTGCTATTTTAGACCAAGGTCAAATTTACGCACAAAATACACCTTCAATTTTAATTGAATCGACAAAAGATGCCCGAAATCTCGAAGACGTTTTTATTTCATTAACCGGTAAAGACTTGAGAGATGATATATAAAATATGGATGTCAGTCGTAAAAGAATTTTTACTCCTTAAACGAGATTTAGGCGGGTTGATTATTCTATTTATAATGCCATTAGTTTTGGTCATTACCGTTACATTAATTCAGGACAGTACTTTTAAAAAAGTCAGCGATTCTAAAATCCCCATTTTATTAGTCGATAATGATAAAGGTTCAGTATCAAAAACCGTTTTTGACAATTTAGAAAAAAGCGATTTATTCAGCGTTGTTACACAAATCGACAATAAAACAATTACCGAAGATATTGCCAGAGAAAATGTTTACAAGGGGAAATTTCAATTGGCTATTGTAATTCCGAAAGATTTGAGTTCTGATTTACAAGCCAAAGTAGATCAAAATGTAGAGAAAATTGTGAGCAGTTTAGGCATGACTGATAGCACTGCAGCCAGTGAACCTAAACGAATAATAAAAGAAAAAGAAGTAAAACTGTATTTTGATCCAGCGGTTCAAATGAGTTTTAAAAATGCGGTCATGAGTTCGATCGACAAAATGATTTCGCAAATCGAAACCAAATCTATTTACACCACTTTCCAAAATCAATTAGGAGGAAATGCCGACTTTGAGCAAAAAAGTTTCATTTCTTTCAAAGAAATAATTCCAAGAATAAACAACAAAGAAGTTCGTCCAAATTCTGTACAGCATAACGTTCCAGCGTGGACACTTTTTGCGATATTTTTTATTGTAATTCCGTTATCTATAAATATTGTAAAAGAAAAATCGCAGGGAACTTTCGTTCGATTAAGAACCAATCCTGTTTCTAATTTGGTTGTGATAATCGGAAAAACCATTACCTACTCGATCATCTGTATGATTCAGTTTTATATGATGGTTGCCGTTGCCGTATTTTTATTTCCATCCATCGGATTACCTTCTTTAAACATCGAAGGACATCTAGCATTAATGAGTGTCGTTGCTTTATTTTCAGGTTTCGCCGCCATTGGATTCGGAATTTTATTAGGAACCGTTGCCAGTACACAAGAACAATCAGCTCCTTTTGGAGCAACAAGCGTTATTATTCTCGCTGCAATTGGCGGTGTTTGGGTTCCGGTTTTTGCTATGCCGAAAATCATGCAGATCATTGCCAAATCATCACCTATGAACTGGGGATTAGAAGCTTTTTATGATGTTTTATTGCGCAGCGTTTCATTCCTGGAAATCATCCCAAAAATAAGTTTGTTATTTTTGTTCTTTATTATCACAACATCCATTGCCTTATTTTATGACAAAAAGAAAAGAACAGTTTAACGAAGCCACAGATTTAACCGTTTCTCACGAAATCAGAATTCGTTTTAACGAAACTGATCCGCTTGGTATCGTTTGGCACGGTAATTATATCACGTATTTTGAAGATGGACGTGAAGCGTTTGGTCGCGAACACGGACTAACTTATTTAGATATTGCAAAAACGGGTTACACAACTCCAATTGTAAAATCAAAATGTGAACATAAATTGTCTTTACGCTACGGCGATGTCGTAACAATTGAAACAACAGTTGTTGATACACCTGCCGCTAAAATGATTTATCGTTTTAAAATTATTGATGCTAAAGGTGAAATAGCCTGCACTGGCGAAACCGTTCAGGTTTTTTTGGATAAAGAAGGAAATCTAATGCTGACAAATCCTCCTTTTTACGAGGAATGGAAAAGGAAAGTTGGGTTATTAAAGTAAAAAAATGAAGTTGTTTAAAACTCGATTCAATTATTTAATTCTTGTTGGAAGATTTATTTTGATGCTTTTTTTCGGAACGCTTTCTATCTTTTTAATGTATTTAATCATTGAAAAACTGAAATTACAAAGTTACTCAAATGAAGTTTTACAGCTTGTACTATTCAACTTCATATTGATGTACTTAACCTATCATTTTGTTGTTATTATTTGTAAACAATCATACAATTTCGAGTTAGAAGAAGGTAATATATTTAAAATTTCTATTTTTTCGGATAAAAAAGAACTACTTAAAACAGATCAAATAAAAGGCTTTAGTACTTCAATATATCCTATAAAAGTTTGGAATTTTAAATCAATCATATTGTATTTAAAGAACGGTAAGAAATTAGAACTGCCGCAATTCTTATATTTTAATTTTAACGAAATAGAAAATAAGCTTATTGAAAATTCAGTCATAAAATTGGGTCACGAAAAATACAAATGGAAATTCTTTGACTCTAGACATTATCAATATGAATAGTAATTATTAATACTAGAAAAAGCATTAAAAATTATATCCCTTTTTTTAAATTAAACTTATCTTTAAAAATAACAGATGAAAAAACTAGTTTTATTTTTATTAATAATTCTCTCATTTACCAAAATTCATGCATCAGAATATTATGGTTTACTAGTGGGATATGACAAGACAGGAAAAAGAATAATGAAAGGTACTTGTCGAACTTATCCGTTGAATACATTTCTTTATATTTTGGAGAGAAAAAAGGATCTCGTAAAATACTTTCCTAAAGAAAAAATGGATTACATAACTTTCAGAACATTAGATCAATCTGCTAACGATGATTTTTATTTTGAAAACAAAACACTTAATTCAAAAGCCGATTTTAAAGATCCTGAGATATTGCGAAAATATTTATCCAATTTATATTACGTCATCAGAACGAAGAAAAAAGAGCTGTTAAATGATCAAATTTTTGAAGATGAAGATCAGATTGAAGACTTTGCTACTCCTTTATTAACTTTAATAGGAGTACTCGAAACAATGTGCGAAAACAAATGCACTAAAGTTACGTGGATCGCAAAATTATATTAATTAAACCTAAAAGGTTTTAAATCCTTGCAGGAGAAAATGACCATAAAATGCTAAAAGAAATATACATCACACAAACGAATTGTATCACACCTTTAGGTTTTGATGTTGAAGCGAACATCGAAGCGATTCTTCGCGGCGATTCTGGAATTCAACTTCACAATGATATTTCTTTAATGCCAAATCCGTTTTATGCTTCAATTATTTCTGATGAAAAAATAAACAGTGCTTTTGCAAAATTCAGCACTGAAACTAAATATTCTCGTTTAGAGAAAATAATGATTTTGGCTTTAGAGCCGATTATCAAAAACGCAGAAATCGAATTCAATTCAAAAACTGCTTTTATACTTTCAACAACAAAAGGAAATGTTACGGCTTTAAAAGACAATACTAGCGACAGTTTCAATAATGCCCATTTAGATGTTTTAGCTAAAAACGTTGCAGATTTCTTCGGATTTACGACACAGCCAATTGTGGTTTCAAACGCCTGTGTTTCTGGAATTCTGACAGTTTCAGTTGCCAAAAGAATGATTCAGTCTGAGCTTTACGACAATGTTTTTGTAGTGGCTGGTGATGAAGTTTCAGAATTTGTTTTATCTGGTTTTAATGCTTTTCAAGCAATGAGCGATCTGCCTTGCAAACCGTATTCAAAAAACAGAACTGGAGTAAGTTTAGGCGAAGCAACGGCAGCCGTTTTAGTTTCGGCGGAAGCCAAAAAAGCCAAAATAAAAATAATCGGTGACAGTTCGATAAACGATGCCAATCATATTTCGGGTCCGTCAAGAACGGGTGAAGGTTTGTTCAGAAGTATTCAGAATGCTTTGAAAGAAGCTCAAATTGAAACTAATAAATTAGATTATATTTCAGCACATGGAACCGCAACTCCGTTTAACGACGAAATGGAAGCGATTGCTTTAAATCGTTTAGGGTTGCAAAATGTTCCTGTAAATAGTTTAAAAGGTTTTTACGGTCATACATTAGGCGCTTCGGGATTATTGGAAACCGTAATTGCTATAGAATCGGTAAATAAAAATATGCTTTTTGAATCAAAAGGTTTTGACGAAATTGGGGTAAGCGAAGCAGTAAATGTTATTGAGAAAAATGAAGAAGCGAATATTCAATATTTCTTGAAAACGGCTTCTGGATTTGGAGGTTGCAATACGGCTGTGGTTTTTGAGAAAGTATAATGAGAAATTTAAAAAACTTAGATATCGAGAAAAGTATAACCAAAAGCAAACTGGTTTATAGTGAAAGCTGGTCTGACATATTTGATACCATACTTCTTTTTATACTTTTCAGTTTTTTATTTATTTGTCCTTTTTTAATTTACTTCGATCCATATCGAGATTATTCAAAAACGGGAACCGAATATTATCTGCTGTTTTTTATGAGTCTATTTTTTGCTTATGCAATTTATCGGAAGGCAACTGAAAAACATCTTACGAAAATTATAAGCAAATATGACGCTGAAAGAAATAGAGCAATTATTAGTAAATACTGTAATAAATTAGGATGTAAAAGAGCAATAAATTCGAAAGAATTAATAATTTATAACAAATCACCAGACGCTCTCGCACTTAATTCTGTATATCAGTCAAGCAGGATATTTTTTCTGGACAAGAATAACATTTATATGACAATGATTAAAAAAGGTCGTAAAACAAATTTTCCTGTTCTTTTTTCACAATTATTTTTAAAAGCGGATATTAAAAAATTATGTTCTTAAAACAACAATGACTCAAAACAAAACCTACATACAATCCTATATCACTATCCAAAACAACGAAATTGTTTTGGACGGAACTTCTGTATTCAAAATTGAACCAACAGATTTTGCTAATTTCTCGAAACAAGCGTATCGCAATTTTGAAATGCAATATCCAAAGTTTTTCAAAATGGATGCTTTGAGCAAACTGGCTTTTTTAGCATCAGAATTGCTTTTGAGTCCGATAACTTCAACAGAAGAAGAACATAATATCGCTTTAGTTTTAGCGAATAAATCTTCAAGTTTAGATACAGATGTAAAATATCAGGAATCTATTTCAGACAAAGAAAATTATTATCCGAGTCCGGCGGTTTTTGTTTATACGCTGCCAAATATTTGTCTGGGCGAAATAAGTATCCGTCATCAGCTGAAAAGTGAGAATTCTTTCTTTATATTTGATGCCTTTAACACAGAATTCATGTCGAATTATTCGAATATTCTTTTGAATACAAATAAGGCAGATATGGTTTTGTGCGGCTGGGTAGAATTTTTTAATGACAATTATAAAGCTTTTCTCTGTACCATCAGCACAGCAGAAAACACAAAATATACAAACGAAACTATCAATACATTATATAATAAATAATCATGGAAGCATTAAAAGAAGAATTGAAGAACAAAATTATCACGACTCTAAACCTTGAAGACATCACAATTGAAGATATTGCTGATAACGATCCTTTGTTTGGAGATGGTTTAGGTTTGGACTCAATTGATGCGCTTGAATTGATCGTGATTTTAGATAAAGATTACGGAATTAAATTAGTAGATCCGAAAGAAGGAAAAACAATTTTCCAATCTATCGAAACTATGGCAGCGTACATAAGCGCTAACAGAACTAAATAATTTTACATTTTAGACTTCAGATTTTAGATTTTAGATTTCCTATTGGAATCTGAAATCTAAAATGTTTTAAAATCCGTCAACTTTATCAAAGTTTGAAACTTTGACAAAGTTCTAGAATCTAAAATCAAAACTCTAAAATCTAAAATGGCAAAAGGTGTTGCAATAACAGGAATGGGAATTATCTCTGCAATCGGTAATTCGGTTGAAGAAAATTATCATTCGTTAATCGAAAATGAAATCGGTATTTCTCGCATTTCTAATATTTCTACAGTTCATGCAGATGTTATTAAAGTGGGTGAAATTAAAAAAACCAACGATGAACTTATCAGCGAACTGGGATTAAACAGCGATAATAATTTTTCGAGAACCGCTATGATTGGTACTTTGGCAGCAAAACAAGCTGTTGAAAATGCCGGTATTACATCTATCAACGAATTTAGAACTGGACTTATTTCGGCTACAAGTGTGGGCGGAATGGACATGACGGAGAAACATTATTACGATTATTTCGAAAAACCAGAATTGGTTAAATATATTACCTGTCACGATGGCGGCGATGTTGCTGAAAAAATTGCTGAAGAACTGGGTTTAAAAGGAATGGTTACAACCATTAGCACGGCTTGTTCATCTGCAGCAAATTCGATTATGTTAGGTGCAAGATTAATCAAAACTGGAAAATTAGACCGTGTAATTGTTGGCGGAGCTGATGCTTTGGCAAAATTCACCATCAACGGATTTAAAACTTTGATGATTTTATCTGATGATAATAACAAACCTTTCGACAATAAAAGAAAAGGATTGAATCTTGGAGAAGCAGCCGCTTTTTTAGTTTTAGAATCGGATGAAATTGTTTCCAAACAAAATAAAAAAGTACTGGCAAGAGTTTCGGGTTATGGAAATGCAAATGACGCTTTTCATCAAACGGCTTCTTCAGAAAATGGAGACGGCGCTTTTCTAGCAATGAAAAAAGCGTTTGAAGTTTCAGGTTTAAAACCTTCTGAAATAGATTATATCAACGTGCACGGAACTGCAACTCCAAATAACGATTTATCTGAAGGAAGAGCTTTACGCCGAATTTATGAAGAGGAAAAAGTTCCCGATTTTAGTTCAACAAAACCATTTACAGGTCACACTTTAGCAGCTGCAGCTGCAATTGAAGCTGTTTACAGCGTTTTGGCGATTCAGAATAATGTCGTTTATCCAAATTTGAATTTTGAAACTCAAATGGAGGAATTCGATTTGACACCGCAGACTACTTTAAAAAATAAAAACATCGAACACGTTTTATCTAACTCTTTTGGGTTTGGAGGAAATTGTTCAACCCTTATATTTTCAAAAAGCTAAAATGAAAAAAACATATATAAATGGAGTAGGCTGTATTTCGACTCAAAAAACATTTGATACTGTTTTTTTAGAAGAAGCTGTTGTAAATCATGATGAAAATGTACTGGCGATTGTTTCGCCGGCATACAAAGAATATATTTCGCCAGCTGCAAGCCGCAGAATGGCAAAAGGTGTAAAAAACGGAATCGTAGCTTCGGCTTTAGCAATGAAAGATGCTAATGTTGAAAATGTTGACGCAATCATAACCGGAACTGGTTTGGGCTGCATCGAAGATTCTGAAAAATTCCTGAAAAGCATATTAGATAATAAAGAAGAGTTTTTAACGCCAACTTCTTTTATTCAATCTACTCACAATACTGTTGGGGCACAGATTGCACTTTTACAGCAATGTAAGGGTTATAATTTTACGTATGTAAATGGTGCGGTTTCTTTTGAATCGGCACTTATTGATGCCAAAATGCAAATTGAAGAAGACGAAGCCAATTCGATTTTGGTGGGCGGTGTTGATGAAAACGGAGAATATACTACTTCACTTTTCAAATTAAACGGACGTATTAAAGCAGATAATTCTGCACCTTACGATGTTTTAAATGCTGCAACCAGCGGTGCGGTTTATGGTGAAGGAGCCAGTTTTTTTGTTTTAGAAAACGAAAGAAAAGATACTACTTACGCTGAACTTCTGGATGTTGCTATTGTAAATACATTGGAAGAAAACGAAATCGAAACTGAAATTAAATCTTTTTTAAAATCTAATAATTTAGAAATCGATGCCATTGACGCTTTAGTTTTAGGTTTTGACGGAAATGTCGATTTTGAAAATTATTATAGCAATCTGGCTGAAAATGCTTTCGCAAAAACACCTGTTTTGTATTACAAACATTTGAGCGGCGAATACGATACGGCTTCTGCATTTGCTTTTTGGATGGCCTCTAAAATTTTGAAAACACAGGAGATTCCAGAAATTATAAAAGTAAATTCGATTACAAAACCAGCTTACAAAACCATTTTATTATACAATCAATTAAGCGGAAAAAATCATAGTTTTACGTTACTTTCAAAATGATAACGCATAAAAACATCTCGATATTTTTTATCTTTTTATTGCTTTTACTGCTTCTTCTGAATCTCTATATCGCAATAAATATATGGTGTTTTTTGGCTCTAATTTTTCTTTGGATTGGAATAAATGCTTTTGGTTCTTCGAGAATTTCATCTAATTATCATGTAAAAGCTTTCTGCAATAATCCCTTTGAAAAAGAGAAAAAAATTGCATTGACTTTTGATGACGGACCAAGTGAATTTACTTTGGAAATTTTAGCACTTTTAAAAAAACACAATGCCAAAGCGACTTTTTTCTGCATTGGTAAAAATGTAGAAACACATCCTGAAATCGTAAAACAAATTATTACCGAAGGTCATTTGGTTGGAAATCACTCCTATTCGCATTCTAAGTTTTTTGATTTTTATAATGCGAAACAAATAAAGGAAGAAATCGAAAAAACAGATGCAATTCTCGAAAAATTCACTTCCAAAAAAATAAACTTCTTTCGTCCGCCTTACGGAGTTACGACGCCATCGATTCTAAGAGCTTTAAAAGTAACCGGACATAAAACTATTGGCTGGAATATTCGCTCGCTTGACGGAGGAACAACAAATGTAGAATTGATTTTGAATCGAATTATAAAACGGGTTTCTCCGGGCGGAATTGTACTTTTGCACGATACAGGTTCGCATTCCGTTTTGGTACTGGAACAGTTTTTGCAATTTTTACAGCAAAATAATTATACCGCAATTTCAATTGAAGAACTTTTGAATCTTAAAGCTTATAAAATGGAACGCGGATAAAACGGATTTGCTATCGCGAAGACGCGGATAAAAACGGATTTTATAATTTAAACAATCAGATATAATTTTTAACACATAGAAACATAGATTTAGAATACTTAAAAAAGGCGTTTCACTGATTTAAAATACACATAGAGAACTATGTGTTAGAAACCTGTTTCTTTTTGTATTCTTTTAGACACAATCCCAAAGCGCCGAGACTATGTCTCTATGTGTTTAATAAAAATTACATGTATTCAATAAATAGTAATCTGTGAAAATCATTTTAATCGGTGGCAAAAAAAAATAAAGCACAATTTTTGAAAAAATATGAAAACTAAAATAGCTCTACTAATTCTTTTTATTTCAGGCAGTTTGTTTGCTCAGGAACAAAAAATGACCGATGCTGAGATTGCTTCTTTTAAACAAGATGTAAATGTTGTGGCCAAAAAAATCAAAACTTTAAGTACCGATTTTGTTCAATACAAACATTTGGATTTTTTGTCAAAAGATATTGAAACTTCGGGAAAAATGGTTTTTAAAGAGCCTGCACTTTTGCAATGGCAGTATAAAAAACCATACAATTACAGCATTACTTTCAAAAACGGAAAAATCCTGATTAACGATGAAGGAAAGAAAAGCGCTGTTGATATTGGCAACAGCAAAATCTTTGCGCGAATTAATAAATTGATTGTAGGAAGCGTAAGCGGCAATATGTTTGATGACAAAGAATTTACGATTTCGTATTTTAAACTGAAAGGGCAAAATCTGGCAAAATTTGTTCCGAAAGATACTGCGCTGAAAAAATACATCAAACAAATTGAACTGACTTTTGATAAGGAAGAAGCAACTGTTGTTCAGGTAAAATTATTAGAATCATCTGAAGATTATACTAGAATTGTACTTAAAAATAAAGTAATCAATGCAAAAATCGACGATTCAGTTTTTACTAATTAATTGCTTTCTGGCAATTGTTTTAGTTTCGTGCGGCTCGGTCACAAAAAACTATACGCCCAAAAAACTAGACAAAACGTCTTATGAAGTTCCGTATTTTTCAGATTCAAAAACCGATTATGTTTATAAAACCAACATAAGCGTTTACGGAAATGAATTATCGGGGATTTTTATTGCCAAAAAAATAAATGATACTACACATCGAATTGTTTTTACAACGGAATTCGGAAATAAATTAATGGATTTCGAAATTTCTGAAACTGATTTTAAAGTCAATTCTATTGTTTCGGAATTAGATCGAAAAATATTGATCAATACTTTAAAAGAAGATTTTAGACTGCTTTTGAAAAAACAATATTTGATTCAGGAGCAATTTGAAAATGAATCTAATAATATCTATAAATCGGCAGACGGAAAACGAGACAATTACATTTTTGTTTCCAAAAAAAATCAAAAACTGCAAAAGATAGTTCACGCATCTAAAACAAAAGAAAAATTTACGCTGTATTTCAATTCAGAAAACAATATTTTTGCCGAAAATATTCAGATAATTCATCAGAATATTAAATTGAAAATTGAGCTGAATTATTTTAAATCAGAATAAAAATTTAAACTAATCCTAAAACTAACCTAATCTAATGATGAAAAAAATAACCTTAATTGCCTTCGTTTTATGTATTGGAATTCAATTATCTCAAGCACAAGTAAAAGTTAGTCCTGGACTTCGAGGAGGTTTAAATGTGTCAACATTGACCAATATTGATGATAATCAATCTAAAACAGATTTCTATGTTGGTGGATTAGTGAATATTAAATTTAATAAATATTTTTCGCTGCAGCCTGAAATAACCTATTCTAGACAAGGTGATGAAGGAAGAGAATATTTTGGGAACGGCAATAATTATCGTTATGTAAATTATGAACTAAATTATTTAACCCTTGGTGCGGTTGCAAAATTTAACATTGGTGGTAAAGGCTTTCACATTTTGGGCGGTCCGTCTTTAGATTTAAAAGTTTCTGATAATTATATCAATAGCAATCCCGAAGATTTTGACCTTGCCATTGTTGGTGGAGTTGGCTATACATTACCAAATGGATTAACGTTTGAAGCCCGAATTAAACAAGGATTAATTGATATTTATGGTTACGATGGAATTGATTACGATAATAACGATTATTACTATAATGATGTTATCTTAAATCAAGTTTTTCAAATTGGTATTAGTTACACTTTTAAAGTAAAATAAATGTATAAAAGTAAAATAGCGACTGCCCTATTTCTTTTTTTTACGGTTTTAACGATGCAAGCTCAAGTAACTTTTAAACCAGGTTTACGAGCGGGTTTGAGTCTTTCGACGATTTCAGAAATGCATGCAGATTACAGACCTGATTTTTATGCAGGCGGTTTTGGAGAAATAAATCTAACGAAACGTTATGCGCTGCAGCCCGAAATAAATTATATCAGACAAGGATCTAATAATGTTGCTCGAAATTTTATTGACCCAAATACACAAACAGAAAAAATCGTTTATCAGGATTTGCAAATGAGTTATTTGTCTATCGCTATGATTAATAAATTTACATTTGGACAGGGTTTTCAAATACAGTTTGGACCAGCATTAGATGTTCTTTTAAATGATAATTTAGCTTTTAGAAAAACATATAATGACATTTCGTTTGTAACTGGTCTTGCATATAAAATGCCTTCAGGGCTTACTTTTGAATTTCGATTTAAAAAAGGACTTTTAGATGTTTTAGACAGCGATTACTATTACAACAATTCTAATAGTAATTATCTTTTTGGTGACTATAACACTAATGTAAATTTCCAAATTGGAGTTTCTTACTCTTTTAACGTTAAATAGAATATGAATATTAAAAATTTATCAATTATTGCATTACTTTTTTTGGCAATAGGAAAAACACAAGCTCAGGTAACTTTTAAACCGGGAATTCAAGCCGGAGTTAATATTGCTAAAATGACAAATACTGATCTAAATAGCAAAACAGATTTTTATATTGGTGGTTTTGGTGCTTTAAAACTTGGCAGAATTTATACGCTTCAACCTGAATTAACCTATTCAAGACAAGGAGGAAAAGGCACAATAGCTATGGGTAATACTAGTACTTATAATCCAGCAACAAACTCAATTATAACTACAGAAGATAGTGGGACTGTAGATGTTTCATTACAATATCTTTCGGCAGTTACAATAAATAAATTTAATTTTAGTGAAAATTTTTACGTTCTGGCAGGGCCTTTTATAGATATTTTGATTGCTGACGATATTAAAGCCAATCCTAAGGCTAAAGAATATAATTTTAACAAAGGTGATGATATCGATTTGGGAATTATTGGAGGATTAGGATACGGTCTAAAAAATGGTATTGCATTTGAAGCAAGGGTAAAAAAAGGACTGACTAATGCTTTTACAAATTATTATGATGAAAGTCGCGACAGCAATAACTTAGTGTTTCAATTTGGTATTGCATATACATTTGGAAAAAAATAAAATTATGGTTTTAAAAGACTTCTATAAAGTACTTTCGGAAGAGAAAACAGGTGACGCTAAATATAATATTCGTATATTAGTTAATGCCAATCATGAGGTTTTTAAGGGGCATTTTCCTGGAAACCCAATAATGCCGGGCGTTTGTATGATTCAAATTATTAAAGAACTTACAGAATCTATTACTAAAAGTTCGTTGATGATTCAAACATTGACAAATGTAAAATTCATGGCGTTGATTAATCCAGAGACAAATCCGGAGTTACGCTTAGAACTTGATATAACAGTCACAGAGGATGATTTGGTAAAGGTGAAAAACACCACTTATTTTAATGATACTGTTGCTTTGAAATTGAGCAATACGTATAAAAAATTATAATTATGAAATTACTTATATCATTACTTCTTTGGATAAATTTTGTTGGAACACCTGATCTGGCTTCAATCCGAAAAATGTATTCTGACGTTGCAAAATCAGAAACTAATGCAAAAGAATTTACACAGAAACTTTCTAGTGTTACTAATGACGATGATAAAATTTTGGTGGCTTACAAAGCGGCATCTATTTTATTAGATTCAAAATTCGAGAAAAAATTAAGAAACAAAATGGATCGTTTTAAAGAAGGTGCCAAATTGCTGGAAGCGACTATAAAAAGTGATCCAAACAATATCGAAATTAGAATGATTCGCTTAAGTATTCAGGAAGATGTTCCTGGAATTACCGGCTACAAAAAAAATATTAAAGAAGATAAAGCTTTTATTACCGCTCACTATGCAGAGCAAAATACTGCTTTGAAACTATATCTAAAAGACTTTGTTTTACAATCTAAAAGTTTCTCTGACAAGGAGAAGCAGTTTGTAAAATAAGCTCAAGAAAAACTCCCAATGAAACCTATATTATCTCAGCAAGACCTGCTCAGTTCAACTTCTTTTTGTGTTATTGTACCCACTTACAATAATCAAAAAACATTGAAAAAAGTGCTGGATTCTATTTTAGATTTCACTTCAAATGTCATTATTGTTAATGATGGTTCGACTGACCAAACAAACGAAATTCTAAAACAATATCATCACCTAACTCAAATTCATCATCCTAAAAATATAGGAAAAGGAAGAGCGCTGCGTAATGGTTTTAGAAAAGCAATCGAACAAAATTTTGAGTACGCAATTACGATTGATTCTGACGGACAGCATTTTGCTTCTGATATTCCTGTTTTTATTGAAGCAATTCAAAAAGAACCCAATTCACTTTTAATTGGAAGCCGAAATATGACTCAGGAAAATGTTCCTAAGAAAAGCAGTTTTGGAAATAAATTTTCGAATTTCTGGTTTAAGTTTGAAACTGGAATTGTGCTTGAAGACACACAATCGGGATTTAGATTATATCCTTTAAAATTAATTCCGAAACAGTTTTACACCAATAAATTTGAATTTGAAATTGAGGTAATTGTTCGTTCCGCTTGGAAAGGAATTGTAGTTAAAAATATTCCGATACAAGTTTTGTATGATCCTGCAGAACGCGTTTCACATTTTCGTCCATTTAGAGATTTTACTCGAATCAGTATTTTAAATACGGTTTTGGTAATCAACGCTCTGTTGTATATTAAACCGAGAGATTTTTTTAGGAGAGCAAAAAAAAAAGGTTTTAAAAAATTCTTTCTTGAAGATATTTTAGAAAGCAACGATTCTAATTTCATAAAATCGGCTTCAATTGCTTTAGGAGTTTTTATTGGTATCTCGCCATTTTGGGGTTTTCAAACCGTACTGCTTTTTACCTTTGCAGCATTATTCAGGCTCAACAAAGTCATTGCCTATCTAGCTTCAAATGTAAGTTTCCCGCCTTTTATTCCGCTTGTCATATATGGTTCCTTAAAAATGGGAAGTTTTTTTGTAGCGGGAGATGATACTTTGGTTTTAGATAGTTCTGTTACGTTTAATGATATTCAAAAAAATGCTACACAATATATCGTAGGAAGTCTTATTTTAGCATCCGTTTCGGCGCTTATTACTGGTTCTATAAGTTATCTGCTTTTAAGCACTTTTAGTTCTAAGAACAAAACGAATATTAAGTAAGGTTTGCCACAGATTACACGTATTAAAATGATTTTTACATCCAATTTGTCAGGCTGAGCGAAGTCGAAGCCCACGTCCAATTGGAACGCCCTTCGACTTCGCTCAGGGTGACAAACTAAAGCTAGTCTTTTAATCTGTGGCTAAAAAAAATTATGCTATCTCTGCTATATTAATTAGTGGAAATTTGTGAAATCCGTGGCAAACTGACACAGATACTAAAATCATTTTAATACGTGTAATCTGTGACAAAAAAACAATAAATAATAATTATGCATCAATACTTTTACGCCATTCATTTATTTGTAAACCGACGAAAATCTTTATCGGTTCTTTTGGCCGTTTTGCTGCTTTTAGTATTTGGTTTCTTTGCTTCACAAATTAAGTTTGAAGAAGACATCAGCAAACTTATTCCGGCAAACGACAAAGCCGATGCAACTGCAAAAGTTTTAAAACAATTAAATTTTGCCGATAAAACAACCGTTATTTTTAAACTCGAAAAAAATGGTTCTCAAGATGATTTAAAAGAAATGGCTGCTGTTTTTTCAGACAGTGTTTCTAAATCCTGCAAACCATACATTACTGGAATTCAAGGAAAAATAGACGAAGAAAATATTCAGGAAACCATTGATTTTGTTTACAATAATCTGCCTCTTTTTCTAGATGACAACGATTATACTGCCATTCAAAACAAACTGCAAAAAGACAGCATTGCGGCAACTGTACAAGGAAATTACAAATCGATTATTTCGCCATCTGGATTTATTACCAAAGATTTTATTCTGCAGGATCCACTCGGAATTTCTTTTATTGCTTTAAAAAAGTTACAGCAATTAAATATTGGCGATGATTTTACACTCGATAATGGTTTTGTAATGACAAAGGATAAAAAGAAATTACTGCTTTTTATAACCTCAGATATTTCATCAAGCGAAACGGAAAAAAACTCCATTTTTGCCGAAAAACTTAAATCAATTCAGGAAAACTTAAATCAGCAGTTTAAAGGAAAAACTTCTGTGAGTTATTTTGGCTCCGCTTTAATTGCGGCTGCCAATGCAAAACAAATTAAAAGCGACATTGTTTTAACAACATCAATTGCGATGTTTACCTTAATGTTGATTTTGATATTGTTTTATAGAAAAATATTAATTCCTCTTATTATTTTTCTTCCAACCGTTTTTGGAGCTTTATTCGCAGTTGCCTTTTTATATTTTGTAAAAGAACAAATTTCAGCTATTTCACTCGGAATTGGATCAATCTTATTGGGAATTACGATCGATTATTCGCTTCATATTCTTACGCATTACAAGCATAACAGCGATATTAAAACATTGTACAAAGACATTACAATGCCAGTAATTATGAGCAGTTCAACAACTGCCGTTGCATTTTTATGTCTGCTTTTTGTAAAATCTGATGCCCTAAATGATCTTGGAATTTTTGCCGCTGTAATCGTTATGGCAACTGGAGTTTTCTCTCTTTTGATTATTCCGCATTTGTATAATCCAAAACAAGACAATTTCGAACATAAAAAAAATGCGATTGATAAACTCGCGCATTTCTCCTTTCATAATAATAAAATCCTGATTGGCCTCTGTATTATAATTACAATTGTTTGTTTTTTTACTTATAATAATGTTGGCTTCAATAACGATTTATCGCAGTTAAATTTTGTTCCGAAAGACATAAAAGCGGCTGAAAAACAATTGGAAGAAAGTACAAGTTTAACTTCAAAAACCATTTATGTTGCCTCGTACGGAAAAAGCATGGAAGAAGTACTGCAGAACAACAACAAGCTTTTTGGAGATTTATCTGCAGCAAAAGAACAAGACAAAATATTAAATTTTAGTTCAATTGGCGGCATTGTACTTTCGCAAGAAGCGCAAAAGGAGAAAATTGAAAAATGGAATTCATTTTGGAACGCTGAGAAAAAAGAAAATTTAAAATCACAATTGATTTCCGAAGGTTCAAAACTTGGCTTTAAACCAACAACCTATTCGATCTTTTTTGATCATTTAGATTTTGATTTTAAACCAATCTCTATTTCAGATTATTTAAAAGTTCAAGCGCTGCAGCTAAAAGAATTTGTAACCGAAAAAAATGGTTTTTATACAATTTCAACTTTAGTAAAAGTTACCCCAAAACAACGTGATATTTTTGTAAAATCAACTTCTGCCACAGACAACATCATTGCGATTGATCGTCAGCAAATGAATGAAACCTTTTTCAGTACTTTAAAAACTGATTTTAATTCGCTTGTAAATTATTCTTTTGTTGCCGTAATTTTGATTTTATTTTTCTTCTTCCGAAGAATCGAATTAGTGATTATCAGCTGTATTCCAATTGCTTTAACGGGAATTGTTACGGCTGGAATTATGGGAATATTCGGTATTCAAATGAATATTTTCAGCATGATTGTCTGCACCTTGATTTTTGGTCATGGTGTTGATTTTAGTATTTTCATGACAAGTGCTTTACAAAAAGAATATTCATCAGGAAAAAATGAAATTGCCATTTACAGAACTTCAATTATTCTGGCGGTAATTACAACTATTTTAGGAATTGGTGCGATGATTTTTGCAAAACATCCAGCATTGCGATCTATTTCTTCTGTTTCTTTAATTGGAGTTTTTGCAGCTTTGATTATTACATTTATTTTTTATCCTATTCTGTTCAAATTATTTTTGTCAAATAGACCAAAAAACGGAAATCCTCCTTTTCAATTACGCACTTTTATTCATGGTGTAATTTCGTTTTTCTATTATGGTATGGGCGGCATTTTAATGTCGATTTTCAGCTTTACGATAATGCCGATTTTACCGCTGAGCAAAAAAACAAAAATGAAAGCTTTTAGATATGTGATTTCAAAATTCATGAAATCTGTATTGTATTCAAACCCGTTTATCCATAAAAAAGTAATCAATAATTTTAATGAAACTTTTGATAAACCAGCCGTTATAATTGCAAATCATTCTTCGTTTATTGATATTCTTGCAATGGGAATGCTGAGTCCAAAAATTATTTTTCTAGTAAGCGACTGGGTTTACAACTCTCCTATATTTGGCGGAACAGTTAGAAAAGCAGGTTTTTATCCCGTTTCTGAAGGTCTTGAAGGCGGTGTAGAACATCTGAGAAAAAAAGTTGAAGAAGGTTATTCCTTAATGGTATTTCCAGAAGGAACACGTTCTGAAAACAATGTCGTAAAAAGATTTCATAAAGGCGCTTTCTTTCTTGCTCAAGAATTTAATTTAGATATTATTCCAGTTGTAATTCATGGAGCCTCAGAAGCGATTCCAAAAGGCGATTTTGTAATTCATCGCAGTACACTTACCCTTTCAATTTTAGAGAGAATTGCTCCCGAGAATAATTCTTTTGGAATTAATTATGCCGAGCGTACAAAAAAAATCAGTTCTTTCTTTAAAGCAGAATATCGTAAAATTCGTCAGCAGCTTGAAGGTCCTGCTTATTTCAAATCAATGCTCATTAACAGCTATGATTATAAAGAACTTGAGATTGGCAAAAGTGTAAAAAAAGATCTAAGTCAGAATTTAGAAACCTATTACAACTTAAATAAATACATTGATTCTAAAGCTAAAGTATTACATCTTGCAAATGATTATGGGCAGCTCGATGTTTTATTGACTTTGCAGGAACCACAGCGAAAGGTATTTTCATTTATAAATGATGAAGAAAAATTGGCTGTTGCAAAAACGAATTATTTCCTTAAAAAGAGGCAACTATTTTATTCTGATCAATTAGAATCAGCATTTGAAAATCAACATGAAATTCTTTTAATTTCTGAAGAAAGTTATACTGCTGCTTTTGAAAAAATCATTTTAAGTACTGCAATAATCTTAATTAACTGCTCAGCTTTAAAAACTAAGTTGATTGCTGCTGGTTTTGAAATTACTGCTGAAGAAAATACTATAACCGTATTAAAGAAAAAATAGAATGAAGGAGCATTACGATGTAGTAATTGTTGGCAGCGGTTTAGGCGGATTGGTTTCGTCTATAATTTTGGCTAAAGAAGGCTACAGCGTTTGTGTGCTCGAAAAAAACAATCAATACGGTGGAAATCTGCAGACTTTTGTTCGTGATAAAACTATTTTTGATACAGGAATTCATTATATCGGAGGTTTAGATAAAGGTGAAAATCTCTATAAATATTTTAATTATATCGGTATTATGGAGCATCTAAATTTGAAAAAATTAGATGATAACTGTTACGATATGATTTCTTTTGAAGATGATCCAAATGAATATCCGCATGCGCAGGGATATGAAAATTTTGCGAAGCAGCTTACGGTGTTTTTTCCTGAAGAAAAAGCCAATATTAATAAATACTGCGAAAAACTAAAAGCGATCTGCGATTCTTTTCCGCTTTACAATTTAAACTGGGAAGGAAAATACGAAAATGAAATTCTTGCGCTCAACGCAAAAGAAACAATTGACGAATGCACGCAGAATGAAAAGTTAAAAGCAGTTCTTGCCGGCTCTAATTTTTTGTATGCCGGAATTCCGGATAAATCACCTTTTTACGTTCATGCACTTTCGGTAAATTCATACATTCAAAGTTCGTGGCGATGTATTAACGGCGGAAGCCAAATTACAAAGCAACTTTTAAAACAGCTTAAAAAATATGGCGGCGAATTCTATAAATACAAAGAAGTTACTCGATTTAATGTCGAAAACAACAAAGTTGAATTTGTCGAATTAAAAGACGGAACAAAAGTTTTTGGCTCCATGTTTATTTCAAATATTGAACCTAAGACAACTTTGAAAATGGCTGGCGAAGAAAACTTTAGAAAAGCGTTTGTTAATAGAGTTCAAAGTCTTGAAGGTGTAATTTCGGCTTTTAGTTTGTATTTGGTTTTTAAACCTCAAACTTTTAAATATATCAATCATAATTTTTATCATTTCAAAAAAAGCAGCGAAGTATGGACTGCGCACGATTATGATGATGATTCGTGGCCAAAAGGTTTTATGGCTTCGATGAATGCTTCAAAAAAAGAGGAAATCTGGGCTGACGGAATGACGTTTATTACCTACATGAAATATGAAGATATGATTCCTTGGATCGATACTTTTAACACAACTGCTGAAAAAAGTGATCGAGGCGAAAGTTATGAGGAATTTAAAGCGAGAAAAACAGCTAAATTTTTAGATGAAATTGAACTGAAATTTCCTGGAATTAAAGATTGTATAAAATCGATTCATTCTTCTACGCCGCTTTCATATCGCGATTATATTGGCGGTTACAACGGAAATATGTACGGATATGTTAAAGATTCTAATAATCCGATGAAAACATTAATCCCTGCAAAAACCAAATTGGATAATTTGTATCTTACGGGTCAAAGTATAAACATGCACGGAGTATTGGGTGTAACAATTGGTGCCGTTTCTACCTGCTCTGAAATTATTGGTAAAGAATATTTAGTTACCAAAATCAACAAAGAATCTGAATAAAAAGTCATGAAAAACCGAATCTCGTTTTTTTTATTTATCGGTTTTCTGCTAACGCTTGTTTCTTGCGGAACATCAAAATCAATGCGCCATCAACCTGAAATTTCGGGATATAATTCGGAAAAACCAGTTGTTAAAAAAATCTCTGATTCTGTTTTTACCTCAGGAAAAAATTCACTTTTAAAAAATAAACAAGGTCTTTGGGAATTGTATGCTGAAGGCGATCCGCTTGAAATTGGTTTAAATACCGGCGCCTTGACAGATTCGCTTTTAAAGAAACAACAACAGATTTTTTTCTCTAAAATAACCGATTTAATTCCGTCAAATTTTGAACAAAAAATGCTTCGTCATTTTTTAAAATGGTACAATCGAAAATTATATTTGAATGTTCCTGAGGAATATCAAACAGAAATTTTTGGCGTTTCAGAATATACTTCGCATGAGTTTGACAATATCGCATCCAAATATCAACGCGGCTTATATTTACACGCTGCACACGATATTGGCCACGCTCTTCAAGATTTAGCTTTAGTTGGCTGTTCTTCTTTTGCTGCATGGAATGAAAAATCGGAAGACGGAAGTTTAATTCTTGGAAGAAATTTTGATTTTTATGTAAATGACGCTTTCGCCGAAAATAAAATTATAGCATTCATAAATCCGAAAGAAGGTCATAAATTTATGATGATTACTTGGCCGGGAATGATTGGTGCGGTTTCTGGAATGAACCAAGAAGGTTTAACGATTACAATTAATGCATCAAAATCAAAAATTCCGTTAATTGCCAAAACGCCAATTTCAATTCTTACTCGAGAAATTTTACAACACGCAGCAACTATAGACGAAGCTATTGCGATTGCAAAAAAAAGAAAAGTATTTGTTTCTGAATCTATAATGGTAGGAAGTGCAAATGATAACAAAGCAGTTTTAATCGAAGTTTCTCCCAAAAAAATGGATGTTTACGACGTTTCAAATAATAATGAATTAATTTGCTCGAATCATTTTCAAGGCGACGCTTTTGCAACTGACAAAAGGAATCAAGCTCAAATCGCCAACAGCCATTCTGAATATCGATTTGAAAGAATGCAGGAACTTTTGTCTGAAAATCCAAAAGTAAATCCTGAAATTGCTTCTGAAATTCTTCGAAATAAAAACGGTTTAAAAAATATTCCGCTTGGTTATGGTTCCGAAAAAGCATTGAATCAGCTTATGGCACATCACGGAATTATTTTTAAACCTAAAGAAAAATTAGTCTGGGTATCTGCAAATCCGTATCAATTAGGCGAATTTGTCTGCTACAATTTAGATGCTGTTTTTAATAATCGAAAAATGGATACTTTGGTTTCGTTTCAACTAGAAAATTTAAATATTGCCAAAGATCCTTTTCTAGAAACTACAGCTTACGAGAATTACAAAAAATTTAGAATTGAAGATCATAAAATAGATTCACTGCTTGAAAAAAAAGAAAGTATTTCGGCTGCATTTATTCAAAATTACCAATCCTTAAACCCTGATTATTGGGTTGTATATTATAAGCCAGGATTGTACTTTTACCAAATAAAAGATTTTCAACAAGCAAAGCTTAATTTTGAAAAAGCTTTGACGAAAGAAATCACCACTGCACCCGAAAAAGAAAAAATTGAAAAATATTTAAAAAAGATCAAAAGAAAACTACAATGATTCCAGCAATAGAAAAAGATTCTTTAGAAGAAATTAAAATTTTTCAAGAAAAAAAACTTACCGAACTTTTAGAATATATCAGTCAAAATTCCCCTTTTTACAAAAGACTTTTTGCAGGACAGAATATTGATATTTCGAAAATTAAAACGCTCGAAGATTTACAATTTTTGCCTGTTACTACAAAAGAAGATTTACAACAGTATAATGATGATTTTGTATGCGTACCGCAAAATAAAATTATCGACTACGCCTCTACTTCTGGTACTTTAGGCGATCCTGTAACTTTTGGTTTAACTGATTCTGATTTAGATCGATTGGCTTATAATGAAGCAATTTCGTTTGCCTGCGCAGGAATTGCTGAAGGCGATGTTGTACAGTTAATGACTACAATCGACAGAAAATTTATGGCAGGTTTGGCTTATTTTCTGGGATTAAGAAAATTAAAAGTAGGCGTTATTCGTGTTGGTGCCGGAATTCCTGAAATGCAGTGGGATTCGATTTTAAAATACAATCCGAGTTATTTAATTACTGTTCCTTCATTTTTATTGAAGTTAATTGAATATGCCGAAATTCACGGAATCGATTATAATAATTCGAGTGTAAAAGGCGCCATTTGCATTGGAGAATCGCTGAGAGATCAGGATTTTTCTATGAATACTTTGTCTCAAAAAATCACTGATAAATGGAATATTAAGTTGTTTTCGACTTATGCTTCTACTGAAATGAGTACGGCTTTTACAGAATGTGAACATGGAAAAGGCGGTCATCATCATCCGGAATTAATTATTATTGAAGTATTAGACGAAAATAATCTGCCTGTTAAAGATGGTGAAACAGGCGAACTCACTTTTACAACTTTAGGTATAGAAGCGATGCCTTTACTGCGTTTTAAAACGGGCGATGTTGTGCTGCTTCATAATGAACCTTGCGCCTGCGGGCGACACACTTTGCGTGTTGGTCCAGTTTTAGGACGAAAAAAACAGATGATCAAATACAAAGGCACAACGCTTTATCCGCCGGCAATGAACGACGTTTTAAGTGGTTTTGATAATATCGAAAATCATATTATCGAAATTTCGACAAACGATTTAGGTACGGATGAAATCGTGATAAAAATTGCTGTAAAAAATCAAACTCCAGAATTTTTGCAAGAAATAAAAGATCACTTTAGAGCCAAATTAAGAGTAACTCCAAAAATAGAATTCGCTTCAAAAGAAACTTTAAACCCTTTGGTTTTTAACCCAATGAGTCGAAAACCAATTCGGTTTTTTGATTATAGATAACTTTTAGAGTTACAAAGCGGCAAAGGTTCAAAGAGACAAAGGTTTCTTAACCTAAACACGTTTTGTTTGTCATTTCGACGTAAGGAGAAATCACACGCGAAACTCTGCAAAGATTAGCGATTCTCTAACTGGAAATACTAGTGGGATTTCTCCTTACGTCGAAATGATAAAAAACTGATTTCAAACGGTTTAAAATTTATTTAAAAACCTTTAAATCTTTGCCTCTCTGAACCTTTGAACCTCAATTTGGTACAAATTGAACTAAATGTTGTAATTTTGCAAAAAATTATGAAGATGGTCAAGATTGGCAACATAGAATTACCCGAATTTCCTTTACTGCTTGCTCCGATGGAAGATGTGAGTGATCCGCCGTTTCGCAGATTATGCAAAACGCACGGCGCTGACATGATGTATTCGGAATTTATCTCATCAGAAGGATTGATTCGTGATGCGATCAAAAGTAGAATGAAGTTGGATATTTTTGATTACGAACGTCCTGTTGGAATTCAGATTTTTGGTGGTGATGAAGAGGCAATGGCACTTTCGTCTAAAATTGTTTCTACGGTAAAACCTGATTTAGTCGATATTAATTTTGGCTGTCCTGTAAAAAAAGTAGTTTGTAAAGGTGCTGGAGCCGGCGTTTTGAAAGATGTTGATTTAATGGTTCGTTTGACAAAAGCGGTTATTAGAAGTACTGATCTGCCTGTAACGGTAAAAACTCGTTTGGGCTGGGATGAAAACTCTATTAACATTGATGAAGTTGCTGAAAGGCTTCAAGATATAGGTGTTCAAGCTTTAACGATTCACGCCAGAACTCGTGCTCAAATGTACAAAGGCCACTCTGACTGGTCGCATATTGCACGTGTAAAGAACAACCCAAGAATTACGATGCCTATTTTTGGAAACGGTGATATCGATAATCCTGAGAAAGCTTTAAAATATAAAAACGAATACGGAATTGACGGCATCATGATTGGCCGTGCTGCAATTGGTTATCCGTGGATTTTTAATGAAATTAAACACTATTTTAAAACGGGCGAGCATTTACCTGCTCCAACGGTTATTGATCGTGTTGAAGCCGCAAGAAATCATTTGCAATGGTCTATGGATTGGAAAGGCGAGCGTTTAGGAATTGTAGAAATGCGCCGTCATTATACGAACTATTTTAAAGGAATTCATTCTTTTAAAGAATTCAAACAAAAATTGGTTACAACAGATGCTCCTGAAGATTTATTCGCAATTATGAAAGAAATCGAGCAGGTTTACGCAGGATATGAATTTGTTTAAAGATGTTTAATCTTTTCAAATTTTAAGACAAAGTCTGTAAAAAACTTTAGTTTTAAACCAAATAACCGCAATCATTGTCCTTTCGTCGAAATGACAAAAATGCGAAAACTAACATTAACAAAGATCGTGATACAAAAAAGACCTTCAATATTGAAGGTCTTTTTTTTTTTGAATGTATAGTCATTTTTTACTTTACAGCTTCTAAAATGTTAAGTGCAATCTCTGTCTGTCCTTTTTCACTGGTAATATAATCGCGATCTTTTTCATTCGATAAAAATCCAATCATTAATGTCATTACAGGACAACTAGCATTTTTTAGAATATAGAAAGGTGCTTCTGCAACTTTTCTTTTTTTAAGATTTCCAGTTTCTGTTATTTTATCAATTACAATAACTGCGCTTTCTTTTGATTTTTCATGAAACGTCTCATTTGAGGGAACATAGGCCTCCGCCCCATTTGCACTCATGTTCATATTTGCAGTAATATGCAGAGAAACAACCAAATCTGGTTTTAGATTATTGATAATAGAAACTCTTTCGCTCAATTCCATCTCACGATCACTATCTCGAAGCAAAACAATTTCGACGTTATTATCCTTATTTAATGCTTTAATTTTTTTTGCGATTGTCTCTGTAATCACTTTCTCTTGAAATCCATACATGTCGACACCAAGATCTTTTCCTCCATGACCGGCATCAATTACAATTGTTTTTTTCTCTTCAAGTGGTTTAAACGAAAAAATAACTGCCAATCCTAAAATTCCTAAAAGCGTTGAAAATTTAATTCGATTTTTCATAATAAAGTTTTTGGTTACAAAATTTCAAACGTCTTTTTTTAAGAAAAATTATACAAATAAATTTTAAACCTGAACTCTTTTCCACTTTCCTCTTTTATAGAAAAAGATTCCAGCTAATGTTATTGCGGTCTCAGCAACTGGAATTGCAATGAAAACTCCTGTTGGCCCCATATTAAAATGTTTGGCAAGAATGTACGCTAATGGTATTTGAAACAGCCAGAATCCAAAGAAATTAATTCCTGTCGGCGTCCAAGTATCTCCTGCTCCATTAAAGGTATTTATTAAAACCATTCCAATTCCGTAAAAGACAAAACCAATGCACATAATCTGCAAAGCTTCGACTGCAACCGTTTTTACTATTTCGTCATTGGTGAAAAATGAAATTATATACTGTCCAAAAACTAATGTTATAATGGTAATAGAAGCCATAAAAACCAAATTGTATTTTGCAGTCGTAAAAACTGATTTTTCGGCACGTTCAATTTGTTTGGCTCCTAAATTTTGTCCTACCAAAGTTGCCGCTGCATTACTCAATCCCCAAGCAGGCAGAATAAAAAACATCATTATTCGCAATGCAGTTTGATAACCTGCAGAACCATGATCACCTCCTGTTGTAGCGACTAATTGTGCCAAGAAAATCCAACTGCAAGATGCTATTACAAATTGTAAAACTCCGGGAGCAGCAATTTTAACTAAAGCTTTTATCTGCTTGAAATCTGGAATTAAATAGGCGATTTTAATTTTTAAGACTCCATTTCCATAGAACAAATGATAAATTTGATACAAAACCCCAATACTTCTTCCTAAAGTTGTGGCGATAGCCGCACCAACTAATCCGAAAGCAGGAATTGATCCGAAACCATTAATTAAAATTGGACATAAAATAATATTACAAATATTGGCTATCCAAAGGCTTTTCATTGCGATTGCTGCATTTCCAGCACCTCGAAAAATTCCGTTTATCAAGAATAAAAGTGTAATACATAAGCTTGAGCCAATCATAATCTGAGTATATCTAAAACCATGTTCGGCTGCATCTGCAGAAGCTCCCATAAATAAAAGAATATCTTTAGCATAGATAATTCCAAAAATGCTCATAAAAACACTCAGTACAAATGCAATAACTATAGCCTGCATTCCAGCTTTTGCAGCGGCGACTGGATCTTTTTCTCCAATTCGTCTTGCCACAACTGCTGTTGCTGCCATACTTAATCCGATGTCTATAGAATATATAATTGTTAAAACAGACTCTGTTAATCCAACTGTTTGAATTGCAAAACTGCTGTGTTCTAAATGTCCAACGAAATACAAATCGACTAAAGCAAAAACCGATTCCATCATCATTTCTAAAACCATTGGTATGGCTAATAGAATTACGGCTTTCTTAATGCTTCCTGATGTATAATCGAAAGATTCGTCGCCTTGTAAGGCTTGTTTTAGGGTGGTGAAAATTTTAGAAAATAAACTTTTCTTTATAACTGTTTCTGTCATGATATTTAGGATAAATGATAAAATTTGCCCAGATGTAATAATCTGAACTAAGAAAGCAAAACGTAAGTATCCTAATTATTCTAAAAAAATAAAATTAGGATTAGGCAGAAACAATCATATGCTGTAGATTTTTAAAGCAATAAATGTAAGTAATATTTTTTAGAGAAATATATTAATCCAACAACTTTTTGCTTACTCGGCTGCTGGCAATTAATGAGGCTACAAAACCAAGAGAAACAATTGTACCCAAAACAATAAGTACATTTTCTACGGTAAATACTACTGGATATGCCAAGGTTGCTGTAAGCATAATAAGCTCATATTTTTGTTGCAGCACCACTAGAATAATACCTAAAACCAGCCCTAATATTCCGCCAAAAATACTTAGAAGCGTTCCTTGAAGCAAAAATATTTTTCGAAGACTGTTAATTTCTGTTCCAAGATTAAAAAGGGTTTTTAGATTTCCTTTTTTCTCCAAAATCATCATAATTAAAGCGCCTACCAAATTAAAAAGTGCTACAACGATTACGAGAGTAAAAATTAAATAAACTACAATATTCTCCGTATTGAGCATTCTATACAAAGACTCGTTAAGCTGCGCTCTGTTTTTTAAAGTGACTTTATTATCAAAAATCTTTTTTAGTTGATTTGTGATGGCACTTTCATCTGCATTTGGTTTTAGTTTAAACTCAATTCCTGAAATCTGATTGGGTTTATACATCAATAATTCCTGAGTAAGACTTAAATCAGCAAAGACATATTTCGAATCTAAATCTTCGCTGATCGAGTAAATTCCAACAGGAAGTACATCTGTTTTTGTAAAGGCTTCATTTGGATTTTCTATTGCTCCAGTCCCTGGTTTTGGTGCAAATATCTGCAGTGGATTTTCAAAATCAAGAATTCCCATCGAGAAATCCTGCGCCATTCTATATCCAATTACTACCTGATAAGAGTCTCTTCTAAGCCACTGCCCATTAAATAATTTTTTCTTGATATCGTTTACTACAGGATAAACACTGTCTACACCTTTTAAATAGGTAACATGCTGTTTATCTTTGAATAAGAACAAAACACGTTCTTCGATAATTTTGGTGTAAGAAGCAACTCCTTCAATTTTTTTGAGCTGATTTTCTTGTTCTTTAGAAATAAAAAATGATTTTCCTAAAGTACTTGTCATTTTTAAATCGGGATCTATTTCGTTTGTAAACGAAAGACTAAAAACTTTTAATCCGCTAAAAACGGACAACACCACAAACAAAGCCATTGTGCCAACAACAATTCCCATGCTGGCAATACGATTGATAATATTGATAGCGTTATTTTTACTTCGGCTGAAAATATATCGTTTGGCTATGTAAAGGGGGAAATTCAATTTATGATTTTCTTCTTTTTTCTAGTAGATCACGGTTTTCAATTGGATTTTCTCTGTTTGCCAAAGCGTTGTCTATTTTTTCAATATAGTCTAAAGAATCATCAATAAAGAAAACTAGATTTGGCACACGACGCAATTGCAAGCGAACGCGCTGTGATAAATCATGTTTGATTAAGGTCGTATTTGATTTTATTCCTTCTAAAGTTTCTTTTGCTTTTTCTTGTGGAAAAATACTTAAATATACTGTCGCTACAGATAAATCTGAAGTAACACTAACTTTGGATACTGAAATTACTAAGTTGCTAATTCCATTTTTTCTCACTTCACCTTGCAAAATATCAACCAGATCTTTCTGGATTACACTGCCTATTTTTTTCTGTCTATTTGTTTCCATAGTGCAAAAATACTATTTTTAATTTCAATCGATGCAATTTCAAATTAACTTAAGAATGAATTTACAAATCTATTGATCAAAAAACTGCCTCTTTTAGTTTTTACTTCATACTATTCTCATATTTCCACTATTATAAGTAATCATTTGTTTTGATTTAAATGCTGATAAATGTCACAAATATTATCGGAATTATTTTACACATTTGATATAAATTTAACACTTATCTATTATGAAAAAAAGAGAACCAATTAGTCACATTATGACTAAAAGCGTAGTGACTGTAAATCAAAAAGACGATTTAAGAAAAGTAGTAGAAAAACTAAAATCGAATTCGATTAGACATATTCCTGTTGTTAATGGCAAAGAGGTAGTTGGTATTATAAGCCGAACTGATGTTAATCGACTGACTTTTGGTGCTTTATTTGATGGACAGGAAGGTGTTGATGAAGCGATCCTAGATATGCTGAGCATTTCGCAGGTTATGACTTCAAAACCAAGAACTCTTCCTTCTGATGCTATTATCAAAGATCTGGCTGAAGTTTTTGCAAAAGAAGATTTTCATGCTCTGCCTGTTGTAGACAATGGAGAACTAAAAGGAATTGTAACTACAACTGATGTTATTAAATATTTTTTAGAACAATATGATTAAAGTGAATGGAGGCCATAAAAAAAGAGTTTCTTATTCAAAATTCTTTAATATGATCTGGGTTTAAATACTATTTTAATTGAAAACCCTGATAATGTAAGCAAATAAAAAAACCTTTTCTCTGGTGTAATACCATTGAAAAGGTTTTTTAGCTAATATTCATTAGCTTTTTTTATAATACTGCTAAACTATCTATTTTGAAGCCATCCTTCTGGATTATTATTTGTTGTATTTTGAAGAATCAAAAACTTGATAATTGTTTTTCCTGTGTCTCCACTAGTTCTAACTTTTCCTATAACTTGTTTCACTTTTACTTTATCACCTTGTTCAACAGATACTGAACTTAGATTTTGATATACGGTAAAGAAATCTCCATGCTGAATAAAAACGGCCCTGTTTACAGGAGACAATGCTATAACTTTTGATACCACTCCTTCAAAAACTGCACGTGCACTTGCTCCTTGTTCAGTAGTAATCTCTACTCCTGAATTATGAACATTTAATGTTGGATACAATGGATGCGGTTGATCTCCGTAACCAAGAGATATAAATCCTTTCTCTACCGGCCAAGGCAATTTTCCTCTGTTTGCTTTAAAATCGGCAGCTAAAATTTTACCTTCCGGCGTTAATGCAATTCTATCTGATGAATAACTTTTAGGTGCTGCTGCCTCTGCTTTTTCAGCTTCACTGGCTTTACCTTCAGCTATTCTTCTGCGTCTCTCTTCTTCGGCTCTTTGATTGGCTAATCTAATTTGTTCACGAATAAGTTCTTTAATTTTAGCATCGATTCTTCTCGATTCTTGTTGTTTTGCTCTTGTATCGGCAATAATTTTATTCTTATCCTTTTTAATAGAGTTAACTAATTTTTGCTGTTCTTTTTTCTCTACTTCTAAACTTTGTTTCTCCTTTTCATTCTCAGCAATAATTTTTTTCTTAATCGTTCTCTGACCATCCAATTTGGCATTATAATCAACTAATTGATTGGTTTTAGACTGGATTTCTAAACCTTGATTTTTTCTAAAATTAGTATATTGTTTTAAATATTGTGCTCTTTTATAAGCTTGTAAAAAACTTTCAGAAGACAAAATAAACATTGCTCGACTCTGCTCAGAACGGCTTTTGTATGATTTTAAAATCATCTTAGCATAATCTGCTTTTAAAACCTCAAGCTCCTTTTTTAATTTATTAACCTTAACTTGGTTAATATACATATCATTGCTTATCAGTTTTTCCTGCTTTGCAGTAGTATTGATTAATTTCTCTTTTAATTTGATTTTATTCGCCTGGATTAAAAATACATTTACAGCTGATTTTTCTTTTTTCTTTACGGATTGCAGCATTTTTTCATTATCTCTAATTTCTTGCTGAATCTGCGCTTTACGCTGTTCAAGTTTTTCTTGCTGTGAATCTTGCGCCCACATAAAAGTTGTGGCACAAATAAAAATTAGGCTGAGGAGAAATTTTGGCATGTTTCTTTTTTCTTTTTGCAAATTTACTTAATTAAAACTTTTTTATAACCGCTTGGTACACTATACGGAAAAGAAAGTTCCTCGTTGAACGAAATATTATTGTAATTTAAATTAATGTTAGTCGTTCCTTTAGGCTGAACAGCATTAATTGTAAGTGTTGTTGGAATTGTTCCTTGAGCAAAAGTTTTACTATCAGAATAATTAATTTCTAATTTTCTATTTTCAGATGCTTGTGTGATTTCTTCTTTCTGAAGCAAATATTTTTCAGGATCTAAATAGAATGCCTTTTTTATATTTTGATCCTTTTCATCTTCTAAGCGATAAAGATTTTCTACAATTGTCTGTGTATATTCTCCTTTTCTTAAATCATCAAAAGCTTCCCCTATTAATAAATTCTGTACCTTATTATAATCTAATTCAGTTCCAAGCCATTTACTCAAACTGCTAAAATCGCCTTCATAATAAGTACTGTTTATTTTTTCGTAATAACTTACTGCTGTTGGTGTAATCAAGGCTTTTGCCATTGTAATTCCTAAAAATCGAACACTTACTAAAATCTGTTTGTCCTTTTCAATTTTTATTTCAGCAGTTACATTTTGGCTTTGTTTATCATCTACATATCTTGCGCCGGCTTTTATATAAAGTGTCGAAAAATCAAGTTTGTTTTCGTAGTGCTTCTCTATTGCCTTTTTATCTTTTTTTGTAATCGTTTCGACTACGGTGTTGTTTTGTACTGCTGCCTGTTTTGATTTACATGAAATCACAAAAATGGACATTAATACTAATACAATATATTTTTTCATTGTAATTCTCCTTATTATTTTTGTTTTAATAACTCATTTGCTTTCAAAAAGTATTCCTCTTTTTTCTTAGCATCTCCCAATCCATTATAAGCCTCACCAAGTTGAATATTAAAATTTGCTTCCAGCTTTTTATCATCAACAACATAATCGAGTCCCATTTCTAAAACGGTTTTTGCGTTTTTAAATTGTTTCAACTGATTATTTCCCAATCCTGCATAATAATAAAATTGAGGCTGACTTGGATAAACTTCTATCATATTCATCGCTCTTTTTGTCATTGGTGCAAATTGTTTTGCTTGTGTATAAGCATCAAGCAAAAGCAGATTAGTCTCACGATCTGTCTCTGAATTTGTTTTTAGATCTTTCTCGTAATATTTAATTGCGCTTTCAAATTGTCCCTTGCCATGATAAAATTTACCAATTTCTTTCGCTACATCAATCTCTTTATCATTATCAAAATAAGCAATTGTCTTTTCTAAATCAGGTGCATACTGAGGATTTTTATTCACGTAAATCAAAAATTCATTTAAAGTACGATGCTTAATTTTTGAGTCAATTTTTGAACTTGACAAAACTATATTCATCGACTTAATTGCTTTATCAGCTTGATTCGCATCTAGATAAACTTTAAATAAGCTTACCTGCGCCCATTCTGAATCTGGAATTTCTTTTGATAATTGTTTTGCGATTTCTAATGCCTTCTCCGTTTCCTCTGCTTTTGAATACAAAAAAATCAAATTAACGTAATTGGATTCTTCTTTTGGATTTTTCTTAATCTGATCTATTAAATTGGTAATGGCAGCATCCTGATATTTTCCTTGTGATAAAATCTGAATTTTATATCTTTCTCGATCTTCCGATTTGCCAAACTTATCGTTCATTTCATTAATGGCAGTCAAAGCTTTATCAAATTGATTTGTGATCATATACAACGATATTAAATCGTCTTTATACTCTTCATCAAAAACCATGATTTTCTGAATCGTTTCAATTGCCAGCGGATAATTTTTGGTCTCATAACTTACATCGTAAATTCCTAACCAATACCATTTGTTTTTAGGATTCAATTGCGTGGCTTTTTCAAATGCATCCTGTGCATTTTTATAATCTTTCAGAGCCAGATAATTTTTCCCTAATTCAAAATAGGCAACAGCATCATTGGGTTTTAGTTTGATACATTTATCTAATGATGCAATTGCTTTATCATAATTTTCGATTCCTTTTTGTTTTAAAGATTCATAAAAAGCATCCTGATAATCATCTGTCGCCATAGCAATATCTTCCGGTTCAGTTTGAGCCAAAATCGTATTTGAATTGCCAAGCAAAACGAAAAATAAAATTATTAAAATACCTTTTTTCATTCTTTTTATATTTTTATTTTTAAACCAAAAAGAATCTGTTGAAACTTATTTTTATTCTAAAACAGAATAATCTCCAATGCTGATGCTGGTAAATTTACCATCATAACTTACATGATTTCCAATCATTGCATTGTCTAAATTTGCGTTTTTTATTTGAGAAAAAGTCTGCACTAAACTGTTCTTAATCGAACTATCCGTTATGTGACATCCTTTACCAATTGAAACGTTTGGACCAACTGTCGTGTTTTTAAGCACCACATTTTCACCAATATAACATGGCGGAATAATTGTTGAGTTTTCTAGTTTTACATCATAGTCAACTAAATGTTCACCATCGTTATGTAAAAATCCCAACATTCTGGTATTTGTTTCAACGGTTACATCTTTATTTCCGCAATCCATCCATTCGTCAACGCTTCCAGTTTTAAAAACTTTTCCGTTGGCCATCATTGCTTTGATACCGTCGTTGATTTGATATTCTCCTCCGTTTTGAATATTATTATCTAAAACGCCTTGTAATTCCTTTTTCAAATCACCGACTTCTTTGAAATAGTAAATTCCAATAACTGCTAAGTCGCTTACAAACTCTTTAGGTTTTTCAACCAATTCTATAATTTCGTTGTTTGCATTTAACTTTACTACACCAAATGCTTCTGGCTGTTCTACTTGTTTTACCCAAATTACAGCATCTGCTTCAGGATCTAGTTCAAAATCGGCTCTAATTAAAGTATCCGCGTAAGCAATAACTGCAGGGCCTGAAAGAGATTCTTTTGCACACATAATAGCATGACCTGTTCCTAAAGGTAAATCTTGACGATAAATAGATGCTTTTGCTCCTAACCCTTTTGCCAAATCTTCTAAACTTGCTACAAGATCATCTCCAAAAAAAGCAGGATCTCCTAATATAAAAGCAACTTCTTCTATTGGCTCCTTTAAAATTTTGGCAATATCCTCGACCAAACGATGCACGATTGATTTTCCTGCAACTGGAATTAATGGTTTTGGAACAGTTAAAGTATGTGGCCTAAGTCTAGATCCGCGGCCAGCCATTGGAACTATTATTTTCATTTTTGTTTTTATTTGTTTCGAGAAGATTTAAAAATCTTCATTGATTTGGTTTCTTTTCTTATGACAAAGTTCGCGAAGACTCTTTGCTTTTTTTTTATTTCACTTTAAAAGCACTAAAAACTAATATGTTTCTAGATTATATTAATGTAAAACCGAAAACTATTTTACTCCTGTACTGCCAAAACCACCTTCACCTCTTGAAGTTTCAGAAAGTTCTTCTACTTCGATCCATTCTGCTCTTTCGTGTTTAGCAATAATTAATTGTGCAATTCGTTCTCCGTTTTCGATTACAAATTCTTCATTTGATAAATTTACTAAAATTACCCCTATTTCTCCTCTATAATCTGCATCAACCGTTCCTGGAGAATTTAGAACTGTAACTCCTTTTTTAGCAGCCAGTCCGCTTCTTGGTCTTACCTGCGCTTCATAACCAATAGGTAATTCAATAAAAAGTCCTGTTTTTACAATCGTTCTTTCTAAAGGTTTTAATGTAATTGACTCTGTTAAATTAGCACGTAAATCCATTCCTGCAGAAGCAATAGTTTCGTAGTTAGGTAAATCGTGATGTGATTTATTGATAATTTGTATTTTCATTTTATATTTTAAATAATTAAAAAAGCAATTTCTACTTTTTCATGATTCCTTTAATAGTCTCTTTTTCATTATGATAAACAAAGTACATAAAGCCTAAAAGTAACGGGATGCCAACGAAATAATTTTCTCTAAAGCCATAAAAAGAAATTGCCGAAAATAAGATCGAAATTCCTAAATAAGCAGATATTTTATTCATATCATATGGTATCGGGTAATATTTATTTCCCAAAACATATGAAATTAACATCATGCTTCCGTATGCTGAAATGGTAGCAATTGCCGATCCGTAATAACTGTATTTTGGAATTAAAAGATAGTTTAAAACCAATGTTACGATTGCTCCAACTATTGAAATGTAAGCTCCAATTTTTGTTTTATCTGTAAGTTTATACCAAACAGATAGATTGTTGTAGATTCCTAAAAAGAAATTTGCCAAAATAATCAATGGCACGACTTTCATTGCTTCCCAATAGGATTTATTATCTAGCAAAAGATACTTTAAGACATCCGCAAAAACAATTACACCTAATAAAATTAAGGATCCTAAAATCACAAAGTATTTTGTAATAACAGCATATGTTTGAGGAGCATTGGCATTTTTTGCATGGCTAAAAAAGAACGGTTCAATTCCTAATCTAAAAGCTGTTGCAAACAAGACCATAAACAAACCTAATTTGTAACATGCAGAATAAGCTCCAACTTCAGATTTTGCTAAGTTCTCGGGTAATAAATAACCTAACAGAATTTTATCAAAATGCTCGTTAACCGCAAATGCTAAACCGGCAACCAAAATTGGAAGACCGTATTTCATCATTTTTTTCCAAAGTACAGGATCGAACTTTCGACCAAGAGACAAATAATTTGGCGAAAGCACTACAAATGTGGCTAAACTTGCCAGTAAATTGGCAATGAAAATATAAGCAATCTGGAAATTTTCTACGTATAAATTATCCCAAACTGAATTTGGATTTGAAGCCGCCAGTTTTGGTAAATACATCAAAAAGAAAATATTAAGCAATAAGTTAATAATAACATTCCCTATTTTAATAGCCGCATACATCATCGGACGCTGATTGGCTCTTAACTTAGAAAATGGCACTAAAACCAAAGCATCTAAAACTAAAATCCAAACAGAATAGGTAATATACTGTACATCAACTTCTGCCCAAGCTGCCAAAGTATTTCTAAATATTAAAGCCGCAAATAAAAAGATAATCGACGACCAAAATATTGATATTGTAGATGTTGCAATTACATTTTTCTTGTCTTCTTCTGCGCTGTAAAATCTAAAAAAAGCCGTTTCCATACCGTAGGAAAGTACTACGTTAAAGAAAACCATCCAAGACAAAACAATCGAAACCTCACCATATTCAGCCGTTGGCAAAATACCTGTATATAATCTGACCAGTAAAAAACTAAGCATTCGGGGTAAAACCGTTGCCAGTCCATAAATTGCAGTTTGTTTGAATAGATTTTTATATAATCCCAAAATAGTTTGTAATAAAGTTCGTGAAACAAAAATAACCAATTCTTTGGTTTAATAATGCTTTTGAAGAGGCAATAAGAGCTTAGCTATTATTTTATTTCGTTATTTTACTTTCGTCTAAGATTTTTACAAAATGAAACCCTTTTGGATTATATCCTTGATTATAATAAAAACGATGAGCACCAAAATTTCCAGTAAAAGCATCGAGAACAATACTGCTGCAGTCTAATCCTTTTGCCTTTTGCTCAATAAAGTCAGTTAATAATTTACCTATTCCTTTAGAACGGTATTCAGGGTTTACAACAAAATTGTCGATCTCAAGATATTTTCCTGTCCATAATTTAGTGGCCGACCAACAACCTGTAAGACCCACGCAAGTCTCATCTTCAAAAACACCAATCTGAATATAATTATGAGGTATCATTTCAAGAAGAAACGATTTATACTTTTCCACCGTAATCATTGGGTATAAAAATTTCATCGTGTCGATTTGATCCAACATTTCTTCAATCGAAGTAAGTTCACGTATTTGTAAATTCATAATATAAAAATAGACATCAAAAATACTTATTTTTTTTTCTCTCTGTATAATAAGATAAAAAGCAAACATGTTAAATCTATAATAAAGAGAAAAAATTTTGTAATTTTTCTAGGAGTCTTCTTGATAACTTTGTATCACAGGGAATGAGAAAAGCTACAACACAACCCTAAAAAAGCAAAGCATTGGGACTAATAAAGCTAGTTTGTTCCCATAAAAGACAAAGCAGACAGAGGTGATAGATCTGTTCAATAATTTTATAAAATGGTAATGGTTCTCAATTTGTAGGGTAAATTGAGAATCACCATTTTATAAGTTAAATCAGAAAACGCAAAACGATAATACAAAAAAAGAGCCGACAATTACTTGTCGGCTCTTTTCGTATTTTATATTAAATTATCCGTTCAAAGCTTCTGCTCCACCAACGATCTCTAAGATTTCGTTTGTAATCGCAGCTTGACGTGCTTTGTTGTACGTTAATTTCAATTGGTTTCTTAATTCTGTTGCGTTGTCAGTTGCTTTGTGCATAGCTGTCATACGTGCTCCGTGCTCTGAAGCAAATGAATCGCGAATACCTTTGTATAATTGTGTTTTTAAAGACTTAGGAATCAAAGTCAAAACAATTTCTTCTTTTGAAGGTTCGAAAATATAATCTCCACCAGAAACTGGCGCATCAGATTTAATTGGAGCTAGCGGTAAAAATTGTTCTGTTTGAACGATTTGTGTCGCAGCATTTTTAAACTGATTGTAGATTAATTCGATTCTGTCATATTCTCCTGATAAAAATTTCTCAGTCAAATTATCAGCAATTCCAGCAACATTATCAAAAGTTAAATGATCAAAAATTGCATTATGGTGACCGTGTGCTTTAAAAGATTTACTTAGTACATCATTTCCTTTTTTACCAATAGGAAAAACATCTACTTGTTTTCCAGCATAAAAAGCAGCACGATTTTTAACTTCTTTAATAATATTTGCATTGAATGCTCCACATAAACCTCTATTTGAAGTTATAGCAACAAGTAATACTTTTTTTACTTCACGTTGTGTTGTGTAATCTCCTCCAACTTCACCATCAAGTGTAGCAGAAAGATTTTGCAACAACTCCGTTAATTTCTCGGCATAAGGGCGCATCGCAGTGATTGCATCTTGTGCTTTCTTAAGCTTTGCTGCAGAAACCATTTTCATTGCCGATGTAATTTGCATCGTCGATGAAACGGAAGTAATTCTATTACGGATTTCCTTTAAATTTGCCATTTGTCGATTAAAAAAATGTGACAATTTGAAAATTAGATAATTAGAAAGTCTCCTAAGATGTTTTCTAATTATCTAATTTACGAATTCTCTAATTAGATATATTTTGCTGAAATTTCTTTTGCTGCTTTTTCGATAACATCAGTAATGTTGTCATCTAATTTTCCAGCTTTCAACGCGTTAAGCGTATCTTTATGTTTACTGTTTAAGTAAGCTAAGAAATCTGCTTCAAATTCTTTTACTTTATTTACAGGAACGTTTCTTAATAAGTTTTTAGAACCAGCGTAAATAATAGCTACTTGATTTTCTACTGTATAAGGATCATTAAGACCTTGTTTCAAGATTTCAACGTTTCTTTTTCCTTTTTCAATTACGTTTAATGTAACTGAATCTAAGTCAGAACCAAATTTAGCGAAAGCTTCTAATTCACGGAATTGAGCTTGATCTAATTTTAAAGTTCCAGAAACTTTTTTCATTGATTTAATCTGAGCATTACCTCCAACACGAGATACAGAGATACCAACGTTAATTGCAGGACGAACTCCAGAGTTGAACAAATCTCCATCAAGGAAAATCTGACCATCTGTAATCGAAATTACGTTTGTTGGGATATATGCAGAAACGTCACCAGCTTGAGTTTCGATAATTGGTAATGCAGTCAATGAACCACCACCTTTTACGATAGACTTGATAGAATCTGGTAAATCATTCATGCTTTTAGCAATACCATCATCAGCAATTACTTTACAAGCACGCTCTAACAAACGAGAGTGTAAGTAGAAAACGTCTCCAGGATAAGCCTCACGTCCCGGTGGTCTTCTTAATAAAAGAGAAACCTCACGGTAAGCAACAGCTTGTTTAGATAAATCATCATACACAATAAGTGCTGGACGACCTGAATCTCTAAAATATTCTCCAATTGCAGCACCTGCGAAAGGAGCATAAACTTGCATTGGAGCTGGATCAGAAGCATTAGCAGCAACGATAACTGTATAAGCCATTGCGCCTTTTTCTTCTAACATTTTTGCGATTCCTGCTACAGTTGAAGCTTTTTGTCCAATTGCAACATATATACAGAATACAGGTTTTCCTGCATCGTAAAATTCTTTTTGATTTAAGATTGTATCGATACAAACAGTTGATTTACCTGTTTGACGGTCACCAATTACAAGCTCACGTTGTCCACGACCTACTGGGATCATAGCATCTACTGCTTTTACTCCAGTTTGTAATGGCTCAGTTACTGGCTGACGAAATACAACACCAGGTGCTTTTCTTTCTAAAGGCATTTCATATAATGTTCCACCAATTGGTCCTTTTCCATCAATTGGAAAACCAAGAGTGTTCACTACACGTCCTACCATTTGCTCACCTACTTTAAGAGAAGCAATACGTTGAGTTCTTTTTGCAGTAGATCCTTCTTTAATTCCTGTTGATGGTCCTAAAAGTACCACACCAACATTGTCTTCTTCAAGATTCAATACGATACCTTCCATACCGTTATCAAATTCTACTAACTCACCATATTGAACATTAGACAGCCCGTAAACACGAGCAATACCATCTCCAACTTGAAGTACTGTTCCTACTTCCTCCAGCGTAGCACCAGATTCAAAACCTTCTACTTGCTTTCTTAATATTGCTGAAATTTCAGCAGGTTTGATTTCCGCCATCTTAATTTATAATTTAGACACTTTTATGTGTAATAAAACTAATTACTTAACTCTCTTTTTAATACTTGTAATCTGTTTGCAACAGATGCATTGTATTGATTATCACCTATTCTTAAAATAAATCCACCAATAATTGAAGGATCTACTATATTTTCAATTGTAATTTTTTTGTCTGACAAAGTTGCAATCTTAGCTAAAACTTTAGCTTCTAATGCAGCATCCATTGGAATTGCAGTTGTAACTTTTGCAGTTTCAACTCCGTTGCTTTCGTCAAATAATTTATTGTATTCTACTGCAATTGCATCTAGAATTTCAAATCTTTTGTTTTCGAATAATAAATGAAATAAACCTTTTGTTACACCATTTACATTTGCAAAAACTTCTAAAAGAGCACTTTCTTTAACTTCAACTTTTGTAGTTTGGTTTTGAATAAATGCACTTAATTCTGAATTATTTTCAATCGCTGTTGCAATTGATTTCATATCGTTATTTACAGCTTCGGCAACACCTTTAGAGTTTGCTAAGTCTAGAATTGCTTTTGCATAACGAATTGCTGCTCTTGTACTTGCCATAATCTTAGTTTAACTTTACGTCACCTAACATTTTCTCAACTAATTTAGTTTGAGATTCTTTGTTAGATAATTCTTCTTTCAATAATTTTTCAGCAATGCTTAAAGATAGACTTGAAACTTGTGATTTCAATTCTGCCATTGCAGCATTTTTTTCACTTTCGATAGCCGCTTTAGCTTGCTCAATTAATTTTTGACCTTGCTCTTGTGCATCGTTTTTAGAATCAGCAATAATTTGCTCTCTCATTTCACGTGCTTCTTTCAACATAGCATCACGTTCTGCACGAGCTTCTTTTAAAATACGCTCATTATCTGCAGTTAAGTTTTCCATTTCTCTGCGAGCAGCTTCTGCTGAAGCTAAAGCATTGTTGATAGATTCCTCACGGCTTTTTACAGCTCCTAAAATTGGTTTCCAAGCAAATTTTGCTAAAAGAATAAAGAAAACAATAAAGATAATTGTTGTCCAAAAAATTAAACTTTCCGGTGAAGTTAATTGCATAACATTATATGTTTAAAAATTGTTTGTCGTTTTTTTTAAAAAAACTTCCTGGAGCCAACCGCTGCAGGAAGTTTTGAATTTTAATTATTGTGCGATTAACGCAACAACTACTGCGAAAAGAGCAACCCCTTCAATAAGTGCAGCAGCAATAATCATAGCAGTCTGGATTTTTCCAGCAGCTTCTGGCTGACGAGCAATAGCGTCCATTGCAGAACCACCAATTTTTCCAATACCAAGACCTGCACCAATTACAGCTAATCCAGCTCCGATTCCAGCTAATACCATAATAATAAATTTATATAGTTAATAATTAATAAAACTCTGATTAATGATGATCGTGCTCTTCAACAGCCTGACCAATAAATAATGCTGAAAGCAATGTAAATACATATGCTTGTAATGCAGCAACTAACATCTCTAATACACTCATGAACAATACAAATGCTCCAGAAACTGGTCCAATTGCAACTGATTTAAATATGAAGATTAAAGAAACTAAACTCAAGATAATAATGTGCCCAGCAGTAATGTTTGCAAATAAACGAATCATTAAAGCGAATGGCTTAGTCAACATTCCAATAATTTCTACAGGAATCATAATTGGAGCTAACCACACAGGAACTCCTGGTGTATTGAAGATATGTCCCCAATAATTTTTGTTTCCACTTAAAGTTGTAACTACAAAAGTGATAAATGCCATTACAAATGTAAAGTAAATATTTCCTGTTAAGTTTGAACTGAATGGGAAGAATGGAATTAAACCAATAAGGTTATTAATCCAAATAAAGAAAAAGATAGTTAAAAGATACGGCATGTATTTAGCGTACTTTTTTTTACCTATATTAGGAATAGCAATTTCGTCTCTAACAAAAGTTACAAGTGGCTCTAAAAATCCAGCCAATCCTTTTGGTGCTTTGTCGTTTTTCTTGTATGATCTTGCAACTGCAAGAAAGACAAGAAACAAAATTATTGCCGACATCAACATTGAGAAAACATTTTTTGTAATAGAGAAATCTAAAGGTCTTGCATCAAAAGCAAAAGCTCCGTTATCTTTTACCTCTTGTGACAATCCTTCAAATTTGTCAGCGTAGAAAATTATTTCTTTATAACGAACAAATTTTTGACCGTTAATATCAACTACATGTTCTCCTGAATTGTCGTGGTGAAATTTTGCAGATGAAAAAATCTCTAAACCATTTTTAGTCCATAAAATAACTGGAAGACTAAAAGAGATTGGATGACCATCCCAGTCCGCAATATGAAAATCGTGAGCGTCTCCAATATGCGAATTGATTAATTCACTAGCGTTAAACTCTTCTTCAACTTTATGAGCAACAGTTTCTCCGTGGCCATTTGCATCTGCGTGACTTCCTTCTGCTAATTCGACATTTTCGTGTTCAACAGAAACACTGTCAACAGGCGTTGATGCGAAATTAATCGACGAAGTAAGTGCTAATAAGGTAACTAATAAGTACTGAACTGGTTTATTGGAAATTATCATTATTAAAACTGTATCTAATTTTAGGTTTCAAAAATTTTTTGCAAAGGTACATTTTTAATTTAAAACTGAAAATATATCGATATAATTTTTAAAATTTCCATTTCAAAATGCGATATATTTAATAATGAGACTATTAACCCTTGTTTATAAGCTTAATTGTAAAGACTGTCTCAAAAAGTAAAAACAAAAAATAAGGGATAAAAAATGTACTTACATCTACTATAGGATTCGCAACGTCTGACTTTATAAACGGAATTAGGAAAACAATGGCTGCCATCATTCGAAAAAAACTGGCGCCAAGAAAAGCAAAACCGGTATAAGTTGAGAAATTTTTATTGATATAAATCAGTAAAAGATATACTATAAAAGTTGCCAAAATATTGAATAAATAAATACTCCATGCGGCATAGAAAAAATTATACTTCTCAGATAAAGACTGCATTGTAAAATACTGAGCGACAAACAATACAATTGAAAAAGGGATAAAATATTTTAAAAAATCTAGAGTTCTATTCATTACTTGTTTAAATTTTTAACTTGTCGGATGACGTTATAAAGTGCTAAAAAAACAGAGAATAAAGAAAGAACAATTGTCCATAGCGATCCTCCGTTAGAATACTTTTTGTCTAACCAGGTGCCAAAGTAACTAAATAAAAAAATAATTATCCCCATTTGAAAGGGGATATTTATAAGTGCAATCCATTTATTATTTTGTCCTTTATTCGGATCCTTTTCCATCTTTTAGAGTTACTTCCTTATTGTTAGTTATCATGGTACAAGTTGCTGTAAATTCAGCTCCAGGTTCTATAGAAAGTTTTCCAACGGCAACTTCTCCGTGAATTTGTGCAGATGCTTTAATATTAAGAATTTCAAGAACTTTAATTTTTCCACGAAATTCTCCTTCAATATCAGCGTTGTTACAAATAATTTCTCCTTTTACAACACCGCTTGCTCCAATGACTAATTTTCCTTCGGATGTAAAATTTCCAATCAATTCGCCGTCAAGTCTAAAATCAGCTTTTGAAACAATATCTCCTATTATAGAAGTTCCTTCAACAATTCGATTTGTTTTTCCTAGAAGTTCTGTTCCGTTTTTTTTTACTTTATCAAACATTATTATGGGGTTTTTGGGGTCAAATAGACTTTGAGATTTTTCTTGATTTGAACCACCTTGTAATTATCGCTCGATATAATTACTGCAGGTTGAGCGATTTTAAATCTTTTATCATCTCTCAAAACGCCCGCCACATCTTTAGCATAAGCTTCAGATTTTACTCCATGAATAACAACAAAACTTTCGGTCTTATTGTATTTATCGACTGAAGTTGTCAGACGCTGATAATTTTCGACAGCTAAAAAGCTTTTAATCACATCTTCGATATGCTTTGCTGTTTTACTGTCATTACTTGCAATTGGATAAATTATTTTCCAATTTTTATTGTCTTCTGTTGTAAAATTAAGACGCTCTAATACAGGAATTTGTTTTTCTAGAATCTCTCTTGCATTTTTGCCTTCTTCACTATTTGGATAATTATCTGCAACTGTTTCTAAACCTTTTTTATAGGCTTCCAATCCGTTAACCTTACCTAATGTATTTGCTTTAAGCAATTCATATTTAGAAACAATTTCATCTCCAGAATACTGATTAATTAAATTGTCAATATTATCTAAAACAACATTAAATTGTTCCTCTTGATAAAGTTTGTACCATTTTTGATATTCTTTATCTGGCGATGAAAGGTCGTCTGTGTTTACATTATTTAAAATTTGAGCATATCGCGAATTAGGATATGTTGATATAATGTTTGCTTTTATCGCTTGTGCCTTTGCTGGATCTGTAATTTGATAAATTTTATACAAATTGTACATTGCCGGCAATACCAATTTTTCTTCTGGATTATTTTTTAATAATTGTTCCAGTTTACCACTCGCCAAAGCATATTCATTAAACTTTTCCTTATATATAAGTCCTAATTGATAATAAGCAAAATTGCGGTCTTTACTAATACTATCAATAGCAGTTTGTGATTTAGGAAGCTTATTTTCATAAAAAGCAGTAGTATACTTTTCGACAACAACAGTATCTTTTAATGCATTTGCATTCTCCAGATTATTTATCGTATCATTCATTGCGGCATTATTTGCAGATTTTATGGCTGCCAATCTCCAATTTCCGCCCATTGTTCTATTACCCCACATTTTTCTAAATTGCAATTTTCCATATGCAACTGTGGTTGGATTATAGAAATAAAAAGTACTTGCGACATCATTTCCTGATTGAGGTTTTAATCCGCCGTCAAAATCAACTGGTTTCCCTATCGAATTAGGATTAATCGCTGTTGGTGCATTTGATGCATTTGTATTTCGATCAATATTTGCCAGTTTCTCCTTTTCTCTTTCTTCTAAAATTCGTTTTGCTTCATCTTTCTTTTTCAATTCAGCAATATAATTTTCAAAGTAAATTTTTCTGTCTGCGCCTGGCAGTTTGTATACCTTAATTATACTATCATTAATTTTAGCAATTGCTTCGTACTTAATGACATTATCAAGATTTTTCCTATTTTTTTCAATAAAAGTAAACTCTCTGCTTTTTGGATTTAACTTCGTTAATGTGCTGTCATAATATTTAGCAGCCATTGAATAATCTGTATTTTTAAAATACATATTTCCAATGTTTCGATAAGCCGAAGCCATCAAATATGGATCTTTAGATTTTCTGCCTAATGATTTATTATAAAATTTCAGCGCATTTTCGGTGTCTTTCTTTTTATCATAATAAACCGCCATTTCATAAAACAAAACATCATAATAAGGTCTGTTTTCACGATCTGCAACTAATTTATTGTAGGTTTTTAAGAAAATAGTGTCATTACCGCTTGCATAATCATACATCTGTGCTTTTTTTGCATAAGCATGCATCATATATTTTCGATCTGCTTTACGATTCATATCAATTACACCATCGTAAAAATAGTTTGCACTATCTTTTTTACCGGCCTCTTGATACATCTGTCCTAAAATAAAACGGTATCTCGCGCGATCTTCATTTATTTTGGTAAATTTTTCGGCAATTTTAAGCTTTGTTACGGCGCTGTCTCTCTGCTCTAAATTTAAAAATGCTTCTGCCAAAAGTGCATTAGCATCTGAAAAAGTTTGTTTATTTAAATCTGTATTTTTTAATAATAGATTGATATTTTTTACAACAATTGCATCATTACCTAAACGCATATTGGTTTTTTCGCGCCAGATTTTTGCGGTGTAAATGTTACTGCTGTTTGGGTATTTGTATAAAATATAATTGAATGCTTCTAAAGCCGGTATAAAACGCTGATCGTAATACCTTGCTTTTCCAAGCATTAAGTAAGCTTCATCTATTTGAGAGTTTCTTTCTCGGCCTCCAATATTCATTGAATGCTTTTGAATTGCTTTTGTAGCTTTTGTTTCTGCTAATTCAAAATCAGGATTTTTTGCTTTTTCTTCATCAGAAAAATTTTCATCAAACTGCATTTTTTCTATTGGAAGTATTTTCCAAAAGTTATCCTGATTATTTGCGTATATAGATTTTAAACCTTTATCGAGGCCTATTCCGCCATTATACAAAATGTTATATTTTGTACTCAAAGCATGAGAATTCCTCGATACAAAGCTGTTATTTTTGGTAGAACAAGCTATCAAAAGGAATAAAAAAACAAGAAAAAAACTATATTTAAGAGTATTCTTTTTCAATAGAACTGATTTTAAAGCATAAACTACCAAAAAGCATTTTTAGTATAAAGACTCGTAAAAATACGCTTCTTTTTGAAATATAGAAACTTATACGGCAAAAAACGATTCAAGCTCTTGCAGGGTTTCTTTTGATGTTTGAATATCCTTAACTATTTCGCCTTTATTAAGTGCCACAATACGATCACAAACCTCTACTGTATGCTGTAAGTCATGACTTGAAACCAAAACAGTTACATTTGGATTATCTGCTAGTTCTCTGATAATTTTCTTTAATCGGCTCACCGTCGTCGGATCTAAATTTGCAAAAGGCTCATCTAAAATAACAACTTCAGGATTACCAATTAAAGTCGCTATAATACCTACCTTTTTTTGATTTCCTTTGGATAAATCACGCAGATATTTTTTATTATTTAATATCTCACCGTTAAAAAATTCCTCATGTTCTGCTAATAAAGCATCAATATCAGCTTTATTCTGACGACGTAAATCGCCGATAAAATAAAAATATTCCTCTGGAGTTAAATATCCTATTAAAAAGCTTTCATCCAGAAATGATCCTGTAAACGACTTCCAATTTTCGCTTGTATTTACCTGAATATCATTGTTTTTTATATATCCTGTTGATGGCTGAACCAAATCTAAAAGCAGACTAAAAAAAGTTGTTTTACCTGCTCCGTTGTTCCCTACTAATCCAAAACTCTGTCCTTTTGGAATTTCAAGGTTATTAATGTTCAAAACTGTAGTTCCGTTATATTTTTTTGATAGTTGATTTACTTGTATCATTTTTATACGTTTAATTGTTGATTTGGTTAATCGTTAATTTGTTTTTTATTCAATTAAAACAATTGTTTAAAATTATCTCTTTGGCACATTCTCCAATTAATTCTTCTGTTTATAAGCGTTGATTGTGCTGTACTTTTCTATTTTGTATCTTTTTTCAATTAATGAGAATACTTTCTCTTTAAAGACTAAACCTAAAACTCCTGCTAAAGCAACCAAAGCTAATGCAACCGTTTTGTCGGCAAAATGAAGCCCAAGCCAATACAGCAATAATGGCAAAAATATTTTTGGCAGCGAAAGCAGCATTGCGCTTACATTAAATGCTTTTTTGTCTCCAAAAGCTCCACCAGCACTACTTAAATCAATAGGTGTTTTTGTAAATGCTCCTCCTAAAAGCACTAAATGTGAGTTTACACCAATATTATAAATGGCACCAACAACAATGGTTAAATAAACTTCCCATCCGTAAAAAAGATAAAATGAAGCCAAAATGGTTGAAACAAAAGTAGCGATAACAATCAGCCACCATTTTGAAGTAATATATCCGCGATACGGAATATTTTGTGTCATCATCAATTGGTAATACGAACTATCCCAACTTGGCACAAACTGACCAAAAACAAATAAAAATCCACCCGAAACAAATATTCCAGCAAAAATTTGCATTACTTCCGGCTGATGCGAGTTTCCAAAAAAGATTAGTCCGTAAAACAAGAAAACAACACTCAAAAAAATAGTCGTTTTTGATCTTTTGTTTCTTTTAATAAGTTTAATATCATTCTTTAGAAATGTTCCAACTGTTCCAAATTGATTCAACCAGGAAAGATTTTCTGTTGCGGCAATATCTTCTTTTACTGAAAGCCCGGCGTCTAGATATAAATTCTTCTTAAAATATTTAAAAGTAAAAAGATATAAACCTGATAATACCCAAATTGGAATTAAAAATAGTCCGTCAATATCATAAAATCCCTGAAAAACAGGTGTTGTAAACGTCGTAATATCAAATAGTTCATAATATTGTGCACCTGCCAAAACTAAAATTGCTCCAATAAAAACAACAAACAATTTGTCTATGTTGCTTAAAATAATGTTCAGAAAATTATTGATATACACTAAAGAAAGTATGGCTAAATGCCAAAAAATAATTTCGATTAGATCATATCCATTTAAAATCAGTACGACTGAAAACGGAACAAAAAACAAAGCATGAACCCAATTAAAAAATGACAACATTGTTTTGCCAAGCGAAAAATGAACAATAACTGATTTTTTAAAAGGTAAAACCAGCAAAGGTTTAATATTTAAAACTGGAATCGACTGTACTAATAATCGAATAACTAAATCGAACAAAAAATAATAAATTAAAAATTTATTTATAGTCTGCAGCGGATCAAGATTCATTTTTTTAAGAACATAAAATACCCCAACAACTGCTCCTATAAAAATTAATGAAAAATATATCATTAAAAAACCTAGTAAAATTTTCATCGCCAAGTTTTTACCAAATGATGCAGATCTGGTAAAGGCTTTCCATTCAAGGTAAATAAACTTTTTAATCATTGTTAACTTGTTTTGATTTTGGTAGTAAGAGGTCAAATGTAGGAAAACGTTACAAAAAAAGTTAAAAAAAATATTTTAGTAAGTGTCAATTACTTAGTCTTTGCTACTTTTGCAAAAAAAATTAATCATGCCTTCATTCTTAAAACTAATAATTAAAGAGGTAAAACGTGAAACTGCCGACGCTGTTTCTGTACTTTTTAATGTTCCTGAAGAACTTAAATCAGATTATAAATTTATAGCTGGACAATACATAAATTTAAAACTAACACTTGATAATCAGGAAATTCGTCGTGCTTATTCAATTTGTTCTGCGCCAGAAAGCGGTGAATTACGAATTGCGGTAAAAGCGGTTAAAAATGGTTTGTTCTCACAATTTGCAAATACAAAGCTTAAAGCTGGAGATGTTCTTGAAGTTGGTCATCCAGAAGGTAAATTTACCTTTGAACCTGACGCTGAAAGACAGAAAAACTATGTGGCTTTTGCTGCAGGAAGCGGTATAACACCAGTTTTGTCTATTTTAAAATCAGTTTTAAAAAGCGAACCAAAAAGCTCATTTGTATTAGTTTATGGAAATAAAACTCCCGAAGAAACTATTTTTCATCAAGAACTGCATGATTTACAATTGCAATACGTAGGACGCTTTTTTGTGCATTACGTTTACAGCCAGGCAAAAGTTGAAAATGCATTATTCGGCCGAATAGATAAATCGGCAGTGAATTTTGTTTTAAACAACAAACACAAAGAACTAGAGTTTGACAAATTTTTCTTGTGTGGACCTGAAGAAATGATCAACACAGTTTCTAATGTTTTAAAAGAGAAAAACGTAAAAGAATCTGCTATTAAGTTTGAACTTTTTACTTCTTCTACAAAAGAAAATGAAATCAAAACTTCATTAGAAGGACATACAAAAATCACTGTTTTAGTTGATGATGAAGAAGTTACTTTTGAGATGTCTCAAAAACAAACTATCCTTGATGCAGCTTTAAAACAAGGTGTTGATGCTCCTTATTCTTGTCAAGGCGGTATTTGCAGCAGCTGTTTAGGACGTGTAACTGCTGGTTCTGCTGAAATGACAAAAAATTCTATTTTAACAGATAGTGAAATTGCAGAAGGTTTAATTTTAACTTGTCAGGCACATCCAACATCAGAAACTATTTATGTTGATTACGACGACGTATAGTCTATATTAAATTCTAAAATATAAAAATCCAAATTCCAACTTTACAATTGGAATTTGGATTTTTTTGTTTTTTAATAGTTACAATAGTGATAGAAAAAAATTAACACAGCTGGAATTACAATAAAAACATTTTTTAGCTAAAATATTGATGATTTTTTATTAAATTAGGAGTAAAATTAAAGCACTCATAATCTGATGCTCTTATGTTAGATTTGCAGCGCTAAATCAATTTTGTCAACACATTTAAACATTAAATATCATGACAATACATCACTTCCTTCGTTTATCATTTATCGCAATTTTTGTAGTAACAGCTCTTTTTTGTATTTACTTTATAATTAAAAAACAACGAAATAAAAAAGGACCTAAATTACTTACCTCAGAAAAATACAACTCAACAATGATTGGGAAAATGACTGAAATTAAAGTCTCTGACCAAAATATTTTTAATATCTGGCCTTATGTGAGTAAATTAAAAGCCGCGAAAATACTATCACATAAAATTAAAGAGTCTCAATTGGTGCATAAAGTCTATAGAAATTCAACCGAAAATTTTGAACACATTTTACTGTCTACAGAAAAAGAGAATCATTTTGTTGTAATTGTGGCAAATAGAAACAAAAAGAAAACGATTGGTTATTTTCTTCATGATGTAAATGGTCTATATGCTTAATTGTATTTTTTGAACGATTTCATCTGGAGAAATAGTTCTCATCGCGTCTTCATAACCTTCAACAGTTTTATTTCCATAAACCGAAGTTGGCAGTTGCGGGTATTGATTTCTATCTGAAGTTAGAGCATTTTCAAGACTTTGATTAAAAGGCAAAAATCCTGCATAAGGATGAGTTGCTCCCCAAAGTGTTATTACTTTTACGCCCAGTATTGCGGCAATATGTGCATTTCCAGAATCCATAGAAAGCATTACGTCAAGATTGCTGATTAACTGTAATTCCTGCTGAAACTTAATTTTTCCAGCCATATTAATTACGTTTTCAAAAGGTTGTGCTATTGAATCTAAAATCTCGATTTCTTTCTTTCCACCTCCGAAAAGCAAAATTTTATACGATGAATTCTCGGCTAATTTTGCAACAACTTCTTTCATTAAATCTAACGGATAAACCTTAGAATCGTATTGTGCAAAAGGTGCAATCCCAATTAATTTTTGATTTTCGTTCCCGATAATTTCTAAAATGTCTTTGCTTAAAGCTGCCTTTTCAGGAAATTGAGTCCCGAAGCTTCCAGATGATAAATCTATAGAAAAACCAAGTTCTTCAAACACTTTTACGTGTCTTTCGAACATTGTTGGTAATTGTTTAAAAATCTTATTTTCGGCTCTAGTCAATTCTTTTTTTCCTTCTCGACCTTTATCAACTGTTGCTCTTTTTTTTCCGCTTAAAGCGAAAAGAGAGCCCACAATCTTAGATCGCAAAACGTTATGAAGATCTGCAAAAGCATCAACTTTCAATTTACTAACATCTTTAAATAAACGTACAAGTCCTAAAAAACCTTTATGTCTTTCTTTCTCATCAAAAGCAAAAAAATCTAAATTTGGAATTCCGTCAAAAAAAGGTTTGAAAAAAGGACGTGAAATAACGGTCAATTTTACCTCTGGATATTGTTTTACAAAAGCGCGCAAAACAGGAACCGTCATGGCGACATCTCCCATTGCGGATAGTCTCATGACGGCTATATGCTTAATTTTATTGGACAATTTTGCCAATTATTTTTTATTTTGGTATAAAACAGGATTCAATTCATCGTCGTTATACATTTTCATCTGTTTGTATACTTTCATGAATTTATCACCATTTTCAATATCAGTTAATAAATCGTCAATTGCCGTTGACAAATCTGATCTTTGTTCTAATAGAACATTTAATTTTTCCTGACATTTATCTCTGTGCTCTTGTGTAGCTTCTGCACGAGTAGCTTCTTCATGCATATGATAAATTTTCAGTGCCAAAATAGATAATCTGTCAAAAGCCCATGCCGGACTTTCAGAGTTTATTTTTGCACCATCTTTTACTTTTACATTGCTGTATTTTTGCAAAAAGTAACTATCGATATATTCTACCATATCAGTACGTTCCTGATTAGATGCATCGATTCTTCTTTTTAAAGTTAGAGCTGCCACTGGATCAATTTGCGGATCGCGAATAATATCCTCAAAATGCCATTGAACAGTATCTATCCAGTTTTTTAGATATAATAAATGTTCAAATTTATCCTTAGGATAAGGATTGTTTATAGGCTGATCTACATTATCAAATTTATGATAATCTTTAATGCTTTGTTCGAAAACAGAATATGCTAATTTTGAAAACATGTCTTTATTTATTAGAGTTACAAAGATACTTTTTATACTTTTATGGTGCGAATAATAACGAGTAATTTTTTCATACTCGTATTTTAGCAAATTTATAATTTTAAAATTTTACTATGAAAATCCATTATATATCTGAAAATAACAGCATTTTAAATCATTTTTTAGGTCAAATTCGAAATACAGATGTTCAAAATGACAGTATGCGTTTTCGAAGAAATATAGAACGTATTGGCGAAATTATGGCGTATGAATTGAGCAAAAATCTAACTTATAAAAATGTAGAAATTCAAACACCGCTTGGCATAAAAAAAACGACAGAAATTGCCGCTGATTTGGTTTTATGTTCGATTTTAAGAGCTGGACTGCCGCTTCATACCGGCTTTTTAAACTATTTTGATAATGCAGAAAACAGCTTTGTTTCGGCCTGTAGATATCATCCTAATAATGATCATGAATTTGAAATTAGAGTTGAATATCAAGCAGTTTCAAACATCAATAATAAAACCGTTTTACTACTTGATCCAATGCTGGCAACAGGTCAGTCGATAGTTGCAGTTCATGAAAAACTAGTCGAAAATGCAACTCCAGAAGAAATTCACATTGTTGTAGTTATCGCAGCTCCGGAAGGAATTGCTTATCTTGAAAAGAACCTTCCCAAAAATTGTCATTTATGGGTTGCTTCGTTAGACGAAAAACTAAACGAGAAAAACTATATTATTCCAGGACTTGGTGATGCCGGTGATCTTGCTTTTGGAAGTAAATTATAATTGTGAGAAAAAGGTAAATAAACTGCACAAAATCAACACATAAAATACAATTTCATTATTAAGCTTTTGCTGCACATATTCTATATGACTTGCGGCCATAATGGTTAACGGTGCAATGCTAAACAGTAATAAATCATTGCTTTTATCTGGTGAAACAATAAAAACAAGAGCAGCAATAAAGAAATATGCCACTATTTTTTTGTAAGATGCATGAACAATCTGAGGTCTGTTTGACAATGTTGTAATCATTGAAATTACAAAAAATAAAGCAACCGCAACATATATTGAAAGCGCACCATTTTCATAATTGTTCTTAAAATAATCTATTCTAAAATCGATTACTGCACGTTTTTGAAAAAATTCTACTGCATTAATATTGAACATCAAGGATATCATTATAAATACTAAGGTTACTGCCAAAAGCGCAATAAAAGGTAAAACCCAGTTTCTATAATCTCTCGAAACATGAAAAACTATCGATATAAAAACCAAAATTAGGAATAAGACACACCAAAATTGAAATAAAGAAGCTACAAAAATCCAAAAAGAAGCATCGAATATTTTTTCTTTTGATGCTTTAAGAGATTGAAGCGAAATCAATCTTCGGAGTGCTAATAAGATGAAAAAATTAGCATAAATTACATCTGGATTATTAAATATCGTAGGGAAAAATAATATAAATAATAAGTAGAAAAATATCGCGTATCCATTGTCTTTACTAAGGCCGTTCTTTTTAACAATAAAATTGATCATGAAAAAAGAAGCCAAAATAAAGCACAATAAACTCAATTTTTGGAATATTGTAAAATACGAATTTATCCAAGACGTTTCTCGAATTTGAAACATAAAAAAGAAAACCAGTATCAAAATTACAACCAATGAATAATTTAATGGCGTAGATTTTTTAAAAACACTTGTTATCATAAGGATATTTTATACTTTTGTGATTGTAAATATAATACTTGTTTAAAAAGGAAACCAACAAGTTGAAAAAAGATTCTTTGTTTGAATTTTGCTTCAATGCGTTAAAAACAATAATAACATATAATTTTATAAAATTATGACAGCTTTTTTTGAAGGAATACAATACTTATTCGTTAACATTTTGTTTGCTCCTCTTGACTTTTTACGTCATTTGGAATTAATTACTTGGTTTGGTGCAAACACAATTAACTGGATTTTTATGATCATCTGCGCATGCGCAATCGTTTATTGGATTAAACAATTACGCATTTTCGATGACGCTGGAACAGAAAATCAAGATACTACAGCTCACTCTTTCTTAAAGTAAGTCGAAGCCAATATCTTTTCTAAAATACATCTTATCAAAGCTTAGTTTATCTATGTTTTGGTAAGATTTTTTTATGGCTTGTTGAAAATCATCTCCATATGATGTTACAGTCAAAACACGTCCTCCATTAGTAACGACATTTTCGTTATCTAATTTTGTTCCTGCATGAAAAACTATAGAATCTGTAATATTTTCTAAACCTGTAATTACTTTTCCTTTTTCAAAATCCTCAGGATATCCGCCAGAAACTACCATAATTGTAGTCGCACTTCTTGGATCAACTTCTAAAGTAAAATCCTCTAATTTTTGATTTGCAACTGAAAGAAACAATTCAACCAAATCAGATTTTAATCTTGGAACCACTACTTCTGTTTCCGGATCACCCATTCTCACATTGTATTCAATAACAATAGGTTCGTTTTTTACATTGATTAAACCAATAAAAACAAAACCTTTGTATTCGATTCCGTCTTTTTGAAAACCTTCAATTGTTGGTTTTACGATACGTGTTTCGATTTTTTCCATCAAAACAGCATCAACATAAGGAACTGGAGAAACTGCTCCCATTCCGCCTGTATTTAATCCTGTATCGCCTTCGCCAATTCGTTTGTAATCTTTTGCGGTTGGTAGAATTTTATAACTTTTACCATCAGTCAAAACAAAACAGCTTAATTCTATTCCGTCAAGAAATTCCTCGATAACTACTTTTGAACTTGCTGCTCCAAATTTTGAATGAACAAGCATGTTTCTCAATTCCGTTTTAGCTTCTTCTAGATCCTGAATAATCAAAACACCTTTTCCAGCCGCTAAACCGTCAGCCTTTAAAACGTATGGAGGTTGTAAAGTTTCTAAAAAAGCACATCCATTTTCAACTGTTTCGGCAGTAAAACTATCGTAAGCTGCAGTTGGAATATTGTGTTTCATCAAGAATTCTTTTGCAAACTCTTTACTTCCTTCTAATTGTGCACCTATTTTTGATGGTCCAATTACTGGAATATGGTTTAAACTTTCGTCGTTTTTAAAATAATCGTAAATTCCTTTTACCAAAGGATCTTCAGGACCTACAACAACCATACTTACTTTTTCTTGAAGTACAAATGCTTTAACAGCATCAAAATCGGTTGGAGACATTGCAACATTTGTGGCAATTGCAGCTGTTCCTGCATTTCCTGGTGCAACAAAAAGTTTTTCGCAAAGCGGGCTCTGAATCATTTTCCACGCAAAAGCATGCTCTCTTCCGCCTGATCCCAATAATAAAATTGTCATGGTATAGTTGTATTTAGTTGTGGTGCAAAAATAATTGCTTTTGTACGTAAAAAATAATTAAATCTTAAAAAGTTGTTGATTCTTCTCTGTTAGTAATTTGTATAATGTTATTTTTGACGAAAATCTGACTCATGAAACATTCCATAAAGACAGCTGTTTTTAAAACCTTAAGTATTCTTCCAGAATCTTTGGGTTCAAAAATATACCATCAATTGCAAAATGTTTCAGAAAGTAAAAATATTGAACAAAAATTAAAAAGTACCGAAAATACTTTTAACAGCTTTGAATCTATCTTTAAGGATTTAGAAATAGATTTAGAAAACAAATCGGCAATTGAAATTGGTTCAGGATGGCTGCCTATCTCTCCTTATCTTTTACTTCATAAACATAAAATGAAAGAGATTTTTAGTTTTGATATTAATAAACATTACCAGATAAAAAATATTCAGAAATTTAATTCCTTATTTTCACATTTATATAATACCGAAATTTCTGTAAACAAAAACAATTCTTATTCTTTGCCGGAAAATGTTCATTATTTTCCGTATCAAAATTTGGTAAACACTGAAATTCCAAAGGCAGATATTGTTTTTTCAAGATTTGTTTTAGAGCATGTTTCGCCGGAAGATATTTTTAAAATGCATCAAAAATTCAAACAATCCTTAAATAAAGGTTCTTATATTATTCATTTTATTTCTCCGAGTGACCACAGGGCTTTTTCCGATTCATCTTTGTCCCTGCAGGATTTTTTAAAATATAGTGCCAAAGAATGGAACAAAATACAAACAAGGTTTGATTACCATAACAGATTGAGATTACCACAATATCTGGAAATTTTCAAATCTCTGGATTTAGAAATTGCTTATATTTCTCATGATAATCCAAGACCGGATTCTCCTCAGGAAAAGGCATTTAAAAATTTGAAAATTCATGAAGATTTCTCAAAATATTCAGATAAAGAACTAACCGCAGGAAGTATTAATATTGTTTTAAAAATATAATGATTCGCCTTTTTGATCTTTCACTTCAATTAAATGGTTTTCCTCTAAAGAAAGCTAAAGCTGAATTGGATAAAATAATTACTATTCCTGAAGATTACTTTGATGTTTATATTGAAGAAAGAAAAAGAGAAATTGTTCATTTTCATTTAAATAATAATCCTTTTTATAAAGAATTAGCAAATCAAGATTCTTATAAAAACTGGTCAGATTTACCTGTTTTAAGTAAACGAAATCTACAAAAGCCTCTAATTGAAAGACTTTCAAAAGGGTATTCCTTAAAAAATATTTACACCAATAAAACTTCCGGTTCAAGCGGTGATCCGATGGTTTTTGCAAAAGACAAATTTTCACATGCCTTGACGTGGGCAGACATTATTTATCGTTTTTCATGGTATAAAATAGACTTCAATTATTCTTTTCAAGGCCGGTTTTACGGAATGCCTTTAGGGTTTTTAGAGAATAAAAAATTACGCTTTAAAGACTTTTTAAGCCGTCGATACCGTTTTACAATTTTTGATTTATCAGATAAAGGGTTAGAGAAAATTATAAGTCATTTTCAAAATAAGAAATTTGACTATATAAATGGTTATACTAGTAATATTGTTTTGATGGCTAAATACTTAAAGAAAAAAAACAAGGTTCTTACTGAAATTTGTCCGTCTTTAAAAGCCTGCGTTGTAACCTCTGAAATGCTTTTTGAAGAGGACAGAGTATTATTAGAAAAACAATTAGGTGTTCCTATTGTCAATGAATATGGATCATCTGAGGTTGGTGTTATTGCTTTTGAAAATACTGAAGGACAATGGCAGGTTAATTCTGAAACGCTTTTTGTTGAAATTGTAGACGAAAATAACCAGCCCTTACCCAATGGAAAAGAGGGGCGAATTATTATAACCAGTTTATACAATAAAGCGCATCCTTTTATACGATATGAAGTTGGCGATTACGGAATTCTAGATGAAAAAAGCACTTCTAAAAAGCCGATTTTAAAATTATTAATAGGAAGAAACAATGATGTTGCTGTTTTGCCAAGCGGCAAAAAATCACCAGGAATGACTTTTTATTCTATTACAAAAAAACTCTTTGGAGACGAAGGAAATGTAAAAGAGTTTATTATAAAACAAGTCAAAATAGATCTTTTTGAAATCGAATATACAAGTGAAATTGAACTTAATTCTAATGAAATAAAAAGAATAGAAAAAGAGTTTTCAAACTACCTTGAACCTAATTTAAAATACGTCTTTATTCGCAAAGAAAAACTGGAACGCAGTAAAAGCGGAAAACTTAAACAATTTATTTCTTTAATTTAAATATAAATAAAATCTTATATTTGTTTTTTTTATTTATAACTTATGAAAGATCAATCTCTACTTTCTGAAGAAATAATTACTAATAAAATATATTTGATTCGTGGTTAAAAAGTGATGCTTGATCGCGATTTGGCTTTGCTTTATGGAATCGAAACTAAAGTTCTAAAACAATCCGTTAAAAGAAGTATTTCAAGATTTCCGAAAGATTTTATGTTTGAACTTATCAAAATAGAATTTGAAAATTGGAGGTCACAATTTTGGACCTTAAAAAGTCAAATCTTCTTTATATATCTTGGCTTTATCAATAATTGTGTGAATAAAAACCTCATCATCAACAAAGCAGAACTCACAAAATTATAACCATGAAATTCCCTGTAAACACCAAAATTGTGTTTTATCAACTTGAATTTTGAAGACGAAATAGAGTCTTTTCTAATTCTGTAAAAAGCCAAACTTTCTGGAACAGGTTTCGTTTCTTGTACTTGTTTTAAAATGGCTAACCATAAACGCCAGTCTTGTCTTTTTTGAGTTGCCTCAATTACGATTTTTCCAAAGTATTCGGCGTTATATACAGCCGTTAAATTGCCAACATAATTACAGAAAAATAATTGATTATAGGTTAAATTTAATGGCGCTTCTACTCTTTTATTTAAATTATTTCCCTCTTCATCAATACAGTCATAAAAGCTAAATGTAAACGGCAGATTGTTTGTTTTTAAAAACTGTATTTGCTTTTCTAATTTAGTTGGAAACCACAAATCATCGGCATCTAGAAATGCTATATATTTTCCTGAAGCTTTTTCTAAGGCTTTGTTTCTTGCAAAACCATTTCCAGTATTAGTTTGTAATTGATAGAGTTTTATTCGGCTTTCATTTTGGGCAAAATCGGCAATAATTTTTGCCGTTTGATCTGTTGATGCATCATCAACTAAAATCATTTCCCAGTTCTCGTAAGTCTGTTTTTGAACTGATTCTATAGTGGCTCTAATGAATTTTTCAGCATTAAATGTTGGAGTTAAAATTGAAACTAAATCGCTCATTAGTATGCTTTTTGATCGCCTTTAAAAATATTAATCACGGTTTGAAAAATTATTTTAAAATCTAAAATTAGAGACCAATTTTCGATATAAAAAACATCAAATTTTATTCTATTAATCATATCTCTTTCTATTGTTATTTCGCCTCTAAAACCGCTTACTTGTGCTAAACCCGTAATTCCAGGCTTTACACAATGACGAATCATGTATTTTTTTACTTTATTGCCATATTCTTTATTCTGTGACCACAAATGAGGTCTTGGCCCAACTACAGACATATCTCCCAATAAAACATTTATAAACTGCGGCAGTTCGTCTATACTCGTTTTTCTCATAAAACGCCCCATTCCTGTTACACGAGGATCATCTTTTGACGCTTCTTTCTCTGTTGTTTTATTGATATACATAGAACGCAGTTTGTAACATACAAATTCATTCTCATCCATTCCAGGTCTTCCTTGTTTGAAAAAAACGGGCCCTTTTGATTCTAATTTAATTAAGATAGCCAATAGCGGAATTAACCATGACAATAAAAAAACGATTACAAACAGAGAGAATAAAACATCAAACAGCCGTTTCATGAATTTTACTACAGGCTCATTAAGTATTGTTTGTTTTAATGACAATACTGGAAAAAAATCATAGTAATCGATCTTTAAATTTTTTGAAAAAATCTCCTTGGTGTCAGGAATAAATTTTATCGTTTTATTATTTTCATCTGCAAAATCAATTAGGTCTTTCAAGCTGTTGTTTGATACTTCATTCAAAGAACAGTAAATTTCATCGACTTCATTTTTGATTACAAATGGCTTTAAATTATCTAATTTTCCTGTAATATTCTGATCAGATTTTTTATCTGAAAAATATCCCAAAAAACGATATCCATAATCTTTTCTTGTTTCAAAAAGATCTTTAAGTCTAACTGCTTCAGGTGTGAACCCAATAATAACAGCATTTCTATAATTATTGCCTGTCATTATTCTATATTCTTTTAAATAAAAAAACAAGGCAAATTTAAAAACCGTAATCACTACCAAAACCAAAATTATAAATAAAAAAATCTTTGATTCGCTAAAAATGGCTTGTCTAGAAAATGGAAAAAAAGCCACAACAGTTAAGAGAAACAAAATTCCTTGTTTAATTATTTTTGATATAATAACAACTGGAGTTGTAAAGCGATATACGTCATAAAATTTAATAGCAAAGGCAACTATTCCCCAAGCAATAATTTGATAAAATACTAAAATCCAAATATTTGATGAGCTCATTTCATTAAAAAAAATGAAAAAACTGAGCATCGAGATCATTGTCAGGTCGATTAAAATACTTATTGGCCTAATATATTTTGAATATCTTCCTGTGTGAAATGCCATCATAAATAGTTCCTGTATACTTTTTTTATCAAAATTTACTGCGTTCGAAAATAATTCCGTTTACCATTTATCTTATATAACCCGAAAAATCTTTGTGCTCTTCTTTAGAAAGTTCTTCTTTAGAAAGTGATCTAAAATAATCATACGTAATTTTCATTCCCTCAGAACGGCTTACTTTTGCTTCCCAACCTAACAGTTCTTTGGCTTTAGTTGTGTCTGGCTGACGCTGTAATGGATCATTTATTGGCAACGGGTGATAAACAACTTTTTGATTCGTTCCCGTAAGTTTTATGATTTCTTCTGCAAAATCTTTTATTGTAATCTCATCTGGATTTCCAATATTTACTGGATATACATAATCAGAGTGCAGCAATCTAAAAATACCTTCGACTTGATCATCAACATAACAAAATGAACGAGTCTGCATACCGTCACCAAAAATTGTTAAATCTTCGCCACGTAAAGCCTGTCCAATAAAAGCAGGAATTACACGTCCGTCATTCAATCTCATTCTTGGGCCATAAGTATTAAAAATACGTACAATTCTGGTTTCAACACCATGAAAAGTATGATACGCCATTGTTATTGATTCCTGAAAACGTTTGGCTTCGTCATAAACTCCTCTTGGTCCAATTGTATTAACGTTACCATAATACTCTTCGGTTTGAGGATGCACCAAAGGATCTCCATATACCTCCGAAGTTGATGCTATTAAGATTCTAGCTTTTTTAACTCTTGCCAAACCTAATAAATTATGTGTTCCTAGTGAACCAACTTTTAAGGTCTGAATTGGAATTTTTAAGTAATCTATTGGGCTTGCCGGCGAAGCAAAATGTAAAATATAATCTAAATCGCCTGGTATATGAACAAATTTTGTAATGTCGTGGTGGTAAAATTCAAAATGTTCTAATTTGAATAAATGCTCAATATTTTTAAGATCGCCGGTAATCAAATTATCCATTCCTATAACAAAATAGCCTTCTTTGATAAATCGATCGCACAAATGTGATCCTAAAAAACCCGCTGCTCCGGTAATAAGTATTCTTTTCATAATGATTTTATTGAACCTTTTGTTTTTGATAATGGCTGTAAATATGCACAAATGTAATAAAATATCTGGCCTTTTAAATTGACTGAATTTTTTACTAAAAAAGAGATTTGACTTTTTTAAGCCAATATTAAATCGCTTTATTCTATTTTTACGATTCTAAATTTTAAATGTTTTGAAAGTTGTACATATTGTTGAGGCACTAGAAGGCGGTGTTTATACTTATTTTAAAGATTTATCAGCTTACTTTGGTGATGAAAAAATAAGCAAAAACATCGAAAGCACTATTATTTACAGCAGTAATAGAAATGGTGTTAGTTTTCAAAAGGTTAACGCTGAGTTCTCAAAAAATGTTAACTTAATAAACCTTAATATGGTTCGAGAAATTTCTCTTACGAAAGATTTAAAATCTATTATTAAACTTACACGAGAACTTAAAAAAATTAATCCTGATATAGTTCATCTTCATTCTTCAAAAGCTGGTGTTTTAGGTCGGATTTCTTCTTTTTTCTTATTCAAAAAAATACCGGTTTTTTATTCTCCTCACGGATATGTTTTTTTAAGAACGGACATCTCGAATCGTACAAAAAAGTTTTATTTTGTTATAGAAAAAAGCATTCAGCGAATATTTGGAGGAACAACTGTTGCCTGTGGTGATACTGAATTTGAGATTGCTAAAAATATTGGTTCTTCAAAACTCATTAGAAACGGCGTTGATATAAATGAAATTCGCCAATACTTGTTACCTCATCAAAATACAAAATTAACAATTGGAGTACTGGGCAGAATAACTGCAGCAAAAAATCCCAAATTGTTTAATGATATTGCTTTACGATTTCCTGATTTTAATTTTATCTGGATTGGAGATGGAGAACAAAACCATTTGATTACAGCACCAAACGCTCAAATTACGGGTTGGATTTTAGATAAAAATGCTGTTTTCAAAATATTAAATTCAATTGATGTTTATCTTCAAACTTCTCTTTGGGAAGGTCTTCCAATTGCAATTCTAGAAGCAATGGCATTAGAAAAACCAGTAATTGCTACCAATATTATTGGCAATAAAGATATTGTTGTTCCTAATGAAACTGGATTCCTTTTTGACGAAATCAAGGAACTCGATAGTTATTTTGATACCTTAAAAGATCCAAAAACAAGAGCTGTTTTTGGTGAAAATGCATTAAATCGATGCTGGGATATTTTTGATAAAACCAAAAACTTTAAACAGCTTTCTGATTTGTACCAAGAATAGTTTTTTGCTGCAGCCAATAACTTGAAAAAACAGAAAACCAAAATCCGCTGAAGGCAATACCATCAAATCTAAGTAAAAAATCATCGGTTAAATTTGAAGTAAAAAACAGAATGAAAAATGAAATTATTATGGCATTTTTCAAATCATATCCCAGATATCCAATACCTAAAATATAGAACATTACTACTAAAGGACCAAGAAATCCGAACTTTAATAAAAAATCTAAAAACTGGTTGTGTGTTGGAAATTCGTATTTAGCTAAAAACTGCTGATTGGTTGCTTTAAAATATTTATTTAATTCTGGTTTTCCATCAGAAGCTCCTACTCCAAAAGGAAGATTTTTAACGGATAATTCCCAAGCTGATTTCCAAATTGAAAGTCTTGTTGCTAATGAATTGAAAGCATAAATTTCTGGATGATCAATTTCATCTAATTTTCCCACTTTATCCATATATGCGAAAGTTACACTAGAATATTTCTCCTTCATATAAGGGTTTTTCTGAATGAAAACGAACAAAATACTGCCTAATACAAGTAAAGTGGTTATTGCTGTTACTATGATCTTTTTTATGCTGAATCTTGATTTTATTTCGAAAATGAAAACAATCAAAAAACCAATCAAAGCATTAAGAAGCGCCATTCTGGTATTTACTAAAAGAACAAAGAAAAATGAGAGCAAAAAAACAATTATTCGAAGTATTTTAAGAGTACTTTTTTCTTTATACTGAAAGCTGTAAAACACAAAATAGAATGCACAAATAGAAACAAAGGCCAAATGCATGTTTAAAGCCGGAGCATGAATACCAATGCTGCCAGCAAACTTGTAACCCATTTCCCAAAGGTCAATTCCGCTTAAATATTTATTTACTAAGTCAGGATAAACCATGCAAAATCTAGTTAAAAAAAACAGTATCATTGTTGTTGTTGCAATACAATAAGTCTCTGCTAATTTTAAAAATTTTACACGCTGATAATTACCGATAATAAAAATTGGAAATAATAGCAGTGAAGTGCTCTTTTCAACTGCTTTTAATCCTTTAGATAAAGAATCATTGTTCCAAAAAAACAATAATTCTAACAAAAGCGGTGAAGCGATACAGGCAACTAAAATTAAGGCTGTTTTACTGAATTTTAATTTCTTTACGCAGATTAAACTAAAAAGACCAAACAAAATAATAAGCAGCGAACATGGCTTTCTGAATATCATTGCAATTGCAATCAGACACAAAAAAACATGGAATAATTTATTGAAGTTTTTTTCTGAAAGATTCATAGTATAATGCAAAGTAAATTAGTGGAAAAACACCCATTTTATGTCGTACTGCGGTACCTAAATCGGGTTCGAAAACTCCTTGTACAATAAAAAAAGAAAAAATAATCAGCAGTATTAAAAGCTCTTTTGAATATCTTTTTCTATCTGCTAAACATTTTGCAAACCGAACTAATAAGATGTAAAACAGCAATAACTGCCAGATTATAAATATAATTATTTGTGGTGATAATAGGTGTTTTAAACCGTTTATTGGAATATTGACTGTAAAAAAACCGTAAAATATACCAATGGTTTCTCCATACCACGTATTTGTCTGAACAGGAGAAATAATAATAGAATTGGCATCGGCAGAACCTATACGCTCATTATTCACAACTTCACGACTTATTTCTGAAAGGTATTTTCCTTTTAAAATACCATGACTAAAGGATAAAAAAACCGCAATTAGCAAACCATAAAACAGTGTGGTGATCGTTTTACTTTTAAAACTTACTAAGCTTACTAAATACATTCCGCCGCCAATAACTGGAATTAAAAGATAATAAGGACGAAAAAACACTCCAAAAACCAACAATAAAAGTACCGTGTATATAATTGTTCGTTTTAACGAAATTTGTTCGTTTAAGCACATAAAAACGATTGGAGAGAGATACAAAAAGGTTATAAACTCTTTTGACGGCATTGACACAAAAATGGCAATCATTAAAAATGCCATATAAACCAAAATGTTCTTGACGTTGAGCTTTTCAAAATGATCTGGAATACCTATTTTGTAGAAAACATACATTAAAATAGGAACCTGAATTAAAGCAATGACTGGAAAAGGTAAATAACACAGTCCGGAAATTTTATACAATAAAATCGAAACAGGATAGCTTCCAACATATCCAATTTCATTTCCTTTATCGAAGGCAATAATTGCAGCGTCGTAAAAAAACTTGGGAGGCAAAATAAAAAAAGCTGCCGCCGCAACTGCTAAATTAGCTGTTGCAATGAGCAAAAATGCTGCTTTGCTTTTTTCTATTTTGGTTTTCATCTATAGATTCTCTGTTTATTAATGTAAAAAAATCAATATTTTATCTTTTCGATAAATAATTAAAGCTACAACGCTATTCCAAAAAATAGAACTCGAAACAAATGCAATTGCCGCACCAACCATTCCATACTCAGGAATTAAAAATCGGTTTAAAAGAAAGTTAATAACTACTGCCGCAATTAAAACAATCTGAAAAATATGCTGCCTTCCCGTCATATTCAAATAAACCGGCGCAGACCCAAAAGCGGAGCAAATACCTTGACCAATTATTAAAATTAAAAAAGCTTCTTTTGCAACAACATATTGATGTCCGAAAAAAGACAATACATACTCAGAAAACAAGCTGATAATAACTATTACCGGAAATGTAATTCCGAAAATTAAACGAACACTATTTCGTAAAATTCTTTTTAATTCTTCTTTATTGTCTTTCGCAAAAAACTCTGCAATTTTTGCTGAAACAGTAATATTAATAGTTAAAATTATTACTGAAACAATGGTCATTACTTTAAAACCAACAGAATAAAAAGCAACGGTTTCATCATTTCGATACTTCTTTAAAAACATAATATCAAAACTCATTAAAAGAAACATTGCCATTCCGCTTATAGCAATTGGGTACGATTTTAAGAATACTTCTTTATGCGAAAAACCATCGTTACCTTCTGTGACTGTAAGCTCTTTAAAATAAATAAAAACATATACAGAACTAATAATTGAAAGCAAAACAAAACCAATCAAAAAAACATCAACCAAACAGGTTTCTTTGTGCCAGTAAAATAAAATAATCGAACCTGTGATTAATGGAACATATTTAACAACATTTCTAAACAATTCAGCCGTATATAATTTATCTAAAGCTCTGAAAATTTCTGTATTTAAAGTCGAAATTCCATAAAAAAACAACGTTGCTGTGCCTTTTAATAAAATGGAATAAACCTCATTATCTGAAAAGTAATTGTTTATTATTTCTTTACTGATTGCAGTAACAATAACAATCGCGGCAATTGAAGTTACAAAAAGCATTGTAACCATTTTAAAGTAAATTTTTTTTAATTGTTCAAGTCCTCCAGTGCCTGACAATCTGCCTTTAAAATACAAAATAGACTGATCGAAACCCAGTAAACATATACTTCCGATGGCTAAAAGAAAGGAACGTGCAAAATCATACTGCCCTACTAATTTAGGACTGTAAAATTTTGTTAGAAATATGGTGAAACCAAAAAGTAAAACAACTCCAAAAATCCTCAAAAACAAAGTACTCAGACTTTGTTTTAAAAATGCATTTTGCGAAATTCTCTCAAAGATTTTATTCGTTTTCAATGCGTCGTTATTTAATCTGAGATTTTAAAAGCTGACTGTTGTAGAATTTTTTGAATAAATGCACAAAAACAAAAAGGAAAATAAAGATTAAAGGAAGCAAAATTTTAAAATTACCATTTGTAAGCTTTACAATATTTATGTTCAAAGTTGTAGTAATCTCTTTAATTGCTTTATCGTAATTCACCAGCTTTAGTCTATTTCTTCCTTGATCAACTATTAAATACTGTTTTGATTTAATTAGATCATTAAGTTGCGTATTCTCATTATAATAAACCAATTTATCGTTTTTTGGCCCATTTTTAACTGTGCTCGAAAAACCATTTAAAACATCGTCAATTTGAGCAATGATAGTATCATTTTTAGCAATTTGCTGTTCTAAGTTTTTATATCCTATTTTTTGAAGTGTATTAAAATACTCCGAACTGTTTAAATACTGCATCAATGGTGCAACTATTTCTTTTTCATCAGCTTCTTTGTTTGATACAAACGAAATAGTATGAAAAGTATAATTTTTGCTCGTTATATTATCTTCTAAAACTTTTTTTACTTCACCAACCTCAGCCATTAATTTTATGAGTTCAAAGTTTTGCTCTTTGTCTTCGATAAATTTATAAACGTCGGCGATTGGTTTAATTTCAATTTTTTTGATTGCTTTTGGATTCGAAATTCCAACAACCTTTTTTAAGAAAACTGTATCTCCAGAGACAATTTTAGACTCGATTAAATCTATTTTGGAATATAAGTAATCAACACTGCCAAAATTGGGTGTTACAATAACCTCATTTTCAAATGTTTTTTTGTTTGAATCCAAAAACCACCCCAAGCCAAATCCAACAACAACCAAAATCAATACAATTATCCAGTTTCGAATAAAAAACTGAATTGATTTAAAAATAGAGGCACTTATTCTATCAAAAAAATTCCTGATTGTTTTCGATAAATCAAAAATATCAATTTCCTGATCTGAATTGTTTTGGGGTACTTTTGTACTCATTTACGTTTTTTATTTTACGTTGAAAATTTGTTCTAAAATTTTAATAGTAATCAAATAAGTTGGTTTAACACCTGTTGTTCCTAGTCCGCCAGAAGCCAAAGTACTTCCCGTTTCTAATGGATTATCTGAAGCGTAATAAGCATAACGAACTTTTATATCGTGCGGCACACTTTTTCTAATTTTTGAAGCTGATTGTATCGCTTTTTGGTAATAAGATCCTTCCATTTCAAGACCAATTACGCCCCAAGTAGATTCGTGGAAAAATTTCAACAAATCTCTATTTTGCAAAGATGTTCCTAAAACAGTAACCATTGCACCTTCAAAAACTGCAATATCGTTTCCTTCAAACATGGCGCCTGTTAATTCATTTTCAAAGAAATAATTATCAGCCGTTCCTTCATTTATATGAGCTGTAGGAATCATAATATCGCCTTTTCCTCCTTCAAGAATTCCAGCTTTACCCATTATCGAAACTGATTTTACGTTTAGTAACGTTTCTTTTTTAAACGGTTTTAAAAGCTCGTCGATAGTTTCATAAGCCTGCTCACCAAATGCATAATCCATTACGATAATTACTGGTTTTTCATCACCGATTTTAGCTTCAGAAAATGCTGTTTTTGACCAATCGATTTTTGCAGTATCAAAAATTTGAACATCTATATTGGTTCCCGAAGTATCAGGAAGTGAAATCATTCCGTTTTTCAAAGCCAATTCTTCAACATGACCTCTAATTTCTTTTGAGCCTGAGTTGCTTAATTCTTCATAAATAAAGAAATCTGTTTTTCCTTTAAATTTTGTTTTCAGCAAAGGTGTTGCAAAAATCGAGTTCATCACACTGTGCATATTAGCACTAATTACGTGAATTGGTCTTTTTAGAAGATCATTTGCTTTTAAAACTTCCTTGATATTTGTTGCCCAGATTTCTCCATGAATATGGTGTCCTAAACGCTCGCGTAAAACAGGACTGAAAGTAATTGTACGTTTATTGTTTTCAACAATTTCTTCGATTGCTAGTTTTCCTAACCAGTAAATAACGTGCAGAAAACGATCAGGTGCATTTTCAGAACCAAAAGCGTCATAAATGTCCAAAACCTCTTCAAAAGTTCGGCCTAAAATGTTTGCAACGTGCGAAATCGCTTTTTCTTTTTCAATCTGTGCCAGCTTTTTAGTCTGCATTACAGCTTGTTCTAATTTAAGCCAATCGCGAGAAACCTCGCCGCCGTCATCTAATAAAACTCTATTTTTAATTTTGTGCGATTCGATAAAAATAAAAGTCAAATGTGTCAGAATATCATAAATATCAGAACGTCCGCGCGTGATTTCAACATTCATTTGTTCTTCATCGATTCGGTAACAATTTCTTCTTCTTTTTGGAGGAACAATTGGCTGAAAATGCGATTTAGAATAACCTTCGTCTGAAGTTAAATTGATGAACCTGCATTGTTCGATTCCTATTGGTAAACGTTCTATAACGTATAAAAGCCCATTTAATTCTACTTTTTCTTCGGCAATATTCCCATAAATTTCTGGGCGTAAAGCTAATAATGATTCTCTTAAACTATCACCCGAAACTCCCATTGGTTTATAAAAACCACGGTTGAATAAGTGACGCATTGTAATGTACATTTTTTCTATAGCTGCAGATGATTCCTGAGCTCTTGATCTTGATATATGTTTAGTTTCTTTCATATTTTTTTATTTTAAAAATCTTCTTTTTGAGAAGATATCTGTGGTATTTTATTAAACGAAATTAGGAATTATAAATACCATTAAAGTTAATATCTTATTATTATTCGGCTTTTTCAATTTTCCATTTATCTTTCAGACTTTTTCTTGTAGCTATGTATCCTAAAGGCAAATCAGCCAATTCTAATAAAGTTTTATCAATTTTTATGATTTGTTCCAAACTAACAATTTGCGCAACTTTCTCAAAACTCTCAAACTTATCATTACTAAAAAATTGCCAGGCACCATCTTCAGCATCATGTGTAACATAAGTAATAGTTTTCTTTTCTTTAAGAACAAATGTGGTTGTAAAAACAGTAGTGTTTGGCGCATCCTTAAAATGCTTTTTTATTTGTCCAGTAGCATTTCCAAATCCAAAAAATGAAATTAGAATTACTAAATTTAATCTTTTTTTCATAGAACAACTATTATTTGCTTACTTCAAATTATCCACAATCTTTCTATCATTTGACAATCTCGGAATTTTATTTTGTCCACCTAATTTTCCCTGCGATTTCATATATTCCTGAAATCCATTTTTCGAAACTTTGGTAATAACTACTTTTCTCAAAACGTTTCCGGTGATTAAATCATCATAATAAATGTTTTGTTTTCGCATTGAATCGTCAATTGCTTCCGCAAAATTTTCCATATTCTCTGGTTCTTTTTCAAATTCGATAAACCATTCATGATATGGTAATCCGTTTGATGGTGTAATTTGAGGCGCTACGGTAAATTCGTTTATTACAATATTTGTTCCTGCAGTAGCTTCTTTCATCGCATTTTCGACTTCATTAGCAATAACGTGTTCTCCAAAAGCAGAAATATAATGTTTGATACGTCCTGAAACAATAACTCTATGTGGAAACAAAGAGGTAAACTGAACGGTATCGCCAATATTATAGCGCCAAAGCCCAGCATTTGTAGAAACTATTAAGGCATAATTAATCCCCATTTCTACTTCGCCAATCGTATAACTTTTTGGTCCCGAACCATCGGGATCGGTAAAGAATTCATCGGCTTTAATAAACTCATAGAAAATTCCCGAATTCAAAAGCAAAAGCATTCCTTTTTGTTTCTGAGAATCTTGATAGGCAAAAAAACCTTCAGAAGCAGGAAACAATTCGATACTGTCTACTTTGCGGCCAATCATGTTTTCGAACTTTGCACGATAAGGTTCATAATTAACTCCGCCGTAAATAAACAAATTAAAATTTTTGAATAAATCCCCTATTTTCTTACCACCGCTTTTTTCTTGTAAACGCTCAAAATACATTTGTACCCAAGACGGAATTCCCGAAATTATGGTCATATCTTGATTGATCGTTTCCTCTACAATTGCATTTACTTTAGTATCCCAATCTTCAATACAATTGGTTTCCCAAGATGGCATTCTGTTTTTCTGCAGATATTTTGGTACAAAGTGCGCTCCAATTCCAGATAATCTTCCAAATTTGATTCCGTATTTTTCAACTAAAATTGGACTTCCCTGTAGGAAAATCATTTTTCCATCTACAAAATCAGCATTTCCAGTTTCATAAATATAATGCAAAATTGCATTTCGAGAAGCTTTTATATGAGATGGCATTGACTCTTTTGTAAGCGGAATGTATTTTGCTCCAGAAGTTGTTCCAGAGGTTTTAGCAAAATAAATTGGTTTTCCTTTCCAAAGAATATTCTCTTCTCCCTGTTTTACTCTATCGATATACGATTTTAAATCTTCGTAATCTCGAACTGGAACATTCTTTTGAAAATCATCAATTGTTTTTATCTTTTTAAAATGATGATCTTTTCCAAACACAGTTTCTTTTGCATCGCTGATTAAACTCTTAAATATTTCATTTTGAGTTTCTACTGGTTTATTGGCCCAAGCCTGTGTTTTATGATATATTTTGCTGGCAAATAGTTTTGCTGCTACTGATTTAATAGACATTTTTTAATGGTATTACTTCTTTTCTTTTTTATTTTTAACAGCTTTAGAATTGGTAGATTCCTTCTCCATTTTCGCAACTTCTTCTCTAAGCTTAATTTCTTCTTCGGTTGTTTTCATATTTACATCAGAAGGTTCATCAACATCTGCTAATATAGAATCTTTATTGAATTTTGCATATTCTAATTCTCCTTTCAACACTTTTTGAATCCCTTTTATGTAAGCTTCATTTTTCCTTAAAGCTCTCTCTAATGAATCTGATTTTATGGCGAGTTCCGTTGCATTTCTTTTTAATTGTGATGAAGAATATCCGGGAATAAATTCGCGTAAAGGAGTAAAAGCAATAATAAAAGTGGTTACTAATATTAAAAATATACCGCCTAGAGTAAACGTTACAAAAACGTTCATTAAGTTGAGTTTAAATGAAAAAATTTCTTCAAAAGTTTCTTCATTCAAGATTACCAAGCGGTTTTTGATGAACAAATTTTTTCTAAAATTGAATTTTTTCTTAGTCATTTGGTTAATTATACAAGCAAATATAGTAATTAATCATATTGCTGCTGTCTGACAAAAATGAGCAAACACAGCAATTTTAATATTTTATAGAATATTTAACGCAGTAAGTAATAAATATTTTAAACCAAAAACCCTTGTTGTTCGTATATTCTATATACCTTTGCGGTAGAATTTGAAAATCAATTTGCTTCGGCATTAATTATACAATCATGGGAAGATTAGGTCTTACAGAAATCCTTGTTATAGTAGGTATTGTGATATTACTTTTTGGAGGTAAAAAAATTCCAGAATTAATGAAAGGTTTAGGAAGCGGAATTAAAGAATTTAAAAACGCTGCTAAAGACGATCAAACTACGCCTCCTGCTAAAAAAGAAGAGGAAGAAACTAAATAAGAATTTACAACCTTATTAAAAAATCCCAAGTTACAAATTGTAGCTTGGGATTTTTTTTATTTCAATTTAGAGTTTTACAAAATCATCGTCAACTGAATTCTCTTTCTGTCCTCATCGACCTCAGTAACTTTTACATCAACATGCTGATGTAATTTTACAACTTCATTCACGTCGCTCACAAAACCGGCTTTTAATTGAGAAATATGAACCAGTCCGCTTTCTTTGATTCCAATGTCAACAAAACAGCCAAAATTGGTAATGTTATTCACAATTCCTGGTAAAATCATTCCTGTTTTTAAATCTTTGATTGATTTTACATTTGCATCAAATTCAAAAACCTTAGCCGATTTTCTCGGGTCTAATCCTGGCTTTTCAAGCTCTTTTATGATGTCTTTCAGTGTAAGTAAACCAATTTCAGGTGTAATATAGTTTTCGGCCTTAATAAGCGCTGTTTTCTCTTTGTTTGCAATTAAATCATTTACTGAAAGTTTCAAATCTTTTGCCATTTTTTCAACAACTGGATAAGCTTCTGGATGAACCGCAGAATTATCTAATGGATTTTTAGCATTAGAAATTCGAATAAATGCCGCACCTTGCTGATATGCTTTATCACCCAAACGCGGAACTTTCTTCAATTGCTTTCTATCTTCAAAAGGACCATTTTCTGATCGATATTGTACAATATTTTCAGCCAGCTTCTCTCCTATTCCACTCACATAACTCAGTAAGTGTTTACTTGCTGTATTAATATTAATTCCAACTGAGTTCACACAGCGAATTACAGTATTATCTAATTCTTCTTTTAATTTCGTTTGATCAACATCGTGTTGATATTGTCCTACTCCAATTGCTTTTGGATCAATTTTTACCAATTCAGCCAAAGGATCTGAAAGTCGGCGGCCAATAGAAACTGAGCCACGAACCGTTACATCATAATTAGGAAATTCTTCTCTCGCAATTTTTGATGCTGAATAAACTGAAGCTCCAGCCTCCGAAACTATAAAAACCTGTAATGGTTTATCAAACGCGATTTTTTTGATGAAAAACTCCGTTTCTCTAGAAGCAGTTCCGTTACCAATAGAAATGGCATCAATTTGATAAGCGTTTACCATCGAACGGATTTTCTTGATAGCCATTGTTTCCTCATTTTGAGGCGCGTGCGGATAAATTGTTTCGTTGTATAATAAATCGCCTTTTTCATCCAAACAAACTACTTTACAACCACTTCTAAAACCTGGATCAATTGCCAAAATTCGTTTTTCACCTAATGGCGGAGCCAATAAAAGCTGTCCTAAATTATTAGCAAAAACCTGAATCGAATTAGCATCAGCTTTTGCTTTTGCTTCTTGCAAAGTTTCGTTTCCTATTGCTGGATTCAATAAACGTTTATAACTGTCCTCGATTGCTAATTGCAAATGAGCTGTTGTACTGTTTTGTTTTTTAATGATAATTTCATCAATAACATCGTAAGCATCATCAATATCAACATCAATTTTCATTTTAACAAAACCTTCATTTTCAGCACGAAGCATAGCTAATAATCTATGCGAAGGTGTTTTAGTTAAAGGCTCTTCCCAATCAAAATACTGACTGAATTTTTGTGCTCCTTCTTCTTCGGCTTTCTTTTTTACAACTTTAGTTCCAATCGTTGCTTTTCGCTGATACAATCTACGAAGCTGCTTACGAACATAAATATTCTCGTTAATCCATTCTGCAACAATATCTCGTGCGCCTTGCATAGCAGCTTCTTCGTTAACAACATTTTCATTGATGTATTGAGTAGAAATAAAATCTACATCAACATCATTTTCAGACATTATGATTTTCGCCAACGGTTCTAAACCAAATTCGCGCGCAACATCAGCTTTAGTTTTTTTCTTCTTTTTGTATGGAAGGTAAAAATCTTCTATTTCCTGTAAATCAAAACTCTGCTCTATTTTTTGTTTTAATTCTGGTGTAAGTGCTTTTTGCTCTTCAATTGATTTTAGAACGGCTTCTTTACGTTTTGTAAGCGTTTCATATTCTTTTTGAAGTTTCGCAATTTGTTCAATTACAACTTCATCAAGATTTCCTGTAGTGTCTTTTCGATATCGAGAAATGAACGGAATCGTACAATCTTCCTCTAATAATTTAACGGTATTTTGAATGTTAATTGCTGCAGTTTGAACAGACTTGGCAATGAATTGAATATTAGTCATTCGTATTTTATTTTAACCTCACAGATGCAAAAATTATCTTGCAAATTATGCAAAGGTTTTATGTTATTTGTTAGTTTAACTGGATCAAAAATAAACTAAATATTTAAAAAAATTGTTTCTAATTTACTCTAACTTTTTTTTCCTGGAGGCAAGAAATTTTCTCCTGTTACAACACTTTTTCCCGTTTTATCTTCTAAAGCAATTCGGGCATTTTTTGCGATTGCTCCTCCTTTTTTACTCGCTCTCGCATTTTCTATTATTCCTTTTGCTGCATCGCTTTAAGCTATTTGGCGTGTAGAAAGTTCTGCTTTTGGAGAAGGAATAGATTGAATTAAACGTAGTAAAGTTTCAGTATCTGCAGTATCAGTAAGTCGATTTTTTCCATCTTCAGCAAGCATTTTGAACTGTCGACAGATTGTCGACAGTTCAAGTCCATCAACAGTTTTAACTCGGATTTTCATTTTATACCAATAATCTCTTGGATTAACGCTATCTGTTAAAATTTGAATAACATCAATTACTGAGAAATACCAAATCTCTTTTTCAGCATCATAATGACTTCTTACTTTTTTTTGTTCAAATAATTGTACTGGACTCATTTTCTATGTTTTATACTTTTAATGAAATATTTTGATTTTTAATATAACACCAAAATAATATCTTTGTTTATGATACTATACCTATGAAAGTTTTTTTTATATCATTATTGTTTATAAATATAATCGTTTTTATTCTTGCTGGATATGATAAACATCAAGCTAGAAAAAATAAACAAAGAATCCCAGAAAATACCTTATTTTTTCTAGAAGCAATTGGTGGAACAATTGGTTTATTAACAGCAATGTTACTCTTTAGACATAAAACGAGTAAAATGTCATTTATTGTAAAATTTTCAATCATTTTTATTCTTCAAGCCGTTTTGATTTACCTGATAATAAATGGGAAAATATAGATATTAACAATGTTAATAACCTTAAAAAATAAACATATAAAACTGAATTACAGTAATTTAAAAACATAAAAAACCGGATAAATTTTAAAAATCCATCCGGTGTGTTTATTATTTATTGGTGTGAAACACCCGTTTTTTTGTTTTACGAACAAGCAATCTTGTTTACTCTATTTTGGTGTCTTCCGCCTTCAAAAGCAGTTGCTAAAAACGTTTCAACAATTTCTACAGCTTGCGGAATAGAAGTAAAGCGTGCCGGAATACTCACAATATTAGCATCGTTGTGTAAACGTGTTAAATAAGCTATTTCTTTAGTCCAGCATAAACCAGCTCTTACTTTCGGGTGTTTATTAACAGTCATTGCAATTCCGTTACCGCTTCCGCAGATAACGATTCCAAAATCTGCTTTTCCTTCAGATACATCATTTGCAACAGGATGTCCAAAATCAGGATAATCAACAGAATTCTCAGAATCAGTTCCATAATTAGTTACTTCATATCCTTTTGCTTTAAGCATTTCAACAATTGCTTTTTTATACTCTGGTCCTGCGTGGTCGTTTCCTATCGAAATTTTCATTTTTAATACTATTAAGTTGTGTTGTGCAAATTTACTCAATTAATAAATGTTTGCCACGAATTTCCCTAATTTTCACAAATTTTATACTTATTAACTTTAAAAAACAGTAATCATAATTGTAAGCTCCATTTTAGAAATTCATATCCTGAAACCCTTATTTTACAACTATCTTACTTTCAAAAACTTATCACTTATTAACATTTTTAATAACTCTATAAGTATCTCATTATCAATAAAGAATAAACAGCTTTTTTGTTAAAATTTTAAAGTGTTAATAGCAATTCGTAATTCGTTGATATTCAATTAACTTTAAGTTAACATTATTTGTTAATAAGTTGAGATAGAAAATTAGAAGTTTTTTTTGGTTGTGTCAAAAAAAAACCTAATCCAAAACTGCAATTAGAAATCCTAATAAAGTTTCATGAATTTTTAGAAAAGTTATCAATATCAAAAATACCATTTTCAACAAATATCAACATATGAACTTATCTACAAAATGAATTCATTTTTGGTTGTCAACCGTTGTTAATTAAAATACAAAAAGTCTTAAAAATTAAACTTTTAGCTCAAAATAACTATGTTGATAACTCAGAATAACTAAGAGAAACTTCATTTCAATACTTTTAAAAATAAATTTATTCGACATATTAACACACTATAATAACAACCAAATTTTATTAAATTTTTAAAAATCTTTTTTGTTGTATTTAATATATGTTGAAAACTAAAATAGTTTAAAAAGAAAAAAAATGAATTTAGTTTGAAAAAAAGAAACTGTTTAAACGATTTTAAGAGGATTGTTCAAGTTGTCTAGAATTTCTTGAACTTGTTCGAAATCGTTTGGATGAACTTTGAGTTTGATTCCGCCAAGCGCAGTTGAGTACATTGGGACAACTGAAAGTGTCATTTCGTTTTCAAAAAAATATGGAATTTCCTCTTGTTCCAGTAAGTGTTTGAGAACTACGGTTTCGTGCTGATAATTGAATGTAGCGATGGTTTGAAAGCTTTCCATTTTAGGTCTTTTTGTAAATGTACGAAAAGTTATATTTTTAATAATTCTAATTTTTAAAAAGTGTTATCTAATATCTTATTTGTAATTTTAAGCCTTATAAGAAAAGATATATGAGTAAGAAAATTAGAAAGCCGATAAAAAATGAGAAGGATTTCTCTGGAAAAATAATAAAAATTTTATCGCAAAGCCCTAATAAACCATTCAATTATAAGCAAATAGGAGCAAAGCTCGAACTTGACGATACTAAAAGCAGAAATCAAATTATTAAGGATTTGAAAATTCTTGCTGCTTCAAAAAAGATTATAGAATCTGAACCTGGTAAGTATTTAATAAAAGCAATCAGTCAGGATTATTACGAAGGAACAATTGATATGACGAGCAGAAAAACGGCTTATTTTATTTGTCCTGATTTTGCAGAAGATGTTTTTATCCCGACCAATAATCTAAATCGCGCTTTAGATAAAGACAAAGTTAAAGTCTATGTTTATAATAGAAGAAAAGGAAAAAGACCTGAAGGTGAAGTAATTGAAGTATTAGAAAGAGATAAAACAGAGTTTGTTGGAGTTATTGATATTCAGGCAAATTTTGCTTTTGTTTCGACTGCAAATCCTAAAATGTATACTGATATTTTTATTCCAAAGGATAAAATTGGTGAAGCTGAAAATGGTGATGTAGTTTTAGTAAAAATAGAAGATTGGCCTAAAAGAGCCGATAGTCCGTTTGGATCTGTAATCAGAGTTTTAGGAAAACCTGGAGAACACAATACGGAGATTCATGCTATTTTAGCCGAATATGGTTTACCAGCAGATTTTCCGGTAGAAGTAGAGGTTTATGCCCAAAAGTTAGATACTTCAATTCAGGAATCTGAAATAGCAAAACGTCGTGACATGCGTGATACACTCACGTACACGATTGACCCAAAAGATGCAAAAGATTTTGATGATGCATTGTCATTCAAAAAGTTAGAAAATGGAAATTATGAAATAGGTATTCACATTGCTGATGTTTCTTATTATTTAGAAGAAGGAACAATCTTAGATGATGAAGCTTATCAACGTGCAACTTCGGTTTATTTAGTAGATAGAGTAGTGCCAATGCTTCCTGAAGTTTTGTCTAATTTTGCTTGTTCACTTCGTCCGAATGAAGAAAAGTATACATTCTCTGCTGTTTTTGAAATTTCTCCAAATGCACAAGTTATTAACCAATGGTTTGGTAGAACTGTAATCTATTCAGATCAGCGTTTTGCTTACGAAGAAGCACAATATATCATTGAAACGAAAGATAATACTATTCCAGTTGATATCTCTATAACTGGAGATTCTTATGTTGTTTCAGATGAAATTGTAGAAGCAACTTTAAAATTAGATGAATTAGCAAAGATTTTGAGAAAGAAAAGAATGCAGAATGGTGCTATTTCTTTTGATAAAGTAGAAGTAAAATTTAATCTTGATGCTGAAGGCGAACCAGAAGGTGTTTACTTCAAAGTTTCAAAAGATGCGAATCATTTAATTGAAGAATTCATGCTTTTAGCCAATAGAAAAGTGGCTGAATACATTGGAAAACAAAAGAAAACATTTGTTTACAGGATTCACGATGAACCAAATGAAGACAAATTAATTGCGATGCAAAGTGTAATTGCTAAATTTGGTTATAAAATAGATTTCCGTAACAAAGGCGATATTTCGAAATCATTGAATGCTTTGATGGAAGAAGTAAATGGTAAAAAAGAACAAAACTTAATTGATACTCTTGCGATTAGAAGTATGAGTAAAGCCAAATATTCGACAGATAATATTGGCCATTATGGTTTAGCATTTGATTATTACAGCCATTTTACATCGCCAATTCGTCGTTATCCTGACGTTATGGTACATCGTTTGTTACAGTATTATTTGGATGGAGGAGCTTCTGTAGACGAAGAAACTTATGAAACTAAATGTTTACATTGTTCAAATATGGAAGGTTTAGCGACAAACGCTGAACGTGATAGTATTAAATATATGCAGGTTAAATACATGCAGGATCATCAAGACGAAGAATTCCTTGGAGTTATTTCTGGTGTTACTGAATGGGGAATTTATGTAGAAATCGTTTCTAATAAATGCGAGGGAATGGTAAGAATCAGAGAAATAAAAGATGATTATTATACTTTCGATGAAAAACAATATGCTTTGGTTGGAGCTACTTCAAACAGCATTTTGCAATTAGGAGACGAAATTTATGTTAAAGTAAAAAATGCTGATTTAGTTAAAAAGCAGCTTGATTTTCATTTTTTACGAAGAGCTGAATAAATATTAATTAAAAAAATAAAAGTATGAGAAAGCTAATTATTGGAGCAGCAATTTTATTTGTACAAATGTCTTTTGGTCAAGTTACTAAAGAACTGGGAGATTTCGATTCGGTTAAAGTTTTTGATAAATTAAGTGTTAAATTAGTTCCATCTTCTGAAAACAAAATTGTTATTAAAGGAGCAAGAGAAGCAGAAGTTGAAGTTGTTAACAAGAAAGGTTTATTAAAATTAAGAATGCCTTTTCCTAAATTATTATCTGGTGATGATCTTGATATTACTTTGTATTACAGAAACATAGAGCTTATTGATGTAAATGAAGGAGCTTATGTTTCAAGTAAAGATCCTATAAAAGCAACTGTTTTTAAAGTTAGTGCTCAGGAAGGCGGAAAAATAAATGTTGATTTGGATGTTGATAAACTTAATGTGAGCTCAGTTTCAGGAGGTTCAATAACATTAACTGGTAAAGCTTCAAATCAAGATGCAAGTCTTGGAGCAGGCGGTTATTTGCTGGCAAGTAAATTAGCCACTTCTCAGACGAAAGTAAGCGTTTCTGCGGGCGGAAAAGCAGATGTTAATGCATCAACCCTTGTCGATGCAAAAGTGAGCGCAGGAGGCTCTATTTACATTTATGGAAAACCAAAGCAAATTAACCAAAAAACGGTTTTTGGAGGTAAAATCGAAGAAGTAAAATAAGAAATTCTATTTGAATGATAAATGATATTTTGGCTGGACTGCCATGGGGACTTTTTTTAAGTTTTATGGTAGGTCCAGTATTTTTTATACTATTAGAAACCAGTATTACAAAAGGATTTAGAGCTGCAATTGTTTTTGATCTTGGTGTAGTATTAGGTGATGTTTTTTTTATAGCAATTGCTTATTTAGGCAGTTACAGATTAATTCAGAGTTTAAAAGATAAACCTGCTCTTTTTATTTTTGGCGGAATTATTATGCTGGCGTATGGTATAATTTCATTCGTGAGATTGAAAAAAGAAGCAAAAATTAACGATGAAGAAATTGATCGTGATATTATTAAAAGAAACTATGGAAGTTTGTTTGTAAAAGGCTTTTTATTGAATGTTATTAATATTGGAGTTCTAGGTTTTTGGCTTGCTGTTATTATTTCTGTAGGTCCAAAATTAGAAATGCAAAATTCTAGAATGTTTACTTTTTTTACTTCTGTAATTATTACTTATTTATTAGTTGACTGTATTAAAATTCTATTAGCCAAACAATTAAAATCTAAAATGACACCAACTAATATTCTAAAAATTAAAAAAGGAATTAGTATAGTTTTAATGGTTTTTGGAGTTGTTTTGATGATCCAAGGATGGTTTCCAAAAGAGAAAGAAATGGTTAAAAATGCTTTTGAGAATATTGAAAAGTAGTTTGTTAATAACTCAAAATTATATAATTAAGCCTCTGAATTTCAGAGGTTTTTTTATGTTGATAATGTTCGTTTGGAACTTTTAAACTTTGACAAAGTTGACAATAGTTTGTCATTTCGACGTAAGGAGAAATCTTCGCAAGTAACTTCGTAGTAATTGTCAAATCTTGGTAGAGCTTCTTGTGGAGATTTCTCCTTACGTCGAAATGACAAGATTGTAGAAAATTAGATTATAAAAACTTCCTAATTTCTTAGAATATTTTTGAATCATCGTCTAGATTCGAACGAATATATTTAATTAATTTTTTCTAAAAATTAAACATAAAAAAAAACCTCTAAATTACTTTAGAGGTTTTTGAGGCATCGTCCGGATTCGAACCGGAGTAGGAGCTTTTGCAGAGCCCAGCCTAGCCGCTCGGCCACGACGCCATTACTTGAACGGATGGCAAAAGTAACTAAAATCTTTAAATTTCAAAAGTTTAATGTAAACTATTTTAAAAAATTAGATTTTATACAGAAAGAACTACTTTCTTTTTTCAGTCATTTTAATGGTAACTGTTTCAACATCACCGCCAATAGGAGGATTTACTTTTGAAACCCAAACAGTCGTTTTTTCTACAGATTCAATTTCTGCCAATACACGAATTATGATTCTTTTAGCCACATGTTCTAATAAATGAGAACGAATTGCCATTTCTTCAGCAACAATTTTATTCAAATGAACATAATCAACCGTATCAGTAAGATGATCGCTTTGTGCTGATTGCTGTAAATTTGCCTTAATTTTTAGATCAACAATATAATCTGATCCTATTTTTCCTTCTTCAATTAAACATCCGTGGTAAGAAAAAGTACGGATATTTTTCAGTTTTATAACTCCCATTTTTTTATTGTTTCACGTTTAAAGTTTCAGGTTTTGCGCCACTTAAATAACTTTAAACCTGAAACCTGAAACCTTTTTTTTATCTTTGCTAAAATTAGTATAAAATAATGGCATCAGAAGAGAAATCACTCAATTTTATTGAACAAATCATAGAGGAAGATTTAAAATCAGGTCTTTCACAAAGTAAACTTCATTTTCGTTTTCCACCAGAACCAAACGGTTATTTACACATTGGTCATGCAAGTTCTATTGCATTAAATTTTGGTTTAGGAATTGATTATCAGTCTCCTGTAAATTTACGTTTTGACGATACGAACCCTGAAAAAGAAGAACAGGAATTTGTTGATGCTATAAAAAAAGATGTGGAATGGCTGGGTTACAAATGGGCTGAGGAACGTTATGCTTCTGATTACTTTCAACAATTATACGATTGGGCAGTTTCATTAATTAAAAAAGATAAAGCCTATGTTGATAGTCAGTCTTCTGAAGATATGGCAATTCAAAAAGGAACTCCATCTACTGTTGGAACTGATAGTCCATACAGAAATCGTTCTGTTGAAGAAAACTTAGATTTATTCGAGAGAATGAAAAACGGTGAATTTGAGGCTGGTACACATATTCTTCGTGCTAAAATTGACATGAAATCGACTAATATGTTGATGCGTGATCCTATTATGTACAGAATTTTACATAAACATCATCATAGAACTGGTGACGCCTGGAAAATTTATCCAATGTATGATTGGGCACACGGACAAAGTGATTATTTAGAAGAAATCTCACATTCATTTTGTACTCTTGAATTTTTGCCTCACCGTGAATTATACGATTGGTTTTTAGATCAAATTTTAGATGAAAATAAATTACGTCCAAAGCAAAGAGAATTTGCAAGACGTAACTTATCACATACTGTCGTTAGTAAAAGAAAATTACAGCAACTAGTTAAAGAAAAGCATGTTAACGGTTGGGATGATCCTAGAATGTCTACTATTTCTGGATTAAGAAGAAGAGGTTATACAGCTGTATCATTACGTAATTTTGCTAATACAATTGGTATTGCAAAGCGTGATAATTTAATAAATGTATCGGTTTTAGAATTCTGTATTCGTGAAGATTTGAATAAAATTGCACCTCGTGTAATGGCAGTTTTAGATCCGGTAAAAGTGGTAATTACAAATTATCCTGAAGGAAAAGAAGAGTTGTTAGAAGCTGAAAATAATCAGGAAGATGAGAATGCAGGATTTAGAAAAGTACCTTTTTCTCGTGAATTATACATTGAAAGAGAAGACTTTTTAGAAGAAGCTCCAGCTAAATATTTCCGTTTGACTTTAGGAAAAGAAGTACGTCTTAAAAATGCGTATATTATTAAAGGAGAATCTGTTATAAAAGATTCTGAAGGTAATATTACAGAAATTCATGTTACTTATGATACTGATTCTTTAAGCGGAAGCGGAACAGAAGCAAGTCAAAGAAAAGTGTCTGGAACGCTGCATTGGGTTTCTATTCCTCATGCGGTTGAAGCTGAAGTTCGTTTGTACGATCGTTTGTTTACAGATGAAGCTCCAGACAGTTATAAAGAGAAAAATTTCTTAGATTTTGTGAATCCAAATTCATTAGAAATTGTAACTGGATTTGTTGAACCAAGTTTAGCAACAGCTAAAAATGAAGACAAATTTCAGTTTCAACGTTTAGGATATTTTACTGTTGATAAAGATTCAACTACTTCAAAATTAGTGTTTAACAAGACTGTTGGATTGAAAGATGCTTGGGAAGAAAAAGGTAAAAAAGAAGAAAATAGTATCAATAATTCTTTAAAAGATATTAATAAATATTTTAAAGTTGAGACTAAACCAGAACGTATCGCAATTGAAACAGCAATAGGGGAGAACATCAAAAATGTTTCTAGTTTTTCACTTTTGCAAAATTCTTTAAAAAAGAATATTAACAATAATAAAGCTTCGTTGTTGTTTTCTCAGTTTATTTTGAAATATTCAAATTGGAAATCTTCGGATTTTGAAGAAGAGGATATTAAAAAATTATACACAATGTCTTTAAGAAGTGAATCGACTTATGTTAGATCGAAAGCACTTTTAAATTTAAGAGATTTAGAAAATGAAAGTTTAAAAAATCAGTTTGAAGAGGAAATTTTAAAATTATATTCAAATCCTCCAAAAAATGCATCGGAAAGAGAAATTGAAATTCTTGCCGAGATGATAAAAAAATAATATAATTATAATCTATTGAAAAGCGCTTTTTATAAGCGCTTTTTTTATTATTAATTTTTTCTATTAATAATTAATATTTTATAATTTTTATAGATTAAAAATGACTTTCGTAGATTAATTTTAAGCGATTTTTTAAATTCTTCCATGTCAATTATCCTATTTTTAAAAACAGTAAAACAGAAGTCTTTATTTTAATTTTTGATTTTATTTTATGTTTTTTTACGTCTTTTTGACTAGAAATTGTTTTTGAAATTAGAGTTTACCTTTTTTGAGGAAAATTATAGATTGTTTTTTTAGTTTCGTCAGTTTCTAAATTGCTGTTTTTATAATATCAGTTTTAATTATGCTATTTTTATTTTTAAATGATTTTAATTATTATTTATTTTATTTATTGTTTTTATAATTTTAATAGATAGATTTAAGTAAAAATGACCTTCATAAATTAATTTTAAGCGCCGTTTTTACTTCTTTAATATCAATAATTAACTTTTGTTTTTTTGTTGTTTTATGATCTTTATTTTAATTTTTAGCCTAATTTTTCTTAGTTTAACGGGTTGTTAACATACAATTGTTTATAAAGTTGCTATTTTTATAAAAAGCTCAAGTATGAAATTTTAGAATTTCAAAAATTGACGTTTTAAGAATCGAATTGGAGTTTTTCTAAAATTTAAAAATTTTCATTTTTAGTTTTAGAGTTAATTCTAAACCTGAATTTTAAAAATTGATTTTATGGTCAGTTTATAGTTGTAATTTGTTTTTGATAATACGTTTACGATGTAAGTATTTTTTTGAAGGCATTTATAATTTGTAAATTTCATGAAGTTAGTTTTACACGTATCGAAATTTTGATTTTCATTTTGAACTAAGAATTTTTAATCCTTAAATTTTAAATGTTATGAAAAATTTATTTTTTACATTATCGGCAGTTTTATTTGCAAACATTGCAATTTCGCAAACACATCAAATTACAAAACACAATGGTGAACAACTTGATGTGAATTTTATTAAAAACGAAAATGGTTTAATTTATTATTCCTTGAACGGAAGTTCTGAAGAAGTTAAAATTAGTAAGTATGCTGTTTCTAAATTAACCAATAAACAAACAAATCAAACACAAAAAATATCTGATAAAATCATAGTAGATTCAAAAGATGATTATAAAATGGTAACTGTTCTGCCTCAAGAAAAGACAATAGGACTGAAAGAAGTGGCTTCATTTACAGGTGTTTCGACAAGGACAAAAGGTGAACCGCCAATTGCTAATAAGAATCAAACAGCTATGAGAATCAAAAGTAAGTCAGCTTCAAATGGCTATCCGTTTGTAAGTATTGTTGAGAAAGGAAATGGCAAATATGAAGCAGTAGCTTACGCGTATTAATTTTAGTGTTAAATTTTAGTAAATATCATTTGTTCAATTATTTATATTTTAAAAAAAGAGTACCTTTATTAATCACTTAAATTTTATTATTATGTCAAAGAACTTAAATACTGTAGCAGCTATTTTAGCAGGCGCAGCTGCTGGTGCAGCAATTGGGATATTATTTGCTCCGGATAAAGGATCAAAAACACGCGCAAAATTAAAAGAAGGTTTAGACGATGCCAGGCATAATTTAAAAGATTCACTTTCAGCTAGTTCTGAGGTATTGCGCGAAAAGTTTGCTCATGCAAAAGGTAATCTTGACGGAACATATGATGAGTTACTTTCGAATATGAGTTATAAAACAGAGGAAGTAATTACTTTTTTAGAATCTAAACTTGCTGATTTAAAAGCGCATAACGCGAAACTTCAGAAATAATATTTAAGGAGCACAAAGTTCACTTGGATTTTTATAATTGTATTTTGGTTTATTTTACTTAATTTTAAGTAATAACAAAATACAGTTTTTTCAAAGTGTATTTTGTGCTTCTTTTTTTAATTAAAACTACAATTATGGCTTTTGAAGAATTAAAGGAAAATACAGAAAAAATTCAGGATCAGGCTAAAGTTTATATTGATAGTCATTTAGCATATTATAAACTCTGGGGTTTTAAAGTTGCAATGAAATCAACAACTTTAATTTTTAAGTTTACATTGATTTTATTGTGTTTTAGTATGGTTTTACTTTTTGGATCTTTTGCTGCAGCTTATGCTTTTGGTGCTTTATTCGGAAGTATTGCATTGGGATTTTTAGCAGTAGGAGGGATCTATTTGGTATTTACAGTTTTACTTTTCTTTATAAAAGATAAGTTTGTGGAAGGACCAATTTTAGAGAAATTTTCAGAAATCTTTTTTAATGAATAAGTTATGGAAACAAAAAAGTACTCTTCATACGCTGAAATCGACAGAGATTTAGAAATTTTAAAATTAGAAAAAGATATTAATTATCAAAAGTTAGTTTTAAATGTTCAAAAAACAAAAGAAAGTATAACACCGCAAAATATTGTAAACGGTTTTATTTCATCATACACAGATTATTTTTCAAATTCTTACACCAAGATACTTCAATCTGTTTTACCGTATGTAATAGGTTGGTTTATAAATAGAAAAAGAGGCAATTAAGCCTCTTTTTTCTTTTAGTTATTTATTTAACTTCAGGTTGAATGTCATCTTCGTAACCAGATTGCGGTTGAATTGGTTTTGGTTTTTCAATCTTTTTATTGTTTTTCTTCATCATTTCACCAACCTGGTTTGATGCTGTGAATGATGCAACCATATTATTCAACATATCACTTCCTGCTTGTGGTGAATTTGGAAGTAATATTAAGTTTGAATTTGCATCAGCTCCAATTGCTTGTAATGTATCATAATGCTGTGTAACAACAATTAAAGCAGAAGCTTCTTGTGAGTTAATTCCAACATTGTTTAATACTTCAACACTTTCTACCAATCCTCTAGCAATTTCACGACGTTGATCTGCAATACCTTGACCTTGTAAACGTTTACTTTCAGCTTCGGCTTTTGCTTTTGCAACAATTCTAATTCTTGAACTTTCAGCTTCAAATTCAGCAGCAGTTTTTTCTCTATCAGCAGCGTTGATTCTGTTCATTGCATTTTTTACCTGAATATCTGGATCAATATCTGTAACCAATGTATTGATGATATCGTATCCGTAAGTAGTCATCGCTTCGTTTAATTCTCTTTTTACTGCAATTGCGATATCGTCTTTTCTTTCAAAAACATCATCTAATTTTAGTTTAGGAACTTCAGCACGAACAACATCAAATACGTAAGCAGTAATCTGATCGTGAGGATATTCTAGTTTATAAAAGGCATCATATACTTTATCTTGAATTACTTTAAACTGAACCGAAACTTTCATTTTAATAAAAACGTTGTCTTTGGTTTTAGTTTCAATAATAACATCTAACTGTTGGATTTTAAGATTTACACGTCCGGCTAATCTATCAACAACTGGAATTTTTAATTGCAATCCCGAATTTCTCACGCTGTGGAATTTTCCAAATCTCTCTATAACAACTGAACTTTGTTGTTTTACAGTAAAGAAAGACGACATGAAAATGAAGAATGCCAATACTAATAAGATAATAAATGCTGTACTCATGGTTTTTAATTTATGTTTATGATTTTGGGAATTTACGAAAATTCTTCTAAAATATAGTTTTTAAGCACTAAAAAAACGCTAAGAACATTTGTTAGATGTTTCTTAGCGTTTCTATTTTGAATTGAAAATTTATTATAATTTTTCGATCGCTTTCTGAATTCTTGAAATAGTTTCTTCTTTTCCAATGATTTCAACAATGTCGAATAGGTGAGGACCTTTAAGAGCTCCAACCAAACTTAATCGGAAAGGCTGCATAACTTTACCCATTCCAATTTCGTTTTTAGTTAACCAATCTTTCACGATTGTTTCAATATTTACGGAACTAAAATCTTCAATATTTTCTAAAACTGAAATCAATTCCTGCATTAAAGCTGGAGTTTCTTCCTTCCAGTTTTTGCTTGCTTTTTCATCATAAGATGTTGGAGCCTGGAAAAAGAAATCAGTTAAATCCCAAAAATCTGAAACAAAGTTTGCTCTTTCTTTGATAAGTGATACAATGCGAGTTGTCACTTCGAGCGGAGTCGAGAAACCTTTTTCTTCTAAAATAGGAGAGAAGCTTTTCGCTAAATCAGCGTCATTTTGTTTGATTAAGTATTGATGATTGAACCATTTATTTTTCTCTGGATCAAATTTTGCTCCTGCTTTGTGAACTCTATTCAAATCAAAAGCTTCAACTAATTCTTCTAAAGAATATAATTCTTTGTCCGTTCCATCATTCCAACCTAACAAAGCAAGGAAGTTTACAACAGTTTCTGGGAAGAATCCTTTCTCTCTATATCCAGATGAAATACCTTCTTCAGTTTTCCACTCAAGTGGAAAAACAGGAAATCCTAGTTTATCACCATCTCTTTTAGATAATTTTCCGTTTCCAACAGGTTTTAAAATCAGTGGTAAATGTGCAAATTCTGGAGCATCCCAACCAAAAGCTCTGTATAATAACACGTGAAGCGGCATCGATGGAAGCCATTCTTCTCCACGAATTACATGTGAGGTTTCCATCAAATGATCATCAACAATATTAGCTAGATGATAGGTTGGCATTCCGTCACTTTTAAAAAGAACTTTATCATCAAGTAAACTCGTTTCAAATTTCACATCACCACGAATAATATCTTTTAAATGTAAAGTTTCATCAACCGGAGTTTTAAAACGAATTACAAAGTGTTCTCCATTTGCAATTCTTTTAGCAGTTTCGTCAGCTGAAATTACTAATGATGTGTCTAACTTTTCGCGGTTCGTATGATTGTAAATGAATGTTTTTCCTTCAGCTTCTTGTTCTTTTCTCAAAGCATCAAGAGATTCTGGAGTATCAAAAGCATAGTATGCCCAATCTGAATTGATCAATTGGTCAGCATATTTTTGGTATAAATCTTTACGATCACTTTGTCTGTACGGACCAAATTTTTCATTTTTACCAACAGTTTCTTCCGGAGAAATTCCTAACCATTCCAAAGCTTCCATTATATAAGCTTCTGCACCTGGAACAAAACGAGTTTGATCTGTATCTTCAATTCTCAGATAAAAAACACCGTTATGTTTTTTTGCAAATAAATAATTAAATAGGGCAGTACGTACTCCGCCAATATGTAATGGTCCAGTTGGACTTGGTGCAAAACGCACACGAACTTGCTTTGACATTTGTTTAAATTTTGTTGCAAAGATACGATTCTAATTAGAGAATTAGAAAATGAGTTTAATTAGATAATGTATTGTTTGTAGCTTAATTGACTAATTTTCTCATGGATCATTTTCTAATTAAAATTAGTACTTTTATGGGTTATAAATAAAATAGATTCACATTGAAAACATCATCTGCAATATATCAGAAGTTAGAAGGATTTATAAAGAAATATTATATGAATGAATTGATAAAAGGAGCACTTCTTTTTATTGGCTTCGGTTTATTGTATTTTCTTTTTACCCTTTTTGTTGAGTATTTTCTTTGGTTAAAACCTACAGGAAGAACACTTTTGTTTTGGGTATTTATTGGAGTAGAAGTTTTTCTATTGTTTCGATTTATTTTATTTCCAATTTTTAAACTTTTTAAACTTCAAAAAGGAATTGATTATAATCAGGCTTCAGCTATTATTGGGAATCATTTTACTGAAGTTAGTGATAAACTGACAAACTTTTTGCAACTCTCTTCAAGTGAAAATTCAGCTGAAAGTTCAGAATTAATGTTAGCTTCGATTGAGCAAAAAGCAAATTCATTGCAGCCAATTCCGTTTGGAAATGCAATCAATTTTAAATCAAATAAAAAGTATTTACCACTAGCTTTAATTCCAGTTTTGCTGTTTGCAGTCTTTTTTGTTTCCGGAAACAGCAATATAATTTCGCAGAGTTTTAATAGAGTAGTACATTTTAATGCTTCGTTTTTGCCGCCAGCTCCTTTTAAATTTGTGGTTTTAAACAGTAATCTTCAAACAGAACAAAATAAAGATTTTGTTGTAAAAGTTGAAACTGAAGGTAATATTGTTCCTGAAAATGTAATGATTCATATTGGGAATGAAAGCTATTTTATGGAATCTTCTCAAACAGGAAAGTTTGAGTTTAAGATTGAAAAACCAACAACTGATGTTCAGTTTTCTTTGGAAGGAAATTCAGTTTCATCAAATGAATATGAATTAAAAGTTATTACAGTTCCATCAATTGCGAACTTCGAAATGATTTTGAATTTTCCATCTTACTTGAAAAAGAAATCTGAAATAATTCAAGGTACTGGAAATGCTATTGTACCTGAAGGAACCGTTGTAACTTGGAGAATGAAAACTCAATCTACTCAAGAAGTAGTGTGGAAGGATGAAAGCTCAACTTTTAAGTTTAATAAGGCTGAAAATGAGTTTAAATTGGCTAAGAATATTAGTCAAAACACAGATTATCAAATTCTTACTTCAAATAATAAGGTTAAAAACTATGAAAAGTTAGATTATCAGTTGTCAGTTATCAAAGATCAGTTTCCAACGATCGCTGTTTCGCCTGCTCCTGATAGTTTAAAGCTGGATAAAAGTTATGTTTTAGGAAGATTGGGTGATGATTATGGATTATCAAAACTGCAGGTTGTTTATTATGAACATGGAAAACCTAACACTGCCAAACGTGGAACTATTCCTGTAAAACAAGGAGTATTCGATCAGTTTGTTTTTAATTTTCCAAGTAATCTTGCGGTTGAAGAAGGAGTATCTTACGAATACTATTTTGAGATTTTTGATAATGATGCACTGCATGGATTTAAGAGCACAAAGTCATCTACGTTTTCTGATCGTGTTTCTACAGTTGATGAAATTCACGATGCCGAATTGCAACAGCAAAATGCTAATATTAATAGTTTATCTAAGTCATTGAAGAATCAGCAAAAGCAGTTTTCTGAAATGGATAAACTGAAAAATACAGGCAAAGAAAAGGATAATTTAGAGTTTAAAGATCAGCAAAAGATCAACGATTTTATCAAACGTCAGAAGCAGCAGGATGAGTTGATGAAGCAATTTGCTGAAAAGATGAATAAAAATTTAGATAAGTTTCAATCTGAAAAGAAAGATAAAACTGCCGATGATTTACAAAAACGTTTAGACAATGCAGAGAAAGATTTAGAAAAGAATCAGAAATTAATGGATGAATTGAAGAATCTAAATGATAAATTAAACAGTGAAGAGTTGTTTGATAAGATGGAAAAATTCAAACAAATAAGCAAGAATCAATCTCGTAATTTAGAACAATTAGTCGAATTAACAAAGCGTTTTTATGTAGAAAAGAAAGCAGAGCAGGTTGCTGAAAAGTTGAATAAATTAGCAGAAAAGCAAGAGCAACTTTCAAATAGTAAAGAAAACAACAAAGAGAAACAAGATGAAATTAATAAGTCTTTTGATAAAATTCAAGAAGATTTAAAAGATTTGAAGCAGGAAAATAACTCATTAAAATCTCCTTTAGATATTCCTAAAGACGCATCGAAAGAAAAAGAAGTAGAGAACGATTTGAATAAAGCTTCGGAAGAACTTGGTAAAAAGAATACAGAATCTGCTAAGCCAAAGCAAAAGAATGCTTCTAAGAAAATGAAATCTATGGCAGAGCAAATGCAATCTAATATGGAAGCAGGTGAACAAGAACAATTGCAAGAAGATGTCGCAATGCTTCGTCAGATTCTTGATAATCTTTTAGCATTTTCATTGTCTCAAGAGGACGTTATGAAACAGTTTAAATCTATGAAATTAGGTTCTTCGGCATATACAAAGAACATAAAAATACAGCAAAATTTAAAGCAGCAGTTTAGACATATTGATGATAGTTTGTTTGCATTATCACTTAGAAATCCAAAAGTTGCTGAAGATGTTACAAAGGAAATTGGCAATGTGCAGTATAATATGGATAAAGCAATTGAAACTTTAACAGATGTTCAGATTCCGAAAGGAGTTTCTCATCAGCAATACTCAGTTTCTTCTGCAAACAAGCTGGCTGATTTTTTGAGTGATCTATTAAATAATATGCAAATGTCTATGTCTAAACCTGGAGCTGGAAAACCAAAACCAGGAGATGGTCAAGGTATGCAGCTGCCAGATATTATTCAAAAACAGAAAGGTCTCGCCGAGAAAATGAAGGACGGAATGAAGCAGGGAAGTAAACCAGGCAATAGTCAACAAGGTGATAATGGGGAAGGAAAAGAGGGAGAAGAAAAACAAAATCAAAGTAAAGAAGGACAAGGAAAGACTGGGCAAGGAAAAACAGGTGATGGTAAAAGTGGTCAAGGAAACAATAAAGGAGAAAAAGAAAGTAATGATAATGACGGTGAAGGTGATGCTGAAAAGATAATGGAAATATACAAAGAGCAAGTTAAACTTCGTGAAGCATTGCAAAAAGAATTAGCAAAACAAGGTTTAGATATGCAAGGTAAATCAGTTATTGATCAGATGAAAGCATCGGAAAAACAGATTTTAAATAAAGGTTTTAAAAATGAAAATCTGCAGCGTATTTTAAATATTCAACAAGAATTGCTAAAATTAAACAATGCAGTTCAGGAACAAGGGCAAGACACAAAGCGACAATCTGAAACAAATAAAGCTGAGTTTTCTAATCGTTCAAATGCTTTACCAAGTTCGTTGACGGATTATTTAAACAGTGTAGAGATATTAAACAGACAATCACTACCTTTGCGCTCGAATTTTAATCAAAAGGTTCAAGAATATTTTAATACAAAATGATCAATTTTAATTACGAAACAGAATTTATTTTAGACAACGAACAAGCCTTTTCTGATTGGTTAAGTGCTGTAATAGTTTCTGAAAATAAAAACGAAGGAGAAATAAATTATATTTTTTGTGATGATGATTATCTTCATAAAATCAATGTAGAGTATTTAGATCACGACACACTAACTGATATTATTAGTTTTGATTATACAGTTGGCAACGAATTAAACGGAGATATATTTGTTTCTGTTGAAAGAGTAGAAGATAACGCGAAAGATTTTAATGTTTCTTTTGAGGAAGAACTGAAGCGTGTACTTGCTCACGGTATATTACATTACTGTGGATATAAAGACAAAAGCGATGCTGAAGCAGAACTTATGCGCTCTAAAGAAGATGAGAAAATCGCGATGTTTTACATGGAACAGTAAAAATCTTGTTTCAAGTTTTTATTGTTTCTCTCGAGTCTTCGAGATTAAGTTTTGAATATTGAAATTGATAATTAGTAATTGTTCCACGTGAAACGTTTTTATGTAAAGTTGTTTTTAAAAAATGTTTCACGTGGAACATGTGAAATTTAATTCTGACAAGAAGGAGGTAATAGAATGTTTCACGTGAAACATCTAGTTTTTAGTTTTGATTTTAGTGGAAAATAAACGCGTTCCACGTGGAACTTTTAAGTTGGTTTTAAAACTTGAAACTTGAAATTTGAAAACTGAAACCTGAAACGAAACAAAAGTTCCACGTGGAACAAAGAAGATAAAAGTTAATTCTGAGAATCGCCTTAACCGGTTTGCAGAGAATAATAAAACAAAATGTTTTTAGAAGAATACGATGTTATTGTAGTTGGCGCTGGTCATGCAGGATCTGAAGCCGCGGCAGCGGCCGCAAATTTAGGATCCAAAACTTTATTGGTTACAATGAGTTTGCAGAACATAGCTCAGATGTCATGCAATCCTGCAATGGGAGGAATTGCAAAAGGACAAATCGTTCGTGAGATTGATGCGCTTGGAGGTTACTCTGGAATTGTATCAGATCGAACTGCAATTCAGTTTAAGATGTTGAACAAATCAAAAGGACCAGCAATGTGGTCGCCAAGAGTTCAAAGTGATCGAATGCGTTTTGCAGAGGAATGGAGAATGATGTTGGAGGGAACTCCAAATTTAGATTTTTACCAAGAGATGGTAAAAGGGTTGATTATTGAGAACGGAAAGATAAAAGGAATCAAAACTTCGCTTGGAGTTGAAATTCGTTCAAAATCGGTGGTGTTGACAAACGGAACTTTTTTGAACGGATTAATTCATATTGGGGAAAAACAATTCGGTGGAGGAAGAGCAGGCGAAAGTGCTGCAACTGGAATTACTGAAGATTTAGTGAAAGCTGGATTTGAAGCTGGAAGAATGAAAACAGGAACGCCGCCTCGAGTTGATGGACGTTCTTTGGATTATTCTAAAATGAATGAAGAAAAAGGAGATGCGAAACCGGATAAGTTTTCTTATTCGGATTTAACTGTTCCGTTGACACATCAAAGATCTTGTCACATGACATACACTTCGCTTGAAGTTCATGATATTTTGAGAGAAGGTTTTGATCGTTCGCCAATGTTCAATGGAAGAATCAAAAGTTTAGGTCCAAGATATTGTCCGTCGATTGAAGATAAAATTAATCGTTTTGCGGATAAAGAACGTCATCAACTTTTTGTTGAGCCAGAAGGATGGAATACTTGTGAAGTTTATGTAAACGGATTTTCGACTTCGCTTCCGGAGGATATTCAATTTAAAGCGTTGAGTTCTGTTGCGGGTTTTGAGAAAGTGAAATTCTTTCGTCCGGGTTATGCAATCGAGTATGATTATTTCCCGCCGACACAATTGAAACATACTTTGGAAACGAAGTTGGTTGAAGGGTTATATTTTGCTGGACAAATTAATGGAACGACAGGATATGAAGAAGCAGCATCGCAAGGTTTGATGGCCGGAATAAATGCGCATTTGAAAGTGCATGAAAAAGCGCCATTAATTTTAAAACGTGATGAAGCTTATATTGGGGTTTTGATCGACGACTTGATTACGAAAGGAACCGAAGAACCATATCGTATGTTTACATCAAGAGCGGAGTATAGAACTTTATTGCGCCAAGATAATGCAGATTTTAGATTAACGCCAATGTCTCATGAAATTGGTCTTGCTTCTGAAGCTCGTTTGCGAAGAATGGAAAAGAAATTAAACGAGTCTGAAAAGATGGTTGCATTTTTTAAAGAAACAAGTGTTTCGGTCGCGGAGACAAATCCAATTTTAGAAGCGAAGGAAACGGCACCAATTACACAAGGTGATAAAATGTTTAAAGTTTTCTCTCGTCCGCAGATTGATTTAGAAGATATGCTGAAATTCGAAAAAGTGAAAGCGTATGTTGAGGAGAATGATCTAGACAGAGAAATATTAGAACAAGCCGAAATTCAAGTTAAGTATTCTGGTTATATCGAAAAGGAAAGAAATAACGCTGATAAGTTAACTCGTTTAGAAGAAGTAAAAATTCCAGAGAATTTTGATTATAATAAAATTAAGTCAATGTCGATTGAAGCAAAACAAAAATTGGGAAAAATTCGACCAGTTACAATTTCTCAAGCTTCAAGAATCAGCGGAGTGTCGCCAAGTGATATTTCTGTGCTTTTAATTTATATGGGACGATAAATAAATTATTTCAAGTTTCAGGTTTCAAAGTATATTGGAATCTGAAATTTTGTTTTGTTTTGTTCTGAATGAACTTAGAAATTGAAACAATGTAAACTTGAAAAGAATAATTTTGTTCCACGTGAAACGATTTTTATAAAAATATCGTTTTATGAAAAAAATAGAGAATAAATTATAGAATTGTAGAGATGGACAATTGTCCATCTCTACAATTTTGAAATCATATCAAATCAAGATTAGTCGAGCTTCGGTTTGTCTAAATTATACGCACCTACTAAAACTATTAATTTAAAAATGGACGTTTTAAACAAAAAACATTTTCTTACTGTAAAAGACCATTCTGTTTCAAAAGAAATTTTCAATTTATATTACGATGAAAATCTAGATATGCTGATTACTTCACCGCAGCCCGATTTGGCAAATTTGGGAAGATATTACGAAAGTGAAGATTATATTTCGCATACAGACAATAAACGTTCGTTATTTGAGAAAGCATATCATTTTGTAAAAAATATTGCTTTAAAGAATAAACTGAATTTAATCAATGCTGAACAAATTCATAAAGGAAGAATTTTAGATATTGGTGCTGGAACAGGTGATTTTTTATTGACTGCAAAAAATGATGGTTGGGAAACTGTTGGAGTAGAGCCAAGCGAAAGAGCAAAAAATATTGCAATTCAAAAAGGGATTTCGTTTGTGCATGAAATTAGTGATCTCGAAAGTCATTCTTTTGATATTGTAACAATGTGGCATGTTTTAGAACATGTACCAAATTTAGAGCTTCAAATTCAAGAATTGAAACGATTATTGAAACCAACTGGAACATTAATTGTTGCGGTTCCAAACTTTAAATCTTTTGATGCGGAATATTATAAATCTTTTTGGGCAGCTTATGATGTGCCAATTCATTTTTGGCATTTTTCAAAAAAATCAATTCAATCACTTTTTGAAAAAGTTGATATGAAATTAGAAAAGGTTCTGCCAATGAAATTTGATTCTTTTTATGTGAGTCTTTTATCAGAAAAATACAAAACTGGAAAAATGAATTTTATTAGTGCATTTTTTATCGGATTGCGATCAAATTTAAAAGCGTCAAGTACAAAAGAGTATTCGTCGCATATTTATGTGCTAAAAAACAACCAAAACGCAAAATAAGCGTATTTAAGGCGTTTTTCGAGGGTAACCGAGGGTTTGTATTGTCTTTTTTGAGATAATTCCTCTGAGAAAAGCTATGATAGCCACTTTTAATAGTGATATTTTATAGTAGCTTTTAACTCGATAAATAAAACCAATATCATAAAATTTTAGCATTTTTTAAACTTTATGTGGATGCTATTTATTTTTTTATATTTTTGTCTTTAATACTTTAAAAAAAATAGAAATTTAGAAATGAAAAAAGCATTAGTAATTATCGCACTTTCAATTTTTGTTGTTTCATGTGATAAAGCAGCCGAAGTTAAGGAAGTAAAAACAGCTTACGTAGATACTTCAGTTTTAATGAAAGAGTACACTGAAGCAAAAGACCTTGAAGCTAAATACAAAGCTCAAGCAGAAGAAAAGGGAAGACAACTTCAAGCTGAAATTACTCGTTTTAAACAAGACGCTGCTAATTTTCAAAGTCAAGCACAAGCTAATGGTCAGCAATGGGCGCAGCAAAGAGGCGCTGAATTGCAAAAAAGAGAGCAGCAATTAGGTTATGCTCAACAAGCATTATCTCAGCAATTGCAGCAAGAGAGCGGTGTAGAAATGGATTCTCTAGTAAGCGGAGTTAAAAAATTTATTAAAGATTACGGTAAGAAAAACGGATATTCTTATATCTACGGTACTGGTGATGCAGCTTCAATATTGTATGCTGAAGATAAGTACGACATTACAAAAGAAGTTGTTAAAGCTTTGAATGATAAATACAAAGCTTCTCCTAAAACAGAAGATAAACCAGCTGTAAAAGAAGAGGCTAAAAAATAAACTGCCAAACTAACTAACTAAATTGAAAAACCTAAATCACCCAGTTGATTTAGGTTTTTTTCTTTTATAAAAATGCGATATTTTTGACCTTTAATACCCGCCTAATGCAAAACGTTTCAGAAGCTGCAGCTTATACCTTGCAATTTATAAATCAAACGCAAAAATCGATATTTTTAACCGGTAAAGCTGGTACAGGAAAAACGACTTTACTGCGCGAAATCATTGCGACTACTCATAAAAATACTGTTGTTGTGGCTCCTACGGGAATTGCTGCGCTTAACGCCGGCGGTGTAACAATTCATTCCATGTTTCAGCTGCCGTTTTCGGCTTTTTTGCCCACTTATCAAGAAAGTTCTCAGTTTACTGAAACTGTGAAATTCGAGAATAAAGAATCTCTGCGCAGGCATTTTAAGATGAATAACGTTAAGCGAAACGTGATTCGGAATATGGAATTATTGATTATTGATGAAGTTAGTATGTTACGCGCTGATTTACTAGACGCTATCGATTTTATGATGCAGACAGTTCGCAAAAATACGCGTGCTTTTGGCGGGGTTCAAGTACTTTTTATTGGAGATTTATTGCAATTACCGCCAGTAATTCGGGATGAAGAATGGCGCACACTTCGCAATTATTACAAAGGAAAATTCTTTTTTCATTCACACGTTATCACACAGAATCCGCCTTTGTACATTGAATTATCTAAAATCTACCGTCAAAGCGATGATGTTTTTATTTCTGTTTTAAATAATCTGCGTAATAATCAAATTACAAAAGAAGATGTACAGGTTTTAAATCAATATGTTCAGCCGGATTTTGATTTAAAAAACAATCCTGGTTTTATAACACTTACAACACATAATGCAAAGGCAGATACTATTAACGAGCAGGCAATCAATGATTTATCAGGAAATGAGTTTACATATCAGCCTTTTGTAGTTGGAGATTTTCCAGAAAAAATATTTCCAGTTGAAGAAAGTTTAAAACTGAAAGTGGGAGCGCAGGTAATGTTTGTTAAAAACGATTTGTCTTTTGAGAAACGCTATTTCAATGGAAAAATGGGCGTTATAAAATCACTTTCACCAGAAGAAATCTTTGTTCATTTTCCAGAAGAGAACAAAACTATTGAAGTAGAGAAATACGAATGGAAAAACATTCGATACAAGGTAAATGAACTTACAAAAGAAATCGAAGAAGAGGTTTTAGGCACATTTGCACATTATCCTTTAAAATTGGCTTGGGCAATTACAGTGCATAAAAGTCAAGGATTAACTTTTGAGAAAGCTGCGCTCGATGTATCGCAAGTTTTTCTGCCTGGTCAGGCATATGTAGCATTATCGCGGTTAACGTCCTTAAATGGGCTTATTTTGCTTTCTCCGATACAAATGAATGGTCTTTCCAACGATCAAGATGTGATGGATTATTCTTTGAACAAAGCAACAGAAGATGTTTTGAAGAATTCTCTTCATTTTGAAACTAAAAATTTTATTCATAACTATTTGATTAATAGTTTCAATTGGGCAGATTTAGCGCAGGAATGGCGCAATCATCGTTTTAGTTATAACGAAAATGCTGCTAGTTCCGAAAAATCTAAGCATTCTGTGTGGGCTCATAAACGTTTGGAAACAATAGATTCGCTTATAAATCCATCGGAGAAATTTGTGCAGCAGCTAAATAAAATATTCAGTAAAGAAACGGTTGATTTATTGTTTGTGCAGGAAAGAGTTACAGCGGCTTATGATTACTTTTTTAAGCCGATGGATAAATTAGTTACAGACCTTTTGAGTAAAATGGCTGAAATTCAAAAATTTAAAAAGGTAAAAGAATTTTACGAAGAATTAGCTTTATTGGATGATTTACAAACAAAAGCAGTCTTGCGTTTGATGAAGGCAAAATTACTAATTGAAGTAGTCGTTTCCCGTGAAACAATTTGCAAAGAAAAATTAACTTCTCCAGCGATAAAAAATTATAAAACAGATAAAGTTTCTAGAATCAAAGAAGACTTTAAAATGGCGAATACAGACATGTTTCAAGCCGAAGAGCCAGTAACGCGTTATATCTCTAAAAAAGTGGATAAAACAGCCGAAAAAGGCCCAAAAAAGACCACTGTAGAAGAAACCCACGAACTATGGCTGGAAAAAAACTCTGTTGAAGATATTGCAAGACTTAGAAAATTGACGGTTCAAACAGTCGAAATGCATTTGGTAAAACTTATTCAGGCCAAGAAAGTTGATATTTCTGATGTTCTTCCTTACGACAAAATTCTTGCGCTGCGTGAAGCTTTTCAGTTTTATCAAGAAGAATCGCTTAATGGTTTAAAAGAAAAACACGGCGATGAGTTTAGTTGGGATGAACTTAAAATGTTTAAAGCCAGTATAAATTAATTGTATAAAATAGATTATAAGGTAATTATTAGATTATTTTATAGTTTATAAAGTACTTTACAAATAGCTTTTTATAAGTTCCACGAGAAACAAAAAATCCTATTCAAATTGAAATAGGATTTTTTGTTTTAATACTGCGCTTTTAGACTTTCCATTTTGTTTTGTTGTTGTATCTTTTTTAGTTTAAGCTTTTCAATTTCAATATCTTCTTGTTTGATCTTAATTTTTTGTTTTTGTAGATCTTCTGGAGATAATGATATAGTATTGATTTTTGATTCTAGTTTGGATTGTTTCGCTTCTAGTTTTTCGATTTTATTAGAGGTGTTTTCAATATCTTTTTCTGAATTTTTTAGATCTCGAAGATGATTATCAATTCTTTTTTGCTCTTTTTTTAAGGCTTGCCGCTCGTTGATTAGTCTTTTGGTATAATCAGATTGTTCTTTCTGAGTTTCTTTTTCTGTTTTTTCTTGTGCAAAAAATGAATTGGAATTTAGAATGAATAATAAAGCGAATAAAAATCGTAAAGTTGGTTTCATTACATAATGTTCTTTAAATTGTTGAAGAACAAAAATATACCTGCGTTACTAGATTACGGTTCTAAAGAGGACTTTTTAAGGAGAGAATAGGGCAAAAAAAAGCCCGTTCAATGAGTAGAACAGGCTTTAGTTTTTTATAAATTTTCGACTAGAATCCAGGCATCAGGATTTTCGCCTTTTTGTATTTCTTTTTGCGCTTTTTGCGCTTCATTCATGGTAGCATAACTTCCGTATAAAACAGGAAATAAGCCGTGTTTGTTTTCTCCAAGCATTCTAGCTTGATAACCATCTTTAATCAATTGGTTATAAGCTTTTCTTGCATTTTGTTCACTTCTAAAAGCGCCTGCCATAATATGATAAGGCATTACTTTTTCTGCAGGAGTTTCTACTTTTGCTGAATCAACTGCAAGAGTTACAGCAGGTAAAGGATTTTCAATAAAGAAAGTTGCTTCTTGTATTTTAGTTTGAACTTTTTTCTGTACAACACCTTCTACAACAAGAGTTTGTGCCGCAATTTGATTTTGGTAAAGCGGGTATCCAATACTTCCGGTAATTCCTAAACCAAGAACAAAAATAGCAGCATATCTTAAGAAAGTTCGTGATGATCTTCCTTCTTCATTTTCATATAACGAAACGCTTTCTTTTTCAAGCTGTTCCAGTTTTTGCTCAAAATTCTCTTTCTTAATCAATGGCGAAACAAACGGACTTAATCCGAATGAAGTCGTTAAAAAATTAGTTTGATCATTTGGTGTGAAAATGATATTGCTTTCAGAATTAAGACGGATTTCTCCAATGTTTTTTAAACTTATAACTCCGTTTTCTTCCAGTGTTTTTTTCCAACTCTGAACTTCAGCAGCAATAGCATTTACAGCAAAACCATACGTTGTACTTTCTGCATGCGATATATGATTAGCCAATAGTCCATCATTGTTTTTAAGATGACTGTTGAAAGAGATCATTTTTTTTGGTGGAAAAAATGAATTTGTGCTTTCATTAAGCTGTGCCGATTGAATTTCGGTTAAAAATGCTCCAAACCCTGGAACCGTTACACACTGATAACGATACAATAACTGTGCGATGTAAGTTTCGATTTTCATAGAAACAAAGTTAGGTAATGAATATAGTTATCAAAATTTTATTCACAATTTTTATTAACAATTCGGCTTTTTTTATAGACAATTCGTTTTCAATAATTTAAGAATTTTTGTTGTCATTTTAATTAATGCGCTGAAAGTTAAATTTAAATATTTATTAAGAAATTACTTTATTTTATTCATATTTGTACGATTAAATTGCTTTAGTTTTTGTTTCTATTTTACATAATGTTATAAAGAGATGTCAGATCAAGAATTGTTTTATTTATTAGCCTTAATGAAGGTGGATGGTGTAGGGGATATAATGGCTAAAAAATTGCTTTCTAATTTTGGAGATGCTGAAACTATTTTTAAAGCAAAATCAAATCAAATTGCTGTTATCGATGGAGTTGGAAGCGTTTTAATGAAAAATTTGAAAGACAAAACTATATTTGAAAAAGCCAGTAAAGAACTTGAATTTATAAAGGCGGATGGTTTGAAAGTTTCTTTTTTTCAAGACGATGATTATCCGGATAGACTTAAACATTGTATTGATTCTCCAGTATTGATTTTTTCTTCTGGAAATATAAATTTAAAAAATAGGAAGATTATCAGCATAGTAGGCACGCGACAAATAACATCGTATGGAACTGAATTTTGTCGGAAGTTGATTGAAGATCTTGTGCCTTTAGATCCTGTAATTGTAAGTGGTTTTGCGTACGGTGTTGATATTGTGGCGCATCAATTGGCTGTGGAAAACAATTTGCAGACAATTGGAGTTTTGGCACACGGTTTAAACCAAATTTATCCGAAAACGCACAAAAAGTATATGGCGAAAATTGAGGAAAATGGTGGTTTTATTACTGAGTTTTGGAGCTCATCAAATCCAGATAAAGAAAATTTTGTTCGCCGAAACCGCATTGTTGCGGGAATGAGTGAAGCTACAATTGTGATAGAATCTGCAGATAAGGGAGGATCGCTTATTACGGCACATTTGGCCAACGATTACAATCGTGATGTATTTGCTGTTCCCGGTCGTGTCACTGATAAATACAGTCAAGGCTGTAATAACCTCATTAAAACGCAAAAAGCAAATGTTTTGACCTCTGCTGCCGATTTGGTTTATATTTTAAACTGGGACGTTAAAAACAAGCTAAAAACAGTGCAGAAACAATTGTTTGTGGATTTAGATGAATGTGAACAGAAGATTTATGATTTTTTACTTAAAAACGGTAAAGAATTGCTGGATATAATTGCGATAGAATGTGATCTGCCATTATTCAAATTATCGGGAACGCTTTTAAATATGGAATTGAAGGGCATTATTCGTCCTTTGCCAGGAAAGTTGTTTGAAGCGGTTTAAAACAAAAAAGCCTAACAGGTTTTTAAATCTGTCAGGCTTGATAAATTATTTTTGAAACCCAAGAACATCTCTTACTTTGGCAAGAACACCATCAGCAACAACAGAAGCTTTTGCTGCACCTTTTTTCAATAGCGCATCAACTTCATCAAGATTGTTTATGTAGTAATTGTATTTTTCTCTTTCTGTTTTAAATTTTTCTGTAATCAATTCAAACAAAGCTTGTTTGGCATGACCATAACCATAATTTCCGCCTAAATAATTGGCTCTCATTTCAGCAATTTGCTCTTCTGTTCCCAATAGTGAATAGATAGCAAAAGCATTACAAGTATCTGGATTTTTAGGATCTTCAAGCGGTGTGCTGTCAGTTTCAATACTCATAACCTGTTTGCGTAAAACTTTATCATCAAGAAAAATATTGATAATATTATTGGCAGATTTACTCATTTTTCCGCCATTCGTTCCAGGAATTAACATACTGTTTTCTTGAATTTTAACTTCTGGAATAACAAATGTTTCGCCCATTTGATGATTGAAACGTGAAGCGACGTCACGCGTGATTTCTAAATGCTGCATCTGATCTTTTCCAACTGGAACAAATTCTGCATCATAAAGTAAAATATCAGCAGCCATTAACATCGGATATGTAAAAAGTCCAGCGTTTACATCATCTAAACGATCTGCTTTATCTTTAAAAGAATGCGCTAAAGTCAAACGTTGAAAAGGAAAAAAACAGCTTAAGTACCAAGTCAATTCAGTTGTTTGAGCCACATCAGATTGTCTGTAAAAGGTAACTTTATCAGGATTTAAACCACAGGCAAGCCAAGCAGCGGCAGTACTATATGTGTTTTCTCTTAAAGTTTTACCATCTTTAATTTGTGTAATTGAATGTAAATCAGCTATAAACAAATAAGATTCGTTTGCTGGATTATTCGATAACTCAACTGCAGGGATAATCGCTCCCAATAAATTGCCTAAGTGCGGCGTTCCAGTACTCTGAACACCAGTAAGTATTTTTGCCATTCTTGTTTTTCTTATTCTGTATTTGCAAATGTCGTGATGTTTTTTTATAACCACAAAGTTTATTTTTTTATCAGATGGCGTTTTTACCGTTGAGAACACAAAGTTTTTCGTGGTAAAAAAATACTTCGGGTTGTATTATTTAAAATTCATTTCTGTTTTCTTACATTTGAAACCATGAAAGGATTTAAAATTGTTTTTTGGATTTTATGGCGTATTTGGTTTTATGTTTTAATGGCCATTCCAATAATTATTATGCTGCCGTTTTTAGTGATTTCTATTCTCTCAGAGAAGGGTTATCCTTATTTCTTTAAAATGGCTCGTATTTGGGCTAAATTTATCCTTTACGGGATGGGTTTTTATTACAAAGTAAAGCGCGAACAGAAACTCATTAAGCACAAAAGCTACATGATTGTCGCTAATCATACTTCGATGACAGACATCATGTTGACGCTTGCTATCATAAAGAATCCTTTTGTTTTTGTGGGAAAGAAAGAACTTGTAAAAATTCCGTTATTTGGTTTTTTCTATAAAAGAACTTGTATTTTGGTCGATAGAAATTCTTCCCGAAGTAAAAATGAGGTTTTTAAACGTGCTCAGAGTCGTTTAAATCAAGGTTTGAGTATTTGTATTTTTCCAGAAGGCGGAGTTCCAGATGATGAAAGTGTTTTGCTGGATGAGTTTAAAGACGGTGCTTTTAGACTGGCTATTGATCATCAAATTCCAATTGTTCCAATCGTTTATCCAGACAATAAAGAACGTTTTTCATATACTTTTTTTAGCGGCAGTCCAGGAAAAATGAGGGTAAAAGTTTTACCATTTGTTGAAACGAATGGGCTGACTTCTGAAAACCGAAAAGAGCTTAGAGACAAAGTCAGACAATTGATTTACAAAGAATTGTTAGAGTTTGAGAAAAAAGATTCTAAAAAATAATTATATAAAACCCGATATCCAGCTTAAAGGATATCGGGTTTTCTTTTTGAATTAAAAACGTCCTTTTATGTTTAAAGAAGTTTATCTATGAATTATTTTTTCTGAGATAAAACGCAGCACTTTTTTAAATTTCAATTTGGTTTTTTTTCGGTTTTTACTGTACAACACTTCTATTTTCTCTTTCATGGTTAAAATATTATAAGGTTGGTAATAAAGAGTTTAAAACTCAGTTAACGTCACATAATAGTAGATTGTAAAAATTGAAAAAGGTTGCGTCAAGGAATAAAAAAAAATAATAAGGTGGCAAAATCCGTCAGCAAAAACTAACGGATTCGTACCTTAACCAACCAAATTTATTCTAAAAACCGTCGAATAGGTATTTATGGCAAATACCTGCCCAAATATTAATTTTATTTATTAGATGGGTTAATTTGAAAATGGTTGCGTTGTTTTTCTGTTTTTTTTTGAAAATAAAAAAATTGAAAGGTTTATCAGTGTGGAGGGTTTTAATTTAAAAGTAGTAAAATATTCATTTTTAGTTATTTCATAACTTATCGAAACCCGAAGAATCTTGGTTTTTACGTCTAATAACTGATATTTTCATGTTTTTGGTAAAGAAAAATAACAGCCCTAGAAGATCAAAAACTATAATTAATGATAGAAATGATCTTTTCGAGAAACTATAATTATTAAAATTTTCCGAAATTATATTGATAATGCTTTTTTCAAGAAACAAACTTATGATTATCAGTAGAATAATGGTGAAACATAAATGTTTTTGATTTTGAAAGTGCTTAATTTCATTCTGAAAATCTTTGGAATAATTATACATTGTTTGATTGTTATTTTTTACTGCTGTATTAATTAATTCATCATAGCTCATGTATTGCCTAGAAATATCATCTTTAGTGTTTTCTGGTGAATTTTTTGAGATGAATAAGGCTGTAATTTTTATGATTTCGTAAATAATCAAAGAGGTTAGAATAAATACAATTTGAGATACAAAAATGACTAGCAAATCATCAATTTTTAGTGTTTCTAGAATAATGCTTAGTGGTTTGTTTAAGAATAAATTTCCCGAAATATCTCCCGCAAGCAGCCAAGTTGTGAGTATTAATAACCAATAAAATAGGGTATTAAAATTATCAAAAAATTTGTGGATGTTGTTTAGCATAGTTAGTTAGATTAAGTATATAATTTGTTTTATAAATAAAAAACCCGACAAGTTAACTCGTCGGGTGGTATTTATCAAATCTTTAAATTACAGATTTTTAATTATTTAAGCGTTTGCTAATTCTTTGATGTGCGCTTTAATTTTTACTTCTAATTCATCAGCTAGTTCTGGATTATCTTTAATTAAGGCTTTTACAGCATCGCGTCCTTGTCCTAATTTTGTATCTCCGTAACTAAACCAAGATCCTGCTTTTTTAACGATTTCAAATTCAACCGCTAAGTCAAGAATTTCACCAGTTTTAGAAACTCCTTCTCCGTACATAATGTCGAATTCGGCAGTTTTAAAAGGCGGTGCAACTTTGTTTTTAACGATTTTAACTTTTGTTCTGTTTCCAATAACGTTTTCACCGTCTTTAATTTGAGATGAACGACGAATATCTAAACGAACTGAAGCGTAGAATTTTAATGCGTTACCACCAGTTGTAGTTTCAGGATTACCGAACATTACACCAATTTTTTCACGCAGCTGGTTGATAAAGAAAACAGTACAGTTAGTTTTACTAATTGTTCCCGTTAATTTTCTTAAAGCCTGAGACATTAAACGTGCGTGAAGACCCATTTTCGAATCTCCCATTTCACCTTCAATTTCACTTTTTGGAGTCAAAGCGGCAACAGAGTCAATAACAACAATATCAATTGCACCAGAACGAATCAGGTTTTCAGCAATTTCTAAAGCTTGTTCTCCATTGTCTGGTTGTGAGATAATTAGGTTTTCGATATCTACACCTAATTTTTCAGCATAATTTCTATCAAAAGCATGCTCTGCATCGATAAATGCAGCAATACCGCCTGCTTTTTGAGCTTCGGCAATAGCATGTAATGTTAATGTAGTCTTACCAGATGATTCTGGACCGTATATTTCAATAATTCTTCCTTTTGGATAACCATTTACCCCAAGAGCTAAATCAACGCCAAGTGAGCCAGAAGAAATCGTTTCTACCTCCACGATGGCTTTATCGCCCATTTTCATTACGGTTCCTTTTCCGTAGGTTTTGTCAAGTTTATCAAGCGTTAATTGTAACGCTTTTAATTTGGCTTCTTTGTCTGAACTCATCTTTTTATTTTGTCTAAAATTGTTATTTTGTTTCTTTTTAATAAAAATCTAAAAGAGTAAACAGTGTCCTGATTTTTATTTTTTTAGGCTTGTAATTTGGTAAAAATACTTCTTTTTTTTGAAGTTTAGGCGACTCAGATTGTCACAAATTGTAACAAATTTTACTATAGAAACAAAGCCTTTAGTTCTGTGGCGTCAGACGGTTGCATTTTACCAGCAAGAACTAAACTCAGCTGTTTACGGCGCAAAGCTGCATCAAATCGTTGTATTTCAAGTTCAGTTTCTGGTAATATTGGCGGTACTTCAACAGGTCTTCCAGTATCATCAACAGCAACAAAAGTATAAATGGCTTCATTTGCTTTTGTTCTGCTTCCAGATTCGCGATCTTCTACCCAAACATCAATGAAAACTTCCATCGAACTTTTGAAAGATCTTGATACTTTTGCTTCAACAGTTACAACACTTCCTAGTGAAATAGCTCTGTTAAAAGCAACGTGATTTACAGATGCCGTTACTACAATTCGGCGAGAATGTCTCCGTGCCGCAATACTTGCTGCACGATCCATACGGGCAAGTAACTCACCGCCAAATAGATTGTTTAAAGGATTTGTTTCACTTGGTAAAACTAAATCGGTTAAAATAGTTAGGGATTCTGAAGGATGTTTTGCATTCATTTTTTGATAAAATTTTATTTTCTTACGCCGTTTCCAGATTTAAAAATCTTTTAAATTGCGGCTTACTTTTTTAAAATTATGGTCGACTAATTCAACCAATAAACTGCCATTACAGCAGGAATAAAATAAATTACAATGGTTCTTGCACCATCATAATCTTTTGCTAATCTTTGTCCGAAAAGCATCATTAACAAACAAATACAAGAGAAAATTGCTCCATAAAAGCCATATTCTCGGCCGCTGTTTGTTAACAATTGAATTGCTCCAACTACACATAAAACACCAGAAATTAATTCTAATATTAATAAATGAAATAGGGCAAGAGGAACTTGGTTTTTTAGAGGTGTTTTGGCAAAATGACCTTTAAGCCATTCAACATTATCTTTCCAATAAAAAATCTTTTCATAACCTGATTGTAAAAAAGTTATGGCTAAAAATGCTAATAATAAAATAGAGGCGGCATTATTCATCTGAAAATTATTTTTTGTGAATTAAACGAGTCAGTTTTATAGATAAATCGGTTAAGATTATTTTTGCATTTCCGTTTCTTTCAATGTGATACATCGCATCTGAAAGTTCTTTGAAAATTTCATGAATATTATTGCCGTTTACAAAAGGCGCGAAATTCTCCAGTTTAAATTTGTCTACTTTAGGTTCAATATAAACCAAAGTTGGCGCTTGATAGTTAAGCAAAAGTGCTTGACGAAACATTTCAATACAAAACTGAATAAACTTTTTTTGGCTTTCGCGGCCAAGTCCTGCAATTTCTTCGCTCCAGGAAATTAAATCCTGAATTGCGGCAGCATTTCCTTTTGCTCTAAAAGCGGCGCGAACCCAATTGACAAACCATTGTTCAAATGGATATTCAGAATCATCTTCTTTGAGCAGATGAAGTGCTTTATTGAAATTTCCTTGAGCTTGATGTGCAATTTTGAAAGCTGATTTTTCGTCGAGATTTTCTTTTGAAATTAAAGCTTCGGCAATTACTTTTTCCGGCAGTCCGTTAAAGTGAATTACTTGACATCGAGAGCGTATGGTTTGAATAATATCTTCTTCATTTTCAGAAATCAGAATAAAAATTGTCTTATCCGAAGGCTCTTCCAGAAGTTTTAATAGTTTGTTTGAAGCTGCAATATTCATTTTGTCAGCCATCCAAATGATCATAATTTTATAACCGCCTTCGTATGATTTCAGTGAAAGTGATTTTAAAACTTCCTGCGCATCTTCAACTCTTATTTCTCCTTGTTTGTTTTGAACGCCAAGTATTTTATACCAGTCAAATAATCCGCCGTAGGGCATTTCGTGAATGAAGGTTCGCCAATCTTGAATAAAATCTAAGCTTTTTGGTTTTGTTTTTACATCTTCGGTTGTAACCGTAGGGTAAATAAAATGCAGATCGGGATGCGATATATTTTGAAATTTCAGGTTACAGGAATCGTTACCATTTTCGTTTTCATTTCCAGAGTTATTGCACAAAATATACTGCGCATAAGCAATTGCTGTCGATAATGTACCGCTTCCTTCGGGGCCGATGAATAATTGTGCATGCGGAATTCGTCCAGAAGACGCGCTTTTTATTAAATGGCTTTTGATGTAATCCTGACCTAAAATTTGTGAAAATTGCATGAAGCAAAGATAGAAGAAAATGATGTAGTCAAAAATTTTCCAGATAAAGATTATGCTGCTGCTTTAATTTATGAGATTCTGATGGATTTTTATAAAAATATTTGCGGTTTGTTAACGGACTTTTGTTAATAAAATAGTTCACGCGAGTAAATATCAAGACTTTTTTGTTAATATTTTTTTCAAAAAAATGACGAACATATGTTTTTTTTGGTTATTTAGAGTAGATTTTGCTCTATTTTTTATGGCTTAAATCTTACGGTTTGGATTTTAACAATTTTAACAGAAAGCACGGTAAAACGCACATTTTCTCGACATAACGCTGGTTTTTAAGCTTTTTTTAAGCTTTTTTTTTGAAAAAACAAATCAATAAAGTTGCAATTTAAGTTAATTTCTATATTTTTGTTTTCATCAACAACCAATTATTTAATAAGAATTTATGAAAGGGAAAATTATTTTATTAAGTGCATTTTTTATCTTGACAACTGCAGCTGCTTCAGCTCAGGCAAAGAATGCTCCAAGAAGTATAATTAGTACGACAGCTCTTATTCGTAAATATCACGATCAAAAAGAATTGAGTGGTATGCAAAAAGGAGAATTGTTAGAGTTATACATTGAACGAATAAAAGTTTTAGTAAAAACTCTCCCTTACATTGCGTTGGTTACAAAACCAGGTGTTACAATGGCAGACTTAGGTATTCCAGACGATAACGAACACAAAAAAGTTTTAGATGCTCAGGCTGTTGGCACAACAAATTTCTTAGACACTACGGTAGAATTTCAAAGAAAAATGATGCCATATTCAGATAAAGGAAACTTAATCGCAGCAATTTTATTTTACGAAAGTACATTGAAATCTTTACACGAATTCAACGATTTGAACGAAATGTAATTTTTATAAAAATATTTTAAATCACTTTTTTGATGCTTGTACGGCTTTTAAGTTCATACTGCATTTTGAAAGAAGAAAGAAAATTAACTCGTTCTCGATGTGTTCTGGATACCAACAGAAAATTTCGAGATGAGTTTTTTCATTTACGCATACCCAAATTTATTATTAACCCCCAATACCCCCCTTATCATGAAAAAAATTACTCAAATGATCTGTATCTTTTTGACAGTCACAAGTATGAGTGCTCAACAAGAGAAAGGAATTATGGGCTACACCAATTGGTTAAACAACTGGACCGAATTTAAGCCTAACAAAGTAGATTACGGAGAAGCAAACCAAATTTTAGCAGGAAACATTTCTGTTAACACAAAATTGCTGAAGAGGAATATTTATGTTTTGCAAGGTAACGTGTATGTTACAAATAATGCAGTTTTAACAATTGAACCAGGAACATTAATTATTGGTGATTTTGAAACAAAAGGAACATTGGTAGTTACTAAAGGTGCACAAATTATGGCCGATGGTTTAGAAACTGATCCAATTGTTTTTACTTCTAACAGAAGCTTGAAAAAAGCTGGAGACTGGGGTGGAGTTGTTATTCTTGGAGATGCTCCAATTAACAAATTTGGAAATGTAGGTTCTTATAATCTAGATCTTGACCCAACTCTTACTACTTACGGTGGTGATAATACAGCTTCAAATTCTGGTATAATGCGATTTGTTAGAATCGAATTTGCTGGAAAAAAAGTTAAAGGTTTAGATACTTTCAACGGATTAACTATCGCTGGAGTTGGTAGTAAAACAATCTTAGAAAATGTAATGGTAAGCTACTCTGGAGGAGATTCATTTGCTTTCTTTGGAGGTGATGTAAATGCTACAAAATTTGTTTCTTATAAATCAATCAACGACGATTACAAATTTACTCAAGGAGTTCAATGTCGTTTATACAATTCATTAGCTGTTAGATCATCTTACTTGTCTAGTAACAAAGATGGATCTCGTTGTATGGAAGTAAAATCATATGAAAAGAAAAGTGAAACAGATTTTACTAAAAAACAAACGCTTGTTGTTGCTACGAATATCACAATGCTTAACGACAGTGAAAACATCAATGCTGATATTCAATCAGGTTTAGTAAAAGAGGCTGTTTATGTAGCCGAAAACGCTTCTCTTGAAATGAAAAGAAGTGTAATCTCTGGATTTAATCCTGCTGTATTGTTAGACAGTAAAACGGAGATCAATGATGCTAATCTTAAAAAAATCAAATTTGAAGAAATGTACTTCAACCTATGTAAAGGAAATATCTTTACAGAGTACAATTCTAACAATGAAGATTTAGAGAGCTGGTACGGAAACAGCGTGTTTTTTAACGTTTATTCTCAAAGCAGCAACAAGGAAACATTCATTGACATTTTCAACGCTAAAAAACCAGATTTTAGATTACAATTAGGAAAAATCACAGCTTCAAGCGGCAATAGATAAATAGATTTCGATTTTTATTTCAACGCGTAAATTTTATTAATAAAGTCCCCAGACACAATTTATGTATCGTCTCAACCGGACCAAATAAAGATCAAGACATAATGGCTCAATCTACAAAAAAGTATTTTTTATATACAATATTTTTGTTTTCGCCTATATCGTTAAGTCTATATGCACAAAGTGCTGCAACAACAGAATCTATAGTTTCTGTTGAAGCTCAGTGCAGTTTGACTTCGTTTAAAGCGACAAACCAAAAAAATGATCCTGCTAAAGGGATCAGTCAATTAGAGAATTCTAATCAGTTTATAGCAGGGCTGTCCACCCCCAAGGACAGCCTTACTATTGCAACTGAAATGAAGGATCTAAGTGCAGACTGTAATGAAAATTCATTAATTAGTGCAACTTCAATTCTTGCAAAAGATATTATTGAGAACTATAAATATGATTTTTCAGAAACATTCATAGATATCTTATTTTTTGAACGTATAGACTTATCTAGAACACGTACTATATGATTCAAAAAATTACTTTTTCTTTTACCAGATTACTTATTTTATTTAGCATAATTCTATTTACTAAATCGAGTTCTTATGGGCAGACTATTATTCCAAAGCAGCTTGATGGATTGGAAAAGTTATGTGCGGGAAGTTCATTTAATGAGTTTTATGCATCATTTAGTTATGTTAATTTTCCTGCTGGAACCACATTTGTCATAGAAATTTTAGACAATTCAAATAATCCTATAGCAACAACTTTTTTAGATGCTGTGGATGTTAGTTCTACACAGAAAACGATAAAATTTGCAGTTCCTGTAAGTTTGACCGGTTCAGATTTGTACGGATTGAGAGTTAAAAGTTCAGGAGCATCTCCTGTTACAAGTGTTCGATTTAAAAACTCTATTGGAGACACTTCTTTTCCTGTTTATTATAAAGATTTTGAATCTAAATTCTTTATTAATAATCAAAATACTAATGTAACGATCTGTCCAGGCGGAAGTGTAACTCTTTCAATAGATAATAGTACACCTTCTATACCTAATTCATCACCTTTAAACTTTACAAAACTTACATATACGTGGTATAAAGACGATATTGCTATTGCTGGTCAAAGCGGTAAAGACCTTGTTGTAAATACAGCAGGGAGTTACTATGTTGTGGTCAATTACGGTAAATGTTCAGATGTTAATATTAGTTCAAACAAAGTGACAGTCGCTACTTCGAGCGGAGGTTCTGGCGTTACAATCGATTCAAACTTAGGAAATCCTTTTTGTTCAAACGGCACAGGTACAATTTTAACAGCAACCGCAGGAAATAAGTATCAATGGAAAAGGAATGGAGTTGCGATTAAAGATGCTGTAGGTCGTTCATATGCCACAAATGAATCTGGTGTTTATTCCGTTGATGTCGATTTTGGAGGCTGCAGTGCTTCAGGATCTATCGATCTTAAAAGTAACGGATTTACAGCAAGTATAGATGTTGCAGATACTACTTCTCTTAATGAAGGTGAAACGGTTAATGTGAGCCTTACTACAAACGCTGCTAATCCAGAGTATGAGTGGTCATTAAACGGAAATGTAATCGCAGGAGCAAGATCAAGATCATATTTGGTAGCCGCACCTGGTAACTATAAAGCAAAAATTTCACAGACTACAGGATGTATATCTTCTCAGGAATTTAGTTTTAAAGTTACTGGTCCAACAGCACCATCTACAGTTATTCAGAATATAATTAAGCTCAGCAGTACAAATCCATATTGGAATATTCCTGATGCTTATAAAAATGCTAGTACTAAAGTAATTATTCTAAGTTCAAACGGCGAAAAAGTGCTTGATGTTTACAACTATCAAGGCGATTGGCCGCAGACGGCAATAGATTTTAAAAATGTAAATCCAGTATATTACTATGTCATTCAATCAGACACCGGTGAAAAAAAAGGATCAATAACTGTGATTAAATAAGATGAAGAAAATTTTACTATTCATAACTTTATTTTACGGTTTTTCAAATGCACTCTATTCTCAGGAACAAAATGAGAATGGAGTTGTTTCGTTTTCAATGCCTATAAGAAATTCTTTAAAGTTCAACAGATATTTAATTAACCCAGCGTTTAGTTTTGTTCGAGAAACAAATGCCTATGCAAGTTTTTATAATAAAAGACAATGGGTACAATTTGACAATGCGCCGCAAACTTATTTGGTGGGTTACTCAGGTCGTTTTAGAGAAAATGAAGCTTTCGCTTTTGGTTTATTTCAACAAAATTATGGTTTAATGACCGTTTTTGGCGGAGTCGGAAATTTTGCTCACAACATCGTTTTACAAGAAGACAGCAACTTAACATTCGGTTTGAATGCAGGTGTTTATAAAAGCGGATTAGACAGAGGTAAAATCGTTTCAGATGATATTGAAGTTCTAAACGGAGAATATCCCTCAAATACTTTATTAACTGTTAATCCAGGTATTAATTACGGAACTGCTTTTCTAGATTTCGGATTATCGATAAACAACTTAGTGCTTTACAATTTTGGTTCAGGAATGGTAAAGGATGATCCCGAAAGAGCCATACAATTGCACGGAATGTACACGGGTTATTTGGATAGTTTTGGTTTTTTTGACAGAAGTAAATTTTCGGGACTTGTAAAAACAGAGATTAAAAAAGATAAAACAGTTATTTCTGGACTTGCTATGCTTGCTATTCCGCAAGGAGTTTGGGCGCAGGCAGGATATAATACTTTATATGGAATTTCGGCTGGTTTAGGGGTTAATATTTCGCCTAGCATTTCGATCGAATACAATTATGAAAGAGGAATGGGAAATTTCACCAATATGGGAGGTTCTCATGAGTTTGCAATTGCATATAAATTTAAAAGTAAAAATTACTATTACGGTGAAGATGAAGAAGGTTCATTAATAGATCCTGCAAAACCAAAACCAGTAATGGCTAAGAAAACTACAAGTGCTCCAGTTACGAGAGTGAGTGGTGCCGAAACAGCTAGATTAGCAGCTGAAGCTAAAGCTATTGCTGATGCAGAAGCAAAACAAGCTAGACTTGCTGCTGCAGAAAAAGTGAAGGCTGATGCCGAAGCCGCAGCAAAAGCAAAATTAGAAGCAGATAATAAAGCGAAAGCAGATGCAGAAGCTATTAAGATAAAATTAGCAGCCGATGCTAAAGCGAAAGCCGATGCCGCGGCCAGTGCGAGAGCACAAACCGCAACAGCAAATAGAGCAGTTGCCACAACACAAAAAACACAAACACAATTGGCTGCAGATAAAGCCAGAGCAGATGCTGAAGCGCGCAGAATTAAACTTGCCGCAGATAATAAAGCAAGAGTTGATGCAGCTGCAGCAGCGAGAGCTCAAGCAATTGCAAATAAACCTGCAGCAGCTAGTGCAGCTCCACAAAAAACACAAGCGCAGTTAGCAGCTGATAAAGCAAAAGCAGATGCAGAGGCTCTTAAAGTTAAACTTGCGGCTGATGCCAAGACCAAAGCAGATGCGGAAGCATTAAGAATAAAATTAGCAGCAGATGATAAAGCTAAGGCCGACGCAGCTGAAGCAAAACGAAAAGCGGAAGCTAAAGCGAAAGCAGAAGAAGCAGATTTACAATCTATACTTGCTGCAGATGCAAAAGCAAAAGCAGATTCGGATGCATTGCAAGCTAAGTTAGCTGCCGAAGCAAAAGCAAAAGCTGCAGCTGAAGCAAAAACTAAAGCTTCAATTGATGCTGCAAATAAGGCGAAACTTGCATCAGATGCAAAAGCGAAAGCAGCTGCGGATGCGGCCTTAAAAGAAAAATTAGCTGCCGATGCAAAAGCAAAAGCAGATGCCGAAGCAAGACAAGCATTAATAGCGGCAGAAGCAAAAGCGAAAGCTGATGCAGAAGCTTTAAAAATTAAGCTGGCTGCAGATGCTAAAGCAAAAGCAGATGCCGAAGCACAAGCAAAACTTGCCGCAGAAGCAAAAGCGAAAGCCGATGCTGAAGCACTTCAAGCAAAATTAGTAGCTGATGCTAAAGCAAAAGCCGATGCTCAAGCTAAGCTGGCTGCTGAGGCTAAAGCAAAAGCAGATGCCGAAGCATTACAAGCGAAACTGGCAGCTGAAGCAAAAGTGAAAGCTGATGCAGAAGCAGAACAAGCGAGATTGGCAGCAGAAGCTAAAGCAAAAGCCGATATGGTCGCATTACAAGCGAAACTAATTGCCGATGCTAGAGTGAAAGCTGATGCAGAAGCAAGTGCGAAAGCAAAGGCAGACGCAGAAGCTAAACAACTACAACAAGCTGAAGAAGCTCGCTTGGCTAAATTAGCTGCAGATGCAAAAGCGAAAGCCGATGCTGAAGCTCTGAAAGCAAAACAAGCCGCTGAAGAAAAAGCAAAACTTGATGCTGAGGCAAAAGCTAAAGCCGATGCACTTCAAGCTAAACTTGCAGCAGATGCGAAAGCTAAAGCTGACGCAGAAGCCTTACAGGCGAAACTTGCAGCCGATGCAAAAGCTAAAGCAGATGCAGAAGCACTACAAGCTAAGTTAGCTGCAGATGCTAAAGCCAAAGCAGATGCTGAAGCTCTTAGAGCAAAACAAGCAGCGGATGAAAAAGCAAAAGCGGATGCAGAAGCGCGTCAAGCAAAACTTGCAGCTGATGCAAAAGCAAAAGCAGATATGGAGGCGGCTCAGGCTAAATTATTAGCAGATGCCAAAGCTAAAGCTGATGCAGAAGCGACTGAAAAAATGAAAGCGGAAGAAGAAACGAGACAGTTAAGATTAGCAGAAGAAGCACGTGAAGCAAAATTATTAGCAGATGCTAAAGCGAAAGCAGACGCTGAAGCTCTTCAGGCAAGATTAGCAGCTGAAGCTGCCGCAAGAGTGGCAGCAACTCCAAAAGACGATACTGCTAAAGCTATTGAAAACTTAACACAATCGTTAGAAAGTTCAAGTAAAGTACAGAAAGATTTATTGTCTCAGTTTAATACAACAGTAGCTAATAAACAAAGAGACTTGAACGACTTAAGAGAAGAAAACGATTTAAGTGAAAAAGGTATTTATAAAGAGCCAAAACCATTTAAAAGCGTCGCTGCCGAAAACAGTCAGTTAGAAGCGTTGAAAGGAAAGCTTGCAGATGCAAGCAGAATGCAAAAAGAAGAGATTGCAAAGCTGACTAATTTGTACAACGAAAGACTTAAAAAAGTTCCAAATAAAAATGACGCTTTAAATAAAGCTTATCTAGATAAGATAAATGAGTTAAAAGCAGCACAGTTAAAAATGGAGCAAGACAGTGCGGTTCTGCTTTCGAATTTGGAGCGTATTAAGACTGAAACAGAGATTGAGAAAAAACGTAGAATTAAACGTGCAGCTTATGAAAATGATCAAGGAAGATATGCACAGGACGTTGCTGCTCTTAAACGTATAAAAGAGACAACAAAATTAAGCAGTACACCATTGAAAGCAAGTGACTTTGATTTTGGTGAAGACCAGTCGAATATGCAGATTATTAAGAATATTAAAAATTCTGATAATGGTTATTATTTAATTATTGCTGTTCACAACAGCGTTGAAAAAAGAGATGAATTCTTAAGAAAAGCTGTAGCAGCTGGACGTGCAGATGTTAATTTCTTCTACAACGTTACAACAAGTAAATATTACATCTATTACGATAAGTTCGATGGATTGCCAGAAGCAACTAAGGCATTAGAAGCTAAAGGATCTAAACCATATAACGGGAAAATGGCTATCGTAAAAGTGGAGAATTAAAAAATATATACAGCTCTCAGCTATCTGAGAGCTTACAGAAATAAATGTTTTAAATACTAATTATTTTGCTTTATGACGCCCCTCAGACAGCAAGATGAAAGTAAACAATAGATTGACTATGAAAAAACCTACTATTTTAAGAACGCTGATTTTTGCCGTTGCAATGTTATTTAATTTTGTGTCCCATTCGCAGAATTTAATAGCATTTGATTCTAAGTTCGATAAGAACTTGAACGAGAATGTATTTTTTAAAGCTGCAAATCAGTTTGAGAACTCAATTAGTTTAAGTGATAAAAAAGAAACGTCAAAAATTGAAGCTGTCGCAGAACTTGACAATCCTATAATTCCATATGCTGAACTACCGTACGCAGGTCAAGTTGTAAAATGTCCAAATGACGGAAAAAAACTGCCTAAATTATTTTTATGTGGTGGAAACGATTCTCGACCTATCGACATAAAAATAACAGATGCTCAATCTATTGTTTGGGAAAGATTTATTTCTGGAGGTGGTTGTGTAACAGTTTCAAACAGTGATTGTGCTAATGAAACCGCTGCAGCATCTTGCTGGAAACAAGTCGGAACTGGAAAAGATTATTTAGCAAATACGGCTGGACAATTTAGAGTAAAAATAGTAGATAAAGCAGGTGTACCTAGTGTTTTTTATTTTAATGTATATCAGAATACTTTAATTCCAACGGCTGTTACTAAAAGTGATATTATTAAAAGCAGCGATGGCAGCTGCAAAATAGATGGTAAAATTACCGTTGGGGGATTCGGAAACGGATATGAATATAGTTTTACTACGACTGGAGCTCCGGGACAATGGGATGTAAATAATACTTTTACAACTAGTACACCGGGTAATTACACTGCTTTTATTAGAATAAAAGATGTAGTGGGTTCATGTGAATTTAAAGTTATAAATCTGGATATTAAAAACCTTACTTTTCAAGTAAAAACTAGTTTTGCTTCTCCAAAGTGTAGTGGTGATCTAGGTAGTGTACAGGTCATTACAAATGATATCAAACAGGATTATAAATATGAAATTTTTAAAGTTACCGGTACCACTTCTACCTTATTAAATTATTCTCCATTTACCAAAGATTCTGAATATCCTTTTTCAGGTTTAGCTCCTGGAAATTATCGAGTAATTACCTCGATTGGAACTGGATGTATGAAGGAAACTAACAATTTTACTATTGCGGCTCCAGCTGCAAAAATAATTGCGAGTGCCACTCTAACAGATGGTTTAACTGCATGTAATGATAAAGGTATCATTACAGTAAGTCAAAATGGAGGAACTGCACCTTATCAATATTTTGTGAGTACTGACGGAGGCACCACATTTGTAGCTAATGGAACTAGTAATACTATATCGATAGTTAAAGCAGGGAGTTATATTATTCGTGTAGAAGATGTAAATGGATGTTCTGCTTTGACTTCTCCTGTTCCAGTTAATGACCCCCTAAAACCAATCTATGAAATTATTGCAACAGATGGAAATTGTAATGGAGGTCTAGGTCAAATAGAGATAAAAGTTTCAAATGCAAACGGATATACAATGAGCTATACTTTTGAGGGTGGCAACTCAGGGTCAATTATTAAGAATCTAGACCCTGGAAATTACCTTATAGGTGTTAAATATAGTAAAACGGTAAAAGGGACAACGACTAATTGTTCTGACCCTGTTGTATCGGTGGCAATAGGAGGAAAACCTGCATTAACGGCATCTGCAGGTGTAGCTGAATTAGCAGGCTGTGGACCAGTAGGAAATGAGAAACAGGGAAAGGTTAGAATTACAAATGCCGAGGGTGGAACTGCGCCTTATAAATATAGTTTTGATTTAAAAAAAACTTGGATAGATCTGAATTGGGCTTATATTGATCCAGTAGTAGATCATAAGGTTTATGTTAAAGATAATGCTGGATGCATATTTGAAATGAGCGGTATAACTTTAAAACCAAAACCTAATGAACCTACAATTAAGATTGATGATCCCGTTTTTAATTGTGATGGAACAGCAACTACAACTGTAACGGTTACAAATGACGTAAATTCTGAATTTAGTTATAATTATTTTATTGATGGTACTGCTAATACACCGATTGATTCAAATGTGTTTAAAAATGTAAGCCAGGGAGATCATACTATAATGGTTAATTACACTGTAAAAACGGTTCCTACATATAGTAATTTATTAGTAGAAACGTTCGGTTCAGGACCGGATGTTACTTCACCGGGAATAAATACCTTTTATTATAAATGGGAGCGACAAGTGGTTGCTACGCAGGAAAATGGAAGTATTAAATTAAACGATGGTGAATATACAGTTACTGCGAATATAGTATCTCCACATGGTACATGGTTAAATCCACAAGATCATACTACTATTACAGGAACAAGGGATCTAAGAGGGAGATATCTAGCAGTTAATATTGGAGATAAAATTCCTACGTCAGCTATTTTGTATCAAAAGGAGATAAAAGACGTTATAGCCGATCAGCCCATAAGTGTCAAAATATCGGCAATAAATTTATTGAGAACAGGTCAAAACGGAGCTAATCCGAATATACAGCTGGCGCTAGTAGATCTTGCGGGAAATGATGTTTCGAGTGTTGCTACTGGTGCTATACTTAAAACAAATAAATGGGAAGATTATTTATTAACCTTAAACCCAGGGAAAAATACTAACCTTAAATTTGTTGTGCGATCTAATGTTCAAGAAGTTGATGGTAATGATGTAGCTATAGATGATATTACGGTTTTTCAAATGCCTAAAATTTGCGGGGCGACAGCTTTGTTCCCAATAGTTGTTGATGGTAGTAAGGCTTTCTCTGCTGGTATAACAGGATATAAAGATGTAAGATGTAGTGGTGAGCAAAATGGAGAAATTACATTATCAGCTAAAAACTTTGATCCCAAAAAAGGATTTCAATATTTGATAGCAGGTGATCCTGCAGGTTGGCAAACTGTAAAACCAGTTCCTGCGGCAACAAGCGGTAGTATAACGTTGAAAAATTTAGCTAGTAAAATTTATAACATTAGTATTCGTTATGATGATACAGCTGGCAGCTGTTCTTTTCCAGTAGCTCAGGAAATTAAATCTCCAAAAAAATTAAAAGTAGATGCTTGGGTAGAGCAGGTATTAAAATGTTCTGCTGGAGCAATTATTAAGGCTAAGGCAAGTGATGGAACTCCTGGTTATAAATATGAATTAAGAGAAACAGACGGTGTAACAGTTGTAAAAGCTTTTCAAGATTCAGATACATTTCTAGATATTAAAATAACTGGAAATTATAAAGTTGTAGCCAAAGACTTAAACGATTGTGAGACAGAAGTTTTGGCATCTGTGGATATTGTTGCTCCTGTAAGACCAAAATTAGAAAATGTTACGCCAAGTGTATGTTTTGATAAAAATGCAGGAACAAATATTACAATAAAAGTTACAGATGGAGTACCAAATTATACCTATACAGTAAAATATAATGGAGGCAATCCAGTTGGACCAAGTGCAACATTTGCAGGACCTACTTTTACTTATAAAGCGGAGAATGAAGGATCTTACGAATTTATAGTTACAGATAGTTTTGGATGTAGCTCAGATCCAATTACTCAAGTTATAACAGCTCAATTACTTGCAGCGACTCCAGTTACAACTCCGCTTGATTGCGACGTTGCACCAGCAAATCGTGCAGTAATTACGGGAACAATCGAAGGAGGTAAAGCACCTTTTACAATAACAATTACTACTGGAGATAAAACAGGAGATTTAGTGGGACCTACTACAACTGGAAACACTTTTACGTATACTACAGCGGTGGCTGGTGATTATACTTTTACAATTAAAGATGCAAACAATTGTACAACAACCAGCGATGCTAAGATAAATGCATTAGTGGCGGTAACTGGTTCTGTAGTAAAAGCGACAGATCCAAGCTGTCATGATGGTGCAACAGGCCAGGTTCAATTATCAGGTGGTGGAGGAACAGGTAAAGGTTATGAATTTAGTTTTAATGGAAGTGGTTTTTCACCTACTTCTTTATACACAACATTAAACGCCAATACAACAACTGCTAATACAACAGTTTATAAATATCAAGTTAAAGATAGCAATGGTTGTCTTTCTCCAATTTACGACGTAACATTAAATAATCCAACTTTAGTTGTTGCGTCTGCTGATTTTCCTGCAAACACAGCATGTAGTGATGCTGTTATCATTACAGTTACCGGAAATGGTGGAGCAGGTGGATATACATATAGTTTTAACGGAAGCACTACTTATACAGATGTAAGAACTTTAACTGTAAATCTTACAACTGCAGTACAAACTATTAAGTATTCGGTACAAGATTCTAAAGGATGTATTTCGAATAAAACTATTGATGTTCCGGCTTATAATCCTCCAACAGGGATAACTTTTAGTACTCCGGCTGCAATTACATGTATGCCTGGAAAAACAACAACAAGTGTAACTTTAACTCCAAAGGCTGGAGGAGTTGCACCATTTACATATTTAATTACTGTAGGTACAGGAACAGGAACGTCTAATAATGATGGAATTTTCTCAGGATTAACAGCAGGTAATTATACATTTCAAATTACAGATGCTAATGGTTGTAGTAAAACGGCATCTATCGAGATTGATCCTGCAGTAAGTATATCAGTTTCTGGCAAAAAGACCGATGTAAAATGTGTAGGTGCTACAAATGGAACAGCTACATTTACAATAACAGGCGCAAGTGCTGTTGATAATTTTACTTATGTTTTAACTCCTGCTTCTGGCGCTGTTACACAATTAAATGATGTTGTTAAAGTTACAGGACTAGCAGTAGGAACTTATAAATTACAAGTAAAAGACAAAACTACAGGTTGTTTTTCCAATGAGGCATCTGTAACGATTGATCCTGCAACGGCAATTACAATAACAGGAGTAACAGCATCTAATGTAAACTGTAATAATTCTATTTCGAATATCGTAGTTACAGCAACTGGTGGTGTACCAAATTACAAATACGCATATGTTATTGCTGGAACAGGAATGCCAGATGCAACTGCTTTTTCAGATACAAATACAACTATAAATACAGGAACAACACAATCTAACTTATTTTGGGATGTGTATGTAATGGATCAAAATGATTGTACAGCCGTATTTTTAAATAAAGAAATTTTTAGAGATGCTTCGCCAAGTTTGAAAACTCCAGCTCCGGCACCTTTCTGTTTTACAGCTCCATCAACAACATCTGTAGATGCCAGAACATTTTTTAACCTTGGTACAGGTACGCACACTTATACCGTTAATGGAACTGCAATAGGTGGAGGTGGAACAAACTTCAATATTACCGCAAGCGGAATCTATAGAATTATAGTAAAAGATGCTAATGGTTGTACAGCAACTGCAATTTATGATATTAAACCTCAGTTGTCAATTGTAGCAACAAGAGTAAAAGATTTCGATTGTAATAGTGCAGGAGAAATTACTTTTGAAGCTTTTGGAGGTTCGGCAACATATTCTACTTATGAAGTACAATTTAATGGAGCAGGTGCATGGTCTACAGTAGCGTCTCCATATAATACATCAACTCCGGGAGATTATACATTTAAGGTTACAGACAATGCTGGTTGTTCGGCAATATCTAATAAAATTACAATAACATCAAACCCAAAACCTACATTTAGTCATAACGAAACTTTAATTAATTGTAATAATGGAAGTGATGGTGTAATTAATATTACAAACCCAACAGGAACTGCACCATTTAGCTATTTAATTACAAAAGGTGGGCTAACAGTTTCAACAACATCAAGTGCTACTGGCTTAAGTGCTGGTAGATATGACATTGTTGTAAAAGACGGAAAAGGTTGTACTTCTGATCCATTCCACATAGATTTAGCAAATCCGGCAGTGTTAACAGCTACGGTAAACGCAACCACACTGGCATGTAATACTGACGGGACAACTAAAGGAGCAACTATAACTGTGACTTTACCATCTGGTGGAACTAATACAGGTTTTGAATATAGTTTTAACGGAGGAGCTTTCTCAGGTACTGCTTCTTATACAACAACAAATGTAGGACTTGTAACTGTCGACATGAGAGATAGCAATAAATGTGTTCAATCATTGACATCACCAAAAATTCTTGCATTAGATCCTCCAAAAATAACTGGTTTTACAGGTAGTGATATTACATGTAAAATAGGAGAAGATAAGAGTAACGTTGATGTAGCAGCAAGTAACGGAAGCGGAGCTTTGACTTATACAATTGTTTCTGGTCCAACTAGTAATACTACAGGAGCTACAGACGGAAAATTCACAGGATTAGCTGATGGTACTTACTTTTTTAAAGTAACAGATGAAAAAGGTTGTAGCGATACAAAACCTTATACAGTAAAACCACTTGTTAATATTGCAGCATCATTATTATCTCAAGTAAATGTAAAATGTAATGGCAGCAGTACAGGTTCAGCAATAATTACGGTATCTGCATTTGCAGGAACTTATACAGCCGCATTAACAGTTGGAACCGGAACAGTTCTACAAACTGGAAGTACTGTAGATGTAACAGTATTAAAAGCTGGATTATACACATTAAGAGTTACTGATGACAAAACAAGTTGTACAAAAGATGTAAACTTTACAATTACAGAGTCTACACCTTTGACTTTGGTTGAAGCAACAAATAAAAATGCTTCTTGTAGTCAGCCATTATCAAAAGTTTCTGTGACTGCAGGTGGCGGAAAGTCGCCATATAGTTATGCTTTTAGAAGCACAACTGGAAAACCCGCTGCAGGAGATTATGTGTTGAACAAAAATACTGCAGATCTTGATCCTGCGATTACAACATGGTATGCATGGGTAAAAGATGCAAATGATTGCGAAACACCTGTAACAATTACTCTTGCTAAAGATCCGGATGTTGAAATAGCTTTACCTAATCAACAATGCTTTGTAGGAACTCCATTTAATATTATTCTTAGTGAAGTAACTGGTACTGGAATCGGACCATTTACTTATACTGTAAATGGTGCAACGATACCAAATGATAAAGTAGCTGGTTTACCAATACATACTGCAACGTATAGTATTACAGCTACTGGAACGTATAAACTAGGAATTAAAGATGCTAATAACTGTACTAATTTTAAAGATTATGTTGTTGAAAAACAATTAGTAGCTACGGCAGTTCCAGATAAAGACCTTACCTGTAGTTTACCTGCTGATGCCTCTATAACTGTAACTATTACAAACGGAACAGCTCCGTTTAGTTATCAAATTTATGATGGCAGTACAAAGGTAGGTTTGGAAGTAAAAGATATTTTGACGAATACTTTTACTGAAAAATTCGCTACATCAGGAAATTATAGTTTTGAAATTAAAGATGTTAATGGGTGTCCTGTAAAAACGAACGCAGTACTTGTGAATGATACAACGCCGATAGTAATGTCGCCAGTAGTGGTAAGTAAACCTATTTTATGTAGTGGATATTCTACCGCAGAAATCAAGGTTACTTATGACAATACTCAAGGTACAGGTCCTTTTAAAATTAATGTATCACAATATTCTGAAATAGCTCATACTAATTTAGTAAAAGACTTTGGTACTCAGGTTTCTAGTTTACCTGCAGGTTTCTACGTAGTAACCGTTACTGATTCCAAAGGTTGTTTTGCTAAAGAATCTGCAATTATTGATCCAGTAGCACCAATTAATGTTTCATTTAAAGGTAATGATATTACATGTGTTTCAGGTTCAGGTTTATCAAAAGGATCTATTGTTGTTAATTCTGTAACAGGTGGATCTGGTAAATATACTTATCAAGTTTCTAATGATACAGGATATGTTTCTCCATTAGTTTCTGCAACTGGAGGAGCTTATACATTTGATTTAATAAATTTTGGAAATTATCAATTAAAAGTAATTGATGAAAATAATTGTTCATGGATTGAGCAAAATATCCTAATTGCTTCTCCTCCTGAAAATTTAGAATTAGTAGTTACTCCTACCACACCAGCTTGTGGTGCAAAAGGTTCAGTAGAAATTGCGGTAGCAACTGCATTAGCAGGGCCTTTAGAATTTTTCTTTGCAATTTACAAACCTGGAATTTTATATACAGCGGGAGATCCGGACTGGTATCCAGAAAGTGGTTTAAATAGTTTAAAAACAACAATACCGAATTTAACACCAGGAGTAACTTATACTTTTATCGTTTACGATAGTAATACGAAATGTTATTATTTTAAAACGTTTGTAAATACAGTTCCTTCTAATTCGAGTTTAACCGGAACAGGCGTTGCTGTTCCAATTCAATGTGCAGATGATACAAATGGTTCTGTAAATTTAAAGATTGTTAGTACATATAGTGTTCCTGTAGATGTTTCGTACGAAATTTTTAACTCAGCAACAATGGTGACAACAGGAATTAAAGATAATGGTGTTGTACCTGCTCAGGTATCTCTTCCGTTACCAGTTGTTAAAGGTGTATTAGATGTTGATAATTTTGGATTTACCCCAGGGTTACCATACGGTACTTATTATGTACTAATTACCGAAACGAGTGGTCCAAATGCAGGTTGTGCTGTTACTACAGTACCTTTTAGTATTACAAAATCGGCTAAAACTTTAAGTATTACAGCTACAAGCTCTAAAAATGGTAATACATGTGTAAGTAATGCAGGAGTTATAACTGCAGAAGCTCTCGAGGGTACAGGACCTTATCAATTTGCTATTGTTGATGACGCAGCAGGAATACCTACTACTTTTTCTTCTGAAAGCACATTCTTTAAAGATGCAGGTAAATATGATGTTTATGTAAAAGATGCTTATGGTTGTATTAAAAAAGCCGATGTAGAAGTGCCTTTAGATCCAGCACCAGCAATTTTGTCAATTACACCATCAGCGACATGTTATGTTGGAAATCTTATAACAGTAACAGTTGCTGCAAAAGCGCCAATTTTAAGCCCTGTAACGTATAGTGTTGATAAGGGATTAGTTAAAGGTGCATATGGTAATTCTGCTTCTTTTGATTTGGCTCCGGGAACTTATCAATTTAATATTAAAGATGGAAATGGTTGTACAGATTCGGCTCCATTTACTATTAGAGAAAGATTAACTCTTTCTCCAACATTAACAAAAGAATTGGATTGTAAAACTGTTGCACCAAATGCTACAGTTACTGTCAAAGCTGAAGGAGGAGATAACACAAAGTATGCATATACAATTACGGCTGGGACAACAATAAATGTGACCGGTGCGACATCTGGCATATTTACTGGACTAGCTGCTGGAGATTATACTTTTGAAGTTAGTGACGGAGTTTGTACAGCGACAACAGAAATTACAATTGATGATTTGGTACCTATCGTTCCAGCAAAATTAGAAATCAATCCACTTTGTATTGGTGATAATGGAAGTGTTGAAATAAGCGCGACAGGAGGAGTTGGACCTTATACGTATCAAAAAGGAACTCCACCAACATTAATAACTGAAACGATAAATAAATTTGTTCAAACAGCTGCAGAGCTTACAGTGACATATTATGTTAGAGATAGTAAAGGTTGTGTTGAAGAAATAAAAGCTACAGTAGTTGATCCGCCAGTAATAACGATTGCTTCTGTAGTAACAAACCAATTGACTTGTGGTTCAGGAAATAGCCCTAATGAAGCTACTATAACTGTTACTGCAACAGGCGGAACAGGAACATTACAATACAGTTTTGATAATGGTATTAAATTCTCTGAGAATCCTGTTTTTACAACAACAGCAAGTGGAACTTATCACATAATTGTTAAAGATGAAAATGATTGTAAAACAACAATGCGTCCTGAAGATGTTCTTGCATTAGATCCACCAAAAATTACAAGATTTGTAAAAACACAAATGACTTGTCCTGCATTATTAAGCGATGTAACCGTAGAGCACAGTAACGGTGTAGGTACACTTTCGTTTAAAATTATATCTGGAACAACAATAAATACTACGGGAGATATATCTGGAACGTATACAGGATTAGCTGCCGGAGATTATGTATTTAGAATTACAGATGGTAATAATTGTACAGCTGAAGATACATTTACTGTTCCTGGATTGCCAACCTTACAATTGCAACCGCAAGTTGTAAGTAATGTAGGTTGTATTACCGATAAAACAGGAAATGCTACATTTACAGCAAGTAATCTATTTGCCTCTGGTGCATTCTCATATACAGTTGCTACAGTACCTACTGGCTTAACATTTACAGATACTAAACTTGGTGACGTAGTTACTTTAGCAAATCTTGGAAAAGGTCAGTACGATGTAACTATTAAAGATAATACAACACTTTGTGAAATAACGAAATCAGTTACAATAACAGAGCCACTATTGGCTTTGTCAATAGATGCTGTAGCAAGTAATGTAAATTGTAATGATCCAATTTCACAGCTAACTATGAGTCCTTTAGGAGGTTCAGGAAATTATAAGTACTCAATTGTACAAAGTGGTACAGCTGCAGGAACTTTTTCTACTGCGACTTCTATTGATACGAGTTTATTAACAAATGGTGTAGTAAGTGCAAATGGTTTAGGAATGACATGGTTAGTAGATGTTCATGTGCAAGATGCAAATAATTGCCCTGCAATGAAAACTATTACAATAACAAAAGATGATACACCAACAGTTACAACGCCAACTTTGACGGGTGATCAATGTACTGCTAACGGAAGTTATACTTTTACCGCTACAGGAACAGGTGTTGGACCATTGCGCTTTAGTATAGACGATGTAAACTATTTTGAAAGTGCTAGTGGTTCATATACATTTACAGTCCCAGTTCCAACAACAGCTTCAAAAACGTATACAGTTTATTTAAAAGATAAAAATGGTTGTCCTGTAATAAGCACAACTTCGACAACAGTATACAAACCTTTAACGCTAAATGTAGTTCAAGATAAGGATATTACTTGCGCAGCTATGCCTGTTACAGGTGCCCAATTTACCTTGACCGCTGCAGGTGGAAATCCAGGATATACTTATGAAGTAGATATTAATGGCGGAGGATTTAATCCTATTACTACACCATACACAACTAACATAACTGGAGACTACACTTTTAGAGTTACAGATATGAATTCTTGTAAAGTTGTAAGTGATGTAATAAAAATAGATAATCCTGCAACTCCTGCGTTTACAACATCTAAAGTAGATGTGAAGTGTACAGGCGATTATACAGGAACTATTACAGTTACACCTTCAGGAGGAGTTGGTCCTTATACTTTTGCTTTAAGCGGTGTAGGCTCAAATACAACTGGAGATGCTACAGGATTGTATACAGGATTGCCAAAAGGGTCTTACAATGTAGTGGTTACGGATCATTATGGTTGTACATCATTGGCTGTACCAGCAATTGTTATTGCTGAACCAATTAAATTAAGTGTAACTCCTACCGTTTCTAAAAACACTTCTTGTAGTCCTTCTACATTGATTACACTAGAAGGTCATGATGGTACACCAGATTATAGATATAGTTTTGATAATGGAAATACTTATGACAAAGAAGATCACATAACAGTTGACCTTAATGGACCGGTTCAAACTATTTGGTATTCTGTAATTGATGCAAACGGATGTAAAACTCCACCTGTTCGAATTGACATTGATCCATTAAATAAACCGAATAAATTAGATTTTAGTGCAACAGTAATAACTTGTAAAACAGGAGAAGATGTTAGCACGGTTGATGTGAAAGCAACTAATGGTGTAGGTCCTTTAGTATTTGAAATCATTAGTACAAATACAGCAACTGCTCCAGCATTGTTTGGACCTATAACGACTCCAGATTCTGCTACAGCTGCAAGTTTCCCTGGATTACTTCCTGGTACTTATACTTTTAAAGTAACAGATGATAACAAATGTTCTTATCAGGATTCATTTACAATCGCTTCAAAAATAAATATTCTTGCAGATGGACAACTAGTTGCTGGAGTAGCTTGTAAAGGTGAATCTAACGGAAAAGTTACTTTTAAAGTATCTAAAATTGGAGCATTAGGATTTACTCATACAATTTCAGGTGTAAGTGGTGTAGGAGTTGTAACTTTAGTTGGAACCGATACATTCGAATTAACAAATCTAGCAAAAGGCACCTACAAGATTGATGTAAAAGATAATGCAACAGATTGTATCTCTAGTTTTAGTGTTGATGTTCCAGAACCGGAAACATTAAAAGTAGAGTATGTTACCAATAAACATGCGAATTGTGATAATGGAGCAGAAATAACTGCTACAGCTACTTTTGGAACTGCTGGTTACAAATATGCTTTTGTAAAAGCAGGTGACCCAAAAGTCTATACAGATAGTGATACTGCAATTTTAGATAAAGCATTCACATGGGTAGTTTGGGCAAAAGACGCACATGATTGTGAGATCTCAGCACCAATTACTATTATAGTAGATCCAATGCCAAGTATTACTTCGGCAATACCTACGCAATGTCCAAGTACAGCAGGTACTTATGATATTCCTGTAATAGCATCAGGTTTTACTCCAAATCTTGAATACAGCTTAGACAGAAACAGCTGGGGAACAAATAACATCTTGGTAGTAAAAACTACAGGAAATCACACCGTATATGTTCGTGATGAAAACAAATGTGAGATTAGTCGAGTAGTTAATATCTTAGAACCATTGAAGTTATTATATGATATTACTGGAAATCCTACTTGTAATGGAAATCAAGGTGAAGTAACATTGATTCCATCTGGTGGTACAGTAACACCAAGTTATGAATACACTAAAGACAATTGGGTAAATACTCAAACAACACCCGTATTTAGTGGTTTGACTCCTGGAAAATATACATTTAGTGTTAGAGATAGAGGAACAAATTGTACAAAAGACGTAGAAGTTGTTTTTGAAATTCCAAATTTGGCTATTGATTTTAGTTTAACTCCATCAAAAGTACTTTGCAACAATGGTAGTACAGGAAGTATTACTGTAAATATGGCTGCTCAAACAGCAACGGTAAACAATAATCCTGTTTATACTTACGCGATCAATCCATCACCAATTGGAATGGTTTTAGTTGGTAATGTATTTACAAATCTTCCTAAAGGAAGGTATATAGTTACAGTAACTTCAGGAAAAGGTTGTCCAGTTGACAAAATTATTGATGTTGAAGAACCGTTGGCAATCACAGTTCCTAATCCTGATGTAGTAGAATTTGGATGTACAAAAGTAAACAACGCGAATGATGCTACAATTACAGTTGGTCTGCCATCTGGTGGTTCTAACGATTATAAAGTTTATGAATTTTTGAAAAATGGAAATCCTATTCCAGTTCAAAGAGGAGATAATCCTGTTTATATCGAATCAGATCTATTAGGAGGTAACTATGTAATCAATGTTTATGATACTAATGGTTGTTTAGGAACAACAACTGCAGTAATCAAACCATTCGTGGCTATTGATTTCGCAACTCCTTCAGCAATTACAGTAACTAAAGCAATAACATGTATTAATGACGAAGATATTCAGGTAAATGTTACTACAACAGGTACAACTACACCAATGCCGGTACTGGTTTACAACCTAAAAGGAATCAGCGCAGGAAGTACTATCGACATTAAAAACAATGATGGAGCTTTTACTGGATTAACAATAGGAAATTATTTAGTTACAGTTACTAATCCGATTACAGGATGTACTATAACTATGATTCATTATGTGAACGATCCAAATACGTTTGATTTAGTGGCAAGTAATATTAAAAATGTTATTTGTTACGGAACTGCTACTGGAAGTGTAGATTTAAACTTTGTTGACAATCAAGTTAATCCTGATGAAGCGGGACCATTTGAGTACACAATTACGGGACCAAAAGGAACTAGTCCATTACAAACCACTACGGGGGTTATGATCACTATTCCTAATTTGGAAGCAGGATTTTATACTGTTAAAGCCAAATTGAGTGCTACGCCAAGTTGTGAGGTAGAAACAAGTTTTTCAATTGCAGAGCCAACTGCGGCATTGTCTATTTCAGTAAACTCGACTCCAATTAGTTGTGATCCAGGTAACGATGGTACAATTACAGTTGGAGCTGAAGGCGGATGGCCAGGAAGTTATCTATATGAATTGGTAGGCGTTGGTCCGGGTGCAATAAGCGTTGCTTACTCACAGCAGTTTTATTTTGAAAATCTAACACCAGGAAGTTATACTGTAAATGTTAAAGATCTTTCTGGATGTGTTCAAACAGAAACTCTAACGTTAAAAACGCCAGATGCAATATTAGTTACAGCCAATGCAACTGTAAGTGCTTTATTGTGTAACGGTGATACAAGCGGAGTTATAACAGTTGATTTACCAACAGGAGGTCAAGGAACTAATTATTCTTATATTTTAAACTATCTATCTGTAGTTCCTGTAGTTTCATCTGCACCTCAAAGCCAACCTGTTTTCTCAGGCTTAGCAGCTGGAACATATTCAGTAACAGTTGTTGATGGCCTTAACTGTGTTTCACAACCAAGTGCAAACCTAGTAATAAACGAGCCATCTAAAGTCGAAGCCGAATTAAAACTGGCTACAGGAATAACTTGTAAAACAAGTGCGACATTGACTTTAAGTGCAACAGGTGGAACTGGACAATATGAGTACAGTACAGACAAAACTTTTGCTGCAATTGCAGGTCAATTCTCTTCATCAGTAACATTTGCTGTCGGATTAGGTGATCATCAGTACTATGTAAGAGATTCTAGAGGATGTATTGGAGCTATCTCTAATAATATTACCATAAATCCTGTAACACCTTTAGATCTTAAGCTAGATTTAATCAATGCAGTAGTTTATTGTAAAGGAAGTTCAACAGCAGTGATTGATGCTGAAGCTGTAGGTGGTTTAGGAAATTATATATATACTTTACTTGATAGCGCAGGCGGAATTGTTAGACCAGCGCAACCTACCGGTTACTTTGATCTGCTTCAAAAAGGAGTTTATGTTGTAAGAGTAGACAGTGGTGATTGTCAGTTCTCTTCACAAGCAGTAACAATAAATGAGCCTGCAGAAGCATTATCTGCTATACCAACAGTAACCGATGTGACATGTTTTGGAGCTGACGATGGTAAAATAGTAATCGCTGCAACTGGAGGTACAGGAGTTATTCAGTATGCAATTTCTCCAAATTTAGGTTTGTTCGATACTAAATCTGTCTTTGATCATTTAGTCCCAGGTTTATACCAAATTATTGTTCAAGATGAAAATTCATGTTTCCAAATTATTGAGCGTGAAATCAAAGAACCAACAGTTTTAGAGGCGAAAGTAGTAGGGCCTATTATACAAGAAATATGTGATGGAGATAAAGATGGTGCATTTACCATAGAAATTACTGGAGGAAAACCACCTTATAGTATTAGTCTTGATAATGAAAACGGAGCTTATGCACCAGTTATTGGTACACAGCATAGTTTTGCTAACCTTAAAGGAGGAGCACATAAGGTGTTTGTTAAAGATGCTACTTGTTTAACTTCAAGAGACGTTATAATGGATAAAGCAGTTGTTCTTGATCCAATTACCGAAGTATCTTACCACTGTGTTAACAATGCACAAGCAAACATGGTAGTAGTAAAAATTAACGACAGCAATGATATTGCCGATGTTGATTACTCACTTGACGGAACAGGAACTTATCAGCCAAGTAACGTCTTTATGAATGTAGCGCCAGGAACTCACTTTATTGTGGCTAGACATACAAACGGATGTGAGACGCAAACAACAAGTTTCAAGATCGTTTCATACGAACCTTTAGCTCTTACATTAGCTGAAGATAAAGGAGTATGGAACATTATTAAAGCTACAGCTACCGGCGGTGGAGGTGATTATGAGTATAGTATTGATGGCGTAAACTTTAGCACTAAAAATGAGTTCAAAATTTACAAAACAGGTACTTACACCATAACCGTAAGAGATAAAAATGGCTGTACAGTTTCTCAAGATTACTACATTAAATACATTGATGTTTGTCTTGATAATTACTTTACACCAAATGGAGACGGCGTTTACGACACTTGGGGACCTGGATGTACAAATATCTATGACAAACTGGAATTCTCAATATTTGACAGATACGGTCGTACAATTGCTAAGTATCACTATGGTCAAAAATGGGATGGTAGATACAACGGTGCTGAATTACCTTCTGGTGATTACTGGTATGTTCTTAAACTAAATGACGAGAATGATGCAAGAGAGTTTGTTGGACATTTCACTTTATACAGATAACAAAATAAATGCCCCTATGATGTTGTCTAAAAAAATTATTACAATGAAAAAGTTTATTTTATCCTTAGTACTCATGGCTGTAACAACAAGTTACAGCCAAGAGTTAAACCTACCAGTATTTACTCAGTATTTGGCAGATAACCCTTTTGTAATTTCACCAGCTTTTGCAGGTATTGGTGATAATCTTAGAATACGTGCCAACGGCCTTACGCAATGGGTTGGGATTAAAGATGCGCCCGACAATCAATCGCTGTATGCCGATTTTAGAGTTCTAGATCGTTCAGGAGTTGGTTTAAATGTCTACAATGATAAAAATGGATATACCAGACAAACAGGAGCAAAAGTTTCATTTGCACACCATTTGATTCTCGATTATTATTCAAAACAATATTTGTCTTTTGGACTTTCATACAATTTCAATACATTTAGAATTGATATTGATGAATTTAATAACACGATCGAACGCCCAATTCTTGATCCAGCGGTAACAGACAATCGTTATACAACAAATAGTAATTTTGATATTAGTGCACTGTATCGTAACAAAGGGTTTTATGTAAGTTTCAACGCCAATAACGTCTTAAAAAAGAACACAGATAAATATCGTGGTGTAGAACCAAGTTTGCTTTCAAACTATCAAATCTATTCCGGTTTTGTATTTACTGACGGCGAAAACAGACGTATAGAATATGAACCATCAATTTACTATCAGTATTTTGCCAGCGATAAGCGTTCAACAACCGATTTCAACTTTAAGTACAGACGTTATAATCGTTACGAAGATTATTATTGGATTGGAGTTTCATACCGTTTCTTAAACGATCAATTTCCAAAACCACTATCAGTTGGACCAATGGTTGGTTTCATGAAATCAAAATTCTATTTTGGATACTCCTATCAAGTAATGTTCAATAATTTAGGAAGTTACAATACTGGTACACATTCAATTACAATTGGTTTTGATTTCTTCTCATCAATCAGTAACTGTCCTTGTACACAAAGTCCAGTACACGATTAATAACAACCGCAGTAAAAATTTATATTTTAAAACATTTTTTGTTTTATTTCCTAATTTACATCGTTTTCGTTGTTAATCAGCAGTTATTTTTGTTTTTTTCGAATTTAATACAACCGTAAAAGTTCTATATTTGTTTTTCTTTCAAAAAAACTAAAAAATTATCAAATGAAAACTTTAAACGATTTCGATTTTAAAAATAAAAAGGCAATTATCCGTGTTGATTTTAATGTGCCGTTAGATGAGAATTTTAATGTAACAGATACAACACGTATTGATGCAGCAAAACCAACAATTGATGCTATTTTAGCACAAGGCGGAAGCGTAATTTTAATGTCGCACTTAGGAAGACCAAAAGGAGCAGAAGAAAAATATTCGTTAAAACATATTTTAAAAACAGCTTCTCAAATTTTAGGAGTTGAGGTTAAATTTGCTGAAAACTGTATTGGAGAACCAGCACAAACAGCAGCTAAAAATTTAAAGCCAGGAGAAGTTTTATTACTTGAAAATTTACGTTTTCATGCTGAAGAAGAAGCTGGTGATGTTGCTTTTGCAAAAGAATTAGCATCTCTAGGAGATATTTATGTAAATGATGCATTTGGTACAGCACACAGAGCGCACGCTTCAACAACAATTATTGCACAGTTTTTTCCAAACGAAAAATGTTTCGGAACATTATTAGCAAAAGAAATTGAAAGCTTAAACAAAGTACTTAAAAACAGTGAAAAACCAGTAACAGCAGTTTTAGGAGGTTCAAAAGTTTCTTCTAAAATTACCGTTATCGAAAATATTCTTGACAAAGTAGATCACATGATTATTGGTGGTGGAATGACTTTTACTTTCGTTAAAGCACAAGGCGGTAAAATTGGTGAATCAATCTGCGAAGATGACAAACTAGATTTAGCACTTGAAATTTTAAGATTAGCAAAAGAGAAAAATGTGCAAGTTCACATTCCAGTTGACGTAGTTGCTGCTGATGACTTTTCAAATACAGCAAATACACAAATTGTAGATGTAACTGCAATTCCTGACGGATGGCAAGGACTTGACGCAGGACCTAAATCTTTAGAAAATTTTAAAAAAGTGATTTTAGAGTCAAAAACAATTCTATGGAATGGTCCATTAGGTGTTTTTGAAATGGAAACATTCTCTAAAGGAACAATAGCTTTAGGTGATTATATTGCCGAAGCAACACAAAAAGGAGCATTTTCATTAGTTGGAGGCGGTGATTCAGTTGCAGCCGTAAAACAATTCGGTTTTGAAGACAAAATGAGCTATGTTTCTACTGGTGGCGGGGCAATGCTTGAAATGTTAGAAGGAAGAACTTTACCTGGAATCGCTGCGATTTTAGACTAAAATATCACATTTAACATTTTTTTGCATAGTTTTCTTCGTTAAACCATTTATTTTTGCAAAAACGAGGTATTATAATTGTTTGAATTATAAGAGCTTAAAAAAAAGATGTTATATGATTGTAAAAAAAATCTCACTAGCGGTATCTGTCCTTTTTTCGATGTCGATGTTTGCGCAGGAAACGGCAAAAACCGAATTAGAACTTAAGCCAGTTGTTAAGTTATCATATTTAGATTCAATAAAAAGCACTTTCAAAAAAGATGACATGGCAACACGCGTTGACAGTCTTTGGATGAATGAGTTAGTAAGTCTCGATATTTATGATGATTTAACAAAAGATATTCAAACCATTAACTCAGATGTTACAGTAGATGAAGAACTGCCAACAGAACTTCTAAAACAACGTCTGCAGGCAATGAATGAAAAATCACCATTTGATATTCAATACAATCAAGGTTTAGAAAATATCATAAAGTCATTTCTTAAGAATCGTAAAAAATCGTTTTCTCGATTAATGGCTTTATCTGAATATTACTTTCCAATTTTTGAGGAAACGTTTGCCAAAGAAAAAATTCCTTTGGAAATTAAATATTTAGCCGTTGTAGAATCTGCTTTAAACCCTAAAGCAGTTTCTAAAATGGGCGCTACCGGACTTTGGCAGTTTATGTACGGAACCGGAAAACAATATGCTTTAAAAATCGATTCTTATGTAGATGAACGAAGCGATGCACTCAAAGCTACAGCCGCAGCTTCAGATTACATGACCAGAATGTTTAACGTTTTTAACGATTGGGAACTAGTTTTAGCTTCATACAACTCAGGGCCAGGAAACGTAACAAAAGCAATTCGTCGTTCTGGCGGAAAAACAAACTACTGGGACATTCGTAACCATCTTCCAAAAGAAACACAAGGATACGTTCCAGCATTTTACGCTACAATGTACCTTTTCGAATACCATAAAGAGCACGGAATTAATCCAGAAAGAGCAGTTGTTAAAAACTTTGAAACAGACACAGTTGCAGTAAAAAACCAAATGTCTTTCAAACAGATTGCCGATTTACTCGATATGCCGCAATCTCAGATTCAGCTCTTAAACCCTTCTTATAAATTAAATGTAGTCCCTTATTACCAAGGAGAGCAGCATTTCCTTCGTTTACCGAAAGATAAAATTGCCACCTTCGTTTCAAACGAAGATAAGATTTATGCCTACGTTAAATACCAATCTGGATTTAAAACAATGTCGACACAATTAGCAATGAAAGTGGCGCCAAAAGTAAAACCAGCGGTAACCAGAGAAGCCGTTACAGCATCAAAAGACATCCAATTTTATAAAGTTAGAAAAGGAGACAACTTAGGCGCAATCGCAGATAAGTATAACGTTAACATTTCTGATTTAAAAAAATGGAATAATCTTAAATCCAATGCAGTTGCATTTGGAAGAACATTAAAAATCAAATCAGAAGCAGAAACAGTTTCGAAAAACATAAAAGAGCCTAAAACTCCGGCAATTATCGAAAGAAATCACGAAGAAGCTATTGCCTCTGCTGACGAGAAAGATAAAAATGCTGTGCAAACTCAAGAGTACACCGTTGCAGCTGGAGATAATTTAGGAAACATTGCTAAAAAATTCGGTACGACTATTGCGGACTTAAAAGAACTGAATAATCTAAATTCAAATACAATTGCTTTAGGAAAAACATTAGTAGTTTCTAAAACAGTTTCTGAAATAGAAGAACCGGCATCAACTGCAATAGCACTTAATTCTGTTGATTCTTTCAAGAAAAAAGCACCATCTGCAAAAAGTTTGGGTGAAGATTATTACGTAAAAAAAGGAGATTCTTTATACAGTATTTCTAAAAAATATCCAGGAGTAACAATCTCAGATATTAAAAAATGGAATGGTATTAAAGATGAAGACATTAAACCCGGAATGAAACTTAAAATAAACGGATAATAAAAAATCTTATTTAAATTTGGGTTTTATTTCATAAATTAAGAAAATGAATAAAACCCATTTTTTATTGCTGTTAATCCCATTTTTACTATTGTCTTGCTTAAAGACAGATAAGCAGTCAGAGCCAGTTTCTGGAAAAACAAATACTATTTCTATCATTATTGACGATCAATTGTGGTATGGAGAAGTAGGCGATAGTATTAGAAACAAATTTGCCTCACCAGTTTTGGGCTTGACCCAAGAAGAACCCTTATTTACAATAAATCAATATCCGGCTAGACTACTTGAAGGTTTTGTAACAGACAGCCGTAGTATAATTGTAGTTAAAAAAACTGCAGTAGATAAATTCGAAATTACCCGAAGCAAAGCCCTGCCGCATAATACATTTCGCATTTACGGAAAATCAGTTGATGATATTATTTGCAGCATCGAATTAAATTCAGCGCAAATAATCAAAATGATTCGTGATGCCGAAATCCAAAAAATTCAAGAAGACAACAGCAAATCACTATTAAACCCAACTGTTATAAAAAACAAATTTCATATCGATCTCCAAATTCCAACTGGATATGAATACATGCTGCACAAAAAGAATTTCATTTGGCTTAAAAAAGATATTATAAGCGGCAATACAAGTTTACTTATTTATCAAATACCGCTTCATAACTTTAAAACTAAAGGAAACGTTGTTGGTAACATAATCAAAATGAGAGATTCGATTGGTTATTACATCAAAGGGCGTGAACCCAATACACGTATGATTACCGGAGAAGCTTATGCACCATATTTCTCAAACACAACTTTAGACCAAAAAGAAGCCTTTGAAACAAAAGGAACTTGGGAGCTCAAAAATGATTTCATGGCAGGACCATTTATCAATTACGCAATCGTCGATCCAGTTTATAATAGAATCTTAGTTATAGAAGGATTCTGTTATTCCCCATCCAATCAAGAAAGAGATTTAATGTTAGAACTAGAAGCCATAATAAAATCCGTAAAAATCGATAAACGTTAATTTCTAACTTTGCAGCTAAACTGCTCAAAATAAAGCATCAAACAATTCTAAATTAATATATTTCTTACTTTTGTTTTATAACAAACAATAAAACAAAGACTTATGAAAAAATTAACCACAACATTGTTATTGCTTGCATTGTGTTTTACCTCTTGTAAAAAAGAAACAAAAACAGAAGATGCCGAAAAAACAATCAAAGACAGCGTTGCTGTAGAGGAACCAGCTGCAGAACAGCCTTTAGACTCAGCAGCACAAATGAAAGCTTGGGCAGCTTATGCAACTCCAGGAAACGAGCATAAATTAATGGCCGATGAAGTTGGAACTTGGAATTGTGAAATGACCTTTTGGTATGAACCAAATGGAAAACCTGAAAAAGCCACTTCAACTGCTAATGTAAAAATGATTCTTGGCGGACGTTATCAAGAAGCTATTTATATTGGAACCATGATGGGACAGCCATTTGAAGGCAAAAGCACATTAGCTTACAATAATGCCAGCAAAGAATTCACCAGTACTTTTATCGATAATATGGGAACTGGAATGATGGTAGGATTTGGTAAATACGACGAAAAAACCAAAAGTATCGAATTTAAAGGCGATATGGTAAACCCAATGAATGGTATAAAAACACCTTACAGAGAGATTTATACTATTGTAGATCCTAAGACCCGAAAAATGGAAATGTTTGACATGAAAAACGGAGAAGAATATAAAAGCATGGAAATCATAATGAAGAAAAAGTAATTTTCTATTTACATACAAAGACACAAAGACACAAAGGTTTATTCAAGGAGATGGAACTTTGTGTCTTTGTAATTTCTATAAGAAATTTTAACGCAGCTAAAAAATTATATAACTTAGCGCCTTCGTGCCTTTGTGGCAAAAAATAAGGAAGAATGGAATTAAAATGGAAAATAAAGCCGTTTGAGGCATTAAATGTAAACGAGCTATATGATTTACTCAAATTAAGAAGTGAGATCTTTGTACTAGAGCAAAACTGCGTTTATTTAGATCTTGACGGCAAAGACAAGAAAGCATTGCACCTAATTGGTGAGTACGACAATAAAATTGTTGCCTATGTACGTTTATTTGATGCAGGAATCACTTTTGATAACGCTTCAATAGGGCGAGTAGTTGTTGATGCCGATTATCGTGATAGAAAATGGGGACATGATTTAATGCGTGAAGCAATTTCTGCAATAAAATCAAACTTCAATAAAGAAAAGATTACCATTGGCGCACAATTGTATTTAAAGAAATTTTACGAAAGCCACGGCTTTGTACAATCAAGCGAAATGTATTTAGAAGATGATATTCCTCATATTGAAATGATTAGAGAATAATAAAGAGGATACTTTATTGAAAGTAAAAAGCTTGGTGATTTTGTAATTTAATCTCGCAAAATCGCCAAGTTTTATAAGCAGATTCCTTTTTACTATTCTTTTAAGACAGTAGTTTTTAATTCCTGTAGTCGTGTATAAAGATTAAATCTTAGTAATCAGAAATTCAACACGGCGATCATAATTATCTCCCTTTTTTAAAGGAAATTTATTGCCGCAGCCTTGATAAGTCATTCTGTTTTTAGAGATTTTTTTAGAGCTTAAATAGTAAAAAACCGTTTTGGCACGATTCCAAGACAAGCGTCTTTCCTTTGTGTCCTTGTCAATTCCATCACTATAGATTTCCGGAGTACAGCAAACGTGACCTCTAATTTCGAACTGTATGTTTTTTTGCTTTTGCAAAAGGACCGCAATTTTGTCTAACTCCTTTTTAGAATTATTCGTGAGTTTTGCACTTCCAAGATCGAAGAGGATATTATCCAAATAAATCCTGTCACCAACCTTTAATTTATCTTTAAAAGAAGAATAAACACCTTTGCCAAAACTGTTGCGTTTAACAACAATTAAATCAACCCGCCGATTTCTAGATCTCGTTTCGTACAAATTTTCGACCGTATCTGGTCGAAGCACCACACGGCCCTTTCCTTCTAAAACAACAATTTTAGTTTGATTAAATCCAGAAGCAAGCAGCAAGTCTTGAATGGTATTTACTCTGTCATGAGACAGTCGAAAATTATAATCATCACTTCCTCGATCATCGCAGTAGCCGTAAATTTGTATAGACTCAACTTTAGAGGTATCTATTGTTTTAATAAAATTCTTTACAACTTCGATCTGCTGGCTGGTAAGATCAAATTTATCGAAATCAAAATAAACCGTTTCGATAGGTTTTTGCTGTGCCGATACATTGTAAATTAAAAACAGAAATAGGGCTCTATAAAGTTTCATTCATTACATTTTTAGAATCGTTTTATATTCCGTTTGATTATTTAATACACTTACAGCCTTTTTAATTTCCGAATTATTTTTGATGTAAAACTGATACAAACCTTCCTGATATTGGTATCTTTTTATGAGTTCTTCCTGAATTAAATTTTTAATTTCTTTTTGATTTTTATCCAACAAAGTATTTTCACTTTTCTCCAAAGCCGCTATTAACTGTTGGTATTCAGGAGCAATTGTTTCATCAATTTTCTCGTTTTTAGCAGCAGCCAAAGTATTTTTTAGAGCAATTTCAGTTTCAGTATCAAAACTAATTTTGTTCGATTTTAAGTATTGTTTAAAACTTCCGTAATCAGCATCAGTAAGCACAGGAATTTTATCTCCTAAATTTGGATTCTTGTAATAATACGACGTTGCATAATCAAAAATTCCGTCATTTTTTAAAAGAGCAGTCGTAATCGGACTCATTTTTGTCTCGTCCAATTCGATATCTGGTAAAACACCACCGCCGTCATAAACCGTTCTTCCTTTTCTCGTTTTAAAAGCATTAAAATTTTTAGCATCCGTTTTTTGCGCTACGCCATTTTTGTCCTTATGAGCATAATCCAAAGCCTGAATACATCTTCCAGAAGGAGTGTAGTATCTAGAAATAGTCACTTTTAACTGCGTTCCATAAGTAAGATCTACAGAGCGCTGCACCAAACCTTTACCAAAACTGCGGCTTCCTAGAATAACTGCACGATCCAAATCCTGCAAAGCTCCAGAAACAATTTCAGAAGCCGAAGCACTGCGTCCGTTTACCAAAATTGCTAAAGGAATTTCAGTGTCAACAGGTTCTTTCGTCGTTTTATAAGTATTATTGTGTTTCTCAATTCTCGATTTAGTAGTTACAATAATTTCATTTTTAGGAACAAATAAATTACAAATATCAATTGCTTCGTTCAATAAACCTCCAGGATTTCCTCTTAAATCAAGAACAATTTGTGTTGCCCCGTCAGCCTTTAATTTTTCAAGAGCATCTTTAACTTCAGCAGAAGCTTTTCGGCTGAAGTGAGATAAAACAATGTAACCCGTTTTGCTGTCGATTTTACCATAAAAAGGAACCGATTTGATATCAACCTCGTCCAAAACCAATTCAGTAGTATACATTTTTCCCTGACGAAGGTATTTTACAGCAATTTTGGTGTTTTTCGCCCCTTTTAAAAGCTGCGAAGCGTCATCTTTAAAATCAGCAATTAAAACATCACCAATTTGTATAATTTCGTCGCCCGCTTTCAATCCCGCTTTATCGGCAGGATAATTTTTATAAGGCTCGCGAACAATTAAGCGGTCTTTTTTACGCGCTATCATAGCACCAATTCCAGTATATTCGCCAGTATTATTAATTTTAAAATTAACAACATCCTGTTCGTTAAAGTAAACCGTGTAAGGATCTAAACTTCCAAGCATACTTTTGATAGCTTTATCCATCAAATCACCAGGATTCGTTTCATCTACATAATTAGTGTTAACCGCTTTAAATAGAGTAGTAAAAATTTCGATTTGCTTGGCAATTTCAAAGAAATCATCTTTAAAACTGGTTCCAACAAATAAAAACCCTGCCGCAACAGCCGGTATGATAAATTTCTTTTTGAAATAAGGATACATGATTATTGTTTTTTTCTTTTAAATCTTCTTCTAATAAAATAAACCGCCGCACAAACCATCAATACAAATGGCCAAACACTTAACAGCCAAATGAAAAAACTGGATAAGCCAAAAAATCCAGATTTAAATGCCGTCCAGATTTTAGCACCATAAGATGTTTTAACTCCTTCCTGTTCTGCGATTGTTTTGTAAAATTCAATAGTAACGGTACTTTCAGAAACTCGGCTTTCCAAATATTTTAGTTGACCTTGTTTCGCTTCAATTTCTTCGCGAATCGCCGAAATTTGCTTTTCAATTTCTAAAATCTCACTAATTTTAGTCGCTTTTTGAAGAATTTGCAGATAACGCTCTTCCAGTTTTTGTTTCGTTTTTAATCGCGAATTCAGATCAATGTATTGTTCCGTAACATCTTCCGCCGAAATATCTTTGCGTTCAAAATAAGAAACGCCTTTTGAGACAGAACTTAAAAAAGGATCAAAATTCTGACTTGGAACTTTTACCGTTAAATTTCTATAAATAGTGTTATAATCTTTTCCTTCAGAATCACTTAGAATAGTTCCTTTATTAGCCGTAATAGCCGTTTTGATTTGATCGAAAGTTTTTTCTAAATCATTAGTTTCAAATCGAAGCGAAGCTTGTTTGATAATTTTCTGCGGAATTTCGGGCGAAGCCTCATTTTTATCTTGATCTTTTCTATTAGATTCACTTGCACCTGCTGGCGGTGGCGGTGGCATTTCTAAATTACTTACGGCAAGATCTTCATGCTTTGCATCAGCTTTATTGCAGCCCGAAAGAACTAAAAAACAACATGTTAAAAAGAAAATATATCGCATAAAGTTTCAATTTAGAGCTAAAACTACAATTTTTTTATAATTTTTTGTCTAAATTAAGATACAAAATGAGTTTTGAGGTCTACAACTCTGCTTTATTTTCAGATTCCTGAGTTTTCTTAATTTGAAGTATGAATTTTTCAAACAATTGAATCGTTTTAGTGTTGATTTCTTCGTAAGATAATCTGTCTTTTGTTTGATAAAAAAACATGAAAGAATAAGGCTGATCCAGATTATCTAGAAGTAAATGCTTGTTTAAACGATAGGTTTCTCTTAAAACCCTTTTGAAATAATTACGATCAACCGCTTTTTTAAAATATTTTTTAGATACCGAAACCCCAATTTTTGTTTGTTCTTCTGAATTTTCTGCCGCTGTACGATAAACCAAACGAAGCGGGTATTTTGAAACCGATTTCCCTTCAGAAAACAGTAATCCAATTGTCGTTTTGCTCTTTAAGCGTTCATTTTTAGGGTAAGTAAAGTTCATTTAATTCAGAAAAAATTTGCAAATTTTAGCACAAAGGTACAATTAAAGCATAAAAATGGTTATTGTTTTTAATTTTTATACCGCTAAAGATATATTTATTACTTTTGGCCTTTAATTTTAGAAGCATGCAAAAGGTAATTTCGTATCCTATATCTGTAATTTATTATTTATGTTTTGGATTATGCTTAGCGGTTTTTCATCCGATACAATGGGTTTGTTTGAATCTTTTTGGTTACCAAGCGCATAAGAAAAGCGTTGATTATTTGAACTTTTGCCTTTTAAAATGTACAAATCTTGTTGGAACAACCTATAAAATTGAAGGCGTAGACACAATTCCTAAAGGAGTGCCGCTTATTTTTGTCTCAAATCATCAAAGTATGTACGATATCGTGACAATGATTTGGTACTTTAGACGTTTTCATTGTAAATTTGTAAGTAAGAAGGAGTTAGGAAGCGGAATTCCGAGTGTGTCTTTTAATTTACGCCACGGAGGATCTGTACTAATTGACCGTAAAGACCCTAAACAAGCGATTCCAGTAATCAAAGGCTTGTCTGAATATATAGAAAAAAATACTAGATCTGCTGTGATTTTTCCAGAAGGAACCCGCAGCAAGACTGGAAAACCAAAAGAATTTGCCCAAAGCGGTTTAAAAATTCTTTGTAAATATGCGCCTTCAGCGTATGTTGTGCCAGTAAGTATTAATAATTCATGGAAAATGGTGCGTTATGGAATGTTTCCTGTTGGTTTAGGAAATCGCCTTACCTTTACAGTGCATAAAGCTATGGCTGTAAAAGATTATGATTTTGCAGAACTGATGGCTTTAACAGAAAAGGCAGTTGTAGAAGGAGTAAACGAGTATAAACAGATTTAATCTTAGTAAAAAGCTAAACTTAAATCCAAATTTAAAATAAGTAATGTCTATAAAAAACATTAGATTAGAAGTGATGCAGTTTTTGGAAAAAAACGTTGACAGCTTCGTTGAACAGTATTTAATTCCTGTGGAAAAAATTTGGCAGCCGTCTGATTTTTTGCCTAATTCAGAAGGTGAAAACTTTTTTGAAGAGGTAAAAGAATTGCGTGAAATTGCCAAAGAGCTGCCATACGATTTCTGGGTAACACTTGTAGGTGATACAATCACCGAAGAGGCTTTGCCAACTTATGAGTCTTGGTTAATGGATGTAGAAGGTATAAACCAAGTAGAAAATGGCGGTAATGGCTGGTCTAAATGGATCAGACAATGGACAGGAGAAGAAAATCGTCACGGTGATCTTTTAAATAAATACTTGTATTTGTCTGGTCGTGTAAATATGCGTGAAATCGAAATGACAACACAGCATTTAATTAACGACGGTTTTGATATTGGAACAGGAACTGATCCGTACAAAAACTTTGTATACACCAGTTTTCAAGAATTAGCAACTTATGTTTCACACAATAGAGTAGCACAAATCGCTAAGAAATTTGGTGATAACAAGTTGTCTAAAATGTGTAAAATGATTGCAGGTGACGAAATGCGTCATCATCATGCTTACAGTGAATTTGTTACCAGAATTTTCCAAGTTGATCCAAGCGAAATGATGTTGGCTTTTCAATACATGATGAAGCAGAAAATTGTTATGCCGGCTCACTTTTTAAGAGAATCAGGTCAAAAAATAAGCACAGCTTTTGAGCAATTCTCAGATTCAGCACAACGTATCGGTGTTTACACAGCTAACGATTATGTTGATATTATGCAGAAATTAATCAACAAATGGGAAATCGATAAAGTTTCTAATTTGACTGATGAAGCTGAAAAAGCACGTGATTATTTAATGAAATTACCAGCTCGTATGGCTAGAATTTCTGAAAGATTAGTAATTCCTGCTGAAGGACACATCTTTAAATGGGTTGAACCAGCAAGACTATAAATTTTAGATTGCAGATTACTGATTTTTAGTCCCGAAGCCTCAGGATAAAATTGATTTTTGCAATTGATATTGAAAACATTGTTGATTGTTAAAGTCTTAAAGCTTTAACAATCAACTTTTTTTATTTTGAATAATTAAAAGCAGCATAAAACCGTTTAATCTGATTTATCTGTGGCATTTTATCACAAACCATAATACACCTATGAATAATTCTGAACTTATAACTAAAACAATCACATTTGTAAAAGAGAAATTAAATGATGCTGAAGGCGGACACGATTGGTTTCATATTGAACGTGTTTACAAGAATGCACTCTTAATTGCTAATGATACCAATTGTGATCTTACTATTGTTCAGTTAGGAGCTTTACTTCATGATATTGCCGACAGTAAATTTCATAACGGAGACGAGACAATTGGACCCAAAACAGCACGTTTGTTTCTAGAGTCAGAAAATGTTTCAGAAGAAATTATCCAGCACGTTGTCAATATCATTGAAAATATCTCTTATAAAGGCGGAAATTTTGAAAAAAAGTTCTCTTCGATCGAATTAGATGTTGTTCAAGATGCTGATCGTTTAGATGCAATTGGAGCAATTGGAGTAGCAAGAGCATTTAATTACGGCGGATTCAAAAATAGAGCCTTGCACAATCCTGAAATTGCGCCCATTACAAACATGACAAAAGAAGAGTACAAAAAAAACAGCGCGCCAACAATAAACCATTTTTACGAAAAGCTGTTACTCCTAAAAGATAAAATGAATACAGAGAAAGGAAAACAAATTGCAGCCGAAAGACATCGTTTTATGGAAACATTCCTCGCTCAGTTTTACGCAGAGTGGGAAGGAGTGAAGTAAAGCAAAGCGAAGCAAAGTTTTCAAAGACAGTCAAAATATCCAGTCTTCAATCTTTCATCTTCAATCTTTCATCTTCAATTTTTCATCTTTCATCTTCAATCTTTCATCTTTCATCTCCCGTCTTTTCATCTTCAATCTCCCATCTCCCGCCGTCAGTCGTTTTTCTGCACAAATTTCTGCACAGCATTTTTAAACTCTTTGTTCTTTTCGTAGTATAAAATATGGCCTCCCTTAATAATTTTAACCTCTTGATTTGGGAATTTGAACAAACGATAATGATCAGGACCAATGCTGTGGTCATTTGATCCCGAAATTACAAGTGTAGGAACTTTTATAAATGCTGTTTGTTTTGTAAAATCGCTTAAATAAATAGGCATACCTAATGCTTGTTGTGCAAATGAGGAGTTTCTTTTAAAACTGCTGTCAATACGGTCTAATTTTTCTACATTCTTTTCAATGTCAGATAATATTTTATAATCAAGACCTGCTTTTTTAATACGTTTTTTTGCTTCTATAAAAGGCATCAATGGAGATTCACCGTTTTTCACAGCTATGTTTTCACCAAGAGTTTTACCCATAAAAGAAATTTGATTAAGAAGAGAATCATTTATGTCAAGAGTGGCATTTAAGAGAATTAAGCCCTTAACATGTTCAGGATATTTGCCAGCATAATTTGCAGCTAAAATTCCTCCGAAAGAATGTCCTATTATAAATACTTTTGGAGCATTTAGACTTTTACGAATGTCCTCAATATCGTTTAACATTCTATCCAAGCTATAATCATTGTTTGGTGAAGAAGCAGAGCGTCCGCAGCCTCTTTGGTCAAAATAACACATAGTTAATTTATCCTCAAGTACATTTCCTCCCATCTCTTCAAAAGATTTGCTCCAAGCGCCGGGACCGCCGTGTATAAAAATACATACATCACCTTTTCCAGATATTTTCAAATATAATGGCACTCCATCTGAAGCAATAATAGTACTGTCGTTTATTTTTTTTGGGAAAGTGTTTTTTTGACTGAAACCATGATTTGCAAAACACAAGATGAAGAGAAAAACAAAAGAAACTTTTTGTGTCATTTTAGATCTTATTTATCAATTATTTGTTGAGTTTAAAGACGTGTAAAATTAGGATTAAAACAACGATTTTAAAAATAAAAAAAGCTTCACAAAGAGTTTTAAAAATCTCTGTGAAGCCAATTAAAAATAGTTTAAAATGTATTAGTTTTTGAACCTAAAAATCAAGAACATCCGCAATTACCGTCGCCGCAGTCTTTTTTCTTTTTTGACTTCCAAAAAAACTTTTTGATCAAAAAAGCAACCGCGATAAAAAGGATTCCAAAAGCAATTATTTCTTGTATCATGGTGATTTATTTTAAAAATTGATAAGCCAAAAGAGCCGTAAAATAAGCTAATCCGGTCATAAAGAAAAGCTGCGCTGCAGGCCATTTCCATGAATTAGTTTCTTTTTTTGTAATTGCTAATGTACTCGCACATTGCATTGCAAAAGCATAAAACAATAACAATGAAATACCGCTGGCAAAATTGAATATCTTTTCGCCCGTTTCAGGATTTACTTCCTTTTGCATTTTGCTCTTAATTGTCGATTCATTATCGCTGTCTCCAACGCTGTAGATTGTTGCTAACGTTCCTACCAAAACTTCACGAGCGGCAAATGAACTAATAATAGCTATTCCTATTTTCCAATCATAACCCAAAGGAGAAATTACAGGTTCGATAGCCTTACCCATAATCCCGATATAAGAATTCTCTATTTTTTGAGACGCTACTTCATTTTCAAATTGAGCCTCATTTAAAGTCGTATTTGCGAATCTTTCTTTTACAATGTTTTCCGCGTCGTTAAAATCTTTTCCAGGTCCGAAAGAAGCTAAAAACCATAAAATAACAGATATTGCTAAGATAATTTTACCCGCACCAAGAACAAAAGCTTTCGTTTTTTCGACAACATTGATTCCAACATTCTTTAAAAGTGGTAACTTGTAACTTGGCATTTCAACAACAAAATATGATTTTGAGTTTAGTTTTAAAACCTTATTTAAAACATATGCCGAAAGTATAGCCGCAACAAATCCAAGTAAATACAAGAACATCAAAGACAATCCCTGCAGATTAAAAATTCCTAAAACGCGTTTATTAGGAATCACTAACGAAATCATGATCGCATAAACAGGTAATCTAGCAGAACAAGTTGTAAAAGGTGTTACCAAAATAGTGATTAAACGCTCTTTCCAGTTTTCGATATTTCGTGTCGCCATAATTGCCGGAATCGCACAAGCTGTTCCTGAAATTAACGGCACAACACTTTTTCCCGAAAGCCCAAATTTGCGCATTATTTTATCCATTAAAAAAACAACACGGCTCATATAACCGCTCTCTTCCAGAATCGAAATAAATAAAAACAAGAAGGCAATTTGCGGAATAAAAATAATAACCCCTCCAATTCCTGGAATAATTCCCTGCGAAAGCAAATCAGTCAAAATACCGCTTGGCAATTCAGCAGCAACCCAGCTGCTTAACGATGCAAAAGAGCTGTCAATAAAATCCATTGGTATCGTCGACCAGCTGAAAATAGACTGGAATATGATAAACAAAATACCTAGGAAAATAGCATAACCCCAAAATTTATGAGTTAAAACACGATCTAGTTTTGCTCTAAAATCTTTAGCCATCGAGGCATCGACTTTTAAACCTTCCTTTAAAACATCATTTATAAACTGATATCTTTTAATGGTTTCTTTTTGCTGCAGACGTTTTAATTCTGAATGCGATTTGGTAAAAGTGCTTCGGATTTCATTTCGATCTAAATTCGAGAAATTAACATCCTGCGTAATTACCAGCCACAATTTGTACATTAATTGATTTGGAAATGCCTTTTGTAAATTTTCAAAATATTCAGGATCAATTACAGAAGCATTTAAACATGGTTCGTGCGGAATTGTTTTGTACGAAACAATTAATTCTTTCAATTGCTCAATTCCCAAACCTTTACGAGAACTTACTAAAGCAATTTTAGTTTTTAGTTTTTCTTCTAAATATGGAATGTCTAAACTAATTCCTTTGCTTTCCATACGATCAGACATATTAATAACCAGAATCGTCGGAATTTCAAGATCTTTTATCTGAGTGTAAATCAGTAAATTTCGTTTCAGATTTTCAACATCAGTTACCACAACAGCAACATCAGGATACAATTTGTCGTTTTTGTTCAGCAAAAGTTCAATAACAACACTTTCGTCCATCGAACTTGCATTCAAACTGTACGTTCCCGGCAAATCCAGAATGTTAGCTTTGATGTTATGCGGTAGTTTACAGAAACCTATTTTTTTCTCAACCGTAATTCCGGGATAATTCCCCACTTGTTGATTTAAACCCGTAAGTTGATTAAAAACAGAAGTCTTTCCAGTATTTGGATTCCCAATAAGGGCAACATTAATATTTTGAATGCTCATTACAAATTGTTTTTGATAAGTTCAACTTCAATTTCACGAGCAGTTTCAACACGTATCGCTACGTGCGAACCATTTATATCTAAATATAAAGGATCTCCAAAAGGAGCAATTTGAAGCAATTCGACTAAGCTGCCCGGCAAACAACCCATCTCTAATAATTTTAAAGGAATCAAATCGATATCAAAATCTTTGATAATGGCTTTATCGCCTTTTTTCAGGGTATGGATTGTATTTTGCAAGCTTATTTAGATTGAGTTTAGATTGCAAAAATAGGCAATAATTCTTTATTTCAAGGCATTTAACAGTTTTCTAAATGCTAAATGTTTCTAAAAATTTGGTTTAGTAATTTTGTTGCTTATTTTGTTTTTAAAGAAATATGCTACATTTGGTTTAAAACAATACTAAAAACTTAAATAATTAGGAATAAAATTTTTATAAGTTAACATTTACTTGTTTCCTTGTCTCATCTTTAGTTAGTTCATGTTCTATGGAGGATTTAAAGAATGAAAACAATGAAAATAGTAGTAGAGTAAATCAAGCTGAAGAAGACTTTAATAACAATGAAGTTTAAAATAAAGTATAATATATATATCTGACGCACCAGATTGGAAGAATACAAGCTTTAAAAATGACTCTATATTAATATCCGTAATATTTGATAGTCCTTCTATCTATGGAGGATATGAATAATTGGCGTAAAGAAACCAATTAGGAACACCTTGTAAAAAATAAAATTATGAAACAATTAAACAAATTATTTCTAATCATTTCTTTCTTTACTTTATCATGTGTCAGTGCACAAGATATAGAAAATTATGAGCCTATCAATGTGTTTTTAGAAACTCAGAAAATTGATAAGAGCAAAAAGCACATGCTGCAAGCTAATAAGGCATTAAATAAACGGGCTTTAAGGATTTTTAATGGTGATGAAGGACCTGATCATATTATAGATCCAAAGAACCCTGTAGATTATACAGATGGTTTATTTGTAGAAAAACACTGGAAAAAAATGTATGAAGAATATGCACATGATACCATTAAAAGATACTGGAAAAAAGAAGATTTTCCGGAATATAATTTTATACTTGAAAATGATGCAGGGGCATTTAAATACGATTTCATGATTAAGTATATGAATACTGGATTGCAATATGAAGCGATAGTGATTTCAGAACCCATGTATTATATGGATAGAAAATATATTATATTTTTTTATGGTGTAGCATATGCTATGGGTGGTGGGAAAAATTCTACTGTCATTATGGAAAAACAAAAGGAAAAATGGGTTGTAGTCAAGGTAATGAGGGATTATCTTTTTCATTAATTATATTAGATAATTTTCTAAAACCTGTTCAAGTATATAATGAGCAGGTTTTTTTATAAAGAAGTTAATGTGTTAAAGGAAGCCCTTTGTAGAAATTTATATATGAAACAATTAAACAGATTATTCGTAATCATTTCTTTATTTTCTTTATCGTGTGTCAGTGCACAAGATATAGGGAATTATGAGGCTATCAATGTGTTTTTAGAAACTCAAAAAATTAACAAGAGCAAAAAACACATACTGCAAGCTAATAAGGCTTTAAATAGAGAAGCTTTAAGGATTTTTAATGGAGGCAATGGACCTGATCATATTATAGATCCAAAGAATTATATAGATCATACAGATGGTTTATTTGTAGAAAAACATTGGAAAAAAATGTATGAAGAATACGCGCATGATACCATAAAAAGATACTGGAAAAAAGAAGATTTTCGTGAATATAATTTTATACTTGAAAATGACGCAGGGGCATTTAAATACGATTTTATGATTAAGTATATGAATACTGGATTGCAATATGAAGCTATAGTGATTTCGGAACCCATGTATTACATGAATAGAAAATATATTATGTTTTTTTATGGTGAAGCATCTGCCGCGGGTGGTGGAAAATATTCTACTGTCATTATGGAAAAACAAAAGGAAAAATGGGTTGTTGTCAGGGTAATAGGAGATTATGCTTTTTATTAATTATATCAGATAATTTTCTAAAACCTGCTCAAGTATATAACGAACAGGATTTTTTATAAAGAAGTTAATGTGTTAAAGGAAGCCCTTTGTTAAAATTTATATATGAAACAATTAAATAAATTATTCGTAATCATTTTTTTATTTTCTTTATCGTGTGTCAGTGCACAAGATATAGAAAGATTATAAAAAAGTATTGTAACCCGTTGGGTGTATTCATAAAATTCAATTTAACACATAGAAACATAGATTTTATTTATGAAGAAGGATACAAAAAGAAACGTATTCCTTTCACATAACCAGCTAAGGTAAATGGACAGTTCTCGGAGAGATTAGAGATGGCATTTATTGTTGATTAAGTTTTTTAAGATAAAGAACTTTTAAATTAAAAAAAAGACGTTAAGAATTTAAACTAATATTCTTAACGTCTTTTTCATTTTATCGTTTAATAAACGTTCAGTTTTACTCCTTACACAAGAAATCGATGTCTTCCAACAGACGTTTAATTTCTTCTTTGTTCGTTCCGTCATAAAAACCGCGAACACGTCTTTTTTGATCAACCAAAACAAAATTTTCGGTATGAACCATATCGTACAATTGATCAGGTCGACCTAATTTTACCGCCAAATACGATTTTCTCGCCATCGTATAGATTTCTTTTTTGTCGCCCGTAACCAAATTCCATTTACTGTCTACAACGCCATGTTTTACTGCATAAGCTTTCAAAACAGGAATACTGTCCACTTCTGGAAAAACAGTATGCGAAAGCAGCATAACTTTTGGATTGTTTAAAACGGCTTTTTGCACCTCTTCAAGATTCGTTGTCATTTTTGGACAAATAGAACCGCAGGTTGTAAAGAAAAAATCTGCAACATAAATTTTTCCCTCGTAGTTTTTTTGAGTAATCGTGTCTCCATTTTGATTTACAAACGAAAAATCAGCAATTGTATGGTATTTACTTTTGTATTGAACCGTGCTGTCAACTAATTCTGGATTAACATCAGCAGGATTAAAAATAGGCAGCGTTTTTTGTGGTTTTAAAGCCGAATAAAATAAAGATATAGTGACAACCGAAAAGACAATTAATACAATAAAGAATTTGCGGTATTTGTATAGAAGCGATTTCATAAAAACAATTTGGCGCAAAAATACGAAAAGAGCACTTTAAAAGGCACAATTATAACGCTTTTTAACAGCTTTGATTTTTTAATCTTGTAAAGGTGCAGTGCTTTTTGTTTTATGTGGATTTTACAGATTTAAGCAAATTTTAGAACAAAGGCACACACTGCTGAAACCTGCTTTTATAGAAATTGTACACGGTTTAAATCTTAAAAAGTAGAAATGGCGGAGGTTATACTTTTTACTAAAAAACTGCCGCAAATTATTGCTTTGATTTTAACACAAAATTCCAAATATTAACAATATTTTTGTATTAACACAAAAATCACACTCGAAAATGAACAAACAATTTACAAAACCCTTATTTTGTGTTTTTTCTGTAATGTTTTCATTAACTGCAGTAAAAGCTCAAAATACAGCTCCAAAAGAGCCCGGTATTAATGTTTCCTACATGAATACCAAAGTTAGTCCAGGTGAGGACTTTTTTCAATATGTAAACGGAACTTGGTTAAGCAAAACCGAAATCCCAAGCGATCGTACAACTTGGGGAAGTTTCAATGAATTGATAAAAAAAACAGACAAAGATGCAATGTCTATTTTAAAAGAAGCATCAAAAAACCCAAAGTACAAATCAGATACTGATCAAGGAAAAGCAGTAAATTTATTTGCAACTGTTCTAGATACTGTGGGCAGAAACAAACAAGGAATTGCACCTTTGCAAACCTATTTGAAAAAAATTGATGCAATTAAAAACGCAGCCGATCTTCAAAAATACTTAACTGAAGTAGAACAAGAAGGAGCTGCTGGTTTTTTTGGAACTTATGTTGGTGCTGACGAAAAAAACAGTTCTAAAAATTCGGTATACCTTGGAGTAAACCAATTGGGATTGCCAGATAAAGATTATTATATTTCAGAAGATAAAGATTCTAAAGAAAAACGTGCAAAATACCTATTGCATGTTGCAAAGATGATGCAGTTTATTGGCGAATCTCCTGAAAAATCAAAACAAAGCGCTTCAGCTATTTTAGCTTTAGAAACAGAATTGTCAAAACCAAGATTGAATCGTGTTGAAAGCAGAGACAGCCGTTTACAATATAATCCAATGACAATTGCGGAACTTCAAAAGTTAACACCAGCTATAAAATGGGAAGCTTATTTTACTGGAATAGGTTTAGCAAAGCTGGATACAGTTATAGTTATGGAGCCTAAATACATGAAAGCACTTCAAACTGTTTTTACAGCTAATAAAGTAGCACAATGGAAAGAGTATTTAAAATGGGATTTAATCCATACTTACGCAACGAAATTATCAACAAATGTTGAAACTGCTAATTTCGATTTCTACAGCAAAACTTTAAGAGGTGCAATAAAACAATTGCCGCGTGAAGAAAAAGCGTTGCAAATTGTAAATAACGATATTGGTGAAGCACTTGGTAAATTGTACGTTGAGAAAGTTTTTCCAGCTGAAGCTAAAACTAAAGCTTTAGATATGATTCAAAATGTAATTACTGCATACCAAAATCGTATCAATAACTTAACTTGGATGTCTGCGCCGACAAAAGTAAAAGCAATCGAAAAATTAAATAAAATCACCATTAAAGTAGGTTATCCTGATAAATGGAAAGATTATTCAGCGCTTGAAATTAAAAGTATTGCAGACGGCGGAAGTTATTTTGAGAATTCACGCAATATAGCAAAATGGAATTTCAAAAAAGGAATTGAAAAATTGAAAAAACCAGTTGATAAAACAGAGTGGGGAATGTCACCGCAAACAGTAAATGCGTATTACAATCCATCGTACAACGAAATTGTTTTCCCAGCAGCAATTTTACAACCTCCATTTTACAATTATCAAGCTGATGAAGCTGTAAATTATGGTGGAATTGGAGCTGTAATCGGACATGAAATTTCACATGGTTTTGATGATTCTGGAGCACGTTACAATGCCGAAGGAAATCTTGTAGATTGGTGGACGCCTGAAGATTTGAAACAATTTACTGCACTTGGTGATAAATTAGCAGATCAATACAGCGCTTTAGAACCTTTACCAGGAATTAAAGTAGATGGTAAATTTACATTAGGGGAAAACATTGGAGATTTAGGTGGAATAAATGCGGCTTATGATGGATTACAGCTGTATTTAAAGAAACACGGAAATCCAGGTTTAATTGACGGATTTACACCAGAACAGAGATTCTTTATTTCTTGGGCAACAGTTTGGAGAACAAAATCAAGAGATGAAGCCATAAAAAATCAAGTAAAAACAGATCCGCATTCTCCAGGAATGTATAGAGCTTATGTTCCAATTCAAAATATGGATGCTTTTTACAACGCTTTTGGAATTAAAAGCGGCGATAAAATGTTTGTAAGTCCAGATAAAAGAGTAAAAATTTGGTAACATAATTCCAAATCATAAAAAACGGCGCTGATTCAGCGTCGTTTTTGTTTGTATAAAGTGTAAAATCATGATTTTCGTTTGTCCATTTTATTGAATCTGTTAGGTTTAATTAAAGAATGATACCCATCAAATTAATTATTTGATGTATTTTATACATAGTTTAGAATAATTGCAATATGTTTGTATATATACTAAAAACCATAAATAAAAATGATTAAACAACTAAGAAAACCTATGTTTTGTGTTGTTTCTGCAATGATTACAATTACTGCAGTTCAGGCACAAGACGCCAAAAAGAAAGAACCGGGAATCAATCTTTCTAATATGGACACGAAAGTGAGCCCAAAAAATGATTTTTTTCGTTACGTAAATGGAGCTTGGCTGGACAAAACAGAAATTCCAAGTGATAGAAATTCATGGGGAAGTTTTAACGAATTGCGTCAGAAGACTGATAATGATGCGCTTGCTATTTTAAAAGAAGCATCAAAAGATCCTAAATACAAATCAAATACAGATCAAGGTAAAGCAATTGCTTTGTTTAACACGATTATGGATACGGTTGGTCGTAATAAAAATGGAATTACGCCTCTTCAGCCTGTTTTGAAGAAAATCGATGCTATTAAAAACGTTACCGATCTTCAGAATTTCTTTATCGAAATGCAGCCGCAAGGTGGTATTGGTTTTTTTGGAGTATATGTTGGAGCAGATGCTAAAAACAGTAACAAAAACACCGTTAACTTAGGACCGGGAGGTTTAGGATTATCTGATAAAGATTACTACAATTCAGACGATAAAGATTCAAAAGAAAAACGTGAAAAATACGAAGTACACGTTGCCAGAATGTTACAGTATATTGGAGAATCTCCTGCAAAAGCTAAAGAAAGTGCAAAACAAATTTTAGCTTTAGAAATTGAACTTTCTGCTCCAAGATTAGACCGTGTTGAAAGAAGAGACCGCAGAAAACAATATAATCCAACTGCGATTGCTGATTTAAAGAAAAATACGCCTTCTATTCAATGGGAGAAATATTTCACTGGAATCGGAATGACGAAATTGGATTCAGTAAACGTAGCGCAGCCGCGTTATATGATTGCTTTAGAAAAAACATTTTCGGAAAAGAAAGTAGAAGCATGGAAAGAATATTTGAAATGGTCTTTATTGAACAGAAATGCTTCAACGTTGACTACAGATATTGAAAAAGCGAATTTTGATTTCTACGGAAAAACCCTTACAGGAGCGTTGAAACAACGTCCTCGTGAAGAAATGGCATTGCAGGTAATTAACGGTGCTACCGGAGAAGCTTTAGGAAAATTGTATGTAGAAAAATTATTTCCTGCTGAAGCAAAAGACAAAGCAAAGAACATGATTGCTAATGTAATGTTAGCTTACGAAAACAGAATCAACGCATTGCCTTGGATGTCTGCGCCAACAAAGACAAAAGCAATCGAAAAACTAAAGAGACTTACCATTAAAATTGGATATCCTGATAAATGGAAAGATTATTCTAAACTAGAGCTTAAAAACGTTAACGAAGGCGGAACTTATTTTGATAACATGAAAAACATATCAAAATGGTCTTATGCAGAAAGTTTAGCGAAATTGGGTAAACCAGTTGATAAAACAGAGTGGGGAATGTCACCTCAAACGGTTAATGCTTATTTCAATCCATCGTATAACGAAATTGTATTCCCAGCGGCAATCTTACAACCGCCTTTCTATAATTACCAAGCTGATGAAGCAGTTAATTATGGTGGAATTGGTGCTGTTATCGGTCATGAAATTTCTCATGGTTTTGATGATTCTGGAGCACGTTATAATGCAGATGGAAATCTTGTTGACTGGTGGACACCAGAAGATCTAAAACAATTTACAGCTCTTGGAACTGCTTTGGCAGATCAATACAGCGCTTTAGAGCCTTTACCTGGAATTCACGTAGATGGTAAATTTACTTTAGGGGAAAACATTGGAGATTTAGGCGGAATCAATGCTGCTTACGACGGGTTGCAATTGTATTTGAAAGCAAACGGAAATCCAGGATTAATTGACGGATTTACGCCAGAACAACGTTTCTTTATTTCTTGGGCTACTGTTTGGAGAACAAAATCTAGAGATGAAGCAATTAAGAGTCAGGTTAAAACTGATCCGCATTCTCCTGGAATGTACAGAGCAGTTGTGCCAATTCAGAACGTAGATGCTTTTTATCAAGCTTTTGATATTAAAAAAGGAGATAAAATGTATATCGATCCTGCTAAGAGAGTTAAAATCTGGTAAGAATAAAATCCATAAAAAAACGGCGCTGATTCAGCGCCGTTTTTGTTTTTATGTCTTATCGAATTGCGATGTAAATATCAACTTCTGCATTTTTTGGGTCTTGGACTTTTTCTCCATAAACTTCAAAATCTGCTGTAAAAATCCGATCTAGATCTGAATTCCAAATCTCCAGCCATTTATTATAAACAATACCTTCGGTCAAATTTTCTTTGGCAATAATTTTTTCATAATCAGCTGCTTCAACTGTTTTACCAACCATATTTTCAGGTACGAAATCTAAACTTTCAACTTTACAGCCTAAAATAGTCGTGTAAGGTTTGGTGTGATCTTTTTCATAATCGGTATAAATACAAAAAATCTCTTCTGAAATTTTACCTGGAATTTTTTGCTGAATTCCTTCTGTCATAAATTTGTTCCAAAGAGCAGGAATATCCTGAGCTGATTGACCATTTTCGTTTGTGGTTCTTACCGAAATACCAATAATATCGAATTTCTGAATTTTCATTTTACTTCATTTTTGTTGAATTGTAAATTTAAAATGAGGTAGTGACAACTGTATGTCAACAGGAATATAAAACTATTTTAATTGACTGTAGATATACGTTTCAATAGCCTTTAATTCTTCATCAGACATTGCCTGCGTTATCGGAATATTAGTTTTCATAACTGCAAATTGACTTGGATCAACAATTGGTTCCGCTTTTCCTTTTAAGAATGTAACGATATCAGCATTTTTATCTTTGTAAATCTGCGCGATTTCTTTAATGCTTGGTCCAATTACTTTTTGATCAACTTGATGACAAGAAGTACAGTTTCCTCTTCCTTCAAAAATTTCTTTTCCTAAAGCTTCCGGTGTTTTGGCTTCTGCAGATTCTCCTTCAGTATACGTTTCAGTTGGATTATGATCTGGGTTTTCGGCCGCTTCTTTTTTGCATGAAGCAAATGCTAAAACAGCAGATAAGAATAATACTTTTTTCATGCTATTTATTTAAAATTACGGCAGCTTCTTTTGCGAAATATGTAGAGATAATACTAGCGCCTGCACGCTTAATGCAATAAAGTTGCTCTATCATAATTTTATCGTGATCTAACCATCCTCTTTCGGCTGCGGCCTTTACCATAGCGTACTCACCAGAAACTTGGTAAACAGCAACAGGAACATGAACCGCATTTTTTACCTCACGAACAATGTCTAAATATGCCATTCCTGGTTTTACCATAACAATATCTGCACCTTCTTCAACATCTAATAATGCTTCGCGAATTCCTTCAATTCGGTTAGCATAATCCATTTGATATGTTTTCTTGTCTTTTGGAATATTCTGAGAATCTACTGGAGCAGAATCTAAAGCATCACGAAAAGGACCATAAAATGCCGAAGCATATTTAGCACTATAACTCATAATTCCAACATTATGATGTCCGTTTTCTTCCAAAGCCTTTCTAATAGCCAGAACTCTTCCATCCATCATGTCACTCGGAGCAACAAAATCAGCTCCAGCTTCTGCGTGACTTAAACTCATTCGAGTTAAAGCATCAACAGTTGCATCATTGATTAATTGACCATTTTCAATAATTCCATCATGACCATAGATCGAATATGGATCTAAAGCTACATCCGGCATAACGATCATTTCTGGAACAGCATCTTTTATGGCACGAATAGTTTGCTGCATCAAGCCGTCTTTATTCCAAGCTTCAGTTCCCTTATTGTCTTTTAAATTATCGCTGACTTTTACATAGATATTTACCGCTTTTATACCTAAATCCCATGCTTCTTTTACTTCTTTGATTGTGTTATCTAATGAATGACGGTAAATTCCCGGCATTGACGGAATAGCTGCTTTTACATCTTTTCCTTCAGCAACAAACATTGGAAGCATAAAATCCTGCGGACTTAAACTGGTTTCACGTACTAAAGAACGAATTGATTCATTGGTTCTCAAACGACGGTTTCTTTGTAATGGGAACATATAATTTTAGATTTTAGATTTTAGATTTCAGACTTTAAACCTGATTTCTTGGAAAACAGATTGATTCATCTTTATTTCTAAAAGTGCAGTTGTTATTTTATTTTTTTGAAGATTATTTCACTTTTTTAACAAGTAGCGCAAAGTTAATCAAAAATCAACAGAATTAGGCGTTTAGACCAATGTAGAATCCGTTAATATTATCTAAAAATTGATGCTTTTATAAGCTGAATTTTAAGAAACCTTTGCTGTAGGTTTTTAAAATATTTCGCATAAATTTGCGAAATGAAGAAAATTCTTGCTTTCTGCTGCTGTTTGCTCTTGACGAGTTGTTTTGAGATAACAGAAAGAATCAAACATCACGACGACCAAAGTGGTGAATATACATTGATGATCGATTTTTCGAAATCATGGTTTAAAACCAAATCCGCTATTTTTTTAGAAGAAGTAGATGGCGTTAAAATCCCAAACGAACAGGAAATTTCACAGAAATTAGAAGACTTTAAAGTGAAAGCTTCAAAAATTGCAGGAATTTCAAATATTACAACCAAAACTGATTTTGAAAATTACATTTTCATCATCAAACTTAATTACGCCAACATTAAAGCTTTGAATGCGGTAGTAAATACGATTAACAATCAACGTGATCAGATTCATTTTAGCAGTAATGCTAAAAATTTTGAACGAATCGCTTCTTATCCAGTTCCCGAAAAAGTAATTAAAGATCCCAAGAAAAAGAAAGATCTTGAAGAAGCCAGTATAACAGCGATTTATACTTTCGATAAAGATATTGCATCTGTTGAAAATGCTGCTAGTAAAATATCAAAGAATAAAAAGACGGTTTTTTTAAAACAAAGTATGTACAGCGTACTCAAAAAATCGTCATTAATGAATAATACAATCCAATTAACGCCCTGATTTATGAAGCAATTATGCACCTTATTTTTAGTATTCGCCACTTATCTGACCTTTGGTCAAAACAATCAAAATAAATACGACTATTTTGTACAATTTAATGGAAATCAGCTTTCAAAAAAAGTAAATATCGATGAGGTATTAAATCATCCTGTGTTGAATAAGTACAAAGATGGAAATTCAGGTTTTGACATCAGTAAGTACACCTCTCTTTTTTATTTAGACAAGCAATTAACCGTTCACGGAAATTTTACAGACAGTATTCCGTATTGTCAAATTACTATTCCGATAAAGAATAAAGAAGCTGCAAAACAGTTTTTACTGAAAGAATACAGCATTAACAAAAACACTGATTCGGTTATAGTTCCAACCATTCAAGATTTTGGAAATTTCAGCATTCTTAACTCAAAAAACGAAAAAGAATCATTTGCGTGGAATGATAATTATTTGGTAATACTAAAATTAACAAAGAAATTTCACTCAAACCGATACGATCTCTCATCTGCAGATGCACTTCAGGATTCAATTGCAATAGACGAACCATATAAAGAATTATCAATTGAAGAGCCGGCAGCTGCCGATAATTCAACGGCTGTAGAAGAATCTGAAACAGAAGAAGATTCATATAATACGGAATCTTATGCAGCATACACAAAAGAAGAAGATGACTTTAATCAAAAACTGGCTGAACAGCAAAATTTGATGATAAAAGCATTGTTTGAAAAAGGGTTTACTCTTCCTGTATCTGATAAAATAAATGCACTTGCAGATATTTCGTCATGGGTAAATTACGGTGCAGTTATGACTGGCTTATATTCCTCGTATTCATATCCAATGGCAGTTTTTGGAGGTTATGATAAGTTTTTACCAAACCAGAAAAATTTAGGCAATTTTGTAAAAGGTGTTAATCTTGATTTTTATTTCGACAGCAATAATGCACGTATAGAGGAAGTTATCGAATATTCAGAGCAGATTGCAGAAGTTGTGGGGAAAATCAGCAATAGAAAAATCAACAAAAACATATTTAACTACTTTCCTGCAAACAAGCCTTTGGGTTATATGTCTTATCATATCAATACACAAGCAGCGCTTGAAAATATTCCATCTTTAATGACTGATTTGTTTAATAGCCCAGCGTTACAGAGAGATGATTTGGCTGTAGTTACAGATTTAATCTCGACGATTATTGATGAAGAGGCCGCGGCAAAGCTTTTTGACGGTGATTTGAGCCTGTTTTTGTTCGATAGCAAGAAAGTTGAGGTAGTTTCTAAATCGTACGACTACGATGAAAATTTTGAGCCAATAGAAAAAGAAGAAAAAATTAAAAAAACAGTTCCGCTTTTTGCTGTAATTTTTACCTCTACACATCCAACATTTGGCGATAAGCTTTTACAGTTAGGCGTTCGCAAGCAATTTTTAACTCAAAACGGAAATACTTTCCTGATAGAAGGAACAAAAGAATACGGCGATTTGTTTATTATCAAAGATAAAGATGTTGTTGTGGTAGCAAACACACTTGACTATTTTAGTAAAGGAAAAGGATCATTTTTAGTGGAAGCAAAAAAAGATTTAAAGAAAAATTATATGTTCGGAAAGCTGAATATTGGTGAGACAGTAGATGTCTTTGGTAAATCAGAAAATACGAATGCATCTGATTTTGAGAAGTACAATAAGATCTCGAAGCAATTTTCAGATATTACTTTTGAGTCTCCTAAAAAACTAATGAATAACAAATTGATTTTTGCAGTTAAATTGAATGCTTTAAAATCTGATAAAAATATCATTTTACAAACACTAGATTTAGCTGACGAAATGACTTCTAAATAAGATATAAAATACAAATCCCCGAAAAATTAATTTTCGGGGATTTTTTTTAAGCTTTAAATAACGATTTGTTAGGTAATAGAAGCGTCATAAATGGCTTTTATCGTTTGTTTCAGCGTATTGTTAAAATCATTATCAGATTGGTCAGCACTAAGTCCTTCAGATAATGCTCGTGAGAAACTCGCAATTAATCCATGGTTTTGTGCAAGTCTGTCGTTGGCATCTTCTCTCGAATATCCGCCAGAAAGAGCCACAACTCTAACGACGTTCTGGTTAGACATTAATTCGCTGTAAAAATCATTAACGGTTGGAATCGATAATTTCAACATCACTTTTACATCTTTGTCTAATGCGTTTAGTTGTTTTAAGATTTCTTCTTTTAGAATTTCTTCAGATTTTGTCTTATCTGCACTATAAATATCAACTTCAGGCTCAATAATAGGAATAAGTCCTTTTTTAAAAATTTGAATGCCTACAGCAAATTGCTGTTCAACAACTTCACGAATACCCGCTGCATTTGCTTCTTTAATAAAAGAACGCATTTTAGTTCCAAAAACGTTTCGTTCAACCGCTCGTGTCAGTAATTCATCCAAATTAGAAATAGGTTTCATTAGTTGTACACCATTTGTAAGCTCAGCAAGACCTTTATCGACTTTTAAAAACGGTACAATCTGCTTTTTCTCCCATAAATAATCGGCAGTCCACAGACCGTCAATCTTACGGTCCATTGTGTTTTCAAACAAAATAGCGCCTAAAATGTATTCGCTGTCAAAGGCAGGGCTTTTTATAATTCTCGTTCTCATTTCGTGTACTAAAGTGTACATTTCTTCGTCATTTGAGAAACTGCTTTCCTGTATTCCATATTGTGCCAATGCTTTTGGAGTACTCCCGCCGCTTTGATCTAAAGCGGCAATAAAGCCCTTTCCAGATTGCATGCGATTTAATTGTTCATTGTTCATATTTGCCATAATACTGAATTTTAGTTGGAATAAATTCCCGTTAATTTAAGCATTTTTTAGAACTTATTGAAAGAGAGTTTTTTACAGCCCAATTTTTTTATTGACTTTATCGTAAACTTCCTTTACTTTTTTTGGAGGATCAAATCGATAACCTACCGAAAGTTTTAATGTTGAAACATTATCATTCAGCCTAGGATCAACTTTTTCATCTTGAACAAAAGTTACCGAATTTAAACTCGCAAAAGCAAAGAAACGGTCTTTATTATAGGCCAGTTTTAAATTGAAATCAGCCTGATATAAAGCTGATGTATCTCCGCTGACATCATTAATTCCAAATCCTAAAGCAATTCCAGCTCCAATTAAAACACGATCGCTGATTACGAAATTATAGAAGTAAGAAGGCGCTAAAGTAAATACATAAATATCGCCGGGAGACGAATCGGGAGTATTTAAGTCTAAATTGGTGTAATAAAATGAAAAAGTCGGAATAAAACTCCCAGAACTTTTAGTCTGCCATTCATTTTGACTTACCAGCGTTTTAAAAGAGAACTTGTCATTAAAAACATAAGCTGTCGATCCGCCAATTTTAGTGGTTCTCATCCTTGGAAGTTGCGTATTTATATTATCATCACTAAGATAAAATCCCTTTTGATTGATGAAAGTAAAAGACTGCATCCATTTTTTATAGTAAAAACGGGTATTGAAATTAAAATGCTTGGAATGAGAATCGCCTTTGTTACCGCCAAGAAATTTAGGTGCGAAACCAATCGTAACATCAATGATTTTATAATTCAAATTAAAACCAATCTGTTCTCTTCTATTCGGAATTAGATTAACAAAGATCTTCGGATCTTGGCTGCCTGAAGCAATCTGAAAACTATTGGAATTGTCTAAGTAATAGATACTGGTGGTGATTTTATCATTGTATGATTTAAAATAAGGATTCTGCAGGGAGTCTTTTTGAGCAAAACACCCAAAAATGCTGGCAAAGAATACAGTACAAATCAATTTTAAACACATAGAGAAATAGTTTTTAGATCATTTAAAAAGACTTTTCACTCAAAATGAGCCACATAGCACAATGTGAAAAAATCATGATTTTCTAAAATCAGCTCTAAGATAAACCTTTAAATCTATGTTTCTATGTGTTAAATATTTTTTTTTGGATACATGTTTAAACCCAATCAATTGGATTTTCTAACACGTTTATTAGTTTTTCTTCATTACTTCCCGCTTCTGGATGATGATCGTAAACCCATTGAACATGCGGAGGTAAACTCATCAAAATACTCTCGATTCTTCCGTTTGTTTTTAAGCCGAATAAAGTTCCTTTGTCGTGAACGAGATTAAACTCAACATAGCGGCCGCGGCGAATTTCCTGCCACGTTCTGTTTTCGGGAGTATATTCTAAGTTTTTTCTTCTTTCCACAATCGGAACATAAGCTTCAAGGAAACTATTGCCGACTTCGGTTACAAAATTGTACCAGTTTTCCATCGACATTTGCTCATTTGCTTTGCAATAATCAAAGAATAAACCGCCAATTCCGCGAGCTTCATTTCTGTGCGCATTCCAAAAATACGAATCACATTGCTTTTTATACTTTGGATAAAACTCAGGATTGTGCTTATCACAAGCCGTTTTACAAGTTTGGTGAAAGTGTTTTGCATCTTCCTCAAACAAATAATAAGGCGTTAAATCCTGTCCGCCGCCAAACCATTGTTCGATCACTTTTCCAGATTCATCATACATCTCAAAATAGCGCCAATTCGCATGAACTGTAGGAACCATTGGGTTTTTTGGATGCAAAACCAAACTTAATCCGCAGGCAAAGAAATCAGCTTCGCCAACGCCAAACATTTTTTGCATCGTTTCAGGTAATTTTCCATGAACGGCTGAAATGTTGACACCGCCTTTTTCAAAAACATTTCCGTTTTCAATAACGCGTGTTCTTCCGCCGCCGCCTTCTGGACGTTTCCAAAGATCTTCACGGAATTTCGTCGTTCCGTCAACAGCTTCTAATCCAGCACAGATTTGGTCTTGTAATTGTTGTATGTATGCGTAAAATTTATCTTTCATGTGTATTATATTCTGATTTAAGTAATCCAAAATAAACGACATCTTCAAGCGTGCCGTCGCCGCCTTTAAATTCGTCTCTTAATATTCCTTCTTGCTTAAAATGATGTTTTAATGCAATTTGCTGACTTGCTTTATTGATTTTTGAAGTACAGATAAAAACCTTGTTCATTTTTAAAGTATTGAAACAAAAATCTAATGTTTCTGAAACCAGTTTTGAGGTAATTCCTTTTCCTTGATAATCTTCATCAATAAAGTAACCCAATTCACATTTTGAAATGCGATAATCAATGCTTTTTACACATAAGTAGCCTATCAAATGATTGGTTTTTATATCTCTTGCAAAAAAATAGAACCATTCTTTATTCTTTTCTTTCTCTTGATTTACAGCAATAAACTGTTTCGTTTTTTCTAAATCTAAACAATTTTCAAGTGTAACAGGAAAAGTTTTTTCGATGTGTTTTACATTCTTTTCAATAAGGGCATAAAAATCTTCAGGAAGAATATTTTCTATTCGATCTATTTTCCAATCTATAAAACTCATCTCTATTTGTTTTTAGCCGAAGCAATTTTAGTGTTAATTCCAAAAGAAAAAATCTTGCTTTCTTGTTGGATATATTGATAAATGGCAAGCGCCTTTCCTAGAAAATCAAATTGTTTTTCTACAGAAAGCCCCATTAAAATATCTGCAAACTGCTCTTGTTGATTCCAGTCTAAATGGCATTGTTGTAAAAGAAGAATTAATTCTTCTTCTGGAATTTCGACTGTTTTTTGCAGACTTAATCCAAAACTTTTCAGCTGCTCATCGATAAGACTAGTGTCTTCAGCATTCCAAAATTTTGGAACAAAAATTAAGGCATGCAAAGTTCTTAGAGTATTCTCTATTCTGATAGATTCTTCATCTCTAAGGCCTTTGTTTAGCATGATTTTTAAGGTTACGGATTAAGTATCAATTCTGATATTCTTTTCGTGTCCCAAGTTCCTTTTCTTGAAAAAACAACCGTTTTAAAAGAGTGCTCTTGTCCTGCTCTTTTTAGAATGCCAGTTGTAGAAAAAACTTTGTCTTTTTTTGCTGTATCTTTTAGAAACAAATCTTTATAAACAGAATTTCCAACACAAACAATTAATTTTGGCTGAAGAGCTAAAATTAAGTCAATTGATCTTTGACGAAAAAAATTTTGAACCGTTCCATTCCAGTGATCTTTTAATGAATCTTCTTTCGACAGTTTATTGTAAATTATTTTTAATTCTTTAGCAGATTTTGTCGCTATTGGAGAAAGATTGGTATGAACAATTTTATCTGCAATTTCACGAATAAATAATTTGCGATCCTCTTCATCTGAAAGATTTATTTATTTTTTACATTTAACTTTTGAGGTATAATGAAGAATATCAATCATTTGTTTTGGAAAAGTATTTTTTACTTTTCCATGATACCATTTTCCTTGACGTGCATTGTTATCTTGAAGCCAGTTTAGTTCTAATTTTTTATCAGAATCAACTAATTCTTTAGGATAATAAAACGTATTTCCTTCTTTATAGTTCTTTTGAATGAAAGCGCCTTCTCCAGGATTTATTCCTAAAAACAATATTTCTGGTTGAAAAGAAATCTTACTTTGAATAGAAATAATTCCCTTATATAAATGTCTGTACTTAAAGCCTTCTTTGTTGTTTTTTTCTTCTAAAACAGGAATAATTGAATTGAATTTTTCTTCAATTTCTATAATTCTATTAGTAAGGTCTTTAATTTCCATAATTTATTTTATAGCAGGAATTTTTTATAAAACTAAAAAGAAATTACGATTTCTAAAAGAGTACTGTAACTATTGTCCGTATTCCTTCACTGCATCAATAAACGCTTTCGCGTGATCTACAGGGATGTGAGGTAAAATTCCGTGACCTAAATTTACAATATATTTATCTTTTCCAAACTCGTCAATCATTTCGTGAACCATCTTCTTGATAGTCGGAATTGGAGAAAGTAATCTTGAAGGATCAAAATTTCCTTGTAAAGTGATGTTTCCACCTGACAAATAACGAGCATTTCTAGCCGAACAAGTCCAGTCAACTCCTAATGCAGAAGCTTTACTTTTTCCCATTTCGCCAAGAGCAAACCAACATCCTTTTCCGAAAACAATAACCGGTGTAATATCAGCTAAAGCATCAACAATCTGGTTGATGTATTTCCATGAAAACTCTTGATAATCAACCGGAGAAAGCATTCCTCCCCAAGAATCAAAAATCTGAACCGCATTTACGCCCGATTTTACTTTTTCTTTTAAGTATAAAATAGTCGTATCTGTGATTTTTTGTAATAAAGTATGTGCTGCAGCTGGATTTGAAAAGCAGAATCCTTTTGCAATATCAAAACTTTTAGAACCTTTTCCTTCAACAGCATAGCAGAAAATTGTCCAAGGTGAACCTGCGAAACCAATTAATGGCACTTCGTCGTTCAACATTTCCTTAGTCAATTTTACAGCATCAAAAACGTAACCTAAAGTTTCATTTACATCTGGAACAAAAACTTTGTGAACATCGGCTAAAGAACGAATCGGATTTGGAATTATTGGTCCCAAATTGTCTTTCAGTTCTACGTGAATTCCCATTGCGCGAGGTACCACTAAAATATCCGAGAATAAAATTGCAGCATCGGGAGCAATTCTGCGAATTGGCTGTACAGTAATTTCAGCAGCTAATTCTGGAGTTTCACAACGTGTAAAAAAATCATATTTATCACGCAGTTCTCTAAATTCAGGTAAATATCTTCCTGCCTGACGCATCATCCATACTGGCGGACGTTGAACTGTTTCTCCTTTTAATGCTCTTAAAAATAGGTCGTTTTTTAACATTGTTTTTTTATTTTAGTTGCAAAGCCGCAAAGGGACAAAGTTGCAAAGGTTTTTATTTGTATTCGTTAATTACATCTTCAATTACGTCTTCAACTGTGGGCTGATCTGCAATAATGATGTTTTTGGTGATTTTATGTAAAGCTTCTGCAGTGGTTTCTCCAATGCAAAAACAGATTTCTTTCTTGATTGTATTCTCTTTTAAATAACTTTCAACGCCAGACGGACTATAAAATAAAATGGCATCAATTGCCGACTTTATTTTTTGAGGCTGCAATGAGGTTTCGTAAACCTGAATTTCGTTCAGTTTTATTTCAGCATCTTTTAAAGCCGTTGGTAAAGTATCGCGTCTTAAATTTCCACTGAAAAAAGTATAACTTTCATTGCGGTAAATTAAAGTGATAATTTCTGCTAAATCAGCGGCATAACCGGTATATGCTACAACGTTGAATCCGTTTTCAGACAAAAGAATTTTTGTTTTTAAACCAACGCAATAAACGTTTTTGTTTTTTAATTCTTCCGATTTTGGATCGGATAAAACACTTCGAACGGCATTTTGACTGGTGAAAATCAAACTTTCGTTGAGGTTTTTAAGTTCAAAAGGTTTATTTTCGGTTTTGATAAAGTCAGCTTCGATTACTTCTATGCCGGCTTTTGTCAACTCTTGTTTTTGAACAGGAGATAATATTTTTGTAGATAATATCTGAATTGATTTTGCCATTATTTTTTTAGGGATTCTTTAATCTTCTGCATTAATTCTGTTCCGCCATTATTTAAGATTTCCTGAGCCGAATGAAAACCTAATTTTTTCCATTCTGAAATATCAACTGTTTTATTGATTTCTAATTTTTGTTTTCCGTCAATAGAAAGTAAAACACCTTGAAAATGGAGTGTGTCTTCATCCTCATTATAAGTAACCAAAGCTCCGATTGGTGCAGTACATCCGCCTTCAAGCGTTCTCAAAAACTGACGTTCTATATATGTGCAAATTTCAGTCTCGATATGATTTAGCTGCGAAAGCGCATCTAAAGTATAATTGTCATTTTCCATTGCCACAACAAGCATTGCTCCTTGTGCCGGCGCGGGAATCATCCAGTCTAAATTGATGAAATTTTCAGGTTTCAGGTTAATTCGTTCCAAACCTGCAGCAGCAAAAACAGCTCCGTCCCAATCGTTGTCTTTTAGTTTTTGTATACGCGTATTTACATTTCCGCGTAAATCAACTACAGTATGATTTGGGTATTTGTTGAACCATTGTGCCTGACGACGTAAACTGCCGGTTGCAATTGTACTTGGATTTGCAAAATCAGGATTTCCTTTATGAACTAAAATGTCAAGAACATTTGCTCTTTCTAGAACAGCCGCCTGAACAATTCCTTTTGGTAAAGCAGTTGGAACATCTTTCATAGAATGGACCGCAATATCAATATCGCCATTAATCATGGCAATATCCAGCGTTTTTGTAAAAATTCCTGTAATCCCTAATTCGTAAAGAGGTTTGTCCAGAATAATATCGCCTTGAGATTTTACAGCAACAATTGAGGTTTTGTAACCTAAGTCGTTTAATTTCTTTTCGACAGTATGTGCCTGCCAAAGTGCTAATTCGCTGTCACGAGTTCCAATTCTGATTGTTTTTTCTGCCATGTTTTGTTCTTTGAACCATATAAGTTATATAAGTAAATTTAAGCAGTTTGGGTAAAACGACAGTTTTGTTAAATGAACTTATATGGTTTAAATTTATTTAAGATGCTTTTATTTTGAAGACTTTTTCGATCCATTCGATGCTTTCATCCACCATGGTATTGTCGTCTTTTAAATGATTCGCAAAATGAGTAGTGATTTTCTGAATGATTCTATTGCTGATGATTTCAGCTTGTTCTTCATTAAAATCAGCAATTTTTCTGCTTTGAAAATCTAATTCCGAAGCTTTTATTGCATTTAGTTTCTCTTTTAAGGCATTAATTGTCGGAGCAAATTTGCGGCCTTTCATCCAGATTACAAATTCTTCTTTGATTTCTTCGATGATCGCTTCCGCAGCCGGAATGTGTAATTTTCTGTTTTCCAAAGTTTCATCTGTCAATTGCGACAAATAATCCATGTGAATCAAAGTTACACCATCTAATTCCTCTACGTTTTCATTTACGTTTTTCGGAATAGATAAATCCAGAATCAACAAAGGTTTTTTTAGATTTAGAATCGCTTTGTCAACCGTTGGGTTTTGCGCGCCTGTTGCGACAACCACAACATCGGCTTTTTGAAGTTCTAAATGTAATTCAGAATAATCTTTAACAATCAAATTAAGTTTTCCAGCTAATTTTTCAGCTTTGTCTTTAGTTCGATTGATTAAAGTAATATGTTCGTTTTTAGTATGTTTTACTAAATTCTCACAAGTGTTTCTACCAATTTTTCCAGTTCCAAAAAGCAAAATGTTTTTATTGCTGATATCTTCTACATTTTTAAGAATGTATTGTACCGAAGCGAAAGAAACCGAAGTTGCACCTGAACTGATTTCTGTTTCGTTTTTGATTCTTTTACTGGCCTGAATAACTGCATTAACCAATCTTTCTAAAAAAGCATTAGCTAATCCCATTGATTTTGAATGGGCAAAACTGGTTTTAATTTGAGATATAATTTCAAAATCGCCTAGAATCTGACTATCTAAACCAGTTCCTACGCGAAACATATGATTAATTGCTTCTTGGTTTTTGTAAACAAAACCAACTTTTTGAAAAGCATCAACAGAACCGTTGCTGTTGTCGCAAATAAGTTTGATTAATTGAAAAGGATGTTCTGCAAAACCATAAATTTCGGTTCTGTTGCAGGTTGAAGTAACAATTAAACTTTCTATTCCATCATTTTTAGCTTGTTCCAGCAAACGAGTTTTTGCAACAGCATCCAAACTAAATTGACCTCTGACCTCAGCATCAGCTTTTTTATAACTCAGACCAACTGAATAAAAATAAAGGTGTTTCGGTACGTTATTGTTTTCCATAAATTCACTTTCATAAAAGTGCAACAAAATTATTACTATAGTGTTTATAAAAGTAACGCTTAAAGTACTTTTTGTATCGCTATGTGTTTTTTTGATTGTAAACGACTGTTTTTATGCAAAAAGAAGTACTTTTGTAGCAAAATCAAGTCGTTTGAAATGATTTGTTTAGAGTCGTTCTAAATAACATTTTAGATTTGCTTTGATTTTCTTTTCTAAAAAACATCGCTATGAGTTCTCAAGAAATTATAAAAATTGAAGACGACTTTACGCTAATCCGTTTTCAAAACGACAGTCCAGAACCTTTTTTTGCGCAGCATGAAGTAGGTAGTGGGCTGATACAGTTTCACTTCGGGATAAAAGGCAACGCTAAATTTTTGTTCAATCAAGGTAATTATGCTTTAGAATTGAAAGAAGAAAAATCGCTGCTTTTGTATAATCCGCAAAAAGAATTGCCGCTGAATTTAGAATTAGCTCCAAACTCTTGGGTGATTTCTGTAATTGTTTCAATTAAAAAATTTCATGCGTTATTTTCTGCTGAAGCTGATTATATTACTTTTTTAAGTCCTGATAATAAGGACAAAAAGTATTATAACGAAGGAAATATTAGTCCGTCAATGGCAATTGTTCTTAGTCAGTTGTTTCATTATAACCTTCATCCTTCTATAAAAAATCTTTATTATAAAGGAAAGGGATACGAATTATTGAGTTTGTATTTTAATAGAACCGAAGATCCAAATGCAGAACAATGTCCGTTTTTGATAGATGAAGATAATGTCTTGAAAATTCGCAGAGCCAAAGAAATTATCATCGCCAATATGGCTGAACCGCCAGGATTACAAGAATTGGCAGATGAAATTGGTTTGAACTTGAAGAAACTTAAAATGGGTTTCAAACAAATTTACGGCGATACAGTTTATGGCTTTCTATTTGATTATAAAATGGATTTTGCGAGAAAGCTTTTAGACAGTGGATCTTATAATGTAAACGAAGTTGGACTTAAAATTGGCTACAGTACAGGAAGTCACTTTATAGCGGCATTCAAGAAAAAGTTTGCCACAACTCCAAAAAAGTATTTGATGTCGATTAATGCGAATGTTTAATGATTAAAAGATATTCTATAGTTTTATTGTTTTTTCTAATTCTCTCTTGCAAATCAAAAGAAGAAAAAATGTTTTTTGATTTTGACAGTGTTGAATATTATTCATTGGATAAAAGCAAAGAAGAGGAAATGGGAGAAAACAATAGTAAAAGTATTGACAATGGTATTTTTGATAAAATCTTTTTTGATAATTATCCAGAGAAAATAAACAATGCGGTTTTTTATAAAACAATTAATTCTGGTGGATTTTCTAAGTTTGTGCTCTCTAAAAAAGATGTTGAGTATTTAAGAAATGATATTTTTTTAGAAAAGCCTTCTTTACAGATGTTTGAAAAGGTATATGCTTGTTCACCTCAATATAGAGATATTTTGATTTTTAAAACGAATAAAGAAATCTCAGGGATAGCTAAAATATGTCTTTCTTGTCACCAGTTTTATTTGATTAGTTCTAAAAAGGAAATTAAGACCGAAAATTTTGGAACAGAAGAAGAATATAAATCGTTGGGAAAAGTATTCAACAAATATAAAAACTAACGATCTTATTAAGCATCGATTTTAAATATTCGACAATAATTAAAAAGTAATAAATATCATATTTCTAAAAAGCAGCAAGTTCTACTTTTGACGAAATTTTAAAAACAAATAAAAGCTTAAAGCCTAGAGCTTAAAGCCTAAAGGAAAAAACATGAAAGGCGTATTATTAGTAAATCTTGGATCTCCAGAAAGTCCAACAACAAAAGATGTAAAACCGTATTTAGATGAATTTTTAATGGATAAATACGTGATAGATGTTCCGTATTTATTAAGAGCATTTTTGGTTCGCGGTATTATTTTAAGAAAAAGACCAGAAGAATCAGCGCATGCTTACGCAAAAATCTGGTGGGAAGAAGGTTCTCCTTTAGTGGTTCTTTCTGAAAGAATGCAGAAAAAAGTACAGCCTTTGGTAAATGTTCCTGTTTCTTTAGCAATGCGTTACGGAAGCATGACTATCGAGAAAGGACTTCAGGAATTGAGCGATAAAGGCGTTACAGAAGTTTTGCTTTTCCCGCTTTATCCGCAATATGCAATGGCTTCAACTTTGACGATTTTGGTGAAAGCAGAAGAAATTCGCAAGAAAAAATTCCCGCACATAACTTTTACAGATGTTCCGGCATTTTACAACAAACCAGATTACATCAAGAATTTAGCTGATTCGATTCAAAAGCATTTAGTTGGGTTTGATTACGATCATTTATTGTTTTCGTACCACGGAATTCCAGAGCGTCATATTCGCAAAACAGATGTAACCAAATCACATTGCAAAATTGACGGTTCTTGTTGCAACACACCATCTCCGGCACACGATTTTTGTTATCGCCACCAATGTTATGAAACTACAAAACAAGTCATAAAATTATTAGGACTTCCAGAAGATAAATACAGCTTGACTTTTCAATCGCGTTTAGCAGGAGACAAATGGCTGGAGCCTTACACAGATGTTGAAATTGATAAAATGCCTGCAAAAGGAATTAAAAAATTAGCAGTTGTAACACCTGCTTTCGTATCAGATTGTTTAGAAACGCTGGAAGAAATCGCAATGCGTGCCAAAGAAGATTTTGAAGCAAAGGGAGGAGAAGAATTCTTGGCAATTCCTTGTTTGAACGATGATGACGAATGGTGTCAGACCGTTGGAAATTGGATAAACGATTGGGCAAAGTAAATTAGTGCTGAAATAAATGAAGAAATTAAAATACTTTTCGGTTTTGCTTCTTGCGCTGGTAGTTTTAGCTGGATGCAAAAATGATAATGCTGCAAAAAGCAATGATTTTTATGATAAAACATTTAACTGGAAAATTACTATTCCAGGAGATTATGAAGTATTAGATCAAAACGAAGTAAATAAATCTAAAACAGATGGCAAAGATTTACTAACGGATAAAAATAGTGCTCCAGCCGAAACAACAAAAGACATTCTTGTTTTCAAGAAAGATGATGCTAATTATTTTTTGGCAAATTATGAAGAGTACACTGGAAGTGAACAGTTTGTTGATCTTAGACTGAAATTAAAAGATTTTCTTATTCTAAAAAACATAGGTCAAATATATCCGAAAGGAAAAATGGATGATTATTCTGTTAGTAAAGAAAACATCTCTGGTCTGGAATTTAGAAAAGCAAAAATTGTATTGACAGAAGAAGGTAAAACGATTGCAACTGCAGTAGTTTTTTCTAGATTCTTTAACGGCAAAATTTTTGTTGCAGCTATAGTATATGAAGATGAACTTTATGGAAAAGCTATGATCGATCTTTTTAAACAATCTACATTTAAGAAATAAATGGAATATTATAACTATTTAAAATCACTGCATATTATTTTCGTACTAACCTGGTTTGTAGGTTTGTTTAATATTGTGCGTTTGTTTGTCTATCAAATTGAAGCTAATGATAAACCATCTCCTGAAAAAGAAATTTTACAGGCGCAGTTTAAAATTATGAGCTATCGTTTGTGGTATATTATTACATGGCCGTCAGCAATTTTAGCCAGTATTTTTGCTTTTTGGATGTTGTTTTTTACTGATTTAGGAAATGCCTGGCTTAAAATGCCTTGGATGCATATCAAATTAGGCTTCGTATTCTTGTTGTATCTGTATCATTTAAAATGCCATCAGATTTTTAAACAATTACAAAAAGATGAGGTAAAATATTCAAGTAACTATATGCGTTTATGGAATGAAGGTGCGACGATTATATTATTTGCTATTGTTTTTTTAGTAGTTTTAAAGAGTGCTTTCAATTGGATTTTTGGTGTGGTTGGGATCATTTTATTCTCAGTTTTACTTATGCTGGGCTTTAAATTTTATAAAAGAATAAGAGAAAGAAAATAGTTATAAGTTTTGAGCTGTAAGTTTATTACGCATAACTCAAAAACCATAATCCATAACTAAAAATATGTTTAACAACTTCAAAATGTCAATGCTTTCGCTTCGTACCAGGATTTTCCTGTCGATGATTGTATTGATTGTTGTAGCATCTTTTTTATTGGCTTCGATTTCGATTATACAATTCAAAACCGAAGCAAAAGAATACCATCAAGAGCGGTTGGAACGTAAAGAAAATGCTGTAAAAGAGCATATCAATTATGTGCTTTCTACAACGACTTATCCTTTGAAAACCCAGAATTTAGATTTAATTTTCAAAGATAAAATTCATGAACTTGCTCAGATTCATAAAATTGAAATCAATATTTACAGTCTTGACGGAAAGCTGCTAAAATCATCTAAAGAATCATTTGCGGTAGATAAAATATCGCCGCCAATTCCTGAATATATTCTGAAATTAGTTCGTTCATCAATCGAAAAACGTTTTGTAGATATTAAAACCATCGACGGCGTTAAAAACAGATCGTCGTACAGTTTAATTAAAGATGAAAAATTCAAACCTCTTGGGATTTTGAATCTTCCCTATTTAGAAGATGACGGTTATTACGATAACGAGCTGAATACGTTTTTAATCCGCTTAAGTCAAGTATATTCTTTTATGCTGCTTGTTGCTTTTGCATTGGCTTATTTTCTTTCGACTTATATCACAAAATCATTAAAAACAATTTCTGATAAATTAGAAGAAACCAACTTAGATCAGAAAAACGAAAAAATCGTAATAGAAGCGACGAGTAAGGAAGTAAATTTCTTGATCAAGGCTTATAACGGAATGGTGGATAAACTTGAAACCAGCGCGATAAAATTAGCTCAAAGCGAACGTGAAGAAGCTTGGCGCGAAATGGCGAAACAAGTTGCACATGAAATAAAAAATCCGCTTACGCCAATGCGATTGACGGTTCAGAGTTTTCAGCGAAAATTTGATCCAAACGATCCAGATGTAAAGCAGAAGATGAATGATTATTCAGAGACTTTAATTCAGCAGATCGATACAATGACAGCCGTTGCTTCGGCATTTTCGAATTTTGCCTCGATGCCGGCACAGCAAAATGAGACTTTAAATGTCGTTGAGGTTGTAGAATTGGCATTGGATATTTTTAATGAAGATTATATTTCTTTTGAAAGTGATGAAGAAGAAATCATTTCCAAGATGGATCGTACCCAGTTAATACGTGTGATCACTAATTTGGTTAAAAATGCGACACAAGCAATTCCAGAAAGTCAGATTCATAAATCGATTGTTGTCAAGGTAAAAAGGCGAAATAATAATGTTGAAATCGCAGTAAAGGACAACGGAATTGGAATTCAAAAACAAGATACAAGCCGAATATTTGAGCCAAAATTCACCACTAAAACCAGCGGGATGGGACTTGGATTAGGAATTATAAAAAACATTATCGAAAATTACAAAGGAACAATTACCTTTGAATCAACATACGGGAAAGGAACCACTTTTAGAGTTTCTTTACCAATAACAAACTCATAAAATCAAGGTCATGAACTACGAAAATCTTTTAATTTCGATTGAAGAAAAAATAGCGACTGTTACGATTAACAGACCTGCGAAACTGAATGCTTTAAACAAAGCAACAATCAGCGATCTTAGTAAGGCAATTAAATTATTGGGAAAAAACGACGATGTTCGTGTTATCATCTTAACAGGAAGCGGAGAAAAAGCGTTTGTGGCTGGAGCCGATATTTCAGAGTTTGCAAATTACACTATTGTTGAAGGCGCACAATTAGCAGCCGAAGGTCAGGAATCATTATTTGATTTTATAGAAAACCTTAAAAAACCTGTTATTGCGGCTGTTAACGGTTTTGCATTAGGAGGCGGGTTAGAGTTAGCAATGGCTTGTCATTTTAGAGTAGCATCTGATAATGCTAAAATGGGATTGCCAGAAGTTACTTTAGGATTAATTCCAGGTTATGGAGGAACACAGCGTTTGCCTCAATTAGTTGGAAAAGGACGCGCAATGGAAATGATTATGACCGCAGCAATGGTTTCTGCTGAAGAAGCAAAACAATACGGTTTGGTAAATCATGTTGTGTCTCAAGAAGAACTTTTGGCGTTTACAAACGGAATTGCGCAAAAAATAATTAAAAATGCTCCATTTGCAATAAGTAAAGCCATTAAAGCAATCAATGCGAACTTTACCGATGGGAAAAATGGATTTGATACGGAAATAAAATCGTTTGGAAAGTGTTTTGGAACACAAGATTTTAAAGAAGGCACAACAGCATTTTTAGAAAAGCGTAAAGCTGAATTTACTGGAAAATAATTTTTCGTAACCGCAAAGTTCGGTAAGATTGACGCAAGGTTCGCAAAGTTTTTAATTTTCCTTACGTTCTTTGCGAAAAAACTTTGCGAACTTTGCGGTTAAATAATAACAGACAAAGGTTTTTAAAAACTTAGTCCCGAGACTTCGGGATAGTTCTTAGAATCTTAGAAAACTAAAAAAATGTACGAACCAATATTTGCTCTTTTTTGTGAGCGTGTTAAAGAAAGTATTCAAAACGGAACTTTTGCTAAACTTACTTTGGCAAAAACAATGGGAGATACTGAAATTAAAAACATCTACTTTCGTTTAGTTTTAAATGACGACAATACTTTTTCTATTTCATTAACTACGCGTTATAAAACAGAAGAAATCGAAAGCATCCACACTTTAGACGAAGCTTTATTAGTTTTGGGCACCTATATTAAAAACCCGTTTTTAACAGCTTTGTTATTTACAACGGATAATGATGTTACTTTTAAAGTAAACAAAAAGAATGCTGGAAGTATTATCGAACAGCCGCCAACATTTAAAAATGCTTCGCCGGTAATGCTCGAAATGATTGAGAAGGGAATAGTTTAAAAGTTAAAGTTAGTTTCTTTTTCTAATTCGTACGAAAAACACTTTATTTTAGCAGTAATTTTCAGATATAAGATAATTGCAGATGAATGTATATAGGGTATCAGGTCGATTGAAAGCTTTTATTTTCTTTTTTTCAATAGTATTAATATTGATTTTTGGCAGCTTATTATTAGTTCCTTTTGTTACATTACCTCCTGATTCCCGTATTTTCGAATTGTATAGTTTCTGCTGTGCTTCAGTTTACTTAAATATTCTAGTGGTGTTATTAGCAATTGTGATTATTGTCTTAGCACTGGTTTTATTAATTAATGTCTTTGTAAGAAGGGTTATTTTTACAAATGATTCCATTATTTCGAGAAATATATTTAGTACACAAAAACTAGCTTACTGTGAGATAAAAGGTTATAGAATTAATAATTCTATGCTTTATATAATCACAAATTCAAGCGAGAAAAAACAGATTGCGATAAATCTTTTTAGTTTAGAAAGAGCTAATAATCTAATACGCAGTTTAGAAGTGCGATTTACAAATTTAGATTTCTAATCGATAAATAAGTCTACACTAGTTTCACGAACAAATTAGAAGCAATTTTGTTCGAAATAGACAATTCCTTGTTGTCAACCTTGATTTTAACCGATAAATCAAAAGATTCTTTAGAAAGGAATTCTATTTTAGAACCCAAAGCAATTCCTTGTTTGTCCAAATATTTCAAGAATTCAGAAGAAGTATCTTTTACACCTACACAAACACCAGTTTGATTTTCGGATAATTCAGAAAGCAGTTGTTTCTCGATCTTTATAATTCGGCCATTTGCATCTGGAATTGGATCTCCGTGTGGATCTTCAGTCGGATTTCCCAGAAAATCATCCAAACGATTTATTAACTGCTCCGATTTTATGTGTTCTAATTGTTCAGCAATATCATGAACCTCATCCCAGCTGAAACTTAATTTTTCCACAAGAAAAACTTCCCATAAACGATGTTTTCTAACAATCATTTTAGCGGCCAGTTTTCCATTTTCTGTTAAAGAAACACCTTGATATTTTTTATAATTAACTAAGTCTTTCTCAGCCAATTTTTTAAGCATATCAGTAACAGATGAAGCTTTAGTTTCCATCATTTCAGCAATTGCATTCGTGCTCACCTCAGTTTCTAGAGAAGCTGTAAGGTGATATATAGATTTAAGGTAATTTTCTTCTGAAAAGGTCATTTTTTTTCTTTTTGAGGAACAAAGTGACAAAGAAGCAAAGGAGCAAAGAATAAAATCTTTGTCACTTTGTTACTTTGGATCTTTGAACCTATTTCATTTAACAATCAACAAAGGTATCGAAATTTTATGTCTGAGTTTGTCTACTGTGGTGCCAAAAAGAATATCTTTTAATCCAGTGTGGCCGTGAGTTCCCATAACTAAAACATCAAAATTTCCTTGGTTAATAATATTTGGAATCACAGTGTTAGGTTTTCCAAATCCAAGTTCAGTTTCGATTTTAAAACCTTTCTGCGAAAGCATATCTTTATATTCCAACAATAATTTTCCGTCTATAGTAGTTTCATGGTCGGCAATATTTCCTCCGTACATTAGTGCTCCTACAGTTTCAACAATATGAATTAAAGTGTATTGAGCGTTAATTCCGCCCAGTTCAAACGCATTGTTAAGTGCCGCTTCATCAGCTTTAGAAAAATCAACAGAAATCGCTATGTTTTTCTTGTTGTAGATTTCTTTTTGAATATATTGTAATTTAAGATGATGAGGAGAATGATTCTCGATATTTGATTTTGCTCTATTGATAAATGGTTTTACAATGATATAAAGTAATAAAGCCAGAAAACCAAAAGCAAGCGGAACAACCGTAAGCCATATTATTGTAGAATGTTCTGAAGTTTCAAGCCAAGAAGTTATTTCGTCGTAGACTAATTTTGCATTTAATGAAACGATAATCGCCGCGATGATCCAAGAAACTGCCTGAGTAGTTTTAGAGATATGAAAACCATTCATTTTAGATTTATCGCTCACAAAATGAATAAGTGGGATAATGGCAAAGCCAAGTTGAAGACTTAAAATTACCTGACTTAAAATTAATAGTTTTCCGGTAACACTTTCGCCATAAATAGATATAACAATTAGTGCGGGAACAATAGCAATTAAACGAGTTAAAATACGACGAACCCAAGGCTGAATGCGCAAATGCAAATAACCCTCCATTACAATCTGTCCAGCAAGAGTTCCGGTTACGGTCGAACTTTGTCCTGCAGCAATAAGAGCAACAGCAAATAAAATTGGAGCCCATTTAGTTCCCAATAAAGGTTCTAGAAATTGATGAGCATCTTGTATTTCAGCAACTTCAAACATTCCGTTTTTATGAAAAGTTGCAGCAGCAAGAATTAAAATTGCGGCGTTTACGAAGAAAGCTAAGTTTAAGGCAATCGTAGAATCGATTAAATTATATTTTAAAGCTTGTTTTATACCGGCTGGACTTCGGTCAAATTTTCTAGTTTGTACTAAAGAAGAGTGTAAATATAGATTGTGCGGCATTACAGTCGCTCCAATAATTCCGATCGCGATATATAAAGCTGCCGAATTTGGAATTGAAGGAATAAGACCTGCGAGGATTTTTGGAACTTCGGGTTGTGCAAAAATCATTTCAAAAATGAAAGAAAGACCAATAATTGCGACCAAAACAATTATAAAAGCTTCCATTTTTCGAATTCCTTTATTGATTAAGAATAAGAGAAGAAAAGTATCTAAAACGGTTATTAAAACGCCTTCAAACAGCGGAATTCCAAATAATAGATTAATTCCAATTGCCATTCCAAGAACTTCTGCAAGATCACAGGCGGCAATGGCAATTTCTGCCAAAAAATATAAAATGTAATTAATGAATTTTGAATAGGTTTCTCTTGAAGCCTGCGCAAGATCGCGCTGTGTTACAATTCCTAAACGCGCACTTAAGCTTTGAAGCAGCAAAGCCATTAAGTTACTCATTAATAAAACCCAGACTAAAGTGTAACCAAATTGACTTCCGCCGGCGATATCTGTTGCCCAGTTCCCCGGATCCATATATCCTACACTTACTAGATATGCGGGGCCTAGAAAGGCTAATATTTTTCTAAAACCTGTTTTTTTATGCTCTGTAGCAACCGATTGGTTTACCTCTTCTAAAGATTTGGTCATTTTAAAAGTATTGTTTTAACAAATATAGGTATAAATTATATTCGCAGAACAATATTTTTAGGCGAGTCTAAATATTAGATGTTAGAATTTAAACAATTTGGACATAAACCTGATAATGTAAAATTTATCTCGTTTACTTTATAATTATGCGGCATAATATAGCTTGGCTTTACATTTTCAAGGCACGTAATTTCATGACAGCTTTCACAGCTAAAATGGGCATGATTATGAATGTGTACACGCTGATGCGAATGATTGCATTTTGCATATTTTACGGTGCCGTCTAGATTCGAAATTTTATGAATAATATCATCATTAACCAAACGATCTAAAATTCTATATGTAGTAACGCGATCACATATATCGTTCAATTGTTTTTGAATTTCGGTATGCGACAGTGCTGTTTTAGATTTCTCAAAAATCTCTAAAACGGCTGTCTTTGCTGTAGTATTGCGCGTGGTTTTCATTTTATTTATAAATTAAAAAATTAACGCAACAATGTTGCAATTGATTTTAATGTGTATATTTGCAACAAAATTGCATTAAGCAAAAATACGAGAAATGAAGAAAACAACAACATCCTTTTACGATATTTTAGGAATTTCGAGTGCGACTATCTGCCTGGTTCATTGTTTAGTTTTTCCGCTTTTAACCATTTTGCCTTTAGGTTTAAGTCACAACCCAATTATCGATTTATTATTTGCTTCAATAGGTTTATTTGCCATCTTCAAAATTATTAAAAAATCTGCTCTTTTAGTCTCAACAATTCTAGTTGTTTCAATGATGTTGATTTGGATAAGCATTTTAAGCGAACTGCTTTTAGATGTGCATTCGGATTTAATTTATTTGGGAGGTGTTGGAATGATTCTCGGGCATTTGATCAATTATAAATTACACAAAAAACAAAATCATTAAAAAGCAGTCTTATGAAACAGAAAAATTTTGATGTGATTATCGTTGGCGGCAGTTACAGCGGTTTGTCAGCGGCAATGAGTTTAGGACGTTCTCTACGTCAGGTTTTGGTTATCGACAGTGGTTTGCCTTGTAACAGACAAACACCGTATTCTCATAATTTTATTACGCAGGATGGCGAAAAACCGGCTGTTATTTCGGCGAAAGCCAAGTTGCAAGTTGATCTTTATAAAACGGTTCACTTTTACAACGGACTTGCGGTAGAAGCGGTTAAGAGAGATAACGGATTTGAAATCTCAACGGAATCTGGTGAAGTTTTCAGCTCCAGAAAAGTTTTGTTTGCAACTGGCGTTAAAGATTTGCTTCCTGAAATTAAAGGTTTTGAAGATTGCTGGGGAATTTCAGTTTTACATTGTCCGTATTGCCATGGTTATGAAGTTAGGAACGAAAAAACAGCAATTATTGCTAATGGTGAAATGGCTTTTGAATATGCAAAGCTGATTTCGAATTGGACAAAAGATCTTAGATTATGCACGAACGGAAAATCAACTTTGACTTTAGAACAAATTGATGCTTTAAAAAAACACGGTGTTAGCGTATTTGAGGATGAAATTGTGGCTTTTGAGCATACAAATGGATATGTAGAGTATATTATCTTCAAAAACGGTGAAAAAACGGCTGTAAAGGCTGTTTATGCGAAACCGCCTTTAGAACAACATTGTTCTTTGCCAATAATATTAGGTTGTGATTTAAACGAGCAAGGTTTGTTAAAAGTAGATGCAATGCAAAAAACAAATATTGCTGGTATTTATGCAAGTGGTGATTGCACGGTTCAAATGCGATCTGTTGCAATGGCAGTTTCTACAGGATCGTTTGCCGGAGCTGTGATTAATAAGGAACTTATTGATGAGGATTTTTAATTGATATTTCGAAAATCTTTCGCGAAGCCGCAAAGCTTTATTAAAAAAGCTTGAAAGGAAAATACTTTGTGTCTTCGCGGCTTTGCGAGATTTAAAAAAAGATGTTTTCAATAAAAAAGCGCTTCCAGATTCTTGTCTTTATACTTTTAAAATAAAAATATAACATCTTGACATGATTTGAGTTGTAAAAATAAAAATTCAAAGTCGTTATTTGTCAAATTTAATTTTTAGTTTTGTCTAAATTTAATTTTACCACGATGAAAAATTCAATTTGGATATTGATATTATTTAATTTACACTTTTCTTTTGCACAAGAAACTACAAAAGTATCGGGTTTTATATCTGGAGAAGGAAGGAAAATACAAGCCGCAAATGTTCATTTATTAGGTTCGAAGCAAAAAACGGTTTCAGATAGTTTGGGATTTTATGCATTCGAGAATGTTGCTTTAGGAAATTACACCATTCAGATTTCTCAAATGGGATTTCAGACTTTAAAAAAGAAAATTGAGGTAACTAAAGATTCTATTCAATCTTATGATTTTGAATTGACGGATAACGAGAATCAGCTTAATGAAGTTGTAGTTTCTGGGACTTTAAAACCTGTAAAGCGTTTAGAAAGTGCTGTTCCAGTTGAGGTTTATTCGCCCGTTTTCTTCAAGAAAAACCCAACACCAAGTATTTACGATGCACTTCAAAATGTAAATGGCGTTCGTCCTCAGCTTAATTGCGGCGTTTGCAACACGGGTGATATTCATATAAATGGTTTAGAAGGACCTTATACTTTGGTTTTGATTGATGGAATGCCAATTGTAAGCAGTCTTTCGACAGTTTACGGTTTGTCAGGAATACCAAATTCGCTGGTCGAGAGAATTGAAATTGTAAAAGGTCCCGCTTCTTCTCTTTACGGAAGCGAGGCGGTTGGCGGATTAATTAATATTATCACTAAAAATCCAATAAATGCACCTATGTTTTCAGCAGATTATTTTACCACAACTTATCTTGAGAATAATCTTGATTTGGGTATGAAATTTAATGTTGGAAAAAAAGCAACTTCACTTTTAGGAATTAATTACTTCAATTATGATCAGGTTATCGACAAAGACAAAGATAATTTTACAGATGTGACGCTTTCTGATCGTATTTCGGTTTTTAATAAATGGAGTTTTCGTCGAAATAATAATCGTTTATTTACCATCGCAGCACGCGGAATGTATGAAGATCGCTGGGGCGGAGATGTAAGATGGGAGAAAAAATATCGCGGCGGCGATGAAATTTACGGCGAAAGTATTTATACAAAAAGAGGAGAGTTGATAGGAAGTTATCAATTACCGTTTGAAGAGAAACTAATGCTTTCTTTCTCTGGAAATGTGCATTATCAGGATAGTCGTTACGGAACAACTTCGTATATAGCAAATCAAAAAATTGGTTTTCTGCAATTGACTTGGGATAAAAAAATAGGAAGAAATGATTTCCTTGCCGGAATTGCCACTCGATATTCTTATTATGATGATAATACAACGGCAACAAAAGAAGCGGAAAGTACTTGGCTGCCCGGAATTTTTGTTCAGGATGAAATCACAGTTTCTCCAAAAAGTCAAGTTTTGTTGGGAGCGCGATATGATTATAACTCCATTCATGGTTCGATTTTTACGCCAAGATTTGCTTATCGCTTAAAAGCAAATGAAAATACTATTTTTAGATTGAATGCCGGAACAGGATTTCGAGTTGTGAATTTATTTACCGAAGATCACGCAGCGCTTTCAGGTTCTCGAGATGTTGTGATTCAGAATGATTTGAAGCCAGAACAATCTGTAAACGTTAATTTCAATTATATTCAGAAAATTAATTTCGGAAACGGAACATTTATGGGAATTGAAACGACTGCTTTTTATACACGATTCAGCAATAAAATAATTTCAGATTATGAAACTGATCCTAACAAAATCATTTATGATAATATTGATGGATATGCCATAAGTCAAGGAATCAGCACTAATGTTGATGTGAATTTTACAAATGGATTGAAATTTATTCTTGGCGCGACTTTCTTAGATAATAAAAATGTTGAAGATGGAATTTCTGCACGTCCTTTTTTAACAGAAAACTTTACAGGAACTTGGAGTATTTCGTATAAAATTGAACCTTGGAATTTGTTATTAGATTATACAGGAAATGTTTACAGTCCAATGAAACTGCCTTTGCTGAACGAATATGATCCAAGAAATCCAAACTCGCCTTGGTACAGTATTCAAAATATTCAGTTTACGTATACAGGATGGAAAAATTTTGAACTTTACGGAGGTGTAAAAAATCTGCTTAATTTTACTCCAATGCAGAATAATCCGTTTTTGATTTCGAGAACAAATGATCCTTTCGATAAAAATGTACAATATGATTCGGCTGGAAAAGTATTGGTTACACCTGATAATCCATACGGTTTAACTTTTGATACGACTTATGTTTACGGGCAAAACCAAACTATTCGCGGTTTTATAGGATTGCGATATACTTTGAGATAAATTTATAAGACGCAGATTAAAATGATTTTTTCTAATTGTCACTCTGAGCGAGGTCGAAGGGCTTGTCAATTGGAGCGAGGCTTCGACTTCGCTCAGCCTGACAATTGCTAATCAATCATATAAAAAAAAACTTTTTTAATCTGTGGCAAAAAAACAAAACAATGAAAAAGCTATTTTTCTTAATTTGCTTGTTAGGAATCACTTCAACAGGATTTTGCCAGTTAAAAAGCAGAACTTTTGAAGAAGTGGATAGCTTACAGCAAATTAAAAAGCGAAAAATTATTGTCTTTATTCATACTGATTGGTGTCAGTTTTGTCAAAGAATGAAAGCAACAACTTTCAAGAATAAAGAAATCGTTGAAACGCTGCATTCAAATTTCTATTTCATTGATTTTAATGCCGAAGAGAAACGCAATATTGCTTTTAATAATCAAATATTTAAGTACAAACCTTCGGGGAACAATATTGGTGTTCATGAATTGGCTTTGCAGCTTGGAACGATTAATGACCAAATTGTATATCCAGTTTTGTGTGTTTTGAATGAGAATTATGAAATCATTCTTCAGTATAACAACTATTTAAACCCGAAAGATTTTAAACTTCTTTTAGAAAAATTGGAAGAATAAAATTTCTTATTTTTGAGAATGAATTCTTCGCAAATCAAACACTTCGATTATATTTTTACGGGAACTGGACTGGCTGCTTTGATGACAGTTTACAAAATGATTTTAACTGAAAAATTTTCAGATAAATCTATTTTGCTGTTAGATCAAGATTCAAAGAAAAGAAATGACAGAACTTGGTGTTTTTGGGAAAAGGAAGATTCAATTTGGAATCCTATTATTTCAAAACAGTGGGATTTTGCTTTGTTTGCCAATCAAGATTTTAAACGGGATTTAGATCTTAGTCCTTATACATACAATAAAATCAATGGATTATATTTTTATGATTTCGTTTTTGAAGTTATTACAAATCAGCCAAATGTTACTTTTTCGAATGAGAAAGTTACCGATATAAACGAACTCGAAACTCATGTTTTTGTGGGTACAGAAGAAAATAGATATACAGGCAGCTATTTATTCAACAGTATTTATAAAAAGGCTTTCGCCGAAAGTCAAAATAAATATCCCGTTTTACAACAGCATTTTGTGGGTTGGTTTGTGAAAACAGAAACTGAAATTTTTAATTCCGAAAAAGTCACTTTTATGGATTTTTCGGTAGAACAAAAAGGAAATACTCGATTTATGTATGTTTTACCGACTTCTAAAACCGAAGCTTTGGTCGAATATACTTTGTTTTCAGAGAAAAGACTTTCAACAGCAGAATATGAAAGTGAAATTCAAGTTTATTTAGAAAAACTCGGAATTCATAAGTATGAAATTATAGAAAAAGAACAGGGGAGTATTCCAATGACTTGTTATCCTTTTTGGAAGAAAAACACGAAAAGGGTTTTAAACATTGGAACTGCCGGTGGATGGACAAAAGCAAGTACAGGTTATACCTTTAAAAATTCGGATAAAAAATCTTCAGAATTAGTAGATTTTCTTCAAAATGAGAATTTTAAAATGATAGATTTTCATAAGAAAAGCCGATTTTGGTTTTATGATTTATTGCTTTTGGATATTTTGTATCGTCACAATGAATTAGGAAGTTCTATTTTTTCTTCTTTATTCAGAAAAGGAAATCCACAATTGATTTTTAAGTTCTTGGATGAAGAAACAAGTTTTTTAGAAGATGTTAAAGTTATTTTAAAGTGCCCAAAACTTCCATTTATAAAAGCGTTATTTAGAGTGACTTTTCTTTCAAATAAGTCTTAACGCAAAACTTTAAACCATTGAAAAAAATTATTCTGAGTTTCAGTTTTTTTATTTCCATTTTTACTTTTGGACAAGTATCAATCAATAAGGTTCGAGATGCTATTGTTGTCCAAAGTCTTGACAGTTGTGCTTATAAATACAATTATGTTTTTCAAATGTCTGAATGGCAAAGTTGTATTGATGAAGGACTAAAAAAAGACAGCACAATTGCTTATTTGTGGCAGCAAAAAGCAATGCCCTATTTTAAATGTAAGAAATACGAAGTTGGAATGGCTTATTTAGACAAAGCTGTTCTTTATAATAAACAGGAATGGCTTCCTTACAGAGCTTTTATAAAATGCATATTTGCAAAGACCTACAAAAGTGCGATTTCAGATTTTGAAGAATGTATCAAACTCTATGGAAATACTTATGTAATGGATCATACGTATAGTTTTTATATGGGGCTTTGTTATTTGCAATTGAACGAATATGAAAAAGCGGAAAAGCTTTTTGATGATTATGTAAATGATATTTATAAAAACAGACAGCAATTGGAGCATCCAACAGCTTACTTTTATCAGGGAATTGCTAAATATGAACTTAAAAAATGGGATGAAGCAATTGCTATTTTTGATAAGGCAATTAAAATCTATCCCGAATTTTCAGACGCAAAGTATTACAAAGCGATTTGCTGGTTGAAACAAGGTAAGTCAAGAGAGGAAGTTGTGGCTTTGGTAGGAATTGCCAGAGAAGATGCTGCTAAAGGGTTTTCTCTTAATGAAGACAATACAGTTTACGAAACCTATCCGTACCAAAAGAAATTCAGTAAATAACAACTGAAAAAAATCATATTATGTCTTTGTTAACGAGTTTGTTGTGAGTTTTATCTTTTAAAAAAGGTATTGTTTTAAGATTTGGTTTTGACTTCCGACTTTATGACTTTACAACTTTTGACTAAATCAATCGAACTATAACAAAACTTTATACTTCAAATTAAGTAGTTGCGAGTAAACTTTGTAACTTTGCAGTTCAAAAGTAAAATTTAAAAATAAAAAATATGTATCCAGAAGAAATGGTAAAACCAATGCAAGCTGAATTAACTGTTGCAGGTTTTCAAGATTTACATAGTGCTGAGGCTGTAGATAATGCTATCAAAGCTGAAGGTACCACTTTAGTTGTTGTAAACTCTGTTTGTGGTTGTGCTGCAAGAAATGCGCGTCCGGGAGCAAAAATGAGTTTAGAAGGTGCTAAAAAACCAGATCATCTTATTACAGTTTTTGCTGGTGTTGACAAAGAAGCTGTTGATGCTGCAAGACAACATATGTTTCCATTTCCTCCATCATCGCCATCTATGGCTTTGTTCAAAAACGGAGAATTGGTTCACATGTTAGAGCGCCACCATATCGAAGGTCGCCCAGCTGAAATGATCGCTGAGAATTTGCAAGATGCGTTTAACGAGTTTTGTTAATTTAAGGGACTAAGGTTCTGAGTTGCTGAGGCTCTAAGGTTTTAGGCTCAAAGCGGCAAAGATACAGAGGTACAAAGATTAACAACAAAAGCACTATGAAAATAGTGCTTTTGTTGTTTTATAACGTTTTTAAAATCTCAGTACCTTAGAACCTTAGAGGTTCCATCCTCCGCCAAGTGCCTTATACAACTCCACCATTGAGCTTAATTGTCTTTCAGATAATTGAGAAAGGCTTAATTGAGCCTGAAACAAGTTGCTTTCGACATCTAAAACTTCTAGATAAGAAACATAACCGCTGTCGTATCTTTCGTAGGACAGTTTATAATTTATTAAAGCCGCTTTAACTTGTTTGTTGCGCGCTTCCCATTCTTCTTTATACGTTTTGATGTTTTGAATGGATTGCTCTACTTCGGTAACGGCAGAAATATATGTTTTTTGATAGGAAAATTTGAGTTCTTCGGCCTGTTGTCTGTATATTTCAACTCTTCGTTTGTTTCTTCCAAAAGCAAATATTGGACCTGCGATTCCGGCTGATGCATTCTGGGAATAGGAACTTCCTAAAAATAAATTGCTTAAATCGGCACTTGCAAATCCTGCAATTGCGGCAAGGTTTAGAGAAGGAAAGCGCATAGCCTGAGCTGTTCCGATTCTTTCATTTGAAGCTTTATACTTTAATTCTGCCGCTTTTACATCTGGTCTGTTTTCTAATAAAGAAGAAGGAATTGATAATGGTATTTCGTTTACAATTCGCAATTCGGTATTAGATTTTCCTCTTGGAATTTCTGTTGGAAGCTGCCCCGTAAGAAGAGAAATTATATTTTCCTGATAGGTAATTTGTCTTTTGATATTCGGAATAGCAGCTTGTGCTATGGCAACTTGTTGCTCAATTTGCACTTTATCGACCTCAGAGATATAACCGCTTTCAAATCTCTTGCTTATAATGTCATAATATTTCTCTCTAGTAGAAAGAGTGTGTTTTGCAATTTCTAATTGATCGTCAAAGTTTCGCATCTGAAAATAAGCTGTAGCGATGTTACTTACGATATCAGACAGAACAACTTTTCGAGCTTCTTCTGTCGCAAGAAGTTCGTTTTGTACAGCATTATTCTCATGGCGATATCTTCCCCAAAAATCAATTTCCCACGACATACTAGCCCCGACATTCGATGGTGTTAAGTTTTTCTCGTTGCTGTTTATGGTTGCTCCGTATTGAAATGAAGGCAATAAATTTGTTTTAGAATATCCTAATTCTGCTCTAAGCTGATCAATTCTGGCGACTGCAATTTTTAAATCATAATTATTTTGCAGTCCTTTTGTAATCAGATCTTTTAAAACATCATCATTAAATAGATCAAACCATTTTAAGTTGGTTACCGAAGCCAAAGTATCTAAATTTCTTTCGTTTTTATAAGAATCTGACTTTAGCTGTTCTGGTTTAGTATATTTTGGCCCCACCATACAGCCCACCGGTAATAGTGAAAGTATAAATATAACTACGATTATTTTGTATTTCTTAATCATGGTCTGTAGTTTTTGAGTCCATATTATTTTCAGTTGTTACGATCTCATCATCTTTCTTTTTACCGATGTTTTCAATCATTACAAATAAGCCGGGAACAATTAATACACCTAAAACGGTGGCGATTAACATACCGCTGAATACTGCCATTCCCATTACAATACGAGCTTGAGAACCAGCTCCTGTAGCAGTTAAGAGCGGAACAACTCCAAGAATAAAAGCAAAGGCTGTCATTAAAATTGGTCGAAAACGAAGTTTTGCCGCTACCATTGCTGATTCATAGAGAGGTTTTCCTTTCTCATATTCTTCTTTGGCAAACTCGACAATAAGAATGGCATTTTTGGCGACTAATCCAATTAACAATACTAATCCAATTTGAGCAAAAACGTTGTTGACATATGCATCGCTTCCAATTCTGGCTAAAAGTAGTCCTAAAAATGCACCAAAAACGGCAAAAGGCGCACCAAGTAATACACTAAAAGGCAGTTTCCAACTTTCGTATTGTGCGGCTAGAATTAGAAACACAAAAACTAACGCCATTATAAATACTGAACTTCCGCCGGGCGAATGTTTTTCTTGATACGAAAGGTTGATGTAATCGTAGCCCATATCTGCCGGCAAGGTTTGCTTGGCGACTTCTTCTAACGCTTCTAGAGCCTGCGCACTACTGTAGCCGTCATTTGGACTTCCGCCAATTTCGGCTGATCTAAAAAGATTTAAACGATTGGTGAAATCTGGTCCCATAACTTTTGTGGCCGTAACTAATGTGGATATTGGGAGCATATCGCCATCATTGTTTTTGATATAAATTAAATTTAGATCTTCAGGTTTTACTCTATTAACGGCTTCACCTTGTATGAAAACTTTATATTGACGCCCAAAACGATTGAAATCATTTACATAGCTTCCTCCTAAAAATGCGCCTAATGCTTCCGTAACTTTCGAGACGGGTACACCCAGCTTCATAGCTTTGTCATTATCAATATCAAGTTTAATCTGCGGAGAACCAGCATTAAAAGTGGTGTAAATACGTTTTATTTCTGGTCGCTGTTGAGCTGCAGCTATAAAAGCCTGAGTTTGTTCGGCTAAATATTGCGGAGTGTTACCGCCTTTATCTTGCAGCATTAAGCTAAAACCTGCAGATGCACCAAGACCTTGAATTGCAGGAGGACCAAATCCAAATACAGAAGCAGTCGTTATTTGAGTTGCAAATTTTTTGTTTATTCTGTCTACAAATTGTTTTGAGGTTTCTTCTCTTTCTTCCCAAGGTTTTAATGAAATGAAAACGAATGCACTATTAGGCTGGTAAGAATTGGTAAGCATACTAAATCCATTTATTGTAGTGTAGGAAAGTATTGATTTCTCTTCTTTTAATAAGCTGTCCACTTTTCTAGATACTTCGTCAGTGCGTTGTAATGAAGATGCCGGCGGTAAAGACATATTGACTAACACATAACCTTGATCTTCTTCGGGAATGAATCCTAACGGAATTTTTTTGCCAAGTAATACAACGGCAGCTAGAATAACCGCCAGTAATACAACAATTCGCATTGATTTTTTAGCAAAGAAAGTAGCTCCTTTTATGTATCTGCCTGTTACTTTTTCGAAGATTCTATTAAATCCAGTAAAAAACTTAGCTAACCAGCCCGTTTGTTCTTCGATTGGTTTTGTTGGTTTTAACAACATGGCACATAAAGCGGGACTTAAAGATAAGGCGCTAAAAGCAGAGAATGCTACAGAGACGGCAATGGTTATGGCAAACTGCTGATAAAAACGACCAGTAATTCCCGGAGTCATTGCAACTGGCACAAATACAGCAATCAAAATTAAGGCAATTGCGATTACAGGGCCAGATACTTCGCGCATTGCCTGAATTGTTGCTTCTCGCGGATTTTTTCCTTTTTCGATATGATGAACTACAGCTTCTACCACAACAATGGCGTCATCGACTACAATACCAATCGCGAGCACTAACCCTAAAAGTGAAAGTGTGTTTATAGAAAATCCTAATAACGGGAAAACAGCAATTGTGCCTATTAAAGAAACGGGAACTGTTATTAAAGGAATTAATGTAGCACGCCAGTTTTGAAGGAAAATAAAAACAACCAGAATTACCAGTATAATGGCTTCAAAAAGGGTATGAACAATATCATCAACTCCCGCGGTAATGGCAAGAGTCGTATCTAGAGATTCTTGATATTCTATGTCTTGTGGGAATTTTTCAGACAATTTTTTCATGGTGCTTTTGGCTAGTTCAGCCACTTCAAGAGCATTACTGCCCGGCATTTGATAAACTGCCATTACTGCACTTGGAGAACTGTTACGACGTGCAGATGAACTATAATTTTCAGTTCCCAATTCAATTCTTGAAATGTCACTGAGTAAAACCTGAGCACCGTCTTTTTTACTTCGAACAACGATTTCTCCAAATTGTTTTTCAGTAACTAAACGATCCTGCAGCGTAACACCGTAAGTAAATTCGGTTCCGGGCGGAGCAGGCTCAGCTCCAAATTTTCCTCCGGGACTAATCATGTTTTGAGCATTCAATGCATTTTTGACATCATCTACAGTAACGCCCAGTTTGCTCATTACATCTGCTTTTAGCCAAATACGCATCGAATAATCACTTCCTCCAAAAAGTGAAACCTCTCCAACACCTTTTATACGTGCCAATTGATCTACAATATTGATACTGGCATAATTATTTAAAAATTTAGCGTCATATTTCGGATTGTTTGATGTCACCGTAAATAACATCATCGGGAATGAAAGGGATTTTTTTACCACAACACCTTGTTGCTTTACACTTGCAGGCATAAAAGGTGAAGATTGATTCTGCCTGTTTTGCGTAAGCATATTGGCATTATCCAAATTGGTCCCTACATCAAAAGTTACCTCAATAGTACAAGCTCCATCAGAAGTATTGGTAGATTTCATGTACAGCATATTTTCTACACCATTTACCTTTTGTTCAATTGGTGTAGCAACAGCTTGTTCAACATTCAAGGCGTTAGCTCCTGTAAAACTTGTAGTGATTTTTACAACAGGCGGATTGATGTCTGGGTATTGTGAAATAGGCGTTTTTTGTAATGCCAGTAATCCAAGTATCACAATAATAATACTTATTACAATAGCAACGATTGGTCTGCGAACGAAAAATTCTCCCATAATACTGTGTTGTATAAATTATTTAGCTGCTCCAGCCTCAGTCTGACCTAATTCCCATTGTACTATTTTTGGTGTAATAACACTTCCGTTTTTTAATAATGAAGTGCCTCCCATGGCAATTTTATCTCCAGGTTTTAAACCGTCTTCAATAACGTATCCATCTTTTACAGACGGACCCGGTTTTACAATCTGCATATTGACTTTATTGTCTTTTCCAAGAACATAAACTTGATAAATTCCTTGAACTTCTATCACAGCTCGCTGCGGAATCACGATGGCGTTTTTACGAACATCTGTAAGTAATCCGACTTTTACATATTGGCCGGGACGCAATAATTTATCAGGATTTGCAAATGAAGCTTCAAATGTTATTGCACCAGTAGAAGGGTCAATTTGTCTGTCGGCAAAACTAACTCGACCGCTTTCAGGGTAAGTTGATCCGTCTGATAATTTTAAAGAAACAACTGCGCCAGTTCCTTTTAAAGGAGAGTCTGGTTTATTAAATTCTCTAAAAAGACGAAGAAATTCTTGTTCGCTCATTGTAAATCGAACCCTTACATCTCCCAAATCAGAAATTGTATTTAGAACAGATGCCGCGCCAGGTCTCACGTAATCGCCGACTCTTACTTTAGATATTCCAATTAGACCTGAAATTGGAGCTAGAATTTGGCAATAACCAAGTTCAATTTTTGAGTTTTCTAAAGACGCTTGTGACGCTTTAATCTGAGCCTGAGAAGCATTATATGCTGATTTTGCCGAAATTAGTTCTCTCTGGCTGACAGCATTTATCTTGGCTAATGGAGCAATCATATCTAAGTCAGCCTTGGTTTTTGCCAAACGCGCTTGTGATTCTGCCAATGCTCCCTCAGATTCGTTAACTTTTGCTTTATAAGGCAATGGATCAATGGTATACAATAGTTGACCTTTGGTTACAAAACCACCTTCCTTAAAATTCATACTTATAATAACGCCATCGACTCGCGGATTTATTTGAATATCTGATTGCCCATAAGTTTGTCCAGTATATTCAGATTCAACTTTTACATCCTGATTCAAAACTGTAAGGATTGAGATTTCTAATGGTTTGGGCGCTGGCGGAGTTTCTTTTTTACAGGCTGAAAGAAAGAAAAGGATTAGAATTGCCGAGAGGTAAATTTTGTTCATTTTTAATTTATATTAAGATGCATTAATATTCAACTAATTAAAAACCAATTAAGTCCATAGCTAAGTTAACATTTTTTTAATAAAAAAGTATAAAAAGTGTATTTCATTTTACTTCACGTTGTTTGGTTTGTATTTATTTGATAATCAGTAATTATTAGGGTTTTTGATAAGTAGTAAAGAAAAAACACAGGAATTGATCTGATTATTTAATAAAAAAAACAGATAAAATGTTAATAGAATTTTTAATCTGAAAATAAACCTTATTTTTGCAGCAGATTTAAAAAATCACATATATTCTTAACTTAAAACTGTTTATAGCATGCAACTGTACAACACTTTGAGCGCAGAAGAAAGAGCCATCATGATCGATGATGCAGGTAAACAACGACTTACGTTGTCTTTCTATGCGTATGCAAAAATTGAAGATCCCAAAAAATTTCGCGATGATTTATTTTTAGCCTGGAACGCACTCGATGCTTTAGGTCGAATTTATGTTGCCAATGAAGGAATTAATGCTCAAATGAGTATTCCTGAAGAAAATTTGGAGGCTTTTAGAGCAACTCTTGAAGTTTATGATTTCATGAAAGGCATTCGTTTAAATGAAGCTGTAGAACATGATGACCATTCCTTTTTAAAATTAACTATTAAAGTTCGCCATAAAATCGTTGCAGACGGTTTAAATGATGATACTTTTGATGTAACAAATATTGGCGTTCACTTGAAAGCCAAAGAATTTAATGAAATTTTAGATGATCCAAATACAATAGTTGTTGATTTTAGAAATCACTACGAAAGTGAAGTAGGTCATTTTAAAAATGCTATTACTCCAGACGTTGAGACTTTTAGAGAAAGTCTGCCAATTATCAACGATCAGCTTCAAAATCATAAAGAAGATAAAAATCTAGTAATGTATTGTACCGGAGGAATCCGTTGCGAAAAAGCAAGTGCTTATTTTAAACACCAAGGATTTAAAAATGTATTTCAATTAGAAGGCGGAATCATCAATTACGCTAAGCAAATTGAAGCTGAAGGTTTAGAAAGCAAGTTCATTGGAAAAAACTTTGTATTTGATAATCGTCTTGGCGAAAGAATTACAGATGATATTATTTCGCAATGTCACCAATGCGGAAAACCTTGTGATAATCACACAAACTGCGAAAATGACGGATGTCATTTATTGTTTATTCAATGTGATGATTGCAAAACCGCTATGGAAAATTGCTGTTCTACAGAATGTTTGGAGATTATTCATATGCCTTTAGTAGATCAAGTAAGATTGAGAACTGGAAAGCAAGTTGGAAACAAAGTGTTTAGAAAAGGAAAATCTGAAAATCTAAAATTCAAGCATTCAGGAGAATTACCAAATTCAGCTTTGGGTGCCGCAGAAAAACCAGTTGATATTCGTCAGAAAGTAAAAGTAAAAAAGGTACTTCTTGGAAAAGCAGAACATTACTATGTAAAAGCACAAGTGGCACAATTTACTATTGAAAACCAAGAGTTAAACAGCGGAGATAAAATCTTAATTTCTGGACCAACAACTGGTAATCAGGAAATGATTTTAGAAAAACTGATTGTCGATGGAGCTGAAACTACAACAGCTAAAATTGGTGATAAAGTTACTTTTGAGGTTCCTTTTAGAATTAGATTGTCAGATAAATTGTATAAAATTGTGAATTAGCAAAATTTTATGCTAATTTATATATCTTACATTCCTTTATCAAATTATGGATTCATGTAATATGGGCAGCCAAAAATCGTCAGGAATTAATTGATTATCCAATTGAGAAAAACTTATACGATTGTATTCGAGAAGAGTTAATTGAACTCGGATGTTCTGTTAGAATCATAAATGGAATGCCTGATCATGTGCATGTTTTGTTTTTACAAAATCCGCAAAAATCTATTTCAGATATCATAAAATAAATAACAAGGAAGTTCTTCTCATTTTATAAATAGAGGAGAACTTATCCTTGAAAAATTTGCTTGGCAGACTGGCTTTGCAGCTTTCTCTGTTAGTGAATCTCGGTTAGATGCTGCTTACAATTATATAAAAAATCAAAAGCAACATCATTTTAAGAAAAATGGGAAAGATGAATTTGATGCGTTTCCTGTGGTTTCAACCGCATGAATACAACGGATATCGACAATGATTATTAATACTTCTAAGAATAATTTTTAAAATATAGACTATGATATAAATCATAGGAATCTAATCTATACCCACATTATTTTTGTCATTTGAATAATAAATCAAAAATGACACTTACCAACAAAATTGAACTCATGGCTCCCGCTGGGAACTTTGAGTCACTTCAGGCTGCTTTAGATAATGGTTGTGATTCCGTATATTTTGGAGTTGAACAGCTGAATATGCGTGCAAGATCAACAGTAAATTTTACCATTGAAGATTTAAAGGAAATTGCGAATCGATGCGATGCAAAAAATGTTAGAAGCTATCTTACATTAAACACGATTATTTACGATCACGATTTATCTGTTGTAAAAACATTATTGAACAAAGCCAAGGAAGCCAATATTACGGCGGTAATTGCTTCGGATCAAGCGGTAATTGCTATGGCAAGATCAATTGGAATCGAAGTTCATATTTCAACTCAGTTAAATGTAACGAATATTGAAACCATAAAATTCTACAGTTTATTTGCAGATACAATGGTTTTGAGTCGAGAATTAAGCTTGCGTCAAGTAAAGAATATTACGGCTCAAATTGAAAAAGAACAGATAAAAGGTCCAAATGGAAATTTAGTCGAAATCGAAATTTTTGGACACGGTGCTTTGTGTATGGCAGTTTCGGGGAAATGTTATTTGAGTTTACATTCGCATAATTCATCTGCGAATCGTGGTGCGTGCAAACAAAACTGTCGAAAAAAGTATACCGTTATCGATCAGGAAACTGGTTTTGAAATCGAACTCGATAACGAATACATGATGTCGCCAAAAGATTTATGCACGCTGGATTTCTTAGATCAGGTTATCGATTCTGGAATTCAGGTCTTAAAAATTGAAGGACGTGGTCGCGCGCCAGAGTATGTAGCAACAGTTATTAAAACCTATCGTGAAGCTATTGATGCATATTATGATGGAACTTTCTCCAAAGAAAAAGTAACAGTTTGGATGCAGGCTTTAGAAACCGTTTATAATCGCGGCTTCTGGTCAGGATATTATTTAGGTCAGGAATTGGGAGAATGGAGCGCTATTCCAGGATCTGCAGCAACACAGAAAAAGGTTTATGTTGGAAAAGGAACACATTACTTTCCAAAAGCCAACGTAGGACAATTCAAAATAGAAGCGTACGATATTAAAATTGGTGATAAAATTCTTGTAACCGGGCCAAGCACCGGCGCTCAGGAAATGATTATTGACGAAATGTTTGTAAATGATCTTGAAGCCGAAAAAGCAACAAAAGGAGACGATTGTACTTTTAAACTTCCGTTTAGAATCAGAATGTCGGACAAATTATATAAAATTGTTGAATCGTAATGGTTATTGTTACTTTACAAAGAGATAAATGCATAGGCTGTAATTACTGCGTCGAAATGGATCCAGTGCATTTTCAAATGTCAAAAAAAGACGGTAAGTCAGTTTTGATTCATTCTGTAAATGCAAAAGGGTTTTTTACATTAAAATCGCCTAATCATACTATTGTTGAAAGCTGCGAATTAGCGGCAAAAGCTTGTCCCGTTAAGATTATAACGGTAAAAGAGACATAGATATATTCAGCCTAAAAAAAGCTTAAAAAAACCTATTTTGTGTTAAACAGAACAGGTTTTTTTATTTTAGACGTCTTATAATTCAAACGATAAAAAGCAAAATAAAAAAAATACTATCTTTACCGATCAAACGTTTATGAACTTAAGTTGCTTTTTTGCAACACTACATATATAATTATGGCATGTACAAGTTGTTCAACCTCTGATGGCGGCGCACCAAAGGGTTGTAAAAATAATGGGACTTGCGGCACCGATAGCTGCAATAAATTGACGGTTTTTGATTGGCTTTCGAACATGAGCCCGTCTAATGGAGAGGTGATTTTTGATTGTGTTGAGGTTCGTTTTAAAAACGGACGTAAAGAGTTTTTTAGAAATTCAGAAAAATTAAGTTTAAGTATTGGCGATATTGTAGCAACTGTTGCTTCGCCGGGACATGATATTGGAATTGTTACTTTGACAGGAGAATTAGTTAAAATTCAAATGAAGAAAAAAGGAGTAAATCCGGATAGTAACGAAGTTCCGAAAATTTATAGAAAAGCGTCTCAAAAAGATATTGATATTTGGTCTGTAGCACGTGATCGTGAAGAACCAATGAAAGTTCGTGCACGTGAATTGGCAATTCAGCATAAACTTGAAATGAAGATTTCAGATATTGAATTTCAAGGCGATGGTTCAAAAGCTACTTTTTATTACACGGCAAATGACAGAGTCGATTTTAGACTTTTAATTAAAGATTTTGCAAAAGAATTTAGTACAAGAGTTGAGATGAAACAAGTTGGTTTCCGTCAAGAAGCTGCTCGTTTGGGTGGAATTGGATCTTGTGGAAGAGAACTTTGCTGTTCAACTTGGTTAACAGATTTTAGAAGTGTCAACACATCGGCAGCACGTTATCAGCAGCTTTCATTGAATCCGCAGAAATTGGCAGGACAATGCGGTAAATTAAAATGCTGTCTAAACTATGAGTTAGATACGTATATGGACGCATTGAAAGATTTTCCAGATTACGACACTAAATTAGTGACTGAAAAAGGAGACGCAATCTGCCAGAAACAAGATATTTTTAAAGGATTAATGTGGTTCGCTTATACCAATAATTTTGCAAATTGGCATGTTTTAAAAATTGATCAGGTAAAAGAAATTATAGCTGAGAATAAACAAAAGAATAAAGTTTCTTCATTAGAAGATTTTGCAATTGAAGTAACTTCAGAACCTGAAAAAGACTTTAATAATGCAATGGGTCAAGAAAGTTTAACTCGTTTTGATCAGCCGAAAAGAAAGAAAAAACCAAGTCGCAAGCGTAAGCCAAATGCTGAAAATGCGATTGTTGCAGCTCCTGAAAAAGCACAGCAAGCAAATAATAAGCCTGCTGGAGGAAATTCGAATAAGCCAAACAAACCAAACAATTCGAATAAGCCAAATCATCAGAATAAGCAGCAGAATCCGAATAAAGGAAATAACTCGAATAAGCCAAATTCAAATGAAAATAAAACGGCTGAACCTAGAAAACCTATAATTATTACAAAAAATGAGAATAAAAAATAGCGGAATTCTTTTTTTGGCAGCGATACTTCTTTTTTCGTGCGATAAAAAAAGAGTATTCGATGAGTATAAATCTGTTGGAAGTGCTTGGCATAAAGACAGTATTATAACTTTTGATCTGCCAGTTTTAGATTCTACCAAAAAATACAATTTGTTTGTAAATTTGAGAGACAATAACAATTATCCGTTTAATAATCTGTTCTTAATTGTAGCTTTAGAAACACCAAGCGGTTTTACAAAAGTGGATACTTTAGAATATCAAATGGCAAATCCTGACGGAAGTCTTTTAGGAAACGGTTTTAGTGATATTAAAGAAAGTAAACTTTTTTACAAAGAAGATGTAAAGTTTAAAGGAACCTACAAAGTTCATATTAAACAAGCGGTTAGAGAATCAGGAAAAATACCTGGTGTTGAAGCTTTAGATGGTATTACAGATGTAGGTTTTAGAATAGAACAAAAAGATTAGAAAATAGTTATGGCTGCTAAGAAAAACAATCAAACAAATAGCGTAAAAGATATTAATTATTATAAAAAGAAGTTCTGGAGAGTTTTTGCCTATTCCTTATTAGGTATTCTAGCTTTCTTTTTATTTGCTTCTTGGGGACTTTTTGGCTCAATGCCTTCATTTGAAGATTTGGAAAATCCAGATTCTAATTTGGCAACTGAGATTATTTCTTCTGATGGAGTTGTAATTGGTAAGTATTTTAAAACCAATAGATCACAGCTTAAATATTCAGATTTGCCAAAAAGTTTAGTTGAAGCTTTGGTTGCAACCGAAGATGCTCGTTTTTATGAACATTCAGGAATCGACGGACGCGGAACTTTAAGAGCGGTATTTAGTTTAGGTACAAATGGAGGTGCAAGTACATTAACACAACAGCTTGCAAAACAATTATTTCACGGAGAAGGTTCTAAATTTCTTCCTTTTAGAATTGTACAAAAAATAAAAGAATGGATTATCGCCATTCGTCTGGAACGACAATATACCAAAAATGAAATTTTGGCCATGTATTGCAACGTTTACGATTTCGGAAACTATTCAGTAGGAGTTAGTTCTGCCGCACAAACCTATTTTTCAAAAGATCCAAAAGATTTAACTATGGACGAATCGGCTATTTTAGTCGGAATGTTCAAAAACTCAGGATTATACAATCCAGTTCGTAATCCAGAAGGAGTAAAAAATCGTCGTAACGTAGTGCTTTCTCAAATGGAAAAAGCAAAAATGATTACCGAAGCTGAAAAACTGAGATTACAAGCTTTGCCAATTTCATTAAAATTTAAGTTAGAAAGCCACCGTGAAGGAACGGCTACTTATTTTAGAGAATACCTTCGTGATTATATGAAAAAGTGGGTTGCCGAAAATAAAAAACCAGATGGATCAGATTATGATATCTACAAAGACGGTTTAAAAATATATACCACTATTGATTCTAGAATGCAGTTACATGCTGAAGAAGCAGTTTCTGAGCACATGAAAAATCTGCAGCAGCAATTTTTTATTGAAATGAAAACCAATAAAAATGCGCCTTTCGTAAACATTACGCAAGCTGAAACTGATCGTATCATGATGCAGGCAATGAAAAATTCGGTTCGCTGGGCTCAGATGAAAGACATGGATAAAAGCGAAGATGATATTATTGCTTCTTTCAAAGTAAAAACAAAAATGCGCATCTTTACTTGGAAAGGAGAACGTGATACGGTAATGACTCCATTGGATTCTATTCGTTATTTCAAGCATTTTTTACAATCAGGTATGATGGCTATGGAGCCGCAAACTGGAAACATTAAAGCGTGGGTTGGAGGAATTAATTATAAATATTTCCAATACGATCACGTTGGGCAAGGAGCAAGACAAGTTGGTTCTACTTTTAAACCTTTTGTTTATGCAACCGCTATTGAACAATTAAACATGTCTCCTTGTGATTCAATTCTTGATGGACCATTTATGATTCATAAAGGACGTCATAATGTTACAGCAGATTGGGAACCAAGAAACTCTGACAACAGATACCGCGGAATGGTAACTTTAAAGCAAGGTTTGGCAAACTCTATCAATACGATTTCTGCAAAATTAATTGATCGTGTCGGACCAGAAGCTGTTGTAGAGTTAACGCATAAATTAGGTGTAAAAACCGAAATTCCTGCACAACCATCTATCGCACTTGGAGCCGTAGATATTACAGTTGAAGATATGGTTGCGGCTTACAGCACATTTGCCAATCAAGGAGTTTATGTGAAACCACAATTTTTAAGCCGTATTGAGAATAAAAGCGGTGAGGTTATTTACGAACCAATTCCAGAATCTCATGACGTTTTGAATAAAGATATTGCTTTTGCTGTAATCAAATTATTAGAAGGAGTTACTGAAACTGGTTCTGGTGCACGTTTGCGTACAGAAGGCGGAGGAAGCGGAGATAACCGTTGGACAGGATATCCGTATATGTTTAGAAATCCAATTGCAGGTAAAACAGGAACAACGCAAAATCAATCAGATGGATGGTTTATGGGAATGGTTCCAAATTTAGTAACTGGAGTTTGGGTAGGTTGCGAAGATCGTTCGGCTCGTTTTAAGAGTTTAACTTACGGACAAGGAGCAACAGCGGCATTACCAATTTGGGGTTATTTCATGAAACTTTGTTATGCTGATCCAGGACTTCAAATTTCTAAATCAGAATTTGAGCGTCCAGCAAATCTTTCTATAAAAGTAGATTGCTACAGTAGACCTGCCGTTGTAAAAGACACAACACAGACAGAACAAAATACAGACGAATTCGAGTTGTAATTTAGTCTCTTTTTATAATATAAAATATCCTTTTGCAGCTTTCAAATTTGAAAAATGTAAAAGGATATTTTTTTTGGATGGGTTGATTTTATTTTTTACGAAATCGATATAAATTAATCTAAAAATCTTATTTTTATCAAAAATATACGATAATAAAGACCCTTTGTTATGATAACAAAAAAAGTAAATAATGTTCAGGAAGCAATTGATGGAATAAAAACAGGAATGACAATTATGTTTGGCGGTTTTGGTCTATGTGGTATTCCTGAAAATACTATTGCGGCTTTAGTAGAAACTACAATTTCAGATTTAACTTGTATTTCGAACAATGCCGGAGTTGATGATTTTGGTTTAGGATTGCTTTTGCAGAAAAAACAAATCAAAAAAATGATTTCATCTTATGTGGGAGAAAATGCTGAGTTCGAGCGTCAGATGCTTTCAGGAGAATTGGAAGTAGAGTTAACTCCGCAAGGAACTTTAGCAGAACGCTGTCGTGCAGCACAAGCTGGAATTCCTGCTTTCTTTACGCCTGCTGGTTACGGAACCGAAGTTGCTGAAGGAAAAGAAGTACGCGAATTCAACGGTAAAATGCACATTATGGAAGAAGCTTTTAAAGCTGACTTTGCTATTGTAAAAGCATGGAAAGGTGACGAAGCTGGAAATTTGATTTTTAAAGGAACGGCCAGAAACTTCAATGCTTGTATGGCGGGTGCAGGGAAAATTACAATTGCAGAGGTTGAAGAATTAGTTCCAGTTGGAACTTTAGATCCAAATCAAATTCACATTCCCGGAATTATGGTACAGCGTATCTTTCAAGGTGAAAAATTTGAAAAAAGAATCGAGCAGCGCACTGTTAGAATTAGATAATTAGAAAATGTGATAATTAGATAATTATTAAGATAGTGCAACGTTTGGCATTATCTAATTGTCTAATTTCCAAATTGACACATTATTATGGGACTTAGTAAAGAAGATATCGCAAAACGAATTGCGAAAGAAGTAAAAGACAGGTATTTTGTAAATCTAGGAATTGGGATTCCAACCTTGGTTGCAAATTACGTCAGAGAAGATATTGCAGTTGAATTTCAAAGCGAAAACGGCGTTCTTGGTATGGGACCTTTTCCTTTTGCCGGAGAAGAAGATGCTGATATTATCAATGCAGGAAAACAAACCATAACCACACTTCCGGGTGCGAGTTTTTTCGACTCCGCTTTTAGTTTCGGAATGATACGTAGTCAAAAAGTTGATTTAACTATTTTAGGTGCAATGGAAGTTTCAGAAAATGGAGATATTGCAAACTGGAAAATTCCGGGTAAAATGGTAAAAGGAATGGGAGGTGCAATGGATTTAGTGGCTTCCGCCGAAAATATCATCGTTGCTATGATGCATGTGAATAAAGCAGGAGAATCAAAAATACTAAAAAAATGTACTTTGCCATTAACTGGCGTAGGATGCGTGAAAAAGGTTGTAACTGAGTTAGCGGTTCTCGAAGTAACAGAAAAAGGTTTTAAGCTCTTAGAAAGAGCGCCAGGCGTTTCTGTCGAGCATATCATTGCTTCAACGGAAGCCGATTTGATTATTGATGGAGAAATTCCTGAAATGGCAATTTAAAAAATGCCACAAAGTCACAAAGACCCTAAGTAATTTTTAAAAAGCAAAACTGTCTATTTTGTAGACGGTTTTATTTTTTGTAACGTTTTTTTTTAGATTATATTACACGGTAATCTTTCATATCTACATTTGCCTTGATTTAAAAATACACACATTTGGAAAAATTTGAAATAGATATTAAATGGGGAAGTTATTTCTTCATAATAAATACAGCAACTTCGAATTTTATAGCATTGTTAATGTTTTTGATAGATGTTCGGAGTTTATTATATCTGTCGAACATTCTTATACCGATTTTTATAATTCAACTGCTTTATTTTACCATTAAAGCTTTTAGAGAAAATAATGAAAATGGTTTAAGTAAAGGTTTTCGGAAGTTCTTTGTTTTCATTAGGGTTTTGATATTCTATTTCTTTCTGATGTCATTTGTAAATTGGGCTCCGAGTATAGGTATAAATTACTCTTCCTTATTGATTTATCATCGAAAAAAAGACCTTTCCGAATTTTTGATTGATGAGGATTCAAATGAAGATTACTCCACGACATTAAATGACTTTATTTTTATGTTAAAAAGAAAACTTAGACTAGTATCAGAAATTTAGATATAAAAGAAAAAAACCGCCGATAAGGCGGTTTTTTTCTTTTTAAAAACTTTGTCCCTTTGTCCCTTTGTCCCTTTGCCACTTTGAGCCTTTGGAACTTAAAAGCTTAATCTAAATTGAAAGAAGCTCCTAAGCTAAAAGTCGTTTGATTATTTAAGTGATCAAAAACACCATCATTACTTCCGTATTTTGCAATTGGAAATCCAATTTCAGTAAAAACTCCAAAACCATCGGTAAAGAAATAACGTCCGCCAATGTGACCTCCAAAATTATGTAATCCTAGGCTTAAACCTGGATAAACATCTAATTGTTCTACACCAATAACACTGCTTAAATTAGCATTAATTCTTGCTTTAGCATCAAAACGATCTTGAAAATCTGGTTTGTAATCGTTGTAAGGAGTTGGATTGTTATGGTAAAAGCCAGTAAAATTATCTACACCAAGTAAATAATTGGCAACAAAACCAAAAGAGAAATTTTCTCCTAAACCAAAATCTACAGACCCTTGAATTCCTGAACCTCCATCTTGTATATTAGCACCAACGTTTACTTTGATATCTCCTTTTCCTTTAAAAGCCTGCTGCGCCTGAGTAAACCCAAATGTTACTAAAAACAAAAATGTAATAACCTTTTTCATAAAACTTAAATATTAATTATTGAGTGCAAATTTAATTTTTTAGGTGCTAATTCCTACCTTTTTCATCGGAATATAATTCGTTCAGCGGATCACTCTGCCAGAATTCTTTAGTATCAATGTCCATAATTGTCAACGGACCTTTGAAAGCAGCACCAGTGTCAACATTCCAAACACAAGCCCTTTGTACAGGAACAGTCTGTCCAATTCTGGTAACAGGAGTATGCCCAATATAGATTTCTTTATAAACTGTAAAACGCTTCGGATAGTACAGATCATCTGGTTTTAAGTTTGGATCTAATGAAAGCGCGGTTTCCCATAATGTTCTATCCCAATAAAAAAGTTTCGGAAAGTATTCCCAAACAACACCGTTTAAATTAGTAAAACCAGCATGTACAAATAGACGATTTTGATCATCTAAATAATAATCCTTAAGTGCTTCTAAAAAAGCAATATGTGTTTTCTTTTTTTCTTCAGATACTTTAGCGTAGCCTTCAACAGTAGCTCTTCCGCCATGTTTGTACCACATTTCTTCATCAAGGTCATCATGTCTGTTTTCAAGCCATTCTAGAGCCAATTGATCGTGATTTCCTCTAATGCAGATGCAGTTTTGTTTGCTTTTTAGATCAATCAAATAATCAATCACTTCTGCTGACTGACTCCAGCCGTCAACATAATCACCTAAAAATATAAGAGTATCTTTTGTAGTAACTTGAGCTTTTTTCATCACTTGCTCAAGTGCGAGTAATCCTCCGTGTATGTCGCCTATAACAAATGTTCGCATTTTAAAAAATTTCGGGTATTAACTACAAAAATAATTAAAATGATTTGTTTGGAATCATTTAGTTGTTAATCTTTAAAAATTGATACTATTTATAACAGTAGAAGCTCTCTAGTTATAGGTTTCCTGTTTAAATTTGCATCATGTCAGACTCGTCAACATATCGAAAAATTATTCATATTGATATGGATGCTTTTTATGCTTCTGTCGAGCAGATGGACAATCCGATGCTGAGAGGAAAACCTGTAGCAGTTGGAGGCTCAGAGAATAGAGGAGTGGTTTCTGCAGCAAGTTATGAAGCTCGAAAGTTTGGAGTTAGAAGTGCGATAAGCGGAGTTTTGGCCAAGAAATACTGTCCAGATATTATCTTTGTTCCTCTGAGATTTGATCGATATAGAGAAATCTCTAGTAAAATTCATAAGATCTTTCATGAATACACAGATTTAGTTGAACCGCTTTCGCTGGACGAAGCTTATCTCGATGTTACTCAAAATAAAAAAGGAAATCCCAGTGCAAGTTTATTGGCACAAGAAATTCGATTTAGGATTTTAAATGAAGTTGGTCTAACCGCTTCGGCTGGAATATCAGTTAATAAATTTGTTGCTAAAATTGCCAGTGATATCAACAAGCCAAACGGACAAAAAACGGTAAATCCGGATGAAATTTCGAGTTTTCTAGAAGAACTGCCTATTCGAAAGTTTTATGGTGTGGGAAAAGTCACAACAGAAAAAATGTATCAGTTGGGCATTTTTACAGGATTAGATTTAAAAAACAAATCGCTGGAGTTTCTTGAAAAACATTTTGGCAAGTCAGGGACTTTTTACTACCATGTTGTTCGAGGAATTCATAACAGCGAAGTAAAAGCATCTCGTATAACTAAGTCTGTCGCGGCCGAACATACTTTTGATGTGAACTTGTCTTCTGAAATTTTTATGCTGGAGCAGCTTGAAAAAATTGCCGCTTCACTAGAAAGGCGATTGAAAAAGCATAATATTTCAGGAAAAACAGTTACACTAAAAATAAAATACAGCGATTTTACACAGCAAACTAGAAGTAAAACTCTGCCTTATTTTATTTCAGATAAAAGTTTAATTATCGAAATTGTTGAAGAATTACTATATCAAGAAAAAATGAAAGATTCAGTTCGACTACTGGGGATTTCTTTAAATAATTTAAATACCGAAGAAAAAAAAGCAGTTGTTGTACAGTTAAAGTTTTCGTTTTAAGAAGATTAATAATTGATTAAAATTGTTTTTGTTTCTTTATTTGTGATGAATTTTCTTCTTATATTTGAATTGAAATTTTGATAAAATCAAATATCTAAGCATGAAAACAAACTTATCTGAGGAAGCTTCGGATCGTAATTCAGTTCCTATTTTAGCATGGGATTTTCATTGTGAGTATTTTAGAGAACTGAAATTATTTCTTGCAGATTTAAAAAGAATGAATAAAATCTCCAATCAGTTCGTTTGGAATCAGGAAAACTTTGATATTGAAGAACGCATCACAAACGAAGTTGTTTTGGTTACAGATCTAAATTTGAAAATCATTTTCGCTTCAAATGGAATAAAAAAAATGACTGGTTATACAGAAGATGAGGTTTTAGGAAAAACACCAAAAATGTTTCAAGGACCAGCCACATCAAAAGTTGTTTTAAATGAAATAAGAGAAGCCATAAAACAGCAAGTTCCGTTCAATAAAACCCTTGAAAACTATAAAAAAGACGGAAAAGTATACAAGTGCAGCATTGATGCAATACCTGTTTATAATCTAAAAGGCAAAATTTCTCATTTTATAGCTTTCGAAAAAGAAGATAAAAGTGCTTAGTTATAGGCTCAAAGATCCAAAGTTGCAAAGGCTCAAAGTCACTAAAGAAAATCATAAAAGGGTACACACCTTTAAGTTATAGTAAAAAAGAAACCGCCAATTGGCGGTTCTTTTATTTAAAATCTTAGCAGCTCAGAACCATAGTTCCTTAGCATCTAAAAAAAAACTATAAATTTTCAAAGAAGTCATTTCCTTTATCATCAGTGATAATAAAAGCTGGGAAATCTTTAACGGTAATTTTTCTAACCGCTTCCATTCCTAATTCTTCAAAATCAACAACTTCAACTTTTAGGATATTATCTTGAGCCAAAATAGCTGCCGGTCCGCCGATAGAACCTAGATAGAATCCACCGTATTTATGACAAGCATCCGTAACCTGTTTAGTTCGGTTTCCCTTTGCAAGCATAATCATGCTTCCGCCATGTTTTTGGAATTCATCAACATAAACGTCCATACGTCCTGCCGTAGTTGGTCCAAAACTTCCTGAAGGCATTCCTTCTGGTGTTTTTGCTGGTCCAGCATAATAAACAGGGTGATTTTTAAAGTATTCCGGCATTGGTTTTCCTTCTTCAAGCATTTCTTTAATTTTAGCATGTGCAATATCACGCGCTACAATTACAGTTCCGTTTAACTTTAAACGTGTTTTGATAGGATATTGAGATAGTTTTGCAAGCATATCTGCCATTGGCTGATTCAAATCAATTTCAACCGGAGCTTCTAAATGTGGAGCTGTTTCTGGTAAAAATTGTTTTGGATTCACTTCTAATTGCTCAACAAAAATTCCGTCTTTCGTAATTTTTCCTTTGATATTTCTATCTGCAGAACAAGAAACTCCTAATCCAACTGGACAAGAAGCAGCGTGACGCGGTAAACGAATTACACGAACATCATGCGTGAAATATTTTCCTCCAAACTGAGCGCCAATAGCACTTTCCTGGCAAATTTGCTGTACACGTTCTTCCCATTCATGATCACGAAACGCTTGACCAGCCATATTTCCTGAAGTTGGTAAATGGTCATAATATCCAGCAGAAGCTTTTTTAACAGCACTTAAATTCGCTTCAGCAGAAGTTCCTCCAATAACCAAAGCTAAATGGTATGGCGGACAAGCTGAAGTTCCTAAATCTTTAATTTTTGCACGAATAAAAGCATCTAAAGATTTATCGTTTAATAAAGACTTAGTTTGTTGGTATAAATACGTTTTATTTGCCGAACCTCCGCCTTTAGCCATAAATAAGAACTCATAAGAAGCTCCTTTTTTAGCATAAATATCAATTTGAGCCGGAAGATTTGAACCTGAGTTCTTTTCTTCAAACATCGAAATTGGAACGATCTGCGAATAACGTAAATTACGTTTTTGATAGGTATTAAAAATTCCTTTACTTAACCACTCTGCATCATCAACACCAGTAAAAATGCTTTCACCTTTTTTTGCCATTACAATTGCAGTTCCGGTATCTTGGCAGCTTGGCAACTGTCCTTCGGCAGCAACCGAAGCATTTTGAAGCAAATTGTAAGCCACAAAACGATCATTATCTGTAGCTTCAGGATCGTCAAGGATTTTTCTTAATTTCTGTAAATGCGTCGTTCTAAGCATAAACGAAACATCAGTTAAAGCTTCTTCAGCCAATAACTCTAAACCTTTTGGGTCAACGGTAAGAACTTCACGTTCTCCAAATTGTTCCACTTTTACAAAATCAGAAGTGATTTTGCGGTATTGCGTATCATCCTTTAAAATAGGATAAGGATCTTGGTATATAAAATCAATCATTGCTTTGTTTTTTACAAAGTTAGAAATTATTTACCTAAGAAAGAATTTGAATAAGAGTTGTTTTTGGGTGTTTATTCTCGTTTGTGAAATTCATCAAAAGGTACTTTTTTCTCGAAATAAACCTTGTCTCTGACAGAAACTAATTCCTTTTTCCATTTATTTCCGTTTAATCGAAATGCAATTGAGTCAGAATGTGAAACGGTTCCCATATCATCATTGTCGTCTTCAGGGAAATAGGTTACCGTTTTACAATAAAAAGATTCAGGATTAGATTTTGCATTTGGATTATCAAACTCAACCCAGCTTCCCCAACCGCCATCGAGCATAGAATCCCATTCATGAACCAGTTGTAAGTCACTGTTTTTTAAATAAAACAAATAATTATTTTGACTATAACTGCAGGCAGGATACCCAAAAGTAATTTGAACAAAAGGAGAATTTTTGGAAGCTGTCGAATTTAATCCATATCTTGCTCCCCATTCAGATCCTTTATCAACGCCTTTAATTGAAATTTGAGAATCGGTAACTTTAGTTTTGTTCACATAAAAATCAAGACGGTATTTTGCAGTTACAATGCTGTCTTTATCTGCCGTTTGATTTAGAAGATGCGCCAAAATAAAATTGCTTTTTGAGGTTTCTTCTCCCTCAGCAATTGAAATAGTATCTGTTTTTAGAAAATGTTCTTTTACAGAAGCTGTTTCAGTTTTAGGTTCTGCAGTTGTACTCGTAAGTTGATTTTCAGATTTTGGTTTTTGGCAGCTTATTAAAAGCAATAAAAATAAAAGAGCTTGTGGTTTCATTATTTTAAATCGATATTATTTTAAATGTTCCTTTTTTAGTAAAGTTATAGTTTCAATATATTTAAACCCATTCCAACAGAATAAGCCAAATGCTCAATTCATATTATAGAGCTGGACTTTAGTCCAGTTTACAATGATTTTAGATTCAAATTATATTAAGTTTTGAAAAACATGTTTTTGTTCAAATTTGACGTTGAATTTTTCCAAGAAAGAAAAGTATTCATCTTTAAAATTTTGTTTTTTATGGTGTTCTTCTTGATTTTTGATGTATTTATAAACAGCATCAATATGAGACTGACTATAGGAAAAAGCGCCATAGCCTTCCTGCCATTCAAATCTAGAAATTGTTAATTGATTATCATTAATGTATTTTGAAGATTTTCCTTTTACAATTTTCATTAATTCAGAGATAGAAACGGTTGGCTTTAAGCCGAAGAAACAATGAACATGATCTTCTGTTCCATTTACAATTATTGTTTTGCATCCAGTTTCATTGATTAGATTTCCAATAACACCTAATATTTTTGATTTACATTCAACGGTAATAAGCGCTTCTCTATATTTAACTGCAAAAACGGCCTGAATATAAACTTGATGAAAGGTGTTGGACATATCGCTGTAATAATTTTAATTGCTAAAATAATACAAAATACCTTACAAACTTATTGATTCAATCTCAAATTTATTTTAAACTGGACTGAAGTCCAGCTCTACAAAATAAATCATTCCTTCGGAATTAAAAAAACTGATTTAAGAACAAACAATATTGTAAGGCTGGACTTCAGTCCAGCTCTACAAAATAAATTGGTTTTTCAAAATCAAGAAAAGTGCGAGAGCACGAACAATATTGTAGGGCTGGACTTCAGTCCAGTTTAAACAAGATGTAGGATCAATTAGTTAAAAAAACCAAGTAGCCACAAAAATTGCCGTAATCACACAAATCAAATCAACCAAAAGCATTGTTCCTAAAGCGTAACGTGTGTTTTTGATATTTACAGACCCAAAATAAACAGCGATTACATAAAAAGTACTTTCGGCGCTGCATTGAAAAATACTGCTTAATCTGGCCGTCAATGAATCTGCTCCAAAAGTATTCATCGAATCAATCAAAAATCCTCGAGATCCCGCTGAGCTAAATGGACGAAGCATCGCTACAGGCAAAGCATTGGTAATTTCTTTACTCACACCCATATTCGAGAATATAAAGGCAATTCCATTACTTATAATTTCAAATAAACCACTGTTTCTAAATAAAGAAATAGCAACTAACATACCCAATACATAAGGAAAAATCGTAACACCAGTTTTTACACCGTTGTTTGCTCCAACTACAAATGTTTCAAAAACGGTTGTATTGGCATCCGTAAATTTTTTCTCGTGAATGAATGAAAAAATCAAAGTAAAAGCGATAATTGCAATCAATATCAAACCAGAAAGGTTAGAAGTAAAGTAGTTTTTTCCAATTAAATCTAAATGATTTACATACATCAGTAAACCAACAATTGCTGCTATTAATCCCATTAATACAATTAGAAGAGAAGCACTTTTAAAGTTGATTTTTTGTTTAATTCCCACAATTAAAAAGGCTGCAATTGTGCCAATAAAAGATGTAATGATACAAGGCAGCATAACATCCGCTGGATTTGTTGCATTAGCCGCTGCGCGATATCCAATAATTGAAGTCGCAATTAATGTTAACCCAGAAGCGTGAAGACACATAAACATAATTTGAGCATCGCTCGCCTTGTCTTTGTCGGGGTTTATTTCCTGTAAACTTTCCATAGCCTTAAGTCCAAATGGAGTTGCAGCCGAATCTAATCCTAAGAAATTAGCAGCAAAGTTTAAAGTCATATAAGATATAGAGGGATGATTTTTAGGAATACTCGGAAACACCTTTACAAATACAGGACTTAATACTTTAGCCAGTCTTCCAGAGGCTCCAGAAACAATTAAAAGCTCCATCAATCCACAGAAAAAGGCTAGATAAGCCATAAGAGGCAGAATTAAATCAAGTAAAGTAGTTTTACAAGTTGGAAGTAAACCATCAGATTTTTGAAGACCGCTGAAAATTTTTACTGTTTTGTTTTTATAAACATAAGTTGTGTCAGCATTAAGCGTATCACGATTGATAATCATCGTTTGATCTGGCGCTTTTTTAATACTGTCCTTGATAAAAGCAGGAAGTTGTTCAATGTATTTTTCTGAAACTAAAATCGGATCATCTTTCTTTCCATTTAAGACAGAATCAATAGTATAAGTATTGGCAGTAAATAAACTTACTACAATAAAGACAATCGAAGAAATAAAAATCACTAACCAGAATCTGCTTAATACCATAATGCTAATTTTTTTTGTAAATGTAATTATTTAGGGATAATATGCACAAAGATTTTATAATCGAAAGATGAAGTATCTCTCACAAGTAATAATCATTTAGTGAAATTTTGATTTATTCAATGATAATTTTGGTCTCGAGATAATTTTCAAAAGCTTTAATTTCTTTCAAAAGCAGTTCTTTTTTTGCGCTTTTGATTTCACTAAAAAACTGTGTTTCAATTTTTGCGTGATCTTTTTTGATCGTTCTTTTCCATGTTCCAATAACCTTTCCGTTTTCCATAATTATGGGTTTAAAAATACCGTTATTGGTAAAGGCTTTAGCTTGATGTTCTAATAAAATTGAAGCTTCACGAGTTTTATACGAAATGAGAATTTCATCAAAAGCTGGAAGAAAATGTACGCTTTCGCGGAAAATATTCTCATTAGAAACATCAGAACCAAACCAATAAGTTTGATTTTCAATTATAACCGAATTCAATTCTGATGCAATTGAATGAATCGCAAGTTTGCAGACTGTAGGTGAAAAACCAGACCACCACGAGAAATCTAGTAAAGTTGCCGGGCCATGACTTTCGAAATAACGTTTTGCTAATTTTGCTAAGCCTTCTTCTTTTGTAAGCTTAGTATTTGGTCGTTCAACACATTCTTCAAGAAGCGCGTATGTAATTTGCCTGCCATTCATTTTCCCATTACAAACCAAACCATCGAGTTCTGCATTCATCATTATTGCGGCACTTAGAAAATCTTCTTTCGAAGTTTTTTTAATGCCTAATTCCTGCATTATTTCATCTCGTGTCAAATGATTGTTTCTAGCCAATAATTTTTCAATCGAAGTATTAATCTGATCTAGTTTTTTAGAATCAAAACCATATTTCTTTGTGGCTGAAGCGGTGAATTTTTTTACTTGTGGTGCCGAAAGATCCAGCATCCAATAAATATCGTCTGCCGAAACAAAATGCCAGGTAGGTCTTAAAATATGGGTTCTGATAATCTTGCCAGAATCTAAAGCTTCTTCAATTTCCTTTTCAGATGCATCACATCGAGATCCCACAGCCCATTTTGCCATGGCATAATCTTGAGCTTGCATCGCACCTAAATATTGTACAATTTCTTGTGGAGAACATTTAGTTGTTTTGTAAAGTTTTTGAGAAACAAGACGATAATGAGAAATTTCCGAATGTGTCATTTTTAAAATATCAAAATTCTAATAAATTTAAACTTTGCACCTCTGAATCTTAAAAAATTAGACATGAATAATTTCATCGTCAATCAATAAATCTTCGCGACGCAGACGGAGAAAAATCTGTGCAACAGCAATAGTGTCTTTTTCACAATACGTTACAATTCGATCAATATCTTTTTCTACATAAAACACATGAGCAACTTGACTGCCGTCAATATCTCCTTTTGGCGATGGAACGCCTAGAATTTTAGTTAGTAATTTTAAAGATGTAAAATGTTTATAATCGCCAAACTTCCATAATTCTAAAGTATCTAAATGCGCAATTTCCCAAGGCTTTTTACCAAATAAGTTCAGTTTGTCTGGAATTGCAATTTGGTTGATAATCATTCGGCGAGCTAGAAACGGAATGTCAAATTCTTTTGCATTGTGTCCGCACAAAAGATGCTGTGGCTGGTTGAAATGATTGTTTAATAAATTATTAAAGTCTTTCAAGATTTTTTTCTCTTCTCCAAAAAAAGAAGTCACTCTAAAATTACGTATATCACCTTTAATTGTAAAATAACCGACAGATATACAGACGATTTTTCCAAATTCGGCCCAAATTCCGGCACGATCGTAAAATTCTTCTGGAGTAAAATCGTCTTTTCGCTGATATTGCGTTTTATGATCCCAAAGTAATTGCATTTCTGCATCAAGCGAATTGAAATTTTCTTCTTCTGGAACGGTTTCAATATCAAGAAAGAGAATGTTGTTGAGGTTTATTTTTTCAATCATAATTTTGTGGCGAATTACACTAATTTTTTATGAATATAAATGTAAACAATTTTGATTTTATTATAAGAAATATAGTATGATTTCGAGTAGTTTTATGAAACTGAATTTAAAATGTTTTTAATTCGTGTCAATTTGTAAAATATGTGGCAAAAAAACTTAAAACAAGCTTTGTTGTAAAGATGGGCTTTCGTGTTCAAGAAGCCATTTTTTACGAGATAATCCGCCTGCATAACCTGTTAAAGAACCATTTGTACCAATAACACGATGACAAGGAACTACAATCCAAAGCGGGTTCTTTCCATTTGCCGAAGCCACTGCGCGAATCGCTTTTATATCACCTAATTTTTTGGTTTGATCCATATAACTTACTGTTTTTCCATACGGAATTTCAAGTAATGATTTCCATACTTTTTGTTGAAACTCGGTGCCTTTTGGATTTAGTTTTAGATCAAAATCGGTTCTTTTCCCTTCAAAATATTCTTGGAGCTGCAAAACAGCTTCCTGCAAAACGTCTGGAATTGTTTTAGAAATCTCATTGCTGTCAATATCTGAAACTGAAATTACTGAAATACCATGTTCATCTCCAATAATTTTGGTGATTCCTAAAGGTGAATTAATGTAAACTGTTTCCATGATTTTTTTACTCCAAAGGTGCAAAGGTATATCGCAAAGTTCGCAAAGTTTTTTTTAACCATATAAGATTTTATGTAAGTAATTTAAGTTTTTGTTCGTTTTACTAAAGTTCGTAAAATTTACACTATTGTCACCCTGAGCGAAGTCGAAGGCTTATGAAAACAAAAGGACTTCGACTTCGCTCAGCCTGACATTCGTCGTCTTTAATAATTCTCCAGTTTAAATTGGTAGTTTAATTCGTTTTCAATTTTTTCGCTTGAAATAGTCTTTTTTATATCTGATTTTTCAGAACTGAATATTGGTAAAACTAAATTCAATTCTTTTGCTTTTTGAGTGTAATATTCTTTTCGCGAAGGGTGAAAAGGAGCCGCGGCATTAAAAACTTCATTCCATTTTGATTGTGTGATGATTGTTTCAATTATGCCAATGCAGTCATTTTGATGAATAAGATTTACCGGCGCATCTGCGTTTTTAAGATTTTCTTTTCCGGCTAAGAACTTTACAGGTTGTCGGTCAGCTCCAATTAATCCGCCGAAACGAAGTATTGTGGTTTCGAAGTTTTGATTTTTTTGAAGAATCTGCTCTGCCAAAAGCAATTGACGACCGCTTTCGGTTTCTGGATTTGGGTTTGTTTCTTCTGTAATTAAACTGTTTTCATCGCCATATACAGAAGTTGAGCTTACAAAAAGTACTTTTTTGATTGCTTTATTTTCTATAAAAGGAATTAGGTTTTCGATTTTTTTGACAAAAATTTTATCGGAAGATGCAGAGTTATTTTCTCTTAATTTGGGCGGAATATCAATAATTAAAATTTCACTTCCGTCTAGAAAATTGTTTATGCTTTCTAAGATTTCCTCACTTTCAACGGTAACTAAAAAAGGATTTATACCGGCATTTTCTAAAATAGAAAGCTTATGTTCGGAAGTTGTTGATCCTTTTACGGAATTTCCTGTTTCAATTAGTTTTTTAGCCAGAGGTAAACCCAGCCAGCCACAGCCTAATATACTTATTTTTGCCATTTTTATGTAAAGATTCAAAGTTGAAAAAGCTCAAAGTTAAAACTTATAAAAGACTTTTCATGACTGCCTTGCGATTGTTTTAGAATGTTTGCAAGAAGAACCAAAGATCGAGTATAGATAATTTCTAAAAAAAACAGGGCAGTACTTAATTTAAAAGTCTGCCCTGAGATTTAATTTTCGACTAAAGTTTTTAAACTTTAAAGTATAGGATTTTTATCACCTTGTGGCTTTTACTAAACAGCTCCTAAACGATTCCTTGAAATACTCGTCACCATAATAAACTATTGTTGTTTAATAACCGGTTTTAAACTGTCTTTTGCAATTATGGTAGAATCTTTCACAGCTGCTGCCGGCGGTAAAACTGGTGCAGGAGGAGGTGTATAACGTTTTATTTTTTGTTGTATTAAAACCGCATCATTTAAAACAAAAGGAGTCGGCATCATCCAATTGCTTCTTGGTTTGATTTTAAGTAATGGATTTGCTAACAAATCAAAAGAACTCTCAATTAAATCCATATCAAAAATAGACGATTTGTTAATGTAGAAATCTAAAACAAGAGGCTCATTGCCCACAACATAGTAACATAAAAGACGCATTCCTTCTCGTTCTAAACGATTTCCTTTTTCTCCAGAAGTTGAAACTCCATTTGCCTTAAAGTTGTAAAATGTCATTTTTGGGTTAGCATAAATATCGTAGCGGTTTACTTTTCGATTAGGAGTAATTTTAATTTTTAAATATCGATTATTACCCACAACGCTGTCTTTTATGAAAGAAATAGTTGGTTTTGGCACATCGACAACTGGAGCAATTGCGCTGTATGTAAAACCAGAGCTGTATTTACTGCTTAAAGGAAGATTATTTAATCCTGGAGCTTTTTGGTTTTTTTCTCCTAGATAAGCTTTTGTCCAATCATCTAAATTTACATCGTAAGTAGCCCACATAGCAGAATTTGAGTTTGCATTGTATATGTATAACAAACTGTTTGATTTTGCTTTTCCTGGTTCATATCCTGAATGATAGCCTGCGTAAACGAAAAACCCGATCGAGCAGACAAAGAAAACGATAAGCCAAATACCTTTTTTTAGGAAAGAGTTAAAAACAGGAAGCAATAATCCGAAAAGAAGAACGGTTAGAACTGCGCTTCCAAAAAGTATTTTTAAGCCCAAACCAATTGGGAACATCACAATAAATGGCGCTACAATTGCCAATGCAGGAATACTAAAAATCAAGTTTAAACCTAATCCTGAATATTGAGTAAAAACGTAGATTGCGAATAACAATATTCCAAAATAAACAGGAATAATTAAAAATCCTGCACCAGTTAAGCTGTTTGCTAAAAAGGCATTTATAATAATCCAAAGCAATAAAGGAGCAGCAAAATGATTCATAGTTGCTTTTGCATCTGAAAAATGATGATAAAAGGCGAAACAGATAGCAATGCTAAGCGTTACAAATGCTCCAATATAAGCATGACCATTATAAGTGAATCCGTTTAGTAAATCAGAATATTGCGGATAGATTTCTAAGATAATTTTCCAACCTAAAAAAGTAACTAATCCAGCCGTAATTATAGATCCTAAAAGCGGAACAAACCCTTTGAATATTTCTCTAAAAGTAATTATACGTTTTGCTTTTCCAATGAAAATAAGAATAATCAATAAACCTAAAGCAATTAGAGTCATTGGAGCAACCCATGAAAATGGATAGCTTATAAACGAAAAAGGAACATTGAAATAGACATTATCCTCTGATGAAGAAGTTTTGTTTAAATCTGTGTTTGAAAAGTATTTTAGCAAAGGCATTAAATAAGAGCCTTGATGTGCAAGTGTTGTTTTGCTTAAATGGTGAATATCATCTTGCTGCGTATGATAATTGTAATGCCCGTCGATAAAAGCAAAGTTGAATCCTTGAATATTTCCCTGCTCTCTAAAAACAGTTAAATCAGTATCATTTGGCAGCATTTTATAGATGCTGTACATTAACGAGTTAGAAACAGGATAAGCAGTTTTTGCTTTCGAAAATTCTTCAACAAGCGTTTGATTGCCTTTGTTTGTTTCCATTAACATATAACTTGGTCCTGAAGTTCCTCTAGCTTCAAAGTTTAAAACTAGACCAACATCTTTGGCCCAAGGATGTTTGTTTACAAAAAGTGCGGCACCATTTAAACCTAATTCTTCTGCATCTGAAAAAAGAATAATAATGTCATTTTTTTGAGGCTGTTTAGAGTATAAAAAAGCACGAATTCCTTCTAGAATTGTAGCTACGCCCGATGCATCATCACTTGCTCCTTTTGAAAAAGAGTGCGGAGCACTGTCGTAATGCGATAAAAGTAAAAGTGCTTTAGTATTATTTGTACCCTTAATACGGGCTAAAATGTTTTTTGATTTTACTAAAAGACCTTTGTCGTTTAGTGTAAAACCTTCTTGAACACTCGTTTCTAAACCAATTCGATTAAGTTCAAGCTTAAGATAGTTTGCTACTAATTCATGATTTGTTGACCCAACATAATGTGGTTTTTGAGCGATAATCTGCACTTGATTGAAGGCTCTTTCAGTTGAAAAATCGGCAAGAGCTTCATCATTTTTTGACAGCCATTGCGGCATCATTGCGGCATAAATGATACCTAATATGGTTAAAATGCAGACTACTGCCAGAATTGAGGCTGGGTTTTTTTTCATGATGAGTATTAAACTAAATTTCTTTTTTAACAAGCATATAATAATCATTGTCCAAAGAGCGATATCCTTGGTCGTATAGGAAATAGTAGGTATTTCCTGTTTTGGTCAGCAAGATATTGGTAAAGAAATCAAAATCAAAACCTTTATTAATCATTTTGTCTTTTGTTGCTTTCGATTTTCCATCAGTATTTAGCTCAGACAAAATACGGTAATTTTTTCGTAATTTATTGTTTACATTACGCATATAATTGTTGCTGTCTTTATTTATTTTATTGTTGTAGGCGTTTCGGCAGCTGTCTGAGCAGAATTTTTTGTCTTCTCTGCCAAAGAGTTTTTCAGAACATTCGAGACACGTTTTCATTAATTTACTTTTTTAGTTTCGTACAAATCTGTTCTTCTGTCTTTTAGAATTCGTACGCTTCCATGTTCATGAAGCTCTTTAAGCAGGTTTAAATCAACATCTACAATCAATGTCATTTCAGTATTTGGCGTTGCTTCCGCTTTAATTCCATTACTAGGAAAAGCAAAATCTGAAGGCGTAAACACAGAAGCCTGTGCATATTGAATGTCCATATTATTTACCTTCGGAAGATTGCCAACGCAGCCTGCAATAGCAACATAACACTCATTTTCAATAGCACGCGCCTGCGAACAGTGTTTTACACGAGTGTATGCATTTTGAGTATCGGTCAAAAACGGAACAAATAAAATATTCATTCCTTCATCTGCTAATAGTCTAGAAAGTTCTGGGAATTCGACATCATAACAAATTAAAATACCAATTTTACCACAATCCGTATCATAGGTTTTAAATTCAGAACCGCCTTTCATTCCCCAATGTTGTACTTCATTTGGGGTGATATGAATTTTCGAATACATCTCTGAAGTACCATCTCTTTTACATAAAAAACCAACATTGTATAAATTACCATTTTCTAAGTGCGGCATGCTTCCAGTTATAATATTGATATTATATGAAATGGCAAATTCCTGAAAACGCTTTCGAATTGGATCTGAATGACGCGCTAGTTCTCTAATTGCTTCGGCTTCTGATAAATGATTAAAATCGGCCATTAAAGGCGCAATAAAAAGCTCTGGAAACAGTGCAAAATCACTTCCGTAACCCGAAACAACATCTATAAAAAATTCCGCCTGTTCAAAAAGAGCTTCAACATTGTTTAACTGGCGCATCTGCCATTGAATCAATCCTAGTCTGATAACACTTTTTTCGAGATTTATAAGTCTCGGACTTTCATCATAGTAAACATTATTCCATTCTAATAAAACAGCAAATTCTTTTGATTCTTCGTCGCCTTCTAAATAATTTTTGATGATTCTCAATACATGAAAGTCATTGCTGAGCTGAAAAGAAAGTACAGGATCATGCAGTTCTTTATCTTTAACTTTTTCGATATAGTTTTTTGGAGATAATTTTTTGGCGTATTGATTGTAGTTTGGAATTCTACCGGCAAAAACAATGGCTTTTAAATTAAGCTGTTCACAAAGTTCCTTTCGAGCATCATAAAGACGTCGGCCCAAACGAAGACCTCGATAGTTGGGATGAATAAAAACATCAATTCCATACAAAATTTCTCCATTAGGATTGTGAGTTGAAAACGTATAATCGCCAATTATTTGTTTGTAGTTGTGTCTTTTATCCACTAGTTTTTCATCAACAATAAGCGATAATGCCGATCCAACAACTACGCCATCGACAAGGATGACTAATTGTCCTTCGGGAAATATCGAAAGTAAATTTTTGATATCACTAGATCTCCAATACGAATTGGCCATTTCAGGATACGCTTCAACCATTGAGTTTTTCAATTGTTTGTAATCTTCAAGAGCTAAATTTCGTAGTTCTACTTTTTTGATTTCTGCTTGCATATCGTAGGATTTATCTCAAATATACAAAAAGATTTCCACTTACAAACGTTTACAAATATTTACAACCGAAAGTAATTAGTTTACAACCGAATATTTTTTGCAGTCGATCGCATCTTTGCCTTGTTGAATTTGATCAACGAATTCTTTACATGAACATTTAAAAAAGTAAAAGCCATGAATGCAATGAGAAACAGAGTACAATTAATTGGTAACGTAGGAAATGATCCAGAAATTAAAACGTTAGAAACAGGTAAAAAAGTAGCACATTTAACGATCGCTACAAATGAAACCTACAAAAATGAGCAAGGTGATAAAGTAGAAAAAACAGAATGGCATCGAGTAACAGCATGGGGAAAAACTGCCGAAATCATTGAAAAGTTTGTTGTAAAAGGAAAAGAGGTTGCTGTCGAAGGCAAATTAACTCACAGAAGTTATGACGATAAAAACGGAGAGAAAAGATATGTTACTGAAGTTATCGTAAATGAAATTTTACTGCTTAGCAAATAATCTTTTAAGCAACAGAATAAAATTAAACCTAACATGTTTTTAAAACGTGTTAGGTTTTTTTATGAAATTATAGAATCGAAGCACCATTTGTATCAGTTGTTAATACTTCGCTCATATAATCTAAAAAAGGTCTCATGTTCTTGAAAGTTTGTAAAGCTTGTTCTAAAAACTGAGGGCTCAAAACTTCATCATCTGTAAAGCGTTTAAGAACTAAAAACTGTTTGTAACGCAGTAAATCAATAGCTTCATGGGTTGTGTCAAAACCTTTTGGTGCTGTTTTAAGCTGTTCGCCTTGTAAAGTTCCAAAGGTAGAAACAAAGGATTTGGATTTCAATATCGTTCTAAACGATTCTGAGTCGTGTCCAAATTCACTTCTTATGCGTTTTAAATCTGCTGTATTGGGGCCCCAAAATCCTCCGCCTACAAAAGTATTTCCTTTCTCGATATGAAAATAATAACCGCCACGTCTTTCATTTGTTGCTCGTGTAAAACTGCCTCCCCAAAAGGTTTTAAAAGGAGTTTTGTCTTTAGAAAAACGAATATCACGATAAATTCTGTACACGCTTTTTTTGCCAGAAGCCGTTTCTATAAGATCAGTTTTAGAAAGTTCCTGTAATAACGCGCCTGCAAAAGTTTCAATATGATTTAATTCTTTTAAGTATTCTGGTTTATGTGCATCGAACCAAGGTTTGTTGTTGTTTTCTTTAAGGTGAGACAAAAAATCAAGGCTGGATTTTGGTATAGTTATGTGATTTTCCATATTTAATTTCGAAAGCGTTTTTAAAATCAGATTATGAATTTACTTTAAAATTAAAAACCCACCAAATCTATTGGTGGGTTTTCTATATATCGTTAAGCAGTTTTTTTGAATAAATCAAACATCGGACAACGTGAACAACGTTTCTTTTCACTTTTTTTGTATTTCTCACAACAAGAAGATTTACAGTTTTCTAACTTCTTAATGTTCTCAAGGATAGCTTTATTCTTCTTTTTCTTTTTATCCTTTTTTTTGTCCTTGTCTTTTTCTTTCTTGCCCAATTTTCCTCTGTATTATAAAAACAGAGACAAATATATAGCAAAAAAGTTATTTTTAAGTATTCTAAATAAACTTTAACTTTTTTTATTTTGGATTGATTGCGATTGAGCTCGAAACTGTTAATTGCTGAATATCACGGTCAAACAAGTAAAGTCCGCCTTTATCGTCTCCAATTAAGTTTATTTTATCTAAAATTGATTTAGCAGTTGCTTCTTCTTCGATTTGTTCAGAAACATACCATTGTAAGAAATTATGTGTTGCATAATCTTTTTCTTCAAAAGTGATGTGTACTAACTCATTGATAGATTTAGAAACAAAAAGTTCATGATTATAAAGCTCCTCAAACATTTCTTTAAAAGTAGAATAGCTTGTTTTTGGTGCTTTTAGATCTGTAATATTAGCGTGTCCTCCGCGTTCGTTTACATATTTTACTAATTTTAGCATATGTGCACGCTCTTCATCTGATTGTGTGTACATAAATTGAGCGATTCCCTCTAATCCATGTACTTCAGCCCAGCAAGCCATAGAAAGATAAGTTTGCGAAGATTCTGCTTCTATGCGAATTTGCTTGTTTAAAGCCGTTTCAATATTTTTTGATAGCATAATGATGTCTTTTTTGTAAAGTTAGAAAAAATAATTCATTCCATTTTTTCGAAACCGAGAAAACATGGTGCATTTGGATTAATTTACACTAAAATTAAGGCTTATTTACAGGGAAATTTTTCGAAAAAACGGCTTTATTACTAATAGGATTTCCGGAGTCTTCACGCATAAAACCATCGGTAAATTTACGAATTACATATTGTTTTGTTCCCAGGTCATAATAACCTAAAAGCGAATAGTCTTTTAGTTTAATGATGTTCTCTAGAATAATGTTTTTACTTCTGCCTAAAAAATAAAATATATTATCAATAGCCAAAGGCTCAGTTTGTTGATTGTTTATAAACTCATAATTAGGATTCAGCATCGAATCAAAGTAAACCATTCGGCTTTGTGTATAAGCGGGATAATTACTGTAATCTTCAAATCCAAAGAAAGAATCATTTTCACTGTAATTAAAACGCGGCGTAGGCGAGACTTGATATTCGATATATCCGCCAAAGGTGATAAAACTATTTTCTTTGTTTTTAAAAACCGTAACTCCAGAATTTAAAGCAGATAATTGTTTTAGAAATTTGGCTGTAGTAGTAATTTCCTGTGGCTTGTATCCGTTATTTTGAATAAACAGCGGAGAGTTCTTAAAGCTTATAGTATCCTTTTTTGAAATAGAAACTGTTTTAACAGATTTGCCAGTAGACAAGTCTTTTACATCAAATAAAAATTCGTCGTTATTGCTGCTGATTTGAAATAACTTGTTGTCGTTATAAAACGAATTTGAAGTTTTAGAAGGCTTTTTAGATAAAGGCTGATCGTAGTTTTTCTCGGTTACTTCTTGAGTTGCCAGATTAAGATCTAAAACTTGTGTTTTTTTGGTATTATAATCTAAAGTTAGAAGAATGTGGTCATCTAAAACATACATTTTGTTTTTGCTTACACTTTTGTCCAGTGGATTAAAGTTATTATATTCCATTTTTTCTATTGGAAAATATTGCAGAATTGTACTGAAAGAAAAGCGCTGGTCATTTTTATTTTGAAATAAAATTCCTGAAAAATCAAACATTTTTATTTCGCATTTTCCATTTTTAAATTCAAAAAGAAGTAAATGCGGTTCTTTTATTTCTTTTGCTAAAACATAAAACGAATTGTCTTTTTGAAAATGATTTATGACATAAGAATTGTAAGAACCAAAATCAAAAGTTAAAGTTTTAGAAGTTTTTGTATCAAAGTAATACTTAATAATTCTTAAGTTTTTATAATCGGGAGAACTCCAATACAGCGATGGATTTCCATCTTCACTTAAACTGCTGCCCAGCAAAATTCTATTTTGAGCACTTTTTATCGAATCAGTAAACTGACCTCTTAGAAATAGAGATTTATTGTATTTTAAAATATTGATATTACTATTGTCTGAGGCAAATACATATATCTCATTAGTTTTTACATCCTCTATATTTAAGCTCTGACCATTTTCTAGCGGATTACTTAGATTTAAAGGAAAACTATTTAATACTGTTTGACTTAGCAGTATCGAGTTAGGGAGTAAAACAAGGAAAAGGAATATTTTTTTCATGAGTATTTTGAGACAAAAATCATTCCAAATTTAATGAAATAAATTTTCTATTCCGAAACGAAAATGATCTTTCATAATTGTACTTTCTCTTTGGAAGAAGATAAAAAAAAGCCCTAAAAAGATCTTTTAGGGCTTTTAAATTTATTTGGAGTTTTTTTATCGCATTTTGTTTGTTCGTTTTAAAAGCAGCAGAACAAAATAAGCTTGAAGAAAAACTATCTTTTATTTATTTCCTCTTCAAAGCGATCTATAAATTGTCCTACATGTAAACCATCCATTAAGGCATGGTGAACGTGTACAGACATTGAGATTGTTCGTTTTCCAGTTTCAGAAGTTATCATTTTTCCAAAAGAAATCTTTGGACAGCTGTCTGGAAATGTGTAACTTCTGGCATGCGAAATTGATGTGAAATTGATCCACGGAATAGCCGAGAAATGAATCAAATTGTCATCATCAAATGATCTTGTAAAAAGACCCGTTGTGTTTTGAATGCGCTCAATTTCGGCCAAGGCATTTTCTTTGAACAAATTAAAATCTGGATTGAATTCAATTAATGAAAATCCGAACGTGCCGTCTTCTCTTCCAATTGTTGCCGACGCATCGATATGATCATTGATGTAAATTTTATCATCGGCAATTCTATATTTAAAATTTTCTACTGAATTTACGGCAACTAATGTTTTGTGTAAATAGTAAATAAAAAAAGAAACATTTAATTCTTTTGCGGTTTGATACGCTTTTGTACAATCAATTTCTACGGTTACACCAAAAAAAGGTTCTTCCATTTGCTTAAAGTGTGCAAAATGCTCTTTTCTGTTCCAGTTTTCTAGATCTAAAAGTGTTTTCATTATAGTAAGTTCTGAAGTACTTCAGTTATGTTTTCGAATGAACTAAAATGTTCATGTTCTATTTTATGATTAATTTTTTCGTGTTCCCAAGTAGTATGAAACGGTATATGAACGGCATATCCTCCAATTTCTAAAACAGGCAGAACATCTGATTTTAATGAATTTCCAATCATTAGAAATTCATGCGATTTAATGTCTAAACGGCCAAGTAGTTTTTGGTAATCAATATTTTGTTTGTCTGACATTACTTCGATATGGTGAAAATAATGACCCAAACCAGAACGATGCAGTTTACTGTGCTGATCTTTAAGATCGCCTTTTGTCGCAACAACCAGTTTGTATTTTCCATGAAGCGCTTGCAAAGTTTCTTCAACTCCGTCTAAAAGTTCTATTGGTTTTTCAAGTAATTCTTTTCCATATTGAATGATCTTTTCGATAACTTCAATCGGAATTGTATTGTTTGAAATGTTCATCGCAGCTTCAATCATCGAAAGAATGTAACCTTTGATTCCGTATCCGTACAAAGGCAGATTCTCTATTTCAATTTTAAACAACTCTTGCGAAATACCTTGATGCGAAAGATAATCTTCCATCAAAGCACAAAATTTATGTTCTGTTTCTTGAAAATAAGGTTCGTTTACAAATAAAGTATCATCGGCATCAAATGCGATTACTTTTAAGTTTGGTATTTTGTTTTTATGTAACATAATGTTTTTTGTTTCAGGTTTTTAATTGTTTCAAGTTTCAGTTTTTTTTGCCACGACCCGAGCGATAGCGAACAGGCGAAGCAATTACACTAATTTTTTTCGCCACTCCCGATAGCCATCGGGATATTAAGATTAAAAAAAATATCTGCTCAATCTGCCAAATCTGCGGGAGAACTTTTTTAAAAATTAATTAATAATCTGTGTTGATTCTTTAAATCTGTGGAAATCTGTGAGCTGTTCTTTACTTAGAAAAAAACTTTTTTAAAGAAATCGTTTTGTCGTAAAACGTAATTCTAATTCCGAAAAGTAGAATAATACCGCCAAAAACCATTTGTAAAGTTATTTTTTCTTCTAAAAACAACCAAGCTAAAATGGATGTTATTACAGCCTGACTTAATAAACTCAACGATACTCTTGTTGCACGCATATGTTGTGTCGCATAACTAATCGAAAGCCACGCACACAATTGACAAATTACCGCTTGAAGTACTAATACAAACCAACCGGTATTTGAAAATCCTGTAAAAGGTTCGTTTAAAGAAAAACAAAGAATTCCTAAATAAATACTCGATGTAAATAAACTGATTGTCATAAAGGAAAGTACATCAACTTTTGATAATACATTTTTGCTAACCAAAAGATAAATTGAATATAAGATTCCTGATAAAACGGCAAATAGAAATGCCTGATTGAAATTAAGATCAATAAAAAACTCAAAACCAACCAAAGTTATCATTCCGAATAAAGAGACAATTGTTCCAATCCAGAAATTTGTTGCAGGTTTTGATTTTAAAAATAAAAAGGAACCAATTCCTACCCAAACTGGCGATAAGTTTGTAAGCAATGAAGCCTGTGTTGCACTCGAATCCTGAATGGCAATATTCCAAACCGCAACATCTGATGAAAATAAAATTCCGCAAAGCATTGCCAAAAGCGTAAGTTTTAAACTCGGAAGTTTAAAGTTTTTGCTTAAAAGCACATAAGGCAAAAGCAGAATAACAGCAAAAAACATTCGGTAAAAGGCCGAAATTAATCCTGATGTTAAACGTAATTTAACCAATATCGGGAAAATCGAGATGCAGAGTATACCGCAGATTAGGGCTAATCTTGGTTTGGTGAGTTTCATTTTGTGATTTTAATCGTGTATTATTTTTCAAAGATAGTTTACAAGCAAATACTTTTGAAACTAAAAAGCGTAAAATCAGTTTAGAGTTTACGCTTTTTGTGTTTTTATGCTTTAATCATTTTCTCGCAGGCTTTGTTAATTTCTTTATCAGAAAAAGACCCGAGTGTTTCAGCCAGTATTTTACTGGTTCTAATAGAGTTGATCATTCTGACTCTCAGATCTTGATCTTCACCCATTTTGGTTAACAGAATAGTCTCGAAAATTTCGGACAAATATTCTGGCTGCTCTCTAAAATCATCTACAAACCAAAGATCTGAGAAAAATTTTGCCATTGCTGTCATTACAGCTGCTTCTGTTGTTTTTTGATTTTCTTCTGTCATGATCGAAAATTTTTAACGCACGAAACCCTCATTTTAGGTGTGACAAAATATTCAAAAGAATAGATCAAGGGCAGTTTCCTACTCCAACACCATGACGAGGGTTTCGCTTATTGTTACTTTAAATAAGTTTATTATCGAAAGTCTTTCAAATATTTTGTCAGTACAAACGTACAAATATAAATTTGAAAGAAACAGAAAAATGTAAGAATTTTATTCTTTTTTAATTCTACTAATTTTGTCATTTCGAGGAACGAGAAATCTTCGCGAGAAGCTCGACAAAGATTGGATTCTCATTGCGGAGTTACTTGCGAAGATTTCTCGTTCCTCGAAATGACAAACGATATGCTTAGATGTGTAAAATCAGTTTAGTTTACCGTTTCGCCATTTGGAGCATCAGCATCTGGATTTACAAAAACCAGTTTTCCTTCGGCATTTGTTGTCATCAAGATCATTCCTTGACTTTCAACTCCGCGTAAAGCTCTTGGAGCAAGGTTTGCTAAAACAGAAACACGTTTACCAACGATTTCTTCTGGAGTAAAACTCTCGGCAATTCCTGAAACAATTGTACGAACATCAATTCCGGTATCAACTTTAAGAACTAAAAGTTTGTTTGCTTTTGGCATTTTTTCAGCCTCAAGAATAGTTCCGATACGGATATCCATTTTTGCAAAATCTTCAAACTGAATTAAATCTTTTTGAGGTTCAGGTTGTTTGCTTTCAGCAAGATTAGCCGTTTTTGTTGCTTCCAATTTGTCTATTTGTTTTTGTATTTCTTCGTCTTCAATTTTTGCGAAAAGCAATTCGGCTTCGCTAATTTTGTGTCCAGCCGGAATCAAATCTGAATTTTCAGTAATATCATTCCAACCTAATTTTTTATCAATAAAGATATCTTTTGCATCACGATTTTTCTCTTTCAAGAACTTGCTAAATCCTTCAAAATGTTCTTGAAGATCACCTAAATTCAAGATTTTAGATAATTTAGCAGCTGTAAAAGGTAAAAATGGTTCAGCCAAAACGCTCAACGCCGCAGCAATTTGAAGTGCTACATACATTTGAGTTTTTACACGCTCTGGATTGTCTTTCATTACTTTCCACGGCTCTTCGTCAGCAAGATATTTGTTTCCTAAACGAGCAACATTCATTAATTCGCCTAAAGCTTCACGGAATCTGTAGCGCTCAACCGAACTTGAAATTACAGCTGGATACGCTTTTAATTCTGCTAAAACAGCTTCGTCAACTTCACTAAATTCATTTGGCGTTGGAATAACACCTTCATAATATTTGTTGGTTAAAACCACAACACGATTAATGAAGTTTCCAAAAATAGCGACTAATTCGTTGTTATTTCTAGCTTGGAAATCTTTCCAAGTAAAATCGTTATCTTTTGTTTCTGGCGCGTTTGATGTTAATGCATAACGTAAAACATCCTGCTTATCTGGAAATTCTTCTAAATATTCATGTAACCAAACTGCCCAGTTTTTTGAAGTCGAAAGTTTGTTTCCTTCCAGGTTCAAAAACTCATTTGCAGGAACATTGTCTGGTAAAATGTAGCTTCCTTCAGCTTTTAACATCGCTGGGAAAATGATACAGTGAAAAACGATATTGTCTTTTCCGATAAAGTGAACCAATTTCGTTTCTTCATCTTTCCAATATGGTTCCCAATCTTTTCCTTCGCGAGCAGCCCATTCTTTTGTAGAAGAAATATAACCAATTGGCGCATCAAACCAAACGTATAATTTTTTTCCTTCGGCACCTTCAACAGGAACATCAATTCCCCAATCAAGGTCACGCGTTACCGCACGAGGTTCAAGTCCGCCGTCGATCCAAGATTTTACTTGTCCGTAAACGTTAGGTTTCCAGTCATTTTTATGACCTTCTAAAATCCATTTTGTCAAGAAATCAGAATATCTGTCTAAAGGTAAAAACCAGTGTTTTGTTTCTTTTAAAATTGGAGTTTCACCAGTAATTGTCGATTTTGGATTGATTAAATCAGTCGCGTTCAAAGTCGATCCGCATTTTTCGCACTGATCGCCGTAAGCTTCTGGATTGTCGCATTTAGGACAAGTTCCAACCACAAAACGGTCTGCTAAAAACTGATTTGCTTTTGCATCGTACAATTGCTCTGTAACTTCTTCAATAAAATCGCCTTTATCATACAAAGTTCTAAAGAATTCTGAAGCAGTATCATGATGTATTTTTGCAGAAGTTCTGGAATAATTATCAAATGAAATTCCGAAATCTGCAAACGATTTACGGATGATTCCGTCATATTTATCAATAACTTCTTGTGGCGTAACTCCTTCTTTTTTTGCTTTCATCGAAATTGCAACACCGTGTTCATCGCTTCCGCAGATAAACGCAACGTCTTTATTTTGCAAACGCAAGTATCTAGAATATATATCTGCAGGCACGTAAACCCCCGCCAAATGCCCAATATGTATTGGTCCATTAGTATAAGGCAACGCTGCTGTAATAGTATATCTCTTTGGATTTTGTATCATAACTCAATTTTATTGAGTGCAAAAATAAGCAATAGAATTGAGATTTTGTTAGTGCGTGGAGATTCGCACGCAATTTCACTGAGTTGCACGAAGAAAAAACGCAGAGATTCGCTGAGTTTTTTAATCTCGTAAAGGCGAAGAGGTGCAAAGTTTTTTAACCATTTTGTCAGGCTGAGCGAAGTCGAAGCCTGCGCTAGTTTCACACAATCTTGTCATTTCGACGAAGGAGAAATCTTCGGAAGTAACTCGACAAAGATTGGAGATTTTAGGAATGGTGTTTCTCGCGAAGATTTCTCCTTACGTCGAAATGACATAAAATGAAGTAAAACTTTGCGATTCTGCAACTTTGCGAGATTATTTCAGCGTAAATAAATATAAAATCTTTGAGAGCCTTCGACTTCGCTCGGTCTGACAATATTTGTGGTAAAACACCATTAAAATAGAACCAGTTTAAACTAGCATTGCCACTAAAATCTTCAAGATTTATTTCGCAATCTTTGCCTTCCGAAAAAAAACTAAAAAACAAGTTTATGAGCAAGACAAAATTAATCATCAATAAAAATGGATCAATCAAAATCGAAGGTGACTTTGAAATAATGGATTCAGAAGGAGCTGTTTACGGATTACAAGGAAGATCTGCACTTGGTCTTTGCCGTTGCGGATTATCTGCAAACAAACCATTTTGCGATGGTGGGCACAGAAATAATTTCGAACACGAATCTGTTGCATTCGATTTACCGCCAATGAAAATGAATTAAGATTTTTTCTAATTTGAATATAAAAAAAGCTGCATTTTATTGATGCAGCTTTTTTTGTTTATAGATAAAGCACGCCTTTCATTGTAATTATCGATGAACCGCCAACCAAAATATCATTTTCGCGATTCATGACTTCAATAATCGAAGGCTGATTTAATTTTACGCCTTGCAGGATTTTGTATTCGTGATTGAGTTTTGCTTGTTTCTTTTGAGTTAAAAATCCAATTAATGGGCCGGCGGCAGTTCCTGTTGCAGGATCTTCATAAATTCCGATTATTGGATTAAAAAATCTAGTCTCAGCAATATGTTCTTCATTTTGACCTTTTATGGTAAAACAATAAAAGCCTTCAGATTGGTATTCTTTCGAAATTTCGATCAATAGTTTAGGATCTGGAATACAATCGTTCAGGATTTGACTGTTTTTAATAGGAACCATAGTATGTGACACTTCGGTTTTAACGATTGTGGGAACAAAGTCGTTGCTGTCTAAATCTTCAATTTTTAAACCAAGTGCAACGGCTAATTTGTATGTTGGAATTTCCTGTCTTAGAACTGCCGATTTTTGATGCATTTGTACTACAGGATAAAAGCTTACAGGATCAAAACTTACGGTTAACGGAATTGCCGCGTGCTTCATGATTACAAAACGAGCGTTTTCTTCTTGGTCTTTAAATATTGGTATTCCTTTTAATAAAGCTCCGCAGACAGCTCCCAATAAATTATGTCCTGCGCCGTCAATTTCGATTCCGGTTGGAGTAAATGAACGCACATTTAATGCTTTTTGCGCTGGGGAATAATAAACAAATGAAGTTTCGGAATAGCCAAATTCTTTGGAGATGTTTTGATACGTTTCTAATTCTAAATTGCCGTCTGTAAAAACCACCGAAAGTGGATTTCCTTTATAACTTTCGTTCGAGAATACATCTAAAACATAATATTCTAATGCTTTTCTTCCTTCCATTCCTTTTTCTTTTTTAGCTTAAACTTTTTAGACGGAATAAAGTTAATGCTTAAAAAATATGAAAACAACAGCTTTTACAACATTCGCTTTTGTTCAGCACTTATTGCTATTGCTTTTTCTAATCTCGAAAGTCTGGTTTTTTCTTGTTTGGCGCTCATAATCCAGTGAATCATAACTTTTTTGTACGATGGCGCTTGATTTTCGAAAAAGTTCCAAGCTGGTTTATTGTCTTTAAATTGTTTTTCAAATTCAGGATCTAGAATTTCGGGTTCTTTTTCATAAGAGTAAATTCCAGATTTTGCATCCGATCTTAGTTCAAAAGCTTTTAATCCAGCTTCTCTCATAAGTCCCGCCTTTGTAAGTTCTTCGACTTTTTTAATGTTGATGGCGCTCCAATTGCTTGATTTTTTTCTTGGTGTAAATCTGTTCGAATAACTTTCTTCGTCAATTGATTTTCGAACACTGTCAATCCAGCCAAAACAAAGCGCCTGATCTACAGATTCTGACCAAGTCATAGATGGTTTTTTGGTGCTCATTTTATAGAAACCTACTATAAGTTCGGTTTCTTTATCATGATTTTTTTCTAACCATTCTCTGAATTTTTCTGGGGTTGGGAAGAAGATTGGTATCATTTTGTTTTCGTTTTTAAAGGCGGTGGTGGTGGCGGTAAAATAGCATTTAGATCTCCAAAGTCAATGACTTGTTTTGTTGTGCGAAATTTTAGATTTTTTTTAAATGTGCCCAAAGAATCAATAAAAGTATAAAGTTTTTCAGGAGCAACATGTCCATAAATAAAAATCGATTTTGTTTTTCCGTTAATTGAAATATTTATAAGAGAGGCTCCTCCATCGCATAAATTTTCTTGAGTATATTCAGATTTAAACTTTTTTAAGTTTAAACGTTGAAGTTGTTTTTTTAATTTTATTTTTTGATCATTTGCAATTACAGCGTAGAAATTTTCAGTTGGGCCTGGATATCGTCTTTGAAAAAATACGGTGTCACTATTAGTGAATTTAATAGAATTGTCTTCGTCCAAACCCGCAGAAGAAAGAACTAAACTATCAAATGTAAACGCATCTTCTACTTCTTTTTTGCATCCAAAGAAAATAAATAAGACTATGACCAGTAAAGTTGTTTTCTTCATAATCATTAAAATTACAAATTAGTAATAACTCTAATAATCCATAAAAGTACAATGAATAACAAAAAAGAGAATTGAACTTTATTTACTTTTTGGTTTCCAAATTTCTTAACTAAAAAACGATCTATCAATACAATTGCAAAAACAGGAATTAACCAAAACAAAATATAAATTCCCATTAATCCATCTGGGGCAGAACTTCCGTTTATCAGGATTACAGCGTAAATAATTCCAATAATAATAGAGAGAATTCCTGCGACATAGAATAAGGTTAGATTTTTTGGTAGGCTCATAGAATTGGCAGTTTCAAGATTTTGATAGGTGAATTATTAATTCTGTAATAAACTTACAAAAAAATATGGTTCGAATAAATACAGTTTTAATTAGGGTTGCTAATAAACAGCTCGACTTGTCGTTACAAAAAACGCCGAAAAATAGTATTGATTATATCATTATTTCGACGAAATTTGCAGAGCAAAACAGTAAGGATGTGAATCATGGCAAAAGGACCTGAAAAGAATACTAAAAACAAGGCTTTACATACCAAATTACTAAATCGTAAAAAGGCTAAACTTCAAGAAGAAAAAAAAGAACGCGCTTTACGATTGAAAGCTTTAGTTGCGAAAATGAATGAAACGAAGAAGAATGACGAATCTGATGCGGTCTAAAAACGCATTGTATTTCTTAAGTCTTTATTTTAAAATAATCTCAAAATAAAACAAAATGGAGGAATTCGGTAGAATTATAGTTTCTGAAACAGCAATGGAAAGTGAAAATCCGCAGGATATTATCAACTCTAATATTTCGGTAATCAACCTGATGCGCGAAGAAAAAGTAGATGACGATTTGATTCATGAAGATGCTTTGTTGAGTTATTATTTAGATTATTATGCGTCGCAGTATGCAGCCGGTAATTTTTCGCAGTTTGTCTATAATTCTGGTTGGAACAAAGAACTAAACGAATTGATTGAAGAAGGTTTGACTTTGATTGGTGCCGAAAAGCATTTGGAATTATTTCAAGCTCAAGCTAAAAGAGTCAAATTATTAAGCAGCGTAAAAATTGGTAAATTTCTTAAAGGAAAGTTCGAAGGTGTAAACCCAACAAGAGACTTGCTGAACAATAATACTTATTTTGAATTAGATGAAAACTTGGTAGAACTAAATGCCAATTTCCTAAAAAACCACCCTGATTTTGAAGTGCTTCCTGTAGATGAAATATTTGCAGTTTTGGAAGAGTTTGTTGGGCATGAAATAAAAAGAGCTTAGTCTTTTAGGTTCAAAGGTTCAGAGCAGCAAAGGTTCAAAGGTTTTGTGATTAGTTACTCTTTTTAAAACTGTTGTTTAAAAAGAGTAAGACCTCACTAAAAGTATTGCTTAACCAGTTGGTTTGTAATTGTCTGAAAAATAATCTAACACATAGGAACATAGATTTATATTTAAAAAAAAGGATACAAAAAGAAACATGTTTCTTTCGTATAGAACAGCTATATATATTTAGAAAAAGTGAAATGCTTAGTTTTCGATTGCAAAGCTATGCTTCTAAGTGTTGAAAGTAATTATACCCAACAGAGAAAACTTAACAAATCTTTACGCAGTCCTGTTATTATTTTGTGAAATAACTTTATTAATTTCGCTTTGAGTGTTTTACGGATTTTAAAAAGGCCCAAAATGAGAAATAAATACTGTCAAATTTTGCTGATTCTTTTTGTTCAAGCAGCAATTTCTCAAAACAAAATCAATCTTTTTTCTGAAATCAATTACAGCTCTATTCCTGCAGTTTCTTTAAATGATTATAAATCGGTTCAGGAAAGAGATTCCAATTTTCAGAATCCTAATATTGCACTTGGCATAAGTATTTCTGGAGGCGGTTCAAGAGCTCAGTTTTTTAGTATGGGCGTTCTTCTTGGACTTGAAGAAATTAGCGAGAACAATCTGCAGCGCAATTTTTTAAACGAAATCGACTATTATTCAACAGTTTCCGGCGGCTGCTTTTCGGCAGGATATTATTTAACGATTCTCAAAAATAAATTATATCAAGATAACTGCTCTTTCAACGAGTTTTATTTTTCAAAAGCAGATGCTTACAAAGACTATGTCGATAAATCGGCCAATATATTGTCGCTTTTAAACAACAGTCGGAACGAAAAAGGAGATCGAGTATCGATGACACAGCGCATTGATACCGATATTTTACAGTATGATGCTCTAAATCCTGACAACAAAGATAAATTTGGAAAACAAATGCTGCTGTCTGATTTCTTTATTCCAAAAGAGAGTAAAACAGTGCCTTTGATGCCAATGTTTATTGCAAACGGAACTGCCTTTAATAATGGAGAACGAATTCCGTTTATGCCGCATATCATTAAAGGATTAAAACTTAATGCATCGCTTGCGCCAAATAGAGCTGCGTTGCCATTAGACGAAAGCGAAATTAATGACGGATATAATTTTCCTGTAACGTATGGCATTACGGCAAGCTCTGCGTTTCCAGGCGTTTTGCCAAAGGTTAAATTTGGTGTTAAAGATCAAAGTAAAATATTGTGTATTATAGATGGCGGCGCCTCAGATAATATGGGATATAAAACTTTGGCCGAAGTACTTCACAGCGATACTAGAGTCAATGATAAAAATAAAAAAGCCGTTTTTATTGATTGTCTTGGTCAAGGAAAAAAGGAACCTTATATAAACGACACGAAAATTGGTCTTCTTTCGTTGTTTGAAACGGCTTCACTTTATACCGTTCAAACACGATATATAACTTTTGACAAAGATGTAGAAAGTACTTTTGAAAGATATAAAATTCCAGTTAAGAATTATCAGATAATTGGTTTTACTACGATTCGTGATCACTTGTTGAAAATGGAGAAAGATCAAGATTACAATGATTTAGTAGCAGAATTGAAAGGAACAAACGACGATTCCAGCAGTTGGATTAAGCTGTTTGCTAATTTTAAGGAAGATTTGGTCACTAGATTTGGTGAAAGTGTTTTTAAAAAAGATAGAGACGGCGAAATAATAGTCGCAACACTCGATAAAGATAAATTTCCAGAATTGACCGCAAGCGAAGTTTTACTGTTGTATGAATATGCTTCTCATGTTGAAACAAAATTGCGAATTACAGCGCAGGAAAGAGATATTTTGCTTTTATCAGGACGCTTTGCTGTGTTTCTGAAAACAAATGAATTGAGAGAATTGCTGGTAGAATATAAGTAAATTAATTTGTTGAGTGTAACCGCAAAAAAAAAACATAGATTTTGTGTCTAAAAAGGAAATAAAAAGAAGCGCATTTCTTTCGCATAGTGCGGCTAGGTATGTTTTAAAAAAGTGAAACGCTTAATTAATTTTTAGACTGTAAAATCTATGTTTTTATGTGTTGAAAGTAATTACAAGCAGTGGGTTAAATTAAGAACTTTCTTAAAAATGTGATTTTAATTAAAAAAGCGTAGGCAGAATATTTTATATTTGGAAGCCCCGAATTATTAAAATCAATAACAATGAGAATTAAACCCTACTTAATTCTCAGTGGAATTTTTCTGTTTTTATCTTCCTGCGGAAAGAAAGAGAAAGAGATTACTGAGGAAAATACCCCATCGCTGGCTCTGAAAGCAGAGACACCTAAACCAGTTGATAAACTGATTTTTAAGAATAGTGAATACATAATTTCTTCTGACGAATTAGATTTAAGTCTGCTCAAGAAAGTGGCTGAAAACTTGAAAATCGAATACAAAGCGGTCAAAATAGAAGATGTCAGTTCTATTAAATTCAATGACGAAATAACTTTTTTCGTCATTTGTATTATTAGAAAAGAAAGCAAATCAAAATCAAATAATGAAGATCGAGGTAATTATTACGAAAGAAAATATGTTTTCGTGAACAACAACGATGGGAAAATCCTGGCTGAAGAATCTGATGCTAATCTTGGTTATTATGAGAATGAAGATTTAAGAGTTGGTAAAACCTATATTCTGAAAAATTTATTGCAGCTGAATGAAAAAGATCAGGCAGTTGCTTTTAGTACAGCCGTATATTCCAACAGCAGAGTTGTAGTGTATTCTGAGGAAAAGCTTACTGTCGTGAGTTTCGACGGAAATAAAATGAAAAAGTTATTATACGAATATCCAATTAGGTCTGTAAATGGAGATTCAGACGGCAGCGGGACTTATCAACTTGAGACGCTGGAAACAGGTATTAGTATTTCTGACATTCAGTCAAATGGATTTTATGATTTATTGGTTTCAAAAATATTTTCGTATGAAGCGGCTGCCGAAGAAGATTTAGAAAATGATATTCAGAAAATGAATGATTTAAAAGTTAAAAAAGAATTTCAAAGGTTACGATACAATGGTGAAATCTACTCGTTTAAAAAAGACGATCAAAGCCGATTTTTATAATTTTACGCGTAAATAGAAACTGAAAAAATGCTAAAAAAAATACTTCTTGTTTTACTGATATTGCCTGTTTTCTTGTTGGCGCAAGAAAAACAAAAAGAAATATCGGATAATGTGACTCGTTATTTTTACGATGATCAAGTGGTGTCTATTGAAATTTGGTATGGAATCGATAAAAAACCAGACAGTTCTAAAACTTATTATTCGAGTGGCAAACTAAATGAAGTTTTCTATTTTGATAAAGAAGGCAAAAAAGATGGAGATTGCTATCAGCTCAACAAACAAGGTGAAAAACTCGTAACGTGGAACTTTGTGCATGGAAAACTAACAAGTCGAGTAGATCATAAACTGCCTTTTAATAAAGATCGAGAAGAAACTACCAAGAAGGCACTAAAAATGCTGACTGAAATTAATACAAAGACGAATTTTAATCCAACAAAAATTAATGATCTCTACAATCGCGGGGTTTTAAGAATCAGTCTTGGTAATGCAACACTGGCAATTGAGGATTTAAAAAGGGTTGAGTATGCGATTGACAAAGATCCAAAAAACAAGAATTTAGTTTTATCAGACTCAGCGCAAAAGAAAGCGGCTTCCTTTCGAAGTAAACTTTACGATCGTATTGCAAGTATATATGGATCACTAGAAATGGAAAGTTTCGCCTTTCACTATTATTATAAAGCAATCCAGAATGCGCCCAATGATTATCGCATTCTATATAATTTTGCAACATTGTTGCAGCAGAGAAAATCATATGATTTGGCACGTTATTATTTAGAGAAAATTATAGCCGCAAAACCAGATCATGCCCACGCGAGATGGGGACTTGCCAGATTGTACAGTGACATGGGCGAGTATGAAAAAGCAATGGACAATATCATGTTTGCTTTTGTGTCTGAAAAAGCCATTATCGAAAGAACAACGGGATATGGCGGACGTGATTTAAGAACAACTAGAGGTTTAATCTATCATAAACTTGGAGAATCGGATAAAGGAATTGCCGATTTGAAGATCGCTTTGGATATGGATAAAAACAATTCGTATGCTATGAAAAACCTCGGAATCATTTATCTTGATCAAAAAAAGTACGAAGAAGCCTGTGTCTTATTCACAAAAGCAAAAGAACTAAATTATACTTTGGCGTATGATGAATTTGATCTGGATATGCTTTTAGAAAGCGCCTGCAATAATATGCCGCCAAAAGAAGACGCAAAAAGCAAGCCCTTTGTTTTTCCAAATCCTGCCGTAACAACAATTACAATTGAGAATTTGAATTCTAAAAACTTTGATTTTGAGTTTTTTAACTTTGAATCCGTGTCGGTTTTAAAAGGAAAAACAAGTGACGGAACGATAAATGTTTCCGGATTACTTTCTGGATTTTACATTTTAAAAGTTACAGTTGGCAGTTCAGTACAAACTTTTAAAATGATAAAAGATTAAACTTTAAAAAGACTTTACAAACCTTTAGGGAAACCGCATATATATGTGCGAAATATTCCTTTCCTCAAAAACTTTGTCATAATCTTAGGAAACATTTGCTTAAATTTGCTTCCGTTATAAAAAATATACAATAGTTATAAAAAACAAGCTATGTTACAAATCGCATTTATTAGAGAAAATCAGGAGAAAGTAATCAAGGCTTTAGCAAAACGAAATATCGATGCTAAAAGCGTTGTTGAAGAGGTGGTGAAATTAGATGAAAATCGTCGTGCAGCGCAAGTTGAGCTAGACAATATTTTATCTGAATCTAATAAATTGTCCAAAGACATAGGCGAATTAATGAAAGCGGGAGAGAAATCTAAAGCCGCAATTTTAAAAGAAAAAACCGTTTCATTAAAAGAAAAAAGCAAAGAACTTGGCGAAAAAGCAGAAGCTTTGGCTGTTGAGCTGACTAATAAATTATACACGCTTCCAAATCTTCCAGCAGATATCGTTCCTGAAGGAAAAACTCCAGATGATAATTTGAATGTTTTTCAAGAAGGCGATATTCCAGTTTTGCATGAAGGTGCACAACCACACTGGGAATTGGTTAAGAAATATGATATCATCGATTTTGAATTGGGTGTAAAAATTACAGGAGCAGGTTTTCCTGTTTACAAAGGAAAAGGAGCTCGTTTACAGCGTGCTTTGATCAATTATTTTTTAGATAAAAATACAGCAGCAGGATATAACGAAGTTCAAGTACCACATTTGGTAAATGAAGCTTCAGGTTACGGAACTGGGCAATTGCCAGATAAAGAAGGACAGATGTATCATGCTGGAATTGATGATTTATATTTGATTCCAACAGCTGAGGTGCCAGTTACCAATTTATTCCGCGACGTTATTTTAAACGAAAGTGAATTGCCGGTTTTACACACCGCTTATACACCATGTTTCCGTCGTGAAGCAGGTTCATATGGAGCGCACGTACGTGGATTAAATCGTTTGCACCAATTTGATAAAGTTGAAATCGTTCGTGTTGAGCACCCAGATAATTCATACCAAGCGCTTGACGGAATGGTAGAGCACGTAAAGAATATTTTACAGGAATTGAAATTACCATACAGAATTTTACGTTTGTGCGGTGGTGATATGGGCTTCACATCAGCTTTAACCTATGATTTCGAAGTGTTCTCTACAGCGCAGGATCGCTGGTTAGAAATTAGTTCAGTTTCTAACTTCGAAACTTTTCAAGCAAACCGCTTAAAACTGCGTTTTAAAGACAAAGATGGTAAAAACCAATTGGCACACACATTAAACGGAAGTTCATTGGCTTTGCCTAGAGTTTTAGCAGGAATTATAGAAAATTATCAAACACCAGAAGGAATCGTAATTCCAGAAGTTTTACGCCCTTACTGTGGTTTTGACATCATAAATTAAAAATTTCGTACATTTAGGGTTAAACCTAACAGGTTTTTTTAAACTTGTTAGGTTTTCTTAATTGTAACAGTCAGCATAATTAAAATTGAAGAGGATGAATGGAGTGTTAAATTGGAATGTAGATCCTGTTATTTATTGGATAACAGATAGTTTTCCTTTAAAGTATTACGGAGCGCTTTTTGCCTGTGGTCTTTTATTGGGATATTATATCGTAAGGAATATTTATAAAAAAGAAAATCTTTCTGTAGAGAATCTGGATAGTCTGCTGGTTTATGTAATTGTTGGAACAATTTTGGGTGCAAGATTAGGGCATGTTTTTTTCTATGAGCCTGAATATTTTATGAAGCATCCAGTCGAGATTCTTTTGCCGATAAAAGAAACAGCAGGAGTTTATAAATTTGTTGGATATCAAGGTTTAGCAAGTCACGGAGGATCAATAGGTGTACTGATTGCATTGGTTTTATACTGTCGAAAATATCATGTAAAGTTTTTATGGCTTTTAGATAAAATGGCAGTTGGAGTTCCAGTAACAGGAGCATTTCCGTAGATTTGGGAATTTTATGAATTCTGAAATCTACGGAAAAGCTACTAACGGAAATTGGGGAGTTGTTTTTCAAAGAGATGATATGATTCCGAGACACCCAACACAATTGTATGAAGCATTTGCTTATCTATTGATTTTTGGTATTTTGTTTAAAATGTATAAATCAGAAACCATTAGAAATGCCAATGGATTGATTTTTGGCACCTTTTTAACTTTACTATTTTTAGCTAGATTTATAATTGAATTTTTTAAGGAAAATCAAGAAAGTTTCGAGAACGATATGCTCTTTAACATGGGACAATTATTGAGTATTCCTTTTATAATTATTGGCATAATTTTGATTGTTTTAAAATCAAGAAAAAAAAGCGATTACGCAGGAGTTTAATAATTACTGTGTTTGATTCTAAAACGGATAACTAAAAGCCGCAACTTAATAAGCTGAATATGAAAAACATCTTTATCTATATCGTTTTGTTGTGGTCTGGTTTTGTGTTTTCGCAAAACGAGCAATTGGCAAATAATTACTACGAGAAAGGCGATTTTGAGAAAGCTAAACTGATTTATGAGGAGCTTGTAAAAGGTTCGCCCTCAAATACTCAGTATTTTTTAAGAACGGTAGACTGTTATCAACAGCTGCAAATGTATGATGTTGCCGAGAAAACGATTCAGGATCGCTATAACAAATACAAGCAAGGTGTTTTTTTAGTTGAATTAGGATATAATTTTCAGTTGCAAAAAAATGATTCTAAGGCTAAATCTTACTACGAGCAGGCAATCGATAAAATCAAAACAAGCCCTAATGATGTTTATGGAATTGGTAATTCTTTTGAGAAAAAAGTTCTGCTTGAATATGCGGTAAAAGCTTATCAAACAGGAATGCAGATCCAGCCCAATTATAATTTTAACTTTCAAATCGGGATGTTATACGGTCAGCTTGGGAAAACAGATCTAATGATTGATATGCTGCTGACAGAATCGTATCAGAATCCGCAAAACTCCAATTTGATACAAACACAGCTTGCCCGTTTTATGAATGGGGAAACAGATAATACAGCATTTAAAGATGCTATGCGAAAAGCCCTGATTTTAAAAACACAGAAAGATCAGGATGTTTTTTGGAATCATTATCTAAGCTGGTTTTATGTACAGCAGAAAGAATTTGGAAAAGCATTTATTCAAGAGAAAGCAATTTACAAACGAGAACCAGAATCATTAATAAGCATTGTAAACCTGAGTCAGTTTGCTATAAATGAAGATGATACTGACACGGCAGAAGAAATATTGAATTTCATTCTTCAAAACACCAAAGATTTAGATTTATTGGTAGAGAGTAATGCCCGTTTAATGCAGATTAAAATCGATAAAGCGCAGGAAAAAGATTATCCCGCAATTACAAATGAGCTGCAGCAATTGCTCACAACTTACGAAATAACTCCTTTTACCTTATCTTTGCAATTAATTCAAGCGCATTTTTTAGCTTTTAATCTAAAAAAGACAGAAGAAGCTAAGGCAATTGTGAAAAAAGCGCTGGAATTAAATTTGAACGCATATCAGCAGGCAGACGCTAAAATGGAACTTGCAGATATTTTGTTATTAGAAGAAAAATTCAATCAAGCATTAATTTATTATTCGCAGATTCAATTAGATCTAAAGAATGATGTTATGACGTATGAAGCAAGTTTAAAAGCTGCTAAAACAAGTTATTTTAAAACTGATTTTGATTGGGCTTTAACACAGTTTAAAGCATTAAAATCGGCAAATACACAATTGATTGCGAACGATGCTCTAGAGTATTTTTTGTTAATAAACGATAATAAAGCTGTCGATTCGACACAAACGGCTTTGAAACAGTTTGCAAAAGGTGATTTTTTAATTTATCAAAATAAAAAACCAGAAGCAATTGCGCAGTTTCAAAGCATATTGAAGACTTATAAAGGGCAGGAAATTGAAGCTGTTACAATGTTGCGTTTAGGTAAAATTTACGAGAGTTTGAAGGATTACAATTCGGCTTTAAGCCAATACCAACAAATTATCGATCACCACAGTGACGGAATTTATGTTGACGAAGCGCTGTTTTTTTCGGCAGAAATTTACAACGATGAATTGCACGATACAGAAAAGGCAAAGCCTTTATATGAAAAGGTAATTTTTAATCATCAGGATAGTATTTACTTTGTTGATGCCAGAAAAAAATACCGAGAGTTAAGAGGGGATAAGAATTTATAAATTCCAAATTCCAAAGAAAAGAATTAATAATGCGATGATTCAATAAAGGATTAAGTGCCTAAAAAGAAAAACTTAATACTTTAGAATCTCAGAATATTTAGAAAAAAATGATTATTTACAACGTTACAACCAATATACACGAAAGCGTTCACGACCAATGGTTAAAATGGATGCAGGAAAAACACATACCTGAAGTTTTGGCAACTCAAAAATTCTCATCGGCAAGAATTGTGAGAGTTTTAGTGGAAGAAGAAATGGGAGGTATTACATACTCAGTTCAATATATAACAGACAGCAGAGCTACTTTAGAAAAATATTATCTTGAAGATGCGCCTAAATTAAGACAAGAAGCATTAGAATTATTTGCTGATAAAATGCTTTCTTTTAGAACAGAGTTGGAGCTTATTTCAGAGCACTAAGTTTGAGTTTTAACCTCGGTTTTGCATTTTTAGTTAGAGAATTGAGACAAAAACTAAATAAAACTTTGTGTCTTTGAGTCTTAGTAGTAAAAAAGTTTGAGCCTTTGCAGCAAAAAGAATACTTTTGCGCCCTCGCGGCAAAACAAGATAGAAAATGGAAAAAGTAAAAGCCAAAAAACACTTAGGACAGCATTTCCTTAAAGACGAAAGCATCGCAAAAGCAATTGCCGATACTTTGAGCTTAAAGGGATATGAAGAGGTTTTAGAAATAGGACCTGGGATGGGTGTGCTTACTAAGTATTTGCTCGAGAAACCAATTAATACTCACGTGATCGAAATTGATACCGAATCTGTGGCGTATTTAGGGGAGAACTATCCAAAATTAAAAGATCAGATTATCTCTAAAGATTTTCTGAAATACAATATACATGAAGTATACGGAGATAAACAATTTGCAATAATTGGAAATTTCCCTTATAATATCTCTACTCAAATTGTTTTTAGAACATTAGAGTTTAGAGACCAGATTCCTGAGTTTTCAGGAATGTTTCAAAAAGAAGTTGCAGAACGAATCTGCGAGAAAAAAGGCTCCAAAGCCTATGGAATCTTATCTGTTTTAGCACAGGCTTTCTATGATACTGAGTATCTGTTTACGGTAGATGAAAATGTTTTTATTCCTCCGCCCAAGGTCAAGTCGGGTGTGATGAAAATGACCCGAAAGGAAGATTATAGCCTTCCTTGTGGCGAAAAGTTATTTTTTACAGTGGTAAAAACGGCTTTTCAGCAAAGACGAAAAACATTACGTAACAGTTTGAAAACATTAAATTTATCTGATAATCTGCGAGAAGACACTATCTTTGATAAACGTCCCGAACAGCTTAGTGTCGAGGAATTTATTGTTTTGACTCAAAAAATAGAAGCCGATGGAGTTTAAAATCAGTAAAGAGCTCATTAAGGAAATAGCACAGCTTATTCAAGCTAAGAACAATAAAGAGCTAGAAATTTTATTGAATGACATGCACCATGCTGATTTCGCCGAAATACTTGACGAAATTGACATTGCGGATGCTACTTATATTTTTAAGGTTTTAGACAGTGAAAAAACAGCCGAGATTCTTTTAGAATTAGAGGATGACTTACGTGAGAAAATCTTAAACCGACTTTCACCAAAAGAAATTGCGGAAGAGCTTGATGAGCTTGAAACAAATGATGCGGCAGATATTATTGGTGAACTTTCGAAAGATCGAAAGGCCGAAGTAATTTCTGAACTTCAAGACGTTGAGCACGCAAAAGGTATTGTAGACTTACTTCGTTATGATGAGGATACTGCCGGAGGTATCATGCATAAAGAATTAGTGAAAGTTAATGAAAACTGGAACGTTCTTACTTGTGTGAAGGAAATGCGTATTCAAGCCGAAAATGTTTCAAGAGTACATTCTATTTATGTGGTCGACGACGAAAATCGTCTTAAAGGCAGATTATCACTTAAGGATTTGCTGACTACTTCTACTAAAACACAAATTTCAGATATATACATTAGAAAATTATACTATGTAAATGTCGAAACGCCAGATGTTGAGGTTGCTCGTATGATGGATAAATATGATCTCGAAGCAATTCCCGTAGTTGATGAACTTGGTCGTTTAGTGGGTCGCATTACAATTGATGATATTATCGATGTTATTAAAGATGAAATCGAAAAAAGAGATACCGAAGATATTCAAAAATTTGGAGGTCTTGAAGCGTTAGAACTTCCTTACGTTCAAACCCGACTTGGTGAAATGGTAAAAAAGAGAGCAACTTGGTTAGTTGTTCTGTTTATAGGTGAAATGTTTACCGCTTCGGCAATGGGATTTTTTGAAGGAGAAATCGAAAAAGCCGTTGTTCTAGCCTTATTTGTACCGCTTATTATTTCGAGTGGAGGAAATTCTGGTTCACAAGCAGCAACTTTAATTATTCGTGCCATGGCTTTAAAAGAACTTACTTTAAAGGATTGGTGGTATGTAATGAAAAAAGAAATCGCTTCTGGATTTTTGCTTGGTGCGATTTTAGGTATTGTTGGTTTTATTAGAATTTTAGTTTGGCAGCAAAGCGGATTATATGAATATGGCGAGCACTGGTTGGCGATAGGAATGACAGTTTCACTTTCATTAGTATTTATTGTTTTGTGGGGAACACTTTCAGGATCAATGATACCCTTTTTATTGAAAAAACTTAAGCTGGATCCCGCAACTTCATCAGCGCCTTTTGTAGCTACTTTGGTTGATGTAACCGGATTAGTGATTTACTTTACAATTGCGTCCTTACTCTTAAAAGGAAAATTGTTGTAAAATAAAATAGGCTTGTTTACTGCATTGAATTAGGGTTTTACAACCGCTGAAGGATTTACAGATTTTAGATTTTTGCCACAAATTGATAGATTACAGTGATTTAAAATCTGTAAAATCTACGTAATTTACATGCCGAAAAACAGGCTGTTAATCAGTCGAAAATAATTAAAACCAAGCAGGATGAAAGTACATATTATAGGGGGAGGAAACCTAGGAGTTTCTATTGCCTTAGGAATTGCAAAATTTTCAAAAAACAATCAAGTTACCGTAACAAGAAGAAACACTGCAAGTATTCAATATTTATCTGAATACGGGATTACAGTTTCTAACGACAATAAACATAATATTCAGGAAGCTGATGTAGTGATTTTAACGATAAAACCCTATCAAGTTGATACCGTTTTAGCTGAAATTCTGCCGGTTATTCAAAATAAAACAATTGCTTCGGCAGTAAGCGGATTGTCTTTGGATGTTCTTCAATCTAAAACTAATAACGAATATCCAGTTGTGCGTATTATGCCAAACATTGCGGCGCAGTTTGGAGAATCGGCAACCTGTATTTCTTTTCCAGAAAAAGACCGCGAAAAAGCACTGCCAATTGTCGATCTATTTCAAGATTTAGGAACAGCTCCGGTAATTGATGAAAAATTAATGGATGCAGCGACCGTTTTAGGCGCGTGCGGTACTGCGTATGCCTTGCGTTACATTCGTGCTTCTATGCAGGCAGGAATTGAAATTGGATTCGATTCAAACACAGCTCTAGCAATTGCTGCACAAACCGTAAAAGGAGCGGCAAAAATGTTGTTAGAAGAAAAAGTACATCCAGAACAATTAATCGACCGTGTAACAACGCCTCAAGGCTGTACAATTGTTGGTTTGAATGAAATGGAACACAATGGTTTCAGTTCGTCATTGATAAAAGGAATTAAGACTTCTTTGAAACAAATTAAGGGCTGAGAATAAATAAAAACGATATTTAAAAATCCTAATTCCAAACTTGATAAGCACGGAATTAGGATTTTTTATTTTTAGACTTTTTTCTTTCCTAAAACATATTTGAGGTAAACAAAACCAAATAGGCCAGATAATACAGAAGCGATTAAAATCGCTATTTTAGAAAATATAATAGTTTCGGGATCTTTAAAAGCGAGAATTGTGATAAAGATAGACATTGTAAAACCAATACCTCCAAGCATTCCTGCTCCTAAAATATGCGCCCATTTTAAGTTTTTAGGTAAAGCGCATAATCCGGCACTAACACCAATTGACGAAAAGAGTAAGATTCCTAACGGTTTTCCAACTACTAATCCTAAAATAATTCCAAAAGTATTTGGATGATTTAATCCTTGATGCCAGTCAGATTCGATTGCGATACAAGTGTTTGCAACAGCAAAAAGAGGTAAAATTACAAAGGCAACAGGTTTATGTAAAAAATGCTGCAGCTTATAAGAAGAAGATTGTTCGTCTCCATTGCCAAACGGAATTACAAAAGCAAGTATAACGCCGGTAATAGTTGCGTGAACGCCTGAATTAAGCATAAAATACCACATAACAACTCCGCCAATTAGATATGGAATTAGATTGTGAATTTTCATTCGATTCAAAACAAACAAGAAAATCCATATTCCTAAAGCAATAGCGAGGTTTACAAAAGCAATCGAAGTGGTGTAAAATACTGCAATTACAATTATAGCACCCAAATCATCAATAACTGCAAGAGCTGTTAAAAAAACTTTTAATGATGACGGAACTCTGCTTCCTAAAAGCGAAAGAATACCAATCGCAAAAGCAATATCCGTTGCCATCGGAATTCCTGCGCCGTTTTGAGTTGCTGTTCCAAAGTTTAACGCTAGAAATATAGCGGCAGGAACCAGCATTCCTCCAAAAGCAGCCATTATAGGCAGTGAAGCATTTTTTATGCTGGACAATTCGCCATGATAAATTTCTCTTTCTAATTCTAAACCAATTAATAAAAAGAAAATAGTCATTAAACCATCATTAATCCAATGTGTGATAGAGTGACCATTGAAATCTTTTTCCCAAAACGATATATATTCAGGAGCATAAGAAGAATTAGCCAGATACAACGAAACAATCGTAACAAATAATAGAAGCAGCCCGCCTGATTTTTCGTTTGCAAAAAAGGCTTTAAAAGTTTTGGTTAGTTTCATTTGAAAGGTATAATAATTTAGAAAGAAAGAATTTTCTTTAACTCTTGTTTTTCAAAGTTAAAAAAAATATAACCAATAAAAAATTCTGACGTTTTGTAATGAGGTATTTCTTTTCTAAATCCATAAAAAAAACCGCCTGAAATTGGCGGTTTTAAGTTTTTTAGAGAGTTGCCGCGGCTTCTAGAATTAGAGCACTAACTTCTTTCGGTTTTGATGCCAAAGAAGCATGGCCAGCGTCTAAATGAATGATTTTTTTAGCATTTAATTGTTCTGCCATTTCTTTCTGAGTTTCTGGCGGAATCATATTATCGTGGTTAGAAATTTGATACCAGCTAGGTTTAGTTTTCCAAGCAGGTTCGCCAGCTTGATCTCCAAAACATTGACCATGTATTGGTTTTTGAGCCAATGCCATAACTAAAGCTCTTTCTTCATCTAAATCTTGTCCAAACGATTTGTGAAATTCATCATACTTAATCCATAAGAATCCTTTAGGATCAGGATAGATGCTCGCGCCCCCTGAGCCGGCTCTGCGTCCTAAAAGCGCTCCTAAACTATCTCCTGCATCTGGTGCAAATGCTGCGATATAAACCAAGCCCGCAACTTTGTCGTGGTTTCCCGCTCCAGAAATTACAGCTCCTCCATATGAATGCCCAACTAGAAGAACTTTGCCTTCTTGAGCATCAATTAAATCTTTTGTTTTATTAATGTCATCCTGTAAAGAAGTTAAAGGATTTTGAACACTACGTACTTTATATCCTTTTTTTGCTAGTTCAGGAATTACATATTGCCAATGTGATCCATCTCCCCACGCTCCGTGAACCAAAATAATGGTTAAATCTTGTGTTGCCATAATTGTTTTATTGTTTAATTGGTTAAAATGTAAATTGCTTATTTAGAATTTAATATCAGTTTGTTTAAACGATTTGTGCACTTTTTTTGAGGTTAAGAACAATAAAGCAGGAATTTGTTATTTGTTTGATTAGCAGTTGTATATAAAATTATGAAAATTAATTGATTAACTATTATAGTGATTCATTTTTGTAATGTTAAAAATAATGAAGCAGAGGGCTGCCAACAGGTTTGAGGGCTATATCTTTAATTTATTGAAAATATATGTAGGTTTCTTTACAATAGTTAACGTTTAATAGGATTAATAATTCAATAAAAAACTAAGAGAATTAACCGTATTTTTGTTTTAATAAATTAAATAAAAATGAGTGTAAAAATTCTACATATCGATAGTAACCATCCAATTTTATGGAAACAGTTGGAAGAGGCTGGTTTTGAAAACTATGCCGATTTTACTTCTTCAAAAGAAGAAATTGAGGCGAAAATTCAAGATTATAATGGAATCGTAATTCGCAGCCGATTTAAAATCGATAAAACATTTCTAGACAAAGCTGTCAATTTACAGTTTATTGCAAGAGTTGGCGCAGGTTTAGAAAGTATTGACTGTGATTATGCTTTGGATAAAGATATCGAATTAATAGCTGCTCCTGAAGGGAATTGTAATGCTGTTGCAGAGCATACTTTAGGAATGATTCTTTCTCTTTTTAATAAATTGAATATTGCCGATTACGAAATTCGTTCAGGTCAATGGAATAGAGAAAGTAATCGCGGTCATGAACTTGATGGAAAAACCGTTGGGATTATTGGATATGGAAATATGGGTAAAGCTTTCGCAAAAAAATTAAGAGGATTTGATGTTGAGGTTTTGTGTTATGATATTCAAAATAATGTAGGTGATGAAAATGCCAGACAGGTTTCATTAGAAGAGCTTCATGAAAAAACGGATGTATTGAGCTTGCATATTCCGTGGACACCAGAAACGGATAAAATGGTTGATGCTACATTTATTAATGAATTCAAAAAACCAATATGGATCATTAATACTTCACGAGGTAAAAATATTGTAACGGCCGACTTGGTTGCAACAATGAAGTTAGGAAAAGTATTGGGTGCAGGTTTAGATGTTTTGGAGTACGAAAAGCTGTCTTTTGAAACACTTTTTCAAGATAAAAACACGCCAGAAGCTTTCCAATATCTTTTAGATGGAAGAAAAGTGATCTTAACACCGCACATTGCAGGATGGACTTTTGAAAGTCATGAACGACTGGCGCAGGTTATTGTAGATAAAATAAAAGCCATTTATAAAAAGTAAATAGTACATCCTCGATAGTTAACATTTTATAACGAGTTTTTTCTTGTGAAAAAACTCATGTCATAATTAGTTTATAAAATTAATTTTTGATAATATTGTTGCGATTTTAACAAAATTTAAAGGAAGAAATAATCAAAGTCTTCAAATGCAATAAATATTAACAAACTAATTTATTATTTATGATTGAGTGGTACAAAAAAGTAGTTTTTGAGAACTATGCGAATTTTTCAGGTCGTGCAAGAAGAAGTGAATATTGGTATTATACATTAGCGACCATAATTGTTTCTATAATACTTTCAACTTTAGATAATTTTGCTGGTTTGACTTTTGGTCTTGCAGATTCAGGAATATTATCGTCGATTTATAGCTTATTGGTTTTTTTACCTGGTTTAGGAGTATTGGTAAGACGTTTACATGACGTGGGTAAAAGCGGTTGGTTTTTTCTGATCGTGTTACTTCCAATAGCTGGTGTTATTTGGCTGCTTATTGTGCTATGTACCGAAGGTAATAGCGGTGCAAATGCTTACGGGCCAGATCCTAAGGATAATTTTGATGAAATAAATGAAATAGGAAGAGCTGAAATTTAAATAATTTAAAATACAATAATATAAAATGGAAAATACAAAACCAGAAGCTTGGAATACTCCATCAGCTCCAAGACAAGAAAATAAGAAAGTACTAGCGGGAATTATGGGGATAATTTTTGGATACTTAGGGGTTCATAAATTTATTCTTGGATATACTAAAGAAGGTATAATTCAAATAGTAATTACAATTGTTACTTGTGGAGCTGGAAGTATCATTGGATTTATAGAAGGAATTATCTATTTAACGAAATCTGATGAAGACTTTTATCAAACGTATCAAGTTGGAAAAAAAGGCTGGTTCTAAAATATATATTCCCATTTGCAATTAGCAAATGGGATTTTTTTGATTACCCCGTATTATTTAATTAACTATTGAATTTAAAAATATAAATCATGGAAAACACACAGTCGGAGTTTGGAAATTCTAAACCAGAGAATAAAAAAGTTGTAGCAGGAGTTCTTGCGATTTTGCTTGGAGTATTTGGAGTGCATAAGTTTTATCTAGGTTATACTAAAGAAGGTATTATTCAGCTTATTTTAGGGTTGCTATGCGGAATAGGTGGAGTAATAGGTCTTATAGAGGGAATTATCTATTTAACGAAGAGCGATGAGGAGTTTTATCAGACTTATCAGGTTGGTCAGAAAACTTGGTTCTAAAACAACAAAAAATCCCATTCAATACTGAATGGGATTTTTGTTTGTAAGTAGTACGTTCTTTAAAAAAAATGTCTTTTTTTGATATTATAATGTCTGCTAGTTTCTTTAAATAATTGTAAAAGTAAGTAATCTTGAACTTTGTTAAAAAGCGATGGAGTAACTGAAAATCCACAAAGAGTAGGGCAATTTTAAAGATTTTATTATGTTAGAAATGTACAAAAAAGTAGTTATGGAAAACTACGCAAATTTTAATGGAAGAGCTAGAAGAAGAGAATTTTGGATGTTCTGTTTAATGAACTTGATAATTAGTTTTGCTATTGGTTTCGTTTTAGGACTTTTAGCCCCAAAAGCAGCTTTCATTGCAAATATTTATAGCTTGGCAGTTTTAGTTCCCTCCATTGCAGTTGCCATCAGAAGAATGCATGATATTGGTAAAAGCGGCTGGTATATTCTTATTCCAATTTATAATATTGTGTTATTTGCCACTGAAGGTGAAAAGGGATCAAATCAATACGGTGCAGATCCTAAAATGAATTAGAAGAATAAAGTTTAATTTATTTTTAAATAAACGATCTAACTAAAAAATCCCATTTGTGATCACAAATGGGATTTTTTTATTTTGAGAGATTACAGCTAATCTTCTTTTTCAGATAATTTACGCTCTAATTCTATTTGAAATTCTTCAATAACAGGTTTCATGGTGCTTTCTGGAATATCAGCGATTCTAATGTACATTAAGCCGTCAACAGCGTTATTGAACAAGGGATCTACATTGAAAGCAACTACGCGCGCATTTTGCTTGATGTACTTTTTAATTAAAACAGGTAAACGTAAATTTCCTGGCTCTAATTCATCAATGATTTTATCAAATTTATTTAAGTCAGATTCAGCTTCGTCGAAGATAAAGTCTTTATCTGCATCCTTTAATTTTACTTTGTAAGCTTTCTTCGGATGAATGTATTGTGCAATATAAGGATCATAATAATTTGATTTCATGAACTCAATCATCAACGATTTAGAGAAATCAGAAAACTGATTACTGATACTTACGCCGCCTAATAAATATTTATGTTCAGGATGGCGAAGAGTAGTGTGTATAATTCCTTTCCACAACAAGAACAAAGGCATTGGTTTTTGCTGATATTCACGAATGATAAACGCGCGTCCCATTTCAATCGATTTGTGCATCATATCGTGAAGTTCTGGTTCAAATCTAAAAAGATCTGTCAAGTAGAAACCTTCAATACCATATTTAGGATAAATTTCAGAACCTAATCCCATACGGTAAGCACCTGCGATTTTTTTGGTTTCATCATCCCATAAAAACATATGGTGATAATATTGATCGTATTCGTCTAGATCGATAGATTCATTGGTTCCTTCACCTACTTCTCTAAAAGTAATTTCACGCAAACGGCCAATTTCATGCAGAATATTCGGGATAGATTTTGCGCGTGCAAAAAATACTTCGTAATTTTTGCTTTGCAGCAAGCGGCAATCACTATTTCTTAACGCATTAACCTCGTCAATCATTTTTGATTCGTTCGCCGGCGTAACAATTTTTTTAGGTGCCTTTGGTATTTTTAGACTTGCTGTATCAATCAGTTTGGTGTCTTTTTCAAACGGATTAGCCAGCATATAAGTTTTCTTTCTTAAGAATTCAGAATATTCTTCAAACGATTCGATTTCGTTTTGCTCGTTAACAGAAATTGGTTTTCCAATACGAACTTTAATCACGCGATCTTTCTGTGTCAGTAATTCCGAAGGTAGTTTTGCAGTACGCAAAGTATCATCAATTTTAGAAAGCCAGTAGAATAACTTACTGTTTTTAGCATGAAAATAAATGGGTACAACTGGAACTTTAGCTTTTCTGATTAATTTTAATGCACCTTCTTCCCAAGGTTTATCAACTACTAATTTTCCGTCTTTATAAGTTGAAACTTCACCGGCAGGGAATATTCCTAAAGGTTTTCCGTCGCTTAAGTGGCGTAAAGTTTCTTTAATTCCGACCACGCTCGATTTAACATCCTTATGATTTTCAAAAGGATTTACGGGCATGATGTATTTTTTAAGAGGAACAATTCGGTGCAATAAAAAATTAGCAATAATCTTGAAATTTGGTTCTCTTTCGAGCATTAATTTCAAAAGTAAAATACCATCAATTCCTCCAAGCGGATGGTTTGAAATGGTAATGTAAGCGCCGTCTTTTGGTAAACGTTTTAAATCTTCTTCAGGAATTTCAAATTTGATTTCCATTTCATCCAAAATCCCGTTCAAAAACGCAACATCCTCTAAGTGTTTATTGTGATCGTAAATTTTATTTAGGGTAGAGATCTTAAGGACCTTCATAAGAATCCAGCCTGAAAAAGTACCAAACACTCCGTACTTATCAACATTTATTGCTTTTGCAACTTCTTTCGCGGTAACTAAACCCATGTACTATTTTTAAATTATTAGAGCAGCCAACAAAGATAACAAAAAACTCTACTTTTCGTTTATTCAAACGCAAACTTTCCACTTTTTTATTACATTTGGAATCCTTAAAAATACAATCTGATGAAAATTATTTCTTATAATGTAAACGGAATTCGTGCTGCAATTAATAAAGGTTTTATCGAATGGCTGCAACAGGCAAATCCTGATGTAATCTGCCTTCAGGAAATCAAAGCTACGCAAGATCAAATTCCAGTTGACGATATCACGGCCGCAGGCTATCCTTATCAATATTACTATCCAGCAACAAAAAAAGGATACAGCGGTGTTGCAATTTTGTCGAAAACAAAACCTAATAATGTAGTTTTTGGTACAGGAATTCATCATATGGATTTTGAAGGACGTAATCTTCGCGCTGATTTTGATGATGTTTCGGTAATGAGTTTGTATCTTCCGTCAGGAACAAATATTGAAAGATTAGATCATAAATTTATGTTTATGGATGATTTTCAAACGTACATTAACGAATTAAAAATCGCTATTCCCAATCTAGTTATTTGCGGTGATTATAATATTTGCCACGAAGCGATAGATATTCATGATCCGGTGCGCAATAAAACAGTTTCAGGTTTTTTACCTGCTGAACGCGCATGGCTGGATGCTTTTATGAAATCTGGTTTTATAGACAGTTTCCGTCATTTTAATAAAGATCCGCATCATTATTCGTGGTGGAGCTATCGTGCAGGAGCGAGAGGAAATAATAAAGGCTGGCGTATCGATTACAATTTGGTAAGTGCTTCAATGGAACATCGTTTAAAACGTGCCGTGATTCTTCCAGATGCGATGCATTCAGATCATTGTCCGGTTTTAGTCGAGATTGAGTAAAATTTGGTATTGTTCTTGTTGAGAGAAACGTGATTCGGAAATTCTGATAAATTGAATTTTACTTTGAATTTAAAGAAAAAGTTCATTTCGATTCTATTCGAATTATCACTAAAAACAGGAATTAATAATACGCTTCAAATAAAAAAAGAAAATAAAATGATTAAAAAAGCTTCGATAGGATTAGTGGTTTTGGCTCTGTCTATGACTTCTTGTGTGTCTAAAAAGATTTACAATGATTTGGAAACAAAGTATTCAGATCTTAAAAAAGAAAATCGTTCGATTGCAGATCAAAATGCCGATTTGCAAAAATCTAAAAATCAACTGGAATTAGAACGTGATAATTTAACCAAAGATTTAAACAGCACGAAAGATGAATTGGCAAAACAAAAAGCTGATTTAGCCGCTGCGCAAAATAAATATAAGGTTTTACAAGATTCATACAATGCTCTTGAAAAAAACAGCAATGACGCATTGGAGAAAAACATGAATAAAAACCGCGAATTGTTAGCGCAATTAGAAGCGAAATCTAAGAAACTGGCTGAAGAACAAGCAAGTCTTGATAAAACGGCAAGTCGATTAAAAGAGCTTGAAGATATGATTGCTGCTAAAGAGGAATCAATGCGTAAACTGAAAGAAACTTTATCGAAAGCTTTAAATGGTTTTGAAGGTAAAGGTTTGACAGTGGAACAAAAGAATGGAAAAGTGTATGTTTCTATGGAGAATAAACTGCTTTTCAATTCAGGAAGCTGGGCCGTTGGGACAGAAGGAAGAAAAGCTGTTGTAGAATTAGGAAAAGTTCTAGGTGACAATCCTGATCTTTCAGTTCTTATTGAAGGACATACAGATGATGATCCGTATGCTGGTTCTGGGCCAATTGCAAACAACTGGGATTTATCTACTAAAAGAGCGACTGCAATTGTGGCTATTTTAAGTGAAAATGCTAAAATCAACAAACAAAAATTAACTGCGGCAGGAAGAAGTGAATTCTCTCCTTTAGCAAGTAATGCTACTCCAGAAGGAAAAGCTAAAAACCGCAGAATCGAAATTATTTTAACTCCAAGATTAGACGAGATTGCAGAGATGCTTAATAGTATTAATTAAGTAGCTGAGGTTCTGAGGAACTAAGGTGCTAAGTTTTTTTAAAGGTTCAAAGTTTTGCTTTGAGCCTTTTTTATTGCCCTGAATTTAACTTAGTACCTCAGAAAAACTTGTAGTTTTTTTAACTATTTAGAGATTTTCATTTGAAGAATAGCATCGTATATTTGAAGCTTATTATTTGAAAAAAGAAACCTTAGAATCTTAGTTTCTCAGAACCTTAGTACCTTAGAAAAAAATGAAATACACTACATTACCAAATACCGATATAAAAGTTAGTAAAATCAACCTTGGAACCATGACTTTTGGTCAACAGAATACAGAGGCAGAAGGTCATGCTCAAATGGATTATGCACTTGAACAAGGCGTGAACTTTTTTGATACTGCAGAGATGTATTCGGTGCCGGCAAGTGAAGCAACGTACGGAAGCACAGAAAAAGTTATTGGAACGTGGTTTAAAAAATCAGGAAACCGTGATAAAGTCGTTTTAGCTTCTAAAATAGCAGGACCAAATCCGAATTTTGGTTATATGCGTGAGAAATTAGATTTTTCGCCTGCAAGTATTAAATATGCTTTAGAAAACAGTTTAAAGCGTTTGCAGACAGATTATATTGATTTGTATCAAATGCATTGGCCGGAAAGAAAAACTAATAATTTTGGGCACCGCGCATTTACAGGTTTTGAAGATGCATGGGAAGATAATTTTAGAGAAATTTTAGAAACGTTTGATGGATTAATTAAAGAAGGAAAAATTAAACATATTGGTGTTTCAAATGAGAATTCTTGGGGAATGATGCGTCTTTTGGAAGAAAGTAAATATCATAATCTGCCTAGAATTAAAACCGTTCAAAATCCATATTCATTATTAAATCGTCTTTTTGAAGTGAATTCTGCCGAAGTTTCAATGCATGAAAATGTTGGATTGTTGGCTTATTCGCCTTTAGCATTTGGAGTTTTAACGGGTAAATTTTTAACAGGAGAAGCACATCCAAATTCTAGAATAAAACTCTTTCCTCAATACACGCGTTACAATAGTGAGCAATGCACACAAGCAACAAAGTTGTATTTAGAAATAGCCAAAAAACATGGTTTAACTTTAACAGAGTTGGCAATGGGATTTGTATTGCAGCAGCCGTTTTTAACTAGTGCAATTATTGGTGCAACGACTTTAGAACAATTAAAAGAAAATATCGCCACAATTGATGTTGTGCTTTCAAAAGAAATTATCGCCGAAATTAATCATGTTCAGGCAATAATTCCTGATCCTGCGCCTTAAATAATAATTTTAATTAAAGCAAATTCCACAAATTTGCACAGATTTAATCTGTGTAAATTTGTGGAATTTATGTTATACTAATTTTGGTCTTACTATTGTTTTAGATATTAAGTCTCCAATTTTTTGGTTTTTCTTTGTTAAAAGAAATGGAATTATAAAAAGAAAAGGGCAGACTATCTCCAATAAATCAAAAGCTCTCCTAATAATTATTTTATAGTATTTTTTATAGTATTTTTTGTAGCTATTTTTTTCAGATGTTATATCAGATGTCATTTCCAACTTGAAAATGTACTTTCCAACAGTTTTGTTCATAAAAATATCCTGAGAAAGAAAAACAATATAATATAATAAAAATACTATGCCTGAATGGGTATACCTATTACCATCGACTTCTTTGTAGTAAATAAATGGTTCTAGTACTTTTAATATAATGGCAAATATTAAGATGTCTATTAAAGCTGCAGTAAGTCTTATTGATAAAAGTTTTAGTTTACTCATAATTTACAATTCAAATTCATCCTCAACAGCCAAAGAATCATTTTTAATTGCTGTTGAATCCGGAACTTTGATTCGTATTAACGAACGTGCATTTCCTGAAATGTAAACTGGCAACTGTCCAATAGTATCTTCTGGAATTAATAAACCTCGTCGAAACATTAAATTCTTTAAAAATTTTTGGTTTTTAATGGCGAAGTCTTTCAAATTGCCTTCATCATTAAATTGATACATGAATTTTCGCGGTTTCGGAATAATCGTTGCTAAATATAAACATTCATCAACGCTTAAAGCGGATGGACTTTTTTGGAAATAAAAATGACTTGCTTCACCAATTCCGTATACATTTGGTCCCCATTCAATAATATTGAAATAAACTTCCAGCATTCTTTCCTTACTTACAATTCGGTTATTTTCTAAAATATAAACCAAAAGGATTTCTTCAAGCTTTCGCGAAAGCGTTTTTTCTCTCGTTAAGAATACATTTTTAATCAGCTGCATGCTTATTGTGCTGGCGCCGCGCGAGAATTTTTTAGTTCTAATGTTTTTAAGAATAGACTGCTTGAAAGCTTCATTTATAAAGCCGCGATGAGAAAAGAAAGAAGGATCTTCAGTTGTTAAAACGCATTTTCGTAAATAAGGCGAAATTTGATCTAATGGCGTATAATTGGGATTTGCATTTCCAACTAAAACAGGACGCTGCAAAACATTTTGAATAATGGCACGATACACAAATTCACCGTTAAGTTTATTCAAATCGGCTTCACCATATTTGGTAATATGCAGATCTTCTTTGTTTAGTTTACTGTCAAAAACAAGTGTATTCGGTTTGTTTTTATTGAATTTGAAATCGAGTTTATAATCGAAATTTCCAGTTGCCTGCATGCCCTGAAAATGCGTAAATAAGCCATCAGGAAGTGAAACAATGAAATCTTGCGCTTTCATTTTCGGAATATTCACTTTCAAAGTGTAAACAGTATCTTTTTCTGTGCTGTAAGAGACGTATGGTTTTACTTTAATCTTATTCAACTGCATTGTTGAAGTGCTGTCAATTGAGATAAAATCATCGCCCAGTAAAAATCGGTAATCAAAACGGGCATTTTTTATGACAACATCTTTACTGGCAATTTTTGGATGATTAATTTTTAAATTAACAATCGAGGTGAAACCGTCAATGTGCAATTCGCTGCCGCTTTTGTCAATGTTTTGAACATTCAGACGAATAGAATCAAAGCTCGCTTTTAAATTGTAGCGCTCATCAAGATAAGGAACGCGAATGGCTCCTGTATCTAAATTAAAGAATCGAATATCAGCTTTTTGATTTCTTGGATCAGCAAATCCTTTTAAGTTCCAGCGCTGATCGAAATCTTTGCTTTGAACATGAATATTGGTTTCGAGCTGTTTGTTGTTTAAAACCAGTTTGTTGATTGCAACAGCTGTTTTTTTGCCATTATCATCGATTTTGAATTGGAAGTTTTCCAAATTCATATCCGTTGGAACCAGATTTAATAGCTTTGAAATGATGCGATAAGCAAAAGCACCGTATTTGCGTTTTTCGTTTTTCTCAGAATCATCACGATTTCTTTTTAGGAAAGCATCAAAATTTCGAATCTTTCCCTTTTTAACCAATTGAATGTAGCCGTTGTTAACTTTTAAAGTACCAACTTGAACATCGCCAATTAATAAGTTGCTTAAGCTGACACTGGTTTCAATGTTTTTTATTTTTAAAAGTGTGTCTGCGTTTTTTGGAACCAAAACAACATCGGTAAGTTTTATGCTGGACAATCCGCTGAAAGAAGCTTCTTTTATAGAAAAATCACTGTTGTAATCAACAGCCATTTTGTGAGTGACTTTTGCGACAGCTTGTTTTAGAAGCGAGTTGCGAAAAAAGTACAATCCGATGCAAAGCAAAACCAATAAAACGGCTAGTATTTTTAGAGCTTTGTATATTTTTTGTTTTGGAAAATTCATAGTGGTATTTTTATCAGAAATCAACCAAAAAGAATACTGGCAACATCTTCAATTTTAGCAACAAGTTCAATTTTAATTCCAGTGTTTTTTAAAGTGATTTTATTGTATTTGGAAACAAAAATAGTATCAAAACCTAATTTTTCGGCTTCCTGAATACGCTGATCAACACGATTTACTGGGCGAATTTCTCCAGAAAGTCCTACTTCGCCGGCAAAACAAAAACCTTTTCCAACCGGAATGTCTTCGTTTGAAGATAAAATCGCAGCAACAACAGCAAGGTCAATTGCGGGATCATCAACAGAAATTCCGCCCGTTACATTTAAGAAAACGTCTTTTGCACCCAAACGAAATCCTGCTCTTTTTTCTAAAACCGCCAAAATCATGTTTAATCTTTTAGCATTGTATCCTGTTGTGCTTCTTTGCGGAGTTCCGTAAACAGCAGTGCTTACAAGTGATTGAATTTCGATCATAAGCGGACGCATGCCTTCGAGTGTTGTAGCAATCGCGGTTCCTGATAATTCTTCGTCTTTGTGCGAAATCAATATTTCTGAAGGATTGCTTACTTCTCGTAAACCGCTTCCGAGCATTTCGTAAATTCCCAATTCGGCCGTAGAGCCAAAACGGTTTTTAAGCGAACGCAAAATTCGGTAAACGTGGTTTCTATCACCTTCAAATTGAAGAACGGTATCAACCATATGTTCCAGAATTTTTGGTCCCGCAATATTTCCGTCTTTTGTAATATGTCCAATTAAAATAACTGGAGTATTGGTTTCTTTAGCAAATTTGATTAATTCTGCAGTCGTTTCTCTAATTTGAGAAATGCTTCCTGCCGTTGATTCAATATAATCGGTATGTAAAGTCTGAATCGAATCGATGATTACAATTTCAGGCTGAATTGCTTCGATTTGTTTAAAGATATTCTGCGTTTTAGTTTCTGTAAGGATATAGCAGTTATCGCTGTTTGGTGTTATCCTTTCGGCACGCATTTTTATTTGTTTCTGACTTTCTTCTCCAGAAACATATAAAGTTTTATAGGGTAATTTTAGTGAGATTTGAAGTAAAAGAGTACTTTTTCCTATTCCTGGCTCGCCGCCCAAAAGAGTTAAAGAACCAGGAACAATTCCGCCGCCCAAAACACGATTTAATTCGCCGTCAGTAGTATTCATGCGAATTTCCTGAGCCGAGTCGATTTCGTTTATTTTTAAAGGTCTCGGCGCTTTGCCGGTTGAAGTTGGTTCGCTTTTCCAAGCTGCTTTTTCCTGCTTCTGAATGATTTCTTCAGCAATAGTATTCCATTCTTTGCATGCATTGCATTGACCTTGCCATTTTGAATATTGGGTGCCGCAATTTTGGCAGAAAAAGGAAGTTTTAACTTTTGACATTATTTACTTTTTTTAGTAAGTGCGTTCATTTCGTCCATCTTCTCATACATTAAATCCTTGTTCAAATCGCCGATAGGTTCCATTTGAGAAGCGTTTTGATATTTTTTTGAGGCATGTTTTGCATCGCCCATTTTTTCATACATTAAGCCTAGTTCGTATTCTCCTAACATTGCTTTTGGATAATTTACATTTCCTATTTCGGCCATTTTTCCTAGTTCGTCGTATGCGTTCTTTTTCAAGATTATATTTTCAATCACTTTAAAGTCGCTCATTCGAACTGGAATTTGAACGCCTAAAACTTCTGACATTGTATTGTATTTTTTTTCTAAATAATCAGCATAACCGGTTTCAAGTACAGCAATTTTGTTTGCGTATTCTGCAGAATTTATTGGTCTGTATACTTCAAAAATCTGATATAGGGCACTCGGAATCGAATGTAAAACTTCGGTATAGTGAGTTGCATTTTTAAATAACTCGTATTTATAATTTACTAACGGATTATTTGCGATTTTAATATTGTTGTCTAATTTTTCTATCGGCTCTTTAATTTTTTTTATGTCTCCTTCTCCCGCAGAAAGATAATAGAATATTGGTTTTTGTACTTTGGCAAATTTTTCTGCAATACGTACTTCCATTTTTGGAGCCAATTCTGGACTTAGACAAATATACGCACTGAAAAGCGGGTTTTCTTTGTATAAATAAAAATTGGCAAAACTCGCCGTTACATCATGTCCTGCAATAATTCTAAAAGGCGATGTTCTGTATTTTTTTTCAATGTATGGAACTAATTCGGCTCCAATAAATTCAAAAAACTTTGCGCCTTTTTCAAAAGGCAAACCTTCGTTTTGATCAATTGTTGTGTCGTCGTAACGCTCGCCGTCTTTGTTTTGATGAATTCCAATTATGATCATTTCTGGAATATCATCCCAATAAGTACCATAACTTACGGCTCCAGAAAAAGGATCGAACAAATAATCACCATCTAAAAGGTATAAAACCGGATATTTTTTGTCAGGCTTAGCTTCATATGAAGCCGGAAGTCCAATTGTTATCCTTCTTTCTTCTCCAAGTTTTAGGGATTGAATGTTGTCGAATTTTTTCTGCGAAAAAACAGAAATGGAAATAAATGCAATTAGTAGGTAAACTTTTTTCATGATTTGTGGCATTTCAGTGAATTAAAAAGTATTGAAAATAGTGTGGCAATATAATACTTTATTTGCTCTTTTATTAATTTGGGATTTTAAAAAAAGCAATAGTATTTGTGCTTTTGCGTTTGTTTGGGTTCAGGCAAAAGAAGTCCTCTTTGTGCAAAATAAATTTTTGACAAATAGTAAAATAAGATATAATTTGAGGTTGAAACCTAGGTTAATGAATTGTCATTTTCATTAGGGAAAATAATCCATGGTTTGAAGGTTTTTGCTTCTTCAAATTCTAAGGTTGCATATGAAATAATGATGATAATATCATCTTTTTGAACTTTTCTAGCAGCTGGACCATTCAGTGTAATTTCGCCTGAATTTTTTTCTCCTTTAATGGCATAAGTTTCAAAACGTTCTCCATTATTAATGTTAACGATAGCTACTTTTTCACCTTCAATGATATTTGAAGCTTCTAGTAAAGTTTCATCAATAGTAATACTGCCAATATAATTTAAATCGGCTCCAGTTACTTTAACTCGATGAATTTTTGATTTTATAACTTGAATTTGCATGTTGCAAAGGTAATTTAATTAAATGAAATGGTGTCTATTAACCTTATAGAATTAACAAATACTGCTATAAACGCTCGGTATTTTTTGTCGTTAATTTTATGATCGATTGATAATAATGTAGATTCGTCAGCAATGACAAAATATTCGAGTTCGAATCTTTTGTTGTCTTTAAAAGATTCTTCAACAAATTTGATGGTTTCTTCGGGGGTGCTGTTTTGAAAGATTTCTTTAGCTTCAGTAAGAACTTTGTAGATTATTGAAGCTTCTTTTCTTTCTTCTGCAGTCAATCGCTCATTTCTAGAACTCATGGCAAGCAGATTGTCTTCTCTGAAAATTGGGCAGCCTACAACATTTACTGGAAGGTCATTTTTCTCAACTAGTTTTTTAACAATTTGCAGCTGTTGAAAATCTTTTTCTCCAAAATAAGCATTAGTTGGAGTCACGATTTCAAACAAACGTTTTACGATAGTTCCAACTCCGTTAAAATGTCCAGGTCTGAATTTACCTTCCATTTGATTTTCTAATCCGTCAAAGTCAAATGACTGCGAAATTGTTTGTCCTTCATAGATATCATCTACAGAAGGAGCGTATAAAATTATTTTGTCGCTTAATCCTCGCATTTTTTTCACATCTTCTTCAAGAGTTCGAGGGTATTTTTCGAGATCTTCAGGATTGTTGAATTGTGTTGGATTTACGAAAATGCTTACAACAGTGTCGTCGTTTTCTTTTAGCGATCGCTGCATTAAAGCCAGATGCCCTTGGTGCAAAGCTCCCATTGTTGGTACAAATCCTATAGTCGAATTTGCGGTTTTGATAGTTTTTAAATAGGCTATCAGAGCTACTTTGCCGTAGAAAATATGCATGGCGGTATTATTAAAATTTAGTGCAAACATAATATATTAGTTAATAACTGCATAAATTTTTGTAATTTTGCAACGTTTTTATTACCAAAAATTAAGTAAAATACTATTTATGAAAGATAAGAGGATATTATATGTATCATCTGAAGTCGTGCCTTATTTGGCTGAAAATGAAGTTTCTTTAATGTCTTATGACGTTCCGAAAATGATTAACGATCAAGGAGGTCAGATAAGAATTTTCATGCCAAGATATGGAAATATCAACGAGAGAAGACATCAATTACACGAGGTAATTAGGCTTTCAGGGATGAATTTGGTAGTGAATGATTTAGATATGCCATTGATTATTAAGGTGGCTTCAATTCCTAAAGAAAGAATTCAGGTTTACTTTATCGATAATGATGAATACTTCAAGCGCAAAGCAACTTTTGCTGATGAAGAAGGTGTTTTGTATCCTGATAATGACGAAAGAGCCATATTTTTTGCTAAAGGCGTTGTTGAAACGGTGAAAAAATTGAATTGGGTTCCAGATATTATTCATGTTCATGGCTGGCTGGCATCTATGCTGCCAATCTATATGAAGCACTATTATAAAAATGAAGCTTTGTTCTCTGAGACAAAAATTGTAACATCAGTTTATGGTCAGTCTTTTGATGAAAATCTAGATATGGAGATGATTAACAAAGTAAAGTTTGACGGAGTTCCGCATGAATCTGTATCAGATCTAGAAGTTCCTAACTATGAGAACATCTTAAAAGCTAGTATATTGCATTCTGATGCTGTAATTATTGCTTCAGAAAACGTTTCTCCAAGTTTAACAAAATTTATAGAATCTTCAGGAAAACCTTTTTTACCTTTCGCCACGAAAGATGCATTCGCTGAAGCGTATACAAATTTCTATAAAGAAATGGGACTTTAAATTTTAACTTTATTATTAAACATGTACAATACTTCTTTTATTAAGAAAATACTTTTAGCTCTTACGGTTGTTCTTTTATATTCGTGCGATAAAGATTTTAATGCAATTGGAGATGATTTAATTGGTGATGATCATTTTGGACTTGAGTCTGAAAAATATGATGTTGTAGCCTTTAATCAGGAGGTTACGCCTATTCAATCAAATGTTTTGGCGGTAAATGCTTTGGGTATTTATGATAATCCTGTTTTTGGAACAACGACTGCTAATTTTGCTACACAAGTAACTTTTGCTACAACGAATCCATATCCTATAGTTGTTGGTGAAGAGCCTGTAATTACAAGTGTGAGACTAAGTATTCCTTATTTTAAGAAGTTGAAAACGACTAATAGTGATGGAACTCATACTTATACTTTAGATTCTATTTACGGACCGACAGAAGGAAAACTTAAGTTAAGTGTTTATGAATCTGGCGTTCAAATGCGCAGTTCGTATGTTAGTAATGGAGTTTCATTGCCACAGTTTTATTACACAGATGAAAATAATGTTTTTAATCAGTATAAAGTTGGATCTCGTTTAAACAATTCAACTAATGTTTTGCAAAACGATCAATTCTTTTTTAGTTCAGCAGAATATGTGGATAAGACAACAGATGCAGCAGGAAAAGAAACGACAACTTATACTGCGCCAGAAATGCGTTTGGATTTGAATACCGCTTATTTTCAACAAAAAATATTGAACGCCCCGGCTTCAAAACTTTCTGCTGCTGATTTATTTCAAGAATATTTTAGAGGTTTGTACTTTACTGTTGAAAAAGCTGATGGAAGTCCTGGTAATATGGCTTTGTTGGATTTTTCAGGAGGGAAAATTGTAATTACTTATAAAGCTAAAACGGCAAGTACGACAGATGCTGATACAGAGAAAGAAGATAGAACAATTACAATGGCAATTGTAAATCCTGCAAATTCTAGTGCAAATGTCAATTTACTTCAAGATCTAAAAGCTGCTAATTATCAAAATGCTATTACAACAGCAAATATAAATAAAACTGAAGGAGACGAAAGGCTTTACGTAAAAGGCGGTCAAGGTTCGCTTGCAATTATTAGACTTACTGATTTTGCTGCAAAACTTGAAGAGATCAGAGCAAAAAATTGGAAAGTTAACGAAGCAAATTTGGTATTTAATATCGATGCCGATAAAATGACAGGAACTAGGGAGCCGAAAAGAGTTTATTTGTATGATTTGACTAATAATGTTCCAGTTGTAGATTATCTTGCTGATGGAACTTCAAATCTTGTAACCTCAGATCCTAAAACGGCTAAGTATATTTATGGAGGTATGATTAACCTTGATGATAATAAAAGAGGAAAAAACTATAAAATTAGAATTACAGAACATATCCGTAATCTTATAAAAGATAAAACAGCCAAAAATGTTGATTTAGGATTGGTTGTAACGGAGAGTATAGCGATTTCGACTTCGAATTTTTTAAAGAATAAGAATGAGAATATCTCTCAAGCGCCAAGAGCGTCAGTTATGAATCCGCTAGGAACTATTTTATATGGAGGAAAGTCTTCGGTACCAGACGATAAAAGATTGAGGCTTGAGGTTTACTACACGAAACCAAATTAATAAATATATATGTGTGGAATTGTTGGGTATATCGGTCATAGAGAGGCTTATCCTATAGTTATAAAAGGATTAAAGCGTCTTGAGTACAGAGGATATGATAGCGCCGGCGTTATGTTGTACGATGACGAGGCAGGAGTTAAAATTTGTAAAACAAAAGGTAAAGTTTCAGATCTTGAAGCTAAAGCGCAAGAAGGTTTTACAATTAATGGAAATATTGGAATTGGACACACTCGTTGGGCAACTCACGGTGTTCCAAATGATGTGAACTCACATCCTCATGCTTCTAATTCTGGTGATTTAGTAATTATTCATAACGGTATTATCGAGAATTATGCTCCTTTAAAAGAAGAGCTGATTAAAAGAGGTTATACTTTTAAGTCTGATACAGATACAGAAGTTTTGGTTAATCTAATTGAGGAAGTTCAGAAAAACGAAAATTTAAAACTTGGAAAAGCAGTTCAGGTGGCTTTGAATCAAGTTGTTGGAGCTTATGCGATAGCAGTTTTTGATAAAAAGAATCCAAATGAAATTGTTGCTGCAAGACTAGGGAGTCCATTAGCAATTGGAGTAGGTGAAGGTGAGTACTTTATCGCTTCTGATGCGTCTCCATTTATTGAATATACTTCAAATGCAGTATATTTAGAAGATGGTGAAATGGCAAATATTAGATTGCATAAACCGCTTAAAATTAGAAAAATCAAAGATGATTCTTTAGTAGATCCTTATATTCAGGAGCTTCAAATGAACTTGGAGCAAATTGAAAAAGGCGGTTACGATCATTTCATGCTAAAAGAAATCTACGAGCAGCCAAGTGTAATTAAGGATACTTATAGAGGAAGACTTCATGCAAATGAAGGAATCGTTCAAATGGCTGGTGTTGAAGATAATTTGGAGAAATTCCTGAATGCAAAACGTATTTTAATTGTTGCCTGCGGAACTTCATGGCATGCAGGTTTAGTAGCAGAATATATTTTTGAGGAGTTTACAAGAATTCCTGTAGAGGTAGAATATGCTTCTGAATTTAGATACAGAAATCCAATTATCAATAAAGATGATGTTGTAATTGCTATTTCTCAATCAGGAGAAACAGCAGATACTATGGCGGCAATTAAGCTGGCTAAAGAAAACGGAGCTTTTGTATTTGGAGTTTGTAATGTTGTAGGTTCTTCTATTTCAAGAGAAAGTCATGCGGGTGCTTATACACATGCTGGACCAGAAATTGGAGTGGCTTCTACAAAGGCATTTACAACTCAGATCACAGTTTTAACAATGATTGCTTTAAGATTAGGAAAAGCAAAAGGTACGTTGTCAAATCCTGATTTCCATGCTTATTTACAAGAATTAGAATTAATTCCTGAAAAAGTTGCTGAGGCTTTAGAAACAAATGATCGTTCAAAAGAAATCGCTGCGGCTTTTAAAGATGCACCAAACTGTCTTTACTTAGGAAGAGGATATAATTTCCCAGTTGCACTTGAAGGTGCTTTAAAGCTTAAGGAGATATCTTATATTCACGCTGAAGGTTATCCTGCGGCAGAAATGAAACATGGTCCAATTGCTTTAATTGATGAGCATATGCCGGTTATTGTAATTGCGCCTAAGCAAGGTCATTATGATAAAATTGTAAGTAATATTCAAGAGATTAAATCGCGCAGCGGTAAAATTATTGCTGTTGTAACTAAAGGTGATACACAAGTTCGTGAATTAGCAGATTATGTAATCGAAATTCCAGAAACTTCAGATGCATTGTCGCCGCTTATTACTACAATACCTTTGCAATTGCTTTCTTATTATATTGCAGTTATGAGAGGTTGTAATGTTGATCAACCGCGTAACTTAGCAAAATCTGTTACGGTGGAATAAGTATATTTTTAAAATATCAATAATGTTAAAAAAGCGAAATTTAGGTCTCGCTTTTTTTTATTGTCAAAATTTTTTTTCAGCCTATGTATTTTTGTGAATTTTTCAATTTTTTGATAAAAATTAATATGTATGCATAGTAAATTGGTTTTTCTTTAGGTTTTCTTTGTTTTTATTCTAATAAATTCAATTAGCAAATAGTTAAAATATTGCATAAATACGTAGTAAATATTAATTTTTTTTAACGTTTTTTTATGCATATTAAAATATTTGTGTATTTTGGCTATATACTAACGAAAAAACTAACCCAATGAGAGTCTACTTGCTAATTATGTTATTGTTCAGCGGAATATCTTTTGCGCAGAATACAATAACAGGTTCGGTTACAGATGGTAACAAACAATCTATTCCTGGTGCTAATGTTGTTGTTGCTGGAGAAAACAGTGGTGCGTCTACTGATTTTGACGGATCGTTTAAATTGACTACTAAAGCTAAACTGCCTTTTTCTATAAAGGTTTCTGCAGTAGGATTTGAAACAAAAATTATTAGTGTTACATCGGCAAATCAAAAAGTAAATGTAATCTTAAAAGATGAAGAGACTAAGCTTGATGAGATAGTCGTTTCTGCTTCTCGAACACCTGAGCGCGTTTTTGAGTCTCCCGTTACTATTGAAAGAATGGGTATTCAGGACATCAAAAAAACGGCTTCACCATCTTTTTATGATGGGTTGGAAAATTTAAAAGAAGTACAGATGAATACTAGTAGTATGACTTTTAAGTCGATTAATACTAGAGGATTTGCTTCAGTTGCTAATACACGTTTTATGCAATTGGTAGATGGTATGGATAACTCATCTCCGTTGTTGAATTTTGTGCTTGGAAACATGATTGGGGTTTCGGAAATTGATGTACAAAGTGTTGAGCTTCTTCCGGGAGCGTCTTCTGCGTTGTATGGAGCAAATGCATTTAATGGAATTTTGTTTATGAATAGTAAAAGTCCATTTACTTATCAAGGCGTTTCGACTTATTTTAAATACGGTGTGACTTCGCAAGAGGCTGCGGGCACAAACGGGTATTATGATTTTGGTATTCGATTTGCGCATGCTTTTAATAAATACTTTGCGGCAAAAGCGAACTTTACCTATATGCAGGCTACCGATTGGTATGCAACAAATTATGATGATAAGACTAGAGGAAATATCGGTAGAGTTGATCCTAGTTATGATGGTATTAATGTTTATGGTGATGAGGCTTCGACAAATATTAAAGGAGTAGGTAAAAAATTAGAAGCAATGGGATTGATTCCTGCAGGAGCATCTAATCTTTTGCCTGATTCAAATGTTAGTAGAACAGGATATAATGAAATTGATTTAACTAATAATAAGGCAGCAAATAAAAAAATTGATTTCTCTTTTCATGGAAGGCCTTTTGGGGATGAGAGATTGGAAATTATCTGGCAAAGTAAATTTGGTACAGGTAATGCGGTTTATCAAGGAGGAAATAGATATTATTTGAACGATTTTTTTATGCAGCAGCATAAATTAGAAGTTAAAGGAAAGAACTTTTTTGTGAGAGGATATACGACATCTGAGGATGGTGGGCATTCTTATGATATGGTTTTTACAGGTATTAATGTAAATAGAAAATGGAAAGACGATAATACTTGGTTTGGCCAATATGCTGGAGCTTATATTCAAGGAACGTTGGCTGGTATGACGCCGCAACAGGCGCATGCTGTGGGAAGAGCTACGGCAGATACAGGTCGTTTTATGCCAGGTACAGCTGAATTTAAAAATGCTTTTAATCAAGTTATAGCTGATCCAGATGTTCGTTCAGGCTCAAGATTGGTTGATAATTCTAGAATTTATCATTCTGATGCAAATTATAATTTTAGAGATTTGATAAAATTTGCCGAAATTCAAGTAGGAGGTTCGTTTAGAGCTTATGAGCTTAATTCTCATGGTAGAATTTATACAGATGCAAATGGGCCGATTGATTATAATGAGTATGGTGCTTATGCTCAGTTAATGAAGAAATTCTTAGAAGATAGATTGAAGTTCACGGGTTCACTTCGTTATGATAAATCTAAAAACTTTGACGGTAATTATTCGCCGCGTTTATCTTTAGTATATTCAGGAGGAGAGAAGAAAAATCATAATATTAGAGCTTCATTCCAGACAGGTTTCAGAAATCCGTCAACTCAAGATCAGTATATCGGATTTAATATTGGAAACGCAGTATTGATTGGATCTGCTCCAGATAACTTAACTAGATTTAGTGAAACTTTTAGTTTAAGTGCAGAAGGTCAGGCTTACAGCGGCGGAAGTACGACTAAGAACATGACAGGTCTTGACGCTTATGGTAATTCTTATTTAGCAAGTTCAGTTAATGCTTTTTCGGCAATGGCGGGAAGCAATCCAATAGCGGCGGCAGCATTGTTGAAAAAAGCAAGGGCAAATTATGTGAAACCAGAAGAAGTAAAAGCTTTTGAATTGGGATATCGTTCTGTTTTTAATGGTATGTCAATCGATCTTAACGGTTATTATAATATCTACAATAACTTCATTGGTAATTTAAATGTGATTTCTCCTTTCTACGGAACAGCACAAGATAATCCAAATCTTGCAGGAGGAGTTACAGATCCAGGAGTTCAATCGGTAAGAGCGATTCAAAATGGAGAATATAGAGTGTATCAATTGTATACCAATTCAGATGTGGAGATACATTCATTTGGAGTTGGAGTTGGGCTTACTAAAAAAATAATAGCTGATTATGAACTAGGTGTGAACTACAATTATGCTCAATTTGATTTTGATCAAGAAAAAGACCCAAGTTTTGAGGCAGGATTTAATACTCCAAAACATAGAATTAAACTATCTATTGGTAATGAGAAAGTATTTAAAAATTTCGGGTTTAATGTAAGCGGAAGATGGAATAGTGAGTACGAATGGGAGTCTGGCTTCGCTGATGGTACAATCAAATCTGCTACAGTAATAGATGCACAGGTAAATTACGGAATTCCAAAATTGAAATCTGTTGTAAAACTTGGAGCTGCTAATATTGGCGGTAAAGAATACTATCAAGTAATTGGAGCTGGATTAATCGGGCAGCAGTATTTTGTTTCATGGACTATTAATCCATAATTGATTATTAACTATTAAGTCAAACACGTTATTTATGTTTCTGAAAGTGTATTTAGAAACAGATAATTTTAAAATATAAAAAATTATGATAAAAAATTTCAAATGGCTTTTATTGGTTTCTTTGACCTTTATGGCTTGTAATAGTGATGACGATGCAGTAACCGTTGTTGATTCGTCAGACGGATTGCCTTTGACATCTGGTTCTGCTAATTTCTCTAAATACGTTGCGTTAGGGAATTCTTTAACGTCTGGTTTTAGTGATGGTGCTCTTTTTAAAAAGGGACAAGAAGGAGCGTATACCAATATAATGGCGCAGCAATTTAAACTTGTTGGAGGAGGGGAATTTAAAATTCCTTATACTAATGATAATATTGGTGGTTTGCTTTTTGGCGGACAGCCCAATATAGCATTTGGTCCGAGGCTCTATTTTAATACTACAGTTTCTCCAACTCATCCTAGTTCGACAGTTGATCCTGTAAGTGGAACTCCAACAACAGAAGTGATGAATCCTGCGGTTGCAGCTGCTGGTCCTTATAATAATACGGGTGTGCCTGGTGCAAAAAGTTTTCATTTACTGTCTCCAACTTATGGAGCGCCGGCTGGTTTAGCGAACGGAACGGCAAATCCTTATTATGTGCGATTTGCTCCAAATGGAACAACTTCTGTTCTTGCTTACGCAATGAGTCAAACGCCAACATTCTTTTCTTTATGGATTGGTAACAATGATGTTTTAGGTTATGCAACCACTGGAGGAGATGGTACGAACCCAATTACGCCGGCTTCTGGAGCTGCGGGTGTTGGTTTTGATGGAACATATGCGGCTTTAGTAACTACTTTAACCTCGGGAGGAGCAAAAGGTGTTGTGGCAAATATTCCATATGTAACATCAATTCCGTTTTTTAAGACTGTTCCTTATAATCCTTTAACGGCTTCTGCTATAGGTAAAGGGAATGCTGCTGTTGGTACAGCTACAATAAGCGCATTGAATGCTCAATTGTATGGTCCGCTAAAACAAGCTTTGACAGCTTTTGGAGCGGGATCAAGAATTAATTTGCTGTCAACAACAGTGGCAAATCCATTATTGATAAAAGATGAATCGCTTACAAACTTGTCGGCGCAATTAACAGCGGCTTTTACGCCTACACTTGGAGCTCAGACTGCAGCTTTTTATGGTAATGTGTTTGGTCAGGCGCGTCAAGCAACTAAGACTGATTTAGTTCTTTTAACTACGCAATCAGCTATTGGAACAGCACCTACAGCTGAAAATTCAGGAATAGGAGTTGCTCCACCGGCTCCTTTGAATAATTTTGGAATTACGTATCCTTTGCAAGATAAATATGTTTTGATACCAACTGAAGTTGCAGAACTTGAAGTGGCGACAAATGCTTTTAATGCAACTATAAAATCTATTGCAGAGTCTAAAGGTCTTGCTTTTGTAGATGCAAATGCAATTATGAAACAAATTGATCAAGGAGGAATTTCTGCGAATAGTTTTACAATGGCATCAACATTTGTAACAGGAGGAACTTTTTCTTTAGATGGAGTTCATCCTTCGCCAAGAGGATATGCATTTATAGCAAATAAATTTATTGAAGCTATTAATGCTAAGTATGGATCAAATTTAAAAGGAGTAAATGTGGGTAATTATCCAATTTTATATCCTGCAGTATTGCCATAGAACCATTTTTTTTAATTTAAAAGCCGTTTGTTTTTTAAAAGCAGCGGCTTTTTTTAGTTGAATAAAAAATGCTTTAAATGGGAGTTTGAAGGCCTCATTTTTAGAATCAAACAAAATCATGCTATTTTTTATAAAAAAAATATTGATTTTATATTTTAAAAAATTATCTTTGCGCTCTGAAAAAAGAGGTATTTTCGATAAACCTAAATAGCTATTTAATAAACACATAAGTAATGTCAAAAGTAATAGGAAAAGTTGCTCAAATCATTGGACCAGTAGTTGACGTAGTTTTCAACGGTAAGGATGTTGAACTTCCAAAAATTTATGATTCACTAGAAATCACTAAAAAAGACGGAACATTGTTAGTTCTAGAAGTACAATCTCACATCGGTGAAAACACTGTTCGTACCATTTCTATGGACTCAACAGACGGTTTAAGCAGAGGATATGAAGTAGTTGGAACTGGAAATCCAATCCAAATGCCAATCGGTCCAGATGTATATGGAAGATTATTCAATGTAATTGGAGATGCAATTGATGGTTTAGGAAACTTGCCAAAAACAGGAGAAAACGGTTTGTCAATTCACAGACAAGCGCCTAAATTTGAAGATTTATCAACTTCATCTGAAGTTTTATTCACAGGTATCAAAGTAATCGATTTGATCGAGCCTTATGCAAAAGGAGGAAAAATTGGATTGTTTGGTGGTGCAGGTGTTGGTAAAACAGTATTGATTCAGGAGTTGATCAACAATATTGCAAAAGGTCACGGTGGACTTTCAGTATTCGCAGGAGTAGGTGAAAGAACACGTGAAGGAAATGACTTACTTCGTGAGATGTTAGAGTCAGGAATTATTAAATACGGTGATGATTTCATGCACTCTATGGAAAATGGAGGATGGGATTTATCTAAAGTAGATATGCCAGGAATGAGAGAGTCTAAAGCTACTTTCGTTTTCGGACAAATGAATGAGCCACCTGGAGCTCGTGCACGTGTGGCACTTTCAGGATTATCTATCGCTGAGTATTTCCGTGATGGAGCTGGATCTGATCAAGGTAAAGATGTATTATTCTTCGTTGATAATATCTTCCGTTTTACACAAGCAGGTTCTGAGGTATCAGCACTTTTAGGACGTATGCCGTCTGCAGTAGGTTACCAACCAACTTTGGCTACAGAGATGGGTGCTATGCAAGAGCGTATTACATCTACAAACAAAGGATCTATTACATCTGTACAAGCGGTTTACGTTCCTGCGGATGACTTAACTGACCCGGCGCCGGCTACAACTTTCGCCCACTTAGATGCTACAACTGTATTGTCTCGTAAAATTGCTGAGCTAGGTATTTATCCAGCGGTTGACCCGTTAGATTCTACTTCAAGAATTTTAACTCCTCAAATTTTAGGAAATGAGCACTACGATTGTGCACAAAGAGTAAAAGAAATTCTTCAAAAATACAAACAACTTCAAGATATTATTGCGATCTTAGGTATGGAAGAGTTATCTGAAGAAGATAAACTTTCTGTATCAAGAGCACGTCGTGTACAACGTTTCTTGTCTCAGCCGTTCCACGTAGCAGAGCAATTTACAGGTATTCCTGGAGTATTAGTAGATATTAAAGATACTATCAAAGGATTCAACATGATTATCGATGGTGAGTTAGATCACCTTCCAGAAGCAGCTTTCAACTTGAAAGGTTCTATTCAAGATGCAATCGAAGCTGGAGAAAAAATGTTAGCTGAAGCATAATTCAATTGATAATTATCAATTGACAATTATCAATTATCAATTATTAAAATTATGATTTTAGAAATAGTATCACCAGAAGCAAAATTATTTTCGGGAGAAGTAACATCAGTTACTGTTCCGGGAGTTGATGGAAGCTTTCAAATATTGAATAATCACGCTCCTATTGTTTCTATTTTAGAAAAGGGAACTGTAAAAATTGCAGCTCCAAGTTTTAACTTTTCTAAAGAAGTAGTGAGTAAGTTCACGAAGGTAAACGATCAGACTTATACATTAGAGATCACGTCTGGTACTATCGAGATGAAAGACAATAAAGTAATTGTTTTAGTTGACTAAATACAATTTTATAATAAAGAAAAAGCCAAACAGAAATGTTTGGCTTTTTTGTTTATGTTATATTGATGATTGTGTATTGTTATAGGATTCCCCAAAAACCGCTTGAAACATATGCATTTACAGTAAATCCCGAAATAATTATCCAAGAGATAATCCCGAAAGCACTTGTAGAAAAGGCTTTTAATAATTGAAGTTTGGTACTTTTATTTAAAAACTTGTAATAAAAGAGCGTAAAGTAAAAGAGCTGAAAGAGCAGGAAAAGTAAAGCTTGATAATTAGGCGATAGGTGAAATAATAAGGAAATTGGCAAAATTAAAAGTGTATTGGCCAGTATGCAAAAACCTAACATATACATGCCTGCTACCAAATGCTCTGTATAGTTGTAGTTTTCTTTTTTGTAAAACAACCAGAAAAAGAATGCCGTGAGTGGCAAAGCCATCATTGCCATTAAGTTGGAATATTTTCTCATGAAATGGGTCATTTTTTCTTTTCGTTCATATAAGTGTACGATTTTTTCCTTTTGGACAGGATCTGAAATGGCGCTGAGTTCCTTGTTTTCTTGTGAAACATTAATAGCAGGTGTTTCTTTTGGGATGTTGGAAATGAAAACAAAGACAGCGGCAACCAGCAAGAAAAAATTAAGCGGCGCAAAGTACTTTTTTCTTTTACCATTTATATATTCTTTAGCTACAACACCGCTTTTTAATGTCAGGTCTCTAACAAGTTGAAAAATACCTTTGTCGGCATGTGTAAAATAATGAACAGCTTCGTGAAAAATTTCGTGTGGATTTATACGATGTAAATTGATTTTCTGACTGCAGTTAGGGCAATAATTAAAGTCGGAGTAATTAGATGTTTCGCAATTTTTACAAATGGTCTTCATTTTTTTCTTTTTAATAAATAATTAAATTAGTGGTAGTTAGTTTGTCGTTTTAAAATTAGAAAAAAAAATAATTAACAATTGTTTAAAATTTAAATTATAAACTGTAACCAACATCAAACCTGCTGCTTATTTAAAATTGACTTCAATTTTTATAACTTTGCTTTTATGAAATTACCTAAAAAACTAGCTCAAAAGCTTGAAAATAGAAGGCAGAATAATTCGTTACGGCAATTACCAAGTTTTAATAATCTTGTTGATTTTTCGTCAAATGATTATATTGGTTTTTCAAAATCAGAGTCGATTTTTAAACTAGCGCACCATTATTTAATCGAAAATGACATTATTCAAAACGGTGCAACAGGTTCAAGATTAATTTCTGGAAATCATTCCTTATATCAAGTTACTGAGACTTTTATTGCGGAGTTTCATGAAGCTGAATCGGCTTTAATTTTTAATTCGGGTTATGATGCCAATGTTGGTTTTTTTAGCGCTGTACCGCAGCGAAATGACGTTATTTTGTATGATGAATTAAGTCATGCTTCTATTAGAGACGGAATACTTATGTCGAATGCCAAATCGTATAAGTTTAATCATAATGATTTTGAAGATCTGGAACGATTGATCCTGAAATTTCCCGATACAAATATTTATATCGTTACCGAAACGGTTTTTTCTATGGATGGCGACAGTCCAAATCTAGAAGAATTGATAGAATTGTCTGAAAAGTATAATTGTTATTTAGTAGTTGATGAAGCACATACTTTAGGTGTTTTTGGCGATAAAGGCGAAGGTTTAACACAGTATCTGCAATTGCATAATCGAATTTTTGCTCGAATTATGACTTTCGGAAAAGGTTTAGGCTGTCATGGTGCCGCAGTTTTAGGAAGCGTAGATCTTAAAGATTATTTAGTAAACTTCGCTAGAAGTTTTATTTATACAACAGGATTGTCGCCACATTCTGTTTCTACAGTTTTTACCGCTTATCAGCAATTGAATATCGAAAAAGATACAATTGGAAAGTTGAGGCAAAATATCATATTTTTTAATCAGCAAAAAAACTTGTTGGGTTTAAAACCAATGTTTGTTCGAAGTAAATCAGCCATACAATCAGCCATTGTTCCAGGGAATGAAAATGTAAAAAAATTGGCGCAGCAGCTTCAAGATAAAGGTTTTGATGTAAAACCAATACTCTCGCCTACAGTTCCAGAAGGACAAGAACGCTTGCGCTTCTGTATCCATAGTTACAATTCAGAAGAAGAAATTAATCAGGTTCTGCAATTATTAAGCGGTTTTATATTTTGATTATGGAAGAAGGTTTTAAATTAGTTAGAAGTTATCAGTATTCATATGAAGCTCAGGTTTTTTGTGGTAAACTTGAATCAGAAGGTGTTGATGTCTATTTAAGAGACATGAATACTGTTGATTCAAATCCTATTTGGAGTAATGCGGTTGGCGGCGTTAAGCTTTTTGTAAAAAGTCAGGATTTTGAAAAAGCAAATAAAATTCTATCCGATATTAGTCCATTTTCTCTAAATGAAAATAATGAGTTGATTAAATGTCCGCGTTGCGATGCTGAAGAAATAGAAATGGTAACTTCGATAAAAGATCTAAAAACACTTTTGGCTTTTGCACTCTCATTACTTTTCGTTTTGATTCCTATTTATTCAAAACACAGATATAAATGCAATAAATGTAAGTTTGAATTTGATTGATTGAAATCAGTTTTAAATTTTTTTATACTCCCAATCCCTTTGTTTTATTGGTGTTTAAAAAAAAGTAAAAATTTTTTGTAACGTTTTGAATGTTTGATTACTTACGAGTCGTAATCAAATAAATCAAAACAATTATGAAAACAACATCAACTTCAATCAGCGAAAAAATATTTCATTTCGTATTTACTTTTTTAACTTCAGCTGGACTTGGCTATTCTTTAGTAAACAGTTTTATTTTAAACAAACCAGATAAAGATCTGCTTCTTGTTATGATCTGTTTATTTTTTGCTTCAATGGCTTTATGGCAGAGAAAAAAATGGAACAAACAATAAACAGGTTTCAATCATCAATCAAATCAAAAAAAGTCAATCAATAAAATAATCATCAATCAAAAAACAATCAGCAAAATGAAAAATTTATTTACATCAGCAATAGCAGCAATCACATTAGTTTTTAGTGGAACAACACAAGCTCAAACAAAATCTCTAAAACTCGAAAATTCTCTTTTATGGGAGGTTTCAGGAAATGGATTGTCAAAACCATCTTATTTGTACGGAACAATTCATTCTATTTGTCCAACAGATTATTTTTTGACGGAAAAAACAAAGAAGGCATTTCAAAAATCAGATAAATTAATTATTGAAATCAATTTTTCTGACCCAAATGAAATAGCAGATGCTCAAAAGTTAGCAATATCTCCAGAGCTGTTAAGTAAAAAATTAACGCCTGAACAATTGTCAAAACTAGATTCAATTTTACAAAAAGCGATAGGTATAAAAGTTCAACAGGTCGATAATTTAAATTTAGCAACTGTTATGAGTTTGATTACTATTAAAACGTTTGATTGTGAAATATTGAAATCGTACGAATCAGATTTTACAGATTTGGCTCTAAAAGAAAAGAAAGGCGTTAGTGGTTTCGAAACGGTAAAAGGGCAGTTGAATATGCTTTCTAATGCTTACACAGATTCTGAACTGATCGAATCTTTGGCTGATGCAAGTAAAGCGGAAACTAAAAAAATGGTAGAGGACTATAAAAATGAAAATTTAATGGATCTTTATGGTGATCTTGTTAATGAAAAGGTTATGAGTAAAAAAACTAAAAAATTTATTCTTGATGACAGAAATAGAGATTGGGTAAAGAAAATGAAAGATATGATGAAAAATGAAGCACTGTTTGTAGCAGTTGGTTCGGCACATTTGGCTGGTGAAGAAGGTGTAATTAATTTGTTAAGAAATGCAGGGTACAAAGTAAAACCAGTAATGAATTAGTATTATTTTGAAAGAAAAAGAACAAGAATTTTTAAATCGGATCGAAAGTCATAAAGGAATACTATACAAAGTTTCTAAAATGTACATGGATAATCATGATGATCAACAAGATTTGTTTCAGGAGATTATTTGTCAGCTTTGGAAATCGTATGATTCTTTTAGAAACGAAAGTCAGTTTTCGACATGGATGTATCGGGTTGCGGTAAATACAGCAATTGTTTTCTTAAGGAAGGAAAAACGTAAAGTGGATAAGTATGAAATCGCTTCTGAAAACATCAAGGAAGATGAAGGAGATTCGCATATTAAAGAAAGCCAGATCGATCATTTTTATAAAGCGGTTCAAAAATTAGAAAAAATTGATAAAGCGATCATTTTTTATCAGCTCGAAGGTTTCTCTCATAAAGAAATTGGGGAGAATCTGGGAATATCAGAGGGAAATGCAAGAGTGAAATTAAACAGAGCAAAAGAGAAATTAAAAGAAATAATTAAAAATCAAGGATATGGATTTTAACGATATACAAAACGCATGGAATAACGAAAAGACAGATAATGTTGTTGTTCCTAATAATTTAGAAAAAATTGAGTCAGCAAATACACCGTTGGATAAGATTAGAAAGAATCTTAAAAACGAATTGCTTTATCAGGGAGCAGCAGTAATTCTTTACGGATTTGCACCTTTTTTATTCGCTTTTCCCGAAAAATGGATCGCGCCGTTTTATTTGTTCTTTAGCATATTTGTGGCCGTTTGTGCGTACTATTTAGTAAAGCTGTTTTTGTTCTACAAAAGATTAAATAACATTACATTAAAAACAAAAGACAGTTTGTATGAAACTTATTTTGATGTTAGGTTGAACATGGAATTGTATAAAACCTTCGGATTTGCATTAACTCCTTTTATTGTTTTGTTTTTAATTGGGTTTTTATACAACCGTTTTTCACAAGATCCAGGATTTGAGATCGCAAACTTTAGCAATTCTCAATTGATTAGTGTTTTTGCAGCAGTTACATCTTCTATTTTAAGTATGGGATTAGTTCTAGAATGGTGGGTACATTTTTTTTACGGAAAATACGCTCGAGAAATTAAGAAAGTCATAGATGAATTAAAAGAAGAATAAGCGAATAATAGAACCCATCGTCATGATGGGTTTTGTTTTTATTGGTACTTTTGTTGAAATTATTCTATAGCTGTTTAGAATTAAAATGACTTTTTGAATAGTTGTGAAATAAGAAAATTATGAAAATATTTGTTACAGGAATTTCAACAGATGTTGGAAAAACAATTGCGTCTTCTATTATTGTTGAAGCCTTAGAGGCTGATTATTGGAAGCCTGTTCAGGCAGGAGATTTAGATAATTCAGACAGTCATAAAATCAAAATCAAAATCTCGAATAATAAATCTCAAATTTTCGAGAACAGCTATAAATTGAATACGCCTGCAAGTCCGCATTTAGCTGCAGAGATTGACGGGATCAAAATTGACTTAGAGCAAATTCAGGAACCTAAAACCAATAATCATTTAGTTATTGAAGGTGCAGGAGGTATTTTTGTTCCTTTAAATGACAAAGATTCTATTATTGATTTAATTCAGCCGGAATATAAAATAGTGGTAGTTTCGAGACATTATTTAGGAAGTATCAATCATACTTTATTGACGATTGAAGCAATTCAGAATCGAGGTTTTGAAGTTGCTGGAATTATCTTCAGCGGAAGCGAAAATAAAGCAACAGAAAGTATAATTCTAGACAGAACAGGGATTAAGTTCATTGGAAGAATCGACGAAGAACCTTATTTTGATCAAAATGTAATTCGCGAATATGCTGATTTGTTTCGAGAGAATCTATTAAAAATGTAAAATGTGTTTTGTAAAAAGCAAAATGCTTTCATTTCACTTCTAACGTAAAAACATGTCACCACTATGACTTTAACAGAAAAAGACAGCCGATATCTTTGGCATCCTTATACACAGCACAAAACAGCTCAAACTCCAATTGCAATTTCTAGAGGTGAAGGCGCTTTATTGTGGGATGAAAACGGTAAAGAATATATTGATGCAATTGCATCGTGGTGGGTAAATCCTTTTGGACACAGTAATAAATTTATTGCCGATGCTGTTTATAAGCAATTAACAACTCTAGAGCATGTTTTGTTTGGCGGTTTTACACATGAACCAGCCATAAAAGTAGCAGAAAAGCTGATTGAAATTTTACCGAAAAACCAACAGAAGATCTTTTTTTCTGATAATGGTTCTACCGCAGTCGAGGTAGCGATAAAAGTAGCTTTACAATATTTTTTCAATAAAAATGAAAAGCGTACTACTATAATTGCTTTCGAAAATGCTTTTCATGGTGATACTTTTGCGGCAATGGCGGCAAGCGGAATCTCTTTTTATACACAGGCTTTTCAGGGAATGTTTATTGATGTTGTTAGAATTCCGGTGCCGATAAAAGGACAGGAACAGGCAAGTTTTGATGCTTTGACGAATGTAATTCAAAATCATAATTGTGCCGGTTTTATATTTGAACCATTGGTGCAAGGTGCGGCAGGAATGGTAATGTATGAACCAGAAGCGCTGGCAAAATTAATTCAGATTTGTGCGGCAAATAAAGTGCTGACAATTGCTGATGAAGTTATGACTGGTTTTGGTAAAACAGGAAAAACATTTGCAATGGATTACGTTTCTGAAGAGCCAGACATGATTTGTTTGTCTAAAGCCTTAACTGGAGGAACTATTCCTATGGCAATTACGACTTTTACGCAAGATATTTTTGATGCTTTTTATGATGATGATATTAATAAAGCATTGTTTCATGGGCATACTTTTACTGCAAATCCAACAGGTTGTGCTGCAGTATTGGCAAGTATAGACTTATTGCAAACTGCGGAAATGCAGGCCAACATTGAAAGAATTAATGCGAGTCATTTAGAATTTCAAAAGAAGATAGAAAACCATTCGAAAGTAATTACCGCCAGAACATTGGGAGTTATTTTTGCAGTTGAAATTAAATCAGATTCAGAAGAAAGTTATTACGGGTCGATGCGAACAAAGCTTTATAATTTTTTCATTGAAAACGGAGTAGTTCTTCGTCCAGTTGGAAACATTGTTTACATTCTTCCGCCTTATATTATGACTAATGAACAGCTTCAAAAAGTATATAAAATAATTGAAGAAGCCATTGAAATGGTCTAGTTCTCTAGGTTTATTTAGGTAATGATCTGGTTTTATTTTTTACTTTGAAACTCTGTGAACTTTGTATAAACTTTTGCGAACTTTGCGGTTAAATAAAATAATGTGAATACACAAAAAATCTCCATAACAGCTTTTTCATCTATTTCTCCTTTAGGAAGCAATAAAGATGAAGTTTGGAAAAAATATCTAGACGGAAAACATTGTTTTACTAAACAATTTTTAGATCAGCAAGATACTTTTATTGCGGCTTTGAGTACGGATTCAAAGGAATTGATTGCTCAAATACGGGAATCAGATCCTAAATATAAGTTTTTAGACGATTCAGTTTTGTTTGCGTTGGCTGCTTCACGAAAAGCAGTTCAAAATGCAGGTTGGAGTTCCGAAGATGTTTTTGGTATAAACATTGGATCTTCAAGAGGTGCTACAGATTTGTTTGAAAAACATTATAAAGAGTATATCGAAACTGGAAAGGCACAGACTTTAGCATCACCTACAACAACTTTGGGGAATATTTCTTCATGGATTGCACACGATTTGCAAAGTGATGGACCTGAAATTTCACATTCAATAACTTGTTCAACAGCATTACATTCACTTTTAAATGGTGTAGCATGGTTGAAATCAGGAATGTCTGATAAGTTTTTGGTAGGAGGCAGTGAAGCGCCTCTTACAGATTTTACTATCGGACAGATGCGTGCGCTAAAAATATATTCGCGTATCGATCAAGAAAGCGATTCTTGGCCCAATCTTGCTTTTGATTTTGAGAAAACGCAAAACACGATGATTTTGGGCGAAGGCGCTGCAGTTTGTTGCCTAGAATCTGGAGAAAAAGAAAATGCGATTGCGTATGTTACAGGAGTGGGTTATGCAACTGAAATTTTAGAACATAATATTTCAATTTCGGCGGAAGCTGACTGTTTTCAGAAATCTATGAAAATGGCTTTAAAAGATACCGATTTAGATAGTGTAGATGTTATTGTGATGCATGCGCCAGGAACAATTAAAGGCGATTTGACAGAACTTCGTGCAATTGAAAAAGTTTTTGGTTCCAAACAGCCTTTGTTGACGACTAATAAATGGAAAATTGGACACACTTTTGGAGCTTCCGGAATATTGAGTTTAGAGCTTGCGCTTTTAATGATGGAACATGATATTTTTGTCGAAACTCCTTTCTCAAAAAGAATAACTAAAGACAAACCAATTAAAAAAGTCTTGATTAATGCGGTTGGCTTTGGCGGAAACGCTGTTAGTATTTTAATAGAAAAGCCATAGTTTTAATTCATAAAACAAAAAAATCCATTTATCATTAGGTAAATGGATTTTTTGTTTTCTATAAAGAAGAAGTGCTTTATCTGTAAATGATTTTTCGGGTTGTAGAGAAATCATTTTCTAAAATTGTTTTTACAAGCAGAATCTGATTGCCTGATTGCAGATTTGAAACAGTATGTTCTGTACTTCCTACTTTCTTTTTCTGATATAGAAGTTTTCCTGAAATATCATAAATAGAAACTTCTTTAATTGATTCTTTAGAGGTAACTAATTTTATTGATTTGTCTTTTACAGCTACTAAAAGTCCGTCTTCAATGTTTTCGAAATCACCAGTGCCTAATGTTTTACCAGTAAAGCGCAATACAAATCTTTTATCGAAGGTTCCGGCTGCCGTACTAAAGGTGTAATTAGCCGCTGATAAATCATGAATAACATCAGTTGTTTTATCTTCTAAATAAACGACTTGGTTATCAAACAATCCGTCGACATGATCTATCGAAATTGTAAATTCACCACCAATTGTAGCTTTATAACCAAGCGATATTAAATCGTTCTTGTCAAAAGGAAGCGCACGACCCTGAATTGCCATTAAGTCGGTATCAACAATGCTGTAAAAATCTAAATAAGCATTTTCGTCAAGTGTCGATGCATCATAATTAAAATCCCAATTGTTTGTTGCGCCCTCAACATAACCAATCAAAGTTTGTTTAAAAGCACCGCCTGCATTACTGCAATTTAACCATAAACGACTTTTTTCAGTTTTAGCAGTTTGTGCTTTTTTGAAAAAGGCTGTGTTTTTACCGCCTAAACGCATATCATTGTTAAAAACAATTTTAGTTGCAGCATTTGGATAAATAAAGAAACCTTGTCCCGCAGCAATATTTCCGTTGTTAGTTCCTTTAGGATCTGTTACTGTTCCGCCAGTTCCTGTATAAACGGCATAATCATCACTTGAATAATAAGACGAAACATCGTTAGGATTATTTGTTTTAGAAGGCGGTAATCCGTGTGTCCAGAAATATAATGGTCCAATATGATCGTAAGTACTCATTAATTCATCAGCGCTGATAGATGATGGATATGGATTTCCAATTAAATTCCAATGATCTGCAGTTGGCGTAAAAGGAATATCTCCATTATTCGGAATCCCAACAAAAGATGCAGTGTATACTTTTTTATTCGTAATAGTCACGTCATAAGTTTGTGGTGCTCTAACATTGTATCCTCTTCCTGGAATCATAACTTTTGCACCATAAGGATGTATTACCCATCCTGAAAATGGGTCATAGCTTGTATATTTATCGCCTAAAGTATCAGGAGATAAATTGTGCAGTGTAAAAGCAGAAGCTTCTGTAACTGGTGATGACCAAAAAGTAATGTCATAACGATAAACAGGAGTTGTGTTTCTTTGAAGCTCAAAAGACTTAAAATCTCCCGAATAAGATGTTTTACTGGTGTTGCTCTGCATTAAAGAACCTCCATTTTCGATTAGTAATTTTCCTTTGGAAGCTACCGTTATATTTTCATTTACGGTTAAAGTACGGTCAGAAGGAACAGTAAGAGTAACCTCAGAGTTTATCGTGCAAGAACAAACTTCAAGATCGGTCTTTAAAGTCATATTAGCTGCAATTGTTATTGCAGTATTTTTTGTTGGAGGTGTACCTGTTCCGTCGTAAATAGTTGGAATTTCAATAAATTTTACAGCAATATTAGCATTACCAGCATCTTCTAAAAGACGTATTTCAATTCTAGAATCTTTGTTTAGCTCGTAAATCTCACCTTTATTAATTATTGCTGAGGTTGTTGTGTGACTTTTTTGTTCAAAAATCTGATTATCATCAAGATAAATTCTTCCTACATCGTCACAATTTACAAGTTCTATTTGATAACGACCGCAAGGGAATCCTTGACGTTTGTAGGTAATAGTAAAATTGTTATCGGCTATAGCCGCACCCTGCCATCCTGAATAAGAAGAAGGTGATTGATCTGCATTCCAAAGCAGTTGAGTGTTTATGTCTAAATGGTTATCTACATAAGATCCAGCGTATGCAGAAGCGGGTAAACTTATATCGGGTACCGTAAAACCATAAACATTCCATTTATCAATACCATAAGGAAGTGCAGCGTCTCCCTTTATTTCTCCATATGAAAAAGAAACTCTTGCATCGCCTTTTTTCTCATAATATTCTAAAACAAAAGAATGAGGTTTACCGTCTAAAGAAATTTGCGCTGCATAAAGGCTATAGCTATGATCGCCCCAAGAAACTACAGGGCCGAGATCGATTAGTTTGTTGTCGATATAAAGTCTTACACCATCATCACCTCCAATTGTAAAATTGTATTTACCTGCCGGAATGGTAGTTTGCATCTTGTATCGAACAAAGAAAAGATCCGAGGGCGGTGTAATACATTTGATGTTGGTTGTTAATCCAGTTATTTGGTTTGAACCAACGTTTCTGTCAAACAATTTTGGTTCAGTAACAGTTCCTATGTAAGCAGCATCGCTGGAAATTGGTAAAGTTGTTGGAGTAGAAGGATTTGGAGCATTTTCACTGGTGTAAGTGTAGACATAACCAATCCAAGAATCAGTTCCAAATTTTGTTTGATCACCTTCAGGAATACAAGATTCAATTTCATGAGCTCCCATATATGGTTTTACTCTTTTTGTTCCGTCTATATCAGTAGGAACTTCAGAAAGTATTTTTCCAGACAAATTTTCATTATCGCTGTTATTTTTAGCTAAGTAAAGATCAGTAGTGTTTGCGAAAATTGGAGCAAAAGATTTTGATGCACCATCCTTCAAAGTTACTTCTTTCCATTTGTCAAGATCTAACTTTCGATTTGAAGAAGTGTAGTAACTGCCGAAACAACCTAAAAATTGAGTACTGTAATAATCATTATAATCTAAGTATGTAAAGTTATTTCGGTTTGATACTTCTGAAAAAATAGCAAAACGCATACTGCCCGAAGTCTGCATATTAGCAAAAATATTATTTCTAATATCCAAACCAGATCCGTCTTTAATGTATAACGCAGCCGATGATCCTGAGTTTTGATTTGAAGTAAGTTTTACACTATTGTGATAAAGTTTAATATTTGAACCGCTGTTAATATAAATTCCAAATCCATCCTGACTTGAAGCATTACCTCCACCATTAGATTTTACATCATTTACGAAGTTATTGTACACTAATTGGTCGTTTCCTGAAAAATGTATTCCTGCAGCAGTTGTACCTGATGTGGCAAAAACAGAAGTGATTCTATTTCCGTAAATTGTAGTTTGGTTACCTTCAGATTTTATTCCATAACTTCCATTGAAGCTCGAAGTTAAAGATGAAATGGTGTTTTCATTGATTAAATTGTTATTTCCTACAACGCAAATACCATAACCTAAGCCGTTTCCTGCACCATTTTCTATTTCTGAAACGAGGTTTTTAGTTAAAACTCCAGAATTAGAATTCTCTAAAAATATTCCGGAGTTTAGACTCTTTCCTCCGTATGAGCCAGGAAGTCTAACGCCTTTGATGATGTTGTTTGAAATAGTAAAGATGTTGACATTTTGCATGTAGATTCCTAAAAATGGTTTAGTATCATTGTCAGTAGAGCCTATTTTGTTCTTTTCTATTGTCCAGTTTGTGTTTGATTGATTTTGTCCGTTCACAATCACAGCCTGTTTAACATCTGTAAAAGTTACATTGCTTATAGTATTCGAACTATTATTGCCATTGCCTTCAACATTGCTGCTTCCAGCCAATACGCCAGTTGAATAAGTACCAATTTTTGGACCTAGAATGTTTAATTGAATAGTTAGATTTTGAATCTTGTTATTGTCAGCACCATTGTACAGCCAAATTCCCATTCTAGCATTGTAGCTGTCGTTTATATCAAAAGTATTATAGATTTTTAGGCTGTTATCTGTATGACCATTATTACCATCAATTATAATATTATCGGCTCCATCAAGAACAATGACTCCATTTTTAGAAAAATTTCCAGAAATTCTAATATTGGCACCCTCTTTTGGTTTAATTGTTAAGGTATTTGTGGCGCTTGATCCAGAGAGCGATTTTATGACAAGAGGAGTAGAGAGCAATTGATTTTCTTCTAATTGAAAAGTAACTGGTTTAGAAAGTCCCTTTTTGGTAATTTCAGTAATGGCACTTTCTAAAGTTTTAAATTTATCATTTGGATTTGAGTTACTAATAAAATAATCGCCGCTTAGAGCTTGTGAAAATCCAAAAAAAGGTAATAGTAAAAAGAAAAGTAGAGTTCTAATCATGCTAAATGTTTCTATCAGATTATTGTGCTGGAATATGGTTTTTTAAGCCGGCGCAAAGATAAATACATCTACGTCATTGACCTTTAGAGGGTTTTCAACTGACTTATATAATCGATGAAATGCCTAAATAGTCGACAAAGAGTAAAAGGAAAAATAAGGTTCAGTGGAAATTCCTATAAAACAAAGGCTTTTAAAACTGAAAAAAGCGCAATTTGGAGCCGTAATTTGAGTTTTTTTTAAAGAAAAAGCAGATAAAACGCGAGGTTGAGCGTTTATTTCGCAGAAGATATTCAATAAGTAATTATGAATTTTCTTATCAAATAAAGAGGTTTTTTCTAAAACATAGTAGTTTTTTAATGTCATTTTGTAAAATGACAGCTCGATTTAAAGGCTTTCTAAGTCTTTGGCCTTTTCATAAACCAGATTACTTTCATATCCTCTTCGGAGCATATAGTCGCAGAACTTTTTGCGTTTTTTTAATATATTTTTCTCCTGTATACTATTCCAAGATCTTTCAGAAAGATTTTCAAAAGTTTCAATATATTCTTCTTGAGAAATCTCTTTGAGTGCAAGAGTGATATTTGTACTGGAAATATTTCGAAACTTCAGTTCATTTGTAATTCTAAGCTTACCCCAATGTTTAATACGATGTTTTCCTCTGGCAAAACTGCAGGCAAAACGTGTTTCATTCAAGAAATTGCCTTCAATTAATTGAACCAGAATTAGATCAATTTCGTCAGAAGTCATTTTTAAACTGTAAAGTTTTGATACAACTTCATCATGACAACGCTCCTGATAAGCACAAAAGTGTTCTAATTTCTGTAAAGCTTCTTTCGGAGTGTGAATTGAATTCATGTGTTTTTTCTTTCTTTTTAACTATTATTGCTAAAAATAGTCATTTTGTTGTTAAATTTTTAAAGAAAATAGAGGTTATTCTTAAAAAGAAAACATGTAAAATGTTGTCTATATTCTGAAATTAAATATTTTTGTACTATAGAATTACACATTATAGACTGTGTGAAAAACAGAATATTAGCCTTTATTTTTTTTATGTAAATAAGATCCAAAGTTATTTATATCTAAAAGATAAATTGGTTGTGGTGGTTTCTATAAAACCAAAAACAAATTTAAATAAATCCCCCAATTTATTATGATTCAAAATTTACTTTTGAGTGTTGAATTTTTGTACCCCACAGCCAAAAAAACTTTTTCCCCAAGTTTAAGACTATTTTGTTTGGTGATGTTTTTTATTTTAAATGTTTCATTTGCCCAAACAACTAGAATAAGTACTGCATCTGGAGGTAATTGGAATACTCCAGGTACTTGGACGACAGGAGTGGTTCCTGCTGCAAATGACCCCGTAATTATTGTTTCGACAGCCACGGTTAATACAACTGCAAACCGGACATGTGCAGGTATTTCTATTCTGGGAACATTAAATTTGGCAACAGGTAATATACTTACGGTAAACGGAGATGTAAGTGGTACGGGAACATGGAAAGGAAATACCAATAATGATTCTGCACGAACCATTTCGCTAAATGGAAATTGGTCATTTACTGGTACATCTGCAGGGACTGGACCTGTGGCAATTTTTACAGGAGCAAATGTTCAAACACTCGCTGGAACAATTGGAGCCGCAGGAACACTTAATGTTAATAAAACAGGTGGTGCATTATCGCTTGCTAACGCATTAACAGTTGGTGTTTTTCAAAATACTGCTGGTACTTTTGATGCAAATACGTTTTTGCTTACAACATCTAGTGCACCAACTCTTACAGCAGGTACATTGAGAGTAGGAGCTTCAACTTGGGGAGGAAATTATTCATTTGCTTCTCCAACAATTCCAACAAATTTTACAGTCGAGTATTATAGTGCAACACCAACTATAAGTGCTGGATTTACATATCAAAATCTTACTTTTTCAGGAAGTGGTACAACTGCTGCTCCTTCAGGAAATTTAGTAATACAAGGAAACTTAGCTAATACAGGAACAGGAGTGCTAAATTTTAGTAATCGAGATGTTACCATTAGTGGTGGAAATACACAAAGTATTGCTGGTTTTACAACTAGCGGTACAGTAACGATGGCAAAAAGTGGAAATACTGCAACATTTATGGGAACTGTAAACGGAACAGGGTTGACAATAAATGGATCTGGAGGAAGATTGGCATTAGGAAACTTTACACATACTTTTACTGGTGCTTGGGCAATGTTGAATGGCACACTTGATGGAGACACAAGTACTTTAAGAATTGGAGGGGATATAACAGGAAGTGGTGGTAGTTTTTTAGCGGATAATGGAACTGTTGAATTATATGGTGCTAATCAAGCTTTTAGAAATCTAGGTTTTTATAATTTATTACTTTCGGGTACGGCAGGAGCAGTTAAAACATTTCCAGCTACGGCAGTTGCAATCTCAAATAATTTGATTATAAATACCGGAATAATTGCTAATTTAAATACGAATGCTGCTAATAATTTATTGCATAGCGCCAAAACATTGACATTAGGAGGTGGAATCAAGGCTTTAGGTATATGGGGGAGTACACTGTCTGGTGCAGTAAATAAAGATGATACATATTTTTCAGCTACTAGAGGAAGAATTAATGTGACGTCTACAACAACTTGTACTACACCAATTAATTACTCAGTAAGTGTAACGGCTTCTAATCTAAATCAAGCATATTGCAGTTCTGAAGCAGGATCGACTATAGGTTTAAGCGGGTCAGAAATAGGCGTGAGCTATCAGTTGTTAAGAGGTACTGTGAATGTAGGGTCTCCTTTATCTGGTACAGGTAATACTTTAGTTTTTGGAGCGTTTAATACTACTGGAACTTATACTGTTTTAGCTTCAAAAACAGCATCTTGTACAGCGACAATGTCTGGTGGTCCAGTTTTAATTTATAAATATAGTTCACCGCCAGTACCAAGTGCAAGTGGATATGCAAACAAAAACTGGAGAAAAAGTTAAGCTACATTTTTATAATTAGTTAGTTTATTAAATTCTTCAATTGTTTTATAGTTCAAAGCCGAATGTCTTCTTTTTTTATTATACCAAATTTCGATGTATTCAAAAATTTCAAGTTCCATCTGTTCTCTAGAAATCAATTTACTTCCATAAACCAATTCCGTTTTTAAAGATTTGAAAAAACTTTCAGCAACCGCATTATCCCAGCAGTCTCCTTTACGGCTCATACTTCTTGTGATATTTTTATAAGAATCCAATACATTAGTAAATTTTTTATTGGCATATTGGATTCCTCGGTCAGAATGGAATATTAATTCACTTGCAATTGTTCTGTTCTTTACTGCCATTTTCCAAGCCGTCATTGTAGTTTGTTTAGTGCTTAGTCCATTGCTTAAACTCCAGCCGACTATCTTTCTGTCAAATAAATCTAAAATGATGGTCAGATATAAAAATCCATCCTTTGTCTGTATATAGGTGATATCTGAAACCCAAGCCTTTGTTGGTTCGGTTACTGTAAATTCTCTTTTCAGGATATTTGGCACAACAAAATGATTATGTTTTGAATTGGTTGTTACTTTGAATTTTTTACTCAATTTGCTGTACAATCCTAACTGCTTCATGTATTTAGCTACAGTTATTCTGGATATCTGATATCCTTGGCTTTGGAGTTCCAGAGTAATTCTTGGGCTTCCATATCGTTGTTTAGCATTAAAGTATATTGACGTAATTTCTTCTTTAATCAGAGCAGTCTTCCTCTGTCTTTCTGATAGAATCTGTCGCTTCCAATTATAGTAGCTGCTTGGACTTATTTTTAAAACTTTGCACATCTTTTCAATCGAATATATTTTTTCATGGTCTTTTATGAAAAGATAAATCATCGACCTCCCTTGGAAAAGATGCTTATAGCCTTTTTTAGAATATCACGTTCTAATTCTGTTTCTTTTAATTTTTTTTCAAGCTCATGGATTTTTTCCTGTTCAGGGCTAAGTTTTAATTTTCCTTTCCCAGGAAAACTTCCTGTTCCAAATTCTTGGTAATCCTGACGCCATTTGTAAAGCAAAGGTGCTGTTATTCCAAGTTCCTTGGCTAATTGTGAGATATTATCTCTTTCATAACTTAATTGGACTGCTTTCTCTTTAAAATTGCGGTCATAAGTTTTACGATTATCTTTCATGCTCTAAAGTTAAGATTTAGTTCTTAACTAGAACTCCATGCTAAGTTAGCACATCCAATTCCGAGGAATATCAAAAAACCGTTGGTTATTTCTTTAGGTAGTTTCATAGTGGTTATTTTTAAAGAAGTTAATAGTAAAGTTTTGATAAACAGAGTTGTATATCAAATTTACTAAAAAAATAACTACGATGGTTTAAAATTAAAGAAAAGTATATCTTAAGATTTTCTTAGAATTGATTTATAAATGCAAGTGCATTTATTCGATCTTGATTTAACTGCTCTTTCAGTAAATCTATCGATCCAAACTTTTGTTCTTCACGCAGAAAATGCAATAAGGAAACCTCTATTTTTTTGTCATAAATATCAGCATCAAAATCAAAAAGATTCACTTCGATAGTTTGTTTTTGCCCATTTACAGTTGGATTAAACCCAATATTCATCATTCCAAAAACCTCCTTTTGATCGATAAGTGCCTTAACAGCATAAACGCCCGTTTTTGGGATCAGTTTATAATCCTCTTCAATCTCTATATTAGCCGTTGGAAAACCAATTGTTCTTCCGAGCTGCTTTCCTTTTACAATTTTACCGCTCAAAAAATAGTCGTAACCTAGATATTCATTGGCTAAATCCATTTTTCCGTCAGTAAGAGCTTTTCTAATTTTAGTAGAACTTACAGAGACATCTTGAATTTCTTGTGCTGAAATTTGTTCAACTTCGAAACCATATTCAGCACCATAAGCAATTAAATTATCAATATTTGCAGTTCGGTTTCTTCCAAAACGATGATCGTGACCAATAATTATTTTTTGAATATGAAATTGATCTACTAAAATCGAATGCACAAATTCTTCGGCAGTTAATCTCGAAAAACTTTCGTCGAAAGGGTGAATGATTAAATTTTCGATTCCCGTCGCTTCCAAAAGTTTTGTTTTTTCAGCAATTGTGTTTAAAAGTTTTATTTCTGATTTCTCCTGTAAAACCATTCTTGGATGCGGAAAAAAGGTAAGCACCAAACTTTCGTATCTGCCATTCTCGGTATTTTGAGTAATTCGTTCCAGAATTTTTTTATGACCAATATGCACACCATCAAAAGTACCAAGAGTTAAAATTGTTTTCTTGGTCGAATGAAAATCGTTTATAGAATGAAAGAGCTTCAAAACAAATAATTTAAGATGCTGCAAATTTATACTATCTATTTTAAATTTCAGGCTAAGGCGAATTGATTTTTTTTAAGAAGATTAAGTTTCCTTTGACGACAAAAAGTGAGACTTGTCGATTAAAAAATATTAAATGTCGGTTAAAAGTAAGAATTTGATTTAATTCCTTTAATTTTGATTTCGTAAAGAACATCTTGTCATGAAAAAAACACTACTATTCTTATTTTTACTTTTTAGTTGGTCAGGATTGCAGGCTCAAAGTGATGATTTGTGGCAGAAAGTTAATACGGCCTCAACTTTAAGTAAAAAGACAATAGTTTTAGATTCAGGTAAGCAGTATTATAAATTGAATACTGGTTTTTTAACATCAAAATTGGCAAAAACAACTGAAAAATCAGCAGTAAATAATACCGCAGAAATTACAATTCCAAATCCAAATGGAGTTTTAGAGCGTTTTCAAGTTTGGGAATCCTCAAATTTTGAACCTGAATTACAAGCCAAATACCCAGAAATTAGAGCGTATCAAGGAAGAGGATTAGATGATCAATCGGCTAGAATACATTTTAGTGTTTCTGAAAGCGGAATACAAACAATGGTTTTAAGAGTAGATAAAGCTGCCGAATTTATAGAAGAGAATCCAGAAAATAAAACCGAGTATGTTTTATTCACATCTAAAGATAAAACTTCAAAAGCTAAGCTGGATTGTAAAACATCAGACGAACTTATATCGAATACTAGTTTTGGTAAAACAGCAAAACCAGCAGCAAACACAAAAGTTTTCAAAACCCTGCGTTTAGCATTGTCTTGTACAGGTGAATATACAGCATATTTTGGCGGTACAAAAGCGAAAGCTTTAGAAGGAATGAATGCAACTATGACTAGAGTTAATGGAATTTTGAATAAAGATTTGGCCGTAAAGCTGGTTTTAATTGCAAATACCGACGCAGTAATTTATACCGATGCATCGACAGATCCTTATTCCGTTGCAGGAACAGGAGTTAAAGGAGCTTGGAATAAAGAAGTTCAAACTACTTTAACAAGCGTAATAGGTGACAATAATTACGATATTGGACATTTGTTTGGCGCTTCTGGCGGAGGCGGAAATGCAGGTTGTATAGGCTGCGTATGTACAAATCCAACTTCTAGCGATTCTTTGGCAAAAGGAAGTGCTTATACATCGCCAGGTGATGGAAAACCTCAAGGTGATACTTTTGATGTTGATTTTGTTGTACATGAATTTGGTCATCAATTAGGAGCAAGTCATACTTTTTCGTACGATTCTAACGAAAGAACTAATGTAAATGTCGAGCCGGGAAGTGGTTCTACAATTATGGGATATGCAGGAGTCAGCGGGGATTATGACATACAAGATAATTCAGATGATTATTTTGCATACGTAAGTATTCTACAGATTCAAAATAATCTTGCAGGGAAAAGCTGTCCTGTCAATACAAGTTTAACAAACAATCCTCCAGTAATTGATGCTGGTCTAGATTATACCATTCCAATTAGTACTGCATTTGTTTTAAAAGGAAGCGGTTCAGATCCTGATGGAGATACGGTTACCTTCAATTGGGAAGAAAATGATAATGCGATAACAACATCAGGATCAACGAGTATTGCTTATCTAACAAAACCAGACGGACCTTTATTTCGATCTGTAATTCCTAACAGTTCTCCTATTCGATATATGCCAAGGCTGAGTTATGTTTTAGACAACAGACTTACTACAACTTGGGAATCTGTTTCTTCTATTCCGAGAACTTTAAATTTTACTTTGACCGGGAGAGATAATGCTGTTTCAGATTCGGCACAAACCAATACAGATGCTATGGTAGTAAATGTAGTTTCTACTGCAGGACCATTTACCATAACTTCTCATAGTGGAATTGATGTAAGCTGGTGGCAAGGTCTAAGTGAAACAGTAACTTGGAATGTTAATAATACAAATACACTTCAGGGTTCATCACAAGTAAATATTAAATTATCTACAGATGGCGGTTTAACTTTTCCAATAGTTCTTGCGGCGAATACTCCAAATGACGGTTCTGAAACGATCACACTTCCAACAAGTGTGCCTTCATCAACTAATTGCAGAATATTGATTGAGCCGGCAGCTAATATTTATTATGCGTTAAACAGTAAACCTTTTGCGATCGGTTATACTCCATCAACCGCTTGTGCTTCTTATAGTTTTGGAAGTTCGTTTAGTATTCCAGGCGGAACTACTTTTACAACAAAAACCGTTAATGTTCCAGCTGCAACTGGTGCAGTATCCGATGTGAATGTTTCCGTCAATGTAACACACGAAAGAATGTCAGACCTTGAAATTCAAATTGTAAGTCCGAAGGGAACTGTGGTTCGCTTGTTTAATAAGTCATGTCCACGTTTAAATTCAACTTTAATTTTTCAATTTGATGATGCCGGTGCCGCTTTAGATTGCAGTAAAATAACAGAGCAAATTGTTATTCCTGTAGACCAATTAAGTATTTTTAATGGAGAAAATCCCGAAGGAAACTGGACTTTTGGAGTTCGTGATGCTGTTTCTGGAATGTTTGGAACCATTAATTCAGCTTCGGTAAATATTTGTACTCAGAGTTTTACTTTAGGACGTGATGATTTCGAAAATATTGATTTCGCACTTTATCCAAATCCAAATAAAGGCAGCTTCGCAATTCAGTTTCAAAGTCAGTCCTCATCTGGCTGTAAAGTATTTGTTCATGATATTTTAGGAAAAAATGTTTACGAACATACTTTTGAAAACACAGGAGTTTTTAATCAAAATATTCAATTGCCAAATATTGCAGCTGGAATCTATCTAGTTACCGTTATTGATGGAAATAGAAGAACAGTGAAAAAAATAATAGTCAATTAGATGGTGATAAAATATCTATTTGAAATTTCATTTTAAGAATTTGCCATCGCTAGACAGGCAATGCTGATTTTTGCTCCTTGAATTTTTAATAAAGCTCGAGAACAAGCTTCAAGAGTTGCGCCAGTTGTGAGTACATCATCAACGATTAGAAAATGCTTATTTTTATATTCTTCTTTTAAAATCACATCAAATATATTTTCAATATTTTCCGATCGTCCTAAAAGATTCTTTTTTGACTGTGTTTTTGAATATTTCGTTCGATATAAAACGGAATCATCGTATGGTATTTCTAGACCTTCGGCCAGTGTTTTTCCAAAAGAGGCAATTTGATTATAGCCGCGCTCTTTAAACTTTTTTGGATGCAGTGGAACAGGAATAATCATATCAAAAGGCGTTTTTAATTGCAGTTCTTTTAAATCTTCAACATACCATTTCCCCAGCACTGCGCCAATTTCTTCATGACCTTTGTATTTTAGATTGTGAATGAGTTCCTGAACAATTCCTTTTTTGTTGAAGTACACAAATGCCGAAGCGTGTTCAATTTCAATCTTGCCGTAAAACTTTTTTACAGCTTCATTATTTGAATCTAAACAATACTGAGTTAGAGGTATTTCATGACGACAACGAGTGCATAAAACGGTTTCGTTAGTCATTAAAACAGAGCGGCATCCAGAGCAAACTTTAGGGAAAAAGAGATCGATTATGAATTTAAACACAAATAGAAAGAATTTAGTTACAAAAATAAAGAAATTTGAACTTCAATCTTTGTAATTTTTCTTTTTTTTATAAGTACTTTTTATATTTTTGCATTACTATGGCAAAACAAGACGATTTATTTAAGAATGTGGTTTCGCACGCAAAAGAGTACGGATTTATATTTCCGTCAAGCGAAGTATACGATGGATTGAGTGCAGTGTATGATTACGCACAAAATGGTGTCGAATTAAAAAAGAATATCCGTGAATATTGGTGGAAATCAATGGTTCAAATGAATGAAAATATTGTTGGTTTAGACGCAGCAATATTAATGCATCCAACTACCTGGAAAGCTTCAGGCCACGTTGATGCTTTCAACGATCCATTAATTGATAATAAAGATTCTAAAAAAAGATATAGAGCCGATGTTTTAGTTGAAGATTATGCTGAAAAAATTAATCTAAAAGCTAAAAAAGAAATCGAAAAAGCAAAAGCTCGTTTTGGAGACGCTTTTAATGAAGAGGAATTTGTTACTACAAACGCTCGAGTAGTTGAATATTTGGCTAAAGAAAGAGAAATTAGAGAGCGTTTAGGACGTTCTTTAGGGAATGGAGATCTTGAAGATGTAAAAGCTTTAATCGAAGAACTTGAAATTGCTGATCCTGAAACGGGTTCTAGAAACTGGACAGATGTAAAGCAGTTTAACTTAATGTTTGGAACTAAGCTTGGAGCTTCTGCAGAGTCTGCAATGGATTTGTATTTACGTCCAGAAACAGCACAAGGTATTTTTGTGAACTTTTTAAATGTTCAGAAATCTGGTCGTATGAAAGTTCCTTTCGGAATCGCTCAAACCGGAAAAGCTTTTAGAAATGAAATTGTTGCAAGACAGTTTATTTTCCGTATGCGTGAATTCGAACAAATGGAAATGCAATTTTTTGTACGTCCAGGTGAGGAAATGCAATGGTACGAACATTGGAAACAAACACGTTTAAACTGGCACTTATCATTAGGATTAGGAAAAGATAATTACCGTTTTCATGATCATGAGAAATTAGCACACTATGCAAATGCTGCTGCAGATATTGAATTTAACTTTCCATTCGGATTTAAAGAATTAGAAGGAATTCATTCTCGTACAGATTTTGACTTAAAAGCACACGAACAATATTCTGGTAGAAAACTGCAATATTTTGATCCAGAATTGAATGAAAACTATGTGCCATATGTAGTAGAAACTTCAGTTGGTTTAGATCGTATGTTCTTGGCTGTTTTTGCAACATCATTACAAGAAGAAACATTAGAAGACGGTTCGTCAAGAACAGTTTTAAAATTGCCGGCAGTATTAGCGCCAACAAAAGCAGCAGTTTTACCATTGGTTAAAAAAGATGGTTTACCAGAAATTTCAAAAAAGATTATAGAAGACCTAAAATGGGATTTCAATGTTTCTTATGATGAAAAAGATGCTGTAGGACGCCGTTATAGAAGACAAGATGCTCTTGGTACTCCATTTTGTATCACTGTAGATCATCAAACTCTTGAAGATGAAACTGTAACAATTCGTCATAGAGATACAATGAAACAAGATCGTGTGAAAATAACCGAATTAAGAGGTATTATTGAAAACGAAGTTTCAATGAAAAATTGGTTGATGAAGATGTAATCTTTAGATGCTAAATAATACAAATCCCAAATTCCTATTAAGGAGTTTGGGATTTTTTTAATTTTAAATCATGCAATTCATCGGAGATTTTTGCATTTCATCAGTATGTGTTAACATTTTGGTGTAATGTATTAACAATGAAATGCTTAAAATATTGAAATTCGTATTTTTAAATGCGGATAAAATGAAAAAAAATAATTTTTTCTTAAAGTATTTATGAAACTGTTTTCTAATCTCAAATAGAAAGCGCTGGCAGGGATTAATGAAAAAGCAATATAAACTATCTTGAATAAGTATTCGTATATAATTATTGACGATGATGCTGAAAGTATTTCAAAAACCAAAACAATCGCTGAAGGTTTTTCGGAATTGTCTTTTGTAGCCTCAGCTTCTAATTATCAAGATGGCTTAAATTTGGTTTTAGAACATCGGCCATCTATTATTTTTTTGGAAATTGAACCCAAAGATAATTCAAGTAATTTATCGCTTACTTTTATTAATGAATTGCACAGGTTTTTAGACGCCGTTCCTCATATTGTTATTACCACACTAAAAACAGAACAGGCTTTTAATGCAATCAAATTTGGTGTGTTTGATTATTTAATAAAACCAATAATACCAGTAGAGTTATTGAAAACAGTTTTAAAGCTCAATAAGATAACCGAAGATTTAAATCTAAAAGCTTTTAAACAAGAAGTTTCTACCATAATTGCCTCAGATGCAAAATCTGGTCAAATATTTGATAGACCACTTATAATCTGTATTAAATCATATGGAGATCATCGCTATATAAATGCCGATGATATTGCATACTTTCAAGCCGATAATAATTCAACAGATATTTATTTAGAGTCTGGTGAAATGATAACAGCTTTTAAGACATTAAAGCATTTCGAGAACGTTTTAGTGTATCCGTTTATTCGAATTCATAACAGTTATATTATTAATCGAAATTACATTGCAAGAATTCATAGCGGACACTCAACATGTTACATAAAAAATTCCTTGAAAAAGATCCCTTTTTCAAAAACTTATAAATCAAATGTTGATTTAATTATCTCCGATTTTACTGCTGGAAATTATTTAGAAGTCTAACAATTAGACGATTACATTGATTTGATACCCATTGACTATCAATTGGGTATGTTTTACCATAAACCTGTTTTTTCGTATAAATTTTTTTTGATTACGGTGTTAGTTTTACACCATGATTCGCACTAAGCGATGAACTCCAAAAACAAATCAAATAAAAATTAAATACCTCAAATCATGAAAAAAACAGCTTTAACTTTCGGACTATTTTCTTTAGTAATGGTAGCAACTTCTTTTGCAGCACCAAAAACAGTTTCTCCTCTATTAGCTCAAAATCAGACAATAGAAAGAGATAGAGATACAGATGGTATGGGATCAACAGGAGGAAATAGAAAACATGATATTTTTATGAGTAATCAAGAATTAAAGATGAAAAATAGCCAATCAAATTTTTCTGATACGAATCAATCTTTAGGATCAAATAAAAAACTAGATTAAGTTTTAAAATAAAAAAATACAAAAAAAAAGCTGTCAAATTTTTGGCAGCTTTTTTTTGTGTTTATAGTTTTAGTATTTTTGGTGAAATTCAAACGATATATTGAGAAAGAACTACCAAATATTAATGTTTTTATTATTGTTTTTATTCTTTCTTGGTTGTACTAAGAAAAGTAACTTAGAAAGCAATACAAGTTCTCCAGAAGATAGTCTTCCTATTTATTTATCATTAGCCAATGATATAAATTTAAGTTATGATTTTAAACAAAAATATGCTCAAAAGGCATTTTCTATAGTAGTTAATAAGAAAAATGATTCTGTCAGTAGAGTTAATTTATTTAAGATTGCTAACCGGTACTATAATATGAATGATTTAAAATCATATAAAGTAATATCGCAGTTAGTTTTAGATAGGGCAATACTTGCAAAAGATTCTGTAAATATTGCAAAGGCATATACATATCTAGGGGATTACTATGGTGGTAAAGTAATTTCGGATAGTGCTTTTAGGAATTATTTTAAAGCTCAAAAAATTTATTTACGGATTAATGATCAATATAATTTAGCTAAAACACTAATAAGTAAAGCTAGCCTTCAGTATAATGAAGCAGATTTTTTTGGGAGTGAAATATCAGTTTTTAAAGCCTTGGAGATTCTAAAGAATCAAAAAAAAGTAAATGATCAGCTTTACGAATGTTATAATTTACTTGGTATACTTTATAATGAAAGAGAAGAATACACTAAAGCATTAGAATTTCAGAATAAAGCACTGAATACTTTAAATGATAAATCTATACCATTAGATTTTCAATTAAAAGCGACCTCATTAAATAATATAGGATTTATTTACCTGCGTTTGAAAAATTTTAAGCAGGCTATATTTTATTTTGAGAAAGGATTAAAAGAAGAAAATCTGTTTCAGGAAAAAACGGTTCTTTACGCGATGTTGTTAGATAATTTAGCTTATTCCAAATTAAAATCTAAGAGAACGGATGGACTTCCTGATCAATTTTATAGATCTCTAAAGATCAGAGATAGTTTAGGATTAAAAATGGCAATGATATCAAGTCAAATTCATTTATCGGAATATTTTGCAGAAAAAAAAGATACCTTTAGAGCTATTCAGTTTTCAAAACAGGCGTTGCTTATTTCACGCTCTTCAGATAAACTCAATAATACATTACAAGCTCTAAAGCAAATTGCCGTTGTAGATCCTAAAAACGCATCAAAATATTCTAAAGAATATATTCTGCTGAATGATAAAATGTTGAAAGCGGAGCGAAATATGGGAGAAAAGTTTTCTCGTATCGAATACGAAACGAATGAAATAAAAGACCAGAACTCGAACTTACAGGAAAAGAATAAAACCTTAGTTTATGTTTTTAGCATTTGCACATTATTAGGCTTGTTTTTTTATGTCTATAAAACCCAGCAGGCAAGAAACAGAGAACTGCTTTTTAAACAGCAGCAGCAAGTGGCTAATGAGGATATTTATAATCTCATGATCTCGCAGCAAAATGAGATTGAGGCAACTCGAATTCGAGAAAAGAAAAATGTTGCTCAGGAATTGCATGATGGCGTTTTAGGACGTATGTTTGGAATTCGAATTAGTTTGGACAGTTTAGATAAAGTAGAAGAAACCCTTGCGGCGCCAAAGCGAAAAAAATACTTAGCAGAGCTGAAAAGTATTGAAGAAGATATTCGCGAAATATCGCATGATTTAAATCGAGAGAAATCTGAACTCGTTAATAATTTTGTTTTAATTTTGAATAAACTATTTGAAAATCAAAGAAATACATACGATTCTAAATTGGTAACTTTTTTTGATTCTCAAATAAAATGGGAACTTGTAAGCAATACGGTTAAAATTAATTTGTACAGAATTGTTCAGGAAGCACTTCAAAATTGTAATAAATATGCAGATGCTGAAACGATAAAAGTCGAGTTTAAAAGTGAAATTGATTATCTCATATTGTCAATTATGGATGATGGAGTTGGATTTAATACCAGACGTAAAAAAAAGGGTATTGGTCTGCACAATATAGAATATAGAGCCGCAGAATGTAAAGGTACTGTTGCCATAAAGTCTGCCAAAGGAGAAGGAACACTTCTAGTTGTTAAAGTTCCGATAGATCAAAAAATTAACCTACATAAAAATGACATCTGATATCAATGCCCCAATTTCGGAATTAATAAAACCCAATATATTAATTGTCGATGATCATCCTTTTATTATTGAAGGATATAAGAATGCAATAACTCGCTATAACCCCAAAGAATACGAGTTTATAATTGCACAAGCACACGATTGTAAATCAGCGTACGATTTATTACAAGATGAGCATACGCCGCAGTTTGACATTGCTTTTTTAGATATCAGTATGCCCGCTTATGAAGAGAAAGATCTTTTCTCTGGCGAAGATCTTGCAAAAATGATTATTAAAAAAATGCCGCATTGTAAAATCATTTTGCTGACGATGTACACTGAATTGCTGAAAATAAAGACAATTATCAGGACAATTAATCCAAATGGGTTAGTGATAAAAAATGATTTAACCTTTGATGAATTGCTTTTTGCGTTTGATAAAGTAATGAAATGCGAAAAATATTATAGCCAATCAGTCGTAAAAATGCTAAATCAGTCACCGCATAATTCTATTGAAATTGATGAGTTTGATAAGCAGATTTTATTTCACCTTTCAAAAGGTACAGAACTTTCGGAAATGCCGCAATACATTGCTATTTCTTTAAATGAAATTCAAAGGCGCAGGATTGGCCTGCTTGAATTACTGAAAGTAAAATCAGGATCGAATGATGACTTATTAAAAGAAGCAAAGAGTAAAGGTCTCTTCTAAAAATAAAAATCCAAATTCCAGTATATTTTAAGTCATTGGAATTTGGATTTTTTTATTTGATTTTTTAAAACTTATTCACTCAAAGCATCCCAGCCGCGTGCTTTTAACGCAATTTTAGTATTAGCACGGGTTATCAAATGAATTCCTTCGCTTTCATCTGCCATATGTCCAATAATCGAAAAATTTGGATTTCCTTTAATCTTATCAAAATCATTAATGTCGATAGTGAAAAGAAGTTCGTAATCTTCACCACCATTAATTGCAACTGTAGTACTGTCGATATTAAACTCTTCACAAGTTGAAATAAATTGAGGATCTAAAGGAAGCTTGTCTTCATACAAATTACAACCTACTTTAGATTGTTTGCAGATATGAATGATTTCTGAAGATAATCCGTCAGAAATGTCAATCATCGAGGTTGGTTTTATTTCTAGCGCGTGCAAAAGAGTGCGAACATCTTTGCGGGCTTCAGGTTTTAGTTGTCTTTCGACCAAATAAGTATAAGGATCTAGATCTGGCTGGCTGTTTGGGTTTACCTGGAAAACCTGTTTTTCACGTTCCAAAACTTGTAATCCCATATATGCTGCACCAATATCGCCGGTTACAACTAATAAATCTGTTTGCTTAGCGCCATTACGATATACAATTTCATCTTCATCGGCTTCGCCAATAGCAGTTATGCTGATAATTAATCCTTTTTGAGATGAGGTAGTGTCACCACCAATTACATCTACTTTATACTCTTTTGCTGCATGCGTAATCCCTTCAAATAATTCTTCTAAGGCTTCTAGTGGAAAACGATTAGAAACGGCAACAGAAACAGTGATTTGCGTTGGTTTAGCATTCATGGCGCAAATATCAGATACATTTACCACAACAGCTTTGTATCCTAAATGTTTTAAAGGCATGTAAGCCAAATCAAAATGCACACCTTCTATTAATAAATCTGTAGAAACGACCACCTTTTTAGCCTTGAAATCAAGAACAGCAGCATCATCGCCTATACTTTTTAAAGTAGATTCTTGAGTAACATCAAAGTTCTTGGTTAAATGTTCAATCAAGCCGAACTCGCCTAATTGTGCTATACTGGTACGTTGAGGATTTTTATCTTCGATCATTTTTTTAAGTTCCAAAGTTTGTAAGGTGCAAAGGTACAAAGGTTTTTATTTATAAAGGAACAAAGTTTTTGAGGAACAATGCAACAAAGTTTTTGCCAGCAGAGGTACACTGCAGTGCGTCTGCGCACTGTATTTTCTTGTCGATTATCAAAAAAATAAAAGAAAATGCAAAATTATTTTTTCCTGCTGACAAACCGTTGTCACCGGCTCATTTTACTTTTGAAGTATAGAAATATTAAAACACTAAAATCATGAAAACATTAGAAGCACAAGTAATTACATCAGAAGAATTATTGAAACACTGGCAAGGACATCGCGCACTTACGCGTCATGTGATTGAGGCTTTTCCTGAAAAAGATTTTTTTGAATTCTCGATTGGAGGTATGCGTCCTTTTGCAAAATTAGCCGATGAACTTTTAGCTATTGCTGCACCAGCACTTAAATCGATCGTTAATCGTGACGTTCAGCCTTACACAGAAGGAACAGAAAAATTGATTTTTAAAGCACAATACCTTGAAAAATGGGACGAGGCAACAGAGGAAATTAATAAATATTGGGAGAAATTGTCGATAGAAGATTTTAATCAAAACTTTAATCTATTTGGACAATTTGAATTTCCAATCATCCAGAATATTTTGTATTTTATTGATAATGAAGTGCATCACCGTGGGCAAGGTTACGTTTATTTGCGAGCTTTAAATATTGAACCTCCATTTTTCTGGGAAAGATAATCAGATTACTTTTTAATTCGTTTAACTTCAAAAATCTAAATCGGCAACTATGAGTTTAAAAAAGATAATGTCTAATTATGCAGATTATAATTTATGGGTAAATCAACAATTTGTGAATTGGCTTACAACGAAATCTGATGATTTGCTTTATGCTGAGGTATCTTCAAGTTTTTCAAATATCATGAAAACATTGGATCATATTTGGTCTACAGAAGAATATTGGTTTTCGATCATTTCTGAAACTTCTCCAATAGAAAAGAAAGCAGAAAATGAATTGTCGAAAGAGGAAATATTTGCGGGACTATTAAATTCATCTGTAAAGTTGAAAGACATAATCCATTCATTGTCTGAAGAAGATTTGGTTAAAGAAGTTAAAATTAGTAATCCGTGGTTTGAGTGCGAACTTCCAATTTCTGATTATTTGCTTCAAGTTATTAATCATGGAACTTATCACCGAGGGCAGATTGTTACAATGGGGCGAAATATAGGAATTACAGACGCTTCAAATACAGATTACAATTTTTACAACGTTGTTAAACAGAAATAAATCAAAAAAAAACTCCTGAAGATTTCTCTCAGGAGTTTTTTTATAAAAGTCTTAATCTGTTAATTTCTAGTAATTCTAAAGCTCTTGTTTTTAATCTTTCGGGTTCTAGAATTTCGGCATAATCACCAAACATTAAAAACCAACGCGGGAATCCGCTCTCAATGTCTTTGCACATAAACGTCATTTCTATTTTTCCATCCACTTCTCTTTCTGAAATAAAACCATGATATTTTTTTTCAGTTCCTAAATAGCGGGAGATTTTTTTGTCAATCAAGATTCTGACTTTTGTAGTTGGAATAGTTTCGTTTTTAGATAAATAACTATCCAGCGAATTGTGCTCGATAGTAAAATTACAGTCGGTTTTCTGAATTCTTTGAATTCTATCAGTTCTAAATTGGCGATAGTCTCTTCGCAAATGACAATAACCTAAAAAGTACCAATTATTATGATCGTGAAAAACACCAACGGGTTCAATATTTCGTTCATTAGTTTCGTCACTTTCAAAAGTTTTGTATGAAAGCAAGATTTGTTTTTTCTCGGCAATACTTTCAAAAAGAACCGCCAAAGTATTCGGAGAATTGTCGTTAAACATTGGTTCTGCAGTCTGCATTACAACTTTAGATTCAATATTAGAAAGCCAGTCTTTATCGGTACTTCGAAGAACTGATTTCAACTTATACATTGCCGATGCATAATGATTTCCAAGAGCAGGATCAGTAAATTTTTGCATTAGCTTTTCGGCAGCAATAAAACTGCTTACCTCCTCACGTGTAACCATAACCGGCGGAAGTCTGTAGCCGTCCATTAAAGCATATCCTACACCAGCTTCACTGTAAATAGGAACTCCAGATGCTTCTAGAGTTCTAATGTCTCTATAAATAGTTCTTAAACTCACTTCAAATCGATCTGCTAATTCTTGTGCTTTTACAATCTTTTTTGATTGTAATTGAATAAGAATGGCAATAATTCGGTCAAATCTTTTTGGAGTTTCGTCGAGCATTTTTTATAGGTTCAAAGGTTCACAGGCTCAAAGTTACAAAGGTTTGATGTTTAAAGAAATAAAAAAGCTGTCCCAAATTGAGACAGCTTTTATAGGTAAATCGTAGAAACGAATTAAAATTTATACAAAAGTCCAAATTTAGGTTGATCAAAGATGTTTTCAAATAAGTTGATGTTTAATTGAAAAGTATCTGATGAAGGACCGTTTTCTGGAGAAACACTATTGTAAGATAAAATGTTAGCAAGAGTAAATGTAACCGCAATATTTTTGGTTAAAAAATAGTTTAACCCAACATTAATATTAGCGGTTAGACTATTGCTGTCGTCAGAACCTGCGCTTGTTTCAACTTTGTTTCGTCCATAACCCAGGCCAGCTTCACCATATGCTTTAAAGCGTTTCTTATCCAATTCAAGCACATAATATCTTGCAAATCCTCCAATACCAAATATGTTTGTTTTAGTATTTGTTGATTCATATTTGTTACTTGAATAATTTAATTGCCCTCCAACAGCAAATTTGTTACTAAGAAAGTATCCAAATTTAGGATTGAAAGCATAATAATCCTGATCGCCGCCAGTGCTAATTTGTATAGAACCTTCTACAAACATATCCCCATGTGCGAAAGTGATTCCTTTTGCAGTTTTCATTTCTGATTCAACTTCTTCTTGTTGAGCATTAACGAATGAGAAAGTTAACATCGATAAAATAATAAAAAATTTAGTTTTCATAATTATCTGGTTTTAAAGTTGTAAGATTACAAGTTATAATTTTTGTGTTAAATTCTGTGTCAATTTCGATGAACTGCATCAAAATCCTGCGAAGGGTGTTAATATTTTTATTTTTGTAACTTTTTACTTATATTTTTTTGTACTGAATTTAATTGCTTTTTTTGTAATGAATTGATTATTAGTTTTTAATAATGACTTTGCTATAAAAGAAAAACCCAATAACTTTCGTCATTGGGTTTATCTATAATCTTGTGTCTTTATTCTTTCTTCTAAACTAAAAAATCTAGTCGTTAAGTTTTAAAACAGCCATAAACGCTTCTTGTGGAATCTCAACGTTTCCTACTTGACGCATACGTTTTTTACCTTTTTTCTGTTTTTCAAGAAGTTTACGCTTACGCGAAATATCTCCACCGTAACATTTTGCGGTAACGTCTTTACGAAGTGCTTTAATGGTTTCACGAGCGATGATTTTAGCTCCAATTGCAGCCTGAATCGGAATATCAAACTGTTGTCTCGGGATCAGCTCACGTAATTTTTCGGTCATTTTCTTACCAATATTGTAAGCATTGTCTTCGTGAATCAAAGCAGAAAGAGCATCAACCGTTTGCGCATTTAAAAGTACATCAAGTTTTACCAATTTCGAAGTTCTCATTCCAATAGGAGAATAATCAAAAGAAGCATAACCTTTAGAAACTGTTTTTAAACGATCGTAAAAATCAAATACGATTTCGGCAAGAGGCATATCAAAATTCAATTCAACACGTTCTGTAGTTAAATACGTTTGATTGGTAATTTGGCCGCGTTTTTCGATACATAAACTCATTACGTTACCTACAAAATCAGCTTTTGTAATGATAGTTGCTTTAATATATGGTTCTTCAACTCTGTCTAAACGAGATGGTTCAGGTAAGTCTGAAGGATTGTTTACCACAAATGCAGTTTCAGGATCTTTTTTGGTATAAGCCAAATACGAAACGTTAGGAACCGTAGTAATTACAGTCATATCGAACTCACGTTCTAAACGTTCCTGGATAATTTCCATGTGAAGCATTCCTAAGAATCCGCAACGGAAACCAAAACCTAATGCAGCAGAGCTTTCAGGAGTAAAAACTAACGAAGCATCATTCAATTGCAATTTCTCCATAGAAGAACGCAAATCTTCGTAATCTTCAGTATCAACAGGATAAATTCCCGCAAATACCATTGGTTTTACATCCTCAAAACCAGTAATCATATTAGTCGTCGGCGTTTTAGCATCAGTTAGAGTATCTCCAACTTTTACTTCTTTGGCTTCTTTAATTCCAGAAATTAAATAACCAACATCACCTGAAGAAATTACATTTTTAGGAACTTGATTTAATTTTAAAGTTCCAATTTCGTCAGCAAAATATTCATTGCCGGTAGCCATGAATTTAATTTTCTGCCCTTTTTTAATTTCACCATTTACAACTCTAAAGATAACTTCGATTCCACGAAACGGATTATATACCGAGTCAAAAATCAAAGCTTGTAAAGGCTCGTCAGGATTTCCTTTTGGAGCTGGAATTTTTTCGATAATTGCTGCTAAGATATTCTCAACACCAAAACCAGTTTTTCCAGAAGCATGAATAATATCTTCTAACTTACATCCTAACAAATCGATAATATCGTCACTTACTTCTTCAGGATTTGCACTTGGTAAATCTACTTTGTTTAAAACCGGAATAATTTCTAAGTCATTTTCTAATGCTAAGTATAAATTAGAAATAGTTTGTGCTTGAATACTTTGTGCAGCATCAACAATTAAAAGTGCACCTTCGCAGGCAGCAATTGAACGTGAAACTTCGTATGAGAAATCGACGTGTCCAGGAGTGTCAATCAAATTCAAAATGTATTCTTCACCTTTGTAAGTGTATTCCATTTGAATAGCGTGACTTTTTATGGTAATACCACGTTCACGCTCCAGATCCATGTTGTCAAGCAATTGAGCTTTTTCTTCACGGGCTGTAACGGTTTGAGTAGCACCCAATAATCTATCTGCCAGTGTACTTTTACCGTGGTCAATGTGTGCAATAATGCAAAAATTACGAATCTTCTTCATTGTAATATATAAGTTCTCTAATCGAGTTTAAGTATTTCTTTTAATGTAAATTGCGCTCTAACAATTGCTTTAGCGCATGATACTAAGCCGCAAAGATAGCGCAAAGTTTTGGATTCTGGAATTCAGAAGTCCGATAGTTAAAATCTAAGATTTAAAAAAGTGCCTTAAAATTCGAAATTAAACCCTTTTTGAGTTAATTTCTTGTAGATTTCGTCATCAAATTTATAAAGTTTTGCAGCTCTATGCGAAACATCTTGTTCTTTTTCATCGAGTTCAAGCAGTAACTTCATGTGAAGAATTTTTCTTCTAAAATTTGATTTTTCTAATTCAACACCTAGTATTTCTTCATAAAGATGCATCAATTGCAATAAAGTAAATTTTTCAGGAAGAAGATTAAAACCAATAGGAGCGTGGCGAACTCTATTACGAAGATGCTGCAAACTGTAGGATAAGATTTCATTATGATCGTAAATCAAATCAGGAATGCTGTTTATTTTGTACCATTTTGCATCAGATGCCGTGAAACCAACTTTAATATTATAGTCTTCCCTTTTTACAAGAGCATAATATCCTATCGTAATAACGCGTCGAAGCGGAAAACGATCTGGATCACCAAAGGCTTTTAATTGCTCCAAATAAATGTTATCAAGACCTGTAAGTTCACTCAATAAACGTTGAGCAGCATTATCTGTGCTTTCATTTTTATGAATCCATCCGCCGGGAAGTCCCCATTTTCCTTTACTGATTCCTTCGGCATGTTGTACTAAAAGCACTTCTAGACTTCCTTCTTCAAAACCAAACACAACACAGTCAATTGTAATTGCTTTCATTGCATTTTGTTCGCTTTTGGGAACAGAGCAGGTTTCTACGTTTTTATTCATTTTTGAAGTAAATTTTTACAAATTAAATAAATAAAAAGCAAAACTCTTCTTGTTGATCATTTAATATTTTTAATAATTTAAAAATATGACAATCAATGATTTAAAATGGTCAAGAAAAGAAAATTAAAGCAGTAACTTGATTATTGAGGTGATGTATGGTTGTTTTTTGAAGAATTATCTGACTGATTGTCTTTGAAATTCTCGTACCATTTCTCGATTGACGGATACACAAAAGCGGCCACTTTTTTTACGGGATTATAAAAAATAGACTTGTCCAGAGTTTCTTTTTTAGCAAAAGTATTGTTGAAGTTGATTTTTTCAAACAAGGCAATAAAAATGCTTAAAATAAGAATTGACTTTAAAACCCTGAAAAATCCTCCGCCTAATTTATTTGCCCATCCTAAAAAAGCAAAATCAGCAATTCCGGTAAGGATTTTAGCTAAGAAATAAACGCCGATTACAACTAAAATAAAAGTTAGTATAAAAGCTGTGATTTGAATTGTACTGGGATTCCACGATACATGTTTGCTGATTATATCTTTCATTAAAGAAGAAAATTTAATCGCTAAATAAATTCCTAATAATAACGAAATAAAAGAGGCAACTTCTACAAAAAGGCCATTTTTAATGCCTTTGTATAAACTAAAGCCTAAAAGTGCACCAACAATAATATCAAAAAAACTCATGTTTTCTGTGGATTTAATAAAGGCGCAAATATAGATCTTTTTTTTAGGTTCAAAGGAGCAAAGCTTCAAAGGAACAAAGTTTTTAATTTTTGAAATCTTCAGATATACCTGCGTTTTAATCCTGTAAAACGGAAGTTTTGGTTTTTTGAGGTCTTTGGATTTGAAGTTCCTATCTTTGCAATAATAATTTTAGAGCTATGATTGTAGAATTTAAGTTTAAATAATCTTTAAATCATTCTTCAGTCTAAAATTAAAATCTAAAAGAACAAATAAAAATGTCAAGAGATACACAACTAAAAGAGCGCTGGGAAAAGCTCGTCGATATACTTTCAAATCAATTTTCGCAAGGCGAAGACTTAGATTTAGATGCAATTATTTATTTAATTGGAGTTCAGGAACTCGGAAAAGTTCATCGAGAGTTCAAGAAAGATGAAAAATTAAATTTGATGCACATTGCAATCTGCAGATTATTGGAGCCTTATGGGTTTTATGAATTTGATTTTTTTGATGGAGAAGGCTGGCCGCATTACAAAGTAAAAGAGCAATTACCAGCTTTAAAAGCTGGTGAACAATCAGTTTTAATGAAAGAAGCAATCGTTAATTATTTCTTAGAAAGAGAAGTAATAGAGTAGAAATTTTATCCCGATACTTCGGGATTAGATTACAAGTTTTAGATTTGAGATTAGAAATATGATAGAAGTTTCGAAAATACTTCAAATATCTCACTCTTCACATCTCACTTTTTTACTAAATTTGTATTCTCAATTATTGAAGGAAAATGATAGACAAGATAAAAGAACATATAGAGGAAGCTAAAGCCTTTAATGATAAAAATAAAGAATCCTTAGAGCAATTCCGTATTAAATATTTAGGCAGTAAAGGATTGTTGAAAGAACTTTTTACAGAGTTCAAGAACATTCCAAACGACCAGAAAAAAGACTTTGGACAGGTAATTAATACACTAAAAGCTGTTGCTGAAGAGAAAGTTCGCGTTATTCAGGAAGAACTGGAAAGCAAACAAGAAACAAAAGGAGTTTTTGGTGATTTAACACGTGCAGCAGAGCCAGTAATTATTGGTTCTCGCCACCCGATTTCAATCGTTAAAAATCAGATTATTGATATTTTTGCCAATATTGGATTCAATGTTTCCGAAGGTCCGGAAATAGAAGACGATTGGCATAATTTTACAGCATTGAACTTGCCAGAATATCATCCAGCGCGTGATATGCAGGATACATTTTTTATCCAGACAAATCCAGATGTGTTATTGCGTACGCATACATCATCTGTTCAGGTGCGTTATATGGAAAATCATAAACCGCCAATTCGTACAATTTCTCCAGGACGTGTTTTTCGTAACGAAGCAATTTCGTCTCGTTCGCACTGTATTTTTCATCAGGTAGAAGGATTGTACATTGATAAAGATGTTTCTTTTGCAGATTTGAAACAAACGTTACTTTATTTTACAAAAGAAATGTTCGGAAAATCTAAGATTCGTCTTCGTCCGTCATATTTCCCATTTACAGAACCAAGTGCTGAAATCGATATCTATTGGGGTTTAAAAACCGAAACTGATTATCGTATTACAAAAGGTACTGGATGGTTAGAAATTGGAGGATGCGGGATGGTAGATCCTAACGTTTTGAAAAATTGTGATATAAATCCAGATGAATATAACGGTTTTGCATTTGGAATGGGAGTAGAGCGTATTGCAATGCTTTTATACCAAATTGGCGATATCCGTATGTTCTATGAAAACGATGTTCGTTTCTTAGAGCAATTCAAAGCAAATATTTAATTTAAATCTAAAAGTCATAAAGTCGAGAGTTAAAAGTCACAAAGTAATGGCTTTTGGCTTTCGACTTTATGACTTTCGATTTTTAAACTTCTGACTCATATGAAAAAAGATATAATAATTCCGATAGTTGAAAACGTGTTTCTTGCTGCTGTTCAGGAATGGAGCGATGATTTTATGGAAAAAGTATGGTATGCTTATCTAGTAAATGACAGCGATTTTAATTTAGACAGCGTAATGGTGGTTTCAAAAGCATTTGGAACTATTGATGGCGAAATGAAAAAAACCTCTATTTTACGTCATGCTTTCGTTGAAGTTCCTGCAGTTTCTGTAGTAAAAATTGAGATGATTGAGAAAAGTCTTCTAGTTATGAATAACGAATTTATGGTGACTTTCTTCATCGGAAATACTTTGTACGATAAGAAATTTACTTTCAAATCTAATTTGATCAACGAAAATGATACGGAAGAAGTGCCAATTTTGTTTGTGGATGGAATTATGGTGAAGTAAGAATTTAGAAAATAGGATAAAGAAAAAAGAGTCAAGACAAATTAAATAAGTCTTGACTCTTTTTTTATATAGTAAACAAAAATTTAGATCCAGTCTTTCTTCTTGCATTTACTAATCTTGCCTCTGAAGACAAAGAGAATTAATCCAAAGACTCCGTCAATTTCTTGAAAACAGTTTTAGCGTCTTTTCCTTCGTATAAAACAGCATAAACAGCGTCTATTATAGGTGTTTTTGCTCCGTAGCCTTGATTTAGTTTATAAGCACTTTTTGTAGCGTAATAACCTTCGGCAACCATGCTCATTTCCATCATAGCACTTTTTACCGTATATCCTTTTCCAATCATATTTCCGAACATTCTATTTCTTGAAAAAACAGAATATCCTGTAACTAATAAATCGCCCAAATAAGCAGAATCATTAATGTTACGTTTCATTTTATGAACTTTACGAATGAATTTTTTCATTTCGCGAATTCCGTTACTCATCATAACCGATTGGAAATTGTCGCCATAGCCTAAACCATGTGCAATTCCGGCTGCAATTGCGTAAATGTTTTTAAGCATTGCAGCATATTCAGTTCCAATAATATCATCTGAAATTTTTGCTTTAATATAATTTCCTGAAAGAGATTTTGCTACAATAGAAGCTTTTTCTGGATCACCGCAAGCAATTGTCAGGTAAGAAAGTCTTTCTAATGCAACCTCTTCGGCGTGACAAGGACCTGTAATAACTCCTATGTTGTAATATGGAATATCGTATTGAATATGAAAATGCTCGCCAACAATTAAACTTGTTTCAGGAACGATACCTTTAATCGCTGAGAAAATAATTTTATCAGATAAAGAAACCGTCATGTTTTTTAATTCGGCATCTAAAAAAGCAGATGGGATAGCAAAAATAATATAATCGGCATATTCGATCGCTTCATTTATATTGCTGGTTAGTTTAAGCTTGTTAGTGTCAAACTCAACAGAGCTTAGATAATTTGGGTTGTGTTTGTATTTCTGAATATGTTCGATCGCAGATTCATTACGCATATACCACGCAATTTCTGAAAGATTAACGCACAACATTTTTGCAATTGCCGTTGCCCAGCTTCCTCCTCCAATTACTGCAAATTTTAACTTTTCACTCATTATTTTAATAATTTAAAACAAAAGTACTTAATAAAGTAGTAATAATACAAAATCTAATTTAAGAAATTTATTTACGTCTATTAATAACAATGGTTTTCAGCAGCTTTCAATAAAGTAAAAAATATTTTTTTAGATACACAATAAAAATAAAATCCTTGCGTTGTAAGTGTTTATAAATTAGAATTTAATGAGTTTAGCAAGAATTGAGTTAGTTAGTTTTGTTTTAGTATTTTAAAAAGGCGCTCTTAAACTAGTTAAGAACGCCTTTTTTCATTAGTTGGCACTGCTCAGTTTTTTAATTTTTACTTAATAACTAAGTTCAACGATAGATTTTACTTTGTCTAAAGTTATTAATTGATTTTCTCCTAAACCTTTCCAGCCTCTTTCGTCAAAACGATTTACGATAAAATCGGCAGTATTACTATAGTTTTCTGTGTATTGAGATAGTTTTGTGTCCATTCCCATTGTATGGAAAAATTCCACAGTTTTATTAATAGCTTCTTTTGCTACTTCATCATCAGATCCTGAAAGATTAAAAATACGTCGGCCATATTGTGCCAGTTTGCCTTTTTTAGTTTCAAACATTACATTGTATAAGCTTGGGCCAATAATGGCTAAAGTTCTAGCGTGATCAATTCCGTAAAGTGCAGTTAATTCATGACCAATCATGTGAGTTGCCCAATCTTGAGGAACACCTTTTTGAATTAATCCGTTCAATGCCATAGTACAACTCCACATAAAGTTTGAAGCTAAAGCATAATCAGTTGGATTTTCAACAACTTTTGGACCTATTTCAATTAAAGTTTGTAAAATTCCCTCAGCAATTCGGTCTTGTAGAAAACCTTCATGCGGATAGGTTAGATATTGTTCCATTACATGCGTGTAAGCATCAACAACACCGTTTTGAATTTGTCTTTTTGGTAAAGAAGCAATAACCGTTGGGTCGCAAATAGAGAATTTGGGGAACATTGCGCTTCCGCCAAAAGCAAGTTTCTCCTGAGTAGATTCGATAGTTACAACAGAACCTGAATTCATTTCGCTTCCTGTTGCAGGCAGCGTCAAAACAGTTCCAAAAGGCATTGCGTTTTCTGTAATTAAGATTCTTTTTTGCAGAATATCAATCGGATTTCCTTCAAAATTTACAGCTGCCGAAATAAATTTCACACCATCAATTACTGATCCTCCACCAACGGCAAGAATAAAATTGATTTTTTCAGCTTTAATAACGTCAACTGCTTTCATTAAAGTTTCAAATCTAGGATTTGGCTCGATTCCGCCAAATTCTACAATTTCAAAACCTTTTAAGTTTGCGATTACTTGATCGTAAACCCCATTTTTAAAAATACTTCCGCCTCCATAAGCCAAAAGAATTTTAGCTTCTTTTGGAACTAGAGTAGAAAGTTTCTCAATTTGTCCTTTTCCGAAAATTAAATTCGTCGGATTGTATAATTCAAAGTTTAGCATTTTTTTTAAGGTTCTAAGATGTTAAGCTACTATCCCGAAGCTTCGGGACTAAGTTTTTTTTGAACTTATATAATAGACTTAGCAAGGTTGTTTTTTTAATTTTGTTACTCATCAATTGGCTTATAGGACATTAGTTTTTTTTTAGTTTCTAACAGAAGAATTCTTGCGTCTAAGTCCTTTAGCGCTTTATTTATTTAATTTTTTGTAATAATTTACCAGCGACTAATTTAGACGATGCTGGATTTTGACCCGTAATTAAAAGTCCGTCCTCAACAGCATAAGGCTGCCAGTTTGGTCCTTTTGAAAAAATTCCGCCATTAGATGATAAAGCATCTTCCAATAAAAACGGAACAACTTTAGTTAAGCCAACTGCTTCTTCTTCATCATTGGTAAATCCAGTTACCTTTTTACCTTTTACGAGATATGTACCGTTTACTTTAACATTTTTCAAAACAGCTGGTGCATGACATACAAAAGCAACAGGTTTGTTATGTGTATAAAATGATTCGATTAAGGCAATAGAATTTTTATCTTCAACTAAATCCCAAAGCGGTCCATGACCTCCAGGATAAAAAACGGCATCATAATCTTTTTGATTAACAGTTGAAAGTTTTAAAGTATTTTTTAGTTTTTCTTGTAAAACCTTATCAGCATCAAAACGTTTAGTGTCTTCTGTCGCTGATGACGGATCGGCACTTTTAGGATCAATTGGAGGTTGTCCGCCAAGAGGAGAAGCAATTGTAATTTCCACTCCCTGGTCTAATAACTCATAATATGGTGCAGCAAATTCTTCTGACCAAAATCCAGTTTTTTCCCCTGTATTGCCCAGCTTATCATTACTGGTAACAACAAATAATACTTTTTTCATCTCTTTTTTATTTGATTTTTGAGCAACAGCCGAAATGCTTACAGCTGTAAATGCAATTATTGCGAGTAAAGTTATTTTCTTCATAATATTAAATTTTGAACAAATTTACAGCTTAAGTGATATTAGTAAAAATAAAATAAACTATGTTTGTTATAAATAAATTTATGTCATGGTAAATCTAGAATGGTACAGAACCTTTAAAGCAGTTTATAAAAACGGCAATTTTTCGGTGGCCGCAAAGGAATTATTTATGAGTCAGCCCGCCGTTAGTCAGCAAATTTCTATGCTTGAGGCTCATGTTGGAAATAAATTATTTAATCGAAAATCAAAAGGAGTAGAGCCAACGGAATACGCTAAGTTACTGAATAATTTGATTATAGATGCGCTGGACAGACTTGAAAGTGTCGAAGCGGGTTTTAGAGCTAAAGCCGAAGATGCTAATCGATTAATTTCTGTTGGAATTTCTAAACATCTTTTTGAATGTATCGGAAATCTATTAATTTCAAAATTTGATTTAATCGATTTTACTTTTGCAGAGAATGATGAACTTTTTGCATTAGTCGATTCTAAGAAACTGGATTTTGCAATTACCACAAAAAGGTTTGATACTTTTGATACTACTTATGAAATTGTTGGGAAAATTAAATTAATAGTGGTTGCTCCAACAACTTTAGATATAACAGAATTTCGTCAGAGATTAAAAGCAGATAATTTTGTCGAGATAGAACAATGGTTGAATGGTCAAAAATGGTACAGCCATGATGCTCGAATTCCGCACATAAAATTATTCTGGTTGCACGCTTTTAATAAAAAAAGACCATCAATGGTTCCTAATTATATTATTCCCTCTGAGTCTGAGATGTTGAGACTTTTATCTAAGAATGAAGGAGTGGCGGTAACATGGAATTGCAACGCGAGAAGTTTTATTAAAGAGAATAAACTGCAGTTAGTATGGAATAGTTTTCACGTTCCTGAAGAATTTGTGTTTTTAATGGCGCCAAAGAATAATAATTTAAATGCCCTTTTTGAGATTATTTCTAAAGAGCTAAAATTGTTTTTTGGTAACAGATTATGATTTAAATCATTTGTTTTTGTTGTTTAAAACAATAATTTTGATGCATAAACCACTAAAATTTTCAAAAATGAAAAAGTTTGTATCAGTGTTAGTTCTTATTGCAGCTGTTTTTATGAGTAATTCTTGCAGTAAGAGTGATGACGAGGCGATAATAGATTGCTTAGCAGAATCGTTTTATGTTAAATTACATAATTCTACAGATGCTAATAATCCTAAGATAATGAATTATTCGGTTGGCTATAGCGGAACAGGAACTTTGGTTTCTGTAAAATGGACATTTGGCGACGGTACGACAGGAACTGGAAAAGATGTTTCTCATACTTATGTCGCAGCTGGAACATATGAGGCTAGGGCTGAGGTTACAGTTAAAAAGGATGGTCAAGAGTGTACGTCCGTTCCAAAGAGAAGTGTGACAGTAGAATAGAATCTGAAAAATAAAAAAGAAAGCCTGAATTTTAAATTCAGGCTTTCTTTTTTATTTCTAATTGCAATTTCTCGTTCCTCGAAATTACGAGATCGTATGTAAAATGATTTTTTACTTTTTATATAAATTATTGTGATCGATATATTCCCAAACTTTAGGCGGCAGTAATGGCTGAATGTTTTTGCCTTCTTTAATGTTGTTTCGAATAAAAGTTGATGAAATTTCTACAATAGGAGCATCAATTACATGAATTTTTGGATGTGATTTTAGCTCAGTATTTTCAGGTTCATCAGAAATACGCGGATAAACATAGATATCATGGTTTTCGAGAATTACTTCATAGTTTTTCCATTTATGAAGCGTTTTCAAATTATCTTCACCCATAATCAAAGAGAATTCATGACTTGGATATTTTTCCTGCAAATGCGCTAACGTCACTATTGTGTAATTTGGCTGTGGCAATTTAAACTCAATATCTGAAGGTTTGATCTTCGGATAATTTTCCGTCGCTAGAAAGACCATTTGCAAACGGTGATGATCATCGAGTAGGGTTGCTTTCTTTTTTAGCGGATTATGAGGTGTAACAACCATCCAAATCTGATCTAAATCTGCAAACTCAGCCATGTGATTGGCAATGATCAAATGACCAACATGAATGGGGTTATACGTTCCGAAGTAAAGTCCTATTTTCATTTTTTAGAGTTTCACAGAGATTCGCTAAGATAGCACAAAGATTCACAAAGTTTTAAAGGTACTTTGTGAATCTTTGTGTTTTTGCTTTTTGAATTTTAGCGGAATAAAATTACTTATTAATGAATTCTTTTACCAATTGATAAGCTTCTTCTTTTGCAGTATCTAAATCGTAATTTTTTATAATAGTGTCAAATTGAGGCGCTGTCGCTAATTCGACAGATGCTTTTGCAATTCGCATATTAATTTTATCGTCACTTTCGGTAGAACGTTGTTTTAATCTTCGTTTTAGTTCATCAACACTTGGAGGTTTTACGAAAACGGCTAAGGTCTGTTCTGGAAATTTGTGCTTTATACGTAAACCACCCGCAACATCAATGTCAAATATTACATTTTTTCCTAAAGCCCAAATACGCTCAATTTCCGACTTTAATGTGCCGTAAAAATTATCGCGATAAACCTCTTCCCATTCCAGGAATTCTTCGGCCTTAATATGTTTTTTGAATTGTTCTAACGAAATAAAATAATAATCTTTTCCGTGTTCTTCTTCTCCGCGTGGTTCGCGAGAAGCTGCTGAGATCGAAAATTCTAAGTTTAAATCTTCTTTCCCTAGTAAATGTTTTACTATAGTTGTTTTTCCTGATCCTGAAGGTGCTGAAAAAACAATTAATTTTCCTTTGTTCATTATTTATGCTTTAAGCTTTAGGCTGTATACCTTAAGCTTTTGTTGATCTTTTTTATTATATGGTCTTAAAGCTGTTAAAGCACATTCAAAACCTGTTCTTTAATTTTTTCCAACTCATCTTTCATCATCACAACCAATTTCTGCATTTGAGCATGATTTGATTTTGAACCCATAGTGTTGATTTCACGGCCCATTTCTTGAGTAATAAAGCCTAGTTTTCTACCGTTTGCTTCATTTCCATTCAAAGTCTCTAAGAAATAGTCTAAATGGTTCGTTAAACGAACTTTTTCTTCCGTTATATCTAACTTTTCTAAGTAGTAGATTAATTCCTGCTCAAAACGATTTTCGTCAACATTAACTTGTAATTCTGATATTGCAGTCTGTAAACGATCTTTAATGGCTTGAACACGTTCTGGATCTAATGCCAAAGCGTCGTTCATATATTGACGAATATTACCAATTCTTAAGTTGAATTCCTTTTCTAGAGATTCTCCTTCGTCTTTTCTAAAACCTAAAATGTTTTGAAGCGCTTCTTCAATAATAACTTGAATTTGCTCCCAATCATTTTCGTCGATTTCTTCGCGTTCTGTTTTTAATGTATCAGGCATACGAACAGCCATTTTCATTAACTCAGTTTCATCTGCGTCTGGATAAACCTCTTTTAATTGGGCAATGTAGTTTTTTACGACAGGTACATTTACTTTTGTTGAAGTTTGTTCAGAGGTGCTTTCGATGTAAATTCCGAAATCAATTTTGCCTCTTTCCAGTTTTGCTGCGATTTGAGTTCTTAAACCTAGTTCCATTTCGCGATAAAGCGACGGCATTCTTACGTTTAAATCTAAACCTTTGCTATTTAAGGACTTTACTTCAACGGTAATTTTTTTTGTAGGCAATTGCAAAGAAGCTTTGCCAAACCCTGTCATAGATTGTATCATATAATTGAGTATAAAGGCGCAAAGATAACTAAAAGTTTGTAGTGTTGCGCTGTAATTCAATAATCTGTGTAATTGTGTAATCGAGGAAAAAAAACTAACTCAAAACTTTTATAACCTCCGCAATATTTTTTTGGCTGTTGCCGATGTAAATTTTTCCGTCAATAATAAAAACCGGACGACTTAAGAAAGTGTAGTGTTCTAAAATGTACTTTTTAAAATCGGCTTCAGTCAACGATTTGTTTTTTAAATCCATTGATTTGTACAATTGCGCTTTTTTACTAAATAGTGCCTCGTAGCTTCCAGAAAGTTGATACATTTCTTCAAGTTCAGCCTCTGTAATTGGATTTTGTCTGATGTCTTGAAAAACTAAATTATGATTTTCAGGTAAACTTTTAATAATTTTTCTACAAGTGTCGCAAGATGCTAAATAATATATTTTGTTCATTTTTTTACAAGTTTGTTAGACTGCAAAGAAAAATCATTTAAAACTTAAAAATGACTAATTTTATAAAAAAAATATATTTATGAAATCAGTTTTTAATGTACAGAAAACCATTAGAGAAGTTATTTTAAAGATTTTAGATAATTATTCATTAGAGCAATTAAACAAAATTCCAGAAGGATTTAGTAATAATATAATTTGGAATGCGGGGCATTGCTTATCTGTTCAACAAGCTTTAATTTATAAGTTGTCAGGTTTGCCAACAAATATTTCTGAAGAGTTTATGGCAAAATATAAAAAAGGAACCAAGCCAGAGGGTGATGTTTCTCAAGATGAAGTTGATGAGATTAAAAAGCTTCTTTTGTCTACTCTAAAACAAGTTGAAAGTGATTTTGAGAATGGTATTTTTGTTAACTATATGGAATATAGTACAAGTATAGGTTATACTTTAAAGGATATTGAAGGAGCTTTGGATTTTAATAATTATCATGAAGGACTCCACACGGGATTTATGATGAGTATTAAGAAGTTTGTATAATAAAAAATCCCGCTCACGGCGGGATTTTTTATTCTATTATTGTTTCGATTGTAACTTTCATCGCGCCGGCACCTTTATTTTTGGTGATTTCCATAAAAGCTCGTTTTGAAAGGTCAATTTCACGAGTTTTTACGAATGGACCGCGGTCAGTGATTTTTACAATTACAAATTTTCCGTTGGCTTCATTAGTTACTTTAACTCTTGTTCCAAAAGGAAGTTTTTTATGTGCTGCGGTATATTTACTGTTGCTGAATCTGCTTCCGTCAGCTGTTTTTCTACCATTAAAACGATCTGCATAGTAGGATGCGTGAGCTGTTTTTTTGTATAGTTTTAATTTCAAGCCTTTGTCTGTAAAAACAGAGTCGGTTGGCATAGCAATTATGCTCGGTCTGTTATTCTTTACAGTGTCTTGAGTTGATTTTTGTTCAATTACTGGTTTTGTTTGGCTTATAATGTAGGTAAAGCAACTTAAAAAAGTTATTGCAAATGTGGTAAGTATGATATTTTTTTTACTCATGATTTATTTTTTTTCAGACTTGGGGGAGTTTGTACAAATAATATGCCGAGATAAAAAAAGCCCTATTTTTCTAGGGCTTTAATTGGTGTTTTTAGAACCAAAGGTTCCATGGAATTCTACTTAAAATAAGTAATAATCCTAATCCGTAAAATATAGCAAATGTTTTAAATTTTGCTTCGCTGTTGATTAGCTTTTTATGTTTTGACCATCCAATAGTAATTAAAACGATGGCGATAATATTGATCAGCGGGTGTTCTAATGAAGTTAGTCTAAGTTCTGCATTAGACATTTGTCCAAAAGCTGCTTTTCCTAACGGAGACACAAAATAAAGGATTAAACCAATCAATAATTGTGTATGAGTTCCGATTAAAGCAAATAAAGAAATCTTGCGATCTTTTGCTGTAAACTCTTTTTTAGAAGAGAAGCCGATAATAGCATTTATTACTGCAATTGCTAAAAGCAATAGTGCTAAATAGGCCCAACCTGAGTGAAATTTTTGTAAAAAATGGTACATAAATTAAATTTTTATTGAAACAAATATAACAAAAATGGGCAATAAAAAACGGCATTAAACTTAAAAGTCAATGCCGTTTTTTCTTATTTAGTTTGGTTCTTTATTAGAAATTGTAGCGTAAGCTAAAGTTCCAAGTTCTTCCTATTCCGAAGAAACCATTATTTGTAACGTTGATTCCTTTGTAAGTTACATCTGTTGCTCCAGCTGTTTTAGCAGAAGTTAATTCAGAGAAGTAAACTTCATCAAAAACGTTGTTAACGTTAACTCTGAAAGCAATTGAGTTGCTTTTTTGTTTTCCGATAAACAATTTATAAGAAATACCAGAATCTACTAAATCATAACTAGGTAATTCTAAGTTGCTTTTTACAGCTCCTACGTTAGCGTATAATTTATCGTAGTATCTCCAGTCAGCATCGATAGATAAGTTTTTAACAAACTCATATCTAAATCCTAAACCGTAAGTTACTTGAGCAGCATCTCCAACTTTTCCACCATCAACATCTTCAACAGTTTTGTCTAAAGTATTTAAACCTTCGTCTCTGTAAGTAGTAACAACATTACCGTTATATTGCCAGTCTCCAATAGATAAGAATCCTGTTAAGTTAAGGTTGTGAGTTGGTTTTGCAACGAAATCTAACTCTACACCAGTGTGAACTTGCTCAACACCTTCGTTAGTTTTGTAAATTAAATCTCCTAACTGTAAAGAAGGATATTTAATAATATCAGCAGCAGCAGCAGCATTTGAAGTAGTTGTAACTCTATCTTTCCAAGAAGTTCTGTAAGCATTAACACTTGCAGTTACTACTTTTGAAGAAAAAGTATATCCAGCCTCTAATCCTAAGATTTTCTCATTTTCAGAAAGTGGGTTAACAGCATTTGTAAAATTCAAATAGATGTTATCGTGGTATGGTTGACGAGAATAATATCCAGCATTTGCATAAACTGTATGTTGATCAGCAATTTTGTAGCTAGTTCCTCCTTTTACGTTGTACCCAACATTGTTTACTTTTTCAGCATCTTTGTATTGTGGTAAGTAATCGTATCTATCAGTTCTTGTATGAGACTGGTTTGAAAGAGATCCTTGGAAGAATGCTGAGAAATTGTCATTTGAATACTCTAATTGGCTAAATACACCACCGTAAGAAATAGTTTCTCCGTAATCGTAATCAATTCTTTGGTTTTCTGCAATTGTATTGAAAGTTGCAGGCCATGGTTTTGCTGAAGCTGTTTCAGTAACAACATTTGTAGCAATTGTACCACTTCCTTGGTCATTATCACCTTTTAAGTTTCTTGATTCTTTCCAGCTTGTTAATCCCATGAAGTTTGCAACTTCTCTAAAGTGAGTTCCTTTGTAAGTTCTTAAGTCTAAACCTGCATTTAAAGCTAAGTTATCAGTAATTTGGTGTTTTAAGTTAGATACAGCACCATACCATGAGTGGTTGTTTGCACTAGCTCTAATTAAATAAGCTCCATTTAAACTTCTTCCGTTACTATCTCCGATACCTTGACCGATACCAGCATTTTTAGCATATATACCGTCAAAGTTAATTTGTCCATTTGCTAGGTTAGGTAATTTAGAACCGTAACTTCCAGTTCCTCCACCTCTTCCCCAAGATGCATATAATACAGTAGATAATTGAGTTTTATCGCTAATATCGTAATCCCAGTTAAGGTTCATTACTGGTTTGTGGTAGTAGTTTGTTCTTTCAGAAACATACTCACCATTTAATAATCCCCAGTTGTTGTTATATTTTCTTCCGTATTGAAGGTAAGTGCTGATCGCTTTTGTAAAGTTTTGATCGTGCCATTGTGGAGCACCAGTTAACAAGAAGTTGAAACTGTGTTTGTCATTTGCTTTGTATCCAACAGAAATAAAGTAAGTTTGACCTTCACCTCTTGTTCCATCATTGTATCCATCACCTTGCCAGTGAGATAACATTACACTTGTTCCCCATCCGCTTTTGCTCATACCTGTGTTGTAAGCAGCAGTAGTTTTGAAGTAATTATCATTTGCAACTCCTAAAGAAACAAAACCACCTTCGTTTTTGTCAGTAGCTTTTGTAATAAAGTTAACAGTTCCTCCTACAGAAGAGATTGCTAATTTTGAAGATCCTAAACCTCTTTGGATTTGTACTGCATTCGCAATATCAGATAAACCAGACCAGTTAGACCAGTATACTTTACCATCTTCCATACCATTGATTGGTTGACCGTTTAATAAGAAAGCAGTGTTATCTTGAGCGAATCCACGAACGCTGATTCTTGAATCTCCGTAACCTCCAGCTTGACCAGCAACGTAAACAGATGGTGTATTTACCATTGTTTGTGTAATGTCTGAAGTACCAACTTTAGCTTGAATTTCTGCTGATTTAATAGTAGAAACTGCAATAGGAGTTTTTCTGTCCTTAGCTAAATCGATAATTCCTTTACCCATTACTACAATTTCCTCTAATTGATTAGAATCAGATTCTAAAACAATTTTTCCTAAATTAGTTGTAGCTCCTTTAGAAACTGTGAATTTTACCGTTAAGTTGTTGTAACCTAGGTAAGTGATGTATAATTCTCCAGCAGCAGTAGGTGAATCAATAGTAAATTTTCCATCAAAATCTGTTGATGTTGATGTAGTAGAACCTTTGATAACTACATTAGCTCCTGGTAATGAAACTATACCATCAGTAATAGTACCAGTAATTTTTCCCTGAGAAAATACAGTTGAAACTACCATAAAAAATAGTCCTGTAAGTAACCAATTTTTCATTTTCTTCATTTGTTGTTTTTGTTATTTGTTTTTGGCAAAATTATAACAATTAAATCAGATAGTGTTATCAAAATGTTAAGAAAAGTAAGTTTTATAAAATTTGTTGCGCATTAAAATGATTTTTTCTTTTTTGTTTACATAAAACGACGTTTTTTTGATTTTACCTGCCTGTTTTTTGTTAAAATCGTAAGAATGTGTTGTGTGCTGTAGTTCTAAACTTGCAAATTTTTGCGACTAACTGCCGTTTTGCGGCTTCTTTATGCGAAAAAACGCCTTAAATTTTGTTAATTTAAGGCGTTTCAGGAGGTTACAAAACTCGATATTTTTAAGTTCTTACTTGTTCTTTAAAAAGTGATTCAGTAAAAATGTAGTTGAACTGTCATGATTTTTGACTGTTTTAGAATTAATTTCATCTAAAATAGAGTTCGCTAGTTGTTTTCCTAATTCAACTCCCCATTGGTCAAAACTGAAAATATTCCAGATTACACCCTGAACGAAAATCTTATGTTCGTATAAAGCAATTAATGAGCCTAAGCTTTTAGGAGTTAATTTTTGAATTAAGATTGTATTGGTTGGTTTGTTACCTGTAAAAACTTTAAAAGGCAATAAGTAAGCAGCTTTTTCAGTAGAAAGTCCTTGCTTATCAAATTCAGCTTGAACTTGTGCAGGAGTTTTTCCGTTTAATAATGCTTCCGTTTGTGCAAAAAAGTTCGACATTAATTTATCATGATGATCTTCGTTTCCGTAAAGTGGTTTTACGAATCCAATAAAATCCGTCGGGATTAATTTTGTTCCTTGGTGAATTAATTGAAAGAAGGCATGTTGCGAATTTGTTCCTGGTTCTCCCCAAATAATTGTTCCAGTTTGGTAGTTAACAGGTTTTCCGTCACGACCAACGCTTTTTCCGTTGCTTTCCATAGTTGCTTGCTGCAAGTATGGAGCTAGTTTTGATAAATATTGTGTATATGGAATCAAAGCTTCGCTTTCGGCGCCAAAGAAGTTGTTGTACCAAACACTCAATAAACCTAAAATTACTGGAATGTTCTCGTCAAATTCTGTCGTTTTGAAATGATCGTCCATTTCATTTGCGCCAACTAATAATTGGTTGTAGTTATCAAAACCAATTGCTAAGGCAATACTCAAACCTACTGCACTCCATAAAGAAAATCTTCCTCCAACCCAATCCCACATTGGAAAAATATTGTCAGGATTAATTCCAAATTCTGTTACCTTTTGGATATTTGTTGAAACTGCCACGAAGTGTTTTGCAATATCTTCTTGTGAACCTGATTTTAAAAACCACTCTTTAATAGTTTCAGAATTTGATAAAGTTTCTTGCGTTGTAAAAGTTTTAGAAACGATTAAGAAAAGCGTAGTTTCTGGATTTAATTTTTTGATTATCTCGTTTACGTGATCTCCGTCAACATTTGAAACGAAATGCGTTTTTAGGTGATTTTTGTAAAATTGTAAAGCTTCAACAGCCATAACAGGCCCAAGATCTGAGCCTCCAATTCCAATATTTACAATGTCAGTAAAAGCTTTTCTAGTAAAACCTTTTCTTTGTCCAGAAATTACTTCTTCTGTAAAGTTTTTGATTTTGTTTTTTACCTCATAAACTTCTGGAATTACATTTTCTCCATCAACTTTTATGACTGCCGTTTCTGGAGCACGCAAAGCAGTATGTAAAACAGCTCTGTTTTCAGTTTGATTGATGATTGCTCCGCCAAAATATTGAGAGATTGCGTCTTTTAATCCAATAGAATTTGCTAATTCTAATAATAGAGAAATGGTTTCTTGGCTGATATTGTTTTTAGAATAGTCAACTAAAAAATCATTCCATTGTAAGTTGAATTTTGCAGCACGAGCATTATCTTGCTGAAAAAGTTCTTGTATGGTAGTTTCGTGAATTGCGTTATAGTGGTTTTGCAGATTTTTCCACGCTTCAGTCCCAGTTGGGTTTGTTGTGTTTAAAGCCATTTGTATTTTTATTGAAGTTTAGTTTTTTTTAGAAACACAAAAATACTGAAATAACTTTTAAAAGGGCAGTGGTTCGGGATTATATAACAATTAGTTACGAAAACGTTTTATGAGATTATTGCTTTCAATTTCTAATTTTTGCTGTTATTATGACAGCGCCATCATTTTCTTTTTCGTTATACATTATACGACTGCTGTTCTTGTTTAAAAAATCCAGATTTATGATCTCCGATTTTTTCAAGGGTAATAAAATTGTGTCTTGCTGTTTGTCGTATTTAAATGGAATTCCGTTTATTACGATTAAAGGAGATTCGTCAATTTGATCTTTTTCGAAAGCATTATTGATTAATTCTGATGCGTAATATTTGTTTTCATTTGTATCCTTTAAAATGAAAATCTTTGGATTAGAACATCCGAGTATTATTGTAGATGAGAATGCAAATAGGATTCTTTTCATTAATTGATTTTGTGATTGGATAAAATGATGTTTTTGAATTAAAGTTTTACCAAATCTTCCACCATGGTTTTTTGTTAACCGTTATCGTTTTTTCGGCTGTATTAATTTCTATTCTTTTTATAGGTTCTAATTTAATTTTAGAATCATCAAAAAATAGTTCGCCATTATCACTCATTCCAATTGGAGATTTTGTTCTTTCTTTCCAGTTTTCGGCTTGTAACTCTGGGATTAAATGTGAATTAATTTTGGTATTGAATTTTTTTCTTGCCTTTTCGATAATTTCTTCTTCAAGATTTGATGAAGAGTTTTTAAAAAGTGAAATCGAAGTATCAGGAATATTTAAAAGAAAAACCTGCGTTTTATCGTCGATTTTCTGAATGTCCAAAACTTTAAAATAAGCAATCGAATCTAATAGAAAATGTCCAATTTTTGCTGAATCAGGATTGAATTTTGATAAATCTTTAGGATGAGCGCTGGCAATTAAATATCTAAAATTTCCAAAAAGACCACCGCCAATTGAAGTCATATCTGTAAAGCCTTTTTCTTGAATAATCTGTCCGATTTTGTAATTCGAAATTAAGTTTTCGGATAGATTAGTATCTCTGTAAAATAGTTTTAAACCTGAAAAAGTTTCATTGTAAATTGCTTTAATCCGAGCGTTTTTCATGTTTCTATTTGATGAATTTACAAATTACCAATACTGTCCAATTCTCTTTTCAAAGGTTCGATTTGTTTCATGAAACGAGTTCTGTCACTTCCAGTCAAAGATTCTCCAGTTGGTAAATTAAGTCGAAGTGCATCTACTTGAACGCCATTTTTCCAGAATCGGTAACAAACATGAGGTCCAGTCGCAAGTCCTGTACTTCCTACTAATCCAATAGTTTGTCCTTGTGTAACACGCTGTCCGCGTCGAACTAAAATTCGCGACATGTGTAAGTATTGAGTAGAATAAGTTCCGTTGTGTTTTACTTTTACAAAATTTCCGTTTCCTGCTGTATATCCTGTTGCTTCTACAACTCCAGATGCAGTTGTTGAAATTGGAGTTCCTGTTGGCGCTGCATAATCCGTTCCTTTGTGTGCTTTCCAAGTATGTTGTACAGGATGGAATCTATTCGCAGTAAAGCGAGAAGTGATTCGGCTGAATTTGATGGGTGTTTTTAAGAAAAAGTTTTTTAACGTCTTTCCTTCATCATCATAATATTCAACTTTCCCTGATGTCGTATCTCTTTCAAATGGAAATGCATAAATGATTTTACCTTTATATTCAAAAAAAGCAGCTTCTAGTTCTTCAACACCATCATAAGTTTTGCCATTGATAAATCGTTCTGTAAAAATTAATCCATAGCGATCTCCTTTTTTTAGTTTAAAGAAGTCAATAGACCAAGAGAATACTTTTGTAATTCTGCTGGCAAGTGCTGTTTCGACACTCTCATTTCCAAGAGTTTCAGATAAAGAGCTTTTTAAAACGCCTCCAATAATTTTACGCTTTAAAGTAACAGGTTTTACTTTTTTATATGCTTTTGCGATGCTGTCTCTTAAGTCAACTACATAATAAGACAATGCGTCTGGCTGATAAATAAATACTTGTAATTTGTTAGTTTTATTTTTAGCTCTAAGTAAAGTGAACGGTTTATTGTAGCGAATCGATCTTACGTTAAAAGAATCTTTTACTTGTTCTACAATATTATGAACTTGTTTGTCGCCAATATTTTGGCCTTGAATTATTGAGCCGAAAGAATCTCCTTTTTCGATAGTGTCGTTAACTACATTGAAGTCAGCATAATTAAAACCAAATTCTACTTTTTTGGTTTTTGGTTTAATAGTTTTTGTTTCAACCTTTTCGGCGGTTTTATTGCATGAAAATATTGAAAATAATACTATTATAATTACGAATGCTTTTTTCAAACTTTTAAATTTTTTGGGAAACTAAAGTAGTTTATTCGTTCCCCCAGTTAGACAATTCATCTTCGGTCCACAATTTAGGAAAAAAGATGCGTCGTTGGTATTTTGGGTGCAAATATTTTTGCCAGTCGCTTCCGCCTGTTGCTTCTCCCGTTCCTTTTCCACTCTCTAAGATGTATTTTCTTGCAGTATTTAAATGCTGCATTACCCAAGTAATATTTACCGTTTTATCGTAGTGACGCATTGCTGCGATTAAATCACTATTTTGCTGATCTTCAACAGGCAGTTGAGAGAATTTCTGCCAAATGTTTTTCGTTTTAAACGAAGTCATTTGTCTTAAAAACTGATCTTTATATTTTTTTTCAAACTCGTTTAGCAAATAAGATTTTTCGCCAGTTTGGTAATCTTTTCCTGCGGCTTGCCAGTACAAATGCTCAAAACTTGTCTCAAGATCTGTGTTTTCATCAAAGTTTGCTTTGTATCTGCGGTCAGTTAAATTAATAACATCTGTAGATGCAAATTCGATCATTCTATATTGTGCGCTTTGAAAACCGCTTGCAGGAGTAAGTGTATTTCTAAATTTCATGTATTGATCTACTTCCATGCCGTTCTCCATAATACTGAACGAATTTGTAAGCATATCAAAATAACGTGTGATTCTTGAAAGCCTTTCGTTGAAAAAATCAGCCTGAATGTTTTGTGCTTCAGCAATTTGATCGATTTCCCACAAAATCATTTTAAAGATTAATTCGTTTACCTGATGGTACATAATAAAAACCATTTCATCAGGAAGAGTGGTGCGTTGTATTTGTAAATTTAAAAGAGCGTCAGTTTGTATATAGTCCCAATATGTTATTGGTTTTGACCAAAGCAAACCTTCTAACTGAATATCAGTTTTTTGATTTATTGCTTGAAATTTAAGGTCAATTTCTTTTAAAATTGATTCTGAATGATCAGTTAGGTTCATTTCTTTTTAACTTTAAGCGGATTTTTCAATCCTTTATATTCATCAAGATCTGCTTTTAGAGATCCAACGGCAAGATCTGCTTTGATTCTGATAGGTACTTTGTTGTCGTCGTCTGTTATCCAGAGTGTTAAGCTTTCTTTTTCTTTAAAGACTCTTCCGGTTTGTACAAGAGGTTTGAAGACCATTGTTGAAACGGTTCCAAATTTAGTCGTAATATCTTGACGGCCTACATATTTTAACTTAAATTTTGTGATTTCATCGTCAAAAAACATATCAATTGTAATGGCTTCGCCTGATTTTAGCTTGTCAATATTTGGATGGTTTCTTAAATAATAAAAAGACGAAACAATATCTTGCACATTGTCAGTGATTACAATCGTTTTTTCGGTTTTTCGTTTGTAATCTTTCACTAAAACTTTGTTCTCAGACTGATTAAAAAAACCTTCTTGGTTTTTAGTATAACCGCCTTCGTCAATTTTGCGAACATAACGATATGGGCTTCCGGTTTCTTTGTCAAAATAGCTTTCGTACAAATCTTCGACTTTAAAAAAGAATTTCGACATTCCAGTTGTGTAGCCTTTTCCTATCGCGTGATGAACTTTTTTGTTATTTATTGTAGCATCTTTAATCTCAAGAGTCGCGTATCCAGCATTTACAATTCCGTAATGAATTCTGAATTTGAAGTATTCTCCAGTATCAAAAGCGTCTTCTTTTTGAGTGTCAAAACTAAATGTCGTTAGAATCAATATAATGAGGACGAACTTTTTCATAGTACAATTTTTACATTTCATAATAAAGGTAAATAAATGCAAATTCTATTCCAAATGTACCAAAACAAAAAAACTCAGTCAAGGAATGACTGAGTTTTTATGCTATTAACTAACCAAAAAACTATAAATTATGAAATTTATATCAAATTAGAAGGAAACCACCCCTTCTTGATTTGCGAGTGCAAAGATAGATACAAAGTGCATAAAAAAAATAGCAAATAGTAAGTTTAACATAACATTTGCATAAAAATCATCATTTTACAGAGAATTTTTTTGCATAATGTAAAAATAATGCAATTTTACAAAGTTCCTCTCAATTCCTGCTCTCTCTCAATTGACTCAAATAGAGCCTTAAAGTTACCTGCACCAAACCCTTTTGCACCCATTCTTTGAATAATTTCGAAGAAAAGTGTCGGTCTGTCTTGAACAGGCTTCGTAAATATTTGTAAAAGGTAACCATCTTCATCGGCATCGACCATGATCGCTAACTTTTCAATTTCGTTAATATCCTCTTTCATCATATCCATATGAACACCTAATCTTTCAGGAATTGCTTGGTAATAAGTATGCGGAGGAGCTGATAAAAATTCAACACCGCGTGCTCTTAATTGTGATACCGTTTTGATAATGTCATCTGTAGCAATAGCGATATGCTGAATTCCAGGTCCGCCATAAAAATCTAAATATTCTTCAATTTGAGATTTTTTCTTTCCTTCCGCAGGTTCGTTTATTGGAAATTTGATTCTTCCGTTTCCGTTTGACATTACCTTACTCATCAATGCAGAATATTCTGTAGTAATTTGTTTGTCATCAAAAGATAAGAAGTTCACAAATCCCATAACATCTTCGTAGAATTTTACCCAAGTATTCATTTCATTCCATCCCACATTTCCAACCATGTGATCAATATATTTTAATCCCGTTGGTTCTGGGTTGTAATCTGATTTCCATTCTTTATAACCTGGCAAGAAAACACCGTTGTAGTTTTTTCTTTCTACAAAAATGTGAACAGTTTCTCCGTACGTATAAATTCCAGAACGAACCACTTGCCCAAATTCATCTTCTTCGACAGTTGGTTCCATAAAAGAACGTGCACCGCGTTTCATCGTTTCTTCGTAAGATTTTGTAGCATCTTCAACCCAAAGTGCCGCAACTTTTACGCCGTCACCATGTTTTTTAAGATGTTCGTTTATTGGAGAATCTGCCGTTAATGGCGTAGTTAAAACGATTCTGATTTTATCTTGTTTTAAAACGTAAGATGCTTTGTCTTTTACTCCAGTTTCTAATCCGGCATAAGCCAATGACTGATATCCGAAGGCAGTTTTATAATAATGTGCAGATTGTTTTGCATTCCCTACATAAAACTCTACGTAATCTGTTCCTAATAATGGAAGGAAATCTTGTGCTCCTTCAAATATTTTCTCTAATCCGTATTCTACTGATTTTACTTCTTTGCTCATAATTAGATAATTTGATAATGAGAAAATGAGATAATTTTTGAAATGCTTTAATTTTCTAATTGACACATTTCCTAATTTTCTAATTCCTCTTCGATGTTGATATTATTTTGTTTAAAATTTTTAAAATTTCTGAAAGATCATTTAATAGACGTTTGCAATTTGGATATTCTCTATGAGCATCGCATAAAAACAACCAATATTCTGTTTCGTCAGCTTCTTTAATCGCAATTTTTAATTTATGAATAAAATCTGCTTTACTTTCTGCGTTTTGTGATTCTTTTGAGTTTGCTCCAATTGATGTTCCACTTTTTAATAACTGATTTGCAATTACGAATTTCTTTTGATCTTGAAGTTCGGTTGTATAGTCAATAATGTTTAATGCAAAATTGAAGGTTTTTATTAAAAGAGTGTTGTCTTTATATTTTTCGTTAAAAGTCATTTTTTGAATTAGTTAATTAGAAAATGTGATAATTAGATAATTTTAATTGTAAGTTTAAATTTACAAAATAATTATTTGAATTTTCTCATTTGTGCGGTTTTAAAACCATTTTCTAATTATCTAATTGACATATTGCCACATTAAAAAATTACTCCGTCCAGGATTTGTAGTATTGTCCATCATCAAGACCTATAGCTTCTTCAGTTACCATTAATGGTCTGAAGGTGTCAACCATAACGGCTAATTCCTGAGTTTCTTTATGACCAATACTGCGTTCCATAGCACCTGGTGCTGGGCCGTGCGGAATTCCTTTTGGATGTAAAGTGATGTGACCTTGTTCGATATTGTTGCGGCTCATAAAGTCACCATCAACATAATAGAGTACTTCGTCAGAATCTATATTGCTGTGATTATATGGTGCTGGAATGGCTTTTGGGTGATAATCGTAAAGTCTTGGGCAGAATGAACAAACAACAAAAGTTGCTGTTTCAAAAGTTTGATGTACCGGCGGCGGTTGGTGAACACGCCCAGTTATAGGTTCGAAATTGTGAATTGAAAATCCGTAAGGGAAGTTGTATCCGTCCCAGCCCACAACATCAAATGGATGTGTAGCATAAACCACTTCGTGAATCATGCCTTCTTTTTTAATCTTAATTAAAAAATCTCCTTTTTCGTCGTAGGTTTCCAATTCGTTTGGCAAAATAAAATCACGCTCACAAAATGGAGAATGTTCTAAGTGCTGACCTGATTGGTTTTTATATCGTTTTGGAGTATAAAATGGAGAATAAGATTCTACATAAAATAGTCGGTTGTCTTCTGTTTCAAAATCAATTTGATAAATGATACCACGCGGAATAATTAAATAATCGCCATATTCAAAGGGAATATTTCCTAACATGGTTCTTAATTTTCCTTTTCCTTTATGGATGAAAAGCATTTCATCGGCATCGGCATTTTTATAGAAATAATTACGAAGCGATTCTTTTGGCGCAGCAAGACCAATGATGCAGTCTTTGTTGACCAACATTGCTTTTCGGCTGTCTAAAAAGTCGTTTTCAGGTTTTAATTCAAAACCTTTAAAAAGAAGTGATTTTATGTTTTTTCCAATTGCGATTTTGGGTTCAACCGAATAGGAATTTAAAATTTCTTTTACCTGCGTTGGTCTGTGAACATGATAAGATAGTGACGAATGTCCGTGAAAACCTTCGGTTCCAAATAATTGTTCATAGTAAAAACCTCCGTTTGGTTTTTCGAATTGGGTGTGTCTCTTTTGAGGAAAATCTCCAAGTTTATGATATAATGGCATGGCTTTTCAATTAGATAATTTTAAAATTAATTAGATAATTCGAAAATTTTGAATTGTGTGAACAGATAATCAAGTCAACTTTAGTTTTGACTAATTATCTCAATTCGATAGCTTCATTCAGGATTTCTCTTGATGAGGAATTGAAGATACTCTAATAAACCTGTCCATTTAGTTTTCATTATAACAAATGTCGTAATTTTTATTGATCAAAATTACATATTATATTATTTATAACATAAAATATTTCGAAAAAATCGAAATTAAAATAAAAAACCTATACTAAACCAAGTGAAACTTTTTGACATTTCTGGCGACCAGGATTGTTTAATTTCAATTGGACCAATAATGGTTTCTAGTCCGTAACCTACTGCATAACCGGAATATTTTGGCATTGAAATCCAGTCGACTGTACTAAATATATCATCGCCCAAATTGGCATAATTGGCCGAAAGATTTACGTGATTCTTCTTGAAAATCTCGTAATCAAGTGTGATTCCAGTTTTTATAAAGCTGTTTCCTGCAATACTAAGAAAATCATAGCCGTAAAAATAATTGAAATTATTTATTTTGTTATAACCATATCCTCCTAAAATATAATCGAAAAACGGTACGCTGTCATTTCCAAACGTTAAACCAGCATCGGCATCTATTTTAAAAGTAAGCTTTTTGAAGATTGTATTTACATACGAAACCTGAGCTTTTGCCATCGAAAATGGTTTAAAAGTATTGGTATAATCTGAAGATGCTAAGTAGGTTTGAAGATCTGTAGAGAAATACAATCCTGAGTTTGGATAATATTTGTCATCAAACGAATCGTATTTTAAATAGGCAAATGCACTTAAATAACTGCTTTTGTCAATAATGTTATCAATATTTGCCAGAGTTGGAGAGCTTATTCTAAGATATTTATAATCTAGTCCACCGCCCATTAAAAATTTCTGTACAAAGATGGTTTGAAAATAAGCTTGATTGCTTATATCCATAAAATCAACATTGATAAGGTTTACATTTGGATTTTGTGCCGTTAAAGTACTTATGTTGGTCGTTACATTTCGGTTAAACTGATTTAATCTAGAGCGAAATCCAAAACTTATATTAAATCCGTTTTCGACATAATAGTTGAAATCGTATCTAAAATTATCTCCTAAAATAACATCCAGTGAAGTAATATCATTTTTTAAGAATGTTTTTTTATGCGTAAGGTTTAATAATATACCGCTTTTGTACAAACCATCATAATGAAGACCAAGTTTTAAATAAGTCTGTGTTGGGTTCTCTTTTAATACAAGATCTAAATCGTCGTTTTCTCCGTCTGGCTCTAAACAGTAGGATATAGTACTAAAGTTTTGGGTTGCATTTAAATTGTTGATTCCAGTTTTAAGATCAGCATAGGTAATTGTGCTTCCTGGTTTGAAGCGAAGTTTTCCGCGAATATATTCTTTTGTATAATTTTCGAGATTCTCACTATTTATCTTTGCGATTTGAAGTGTATCTGAAGCAAGTTTTAGTTTTGGCTTTTTATAAAAATTATCTTCGTTTACCAGCGATTTAATTTTTTCGTAAACCGCAAAAGAAGCTTCTTCTCCTTTTCTGATAATTTCTTCTCCCTTGTCAAATGAAATTACACCATAATCACGAATATCAGGTTTGATATAAATGTCAGTATCTTTTACTTTACTTTTCATTTTTTCAATTGATTGCAGATTGGTAATCTGAACCAAGATTCGAGTGGCGTTCTTTAGGTTTTTTCTATTCAATAAATCATCCTGAACATCAACACCAATAATAATGTCGGCACCAAGATTACGAACTTCTTTTATGGGATAATTGTTTACAACACCTCCGTCTACTAATAAATTTCCGTCGATTTCGACAGGTGTAAATAATGAAGGGAATGCGGCACTCGCCATCATTGCTTGAACTAGATTTCCTTTGTTAAGCAATACTTCTTCGCCGGTTTCAATATTAGTTCCAATACATAAAAACGGAGTTGGAAGTTTGTTGAAATCACGAACATGACGAACATTACGCGTTAGACTGCTTAGTAAATTGTAATTGTACATTCCTTTTGAAAGTGCTTCAGGAATACCAATTTTAAAATTACTGAACGGTAAAACAATAGCATACAATTCGTCGTTTTTCTTTCCGTAGAAATTTTTTGAAGAACGTGGAATATAATCGTTTATTAATTCGTCGAAATTCGTTTTCTTGAAAATAGAGTCAATTTGCGAAGCATTGTAACCAGAAGCATAAAGTCCGCCAATTACAGATCCCATACTCGTTCCGCCAATATAATCAATTTTGATTCCAGCTTCTTCAAGAACTTTTAAAACTCCAATATGTGCAAAACCTTTGGCACCGCCGCCGCTTAATACCAATCCAATTTTTGGTTTTTTAATACTGTCTCTTTTATTTTCTTGTGAAAAAGATTTTTGTGGAATCAATAATAAAAATGTAAAAATTAATGCTGTCGTACTCCAGAAGGAAATAGAAAACTGCGAGAAAGAAAAGAGTTTTTTTTCCTGCCAAAAAAGAGCGGCCCAAGAAGCTCCCTTGTTGGAATCGGAAAAAAATCTTTTTAACCGAGTATTTAAAATTGACAGCTGGTTTGGGCGCATAAGATTTTACTAGTTCGTTTTGTAAAAGTCGACAATTTTTTTGGCTTTAGAAACCCCTACAACTGCAGATATTTCTTTTTCTGATGCTAATTTCAATCTTTTAACACTTTTAAAATGTTGTATTAACGTAAGCATGGTTTTTTCGCCAATACCTGGAATACTTTCGACTGAAGAATTGAGCGCCGCTTTGCTGCGTTTGTCTCTGTGAAAAGTAATTCCAAATCGATGCGCTTCGTTTCGTAATTGCTGAATCACTTTGAGTGTTTCCGATTTTTTATCAAGGTATAACGGAATTGAATCTCCAGGATAAAATAGTTCTTCTAAACGTTTTGCAATCCCGATAATGGCAACTTTTCCCCGTAATCCTAATTCGTCAATGCTTTTTAGTGCGGCTGATAACTGACCTTTTCCACCGTCAATAATAATTAATTGCGGCAGCGGTTCATTCTCCTCTAATACCCTTTTGTAACGACGATATACAATTTCGGTCATTGAGGCAAAATCGTCTGGACCTTCGACCGTTTTTACATTAAAATGGCGATAATCTTTTTTGCTTGGTTTTCCGTCTTTAAATACTACGCAGGCAGCAACAGGATTTGTTCCCTGAATATTCGAGTTATCAAAACATTCAATATGTCGTGGTTCTGACGGAAGACGTAAATCTTTCTGCATTTGCGCCATAATTCGATTTGTATGTCGGTCAGGATCTACGATTTGTAATTGCTTTAATTGTTCAATTCGGTAGAATTTTGCATTTCGAATCGATAAATCTAAAATCTGCTTTTTATCGCCAAGCTGCGGAACTGTTGTTTTTATGTTTTCTCCTAAATCTATTTTAAACGGAACAATTATTTCTTTCGATAGAAGCTGAAAACGTTCCCGAAGTTCAATAATAGCGAGTTCTAAAAGTTCCTCGTCGCTTTCGTCTAGTTTCTTTTTCATTTCTAACGTATGCGAACGAATAATCGATCCGTGAGAAATTTGTAAAAAGTTCACAAAAGCGGCACTTTCATCAGACACAATCGAAAATACATCGATATTGGTAATCTTTGGATTTATGATTGTTGATTTGGATTGATAATTTTCAAGGATTTCTATTTTCTCTTTTATTTTCTGAGCTTCTTCAAAACGCAGTTCCTGCGCATATTCAACCATCAAACGTTTAAAACCTTTGATGCTTTCCTTAAAATTTCCTTTTAGGATTTCGCGGATTGCGTCGACTTGTTTTTGATATTCTTCTAATGATTCTAAACCTTCGCAAGGACCTTTGCAATTGCCAATATGATATTCAAGGCAGACTTTAAATTTGCCGGAATCAATATTAGATTTACTTAAGTCGTAATTGCAGGTTCGAAGCGGATACAATTCTTTAATTAGATCAAGAATCGTGTGTACTGTTTTGAAACTTGTATAAGGTCCAAAATATTCAGAACCATCTTTGACCATTCTTCTAGTCGAAAATATTCTCGAAAAAGGTTCTCTTTTTATACAAATCCAAGGATAACTTTTGTCATCACGAAGTAAGACATTATATCTTGGCTGCAATGTCTTTATTAGATTATTTTCTAATAAAAGAGCATCGGTTTCAGTAGGAACCACAATGTGTTTTATGGTAACGATTTTTTTAACTAAAACATTTGTTTTGGCTGTATCGTGAACTTTATTGAAATAAGATGAAACTCTTTTTTTTAAGTTTTTGGCTTTGCCAACATATAAAATCTTTCCGTCCTTATCATAATATTGATAAACGCCAGGATTATCTGGTAAAGTTAGAATTTGAAGTTCGAGAGGAGTCTGCATAGAACAAATTTAAACTTTTGCACTCAAATTAAATAATTCTTTTAGTTTTCTTAAAGAAAAAACGCCCGTTTTCTTTAAGAAACGGACGCCTTTTTTATGGTGTTACTATTACTTAATTGTAAAGTATTCTGTTTGCAGTAAATGTGTTCTTTCATCAAATGAGAAATCTACATATTTTGCATCATCTTTTTTTATAGAAACTTCTAATTTACTTCTGCCGATTTCTTTTTTATCAGCATCAAAAGCTTTTAGTAAAATATCGCCTTTAAAGTCTTTTTTAGCAATCAGATAAATCGTTACTTTCTTTTGTTTATCACTGTCAGATGCGTAAATTTTCTCCGCTTTGCATTCTTCGAAATTGGTTTTAAAAGCAGGGTCAGAAATTACTTTTGATGTGTTGATGCTTTCGCTCATTCCTGAGTTTATGCCTTTTATTACATCTCCAATTCCTTTTGATGCACTTTTGGCAGCTTCTTTTCCTTCTTCTTGAAGTGCTTTTCCTGCACCTTCTATTAATTTTGATTTAACAGCAACAGCTTCATTTCCATCCGCTTCTGCTTCTTTCATTTTCTCTTCTTTACTCTGGCAGGAAACCAATATGGCTAATGCACTAAATAAAATTAATACTTTTTTCATTTCTTTTTTTAGGTTTTGAATAGATTGTATGTTTAAGAATTTAAGTGTTAAAAATCAAAGATATAAATTTAAAATATAATTTCTATATTTAGCTTTTATTATTAAATATGAAAAATAGTAAGCCTTTGGTGATTTTTGGTGAAGCAATTCTACCTGGAGAAAGCAGAACCATAAATGTTGAGATTGCTCGATTACATACTACCACAAAACTTAATATTCCGGTTATTGTTCGCCGTTCAAAACTTGAAGGACCTGTTGTTTTATTTTCGGCAGGAATTCATGGCGATGAAATAAACGGAGTTGAAGTTGTCCGGCAGATTATCAGCAAAAAAATTAATCGCCCAGCAAGAGGCACCATTATTTGTATTCCGATTATCAATATGTATGGTTTTGTAAATAAATCTCGCGAGTTTCCTGACGGCAGGGATTTAAACAGAGTTTTTCCAGGAAGTAAAAAAGGATCGCTCGCAAGCCGATTTGCCTATCATATTGTTGCCGAAATTTTGCCTATTATTGATTATGCGGTCGATTTTCATGCAGGCGGAGCCAGTCGTTTTAATGCGCCGCAAATTAGAGTTACAGAGAATAATCCTGAGTTGAAAATTTTGGCAGATGTTTTTAATGCGCCTTTCACTTTATATTCTAAAAATATCAACGGTTCTTTTAGAAATACCTGCGAAAAAGCCAATATTAAAATGCTGCTTTTTGAAGGCGGGAAATCGCTCGATATAAATGATGCTATTGCAAACGAAGGTGTAATGGGAGTGAAGCGTCTTTTGCATTACCTAAAAATGCTTGATTCTAAACATATTGTTGAAAAAGCCGAAGAGCCATCCATTTATATTAAAAATTCAGTTTGGCTTAGAGCCAAATGCTCAGGTTTGCTTCATGATTATAACCTGATTGGAAAGTTTGTGACTAAGGGAACAATTTTGGCTATAATTACAGATCCGTTTGGTAAATTTGAACAAAAGGTAAAAGCTCCCCACGAAGGATTTGTTATAAACGCCAATCATTCGCCAATTGTATACGAAGGTGATGCTATTTATCATATGTCTAAAACTTTACCTGAAAATGCCGACGAATAAAAAGGAATTACGCTTACATTATAAAAATCTTCGAAAAGAACTTTCGGCAGATGATATCGAAGAAAAAAGTCTGGCTATTGCCAATAATTTGATCCAATTGCCTATTTGGGATAAAACATATTATCATGTTTTTCTTCCAATTGAGGAACATAAAGAGGTTGATACGGAATTTATTCTGCATTTGCTTTCGGGAAAAGACAAGGAAATCGTGGTTTCTAAAAGCGATTTTGAAACCCGTGGAATGACTCATTTTTTATTGACGGATAATACTAAAATTAAAAAAAACGAATATAATATTCCTGAACCTGTAAACGGGCTTGAGGTTCCAACTCAAAGTATTGATGTGGTTTTTGTGCCGCTTTTAGCTTTTGATAATTTTGGAAACCGAATAGGTTATGGAAAAGGGTTTTATGATAAATTCCTTGCGGCTTGCAAAGCTGACACGATTAAAATAGGACTTTCGTTTTTTGAAGCAGCAGATCAGATTGATGATGTTTTTGAATCTGATGTGAGATTGGATTACTGTATTACGCCTGATAAAGTTTATAAATTCTCGTAGAGATGAACTGCAGTGCGTCTCCATGCTTTAATAGTATTTGATTCAGAGATGATCGAATAATATTTTTGTTAATCAATTTGATGTGAAATGAAAATCCCAAATTCTAATTTAATGATAATTGGAATTTGTGATTTTTTTATTTTAAAGGTAAAAGTCTCTACTTCACTTCCTTGATAGTCGAAGCATCAATCCAGCCTTCTTGACCATCTGTTAATTCGATTTTTTTCCATTTTCCAACAGTTTCTATTACATAAACTTTTGCTCCTTCATGCAGTAAAATTACTGGAGATCCTGCTTTTTGAGGCTCGCTTCGAACTTCGCTTAATTCTGCAAAAACAATTGCAGGACGATCGTTGTCAAAGTGATTCTTCTCAGACATTCCTGCTGAAACACTTAGAAGTAATGCAACTAAAAAAATAAACATTCCAATAAAATAAATTCTTTTGCTAATTGTAAGCTGCGAAAAGTAATATCCAATAAAGCATAGTAGGAATACAAATGAAATGACAACAGAAATTTTTGCCCAAGTATCATAATCAAAAATTCCAGTAAAGTTTTGAATTAGTTTTGCAAACCCAACTTTTGGCACTTCTTTAATTTCATCAATTGTTCTTTTTTTAGCAAACTTTAAGTTGTTTAAAGCTTCTGGATGATGAGGATTTAATACTAATGCTTTTTCGTAGTTGTATATAGAAGGCGCTACTTTATTTAGTTTGTAATAACAATTTGCAAGGTTATAATAAACCTCTGCAGATTCTTGTTTGTCTTCTTTAACGATGCTTTCGAAAACGTCAGCTGCTTGCTGATATTGTCCTTTTTGATACAAAGCGTTTCCTTTATCAAAGGCGCTTTGAGCAAAAAAGACCTGCGTGATTAATAAAAATAGATATACTATATTTTTCATTTTTATTTTCTTTGAACTTGAATTGGTTTTAAAACCTTTCGAGTTTGATGTTATATTTAAACAATCTGCTTTTCTAGTGCCGAAATAATTAAAACTGCTTTATCATAATCTTGCTGGATAGAAGCGCTTGATGCTGGCGCATAACGAGCAAATTCACAGTTCTCGGTCAAGTTAATGAAATCTTGAACCGCTTCTGGATTTGCATTTCTAGACAACAGCAATTCTTGAATATTGGCCTTGCTCATTTCTGAGGTTTCAATATGCAGTTTCGCCTTTAAGAAATTATGCATTGCTTTTTCTAATGCGATATAGAAAGCTTCTTTGTTGTTAAGCTGTTTCTTGGCTTGCGATAAGTATTTTTTAGCAAGCTTATTGTTCATTCTAATTCTGTTACCTGTTACGTCGCCGTCTATTGCTTCTTTTCTTTTCTTAGCAAGAATAATAATTGGTATAATGGCAAAAGGAAGGAATAACAAAGTATAATACAAGTTTGAACCGTAAAAATCATTTTTAGCAATTGGTACTAATATGGTTTTTGTTTTGTTGTATTTAAATTGCTCTTTTTCTGCAATAACATTTTTAGAAGCTGTAGATGGATTTGCTTCGGCCAATGTTGGTCCGTCTAAAACGTCAATCATAATTTCTTTTGTAGTTATCGTTCTATACGAACCAGAACTAAGATCAAAATAAGAGAATGACATTGGTTTAATAGCATATTTTCCTTTGTATTGAGGAACTATGGTGTATTTGTCTGATATTTTTCCAGACATGCCAGATAATGATGTTGTAACTTTTTCATCATGAACCGGATCGTACATTTCTAATGCATTTGGTACAACTGGTTTAGGCAAAGTAAACAATTTCATGTTTCCATTTCCGGTTGCGCTTACGATTAAATCAAGACTTTCACCGCTTTTCAAAGTTGTTTTTGTTGGAGTAACTGTAAAATTAAATTTACCTACTGCACCAGTAAAACTTTCAGGTTTACCAGTTTCAGGAAGTGGTTTTACATTTATAGTTCTTGCTCCCGCAGAGACAATTTTATTATCTTCGGTTATAATCATCTGACCAAACATGTCACGACGATTTGTTGGTAATTGAACACCAATATCTAGCGAAAAAGGTTCGATCGTTAATTTTCCAGATTTTTGAGGATATAAAATGGTTTTCTTTAAAACAACAAAATAGCATCTTTGTCCTTGAAAATTACCTTCTTCAATAGCCAATTGTTTAACTTCTATATTCTGATTCCAGAAATCATTGTATTTAGGTTTTGCAACTTCTTTAAAACCAGTAACACCAATTCCGTTAAAGTATAGTTTGTAAACTACAGTTATTGGTTCGTTTAAGTACGGATTTGTTTTAGAAGTCTCCGCAACTAATTGCAATAATTCGTTTCCAGAACCTTGAGGTCTGTCGTTAGGATCTCTTTCTTGTGCAACTGCATTGGTTACGGTAACTTTTATGGGATTAGTTTTGTAAATCTGCCCATTGTATTCGATCGCAGCCTGCTTGATTATAACCGATCCTTTTTGAGCCGGCTGTAAAATGTAAGAGTATATTTTTTGAAAAGAACTTCGTCCGTTTACCCACGATTGGCTTATTTGCTGACTAGGTCCCGCAACAAGTTTAAAACCGTCAAAAGAAGGCTGGTCGAAATTATCTCCGTCAACATTCATGATGAAATCAACGCGAAGTCTTTCGTTTAGTCCAAGTGTATTTTTGCTTACTCTGGCTTCAAATTGAACTTGAGCCAAGAGCCCTTGAAAAGTGAATAGTAATAGAATTAAATATCTTTTCATTTAATTTTTTAATCGTTGTTTGTTTAACTGTTAAATCGTTTATTCGTTTGCTCGTTTTATTACTAAACGATTCGACGATTAAACGATTGAACTAAAAATTCTACCAGTCTTTCTCCGGTTTTTTAGGATTTGATTTTACTTTTTGTGCGTTAACTTTATCTTGAATTTTCTTTTCTTCATTGTTTACAGCATCTAATAAATTTTGAACACGTTCTTTTGAGATTCCGCCCGGCATTGGTTTTGGTTCTCCGTTATTGTCAGATTTGTCATCTTTCTTCGGATCGTTTTTGCCGTCTTTTTTATCCTTGTCTTTATCTCCTTTATCGTCTTTTTTCTGATCGTCTTTACCGTCCTTTTTGTCTTTATTGTCGCCGTCTTTCTTTTGATCGTCTTTCTTGTCGTTCTTTTTATCCTTGTCCTTGTCTTTGTTTTTGTCGTTTTTAGGCGGATTTTCTTTTAATTTTTGCTTCGCCAATGCATAATTATAACGCGTTTCATCGTCTGTAGGATCGTTGCGTAAAGCTTCTTTGTAAGCTTCAACTGCCTGCGTATAATTTTTTTCTTTCATGAAAACGTTTCCAAGATTATGAAAAGCTTTATGTTTTTCTGGTCTTGTTTTGGCATTTTTTATAGCATTCGCAAAAGCATATTTAGCTTCAGAAACTTGATTTTGTTTGTAAATTGAGTTACCAAGATTATAAGGAGCTGCTGCGCGCTTAGGAAATTTTGATGCAGAAATTCTATAATTAGCCTCAGCATCAACAAATTTATTCTGCTTATATTCCTCATTGGCACTAGGCAATGTCTTATCTTTTTCCTGAGCAGAAACTGCCAAAGAAAACGTTAGTAAAATATAAAGAAGTAAATTTTTCATTCTAATTTTTTTATTTTTTGTTCCCGCTTTTAAACGGAATCTTTATTTTTTCTCGTTAAATAAATTCAACTCTTTAATCCAATTGGTTTTTCTTTCTAAAAGGAAAATATCGATAAACAATAATAAGAAAGCAAATCCGATGAACCATTGAAACTGTGATTGAAAATCGGCCATTTGCGTAGATTCAAACTCTGTTTTTTGAATGTTATTTAAAGCATTTTTGATATATTCTAAAACCTCTTTAGTATTACCGCCGTAAACATAGCCTCCTTTTGTTGCTTTTGCAATAGTTTTTAAGCCTTCTTGGTTAAGTTTAGTAATAACAGTTTCTCCGTTTTGATCTTTTTGATAACTGCGAACCACGCCGTTTTCTTTTAACGGAATTGTTCCTCCTTTTTCTGTTCCAACACCAACAGTAATGATTTTCATTCCTATTTTGTTGGCTTCTTCAGCAGCAAGTGAAGCTCCTTCTGAATGATCTTCACCATCAGAAATTAAAATCAAAAGCTTGCTGGTTTTGCTCTTTTCATCAAAATATTTAGCTGATAATCGAATTGCTTCGTCAAGAGATGTTCCTTGTGATGAAACCATGTCAGGACTCATACTTTGCAAGAACATTTTTGCAACACTGTAATCAGATGTGATTGGTAAAACTGGGAAGGCGCTTCCAGCATAAGCAACAATACCGATTCTGTCGTTTCCTAGAGAATTAATAATCTGCGAAACGAGTTGTTTACTTTTGTCTAAACGATTTGGCGCAACGTCTTCTGCAAGCATACTTTTAGAAACGTCAACAGCAAAAACAATATCAATTCCTTCGCGTTTTACGGTTTCCATTTTGGTTCCTATTTTTGGATTTACCAAACCGATAATTAAGAACGCTAATGCCAAAAGCAAGATCGATATTTTTAATACAGGTTTAAAAACAGATCGCTCCGGGCTTAGTTTCTTCACCATTTCTAAATCACCAAACTCAAGTTGTTTTTTTCTTTTCCAATACATATTGAAAAGAAATATACACGCCACAATTGGGAGTAGTAATAAGAGATATAAATATTTTTTTTCGTCTAATTCCATATAATTTTTAAAATTCCAATCCCTGTGTTATCGAGATCTTTATTCGAATTTCTTTAAATAAAGCTTCTATAAACCGTGTTTCTTAAACCAACTTCTAACAATAGTAAAAAGGCAGCTAGTAAAACAAAACCTCTGTATTTTTCGTCGTAATCATAGAATTTTAATTCTTGGATTTCTGTTGTTTCTAATTTGTTAATTGCATTGTATATTTCAGCTAACTTGTCGTTGCTTGTTGCTCTAAAATAAGTTCCATCCGTTTTTCGAGCAATATTTTTCATTAATCTTTCGTCGATTTCAACCTTTTGCATTTTGAATAAAAAACCTCCGTTTGGTGCGTATGCATAAGGAGATTCTGCCATTCCGTTTGTTCCAATACCAATCGTGTATACTTTTATACCGTATTGTTTGGCAATATCTGCAGCAGTTTCTGGTTCAATAAAACCGGCATTATTAACACCATCAGTCATTAAAATAACAACTCTGCTTTTTGCTTTACTATCTTTAAGACGATTTACGGCAGTTGCTAAACCCATTCCAATTCCAGTTCCGTCTTGCAGAACGGTGTCATATCGAATTCCTTTTATTGCCTCAAGAATAATTGGTTTATCGCTTGTAACAGGTGTTTTAGTATACGCTTCAGAAGCATATAAAACTAAACCAATTCTGTCGTTTGGTCTTTCTTCAACAAAATCTGCAGCAACTCTTTTTAAAGCTTCCATACGGTTTGGCTTTAAATCTTTTGCAAGCATACTTCCAGATACGTCAATTGCCATTACAATATCAATTCCTTTTGTCGTTTTTGTTTGATTGCTAATATCTACCGTTCTAGGTCTTGCGAGAGCAATAATTAAAGAACATAAAGCAATGATTCTAAAAACGTATAGAAAAGGTTTTAATTTTGTTAATAACGATTCGCTGTTTTTAAAACCTGCCGTCGAGCTCATTTTTAATGTAGCCGACTGCTGATTTCTTTTCCAAAAAAACCAAGCAATAGCAATTGGAATTAATAGAAACAACCAAAAAAATTCTGGATTTAAAAAAGTGATCTTATTATTCATTAGTTACTTGCCTTTTTAAGTTCAACAGAATTTAAAATTCGGGTTGTGATATCGTTAGCATACGTATCGCCCTCCTCGTGTAAAATAACTATCTGCTGTAATCCTTGATCTTGTTTAAACAACAAGATTTCGTAATATGCTTTTGTACTAGTTTTAGTTGTCGGATTTAAAATGCTCATTGTTCCGTAACCTTTTACGCCTTGAATTCCTTGATTAGTTTGGAAATCTTCTTGTTTAACGATTATGTTTTGACCTCCTTGAAGTTCGATTACTTTTAGGCTTCCTTCTAAAGCTTTTGATAAATCGATCTCAGTCGGCGTTTTAAATTGAGTTGTAGAAACGGCAACATAAAAATTATCAATCATACTGCCATAAGCAAAAAGTTGCATTTCCTTTATCAAAGCCATCGTTTCCTTCGGAAGTGCTTTTAAAGCATCCATACGTTTTAAAACCTTTGGAGTTTCAATAATAACGCCTGGATTTCCGTATTCACTTTTCACCCATTCTCCTTCTAATAATTCTTTAGACGGATGCCCAATAATATTGTCTTTTACGTATGCAAATCCTTTTGTTGCAATAAAGAAAGTTGTTGTTGCAAATAGTAAAAAAACAACTGAACCAGCAGCAATTGCAATACGTTTGTTTCTTTGTTTCTTTAATTGAAGCTGAATTTGTTTCTGCTTTTGAGCTTCATTCAATAATTGATCTTCTTCTTCAGCTGGAACTTCTGTTGGAATAGCATTGTCCAGTGTTAGAATTACTTTTTGAATTTTATTTCGGTCGTCAGTAATTTCAAAATCCAATGGTTTAGATTTTGCAAATTTCACTAAATCGGCCTGACGCAATACGCGTTCTAGATTTTCAACTGTTTCTGGCGTTAAAGCCATTTTCTTCTTAGTAGAAGCAGTTCTAATTGCCTCAATTAATTCAGAAGTTGTGCTTTCCATTGCAGGAATATGAATGGCTTCTTCAATATAATTACGAGCAATATCAGTTAGTTCGCTATAATATTCTTTAATCTCTCCTTTTTGAACTAATTCCTTTTGTTCTAGATTGTTTAATAAACTAGTTGCTTTTTCAATAGGAGTTTTATAAACTTCTTCTTCGATTTTCTTTTTCTGATGTTTTTTAACGTACCAGTATACAAAAGCACCAATTCCTAAAATGATAATCAATGCTAAAACATATTTCCACCAATCGCCAATACCGTTGTCAACAGTCGAAATGTCTTTAATGTCATACATTTTTTGCTGCAGCGTGTCCACTTTTACATTGGCAACTTCTACTTTAATAGAATCTGATAAGTAAGGTTTTTTGTCGATTAGAATCTGAACACTCGGAATTACATATTTTCCTGAATCAAATTGTGTTAAGCCATATTTTTTGATTAACTCGTAAGTGTCGTTTTTCTTAACAGTATCAATTGGGTACGATTGAATTACTTCTAAAGCACCAATTTTTTTCAGTTTAGGAAAAACTACTTTCGAGTTCGAATTAACAGTTGTTTTAAGTGTCAGCTTAAATTCGGCTCCAATTTTATTTTTTGTAGTATCAATGCTTGTTTCAACTTGTTTTTGCTGAGCGAAAACAGTCGAAGTAAGTAAAAATAAAAATATGTAAAACTTTAATTTCATTTGATTTTTGATTTCAGATTTTAGTCTAAAACGAAAGCTTAAAAATGGTACGCAGATGGCACAGATTTGAGCGGATTTTTATTTGGATTGTTTAGCAGAAGATTAAATATATCAGTTTTAAAAAATCTAAAATCTGCAATCTAAAATTATATTTATCTTGATTTAAAATAGCCTAATAATTTGGTTACATAATTTTCGTCAACCCTTGTGTTTACAACGCCAGCCCCAGATTTGCTGAAAATTTCTTTGAAATAATTAACTCTTTCAAGGTAATGTTTCTCGTAATTCATTCGCACGGTTTTTGAACCTGTATCGACTAATTGAATTTTACCAGTTTCGGCATCAAGCATTGTGACCATTCCTAAATTTGGAATTTTTTCTTCACGTATGTCATATACTCTAACTCCTGTAATGTCATGTTTTTTAGAAGCAATTTTTAAAGTCTGCTCATAATTTTCAGACATGAAATCAGAAATCATAAAAACAATTGCTTTCTTTTTCTGAGTTCCCGATAAAAATTTTAAAGCTTGAGCAATATCAGTTTTTTGACTTTTTGGTTCAAACTCGATCAACTCACGGATGATTCTCAATACGTGCGAGCGTCCTTTTTTTGGCGGAATATACAATTCTACATTATCAGAAAAAAGGATTAAACCAATTTTGTCATTATTTTGTGTAGCCGAAAAAGCCATCGTTGCCGCAATTTCGGTGACGATGTCTTTTTTAAACTGACTTTTTGAGCCAAAACCCTCAGAGCCCGAAATATCAACCATTAAAACCATGGTTAATTCGCGTTCTTCTTCAAAAACTTTTACGTGGGCTTCATTGTAGCGTGCGGTAACATTCCAATCTATATTACGAATATCATCGCCATATTGGTATTGGCGCACCTCGCTAAAAGTCATTCCGCGCCCTTTAAATGAAGAATGGTACTCTCCCGAAAAGATATGATTACTCAGTCTTTTGGTTTTGATTTCTATTTTCCGTACTTTTTTTAAAAGCTCTTTTGTATCCATTTTATTTGTTTAAAGTTTAAAGTTTAAAAGTTTCAAGTTTGTTTTGCAACAACTTGAAACCTGAAACTTGAAACAAATTTTTAAGGTACTTCAATCTCGTTTACGATTTTGTTGATAATGTCTACAGAAGTAATGTTTTCAGCTTCAGCTTCATAAGTTATTCCAACTCTGTGACGTAAAACATCATGTACAACTGCACGAACATCTTCTGGAATTACATATCCGCGACGTTTAATGAAAGCGTAACATTTTGCTGCATTAGCTAAATTGATACTTCCACGTGGAGATGCTCCAAAACTGATAAGAGGTTTTAAATCGGCAAGTTTGTATTTCTCTGGATAACGAGTAGCAAAGATGATATCTAAGATGTATTTTTCGATTTTTTCATCCATATAAACTTCACGAACCGCTTCTTGCGCACGTAAAATTTGTTCTACAGAGACTACAGGATTTACTTTTTCGTAAGATCCTTTTAAGTTTTGACGAATTACAAAACGCTCTTCGTCGATTTTTGGATAATCAATTACAGTTTTAAGCATAAAACGGTCAACCTGTGCTTCAGGAAGCTGATAAGTTCCTTCTTGTTCAACAGGGTTTTGAGTCGCTAATACTAAAAACGGACGGTCTAGTTTGAAAGTGGTGTCACCAATAGTCACTTGCTTTTCCTGCATCGCTTCTAAAAGAGCAGATTGTACTTTTGCAGGAGCACGGTTAATCTCATCGGCAAGTACGAAATTAGCAAAGATTGGTCCTTTTTTAATAGAAAATTCGTTTGCTTTGATGTTGTAAATCATCGTTCCAACAACATCGGCAGGCAATAAGTCAGGGGTAAACTGGATACGGCTGAAAGATCCTTGAACTGCTTGTGACAAAGTGTTTATTGCTAATGTCTTTGCTAATCCAGGTACTCCTTCAAGCAAAATATGTCCTTGACCTAAAAGACCAATCAACAAACGCTCGACCATATGTTTCTGACCCACAATAACTTTGTTCATTTCCATTGTAAGAAGGTCTATAAAAGCGCTTTCTCTCTCAATTTTTTCATTTATCGCTCTAATGTCTAAAGTCGTTGTATTTTCTTCCATATAAATATTTTTAAAACCTTGATTTTTATGCCTGAATTTTGAGAGTGCAAATTGACTATTTTTTGAGAAGTAAGATGTTAAAGAATGGTTAAAACTTCGACCAAAGTTCTAATTTTAAGGACGAATTGTGAATCTATTTTTATATTTTTAAGAACTTTGATGATTATGCTTTTAAAAAGCATACATATTAGCAAAAATAATATAATAAAACCATGAGTAAAACAGCATTATCGCCTATTATTTCGGGCACTATGAATTGGGGAGTTTGGGATAAAAACCTAACAACTAAAGAGATGGAGAATATGATACAAATTTGTGTCGAAAATAAAATCACCACTTTTGATCATGCCGATATTTATGGAGGCTACACCACTGAAGCCGATTTTGGAAAGGCTTTTAAAGCCAGTAAAATTTCGCGCGAAAAACTACAATTAATTACAAAATGCGGAATTCAGATGATTGCTGAAAGCCGTACTAACAAAATCAAGCATTACGATTATTCTAAAGAATATATTATTTGGTCTGTCGAAGAATCTCTGAAAAAATTAAAAACAGATTTTGTTGATGTGTTTTTATTGCACAGACCAAGTCCATTGATGCAGGCAGACGAAATTGCTGAAGCTGTTGAGAAATTAAAATCAGAAGGAAAAATTGTTGATTTTGGACTTTCAAATTTTACCAGTTCTCAAACTGAATTGATTCGTCAGAAAACAGAAGTGAGTTACAATCAAGTACAATTTTCGGCAACTCATTATGAAGCAATGGTTGATGGAAGTTTAGATTATATGCAAACGCACGGAATCCGTCCGTTATCATGGAATCCGCTTGGAACTGTATTTAGAGAAGACACTAAAAAAACGCGTCGTTTGAAAAAATTATTGGCGGATCTGGTTCAAAAATACGGTTTTGGTTCAGATACACTTTTACTTGCCTGGATTTTAAAACATCCATCAGGAGTTATTCCAATTGCTGGAACAGTAAACATTGCCAGAATTCAGGCGTTAATGAAAGCGGTTGAACTGGAAATGGATAAAGAAGACTGGTTTGCCATCTGGACTGAAAGTATGGGTGACGATGTTGCATAGTATTTAAGTTAATTCTTGTTTATTTGCTGTAAGAAAAAACTATATTTTTGCTGTTATGTGTTACTCGATAATATTTGTAACACATAACAGTTTTAAAATAGTAATTTAAATAGTAATAAAATGGCAAATATTAGATTATTTCCTGCAATTGAGGAGGTTTTTGTTGATCCGACAAATTTTCATAAAACAATGTTTTTTCCACTACTAACAGTTGAATTAGATTCGATAAACAAAGGTATTGGCAAGGTGCATTTTATTACAGTATATGGTAATGGCGATCCGGAAGTAGAAATCTTAGATAAAGATTTTGGTTACAATTTTATCAAGTTCAAAAGAGTAGGTGATAAGTATAGGTTTGAAGGTGATTTCAAGCAAATGCCTAAATTTGAAAAAGCTCTTGAATGGTATAAAGAGGCTGAAGATATTTACAAGGAACATAAAGATAAGTATTTAACTAAAACAGAATTTACAAAAACAGAGGATAAACGAAGAGAGAAAATTGATTTTGATTACTATTTTTATATAAAAGGAGTGATTAATTATTGGTTAACTAGAGATATGTTTTTAAAAACAGGTAAGTTTATTCAGGGTAATAAATATTCTGGCGGATATAGCGACCATGAAAGAGAAATATATGAATCTTTAGGAGGAGTATATGATGATGAATACGGACTTGAATATTTGCAACAATTATTAGACGAGTTAGAAATTAATATTGATAGCTTGAATTTTGTCGGAAGTGTTGCAGGATATAATTATTCTGAATTAGGTGAAGATAAAATTCTGTTATTTGTAAATAATGAAAAAGGTGAGGTGTTTCAGTATTTTGATTGGAGTTAAAAACAATTACTTTTAAAAATTAATATTCTAAAAGATAAATTCTGAAATGATACGATTAGAAAAATTCGATAAAGAGTTTTATCCAGAATTGATTAATTCCATCAAAAATGCAAAAGAATTAATGCAATTTGGCGGACCAGAATTTACTTTTCCATTAACGGAAGAGCAAATAGATAAAACACTTTCTGATAAAAATAGAATTGCTTTTAGAGTTGTAAATACTTCAAATGATACTACGATAGGACATTCTGAAATTTATTTTAAAGATGATTCTGCAAAACTTGGACGAATTCTTATTATTGATGAAAATCAAAGAGGAAGAGGTGTTGGTGAGCAAATGGTGCTTATATTGTTGAAGTTCATTTTTGAAAACCGAAAAGAGCGACATATCGAATTGAATGTTTTTGATTTTAATATTGGCGCTATAAAATGTTATGAAAAAGTTGGGTTCAATATAAATCCAGATAAAAAACTAATAAGAGAAGTAGAAGGTGAAACTTGGACGGCGCTTAATATGGTGTTGAATTTGAAAATTTGGAAAAATAAGAATTAAAATATTATGCCACAGATTAAAAGGATTCTCACAGATTAAAAAATCATTTAAATCCTTTTAATCTGTGGCAAAATGAAAAAACATAAAATGAAAAAAACAGCCCTAATTACTGGAGCGACAAGCGGAATAGGAAAAGCAACTGCTCAAATTCTGGCAAAAAGTAACTATAAAGTTATTCTTTGCGGAAGACGTAAAGAGCGTTTAGAAGAATTAGAAAAAGAACTTTCTGCTTTTACCGAAGTACATTCTCTTTCTTTTGATGTTCGTGATAAAAATGATGTTCTTCAAAAAATAGAATCTCTTCCTGCAGATTTTTCAGATATTGATGTTTTGATTAACAATGCAGGAAATGCACATGGTTTAGATCCGATTCAAACAGGAGATTTAGACGATTGGGATGCTATGATCGATATAAATGTTAAAGGACTTTTGTATGTTTCAAAAGCTGTAATTCCTAAAATGACAGCAAAACAATCCGGACATATCATAAATATTGGCTCAACTGCTGCAAAAGAAGTTTATCCGAATGGAAATGTGTATTGCGGAACCAAACATGCCGTTGATGCTATTACTGCAGGAATGCGAATTGATTTAAATCCGTTTGGAATTAGAGTGGGAGCTATTCATCCGGGAATGGTAGAAACGGAATTTAGCGAAGTACGTTTTAAGGGAGATGCAGAAAGAGCTTCAAACGTTTACAAAGGTTTTGATCCGCTGCAAGCAGAAGATATCGCAGATATTATTCATTTTGTAGTTTCAAGACCTTATCATGTAAATATTGCCGATTTGGTTGTGATGAGTACAGCGCAGGCATCTTCAACAATTGTCAATAAAAATATTTAAATAAAATTGAATGCAGAGGCGCACAGTAGTGCGTCTTTTTTTTAATTTTAAGTTTTAATAGATTAAATTAGTGCGATTTAGTAAAATTGCTTTGCTTATTCGCTATCGCTCGAATTGTGAAAATAATATAACGATATGATCAATAAACGCCTTTTAATAAAGAATCTACTTGCTCACAATGACGAGAGCAGTTTTTATGATAAAAAAAGGCAGCTGAATTTACATTCCAGAGAGGGAAAAGGTAAGTTTCTAAAGCACATTTGCGCTTTGTCAAACTCAAATCCAACCAATAATTCTTATATCGTTGTTGGAGTTGAAGATCATGATAATGAGATTGTAGGAGACGACTTTTTTGATGACAGCCGTATTCAAAATCTTGTAAATGCTTTCTTAGAAAATCCTCCTAAAATTCAGTATGAGAATGTGCCGTTTCCAAATCTTCCAAAAGATAAAGTAATTGGATTGGTCACAATTAAACCTAAAAGCAAAATTTCATATTTTAAAAAAGGTATTCATACTATCACGGCCAACAGTGTTTTTGTGAGACGCGGCAGTAATTCTGTTCCTGTTGAAGGTGAAATCGAGAAAAATTATCAGAATACTGAAACGGTAATTGGAATTGAAAATAGTTCCCGAAACAGCATTCAATATACGTTGGATGGTGTAATTGATTTTATGAATTTCAGGCACAAAGACATGTCGCCTAAATATCATGTTTTTAAAGAATTATTTGTGATTTGCTGGGCTGGTGTTCCTAAAAAATCTCGCGATAAAACATTCTTATCTCGAGTTGATATTGAATTAATCAACGAACAAATTAAGCTGTTTTATTCAGCACAAGACGTTGTTACAATTGTTTACGACGATGATAGTTTTACAATAACTGAGTATGTGCCGCTTGGGTTAAACGATAAAACGAGTTATTATCCTTTGGAGAAACAAACGATCCATTTTTTTGATAATGGTTACTATAAAATTGATCGTGAAATACTTTTTCAGCCTCCAGAATTCAACAGGAAAATGCTTTATCATATTTATAATTCAAATATGGCATTGCTTCAAAAATTGCAAAAAGGCATTGCTTTATCAGAGCGTGAATTAAAAGATCTGGAGAATCTTCCTTCGACTTTTATGATTTGTTATTTGAATGGTTTCGAAGAAGCCAAGCAAAAACTGATAGATGCTAAATTATTATTGAAACCTTTTGGGCAAGTGTATTTGTCTTTTAAAGAAGCTTTACGTGTTTTGCGTAAAATGAAGTACGACGTTCAGTAGATAAGGCACTAAGTTTTCTCTGTAGAGACACACCGCAGTACCTCTAACTTAAAAGCGTGTTAGCATAAATTATTGAAATCTTAAATATTTACTGACTTTATCATAAGGGAATAAAATCTTTTTTGGTCCATCGGCGTAAGATGCTGCTTCATATGCATTATAGTACAGAAGTAAACCTTTGTCTGTATAGAAAATGTTCTGAGGTAAATGAAATTTATCATTTTCAAACATTAATCCCGTTGCATTTATATTTGATTTTTGTGGAATATTATATTGGGTTCTGAATTCTTTTTCGGCGAAAGCCAGAAAATCTTTTTCATTTTTAAAAAGCTGATTGTTAAAAATGGTTTTTCCCGTTTTTAAATTAAAAAGTAAAGATCGAAATCCTTGATAACCATGGGCTCCTCCGGTAAAAGTATAATGATCGATCTTAATATTTAAAATTTGATCTGATTCAAATTCTATATTTCCAGTTATTTTTCCTTCCCAGCCAAAAGTGTCATTTGGAAATTTTTGATGCATTTCTTCATACGATGTAATAAAAGATTTTGACAATGATTTATAGTCATTCACTTTTGTAGAGTCATCTCCAAAATAAATGATTTCTTTTACCACCGCAAAAACTTTCTTGTTGATACTATCGGCTGCTAGTGAACTATTTTTTGCTATCGGAATATCGATGCTGATTTTTGGGCAGTCATTTTTGCACGGAATAGTTGATTTTTCTTCAAACGTTTCATTTTCAAATGAAAGTTCTTTATTACAGCTTATAAAAATCAAACACAAAAAGATTAAAAAAGAATAATGTTTCATATCAATAAGTGTTAATTAAATACAAAGGTAAGAAGTTGTGTCTCGATAAAATAAATTAAACGGTAAATTTGTCCTGTAAATAAAGATATAAAAATTATAACGATATGAAATTCAATACTAAGGTAATTCACGGTGGTCAGCATCATGATCCAAGTACGGGAGCTGTTATGCCTCCGGTGTATCAAACTTCAACTTTTATTCAAACAAGCCCAGGAAAACCGTTGGCTGATTACGAATACAGCCGAGCATCAAATCCAACTCGAAGCGCTTTAGAAAATGCTTTAGCAAGTATTGAAAATGGTACTCGAGGTTTAGCGTTTTCATCAGGTTTAGCAGCGACAGATTGTATTTTGAGATCGTTTAAAGCTGGTGATGAAATTATAGCAATGGATGATTTATATGGAGGAACATACAGAATGTTTTCTCGTATTTATAAAGATTCTGGAATTAAGTTTCATTTTGTTGATATGACAGATATTGAAAAATTGAAGTCGTTAATTAATGAAAACACGAAATTGGTTTGGGTAGAAACGCCTACAAATCCGTTGATGAAATTGGCAGATATTGAAGAGGTAGCCAAAATCACAAAAGAGAACAAAATTTTATTTGCTGTAGATAATACTTTTGCAACACCTTATTTGCAAAAACCTCTTGATTTAGGAGCAGATATTGTTATGCACTCTGCTACAAAATATTTAGGCGGACATTCTGACGTTATTGCCGGCGCTTTAATTGTAAAAGATGAAGCTTTGGGAGATCAATTGCATTTTCAACAATTTGCAACCGGTGCTACATTAGGACCAATGGATAGTTTTTTAGTTTTAAGAGGAATCAAAACACTTTCATTAAGAGTACAAAGACATTGTGAAAATGGAGAAAAAGTGGTAGATTTTTTAACTAAACACCCAAAAATTGATACTGTTTATTATCCAGGATTAAAGAGTCATCCGTTTCATGAAATTGCTAAGAAACAAATGAAGGCTTTTGGCGGAATGGTTTCTTTTACTTTTAAATCAGGTAAAAAAGAAGATTCTATCGCTTTTCTAGAGAAATTAAAAGTTTTCACTTTGGCTGAATCTTTAGGTGGAGTAGAATCTTTGGCAAATCATCCAGCTTTAATGACACATGCTTCTATTCCGGCTGATAAAAGAGCCGAAGTGGGTATTACAGATGATTTAGTTCGATTGAGTGTAGGTATTGAAGATGCCGAAGATTTAATCGCAGATTTAGAACAAGCTTTAGCTTAGATATATAAAATTTAAAATCCCAAATTCCAAAATGAGTAAAATTGGAATTTGGGATTTTTATTTTGAAATTTATTTAAAAGTCTAAGTAATAAATATATCCTACATTAAACCAGACTTGCCAATCGTTTGATTTGTTTTCTTTGTAAATGTCTTTGTTTGGATTTAAACCATCAACCCAATCAGAATTAAAGACTTGAAAACGGGCTTCAAACATTAAGTCACTCATACTGGTTAGTTTATAGTGAACACCTGCGCCTGCAGTTGCTGATAAAGCTAAATTACTTTCGCTTGAATAGCCGTGTTCACGACCATCAGAAGGAGTCAAGTATTTTATTGGTGTCGTTTCAGGAACTCCCAATTCGCCTAGACTTGATTTTGTTTTAGTTGAATAATAACTTACCAGAAAACCTAAACTTACATAAGGGCTTAAACTTCCGGGAATATTTTCGTAATCGTGTATTTTCATGAATGGAGAAAATTCTAATTGCGGACCAAGATTTACCATCGTTGTACTTCCACTCATAGCTTTAAGTCTTTGTACTGCTGGTGTTGGAGGGTTTTTGCTGACCCATTTTCCAAAATGATGCAGATTGGTTTTCGTGAATGAAAACTCGGTGCGTACTTTGAAATGTTCTGTAAAAAAACTTTCTCCATTATTATTTGCAGAAAAGTTGGTAAAGTGAATAATTCCTATGCTAAAACCCGTATTACCAACATTGGTGTTAAAGTTATTTCTTTCACCATAGTCAGACTGAAAAGTTACGGGACCAAACATGATTCCTATTTCATGCGCAAGAGACGATTGAGCGTTTATTGTTGAGATGCCAAACAAGGCGAAAATAATGAAATATAGGTTCTTACACATTTTTGAGGCTTTCAAATATCGCGCAAATATATAAAAAACGTGATCTATTCAAAATATTATGAACTTCTAATAGAAAATTAATAACGAAATACTTAATTTTCTGACTTTAAGTGTGGTAATTAGATGTAAATTCGGAAGGGTAAAATTGTATTTGATTGTTTGTTTAGAAATAACACAATTCTGCTTCAAAAACGAAAAAAAATAACAATGCATGATCATTTTGATGTATCTTTGTCTGTTGTAACGAAAACGTTTTCTTAAAACGTATTTTCTTATTTAAGGGATTAAAAGTTAAACTATTATTTGAATAATTTATTTAAAAATGGAACAAAAAATAAATGAATTTATGGCTCAAGTTGAGTCAAAAAATCCAAATGAACCAGAATTTCTTCAAGCGGTTAGAGAATTTGCAGAAACTGTAATACCATTTATCGCAGAACGTAAGAAGTATGATGGAAAAAATTTACTTCTTAGAATTGCTGAGCCGGAAAGATCTATAATTTTTAGAGTTCCATGGGTTGATGACAAAGGAGAAATAATTGTAAATAGAGGTTTTAGAATTCAAATGAATTCTGCAATTGGACCTTATAAAGGAGGAATTAGATTTCATCATACAGTAAATTTATCTGTTTTGAAATTCTTAGCTTTCGAACAAGTTTTTAAAAATAGTTTGACAACATTGCCAATGGGTGGTGGAAAAGGTGGTTCTGATTTCGATCCTGAAGGAAAATCTGATGGAGAGATCATGCGTTTCTGTCAATCATTTATGACAGAATTATGTCGTCATATTGGTCCAGATTTGGATGTTCCTGCTGGAGATATTGGTGTTGGTGCCAGAGAAATTGGTTACTTATTTGGTCAATACAAAAGAATTAGAAATGAGTTTACTGGAGTTTTAACTGGAAAAGGAATTGCTTACGGTGGTTCTTTGATTAGACCAGAAGCTACAGGTTATGGAGTTGTTTACTTTACAGATCAAATGCTTCGTACTATTGGACATGATATTAAAGGTAAAAGAGTTGCTATTTCTGGATTTGGAAATGTAGCTTGGGGAGTGGCTCTTAAAATAAACGAATTAGGAGGTAAACTAGTTACTATTTCTGGTCCTGATGGTTATATTTATGATGAAGAAGGAATCTCTGGCGAAAAAATCGAGCATATGGTCGAAATGAGAGCAAGTGGAGATAACAGAGCTGAAAGATATTTGGAGAAATATCCAAATGCTGTTTTCCATAAAGGAAAAAGCCCTTGGGAAGTAAAAGTAGATATTGCTATTCCTTGTGCGACTCAAAATGAGTTGAATGGAGAAGATGCTCAAAAGCTTATTGATAATGGCGTTTTATGTGTAACTGAAGCGGCAAACATGCCTTCAACTTTAGATGCTATTAAATTGTTTTTAGATAATAAAGTACTTTTTGCTCCAGGAAAAGCAGCTAACGCTGGTGGAGTTGCGGCATCTGGATTAGAGATGACACAAAACTCAATTCGTTTAAACTGGACAAGCGAAGAAGTAGACTTAAGATTGAAAGATATCATGGTTGGAATTCACAACCAATGTAAAAAATACGGTGCAGAAGAAGATGGTTATGTAAACTACGTAAAAGGAGCTAACATTGCCGGATTTGTTAAAGTTGCCGATGCTATGCTTGCACAAGGTGTAGTGTAAGATTAATTACAATTGAAAAATGCTCTCATTTGTCTTTTAGGATGAATCGAGAGCATTTTTTTTTATGTATCAACAAAAATTAAATGTATTTGTTTATAGTATATTTGTCTATCCGAATATATTAATAATGACCAGAAAATCGCTCTATATCTTGTTTTTGACTTTGTTTCAATTTGGTTTTGCTCAAAGTCAATTGTCATGGCAGGGTTATTTTTCCTTCAATGAAATTAAAGATATTTCAGAGTCACCAAATACAGTTTTTGCTGCGTCAGAAAACGCGTTGTTTTTTAAAAACACCACATCAAATTTACTAAAAACTAAAACAACTGTTGATGGTCTTTCTGGACAGACAATTTCTGCTGTTTATCATAGTGAAGCTTTCAAAAAAACGATCATTGGTTATGAAAATGGTTTGATGATTATTATTAATGAAACTGACGGAAGTGTAACTAAGAAAGTTGATATAATAAACAAACAGCTTCCTTCAAATATTAAAAAGATCAATCATATAATGGAGCATAACGGATTGCTCTATATTTCCTGCGATTTTGGAATTGTTCAGTTCAATTTAACAGCATTACAGTTTGGAGATACTTATTTTATAGGTGATAATGGTGCCGAAATAAGTGTTAAACAAACTACTTTTTTTAACGGATTTATTTTTGCGGCCACTTCGTCTGGAGTTAGAAAAGCAGATATTACAAATGCTAATCTAAACGATTTTAGTCAATGGACTGTTGTGAATACCGGCGATTGGTCAAGTGTTGAAGCTTTGGATTCAGAATTAATAGCAATTAACGCTTCGGGTAATATTCACCGATATAATTCAATTAATTTTATTGGTTTTTTACAGCTTTCACAGCCTTCTTCTGATATGCGGACAGTGAACCGCAATTTGTTTATTACCACTCCCAATGCAGTTTATATTTATAATAATCAGATGGTTTTAAATCGTCAGATTTCAAATACTCAGGTTTTAGATAACAGCTTGGTTTTTACTTGCGCCTCAGCAGTTGGAGATTTATTATACATCGGAACAAAAGATAAAGGATTAGTTACTTCTTCGCTCAGCAGTGCGGGAACTTTTGTAAATAGCACACCGGAAGGACCTTTTAGGAATAATATTTTTTCGTTAGACGTTACGCCAAATGTACTTTGGGCAGTTTACGGAGATTATGATACCTATTATAATCCGTATGATTTAGATAGTTACGGAATTAGTAAATATGCTTCTTCTGCCTGGCTGAATATTCCGTACACTGAAGTATATGATGCAAAATCTATAACAAGAATTATTGTGAATCCTAGAAATGAAAAACAAGTTTATGCAAGTTCTTTTTTTTCAGGTTTGTTGCGAGTGGAGAACGATATTCCTAACTTTTTGTATAACGAAAAAAACAGCGGTTTAGAAAGTATAACTTACGAAGGACCAAATTATAAAGATGTTCGTATAAATGGAACCGCATTCGATAAAACTGGAAATCTCTGGATAACAAACAGCAGGATTAAAAATGGATTGAAAGTTTTGAAAGTCAACGGACAATGGCAAAGTTACGCAACCAGTTCAATTTTGAATAATGCAGAAACAACCAGTTATGCTAATATTGTTATTGATAGAAATAATACCAAATGGATTTCGACCAGTAACGAAGGTGTGATTGCTTTTAACGAGAGTACAAATACATTCAAGAAAATGACATTTGGAGTTGACGCAGGAAATTTACCAGCTCCAGATGTGAGATCTGTAGTGATAGATACTAAAAATCAACTTTGGATAGGAACTACAAAAGGATTAAGAGTTTTGTCGAACGTGGGAAGTTTTCAATCTGACAGCCAATTAAAAGCAAATCCAATTATTATCATGGAAGATAATTTGGCTCAGGAATTAATGTACGAACAGTTTATTACTTCTATTGCGGTAGATGGATCAAATAATAAATGGATTGGAACGGCTGATTCTGGAATTTTTATGGTTTCGTCTAACGGGCAGGAAACCAAATGCCATTTTACCATAAATAATTCTCCAATGCCAAGTAATATGGTGAATGATATTAAGATCAACAGTACAACTGGCGAAGTTTTTATAGCGACAAATAAAGGAATGATTTCGTTTAAAGGAGTTGCAACTGGAGCTAATGATGATTTGAGTAACGTTTATGTTTATCCAAATCCAGTTCGTCCAACCTATTCTGGAACAGTAAAAGTGGCAGGATTGTTAGATAGAGCCAATGTTAAAATCACTGATATTGAAGGAAATCTTGTTTTCGAAACGACTTCAGAAGGCGGAACCATAGAATGGGATACAACCGCTTTTGGTAAATATAAAGTAGCCTCTGGTGTGTATATGGTTTTTATTTCGGCGCAAGACGGAGGAGAAACTAAAGTTAAGAAAGTGATGATTATTCGATAGTCTGAAAGTCGAAAGTCAAAAGTTAAAAAATCTAAAATCATTTCGTGCAAGTCAAAACAAAAGCAATAGTAATCTCCTCTTTAAAATTTCAGGAAAAAAGTCTGATCGTAAAATGTTTTACGCTTTCAAACGGACTGAAGTCTTATTTTGTACGCGATGCTTTTTCAAGTCGAAAAGCGAGTCAGAAGATTGCTTATTTTCAGCCGTTGTCGATTTTAGAAATAGAAGCCATTCATAAAAACAAAGGCACTTTAGAAAATTTCAAAGAGATAAAAACCGCAGTTCCTTTTCAAAGTATTCATACAGATCTTGTAAAAAGTACAATGGTAATGTTTCTTTCAGAAATGCTTCATTATTCCATTCAAGAAGAAGAAAAAAACGAGTCACTATTTGTGTTTTTAGAAACCGCATTGACTTGGCTGGATCATCATGATGAAATTTCGAATTTTCATTTAATTTTACTTTTAGAAATCACAAAATATCTAGGGTTTTATCCAGATGTTTCAGAGGTAGATCTGCCGCATTTTGAGATGAATGATGGCGTTTTTACACTTTTTTCAGGCGGAAATACACTTTCCGAGCATGAAACCAATTTGCTGAAAAAATTACTCGATTTAAAATTTGATAACGATCAAAAAGTTTTTCATGTTTTAGAAAGACAAATTCTGCTAAAAATTATTATTGATTACTATAGTTTTCATTTAGATGGATTCAAAAAGCCGAAATCTTTAGAGATTTTAAAGGAAGTTTTCTCTTAAATCAGCTAAAAGGCTGTTTTTTTTTGCGGAATCCACGTGAAATTACCTGTTATTGGTCTTTTTTCCGTCATCTTTTATCTATTTCCCTCAAAATTCCTTACTTTCGCACCTCGTTTAAGAAAAGGATAAAATGAGCACAAAATTTACTGAATACAAAGGACTTGACTTACCAACTGTAGCGTCTGAAGTTCTTGATTTTTGGAAGAAAGAAAATATATTTGAAAAGAGTGTAACTACTCGCGAAGGTGCAGAACCTTACGTATTTTTTGAAGGTCCGCCTTCAGCAAATGGATTACCGGGAATTCACCACGTAATGGCACGTGCGATTAAAGATATTTTTTGCAGATATAAAACTCAAAAAGGTTTTCAGGTAAAAAGAAAAGCCGGATGGGATACTCACGGTTTACCTGTAGAATTAGGTACTGAGAAAGAATTAGGAATTACAAAAGAAGATATTGGCAAGACAATTTCTATCGAAGAATATAACGAAGCGTGTAAAAAAACCGTTATGCGTTATACTGACGTATGGAATGATTTGACCGAAAAAATGGGATATTGGGTAGATATGGAAGATCCATATGTAACTTATAAACCAAAATATATGGAATCTGTTTGGTGGCTTTTAAAACAAATCTACGATAAAGGTTTGTTGTACAAAGGTTACACGATTCAGCCATACTCTCCAAAAGCAGGAACAGGATTATCTTCTCACGAAGTAAATCAGCCTGGAGCTTATAGAGATGTTACAGATACTACGATTGTAGCACAATTCAAAACTTTGCCAGAAACATTGCCAAGCTTTTTACAAGGTTTTGGAGATATTCACATCTTAGCATGGACGACAACGCCTTGGACACTTCCATCAAATACAGCTTTGACAGTTGGACCAAAAATCGATTATGTTTTAGTAAAAACATTCAATCAATACACTTTTGAGCCAATCAATGTTGTTTTGGCTAAAAACTTAGTTGGGAAACAATTCGGAAAAGGATTTTTCTTAAGTGAAGATGACGCTGATTTTGATAATGTTAAAAGCGGCGATAAAAAACTTCCATATAAAATCTTAACAGAAGCAAAAGGAGCTGATTTAGTAGAAATCCGTTACGAACAATTATTGCCTTACGTATTGCCATACCAAAATGCAGAAAATGCATTTAGAGTAATCGCAGGAGATTTCGTTACTACCGAAGACGGAACAGGAGTTGTACACACGGCTCCAACTTTTGGTGCTGATGATGCTAAAGTAGCAAAAGAAGCAAAACCGGAAGTACCGCCAATGTTAGTATTGGACGAAAATGGAACGGCTGTTCCTTTAGTAGATTTACAAGGAAAATTCACTTCGCATGTAGGTGAACTTGCTGGTAAATACGTGAAAAACGAATATTATGATGCAGGACAAGCGCCAGAGCGTTCTGTCGATGTTGAAATTGCTATTCGATTAAAAGAAGAAAATAAAGCCTTTAAGGTTGAAAAATACGTGCATAGTTATCCACACAGCTGGAGAACTGATGAGCCGTTATTATATTATCCTCTAGACTCTTGGTTTATTAAAGTAACCGATGTAAAAGATAGAATGTTCGACCTGAACGAAACTATCAATTGGAAACCTAAGTCTACTGGTGAAGGACGTTTTGGAAATTGGCTTAAAAATGCTAACGACTGGAACTTATCTCGTTCTAGATATTGGGGAATTCCGTTGCCAATTTGGAGAACTGAAGACAAAAAAGAAGAAGTTCTTATTGGTTCTGTAGAAGAATTGTACAATGCGATCGAGAAATCTATCGAAGCAGGTTTTCAAAAAGAAAACCCATTCAAAGGTTTTGAAATTGGAAATATGTCTGAATCTAATTATGATTTAATTGACTTGCATAAAAATGTGGTTGATCAAATTACGTTGGTTTCGGCTTCAGGACAGCCAATGAAACGTGAAAGCGATTTAATTGATGTTTGGTTTGATTCTGGAGCAATGCCTTATGCACAATGGCATTATCCTTTTGAAAACAAAGATAAAATTGACGATAATAAAGATTTTCCAGCGAATTTTATTGCAGAAGGAGTTGATCAAACTCGTGGATGGTTTTATACTTTACACGCTATTGGAACTTTGGTTTTTGATAAAGTTGCCTATAAAAATGTAGTTTCGAATGGTTTGGTTTTGGATAAAAACGGACAAAAAATGTCGAAACGTTTAGGCAATGCAACAGATCCTTTTGAAACAATTGCAGAATATGGTCCAGATGCTACGCGTTGGTACATGATTTCAAATGCAAATCCTTGGGATAACCTGAAATTTGATATCGAAGGAATTGCTGAGGTTCGCCGTAAATTCTTCGGAACTTTATATAACACGTATTCATTCTTCTCATTATATGCTAATATCGATGGATTTAAATACGCTGAAGCGGAAATTCCGTTAAACGAAAGACCAGAAATCGATCAGTGGATTATATCTGAGCTGAATACTTTAGTGAAGTTTGTTGATGAATGTTACGAAGATTATGAGCCAACAAAAGCTACAAGAGCTATTTCTGAATTCGTTCAGGAGAATTTGAGTAACTGGTACGTTCGTTTATGTCGTCGTCGTTTCTGGAAAGGTGAATATGCTCATGATAAAATCGCAGCTTACCAAACGCTTTATACTTGTTTATTGACGATAAGCAAATTAAGCGCTCCGGTCGCTCCTTTTTTCATGGATAAATTGTACCGAGATTTGACAAGCTCAACGCAAACTGAGGAATTTGCCAGTGTTCACTTGGCTGAATTCCCGAAATTTGTCGAAAACTTTGTTAATAAAACGTTAGAAAGCAAAATGCAGAAGGCGCAAACCATATCATCATTGGTTTTATCACTTCGTAAAAAGGAAATGATTAAAGTGCGTCAACCGCTGCAAAAGGTAATGATACCAGTACTTGACGAGAATCAGAGAGCTGAAATTGAAGCTATATCTGAGCTTGTAAAAGCTGAAGTAAACGTGAAAGAAATCGTACTTTTAGATGATGATTCAGGTATTTTAGTGAAACAAATTAAGCCTAATTTTAAGGCATTAGGACCACGTTTCGGAAAGGATATGGGTCTGATTTCCAAAGAAATACAATCTTTTTCAGCAGAGCAAATTAATCAGTTAGATAAGCAGGGAACACTGGATGTTGTTATTTCTGGAAATAATGTAACTTTATCACTAGAAGACGTCGAAATAACATCGCAAGATATCGAAGGTTGGCTGGTTGCAAATTCAAATGGAATTACAGTTGCGCTTGACATTACAATATCTGAAGAATTGAAAAATGAAGGAATCGCGAGAGAATTAGTAAACAGAATTCAGAATATCCGTAAAGATTCAGGATTTGAAGTTACTGATAAGATCAAAGTTCAAATTAAACGAAATGGACTTTTAGAAGAAGCTATTTTGAAAAATGAAGACTATATTAAGTCTGAGACATTAACAGACGACTTGGTTTTTGTAGACGCTTTAGAAAACGGCACAGAAATTGAGTTTGATGATATTAAAACAGTGATATTAATTTCAAAATAAGATAAATACCATGATAGATGAAATTACAAGATACTCTGACGCTGATTTGGCGGAGTTCAAAGAAATAATACAAAGCAAAATAAAAAAAGCACAAGAAGATCTTGATTTGATCAAAAGTGCCTATATGAATGATTTGAATAACGGAACAGACGATACTTCTCCAACTTTTAAAGCTTTTGAAGAAGGAAGTGAAACAATGTCTAAAGAAGCAAACTCTCAGTTGGCTATCAGACAAGAAAAGTTCATTCGCGATTTAAAAAACGCGTTATTCCGTGTTGAAAACAAAACATATGGTATTTGCAAAGTAACAGGTAAATTAATCAGCAAAGAAAGGCTTAAAATCGTTCCTCATGCAACAATGAGTATCGAAGCTAAAAATTTGCAGAGATAATAAATATATCTATCCAAAGAAATAACGCTCCTTTTAGGGGCGTTTTTTTTGTTTAATGTTTTTAAGAAAGAGTAATGCGGCGATTAAGTCTTGTTTGAAAGAATTTATTTTCAAACTAATAGCTCACCGCTGCTTTTTGGACTTATTTTTTGTAAGAATTGTAGTTGAAGTGATAAAGGAAGAGTATTTAAATTAGAACTGCCCAGTTTAGGAACAGTTCTAATTTTAAGAATAATGAAAATTAAGCAAGATTTTTTTCTAAGTCTGCTTTGTGTTTTCTTAAAACCGCTCTTGTCATTCCAAGATTTGCTTTTTGTGCATCAGCAGCCAAATAAATCATGAATTTTTTGTTAGGAGAAATGTCAATAACGTGAATTTGATTTGAAAGTGTGATCAAGATATCCTCAATGTCTTGATTTAAGTTTAAAGCTTTTACAGCATTTAGTTTAGCTTTTACAACTTCTAGGTTGTAAGCTGCAGCTAATTCTGGATCAAAAGCCGGATCAACAGTTAAATTACCAAAGCTTAATCCTGATTCAATTTCAGTAACAGATACTGCAATAAAGCCATTTACATTAGTTTTCATTTCATTTAAAAACACGTTTAAAAAATCGTTGCTCATAGTTTTTGGGTTTGTGGTTAATAGATTTATGTTATTTCAATAGGGAATTTTTACTAAGTTCTGATGAAAGTTCGTCAGTTGAACGCATTAATAAGGCAAGATTGCTTCCTTCTTTTGAAAACACAATGACGAAATTTGTGCCGCTGATTTTGTTTCCAATAACTACACCTTCAGAGGTTTTTAGGTAAAGTTGCTTGAGTAGTCCTTTTTCTAGATCAAGAAGAAACTTTTCGCTCATCGATAAAATTGCTGCACTCATAGCGGCAACGCTGTCTCCGTAATCTAAATTCAGGGAGGTGATGAGTTTTCCTTTTCCGTTTAAAATTAAAGCCGCAGTTGCTTTGGTGCTGGTTAAAAAGTCATTTAATGCAGAAGTGATTTCGTTCATATTTTTGTAGGATTAGGGATGTTGTTAAAAATAGGTGGTATTTCACATTGGTTCGGCAATTTTTTTAATGTAATAACTAAACAATTGTTAATTTTATTAACAAATATAAATTAAAATATGTATCATTGTAATATCAAATCGTTAATATTTTATTTTTTTTACTTATAAAACTTACAGTATGGCTAAAGTATTGAAATTCAAAGATGTAAATTCTGACGTCGAGAGCAGAATGAAGGAATTTGAGAAGTTAAGAACAAAATTTAAATCTGATTTGAGCAAAGCTGCGGCAAAAAAAAGTACCGCAGGAGCAGAAGGAAAAGGGTTGCTTAAATCTATTTCTAATTTTTTTGCTGATAGTCCTGCAACAGCAAAAAAGTAGATTTTCGGACTGCGTTTAATGAAAACTGATGAGGTTTAGATTTACTGCAAAGAATTAACGTTCCTTTAGGGACGTTTTTTTTGATTTAATTACTATTTTTGCCCATCAAAATTTCTTAAAATGTCATTACGAAAAGCGTATTTCCTTATATTTTTAGTTTTAATTGTCGATCAGCTTTCAAAAATCTATGTAAAAACAAACTTTGTTTTAGGCGAAGAAGTTGTGATTTTTGATTGGTTTAGAATTCATTTTATAGAAAATGAAGGAATGGCATGGGGAACAAAAATACCAGGAGAATACGGAAAGCTAATTCTAACAATTTTTAGAATTTTTGCTGTATTCGGAATAGGATGGTGGCTTTCAGATGCTATAAAAAAACGTCATTCTACTTATTTGATTGTTTCTATCGCATTAATATTTGCTGGAGCAGCTGGTAATATTATTGATTCTGTTTTTTATGGAGTAATTTTTGACGACAGCACGCATAGTTTGGCAACAATTTTTTCGCCTGAACCATACGGAACATGGTTTCATGGTTTAGTGGTTGATATGTTTTACTTTCCAATTTGGGAAGGTAATCTTCCTTCTTGGATACCTGTTTTTGGTGGAAAGCATTTTATGTTTTTTAATGCCATTTTTAATGTTGCCGATATGGCTATTTCTACAGGAGTCGGAATATTATTAGTCTTTAATAAAAGAGCATTCCCGAAACACGCATAATTATTTCAAAATATTAAAATTCCAAATTCCAATATTTGAGGCATTCAATGCAGGTAAATATTGGAATTTGGAATTTTTCATTATTGGGATTTAATAATATTGTGCTATTTTTACCATACAAAAGCTTAAACTTATGCAAAGTCCGTCTTTCTCTATTTATGATGCCTCTGCAGGATCAGGGAAAACGTATACTTTAGTTAAAGAATACCTTAAAATTATTCTTTCGTCCCCAAAAAATGATGCTTATCGAAATATTCTCGCAATAACATTTACCAACAAAGCGGTTCATGAAATGAAAAGCCGTATTGTAGGGAGTTTATCTGAATTTGCGAAAGAAGAGCCTTCTGCAAAAGCAGTTGATTTAATGGAAGACTTGTCTCGAGAAACGGGGCTTTCGATTATTCAAATCAAAATAAAATCTCAAAGTATCATAAAGCACTTAATTCATAATTATGCCGCTTTTGATATTTCTACCATAGATAAATTTACTCATAAAGTGATTAGAGCTTTTGCTCATGATCTAAATCTGCCAATGACTTTTGAGGTTACGCTCGATACAGAAAATTTATTGGTTGAGGCAGTCGATGCGATTATTGCTCAAGCTGGTCAAGATGAAACGCTGACTAAATTACTGATCGACTTCACGATGGAGAAGACAGATGATGATAAAAGCTGGGATGTTTCTCGTGAAATTCTAGAAACAGGACGTTTAGTTTTGAATGAGAATAATCGAAATGAGATTTTGCACTTTAATGACAAAACCATAGAAGAGTTTGTTGTTATAAAAAAGAAGATGCTTGCATTATGCAAAGATCTGGAGTCGGAGAATGAGCAATTTGCTATAGAGGCACTTTCTTTACTGGATGGAAAAGGTATTGATTTGAAGTCTTTTTCAAGAGGAACATTTCCGAATCATCTTGAAAGTATTCGCGATGGAAAGTTTAATCCAAGAAATAAAACTTTTCATGAATTTGATGATATTGCAATTAATAAAACAGCAAAAGATAAAGCGTTAATAGAAAACTTAATTCCAGAATTGCTGAGTATTTTAAAGAAGATTTATAAGAACTTTGAAAAAAGAGATTTTTATAAAGCATTCTTGAAAAATATTACGCCCTTATCATTGCTTAATACAGTTAGCAATGAATTGGCGAAAATTCAGGCAGAGCAAAATATTTTGTCCATTTCTGAATTTAATGCTATTATTCATCGAGAAATTCAGAATCAGCCGGCACCTTTTATATATGAACGCTTAGGAGAGCGTTATCGTCATTTTTTTATTGATGAGTTTCAGGATACTTCAGAAATGCAATGGCAAAATTTAATTCCATTAATTGATAACGCACTTTCTGGTCAAGATGATTTAGGGAATAAAGGAACTTTGATGATTGTTGGCGACCCAAAACAGTCAATTTATCGATGGAGAGGCGGGAAGGCGGAACAGTTTATTGAATTAAGCAAAGATTCAAATCCTTTTAATAATCCAGATAAAGAAATTAAACATCTAAATACAAACTATAGAAGTTATAGTGAAGTTATTGAGTTTAATAATGCTTTTTTTAAACTCATCTCCAGTGAGTTTTCAAACTTAGATTATAAAGATCTGTATGAAAATCATAGTTTTCAGAATACAAATTCAAAAAAAGGCGGATATGTAAATATTTCTTTTCTGCCAATAATTGAAAAGAATGAAGCAGAGGAAGAAGATGTTGTTGAAAAATCTGATTTGTATGTTTTGGAAACATTAAATACAATTCGAAAAGTTGTACAAGAAGGATTTGAGTATAAAGATATTGTTATTTTAACTCGAAAAAGAGGACAGGGAGTAGCAATTGCGAACTACCTAACAGAACAGCGAATTCCGCTTTTGTCGTCAGAAACCTTGATGATTCAGAATGCAACAGAAGTGCGGTTGATTATTCATTTGCTGAAATATTTGAATAACAGCAGGGATTTAGAATCAAAAGCGCATTTTCTTCATTTCTTAGGGAATACTTTAAGTGTTGAAATACCAATACATGATTTTATTGCTCATGGAATGGCTTATAAAAGTGAATCTGATTTTGAGAAATGGCTTTTGACTTTTGATGTTTCTCTTTCTTTTGAAAATATTCGCAAAAAATCACTTTATGAAGCTGTCGAGATAATTATCTCAAAATTTATTCTTCCGTCTGAGGGAAATGCTTATGTGCAGTTTTTTCTTGATATCGTTCTAGAAAGAGATATTAGAAATCAGGCTGGAATTGCTGATTTTTTAAATTACTGGGAAAAGAATTCTGAGAAATTCAGTATTCCCTCTCCAGAAGGAAATAATGCAGTTCGTATTATGACAATTCATAAATCTAAAGGTTTAGAGTTTCCAGTTGTAATTATGCCTTTTGCAGAAGAAGATTACAATCGAAAACCAAAAGATAAATTATGGCTTGATACTGAAGCAGAAGATTTGGGAGTTCCAAGGGCTTTGGTTGATAATAGCAGTGCAGTTGAAGGTTTTGGAGAAAGTGCTTCGGCTGTTTTTAATGAAAAGAAGCAAGAAGAGTTATTGGATAATATAAATGTCTTGTATGTTGCGTTAACACGTGCAGAAGAGCAGTTGTATGTTATTTCGCAATCTTTAAAAGAGAGAAAAGACGGAGAATGGCCTAATAATATGGCTTCCTATTTTATAAAATACCTAATTCATGAAGGAGTTTATGAATCTGAGAAGTTAGAATATGAATTTGGAAACAAAGCAAAACTTTCAATATCGTCAAAAGCAACTGATTTAGTTAAAACAATTCCGGTTGTAAAAGAGGTTTTGAATCCTAAAAATATTAAGATTGCTCAGAGAGAGGCGCTCATGTGGGGAACTCATCAGCAGGAAGCAATATCGTATGGGAATATTGTGCACGAAATTTTAGCATTTGTAAAAGATAAATCAGATATTGATTTAGCAGTTACTAAGGCAATTGAAAATGGATTAGTGACAATTGAGCAGCGAGAGGCGGTTTTGAAAACGCTTTTAGAAATCGTTAATCATCCGGAGTTGAGTATTTGTTTTGATGGTGAAAATCATATTTTAAACGAGCAGACGATTGTTCAGAAAGAAGGGAAAATATTGAAGTCAGATAGAATCGTGTTGACAAAAGATAAAAAGGCATTTTTACTGGATTATAAAACTGGAGCAGTTAATTCAAAGTATAAGCTTCAAATTCAGGAGTATCAGGACGCAGTAGAAGATTTGGGATATAAAGTGTTAAAAAAGGCATTGGTGTATATAGGAACCGAAATCGATGTAGTAAATTTGTGAAAATATTAATCAGATGTTAAAGAATTATACGGTCAAAAATGGCTTATAGTGTTAATTTTTAACGTTTTAAATAAATAGAAATGTACGGTAAAATTAAAGAACACCTGCAAAAAGAATTGCAGGTTATTGAAGAAAACGGAATTTTTAAGAAAGAACGTATTATAACTTCTGCGCAAGATGCAGAAATAACTATTTCTACAGGAGAGAAAGTTTTGAACTTCTGCGCGAATAATTATTTAGGGCTTTCTTCGCATCCAGAGGTGGTTCAAGCAGCGAAAGATGCTATGGATACTCATGGTTTCGGAATGTCATCAGTTCGTTTTATTTGCGGAACACAAGATATTCATAAAACATTAGAAAAAAAGATTGCTGATTTTTATGGTACAGAAGATACTATATTATATGCAGCAGCTTTTGATGCTAATGGTGGTGTTTTCGAACCTTTATTAGGAGAGAATGATGCGATTATTTCTGATAGTTTGAATCATGCTTCTATTATTGATGGAGTTCGTTTGTGTAAAGCAGCGCGCTACCGCTATGAGAATAATAATATGAATGACTTGGAGCAGCAGTTGATTAAAGCAAACGAGGCAGGTGCTCGTTTTAAATTGATTGTTACAGATGGAGTCTTTTCTATGGACGGTTTAGTGGCGCCTTTAGATAAAATCTGTGATCTAGCAGATAAATATGACGCAATGGTTATGGTAGATGAATGCCATGCTGCTGGTTTTATTGGAGCAACAGGAAAAGGAACTCTTGAAGCAAAAGGAGTAATGGGACGTGTAGATATTATTACAGGGACTCTTGGAAAAGCCCTTGGTGGTGCAATGGGAGGATATACTACGGCTAAAAAAGAAATTATTGAATTGCTTCGTCAGCGTTCAAGACCTTATTTATTTTCAAATTCGCTTGCGCCTGCAATTGTAGGAGCGTCTATTAAGGTTTTTGAACTGTTAGAAAAAGATACTTCTTTGAGAGATAAATTAGAGTGGAATACAAATTACTTTAAAGAAGGAATGAAAAAAGCAGGATTTGATATAATTGATGGTGATTCGGCAATTGTCCCTGTAATGCTGTATGATGCGAAATTATCGCAGACTATGGCAGATGAGCTTTTGAAAGAAGGTATATATGTAATAGGTTTCTTTTTTCCTGTGGTGCCAAAAGAAAAAGCAAGAATCAGAGTGCAGCTTTCTGCGGCTCATACAAAAGAACATTTAGACAAGGCTGTAAGTGCCTTTGTATCAGTTGGAAAAATGTTAAAAGTTATATAATTACCACTTTCGGGAAATTTTTGTAGGTTTTTTTTAACATTTGATTTTGTATTTAAAAAATTTGGTGTTACTTTTGCTTGTAATTAACTAAATTGTAATTAAAAAAATTAAGTATGAAACATCTTAACAAACTTTTAGTTGCTGTGATGATGGCGATGGGTTTAAGTTCTCACGCACAAGACAGTAACAATCCATGGGCGATCTCATTTGGAGTTAATGCAGTTGATACAAGAACTAGTTCTGGTGCAGGACACGGTTTCTTTGATCAGCACTTTTCTCAGCCATTCGCTGTAAAAGACAACTGGAATATTCTTCCTTCATTATCTTACATTGGTGTAAATAGATATGTAGGTAAAGGTTTTTCTGTTGGTTTACAAGGATCTGTAAACAAAATTGATAAATTTGTAACATTCAGTCCATTTGCTGCAGGGCATGACGGAAGAGGAAATGTTGTAACTAATCCTGGTGATTTAATGTACTACGGAATTGATGCTACTATCAAATACAGCTTCCAAGAATTAATCAAATCTAAGGTGATTGATCCTTCGTTATCTGTAGGTGGTGGTTATACTTTCTTCGGAGATAGCAGCTACGGAACAGTTAACCCAGGTGCTGGTGTTACTTTTTGGTTCACAGATGCTATTGGTCTTGAGCTTGCTACAAGATACAAATGGTCAGTTAGTGGTGATAGAGTAGATGCAACTGGTACTCCAGATGCTCCATCTCATTTCCAACATACTGCAGGTCTAGTTTTCAAATTCGGAGGTAAAGATACTGACGGAGACGGAATCTATGATAAAGATGATGCTTGTCCAGATGTTGCTGGTTTAAAACAATTCAACGGATGTCCTGATACTGACGGAGATGGAATCGTTGATGCTTCTGACGCTTGTCCAGATGTATTTGGTTTAGCTGCATTAAACGGATGTCCTGATACTGACGGAGACGGAATTGCTGATAAAGATGATGCTTGTCCAGATGTTGCTGGTTTAGCTGCTTTAAAAGGTTGTCCTGATACTGACGGAGACGGAATTGCTGATAAAGATGACAAATGTCCTACAGTTGCTGGTCCAAAAGAAAACGGTGGTTGTCCTTTCTTAGACGCTGACAAAGATGGTGTTGCTGATAAAGATGACGATTGTCCTACAGTATACGGTCCTGCTTCAAACAGAGGATGTCCTGAAGTTACAACTGAAGCTTTAGAAGATCTTAAAGTTCAAGCAAGAGCAGTTTACTTCAACTCAGGTAAAGCTACTTTCAAAACAGGAGACAAAGAAACTCCAGCTAGATTAGATGCAATTAAAGAAATCCTTAAAAACTATCCAAACGCGAAATTCTCTATTGAAGGACACACAGATAGCACAGGTTCTGCTAAATTGAATCAAAAACTTTCTGAAGAAAGAGCAAAAGCTGTATTAGATGCTTTAGTTCAAAGAGGTGTTAATCCAGAAAACTTAGAGTCTAAAGGATTTGGAGCTTCTCAACCAGTTGCAAGTAACAAAACTGCTGCAGGTAAAGCACAAAACAGAAGAACAGAAATTAGACACATTGGTTCTAAATACCAAGGTAAAATCTAATTTACTTTCTAAATAAATATGAAAAGCCATTCTTAATTGAATGGCTTTTTTTATTTTTATCAAATGATAAATATTTCTTTTCTAGAAAAAATAGCAACGGTAGTGATTCAAGATTATTCTGATAAACTTGCGGAAACTACTATTGTTTTACCCAATAAGAGAGCCAAGGTTTTTTTAATCGAAGCACTTAAAAAAGAAACTCAAAAAACAATTCTTTCTCCCAATATTATTAGTATTGAAGATTTTGTTCAAGACGTTGCTTCAATTCGTTCCATAGATGCAATTGAGCTTTTGTTTGAGTTTTATGAAGTTTATTTATCGATTACAGAAAAGCAAAATCAACAATCTTTTGAGCTTTTTGCAAATTGGGCAAAAACGCTTTTGCAGGATTTTAATGAGATTGACCGCTATTTATTAGATCCGACATATGTTTTGTCATACTTAAAAGACATCGAGGATATTAAGAAGTGGGGAATTGAAGTTGAAAACAAAACAAAACTATTAGAAAATTATATTGATTTCTGGAAACTTCTTCCATTGTATTATGAATCGCTGTATGGTCATTTGTTAAATAAAGCGGTTGGTTATCAAGGCTTAATTTATCGAGAGGCGGTAAATAATCTGAATCATTTTTCTAATACAATTTCGAATCATAATTTTATTTTTGCGGGATTCAATGCTTTGAATGCGGCAGAAGAAAAGATTGTACAGCATCTTTTAGCTCTAGATCAAGCGAGAATTTACTGGGATGTTGATCAGACATTTCTAAATGATCCTTTTCATGATGCTGGACTTTTTGTTCGTCGTTTTAAACAGAATTGGAAGCATTATAAATCGCATCCTTTTGAATGGATTGTAGATGATTTTTCTCAAACTAAAAATATTCAGGTTATTGGTACTCCAAAAACAATTGGACAGGCTAAATTAGCGGGTAGTATAATTGAGGATTTAATTACTGCTGATCCCACAGCTAGTCTTGATAAAGTTGCAGTTGTGCTGGGTGAAGAAAACCTTTTAATTCCAATTTTATATGCGCTTCCTTCGTCGGTTGGAGCATTGAATATTACGATGGGATATTCTGGAAAGAATAATCCGTCGCAGATATTGGTGGCAAAATTTTTCAAAATGCATACTAACGCGCTTTCTCGTGCAGGCGGCAGTTATGTTTTTTATTATAAAGATGTTCTCGATATTTTAACCCATCCCTTAGTCGAGCCATATGCCGATAGTAATCATTTAGTCAAAATTATTAAAGAGAATAATTATACTTTTATTACTTTAAACAAGATCTTAGAGCTTAATCCGAATCCGAGCAAGTTGTTTTCTTTGTTGTTTCAAAAATGGGAGAATGGGTCTATTGCTGTTTTGGAAAATATTTCAGCAATTTTACTGCTGATTAAAGAAAATTTCAGCAGTGACAATGAAGAGGAAAAGATTGCTAAAACTTTTGTCTACGCTGTTTTTAAAGTGATTAATAAACTGATTAATTATTATTCGCAGCATAAGCACATCGATAATATTGATACGCTTCATGCAATTTACAAACAGATTATTGATGTAGCTGAAGTTTCTTTTGAGGGAGAACCTTTACGTGGTTTACAGCTTATGGGAGTTCTTGAAAGTCGTGTTTTAGATTTTGAGACTGTTATTGTGACCTCAATGAATGAAGGAAAATTTCCTGCAGGAAAATCACAAAATTCTTTTATTCCTTACGATGTTAAAAAAGAACTTGGATTGCCAACTTTTAAAGAGAAAGATGCGATTTATACCTATCATTTTTATCATTTATTGCAAAGAGCAAAAAATATTTATCTGATTTACAATACAGAGAATGATGGTTTAGATGCTGGGGAAAGAAGCCGTTTTATTACTCAATTAGAAGTTGAAAAACAGTCCAAACACAATTTGACTTTTGACATATATAATCCTGTTTTGCCAGATACGGCTTATCAGCCAATGGTGATTCCAAAATCAGAAGCGGTATTAGAACGTTTAAAAGAAATTGCAGCTGCAGGTTTTTCACCTTCGGCTTTGACAAGTTATATTAGAAATCCAATTGATTTTTATTTTCAAAAGATACTTCGTATAAGAGAAGTAGAAGAGGTGGAAGAGAATATTGCTTTAAATACGCTGGGAACTATTATTCACCAAACTCTAAAAGCGTTGTATGATCCTTTTGTTGATAAGTTTATTTCTGAGACCGATATTAAAAATTGTTTCGATTTGCTTGATGATGAAGTTTTGAAGCAGTTTAAATTAGTTTATAAAGAAGGTGAAATTAAAAAAGGTCGTAATCTTTTGGCTTTTGAAGTAGCTAAACGAAATGTTTCTAATTTTTTAAAAATGGAGCTGGATTCTATAAAAAATGGAGATGCTGTTAAGATTATTGCTTTAGAAAAAACATTCGAGCGTGAATTAAATCATCCAAATCTGCCGTTTCCGGTTTTGATTAAAGGAAATGTGGATCGTATTGAGCTTCGAAACGGAAGAATAAGAATTATTGATTATAAGACAGGAAAAGTTGAAAAGGCTAATGTCGTGCTTAAATCATGGAATGGTTTGGCACAAGAGCTTAAAAACGATAAAATAATTCAGGTTTTGGCTTATGCTTTCATGTTTGAGAATGAAGCTGGCGATATTCCAATGGAAGTTGGAATTATATCATTTAAAAATCTAAAATCAGGTTTTCTGCCATTTGGTTTCAAAGAAGACAAAGAGCTCAATTTGGCAGTAACTAAAGAAATCTTAAAAAACTACTTAGAAGAAATAGTTTTGCTTTTAAATGAAATTCTAGATGTAACTATTCCTTTTGAGGAAAAAATAAACTAAACAATTAGAAAACTGTCTAACATATTTGAGTTTTTTAAAACCACTTTGGTAATTAATTTTGCCATTTGTGCCGTTGCGGTTTTGCTGGCTGGATTTGATTCCTTTTTTGTTGTATTTCTTAGTTTTGGCTTTTTAGTAAGTATTGGTTTTAAAGAGATATATAGGAAAAATGACTATTTATTTTATTTGAATAATGGGATTTCAAAATTAGAATTACTGTTTTTTAGTTATTTGTTGACTTTTTGTTTTTCAGTTTTTATTGCTTTTATTGTGTTGCTAACAAATAAGTTGTTTTGAAGAAGCATGTTTTGGAAATAGAGGGAATCCAAAAGAGATTTGATGAAAAAGTCATACTCTCCGATGTTTATTTAAAATGTGAAACGACACAAATTATTGGGTTATTAGGAAGAAATGGCGCGGGAAAATCAACTTTGTTAAAGATTATTTTCGGTGTAATTCCTTCTCCCGATAAATGTATTCGGATTGACTCTGTTTCGAAAAATAATAAAAATATATTGTTGAATGAAGTGAGTTATTTGTCACAAGAGCAGTTTATTCCGAATTATTTATCTGTAAAAAAAGCTATTTCATTGTCTATAGATAGAAAGAGTAGAATTGTTTTTTGTCAAGATAAATTTGTTCAATCTCTTTTAAATAAAGCAATACATCATTTGTCAAGCGGCGAATTACGTTATTTGGAAATCAAGATTTTGCTTTTTAATTCTTCAAAATTTATTTTACTAGATGAGCCATACAATGGATTGTCTCCAATTATGATAGATTTGGTGAATGAAATGATAAGAACAAATGCAGATAAAAAAGGCTTTATCATTACAGATCATGATTATGAAAATGTCATTAAAATTTCAACTCAGTTGATTTTGTTGAAAGATGGAAAGACGCATCATATAAAAGAAAGAAAAGAACTAGTTGAAAAAGGTTATCTCCTGAGTTTAGACGCGCTTAAAGCGGAGTAAAATAAAAGCAGCTTTTTTGGATTAGGCTGCTTAGATTTAATTTTTTTTAGTTTTTTAATCGAAAAAATTAAGCAGAATTGTTTTTAATTCTTCTTTGTTTTCGATGTGACTCATATGTCCGTCTTCAAACGAAACTAATTCAACTGTTGTGTCATGAATTTGAGAAAGACTTTCTTCGTAGTTTAAAACGGGATCTTTTTTGCCTAAAACTAATAAAACAGGAAAACGATTTTCGTGTAAAAGTGCTTCTCTGTCCTTTCGTATTTTCATTCCTTCCAAAGAAGCTATGATTCCTTGTAAAGGTGTTTTTAAGGCCTGTTCTCTTGCGTTTTCAATTTCCTTTACTAATCGAGTGCGATTGTTTTCACTGAATAAATTAGCTATGGCCAAACTTACAAAGTTGACGTAGTTTTGTTTTACCGCTTTTATAGCGCGAGTTCTGTTTATTTTTTTCTCGGCGCTGTCTTCTTTAGAAGTTGAATTTAATAAAACCAGTTTTTTAATGTTGTTCGGAAATAATTCGGCGTAAGCCAAACCAACGTAACCGCCCATAGAATGTCCGAGAATAGTTGCTTTTTCAATTTTTAAATGCTGTAAAACTTCATGAACAGCATTCGCATTATCTTCCATTTCATGAACATATCCTAGAGAATCGGATTCGCCGTGACCTAATAAATCGATTGTTATTACGCGATATTTTTCTGAGAAAAGAGCAGCATAATCTTTCCACATTTTTTTGTTTTCTAGAAAACCGTGAAGTAAAACAATTGTATTTCCTTTTCCAGTATCGGAGTAAGATATTTTGGTGTTTTTATATAAAGTGTGATTCAAAATGTAAATTTTATAGGGCAAAAATAAGTTATTTTATAAGCCATATGAAATATAAGATGAATTTTAAGTTCGAAGTATTTTGAGTTTCTCTTAAAGAAGCATAAGCTCTTTTCATTTGTGTTTTTACAGTATTTATTGAGATGTTCTGGTCTTCGGCAATTTCTGCGTAACTAAGTCCTTCGACAACATGTGATATGAGAATTTCTCTTCTCGACTGTGGAATCTTTTCGATTAACGTTTGAATTTTAGGTTTTTTGTTTTCTTCTGTGTTGTCAAATGTAGGTTCTTCTTCAGATTTTGGAAGGACAATTTTCGCGTTTTTTAGACTGATAGTTTTGTTTTTTTCTAAATGTTGCAGACTTAAGTTTTTGACTGCTTTTGTACCATATGCCTTAAATGAAATGGTAAAGTTCAGTGTTTCTTCTTTTTCCCATAAGTACATAAAAAAATCTTGTACCAGATCTTTTGCTGCATCTTTATCCTTAACTATGTTAAAAGAGATTAAGGAAAAAAAAGCAAAATGTTCTTTGTACAAGGCTTCAAATACTTTTAAATCCTTAAAATTAGACATCTGAGAATTGCATTTATTCGTTCTGTAATGGATTACACGGTGTCAAATGTAAAATAAAAAGTTATTTATTTTCAACAAAGTGTAAAAAAAATCAAAATTTTTTGATTAGTTGTCACCCTAAAAAACTTTTTTTCTAACCTATATGAATAACCACTTATACAAAACAATGAACCGAAACTCACAATTGCTTGATATCCTTAGGGAAATAGTGTCGAAGAGGAACTTTGATACGTCTAAAATTGAATTACTGCCTCTTGAAGATCAAGAATTGATAAAAAATCTTCAGAGTAATGGTTTGCTTGAAGAGGCGCTGTTGTATTTAGAATCTATCGATGTTGATAAAAATTGGGAAGAATTACAAGAGAAACTAAATCTGGAGAAAAAATCAGTTGTAATCAATTGGAGGAATATTTTTCAATATGCAGCAATGTTTTTCTGTGTATTAGGTTTGGTTTATGTTTTTCAGTACAAAACTGGTAAACAAAATAATAAAGTAGTTTCTTCTGATGCTATTCAATTGGTTTTAGAAAATGGAGATATTCAGATTTTAAATCCGAATGGAGAACAACAGATCATCAAGAAAAACGGAGAAGTAGTGGCTTCTCAAAAAGAAAATGCAATAAATTATAAATCAGCCAAACCAATTAACAAATTGGTTTACAACGAAATTAAAATTCCGTTCGGTAAAACTTTTAAAATAACATTATCAGATGGAACATTGGTGAATATGAACGCTGGTTCTTCTCTAAAATATCCAGTTCAATTTATTAAAGGACATAATAGAGAAGTTGCTTTAGACGGAGAAGCTTTTTTTGATGTTGCAAAAGATAAAGCGCATCCATTTATTGTTAAAACAAGAGGTGTAAATGTGAAAGTTTTAGGAACAAAGTTTAATGTGAGTTCTTATAAAGAAGATACGGATATCAATACAGTATTAGTCGAAGGTTCTGTGAGTTTGTCTGATGCTGTTAATGCTAATACAAAAACAACGCTGGTTCCAGGTGAAAAAGGATCTTGGAATAGCGAAAATACTGAGATAGCAATAGAGAAAGTGGATACTCGTTTTTATACCGAATGGATAAATGGAGAAATTGTTTTTAGAAAAACTGCTTTTAAAGATATTATAATAAAATTAGAAAGGACTTACAACGTCACGATTGACAATAACAGGAAAGATATTTTAGATAAAAAATTCAATGCCAGTTTCAATAAGAATATTGAAAGTATAGAAAAGGTATTAGAAACAATGAGCAAAATTCAAGGCTTTACTTATAAAATAGAAGGGAAGCATATAAAAATAAACTAACTATTTACTAACCAACCAAAAAACAAATTATGAAGAGGATGTAATTTTTTGAGAAGCACAAAAAGTAAAATCGGAAAATAGTACCAGTATTTCCCGATTTAAGTGTTTCAAACGACGTATCGAAATTAAATCATTTAAAATCAATCCAAAATTATGAAAAAAATAATTAAGAGGAATTGGCTTAGTCCTTATTTGCCTAAAATTAGTCTAAGAATGAAACTAACCACATTATTACTGATACTTTCTTTGATGAGAATTCAAGCAAGTGTCTATTCACAAAATACAAAGCTTACATTTAACATAAAGAATGCGCCAGTCGAAAAGCTGTTTAACAAAGTAGAATCTGTTTCGGAATACAGATTTCTTTTTGAAAGCAGTATAATTGACCAGAACAGAAAGGTGACCGTTAATGTAAAGAAAAAGGGGATATCCGAAATTCTAGAAGAGGTTTTTAAAGGAACCGATATTTCTTATACAATAAATGATCGTCAGATTATTTTGGTAAAGAAAAAACAACAAGTGCCTCTTCAGGAAAAAAACACAGTTCAGAAGGTTGTAATCGAACAAGGTATTGAAATTTCTGGAGTTGTAACCGACTCGAGGAATATGCCGATACCAGGAGCGAATGTTACTGAAAAAGGAACTAAAAATGGAGTACAAACCGACTTAGACGGAAAATTTATAATTCGTATAAATGGAACAAATAGTGTTTTAGTTTTTTCTTTTATAGGATTTGAGAATAAAGAAGTAACAGTTGGTCAAAATAAGTCTTTGAGTGTAATTTTAAACGAGCAAAATACAGCTTTAAATGAAGTTGTAATTGTTGGTTATGGCACAGTAAAGAAAAAAGATCTAACGGGAGCTGTAGCAACCGTGAAATCGACGGATATTGCTTTAAGTCCAGTTTTAAGTCCAATGGAAGCGCTTCAGGGGAGAGTTTCGGGTCTGGATATTCAACGTGGATCTGGAAAAGCAGGAACATCTCCAAAAGTATTATTAAGAGGAAATAGATCTTTAACAGCGAGTCAGGATCCGTTGTATATTGTTGATGGACTTCCTTCAAGCATCGACAATTTGAATCCGAATGACATCGAAAGTATTGATGTTTTAAAAGATGCTTCTTCTACTGCAATTTATGGTTCTTCGGGTGCGAATGGAGTTATTATTGTTACCACTAAAAAAGCAAAAGCAGGAAAAACACAAATTGACTTTAACAGCTATTTTGGACTAAATGGATTTTCTTCTTTTCCTGCTCCTCTTACAGGAGAGAAATGGTTAAACTATAAAAAAGATCGATTTTATTTAGACAATGGCTACCAAGCAACAAACTTAACAGATTTAGGTTTAAATGCATCTGCAGTTGCTGCAATTGAAAAAGGACAATATATAAATTGGATCGATAAAACGTTACAAGTAGGCACGCAGCAAAATCATAATCTTTTTATGAGAGGCGGATCTGAAAAAGTACAGGGATATTTTTCTTTAGGCTATATAGGCGAAGAAGGAATCTATCAAAATGACAAAGTAAACAGTTTTAGTTCCAGAGGAGGAGTTGATATTAAATTTAGCAGTAAATTTAAAACAGGTTTCCAATTGATTTTAAACTATCGTAAAAACAGTACAACCAATAGTAGAATTAATAAAGCATACAGTGTTTATCCATTAGGAGTTCCGTTTGATGAAAATGGTGTTGTGAATCTTTATCCAATCGAAGGAGATCAAAACAACATTAGTATTTTGGCAAATAATTATCCAGGGGCTTTTGCAAATGAATCGTTAAGTTATAATGTACAATTCAATCCTTATCTGGAGTTTGAATTTGCTAAAAATTTTAAGTTAAGATCTAATCTAGGAACTCGATTTTCAGGAAGCAGAGCAGGGACTTTTCAAAACAAAAATTCATACAATCTGTTAACGGAAGGTAGAACTGCAAGCGAAGCCACATATAATAACGAGCTGGCTTATAGTTACATCTGGGAAAATATTTTAAGCTATAATTTTAAAGCTGGTAAAGATCATGATTTTGGTTTAACAGGGATTACTTCTTGGGCAGACAGCAGAACAGAAGGAGCTTATTTAGGCGGTAATGGTATTGATTACGATGACTTCCAGTTTTATAACATGGGAGCGGTAAAAAATCTAACTACTAGAATGAATGCTTACAGTCAGTTTAACAGAATGTCATTTGCGGGTCGTTTTAATTACAGCTTTAAAGGAAGATACTTATTTCAATTAACCAATCGCTGGGACGGAGTTTCTCCTTTGTCAGAAGGTAATAAATGGGCATCTTTTCCATCTGCGTCATTGGCTTGGCGTATTAGTGATGAAAGTTTTATGCAAGGAACAAGTTCATGGCTGAACAATTTAAAATTGAGAATAGGTTATGGTGTTTCAGGATCGGCAAATATTGATCCTTATTCTAGTTTGACACGTACTTCAACTAAAACAAGCAATCTTTCTCTTGGCGGTGCTGCAGCTTTACCAATGTATGTTCCTACCGAGCATATTTCAAATTCAGATTTAACTTGGGAACGTTCTACAAATACTAATTTAGGTTTAGATGTTTCTGTGTTGAGAAACAGAATTGACCTTGTAGCCGAATATTATTGGACAGATACAGATGGTATTTTATGGGATCGTCGTCTGCCTACAAGTTCAGGAGGTTACGATGCTAAAACACCTTATAAAAAGACTTCGAATATTGCAACTTCTCAAAATAGAGGTTTTGAACTTTCTATAAATACTAAAAATATTGATACCGAGAATTTTAAATGGAATACTTCATTCACCTATACACACGCAACAGAAAAGCTGACTAATATTGATTTAGGGAACTTAACTGTAAATGAATTAATTTCTGAAGGTCTTTTCATTGGGCAGACTCCTGCCGCAGGTGGTGTGTTTTATGATTATAAAAAAATAGGAATCTGGCAGTTGGGACAAGAAACCGAAGCAGCTTTATATGGCGCAAAACCAGGAGACATTAAACTGCAGACAGTGCCGCAATTTGATGCCAATGGAGTTTCTGATAATGGAGTGCACGTGTATTCTACAAAAGACAGAATGATTGTAGGAAACAATGTTCCAGATTATTTCTTTGGTTTCCAAAACACATTCAAGTACAAGAATTTTGATCTTACAATATTTGTAAACGGAAGACAAGGTGGTATGATGCGTGCTCAGGTTTTAGGTTATTGGAACAAAGAAGCGCAGCCGGAGACTTATAGTTACTGGACACAAGATAATCCAACAAATGATTTTCCTAGACCGGGTGGTAGTTTTAATACACAATTTCAATCGTCATTAGAGCTTGTAGATGCATCTTATATAAAAATCAAGAATATTACACTTGGTTATTCTATGCCGGAAGATTTTCTTAAAAAAACGGGTCTAAGTAATATGAGACTTTATATAACATCTTATAATCCTTTTGTTTTTAGCCGCAGTCATTTGTTGAAAAATGTAGACCCAGAAAGTGGAGGGTCAGATTCATTCCCATTATTTAAACAAGTTGTTTTCGGTCTTAATTTATCATTGTAGTATCATGAAAAAGTATATAAAATTAAAATCAGTAATTGTCTTAATGTTTTTTATGGCTGGATTAATTCAGTCGTGCAGTTTAGACGAAAAAAACCTTACTACTGTTTCTTTGGATAAATCCTATAGTGAAAGACCGGGATTCGAAGGATTAATTAACAGTTGTTACGAGAATTTATATTTCCTTCACGGAAAGGTCGATTATATAGCGCCAACAGAAGCAGGGACTGATTCTTGGGAAAACGTGAGTAACAGCGCAATTGGTTATACGCAATACGCTAGTCAGTTAAATCCTGATGATGGAAATATTAAAGTTATTTGGGGTACCGCTTACACCACTATTAATCTCTGTAATACAGCAATTTATTATTCAAAAGATGTAAAAGGTTATGCTTCTACAGAAGAGTTGAATGCAAAATTGGCTGAAGTTTATTTTCTAAGAGCTTTTAGTAATTTTACATTAGTAGAACAATTTGGAGGTGTAGTTTTAAGAACAAAATCGTCTATTATTGAAGGCGCAGATAACGCTCCAGTGCGCAGTTCTGAGAAAGAGTTTTACGACTTAATTATTGAAGATTTAAAATTTGCCTGTGCAAATCTCCCAGTGCAGCAGACTTTACAAGGACGAGTGGCCAAGAAAGCAGCTTATGGTTTATTGTCAAAAGTATATCTTCAGAGAACAAGATTAGGAGACGCTCCAGAGTATGCTAAATTGGCTTTAGAAACCGCTGAAGAATTAATTAATAATGCGACAAAATACCAGACTGCATTATACTTAAGCGACAATTCTAAATCAGGATTTAAAAAGCTATGGGAAGGCAGCAATAATAAGAAAAATACAGAATTTTTGTTTACACAAGGAATTGATCCTGGAGGTCTTAATCCAGAAGGTTTCAACAGAGGAAGAACGAGACAATATTATTTGCCAGATTTAGCAACAAGAGGAGCAGAATGGGGAGCAGGAGCAACTAGTATTTTGTACGGACGAGCCAATAGTCGTTTACTGAAACCAAGTAAATATTTGCTGACAGAAGTGTTTACACCAGTACCATCGCCAGCAGATACACGTTTTGCAGAAACATTTACATACAAGTTTTATGCGGCAGCAAATAAAACGATTACGCAAACAATGGCGACTGCTTATAAAAAAGATCCTTCAGTAGTTGGTTATACCATTAAAAACACATTAGCTCAGGCACTTCCGGCGGTTAATTTTTATTCTCAAAGAATAGAGGAACAAATTAATATGAATAATGATGAAGGTTTAGCCGTATTTACTCCAAACTGGAATATCGATCCAGTTGTGAAAAGCAAAATGCCAATGCTGGTGGTTGATCCAAGCGATATTTTCGAATCAGGAACTAACAAGTATAAAGATCCTGCAATGTATCCAAACGACCCAAATCTTATTAATATTTTTCCAGCCATGCGAAAATTTTCTGCAGCGTTGTATTGTCAAAGCAATCAGTATTGGTTAGGAGATATTCCTATTATTCGTTTGGGAGAAGTGTATTTGATTGCGGCCGAAGCAGCAATTTTAACTGATAATCAAGCTAAGGCATTGGGTTATGTAAATACTCTTAGAAAAAGAGCCGCTTTGACATCAAGAGAAAGTGAAATGTTGGTTTCAGGTGCTCAAATGAATATCGATTTTATTTTAAAAGAAAGAGCAAGAGAGTTATCTGGCGAACATACAAGATGGATTGATTTAAAACGTACCGGAAAGTTAACTAAAACTTATTTGGATCAGACAAACCCAATCGCAGGAACAAATTTTGTTGAAAGTAAACACACTGTTAGACCAATTCCGAGATCATTTTTGGATGCAATTTCAAATGCCAAAGAATTTGGTACTAATGGGTATTAAGTGCACTTTTGGTTAGGTGCTTTGGGCAGATCGAAAGATCTGCCCTTGTTCTTATAAATTAAAATGAATTCCATTTCTGAAAGTCATTCTATAAAATTAAAACCGATTATCACCATCCAAAAGATTTCCTAATCCGCCAAGTAAGCTTCCTTCATCACGACTGTTTCCACCAGATTTTGGTGCCGATGCAATAATGCGGTCAGCCAGTCTTGAGAATGGCAGTGACTGTATGTAAACGGTTCCCGGACCTTTTAAAGTGGCATAAAATAATCCTTCACCGCCAAAAATAGAATTTTTGATTCCTCCAATAAATTCAATATCATAATCTACATCTTTGGTAAAACCTATAATACAACCTGTATCTACTTTTAGGACTTCGCCGTGACCCAATACTTTTTTAGCCATTGTTCCGCCAGAATGTACAAATGCCATTCCGTCTCCTTCAAGTTTCTGCATGATAAAACCTTCACCGCCAAATAAACCGCGTCCTAATTTCTGCGAAAATTCGATCCCAACAGAAACACCTTTGGCAGCGCATAAAAAAGAACTTTTTTGGCAGATAAATTTACCTTGAAATTCTGTTAAATCAATTGGAAGGATTTTTCCAGGATATGGCGATGCAAATGAAACTTTACTTTTGCTGCTGCCTTGGTTTAAAAATGCTGTCATAAACAAGCTTTCGCCAGTAAGTACTCTTTTACCAGCATTTAAAAGTTTGCCAAACAAACCAGATCCCTGTTGCTGAGAACCGTCTCCAAATATCGTTTCCATCTGGATATTGTTTTCCATCATCATAAAACTGCCAGCTTCGGCAATTACAATTTCCTGCGGGTCTAGTTCTATTTCAACATACTGCATTTCTTCTCCAAAAATCTGATAATCTATTTCGTGTGCCTGCATAATTTCTAAATTTTTTGTTTTTTAAAATTAGACAAAAAATACCGTAGAATGTTACAGTCTATAGCGTACTTCGACTGTTTTTAAGAACATTATATGATTTTGTTATTTTAAATTAGTCTTAATTATGCTTTTTATTACTTTAAATTCTATATTTTTGCACCGTTATTATATTTTATCAGAATGGCATTAGTTAGTGATTTGACCACCAAAGTATTATTTGAAACCGAAAAAGGATACAGTTATCAATGTGATTTGACCAATAGCATAATTATCAATTTTGTTGATACAGTGTCAAGTTATAAAATTCAGGATTTTTTGATTTTTCAAAGAAAGGTTAATAGCGTTGACATTCTTAACATGCTTTATGACTTATCTGATCAGTCAGACGCTCAGTTGATTGAAACTACCAAAAGAAATTTTTCTAGAAATCTTACTATCTGCGAAATAGTGCAGTTAAGAGATTTATTAAACGGAACTAAATTTACCCTTACACTGCATTCTATGCTTTGTAATATGGTCAACATCGAGCTTATTTAGATTCTTACTTAGATTAAATCCAAATTTTCAGGCGTTTAGAGCTGCCTTCTTTAATTTTTGTAATTTTACACGTATAAAAATTAAAGGTTATGAAAGATTTACTAAGAACAAGTACTTCATTAGTTGAAGGAATCGAAAATATATTGAACTTACAGGCAAAATTAGAAAGTGATGCTTCTAATAAATATTTAGCTATGGCAGCATGGTTGGATAGAAATGGTTATGCAAATACAGCATCTTATATGTATAAACAAGCCGAAGAAGAAAGAGAACATTTTCTAAAAGTTTTCAAATATATTACAGATATGGGAGGGATTGCAGTTACGCCATCTGTTCCAGAAGTGCAGCAAGAATTTGCTTCTTTTAAAGAAGTATTTGAAATTGCTTTGCAAAACGAAATTGCAGTAACTCAGGCAGTCAATAAAGTAATCGCAAAATGCAGAGCTGAAAATGATTATGCTACAGAAGATTTTATGATGTGGTATGTTGCTGAGCAAAGAGAAGAAGAGAAAAATGCAAGAAGAGCTTTAGAGCTTTTTGAATTGATCAACGAAAATGCAGCTGACGGAAAATTTCAATTGGATATTCAGATTTCAAAAATCGGATAATAAACGATTTATATATTTTAAAAAGGAGCTGTCCCAAAAAGATAGCTCCTTTGTTTTTGTAAGCTTCGGAGAAGCGAAATATTTATAGCAAAGCATAAAAGGTTACAACATAAAGCTCCAGAGGAGCGACATATATTATAGCTGTAGAAAAAATATGTCGCTCCTCTGGAGCTTTTTTTATTGGTTTTATGTAATGCTATAAATATTTCACCCCGCTGGAGTTTTGCAAATAGAATAAATTTTATAAATATTTCGTCCACCAAAAAAGCTGTCCTTTTGAGACAGCTTTTTTTTGATATTTTATGATTTTAAAAAAGAATTGATTTCGTTAAAATACTTTTCTCTTGCATCGAGCCATCCGTAATGTTTGGAATGTTCTAAGAAAATCAGTTTCGAATTTGGAAAAGTTTGTTTTGCCAATTCTCCTATTTCATTGCTGATAATATCTTCTTTTCCCTGAATAATTAAAACAGGATTTTTGAAATCTTTCAATTTAGCTTTACAGTCAAAATTCATTTTCTGCATATCAGACCATAACAAACCGTTGATTGTCGAATTTCCCTGAGTTAATCTTTCAGCAATAATCGGAATAAATTTCTGATCGTAAACATACGCAGGAGCCATGGCACGACCGCGTCCTAAACGCGCTTTATGCGAAGTGTCTCCTTTTTCGATTTTGTCGTTCCAGTAATTCATAGAATCTTTTTCAATTTTAGAAAGATTAGATTCAATCAAATTTGGACCTTTTAGTAAAGATAAATCGACACCGCCAGATGACGATAAAACCAATTTATTGATACTCTTTGGATAAATCGTTGCGTAATACGAACCTAGCATTCCGCCAAAAGAATGTCCGAGAATATTCCATTTTTTGATTTTAAGATGTTTTCTCAATGATTCGATATCATCTGCCATTATTTTCATCGAAATAGTCTGAGCATCTAATTTTGAAAGTTTCGATTTTCCCGTTCCTCTTTGGTCGTAAATAATCGTTTGCTGGCTTTCGCTTAAAACTTTCGCCATATCTTCAAAACCATTACTGTTCATTCCCAGTCCTCCGTTTATAATTAAGAGAGGTTCACCTTTTCCAAATGTTTTGTAATAGGTTTTACTTCCGTCATTATTTATGGCAAAACCTTCTGTTTGAGCAAAAATATTTCCCAAAAACAATAAAAAGCCAAGAAGAAAAATCTTTTTCATCAGAAAATTATTCATTCATCAAGCTTTCAATCTCATCAGCTTCAATTGGAATGCTGCGCATTAAGTTAAAAGGTTCTCCTTTTTCTTGAACAACAACATTGTCTTCTAGACGAATTCCGAAACCTTCAGCAGGAATATAAATTCCTGGTTCAACCGTAAAAACCATATTAGCTTTCATAGGTTCGTGAAGCAAACCGTAATCGTGTGTGTCAAGTCCCATGTGGTGAGACGTTCCGTGCATGAAATATTTTTTGTAAGCTGGCCATTCTGGATTTTCGTTCTGAACATCTGCTTTATCAATTAAGCCTAAACCAAGTAATTCAGAAGTCATAATTTTACCAACTTCAATATGATATTGTTTCCAAAGCGTTCCTGGCGTAAGCATTTTTGTAGCTTCGTTTTTAACTCTCAAAACAGCATTGTAAACGGCTTTCTGACGATCAGAAAAACGTCCTGAAACTGGAATTGTTCTCGACATATCGCTTGAATAATTTGCATATTCAGCCGCGACATCCAATAAAATTAAATCTCCAGCTTTACATTGCTGATTGTTTTCGATATAATGCAAAACATTAGCATTGTTTCCAGAAGCAATAATTGGCGTGTAAGCAAAACCTTTAGAACGGTTACGGATAAATTCGTGAGCCAATTCAGCTTCGATTTCATATTCAGTAACATTTGGTTTTACAAACGATAATAATCTGCGGAAACCTTTCTCTGTAATATCACAAGCTTGCTGAATCAAATCGATTTCTTCGCTTTCTTTTACAGAACGAATTCGTTGCAAAATTGGGTTGCTTTTTGCAACATTATGTGCTGGATAACGTTCTTTCCACCATTTTACAAAACGTGCTTCGCGAGTTTCAGTTTCAACAGACGCGCGGTAGTGCTCGTTTGTGTTAATGTACATCGTGTCAGCATACGTCATCATTTCGTTTAGGACTTTATGAAAATCCTGCAGCCAATAAACAGTTCTAATTCCCGAAACCTGAAAAGCACGTTCTTTAGTCAGTTTTTCACCTTCCCAAACAGCGATATGATCGTTAGTTTCTTTTAGGAAAAGAATCTCTTTTTGATTTTCATAAGGAGCATCTGGAAATAAAAGTAAAATACTTTCTTCTTGATCTACGCCGCTTAGATAAAAAATATCTCTGTGCTGTGCAAACGGAAGAGTACTGTCGGCACTAACCGGGTAAATGTCATTAGAATTGAAAACGGCAACAGAGTTTGGTTTCATTTCTGCCGTGAATTTTTTGCGGTTTTTTACAAAAAGAGCGCTGTTTATTTGATGATATTTCATAATAACTTAGTTTTTGAACTTCGAATTTCAAAATTACATTTTTTTACAAAGTAGTGTATGATTGATTTATTAAAGTTTTCTTATTTGTTTTGAGTTTGCCACAAAGACATTAAGGCACAAAGTTTTTTAACTGTAATGAGCGCAAAGTTTTTACACAATCTTGTCATTTCGACGAAGGAGAAATCTTCGCAAGTAACTCGACAAAGATTGGCGATTTTGTCTCACGCAGATTTAGCAGATTTTTTCTTTTCAAATTTGCATTTAATCGCAATCTTGTCATTTCGAGGAACGAGAAATCTTCGCAAGTAACTCGACAAAGATTGGCGATTTTGATTGCAGAATCTCTAGTGTGATTTCTCTCCCGAAGCCTCGGGATCGAAATGACAAATCTTGGGCATAAAAAAACCGAAGCTCTCAAAGCTTCGGTTTTTTCTTTTATAAAAATAATTTTCTATTTCTTATCAAGTAACTTCTCCAAAAGAGCCACTTTCTCTTTTTCAGCTTGAATTAGCTGTTGGTAAAGTTTTTTATTCTCTTCGTACGATTCCAGAAGCTTATCTAATGGATTAAAAGTGCATCCTAAATTAATTGCAGAAGAAGCATTGTCGTTATATGTATTTCCAATCATATTAAAAACAGCATCTTCAGAAAAGTTTCTAATTACTTCAGGTGTAACTCCTAAAGCTTGAGCAATAGTTTTAAGTTTTTCGTCATCAACACTTTCGCTTCCTTCAATAATAGAGATAGATTGCTGAGTTGTGCCAATTGCTTGTGCAAGTGCTTCCTGCTTCATGTCTCTTAATTCTCTAATACGGCTGATATTTCGACCGATATGTTTTGGTTTTATTTCTGTGCTCATAGTTCAAAGATATTTAAAATTCTTTTACATTTTTCGGTTTCGGTAGAAAACAGGTTTATAGTTGTGAGATACAATTTGCAGATTATTTTCAATAAGTAAAAATACAACTTTTCTGACTATTATTGATTTTGAATATTGATGTTTGCGTTTTTTTGTCATTTCGATTCCGAGGCTTCGGGAGAGAAATCTTCGGAAGTAACTCTGCAAAGATTGGTGATCTATCGCTCACGCTTGCGTCAGTTTTATAATACATTCTTCGTTTTAATTGTCTTTAATAATGAAAAAAAAGTTATTTTAGCTTAAGGACAAGATGATTTTAAAATATTATTCATTCAGAAAAATAAGTATTAAATAAAGTGGAGAAGGAGAGAATAATACAAATGCTGATTCTTTGTCACGCATTATTTGGCGGCATTGCATTGCTTTCAGGTTTCGTTTCTTTAATTGTAGAAAAGGGAAAAATAATTCATAAAAAAACGGGGAAACTATTTTATTTTTCCATGCTTTTATCAGCATTTACCGCATTAATAATTTCTGTTTTGCCCAGACATGAAAATCCCTTTTTATTTTCAATTGGAGTTTTTAGCTCTTATTTTATTCTAACAGGTTACAGAGCTTTGCGTTTTAAAACTAAAAATTATAATCTAAAAACAGATAAAATAATTTCTTGGATTATGGTTATTACAGCCATTTTGATGATTTTGTATAATCCTTTAGTAAATCAAAAAATCAATATAGTTCTAATTGTTTTTGGAATTGTAGGCTTGAGTTTTTCAATGCGAGATTTAGTGCTTTTTAATAAAACTGATAAATTAAAAAAGGATTGGTTAAAACTGCATTTAGGTAAAATGATTGGCGGATATATTTGTGCAGTAACAGCTTTTGTGGTAGTAAACGAATTCTTTTCAAGTTTTTATGGCTGGTTTATTCCAGGAATCGTCGGAGGTTTTTATATCGTGTATTGGATTCGCAAATTGAATAAAAAGCAGAAAGTTAGTATTGCTGTAGAAAAAGAATAAAAACCGAAGAAACAAAACTTCTATTAATAAGATAAAATGCAGACTTCTAATTTTAAATTAATTACAATAGCCGAAATCAAAATTAAATATCCTTTTCTAATTGAAGATGAAAAGTTCGATTATTTTGATGATTGGGAAGACGAAGGTTTTTTCCTTACTGCAGAAGAAGATGTAAATTTTGAAGGAAATTTTTATTTGGATCTTTATGAAGATAAAGAGAAAAAATGGCTTGCCAACTTGTTGAATCTTCCAATTAAAAAGGTTGAAGAAATAAGAATTGAAGGTGTTTTGATAAATGGAAATTTCTCTGTGAGCGGTTCAATTATTAATGCCGAAGGTGATTATGGACCTTATGTTTTTATAAACGGAAATATTGTTTGTCAAAGTCTATTATTAGGCGGTGCAATTGTTGAAGTAAAAGGAAATATTAAAGCAAAAGAAGCGGTTATGACCTATTATAATCATGGTAGTTTTAGCTGTAAAGGATTAATTGATTCTCCAGTTTTTATTGTAAATGATCATAATACAATATTTGCAGAAAGAAAAAATAATCTCTTTTATTATAATGACAGATCTGATGATGGCGATCCGAAAAATGAATGTGAATATGATGACGAAACCGGCGATGAAATTATCTCGAATGAACTTCGAAAGTTATTGGATAATCCATTAATTGAAACTTTTGAAGAGTTAGAACGAGATTTGGCAAGAGGCGAATTGATTTTAAAACAAAATAATCCGCCGGCGAAAACTTATGAATATTGGCGCGATCGCGTTTTGGCAAATTATAGAGATATTAAACTCGTTCCGAAACAATTTAAAACCGAAGAACTTTGTAATCTGGCATTAAATAGTACATTTCACGCACTGCCATTTATCAATCAGGATTTAATAACATACGAACTTTGCGAGAAATTAGTGAGTAAAGATGGTTTTGCAATTCAGGTAATTCCAGATCAGTTTATAACGAAGGAACTTTCTTTTAAAGCCGCTGAAAGTGGTACAATGCTGCGATTGATTCTAGAAGAATATTACTCTGAAGAGTTGATATTGTTAGTTTTCAAAAACGGAAAACATGAACCTGATATCAACGATGTTCCTTCTCGATTTATTACGGAAAATCTTCTTGTAGAATATGTAAAAATTGGAAAAGGATTGTGGCTGGATAAAGCGTGCAAACAAAGCGGAATTGATAAATTGCATGTTTTAGAACAAGTAATTGATTCGGGAATTGAATATTTGGATGCTGTTTTTGGAAATCATTTTAGTAAAGAAACAGTCAATTATGCTTTTTCGGTTTATAATAGTAAAGAGAAATGGAATAAATATGTTCAAAAGTACAAACAGAAGTTTGAGCGTATTGGATTGAATGAGTATTTATAAATCTATAAAATAGATTATGGTATTAAATATTAGAATTAGAAAAATAGAAAAACAAGATCTAGACTTCGTTTACAAATCAATTTGCGAACTCGAAGATGAAATTTTAGATTTCGAAGTTTTCGAAAGGATATTCAATGAGAATATTTCTAATCCAAGAAATGTGTATTTAATTGCCGAAAACGAAAGTGAAGGTTTAGGATTTATTAGTTTTCATACCCAAAATCTTTTACATCATTGTGGATTAGTGGGTGAAATTCAGGAGTTTTTTATTCATCAAAAGTATAGAGGTAAAGGCGTTGGACGTTTATTGATAAATGAAATCAAGAATTTTGCAGAGCAGCATAATTTAAAAAGCATCGAAGTGACGACCAATAAAAAACGAGTAGAGAATGTTGCAATTTATGAGAATCTCGGATTTACTTTGAGTCATAATAAATTTACGATTTATAAATAAATGCTATAATTTAATGTCAGAAAATCAAAGAAAAGTAGAATGCAACAATCATGGAGTAAGAAATAACGCCTTTGTGTGTCAGCATTTAGTAAACTCAGAGTTTCCTGGTTTTTGGGAACCGTTTGATTCAGATTCAACAAAAGAGTATGACGATGGCGAATTAAATGCTTGGTGTGATGAATGTGATAAGATATTGGTTCAAGAAGGAGAATGGAATGATGTATCTGAAGAATTTGCTCAAATTCAACTCATTTGTGATGTGTGTTTTTTTGAACTGAAAGTATTAAATCGAGGTTCCAGTAATTATTATTCGAAATGAAAATTTTATAAAGTTTTATTCACATACTTTTCAAACCAATGACAATAGAACAAGCCAAAATAACCGACAATGAAATCCTCACAGTAATAACCAAAAAATCAAAAGCATTTTGGGGTTATTCGCCAGAGCAAATTCAGGAATGGGATAAAAATTTAACCATTTCTCAGGATTATATTAAAGAGCATAATGTTTATAAATTGATACTTAATAATTTAATTATTGGTTATTATTCATATGTTTTTAAAGATGAAAAAGAAATTGAGCTTGATAATTTATTTGTCTTGCCAGAATATATTGGCAAAGGATTGGGTAAATATTTAGTTCTTGATTTTTTAAGTCGAATTAAAGACCAAAAAGCAGAAAGAATAATACTCGATTCAGAACCAAATGCTGAAAGTTTTTATTCTAAAATGGGATTTGTAAAAATTGGAGAATTCGAAACTTCAATAAAAAACCGTTTCATGCCAATCATGGAAATGAAACTTTAATATCTAACTTCATACACAAAGTGAAACAGCTAAACACATCTATAAAACATAACTTAATCGTAGGTTTGCTTATTGCGTTATGGCTTTTTGTTTTTGCTTTCATTATAAAGCCTTTTGACGACGGTACTATAAATTTTAGAGCTTGGTTTTTAATTAGTTTTGGTTTTAGTATAACAGCCTTTTTTTGTTACGGTCTTTTAACGATTATCCAGAAAAGCTTTTACGAAAGAATTACAAAGTGGAATGTTGGTTTAGAAATTACAAGTCTTATTTTCTTCTATTTGATTTATTTGTTTGGGGTTTATGCATATTATAAAAGCCCAATTTTAAATGGAGGATATAGTTTTTCAGAATTCTTTTCGGTAATATTTATTAAAGTAGCGCTGATTTTAACTCCAATACTCATTTTAGCAAGAAGGTATTTAATTAAATTAATTCCTGTAAAAGAAGATTTTCTGGTTATTAAAGGCGAAAATAAACTAGATGTTCTAAAGATTAAAAAAGCCGATTTGGTTTGCATTTCGAATGCTCAAAATTATGTTGAGATTTTTTACACAGAAAACGGAAAACTTTGTTCGAAATTAATTCGATCTTCACTCAGAAAAGTTCACGATGATTTTACTTTTTTAGTTCAAATACATCGTTCACATTTGATAAATCCGTCTCATTTTAAATCTTGGAGAAATCAAAATACCATTATTTTGACCCAAATTGAACTGCCGGTTTCTAAAAATTATAAAGAAACTTTATTGACATTATAATTTCGTACCTAAAACAATATGTTTTGTACCTAAGTCACTAAAATAGGGATTTAAACCAGTTTTTTTATTTTAGTTTTGCTTCATCAATTTTAAAAATAAAGTATGAAAACAAAACATCTTTGCCTTCTTGGATTATTATTTTTCCTGATCAGTTATTTATTCTTTTCTAAAATTTTGCCCAATTTTCAAAAACCAATTGATTTTGCTCATTGGTTTAATTTAATCGGAGCCTGTTTGTTATTGTCATTTAATGATGTGTTTCCTAAAAGCAGATTAAATTCAGTAGCTTCTATACTGACAGCTTTGGGTGTTATTGCGCATATCGGACTTTGCACCATCGATTTTATCATGTCAAGTTTTGGTAATGACGAAGCTGCAAAAGCCGCATTAAGCAACCAGATTAGTAATTCTCCAAGTATTCTTTATCCTTTTGTTGTCGTTGGACCTTCTTTGTTTTTTATTGGTTTGGCAGTACATGCTTTTGGTTTTATTAAAACAGAAACAATAAAATCTTTGATGGTTATTATTGCTTCGGCTGCTATTGGGTTTTCATTTTTTGTACTGAAAAATGGAATTTGTATGTTTTTGAGTTGTGCGGTTTTTGTTTTAGGATTGGGTTTGCTGCTTTGTAAAAAAGAAGTTGAAAAAGTATTTCAAGAATAAAAGTTGTATTTTCGCTCTATAATTAAAAACGTAAAGATTGAAAAAACATATAAAATATCTAATCGCACTCTTTCTGGCTTTTGTCGTGATTGCGAACGATGGTATTTTGTATTCTCAATCTAGATCGGTGGAATATTACGAATCATCGTTTGTAGTTTTAAGAAGAGAATTAAATCTTAAAAGTTCTCGTTTATATAAATTTGGACAAGTTGCTTCTTGGGAAAAAACAAGATTTTCAATTGTTTTAAAGCTTCTCAAAAATGAGAATGTTTTTACTTTTCAAATTAAGAAACTGCTGAAATTGCAAAATCTGCTTCATCAAAAATTAACTTCATTTATAAATCAGTCTGTTTTTATAAATGAAATAATCATTTCAAATCATTTCGGTAAAAGTTTATACAACGCTTAAGAAAATTTATTTCTGAGGCTTTATGCAATCTCAAAGCATAAGATGATACAATAATGTCTAATCATTTATCATTTTCAAAATGTATAAACAAAATAAAAAATCTCGCTTGGAGCAATCTAAGCGACCGCTTCTTCATTGGATAAAAAGAAAATTACTTTTAATAATAACCGCTTTTATGCTAGGAATGGCAAACGGAATGAATGCTGAAGATCGTTCCATTAACGGAAGTTTTGTTCAAACAGAACAACAGGATAAAAAGGATTAATTTCTCTAATTAGAGAATGTGTCAATTTGATAATTAGAGAATTCTTTTCTTGTCCTGCGGCCTTTGTCAAAGTTTTAAACTTTGACAAAGGTTTTTTTAAAGCAATCTTGTCATTTCGATCCCGAATCCTCGTGATCGAAATGACAAACTATATAGCTAAAAAAAACCGAAGCTTTTGCTTCGGTTTTTTTTATTGGAATTTGGTCCCGATAGCTATCGGGATAGAATTTAATTAATCCATTTATAATATCTCGCTCCAATCAAAACAGGAATTTCTTTTTCGATTCGATCTAAAACCCATTCGTTTTTTGGAGTTCTAACGCTTTGTTTTTGTTCTTTTTTATGAAGGCTTTCGTAAGTGCTGAAGTCAATTTCTACACTTTCGGCTAAATTTTCGAAAAGTTTCACATTTGCCAAGGCCAATTTCCATTCTGGCTGAATTGTTCCTTCGAAAACTTTAGATTTCGATCCGCTTCCGTAAGCTAAGAAACCGAATTTAGTTCCAGCAATTGTTGCATTTGTATCATAAAAATGAGCCAAAGTCGATAATAATCCCATGAAAATAGAACCTGTGTAAAGATTTCCAATTAATGATGAAGCCAATTCTGCAGGTTGTAATTTCTCCGTTACAAAACTTCTATAATCCTCCGATTTTGCTACTTCTTTAATTTTTGTCTGATAATCTGCAGGCGCGATGTCATCGGCAATAATTTTTTCAGCACTGTCTAAAGCATAAATTTCAGATAACATTCTGCGACCTTGAAAAGAATATGGTAAGTGCATTACGATGCTATGCCAAGTGTTGTATAATGTTTCAGTAGTATTTTTTAATTTTTTGAATGAAAAGTAAGCATTTCGCGTACGATCCATATAACATTGATTTGAATATTGTCCGTCGAAAACCGGCTGATCTTTGTGAATTTCGATTTCTGCTTCTAAATTGTCAAACCAAGAATCGTTGTTTGTGTTTTTTGTGATTTCGTCTTTAGAGATAGTTCTGTATGGTTTGAAGAAATCAAAAACACCTTTTGTACTTGTTGCCCAGTTTTCGTCAAAAGCAATAATTTTTGGATCTGCACTAATTAACATTGCAACAGCTCCAGCGCCTTGCGTATATTCTCCACCTGAATTTAAATCATATTTTGCAAAATCAGTTGCTACTACAATTGCTTTTTTTGCTGGATTTAATTTTACAAAGTCAAGGCAGTTTTGTAGGGCATCAACACCTCCAATACAAGCAAAAGTAAAATCTACTACATCGCATTCGGCTAAGGTATCTTCTCCAAATTTTTGCTCCATTAAATTAATTAAATAAGAAGCGATTGGTTTTGAACTGTCGATTCCGCTTTCGGTACCAACATAAATTCGGCTGATTTCTTTTAGATCAATATTATTGTCGGTAATAAGTTTAGTTAAAGCATTTGCGCCAAACACAACCGCATCTTGATGAACGTCTGGGAAAGTCATTTTTAGTAATCCAAGACCTTTTTCTAATTTTTCTGGTTCAATATTTCTGGCGATTGCCAAAGTTTTTATGGGTAAGTGTATGTTTGCTACATCAAAAGAGATAGCGTCAATTCCTGTTTTCATTCTCATTTTTTTTGAAGCCGATAAAGGTAAAATTATGTTGTGGAATGGCAATTTTTTAGATTGATTAAATTTAGCTCCAGCTGCACTTTTGAAGAAAACAGATTAAAACTTTAAATAAAATATCAATATCATAAATTTTTGACAATATACGTAGAAGTGATTTTTGGGTTTAAGCCTTTGTGAGTAGGTTTTTGGAATCTTCTATAGGGAATTATTTTTTAGCAGCTTCTTTTTGTACGTAAAAATACGTACTATAGTTCTATTTTAAAATCATTATAAATAAGAGCGAAATGGTTGTAGTTCTTTTGTATTTGAGTTATTTTTGTATAATTTTTTAAAACAAACTACTTAAACACTTATGGCACAATCTGCACTATTGAATGCTTCCATCTTAAAGAAAGTAGCTATGGCTCTTTCGGGAATATTCTTAATCACGTTTTTAGCGCTGCATGTTTCCTTAAATTTTATTTCTATTATTAGTGAAGACGTTTTCAACGAAGCTTCTCACTTTATGGGATACAATCCGCTGATTCAATATGTAATGCAGCCAGTTTTGGCGATCGGGGTAATTTTCCATTTTGTAATGGGATTTATTTTAACCGCACAAAATAAGGCAGCAAGACCAATTGCGTATGCAAAATACAATGGAGCGGCTAATGCTTCTTGGACTTCAAGAAATATGATTATTTCTGGAGCAGTTATTTTAGCTTTCTTAGTATTGCATTTTTATGATTTTTGGTTTCCAGAAGTAACCTACAAGTATATTGCAGGAACAGCTCCAGATGCTACAAGATATTATGGAGAATTGGTGCATAAATTTCATGACCCAATTCGTACAGGATTGTACTGTATCGCGTTTGTGTTGTTAGGTTTTCACCTTTGGCACGGATTCAGTTCATCTCTTCAATCAGTTGGGATGCACAATAAGTATTCTAGATTTTTAAGTAAAGTAGGTTATTGGTTTGCTGTAATAGTACCGGCACTTTTCGTAATTATCGCATTATTTCATCATTTCAATAATTAATATCAATTATAATGGCATTAGATTCAAAAATTCCAAATGGTCCTATAGCGGACAAATGGACAAATTATAAAGATCATATTAATTTAGTAAACCCTGCTAACAAACGTAATTTAGATATTATTGTTGTTGGTACAGGTTTGGCTGGAGGTTCTGCAGCAGCTACTTTGGCTGAGTTAGGATATAACGTAAAAGCATTTTGTTTTCAAGATTCACCTCGTCGTGCACACTCTATTGCAGCTCAAGGAGGAATCAATGCAGCAAAAAACTATAAAGGTGACGGTGACTCAGTTTACAGATTGTTCTATGATACTGTAAAAGGTGGTGACTACCGTGCACGTGAGGCAAACGTTCACCGTTTGGCTGAGGTTTCGGCAAATATTATTGACCAATGTGTGGCTCAAGGGGTGCCATTGGCTCGTGAATATGGCGGACTTTTAGATAACCGTTCTTTTGGAGGAACTTTGGTTTCTCGTACATTTTATGCACAAGGACAAACTGGACAGCAATTATTGTTAGGAGCTTATTCTGCAATGAACCGTCAAATTGGTCGTGGAAAAGTAAAAATGTACAACCGTCACGAAATGTTAGACATTGTAATCGTGAACGGAAAAGCGAGAGGTATTATCGCTCGTAACTTAATTACTGGAGAAATAGAAAGACATTCTGCTCACGCGGTAGTAATTGGTTCTGGAGGATACGGAAACGTATTTTTCCTTTCAACAAATGCTATGGGAAGTAACGCAACAGCAGCTTGGAAAATACATAAAAAAGGAGCGTTTTTCGCAAATCCTTGTTACACACAAATTCACCCAACATGTATTCCAGTTTCAGGAGATCACCAGTCAAAACTGACTTTGATGTCTGAATCTTTACGTAATGATGGTCGTATTTGGGTTCCTGCAAAATTAGAAGATGCTCAGGCAATTCGTGAAGGAAAGAAAAAAGCAACAGATTTATCTGAAGCAGAAAGAGATTATTTCTTAGAAAGAAGATATCCAGCTTTTGGTAACTTAGTTCCTCGTGACGTTGCGTCTCGTGCAGCTAAAGAAAGATGTGATGCTGGTTTTGGAGTTAATAAAACAGGAGAAGCTGTTTACTTAGATTTCGCAGCAGCAATTAAACGTTACGGAACAGAAGATGCTTACGTAAAAGGTTTAGATGATAAAGATGCTGCTTTGATAACTAAATTAGGAGCTGCAATCGTGAAAAGTAAATACGGAAACTTATTCCAGATGTATTACAAAATCGTTGACGAAGATCCTTATACAACACCAATGATGATTTACCCTGCAGTTCACTACACAATGGGTGGAACTTGGGTTGATTATAACTTAATGACTACAATTCCTGGATGTTTCTCTATTGGAGAATCTAACTTCTCTGATCACGGAGCAAACAGACTTGGAGCTTCTGCTTTAATGCAAGGTTTAGCTGATGGATATTTCGTATTGCCATATACTATTGGAGATTATCTTGCTCCAGATATTAAAATGGGAGAAATTTCTACAGACTTACCAGAATTCGTTGAGGCTGAAAAAGCGGTTGTAGATCAAATTAACAAATTCATCAATAACAACGGAAAACATTCTGTAGATTATTTCCACAAGAAATTAGGAAAAATCATGTGGGATAAAGTAGGTATGGCTCGTAATGCTAAAGGTTTAAATGAAGCTATCGAAGAAATTGCTGCTTTACGTGAAGAGTTTTATAAAGATGTAAAAGTTCCAGGAAGCGCTAACGAATTTAATCAAGAATTAGAAAAAGCAACTCGTGTTGCCGATTTCTTAGAATTAGGAGAGTTGTTCGCGAAAGATGCTTTACACCGTAACGAATCTTGTGGTGGTCACTTCCGTGAGGAATACCAAACAGAAGAAGGAGAAGCACTTCGTGACGATGAGAACTTTGCATATGTTGCAGCTTGGGAATACAAAGGAAAACCAAGTGATGCAGTATTACACAAAGAAGCTCTTAATTACGAAAACATTAAATTAGTTCAAAGAAGTTATAAATAAGAATTTGGTCGAAAGCCAAAGTCTTAAAGTCCAAAGGCAAAATGTGTCAAGCGACTTTCGACTTTCGACTTTATGACTTTCAAACGAAAACGGTATGAAACTTACATTAAAAATATGGCGTCAAAAAAACGCCCAAGATAAAGGAGGGATTGTAGAATATCCTATAGATGGAATCGAACCAGATATGTCTTTCCTTGAAATGCTTGATGTTCTTAACGAACAATTAATCAACAAAGGAGAAGAGCCAGTTGCATTTGACCACGATTGTCGTGAAGGAATCTGCGGAATGTGTTCTTTATTTATCAATGGAGAAGCGCACGGACCAGACAGAGGAGTTACAACTTGTCAGTTACACATGCGTATGTTTAAAGATGGTGATACGATTTTTATCGAGCCATTTAGAGCAAAAGCTTTCCCAGTAATTAAAGATTTAGTTGTTGACAGAAGTTCTTTTGACAGAATTCAACACGCAGGAGGATTTATCTCTGTAAATACTTCAGGAAATACAATTGACGCAAATACAATTCCAATTAACAAACACGATGCAGATAAATCATTTGATGCTGCTGCTTGTATTGGTTGTGGAGCTTGTGTTGCAACTTGTAAAAACTCTTCAGCAATGTTGTTCGTTTCTGCAAAAGTATCTCAATATGCTTTATTACCGCAAGGTAAAGTTGAGGCGGTTGACCGTGTATTAAACATGGTTCACCAAATGGATTTAGAAGGTTTTGGTAACTGTACAAATACAGGAGCTTGTGAAATCGAATGTCCAAAAGGAATTTCACTTGAGAATATTGCACGTATGAACCGTGAGTATTTAGCAGCAAGTTTGAAAGGATAATTTAGAACGCAATTTTAGTTTATATTGAAAACGCATCCGCTTAGGCGGATGCGTTTTTTTGTGGTCTATTCTAATGGTTAGTTCTGTAGAATTGATCCAATGAAGATGTTGTTTTTTTTTGAATTTATAATACTATATTAATATATGTTTATTGCTGTTAGTCATTTATTGAAGTGATATAAATATTACATTATAAGTGTTGAATTTTGTTTGCCATAGGTTGTTTCTTTTTTCTTAATGTTTTTTATTTGTATGTTCGTAATAGACATAATTTATAAACAGGATGAAAAAAAATATTTGCCTGTTAGTATTTCTAACAATTAATCTAATAAGCGGACAAGCAAAACCTAGTGATTATTTTACTTTATATAAAGGTGGAGATAAGTTTTTAAAACCTGTTAAGTATGTAATGTTTGATTCGACTTCAAGAGACAATACAGAAGTTAAAGAAAATGGATTGACCTATTTTGTAATTAAAGGGGAGCGATTCAAATTTGATGAAAAAACACACAAAAAAGAAAGTTGTTTATTAGAATCTTTAAGTAAGATAAAACTTGAAAATCCAGCTGACCTGCAGAATGATGGATATAAGTTTTTTAAAAAGAAAAAAGAAGAAGTTGAAAAGGTAAAAAAAATTAAACTTATTTATCCACCAACAGGGTATCAGACATATTTTAAAATTTTTGTACTTAAAAAAATAAGAAATGAAATTTTTAAATATGAGGTTGATTGGGAATATTCTAATTTTTAAAACTTTTAATTTTTATAATAGATTCTGAAAGAATTTAAAGAAGATAAAACGCATCCGCTTAGGCGGATGCGTTTTTTTGTGGTCTATTCATAAAATAATTGTGAAGCATTTATTTCTTGTTTTTCTTTTCCTTCTTGTTGTATGAAACAGTTTAAAGTTGTTCCTCCAATCTGGTCAAAATAGCTGATGTTTATTTTGTGAAAACCTTTCTCCAATTTTACGACTCCATAAGCTTCATTAAGCCAATGAATACCGTCGTTATCAACAATTAGTTCGTCATCTATAAAAAGCTTCGATCCGTCGTCTGAAAGTGTTGAAAAGGTATAATTTGCTGTTTCTGGAATGTAGATATATCCGTTAAATTTTAAGCCGATATAACGCTCCAATTTCGTTTTCCATTTCTCGCTGCTTATTTTGCCTTCAAGAATTCCGGAATTAATGGGTTTTACTAATTCTAAATCTTGTACTTGCTGGAATAATTTTCCGGTATAATAATCGAACTTTAAGCCTTGTTTTGTTGGTTTTATAGAGAGAGCGGTTTTTAAATCAGGATTTTTGACTATTATTTTATTAATAGAACTCTTTCTTCCGCTCGGACTTATTTGAACAGTTTTTATAGTTCTATATTCTCCTTTTGGAATGTTTATCGTTACAGGTTTTTCATAAAGTGCAGCGGTTTCATCTGGATTATAACCGTCAATTGTATAAAAAATCTGTCCGTTTTTAATAGTAGGCTTTAGATCTAGAATATATTTTGATGTAATTAACGCCGTTTCTTCTGCTCCAAATGGAACAGGAACTTTATACAATCGTTTTTGCGATTCTAGTTTTTCTAAATGATGTGGCATTCGGTTTAAGATGAAACTATTGTAGTTTTTATTTTGAGGTTTTGTCCAGGCAATTTCAGCCAAAGCAAATACTCGGGGATAAATTTGGTAGTTTAATTTGGCTGGACTCGTCAAATATTCAGACCAAAGATTAGATTGAACTCCCAAAATATATTTCTGTTCATCAATTGTTAAACTGTCAACAGGAGTTGGGTTATAGTTGTAGATTTTTTCGACAGTTACTAGTCTTCCAACAGTAAGCGGTTCTTGTGGAGAGTAGCCTTGATTGTAATCCAGATATAAAAATTGTTCAGGATTCATGATAACAAAATGTTTTTGCTTGGCGGCGCTGATACCGCCAGATTCTCCACGCCAAGACATTACGGCTGCATTTGGAGCCAGTCCGCCTTCAAGCATTTCATCCCAGCCTAAAATTTGTCTGCCGTTTGCATTTAGGAATTTTTCAATTCTGGTTGTTAAATACGTTTGCAATTCGTGCTCGTCTTTTATGCCTAGTTCTTTGATTTTTTTCTGGCAGTTTGGACATTCTTTCCATCTTGCTTTTGGACATTCATCTCCGCCAATATGAATATATTTACTCGGAAACAAAGCCATAACCTCAGTTAAAACATCTTCTAAAAATGTAAAAGTTTCTTCTTTCCCGGCACAGAATATATCTTCAAAAACACCCCAATATTCAACAACTTTATATTGGCGGTCAGGAAAGCAGGATAAATTAGGATACGCAGTTACGGCAGCTGTTGCGTGTCCCGGCATTTCGATTTCAGGAATGATGTTTACGTAATGTTCTTCGGCAAATTTTACAACGTCTTTGATTTCTTCCTGTGTGTAAAAACCTCCGTATGGATTTCCATCAAAAAAATAAGGGAATCTTTCAAACTTATTTCCAACTAAAGTCTGGGCTCTCTTTGATCCTACTTCGGTTAGTTTTGGATATTTTTTTATCTCGATTCTCCAGCCTTGATCGTCAGTTAAGTGCCAATGGAAATTATTTAATTTATAATAAGACATCTGTGCTATAAAATCTTTTATAACATCAACGGTGAAAAAGTGACGGCAAACATCCAAATGTAATCCGCGATACGTATATCTTGGTTCGTCCTCGATAGTTACGCAAGGAAGTTTTATTTCCTGATTTTTGGGTTGGTTTGGGAGCAGCTGCAATAAACTCTGAACAGCATAGAACAATCCTTCTTCGCTTCCGGTAACGGTTATTTTTTTTGAAGTTATATTGATTTTGTAAGCTTCTCTTTTTTCCGATGAACTTGGAGTTTGGGCAATAAATAAAACTTCAATATTGCTTTTTTTATTGGATACATTGGAGTTTACAACCGATTCAAAAATCGAAGCTGTCCTTTTTTCTTTAGTGCTGAATTTATTGTCTTTAAAAACAACTTTTATCAATCCGTTAATTCGAATACTGTCTCCAGTAACTTTGTAAAAGTTTGGTTCTGGGATTATTGTATTGTTATTGGATGAGTTTTGGGCATTTCCGAAGAAACAGCAAATCATTAAAAATAAAAGGATACTTTTTTGCATGGTCGTTTTCTTGATTTATAAAACAAATTTAAAATTTATGAGATGCTTTTTGCAAAAAATATGCAAAACTAAAATTTGTTTAAATGTCTTTGTAATAGGCTAATTAACTTTTTGGTTACTTTCTGTTATAATTTGTTTCGCAATAATATTGCATTTATTGTTTACCTTTGTTTTTATAAAAATGAATTTGCATGAATAATGATAATGAGTTGGTAAATTACACGAAGGAAGAACGTAAAAATCTTATTTTAAAAGAGATAAATCTGCATACCCGTGTAAGTTTTGAAACACTATCGGTAAAATTGTTTGTTTCGGAAGATACTGTTAGACGTGATGTTAATGAACTTGAATCTGAATCGTTATTGATAAAAGTGAAAGGCGGTGCAATGACAAAAGCCTATCACCATTCTTCATCAAATCAAACTTATGCAGGCGAGTCGAAACAGATTATTGCACAAAAAACAATAGGGTTGCTTCGCGATGGAATGGTTTTGTTATTGGGCGGCGGTACAACAATTAGAGAGTTTATCCGATTAATTCCTGACTACTTAAACTTGACCATTTTTACTGTTACTGTTTTGTCTGCAGTTGAACTTCTAGACAAACCTAATGTTAAAATTATAATGATTGGCGGCAGTATTTCATCTTACAGCCAAATGTGTGTGAGCGGCGATGTTTATAATCAATTGGCTAATATTAAAGTTGATTTGTTAATATTGGGAACAAATGCTTTAGACGTTGAAGGCGGTTTCTCAGATTCTGATTGGGAAACGGTTCAGGTAAAAAAAGCAATGATTCAGGCTTCTGAAAAAACAGCGATTCTTACTATTTCTGAAAAATTAGATACGGTTCTAAAAATGAAAATTGCCAACTTATCTGAGGTAGATTACGTTGTTACGGAAGTTGATCCTAACGACGAAAAATTACAAGCGTATAAGAAGGCAGTTCCAAGTTTAGTTTTTGTTTAATCCCAATTCTTCATTAAAAAATTAATCCAGTTCTGGTGAAAAATTTTGTCTAAATCTGCATCAGAATATCCGTTGTTTTTAAAGATCAAGACCAATTTTTGCAAATCGGCTATTGTATTTAAATCATACGGAGATTGTTCTGTACCAAAAGCACCGTCCAAATCTGAACCGACACCAATGTGATTTGCATTTCCAGCCAATTGACAAATGTGATCCATGTGTTTAAAAACGGTTTCTAAATTGCAATTCATTTCTAAAGGCATCGAAACACCTCTTTGCCAATTCGGAACCAACATCCATGCATCTAAAGCACCTCCAATAACGGCTCCTCTAGAAACTAAAGCTTTAACCATTTCATCGCTGTATTGACGATTGTGATCAACCAAACTTCGGCAGTTGTTATGACTTGCCCAAACTGGACCATTATAATGATCTAAAGCCTGCCAGAAAGCATCGTCGCACAAATGAGTTGCGTCCAAAATAATGTTTAAACGTTCCATTTCTTTCAATAAATCAAGCCCGTTTTGATTCATTTTTCCTGTTGCATCTGTTCCGTTTGCGTATCTGCCCCGACCGTAATGTGCTGGGCCAATAGCTCGTAATCCGTAATTGTATGCTTTTTCTAAATAAGAAATGTCAATAATAGAATCAGCACCTTCTAAACTCAAAATATAACCAATTGGTTTTTTGTTATTTGGAGTGCCGTCATTCCATAAATCAATTTGTTTTTGGAGCGATTTTTTATCTGTAATTTGTGTCATTTCTCCCGCTTCTTCCATGGTTTTGTACCAAGTAAGCTGTCCTTGCGTTTGTGCCCAAGCTTGTTCAGGAGAATTCCAGCCCGGAATAATACTGTCGGGTTTTACAAATCTTGCAATTTGAGTAGCAACCACAATTCCGATGTTTCCTTTTCGTAAATCGGGTAATGAAACCGTTGCGCGTTCACGATCTGGTTTATCAGTCATTCCTTTTTCTAAATGACGCAAAGTGGTAACATCATTTCGTAAATCTCTATTCCATTCCATTGCATTCATGCTCAGGTCTAAATGGGCGTCTATTATAAACATATTATTTTTTTTAAGGCACAAAGGTTCAAAGGCTCAGAGGTTCTTTAGACAAGTGTTATTATGAGGTCTATTCTCTTTCTTCTTCGCTCTATTTTCTATTCTTTTTTCTTTATTCTACTTTTTCTGCTGCTAGATATTAATTGTTCTGCTTCTTGCCGCAACCTGCCATTGGTCGCAAATACGGTTTTCTTTATTTATTACCTGTACAGTATCATACAAAGCGCAGGTTGGGCAAACATGATAAGGAAGTGCGTAAATCGTATCGCCAATTTTATAATCATTTTGGCCTTTGTTTTCTATAATCAAATGTTCTTCTGAATGGGAAACAGGAATTAAATCTTCATCATTTAAGATTACTAATCTTTTATCAATTGGGTTTTCTGAAGAAACTGCTTTATATCCAATATCAATGCAAAAAGTTGACGCAGTTGGTTTTGAAATAATTGTTCCAACTATAACCAGTGCAGGTTTAAATAATTGTTCGGGTAAATTGGTTTGATAATTGGCATCCCAAAAAACAAAAGTACCGGGACTGCATTCTACATTTTCCTGATAGGCATAAAATGGGAATGTATTTGATCCGCCGGCAACAATTTTTAATTCGTAATCTAGATTTTGCTGTAGTTTTTCAATTTCATCAGTGATTTTTGTAAAGGATTCTTGAGCTGCGTCTTTTCGCTGTTCGATACTGCCTTTCAAATGACCATCATAAATATGAATGCCAGCCAAATTGATATTTTTTAACTGAATAATTTTTTTTATTAAAGCGCCCCAATTTTCAGAAACAGCGATTCCTGTTCTGTTCATTCCAGTATTTAAATCCAGATAAATGGTGAGATTTAAATTGTGTTCTAAAGCGGTTTCATTTAATGTTTTTGCAGATTCTAAATTGTCGACAATGGTAGAAAAATGAACTTCTGGATATTTTTGAATAAGTAAAATCCATCGGTCAGCTTTAAGACCAACCGGCTGATAGGCAAGAAGTACATCTGGAACTTGGTGTATGGCAGCAAGTTCTGCCTCTGCTATTGTAGCGCATTTTACTTTTTTGATATTGTAAATTTTAAACAACTCAAGAATTTCGCCTATTTTATGTGTTTTGATATGAGGGCGAAGCTTTTGAGTGTCTCCTTTTACCAAACTTATCAGATATTCAATATTACAGCGGAGACGATCTTCGTACACTGCCAGATATGGGGTATCAAGTTGAGTTTCGGAATTAATTTTCCACCATTTTTTTTGCATAATCTAGTTTCTTATTTTTTCGATTATTTCAATTAAATTTTGAAATGCTTCGAGCGATTGATCATAAGTTAAATGCTGCAGCATTTCTTTTGAAAATAAGTTTGAACCAATTCCAACGCATACAACTCCAGATTTAAACCAAGATTTTAAATTACTTTCTTCTAAAGTTACGCCTCCAGTCGGCATTATTTTTAAGTTTGGAAATGGTGCTTTTATTGCTTTTACATATCCTGGTCCTCCAATTTTATCAGCAGGAAATAGCTTTACTATTTCTGCTCCTTGTTTGTTGGCATAAAGAATTTCGTTTAATGTAGCGGCTCCTGGAATCCAGTAAATGTTATTTTTAATACAGTAATTGCCAATTTCTAAATCAGTATGCGGACATACAATGCAATCGGCTCCTAGTTTGTGGTAGGTCTCTGCATCTTCAATAGTCAAAATAGATCCAACAGCTATTTTAATGTTTAAATTGTTCGCCTTTTTAAAGTTTACCATTTGGCTGAAAACTTCTTTAGAGTCATTTGAACGCGCAGCAAACTCAATAATTTTAATGCCAGCATCAGCCGCTGATCGTAATATTATTTGGGCAGTTTCGATGTCGATTTGGGTTACTAACGGAAGTACACCTTGCGTTTTTAAAATGCTGTACATATTCTTATTTTATCTATTAATTCTGTTACTTGAGCCGTTTTTAATAAAATGACTTATTTCGGCGTTGCTGCTTATTGCAAAATCGCCATGTATACTTTGTTTGATTACGCCGCAGGCTGTTGCCCATTCAATACATTCTTGTCCAGATAATTTATTGGATAATCCGTATAATAATCCCGCATTGAAAGCATCTCCAGAACCAATTTGGTCTGTTACAACATGTATTTTGTGTTCTTGAGTTTGGAAAAAATTGCCTTCATGAATCAGTAATCCTTTGTACAGATGTGCCTGTCCTTCGGATTTTCTAAAACTCATTGCTAATGTTTTTAAGTAGGGCATTTTTTCCTTTAATAACTCAAATGTTTTTTGAAATCGATTTTCATCGGATTCATTTATATCGGTTTTGATTCCGAAATAAATTTCAATGGCATCTAAATCGGCTACTGTAATTGTGCTGTATTGAAGTAAATCTGGCATAATTTCAGAAGGATGTTTTCCGTACTGCCATAATTTCGAGCGATAATTAAAATCAGAAGAAATAGGCAGACCTTTTTTGTGCGCCGCAAGAATTGCTTCTTTGCAGGCTAAACCAGCTTCGTTTGAAACTCCCGGACTTATTCCTGACCAGTGAAAATGCGTAACATCTTCTAAAACTTTATCCCAATCAATTTGATCTTTTTGAATGGTTGAAAAAGAGGAATTGCTTCGGTCGTAAATTACCTGAGATTGTCTGATTTGATTGCCAGATTCAACAAAATATAAACCTAAACGTTCTCCGCCATAAACACATTTTGAAGTATTAACATTGTATTTTTGAAGTTCGTTTAAAGCTAATTGTGCCAAATCATTTTGCGGCAGTCGGGTAATATAATCGGTTTGAATTCCGAGTTGAGAAAGTAAAACACAAACATTTGCTTCGGCGCCGCCTACGTGAATTTTTATTTCATTGGCCTGCGTAAATCGGTTTCCATCAGCAACATTCATTCGGAGTAATAACTCTCCAAAAGTTGCAATTCTAGTTTGTGGTGTTGTATTCATATTTTTTGTTTTTTCCCACAGATTATATGGATTAAAATGATTTTTAAACGTAGCGCTTATTTTTTTTGAACACATAGAGACATAGTTTTTAAAACCGTATAAAAGGCGTTTCACTTGCATTAACAAACATAGCTATGTGTAAAAGCTAGCTTTTTTACTTCCTTCTAGTATTCAGCTAAAAAATCTATGTTTCTATGTGTTTGAAAAAAAATAATCTGTGCCAATCCGTTTAATCTGCGGGCTAATTTTTTTAATCTAATATAATTCGAAAACAGCTTCAACTTCTACAGGAATATTATCAGGTAAAGAACCCATTCCCACAGCGCTTCGTACTCCAATTCCGTTTTCTTGTCCCCAAACTTCCGCAAACAATTCGCTGCAGCCGTTTATTACATAAGGATGTCTTAAAAAATCGCCATTGCAGTTCACCATTCCAAGTACTTTTATGACTCTTTTTACTTTGTTCAGACTCCCAAAATTGGTTACTATTGTAGAAAGCATGGTTAGTCCGACTTGCCTTGCTGCTAATTTTCCTTCTTCGATATCCATATCATCGCCAATTCGACCAATGATTAAGGATTTGTCGTCTCTAACAGGACCGTGACCTGAAAGGTATAAATATTTACCATCAACTAAATAGGGTTTGTAAATACCCAAAGGCTGAGGCGCTGGCGGTAAAGACAAACCAAGAGTGTCAAATTTTTCTTGTGGTAATAAATTCATGATATTAATGTATTATAGAGTTTAAAATAAAAACGAAAATGATTCCTAAAACAGATACCAATGATTCCATGACTGTCCATGATTTAAAAGTATCTTTCAGGCTGATATTAAAATATTCTTTGAACATCCAAAAACTTGGATCGTTTACATGCGAGCACATCAAACTTCCTGCACCAACTGATAAAACCAGTAAGTTTGGATCTAAGCCATTAAGCTCCAGTAAAGGCAATAAAACGCTGGCTGTCATTAATCCGGCAGCGGTTGCAGAGCCAACACAAACGCGAATGATCGCGGCCATTATCCAAGCCAATAAATACGGATGAATGTTTATTTGTGTTAAAGCAGCAACAATAGTGTCGTTTACACCGCTTACAATCATAACTTCTTTTAAACTTCCAGCACCGCCTACGATTAAAACGATCAAAGCGACATCTTTTATGGCAATGGCATAATCATCCATTACAGATACAAGGCTTCGGTTCATTCTAATTCCTAACGTATAGGTGCAAAGAAGCAGTGATATCAGCATAATCATGCTTGGTTCTCCTATTGTTTTACAAATGTTTACTAAGTTTTCATTTGTTGAAATCAACGGCAGTAAAGAAGTAACCGTTAATCCGAAAACAGGAAATAAAGCAGAAAATAAGCTAAGAGAAAAGCTTGGAAGTCTGCCTTGATTGGCAACTTCTTCAACATTTATAATTTCGTGATCAGATTCGGTTTTGATGTTTTTAAGCAAATTAGAAAACAATAAACCCGCAATAAAAATAGTTGGAATCGCTATTATTATTCCGTAAATCAAAACAAGTCCAATGTCGGCATTTAAAATACTGCTTAACGCCATTGGAGAAGGATGTGGGGGCAAAAAACCGTGTGCTACTGAAAGCGACGCAAGCATAGGGATTCCCAGATATACTTTTGACAATTTAAATTGATGGGCTACTGAAAAGATTAGAGGTACTAACAAAACAAATCCAACACTATAAAATAGAGGTATCCCAACAATAAAACCTGTAATCATTAAGCCTAAACGTACGTATTTTTTGCCTGTCCATCCCATAACTGTTTTGGCAATAACATTGGCCGCTCCTGATGAAACGGTTAGTTTTCCAATACAGGTTCCAAACACAATAATCAATGTGATTGAGCCCAGCATTTCGCCTAAACCTTTTTGTACTGTTTGTGACAATGTGTTTATTGGCAGGCCTAAAAAAAGACCTGCTAATAAAGCTGTTATTATAAAAGCAATAAACGGATTGATTTTAAACCAAGCAATTTGAATGATTAAAAATGCAATGCATGCCGTAAGAATTAAAATGCTCATTTATGAATTGTGTTTTTATTTATCCCACCAGATTTTTGTTGTGAAAGTATCTGCTCCTTGTCGCTTAACCGCTTCTGCTAAGTTAGTCGAATTCACTGAATATTCGCCTGTTGGGTATTTTATACGTCTTGGAATTGTGCCATTTGTAACGTTTCCTGGATAGTTTACAGGAACCAAAACAGGATATCCTGTTCTTCTCCAGTTGGCATAAATTTCCTGTTCGTCAACAAACAAAGCAATATAAATTTGAGTATGAATTTGATTCATTTTTGCTTCAAATGATCCTGACGCGTTATACGGATTTGCGGTTAAATAAGGTGTGGCATCTGCAATTGCGTAAGACGTACCATAAACTCCCATGTTTAAGAAAGATGCTTTTACACCTTTTTCATATAAATCTTTATCTGTTTCAGTAGTATACCATCCTCTTGCTGCAGCTTCTGCTAAATACAGGTTTGTTTCGGCATTGCTTATAAGTACAAGCGGCGCATCAAATCTTAAAATAGTATTTTGATTTGGTTCAGAATAAGTTTGCTGTTCTTCTGGTGATGGAGCCGTTTTTATTCCGTTAGGAAATCCTTTTTGCACAGCGGCACTTGTATTCTGAACAGTTCCCTGCCATACTCCAGAGTAAACACTAATTCTAGGATCGGCAGTGTTTTTTAGTAAATCAATAAATGTTTTAGCAAGTTTACCACCTTCACGATTTGTTTTTCCGTATGATCCATTTGAGTAATCTTCACTTCTAGAGTCAAAACCAACCGGATTTCGGTTAAAGTTGTTTGGCCCATCTTTATAGGTCATAATTGCGTTATCGCCGCTATTTAAAATTACTCCTCCAGCAATTGCTTTAGTTACCCAAGTTTTTGATAAAGCAGGGTCAACTTTCGATAATCTTAATCCTAAACGAAGCATTAGTGAATAAGAGAATTTTTTCCATTTTGCTACATCTCCAGCGTAAATAAAATCGGCTTTGCCAAAACTTGGTTTCGCAGGATCTAATGCAATAGCAGCTTCGTCAAGTTCTTTCAATAAATCTTTGTATATGAATTCTTGTGAATCATATTTTGGAAGAAAAACATTTGCACTATTTGCTTTTGCCGCTTCTGTATATGGAATGTCTCCGTACAAATCGGTAATTTTATGATATAAAAAGGCTTTCCAGATTCTAGCAATATTAAGTTTGTTACTATCGTTCGGATTGCTTTTTACTGTATTAATTACAATTTCTGTTTCGTTTAATGCCGTAGGATAGGCTTGGTTGAAATAAGCAGAGTAATAAACTTCATTATTCAAATATTTGTCTCCAACGCCCGAAGCTTCTTTGTAAGTAGCATAATGCTGCAGCATTCCGCCGCATTGCAGTATATTGGTGAAAAAATAGTTGTTTGCCAAGCCGTCCAGCTGTGCTCTGCTGAAAATAAAATTCGGATTTGGTTTTTCAACTGCATTTGGGTTGGAATTGATTTCTTCAAAATCTTCCGTACAGGCTGTCATGCTTCCTAAAAGGATACCTGCTATATATAAAAGGGTTATCTTTTTCATGTCTTTTAATTTAAAAATTAGAGATAAAATGAGTTTAAAATTTGATATTTAAACTTAAACCGAAACTTCTGGTTTTTGGCACTCCAAATTGCTCTACACCTTGTGCATTTCCTGCGCTGAATACAGATTCAGGATCTACGTTTGGTGTTTTCTTGTAAAGAATGAATAGGTTTCTTGCAATAAATGAGATCGAAGCTCCTTGAAGTTTTGATAAACCTCTTATTTTATCAACTGGTAATGTGTAGCCCAATATTATTTGACGTAGTTTTATGAAGCTTGCATCATAGATAAATGTTGATGAAATACTTTTTAAACCATCATAATAATATCTTAGGTTTTCTGGAGCGATAACCATATCAACAGGATTTCCGTTTGTGTCAACACCTTTAATAGGCAGTCCGTTTTCACGACCTTCAAGAGTCAACTTAGTTAATCCCATACGTGTTCCGTACAAATCAGTTCCTGAGTATAAACTACCGCCAAATTTACCGTCAATTAAAAAGCTGAATGATACGTTTTTGTATTTGAATTCATTGGTAATACCGGCTGTCCAAGGATGTACACCTTCTCCTAATATTTCCAGCGGTCCTCTTGCGATTGCTGCAGAACCTCCGCTTAGCGTATAAACTGTATTTCCTTTAGCATCTTTAAGAGGTCTGTATCCTTTTATTGTGCTGTAAGGATGTCCCACGTCACTTGTAATAGTTGCGTAACCGTTTACAGAAGTTGCCATCGTTATAGAGTTTAGTCCATCTGTAAGCGCTTCAACTTTGTTTTCATTGTAAGAACCGTTGAAACTTGCATCCCATGAAAAATTACGTGAGTTGATGATTTTACCGCTCACTAAAAATTCAATTCCTTTATTTCTCATTTTTCCAAGGTTTAACAAAGCGCTGTTTGCTCCTGAAGCTGTTGAAATTGTAGTTTCAACAATATCATTTGTAGTTGAGCGATTGTACCATGCAAAATCTAGATTTAAGCGATTGTTGAAAAATCCTAAATCAGTTCCAACCTCAATTGTTGTAGAAGTTAATGGACTTAAAGTTGAATTTGGAACTCTGTTGCTTGTTGGTGTTTGCAATTGTTCACCATTATGTCCGCCTTGAACCATTGAGTAAGATTGGTTTAATGCATAAGGATCTGGTGTTGCTCCTCCAACTTGAGCCCATGAACTTCTAAGTTTTGCAAATGAAATAAATTCAGGCATTTTTACAATATCAGAAACTATAATACTTGTTCCAACCGATGGATAAAACACAGAGTTGTTGTCTTGTGAAAGTGTTGAGAACCAATCTTGACGACCTGTAAAGTTTAAAAACACCACATTTTTATAATCTAAATCTACAGCACCATAAACAGAGTTTGTTTTTGTTTTTCCGTAAGGATAACTGTAAGTGATTGTACCTAAGTTGCTAAGTGCGTAAAAATCATCCAATACAAAACCAGAACCTTCAATTCTTGTTTCATCTCTCAAAGTAGTACGAGAGTTTACACCTGCTAATGCATTTAAAGAGAAATTGCCGTAAATATTTTTCTTAGTATAATTAAGAATAGCTTCAGAGTTTAAGTTCGATAATTTCATTTTTGAACCTTGCGCATATCCAATTGGATTGTTCAAAGTTGTTTTTGGAATGTAACCAAAGAAATCATAGTTTGTAAAATCTTGACCAATTCTACCTTGAAGGAATAACTCAGGTGTAAAATTCAATTTTACATTCAGCATACCGATAAAACGGTTTTTAGTATCGCTGTTTTTTATTTTATTAACAACAAAATAAGGGTTTGTAGCAATTGCTACTGGGTTCCAAGCTTCTTCAACGCCGTTTTCATCATAACCTGGGGCAAGATTTCTAATATCAACTGTGTTGGCAATCATATAAGTTCCCCAGTTAGGGTTTGCTTCAGCATCTGAAACGGTAACTCTATTGTTGTTTTTTTCTAAATTATATTGCGCTACTACATCAAATTTTAACCAATCAGTTAAGTTCACGTTGCTCGCAATATTTATGCTTTTGCGATTAAAACCAGAGTTTGGCACAACAGATTGATTGTCCATATTCGAGAACGAAAGACGTCCTGTTGCTTTTTCAGTTCCGCCGGATAAAGCGATCGAATTGATAAAAGTTGTTCCAGTTTCGTAGAAATTTTTAATATTGTTTTTCTGAGGGCTGTATGGTCTTTTCACTCCGTCAAATTGAATAACATCAGTTCCGTCCATTTTTGCACCCCAAGACCAGCGGCCATAATTTATTGCTTCTGCCTTAGTAGTTGGTTTTTTATTGGCATCTCCAGATCCGTATTCGTATTGCCAATCTGGTATGATTGATGGAGTTTCAAAAGTAAAAGAGGTGTTATACTCAACTCCAATTCCTTTTTGAATTGAACCTCTTTTTGTCTGAATCAAGATGACACCATTTGCAGCATTTGCACCATACAATGCCGCAGCTGTTCCACCTTTAAGAACCGTAATGGTTTTAATATCATCAGGATTTATAACAGCAGTTCCATCACCTCGGTCAACATTAATTCTAGTTTGTCCCGCACCATTTCCAATTCCAGGTAAATTAAGCTGTGTGTTGTCAATAGGTAAGTCGTTAACCACATACATTGGCTGGTTGTTTCCGTTTAAGGAACCATTTCCTCTAATAACAACTCTTGTCGAACCGTTTGGTCCCGTTGCTGTGCTGCTTACGTTTACACCAGCAATTTTCCCTACTAAAGCATTTGAGATATTAGTTTCTTTAGCCTTTGTAAACTCAGTTCCTTTTAATTCAGTCACAGCATAAGCAACCGCTTTACTGCTTTTTTTAACTCCTAATGCAGTTACTAAAACCTGATCTAAAACATTTTCTGCAGGTTTTAAGCGTATAACTAAATCTTTAACGGCACTTAATTCATATTCTAAAGTTGCGTAACCCATGTAGGAAACAATGATATGAGTCTCGTTTTCTGGAACATTTAATTTGAACTTTCCTGTTTCATCAGTAATAGATGCATTTTTTTTGTTGCTTTTAGCATAAATTGTCGCTCCCGCAATTGGCATTCCGTCATCCTGACCAATCACTTGGCCCGAAATTTCAACCTGACTGCTTTTTTGCTCAAAAAGATGTTTTTTAATTGCAGTCTCTTTCGCATTTGCTGAGAAGATTACCCCCCCAATAAACACTAATGAAATTAACTTTGTTTTCATAATTTTTTGGTTTTCATGTTTTTTTTTGGTTTTTATTGGCGATCAAATATATATATTTATTTTTCACATTTGCATTTTTTTTGCAAGAAATGCATTTTTTTTGCATATTTTTTTGCTGATGTATTTTTGTTTTCCAAAAAAAGTGCAGTTTTAAAAGGCTCTTTGAGAAAATTTTGCAGCGGTAACTTTTTTAGATGCAAAAAAAATTTAGCTGAAAATTCGTATTTTTGAAGTATGAAAACAGCACTAATTCAATCCGACCTTTATTGGGAAAATGCTTCTGAAAACAGAAAATGCTTTGAAGTGAAAATAAATCAGCTCGATTCTGAAGTAAATCTTATTGTTCTCCCAGAAATGTTTTCAACTGGTTTTACCATGAATCCTTCTGCAGTTGCCGAAACTATGCAGGGAGAAACCGTGTTGTGGATGAAAACTATGGCAAAAGCAAAAAACAGTGCAGTCGCAGGAAGTTTGGTTATTGTTGAAAATGAAAAGTATTATAACCGAATGCTGTTTGTTTTTCCGTCAGGTGAAACTCAGTTTTATGACAAACGACATTTATTTACATTAGCTGGCGAAGAGGAATTTTATACAGCAGGAACTCAAAAAGTAATAGTTGATTATCTCGATTGGAAAATTTGCCTGCAGGTTTGTTATGATTTGAGATTTCCAGTGTTTGTTAGAAATGTCGAAAATTATGATTTGCTTTTGTATGTTGCCAATTGGCCAAAAGTACGCACAAATGCTTGGGACACTTTGCTTAAAGCACGTGCCATTGAAAATTTAAGTTATGTTATTGGAGTAAACAGAATTGGACTTGATGCCAATAATTTTGAGCATATTGGACATTCGCAGGCAATAGATTTTTTAGGGAACTATATTTTAGAACCACAGGAAACAGAAGATGTTTTTGTACTTGAACTAGATAAAAATGTAATGCTGGAAGCTCGAAAAAAGTTCGCTTTTTTAAACGATAAAGACAGTTTTAAAATCAATTTGGACTAAGAAACAAGATGTTTTAATTGGAATCTACAACTGTAATCTCTTCTTTTGGATTTTTACAGCGAACAAGAATTTTTTTATATTCCCATTCTGAACCCAATTTTTTAGCCGTAATATCTAATTTACCATTGCTTTTTGTGCCTTTAATTCTAATCGATAATACAACCGAAGTATTGTTGTCAGCATACATCGTGTTGCCTTCTAAAATCGCTAATTTGTCGATTGGCTGAATTTCTCCAACAGTTTCCAAGATTCTTTTGTTTGAATTGGCTTTTTCTATCGCCTTTTCATACAATGCAGTATCATTATAGGCTTGAGCAAAATCCATTATGTTTTCGTCGGAGCTCGAGAATAAATAGCCGGAGATTAAAACCAATGAAAGAACTAAAGGAATAATCCATTTCCAGTTTGATTGAAACCAGTTTTTACTCTCGATTAATTCAGTATCCATTTTATGCGATTGAATTAAGATTTAAAAAGCTTTCTGTTTTTTCTCTTCCTTCTTTCTCTTTAAATCATCGTCTTTTTTCTCGACTTCAGGATTGTAAGGAATATTTAAATCAATCGACTGATCAACATCCCAATTCGATCGAACATCTACGCCTTTTTGATAATAAAATACCTCTTCAGCATACGTTTTGTTTAAGAAACTACCCGTGTCGTACATCTTATTTTTATTATCATCATAGATAATTCTAACCGTAAATTCTTCTGGAAGCAGTAAGTTGAATTCAATTTTTGTTTTGCCCTCAGAATATTCAGAAGCATACACATTATCACCTTTTTTATTGGTGATTTCAACAATTATAGGAAAGCGTTTTACGTTTTGTAAATTCAAAACCAGATTGCCATAATCTTCAAATTCCTTTGTAGTTAACTTATACGATAACGTATCATTTGTTTTGTCGTAGAAATCAGTTAACGCGCCAGGGAAAAATGTGAAATTATATTTTTGCAAAGGCTCTTTTTTGAAATCAACGTACAATTTCTGTTCGAATTCGTCGTATTCAGTAGTAAAATCAACCGCAGTAGAATCTTTATTTACGAGTCTAATTTTTGTTTTGTCAAATTTTACCAGTGGAGTTTCGGTTTCTAACGTGAATTTTTCTCTGAAATTAAGCACACCGTTTTGAACAGCTTTAATATTTAAAGTGTCTTTTTTCTGATCCTTAATCTTAAAAGTGAATTTTTTATTGTACTTGTCATTACTCACTTCCAACGACAATGAATCAGCTTTTAAAGGTTTATACCAAATTTGCAGCGAATCTTTTTTAGGAAATTGTGTTACGATAGTTTCCAGTACCAGTCCGTTGTTTTTTAGTACAATTTTTGGTTTCGAATTTTTAAAATTCTGTGTTCCTTCATACGGAAGAAGTAATCTGTTTCCTGAAACCTGAATTGGTTTGAATGCTTTTAAAGGCAGTGTTTCTTTAAATAAATCTAACTCAAAAATGGTATCATTAGGTACCGTAATAAAATGTTTTATAAATCCAATTTTATCGTCTTTTGGATTAAATTTATTATTGCTTCCTTTATCTTTTAGAGCAACTAACAAGTATTTTCCAGCTTTTAAATTTTCAAATTTAAAAGTTCTCATACTGTCTAAAGTATTGGTAATGTATCGCGGAAATTCTTTGTATATGACAGAATCTTTGTATTTGTCGTTTGCTTCATAAAGCATTACAGAAACAAAGTTGTCCACATTTTTTGCGTAAGCATCTTTAATTTTTCCGCCAAGAGTAAGAGAATCGATATAAGCGCCGGTTGAAAAAATGTATTTAAACTGGTTCAACGGATTTCCTTCGTTATTATCAGTAATACTTTGTCCAAAATTTAAGCTGTAAGTAGTATTAGGCTGTAAAGTATCTCTAAGTTTTATCTTTAAAAATTTACTCACACCAACAGGCGTAATCTGCGGCTCATATTTCATTGGAGGAGAAATAATAAGCTGTTTGTTGAGGTTTTTTAATTTAACATATTCATCAAATACCAATGTAATCTCGTTTCCCTGAAAATCTGTAGTTAAGTTTTTAGGAGTGCTGGATATTAAAATAGGAGCCAGAGTGTCTTTTAATCCGCCAGTAATATTGCCTCTTTTGGCGCAGCTCACCATTAATAATACCAGTAAAAATGAAATATATTTGAGTTTGCTTTTAAACATAGCGGTTTTTAAATTTGATTGCACAAAATAACAATTATATTTGCTTTAATTGAAATTTTTTGGCCATTTATTAGGATTTCGAACCGTAGATATTTTCGCAATTTTTAGAATTTAAAATCTCTGATACGAGATAATTTCTTACTTTTGATTTTAAATATAATATCACTTCGTTTTGGTTAAAAGATTTTTTTGGGTTTTGTTACTTCTTTTTCTGACTGCATGCAGCAAAAAAGACCAGCCAATAATTTCTTTTTATTATTGGAAAACCAATCTAAAATTTTCAGAAACAGAAAAGACAGCTCTCAAAGACAATGAGGTTCATAAACTTTATGTCCGATATTTTGACATCGGACTTGATCCTCAAACCCAACAACTATTTCCTGTAAGTCCAGTTCATTTTTATGAAAATGTGCAAGAGTTTGAAATAGTTCCAGTTGTTTTTATTCAAAATAAAGTAATGCTTGAGAAGTATTTAGACGTTGAAGATCTTGCAAAAAAGACGATTCATTTAATTACTGAAATCAACAGCAAGAATAAAATTAATTGTACCGAAATTCAAATTGACTGCGATTGGACATTGAACAGCAAAGACAATTATCTTAAGTTTATTGAGCAGATTAAAAAGCTTTCGAAGAAAAAACTCTCGGCCACAATCAGACTTCATCAAGTTAAGTACTTTAAGAAAACTAAAATTCCGAATGTAGATAACGGCGTTTTGATGTTTTACAATATGGGAAGTATAGCGCCAGATTCATTAAACTCTATTTACAGCCGAAAAATCTCAGAGAAATATCTTAAAAGTTTAAAGAAATATCCACTGCATCTTGATTATGCGCTTCCTATTTATTCGTGGGCAATTCATATTAGGAATCAAAAGGTTTTAGGTTTGCGTTCGAAATTGAATATCAACGAACTCAAAAAAGATAAAAACTTCGAGCAGGTTAGTTCAATATTTTTTAGAGTAAAACAATCTAATTACAAAAATGGTGTTTATTACCAAGAAAATGATCTGCTGAAAACAGAGACAATTTCTCCCGAAGATTTAAAAGAAATGGCTGAAGATTTAGACGATAATAAAGCTCAGTCTCCAAAAGAAATTATATTTTACGATTTAGACGAATTCAATATTAATAATTATGAAAAGAATATTTTTAAGCAAGTTGTTTCTTGGTTTTAGTGCAGCTTTCCTTTTTACATACGGAATAATTTATGCTTGTGCAGATGGAGATTGGGATTATTTTGGTCTTTATAGTTCTAATTTTACTCCAGAAACGTTTGCAGATAAATCCTATTCACCGCTTTTTTTGTCGAATGGTATTTTCTACGGAATTGGTTATGATACGCAGCATAATTCACGTTTCAATAAAGACATAAAATCAGATTGGGCAGCTTATCTAAAAGGAAAAATAGATACTACAACAGTAAATTATTTTTTAATTGGTGATGAGAAGCCAAATTATTATTCAGATAATAAAAATAAGATTAAGAATAAGGAAGAAATCACAGATCTTCATGTGTATTACAAAGCTAAAAAAGAGAATGCTTCGTCTTTAAAATGGGGAAAAAAGATGCCATTGAAAGACGAAAAAATAAAAAACTTTGTTGAGTTTTTGTATTTGGCACAAAAAATAGAAACCGTTTCAATTAGCGAAGATCATTGGAGTTATGATCCCGTTGTGGCAAAAACGTTCAATGATGCTAAAATGATTCAGTCAATCGAGAATGTTTACAATACTTTGTCCGATCCTTTCTTGAAAAATAGATATTGGTTTCTTACTATGAAAGCTCGTTTTTATAGTAATAATAAACAAAAAGCAATTGAGTTTTTTAATAAAACAGAAAGCTCAGTTCCTAAAAACACATTGTATTATCGCGCGCTTTCATACGTTGCAGGAATCAATCATAAACAAGGAAAATATGCAGTTTCGAACTATTTGTATGCGCAGGTTTTTGATAAATGTCCTGAATTAAGAGTGGTAACAGCGTATAGTTTTGCTCCAAAAAATGAAACAGACTGGAATAAAGCGCTGACAATGGCAAAGACTAATAAAGAGAAAGCAGCACTTTGGGCTATTCACGGATATTATAAAGATGAAAAACAGGCAATCGAGAAAATTTACGAATTAGATCCAAAAAGTGAACATTTAAATTATTTGGCGACTAGATTGGTAAACGGACTTGAACAGTCTATAAATAACTCTTTTCAGAAGGATGGTGGAGAAAACCAACCTGTAAAAAAGCTGACTGTTGCGGAAAACAAAACCGAAAATCAAGCTAAAGTGGATAAAAAAGCGCTGGATTTAATTGCTAAAATTTCGGCGGCAGGAAATACAGACAGACCTTATTTATGGGATTTGTCTCTTGGGTATTTGCAGACTTTAAAAGGTGATTATGTAAATGCAGATAAGAATTTTGATAAAGCGGTAAAAACGCTTCCTAAAACAGAATTGGCAGGAATGCAGCTTCGTTTATTGCGTTTTGTAAATAACTTAAGTAAAATTGATAAACTGACGGATAAAAACGAAAAAGCAATTCTAGCCGATTTGAATTGGTTGTATTACGGACTTCCAAAAAACTATAAAGGACAAGAGTTTCGTTATCAAAATGCTTCTTCATGGAGCAGAAGTTATTTGTCTACGCTTTATCGTGAAAAAGGAAATTTAGTTATGGCTGAGATTTTTGGCGAATCTCGTTACAGCTATTGGAATGATGGAAATGCTTTTTATGATGATGAGAAGAATTTACAAGGAATAAAAACGTTTTTGTCAAAATCGAATAAGTCTGAAATAGAGAATATTGGTGCGGGAATTTATAGTTTGAAATTAAAGGATATTAATAACTTTCAGGCAGTTCAGGCAACTTTCAAAAACAAAATTCCAGAAGCTATCGAGTTTATGAAACAGACAGATTCAGTTCAGAATTCTAAATTTTTAGGAAATCCGTTTAACGGAAGTATAAAAGACTGCCACGATTGTGATCATGCAGCTTACCAAAAAAGAAAGTATACACAAATGGATTTCTTAAATACAATAAAAGAAATGCAGGATAAACTGGCTAAAAACGAAGATGTTTACACCAATAGTTTATTGTTAGGAAATGCATTTTATAATATTTCGCATTTTGGAAACGGAAGAACTTTCTACGAAATTACTATTGTAGGTTACGGCTCAAGTCCATATTCGTTTAGAGATTCTATGAAAAAGATGATTACAGATTGCAGTGTTTCTAAAATGTATTACCAAAAAGCATTGCAGGCAGCATCTACAAAGGAACAGAAAGCAAAATGCGTGTATTTAATTTCGAAATGCGAACGAAACGAATATTATAATACTAAATACAATAGTGTTAAATATTGGTGGGATGCGAATGATGATAAAGTGAATTTTATTGCTTGGAATGGATTTAAAACGCTGCAAAAAGAATATTCGGATACTAAATATTATCAGGATGTAATTGCAGAATGTGGTTATTTTAATACTTATGTAACTCAATTAAAATAAGATGGTAAATAAAATAGAACATATTGGAATTGCCGTAAAAAATATGGACGATGCAAATGTATTGTTCGAGAAATTATTGGGCGTTCCGTCGTACAAAGAAGAAACCGTAGAAAGTGAAGGAGTTTTGACTTCTTTCTTTCAAACTGGAACAAACAAAATTGAACTTTTGATGGCGACCAATCCAGAAAGCCCGATTGCGAAATTTTTAGAAAAGAAAGGTGAAGGAATTCATCACATCGCTTTTGATGTTGAAGATATTCATGCCGAGATTTCACGCCTAAAAAGCGAAGGTTTTGTATTGATAAATGAAGTTCCGAAGAAAGGCGCCGATAATAAATTGGTGGTTTTTTTGCATCCAAAGAATACAAATGGTGTTTTGGTTGAGCTTTGTCAGGAAATTAGATAAAAAAAGTTCCTTTTTTTATTCTCAATAATGTCTTGAAAATCAATCTTGTTTTTGAAACATGGGCTTCGAATTAAAATTAAATGCAAATCATGTCTTAAAATATTTGGTGTGAATGAAAAATAGTAGTAATATTGCATCCTCTAAACCGGTCCTATAGCTCAGCTGGTTAGAGCACCTGACTCATAATCAGGTGGTCCCTGGTTCGAGCCCAGGTGGGACCACTCTTAAAATCAAGCCTTTACAGCAATGTAGAGGCTTTTTTGTTTCTATCAGTACAACATATGTACAACAAATTATTGACTTTACAAAGATAGTAAACTTTTCATTCTGTTTCAATTAGCTACATTTTTTTAGTATTTTTACTCTTAATTTAAAAATTACTACTATTATGGCGGGTAGAATTGAAGCATTTTTCTTCTTTCTTCATAGACAATTCGAAAAGTTAAATTCTGTATTTAGATCTAAAAAAGTTTCTTTAATTGCAGCTCCTTTATTACCTTTTTCAGTTGCAATATTGTGTGTTGTTCAAATAAGTAATGATACTTTTGTCATATTTAATTCCATAATGTTTTGCTTAGCTGTTATTTTTACGTTTTTACTTACTGTATCATCTGTGTATTTCTTAAGAGGCGATAATATTTTTAATCGATATAATAGAGAAAAGTCAAACAGTAATTTATCTCAATTCCAAAATTCACAAAAACCTTCCAAAAATATTTCTGATAGAAAAATTAATGATCTTTTGGATTCCAATAAAGATGTCATATATCATTATTATAACCAATTTAGAAAAATAGATTTATTTAATGATGACACATCATTAAGTGATTTTCAAATTTTGATTGGTAATTCTTTAAAAAAATCTAAAGACAATTATACTTTTAAACTAGAAATTAGTGCTAACGGTACACACGGTTTTATTAATGAATTTATGATTCCATTTTTGATAAAAATAGATCCAAATTATAAGGTTAGTAAAAAAATAATGGCTTCATTATTTCTATATAAAAGAGCAGGAAAATATTTTCCTGTAAATGAAAAATCATTGTCAGATATAAAAAGAATATTAGTTACCCCTTACCAAAGAGAAATATACGATAGTCTAAAAAAAAGGTGAATTACCCCGAATTTTTATGTGACCAAGTCGCAAATCCACGTTTCATCTAGCTTCATCTAAATAATTTAGCCTCATAATCTTAAATCATTTATTATGAGTCCACAAAAAATTATTGAACAGTTAAATGAAATTAAAATGATGATTACAAAGGGTAATCAGTTCCAAAAAGAAATTTTTACTATAAAAGACTTGATGGCTTATACAGGCTTTTCAGATAGCACTATTCACAAACTTAGTGCTAAAAAATTGATCCCTCATAACAAGCCTACCAATGGAGCACTTTTCTTCGATAGAGTTGAGATAGTTGCATGGATCAGGGAGCATAAAGTCTATTCTGACGAGGAAGTTTTGTCTAAATTTTCCAAGCAATTAAAAAAATAAGCGTTCAAAAATCCACTTTTGAACGCTTACAAAGCTTTTTATGTAACTCAAAAAGAGTATGTGCAAATATATGCATTATACTTATTCATCAATTATCTATTTATGGAAGAAATAAGCGTATATGACGTGTCATCACGCAAGGATTCTGTGTATGACAAAATTAAGGAAGAATTATCTAAGTATTTTAAAATCAAGTTTAATGAAATTGCATTGGAATATGAAATATTTGATGCACACTCTAAACGTAAAATCGATTTTAACGAATCCTCTCTGTTGATACATCTTCATAGAGAAAAACTAAATGTTAGTCCACAAGTTTTTAAAACATATTTGAAATCACATTTTATAGAACGTATTAATCCACTAATGGAATATTTTGAAAACTTACCACCTTGGAATGGTAAAGATCATGTCAAAAGCTACGCCAGCTATATAAATACGGACGATAACGAATTGTTTTATCTCCATCTCCTTAAATGGGCAGTTCGTGCAGTTAAAACGGTATTTATGAAGGAGGCTATAAATAAGCATGTATTGGTTTTAGAAGGTGGGCAGAGTTTTGGTAAATCTTATTTTTTAAATTTTTTATGTCCTGCTCAACTGGAAAAATACTTATATACAAATTTAGGAGTTGGAAAAGATGAACGAGTCAAGCTCGCCAAAGCTTTTATTGTGAATATAGAGGAATTGGATGTGATGGGTAGATATGATATTAATGCAATAAAGGCATTAATAAGTCAGGTATCTGTCAATGAACGTTTGCCGTATGGGGATAAGTCAACGCTACTTTATCGAACGTGTTCATTTTTAGCTTCAACAAATCGTGCTGAATTTTTATGTGATGATACAGGTTCTGTACGGTGGATTATTTTTAGCGTTATTGATAAAATTGATTTTTCATACAGTAAGGAATTTAATATTGATAATTTTTGGTCACAAGCTTATCATATTTTTAAGCATCAAAAAGATTTTAAATCAGATTTAACTCAGGAAGAGATAAAAGTTAATGAATTAAGAAATGAACGTTTTACTATCCAAACAGTAGAGAATGAATTTATTTTAAAGTACTATTCCATTAGTGAGAGTATAGTGGATTTTAGAACTTCAACTGAAATTGTCACAGAATTACAGGTTATGGGGCAGAAATTGAGTAATCAAAAAATTGGTTCAGCCTTAACGAAATATGGCTTTCGTAAAATAAAGCATTCTAAGCGGCAAGTCTATGGTTATTTAGCTAAACCTAAATTTAAGGATTCTCCGTGGGGTTTTACAGATACTTAAGTAAATATAAATATACCTACCTAGTTACCTAATATGGTTTAACTAATTCAATAGTAGTGTTTTATTTAGGTAGGTAGCTTCTTAAAATTATTACCTAGCCTACCTCGTTAAGGTAACACAGGTAACTTCCAAAAAAAGCTACCTGTTTTAAATAACTGAAAAACATTTGCTTAATACCGATAGGTAGCTAGGTAGGTGAAAAATCAAAATAGAATGAAAGATATAGTGCAACTAAGAAATATTCCGATAATCAATATTTTGAAAAGATTAAATATTGAAGCGGTTGAAAAGAAAAAAGATCAGTTTTGGTTTAAACCAGAATGGAGAGCAGAGCGTACCGCTTCTGTAAAATGTGAAAACAATCTATTTTATGATTTTGGAGAAGGGCATGGAGGCAATACAATTGATTATGTCATGAAACATTTTGCAGTAGATTTTAACCAAGCAGTTAAATGGCTACAATCTGAAGATGTTATTTTTTCTTTTGACCCGCCCCAAAAGTGCGATTCAGTGAAGTCGAAAAAACAAAACTCGTATTGTATAAAAACTGTTCAGCCGTTACAGAATCAAATTCTAATTCACTATTTAAAAAGTCGAAAATTGAATATTGAAATATGTAAAATGTATTTAGATGAAGTTTATTATACGATTAATCAAAAGAAATATTTTGGAGTGGGATTTAAGAATGATAAGAATCAATATGAAATTCGAAATAAATATGCCAAGCTATGTTTGGGGGAGAAATGGTTCACATGGATTAACAGAAGCAATAAGTCTTTAATAGTTTTAGAATCATGGTCGGATTTTCTTTCATTATTGTCTTTGTATCCAAAATGCGAAAAGTCAAAAGATTTTTTGATTCTAAATTCTTTGTCCATGCTTTCAAAAGTAGATAAGGTACTAAATGTGTATGCTGAACTTTTGTTTGCTCTGGACAACGATGTTGCGGGTTCGAATGCAACGGAAAACTGTTTAAAGAAGTGGAATTTAGGGGGAGTAAGATGTAAAGATATTAGGTATCTGTTTCATGGCTCAAAAGATATAAATGATTTCTTGATTTTAAATATTAAAACAAGTGGTTAGACTTGTGGGTGATGCTTTGAAAGAGTTTATAATGGCAGTGTATTTAGTAGCAAGTAGGACAGGGGCGGAAAAACCCCTATCCTACTTGCTCTGCGAGGCTAGAGCCTTGAAAATAAGGCTTTCTTTAAGAATGAAGTTTATAAGATTTTATAATTTAAATATAATTAGACGCTTAACTCATTGATTAACAGTTTTAAAAATTATAATTATGACTAAAAAAAGTATTATTATAGATGAAAAAGCTCATACAGAACTTGGAAAATTATCTGAAAGTTTGCGAATGAACTTAGGGGCTCTTATACAAGAAATGATTTATTATTTCAAGAAAACTGGTATTGACCCTAAAGATGCTGTAAACAAAGATCCATCTTTAATGGTTGCCGCTTTAGATAAAAGAATAGTCTCTTTTTTAAAAGTTCAAGAAAGAGATATTTTGAAACCATTAAGACAAGATGTTTTTAATTATCAAAATGCTCAAAAGGAAGAAATATCAAAATTAATTATTTCAATCAATAAACTCTTAGAACAACATTCAGAACGAACTACTGAAATAAAAAAAGCTCATTTTGAGAATCTGAATAAAATAAATAGTAATGATGTAGAAAGAACTAAAATGGTAGTTGCTGAATTACAAAAAAACCGACAAGCCATTTTACTTCTTTGTCAACTATTAGACGATAAAAATAAATCTGGCACTTTGAGTAAAATTAAATCTCTTTTTTCATAATGCCAATATCTAAACCACATAGTACACTTGGAGCTGACAACAAAGGAAGTTGTTCCAATTTGGCCATTTACTTAGAAAAGGAAAATGAAGAATTAGATAAACTCATCAAAAAGTCTTCCTCAATGAATGAAATATTTCAGCTAGAAAACAGAAAACAAGGTTTCTTTACAGCTTCAGAGATTAATATCAGCACGATAGATGTTATTAGTTCTATCGATAATAATAAAAGAAAATTAGGAGCAAATGATGCTAAATATTTTGCTCCTACAATTAGCTTCAGCGAGAATGAGTTGAGTCATATTGCTTTTCTAGCCACTGGTAAAAGAGAAATAACAAGTGTTTTAGAATTAAATTCATCCGAATTAGAGCAATTTAATAACCTTATTAGAGAGTATGGTCGTAAAGTGATGGACAACTATGCTTTGAATTTTAATCGTCAAGACAAGGGAATAAAATCGGGAGCTGATTTAGTTTATTTTGGAAAAATTGAACATTTTAGGAAATTTAAGGGTACAGATAAAGAGGTTATTGACGGAAAGGAAATTTCTGGACAGTATAAAAAAGGATTGCAATCTCATATTCACATAATTGTTTCCAGAAAAGACAAAACGCAATTATTAAAATTAAGTCCTACTTGTAATGAAAAACAAACCAATAGAAAAATTGGTAATAACGAATATCAAGTAGGATTTGATAGAGTTAAATGGATTAATTCGAACGAAAATTTTTTTGATGAACATTTTAATTATAAAAGAAAAGAACTTGAAAAATTTGAAAATCAAAATATTCTAAAAAATGGCAACCCTCAAGACAAATATGAAGTCAATAAAAAAATAGAAGCTGAATTGATTAATAGGAATGATGTAAAAAAACAAATTAAGCATGCTCATTTTAATGTTTTGATGACAAAACCAAATAATCTTAAAGAGTATCAGCAACGAATGACAAAATTTGCCATTCAAGTTTTGCCAACAATAAATAAAGATGGTTCTGTCAAAGGAAATCACTTTTTTCATGAACAATCAGGAATAGATTTCAAAGCGAATGAAGTCGATCAAAACTTAAAACTCAATGAATTATTTATTGCTGATAATAAAACAACTATGCAAATGCAACAAACCGAACCGCTATTAGAGCACTGGAAGATTAATACTGAAATATTGGCATCCATTTTATCACTTCTTTCTTTTGAAATTGCTCCGGATGTTGATGATGAATTACCAAAAAGAAAGAGAAAAATAAAAAGATGATTTAATATAAAAACGCAACAGTATTAGATATCAAAAAAGGATGTCAGCAGGTAACTTAAATCGTTTGTTCTGACCTAAATAAATTAAAATTTGCTTATTTCATTTTTTGCTTATCCTACATATTCTTGTTAATAACTCTTCTTTTACACCTCATTGCTTTTTTGTATAATTGTAAATAAATTCAATCTAATTTTTCATTAGCAATCAAAGTGTTCACAAGTTATTATTAAAGGCTTAAACAATAGATACTTCTTTTTAAATTGTTATAGATTTAGAAAATAATCAAACGCTGGGAAAACAAGACATTTATTACAGGCTAAACAAAATAAGTGTTTGGGGTCAAATAAAATATAAAAATGAACATTGCACAAATAGAATCAAACCTTCAAAATTTAATAACAAACTATACTAATGAAACATTCATTTATGAATTTTTGTTAGCTTATGGTTTGCCAAAAGCATCCATAACTCGTTTACAAAAGGGAAATCTTAATTTATCTAAAGTAGAAGGAGAAATATCTTGGAAGAAAAAAGTATTTTTCAAACCAGTCTTTAATCAAGATTTACATCTGGCAATTTCCGAGATAAAAAACATGCTTAAACAAGAACAGCGTTTTGTTATCGTTACCGATTTCAAAACTTTCTTGGCAATTGATACAAAAACGAATGATAGTTTAGATATTGATTTTACAGCATTACCCAAGCATTTCGATTTCTTTTTGCCCTGGGCAGGAATGGAAAAAGCGTCACATAAAAAAGAAACCGAAGCCGATGTAAAAGCAGCCGAAAAAATGGCAAAGCTTTTTGACGAAATCAAAAAAGACAATCCTGATAATACGCCTGAATTTATTCACGGTTTAAATGTATTTTTATCAAGGTTGTTGTTTTGTTTTTTTGGAGAAGATACCAATATTTTTAAATTGGGTCTTTTTACCAATTCCATTAAATCGCATACCCAAACTGACGGTAGCGATTTGAGCAATTATTTAGACAAACTATTTGAAGTTTTAAATACCCACAGCAATAACCGAAAAGACCTTTCTGCGTATCTAAACGAGTTTCCGTATGTAAATGGCGGTTTGTTTGAACACAAACACAAAATGCCCAATTTTACACGTCGTTCACGCCAAGCCATTATTGATGCAGGAGAATTAGATTGGAAATCAATTAATCCTGATATTTTTGGTTCTATGATACAAGCTGTTGTTACAGTAGAACATCGTGGTAGTTTAGGAATGCACTATACCAGTGTGCCTAATATTATGAAAGTCATTGAGCCATTGTTTTTAAATGATTTAAACCAAGAATTTCAAACGGCTAAATACGAACCCAAAAAACTCAATAAAGTATTAGAACGATTAGGCAAAATAAAAATATTTGACCCCGCTTGTGGTAGTGGGAATTTCTTAATTATTGCCTACAAAGAATTACGTTTTTTAGAAATAAAAATTCTCAAACAATTACAAGAACTCCAAAAAGCGTCCACAGGTTTTGAAGGCTATCAATCCGAATTAGAATTGATACCAAAAGCCCAATTAACCTTGGCAGCACAATACCAACCGACACTTTTTTCACGCATCGAATTAGCCAATTTTTTTGGTATCGAGTTAGACGATTTTGCACACGAAGTAGCCATTCTTTCCCTTTGGTTAGCACAACACCAAATGAACCAAAAATTCAAAGAAGTGTTTGGTGAAAGTACACCGACTTTGCCATTACAAGCAGGGGGAAACATCATTCACGGAAATGCGACCAGAGAAAATTGGGAAAAGATTTGCCCTAAAAAAGATGGAGATGAAACTTATATTTTAGGAAACCCGCCTTATTTAGGAGCAAGATTACAAAGCGATGAGCAAAAATCAGATATGGAATTTGTTTTTAATAAAATTAAAGGCTTTAATAATTTAGATTATATTTCTTGTTGGTTTTTAAAAGGTTCAAATTATATTCAAGGCAGTAATGCTCAATATTCTTTTGTAACTACAAATTCAATTTGTCAGGGTGAACAGGTTGCTTTGTTATGGCCTTTTTTATTAAAAGATAATTTAGAAATTAGTTTTGCACATACTTCTTTTAAATGGTCAAATAATGCTAAAGCTAATGCAGGAGTGATAGTTTCTATTATTGGAGTAAGAAATAAGAATAGTAAAATAAAATTCATTTATAAAGATGATTTAAAATTAGTTGTTGATAACATCAATAGCTATTTAGTTAATGCTAAAAATACTTTTATTGAAAAAAAATCAAAACCTATATCAAAATTGCCAGAAATGTGTTTTGGTAGTATGGCAAATGATGGAGGAAATTTGTTTTTAAATGAACAGGAAAAAGAAAATTTAATTTCTAAATACCCGGACATTTCCAAACTTATTAAAAAACTAGTTGGGGCGCAAGAATTTATACGAGGAGAAAATAAATATTGTCTATGGATTAATGATAAAGATTTAGAATTTGCAAATCAAATACCTGAAATCGCTAATAGGATTGAAAAATGTCAGAAAGTACGTCTTTCAAGTAAAAGAGGAAATACTAATGAATTGGCTTCAAAATCACATCAATTTGCCGAAATAAGATTTAAAGAAACTAATTCAATCATAGTTCCTAGTGTTTCATCTGAAAGGAGAGAATATATTCCAATGGGATATTTGGATGAAAAAAATATTATTGTTGCACCAAATTTTGCAATTTATAATGCTGAACCTTGGATATTAACTCTCCTAACCTCTAAAATACATATGTCTTGGATTAAGGCTGTATGTGGAAGATTAAAAACTGATTATAGATATTCTTCGTCTTTAGGCTACAATACCTTTCCTTTTCCAAATATTTCCCAATCTCAAAAAGAAGAATTAGAGCAATGTGTATTTAGAATTTTAGAAGAACGAGAAAACCATAGCGAAAAAACTTTGGCGCAAATGTACGACCCGGACAAAATGCCGGAAGCTTTGCGTGAAGCGCACCGCTTGAACGATTTAGCTGTAGAACGTTGTTACCGTTCTAAACCTTTTGAAAGCGACGAAGAACGACTGGAATACCTTTTCAAATTATATGAAAAAATGATTGCGGAGGAAAAAGAAAAAGGAACATTGTTTCAAGAAGAGAAGAAAGCTAAAAAAGTTCGTGGATAGAAAAAAAATGGACAATCAAGAAAAATGATAGAAAATCTATTTGAAGAAATAAGAGAAATATGTAACCATCCTTGGAAAAGAGAATTGCTGTTCCAAGATAAAGTTAAGTGGAATAAATTATGGTCCTCACTGGATGTTATAGAAGATTCTCAAATTGCGATAGACGATTATATTGACTTACCGGAATTCAGCTCCAACGAAAAAGGGTATTTATATGTTTATGGGATTCTTCATGCATTATATTTGCAACAAGACGCTCTTTGCAATCTGAATAAAGCCCTATTTGGTCAGGGCATTGATTTCAAAAGTGAATATCCTGAATTGTATAATATAAGAGAGATTCGCAATAGTTCAATTGGTCATCCAACTGGCAGATGGGAAGGTAAATCATTTCACGGTATTAGTCGAATGACTATTCAAAAGAAAGGATTTCAAATGAGTTCTTCTTTTCCAAAATCAGGTGGAGAAGATGAGTTTGAGTACGTTAATATTTTATCCTGTATTGCAACCCAAAACGAATTATTTAAAGAAATTTTAAATTACACAATGGAAAAATTAAAATCTGATTTCGAAATCCACAAAAACAATTTTAAAGATAAAAAACTGATAGATTTAGTGTCTCCCAATATTGATTATAATTTTTCAAAACTTTATGAAAACATTGATCGAGATTATCCACCAGTTAAAAGTAATTTTAATACAATTTCTAAAATACATAAGAATATTAAAGATGGAATAATTGAAAGATATTCAGGTTTATCAGCATTGCCTGGCATTGAAGAAACCACAGAAAGGCTTGATTATTTACTTAACCGATTGAAAAGGGACTTAATAGAAAATAAAATTGAGGATAAATTAGAATTAGAAATATTTATCGATGCTTTGAAATCTCATTTTGAGGAATTAAAATCAATGATACTAGAAATTGACGAAGAATTTAGTAGTTAGAAATAACATTGAATGACAGGAATAATTATTTAATCCTTGCCAATAAACGATATAACTAATAAAGAGAAGAAGCCTTGTTTTACAGCAGAAAACAAACTGAACACAAATCAAATCTAAATTAAATGACTAATACTGAACTTATAGAACTAATTGACGAGTTGAGAGCTTTACCCAAAGAAAACGAATGGGTGGAATTCAAAACAGGCAATGTAACAACAAATGATAAACTGGGACAATATATCTCGGGCTTGTCTAATGCGGCTTGTATTACAAATCAATCTTTTGCTTATTTAGTTTTTGGTATTAATGATGAAACACATCAGGTGGTAGGAACCAATTTTAATTTTAAGAATCGTAAAGAGGGAAATGAAGAATTGGAGTTGTGGATAAGACGTTTTTTAAGCCCATCTATAAAATTTGACCATTTCATTTGTAACTATGGTACGAATCATTTAGAAATCTTTAGAATTCCGGCAGCAACTGGCGAACCTACCAATTTTAAAAATTACCCATACATCCGTTTTGATAGCAGTTTAACCGATTTAAAAAAATATCCTCATTTCTTGAGAGCCATTTATAATTCGCAAACAGATTGGTCGGCACAAATTGTAGAGAAAGCAACTATTGATAATTTAGATCAAAAAGCAATTAAACTCGCTAGAGAAAAATACAAGGAAAAAAACACCAACGCTGCTTTCTATGATGAAATTGACAAATGGTCAGACAAAACATTTTTGGATAAACTGAAAATTACCATTGATGGAAAACTTACCAATACCGCAATCATTTTATTAGGAAAACCAGAAACAACTCATTTTATTTCGCCTGCTGTGGCACAGATAACTTGGAAACTCGATACGGAAGAGAAAGCCTACGAACACTTTGGAATGCCGTTGTTTTCTGAAATAAACGCTATTTTATCTAAAATAAGGAATGTAAAATACAAATTTTTCCCTGACAATCAATTAGTAGCTACCGAGGTGATGAAATATGATTCCGAAGTAATATTAGAAGCCTTAAACAATTGTATTGCACATCAGGATTACAGCAGACATTCCCGTATTTTATTGACCGAACAAATAAATAAATTAATTTTTAGTAGTGAAGGTAGTTTCTTCGAAGGTACTGCCGAGGATTATACAACAGGAGATAAAACACCTAAAAAATATCGTAACAAATGGTTAGCCGAAGCAATGGTAAACCTTAATATGATAGACAGTTTAGGATATGGTATCCATAAAATGTATAAAAGCCAACGTAAAAGATATTTTCCTTTGCCTGATTATACAAAATCAACAAGGGACAATGTAGTTTTGGAGATTTACGGACATACTATAGATGAAAATTACTCAAAACTTTTGATTGAGAAAAAAGATGATTTAAGCCTTACTGAAGTAATATTGCTAGATAAGGTTCAAAAAGATTTAGACATAAATGAGGAGGCAGTAAAACTCTTAAAGAAAAAGGGACTTATTGAAGGAAGGAAACCACATTATTATATATCCGCAACAATTGCAGAACTTACGGGACAAAAAGCCAATTACACTAAAAACAAAGGATTAGATAAGGATGTTTATAAGGGTTTTATTATTCAGCATATAAAAAACCACGGTTTTGCTACACGTGAAGAAATTGATTCTATATTATTTACTAACCTACCGGATTATAAAAATGAAAAACAGAGAAAAATCTACATAAATAATTTAATTCAAGAAATGGCTGGTGTTACAATTGAAAACATTGGAAGTAGAATAAAATCGAAATGGGTCATGATAAAAAATATTAAATAAACAGCACAAATATTAAATAAAAATATTAAATAAGCCCATGATAAACCAATGCTAAGTACTGTGAAATATGAGTTTTTGAATATTTAATTAATTTTTTAAAGCTTTTAAAAGTATTAAATAAATTACCTTTTATTAAATAATCAAGTAGAAAATAAGTCGCTAGAAACAAACCATTAAAAATTAACCATCAATAATTAAATAGATGCCAGATATAGTAAATGTAAACTACCATAATACCGGAAATAGCACAAAAATAAATACAATGGGGATGCGAGAAATGCAAACCCGTGCTTTTGAATCTCGTGATGCACAGTATTTACTACTTAAAGCGCCTCCTGCTTCTGGTAAATCCCGTGCCTTAATGTTTTTGGCAGTAGATAAATTAGTAAATCAAGGCATCAGGAAAGTTATTGTAGCAGTTCCCGAGCGTTCTATTGGGAGTTCATTTTCTAAAACAGATTTAAAAAAAGATGGCTTTTTTGCCAACTGGGAGCCAAACGATATTTATAATCTTTGTACTCCTGGGGACGAAGGTAGCAGCAGCAAAGTAAAAGCCTTTCATAAATTTATGGATAGCGACGAAAAAATATTAATTTGTACACACGCTACTTTACGATTTGCTTGCGAAGAATTGGACGAAGCAAAATTCAATAATACTCTATTGGCAATAGATGAATTTCATCACGTTTCTGCCGATGTCAACAATAGATTGGGAGAATTGTTAAAATCAATAATGAACAAATCTACTGCTCATATTATAGCAATGACGGGTTCTTATTTTAGAGGTGACAGTGTGCCTATTTTAACACCTGAGAACGAAGCAAAGTTTACTAAGGTAACTTACAATTACTACGAACAGTTAAACGGCTACAACTTCCTGAAATCTTTGGGAATTGGGTATCATTTCTACACTGGAAAATACACTTCGGCAATAATAGACATTCTCGATACCGATAAAAAGACAATTCTCCATATTCCAAATGTAAATTCAGGAGAAAGTACAAAACAAAAACACAATGAAGTTGATTTCATCATAGATGCGATTGGAGACATTATCAAACAGGATTCTGATACTGGTGTTATTCACGTAAAAAGACATACAGACGGAAAAGTTTTAAAAGTCGCTGATTTAGTTGAAGATAGTTCCCGAGAAAGAGACAAAATCGTAAACTACCTCCGAAACATTAAATCTGTTGATGATATGGATTTAATTATTGCACTGGGAATGGCTAAAGAGGGCTTTGACTGGCCTTTTTGTGAACACGCCTTAACAGTGGGATATCGTGGTTCATTAACCGAAATAATTCAAATTATCGGTCGTTGTACTCGGGATAGCAACAATAAAACACACGCACAATTTACCAACCTGATTGCAAGTCCAGACGCTATTAAGGATGACGTAAAAGTGGCAACTAATAATATGCTCAAAGCCATTACAGCATCATTGTTAATGGAACAGGTATTAGCACCTAATTTCAAATTCAAAACTAGAATTGATAATGATGATGAAGAGGCAGAACCGGGCGAAATCAAAATAAGAGGATTTAAAGAACCTAGTTCAAAAAGAGTGAAAGACATTCTCGAATCGGATTTGAATGATTTAAAAGCAACCATTCTGCAAGACGATACAATGATTAAAGCAATGCCAGGAAACATCGACCCGGAAGTAATAAACAAAGTATTGATTCCTAAAATCATAAGAATTAAATATCCTGAACTATCTGATGAGGAAATAGAAGAAATTCGTCAATATGTGGTAGTCGATTCAGTAATTAAAAACGGAGAAATAAAAGAAGTGGGAGACCAACGATTTATTACGATGGCTGATAAATTTGTAAATATCGACGACATACACATTGATTTAATAGACTCAATTAATCCATTTCAGAAAGCTTTCGAAATTCTTTCAAAAGATGTTACAACAAAGGTGTTGAAAATAATTCAGGACACAATTGAAGCAACTAGAATAAAAATGGACTTTGAAGAAGCCAAAATTTTGTGGCCAAAAATCGTGGAATTCAAAAAAATGTATGACAAAGAACCTAGTGTTAATGCAAACGATCCACTGGAAAAAAGAATGGCGGAATGTATTATTTATTTAAAAGACGAAAAAAGAAAACGATTGGCAAATGGATAAGAATAAAGTCCTTGATGATATTTTTAATAATGATGAGTTTGATATTCTAAATGTCAAGCCCAAAATTGCTTATGCCAGAAATGCTGACGAACGACTATTGGATTCTTTTAATGAAGTAAATGATTTTATTGAAAAATACAATAAAGAGCCTCAACCCAATCCTGCTAATATTTCAGAATTTCAGCTCTATTCAAGACTGAAAAGAATCAGGGAAAATCCAGAAAAAATGCTGTCGTTACAAAACCAGGATGTACACGGATTATTAAACGTTGAGAAAAAAGAAATCAATTCTATTGATGATATTTTCAATGATGATACTTTCGATTTATTAAATGATGACACTGATTTATTTGATTTTAAACATACTCCAAAGGATCAGGAAAGAGCAGCAACTGATTTTGTAGCCCGAAGAAAACCGTGTAAAGATTTCGATAAATACGAATCCTTATTTAAAGAAATTCAAAAAGATTTAGCCGAAGGAAAACGCAAGCTTGTTGATTTTAAAATGGGTAATCTCCGGGAAGAAACCTATTACGTTCACAATGGAGTTTTATTTCTATTAGAGCAAATAAACATTGACCGAAAAGAGCATTATAAGGAAGATGGAACAAGAGTAAGAGAAGACGGACGTACAAGATGCGTATTTGAAAATGGCACAGAATCGAATATGCTTAAAAGGTCGGTAGAGAAAATATTATATGCTAATGGTCAGGTTGTCTCTGAAAACAGCAATAAAGTAAACGAGAATTTTATTGAAAATTTCAGCAACATTACTGATGAAGACCAAGAAGCCGGATATATTTATGTACTGCGTTCCAAGAGTAAGGATGAAAGAATTCAAGCAATTGATAATTTATACAAGATAGGATATTCTAAAGATACTGTCGAAGAAAGAATTAAAAATGCCGAAAAAGACCCAACCTATTTAATGGCACAGGTAAAAATCATCACTGCTTGGAAATGTTACAATATGAATCCTCAAAAACTAGAACAATTATTGCATAATTTCTTTGGAAAATCCTGTCTTAATATTGACATTTTTGATGAGAAAAAAAGACGACACACCCCTAGAGAATGGTTTGTAGCTCCAATAGAGATTATCGAACAAGCAATTGAATTGATTATTAGTGGGGAGGTTGTTAATTATAGTTATGATGCTGAAAATAGAGTAATTGTATCAAAATAAAATCAATAATAATATTTGGATTATATAACAAATTCGTTTAAATAATGGAAAAAGAAGAGTGGAAATATTTATTAATCAATGGTAAATTCAAAACAATTGAAGTAAAAAATCCTGTATATGATGGAATAAAGCTTCAAAGCATACAAGATTTAAAACCTTTTAATAAAAAAGATGCTGACGGAAATCCTGTAAAACCTAATGTGAATGATGCTATCCAATTAAAAAGAGAAAACTATATCTCTTTTTTTAGAAAACCATTCAAAAATCTTTTAATTCTAACCGGAGCTGGCGCATCAATGGATGTTAAAGGTCCTTCAATGCAAGATTTATGGGACATTGTAGACGAGAAATATAAAATCCTAGATTTATTTGATGGTGATATTGAAGAAAATGGGTTTGAAATAATTTGTAATAGTGTAAAGCACGATTATAAGGATATAAATTTAGAAACCTTACTTTCTAGAATTGAAGGAACTATTCATTTCAATGATGATTTAGAAATTGTACTAGATAAAAAAGAAATCAAATTATCCCAAATAAGAAAAGATCTATTTGAAATTATAAAAACCAATTGTTCAATAGCGTGTCCTGAAGATGCAACAAAATTTCCTCATAAAGTTCTTTTAGAAAAATTATTACAGAGAAAAGTAACAAGTCCAAGAATTAAAGTTTTTACTTTAAATTATGATTTGCTTTTTGAATATGCTTCTGAAAAAATAAACGCAATAATGATTGATGGATTTTCATTTACTTTTCCTAGAACTTTCAGCGGTCGATACTTTGACTATGATATCGTACAACGAGAAAATAGTAAAGTACAAGAAGAGGATAACTTTATTCAAAGAGTTTTTCATTTACACAAATTACATGGTTCTATAAACTGGGAAAGAAATGGAGAGAAGACTATAATAAAAGAAAACACAGAAGAACCATTAATGGTCTATCCAAGAGAGGCAAAATATGAAGATTCATATGACCAACCTTTCTTTGAAATGATGGCACGTTTCCAGCGTAACTTGAGAATTAATAATGACACATTGCTTCTATGTATTGGCTATAGTTTTAATGACAAACATATCAATTCAGCAATTGAAGAAGCTTTAAATCAAAACCCTAGTTTTCGTTTAGCAATTATAGATCCTGGATTTGATAATGACAATGTAGCATCATCATTGAAAGAAATAAAAAAATTAGCAGTCCAAACAGAGCGAATATTATTAGTCTCTGAGACATTTTCTGATTTTGCAGATTATTTTCCAGAAATTAGAACTTATGAAAATGATGATTTCCACCCAATAAACTTGAAAAATGAACAATCTAAAGATTAACCCATTTAAACATGAGTATTTTCTTGGTTACATAAATCAAGTGTTTCCTCAATTTGTAAAAGTTCATTTTCCTTCTTCGGTTTTATTAAATGGATTTACTCATTTTGGAGAAGAGTTTAATGGTGGTTTAGTAGGTAGTTTTGTTATCATAGAAGGAGATAAAAATGGATTCTTAGGTAGAATAACAGAACTTTCACTTCCTGAATCAGAAAGACTTTCTCTAAATGAAAAAGCGTTTCAAACTAGTGATTTTCATCCCACTGGAAAAATTGAAATCCTGCTATCATTTGACTTATATGAACCTTTAAAAGTAAAAAAAGGTTTAACTTCATATCCTAATATCGGAGCTAAAGTGTTTGTTAGTTCAGGTGAATTAGTTCAACAATATATGTCACGATTTGGAGTGAAAGAGGGAGATGTTATTGATCCTATCAAATTAGGACATTTAGTTACTAGTACTTCAACTGAAGTTAAGGTTAATTTACAATCAATATTTGGTCGCCATTGTGCCGTTGTAGGAACAACTGGAGGAGGAAAAAGTTATACAGTAAGTAAATTAGTTGAATCTTTAATTGAAACTGGAAATAAGGCAATATTGATTGATGCTACAGGTGAGTACAGAGGTGAGTATAAAAACACGAAAACTATTGAAATTGGTACTGGAGAAAATATTTTACATTATTCTCAACTGTCTATTGATGATATTTTTTTCTTATTAAAACCATCGCCTAGAACTCAAATGCCTAAATTGATGGAAGCTATTAGATCTTTAAAAATTGTGAAGATAGCAGGAAGTACACAACTTGAACATAAGGGTGAAACAATACCAATTGAAGATGGGTTATTGAAAAAAAATAGCAGACCAAAAAAACCTTATGATGCATTTTACTATAATAATATTTCAGTTATTGAAAATGGGTTAGCTGATTTTGATTTTATGAAATTACATCGACAATTAAGTGAAGAATGTATTTATGATAATGGAACTTCTTGGGGAGGTACTGCACCTAATGACGTATCTTATTGTGTAAGTCTAATTTCAAGAGTTTCAAATCTAGCAAATACACCGGAACTTAATCAAATATTTGGTTTTCAACAAGAAAGAACTGAAAATGATGTAACAGATGTAATTAATGCATTCACTTCTGAAGATAATACAACTGATAATCTGTTGCGTTTGAATTTAGAAAATGTAAAATACGATTTTCAAGTTAGAGAAACTTTTGTAAACGCTATTGGTAAATTCTTATTGACTAAAGCAAGAAATGGTTCTTTTAAAAACTGTCCCATTGTTGTTTTCATTGATGAAGCACATCAATTCTTAAACAAGTCAATTAAAGATGAATACTTTGACACTAAACCTTTAGATGCTTTTGATTCTATAGCTAAAGAATGTAGGAAACACGGACTTTTCATGTGTATTGCTACTCAGATGCCTAGAGATATTCCTCAAGGAACTTTAAGTCAAATGGGAACTTTTATTGTTCATAGACTTATCAATCATAATGATAAAGAAGCTATTAGCAGTGCTTGTAGTTCTGCTAATAAAAACACATTAGAGTTTTTACCAATTTTAGGAGAGGGAGAAGCCATATTAACAGGTGTAGATTTTCCTATGCCTATTATTATGAAGTTTGACTTACCTAAGAATGAGCCAAACTCCAAAACTCCTAGTTTAAACAAGATATTTGTTTCCTAAAAAAATGACTTTCAAAAAGGATTATCAAATTTAATACTTTATAAATGAACACTAAATACAGTTACAAAATTCTAAAAGAAGAAGTTGAAGTTACAGATTTTTATGAAGAGCAAACTCATGAAAATATTAAGTGTTCATTATTGAATTTAATTAAAAATGAGGATGAGGGTATAACGATTGGCTTATCAGGTCCGTGGGGTTCGGGTAAGTCAACAATTATAAACCTTCTCAAAAATGACAAAGAAAATAAAGATATATTCTCTTTTTTTTATTTTGATGCATGGGCTCATGAAGGAGATCCTTTAAGAAGAATATTTTTAGAAAGTCTGATAAATTCTTTTAAAGAAAATGAAAAAGATGAAGTCGTTATAAGTGAACTTGAAGATAAAAGAAAGACTATTTCAAGAGAGAAGAAAACTAAACATATTAAAATAACTAGAAGCACAACATCACTGGGTTTAATATTAACAATAGCCACACTATTTTTTACAATTGGAGTTGCTATTTTATCATCAATTAATTATGACAATTTAACTTCAGAATCAAAATATCCAATAAATTGGGCTTTTGTGGTTGGTGCAATTTTGGCAAGCCTTCCTTTTTTCGTTTTATTAGGAAACTGGATAAGTTTATTATGTAAGAATGAAAAAGCTACTGATTTAAATAATTGGTCTTTTTTACAAAATAATTCAGACGAAACAATTACAGAAGATGTAATTGGAGATGATGAAAGAAGCTCAATTGAATTTGAAAAATATTTTAAAGAAATTCTAGAAATATACAATACTCAAAAAAAGAGAAAAATAGTTATTGTTTTAGATAATCTTGATAGAGTTGACGCAAATGTTTCTCTTAGAATTTGGTCAACATTACAAACTTTTATTCAACACAAAAACCCTACTTCAAAGGATTACAATATTTTTAGAAACGTTTTTACAATTATTCCTTACGATGAACAAAGTTTAATGAAAATTTGGGAAAATTATACTGAAAATCAAGATGGTTCAAGGAGTATTGATAATAAATTTGCAAGCTCATTTTTTGATAAAAGTTTTCAGGTTAGAATCGATGTCCCAAAACCAATCATTTCAAATTGGTTAGATTTTATCCAAAAAATGGTTAACAAAAGCTTTACCGTTTGGGAAAAAACAGATAAAGATGTTATTGTTGAAGTGATTGAAAAAACAAGAAAGGATATTTTAGACAATCCTAAGCCAAGAGAAATAAAAACTTATTTAAATCAAATAGGTTTTTTAAGAAATCATATTCCAGAACAAATTTCAACAAAGAGCATAGCTCTTTATGTTTATAAAAGATATTTACAGGGTAATTCAAATGATGAAATAGCAAATTATTTAATTGATAAAACAAAAATCCTAAAAGAAGAAATAAATCTTATAGATGACAATATAATTGAAGAGCTGGCAGCTATAATTTATGGTGTAACAAAAGAAAAAGGGACGCAAATTTTATTAACTCCAAAAATTTTAGAAGCTTTAAATGATGATAAGCCAGAATTATTAAAAGATTTAATAACAAATTACAATTCTGTATTTTGGTATATTTTTAAAAATAAAATAACAACTACTGATAATTTAATTGACTATTTAAAATATTGTATGCCAATAAATAAATGTTTTGATAGCTATGATGCGGATATTAATAATAATTTCATTCCATCTCTGAGTAGATATTTAACTAATGAAAAGATATTCAGCTATCACTTTGATGAATATTTTGTTTTAAATATTAAAAACGCAACAGATTTACTCAAAAAGTTTTCTAGAAATGAAGACATAAAACGGCTTTGGTATTTTTTTATTAATGTGTATGAATATCAAGAAATCAACAATAGAGGTTCAGAAGATTTTAAAAACAATGGGAATACCTTTTTTATTGATACTTTAAACTATGTTTTTCAAAAAACTGAAATTAATTTTAAAGTTAAAACATTAAATATTTCATTTGATAGTTGGGAACTTATTGGTAATCATCCATCTTTTTCAAAAATTTCAGTTTTTTTACATCCGTCTGAAGAAAACTTTATTAAAACAGCTAATTTAATTAATCCAGGAACACCTATCCCTGATTCTATCTATCCATTACTTAATAGTTATATCTACCACAAGTCTTTAAATCTTGAGCCCATACTATTAAATTTGAAAAATCATTTTTCTTGGAATAATGGTAATCAAAGTGGAAATATTTTTGTTTTTAAATCAATTAAATTATTTGAAAACTTCTTTTATAATTACAGTAATTATGATTACTCGGATTTCTTGAAATTACCACAATTTTATTCTGTTTGCCATTTTACAAAGTCCGAAGATGAAAAAGCAATAAATATAATTGCCACAATATGCTCGGTATATTACAAAGAAAAAAATCTTCTAATTTCAACTGAAACGCCTCTAACAAATAGCTACGCAAATAGTTTTATCAATGAATTATATAATTATTGGACAAAACCAAATAGCGATTACGCTCATTGTACTTATGAAATTTTGAAAACGAATAATTTATTGAACATTGTTTGGAAACTATGTACAGATAGTAATAATATCCTGTGTTGTGACATAATAGATCTTATGGTTTCTAATAATGATGATGAAGCATTCAATATAGAAAATCCTTTTGATGTTCTAATTGATATTGATGGTATTAAAAAAGAGGAGTATGAAATTTCAGGTCTTGTTACTAAATTCTTGAAATGTTCAAATTTAGAAAATATTTTTTTAGCAATTGATGATTTAAAATTAGCTTTAAATAATCGAATCATTTATGAAATTATATACGATAATAAATCACCGGAAATTTATAAAAAAGTTGAAAATGAATTAAAAAAACTTGATTTAGAACAGTTAATAACATCATTGAATAACAATGATTATTTGTTTAATATTTTATTAATTGTAAAAGAAAATAATGATCTATTTTCTTTAGACAAACTAAATAATGCTTTATATCAATTTGTTTATGGTTCATTTTTAATAAACAACCAAGTATATATCCTTGATGATTGGCATAAAGATAATTGGTCTAAAATCATCAAACTTTTAGATGATATTCATTATGATAATTTCTGCATGAGAATTACAGATTTATTATTTAGAGAAAAAGAAAACATAAAAGAAGATTTTTTTGAATTAAACCAAGAGTTTATAAATAAGAATTTCTTAGCCGATTTAATTAATAGGGATAAAGATTCATTCGCTCTATATATCCAAGAAGCATTACAAAATTCAACAAACCTTGAAAAATTAAAATTCATAGAAAAGTTATTTAAAATCGATGATGAGAAAAAAATAAAATTTGATATAGGTTTTAAAAAACTAATTATGGATAATGTCTTAAGATTAAACGCAGAAGATAATTCCGAAGAATTGATTAGAATCTCATCAATTATAGCTAAAAGATTTTCTATTAGTTTAAAGACTGTGAAAGACAAACCAGTATAGTATTCATTATTTTACCTCATTAACCTGCACAAAAATCATCATTAGTGCAAGTATTACTAAGATTTAAAAAGAATACAGTATTCCCAAAAGAACATTTACGTTCCAAATAGTACGGGCAATCAATCGGTCTCTCTACGGTCGTTTGCTTTGTTCCGTTCGGCTGTTCCAGTCGGTTGTGCCTCCCTCCGTTCCACAGACACGGCGTAGCCACAATAAAAACAGCAGCTTGAAAAACAGCAGCTGTTTTTTATTGCGCTGCTTGCTCCTCATCTTCACACGCGCTCTACCCTTTGTTCGTCGGGGCTACTGCATCCACAATACCGCTTCATTTCGTTACGCTCCGCAAGCTACGCTCCACTGCATTCAGCCATATTTGCGTCTGCCGCCCCTTATTTTTCGGCGGTTGCTCCTTCGCTCAGTCATCGGGGTTGGCTCCGTTCGATGAAAAACCTCACTTTGCCCTAAATCAAGGTTAGCCTAAAGGCAGCTCTTTATTTTTTCCCCGCCGTTACACGCTGCTAGCCCTTCTCTCCACTTCGTCCCGTCTCGTCCTAAAAACGAGACGGGACTACGTTCCGTTCCCGGTCTAGCGTGGCTGTTCGATTGCCGCAACACCGCCACGGCGCTCCTCGGGAAAAAGAATTCCGTAAACTCCATTCTTTTCCCTCCGGTGCTTGGGGGTGTTTGATTGCCGATTCCATAAAAACGCTCCCAAAAAGAGGAAAACGAGAACGTCCGACTTCAGAAAAAAATAAAAAAAAGAAAGTAAAGCTAAGTTCCGGTTTCAAAAAGTAAAGTTCAAGCCCTACGGGTTTTTGAAAAAATCTCCACCCTTTAATTTCCATAACAATAACCGATTATGCAATGACACTTCCGATTTTTAAAAGCTATTTAGGTAGTATTTTTTCAAAAAAAGCTTGACTTATTTTGAAATCTCCACTGATGCGAGGACTTTCTTTTTTCTTTTTTTCTTTGTGAAAATTATAAAGAAAAAAACCGTGAATTGATAATCCTTCTGATTATAAAAAAGTAAGTTTATCAGAAACTATAATTACATTCGTAAAAGATGAAGTTTTTGTATTATAAAGTTCCAATAATTTTAGATTAAGTTCTCAAAGGCAAAATCTAGCTCTGTTGTATTGAAATCTTCTAGATAAGTTTCGGTAGTTTTAATAGATTGATGTCCTAGTGCTTGTTTAATCATGACGGTATTGATGCCTTTTTTTAAAGATAAGGTTGCAAAAGTATGTCTGGCAGTGTAAAAAGTTACTTTGTTTTTGATTCCACATTGAAGTGCAATAGTGTTGAGTAGTTTTCCATAATAATTTAAAACACTTTTTTTTCGATCTCTTAATTTTTCTTTTGTATAGAGTTTTTCATCTTTTTCTAAAATTGGGAAAATATAATCGGTATCAAATGGGCGATAAACTTTAAAATAGTTCAGGATGGTTCTCATATAGGTGTTGTCTGGGATCTTTACATTTAGTTTTATTCCGGTTTTATTTCTAACGTATGAGAAGCTGCTTAAATCAACTTCTTCCCATTTTAACTCAGCCAAATCAGTGAAATTCATGCCTCGACAGTAAAAGCTAAATAAGTAAGCATATAAAGCTTTTACTCCTTCTTTGTTTTCAGATATGTTATAGTCTAGTAATAGTTGTAAATCTTGCTTAGTTAAAGCTTTTTTTACTTTGCTAGATTTTAATTTCGAAATCACATAATCTTTAAAAGGGTAAAATTCGCTAGAAATAATTTTAGATTTTATCGCTGAGTTGTATATAGCTCTAATATTTCGCATGTATACGCCAATACCACCATCGTTACAGCCATGAGCTCGTAAATAAGATTCAAAAGCTATTAGAAAATCGTAGTTGATTCTTGTGAAATCGTAAGTTGTAATAGTTGGTCTAAATCTCGTAAGAGCAGAAATGGTGTCACGATAGGAACTGCTTGAACTTATTTTTCCAGATTCTTTTAATTGGAGTTTTCTTTCTTCAAAATAAGCAATAAAACTTAGTTTTTTAACCTCTTCAGGTCTAAATAAAGCGTCAAATGATTCTAGAGAAAAGTCATGTCCTTCCTCAATGATTATATCTAATATTTTAGAAGCATCTTGTTTTATCGAATTTAATATTCGGTTACACTGTAAATAATTCGGGAATTTAGATGTAAATTCGTTTGCGTTGTCATTCCAAAATTTTGGTAATACATTATAAGGTGTTTTGTAGAATTTAGACTTTCTGTTAATAGTTATTCTTAAATTAACTGGAAACGTACCGTCACTAAGCATTGTCTTTTTTAAGATGATTTTTACACTAGCTTTCATTTTTAATATTTTTATAAGTTCAACATACGTACAACAAATGCATACATATTGTGAAACTGGATGAAACAAAAATATTTTTTAAAAATGATAAACAGCTGTAAAACAATGGTTTTGAAGCTAAATGCAATTAAATGCAAATGTTAATAGTCTATCTCATAATCAGGTGGTCCCTGGTTCGAGCCCAGGTGGGACCACTAATGAAATCAAGCCTTTGCAGAAATGCAGAGGCTTTTTTATTTTTTCTGACGAACATTTGACGAGCAAAATGTTTTTTATAATCAATTAGTTTTGTTTACTTTTATGGGAATTAACTGATTGTAATATGACTATTTATATCTACATCTTGTCATTTATCCTAATTTTTGCCAAAATTATTGTTCCTATATATCTTCTTTTTAGATTGTTTTTCATAGTTAAACCTTTATTTGTAAATCTATATTTTGAAGAGAAATTTAGTTATTATGCTGGAATAAGCAAAAACAGGTTATTGATTTTATTACTGCTCTGTTTTTTATCATTTTTCATAGGAACCTTTCTCGGAAAAGAAGTTTTGAGTATTTCAGATACTTACAAAATCATATTGAATCTCTTTTTACTAGTTTTTACTCAATTTGTATTGTTCTATATGTTTGAGGTAAAAACTCCAAGAAGTATTTTTAAAATAGTACAAGATTGGTTTGAAAATCCCAAGGAAATATTTAAGCAAAGAGAAGTGATTTTTGAAGAAAGTAATGTAATTGAATCAATAAATCAGAATGGTGTGAATTTTAAAGACGCAGTAAATCTAACCTATGGAGATATTATCAAACAGATTCATCGAAGAGAGTTTGATCTAGTAATAGAGAAGTGTACTAATATTTTTCGGGATAATTCTTCAATTGAAAATCTTTATAAGTTCTGCAATGGAATGGAAATAAAAGAAGGATCCATTTTAATAAAAATAGATAATAAAAGAAACTCAAAACAGAACATAATAGAGATATTGACGTCACTTTTCAATATTCAAAAAAATTGGAATTCTCAGAGTAAAGATAAAACAAACACCAAAATTATTGATTTTTTGAATAAGTATATTACAATAAATGATGGAGATAAAACTTTACACATTAACGATTTTACACGATTATTTGAAAAATTGCCTTGATCGCTATGTAAAATTTGATTACTCAAATATGTTTTTTAAAGATAAAATAAGCTAAAATGATTTGTTCTGTTTGAGAATCTATTATTATAATTTATTTTAAATATGTAAATTGTTTTTACACGATTTTTTACATAGCCAAACCTCCGTAAACTTGTTTCATAATTTAAAAATTAGAAACATGGATGCAAGTGATTTTATTTCCAAAATTGATCGATTGGAATTGATGGTACTGGAACTAGCAAAGAAACAAGATGCGTTTATTAAAAAGGCATTGATGAAACTATCTTTAAATAATAAAGATGTTTATTCCTCTGAAGAAGCTGCAGAGTTTTTATCTATAGAAGTTAAATACATTTATCAGCTTACCCACCAACGAAAGATTAGATATTCTAAGAAAAAAGGTCAAAAGAAAATCTATTTTAGAAAAGCGGATCTTCTTGATTATTTAAACGGAGAGGTCATTAGTACTACTGAAGATCTTGAGAACATAAATGCCGCTTTGTGGAAAAAATAAGTCGTTCAACTTCTGCAAAATGAACGCATAAAAAAACCTTTGTTTTTTAATCAAATTCTTATGACAAGATTGTAAGGATTATAATTTGAATCTTATGGACTTAGATATTCCTTATATCAGAGTAGGAACTTCCTATTTCAAAATTATAGATAAACCTTTAATTTCTGGCGATAAAGTAAAAGTAATGGTTCGATGGAATCGGGAAACAATCATTTCAGATCACGGAAAATCGTTTTTAAACGATATATCCAAACTAGATGGATTTTGCTGTATTCCTAATCATTTTGGTTATGAGCAAATTGTAGATGATTTCTACAATACCTATCATGAACTACCAAGTCAACCAATCAATAAGGATTTTTCAATTCATGAACTCGAAAAATTGATTCCGAATTCATTACAATTTATTCAACATATTTTTGGAGACCAAATGCAATTAGGTTTAGACTACATAAAACTTTTATATGAAAAACCTACGCAAACATTGCCAATTCTTTGTTTAGTTAGCAAGGAGCGATCGACAGGAAAAAGCTCTTTTATAAAGTGGTTGAAGGCAATTTTTGGAATGAATATGACTTACATAAAAGGCGATTCATTTGGTTCACAGTTTAATTCTGATTGGGCGAGTATGTTACTTGTAGCCATTGATGAAGTCTTTTTTGATAAAAAAGAAATTACAGAACGTTTAAAATACCTTTCTACGACGGACAAAGATAAAGTAGAAGCAAAAGGAAAGGATAGACAAGAAATTGAATTCTTTGCAAAATTTATTCTTTGTTCTAATAATGAAGATAATTTTATTCAAATAGACGAAGAAGAAATCCGTTTTTGGATTCGTAAAATTCGCACTATAAATGCAGAAGATGTATTTTTTCTTAAAAAACTTAATAAAGAAATTCCGTATTTCTTAAAGTATCTGCAAATGAGAAATTATTTTTCCGAGCAAAAAACAAGAATGTGGTTTAAACCCGAACAGATTATGACCGCTTCCTTGTTAAAGCTTGTAAATCGAAATAAAGAAGAAATGCTTATTCTTGAATTGATTCATGAATGTTTTGAGAAAATGGAAGAGGATGAGTTGAAATTAGCTCCTAATGATATTTTTATTCTACTAAGGAAGCAAAATAACAGAATAAATATTTCTGCTAATGAAATAAGAAATATTCTCAAACGATGGAGTTTTACACCCGAAGATAATACGAAGTCTTATTGTGGAATTGAATTATTGTCGCATGGTGAGTACGTAAAAGTAGATCGAAGAGGACGCTTTTATACCATTAAAAAGATTTTGTTTTATAAAATATTTGATGCTTTGATGCAAAATTAGTATAAAGTCTTGTAATTGAACTGAAGAAGTCTGCATCAAAGCTTGCATCAAACTAAAAAACAATCTTTTTTGATGCAAAACTGATGCAGGACAAAAATAAAGTGATGCACTGATGCAGCTATTGATGCAGTTCAATCTTAATGTAATCAATGGGTTACGCGGTATTTGCATCAAAACATCAAAAAAAGAAAAATTACAGTTCTTTCTTTTTCATTAGCAAATGAACAGCTTGTTCAAAATCAAATAGAAGATTTATTAAAAAAACAATTATGGAAAAGTTCAATTGTAAAATTGCAAATCAAATTGATTTGGTCAATTATCTGGAAACATTAGGGCATGAGCCATCAAAAATAAAAAATCAGGATTATTGGTATCTATCGCCATTTCGAAATGAAAACACACCTTCTTTTAAAGTGAATCAGAAATTAAATTGTTGGTATGACCATGGATTAGGCAAGGGAGGAAATGTAGTTGATTTTGGGATTGAATATTTTAGATGTACTGTTTCTGAATTTTTACAACTTTTAAAAGGTAATAGCATTTCCTCCGGTATAAGTTTATCACTTAAAAATGACAATCAACAGTCTTTAAATCTAAGAATTGCAAATGAAAAGAAAGATAATCCCCTTGATAAAATTATCATTGTTGATGTACGCATATTGGAAAATAAGTTATTGATAGCTTATTTAGATAAACGAAGTATTACGCAAGAGATCGCAAAGCAACATTGTAAAGAGGTTGATTTTTGTTTAAATAATCGCAAGCATACCGCCATCGGTTTCAAGAATATCTCAGGAGGATACGAACTCCGAAATGAAAACTTTAAAGGTAGTAGTTCACCAAAAGATATCACTTTCATAAATAACCAAGCAAAATCAGTTGTTGTTTTTGAAGGCTTCTTTGATTATCTCTCTTATAAAATGATGAATCAAAAATCGGTTAACCTACAAACAAATTTCCTGATACTAAATTCTCTATCTTTTTTTAAGAAGTCTATGCAATTAATGGAAAAACACGAGAGAGTAGATCTCTATTTAGACAGAGATACAGGAGGCATAAAATGTACTAATGAAGCCCTGCAAAGTGATTCGATAAAATATATTGACCAAAGTTTTTTATATGAGCAAAAGAAAGATTTAAACGAATTGTTAAACCAGGAACAGCAAGTTAAACGAGGTCATCATTTTAGGCGATCTATATAACGTTCCGGTGGTAGCCAGCTATGTTTTGGTAAAACCAAAACGCTGGCTCCCCTCATGCTAACGCATTCGTTGAGAGATTTTTTTTCATGCATCCGCATTCAAAAAATAAATGATGAAAGACTATGGAAAAGCAGAATGAAACTAAAAAAAATACAGGAGGCAGACCAAAAAAGGCAATAAAGAGAGACCAACTGATGGCAATTAAATGTACACTCTACGAGCGTAAAATCATTGAATCCAAAGCTAAAAAAGTAAATCTTACCGTTTCCGAATACCTTCGTGAAATTGGACTCAAGGCAAAGATTGATTACAGAAATAAAGCGTTTCCGAAAGAAATCCTAAGTTTTACAGGAGTACTCAACCATATGGCAGCCAATCTGAACCAAATCGCTAAAAGGAGAAATACCAACGATGAATTAAGTCCGCTTGAACGAGCAGAATTAAAAGTACAGTCAGGTCGGGTTAAAGATCTTGCTGTCCAAATTAAAAACTTTATGTCATGATAGGTCGTGTAAGTATAGGCAGCTCTTTTTATCATTGTATTAGCTACTGTTTGGAAGATAAAAGAGAATTGTCTGAAGAGAAAAAACTTGCACTTGCAATGCAAGACCGTTTGCAGTATAAAGACCGAGCAGAAGTATTGGAATATAATAATTGCTTCGGGAACAAGTATGAGCTTACAGAGCAGTTTAAAGATGTAAGGAAATTAAGCAGGCGTGTTGAAAAACCAATGTTGCATCTGACTTTACGTTTAGCCCCAGAAGATACATTGACCAAAGAACAATTAAGAGAAGTTGGAAGAGAATGTGCCAAGGAGTTTGGTATAGCAGACAACCAGTACATTTGTGTGCTACATAAGGATACCAAAGAGCAGCATATACATATTGCAGCCAATCGAGTAGGTTTTAATGGTAAGGTTGCCAATGATAGTAATAGCTATAAACGGATGGCTGAACTTTGTCGTCGGCTTGAAAAGAAATACGGTCTTCAAGAAGTATTAAGTCCAAGAGCATTTATGTCTCCTAAAGACAGGTTATTGCCTCGTCATGATAGTAGAAAAGAAAAACTTAAAGCAGATATCGAGCAGACATTAAAGTCTGCCAGTTCTTATCTCGCATTTGAAAAACAAATGCAAAATTTAGGATATAAAGTTCTCAAAGGAAGGGGGATTTCTTTTATAGATGATAAAAAAGTAAAAATAAAAGGAAGCGAAGTTGGTTTTTCATTGATGAAAATTGAAAAGATGTTACAGCAGAAACAACAGTATGCCAGGAAAAATGTTGGTGAAGAAAAAAATCATGACAGAGATAGTCAGTCAATATCTAATTCTTTCAATACTGGAAAGCAAAATGAAGGAAAGCAAAATTATAACTTAGGCAAGGCAGGAGAGGAAGTTGTTAAAGAGATTTTAGGGTTTACAGGTCAGCTAATGAATTCTGAATATGAACCGGATTATATTGATCCTGAATTAATGAGAAGACTCCAAAAGAAAAAAAAGAGACCATCATTAAGGAGATAATATTTTAAAAAATAGTAATATGAAAACAAATGCAAACAAAAATCATATAGAACAAGAAACATTACAATTAGTACTGGAGGAATTTACACAGGAACAGAAAACAAACAATCAGCATATTCAGGCGCTTATTGCCGCAGTTAAAAACGTAGAGAATAAAATCGATGTGTCTAAAAACGAACATAAAATAGAAAAAAATGTTTCAGAACCATTAGATATTAAACCAATAGAGCTTATCCTTCAAAAAAGTTTTCTAGACATAAAATATATGATTGGCAGGCAACCAAAAAGTATCGTTAGGAAATTTCAGATTTTGTTATTTCCGGAACAGGATGCAAAACTGTTTTACAAAATTGTTTTTGGAAGATGGTTTTTATGGCTTGCTATAATGATAGCCTTAAACAATCTTTACAGCTGGGGCATACATTATAGCGATAATAGCAAAGAAATTGAAATGAGACAAATTCAAAACGATAGGATAAGAAAAGCTTGGGAGTATATGTATATTAATAGTGATAAAGAAACTAAAAAACTTATGAAAAAAGCGTATGAAATTCAATAGAAAGTAAATAGTAGCACTAGAAAGCACAAATGTGTTCAGTTTGGCAGCTTTTGCTCTTTTTTGCTTCTAAAGCGTAATGAAGTATCTTAAAAAATAAAGCCATATTTGAACATGCCCCAAAAAGGTAGACACTATTTGGGGCATTTTTTATGGAAAGCAAAGCAAAGTGAGCATGTTAGGTATCAAATTCTACAGTGTTCATGACGAGGCGTGTTTTTCTTGTCGCGGAATTTAACTATAATACAGTTTAATAAAGTTGGTTGCTATTATATATATTTTTCGTAAACAGTGTACTTTGGCTTATAGTTAATTTTTTCAGGAAAGGTTTCATCATTAAAACTAAAGACCCTGGTTTCGAGTCTGTCCACTCCTTTACTTTTTAATCTGTCTTCCATATCCGACATAATTTGAGTCGCAACTCCCATCCGTTTATAATTCTTATCAACGGCAAGATAGAGTATCTCTCCAATTAAAGAATCCCTAAAGACAAAATTGTTTTTTACTACCGTTATTTTACTTAATGCAAAAGCAATGATTTCTTCATTATGTTCAGCGACAGTTATAATTAGATTACTATTTTCCTTAAAAAAATTGTCAAATAAAACTAAATATCTTTCATCATTAATATTATTTTTAACATCTACGCTGTTTCTGTAATGTTTTGCATCTAGTTCTTTAAACAAAGGCAGTATAAATTTAACATCTAGGGACTGGGCTAATCTAATATTCATCTTTGATAATTTCAAGTAAAGTTATTTCTTCAAGTTCCGATACCTTATTATAAATTTGCTCGGTTAAATTTATAATATCTATATTTGAGTTGTAAGTTAATCTTTCAATGTCAGAATATTCAGAATAGAGAATTTTCTGAGCATAAAGTAATTTTTCCATTAGTTTTAATTTTTGTTTCAAAAGATCAGATCTTGTTTTTTCTATATTTAACGCATCGTACAAGTCTAAAATTTCCTGCCTCAAAAGATTAATTCTCTCAATGTTATCTATTTTATTCTGGTCAAGATTTAGCATTTCTATCTCATATTTAGTCTTACTAATTTCAAATTCTGTTTTTCTCTTTCCAAAATCCATTAAGGGAAGGCTTAAAGAGATTGAAAAATTTTGACTCTGATTCGGATTTTGAAAAATATCTTGATATTGGTCTGCAGAATTATTAAAACCAACACCTAAAGCTAAATTTGCAGAGTAGTATTTAATACTCTCAAGCTGTTTCATACTTTTCTCGAGACTTCGCAAGTTATTTGCTTCAATGATTTTATGTATATCAAGATACCGCTCGATATATACATCTACATTTTGAATTTCGAAATTTAATCTAGGAATAGATAATTGATCGGATTGATTTAAAAAGTTAGTATTAAAAAAAGTATTTATTGCTTTTACCTTGAATGCTTCACTTTTTAATAAAAAGGACTGGTTTCTTTGAATATCTAAAAGTTTTAACTCAACATCAATTGAATCATATGCCATCTTTTTTCCTGCCACTATAAGACTACTTATGATCTTTTTGTATTTATTAGCAGATATTGATTCGGCATTTATAAGATTGACCTGATTTTTAATTTTTACTAATTCGAAATAATGATTTATAGTTGTCTTCTTGATATCAATTTGCTTACGTAAATACAGTAAATTATTGTAATTATATCTCGCCTCCTGAATCTTATTATCCCATTTCATTTCATTAAAAAAGGTTAGTGATTGTGTAAAGTTTATGCCGAACCATGATGCTGAATAAGTTGTTGATCTTTGATCCCCGAACAAATCAAGGCGATTTAAAGAGTTTACAATAGAAATCTTTCCTCCAGTTAGTGGTATTTTTTGCGAGACAGCTAAATTAACTTTCGAGTTTGCGGAATTGGATTCTCTAAAAGCATAGCTTCCATCCGGCTGCATAACCTCAGAAATAGATCTGTTGTAGCTAGGAAGAGAAAAATTCAGTGAAAAATCGGGTAAAAAACTTTTATTAAAAAGTTTTTGGTCAAAAGCATTTACAACTTTATATTTTTCATTTCTAATATTAGATAGTGACTTTTCCGACCTTCTGATAAAACTGTCTATATTATAATTTTCCTGAGAATAAATATTATTAAGAACTGAACAAAAAAAACAAAAAAAAACTTTTTTAAACATAATTACAAAAAAAATGGTAATAGATAATTGGTTGTGATTGGTAATGAAAAACTGAAAACTGGCACCAAATAGTAGGGCTTACAAGTTTAGAAAACTTGAAAGCCCTAATTTTTTATTTTTCTCCAATTTATTATAAATCTAGCTGAAATAGATTGTAATTAATCTTGCAGCTACAAACATCCCCCCACCAAATAGAGCAATCCCTACAACATATAATGAGTAATTATTTTTAAGCGGTTTTTCTTTTTGTAATTCGATGCCGTCAAATATAGGCTTTAGATATTTTTTTGTAAGTAAAATATAGCCAATAATAACACCTGCCATCAGTAAATACAATAATGGTCTATAATGTTTTAAGTGTAGATTAATTTTAAATACAGCCAAAATAGTTACAAAAAATATGAGCAGAAACATAAACAGAACAATTCCTATAATATTTCTAACACTGTAATAAGCAAATTTTTTAGATGTTTCTTCGTCTTTATTCTGATAGTAGAAATAATTATTTAGAAGTGTCTCGTAAAATAAAATCAATTTGGTTTTCATGGTAATCTCTATAATATATATGGATAATCTTGGGTTAATTTCTGTACTTAATGACAGCTGTTATATTAATAACCATAATCATAAGAGTACTCTGGCGCAGTAGCGGAAGAATTAGAATATGCAGTTCCCACTAATCCTACTATAACCGACATACCTCCTAGAACTATAGCTGAAGGAGGGAAAGCAATCGCTGCTACACCCAGCGCAAACGAAAGTGCATTAAGTGTATCTGCATCATCCCATGGATCATCTCCATTCACAGCGTCAGTAGCTGCTATCACAACTTCAACGCCTCCAATAGCTACTCCTGCAATACCAATCTTGCCAACTGACGCAAATGATTTTGCAGTAAATCCAATTTCTTTTGTAATTGCAGATATACCATCTATAGCTGTTCCTGTAAATCCAGATGCTAATCCAACCGCGTTTATAGCTGTTCTTATTTTAGTTGTTACCTCATCAGTTTCATTCGCATCTGCATCACCTTCTGCGTAGTTAAGTAAACTGTGCGCAGCGATTATATGACTAGAGTCATCTCCGTCGTAGCTTCCACCGCCGCCGCTGCCGCCGCCATAATAATCACCACCGCCATTATCGTATCCACCACCTGAACCCCAATCAAATCCACCGCCAGAACCGCCAGAACCGCCAGAACTTCCAGAACCTCCACCTCCAACTATTACTTCATCAAGTTCGCCGCCGTAATAGTCATAATCTTGAGTTTGTGAATTTGAACCTCCCCAAGCGCCATAAATGCTTTGTTGAACATCCTTTGAAATTTCTGGAAAATTTAAGTTTTTCATAAGTTTAAATTTATATTAATATTAGGTTATTTTTAAGTAAAATTTTATAGGAAAAACACCTTTTTTTTCTTTCGTATTTGAATAAAATATGTGTATTATTGTACTTTTTTTGACAAATGTAAAAAAAAACGTATATAAACAAAGATAAAAAGTCTATAATTTTAAAAAACCTGTTTGTAGGTATCCCTGTATGAAAATTGACCAAAAAATGATTGATGAGATCTTAGGTTTTCTCTCTAAATATTATTCAAACCAATACGCAAGTTTAGTGACTGGAAGTCATGTTGAAGGTACAAATAATGAATTCTCAGATATTGATGTAATTATTTTTACAAAAGATAGAAATAATGTCTTCAATGAAATGGTTCTGTACAAAAAATTAAAACTGCAAACTATAATAATTCCAGTTCAAAACCTGCAGGAGATCTTGTGGGTGGATTACATAACTGGACAGGGCACTTTCGTCAATATGATCTCCAAAGGTCATATCCTTTCTGATAAGTCAAATTTCTTAAAATCGTTGATTCCTCATACAAGGGAGTTGGAATTACTAGGAGCAAAACCTTTGTCTGATTATGAGAATTACATGGCAAGGGTAAAAATCACCTCGCTACTTTTTGATATAATGGGTGCAGACGAAATTGAGGAATTTTTATATACCATTATTAATCTCCTCGATTTGATTACTCAATTTAAGCTTAAGGCAAATGGCAGTTGGTGTAGTGATGGGAAATATAGAATGAAATTAATCAAAGCTCTTGATGAAAAATTTTATCAAAAGCTAACAGTAGCTGTATCTGAAATTTATGGACATAAAAAGAAGGATAGCTTAATAAGTTTAACTAAAGATCTTTTAGAGCAGCACGGAGGACTTTTACCTTATTATTCAAAAGCACACACTCTTTCAAGAGTTCCTGATGATTATTTAGTTATAGAGATAGAAACAAACTCAAATATTGAAGAAATAAATTATACTATTCAAATTTTAGGAGAATTTATAGAAAGTATTAAACAATATAAAAAAATCAACTATTATTTTTTCTCCTCTAAATCTGTCGGTAAAAATAAAATTGAGCAGAATGTATATATGGTTATTGATACTGACAAAAAATTTATAAATGATTCTCTGATTGACCAGCTTCAGTTTTTTACAGCTAATAAACATAGTATTTCAAGGTTGTTATTTCCATTTCAATACGATCCAGTATATAGATTTTCAACTAAAAAAATATACGATAAGCTAACTCCTTTATTTTATAATATTTCAAATATCATATCAAAAGAAAAAGGTCGATTTTTTAATGAGTCGTATCAAATTGAATTTGCTTTGCATTTTTTCAAGGAAATAAAAAGCTTATGGTTCGCAAACCAGCCCAATTTGTTTTTGCCATTCCTGCAATATCTTTTTAACTGTTGGTTTGTCTTTACGTATGATGATGGGCTAAGTTTTAAAACAGAAGATTTACTGAATAGTAAGAATAAAAGCTTGAAAAAATTTGAAGCTTTATACGTCAATCAAAAAGACCAAATATTAAGCAGTTATCAGTCTGTGAGCATTATTAATAAAGAGATTATTACACTATTGGAAAAGGTGAATCAGATTCGTGAAGTAAAGGACATCCCAATATATAAGGCTTATTTAGTTCCACCTAATTTAAGTGGAATTGAAAAAAAGCGATGGAGCTTATACCGCGAGATAGTGTTTAAAACTTTTTCTATAATTTTCATTGACAATCGTCTAATTTCATATATACCCTTTGTTGTAAACAAACTAGAATCAAATGATTAATTCCTTTCCCTATTTCCCCCAACAAAATTCATTTACATGCGGTTTAACGTGTATAAAAATCATTGCCAAGTATTATAAAAAAATCATTGACATTACCCCTTATTATAAAAGCCTTACATCAAAAGGATTGTCGGTATATGATTTGTGTGAAACTGCCGAGAATATCGGGTTTAGATCATCGGCATATGATGTTACTTTAAACGATTTACAGCTAATTAATAAGCCGGTCATTATTCATTGGAAAAGTAATCATTATGTTGTATTATATAAAGTAAAAAAAGGCAAGTTTTTTATTTCAGACCCAGCAAAAGGACTTTTAGAATATGATTTAAAGGAGTTTTACAGCAATTGGACAAATGGAAATAAAACCGGAAAAGTTATTGTTTTAGAAGTTTCTGAAAAATTTCACGAATTGAAGAATAACAGAGCTAATTATTTAGCCGGTATCGAGTTTTTGTCAAGACATTTGAGTCCTTATAAAAAAAATCTTTCACAGCTTTTAATTGTAATGATTGTGATTGCATTAATATATGCAAGTCTTCCCTTTATTACCCGCTCTATTATAGACGTAGGTATTGAAGGTCAGGATTTTAATTTTATAACTATAGTTCTAATTGCGAATATTTGTTTGTTATTGTTTAAAAGTATTGGAGAATGGATAAGAGCATCTATCTCATTGCATATTGCTAGCAGAATTAAAATTTCAATTGTAACAGATTACTTAATTAAAGTTTTTTCATTACCTGTAAATTTTATTGATAATATGTTAATGGGGGATATTATGCAAAGATCAAAAGATCAAGAAAGAATACAGCAATTCATTTCCAACTCTGCAATTTCTGTTTTTATGTCAATTCTTATTATTGTAATCTATGGCATAATTCTTTTTGTTTTCGACGGTAACCTATTTTTAATTTTTCTATCAGCTACTATTATATATATTCTCTGGATAATGTTTTTTTACCAAGTTAGAAAAAAAATGGATCTCAGATATTATCAGTTAATGGGAGAAAATCAAAGTTCTTGGATAGAAATTTTGAAAAATTTTGAAGATATCAAATTAAATAATTATTCTTTGAGAAAAAGATGGAAGTGGGAAAAGATACAAAGTGCATTATATAAAATTGAAATTAAGTTACTAAATATAGATAGATTACAACAGCTTGGAGCCGATTTTATTAACGGAATAAAAGATATTGGATTAACTTTTTATGGGGCTTACCTGGTTATTCAAGGTGATCTATCATTAGGTACTTTAATATCCATTCAATTTATAATTGGTCAATTAAATGGTCCTGTTACAGAATTAGTGACCTTTATAAAAATGGCACAGTCTGCTTTTATTAGCTTTATCAGAGTAAATGACATTAATAACATGCCCGAAGAGCAAATCAAAAGTAAATCTTTAATTGAAGCATTTGACTCAACTAACAACGATATTGTTTTTAGAAATGTAACTTTTAGGTATAAAGGTGCTTCAAGGTCAGTTTTAAGTAATTTATCATTTGTAATTCCTGAAAATAAAATAACCGCTATAGTGGGGCTAAGTGGATCGGGAAAAAGTACAATATTAAAATTATTATCCAAAGTATACGATGAATATTCAGGTGATATATTTATTGGAAAAAATAATTTAAAATCTTTTGATAATGATTTTCTTCGAAAAAAAACAGGGACAGTATTTCAAGAAAGCACATTATATAATGATACAATCTTGAACAATATAGTTTTGTCGGAAGAGCAGGAATACAATCCAGAATTAGTTGAAAGAATTTTACCATGGGCTAATCTAAAAGAAGAATTGTACATGCTACCTGATGCGTTAAATACAAAACTTAGTGAAGGAGGAAAAGGCTTAAGTCAAGGACAAAAACAAAGATTGTTACTCGCAAGGGCTTTTTACAAGCGTCCCAAATTTTTATTGTTAGATGAAGTGACAAATGCTATAGATTCTTATAGTGAAAATAAAATTTTAGATGTTTTTACCAATGGATTAAAAAATCAGACAATTGTTTTGGTTTCGCATAAATTATCTACAGTCAAATGTGCTGACTTTATAGTTATGATTGACAGAGGAATAGTGTTAGAGGCCGGATCTTATACTGAGCTACTTGAAAAAAAAGCTTTTTTCTATAATCTTTTTAAATCTCAAATACATGAATAATAATATAGAGAAATATCAATCTGAGGAACTAAAAGAAATAGCACTACCTTCAAATGTAAGTGATTATAGAAAAGTCATATATTTTATAATTTCTTTCATTTTAATAAGTGTAATTATTAGTGCAGTTATAACGTATCCTGAAAAAATTATTGGCCGAGTTTTTATTGTTTCAAAAAATCAAACAAATAATATTTATTCTCCCAACAGCGGAGAAATAGTACTATTAATCAAAGACAATACTTTTGTAAAAAAAGGAAGTCTTTTAGCGTTAATAAATAGTACAACAAATTATAATGATTTGATGAAGTTAAAAAAGCAGTTAAAAAGAATCGATATTAATGAAATTGAAAGTTCGCTTAATATAAAATTTGATAAGACACTCAAACTTGGAGAAATAGAAAAATTCTACTATAATTTTTTACTGGCAATAATAGAGTGTGATAACACTTTGAAAATTGATCTGGCAAAACAAAAAATTACTAATATTGAAAAGAAAATATATAGAAATGCAGAGCGGGAAAAAATTTTACAAAAAGCTAAAAAAATATTTGCCGATAAATCTGAGATAGTTAATAAATCTTATGAGCTGGATCTTTCATTGTTTGATGCTGAAGCAATTGTAAGAGACAAAATGGATAATTCAAAATTAACAATTCTTGATTTGAAAGAAAAAGAAATACTCATTGCCAAAAATGATCAGGAATTAGCTCATAACTCAGGAGAACTAAGTGATGAAATTTCATTTTTAAAAAAGGATCGAGAGAAGCTATTGGCTTCAGCACTATTTAATGTTAAAAAAACCTTTTTTGAATTAAAAACGGCTATAGATTATTGGGAATATAATTTCGCCGTTAAAGCCCCAATTTCTGGTAAGGTTGAGTATTACCAGCCTTTTCTTAATTCAACGCAATACGTTAAAAAGGAAGCGCCTTTGTTTATAATTTTACCTAAGGTTGAAGATGTATATGCCAGAGGTGTAATGTCTGCAAATGGTTACGGTAAAATGCGAAAAAATGATACCGTATATATCAAACTCCGAGATTTTCCCTTTAAAGAGTATGGTGACTTAAAAGGAATTATTTACAATAAATCAAAAGTTTATCATGATACTATTTATTATATAGACATTAAAATAGACCCCAATTTAAAAACAACACATAATAAAAAAATCGATTTTTCATATAATATGCCCGGAAGTGTAGAGTATTATGGAAATAAGAGAAGTTTACTTCAAAGGATTTTTAGTAATATTCAAAATTCCATTGAAAAAAAGTAAATATCCAACAAACATATGTTAATGCCACTGTTTTTGAGTGGCATTATTTGTCTATCTCTGCCCAGTGACGGGGTCTAATTCAAAAAAGAAATTTATTGTTTTATGGATATTAGGACACGATTGTGGACATTCGCTGTTCCAGTTTACGCATATCCTCGCTGAGTTTTTCTTCAACCACCTTAGCATAGATCTGAGTAGTCCTAATGCTTGTATGTCCGAGCATTTTGGATAAACTCTCAATTGGTACGCCGTTACTCAGAGTAACGGTTGTCGCAAAAGTATGGCGAGCGATATGAAAGGTTTAAGTAAGCCATTAAAAAGGAAAAAAATGTTGTAGAGCAGAGTGAAGGATATTTGTATTTTTTACGTTTCGAGGGATAATTGTCTTAATTTTTTAATTGATTAGATTAAGGTGGGATTTACTATCAAATAATAATATCTTCAATCATTTTGTCTAAAGTGTCGCTTGGTAGTGTGTTTAAATAAGACATTGTAGATTTAATGTCTTTATGACCTAAGGCTTCTTTGATAATATCTACTGAAATGTTATTAAATTTCAAAATGGTTGCAAATGAATGCCTTGCACAGTAGTAGGTTATTTTCTTTTTAATGCCTAGATCCGTAATAATTTTTTTAAGCGGTTTGTTTATAAAAATCTTGAGATATTTATCTTTTTTGTTTTTTATATAGATTTCAGAGTTCTGATTATTATGAATAATGTTAAATAGATAAAACGACTCGGGCGATGAAGCGTAATTTATAATTTTATCTTTCCAGAAATCGTTTATTTTAAAATTTACGATTACTTCGGTTTTGCTTCTTTTATATGTAATTGTTTCTTTATATAAATCAGTTTTCTTTAGTTGTATTAGGTCTATGAAATTAATTCCTCTTCCATAGAAGCTTAACAAAAACATATCTCTTGCAAAAATGTCATTTTTTTTAAGTAGAACAGTATTTTTCAATAATGCAATTTCTTCTTCTGATAGATATTCTTTTTTACCGCTTTCTTTAATTTTTGATACCTTGAATTTGGTAAAGGGATATATGGTGGCTGGAACTATTTCACGATTGATAGCTTTATTGAAAACTGCTCTTAAAGTACGAATCCTTATTCCAATAGTACTTTGGCTGTTATTGTTCCCATTTAAGAAAGATTGATATTTATAAATTGCATCTACAGATAAATCCTTAAATGTAATTTCGTTTCTTTTAAAAAAACGTTGGATGGATTTTAAGGTGTCTTTCTCAATGTTATAAGTTGACAATTTTCCTGCATTTTTAATTTCATCTATTAAACTTGCGTGAAAAGCGGTGTAGCTAATGACTTGCTGTTTTCCTGATTTTTTTTTGAATTTGTTTACAACATCCTGTAAAGTAAATGGAGTTTCATCTAGCTCAAGTTCATGAATAATAGTGCTAACCCGACTTGAATATTTTTCAATCAGATTGTTAATTTGTTTGTATTCATTGTGTGTTTTTTTAAGACGCTCTGTTTCGAACGACCAATCTTCATATTTACATTTTTTTTTGATTGATAAACTAGTATTAATCCTGTCTTTTATTAAGACAAGATTAATGAAATACTCTCCTTGTGCATTTCCTGTTGCCTTTAATGTGAATTTATATGATACCATTATTGAAAAATATAACTTAAACTGACGAACATTTGACGAGCAAATGTACAATTAAAATAAGAAATAATGATTTATTTTTTATTTTTAAAAATATAAACACCTGATTATCAGATATAATAATTTATTATAAGTAATAATAAAAATATACTATACCTGACTCATAATCAGGTGGTCCCTGGTTCGAGCCCAGGTGGGACCACAGTTAACACTTAAAAAGCCTTATGAACATTGCGTTTGTAAGGCTTTTTTATTTCTAGGGGACGAATGAGGGGACGAAAAATTTAATAATTACAGATTTGTTTTTTTTGTACGGATTTTATTCTTAATATTAGCATTCATTTTAAAAACTGCTTGTTAACATGGGAGAATGGTCTAAGTCCGTAGGGGAAAAAGGGGAAAAGATAGTTGATTATTTTTTCAGGGATATTTTAGGGTATGGCAATGTATTGCATGGGGAATCTATTACTTGCAACAAGCCCGTTAAGCACAAAGATAAAAAAGCTCAAGGAAATAGAACAACACACGGAATAGATGCATTTGTTAGTATGGTCAGTCCTATGGAAGATCAAACCCTTGATGTAGGTGTTATTTCATCTAAGTTTACTTCAAAACCTTATCCTAACTCCCCTAAAGCAACTTTTAAAGAACATTTTATTGATTTAGCTCATACACTTGAATGTTTTAAAAACTCAAAATTATCTGCAGATACAAATTTTGGTTTTTCGAATGTAAATAAAACAGAGGTCGTAGGTATATTAGTTTGGGCATCTAACAAAAGCGATGAAAGCAAAAATATAATATCTGAGATTTCAAATATTCAGATTGATAATGATCTATTATTTGATAAAATAGTTGTTTTAGATAACAATAGATTAAGCTTTTTTGTTGACACAATTCAAAATGCTAAAAAAGAATTTGGAAAAGAAAATTTGAAGTTTGTTTATCACAATACCGGATTAAATAATATTAATCTACAATCACAAAGCTTTGGCGACTTTTTACCGCTACAATATCTTTTTTCAGATATAATACCTGTTCGTATTGAGAAAGATGGAAAAGTTGAGCTTTTGATTTTTTCAAAAGATGAGTTTTCAAGTAGCAATTTTACTAAACTATTAGATTTTGCAAAAGGGTTTGATCATTTAGGATCTACATCGGCTACAGTATTGTCGTTTCCTGATTTTAATGATTTAGAACATTCGCCTATTGTGAAAAAGGAATTAGCAAGATTTGGAAATTACATTCATGAGAAAAATTTGTTTTTGAAAAAGCATACAGAGGATTTTAGAAATTATTAATTATGAAGAAAGATATTTTACCACAAGGTGATAGGATTAGACAATTTTTAACAAATGGAAGTATTACTTCTTCTAATCTTAATACAATACTTAGAGAAAAAGGTGTTTTCTTGGGGCATTCAGAAAAAAATTCCTCTGTACCATTGTTGATGAAAACATTAATAAGTCCCAGCGAATTTGATGATTTGTGGGAAGTGCAAAAAGTTAAAGACGAAACTGTAAAGTATAGGACAGCTACAATAAAATGTACTACAGATTTAGATTTAATGGATGTTTTTTCGGAAAATATTAATTTAAGTAAATTGATAAACGATGCTCATAATTATGACCCAGGTTTTAGTTTAGTTGGAACACCTCATTTTTATTTTGAGGATGATGAGGCTGTTTTTAGTTATCAGATTAAGAAACAAAATTTACTTGAGAACTGGAATGAAAGTGAAAGCTTGCATAATGGGGCAATTTATATTAGTAAGTCTAAAGAGGGCGATATTGAGCTTTCAGTAAAGCAAGATTCTACATCTAAAGAAACTATTTTTATAAATAATATTTTAGGGGGAGAGGTTAAAAAAATTTTAAAAGAAAAAAAGATTATAAAGCCTGATGATGATTTTATTAGAATAAAATTTAATGGCTTCACAAATGAAAATAGAATACAGTTTTTGTATGCATTTACGGCAAAATTCTCTATTTATTTGGATTATGTTTCCATTACTGATATTGATCTTTACTTAGATGAAAATGAAAAAGCTCATGCTGATGTTAAGGATTTTTTGGATGAAATAGATTCTTTAAAGCTAAATGGAAAGGAATTGCAAAATCATATTTTGCTTAAAAACAATTTATATCATTCAAAGCTAATTTTTGCTTCTGTTTCCTTAAAATATAATTTTGATATTGATGGAGTTAAGGGAACATGTATAATTGATATTTCTTTTCCTGACTATATAACAAAGAAGGATGTGAATGCAGAATTACAGATTTCATACAATTTTAAAATAAATAGAGAGGATAAGAGAAAAGCAACGGAATTACAGCTTAGAAAAAAGGTTTACAAATTTGTCGAAAAAGTAAAGACAAGTAGTTATGAAAAACATAAAAAAGCTAATCCTTAGTTGGGTTAGCTTTTTTAAATTTAGACGTTTATTCCTAGCGAATTCCAAAACTCACGTTTTCCATAATTCTCATTTATTAAATAACTGTATTCAGGATTAAGGGATATAAAATTTAATGATATATGAGTTATTATGCTTTTTACATCTTCTCTTTCTCTCATGTCCTCAATTTCGTTTGCTTGTTCTAAAATTTGATTGAGTGTAAATCCATTATAGAGTAATTTTGCGATTAAATATTCGCCAAGAATAATATCTTCGTTGTTTGAGTCAAATGTTGCGAACTTTGTGTCTTTTGGTAGTTCTTTTAGTTTTATATTGATTAGTTTCATGTTTTATTTTAGTTAGTTATTGCTTTGTTCTTATCGTCTAATCTTTTGTAGAGTGGTAATGTTTGTCTGTTTAGGTTTATCATTTTTACGTTTATGATTAACCTGTTGCTATGGTCTTTTACTTCAAATTCTTTTAATACAGCATCTAGTTTTTTAAATTCATCTACATAGCTCGAATCCGTATAAAAATCGGTATAGAGTTCTGAAACTTGTCTTGAACAATTCCAAACTTGGCATTTGAATTTATCGTTGTTCTTTGTAACGTATTTTGTCACATAAGAAGCGATTGACCTGATGTTGTTTGAATTTAATTCCCGAACATCAAAAGCGGAAGACGGTTTGTAATTCTCATCTCTCGGAATTACTCCATTTTTCTTTTGCAAGTCAAGCCAGTAATTCCACCAATTTTCAATTTTCCAATATTTGTTAGTAATCATGTGAAAATGAATATTCCCTTTGAACATGTCGTTTTTTGTTTGTCGCTCCGCTACCCATAGATATTGAAAATTTACGCTTCGCTTTTTTACGTTGTCTATAAACTTGCGTAAAATGTTTACTGCCTGTTCGTCTGTAACTTTGTTTAAAAATGTTAGCGTTACGAAACTTAGTTTTTTATGACATCTTGCAAAGCAAATGAGCTTCTTTCTAATTTTTTGCTTTGAGCGTTTTGATAAAAAACGAAGTTTGATTTCTTTTTTCTTTTCTGCTTTTAGTTTATTTGCTATTGCTTCTTTTTCAGTTTTTTCTTTTGGCGGTTGCTTTTTGCGTTGTAATGCTGAGCCAGTAAATTCGTCTTTTGGAATTACACCAAATTCTCTAAGTGAAAAAGCAACACTTGTTCCGTATGTATTTTTGACTATCATAATCTGAATCGTTGTACATTAATTAAAACCATTAAAAGGTTATTTATTAAAAGTTGTTTATTAAAGGTTCTTACTTTTTAAAGGTTAAAAAAAAATGAGGTTAGATAAACGGAGGTATAAAATTGCCTTTGTGAAAACGCTTCAAATATTTGCCTGTTCTACGTTCGTAAATATTCATATACGCCCAGTTTGAATGTTCTTTATTTAAAAACATAGAAAAGCCATTTAGTTTATGAACGTAATTCCATTTTTTAGGTTTTGGTTCGTTTTCAAAAAAGACAATAACAGAGTAGTCATTTTTCTTAGTTTCCATAACGACCTCCTTTCAAAGTTGAAGTGTTGATTTGACTTAAGGAATTATTGATTTCTTCAAATTTATAGAGCACACGATTTCCTATTCGATGCGCTTGAATAATTCCTGTTTTAGTCCAGTCGTGAAGTGTGGGTAATGAGATACAAAGAAAATCAGCAGTTTGTTTTCTTGTAAGTAGTTGCGGGTTCTTTTGTTCAACAACAGGAACAAAATGTTTTAACTGATTTAAAATTGCTTCTTCTACAATTTTTTTAAGTTCAGGAAGCTCGATTGTGGTAAACATCATTTTTGTCATTATTTTACTGTATTTAAGTTTATAATGACGCAAAGAAATATTTTAAAAAAATGCAGTTTTCTGATTTTGTACTTTTTTGTACCTTTTTGTACCTTTTTGTGTGTTTTTAGTAGGTTTTACTCGTTTTTAGTAGGTTTTACTCGTTTTTGCTAGGTTTTGCTGGGTTTTACTCGTTTTTTATTTGATATATTGTTGTTAGTTAAAGAATGGATGAGTTAGTAATTTATCTGCGTTTTCTTCTTGACTAATTCTAATATAAGCCATAAAAGAGCGTTCTGTTTTATGTCCTGTTATTTTCATGATTGAAATTGTAGGAACTCCTGCTAAATATATATTTGTTGCAAAACTTCTTCTTGCGGTATGAGTTGATATTAGTTTAAATTTTGGAGAAGCTGATTTTTCAATATTTCCGCCTCGTGTTATTGTTGTTTCAGTTTCTCCTTTTAAGCCTGCTAAACTCGCAATAGTTTTAATATGTGTATTCATCACTTGATTTGTAAATGCAGCAGGAAGATTGTAATTGTATTTTTTCATTATTGCTTTTACTGTTTTGTGTAGTGGAATAGCAACTCTTTCGCTTGTTTTTTGTGTCCTGATTAAAAGCATAGATTTTTCTAAATTTATGTTTTCGGGTTTTATTTGTGTGAAATCTGAAAAACGTAAGCCTGTATAGCATCCAATTAAAAACAAATCTCTAGCTTTTTCTAGACTTGGAGAAGCTGAGAGCTTTAGCTTTTCAAAATCTTTTAGTTCTTTGATGCTTAGGTAAACGGTGTCTGCTTCTTCCCGAATTGTTTTAAACTTCTTTTTTCTAAACTCTAAATTTTCATTTATGCCTCTTTCGGTAGCTTCATTCATGAAAGATTTAATAGTTTTAATGTGTTTACCAACAGTATTGGCGGATAATGAGTGTTCTTGATAGAGAAAAGCAGTGTAATTGTTGTAAAACTCTAAAGTGATATTTTCAAAGTCTATTGTTTTTTGTTTTGAAGCGTATTCTTTGAGGTACTTAAATGTGGTGTTGTAAACTTTTATAGTTCCCTCTCTTTTGTTTGACTTGCTTTCATTGATGTATTTGTCAATAAACTCAATGAAAGTTTGTTTTTTAGGTTTTAGTATATGGTCGCTTAGTTGGTTTTTAAGTTCTTCTTTTAAGATTGTATTGTTGGGTTGAATGCCATCATTCAATAATTTTCGAAAGACATTATTAATTCCGTTTTGAATTTTATCTAAACGAGTGTTGAATTCGGGGTATTCGGGGAATTGTTTTGTTTCTTTTGCCCTTTGGTTTTTTGGATTCCAAAATTTTGGGTTTATATGTTCTCCTGTTGAATATTTAAATCTACTATATTGATAATTGTAGATCAGATAGATTAAAGAATCTTCTTTAGAAGTGGGTTCTTTTAAAATAAATTTGGCTTTTGACATATAGAATTGTACGTTTATACATCAGTAAATATAGATATATTTTTGATAGGGGACGAATGAGGGGACGAATTTTTTTATTTTTGTCTTTTTTATCTTAATTTTATCTTACCTAAAAACGAGCTTTTATTGGCTTTAAGGCTAGTAAATACGGTAAAATTTAGTAAAAATAGATTAAATTACAAGTGGTACAGGTGGGACCACTTATTTAGAAATAAAAAGCCTTTACAGAAATGTAAAGGCTTTTTTGTTTTTAGGCTTTTAGAGAAGTCTTTGAAATTTCATTGTCTATTGAAAAATGAAGTAAATTTATATTGCAAAGACAAATTTAATCAGGACAAGACAATGGATAATTTAACGCCTGAACAACGGAGGAAAAATATGCAGGCTATAAAAAGTACAGCAACCAAAGATGAAGTTAGGATTGCAAAGGCTTTGTGGCAGCTTGGTTATAGATATCGAAAGAATAATAAAAAGGTGTTTGGTAAGCCTGATTTGACTTTTGCAAAGTATAAAATTGCCATTTTTATAGACAGCGAATTTTTTCACGGTAAAGATTGGGACTTAAATCAAGAGCGTATTAAGTCGAATCGGGAGTATTGGATTCCAAAAATAGAACGAAATAGGAAACGCGATGCTGAGGTTAATGCTTATTTAATTTCAGAAGAATGGAAAGTAATACGTTTTTGGAGCAAAGAAATTCAGAAAGAACTTGATACTTGTTTAATAAAAATTCAAAGAGAAATAGAATTTTCAAAGACCAAAATCGAAGAGAAATAGAGTTTAAATGTTTTTCTTCTTTTCGACTTTTTCGATGACTTTAGAAATCTCATTGGCCAATCTTTCAATAACGGGCATACTTACTGAATTTCCAGCTTGTTTGTATAAGTTAGAATTTGAAATAGAAGGGAGATTAAAACTATCTGGAAAACCTTGAAATCTGAAGCATTCTCGAGGTGTCAGTTTTCGAAATCCATGATCTGTTATAATAATTGGAACATTATGTCCGCCAGTTCCCATGTTTGCTGTTAAAGTAGGGCATAAACCAGCCTTGTTTTCTCTAACATAGTGTCTCCTGAATTGATAAATTCTATCTTTATCGACAATAGATTCTTTCAAAGTATTGTACATGTATTTATCCTCACCATAGTAAAATTTATCTGGTACTTTTTCGGTAATGATTAAATCTTTTACAGATGTAGTCAGGTTTTCTTTTTTGGGAAAGGCAAACTTAAACTTTTTGTTATTAACGAAGTTTTTGTCAAAAGCAACCATAAAAAGTCTTTCTCTGTTGTGCGGTGTGTTGCCAAAATCTTTAGTATTTAAAATAGCGCTGTCAAAAGTGTAGTTTCGTTTTTTTATTTCACTTTCAATAACCTTAAGAGTATTGCCTTTGTCGTGTCCTCTTAAGTTTTTAACGTTTTCAAGAAAAACGACTTTAGGTCTCATTTCGTCAATGAAATCAAGGATTTTAAAAAAATGATTTCCTCTTCTGTCCTCGAAACCTTTTCGGTGTCCTGCAAGCGAGAAAGGCTGGCAGGGAAATCCGGCCGTTAAAATGTCTATTTTTTCAAGAGAACTTAAGTTTAAGTTCATTACATCGCCTTCAATTAAATTGTGTTCGAAGTTTGTCCTGTAAGTCTTGCAGGCATGTTTGTCAAATTCATTGGCCCATTTTAGATCAAAGCCTGCTTTTTTAAAACCTAGACATATTCCGCCCACACCCGCATACAAACTTCCAACTGTAAATTTATTCTCCATTATTCGTTCGGCTAAAGAAATGATGTCTTGAACTTTTTTAGTTCCATATTATTTCCTGCAAATATATTAATTAGAGTATAGTAGACTGCGATCGGTTCTTAAAAAGAAAAGTATTTTATTTTTCAATGTCATACTTTACAGTTCTTTCTGACTTATTTAAAATTGTTGCATTTTTTTTAAATTTTATTCTGTGAGAAGTTTTTTTCAAATTTCAGAGTACCGAAAAAAGGATTTTCTTGATCGATTTGTTTTTTGTTTAGGCGATGAATAATTGAAAGTGCTTGCGTATTAAAGTGTTTTAAAGAATTTTGGAAGGAAAGTTTTGAAATATTTTGGTTTTTCTTTAAAATACATTGACATTTGTTGTAGGAATTATATTATAATTTTATTTCTTAAATTGAAAGAGCTGTTTTGTTTATAAAGTTGTTTTTTTGCAAAAAAAAAATACTTTTGTCAATGAATTTCCTTGAAAGACTCTTTTTCATGAGGATATTATATTAAAATATTTGCCCAAATATCTAATGTTTGTTTCCAGTGTTTTAAATTTATGAGAATTACAAGAATTGCTTTATTGGTATTTTTTTTAGTTGTATCTAATTCATCATATGTTTTTGCTGAAGAGATGCCGCCGCAGCCGCCGCGAATGTCGCGTGCTGGAATCGTAAAGCCGCCGCCGCCGACAAAAGTGCCAATTAATGAAGATATTGCTTTTTTAATTGCAAGCGCATTAATTTTAGGAATAACAATTATATATCGAAATAAAATAAAAAAAGCTTCAGTTTAAATTGAAGCTTTTTTTGTGTTTTGAATTTTTCTAGAACTATTTGTTTATTGAATAAAGTCTTGAAATGTACTTTCCAACAACATCAAACTCTAAGTTTATTTTTGAGCCAACCTTGAAGTTTTTGAAATTAGTGTTTTCAAAAGTATAAGGTATAATAGAAACGCTGAATTCGTTGGTTTTAGAATTTACAACTGTCAGACTAACTCCGTTTACAGTTATAGAGCCTTTTTCGATCGTAATATTGCTAAGATTTGCATCGTAATCGAAAGTGTAATTCCAACTTCCGTTAGCCTCTTCAATTTTTGTACATGTACCAGTTTGGTCAACGTGACCTTGTACAATATGTCCGTCAAGGCGGTCGCCAAGTTTCATTCCTCTTTCTAGATTTACAATGTCATTAACTTTCCAATCGCCAATATTGGTCTTTAAAATAGTTTCCTCAATTGCAGTAACCGTATAAAATGAATCTTTTATAGCAACTACCGTAAGGCAGATTCCATTGTGCGAAACACTTTGATCAATCTTTAATTCGTTTGTAATAGAGGAGTCGACAGTTACATGTAAGTTGTTTTTGTCTTTTTGTATTTCGTGAATCCTTCCTAGGGTTTCTATAATTCCTGTGAACATTGTAGTTTTATTTTACTAAATTTGCACATCAAAATTAGTAATAAATAAGCTGAGCTCATGAATAAAAAAGCAGAAAATATAATTGTTGGAATTTCAGTTGGAGATTTAAACGGTATTGGAAGCGAAGTTATGCTAAAAACATTTGAGGATTCTCGAATGCTTGAATTGTGTACACCGGTTATTTTTGCAAATGCTAAAATTCTATCCTTTGTTAAAAAAAGTTTCACTTCGACCGTTCAGTTTCATGGAATAGATAAATTAGATCAGATTGTTCCAGGAAAAGTGAACGTGTTTAATCTTTGGAGAGAAGGAGTTGATATTAACTTAGGAACTAATGATGAAAAAATAGGAGAGTATGCCATAAAATCATTTGTAGCAGCGACAAAAGCTTTAAAAGAAGGTTTAGTTGATGTGTTGGTTACGGCTCCTATAAATAAATATAATATCCAATCTGAAGAATTTAAATTCCCAGGTCACACAGATTATCTAGATCAAGAGTTGGAAGGTAATGCTTTAATGATGATGGTTCAGGATAACTTAAGAGTAGGTTTGTTAACAGATCATGTGCCTATAAGTGAAGTTTCTTCTCATTTAACCGAAGAATTAATTACAAGAAAGATTGAAACAATCCGAAAATCTTTAATTCAAGACTTTAGTATTGTAAAACCAAAAATTGCAGTTTTAGGATTAAATCCACATTGCGGCGACGGCGGCGTAATTGGAAAAGAAGATGATTTAGTTTTAAAGCCGGTTTTGAAAAAAATATTCGATTCAGGAACTATGGTTTTCGGACCATTTTCTGCCGATGGTTTTTTTGGAAGTGGTCAATATGAAAAATATGACGCTGTTGTAGCAACTTATCACGATCAAGGATTGATTCCGTTCAAGACATTATCTTTTGGCAAAGGAGTTAATTATACAGCAGGTTTAAATAAAATTAGAACATCACCAGATCACGGAACTGGTTATGATATTGCAGGAAAAGACATGGCAGATTTCAACTCGTTTAAAGAGGCAGTTTATCTTGCACTTGATATTTTTCGCTCGCGTAATCAGTATGAGGAGATTAGCCAAAAACCTCTTAAAATAAAAGAAAAACAGTTATAAACAAAAAAAGGTGAATAAGATTATTAGATTTATAATAATTTTATATCTTTGCACCCCAATTCGGATATGTAGTTTTGTATTCGAATTGTACAAATTGATGTTGAAATGAGCAAAACAAAAGAATTTTTAATTCCTTTTATAGGGTTAAAGCTGGGAAAACACCATTTTGAGTATCAAATAAATAACACGTTCTTTAAAGACTTTGACTATGAAGAGTTTCAAAGTTCTGAGATTAAAGTGAGTTTGGTTTTCGAAAAGAAAAGCAACATGTTAGAGTTAGAATTCAAACATAAAGGAACTGTAAATGTGCCTTGTGATCTAACAAGTGAAGATTTTGATCTTCCTTTAAAAGGGAAAATGAAATTGATTGTTCGCTTTGGAGATGAATTCAATGATGATAATGAAGAGTTGTTGATTTTACCGCATGGAGAGCATGAATTGAATGTAGGACAATACATTTATGAAATGATAGCGCTTTCAGTGCCTCAAAAACGAATTCATCCAGGCGTTAAAGATGGGACTTTACAGACCGAAGCTTTAACAAAGTTGAATGAATTAAGTGTAAAAGAACAAAAGGAAGAGAGTAAACAAGAAGAAGATATTGACCCGCGTTGGGAAAAATTAAAGAAACTATTAACGGATAAATAATATAGTAAAATGGCACATCCTAAGAGAAAGACCTCGAAAACAAGAAGAGATAAGAGAAGAACACATTATAAAGCTACTGTAGCTCAAATCGCTACATGTCCTATTACTGGAGAAGCGCATTTATACCACAGAGCTTACTGGCATGAAGGTAAAATGTACTACAGAGGGCAAGTTGTTATCGATAAATCTGAAGCGGTTGCTTAATACGTTTTTGTAAATTATACTAGAACTCTCACATAGTGAGAGTTTTTTTTGTTGGTTATAATTTTCGTTTTTTAAGAAAATACAGGCAAATTCGTTTTGATTTTTTTTGTAATTTTCAAGTCTTTTAAAAATTTTTCAAATAACAATATTTGAAAGGAAATAATAGAATATAATGAATACAATCACAGCCGCAATTACCGCTGTTGGAGGATACGTTCCAGACTTTGTACTTTCTAACAAAGTGTTGGAAACAATGGTAGAAACCAATGACGAATGGATTACCACTCGTACCGGAATTAAAGAAAGAAGAATTCTTAAAGATGCTGATAAAGGGACATCTTATCTTGCTATACAAGCAGCAAAGGATTTAATAGCAAAAGCAAATATCGATCCTTTAGAAATTGATATGGTTATTATGGCAACAGCAACACCTGATATGATGGTGGCTTCTACAGGAGTTTATGTTGCAACAGAAATTGGAGCAACTAATGCATTTGCATATGACTTACAGGCAGCTTGTTCAAGTTTCTTATACGGAATGTCAACTGCTGCGGCTTATGTACAATCTGGAAGATATAAAAAAGTACTATTAATTGGTGCAGATAAAATGTCATCAATTGTAGATTATACAGACAGAGCAACTTGCATTATTTTTGGTGATGGCGGTGGTGCTGTTTTGTTTGAACCAAACTATGAAGGTTTAGGTTTACAAGATGAGTATTTAAGAAGCGATGGAGTAGGTCGTGACTTTCTTAAAATACCTGCTGGAGGATCTTTAATTCCAGCTTCAGAAGAAACTGTAAAAAACAGACAACACAATATTATGCAAGATGGTAAAACAGTATTTAAATATGCTGTAACCAATATGGCAGACGCAAGCGAGCTAATCTTGAAAAGAAACAATCTAACAAATCAAGATGTTGATTGGTTAGTGCCGCATCAGGCAAACAAACGCATCATTGATGCAACTGCAGGAAGACTTGAACTAGAAGAGTCTAAAGTATTAGTAAATATTGAAAAATATGGTAATACAACTTCAGGAACATTACCTTTGGTACTTTACGATTTTGAGAAACAACTCAAAAAAGGAGACAATATTATTTTAGCTGCATTTGGCGGTGGATTCACTTGGGGATCTATTTACCTAAAATGGGCTTACGATAAAAAATAAATCAAAACTAAAAACGAGTCATTATGGATTTAAAAGAAATTCAAAACCTAATTAAATTTGTAGCAAATTCAGGAGTTGCAGAAGTGAAGTTAGAAATGGATGATGTAAAAATCACAATCAGAACAACTTTAGAAGGAAATGTAACAGAAACTACTTATGTACAGCAATTGCCAGCTCAGGCAGCATTACCACAAGCAGCTGCACCGCAAGTAACGGCGCCAGTAGTTGTAAATGTAGCAGCTGAGCCTCAAGCTCCAGCTGAAAATTCTAAATTCATAACGATAAAATCTCCAATTATTGGAACATTTTATAGAAAACCATCTCCAGACAAACCAGTTTTTACTGAAGTAGGAAGCACAATCGCAAAAGGAGATGTTCTTTGTGTAATTGAAGCAATGAAATTATTCAACGAAATCGAATCAGAAGTTTCAGGAAAAATTGTTAAGATTCTTGTTGACGATATGTCTCCAGTTGAATTTGATCAACCTTTATTCTTAGTAGATCCATCATAAATAAATTTAGATTTTAGATTTTAGATTTTAGAAGGATTCACAATAAAAGTTTTGTTAATCATCTAAAATTATCTAATTATCAAATTGTCTAATTATCTAATTAAAATAAGATGTTTAAAAAAATATTAATTGCGAATAGAGGAGAAATTGCACTTCGTGTAATTCGTACTTGCAAGGAAATGGGAATCAAAACTGTTGCAGTTTACTCTACAGCAGATGCAGAAAGCTTGCACGTTAAATTTGCTGACGAAGCGGTTTGTATTGGACCTCCTCCAAGTAACTTATCGTATTTAAAAATGTCAAATATTATTGCCGCTGCAGAAATTACAAATGCAGATGCAATACACCCAGGATACGGTTTTCTTTCTGAGAATGCTAAATTCTCAAAAATTTGTCAAGAGCACGGAATCAAATTTATTGGTGCGGCTCCTGAAATGATCGACAGAATGGGAGATAAAGCTTCTGCAAAAGCTACAATGAAAGCGGCAGGAGTACCATGTGTGCCAGGTTCAGATGGATTGTTAGAATCTTACGAACATGCACTAAAAATAGCTAAAGAAATTGGTTATCCAGTTATGATGAAAGCTACTGCTGGTGGTGGTGGAAAAGGAATGCGTGCTATCTGGAAAGAAGAAGAGCTTTTAAAAGCTTGGGAAAGTGCACGTCAAGAAGCTGCGGCAGCTTTTGGAAATGACGGAATGTACATGGAAAAACTTATTGAAGAACCACGTCATATCGAAATTCAAGTTGTTGGAGATTCTTACGGAAAAGCATGTCACCTTTCTGAAAGAGATTGTTCTGTACAACGTCGTCACCAAAAACTTACTGAAGAAACACCTTCACCTTTCATGACAGATGAACTACGTGCTGCAATGGGAGAAGCTGCTGTAAAAGCTGCGGAATTCATTAAATACGAAGGAGCTGGAACTGTAGAATTTTTGGTTGACAAACACAGAAATTTCTATTTCATGGAAATGAATACACGTATTCAGGTAGAGCATCCAATTACGGAACAAGTAATTGATTACGATTTGATTCGTGAGCAAATTATGGTTGCAGCCGGAATTCCAATTTCTGGAAAAAACTATTTGCCACAATTACATGCTATAGAATGTCGTATTAATGCTGAAGATCCTTATAATGATTTTCGTCCTTCACCAGGAAAAATTACTACGCTTCATATGCCAGGAGGACACGGAGTTCGTTTAGATACTCACGTTTATTCAGGTTACAGCATTCCGCCAAATTACGATTCAATGATTGCTAAGTTAATTACAACTGCACAATCTCGTGAAGAAGCGATCAGTAAAATGAGAAGAGCTTTGGATGAATTTGTTATTGAAGGTGTAAAAACTACAATACCTTTCCATAGACAATTGATGGATGATCCTAGATATATTGCAGGAGATTACACAACTGCTTTTATGGATACTTTCAAAATGAATCCAATTCAAGAATAAATAAGTAAAGCTGTCGATTTCGACAGCTTTTTTTTAATCTATATTATAAACCCGACAAGTTTACTTGTCGGGTTTTGTTGTGTTATAGGGTTAAGTAAACACAAAAAGTGTTTACTTTTTACACACTATATAATTGATTTACACACTATTCGTATTTTTTGTATTTTTGTGTATACAGTGTTAACCTGTTGATAATAAGTGGTTTTGCTGCTTTGGGGTTTGGTATTTGGTTTACGGCACGATAGTTTCTTTATCTAAAGCGTAAAACAACTATTAATTACTAAATATACACATTATGAAAAATTTATTTTTATCAGCCGCAATTGTTTTAGGAAGTTTAACTTCATTTGCTTCAACTAGTCCAGTGACAAACACTATTGTAAAAGTTATCTCGATTGAAGACGAATACACAGAGATTAAACTAGAAGAGCTTCCAGCTCCAATTACCGAAGCTTTGAAAAAAGCATATCCAGATGCAGTAATTACAAAAGCATACAAAAACGAAAAATCTGAATACAAATTAGACGTTACAGTTGGAGAAAAAGTAGGGAATCTTTTCGCTAACGCTGACGGAACTTGGATTAAAAAATAATCCTTAAAGAGTATTCTCTTGAAAATTCGAATTAGTAATACTAAGATTAAATTAACAATATTAAAATATCACTACCATGAAAAATTTATTTTTATCAGCCGCAATCGTTTTGGGAGGTTTAACATCATTTGCTTCAACTTCGCCAATTTCAAATACAATCGTAAAAACAATTTCAATTCAAGATGATTACACTGAAATAAAACTTGAAGAAGTTCCATCTGCAGTAACAGACGCTCTTAAAAAAGCATATCCAGATGCAATACTTTCTAAAGCTTTTAAAAACACAAAATCAGAGTATAAATTAGATGTTACTGTAGGAGACAAAGTTGGTTCTCTTTATGCTAACGCTGATGGATCTTGGATCAAAAAATAAGTCAAGCTAACTTTAAAAAAAATATAATTATGAAAAAGTTAATCTTATCGGCAGCTATCCTTTTAGGAAGTTTGTCAATTCAGGCAGAAAATACTGTTACAGCGAAATCAGCTGTAGAATCAGTAAATTATCAAGACGAGTATAAAGAAATTGATGCAGTTCCGGCTGCAATCAAAACATCTTTAGACGAAGCTTATCCAGGTGTGAAACTGGAGAAAGCATTTGTAAACGACAAAAAAGAGTACAAAATTGAAATCACTGTTAGAGGTGAAAAATCAACTGTGTACACAGATGCGACAGGAAAAATTATTAAAAAGTAACCATAAAAACTAAGCATTATGAAAAAGTTAATCTTATCTGCAGCACTTATTTTAGGAGGTTTGTCATCTCAGGCGGCAATTTCGACTCAGTCAGTTTCTGTTATTGCAACAGTAAACATTCAAGATGGATACACTGAAGTTACAGCAGATGCTGTTCCGGCAGCAGTGAAGTCAACAATCGAGAAATCTTTTCCAGGTACTAAACTTGAAAAAGCATACAAGAACGATAAAAATGAGTACAAGCTTGAAATTTCAAAAGAAGGTAAGAAATATACTTTTTTCACTGATGCTTCGGGGAATATCATTAAGAAATAATTAAAAACAGAGCACTATGAAAAAGTCAGCCCTAGCAGTAACTATTATTTTAGCGAGTTTGTCACTTCCTGCTTTAGCAGAGACAACTTCAAATAAAGTAGAAATGTCAATTTTGGTACAAACAGAATATACCGAGATTACTTCAGAAGCTGTTCCGGCAGCTGTAAAAACCGCTCTGCAAACCGCTTATCCAAATGCAAAATTGGTAAAAGCTTTTGTTAATGATAAAAAAGAATACAAACTAGAAATATCGGTTGGTGACCAGAAGGCTACTGTTTTTTCAGATGTCAATGGCAACTGGTTGAAAATATAATTAGGTGAAATTAGATTTATGTTTTTGGTGAAAAGAGATTGCAGCGTGCAATCTCTTTTTTTTTGCATAACTTTGTGAAAATACAATTTTAATAGTCTTATTTTAGCAAAAAAGTCCCTAAAAACAAATGCCAAAGATTTTATTGATAGAAGATGATATTTCGTTTTGTAAGCTGCTGGAGAAATTTCTAGTAAAAAAACAATACGAAGTAAGTATAGCATTCTCTGCTGCAGAAGCAAGATCAGCAATCAAAAGTGAATCATTTGATTTAATTTTGACAGATCTTCGCCTGCCTGATTCTGATGGCATAGGACTTATGTCTGAATTTAAAAATTCTCATCCTCAAATTCCAGTTGTCTTAATGACTGGATATTCTGATGTAAATACAGCTGTAAAAGCAATAAAGAATGGCGCTGCCGATTATATCTCAAAACCATTTAATCCAGATGAGGTTCTTCTAGTAATTACAAATGCGCTGCAGGTTCCTGAATCTGAATTTGAAGATGAAGCTCCTGTTAAAGAAAAAAAGCGAGTAAAAAAGACAGTATCAACTGAAAACGAATTTGTAAAAGGAATTTCAGTTGCTTCAAAAAAACTATTGGATCACATTCACTTAGTAAGTCCTACGGATATGTCCGTTTTAATTATCGGCGAAAGCGGTACCGGAAAAGAGATTATTGCCAAAAGTATTCATCAGCAAAGTCATCGAAAGAATAATAATTTTATTGCAGTAGATTGCGGAGCTATTCCCAAAGAGTTAGCAGCGAGTGAATTTTTTGGACATCTAAAAGGATCTTTTACGGGAGCGATTAGTGATAAAATGGGGTATTTTGAAGCGGCAAACGGCGGTACACTTTTCTTGGATGAAATAGGAAATCTCTCTTATGAAAATCAAATTCAATTATTACGTGCGCTTCAAGAGCGAAAAATAAAACCCGTTGGAAGCAATAAAGAAATAAACGTCGATATCCGAATTATTACTGCCACAAATGAAGATTTGCGTGAGGCAGTAAAAAACGGCGATTTTAGAGAAGATTTATACCATAGAATCAATGAATTCTCTATTCAGTCTCCATCTTTAAAAGATCGTGATGAAGATTTAATGGTTTTTGCTGACTATTTTCTTGAAAAAGCAAATCAGCAGTTAAACAAAGATATTATAGGTTTTTCTCCAGAAGTTGTTGCCATATTTCAAAATTACAATTGGCCGGGTAATTTACGTGAATTGCAAAATTGTGTTAAACGTGCTACACTTTTATCTCAAGGAGATTTTATAAAAAGCGATGTATTGCCGGCTGAATTCTTTCAGACTCAAAAGCAGCAAAGTACTGGAGGTTCTTTTTCATTATCTGATAACGAAAAAGAAGCCATTATTCAGGCTCTAAATAGAACTCAAAACAATAAATCAGAAGCGGCAAAACTGCTTAAAATTACCAGAAAAACACTTTATAATAAATTAAAGCAATACAATATAGATTAGACTATTTCTTGTTGTAAAGCGTTAAACAGCAAATCTTTTTTGATCTTTAGATCTTGATAAATGTCTTTTAATTGGTGAATTTCAAGATCATTTTGTTCCAGTATTTTTAGAATAACTCCAATTTCTCGTGCTTCGATCTGTTTAAACATAGGTGCAATTCGATGAGAGATTGCTCGAATGTCTGCAATGTTTTCTTCTGCAATAGCATTTTCAAGAGCCGTAAAATTCTCGTTACTACTTGCCATGAAAGCTTTTAGAATGTCTTTTAAAGCATCATTATCATAACCTAAAAATTCTTTTAAAGTTTTTAAAGAATACAATTGAGAAGAAGTCTCTCCAGATTCTTGCTCATTTATTACTGTATTTGGAAGTCTGTCATCGGCCAAGATAGACTGAATTGTTTCTATTAATACTTTTGGCGAATATGGTTTCTTGATTACCGTTGTAAAACCAGCTTCAGTGTAAACAGATGCTTCTAAATCTGTTCTTCCGGTCAAAGCGATAACAGGTTGGTTTTTGTACACTCCTTTTTCAGAAGTCTGGAGTTTTTTCAAAAACATAAAACCGTCCATTTCCGGCATCTGAATGTCGGTAATAATAAAATCAAAAGGAGTATTTTCAATAGTCTCCAATGCTTTTGCTGCACTGTTAAACGATAAAACTTCATGCTTTTCTTGTCGAAGCACGCCGCTGGTTAAATTCAACAGATTAGTGTCATCATCTATTACAATAAAAGTCAGTTTTTGAGTAAAACCAAGCTTTGGTTTTTCGTTTTGTTCAACAGTATTATTGCTGTTGTCAAATTGCAGAGGAAGTTTGATTTTAAAAGTGCTTCCTTTTCCAAAAGTACTTTCCAGTTTTAAACTGCCTCCAAGAATTGCAATTATTTTTTGACAGATTGATAAGCCTAATCCTGTGCCGCCGTATTTCTTTTCAATGTTTTCATTGGCTTGAGCAAACTCTTCAAAAACTAATTTTTGATTCCCCTTTTCAATTCCAATACCAGTGTCTTCAATTGTAATTGCAAAAGATTTTTCATCATCAGTACAATATGCATTAATCTTAATAAAACCTTCTTCAGTAAATTTAAAGGCATTACCAATAATATTAGTTAAAATCTGTTTTAGTCGAAACGGATCGCCAACAATTCTTGTTTTTAATTTTTCGTCAACATTTATAATTAAATCAATGTTTTTTTGTTCGTAGACAGATTGAATGCTTTTGGCGGTATCTTCAATAATTTCTGTTAAAGAAAAAGGAACTTTTTCGATAGTAATTTTTCCAGCTTCAATTTTAGAAAAATCCAATAAATCCTGAACCAGCTGTGTGATATATTCCGAAGAATTTTTGATATTCCTAATAAAGTATGATTGCTTTGTGTTGACATCAGAATTACTCAAAAGTTCTGAATATCCTACAATTGTGCTCAAAGGAGTTTTTAAATCATGGCTTACAGTCGAAATTAACTGCTCTCGGCTTTTTAATAAATTTTTGGTTTTAAAATTCGCAATTTCAAGCTGTTTCTTATACAACTGCGATTTCGAGTAATCGCTTACAATTAAAATCGAAAAGAAAATAGTCAATATTAATCCAATAATAGCCGAAGCAGTTACAATTTCATTGACTTTGCGTAATGATTTTTCTTTTAACGAATTGTTTTTTATCGAATTAATAATGATTTCTCTTTCGATAATTCGAAGAACCTTTCTAAGTTGTTCAGAAATGGCAATTTCATTTTTTAGTAACTTGTTTTCTTCAAAATTCAGTGATTCTTTTTTCTTTTCGGCCTTCAATTTTACATTACTCAGTAATTTTTTCGAATTGGCCAAGATAGAATCAGATGCTTGTTTGCTTAAAGTATTAGTGCTGTCATCTGGGATATTTTGGTTCAGATAATCCACATATTTTTGAAGTACATTTCGCTGATAACTTCCTAATTGATTTGGATTCTTGCTAAAATCCTGAAGTTCCAGTTTTCTAAGCTTAAACTCCATTTTAGTGATTTCATCAATTGCAGTATTTACAGAAACTTCATCATCAGCTTTGTTTTTTATAGTTTTTAGCTTGCGGATATTTTCTGTTTTTTCAGATAATAAATAAGTAACGCTGTCTAATAGAACTTTTTGATATTCAGTAGTAACAATTTGTTTTAAAGTATCAATTCTTGCTCTTAAAGAATCCGTTTCGATAAGATAGTTTTTAAAATCACTTTCAGAATTTGTTTGAATTGTTTTTCTAGCTAAACTCTCCGTTTTATAAACGTTTGAAAATAGTTTACTGACTCTTAAAATTTTGGTTTTTTCAAAGGCAATTTTATCTTCAAGTTTATTGTAGACTACATTTTCAGAGTATAAAAACCATCCAACAGTAACTACCAAAGCCAGTAATGCAACATAACTGAATAAGACTTTGAGTGCTGTATAACTTTTTTTACTCTCCATAAATATTTAGGTGTAGATTGAGGAAGTGTTTGAGATATTGGAATTATCTGCAATTTATTTAAAATTTCGATCTCAAAAAAGCAAAAACAACTCAAATGTTTATATAATTAAATAGTCTTAAAAAGAAATCAGCCTCAGATTATATAAATATCTGAGGCTGATTTTTTGTTTTTATTTTGAGATTAAAGAGTTTCGTTTAACCATTTAAAGAACTCACCTTGCCAAACTTGAGCGTTTTGAGGTTGTAAAACCCAGTGATTTTCTTCAGGGAAATAAACAAATCGGCTTTTAATTCCTCGCAATTGTGCTGCTTGAAAAGCCTCTTGTCCTTGTCCGATTGGCACACGGTAATCTTTCCCGCCTTGGAAAATCAAGATTGGTTTATTCCAGTTTTGAACCAAAGTTGCAGGGTTAAAAGTAGTATATGCTTTTTGTGCAACAGCATTGTCTTTTTCCCAATAAGCACCGCCAAAATCCCAGTTGTTAAAGAAAACTTCCTCAGTAGTTCCTAACATACTTACCGTATTGAAAACACCATCATGAGCGATGAAAGTTTTAAAACGGTTTTTGTGAATTCCTGCTAAATAAAATACTGAGTATCCTCCGTAGCTCGCACCAACACATCCTAAACGGCTTTTGTCAACATAGCTTTCTTTGGCAACATCATCAATTGCAGAAAGATAGTCATCCATAACCTGTCCGCCCCAGTCTTTACTAATTTGCTCGTTCCATTCAACACCATGACCAGGCATTCCGCGACGATTTGGCGCCACAACAACATAACCTTTCGCTGCCATTAATGAGAAATTCCAACGGAAAGAATACGATTGTGTCAATGCACTTTGAGGTCCGCCTTGACAGAATAATAAAGTTGGATATTTTTTTGAAGCATCAAAATTTGGAGGAAGAATTACCCAAACCAACATTTTTTTACCGTCAGTTGTAGTAACATAACGTTTTTCAGTTTTGCTTAAAGTAAGTGTTTTGTAAGTATCAGTATTTACATTTGAAAGTTGCTTCCAAGTATTTTTCTTCAAGTTAAAAGAAAAAATTTCTGGTGCATGATTCATGTCATTTCTAGTTACAATAATATCGTCACCTGCAAATCCTACTAAATCATTTACGTCAAAATCACCTTTTGTTATTTGGCGAACAGTAATTGCAATTCTTGTTAATCCAGGGAAATTAACGCTAAAAAGTTGTTTTGTACCATCAACTGGAGCAACAAAAAACACATTTTTTCCGTCTTTACTCCAGATAAAATTATCTACAGTTCCATCCCAGTTTGCCGTTAAGTTCGTTTTGATTCCTTTAAATTCAACAATAATATCGTTTTTGTCAGCCTCATAACCATCACGTTTCATTTGCAGCCAAGTTAAATTTCCTGTTGGAGAAAATTGCGGAGCCGTGTCGTAACCTAAGTTGCCTTCAGTTCTGTTAGTTGTTTTTTGAGTCTCTAAATTGTACTCATAAATATCGGTATTCGTAGAAACTGCATAATCAGTTCCTGCTTTTTTCTTGCACACATACAAAATACTTTTTCCATCAGGAGACCAGATGTAATCTTCGTCACCGCCAAAAGGTTTTTGCGGAGAGTCAAAAGTTTCTCCTTTCAAAATGTCAATTCCTTTAGCGCCGTCTTTGTTTTCCTTATAAAAAACGTGGTTAAATTTACCTACGTTCCAAGTATCCCAATGACGATAATCTAAACCATCATAAATTTGTGCATCAGATTTATCAAGTTTTGGATAAAAATCTTTACCTAAAACCTTGTCAATTTTTACTTCTTCATTGTACACTAAAAATTTTCCGTCAGGCGAAATGTTTTTATCAGCCAAAATCGCTTTTGTATCCGTAACTTCAGTTGCATTACCACCGCCTACAGGGATAGTATAAAATTTTGAATGTGATTTGTTTTCTTCAACAGAAGGAGTAGAAACCTTGAAAACAACATTTTTTTCGTCTTTCGAAAGTCCAAGTGCACTCACTCTTCCTAATTTCCATAACAATTCTGGCGACATTACATTTTGCCCGATAGCGTTTAAACTCATCATTATTAAGGTTGTAAATAATACTTTTTTCATAATAAAAATTCTATTTTTTGTGGAGCTAAAAATACGAATTTAAAATTCCAAAATTTGTTAAAGTTTATCATCCATTCTCACCCGAAGCCTCGGGACGCTCAGCTTGACATTTGGATAGAGATCCAAAAACGGAATCTCTAAAATTTTGTTCGCCACGAATTTGCGAATTATTTTTTTTTGATAATCTTTGAGAATAATAATTCGTGAATTTGCGGCGATTAAAAATCAAAAGCAAAGTCTTAAATTTATTTCCTAAATTGGAATTTGAAAAATTGGAATTTATTTTAAGAGGAAGATGGAATTAAGTTATTGGGAATTAAAGAACTGGTTTACAAATATTGATTACACAATTGTAGGCAGCGGAATCGTTGGTCTGCATGCGGCTTTGCGCTTACGCGAAAGATTTCCTGCTTCAAAAATTCTAGTTATAGAAAGAGGAATGCTGCCACAAGGTGCGAGTACAAAAAATGCTGGTTTTGCTTGTTTTGGAAGTCTTTCGGAAATTATGGATGACTTAAAAACAAATGCAGAAGATGATGTTGTGCGTTTAATCGAAAAACGCTGGAAAGGATTGCAATTACTTCGAAAAAGATTAGGAGATTCCACAATTGATTTTAAACCTCACGGCGGATATGAATTGTTTTTGAAAGAAGATGAAATAGGTTTTAATGAATGTATTTCGAAAATGCCTTTTATTAATGAAATTTTAAAACCACTTTTTAAAGCTGATGTTTTTTCTAAAGAAACAGATCGATTTGGATTTAAAAATACTCAAGATTATTTAGTCTTTAATCCATTTGAAGCGCAGATAGATACTGGAAATATGATGCAGGAATTATTGAAACAAGCTGTTTCTGCCGATATTTTAATTTTAAATCAGCAAACAGTGACCTCGTATTTTGATGCAGGCAGTTATGTAGAGTTGGTTTTAAATGATTTTAGTTTTAGATCGAGTAAAGTGCTTTTTGCTACAAATGGTTTTGCGGGTTCTTTAACGAAAGGAGAAGTAAAACCCGCGAGAGCACAGGTTTTAATTACTGAGCCAATCAAAAATCTAGATATAAAAGGAACGTTTCATTTAGATCGCGGTTACTATTATTTCAGGAATATAGATGACCGAATTTTATTGGGCGGTGGTCGAAATTTAGATTTTGAAGGGGAAACGACAACGGAATTTGGGCAAACGAAAATTATTCAAAATAAATTGGAGGAGTTGTTGAAAAATGTAATTTTACCGAATCAGGATTTCAAGATCGCACATCGTTGGAGTGGGATTATGGGAGTCGGAAATAGTAAAAGTTCTGTTGTTGCTCAACTGTCTGAAAACGTGTTTTGTGGAGTGCGTTTAGGCGGAATGGGAGTAGCAATAGGCAGTTTAATAGGAACCGAATTAGCAGACTTAATATAATGGCAGTTAAAAAAATAGCACCAAAAAAAACAACGGCAAGTAAACCTAAAGCAGCTCCAAAAAAGACGAATCGTTCTTTTGGAGAAAAAGTAAAATGGTTTTTTATTAAGCTATGTCTTTGGTTTTTTGGAGTTTCGATCGCTTCGGTTGTGTTTTTTAAATATGTGCCGGTACCTTTTACACCTTTAATGGTTATTCGAGCAATCGAAAACAAAATGGCAGGAAAGGAAGTTTACTTTGATCACGATTGGGAACCTATTGAAAAAATTTCAATGAATTTGCAAAAAGCAGTTATTGCCAGTGAAGACGGAACTTTTTTAAGTCATAATGGTTTTGATTTTAAAGCGCTTCAAAAGGCTTATAAAAGTAATGAACGCGGACGCCGAATTCGAGGTGGAAGTACAATTTCGCAGCAAACTGCTAAAAACGTTTTTTTATGGCAGGGAAAAAGCTACTTCCGTAAAGGACTTGAAGCTTATTTTACTGTTTTAATCGAATTGATTTGGGGTAAAGAACGTATCATGGAAGTGTACTTAAATAGTATCGAAATGGGAGATGGAGTTTATGGTGCTTATGCCGCAACAGAACATTGGTACCGCCGCGACGCTTCAAGTTTAACGCCAATGCAGGCAGCAGGAATTGCTGCAATTTTGCCAAATCCAAGAAAATTTAAAGCTACAGGTTCTTCTAGTTATATAAACCGAAGAAAAGAAAGAATCGTGCGCGAAATGCGTGCTGTTGGAAAAATTAATTATAATGGGAAGTAAAAAGGTAATTTTTGCATTCCTCATTTTAACTGCAACTTTGACTTTTGGACAAGGCAAAAGAACAGAAATTGGTTTTATCTCGGATAATGATTTATATACATCATCAAAAAATGATATGTATTACACCAATGGTTTAGAGCTTTTTTATCGATTTCTGTCTAAGAATGACAATGAAAAAATCAACAAAAAAATCACTGAATTTAGAATCGGGCAATATATTTATAATCCAAGATTCATTAACAAAGAAGCGGTTTATGTAAATGACCGTCCGTTTACGGCATATCTTTTTGCCGAAGCTGGAAGAAGTTTTTTTTACCAAAGTGAATCCGTTTTAAAAACCGATTTTCAGCTGGGTTTTATGGGACCAAATGCTTTAGGTCAAGAAACTCAGGAAGGATTTCATAAAATCATTGGATATAAAAAAGTATATGGCTGGGAAAATCAGCTTCATAATGCTTTTGGAGTGCAGGCTCATGTGATGTATTCGAAGAAACTATTTCCATCAAAACACAATGACTTTGTAGATCTTCATTTCCAGTCAGAAGCCAATTTAGGAACTATTTTTACAGGCATTTCAACTGGTTTTATGACTAGGATTGGTTTTAAAAAACTGCTTCCAATTTACGATTCAAATATGCATGATGCTTCGGTAAGTGCAAATGTACAGCCCAATATTAGAGAGTTTTATTTTTACGCCATGCCAAGCGTTAATTATCAGTTTTATGATGCCACAATCGAAGGAAGTATGTTTAATGACACAAGTCCTATTACTTTCGATTTGGTGCCGCTTCGTTTTAATGCCGAATTTGGACTGAAATACCGCCATAATAATTTCAATATGTCGTATTCATTTATTTATCGAGGACGTGAATTAGAAGGCGATGTTAATGATACCAATAGAGGATATTTTTACGGTTCGATAAGAATGGGGTTTTTGTTGAAGTAGTATCTTTTTATATATAGTATCTATTTAATGACGATTATCGCATTGAATATTAATCTCTTCATTTGATTTGTCGATTACAGAAATACTTGGACAGCTAAAGGAAAGATATTCGAAACCAAAAACAACTTCAGGTTTGTTTTTAAAAAGTTTTCCAGTCCATTGCTCAATAGAATCTTCTCCGTTTTCATAATTTAGCGGAGCAGGTGATGTGCCTTCACTTTGGCTGAAAAGTTTTTCGATTATAACATCTTTTGTTTTCGAATCAACGACTAATAGACGTCTGCCATAAATTGTTTTATTGCTGTCTAGATAGTCTTGTAAAAAATACTGATAGCTTTCTGTTTTGTAAAAATATGTATTGCCCGCTATTGTACTCTTTAGCAAAGCGCGATCGTTATTTTTCAGTGCTTTTGATGGGTAGTCTTTTTTTGCCATTTTTTTCCACGAAATTGGCTTCAAGCGTTCTTTCGAAAACGGATTTTCCTTACCTACATATACCAAAGCATCTCTGTAATAATCGCTGAATCCGTTTAAAAGTTTTTTGTTGATTTCGAAACCAATCATATAATCATAATTACGATACGGTCCGGCATCTCCAATAGAATATACATTTAGCATCGCAGCAGTTTTTAGATTTTTTACTAAAAAAGAAGCAAGTTTATTTTTGGCATAATCGTAAACAAACAGAGAATCGGTTTCAGAAATATTGGTTTTAGATAAAAATCGTTTTCTGTAGTTTTTGGCAAAGGTGAAATATTGAGCATCGGCATCTGCCATTTTTTCAAGGTTGGGTAAAGTCAGAGTGTCTTTTTCGTCGTCAATGGGATAAATATCCGAAAGAGAAACAAAAGCAACATCGCTGCTGTCTTTTGGCATAACAGTAAATAAATAGATGCTTTCCTTTCTTGAAGTTTCTTCAGCTTGAAGAGTATCGGCTACAGTTGCCGTTTGTGCTGTTACCTTAGGAAGTGTATTTGTGGTGTTTTCTTTTTTGTTACAGGCAGATAATAAAATTAAAAAAGCGCTTGATAAAAAGAAGAATCTTGTTGTCATTGTTTAAATATAATTTTAAGTTTTGTTATGTACGAAAGTACTTTAATTTGTTTTAATTTGAAAATCAAAAGTTTAAAGCCTTCGTAAGTTTTAAAAGTTAATTTCATCTTTTTTCTTACAAAACAGAAAAGCTTTTTCGCTACATTTGCAGTGAACTTCATTTTTGAGAGGCGAGTATTGCTCGTCAATTTTGTTGCGGGCATTTTTTATGTCTGCAAGTATAGATACGCGGTTTTGGTACCTCCGTGTGGAGCGTTAATGCGCCCACTGCCTCTCAAAGGTGAAGTTCAACGGGAAAGGCTGAAACCGTATTTTTTTGGTCAACTTAATTTTTCTTCAAATGAACTTCAAAGAAAAAACAAGCAGTAAAGAGGTAGAAACTACAACCTCTGAAATCGAAAAAACTTCAAATGTATTATCAATTAGGCGAATGAAAACTTATGCATTTTACAGGTTTTCGCGTTCTATAGGCATGTATAAAACACAGCCAGTAATTGTACCGCAGATACGTTTGTGCGGTAATTGGCTCAAAGAAGCTGGATTTTTAATTGATAAACCTGTTGCCGTAACAGTAATAAAAGGAAAACTAATCATACAACTCATTCAAAAAGAATGATTTAAAAATAATAAAGACGCTCAATTGAGCGTCTTTATTATTTTATCCCGAATGATCGAAATATAAATGCCATAAGTTGTTTGTTTTTTGAAATTTTACAAACATTCACTTTTTTTAGATTCTTGATATACAAAAGTAATCATATGATTTAGTGAGATGTCTTACAAAATATATAATTCTATCAGAATAAGTTTTTGTTGAAGATCTAATACTTAACTTTTTGATAATATAGTATTTAGTTATAGTTTCTTACTTTTAATTAAAAATTAAAGCTATGGAAATTAATTGGGTTGTAATGGCGGTTGTTGCAGTACTGGTAGTTATTCTAGTTGTACTTACAATCAGAAAAAATCAAAAAGAGAAAAGAAAATTAACAGATTTGTTGAACAATGATTTCAAAAAAGCTGTAAAAGATAGAATAGACGCCGATGACTCGGCAAATGAGAAATAAGAATAAGCTAAAAATAAAAAGAGTTCTCGATGTTAATTCGAGAACTCTTTTTAGGTTTTGTATTACTGGTTTTAATTGTGGCCTAAAGAATATCCATTTCCAGTTAATTTTTTTATAATGTTCATTGCAGTAACGTCTTGGCTCATTTTGTAACCAATAAAATTTCCTCCGTTATTAAATTCTACTTTAAAAACTTTGCCATCGTAAGTATAAATTTCTTGGTTTAAAGCTTTACCATAACCTTGAACCATTCCAAACTTACCATACCAAGTTCCAATTACTTTGTAATCTAAATTTGTTACTTCGTATTTTTCAACAGAACCACTAGTAGTTCCATTGTTTGTAATCATTCTGATGTAACCGATTTTTTCTTTTTTGCTAAAAACATTTCCGCTGTCATCAATTGTTAAGGCTAATGCATCTGTTACTGCTTTTTCTGCATTTTGTTGTTTACATCCGTATTTTTCGCCTAAACCAGTTGGTTCGCCATTTACAAAAGTGTTTACTTGTTCTAATTGAATTCCGTTTTCTGTAATCATACCTTTTGCAAATAAGGTTTGAATAATGCTTCGGTCAACATTGAAAGGCGAATATTTTACAAAATCAAGATCGTTTGCTTTCTTTTCTTCATTAGCGATTTCAACATAAACTTTTCCTGGTGCTGGATTTTCACAGATTCTCATGTATGCTGTAATTGCATTTGTTCCGTCGAGATTCGTGATTTCATATTGTCGAAGTACTTTTGTCGACATTTTAGCAATTGGTTTACCATCTAGTAAAACTTCGCCTTTTTTAACTTTGAACTCTTGTGCAAAAGAGCTTGCGCCAACTAGAGTAAGTAATGCAATTAGAATGCTTTTTTTCATGGGGTTTTGTGTTGGTTTAAATTTGATTGTGTTTAAAATAAATCATAAAAAAAACTGTATTTCAATTAAGCAATACAGTTTTTGTGGAGAATATCGGATTCGAACCGATCGCCTCTACGCTGCCAGCGTAGCGCTCTAGCCAAATGAGCTAATCCCCCAAAGTGACAGCAAATAAAGTCAATTAATTTTCAATAAACAAATTTAGAAACCTATCTAAGTAAAAATAGTAGTCAAAACCGTAACTTTACACTTAAAACTATTTTTATGAGTTTAGAAACTACAAAAGGATCGTTGGAGACTTCTTTTCAAGATACAATTGCAACAGTCCAGTTTGGGCATCCTGCAAGTAATTCTTTTCCACGAGAATTATTAAATAAACTTACATTAGAAATTAACTCATTGAGTCGAAATGATTCCGTTTCGCTTATTATTTTGAAAAGCGAAGGTCAAAAAGCTTTTTGCTCCGGCGCTTCATTTGATGAACTTCTGCAAGTCGAAAATGAAGAACAAGGAACAGAGTTTTTCTCTGGTTTTGCACATTTGCTAAATGCTATGCGCAGCTGCAGTAAGCTTATAATTGGGCGAGTTCAAGGAAAAGCAGTTGGAGGCGGAGTAGGAATAATTGCGGCTTGCGATTACGTTTTTGCGACTCCTCAAAGTGATATTAAATTATCTGAACTTGCAATTGGTATTGGTCCGTTTGTAATTGAGCCCGCTGTATCTCGTAAAATCGGAAAAACAGCAATGACAGCAATGACATTGGCAGCGCATGAATGGAAATCGGCAGATTGGGCTTTTCAAAAAGGACTTTATTCAGTTTTAATTGACTCAGAAAATCTAGATAAAGAAGTAGAAAATTTTGCTCAAAAATTAAGCTCTTATAATCCTGAAGCATTACACGAAATGAAAAAGATCATTTGGGAAAACACAGAAAATTGGGAATCTCTGCTTTTTGAACGTGCCGCTATTACAGGTAAATTGGTTTTGTCGGATTTTAGCAGAAATGCTTTGATGCAGTTTAAAAAATAAGCATGACATAAGTCATTGATTTTATGCAAATAGTAACATAGTTTTGAAAAATGGTTTAAAACCAGTTTTTCATTATATAAATTATTGAATATGACTATTAGTTCGTTATTCCAAAACGTAGATGTTGCCGAGAAAATTAAGAACGCTCCAGACAGCGGATATCAAATAGGTGTTGTTATAGGATCGTTTATTCCGTTTGTCGTTTTAATAGGAATTGCCTATTGGATGTATAACCGTGCTAAAAAAAGAGACGAAAACGGTTATTAATTTGTAAATTTGCAAGCTTAAATTAAAAATCGATGAGTAATATCAGAATTACAAAACAGTTTAGTTTCGAAACCGGGCATGCATTGTACGGTTACGACGGAAAATGCAAGAACGTTCACGGACACAGTTATAAATTGTCGGTAACAGTTATTGGTTCGCCAATTACAGATCGATCGAATGTGAAATTCGGAATGGTAATTGACTTTTCTGATTTAAAGAAAATTGTAAAAGAAGAAATCGTCGATCAATTTGATCATGCGACTGTATTTAATCAAACAACGCCGCATATCGAGTTGGCAAATGAATTGAAAAATCGCGGGCATCACGTTATATTGGTTGATTATCAGCCAACAAGTGAAAATATGGTAGTTGATTTTGCTGAAAGAATTATCGCAAGACTTCCAAGCGGAATTTCGCTGTTCTCTCTTAAACTTCAAGAAACTGAATCGTCGTTTGCAGAATGGTACGCTTCTGATAATTTGTAATTAATAAAAAGTAAATTGTGAAAAGTAAAACGTTTCACATCTCACCAATCACATTTCACAAAAGATAAATGAAAAAAGTATATTTTGCTTCAGATCAGCATTTTGGTGCGCCGACTCCTGAATTGAGTCTTCCGCGTGAAAAGAAATTTGTGGCTTGGTTAGATGAGGTTAAAGATGATGCTGAGGCGATTTTTTTACTTGGTGATTTATTCGATTTCTGGTTTGAATATAAAACAGTTGTTCCAAAAGGTTTTGTTCGAATTTTAGGTAAACTAGCCGAAATTCGCGACAGCGGTATTCCAATTTATTTTTTTGTTGGAAATCATGATCTTTGGATGAATGATTATTTTGAAACCGAATTGAATATTCCGGTTTATCATGATAATAAAGAATTTACTTTTAACGGAAAAACCTTTTTAATTGGTCATGGAGACGGAAAAGGTCCCGGAGATAAAGGCTATAAAAGAATGAAAAAGGTGTTTACAAATCCGTTTTCAAAATGGCTTTTTCGATGGCTTCATCCAGATGTCGGCGTGAGTTTAGCGCAGTATTTATCGGTTAAAAACAAACTGATTTCTGGTGACGAAGATGTGAAGTTTCTTGGTGAAGAAAACGAATGGCTTGTTTTGTACGCCAAACGTAAACTCGAAACCAAACATTACAATTACTTTATTTTTGGACATCGCCATTTACCAATGATTATTCCTGTTGGTGAAGATTCAAATTATGTAAATCTAGGCGATTGGATTGGTTATTTTACCTACGGAGTTTTTGATGGTGAGACTTTTGAACTTAAGAAATTCGAAAAATAAGTAAGTCAAAAGTCAAAAGTCGCAGGTCGCAAAGTTGAGGCTTAATGGCTAAAACCAAAAACTAAAAAATGTCTTATTTTGTACTTGTTGGATAAATCCCAATTTTGTGTGTTCTTAAAATGTAATTTGATAACTGTTTACTGTTTGAAAGTTGAAATTTAATTGCTCCCGATGATTTTTTCGGCATATGGCATTCTACACAATTATCAGCCAATAATTTTTCAGGCATCGTTTTTAAAGTCGTTTCATTATGTTTTAAACCTTGATGACAGCTCATACAGATTTTAGAATACGACGCCATATTCTTAGAAGCATTTTCATGCGGATTATGACAAGTAATACAATCCATTTTGTCACTTTTTATAAAACACTTGCTTTGCGCCATTAAACGAAATTGGTTTCCGTGAACGTCAAATTTCGCTGTATCAGTTACACTTCTTGTTTCTCTATAAAAATCAGATAGATTATCACCTGGTTTAAAATCAAAACGCGATTTCATTTTCATGCCGTCATTTCCAGCGTGACAAAGTGCACAGGCATCTAACTTTTGTTGTCTGTTAAGCATTTTAAAACTGGTAATACTATTTGCAACTTTGATATTTGGGTTTTTTAGATGAAAATCAACATGCTTTTTCGCAGGTCCGTGACAGCGTTCACAATCAATTCCGTAAACAATTGTTTTTTTATCAATAACATCTTCGACTTCCATCGATAAAAAGTTCTTATCTGTAGAATTCTGATTAACATTTCTGCTGCTGATATTTGAGCTGTGGCAAGAATAGCAGTCTTTTACAACCATACGGTCAAAATAAGGTTTGTCTGCCGGAAAACCTGGACTTGTAGCCCAATTGTTTATAGAATTATAGTAAGAAACAGGTAATTCATACGTATTGCGATCTCGCCAGTATACCGAAGTTTGTGCATGTTTAATTCCAAAAACAATCTCAAAACGATGCGCTTCAACCTCTTTTCCGTTTTTATATAGAACTTGATACAGGCTGTCGTTGCGTTTTTCCATAACAATTTTGGTGTTTTTGTCATAGACAAAAGTGTGATTTCCTTTGTCAAAATCACCTAAAATATTTGCTGGAATTGCGGGAGCAGTGGCTTTAAAATGAGCACTTTTTGATGCCATATCATATTGAGTCTGATGACACTGAATACAGCTTTCTGAGCCTGCATAATCAGTGCCTCGCGGATCAATATACTCTTCGGACGCGTCTTTGCAATTTGTAAAAAAGAGCGCTAAAATAGTAAAGGCAATAAAAATGCTTATTTTTTTCATTGCCGTAAATATACTTTTTTTTGAATAAAATCAAAATATATTTCAATAATGAAAAAATGTTGTTAAAATATTTAGAATGTTTCTTAGTTTAATCCAGGACCATAAACATATTCGTCTAATTCGATTTTAAACAAAGAGCCTTCAACTAAATCTTTAATAGATTTTAATTCTGTCATTGAAACAGCTAAATCTATTGACGAACAAGGAGTTTTTAATAAAAATTTATGACAAGAATATTTTAATTCACAAGCTTCGCAGCAGGCATTTTCGATAATGCTGTCTTCGATTAAATCGCAAAACATATTCAACTCCGAAACCGTAAAATAAAAGCCAGTTTCTTTAAAAACCAACTGTACTTTGTCAAGAATTGTCTGGCTGTTTTGTTTCCAGTAAAAGGCTATGCCGAAGCTGTTGTGATATATTTGTTGTATTTCTCTCATTGTAAATCCTTTTATTCCAGCAAATATAAATATTATTTATATTAATTCTAAATAAAAAAATCATAAAAATTTGAAAAAGGTTTTACCATATAAGTACTATAAGTTCATCGTAAAGGCTTTTTTGTTTTTGCTTGATGTAAAAATTAAAAGACCTCCATTTTATTGGAGGTCTCTAAATTTAAGATTCGTTCTTTAAATGAACTTATATGGTTTAAAAATTAATTACTCCAATTTGTGATGTTCTTCCATATCTTTATGAAGATCTAAATCTCTAAAAGTTGGAGATATAAAACCAAAGCCTAAAACGGTCAAAAGTGTAATGCTTCCGCCAAAGACAACAGATGTTACAGCTCCCATTAATTTAGCAGTTGCACCACTCTCAAACGCACCTAATTCATTAGAAGAGCCAACAAAAATCGAATTTACAGCACCAACGCGTCCACGCATATGATCAGGAGTTTTAAGCTGTAAAATGGTCTGGCGAATTACTACCGAAATTCCGTCAGCAAGTCCGCTCAAGAATAAAGCAAAAACAGAAAGCCAGAATGACGTAGAAAGTCCAAATAAGATGATCGACAATCCAAAAACAAATATGGCTCCTAAAAGTTTTTTTCCGGCATTTTTATATAAAGGGATATACGCCGAAACAATCATCGTAATAAAAGCACCTACAGCAGGCGCAGCTCTTAATATACCAAAACCTTCAGAACCCACTTTTAAAATATCTTGTGCAAAAACGGGTAACAATGCTACTGCACCTCCAAAAAGTACTGCAATCATATCAAGTGACAAAGCGCCTAAAACAATCTGGTTTTTAAATACAAAGGTCAAACCTTCTGTAAGACTGTCTTTTATTGATTCTCCAATCTTCGGATTTATGATTGGTTTTTTGCTGATTTGTGATAAGGCAATTAAGGAAAGAATTGAGAATCCGAAAACGAGACACATTGACCAGTGAACACCAATCCAGTTAATTGAAAATCCTGCAAGTGCAGGTCCCATAACCGCGCCAATCTGCCAAACCGAACTGCTCCAAGTAGCGGCATTTGGATATGCTTTTTTAGGAATAATAAGTGATAGTAGAGAGAAAATAGTAGGACCAAGAAAAGCACGAACTAATCCGCCAAGAAATACTAAAAAGTAAATAGCATATAAGGTAGACTCAGTCGACCAACCGCTGACAATTTTTGGCCAAGTGAGTAAAAATAATCCAAAACTAATTACTGAAAACCCTAGAATACATTTTACCAATAATCCTTTCTTTTCTCTTTGATCGACAATATGTCCAGCAAACAATGCCATTGAAACCGCTGGAATTACTTCCATCAAACCTATGATTCCTAACGAAAGCGGGTTTTTAGTTAAACTGTAAACTTCCCATTCAATCACAATAAACTGCATCGACCAAGCAAAAACCATCGCAAAGCGTAATAGTAAAAATATATTAAATTCTCTATAGCGAAGCGCTTGATACGGATCTGGTTTTGTTGATTTAGTTGTCATTTGTTCTAATGTCTTTCAGCATAAGCTGTGTTGATATGGTTCCGTTCCATTCGTTTTCAGCTAAAGAATAAGCCAGCTGAAACAGATTCTGATTTTGTGCTATACTTAGTTTTTTTCCTAGTCCAAAGCCAATTGCTGCAATTCCATCTGAATTAGATTGTTTTACAAAAAGCCTTAAATGTTCCTCCTCAGAACCTAAAGTTTTGGCATAACCAGTATCTTTTATGTTTTTAGTCATGAAAACCGGCGTCATGTTCTGCGGACCAAAAGGTTCAAATTGTTTTAGAATGCGGATGAGTTTTGGAGTGATATCAGAGAAATTAATTTCGGCATCAATTTCGATTTCAGGAGTTCGCATTTCAGGTGAAATAGTTGATGAAACCTGTTTTTCAAAAGCGTCTTTAAAAATCTGATAATTTTCAGCTTTTAAAGTCATTCCCGCGGCGTACATATGACCTCCAAATTGTTCCAAATGTTCTGCGCAGGCATCTAATGCATTGTAAACATCAAAACCTTTTACAGATCGGGCAGAAGCCGCATATTTATCTCCGCTTTTAGTAAAAACTAAAGTTGGTCGATAATACGTTTCAATCAATCGAGAAGCAACAATTCCAATAACACCTTTGTGCCAGTCTTCTTGAAATACAACGGTAGAAAAACGTTCTTCCTCATTGTTTTCTGTAATTTGAAGAAAAGCTTCTTTTGTAATTTTTTTATCTAGATCTTTTCGATCAGCATTATATTGTTCAATTTCAGATGCAAACTGCTGTGCTTGATCAAAATCAAATTCGGTTAATAATTCAACAGCATGATTTCCGTGCTTGATTCTTCCCGCAGCGTTTATTCTTGGAGAAATAATAAAAACAACATCGGTAATATCTAAAACTGTCTTTTTAACCTGATGAACTAAAGCTTTAATACCAGGTCTTGGATTACTGTTAATTACTTTCAAACCGAAATAAGCTAAAACACGATTTTCTCCTGTAATAGGAACAATATCCGCAGCAATTGCAGTTGCAACCAAATCTAGATATGGAACTAAATCCTCGATAGTTTCATTTCGGTTTTGGCCTAAAGCCTGAATCAATTTAAAACCAACTCCACAGCCGCATAACTCATCATACGGATAAGTGCAGTCTTCTCTTTTTGGATCAAGAATTGCAACCGCATCTGGAAGAAATTCACCAGGTCTGTGGTGATCACAAACAATAAAATCGATATTTTTTGCTTTCGCGTAAGCGATATGGTCTATGGATTTTATGCCGCAATCGAGTGCAATAATCAATGAAAATCCGTTATCGTCAGCAAAGTCAATTCCTTTAAAAGAGATTCCGTAACCTTCATCATAACGATCCGGAATATAAGTTGCAATATTTGGATAATGTGATTTTAAATACGATGAAACCAAAGAAACCGCCGTTGTTCCGTCAACATCATAATCACCAAAAACTAAAATATTTTCCTGATTTTCAATTGCCAATTCTATTCTTGCAACCGCCTTCTCCATGTCTTTCATCAAATAAGGATCGTGAAGATGTTCTAAAGATGGGCGAAAGAAATTTTTAGCATCTTCAAAAGTTTCAATGCCGCGCTGAATCAAAAGTGTTGCAACAAAATCTTCTACATTTAAGGCTTGCGCCAAATGTTTGATTTTATCTTGAGAAGGTTTTGGTTTTAAAGTCCAACGCATGAGTTGATTTTTGATTTTAGAGTTTGATTTTAGACTGTAGGTTTCTGAAATCGTTTAATCTGATTGTGATTTTTTTTGCCACAGATTACATGATTTAAAAGGATTTTTTAATCTGTGTTAATCTTTTAATCTGTGGCAAAAATATTCGGTTTCAAACTTTGACAAAGTTTTCACAATGTTATTTTAATTCCAATGCATTTCCTTCAAACTGGATTCCGTCCCAGCCTAAGTTGATGAAATTTCTAATGTTTTGGTGATTCGTTCCGTTTGGATCTCCTAAAACTTCTTCAAAATAAAAAGCACCAAAACAAGCCAAAGTTTCTTCTTTGCTTAAGTTTTGCAATTTTGCGAAAGAGAATAATTTACAAGAACCAGAATTTTCTCCGGCTGCATTATGCTGCGTTCCGTTTTGAAAAGCAGTTGGAGTAAAGTTGTAATTTTCTTCGATTACAGCAATAGTTTCAGGAAATGTTATTTGTGTTGGAGTTTGTTTTACTTTTTCTAAAAAGGCTTGAATGCTCATAAATTATGATTTAATTTTTTTTGCCACAGATTAAAGGATTTCAAAGGATTCTTGAATCTGTGTTAATCTGTGAAATCTGTGGCTAATGTTTTTTATTCTTCATCATCCTTAGAAAACTTACTTTTCTTAGGCTCTTTTGTTATAGTTTTTCCAGCAACGACAACAACTATTTCACCGCGTGGAGCTGTTTTTTCAAAATGTGCGAGAACTTCTTTTGCGGTTCCGCGAACATTTTCTTCGTGTAGTTTTGATAATTCTCTTGAAACACAAACTTGTCGATCTTCTCCAAAATACTGAATAAATTCAGCTAATGTTTTAACGAGTTTATGTGGAGAAACGTATAAAATCATTGTTCTAGTTTCTTCGGTTAAAGCCAAAAATCTAGTCTGACGTCCTTTTTTATCAGGAAGAAAACCTTCGAAAATAAACTTGTCATTTGGAAGTCCGCTGTTTACAAGCGCTGGAACAAATGCAGTTGCGCCTGGAAGACATTCTACTTCAATTTTATTTTCAACACAAGCGCGTGTCAATAAGAATCCTGGATCTGAAATTGCCGGAGTTCCTGCATCTGAAATTAAAGCGATAGTTTCGCCGGCTTTCAAACGTGCAATTAAATTTTCGGTTGTTTTGTGCTCGTTGTGCATATGATGGCTGTGCATGTGCGTGCCAATTTCAAAATGCTTCAACAATTTCCCGCTCGTTCTAGTGTCTTCTGCCAAAATCAAATCGACTTCTTTCAAAACTCTAATAGCTCTGAAAGTCATGTCTTCAAGATTGCCAATTGGCGTTGGAACGATATATAATTTTGACATATTTTTTATTCGTAAAATGTAAAATGTGAAAATGGCTTTATGCGAATTTCTTCTCGATAATTCCAAGGAAACGTTCTGCGTAATCATCTTTTCCGTCCCAATTGTTATAATCAGGTTTTACCATATCGTCAATAAATTCTTTAGCTTCCGCATAAGAATCAAACGTTAAAAGCTGATTTAAAACACGACTGTAATCTTCAGAACTGTTTCCGAAAAGGTTTTTTGTGAATGCAATTCGGTCATTCAAATCAACGTGGAAACCTTTTGCAAGTTTTTCGTTTAGTGTAACAGTTTTAGATTCTGCTGGAGTTTCTAAAATCGCTGTTTCGGTAGTTTTTTTCTCTTTAGATTCGGTAGTTGCTGTATTTGCTGAAACATTTTCAAAACTATCAACTTTCACAAATTGAGCATCAGCATAATTTACTCCCAAAAGTTCTTCTAAAGTCATATGAACTGCTTGAGATTTTGTTTCTGTTTCGATTTTTGGCTCTTCTTTGATTTCTGCAACTATTTCTTCCGTTTCTAATTCGAAAGCAGGTATGAAATCAGGAATTGGTTTTAAATCGCTGATCGTAGTAAACGAAAGTTCGTCAGCGGCTTCGATATCTTTTTTAGCTTCAAAAATTGGTTCTTCAATTTCATCTTCTGCAGGTTCTTCATTAATTTCGGCAATAGTTTCAGGAATAGTCTCAATTTCAGTTTCTACAATGATTTCTTCAGAAATTTCTACAACAATTTCCGGCACAGTTTCTTCTACAACTTCTTCCGTTTTTGTTTCTTCCGCAATTATGGTTTCAGCTACAGTTTCTTCAACGGCAATTGGCTCTTCGATTTTAACTTCTGCAGGAATAGTATCTTCTTTTTCAAAAATAGTTTCTATTTCAGAAGTAATTTCACTGTGATTTATAGTCGGTTTTAGGCTGTCGAAATTTTCATCAACAAATTTTAACACCGCTAGTTTCTCATATAATTTCTGAGTTTCAAGATATAATTGATTGATATCGGATTTGTTTTTAAGTTTTAAAATTCGATGTGCAATGCTGATTAAGTCGGCTTCCAATTTTTTTTTCATAACTGTTGAAATTATAGTGAATAGGGTAATTTATTATGTTTTGTATCTGAATGTCTTTATTCTGGGAGAAAATCAACGAGATAATTTTTTATTTCTGTTAATAAGCGATTGCGAATCTCCGTTTTGATAAAAATTTTCTACTTTTGAAAAACCGAAAAACAGCAGTTTTTTGCGTCAATTTATTACCAGTACAAAGTAATAAAAACTATTCATTTTTAAAGGTAGAAAAATACAAAATGTTTCTCGAAAATACAGTAAATCACAAAGAACAATTTGGTTGGATTGAAGTTATTTGTGGATCAATGTTTTCGGGTAAGACCGAGGAGTTAATCCGCAGATTAAAACGCGCCCAATTTGCCAAACAAAGAGTCGAAATTTTTAAACCCGCAATTGATACTCGATATCATGACGAAATGGTGGTGTCTCACGATGCCAACGAAATTCGTTCTACGCCAGTTCCTGCCGCGGCCAATATCTTAATTTTAGCACAAGGCTGCGATGTTATTGGTATTGATGAAGCTCAGTTTTTTGATGATGAAATTATTACAGTTTGTAATGATCTTGCCAATCAGGGAATTCGTGTAATCGTTGCCGGGCTTGATATGGATTTTAAAGGAAATCCTTTCGGACCAATGCCGGGACTTATGGCAACTGCAGAATATGTTACGAAAGTTCATGCGGTATGTACGAGAACGGGAAATCTTGCTAATTACAGTTTTCGTAAAACAGATAATGATAAGTTAGTAATGCTTGGGGAAACAGAAGAATATGAGCCATTAAGTCGTGCAGCTTATTTTAATGCGATGAAAAAGAGTCAAGAAAAATAGATTTTAAATTCATTTAAGCCTAATAAAACATGCAAGAAAAGCAAAGTAAAAGAAAACAGAATATTTTATTATTAGTTGTAATTGGAATTGCAGTTGCTTTGGCTGTTTTCTTTCAATTTTTTCTTTCTGAAAAGGCAGATGAAGTAAATACTGAAATAACAGAACTGGTTGGGAAATACAATAAAAGCTGCCCACTGAAAATTCAAGAAGGAATTCGTCTTGACAGTGTAAGTTTACCCGAAGAAAGAGTTGTTCAATATAATTTGACATTGCTAAATGTAGAAAAAATCACTGCTGAGGTTGATGTAATACAAGTAGAAATGGAAAAAAGTCTTTTAAGTACTGCGAAAGCAAACACAGGACTTCAGGTTTTTAGAGATAATGATTATACTTTGATTTACAGCTATAGCGATAAAAAGAAGACGTTTTTATTTAATGTAAAAATATTACCGGATCAATATAAATAAACTAACGTTCTCTAAGACGTTGTTAAAACATTTTTCAAGCTGAGCGATCCCGAAGCCTCTGGATTGCTCAGCTTGAAAAACTTAATCTGTAAGATTGTAAAAATATTTATAAAACAAAACCCGACAAGTCTTCAAGCTGTCGGGTTTGTTTTTTGAATACCTTTTGTATTTCAACTGGACTGAAGTCCAGCTCTACAGAATAATTTGTTCCTTCGGAACTAAAAAAGAGTAAGGGGTTTGATACATATTTTAGAGCGGACTTCAGTCCAGTTTAATAGTATGGATAAGAAAGAAAAAACAAACCCGATAGTTTAAAAACTATCGGGTTTGTTTTTTTTAATGAACTTATATTTCTTATATGGTTTAACAAAAAAAAACTAAATTTTCTTTCTCATTCTTGCCACTGGAATATCTAGTTGTTCACGGTATTTTGCAATTGTTCTTCTTGCGATTGGATATCCTTTTTCTTTTAAAATTTCAGCCAATTGATCGTCTGGAAGTGGTTTCTTTTTGTCTTCTTCTTCAATTGTATTCTTAAGAATCTTTTTGATTTCTAAAGTAGAAACATCTTCTCCTTGGTCATTTTTCATGGCTTCAGAAAAGAATTCTTTAATCAGTTTTGTTCCATATGGTGTTTCGACATATTTACTGTTGGCAACACGCGAAATCGTCGAAATATCCAAACCAACCATATCGGCAATGTCTTTTAAGATCATTGGTTTAAGTTTGGTTTCGTCACCGTCTAAGAAATATTCTTCCTGATAATGCATAATCGCATTCATCGTTACAAAAAGCGTTTCCTGACGTTGTCTGATTGCGTCGATAAACCATTTAGCCGAATCTAGTTTTTGTTTGATAAACTGAACTGCATCTTTCTGAGCAGATGATTTATCACGAGAATCTTTATACGTCTGCATCATTTCTTGATAATCTTTAGAAACGTGCAGAGAAGGAGCATTTCTTCCGTTTAAAGTCAATTCTAATTCACCGTCAACAATTCTGATGGCAAAATCCGGAACTACATTTTCAGTGACTTTATTATTTCCTGTAAAAGAACCTCCCGGTTTCGGGTTTAATCTTTCGATTTCGTGAATCGCTTTTTTAAGCTGTTCGTTCGAAACGCTGTATTTCTGTAAAAGTTTATCGTAATGTTTCTTCGTAAAAGCATCAAACTGGTTTTCGATAATATCGATCGCTAAATCAACATATTCTGTTGGGGTTTTATGCTTTAATTGAAGTAATAAGCATTCCTGCAAATCGCGTGCTCCAACTCCCGAAGGTTCAAGTTCGTGAATTACAGTCAGCATTTTTTCGACCATTGCTTCGTCAGTATAAATTCCCTGAGTAAAAGCCATGTCGTCTACGATGTCTGGAACGCTTCTGCGGATGTAACCCATGTCATCAATACTTCCAACAAGGAATTCGGCGATTTCGCGTTCTTCATCATTCAAAATAAAAGTATTCAACTGATTGATTAAATCCTGATGAAAGCTAATTGGCGAAGCAAAAGGTGTTTCGCGTTCTTCATCATCACTGTAATTATTCACTTGAGTTTTGTAATCAGGTGTATCGTCGTCGCTTAGATATTCGTCAATGTTAATGTCATCAGCTTCGATTCTGTCCGATTCTGCATCATCATAATCGTCGTAATCTTCATTAGCGAATTCATCAGCTTCATATTCATCTTCTTTACCAGCTTCAAGAGCTGGATTTTCGTTCATTTCTTCTAATAAACGCTGTTCAAAAGCTTGCGTAGGCAATTGAATTAACTTCATCAGCTGAATTTGCTGTGGAGATAATTTTTGGGATAATTTTAAATTTAAAAATTGCTTTAGCATTTGATTTTGTTAAAAGTTTCAAGTTTCAAGTTTCAGGTTGCAGAACGTACCACAACTTGAAACTTGAAACCTGAAACAAATATTATTATTTTAGTTCGCGCTCCAATAACTTGAAACTTGAAACCTGAAACTTTTTTAAACTAAATCGATTAAAACTCTGCACTTCCAGGAGTTCTTGGGAAAGGAATTACGTCTCTAATGTTTGTCATACCTGTTACAAACAATACTAAACGTTCAAATCCTAAACCGAAACCTGCGTGAGTAGCTGATCCAAATCTTCTGGTGTCTAAGTACCAGTATAATTCTTCTTCATCGATTTCTAAAGCTTTCATTTTTTCGATTAAAACGTCGTAACGCTCTTCTCTTTCAGAACCACCAACGATTTCTCCAATTCCAGGGAAAAGGATATCCATTGCGCGAACTGTTTCTTTTCCTGGCTCAGTGTTATCGTTCAAACGCATATAAAACGCTTTGATGTTTGCTGGATAATCAAACAAAATTACTGGACATTTAAAGTGTTTTTCAACTAAGTAACGCTCGTGTTCTGACTGTAAATCAGCTCCCCATTCGTTAATGATATATTGAAATTTCTTCTTTTTATTTGGAGTAGAATCTCTTAAAATGTCAATTGCTTCCGTGTAAGAAACACGTTTGAAGTTGTTTTCCAATACGAAGTTCAATTTCTCTAATAAAGCCATTTCGCTTCTTTCCGCTTGTGGTTTTGATTTTTCTTCTTCAAGAAGTCTTCCTTCTAAGAATTTCAAATCATCTCCACAATTGTCTAAAGCATATTTAATTACATACTGAATAAAATCTTCAGCCAAATCCATGTTGTCATCAAGGTTGTTGAAAGCAACTTCAGGTTCGATCATCCAGAATTCTGCCAAGTGACGAGAAGTGTTTGAGTTCTCAGCTCTAAATGTTGGTCCAAAAGTATATATCTGACCCAAAGCCATTGCGAAAGTTTCCCCTTCTAATTGTCCAGAAACCGTTAAGTTCGTATGTTTTCCGAAGAAATCTTTTTTGAAATCAATGTTTCCTTCTTCATTTTTTGGAAGATTATCCAAAGGCAATGAAGTAACTTGGAACATTTCTCCCGCACCTTCAGCGTCAGCTCCAGTGATAATTGGCGTGTTTACATACACAAAACCTTTTTCCTGAAAATATTTGTGAACTGCAAATGATAATACTGAACGCACACGCATAATCGCACCAAAAGCATTCGTACGTACACGCAAGTGAGCATTTTCACGTAAAAATTCTAAAGAGTGTTTTTTAGGCTGCATTGGGAATTTCTCCGCATCAGAATCTCCAAGAATTTCAATTTTTGAAACCTGAATTTCGTATTTCTGACCTGCACCTTTACTTTCAACCAAAGTTCCAATTACAGAAACCGCAGCTCCAGTTGTGATTCTTTTTAAAGTTTCTTCCGGTGTATTTTCAAAATCAACAACACATTGTATATTATTAATTGTAGAACCGTCATTAAGCGCGATGAACTGATTATTTCTAAAAGTTCTCACCCATCCTTTTGCATTCACTTCCTGTAGCGTCGTCGTACTGTTTAATAAGTCTTTAACCTTTGTGTGTTTCATTTTATATAATATTGATATTAAATTATTTGTTTTTCAACAACTGCAAATATAAACGATAATAATTAATTTTTGAAGCTGTTTACTTCGTCAATTCGCTTTTAGCTCGTGTCCCGCTCTCTTTTCGCTGTATCTTTCTATTTTTAAAGAAAAAATAGTAAGGATGCCTCCCGAAACTTCGGGACGATCAGGGCTAGGACACCCGTTTTCATAAGAAGTAATTTCTTTTGTTTTGTCATTTCGACGAAGGAGAAATCTCCGTAAGAAACTCGACAAAGATTGGAATTGCAGTTCGGAGCTACTTGCGAAGATTTCTCCTTCGTCGAAATGACAAACTGTGTGTCAACCTTTGATGAAGGTTTTTTATTTTAATCCGTGTCAATTCGTGTAATTAGTGGCAAAAGAAAATCTTACTTCTCCAAATTCTCCAATTCCTCTTTCTTAGTTTTCTTCTTCTCAAAAGTCAAAACCAACGAAGGTAAAACCACTAAATTCGCAAACATCGCAAAAGCCAAAGTACAAGAAATTAATCCTCCCAAAGCAATCGTTCCGCTAAAGCTTGATAACGTAAATGTTGCAAAACCTAGAATCAAAACTACTGAGGTGTAAAAAGTACTGATTCCAGTTTCTCTTAAAGCACTGAAAACCGATTTCTTTACTTTTCCGCCGCTTTGAAGCAGGTCATGTTTGTATTTTGCCATAAACTGAATCGCATTATCAACCGAAATTCCAAACGCAATACTAAACACTAAAATTGTTGACGGTTTTAACGGAATTCCGAAATAACCCATTAATCCAGATGTAATGCAAAGCGGTAAAATATTGGTAATTACAGACGCCATTACCATTTTGAAAGATCTGAATAAATACAACATTAAAATCGCAATAACCGCGATTGCAAAAATCAGTGATTCAATTAAATTATCTACTAAATACGATGTTCCTTTTTGGAAAACCAATGCTTTTCCAGTAACAGTCACTTCATAACGGTCTTTTGGAAAAATTTCATCTATTTTAGTGTGAAGTTTTTTCTCCACTTTTGCCATTTCATCCGTACCAATATCTTTCATGAAAGTCGTGATTCGGGCATATTGCCCAGTCGAATCGACGTAAGCTTTCATGAGATTTTCTTTGCTGTTTTTAGTTGCGTTTTTAGCGTAACTTAAAATAAAAGCTTGTTCTTGCGAAGTCGGTAATTGATAATATTCTGGATTTCCGTTGTAGAAAGCCTGTTTTGAATATTTAACTAAATTCACGATCGAAACTGGTTTTGCCAATTCTGGAATTTCTGCAATTGTAGTTTGCAATTCATCCATTTTGCGAATGGTTGACGCTTTCATAACACCTTTTTTCTTTTTGGTGTCAATCATAATTTCAAGCGGCATTACTCCGTTAAATTCTTTTTCGTAGAATAAAATGTCTTTAAAGAAAGAAGCACTTTTTGGCATTTCACCAATTAAGCTTCCCGAAACTTTCATTTGCGAAACTCCAATTACACTGAAAACTAAAAGCAAACCGTAAACGATGTATACAATTTTACGTTTTGTTTTAACTAAATTTTCAACAACATTTAAAAGTGTCGAAATATATGTTTTAGTTAAATGATATAAGTGTTTCTCTTTTGGCAATGGCATAAAACTGTATATAATCGGCACAATAAAAAGTGTCAATAAATAAACAGAAATTACGTTGATTGAAGTTACTAAACCAAACTCAAAAAGCAAATCATTTCCTGTAATCATAAAGGTTGCGAAACCAATTGCTGTAGTTAAATTCGTCATTAAAGTCGAAACTCCAATTTTTGAAATAACACGCTGCAGCGCTTTTGCCTGATTGTTATGCAATTTGATTTCCTGCTGGTATTTGTTGATCAGGAAAATACAGTTTGTAATACCAATTACGATAATTAACGGCGGAATAATTGCTGTTAAAATCGTGATTTTATAACCAAATAATCCCAGCGTTCCAAAAGACCAGATTACGCCAACAATTAAAATACAAATCGAAATGAACGTCGCTCTGAACGAACGGAAAAAGAAAAAGAATATCAAAGAAACGGTAAATAAAGCCGCGCCGATAAAAAGACCAATTTCGCCTTTCATATTGTCCGCATTGATCGTTCTGATATACGGCATTCCAGAAACGCGAAGATCAATTCCAGTAGTTTTTTCGAATTTATCGATTTTCGGAACTAAATTTTCTAAGATAAAAGTCTTTCTTTCAGCTGTGTTGACTAATGCTTTATTGATATAAATTGCAGAACGAACACTGCCGCTTTCTTTATTGAATAAAAGACCTTCGTAAAAAGGTAAATTATGAAATAAATCGTATTGAACAGTTTTTAAATAAGCTGGATCTAAAACTTTGCTTTGATCAATAAACGGTGATAAAACAAATTTTTCGTTAACGGTATCTTTTTCAAGTTTCTTTAAATCATTTAATGAAACCACTAAATCAACTTCTTTAGATTTTTTTAAACCTGTCATCAGCTCATTCCAAGCTGCATAATTTTTTGGAGTAAAAAATTTAGGATCTTTAAAACCAATTACGACAAGATTTCCCTCTTCGCCAAACTTGTCTAGAAATTTTTGATACTCTTTATTTGCAATATGGTCTTTCGGAAGCAGATTTGCTTCGGTATAAGTCATTGAAAGATTCTTCCATTGCAAAGCAAGGAAAATGGTTAAAGCAGAAAGTACAATTAGAATTGTTATTCTGTTTTTAAGTATAATTCGGGCCAATTTTTCCCAAAATCCAACTTGGATACTGTTTTTCATAAATTCTTTAAAAATGGATGCAAATGTAGTGAAAAGTGCTCAAAATCATAAACAATAGATTGTATTTTACTTAATGTTAACACAAATATTCATATTATTTTTTGTGATAAATTTCTTTCTTTTCACTGTTTAATCATCAGCTTTTCTCATATTTGCAATTAATTTAAAAGGAAAAGAAAATGAGTTGGATTTTATTAATTATTGCAGGACTTTTTGAAGTTGGCTTTGCATCATGCCTTGGAAAAGCAAAAGAAACAGCAGGAATGATATCTACTTACTGGATGATTGGTTTTTTTGTGTGCCTTTCGATCAGTATGATTTTATTGTATAAAGCAACACAGGTACTGCCAATTGGAACGGCTTATGCGGTTTGGACAGGAATTGGAGCTGTTGGAACTGTTCTAGTTGGAATTTTAGTTTTTAAGGAACCAGCTACTTTTTGGAGAATATTTTTCCTTTCAACATTAATTGCCTCAATTATCGGATTGAAATTTGTTTCTAGTCATTAAAAAAATAAGCCGCAGATTACATAGATTCTCACAGATTTTTTAAGTCTAGAAAAAATCATTTTAATCAGTGGCATAAAAACAAACTAAAAATGCAGGAAAACAATACCACAACATTTATTTTTTTAGCGATTCTTTTACTTCTCATCATCATAATTTGTTTTATGATTTACCAATTAATGCAGGCGAAGAAGGCAAAAGATGATGCCGAAAGGAGTTTTTATGCGCTTGAAGTTAAGGTGAATGATTTACAGTTAGAAACATTAGAATCAAAACTGAATCCGCATTTGTTTAAGAATATTCTAAATTCAATTCAGTCGCATGCTTATCAAACCTATTTTGCTTTAGATAAACTGGCGAATGTTTTGGACTATATTTTATACGAAAGCAAAAAGAAATTTGTTACCGCAAAAGAAGAAATTGATTTTGCATTGAATTTAATCGAAATCAATAAAATCAAGATTAGTCCGCTTTTCGAATTAAAGATAAAAACCAACATTAATAAGGAAGATAAATTGTACGATCAGCCTTTGCTGGCGCCTTTAATTTCGATTGACTTAATTGAAAATGCCTTTAAACATGCTGATTTGCAAAGCGCTGATGCCTTTATATCAGTTGTTTTTGAGTTTCGCGATAATGCTTTTTTTATGACGGTTTCGAATAAAATCTCAGATAAAAAAGTACTTAAAAAAGAACGCAGCGGTTTTGGTCATGCTACTTTGGAACATCGTTTAAGGATTATTTATAAAAATAATTTCAAACTTGACAGGTTTGTAGAAAACGATATTTATATTGCTCATCTAAAAATTGATCTCCTTGAATACAAAACTGAAATGCTTGCTGCTGGACGATGAGCTTCCCGGATTAATGTACTTAAAAATGCTTTGTGAACAAATTCATGAAGTCGAAATTGTAAAAACGTATAATAATCCAGAGAAACTTTTATCAGATATTCCGAATCTCGATTTTGATTTATTAATATCAGATATCGAAATGCCTGGAATGGATGGACTTCATCTAGCGGAAATGCTCAGTGATAAAATGGTTATTTTCTGCACGGCTTACAAAGAGTATGCAGCCGATGCTTTTAATATTGATGCGATAGATTATATTACAAAACCTGTAAAATTAGAACGTCTGCAAAAAGCAATTACAAAAGCTGTAGAACGTTTTGAAAAGCCTAATGCTGCTAAAAAGTTTATTCAGTTAAATACTGATAAAGGCAAAACACTGCTGTATTTTAATCAAATTCAATATATAAAAACGGCTTCAAGCGATAGTCGTGATAAAACGGTTTTACTTACAGATGGAAGTTTCTTGAATTTGAAAAATGTTAAGTTCGACACACTTTTAGAGGAATTGCCTGATGCCGATTTTTGTCGCGCTAACAAAAAAGAAATTGTAGCTGTAAAAGCCATAAAATTCTTTAATCATAATGAAATTGTATTGCATCATACGGATGAAAACAACAAAAATGGTACTATAATTTTAAGTGAAACCTATCGTTCTGATTTTTTGAAAAAAGTAAAACTATAGCCGCTTGTGATAAATTATTTTCTGTCACGCTGAGCGTAGTCGATGCCCGATTATGGGTGATAAGCCTTCGATTTCGCTAAGGATGACAATCGTTTTTATAACTTATTACAAAGTTTTTCCCACTTGTTACATACATTGAAAATTAGGTGTAGTTTTCCTTTTTCACTTAAACCTCAGTTCTGATATTTGCTGCAATAAATCAAAAGAATGAGTTATGAATAACATTAAAAACTCTTTATTTTACGTTACAATTATCGGCGGTTTTACAGCGCTGATATATTGGGTAATTTCAAAAGGCGCAGCGCTGGAAGTGGGGCGTAATATCGTTAAGAAAAAGATCGAAAGTAATCATTGGAATGATTTCTTGCATTCAATGGTCGAAAACCTGCAGCATCCGTTAGCTATATTATTAGCACAGATCGTTACTATTATTTTGGTGGCACGTTTGTTTGGATGGGTTTTTAGAAAAATAGGACAGCCATCTGTAATTGGTGAAATGATTGCAGGTATTGTTTTAGGGCCGTCATTGGTGGGAATGTATTTTCCAGAGTTTTCGGCAGCTTTATTTCCAAAAGAATCTTTAGGTAATTTACAATTTTTAAGTCAGATTGGTTTAATCCTTTTCATGTTTGTTATTGGTATGGAGCTGGATTTAAAGGTTCTAAAAAATAAAGCGCATGACGCTGTTGTTATCAGTCACGCAAGTATTGTAATTCCATTTGCCTTAGGATTAAGTTTAGCCTATTATATTTACCATACGTTTGCGCCAGTTGGCGTTGAGTTCGCTTCTTTTGGGCTTTTTATGGGAATTGCTATGAGTATTACTGCGTTTCCAGTTCTAGCTAGAATTGTACAGGAACGCGGAATGCAGAAAACAAAATTAGGAACCATTGCCATAACTTGCGCTGCAGCAGATGATATTACAGCTTGGTGTATTTTGGCAGTTGTAATTGCGATTGTAAAAGCAGGTTCTTTTACAAGTGCTTTATATGTTATTGGACTCGCTATTTTGTATGTAATTATAATGTTGAAAATTGTTCGCCCGTTCCTAAAACGTGTTGGAGATTTAAATTCAACAAGAGAAAGTTTAAATAAACCCGTTGTTGCTATTTTCTTTATTACCCTTCTTATTTCTGCGTATGCATCAGAGTTAATTGGTATTCATGCTTTGTTTGGTGCTTTTTTAGCAGGAGCTATTATGCCGGAAAATAATAAGTTCAGAAATATATTTATTGAGAAAGTCGAAGACGTTTCTATAATTGTATTATTACCGTTATTTTTTGTATTTACAGGTTTACGTACTCAAATTGGCTTGTTAAATGATCCTGCTTTATGGAAAATTACAGGATTGATTATTGCAGTTGCGGTTGTTGGAAAATTCTTTGGAAGTGCATTGGCTGCAAAGTTCGTAGGACAAAACTGGAAAGATAGTTTGGCTATTGGTGCTTTAATGAATACTCGTGGTTTAATGGAATTGGTCGTTTTAAACATTGGTTACGATCTTGGTGTTTTATCGACAGAGATTTTTACTATGATGGTAATTATGGCTCTAGTGACGACTTTTATGACTGGTCCAGCTTTAGATTTTATCGGATTTATATTTAAAGATAAAGAAACAGTCGTGCCGCAGGAAATTGGAAATAAAAGCAAATACAAGATTTTATTGTCGTTTGCAACTCCTGAAAGAGGTAAGAAACTGTTGAAGATCGCAAATAGTTTGGTTAAAAAACAAGGCGACAATACAATCGTAACAGCGATGCATTTATCATTGAGCACAGAAATACATTCGTTTGATATAAAAGATCATGAACGTAAAATGTTAGTGCCGGTTGTTGAAGAATCTCAGCGTTTGAATCAGAACATGGTAAGTGTTTTTAAAGTTACCAACGATATTGATACCGAGATTATTGATTCGGCAAACCAAGGTGAATATGATTTATTGTTAGTTGGTTTAGGACAATCTATTTTTGAAGGTACATTGCTGGGGAAAATACTTGGTTTTACTACCCGAATAGTCAATCCCGACCGATTAATCGATAAATTTACAGGAAAAGAAGGATTGTTTGAAAATTCTCCTTTTGATGAAAGAACGCGTCATATTATTGCAAAAACTAAAATGCCGGTTGGTATACTTATCGATAAAGATTTAGAAGAAGTCAATCAGATTTTTATGCCCGTTTTTAGTAAAGAAGATGCTTTTTTAATTGAATATGCTAAGAAATTAATCAATAATAATGGTTCACAGATTACAGTTTTGGATGCCAGCGGTGATGTAAAAAATACTCGCGAGATTCAAGAAACGATTCGATCTATTGAACAAATTGCCCCAAATCATATTATGATTATGCATGACAGAACAATTAAAAAAGAGTTTATTGAAAGCCAGAATTTAATGATTATTAGTTTAGACAGCTGGAAAAAACTAATAGAATCGCAAAGTACTTGGCTGAATAATACACCTTCAGTTTTGATTTTGAAGCCATAATTTTTTTAGAAATTACAATTTAAAAATCCCAAACTCCAATCATAAAATTGGAGTTTGGGATTTTTTTTGTTTTGTCATTTCGACCGAAGGGAGAAATCACACTCGTAACTCGACAAAGATTGGCGATTTTCTTTGCGCAATTTCTAGTGTGATTTCTCCCTTCGGTCGAAATGAAAAATAATAGGTAAAAATGAAATCTTATAACCCTAAATCAATTACATAAGAAATCTTAACGGCTATATTATCCTCAAACTTCATAAGTTGATTTGGACCGTAACGATAGAATCCGCCTAAACCAAAACCTTTGAAGATTTTATTTAACTCAATTCCCGATTCAAAAAAGCCTTTGTCTAATGTTTTGTAAGTTGGTCCTACGTGCTGTTCAGGATTTTCCATGTTTCCCCAAGCCATTCGTGTCACTAAAACCAAAGTAGGACGTACTTTTTTCATAATCTTGATTCGGTCAAAACCATGTTTAACTTGAAAGAATACATATTGACTAGAGAAAAACTCATTAAAAAACATGGTTTCAAAACTGTTTCGTCCTGCAAAAGTAATACGCTGAATTACGGTTTCTTTAGTTAAGTTATTCGGCATTGTGTTGTATAAATGCGTAATTGGAACATCGCCAATTGCATAACCTCCCTGAAGTAAAACGCTGGTTTTTTGACCGTTTAAGTATTGCTTTTCGTACTCCGTTTTAAAATCTATTTTTCCAAAAGTAAAATCATTATCTAAAACATTTGGCAGGGATTGCGTGAATTGAAAAGTAAACCTTGGGAACTTTTTATCAGATTCATTTCTTCCTGTCGGCGTCTGCATAAAATTACTGAATGGAGCCCAAACAATCGAGAGCATTGCTGTAGTCATAACATAGCTCGAGTACAGCTGACCGTTGTAATTAAAGAGATAATCAAATTTAGGTTCAACAAAGCTTCTTGATAATTCAAATACAGCTTCTGTTTTAGGAATAATTTTAGTTTGAACGTTTGCTTTCCAGCTGTCGTATTTATAGAATGTACTAATGTTGATAGGTCTTGGATCATAGATTTTAAACACCCGTTTGTCAACAGCAAAAAAGGTACTCGCAATTTCCCTGACATCATCAGTATAAGATCCGTTTAGCCAAGTATTGGTGCTTTTATCAAGCAAAACGCCAACTCCTAAATTGTATTTAAGAGCGCCGTCTTTCGTGCCGTAAGCCGTATATCCTTCAATTCTGAAGTTTTTAGAAAAACGATCGTTTGTTATGCCGCCAAGTCCCAATCGGAAACCTTCGTAGTTATTGTAACTGATTATTTTTTTTAAATCAAGATCAATTGGTCCAATTGGCAGATAGCCATTGATGATTTTTCGTCCAAGTCCTAAACGTTTTTCAATTCTCTTGCTGACAGATAGACTATCGAGTAATTGATACGTTTTTTGACCTTTTAAATCTAAGCTGTCTTTTCGGTATTCGTTCCAGAAACTTTCCGGTTTTTTATTGGCATCGTCTTTAATTTCGATATAAAGAGAAGGATTTTTTATAGAGGAACTCGTGTTGTAATGAACATCAAAATTATTGCTCTCAGAAAGCAAATACGTAAAATCTGAAGCTGTTTTTTTTCGCGGTTCGTAATTATCTGCAACATCTCCGTCAAACTGAATCGTTCCGCCCAGAATCTTGATGTCATCATCATTTTTCCCTTTTACAATTTTAAAAGTGGTGTTACTCTGGAACCATATTTTTTCTTTTGGAACATATTCAAATTCGTGAATTCCGCTAATGTCCAAAACGCCTTTTATACGCATAACAGCTTTTGCAATACCAAAGTTTTCTGCGTCAATATATAATACGCCTTCTAATCCAGAAGCCCTTCGTTTTTGCTTGTTTTTAAAATAAATCATAAAAGTTTCTCGACCTTTTATGTTCACAGTGTCCAGCAGTTTATAATTGTAATTTGAAGGTGCTGATCTCGAAATTGGATTTTCATATTTGGTTTCAAACAGCTCATATTTATTGTCGTAAATAGATATAGACTGCAGGTTGAAAGCAAGAACTTCGTAAATCGGGTTTTTAAAACCTGCAATTTTAGTCGCCAAAACAGTTTCTTTCAGCTTATTTTCTCCAAATTGATATTGTGATACCTTTTCAGTTTGAAACAAATGCTGTTTGCTTATAATTTCTTTAAACTTATAATCAGATGAATCTATGTTGATCTTCTTTTTATTAAAGTCTTTATAAACGGCAGAAGAATCTATTCTTCCGTCAATAGAATCTGGATTTGCAGTAACGAGCAGTTTGTTATAGGTTTTGTATTCAAAGCTGCTGAGTTTTTTTTGTGGATCGTTTTTGTCTTTATTGGCGATTACTTTTCTAATAATCGTTAAAGCAGGATTTTCATTTGAAACAATAACTTCTTGTAAAGCGTCTGTTTTTTGAGATAACGAAATTGGATAGAATTTTTTATTTTCTGTAATACTTATGATTTTAGTTTGAAAACCAATGTATGAAACCGCAAAACTTCCCGTTTTTGAGTCAATGTTAAAAATAAATTTTCCATCTACATCCGTAATTGTATTAGTGCTGTTTGAAGTAGTTATCGTAGCAAACGGAAGTGCTTTGTTGTTTGAGTCAGTTACAATACCGCTTATTTGAACTTGCGCCTGTATGCTAAGCGTAAAAAGTAAAGTCAATAAGCAAAATAGCCTCATAGAGAATTATATAGATTCAAAAACGAAAAATATGTCATTTAAGTATGCAAAAATAAGAATAAAAAAATCCGTTTGGTAAAATTTAACCAAACGGATTTTATTTTGTTATGAAATACAATTACACTTTCATGATTTCAGCTTCTTTTTCAGCCAATAATTCATCAATTTTTTTAATGTATGTATTTGTTAGATTTTGAACTTCTTCTTCAGCAGATTTACAAATGTCTTCTGATGTTCCGTCTTTCTCTAATTTTTTAATTTCGTTGTTAGCGTCTTTACGTACGTTACGAACACCAATTTTAGCATCTTCAGCTTCAGATTTTGCTTGTTTTGCTAAATCACGACGACGCTCTTCAGTCAAAGGCGGTACGCTTATGATAATAACATCTCCGTTATTCATTGGGTTAAAACCAATATTAGCAACCATAATTGCTTTTTCTATAACCTGCAGCATGTTTTTTTCAAACGGCTGTAAAGTAATTGTTCTTGCATCAGGAACGCTGATTTTTGAAACTTGCGAAAGCGGAGTTGCTGAACCATAATAATCTACAAAAACACTTCCCAACATTGCTGGAGAAGCTTTTCCTGCACGAATGTTTAGAAATTCTTTTTCTAAGTGTGCAATAGAACCGTTCATTGATTCTTCAGTACTTTCTAATATAAAATCGATTTCTTCAGTCATTTTTTTTATTTTTTTAGATTTTTAAACGATTGGATTTGAGATTAAAAACAGATCATTTAATTTACTAACTAATATAATTTTATTTTTTTGTTTTTGAAGATTATTAGAATTTCAATCTAACAATCTAAAGCGGCTTAAACGTTTACTACAGTTCCAATGTTTTCGCCTTCACAGATTTTCAATAGATTTCCTATTTTATTCATGTCAAAAACAACAATTGGTAATTTATTTTCCTGGCTTAATGTAAAAGCGGTTGTGTCCATTACGTTTAGTCCTTTTTTAAGAACGTCATCAAATGAAATCATATCAAATTTTACAGCTGATGCATTTTTTTCAGGATCAGAATCGTATACACCATCAACACGAGTTCCTTTTAGGATAACATCTGCATTAATTTCGATTCCTCTTAAAACTGCTGCAGTATCAGTTGTAAAGTATGGATTTCCAGTTCCGGCACCAAAAATTACAATTCTTCCTTTTTCAAGGTGACGGTCAGCTCTTCTTTTAATATAAGGTTCTGCAATAGATTCCATTTTCAAAGCCGTTTGTAAACGCGTCTTCATTCCTTTGTCTTCAAGTGCGCCTTGCAAAGCCATTCCGTTAATTACAGTAGCAAGCATTCCCATATAATCGCCCTGTACTCTGTCCATTCCTGCACTTGCACCAGCAACGCCTCTAAAAATATTTCCTCCTCCAATAACGATAGCAATTTCTACTCCTTTTGCGTGAATCTGCTTAATTTCGTCTGCATATTCGCCTAATCTTTTAGGGTCAATTCCGTATTGTAAATCACCCATTAAGGCCTCGCCGCTAAGTTTTAGAAGAATTCTTTTATATTTCATGTTTGTGTTGCGTTAATTTGTGCAAATATAGACATATTCTGATTTTTAAAAATAATGTTTACAAAAAATTAATTGCTCTTTTCTTTTAATACTACACGACTTTTGCTTTTTTTCTAACGAATGTGATAAAAGTCATTTCTGCATCTTCTTAAATTCCGTATTTTTATAGTAATCAAATAATTATTTATGAAAAAATTTATAGCAAAGGCATTATTCAACAGTCATTCCTATGCAGAATATAGAAAAATAGTCACTGATCTGCTTATAGAAGGAAAATCGACAGGAGACGAACAGTCTGAAAGTTTGACCAATTATTCGAAGCTGAATGAAGCAAGAATGAATCGATTAGATAAAACAATCAAGATTTCTGAAGAAATAATTTCGAAGCTTCAAAATTTAAATAATCATTATTTCTGGCTGGTTATTTCTGAAGGCTGGTGCGGTGATGCTGCGCAAATTCTTCCAATTTTGAATAAAATGGCACATGATTCGAATAAAAAAATAGATCTTCGAATTGTTTTCCGCGATGAGAATACGGAATTGATGGATCATTATTTAACAAATGGAGGAAGAGCAATACCTAAAGTAATTATTGTTTGCAAAGAAGCCGGAATTGTTCGCGCAGATTGGGGACCAAGACCAAAAGGAGCATCTGAATTGATGGAAAACTATAAAAAGGAATTTGGTGTAATTGATGAAAAAATTAAAACAGACCTTCAATTGTGGTATTTGGCTGATAAAGGAATTTCTGTTCAAGAAGAATTGGTTCAGATTATGGAGAATATCAAATATGACAGGCTTTAATTTATAATATTTACGAAACGAATTCTTGAGTTGTATGTTTGTAACTTGTTGATAACAAATGTTATAATGCTCTTAAAAATGTATTTGAGTTATTTTTTTTAGTATTATTTTTGTATCTTAGTAAAGCAATCCCACTTCTATTATTTACTTTTTGATTTACTCTTTTTATTGGTGTTTATTTAATGTCTAACAATTAAAAAATGCACTATTATGAAAAAGTTATTCGAAAGGTTTTACGATTTTTTTTCGACATTTTTATTTGGAGGAAAGAATGTACATCATTATTAACTCCAAAAGAATTGCGTATGAAATAGCACTACTTTAATTTAAGAGGTGGCACATTACGGTTTGATTTGTAATGTGCTTTTTTTATTCAGCCGTTTGAAATTCGATCAAATACGGTTTTAATCTTACTCCGTTTTGCTTTCCAAAAATTATCAATATCAGTCGATACAAATTTTTGGCCGGCAGTTTGACTAAAAGAAACTTTTGCGGAGATTAAAAATAACGCTAAAAAGAAATTTTTCATTTTGTAAATTTTAAAGCAAACGACTAAATTACAAAAATCAAAAAAATATAATGTTATAGATTTTCCTCAAAAAGAGTAATATCAATTGCGTTTTTTACATCGTAATCGCCAATCTTAGTTCGGCGTAAAACAGTTAAATGCGATCCTGAATTCATGGCTTTTCCAAAATCGTAAGCAAGAGAGCGAATATAAGTTCCTTTACTGCAAACTACTCTAAAATCAATTTCAGGCAAAGCTATTCGGGTAATTTCAAATTCGTGAATTGTAGTTTTTCTGCTGGCGATTTCGACAGTTTCACCGGCACGTGCATGCTCGTATAAACGAACACCGTCTTTTTTAATAGCAGAAAATATTGGTGGCTTTTGATCAATTTCGCCTAGAAATTGTTTAACCGTTTCATGAATAAGTGCTTCATCGATATGTTCCGTTGGAAAAGTCTGGTCGATTTCCGTCTCTAAGTCGTAAGATGGAGTAGTAGCTCCAATGTAAAATGTTCCAGTATATTCTTTGGCTTGACCTTGAAGTTCAGAAATTCTTTTGGTAAATTTTCCAGTACAAATTAATAAAAGTCCAGTAGCCAAAGGATCTAAAGTTCCAGCATGACCAATTTTAAACTTTTTTGGCAGGCCGACTTTATTAATTAAAAGATATTTTAATTTATTGACAGCTTGAAACGAACTCCATTTTAAAGGTTTGTCTATCAGTAAAACTTGTCCGTCTAAATATTCTTCAGGTGTCATTATATAATGGTAAGCGGGTGAATGAAAAAGTGAATCAATAATAAAATGATTCCAGCAATAATTCGGTAATAACCAAAAACTTTGAATCCGTTTTTAGTTAAAAATCCAATAAAGGTTTTAATAGCAAGAAGCGCCACAATAAAAGCCACAATGTTTCCTATTATCAATAAGTTGATTTGATCATGAGATAATTCGAATCCTGCTTTGTAGTAATCGTAACATTTTTTTACCGTTGCGCCCAACATTGTCGGTACAGCAAGAAAAAATGAAAATTCCGCAGCAGTAGTTCTTGATAATTTTTGAGACATTCCGCCCACGATACTTGCACCACTTCTAGAAACGCCGGGAATCATGGCAAGACATTGAAATAAACCAATTTTAAAAGCTTGTAAATAGCTGATTTCTTGTGAAGTTTCTGCGCTGTTTGGTGTATTAAACCATTCGTCGACTTTTAATAGAATTAAACCTCCAATTAAAAGAGAAATTGCTACCGTAACTGGATTTTCTAATAAACCATCAATAAAGTCACTTAATAATAATCCTAAAACAACGGCAGGAATAAAAGCAACTAAAAGTTTAAAGTAAAAATCTAGTGTTTGAAAGAAACGTTTGAAATATAAAATTACAACCGAAAGAATCGCTCCAAGTTGAATAACAATAGTAAAAAGTTTGGTGAAATCGTCGTGTGCAATTCCAAAAAAAGAAGAGGCAATAATCATGTGTCCAGTTGAAGAAACAGGTAAAAATTCTGTGATTCCTTCAATAATGGCAAGAACAATAGCTTGTAATGTATTCATTTGTTTTTTTAGATTTTAGACCTCTTAGATTTTTAGATCTCTTAGATATGTTTAAGATTAATCTAATAATCTAAGATGTCTAGAAAAGACTATTTAGATTTTTTGAAAATAGAATAAATCGTAATTCCAAAACCAATTAAAACGGTAGTTGGAGCTAAACGAATACGTCTGAAATTAAAAATATCTTCATTAAAAACATTTGGATCATGACTTCCTCCGCCCGACATTAAAATAAAGCCTAAAGCGATAACAGCAATTCCGATCAATAAGATTTTGTAATTAACGCTGTCAAAAAGGAATTCGTGTTTTGGAGTTTCTTCTGTATTATTGTTTTTCATTTTTATTTTTTTTGAACCTTTAAGCCAATAAAGGTTTGTTTATTTTGTTGTTCTGAACTAAGTTTATGAAAGTCTTTTTGTTCTAAAATTAGTAAAGATCATCAGTTCTTAAATTCAAGAAACGTTGCGTTGCAAAATGTGTACTTACCCAAGTAATTAAAACTCCTAATCCAAAAACGGCCAATAAAACCAATCCAATTAAAGCTTTATCTTCTAAAATTCCTAAACCAGGAAAATTAGTTTCAACGTAGAATAAAAGTCCAATTAAGGCAATAATTGCCAATCCAGCACCCAGCATTCCTAGTTTTACACTGCGCATTACAAAAGGTTTACGAATAAACGATTTGGTTGCGCCAACCATTTGCATGGTTTTAATAATAAAACGGTTTGAGTGAATAGAAAGACGTAATGAGCTGTTGATTAATAAAACCGCAATTATAGCTAGAAAACCGCTGATAATCAAAATCCACATACTTACTTTCTTGATGTTGTCATTTACCAGATTTACCAATTGTTTGTCGTAAACAATATCTTCGATCATAGTGTTTTTACGTAAACTGCTTTCGATTTGCAAAATGCTGTCTCTTTCAACATAATCTGCTTTTAAGTGAATGTCGTATGAATTCAATAAAGGATTTTCTCCTAAAAATGTCAGGAAATCTTCTCCAATAATATCAGTATGTTCTTTTGCTGCTTTTTCTTTAGAAACGTAAGCATAAGATCTCGCAAAAGGCGCTCTTTTTAATTCTGTATTAAATGCTTTGATAACGCTGTCATTTGCTTCATTTTTAAAGAAAACTGTCATAGCAATTTTTTCTTTAAAATCGTTTGCCAGTTTTTTAGAATTAATAATAAATAATCCTAATACTCCCAAAAGGAATAATACTAGAAATACACTTAATACTACCGAAAAATAAGAGGAAATTAACCTGCGTTTTTGAAATTTATCAAAGTTAGAACTCATAGTTTGCTTAAATTATGTGGTAAAAATAATAAAGAATTTCTTTATTTAAAGTTATTAACGAACTTTTATACCATAAATGTACAATTCCATATTGAATAAAAGTTTATTTAACAGCAAAGTGCATAAAATTTTGTATCGATTTAACCGCAATCCCGATAGCTATCGGGAGCAAAGTTTTTTTAATAACGTAATTGATTAAAAGACATAAAGCTTGCAAAGCTAAAGAAAACAGCCACAGATTAAAGGATTAAAAAGATTTTTAATATCTGTGTAATCCTTTAATCTGTGGCTGGAAATATTTTAAAAGTTTGGAAAACTTGTATCTAATGTTGCAAAAATCTTAGCGCCTTAGTACCTTAGCACCTTACTTAACTCTATAAACTTCGATACTTTTAAGCCAGTAAACATGGCGAGGTCCAGTTTTAATATCATTTTTGCAAATAGCAATCATTTCGCCGCTTTTCAGTGGTTTTCCGTTTTCCTCAAAAAGAACAAAAGCATTTTCTCCGGTTGGATTGTTGAAAATTTCCGCCCATGAAAAAGTGGCTTTGTAATCATCAGAAGCTCGTGCCACAATATAAAAATTGCGGTCTTTATGTCCGTCTTGTTTGATTTTTGCCTTCTCTAAAATATCTTTCAAAAGCACGCCTTTACACACTTTGTTATCTTTTTTAACTTCGCCGCTTTGGCAGACAACTTTAAAATCATCAATAGTTACCACCTTCATCTTTTTTAAAGAATCAACAGTTAATTGAAGCGGAAATTCGACATCGCCTTTTACTTCAATAGTATGATTTACCATTTTTAAACTATCAGCAGGTGTAAGAACAGGATGTTTATCATTGTCTGTTTTAGACACCTTTTCTGTTGCAATCGAATCTTCTTTTTCCTTTTTAGATGAATTGCACATTGCGCATGAAAATGCAATAAGAAGGACTAGAATATAATTTTGAGTTTTCATATAAAAATATTTTAGGTTTAGTTATTAAAAAAACGAAGCGTTACAAAAAAGTTGCGGCCTTCTTCAGGGTAACCTTCAACAAGACAATAGTTTTTATCGAAGATATTATTAATTCCCGCATCGATGCTGAAATTTTTGGCTATTTTACCCGAAGCGTAAAAATTTAAAAGCGTGTAATCTGGAACTCTTGCTCCGTAGCTTGTACTGAAACGAGATGAATTAAATTCAGAATTAGCAATTAAACGCAATATTTTAATCGGCTTATATTCTAAAGTTCCCATAACCTTTGTGTTTGGAACATCAGTAAAATGAATATTCGGATTTGTAATATTGTTTCGTTCAATGTAAGTGTAGTTCACATTAAGCGACAAATTAGATAAGATTTCATAGTTTATTTGAGCTTCAACGCCAAGATATTCCGCTTCACCAAAATTTTGCATTTGAGATTTTCCAGGCTGAACGTTGCTTACATTTAAGATCGCATCAGAAAGTTTGCTGTAGAAAAGCGCCGTTTGAAAAGTAACTTTATTAAAAAGTCCCGCCGTATAATTCAATTCGTAATTTACAGCTTTTTCAGGTTTTAAGTCCGGATTTGGTATCGCGGTTCCCATTCTATACGAATAACGATCTTTGATTGTTGCAAATCTTGTTTTCTGCGAAACTGTTGCGCCCAATTTCTGCGCTTCATTCAACTGATAAAAAAATCCAATTTGAGCATTAAAAGCATCACTCGCACCAGCAGATGGATAATCGGAAATCACTTTTGTAGTGCTGTTGTAATCTTCTGCTTCAGTGTTTTTTCTAATGTTGTAACTTACACCAGGAATAACAGTGAATTTCGGAGTAACTTTATAAATATCTTCAATTCCTACCAAAACTGTATTGTCTATAAAATGACGAACTGGTTCACCAAGATTGTTTTCGCGGTGTACATCTTCTTTAAAATGAAAAGCAATTTTCAAATCATTTTTTGGGATAAATTTCGTGTTGTATTCTAGATTTCCACCGTAAGTGTAATCATTGTAAATACTTTCAAAAGCATACGGTTTGGTTTGTTTCGTATAAGTTGCATCATCATAACTGTCAAGAGTATTCTTGAAACGATCAAAATATAACCTTGTTTTTAAGCTGTTTTTGTCATCAAAATTAGAATTAGAAATGAAGTAAAAACTTTCTTTGTCCCAGTTTGGCCATTGCCAGTAACGAGGTTTTAGTAAAAGAGAGTTTAAAGGATCGCTTCCTGTATAAACTGGATTTCCTTTTTCGCCCTGCTGATTTATGTAGCCAATCGCATATTCGCTTTTTTCAGTTGGAGTCCATCCAATTTTAAAACTAATTTTCTGATCCGTGCGATATGAATTGTCTCTTTGTCCGCCGTTTTCATTTGCTGTTGGAACAAAATTAGATGACATTCTAGTTGAATTTCTATCCAAATAAGAAAATCCGCCTTGAAAATAAAACTTCCCAATGTTAGAGCCAATGTTGATGTTTCCTTTATAGCCATTTTCATTAATCATTCCAAGTGAGCCGTCGTATTCTAATTTTTGAGAAGGTTTTCTAGAAACTAAATTTATGGCGCCTCCAAGTGAGTTGGGACCATAAAGTACAGACGAAAATCCTTTTGAAACATCTATCGCAGCCAAATCGAAAGTGGTAAATCTTGCCAAGTCAACGTAACCGTCATAAGGAACATAAACAGGAATACCGTCCATATAAACTGGAACCTGTCTTAAATCGAAACCACGTACAGAAACCATAGATTCGTTTCGCGGTCCAGAAGCCGTTAATGTAATTCCCGGCAGCATATTTAAAGCTCTCGAAACATCCATTTTATTTTGAGAAACCATTGTTTTTGAAGTTACTCTGTTTAAAGTGTCTTTATTTTGATGATTGGTAACAATTACTTCTCCCAGCATAAAAACGTTTGATGGTTTTATGGAATCTGTTGGCGTTGAATTGTTTTGTTGGGAAAATCCGATTAGCGGAAAGAGTAAAAAGGCGATAAATTTTAGTTTCATAAGGATACGATTTTTCAGTATGTTTTAAAATGAATACTGATAATTAAGAAATTTGTTTTTGGTTTGTATGTTTTTTAAAATAAAAATTCAGTGTGTTTTTTCAGGAATACTGATTTGCACGACAAAAAAAGCAATTTCTACACATTTAAATTATGACCAAAATCATATTGGTAAATTTCAATGAAAACGATCTATGAAATTGAAGCTGTTTAAAACTTCAAATTTTGAGTTTCTTTTTCAGCAAAATCTTTAATGCGTTTTTCTACTTCATAAAAAACTGCAATCGCTTTTTCTCCAGCATCAGTCAATTTTGCACCGCCGCCGCCTTTTCCGCCCAATAATTTTTCTACTAACGGGCTTTGAGCTCGCTGATTCATTTCTTCCACCAACTGCCAAGCCTGTCTGTATGCCATTTTCATCTCCTTGGCTGCATTTGTTATAGAGCCTGTTTTGCGAATATTTTCTAAAAGCCAGATTTTTCCAATACCTAAAAACGGACCTTCAGCTTCTTCAATCCAAAGTCGTACTTCAATAGAATATTTTTTATCATTACTCATTTCATTCTTAATATATCCTTGTAAAAATAATCGTTTTTACTGTAATAATATTCTTCTATTATTAAAAAATAAACAATTAAAAATGCGTTAACTAAGTATTGTTATTGCAAACATAAGTATTTTTACTTAATTTAAAATAAGTATTTTGTTATTTTATTTGTTTGTCAGTGAAATAGCTTTGCAACAAGCAACAATAAATGTAAATTTGCGCGATAATTCATTAAGTGAGAAAAACTTTGAACCTTTGTCACTTTGCAACTTTGAACCTTATAAAATGAAATACAATCCAAACGAAATTGACGCCAAATGGCAAAAATATTGGGCAGAAAATCAAACTTTTGCAGCAAAAAATAACTCTGAAAAACCGAAACATTATGTACTCGATATGTTTCCTTATCCATCTGGAGCAGGATTACACGTTGGGCATCCGCTTGGTTATATAGCTTCAGATGTGTATTCTCGTTTCAAAAGACATCAAGGTTTCAATGTTTTGCATCCAATGGGTTATGATAGTTTCGGATTACCGGCAGAACAATATGCGATTCAGACAGGACAGCGTCCAGAAGATACAACGCGTGTTAATATTGATGGCGGCGTAGACAAAGAAGGAAAACAAATTGCAGGATACAGAAAACAATTAGATAAAATTGGTTTCTCATTTGACTGGGCGCGTGAAGTGCGAACTTCAAATCCTGATTATTACAAACATACACAATGGATTTTTATTCAATTGTTCAATTCTTGGTATTGCAGAAAACAAGGAAAAGCTTTTGAAATTTCAGATTTAGTAAAAGTTTTTGAAGAAAGCGGAAATGCATTAGTTGAAGCAGTTTGCGATGACAACGTAGCGATTTTTACTGCTGCTGAATGGAACTCTTATTCTGAAGATCAAAAAGAAAAAATCCTTTTGCAATACAGAATGACTTATTTGGCTGAAACCGAAGTAAACTGGTGTCCTGGTTTAGGAACTGTTTTAGCAAATGATGAAATTGTAAACGGTGTTTCTGAACGTGGAGGGTTTCCTGTTATAAGAAAAAAAATGACACAATGGAGTATGCGAATTTCTGCTTATGCCGAACGCTTGCTTCAAGGTCTAAATGATATCGATTGGAGCGAGTCTATAAAAGAATCTCAAAGAAACTGGATCGGTAAATCGGTTGGAGCTTTAGTTAAGTTTCAAGTTTCAAGTTTCAAGTCTCAGGTTGATGCGCAAAGTGATGCAACTTTAAATGTGAAACCTGAAACAAATTTTATCGAAGTATTTACTACTCGTCCTGATACTATTTTTGGAGTGACGTTTATGACTTTGGCGCCAGAACATGATTTGGTTGCTAAAATTACAACTCCAGAACAAAAAGCGGCAATTGAAGCTTATATCGAAAAAACGTCAAAACGTTCTGAGCGTGAGCGTATGGCCGATGTAAAAACAATTTCGGGAGTATTTACAGGAGCTTATGCAGAACATCCATTTACAAAAGAAGCGATTCCAGTTTGGATTGGAGATTATGTTTTGGCAGGTTACGGAACTGGTGCTGTAATGGCGGTTCCTTGCGGAGACGAAAGAGATTATGCTTTTGCTAATTTCTTTAAAGGAACTGAAGGAATGCCTGAAATTAAAAACATTTTTGCAAATGTTGATATTTCTGAAGCGGCTTATGGATCAAAAGATAACGTTGAAATCGCTAATTCTGATTTCTTAAACGGATTAAATTATAAAGAGGCAACTCAAAAGGCTATTCAGGAATTAGAAAAAATTGGACAAGGAACAGGAAAAACAAATTACCGTTTGCGTGATGCTGTTTTCTCTCGTCAGCGTTATTGGGGTGAACCATTTCCAGTTTATTATGTAAATGGATTGCCAAAAATGATTGATGCACAGCACTTGCCAATTATTTTACCTGAAGTAGAAAAATATTTACCAACAGAAGATGGTCTGCCTCCATTAGGAAACGCAGCAGTTTGGGCTTGGGATACAAAACAAAACAAAGTTGTCAATACTGATTTAGTTGATAATGTTTCGATTTTTCCTCTTGAATTAAACACTATGCCGGGTTGGGCGGGAAGTTCATGGTATTGGATGCGTTATATGGATGCGCACAATGAAAATGAATTTGCAAGCAAAGAAGCTTTGGCTTACTGGGAAAGTGTAGATTTATACATTGGAGGAAGCGAGCACGCAACAGGGCATTTATTGTATTCTCGTTTCTGGAACAAATTCTTGAAAGACAAAGGCTTTGCTCCAACCGAAGAACCATTCAAAAAACTGATCAATCAGGGAATGATTTTAGGTACGACGGCTTATGTTTATAGAATCTTGCCATTTGTACATGTGAAAAATTTAGATACGAGATTTGTTCTTTCTCCAGACAAAGGCCCAGTGTTTTTTGTTTCTTCTAAATTTAATGATTTTGAGAAGCACAAAGAACTAATAAGTAATTCTGTTGCAGAAAAAAGTATTAATTATATTAAACAATATTTACTTAATGATGAGTCTCTAAAAGAGAGAAGCTCGGATATTGAAAAAATAAAGATTGAAGATATTTCAGTGTTTCAAATTCAAACTAATCCAATTCGTGTAGATGTTAATTTCGTTAATTCTTCTGATGAATTGAATATCGAAAAATTCAAAGCTTGGAGAGAAGATTTTAATACTGCAGAATTTATTTTTGATGAAAACGGAAAATATATTGTGGGTCGTGAAGTCGAAAAAATGTCGAAATCATACTATAATGTAGTTACGCCAGATGATATTTGTAGTGAATACGGTGCTGATACATTACGTTTATACGAAATGTTTTTAGGTCCGTTAGAGCAGGCAAAACCTTGGAATACTGCTGGAATCTCAGGAGTTTTTGGTTTCTTGAAAAAATTATGGAGATTGTATTTTGATGATAATGGTTTAATTGTAAACAACGACGAACCAACAAAAGACAACTTGAAATCATTGCATAAAACAATCAAAAAAGTAGCAGAAGATATCGAGAGTTTCTCTTTCAACACTTCGGTTTCTCAGTTTATGATTTGTGTAAATGAATTGTCTTCTCAAAATTGCCATTCAAGAGCAATTTTAGAACCGTTAGCCATTTTGGTTTCGCCTTATGCACCGCATATCGCAGAAGAATTATGGTCGCAGTTAGGAAATACAGAATCAATTTCTGAAGCAGCATTTCCAGTTTTTGAAGCAAGTCATTTAGTGGAAACAAATAAAGAATATCCAGTTTCTTTCAACGGAAAAATGCGTTTTACAATCGAATTACCTTTGGATTTAACCAAAGAACAAATCGAACAAATCGTAATGAAAGACGAAAGAACGCAAAAACAATTAGACGGCAGAACACTAAATAAAGTGATTATTGTTCCTGGAAAAATTATCAATTTGGTTGGATAAACCAGTTTGATTCTTAAATATTAAAAATTCCAAATTCCAATTTTACGATTGGGGTTTGGGATTTTTTTTGTGCTTTTTTTTCTACCACGAATTGCGCGAATTTTTATTTCGAAAAACGCATAGTTTGTCATCCTGAGCGGAGTCGAAGGACTTTTATTTTGCGAAAGGTCTTCGACTCCGCTCAGACTGACAATACGAATTCATACAGTTTGTCATTTCGACGAAGGAGAAATCACACGCGTAACTCGACAAAGATTGGTGATTTTGAATGTGTAATTTCTAGTGTGATTTCACCTTCGTCGAAATGACAAGATTACAGAAAAAGCTTTGCGGCTTATTGTCTTCACGAGCAAATAACCTCACATTCTTTACGGTTAAGAACCCGCACCAACATTGGGATTGAGAGTTATCTCATCAAAAATTTAAAAACTTTTGTAACATTTTAATAGTTCTCATATCCAAAAGGCGGATCCGATTAAATTAACAACTTAAAACTATTAAAATGAAAAAGTATATCATCTTAGTTATCGCATTCTTATTCTCAGCATTATGTCTAAATGTTTTTGCACAAACAAAATCATTTCCTTTCGAAGTTATTAAAACTGGAAAAGGAAAACAATCAATAATTTTCATTCCCGGATTTGCTTCTTCTGGAGAGGTGTGGAATGAAACCAAAACCGCTTTCGAAAAAGAGTATACTTGTTATACACTTACAATGGCAGGATTTGCAGGAGCAAAACCACAAGAGAATCCATCATTCGAAAATTGGAAAACAGAAATCGCAAATTATATTAAAAACAATAAAATTGAAAAGCCAATTCTAGTTGGTCATAGTATGGGTGGCGGACTTGTGTTGGCAATCGCAGCTGATTATCCAGAATTAATTGGGAAAATTGTAGTTGTAGATGCGCTTCCGTGTTTGGCTGCGCTGATGGATCCTTCATTTAAATCGAAAGAAAACAATGATTGTTCAGCAATGGTAAGTCAAATGACTGGAATGACAGATACTCAGTTTCTTGAAATGCAGAAAAAAACAATGCCGAGACTTCTTGCTGATGCTTCAAAAATGGATACAGTTGTAGATTGGAGCGTAAAATCAGACAGAAAAACATTTGCTCAAATGTATTGTGATTTTTCGAATACAGATTTGAGAAATAAAATAGCAGCTATAAAATGCCCATCATTAATTTTATTAGAATCTTATTTTATAAATTTAAAACCAGCAATCGAGGAACAATATAAAAATTTAAAAACAGCTGATTTTCAATATGCAAGTAAAGGTCTGCATTTCATTATGTACGATGATACGGCTTGGTATTTAGCGCAATTAAACACTTTTGTAAAATCGTAAGAATGGAATTTGAAGAAATTTATAAGACTTATTGGGATAGAATATTCAGGCTTTGCATGGGTTTCGTAAACGATTATGATGCGGCACAGGATTTGGCTCAGGAAACTTTTATAATTGTCTGGCAGAAATTGGAAACTTTTAGAAATGAATCGGCTATTGGAACTTGGATTTTTAGAATTGCATCTAATAATTGTTTAAGGCAGATTGAAAAAGAAAAACGTTTCCCGAAATCCGATTTGCCAATTCATCTTTCAGAAGAGAAACAAACTTCGATAGAGCCGCAAATTCAGTTTTTGTATAAATGTATTGCCGAATTACCTGAAACAGAACGTATCATTATTTCACTGGAATTAGAAGAAGTTAAGCAGTTGGAAATTGCCAAAATTGTTGGACTTTCTGATGCTAATGTGAGAGTGAAAATTCACAGAATAAAAGAAAAACTGACTGAAAAATTTAAAGAAAATGGACAACGATAATAATATAGATTTTAAAGATTTATGGAAAAAACAAACCGTAAATCAACCAGATATGAAAGATTTGCTATCGAGAGTGAGTAAATTTAAAAAAGCAGGTTTAAGAAGTTTATGGATAACCAATGTTTTGCTTTTTTTGACCACTGCATGTATTGTTTTTATATGGATATATTATCAGCCAGAGTTTGTTTCGACTAAAATCGGAATTGTTTTAACGATTTTGGCGATGGTTATTTATGTATTTGCTTTTAATAAATTGTTGACTCCTTTTAGAAATATCGATGCGACACAAACGAATCAGGAATATTTACAAAAACTGATTTTGATTAAAAAGAAACAGCAGTTTATGCAGACAAAAATGATGAGTTTGTACTTTCTGCTGCTTACAACTGGAATTTGCTTATATATGTATGAATATGCCAGCAGAATGAGCGCTTTGGGTGCAAGTTTGTGTTATGGAATAACATTGCTTTGGATGGCGTTTAATTGGTTTTATATTCGCCCGAAACAAATTAAAAAACAACAGTCAAAAATAAATACCCTGATTGAGAAGTTTGAAGAAGTAAATAAGCAGCTGCATTAAGGGATGATTTTACGACCATATTATACAGACGCACCAAAGTGCGTCTTTTTTTTGTTAAATTTTTAATATTTCTACTGCCGTAATTACTGTTTTGAATGTCAAAATGTCATTTTTTAAGTTTGGTTCAGAAATTGTGATTTGTTTTGTAACTTTAAAAATCAATCAAAAAAAGATAAAAACATGGGAAGTGGATATTTAATTATTGCCGGAGCTATAATGTTATTCAGCTGGCTGGTAAGTTCAAGACTAAAAAGTAAATTCGAATTATATTCTAAACTGCAATTACGAAACGGAATGAGCGGTGCGGAAATCGCTGAGAAAATGCTTGCTGATAATGGTATTACAGATGTTCGTGTTATTTCGACTCCAGGTCAGTTAACAGATCATTATAATCCTTCAGATAAAACAGTTAATTTAAGTGAAGCAGTTTATAATCAGCGTAACGCGGCGGCGGCGGCTGTTGCGGCACACGAATGCGGGCACGCGGTTCAGCATGCTATTGGTTATGAATGGTTAACAATGCGTTCTAAATTAGTGCCTATTGTGAGTGTGGCTTCAAATTATGTGCAATGGATTTTGCTTGCGGGGATCTTAATGATTAGAACTTTTCCTCAATTACTGCTAATTGGGATTGTTATTTTTGCAGCAACTACATTGTTTACAATTATAACGCTGCCGGTAGAATATGATGCAAGTAATAGAGCCTTGGCTTGGTTAGAAAATAAACATATGCTGACTCAGCAAGAACAGGCTGGCGCAAAAGATGCCTTAAAATGGGCGGCACGAACTTATGTTGTTGCGGCTATAGGTTCAATCGCAACACTGTTGTACTATATCTCGATTTATTCAGGAAGCAGAAGAAACTAATTTGATAATTGAGATAATTAGTCAATTAGATAATTTATAGCAAACCCGACAGGTTTTTAAAACCTGTCGGGTTTTGTTTTTTTATTTAGTTTTCATTTAATTGCAGAAGAACAAAAAGTAAAGCCCAAAGTCCTGCAAGGGTGTAAGTGGAATATAAATATTGATTTTCTTCAGATTTATATAATTTGTAAAAAAGAACAATAGTATAAATTATGCTTATCGGAATTGCAAGAAGAAATAGAAAAGCACCCATTCCGGGAGCACATGGACCTCCTGCATCAATTTCGGTATAAATAAAGGTTATTGAGAAATAAACAATGAAAAAGAATATGGTCTTGTACTCTGATCTAATATTTAACATGTAACAGTGAATTATCTAATTATCAAATTTTCTCATTGACACATTTATAATTGAATCTGCCTGTCAATCTGTTGATCTAACGAAATAAAGGTTTCAGTTCTTGAAACACCTTCGATTGCTTGAATTTTGGTGTTTAAAAGCTGCATTAAATGTTCGTTGTCTCGACAGATAATTTTAATTAACACAGACCAGTTTCCTGTAGTATAATGACATTCGAGAACTTCTGGAATTTTTCTAAGATCTTTCACCGCTTCAGAGTTTCTTGAGGCTTTGTCGAGATAAACGCCAATAAATGCCATAGTATTGTAACCTAATACTTTTGGGTTAACTGTGAATTTTGATCCTGAAATTACGCCGGATTGTTCTAGTTTTTTTAAACGCTGATGAATTGCGGCTCCAGAAATTCCTATTTTGTTGGCGATTTGAAGAATGGGTTTTCGTGCATCATCCATTAAATATCGAAGAATTTCTTTGTCGATACCGTCAATTTCAATTAAAAGCGAGTTGATTTTCATTTGAGTGATAGTTTGTAACTAATTTTAGTTGTTTGGTTTTAGTTGAAAACCAAATATACTCAAAATGATTTAAAAAATAAAATTCGATGTTTGAGAGGATTTACAATTATTGTAAAGTGAAATGATACTCAAAATGCGAAGATGCATTAAAAAGAAAATTCCAAATCCCAAGTGATTAAGTTGGAATTTGGAATTTTAATATTTTGTATTCTTAAGGTTTTATTTTCCTTTGTTTGCTTCGGCGATATATTTTTCAAGAGCCATTGTCATAGAAGGCGTTTCAGGTGTTGGAGCAAGAATATCGATTCTTAAACCGTGATCTAAAGCTTCTTTTTGAGTTGTGCTTCCAAATACAGCGATTCTGGTATTGTTTTGTTTAAAGTCTGGGAAGTTTTTAAACAATGATTTAATTCCTGTTGGGCTGAAAAATGCCAAAACATCATAATAAACATCGGCAAGATCAGATAAGTCGCTCATTACAGTTCTGTAAAAAACAGCTTGTGCCCAATCTACTTTTAGACTATTTAATGTTATTGGAGCGTCTGCATTTAACTGGTCAGATGCTGGAAGTAAAAACTTCTCGTCTTTGTATTTTTTAATTAGAGGCGATAAATCAGCAAAATCTTTAGCACCAACGTAAATTTTACGTTTTCTGTATACTACATACTTTTGCAGATAAAATGCAACTGCTTCAGATTGACAAAAATATTTCAATCCTTCAGGTACTTTGTAGCGCATTTCATCAGCCACTCTAAAAAAATGATCTACAGCATTTCGACTTGTTAAAATGATAGCAGTATAGTGATTAAGGTCGATTTTTTGTAATCGAATCTCTTTTGCACTAACCCCTTCCACATGAATAAATGGTCTGAAATCAATTTTTATTTTGTGTTTTTGTTGGAGCTCAAAGTAAGGAGAATTCTCCACTTTAGGTTCAGGCTGTGACACCAAAATTGTTTTCACTTTCATATTATAAACATTTACTAAGCACTCCCTTTTGTCATCCAATAATAGAGAAAATAATAAGGGGCTATTTCAAGAGCGCAAAGATATAAAATAAAATAAAACAACTTGTCGATAATTACGTTTTGATACGTTTTAATTGAAATAAAATATGAGTATAGACTGATACACAGCGAAATACCTATAATTGCTAGCGGAACAATTATTGGAATATTGTCATAATAGAATAAAATAGCATTAATAGGAAGTATCAAAACGCCGATGTAAGTCCTGTAGGTTACTTTTTGTAAGTTAAAAAGCTCCATAAATTCATCAATATTGAATGAAGCTGCTACGATTTTTTCGATCAAATATTTTGCAAGAATAAAATAAAGAAGAAAAGTTGCGATTCGAATAAACAATAAATAATCCGTTTTTGATGCAGTTCCATAAATACTCATCGTAAGCTGAATAAAAAAAGCAAAAGAAATAATCTGCACAAAAAATAAACCAACAGTAAAGCTGCTGTTTATATGGTTATTGTCGCGATAAATTTTAGCATATTTATCTGAGATTATAAGTTTGCTGAATTCAGAAAAACGAGTCTCATATGCTGATTTTGTTATAGCAACAATGGCAAAGGTCAGGATGAATAAAACAGTTGCCCAATCTTTGTTTTCAATAATTCGAGGATGAAGTTGTTCAATCATAGCGCACAAAATTAGTAATTTTTTGGATCAATACTTTTATTATGTATTTATTATGAACCAAATGCTATAAAAAGTTTACTTTTGCGGTGAAATTACCAAGAAAAATGAGTGATAGTATTGTCATAATTCCAACTTATAACGAAATTGAAAATATTGAAAGTATTGTGAGAGCGGTACTTTCGCAGCATAAACCTTTTCATCTTTTAATAATAGATGATAATTCTCCTGATCATACTGCCGATAAAGTGATTGCGCTGCAAGAAGAATTTTCGGGAAGATTATTCCTTGAAAAAAGAGCAAAAAAAGCGGGTTTAGGAACGGCTTATGTTCATGGTTTTAAGTGGGCTTTGGAGCGTAAATACGATTTCATCTTTGAAATGGACGCTGACTTTTCGCATAACCCAAATGATTTAGAGAAATTATATGATGCTTGCCATTTTGGTGGAGCTGATTTAGCTATTGGTTCCCGTTATGTAAAAGGTGTAAATGTGGTAAATTGGCCATTAAGCCGAGTTTTGATGTCGTACTTTGCATCAGTTTATGTGAAGTTTATTACCGGAATGAAAATTCACGATGCAACTGCAGGTTTCGTTTGTTATAAAAGAGAGGTTTTGGAGAAAATCAATCTTAACAAAATAAAGTTTGTGGGATATGCGTTTCAAATCGAAATGAAGTACAGAACTTACTGTGCTAAATTTGAAATTAAAGAAGTTCCAATTATTTTTACAGATAGAACAAAAGGAGTTTCGAAAATGAGTAACGCCATTATCAAAGAAGCAATTCTTGGAGTGATTTCGTTAAGATTAAAAAAATTAGTCAATACATTATAAAGACAAAACATGAATAGGATTTTAATTAAAAATGCAAAAATTGTAAACGAAGGGTCTATTTTTGATGGAGATGTTTTTATAGAGAACGACTTGATTGTTGAAGTCGCTGATAGTATCAGTTTAAAATCATCTGACTGTATTGTTGTAGATGCCGAAGGAAGTTATTTGATTCCTGGTGCAATTGATGATCAAGTTCATTTTAGAGAACCAGGTTTAACGCATAAAGGCGATATTGAATCGGAATCAAGAGCTGCAGTAGCGGGAGGAATTACTTCTTTTATCGAACAGCCAAATACGGTTCCAAATGCCGTTACACAAGAAATATTAGAAGATAAATATCAAATTGCTGCTCAAAAATCATTCGCGAATTATTCGTTTATGATGGGAGCTACCAATGATAACTTAGAAGAAGTTCTAAAAACGAATCCTAAAAATGTTGCTGGAATTAAGATATTTCTAGGTTCTTCAACAGGGAATATGTTGGTTGACAAAGAAGAAACTTTAGAAAAAATTTTCTCAAGCACACCAATGTTAATCGCTGTGCATTGCGAGGATGAAACTACTATTCAAAATAACTTAGCAGAGTTCAAAGAAAAATATGGTGAAGATGTTCCAGTAACGGCACATAATTTAATTAGAAGTGCTGAAGCTTGTTATATTTCGTCTTCAAAAGCCGTGGCTTTGGCAAAAAGAACTGGAGCACGTTTGCATATTTTTCACTTATCGACAGCTAAAGAAATGGAATTGTTTACAAACAAAATTCCATTAGAAGATAAAAAAATTACTGCTGAGGTTTGTGTGCATCATCTTTGGTTTACCGATGAAGATTATAAAACAAAAGGGAATTTCATTAAATGGAATCCTGCTGTAAAAACCGAAAGTGATAGAAAAGCACTTTGGGAAGCTTTGAATGATGGTAGAATTGATGTTATTGCAACAGATCATGCGCCGCATACGAAAGAAGAAAAGTTACAATCTTACTTAAAAGCACCTTCTGGAGGTCCGCTTGTGCAGCATGCCGTTGTAGCAATGTTCGAAGCGCATCATCAAGGTAAAATAAGCGTAGAGAAAATTGTAGAAAAAATGTGTCATAATCCTGCGAAAATCTTTAAAATTGAAAAAAGAGGTTTTATTAAAGAAGGTTATTATGCCGATTTGGTAATCGTAAATCCGAGTTTGCCTTGGAGTGTAAATCAAGATAATATTTTATATAAATGCGGTTGGTCTCCGTTTGAAGGCACAGCTTTTAAATCGAGAATTACACACACTTTTGTAAATGGTGAAATGGTTTACAATAACTTTAAAGTAAAAGATATCCGTGCTGGAAAACGTTTATTGTTTGATAGATAAAAAGCCGAAATGAAAAATTGTTTTGTAATAGTATTAGTTATATTTCTTTCTGTAAGTTGTAAAAAAGAGGTTGTAAAACAGCCTGCTAAACTTATTGAGAAAGGTAAAATGATTGATATTATTTATGATTTGTCTCTTCTGGAAGCAATGAAATATCAAAATCCAGTTTCTTTAGATTCTACAGAAACAAATCCAACGAAGTTTATTTTGAAAAAATACAAAGTAGACAGTCTTCAATTTGCTCAAAATAATATGTATTATGCTGCAGATTATGAAAGCTACAAAGAGATGTTTGATGAGGTTGGAAAACGATTAGCAAAAAATCAAAGAGACACAGATTCGATCGTTAAAATTGAAGAGAAAAAAGCGATGAAAGCGGTGAATCTTAAGGATAAAGAAAAACCGAAAGATTCGATTAAAAAGACAAGGACTCAAATAAATCTTGACTCGATAAGACGACAAATGAAACCGCAGCCAAAAAAATAATTCTATAATTTAGAAATATCCCTTACATATTGATGTACATCTGTAAAAACCGTTCCTAGAGCGGTTTTTATTTTTTCATTTGAATACAGATTTTTAGAATAGGAAGCTTTTGCAGTCGCTTTTGTAAGACGTCTTTTTTGAAAAAATAAGGTTGAAAATATTCCGTCAGCCATCCAAAGAAAATTCATAAATAAAGGTTTGGCATGAATGCTTGGTTTCTTTACTTTTAAAACCTCGGCAATTGTATCAAGAATATCTTTAAAAACAATATTGTCAGCAATTAAAGTAAAGCGCTCATTTTTAATCTCGCTGTTCATTAATTGATGAGAAATTTTCACAACATCATCAACGGTAATAAAACCAGTACTTCCAAGAGTATAAAACGAAAGACCGTTAGCAACTTTTAAGTACAATTCAGCGCTTCCCTGCTGTTTGTTTTTTGTTTTCGGAATTGGTCCTAAAATTACGCCGGGATTTACAATTATTACATCTAAACCTTCTTGATGAGCGCGCCATACTTCCATTTCAGAACCGTATTTAGAAATAGCATAATCGCTGTGAGGTTTTTCGGGATTCCAGTCTGTTTCTTCAGTAATGTAAGTTTCGTGTGGTGCTAAATCGCCAAGTGCGGCAATAGAACTTACAAAACAAAATTTCTTTACACCTAGTGCAATCGAAAAATTAACCATATTAGCGGTTCCTTCAATGTTTATTTTTCGAAGTGCTTCTTCATCTTTTGGGTCGAATGAAATTAAAGCGGCGCAGTGGTAAACGTAATCAATATCAATAAAAGCATTTTCTAAAGAAGGAACGTCTAAGATATCGGCTTCAAGCCATTCTATTTTTTCAAATAAAGCTTCTTTCTTGTAAAGTTCAAAAACCGATTTTGCTTTTTGAATGTTGTTTTTGGTTCTGTAAATTGCCCGAACATTTTCTCCATTTTCGATTAAATGAAGCAATAAATGTGAGCCTACTAAACCTGTTCCGCCAGTTACTAATACCATTTTGTAAATATAAGTTTTTGTTGGAAAGGTGCAAAGCTGCAGAGAGACAAAGTTGCAAAGGTTTTTTGCAAAGGTTCAAAGTTGCAGAGGAACAAAGGTTCAAAGGTTTAATTTTTTTTAAATAATATTTGTGTCTTAGCGCCTTAGTGGCATAAGTTTTTGTCATTGCGATTACCATTGATTATATTTGCGCAAAATATTTTAAAAATGAAGAATCTAGTTGAAGAATTAAAGTGGCGCGGTTTGTACCATGATAGCATGCCAGGAACGGAAGAACAATTGCTAAAAGAGGTAACTTCGGCATATATTGGTTTTGATCCAACAGCAGATTCGCTGCATATAGGCAGTATGGTTCAGATTATTTTATTGGTTCATTTAAAGAATTTTGGTCATAAGCCAATTGCTCTTGTGGGCGGCGCGACTGGAATGATTGGTGATCCTTCTGGAAAATCTGACGAAAGAAATTTGTTGAACGAAGAGGCTTTGGCCAAAAACGTTGCCGGAATAAAAAGTGTTCTGTCTCGTTTCCTAGACTTTAATTCAAAAGAAGCAAATGCTCCAGTAATGGTAAATAACTATGACTGGATGAAAGAATTCTCGTTTATTGATTTTGCTCGTGAAGTTGGAAAACGTATCACAGTAAATTATATGATGGCGAAGGATTCTGTTAAAAAGAGATTTAGCGGAGAAGGTGAAGGAATGTCTTTTACTGAATTTACATATCAATTAATTCAAGGGTACGATTTTTATCATTTGTATAAAAACAATAATTGCGTTTTGCAAATGGGAGGTTCTGACCAGTGGGGAAATATTACTACAGGTACAGAATTAGTACGCAGAATGGGTGGAGAAGGAGCAAAGGCTTTTGCTTTGACAACACCTTTGATTACAAAAGCAGACGGATCTAAATTTGGAAAATCGGAAGGTGGAAATGTTTGGCTGGATGCTGATAAAACTTCTGTGTATAAGTTTTACCAATTTTGGGTAAACTCAACTGATGTTGATGCAGAAAAATACATTAAAATCTTTACATTCTTAGATAAAGAAACTATTGAGGCTTTAATTGCTGAGCATCAAACGGCACCGCATTTAAGAATCTTACAAAAGAAATTAGCTGAAGAAATCACGATTTTTGTTCACAGTAAAGAAGAATTGGAAAAAGCGATTCAGGCTTCAAATATTTTGTTTGGAAATTCTACTGCTGATGATTTGAAAAAATTGGATGAAGTGACTTTCTTAGAGGTTTTTGATGGAGTTCCACAAGCTGAAATCGCAAAAGCTGATTTGGAAAACGGATTGGATATTGTAACGGTTTTAAACGAGAAGACTGGTTTTTTCAAATCAAACGGAGAAGCTAGACGTGCGTTGACTGCTAATTCTATTTCTGTAAACAGAGAAAAAATAAAAGAAGATTTTGTATTAACAGCAAATGATTTGATTAACAATCAATTTGTGTTATTACAAAGTGGAAAGAAAAACTATTTTGTGATTAGAGTTGTTTAACTGTTTAATAGGTAAATTGTATAATCGAATGTTGAACCGATTAAATGATTTAACGATTAAATTATAACACCATCAAATTACATCCACGAATATCAGAATTATCAAAACGTCCCAATACCTCGAAAGAGTTGTTGGGATTTTTTTTGCCTAAATCCTGCGTTGCAATAAAAGAACAAGAATTGATATTGGCTAAATCAATAACATTGATTCCGCCGGTTTTTCCGTCTTTTATATAAGTCAAAGCATCTTCTGGATCACGAACTAAAATATGCATCCAAGAGGGGCATTCAAATACGCCTTCGCCTAAAGAATAAGCTTGCGCTAAAAGTTCTGTCATTCCGTATTCTGAATGAATTGCATTTACACCAAATCCTTTGCAAAGTTGTTCGTGAAGTTCTTCGCGAATCATTTCTTTGCGTTTTCCTTTCATTCCTCCAGTTTCCATAATAATGATGTTTTGAAGGTTGAATTGGTGCTTTTCGATTAAATCTAACAAAGCATAAGTAACACCGATTAGGATTACATTTTGACCTGATTCGTCAAGTTCAGTCAGTTTTTTAATTAAGTCGTCGTGATTGTGTAAATAAAACCCGCTTTCAGGCTGATTGGATAGTTTTATTAAGTCTTCGACCATATAAATAAGCGAAGATCCCTCGCGTTCTAAATAGGACGGTAAAAGGGCTAAAACAACATAATCTTCGATATTGCCATAAAATTGAGAAAATCCTTTTCGGTAACTTTCTTCATAAAGAGAAACATCGGTAACTAAATGCCTGCTTGTAATCATTCCAGTCGTGCCGCTGCTGGTAAAAGTAACTTCGGCAGGATTGGTGTTTGATACTACGTCATGGCTTTTAAAAAACTGAATAGGTAAAAATGGAATTTGCGCCAATGTTTTTACCTGCTGCACGTCTGTTTTAAGGAAATCGCAAAAATCACGATATACTAGATTGTTTTCATATTGAAAGCGAAACACTTTTAGTGCTGTTTTTTCAAATTGCTTATGGCTGGAAATCGTAAATATATCGCTGGCTGTAATCAAAACTTTTTTTGTGCAAAGATATTTATTTTTTGGCGTTCAGTGTTGTCTTTTTTAGTTTCAGTATTCTTAAGTATCAAATTTTACAAGTGATAATGAGACTGAATATTAAAAAGGGAAACACTGTAAACTAAAAAAAAGCTCCATAAGAGCTTTTTTGTTTTATCGAATAATGAGCTTTCGGGTTGCCGTAGCATTTTGCTCGCTTATTTTTATAATGTAAACGCCTGGAACAAGATCTGAAACGTTTAATTCTTTTGAGCTTAGATGCGTTTGCAATACTCTTTTTCCTAAGATGTCAAAAATGATGATTTCTTTTTCTAAATCATTTTTTGACGTAATATATACTTTTCCATTGACCACTGGGTTAGGGTACAAGCTGAGACCCTCAATTCCTACGGACTCTTGAGTTTTGGGTAATTGCTTACTGTCTTGTGCTGAAACACTTACAGTTAAGAAAAAAGCCAATAAAAAAGTAATATAAAAGTAGTTTTTTGCCATCGCATTTATTTGATGAGTAAATATACAAAAAAAATTACAAAAACTAAGCCAAAAAAAAACATCCTAAATTATTAGGATGTTTTTAACATTTTATATTTTCTAACTATTATTTAGTCAAGTCAACACCGTTAACTGTTGCCCAAGCACCACCTGTGATAGATGCTCCAGTTGCTGTTGCATCGATTACGAAGTTTCCTGCAGGGAATGTAACTACACCGTCCCATGGAGCTACTACTACACCTAAGATATCTTTAGAAGTATTAGTGATTTTAACTTTAGTGATTTTAATTTTACCACCGTTTACTTGGTTAGTATTTGTAGAAGCATCTTGAATTTTAACTGCTGCTCCTGTGTATAATTTACCACCTTCTGTGTAATCACCGTAACCATCTATGATAATGTTACTGAAATCACCGTTTCCTTCATTTTTGAATTGGAATGCATCAACTTGAACATCTCCAACAGCTTCTGGAGTTGTACCAGCAATTCTTCTTAAAGTGATGTTTGTAACTTTAGGGAAGTAAGCGTTGTTGTTTTTAGAAGATTCAATTTCGATTCCAAAGTTTCCTTTTGCATTTTGATGAGCGTACCAGTTTGAATTGGCTTGACCTTGCCATCCATCTTGCCAGTCAAATGAATCATCAGTATTGTCATAAGAAATTGCATTTGTTAAACTTGCAGTTCCTCCGTAAAATTCGAATCCGTCATCAGCACCTTTGTAAGATACTAAGTGATCTAAAGTTGTTCCTGATCCTACAGAGTAGAATGAGAATCCGTTTAATTCTTTTGTTCCATCAGCTAATTTAGAACCAGCGTATTCAACTCTTACATATTTCAATGAACCACCATTGTGAGCTGCATTTGTTCCTCCGTAAGGCAGAGCATTTCCGTCTTCAGAAGTAGAAGTTTTTACACCGTTGATAGCATTGATTGGAGCGTCACCGTACATGATGATACCTCCCCAAGAACCAGCGATTTTAGATTTTTCAGTAAATACAACTGGTTTGTCAGCAGTACCATTGATGATTAATTTACCACCGTTTAATACAACTAAAGCGTTGTCTCCAGTAGTTTTATCAACTGTAATTGTTGAACCAGCATCAAATGTTACTGTTACTCCAGAATTAATTTTCACCATACCTTTCATAGTATAGTTTCCTAAAGCATAAGTTTTATTAGCTGTAATTGGTCCAGTAATTTCTCCTGTTGCAACTGGAACAGCCGTTACAGTTACTGTTTTTGTTACTGAAACAGATTGTAGTGTATAAGTAATAACAGAAGTACCTACAGAAACCCCTGTAATAACTCCAGTAGCAGGCACAACAGTTGCAACAGCTGGCGTAGCACTAGAATAAGTACCGCCTGTAGTTGTACTGCTGAAAGTTGTAGTTCCTCCTACAACAACACTCTCAGTTCCTGTTAAAGGAGCGATAGTAAATGGAGCTGGATCGTTGTCATTGCTGCAAGATGAAAATAATAAGCCAATTGAAAGGGCTAAAGCGAAAAATTTAGTTTTCATAATTGTTGTTTAATAGTTGATTTCTTTGCAGACAAAAGTAGGACGGGAATCTTTTATGCATGTTAGCTGATTATTACAATACCGTTATTATAAAAGCTCCTAAATGTCAAGATAATGTTAAGAGATTTACATTATGTTCATAAAAAAAGCCCTATCGAAATAGGGCTTTGTGATCTTAGTTTTAAATAGGATTAAAACGTATATCCTAGACTTAATGAAAAGCCTCTGCTTTTTTTGTAACTTCTTGTTAGTGGATCTCCAACAACTGGTGTTACACTGTTGTCTCCAATTTCAAATTTTCGTGCAGGATCAAGTAAATTGTCTGCAGAGAATTTTAAATCAAAATGCTGTGATAGTTTACTGCTCCATACAAAATCTAATTGTGATACAGGAAGTTCATAAATATGATCCAGACCATTTGTTCCTACTGCATAAATTCTTTTTCCAAATACAGAGTATACTAGTGAAAGTGTATTGCTCCAGTTTTTGTTTACATCAAATTGATATTTCAAATCAGAATTGATTAACCATTTTGAAGCACCTTGTAAATCTCTTGATGTATGAGTTTCGATTGTTTGAGTAACACTTCCGTCAGGATTTATGATAAAAGGTTTAACCTCTGCTTTAGTACTCATTAATGAAGTATTAAAACCTAAAGAGAAATTTTTGAAAGTATTAGTTAATCTTTCTAAGTCATAAATAAATTCGATTTCTGCACCATATATAACGGCATTGTCAGAATTTAAATAAGTGATAATTGTAGAACCGGCAGCATTTGCAGTCAAAGTTCTTTCGATAGGATTTTTCATTTGTTTACCAAAAAGTCCTACAGCGAACATTTCTTTTGCAGTTGGGAAAAACTCATATTTTAAATCAACATTGTAATTATCACTGTTTACTAAATATGGATTTCCTTTCATAGAAGTTCCATCGGCATTGATGTACTCAATTGGGTAAGCTTCCATTATTACTGGTTTAGTATAAGTAATACCACCAGCTAAACGAACATTTGCTTTTTCGGTAACGCTGTATTTAGCATTTAACGAAGGTAAGAAATAAGTTTTGTCGTAGTTTAAAGTTACATATGGCTCATCAAAAGAACCTTGATTTCTGTATTTAGTTTCTCTATTCGTGCTTTCAAATCTTACACCACCATTAAGTTCAAATTTATCATTGAATTTGTAAAGTAAATTAGCATAACCAGCATTAGCACCTTCCTTTAAAATTGCTTTGTAAGTAGAGTTAGAACTTTCTCTAAAATTGAAAGCACCTCCAGCAATGTATCCATTCAATTGATCGTCGATATTGTTAAGCGGAGCATCGATGTTTGGTCCAGGAGTTGGAGAAATAAAACGATATGAAGATTCCATGTCTGACATGTTTCCGTTATAACCAACTGTTAATTTGTGACCTTTATCTGCTCCAAATTTCAAATTATATTCAGCTAAACCTGAGAAATAAGAGTTTCCAGTAATTTCTAAATATTGTTTGATAAAGTTGTTTCCTGCAATCGAAGCAATGATTCCATCGTTATCTGTTTTAATTCCTGAAAATGCTTTTCTGTCAGGCTGATTGTATTTCGTCAACGCATAAGAAGCACCTGCTTTTACAGTTTGACTTTTGTCTTCTGTAATTGCATATTCTCCCAACAATTGATTGTTCCAATAATCTGATTGGTCTAATTGGTTGGTACGAATAAGAGTTTTGTTTGTTCCGGTTCCAGTTTCAGCATTTGCAACACCAAATTGATCTTTGATTAAGTTATCAGTTGTTCTGATGAAAAGACTATTGTAAGCAAGTTTAAATCTTTTTGTGTTGTAGTTTAAACCTAATAAACCAGTCAAAGAAGTTCTGTAGTGATTGTCTGTAGTGATAAAATCAGTTTTGTAGCTGATTCCAGTGCTTTGGTAAGCAAAAGTTCTGTCAACTCCTTCTTGAATTGCATAACTGTTTTCAGCATTTACAGAGATGATATAAGAAATGCTTCTGTCTTTTTCTAAATCAAATTTTTCAGCATGCAAAAAACCAATACTTGTATTTAACGGAGTTCTTATAGTCGAAACGTCAAAGCCGCTTTGAAATGAGTTTAAAGATTCTTGAGGAGTAAAAACATGACCAGATGGAGTATCTCCTAATAATGAAGGTAATTTTCTATTGTCTCCAGTCATTCCGAAAAAACCTTCTGCAGAATCAGCATCTTTAGAAATAGAAAATCTTTTTAAATTACTGTTTACAAGGTAACTTGTTCCAATATTAATTTTTGTGATGCTTTTTGTGTTTTTAGAAGTTTGGATATTAAATGTTCCACCTGCAAAATCACCATAAATGTTTGGGCTGAATGTTTTGTAAACTTCAATAACACCAACGATATCCGTAGAGAATAAATCTAGCGGAATAATTTTCAAAAATGGATTGTTTGTTGGAGCAGCAAGATCATTAATCAATAAGTTGTTGTATCTGTCTTCAAGTCCACGAACAAATAAACCTCTTGATCCAACTTTAGTAATTCCGGTAATTTTAGTTAAGCCTTCTTCAACATCGCTTACTCCTTTTCTAGACATTTCCTGCGCACCAATACTTTGTTTGATTACCACAGCATTTTTTTGGTCTAATAATAAAGCCGTTTCTTTTTCTCTGTTTCCAGTAGATTTTACGACCACATCTTTAAGAGTAAAACTTCCAGAAGAAAGTACTTGATTTACCACTACAGTTTCGTTTGCCTTTACCGTAACTGGAGCTTCTTTAGATTCATATCCTAAAAAACTATAAATAACGATATAATTTCCTGGATTTACGCTTAACGAATATTTTCCGTCAACGTCAGTATTTACGCTAATGTTTGTACCTTTAATTAAAACATTTGCAAAAGGTAAGGCTTCGTTGTTCATTTCTTTGTCGGTTAAAACGCCAGAAATCGTACCTTTGTTTTGTGCGATCGAAATCGTACAGATAAATAATGCAATAAATAGAAATTTTAAATTGAATTTCATTTCAGTGTTGTGTTTGATTTATTTTTGTGCAAAGAAATGACTGAGCTGTGAAGTCGATGTTACGAACTTGTTATGTTTTTGTGTACTAAAGATTATCAAATTGTTACCAGATTAAATTACCGTTAACAGCAATTTTTAACGATTCATTTATTACTATATTTACCCTGTGAAATAAAAAACATCGGATATATATTAAAGAGAATTTGATGTAAAAATCTCAATTTTTGCTATTTATGAAAAAAACACAAACCAAGATTTTATTAGTTGACGACGAACCAGATATCTTAGAAATCGTTGGCTATAACCTTGCTCAAGAAGGCTATCAGATTGTTACAGCTTCTAACGGAAAAGATGCTATAGCAAAAGCTCAGAAAGAATTACCAGAATTAATTATTATGGACGTGATGATGGCTGAAATGGATGGTATGGAAGCTTGTGAGCACATCAGAAAAATCCCTGAATTAAATAATGTTATCATAACATTTCTTACCGCAAGAAGTGAAGACTATTCGCAAGTAGCTGGTTTTGATGCTGGTGCTGATGATTATATTACTAAGCCAATAAAACCAAAATTATTGGTCTCAAAAGTAAAGGCTCTGTTAAGAAGGTTAAAAGAACAAGAAGTAGTTAGTGATACTATAAATGTTGGAGGAATCGAAATTAACCGCGAAGAGTATAAAATTATCAAAGGCAATGTAGAAATTGCACTTCCAAGAAAAGAATTCGAATTGTTTTATTTATTAGCTTCAAAACCAGGTAAAGTTTTTAAAAGAGATGAAATTCTTGATAAAGTCTGGGGGAACGAAGTGGTAGTAGGAGGAAGAACAATTGATGTTCATATTAGAAAACTACGTGAAAAAATAGGCGAAGATCTTTTTAAAACCATAAAAGGGGTAGGCTACAAATTTGAAGTTTAAGAATTCAATATTAAGGAAACCATATAAGTGATATAAGTTCATTTAATTTCTGGTTTACCTACATTCACAATAATTATCTTTGTCAAAGTTCTGAACTTTGACAAAGATTTGCTTTTTTAAGTTCATATTGTAAATCCATACAATTAAGCTTTGCTTTTAAATGAACTGATATCACTTATATGGTGAAAAAAATAATCCGTTAATGGTTTAATATTTTCGATGAAAATTAATTTTAAAAAAACATACAAATTTGCTGTAAAATCGGCATTATATATAAGTCTATTTGCAACAGGATTTGTACTCATATTGATGTCTTTATTTTATAAAGGTCAATTGAAACACCAAATTGCATTCGGCATAATTTTTTTAATCTCAATTTATATCTTCTCATTTCTGGTTTTACAATATCGTGTAGAACGTTTTATATATAGAAGAGTTAAAAAAATATATGATGAGGTTTCATTGTTAGAATCAACAACACTTATCAATCAGCCCATAACAACTGATATGGAAACGCTTTCGCGAGAAGTAAAAAAGTTTGCCACAGATAAAAAGCTGGAAATCGAAATGCTCGAAATTCGAGAGCAATACCGCAGAGAGTTTCTAGGAAACGTTTCGCACGAATTAAAAACACCATTATTTACCGTTCAAGGTTACGTTTCGACTTTGCTTGATGGAGCAATGGATGATAAAAATATCCGAAAAAAATATTTAAAACGTGCCGAAAAAGGAGTTGAGCGATTAATTTATATTGTTGAAGATTTAGATATGATTACCAAATTAGAATCTGGTGATTTAAATTTGATGATTACTGATTTTGATATTGTAGAGCTCATTCATAATGTTTTCGATTTATTAGAAATGAAAGCTGATAAAAAGAAAATTAAATTGGCATTTGAAAGTAAAAATGTACAATCTGTAATTATTCGAGGTGATAAAGATAGGATTCAACAAGTTTTAGAAAATCTAATTGTAAACTCGATTAAATACGGAAAAGAAGGCGGTTTGACCGAAGTTGGTGTAGTTAATTTAACTAAAAGAAAAGTTTTAATACGCATAAGTGATAACGGAGAAGGAGTTGAGAAACAAAATATTCCACGACTTTTTGAACGTTTCTATAGAGTTGATAAAAGCGGCACTCGATCTGAAGGAGGTTCTGGTTTAGGTTTGGCGATTGTAAAGCATATTATTGAGGCGCATAAAGAGAAAGTTTATGTAGAAAGTGAGTTCGGAATTGGTTCAGAATTCTCTTTTACGCTCGAAAAAGCGCTTAAGAACCAAAAAACTGACGTTAAAAAATTGTAAGCGGGTTTTTGCCAAACACCCTAAAACAAAGGTGTTTAACAATAAATCAACATTCGGATTTAGTCCATAACAATAAATTTTTATTATAGTAACATCTGGTTAATGATTTCTTAACATAGGTGATACATCTTTGCATTCTGAAATTAAGGGATTAAAGAAAGAATGATAAAAAGAAAAATAATTGCAGTTTTATTACTGTTGACTTGGGCATCTAATGCACAAGATTTGAACAAGCAAGAAGTAAAAAACGAAGTAATTCGTATTTTAGACTCTATCAATAAAGCGAAACTGCCAGATACTAAGTCAGGAGTCAGCGGTGAGGAACATTGGTACGACAGAATTTCTTTAAGAGGTTATGCGCAAATTAGATACAATGGATTGTTCTCTACAAACGACAAAGTTTCCTGCGAGCAATGTGATAAATCTTGGGGAACAACTTCTACAGCTCCAGACGCAAAATCAAATAACGGACTTTTTATTCGTCGTGCTCGTTTAGTGTTTTCAGGACAGGTTCATCCTAATGTATTCTTCTATTTTCAACCCGATTTTGCAAGTTCTCCAAGTACTGGAATTCAGAATTTTGTGCAAATTCGTGATTTGTATTTCGATCTTTCTTTTGATAAGAAAAAAGAATATCGTGTACGTGTTGGACAAAGTAAAATCCCATACGGTTTCGAAAATATGCAGTCAAGTTCACAGCGTTTAGCTTTAGATCGTAATGATGCTATGAATAGTGCGATCTTGAACGAACGTGATTTAGGCTTGTTTTTTTATTGGGCACCTGCCGAAATTAGAAAACGTTTTGAAATGCTTGTAAAAGACGGATTTAAAGGATCTGGCGATTATGGAGTTTTTGCTTTTGGAGTTTACAATGGGCAAATAGCAAATAAACTAGACGGTAACAGAGATTTAAATGTTGTAGCAAGGGTTACTTATCCGTTTGTTATCGGAAGTCAAATTATAGAACCAGGAATTCAGGCTTACACAGGTAAATGGGCTTTTACTGGCGAAATTTCTCCGGGAGTAAAAGTTAACGATCCACAATATGTAAAAGACCAAAGAGTAGGTGCGACTTTTGTTTTGTATCCAAGACCTTTCGGGATTCAGGCAGAATATAATGTCGGTACAGGACCTCGTTACAATACCTTAACCAATACTGTTGACGAAACAGATTTAAATGGAGGTTATGTATTGATGAGCTATAAACTCGATTTTAAAAAACAACATCTTTACCCTTTCGCAAAATTTCAATATTATGACGGAGGTAAAAAATATGAAAAAGACGCTAGAAGTTACGTTGTAAGAGATTACGAAATTGGTATAGAATGGCAGCCAATTAAAGCACTAGAATTAACTGCCGAATATGTAATTGCCGACAGAACTTTTGAAGACAGCGCACTTCCAATAAACAGACAACAAGGAAATTTACTGCGACTGCAAGCACAGTTCAATTTCTAAAAAATTAGTCCTCAAAAACTGTAAATAGCGAATCCCAGTCTATTTCTTCATTAAATTGAGACAAACCCTTAAACGACTTTACTTTTGATAAATCATCAATCGTAAAGTCGTCTTGCATTGCATAAGGCACAAGATTTTCTTCCTGAAGTTTTACCGCCAGATATTCCTGTTCGTATTGTCCCGGAGTTGGAATAAAAAAAGCTTTTTTGCCCAATTTAGCCAAGTCCATAACAGTTGTATAACCAGAACGACATAAAACAAAATCACTTTCATTAAAAGTCTGTTCTAATTGTTTAGAATTCATGAAATTGTAATAAGTAACATTTCCAGCCTGCCATTTAGTTTGCGTTTTCTCTACAATTCCTTGCACAAAAACCACTTTCCCTTTATAGTCAGCTATTTCTTTTTGCAGTTTTTCGTCAAGATAAGTACGCTGAGGTTCCGGACCTGATAAAATAATCATCAAATCGTATATTTTAGGCGTTTCCTTTTTACGCATTCTGCTCAACGGACCAATATACTTCAGATTCAAATCATTGCTTTTAAGATGACCTAAATCGCCGGTAAGATTTGTTTTTTCATTGGAATCTGGAACCCAGCACTGCGAATATTTTTTTATAAAATACTGATGACATTTACTAGTAAACCAAGTAGTGTTTCCAGTCATTACATTCAACTGATGCGTCATAAAAACAGATGGTACTTTTTTACTAAAAACCCCCAATCTATTATCAGAAATTATTCCGTCAATACCATGTTTTTTAATCCAGCCGTTCACCATTTTTTTCTCATCTAAAATAGCAGCAATCATCTTCGGTAGATTTTTAATCAACTTCCATTTAAAGTTTTTACCATTTTTAGCATATTCAATGTGGTAAGAAGGCAGTTCCAGTGTTTGTATATATGGAAATTCTTTGCGCAGCAAAGCCAGCGCAACACCATCAGAAGCAATAATAGGAATAAAATTGTTTTCTTGAAGCGCCTTAATAATTGGGATGCATCTTGTGGCGTGGCCAAGTCCCCAGTTTAATGGAGCAACTAAAATTGTTTTGTTAGCAGAATAGTCAATGCTCATAGTTTAACGCTTTTTGCAAACGAAGATAAAGAAATATGTTTTTTATGCTATTTCGCACATATTACTAAATTATTAACACAATATTTTATTTAAGATTCTAAGGTGCTGAGGTACTAAGGTTCTAAGGTTTCTTTTTAGTAAATAAAAAAGCCGAACTTACGTTCGGCTTCAAAGTCTTTTATTTTAGAATCTTAGTCCCTTCAGTACCTCAGTACCTTTTCTTAATCCTGAATATAGGTTTTATTACCATTTTTGTTGATATAGTATTTACCGCCTCTTGGTCCTGTATATACTTTTTTACCATTGTATTCACCAGTAACCTTGTCAGCTACTTTTGGTGCTTTTTCATTCGTTTCTTTTAAAGTTTTTGTCGCAGTCTTTTTAGTTGCAGTTGCATCTTTACTCGCTGTTTTAGCCGCGGCATCAGCTTTCGAAGTTGTTTTCTTTACGTCAGCTTTTGTACTTTCAGCTTTTGCTGTTGTTTTTTTAGCAGCGCTTGCTGTTTCCTTTTTTGCTTTTGCTGTTTCTTTGTCTGCTGTTTTTTTAGCAGCGTCAGCAGTTTCTTTTTTCGCTTTAGCGGTTTCCTTATCTGCAGTGCTTTTCGTTTTTGCAGCCTTATCAGCTGTTTTCTTTGCGTCTGCTGTAGTTTTATCAGCTTTAGCCTTAGTTTTCTTAGCAGTCGATTCGGTTTTACTTTTAGCCGCTTTAGTTACAGTTTCCTGAGCGTAAAAATTAGTAGATAAAACTACTATAAAACAGAGCAATAATAATTTTTTCATAAGATTTTAGTTTAAATAGTATTATAAAATTAAGCAATTAATTCTTATGTTTTTTGTTAACCGCTAAAAATATGCTCGAAGCTGAACGTTGCCTGTATGCACAGTAGATCCAGCCTCACTTTTACGTCCTTGATAGTTTAAATTTACATCTAAAAACTGTGTAATATTCTTTTGCAGAAGCAGTTTCCAAACCAAATTTTGTCCCGCTTGTAAACCTTCAAGCATTTGAAATCCTACTGATGAAAATTCATTCCCCGTAAATTTATTTTCATAAAAAGAAAACTCACCATTTAAAGTTACTTTTTTCTCTCCCGCAAAAGAAAACGAAGTTCCCAAACGGTTTTGCATCAATGTTTCAAAATTGCCGATCTGATTTTCCTTGTTTTGAAATTCATAGAAAAAATCTAAACTGGTATTTTTCGAAAACAAATAACTGATTTTTGGCGCAAGCTGATAGCCTTTTAAATCATAGTTTTTTTCGACAAAATCTGCAGAGATCAGATTAGTGCTGATTGTTTTTGTAAACAAATTAAACAACCAGCTTTTTTGATACAAGTGCGTGTATTGCAGTTGATGTGAATTGTTTTTGACATTTTGTGAGCCAATTGAAAGTAAACTTTTTCCGTTATTGATAAGATACGAATAAGTAACAGAATGTTTCTGTTTGCCTCGATTGTAGAATAAACTGTTTCTAAAACTCGAATTCAAACCTAAAATATTTTCATCTGAAGAATAAAAAGGATTCAACTCCAGCTCACCTTCACTTTTTACTTTTCGATCCATAATAAAAGAAGTCTGGTTGTAGAAATAGGATATGATTTTCTTTAACCCTTTTTCATTTTGCCATTGCAGCGGATTCAGTACAACAGATTGTGAAAATTTATTTTGATTGGTTTTGATGTAAACTCGATTCGGTAAAAAGATTCGGATAAACTTTGCTTGATCAGGAAAAGCCGCAATTTCAAATTCTTCCAGTTCCTGAATACCATTACCATTATAATCATTCCAAGTATAAACACCTTGTCCTGCAGGAACTTCAATATAGGTAAATTCTTGTTGAGCGATGGTTCCAGAACTCGTTTCGTAAGCGCTGCTTATTTGCATAAATTGGTTGAAGAATCGATCGTTATAAAGAATCCTAGAGTTTAAAGAAGGTTCGTTTTTTCGATTAGAATCTGTAAAATCAAGATTTCGATAACTTGCATAAACGGCTAAATCAGTTTTTTTATTCTGAATTAGTTTTGACTTTAAATAATAAGTCTGCGAGTTATTTACATGCTTTAAAAGTCCGTTTTGTAAACTGTCATTTCTTCGTTGTAAATATCCTAGTTCTATAAAAACCTTTGTGCTGTCGCCGCGCCCAACAAAAGCCCCATATTCAGAAAATCGCTGGCTTATCGCCGAGAATTGATTGGTAACTTTATCTTTTTCCTGATTGTCTTCAAGCTGCATGCTTCCTCCAATCCAGTTTTTGCCAAAATGATATTTAGTTCTCGTTTGACTTCTAATAAACTTTGAAGTCGATGTCGCTGCATCACTATTTAAAAAACTGCCTTGATTCTCGATTGTCCAATTTTTAAGTTTGAATAAAGCAGTCGTAGTATGACGAGCTCCCGAGTAACTTTCTGTAAAATCCAATTTCTCAAATTGATAAGTAAATAACCCGATATTAGAAGTCTCTTTTTTTGCAAACAAATCAAAGTTTAAACCCGTAACCAGTAAACTTTGATTTCCTAAAAGTGTTGTGTTTAAGTTCCAATCCCTGTTAAATTCGATATTGTACAAGCGCTCTACAGATCTAAAATTCTTTTGAACAAATTGATAATCAGCAAAACCATCTAAAGTCCAATTTCTTGTAAAAAGACGTTTTTTGATATTCGTTTTAAAAGCAATGCCTTCGTTATCAGAATCATCAATTGGAGAAAATAAATTTTTGTCGTTATTACTCATTGCAATTTCAAAATCTACCACTGTTTTTTCGTCAGGATTATACTTTCCTAGAAAAGTCGCCACCTGAATTTTTATTGGTGCAACTAACTGTACAATTGGTTCGTAGTTTCCTTGCGGAGTGCCATTTATTGGTGTAACATATTCGTAAATTCGTTCAACAGAAGTATTATTTTGAATGATGTAATTTCCGAGATTATTGCCCACAAGGCTAAATTTTACGTTGTACAAAACATCCGCTGGATTTTTTGAGTACTCATAATATTCTACAGAATTGACACTGTTTTTTTTGTACAATATTTTATTATCAGCATAAGCATCTTCATACGCCGATGGTGCTTTCATTAAATTTTGATTATCGCCCGCCTGCGCCAAAACCTGTACTTGTTCTGTAGAAAGATTTTGCTGTAACGGCTGGTTTTTCATGTCATTTTCGGAGTATAAATAACCGCCAAAACTCCAACTTTTGTTTTCATGCGTTGCGCCTGCATAAGTCACTAATCGATTGTAATTGCGTTCAGAATATTGATATTCAACATTGATACGCATCTCTGAAGTTATCGTAAAAAGAGAAGTAAATACAATTTCGCCCGCATTATAATCAATTACGTAATCGTTGTTTTCTCCTCTTTTAAGCAAAACACCATTTACGTAAACACGCTCAGAACCTGAAATTACCAAAACATACAATTCGCCATTTTGTCCCTTAAGTTTATACGGTCCTTGATTTCCTTCCTGACCTGTAAAAGTACTTTTCGCATATTGGCCTTTTACAAACGAAACCGAAGCAAAAACATTAGTTTTACTTTTTTCGGTATCAAAATCAAAACTGGCCGAAAGTCCTTGAACTTTTTTGTTAAAACTTAAGAATTGTGTTTTCCGATTTTCCAGAAAAACATCACCCGCCCGAATGTTCCAATCATCAGTAAAAAGTTCCATGAAGATGTTGTCAAACTGATCTAGTTTTTGAGAATAACCGCCATCTTGAAGCGGAATATTATTGTCTTGCAGTGAAGCGCGCAAACTAACTTTATCGGATATTTTTCCAGTAATTTGTAAATCCAGATTAGAGTTTAAAACCGTATTTTGATTGTTTCCAATTGTTACACCTCGAGTAATACTTCCAGAAGTATTTAAGCCGTCAAAAGGAGTGACTTTTTTAGTGTTGGAATCGTCAATTTTGTATAATTTCTCAGTGCCAATATCGTTGCTCACCACTTGACTGTCTTTGTAGAAGCCGTATTCTTTTGTTAAGAAATCAGGATAATTGAGATAATTAACAATTAAAGTATCCGAAACCGAAGTGAATTTTTCATTTAAAAGCAATGTTCCTTTTTGAAAATCGATTTTATAAAAAGTAGAATCAATGGGCTGATTTTTGGTGTTTAAAAGCTCAAAAAAACTGGAGTTTATACTAAAAGGTTCCAGATGAATTGTGTCTTTTACAGCAACGACTTTTTTTGTTTTGTACAGTGATTCAGTTTCCTGCGCCTGAAGCCCAGAATACCAAAACAGTATCACAAAAAACAGTAATTTTTTCAACATAAACACTTTAACTCTCAAAAATCAAAAGTAGTATTTATAATCGGGAATTATTGCCTTGAATATTGCAGTTTGTTACAGATTAATTGAGGTATTGTCCTAAGGTAATAAGAACAGCCATTATGACTAACAATACAAAAACAGAATTTGGATTTGCAAAATTTGTCGTCCAGCCAAACTCTTTAATTTTCTTTGGAGGAAAGATTCTTTTGTCTTTCGGATTGTAATAAAAAATTCCCCAAATCCAATTGTCAGGATCTGTGATCCATCTTTCTTTGGTTTCTTCAGAAGGCTCGTTTTCGTTTTCCATGATTTTGGAATATTTGATCTTGTTTGTTTTTTCCTTTCAGATTTATAAAAATAGTTAAATATTTTCAACTATCTGAATAATCGCATTCCTATTAAAATTAAAAAAGAAGGAAACCGAAATCATTTTTTTTTAGCTTTGTCAGGATAAACAAATTTGAATAATGGATACTGGTAAAGAGCTTTTATTTTTTTTTAGTGCATTGGGAGCTTTCAACGGAATTATTTTGAGCCTTTATTTTTTCTTTTTTACTAAGAAAAAATATTTGACAAATTACTTCTTGGGAATGCTTTTGTTTGCATTAAGCGTAAGAATAGCAAAGTCAGTATTTGTTTATTTTCATCCAGAACTGCCAAAATTGTATTTGCAGTTTGGACTTACTGCTTGTTTTTTTATTGGTCCGTGTTTGTATTATTTTCTGAAATCTGCAGTTGATGAAGTTACTATTTTGCCCAAATCCTGGAAATTGACACTTCTGTTCTGGGGAATTTTAATTGCAACTGTTGGAATCCTATATCCATATGAAATGTATCCAGAACTTTGGGGTATTTACTTTATCAGAATTATTTATTTTCAATGGTTTGTTTATATTCTTTGTTCTGCTTTTACAATTAGAAACATTTTAAAGAAAATTATCAGGAGAAAAGAAAAAACAACTCCAGCCGAAATATGGTTTGGAATGCTTTTTCTTGCGAATTTTTTATTGTTTCTCTTTTATTTTTTAGCAATTATGGGAGCAAGAGCAGCGGTTTATATTGGCGGAGCAGTTGTTTTTTCTTTTATTTTGTACTTGATAATTTCTATTCTTCTGTATCGAAAAAGAACAGATGATTTATTCTTATTGTATGAACAAAAATCTTCAGGAAAGAAAATTGAGGAACCAGAAGCAGCCCTTTTATTTGACAAACTTCAGAATAAAATGATTGAGCAAAGTTTGTATAAAAATGCAAATTTGTCTTTGCAGGATTTATCAAAGGAATTAAATATAACACCACATCAATTATCTCAGTTTTTGAATAATAATCTGGGAAAGAATTTTACAAGTTATGTAAATGAATTCAGAGTGAATGAAGCTTGTAAAATAATAAAGTCAAATGATAAATTAACTTTAGAATCTGTAGGTTATGATGTAGGTTTTAACTCGAAATCGACGTTTTTTTCTGCCTTTAAAAAGCATACTGGAACAACACCTTTAAATTATCAACTTCAAGCTTTACACCCTTAGAATATGAGTATAGGCAAAGAAATATTATTCTTTTTTGGAGCGTTGGGCGCTTTCAACGGGTTTATTCTAAGTCTGTATTTTTTATTTTTCACTAAGAAAAAACACCTTACCAATCTATTTCTAGGAGCTGCATTATTGGCCTTAAGCACTCGTATTACCGTTACGGTTTTTGTGTATTTCAATAATAATCTTGCTAAAACCTATCTTCAAATCGGACTTTCGGCATGTTTGCTAATTGGACCATTTTTATATTATTCACTTAAATCAGCAATTCAAGGAAATAATACAGTTCCAATAAAATGGAAATGGCATTTGGGAATTTGGATTTTGGGCATTCTCATAATTGGTTTTCTGTTTCCTTATCAAAATTATCCCGTTTTATGGAATGATTATTTAGTTACCTTTATTTTCTTTCAATGGTTTTTGTATCTCGCAGTTTCGGGTTTTGAAAATAGAACGATGATTCAAAGACTATTTCAGAATTACAGTAATTCGACCCCGTCAGAAAAATGGTTTGGCATGGTGCTTTTAGGAAATACTTTGATATTTATAAGTTACTATTTAGGATTTATCGGCGTTTCTTTCGTTTCCTGTATTACTGGAGCATTTGCCTTTACCTTCATTTTATATTTGATTGTTCTCATTCTTTTGTATAGAAAAAAAGTAGACGATTTGTTTGTGTTCAACATTCAAAAAGATAAAAAAATGAATGATGAAGAAGCGATGAATTTATTTCAGAAGCTCGAAAAAAGCATGAACGAGAAAGGACTGTATAAAAACCCTAATTTGAGTTTAAAAGATGTATCCGAAGAAATAAATATATCAAGCCATCAATTGTCCCAATTTTTAAATAATAATTTGGGAAAGAATTTTACCAGTTATATAAATGAATTCAGAATAGATAATGCTTGTAGAATTATTGCATCAAATGATAAACTGACTTTAGAATCTGTTGGTTATGATGTTGGATTTAATTCGAAATCGACATTCTTCGCAGCCTTTAAAAAACATACTGGAACAACACCATTAAATTATCAAATTCAAGCTTTACAGACTTAACAGAAGTGTTGATTTATAAATTCGTACTCCTGATTTCTCATTCGATTACCTCGTTTCGCGGTTTAGAGCTGACTTTTGTCTCTGCAAAAAGTCAAATCTTAATCGTTAAATTTTATGAGGTTCTTAATTCTGGTTTTCGTTTACCTATATTGTTTTCTTTTTAATAGTGTTTTTTTAAAAGCACAGTCTATTCAAAAAATTTCCGGAAAAGTCGTCAATCGAAATAACGAATTGATGATGGGAACTGCCGTTGTTTTGTCTGTTCGCGATTCTTTAATTTTAAAACAGCAGGATTTTTTAGATGGCGTTTTTCAATTATCGGATATCAATCAAAAAGAAGTGATTTTAAAATTGACTTCGGCAGAATTTGCAGATAAACATTTGAACATAAACTATTCAAATGCCGTAAATATTGATTTGAGCTCGATTATAGTTTTAGAAAGCAACAATCAGTTAAACGAAGTAGTAGTAAAAAGTCAGCCGTCATTACTTAAATACGGCGCAAACGGAACAATCGATGTTAATGTAACAGGAACAGTTCTCGCAACAAGCAGCTCTGTAAATGAATTGTTAGGCCGAGTTCCAAATATTGTGGTTGCCGAAGGACAAATAAGCGTTCTCGGTAAAGGTGAAGCCATTATTTATCTCAACGGAATTTTGATAAATTATGAACGTTTTGCTACGATTCCAGTTTCACAGATTGCAAAAATTGAAGTGATTTCAAATCCATCATCAAAGTACGATGCCGAAGGGAAAGCCGTTATCAATATTATTACAAAGCAGAACATCGAAAATGGTATAATGGGAACGGCAAGCCAGCATGTTACCGTTTCTAAATTTGCAGGAACAAGCACCAATACACTTGTAGATTTTAATTATACCAAAGGCAAATTTTCTTTTATAACCAATTACGGACTGCAATTAGGCAAAGGTCGGGAATTGCTGTTTACGACTAGAACGCGTCCAAATCCCGACATTTATATGAAGTCTGTTTTAACAACCGATTGGCAGAGACAATTTAATAATTACTCAAATTTCGGAGCTGGGATTCAGTATACTTTTTCGACAAATAGCTATATATCGTTAGCTTACAGCGGTAATATCGAAGACTTAGGCGGAGCCGTAAAAAGCAGGAATTCAATCACGAATAATTTGGGTAATAGTTTTTATGCTACAGATATTGCCAAAAATGATGTTTTGTTGAATCAGTTTATTAATTTGAATTATAATCTGATAACAGACTCAAAAGGTTCGTCTTTGTTTATAGGAACGCAATATTCGAATTACAACGGAACGGTAAGAGATTTTATTGAAGAAAATAGTGTAGTTGATGAAACTGATGGAAAAAGATTTTTAAAAAATGATGTTGGAAACACCATTAATATTGCAATGGCACAAGCTGATTATTCGAAAAAAATCAGTGATAAAACCAAACTTGAACTTGGAGTCAAATTTAGTTATGCCGCTATAAAATCTGGAACTGATTTTTTTATTGCTGATTCGAATGATTTTGAATTGGATGATACTCTTTCGAGTGATTTTACATACAATGAAAAAATTACAGCTGCTTATTTTAATTTTGGAAGTATGCTGGGCGAAAAAGTTAATTTTTCTATTGGAACAAGAGTTGAAAGAACAAGTTATGATTTGTATACAAATGCAAACGGAGTTCAGGAATTTGGTAAAAATTATCAGAACTTTTTTCCAAACTTACTTTTAAATTTTAATTTATCAGAAGATTGGAAAGGGCATTTTTCATATGTTTCAAGAATTACGAGACCAAGATATCAAGCTTTAAATCCTTATGTTATTTACCAAGATCCATTTACGACAATAGAAGGAAATCCAAATTTGCTTCCTGAAAAGGTACATGCTTTTGAAATAGGAGCGATGTACAAAAAATTTGATTTTAAAATAGGATATACGTATAAAATTGACCCAATTTCAGGAGCCGCTTTGCAAGGTGATACTCCAAATAGTTATATTTTAAGATCCTTAAACATTGAAAAAGAGCATACTTTTTTTACGTCACTTTCGAGATCTTTCAATGTGAAATGGTGGAGTTCTACTAATACTGTGAGCATGAATTTAAGCAAATCAGTCGATAATTTCTATGAATATGCTTTAGGCCCGGTTAAACCTCAAATTTATTTGTATTCAAATAATACTTTTACGATTCCTGATCTTTTCAAAATTCAATTATTAGCTTGGTATTTGGGAGACAAAAGTTACGGATTGCGAAGTGAAAACCCGCGCTCAACCGTTACGCTGGGTATCGAAAGAAACTTTTTTAAAGAGGCGCTAAAACTAAATTTTACAGCAAATGATATCTTTCATAAGTTTATGGTTTCCGGTGATTACGAAGTAGGGAAAACTCAAATTTATTATCATAGAACGTACACCACAAATTATTTTAAACTAATTGCGACCTATAGTTTCGGGAACTCCAAAAAAACAACTTATAAGAAAACTGAAATTGAGCAGACAGAGAATAATAGAGCGAGGTAGCATTTACTTGACATGCCATGTAGTGTATTTTTTATACCTCCAAATTATATTCTCCATTATTATAATCCTGTATTATTTTCGAAGCATTTTCTAAATCTTCTTCTCGAATGTTTAGAATTGCGGGAGCATTACCTCCAGCAGAGACAGACCACGGCTGAATACTTGACATATATTCGTTAGCCGTGGAAACGAAAATAGCATTATTCTCCAATAAATTTTTAATATTCATTGCTTCGATATAAGAGCCTCTAAAAATTTCTACCATGATTGTATTTGTTTAATATGATGTATGAATCATTTCGTCATTTGTCTTTGGTTTTCTCAGAAGGTTTCTTGTCGTTGGTGATTTAGAAGCTTGTAAGTGCCTTTTTGAGGGAGAGTAGTGGTAAATCTAATCAAATATATTAAATAAAGAAAAATCTTATAGAAATAAAAAAAGGCTTCACAATTAAGTGAAGCCTTTCTAAAATATATTTGAATTGAAATAATTACCTTTTACAAAGTACTAATTAAGTTCTTTAGTTACAATCTGCATGGTTTCGCGGCTGACTTGTTTTAGTAAAACTTCTTTGTTTGTTTCAACAGTCTGCGCAGCATCTTCTGTAAAGTGACGGATCGTATATAGAGTCACGTTTTCGCTGTAATCTACTTTGAATTTTTTCGAAAGAATAGCGTTCAAATCACTGAAATTTCCAAATTTATCTTCCACACAAACAGAGAAACTAATAGCAGAGTTCTGAATTAAGTTTACTTTGATTTTAAATTCATGGAATAACCCAAAAATCTCACTGATATTTTCTTCCATAATGAAAGAGAAATCAATCGAAGAAAGAGAAATTAAAAGCTGTTCTCTTTTTACGATAAAACAAGGATATTGTGGTTCAAGATCAACACCTTTAGAAACACAAGTTCCTTTTAATAAAGGATTGATAAATGATTTTACGTACAACGGAATTTCTTTTTTCTGTAACGGCTGTAATGTTTTTGGGTGAATTACAGTTGCGCCGTAAAAAGCCAATTCGATTGCCTCGCGATATGAAATTTGGTTCAGCAAACTTGCATTTTCAAAATAACGCGGGTCAGCATTCATAACTCCTGGTACATCTTTCCAGATCGTTACACTTTCGGCGTTTAAGCAATAAGCAAAAATTCCTGCAGTATAATCAGAACCCTCACGACCTAGAGTAGTAGTGAAATTATTTTCATCGGCACCTAAAAATCCTTGTGTTATGTTTAAGATTTTTCTAGGTACATTTTTACTGATAAGCTGCTGCGTTGCTTCCCAATCTACTTCAGCATCTCTGTAGTTTGCATTTGTTTTAATAAAATTACGAACATCAAGCCATTGCGTTTGAATGCCCATGAAATTCATAAAATGACTTAAAATAGTAGTCGAGATTAATTCTCCAAAACTTACAATTTGATCGTAAACAAAATTATAATTTGGAGATTTATTATGTGCTAAGAAATATTCTAATTCTGAGAATTGCGCATTCACAGCTGCAAAAACTTCATGTTTTTCATCTTCAAACAAATCCAATAAGATTTGGTTGTGGTATTTTTTTATTTCTTGTACAGATGAATTAAGCTCTGCCGATTTATCAAAATAGTTCTTGATAACAACCTCAAGAGCATTTGTGGTTTTTCCCATTGCCGAAACGACTAAAATCACATCTTCATAACCCACTTTTTGTAAAACGTCGTATACGTTTTTTATTCCTTCTGCATCTTTTACCGATGCACCACCAAATTTAAATACTCTCATTTTTAATTTTAGATTTTTAATTTTAGATTTCAGATTACGAAATCTGGTATTTTTTTATATTCTTTTGCCACAGATTATAGGATTAAAATGATTTTACAATCTTGTGTAAGTTTATCACCAATTATCAATTAATTTAATTCGTGCTGATTTGTGGCAAACATTATTTTATAATTTCTCTAAGAACGTGTTAATTCCTTTTTCATCCATTTGAACAACCTGCCAGCCGTCGAGAATTTTTGCGCCCGAATTCTCGTAAAATTTTACAGCTGGAGTATTCCAATCGAGAACATTCCATTCAACTCTTCGAACATTGTCTCTTTTTCCCTGTCTCATTATTTCGGCATACAATGCAGAACCAAGACCAGTGCCTCGCATTTTTTCTTTTACAATTAAATCTTCTAAATGGATTGTTTTTCCCTTCCAAGTCGAATAACGGTAATAGTACAATGCAATTCCAACAATTTCCTTTTCATTTAAATCATTTGTAATCTCAGCTACAAATACATGAAAAAGCGGTTTTTCTCCAAATCCGTCACGTATTAAATCCTCTTCAGTTATAATAACTGCGTCTGGTTCTTTTTCGAATATTGCCAGTTCTTGTATTAATCCCAAGACAAATTTCATGTCTTCAGGATTGCCTTTTCTAATATTCATAACTATCCGAATTTTATTCTTTTACTGCTTCTATATGATATTGTGTCTTTGTTAAGATCAATTTCATATATTCTTATTATTAACCGTTTATTAGCTAAAAAAGCGTTTTTTTATATGCAGCTTTCAGCTATTAATTAGCAAATATACAATAGTAGTAAACTAACAAAATAATTTTTAAATCATTCTCACAAAATAAGCGATATTTGTGACTTAAAATTAAAAACTATAACGATATAGCAATGGAAGAACGCAATAAAACACTGGGAGAGTTTATTATTGAGAACCAAAAAGCATTTCAGTATTCGTCGGGAGAGCTTTCCCGAATTATCAACTCTATACGTTTGGCGGCGAAAGTCGTAAACTATAAAGTAAACAAAGCAGGTTTAGTGGATATTATTGGCGCTGCAGGCGAACAAAATATTCAAGGAGAAGACCAGCAAAAATTAGATGTCTATGCAAACGAAGTATTTATCCAGACGTTAATAAACCGTGAGATTGTCTGTGGTATTGCTTCAGAAGAAAACGACGATTTTATAACTGTTCAGGGGAGCGACAACAGTCATAATAATAAGTACGTGATCTTGATGGATCCGCTTGACGGATCATCGAACATTGATGTAAATGTTTCTTTAGGAACTATCTTTTCTGTTTTTAGAAGAGTTACTCCAATAGGAACTCCGGTAACAAGCGAGGATTTTTTACAACCGGGAATCAATCAAGTTGCAGCAGGATATGTAATTTATGGAACTTCGACTATGTTAGTGTATACAACAGGACATGGTGTAAACGGATTTACATTAAACCCGGCAATTGGTACATTTTACCTTTCGCATCCAAATATGAAATTTCCAGAAAGCGGAAATATCTATTCGGTAAACGAAGGGAATTATGTTCATTTTCCGCAAGGTGTAAAAAATTACATCAAATATTGTCAGCGTGAAGAAGAAGACAGACCTTATACGTCAAGATATATAGGAAGTTTAGTTTCAGATTTTCATCGAAATATGATTAAAGGCGGGATTTATATTTATCCAACAAGTTCAAAAGCACCAAAAGGAAAATTACGTTTATTGTATGAATGTAATCCAATGGCGTTTATTGCAGAACAAGCCGGAGGAAAAGCAACTGATGGTTTTGGAAGAATTATGGAAATCCAGCCAACAGAACTTCATCAAAGAGTTCCGTTTTTCTGCGGAAGCTATAAAATGGTAGAAAAAGCAGAGGAATTTATGGCAGCTGAGTAAGTACTCAGTAATCCGTTTTTAGTATTCAGTCACATATAACCTAACAGATTTAAAAAAAACTGTTAGGTTATTTAAATTTAGACGCAACCATTCTCATTTTTAACATCTTATAATAAATTAATCTTATGAGAAAATATTGATTAATTTATTTTTAACCAACTAAGAAAACCAAAAACCTTAATTAAGATTATTATGAAGAAAAAAGTATTGATTGCGCTATTTGGATTGTTTTCATTTGTTTTTACTTCTTGCAGTAATGATGAAAATACCGAAGATCAGATTGCTGGACGAACAACAGATACAATTAAACTGTCTCAAAATGAAGTTAATTTCAGTTCTGCCTCAAATTCAATTACCATTACAACACAATCCAAAGCATGGTGGTTGAGCGGTATAGGTTTAAACAGTGATCGTATTGATGTGAAAAAAGAAGATATGCTTTCTGAAAACTTCAAGGTGATAAATTCAGAATTTCAAGTGGAAAGAAAAGACGGAACAAACATAATAATTACGTTTAATCCAAATAAAACAAATGCCGAAAGAGTACTTTATGTTACTTTACAAGCAGGCAATCGTTTTGAGCAGATAAGAGTTTTACAGTCAAAATAATTTAAAGAACTGTTTTGAACATAAATAATAAACCCGACTAGATTTAAAAATCAGTCGGGTTTATTTTTGAGTTTTATTTAAGTTTCAATTTTAAGTCCGCATATAAACGGAACATTAAAATCTGAATACTTAAATATTATTTATTCATATTTTCCATTTCAAAAACGAAAGTATCTAAATCTACTTTTTTGTCGATCAAAGACAATGCTTTTGAAATAATGTAATTTACGTTTCCAGGAGTAAATCCTAAAGCTAATCCCATACGAGTTAACATAACTTCTTGTTGATCTCCTAAATGATGATCAACATGAACCATTCTCGCCAAATCAAACAAACGCTCTAAACGTTGTGCATATAAATAAGGCGGGTTTATTGGATGTTTCCAAGGATCAATTAAGATTTCACCGTATTCTTCTTCCGAGATTTCTAATCTTGAAGCTAATTTGTCCAAAAAGTCTTTCTCCTCAGGACTTACTTTACCGTCAGCAAATGCTACACGCACAATTGCAGAGAAATGACCTCTGTTTCTTTGTTTGAATTCGTTATCAAATAATTCTGAAAATGGCATAATTAAAAAGGGTTTTATTTCGCAAAGATAAATCTTATTTTAATTTAACAATTTTAAATTCCTCATAAATTTAACTTATTTTTATTCATTGTTTTAAGAACGGTATTTATTGAATTTTCAAAATAAATCGTAAGTTTACAACCCCTAATCATTAAAATATTATTAGTTCTTATGTCAGAATTTTGGATTTACTTTCAAATAGGTTTAAAGCATGTTTTAGATATCAACGCTTACGATCACGTTCTTTTTTTAATAGCATTAACAGTTCCGTATACTTTTAAAGACTGGAAACGCATTTTGCTTTTAGTTTCTTTATTTACAATCGGTCATACCGTGGCGTTAGTACTTTCTGTTTTTGGAATAATTACAGTAAAAGTCAATCTTGTGGAGTTTTTAATTCCAATAACGATTTTGATTACTGCTTTATACCATCTTTTTACCGCAGGAAAAGCAACTAAAAATGACGGCATAAATTTAATATTTTTTGTAACGCTGTTTTTTGGAATTATACACGGACTTGGATTTTCGAATTATTTTAAAACTATTTTAGGAGGTTCGCCAAGTTCAAAATTATTACCTTTAGGAGAATTTGCTTTAGGTATTGAAGCAGCGCAGTTAGTAGTGGTTTTTGTAGTTTTGGTAATCTCATATATTGTACAGACTGTGTTTCGTTTTTCAAAACGCGACTGGGCACTTGTGATGTCGGCTTTTATTATTGGAGTAGTAATTCCGATGATTATCGAAAGCCCAATTTGGAACAGATAAAATAAATGGAAGTAAAAAAACGGAATAAATACGATAAAGCCTATTTGCGAATCGCTAAAGAATGGAGTTTACTCTCTTATTGCAAGCGTAAACAAGTTGGCGCTATCATTGTAAAAGACAGAATGATTATTTCTGACGGTTATAATGGAACGCCTTCAGGATTTGAAAATTGCTGTGAAGACGAAGATGGATTAACACGCTGGGATGTTTTACATGCCGAAGCAAATGCGATCTTAAAAGTAGCGCGATCAACACAATCATGTGAAGGTGCAACTTTGTATATCACGCTTTCGCCTTGTAAAGAATGCAGTAAATTAATACATCAATCTGGCATAAAAAGAGTTGTATATCATAATGGATATCGTGATGACTCTGGAATTCAATTTTTAATAAAAGCGGGTGTCGAAGTAGAACATATTCCTGTTTTAGAAGAATAATGAAATTTAATCCCAAATATCTGCCCATTGTTATTGGAGCTGCCTTTGCTCTAGGAACAGTACTCGGAAGTTTAATGCACACTTCTGCAGATGACCAGTTTTTGGCTAAAAATTACTCCAAAACTAAACTCAACAAACTTATCGATTTTATCAATAATGAATATGTTGACAGCATCAACACCGATTCAATTGTTAATCTTACCGTCGATAATATACTCTCAAAATTAGACCCGCATTCCGTTTATATTCCGCCAAGCGAACAGGCGGAAGTAGCCGAAAGTATGAAAGGCGATTTTGTTGGAATCGGCATCAATTTTTATATGTATAAAGATTCTGTTGCCATTATAAAACCTGTCGAAAACGGACCTTCTGCAAAAGCAGGATTAAAATCCGGCGACCGAATTCTATTTGCAGGAAAAACTAAGTTATACGGACGAAAACTACCTTCGGACAGTTTATTCTCTAAACTAAAAGGAGCTAAAGGTTCAGAAATTGAATTGACTGTTTTTAGAAAATCTGAGCAAAAGAAGCTGAAATTTAAAATCAAAAGAGATATTATTCCAATTAAAAGTGTCGATGCTTCTTTGTTGATTGGGAATAATGTAGGTTACATCAAAATAAATCGTTTTGCCGAAACTACTTTTAATGAGTTTAAAACGGGTTTAACGCGATTAAAAGAAAAAGGAATTCAGTCGCTCGTAATCGATCTTCGTGATAACGGAGGCGGTTATATGGAAGAAGCGATTGCAATTGCAGATGAATTCTTAAAAGACAAGCAATTGATTGTTTTTACTAAAAATAAAAACGGAACAACAGAAAAAACGTATGCTACGAAAGCAGGAAGTTTTGAAGCTGGAAAAGTATACGTGTTAATCAATGAAAACAGTGCTTCGGCAAGCGAAATTCTAGCAGGAGCAATTCAGGATAATGATCGCGGAACTATCGTTGGGCGTCGTTCTTTTGGAAAAGGTTTGGTACAGCGTGAAATGGATTTCAACGACGGATCGGCAGTTCGTCTTACCGTGGCAAGATATTATACGCCAACCGGAAGATCAATTCAAAAACCGTATAAAAAAGGAAATGAAGCGTATTTTAAAGAATCAGAGTCGCGTGTTACAACAGGCGAATTGTATGCAAAAGACAGTATAAAAGTAGCAGATTCTTTAAAATTTAAAACGCCAAAAGGTAAAATCGTGTACGGCGGCGGCGGAATTGTCCCGGATGTTTTTGTGCCAATGGAAGCTGAACATGGAAATGAGAATGTTGCTTATTTGCTTCAGACTGGAATAGTAGGGCATTTTGTTTTTGAAGAATTAGATAAAAATCGAGATGCCTTTAAAGGAGCTCATTTTAATGAGTTTTTGGCACAAATGAAAAATTCTGACGACTACTTTAAGAAGTTTAAAAAATACATTTCGTTGACCGGTTTAGATTTAAAGCTAGATAAAACAAAAGCTTTGGTAAACAGATATATCACTGCAGAATTTGCCAGACAATTGTATGGAGAAATGTATTATTATGATGTTATTTTGAAAGATGACGCCATGATAAAAACAATCTTAAACCCGAAAAAGTAACCATAAACCTTTTTAATATGGAAGTAGTAACTGTTGTAAATGCCGAAATCGAACTTCTGACTGCTGTTAAAAATGCGGATGTTTTAGTATTAGAAAGAATGCTTCATGACGATTTGTTGTTCAATTTGCCTGATGGTAATACAATTACAAAACAGTTTGATCTCGATTCTTATCGTTCGGGTAAAATGAAAATTGATATGATCGAGGCTTCTGATCAAATTATTAATTTAATCGACGATTCAGCTGTTGTAGTCGTTACAGTTTCATTAAAAGGAGAATTTGACGGCAATCCAATTGGTGGCGTTTTTAGATATATCAGGGTTTGGAAACAGTTTAGTGAAAACCTAAAAGTAATCGCTGGAAGCTGTACACAATTAGCGTAAATCTTCAAAACAAGACTTTGCTTTCTTTTCGTAATTCTTAGTTCTAGAGATTGCGGTTAAATCACAAAATATGAAAAATCTAAAAAAGATAAGTTTCCTTTTACTTCTAATGACTTTTGCAATTTCTTGTGCAAGTATGAAAGATAAGAATACAATTTCAGGAAAAGTTCAGTCCATTGAATTTGGAAAAGACGGATATACAGCCAAAATCAATACTGCTAAAAACGAAGTTTATTTTGCCACAATCAGTATTGTAAATGTTGGCGGGCCAGAAAATTACAAAAAATTAAAAGAAGGTGATGAGGTCTCGTTAAAAGGAGAAATCTGGAAAACTGATACTGAGAAACATATCAAAGTAAAAGAAATTGTTTCAGTAAAATAACAGCAACGGATTAAAATAAATAAACCATATAAGTGATATAAGTTCGTTTAATCTATGCGTAACGCATATATGTACTTATATCACTTATATGGTTTAAAATTTTATAAGATTTTATCGAATACTATCGTGTGCGTGAGTCTGTACACCGTTATTCCATAAAGTAAGAATATCTGTCGCAACAGCAGCACCGCTTCCGGCAGCAATAGCTAATTGGCTTCTCCAGCCTGCCAAAGTTCCAATTACATAAATGCCGTCAGCAACTTTATGATCGTCGTTTTTAAGCTGAATACGTTGTTTTTCGGGAAGTGCTTTTTTATGAGGTTCAATATACTGCATCAAACCTTCGATATCAAAAGTATTTGCAGAACCAATTCCAACAACAATATTTTTTGTTTGATAGGAATTTTTGTTTGTAACTACAGTAAACTCAGGATAAGTTCCTTCTATTTTAATTACTTTTTCGTTTGTGATTTGAGTAATATGCGGATAAGAAGCTGCTAAATCCTGCGTGCTTTCCGTAAGTAATTCAGAACCTAATTTTCCAGGAGAAATACCATAAGCATTATAAAAAATGGCCTCTTGTAAAGAAGAATTCTTTTGATGTGTAAAGATTCCAATTTTTTTATCGGTAACAAAAGCTTTGTTTTTGGCAGAACCCAAAACAAGGGCACAGGAAATCCCTGAGACTCCTCCACCGACAATTAAAACGTCAAACATATATTATCGACCGTTTGTTTTTTCTTCAATTCTTTTTGAAATTCTAAAAATCAAAAGAATCAATACCGCGCAAAAGGAAGCTGCGATTCCAATAAAAGCTACCATACTATCACCTTGAAAAGGATTTTTAAAGTCTAATAACGTAATATTAAAAACAATTAGAGCTAATGCTAAAAGCACTAAGATTGAAGTAAAGATTTTCATATGCTTATTTATTTGTCTAAAATAATCAAAAGGAACTTTAAGTTAAAAAAAGTCTTAAAGTTCTGTTTTAGAAATTTTATGAGGTAAAAGTATAAAAATAAATCTTAGACAAACAAACCTTTAACATTCGCAGCAAATAATTTAACAGCAATTGCTAAAAGGATGACTCCAAATGTCTTGCGAACCACGCCAAGTCCGTTTTCTCCTAATAAATTTTCGATCTTTTTAGATGATTTCAAAACAATATAAACTAAGATGATATTTAATATAATTGCAATGATAATATTAACGGTGTGAAATTGAGATCGAAGTGAGAGTAAAGTAGTCATTGTACCTGCTCCGGCTATCAATGGAAAGGCAAGCGGAACAATTGATGCTGATCCTGGTTCTTCATCGCGATAAATTCTAATTCCTAAGATCATTTCTAAAGCAAGAAAGAATAATACAAAAGAACCTGCAACGGCAAACGAGTGTACATCAATACCAATAAGGCTTAAAAAACCTTCACCGACAAATAGAAAAACAATCATAATGGCACCGGCTACAATAGAAGCTTTTTCAGATTCAATGTGACCAACTTTTGCTCTTAAATTGACAATAATTGGGATAGAACCTACAATATCGATTACCGCAAAAAGTACCATTCCAACTGTAATAATTTCTCTAAAGTCGATTTCTAGCATATAGTTCTGATTTTAAGGGGTTAATAATTTGCTGCAAAAGTAGGTAATAAAGTTAGGTGATTTTTTGTTACGTTGTATTTTTGTTATAAAAACACATATTACACGTGTAAAATGTGATATTTATAACAATATAATGTTTCAATTGTTGATTTAGAGAAAAAGAGACGGATTATTTTTCAACTTAATTTTTTTCTTGCTTGTTTTGAAAAAAGCTTGCGAAATCAAAAGTTAAAAATTATAACTTACTGAAAATCAATTAGTAAATTTGTTTGTAATTTTAAGTTTATTGATCATGGAAAGAATGCGGTTGGTTGTAGTACTCTTGGTTCTGTTGTTTTCATTCAATAGTTCGCAAGCTCAAATTTGGCAGCAAATTAAAAAAGCTGCAGAAGATAAGGCTGGTAAAAAAGGCCAAAGTGACGGTGGTAAAGCTGCTGATCAAAATGTAAATATGAATGATGCGATCTTGAGTTATGGAAAAAATAAAGTAGATCCGTCAGTTGTGCCAAACTCCTATAATTTTAGCTGGAAATATGTCATGGAAATTAAAACTGGTGAAGGAAAGGCGATGAATGCTGATTATTTTTTGGAACCTAATGCGGCTTATTTTGCAATGAATATCGATCAGGGAAAAGGACAGAGTATGTTGATGATTATGGATTCTAAGAATAATATAACGGTGACAGGTTTTGGTAACGGCAAAGAGAAAATGGCTTCGGCGTCTAAAATGCCGGATTATACAGAAATGGCAAAAAAAGAAAGTGAGAAGGCTAAATTTACCATCAAGACATTACCCAATAAAACTATTCTGGGATACAATTGTAAAGGAATTGAAATGACGAATGATGAGCTTGATATTATTTGTTATTATACAAGTGAAGCCAAAGTGAGTTTTGGAGATATGTTCAAAAATCAAAAAGGCTGGAAAATGCCAGATGCTTTAACGAACTACTTTAAGCCGGAAGATAAAACCTTATTGATGGATATGACGATGAAGGATTTGAAGAATAAAGGAAAAGTGACGACAATGAAATGTGTGAGTTTAGAAAAAAGTGCTTATGTATTTAATAAGGCTGATTACAAATTTATGTAGCGAAAATAGCCCGTTCGGCGTAATTGACGCTTTTTTAAATATATAGAAATATGGATTTTATTTTTTAAGAGTAAAAAAAGAAACGGGTTTCTCTCACATAGCCGGTTATGTTTGTTTTAAATAAGTGAAAAGTCTTTTTTAGAGGGCTAAATCTATGTTTCTATGTGTTAGAATAGTTACGTCAAACAGGCGGACAAAATAGTAACATTCTAAATTAGTTTGGTTTAAGAACATAAGTGTGGGAGTGATTTTTATTTCCTGAATCTTTAGTTACCTTTGCAAAATGTTTCAACTAGGAAAAACCATCGTATCAGAGGATATACTCGAAAAAGAATTTGTTTGTAATTTATCAGCATGCAAAGGGGCTTGCTGCGTCGACGGCGATGCAGGTGCACCTTTAAGTGAAGCTGAAACTAAGATTTTAGAAGAAATCTATCCTAAAGTAAAACCTTTTTTAAGAAAAGAAGGAATTGACGCCATCGAAGCGCAAGGTACTTGGGTAAAAGGAACTGACGGAGATCTGGAAACGACTTTGATTGATAATAAGGATTGTGCTTACGTTATTTTTGACGGGAAAACTGCGCTTTGTGGAATTGAGCAAGCTTATAATCAAGGAATCGTAGATTGGAAAAAACCAGTTTCTTGTCATTTATACCCAATTCGTGTAAAAGACTTCACAGAGTTTGCTGCTGTTAATTATGATAAGTGGGATATTTGTGATGATGCTTGTTCTTTGGGTAAAGAATTAGAAGTTCCCGTGTATAAATTTGTCAAAGAAGCATTGATTCGCCGTTTTGGAGAAGATTGGTATTTGGAGCTTGAAAAAGTAGCCGAAGAACTTAAAAATTCGTAAAAATTCGGCAAGGCTTATCGTTGTTGAAAAGTGATTCGCTTTTACTCAGAAAAAGGAAAGCCGAGCCTCAAAAAAAACTTTAAAAACATTTTAGAATTCCTTGCTTTTTATTTCAAAAAGTCTATATTTTACAGGGCTTCAAGATGTATATTCAGTATTTAAATCATTCATTTACAGAGAATTGATTGTTGTATGAAAAACATTTCAATTTTTCATCGTTGTTAAAAACTACGCCCGATTGTGAATAAGTTTGGCTTTTATTTTTGGCAGCAATTAACAATCTTTGTAGTGTATTGAATTAGAAAAAATTCAGTAAAAATTATTAAAAAAATTGTCATGTCACAAGTCGAACCAATACTACAAGAAAATAAAAATCGTTTCGTTATTTTTCCTATCAAACATCATGATATTTGGGAATGGTATAAGAAAATGGAGGCTAGTTTCTGGACTGCAGAAGAAATCGATTTGCACCAAGACTTGACGGATTGGAATAATAAATTAAGTGATGATGAAAGATATTTCATCAAACATATTTTGGCATTCTTTGCTGCTTCTGACGGAATCGTAAATGAGAATCTTGCTGAGAATTTTGTAAACGAAGTTCAATATGCTGAGGCTAAGTTTTTCTATGGTTTTCAAATCATGATGGAAAATATTCATAGTGAAACTTATTCTTTATTAATTGACACTTACGTGAAAGACGAAGCAGAAAAAGCAGAATTGTTTAATGCTTTGGAGGTTTTTCCTGCAATTGGTAAAAAAGCAGAATGGGCTTTAAAATGGATCGAATCTGATTCATTTGCTGAAAGACTTATCGCTTTTGCTGCTGTTGAAGGTATTTTCTTCTCTGGTGCTTTCTGTTCTATTTATTGGTTGAAAAAACGTGGTTTAATGCCAGGTTTAACTTTCTCTAATGAATTGATTTCTCGTGACGAAGGCGTACATTGTGATTTTGCAGTTCACCTGCACAATCATCACTTGGTGAATAAAGTTCCAAAAGACAGAATTAAAGAAATCATCGTTGATGCTTTAAATATTGAAAGAGAATTTGTAACAGAATCTCTTCCGGTAAGTTTAATTGGAATGAACGCGACTTTAATGACGCAATATCTAGAATTTGTTGCTGACAGATTATTAGTAGAATTAGGCTGCGAGCGTGTTTATGGATCAGCGAATCCGTTTGATTTCATGGACATGATCTCTCTTCAAGGAAAAACCAATTTCTTTGAAAAACGTGTTGCAGAGTATCAAAAATCTGGTGTGATGAACACAGACAGCGATGCTCAGAAAATTTCATTTGATGCAGATTTTTAGACAACAAAAATAATTTCAGTGCAATTTTAAACACTGAAAAGAATAAAACTTTTACAAGTATTTTTTTAGATTGAATCTCTTTCCCCAATCGAAGATTCAATGACATTTTTTAATGCCTTTTCGGTTTGTTTTTCAGACTGGAAACAGATAATTATTGAGAATCCTACAATTCTCAAAAAAAGATAATTTTTTTAAAACACACAATGTTTAAGTGCTGGAATTTGCTTTCCAGTGTCTTTCATTTTTTCAATAACTAAAATAGTAAGCTTATGTATGTAGTAAAAAGAGATGGTCACAGAGAGCCGGTAATGTTTGATAAGATTACAGAAAGAATCAAAAAATTGTGCTACGGCTTAAATGAGCTTGTAGATCCCGTAAAGGTAGCGATGAGAGTTATCGAAGGATTGTATGATGGAGTTTCGACTTCAGAATTGGATAATCTTGCGGCAGAAACTGCTGCGTCTATGACTATTGCACACCCGGATTATGCACAATTAGCAGCTCGTGTGGCAATTTCAAACCTGCATTCAAATACAAAAAAATCGTTCTCTGAAACGATGAAAGATATGTACAATTACGTAAATCCAAGAAATGGTCAAGATGCACCATTGCTTTCGGATGAAGTATTTAAAGTAATTCAGGAAAACTCTGCTTTCCTTGATTCGCATATCATTTACACTAGAGATTTTAATTACGACTACTTTGGTTTTAAAACTTTAGAGCGTTCTTATCTTCTTAAAATAAACGGAAAAATCGTTGAGCGTCCGCAGCATATGTTAATGCGTGTTTCTGTTGGTATTCACTTAGACGATTTAAAATCGGTAATTGAAACTTACGATTTAATGTCTAAAAAGTTCTTTACACACGCAACGCCAACGTTGTTTAATGCAGGAACTCCAAAGCCGCAAATGTCTTCTTGTTTCCTTTTGGCGATGCAAGATGATAGTATTGATGGTATTTACGATACATTAAAACAAACAGCAAAAATCTCGCAATCAGCAGGAGGAATTGGGCTTTCTATTCATAACGTTCGTGCTACAGGATCTTACATTCGCGGTACAAACGGAACTTCAAATGGAATTGTTCCAATGTTGAGAGTTTTCAATGATACTGCGCGTTACGTAGATCAAGGAGGCGGAAAACGTAAAGGAAGTTTTGCAATTTATATCGAAACTTGGCATGCTGATATCTTTGAATTTTTAGATTTAAAGAAAAATACTGGAAAAGAAGAAATGCGTGCAAGAGATTTATTCTTTGCAATGTGGACTTCAGATTTGTTCATGAAACGTGTTCAGGAAGATACAACTTGGACTTTAATGTGTCCTAACGAATGTCCGGGATTATACCATGTTTACGGAGAAGAATTCGAAGCAATGTATACGGATTATGAATTTAGAGGAAAAGGTAGAAAAACCATTCGTGCACGTGAATTATGGGAAAAAATCCTTGAATCACAAATCGAAACTGGAACACCATATATGTTGTACAAAGATGCAGCAAACCGTAAATCAAATCACAAGAATTTAGGAACAATTCGTTCTTCAAACTTGTGTACAGAGATTATGGAGTACACTTCTAAAGATGAAATTGCAGTTTGTAATCTAGCTTCTATTTCGTTACCAATGTTTATCGAGAATGGAAAATTCGATCACGAAGCACTTTACAATGTTACAAAACGTGTAACTCGTAACTTAAATAAAGTAATTGACAGAAATTACTATCCTGTAAAAGAAGCTGAAAACTCAAACATGCGTCACCGTCCAGTAGGATTGGGAGTGCAAGGTTTAGCGGATGCTTTTATTATGCTTCGTATGCCATTTACAAGTGATGAAGCAAAAGTTCTAAATCAAGAAATTTTCGAAACATTATACTTCGCAGCCGTAACCGCTTCTATGGAAATGGCAAAAGAAGAAGGACCATATTCAACTTTTGAAGGTTCACCAATGTCACAAGGAGAATTCCAACACAATATGTGGGGAATGAAAGATGAAGAATTATCTGGTCGTTGGGACTGGGCTTCATTAAGAAAAGAAGTAGTAGAGCATGGAGTTCGTAATTCATTATTGGTTGCGCCAATGCCAACAGCTTCAACTTCTCAAATTCTTGGAAACAACGAAGCTTTCGAACCGTATACATCAAACATTTACACACGTCGTGTATTGTCGGGAGAGTTCATCGTAGTAAACAAACATTTACTAGAAGACTTAGTAAAACTAGGTTTATGGAACGAAGACTTGAAACAAGAAATTATGCGTCATAACGGATCTGTTCAAAACATTGATATTATTCCGCAAGACTTAAAAGATCTTTATAAAACAGTTTGGGAAATGTCGATGAAAGATATTATCGATATGTCACGTCAAAGAGGATATTTCATTGACCAATCGCAATCATTGAACTTGTTCATGCAAGATGCAAACTATTCTAAACTTACGTCAATGCACTTCTATGCTTGGCAGTCAGGTTTAAAAACAGGAATGTATTACCTAAGAACAAAATCGGCAGTAGATGCGATTAAGTTTACTCTAAACAACGATAAAAAAGAAGAAAATGCACCAGCGGCAGTTGTAGAAACTGAAGCTATCAGCGTTGAGGATTATAAAGCAATGCTGTTAAAAGCACAAGCTGGAGATCCTGAAGATTGTGAAATGTGTGGGTCTTAATTTTTTTTTAGAGGAAAGAGATATAGAATAAAGAAGAAAGATTTATATCTTTAATTTATAGAAAGCAGTTATCGTAATGATAGCTGCTTTTGTTTTTTGGAGTTTTTTTTCAATTTAACTGGTTTTTAAAATAATAAGATATGTATGATGAAGAAGATAATTTTATTGAATGTGATTGTTTTTTGCATCTTGAGTTGTAACAATAAATCGGTAGATTCTTTAGATAATCAAAAATATATTGAGGCTAAAAGTAGCTTTAACAGAAAGCTTGTTGATCACTTTCCTAAAAAGGTAACATCATATCCTTTTCAAACTGTTAATAGTAAGAACATATCAAAGAGTGATGTTCGTTTTATGTTATATGAATATGAGAAAGATCTAAAAAATGTAGATTCAGTTGTTAGAAGTTTGGAAAAGAAATCATTGGCTAAGTATAGTTCGAATGATTCATGTTTGTTAATTGTCAATCGTTTTGAAACACTTAAAACTTATGAAAATGTTGAAGATGTTGCTATTACTGATAGTACTAAAATAAATCAAGATTGTTTTAAGAATTTGTATCCATTACCTAATTTTATAGAAAACGAATTCACTAATGGAAAGAATGAAATTTATTTAGAGAATAATTTTGATATTTATGTTTTAGAGGCTAAAAAAGGGAATTGGTTTAAAGAGTTTAAAATGATGCCAAATCCGCAAATGCCAGTAAATTGGAAGAATGGATACTCAAAAGGAATAGCTGTAAATAGAGGAAAAAAAACGTTGATTTACTGGAGTATAGTTTGGTAGTTTTTTTTGAAAATATTATTGTTATTCTGCTTTTTTAGGAGCTATTTTCTCTTCAATTAGGACTGTTTAATTTCCTGAGCTTATAAATAATGTTCCGTAGGAATAAATCATATTGTAGGGATGGATTTTAATCCATTCTCAATAATAATCAATGACAATATTGTGATAAATTCCCCGTTTTAATCATTACCAAAGACTTTTCAAAACTTAGCACCTTAGCATCTAAGAACCTCAGAACTTTGCTCGAAATTAAACCTTTAAGAGAAAGTTGAGTCTTATTTCTAAACAAATTCTTGTGTTATGAAAAAAAGCAATCTTTGGTCGTTACGGTTGGGTTTTTCTGGAAAAGAATCCGATGCAATAGAAAAATTAGGACTAGAAAAATTTCTAAAACATTCCTATGATTCAAAATTCGAGACACAACTTCCTGCTTTTTTAAACGATGATCCCAAAACACTATTAGAGCTCAAAGAACTTCGAGAATCTATAAAAACCGCTGATTCAGAAGAAAAAAAGAAGGCTCTTAAAAAAGAAATCTACTCTGCCGTTGAACTAAAAAAATGGTGGATTGGTAAAATGCGCAGCGACGAATTTCCATTACGTGAAAATATGGTTTGTTTTTGGCACAATCATTTCGTTTCCACTTCTCAAAAAGTAAAAGTCAATTACTGGATTTACCAACATAATATGATTTTGCGTGAACATGCTTTCGGGAATTTCAAAGAACTGACCAAGCAAATCATAAAATCGAATGCAATGGTAAAATACCTAGATAATGTCGATAATAAAAAAGGAAAATATAATGAAAATCTAAGTCGTGAATTACTTGAATTATTCACGATCGGAATTGGAAATTATACCGAAAGCGACATTAAAAATGGAGCAAGAGCTTTAGCAGGATTAAATTATGGGGACGATGGTGCAGTCTACAGGCATTTTGCGGAAGATGATACTGATAAAACTTACTTTGGAAAAACCGGAAACTGGAAAGCGGATGATCTGGTTGATATTATTTTTGAGCAGAAAAATATACCGTATCTCATTACTCGAAAAATACTAGAATGGTTTATTTATGATAATCCGTCAGAAGATTTGGTGATGTATTATGGTGATTACTTTAGAAAAGTAAAGTTTGAAATTCAACCTTTGTTAACTAAAATTTTTACCGAAGAATATAAAAAGGAAAATTCGGGAACAAAGATCAAAGACCCTCTAGTTTATATTTTGCAGCTTTTGGATGAATTACATATCGATGATCTGGACGATGCTATGATTCTATTTTTTATTAAGCAGCAAGGAATGGATTTGTACAATCAGGTAAATGTAAAAGGATGGGACGGCGGAAATTCTTGGCTGACTTCTCAAATTTATTTACAACGCAATAATACATCCGATTTGCTTTGCAGCGGAAGAAGTATTACGAGAAAAGTATTAAATACGATGAATTCTGATACAGAAAAACCAAAATCAGAATTTGAAAAGCTCAACATAAAAATTGATTTTGATTCTAATGGAAATAACAAAACGATTATTGCTGAGTTGTCGAACAGATTGTTGTTTAATGTAAACGATGCCACGCAAAAAGATATGGAGAGTTTGCTGAAATATGATTTTGATCCAAAAGAAACGCACGCCAATTTCGCTGTAATAAGACTCTTTGATTACATTACAAAGCTACCCGAATATCAATTAATTTAGAAAACTGCAGTTATGAACAGAAGAAATTTTCTAACGCTTACAGGAACTTTTACTGGCGGAATGCTGGTGCTTCCTGATTTTTTACATGCTTTTGGTTCGCAGAATAATTTGGTAATCGGTGAGCAGTGCATTGTGTTTGTACAATTAAATGGCGGGAATGACGGATTGAATACTTTTATTCCTTACGATAATCCGTTGTATTATGATTTGAGAACAAAAATAGCTTTAAGTAAAGATGCTGTTATTGGTAAAAATAAAGGAATGGCGTTTCATCCATCTTTAAAAGATTTTGCTCAAATGCAGCAAAACGGAGATTTAACGGTTATTCAAAATGTTGGATATCCTGAGCCTATTCGTTCTCATTTTCGAAGTCAGGAAATTTGGCAAACTGCAGCAGACTCGAATAAATATATTAATGAAGGCTGGTTAGGCCGTTATCTCGATTTGCAGTGTAACGGACATCAAGCAACTGCGGGAATAAATTTGGATTCGATCGATAATCTGGCTTTAAAAGGAATGGAGCCTAATTCGATAACGGTAAAAGATCCAAACCGATTTAAAGTAAAATCAGATAAAGAAGAAAATGTAACCTTGTCTGATAATCCGCAATTGGATTTTGTTCGAAAAATTGCCAATTCTGTTACCGAAGGATCAGATGAAATTCAGAAAGCTTTGGCAAAATCAAAATCTGAAATTAGTTATCCAAAAACAGAATTATCCAAAAATCTGGAATGGATTGGACGATTAATAAAAGGGAATCTAAATTCAAAAGTATATTACACTTCGCTTGGCGGATTTGATACACACGATAATCAACTCGCCATTCATGAGAAAAAATTAACCGATTTAAATGACGCTTTGTATAGTTTTTATCAGGATTTGAAACAAGCGCAGTTATTACAAAATGTTACAATCGTAGTTTTTTCAGAATTTGGACGACGAGTAAAAGATAACGGAAACGGAACAGATCACGGAACTGCTGCGCCAATGTTTATAATTGGAGGTAATAATAAAGGAACAGTTTTAGGGAATAATCCCGATTTATCTAATTTGGATAATGGGGATTTAAAATACGAGATTGATTTTAGAAGTGTGTATGCTTCATTATTGCAACAAAAAATGAATTTCGATTATTCTAAAATTGGGATTAGGAATAAGCCTGTTTCTGGGTTGTTTGGTTAATCGTAATCTTGTCATTTCGATCCCGAGGCTTCGGGATCGAAATGACAAAAATGGTGTAAAATATTATTATATCGATAGTTTAAGTTCTAAAAAAACTTAGTCCCGAAGCCTCGGGATATCATCTCAGCATCTCAGAACCTTTAAAAAACCAATTATAAATATCTCATTTTAAGTCGATATTTTTATATTATCATACAAAACATCATAAATTTGTTAAGAAATCCCTTTTTGTTTCATAAAATGCAATCTTTTTTTTGGTGCAGTAAAAATAATTTATACATTCGCAGAGAATTTATTTAAAAACACAAACAAAATGGCAAGTAACCGTTTTTATTTTAGCAACTCTTTTTATTTCTTCTTTAGTAGAAGTGAGGATTGTGCTATGGTTATTTGAGAAAATTTTAAGACAAATAAAACTAATATACAATCCTGATGAAAATCAGGATTTTTTTTTGAATATATGACAACGAAAATTGCAATACAAGGTATCAAAGGTTCTTTTCATCATCAGGTTGTAAAGGAGTATTTCTCTGAAAATGTGGAAATTGATGAGTGTTTGTCTTTTGAAGAATTGATTGACAGCCTGCTTTCAGGAAAATCGAATCAGGCAGTTATGGCAATTGAAAATTCGATTGCAGGACCAATTATTCCGAATTATGCTTTGATTGATAAGAATAATTTACACATTATTGGAGAGCATTATTTAAACATTCAGCAAAATTTAATGGCTTTAAAAGGTCAGAAAATTGAGGACATAAAAGAAGTTCATTCGCACCCAATGGCGCTTTTGCAATGCATGGATTTCTTGAAACAATATCCAAATATCAAATTGGTTGAGGATAAAGATACAGCCGAAACAGCAAGAAGAATTCAGGAAAAACAATTAACTGGAATTGCGGCAATTGCAAGTGTAACAGCTTCTGAAATGTATGATTTAGATATTATTGCGTCATCGATTCAAACGATTAAAAATAATATGACGCGTTTCGTAATCATCAAAAAGCAGAATTCATTTTTGCCAGAAAGCGAAATCAACAGAGCTTCTGTAAAATTTGAATTAGATCATAAAAGAGGAAGTTTAGCGGCGGTTTTGAATGTAATGAGTGACTGCAAACTGAATTTGACAAAAATCCAGTCGCTTCCAAAAATTGAAACACCTTGGAAATATTCATTTTTCGTAGATGTGACGTTTGAGAAATACGAAGATTTTGCAAAAGCCAAAGCGTTATTAAATATAATGGCAGAATATTTTAAAGTTTTGGGAGAATATAAGAATACAAAGCCCCTGGCTGAGTCATAAAGTCGAAAGTCCAAAGAGAAAAGCATATCGCTTACGGCCTAAAGCCTAAAGCATTTTTAATAAAAAACAGAAATGATTACAACAGCAAAAAGATTAGACACAGTTGAAGAATACTACTTCTCATCAAAATTGAGAGAAGTTCGTCAATTGATGTCTGAAGGAAAATCGATCATCAATATGGGAATTGGAAGCCCTGATTTGAGTCCGTCAAAAGCAGTAATTGAAGCAGTCGCTGCGGCAATTCAAGACGAAAACGGGCATGGTTATCAAAGCTATCAGGGATTACCAGAATTGAGAAAAGGGATGGCCGATTTTTATCAGAATCAATTTGGTGTTGAATTAAATCCGAATAATGAGATTTTACCATTAATGGGTTCGAAAGAAGGAATTATGCACATTTCGTTAGCATTTTTAAATGAAGGCGATCATGTTTTAATTCCGAATCCAGGTTATCCAACGTATACTTCGGTAACTAATTTAGTTGGAGCGGTTCCAGTTTATTATGATCTGAAAGAAGCAAATGCTTGGGAACCAGATTTTGAAGCTTTAGAAAAATTAGATCTGGAGAAAGTAAAAATCATGTGGCTGGGATATCCTCACATGCCAACAGGAGCGAGAGGAAGTTTAGCGTTATTTGAAAAATTGGTTGCTTTTGCTAAAAAACACAACATATTATTGATCAACGACAATCCGTATAGTTTTGTTTTGAATGATAATCCGATGAGTTTATTGCAAGTTGAAGGTGCGAAAGAAGTGGCTTTAGAATTGAATTCACTTAGTAAAACTTTCAACATGGCTGGCTGGAGAGTTGGAATGGTTTTAGGAAATCCTGAAATTATCGATGCAGTTCTAAAAGTAAAAAGCAACATGGACAGCGGAATGTTCTACGGAATTCAGAAAGGTGCCGTTGCAGCTTTAAATTGTGATAAATCTTGGTTCGAAGATCAAAATAAAATTTACAGACGCCGTAGAGAATTGACAGAGAAATTAGCTGAAAAGTTAAATTGTAAAGTTTATAAAGAAGGAGTTGGACTTTTTGTTTGGGCAAAACTTCCGGAAGGAATTGAATCAGCAGAGAAGTTCATTGACGAAATATTATATGAGAAACATATTTTCATTACACCGGGAACCATTTTTGGAAGTAACGGTGAAGGGTATATCAGATTCTCATTGTGTGTGAAAGAAGAAAAAGTACAAGAAGCGATTGATCGATTTTAAGTATTAAGACTTTAGAATTAAGTATTAAGATTTTTATCCAGATTGTCAGGCTGAGCGAAGTCGAAGCCCGCGTTACAATTGGAGCGCCCTTCGACTTCGCTCAGGGTGACAGAAAAAATAAAAGGTCTTTAAAAAACGAGAAGCCCTAGCCCTGATAGAAGTGGAAATCCTTTTGCGACGGTCCCGAGGCTTCGGGAGGCGGAAAAGATTGAAACGGATAGCAGGAAGCAGCTTCTAATAAAAAGAAATATGAAAGTATACGTAATAGGAATAGGATTAATTGGCGGTTCGATGGTGCTGGACATCAAAGACCAACATCCTGATTCGACGATTTTTGGGATTGAGAGCAACGAAAAACATTTGCAGGAAGCCATTAATTTAGGAGTTATCGACGAAGCGGGAAGTTTTGAAGATTTGGCTGAAGCTGATTTTGTGATCGTTTCGGTTCCAGTGGATGTGGCGCTGACGGTTTTGCCAAAAGTTCTGGATCAAGTTGGAGATAAAACGATTGTTTTTGAGGTTGGTTCGACGAAAAAACCAATTTGTGAAGCAGTAGCAAGTCATCCGAAAAGAAGAAATTTTATTGCCACGCATCCGATAGCGGGAACGGAGTTTTCAGGACCTTCGGCGGCGATAAAAGGTTTGTTTAAAGGGAAAACAAACATTATTTGCGAAGTGGAAAAAACCACTTTTAAATTGCAGGAAAAGGCGTTAAAGCTTTTCAGCGAAATTGGAATGAGGATTCGATATATGGATCCAACTTCGCACGACAAACATATTGCTTACGTTTCACATTTGTCGCACATTAGTTCGTTTATGCTGGGGAAAACGGTAATGAATAAAGAAAAAGACGAACAGGATATTTTTGATATGGCGGGAAGTGGATTTGAAAGTACGGTTCGTTTAGCAAAAAGTTCGCCAGCGATGTGGACACCAATTTTTAAGCAAAACAAAGAACACGTTCTGGAAACATTAGAAGAATATATTTCAAATCTCAGTCGGTTTAGGGATTTGCTAAAAGAAGAAGATTACAAAGCCATTTTTGAAGAAATGGAAAGCACAAATAAAATAAAAGAAATACTAAACGGATTAACAACAACTAAAAAGTAAATTAGAATTAAGATGGAAAATAAGAAAGAAATGAGAAAGTGGTTAGAAGATTTCAATTTAAATCACCCACTTGTGATAGCTGGACCATGTAGTGCAGAAACGGAAGATCAAGTATTGAAAATTGCTCACGAATTGAAAGATTCAAAAGTTAGTGTTTTCAGAGCAGGAATTTGGAAACCAAGAACGCGTCCAGGAGGATTTGAAGGTGTTGGAGAAATTGGTTTAAAATGGTTACAAAAAGCTAAAGCTGAAACTGGTTTATTGATGGGTACTGAAGTTGCAACTGCAGCGCACTGTAAACTAGCTTTAGAACATGATATTGACGTTTTATGGGTTGGTGCTCGTACAACTGCAAACCCTTTTGCGGTTCAGGAAATTGCTGATACTTTGAAAGGAACTGATAAAATCGTTTTGGTTAAAAATCCAGTAAACCCAGATTTAGCTTTATGGTTAGGTGGTGTTGAGCGTTTACACATGGCTGGAATCGAGAAATTAGGTGTTATTCACAGAGGTTTCTCTACTTACGAAAAAACAAAATACAGAAACATTCCAGAATGGCAGATTGCTATCGAATTGCAAAACAAATTCCCTGATTTACCATTAATCATCGATCCATCTCACATTACTGGAGATCGTAAAATGATTTTTGAAGTAACTCAAGAGGCTTTAGATTTGAACTACGATGGTATGATTATCGAAACACACATCGATCCAGACAACGCTTGGTCTGATGCTGCGCAGCAAGTTACTCCAGATGTTTTGAAACAAATCATTAAAGATTTGACTATCAGAAAAACGGATGATACTACAGATGAGTACAGCCAAAAAATGACTAAACTAAGAGCGAACATCGACGTTCTTGATGCTAACTTATTAGAATTGTTAGGAAAACGTATGAAAGTGGCTGACGAAATTGGTCAGGTGAAAAAAGATGCGAACGTTGCGATTCTTCAAAACAATCGTTGGAACGAAATCTTAGGAAAAATGATTCTTGAAGGTGAGAAAAAAGGTCTTACTGAAGAGTTTGTTTTAAGAATGTTCAAAGCAATTCACCAAGAAAGTATTGGTCACCAAGAGAAAATTTTCAACGCATAATTTTTTCTAAACCATATAAGTGCTATAAGTTAATTTGAAATTTCTTATAGCACGATTTTAAAAATAGATTGTTTTTTTATATTAAATCTCCATTGTTTTCGGACTTTGGGGATTTTTTTGTCCTAATTTTAAATAGAAAATAAAGCAGATAAAATAATTAATTACTCCTTAAAAAAGAAACAATTGTTTAATTGTCAGTAACTTGGGTTGTAAAAACAAGGAAAAGAGCAGTTAAATTATCGAAAACAGTATAGTTCAGTATAAGTGATGAATACGATTTAAGATCTCTCATAGTGTACTGATTAATTCAAATCGAATGCGGTATGTTTGATGTACTTTCTATCATAAGTATATAAAACATGTACTTTTTTATCAGTAGTCTGGATGATTGCCGGATAGCTGAATTCACCTTTTTCCTGTTTTTCCAGATCAAATAATTTTTTCCAGTTCAGACCATCTTTTGAATATTCTACGTCCAAAATATTTCTTCCGTTAAACCAGTCTTTTCCTTTCGGTAATGGATTGTTTACCAATAAAAAAAGGTTTTTATTTATGGTTAAAGCATCTATTCCTGAATTAGAATTGATCACATTGATTGTATTGGTTCTTATCCAGCTTTTCCCGTTATCGCCAGACCAGCTTGAAACTATTTTATTGTGTTTGCTTCGGGATAACATCTGAATATCTGTAGCACTATGAATTAAAAATGCCGGCTGAATGACATTAAAGTTCTGACGGTTTTCTACCGCTATTTTCTTCCAAGAATCAGTCGCTTCTGTATATTCTTCAACATGGATTCTCCATTCGTCAGTATTAACACTTTCTGTACTGCTCCCACATAAAATTATTCCTGGAATAGTTTCAATTGGTTTATTACGAATTGGTCCGTAAATTCCATCTGGAAGGTATTTTGGTTCTCCCCAAGTTGTTCCGTTATCTTTGGAAACAATCATAGCGCCAAACCATTCTCTTGGATTTTTTCCTGTTTTGTAAAACAAATACAAATTCTGGCTTTTAGCTTTAAAAAGAACCGGATTCCAGCAAGGCAGTGTATCAGTACCTTTTATTAAAGGCTGAATCAATTCTTTTGGTGCCGACCATTTTTTATCTTTATAAGCTGAAATATAAATTCCGACATCTTTTGATCCTTCATATTTTCCTCCAAACCAAGCAGCTAAAATTTCATTTGGCTTGTATTCCACTAAAGTTGATGCGTGGCTGGTTGTCGTCACGGGTGGATCTGTAATATAACTGCTTTCTATATTAATTGCTTTTGTCTGTGCTTTCAATCCGCTAGAAACAAGAAAGGTTGTCAATAAAGCTGCTACAGCATATTTTGTTTTCAATATCATTTTATTCTTTTTTTGAGATGTAATAGAAAAATGATGCAGATTTTTAAATCCATCATTTACTTGTTGAATATAATTAAATAATTTGATTTTTGATATGATTTGCAAGGTATGTAAAGATAAATTTATTGATACATTGAATTCGGTTAAAGCTCTTGTTTTTTCCGATATTTTTGTTTTAAAACCTTCAAAAGTTTTGACATAGTTTCTTCTGATAAAAAACGAAGAAGATTTTTTTTTGCTTACATTTTTTATTCAACTTTTTGCCTAAAAACAAAACCACTATTTTAATCGAAATTCAAAAAGTGGCTTTTTAAGGGAAGACTAAAAAGGAAATAAAACTGCTAATCAGGAAAATCTGCGAGAAAAAATATTCGCCCGCAGATTTTGCAGACCAAACAGATAAAAATAAAATAATTATCTTCCCAACCTTTTAATGTCTTTTGTTCTCTATAACAATATAAACCTTAATTTTTGTGTCATGAAATTAAAATTGTTTTCGTCTGCGCCTGGCAGTTTTCAAATGAATTTGAATGTTTTGCTTTTCTTTCTGTTTTTTATTGGAACGAAAACTTTCGCACAAAGTCCTGAACTTACCGTTAAAGGAGAAGAAGCTGAAAAAGTAAGAATGAATAAACTTTTTGTGAATGTAAAAGTGGTAGGAAACATTGCTTATACGACTGCTGAAATGCATTTTTTTAATTCGGGAACTCGTCAAATGGAAGCAGAACTTATTTTTCCACTGCCTGAAAATGTTTCAGTTTCAAGATATGCGATAGACATCAATGGCAAACTACGTGAAGCAGTTCCGGTGAATAAAAATAAAGGGAAACAAGTTTTTGAAGCTATTGAGCATCGTCGTGTCGATCCGGGATTGTTAGAAAAAGTAGATGGAAATAATTTTAAAACAAGAATTTATCCGTTGATGCCAAATGGAGAACGAACTGTTGTTATTGGTTATGAAGAAGAACTTTCGGCTTTTGATAAAGATAATCTGGCGTATCAATTGGTAAGCCGTTTTCCGAAAAAATTAGATCAGTTTGAAATTAACGTTTCAGTTTTGGGAACTTCGACTGCGCCAATTGTTACTGAGAGCTCAGAGAAAGAAATTTCGTTTTCAAAATGGAACCAATCTTTTCAGGCATCCGTAAAAAAAGAAAATTATGAGCCTGCAGAAAAAATAGTTATTAAAATTCCAATTCAGCAAAATATCCCGAGTGTTGTGATGCAGGATGCTGGCGGACAATATTATTTTTATGGAAATACTTTTATAGAGGGAAATAAAATTGCTAAAAAAAATCCGGCTTCAATTGGTTTGATTTGGGATAATTCATTGAGCTGTAAAAACCGAGATTTAAAGAAAGAATTGGATTTGCTTGATGCCTATTTTCAAAAAAATAAAAATACAAAAGTGACTTTGTACTTTTTAAATTACACTTTCGAAAAGCAAAAAGAATTTGTGATTTCTAACGGAAATTGGACTGAATTAAAAACCGTTTTAGAAAATACAAAATACGATGGTGGAACGCGTTATTCGCAAATTAGTTTTGAAAATCAGGATGAGTTTTTATTTTTCTCTGATGGATTATCTTCTTTAAGTGAAAACCTTCTGCCAAAAACTAAAAAGCAGGTTTATACTATTACTTCTTCTGTATCTGCTGATTTTTCTTTTCTGAATTATTCGGCAATGAAAACGGGAGGGAACTTTATCAATTTAAATCAGATAAGTGTTGAAACTGCTCTAGATAAATTAACGAATGCGAGTTTGAAATTTTTAGGAATAAAAGAAAATTTAACGACAACTGATTTATTTCCAATGGAAGGAACTCCGGTTTCAGGGAATTTTAGTTTTTCAGGAATTTCTTTGAATCCGAAAAATGAAATTACTTTATTATTCGGCTATAATAATGAAGCTGTTTTAGAAAAGAAAATTACGCTTGATGCAGCTGTTCAAAGTTCTGCTGATGTAAATATTGAAAAACTTTGGGCGCAAAAAAAAATTGCCAATTTTGAATTGCAATATGCTAAAAACGCAGATGAAATCGAGTTTCTTGGAAAGAAATTCGGCATTGTAACCAAAAATACTTCACTGATTGTTCTGGAAAATGTGAGAGATTATATTATGTACGATATTATTCCGCCAGCAGAATTACGTTCTGAATTTGACAGAATTAAAAAACAGGAACATGATACTAATGTGGCTCAGCAAAAAAGTAATTCGGACAATATAGAAAGTTATTTTAATGGATTAAATGTTTGGTGGAAAAAGAATCTTAAGTATAATGGACAAAAAATAGCATCTAAGTATAAACACAAAAGACAAGTTCCAGGGCCGCCGCCGCCGCCAAGTGCTGAAGGCAGAAATGGGGATATAAGAATTGGAACTGAGGCTATAGTTGGAACTGAAACTATAAAAGGAGATCCTGACGCTGCTGTAACAATAGACGAACCTGTTGGAGCAGGATCAGTTTCAACTGTTATTGTGGAAGATAATGCTGTGTATAATACATCTACTCCGCCAAAGGCTGATCAGGTAAAATTTGTTGCGCCTGTGGTTGCAAAAGCGCAAGAGGTTACTGAGGATGTGCCAAAAATTACCGAATTAAAAGATAAAAAAGTAGGCAGTGAAGAAATACAAAAAGAGACGAATGCCGCTAAATTACAAGAAACAGTTGTGGCAGGTTATCTCCCAGAAAATGCTTCAAAAAGCAAAGACCTTTCACAAGATTTAAATTTCAGTAGAGGTTATTTGGCTGGAGATTCAAAAAAGCCTTTAATTATAGTTGATGGTCAGTTTTATGAGGGTGAATTGACCGATTTAAAGTCAGATGATATTGATACAGTAGATGTTTTGAAAGATGCGTCTAGAATTGCTGCTTATGGCAGCAGAGGGGCAAATGGCGTTATTATTATAACAACGAAAAAGCAGTCTTCAAATAGTGGAATTGTACAAACAAAAAGTTGGAATCCAGATCGATTGTATTTGAAAGCTTTAGCAAAAGCGCCAAAAGAAAAACAATACGATTTGTATTTTGAACTGAGAAAATCGCAAGAAAGAAACCCAAGTTTTTATTTTGATGCAGCTCACTTTTTTTACAATCAGGGCGATCTTAAAAAAGCATTGCTGATCATTAGCAATATTGCCGATTTAGGCTTAGAGAATCATCAGCTTTATAAAACTTTGACGTATACTTTGCGTCAGTGGAAAGATTATAATGATGCAGTTTTTACCGCAAAACAAGTCGTAAAATGGAGAGAACATGAACCGCAGAGTTTTAGAGATTATGCTTTAACACTAGAAGATGCTGGAAAATATCAAGAAGCTTTTGATGAATTAATTAAAGCACTTGAAGTGAATTATTATGGAGAAATGAGCGGTCAGTATGAAGGTGTAGAAGATATTATTTTAATGGATGTTAATCGTATGATAACAGCACATTCTAGCATAAAAACGGGTAAGCTTGATAAAAAGTACCTTGCTAAAATGCCAGTTGATATCAGAGTCATTATGAACTGGAACCAAATGGATGTTGATTTGGATTTGCATGTAATTGAACCAACAAATGAAGAATGTTACTACAGCCATACTTCTACACAAATTGGAGGAAGATTTTCTAAAGATTTTACCGAGGGTTATGGCCCGGAACAATATATAATCAGAAATGCGGTAAAAGGGAAATATCAAATTAAAACCAATTATTTTGGAGAAACTGAATTAACAGAAAATGGTCCGGCAACATTAATGGTCGAAATTTATATTACGAGAGCAGGAAAAACTTCCAGAACTTTAAAAACAATTCAGTTAGGGAAAATAAAAGAGAATCAAGCTTTAGCCGAAATTATCTGGTAAAGTCTGCAAATTAAAAGGATGTCTTTCAAATTTAAAAGGCGAAATTACGTTGTTCCATTCTAAAAACGTAATTTTGCCTTTTTCTCGATAGCTTTCGGGACTAAAATCTGATATCTAAAATTATAGAATGACAGGAACCGTTTATAAATCTACAGGAAGTTGGTATACCGTAAAATCTGAAAAAGGCGATTTTATCGAATGCCGCATGAAAGGGAAGTTTAGAATGAAAGGGATTAAAAGTACTAATCCTATTGCTGTAGGCGATATTGTCGATTATGAATTAGAAGAAACTTCAGATACCTTAACGGGAACAATTCATAAAATTCACGAAAGAAAAAATTATATCGTTCGTAAATCGGTTAACTTGTCTAAGCAGATTCATATTATTGCTTCTAATATAGATCAAGTTTTTTTGTTGGTTACAATTGATAATCCGCCAACAACGACAAGCTTTATTGATCGTTTTTTGGTTACTGCCGAAGCATACGGAATTGAAGCTGTTCTTATTTTTAATAAAATTGATACACTCAATGAACAGACATTAGACGATCAGCTTTATTTACAGCATATTTACACCGAAATAGGATATAAATGCCTCAGAATTTCTTCAACAGAAAATAAAGGCGTTGATAAACTGAAAGAAATGATGATAGGTAAAGTCAGCATGTTTTCGGGACATTCTGGAGTTGGGAAATCAACTTTGGTGAATGCGATGGAACCAAGTCTTCATTTAAAAACCACAGTAATTTCAGAACAAAGCAAGCAAGGACAGCACACTACAACTTTTGCTGAAATGTATGATTTGTCATTTGATGCTAGAATTATTGATACACCTGGAATTAAAGGTTTCGGAATTGTCGATATGGAACCAACAGAAATCAGCGGTTATTTTCCAGAATTTTTTAAGCTTAAGGATCAATGTAAGTTCAACAACTGTTTACATAAAGAAGAACCGCATTGTGCTATAAAAGCAGCTTTAGAAAAAGACGAAATTGCTTGGTCGCGTTACAATAGTTATCTTAAAATATTGGAAGGAGATGAAGAACATTACCGAACTGATATTTATGGTGATGATCGTGCAGCAAGTGATGAAACAAGAAAATAGTCATTTACATTTCATAACCAGCATTTTACACTTTAAAAAGGTCATTCTACTACCAAAATAATATTTTAATTTATGAAAATTGTTCTTCAAAGAGTTTCAGAAGCTTCCGTTACTGTTGACGGAGAAAAGACAGCCGACATTAAAAAAGGATTATTGGTTTTAGTTGGAATTGAAGATGCCGATACTCAGGAAGATATTGACTGGCTTTCAGGAAAAATCATTAAAATGAGAATTTTTGGTGATGAAAATGATGTTATGAACTGCTCAGTTCAGGACATCGACGGCGACATAATTGTTGTTAGCCAATTTACACTTCACGCCTCTACAAAAAAAGGAAACCGACCATCTTATATAAAAGCTGCAAAACCTGAATTTGCGATTCCGATGTATGAGAACTTTGTAAAATCTTTAGAAAAAGAGTTTAATAAAAAAGTGCAAACTGGAATTTTTGGTGCAGATATGAAGGTAAGTCTTATAAATGACGGTCCTGTAACTATTTTAATAGACAGTAAAAACAGAGATTAAAAAATCATTAGACAAATGTTAAGAATTTCTAAAAATAATATATATTTGACGAAATTACTTACTAATGAAAACCGCTTTTATTGCGTTATTTTTTTTCTCATTTGCCACCATTTCTTTTGCTCAAAAGGGTGAATATTCTGTTTTAACCATTGCAGACAGTTTAAAAGAGAATGCCAATGCCGTTGTTCGTTTAGATCAAACGGATATTACTATTGTTTCACAGCGAAGTATGAATATTAAAACACTGAGAGCTGTTACAGTATTAAATGAAAAAGGCATAAGAGCTGTAAGTGCTTCTGAAAATTATAATAAAAGAAGCTCTGTCAAAAATATTGAAGCAACTGTCTATGATGCCTTTGGTGGTGAGGTTAAAAAAATCAAACGTAAAGATTTTAAAGATGTCAGTGCAGTAGATGGAGTTACACTTGCTTCAGATGCTAGATATATTTATTTAGATTATACTCCAACCTCATATCCTTTTACAATAGTCTATACCAGTGAAACTGAAACTTCAAATACGGCTTTTCTTCCGCGTTGGTATCCTTTAGATCAATATTTTGTAAGTGTAGAAAAATCTATTTTAAATGTAAAATATCCTAATAATCTTGGCTTTAGAAAGAAGGAAAGTCTATTGTCGGTTTTTGATATAAAAAAAACAGATGATACAGAAAGCCAACTTTCATATACCGCAAAAAACATTACAGCTCAAAGACCTGAGGATTATAGTCCTGCATTTAATGAATTGTATCCAAAAGTGGTTATGAGTCTTGAATACTTTAATCTAGAAGGAATTGATGGAAATGCAAAAGACTGGAAGGAGTATGGAAAGTGGTTTTCAGAAAAAATATTAGCAGAAACAATAGTATTGCCTGAGGAAACCAAAACTAAGATAAAGTCACTTGCGGGAAATGAATCAGATCCTATAAAAAAAGCAAAAATTATTTATCAATATGTGCAGGAGAAATCCAGATATGTGAGTATTCAATTAGGTATTGGAGGATTCAAACCTATGCTGGCGACAGATGTTGATCGTTTAGGTTATGGAGATTGTAAAGCATTATCAAATTATACAAGGGCACTTTTAGATGTTGTAGGAGTTCCATCATATTATACTGAATTATATGGTGATCGTGATTTAAGAGATATTGATGAGGATTTCTTTTCGATAGAAGGAAATCATGCGATTTTATGCGTACCAAATGACAATAAATATGTTTTTTTAGAATGTACGAGTCAACAGGATCCTTTTGGATATCAGGCAAATTTTACAGACAATAGAAAAGTTATCGTAATTAAACCTGAGGGAGGCGAAATAATCAGAACAAAAATTTATGAATCAAAAGATAATACTCAATTCAGTAAAGGAAACTATTCTTTAGATGAAAATGGCATTTTTTCAGGTAAAGTAAATATTGTTTCTGAAGGTTCTCAATACGGAACTAAACAACAAATTGAAAAACTGCAGCCTACAGAAAAAGAAGCGCATTATAAAAAGTACTGGGAAAACATAAACAACATCAAATTAGGTAAAATAGCATTTGAAAACGATAAAGAAAACATTCGTTTCTCTGAAGATGTACAGTTAACCGCAACTAATTATGGTGCTGTAACAGGAAATAAAATGATTTTTGCTGTTGATGCCTTCAATCAAAATTCTGAAAATGTAAAGCGAATAAGAAACCGTAAAAATCCATTTCAAATTCAGCGCGGTTACTTAGATACAGATGAAATTGAAATAAATCTTCCTGCCGGTTTCAGTATCGAATTCCTTCCTCAAAATTATGAGCTTAAAGGAAAATTCGGAGAATATAAAACAGAGATAATTAAAAAAGAAAATAATAAGCTAACCTATAAAAGGTCTATGTTTCTAAATCGCGGAAAATACTCTAGTAAAGAATATGATGAATATAGACTTTTTATGGAGCAAGTGTCGCGTAATGATAATGCTAAAATTATATTAACTAAAAACTAACCAAAAACTAACCAAAATGAAATTTAGTAAACCTTTATGTTTATCAATTCTGTTGTTGTTTGTTTCAAAAATAAGCGCACAGGATTTTAAATTAGGGAAAGTATCAATTGCAGAATTACAACAAAAGGTACATCCCAAAGATTCATCGGCAGTAGCTGCTGTTTTGTACACAAAAGGAGAAGCCAGAATTGAATATGATCCCAGCAATGGTTTTGTTACCTTAACGGATGTAGAAACGAGAATCAAAATTTATAAAAAAGAAGGTTACAGCTGGGCAAATCAAGCAGTCTGGTATTGGAATACTACTAACCTAAAAGAACGCGTATTTTTTACAGATGCCGTTACTTATAATTTAGTTGATGGTAAAATTGAAAAAACAAAACTTAAAAGCGATGGTACTTTTGATGAAGTGATTTCTAAATACAAAGGGCAAAAGAAAATTGCAATGCCAAATGTAAAAGAAGGCTCAGTAATCGAATTTAGATATACAATCAAATGTCCAAGTGATCGATTGATAAGAGAATGGGATTTTCAAACCAGTATCCCTGTAAATTATTCTGAGTTTTCAGTACATATTCCTGAATATTATGTTTTTAATTCAAGACAAAAAGGGTATGTTTTTCCTAAAGTAACGACTCTTAAGAATCCAAAAACGGTAACATTTACTACTAAAGAAAGATCTGGAGGAAATGACGGCACAGCTACCGTGACTGAGTTTTCGAGAGATAAAGTAGAGTATATGGAAACTGAAACTACTTATGTGGCAGTTGATTTTCCTGCGATGAAGGAAGAAGATTATGTTAATAATATTGATAATTATACATCAAGTATTCAGTATGAGTTATCGGCCACAAAATTTCCAAATTCACCAATGAAAGAATATTCTACAAATTGGAATTCAGTTGTGAAAACAATTTATGAATATGATGATTTTGGTCCAGAGCTAAATAAAACAGGCTATTTTGAAGAGGATTTAACAAAACTTTTAGCTGGATTAAATACACCTGAAGAACGAATTTGGGCAATTTTTAATCATGTGAAGTCGAATGTAAAGTGGAATGGTTATACAGGTTATGGCTGTGAAAATGGAGTTAAAAAAGCATACAAAGAAAAAACAGGAAATATAGCCGATATTAATTTAATGCTTACTGCAATGCTGCGCCATTCTGGATTAAAAGCGCATCCAGTTTTAGTAAGTACAAGATCAAACGGAATTGCATTGTTTCCTAATAGATCAGCATTCAATTATGTAATTGCAGCTGTAGAAACACCAAATGGAAATATTTTAATAGATGCCACAGATAAATATTCTACACCAAATGTTTTGCCTTTAAGAGCTCTAAACTGGTCTGGAAGATTAATTAGAAAAGACGGAACTTCTGAGGAGATTGACTTAATGCCGAGTAAAACATCAAGTGATGCTGTTTCTCTAAGTTATACCATTGAAGCCGATGGTAAAATTTCAGGAAAAGCAAGAAGACAATCTACAGATTATAATGCAATGGTTAAAAGAGAGAATTCTTATAGCGTAAAACAAGAAGATTATCTTGAGAAATTGGAAAATCAAAATGGCAAAATCGAGATAAGCGAATATAAAAGAACAAATGAGAAAGAAATTTTGTTGCCGGCTATTGAGTCTTACTCATTTACAGGATCAAATTTATGTGAATTAATTGGAGATAAAATATACGTTAGCCCAATGTTGTTTTTTACCAATGATAAAAATCCGTTCAAGCAAGAAGCTCGTGAATATCCGGTAGATTTTAGTTTTCCGTTTTTAGAAAAATATAATATTACCATTAAAATTCCAGAAGGATTTACAGTTGAAACAATACCAGCTCAAAGTGTTGTAAGTATGGAAGGTGATTTAGGGACTTTTAAATACAATATAGCAGCAAACGGAAATTTTCTTCAGTTAACAATTGCACATCAAATCAATGAAGCAATTGTGTCTGCTGAAAACTATGATATGTTGAAAGATTATTATAAAGCGATGGTTGCAAAAGAAACAGAAAAAATAGTTTTAAAACGTATTTAGTATGTTGCGATTTCTTCTGATTTGTACAGCATTCTTGTGGAATAGTTTTGATATCCAAGCGCAAAGGTATGAGCTTGGAAAAGTCACTATTGACGAATTACAGGAAAAAATGCACCCTGCAGATTCTTCTGCTCCAGCAGCGATTTTATTTAAAAAAGGGAAAACAGTTTTTAACTATAATGGGAAAACAGGTTTTTCTGCAATTCATACTTATGAATTTAAAATCAAAATATACAAAAAAGAAGGCCTCAAATGGGCAAATCAGAAAGTGCGTTATTATGTTGGCTATCAGAATTTAAATGAAGAATTATTAACATTTTCAAATGCTGTCACGTACAATCTTGAAGATGGAAAAATTGAAAAAACAAAGCTTGGTAATCAAGCGCTGTTCAAGAAGACAATTAACGAATACTGGAATGAAAAATCAATTACATTCCCAAATGTAAAAGTTGGATCTGTGATAGAATATAAATACGTTTTAAAGTCTGAAAACATTGTTCAATTTCCTGATTTTGATTTTCAATATAGTATTCCTTTAAATTATTTTGAATATAAAACAGAGTTTCCAGAATTTTATATCTATAAAAGTCTTTTAGTTGGTAATCATGTCTTAGAAAGTGATTCAAAAATTGTAATGGGAAGTCAGAATTTTACAGATAAATACGACCAAAGTCGTGTGATGACTTACAAGCAGATTAATGCGGTTTATTCTGGAAAAAACATACCTGCGCTAAAAGAAGAACCCTATGTCAATAATATAGAGAATTATCGAGGCTGTATCAAACATGAATTAGAACGTGTACGAATGCCGGATGAGCCTGTAAAGGATTATACAATAACATGGGAAGGTGTAGCTACTACTATTTTTAAAGAAGATCGTTTTGGAAAAGAACTCAGTAATAATAGTTTTTTGATTGAAGACGTAAAAAAAGTAGTTGCAAATATTTCTTCTCAAAATGACAGAATGAATGCTATTTTTCAGTTCGTTCAGAATAAAATGAACTGGAATGAAATTAATAGCTTATATACAGATAAAGGAATTGAAAAAGCATATAAAGATCAAACCGGAAATATTGCAGAAATCAATTTTATACTCTTAAATATGTTGAAATGGGCAGGAATAGAAGCGAATCCTGTTTTGGTGAGCACAATTGAAAATGGAATCCCAATTTATCCTACAAGGACTGGATTTAATTATGTAATTGCAGCAGTTGAAATTGATGGAAAGCAAATTTTATTAGATGCATCTAGAAAATTCACAGTACCAGACATACTTCCTTTAAATGTTTTAAACTGGAAAGGAAGATTAATTAAGAGCGACGGAACGTCAAAAGAAATTGATTTAGTTCCTGCAAAACCTTCAAAAGAAAGTGTCAATATAAGCTTTAGGCTTAATGAAAATGGAAAAATTGATGGAAAAATTAGAATTCAAAGAACAGATTATAAAGCTTATAAATTTAGAATTGAAAACGGAAAACAAAATCAGGAGAATTATCTTGAAAAATTGGAGCAACAGCTTGGCAATCTGAAGATTTCAGATTATTTAGTAACTAATAAAATCTCCAATATTTCTGATCCGCTTATAGAAGCCTTCAGTTTTGAAACTGATAATTTTGTAGAAATGATAGGAGGGAAATTATATATAAGTCCCATGTTGTTCTATACGCAGTCAAAAAATCCTTTTGTACAGGAAGATAGACAAATGGGGGTTTATTTTGGATATCCTACACAAGAGAAAGTTTTTGCAATTTTAGAAATTCCGCAAGGTTATATTGTAGAAATGCTGCCAAAATCAACTAGACTTTCTCTCGAAGATAAGTCTATAAGTTTATCATTAAATATTTTAAACGAGGGAAACAAAATCCAATTTAGCTTTTCAAAAGACATTAACAATAGTATTTTTGCAGCTGAAGATTACAATGCATTGAAAACTATGTTTCAAAAAATGATTGCTAGTCAAAATGAAAAAATTGTTCTAAAAAAAGCTTAAAGATGGATTTGAAAAATGCACAACTAGATGTTGATACTTGGATAAAAGAACACGGTGTTCGATATTTTAACGAATTAACAAATATGGCTCAGCTTACAGAAGAAGTAGGCGAAGTGGCTCGAATTATTGCTCGTCGTTATGGAGAACAATCTGAGAAAGAAAGTGATAAAAATAAAGATTTAGGGGAAGAATTGGCCGATGTTGTTTTCGTTGTTCTATGTCTGGCGAACCAAACAGGAATTGATTTACAAGCAGCTTTTGATAAAAAAATGGACTTAAAATCGGTTAGAGATAAAGATCGTCACAAAAACAACGATAAATTGAAATAATTGTGAAATTTTATCGCAGATTTTGATTTACGAGCGAGGAGTGGTAAATTGCGCACTCGAATTATGTCACTCACAATTCGCAACTCATAACTAAAATCATGAATTTAAAATTAAGCACGAATTCACAATTTACGATTGATAATTCGCAACTAAATATTACGGGTTCTAAAAGCGAAACAAATCGCTTATTATTACTAAAAGCATTGTTTCCAAATATCACATTAGCCAATACTTCAAACTCTGATGACAGCGAAGTAATGCAGAAAGCGCTGGCAGGAAATGACGAAATTGTTGACATTCACCATGCTGGAACGGCAATGCGATTTTTAACAGCATATTTTGCAGTAAATGAAGGCAGAGAAGTGGTAATGACAGGCTCAAGCAGAATGCAGGAGCGCCCGATTAAAATTTTAGTTGAAGCTTTGGCACAATTAGGCGTTGAAATTTCATATGAAAAAGAAGTTGGTTATCCGCCAATTCGAATCAAAGGAAAAAAAGTAACCGCTTCAAAAGTTACTTTAGCGGCAAATGTAAGCAGTCAGTATATATCTGCACTTTTGTTAGTAGCGGCAAAATTAGAAAATGGTTTAGAGTTAACTTTAGAAGGAGAAATAACTTCGATTCCGTATATCAAAATGACTTTGGCTTTGCTAAAAGATTTAGATATTCAAACTAGTTTTGAAGGAAATGTAATAAAAGTTTATCCTAAAGAATCTGTTGAATCAAAAGAAATGGTTGTAGAATCTGATTGGAGTTCTGCGTCGTATTTCTTTAGCCTTGTGGCTTTGGCTGATGCTGCAAAAATAACTTTAAGCAGTTATAAAGAAAACAGCTTGCAAGGAGATTCAGAATTAGTTTCTCTGTATGAAAAAATGGGTGTAAAAACTACTTTCCAAAATAATCAAATGACATTGGAAAAACAAGTTGGTTTTGCATATGAAGATGTAAATTTTGAATTGAATAATACACCAGATATTGCGCAAACAATTGTAGTAACTTGTTTAGGTTTAGGAATTGGATGCCATTTAACAGGTCTTCATACACTGAAAATTAAGGAAACAGATAGACTTGAAGCTTTAAGAATTGAGCTTACAAAATTAGGAGCCAATATTTCTGTAACTAATGACAGTTTGACTTTATTGCGATCTGGAGAAATTAATCAAGATGTTCATATTGCAACTTACAACGATCACCGTATGGCAATGGCATTTGCACCGCTTGCTATAAAAGTGCCAATTATTATTGATGATGCCGAAGTAGTTTCAAAATCATATCCAGATTTTTGGAATGATTTAAAGGCTTTAAACTTTCAAGTTTCAGAATTGTAATCAAATTGTACTATATAAGTTCTTTTAAATAAAGGACTTAATAAAGATTAATAATATAACCTCTGGTTTCAACCAGAGGTTTTTTTGTTTAAGAAATCCAAATTAAATGAACTTATCTAACTTATATGATAAAAAAAACATTTTTAATGGTTCTGAAAACTCCACTAAATCAGGGACTTTTGAAAATAAACATCAAAACACTTGACAACGCCTATCTCACAATCGTATATTTGCAAGCGATTTAAAATTTTAGATAAAAAAGTCTAAGATTGATATTTTAAAATCTAACTTCAAATATGAAATTATCACACTTCAATTTCAATTTACCGAAAGAACTTTTGGCTGAATTTCCGGCAGAAAATAGAGATGAATCTCGTTTAATGGTAATTGACCGTCAAAAACAAACAATAGAGCACAAAATGTTTAAAGATGTTATCAATTATTTTGATGACGGAGACGTTTTAATTCTTAACAATACAAAAGTTTTCCCTGCACGTTTGTACGGAAACAAAGAAAAAACTGGTGCAAGAATTGAGGTTTTCTTATTAAGAGAATTAAATTCTGAGCAGCGTTTATGGGATGTTTTAGTTGATCCAGCTAGAAAAATCCGTATTGGTAATAAACTTTATTTTGGCGATGACGATTCATTAGTTGCCGAAGTAATTGATAATACAACTTCTCGTGGTAGAACATTACGTTTTTTATATGACGGTTCTTACGAAGAGTTTAGAAACAAATTGACAGAACTTGGAGAAACTCCAATTCCTAAATATATCAGCAGAGAGGTTACTGCCGAAGATGCTGAAAGATACCAAACAATTTATGCAAAAGAAGAAGGAGCTGTAGCGGCACCAACTGCTGGTTTACACTTTTCAAAACACCTTTTGAAAAAATTAGAAATCAAAGGAGTAAACTTTGCTGAGGTTACACTTCACGTAGGTTTAGGAACTTTTAATCCAGTTGAGGTTGAAGATTTATCTAAACACAAAATGGACTCTGAAGAATTAATCATCAGACAAGAGGCTTGCGACATTGTAAATGAAGCAAAAGCAAAGAAAAAACGTATTTGTGCTGTAGGAACAACTTCTATGCGTGCAATTGAAAGTTCTGTTTCTTCTGCAAATACTTTAAATCCTTATGAGGGATGGACAAATAAATTTATTTTCCCTCCTCACGATTTTAGTATTGCAAACTGTATGATTACTAATTTCCACACACCAAAATCAACATTATTAATGATGATTTCTGCTTTCTGTGGTCATGACTTAATGAAAAAAGCATACGACGAAGCGATCAAAGAAGGATACAAATTCTATTCTTACGGAGATGCGATGTTAATTCTTTAATTAGAATTTATTTTCAAAATAAGAACCCGACAGTTTTTTTAGAATCTGTCGGGTTTTCTGTTTTTAATGGTTTCAAGTTTCAGGTTTCAAGTTTGATGTTCGTTATGCGATTTAACCGCAAAGTTCGTAAAGCTTTGCGTTCTTATGCATTTGGCAAACACAAACGGAACAAAAAACCTTGCGAACTTTGCAGTTAAATACCACGAAGCATATCAACTTGAAACCTTAAACTTGAAACAAAATAAACAATTTTTGTTATTTTAGCATCCAAAACAAAAACACAATGACTTTTCAAAATACACGCGAATTCGCGAAACAATTAGATGCTCAAGATTCATTGAATCACTATCAAGATCAATTTATTTTCCCAAAAGTAAATGATAAACGAGTAATTTATTTCACTGGAAACTCTTTAGGATTGCAACCAAAACGTACAAAAGCTTATATAGACGAGGTAATGAATGACTGGGCAGAATTAGCTGTTGAAGGTCATTTTTATGCAGAGAAACCTTGGTGGGATTATCAGGAAAGATTCGCTGAACCATTGAGTAAAATTGTGGGAGCACTTCCGTCAGAAGTTACCGTTATGAATACTTTAACCGTAAATCTTCATTTATTGATGGTTTCTTTTTATCAGCCAAAAGGAAAGCGTTATAAAATTATCTGCGAAGAAAAAGCTTTTCCATCAGATCAATATATGTTTCAGAGTCAGGTTCATTTTCATGGATATAAACCAGAAGATGCCATTGTAGAAATTAAACGACGCGAAGGCGAGCACAATATTCGTCTTGAAGATGTTTTAGCAAAAATCGAAGAAGTTGGCGACGAATTGGCTTTAGTTTTAATTGGAGGTGTAAATTATTATACTGGACAAGTTTTCGACATTAAAACCATAACTGCAGCTGGACAAAAAGCAGGAGCGAAAGTAGGCTGGGATTTAGCACATGCAGCTGGAAACATCAAATTAGAACTTCACGATTGGAATGTAGATTTTGCCGCTTGGTGCAGTTATAAATATATGAATTCAGGACCTGGAAATGCTTCGGGAGTTTTTGTTCATGAAAGACATCACAGCGATCCAGATTTACCACGATTTGCAGGTTGGTGGGGACACAATAAAGAACGTCGTTTTAAAATGGAACCAAACTTTGATCCTGTTCAAGGAGCAGGAGGATGGCAGATTAGTAACCTTCCAGTGTTGTCATTAGCACCCTATTTAGCTTCTGTAGAGATGTTTGCTGAGGTTGGAATGGATGCTTTAATTGCAAAACGGGATCATATTACGTCTTATTTAGAATTTATTCTGCACGAAATTGATAAGGAAGTTGATAGTACTTTTGAAATTATTACGCCAGCGAATCCTGAAGAAAGAGCTTCACAATTGTCTGTTTTTCTACATGGAGAAGGAAGAAGCTTGTTCGATTATTTAATGAAAAATGGAGTTATCACAGATTGGCGTGAACCAAACGTAATTCGTCTGGCGCCAGTTCCTTTGTATTGCTCTTATGAGGATATGTATGACTTTGGGCAAATTTTGAAAAAAGGAATTTTAGGAAAGTAATATTCGTTATTGTTTGTCATTTCGAGGAACGAGAAATCGCACTAGAAATTCGACAAATATTAGTGACATTCTTTGCGGAGCAACTAATACGATTTCTCATTCCTCGAAATAACATAAAATTGTCAATGAATCCATAATCTTCAAATCATATAAACTTTCCAAAAAATTCTGTAATAAGCATTATAGCAGATATCCTTTATTTTGTAGTGTATAATTATTAAAAACTACAATCATGAAAGGCTTATATATTTTATTAGCGGTAATACTTTTAACTTCTTGTCAGAATCAAAATAAAGAAGATATAAATAAAGCCAAACAAGCCAGTATTGATTCAATGAAAGTTGAGATTAACAAGCAGCGAGTTATCGATTCAATGAAGACTGAAATGGCTAAGATTAAAGAAGAACAAAAAATTGAATCTGAAAAAGAAAAAGTTGTTGTTGTGCATCAGCAAGCAAATGGAACTGCTGCAGCGACAACAGCAGCACCAGCACCAGCTAAAAAGAAAGGTTGGAGTTCTGCAGCTAAAGGCGCGGTAATTGGTGCAGGAGTAGGAGCAGCAACTGGAGCAATTGTCAGTAAGAAAAAAGGACAAGGTGCAATTATAGGCGGATTAGCCGGAGCAGGAGTTGGAGCCGGAACAGGTGCAATTATTGATAGTAAAAAGAAAAAAGAGTAACTGCTTTTTCTGTTTAAATAAAGAACCCCGATTAAGATATCTTGATCGGGGTTTTGTTTTAAGCTAATTGTAAAGTTGGTATTGAAATTGCGTTTAATTCTGATTTATAAAAATCGAATTGCTTTTTGATTTTTTCTTCCTCAGCTTTAAAATAGAAAGTAGATGAAAATAGATTTTGATAATATTCAATTCCATCTAAAATATTTGTTTTAAAAGAATTCCATTTTTTAAGCTGATTTGTGCTTACTTCGCCAGAGATTGTTTCGATCTCATTTCTAAAATAATCAACATACATTTTTAATTCTTTCACAAATAGATTGGGGCGGTCATTAGTTCTTAAAATTGTTTTGCCTTGATAAATATGCTGTACCATTTCTTTCAGTGAAACTTCCTGATCAAAATAAGCCATATTTGGTCCTGGACAAATTACAACGCCTTGCGCTTGACCTTTTATTTTTATATCATTTTCAAGATATGAAGCATTTGCTAAACCAACACATAAACATGATTTTTCAGTGATTTTCATTTTACTTTTTTCAAATGCATCAGCAGATAAAGTATCTTTTACGCTTTCTAGTTCTGCTAGTTTTATATCCTGATATTTTTTTGAAGCCGTACAAATTCCGTGAGGATCATATTCTTTGCTTAATGCTAAAAATTTCTTCGGGCACGAACTTCCTGCCTTATTTTCGTGAATACGTTTTTGTTTTAAGACTTCGTTTGAAGTGCCGCGCAAAGTATTAAACGGAACTCCCAAAGGCGAAATATGACTTAAATACAAATCATTTTCTTTGGCTTTCATTAATAAATTTCGGGTTTCCTGATCAACAGAAGTAGCTTCTGGAACTAATAAAAATGGAGTTCCCCAGCCCACAGAATCAACTTTGTATTGGTCTAATAAAAATTCATGCTCCTCAGCAGTTCCAACACCACCTTGAACCGTAATTTTTAGGTCTAAAGGATTTTCTGGAAAAGCTTGATTTTTTAGCTGTAGAGCCTTAATCATTAAATCGTGAGCAGATTGTACCAATTGCTCTTTTTTCTGCTTGAATTCTTCTAAAATCGTCCCTAATAAGAGTCCGTCAGTGGCAAAAGCGTGACCGCCGCAGTTTAATCCAGATTCAATTCGATATTCAGAAACCCAAAGTCCTTTTTTAGCAAGGAAATTACCTTGAATCATAGCCGATCGAAAATCACTTACTTTTAGAATAATTTTCTTTTTTAGTTCGTTCTTTTCATTTGGAAAAAAATCTTTGAAGTTTTCAAAGTAGCTGTACAATCTCGGATTCATTCCAGCAGAAAGTACAACAGACGATTCTAAATTACTATTTGCAAAACCTCTTAAAGCCGCGTGAGCATCATTAAATTCAATTGGAAGCTGTTCGTTTTTTATAAAATTATCTTTGTCCAGTTTTGTCATAATGTTAACGTCAATTTCTCCTGGAAAAAGATGTGATTCAATATAACTTTGAATGTTTTCTTTAAAAGAAATACCATCATCCAATAAATTCTGGAAACCTTTTTTAATATCAGAAGTATTAGGCAGCATCGACATGAAATTTTCAAGAGCCGTTTTGCTTTCTGTTAATTCGGTTTTAAAAGTTTCGAATTTTTCTTTTACAATTTTGTCGACTAAATTTAAGTAAGAAGTAATTCTTTCAGCGCGATAATCGTGAAATTTCTGACTTATTTCTTCGTATGGAATGTTGAATTTAGTGCTGTAGAAATTACGCATCTTTTCAATTAGATCGTCATCAGCGATTGAAACCACAGACGAAATCCCGTATTTAGCCACTCTTATTGGGCTGTCTATCGTATAGGCAAGTCCCATTACCGGAATATGGAAAGTATGCAAAGGTGTTTTTGTCATTTGTTTTCAGGTTAAAATAAAAGCAAATGAAAAAAAAAATAATTTTTAAAAACCTGATAATTATCAGGTTTGTAGATTGTTGAGAAAGTTTTTCCGCCATTAGGTCGCTCTCAATTTTGTCATTCCGAGGAACGAGGAATCTTCGTAAGTAACTCCGCATGCAGATTCACAATTGTTTATTTATTTTTATGCAGAAAAAGTAAGAATAATCTTTTTATTTTTGTTTCTAGGATTGGAACAAATAATTAATTTGATTGAATGGAATCATTACAAGGCTATCACACTTATTACATCTACATTATAACAAATAAGTTTAAAACCGTATTTTATACCGGGGTAACAAACAATTTAAGGGTTCGTCTATGCCAGCATAAAGAAAATGTCACTGGAGAAAATAAAACTTTTACTTCAAAATATAAAGTTGAATTTTTATTGTACTACGAAAAATTTATGTGGATTCAAGAGGCAATTATTCGAGAAAAGGAGATAAAAGGCTGGACTAGAGATAAGAAAATAGAATTGATTAAAACAATTAATCCAGACTTAGATTTTTTGAATCATATTTTTTCTTAAGATTATTGATTTACTAATATGAAATACTTTGTAGAGCTTCTTACAAAGATTCCTCGTTCCTCGGAATGACAAAATTGTGGTAAATACCTTGAGTTTAAACAAAACTAAATCAAAATCTTCTTCAAAGACTCTGCAATACTTCGCCATAAAAAATTGTAAAATGACTTTTCCTGAATTCTTTCAATTTCAATATCAGCAGTTTTTGCTTTGTCTTTTGAGTCATTTTTTACCAGTAAATTTGCAATCGCTGATTTGAGTTTGGCTTCTTTTTCAGGCTTTTCCTTTTTATATAATTTCACCTTTAAGTCATCATAATCTAGAGATGCATTTCCTTTTGAGATGTTGTCATTTCCTTAGAAATCAAAGCGATATTTATTAAAATTTCCTGTAAAGGAAGCATTCATATAAGGTTTGCTGAATTGTCCCATGGCAGCAATATTAAAGTTTGAAATAACACCTTGAATATGAAAACTGTCTTTTTTATCTAAAACATTAAAACTCCAATCAACATCTAGCGGAGAGTTTTTCATGAAAAGACATTTCACTTTAATTTTGACATCATCGGTTTTTTTCAATCCAAAACCACTTTTTAAATTGACTGCCTGCAAATTGAATTTGTCGAAATTTAAAACTCCAGGACCTTTGGCGAAATCAATTTCTTCTTCGTAAACCAATTTTGATTTCAGAACTTGTAAAGTGTCAATTTGGAGTGGGAATTTAATATTTCGCAATAAATGATTGTAAAGATATTTTTTACTCAGATCATCTTTTGGCATTTTTCCGCGATAGATATTGGCGTCAAAATGATTGATCACAACTGAATTTGCTTTGAAGAAAAAGCGATCGTTTTTAAAACCCCAATTCATTTTTTGTACTTGTGCCGAATCGAATTTTAAGGTATAAATGTCCTTTTCTTGATCTAATCGTTTAATAAATTCTCGTCGATTGAATTGAGGAAGGTGAGAGAAGTTGTTGATTTTTAAAAAGTTCTTCTCCGTGCTTATTTTACCGATATTGATATGATAAAAAGCATTTGGTCTGTAAAACAAACTATCAATAACCAGCGCATACGTTTTATATTGCAGCGGGATTTTTTGTTTTAAAGTGGCATCTGTCAACAGAATTCCTTCTAATTTTAGGATGATTTTTTTGATGCTTAAAATTGGTTTTTCCGTATCTAAAGAAACAACATCCACCGTTCCGTCATTAAGATAAATGTTTGAAACAGCAATTATTTCTCGAAAAGGTTCAATGATTTGGGTTTTGATGCTTTTGTTGTCGTTTAAAAGTTTTTCGCCTTTTTTGTATAAAATAACACGCGGTTTATTGATGATTATACTTTCGGCCTGAATAATATCTCTAAAAGCTAGATCCCAAATATTAAAATGTTTAATTGTAACTGATTCAATTTTAGAAAAAAGTCCGTTTTTACTATCTTTTGGTTCGTTTTTCGGACTTACTAATAATGTTTGGGCATAGATATTACGGGAAAAAAGAGAAACTTCAATTTTTTCGTAATTGATGTTGTAAGCTGTTTTGTTATTTTCGTGAATAATAATTGGAAGCTGTTTTTTGATCCAGTAATTCAGACTAATGTTGGTCAGAATTACAAGTACAAAAAGAGAAATTACTCCAATAGTTATTTTTTTATAGACAGACATTTATAGTATTGATTTTAAATACATAAATTTAGACTTTTAAAGGGAATGAATTTTACATTATTCTGCTTTTTGGTTACATCATTTTATAAACCTTATTTATTTATACTTTTTACGAAATATGAGAAGATTTAAAAAATTTCTGTTGGTTTTATTAGTACTTGTTGTTGTAATTGGAATAGGTTTATGTGCCTATATTTTTCATTTAAAACCCAAATATGAAGGTGAATTGCAATTGAAAAACCTTCAAAAGGAAACGACTGTTTATTTTGACGAATACGGCGTTCCTCATATTTATGCCGATTCTGAAGAAGATGCAATGACTGCTCTTGGATATGTTCATGCACAGGAAAGATTGTGGCAGATGGAATTGCTTCGCAGAATTGCTCCGGGCAGGTTATCAGAAATCTTCGGAACTGTTACACTCAAAAATGATAAGTTTTTTGCTGGAATTGGTATTGAAGAAGCGTCGGCGAAAGCCATTTCAAAATTAGACAAGAATAGTGCGAGTTATAAATTAACGCAAGCATACTTAGATGGAATTAATCAATACTTGGAGGAAGGAACTACACCAATTGAATTTACTCTTGTTGGTGTTAAAAAGCAAAAATTCACCATAAATGATGTGTATAATATTTTTGGATATATGTCTTTTAGTTTTGCAATGGCTCAAAAAACAGATCCATTATTGACAGATATTCGCAATAGATATGGTGCCGCTTATTTGAAGGATTTAGGAATTGAAGGGGAATTCAATACAACGCAGATCAAGAGTTCAAAAGAGAATATTGAAGAATATACAGAGATTTCAAAATCTATAACAGCTTTATTAGACAAATCGCCAATTCCGCCATTTATAGGAAGTAACAGCTGGGTTGCTGGTCCGCATAAAACGAAAAGTGGAAAAGTAATTTTTGCGAATGATCCGCATATTGGGTTTTCACAGCCTGCAACTTGGTACGAAGCACATATTGTGACGCCAAAACATGAACTTTACGGCTGTTATTTGGCAGGAACTCCATTTCCGTTATTGGCACACAATCGTGATTATGCGTATGGTTTGACTATGTTTGAAAATGATGATATTGATTTTTATCAAGAAAAGAACAAAACAGGAGATTTAAATCAATATCAAACGCCAACAGGTTTTGCAGCTTATGAAGTTAGAAAAAAGACGATTAAAGTAAAAGATACTTCGGATGTTGTTTTAACAATAAAATCAAGCCGACATGGACCAGTTATGAATGATTTACTGGATCATTTGGATAAGAAAAACCCAATTGCAATGTTGTGGACGTATACGCAGCAGCCAATTCAGATTCTTGATGCTGTTTATGGACTTTCGCATGCAAAGAATAAAGAGGAGTTTAGAAAAGCGACTCAATTGGTGGCAGCACCGGGATTAAATGTCATGTATGGTGATGCTAAAGGAAATGTTGCTTGGTGGGCAACGGGAAAATTGTATAAGCATAATAAAGGTGTGAATACGCATTTAATTTTAGATGGTTCAACAGGAAAAGAGGATATTGTCGAGTATTTGGATTTTTCAAAGAATCCATCTGCCGAAAATCCAAAATGGGGATATGTTTATTCGGCCAATAATCAGCCTGAAGCAATTGATGGTTATTTGTATCCAGGATATTATCTGCCAGAAGACCGCGCCAAAAGAATTTCTGGATTAATGGATGCAAAATCGGATTGGGACAAAGAAGCAATCAGTAAAATGATTTATGACAATACTTCTGATGTTGCGGTTGAAACGGTTAAAAATCTAATTTCCAATATCGATCTTAATACGATTTCGAATGAAGAAAAAGAAGCTGTCAATGTTTTAAAGTCTTGGAAAGGAACAACAAATCTTGAAGATACTGCGCCAACGATCTATAATAAATGGGTGTATTTATATTTGAAGAATACTTTTGAGGATGAAATGGGAGAGGATAACTTTAATTTGTTTTTAGGAATCTCGATAGGGAAACAAGTTATTGCCAATCAAATTAAAAATGAAAATTCAGTTTGGTGGGATAATGTCAAAACTAAAAATGTAAAAGAAACCAGAAAGGATATTGTTGCAAAATCATTTCATGAGACTGTTGCCGCGCTTCAAAAGCAATTAGGAAATACTGTTGCCGATTGGCAATGGGAGAAAGTACATACGGTTGAACACGAACATCCGCTTGGTAAAATTGCTGCACTTCGAGGTTTATTTAATGTTGGTCCTTTTGGATCTCCGGGATCAAATGAAGTAATTAATAACTTATTTTTTGGTTTAAACAATGAAGGGAAATATTATGTAAAAGGCGGTCCATCAACGAGACGAATTGTTGATTTTTCGGATATTGAAAACAGCTGGAGTATTTTGCCAACAGGACAATCAGGAAATCCATTTAGTAAACATTACAGCGATCAAGCAGAAATGTACAACGAAGGAAAGTTTAGAAAAATGAAGCTGAATAAAGACGAAATAATAAAAACGTCTACAAAATTAGTTTTGAAACCAAAACAAAAATAGTTTCAAGTTTCAAGTTGTGAGCGTTAAGAACCCTTGTTCCTTTGCATCTTTGAACCTAAAAAAAAACCTTCCCATAAAAAATGCTTTTTTTATGGGAAGGTTTTTTTAAAACTCTATTTTTTCGAAAGATCTGCTAATATTTTCTTTCCATTTTCGTTTGTTGGGTCAAGCTCTACAGATTTTTTATAATTTGCAATTGCGGCTTTTTTATCGCCATCGGCTAAATAAGCCTCACCTAAACTATCATAAGCATTTCCTGATTTTGGGAAAACTTCGGTGTTGATTTTAAAAACTTCGATCGCTTCTTTCTTTTTTCCAGTTTGTAATAATTGATATCCAACACGATTCATATCTTCTTCCTTGACAGTATATGAAGGATCATTTTTTAGTTTTTTATAATTTTCAGTTCCATTTGCAGCGCCTTTTTCATTATAAATATCTAATAAATCAAGTGCAAGCGATTTTTTAGGCTGATTAAACGACTGATTGTACAAAATAGCACGAATAGCTGTATTCATTTCGCCCAAAACAGTTCCTCCTGTATTATTCAATAAAACAACCAAGTTTTTATCAGCAGGAATACGCGAAATAATGGTGTTAAATCCGTTAATTCCACCGCCATGTTCAACAACGTTTAATTTGCTGTTCTCTCCATTTGGCACTTCATAAGTAGACCATCCATATCCGTAAAAACCATTCCAAGCTTTAATATAAGGTTTAAATAAAGACTCCATGCTTTTTTCTGTAAGCAGTTTGTTGGTGTAAAGCGCTTGATCCCATAAAAATAAATCTTCTACAGTTGAGTACAAAGATCCCGCTGCATACGGAAGACTCATATCAAGGTAAGCCGCATTTCTAATTGCTTTTCCTTGCCTTTCGTAACCAGCAGCTCTGTTTTTTAAAATAATATCGCTGTGATCGTAACCAGAATTAACCATTTTTAAAGGCGTGAAAATAATTTCCTGTAAATACTGCTCGTAAGTTTTACCCGAAATTTTCTCGATAATATAACCCAATAAAAAATAACCAGAATTACTGTAATTGAATTTTTCACCAGGAGTAAAATCAAGCGGAAGACTAGAAAACGTTTTTACAAACTCTTCAGGAGTATAGGGATTTCGGCTTTTATCTTTAAAGAAATTTGGAAGCGATGTATAATTTGGAATTCCAGAGGTATGCGTAAGCAACTGATGAATTGTTATTTTGTCGCCGTTTGCTTTTGGGTAATCTGGTAAATACGTTGTAATAGGAACATCTAGTTTTATTTTTCCTTCTTCGGCCAATTTTACAATTAAAAGTGCCGTAAATTGTTTACTGATAGAACCAAGTCTAAATTTAGTATCCGTTTGATTTGGAATATTCCATTCCATATTAGCAGAACCAAAACCTTTTTTGAAGATTATTTTCCCGTTTTCAGCTACCAAAGCCGAACCGTTAAATTGTCCATACTCATTATATTTTGCTAGAAGCTGTTCAATTTGCTGTGCTTTATTTTGAGCAAAAAGGCTTACAGTAAAAAGAAGCAGCATAGTGCAGACTGCAATTGATTTGATTGATTGTTTCATGATTAACGATAATGGTTAAGATTAATGAATAATTCGTTTTTGATTGATGATTGAAACTTTGTAACGGCTTTTATTTAAGTAAGTTGAGTCTAAATTACAACGTTTTTATGAAAAATAGAGATGCCGTTAAAAGGTTAGACGATTGATTTGGATTTTGGTTTCAACATCAATCAATATTTTTTCATTTTATTTCAAATCAAGACGAATTTTGAGCATAAACATAAAGATGCTATTAGAGGTTTATGCTCGTAACTAACAATTCGTTTTATCTTCCATTAATTAATTTGAACTTATTTAAATTAACCTTTTGAGTGTAATTAAATTTGCCACACAGAAACATAGATTATGGATTCTCATAAAAGGCGTTTTACTTATTTGAAATGAACATAGCATGCTTATGTGAAATAAATGTATTTCTTTTTGTATTCTTTTTCCAGGCTGAAAATCTATGTTTCCAAGTGTTAAAAAAAGATTTAGGATCAGACGAGGGCAATTACATTCAAAGGATTTTAATTATATGATTTTGCTTATAAGCAATAATATTAGAATAAGTAGTTTTATCATGATATCTAGGAGTTTAAGCATTACTTCGTTTCAATGTCGATTATTTTTTGACCAATTTCACCCAAATAATGATTCACTATTTTCTCGTAAACTTTATAACCATCGTCAACATTGGTAAAAATGATTAAACCCTGTTTTGTCTTTGGAAGTAAAATAAAAATAGTCTGAACACCTTTATCCGCACCGCCATGTGATAATGCATAATTATTACTGCCTAAATCGTAGATCTCAAAACCAAGTCCGAAGTATTTGTTTTTTTTCGTTTCAACCTGATGTGAAGTCATGTCGTCGAAGACCTTTTTACTCAATCCATCACTATTTATTACACTGCATAAAAACGTTCCATAATCTTCAATAGTCGTTAATAAATCATCCGCAGCGTTTGCTGTTTTGTTTTTGGTTGGTTCATAGGCGTTTCCTTTATTATCATAACCAATAGCATACTTCGAAAGATCTATTTTATCATTCCAAACTAGTTGAGTATCCGTCATTTTTAGAGGTTGAAAAATTAATTCATCCGCTAATTGATCCAGTGTTTTATGAAACTTTTTTTCAAGAGCTTTTCGCAAATATTCTAATCCTTCACCAGAATATTGATATTTAGTTCCGGGGTTAAATTTAAAATCCAGCTTGCCAGATTCGTTCATAAACCTCCAATTTGGAAAACCCGTTTGATGGCTTAAGATGATTCTTGTAGTTAATAGTTTTGCGTTGGGATCTTTTGCAATATCAGGATCCGTCCAATATTTATAAAGTGGTTCATCTAAATCCCATTTACCCGAACTTACTAATTTTAGAGTCACAATTGCAGTGATAGGTTTAGTTAATGAAGCAACATTCCAAATTGTATTATAAGGCGCCGAAACATCTTTTTTAAGTTCTCCAAAAACCTTAATCTGTTTCAGTTTTCCGTCAGTAATAATTCCAATTCCTAAAGCTGGAATATTATTTTCTTTGAGCCATTTTTCTGTTTCCTCTTCATTGTCAAAAATATTAGTTTTACCCGCTGTAGAACTTGTCATTTGATGATTATAACTCAACGATCTTGCTAGTTTCCAATCTTTATTTTTTAACAGCCATAAATGTGTAAATTTGGCAAAGCTACCTGCTTTTTCTGGGTTTCCTGCCGTATATTCATAAAAACGATGCGTACCCATTTGTATAGCGCCATATAAAATACCATTTTTAAACAACGGATAAACTTCAGTACTTCCGTCAATTAATTCTCTTCGATAATTGTATTTTCTTGTTGGGGAACAGATGCCATTTTTAAAAGTTTTTAAAAAACGAGCCTTATCCGAAATGCTGTCTTTGTCGTGATAAAACTCAAAATCTTCAGTATAAAGATTTTCAAACTGTTTTACATCGCAAGTATTAAAACCTACATTAAAAAGAAGACTGTCTTTTGATATAATAGTTTTGTACAAGTTTGAGGTTTTGTCTTCCTGCGCAAGTCCAATTTGGATTTGAAAAAGTAAAATTCCAATTAACAGAATTTTTAATTGAAATAAAGTGCGTTTGATTTTCATTTTGTGATTGATTGATGATTAATGATTTGGCAAAATTAATTCAAACCAAAGCGCACAAAATTGTACAAATGCGAAAACTTATCTTTTTTGTGATAAAAAATAAGAATCTGGCTTAAACATTTTAGGAGTTGTTTTAGTTACATCTTTAAACTTTTTTATAAAATGCGACTGATCAAAATACTTATTATAAAGTGCAACTTCTGTCAAACTCAGTTTTTCTAGATCAGTATTTATCATTTGATCTACTGATTTTCTGAACTTCAAAATCTGAATGTATTTTTTAATAGTAATTCCCGTTGCCATTTTAAACTTAATTTGTAATAAACGCTGCGAAGATTTTAGCTCTTGACTGATTGCCGAAACCGAAATGTCTTCTTCTTTGCTTTTTACAAATTCGCATATTTTTTCAATGACATTTTTGTCAGGATGCAAAGCGTCTAATTCTTCAAAATAATTGTTTAAAACGTTTAAGAATCCGTCAATATCAAAGTTTGTTTTAACTTTAAAAGGCAATTCTTCTGCATTAATCTTGACAATAGAATCGGCAGAATCAGTTAAATCATATTTTGGAAACATCGAAAGTGCCCAAGTATGAAGCTGAACAATCGTAACTTTTGTTTTAGGCTGAATATGTACTAAAACCTTATTGGTCATTTGCGAGCAAAAGTAAATTCCTTCGCTCATCTCGTATTTGTTTTTACTAGTATGAACCTCAATTACATTTCCAGTTACAAATGCAAGATTAAAACAACCGTTTGGTAAAACAAGTTTGTTCTCAATCAGGCTTTCACCGATGCTGTTATCCAAACACCAAATTTTATTGACAAATCTTTCCGCTTTTTGACTTACATAATGTTCTGAGTATAATTGCATTTTGGGATTTGTCTATAGGGTATTTATCATTTTAAAAATCTCAGACTAAATTAAGATTTTTTCTATTACCATATATTTAAATAAACTCCCCAAAATAATCACGCTTTGTGTTTTTACATTCCTCCAAAATTATACTGTAATAAACATCGTCTTTGCTGTTTCCTTCAGAATCGATATAATTAAATGAATAGACTAGTTTTTAAATTAAAAGATTTCAAAACTCTTATGAGCAGCTCAAGAGCAAATAATTCATTTATTTTAAAGCTTATGTACAATTATTACTTATTTTTACGGCCTTATATATTAGATTTTCCCTGATGCAAACTTCACTAAAAATTGCTGTTGTAGGTTCTGGACTTGTCGGATCGCTGTTGGCAATTTATCTTAAAAAAGCAGGTCACACCGTTCATGTTTATGATCGAAGCCCTGACATTCGCAAAATAAATTTCTCTGGTCGTTCTATTAATCTGGCAATGTCTAACCGTGGTTGGAAAGCGCTGGATGCAGTTGGTGTTGGTGATGCAGTTCGAGAAATTGCAATTCCGATGGACAAACGTGCGATTCATTTGGTTGATAAACTCAATTTTCAGAATTATGGTCAAGAAGGCGAATCGATTTATTCGATTTCAAGAGGGAAACTAAATCGCGAAATGATTGATTTGGCCGAAAATGCTGGAGCTGAATTTTATTTTGAGCAAAAAATATGGGATGTAACGCTGAGTGATGCAACTTTGCATATTGGTGAAAGCGAAAGAGGTGAGTGGGAAGAACGAAAATATGATATGGTTTTTGGTGCCGATGGTGCTTTTTCGAGAATCCGTCATAGAATGCAGCGTCAGAGCATGTTTAATTATTCGCAGGAATTTTTAAATATGGGTTATAAGGAGTTGAATATTCCAGCAAATGCTGATGGAACACATAAATTAGATAAAAATTCTTTTCATATTTGGCCAAGAGGAGAGTATATGCTAATTGCGCTTCCTAATCTTGACGGAAGTTTTACCTGTACTTTATTTATGCCTTTTGAAGGTGAAAATTCATTTGCATCATTAACAGATCGCAAAATGGTAGAAGATTTCTTTGAGAAAAACTTTCCAGATTCGATCGAAGTAATTCCGGAACTGGCAAATGATTTCTTTAAAAATCCAACCAGTACTTTAGTAACCATGAAATGTTTTCCGTGGACATACGAAGATAAAATCGCTTTGATTGGAGATGCCTGTCATGCTATTGTTCCGTTTTACGGACAAGGAATGAATGCCGGTTTTGAAGATATTACGGTTTTGAATGAGATGATTGAGAAGTTTGGAGACGACTGGAAAAAGATTTTCTCAGAATATCAAATCTCGCGTAAACCAAATGCTGATGCGATTGCAGAACTTTCGTACCGAAATTTCATGGAAATGAGCACAAAAACGGCAGATGAAAAATTCTTATTGCAAAAGAAGATTGAAAAAGTCTTTTCAGATAAACATCCAGAAAAATGGATTCCGCTTTACAGCCGAGTTACTTTTAGTGATCGTCCTTATGCCGAAGCTTTGGCAATAGGCGATTTTCAAAACGGAATTATGGAAGAAGTTTTAAAACTTGATAATATCGAAAATATCTGGAACACTCCTGAGGTTGAGAATAAAATTCTGGAGTTGTTACAAAACGAATAATTTTTTTAATCATATAAGTAATATAAGTTAATGTAATACTTTACATATAGTAAACCCGACAGGTTTTAAAAACCTGTCGGGTTTGCTTTTTTATGTACTCAATTAATTCGACCTATAAATTAACTTATATCACTTATATGGTTTAATGTTTTTATTTTTTAAAGATTTTGCTCAAAACTCCAAAAACACCTCTTATAAAGGTAGCGCTTGTTACCACTTTCAAAACAGATTTTGTAACTACTTCTGTAGTGCTTGGTCCTGCTTTTGAAGATTTTGTTGGTGTTTGCTCTTCTTGCTCGGCAGCAGCTTGCGTTGCATCCTCAATTTTTTTAGTTAGAATTTCGTAGGCACTTTCGCGGTCAATTTCCTCACTGTATTTTTTAACGAGTTTAGATTTATTGTTTATTTCTTCGATTTCCTCAGCAGATAGTACATCCATTCGGCTCATTGGTGCACGCATCATAGTTGCAACAAGCGGCGTTGGAATACCTTTTTCGTTCAAAGCGGTAACTAAAGCTTCTCCAATTCCTAAACTTGTCAGTAACTCATCTGTTTTATAGTATTCAGAAGTTGGATAATTGTCGGCAGTCTTTTTTATGGCTTGACGATCATTTGCAGTAAAAGCTCTAAGTGCATGCTGAATCTTTAATCCTAATTGTGCCAAAACTCCGCTTGGGACATCCATTGGGTTTTGCGTCACAAAATAAACACCAACACCTTTGGAACGGATTAATTTTACAATAGTTTCAATTTGTTCTAGAAGTGCTTTGCTGGCTTCATTGAAAATTAAATGTGCTTCATCAATAAAAATTACTAATTCAGGTTGGTCAGAATCTCCTTTTTCGGGCATTTTTTGATAGATTTCGGCTAAAAGACTCAACATGAAAGTGGAGAACAATTTTGGTTTATCCTGAATATCTGTTAAACGTATAATGTTTACGTAGCCTTTGCCGTTTTCGTCAATTCGCATTAAATCGTCAGTTTCAAAAGACAATTCGCCAAAAAAGATATCGCCGCCTTGCTGTTCCAGCTCAATTATCTTGCGAAGAATTGTTCCAGTTGTTGCTGTTGAGATCTTGCCATAGTTTGCTGCGATTTCATCTTTGCCTTCTTCTGTAATGTAATTGATTACTTTTTTTATGTCCTTTAAATCTAATAAAGGCATTTGGTTATCATCGCAATATTTAAAGATTACCGCAACAACTCCAGCTTGAGTATCATTTAAATCTAAAATTCTTGAAAATAAAACTGGTCCAAACTCAGAAACCGTAGCGCGTAAACGAACTCCGTCCTGCTTAGACAATGACATTAGTTCAACAGGAAATGCAGCTACATTATAAGGTACATTTATTTTTGCGTGACGTTCCGTAATAAAACCTTCTTCTTTTCCTTCTTTAGCAATACCGCTGAAGTCACCTTTAATATCCATCATTAAAACAGGTATTCCTGCATTTGATAACTGTTCAGAGAAAACCTGGATTGTTTTAGTTTTTCCTGTTCCAGTTGCACCTGCTATAAGTCCGTGGCGATTTAAAGTCTTTAAGGGAATTTTGACGTGTGCTTCTGCAATGGCTTCTCCGTCTAAAATGGCGCCGCCAAGTGTGATTGTGTCGCCTTTTGCTGAATAACCGTTATTTATTTCTTGAATGAAATTATCTTTTTTATTCATGTTTTTATTTGTAATTTAGATGATTATAAAGGTTTTGTTTGTGTTTTAACAGTTTAAACGCTGTTTTTTTAGTAAGAAAAAGCGGTTTTTGATTGAAAAGTACATAAAAAATAATTTCGCAGTTTTTTAAGAAGATTTTAAAGGAATGTTTGAATATTTACTAAAACGTTGTAATTTTTTTATAATTCGCCCTTTTTTTTGTTTTATCATAAAAACAATGCCTGCAAATTAATGCGATATTTTTTGTTTTGACGTTAAATTTGCTTCAATAAAATTAAAAAAAGTTTTTTTATTTAAACTAAAAATATAAATTTGCTCCTCTACAAGTTAAATATAACTAAAAAATAAAAATTATTTAAAACTATTAAAATTAAAAAAAATGGCAAACGTTAAAGTTAAAAAAGAAAGCACTTCAAACGGAGGAGGAATGATTACTGGAATCATTATTGTAGCGTGTATTTTAGTTGGGGTGTTTATTTGGAAAGTAATCATGGGTAGCCCAGCTAACTTCGAGGGAGGTAACCCAGAGACAGGTCACCCAATCAATACTCTAGGTATGGTATACAAAGGAGGTTTCATTGTACCAGTATTATTAGGTATGCTTTTAATGGTTGTTGTTTTTTCTATTGAAAGATTCATTGTTATCGGTAAAGCAGCTGGAAAAGCTAACTTAGATAAATTTATGAAAAGCGTTCAAGGAAGTATTAAAGAAGGAAACATCGAGGCTGCTATCGCTTCATGTGACAAACAACAAGGTTCAGTTGCAAATGCAATTAAATCTGCTTTGATTAAATATCAAGATGTTAAAAAAGAAGGATTCAACAGCGAAGAAGCTTCAGAAGTAATCCACAAAGAAATCGAAGAGGCAACTTCATTAGAAATGCCAATGTTAGAGAAAAACATGACTATCATCTCTACTTTAGTATCATTAGGAACTTTAGGAGGATTATTAGGAACTGTATCTGGTATGATTAAAGCGTTTGGTGCGTTAGCTTCTGCTGGAACTCCAGATCAAGCTGCTCTTGCAACAGGTATCTCTGAGGCACTTATCAACACTGCAACAGGTATCTCGACTTCTATCTTTGCAATTGTTTCTTACAACTTCTTTACAGCTAAAATTGACGATTTAACTTACTCTATCGATGAGGCAGGTACTACAATCGTAAACACTTACAGAAAATTCAGAGGAAGCTTGAAGCAATAATTAGTTTTTAATTATTACTATAATTACAATTAATTATTTCACAATAAAATAAAAGAGAATGGCTAAAATAAAAATGAAAAAAAAGTCATCATCGACAGATATGACTGCCATGTGTGATGTTGCGTTCCTTTTGCTTACGTTCTTTATTTTGACCGCTACTGCTAAGGTGCCTGAAGCACTGCCTGTTGATATGCCTTCTTCTACTGTACAAAGTAAATTACCAGATGCTGATTTGGCAATTATTACTATTGGTAAAGGAGAAGACGGAAAGAGCAAAGTGTTCTTTGATATCAAAGGAAGAGAACTTCGTAAAAGAAGTCTTGAAGGTATGGGCGCAAAATTAGGCGTGACTTTTTCAGAAGATGATAAAGAGAAATTTGCTTTGATGGATGACTTTGGTGTTCCTTTAGCAAGTTTAAAGCAAATCATCGACATGAAAGCTTCTGATAGAGTAAAAGCAAATCAACCTGGAATTCCAATCGATTCTTTAGACAATCAATTAAAAGAGTGGCTTCTTGTTTCAAGAAGAGCTGCAATTGATCTTGATGATAAAGAATTGCAGATTGCAATTAAAGGAGATGCAAAAGAAGAGTATCCTAAAATCAAAAAGATTATGGATATTTTACAAGATCAAAAAATCAATTCCTTTAACTTAGTTACTGGTATGAGAGGAAAAGACTTTTAATTAAAAAAGATACACTAAAATGGCTGAATTAAATACCGGCGACGGTGGTGGCGGAAAAGGTGGTAAAGTAAGAAGTAAAAAGCAAAATTCAAAAGTCGATTTAACGGCAATGGTGGATTTGGCATTCTTATTGATCACATTCTTTATGCTAACCACATCGTTGTCAAAACCTCAATCGATGGATTTGTCTCTGCCAGATAAAGATCCGGATGATAAAACACCACCTGTTAAAGTAGATGAAAATCGTACAATGACTGTAATGTTAGGTGAGAACAATAAAATGGTTTATTATATGGGATTATTGGCAACTCCTAAAGTTGGTCCAAAAGAGATTGCATATGGTAAAGATGGTATTCGTAGGGAATTATTAAAGCAAAAGAAAGAAGTATTAGCTTATTCTGCAGCTTTAGGAAAACCGAAAAATGGAATTATAGTAATCATCAAACCGACTAAAAAATCAAACTATCGTAATTTGGTTGATATGTTAGATGAGATGGCTATTACAGGAGTTGATACTTATGCTATTGTTCCAGAGTTTACGCCAGAGGAAACAAAATTGATAGATAAACAATAATTGTTGTCTTGTTTGAACATCCTAATAATCAAGAAAAATGAAATTAGATATTATAAAAAATCAGTGGCTTGATATCGTATTCGAAGGACGTAATAAGATATATGGTGCATATGAGTTAAGAAAAGCGAACAGTAAAACTACGGTAAAAGCACTTATCATAGGTTCTGTTATCTTTAGTTTAGCTGTAGCAGCTCCTCTTATTGCTAGCTTTTTGCCAGATTCTAGTGCAGAAGATGCGAATACAGATATTAAAATTGCAACAGTAAAATTACCTCCTAAGAAAAAAGAAGAGGTGAAACCAAATGAACCGCCACCACCGCCGCCGCCGCCAAAAGTGGATCAAGTGAAGTTTGTGAAACCGGTTGTTGCTAAAGCGAATGAAGTAACTGAAGATCCTCCAAAAATTGAGGAACTGAAGGATAAAAAAGTTGGAGCAGAAACTATTAAAGGTGATCCAGATGCAGTTTTAACTGTTGATGAGCCAGTAGGTAAAGGTCCAGTTTCTCAGGTAGTAGAAGAAGATAACAGTGTATATAATACAGCTGGTATTGAAGTAAAACCTGATTTCCCTGGAGGGATGGAGAAATTCTACAAATTCGTAGGAAACAATTATAAAACTCCAGAAGAAGAAGGTTTAAAAGGTAAAGTTTACGTTACTTTTGTAGTTGAAAAAGACGGTTCATTGACCGACATTAAAGTTTTAAGGGATATCGGTTACGGTACAGGAGCAGAAGCAATTCGTGTTCTTAAAAAATGTCCAAAATGGACTCCTGGCGAGCAAAATGGTAAAAAAGTTAGGGTTCTTTACTCTCTGCCTATTACTATTCAATCTGCAGAATAATGTTAAAAGATATGCTTAATAATATTCAGAAGAAATCGCTCAAAGAGCGATTTCTTCTTGTTTTAGGAATACTGTTTTTTTTAATATATCTTGTGCTTGGTTTAATGATTATGTTTTGGAAAAAACTTCCGCTAGACATGGAACCAAAATACAGATATGCTTTTGGCGGATTGCTTATTGTTTATTCAGCAATACGTTTTTTAAGATTAATTAATTCAAATGCAGAATAATTATGCTGAAATATAGTAAGTTTTTAGGTCTGATAGTTTTTGTTTTTTTGTTTGCCATGTGTAACCAAAAAAGCAAGAATGAATCTGATAAAGAAACAATTTTGAAAGGGTCGTTGGATATTGCAGTAGACGAAACTATAAAACCAATCGTTGATGATCAGGTGGCTGTTTTTGAAGGAACTTATTATGGTGCTAAAATTAATGTTAAGCCAGAATCTGAAGCAGAGATAATAAATGATTTGTTAAATCAGAAGACTAAAGTCGCAGTAACAGCTAGAAATTTGTCTCAAGAGGAACTTACAAGATTTGAAAAAAGTAAAATAAAACCTCGTGTAACTCCGTTTGCGGTAGATGCAATTGCTTTAATTTCGAGCAAAAGCAATAATGATACATTAATTGCGTTGAAAACGGTAATCGATTTTATGCAGGGTAATTCTAATACAGGAATTAAAGGTCTTGTATTTGATAATCCAAATTCTAGTACAGTTCGATTTATGAAAGAATTGGCTAAAGTAAAAAATGTCCCATCGCAAAACGTTTTTTCATTCAAAACAAATGAAGAAGTAATTAAGTTTGTTTCTGAAAATAGCGGAATGATTGGTGTGGTTGGAGTTAATTGGTTGTCACAGCCATCTCCAAATTTGGTTGAAATTGTGAAAAAAATTAATGTTTTAAGTGTTAAAGGACTAAAAGATGATAAGTATTATAGTCCAACACAAAATGATCTTGCGGAGGTAAAGTATCCTTTGGCACGTGAATTGTTTATTATAAATTGTCAAGGGTATAATGGTTTAGGAATGGGCTTTGGTTCATTTATTGCCGGAGATATTGGACAACGAATAGTTTTAAAATCAGGTTTATTACCAATAAAAACACCTGGTAGAAAACTTCAAATTAGAAAAGAACTTTTAAAAGATAACGAATAAATTAATTACACTAAAGATGAATAAATTTAAAATTTTCAGTCTTGCATTTGTTGCGTCAGCTTCAGTTGTAAAGGCGCAAGATGTTAAAGAAGCTAAGAAGGCAGTTGATGCTGAGCAATTTCAAAAAGCAAAATCATTGCTTAAATCAATTATCAAGGATAAGCCGTCTGATGGTGAAGCGGATTTCGTTTTAGGAAACGTATACTTAAATCAAGGAATTGCTGATTCTGCTAAAATTTATTATTCAAAAGGAATCGAAGCATCAGATAAGAAAAACTTAAACTATATTGGTTTAGGGCAATTAGAACTAGATAATAAGAATGTTGCTGGAGCTCAAGCTAATTTTGCTTTGGCTACTAAAGATATGAAACGTAAAGATGTAGATGAATTTATCTACATAGGTAAAGCATATACTAATTCAGTTAATCCTGATTATACAAATGCTGTAGCTAGTTTGAAAAAAGCGTTGTTAATTGAGCCTCAAAATGCAAATGCACTTTTGGCTATTGGTGATGCTTATTACGGAGCTAATAATCAAAACGAGGCTTACAAAGCTTACCGTGATGCTTTTACAGCAGATCCTACACTTTTGAGAGCTAAAATGCAATTAGGAGTTTTGTTAAAAGGTGCAAAATCATATGATGAAGCAATTAAATCTTTTAATGAAGTTATTGCTTTGAATCCAAACTATGGTCCAGTTTATAGAGAGTTAGCGGAGACTTACTACAAATGGGGAAGAAATAAACCTTCAACAGCAAAAGTTAACTTACAGCATGCAATCACAAACTATGAGAAATACTTAAGCTTAACAGATTATTCTTTAGATTCTAAAATGCGTCATGCAGATTTCTTAATCTTGGTAAAAGATTATAAAAGCTTAGAAACTGTTGCAAATAAAATGATTGCTGAAGATAAAGTAAACCCTAGAATTTTTAGATATTTAGGTTATGCTGCTTATGAAAACGGAAACGTTGATGTAGCGATTAAATCTCTAGAAGATTACGTTAAAGTTCCTACTAATAAAGTAATTGGAAGTGATTATATGTACTTAGGTTTGTCTAAAATTAAAAAAGGAACAAACGCTGAAGGTGCAGTAGATCAGGCTTCATTTGATGCTGGTATTGCTGATATTAAAAAAGCAGTTGAATTAGAGCCATTAGTAGTTGAAGAACTTAATGAATTAGGAAAAGGATTGTTTGGTAAAAAACAATTTGCACAAGCAGCTGCTGTTTTTGAATTCGGTGCTACTAATAAAGAATCTAAAAATTATTTAGATGATAATGTGTACTACGGTATTTCAGTTTACTATGCAAACGCAAATAAAACTAATGGTGCTGCTGATGTTGCTCAATTAGCTAAAGCTGAAGAAGCTTTTGATAGAATTTTAGTTGCTTCTCCAACTTATGATGAAGCTTACCTATACAAAGGAAGAATCAACAACTTGTTAGAGAAAGATGATTTAGTTATCAAAAACTACGAAGAATATATCACAAGAACAACTGCAAAAGGAGCTGAAGAATTAGCAAAACCTGCTACAGTGAAAAAAATGATTGAGGCTTACAATAGTATTGGTGCAGTTTATGCTAATACTGATAAAGTAAAAGCAGTTGAGTGTTTTAATAAAACTTTAGTTTTAGATCCTGCAAATGCTTATGCTTCACAATCAGTGAAAGCTTTAAAATAATATAGTTTTAAACTAATTTATAAAACCCGATAGTTCAAAGTGAACTATCGGGTTTTTTTGTTCCGTATTTAATTGACTATCTTTGCACTTTAAATTATAATAATGTTATCAAAAGAAATACAATTAGAAGTAAATAAAGGTGCAATGCTGCCTTTGATGGAAGAATTTTATACCATTCAAGGCGAAGGATTTCATACAGGTACTGCTGCTTACTTCATTAGAATTGGAGGTTGTGATGTTGGGTGTCATTGGTGTGATGTGAAAGAAAGTTGGAATGCAGAATTGCATCCGCCAACAAGTATCGATGTAATTGTTAATAATGCTGCTACATACGCAAACACTGTTGTTGTAACGGGTGGAGAGCCTTTAACTTGGGATATGACATTGTTGACGAGTAAACTGAAAGAAAAAAATCTTAGAGTTCATATTGAAACTTCAGGAGCATATCCATTATCGGGAACTTGGGATTGGATTTGTCTTTCGCCAAAAAAGAATAAACTGCCCACTCAAGATGTTTATGATAATGCACATGAGCTAAAGGTGATTATTTATAATAAGCATGATTTTATCTTCGCCGAAGAACAAGCGGAGCTGGTAAATGATAATGCAATCCTATTTTTGCAGCCAGAGTGGAGTAAGAAGGAAGAAATGACACCGCTTATTGTAGATTATGTTATGAATAATCCGAAATGGAGAGTTTCATTACAGACGCATAAATATCTAAATATACCATAAACAAAAAAAACTCTTCATACGAAGAGTTTTTTTTTGCTTTAGAATGATTAATGTTCGTCTATTGAAAAAATAAACGATCACTTAATTCCAGTCTTTGTATTTTTTCAATGCTATGATATGGTTTAAATGATGGTTCCCGTGCCAGGCATACATTCCAATAATTTGCTTGATCCTATATTCAGAATTGTTTTCAGGATGAATGAAGGATTTTTCAAGATCAAGTTCTGATAAATTTTTCATGATGTATGTTAATCTGTAGTGCAGTGCCTGTAATAAATTTAATGATGATTCGATCGGCATCATTTTGCTGTCGGGCAGATCAGACCACAGCGTTTCATCATAAGCTTTTATAACAGGGTTATTTTCGGTTAAAGCCCATTTGATTCTAATATAGCAATTCATATGGCTTTCTGCACAATGATGAATTACTTGACGAACAGTCCATCCTTCAGGTCGATATGGCGTATTTAGCTGTTCGTCATTTAAGTGAATCGTTTCTTGTTTTAATCTTTCAGGAAAAGTTGCAATTTCCTCAATTTTATGAGAAATATATTCAGATGTATAAGTGTCGGGAATTGTAAATTTACCTATAGGATATTTTAATTTTTCTAGATCTAAATTTTCCATTGGTCAAAATCTTTTAAGTTATAGAGTAAGTTTGGCTAAATAATCATAGTGATCTCCTTCCAAAACTAATTCGCATTTTAGTCCATTTGCATTGGCAGCATTCTGAAGCGTGTTGTAATCTAAATACAGCCAATCAAAAGTGTCTTCTTTTTCTCCTTTGTACGATATGTTAAAAGTCAGTTCTCCATAATAATCATTATTTGAAGGAATCCATTTTCCTCCGTCCTCATCTTCGTCAAACATATATATAATGTCTGAGCTGTCAAGTAAAATCTGTCCAGACGGATTTAAGAGAGATTTTAACTTGTTTAGGTAATTATTGCAATTTTCTAATTTTCCAAAAATACCAGTTCCATTCATTAATAAAATAATCGTATCAAATTTTTCTCCTTCAAAATCTAAAATATTTTGAACATGAGCATTTTTTAACCCGCGTAATTTACAAGTTTCAATTGCTTTTTCTGAGATATCGATAGAAGTAACATCTAAATTGCGGTCATTTTGCAATGATAAACTATGACTCCCAGCGCCGCAGCCTACATCTAGCGTTTTTCCATAAGCTAATTGTAATGCTTTTTGTTCTAGTTTTGGCATTTCGTTATAAGAACGGAATAAATATTCAATGCTCATTTCGTCTTCTTCAGAAATTGAAGTTTCAGTTATAATATCTTCCGGAGAATTATTGGTTTGGAAATCGTAGATCGCTTTCCCAAAAAGATCTTTCATTGTATTTTAGTTCAAAGTTTGAGGTTTCAAGTTTAAAGTTGTTTAATTTTGCCGATCAACTTTAAATTTTAAACTTGAAACAAATTTTAAATAACTTAAATAAGTTAGCCAAAGATAAGCATATCGAAAACAAAAAGTATTTCGATAAGCTTAAAAAGAAGCAGCCAAAGAATTTAGATTATGTAATGCAGGATTTGCATGATGCTGAGTTTAAAAAAACGGACTGTTTGCAATGTGCTAATTGTTGTAAAACAACGGGTCCATTATTTACTTTGGCTGATATTGAAAGAATCTCGAAATCATTTAGGCAAAAGCCGCAGCAGTTTATTGATCAGTACCTTCGAATTGATGAAGATAAAGATTATGTGTTGAAAAGCGTTCCTTGTACTTTTTTGGATAATGAGAATTATTGTATGATATATGATGTTAGGCCAAAAGCATGTAGAGAATTTCCACATACAGATCGTAAAAAGTTTCATCAAATCTCAGATCTGACATTGAAAAATGTTGCGATTTGTCCAGCGGCCTACAATATTGTAGAGGAAATGAAGAAAAAACTTCCGCTGTAAAGAGTAGAACACTGTTTTAGTGTTTTTGAATTATTCATTTTCGTTTTTTTAGACGTATTTTTGAATAATTAGAATAAGAGAAAAAATAAACGTTTAAATACGAACTGATAAATTGAATTTAGAATATTTTATAGCCAAACGACTTATAACTGCCAAAGATTATAAAAGCAGTATATCAGCGCCTATTATTAAGATTGCTATTTCTGCCATTGCAATTGGAATGATTATGATGATTATTTCTGTAGCGACTGGAATTGGTTTACAGCAAAAGATACGTGAAAAGGTTTCAATGTTTAATGGACAGATAATTATTTCTAATTTAGATAATAATAATTCTGAAGCAACTTTAACTCCAATTTTAAAGACTCAGAGTTTTTATCCAAGTTTTAAATCCATTCCAGAGGTAAGTCATATTCAAGCTATAGCTAGTAAAGCTGGAATTATTAGAACAGAAAATGCTTTTGAAGGGATTATCTTTAAAGGTGTTGGAGCAGATTATAAATGGGAAAACCTAAAGGAATATTTGGTTGAAGGGCATTTGCCGGATTTTTCAAAAACATTGAATGAAGATGTTATTATATCAAAGTTTTTGGCTAATCGGCTTAATTTAAAATTAGGAGATAGTTTTAATACCTTTTTTATAAAAGAGGAAGAGGGGAAACTGCCAAACAGTCGTCGATTTAAAATTGTAGGTATATTTACTTCGGGATTTCAGGATTTTGATGCTACATATATATTAGGAGATATTAGGCATATTCAGCGAATCAATAAATGGGCACCTGATCAAATAGGAGCATTTGAAGTATTTGTAAAAAACTTTAGTGAAATTAAGGAAGTCGGGAATCAAGTCTATGAACAAATACCGCCAAACTTAGACGCAAAAACAATAACCGATAAATACAGTTACATTTTTGATTGGCTTCAATTGTTCGATTTTAATATAATTGTTATTCTTGGTATAATGATTTTGGTGGCGACTATAAATATGGTTGTGGCATTGTTGGTTCTTATTTTAGAGCGTACGCAAATGATTGGAATTTTAAAAGCGTTAGGTGCTAATAATTGGGTCGTTCGAAGAGTTTTTCTGTATAATGCATTTTACTTAATAGTGAGAGGATTGTTTTGGGGTAATCTTATTGGAATTGCGTTGTTGTTAATACAACAGCAGTTTGGTGTTGTTCAGCTTAATCCTGAAAACTATTATGTGAATCAAGCACCAGTGTATTTAAATTGGGGATATATCGCATTATTGAATTTGTTGACGATCTCAGTTTGTTTCCTGGTCTTAATAGTGCCTTCGTATCTGATAACAAAAATTTCGCCTGTAAAAGCTATTCGTTATGATTAATTTCTAAGCGACTTAAAAAGAAAACAAACCCGATAGGTTCTCAGAACCTGTCGGGTTTGTTTTTTATACATATATATAAGAGTAAAATGCTGCTATACTATATAAGAGTAAAAAAGGGAGAGCGGTCAAAAGATATTTAGGTTTTGTATTTTTTGGCAGCTTTTTCCCGCTATTCGTTTCAATCTTTTATTTTGAACCTCAAAATAAAAGATTGAAACGAATAGCGGGGCTGGAGAATGAGCTATTAAAGGAGGAAAAGAAGAAATAAGTTCTTTTAAAGATCAAATAAGCTTTAAAAAGAGATTGTAAATCTTAGATTCTTCACTACAGAATAAGAAAAACGCTGAAAACTCTGCAAAAGCAGGGGGCTTAAAAGCGCAGAAAATAAAGAAACGGCACTGTAACGGAGAAAACCCTTACAATAGATTACGAAAAGCTGTTTTGTAAAGAATCCGTTATCAGTTAGTTAAGAAATAAAGTAAAAAAAGAATAAAAAAACTTTCAAAAAAGGCTTGTTTAAGTGGAATTGTTGTGTACTTTTGCACCCGCAACAGCGATAAACGTTCACCGAAATACTGACAAGCAAGGCAGATAAGCAGAGAAGAAATTTTCAAAAAAATATTGCGAAAAGCTTGTGAGAATGGAAAACGGATATTACATTTGCACCCCGCAAAATGCGGAAAGTTATTTGAAAGACTGGCAGGGAAAATGAGAAAATGAGACGAAAAAAAAGTTTCAAAATTTTTTAAATTTTTCTTGCAGGAAACAAAATAAATTTTTAGTTTTGCACCCGCTTTGAGAAACAAATTAAGGCGAAGAAAATAAAGAAATACACGTTCGTAGACATATTGAATTGACAGCCGTTTTGAAAGAGATTTCAAAACAAAAGAATAAGAGTAATAGAATCGTAAGATTCGAAAAGAACCGATAGATAATTCATCACAATATAATATTAAAATATACGATGAAGAGTTTGATCCTGGCTCAGGATGAACGCTAGCGGCAGGCTTAACACATGCAAGTCGAGGGGTATATGTCTTCGGATATAGAGACCGGCGCACGGGTGCGTAACGCGTATGCAATCTACCTTTTACAGAGGGATAGCCCAGAGAAATTTGGATTAATACCTCATAGTATAGCTCTACCGCATGGTAGTACTATTAAAGTCACAACGGTAAAAGATGAGCATGCGTCCCATTAGCTAGTTGGTAAGGTAACGGCTTACCAAGGCAACGATGGGTAGGGGTCCTGAGAGGGAGATCCCCCACACTGGTACTGAGACACGGACCAGACTCCTACGGGAGGCAGCAGTGAGGAATATTGGACAATGGGCGCAAGCCTGATCCAGCCATGCCGCGTGCAGGATGACGGTCCTATGGATTGTAAACTGCTTTTGTACGAGAAGAAACACTGCTTCGTGAAGCAGCTTGACGGTATCGTAAGAATAAGGATCGGCTAACTCCGTGCCAGCAGCCGCGGTAATACGGAGGATCCAAGCGTTATCCGGAATCATTGGGTTTAAAGGGTCCGTAGGCGGTTTAGTAAGTCAGTGGTGAAAGCCCATCGCTCAACGGTGGAACGGCCATTGATACTGCTGAACTTGAATTATTAGGAAGTAACTAGAATATGTAGTGTAGCGGTGAAATGCTTAGAGATTACATGGAATACCAATTGCGAAGGCAGGTTACTACTAATTGATTGACGCTGATGGACGAAAGCGTGGGGAGCGAACAGGATTAGATACCCTGGTAGTCCACGCCGTAAACGATGGATACTAGCTGTTGGGAGCAATCTCAGTGGCTAAGCGAAAGTGATAAGTATCCCACCTGGGGAGTACGTTCGCAAGAATGAAACTCAAAGGAATTGACGGGGGCCCGCACAAGCGGTGGAGCATGTGGTTTAATTCGATGATACGCGAGGAACCTTACCAAGGCTTAAATGTAGATTGACCGGTTTGGAAACAGATCTTTCGCAAGACAATTTACAAGGTGCTGCATGGTTGTCGTCAGCTCGTGCCGTGAGGTGTCAGGTTAAGTCCTATAACGAGCGCAACCCCTGTTGTTAGTTGCCAGCGAGTCATGTCGGGAACTCTAACAAGACTGCCAGTGCAAACTGTGAGGAAGGTGGGGATGACGTCAAATCATCACGGCCCTTACGCCTTGGGCTACACACGTGCTACAATGGCCGGTACAGAGAGCAGCCACTGGGCGACCAGGAGCGAATCTATAAAACCGGTCACAGTTCGGATCGGAGTCTGCAACTCGACTCCGTGAAGCTGGAATCGCTAGTAATCGGATATCAGCCATGATCCGGTGAATACGTTCCCGGGCCTTGTACACACCGCCCGTCAAGCCATGGAAGCTGGGGGTGCCTGAAGTCGGTGACCGCAAGGAGCTGCCTAGGGTAAAACTGGTAACTAGGGCTAAGTCGTAACAAGGTAGCCGTACCGGAAGGTGCGGCTGGAACACCTCCTTTCTAGAGCCTCAAATGTTAGTGCTTGCACACGTTGAGGAAACAAGATGATTATTTATAGGATTCTGAATTGGAGATTGTATTACTCTTGCTGTTAATTTAAAAAAAATGAAAATTAAGTAAAACAGAGTCTCGTAGCTCAGCTGGTTAGAGTACTACACTGATAATGTAGGGGTCGGCAGTTCGAGTCTGCCCGGGACTACTCTTTTAACTTAATTACAAGGAAATTTTAGAAGTTGAAAGATTAAGAATCAAAAAGTTCATAATTTTTAATTCACGATTTTTGATTTTTAATTAAAATGGGGGATTAGCTCAGCTGGCTAGAGCGCCTGCCTTGCACGCAGGAGGTCAACGGTTCGACTCCGTTATTCTCCACTGGTCCGAAAGGACAAAAGTTCATTGACATATTGAGATAAGAAAATAATAAAAAGTAGAAAGCGTTTTTTGTTATAGTAGTAATACGAATAATAAAAGACAAAAAAAAACGGTCATAATTGATTTTATGATTGGTACAATAAGCAAAATAAGGGCGTATGGGGGATGCCTAGGCTCTCAGAGGCGATGAAAGGCGTGATAAGCTGCGAAAAGCTGCGGGGACGGGCACACACCGATTGATCCGCAGATACCTGAATGGGGCAACCCACTATGTTGAAGACATAGTACACCGATAGGTGGGCAAACCCGCTGAACTGAAACATCTAAGTAGGCGGAGGAGAAGAAAACAAAAGTGATTCCGTAAGTAGTGGCGAGCGAACGCGGATTAGCCCAAACCAATGTTGTTACGGCAATGTTGGGGTTGTAGGACCACGACATTTTATGCATGCAGAACCAGAACTGACTGGAAAGTCGGGCCATAGAGAGTGATAGCCTCGTATGGGTAATAAATGTAATAGATAGTGGTATCCTGAGTAGGGCGGGGCACGTGAAACCCTGTCTGAATTTGGCGGGACCATCCGCTAAGGCTAAATACTCCTGAGAGACCGATAGTGAACCAGTACCGTGAGGGAAAGGTGAAAAGAACCGTGAATAACGGAGTGAAATAGATCCTGAAACCATACGCTTACAAGCGGTCGGAGCCCTTTCGTGGGGTGACGGCGTGCCTTTTGCATAATGAGCCTACGAGTTAACGTTGCTGGCAAGGTTAAGTGATTAAGTCACGGATCCGTAGCGAAAGCGAGTCTGAATAGGGCGCTTTAGTCAGTAGTGTTAGACGCGAAACCGTGTGATCTACCCATGGGCAGGTTGAAGCTGTGGTAACACACAGTGGAGGACCGAACCGGTTGACGTTGAAAAGTCTTCGGATGACCTGTGGGTAGGGGTGAAAGGCCAATCAAACTCGGAAATAGCTCGTACTCCCCGAAATGCATTTAGGTGCAGCGTTAGTTATAAAGTTATATAGAGGTAGAGCTACTGATTGGATGCGGGGGCTTCACCGCCTACCAATTCCTGACAAACTCCGAATGCTATATAATGTTCACTAACAGTGAGGGCTTGGGTGCTAAGGTCCAAGTCCGAGAGGGAAAGAACCCAGACCATCAGCTAAGGTCCCCAAATATATGCTAAGTTGAAAGAACGAGGTTTGTCTGCCCAGACAGCTAGGATGTTGGCTTGGAAGCAGCCATTCATTTAAAGAGTGCGTAACAGCTCACTAGTCGAGCGGACGAGCATGGATAATAATCGGGCATAAGCATATTACCGAAGCTATGGATTTAGAGTTTACTCTAAGTGGTAGGGGAGCATTCTAACAGGGTTGAAGGTGTATCGTAAGGTATGCTGGACTGGTTAGAAAAGAAAATGTAGGCATAAGTAACGATAATGCGGGCGAGAAACCCGCACACCGAAAAACTAAGGTTTCCACAGCTATGCTAATCAGCTGTGGGTTAGTCTGGTCCTAAGGCGAACCCGAAAGGGACAGTCGATGGCTAACGGGTTAATATTCCCGTACTACTAATTACTGTGATGGGGTGACGGAGTGATGAAAGCGCCGCGAACTGACGGAATAGTTCGTTGAAGTACCTAGCTATATTCTCTATAGGCAAATCCGTAGAGAATGGTGAAATACGATAGTACTCGGAGTCTTCGGACAAAGAGATAGTGCGCCTAAGGGCTTCCAAGAAAAACCTCTAAACTTCAGGTAATTAGTACCAGTACCGTAAACCGACACAGGTAGTTGAGGAGAGAATCCTAAGGTGCTCGAGAGATTCATGGCTAAGGAATTAGGCAAAATAGACCTGTAACTTCGGGAGAAAGGTCGCCAGCAGCAATGCTGGCCGCAGTGAAGAGGTCCAGGCGACTGTTTATCAAAAACACAGGGCTCTGCAAAATCGTAAGATGAAGTATAGGGCCTGACACCTGCCCGGTGCTGGAAGGTTAAGAGGAGATGTTATCTTCGGAGAAGCATTGAATTGAAGCCCCAGTAAACGGCGGCCGTAACTATAACGGTCCTAAGGTAGCGAAATTCCTTGTCGGGTAAGTTCCGACCTGCACGAATGGTGTAACGATCTGGACACTGTCTCAGCCATGAGCTCGGTGAAATTGTAGTAACGGTGAAGATGCCGTTTACCCGCAGTGGGACGAAAAGACCCTGTGCACCTTTACTATAGCTTAGTATTGACCTTGGATAAATGATGTGTAGGATAGGTTGGAGACTATGAAGCGGCGTCGCCAGGCGTTGTGGAGTCATTGTTGAAATACAACCCTTTGTTTATCTGAGGCCTAACCCCGCGTTGTGGGGGACATTGCTTGGTGGGTAGTTTGACTGGGGTGGTCGCCTCCAAAAGAGTAACGGAGGCTTCTAAAGGTTCCCTCAGTACGCTTGGTAACCGTGCGTAGAGTGCAATGGCATAAGGGAGCTTGACTGAGAGACATACAGGTCGATCAGGTACGAAAGTAGAGCATAGTGATCCGGTGGTTCCGCATGGAAGGGCCATCGCTCAAAGGATAAAAGGTACGCCGGGGATAACAGGCTGATCTCCCCCAAGAGCTCATATCGACGGGGGGGTTTGGCACCTCGATGTCGGCTCGTCACATCCTGGGGCTGGAGAAGGTCCCAAGGGTTGGGCTGTTCGCCCATTAAAGTGGCACGCGAGCTGGGTTCAGAACGTCGTGAGACAGTTCGGTCTCTATCTACTGTGGGCGCAAGAAATTTGAGTGGATCTGATTCTAGTACGAGAGGACCGAATTGGACTAACCTCTAGTGTATCTGTTGTCCCGCCAGGGGCACCGCAGAGTAGCTACGTTGGGAAGGGATAAGCGCTGAAAGCATATAAGCGCGAAACCCACCACAAGATGAGATTTCTTTTAAGGATCGTGGAAGATGACCACGTTGATAGGCTATAGATGTAAAGGCAGTAATGTCATAGTCGAGTAGTACTAATAATCCGTAAGCTTATGTACACCCTTTTCCCCGCTTCGGCGGGGAAGAAACTTTCTAAAATAGTAAATAAAAGTACTTTTCTTTATCTCAGTATGTTAAGATATTTTTTTTAATTATCAATTGCTTCGCCTGTTCGCTAACGCTCGGGTGTTCATAATCAATTGTGAGTTAAAAAAGTTGCCTAAAGCAACTAACAACCTTAAGGTGGTTATTGCGGCGGGGCTCACCTCTTCCCATCCCGAACAGAGTAGTTAAGCCCGCCTGCGCAGATGGTACTGCAGTTATGTGGGAGAGTATGTCGTCGCCTTTCTTTTAAGAATCCTCATCATTTATTTGATGAGGATTTTTTGTTTTTACGCAAATACCCAAAGGGATACAGTATTGCGGGAGCCCCGAGAGTTATCGGGGTCGTCGCCTTTCTTTTAAGAATCCCCATCATTTAATTGATGGGGATTTTTTGGTTTATAGTGGTTTAGAAGTCAGTGCCGTGAAATACAGATTGTATCTCTGCAGTCGAAAATGCGAACTGACGTTTGTGTTTTTTATTGATAGAATCAGACGGAAGACAGAAAAAGATCTTGTAATTTGTCTGCGTTAGGGATGGAAGCGGCATCCTTTTGCGGGAACATAAAGATCTTTTTTCATTTGAAAGCTCTTTGCAAAAGATACAGCGGACAGCCCGGCCCGAAGGGAAACGCCCTAAATTGTATTAGTTGAATTGCGGTTTTTACTTTTAGCAGTTTTAAAGCTGTTTTTTGTTTTTTATGAACAAGATTGTCTTCGGATGAAAAAAGTTATTCTGTGGCTTTTATTTTAGGGAAGAAGCTGCTTTTGTTGGATTAAAAAGAAATTCTGAAGCTTATTAATTATATTGATAAATTTGGGTTACTATAATTTAGGATATGAGGGAACTACTACATGTAATTAATAGCTTTCAAAAGCTGGATGAAGAGACTGAAGAAGCAATAAAAAAATATTTTGTTGAAGAAAAGTTTAAGAGAAACGAAGTTATCATTGAAGAAGGAAAAATATGTGATAAAATCTATTTTATTCAATCTGGTACTATTCGTCGCTTTTCAATGGACGAAAACATTGAGGTTACAAAATGGATTTATACGGACAATCAATTTGTTACTTCGATGAGCAGTTTTTTTGAGCAAAAGACATCATTTGAGATTTTTCAAGCTTCAGAAGAAACTACTGTATATTCGTTGTCTTTCGATGATGAACAAATTTTGCTAAGCTATCCGTTATTTTCTAGTTTTCATTTGAAATTGCTTCGGCGTTATCTTTCTAAAATAAATGAATTTCATCATCAGTTTAGATTAATGAGTGCTCAGGAGAAATATTTATATCTTCTTAAATCATTTCCTCAAATTATTAAAAAAGCTAAGCTGAAAGACATTGCCTCACTTATTGGTGTCAGCCAGGAAACATTAAGCAGAATTCGGGCTTCAATTACTTGACATTAGATCAAGAAATTGCAGTTTCTTTTTTTCAATATTTGTGCTCTTATTAAATTAGTAAATATTGAAAAATAGTGTTGTTGGTAATTCTGCTGTTATTGGAAACAATGTTCGTATTGGTAATTTTTCTACGATTGAAAACGATGTTGTAATTGGAGATAATACTTGGATAGGAAATAATGTTACTTTGTTAAACGGTGCTAGAATTGGAGAAAATTGCGAAATACATTCTGGAGCTGTAATAGCTGGAAATCCGCAGGACTTAAAGTTTAAAGGTGAATATTCATTGCTTGAAATTGGAAATGAAACAATTATTCGCGAGTTTGTAACGATAAATAAAGGAACGGCTTCTAAAGGGAGAACTAAAATAGGAGATCATAATTTGGTTATGGCAAATGCTCATATTGGTCATGATTGTTTAATTGGCAATAATTGTGTTATCGGGTTCAATGTGGGAATAGCTGGAGAAGTAACTGTTGGAGATTGGGTTAATATTAGTGGTTTTTCTGCAATACATCAATTTTCAAATATTGGAGATCATAGCATGATTTCAGGAATGAGCAGAGTTGTAAAGGATATTCCGCCTTATATTACAGTTGCACATGAACCTTTAAGTTATGTTGGTTTGAACAGCATTGGCTTGAAAAGAAGAAAATTTGATGTAGAGAAAATCAATGAATTAAAGGAAATTTATAGAATTATTTTTCAAGAAAAAAGGAATACAAGTTTGGCTTTGGCATTAATTGAAAGTCAATTTGAAGAAAGTACAGAGCGAAATTCGATTCTCGATTTTATAAAACAATCAAAAAGAGGAATTGTAAAAGGCTCTTCATATTAAAGTCTAAACTGTTATAACTAGAAAGACTCCTTAATTTCTTAAGGAGCCTTTCGCGACTAATTATAAACAATTTAATTTAAAAATGTTTTTGTTATATTCCTGTTATTCGTATTTTAAATATTTCAGAATATCTGTTTTTGTTGCTGCATAGGCTTTAGATAATACAATTATTAGGGTTAGAATTAATAAAATTATGAATCCGAAAATGAAAGGAAATAGTGAAACATCTATTCTAAAGGCGAAATTCTGCAACCATTTATTTAATAAATAATAAACAGGAAATAAAGCAATTAAAAATCCTACGATGCAATATAGAATGTATTGTTTTGATAGTTCTTTTATTAATACATTCGTTTCTGCGCCTAGAGTTTTTCGTATTGCAATCTCTTTCATTCGTCTTTGTATTGAGTAAGAAGCCAAAGAAAATAGTCCGAACAGAGCAATAAGAATTACAATTATGTTTAATAGTGAAAAAAGATTTTTCTGTTTTACGTATGCTTCATAAGTTCTCGCATATTGTTTGTCTACAAAATCATATTTAAAAGGAAATTCTTTATCAACATTTGCAGTCCAAAATTTCTCAATGTCGGCAATAGTGTTTTCTATATTTTTTGATTTTAACTTTACATAAACGGCATTCATATTTTCAGCAAGATGTAAGGTTTTCATATGAAAAAATGTCATTGGAGGAACTTGAACTTCTGGACTTAATAAATTGAAATCTTTTACAATTCCGATAATTTTTAAGTTTTGATTTCTAATCAGAATTTCTTCGCCAATCGGATTTTTCATGTTCATTAACTTGGCAGCAGTTTCATTGATCAGGATTGAATTTATGGTATCTGAAGCAAGTTTTTTATCAAGTCCTCTACCTTTTGCCATTTTAGTTTTTAACATTTCAAGCATTCCAAAATCTACTCCGATGTGTTTTGCTTTAAAAAGCTCATCGTGATATAAAAGCGGCGCTAAAGTGTTGTCTGAACCATCAAAGGATACAAGTCCGGTTGACACGTTTTCAACTCCTTGAATTTTACTTATCTCTTGCTTTATTGTATTATATTTTGTGAAAATGGTTTGACCAATATTTTCTCCTTCATAATAAGAAGGCGGAAGATTTAAGTCAATAGCAATCAATTGATCTCCTTTAAAACCAAGATCTCTATCGTTAAGGTATTCTACTTGTTGATAGACAATGTTTGAACCAATAATAAAGAAAGCTGCAATAGCAAATTGAAAAATCAGCATTCCGTTACGTAACCAAACGCCGTTTTTGCTTCTTGAAAAATTACCTTTCAAGACTTTTAGTGTTTCGAAATTAGAAACATAAATGGCTGGAAATATTCCTGCAGCTAAAATAGTAATGCCAAAAATTAGAATCAATTGTAAATAAAACTGACCTCCAATAATCATTAAATTCTTGTTTAAAAAATTGTTGTAATACGGTAAAGTCAATTCTACAATTACTAACGCCAATAAAATTGAGAACAAACTAATCAGGATCGTTTCAAATATAAATTGGAATATAATATTAGTTTTCGATGCGCCAACAATTTTACGAATACCTACTTCTTTAGCGCGTTTTATTGCATTGGCTGTAGCCAAATTTATATAGTTGACTATAGATAAAACGAGAATCAAAATTGATAATCCTAACATAATCAGAAGGAACTGATAGTTGCCTCGACCTTCAGGATAGCCATCTGTGACAGATTGTAATCTGGCTTTTGAAAGCGGTTCCATGAAAACACTAAAATGTCCTATCTTTTTTTCCATTTCTTCAGGAGTAAAACCGGCTTGTTTACCTTCCTTCACAATTACTTCCTCGTAATATGTTCTTTCGAGCATCTTTCTTGTTTGCTCTGCTTTTGATGGATCTTTAAGTTTTAAAAGTATTTTTAAAGCAAATAAACTTCGACTGTTATCTGGATTTACCAGATCTTTCATTTGATTTACAACAACATTTGGCGCAATTGATGAATTACCAGGAATCTGATATACTGCACGAACTACGAACAAATTATCTAAACAATTTATTTGTTTGCCAATTGGGTTTTCGTTGCCAAAAACACGTTTTGCAAGATCTTCGGAAATGGCAATACTTGTTCCGTCTTTTATTGCATCGCTGCCATTTCCTTGAATAATTTTAAAAGGAAACAGCGAAAAGAAATCACTTTCGACATTGACTATTTTATCAACGAATTCTTTTTTCCCTTTATAAATTATTTTACTCTTTTGATACCAGCTGTCTGCAAAAACAACCTTCTCGACATTTGGATCTTTTTCTAAATACGGTTTAAATCGCACAGGATGATCAGTTCCAACAGGTGTATCAGTTAATTGAACTAATACTTGATAAACTGAATCTTTTTCAGGATTCCAAGCATTGTAGCTCTGTTCGTCATTCCAATAAAGTAATGCAAAAATTAATCCCGCAATTCCGATTGATAACCCTAAGATATTTAAAGCTGAAAACAGCTTGTTATTTTTGAAGTGATAGATAAATATGTTAATCCAATTTTTTAGCATGTTATTCGTATTTTAAATATTGTAAAACATCAACTTTTGTAGCTTGATAAGCTCGAGAAATAACTACTGCGAGAGTAAGCAGTAATAAAATAGTAAAACCAATTAAAAAGGGAGAAATGGAAATAGAAACTCTATAAGCAAAATTCTCTAACCATTTGTTCAATAAATAATAAGCAGGGAATAAAGCGATCATAAATCCTATAATGCTGAAAAGAATATATTGCTTACAAAGCTCTTTTAATAAAACATTAGTTTCGGCACCAAGAGTTTTTCGAATTGCGATTTCTTTCATGCGTCTTTCGATGGAGTAAGAAGCCAGCGCAAATAAACCAATAAGAGCAATTATAATAACAATCACGTTCAGTAATGAAAAAAGATTCTTTTGTTTAACATAACCACTATACGATCTTTTGTATTCTTTATCTACAAAATCATATATAAAAGGATATTCTGTGTCAACTTTCTTTAACCATAAACTTTCTATATCAGCAATAGTCTGCTGCATAGTTTTGGGATCTGCTGTTATATAAATATTGTTCAAAAGACCGTTAAACCACGATACACTTTTAAAATGAAATATAGACATTGGTGGAATAGCTTCGCCGGGATGTCCAATATTAAAATCTTTTACAACTCCTACGATAATTGCGTCCTGTCCATTCCAGTTTATTTTTTTTCCTATAGGATCTTTTTCGTTTAATAGTTTTAAAGCGGTTTCATTAATTAACATTGAATTAATGGTGTCCTGAGAATATGCAGGATTTAAATAGCGCCCTTTAACTATTTTTATTTTCATCATTTCAAGAAGTCCAAAATCTATAGGAATATTACTCCCATCTATATTTATGTCTTTGTAATGATATGAAATTACAGATTTTGCACCTCTTCCCATAACAAAGCCGCCGCCTGCAACTTGCTTTACGCCTTTTACGCGAAGCAATTGGTTTTTGATACTGTTATATCTGCTAAATTGATTTTTATCTGTGATTTTTTCGCCATAGATGTTTCGATAAGATATATTAAGAACCTGGTTTCCGTTAAAACCTAGGTCTTTTGAATTCATATAATCAATTTGTTGATATACAATATAAGACCCGATGATAAAAAAAGCTGCTACGGCAAATTGAAATATCAACATTCCGTTACGAAGCCAGACACCACTTTTACTCCGAATAAAATTTCCTCTTAAGACTTTTAAAACTTCGAAATTCGAAACATAAATTGCAGGAAATATTCCAGCTATAATTACAGTCGCAATAAAAATAACTGCTAACTGAAGATAGAATTGTCCGCCTTGTAATACGAGATTTTTTTCTAAGAAAGTATTATAATATGGGATTGAAAGTTCGACAATTACAAGAGATATCAAAATTGAAAACAATAAAATTATTGCCGTTTCAAAAATAAACTGTTGTATTATATTCGCTTTAGAAGCTCCAATAACTTTTCGTACGCCAATTTCCTTAGCTCTTTTCACAGCATTTGCAGTAGCAGAATTTACATAATTGACAATAGATAATATCAAGATTAAAATTGATAAACCTACAAAGATTAATAAAAGCTGATAATTTCCATTGGTTTCTATAAGACCGCCAGTTTTGGTATGCAAACGAATAGAGGCCAAAGATTCTAAATGAGGCTTTACTTCTCCATATTTTTTAATAAACTCTTTTGGAGCCATACCTTGAAATTTGGCTTGAGGTACGGTCATATTATCATAGTACGTTTTAGACAGACTTTTGATAACTAAATCGGTATTATTTGGATTTTTTAGTTTTAATAAAAGGATAAACTGAAAATTTCCCCATTGCTGGATAGTATTTTTTACTCGTACATCCATAAAATTAACTACACAAGAAGGATTAAAAATCGACTTTTTGTCTAGTTTGTAAACTCCTCGAACAACCAAAACCTGATTCTGAAGAACTACTTTTTTGCCAAATGCACTTTTATTTCCAAAAAGCTGCGCTGCCAAATCTTCAGATAAACAAATACTATTCGTATCTGGTAAACCTGTTTTTGGATTTCCCTCGGTAAATTGATAGGGGAAATAGTCAAAAAAGTTTTTTTGAGCAATAAGAATTTTGTCAGACTGTATTTTTTTATCGTCAAAATGAATAATCTCATTATCATAATTTCCGTTTACATAACAATAAGATTCGACTTCAGGACTTATGTTTTTTATTGTAGATCCAATTGGAGCTGAACTTGAAGCCCAATATGTAGTAGGATCCATCTGATTTGCGACTAAAAAGATATTGTCTTTATTTGGATTCCATTGGTCGTAACTCTGTTCGTCGTTCCAATACAAAATCGCAAATATCAATCCTGCAATTCCAATACTCAAACCCAAAACATTCAAACCCGTAAAGAGCTTGTTGTTCTTGATGTGATATATAAATATGTTAATCCAGTTTTTCAGCATGATTTTAGTTGCTTAAGTTTGCAGCAAAAACATCAACATTTTTATTATTTATTTTTTCTGAAAGTATGATTCCGTCTTTCATTAAAATTGTTTTTTGCGAAAAAGAAGCATCGTAATCAGAATGCGTTACCATTAAAATTGTTGAGCCGCTTGCATGAAGATCTGTTAGCAATTCCATCACCTCATTTCCGTTTTTACTGTCTAGATTTCCAGTTGGCTCGTCCGCAAGAATAATTTTAGGATCGTTAATCAAAGCTCTTGCTACGGCAACACGCTGCTGTTGACCACCTGAAAGTTGCTGCGGAAAATGTTTCAAACGGTGTGCAATACCAAGAATATTTGCAATTTCGGTTACCTTATTTTTTCTTTCAGATGCTGGAACGTTGTTGTAAATCAATGGCAATTCAATATTATCATAAACAGATAACTCATCAATTAAATTGAAATTTTGAAAAATAAAACCAATGTTTTCTTTTCTTGCTTTCGATTTTACCTTTTCGTTTGTGCCAATCATTTCCTGATCCAACAACTTATAACTTCCGCCAGAAGCACTGTCCAATAATCCGATGATATTTAATAAAGTCGATTTTCCACTTCCAGAAGGTCCCATAATCGAAATAAAATCACCTTGATTAATTGTTAAGGAAATTTCGCTTAATGCTTTTGTTTCTACTTCTTCAGTTCTAAAAATTTTTGAAAGCTTTGTAATACTGATCATAATTGTTGTTTTAAAGATTGGTGTTTGATGGTTATTTTTAGTGCCGAAGTAAAAGAAACAGTTCTAAAATTAAGATGTTTACAATATAATTGATAAATGCCTATTTTTGTTACTTTTACCAGCAAAAAAGATTCTCATATTTGATGATTTAATACTCTAAATGTGATTTTCGTGCCAAAAATTTAAAATCTGTAACTGCTTTATTTTTACGTTTTTATTTTTTCAATGCAAACCTAACTGTCCAAAAATGGACAGCTTTCGTCCAAAACCGAACAAAAATGAAAAAAACAAACGCTTCAATATTAATCATCGACGATCAAGAAGACATTCTTTTTGCATCAAAAGTGTACTTAAAAAAGTACTTTGAAGAGATTTATACGCTTAATAATCCAAAAAATGTTGTCGAATTATTATCAGAAAAAAGCATTGATGTTGTTTTACTCGACATGAATTACAGAATTGGTTTTGAAGACGGAAGGGAGGGTTTGTATCTTTTGAAAGAAATAAAAACACTTTCTCCAAAAACGGTTGTGATTTTAATGACGGCTTTTGGTAAAGTAGAAACAGCAGTTGAAGGATTAAAATCGGGAGCTTTTGATTATATTTTAAAGCCTTGGGAAAATAAAAAACTATTAGAATCAGTAAAACAGGCCGTTGATAAATCGAGAAAGGATCAGAAAAAACAAAAAACGGTCGAAATCGAAAATGACTTTTTTATTGGAACTTCAGAGATTATAAAAAAGGCTTATTTATTGGCTGATAAAGTAGCAAAAACAGATGCGAATGTTTTAATTCTTGGTGAAAACGGAACTGGGAAGTTTGTTCTTGCGCATCATATTTACAGTAAATCTGAAAGAAAAAACAATCCTTTTATTGCTGTTGATTTAGGTTCGTTGAACTCAAATATTTTTGAAAGTGAATTGTTTGGTTATGCAAAAGGTGCTTTTACAGATGCAAAAATCGATACGCCGGGACGTTTTGAGATGGCGCAAAACGGAACTATTTTTTTAGATGAAATAGGAAATGTGCCTTTGCATCTGCAATCAAAATTATTACAGGTTATTCAAACTAAAACCGTAACAAGATTAGGCGAAACAAAAGCCAGACCATTAAATGTCAGGATTATTACGGCAACTAATTTAAATTTAAAATTAGAAGCTGCCGACAAAAATTTCAGGGAAGATTTGTATTATCGAATCAATACTATGGAAATTGTTCTGCCTCCGTTAAGAGAGCGAAACGAAGATAAAATTCCTTTGGCTGAATATCTCTTAGAAAAAATGGCTTTAAAGTATGAAAGAGATGAAATTACTTTTGATAAAAAAGTTTTGGAACAAATTGAAAAACATGCTTGGAATGGGAATATTCGTGAAATGGAAAATAAAATTGAACGCGCAGTAATTCTCTGCGAAAACAATCGCATTTCTGTCTCCGATTTAGATTTGGAAATTATAACGCCTTATGACGAAAATCCAGATGATATTCAGCTTTCTTCAGTAGAAAAAACGGCTATAGAAAAGGCGCTTTTTAAAAACGGCAATAATATTAGTAAAACTGCCGATGAATTGGGATTGTCAAGAGGTTCGTTGTATCGACGTTTAGAGAAGTATAATATCAATATTGGTTAATATGTTTAAAGCTTTTCAAACTTATAAATTGCTGTTTTTCCGATTGATTTTAATTGTGATTGGAATCGAGTTTTCTATTTATTTTTTTAAAACAGGATTATTGTTCACTGGTGTTTTTGGACTTTTTGTTGTTTTCTTGATAGTTCGTGAAATGTATTTTTATGTCCGAAATTTTGTTTTGCTGTACGACAAAACCATTTCTTCGATTTTGCAAAATGATTTCACATCAGATTTTACCAAACATAAAACGGACAAAAGATATGCAGAGCTGTTTCTGTTGTATGATACGATGAAGAATAGACAAAACGAGCAAGTTTCAAAAGATATTATTTATCGTTCGATTTTAAATAATATTGAAACAGGAATCGTTATTCTGCAAAAACAAGAAAAGGACTGGAACGTTTTTTTAATGAACGATTATTTTTCTTCCTATTTCAATGTTCCAAAAGTTTCAAGATGGAAATATCTTAAAAACCAACTTCCAACTTTATGTGAAATCATTGAAAAGGATGATTTTCAGGAAATAAAAACATCAATAGAAATTCGAGTAAACGAGCAAAATCAGCAGACGTTTGTTTTACAGGCTTCGCGAACTGAGATTTTTGAACGTGATTATTGTATTGTCTTGCTCGATTCGATTCAGAATGTTGTTGAGAAAAAAGAAAAGGAAGCATGGGTGAATTTAATGAAAGTGATTTCGCATGAACTTTTAAATTCGATAACACCAATTCGATCTATTTGCCAAAACTTACAAGATTTAGTCGATCAAGATTCACTGTCAGCAGAAGATTTAGAAGATGTAAAAAATAGTGTTGAAACTATGCTGAGACGAAGCGATCATTTGCAAAAATTTGTCGAAGGTTATCGAAAACTCGCAATGCTGCCTTCTCCTAATAAAGAAAAAATAGAGTTGAGGCATTTAATCGACAATTGTATTCAAATTATGAATCCGTTATTTGTCGAGCAGCAAATAAATGTTGTAAATGCAATTTCGTTTAAATACTGGATTAATATTGATGCGCATCAAATGGAACAAGTATTAATCAATTTGCTGACAAATTCGATTCATGCTTTAAAAAACAGCAGCGAAAAACAAATTGTGATTTCGGCTGAAGCCAAAGAAAATAGAACTTTTATTAGGATAAGTGATACTGGAACTGGAGTAGAAAAGGAAATTGAGAACAAAATATTCCTGCCATTTTTTACAACAAGAAATGAAGGTGCAGGAATTGGTCTAACATTGTCTAAAAATATTGTTGAAGCGCACGGAGGCTATATTGCAAATAAGAATGAAAATGGGAAAACTGTTTTCGAGATTTGTTTGATTGAATAATATTTCATTAAAATATAATAGTCTATTCATTTATTATGCTTTTAAAAATTATTGAGCAGCATATTTCTTAAGTAGGATTTTTTCTAAATTAGCAAAAGTATATAGTTTAAAAAGGGACTAACGTAAAGTAAAATTTCATGACAAAAGGCAACGAGAATCCTAAAGTTGATTTTTATTTTGATAAAGTTGAAAAGTGGCAAAAGGAATTGGAGCAACTCAGAGAAATTGCGCTCGATTGTCAGCTTACCGAAGAATTAAAATGGGGAACTCCTTGTTATACTTTAGGAAAAAGCAATATTGTTTTGATTCATGAGTTTAAAGAATATTGCGCTTTTTTGTTTTTTAAAGGTGCTTTATTAAAAGATACTGACGGTATTTTAATTCAACAATCTGAGAATGTTCAGGCCGCACGTCAAATTAGATTTACTAATCTTAAAGAAATAATCGATCAAAAGACAATTCTGAAAACATACATTTATCAAGCAATAGAAATCGAAAAAGCGGGTTTGAAAGTCGAATTGAAAGAGACAACAGATTTTGAGGTTTCTGCAGAATTTTAAGCAAAATTAGATGAAATGCCTAATTTAAAAGAAGCGTTTCAAGCCTTAACGCCGGGAAGACAAAGGGCTTATTTACTGCATTTTTCGCAGCCAAAACAATCTAAAACCAGAGAGTCAAGAGTCGAAAAAAATATTCCTCAGATTTTAGAAGGAAAAGGATTGAAAGATTAATTTGTTTAATGGAAAGTTCAAAACAAAAAATACAAGATCATGAATACTAATAAAAAATTATCGGCTGAAGGAACTGAAGAACTGCTTCGGGTTTTGGAAACTCGTTTTCTGAAAAATTTGAATAGACACAAAGGAATTGATTGGAGTAAAGTGGAGGCAAAACTAAAAGCAAATCCAGAGAAATTATGGTCGCTTGATGAAATGGAAAGGACAGAAGGCGAACCAGATGTTGTAGGTTACGATTCGAAAACAGGAGAATATATTTTTTATGATTGCTCACCAGAAAGTCCAAAAGGGCGTCGAAGTATTTGTTATGATCATGAAGCGCTTGAAAAACGAAAAGAACACAAACCTAAAGATAGTGCCATAAACATGGCAGAAGAAATGGGAATTCAGATTTTGAACGAATCAGAATATCGAGAGCTTCAGAAACTGGGCAAGTTTGATGCTAAAACTTCAAGTTGGATCGAAACGCCTGCTGATATTAGAAAACTTGGCGGTGCTGTTTTTTCAGATTTTCGTTATAACACCGTTTTTGTATATCATAATGGTGCAGATTCGTATTATGCCGCCAGAGGATTTCGCGGTTCGTTAAGGGTTTAAAGAAATAAAATTTGATTCATAATTTCAATAAATTATATAATTAGCATAAATCATAATAGAGTGTATGAAAAATAAATTTTCGCTTTTCTTTTTACTTTTGACAACTTTGGCATTTGGACAAAAGGCAGTTTTTAAAATTAAATATTCAGAACAATTGGCTGTTTTTGTTTTTTTGCAAAATCTTGCAGAGAATTCTCCTGAGAATGTTTTCAAGACAGAATTTCAAAAATCAAAATATTATACGGAGAAATATAAAAGTATAGCTTCAAAATTTGACCTTTTAAATATTTACTATAGTTTTCCATTTGATGATTATCCTTACGGCTTAAAAAAGTCGATGCAAACGGAAGATATAGTGAAAAAGAACTTGATTGAAACTGATAATTTAAAAGATTTCAAAATACGATCAATCGGTTTTATTCCTAATAAACAGCTGAATGATTTAGCAGCAAGTATTTTAGAATTTACACCTATTTACAACGAACTGATTTATAATCCAAACAAAGAGAAATTCGAAAAGCAGCTTGTAGAGATCACAAAATACGCTAAGGAACATGACATGGAAAAGTATTTTCAAACGGGACTCACGTTTTATAATTCCAGCTGGGATACTTCAATTCCATTCGAAATAGCTTTTTATCCGCTGCCTAATTCTAAAGGATTTACTGCGCAGGCTTTTTGCAATAACTTTATTAGTGCCGTGCAGACCGATTTAGATTCATACAAAGATTTGTTTAGTGTTATGCTGCATGAAACCTATCATATCATTTATGACGAACAATCGCTTGAAGTAAAAAAAGATATAGATTCTTACTTTAAACAAAATAAATCAAAGTGCAGTAATTATGCTTATCAGCTGATGAATGAAGTTTTGGCAACAGCATTAGGAAATGGATATGTTTATGAACAATTAGACGGAAAAATTGATGCTGGAGATTGGTATAATAGAAAATATATTAGTCTTATGGCAAAACAAATTTATCCAATGATTACTGAATATATTAATCGGAAGAAACCAATTGACAAGAGTTTTATAGATAATTACATCAATCTGTATGAGAAAAATTATCCGAATTGGATAAACGACCTTGATAATATCATGGCTTATAGATATGTTATTTCTGAAAATGAAGAAGATGTAAGTGCGATAAGAAGAATGTTTCGTTATCGTTCAAGAACCGAATATGATTCGGAATTAACAGAAGCAAGTATTGACAAAATGCAAAAAACACCACTTACCAAGGTTATAATTATTTCAAAAAACAGTGCAGAAAAGTTAAAGTTGGTACAAAGAAAATTTGCAGAGTTGAAAAAATATAAATTTAATCCAGAGAAGGAGTTTATAGATATGATTTTCTTAAATGATAAAAGTCAATTGATAATAGTGAATCAGAAAAAATCTACACTTGAAACTCTTTTTAAATCATTAAAACAAGAATAGAAAGTATAAAATTCAATATTTCAGGGTTTTACTTTTGCGCTTGACTTTAAGAAAAAGGCAATATTAGAACAGTAAGAAATTATTTCTATTTCAAGAAAAAGGAAATAATAAAAAGTGAAAATATTTCATATATTCGCTTTGAAAAAGAACATGCTTACTGCTGAAATACAGTTAGAAAATGTACTAATGTTTGGAGGCTGATATAAATAAGCAGGTTAATTATAAACAATAATACCACTAAAAAACAAAAATGGATAAGATTAATTTATTAATTGTTGCAACCATAATTACTTTGTTCATTTCATTATTGCTAATATTTTTTCTGCTCACAGTTAAAACAAAAGACAAAACAAGTAATATTCTTTTTGCTGTTTTTCTATTAATAAATGCAATCGATTCAAGTGAGCCTTTGTTCGGATTAATGTTCGACAGACCTTCAAATTTAGGAATATTCAGATCTACAATTGCTTTTCTTCAAATCCCGGTTTTTTACTTATATGTATTATCAGTTTCTTATTCTGATTTTAAATTTAAGCCCAAATATCTTCTGCATGCAATTCCGTTTTTAATTGTAAATGCTGTTTTGGTACCGCGCTTCTATGCTGTAGATGATGCTGCAAAAATGGATTTTATAATAAATCGTCAAAGTATGATCGAATTGCAGTTTATTCATGTTTTAATTCATGTTCAGATCATTGTTTATTTTGCGGCCATTTTTATGTTATTAAAAAGAGCCAAAAAACTGTATCTCGAAAATAATGCAGGTACTCATATTAATTCCTATAATTGGTTATTTCAGTTTGCGACACTTCTTTCAATCTTGTATGTAGTTGCTATTGTAAAAAATATTTTCAAGTTTTCAGAATATCCAGATATCTCCGAATGGATAAAAGCTGGAATTATGGTAATGCAGCCTTTTATTATTTGCTGGTATTTATTTAAGGCTTTAAATAATCCGGATTTATTCAGGAATATTGATTCAAAATTAAAACTGGTAAAAGACATTGTTTCTGAAGAAAAAATCAATACACCCACAGCTGTAACTGAAAAAGTATACAGTGAAGAGTTATTGAAACTGCAGCAATATATGAATGAAGAAAAGCCGTTTCTTAATCCTTCTTTGACAATACAAGATGTTTCAAATGATACTCAAATTCCGGTACGAGATTTATCGCTTTTAATCAATCATAAATTAGAACAGCATTTTTATGATTTTATTAATGCCTATCGTATCGAGAATGCAAAGAATATTTTAAAAGATGTTGCAAAAAGTAAAGTGACAATTTTAGAAATTCTGTACGAAGTAGGTTTTAATTCAAAATCTTCTTTCAATACTGCTTTTAAAAAGCATACCGGTTTTACTCCTACTGATTTCCGCAAGGCGTTGTAATTCATGGTTTTGTAATTATTCGTACGCGTTTTTTTAAACAAATGCGTACGAGTAGTTTTATTCGGTCGCGTATCATAAGTTTCTTTCGCAAGTTTGTATCGAAATAAATTTATAACCATAAAAATACGATACGATGAAAACTTCAGTAAAATTTTTAGCAGCACTTTTATTAGTAACTAACTTTTCTTTTGGACAAGGAATTTCTCAAAGAATAGATTCGATAATAAAAGATAGTCATCAAAAAAATCCCAATGTAGGCATTAGTGTAGGCTTTGTTCTAAACAATGAAGAATATTATACCGCATACGGGAATTTGAACGCAGAGAGTCAAACTAAAATTGACAAGAACTCTATATTTGAAATAGCATCAATTACTAAAATTTTAACTTCAAATTTAATAGCACAAGCCGCTATTGAGAAAAAGTTGAAATTGGAAGATTATATAGACAGCTATCTTCCAAAAGAATATGTACTGCAAAGCAATCTTAAAAACAAAATTAGAATTTCAGATTTAGCTTCTCATCAATCAGGTTTGCCAGATATCGATTTTGGAAAACTAATGGAGTTAAATCCACAACAGCCTGTGAGTAGTGTAACTAAAGAATCATTGGTTGCAATGGTCAATAACTGTTCTGAATTAAAAGATTATGGTAAATACCGTTATTCTACAATTGGGTTTACTTTACTTGGACAAATATTAGAGAAAGTATATAATAAAAGTTATGATGAGATTATCACAAGCAAAATGATAAAACCTTTAAAAATGACCAATACTTTAACTAAGGATTTTAATGTAAAAAACCGTACAGTTGCTCACAATCCTGAAGGAGGAATTCAAGAGTTTTTTAATTGGAATGTTACTGCACCAGCAGGATTAGTTAAATCGAATGCTTCTGATATGGTTACATATTTAAAAGCAGTTTTAAACAAAGACAATAAAGTAGGTAAGGCAGCTGTGATTACTGAAAAAATATTTTATAAAGATGAAAAGAGAGAATTAGGATTGGGGTTAAATATTATGACAGATGATAAAAACACAATTTATATGAAATCGGGAGACTCAATGGGACAATCTTCAATAATATGTTATGACAGAGCTAAAAATTGGGGAATCATAATACTATTAGATTATAGAAACTCAAAAATGAGACAAACACTTCTGAACTCAATTTATGACACAATCTTGAAAGATATGAAACCTGATAATGCAAATTTGTAACAGACATAATCTTTAAAATACAATGCAAAGATGCTGTCCGAAAATTATTTCGGACAGCATCTATTATTTATACAGAAAACGAAAAAAAACGGGTGAAATCAGTTCCTGAGTTAACTTGCTAGACAGGTTGAAGAAAAAAACTGTTCAAATTGAACAGCTTAAGTTATTTAAGGTTGAATGTTTTAATAATACTATCCATTTCTCTTTGACCTTTTACATTACCATTAATACTATCCATTTCTCTTTTTAAATTAAACCAAGTAGGATCAGTAGCTCTAGTTGTATAATTCCACATGAGATTCATGTCATGCATATATTTAAATTTAACATAAATCAGTCCTTTTTTTATGATATATTCTTGACTAGATCGGTCTAAAACAAATTTTATATTTTTGTAATACTTTGGCGAAACTTCATTTGGCTTGGCAATTTTATAAAGATCATTATCAAAAAATATTAATTGGCGGGTATATTCTTTTGGAATTACTGGTCTGAGTTCGACATATCTGTTTTCCCAATAATAATAAGCTGAAAATAGAACCACTATAATTGTTAATACTATATAAATATTGTTTTTATTTGAAAATATTTTCATTCATAGTACTGTAAATAGTTAAGTAAATATCTATAAATATATGCTTTTAAACTTCCTAGAGTAAGAAAATGTTTTCTTATTAGCCTAAATTTTCAGTTTGTTTTTTTTAACGAAACTAGATCCTGATAATTACTTTCAGTAAACCTGTGTATTAGATTTTTGCCAGTCTTTCTGCTTCTGCGTGTATCATAAGCAATTCTCATTGCTTCAGCAGCCTTAACACTAGGCTTACCTAAATCATCTAGCACTTTTATAATTTTTTCAGTTGCATCCATGTCTGCTATATTATTAGCATTTACCGCAAATTTAATTTTAGCATTAAGTTTCCTTTCTACAAAAGGTTTTATGTTTTGATAAACCTGTATTCAAATTATCTTTTTCTTTATCGGATGTATTTATAAATAAATAGGAAAGTAGAATAAATTATATTTTCCTTTCTTGGTTCTCTCTTTTTGTTTTAGAATAAATCAAACAATTTTATCTGTTGTGTAAATAATATTGAGGTTCGCTGCTCCCGCACGAATCCTTTCGTGTTGTGATAGGCTGAAAGTGGCTTATAGATTAGAAATACATAGTAACACAAAGGGAAAGTAGGACCAAAGTTTATTGTATTTACGGTTTTAAATGCAACATGGCACACGAAAGGATTCGTACGGCAGCGTGGGGAATCATAATACTATTAGATTATAGAAACTCAAAAATGAGACAAACACTTCTGAATTCAATTTATGATACAATCTTGAAAGATATGAAACCTAATCAAGGTGTTTAATAATAATTGCTTGCATTGTCATTGGTTTTAACCATCAGGAATATAAAGTGAAAATAAAAGCTCCAAAACTGTAAGATTTTGGAGCTTTTTGAGAATATATAATGTGGTTATATTTTCTTCTTTTTCTTTAGTATTTTATTTGTGGCAGTACAAATAACTATTAGTATTACAAAATGTACTAAATAAGACTTAGGTTCTCCTTTTCCGTTAACTACAGAAAAAACGCGGTTCCATCTTACTTTGTTAATGCCTTTGCCGTCTTTATTCCAGCTAAACCAAATAAATACTGGTTTTCCTATTATGTGATCATAAGGAACATATCCCCAAAATCTTGCATCTAAAGAATTCTGACGATTATCTCCCATCATCCAGTAATAGTCTTGTTTAAAAGTGTAAGTGGTGCTTAATTTTTGATTTATTATAATTTTGCTACCATGAACTTTTAGGTTATTGTGTTCATATTCTTCTATAATTCTCTTATAAAATGGAAGTGACTTTATATCCAGTTTAATGGTTTCTCCTTTTTTAGGAATATAAATTGGTCCAAAATTGTCAATATTCCAACCCAAAGAAGAAATATGAGGAAAAACATCTTCATTTTGTCCTTTTGGAGTTAAATGTTTTTTAACGCTTTTTACAACTGGATTGTAAGCGATTAATGCAGCTTCTTCATCTGTTAATGTCAAAAAGTATTGTCCTTTATCTGTAAGAGCAAAATTTCCATTATCATACTTTAAGCCTTCTTTTGCACCATAAGTATGTACAAGAGCATCTTGACTAATAGCTTGGCCTTGCGTATCGATAAGGAAATTATATTGCGCTTTTGCACTTGGAGGTAATTTAGATATTTTACCATCAATATAAATATCTCCATCTCGAATCTCCAGAGTATCGCCTGGCATGCCAACGCATCGTTTTACTAAATTTGTTTTTTTATCAATTGGTTTGTAATAATTTCGATCGGGATGAAAATTATCCATATCGCGAAGTGTATCTGCAGGTTGGTTAAAAACTACAATTTCATTTCGTTTAATTTTTTCTATGGCAGGGAATCTAAAATAAGGTAATTGAAGTTTGTTTACCCAAGATGTTTCTTTTTTTGTAACATCATCATTAAATAAATATGATTTTAGACCAGTAAAAGGAATTGAGTCATGAACCATAGGTAATGCAACTGAAGTCATAGGAGTTCTTGCTCCGTAATTAAGCTTACTTACAAATAAAAAATCTCCAATTAATAGTGTTTTTTCTAATGACGAAGACGGAATCGTAAAAGGCTGTATAACATAAGTGTGAACGAGTGTTGCAATAATAACTGCAAATAAAAGAGAACTTACAGTATCTTCTGTTTTAGTTTTGGGCTGTAAATCTCTGTTTTCAATGTAAGTAAGTTTTTCAGATCTATAATTTAAAAAAGTGATGTAGAATCCAAACGTAAGTAAAACTAATACAGTATCTTGTTTAGAATTTTTGCCAAAACTTCGTATGGTTTCTATCCAAACTACCGGGATCATTAAAAGATTAATAATAGGAATAAAAAGCAGTAAAACCCACCAACGAGGCCGATTTATAATTTTCATTAAAACTACTAAGTTGTAAATTGGGATAAATGATTCTAGCGGCTTTCTTCCGGCTTTTTCGTAAAGTTTCCAAGTAGAAATTCCATGAATAATTAACATAACTAGAATAAAAATGAGCCATTCTGATAAATTCATATTTTGGAGTTTTATTAGTTGTTTGTTTATGAAGTTTTAATGCTGTTTCCGTTAGATCTACTTGAAAAAATTTGTTGTTATAATTAATTATAATATGATTGGCGTTTTGATATAGTATAAGTAGTCAATTATTTAATTTGTTACAGAGATAATGCAAAGCTGTTTTTTTAATTTTTTTGTAGTTCATCGAATGGTTTTTATGCGTTAATAAGAAAGTGGAATAAATCAGGAGAGAAAAACATAATCTATTCTTTTTGTTTTAGAATAAATCAAACAATTTTATCTGTTGTGTAAATAATATTGAGGTTCGAATTTTTAGAAACAGAGATTTTTTTTAGTCCGAATAAAAAAAAACGCCTATCAAGAATGTATTTGTTTGTTGTTTCAATGTGTTGTTTTTAAGGGGTTTGTGATTATTCGTACTTATTATTGGAGACAAATGCGTTCGAATAGTTTTATTCGGTCGCATAGGTTTAATTTCTCCCACATCTTTGTACCGAAATAAATTTCTAACCTTAAAATTTACGATACCATGAAAAACATTATTTATTTATTACTTCTTATAGTAACAGTCGCAAGTGCTCAAACAAATAAAAAAGCATCTGCAAAAAGTAAAGATTATAGCTTTCTAACAGACAGTTTAAATATTGATCCACAATTAGAAAAATATAAACTTGCGGGATTTAGTCTTGTTGTTTTCGAAAACTACAAGATCGTGTACTCGAACCAATTTGGTGTAAAATCAATAGACTCAAAAGAAAAAATAGATCAAAACACTGCTTTTTCTACGGCTTCAATTTCAAAACCAATTACAGCGCTTCTTTGTTTTATTCTTGAAGAAAAAGGATTGATTAAATTAGACGATCCAATCGATGGTTACTTAAAACGCTGGCATTTACCAAAAAGTAAGTTTATCGAAAACAATAGACCAACATGGAAACAATTTCTAAATCATACAGCTGGTACAAGTCAAAGCGGATTTGCAGATCACTATGAAGGTGATACAATTCCAACAATAAAAGAAAGTCTTTTAGGGAAAATTCCGAGATACGATAAAGAAATTGAATTTTTGTTTGCACCAGGAACAGATTGGGCATACAGCGGCGGCGGTTATGTAATTGTTCAAATGGCTTTAGAAGATACTTTTAAAAAATCTATAGGTGAACTTGCAAAAGAGTACATTTTTACGCCTCTTGGATTAAAAAACACTACAATGATACAGCCAAATGAAAAAGGCTTTCCAACTAATGTAGCTCTTGTACATGATGAAAATGAAAAAGTTATTAGAACAGGTCTGCCAATTACACCGCAAGTTGGAGCTTCAGGAATGTGGTCTACGCCAACTGATCTAGCCTTAATCGCTATTGAAATGCAAAATGCTTTGCGCAATAAAAATAATAAAGTGATTTCTTATGATGTTGCTCAAAAAGTAACAGAAGTAACTGCCTTGAAAGATGCTGTTGGCGGTTGGAGTTACGGATGGCAAAAGTCCTTTGGTTACAATAACTATGATTGGTTTATATGTAACGGTTCGAATACAGGAGTTGGTGGAAGTATTTTTGCAACGATGACAGATGGAAACGGCTTTACATTTTTAACCAATGGCGAAAAAAAGAATCGTTTTCCTGTGATGGGAAATACTCAAAAAACGATTTTAAAAGTGATGGGTTGGGAAAATAAGACCTCTAATGAGGAAATTCAGGAGATGCCTTCAAGTCTAAAAGAAAAACTAGTTGGGACTTACGATGATTTCCTTTATGCACAAGGTGTAGAAACAAAAATTGTAGAAAAAAATAATCGTCTTTATGTTGAATCTGTATTATTAGATCATTTTAAAGGAAAAAACGATAATGAGTTGGTATATCTTAAAAATGGATATTTTAAAATTATTGATTATCCTAATTTGCTAAAATTTGGTTTCAGCGATGGAAAAGTAAATTCTGTAACCTTAACAAGAGATAATCTTAATACTAAAGTTGAATTAACCAATAAAGGGAAATAGTTGTTTCGTAGTAATGTTTATCAGCTTGAATTTTAAATTATTACAAATAAAGATATTTCTTATATTAGCAAAAAGTATTTTTTTAACACATAGTCTTGAAGCTTCAGGACTATGTGTTTGCTGTTTATAAAAACAATAATCCTCTTAAATACCAATCAAAATATGAAAAAACTATTCTTCTTTGTTTTTATAATAATTGCTCAATCTTTTTACGGGCAGGATAAAGTGATAAAAAAGCCTGAATATGTATTGATAATCAACAACGAGATTGGTACAATGGCAGATGTTGAAAAATATGGTGCCGAAGGTTATGTTAAATCTATGGTTAAAGGAGTCTCTGAAAGCGAAAGAAATGAACTAGCCAAAAAGTTTGGAGATAAAATAGGAGATAAGGAGTTCGTAATTTTAATTGGGATTTTCAGTGAGCAAGAAAAAATTGAAAATGATAAAAAAATTGCCGCTCAGTCTGAAAAAAGCCAAAATCTTGTAAAAGATGACGAGTATATTTTAAAATTAAACGAAAAAGCAAAAGACTTTACTTTGAAATTGGTAGATGGTAAAGAAGTAAAACTCTCTGATTTAAAAGGCAAAGTGGTTCTTGTAAATTTCTGGGCTACTTGGTGCGCACCTTGTTTAATGGAGTTTTATGATGTACCATCGAAAATTCTTGAGCCCAATAAAAATAAAAATTTTGTGTTTTTAGCAGTTTCAAGAGGCGAAACTCAGGAAGTTGTTTCGAAAAAAGTTACTAAACTTAGAAAAGACGGAATGGACTTTAATTTCGGAATTGATCCAAATGAGAAAATATGGAATGAGTTTGGAAAAGGTTCAATCCCGAAAAACTTTTTATTAGATCAAGATGGAGTTTTAAGATTTATGTCAACAGGAAATACTCCGGAGAATTTAGATAACATTGCAGCCGAAATAAAAAAACTGCTGGCTAAATAGTTTTTTGATTCCTTTACACAAATTGAGTCTTTAGGAAAATGACAGCTATTAAAAAACTCCAAAAGCATTAGATTTTGGAGTTTTTTTTAAAGCGCTTATTGAATAAAAACTGATTATTTTATAAACTATCTTTAATTCGTTTTGTAATTTCTTCAATTGTACCCATTCCGTCAAAAGTTAAAACTTTAATTTTTGATTTCATATATTCAATTGCAGGTCTGGTTGAATTTTCAAAAACTTCAATTCTTTTAAGATGAATGCTCGCATCTTTATCATCTTTTCGATTAGAAGTTTCAGCTCTTTTTTTTGCTCTTTTTAAAAGTTCTTCTTTTGGAACATCAATATTAATTACTTTTCCAATTTTAAGATTTTTAGATTTAACAAGCTCTAGTAAATCATTTACTTGTGGTTCAGTTCTTGGATATCCATCTAAAATAATTCCATTGGCAGTTATATTTTCATCCAATATATTGCTAAAAAGGTCTTTCATTATAGTATCAGGAACCAAATCTCCTTTTTCTTCATATCGAGACATTATTTTGCCGATTTCCGTTTCATTTTGTTTTTCCAAACGGCATCTGTCGCCAGTTGAAATATGCTCAAATTTAAGTTCGTCTTTTAAAATTTCGCATTGTGTACCTTTTCCAGAATACGGAGGACCTGTTATTATTAATATTTCCATTTTATTTATAATGTTTTTAATTCTGTGCTATTCTTAAAAATTAGGAATGATTTTCTTCGTTCAAACAAAGAGTTACGAATTTACAAAACCTTAGCTGTTTTCACAGCATAAAAGAAACTCCATTAGAAATAAAGTTTTTTTTAATTCTGCCTGTGTTTTCTGTTTTTGAAATTATTTTACCTCTTGTTTTTTTTGTGTTTTATAAATTTAAAAAAGCAAAAACAATTAGTATATTTGTAACCGTAAAGTATAAACTATACTCTATGGTTTATTGTTTTTTTATTTAAAAAAAAATAAAGCTATGCTTATAAACGAATTATCAAAGAAAACGGGATTATCAATTCATACTATTAGATATTATGAAAATCTAGGAATGATCAAGGGATTGGCTAATGAAGAAGTGAAATCTAATAATTATAAGAATTATGATGATAATGTTGTTGAACGTTTAGAAATCATTATAGAAGCTAGAGAAGTTGGTTTTACCTTGGCAGAAATAAAAAAAATATTAACCACTTGGTTTGAAAGTACTGATTCGAAACCTGAAACACTTGAGCTTTTTCAGTCAAAAATAAAAGAGATAGATGATAAGATGAGGTATTTTAAACAGACTAAGAAGCTTCTTGAAAAAGTATGTGAGAAATTACAAAGTAATGATTGATCGTGAATATTGATTGTCTGATCTGAAAGCATAAAAAAACTCCATTATTTCTAATGGAGTTTTTTTATGCTTTAAAAGGCTATTTTTCTTTTACTAATTTTTCGAGATATTCAACTTTATCTTTTTCAGCTTGGATTAAGCGTTCATAAAGCTTTTCTTTTTCTTGATAAAGTTCTACAACTTTATCAAGTGGATTAAAGGTAGGCTGAACATTGATTCCGTTTATTGTTGAAGTATCATGACTATTAAATGTATTATTAATAATACTCAATATAGTTTCATCACTATAATTCTTAATGCCTTCAGTCGTAACGCCAAGCGCTTCTGCAACTTCAGCTAGTCTTGCGTCATCTATAGTTTCGCTGTTTTCCATGGCGGAAACCGTTTGCTGGTTAGTTCCCAAAGCTTGCGCCAATGCTTCCTGCTTCATGTCACGAAGTTCGCGAATACGGCTTATGTTTCTTCCGATGTGTTTTGGTCTTGATAGTGTGCTCATAATTCAAAGATAATAATTAAGTGAATAAACCAGAACTGTAAAAAACAGATTTTAAATGTATGTTACAGATTTTCTTGGGGAGCGGTAAACAAAAATACGATTTTTATGGTAAGTATTTTTGAATTCTGTTTCTCAGACTTAAATTTTAGATAAAGATTTGTCATCCTGAGGAACGAAGGATCACACTAGAAATTCCGTAAAGTATATCGCCAATATTTGTCGATATCTGAGTGTGATTTCTCCTTTCAGTCGAAATGACAATACTTTGCGTTTATTAAAAGTTATGAAGATAAATTATAAAAAAAAAACTCCTTAATTTCTTAAGGAGTTTCTTGGTGGGCGATGAGGGGTTCGAACCCCCGACCCCCTCGGTGTAAACGAGGTGCTCTGAACCAGCTGAGCTAATCGCCCTATTTTACTAGGTTGCTATCGTTTGTGATTGCGAGTGCAAATATACGCTAGTTTTCGAGTTCTGCAAAGGATTTTGAAGAAAAAATAAAACTTTTTTTAAAATATTTTATATCTGTCTGTTTATGAATTTGTTATTAAAATGATTTTTTTAAAGTTTTTTGTAGATCAAAAGTATATTTTAACCCAAAGGCAGTTCAGCAACAACAAATGTGCTTCCGCCTGCATAAATAAAGTCATTTTTTGCGGCTTTTTTCTTCGCGTATAAGAAAGCTTTTTCCACAGAATCATATTTATCTCCCAACAAATTATACTTTTTGGCAGATTCTTGGAGGATTTCAGTAGCTAAACCTCTTGATGAATCAGGTCTGCAGAAATAATATTGTGCATTTTGAGGGAAAAGCGGTAAAATAGAATCTAGGTCTTTATCATTTACAACGCCTAGAACAATATGTAATTTTTCAAAGGTTTCTTTCTGAATCTGGTTCATTACAACCGTTAGTCCATGTTTATTGTGTGCAGTGTCGCAAATAATCTTCGGATTCTCGCCAAGCTGCTGCCATCTTCCCAGTAATCCCGTATTTTTTACCACATTCAATAAACCAGATTTTACACTTTCTTCTGAAACTTTAAAGTCAGTAGTCTCATTTATAATTTTAATAGTCTGCTGTACCGTTTTTTTATTGTGAAACTGATAATCTCCAATTAAGTCAGATGGGAATACTTCGCTAATTAAATCAGACGCAAAATAAATAGGTGCCTTTTTTTCTTCGGCTTTAGCTAAAAAAACAGGCTGCGTTTCAATAGTATATTCGCCAATAACAACAGGAACATTTGGTTTTATAATACCTGCTTTTTCACCAGCAATTGCTTCGAGTGTATTTCCTAAAAACTGAGTGTGATCTAGTCCAATGTTTGTAATTACAGAAATTAATGGAGTAATAATATTAGTAGCATCGAGTCTTCCGCCAAGACCAACTTCAATAATAGCAATATCTACTTTTTCGGCTGCAAAATAGCCAAATGCTAAACCAACAGACATTTCGAAGAAACTCATATCATTTGCTTCAAAAAAGCTTTTATGTTTTTCGATAAACGTGCACACAAAATCTTCTGAAATTTCTTGACCGTTAATTTTAATACGTTCTCTAAAATCTTTTAAATGCGGCGAAGTGTACAAACCTACATTATATCCAGCTTCATGTAAAACCGAAGCAAGCATATGCGATGTTGACCCTTTTCCGTTTGTTCCAGCAACATGAATACACTTTAGCTGCGTTTCCGGATTACCAAGATGCGCCGCCAGTAATTTTATGTTTGTGAGATCTTCTTTGTATGCCGAAGCACCTTGAAGCTGATACATTGGTAATTGATTAAACATCCAGTTTGTAGTCTCTTGATAGTTCATTTTATTTGGATAAAATAGTTGGTAATTGAAATAATTTTCGTTTTTTTTAGTTTAATATTACAATGAAAATTATCTTTATTGCAAAATTGAAATATTTTTTAGAATTAATTATTAAAAACAAGAATTAAAATATGTTTAGCCTCATTCAATTACAAACAGATACCATTGCAAACGCATCTAACGTAGTTATCGAAAAAATTGCTCCAAATACCGAAATTTCTGTTTTAGGTTTTATCTTAAAAGGAGGTTTCTTCCTAATTCCAATCGCGCTTTTATTATTTTATACTATTTATATCATCTTTGAGCGTTATATGTATATCAGTAAAGCTTCAAAAATTGATAATCGATTAATGCAGGATGTTGGTGATAAATTGAATGCAGGAAATATCGAATTGGCTAGAACAATTGTAGAAAGAAGTAATACCGCTGCAGGAAACATTTTGAAAGAAGGAGTTCTGGTTATTGGAAGACCAATTGCCGAAATCGAATCAAATATGGATCGTGCTGCCGATATTGAAATTGGTGAAATGGAACGCCGTTTAGGTCATCTTGGACTTATTGCAGGTATTGCGCCAACACTTGGATTTATTGGAACAATTTCGGGAGTTATTAAAATTTTCTACAGTATCTCAGTAACAGAAAATATTAGTATTGGGAACATTTCTGGAGGTTTGTATGAAAAAATGATCAGCTCGGGATCAGGATTAATTGTTGGAATTATTGCGTATAGCGCTTATCATTTATTGAATGGAAAAATTGATGATTTTGCCTTAAAAATTCAAAAACAAATATTAGAATTTGTAAACATAATTCAAAGAGCATAAGGTATGTCTATTAAGAGAAAAAGAAGATTTCATGCTGAGGTCGCAACTTCATCGCTGAGTGATATTATGTTTTTCCTGTTGTTGTTTTTCTTAATTATTTCAACACTTGCAAACCCTAATGTTATCAAGATGACTTTGCCAAAAGCCAAGGCAAATGAAAAAACAAATAAACAATTAATAAGTTTATCCGTTACCGAAGATAAAAAATTCTACATCGACAAAGAACCAGTAGATTTTGAAAATCTAGAAACGAGTTTAATGACAAAAATTGGTGCTGATAAAGATCAAACAGTTGTCGTTAGAATTCCGTTTAATTTGCAGGTTCAAGATTTAGTTGATGTTTTGCAAATAGGAGTAAAGAACAATTTGAAGTTTGTAATTGCTACAAGTCCCAAGTAGAATAATCAATAGGGCGTGACCACAATAAAAAAATGGGCTAATCAGCAAAGCGTTGATAGGCCCATTTTTTTATTGTGGTCGGGCTATCCGGGCTACTTCGGTAGCTTCCTTCTATCCCTCACGCGAATGATAAAAAACAAACTACATCATTGCGATGAGTGAAGAAATCTCACGTATAACACAATCTTGTCATTTCTCCCCTCGGTCGAAATGACAAACTGGACGAAAAAAAAGGCTTTCTGAAATCATCAGAAAGCCTTTTTTTATATAAACGTTATTCGTGTAAATCCGTGTTTTAATTCAAGCTGAAATTATAAATAATTTTCCCAACCTGCTTTACAGGTGCATCATTATCAGATTCCCATTTTGTATTCATTGCTGCAATTCGTGCTTGATCAAGTAAACATTTCGCTGTATTCGTTGTACCCTTAATTCCTGCAGTTGCGCTTATTGTTTTTCCGTTTTGATCAACACTTACTTCAACAACAACTTTTCCTTCTTCATTGCAAGTGTATTTTGGTGCTGGTTTAGATAAAGCTTTTCTGTTTCCAAGAGAATAACCTGATCCTCCTCCAGAACCGCCGCCGCTTCCCGCTCCGTAACCGCTTCCAGTTCCTATGCCGTTTCCAGTTCCATTACCGTCACCAGTTCCTCCGCCAGAACCTCCAGTTCCGTAATATCCATTAGAACCTAAACTTCCGCCTGCTTTTCCTTTGTTTCCTGCAACTTTATCATCGCCGTCGCCGCCTTTATTTGATCCTTTTAAAATACTTGATAAAGCATCATTTGTAGAATTTGAAACTTTTGGTTTTTCAGGTGCTGGTTTTTGTATTGGTTTTTCAACAGGAACAGGTTTCTTAGGTTTTTCTTTTGTTGGAATAATAACATCTGCTTTATCAGATACTGAGTTTTCCTGAGTAATAATAGCTTCTTCTTCTGGAGTTGCTTTTGCAGGTGCCTGCTTTACATTGTTTTTTACCTCAAGAACTTCACTTTTGTAATTAGCACCAGAACCTAAATCGCTGTCGCCAAAATTTACAGTAACACCGCCTCCGCCGCCTCCGCTGGCAAGAGCAACATTGTTATCTGGATTGTAAGGAGGCCAAAAACGTATGAAAAACAGTAATATTAATATTACCGCATATATAGCTGTCGTGAAGAGTAAGGATTTCTTTTGATCTGAAGAAATAGTGAAACTCATTTTAATTCTGAATTTTGAAATGTATAATTTTAAAAACGCTTAAAAGTAGTAAAAATTGTTTAGAATGAAAGAGGGAATTTAAATGCAATCCCGATAGCGATCGGGAGCTAAGGTTTTATGCAAAGAATACAAATGTTTTTTTAAACATTGTTTAAAACCGCACTGTTTGTCATTTCGATCCCGAAACCTCGGGATCGAAATGACATAAAATGAGAGAAATCTTTGTGAACTTTACGGTTAGATCTAAATAAAAAGCGAGCTAAATAATTTAGCCCGCTTTAGAAATAAAGTATAAAATTAATTATACTAATTGTTTCAATGCAATTTCAAAAGCAGTTGCACTAATATTTGTTTTTGATGAATTTAAAGCGTGAGCTTTTACAATCGCATTTTTTATAGTTTCAGAAGTATCGTTGAAGATAGCCTCATCTGTCATTTGAACTTTTTTCTCCATGAAGTAAGCAAAAACTCTTGCCATTCCGCAGTTTGAGATAAAATCTGGAATCAAACTTACTTTATGATCCACATCTTCCATAATAGGACCGAAGAAAATTGCTGCATCAGCAAAAGGAACGTTTGCACCACACGAAATAACTTCAAGTCCGTTTGAAATTAAACTGTCAATTTGATTTTGAGTAACCAATCTTGAAGCTGCACAAGGTGTAAAAATTTCTGCACCAATTGTCCAGATTTTAGAGTTAATTTCTTCAAACGGAATCATATTGTCGGCAACTAATTTATTTCCGTCTTTATTTAAAAACAAAGTTCTGATTTCTTCAAAAGAAAAACCGTCTTCTTTGATTAGCCCCCCGTCGCGATCAATAATTCCAATTACTTTTGCGCCCATTTCGGCTAAATAAAAAGCAGCAGCAGAACCAACATTTCCAAAACCTTGTACAATTGCTTTTTTACCTTTTATTTCTCCGCCATAAGTTGCATAAAAATGACGAACAGCTTCAGCAACGCCAAAACCAGTAATCATATCCGCAACAGTATATTTTCTAGTTACGTCTGGCGAGAATTTTGGGTTTTCAATAACCTTAATAACGCCTTGACGTAATTGCCCGATTCTATTAATTTTATCTGCTTCTGTTGGTTTAAAATGACCATTGAAAACACCTTCTTGCGGATGCCAAACACCACATTCTTCTGTCATTGGAATCACTTCATGAATTTCATCAACATTTAAATCGCCTCCAGTTCCATAATAACTTTTTAATAATGGAGAAACAGCTTTATACCAGCGTTGTAAAACTCCTTTTTTGCGAGGATCATTTGGGTCAAAGTTTATTCCAGATTTAGCACCTCCAATAGCAGGGCCGGAAACAGAGAATTTTACCTCCATTGTTTTTGCCAATGATAAAACTTCGTTCATATCTAAGCCTTTTCGCATTCTAGTTCCGCCGCCGGCAGCTCCTCCACGCAGAGAGTTAATCACGGTCCATCCTTCAGCTTCTGTTTCAGAATCTTTCCAGTTAAAAACAATTTCAGGTGCTTTATTTTCAAATTGCTGTAATAAATCTTTCATTTTGTTGAGATATGTTTAGTTTGCGTAAAAGTATAAAATAGAATAATGCGAATAATGTATTTTGCTTCAAATTTATTAAAACAAAAAAGAAAGCCGAAAACTATATGGTTTTCGGCTTTCGAATATGTTAAAGAATTAAGAATTATATTCCTAATAAGTGCTTTTTTAAAGTTTCGTCAACTGGCTTGTCTGAAAGCCAAATGCCAAATAATGCTTTTTTGAAATCAAATCCTTGGACTTTTCCTTTTAAAACTTCATTTTTATAAACATTGACAGTTTGGTCAAGCGGATTATAAAATAAGATAAAGACATCTTTCTCTGTAATTGCATCGCTTAAGTATGTTTTAAACTGCTCAATTCGCGGACGCAGCTGCTCAAGATTGCTTCCTGCAGATTTTTCAAATCCAGTATTCATTGCTTTTGTTAATTTATTAGAAGAAACCATCGATGAGGTAATTTCAATTCTAATAGCCATTTCAGTATCACTGTCAATAATAAACTGTGGATCTTGGCTTAATTGCGATAAGTACAAAGCCTGCACATAAACTTCCAACCACATTTTTGATCTTCCGCCGGCACCATTAAGCTGCAAAGATTTGCTTTGAAATTCTATTTTTCTTGGAACAGTAACACCATTTACCTCTAATTGAGTTTGTACAGAAACTGTAGAAAATTGTAGACTTAAAAGGAGTGTAAGCAATAGTAAAATCTTTTTCATATTCTATCAATTATATATTTTTTGAGCAAAAATAATGTTAATTTGTCAAAAATTTACGTTCTCTGAGAATCTTTTTTTCTGAGTTTTTCGACGTATTGTTTTAGTAATCAAATTAGTAGGACTAATTTTACGTGAGTTTGCGTCTTTTATAAGTAATATGACTTTTTTAGAGTAAGAATTGTGCTTAGAATTTAATTTTTCCGATTTTTTATCTGCATTTTTAATCTTAAAATTTAGAAAAAAAGCTGCATGATTATTGTTACTTGGTCAAAAAAGCTAAATATTAACGAAAACGTTATCGTAAATATTGTTGATCTTTCAATTTTATATGCGTGCATTGTAAATTTCACATTTAAAATTTATCTTTGAAAGCCTTTTTGTGAAAAAAAAGGACTTCAAGAAAACTTAAAAACAAACCAGCCACAGTGCATTGTCATTTGATGGTAAAAAAACAATAATTTAAAAAACTATGGATTTTAATCTTACCGAAGAACATTTAATGATTCAGCAAGCAGCAAGAGATTTTGCTCAAAATGAATTGTTGCCAGGAGTTATTGAACGTGATGAAAAGCAAATTTTTCCAACTGAACAAGTTAAAAAAATGGGTGAACTTGGATTCATGGGAATGATGGTTGATCCTAAATACGGCGGAAGCGGACTTGATGCAGTTTCGTACGTAATTGCAATGGAAGAAATTTCGAAAGTTGATGCTTCTGCTTCAGTAGTAATGTCGGTAAATAATTCTTTAGTTTGCTGGGGATTACAAGAATTTGGAACAGAAGAACAAAAACAAAAATATTTACCAGGTTTAGCTTCAGGTCAAATTCACGGTGCTTTTTGTTTAAGTGAACCAGAAGCAGGAAGTGATGCAACTTCGCAAAAAACTACTGCTGTTGATATGGGCGACCATTATTTGGTAAACGGAACAAAAAACTGGATTACAAACGGAAATACTGCATCTGTCTATTTAGTTATTGCTCAAACTCATCCAGAATTAAAGCATAAAGGAATTAATGCTTTGATTATGACTAAAGATATGCCAGGTTTCTCAATTGGACCAAAAGAACAGAAAATGGGAATTCGTGGTTCTGATACACACTCTTTAATGTTTAGTGATGTAAAAGTTCCAAAAGAAAATAGAATTGGTGAAGATGGTTTCGGATTTAAATTTGCAATGAAAACACTTGCTGGAGGACGTATTGGTATTGCTTCTCAAGCATTGGGTATTGCTTCTGGAGCTTACGAATTGGCTTTAAAATATTCTAAAGAGCGTAAAGCTTTTGGAACTGAAATTTGCAATCATCAGGCAATTGCTTTCAAATTGGCAGATATGGCAGTTAATATCGAAGCAGCGCGTCATTTATGTATGAAAGCAGCTTGGGATAAAGATCAGCATAAAAACTATGATGTAAGCGGTGCAATGGCAAAATTATTTGCTTCGCAGGTTGCAATGGATACTGCGGTTGAAGCTGTTCAAATTCATGGCGGAAATGGTTATGTAAAAGAATACCATGTGGAACGTTTTATGCGTGATGCAAAAATCACTCAGATTTATGAAGGAACTTCTGAAATTCAGAAAATTGTAATTTCAAGATCAGTTATCGCAGGATAATTAGATTTATAGTATTTTCGATAAAACCCTTTCTGGCTTCTTGGTCTGAAAGGGTTTTCTTTTTTAATTGGTTATCTTTACTAAAAGAAAGTTTTTTATGTACGAAGATTTAAAGTATTGGTATTTGCGAGATCATAAACTGTTTCGAACTTTGAGTTATGCTCAAATCAAACAGTTGTGCATTATTACTGGTTTTAAAAAAGCATCAAAAGGCGAAATTATTTATTTCTCGACTTCAGATCTGCCGCGTATATTTTTACTTAAAAAAGGCAATATTAAAATTGTTGCTGTTGATGATGAAGGCAATGAAACTATAAAAGATATTATTCAGAAAGGTGATTTGTTTGGAGAATTGACTTTGGAATCGGATGATAAAAATGAAGAATATGCAAAAGTCCTTTCAGACGATGTGACAATTTGCAGTTTTTTAATGTCTGACTTTGAGGACTTATTGCTTAAAAATCCAACACTGGCACTTTCGTATACAAAATTCGTAGGCTTGAAAATGAAACGAATAAAAAACAGCTACGCCAATTTAATTTCTAAAGATGCAAAAACAAGGTTGTATCAGTTTCTAAAAAACTGGGCAGAACAAGAAGGCAGTAAAAATGGGAATGTTGTTACGATCGAAAATTATTTGACACAAAATGACATTGCTCAAATTATTTGTACTTCTAGACAGACCGCCACACAATTATTGAACGAAATGGAATCTAATAATTTATTAAGTTATAACAGAAAAGAAATTATAATTCAGGATATCACCAAAATATAACTATTTTAAGCTAAGTGTAAATTAGCTGACATTTTGCTTTTTCAGACTAAAGTAATTTTACAATATCGAATAAGATGTAAAATTAAAAATTATGAAAAAGTTCTTTTTTATGGTTTTAGCAGTTGTAACTTCAACTGTTAATGCTCAAAATACTGTTCCAAAAACAGCATTAGATATTGCTCCTTTATTGATAGGAGAAAAAATACCAAACGCTACTTTAAAAACATCTGAGAATACAGATGTAAAGATTTCGGATTTACTTAAAAAGAAAAAAACAGTTTTAGTTTTTTATCGCGGCGGCTGGTGTCCGTATTGTAATATGCATTTGCAAGCATTGGCTGAAGCCGAAAAAGAAATACTGGATTTAGGATACCAAATTGTCGCAGTCAGCCTAGACGCGCCTAAAAATTTAAAATCAACAGAGGAAAAAGATAAGGTAAAGTATACACTGCTTTCTGATTCAAAAGGAGAACTTATAAACGCCATGGGAATTGCATTTCAAGTCCCAGAAAACTATAAAACAGTAATTAATGCAAATTCTAATGGCGAGAACAAAAGTTTTCTGCCAGTTCCGTCTGTATTTATTGTCAATGAAGAAGGCGAGATTTTATTCGAATATATTTCTCCAAATTTCAAACATCGCATATCAAATGAATTGCTTGTTTCGGTATTGAAAACTCTTAAATAAAGGAAAATGAAAAAGACAGCAATACTACTATTGATTTTAGTTTCGAGTATTTCATTTGCTCAAAACGATACAAGACGAACGGATCAGTTTAATCTCAAAAATAAAATCGCAATTCAAGGTTATGATCCTGTTGGGTATTTTAATGAAGGAAAAGCAATTAAAGGAAAAAATGATTTGGCAGTTTCTTATCAAGGAGTTGTTTATAAATTTTCATCCATTCAAAATAAAGAAGCATTCTTGAAAAATCCTTCCAAATATGAACCTCAATATGGCGGATGGTGTGCATACGCAATGGGAAGCAGTGGAGAAAAGGTTGAAATAAATCCTGAAACTTTTAAAATTGTTGAAGGCAGACTTTACTTGTTTTACAACGCCTATTTTAATAATACATTAAAGAGCTGGAACAAAGACCAAACAAGTTTGATGGCTAAAGCGGATAATAATTGGAGAAAAATAAATAAATAAGAATGTGATGAAACTGGAAAAAATAACATGGATTTTAAGAATTATTGCCGCAGCAATTTTATTGCAGACACTATTTTTTAAATTCGGAGGGGCAGCAGAAAGTATTTATATTTTTTCGGCCTTAGGAGTAGAACCTTACGGAAGAATTGGTTCTGGAATAGCAGAGTTAATTGTAGTGATTTTAATTCTAGTTCCCAAAACAACATTTATTGGCGCTTTGGGCGGATGCTTAATCATGATAACAGCAATTTTGTCGCATTTATTTATACTAGGCATAGAAGTGCAAAATGACAATGGTTTTCTTTTTATACTAGCCATTATTACATTAATATGCTGCGCAGGACTGCTTTACTTCAATAAAAAACAGAATATTTAATTTTCTAAAATGTAAAAACTATGCTATTAAAATCGATACAGAACAGTTTAGACGAATTAATTTATCTTTTAGAGCAACTATCAGATAAAGAATATTCTAAATCTTGCATCGCTTTAAGTAATGCAACAATTGGCGAGCATACCAGACATATTATCGAAATGTTTCAGTGTCTCGAAAATGGTTATGATTGTGGTGTTTTGAATTATGATAATCGAGAAAGAAACAACAAAATTCAGACTCAAACCGCATTTGCAAAGCAATCAATTATTGAAATAAAATCAAGATTGAAAAGCGAAAACAAAATCATTTACTTAGAACAGAAAAGTGATGAGTCCGCTCTTAGTATTCAGAGTACTTATTACCGAGAATTACTTTATAATCTAGAACATTGCATTCATCACCAAGCTTTGATAAAAGTGGCTGTTTTACAATTTGAGAATATTTTGATTGATGAAAATTTTGGTGTAGCTCGTTCAACCATTGAATATAGAAAACAATGTGCACAGTAAGTTATGTAAATAATAATGGAGTTGTGATAATAACTTCAAATCGAGACGAGAAGGTGATTCGGCCAGAAGCAATTTCGCCTAGAAATTATTACCACAACGGTAAAAATATCACGTACCCAAAAGATCCTAAAGCTGGAGGAACTTGGTTTGCTGTAGATGAATACGGAAATGTTTTGGTACTTCTAAACGGAGGTCTTAAAAAGCATATTTCTTCGTTTGCTTATCGAAAAAGCAGGGGATTAATTGCTTTGGAGATTATTTCTAACGAATCACCAAAGGATTTTTGGAAACTGATTGATTTAGAAAACATCGAACCGTTTACCTTGATTCTGTGTCAGCAGCACAAATTGTATGAGTTAATTTGGGATGGTTTGAAGAAAAGAACAACGCAATTAAATGAATTGCAAAATTATATCTGGTCTTCTGCAACTTTATATTCAGATCAAACTAGAAAAGAAAGAGCTTCTTGGTTTTTTGATTTTTTGAGTAAGAAAAATCAAGTTTCGGCTTCGGAAATTTTTGGTTTTCATCGTTATACAAAACGTGATGACTCTAGAAATGGTTTGATTATCAATAGAGAAAATACAATAAAAACGCTGAGTGTAACGCAAGTGATTATCATAAAAAATAAAGGAACAATCAGGTATTGTGATTTAGTAAATGCACAAGATTTTTCAACCTCTTTTATAAGTATTTAAAAAACGTAAAGATGAAACTCTTCTTTCATAAAATTACTAATTGGGAGTATTGGCCGTTTCAGGTTCTCTATTTTCCCATATATTTTCTTTGGGCGTATTATGCAGTTAAAGCAAGATCAGTTTTCTTCTTTAATGCCTCAAATCCTAGAATTAAAAACGGTGGTTTTTTGATGGAAAGCAAAAAGAGAATTTATGATTTACTTCCTAAAAAGCATTATCCCAAAACAATTTTAATTAAAGAAAATACAGATTTAAAAAAGATTGTAAGTACTATAATCGAACATGAAATTTGTTTTCCCTTAATTGCTAAACCAGATATTGGTCTTCGTGGTTCTGGAGTAAAATTGATTAAAACGGTTTCTGAATTGAAAAGATATGCAGATAAAGCAAACTTTGATTTTTTAATTCAAGATTTAATTCCGTTTAAAAATGAAGTTGGAATTTTTTATGTGCGTTATCCATCACAAAAGAAAGGAAAGATTACAGGGATTGTTTATAAAGAATTTTTGAATGTTACGGGCGATGGAGTTTCGACTATTGAAGAGTTGATATTTAAAACACCAAGATTTCATATTCAGTTTGAAGTTTTAAAAGAAGAATATGGCGATCAGCTGCAGCGAGTTTTACAAAATGGAGAAGTCACAAATTTAGTTCCGTTTGGCAATCATGCTCGAGGTGCTAAATTTCTTGACGGAAGTGATTTAATCACGCCAAAATTAACCGAAATGATTAATGAAATTGCAGATCAGATTCCAGAGTTTTATTATGGGCGTTTTGATATCATGTACAATACATTTGAAGAGTTAGAAAGAGGAGAAAAATTTCAAATAGTAGAACTTAATGGAGCTGCAAGCGAGCCAACGCATATTTACGATCCCAAACATTCAGTTTGGTTTGCCTGGAGAGAACTTGCCAAACATATTACCTATATGTACGAAATAAGTGCGCAGAATCATAAAATGGGAGTTCCATATTTAGATTATAAAGTTGGAATGCGAGAATACAAACTTCATGTACTTCAAAACAATAATATCGTAAATTTTTGAAATCTATCTGAATTTATATTTACTTACCAGAAAGTAGATTGCAATTGAAAAAAAGTTAAAATAGTATTATATTGCAGGAACTTTGACAGCTGTTTTTTGAAACGCTTGTTTGATTATGATTTAACAAGTTCATTTTCATATAGAGATCAGTTTTCAAAGTTTGCAATACCGTTTTTTGTCTTAAAAAATCAACAGATATTAAAAACGTATTTTAACCAGTCTTCTATAGAAATCTAAATCATTATTATGAAAAAACTCTACTTTCTTTTACCATTTATTTTTTTTGCATGTAAAACAAACCCTACTGCTGTAAGCGAAAAAAAATCAAAGTCAAGTAAACCTATTGAAGTTACTTATAAAGTCAATCAAAATGAAGTTTCTAATTTTTTAGAATATCTTTCTTCAGATGAACTGGAAGGACGTGAAACTGGAACAAAAGGAATCGAAAAAGCGGCTGTTTTTTTAGAGGATTTTTTAAAGAAGAACAATGTCAAACCTTATTTTAAAACATATCGAGATACATTAACAAATTTTAAATCTCCAGCTTTTAATATTGTCGGTGTTCTTGAAGGGACAGATCCAACGTTGAAAAATGAATATGTAGTTCTAAGTGCACATTACGATCATATTGGTATAGAGAAAAAGCAGCAAGCTGATGTTATAAATAATGGAGCAAATGATGATGCTTCTGGCGTAACTGCTGTTGCTCAAATGGCTAAATACTTTGCAGAAACAAAATCGAATAAACGAAGCATTTTAATTGTGTTTTTTGCCGGAGAAGAAAAAGGATTGTTGGGTTCAAAAAGTTTAGTTCAAAAACTGAAAAAGCAAAATTTTAATTTGTACACACAATTAAATATAGAAATGATTGGAGTTCCAATGAAACGTGATTATTTGGCTTATGTTACAGGTTTTGATAAATCGAACATGGCGGAGAAAATCAATCAATATACTGGTAAAAAAACAATCGGATTCCTGCCAAAAGAAGCTGAATACGAATTATTTTATAGATCAGATAACTACTCGTTTTATGAAGTTTTCAAGAAACCATGTCAATCTATAAGTACTTTTGATTTTGAAAATTTTGAGTTTTATCACCATGTTTCTGATGAGTTCAAAGTGATGGATATTCCTCATATTACTTCATTTATTCAAGAGTTTTTGCCTGCGGTTACAAAAATTGCAGTTACTCCAACTGAAGAAATTACAATGAATAAATAGTCTTTCTTTCTATTGTATTTGTTTATTTTTGCTTTATGAAAAATATTATTGTTACAGGAACGAGTAGAGGAATTGGTTATGAGCTGGCTTTGCAGTTTGCAAATGCTGGAAATCAGGTTTTAGCTATTTCTAGAAAAACACCAAAAACACTTTTAGAACATAAAAATGTAACCTGCTTATCAATCGACTTAGCAGATGAAACCGCTTTGCAGGAAGTAGAGCATTTTATTGCTTCGACATGGAAAAAAGTCGATGCCTTAGTTCATAATGCAGGAGCTTTATTATTGAAGCCTTTTGCAGAAACTACTCAAGCCGATTTTGAAAGTATTTATAAAGTAAATGTTTTTGCAGTTGCAAACCTTACAAGAGTTTGTCTGCCTTATTTGCAAAAAGGAAGTCATGTTGTAACCATCAGTTCAATTGGCGGCGTTAGAGGAAGTCTTAAGTTTGCTGGTTTGGCAGCGTATAGTTCTAGTAAAGGTGCTGTAATTACTTTAACAGAATTATTAGCTGAAGAATATAAAGAACGCGGTATTTCATTCAATGTGCTGGCTTTAGGTTCTGTTCAAACAGAAATGTTGAACGAAGCTTTTCCAGGTTATCAAGCGCCAATTTCTGCCGAAGGAATGGCAACTTATATTTATGATTTTACACTCAACGGAAATAAGTATTTTAACGGAAAGGTATTGGAGGTTTCTTCAACTAATCCATAAGAAAATTTCAATAGTTAAATTCCAGATTCAAATAGAAATGAACTTTTGACGTTTAACAAATAACATTTAACCTAAATTGAGCGAAACTTTAGCAAAATATATTCCAGAGCATGCTGTAAAGCCTGTTTTTGATTTGATTGTATCCAATCAGGTTCATTTGAAAATTGTAAATGAACGTCAAACGAGGCATGGAGATTACAGACGCGGGCCTAGTGGTAAGCATGAAATAACGGTTAATGCGAGTTTAAACAAATACAGGTTTTTGATTACCCTAATTCATGAGATTTCACATTTGGTTGCATTCGAAAAATTTGGACGAAATATAAAACCACACGGCAATGAATGGAAATACACCTTTCAAAGAACGATGGTTCCGTTTATCAGGCCAGAGATATTTCCAAGTCAATTGCTGCCTTTATTAGCAAGGCATTTTAAAAATCCATCAGCAAGCAGTGATACAGATACTACTTTGTCTTTGGCTTTAAAACAATATGATTCTGCAAGTGATAAAAATTATGTTTTCGAAATACCGTACGGAAGCGTTTTCCGAATAAAAAATGGTAAAATCTTTAAGAAACTTGCTGTTAGAACCAAACGATTTGAATGTATAGAAATAAGCTCAGGACGAACGTATCTTTTTAATCCAAATGCCGAAGTAGAGCTTATAGATTAAGAACTCAAATAAAAAGAGAAATCCCAAATTCCAATTTTAAATAGTTTGGAATTTGGGATTTTATATTTTTGAATATTGTAAAGCTTTTAGCCTTTCAAATATGCTTCTCTTACTTTTTTAAATAGGTTAGAAGAGTAAACAAATTTGACAATATCTTTGTTGTCTGTTCTAAAAATCTCTTCTTTAGTTCCCTGCCACGCTTTTAATCCTTTTTTTAAGAAAACAATATTCTCGCCAATTTCCATTACCGAGTTCATGTCGTGCGTATTAATTACAGTTGTAATATTGTACTCCTCCGTAATTTCTTTAATCAAATTATCAATCAAAGTTGAAGTATTTGGATCTAAACCTGAATTGGGTTCGTCACAAAATAAATATTTCGGATTGTTTACAATAGCGCGGGCAATAGCTACACGTTTTTGCATTCCTCCAGAGATCTCAGAAGGTAGTTTTTTATGAGCATCGATTAAGTTTACTCTTTCTAAAACAAAATCAACACGCTCTTGTATTTGCGCTTTGTTATTGTTGGTGAACATTTTTAGCGGGAAAGCAACATTTTCTTCAACTGTCATTGAATCAAATAAAGCACTTCCTTGAAATACCATTCCAATTTCAGTTCTTAATTCACGTTTTTCATCTTTGTCTAAATCAGAATAAACTCTTCCGTCAAATTCAATTGTTCCAGAGTCTGGTGTATGAATTCCTAACAAGGTTTTTAATAAAACGGTCTTTCCAGATCCACTTTGTCCAATAATCAAGTTGGTTTTTCCAGTTTCAAATACCGTCGAAACGCCTTTTAAAACTTTGCTGTCACCAAATGATTTTTCTATATTTTTTACTTCTATCATTATCCTAGTAATAATTGAGTTAATATATAATTTAGAAGAATTATGGTAACAGACGTCCATACGAACGATGTTGTACTTGCTTTACCAACTTCTAATGCGCCGCCTTTCATATAGTATCCATGAAAAGACGGAATTGTTGCCAATAGCATGGCAAAGATTAAAGTTTTGATAAATGCATAAGTAATATGAAAGGGTATGAAATCTTTTTGAGCTCCCATGATAAAATCATCACCAGTTGAAAATCCTCCGTATGCACACGCAAGCCATCCACCAAAAATTCCTAAAAACATACTGATACCAATTACAAAAGGGTACATTAATAAAGCTATTATTTTTGGGAAAATAAGATAATTTACGGAGTTAACTCCCATAACTTCTAAAGCATCAATCTGCTCTGTAACACGCATCGTTCCTATACTAGAAGTAATGTAAGATCCCATTTTTCCAGCCATAATTACCGAAATAAAAGTAGGAGCAAACTCCAAAACTACAGATTGACGTGTAGCAAAACCAATTAAATATTTTGGAATTAAGGGGTTGGTTAAATTTAGTGCTGTTTGAATGGCTACAACTCCACCAATGAAGAAGGATATAAAGCAGACAATTCCAAGAGAGTCAATAATCAAATCATCAATTTCTTTGTAAATTAAATTTTTCATAACAGGCCATTTGGTCTGTTTATTGAAAATTTCTTTCAGCATTAAAAAATATTTCCCTATTTGAGATAAATAACGAATTAGCATCATAAGTTTTAAATATTGGCTAAATTAAGGATTAGTTTACAGTTTATAGTTTCAGTTTGGAGTTTTTTAATTTTTTTAAGATTAAAAAAGCTTTTGTTTAATTTTCTGTAAACGATAATTTCTAATAAACTTAGCTTGTTCAGGAGTTACTAATAAAGGTGTTTTTGCGCTTTTTGCTTTCCAGAATCCTTTTATATAATCTAAAAATAAGAATGGTTTTTTCTTCATCATAGCCAATTTTGCCGATGCAATTGCTGTAATCCAAAAACCATAACCTAAAGAATAAAAGGCTTCTCCTTGTTTGTATCTAGCTGTTTTGTTGTAGTTTGCGCCAGTTGGCTTTAAGTGTTTTACGTGTAAAGATTCGTCAGTAACAATTTTCCAATCGTAATATTTACACAATAATTCGTCAACTGTGTCCCAGCCCATAGCAGGTTTTAAACCTCCAATTTGCTGATAAGTTTCCTTGCGATATGCTTTTAATGCACCGCGAATATGATCTTTATCGGTTAAGTTTTCTAAAACCCATTCACCATTTTTATCGATGTAGCAAAATCCGCCCGCCATTCCTATTTTAGGATCAGATTCGAAATGTTTGATTACAGTTTCAAAATAATTAGGAGGGAAGATTAAATCGCCGTCTATTTTTACAATAATGTCATAATTAGAATCCAAAGTTTCAAAGCCTTTTTGAAACGCCTGAATTACTTTACTTCCTGGTAAATGAATAGCGTCTGAAGTTTTATTTACAACAGAAATATATGGGTTTTCCTTTGCAAAACTCAATACAACTTCTTCCGTTTTATCTGTAGAATTGTCGTTTACAACCACAACTTTTGAAGGCAAAACAGTTTGAGAAATTAAAGATTGTAAAGTCAATCCAATTAAATCCTGTTCATTATGAGCGGGAATGACGATGTAGTATTTCATGTGAAAAATTTTAGTCCCGAAGCCTCGGAATTAGATTTTAGATTATTTGGAAATCATCTAAAAATCAAAAATCGTTAATCTGCAATCTTAATTCTTAACTCTTTCCGCTGCAACAATATAATATCTTGGAGTGAAATATCTTAATAATGGTCTAAATCCAAACTTTTTTACCGGATGTGTAAATTGTAGACGATCTGTTATTTTCCATCCTGTTTTTTCTAAAAGCCAGTCTAACTGCCAATCTTCAAATTCGTGATAATGTCTGTCCCACATATCAGTTTTAGAGCGATATGCTGGAGAAAACCATAAACGTAACGGAATTGAAATTAACAATTTGTCGCATTTTACGTTTTCTAGAATTGTGTATGGATTTAGTAAATGTTCGAAAATTTCAAATGCTGTAAAAACAGTATATTCTTCTGTTTGCAGTGCAGTTTGATCGTTGTCTAAATCTTCTCCTTTTGTGTTTTTTACGGTATAACCATTCTCTTCCATTATTTTAGAAAACGGATTTGGTACGCCAAAATCAAAAATGGTTTCTGATGTGTTTACGTGCTTTTGTAAAAACTCTAAGGTAAGTTTGAATCTTTTATTCGGAAATGTTTTTTCGTACATTATATATGTTTTAAACAACAAAGGCGCAAATATACTAAAAAAGTCCGCATCTTATAGTGCGGACTTTTTTAGTTTGCAGTGTTCAGTTACAGTTTTCAGTGTGAAAATTGATTACTGTGAGTGTAAACGGAATACTAATATCTGTATACAAAAGCATTAACGTTCATTCCCGCTCCAACCGAAGCAAAAATTACAACGTCGCCTTTATTAATAGTATGATTTTCGATTTTTCCTTGAAGAATCAAGTCGTATAAAGTAGGAACAGTTGCAACACTGCTGTTTCCTAGATCATGAATACTCATTGGCATAATGTCTTTAGGAGCAGTTTTGTCATATAGTTTATAAAAACGTTCGATAATTGCTTCGTCCATCTTTTCATTTGCCTGATGAATAAGGATTTTCTTTACTTCATCAATTGAGATTCCGCTTTTGTCTAAACAGCTTTTCATAGCACAAGGAACGTTGCTTAAAGCAAATTCGTAAATTTTACGTCCGTACATTTTAATGTACTTAGTATCTGGATCTAAATCTGGATTATATGATTTTCCGAAGAAAAGGAAATTAGCTTCATCATTAGCATAAGTTGCACTTTCGTAAGATAGAAGTCCAGATTCGTCTGTTGAAGCTTCTAAGATTGAAGCACCAGCTCCATCAGAATAAATCATCGAGTCACGATCGTGGTCATCAACAACTCTTGAAAGGGTTTCTGCACCAATTACTAAAACTCTTTTTGCCATTCCAGATTTGATAAAAGCATTTGCTTGAAGTACTCCTTCAATCCAGCCTGGACATCCAAAAAGAATATCATAAGCAACACATTTAGGGTTTTTAATGCCTAATTTATGCTTAACGCGTGTTGCTAAACTTGGTAAAATATCAGATTGGCTGGTTCCAGCTTTTACATCACCAAAATTATGTGCGAAAATAATATAGTCTAAAGTTTCAGCATCGATTCCTGCATTTGCAATTGCTTTTTCAGCAGCGAAAAATGCTAAGTCTGAGGCAGTATGATTTTTTTCGGCATAACGGCGATTTTCGATTCCGGTAATACCTTTAAATTTTTTAATAACGACTTCATTCGGGTAACCAAAAGGAGTTCCATCTTCATTCAAAAAAATATGCTTGTCAAAGTCTGTGTTTTTTACTTCTAAATTAGGAATATAACTCCCGATGCCAATTATTTTTATTTTCATTTTTCCTTTAATTATCCGATAAATTTATTGCTAAAGTATAAATAAAATCATGATAACTATCATAAAAAATACTATGCATGCATATAATTGTGAAATAATTGTTTTTTGAGTAATATATTGGCTATTTTTTAATGATTTTTTAATTTTATAGAGATTTCAAACGTTTGAGATCGCTTTTAGAAACTATTTTTATTTTGTTTTATTATTTTAATGTGTTATAAAAAGCAACAAATTTTTTTAAGAATGTTATAAAAAAATAAAACCCGATAACGATGATGTTATCGGGTTTGTTTTATAGAAATAATCTAAGACTAATTTTCCATGTATGCTTCAATAGGAGCACAGCTGCAAACTAAGTTTCTGTCACCGTAAGCATCATCAACACGACGAACAGATGGCCAGAATTTATTGTCAGCAATATATTCTAATGGGTAAGCCGCTTTTTCTCTAGTATAAGGGAAATCCCAATTGTCAGTGGTTAACATTGCTAATGTGTGAGGTGCATTTTTCAATACATTGTTTTTATCATCGGCAGTTGCTGCTTCAATTTCTTTTCTAATTGAAATAAGAGCATCACAAAAACGATCTAACTCAGCTAAATCTTCAGATTCAGTTGGTTCAATCATTAAAGTTCCTGCTACTGGGAAAGAAACCGTTGGAGCGTGGAAACCGTAATCCATCAAACGTTTTGCGATATCACCAACTTCGATTCCGTTTTCTTTAAATGAACGACAATCTAAAATCATTTCGTGAGCCGCTCTTCCACATTCTCCAGTATAAAGAATTGGATAGTGTCCTTCGAAACGAGCTTTCATATAGTTAGCATTCAAGATTGCATGTTCAGTAGCGCTTTTTAATCCGTCAGCACCCATCATTGTGATGTATCCGTAAGAGATTAAACATACTAAAGCAGATCCGTAAGGTGCAGATGAAATAGCTGTAATCGCTTGTTCGCCGCCTACTTTTAAGATTGGGTTTGTTGGTAAAAATGGAACTAGTTTTTCGTTCACACAAATTGGTCCAACTCCAGGTCCGCCGCCGCCGTGAGGAATAGCGAATGTTTTGTGTAAGTTTAAGTGACAAACATCAGCACCAATTGTAGCTGGATTAGTTAAACCAACCTGAGCATTCATATTAGCACCGTCCATATATACTAATCCGCCGTTTTCGTGGATTAATTTTGTGATTTCAATAATTGAAGATTCGTAAACTCCGTGAGTAGAAGGATAAGTTACCATTAAGCAAGATAAATCATCTTTGTGCTCAATCGCTTTTTCTCTTAAATCTTCTACGTCAATATTTCCTTCTGGAGTAGTTTTAGTAACGATGATTTTCATTCCAGCCATAGCTGCAGAAGCAGGATTTGTTCCGTGAGCTGATGAAGGAATTAAACATACATTACGGTGGCCTTCGTTTCTTGATAAATGGTAAGCACGAATCGCCATTAAACCTGCATATTCTCCTTGTGCTCCTGAATTAGGCTGTAATGTTGTTCCAGCAAATCCAGTAATTACATTTAATTGCTGCTCTAATTTTTTAAGCATTGTGATGTAACCTTCAGCTTGTTCAACTGGCGCAAATGGGTGAATGCTGTTCCAGTTTGGCATTGATAAAGGCAGCATTTCTGAAGCTGCATTTAATTTCATCGTACAAGAACCTAATGAAATCATTGAGTGATTCAATGATAAATCTTTACGTTCTAATTTTTTGATGTAACGCATTAACTGACTTTCTGAATGATGATTGTTGAATACATCATGGGTTAAGAAAGAAGATGTTCTTTCTAATGAAGCAGGTAATTGACTAGCTTCAGTTAATTCAGAAACAATAACAGTTTCTTTTCCTAAAGCTTCTGCAAAAATTGCAATAATTTGGTTGATGTCCGCAATTGAAGTCGTTTCGTTGAACGAGATAGAAATTGTATCGGCATCAGGATAGAAGAAGTTTACTTCGTTTTTCTCAGCAATAGCTTTTACTTTTTGAGCGTCTGCTTTTACCAAAATAGTATCAAAATAAGCTGTGTTAGTTTGGTAAACTCCTAATTTATTTAAAGCTTCAGCAGTAGTAACTGCCGATGCGTGAACTTTGTTTGCAATATATTGTAAACCTTTTGGTCCGTGGTAAACAGCATACATTCCTGCCATAACTGCTAGTAAAACCTGAGCTGTACAGATATTAGAAGTCGCTTTTTCACGTTTAATGTGCTGCTCGCGAGTTCCTAATGCCATACGTAAAGCACGATTTCCATTTGTATCAACAGAAACTCCAATGATACGACCCGGCATTGAACGTTTGTATTCATCTTTAGTTGCAAAAAATGCAGCGTGAGGTCCACCGTAACCCATTGGTACACCAAAACGTTGTGTAGTTCCAACAACTACTGCAGCTCCCATTTCTCCTGGAGAAGTTAAAGCAGCAAGTGATAAAATATCAGCAGCAAAGGCAACTTTGATTTCATTTTCTTTTGCTTTAGCAACAAAAGCGCTGTAATCATTTACTTGACCATATTTTCCTGGGTACTGTAAAATAGCTCCAAAGAATTCATTTGAAAAATCAAAAGTTTCGTGGTTTCCAACAACTAATTCAATTCCAATAGGAGTTGAACGTGTTTGAAGTATTGATAAAGTTTGTGGTAAAATTTCTTCAGAAACGAAGAATTTATTTGTATTGTTTTTCTTTTGATCACGTGTACGAACGTCAAATAATAACGCCATAGCTTCAGCAGCAGCGGTACCTTCGTCAAGTAAAGAAGCATTTGCAATTTCCATTCCTGTTAATTCGATTACAGTAGTTTGGAAATTTAAAATTGCTTCAAGACGACCTTGTGCAATTTCTGCTTGGTAAGGCGTGTAAGCTGTGTACCATCCTGGATTTTCAAAGATATTTCTTTGAATTGGAGCTGGAACGATCGTTGGGTGATAACCCAAACCAATGTATGATTTGAATACTTTGTTTTTCTTTCCTAATTCCTGAATGTGGTTTGCGAATTCGTACTCTGTCATTGCAGGATCCAAATTCAAAGGCGCTTTTAAACGAATATCGTCCGGAAGGGTTTCATAAACTAGTTGTTCAATCGAGTCAACACCAATGGTTTGTAACATGTGTTGAAGATCTGTTTCTCTTGGACCAATGTGTCTTAAAGCAAAAGCATCTGTTTTCATTTGTAGCAGTCTATTTTTTAAAGATCAAAACGTAATTTGCCGAGTGTTTTTATTTGAGCTAATCTCATGTAACACAAGGTTTATTACATTTTATAGTAAATGTGTTGTTTTTTTGTGGGGCAAAATTAAGTATTATTAATAATTTAATAGGTATTTTTAACTTCAATTTTTATCAATTTTATAACTAAAGAGTTGATTTGTTACCAATTGATTAGATTTGGATATATGAAACTTCTAAAACAAATTTTTGATTTTTATTTAAACAGTAGTATTCACGTGGCTTTGTCGTGTTATGCTTTGGCGCGAATTACGTTTCATGTATTTCATATTCAGTATGATGAACCAATGGCGTTGTTTGTTTTTTTCGGAACAATTGTCGGGTATAATTTTGTGAAATATGATGCTTTGGTTCGAGTAAAGAAAAATCCAATTGGAAATCAGCTAAAGATTATCGCTTTTTTGAGTCTCGTTTCGGTGGTTTTAGTAGGGTATTATTTTTTCCATTTGCAGCGAATTACACAGATTGTTTCGGTAGGCATTTTTGCGATAACCGCGCTTTATACCTTGCCTTTTTTTCCAAATAGAAAAAATGCCCGAAATTGGGCAGGAGTAAAAATTTATATTGTAGCACTTTGCTGGGTTGGTGCGACTTTGGTTTTGCCGTTAATTAATGCCGAAATTCCGTTTACAACCGATTTCTTCATAAAATGCATACAACGGTTTATTCTAGTTTTTGTTTTGATTTTGGTTTTCGAAATAATTGATCTGGCAAATGATGATCCGCATCTTCAAACTGTACCGCAGACGATTGGAGTCAAATGGACAAAATATTTAGGGTTACTTCTTTTAGTGCCATTTTGTTCTTTGGAGCTTTTTATTTCAACATTTAATGTTCATGATCTTTTCATTAGTTTGATAATGGTAATTACTTTGATGTTGTTTATTGTTTTTGCTAATCCAAATCGCTCCAAATATTATACCTCTTTTTGGGTCGAAAGCGTACCAATTTTTTGGTGGCTGATGGTGATTTTTTTATAAAAAAAACCGAAGCAGCAGCATCGGTTTAGATTGAATTTATTTTGTTTTTTGTTCAGTTAAGGCCTTGTTTAATTCGGCTTTTGCTTCATCTAGTTTTTTCCTTTTTTTATCGATCTTTTCTTTGCTTTCTTTCCCTTTGATGGCTTCATTCAAATCGGCAGTTCTTTCATTGACTTTTTGCTGTTTCTCTTTTACTTTCTTGTCAAGATCATTATTGACTGTTTTGGTGGTGCAATTTTTCTTGGTTTGTGAGATTGCATCTTGAACTCCTTTGATTTGATTTTGGTTTCCAGCTTTTTTAGCTGCAGCTAATTTTATGTTTAATTCACATAATTTTCTTTCACATCCTTTTAAATCTTTGCAATTGCTTTGTGCAAATCCCATAAAAGAAAAAGCTAATAGAAGGGTTGATAGTATAAATTTCAATTTCATATTTTAATTTTTTAGTTCTCTTTAAGATTTATTTTATTTAAAAGTAGGAAATTTATTTTAAATAGATTTTTCTGAAACTTCTTTTAAAACTTTATTTCGCTCCAAAAGAAAGTTAGTAAGATGCTTTTTGAGAAGTAAAACATCGAATAGTTTTCCTAGAATTCCAAATGGCGTTTCATATTGTAATTGATCTTTCATGATTGTAATGCCGTTTTCTTCCTCAAAAAAATGTTTGTGTTTAAACGATTTAAATTTGCCTTTTTCCATTTCATCCACAAAATAATCATAGAGATTCATTGCCGTAATTCGGCTTTTGTGTGTAAGATAAAAACCAAAATGTCTGCCTCGCCAAGTTACCGTTTCATTTAGGTTTATTAATCCTGATGTTACGCCGGCAATTGCTTTTTCTTTTGATGGACTTGCTGATTGCTGATGAATATCGATATTTCGTGAAGCGTTAAAAACGATTTGTTTTGGAGCTTTTATTTTAGTTGTCAGGTTTATTGTTGTCATTTAATTTAGTGTATTTTTTTTAGAGTCTTGTCATTTCGACGAAGGAGAAATCATACCAGAAATTCCACAATCAAAATACCCAATCTTTGTCGATTCTCTAGTGTGATTTCTCCTTCGTCGAGATGAGAAAAAAGCGTGCAGTTTTAGCGAAGTAAGTTTCGAAAAGCCGTATCAATATCTCCAAACTTAAATTGAAATCCATTTTCTAAAAGACGTTTCGGAACTACGTTTCTGCTTTTCAAAATTAACTCGGGTTCTGTTCGAATAAAAAATGCTCCAATTTCAAGAAAGAATTTATTTAATGGAATTCCGAAAGGAAAACCAACTGATTTTCGAAGTTTCTGCATAAACACTGTATTTTGGACAGGTTCAGGAGAAACGACATTTATAATTCCAGAAATTTCTTTTTCAATAATAAAAGCAGCTGCATTGGCAAAATCGTCTTCATGAATCCAGCTTACAAATTGATTGCCGCTTCCTTGTTTCCCTCCAAAACCAGTTTTCGCCAAATTCTTTAACGGAATAAAAGCTCCGCCATTTTTTCCTAAAACGATAGAAGTTCTTAAGGCGGTTTTTAAAGTATTTGGAGTTTCGGTTTTAAAGAATGCTTTTTCCCAAGAAAGTGCCACATTTATAGAAAAATCATTTCCGATTTCGCCGTCAACTTCATCCATTTGCTTGTCAAGAGAAAAGCGATAAATAGTTGCCGTCGATGAATTAAGCCAATGTTTCGGCGGGTTTTTACAGTTTAAAACAGCTTTGTTAAGTATTTTGGTGCTTTCAATTCTTGATAACAGAATTTCTTTTTTGTTTTCTTTCGTATAACGACAATCAACAGATTTTCCTGCAAGATTAATTAAAACCGTCGCATTTTCTAATTCATTTTCCCAGCCCGAAAAAGTTCTGGTATTCCAGTTTACGTATTTAATTCCGTTAATTATCTGCGATTTTCCTCGTGTTAGAATGACAATTTCTTCAAATTTATTTTGAAAATGATTGACTAAAACCTGTCCCAAAAATCCTGTTCCTGCTGCGATTATGAGTTTTTTCATCTGAGTTTTTTTTAGCCGCGAATTACACAAATTTTCACAAATTTTTAAAAATGTATAAAGTCAACTTGGAGTTTAATTCGTGTAATTCGTGGCAAACCATTTTAATTTTAAGCTTTAAAAACCAATCTTTCTTCTCGTTGTGCTTCTTTTGCTTTTCTTTTTCCTCTAAAGAAGAAATACAAATTAAAGAATAACATAACGCCAAGATAAATAGAAAATCCGCCGATTTTATAACTTAAATTCTCAATTAATTCTTGATAACTGTTGCTGTATAATTGCAATTTTAAAATCATTAATGCAAAACCAATGTTTAAAAGATAAAATCCAGTTTCAAAAAGTTTGTTGGTTGCCTGCGCAATATCTTCACGGCCTTTAAATATATCGAGCATAAAGATTTTTCCGTTTTTGAAAAGAGTTTTAGAAACGTAATAAGTAAGAAATAAAGCGATTGGTAAATAAATTCCGTAACCGATTAAGATTTTTGTAGTTTCCATGATATTTAGTTTTTGTTGTTATGAATGATTTTTTGAATGTATTTGGTTATGATTAAAATATTGAAATAATGCAGAATAGAAATAATAAAAATTATGACAGCCGTTTTTGTACAGATTGTTTCAATTAATTGAGTAGAGGAAGTAATTTTTTGCCAAGAAATTAAAGTCATAGCGCTATAGCCAATATTTAAAAGATAGTATGCTAAAAGCAAAATTTGATTGATTTTCTGGCAGATATCAGCGTGGTTCGGAATCAAATCTGCGACATAAATGTTTCCGTTTTTATAACAGATTTTTCCAACTCTTAGGATAATGAAAATCGTAATGCTGAGATATACAAAATAGCCTGTAATATTAAAGTTCATAGCTGTCGATTTATAAATTATTAATTGAGAAACTATTATGTCATTTCTGCTGAAACTTTTACTGGTTCTAATTTTCGTTTATTCATAACAGTTATTTTTGATCCTTTGGCTAAGAAAACTGATGTCGGTTTTTTGTTTTGGAGAAATCCAAAATCGCTTCCGTAAGTTTTCTCGAAATCAATGTCAATTTTATGATCTAAAACTTCAAATTGTTCCCATCTTGGATGTTGAACTTCATATTCAAAAGTGGTTTTAGTATTGATTTTTGTGTAACCAAAATAATGCTCTGTAATAAATTCTGCTTCAGAATCAATCTCAATTTCTGTAGGATTGTTTTTGGTTTCGATTTGAATTGTATTCCATTTTTTGTCGTTTTTCCATTGATAAATAAAAGTATTGGTGTTTTTATTCTCAATGATTTCATGTCTCATTTTTTGAGTTTCGTAATGTTCCTGATACAGAGTATTTGCAATAAAAGTGATCGCTTTTTTAGGAACAATTTCTTTAATAAAAACTACGCCGCGTTTCCATTCGCCATTTTCAAAACGTTTTACGTAGAATCTCAAATTGACTTCTTCGAAATCGATATGAAAAGGAATTTTAAAACCTAGAACTTTCGTGTTTTTAAACATAAATCCAACTAAGCTGACATAACATTTGTTGTTCCAAATATCTATTTCAGTTCCTGCTGGAAGATATTTTTCTAAAATTCCGCTATTAACTTCAAAGTTAAATAAGGCTAAATTTTTCCACTCTGCTTTTAAGAAATTCATTTTTCAGCTTTTTTATAAATTAATATTGAAAGATAAAATGCCAGTATTGTTGGTATTCCGATTCCGAAATAAGTTTTGAAATTAGGAGATGAAAAAGGATCGATGCAAATCATAACAAAATAAAAAACAACTCCTATGATGTACAATTGAAGATATTTATTTTGAGGCTCTTTAAATAACATATATCCACTAACAATAATTTGAAATAGCCCGATAAATATGACGGACAATAAACCGTAAACCGTTAAATCTATAATTTTTAAGAAAGCTAATATAAAAATGATTAGAGGTATTCCAAGAAGAAAAGAATTGATGTAATTTATAGTTTTCATAGTTATTGATTTTTTTAAACTTTCAGAAAAAAATGAAAGTTTTAATTAAATTTTTTTACTTCATCATTTTGATAACCAATTTCCCTAACCAGTTTTCATTAAATTCCGTCATTTTATCCAACATATTATCTGCTTTTAAAACAAAATCATATAGTTTAGTGGTCTGGTCGACAAAGTGTTTTTCTTCTGCAGAATCTTTTGCTTCAATTGTCGAAACTTCTTTTAAGATTTTAAGAGTTGGTTTTATTTCTCTTTTGCTTCTTTCTCTCGAAATCTTTACGGCTAATTCGTCAAGATCTTTTTCGGCAGTAAAAAATTCTTTTCTTTCTCCTGTTTTGTATTCTTTATAAACAATTCCCCAATCCATTAAGCCTCTTAAGTTCATACTGGCGTTTCCACGAGAAATTTGCAGTTCTTCCATAATGTCTTCCATAGAAATAGGTTCGTTTGAAACCATTAATAAAGCGTGGATTTGTGCCATCGTTTTATTAATTCCCCATTGAGAACCTAATGCTCCCCAGGTTTGTACAAACTTATTTTTTGCTTCTTTGAATTCCATGAGTCAAATGTAAGCAAAAGTTTTTAAACTTTCAAAAATAATTGAAAGTTATTTAACGAATTATAAAGTTATGTTAATTCAAGGCATTAAATTTTGATTAAATAATGCTGCAGCTATTTTTGTAAAAATCACTTTTATGGAATTATACTACACTTTTTCAGTACTTATTGTACTCGCTTCTTTCTTCGCCTATTTAAATTTGAGATTTTTAAAACTTCCTGGAACCATCGGAATTATGATTATTGCGATGTTGGTTTCGGTTGGAATTCGCCTTTTAGGAGACTCTTATTTTCCTGCTACCACAAAGCATTTCTTTGAGTTAATAAAGGAATTTGATTTCAATGAAATCTTAATGGGAGCCATGTTAAACTTTCTTTTGTTTGCAGGTGCGCTGCATGTGAATATGTCTGATCTTAAAGAGCAGAAAGTGCCAATTATGATTTATTCTACCGTTAGTGTAGTATTGTCGGCTTTGATTATTTCTATGCTTCTTTATTATATAGCACCTCTTTTGGGAATTACAATTCCTTATATATTTTGTTTGGTTTTTGGAACTTTAATTTCACCAACCGATCCAATTGTTGTGTTGGGGGTTTTAAAAGAAGCCAAAGTTCCTAAAAGAATAGAAACTAAAATTGTTGGCGAATCTTTGTTTAACGATGGAGTAGCGGTAGTAATGTTTGCTGTTGTTTTGAAAATGGCAACTGATCCAACATTTGATATGAGCTTTAGTTCTATTGCTTGGTTATTTGCAAAAGAAGGTATTGGCGGACTTTTATTGGGGGCTGTTTTAGGATTTACGGCATCAAGGGTTTTAAAGAAAATTGATGATTATAAAGTTTCGGTTTTGATAACACTTTCGATTGTAATGGGAGGTTTTTTGATCGCTCAAAGTTTACACGTTTCAAGTCCTTTAGCAATGGTAGTTGCCGGATTAATTATTGGTAATTACGGTAAAAAAGTGGCAATGAGCGAAGAAACAAAAGATTATCTAGAGAAGTTTTGGGAACTTATTGATGAGATTTTAAATGCTGTTCTATTTTTATTCATTGGTTTTGAATTGTTATTACTGCCAGATTTGAACAAACAATTATTAACAGGTTTTGTTGCGATTTTTATAGTGCTTTTTTCAAGATTGACATCTATAGTTTTGCCTTGGAAATTCTTTGATTTATTTAAGTTCTTCGGAATTAAATCGGCTTACAACAAAGGCTCTTTAATGGTTTTAGTTTGGGGAGGAATTCGAGGAGGAGTTTCAATCGCACTTGTACTTTCTATGCCTGAAGGCGAATATAAAAACCTGCTTTTGGAAGTAACTTATATTGTGGTATTATTTTCAATTGTAGTTCAAGGATTGACAGTTGGGAAATTAGCAAAGAGAGTTTTGGAGAAAGAGTAAATTAGAGAATATAGAGTAAATAGAGAATATAGAGTAAAGAATAAAGAACAAAGAAAAAAGATTTCTAATTTTAGATTATTTACTAAAAAATGGGCTGTTTCAGAAATGATTCAGCCCATTTTTTTATTGCTCCGGCGGAGCATAATATTTAAAGAAAATATGGTTTTCAAATATCAAAAAAGCTCCAGCGGAGCGATATGTTATTCGTTCCTTATCGTTTATCTTCTTTAGAATAATTGGATTCTCCGTTAATATTAATTTCACCGCCTAAAAAGCGAGGTTCACGATTTCTTAAAACATCAAAAAAGGATTTGAATATAGAACCGTATTCTCTAAATGTTACATATTTATACCCAAGATATTCTCCTTTATTTGCAGAATATCCAACTGATTTAATTCCCAATTTTTGACCAATGTAAATGGCACGATTTAAATGATATTCCTGCGAAATTAAAGTGGCTTTTTTGATTTTGAAAATGTGTTTGGCACGATACATTGTAGAATATGTATCGAAACCTGCATAATCAATAAATATTTTTGTTGTGTCAACTCCGTGATTAAAACAGTAGCTTTTCATAACGGTTAATTCATCATATTCATCACGGCCATTATCTCCCGAAAGTAGAATTTTATTGATACGTTTTGCTTTCCAAAGCATAATTCCGGCGTCTAAGCGATCTTTTAAATATTTGCTTGGCTGATCTCCATTTATTCCTGCGCCAAAAATAATTCCAACATCATTTTTTGGGAATTTTTTAATCGAATAATAAATGTTCTTTTTTGTTGAAGACTTTACATAGTAATTTACCGAAATAATTGCAATTAGTCCAATAATTGCAAGATAAAGGGCTATTTTAAAATATTTTTTCACGGCTTGTATTTGTAAGATTAAGATTTAAAAACACGAAGATAGTTAAAGTAAAACCAAATAAAAAAAACCGAAGCGTTTCTGCTTCGGTTTCAAAATATCTAATCGGGTAGGAAGTCTAAACCAATCCTGCTCTTTTTAATAAAGCTTCTGGTTTTGGTTCTTGTCCTCTAAAACGTTTGTATAAAATCATTGGATGCTCTGTTCCTCCTTTTGAAAGTACATTGTCTTTGAATTTTTTTGCCACTTCTTCATTGAAAATTCCTTTTTCTTGGAAATATTCAAAAGCATCAGCGTCTAAAACTTCTGCCCATTTGTAGCTGTAATATCCTGAAGAATATCCACCCTGAAAAATATGAGAAAAAGCAGTACTCATTGCATTTTCTTTTACATCAGGATATAATTGTGTATTGGCAAATTGTTCCGTTTCGAAAGTTTTTAAATCGGTAATATTAGTTGGATCTTGTCCGTGCCAAGCCATATCTAATAATCCAAAACTTAATTGACGCAATGTTGCTAAACCTTCTTGGAAACTGGCACTTTCTTTAATTTTCTGTACATATTCAATCGGAATAATTTCTCCGGTTTCATAATGATTCGCAAACAAAGCCAAAGCTTCTGGTTCGTAACACCAGTTTTCCATAATCTGACTTGGTAATTCTACAAAATCCCAAAAAACAGACGTTCCAGATAAACTCGGATAAACTGTATCGGCCAGCATTCCGTGCAAACCGTGACCAAATTCGTGGAATAAAGTTGTTACTTCATTAAAAGTTAATAAAGATGGTTTTGTTTCTGTTGGTTTTGTAAAGTTGCAAACGTTCGAAATGTGTGGTCTTTCGTTTACGCCGTCTTTTACATATTGAGATTTAAATGAAGTCATCCAAGCACCGTTTCTTTTTCCTTTTCTTGGGAAGAAATCGGCGTAGAAAATCGAAACCAAATTGTTGTCAGCATCTCTTACTTCATAAGTTGTAACTTCTTCGTGATATTTATCGATATCAAAAACTTCGGTAAAAGTTAAACCGTATAATTTTTTGGCAACTGTAAATGCACCGTCTAAAACTTTTTCTAATTGAAAATATGGTTTCAGTTTTTCATCGTCTAAATTAAAAAGCTGTTGTTTTAATTTTTCAGAATAATAAGCACCGTCCCATTTTTCAAGTTGTTCGATTCCGTCCAGCTCTTTTGCGAAAGAAGTCAATTCAGCAAATTCTTTTTGAGCTGCAGGTTTTGCTTTTGCCAATAAATCATTTAAAAAAGAGAAAACTTTTTCTGGACTTTCGGCCATTCTTTCTTCTAAGACAAAATGTGCATGTGTTTTGTATCCTAATAAATTAGCTCTTTCAAAACGCAGTTTAGCAATTTTTAGAACATTTTCCTGATTATCGAATTCGTTATTTTGAAATGCTTTTGCACCAAAAGCAATCGCCATTTTTTTACGTAATTCGCGATTATCAGCATAAGTTAAAAACGGAACGTAACTTGGATGGTCTAATGTAAAAATCCAGCCTTCTTTTTCTTGATTTTTGGCTAATAATCTTGCCGCTTCGATTGTTCCTTCTGGTAAACCGGATAAATCTTTTTCGTTTGTCAAATGCAATTCAAAAGCATTCGTTTCGGCCAAAACATTTTCACCAAACTGTAAACTCAATTTCGATAATTCTTTGTCGATTTCTCTCAATTGGTCTTTCTTGTCTTCAGGCAAATTGGCTCCGTTTCTTGAAAAGCTTTTGTATTTTTTATCTAATAACGTTGTTTGTTCAGGATTTAAACCTAAACTTTCTTTTTGATCGTAAACGGCTTTTATTTTAGCAAATAAAGCTGCATTTAGTGTAATGTCATTTCCGAATTCAGATAATAAAGGCGAAACTTCCTGAGCAATTTTTTGCATTTCGTCATTCGTTTCAGCCGAATTTAAGTTGAAGAAAATACTCGAAAGACGATCTAAAATGTCTCCCGAAAAGTCCATAGCAACAACAGTATTTTCAAAAGTCGGCGCATCTGGATTATTTACGATTGCATCAATTTCGGCTTTAGCCAAAGCAATTCCTTCATTGAATGCAGGAACATAATCTTCGACTTTTATTTGCGAAAAAGGCGCAGTATTATGTTTGGTATTGAAATATTGAGTTAAGACGCTCATAAGTAAAGTTTTTTAAAAGCAGTCAGTGGTCAGTTTTTAGTGTTCAGTTCTCATAAAGACAACTACTGAACGCTAAAAAACTGACCACTGATCACTAAATTTATTTATTAAGACCTTCAGCAGCTTTGTTAACAGCCGCTTTTAATTCTTCTTTATAAGAAATAATAGTTTCAAGGACTTTTTTATCGTGACTTCCGATGATTTGTGCTGCTAAGATTCCCGCATTTTTTGCGCCGTTTAGCGCCACAGTTGCAACTGGAACACCGCCTGGCATTTGAAGAATCGATAATACTGAATCCCATCCATCGATAGAATTACTTGATTTTACAGGAACTCCAATTACTGGAAGCGGAGACATTGAAGCGACCATTCCAGGTAAATGTGCTGCACCGCCAGCGCCGGCAATAATTACCGAAATTCCGCGAGTATGTGCATTTTTACTGAAATCGAATAATTTTTCCGGCGTTCTGTGTGCCGAAACGATATCTACTTCAACTTCTACATTAAATTGTTTTAATATGTCGATCGCATCCTGCATAACTGGCATGTCTGAGATGCTTCCCATTATAATAGCTACTTTGCTCATGAGTTTTTTGTTTGTTTTGTTTCAGGTTTCAAGTTATTTCTGAGACTTAATTTTAATATGTTTTTATTATAGATCAGGAAGTAGACTTTTGATGTCAATATCAAATTCTTGATCAATTGCTCTCAAATAAGATATTTGTTTAATATCGTCATCAATTAATATTTTAAAAAAGACTTTCGCTGATTCACCATATAATGAAAGTTCTTTTGTTTTTCTTTTAATATATTTCTTTCTTTCGTCTGCTAAAATGATATCGTCAAGTTTTAACAGTTTTACTAAATTAACAGCTTCTTGATCATCTAAATCGGAAACATGATAATCGCCATCATCATAAACTATTCTATGATCAAAATTAGCATTTGTCGGATGTAAAATGGGTTGAAAACCTTCCCATTTTGTTGATTTTTCTTTATTCCATTGATGTTTGACTAAAAACCAATTTGCGTAGGAATCATCTTTTGTTCCTTTTAAAGTTGGATCAAAATGTTCAATGTCCCTTGCATCAGCTCTTCCTAAATATTCTTCAGTATAAACGCAAAACCCTTTTTGCTCTTTATATAAGATTTTCGAAATTTTTAAATTATTATTAGAATTTCCTTCTATGTAACTCAAATTGGATTTTGTAATTTCTGAATCATCTTTTTTAATAACTCTCCTCATATTTAGAAATTATAAGTATCTCCGAGTTTTACGATTTCCAAGAGTAATTCTTTTTTTCTTTTTGGATCGGTTTCAGTTGCCATTTCCTGTTTAAGACTAATATACTTTTGGTAGGCTTCCTCACCATGTTTATTATAATAATTTACTCCAAAATCATTTTTAAGCATATCATTTGGATCATCTCCAATAGGAGAACTTCCTCTGCGAACGGCAACTTTACCTTCATTATCAAAATATAGAATGAAACGTTCGTCTGGTTCAAAAGAAGCAGCTACAAAAGGAGAATGAGTTGCAATAATAAATTGTGCATCTGGAGCAAGTTTTTGATAAGTATCCATTAAATCCATTTGCATATCTGGATATAATGAACGTTCAGGTTCATCAATTAAAATAATTGAATCTATAGTGTTTAACTGAAATAAAGGGAATAAGGAAAGTAATAATCCTTTTGTGCCTGTACTGGTATTTTCAATTGAAATAATCTCTTCAGTTTTTTTGTTTTTAATTGGAATAGAATATTCAGTATTAACTAAATCAACTTCTAAATTTAATTTTTCTAAAATTGGATTTATTTTTTCTGCAAAAGATTGTAGTTTATTAGGGTTTTCTTGTTGCCATTTTTGAACTTTAGATCCTAATTTCAAATATTCCTCAGATCCCGTTTTGATACCATGAATTAATTCAGATATTTTTTGCGTGAAATCTTTTCTATAATTCAGTATTTCCATCAATAGAAATAACCAAATTTCCAAATTGGCATTATCATCAAATAATATCCCATATTTTTCTCTACTTTGAAAATCTATTTCAATTTCTGAAAGCTGTGAGCCATGTTTTTCAATTAAATCAATAGGACTCTTAGTGAAAATCTCTAAGTTTTTGTCTGATATAAGATTAGCTTTAAAAAAAACTACATCTTTTTTGTCGCTACTAGAAATTAATTCGTTTGTGAGTCCACTGATTTTTGGAGTATGTTTATACTCTACTCCTTTATAATAAATGCAATCTTTTTTTTGTCTATATTTTTCATTCTTTATTATAAATTCCACTTCACCATTCATGTTTGACATGAAACTTTCAAGTCTGCTGAATAACTTTCCTCCAATTAGTAAAGCATTCAAAGCATTTAAATTACATTTATAAATAAAATCTAGCAAACCAGTTTTCCCAGTAGCACTTTGTCCAATAAAACATATTTTGTCTAAAGGCTTTCCTCTTTTTTCTTCAATATGGAAATCTTCAGGATAAGTAAAATCAAACTCTAGATTTTCTAAATGTCTAAACTGATCGATATGTAATTTTGAAATTTTCATTTATTGAATTTTTACAAAGCTAATTAAAAAACGATTGCTATTTTATATTGAAAGTTGCGACTAAAAACTGATCACTAAAAAATTATTGACGACTAATCACTCTAATAGTATTCTTAACTTCTTCAGCAATTCTTCTTGCTTCAGCCATATCTTCATTTACAATAGTAACGTGACCCATTTTTCTGAACGGACGTGTTTGTTTTTTACCGTAAATATGTGGTGTAACGCCATTCCAACCTAAAATGGTTTCGATATTTTCGTAAACTACATCTCCAGAAAATCCTTCGGCACCCACTAAATTTACCATAATTCCGGCAACTTTACTGTCTGTGTTTCCTAGCGGAAGATCTAAAATAGCGCGTAAATGATTTTCGAATTGTGAAGTGTAACTTGCTTCGATAGAATAATGTCCTGAATTATGCGGGCGAGGAGCGACTTCATTCACTAAAATTTCATCGTCTTGAGTTTGGAACATCTCAACAGCCAAAAGTCCAACGTGATTGAAGTTTTGAGAAACATTCAAAGCAATTGCTCTGGCTTTTTCGGCTACTTTTTCGTCGATTCTAGCTGGGCAGATTACGTATTCAACTTGGTTTGCTTCTGGATGAAATTCCATTTCTACAACCGGATATGTTTTTATTTCTCCTGATGGATTTCTTACCACGATTACCGCTAATTCATTTTTAAACGGAACCATAGTTTCTGCAATACATTCAACATTTGGAAGAGTGTCTAAATCAGAAACCTGACGAATAACTTTTACGCCATTTCCGTCATAACCAAATTCAGTACATTTCCATACAAAAGGTAATTGCAGATTGCTGATTTTAGATTTTAGATTTTCAAGATTCTCAAATCTTTCAAATGGAGCAGTTGGGATATTATTTTTAGCGTAAAATTCTTTTTGAACGCCTTTATTCTGAATTCCTTTTAGAGTTTTTGGTGAAGGATATATTTTTAAACCTTCATTCTCTAATTGTGTCAATGCTTCAAGATTGACTAATTCGATTTCAAAAGTAAGAACATCAACTTGTTTTCCAAAGTTATAAACTGTTTCATAATCCATTAAATCACCTTGAAAGAATTTGTTACAGGCGATTTTACTCGGCGCTTCGTCGCTTGGATCAAGAACATAAGTTTGTATGTCAAATTTTCTGGTGTCGAACAAAAGCATTTTGCCTAATTGTCCTCCGCCTAAGATTCCTAATTTAAAATCAGAAGAAAAATAATTCATTTTGTGTTGTGTTTTTGCAAAGATACCTTTTAATCTTTTTTTAGCCAAAATTTAGTTTTTTTCGCCACGAATTAATAAAGTTTCGCCACAGATTAAAAGGATTAAAAAGGATTTTTTTGTCGGCCACGAATTACACCAAATTTTCACGAATTTGTTTGTAACTCAGTTTTAAAATTAATTAGTGAAAATTTGGTGTAATTCGCGGCTAAAAAAACTATTCAATTTTTTTTAAAACTTCTCGAGCGACGGCTTTATAAGCTGCGGAATGATCTCCGTAATCTTTGTTTAAAATAATTTGAAGTTCGGGATGAATCCAATCATAATGATTTCCCAGAACATATAAAGTTCGTATTGAATATGCTTTTGCGGCCACTTTTACATCATTTATCAGCCAATCGAAACTCGCTTCAATACAATTTTGCAGATTTTCTTCGGACATAAAAATGCTGTTTTCATCTTTTTTATAATGTGATTTTACTAAAAGCTGTGTCACTTTTGCAATTGGACGAATGGAACTTTCGTCTTTAAGGACTTTCAAATTTGAACAGAAAAAATCAAGGTGAGGCTGCAGCCAAAGCAGCTCTTCATAAGACACAAATTCGAGAATCCAGCAGGCTTTGTGATTGTTTTTGTCTTCGGGCGTAAAACAAATAGAAACTAATTCGTTAAAAAATTGAGGGTTTTCAAGAATGAACTGAGCGCACTTTAAGCGATTTTCTCTATGAGCCGTAACATAATCCAGTTTTTCTTGCAGTTCGGAAAGCATTTTTTTGAATTTGATTTAAAAATACAAATTTAGGCTCAATTTTCGGTTCTCAAATTCGAAATCTGTATCTTTGTCCATTATTTTAAATTTAAAAATAATGATACAACTTCACGATAAACAATTTGTTCCGTTTATTTCGGCTAAAGAAATTGATTTTGCTTTGACTAAATTAGCTGCGCAGGTAGAAGATGATTTTGGAGATGATACTCCAATTTTTATTGGAGTTTTGAATGGCGCTTTTATGGTCGTAGCCGATTTTTTGAAAAAATATAAAAAACCTTGCGAGGTTTCATTCATTAAAATGGCCTCTTATGAGGGAACTGAAACAACAAATTCGGTTAAAGAATTAATCGGAATCAATCAGGATTTGACTGGTAGAAGTGTTGTTGTCATTGAGGATATTATCGATACAGGAAATACGCTGGAAGAATTAAAACATTTGTTTAAAGCACAAAATGTAAAACACTTTAAAGTGGCAACATTGTTCTTTAAGCCAGAAGCTTATAAAAAAGACATAAAAATAGATTACATCGGAATTAGAATTCCGAATAAATTTATTGTAGGTTACGGATTGGACTATGATGGTTTAGGACGAAATCTTGCAGAAGTTTACAAACTAGCAGAATAATTTAAAAGACACACAACTATATATTCATTTTAAACTTCTTCGAAAATTAAGAAGTCACACAACTCACACTTATTATGATTAACATTGTTTTATTTGGAAAGCCGGGAGCAGGAAAAGGAACTCAGGCAGAATTTTTAAAAGAAAAATACAATTTAACACATCTTTCGACTGGAGATATTTTTCGTTTTAATTTAAAGAATGATACAGATTTAGGTAAAAAAGCAAGAGTATTTATGGACAATGGAGAATTGGTTCCTTGCGAAGTTACTACTGCAATGTTAATAGATGAAGTAAATAAGCATCCTAATACAGCAGGATTTTTGTTCGACGGTTACCCAAGAACAATTGATCAAGCTGAGGCTTTAGATAAGTTTTTACCAACTATTGGTTCAAGCGTAACAGCTACAATTGCTTTAGAGGCTGATGACGAGATTTTGGTAGCACGTTTACTTGAAAGAGGAAAAACAAGCGGAAGAGCAGATGATCAGGACGAAGAAAAAATTCGTGTAAGATATCAGGAGTACAATGAAAAAACAGCTCCATTAATTGGTTATTATAAAGAACAAAATAAATTCCACGCTGTAAATGGTATTGGAACTATTGAAGGAATTACAGAGCGCTTAACATCAGTTATAGATAATTTGTAGAAACTTCCCGAGATTTCGGGACTAACTGATGATTTATCCCGATAGTTGTCGGGACACTAAAAAAACTATTTTTCTTTTCTATAAAACGAGCTTCTCCCGACGCTTTGGGAGTTAACTGTTTTCTGGCGGGAAAAATTAGTTTTTTTAGCTTCGGGCTAAAAGAATACCAAGATTACAATAAAAATTAAATAACCAAACAAGTAACGAATCTACTAAAACATTGGAAATACTAATAATATTTTTTCTAATACTATTAAACGGAGTTTTCTCGATGTCAGAAATTGCATTGATTTCGGCTAGAAAAAACAGACTGGAAACAGCAGCGAAAAAAGGGAACAATAGTGCCAAAATTGCTCTGGATCTGGCTAATTCTCCAAATAAGTTTTTATCAACGGTACAAATCGGAATTACCTTAATTGGAATTTTGACGGGTATTTACAGCGGTGATAAAATCACAATGGATGTAGAAGTATTTGTAAGCGGATTTGAAGTTTTAAAACCTTATGCACATTCTATAGCAGTTGGAATTGTAGTTGTTGTTTTAACTTTTTTCTCTCTAGTTCTTGGTGAGTTATTACCAAAACGTATTGGATTAAATTATCCAGAGGCGATTGCAAAAATGGTTGCGATGCCAATGAAAATAGTTTCTATTATCACGGCGCCCTTTATTTGGCTCTTAACAACGTCTACTGATTTTTTATTGAATGTTTTGCAGATAAAACCAACAGCTGACGGAAAAGTTACGGAAGAAGAAATTAAGGCTATTATAAAAGAAGGAACAGAGGTTGGAGAAGTTCAAGAGATTGAACAAGATATTGTGGAGCGTGTTTTTCATATTGGAGACAGAAAAGTAAGTTCTTTAATGACACACCGAAAATCTGTTGATATGCTGCCTTTGAATGCTGATAAAATCAAAGTTAAAGAGTTGGTGGTTCAGGATTTGCATGCTGTTTATCCAGTGTATAATGAGAATTATGATGATATTGCCGGAGTTGTTACTTTGAAAAATATTTTTGCCAATATTGAGAAGGATAATTTCGATTTGCGAGCAATAATGACAGATGCTCCATATTTAATGGAACAAACTACTGCATACAAAGCATTAGAGAACTTCAAAAAAACAGGAGTTCACTATGCTTTAGTTTCAGATGAATACGGAGTTTTTCAAGGATTGATTACTTTGAATGATATTTTGGAAGCTTTAGTTGGTGATGCATCAGAGTTTTATAAAGATGAGTTTCAGCTTATAGAAAGAGAAGATGGTTCGTGGCTGGTTGACGGACATTATTCATTGCATGATTTCTTAACTTATTTTGAACTGGATGAGTTGACAAATGATTACGAAGTAAACACGGTAAGCGGGATGATTATGACAGAACTCTCTCATATTCCGAAAGAAGGAGAGAAACTGATTTGGCAGAAATTTGTCTTAGAGGTTATCGACATGGATGGAGTAAAGATTGATAAAGTGCTTGTAAAAACGCTTAAAGAGTAAGGAAATTTGTTTCAAGTCTCAAGTTTAAAGTTTCAAGTTGTATAACACATAACTTGAAATCTGAAAGTCTGAAACACAAATAAAAAAATAGCTTTCAGTTGCAATGTACGGCTGTAATTTGTACTGAAAAGCGAGACTAAGTATTTAAAATAATAGAGTTTAGAAATAGAGTTTAGTGTAATCTAAAATCTAAAATCTAAAATCTGAAATTCAAAAAAATGACAGAAGGGAATTTTGTAGATTACGTTAAGATATATGTTTCTTCCGGAAAAGGAGGAAAGGGATCTACGCATTTACATAGAGAGAAATTTATTGAAAAAGGCGGTCCTGATGGTGGTGATGGAGGTCGTGGCGGACACGTATATTTAGTTGGAAATAAAGGTCTTTGGACACTTTTTCATTTAAAGTTTGCGCGTCATATTAAAGCTGGACACGGTGGAGACGGTGGAGGAGACCGTAGTACAGGAGCAGATGGTGATGATAAATTTATCGAAGTGCCGTTAGGGACTGTTGTAAAAGACAAAGAAACTGGAGAAACTCTTTTTGAAGTTACTGAACACGGAGAAAAAAGAATTCTTTCAAAAGGTGGAAAAGGTGGTTTAGGAAACTGGCATTTTAGAAGTTCTACAAATCAAACTCCAAGATATGCTCAGCCAGGTTTACCAGGTGTTGAGATGGATGTTATTCTAGAACTTAAAGTTTTGGCAGATGTTGGTTTAGTTGGTTTTCCTAATGCTGGAAAATCAACATTGTTGTCTGTTTTGACTTCGGCTAAGCCAAAAATTGCCGATTATCCTTTTACAACTTTAAAACCGAATTTAGGAATTGTGGCTTACAGAGATTTTCAATCTTTTGTAATTGCTGATATTCCTGGAATTATTGAAGGTGCTGCTGAAGGTAAAGGTCTTGGACATTATTTCTTACGTCACATTGAGCGTAATTCAACATTGCTGTTTTTAGTTCCGGTTGATACGCCAGACATTAAAGCAGAATACGATATTTTGGTAAATGAATTAACAAAATACAATCCTGAAATGTTAGATAAAGAACGTCTTTTAGTGATTTCAAAATGTGATATGCTGGATGATGAACTTAAGGCTGAATTGAAAGCTGAATTAGATGTGTCTTTTAAAGACGTTCCATATATGTTTATTTCATCTGTTGCACAACAAGGTTTAACAGATTTAAAAGATAAACTTTGGAAAATGCTTAATGAATAATCTACATTTTTAAATAATAGGAAAGGCGTTCTAGAAATAGAACGCCTTTTTGTTTTTAGAATGTTAAATTCGTAATAAACGAGTGCAAAATTGATATCATGTTCAATTTTGATATTCTTTAGGATGAAATAATTGTCAAAATGAATTATATTCGCAGAACTTAAACAAAATAACATGAAAAAAGTAGCTTTATTCTTGACCATGTGCCTAATGGCTTTTCCTGTAAGAGCTGATGAGGGAATGTGGTTTTTGATGTTTATCGAAAGATTGAACCATAGAGATATGGAAAAAATGGGCTTGCAATTAACAGCCGAAGAAATTTACAGTATTAATCACCATAGTTTAAAAGATGCTATTGTACAATTTAATGGAGGTTGTACAGCTGAGATTGTTTCTAAAGAAGGATTGGTGTTAACAAATCACCATTGCGGGTATAGTGCGATTGCAGAACTTTCGACTGCAGAACAAAATCATTTGAAAAATGGATTTTGGGCAAAGCAAAGAAGTGCCGAATTGAAACCAAAATCATTGTATGTTCGTTTCTTTGTTCGTATGGATGATGTTTCAAAAAGGATTTTGTCAAAAGTAAATGATCAAATGACCGAAGCTGAAAGAAACAAAATCATTCAGCAAGAAATCGCTTTGATTGAAAAGGAAAATAACGAAGGTGGAAAATACACTGTTTCTGTTCGTCCTTTCTTTCAAGGAAATGAATATTACTATTTCGTTTACCAAGATTATACAGACGTTCGTTTAGTTGGAACGCCGCCAGAAAGTGTTGGTAAATTTGGAGGAGATACTGACAACTGGGAATGGCCTCGTCAAACAGGAGATTTCTCTATGTTTAGAGTATATGCTGATAAAAATGGAAATCCTGCTGCATATTCAAAAGATAATGTGCCGTTACAGCCAAAACACTACTTACCTGTAAGCATTAAAGGTGTGAAAGAGAATGATTTTGCTATGATTTTAGGTTATCCTGGGCGTACAAACCGTTGGATGCCTGCTGGCGGAATCGAGCAAAACATTAAGTTTGCTTATCCTGCATGGGTTGAAGGTGCTAAAACTGGAATGGATGTAATGAAAAAGTATATGGACAAAGATGCAACAGTTCGTTTGCAATATGCGTCTAAATATGCTTCTACTGCCAACTACTGGAAAAATCGTCAAGGTATGATTGATGCTTTGACAAAAGCTGGAACAGTAGCAACAAAAACAGAACAAGAAGATAAGTTCTACGAATGGGCAACTAAACCTGCTAATAAAGAAAAGTATGAGAATGTAATTCCTACTATCAACGATTATTACAGAGAAACGAATTTAAAAGCGACTCATGATAATTATCTTACACAACTTTTGCGTACTTCAAGCTATGCAACTGGACCAGCTAATTTAGGAAATGCTTTAATTGCATATTATAATGAAAATGATGCGAAAAAAGCGGAAATGCTTCCTAAGATTAACGCAATGATTGATAATATCTATGGCGAATTTTATGCTCCATTAGAGAAAGATGTATTGACTGCTCAATTGAATTTATATTCTTCTAAAGCGGCTGAATATGGTTTAGCTCCACAAATAGCTAAAATGAAATCTGAAAATAACGGAGACTTTACTAAGGATGTAGCAAAAGCAACTGAAATTAGTTATTTTACAACTAAAGAAAAAGTATTAGCATTTATGGCTAATCCAAAACCATTAGCGATTGTACATGATCCTTTGTATATCATTTCTAATGATTTATTGACAAAATACCGTGCTAAAACTGACGATCAGGCTAAAGCTGATGATGGTTTTGCAATTGCTTTCCGTAAATTAGTTGAAGGTTTAAGAGAATCAAAACTAAATGCGATTCAATATCCTGATGCAAACTCTACTTTGAGATTGACTTACGGAAAAGTTCGTGCTTTACCTGCAGATCCTCGTAATGATGCTAAGATCAATAATTATACTACCATGGAAAGTATGGTGAAAAAGTATAAAGCAGGAGATCAAGAGTTTGATTTACCAGCTCGTTTGTTAGAGTTGAACAAGAAAAAAGATTTCGGACAATATGCTGATAAAGCAGGTTATATGCCAGTAAACTTTTTAACTGATAATGATATTACAGGAGGAAACTCTGGTTCGCCTGTATTAAACGGAAAAGGTGAACTAATTGGAATTGCTTTTGATGGAAATATCGAAGCGATGGCTGGAGATGTTATTTTTGATCCTAAATTACAAAGAACTATCAATGTTGATATTCGTTATGTACTTTGGATTATTGATAAATACGCTGGAGCTAAAAACATTATTGACGAATTGACGATTGTGAAATAATCTCAATTTATTTATAAAAGTAAACCCGACAAGTTAAAACTTGTCGGGTTTTTTTATGACTATTTTTTTAGAATTTCTACTGAACTTTTACTCGAATTCCTTTAGTATGACTTGCAAATTCGGGAGCATACATGCTTTGAATTGTTGTAATTCCGTTAGAGAATTCGCCACCGTTATTTACTCTAATATCATATTCTATAACATAGGTTCCTTTGTTGATTTGATCAAAAAAGAAATGTGTTGCAGCATCTTTTGTACTGGTGAAATATCCTAAGCGATCTTTGTATTGATATTTAGAAAGTACATTTATAGGTTCAAAGCAAGAAGCACGCATGTCTTTTAGATGAATATATTCTGCGTCTTCTTTCGAAGTAATGATTAATCGAACAGTAACTAAGTCGCCAATTTTTAAAGGATTTTTTGAAGTGATTTTTTCTAATTGATCTCCTTTTGATGTGCTTTTCTTTAAATACAATTCTTTCGAAACTGATAAAACAGATCCTGAATTGCTTTTGATTTTATCCAAATCTTCAAAATACTGCCAGTAAACGCCTCCAAATCCTGGAACTTTAGATTTGTTTTGAATGTTTATTGATGCCATTTCTTTTTTAACTTCTTCGGCTTTCCAGTTTAATTTGATGTAACCCGTTTCGGCTTCTTTTTCATTTTCTGCCAGTTTTTTAGTTACGATTTTTTCATCTCCTAATTTTATAACCGTGTTGTCTTTTACGGAAAGCCAGTCAGTACCTTGCGTTAATAAAGCATAAACAGCTTCAGTTGTCGATTTTGTTGTTGGCCAGTTTTTGGCTTGTTTGTTTTTTAACAGCCATATTTTCATCGCATCAACAGATTTTTTATCGTTATTCACTTCGGCGAAAGCCTCAATTAATAATGCCTGAGTTTCTATTGGAGACTGATACCAATACCAGCCCGATTTATTAGCAATCCAGTACATTCCCGAATCTTCGTTGTTTGATGATGTTTCTTTTAGATTTTCAATGATTTTTTTAGCGGTTTCTTTTTCGTCAAAACGATTCAAAGTCAATGCTGCTAACCCTTTCTCGTAAATAGAATAATTTATCCAATCATTTTTAGCGGTTTCCAAATAAAGTTTGGCTGCCTTTTTTAAAGTATCTGAAAGAGGATATTTTTCTAAATAAAAACTTCTTGTATATAAATAATGAAGATCAGAATCTGGATTGACCCAAATTAGTTTCTCCGAAAGTTTTAAGTCTTTGATTTTGTTTTTATAGTGTTCTAAAAATTTAGTGTCTAGAAAAGGAATTCCATTTTTTGCAATTTGATCCGTTTTATTATTGACATCGCTGGTTTTAGTCAATTTTGATAAATGCCCTAAACCTGCCAGAATATGTCTGGTTATATATTCGCTTTCTTCGCTTCCGTCAAACCATGAAAACCCTCCTGAAGGTTTTTGTTTTTGTTTTAATTTTTCGAAAGTGGCTTCCTGAGAAGTTTTCATTTTTTCTAAATCAAATAAAAGAGCCAGATTTTTTTTCTTTTGATCTTCGGTTTGCGTGTCATTTAGCCAAGGTGTTTCGGCAAGAAGTATTGATTTTAGTTCTTCGTTTTCTTCTAGTTTAGAGATTGGTGTTCCATTTTTTTTCCAATTTTCAAAAACAGCCTCAACTTTCGGATTGTTTGAAATGATTTCTGAAGCTAAAACATTTGCATAGAAACGAGCAAAAGTCTGTTCAGAACATTCATGTTCATACTCCATTAAATACGGTAAAGATTGAATGGCAATCCAAGTTGGATTTGAAGTATATTCTAAAGTAAGTTGATGATTTTTTAAAGTCGAAGAAGTATTATTTTTTAAATTCTCGAACGTGTATTGTTTTGTGGAATTCTCGCGTACCCAAATTGGAATGCTTTCTGTAACGAGCATATTGTTTGTCAGAACTGGAATAATGTTTTCTTCTCCGTCAGAAAAACGACCTGATTTTGCTAGTATTTTATATTGAATACCTTGCAGGTTTTCAGGAATAGAAATTTTCCAAGTTACTGTTGTGTTTCCAAAAGCGCCGGCAGTGAAGTTTTTGATGTTTTTTACATTACTCATCTTAACATCAATTGGTGTCATGGTAACGGCATCAAAAAAATGTAAACTGGCAATTCCTGTTTTTGCTTCGGCAGTAACATTCGAAATTTTAGCGCTGATTACAATAGTATCTTTTTCTCTAAAAAAGCGAGGGAAATTTGGCAGAATCATGAGCTCTTTTTGCGTAATTACATTTTTCTCCAAATAAGCAGAAACGGCTTCTTTATTATGAGCCAATAAACGAAGTTTCCAAGCAGTTAAAGCTTCAGGCGAAGTAAAATTGAAACTTACTTTTCCTTTAGAATCTGTTTTTAAATTAGGCAGAAAGAACGCAGTTTCAGAAAGGTTTTTTCTAGCTTTTACTTGATTTAGAGCTTCAATAGCTTTCTTGGTAGTAATAAGTATTACTCCGTTTGCGCCTTTAGCTCCATATTGCGCTCTGACATCTTTATCTTTTACAATTTCAATTTCAACAATATCATTTGAATCGAGATTTTGAATATCATTTTGTGTTACTGATTCTCCATCAAGAATGTATAGAGGTGCCGGGGCATTTCCAGAGGCAAAGCCTTTAATTTTGTTCTCTTTTATTTTTCCAAATTCTAAAGCTATATCAATTCCTGCAGTATTGTAAACGCTGTTATCTTCTTCTACTAGAGTTTCATAAGGTAATGGTTTTTTTGATCGTAGTGCTCCATATCCAACTTCTACAATTTCGTTTAAATTATTTACGTCTTCTATAAGTTTAATGTTTATGTTTTTTTTGTTTTCAGGAAAGATAGATTGTTCTTTGAAACCAATGCTGCTAAAGACTAGTTCTTCATTTGATCCAGCTTCTATTTCATAATAACCATCATTATCTGAGATTTGAATTCGTTGCGTTCCTTTTACTTGAACTGATGCTTTTGGAATTGGTGAATTCTTAGTATTAGTAATTACTCCAAAAACCAGTTTAGTATTTGATGGTTTCTTTAGTTTTTTATTCAATTCTTTTTGATATTCCCTTTGCTGGTAAGCTGTAAACGAATCATTAAAGTTAAAACCAAACCACATTAGTTTGGGGTTACTTTCGTTGTTCAATTGAATTTTTGCATCAATTGGATTTAAATTTTGTAAAGTATTTATTGTGATACCAGAAGCGATATCACTTTTAAAAGTACCGCTGCTGTAGTTTAAGTGGTAAAATTGTAGAAGCGTCCATTTCTGTTCGCTAAATTGATCTAAAGAACTGTCGTACATCGAAGCTAAAACTTCAGCTTCATTTGAAGTATTAACAGCATTTACTTTAAACGACCAATTTTCATTTTTTCCAGGGTCTATTTTGCTTCTAAAAGTTTCAATATCTATCTCTAATTTTTTTTCTTCTGTTTTTAAAGGAATATCTATTTGACCGCTGTGCAGCTGATTGTCATAAACACTTTGAAAACTTATGTTCATTGCGTTTTCAAAATAATTTTTTATTGGAACTTTAATAGTGTATTGATTGTTTTGTAAATTGATATTGTCTTCATAATAAGAGATATTATGATAACTGCCATAGATATTAATGAAAAGATTTGGCACTGTCGAGGTTAATTTTACAATTGCAAAACCATCTTTTTTAGCATCTTTATTAATTTGCTGTGCAGTAATAAGCATCCAAGGATTAGGTTTGTCTTTACTTTGAGAAAGTGAGAATTTGGTTTTAGATACGATTTTGTTTTTTAAAGTATCGAAGGCTTCTAGTACAACAACATAATTTCCAGATTTATATTCGGACATAAAATCTAAAGCGATTTCTTTGTCCTTTTCGGTATTAAATTTTCTGCTGTAAACTAAAGTCCCAAGTTCATCGGTTTTTATATTTTCAATTTTTTCAAACGGAAATAATCTTTCAAATTCTTCTTTTGAGATTGTTTCTATTTCTGGTTGTTGAAATATTCTTTCTTTGAATTTATTTGAAAATGGGTTGGTTAAATATATTTTAAGATCACCATTGGCAGGAATAAACTCGCCATTTAAATTGGTACTTGTTATCTTAATTTTATTCTCGTTTTTAGTTACTATAAAGTTGGGTACAGAAGCATTTAAAACGAGTTCATGATAACCTACTTTTATCGCTGTTTTAGCCGTTTGAGTTTCGCCATTAATATCTGTTATAGTAGTTTTAATGATATACTCTAAAATTGGTAAATCTTCTTTAGAAAGAGCTTCAAAAGTTTTAGCAATAAAATTTATTTCAAATTTCCCTGATAAATCTGTTTGTGTTTTTCCTTCAGAAATTGGTTCAATTCTTCCGTTTTTGTGATAATAACCGCCATGTTCAAAAACGAAAGACTTTGCGCTGATTTGGTATTCAACTTTGGCATTAGAAATAGAACTTCCTGCAAATGCTTTTGCTAAGCCTGTTAGTTTGACTTCTTTTTCAATTTGATAGGTTTCTTTTACAGGATCAAATTTAATTTCGAATTTAGGTCGTTTATATTCTTCAACCTTAAAATCAGTTTGGGAATATTCAAAATCAGCATTGTTCCAAAATGCATATTCTTGCTTTTTTATATCATATTCAAAACCATATTGATAGTCTTTAGGAGAAGCAATTTTTATGTTGAAATTACCAGTTCTTCCATTTTTTGGTAAAAGAAACTCACCCGAAAAAGAACCGAATTCATTGCTTGTAACCTCAAATTCTTTGATTTTTTTATAGTTTGGGTCAATAATTACAATTTTAAAAAACGTGTTTTTTACAACAGAAGTTATGTTTTTGTCTTTTTGAAAAGCAATCCCTTTAAAATAAATCGTTTGTCCAGGTCTGTAGATTGCTCTGTCTAAATATAGTTTTACATTTCCTTTGGGCTTTTCTTCTAGATTATTTGAACCATAGAGATAGTTTAAGGATCTTTTGTTAATTGAAAGTGTGTCGTTTGAGGTTGCAAATTGTATATAATCATCGACATAATAATTTGGTTCGGTTTTTTCGGCAAATGCTAAACCATTTTTGTCGGTTTTAAGAGTTTGGGTTGGCAGTTTTATCGTTACATTTTCTAAAGGCATTCCTGTTTTTCTGTCCAAGATTTGCAACAAGTCCTTTGAAGTTCCTTTTTGGGCTGAAACTGCAATATTGGTAATGTTTATGAAATCTGCAGAGAAAGCCTTTTGTGTTTTTGTGTCAGAATCACTTTCGATAAATGCTACATAAGAGCCTTTTTCTAATGCTGGTAAAAGTACTTCTGTTGAATACTGAAAATAATCTTTTTTCTCAGGAAGTATATAATCTTGAGTAACAACTGGTTTTTTATTTTCGAGTATTTTATGCGAACGAATGTCTACATTATAAGGGAAACTTTTTAATTCTGATAATTGATTTTGATTGATTTTGTAGAAGGATATTTTTAATTTATTGACGTTGTTGTAGTAAATAAGCGCTCTTGTGTTTTCGCCTATATAATTGTTTTTTTGAAGTTGAACGGATAAGTACTTAGCTTGTATTTGTGTTTTTTCTTGTAAAGCAAGTTTGTATGTATTCGAATGAATATTTGAAGCCAAAATACTGTCAAGTGAAGCGACGGCCTTAATTTTATAATCAGGATGTTTTTTTTTGGAAGCAAACCTAGAATAAAACAAGGCTTTCTCTAATTGAATTTTTTGAATTAAGTTTTGATTGTCAGTGTTTTTTTGAAAATTGTTTAAAAAATAGAGATAATCAGTATTGTAAGTAATCATGTTATTTTTACAAAACCGTATTCTATTCCATTGATTTTCTAGTGTTGGACTTGTTTTTTCTAGTTTTTGATATAGTATTAATACATTTTTCAGTTCTGTATTTTTTATAAAATTGAAATTTAGATTTACAAAATCGGTTGAGCTGCCAAGTAAGTCTTTTTTATAAATATAGAATTCATTCTTTGAAATTTCTCCGACATAAATTTTTGATGAAAAATAATTTATATTTTCGGTTAAAACATAGTCATATAAAGTTTGATTTTTAAAATCATTTATAATCGAATAATCAAAAATAGTTTCATAATCTGTAAGTGGAGTGCTTTTTAAAATGGTTTCATTTTCAAGAGAATTCTTGTAGCAATTTATAATTTGGCTGTTAAGAAAAGCGTCGGTCCAAGTTTTAAAATTGTCATCCTGAAAAGTTGTATCTGTCCTATTATACGAAAAGTAAGGTTCTTTTTTGTGAAAATCATTCAGACATTTTGCATATACCAAATTCAGAATTGCTTTTGATGGTATTGAAACACGATTAATATCTGTTTTAAGATTGTTTAAAATTTTGGTTTGTGCATTTTCATCAACGACCTGTAAAAATTTAGATTGATAGAAAAAGCATTTTATCATTTGAACTTCATCTTTTTCGGTAACTGATTTTTTGTAAATTTTGTTAACGATCGAGTTGGCAGATTTTACTTTACCTTCTTTTTCAAGAGCAATAACTTTATCCCATTTTTTGTCATTTTGCTGTCCAAAAAGAATCGTAGAAATTAATAAGAATACAAATAATATGTTTTTCATGGAAGAGTTTTAATCTATAAAGGTTCAAATTTTACTTAAGCCTGTTAATAGTTCAAATTATTTAAAGATAATTTTCGCACAAATTAGCAATTTATCTTCAAAACCAAATTATACAATCTATATTTCCTTATTTTTGAAGAATAATAATTGAGTTTTGTTAGTTACTTGCTATTTCGATTAACCAATGAAACAGTTTAACGATTAAACATTTTAAATGAAAACACATTTCATCGCTATTGGCGGGAGCGCTATGCATAATCTTGCATTGGCATTACACAATAAAGGATATCAGGTTACTGGAAGTGACGATGCTATTTTTGAACCTTCAAAATCAAGATTAGAAAAGAAAGGAATTCTTCCTGTAGAAATGGGCTGGTTTCCTGAGAAAATAACTTCTGATATTGATGCCATCATTTTAGGAATGCACGCAAAAGCGGATAACCCTGAATTGTTGAAAGCGCAGGAATTAGGATTGAAAATTTATTCGTATCCGGAGTTTTTATACGAGCAGTCTAAAAACAAAACTCGTGTTGTTATTGGTGGTTCACACGGAAAAACGACAATTACTTCGATGATTTTGCATGTAATGCATTATCATAATATTGAGGTAGATTATATGGTAGGAGCACAGTTAGAAGGTTTTGACACTATGGTTCATTTAACTGAAGAGAATGATTTTATGGTTTTAGAAGGTGATGAGTATTTGTCTTCTCCAATAGATCGTCGTCCGAAATTTCATTTATATCAGCCAAATATTGCTCTAATTTCTGGAATTGCTTGGGATCATATTAATGTTTTTCCAACATATGAAAATTATGTAGAGCAGTTTGAGATTTTTATTTCGAAGATAACAAATGGCGGGATATTAGTATATAATGAAAATGATCCTGAAGTAAAAAGAGTTTCAGAAGCTGCGACAAACCCAATTCGTAAAATGGCTTACCATACTCCAGAATATTCTGTTGCTGATGGTGTAACGCTTTTGAAAACACCAGAAGGCGATATGCCTATTGAAGTTTTTGGAGCACATAATTTAAATAATTTGGCTGGAGCAAAATGGATCTGTCAAAATATGGGTGTGGACGAAGCTGATTTTTACGAAGCAATTGCAAGTTTTAAAGGCGCCTCTAAACGTTTGGAGAAAATTGCAGAAGGAAAAGGAAAAGTTGCCTATAAAGATTTTGCTCATTCGCCAAGTAAAGTGGCTGCGACAACAAAAGCAGTAAAAGAGCAATATCCAAATAGAACTTTGGTTGCTTGTTTAGAATTACACACTTACAGCAGTCTTAATGCAGAGTTCTTAAAAGAATATGAGGGAGCACTTGAATATGCTGATGTTGCTGTTGTTTTTTATTCTCCAGATGCGGTGAAAATTAAACAATTGGAAGAAGTAACTTATGAGCAGATTGCAACTTCGTTTAATAGAAAAGATTTAATTATTTACACTAACCCAGCTGAATTTAAGGAGTATTTATTTAACTTAAATCTTGATAATTCAGCACTTTTATTAATGAGTTCTGGAAATTACGGAGGCTTGAATTTTGATGAAGTAAAAGGTTTGATTAATTAGATAATATGTCAATTAGTTAATTTGATAATGAGATATTTTGCCGATTGTAAAACAATCGGCATTTTTTTTGAATTTATTTTTGAATAATCAATTTGACATATTATCTAATTTTCTAATTGAAATTTATAATGTCCCACAATTTTATAATCAAATAAACAGTCTTCTAGAACTTGTCCGCCGCCAATATTATGAACGATTAAATTTCGTTCTCCATCTTTTGATTTTTTATGGGTTATGATTCCAATATGAGGCAATTTGTTATTGATCATCCATGTTACGATTTCTCCTGTTTTATAATCTGATGGATTTTGAGTTACTGGTAGACTTATACCTTTTCTTTCAAAAAACACTTCAAGGTTGGGTACTCTTCTGTGATCAATATTAGTATCTGTTTTAGTCATTCCCCATTTTTTTAAATTTGGATACGCTTTAAAATTTTCAATCATATCTTCATGTACTTCTTTCTGAAGATCAATTCCTAGTTTTCTATACGAACGTATTATTACATCAGTGCAAACTCCTTTATTTGCTGGCACATCTCCATTTGGATATTGAATAGCAAAATAGGCAGGATCATAATCTATTGATGAATCAATTATAGATATAGCTGCGCTTGATAATCTTTGATCAAAAGTTTTCGCAGTTTCTTGTAGATTTTGAGTCTTTAAAGAATCTTTTTGTTTTTGATTGCAAGACAAGAGTGTAAGTAAGATTATGATGGTATAAATTGATCTCATTTTTAATACAGTTGTTTTTTATTTAAAGCGAATTAAAATTACACATAAAATAAATAGAATAGATTTTTTATGAATGATTTTTCTTATTTTTTAATATATTCGTCCTCCTGAAAAATAAGCTGATTTAGTTTTTCAGTTAATTGATAAATAATGCTTTTTATGAAATCAAATCATTTTCCTATTAAAAATTGGTCAGATGATGATAAGCCACGCGAAAAATTAATGCTGAAAGGGAGGGATGCTTTGAGTGATGCGGAGTTGTTGGCCATTTTAATTGGTTCTGGTAGTCGTAATGAATCTGCTGTAGCTTTGAGTAAACGTATTTTAGCGAGTGTTGACAATCTTAATTCATTAGGAAAATTGGATATTTCTCAGTTAATTAACTTCCGCGGTATTGGAGAGGCAAAAGCGATTACTATTATTGCGGCTTTAGAGTTAGGTCGCAGACGCAGGGCAGAGGATATCATTGAGTTGAAAAAGATTACATCAAGTAAAATTGCTTTCGAAATTATGCGGCCTATTATTGGAGAATTACCTCACGAGGAATTTTGGGTGCTTTTTCTGAATAATTCAAATAAAGTGATTTCTAAAATACAGTTAAGTAAAGGCGGAATTTCAGGGACAATTGTCGACGCACGATTAATTTTTAGACTAGCATTAGAAAATCGAGCTACTGGCTTGATTTTGTGTCATAATCATCCCTCAGGTAATTTACTGCCAAGCGAGGCAGATAAAGAAATAACTGGGAGGATAAAAGCGGCTGGAGAGATTTTAGATGTTAAAATTTTAGATCATTTGATTATTACTGAAACAAAATATTATAGTTTTGTAGATGAAGGAATATTTTAATTTATGAATACCAATATTACAGACATTTTTTTTGACTTAGACCATACGCTTTGGGATTTTGATAAAAACTCAGAAATGGCTTTTGACCGAATTTTTAGCGAGAAGTATTCTGAAGTTAGAATTGGAGATTTTATCGAAAAATATGCTCCTATTAACCAAGCTTGCTGGAAATTATATCAAGAAGATAAAATTACACATCAAGAATTACGTTACAATAGATTGAAGCTTTCTTTTGAAGCTCTAAATTATACCATTTCTGATGAGCGCATCAATCAGATTGCTAATGATTATATAGATTTTTTACCAGACAATAATTATCTCTTTGATGGAACTATTGAGGTTTTAGAGTATTTGAGACCAAAGTATAAGCTTCACATCATAACAAATGGTTTTGCAAACGTGCAAGATCGAAAGATTAGTAATGCAGCTTTAGGCAGTTATTTTACTACTATTACAAATTCAGAATCGGCGGGTGTCAAAAAACCAAATAGTATTATCTTTGATTATGCAGTCAATTTGGCACAAACATCAAAAGAGAACAGTATTATGATTGGTGATGATTTTGATGCTGATGTAAATGGTGCTTTGAATGCTGGTCTGGATGCTATTTTTTTTAATGTTAAAAACATTGAGGTGCCTCAAAAATATAAACAAATTAATCATTTATTAGAACTTAAAAAATATTTATAATTATGAAACTAAAAGTTTTGTTGACTTTGCTTCTTTGTTCAGTCTTTGGATTTGCACAATCGATTAACGATTATAAGGCTGTTATTATACCGCTTAAATATGATTTTATAAAAACAGATAATCAGTATAGATTAGCAACGATTACTAAATCGAATTTAGTTAAGGCTGGATTTCAGGCTTTTTATGCAAATGAAGAAATTCCTGCAGGTTTTAGCGATAGATGTGATCTTTTATATATTGATGTAAAAAGAGATAACGCATTTTTAGTAACTAAACTTTTTATTGAGTTTAAAGATTGTTATGGAAAAGTAATTTATACATCTGAAACAGGAAGAAGTAAAGAAAAAGATTATGAGGCAGCCTATAAGGAAAGTTTAGAAGATGCTTTTAAATCGGTTAATGCTTTGAAATATAAATACAGTGGAAAAACTGCTGCGCCTGTTTCTAATAATGCGCAGAATGTTGTTGCCGCAACAGCTTTAGTTCCTGCTGTACGAATTGCAGCAACGCCAACGGCAGATGTTTCTGATCCTAATTTATTATACGCACAGCCAATGGAGAACGGATATCAGTTAATTGATAAAACGCCAAAAGTTGTTATGAAGCTTTTGAAAACTTCACGTCCAGATTCGTTTATTGCAATTAAAGATGGTGTTCAAGGAAGTTTGAATGCAAAAGACAATCAATGGTATTTTGAATATTATCAAAATGACAAATTAGTTTCTGAAAAGATTTCAGTAAAATTTTAAATAAATATATGGTTTAATAACCATATTTATCTTTCCAACGGTTCTTTAAGAATTCACGGTTACTATTCTCTCTCGAATTGTTTCCTGGATTATAAAGAACCGTTTGTTTTATGGCATCAGGCAGGAATTCTTGTTCAGCAAAGTTATTTGCATAATCGTGTGAATATTTATAATCGTCACCGTAACCTAACTCTTTCATAAGTTTTGTTGGAGCATTTCGCAAATGAATTGGAACAGGTAAATCGCCTGTTTGTTTTACCAATTGCTGTGCATTTCCTATGGCCATATAGGATGCATTACTTTTTGGAGAAGTAGCAAGATAAATGGCACATTGGCTAAGAATTATTCGGCTTTCAGGATATCCAATTGTGGTTACTGCTTGAAAGGTATTATTTGCCATAATAAACGCTGTTGGATTTGCGTTTCCAATGTCTTCACTTGAAAGAATCAACATTCTGCGTGCAATAAATTTTACATCTTCACCGCCTTCAATCATTCTTGCCAGCCAGTAAACAGCTCCATTTGGATCACTTCCTCGAATTGATTTTATAAAGGCTGAAACAATATCATAATGCTGTTCACCGCTTTTATCGTACAAGACTGTGTTTTGTTGGACTAACTCAAATACTCGGTCGTTTGTAATAATAACTTCTTCGGTGGCTGCGGCATTGATTACAAGTTCGAAAATGTTTAATAATTTTCGGCCGTCACCACCAGAAAGACGTAATAATGCTTCTGTTTCTTTTAATACAATATTTTTTGAGGCTAAGTATTTATCATTTTTTAGTGCACGGTGTAATAGTGCTTCCAAATCTGATTTTGTAAAAGCATTGAGAATGTAAACTTGACAACGTGACAGTAATGCAGGTATAACTTCAAAACTTGGATTTTCGGTAGTAGCACCAACTAGAGTAATCCAGCCTCTTTCAACAGCCGCTAAAAGAGAGTCTTGTTGAGATTTACTAAATCTGTGAATCTCATCGATAAACAAGATTGGGTTTTTGGCTGTAAATAAGCCGCCGCTTTGCTTGGCTTTTTCAATTACATCACGAATATCCTTAACACCAGAATTAATAGCGCTTAGAATATAAAACGGGCGTTTTGATTCTTGGGCTATAATTTGTGCCAAGGTAGTTTTACCAGTTCCCGGCGGGCCCCATAAAATTAAAGAGGGAATTATTCCTTTAGAAATTTGTTGTGTCAATGAACCATTAGGGCCTACTAAGTGGCTTTGACTAATATAATCTTCTAGTTTCTGTGGGCGAATACGCTCGGCTAACGGTGCTTCCATTTTGTAAAATTACTATTTTCAAATGTATTTTTTATTATTTAGAGGTTCGGAACTTAGTAAGAAGTAAGATTTAAGAAATTTTTGCTGACTGACAAATTATCAGTAAATTGTAACTGGATAGTTTTTTGATGTGAATTATTAGACTACAATTTGATATAGATGAATGATAACCACTTTAAGTTTTCTAATGCTGTTATTGGCCTTCCAGTAATTTTTGTCCTCTTATTGTGGATTGTTTATTGGGTTCAGATTAGATTTGATTTCGATTTTTATAAGAATGGAATTTATCCACGTGATTTTTATGGATTACAGGGCGTTTTCTTTAGTCCATTTATTCATGAAAATTTAGAGCATTTATATAATAATTCCATTCCGCTTTTGGTTCTGTTGGCAGCGTTGCAATATTTTTATCCCAAACAAACCATTCCTGTTATTGTTTATGGTATTTTGTTTTCGGGATTAATTACATGGATTATTGGTCGAGAAAATTTTCATATCGGGGCAAGTGGTTTAATTTATGTTTTGGTAAGTTTTATTTTCTTTAAAGGAATTCAAACAAAATATTATCGGTTAGTTGCGCTTTCATTGTCGGTGATTTTACTTTATGGCGGAATGATTTGGTATGTTTTTCCTGATGTCGATGCTAAAGTTTCCTGGGAAGGTCATCTAGCGGGTCTTTTAACGGGATTTGCGCTTAGTTTATTTTATAAAACACCTGAATATTCAAGGCCTATTGTTTATGAATGGCAGAAGCCTGATTTTGATCCTCTTGAAGATCCATTTATGAAGCATTTTGATGAGAATGGAAATTTTGTAAATACTGAAAAGAATGAAGATGAGATTGATGAGTTTGGCTCTTATTTTAGTTCGGATATTGATGTGCGTTATATCGTAACTAAAACTGAATCAGTAGATAATCAGGAGAATGATAATTAGTTTTCGTGGAAATTAGTTATTTTTGTTTGGCACATTTATTTATTTGAGATTATGAAAAAAGTATTATTTGCTGTTTTGGTTTTGCTGTTTTACAGTTCTAGTTTTTATGCGCAGTGTGATGTTAAAAATAGGGTGCTGGCTGATGGATCTATGGTATATTATTTTGATCCTGCTGTTTTTTATACAACAAAGTCTAAATCTCTAAAAATTAATATTGTTACTGACAAAGAGAATTATTTTGTGGCGCTTCAGCCAACTCCTTTTCCTCAAAAAAAAGAAGGAAAAAAAATTAAAGACGATTTAGTTATTCAGCTGGCAGATCATAAAGAGTATAAGTTAACTCATTATGACACACAGTATTTAGAAAATGATTCGATTATGCAGGTTTTGTATTTAATAGACAATAAAGATCTAGAGGCATTTTCTAAGTTTGAAGCTGTTGTCGCAGCAATCAATATGAAGGGAACGGAATTTGTACGCGATTATAACTTTAAACTTCATAAAGATGCAATTATGAAGCAGCTTGCATGCTTTTTGAAAAAAGAGGAGAAGTGAGGTTAATCTTCGTGTGGAGCTTCAGGTTTATGTAAAATCTTTTTATCTATATTCTTCAGAAGGTTATTGAATGTTAAGGTTAATGATACCGCATTTACAATTTGATTATTGTCATTTCTAGGTAAGTATTCATTGGCATAAGTTAGTTCAATTTGTGTGTCTTCTGTGAATAAGTATCCTGCTCCTATATTTAATCTATTTCTGTCGAAGAAACTTTGTCCGGTTACTTTTGTACCAGATTTGAAAAAAAGTTCATCAGATGCGATGGCGTAGACAACTCCTTCTCTTAAAATTTTACTATTTATTGGTTTGATATATTTAATTTGCTGTCTATATCGTAGTACATTTTCAAAAGTATCATCTTGATTTTTCATATGTCGAAGCTCAGTTCTTAATCGTGTACTGAGTGTATATCCTGTTTTATGAAAATAATAAATGCCTTGTAAAGCAAATCTCCATTCTGGAGATTGAAATTGACCTATTTCAGGCACATCTTTGTTGTTGTAGAATGCGACAAAAGAGGATAATTTCCAGCGTGGTGATAGGTAATAATGTGCCCATCCGCGAAGAGATCTTTGTGTGTTTTCGTCAAATATATTGGGAGAAGATTCGGTACTGCTGTAGCTTGTGCCAATGTTTAATTCGGTAGACCATTTTTCGCTGAGTGTTCTGTTAAATTGAACTTCGCCCCAAAATTGATTGTACTTTGTTGTTTGTCCATAGTTAATCGTCGCAGTGAAGAGTACTGCAACGATTAAGCTACGTTTGTTAAGTATTATTTTATAAACAGGTTTTAAAGACATTCAATATTGTATTAAGTTGCCACCCTATTTCAAAATTTTTTAGCTTCTTTGGCGAACGGCTTCATATAAAAAAGCACCGCAGGCAACAGATACATTTAGAGATCCTATTGATCCAAACATTGGTAATTTTGCTTTTTCATCAACGATCTTAAGTACAGATGGGTTAATTCCTCTGTCTTCAGATCCCATGATGATTGCTACGGGTTCATTTAATGACAAATCATAAATGTTCTGATCTGTTTTTTCAGTTGCTGCAACAGTTTTAATTCCGGATCCCTGAAGATAGAATATTGCATCTTTAATATGTTCTACTTTGCAGATAGGCACATTAAAAACAGCACCAGCTGATGTTTTAACAGTATCGCCGTTTACGGGAGCAGAACCAGCTTTTTGTACTATAATTCCGTTTACACCAGTACATTCAGCTGTTCTAATAATTGCACCAAAATTTCTAGCGTCTGAGATTTGATCTAGTATTAAAAATAATGGCTTAGAACCAGAAGCAATTGTTGATTCTACAAGGTGTTCTATATCGATAAAACCAATCGGTGAAATAGTAGCTACTGCACCTTGGTGATTGTTTGGAGTTAGTCGGTTTAGTTTTTCAACAGGAACATAAGAGAAATTAATGTTGGCACGTTTCATTACCTTCATTAAATCTTTCATTAATTCACCAGAAATATCTTTTTGTATAAATACTTTATCTACTTCCTGACCTGCTTGTATTGCTTCTATAATGGCTCTAATGCCAAATATTTGATGTTCTTTTTCCATAGGACAAATATAGGTATATTGTTTATATAAAAAAAAACCACCCCAAATGAATGGGATGGTTTTGAAATAAAAATCTTTATTTAGCTTAGTGTTCGTCTTCAGCGAAACCAGTTCTCTTATAACCTGCTATTTCATAGATTTTTCCTGGATCATCTGAGAATTCAGCTTTAAAAGAGATGGCGTCAACAGTGTGACCTCCAGTAGATTTTGTTCCATTTTTAACGACTTTACCGTCTGTAATGTTTACAGTAATGTCATATGTTTCAACAACGTCTTTTGTATCAGGATCGTCGTCTACAACGCTACTTACTAATTTATTTCCTGCAAATGTCGATGCGCCAAGATTTACAGGAGTTTTGCACTTAAACAACCAAATAGTACCGTGATCATCAATCCACATATCTTTTCCATCATTTGCTGATGTATTGTAAGTAGAAATACGTTTATAACCAATTACTACTTTGCCATTAAGTGATGTTTGGACAAACCAATCCCCGGCAAGAGCCTGTGTCGATGTTCCTCCAGCATCGGTGTTTCCAACTTCGTCACAAGCTGAAAATGACGTAAGTACTAGCATTGCAGCAAGTATACGTGTTATATTTTGTTTTAATTTTTTCATTTTCATTTTATTAAATTATCTTTTAAATATTCTTTCCGCAGTACCAAATACAGCTGAAGCATAAATTACCCATCTCCAGTTGTCTTTGTCGGTAATGGTTCCAATGTTACTTTCGGCTGAAATTCCAGATACAGAAGCGTTAGGGTTGTATGGTGCATATACTTGTTTGTCATCTATGTTATAGAATACCATAGTTAACATGTCATCGGCCACATTGTAACCTGTTGCATTGTCACAGGTATATTTTCTTCCTCCTAAGCTTTTTACAACGTTAGGGTTGCCATTTCTAAGAAAAGTACCAGTTAGGTCTATTGTGCTTGGTTTGTTACTTAAAACAACAACTGTACGTGTTACTGTGGCTGGAAATCCGTCACTATTCACTGCAGAGTAGTTAACTTTGTACATGCTAGGTTTACTAGTGTCTACGGTTCCAGCAGTTTTAACTTCAAGTTGCTGTCCTCCAGCTTCGGCTTTGGCACCTAATTCTGTATAGGTTTCTCCTTGTGTCATGACAACAAGTGCGTCACCATTAATAGACATGTTAGCGTACTTTGTAACTTTTGAAACATTATCGCTATCTGCCTCACAAGATGTAAATAATAACCCTGAAGCTACTATTGCTAATATAAGTATTTTTTTCATCGTTTATTTTTTTTAATTAACATCCCACCATACAGGTACAGTGATCGCTTTTAAAGTAGGAGCGTTAGGGTTTCTTGATTTTACGGTATTAGGTAAAACCACTCTTCTAGGGAATTTGTTTCCAGTTACATTTTCTACAGACATAGCTAATTGACCTGCAATATATGCTGGATCAGTTTGAGCTACAGATGATTCTTTAGGGAAACCAGTTCTGTTTTGTTCTACAAATGATTCGTATCCATTACCAGGGAAGCTTGAAATCCATTTTTGTGTAATAATTGCCTCGATCTGTGCAGTTGTTCCAGTTGCAGGGAATTCATATTTACCAGCTGCAGCAGTAAAAGTAGATCCATCAAGAGAATATTTAGTGAAGTTTGCTGCTACTCCTAAATCATATTTTGCTTTTGCTCCAGCACCAGCATAATATCTTGTAAGAGCTTCTGCCTGTAAAAAGTAGCTTTCCTCAGCGCTAATGAAATATACTGGAGTTTTCGCATTTAGGATTACTGTTGAAAGTCCTGGTGTTGTGTTTTCAAAATCTCCTTGGTTATTTGGTACCCCAGCTCCGTAATACTTAGCAAGACGCGGGTCAGCTTTACCTTGAAGATAGTTGTACATAGTTTTACTAGCTTTCAAATTTTGCGTTGTATTCAATTGTCTTCTATCTGACTCAAACAAAGGATTGCTTCTGTCGGCTGCATCTTCAAATTGAGTCATAGCGGCATCAACATCTAAAAATTGAGCTCCTGAATTAATTAAAGATTTAATTCCAGATTCGGCAAGTGCTGGGTTTACTTGAGTTAATCTCAAGTGTAATTTTAGCAGTAAAGTGTTACCATACTTTGTCCAGTTTTCCATGTTTCCTCCAAAGATGAAATCATCTTTAGATGGAACATCACCTACTGATGCACTTTGATCTTTTGATAGTGCTAACTTTAAATCTGCGATCATTAAATCATATGCTTCTTTTCCTGTGTTGAATTTAGGTTGAAGTATTTGTGGGTTGTTTGCTTCTGCATAAGGAATGTCGTCATATAAATCTGTCATTACTTGAGAAGCTTGTACTTCAAGAACCGTCGCGATTAAAAAGTAATTCCAGTTGCCTTCAGTTTTTGCTTTTGCTTTTACAACTCTAATGTCATTTAAAGCATCATACATTGCTGTCCAACCTTGTTGATAATCATTGGTTCCAATACTATATTGATCTACGTCTTTGTATTGATTAGAAGTATTATTTTGTGTCCAGAATTGTGACCAAAATCCGCCTATAATTGCATAGTAAGATCCTTGAGCTCCTGCTACTCCTGCAATACCAGCAGGTAGAATGGTGCTATATGCTTGTCCCGGAGGTAATAGATCCGGATCTCTATTAATGTCAAATGTATCGTCACATGACACTAATAAGAAAAGAGCTGTTACTAATGTTGCTATTTTTTTCATTTTTCTATATTTATTATTAGAATGATAATTTTAAGACTCCACCAATTGATCTTTGTGATGGGTTAGATGCAAATTCTCCAAAATCTGAAATTACACCTGTTCCGAATGTTCCAGTTTCAGGATCTGTATATGGGTTTGATCCAGGAGTCCACATGAAAAGATTTCTTGCATAAACTCCAAGTGTAATTTTGTTTATTCCCATATTTTTGCTTACTGAAGAAGGGAAATCATAGTTAAAATTAACTTCTCTTAATCTTATAAAAGTTTTGTCAATTACGTGAGTAGATTCAATACCAGGATTATTTGTAGTATTGTAGAACGATGCAACTTTGTCATAAGCAATTGGTGTAGTGTTCTCTGTGTAAGTTACAGCGCCATTTGAGTCAACATGCTCGTTAACAGAATTAGGAATGATAAATGGGTTTCTATCATTAAATACAGTTTCGATACCGTTTCCTACGAAATGAGAAAGTCTCTTAGTATAAGAATAGAATTCTCCACCTTGTTTCCAGTCTAATGAGAAGCCTAAGTTAAAGTTTTTGTATTTAAAAGTGTTTTGTAGTCCCATAACGAAATCACGTTGTGAGTTTCCTAAACGTTGGATGTCATCAGTTACTTCATACATTCCTGAAGCTGGATTTACAATATATTGTCCAGCAGCATTTGTTTTTGGCGCTTGAGAATAGAATGTTCCGATAGGTTGTCCTTTAGTTGCTCTGTAAGTTACTCCATATGAGCTTGTTAAGTCAATATCCTTGAATCCAGGTGCTAATTCTGTAACTTCATTTAAGTTTTTAGTGAAAGTATAGGTAATACTCCAAGAAAAGTCTTTGTTTTTGATTGGGCTTCCAGTAAGTGAAAGTTCAATACCTTTATTTATAATTTCTGCAGCATTAATGTATTTACTTAGGAATCCAGTTGAAGGATCTAAAGGTAAATTAACAATTAGGTCAGAAGTGGTTTTGTGATAAAATGCAACATCGTAGCTGATTCTGTTCTTTAAGAAAGACCCTTCAGCTCCAATTTCATATTCAACTGTAGATTCTGGTTTTAATTCTGAGTTTCCAAGTCTTCCAGATGCTTCATAATAGCTTACTCCTCCAATCGGCGATGCAATTATACCAGCGTTTGCAGCAGCAGAACCTGGGATATATGAATTTTCAGTAACGTAAGGTTGAGTGTCATTTGCAATTTTAGAAGCAGCTCCTCTTAATTTTAAGAAAGTACTTCCGTTGTCAATTACTATAGCACCAAGAGATAAAGCTGGGTAGAAGTAAGCATTATTGCCAATTGGCAATGTAGAAGTTACATCTTCTCTACCTGTAATAGTTGCAAAATATCTGTTTTTGTATGCAAATTCAGCAGAAGCATAAACAGCAGCATTTTTTCTTACAGAGTTATTCTGTGTGATTACTGGTCTTTGCGCAGAATTTGAAAGTTCGTAGAAGTTTTTAATACCTAACTGTGTAATTGTATTAGTTAACTCATCAGATTCTCTTTTGTTGTAATTTAGACCTCCTAAAAGATTTAATGTCCAATCCTCACTTAAGTTTGTGTTATAGTTAAGGTTAAAGAAGGTGTCGAATTCGCTGAACTCTGATCTTCCTTCTGTAACTCCACCAACTACTCTGTTTGCTGCTGCAATAGCTTGTGGAGTGCCTGGGGCATAATCTACAACAGCTCCGTAACTTTTTAATCTCTCAGATCTTAAGTTACCTCCGACTTGCCATGATGCAGTAAGTTTGTCAGTAATTTTGTAGCTTAAGTTTACATTTCCAAAAATGTTATTACCATAAACTTTAGTACTGTTTTCATTTATTGAAAAATAAGGATTTGCAGCATAAGGAGTGAAATAGTAATCAGGTGTGTTGAAAACGTTATTCTTGTAATCATGTAAGTCTACAATGCTGACATCTCTAGGTATTTGAAGTAAATCCTGTTGTAAAGTGGATCCTTGTCCAGCATCATCACCTTGTCCAGTATTTACAACTGCTTGATTTTTGTAAACATAGTTTATAGATGTTCTTAAAGTGAATTTGTTTGATTTTAATCCACCATTAAAACCTACAGATTGTTTTTTATACAAATCAGCATCAGAAGGAACAACTCCATCACTGTTTACATTAGAGAAAACTAATGAGAAATCTGAAGTGTCGCCACCTCCGCTTAAGTTTACAGATTGTGTAGCTAACGAACCAGTGTTGTAAAAATCTCTTACGTTATTTTTTAATCCAACATAAGGTTTGATTTGTTGAGTGTTATTGTATATAGTTCCCCAAGGTCTTACTTCGCCGTTGAATGCAGGTCCCCAAGAACCGTTTTCGTTGCTGAAAGTGTTTGGGTTTGAATAACCAGCTCCATTCCATCCTTGACCAAATTGGTTTTGTAGATGAGGAACTCTTGCTACTTCACTGAATTCTGTTGATGCTAACATGTCAACTTTAATTCCGGTGTTTGCTTTTCCTTTTTTAGTGGTAATAAGTATTACACCACCACCAGCTCTTGAACCGTATAAAGCAGATGCGGCTGCTCCTTTAAGTACGGTCATGCTTTCGATGTTGTTAGGATCAAGGTCACTAATACCGTTACCAGCATCATATGATCTTGTTACAGTACCAATTCCATCGTTTCCTGTACCTGTTGCTGTGTTGTTAATAGGGGATCCATCTACAATGTAAAGAGGGCCAGAGTTTCCAGTAATAGTGTTTAAACCACGAATAATCACTTTAGTTGATGCTCCAGGTTGAGATGGGGCAGTAATATCTACCCCCGCAATTTTACCAGAAAGTGTTTCAAATGGGTTAGTGTTTACTACCGCTGTTAGTTGTTCTGATTTTAAGGTTGTTGTTGCGTAACCAAGAGATTTTTTCTCTCTTTTAATACCAAAGGCAGTTACAACAACACCTTCTAGTTCTTGTGCGCCAGCATCAGCTAGTTTTACATTAACATTCGCAGAAGTCGCAGCTACTTCTTGGGTTTTCATCCCGATGTAGCTAAATACCAAAACTTGGCTTGAAGAAGCTTTGATCGAAAATTTACCATCAAAGTCTGTTTGCGTTCCTGTCTTAGTTCCTTTAACTAATACACTAACACCTGGTAAAGGCATTCCTGCATTGTCAGAAACTGTTCCAGAGACAGCTCTTTCTTGCGCAAAAGAAAGTTGCGCAACTAGTACTAATAAAAGTACTAAGAATCCATTGAACTTTAGTTTCATTTTTAAATATTTTGAATTAGTTTGACAAAAATCTTAATAATTTGTTAATCTACCTAATATAAGGCGTTTTTTTTTTAGTTAAATTATAATTTTGAACACGTAATTTGTTGTTTTGTTTGAAAAAACATGCTTAAAATTGCAAATCCGTATTTTTTTGTGTTAAAATTGAGAATAATTAAAAATATCAGCAATGGGGTAAATGTTAAATTTATTCAAGCAGACTATTTAAATGTTTTTTTTATAACTTTTGTCTTAAAAAAGAGAGTATTTGGTGTGTTGTTTTCTGTTAAAATTAGGATAATTACTGAATTGTTGTATGTTAAGCTATTTATAATGCGGTTAAAAGTTGGGTATTTCTTGTTTAGTGTTGTGTGCTTTTGTGGGTTTGTTTTTTGAGTAATGTGAAATAAAGGTTAAGTTTTTAAAGGGCAGGTTGTTGTTAGAATTTAACGTTGTAGTTTATGTTTAGCATGCTGTTGTTTAGTTTTATTTCTGTTTTGTTTGTGCTTCCGTTAGCTATTGTGATTTTTAAAAGTCCGTTTTTTGTTAATAGCCCTAGTCCAATACCGGCAGAGAATAATGTGTTGATTTTTTTGGGATTTGTTTGAGAGGTTTGGTCTTGGTATAGTCCGCTGTCGAGTATGCTGTGTATATATAAGTTTTGGCTTGTTCGGTATCTGTATTCTGTTAGGAGTAGATTAACATTGTTGCCCTGAAGGTTGTTTTCGGCAAATCCTCGAATTGATTTTAATCCTCCAAAACGGAATAGTTCATTTGTTATGTAGTTTTCGCTTTTTAGGTACTGGCTTTGAAGGTTTACGTAGAAGTAGTTTTTTTTATTGAGTTCAAAGTTGTAAGATAGATTTAAGTTGAGGAGTAATTGTGGAGTTGTTTTTGTTGTTGGTGAGTTAGATGTGTTTCTTTTTCCAAAACCAATTGTGGAATAAATAGTAGCTTTTTTGTAAAAAAGATCATTACTGTTGTCGTTTTCTTTGTAATCAAAGGTTAGTGTTGTGAAGGAGTTCTTGTAGTCGCTAATGATTGAATTGTTTGTATTTTGAATGTCACTTGATTCTGTGGCTTGGTAGCCTAGGTAGATTTTAGAGTTGTATTTTAAAAAATAACCTAGATCAATAGATGTTTTGGTGTTTTGAAAAGTGCTGTCTTGCTTGAATATGTTTAATTGAGCTTTTATTCCAAGTGGGCTTTGGAAAATGTATGGTATTTCAATTTTTGTATTAAAGGATTGTTGTTGGTTACCGTCGCTTTTCCAGTATAGCGAAAATTGCTCTCCTGAGTGTAATGTGTTTAACAGGGTGATGTCAAGGTATCCATTGAGTCTGATTTTTTTGCTCTCTTCATTTGAGAAGCCAATGTAGCCATCAAAACTGTTGGCTTTTCTTTTTTCTATATAGGTGTAAATTTTAGTAGAGTCCTTTGTGAATAGAATCTCTGGATATTTTGTTTGATTAAGAAACTCGTAGTTGTTAATATCTGTGTAAAGTTCTTTTAGTGTTTCTTGATTGAAGGTTTTGTTTGTGTATTTTTTGTTTAGCTGTTTTAGATGTCCTTTTGGGAAATAATCTGCTTTGGTGGTATTTTGGTATTTTGTGATGATCGAGTTTATGGTGCGCTTTTTTTCTGATTCAAATTTTAAATCGGAGTATATTGTTTTGTTTTTTCGTTGGATGTTTTCAAGTTTAAGTTTGTTTAATGCGTAGCCTTGTTTTTCGGCGTCAAGTGTTACTTTGTTTAAAAAGTTTTCTATTTCATTGTATGGAATGAATATACTGTCGTTTTTTTTTGTTTCTAAATTGAAAATGGAATTGTTTGATTTTATATTTATATGTATGCTGGTGATTTGTTTTTTTAAGATTATTAAGGTGTTATAAGTGCTGTCGTTTATTTTTGTGGCTGTTGTTGTTTGGTTGTCTATGTATCCTTTTTTTGATAATTTCTGCGATGTGATTCTTATTTCGTTAAGAAGGGATTTTGTGTTTTTGTGGGTTTTTGAGTAATTTGTTGAGTCAATAGTTTGAGTTTCGAGAGGGTTTGATCCACTAATGGTTAAGTGAAGACTTTGGGCATAACAAGAAAAACTTAGGCTGAAGAAAAATATAAGGATAAATTGTTTCAAGTGTTATTTTGTGTTGATTAAATGCGTTACAAATATCTATTGTTTGTTCGTAAAAACATAGCGATAAATAATGTTGTTGAAAATTAATGAATTAACGTTTGTATAGTGAAAAATATTTTATACATTTGCAACCCCGTAAAAAGCGGGATTTTAATATACATAAATAATTTTTAGTATTAATTATGCCAACAATTCAACAATTAGTAAGAACAGGAAGAACTCAGATAACTAAGAAGAGTAAATCGGTTGCTTTAGATTCTTGTCCTCAAAGAAGAGGGGTTTGTACGCGTGTTTACACTACTACACCAAAAAAACCAAACTCAGCAATGCGTAAAGTTGCGCGTGTGCGTTTGACAAATGGTAATGAGGTGAATGCTTACATTCCTGGAGAAGGACACAATCTACAAGAGCACTCGATAGTATTAGTTAGAGGCGGAAGGGTAAAAGATTTACCAGGTGTTAGATATCATATCGTTCGTGGAGCGCTTGACACGTCAGGAGTTGCAGGAAGAACGCAAAGAAGATCTAAGTACGGTGCTAAACGCCCAAAAGAAGCAAAAAAGTAATTTAAAAACTTTTAAGAAAAAGACATGAGAAAAAGAGCGGCAAAGAAAAGACCACTTTTACCAGATCCGAGGTTTAACGACCAATTAGTAACGCGTTTTGTGAACAACTTAATGTGGGATGGTAAGAAATCTACAGCTTTCAAAGTATTTTATGATGCAATTGACATCATTGAGTCTAAGAAACAAGATTCAGAGAAAACTTCATTAGAAATTTGGAAAGATGCTTTAACAAATGTTATGCCTCACGTAGAAGTACGTAGTCGTAGAGTTGGTGGAGCTACATTTCAAATTCCAATGCAGATTCGTCCAGATAGAAAAATTTCTATGGCAATGAAGTGGTTAATACTTTATTCTAGAAGAAGAAATGAAAAATCTATGGCACAACGTTTAGCGTCAGAATGTTTAGCTGCTGCTAAAGAAGAAGGTGCTGCGGTTAAGAAAAGAATGGATACTCACAAAATGGCAGAGGCTAACAAAGCATTCTCTCACTTTAGATTTTAATTCGTAAGAAATGGCTAGAGATTTAAAATATACAAGAAATATTGGGATTGCTGCTCATATTGATGCTGGTAAAACAACAACAACAGAGCGTATTCTTTTTTATACTGGAAAGTCACACAAGCTTGGTGAGGTGCACGATGGTGCAGCGACAATGGACTGGATGGCACAAGAGCAAGAAAGAGGTATTACAATTACTTCTGCGGCTACAACTTGTACTTGGAATTTTCCAACTGAGCAAGGTAAAGTTCTTCCAGAATCATTACCGTACCACTTTAATATTATTGATACTCCTGGGCACGTTGATTTTACTGTAGAGGTAAATCGTTCTTTACGTGTGTTAGATGGTTTAGTTTTCTTATTTAGTGCTGTTGATGGTGTTGAGCCTCAATCAGAAACTAACTGGAGACTTGCTGATCAATATAGAGTTCCTCGTATGGGATTCGTAAATAAAATGGATCGTCAAGGGGCTAACTTCTTGGCAGTTTGTGGGCAGGTGAAAGATATGTTGAAATCGAATGCGGTTGCAATTACTTTGCCTATTGGTGATGAAGCTGATTTTAAAGGTATCGTTGACTTAGTTAAAAATCAAGCTATTGTATGGCATGATGAAACTCAAGGAGCTACTTTTGATATTGTTGAGATTCCTGCAGATATGATTGATGATGTGAAGCATTATCGTTCAATTCTTATCGAAGAGATTGCTACTTATGATGAGAATCTTTTGGATAAATATATGGAAGATGAAAACTCTATTACAGAGGAAGAAATCAATAATGCATTAAGAGCTGCCACTATTGATATGGCAATTATTCCAATGCTTGCTGGTTCATCTTTCAAAAACAAAGGTGTTCAATTTATGTTGGATGCGGTTTGTAAATATTTGCCATCTCCTTTGGATAAAGAAGGTATCGAAGGTATTCATCCTGATGATGCTGATTTATTAGAAGAAGATCAGACTAAAATTTTACGTAAGCCAGATGTTAAAGAGCCGTTCGCTGCTTTAGCATTTAAAATTGCTACTGACCCATTCGTAGGTCGTTTAGCTTTCTTCCGTGCATATTCTGGACGTTTAGATGCTGGTTCTTATGTTTTAAATACTCGTTCTGGAAACAAAGAAAGAATTTCTCGTATTTATCAGATGCACGCTAATAAGCAAAATCCAATCGAATTTATTGAGGCTGGAGATATTGGTGCAGCTGTTGGATTTAAAGATATTAAAACAGGAGATACTTTATGTGATGAAAAGAATCCAATTATCTTGGAATCTATGAAATTCCCTGATCCTGTAATTGGTATTGCTATTGAGCCAAAAACAAAAGCTGACGTTGATAAAATGGGTATGGCTTTAGCTAAATTAGCTGAAGAGGATCCTACGTTTACAGTTAGAACTGATGAGGCTTCTGGGCAAACTATTATTTCAGGTATGGGTGAGCTTCACTTAGATATCTTAGTAGATCGTATGAAACGTGAATTTAAAGTTGAAGTAAACCAAGGTGAGCCTCAAGTTGAATACAAAGAAGCGTTTACAAGATCTGCGACACATAGAGAGACTTACAAGAAACAATCTGGAGGTCGTGGTAAATTCGGTGATATCGTATTTACAATTGAGCCTGCTGATGAAGTTGATGGTAAAGTTCCAGTTGGATTACAATTTATCAATGCTGTAAAAGGTGGTAACGTTCCTAAAGAATATATCCCGGCTGTTGAAAAAGGATTTAGAGAGGCTATGAAAACTGGTCCATTGGCAGGTTATGCTGTGGATAGTTTAAAGGTTACTTTGACTGATGGATCTTTCCACCCTGTGGATTCTGATGCATTATCTTTTGAATTAGCTGCGAGAATGGGTTATAAAGAGTCAGGACGTGCTGCTGGAGCTGTTATTCTTGAACCAATCATGAAAATCGAAGTTATTACTCCAGAAGAAAATATGGGTGATATCGTAGGTGACTTGAATCGTCGTAGAGGTCAAGTTAATGACATGGGTGATAGAAATGGTGCTAAAACTATTAAGGCTGATGTGCCTTTGTCAGAAATGTTTGGATACGTAACTACGTTAAGAACTTTATCTTCTGGTAGAGCTACTTCAACAATGGAGTTTTCTCACTATGCAGAAACACCTTCTAATATTTCAGAAGAGGTAATCAAAAAAGCAAAAGGTAACGCTTAATTTTAAGAAAATGAGTCAAAAAATCAGAATAAAACTAAAATCTTACGATCACATGTTGGTAGATAAATCTGCTGAAAAGATCGTGAAAACAGTAAAAACTACTGGAGCAGTTGTAACAGGTCCAATTCCGTTGCCAACTCACAAAAAACTTTTCACTGTGTTACGTTCTCCGCACGTAAACAAAAAAGCGAGAGAGCAATTTGAAGTAATGTCATACAAGAGATTGATTGATATTTATTCATCTTCATCGAAAACTATTGATGCTTTAATGAAACTTGAATTGCCAAGTGGAGTTGAAGTAGAAATAAAAGTATAATTTTGTTATATTTTATATATAAAAAGCGAGACAGAAATGTCTCGCTTTTTTTGTTGCAGTTTTCTTTAATTTCTCGTTGTGTTTTTGTTGTTTGAGTTTTGATTTAATGTTGTGTTTTTTATTGAAAGGTCTTTTGTTTAGGTACTTGCCAGTGTTTTTTCTTTAATTGCCTGGTCTATTTTTGTTGATAACTTTATTTTGTTTTTGTGTTTTGAGGTGTATTTTTTTTGTTGAAATATAGTCTGTTTTTAGTGAGTTAGATCCTTGGATTTTGATAATGAGCGATTTAATTTTTGTAACTGTTTGGTATATTCAATTTTAATGTCTACTTTTGCACTCCCTGTTTGGAAATTTCTGTTATTTTCAAATTGAAGGGAATTTTAGTAATTAATAATTAATATTTATGTCTGGGTTAATTGGTAAAAAAATCGGCATGACTAGTATTTTCGACGAAAACGGGAAAAACATTCCTTGTACAGTAATCGAGGCTGGGCCGTGTGTTGTTACCCAAGTCAGAACCAAAGGTGTTGACGGGTACGAAGCGTTGCAACTAGGTTTCGATGACAAAAACGAGAAACATTCTACTAAAGCGGCTTTAGGTCACTTTAAAAAAGCTGGAACTGTTGCTAAGAAAAAAGTCGTTGAATTCCAAGATTTTGCAACTGAACAAAAATTAGGGGATCTTATTGATGTTTCTATTTTTGAAGAAGGAGAATTTGTAGATGTACAAGGTGTATCTAAAGGTAAAGGTTTCCAAGGTGTTGTTAAGCGTCACGGTTTTGGTGGTGTTGGGCAAGCTACTCATGGTCAGCACAACCGTTTAAGAGCGCCAGGTTCTGTGGGAGCTTCTTCTTATCCATCTAGAGTATTCAAAGGAATGCGTATGGCTGGAAGAATGGGAGGAGATAATGTAAAAGTTCAAAACCTTAGAGTTTTAAAAGTAGTTGCTGAAAAGAATCTACTTGTTGTTAAAGGGTGTATTCCTGGTCACAAAAACTCTTATGTAATCATTCAGAAGTAATGGAAGTAAAAGTATTAGATTTCAACGGAAAAGATACTGGTAGAAAAGTTCAACTTTCTGATTCAGTATTCGCAATTGAACCAAACAATCACGCTGTATATCTTGATGTTAAGCAATATCTTGCTAATCAAAGACAAGGTACTCATAAAGCTAAAGAAAGAGCTGAAGTGACTGGTAGTACACGTAAGATTAAAAAACAAAAAGGAACTGGTACGGCTCGTGCGGGAAGTATCAAAAATCCATTGTTTAAAGGTGGTGGAACAATTTTCGGACCAAGACCAAGAAGTTATTCATTTAAATTGAATAAAAGCTTAAAAAGATTGGCAAGAAAATCAGCTTTCTCAATCAAAGCAAAAGAGTCGAATATTATCGTTCTTGAAGACTTTAATTTTGAAGCGCCAAACACTAAAAATTTCATTAACGTTTTGAAAGCTTTAGGGTTAGAAAATAAAAAATCTCTATTTGTGTTGGGAGAGTCAAATAAAAATGTATATTTGTCGTCACGCAATTTAAAGGCTTCTAATGTCGTAACTAGCTCAGAATTAAGCACTTACGCAATATTAAACACTAATAACTTGGTGCTTTTAGAAGGTTCTTTGGAGTTAATTGAAGAAAATTTAAGTAAATAATAGGAGTATGAGTATCATAATTAGACCTATAGTAACTGAAAAAGTAACCAAAGAAAGTGAAGTTCTAAACCGTTTCGGATTTGTTGTTGACAAAAAAGCGAACAAAGTTCAAATTAAGAAAGCTGTTGAGGCTGCTTATGGAGTAACTATCGTTTCTGTTAACACAATGAATGTGAGACCAGATAGATCTACTAAATACACTAAAAGTGGTTTAATCAGTGGAAAGACAAATGCAATCAAAAAAGCAATTGTTCAAGTACAAGAAGGAGAAACAATTGATTTTTACAACAATATCTAAGATAGAAAAATGTCAGTAAGAAAATTAAAACCTATTACCCCAGGTCAGCGATTTAGAGTTGTGAATGGTTATGACGCCATTACAACTGATAAGCCGGAACGCTCTTTGATAGCGCCGATAAAAAACTCTGGAGGTAGAAATAGTCAAGGAAAGATGACCATGCGTTATACGGGTGGTGGTCACAAGCAGAGATATCGTATTATTGATTTCAAAAGAACTAAAGATGGAATTCCAGCTACAGTGAAATCAATCGAATACGATCCAAATCGTACTGCATTTATCGCTTTATTAGCTTATGCTGATGGAGAGAAAACTTATGTAATTGCTCAAAACGGATTGAAAGTTGGTCAGAAATTAGTTTCTGGTCCAGAATCTCAACCTGAAATTGGTAATACATTACCTTTAAGCAGAATTCCTCTTGGAACTGTTATATCTTGTATTGAGTTACGTCCAGGACAAGGAGCTGTTATTGCTCGTTCAGCTGGAACTTTTGCTCAGTTAATGGCAAGAGACGGGAAATACGCTACTATTAAAATGCCATCTGGTGAAACAAGATTGATCTTGTTAACTTGTTCGGCTACAATTGGAGCTGTTTCTAATTCTGACCACCAATTAGTTGTATCTGGAAAAGCAGGTAGAACAAGATGGTTAGGAAGAAGACCTAGAACTAGACCAGTAGCGATGAACCCAGTTGATCACCCTATGGGAGGTGGTGAAGGACGTTCTTCTGGAGGGCACCCACGTTCAAGAAACGGATTGCCAGCTAAAGGTTACAGAACTCGTTCTAAGAAAAACCCGAGTAACAAGTATATCGTAGAACGTAGAAAGAAATAATAAGATATGGCACGTTCATTAAAAAAAGGACCTTTCGTTCATTATAAATTAGACAAGAAAGTTCAAGAAAACGTAGAAAGTGGTAAAAATAGTGTGGTAAAGACTTGGTCTAGAGCTTCTATGATTACTCCGGATTTCGTTGGACAAACTATCGCAGTTCATAACGGTCGTCAATTTGTACCAGTTTACGTAACAGAAAACATGGTAGGTCACAAATTAGGAGAGTTTTCACCAACTAGATCTTTTAGAGGTCATGCTGGAGCAAAAAATAAAGGTAAAAAATAAGAAGCAATGGGAGTTCGTAAAAGAGAAACAGCAGATGCGAGAAAAGAGGCTAATAAGTCTATTGCTTTCGCAAAATTGAATAACTGCCCTACTTCACCTAGAAAAATGCGCTTAGTAGCGGACTTGGTAAGAGGTCAGAAGGTAGAAAGAGCACTTAACATTTTAAGATTCAGTTCTAAAGAAGCTTCAAGAAAATTAGAGAAACTATTGTTATCTGCAATCAACAACTGGGAGCAAAAAAATAGTGAAGGTAATTTAGAAGAAGCTGGATTATTTGTTAAAGAGATCAGAGTAGATGGTGGAATGATGTTGAAAAGACTTCGTCCAGCTCCACAAGGTCGCGCACACAGAATAAGAAAACGTTCTAATCACGTTACAATCGTGCTTGGAGCTATCAATAACACACAAAGCAATTCTTAAGCAGCATGGGACAAAAGACAAATCCAATTGGAAATAGACTTGGTATCATCAGAGGGTGGGACTCAAACTGGTATGGTGGAAATGACTACGGTGATAAACTTGCCGAAGATCACAAAATCAGAAAGTATATCCACGCTCGTTTATCAAAAGCTAGTGTATCAAAAGTAATCATCGAGAGAACTTTGAAACTTGTAACCGTTACTATCACTACTGCTAGACCTGGTATTATTATCGGAAAAGGTGGGCAAGAGGTAGACAAGTTGAAAGAAGAACTTAAGAAAGTTACTGACAAAGAGGTTCAAATTAACATCTTTGAAATTAAACGACCTGAGTTAGATGCTTATCTTGTGGCGACAAGCATCGCTCGTCAAATCGAAAGCCGTATTTCTTACAGACGTGCAATCAAAATGGCTATTGCTGCTTCTATGCGTATGAACGCTGAAGGTATCAAAGTTTTGATTTCTGGTCGTTTGAATGGTGCTGAGATGGCGCGTTCAGAAGGTTTCAAAGAAGGTAGAATTCCTCTATCAACTTTCAGAGCTGATATTGATTATGCTTTGGCTGAAGCTCATACTACTTATGGTAGAATGGGGATCAAAGTATGGATCATGAAAGGTGAAGTTTATGGAAAGAGAGATCTTTCTCCGCTTGCAGGAATGGATAAAAAACAATCTGGAACTGGTGGTGGTAAAGGTGGAGATGCCCCTAGAGGTAAATCTAATTTTAATAAAGGTGGAAAGCCAGACGCTCGTAAAAGAAAGTAAATTTTTAAACTAAAGAAAAATGTTACAGCCTAAAAGAACAAAATACCGTAAGGTACAAAAAGGTAAAATGAAAGGTAACTCTCAAAGAGGGCATGAACTTTCTAATGGAATGTTTGGTATTAAATCTGTACATGAAGATGGAATGTTCTTAACTTCTCGTCAAATCGAAGCTGCGCGTATTGCTGCAACTCGTTACATGAAGAGAGAAGGACAATTATGGATTAAAATATTTCCAGACAAACCTATCACTAAGAAACCTCTTGAAGTACGTATGGGTAAAGGTAAAGGAGCAGTTGAGTATTGGGCTGCTGTTGTTAAACCAGGAAGAATTATGTTTGAAGTTGGAGGAGTTCCATTGTCAGTTGCAAAAGAGGCTTTACGTCTTGCAGCTCAAAAACTTCCAGTAAAAACTAAGTTCGTCGTTGCTAGAGATTTCGAAGCATAATTAATATTTATTATGAAACAATCAGAAATAAAAGATCTTTCTGCAGCGGAGTTGCAAGAAAAACTTAGTCAAACTAAGAAAGTATATGCTGACCTAAAAATGGCTCACGCTATTTCTCCAATTGCTAATCCGCTTCAAATTAGAAGTGTTAGAAGAACAGTTGCAAGATTGGCTACAGAGTTAACTAAAAGAGAGTTACAATAATTGTATTCTGCTGAAAGATGGAAGAAAAAAGAAATTTAAGAAAAGAAAGAATAGGTGTTGTTACTTCAAATAAAATGGATAAATCTATTGTTATTGCTGAAGTAAGAAAAGTAAAACACCCATTATACGGTAAGTTCGTGTTGAAAACTAAGAAATATGTTGCACACGACGAAACAAACGACTGTAACATTGGAGATACTGTAAGAATTAGCGAAACGCGTCCTTTAAGTAAAACAAAATGTTGGAGATTAGTTGAAATCTTAGAAAGAGCTAAATAATTATGGTACAACAGGAATCAAGACTAAAAGTAGCAGATAACACGGGAGCAAAAGAAGTTTTAACTATCCGTGTTTTAGGAGGTACCAAAAGAAGGTATGCCTCTGTTGGTGACAAGATTGTAGTATCTATTAAAGATGCAACTCCAAACGGTAACGTGAAAAAAGGAGCTGTTTCAACTGCAGTTGTTGTGCGTACCAAAAAAGAAGTGAGAAGAGCTGATGGTTCTTATATCCGTTTCGATGACAATGCATGTGTTCTTTTGAACGCTGCAGGTGAAATGAGAGGGACTCGTGTTTTTGGTCCGGTAGCAAGAGAACTTCGTGAAAAACAATTCATGAAAATTGTATCATTAGCACCAGAAGTGCTTTAATTCGTTTTAAGATGATAAAGCTAAAAATAAAATCAGGAGATATCGTAAGAGTTATTGCTGGAGACCATAAAGGTGCTGAAGGTAAAGTTTTACGTGTTTACCGTGAGAAAAATAAAGCGATAGTTGAAGGTGTAAACATGGTTTCAAAACATACAAAACCAAGTGCTAAAAACCCTCAAGGTGGTATCGTTAAGAAAGAAGCTTCTATTCAAATTTCTAACATTTCTCTAATTGATCCTAAAACTAAGGAAACAACTAGAGTAGGTATTAGAGTAGAAGGAGATAAGAAAGTAAGATTTTCAAAAAAATCTAATCAAGTACTATAGTAATGGCATATACACCTAGACTAAAAGAAGAATATAAGAGTAGAGTAATCTCTGCTCTTAAAGAAGAGTTCGGATATACAAACGTAATGCAAGTTCCTAAACTTGAAAAAATCGTTTTGAGCCGTGGAGTTGGTGCAGCTGTATCTGATAAAAAACTTATTGACTATGCAGTTGATGAGTTGACAAAGATCACTGGACAAAAAGCAGTATCTACAATTTCAAAGAAAGACGTTGCGTCATTCAAATTGAGAAAAGGGATGCCTATTGGAGCAAAAGTTACTTTACGTGGTGAAAGAATGTATGAGTTTTTAGATAGACTTATTACTTCTGCTTTACCGCGCGTTAGAGATTTTAGTGGTATCAAAGCTACTGGTTTCGACGGAAGAGGTAACTACAATCTTGGAGTTTTGGAGCAAATCATTTTCCCAGAAATTGATATTGACAAAGTAAACAAAATCTCAGGAATGGATATTACATTTGTTACTACTGCAAAAACAGACAAGGAAGCAAAGTCATTATTGGCTGAATTAGGATTACCTTTTAAAAAGAATTAAGACATGGCTAAAGAATCAATGAAAGCCCGTGAGGTTAAAAGAGAGAAAACGGTAGCTAAGTACGCTGAAAAAAGAAAAGCTTTATTAGAAGCTGGAGATTATGAAGGCTTACAAAAATTACCTAAAAATGCTTCACCAGTTCGTTTGCACAATCGTTGTAAATTAACAGGTAGACCAAGAGGTTATATCCGTCAATTCGGTATTTCACGTGTAACTTTCCGTGAGATGGCTAATAATGGGTTAATTCCTGGAGTAAAAAAAGCATCTTGGTAATCTCGCAATAAGTTATTACTTTTGCAAACCAAAAAATAATTTTAATTGATTAAAGGTTCGGGAGACGGGTGTCTCCCGAAAACCATAATCGCAATCAAATACATATGTATACAGATCCTATTGCAGATTATTTGACTAGAGTTCGTAACGCTGTGGCTGCAAACCACAAAGTTGTTGAAATTCCAGCTTCTAATCTAAAAAAAGAAATAACTAAGATCTTATTTGATCAAGGTTACATCTTGAGTTACAAATTTGAGACGAACACTGTTCAAGGTTCTATCAAGATTGCTTTAAAGTACGATAAAGATACTAAAGAGCCTGTGATTAAAGATATCCAAAGAATTAGTAAACCAGGTTTACGTAAGTATGCTGGTGCTGCCAAATTACCTAGAATCCTTAACGGATTAGGAATTGCTATTGTTTCTACATCAAAAGGTTTGATGACTGGAAAACAAGCTAAGCAGTTGAATGTAGGTGGTGAAGTAATTTGTTACGTATACTAATTTTAAACACTAGATAAGATGTCAAGAATAGGTAAAAGCCCAATTGTAATCCCTGCTGGTGTAACTGTTGAAGTTAAAGACGGTATTATTACAGTAAAAGGAAAAAAAGGTCAACTAACCCAGGAGTTTTCGGACGTAACTGTGAAAGTTGAAGGTGATCAAGTTTCAGTTGAAAGATCATCTGATCATAAAGACCAAAGAGCAAAACACGGATTATACAGATCATTAATCAATAACATGATTGTTGGAGTAAATGAAGGTTTTACTAAAGAACTAGAATTAGTTGGAGTTGGTTATAGAGCTTCAAACCAAGGTCAAAAATTAGATTTAGCTCTTGGATATTCTCACAATATTGTTTTAGAAATTGCTCCGGAAGTAGCATTAGAGACGATATCTGAAAAAGGTAAGAACCCAATCGTAAAATTAACATCATTTGATAAACAACTTTTAGGTCAAGTTGCTGCGAAAATCAGAGGTTTCCGTAAGCCAGAGCCATACAAAGGAAAAGGTGTTAAATTTGTGGGTGAAGTATTAAGAAGAAAAGCAGGTAAATCAGCTTAAAAAATAAGATTATGTCATTAACAAAATCTGATAGAAGACAGAGAATTAGATTCAGAATTAGAAAATCGATTAGTGGTACTGCTGCTAACCCAAGACTATCTGTATTTAGAAGTAATAAAGAAATTTACGCTCAACTTATTGATGATGTAAATGGAGTTACTATATTAGCTGCATCTTCAAGAGAAAAAGAAATAGGAAAAGGTACTAACGTTGAAATCGCTGCTGCTGTTGGAAAATTAGTTGCAGAGAAAGCGTTAAAAGCTGGGATTGATACCATCACTTTTGATAGAGGTGGATATTTATATCACGGTCGTATTAAATCATTAGCAGAAGGCGCAAGAGCGGCTGGACTTAAATTCTAATATATTATGTCTAAATACAAAAATGTAGAATTGGTAAAACCAAGTGGTCTTGAACTTAAAGATCGTCTGGTAAGTGTTAATCGTGTTACTAAAGTTACAAAAGGTGGTAGAGCTTTCGGTTTTTCTGCTATTGTAGTTGTAGGTGATGAAAATGGAGTAGTTGGTCATGGATTAGGAAAATCTAAAGACGTTTCTGAAGCAATTGCGAAAGCAGTAGAAGATGCTAAGAAAAATTTAGTAAAAATTCCTTTGAATGGACAATCTGTTCCTCACGAACAAAAAGGAAAATTTGGTGGTGCACGTGTATTCTTAATTCCTGCTTCTCATGGTACAGGAGTTATTGCTGGTGGAGCTGTTCGTTCGGTTCTTGAATCAGTAGGTATTCACGACGTATTATCAAAATCTCAAGGATCATCAAATCCACATAACGTAGTTAAAGCAACTTTTGATGCTTTATTACAAATGAGAAGCGCTCACACTGTTGCAAAACAAAGAGGAGTTTCTTTAGAAAAAGTTTTTAAAGGTTAATCAAGGAAATTATGGCTAAATTATTAGTAAAACAAGTAAGAAGCAAGATCAACTGTCCTCTTTCTCAAAAGAGAGGTTTAGAAGCTTTAGGTCTACGTAAAATGGGACAAGTTGTGGAGCATGAGTCAAATCCTGCTATCCTTGGGATGATAAACAAAGTTAAACACTTAGTTTCTGTTGAAGAAGCTAAATAACAAATACTGTTATGAATTTAAGTAACTTACAACCTGCTGAAGGATCTACACACAATCAAAATAAAAGATTAGGTAGAGGAGAAGGTTCTGGAAAAGGTGGCACTGCTGCAAGAGGTCACAAAGGAGCAAAATCTCGTTCTGGTTATTCTAAAAAGATTGGTTTTGAAGGAGGGCAAATGCCACTTCAAAGACGTGTGCCTAAGTTTGGTTTCACAAACATCAATCGTAAAGAATACGAAGGTGTTAATTTAGATACGCTTCAATTGTTAGTAGACAATGGTGTGATTACTGATTCTGTTTCTATGACAGATTTCGTAGCAAATCGTCTAGCTACTAAAAATGAAATCGTTAAGATTTTAGGTAGAGGAGAATTGAAAGCAAAATTAAAAGTAACTGCCCACAAATTTACTGCTACTGCAAAAGCTGCTATTGAAGCTGCTGGTGGAGAAGCTGTAACTATATAACTTATCTATTAAGATGAAGAAATTTATTGAATCAATAAGTAATGTTTGGAAAATCGAAGAACTGAAAAACAGAATCTTAATTACATTAGGGTTGCTTTTAGTATATCGTTTTGGTGCACACGTTACGCTTCCTGGAATTGACGCAACTCAATTAACAGGATTAGCGGGACAAACTAAAAATGGTTTAGGATCTATCCTAGACATGTTTACAGGAGGTGCTTTCTCTAAAGCTTCAGTTTTTGCTTTAGGTATTATGCCTTATATTTCTGCATCTATTGTTGTTCAGTTAATGGGAATTGCGATTCCATATTTGCAAAAACTTCAGAATGATGGAGAAAGTGGTAGAAAAAAGATTAATCAAATCACTCGTTGGTTGACTATAGCTATTACACTGGTTCAAGGTCCAACTTATATCTATAATTTATACAGAACATTGCCTAGTAGTGCATTTCTACTAGGCTTTAATTCTCCTGAATTTTTGTTCTCGTCTGTTATCATCTTAGTAACTGGTACTATTTTTGCTATGTGGCTTGGTGAGAAAATTACAGATAAAGGTATTGGAAATGGAATTTCATTATTAATTATGGTTGGTATTCTAGCTCGTTTACCACAAGCTTTTATACAAGAGTTTACAACGAGAGTTACCAATAACAATGGAGGTCCAATGTTGTTAGTTATTGAAATTATTGTGTGGCTATTGGTAATCATTTCTTGTGTATTGCTTACAATGGCAGTACGTAGAATCCCAGTTCAATACGCTCGTCGTACAACAACTGGTGATTATGAGCAAGATTTAGCAGGAGGTAATAGACAATGGATTCCTTTAAAGCTTAATGCTTCTGGAGTTATGCCAATCATTTTTGCTCAGGCAATTATGTTTATCCCTGCAGCTGTAGCTGGATTGTCTAAATCAGATACATCACAATCAATTGTTGGTGCATTTAGTAATATGTTTGGTTTTTGGTATAACTTTGTTTTTGCAACTTTAATTATTGTATTTACATTCTTTTATACTGCAATTACCGTACCTACTAACAAGATGGCTGATGATTTAAAGAGAAGCGGTGGTTTTATTCCGGGCGTTCGTCCAGGAGCTGAAACTTCTGAATTTCTTGATAAGGTGATGTCTTTAATAACTTTCCCAGGATCTTTATTCCTTGCTTTGATTGCTGTGTTCCCAGCTATTGTTGTAAGTATTATGGATGTACAACAATCTTGGGCAATGTTTTTTGGAGGTACCTCATTAATAATTATGGTTGGAGTTGCAATAGATACTATTCAACAGATCAATTCATACTTGTTAAACAAGCATTATGATGGTTTAATGAAGACTGGTAAAAATAGAAAAGCGGTAGCTTAATATATTTATGGCAAAACAATCAGCAATAGAACAAGACGGATCAATCATTGAAGCATTATCAAATGCGATGTTCCGTGTGGAGTTAGAAAATGGACATATTGTAATTGCTCATATTTCTGGAAAAATGCGAATGCATTATATCAAGTTATTACCTGGTGATAAAGTGAAACTAGAAATGAGTCCTTACGATTTGTCAAAAGCAAGAATTACTTATCGATATTAAAGGATATTCACTATGAAAGTTAGAGCATCAGTAAAAAAGAGAAGTGCCGAGTGCATTATCGTGCGTAGAAAAGGGAGATTGTACGTAATAAACAAAAAAAATCCTAGATTTAAACAAAGACAAGGATAATTATGGCAAGAATAGCAGGGGTAGATATCCCAAAAAACAAAAGAGGTGTTATTGCACTTACCTATATTTTCGGATTAGGAAAAAGTAGAGCTATTGAGATTTTAGAGAAAGCTCAAGTTAGCCAAGATAAAAAAGTTCAAGATTGGAATGATGACGAAATCGGAGCGATTCGTGACGCTGTATCATTTTACAAAATTGAAGGAGAATTACGTTCTGAAGTTTCTTTAAACATCAAACGTTTGATGGATATTGGTTGTTATAGAGGTATTCGTCATAGATCTGGACTTCCTTTAAGAGGTCAAAGAACTAAGAATAACTCTAGAACAAGAAAAGGAAAAAGAAAAACTGTTGCTAACAAGAAAAAAGCAACTAAATAATAAGTAATATGGCTAAAGCAACTGCAAAAAAACGTAAAGTTATCGTTGAATCAACGGGTGAAGCACATGTTTCTTCGACTTTTAACAATATTATCATTTCTTTGACAAATAAGAAAGGTGAAGTTATTGCTTGGTCTTCAGCTGGAAAAATGGGTTTCAGAGGTTCTAAAAAGAATACTCCGTACGCAGCTCAAATGGCAGCAGAAGATTGTAGTAAAGTAGCTCTTGAGGCAGGACTTAAAAAAGTAAAAGTTTATGTAAAAGGACCAGGAAACGGACGTGAGTCTGCTATTCGTTCTATTCATAACGGTGGAATTGAAGTTACTGAGATTATCGATGTTACTCCAATGCCTCACAACGGATGTCGTCCTCCTAAAAGACGTAGAGTTTAATACTCAAAAATTATAGTATAACCTAGATTGAATATAGATTATCGAAGGATAAGACCTGAATTCATAATCTCAATCTTAAACAATTTAAAATGGCAAGATATACTGGTCCTAGTACAAGAATCGCTCGTAAGTTTGGCGAAGCAATCTTCGGAGATGATAAATCTTTCGAAAAAAGAAATTACCCACCTGGACAACACGGGATGGCTAAAAAAAGAGGAAAAAAATCTGAGTATGCTGTTCAGTTAATGGAGAAGCAAAAAGCTAAATATTCTTACGGAATTTTAGAAAAACAATTCAGAAATTTATTCGAAAAAGCATCAGCAACTAAAGGTGTAACTGGTGAGGTTTTATTACAATTATGTGAAGCAAGATTAGATAATGTTGTTTTTAGAATGGGAATTGCTCCATCTAGAAGAGGTGCTCGTCAAATAGTATCTCACAGACACATTACTGTTAATGGTGAGGTTGTAAATATTCCTTCTTACCACCTTAAGCCTGGTGATAAAGTTGCAGTTCGTGAAAAATCTAAATCTTTAGAAGCTATCGAACGTTCTTTATCAAATTCAAGTCATGTTTATGAATGGATTACTTGGAACAATGATCTTAAAGAAGGAACTTTTGTTTCTGTACCTGCAAGACTTCAAATTCCAGAAAACATTAAAGAACAATTAATCGTAGAGTTGTACAACAAATAATAATTGACTTAGTCGAAATTTATGGCAATATTTAATTTTCAAAAGCCCGATAAAGTTATCATGATCGATTCAACCGATTTTGAAGGTAAATTCGAATTTAGACCTTTGGAACCTGGTTATGGATTGACAGTTGGTAATGCACTTAGAAGAGTTTTGCTTTCAGCATTAGAAGGTTATGCAATTACATCTGTTCGTATCGAAGGTGTAGATCATGAGTTTTCTACTATTTCAGGTGTTGTTGAAGATGTTACCGAAATTATCCTTAATCTAAAACAAGTACGTTTCAAACGTCAGATCGAAGATATCGATAATGAATCAGTTACTATTTCTGTTTCTGGTAAAGATCAATTGACAGCAGGTGATTTTCAAAAATTTATTTCAGGTTTCCAAGTTTTGAATCCAGACCTTGTTATCTGTAATTTAGATTCTAAAATCAAATTGAACTTCGATTTAACGATCGAAAAAGGTAGAGGATACGTTCCTGCTGAGGAGAACAAAAAACAGAATGCTGCAATTGGAACAATTTTTACTGACTCTATTTTTACTCCGGTAAAAAATGTAAAGTATGCAATTGAAAACTTCCGTGTAGAGCAAAAAACAGATTACGAAAAATTGGTTTTTGAAATTAAAACTGATGGATCTATTAATCCTAAAGATGCTCTTACTGAAGCTGCAAAAGTTTTAATTCACCATTTCATGTTGTTTTCTGACGAAAGAATTACACTTGAGGCTGACGAAATTGCACAAACAGAATCGTATGATGAAGAGTCATTGCATATGAGACAATTGCTTAAAACTAAGCTTGTTGATATGGATTTATCTGTGAGAGCATTAAATTGCTTGAAAGCGGCTGAAGTTGATACACTTGGTGATTTAGTATCGTTCAATAAAAATGACCTAATGAAATTCCGTAATTTTGGTAAAAAATCTTTAACTGAACTTGATGAACTTGTTGCAGTTAAAAATTTAACTTTCGGAATGGACTTAGCTAAATACAAATTAGATAAAGAATAATTTACTTCATATTTTGCTCTCCATAGTGGATTGTAGCAAGATGAAGATAAAAAAAACACGTCATGAGACACGGAAAAAAATTCAACCACTTAAGCAGACAGACTGGACATAGAAAAGCTATGTTGGCTAATATGGCTTGTTCTCTTATTGAGCACAAACGTATTAACACTACTGTTGCTAAGGCTAAAGCGCTTAAACAATTTGTTGAGCCTTTAATCACTAAATCAAAAGAAGATACGACTCACAATCGTCGTATTGTTTTTGCTTACTTACGTAGCAAATATGCTGTAACTGACTTGTTCAGAGACGTAGCTGCTAAAGTTGGTGACCGTCCAGGTGGATACACTCGTATCATTAAAGTTGGAAATCGTTTGGGAGATAATGCTGATATGGCAATGATCGAACTTGTAGATTTCAATGAACTTTACAATGGTGGTAAAAAAGAAGTTAAAAAAGCAAAAAGCCGTCGTGGTGGTAAAGCTAAAAAAGCTGAGGAGACTACTCCAGAAGCTCCTGCTGCTGAAACAGAAACGACTACTGAAGCTTCTGAATAATTATGAAAGTAATGATTCTATAGAAATCAAGGATAAACTAATTTTTAGTTTATCCTTTTTTTTTGATTTTTTTAGAGGAAATTAAAATTTAACTTTTTTAAATGTCTTGGTTTTATTTTTATTAATGAAATTTTTAAAAAATCTTGGCAGCACTCTTTTAAAGAAGTAAATTTGCAAAATATCTAATTACAGGTGAAACTTTAAAGGTTTCATAATACGATTAAAAACAATACAAATTAAAGAATGAAATACACAACACGACAAAGCGCCATTTTATTACTTAGTGACGGAACTATTTTTCATGGAAAATCTATCGGTATAAGCGGTAAAACTTTCGGGGAAGTATGTTTTAATACTGGAATGACTGGATACCAAGAAATCTTTACAGATCCTTCCTATTTTGGTCAGATAATGGTGGCTACTAATGCACATATTGGTAATTATGGTGTAAATGATTTAGAGATAGAGTCTGAAAGCATTAAAATAGCTGGTTTAGTTTGTAAAAACTTTAGCTTTAACTTTTCAAGAGAAAGAGCTTCTGAGAGTTTAGAAGATTATTTCGCTAAACAAAACTTGATATGTATTTCTGATGTAGATACTAGAGCTCTTGTTAGTTATATTCGTGATAATGGTGCTATGAATGCTGTTATTTGTACTGATGGAACTTCTATAGAAGACTTGAAGAAAGAATTAGCTGGTGTTCCAAATATGGAAGGATTAGAGTTGGCTTCTAAAGTGTCAACAACTGAACCTTATTATTTTGGAGAGGAAAGTGCTAAGTATAAAGTTTCGGCTTTAGATTTAGGTATCAAAAAGAACATTTTAAGAAATCTTGCTAAGAGAGACTGTTATATAAAAGTTTTTCCATATAATTCTACTTATGAGGATTTAGCATCATTTAACCCTGATGGATATTTCTTATCAAACGGACCTGGAGATCCAGACCCACTTTTTGGAGCGATCGAAGTTGCTAAGAAGATTCTTGCAAACGATAAACCTTTATTTGGAATTTGTTTAGGTCATCAAGTTATTGCTTTGGCAAATGGCGTTGAGACTTATAAAATGTTTAACGGGCATCGTGGAATTAATCATCCTGTAAAAAATGTTATTACGGGTAAAGGAGAAATTACTTCTCAAAATCATGGTTTTGCTGTCAATAAAGAGCAATTAGATAATCATCCTGATTTAGAAATAACTCATTTACATTTAAATGACGGGACAGTTGCGGGTATGAGAATGAAAAATAAAAATTGTTTCTCAGTACAATATCATCCAGAAGCTAGTCCTGGACCACATGATTCATCTTATTTGTTCGATCAATTTGTAGAGAATATAGAATTAGCTTCGTCTAAAACGATGTAGTTAATAAATAAAGCTGTTTATTATTTTAAATCCGTTTTAAGTATTAAATATTTTTATAATTTCGAAAAAAAAATATAATTTATTAATAAAAAAATAAAAATAATGAGTATTATAATTAAAGTTCACGCAAGACAAATTCTTGATTCTAGAGGTAATCCTACTATTGAAGTTGATGTAGTAACTGAAAATGGAGTTTTAGGTAGAGCTGCGGTTCCATCTGGAGCTTCAACTGGAGAGCACGAAGCTGTTGAATTACGTGATGGAGGTAAAGCTTATCTTGGAAAAGGAGTTTTGAATGCAGTGAATAATGTAAATACTGTTATTGCTGAAGAATTAGTTGGAACTTCTGTTTTCGAGCAAAACACAATTGACCAATTAATGATTGATTTAGATGGTACTCCAAACAAATCTAAATTAGGAGCTAATGCTATTTTGGGTGTTTCTTTGGCTGCTGCAAAAGCCGCTGCTAATGAACTTGGATTGCCATTATACAGATACGTAGGTGGTGTTTCTGCAAATACGTTACCAGTTCCAATGATGAACATTATCAATGGTGGTTCTCACTCTGATGCGCCTATCGCATTTCAAGAATTTATGATTTTCCCTGTAAAAGCAACTTCTTTTACACATGCTATGCAAATGGGAACTGAAATTTTCCACAGCTTGAAAAAAGTTTTACACGATAGAGGTTTAAGTACAGCTGTTGGTGATGAAGGTGGTTTTGCGCCAAACTTAGCTGGAGGTACAGAAGATGCATTAGATACTATCAAACTTGCTGTTGAAAAAGCGGGATATACTTTCGGAGACGAAATTATGATCGCTCTTGACTGTGCTGCTTCTGAATTTTATGTAAACGGTAAATACGATTATACTAAATTTGAAGGAGAAACTGGAAAAATCAGAACTTCTGAGGAGCAAGCTGATTATTTAGCTGAACTTGCTGCTAAATATCCAATTATTTCTATTGAAGATGGTATGTATGAAGATGACTGGAATGGATGGAAATATTTAACTGAAAAAATTGGAGATAAAGTACAATTAGTAGGTGATGATTTATTTGTTACAAACGTTGCTCGTTTGTCTACAGGTATTGAAAAAGGAATTGCAAATTCAATCCTTGTAAAAGTAAACCAAATTGGAACTTTGACAGAAACGATTGCTGCTGTAAACATGGCTAAAAATGCAGGTTATACTTCAGTAATGTCTCACCGTTCAGGAGAAACTGAAGATAATACAATTGCAGATTTAGCTGTTGCTTTAAACTGTGGTCAAATTAAAACAGGTTCAGCTTCTCGTTCAGATCGTATGGCAAAATACAACCAATTATTAAGAATTGAGGAAGAATTAGGAAGTACTGCTTATTTCCCTGGCTTAAACGCTTTCAAGATTAAATAATTGTAAGAGTTATATATTGATTTCAAACCATCCGCCACGGCGGATGGTTTTTTTTTGGAGTTTTAACAAATTCATAGCAGTATTCTTTTTTTAATTAGTGTTAAATTCCTTAGATTTGATAAATTATTATTTTAAAGAATTATTTCCGATTATATTATGTCAAAAATAGCTACATTAGAAGTAGATGGTAAGAAAATTGAACTTCCTGTAATTACTGGAAGCGAAAATGAATCTGCTATCGATATTAACAAATTACGTGATTTAACTGGTGTTATTACAATTGACCCAGGTTATAAAAATTCTGGATCTTGTACAAGTGAAATCACTTTCTTGGATGGAGAATTAGGGATTTTGCGTTACAGAGGATATTCAATCGAAGACTTAGCTGAAAAAGCTAATTTTTTAGAGGTTTCTTATCTTTTGATTTTTGGCGAATTACCAACTGCTCAACAGTTGGAGCAGTTTGAAAATGGTATCAAAAAACATACTTTGGTAAACGAAGAAATGAAAAATATCATTGATGGTTTTCCAAAAACAGCTCATCCAATGGGAGTATTGTCTGCATTGACAAGTGCTTTGACAGCATTTAATCCAAAGGCAGTAAACGTTGAGAATGAGAAAGAAATGTACGAGGCGATTTGCAAAACAATGGGTAAATTTCTTGTAATTGCTACTTGGACTTACAGAAAATCAATGGGGTATCCATTGAATTATTACGATAATACACAAGGTTATGTAGAGAACTTTATGCAATTAATGTTTAAATTGCCTACAGGACCTTATTCAGCAAATCCTGTTGTAGTTGATGCATTAGATAAATTGTTTATTCTTCACGCAGATCATGAGCAAAACTGTTCTACTTCAACTGTAAGAATGGTTGGTTCGTCTCATGCAGGATTATTTGCTTCAATTTCTGCAGGAGTTTCAGCATTATGGGGGCCGCTTCATGGTGGTGCAAACCAAGCAGTGCTTGAAATGTTAGAAGAAATTAATAAAGATGGTGGTGATACGGATAAATTCTTAGCTAAAGCAAAAGATAAAAATGATCCTTTCCGTTTAATGGGATTCGGTCATAGAGTTTATAAAAACTTTGATCCAAGAGCAAGAATCATTAAAAAAGCTGCTAAAGAAGTTTTAGAAACTTTAGGTGTTGAAGATCCAATTCTTGAAATTGCTAAAAAACTGGAAGCAGCAGCTCTTGAAGATGAATACTTCAAATCAAGAAACTTATATCCAAATGTAGATTTCTATTCTGGAATTATTTACAGAGCATTAGGAATCCCGACAGATATGTTTACGGTAATGTTTGCAATTGGAAGATTACCAGGATGGATCGCACAATGGAAAGAAATGCGTGAAAACAAAGAACCAATTGGAAGGCCTAGACAAATTTATACTGGACACCCTTTAAGAGACTTCAAGTCTAATAAATAAAAAAACTAAAGCTTTACTTAACTGTAAAGCTTTTTTTATCTTTGTTTAAAATATAATAGAATTATGTTGCAATTAAATATAAAGAACGAAACTTCAAGACTGCGTGCCGTAGTTTTGGGTTCTGCGGTTCATAATGGGCCAACTCCAACTTTAGATGAAGCCTATGATCCTAAATCATTGGAACATATTAAGGCAGGGACATATCCAGTTGAAAAAGATATGGTTGCTGAAATGGAAGCTTTTAATGCTGTTTTTCAAAAGTACGATGTAAAAGTTTATCGACCAGAAATGATTGAAAATTACAATCAGATTTTTGCGAGAGACATTGGTTTTGTGATTGATGATACTTTTGTTAAATCAAATATTTTACCTGATAGAGAGCGTGAATTAGATGCTATTCAATACATAATTGATCAAATAGATCCATTAAAAGTAGTTCGCCCGCCCGAAGAAGTTCATATTGAAGGTGGTGACGTTATGTTATGGAATGATCATATTTTTATTGGAACTTATAAAGGAAGTGATTATAAAGACTACATTACTGCTAGAACCAATATGCACGGTGTAAACTTTATTAAAGAATTGTTTCCTAATAAAATTGTCAAAGAATTTGATTTGGTGAAATCAAAATTAGAAGCACGTGACAACGCATTACATTTAGATTGCTGTTTTCAACCTGTTGGAAAAGATAAAGGAATTATTTACAAGAGAGGTTTTCGTGAAGAGGCTGATTATACTTATTTAGTAAATCTTTTTGGAAAAGAAAATTTATTTCATATTGAAAGAAACGAAATGTACAATATGTTTTCGAATGTGTTTTCGATAGATGAAAATGTAGTAGTTTCTGAGAAAAATTTCACTCGATTAAATAATTGGCTTCGATCAAACGGATTTATTGTTGAAGAAATACCTTATGCTGAAATTGCAAAACAAGAAGGACTTTTGAGATGTTCAACACTTCCCTTAATTAGAGACTAAGTAATTGTTTAAAGTTTAAAGTTTCACGTTCTCTAAAGCTTGAAACCCGAAGCAAAAAAAAATATAAAAATGAAACAAACAACAAATGCAATTGTAATGATTCGGCCGGTTGCGTTCAGAATGAATGAACAAACTGCTGTAAATAATTATTACCAAAAAGTATTAGATGGACTTTTGCCAAGTACAGTAAATGCAAAAGCACAGCAAGAATTTGATACTTTTGTAGAAAAGCTTAGAAATGTAGGAGTCGATGTTACGGTTATAGAGGATACTTTAGAAACAGATACGCCAGATAGTATTTTTCCAAACAACTGGGTTTCATTTCATGAAAATGGTGACGTAGCACTTTACCCTATGTTTGCTGAAAATCGTCGCCAGGAGCGTCGTGAAGATATTTTGGATACTCTTGAAGAAAAGGGATTTGAGATTTCTAATATAATGGATTATACTTCTGCAGAAGATGATGGTTATTTCTTAGAAGGAACAGGAAGTTTACTTTTAGATCGTGCCAATGCTAAAGCATATTGTGCTTTATCGCCTAGAGCTGATGAAGAATTGTTTATTGAGTTTTGTGAAGATTTTGATTATGCTCCAGTAATTTTTGAAGCTTTTCAAACTGTTGATGGTGAACGCAAGTTGATTTATCACACCAATGTGATGATGTGTTTAGGAGAAACCTTTGCTGTAATTTGTGCAGATTCAATTGATGATAAAAAAGAGCGTAAAATGGTTCTTGAAAATCTAAAAGCTGATAAAAAGGAAATCATTTTAATTACAGAAGCTCAAGTGAATAATTTTGCAGGCAATATGTTGGAAGTTAGAGGTACAAACGATAAGAAATATATCGTAATGAGTGCTTCTGCACATCAGAGTTTAACTCCTAAGCAAATTGAGCAATTAGAGAAGCATGCCGAGATTTTAAGCTCTAGTTTAGATACTATTGAAGCTTGCGGTGGTGGAAGTGCACGATGTATGATGGCTGAAGTTTTTCTACCGAGAAAATAAATTGCTTTAAAGTTTTAAAAAAAAGGGATAAAAACAGTTTTTGTTTTTATCCCTTTTTTTGATGTATTTGAACCAAAAGTTACATCAAATTTCCTTTTACAATGTTTATTATAGAGCTTACAATATATTGAATTCCGATCGAGATAACTATAAAACCTACAATTCTTGAGATTGCAACAATTCCTGATGCTCCAAGGATTCGTGCTAGATAATGTGCGCTTTTTAAAATTAAAAAAATGGCAACGGCAATTGCTAGAATAGCTAGACATGAAATGATAATTTCTGTCATTTCATGATGCTCTTGATAAAATGCAATCAATAAAGAGATAGAACCTGGGCCAGCAAGCATTGGGATTGCTAATGGAGTAAGAGCAACATCATTTCTTTGTTGGGCGTCGGTTTCAACTTTTTTGTTGATTCCTCGTTTTTTATTAATTTTTCCAGAAAGTAATGAAAATCCCGAGTTTACAATCACAATACCTCCAGCAATCCGAAGTGCATCAATACTAATTCCAAAAAAGCTTAAGACATATTGGCCAATAAAAAAGGAAACAATTAAAATTATAAAAACATTTATAGCAGTCCATAACGAAATTCGAGAACGCTCCTCTTGAGAATCATGCTGTGTTAGTCCAACAAAAATAGGGACAGTACCAATTGGGTTTAATACAGAAAAAAGGGCGGCAAATAAATAAATGAATAAATCCATATAGTGTGGGTTAGTGAAGTAAAAATAATCAAAATTTAGTATTTTGAAACATATTAACTTTATGATATTGTTTTTAATAGTAGTAATTCTAAATCAATATCATAAAGCGAACCTCGTTCTTTTTAATTACTTTTGTAACATATTTAAAAATCAATGAAAAACAAAAAAACACTAGTTCTGGGAGCAACTACAAAACCAGAACGTTACGCTTTTAAAGCGATAAATATGCTCGTTCAAAAAGGACATACCGTTTTAGCAATTGGTCAAAATACAGGTGAAGTTGCGGGGGTGAAAATTTATACTAAAGCGATACCTGTTAAGAATATAGATACAGTTACACTTTATTTAAATCCAGCTCGTCAGCGCGATTATTACAATTATATTATTGAAGCGCAACCAAAAAGAGTAGTTTTTAATCCCGGAACCGAAAATCCTGAATTGTATCAATTGTTAGAATTAAATAATATAAAGGCAGAAGTTGCTTGTACGTTAGTATTATTGGCTACAAATCAATACTAGTTTCTTATAGTGCTTAATAGAGTTGTTTAAAGTTTTAATTCTGAATATCTTAGATGTATTGTTTGTCTGAGGCATAAAGAATATCAGAACAGTTAATAGATAAACATAAATATCGGATTTAGTTTTTCCAAAAATTACTAAACCATTACTTTTGTCATCATGGAATTTTCATCAAAATTAATAGAAAAAGCAGTCAATGAAATGTCGCAATTACCTGGAATAGGTAAGCGAACGGCATTACGATTGGTACTTCATTTATTAAAGCAACCTAAAGAGCAGACAGGCTTTTTGTCTCAAGCTTTGATAAATATGCGTGAGGATATTAAATTTTGTGAAAGCTGTCATAATATTTCAGATACAAAGGTTTGTGAAATTTGTGCAAATCAGCTGAGAAACCATCAGACAATTTGTGTAGTCGAAGATATTCGCGACGTTATGGCAATTGAAAATACGGGACAATATAAAGGGATCTATCATGTATTAGGCGGTAAAATTTCTCCAATCGAAGGAGTTGGACCTAGTCAGTTAAATATTTCTAGTTTAGTGGAAAAAGTAAGATCGGGGAAAGTGATCGAGATTATTTTTGCATTAAGTTCAACTATGGAAGGAGATACGACGAATTTTTATATTTATAAACAAATTGCGGATTCAGAAATCGTTTTGTCTACGATTGCAAGAGGAATATCTGTTGGAGATGAATTGGAATACGCCGATGAGATTACACTAGGCAGAAGTATTTTGCATCGAGTTCCGTTCGAAAAAACATTTAAAAATAATTAAGTTAATTCTTGTTAATTCTATCAATAAAGCTGTAGAAAAAGCTATATTTGTTGATAAAAAAAATAATGACAAGAATGTTCTTTTATTTATTGTTATCACTGAGCGTGTTATTTACATCCTGTATCCCGGTGAAAGACCTTACTTATCTGCAAGATAAAAACACATCTATTGAACAAAGTAAAGTTGCAGTTGTAGAATCAAAACCTTATCGACTCCAAGTAAATGATATTTTAAAAATTAACATAAAAGCAATTGATCCTAGACTGGTGTCGATTTTTAATACAACCGAAAATAATGTGGATGCTGTAAAATCTGAATCATCGTTGTATTTTGATGGTTTTACGGTTGATGATCATGGAAATATTCGAGTGCCTGTATTGGGAGAAATTAATGTAATAGGTTATACTCTAGAAGAAGTTCGTATTAAAATTGAAAAACAACTGCTTGAAGAGTATTTTAAAAGTGATGCAAATATTTTTGTAACTGCAAAATTGGCTGGTTTTAGATATACTATAAATGGAGAAGTGGGCAGCACGGGAACAAAAACGTTGTTTCAGGATCATGTAAATATTATGGAAGCTATTGCTAATTCAGGAGATATTACAACCGTTGGAAATAGAAAATCAGTAACCGTTATTCGTCAGACTGCAACAGGTGTTGAGATGAATGATATTGATTTGACAGATAAAAATGTAATGAAGTCACCTTACTATTATTTACAGCCAAACGATTATATATATGTCAAGCCGCTTAAACAAAAAACTTGGGGAACTGGTCAAACAGGAATCCAGTCTATTGGAACTATTATTGCCTTGCTGTCATTGGCAACTACGGTATATTTAATTATAAAAAATTAAAACATAATTCAGTAGATGCTAGATATAAAAGATTTTTCCTTTTTCGAGAATCATGCAAGTTTTGATTTTAAAGGTTTTTTATTAAAAATTGCAAGTTATTGGTAATGGTTTCTAGCTAGTTTAATAATTGCTTTCACAATTGCATATCAGGTTAATATTCGAAAAGAAAAAATATACGGATTGCAGACAATGATCTCAATTAAAGAAGAAAGAAATCCCTTTTTTACTTCAAATACAAGTTTAGTATTTAATTGGGGTGGTATTTCAGATCAGGTAAATGGAATTTCTACAGTCCTGCTGTCAAGATCACATAATGAGCAGGTTGTTGATAAGTTACAATTTTATATCGACTATTTACAACAAGGAAAGTACAATTTAATAGATTCTTACGGAGCTGTCCCTTTTTATGTAAGTATTGATAAAACGAAGGGGCAGCTTGCTAATACTTTAATAGGAATTAAATTTTTAAGCGAAACTGAATATCAAATTGAAATTCCTTTTGAAAATAATTCAGGTTCATTAATTAAATACTCTAGTAATTCGTATGAAACTACCTCTGTGGAGCCAGTTACATTTGTAAAAAAATATAAAGCTGGAGAACAGGTAGCTTTGCCTTTTTTAAATTGGAAATTACAAATTAATGACAATCCAGGTTTTTATAAAGGGAAAGAATATTTTGTAAAGTTTAATGACTTTGACAGTACGGTATCAAATTATAAAAGAATAAGCATTGATAGTGATAAAGGCGGCGGGTCTATATTGACCTTAGGGATGCAGGGTACAAATAAAGCAAGAATGGTTGAGTATTTAAACTCGACAGTGAAAATGCTGATTAAAATGCAGCTCGATGGTAAAAATCAATTTGCTAACAATACAATAGCTTTTATTGATAGTACGCTTGTCGCAATGGAGCATCAATTGAAAGAAACGGGTAATGAATTAAAATCTTTTAGAAAAGATAAAAATATATATAATATTGAAGATGGCGGGGTAAAAGTCTCAAATAAAATAATGGATTTTGATGTTGAAAAAGATCAAGTCACCAGAAAAATCTCTTATTATAATTCTTTAAAAACATATTTGAATAATAGTACAGATTATTCCAAGCTTCCAGCTCCATCAGTTGCTGGAATCGAAGACCCGAATATTGTTACTAATGTATCAAAGCTTATTATGCTTTCGACACAGCGTTCAGAAATGGCGTATGTGGTAAAAAGTGATAAGATTTTTAGAGATTTTGATAACCAAATGCAGGCCGTAAAAAGTGTTTTACTTGAAAATATATTATCTGCAAATGCTTTATTGTTAAATGATTTGTCGTTAGTAAATAGTAAAATAAGTCAGGCTGAAAGTACTGTGAAAAGACTTCCAGAAGAGCAACAGGAGCTGTTAAAAATTAAAAGAAAATATGATTTAAATGATAATATTTATACTGAATTTCTTCAAAAAAGAAATGAAGCAGAAATTGTAAAAGCATCAAATTTATCAGATATTCATTTTATTGACCCAGCAAAAGATATTGGCGAAGGATTAATTGGTCCAAAAACTTCTATAAATTATATATTAGCATTGTTTTTAGGTATTTTGATTCCTTTATTATTTGTGTTAGGAATTTTCTTTTTGAATAATTCTATCCAAAATATTGAAGATATTATTAAATTGACTGCTATTCCCGTAATTGGGGCTATAGGAGTTAATAAAGATGATGTAAAACTTGCAGTTTTTGATAAGCCAAAATCTGCTCTATCAGAAGCTTTCAGAGGAATTCGTTCTTCTTTACAGTTTTTGTATAAAAGACAACAAGTAAGTGGTTCGAAAACACTCATGGTTACTTCTTCGATAAGCGGTGAAGGAAAAACATTTTGTTCGATAAATATTGCTACAGTATTTGCATTAAGCGAAAAGAAAACAGTTATTGTTGGTTTGGATTTAAGAAAGCCAAAATTGGCTGATGAATTTAATTTAGGGAATAATCAGTTGGGTGTAGTAAGCTATTTAATAAAACAGAATACACTAGATGAAATTGTGAATAAAACGCAAATCACAAATTTAGATGTAATTCTTTCAGGACCTATCCCACCAAATCCTTCTGAGTTGATTTTAAGTGATTCAATGAGAGAATTGATTGAGGAGTTAAAGAAAAAGTATGATTATATTATTCTAGACACGCCTCCTGTTGGTTTGGTGTCAGATGCGTTAGAATTAGTTCAATATGCTGATGTTACTTTGTATATTGTCAGACAAAACTATACTAAAAAAGATATGATTACGTTGCTGAATAATAGAATCGAAAGAGGAGAGATAAGTAACGCCAGTATTATTTTGAACAGCTATGAAAACAAGGCTAAATATGGTTCAACATATGGATATGGTTACGGCTATGGTGCTTATGCCAATGGATATCATGATGAAGATAAGCAGAATGGAATTTTGAGTGCAATCTCTAATAAAATTAAGAAAAAATAATTATACGTATGAAAACTTCAAGTGAGAATACAATTTTAATAACTGGTGGAGCAGGTTTTATTGGCTCAAATTTATCTGAGTATTTTTTAGGATTGGGACATAAGGTGGTTTGTTTGGATAATTTTTCAACAGGTCATCGTCATAATCTAAAAGATTTTTTAGAGAATCCAAACTTCAGATTAATCGAAGGAGATATTAGAAATATTGAAGATTGTAATTTGGCAGTTGTTGGGGTTGATTATGTTTTGCATCAAGCAGCACTGGGATCTGTGCCAAGGTCAATAAATGATCCAATTACAACAAATGATGTAAATGTTTCTGGCTTCTTAAATATGTTAGTTGCTTCTCGAGATGCAAAAGTAAAACGTTTTATTTATGCGGCAAGCTCTTCTACATATGGAGACTCTGAAGGTCTTCCAAAAGTTGAAGATGTTATTGGGAAACCATTATCTCCGTATGCAATCACTAAATATGTAAACGAGTTATATGCGGAAATTTTTAGTAAAACATATGGTTTAGAAACTATAGGATTGCGTTATTTTAATGTTTTTGGAAGAAAACAAGATCCAAATGGTGCTTATGCGGCTGTTATACCTAAATTTGTGACCCAGTTAATGAATTATGAAAGTCCAGTAATTAATGGTGATGGTAATTATTCACGAGATTTTACTTATATTGATAATGTAATTCAGATGAATGAATTGGCGATGACGATTCAGGATGAAAAGGCTTTAAATACGGTTTATAATACTGCTTTTGGAGATCGTAATACGCTGAATGATTTAGTTAAGTATTTAAAAGAATATTTGTCTGAATTTGATGCCAAGATTGCTGATGTTGAAATTATATATGGAGTAAATAGAGCGGGTGATATACCTCATTCATTAGCCAGTATAGAAAAAGCAAAAAACATATTAGGATATAATCCGAAATTCTCTTTGCAACAAGGATTAAAAGAAGCAGTAAGCTGGTATTGGAATAATTTAAAATAAAATATAGAAAATAAAATAGTAAATGGAAGTTACAAAAATTTGCTGCATTGGTGCCGGATATGTAGGAGGGCCTACAATGGCTGTAATTGCACAAAAATGTCCACATATTCAAGTTACAGTTGTTGATTTGAACGAACAAAGAATTAAAGATTGGAATGATCCAAATACAGATAACATTCCAATTTATGAACCTGGACTTTCGGCAATTGTTGCTGAAGCCAGAGGAAGAAATCTTTTCTTCTCAACAGAAGTTGAAAAAGCAATTGATGAAGCTCAGGTTATTTTTATATCTGTAAATACACCAACTAAAACCTATGGTAAAGGTAAAGGAATGGCGGCAGATTTAAAATATATTGAATTATGCGCCAGACAAATTGCAAAAGTGGCTAAACAAAATAAAATAGTTGTAGAAAAGTCGACTTTACCAGTTCGAACAGCTGAAGCAATAAAAAGTATTTTAGATAATACAGGAAATGGAGTTCAGTTTCAAATATTGTCAAATCCTGAGTTTTTAGCGGAGGGAACAGCTGTTACAGATTTATTGAATCCAGATCGAATTTTAATCGGAGGAGATACGACTGCAGAAGGTCAAGCAGCTATTAATGCTCTTGTTGATGTTTATGCAAATTGGGTAAGTAAAGATAGAATTTTAACGACAAATGTATGGTCGTCAGAATTATCTAAATTAACAGCAAACGCATTTTTGGCACAACGTATTTCATCAATAAATGCAATGTCAGAGCTATGTGAAAAAACAGGCGCAGATGTTAATGAAGTTGCAAGAGCAATTGGTATGGACAGCCGAATTGGATCAAAATTTCTTAAAGCATCAGTTGGTTTTGGAGGTTCTTGTTTTCAAAAAGATATTTTGAACTTAGTGTATATCGCAAAGTCATATGGCTTAAATGAGGTGGCAGATTATTGGGAGCAGGTGATTATTATGAATGATCATCAAAAAAGAAGATTTTCAAATAAAATAGTTCAAACACTATACAATACAGTTGCAGACAAGAAAATTGCATTTTTAGGCTGGGCATTCAAGAAAGATACCAATGATACTCGTGAATCTGCGGCTATTTATGTGGCAGATGACTTAATTAATGAGCAAGCCAAAATTTCGGTTTTTGATCCTAAAGTCTCACAAAGTAAAATGTTGAGTGATTTAAATTATCTAGAAACAAGAACTGCAGAAGAAAATAATACTGCTTTAACTGTATTTGACGATGCTTACGACGCTTGTAATGGAGCACATGCCATTGCGGTTTTAACCGAATGGGATGAATTTACAGCTTACGATTGGAAGAGAATTTATGGCTCTATGCATAAACCGGCTTTTGTTTTTGATGGAAGAAATATATTAAACGCAAAAGAATTAGAAGCAATTGGATTTATTTATAGAGGAATTGGTTCTTAATTGAGTATTGGAACCGCGGTAAGAATAGAAGATAATGAATATAAATGTTGGTTTTGAATATTTTGTTTCAGTTTAAAGAAAAATTATGAATTGGTACGTAGTATATACAAAACCTAAGTGGGAAAAAAAGGTAGCAGAAAAGCTCACTCAAATTGGAGTTGAGTGCTATTGCCCTATAATTACTCAAGTAAAACAATGGTCAGACAGAAAGAAAAAAGTTGAAGTGCCGCTTTTTAATTCGTATGTTTTTGTGCAGTTAAAAGATTCTGATCGAAATTCTGTTTTTCAGATTGCGGGAGTAGTTAGGTATTTGTTTTGGCTGGGAAAGCCAGCAATCGTTCGTGACGAAGAAATAAAAAGTATTAAAGATAGTCTTAAGGCTTCTAATATTGCTGAAGTTTCTGTGAGTTCAATTCAAGTTGGAGATCGTATAAAGTTAGAATCAGGGGCTTTTAGTAATCAAAGTGCAATAGTTCAAGAAGTATCGAATACGCATTATATTTTGGTTCTTGAATCTTTAGGTTGTGTATTGAAGATTAAGTACAAGTAGAATAGGTCGTAAGTTAAGTAATTGAATAATGAAAAGCAGGAGTTGAAACTTCAAAAATGAAGTTTTATCTTCTGCTTTTTTTGAAATATAATTCCTTATAGGCTGATTAGTAGTTGATTGAAAAAACAAGTAACTTTTTATTTGTCAGATTTATTAGTATTACGGGAAACCGTATTGAATAAATTGACTTATTATCTTATATTTGCCGAAAATGAAATTAGAGTATCTGTGCCAAAATTATGTGGTTCAGAGTGGCGAAGCCGTGATTTGTGATGAATGAAACTTATAAAAAAGGAGTAGAATTGGAAGAAAACATAAAAATAGCTGTTATTGGTTTAGGTTATGTTGGCTTGCCACTGGCGAGACTATTTGCTACAAAATACTCGGTTGTTGGGTTTGATATAAACAAATCAAGGGTCAAAAGTTTAAACTCTGGAATAGATTCAACTTTAGAAGTTGATGTTGATACTTTAAAAAAAGTACTGTTAGATAAACCTGCTGATGAAATTGGTCTATTCTGCACAGATTCACTAGAGGATATTTCAGATTGTAATTACTTCATCGTAACTGTTCCTACTCCAGTCGATAAAAATAATCGTCCAGATTTAACACCCTTATATAAGTCAAGTGAGTCGGTTGGTAAAGTGTTAAAAAAAGGAGATGTTGTAATCTACGAATCAACGGTTTATCCTGGTGTAACTGAAGAACAATGTGTTCCGGTTTTAGAAAAAATCTCTGGATTAAAATTTAATGATGATTTTTTCGCAGGATATTCACCAGAAAGAATCAATCCAGGCGATAAAGAGCATACTGTTGAAAAAATTTTAAAAGTAACTTCTGGCTCAACCCCTGAAATAGGCTTGAAAGTTGATTCTCTTTACAAATCTGTAATCACGGCAGGTACTCACTTAGCCCCAACCATTAAAGTTGCAGAAGCAGCTAAAGTTATCGAAAATTCTCAAAGAGATATAAATATTGCATTTGTTAATGAATTAGCCAAAATATTCAATTTAATGAATATTGATACGCAAGAAGTATTGGCTGCAGCAGCAACAAAATGGAATTTTTTACCATTTAAACCAGGACTTGTTGGAGGGCACTGTATTGGTGTAGATCCTTATTACTTAGCACAAAGAGCACAAGAATTTGGATATCATCCTGAAATAATTTTGGCTGGACGACGTTTAAATGATAGCATGGGAGAATATGTGGCTTCACAAATAGTGAAGCTGATGATAAAAAAAGGCATTTCAGTCAACGGAGCAGAGTTATTAATGCTTGGAATTACGTTTAAAGAAAATTGTCCCGATGTTCGGAATACAAAGATTGTTGACGTAATAAAAGCATTAAAAGAATACGGAATAGTGGTTACTATTTTTGATCCTTTAGCTAGTCCAGAGGAAGTTAATAGAGAATATAGCTTAAAGACTATTAATTATATTCCTGAGCAAAAATTTGATGCATTGGTATTAGGGGTAGCTCATTCTGAGTTTCTTCAAATAGAGTTTTCAAATTTGCAAAAAGAGAAAAGTTTAATTTATGATGTAAAAGGAGTTTTAGGATCTTTAGCTGACAATAGGCTTTAATTCTAGAATTCTTTTTCTTATTTAAAATATATGAGTTCAGATAAATCCATTACACATGTAATCCTTACAGGAGGAGTTGGAAGTCGTTTATGGCCGCTTTCTCGTAAAAGTCGTCCAAAACAATACCTTGAAATATTTGAAGGGAAATCTTTGTTTGAAATGACTGTTGAGCGCAATAGCCATTTAGCTAATAAAGTAATGGTTGTTGGGAATATTGATAATCATCAATTGAGCGGAAAAGTAATGGATAAAACCAATACTTCTTATGTAAATATTGTTGAAGCAACTCCACGAAATACAGCAGCGGCAATTGCTTTTGCAGCATTTGCATCAAATCCAGAAGACATTTTAATTATAACTCCATCAGATCATATTATTGATCAAATGGAAAATTATAATCAAGCTATTTCTGAAGCAGTAGCGAAGGCTAATGAAGGTTTTATAGTTACTTTCGGTGTTATACCAACTAAGCCAGAAACAGGCTATGGTTACATTGAAGCAAAAGGCGATAATGTTATTTCTTTTCGTGAAAAACCAAACGAAACTACAGCTAAGGAATTTATTGCAAAAGGTAATTTCTTATGGAATAGTGGAATGTTTTGTTTTAAAGCAAATGTTTTATTAGAAGAATTGCAGAAGTTTCAGCCAGATGTATACGAAAAAGCTAAAGAAGTTTGGGAAGCATCGAAAGAGGGATTTTTAGATTTTGACCTCTCCATGCAAATACCATCTATTAGTATTGATTATGCGGTAATGGAGCGAAGTAAAAAAATTAAAGTGGTTCCAGCTTCCTTTTCATGGTCTGATTTAGGTTCTTTTGAATCGATATATGAGTACTTAATTTCAAAAGGACATCCAATTGATACTAATGGTAACATGGTGATCGGATGTGATAGTCATACCACTTTCTTGGGATTGAAAAACACTATTTTTGTACATACTCCTACAGCTAATCTAATTCTTCATAAAGAAAATTCACAAGACGTTAAGGATGTGTATAATGAATTGGAAAAACAAAATTCAGATTTATTAAATTAAAATAAAATGGCAAAAAAAATTCTTATCACTGGCGGTGCTGGTTTTATTGGTTCTCACGTAGTAAGGCGTTTTGTAACTAAATATCCAGAATATCAAATTTTCAATTTAGATGCATTGACGTATGCTGGAAATTTGGAGAATATAAAAGATATTGAGAATAATTCAAATTATACTTTCGTAAAAGGCGATATTGTTGATGAAAATTTTATAAATGAACTTTTTAGCCTTCATAGTTTCGACGGAGTTTTGCATTTAGCAGCAGAATCTCATGTAGATCGTTCTATTGAAGACCCTTTAGCATTTGTAAAAACAAACGTAATTGGTACAATGAATTTGCTAAACGCTGCAAAAAAGCAATGGAAAGGCAATTTTGAAGGTAAACGTTTTTATCATATTAGTACAGACGAAGTATATGGCTCGCTAGGGGCAGAGGGACTTTTTACAGAAACAACTCCTTATGATCCCAATTCTCCTTATTCAGCGTCAAAAGCGAGTTCAGATCATTTTGTAAGAGCTTATGGAGAAACATATGGCTTGCCTTATGTTCTAACAAACTGCTCAAATAATTATGGCTCATATCATTTTCCTGAAAAATTAATTCCGCTTTTTATCAATAATATTATAAATAATAAGTCTCTTCCGGTTTATGGTGATGGTAATTATACACGTGATTGGCTATTTGTAGAAGATCATGCTATTGCCATTGATTTAGTTTTTCATAAAGGGAAGAATCATGAAACCTATAATATTGGAGGATTTAATGAGTGGAAGAACATTGATTTGGTAAAATTATTGTGCCAAATAATGGATAAAAAGTTAGAAAGAAAAGAAGGGACTTCTCACGAGTTAATTACTTATGTAAAAGACAGACCAGGTCATGATTTACGATATGCAATTGATGCTTCCAAAATTAATAAAGAATTAGGATGGAAACCAACTGTAACTTTTGAAGAAGGATTAGAGAAAACTATTAATTGGTACTTGACTCATGAAGAATGGTTACAGAATGTTACCTCAGGGGCCTACAAAGATTATTATCAAAAGCAATATTCGTAAACTTTAAAATGTTTTTTAAACCAATCAAGGGTTAAATTTTATTCCAAATATGAAAAAGATACTATACGTTATTACACTTTTTTTTGTTTTGTTGCTAACAGTTGATGTTAATGCCCAGGATATTATAAAATCTAAGGATTTAAGCACCATTAAAGTAGATTATTTATCAGATGATGAGATTGCTAAAATTATTTCGCAATTGAAAAGTAACAATGCCACTATTAACGATGTTGAATCAATGGCACTATCAAAAGGGATGAGCCAAGCAGAGTTTGATAAGTTGAGAACTCGTATTGCAACCTACGAAAAGAAGAATAGTCCAGATAAAGATAAAAATAAAAATAAGGATCAAGAGGCTCAATCAAAAAAAACGGATAAGGATACTGAGTTTGGCAGAAAACAAGAAAAGATTAAAAATGAAAAAATAAAAGATTCTTTAAATGCATTAATTTTCGGGTCTGAACTGTTTGATAATCCAACGCTTAATTTTGAACCTGATTTAAAAATGGCAACGCCTGTAAATTATATTCTAGGTTCAGGTGATAAATTAGAAGTAAGTGTATATGGTATTCAACAATTTGATGATACCATTTCTGTAAATTTTGAAGGTAAAGTAAATATTCAAAATGTTGGTCAGATAGCAGTTGGAGGCATGTCAATTGAAGCCGCTACCCAAAAAATTAAGGCAGCTATTGCCAGGGTATATACTACGGTTCGATATGGGCAATCCCAGGTAAGTGTTATTTTAAGTGATATAAGAACAATTAAAGTCACAATTGTTGGGGGGAAACAGCCAGGAAATTATTCTATTTCTTCTCTTGCTTCTGTTTATAACGCCTTGCATTTGGCTGGAGGACCAGGGAAAAATGGGAGTTATAGAAATATAGAATTAATTCGAAATAACAAAGTGTATCGAAGTATAGATATCTATAAGTTTTTGGTAAAAGGAGATCAGTCTGATAATGTAAATTTAAGAGATAACGATGTGATTCGAATCCCGGCTTATACACAAAGAGTAACTGTTGAAGGAGAAGTGAAGAGACCTGGAATATTCGAAATGAAAAAAGGTGAAAAATTTTCTGATTTATTGAGTTTTGCTTCGGGATTTAATGAATTTGCTTATACTGCATCAGTAAATGTATTGCAAAAAACGGGAAAAGAATTTAAAGTGCATGATATCAACGAAAGTGAGTATAATTCATACTTACCTCAATCAGGAGATGTCTTTAAAGTGACCAAAATCTTAAATCGATTTGAAAATCGTATTAAAATTGAAGGAGCTGTTTTTAGACCCGATTATTATTCTTACAATGTAGGAATGAGAATCTCAGATCTTGTTACAAGAGCGGAAGGCTTAAAAGAAGATGCTTATACAAAACGAGCTAGAATTATTCGTTTAAAAACAAATTTAACCACAGAAATTGTAAATGTAGATTTAAGTGCAGCGTTATCAGGGGATTTAGATGCAGATATTGAATTAAAAAGAGAAGATGTTGTTACAGTATATTCTATTTTAGATTTTAGAGAAGAATATAAAGTTACGATTGATGGTGAAGTAAAGAATCCTGGTGAATATGACTACTTTGATAATTTAACGCTAAACGATTTAGTAGTTCAAGTTGGTGGTTTAACAGGTTCGGCTTCTAAGAGAGTGGAGATTGCCAGAATGGTAAAGTCGGATGTTATAGATGACGCTGATCCAAAGAAAATAGAATTAGTTGAGCTTGAAATTACGGCAGAGAATAATGAACAGGTTAAGAATTTTGCTTTGAAGCCTTTTGACGTGATTAACATTCGTAAAATGGCAGTGTACGAAAAACCAGAAATGGTTAAAGTGAGCGGTGCAGTTACCTATCCAGGAAAATATGTTTTGGCTAATAAAAAAGAAACCGTTTATAATGTAGTAATGAGAGCTGGAGGGCTTACGTCAATTGCTAATCTAGATGGGATGAAAATTAAACGACCAATTAAAGAAGAGCAAATTGAACAATTAGAAAGTATCAATTTGAATCTTGATAAAAAGCAACTTACAGAAGAGGGAAAAGAAATAAATGTAAAAGAAACTGTAAAAGAAAGAGACACGCTTAGTTCAAAATTGTCTAAAAAATTGAGAGATGAGTTAAAGTATGCTACGATTCCAGTAAATTGGGAAAAAATTGTTAAAGATAAAAATCATTATTCAAATGTTACGTTGTTCCCAGGTGATGAAATCGAAGTTGCAATTTATAACGAAGGGGTAAAAGTAACAGGTAATGTATTGTTAACTTCTGAGATTCCCTACAGAAGTGGAAAAGGATTCAAATATTATATAAACTCTGTTGGAGGTGTTGACAATAAAGGATGGAAGAAAAAAGCTTATATTATTTACCCAAATGGAAAAGCGGCGGTAACGAGATCATTTTTATTTTTTAGGTCTTACCCAAAGGTGGAACCGGATTCTCAAATTGTAGTTCCTGAGAAGCCATTAACTAAGAAAATGTCTGCGGGGGAATGGGTTGGTATAGGAAGTGTAATTTCAAGTTTAGCATTGTTAATTGTAACTGCTTTTAAATAAATTAGGTTCTTAATGGAAAAAAAACATAGGGATGACGCTTATGATAACGATGAAATGTCGTTAAAAAAATTACTGCAAACAATAGGAGAGTGGTTTTCATATTTAATTTTACAATGGAAAATTATTGTATTGGCTGGAATTACGGGAGCAATTATGGGACTTACATATTCCATTTTAAAAAAAACAATGTATACAGCTTCACTGTCTTTTGCATTGGAAGATGAGAAAAATGGTGGGGGGCTTGGTGGTGCATTGGGTTTAGCTAGTTCTTTTGGTTTAGATTTAGGAGGTAGTGGTGGCGGAATTTTTACAGGATCTAATCTTCCAGAATTGTTTAAATCTCGAACAATGGTTGAAGCAAGTTTGATGAGACCTGTTACAGTTGATGGTAAAACAATTTCATTAGCTGAAATGTATATTCAAAATAATGGATTACGAAAAAAATGGAACGAAAACCCTAAATATAAAAATATACAATTTTTGCCAGGAGAAGATCGCAAACTTTTTACTCGTTTGCAAGACAGTATTTTGGGAGCCATTTATGAAGATTTATTAAAAGGAACTTTGGATGTTGGTCAAAAGGATAAGAAAGTTAATATAATTAGTATTGATGTTTCTTCTTCGAATGAGCTTTTTTCGAAGTTTTTTTGTGAGACTTTAGCACAACAGGTTGGAAAGTTTTATATTGAAACGAAAAGTCAAAAAGCTAGAAGTAATATGGCGATTTTAGAACATCAAGTTGATTCTATTAGAGGCGAACTTAATGGTGCAATTACAGGAGTAGCCATTGCTAATGATAATACGTTTAACTTAAATCCTGCTCTTAATGTACGTCGTGCGCCTTCAGCGAGAAGACAAGTGGATGTACAAGCTAATACAGCAATATTAACTGAATTAGTTAAACAAGCGGAATTAGCAAAAGTGACTTTAAGAAAAGAAACACCTTTGATTCAAGTAATTGATAGGCCAATTTTACCTTTAGAGAAAAAAAGGTTTGCTAAAGCTAAAGGAATAGTTTTAGGTGGCTTTTTATTTGGTTTTGTAGCGATTTTTATATTGATTGTTAAAAGAGGATTAAAACAAATTTTTAAATAGTTTTTGGAAGTGAATTTAGATAAGAAAATATATATTGCTGGTCATAACGGAATGGTAGGAAGTGCAATCTGGAGGGTATTAGAATCAAAAGGATATAGAAATTTGATTGGAAGGTCCAGTAAAGAATTGGATTTGCGAAATCAACAGGATGTTAATGCTTTTTTTGTTTTAGAAAAACCAGAAGTTATCGTTGATGCAGCAGCAAAAGTTGGTGGAATATTAGCAAATAATGATTATCCGTATCAATTTATAATGGAGAATATGCAAATTCAAAATAATTTAATTGATGGAGCTCATAAAAATGAAGTTGAAAAGTTTATTTTTCTTGGCAGTTCTTGCATTTATCCAAAATTAGCTTCGCAGCCATTAAAGGAGGAGTATTTACTTTCTGATTATTTGGAACCAACTAACGAGTGGTATGCTATCGCTAAAATTGCTGGAGTAAAAGCTTGTCAAGCAATTCGTAAACAATTTGAAAAGGACTATGTAAGTTTAATGCCAACTAACCTTTATGGGACACATGACAACTTTGATTTGAAAACCTCTCATGTTTTGCCTGCCATGATTCGTAAATTTCACGATGCAAAATTAAATGCGAATGCGCCTGTATTATTATGGGGTAGTGGTACCCCCATGAGAGAATTTTTATTCGTAGATGATATGGCAGAAGCTGTAGTCTTTGCACTAGAAAATAAATTGCCTGAATATTTATATAATGTAGGTACTGGAGTTGATTTAACAATTAAAGAATTAGCAGAAATTATTCAAAAAATTGTAGGACATAAAGGAGAAATAGTATGGGATAATACTAAACCTGATGGTACACCAAGAAAATTGATGGATGTTTCAAAAATGCAACAGTTGGGATGGAAACATAAAGTTGTTTTAGAGAAAGGAATTCAAAAAACGTATGATTGGTTTTTAGAAAACGAAGGAAAATATAAAGAAGTTAAATTGTAAAAAAGTGTTATATAATAAAGCGATTAATTTATAATGTGCTCTAGAAATTATAACGTATTGATATAAATAAAAATGAAAATAGCTCTTATTACTGGAATTACAGGTCAAGATGGATCTTATTTGGCTGAATTATTATTAGAAAAAGGATATCAAGTGCATGGTATTAAACGACGTGCATCTTCTTTTAATACACAGAGAATTGATCACATTTATCAGGATCAACATGAAGCACATGTGAATTTTAAATTGCATTATGGTGATTTAACTGATTCAACGAATATTATAAGAATTATTCAGGAAGTACAGCCTGATGAAATTTATAATTTGGGAGCTATGTCTCATGTTAAAGTTTCTTTTGATTCACCCGAATATGTTGCAAATGTTGATGGGTTAGGAACATTACGAATTTTAGAGGCGGTAAGAATATTAGGACTGGAAAAAAAGACTAAAATTTATCAAGCTTCAACTTCAGAACTTTACGGAGGTTTGGCAGAAAATAAAAATGAAAAAGGTTTTTATGATGAGAACTCACCATTTTACCCTCGATCTCCTTATGGTGCAGCAAAAATATATGGATTTTGGATAACGAAAAATTATCGAGAAGCTTATAATATGTATGCTTGTAATGGTATTTTGTTCAATCATGAGTCTCCAAGACGTGGTGAAACTTTTGTGACGCGTAAAATTACGATGGCAACTGCAGCAATTGCTAAAGGCAAGCAGGAATGTGTATATCTAGGGAATCTAAATTCGCAAAGAGATTGGGGACATGCAAAAGACTATGTGGAAGCAATGTGGAGAATTTTACAGCAAGATGTAGCAGAAGATTACGTAATTGCAACAGGTGTTACTACTTATATCAGAGATTTTGTTATTATGGCTTTTGCTGAAGTAGGTATTGAATTAATGTTCGAAGGTCAAAATGAAAATGAAACAGCTAAAGTTGTGTCTTGTAGTGATCCTTTATATCAATTAGAAATAGGCCAAGTTGTTGTTCGCGTAGATCCAGAATATTATCGTCCAACGGAGGTAGATTTGCTAATTGGTGATCCAACCAAATCTAAAAAACTAGGTTGGGAACCCAAATATGATTTAGCTTCATTAGTTAAAGAAATGATAGAAAGCGATTTGAAATTATACTAAATGAAAATTTAATAGTTTGAAGTAAGTAAACTTCTTTGAATTATTTTTGAATAAAACAGTCAGTGATTAAAAAATATTTTAGAAGAAATAATTTAAATCGTTCTCAAAAAGCTAATTTTAATATTATACTGTCTATCTTCTTTAAAGGAGGAAGTATTGCATTACAATTAGTTCTGGTTTCTTTAACAGTTAATTACATTAAACCTGATGTATATGGTGTGTGGTTGACCGTATCCTCTCTAGTTGGATGGATTGCTATATTTGACATTGGAATTGGAAATGGTTTAAGAAATAAACTATCAGAGAGTTTAGCAAAGAATGATTTTAAAAAAGCTCGTATTTATGTAAGTACTACCTACGCAATAATTGGCATAATTGCGATAATTTTTATTGTTTTGTACTTTTTGGTAAGTCCATTTGTTAGTTGGCAAAATGTTTTTAATTCTAGTTTTATTCCGGAAAAAGAACTTTATAGAGTAGTTACCGTTGTTTCTCTTTGCTTTTTGTTGAAATTTGTTACTGATATTATTAATATAGTTGCAGCCTCATTTCAAATGGTCTCAATTAGTTCTATATTGTTATTTATTAGTAATGTTGCTCTGACAGGAGCTGTTTGGATATTAACTAAAACAACACATGCTAATTTAGTTTTGTTAGCGTTGTGTTTATCTTTTTTCCCTGTAGTAATTTCCCTTGTAGCAACTTTCTATTTATTCAAGAAAAATTTTAAGCTTGTTTCCCCATCTCTAAAAGCGGTTGATTTTAAAGAATCTAAAAGTATAATGAGTTTAGGTTCCCAGTTCTTTATATTACAAATTATAACTTTAATTGTTTTTCAGACAGATAATATTTTAATCGCACAGCTTTTTCATCCTTCGGATGTAACTGATTTTAATATTTCTTATAAATACTTCAATATTGTAAGTATGTTTTTTACGATTCTAATAGCTCCATATTGGACTGCTTTTACTGAGGCATTTTTTAAAAATGAATATGTTTGGATTGAGAAGACTATCAATACTTTGATAAAGTATTGGTTTTACAGTATAATTGTCTTAATTATTATGATTTTTTATGCGAAATACATTATTAAACTTTGGGTTGGAAATGCAGTTATTGTTTCTTTACCGTTGTCTTTGTCTATTTGTTTATATATTGTTGTCTTTAACTGGAATAGTATATTTGCTAGTTTTCTTAATGGAGTTGGAAAGATTCGTATTCAGATTATATGTGCAATTGTTATGGGGATTGTAAATATACCACTATCTATTTTTTTTGTTCGTGTTTTAAAATTTGGCATTTTTGCAATGCCAGCATCTAATTTTATATGTTTAAGTATCGGAGCTATAATTTGTTTTATTCAATATAAAAAAATAATTAAGAATGTTGCAAAGGGTATATGGAATAAGTAAGTTTATATATAGAAAATTATTTTTTTTGTCCCGAAGACAAAACCATAATATGATAGTGGGGAGTAATGTTCTATTGCCAAATAAGATTTGTATTGAAAATCATGGATCTATTAGTAGTATCGTAATTGGAGATAATAATGAATTTTGTGATGATTTTCATATAAGATGTTTTGAAAAAGGAATTGTAAAAATTGGCAGTTATAATTGGACAAGCTTAAGAACCCAAATAGTATGTGCAAATAGTGTTGAAATAGGTAGTTTTTGTATGTTCGGTAGAGATGTATATATCAGTGATAGTAATGAGCATCCAGTTGACCCAATTGAAAGATTGAATTCGACAAAAAAATTTTGGAGCAACAGAGTCGTTAATAGATACTACCAAGTCGATAATGCTCCGGTTACAATTGGTAATAATGTCTGGGTTGGAGAACGAGCAATAATATTAAAAGGAGTTTCAATTGGAGACAATTCCGTAATTGCGGCAGGTTCAGTTGTTACCAAAAATGTACCTGAAAATTCTATTGTTGGGGGAAATCCTGCTAAAGTTATTAAAATCCTAGAATAATAAAAAATAAGAATTATGTTTAAAATACCAGTTTATCAACCGTTGCTTAATGGTAATGAAAAAAAGTATGTTAATGAGTGTCTAGATTCAACTTGGATTTCCTCGAAAGGGAGGTTTATAAATGATTTTGAAAATTCTTTTTCAGAATACATTAACGTAAAACACTCTACTACAGTTTCAAATGGTACTGTAGCTATACATCTTGCTTTATTGGCATTAGGAATTGGGGAAGGTGATGAGGTAATTGTTCCTACCTTAACTTACATTGCATCTGTAAATTCAATTGCTTACACAGGTGCGAAGCCTGTATTTGTAGATTCTCTTGCGGATAGTTGGCAAATTGATTCAGAAGATGTGAGAAGAAAAATTACTCCAAATACAAAGGCGGTTATGGCAGTGCATTTGTATGGACATCCTTGTGATATGGATGCTTTATTAGCTATCTGTAAAGAGCATAACCTATTCCTTATAGAAGATTGTGCAGAAGCGATAGGTACTACTTATAAAGGAAAACATGTGGGAACTTTTGGAGATATTTCTACTTTTAGTTTTTTTGGAAATAAAACCATTACAACAGGTGAAGGAGGTATGGTTGTAACTAATGATGATACTCTATATGATCGTGCTGTACACTTTAAAGGACAAGGTTTAGCTAAGCATAGACAGTATTGGCACGATGTAATTGGATATAACTACAGAATGACTAATATTTGTGCTGCAATTGGTTTGGCTCAAATGGAGAATATTGATACAGTTCTAAAGCAAAAAGCAAAAATTGCTGATACTTATAAGTCTCTACTTAAAGATACTTCAGTTGAGTTTCATGATTCAGGTAGTAAAGATGTTTATCATTCATATTGGATGTGTTCCATTTTACTAAAAGATGCTAAAGAACGAGAGAATTTACGTAAACATTTAGATGAAAATGGTATAGAAACTCGCCCTTTATTTTATCCTGTCCATACAATGCCTATGTATTCTGATAAATACCAGCGACACCCAATTGCAGAGAATATAGGTTGGAGAGGAATTAATTTACCTAGTTATCCAGGTTTAACTGATGAGGATATCCGATTTATATGTGATAAAATAAAAGAAGTAGTTTCTTAATATGTTTGTTGAAGTTACAAATGAAAATATTGAACTGTTAGAAGATTTTATTTCTTCTATGGGAAATAGTAATGAATCATTTCGTTATTATAATAAACGAACAATAAGCAGTGTTGAAAATCACTTAGTTACTATTTTGTTGATTGTAAATGAGATACCAGTTGGCTATGGCCACTTAGATCGTGATGGTGATAAAATTTGGCTTGGGATTGCAATTTCGGAAAATTATAGAGGTAAAGGAGGGGGAAATCTGATAATGGACTATTTAATGACGCAGGCATATAAATTAAATTTGTCAAAAATTAATTTATCAGTTGACAGAGATAATTACCCCGCGATTAAATTATATAAGAAATTTGGTTTTTCACAAATCGATGAAGTAAATGATGTTTTATTTTTAGCTTCTAATCTTTAATTTATGAAAAACCTTAAAATTGGAATTGCAGCAGAACAGTTTATCACTTGGGGCGGTGGTATTGATTTTATTAGGTTAATTTTGAACGGGCTAACTTCTGTACAAAGAAAAAAAGAATACGAAATAAATTTGTTTGTTTACGTTCCCGTTCAGTCGAATTTGAAAATTAGATTCAAAAATTTAATTAAAAAATTGATTAACCCTTTATTTTCAAGTAAGTATTTGCTAAATAAGACGAATATCGATTTGACATCAATAATTAATACTTTTAAAGCAGTAAATTCTTCAATTACTATTGTTAAGTACAATGGGACAAAAGAGGATTTAGCCAAGAAAACTGTAAAAGATAATATTAGTTTTTTACTTCCATTGTTTAGTGTACTTCCCGCTGATTTTCCAGTTCAGTGGGCAGGTTATATTTATGACTTCCAGCATAAATACTATCCGGAGTTTTTTACAAATGAAGAAATTCAAGTGAGAGATGAACATTTTTCTACAATGATGAAAGAGGCAAAAAAAATAATAGTTAATGCCAAAGCTGTAAAAAATGATGTTGAAAAATTTATTGAATTCAAGAATGCAAAGGTGATGACATTACCATTTTGTCCTGTTTTGAATCACGATTTTTTTGAACATTTTGATGTAACAAAATATAATTTGCCAGCTAAATACTTTATGATTTCAAATCAATTTTGGATACATAAAGATCACAGAACTGCTTTTAAAGCTTTTAAAGTGTTTATTGATGAAACTGGAGATAATGAAATTGGTCTAGTATGTTCAGGCCAGGTTATAGATTATCGTTTCCCAAATTATTTTTCAGAATTAGAACAATTAATAGAAGATTTAGGTCTGAGCGAGAGAATTATTATCGTGGGATATATTCCTAAAAAGCATCAGCTTCAAATCTTAAAAGATTCAATAGCAGTTATTCAGCCAACTTTATTCGAAGGTGGCCCTGGTGGTGGAGCTGTATACGAATCCGTAGCATATGCAATACCATCTATAGTTTCAGATATACCCGTAAATCTTGAATTAGATGATGAAAGTGTTACTTTTTTTAATGCAGGTTCCTTTGAAGATTTAGCATCTAAAATGAAAATTGTTTATAAACAGAATAACGTTAAGTATACATTTGAAGAGTTAAAAATGCGAAACGAAAAAAGAATGCTGAGTATGGGGCAACAAATTATTCAGACTATTCTAGACTAATTTCAAGCGATGGAAATGTTGATATTTAAAATTAATTTGATTCTATTTGATGTATAGATAATCTGATTACTTAATTCTTTATCTTGTGAGTTTTTTTATTAGCTCCTGAATCTTTTTAAGTTATTTATTCAAAAAAGGATTCACAATTAAATATTTGAAAAATCGATTAATTCTCTCACAAGAATTTGGTAAGTTAAAACGGTAAAGATTTATAATAATTTATTAAATAAAAAACAATTGAATAATAACGTTCCTATAATCTCGATAATAACGGTTTCTTATAATACTGTTAAAAATATTGAACAGACTATATTAAATGTAATTGATCAAAATTTCGAGAATTACGAATTTATCGTAATTGATGGAGGGAGCACTGATGGTACATTAGAAGTCATTAAGAAATATCAAGACAAAATTTCTTATTGGATTAGTGAACCAGACAAAGGAATTTATGACGCAATGAATAAGGGAATTATTGCAGCCTCTGGAGTGTATGTTTATTTCCTAAATGTGGGTGATGAGTTTTATAGTAAGGAGACATTAAATAATATTATTAAGTTATCAAATGATGAGGATGTTATTTATGGAGACACCTGTATGATTTCTGATAATAAAGAGGTAATTCTCCAATCAAAATCTAGAGATATTGATTGGAGAACGATGCCTTATTGCCATCAAAGTGTAATCATAAAAAGGGAATTATTAAGATTAAATTTGTTTGATATTTCTTTTAAAATTGCGGCAGATTATAAACAATATCATGAACTTAAAAAAGCTAAAGCAGTTTTTAGAGATATTGATGAAATCATCTGTAGGTATGATAATAATGGTTTTTCGGCTCAGAATCATAGTCATTTAATAAAAGAATATAAAAAAGTATCTTTAATGAATACAGTAGGTCTTTTAAAGAAACTAAAAGTTAGCCTATTTTTTTTAAGATGTCAGTTTTTTCATAACGTAACTCGTTTGTCTTAATTCATTAATAAATTTTTACATATTAATTACTTACAAAAAAAAATGCCTGGTATTTATTATTTTGCGTATCTCACCGATAAAGTATATGAGGGAGGTATGGCAAGAAATTATGCGTTTTTTATTAGATTTAAATCTATTACAAAGAATATCTATCATGTTTATAACAAGAATAAAATCCGTAGAGTTTTATTCTTTTTCAGAGCAGTATTGTTGATGACATTTGCGAGGGAGAAAAAAATTTTTTTACATCAGGGATCTATACTTATTTTATTTCCTATTTCTTTATTTGGATATAAATTGTTTAGAAAAGTATTTTTTGTTTTTCTAAAATATGTATCAAAAAAAAATAAACTGTTTATAGAAGTAAACGATTTACCACACGAGCAAGCTATAGATTTGCAATTAGAAGTAAAGAAAGAGTATATTATTTTTGAAGATCTAATTTATTCCCTTAAAGACACAAATTATATTTTTGCGTCAAATTTTATGAGAGATTTTGTATGTTCAAAATACAAAATAGATTTATCTTTTACGCAGGTTCTGATTAATGGAGGGCCCAGATTAATTGCAGAAAATGCAATGATTCATGATGTTTTTAAACAGACAAATAAAATTAAGATTATTTACGCAGGGAGTTTAAATGAAGGAAGAAATATTAGAGATTTAATTTCTCTTTTTGAGAAGAAAAACGATTTGTTTTTAATTTTAATAGGAACCGATGGAAATTGGTTAAAAGATTGCTCTTTATCTGACAATATTTTTTATCTAGGTAATTTTGAGGAACATGAAGCTCATAGAATTGCTTCTTTATGTGATATTGGGCTTTTACCATATGACAATACCAAGTTCTATTATAATTTATGTTATCCAACAAAAGTATCATTTTATATTACCGCAGGAATACCAGTGCTTTCAACCCCTTTGAAGGAGTTGCAAAATGTGTTTAAAGACTCTAAGAGTATTGAGTTTGTGATCTTTAATGAATGGAAGAATTATTTGGATGGTATTGATGATTTTAAATTAGAAGTTATGAGAGATGCTGCTGAAAGCCAAGCGACTGATTTTCAGTGGGCTACTTTGCTTGATTCGTTAGAATTGTAAGATATTTAAAATTGTTTTTACCTGTTTCTAGTTTAAATCGAATTTCACTTGAGAATAAGAATTAGTAATGTAGTTTGTAGGTTTATTTAATTTAGAAAATTCTGATTTGACGTGGTAAATTTTTTATCCTTGAAGTTTAATTCTTTAGTTCGAAATTATGGTATTATAGTAAATAATAGAGAAAGACCTCTTCCGTAACTTATTTAATAAAGATACTTTCAATAATATAGGATGCTTTAATCTAAAATAGTGAAGACTATTTCAGATATCGATACTTTACGCCGTCTTATGAATTGTATTTAGAGATTTGGTTTTGTAAACCTAATAGGATCCTTAAAAAAGGGATTATTTTTTTATGATGTTTTATAAATGGTTATAATTTTTTTTTTAATATTTTTAATTCTTTCATTCTTTTCTCTTTTTAAGATTAAGGATAGAGTTGTTGAAAATTTTATTCTCGTAATAATTAGTTTTATTCTAATACTAATTTCGGGTTTTAGAGGAGAAGGTCTCGATTGGGATTATGTTACATATAAAGAAATATTTTTATCGTTGGATAAAAATAGTACGTATTTTGTTGAGCCTGGGTTTGTATTTATCACCTATTTCGTGAGATTTTTCGCCAATTCTGTTGTGTTGCTTTTTTTGATATTTGCAATATTAGGTATTACTATTAAAACTTATAGTATTACCAAATTAACAGATTATATATTTCTTAGTTTATTACTTTATTTCAGCAGTATTTATATTCTTCATGATTTAACACAAATTAGAGCAGGTGTAGCTTCTGGTTTAATGCTGTTTAGTTTAATACCCCTACAAAATAAAAATAAGTATCAATTTTTTGGGATAGTTTTTTGCGCAATCTTGTTTCACTTTAGTGCTTTTGTTTTGTTGCCGATATATTTTTTAAAGAGTGATAAAATAAATAAGAAGGTTTGGATTTTGGTAATACCAATGAGTTACGCGCTTCTTTTCTTGTCTATTTCACCTATTGATTTTTATAAGTTAATACCAATTGCTGGGATAGAAGCTAAAGTGCAAACATATATACTATTGCAGGAAGCAAATGAAGATGACAAAGTAAATGTTTTTAGTACATTGGTGTTATTGAGGATTCTTTTTATCATTTATATTTTAAGAAATATAGATGTTATTAGCCTTGCAAACAAATATGCAATTCTTTTGGTGAAAATTTACATAATTGCGATATCAATTCTTATAATTATGTCGAAAACTTCAGCAATCGCATTACGTTTTAACGAGTTTTTTTTAACAGTGGAGTTTGTAGTTTTGCCTCTAATCTTATACACTGTTGAACCCAAAAACAGAATTTTTTTAAGGTTGCTTTTAATCGTTTTTTCTGCTATTCTACTGTTTTTTCATTATCGTGCTAAAACTTTATTAATATTCGAATGATCTTAATTTCAGATATACAGTTTACAATTGTTCTCTATAAATGTGAGCTCAAAGATTCAGTGACATTTCTTTCTCTTACAAAAGCTTTGAAAAATGAAGAACAATTTTCTAAAGCGGATTTATATGTTTATGACAATAGTCCATATGAACAAGAAAAATTATTATTTAACCAATATTGGAATATTACTTATGAAAGTGACTTAACTAATAGTGGATTAAGTAAGGCATATAATCAGGCTGCTTCTCACGCAAAAAATAATAATAAAAAATATTTGCTATTATTAGATCAAGATACTGAATTTCCTTTGAATTCTCTTAATGTTTATTTAGAAAGTATTAATAATAATGATTTTAAGTTGTTTGCACCTATTTTGAAAATTCAAGGTGGAAAGATTATGTCGCCTTGTTTATATACAAAAAAGTGGGGAAAATTAATAGATTATATATCGCATGGAGTACATTCTTTAGATAATTATGTACCTGTAAATAGTGGATTGTGTATTTCTTTAAGTGATTACTTTCTTGCGGGCTGTTATAATGAAAAAATTAAAGTGGACGGAGCGGATTTTCAATTTATTGAAAGATTTAAAAAAAAAGTAGGAACTCGTTTTTATGTATTAAATCTTGAGATTGAACAAGATTTTTCTTTATTTGAAACCAATTTAGATAATATACTTCCAAGATTTAAAATATTTCTAACAGATGTTAAAAATTTCGATCGAACAAATTGGAAAGATAACTATTATTATGGACGTATAGCACTCATAAGAACAATTAAACTAATATTACAAACAAGAAAAAAGATAATATTTGATTATTATGTTAAGTATTATCTATAATATACCTTTATGAAAAGTAAACTCGCTATACTTTTAGCAACATATAATAGCCAAAAGTTTCTCGAAGAGCAGTTAGCCTCTTTACAAAATCAAACTAATAAAGATTGGATTTTATACATAAGGGATGATGGCTCGACCGACAATACATTAAATATTATTGAAATAAATAAAAAGCAGTATCCTAACATAGTTGTTTTGGACGATTCTAATAAAGGATTAGGGGCAATGAAAAGTTTTTTTTATCTATTAGAAAATGTCGATGCTGAATATTATATGTTTTGTGATCATGATGATGTTTGGCTTCCTAATAAGATTGAAATATCGTTAGCAAATATTATTAAAGCAGAATTTGACCATCCGAATAAACCTGTAATAGTTCATACTGATTTAAAAGTTGTAAATGGAAATTTAGAGGTTATAAAACCTTCTTTTTGGAAAATGTCTGCCATTAAGCCTAAGATTATTCAAAATGAGAATTTAATCCAGGTATTTAATTGTGTAACGGGCTGTACAATGATTTTTAATAAAGAGGTAAAAGGAATTACCTTTCCATATGTAGATCAGGCACCAATGCATGATTGGTGGATTGCTTTGCAAACGATTAAAAAAGGAGGAGTAGTTAAGCATCTCGAAGCTGCAACAATTCTATATAGACAACATGGGAATAATGAAGTTGGTGCTCGAAATATTTCATTCTATTATTTTTTTAATAAAATAAAGGATCTACAAAAAACATTGGAAGGCCATTCACAACATATAAAATTTTTAAAAAAAATTAATGGTTTAAATGCGTTTCAGTATTATTATTATAAATTGTATTACACCATCCTGAGAAAGTTATGAAAAAACTATCGCAGCAATTTAAATTTTTCTTAATTATTTTTTTAGAACTTTTGTTTTTCCCATTTTTATACTTTTGGGAATGGTTTAAAAATGAAATTAGTAATAAAAATGCATCTCAAGTTAAAAAGATAAGATCTGGTATTGATTCCAAGATGATTTATATTAACATACATGAATGGGGCGGTTATCCCTCTACGAGAATTAAAAAAATTAAAACAGGTAAAGAATTTGCTTGTGGTTTACAAGCACACCTAGAAAGATTTTCAAAAGTCAGTAAAAAGATACAAAGCGAGATTTATTTAACGATTTCTGAAATATCTCTTTTTAAAAATAAAATAGAAATTGAAAAAAGTGTCGATAAGATTGTATCAGTGAGTAATGAAGGTATGGATTTTTCGGGTTATTCTGAATTTTATAATCTAGTAAAGGACAAACCAAATGCATATGTACTTTTATGCAATACTTCTGTCAACGTTATTCAGACGGAATTTTTAGAAAATTATATTTCCTATATGGAAGCGAATCCTGATGTTGGAATGATGGGAGTTTCCTACTGTTCCAAAATATGGCAATCAATCATTAGAAACAATTTTACGCCACACTTACAAAGTTTTTTTTTACTGACAACTATAGAGGTGTTAAATGAAATAGTTGCTAAAAATGGAGGGAAATTTCCTGGAAAAGGTATTGTTTATAAAAGATTGCTAATAAGAGACGGAGAAATTAAAATCTCTAAATTAGTCCAAAAGCTTGGGTACAATTTAGCTGTTACTTTAGAAGATAAGTCAGTTTTTAAATTTGGAAAAAATAATTATTTTGATAACGGATTTAAACGTTGGATTTTGAAACATGGGGATATAAGATTGACTTGTGATAATCCTAATATAATCAATGAGATTGGAAAGTGAGTGCCATTAAAAATATTTTTTTTTTACTTCTGCTAGTTAGTTCATTTTCCTTATTTGCAGTCACAAGGACATTGAAATCTTTCGGTGCAAAAGGTAATGCTGTGACTGACGATACAGAAGCTATTCAGAAGGCATTATTAGCATGCCAGGAAGGTGAATTGTTAGATGGAGAAGGATTCGTTTATTTAGTTGAAGGTACAGTAGATGTAACTTTAAAAGAAATGAATTTAATTAATTGTAGGTTTGTTGTCGGTAAAACTTATGATAAGCAAGGAAATTTTCACATTATCACAAATACAGCTAATTTAACAAATATTACTGTTGATGGACAAAGAGATACTACAAATGATATTGAGAAATGGAATGTTTTTAGTACTGAAAACAATGTAAAAAGTATTTGCCCAAGTAGACCAGATTTTTTTTATTTCTATGCAATGGATAACCAGGCTCATATAGAGGTAAATAAATTTTCAGTAAAAAATCTTCATGCCATGTCGGCAATAACTATTTATAGTTTAGGAAAAGTAATGCTTAATGATTTGTATTTTAAAAATCTTAGTTATAAAACATTTCATGTTTACCATTCGATAGATGATGGGAAAACTTCTGGAGGAGAGACAATTGTTTCAAATGCATATGCAGAAAACGTTGGAGTTTTACCAGTTAAACTTCAGGTTGATGGAAAATTTTATGATCGAGTTAGCTTGCAAATGATGCCACAAGCTTCATTTAATTTTATTGTCAGCCATGGAAATTATACAGCTCATAATTTAGAAGTTGTCAATTATGGGTCAACTGCTGTTACCGCAGATAGAAATAAAAATTTTACTGCAGACAAAATCAAAATATACAACTATTCCGGACTTGTTTTTTCAAACAATCCCTCTGGGGGGATGTGGTTTGAAAGATGTGAAACTGCAACAATTGACAATCTAAAAATTAAGATAACTTCGAGAGATAAAAGAGATTCTAATTTCGATAGTTCAGCAATACATATTTACTCTGCAGGAGGGAAAGTCACTATTAATAATCTAGATATTGAAAGTGGGAGAGAAGGTTGTTTAAATAAGGGACTAAGAGGTTCTCTACTGGGTAAATGTGATATTTTAATTAAAAATTTTAAATTATCTGGAAATTATAAATCTTCTGCTGCCCAATTTGCTTTATTGGATAATTCAATCTTATCAACTGTAAAAATTGATAGGTTAAATTTAGAAAGCCACTCAGTAGATTTTTATGGAATGCAAAATGTGCTAATTGGTGAAGTCATAGGGAAAACTGGTAATGAAAATTTAAATTTTATGCTACCTTCATCTTCAGTTCATAATGGAAATTATGAGGTAGAAAAAGTTAATTTAAAGCAAATTAATGTTGATAAAAACATTAAGAATATAAAGTTAATGAATAAGACGAAAAAACCTCTGATTAAAATTTTAAATTAAATTTTTTCTGCACTAAACAAGAAGTTTTATAATCGATTATTAGTGCTTATGTTTGATCGAAAAAATAACTATATAAATTAAAAATATTATTTTGAAAATAAGAGTAACGTCATGTATTGTGTTATTTAATAATGATGTCAATATGTTACAAGAAATAATTAAATCCTTTTTAAGTTCTGAATTAGAAGTTCATTTGTTTTTAGTTGATAATTCACCAATTGATTGTTTGAAAATTTTAAAAACAGATGACAGAATTTCATATTTTCATAATCCATCGAATCCTGGATTCGGTGCTTCTCATAATGTAGCAATTCAAAAAGCAATAGAATTAGGATCGAAGTATCATTTTATCATTAATCCAGATGTTTATTTTGAGAATAATATAATTACACGTATGATCGAATATATGGATAGAGATGCTAAAATTGGAATGATGATGCCTCAGGTTTTGAATATGGATGGAAGTATTCAGTATTTACCTAAGCTTTTGCCGTCTCCTTTTAGTATATTTTGGAGAAAACTTAAGTGGCCATTAAAAGCCTATCAGAAATTTATAGATGAATATGAACTAAGAAAAGTTCCGAAAGATTTTATTTATAATGCACCAGTACTTTCAGGCTGTTTTACGCTACTAAACCTCGATGCTGTTAAAAAAGTTGGCATGTATGACGATGATTTTTTTATGTATTTTGAAGATTGGGATTTGTCTAGAAGAATACACCAATATTATAAAACGATTTATTTTCCCAATGTTTCAGTTGTCCATGAATATGAATCTGGGGCAAATAAAAGTAAAAGACTTTTTAAAATATTTGTAAATTCTGCTATTACTTATTTTAATAAATGGGGATGGTTTTTTGATTCAGAAAGAAAGAAAATAAATAAAAAAGCATTAGAACAATTCAAATAAATGAAAATAAAGATTACAGGTTCATCTGGTTTTGTTGGCAAAAATCTATCTGATTATTTAACTAATTATTCTTTTTTAGTTGATAAAATTTCCTTAAGAAATTTAAATTGGAAAAATGATTTTACAGCTGATGCAATTATTCATCTCGCCGGTAAAGCTCATGATACAAAAGGAACCAGCGATACTTTGGAGTATTTTAAAGTAAATACAGATTTGACCGAAGAATTATTTAATGCATTTTTAAAAAGTGATATTAAAGACTTTATTTATTTTAGTAGTGTAAAAGCTGTTGCTGATGATGTGTTTGAAATTTTGTATGAAAATGTTAAACCGAATCCTAAAACAGCATACGGAAAATCTAAATTAAAAGCAGAAGAGTATATTTTATCAAAAGAAATTCCAGACGGTAAAAGAGTTTTTATAATAAGACCTTGCATGATTCATGGTCCGGGGAATAAAGGAAATTTAAACTTGCTCTATAATTTAGTAAAGAAAAGAGTTCCTTATCCTTTAGCAGCTTTTGAAAATCAAAGATCATTTTTAGGAATTGACAATTTGAATTTCATGATTAAAGAAATTCTTGAAAATAAAAATATTATTTCAGGTGTTTATAATTTTGCAGATGATGAAGTTTTGTCGACAAACGAGTTGGTTAAAATAATTGCATTGGCTTCAAACAAGAAAAACGTATCCATTGCAATTCCTAAGAGATTAATTAATGGTATGGCTAAGCTGGGAGATTTTATTAAATTTCCTTTAAATTCAGAAACCATTCAAAAATTAACAGAGAATTATAGGGTTTCTAATCTGAAAATAAAAAAAGCTGTTGGAGTTGAAAAGTTACCTAATACAGCTCAGCAAGGACTTGAAAAAACTATAAAAAGTTTTATAAATAAATAATGGAATACACAATTTTAGGAATAGTATTAATAATTATATTGCTAGTTTATTTTAAAGTGGCAAATCATTTTAATATAATTGATAAACCAAACCAAAGGAGTTCGCATACAGAAATAACATTGAGAGGAGGCGGGATCATATTTTGGTTTTCAGCGCTACTTTATTTTATGCAACATATAGAAAATAATTATTTTTTCTTTACTGGTATTACTTTAGTTAGCTTAGTTAGTTTTTGGGATGATATTCAAAATTTGTCAAACAAGATCCGAATTTCAATTCACTTCTTTGCAATCACTTTGATTTTTGTCGATTTGAATTTATTCCATTTAATGCCTATCTGGGGAGTTGGCATTGCATATATTTTGGCTATTGGACTCATAAATGCGTATAATTTCATGGATGGAATCAATGGAATTACTGGACTGTATACTTTAGTAGTAATGGGATCATTGTTGTATGTCAATACAAAAGTCCAGTTTTTTACTGATGGAATGTTTATAAAATATGTAATGGTGGCCAGTTTAATTTTTTTGTTTTTTAATTATAGAAAAAAAGCAAAATGTTTTGCTGGAGATGTTGGAAGTATTGCCGTCGCTTTTTGGATAATTTATTTGATTGTAAAACTAATTCTTGTTACAGAATCACTTATTTGGCTATTGTTCTTAGCAGTATATGGAGTTGATGCGGTTTGTACAATTCTACATAGGCTTTATCTAAAGCAGAATATTTTTGAGGCACATAGATTGCACTTATATCAAATATTAAGCAATGAATATAAAATACAGCATAGATTAGTATCTCTTCTTTACGCTTTAGTTCAGACAGGAATTTCTTTAGTAGTGATTTTTCTTTATCAAAAAGTTCAAGATTCACTTGTATTCTTAATTGTAATTTTGCCCTTATTGTTGCTTTATTCATCAAAATTTTATTTAATAAACAAAAGTAATTCGCGATTGAATCATGGCGTCTAAAATAATTCAAGGAGGAAAATTTTTAGATCATCGAGGAAGTATATCGTATGTAAACGATTTTAGTTTTGCCGATATCGAAAGGTTTTATATTATAAGTAATTCGAAGGAAAATCCAATCCGAGCTTGGCAGGGGCATAAATTAGATACTAAAAATTTTTATTGTCTTTCAGGTTCTTTTAATATTCATTTTATAAAAATTGATAATTGGGAGAATCCTTCGAAAGATTTAATTATTGAGACTGTTTTTGTTTCTGAATCTGAAAGCAAAATTGTTCATATACCTGCGGGCTATGCAAATGCAATAGAATCTCTTGAAGAAAATTCAAAACTAATATCCTTTTCTACATTGCCATTAGCAAATGTAAGCGATGATGATGTTCGTTATCCATTAGATTATTGGCTTTTCAAATAATGAAAAACGAAAGAATTTATTTATCATTGTCTCAAGAAAGTGGGTTTGAGGAAGGATATATTCAGAAAGCTCTAAAGTCAAATTGGATTACTTCAGGAGGGCCAAATGTAGATGAATTTGAAAATGAACTTCAGAGGTATTTTGAAAATGAAAATTTTATTGTCGCGTCAAATTCTGGTACATCTGCGATACATTTAGCATTAATTTTGTTAGATGTAAAAGCTGGTGATGAGGTTATTTGTCAAAGCATGACTTTTTCGGCTTCAGCAAATCCAATTTTATATCAGAATGCATGTCCGATATTTGTAGATAGTGAAATTGATACATGGAATATTTGTCCTGAAAATCTTGAAATAGCAATAAAAGATCGAATAAAAAAAGGAAAAAAACCAAAAGCAATTATAGCAGTTCATTTATACGGCATGCCTTATAAAGTAGATGATGTACATTTAATTGCTGATAAATATGGAATACCAATTATTGAAGATAGTGCAGAAGCTCTTGGAAGTACTTATAAAGGTAAAAAATGTGGTAGCTTTGGTTTTTTTGGTATTTTGTCCTTTAATGGAAATAAAATTATAACTACTTCTAGCGGAGGAGCATTAATTACGAATTCAGATGAAATAAAAAAGAAAGCTATCTTTTATGCTACCCAATCAAAAGGTATAGCTGTACATTATCAGCATAGCGAAATAGGTTATAATTATAGAATGAGTAATATTTGCGCAGGAGTTGGTCTTGGACAAATTAAAATCTTAGAAAGGAATATTAATTTAAGACAAGCAAATCATTTATTTTATAAAAAGATATTTCAAGAAGTTGAAAATGTAAAACTTTTTGAAAACATAAAGAATGTTTTCTTTTCTAATTATTGGCTTAATGCAATACTACTAGAAACAGAAGAAATGAAAGAGAGTTTAAGACTCACTCTTGAAAAAGCTAATATTGAGAGTCGGCCATTATGGAAACCGATGCATCTGCAGCCAATTTTTAAAGAATATCCATATTATGGTAATAAGATTTCTGAAGAGTTATTTAAAAAAGGATTATGTTTGCCATCAGGATCAAATTTAACGAATACCGATAAAAATAGAATAAAAGAAGTTATCATTAATTTCTTTAAATGAATATAAAATTTTAAAATGAAAATTGAGGAAACATTTATAAAAGACTTAGTAGTTGTAGAACCAACAGTATTTGGAGACGAAAGAGGTTATTTTTTTGAATCTTATAGTAAAACTAAATTTGAAGATTTAGGAATTAATATTGAATTTGTTCAAGATAATCAATCATTCTCAAAAAAGGGAACTTTAAGAGGGTTGCATTACCAAAATCCTCCTTTCGCACAGACAAAACTAGTTCGTGTTTTAGAAGGAGAAATTATTGATGTTGCAGTAGATTTAAGAAAAGATTCTCCTACATATGGGAAATCATTTAGTGTTTTATTATCAGCAGATAATAAAAAACAATTATTAGTACCGCAGGGATTTGCTCACGGGTTTTCAGTTATTAGTGAAACGGCTTCGGTTATGTATAAATGTGATCAATTTTATAACAAAGCTTCTGAAGGAGGAATCAAATATGACGATCCATCTTTGAATATTGATTGGGGAATGAATCTTGAGGAGGCTATTGTCTCGGAAAAAGATCAAATTCTCCCTTTTATTGAAAATTGTAATAGTTTATTTTAATGAGAAAAATTCTTGTAACAGGTGCCAATGGGCAGTTAGGATCTGAATTATCAGCTTTATCGTCAGAATACACACAATGCAATTGGTTTTTTGCGGATAGAACTCAAATCACATTAGATAATTTAGAGATTCTGAAAATACAGTTAGGCGAAATTCAACCAGATATAATTCTAAATTGTGGTGCATATACGGCAGTTGATAAAGCGGAAACGGAAAAAGAATTAGCTTTTACTATAAATCATTTGGCAGTTGAGTTAATTGCAAAATATGCATTCGAAAATAATGTCAAATTAATTCACGTTTCAACTGATTACGTATTTGATGGAACTTCGTCAATTGCTTTGGATGAAAAAGCAGAAACTAACCCTATAAATGTTTATGGAGAAAGTAAGTTGGCAGGTGAAATAGCTTGCTTAAAAGAAAATCCCGAATCTATTATTATTAGAACTTCTTGGGTTTATAGTAAGTTTGGAAATAATTTTGTAAGAACGATGCAACGATTAATGCAGGAAAGAGATGAAATTAATGTGGTTTATGACCAGATTGGTTCGCCAACGTATGCAGCAGATTTAGCACTTGCAATGATGGATATAGTTGAATCTTCTAAATGGATTCCAGGAATTTATAATTACTCAAATGAAGGTGAAATTAGCTGGTACGAATTTGCGTTAAGTATTAAAGAACTTGGAAATTACAGTTGCAAAGTAGGAGGAATTCCATCGTCTTCTTATCCAACTCCAGCAAAACGTCCTGAATTTTCACTATTAGATAAGTCAAAGATAATGTCCGTTTACAAGGTTGAGGTGCCGGATTACAAAGAGAGTTTAAAAAAAATGTTTACTTAAAGAAAAGATTATATATAGATTTTAGCATTAATGTTCTAACGAAGGTAAAAGTCAAAAGTCTTGCTTCTAACATCTTGCTTCTAAAAATCTAAAATCTAAAATCACAAAAGATGAAAGGAATTATATTAGCTGGAGGTTCTGGCACGAGATTACATCCATTAACATTAGCGGTGAGCAAGCAACTAATGCCAGTTTACGATAAACCAATGATTTATTATCCGTTGTCAACTTTGATGATGGCAGGAATAAGTGAAATTTTGATTATATCTACCCCTCACGATTTACCCCATTTTAAAAAACTTTTAGGAGATGGTAGTTCAATTGGCTGCAAGTTTAGTTATGCTGAACAGCCAGATCCAAATGGGTTAGCACAAGCCTTTGTCATTGGAGAGGAATTTATAGGTAAAGATAAGGTCGCTTTAGTGCTTGGGGATAATATTTTCTTTGGAACAAACATGCAACAATTGCTTAAAGATAATGCTGATCCAGAAGGAGGGGTTGTTTTTGCGTACCATGTTTCTGATCCTGAAAGATATGGTGTTGTTGAATTTGACGAAAACAAAAAAGCGATTTCAATTGAAGAAAAACCATTGGAGCCTAAATCAAATTACGCTGTTCCAGGATTGTATTTTTACGATAACTCTGTAGTTGAAATTGCTAAAAATATTAAACCTAGTGCTCGTGGTGAATATGAGATCACAGATGTTAATAAAGTTTATCTTGAAAAAGGAAAGCTAAAAGTTGGAATATTAAGTAGAGGTACGGCTTGGTTAGACACAGGGACTTTTAATAGTTTGATGCAAGCAGGTCAATTTGTTCAAGTACTTGAGGAAAGGCAAGGTCTAAAGGTTGGTTGTATTGAAGAAATTGCTTGGAGACAAGGATTCATCGATGATGCTCAACTTGAGAAATTAGCATTACCGTTGGTGAAATCGGGATACGGGGCGTATTTAATAGAATTTTTAAAACAAAAGAAAAGAGGAGTTAAAGTTTAATTTATTCTAGAAATAAATTTTTAAACCCTTTAATTTGTATTTTTGTAAGACATACAAAGTTTACAGAACGAAATCAGACCAAATTGGAGACAGATCAACCAACCAAAATAGCCTCTATATTGTACAATTCTTTTTCACCAAGGAATTTGAGAGCAAATATCAATAGCCTTAGTTATTTGCCTCGATGGATTATTATTGCCATTGATGTAATGGTACTGATTTTTTCCTTCACCTTTACCTATATGCTTTTTGAAGGAACAGGATTAGGATATATTATTACATCGCATCAATCTTATTTTGTTGTTAGTTTGTTGGTTGTAAACATATTTTTCTTTTGGTTGTTTAGGACCTATTCAGGTATTATTAGGCATTCTTCTTTTATTGACGCTATAAAACTGTTGTTTTCTCAAATGTCAGTTTTAGTTTTCTTTTTGTTTTTCAATTTAGTTTTTGAATTGTATACAGGACATAAGGCTTTTTTGAATACAGGACTCTTTATTAATTTGGTTTTGTCTTTTTGTAGTTTGTTTTTGTACCGAGTAGTCGTAAAACAAACTTTTGAAATGTACTTTTCAGAAAAGACAAATTCTAAACTTATTCGAACAGTAATTTATGGTACAGATGCAAATGCAATCTCTGTTGCCAATGCTTTGAAGTTTGAAACTCCTTCTAGATTTAAAATTGTAGGTTTCGTCGATAAAAATAATCAGAATGCATCTAAGAGAATGTTGGATCTTCCGATATTGATTTTACGAAAAAAATTACCTGCATTAATGCGTTCTGTAGCTGCAGAAGGTGTGATTATTGCAGATAAAAGTTTGTCTAAGGAAGAACAGTTAATCATTGTTGATCAATGTTTGGAGTTTAATTATAGAGTTTATACTGTTCCATTGATTTCAGATTGGGAAAATCAAAAAGAGATTTCGCAAAAAGTAAAAAATATTCAAATTGAAGATTTGCTGGAACGAAAACCAATTGTTCTAGACAGTAAATCAATTTCTAAGCAATTAAAAGACAAAACAATTCTTATTACTGGAGCCGCTGGTTCAATAGGAAGTGAGATTGTGAGACAGGTTCTTGGTTTTAATCCAAAGGCTGTGATTGTTTTGGATCATGCTGAAACGCCGCTTCATAACTTATGTTTGGAGACATTAGCCATGAATTCAGACACAAAAATAATTGCCGTAATTGCTGATGTAAAAAGTAAAAAAGCATTAGAGAAGGTATTTAAAAACCATAATCCGCATGTTGTTTTTCATGCGGCAGCATACAAACATGTGCCATTAATGGAGGACAACCCTTCGCAAGCTATTTTAACTAACATAAAAGGAACTAAGAATCTTGCTGATTTATCCTGTAAGTATCATGTCAAAAAATTTGTCATGGTATCAACAGATAAAGCAGTTAACCCTAGTAATGTTATGGGGGCAAGTAAACGTATTGCAGAGAAATACGTGCAGTCTTTATTCTTAAAAAATCAAAGTGAAAATATTCCAGGGGTAACAAAGTTTATTACTACTCGTTTTGGAAATGTTTTAGGTTCTAATGGATCTGTAGTCCCTTTATTTACCAAGCAAATTGCTGAAGGCGGCCCAGTTACAATTACACATCAAGACATTATTAGATATTTCATGACTATTCCAGAAGCTTGTCAGTTAGTATTAGAAGCTGGAGCAATGGGTAATGGTGGAGAAATTTATATTTTTGATATGGGAAAACCAGTCAAAATTATTGATTTAGCTAGAAAAATGATTAAGCTTGCAGGTTTTATCCCTGATAAAGAAATCAAAATAAAAATAGTAGGTTTAAGACCAGGCGAAAAATTATATGAAGAGTTATTGAATGATACTTCTAAAACGCTGCCAACTTATCATAATAAAATTATGATTGCTCAAGAAATACAAGATGAATACGAAAATTTGCATATTGATATCGATGAGCTAATTGGAATTGCTGATTTTTATGACAATGACGATATTGTCGCTAAGATGAAAAAGATTGTTCCTGAATTTAAGAGTATGAATTCAACTTTTGAAGTTTTGGATAAATAATATGGATAAACTATAGGATGTTATCTACAAATATAATTTGTAAGAAAAAAGGTGCTTTTTTAGCGCCTTTTTCCATTGTTAAATATTTTTGATAATGGACAGTGAAAATGAGCAAGAGGATTGGTTATTTGTTATAAAATCAAGGAACAAATTTCTATCATTAAATCTTAGAGAAGTTTGGCAATATAGAGATCTATTATTTCTTTTTGTAAAAAGAGACATAATAACGGTTTATAAACAAACTGTTTTGGGGCCGTTATGGTATTTGATACAACCATTATTTACGTCGCTTACTTTTACCATCATTTTTAATAACGTAGCCGGAATTAATACGGGTTCTGTACCGCCTTTTTTATTTAATTTGACAGGAATTACGATTTGGAATTATTTTACAGCTTGCTTGAATGGAACTTCTGATACTTTTAAAGTGAATGCAAGTGTTTTTGGAAAAGTTTATTTTCCAAGAATTATTACTCCATTATCAATTGTGATTTCTAACTTAATTAAATTCGGAATCCAATTTTTAATTTTTATTGCATTTTATATATTTTATTATTTAAAAGATGTGAATTTAATTTTAAATGGATTTGCAGTGTTTTTTCCTTTTCTAATTATCATCATGGGGATTTTAGGGCTTGGATTAGGAATGTTGATTTCTTCGATGATTACTAAATATCGAGATTTTAGTTATTTGGTAAGTTTTGGAATCCAATTATTAATGTATTTGTCAGCTGTAATGTATCCAATGGGATTAGTAAAAAATAAACTGCCAGAATATGGATGGATTGTTGAATACAATCCGCTGGCATTTATAATTGAAACTTCAAGATACATTCTTTTAAATGTGGGTGAAGTATCAGCTTTAGGATTAATTTATACCGTTGCTGTTACGATTGTTATTTTTTTTATTGGTCTTTTAACTTTTAATAGAACCGAGAAAAGTTTTATAGATACAGTTTAAAAAGAGTTCGATATTTATTAAATCTAGTTTATTCAAAAATTGAAAGACATTATTTTAAAAGTCGAGAATATTTCTAAACAATATCGTCTAGGGCAAGTTGGTACCGGAACCATAAGCCATGATTTAAATCGTTGGTGGCTCAAGATAAGAGGCAAGGAGGATCCTTATTTAAAAATAGGAGAAACTAATTATCGCTCTGTTAAAGGAACTTCAGATTATGTTTGGGCACTGCAAAATATAAATTTTGAAGTTAAACGTGGAGAAGTTTTAGCAATTATTGGTAAAAATGGAGCAGGGAAATCGACACTTCTTAAAATATTATCAAAAGTTACTGCCCCAACTACAGGCAGAATAAAGTCTCGAGGACGTATCGCTTCATTATTGGAAGTTGGTACTGGATTTAATGGAGAATTGACAGGAAGAGAAAATATTTTTTTAAATGGAGCAATTCTTGGAATGACCAAAAAAGAGATCATTTCAAAACTTGATGAAATTATTGAATTCTCAGGCTGTGAACGTTATATAGATACTCCCGTAAAAAGATACAGTTCTGGAATGAATGTTCGTTTGGCATTTGCTGTAGCAGCCTTTTTAGAGCCTGAAATTTTGGTTGTTGATGAGGTATTGGCAGTTGGTGATGTAGAATTTCAGAAGAAAGCAATCGGTAAGATGCAAGATATTGCAAAAGGCGAAGGCAGAACTGTTTTATTTGTAAGCCATAATATGGCTGCCATAAAGAGCCTATGCACAAGAGGAATTGTTTTAGAATACGGAAAGGTTGTTTTTGAAGGTGAAATTAGCGAAAGCATAGATTTTTATTCAAAAATAACAACAGAAGAACTCTTGTCAGAGTGTATTCATAAATCTCGTTTAAATAGAATAGAATTTAATTATTTTAAAGTCACAAATAATAATATTCCAATTTTACAAGGTCAGATTATTGAATTGGGAGATAAATTAGAATTTGAAATTAACTTTAAGATTTTAGATCGTGTTACAGATTTATCTATTGCGATGGATGTTTTAAATGCAAATCAAGAGTTAGTAGCTCATATTACAAATGAAGATGATGGTTTGCTGTTTCAGAAGTTAGAAAAAGGAAAGGAAATTACAATTCACGTTAAGACAGATCACTTGTTATTTATTCCTGGTTTTTATACTATTAATCTTTGGATTGGAAGTGGTCAGCTTGATACTTTTTATACCATTAAAAACTTAGTGGGATTTTATTTAGAACAAAGCAGTTTCACAAAAAGGACAAAACCGTTGCCTAAACATTCGAAAATGTATTTACCCACAAAGTGGAACTCAAAAGTTACAGAGAATGATTAGTGTGAGTTATTTAGTCTCTTATGATTATGCTATGTTGCTTACCTCTATTAAACAATTGTATGATGATGTCGATAAAATTGTTTTAGCAATAGACAGTGAAAGTAAAACATGGAGTGGAAATACATTTAAAATACCCGATTCTTTTTTTGATGAAGTTAAAATTTTTGATAAGAAGGATAAAATTCAATTCTATTTTGATCAATTTTATATGTCAGATTTGACCCCAATGGAATGCGAATCGAGAGAACGAAATATGGTACTGAAGAAATTAGGGAAAGGTTGGAAAATTCAGTTGGATGTTGATGAATACATTTATGATTTTAAAAAGATCACGAAGTATTTAAACAAGTATTGGTATCTGAATTTGTTTCCTAAACTTACACCAATTTGTTTTCAAGGAAATCTGATTACTTTGTTTCGAGAATTGCCAGATGGTTATTTGTATATTGATAATGAAGAGAAATTTCCGTTTATTACAAATCAGACAATAAATACACATACAAGAGGAAATAATAAAATCAAAAATCATTTTTCGAATATTAAAGTAATTCATCAATCTTGGGCTAGAAGTGAAGAACAAGTTCATTTAAAGATTAAAAATTGGGGACATAGAGATGATTTTGATACTGAAATATATTTTCAGTTTTGGAAAGGCTTAAATAGTTCTAATTACAAAGAGTTTAAAGATATTCACCCCATAACACCAAAAGTATGGAATGTGTTAGAATTTATGCCGTCAAATTCTATTGATGATTTTATCGCAAAATTTGAAATTAATAATGGTCAAATTCCACTATTGTTATCAAATAAAATGGTTTTTAAAGCCGGTTTAAAAAGATTAATAAGGCTTAAGTAAATGTTGGCTATTATAATTCCTTTTTACAAATTAGCTTATTTTGAAGAAACAATTCAATCACTTGCTAATCAATCGGATAAAAGATTTAAGGTTTATATTGGAGACGATGCAAGTCCTGAGTGTCCAAAAAGAATAATCGAAAAATATCGGGATAAGTTTGATGTTAACTATTATCGTTTTAATGAAAATTTAGGGAGTAAGTCATTAACAAAACAGTGGCAGCGCTGTATTGATTTTTCAGAAAATGAAGAATGGATTATGGTTTTGGGCGATGACGATGTTTTGGGTAATAATGCTATTGCGGAGTTCTATAAAAGTCTGTCCCAAATCGATGAAAAGATTAATGTTATAAGGTACTCGACACAATTAATCAATGAGCGAAATGAAACCATTTCGGATGTACATACACATCCAGAAATAGAAAAATCAACCGATTTCCTGATTAGAAAAATAACAAATAAAACTCGCAGTTCATTAAGTGAGTATGTTTTTAAGAAAGAAAAGGCTTTAGAGATTGGTTTTAGAGATTATCCAATAGCGTGGTATAGTGACGACACGGCCGTTTTGGAGTTTTCTGAATTTAAAAATGTCTATAGCATTAATAACGCAGTCATTTTTGTGAGATTTTCATCTCTAAGTATTTCCGGAGATGTAACAAAAGAAAGAATCAAGAACAAAGCAAAGTTTACATTTTATTATTTTCTTTTGACGAGAAGAACAAATTGTTTTTCAAAAAAGCAAAGACAAATTTTAGTTTCCAAAATTTCAAATTGTTATATAAATGAAAAAAAGCAAATCGTTTATTTCTTAAAAATAAGTTGGCTCTACTTCAATTATAATTCCTTTATAAATTATTTGAAGTTTATAAAATCGGTTGCATACCACTTTACAAAGATTGTTAAGAAATACATGAAAGTTACAAAATGCGCTCTTTTTATCTTTTGATCAAATGCACAATAAGTTAGTTTCTATAATCATTCCAACCTTTAATCGAGCAGATTTAATAGTTGAAACGTTAAACAGTATAGTAAACCAAACTTATACAAACTGGGAATGCCTTATTATTGATGATAGAAGCACTGATCAAACAGCTAGTTTGATTGCTGGCTACATATATAAAGATAAACGTTTTCAATATCATCAAAGACCAATAGATCGAATAAAAGGTGCAAATGCCTGTAGGAACTTTGGTTTCGAGTTATCTAAGGGGGCATATATAAAATGGTTTGACAGCGATGATATTATGAGTTCTGATTTTCTCGAAAAACAAGTTGGTGTTTTAAATAAAAATAAGGAATTAGGATTTTGTGCAGCGTTTTCGAAAATATTCACAAAAACAATTCACGATGCTAATGAGGACTTTATCCCTCAAATGATTTACGATAAAAATGCCTTATTTCATTTTATAATAGGTGAGCTTTATTTTTTAACACCATCTTCACTTTGGAGAAGAGAAGTACTAAATAATAAAGAACTCTTTGATGAGACTTTGTCAAATGCTCAGGAAACTGATTTTAACTTTAGAAGATTGGTCGAAAATGTGAGGTTTTACTATATTGAAGACGTATTGTTTTTTGTGCGAAGAGGACATAAAAGTATTGATTCCGAAGCATCAACTAATCCAATCAGTTTGCAATCACAACTTGATTATTTTCAAAAAGTTTATAAAGTTTTAAATTCCAATGAATGTAATATAGAAGAAGATAAAATCAAAAAGCTTAAGAAATATATAATATACAGAGAATTGCATTTTTTCTACGAGATAAGATTGCTGTTAAAATTTAATAAAAGCATAAGAAATTTTAAATTCATTTTAGAAAACTTAAAGGATGTAAATCTTAACTATTATGATGCAGTAAGACTTTATGTTGGAATTACGACAATTATTTTAACCAAAAAAGGTTTTCGTTTAATACATCTGAAAAGATTTGATATTAGAATTAAAGACTAAATAATTATATAATGTAGTGCAAAAATGTCGAAACGATTAATGAGAAAAGTTTAATGGCAAAAGTGATTTTACTTTCGCAAGTTCCGCTGCCTTTTTCAAAGATTGGAAGTTGGACAACCCTATATAATAATTACCTAGAGAAAAATAATGAAATAGATTATATAGTTTGCCCTAAGTCAGAAGATTTGTTTAAGGGAGTAAAATATAGTTTTATACAAGCAACACTTTGGAGCAGCATTCAGAACAAAGTTTTCAAGAAAAAAAACATAGAATATTTAAGCGCTTTAGACAAGATAATAGTTCGAAACGAAAACTATATAATTCAAATTGTTGATAATTACGGAATGGTTAAACCACTTAAAGAGTATCTTCTTTCAAAAGGAGTTTCAAAGAATTGTTACATTCAGTTCTTTTATCATGGTTTCTCCCCATATGCTCAGCTAAATTCAAAATCAAATTTTTATGAATTGATAAATGAATTGATCGTATTAACAAATGATAGTTATAAACAGCATAAAGAAACAATTACTACTCTTCCCAGCTATTTTTCTATACTTTATAATGGCATCGATACTAATAAATTTAAAAAAGTTTCGATTTTAAAAAAGCAAGAACTAAAACAGAAATACGAGTTTGATGATAAAAAAGCCTTTGTATGGTGTTCTCAAGACAGACCCAAAAAAGGATTACATATTATTTTAGAAGCATGGAAAAAAATATATAAAACAGAAAAAAATATAGTCCTAATAGTTATTGGTTGCGAAGCTCAAGAAGATATAGATGGCGTAAAATTCTTGGGTAAAATTCCAAATCATGATCTTCCAGAATATTACCAAGCGTCAGATTGTTATCTTTTTCCAACGTTATGCCAAGAAGGTTTTGGCCTAAGTTTAATTGAGGCTTTGCACTGCGGTAATTATTGCATTGCCTCTGCAATGGGAGGAGTCCCAGAAGTTTTACAATATGGAAAGCTGGGAAGACTCATCCAAAATCCAGATTTTGTTTCAGAATGGGTCGATGCAATAAATGATTTTTTGGATGGAAAATTTGAGCTTCCTGAATTTTCTTCAGAATTGTATTCTTCAGAAAAATGGAATATTAGAATGAATGAACTTATAACCAAAGCTAAAAACAGTATGCCTTAGAGTGAAAACAATTGCCATAATTCCAGCACGAGGAGGTTCCAAAAGGCTGTATCAAAAAAACATAAAACTAATTGGCAGTATTCCTTTACTGGTGCATAGTATTTTGTATGCACAAGCCAATAGTGAAATAATTGATGAAATTTATGTTTCGACTAATGATGCAGAAACAAAAAAGATTGCATTACAATTTGGAGCAAAAGTTATAGACAGACCAGAATCGCTATCAGGAGATTTAGAACCAACCGTAACTGCATTGAAGCATGTTTTAGAGACAATAAATGTTGATATTGAAAATGTTATTTTACTGCAGCCTACAAATCCATTAAGACCAGAAAATTTATTGAAAGATGCTTTTAGGGCATATGAAAGAGAGCGGTATGATAGTTTATTTACGGTTACTGGGAATGATAAAAAGTTTGGAAAAATAGTTGATAATAAATTTATTCCGTTTACTTATAAAATCGGACAAAGGAGCCAAGATTTGGAACCTCTTTTCTTTGAAAATGGATTACTTTATATTACAAAAGCAAGATTAATTTTTGAAGATATAATTATTTCAAAAGATGCATTACCATTCGAAGTAAACCATACGTTCGCGAATGTTGATATTGATACCCAAGAGGATTTTGATTACGCTGCATTTTTATTTAAAAATATGTATTGATTTACATCTCAATGAGTCTGTATATAGAAATATTACCAAATTATTTCTTAGTTGTCTGCAGAAATCGGATATTTGTCCGCTCAATCATCAAAAACAATTTAGAGATATTTAAATATGTTTCGTTATTAATTTCCACTTTTAAGCACTTATGTTTTTCAACTCCATAGCTTTTGCTGTTTTTTTACCAATAGTATTTTTATTGTATTGGTTCGTTTTTAATAAAAACAAAAGCACCCAAAATTTTGTATTAATTATTGCTAGTTATTATTTCTATTCCTGCTGGGATTGGAGGTTTTTATTCTTATTAGTTTTTTCAACCTTCTTAGATTATTATACAGGAATTCAAATTGAGAAAGGGAAATCGGAAAAAAGCAGGAAATTTTGGTTTTGGTTAAGTATTATTGTTAATCTTGGATTTTTGGGAATCTTTAAATACTATAATTTTTTCGCAGCCTCTTTTGCAGATTTGTTAAGTGCAGCAGGATTTAAAGCAAGTCCAATTTTGTTAAATGTGATTCTTCCGGTCGGTATTTCGTTTTACACTTTTCATGGACTGTCTTATGTAATAGATATTTATTATAAACGAATTAAAGCCGAATACAACTTTGTAGATTACTCCTTGTTTGTAAGTTATTTTCCTTTGCTGGTTGCCGGTCCAATTGAGAGAGCTACACATTTGCTTCCGCAAGTAAAAATAAAACGCGAATTTAATTTTCAAACTGCAAAAGATGGAGTTTGTCAAATTATTTGGGGATTAGTCAAAAAAGTAGTTATTGCCGATACTTGCGCAACTTATGCTAATGCCATTTTCGATAATTATTCAACGATGAACTCTTTTTCATTGATATTGGGAGCCGTTTATTTTGCATTTCAAATTTACGGAGATTTTTCAGGTTACTCAGATATTGCTTTAGGGGTTTCAAAATTGTTTGGAATTGATTTGTTGCGAAACTTCAATTACCCTTATTTTTCTAGAGATATTGCTGAGTTCTGGAGAAGATGGCACATATCGCTTTCGTCATGGTTTCGAGATTATTTATATATCCCATTAGGAGGAAGTAAAGGCGGACTTTGGATGAAAATTAGAAATACGTTTATAATTTTTATTGTCAGCGGATTTTGGCATGGAGCAAATTGGACTTATATAGCTTGGGGATTCATAAATGCTGTTTATTTTTTACCGCTGCTTCTGGCAAAAAGTAACAGAAATAACATTGATACAATAGTTTTAAAAAGAGATTTAGACTCTGTAAAAGTAATCCTTAGTATTTTATCAACGTTTATAATTACATGTATCGCTTGGGTGTTTTTTAGAGCAAGAACGATATCAGATGCTTTGTTGTATCTGAAAAGATTAGTTTTAAATCAAGATTTTAGTTTTCAATATTTAGATAACGAAAGATATAATTATGAATTAATACTCTTAGTAGTATTGTTTGTTGCAGTAGAGTGGAATAGCCGTGCTAAGATCGAACCGCTTTCAGGACGAAATAGTATGCTTAAAATTGCATTGGCTATTACAGCAATACTTGCGTTTGGAACTTTCTCTGATTATAAAGAATTTATATATTTTCAATTTTAATGAAACGTTTTTTAACCTATACCGCTAAAATTATTCTAATAACAACTCTAATAGCAGTTGTCTTGGATGGACTTTATACAGCAGTTTTTTTTCAATCAAAAAATCGCGGAAAAATTGAAACAGTTGTCAATTCTAAACCTCAAAACTATGATGTAGTTATTCTAGGTTCCTCAAGAGCAAACAATCATTTTGTTTCGCAAATGTTTGAAGAAAAAGGGCTAAAAACTTTTAATTATGGTATGAGCGGCGGACATTTATTTGAAGCTTCATTGATGCTGAAATTAATGATTGAAAGAAAATACAAAATTAAAAATGTTGTTCTTGAAGCCGATTTAAATTTGTCAAACGACAAAGAATCTGATGGCGTTTCGGCAAAGTTTTTACCTTACATTCATAATTCGGAAGTAATAAAAAATCAGTTTAAATCTCAAGAAAATTTTAATGAACTCTATTATATTCCATTTTATAGATTCATAAAGTTTGATAGCAAAATTGGTTTTAGAGAAGTTTGTAAAATCATTAAAAATGAAAAAACAAATGCATTAGATAACCTAGGATATTATCCATTAGAAAAACATAAAAACGGCAATATGAAAAATAATATTGTCAATTTAAATCCGCTTCTTCATAATAAATATTACGAAGAAATTAAAAATATCTGCAAAGCAAACAACATTAATTTTATTGCAGTAATGACGCCAATGTGCGAAAACGTTGTGGGAATGAATTATTTTGAGAAAGTTAAAAAAGCTTATCCCGAGATTCATAATTACGAGAACATAGTGATCGAAAATAAGTACTTCTCGTCTTGCGGACATATGACAGATGAAGGTGCTAAAATTTTTACGGCTAGAATTTTGAAAGACTTTTTTAATAAGTAGGTTTTTTTAATGAAGAGGAATAAAATTTTACTATTCTTTCCCGATGGAATTGGAATTAGAAATTACCTTTATTCAGACACATTTATTAATATAAACGAAGAATTGATTCTGTTTCATAATTTTGATCCAGAGACCATAATAGAAATTAAGAAGAATGTTGCAATAGAAAGTGAAATTGTAATTCCTGATTATAAAGAGTCTGTAAAGGAAAAATTTCTGAGGGAATTAATTTGTTTATCAAGATTGTATTACAATCAGAAACAGGTGAAGAATCCAACTTTGTTAAGTAACTGGAATTGGAATCAAAAGACATTTTCTAAAAAGATTTTCTACAAAGTAATTGAGTGTATTGCTCCTTTTTTTAAAAAGTATTCCAGCATTTTAAAATTAGAACAAAGATATCAGAATGCCCTTCGTCAAAATCCTCTTTACGATGAGGTAAAAACAATTCTAAAAAAAGAGCGGCCTAGTGCTGTTTTCTGTTCCCATCAAAGAGCTTTAAAAGCAGCAGCAATATTTGCTGCGGCATCAGATTTAGGAATTCCAACAACAACAGTAATTTATTCTTGGGATAATCTGCCCAAAGCCCGTTTAGCTTTAAGAGCCGATAATTATTTAGTTTGGTCAAATTATATGAAAAATGAGCTGAATACATATTATCCTGAAATTTCTGTGGATAAAATTTCTGTCACAGGAACACCTCAGTTTGAGTTTTATCAAAAAGCAGAAAATATAATTGAAAAAGAGATCTTTTATAAAAGATATAATTTAGATCCAAATAAGAAAATAATATGTTTTTCAGGAGATGATCTAAAAACATCTCCAGATGATCCGAGTTACTTAAAAGATCTTGCTCAAGAAATTATTAAAGCAAATTTACAGCACCAGTATCAAATACTATTTAGAAGATGTCCAGTTGATTTTTCAGGAAGATTTGATGAAGTTGTAAATGAATTTAAAGATCTAATAAAAGAAGCTTCACCATCATGGTATTTTAGTAAATCAAAGGAATGGAATGCTGTCTATCCATCTCTCGAAGATGTAAAACTGCTTGTCAGCACCGTTTTTTATTCTGATTTAGTTGTAAATGTTGGTTCAACAATGGCATTTGATTTTTGGATGTTTAATAAACCTTGCATCTTCATTAATTACGATCAGCAAAATAAAAAAGAAAAAAATTGGTCCGTAAAGACAATCTATCAGTTTCAGCATTTTAAGAGTATGCCAAATAAAAAAGCGGTTATTTGGCTGAACAGCAAAGAAGAAATTTCAAAAAAAATAGTTTTAGAGACAAGTCAAAATGCTGCTATGGAAGAATGGAAAGTGAAAATACTTGGTGATTATAAAAACGCATCAAATAACATAAGACAAAAGCTGATTGCTGTTTAAGATGCATATTTGTTTTATAACAAACGAATTTCCGAAACAAGGTTTCCCACATGGAGGAATAGGAAGTTTTGTTAGAACATTGGCACCAGCACTAGTCAAACAAGGAATGAAAGTGTCAGTTGTTGGGATAAATTACATTGCAACAGAAGAAACTGAAATTGTTGAGGGTGTAGAAATTTATAGATTAAAGAAAAATACAGTAAAAGGCTTTACGTGGTATTTAAACTCTAAATCTATAAATAATAAAATCAAAGAAATACATCAAAGTAATTCAATACAAATTGTTGAATCATCTGAGCTTGGTCTCTCTTTTATAAATAAGCTGCCAGATGTAAAATATGTGATACGTCTGCATGGAGGTCATCATTTTTTTGCAGAAAGTGAAAAAAGAAAAATTGACAAATGGAAAGGGTTTCAGGAAAAAAGATCTTTCAAAAAAAGTGATGCATTTATAGCAGTTTCTCATTATGTAAAAAATCATACCGAAAAGTATTTGAGTTACAATAACAAACCACTAGTATATTTAAGTAACCCTATTGATACGGATTTTTTTAAACCTGTAAATGAAAATGAATCTCAGAACAAAATTGTTTTTGTTGGGACGGTTTGCGAGAAAAAAGGAATCCGGCAGTTGATTCAGGCTTTTCCGTTAGTAAATAAAAAGTTTCCTAATGTTTCATTAGAAATTTATGGAAGAGATTGGTTTTTTCCAGATGGAAGCTCTTACATACAGATGCTTAAAGAAAAGGAATTATCTCAATTAGGACAATTAGCAAGACATATTCATTTTCACGGAGCGATTCCTTTTGAAGATATTCCTGTTGATGAGGTTATTATTTTGGCTCCATTAAAAAAAAACAGGATAACAAAAATTGACAGCGCTTATCAACATAGCAAGATTGATTTTAGGAGCGTTTCCAACTTTAGCTTTACTAGTTTTAAAAACAGTTTTTTATCGATTTTCAAAATTCCATTTATCCTTTGGCAACTCTTTTGGGCTATGAAAGATGCTGATCATATACATTTGCGATGTCCAGGAAATATTGGATTATTGGGCTGTTTTGTTCAAATACTTTTTCCAAATAAAATAAAATCGGCGAAGTATGCAGGGAATTGGGACCCTCAAAGTAAACAGCCTTGGACATACCGTTTACAAAAGTATATTTTAACTAATACTTTTTTGAGCAGGAATGTACAGGTTTTGGTTTACGGAGACTGGGAAAATCAATCAAAAAATATAAGACCGTTTTTTACCGCAACTTATTCAGAGTCTGAAAAAGAATTGATCACAAAAAAGAGTTTAGATCAAACAATTGAGTTTGTATTTGCAGGCAGTTTAGTTGAAGGTAAAAATCCTATATATGCTGTTAAGTTAATCGAACAACTTATGAAAAAAGGAAATAAAGCGGTTTTAAATTTATACGGAGAAGGAAATGAAAGAGATTCTTTAGAAAAATATATTGTAGCAAATCAACTCCAAAATATTGTTTTTTTGCATGGTAATCAAGATAAAGAAACATTAAAAAAAGTCTACAAAAAAAGCCATTTTGTTATTTTACCTTCAAAGAGTGAAGGATGGCCAAAAGCTATTGCCGAGGGAATGTTTTGGGGCTGTATACCTATTGCGACAAAAGTTTCGTGTGTTCCATTTATGCTAGATTATGGAAAAAGAGGAATAGTATTGAGAATGAATTTAGAGAAAGATCGGGATCAAATAATTGATTTTTTAGATGAAAAACTTTTTCTAAAAATTAGTAGGAGAGCTGCTGATTGGTCACAGTATTATACAATTGAAATCTTCGAAACAGAACTTAAAAAGGTACTTGAGAAATGAGAGTGGTGCAAATTGTAGATTCACTTCAAATGGGTGGTGCCGAAAGAATGGCGGTGAATTATGCCAATGCTTTATCAAAAGAAGTGACTTTTTCAGGGTTGATTGTAACTCGAAAAGAGGGACAATTGTTTGATCAGATAAATGAAAATGTTTCGTATTTGTTTTTAAACAAAAAGGGCAAAGTTGATTTTAAAGCTGTTTTAAAGTTAAGAAGGTATATATTAAATAATAGAATCGAAATTATCCATGCGCACAGTACTTCTTTTTTTAGCGCAGTTTTAGTAAAATTGACATTGCCCAGAACTAAGATTTTCTGGCACGATCATTTTGGAAATAGAGCTGTTGAATCGAAGAGTAAGAATAAAATGTTGATTTTTTGTTCTTTCTTTTTTGCTTCCATTTTTGCAGCAAATCTGCAATTAGAAGATTGGAGCAAAAAAAATATGTTTTGTAAAAACGTTTTTTTTATTCCAAATTTCATTTTAGATACAAAAGATAATTTACAAACAACAAAACTAAAAGGAATTCTAGGCAGGCGAATAGTTTTTCTAGCAAATTTAAAAGAACCCAAAAATCACATTCTGATGCTTAAAGCTTTTCAAAATTTAAGATTACAGGAATCAGGATGGACTTTACATTTAATTGGAAAAGATTATTTCGACTCTTATTCAGTTTGTTTAAAGGAGTTTATAAGATTTAATTCATTAGAAAGCTATATTCATTTGTACGGAGAGAGGAACGATATCAAATATATATTATCACAATCTTCAGTTGGAGTTTTGGCTTCGACAAACGAAGGATTCCCAATAACTTTATTAGAGTACGCATCAGAAAAATTGGCAGTTCTTTCTTCAAATATTGGATATTGTTCGCAAATTATTGAAAATGGTTTTAACGGATTGTTATTTGACCCGTTAAACTATTTAGAATTAAAGGATCAGTTAAAATTACTAACTAACGATGAAGCATTGAGAACTACATTAGTAGTAAATTTTTCGAAATCAGCTGTAAAGAAATATTCAAAATCAGCTGTAATCAAAAAAGTAATACAGTTTTATAAAAATTAAATTAATGAAAAGAATCTCATTTTCTTATCTTATTTTAGTCCATGTTATAATTGCATTGATGGTTTTTGTGTTACCTTTTTTGTCAATGCTTTATGCTCTTTTAATTCCAGTTGTTGGCCTCTTTGTTGTTTTTCGAAGCAAGAATAAGAATAACGAAGTTCTTTATGTAAGTGCTTACTTCATAGGTGTTGAAGTTTTTTTGCGAATGACAGGAGGTAATTTCAGTAACGAATATGTAAAAACGCTGGTTGTCTTTTTTATGTTAACAGGCATGTTTTATAGTACTGTTTCAACTAAATCATTCGTTTATTTCTTTTATTTATTGTTGTTAATACCTGGGATTTTTGTTTCTGTAAGTACAGCTGATTTCAATATAGATATTAAAAAAGCTTTAGTATTTAATTTATCAGGTCCAGTGTGTTTAGCAGTTTCTTCAATCTATATGTTTAAAAGAAAAATTCTGTTTAAAGATCTTCAAAATATTATTTTAGTAATGGGACTTCCTATTATTTCAACAGTAGTTTATCTTTTCTTGTATAATCCAAGCGTAAAAGATGTTGTTACGGGTACGCAGTCTAATTTTGAAACTTCAGGAGGATTTGGACCTAATCAAGTTTCTACTATTTTAGGATTAGGAATGTTTGTCTTTTTCTCTCAATTGCTTTTGTTTTCAAAATCAAAAAAGAAAATTATTTTAAATGGAATTCTTCTGATTTTGGTAAGCTATCGAGCAATTGTTACCTTTTCGAGAGGTGGTGTTATTACTGGAATTGCCATGATTGTCTGTCTTATGGTTGTAATTTATTACATCTCGAATTCTCTTGGAAAAGCTAAAGTTGGTTTAGTTGTAATTTTGGCCTGCCTTTTAGGAATAGGTATTTGGGGATATACTATTTCGCAAACCAGCGGATTAATCGAAAAAAGATATGCTAATCAAGATGCTAAAGGAAGACAGAAAACAGATCGATTTGGTGGGAGAGAAGCAGTTATGAGTGCAGATCTTAAAATGTTTTTTGACAACCCCATTACTGGAGTAGGAGCAGGAATGGGAAAAGAATTGCGAAAAGATTCATTAGGACAAGAAGTTGCTTCTCATAACGAAATAACAAGAATGCTAAGCGAACATGGTGTATTTGGCATATTTGGACTTTTGATACTACTTATTACTCCGTTTGTATTATATGTCAACAATCGACAACATCTGTATTTTTTGTCTTTTTTTATTTTTTGGTTTCTTACAATAAATCATGCGGCCATGCGAACAGCAGCTCCTGCATTTATATATGCTTTAACACTTTTATTTGTACAAATAAAACTTCCAGAAAAAACAACACATTTGTAAGATAAAGTTTATGTTTTTGCGGTACATTTGCTTCGAAGTAAAGTTTTTAAATCTGCTAAAAAGTAAATGCCCTCAAATAAAAAAATGCACTTTGAAATTTCAGAACGAAAAGTATTACTTTTTGTTTTTGATATCTTTTTTGTTTTGACAGCTTTATATTTATTAAACAACATTTTTGATTGTAATTATCTTGCTTTTCAAAAAAAGTCCTTCTATCATCCCATAATTCTTATCACTTATCTCTCTGTTTTTGGAGTAGTCTTTGAGATTTATAATTTGCAGGTGGCGAGTAATCCGTTTCAAATATTTAAAAATGTTATTCGAGCGGTCTCAATTACAGTTTTAACTTATATTCTCACGCCGATTTTATCGCCTGAACTTTCAAAACAGCGACTGGTTATCTTAATCTTTTATTTCACAATATTAATTACCGTATTACTGTGGCGCTTTTTTTATGCCTTCTTTTTAGCGTCTCATCGTTTTTCACAAAATGTTGTATTGATATGCGGTCAAAATCAGGTTGAAGAATTGGTTTTAGGACTCGAAAATGTCGATCCGCATTATAAAATTGTAGGTTTCGTTAATTCTGATTCTGTTTCTGAGGAGAATACAGGTTTTCATTACGTAAAAGAAATTAAGAAAAATGAACTAGAAGATTTCGTCGCGAATCACAGTATCTCTGAAATTGTTATTGCATCTCAAAAAACAGATGGAATCAATACCGATTTGTATCAACAGTTGCTCCATTTACTAGAATCTGGAAATAGTATTAGAGAGTATACACAGGTTTATGAAAGTAAAACACAGCGAATACCATTGCATTATATTGCAAGAGACTTCTATCGTTTTTTTCCGTTTAGCCGCAGCAATAGCAATAAATTGTATTTGTCTTTAATCCGTCTTTTAGAATTTGTTTTTTCATTTGCAGGTTTAATAATCTGCATTGTTTTTATACCGTTTATTTCTTTGACCAATTTTTTTGCAAATAAAGGAAGTCTGTTTTATACGCAAGAACGAGTAGGAAAAAATGGAACCGTTTTTAAAATTTACAAATTTAGAACCATGGTTGAGGCTCAAGAAATGCAAAGCACAGTTTTTGCAGTTTCAAATGATGAACGGATAACTCCATTTGGTAAATTTATGCGTAAATCAAGGATTGATGAATTGCCGCAGTTTATCAATATTATAAAAGGAGATATGGCAGTAATTGGTCCAAGACCAGAAAGACCTTTTTTTGTTAAGGAAATCGCTCAAATAATGCCTTTTTATGAAACGCGTCATGTTATAAAACCGGGTCTTACTGGCTGGGCACAAGTTAATTATTCTTATGGAGAATCTATAGACGAGAGTTTGATAAAACTGCAGTATGATTTATACTATATTAAACACCGAAGTATTTTTCTAGATTTAAGTATCACTTTCAAAACTATAACTACCGTTTTATTTTATCGCGGACAATAATTAGATTATTATCGGGATGCGTTTTTTGTTTCTTATCGCAACTCGAACCAGCACAAAACCACTTGTAATTATCATTGGTAAAACAATTAAAAAATGTGCTTTATTGATTAGGAAAATTGCATAAACAATCAAGAAGATTAAATGTAAAATCGCAAATCGGTAAGTCCATCTTTTGTTTTTTGCAATTGAAAAAAGAATTAAAATCAATAATAGCGGACTAAACAGCAATACATTGTAATTCATTGCCAGTTCTTGGTGAAATGAATAAAAGCCCATTACAACAAAAAATACTCCTATTAAAGACAAAATGAATAAATAGATTTTATCAACAATTTTGTTATGAGCTAAAACGACAAAACCTAAAATAATTATATAAGTATAAATATTATTCCACCATGAGGATGGTGTTTCTTTTTCAAAACTCAAAAGAGTTTGGCTCTCTTTTGCTAAAGGATGATTTTGAAAAGTAGTTTTCGCTAAACTATTTTTTAATTCAAAAGGCAGAAAAATTTTGGTTCCCAATTGATCAACTTTAGTTCCAAAAATAATGCTAGTTCCTAATTGATCATAAAAATGACCATTAAAATAAGGGAATAAAATAGAACGATATGTTTTATCTGTGTCCTCTTTCTTAACGATAACATTTCCATTTAAAGTTGAGTTGATAATATCAACCACCATCGAAGTACAATTTTTATCAATGAACTTGTAGGTATAATAACGCTCTTCAGATAATAGAACAGAATTTAGTTTATCAAAAAGTTTTTGTTTTAAATCTTGAGAAATAAGAAGCTCTTGCTCAAAAACACTTCGTTTGTCCTCATTGTATTCGTTTAGAAATTCTGAAAAAGAATGTGTAATTACAAAATACTGTAAATCACCTTTCGCAAATTTTGCTACAAAGTTTGGAGTTCTAAAATCAAAAGCGCCAAAATTGTAAACAACATCAATATTGTTGGCAGGATCAGCTATCCGAATCGCAGTATGTCCAAAATAAGAATAGGTTTCATTACCTAAACCACAAGTAATCACACTTACTTTAGCATCTTTCGATAAAGGAATATTTTGGCTGTAACCAATAAAACTTAGTAATAATAGTAAACTAAAAAGTGTTTTTTTGAAAAGGACATTTTTCATGATTTAAAATTTTAAAAAGTTGAACGGTTTGAGAAAATTATCTAAAGATACCTAAATCTACTTTTAGTGAAAAAATATTTGAGTATAAAGCTGCGCTTTGATTTCCTAAATCGGTTAAAGCATAATCTATCTGAATGCCTTTGTATTTGAAACCCAGTCCAATATTAGGCTGAAAATTTAATTTTTCAGTATTATCTAATTGCATTACATTTTGAAAGTTTCCAGCACCGGCTCTTAGAAAAACCAGATTAGTGTAGCCAAATTCAAAACCAATTGCGGGATCAATACTAACAATTTTTGATGAAATAATATCATTTGTCTGCTCAAAGCGCATATTTAAATTGGCCGCCGCCATAAGACTGTAATCATTATGGAATTCAAATTTTTTAGAAACTCCTAATTGCGCTTTTGGCAAAGTAATTTCAGTACTTTCTGGTAATTCATTGTTTTCGCCCGGAATAGCATTTGCAATTTTGGCATATTCATCTTCATCAATATTCCAGACATTATAAGTAGTAGTAATATCGCGAAGCATTAAACCAAATTTCCAATTATTGCGTTCGAATTGCAATCCCACATCAAAACCAAAACCCCAAGAATTTGCAAATTTTCCAATAATTCGTCTAATTATTTTTGCGTTAACACCATATTGGAACCCGTCAACAGGCAGTTTTCTGGCATAAGAAAAAGTAAAACCATAATCAGCCGTAGAAAATAAACGAATTCGATTATAATCAATATTTCCCTGATTATCGATTAACTGTGTTGTGTCAAGAATATCATCAACACCAAAACGAATCATCGAAATTCCCCAAGCACTTTGATCATCAATTGGGCTTGCATAACCTATAAAATCATATTGAGCAATATTGGCAAAATAGCTGGCATGCATCAATGAAATCTGATGATCTTCTAGATGCGTTAAACCAGCAGGATTCCAATAAACCGCATTAACATCATTTGTAGACGCAGTAACAGCACTCGACATTCCTAACGCCGCCGCATCGACACCAATATTCATAAACTCATTCGAGTATTTTCGAACAGTTTGTGCATACTGAGAAGTAAAACTCCAAAATAGTAAAAACGCTAAAAGTTTCTTCAACTGATATTTTTTTGCAGACGAGAGCCTGTTTTTATTTTTTTTCAAAAATATGATAATTTATGCATCTAATTTCTTCGTTTCGAGAAATATTGATCAAGCTTTAATTTGTATTAAAAAACAATTGTAAAAACACGTTTTTCATGGACATATTATGCTAAATTTGTTGACCAAGATTATCAAAATTTATAAAACATGAATATTAAAAAGCACATTCCAAATTTAATTACATTAATTAATCTTTTTTGTGGTTGTATAGCTGTTGTCTTTATTTCTAAAGCTAATTATGAAATGGCTTTTTATATGGTTTGTTTAGGAATCTTTTTTGACTTTTTTGATGGTTTTTTTGCCAGATTATTTAAAGTTTCGAGTCCGCTTGGACTTCAATTAGATTCACTTGCAGATATGGTAACCAGTGGTGTTGCTCCAGGATATGTAATGTATTCTTTGTTTGTAAAAAGTGCACATCCACATGATATAATTGGATCCGAGTTTATTCCTTTTTTAGGATTTATTGTAACATTAGGCTCTTGCTACCGTTTAGCAAATTTTAATATTGATACAAGACAAACAGATTCTTTTATAGGTTTGCCAACACCAGCAAATGCTCTTTTTATTTTGAGTCTCCCTTTGGTTCTTAAATTTTCAGATTCTTTAATGCTGTTAGAAATTCTGAGTAATCAATGGGTTTTGCTTGCAATTACTTTATGCAGTGCCTATATTTTGAATGCCGAAATTCCGTTATTTTCTTTAAAATTCAAGAAATTCAATCTTAAAGATAATGCATTGCAAGTTGGATTTTTAGTTATTTCTTTGGTATTACTTTTATTGTTTCAATTTGGAGCGGTTCCCTTAATCATTATTTTTTATGTGCTATTATCGATCATAAATAATATGTTTTTGAAAAAGTAGTTTTATTCGAATGGCAAGAAAAACGACACGACGAACTTCTTACACACGAAAAACGAAACCTGCCAGATCTGTTTTTAGTAAATTATTCCGTTTCATTATATTTAGTTTTTTAGGATTAATTTTCATTGGAACAATTTATCATTATCGTTCAGGATTGGCTTATTATTTAGGTTTTAAGTCAGATAAAGTTTTAGAAGAAGATGCGGTAGATAAACACCTTTCAGACGTTAGAAATATTCAAGTTCTTGAAAATCATAAAGGAAAGGTAATTGGAATTGATGTTTCTGAATTTCAAGGAACTGTCGATTGGGATGAGGTTGAGATTCTAGAAGAAAAATACCCTGTGCAATTTGTTTTTATTCGTGCAACAGCAGGAAATGACAGAGTTGACAGGCAGTTTAAATACAATTGGGAAGAAGCTAAAAAAAATAAAATCATACGAGGTGCTTATCACTATTATCGCCCGAATGAAAATTCTATAGAGCAAGCAGATCTTTTTATAAAAACAGTAAAGTTGAAAAAAGGCGATTTACCGCCGGTTCTTGATATCGAAAAGCTTCCAAAAAATCAATCTATTGATAGTTTAAAAAAAGGATTAAAGCGCTGGCTTAACAAAGTAGAAGCACATTATCAAGTTCGCCCTATCATTTACTCAGGAGAACGGTATTACTCAGATTTTTTAAAAGAAGAATTTGGAGAATATTTATTTTGGATCGCCAATTACAACTTTTATAGAGAAAAAATTGATGAAGAATGGCTGTTTTGGCAGTTTACAGAAAAAGCTTCTCTGCCGGGAATAAAACATCGTGTAGATGTGAATATTTATAATGGTGATTTAGAACAGCTGCAGTTTATTACAGTTGATTGACATTGATCAGTTCTTAAAAAAAACTGATCAATGATTACTTTTTTAAGAACTGATCACTAAAGACCTGAACACTTAATACTATAAATTAGAATTCCAATTTCTTTTTACGAAGTTCGAAGTTTTGTCCAAGATATACACGGCGAACCATTTCGTCTTCAACAAGTTCTTCTGGAATTCCTGCTTTTAGGATTCCTCCTTCAAACATTAAATATGTTTTATCGGTAATTGCTAAAGTTTCCTGAACGTTGTGGTCAGTAATTAAGATTCCGATATTTTTGTTCTTTAATTGTGCCACAATTCTCTGAATATCTTCAACCGCAACAGGGTCAACTCCAGCGAAAGGTTCATCAAGCAAAATAAATTTGGGATCTGTTGCTAATGCGCGAGCAATTTCGGTACGACGACGCTCACCTCCAGAAAGTAAATCACCTCGATTCGTGCGAATATGTTCTAAACTGAATTCTTCAATTAAGCTCTCCATCTTAGCATATTGTTCTTCCTTAGAAAGTTTTGTCAGCTGCAAAACACTCAAGATATTGTCTTCAATACTTAACTTTCTAAAAACAGATGCTTCTTGTGCCAAATAGCCAATTCCTTGCTGAGCACGTTTGTACATCGGGTAATCAGTAATGTTCAAATCGTCAAGATAAATATTTCCTGAGTTTGGTTTTACCAATCCTACGATCATGTAAAAAGAAGTTGTTTTTCCAGCACCATTTGGTCCCAAAAGTCCAACGATTTCTCCTTGATTTACTTCAACAGAGATTCCTTTTACAACACTACGGCCTTTATACGTTTTGATTAAATTATCGGCTCTTAGCTTCATTTTTTTTAATTAGATAATATGTCAATTTGATAATGAGATGATTACATCTCCAATGGGCAAAATAAAGGAAAATAAATCAATAGGATAAATGAATTAACATATTGTCAAGAAAATTATCTAATTGACTAATTGTCTCATTTTCTAATTGCCCTGCTCTTCAAGAGCTTCCCAAAACTCGTAAGCTCTTCTTAAATGCGGGATTACAATTGTTCCTCCAACAAGAGTTGCAATTCCCATCGCTTCCATCATTTCTTCCTTTGTAACGCCTTCTTTATGACTTGTTTCTAGATGATATTTTACACAATCATCACAACGCAAAACTGCAGATGCTACTAATCCTAAAAGTTCTTTGGTTTTTACATCAAGAGCTCCTGGCGCATAAGCATTAGTGTCAAGATTAAAAATTCGCTTTACAATTTTGTTGTTATCAGCAAGCAGTTTTTCGTTCATTTTAGAACGGTAGTCGTTGAATTCTTGAATAATATCAGACATTCTCTTTCAATTTATTTTTATAAACAATTTTAGATATTAGAATACTTACTTCGTAGATGATTAACATTGGTATAGCTACAATTGTTTGGCTCACTACATCTGGCGGAGTAACAATTGCGGCTACGATTAGAATGATAACAACAGCGTATTTCCAATATTTTCTTAAAAAATCAGGGGTTACTAAACCTAATTTAGTTAAGAAATAAATGATAATTGGCAGTTCAAAAAACAATCCGCTCGCCAGAATACTCGTTTTTACCATTCCCATATAAGATTCTATTGTAAACTGATTTACAACCATTTTACTTATAGAGAAAGTAGCGACGAAATTCACTGACATTGGTATTACAACATAATAACCAAATATTACTCCTAAAAAGAAAAGTAACGAAGAGGTAAATATAAAAACCTTCGCATTTTTTCTTTCTTTTTCATACAATGCAGGACTGATGAATTTCCAAACTTCCCATAAAATATAAGGAAAACTTAAAATAAAACCAGCCAAAAGACACATCCATACAAAAATATTAACCTGTCCTTCCATTTCTGTATTCTGAATAATGAAATTCAATTCAGTAATACAAATGCTGTCAGCAAATCCTAATTGATGAGATAAGTCGCAAAACCATTGATAAGTGAAAAAAGTAGGTCTTGTTGGACCTAGAATAATTTCATCAAACAAATAATCACTAATAAAATAAGTAACAAATGCCATAATACATATAGCAAAAGTACTTCTAACTAATAACCATCTTAGTTCTTCAAGATGATCTAAAAATGACATTTCGCCAAGATTTTTCTTTGCCATTATACGATTCCTTCTTTTAAAATGTCATGTAAATGCAGTACTCCTTTGTATTCGCCGTTGTCTGCAACGATAAGCTGTGTTATAGAAAAATCTTCTAGAATATTTAAGGCGTCAACAGCCATAGTTTCTGAAGATACTAATTTTGGGTTTTTAGACATAATGTCTTTAGCAGTCAAATCTGCAATAGAATCTCTGTCGTTCAGCATTCTTCTAATGTCTCCATCAGTGATAATGCCTACGATTTTGTCATTTTCAATAACTGCTGTAACTCCTAGCCTTTTTTCAGAGATTTCAAAAATTACCTTTTTAACAGACGTTTCAGGAGTTACCATTGGTTTTAACGAATGCTCAATCATATCTTTTACGCGAAGCAGTAATTTTTTACCCAAAGCACCTCCCGGATGATAAACCGCAAAATCTTCAGGTTTAAAATCACGCATTTCCATAAGGCATACAGCAAGTGCGTCTCCCATTACAAGTTGTGCAGTAGTGCTGTTTGTTGGAGCTAGATTAATAGGGCAGGCCTCAGTATCTACAGTAGTATTTAAAACATAATCAGAACCTTTGGCTAAAGCCGAAGTTATATTTCCTGTAATTGCGATTAAAGTATTTCCGAAGCGTTTTAATAACGGTACTAGTACTTTAATTTCAGGGCTGTTGCCGCTTTTTGAAATGCAAATAATGATGTCTTCATTTTGTATCATTCCTAAATCGCCGTGAATTGCCTCTGAAGCATGCAGGAACATAGAAGGCGTTCCGGTAGAGTTGAAAGTAGCAACCATTTTTTGAGCAATAATGGCGCTTTTTCCTATGCCGGTAACGATTAAACGACCTTTAGTTTCATATATGCGCTGGGTTGCTTCGAAGAAATTTTCATCAAGAAAATCGATTAACTTTGTAATTGCTTCACTTTCAGAGAGTATGGTTTTTTTGGCAATCGCCAATATATTTTCTTTTGTGATCAAAACAGAATATTTAAAATTTGTATGTATAAAAGAAAGTTGTATCTTTATGTGTTGCAAATTTATACAAAAATATCCATTTAAATAAAGAATGAATTCAAACGAAATTGAAATACATAAGGAATTAAAGAAGTATTTCGGCTTTAGCCAATTTAAAGGCTTGCAAGAGCAAGTCATTACGAGTATTTTAGATAAAAAGAATACTTTTGTAATTATGCCTACTGGCGGAGGAAAGTCTCTTTGTTATCAATTACCCGCTTTAATTCAGGAAGGAACAGCCATTGTTGTATCTCCTTTAATTGCTTTGATGAAAAATCAGGTAGATGCGATTCGAAGCCTTTCTTCAGAAAACGGAATTGCACATGTACTGAATTCCTCACTTACTAAAACAGAAATTGCACAAGTTAAAAAAGACATTTCGTCTGGATTGACTAAACTCTTGTATGTGGCTCCAGAATCTTTAACGAAAGAAGAATATGTTACTTTCTTGCAAAGTGTACCCATTTCATTTGTTGCTATCGATGAAGCACATTGTATTTCAGAATGGGGTCATGATTTTAGACCAGAATACCGGAATCTTAGAAACATAATTAAACAATTAGGTAAAGTTCCAATTATTGGACTTACCGCTACTGCCACGCCAAAGGTACAGGAAGATATCCTGAAGAACTTGGATATGGTAGATGCAAATACTTTTAAAGCTTCGTTTAACAGACCTAATTTATATTACGAAGTACGTACAAAAACTAAAAATATTGAGTCGGATATTATTCGATTTATCAAACAACATAAAGGCAAATCAGGAATTATTTACTGTTTGAGCCGTAAAAAAGTAGAATCGATTGCTGAGGTTTTACAAGTAAATGGAATTAGCGCTGTTCCTTACCACGCTGGTTTAGATGCAAAAACAAGAGCAAAACATCAGGATATGTTTTTGATGGAAGACGTTGATGTAGTAGTTGCAACAATTGCTTTCGGAATGGGAATAGACAAACCCGATGTTCGTTTTGTAATTCACCACGATATTCCAAAATCACTAGAAAGCTATTATCAAGAAACAGGACGCGCTGGCCGTGATGGCGGGGAAGGACATTGCTTGGCATATTACTCGTATAAAGATGTAGAGAAACTAGAAAAATTTATGTCTGGTAAACCAGTTGCCGAACAAGAAATTGGTTTTGCTCTTCTGCAAGAAGTTGTCGCTTATGCAGAAACCTCTATGTCACGCCGTAAATTTTTACTCCATTACTTTGGTGAAGAATTTGACAGCGAAACTGGCGAAGGCGCAGATATGGATGACAATGTTCGTAATCCTAAAAATAAAGTTGAAGCCAAAGATCAAGTCGTTAAGTTGCTTGAAATTGTTCGCGATACCAAACATATATATAAGTCGAAAGAAATTGTCTTTACCTTAATAGGTCGCGTTAATGCCGTTATAAAAGCGCATAAAACAGATACGCAGTCTTTCTTTGGTTCAGGTTCAGATCATGACGAGAAATATTGGATGGCTTTGCTTAGACAAGTTTTAGTAAGCGGCTATTTATCAAAAGATATTGAAACTTATGGCGTAATAAAAATTACCAAACAAGGTTTAGATTTTATTAAAAAACCAGTTTCATTCCTGATGTCAGAAGATCACGAATACAGTGAAGCTGATGATGAAGCTATTGTTGCATCATCAAAATCATCAGGTACCGCAGATGAAGTTTTAATGGGAATGCTGCGTGAACTACGTAAAAAGGTGGCTAAAAAATTAGGTGTTCCTCCATTTGTTGTTTTTCAAGATCCTTCACTTGAAGACATGGCTTTAAAATATCCAATTTCATTAACTGAATTGTACAATATTCATGGAGTTGGTGAAGGAAAAGCTAAAAAATATGGAAGCGAATTTGTTACCTTAATAAGCAGATATGTTGAAGATAATGATATTATTCGTCCAGATGATTTAGTGGTAAAATCTACCGGAGTAAATTCTGCCAATAAATTGTATATCATTCAGAATATTGATCGAAAATTACCTTTAAGTGATATTGCTTCTGCAAAAGGGCTTTCGATGGATGCATTGATTAAAGAAATGGAGCAAATAGTATATTCAGGAACAAAACTGAATATTAAATATTGGGTTGATGATATGCTCGATGATGATCAGCAAGAGGAAATTCACGATTATTTCATGGAATCCGAATCAGATAAAATCGAAGACGCTCTAAAAGAATTCGACGGCGATTACGATATTGATGAATTACGTTTAATGCGTATTAAGTTTATTAGTGAAGTAGCTAATTAGTTAAATGAAAAATGTGAGATGTTAAATGTATTTTGAATCATCTCACATTTTTTATTTTACATCTTACTCAGAATAAACTTCCCCACGATGCGGTTTCAAAGCATCTCTTACCTGAATCATATTTTCATCGGTTACCACCATAAAAGCTATGGCGTACATATCGTCTATGATTTTAAATCCCGTAATGTTTAAAGGTAGTTTTTCGATTGTGATGTATTCTTTTAAATGAATTTCATGATGTTCAGCTGTTTTTGCAGAAGCTGGACCGCGAAAATCCCAGATTAATTTTATTTTTCTAGACATTATTTTTATAGGTGCAAAGGTTCAAAGTAACAAAGGTACAAAGTCTATTTGAAAAAAAAGGTTATGAGGTTCTGAGGGACTAAGGTTCTGAGTTTTTTACGGTAGAGACACACTGCATTGCGTCTAGCCTATTTTTAAAGAAATCTTTTTGATCAAAATAATCAGTGGCTAAAAATAAAACAATCATAAAATCGGTTCAGATCTGCGCCAATATGTGTGCAAATTTTGCATTAAATATAAAATCTCATTTTAAAATGTTATTTTTGCAACTTCTTTTCATAGAAAGAAAAGCTAATAAATAAGATACAATGCCAAGAGAACTTTTACTTCAGGTAACTCCAGAAACTGCAGCAAACGAATTGTTGCTTAAAGATTATTTATCAAAACAAATAAAGGTTTCTCCCAACGAAATTCAGCATATTACAATTTTAAAACGTTCGATTGATGCGCGCCAAAAAGCGATAAAAATCAATTTGAAAGTTATAATATATTTAAAAGGGGAAGCTTTTCAGGAAACTAAAATTGAACTTCCTATATATAAAGACGTTTCTTCTGCACAGGAAGTCATTGTTGTTGGTGCTGGTCCGGCCGGACTTTTTGCCGCTTTGCAATTAATTGAATTAGGTTTAAAACCAATTGTACTCGAACGTGGAAAAGATGTTCGCGGACGCCGACGTGATTTAAAAGCAATAAATGTTGAACATATCGTAAATGAAGATTCAAACTATTGTTTTGGTGAAGGAGGAGCAGGAACTTATTCTGATGGTAAATTGTATACACGTTCTAAAAAGCGTGGTGACGTTATTAGGATTTTAGAACTTTTGGTTGCTTTTGGAGCTTCAGAAGATATTTTGGTTGAAGCACATCCACATATTGGGACTAATAAACTGCCAAAAATTATTGAAGATATTAGAAATAAAATCATTGAGTTTGGTGGTCAAGTTTTGTTTGATACTAGAGTAACTGATATTTTAGTAAAAAACAATGAAGTAGAAGGAATCGTAACTCAAAATGGAGATAAGATTCTGGCTAATAAACTAATATTAGCAACTGGACATTCAGCGCGAGATATTTTTGAATTATTAGATAAAAAGAAAATTTTAATCGAAGCAAAACCTTTTGCTTTGGGAGTTCGTGCAGAACATTCGCAGGAATTAATCGATAGTATTCAATACAGCTGTGATTATCGCGGTGAACATTTGCCGCCGGCACCATATTCGATTGTAAAACAAGTAAACGGTCGTGGAATGTATTCGTTCTGTATGTGTCCGGGTGGAGTAATTGCACCTTGTGCTACAAGTCCAGGCGAAGTAGTTACAAATGGCTGGTCGCCATCGAAACGTGATCAAGCAACAGCAAATTCAGGAATTGTAATTGAGTTGAAGCTAGAAGATTTTAAACCTTTTGCAAAATTTGGCGCTCTTGCTGGAATGGAATTTCAAAAAAGCATTGAACAAAAAGCATGGCATTTAGCTGGACAAACTCAAAAAGTTCCGGCTCAGAGAATGGTTGATTTTACACAAAACAAAGTTTCTGCTGATATTCCAAAAACTTCTTACGTTCCAGGAACTACTTCTGTCGAAATGGGACAGGTTTTTCCGGGATTTTTATCACAGATTTTACGTGAAGGTTTTAAGGAGTTTGGTAAATCAATGCGAGGTTATTTAACTAATGAGGCAATTTTACACGCACCAGAAAGCAGAACTTCATCGCCAGTTAGGATTCCGAGAGACGCTCAAACTTTAGAGCATTTGCAAATAAAAGGATTGTATCCTTGTGGTGAAGGAGCGGGTTATGCAGGTGGTATTATTTCTGCCGCAATCGACGGAGAGAAATGTGCTTTGATGATTGCAGAAACATTGAAATAATAGTTTTTTTGCTGCAACGTATTTTAATCTATTTATAAATCGTTAAACAATATATATTAGGTATAAAAAATATATTGGTTTGTTCTTTTTGTAGTAAATAAACCATAGTTTTGAATACTTAATTTTACTATTATTTCGATTTTTTAAACCTTGATTTCAATGAGCAGTTTTTTTTCTAATTTGTTTAATAGAAATAATGACCCAAAGTCGATTGTTTCTTTTGATGTTTTATACGAAGTTTATTCTCATTTATACCACGAATCCAGCAGATTGAATTTCAAAATGAAAGGAATTCATGACACTGTTTCTGTAGCCTTATATTCAATTCCAGATTCATTTGATCATGATGAGGGAAAAGCAGAAATTAAAAAAGCGGGTTTTAATAATGCATATGAAATTTTAAATGAGGTATATAAAAAGGTAAATATAGGACCGCTTTCAGATGAAGAGATAAAGGAAGGATTGAATTATTACTACATTCACATCGAATTTTTCTCAAAGCCTGCTCCAGAAATGAAAAAACATTTGAAGCATGTTTTGAATAATTTCATTGTTTTCTTTTGTTGTACTAACAGTGCGGAAACAAACGATTTTAAATTACTGTATAATAACAGCTATTTTTATGATTATACACGCGGGCTTTTAGAACTTAAAGCAGTCGATATAAAAGAACCAACTAATGAAATTCAGAAAATAGGTTTTAAGGACTTTGAAATTGTTTTGCAGGGTATTTGCGAATATTTAGGAGCCGAAATACCTGCAACAGTTGTAAAACCTTCAGCAGAAAGTCTAATAGCTGAAAGTACTTCAGTTGAACATTTTCAAGAATTTTTGAAATTGATTTCAAGAGGAGAGATGGAAGAAGAGTTGTTAGAAAGTCAGGCGCAGATTCTTTTTGAAGCTTTTGAGGAAGGTGTCGAGGATTACGATTATGATGACGAGTTTGATTTTTTTGAAGGTGTAAATTGTTGGAACAGCGATTGGAAATTTGATGCAGAAGAGGCTGAAGCAATAGTATCTGATTTGATTGATCAGGATTTTAAATTTGATTATCCTGAAGAAACCTACAGTCACGATTTGTTTCCTTACATACAAAAGGAGTTAGCAAAACAAGAATTAGAGTTAATGAGTTACGACACAAAAGGAGATAGCTATTTATTTTTTGTTGCTAACAAAAGTGAAGTTGATAGAATTTTAGAATTGTCAGAGTTAACTAAAATCGAAATTGATCAATTGTAAACTATATTAATCACTACGAATTCACGAGTTTTATTTTGAATGATTTGTGAATTACTTCATTTGTTCCTTCCGGTCGGGTCGCGGCGAAAAAAAATTAAGGAATCAAAATTATTTTTCCAGTGCTTTTTCTGCTTTCTAAAAAATCGTGTGCTGTTTTTCCTTCGGATAATTTGAATGAAGTTGGCTTTGAAAGTTTAATTTTTCCGTCTAAAATCCAATGAAATAATTGATTGGCTCTTTTTGTTCTTTCTTCCTTAGAATTTAAATAACTCCATAAATCGCCTCCAGTTAAAGTTTTAGAACTATCCATTAACATTCTCGGATTTACAAATTCAGGATCTCCGCCCGCCATTCCGAAGAAAACAACTTGACCGCATTCTTTTGTAACTTCAAAACTTTCCATTAAAGTACTTCCAATACTGTCGTAAACCACATCAACGCCTTTCGGGATTATCTTAAAAAGATCTGATTTCCAATCCTCATTATATAGTAAAACATGATCAACTCCTTGTTCAATTGCTGTTTTTGCTTTTTCAGCAGATGAGGTTAAACCGATAACATTTGCGCCCAACAATTTACTGATTTGTGTTAAAAGCTGACCAACCCCGCCGGCAGCTGCATGAATTAAAACAGTTTCGCCTTTTATGGTTTTGTGGCTGTCAGTTGCTAAATAATGTGCAGTCAAACCCTGAAGTAAAACAGAAGCAGCAGTTTCAAAAGAAATATCGTCCGGTAAAGGAATAACATGATTTGTATTAACAGCGACTAATTCAGCATTAGCAAAAGGAACATCGGCAAAAGCCACACGATCTCCTATTTTATAATCTGAATTATTAGACTCAACAACTATTCCTGCGCCTTCATATCCAGCAATAAAAGGAGGGTTTCCTTTTAAATGATAATTTCCCTTTCGTCTATAAACATCCGCAAAATTTAATCCGATGGCTTTCATTTCGACAAGAATTTCATCGTTCTTTAATTGCGGATTTGGGATTTCAATATATTCTAAAACATCTGAATTTCCAAAAGTAGAGAAGGTAAGTGCTTTCATTTTAAATTAATTATTAGAATGCAAAGTAAATGAAAATTAGTTTTTAGTTTAGAATGTTTTCTTGTTGTAGATTAAAAGAGTATTAAAAGCTTTTTTTTTAATATTTTAATCTACTTCAAAAACTAAATTTTAGGAAACTTCATTTCGTTGAAAGTACTCTTTTGTTTTGCTAAAGCTTCGACATCTTGCCATTTTCTTGGAGAATCAATGGATAGATTTTCGTAAGAGTCTTTTTTTATGGCAATATCATCTTCAATTCTAACACCAATATTCCACCATTTTTTATCACATTTACTGTTTGCAGGAATGTAAATTCCAGGTTCAACGGTCAAGACCATATTCTCTTTTAAAGTTCCAAGATAATTTCCTTTGTCATGAACATCTAAACCTAGAAAATGAGAACAACCATGCGGATAATAAATTTTAACATCTTTGGGATCAGAAATAATTCCTAGTTTTATTAATCCCGCTGCGACAACTTCTGTTGCTTTTTTATTTAAATCCTGAAAAGGTGTTCCTTCTTTACAAATTTTAAAAACTTCTTCCTGTGCATCGTAAACAATTTGATAAATAGCTTTTTGTTCTTCGGTAAATTTTCCATTAGCAGGAACAGTTCTTGTGACATCTGCGGAATAGCCGTGATATTCAGAACCAACATCCATCAATAATAATTGATTTTCCATTTTTGCAGCATTGTTTTCTCCGTAATGTAAAATGCATCCGTTTGCTCCAGCACCAACAATTGGAGGATAACCTTCGCCTTCGGCACCATATTTTCTATGAATATAAGCATGAATTCCATCTGCTTCATTTTCGCTCATATCAGGTCCAATTGCTTTCATTACTTCATTGTGCGCAATACAGGAAAGTTTTACCGTTTTTCGCATTAACTCCATTTCTTCCGAAGTCTTTATTTCTCGAAGTGAATTGGTAATACTAGTAAATAAATCTACAGAAGCAGCATCTTCTTTTGTTATTCCAGCTTTGGTTTTGAAAGCTTGTATAATCAAATACAGACTTTCCGGGGAATTACTTGCAGTTACATTAGTCAAAAACTGATCATAAATGATTTTATCAAATTTTTTATAGTCAATTGCAAAACTGTGAAAATCTACTCCATTATAAACCTTCGTAAAACCTAATTTAGATTTTGCGCCTTCAATTCCTAAGCGCCTTCCCGTCCAGGTTTCTTTAAGAGCATTTCTTTCTCTTACAAAAAGGACTTCAGTGTATTTTTCATCTCCTTGAGGTTCTTTAAAAAGTAATAATACAGCATCAGGTTCTTTGTATCCAGTTAAATAATACATATCTGGATTTTGATGAAAATTGTAATTAATATCTTTAGAAAATACTCTCTCAGGATATGAAAAAACAACAGCGACAGAATTAACGGGCATTAAATTTCTAAATGCTTCGCGACGGCTCTTGTGAAATTCTTTTGAAAGATAATCCGTTGGAAGATTTTCTTGTGAGTGAATCTGATTAATCGTTGTTAAAACGAATAAAAATAAAAAGAACTGCTTCATTATCTTTGGTTTTTATGGATGATTTTGGTTTTTTGATTATTGCAAATTACAAAAAAATGCAATCGAATATTTTTGTTTTAAATATTTGATTTGTAATATTTTAAATAAAAATATGTAACTTAGATATCAGAAAAGTGTGATTTATATTGAAATGTAATTTGTTGCTGAAGTACATTTTTTGTGCTAAAATTAAATTTTAAAGATTTATAATTTTTAGCAATCTGTGCAAACAGGCATGAATATTGAGAAAGTGCTGTTTGTAGAAGGATTTTAATTTTCGAGAACAAAAAAATATTAATCTAAAAAAAAACATCTTTATGAAAAAACTTACACTTGCAGTCGTTTCAGTTTTAACCTTATTACTTACTTCATGTATGGCATCAAAAGAGAGTAAAAGCGCAACGAATATTTATGATACAACTTGGGAATTAGAATATATTTCGGGGCCTAGAATTGCTTTTGAAGGTTTGTATCCAAATAAAAAACCACAAATTACTTTTGATCAGAAAGAAACAAAGGTTTTTGGTAATAATGGATGTAACGGTTACAGTGCACCGTATACTTTAAACGGAAAATCGCTGACTTTTGGAGAACCAGGACCAACAACAATGATGTTTTGTGAAGGCGGCGGCGAACAGCAATTTTTAAAGCAAATGAGAAAAATTACAAGTTACTCTATTGATAAAGATGGAAAATTAAATCTAATTCAAGGCGATGTGCCAATGATGAGATTTAAAAAAATAGCTAAACAATAATTTTAGAAGCAATAAAAAAGGGGAAATGATTTTTCATTTCCCCTTTTTTATACACTTTGGTTTTTTATTTCTTCTTTAGTTTGTCTTTAAAAACTTTTTCAAATTTTTCCAGTTTAGGTTGAATTACCATTTTACAATAAGGTTGATTCTTGTTGTTTGAATAATAATCTTGATGATAATCTTCAGCTTTATAAAACGCTTTGAAAGGTTCGACTTTAGTTACTATAGGACTATTGTAAACTTTTGCTTTGTTTAATTCGGCAATAATAGATTCGGCAGCTTTTTTCTGTTCAGCATTTTTATAAAAAATCACAGACCTATATTGTGTTCCAACATCAGCGCCTTGTCTGTTTAGTGTAGTTGGATCATGGACAGTAAAAAAAACTTTGAAGATTTCGTTTATGTCTGTTACATTTTTGTCGAATGTAATTTGAACTACTTCTGCATGACCAGTTGTGCCTGTGCAGACTTCTTCATAAGTCGGATTTGCATTTTTTCCGCCAGAAAACCCAGAAACAACAGATTTTACCCCATTCAGATTCTCGTAAACAGCTTCAACGCACCAGTAACATCCTCCACCAAGTGTAATAGTATCTAGATTTGAAGCTTTTTTAGTTTGCGAAAATCCGTTTAAGGCCAGGGCAAAAAGGGAGATTAAAATTGTATTTTTCATTTTTCAGTTTATTTGTTGTCAGGAATAAAATCAAGAGCTATCGAATTCATGCAATAACGTTTTCCTGTAGGAGCGGGGCCGTCATCAAATAAATGTCCTAAGTGTCCTCCACAGCGGCCGCAAAGTGCTTCTATTCTTTCCATCCCAAGAGAATTATCATTTTTGTAAACCACACTTTTTTTATTGTCTTGCTCAAAAAAGCTTGGCCAGCCGCAGCTGCTAGAGAATTTGGCTCCAGATCTAAAAAGTTTGTTTCCGCACGAAGCGCAGTAATAAGTTCCTTTTTCATCAGTATTCCAGTATTTTCCAGTAAAAGGTCTTTCAGTGTCAGCTTCGCGCATAACCGCATAAACATCAGCAGGAAGTACTTTTTTCCATTCGGCATTACTCACATTTAATTTAGTTGTGTCAGTATTTGAATAGTACGGATTTCCAGGTTTGTTGATTTTGTTTTCCATTATAGTAACAGTATTTGCAGTTTGTTTTTTAGTATTTTGCCCGCATGCCTGTAAAATAAAAAGTGGAATTAAAAAGCAAAGACTAAGAATTTTGTTTTTTGTTTTCATTTTTTTTAAGCTTTAATTCTGTTTCTTTTTCAAAGATACGACTACATTTTTCCTTCAAATGTCGTGTATTTTACAATTCAGATATATTTAAGTATGTTTTAACTTTTTATTATCTACGTAAAACTTAGCATTGCAGTTTTTAAATCTTATTTTTAAAGGATTTTTCAAGAAAAGGCAAAGTGCAGTGTGTTGTAATTCAGTATTTTGTACAGATTCTCGGCGAGTTAAACTTTTCACAATGTTTGCTGAGATTTTTAAGCCATTTCTTTTTTCGTATTTTTGTTTGATTAATGCGCCATATGACAGAAGAAAACGTAATATTAGTTAACCAAAATGATGAGCAGATTGGTTTGATGCCAAAATTAGAAGCTCATGAAAAAGCTGTTTTACATCGTGCTTTTTCAGTTTTTATTTTAAATAATAAAAATGAAATGATGCTGCAGCAGCGTGCACATCATAAATACCATTCTCCATTACTCTGGACTAATACATGCTGCAGTCACCAGCGTGAAGGTGAAACCAATATAGAGGCTGGAAGTCGAAGGCTGTTTGAAGAAATGGGTTTTAAAGCGGAGCTGAAAGAATTGTTTCACTTTATATATAAAGCACCTTTTGATAACGGTTTGACGGAGCATGAACTTGATCATGTAATGATTGGGTATTATAATGAAGAGCCGTCAATAAATCCAGATGAAGTAGAAGACTGGAAATGGATGAAAATAGAAGATGTTAAAGCTGATATTGAAAAACAACCTGAAATTTATACGGTGTGGTTTAAGATAATTTTTGATGAATTTGATCATTATCTCGAAGATCACAAATTATAACCAAAGCTAACCAAACCTAAATGAGAGTAACCATATCAAGAAAAGCGCATTTTAATGCTGCACATCGATTACATAGAAAAGATTGGACATTAGAAAAGAACAATGCTGTTTTTGGAAAATGTAATAATCCCAATTTTCATGGTCATAATTATGGTTTAACAGTAAGTGTTACAGGTAAAATTGATCCAGAAACTGGTTTTGTTTTAGATGTGAAAGTATTAGCGGACATTATACTTGAAGAAGTTGAAGTTCCGTTTGATCACAAAAATCTGAATCTGGATGTTCCAGAATTTCAAGATTTGAATCCAACCGCAGAAAATATAGCTGTTGTGATATGGAATAAAATTAGAAAACGAATTCAGCCTGATTTTGATCTAGAAATCGTGCTTTATGAAACAGATCGCAATTTTGTAACTTATAAAGGAGAATAATAAATGTCATTAAAAATAGGAGATATAGTTCCGAATTTTACTGCAAAAGATAATCACGGGGATATTTTTGAAAGCCAGAGTGTTTTGGGGCGTAAGCCATTAGTGATTTATTTTTATCCAAAAGATAATACGCCTGGCTGTACAACTGAAGCTTGCAGTTTTAGAGATCAATATGAAGATTTTGCAACTTTAGGTGCAGAAGTTATTGGTATTAGTAGTGATAGTGTAAAGTCGCATCATAAATTTGCAGATAAACACCAGCTGCCTTTCATCTTACTTTCTGATCAAGATAAAAAAATACGTCATCTTTTTGGTGTTCGTAACAATTTGTTTGGTCTTTTGCCTGGACGTGTTACTTATATTATTGATCGAAATGGTGTTGTTATTTATATTTTTGATAGTGTAAATGCATCAAAGCATATTCCAAAAGCATTAGAAATAATTAAAGAGTTAGTATTATAAATGAAATAATGCTCTTAGCTCATTATTTATTTAATAGCTATTAGCTTCAAAATTAAATTATGAAATCAAGTTTATATCCTTTGCAATTTGAGCCAATTCTAAAAGAAAGAATCTGGGGAGGAGAAAAATTAAAAACGGTATTAAATAAGCCAATTACGTCTAAAATTACTGGCGAAAGTTGGGAATTGTCTACAGTAGAAGGTGATGTTAGTATTGTATCTAACGGAGAATTAAAAGGAAAATCATTAATGGAGCTTATTGCTGAAACTCCAAATGAGCTTTTAGGAACAAGAGTTCATGAGCGTTTCGGGAAACAATTTCCGTTACTGTTTAAATATTTAGATGCAAGAGAAGATCTTTCGATTCAAGTTCATCCAAATGATAAATTAGCAAAAGAGCGCCATAATTCATTTGGCAAAACAGAAATGTGGTATGTAATGCAAGCCGATGCTGACTCTAGAATTATTGTTGGTTTTAAAGAGGATTCTAGTAAAGAGGAATATTTAAAACATTTACAGGATAATACTTTAGTTACCATTCTAGATGATGTAAAAGCAAAAGCAGGAGATGTTTTCTTTTTAGAAACAGGAACTGTTCATGCAATTGGTGCTGGTTTGGTAGTTGCAGAGATTCAGCAGACATCAGACATTACCTATCGTTTATATGATTTTGATCGTGTAGATGCGCAGGGAAACAAACGAGAACTTCATGTAGATTTAGCGCTTGATGCAATTAACTACAATAAAGTTAATACTCAGAAAAAATACGATTCAAAAATAAACACTTCAAATGTTGTAGTTGATTGTCCTTATTTTACCACGAATTTTATTCCATTAGAAAGTAATACTGAAATTTCTAAATCTGGTGAAACATTTACTGTTTATATGTGTATTGAAGGAAGTTTTGAAATTGAATATGATAACTTCAAGCATACTTATATAAAAGGAGATACAGTATTAATTCCTGCCGCTATAAGAACGTTTGTTTTGAATGGAAAAGCTTCAATTTTAGAAATTTACATTTCATAGCGTGTAATATAAAGATTATGTGTATTTTTGCAGACGCAAATTAAAATTATAATAAAAATGGCAAACGTTAAAAATTTAAAGAAAGACATCAATTTTGTATTAGGAGATATTATTGAAGCGGTTTACTTGTTTGAAATGTCTACAACGGGAAATCCTACTCCAGAAACGAATGCTTTAGTTGATGAAGCGATCACTGCTTTTGATACTTTGATCACAAAAGTGAATGCAAAGAACGTTGAAAATAAAAAAGCACACTTCAAACAAATAAATGTTGAATTGGAAGAAACTGCTAATCAATTGATTGCTAAAATCAACGAATTGTAAGCGAAAAAAAAGTATAAAAAAGGGCAAATTTATTTTGGTAAAACGAAAAACCGCTTTATATTTGCACCCGTAATGAGGCCGATGTAGCTCAGCTGGCTAGAGCAGCTGATTTGTAATCAGCAGGTCGTGGGTTCGAGTCCCTCTATCGGCTCAATATAAAACCATCACAGAAATGTGGTGGTTTTTTTAATAATAGAGAGTGGTGTGAAATTTTTTTTGGAATATTAAAAAACAATTTTATCTTTGCACCCGGAAAATAGGCCGATGTAGCTCAGCTGGCTAGAGCAGCTGATTTGTAATCAGCAGGTCGTGGGTTCGAGTCCCTCTATCGGCTCCAAAAGAAAATCATCACATTTTGTGATGGTTTTTTTATTTGTGCTCTATGGTAATTTATTTTTTGGTATGTAGATGTTGAGGTTTGTTTTTTGGTTGAGGAATTTGAATTGTGATTTCAGATTCTTCAGAATAGAGTTTATAAAGTTTACCCATATGCAAAATTAGCTTCAGATAGGCTGACTGCATTGAATAAAGGTATGGCGCGATTGAATAGTAATCGCGAAAAGAAAAAGTATTTCAAGATCGTTGAGGATTATCTTAATAATGAGTTTGAAGACAGGTTAAAGAAGTTGTCTAGGAAACAAGGTCAGATTCTTGTAAAATTGATTCATCGCCAAACAGGAATAACAACATATGAGTTGATAAAAACTTTAAAAAGCGGTTTCAAAGCGTTTGTGTCGAATACAACAGCGAATTTATTCGATATAAGTCTGAAAACCGAGTATAAGCCATATGAAGTAAATGAAGACTATCTAATCGAAACAATTCTGGTTCGTGCTTTTGAATCTGGACGTTTACTGAATCAAACTCCTGCTAATCCTGTAGATTATGATAATTTGATGGAGCATTGGGAAGTGAAAGCAAAAGCAATCAATAAAAAGTAATACTATAATATATAGTTGTAATAACCCGACAGGTTCTCAGAGCCTGTCGGGTTTGTTTTCTTTATACATATATATAAGAGTAAAATGCTGCTATACTATATAAGAGTAAAAAAAAAGGAGAGTAGTCAAAAGATATTTAGGTTTTGTATTTTTTGGCAGCTTTTTCCCGCTATTCGTTTCAATCTTTTATTTTGAACCCCCAAATAAAAGGATTTCCACTTCTATCGGGGCTGGAGAATGAGTTATTAAAGGAGGAAAAGAAGAATTAAGTTCTTTTAAAGATCAAATAAGCTTTAAAAAGAGATTGTAAATCTTAGATTCTTCATCACAGAATAAGAAAAACGCTGAAAACTCTGCAAAAGCAGAGGGCTTAAAAGCATAGAAAATAAAGAAACGGCACTGTAATGGAGAAAACCCTTACAATAGATTGAGGAAAGCTGTTTTGTAAAGAATCCGTTATCAGTTAGTTAAGAAATAAAGTAAAAAAAGAATAAAAAAACTTTCAAAAAAGGCTTGTTTAAGTGGAATTGTTGTGTACTTTTGCACCCGCAACAGCGATAAACGTTCACCGAAATACTGACAAGCAAGGCAAATAAGCAGAGAAGAAATTTTCAAAAAAATATTGCGAAAAGCTTGTGAGAATGGAAAACGGATATTACATTTGCACCCCGCAAAATGCGGAAAGTTATTTGAAAGACTGGTAAGGAAAATGAGAAAATGAGACGAAAAAAAAGTTTCAAAATTTTTTAAATTTTTCTTGCAGGAAACAAAATAAATTTTTAGTTTTGCACCCGCTTTGAGAAACAAATTAAGGCGTAGAAAATAAAGAAATACACGTTCGTAGACATATTGAATTGACAGCCGTTTTGAAAGAGATTTCAAAACAAAAGAATAAGAGTAATAGAATCGTAAGATTCGAAAAGAACCGATAGATCATCATCGCAATATAATATTAAAATATACGATGAAGAGTTTGATCCTGGCTCAGGATGAACGCTAGCGGCAGGCTTAACACATGCAAGTCGAGGGGTATATGTCTTCGGATATAGAGACCGGCGCACGGGTGCGTAACGCGTATGCAATCTACCTTTTACAGAGGGATAGCCCAGAGAAATTTGGATTAATACCTCATAGTATAGCTCTACCGCATGGTAGTACTATTAAAGTCACAACGGTAAAAGATGAGCATGCGTCCCATTAGCTAGTTGGTAAGGTAACGGCTTACCAAGGCAACGATGGGTAGGGGTCCTGAGAGGGAGATCCCCCACACTGGTACTGAGACACGGACCAGACTCCTACGGGAGGCAGCAGTGAGGAATATTGGACAATGGGCGCAAGCCTGATCCAGCCATGCCGCGTGCAGGATGACGGTCCTATGGATTGTAAACTGCTTTTGTACGAGAAGAAACACTGCTTCGTGAAGCAGCTTGACGGTATCGTAAGAATAAGGATCGGCTAACTCCGTGCCAGCAGCCGCGGTAATACGGAGGATCCAAGCGTTATCCGGAATCATTGGGTTTAAAGGGTCCGTAGGCGGTTTAGTAAGTCAGTGGTGAAAGCCCATCGCTCAACGGTGGAACGGCCATTGATACTGCTGAACTTGAATTATTAGGAAGTAACTAGAATATGTAGTGTAGCGGTGAAATGCTTAGAGATTACATGGAATACCAATTGCGAAGGCAGGTTACTACTAATTGATTGACGCTGATGGACGAAAGCGTGGGGAGCGAACAGGATTAGATACCCTGGTAGTCCACGCCGTAAACGATGGATACTAGCTGTTGGGAGCAATCTCAGTGGCTAAGCGAAAGTGATAAGTATCCCACCTGGGGAGTACGTTCGCAAGAATGAAACTCAAAGGAATTGACGGGGGCCCGCACAAGCGGTGGAGCATGTGGTTTAATTCGATGATACGCGAGGAACCTTACCAAGGCTTAAATGTAGATTGACCGGTTTGGAAACAGATCTTTCGCAAGACAATTTACAAGGTGCTGCATGGTTGTCGTCAGCTCGTGCCGTGAGGTGTCAGGTTAAGTCCTATAACGAGCGCAACCCCTGTTGTTAGTTGCCAGCGAGTCATGTCGGGAACTCTAACAAGACTGCCAGTGCAAACTGTGAGGAAGGTGGGGATGACGTCAAATCATCACGGCCCTTACGCCTTGGGCTACACACGTGCTACAATGGCCGGTACAGAGAGCAGCCACTGGGCGACCAGGAGCGAATCTATAAAACCGGTCACAGTTCGGATCGGAGTCTGCAACTCGACTCCGTGAAGCTGGAATCGCTAGTAATCGGATATCAGCCATGATCCGGTGAATACGTTCCCGGGCCTTGTACACACCGCCCGTCAAGCCATGGAAGCTGGGGGTGCCTGAAGTCGGTGACCGCAAGGAGCTGCCTAGGGTAAAACTGGTAACTAGGGCTAAGTCGTAACAAGGTAGCCGTACCGGAAGGTGCGGCTGGAACACCTCCTTTCTAGAGCCTCAAATGTTAGTGCTTGCACACGTTGAGGAAACAAGATGATTATTTATAGGATTCTGAATTGGAGATTGTATTACTCTTGCTGTTAATTTAAAAAAAAATGAAAATTAAGTAAAACAGAGTCTCGTAGCTCAGCTGGTTAGAGTACTACACTGATAATGTAGGGGTCGGCAGTTCGAGTCTGCCCGGGACTACTCTTTTAACTTAATTACAAGGAAATTTTAGAAGTTGAAAGATTAAGAATCAAAAAGTTCATAATTTTTAATTCACGATTTTTGATTTTTAATTAAAATGGGGGATTAGCTCAGCTGGCTAGAGCGCCTGCCTTGCACGCAGGAGGTCAACGGTTCGACTCCGTTATTCTCCACTGGTCCGAAAGGACAAAAGTTCATTGACATATTGAGATAAGAAAATAATAAAAAGTAGAAAGCGTTTTTTGTTATAGTAGTAATACGAATAATAAAAGACAAAAAAAAACGGTCATAATTGATTTTATGATTGGTACAATAAGCAAAATAAGGGCGTATGGGGGATGCCTAGGCTCTCAGAGGCGATGAAAGGCGTGATAAGCTGCGAAAAGCTGCGGGGACGGGCACACACCGATTGATCCGCAGATACCTGAATGGGGCAACCCACTATGTTGAAGACATAGTACACCGATAGGTGGGCAAACCCGCTGAACTGAAACATCTAAGTAGGCGGAGGAGAAGAAAACAAAAGTGATTCCGTAAGTAGTGGCGAGCGAACGCGGATTAGCCCAAACCAATGTTGTTACGGCAATGTTGGGGTTGTAGGACCACGACATTTTATGCATGCAGAACCAGAACTGACTGGAAAGTCGGGCCATAGAGAGTGATAGCCTCGTATGGGTAATAAATGTAATAGATAGTGGTATCCTGAGTAGGGCGGGGCACGTGAAACCCTGTCTGAATTTGGCGGGACCATCCGCTAAGGCTAAATACTCCTGAGAGACCGATAGTGAACCAGTACCGTGAGGGAAAGGTGAAAAGAACCGTGAATAACGGAGTGAAATAGATCCTGAAACCATACGCTTACAAGCGGTCGGAGCCCTTTCGTGGGGTGACGGCGTGCCTTTTGCATAATGAGCCTACGAGTTAACGTTGCTGGCAAGGTTAAGTGATTAAGTCACGGATCCGTAGCGAAAGCGAGTCTGAATAGGGCGCTTTAGTCAGTAGTGTTAGACGCGAAACCGTGTGATCTACCCATGGGCAGGTTGAAGCTGTGGTAACACACAGTGGAGGACCGAACCGGTTGACGTTGAAAAGTCTTCGGATGACCTGTGGGTAGGGGTGAAAGGCCAATCAAACTCGGAAATAGCTCGTACTCCCCGAAATGCATTTAGGTGCAGCGTTAGTTATAAAGTTATATAGAGGTAGAGCTACTGATTGGATGCGGGGGCTTCACCGCCTACCAATTCCTGACAAACTCCGAATGCTATATAATGTTCACTAACAGTGAGGGCTTGGGTGCTAAGGTCCAAGTCCGAGAGGGAAAGAACCCAGACCATCAGCTAAGGTCCCCAAATATATGCTAAGTTGAAAGAACGAGGTTTGTCTGCCCAGACAGCTAGGATGTTGGCTTGGAAGCAGCCATTCATTTAAAGAGTGCGTAACAGCTCACTAGTCGAGCGGACGAGCATGGATAATAATCGGGCATAAGCATATTACCGAAGCTATGGATTTAGAGTTTACTCTAAGTGGTAGGGGAGCATTCTAACAGGGTTGAAGGTGTATCGTAAGGTATGCTGGACTGGTTAGAAAAGAAAATGTAGGCATAAGTAACGATAATGCGGGCGAGAAACCCGCACACCGAAAAACTAAGGTTTCCACAGCTATGCTAATCAGCTGTGGGTTAGTCTGGTCCTAAGGCGAACCCGAAAGGGACAGTCGATGGCTAACGGGTTAATATTCCCGTACTACTAATTACTGTGATGGGGTGACGGAGTGATGAAAGCGCCGCGAACTGACGGAATAGTTCGTTGAAGTACCTAGCTATATTCTCTATAGGCAAATCCGTAGAGAATGGTGAAATACGATAGTACTCGGAGTCTTCGGACAAAGAGATAGTGCGCCTAAGGGCTTCCAAGAAAAACCTCTAAACTTCAGGTAATTAGTACCAGTACCGTAAACCGACACAGGTAGTTGAGGAGAGAATCCTAAGGTGCTCGAGAGATTCATGGCTAAGGAATTAGGCAAAATAGACCTGTAACTTCGGGAGAAAGGTCGCCAGCAGCAATGCTGGCCGCAGTGAAGAGGTCCAGGCGACTGTTTATCAAAAACACAGGGCTCTGCAAAATCGTAAGATGAAGTATAGGGCCTGACACCTGCCCGGTGCTGGAAGGTTAAGAGGAGATGTTATCTTCGGAGAAGCATTGAATTGAAGCCCCAGTAAACGGCGGCCGTAACTATAACGGTCCTAAGGTAGCGAAATTCCTTGTCGGGTAAGTTCCGACCTGCACGAATGGTGTAACGATCTGGACACTGTCTCAGCCATGAGCTCGGTGAAATTGTAGTAACGGTGAAGATGCCGTTTACCCGCAGTGGGACGAAAAGACCCTGTGCACCTTTACTATAGCTTAGTATTGACCTTGGATAAATGATGTGTAGGATAGGTTGGAGACTATGAAGCGGCGTCGCCAGGCGTTGTGGAGTCATTGTTGAAATACAACCCTTTGTTTATCTGAGGCCTAACCCCGCGTTGTGGGGGACATTGCTTGGTGGGTAGTTTGACTGGGGTGGTCGCCTCCAAAAGAGTAACGGAGGCTTCTAAAGGTTCCCTCAGTACGCTTGGTAACCGTGCGTAGAGTGCAATGGCATAAGGGAGCTTGACTGAGAGACATACAGGTCGATCAGGTACGAAAGTAGAGCATAGTGATCCGGTGGTTCCGCATGGAAGGGCCATCGCTCAAAGGATAAAAGGTACGCCGGGGATAACAGGCTGATCTCCCCCAAGAGCTCATATCGACGGGGGGGTTTGGCACCTCGATGTCGGCTCGTCACATCCTGGGGCTGGAGAAGGTCCCAAGGGTTGGGCTGTTCGCCCATTAAAGTGGCACGCGAGCTGGGTTCAGAACGTCGTGAGACAGTTCGGTCTCTATCTACTGTGGGCGCAAGAAATTTGAGTGGATCTGATTCTAGTACGAGAGGACCGAATTGGACTAACCTCTAGTGTATCTGTTGTCCCGCCAGGGGCACCGCAGAGTAGCTACGTTGGGAAGGGATAAGCGCTGAAAGCATATAAGCGCGAAACCCACCACAAGATGAGATTTCTTTTAAGGATCGTGGAAGATGACCACGTTGATAGGCTATAGATGTAAAGGCAGTAATGTCATAGTCGAGTAGTACTAATAATCCGTAAGCTTATGTACACCCTTTTCCCCGCTTCGGCGGGGAAGAAACTTTCTAAAATAGTAAATAAAAGTACTTTTCTTTATCTCAGTATGTTAAGATATTCTTTAATTGATAATTAACAATTTACAATTGATAATTAATAATTAAAAAGTTGCCTAAAGCAACTAACAACCTTAAGGTGGTTATTGCGGCGGGGCTCACCTCTTCCCATCCCGAACAGAGTAGTTAAGCCCGCCTGCGCAGATGGTACTGCAGTTATGTGGGAGAGTATGTCGTCGCCTTTCTTTTAAGAATCCTCATCATTTATTTGATGAGGATTTTTTGTTTTTACGCAAATACCCAAAGGGATACAGTATTGCGGGAGCCCCGACAGCCATCGGGGGTCATCGCCTTTCTTTTAAGAATGCTCATCATTTACTTGATGAGGATTTTTTGTTTTTACGCAAATACCCAAAAGTATACAGTATTGCGGGAGCCCCGAGAGTTATCGGGGGTCATCGCCTTTCTTTTAAGAATCCTCATTATTTACTTGATGAGGATTTTTTGGTTTATAGTGGTTTTACAAATCAGTGTTGTGAAATACATATTGTATCTCGGCAGTCGAAAATACGAACTTGGGTTTATCTTTTTTATTGATAGAATGCGACAAAAGAGAGAAAGATGTCTTGTAATTTGTTTGCGTTAGGGATGGAAGCGTCATCCTTTTGCAGGAGTATAAAGATCTTTTTTCCTCTGAAAGCTATTTGCAAAAGATACAGCGGACAGCCCGGCCCGAAGGGAAACGCCCTAAAATTGTATTAGTTGAATTGCAGTTTTTACTTTTAGCAGTTTTAAAGCTGTTTTTTGTTTTTTATGAGAAAGATTGTCTTCGGATGAGAAAAGTTATTCTGTGGCTTTTATTTTATGGAAGAAGCTGCTTTTGTTGGATCGAAAAGAAATTCTGAAGCTTATTAATTTATCTCTTTTATGTATCAATGAAATAGCTCTTCTTTACTTGCAATAAAAGCTAATAAAATCTATGATGGTAGTATTCTAGAAATCAAGTACTATTTGTTTTGTGTTTTTTTATACCGATTCAATTGAGTTCTTAGTTGTAGCTCTTGAAACTTATGATTCTTAATGTTTGAATTTGAAGTATAAAAAAAGGCCCTGAATACTTCAGGACCTTATAATATCAAAGATTATTTTTGTTCAGCCTTTTTGATTTCGGCTACATATTTGGTAAGTTTTTTTCCATAAAGTGATTTTGCTACTTTAGGAGTCATCGTTTTTTGAATCGTATCAAGAAATTTAACATTAATATCATAAATTTCGGCTAGCGCGATATATGGCGCTACTTCATAATCCTTATTGTTAATAGCGAAGTTTGTCGCATACAAATATTTTCTTTTAATATTTGATTGTTGCTTCGCATCTATACTATCTATTGCTTTTTGATCTTGTCTTTTTATGGCTTTGAATTTCGACTGTACCATAGTAAGGTTTTCATCTATGAAACGAGAGTTTATTTTTTGATATTGTTCGTATAACTCCTGATTTTTTGATCCAGTGATTTTTGCACTTGCGATAAAATTATCCAAATTAGTTTCGATATTGATATTTCCTGGTTCTGCAAAAAATAAAATATTATTGTCTAAAGAATTTGATGTACCACGATCTAGAAATAAATACAATACTTCTGGTGATTCTAATTTTATATCTCTTTCAAATGCTGAATTTCCATCAATTTTAATGCTGTCTATTGCAACAAGCGATGTGTCAGCAAATCGTTGAATATAAAGGGTTCCGCTTTTTAAACCTTTTATATTTCCGGTTATATGTAAGTTGTCAGCAGATTCTTTTTTGCTGCATGATGCAAGTAGTGCAAGAGTAACAAAGGCAATAATTGATTTTTTCATTAGTTTTTAGATTTTGGTGCAAAATAAAGAAAATAGTTTGAATGTAATGAATGGGAATTAAATTTTAATAAAAATAAAATCCCAATTTATTTCTAAATTGAGATTTGCATATATTTTTAATTATGAATCGTTTACATTGTTAAAATGTAGGCAGTCCCATTTTCATGTATGTAAGTGTATTTCGTATCACATTCTAGATTTCCATAATCAACTACACCGTTTAAAAAGCCGCCAGTGATTTTTAATTTTCCTTTAGAGATAAACTCACAAGAATATTTTTTTACTAGAGTTTCTTGTACAGTCAATGTTAAAGTTCCTCCTTTATCAGTCGTGATAGTATGCGTTCCTTCTGGCATTTCATAAACATTGTCTTCTAAAACAAAAGGTGTGTCAACACCAGCGGTTTGTTTAACTCTAACGAGTCCTGAATTTAAATAAACCCTTCCTGTTATATCTGTTAGTTTGCCGTTAATTACTTTTCGACTAAATTGTGGTACAGTTGGAACAGTTGTAGTATTGGTGTATTCAATTGTTCCTTCTAGTTTAAGATTGTTTATTGAATAGTCAATTCGTTCGATTGTCATTTTACTTCCTGTCGTAATTATCGGACCAGAAAGTGTAATTTTTAGTTTTCCTTTTCTAAGTATTTGATTGTTTGCACAACCTGAAGTTCCATAATCAATAATGAAAATTTTTGGATAAGAATTTTGATTTGAATTTTCTAAGGTAATAGTACCGCAAATTCCAGATACATTTTCAGTAGTTTTGGCTGTTGAGCTGTTATTTGTTGTTACAGCTAATCCTGTTTTTATATCCATATCGTTTGTGGCATCAATCAAAACTGAAGCGCCAATAGAGCTGGTGTCTGTTTGGTTTACAATATCATCATTGCTTGAACATGAAATGTAAAAAAATGAAGAAAGGCAGATTGTTGCAAATAGAAAAAAAGATTTTTTCATAGTAGTTTTGTTTAAGGTTAGATTAATAGGGTATCCAAATGTAATGAAAAAAATGAATCTCAAAAAAAAATCCCACAGCATTGTGCTGTAGGATTTTAAAAGTGATTTTTTTTGAGAATGATTATTTAATCATCTCAAAACTTCTTTTTACAAAAGCAGTTAATGCTTCACCTTTTAATAGATTTTGTGATAATTTGGCTAAATCTAAAGCTTGTTTCACCAAGTGCTCTTGATGTGTTTTGTCTTCAGTATTTAAGATGCTTGTAGCTAAGTCAGAATTGGTGTTTACAACTAAGTTGTACATTTCTGGCATGTTGTTCATTCCGAACATTCCGCCGCCGCCGCTTTGACTCATTTCTTTCATTCTACGCATAAATTCTGGCTGCGTAATGATAAATGGAGCTGCTTGGCTGTCCATAGCTTGAAGTTGTACGCTGTATGCTTTTGGAATATAAGCTTCTAATGATGATTTTAAAGTTTCTTTTTCTTCATCAGATAATTTTGAAATCGTGTTTTCATCTTTTTTGATTAAATTATCAATATGATCAGAGTCTACACGAACAAAAGTTAAATCTGTATTGTCGTTTTCAATTTTTTGAATTAAATGCGAAATAATAGGAGAATCTAAAAGTAATACTTCGTAACCTTTTTCTTTTGCAGTTTCGATGTAAGAGTGTTGCTCTTCTTTATTTCCTGCATATAGAACTACAAGTTTACCATCTTTGTTAGTTTGGTTTTCTTTTAATTTCTCTTTTAATTCTTCTAAAGTGAAATAAGTATTATCTACTGTTGGATACAAAACAAATGCACCAGCTTTTTCGTAGAATTTATCTTCAGAAAGCATTCCGTACTCTAAAACAATTTTAATATCGTTCCATTTCGCTTCAAAATCAGCGCGGTTTTCATTAAATAAAGCCTTCAATTTATCAGCTACTTTACGAGTGATATAATTTGAAATTTTCTTAACGGCACCATCAGCTTGTAAGCCTGAACGAGAAACATTTAACGGAATGTCTGGTGAATCAATTACACCTTTAAGCATCGTTAAAAATTCAGGTACAATTCCTTCTACGTTATCAGTAACGTAAACTTGGTTTTGGTACAATTGAATTTTATCTTTTTGAATTTGCATGTCCGAACCTAATTTAGGGAAATATAAAATTCCAGTTAGGTTAAACGGATAATCCACATTTAAGTGAATGTTGAATAACGGCTCTTCAAATTGCATTGGATACAATTCTCTGTAGAAGTTTTTATAATCTTCGTCAGATAATTCAGATGGCTGTTTTGTCCAAGCTGGATTTGGGTTGTTAATGATGTTGTCAATTTCGACAGTTTCATTTACATAATCCTCTGGAGCATCTTCAGGTTTTGGAAGAGTTTCAGTTCTTGTTCCAAATTTAATTGGAATAGGCATAAACTTGTTATACTTGTTCAATAAACTACTGATTTTAGAATCTTCTAAAAATTCTAAAGAATCTTCGGCAACGTGAAGGATGATTTCTGTACCACGTGAAGTTTTGTCAGCTGGCTCTAAAGTAAATTCAGGACTTCCGTCGCAAGTCCAGTGCGCTGCAGGTTCATCTTTGTATGATTTTGTAATGATTTCTACTTTTTCTGCAACCATAAAAGCGGAATAAAAACCAAGACCAAAATGTCCTATAATGCCTGAATCTTTTGCAGAATCCTTGTATTTGTCTAAGAACTCTTCTGCTCCCGAAAAAGCAACTTGATTAATGTACTTTTCTACTTCATCAGCAGTCATACCTAAACCTTGGTCGATAATGTGGATTTTTTTACCTTCTTTATCAACTTTGATTTCAATAACCGGATTTCCATATTCTACTTTGGCTTCTCCAATACTGATAAGATGCTTTAATTTTAAAGTAGCATCGGTTCCATTTGAAACCAGCTCACGAAGAAAAATTTCGTGATCGCTGTATAAAAACTTTTTGATTAAGGGAAAGATGTTTTCTACCGAAACATTAATTTTACCTGTTGTCATATTTTTTAATTTTTTGAGTTTAACTTGATGATTTTCATTCTGTCAAATAAAATACCAATTGTTTTTAAGGTGACAAATTGTCGTAAGTGTTAATTTTGAAAGAAAATAAATAGATTCTAAAACAAATTTTGTCCTTACGAATCGTATATTTGTGGTATAATAATTGTTAAACGAGTAAGTATTAACTTAAATAATGTAACAAAATGAAGAAAATTATTTTCATTTGCATGGTTGCCGCGATGTTTTTTGCGTGTAAATCAGCTTCGTCTACAACAGCTTCTTCTAATGAAGCACCAACGCTTTCGACTAAACTTGATCGACCGACTCAAGTTGCACTTAAAGGAAATTGGGTACTTACTAATGTGTCTTATCCAGGCTCTGATTATATCAAAGTAACTTCTTTTGATCTTGCAGATTCTAAGTGTTTTATAGGTAGTACTTGGAGTTTTATTTCAAATAATAATAAAGGTACTATGGCTTTAACAGCTCCAAGTTGTACAGGTTTTACTTCACCAATTGTTTGGAGTATTAACAATCAAGGACTTTTTGTACTTAAAATTGTTGATCCAGGAACAAAATCAAAAAATGTTAAATCAGGATACTTACTTAAAGTTGCAGGACTTACTGATAATTCATTTCAGTTAATTGACAACATTAATGTTGGTGGACAAGTAACAGATGTTACTTATCAATTTCAGAGAGCTAATTAATATATAAAAAAGGAAAAAAATGAAAAAGATAACAGTTTTAGGATTAAGTAGCTTACTTGTATTAGTTAGTTTATTTATAAGCTGCGACTCAGTGCAAAATGCAAATAATACACAAAAAGGTGCTGGAATTGGAGTAGTTGCTGGTGGACTTATTGGTGGTATTTTAGGTAATAATTTAGGACATGGCGGAAATGCTGCTTTAGGTGCTGCTATTGGGGCTGCTGTAGGTGGTGGAACTGGTGCTCTTATTGGAAACAAAATGGATAAACAGGCTCGTGAAATTGATCAGGCTTTACCAGGCGCAGATGTTGAAAGAGTTGGTGAAGGAATTCACTTAACTTTAAATGAAAATGCTGTTCGTTTTGATACTAATAAATCAACTCTTACTGCTCAGGCAAAAGCGAACTTAGATAAATTAGTTCCTGTGTTTAATGCTTATGGAGATACAGATATTCAAATTTTTGGTTATACAGACAATACTGGTAAACCAGAATATAATTTGACACTTTCAGGACAAAGAGCTGCTTCTGTGCAAGCTTATTTAGTTTCTAAAGGATTGAAATCAAGTCGTTTTAAAACTTCAGGTTTAGGTATCGTTGATCCTATTGCAACAAATGATACTCCAGAAGGAAGAGCTCAAAACCGTCGTGTAGAATTCTCTATTACTGCAAACGACAAAATGGTTAATGATGCTAAAGCAGAAGCTGGAAAATAATTTCAGATAAAATAAAATATAAAAAAAGCTGTTTCTTAATTGATGCAGCTTTTTTTTTGACATTAGAAATTAAACATTGTAAATTTGGACTTTCAAATATAACTCATGCTCGACATTCAGAATATCTCTTTTACGTATACCGATAAACCTGTTATTAAAGACGTTTCTTTTACTATAAACAAAGGCGAGAATATTGCTATTATTGGTGAAAGTGGCTGTGGAAAAAGCACGCTGCTAAAACTAATATATGGTTTATATAATCTAGACGAAGGAAAAATGTTCTATGGTGAGAAACCAATTTTAGGACCAAAGTATAATTTGATTCCTGGTATGCCATTTATGAAATATTTAGCGCAGGATTTTGATTTATCTCCATATGAAACAGTTGCTGAGAATGTCGGGAAGTTTCTATCGAATGGTTTTGCTAATATGAAAAAACTTCGTGTTCAGGAGTTATTAGAGATGGTAGAAATGGAATCGTTCTCTAATGTAAAAGCAAAATTTTTGAGCGGCGGTCAGCAGCAGCGAGTGGCTTTGGTAAGAGTTTTGGCTTTAGAACCCGAAGTTATTTTGTTAGACGAACCTTTTAGTCAAATTGATGCTTTCCGTAAAAACGCTTTGCGTCGTAACTTATTTCGTTATTTAAAGCAAAAAGGAATTACTTGTATAATTGCCACCCACGACAGTACAGATGCTTTGTCATTTGCAGACGAAGCAATTGTTATGCGTCATGGAGAAATAATTGTCAAAGATAATCCAACAAAAATATACGAGGATCCAGAAACTAAATATGTAGCTTCATTGTTTGGTGAAGTAAATGAAATTGCAACACATTTATTGCTTCCTTATGAAGATGAAACACATAAAACATTAGTTTATCCACATCAATTTAAAATGGTTTCAGAATCGAAACTTCCTGTAAAGATTAGAAGAACTTATTTTCGAGGAAGTCATTTTTTAATTGAAACGGTTTATAAAAGACAGCTGGTGTTTTTTGAAAGTGAAATAGATCTTCCGTTAGATCAAGAAATATTTCTAGGTTTAAATTACTTGTAAAATATAAAACCCGATAGATTTTAAATCTATCGGGTTTATTTTTATAATCGTTTATAGTGATTTATTTTTTCAAATACTTTTCTAAAAACTGATCTTGTTCCCAAAGCAAGTGTAAAATGTTTTCTTTAGCAACATAACTGTGAGATTCTTTTGGTAAAATTACCATTCTAGCTGGAGCACCTAAACCTTTTAATGCTTGAAAATAACGTTCCGTCTGCAAAGTAAAAGTTCCAGGATTGTTATCTGCTTCACCGTGAACTAATAATAATGGTGTTTTCATTTTATCAGCGTTCATAAATGGTGACATTGTGTTGTAAACTTCAGGAGCTTCCCAGTAATTTCTTTGTTCAGATTGGAATCCAAATGGAGTTAGTGTTCTGTTGTAAGCACCACTTCTTGCAATTCCGCACGCAAATAAGTTAGAATGAGTTAATAAATTAGCAGTCATAAATGCACCGTAAGAATGTCCTCCAACAGCCACTTTTTTGCGATCAATATAACCTAACGCATCAACTGCATCAATTGCAGCTGCAGCATTGTCTACTAATTGTGATATAAAATTATCGTTTGGTTCTGTAGTTCCTTCTCCGATAATTGGAAAAGCAGCATCATCAAGAACTACATATCCTCTTGTTACCCAATATACAAATGATCCATAATATGGAAACGTAAATTCGTTAGAGTTTTGAGTTGATTGACTTGCACTGTTTCTGTCTTTATATTCAGCAGGATAAGCCCAGATTAATAAAGGCATTTTCTCTTTTTTAGCTTTATCATAGCCAACAGGCAGATATAAAGTTCCAGAAAGTTCTAATCCATCCTTACGTTTGTATTTGATTACTTCTTTACTAACATCTTTAATACTTTCAAATGGATTTTTAAAAGCAGTAATAGGTGTTATACTGTTTTGCTTTTTGATATTTCTAAAGTAGTAATTTGGATATTCACTCTTAGATTGAATCTGTACTAAAACTTTTCCAGTTTTGAAGTCTTCAATTTCTATTAAATCTTCTTTCTTATCCTTGTACGGAGAAGTATAGATGCGTTTTGATTTTAAAGTTTTTAAATTGAATTCATCAATAAAAGGGAATTGTCCTTCTTTTGTATATCCGTCACCAATTCGGAAAGCATTGTCTTTTTCGATCGCTAAAACATTTCTATTGTATTCATTCTTTTTAGTTTCAAAAACTCCCGGATCTGAATAAACATCTTGTTGGTTTCTATCTGTAATTACTTTTGGTTGCTGTCCTGGATTTGACGGATTGATTAAGTATGTTTTAGTGTTACGAGTGTCGTACCATTCATCAGTAATAAAAGCAATATTATCGTTCCCCCAAGTGATATAACTATAGCGTTGAGGAAGCTTTACTAATGTTGCAGCATCATTTGTAAATGGAGCTTCCCATAGAAAAACTTCATCTCTAAAATCTACTTTGTTTGCCGGATTACCTTCGTCTAAAGCTGTTACATAAGATAAAGTTGCAGGTTTGTCATTTCTCCAGTTCATTTCTCTTTTTCCCTTACGAACTGCCATAAAACCTTTTGGCATGATTTCATTTAAAGGAACTTCGTTTACAGTTTTAATTTCTTTTCCTCTTAAGTCATAAACAACTGTTTTAGAAGGAAATCTATTTAATGGAACTACATATGAAAAAGGTTTTTGAATAGTAGTCAGCATTATATAATTACCATCTGGAGAAATTCTTTCACCTGCAAACATAGCAGCTTCTTTAAATAGAGTAGTATCTCCATTTAGTTTAACTTTGTATAATTCAGATGTAATGATGTTTTCAAAATTAGCCTCATCGTTTTTGTTTTTCAACATATCAGGATAAGTTCTATTTTGAGATTTTTCTCCAGAAGTGTTAGAAATAATTGGGCCAGTTGGTAAATCTTTTTTAGAGTCTAAAAGAGGCTGTCTGTTTTTTGGCAGCATTTTTACCAAAATAGTTTCATTGTCTAAAAACCAGCTGAAAGGATTTCCAAGATTTGCATTTACATTTGCTTCAGTAAGTTTTGAAGCTTGAGCTGTTGCAATATCTAGTACCCAAAGTTCAACACCAGAGTTTGTAGTGTGAGAGAACAATACTTTTTTGTCATTTGGTGACCAAAGGATATTACTTATTTTAGGGTCGGTTGGAAGTCCAGAAACCTGAATTTCATCTTTTCCGCTTATTTTTCTAACTTTAAGATTAGTCACATAAGTAACAGTACTTGAAATGTTAGTAATAGGATTGATTCTTAAACCAGCTAAACGAAGTTCTTCTTGGTTTAAATCGTCAAGAGTTTTGTATGTGCTTCGATACAATAAGAGCATGTTTTCTTTTTTTGTATCCATCGATACACTTGGGGCTCTTTGATAATCAGCTAGATCTAGGATAGATTTAGGGGGTTTTTGATACGTTAAATTTTCTTGTGCAAAAGAAAATAAACCAAGGTGTAAAAGTAAGAATAGAGTAACCTTTAATTTCATGATTTGGATTTTTTGGATTTGAATTAAGAACACTTAAAATGTTTGTCTAAGATACAGTAGTCTTGTTACATTTTATAGGTTATTTTTCATTCTTTTCAGTTATTTGTTTAAAAAGCTGTTTAATTAGGAATTAAATGTTTTTAAATAGTCTTATAATTAAAAGATATTAAACTGATAATTACGAAAAAAAGACTAATTTGTATGCTAATTTTTTAAAGTATACTTAAATTTGCATTCTAAATTTTTAACAAACAATAAAAAGAATATGTATCATTCAAAAATAGCGGGCTTAGGATATTATGTTCCTTCAAATGTCGTGACAAATGATGATTTGTCTAAGATTATAGATACCAATGATGAATGGATTCAGGAGCGTACCGGAATTCAGGAAAGAAGACATATCATTCGTGGAGAAGATACTACAACTTCAATGGGAGTTAAAGCTGCTAAAATTGCAATCGAGCGTTCTGGTGTAGCCAAAGAAGATATAGATTTTGTAGTTTTTGCTACATTAAGTCCAGATTACTATTTTCCAGGGCCTGGAGTTTTAGTACAGCGTGATTTAGGATTAAGAACAGTAGGAGCTTTAGATGTTAGAAATCAATGTTCTGGATTCGTTTATGCTATTTCTGTTGCAGATCAATATATTAAAACAGGAATGTATAAAAATATTTTGGTAATAGGTTCTGAAGTGCATTCGACAGGATTAGATATGACAACTCGCGGACGCGGAGTTTCAGTTATTTTTGGAGATGGAGCAGGAGCAGCTGTTTTAAGTCGCGAAGAAGATTTGACGAAAGGAATTTTATCAACACATTTACACTCAGAAGGTCAGCATGCCGAAGAATTGGCTTTGCAGGCACCTGGAATGGGAGCTCGTTGGGTAACGGATATTATTGCTGATAATGATCCAAATGACGAAAGTTATTATCCGTATATGAATGGACAGTTTGTATTCAAGAATGCAGTAGTTCGTTTCGCTGAAGTAATAAATGAAGGTTTAGAAGCAAATGGGTTACAGGTTTCAGATATTGATATGTTGATTCCGCATCAGGCAAACTTGAGAATTTCACAATTCATTCAAAACAAATTCAAATTGTCAGACGATCAAGTACATAATAATATTCAAAAGTACGGAAATACAACTGCAGCATCTATTCCAATTGCTTTGACAGAAGCTTGGGAACAAGGTAAAATTAAATCTGGAGATACGGTAGTTTTAGCTGCTTTTGGAAGTGGATTTACTTGGGCAAGTGCAATCATTAAATGGTAAATTAATTCATCTTGCATTATATTTTGAAAACCTGCTTCATTTTGGAGCAGGTTTTTTTATATCCGCTGGTCAGTTGAGCGAATTTTATTGTCAGGCTGAGCGAAGTCGAAGCCCATGTTTCGATAGTGCGATTCTAATTCCGCTCAGAATTTTTAAAATTAGGCGTGTTTTTACAAAGGTATTTTCTTACTTTTGTTTTGAATTTGTACTATTGAAAATTTAAGTATTATGAAACTATATTATGTTTATATATTAAAATGTTCGGATAATAGCTACTATACAGGATTTACAAATAATATCGAAAGAAGATTAAATGAACATAATTGGGGTTTAAATAAGGAATGTTACACTTTTAATAAAAGACCTTTACAATTAGTTTTTTATACTGAATTTAATGATGTAAATCAGGCTATTGCATTTGAGAAGCAAGTTAAAGGTTAGAGTAGAAAAAAGAAAGAGGCGATAATAAATGACAAATGAGAAGATTTGAAAAAATTATCAGAATGTTTAAACGAATCCACTCATAAAAATTTTAATAAAAAAGAACTTTAATTGTAATTTAGCCTTCGACTTCGCTCAGGATGACAACTGAGTTAAAATTCACTTAATAATGATTTATTTGGCTGATTATAGCCGAAGCCTTTTTAGATATTTAAAATGAAAAAAAATCAACTAGAAATAGCCTGTTTCAACTATGAATCGGCAATAATTGCGCAAGAAAATGGTGCTGACCGAATCGAATTATGCGATAATATGCAGCTTGGCGGAACTACTCCAAATACAATATCGACAGTAAGAGTTCGTGAAAAACTGACTATAAAAATGCATGTAATTATACGACCACGCGGAGGAGATTTTGTTTATACTGATGAGGAGTTTGTTGAAATGAAACAAGATATCAAACAGTTTAAAAAACTAGGAGTTGATGGTTTTGTTTTTGGAATTTTGAATACTGACGGCAACGTAAATAAAAAACAAAATCAAGAGCTGGTTAATTTAGCAGGTTCACTTTCTTGTACTTTTCACCGTGCGTTTGATGTGGTTAATGATTTTGAGCAATCACTAGAAGATGTTATTGAGTGTGGTTTCAATACAATTCTAACTTCTGGACGAGGAAAAAATGTTGAAGAAGGTATTTTTGACTTGGTACTGATACAAAAGCTGGCAAAAGATCGAATTGAAATTATGCCAGGCGGCGGATTGAGATCTTCAAATATAAAACTGCTCCAAGATAAACTAGAGCCGACTTTCTACCATTCATCCGCAATTACTGATAATACAGAAACAGCAAATCCTGAAGAAGTAAAAGAACTGAAAAATTTTTTGTAAATAAATAAAAAAGCCTGAAGTTGGCAAACTTCAGGCTTTTTTTCTACAAGAAATTATTTAAAAAATATTAAAATAGATCTAATAAAAGCGAGATTAGAACATTCCGCCGCCGCCTTTATTAGTGTTATCTTCTCTTTGTTTACGTTGTAAGTTTTTGATTTTTGCACCTCCAAAGTTGTATGTTAAACCTAAATAAACCGTTTGACTTTCCCAAGTAAACTGTCCTGCTTGAGGATAAGGAGACATAGTGTCAAAAGCATATTTCATGGTATTGAAAACGTCATTAAAACGTACACTGATATTCATTTTGTTGTTCAATAAAGTATAACGTGAACCAATGTCCATTTTGTACATTTCATGGCTGTTATTTTGAAGACCATCAACCGCACCTCTATAGAATCCAAATAATAAGAAGCTTAAACGTTTGTTTACTTTAAAGTTTGAATTCATACGACCATTGAATGCTGCAACGGTAACTGTTTTTTGCTCTGGAATACTTTTGTCGCCTGCAACATATTTGTACACAATTCCTTCCTGATTAATGCTTGAAAAATCAATAGATGGTTGAATGTCCCACCATTTTGTGATTTTATAGTTAAGAGATACCTCAAATCCATATGAAGTGTTGTGATCAAAGTTTGTATAAGACATAATTTGCTTTTCATTGCTTGGATCTGCTAGATCTGGATATAAAACTCTGCTGATTTGATCATTAATACTTCTTACGAAAACACCAGCAGTAAAACTTCCTTTTTCAAGTGTTTTAGTATAATTTACTTCCACAGAATTAGTAAATTGAGGTCTTAATTCAGGATTTCCTAAAGAAGTTACTAAAGGAGTTGCAAACTCACGAATAGGTTTTGTCTGCTCTAAACTTGGACGGTCAACACGACGGCTGTAACTAAATTGCAAAGTATTTTTCTCATTCAAATTATAAGTTAAATAAGCAGATGGATATAATGTAATATAGTCATCATCAAATTTATCTTTACCGTGATTTAAATTAGCAGCTACTTTATAACTCTCAAAACGTGCACCTAATTGATAACTGAATTTTTTGAATTTTTGCCCAAACGTTACATACGCTGAGTATATATCAGTATCGTAAGTGTAATTTGAAACACGATCAGCAATTGGCATCAAAGGATTTCCTGTGATATAATCGTTTCCAGTTTTTGTAATTCTCGCTTCTGCACCAGCTTCAAGAGTAGTTTTCTCGTTTAACGGGTTCACATAATCTATGTTTACAGTACTTAATTTTCGTGTCCCTTTTAAGAAATCATTGTACAGTAAATCAGCACTAGTATTGTCAATTTTTGTTGTTTTAGTATCAAAAGAAGCGTTTTGTGTTTTTTTATTATCACTGTAATTTGCTTCAAAATCTAAAGTATGGCCTTCTTTTTTAAAGATGTGTTTATAAGCTAAGTTATAAGTTCCAACTTGATCTGGTCCCCAGTATCTTGATTTCTGAAAAATATTTGAGATATCAGAACCAGTTACATTATTATAATCAATGTCAGTATCTACAAAACCTTTTCCGTCCGATTTATTCTGATTAGTATAGATAGACAGCGTATTATGATCATCAATTAAATAATCCATTCCAATCTTGTACAAATAAGAATCGTTGTCGTTTAAAACGTTAATTTTTTGGCTGATATCTTCGTCAAATCTATTAATAAATCCTTTGTTATGATATGTACCGAAATTCTGTCCTACATTTCCAAAGAAATTTACTTTTCCAGTTTTATAATTTAAATCTAGAGATTGGTTGTATTTAGCCGTTTCTCCAAAAGTAATACCTCCACTGTAGCTTCCATTAAAACCAACATTTGCATTTTTGTGCAAAATTATATTGATGATTCCAGACATTCCTTCCGGATTGTATTTTGCACTTGGGTTCGTAATTAACTCAATTTTTTTGATTGAAGTCGATGGAATTTGTTTTAACAATTGTGCTGGATCAATATTCGAAGGTCTTCCGTCAATTAATACACGAACATTATCATTTCCGCGAAGCGAAAGTTTTCCATCTTGATCTACATTTACAGAAGGAATATTGTTCATAATATCTGAAGCAGAAGCGCCGGCAGTGGTTAAATCTTTACCAACATTAACTACTTTTCTGTCAATTTTTTGTTCGATTGTAGAGCGCTCAGCAACTATGTTTACACCTTTTAATTGCGTTGCTTCTTCTTCAAGAGAAACATTTACAGTTGCAGATTTCTTGTTTTCACTTAAAATGATTGAACCAATATATTTTCTAAAACCGATATATTGAATTTCAATTGTATAACTTTTTAAAGCTAAGTTTTTAAAGGTAAAATCTCCGTTATCATCTGTGTTTACGCCCGAAACAACTTTTCCGTTATCTTTAATAGATACGGTAGCATAAGAAATAGGCGCACTATTAGATTTTTCAGTAATTTTTCCAGAGACCGTTCCTGAGTTTTGAGCTTGTACTGTCGAGATTACACCTAGTAATACCAACAGAAAGAATTTTAGTTTCATAATGCGATAATGATTATTTTGATTGATTGATGATGCGGTTGTTTTTCGTTTTTTTGTTTTTTTTGTTCTTCATAATAAAATTAGAGTCCCTATTAAGACTCTTTAGTCAGCGATATGTTACACATAAAAAGTTAAAAAAAAATGTAATTTCACGAATGCTTCTGTTTTGTAAGGGATTAAGGTTTTTGTTTTTTGATAATTTTAACACTTGAAAGCAAGATGGTTTTAAGAAATTCTAATAGTTATATAGTATTTTATATGTTATTCATTTTCTGTTATTGATGAATAAGCAGTATCTTTGCTCACTTTAAAAATAAGTTTACATGTCATTATCACAAATTCTTACACCTTCTATACAAAAAGCAATACAAGCATTATTTGACGTTACAGTTGATAAAATCGAATTTCAAACTACTAGAAAAGAGTTTGAAGGCGATATTACAATGGTGATTTTTCCTTTGGTAAAAGTTATTAAAAGCAATCCTGCGGAATTAGGTAATAAAATTGGAAATTATCTCGTTGAAAATGTTTCAGAAGTTGCTCGTTTCAATGTAGTTTCCGGTTTCTTGAATATTGTAATATCAGACAGTTATTATTTGAATTTCTTTAATGAAATAAAAGACAATTCTAAATTTGGATATGTAACTCCAAATTCTGAAGATAAAGCAATTATGGTCGAATATTCTTCGCCAAATACAAATAAGCCTTTACACTTAGGTCACGTACGTAACAATTTGTTAGGATATTCAGTTGCTGAAATTATCAAAGCATCAGGTAAAAAAGTTTACAAAACACAGATCATTAATGATCGTGGAATTCATATCTGTAAATCGATGCTGGCTTGGGAGAAATTTGGAAACGGAGAAACTCCTGAAAGTTCAAATTTAAAAGGAGATAAATTAGTTGGTAAATATTACGTTGAATTTGATAAAGCTTATAAAGCAGAAATAAATCAATTAATAGAGACTGGTAAAACCGAAGAAGAAGCAAAAAAACAAGCGCCAATTATTATTGAAGCGCAAGAAATGCTTAAAAAATGGGAAGCTGGAGACGAGAAAGTTATTGCACTTTGGAAAAAAATGAACCAATGGGTTTATGACGGTTTTGCTGTAACGTATTCTAATCTTGGAGTTAATTTTGATAAATACTATTACGAAAGCAATACTTATTTATTAGGGAAAGATGTTGTTCAAGTTGGTCTTGATAAAGGTGTTTTTGAAAAAGATCCTGACGGTTCTGTTTGGATTGATTTGACAGATGAAGGTTTAGATCGTAAAATTGTATTACGTTCTGATGGAACAGCTGTTTATATGACACAAGATATTGGAACGGCAATTCAGCGTGTTAAAGATATGCCAGATGTTGGCGGAATGGTTTATACCGTTGGAAATGAGCAAGATTATCATTTTAAAGTTTTGTTTTTAATCCTTAAAAAATTAGGATTTGATTGGGCTTCAAGCTTATATCATTTATCATACGGAATGGTTGATTTGCCTTCTGGAAAAATGAAAAGCCGTGAAGGAACTGTTGTTGATGCAGATGATTTGATGCAGGATATGGCTGATACCGCAAAACAAATCTCTGAAGATTTAGGAAAGTTAGAAAGTTATTCTGCCGAAGAGAAAGCTAAATTGTATAAAACGATTGGTCTTGGGGCATTAAAATATTATATTTTAAAAGTAGATCCGAAGAAACGTATTTTGTTTAATCCAGAAGAATCTGTTGATTTTGCAGGAAATACAGGTCCGTTTATTCAATATACTTATGCAAGAATCCAATCAATTATTCGTAAAGCCGATTTTGATTTTTCGGCTAAATCAGAGATTCAAGAGTTACACGAAAAAGAAAAAGAACTCGTAAAACAAATTGAGCTTTTTCCTGAGATAATTCAAAATGCTGCACAAAATCACAGCCCAGCATTAATTGCTAATTATACCTATGATTTAGTAAAAGAATACAATTCGTTTTATCAATCAGTTCATATATTAGGCGAAGTAGATTTAATAAAAAAAATATTCAGAGTACAGCTTTCACAAAAAGTTGCCGAAGTTATAAAATCTGCATTTACATTATTAGGTATTGAAGTTCCTGAAAGAATGTAATTGAAGAAAACCCACAGAAAAGCTGATAATTGGAAACAATTATCAGCTTTTTTTTTGAATTAGTTTGACTGCTTTTTTTTTGAAAAGTGTAGAAAATTTAAAGTTAGTGTTAGTGAAATGTTACGGATTGTATGAGTGAATTTTCGTGTAAAAAAAAAGAATTATGCCTTGTATATTTCGTTTTTATAATTATGTTTACAGTAAGAAAATGATTGTCAATAGTAGTTAAAAACACGAATATTTTTTAGGGAGCTAATGTTTCCTTTGTGTTCTGAAAATAAAGCGAGGAAGCCGAAAATCGTAAGAGTAGGCACAATTCTAAAACCAAAATAATGATTAAAAAATCTTTACTTTTTATGATGCTTTTCGTTGCATTTACTGCAGTGAAAGCACAAAATTTAATTTCCCCATCTTATGGATTTTCACACAGTAAAACAGCGTACATAACTTTAGCTGACGGAACTGAAATTAATGGAACTATTAGAGATATTGACAGAGATAAAGGATTAATTGAGTTCATCAAATTGCAAGATGGAGCTGGAAAAAAACACAAACTAAAACCAGAAGATATTAAGTTTATGTATTTGCCGCCAAGTGGACTTGATAATTTAGGAAAAAAATTAAATTTTCTTGAAGATTTCAAAAAGTGGAATGATGAGAAATTAAATTAAGATTTCTTAAACCAAGGATATGCTTATTTTGAAACTGCTGATGTAAAAGTTAAAAAGAAAAATTCAAAATTATTAATGCAACTTTTAAATCCTGGATTTAGTAAAGATGTTAAAGTATATTGTGATCCTTATGCTAAAGAAACTACATCTTTAGGAGTAGGCGGAGTTAAATTCGTTGGTGGAGATGCAAAATCATATTATGTTGCTAAAAAAGATTCTCCAGCATTTTTATTAAAGAAAAAAGATTACAAAAAAGAATTTCAACCATTATGGGGAAGTTGTGAAAAAGTAATTTCTGAAAATCCTGAGCCAAAATGGACAGATTTAACTAAACATATCGTTACTTATTCTGAGTGTGTTGATCCAAGTTAGTATTTAACAACAGCATTCTTTAAATTATATAAAGCCAATAGTTTTCAACTATTGGCTTTTTTTGTTATTACTGAAAAGAGAAAATAAAATACTAAAGTAAGATATGTTTTGTTTTGTAGTATTATTTTGTAGGAAATGACTTTTATTTTATTATATTTGCTTCAGAATTAAAAAAACAAATCTTGTTTGGCAGTGTAAGATCCCCTTTCTTACAAATTATAATGTTTTGTGCTCGAAGCAAAACAGCCATTTCTATAAAAAATCCACCTTTTTGTTGTCAAATGTAAGATGAAAATATCTTCCTTATATTCATTTTAGTCTATATTGAATTAGTAATCCTTTTAGCATAAAATGGTAAGGAGTTAAGGCCGTCTAATTTTTTAGACGGTTTTTTTTATTCGACGTATTGGTTTCTATTTTGTCGAGTACACTTTTAAAAAATATGTTATTTCCTTAGTTGACTACATTTCTTCCTTTTTCCTAGCTGTTTTGTAATTATTGTAGGTTATTACTGGTGTTTTTGATTTAAATAATTTTTATTGTAGTAAAATTATTATTTTTAATAATGTTAAATGATGTAAAAAACTTGTTAAAATTATTTTAATTTAATAAGTTCGGCCAAATAATTCTAAACAAAAAAACAATGAAACAAAAATTAAAAGGATTAATGGTCTTCATTTTTGTTCTTAGTATGCAATTAATCTTTGCACAAGAGAAAAAAATCACAGGAACAGTTTCTGATAATGCAGGAGTACCTTTGCCGGGAGTTAGTGTATTAGTGAAAGGAACCAAGTCAGGAACTCAAACAGATTTTGATGGAAAGTATGCAATTAAAGCCAACACAAATCAGGTTTTAATCTTTAGTTATGTCGGAATGAAAACACAAGAAGTAGTTGTGAATTCCTCTTTGATTAATATAAAATTAGTCGACAATGCTACAGAACTTGAAGGTGTAGTGGTAACCACTGCAATGGGAGTTAAAAGAGAAAAAAAATCTTTAGGATATGCAACACAGCAAATTTCAGGGAAAGATTTAGATGGTGGAGCAGGCAATGCAAATGTGGCTAATCTTTTAGCAGGAAAAGCGGCTGGTGTTGAAGTTTCAAGAAATACAAATTTTGGAGGATCAACAAACGTGGTGATTCGTGGTAACAAATCTCTAACAGGAAATAATCAGGCACTTTGGGTTATTGATGGTGTACCTGTAGATAATTCAAACTCTAATTCGACAACTCAGATAACGGGACGTGGGGGATATGATTATGGAAATAGCGTTTCTGATATTAATCAGGAAGATATCGAAAGTATTAATATTCTTAAAGGAGCTGCTGCTACTGCTTTATATGGATCTAGGGCAGCTAATGGAGTTGTTATGGTAACAACAAAAAAAGGAAAGATAGCAGACCAAAAAGTTGGATTTACTTTTTCAAGCAGCTTTACAGTAGGGACAGTTGATAAATCGACGTTTCCTAAATACCAAACTAAATATGGAGCAGGATATGGAATTGGAAGTTCATTTCTTGATCCAGAAAGTTCAATTCCTACTGTAGATACTTCTAACGATGCCTCTTACGGAGATGCTTTTACTGGACAACCTGTTTATCAATGGGACGCCTTTACTCCATATTCAAAAAATTATGGACAAGCGACTCCTTGGAGTGCTGCTAAAAATGGACCGATTACTTTTTTTAAAACGGCTCAAACAAATGTAAATAGTTTATCTCTTGAAAAAGCGACTGAAAGATCAAGTCTTTCATTGTCTTATGTAAATACACTTCAATCAGGGATTTTACCAAATAGTGAATTAAAAAAGAATCAGTTAAGCGCTAGATTTAGTCAAAAAATTACCGACAAATTAACTGCAAATGCATATGCTGCTGTGACGCTGCAAAGTACTGTTGGTAGAAACTCTACAGGTTACAATGATAATATTTTAGGAAATTTTAGACAATGGTGGCAAACCAATACTGACCTAAAAGAGTTAGAAAATGTTTATAAAGCTTCTGGAGGACAAAATGTTACTTGGAATTGGTCTGATCCCACTTCGGCAGAAGGTTTAGTACCTGCTTATTGGGATAATCCTTATTTTACTCGTTATCAAAATTATTCTTCAGATAACAGAACACGTTTGTTTAGTTATGCTTCTCTAGATTATAAAATTACTGATTGGTTAAGTGCTTTAGGTCGTGTATCTCTAGATACTTATAAAGAACTTCAAGAAGAAAGAAGAGCTGTTGGTTCTATTGCTTCAGGTTTTGGTTTATCTCCTGTCAATGAAACTTCAGGTTACAAAAGATATGACAATAATTTTCAGGAAATCAATTATGATTTTATGTTAAACTTCAATAAGAAATTTGCAGAGAATTTTAGCTTGACCGGAATATTAGGGGCGAATGTAAGAAGAGACGATAAAGAGAGTGTTCTTTCATCTACAATTGGGGGTTTAGTAACACCTGGGATATATGCATTATCAAATTCAAGGTATGCATTGCCCTTTCCTACCGAAGCAAAATATACAAAACAGGTAAACGGCATTTATGCACAAGCATCTTTGGGCTTTAAAGACACTTATTTTATAGATGCCTCTGTTAGACGTGATGAGTCTTCAACACTTCCAAAAGGAAATAATTCTTATATATATCCAGCAGTTTCAGGATCTGTTTTATTCTCCAATTTAATGAAAGCAGAATGGATGAATTTAGGGAAGTTTAGAATGAATTATGCAGAAGTTGGTAATGATGCAGATGCATTGCAACTAACAAATACTTATACAAGAAGTTCTAATTTTAATAATGAACCAATGTATACTTTACCTAATCTTAATAGAAATCCTAATCTAAAACCTGAAAGGACAAAATCTTTCGAAGTTGGTTTAGAAACGAGCATGTTTAATAGACGTTTAGGATTAGATGTTACTTATTATAAAACAAATTCTGTAGATCAAATTGTATCTGCAGCAGTATCTTCTGGATCAGGATTTACTAATGCTTGGGTAAATGGTGGTAATATAGAGAATAAAGGTTTGGAGATTCAAATCATAGGAACTCCCATAAAAACAAAGGATTTTAGTTGGGACATTATTGTGAATTGGTCTAATAATAGAAGTAAAGTTGTTTCCTTACCAGGCGGTATAGAAAACTTACAACTAGCTGCTTTTCAGGGAGGAGTTACGACTAATGCAACTCTTAATGAGGCTTATGGAAGTATAAAGGGTACTGATTATGTTTATACAAATGGCCAGCCTACAATAGATCAAAAGACTGGTAAGTATATGGTCACAAATACATCTGATAATACAATAGGAAATATTACACCTGATTGGATAGGCGGTATTCGAAACAAATTTACGTATAAGAATGTTTCTTTAGGCTTCTTAATAGATACTCAAAAAGGAGGCGATATTTTTTCTCTAGATATGTACTACGGACTAGCTACCGGTTTATATAAAGAAACTGCCGTGGGTACTATTCGTGAAACAGGTATTTTAAATGCTGGAGTTGCTCCTGATGGAACTCCAAATACAGTAATGTCACAAAATCCTGGAGTTTATTCTAATAACTATGGTTATTTAGCAGAACCGGCTAAAGCATTTGTTTACGATGCTTCATATGTAAAATTGAGAGAAGTCTCTATTTCATACAATTTCCCTAAGAGTATGTTCCAAGGAACATTTGTTAACTCCGCTACTTTTAGTTTGTTAGGATCCAATTTATGGATTATAAGCAAAAATCTGCCTTATGCAGATCCTGAAAGTGGATTGTCTTCTGGGAATAATTCGAGAGGTTATTCTGTTGGATCATTGCCTACAACAAGAGACATTGGGTTTAACTTAACATTTAAATTTTAATACAATATCATGAAAAAAATAATTTATTTTTTAAGTGTTTTAGCACTTACAAGTTCTTGCAGTGATTTGACGGATCTAAATACAGATAAAAAAAATCCTTCTGAAGTTCCAGCTGCTTCACTTTTTACAAGTGCTCAAAAAGGTATTGCGGAACAAGTTGTAAATACCAGTGTAAATAAAAACATCTTCAGATTAGTGAATCAGCAGTGGACTGAGACTACTTATATTGATGAATCGGTTTATCAATGGACAACCAGAAATATCTCAGGGAATCATTGGAATGCTTATTTTTCAGGGACAACGACAAATGATGGGTCTCTAAGTGATTTAGTCATGGCAAAATTGGCAGTAGAAAATGAATTTATCTTGGCCTCTGATCCTAATTTTGCGGCTAAGACAGCAATAAAAAAGAATAAACTTGCTTTAATTGATATTTTAACTGTTTACTCTTATCAAATTTTGGTGGATACTTTTGGAGATATCCCTTACTCAGATGCGTTAAAAGGATCAGGGAATTATCTTCCAAAATATGACAAAGCTGTTGATATCTATAAAGATTTGATTGTACGTCTTGATAATGACATTGCAAACATTGAGAATGGATATGCGGCATTTGGAAGCGCAGATGTTATTTACAGAGATAATTTAACTTCTTGGATAAAATTTGCAAATAGCATTAAATTAAAATTAGGTATAAATCTTAAAGCTTCAGGTTTAGAAGATGCTATTGCAGATGCTGCTATTGTATCAGCTTCAGAAAATGTATTTACATCTAATGGTGATAATGCAAAAATAGCGTATGAGAAAAGTGTACCTAATACTAATCCTCTTTTTGTAGATTTAGTTTTTGGAGGAAGACATGATTTTGTACCTGCAAAGCCATTTGTTGATGTATTAGTAGCTAAGAACGATCCTAGAACAAAAGTTTATTTTGCTCAAAATTTACAAGATGAAAATGGAAATCCGTTACCTTATAAAGGAGGAGTCATTGGAGTTAAAAATAGTTTTGGAAAATTTACACACATAAATGATCTAATCCAAGCACCTGATTTCAAAGGAACTTATTTAGACTATGCAGAAGTTGAATTTCTATTAGCAGAAGCGGTAGAAAGAGGTATTGCGGTTAGCGGTAGTGCTGAGTCCCATTACAATAATGCAATTAAAGCTTCAATGCAAGATTGGGGAATACCAACAGATGCTGCTGATAGTTATTTAGCTCAGCCGACCGTAGCGTATAGTACTGCTGCAGGTACTTGGCAGCAAAAAATAGGAGAGCAGGCATGGTATGCCATGTATAACAGAGGTTTTGAAGGTTGGACATTTACAAGAAGATTGAATTTTCCTGCTTTGACGCCGCCGCCAAATGCTGATGCGGCTTCAGATGGACAAATTCCTTCAAGAATGGCTTATCCAATTAGAGAACAAACTTTAAATGCTACAAATTATAATGCTGCTGCCGCAGCAATTGGAGGAGATAAATTATCTACAAAATTATTTTGGGATAAAAATTAAGCAGTTTTAATCCTTCAAAGTAAATAAGTATTACTTGATTTTAACTATTTAAGATTGGTTGCTTTTGATAAAAAAGAAATTAAGAGTTAGCAATTGTAATTAAATTTCAAATCATATTTTGTTTAAAGTAAAAAGCCGATAGTTTTTATAACTACCGGCTTTTTTACAACTAACACAAACATTTTTTATTTTACGAACTTGTTGATGATTGCATCACTCTCAGCTTTTGTTGCGTTTGGTTTTAAGTCAAACAAAAGTGAGTAAAGTGCTTTTCTGTCAACTTTAGCTTCTAAGTTTAAATCTTGATGTCTGTCGAACAAAGTTTGCCATTTATCACGAACATTTTTCCAAAGTGCATTGTTTGCAGCCCACCATTTTTGACCAGCGATACATTTAATATCTGGTACTTTTGTATAAACATCAAATCCTTTTTCCTGAGCTAACAAAACATCTTTTCCGCTGTCATCTCTAATTAATTTGTCATTATCTTGCTCATGATTCCAGCCAGTTGCAGTGATCTCATGAATGTTTCTTCTTTTTAAAACATTGTAATCATTACGGTGAGTTTGCTCTCTTCTTGGTAATGGTGCATCAGCAACGTTTGCCCAATAATCTTTTCCGTCAACATGTACCCAAGTTGAAGATCCTTCATATCTTGGACTATCATCTACTTGATATACTTTTTGAGTCCACTGTCCTTTTACGGCTTTTTTATCTAATTTTTTATACTTCCAAGAATTCCCTTTATCAAATGAATATAAGTCTGTGTTTTCGTAAAGCCAATCTTGTCTCCAGTGTTTAATAATCATATCATCACTTACAATTAATAAGTGCTGCATTACAATTTTGTTAGGAGTGTCTTCTAGCAATTCTACCCATTCTAAAGCAGATTCATGCTTAGTTTGTGATGGTTTGTATGTTGCTGAATCTTTAGCATATTGAAAAGTTTCTGCAAAATTAAATTTCACTTCATAACAACCGCACATCGATTTGATCGATTTAATGTCTTGCTGTTTTTTTGCGTCCTGACTGAAACCAAGGCTGCATGTCAAAGCCATAATGGCTGAAAAGTAGAGGCTTTTTGAAATCATAACTTATTGTTTTGTTTTTAAATTTTTGCAAATATATAAATTTTATTTAGAACAATTAAAAATAGTTATATATTTGCATCGATTATTAAGACTGAATAAAAATAATGAAACTAAAATTTATCCTTTTTGCAGCATTGCCTTTTTGTCAAATTTCTTTTGCACAGCAAAAAGATACTATTGCTTCACGAGAAAAACTTTCTGAAGTGGTTGTTACCGGGCAGTTTGAACCACAATCAATTAAGAAATCGGTGTTTAATGTTCGTGTGATTTCAAATCAGGATATACAAAATTTAGCAGCAAATAATTTGGCTGATGTTTTAAATCAATATTTAAATATTACAGTAAGACCAAGTGGAACAAGCGGTCGATCTACAGTTTCTTTATTTGGATTAGATGCACAGTATTTTAAAATTTTGATAGATAATGTTCCATTGGTTAATGAGGCAGGTTTAGGAAATAATGTTGATTTATCGCAAATTAATTTAAATGATGTTGATCATATTGAAATTGTTGAAGGTTCAATGGGAGTTACCTATGGGGCTAATGCTGTAAGTGGTGTTTTAAATATTATAACCAAAAAATCTTCGAAATATAAATGGGGAATTACAGCATCAGTTCAAGAAGAAACGGTTAGTGATGAATATTCTCTTTTTAAGGAAGGACGCCACGTACAGGCTTTAAAAGTATCTCATACATTTAATAAAAACTGGTATTTTTCATTAGGTGCCAATCGAAATGATTTTCAAGGATATTTGAGCGATAAAAATGGAATTGATTATAGTGAAAATGATGGTACAAGAGGATATCGATGGCTTCCAAAAGACCAGTTAAACGGTTCGGCAGTAATCGCATACCATAAAGATAATTTTCGATTTTTCTACAAATTCGAGTATTTGGATGAAAATGTAGATTATTATAATAGTACAGTACAATCTGGATACAATTCTACTTTGGGTTCGTATCGTTATGCTGATGATAAACGATATTTAACAAATCGTTATTTTCATAACTTAAATGCGACAGGTAAACTGTTTTCACAATTGAATTACAATGTTTCTCTTTCTCATCAAAAACAAGCGCGTGATGTAGAAGATTTTAGATATTACTTATCTACTAAAACAGAAGCAAATAATGTTACGGTCAAAGATCAGTCGATGGAAGTACTTTATTCTACAGGAACGTTGAATAACTTTTTTTCAGACAAAAAAGTTGATCTGCAAATTGGATATGAGTTTGTCAATAATCGTGGTTATTCCCTTGTTCAAGAAGCAAATAATATTATGTCGCCCGTTCGAAAAACACTTGAAAACTATGATTTTTTTGCTTCTTCAGAAATCATGGCAACGCAGCGATTTTCTATTAGACCAGGAATACGATTTTCTGCGCAATCTCAATTTGATAATCAATATGCTTCATCTCTTGGTTTGAGATATTTGTTTGATAAAGGGATTGAACTTCGAGGCTCTTACGGAAGCTCATTTAGAACGCCGACTTTCGAAGAGTTATATTCAAAACAAATCTTTGACGGGCATTTTTTTACTGGAAACGAAAATCTTATTCCAGAAACAAGTATGTCTTATGAAGCTAGTCTTAAAAAAACAACTGTTTTTTCATCAGGAATTCAACTTTCAAACACGTTTGCTGGAAGTTATTTAGATGTTGATGATAGAATTGATATGGCTTTGGTAAGATTCAATCCTGACACAGGTAATCCAGAATACGAATACGTTAATATCAGTAAATACAGAATGTGGAATTTCTCGACAATGAACCAATTTAAAAAAGGCAATCTATCTTTTAATTTTGGTGCAGCGATTGTTGGAATTTCTCAAGAGATAAAAAATCAAGTATTTACATCAGACTATAAGTTTCTTTATTCCTTCAATCTAAATGTAAGTGCTTCATATACAATTCCGAAATGGAAAACTATAATTTCTGGTTATTATAAATATAACGGTAGAACACAGCAATTTGTAGAAGGGTCATCATCTTATCTTTTATCTACAATTGACCCAAGCAATTGGCTTGATGCTTCAATTCGACAAAACTTCTTTAAAGATCAATTTGAAGTCACTATAGGAGCAAGAAATATTCTAGATGTAACCAATGTGATTCAATCTGGAACAAATCAAAATGCGGTGCATGCTTCACCAGGAGAAGTAATGCTTGCATACGGCCGTTCCTATTTTTTAAAATTAGCATATAACCTTAATCTTTAATATAAATACAGAATACAATGAAAAAACTTTTATTTTTATCAATCGCCCTATTGTCGCTGGCTGCATGTTCAAGTGATGATGATAGTAATCCAGTTGAAGTTCCAACGGTAGGAGAAACTTTGAAAGAATCAGTAGGTGGAGGCAATCAGCCAAATCAAGTTTATCTTGATTTAAGTACAGCAGAATCTAAGTCTATAAATAGAGCAGCTTGGGATTTTGGATTTTCTACAGGTACAGATTTTAGAGTAATCATTAATGGATCACTTAAAATGGCTGTTAAAAAATTAGAAACATCTGACATTACAGTAACACAAGAAATCGATATAAAAGTTTTAGCAGGAGGAGGAGAAACTCTAGCTTCCAACGGATATGTTGATAATCCTACTGGGGTTTTGACAGGAGCAGGAGCAGGTGTCGGTACTGCAATTGCAGAAATTTCGGCTACAGATGCTGATAACAAAGTGTATTTGGTAAATCTTGGATATGCAGTAGGTACAGCAAAACCAAATGTTGGTAGTGTTGTAGTTGACGGAGATCCTAGAGGATGGAAAAAAATTAGAATTTTAAGAAGTGGTAATGGGTATAAAATTCAGTATGCTGATTTAGCTTCAAAAACGTTTACAGAAAAAACAGTTTCTAAAGATGCTGATTTTAATTTCACATTTTTTAGTTTAACTTCAGGAAATACGGTTTCAGTTGAACCTGCAAAAGCGAAATGGGACTTAAACTTCACTGTGTTTACGAATTATTTAAACATGGGACCTAGCGGTGAAGTTACTTATGGATATTCAGATTTTATTACTACAAATTTAAAAGGAGGAACGCAAGTTTACCAAGTTTTAGTTTCCGCGGGAGGATCTTACGCTGATTTTACAAAAGCAAAAGTGGTAGAAGATAGTTTTAAACCTTCTGTTACTGATCAAAGAATGATTGGGGCTAACTGGAGAAATGGCGGAGGTCAAAATGGTTCATTACCAAGCATTAGAACAGATCGTTTTTATGTAGTTAAAGATGCTGCAGGAAACTATTATAAAGTTAAATTCCTTGCAATGACAAATGATGCGGGAGAAAGAGGTAATATTGTTTTGGAATACGCTATCTTAAAGTAATTTTTAAATAATACCAAACTAAAATTCAGTTAATCATTAACTTTGTTTTTTTATTTTTTTTTGATAAAGAGGTTAGATTTTTCTAACCTCTTTTTTTTGTTTTCTTTATTGTTAAAATGAACCAAAAATGAATGATTTAATTCTATCTTTGCGCATCAATTTTTTTAAACAGAATTAACAGGAATTTTGATAATTAATTCTTGTCATTCTATTCTTCAAATTATAATTAGTAAGTGAATACAAAATCATATTTCTTTCAGTCTTTTGCAATCGTAGCATTAGCGTTTGTAGCTTTCATTGGATTTAAGCAAATCTTGCCAGATAAGATTTTTTCTGACAGTAAAGTAGATTCAAAAAATGTACTAATCGACAGTCTGCTTCTAGAGTCTGTCGCAAAAGATTCTTTGTCTTCAAAAAGCGACAGTATTGAGGAAAGCGAACGTAAACTTGGGCAGGAAAAAATTGTTTATGATGCATCTGAAGGAATCGAATTTCCGTCAGAAACTTTTGATAACTATAAAGGATATCAATACCTGATTTCTTTTTATGAAAAATTATATCAGCTGGAACAAAATCCGCAAAGTAAAGTCCGAATTGCTTATTATGGAGATTCGATGACAGACGGAGATTTAATTGTGCAAGATGTTCGAACAAATTATCAAGATCGATTTGGCGGAAATGGAGTTGGTTTTGTACCTATAACATCAGAATCTGCAGCTTCACGCGGATCAGTAAAATCGACTTATTCTAAAAACTGGAAAACCCAATCCTATTTAAATGTAAAAAGACCAGCAAGTCCTTTTGGTGTAAACGGACATGTGTTTTTTGCAAATGACAAATCAAATACAACTTGGGTTCAGTACGAAGCCGGGCTTCCAAAACATACAAAAACCTTAGATAATCCAACGTTATTTTACGGAAGATCTTCTAAAAAAGGAAATGTAAACTTTATAATCGGAAAAGATACACTTCGAAAAACGCTTGCTCCAAGTAATCTAGTAAACAGTTTAAAAGTGACTTCGGGAAGTATAAAAGGATTTAAAGCAAATTTTATTCATGCCGATTCAATTCCAATTTATGGATTTAATTTTGATAATGGCAGCGGTGTTCATGTTGATAATTTCTCTCAAAGAGGAAACTCAGGACTTCCAATTTCGATGTTCGATGCCAGTGTGATGAAGGCTTTTAATAACAGCTTAAAATACGATTTGATTATTCTTCATTACGGAACCAACGTATTGAATTACGGAACCAAAAATTATTTCTGGTACGAAAAAGGAATGACAAAAACCGTAAACAAAATAAAAGAATCATTTCCGGGAGTTTCTATTTTAATTGTTTCAACCGCAGATAAATCGACTAAATATGATTTGGAAATGAAAACAGATTCGGCAGTAGTTCCTTTAATGAAAGCTCAAAAAAGATATGCACTGGAAACAGAATCTGGATTTGTCAATTTATATACCTTAATGGGAGGTGATGGTTCAATGGTAAAATGGGTTGACGAAGCTCCGGCAAAAGCCAATAAAGATTATACACACTTTAATCAAAGAGGTGCAAAAGCAATTGGTAATTTGTTGTACAATCAATTAAACAAAGGTTACGAGCAATATAAGGTTTTACGTGAAAAACGCGAATCAGGCGTTACAACTAGAACAAGTAAAAAGCCCAAAACAGATTCCGTATCTGTAAAAATAGACAGCGTAAATGAATAGACTAATTATTTTCTTTTGTTGTCTCTTTTTCTCAACAAACGATAAAACTCCCAAGACAGATTCACTTTCAATAACAAAAAACATGATTCATAAGATTGATACAGCAGTAGTTGAGCCTATTTCAGGTAATCAAATTTATAATGCAGTTGTATTAGAGTCGTTTTTTAAGAAAGTAAAGGATAATGAAAGTAATAATAATCATAAAATTAATATTGCTCACATTGGAGATTCTCATATTCAGAGTGATTTAATGACCAATGAAATTAGGAAAAATCTCCAGCAAAAATTTGGAAATGCAGGCCGAGGTTTAGTTTTTCCTTATCAACTGGCAAAAACAAACGGCTCTTACAACGAACGTTTTTATTCAAATAGAGCTTGGGAAAGCTATCGCAATATTCTTCCTTTTAAAAACTGTCCTGTTGGTTTAAGCGGAATTGCACTTTGGAGGAATAATGACGGTTTTGTTGTTGAATTGAATATTAAAGATGCAGCCTATAAATTTAATTCCATTTATATAATAACACCTCAAAACGAGGATATGTTTAATTTGGCAACATCAACCCAAACAAAAACGATTCAGACAACAGAGCGAAAAGTCATAACACATAAAATAAAAAAGGGAGAAGCAATTTCAACAATTGCAGATAAATACAATGTGTCAATTGCCGAAATAAAAAGAGAAAATCATTTAAAATCAAACAATATTCGTGCAGGACGAACATTAAAAATTTCAACAAACGAAACCAGACCAAAGAATATTGTAAGTTCAGAATTTGTCACTTTAGATTTAGAATCAGATTCTTTTTCTCATACCTATCATTCAGACAAACCGCTGGATAAAATTTATTTGCTTCCTAACAAAAATGCAGATAAATATGAGCTTAATGGAATTGTTTTAGAAAAAGATGCTCCAGGAATTATTTATAGCGGAATTGGTGTGAATGGCGCAAAGTTCTCGGATTATAATAAATATCCTTTGTTTTTTGAGCAGTTAAAATCATTGCATCCAGACTTGTTAGTTCTTTCACTAGGAACAAATGAAAGTTATGATCATATGGAGAGTACTGCTTATATAGAAGAATTACGCGATTTTATAAAAAAAGTAAAAGAACACAACAGTAATGTTTCTATAATAGTAACAACACCGCCGCCTTCTTTACTCAAAGCGAGAAAACCAAATGTTTATATTAGAGATTATGCAAAAAGTATTCTTGAAATTGCAAAAAAAGATGGCTTTGCAGTTTGGGATTTATATGGAGAACTTGGCGGAATGGAAGGAATTCGGAATCTGAAAACTACCGGATTAATTGGGCCAGATTGGGTTCATTATTCCAAAAAAGGATATGAAAAACAAGGGAATTTGTTTACAGAGGCATTTTTAAAAGCATACGAAAATTTTAAATCAAAGAATTAAATTGATAACAATAGACAGCATTAATGATTGGTTCATAGGTCATTTTGGTGCAATAACAATAGAACAAGTAAAAAGCTGGTTTATTTATAATCCAGAGGAAAAGCTATTATTTAATACGGGATTATTCTTAGGATTATTTCTGGTTTTTTATTTTGTGTATGGCTTTTTGCGCAAAACATTTTATTTAAGATTAACGTACGTTATTCTCTTCTCGCTTTTCTTTTATTATAAGTCAAGTGGAATTTACTTTTTACTGTTGCTGCTTTCTTCAGTTGTAGATTATGGTTTGAGCCAAATTATCTATAATGAAACAAAAGACAGTCGAAAAAAACTATATCTAGTTATTAGTGTAATTTTAAATTTAGGATTGCTTGGATATTTCAAGTACACTAACTTTATGATTGCGACTTATAATGATATGTTCAATGGTAATTTTAAGCTCCATGATATATTTCTTCCAGTCGGGATTTCGTTTTATACTTTTCAATCGATGAGTTATATTATTGAAATTTATCGAGAAGAAATTAAGCCTACAAAAAACTACATCGAATATTTGTTTTTCGTTTCCTTTTTTCCGCAATTAGTTGCTGGGCCAATTGTACGCGCTAAAGATTTCCTTCCTCAGATTTATCAAAAATTAAACTTGACAAAGCAAGACGTTAACAATGCTTTGTTTTTGATTATTGGAGGATTAATTAAGAAAACAGTAATTTCAAATTACATTTCAGTAAATTTTGTCGACCGTGTTTTTGATACGCCGATGAGTTATACTTCATTCGAAAATTTAATGGCTTCTTACGGTTATGCTATTCAAATTTATTGTGATTTCTCTGGATATTCAGATATGGCAATAGGAATCGCTTTATTGCTCGGATTCAAATTACCAGCCAACTTTAGAACACCATATAAGTCAACATCGATTACAGATTTCTGGAGAAGATGGCATATTTCGCTTTCAACCTGGTTAAAAGATTTCTTGTATATTTCGATCGGTGGAAACAGAGAAGGATCATTTGCAGGATATTTATTTCCGAGTTTGTTCTTTTTCGGATTGCTGTTATGGGGAATAACAAGTTATAATACTAGTGTAATTCCGTTAATAATTGCATTTGGTTCAATTGCACTTTTTTGCTTGTCTTTTTTACTTTCAAGCAAGCGCCAACAAACTTTAGTAACAAATTTGAATTTGTTTACAACAATGCTTTTAGGAGGATTATGGCATGGAGCAGGAGCACAATTTATTGTTTGGGGAGCATTACATGGTTTAGCATTAGCCGTTCATAAGATTTTTATGGAATTTTTTCCATCTAAAAAAGAAGGTTCAAATTTTTTATGGAGATTCTTTTCAATCGTGATTACATTTCATTTTGTAGTTTTCTGTTGGATCTTTTTCCGTGCAAGAGATTTCGAAACCGCTTTGCAGGTAATTAATAATATTGGTCAGCTAACTTTCGAACCAGAACATTGGCAGGCAATAATTTTAGGCTATAAAAATGTGTTTTTATTAATGTTGTTTGGGTACGTTTGGCATTTCTTGCCAGAAGTAATAACAGATAAAATGAAATTCGTTTTTGACAAAACACCATTATTACTAAAAGCAGTAATTCTAGGTTTCGTTTATTGGATTGTTTATGCAACAGCGGTTGCTGGTTCACAGCCATTTATTTACTTCCAGTTTTAAAATAATAGGTTCATAGATACAAAGTCACAAAGGCGCAAAGGTTTTATTCTTTGCGCCTTTTTTGTTTCTCGCAGATTTAGCAGATATAGCTGATTTTTATGTTTACTCTAAAAAGTAATCTGCCCAATCTGCGAGAGTGAAAAAATAATTTTTGCAATTAGGGAAATTAGTGTAATTCGTGGCAAAAAAACTTTGCGCCTATGTGTCTTTGTGGCAAAAAATGCGTATAAATAAAAATTGCCTGAAATAGCTATTTAGATTATCTTTGCACTTCAAATAAAGAAAATAGTATGTTTGATAATTTAAGTGATAAGTTAGATAAAGCGTTCCATATATTAAAAGGACACGGTAAAATTACAGAAGTAAACGTTGCCGATACCTTAAAAGAAGTTCGTCGTGCCTTACTTGATGCCGATGTTAACTTTAAAATTGCTAAGGATTTTACAACAAAAGTAAAAGAAAAAGCAATTGGTCAGGACGTTTTAACAACGCTTCAACCAGGACAATTATTGGTGAAGCTGGTAAAAGATGAGCTGACAGAATTAATGGGAGGTGATGTAGCCGGAGTTAATCTTTCTGGAAATCCAAGCGTTATTTTAATGTCTGGACTTCAAGGTTCTGGTAAAACTACTTTCTCAGGAAAATTAGCCAACTTCTTAAAAACAAAGAAAAATAAAAAACCACTTCTTGTAGCGTGTGATATCTACCGTCCTGCGGCGATTAATCAGTTACATGTTGTTGGAGATCAAATAGGTGTTGAGGTTTACTCAGAACCAGAAAACAAAAATCCTGTAGAGATTGCTCAAAATGCAATTAAACATGCAAAAGCAAACGGTTTCAACGTTGTTATTGTCGATACAGCTGGACGTTTAGCAGTTGATCAGGAAATGATGGATGAAATTGCACGTGTTCACAAAGCAATTCAACCACAAGAAACATTGTTCGTTGTAGACTCTATGACAGGACAAGATGCTGTAAATACAGCAAAAGCCTTTAACGATATCTTAAACTTTGATGGAGTTATCTTAACGAAATTAGATGGTGATACTCGTGGTGGAGCTGCAATCTCGATTAAATCGGTTGTAAATAAGCCAATCAAATTTGTAGGTACAGGCGAGAAGATGGAAGCAATTGATGTTTTCTATCCAGATCGTATGGCTGAGCGTATTCTTGGTATGGGTGACGTTGTGTCGCTTGTTGAAAGAGCTCAAGAACAATTTGACGAAGAAGAAGCAAGAAAACTTCAAAAGAAAATTGCTAAAAACGAATTCGGTTTTGATGATTTCTTAACGCAGATTCAGCAAGTAAAGAAAATGGGTAATATGAAAGACTTGGTTGGAATGATACCAGGAGCTTCAAAAGCCATGAAAGATGTAGAGATCGAAGATGATGCTTTCAAACATATAGAAGCAATCATTCACTCGATGACGCCAATCGAAAGAAGCAAACCAGCCATAATCGACGTAAAAAGAAAAGCCAGAATTGCAAAAGGTTCCGGAACTAAAGTCGAGCAGGTAAATCAGTTAATGAAGCAGTTTGACCAAATGAGCAAGATGATGAAAATGATGCAGGGCCCAGGCGGAAAAAATCTGATGAAAATGATGGGAGGCATGAAAGGAATGCCAGGAGGAATGCCAGGAGGAATGCCGAGATAATAAAATTAAAAGTTTCAAGTTTTAGGTTTCAAGTTATGAAACTGAAATTTGAAACTTTTTTAATTACATAAATATTTAAGTTTCACAAATAATGTGAAACATGAAACTTTAAACTTGAAATAACAAAATGCAACTACTAGACGGTAAAAAAACATCTAACGACATTAAAAACGAAATTGCAGCCGAAGTTCAATCCATAAAAGCCGCAGGAGGAAAAGTACCTCATTTAGCAGCAGTTTTGGTTGGAAACAACGGAGCAAGTTTAACTTACGTAGGAAGTAAAGTAAAATCATGTCAGGAAATCGGATTTGATTCAACTTTAGTGAGTCTGGCGGAAACAATTACCGAAGAGGAATTGTTAGCTAAAATTAAAGAGTTAAACGAAGATGACAATTTAGACGGATACATCGTTCAGTTACCGTTACCAAAACACATCGACGAGCAAAAAATCTTATTAGCGATCGATCCTGATAAAGATGTAGATGGTTTTCATCCAACAAACTTTGGTAGAATGGCGCTTGAAATGGAAAGTTTTATTCCAGCAACACCTTTCGGAATTATGGAATTGCTTGAACGTTACAAAGTTGAAACTTCAGGAAAGCATACAGTTGTAATTGGAAGAAGCCACATCGTTGGGCGTCCAATGAGTATTTTGATGAGCCGTAAAGGAAATCCAGGTGATTCGACAGTTACCTTAACACACAGCCGTACTAAAAACTTAGAAGAATTCACTAAAAATGCGGATATTATTATCACAGCTTTAGGAGTTCCTGAATTTTTAAAAGCGGATATGGTAAAAGAAGGAGTAACGATTATCGACGTTGGAATTACTCGTGTAGAAGATGCGTCAAACGCAAAAGGATATGTTATTAAAGGTGACGTTGATTTTGACGGAGTAAGCAAAAAAGCTGCATTCATTACCCCAGTTCCTGGTGGAGTAGGGCCAATGACAATTGCAATGTTATTAAAAAATACACTTTTAGCACGCAAAATGCGAAGTGCAAAAAACAAATAAAATGGCCTAAAAATATATAAAAAAGCCTGTTCTATATAGAACAGGCTTTTTTATTGCATTAATTTTTTAAACACATAGAAACATAGAATTTAATTTTCAAAAAAGAAATGCAAAAGAGAAAAAAATTTCTTTCACATAGTTTACTCGGACTCCAGCTATGTTTGTTTAAATAAAGTGAAACGCCTTTTTTACAGTTACAAAATCTATGTTTCTATGTGTTTAAATTCTGCGCAAAGGTCCATTTTAATATTTAATTAGTAGTTTAAAGTTTTCGTTCTTAAAAATAAAGAATACTTTTGCACCACTTAAAAAACACATGCCCAAATGGACGATTATTATTCGTTAGTATTAAATTAAAAGCAGCTTTTGAAAATTTCAAAATGCTGTGATAACACCCTGTATTTTGAAATGAAAGCCTTTTACACAAATGACAACGGATTACTAGAAGTCTCAAAGTGGACTCCAAACTGCTGGATTAATATTGAAGATCCATCAGAAACAGAAAAAAAATACTTACTCGAAGAACTTCAAATTCCCGAAGCTTTTTACAATGATATAGAGGATATCGACGAAAGACCCCGTATAGAAATTGAAGACGGCTGGACGCTTATTATCATGCGTGTTCCCGTAAAAAGCAACGATATTAAACTTCCTTTTCAAACCATTCCGCTTGGCGTAATTTTTAAAGACGATGTTTGTGTCACAATTACATTTTACAAAACAGAGATCATATATGATTTTATGTTGTATTCACGACGTAAAAACATTCAAGTCAAAGACAATTTAGATTGGGTTCTAAGATTGTTATTGTCATCAAGTGTTTGGTATTTAAAATACCTAAAACAAATCAATCAGAAAATAAAACTAGCCGAAGATAATTTAGAGAAGTCAATAAAAAATGAAGAATTGCAGGCATTACTCCAAATCGAGAAATGTTTGGTTTTTTTTATTACCTCATTAAAGGCAAACGATGTTTTATTTCATCGTATAAAAAATCTGCGAGCACATAAAGCAAGCTACGATCCGGATTTGTTAGAAGATGTAGAAATCGAATTAAGCCAGGCGCAGGATACAGCCAATATTTATAGTAACATCTTAACAGGAATGATGGATGCTTATGCATCTGTAATTTCTAATAATATGAATGATATTATGAAACAGATGACCTCAATTTCTATCATTCTTGTGATTCCTACCTTAATTGCCAGTGTTTATGGAATGAATGTGCCAAATGGTCTTGAAGAAAGCAAATACGGTATTTGGATTATTCTTTTTGTCTCATTTTTATTTTCAGCTTTTGGCGTCTTTTTGTTCAAAAAGAAAAGATGGTTTTAGAAATTAAGAATTGAAAATAATATAAAAGCCTATTCGTAAGAATGGGTTTTTTCATTTTATATATAGGGCGTGACCGTATTTGCAAAAAGGCGCTCCAATCTTTACGCATATGTGCGCCTTTTTGCAAATACGGTCGGGCTATCCACGCTGCTTCGGCAGCTTATTCCTATCCCTCACGCACTTTACCAGACCTCGTGTTTTCTTGCATAGCTACCATATCTTTTAAGAAATCAATATTATTCTCGAAAATATTTTATACTTTTTACTTGCCAATTCAAAATAAACAATAACTTTGTAATGCAAAGTACTTTTATTATGAGTCAGAAACACCAAGAAGATTTAGCACACATTCGTTCCATGATGGAGCGTTCTTCAAGATTTATATCGTTAAGCGGACTTTCGGGAGTCTTTGCTGGACTTTCAGCCTTGATAGGAGGATTATACGTGTATCAGCTATTTAAGCTTAATGGTATTGAGTATTTTACAGATGAACATATTTTGCTTTCAGGTAGTTTGGTCTCTCATTTATTTTTTACAGGGATCGTAATATTAGTCTGCGCTTTTGTATTTGGAGCCTTTTTTACAATCAGAAAAAGCCGAAAATACAATTTGCCAATTTGGACATCAGCAACAAAAAATATGTTGTTTAATCTTGCTGTTCCACTTGCTGTGGGAGGTATATTTTGTCTGGCTTTAATGTATCATGGAAATTATGGTTTAGTTGCGCCATCGACTTTGATATTTTATGGACTTGCAGTTGTAAATGCAGAAAAATATACTTTTTCAGACATAAAGTATTTAGGTTTTTCTGAACTTGTTTTAGGATGTATTTCGCTTTTTTATATTGGATATGGATTGATATTTTGGATCATTGGATTTGGAATCCTGCATATTGTATACGGATTAGTGATGTTCAAAAAATACAAATAACCTAATGGGAATTATTGATAAACTAAATAAAGATTTTGAAAGCCGTGTCAGATTGGGTATTATGTCCGTTCTGATGGTTAACGACTGGGTAGATTTTACCGAGATGAAAACGCTTTTAAATATCACCGATGGTAATTTAGCAAGTCATTCCTCTGCATTAGAAAAGTCACAATATATCGAAGTTAAGAAAGAATTTGTCGGCAAAAAGCCTAAAACATCTTATCAAGTAACACCGCTTGGCCGCGCGGCGTTTAAAGAACACCTTTCTTACCTCGAAAAATTAATGAAATCTTAATAACTATATTTTTTTGTCTAATTACTTTGAAACACAAAGTACTTTTAATTATTTAATCATGAAAAAGCATCAAATTATTTTAGTTTGTACAGTGGTCTTTACGTTACTTTTTTACAATCAAAATCCAGGAGTTAATATTGGTGTTTTTGGTGTAATTTTAACATTGTTAACTAGTTACTTCTTTCAAGAGAAGTTTGTTGATAGATCGCATTTAATTTTGGTAATCACATCAATATTGTCATGCTTCGCTTTTGCGTGGTATGGAGATGCCGCTTCCTTTTTCGCTTTAGCGTTCTCAGTTCTTTTTTTACAGTTTAAAACTCAGGATGGAGAACTTAAAATAGTACAGATCTTTCCATTGATTTTTTTAAACGGATTTACTTCAATTGGGCGTATCTTTATCTTTAGTCAATGGCTGCCTGAGCGAAAAATTCATAATGACTTTGCTAAAAAATTAGTAGCTTTTGTCGTTATTCCAGTTGTCTTTTTGGGATTGTTTTTTATCGTTTATTCTTTTGGAAGTAATCATTTCTCTTCATTGTTTACAGATTATACTTTAGATATCGATATTTTTCAACTAATCTTAATTACAATACTTGGGTTCTATATTTCATTTAGTTTTTGGAATTATTGGGTTCCAGATGCTTGTTATGAGTTTAATCCAAAGTTGGACAATGAGTTTACTAATATTTCTGAAGTAAAGAGTCAAAGTACATTTTCATTTTTAGATCTTGATTTCGAAAGAAAGAGCGGTGTAATTACTTTGGTACTGCTTAATATTTTGCTTTTAATTTTTATCGGAACATATAATTACGAGCAGTTTTTTGAAGCTGCAGATAAAGCAAATTTAAGCGCTGATACACACGAGCGTGTAAATGCTGTGATTTTTTCAATTTTGATGGCCGTTGGTGTAATCTTATTTTATTTTAAAGGCGGATTCAATTTCGATGAAGAAGCAACATCTTTAAAAAGACTAGCTAAAATCTGGATTATTCTAAATGCAGTTTTGATTGTTAGTACTATTATCAAAAACTCAGAGTATGTTTCCTCTTTTGGATTAACATATAAACGTTTGGGAGTTTATGCTTTTTTAATTTTAGCAATTATAGGTTTGGTTTATACTTTTTTAAAAATTGCAAAACAAAAAACAAATGCTTACTTAGTCAATCAAATGGTTTGGTATTTCTACGGAACAATTTTAGTTTGCAGTTTTGTGAATTGGGGAAATCTTATAACCAATTACAATATTTCAGTAAACAAAGGTGTTGAGCCCGTTTTTTTAAGCGAATTGAATTTTAACGATAATGCTCGACGTGAGTATTTCAAGAGAAATAATTTGAACGGAAAATATCCTGAAGCTATTAGAGAAGAATCGATTTTGAATTATCAGAAAGCAAACTTTCTGTCTAAAGCTTTGTATTATGATTTTTTGGATAAAAAGTAAATAGAAATAAAAAATCCCATATGTTAGAACATATGGGATTTTAGTATTTAGTTTTCTCCTCTTTTCTTAAATCTAGGATCGTGTTTAGAAATAAAGGTTGTTCTTCTATTAGTAGGCTTATTTTGAGTTTCAACTTTCGGTAAACTTGCTTCTTCAGTTTTACTCGAAGGTTCAATTAACTGATTTAATTCTTTAATTTCATCATCAGTCAAATCGCGGTATCTTCCAACAGGAATGTCCAAAGAAATATTGATGATTCTGATACGTTTTAACGCCGTAACTTCATAACCCAAATATTCTGCCATTCTTCTAATCTGACGATTTAATCCTTGTGTTAGAATGATTTTGAAAGTGTATTTACTAATTTGTTCTACTTTACATTTTTTAGTAACAGTGTCTAAAATAGGAACACCATTTCCCATTCGCTGAATAAAACGCTCCGTGATAGGTTTATTTACCGTAACCGTATATTCTTTTTCGTGGTTATTTCTAGCGCGTAAAATCTTGTTTACAATATCACCATCATTAGTCATAAAAATTAAACCTTCACTGGCTTTATCCAACCTCCCAATTGGGAAAATTCGTTTGGGATAATTGATGTAATCAACAATATTATTTCGAACTTCAAGATTAGTGGTACATTCAATTCCAACAGGTTTGTTGAATGCTAAATAAACCAGTTTTTCGTGCTTTTCAACAATTAGTTTTCCGTCAATGCGCACTTCATCATCAGGTGAAACTTTAGTTCCCATTTCAGGTACAGCACCATTTATTGTAACACGTCCTTCCTCTATAAGTTTATCAGCTTCACGACGCGAACAATAGCCAGTTTCGCCAATAAATTTATTCAAACGTTTTAAATTCTCTTCCATACTGCAAAAATAGGCAAAAGTTTAGACTTCTTAGAATTTTAGATTTCAGACTTTAGATTGTTGGATTGTAAATTTTGTACAATCTTATTTTTTTGAGGAACGAAATCTTTACAAACGTTTTATAGAACACGGATGACACGGATTTGCTTCGAAAAGACGCGGATTTAAGCGGATTTTTTTCTTTCAAAATGGCATGCAAAGTGATTACTTTAGTCATTAAAAAAAACTTTGTCCCTCTGAACCTCTGCAACTTTGCACCTTATTTATGAAATTGAGAACTATCCTCAGGAGTTTCTTTTCGATCAAACATTCCGTAATCACGAACAACAGTTGCGATTCTTAAATGATAATCCTTAAAAACTTCATTGCGTCCTTTTGCCTGTGCGTGACGATGCATTTCAAGATTTCTCCATTGCTGAATACTTTCTTCGTCTTTCCAAAAAGACAATGATAAAACCTTTTCAGGATTACTAATGCTTTGAAATCGTTCGATTGAGATAAAACCTTCGATGTGATCTAATTCCGGACGCAGTTTTGCTGCAATATCTAAATACTCTTCTTTTTTTCCTTCGTTAGGAATAACTTCAAAAATTACAGCAATCATTTTTTTTGAATTAAATGTTATGAATTAGAAATAAAATACAAAATAAGAAAAACCTTTGTTCCCCTGATTCTCTATTACTTTGTACCTTCAGAAAAAAGAAACTCGATCACTTTGTTGTACAATTCATCATCGTGCATTCCGTGGCCTAAGCCCTTAGTTTCGATAAATTGACTGTTTTTCCAGTTACTGTGAATTTTTTTGCCTTCTTCAAAAGCAACGACATCATCTGAAGTGTCATGCGCAATAAAACCTTCGACATTAAATTCAGAAGCAAATTTTTGTCCTGAAAAATCTTCCAGCTTAAAATTGAATCGATCTAAGAATTTACTTTCTAAAAGCGAGAACATTTTAGTATTCAGACTTAACATTGAAATATAGTTATCAATTAAAGTTTTCAAGTCTGATGGAGCTCCCAGGATAACCATTTTATTTATACTCGTATTCGGAAACAAGTATTGGTGATACACGCAGGCTGCACCGCCAATCGAGTGACCAATTATAATTGTCGGCTGGTATTTTTTTACCGCTTTGTTTATAAATTCGGCATAAAGCGGAACATTAAATTCTTTACCGCTGCTTTGACCGTGGGCAGGAGCATCAATTGCTATAATGGTACTTCCTGATTTTTGAAGATGCGGAAGCGTTTTTTTCCATCTCGAAGCATTGCTTTCCCAGCCATGAACTAATAAGATTTTAGTTTCGTTTCCTTTCCAGATGTATGTTTGAAAATGATGTTCATTAAGGTTAAAAGTTTCCGTTTCTGTATGTCGCAAGATTTTTGGGAGTGCTTCTTTTTGCAATCGTCCTATTCGAGGCTGACTAAAAAGGGCGTAAGAAAGCTCAACAGCTTTTTGAGGGCGAACATAACTTAGAAAGTTAATGTATTGCCCAACAGATTTTAAAGTAATAAAACGGATTCCTTTTTTAATTCCCAAAGTAAATAATTTAATGGTAAAAATAATATTCGGGAATCGATCTAGAAAAGTTTCGCCACGAATTACACAAATTTAGCACGAATTTTTATTCCATCTAGAAACAAATTAAAAATTAGTGAAAATTGGTATAAATCGTGGCAAAAAAATATAAAAAAAAAGTCCCGATTAAATCGGGACTTCTATTTAGAATTTTGAGAACAATTGTTCCATTTTTTCTTTTTCTTCTTCAGCTAATGCGCTGTCAACTAAAATTCTTCCAGAGTGCTCATCAGTAATGATTTTTTTTCTAGAAGCAATCTCAACTTGAGTTTGCGGTGGAATAGTAAAGAATGATCCTGCTGAAGCTCCTCTTTCGATAGAAACTACTGCTAAACCATTACGAACACTAGTTCTGATTCTTGTATAAGCTGCTAATAATCTTTCTTCAATTTGACCTGAAAACTCAGCAGATTTCTCAGATAAGAAGATCTCTTCTTTTTGAGTTTCTGCCATGATAGCGTCAAGTTCAGATTTTTTATGTTTTAAATGAGAACTCTTTGCGTCAAGCTTTTCTTTTAAGTTAGAAATAACTTCTTTTTTATGCTCGATAGAAGCTTTCATTTCTTTGATTTGCTTTTCAGCCAATTGAATTTCTAATTCTTGAAATTCAACCTCTTTAGTCAAAGAATTAAATTCTCTGTTATTACGAACTGATTCTTGTTGTTTTGTGTATTTTTTGATAACCTCTTTATGCTCATCAATACCATTTTTCTTAGACTTGATTTGCTCCTCAATTACTTCAAGTTCACTTTTCAGTTTCTCTGAACGCGTGCTTAAACCTGCAACTTCATCTTCTAAATCTTCCACTTCTAAAGGAAGCTCACCTCGTACGTTTCTGATTTCGTCAATTCTAGAGTCAATAAGCTGTAAATCGTATATTGCTCTTAACTTGTCCTCAACACTTAATTCTTTCGTATTCGCCATATTCTATAAGTACTTAACTGGATTTGTATTTTCTTCTGATAAAATGATGGCAAAATTAAGGATTTTTTTTCGAAGATAATCAACAATATAGTTTTTTGTATAGCGTTCACTCTCAAAATGACCAATATCTGCTAAAAGTAATCGATTTTCAGCTTCGTAAAACTGATGGTATTTTAAATCAGCAGTTAAAAAAGCATCGGCTCCAGCCATAATTGCATTTTTTATGGCAAAGCTTCCAGAACCACCTAGAACGGCTACTTTTTTTACTTTCTTACCTAAAAAAGCAGAATGACGTATTCCGTCAGCTATCATTTTTTCTTTTACAAAATGAAGAAAATCTTTTTCATTCATTTCAGTTTCAAACTCGCCAATCATTCCCAGGCCAATATTTTGATGTGCATTTTGAAGATCGTAAATTTCATAAGCGACTTCTTCGTAGATATGATTAGCAAACAGTGCTTTAAGAATTTTAGATTGTAAGTGTTTTTCAAAAATAACTTCAATTTTTATTTCCGTTCCAGTATGTAATTTTCCTTTTTCTCCAATTACAGGATTGCTGTCTTCGTTTCCTTTAAAAGTAAAAAAACCTTCAGTATTAAAACTGCAATTATCATAATTACCAATAGTTCCTGCGCCGGCTTCAAACATGGCATTACGAACTTTTTCAGAATTATCTGGAGTGGTATAGGTTACCAATTTTTGAATGAAATTTTGTTTCGGTATCAGAACTTTAGTATTGGTTAATCCCAAAGCATCACAGAAAATCTTATTAACGCCTGCAGAATGATTGTCTAATGCAGTGTGAACGGCATAAATAGCAATGTCGTTTTTGATTGCTTTTAAAATGGCGCGTTCAACATAATTTTTTCCCGTTATTTTTTTGATTCCAGAAAATAAAATGGGATGAAAACAAACTATTAGATTGCAGTTTTTGGCAATAGCTTCATCAATCACAGTTTCTAATGCATCATGACAGACTAAAACACCAGTGCTTTCGGTTTCAGTATTTCCAACTAAAAGACCAACATTATCAAAATCTTCTGCATAGGCCAATGGTGCCATTTTTTCTAGAACTAATACTATTTCTTTGATTTTCATTATTCTTTGTATTTCGAGTTTTAAATTTCAGATTTTAGCTGCTGCATTAACCTGAAACTAGAAACAAATTAACGAAAAAAATTATACTTTCGTAAAATGAATATACTTCGAAAAATACTTTTTCCTTTTGCAATTTTGTATGGATTAATCACATCAATTAGAAATTTTCTTTTTGATAAAGGAATTCTTAAATCGACTTCATTTGATATTCCTGTTATTGCGGTTGGAAATTTAAGTGTAGGAGGAACTGGTAAAACACCTCAAATTGAGTATTTGATTCGATTATTGTCAAGCAAATATAAAGTGGCGACTTTAAGTCGTGGCTACAAACGTCAGTCAGAAGGATTTGTTTTGGCCGATGCAAATTCAAATGCTTCAATATTAGGTGATGAACCGTTTCAGTTTTATCAAAAATTTCCAAATGTTCAGGTTGCCGTTGATGCAAATCGTACAAACGGAATTACTCAATTGCTCTCGCAGCGAGAAAAACCAGAAGTGATTTTACTAGACGATGCCTACCAGCACCGTAAAGTAAAAGCTGGTTTTTATATTTTACTTACTTCATATGGTGATTTGTATGCGGATGATTTTATGCTGCCAACAGGAAATCTGCGTGAGGCTAGAAGTGGAGCAAAAAGAGCCAATATTGTTATTGTTACAAAATGTCCTGCTAAATTGGATGAATCTCAACAGCAAAATATTAGAAGAAAGTTAAAACTGGAAGCATCACAAGAATTATATTTTACCTTTATAGATTATGATGATTGTGTTTATTCTCAAACAGAGAAATTGACAGTCGACGAAATTAAAAATGAACAAAAATTACTTTTGGCAGGAATCGCAAAGCCAAAACCCTTTTTTGATTTTTTAAAATCTAAAGATGATGAATGTCTTACATTTCCAGATCATCATCATTTTACAGAAAAAGATCTTACAACAATCGCAGAGAAAGCAAAAAAACATAAAATTATTACAACCGAGAAAGATTATGTTCGTTTAAGGGACACCAGTATTGTATCGCAATTATTTTATTTGCCTATAAGAAGTTCTTTCCTCGGGGAACAAAATAATTTTGATAAAACAATTTTAAATTATGTGGGAAAAAGTTCAAGAAACAGTTAGTTATATAAAGTCAAAAACACAATTCGAGCCAGAATATGGGGTGATTTTGGGTTCAGGTTTAGGAGGTTTTACAAATGATATCGAAATAGCATTTACAATACCTTATGATGAAATTCCTAATTTTCCTGTGTCTACAGTTCAAGGGCACAAAGGTGCTTTAGTTTTTGGAACTATTGGAGATAAAAAAGTGGTTGCGATGCAAGGTCGTTTTCATTTTTATGAAGGATACACGATGGAAGAAGTTACTTTTCCAGTTCGGGTAATGAAGTTTTTGGGAGTTAATAAACTATTGGTTTCAAATGCGTCGGGAGGCGTAAACGCAGCTTATAAAGTAGGTTCGATTGTTATTATTAAAGATCATATCAATTTTGCGCCGGAACATCCTTTGCGCGGTAAAAACGATGAACGTTTTGGACCTCGATTTGTTAATATGAGTGAGCCTTATTCTCGAAAAATGATTGCCAAAACGAAAGAAATTGCATCAAGATTGAATATCGAAATTCATGATGGAGTTTATTTTGGTTTGCAGGGACCTACTTTTGAAACTTTGGCTGAATATAAAATGGTTAAAATTCTTGGCGCAGACTGCGTAGGAATGTCAACTGTGCCAGAAGTTATTGTAGCACGCCACATGGATGTAGAAACTTTTGGAATCTCAGTAATTACCGATATGGGTAATGAGGAAAGTATAGATACGATCTCTCATGACGAAGTTCTTGAAGCCGCAAAAATGGCTGAACCTCAAGTAAGAGCTTTGATAAAAAACTTGATTTTAGAATATTAAGTTTTTACTTTAAAAAAACTTGGCGATTGTGCTGTAAAACTCATCTGGAACGAATGGTTTTGTAATAACATCATTCATTCCGTAGGATAAAAGCATATCTCTGTTTTCGTCAAGCGAAATCGCAGTCAACGCAATAATAGGAGTTGTTTTATCAAACTCTCTAATTTGCTGCGTTGCTGTTGTTCCGTTAATACCTGGTAAATGAACATCCATTAAAATCATATCGAAACGCTTTACTTTTAAAAGCTCAACAGCTTCTTCTCCGTTATCGATAATTTCGCAAGTTATAGCTTTGTTCTCCAGCATTTTTCGAGTAATCATCTGATTGATTTTATTGTCTTCAATCAGTAAAATTGATTTGTTCTTTAATTGAGAATCATCGTATGTTTTTTCTTCTTGTACAACCTCCAAAGGTTCTTTATTGATTTTAAAATCTAATTTAAAAGTAAAAGTAGATCCCTTGCCAACTTCACTTTTCAATTTAATTTCGCCGCCCAAAAGTTCAATTAGTTTTTTTACAATAGTAAGTCCAAGTCCAGTTCCTCCATATTTACGATTTACTTCTATTGATCCTTGCGAAAAACTTTCAAAAACGCTTTGTAATTTATCTTCAGGAATTCCAATTCCAGTATCAACAATTTCAAAATAAACCGTTGCCGTATCTTCTTCTTCAGCGTACAATTTTGCAATTACATTTACATGTCCGTTTTGAGTGAATTTCAGCGCATTGTTGATTAAGTTCAATATAATTTGAGACAATTTAGTAGGATCACCAATTAAATTGTCGGGAATTGACTTGTCTATTTCAAGATTGAAATAATTTTTATTGGCAGTAGCCAATTCTTTTAGAGAGCTTTGAATATTAAAAAGAAGCTCTTTCAAATTAAAGCTGATACTTTCAACTTCGACTTTAGTAGAATCGATTTTGTTGATTTCAAGAATTTCGTTGATAAAAGTAGTAAGGTAATTTCCTGAGAATTTTAAGGATTCTAAGTATTTTAATTGTGTTTCTTTCGGATCATCTTCGAGTAATAAATGGGTGATTCCATTAATCGCATTCAGCGGTGTACGAAGTTCATGACTTACCGTTGATAAAAACTCTGATCTGGCTTTTGAAGCCTTTTCAGCTTTGTTTTTAGCTAGAATTAATTCTTTATTTTTCTCTCGTAAAAGCAGGTTGTTTTGATTTCGAATGATATTGTTTTTGTATAAAGCTAAACTCAAAAGCGATAAAATCGAAATTAAAGCAATTGCCAAAATACTGACTAATTTAGAGTATCGATATGTTTTTAATTGAATTTTTTCTTCGCTTTCGCGTTTTATACTATTATTTAAAGATTGATTTTTTTTGAATTTTTGGTATTCATTAAAATCAATTTTGGCATTTTTTAATTTTAAAATATAGTTTTCTAATTGATAATGCTCATCTAAATACGAATAAGCAAGATCAAAATTTCTATTTTTTTTGTAATACTGGCTTATTGCTAAAACAATTTTAGATTTTTGCGAAAGATCATTTGTCTGCGCATTATAATCTAAAGCTTTGTCAAAATAAATTATAGCAGAATCATTTCGTTTAAGTGCAGTTTCAATTAATCCTAGCTGATAGTAAGAGCTGCTTTTAGTTTTTATAATAGCAGGATTATCAGGTTTTTTGGTGATTTTTTGTAAAGTTTTGGCAGCTAAGCGTAAGTTCTGATTTGACTTAAACGCCATTGCTTTTTGATAGGTGAGAACTTCGGCGCTGTCAACAACTCCTAGTTCTTTTAAAAGGTCTTGAGCTTTTGCGTAATATATATCGGCGGTTTTGTAGTTGCCCATTGCCGTGTTTGCGGCACCAATATAATGCAGTGCCAAAATTTTTGTGCAATTAGGTTTTACACTGTCAAATGAAGAAACACTTTTGTGAAAGTTCTTTAAAGCTTCATCATATTTTTGCTGATTATAAAATATTTTTCCAAGCTTAAAGGTTTGGTTAGCAAGATTTTGAGTATGGTGATGCGTTTCACAAAAATCAATTGATTTTTGAGTGTAAAAAACAGCTGTATTGTATTTTTTATTACTGAGATTTTTGTTGGCGAGTTTATTGTAATAGGAAACACTATCCGTATTCTTTTTAGTTTGAGAATACAAAAATGAATTAAAAAAACAAACCAGAATAAGAATGTGGTATTTCATGTATTGCAATGCTTTTACAATGAATTCTATTTTTTTCTTATCAGTAAAATCAAATCTATTAATCTCGATGAATATCCAATTTCATTATCATACCAACCCACAACTTTTACCATTTTATCAATAACAGAAGTAAGTTGTGCATCAAAAAGACATGAATGCGTGTTGCCAATTATGTCAACAGAAACGATAGGATCTTCAGTATAATCTAGTATTCCTTTTAAATTTGTTTTTGAGGCTTCTTCAAATGCTTTATTAATTTCTTCAATACTGACAGCGCGTTTTACATTAAACGTTATGTCGGTCAATGAACCATCAGGAACTGGAACACGAATGCCGCAGCCTCCTATTTTTTCATGCAATTTAGGAAAAATTTTTGTTAATGCCTTAGCTGCACCTGTAGTTGTTGGAACAATTGATTGACTTGCGCCTCTCGCACGGCGTAAATCCTTATGTGGTTGGTCGTGAAGACTTTGGTCGGTTGTGTATGAATGTATTGTTGTAATGTAAGCCTGCTCAATTCCGCATAATTCCTCGATGATTTTTATCATCGGAGCCGCATTATTTGTTGTACAGCTTGCATTTGAAACAATGTCTTCGGTTCCATCCAAAATAGTTTCATTTACTCCTAAAACAACAGTTTTTATCGTGTCTACTTCAGAAGGAGCAGAGAGTATTACTTTTTTTGCCCCAGCTTCTATATGTGCATTTAATTCTTCGTGTGTTTTATATTTTCCCGTTGATTCTATAACAAAATCGATAGAATGACTTTTCCAATCTAAGTTAGAAATGCTTTTTTCATGAAAAAACAAAAAGTGTCTATCATCAACAATTATCCCATTTTCATCATGAGATACTTTAAATGGTAAAACACCATGTATACTGTCGTATTTTATTAAATGCGACATGGTTTTGTTATCGGCAATGTCGTTAATTGCAATAACTTCAATTTCAGGGTGGTTTAGAAGCAGTCGGAATAAGTTTCTTCCAATTCTTCCAAAACCATTAATAGCAATTCTTGTTTTCAATATTTTGTTTATTTGTTTAATCGTTCAGCCGTTTAATCGTTTTATCACTGCGATTAAACGATTAAACAGTTAAACAAATAACCTTTTATAATATGTGTTTTTGAGCTTTGTAAGAAGAACGAACTAACGGGCCGCTTTCTACATGTCTGAAACCTAATTCTTGACCAAATTTTTCATATCGAGCAAATTGTTCAGGTGTAATGAATTCTTTTACAGGTAAATGCTTTTTGCTGGGTTGTAGATACTGTCCAATAGTAACAACATCAACATTTGCATTTCGAAGGTCGGTCATAGTTTGAAAAACTTCTTCTTCCGTTTCTCCAAGACCTAACATGATTCCAGATTTAGTTCTGTTTATTCCTTTTTCTTTCAAGTAACGCAAAACTTCTAAACTGCGATCATATTTTGCTTGAATACGAACTTCTCTAGTTAAACGTCGAACAGTTTCAACATTATGCGAAACTACTTCTGGATTTGCTTCCACAATTCTATCAAGATTTCTTTCCATTCCTTGAAAATCCGGAATTAAAGTCTCAAGTGTAGTATTCGGATTCATTCTGCGAATCGCTTTTACCGTTTCAATCCAAATTATTGAACCGCCGTCTTTTAAATCATCTCTATCAACACTTGTAATAACAGCATGTTTGATATTCATGATTTTTATAGAACGAGCTACTTTTTCAGGCTCATCCCAATCTACCGTTTCTGGTCTGCCGGTTTTAACACCGCAAAAACCACAAGATCTAGTACAGACGTTTCCTAATATCATAAAAGTAGCAGTACCTTCTCCCCAGCATTCTCCCATATTTGGGCAGCTTCCAGAGGTGCAAATTGTATTTAAGCTGTATTTATCGACTAAACCACGAAGTTCAGTATATTTTTGTCCAATTGGTAATTTTACCTTCAACCATTTAGGTTTTGCAGGTGGTATGTTTTCAATGACTGTTTCCATATATCATAATTCAAAGTACAAAGATACGGAAGTTGACAATAAGATTATAGTATTGCGTTTTATCAAGACAAAATATTATTTATATTTTGCAAGAGGACTTATTGAATCTAGATAAGTTTTGATGTCCTTGTACATTTGACGAATTGAAACTGGTCTGGTTTTCATTTCTGGTTCTTTGATTTCAATATTTTCGTTACTGATTACAATTTTATCAACTGTAACAACTGTATATTCTCCAAGTTCTACTTTTAGTATTAAACCCGGCAATCCCCAGTATAAACCTGGTCCGTCATTGACTGGTATTTCTTCAGCATACCATGCGGTAATAGGAGCTAATGATTTTGTTGAGGTTGCTTTTTTGCAAGTATATCCATTGATAACAGCAGTCTCGTCTGCAAATTTCCATTCGTAGTCGGTAAGTTTCTCTTCAGCGCTAAAATCTTTATTGCTGATAGTATATTCTTTTCGTATTGATTTGTTATTTTGGTTTTTAAAGGTTATGTCAATTGTAGGGAGATCAATTTGATAATAGGTTTCAAGCTTACGACCTCCAATTTCTACATGTGAAGTATCAATAGATGATTTTTGTGATGGGATTAGTTCAGTAATAGATTTTTTATCAGCATAAGAATAAGTAAATGTTTTAGGTTTAATTTCATTAGAAATGGCTCTGCTTTCTTTTCCAATTGTTTTAAGTATTTTTTCTGTATAAGTTGCTTTTATGGTTTGTGAATTGGCCTGTAAAGCAATAAAAAGAAAAAAAAGAATGTTTCTATTCATGATTTTAATTATATGATTTTGGTTGTTTTTGTAAAAGAATAAAAGTAAGATAATTAACTCAAGTTTTAAGTTGTTTACTTTGTTTTTCTATTCATATTTAATGTTTTAGCTTGACTTTGAAAATTTAAATTTAGTCTTATTCTGCTATGAGTTTAGCGTTTTAACAAGACAAAATATTATTTATATTTTGCAAGAGGACTTATTGAATCTAGATAAGTATTGACGTCCTTGTACATTTGAATAACGGAAACGGGTCTGCTTTTAATTTCTGGTTCTTTGATTTCAATATTTTCATTGCTAATTATAATTTTATCGACAGTAATAAGCGAATAATCTCCCAGTTCTACTTTTAGTATTAACCCTGGTAATCCCCAGTATAACCCTGGTCCGTCATTGACTGGTATTTCTTCAGCATACCATGCGGTAATAGGAGCTAATGATTTTGTTGAGGTTGCTTTTTTGCAAGTATATCCATTGATAATAGTTGTCTCGTCTGCAAATGTCCATTCGTAGTCGGTAAGTCTCTCTTCTGCGCTAAAATCTTTATCGCTGATAGTATACTCTTTTCGTATTGATTTGTTATTTTGGTTTTTAAATGTTATGTCAGTTGTAGGGAGATCAATTTGATGGAAGGTTTCAAGTTTGCGTCCTCCAATTTCTATGTGTGAAGTATCAATAGAAGATTTTTGTGATGGGATTAGTTCTGTAATAGATTTTTTATCGGCATAAGAATAAGTATATGTTTTTGGTTTGATCGTATTAGTAAGGCTTTCGCTTACTTTACCAATTGACTTAATGGTAGTTTTTATATAAGTTGCCTTTATGCTCTGTGAATTGACTTGAAAGGCAATAAAAAGAAAAAAAAGAATGTATCTATTCATAATTTTAATTATATGGTTTTGGTTGTTTTTGTAAGAGAATAAAAGTAAGATAATTAATTCAAGTTTTAAGTTGTTTACTTTGTTTTTCTATTCTTATTTAATGTTTTAGCTTGATTTTGAAAATTTAAATTTAGTCTTATTCTGCTACGAGTTTAGCGTTTCAAGGCGATGCGAAATTTTTCCTTCAGTAATTTTGCTGTTAATTTAAAGTTTGAAAAAACATGAAAAAGAGATTTATTGTATTAGGGATTTTACTGACGGCTTTTAGTTTTACTGTAATGAATGTATAAATACTATCGGATATTAGGTAAAGTTGTTCGTGGATATACTTTTAGTGATACTGATACAGCGGTTTTGGTTGAAGAATCAGTTGCTGAATCTCTCTGTAAAATGTAAAAACGGCGAATTCTCTAAAGAACCTGCCGTTTTTGTATTTTATGCCGTTAAGTGTTATGAATAATAGCTGTAGATCGTTATGCAGCTCATCAAAAATTTATATCTTTAATTTGTTTGAAAAAAAGTAGCTTTCCGTGAAATGAAATAGGATTTTATTGTAATACATTTGTTGTTAAATAATAATTATGTTTAGAAATATGAAAAAGAAATTTATTGTATTAGGGGTTTTGTTCGCTGCTTTTGGATTTACAAAAACAAATGCACAAATTAATTTAGGTGATAAAGCAATTGGAGCGGTTCAAAAAGGAGTAACAGCGTTTACATTAACGAATGCTGATGCAGCGGCTTTATCTAAAGAAGCAGTTGCAAAAATGGATGCTGAAAATGAAGTGGCTGGACCAACTGATGGTTATACACTAAGATTGAACAGAGTGTTTGGAAAATATACTGCTGGTGATGGATATACTTTAAATTATAAAGTATACAAAGTTAAAGATGTGAATGCTTTCGCTACTGCAGATGGAAGTGTGCGTGTATATTCGGGTTTAATGGATATTATGGATGATAACGAATTGCTGGCTGTAATAGGTCATGAAATTGGTCACGTTGCCAATAATGATTCCAGAGATGCAATGCGTGCAGCTTACCAAAAAGAAGCGGTGATTGATGGAGTTTCTTCTCAATCAGCAAAAATATCTTCACTTACTGATAGTCAGTTAGGGAAAATTGGAAGTGCCATGATTGACAGTAAACACAGCCGTAAACAAGAAAGCGAAGCGGATTTGTTTTCATATAATTTCTTGAAGAAAAATGGTTATGATGTAAATGCAGAAGAATCAGCATTTAGAATTTTGGCTAAAATGAGCGAAGGAGCTCAAGCTTCTTTTATTGATCAAATGATGAGTTCGCATCCAGATTCTAAGAAAAGAGCAGATGATGCGAAAAAAAGAGCTGAAAAAGATGGTTTGTATAAACCATACGTACAGCAAAAAATAGATAATACGGTTCCAAAAGCGGCAACGACTAAAAAGGCAGCTACAACCAAAAAAGCCGCAACTAAAAAGAAATAATAATTTCTAGTTTAAAAAGAGAACGGCAGATCGTATGATCTGCCGTTCTCTTTTTTTGTATACTATTGTTAGCCTAAAACGTGATGCGCTAAAACTTTTTGAACGTCATAAACATTTACAGATTTGTTAAACTGTTTAACGATACTTGGATTCAGTTCGCTTGAAACCCATATTTTTAATTCGGCATCAAGGTCAAAAGTTCCAGCAGTTTCTACGCTGAAACGAGTGATGCTTTTGTAAGCAATAGATTTATATTCGGTTTTGCTTCCTGTTAATCCTTGTACGTCAACTAAGATTAATCTTTTGTTGGTAAAGATAAAAGTATCACGGATTAATTTAAAACCCATTTCAATTTCTTCATTATCAGTTAATAACTGACCATACTTTTTAAGCAAATCTTCCTGAGTGACAGTACCTGCATTACCCATAAGGGCTGAAAATATTCCCATTTTTTTATTTTTTAGTTTTTGAATATTAAGTATGTAAAAGTAATTTATTTGCTAATTTTTATTCGATGTTTTTGCATTAAAAAAATAGAAGTTAGTATTAGTGAAAGTAAAGCTGCCGAAATTATAGAAACGATAATATTTCCATATTCCTTAATTCCAATACCTGCAGAAAAACGTAAAATTAAAATTAAGACAAAAAATAAGAATGTTACAAGCCAATAATTTTTGTTGACAGTTTTTTTTGAGATAGTATTTTTAGGAAGTTTGAAAATTGCAAAAAATAAAATAGCTCCCCCTGCCAATGTGCTTAGATGTTGTGCTATTTTCAAGATCGGAATATCGATACCGAATATATAAACAGAGTTTTGTAATAAAGTAATATGATTTACAAAGTAGCCGCTGTCATGAGTAAAGCTGTCCCAAAGAAGATGGGATGCAGTGCCGATAAGAATTGAAAAGAGGACTACAATCCAATTTTGTTTGAAATAGTTATTCCAATTAAATGTTGTGAAAATTAAGAACCTTGATTGGAAGCAATAAGGTAAATTTTGAAAAAGCAGATTTTTAACTTTATTATGAAAAATAAAAGAAATAAGCAGCGCTAGAGGTAAATCAAACCAAAATACGCCAGCTATGGTATGACTGTAAATACTTTGAATGCGCATCCTGATGAAGTATTCAAAATCAGGGATCATGCTGCCAATAACTAATCCAGTTAATGAAAACCATTTTTTGTTTAAAAATTGTAACGGTAAAATTATTGCAGGATGGGCAAAAGTAAATGGCATTGTAAAAGGTATTAGTTTTTTACTGCGTTAAAAATAAGATTAATAAATCAATAAAAAACTAATATTTTTAATTCCGGAGTGGTATAAAAGCATAAAAAAAGCAGAACCTAAATTCTGCTTTTCTATTTTTATTCTGCTTCTGTTTTTATTGTTATCGGGAGATTGTAGGCAGTTCTTACTGCTTTACCGTTTAGTATTCCCGGAGTCCATTTTGTTTTTAATGATTTTAAAACTCTAATCGCTTCTTTCCCCATTCCGTAACCTGGATCGTTTTTTACTAGGATGTCTGTAATTGAGCCGTCTTTTTCAATTACAAATGAAACATACACTCGCAATGTTTTTTCAGCATCCAATTCTGGTCTGTTAAAGTTGTTTCCAACATAAGCATAGAATTTAGCCATTCCACCTGGGAATTCTGGCATTTTGTCTAAAACACTTGTGTTCACAATGCCGTTTCCATTGTCAATTGGCTCAGAAGTTCCTGGGTTTCCTGTGTTTCCTGTCCCTGGCAAAACATTGACGCTAGTGCCTGTTCCTGTAGTATTTTCTACTATTGGAGCATTGTTTGCATTTGTAGCGATTTCTGGTGTTGCTTGAGCAGCCGAAGTAACAACTGGATTTGTCAATTGCAAAGCTTCAGTTACTGGTGTTGCAGCCGTTTGTTGAGGTGGTGCGATTGGTGCAGGAGGTTCAGGCTGTACCTTAATCGGCTCTGTGTTGACTTGCACAACTACCAATGGCTCTGTAATTGGTGTTGCCTCGACAGGATCATGTGTCCTAAATTTATTAATCAGCATCGATACGCTTCCTAAGGCTGCTAGTAACAACAATCCCATGAATAGAGCTGTAATAGTAGTTTTAGAATTCTCTTGGCGTAATTGATACGCGCCGTACTCTTTGTTTTTGTTTTCGAAAACAAGATCAATCCACTTGTTTTCATAGATGCTAGATTTAGACATGATTTTTGGGTTTTAAGGTTAAGTAACTTTAAATCATACGCAATAAGAATTAGGGTTTTGACAAACAACGCAGAAGTTGATGTTTTAGTGTGTTAAAGTAATTTTTTTAAGAAAAAAAAAGATAATGTGTCATTCTTTTCTTAAAGATAGTAAATTATCTGTTACGATTAATGATTTCTGCTAACAATTTTTTAGCACGAAGTAACTTTACTTTAACATTACTTAAAGGTTCGTCTATTTTACTGGCGATTTCTTGATACGTCATTTCTTGAAAATAACGCAGTTGAATTACTTCTTGATAATGAGGTTTTAGTTCTTTAATGCACAGAAGCAGTCGAGACAGGTTTTGCTCGTTAATCAAAGCATCTTCAGCAGAGAGAGTAGTGTCAGCAATATTATAAGCCTGCTGATCTTCGGCATCGGTAATTTCTATAAAAAGACTAGTTTTCTTTTTACGCAATAAATCAATATAGACATTTTTGGCAATAGCAATCAGCCAAGTGTTAAACTGAAATTCAGAATTGTAAGAAGCAATTTTGTCAAACGCTTTCGAAAAGGTTTCAATGGTAATATCTTCGGCAGTCGTTTCGTTTTCTGTTCGTTTAAGCATGAAGCTGTAAACTTCATTCCAATAATAATCTAATAAAAAAGTAAAGGCGGCTTGATCGCCTTTTTTTGCTTTTTCTATTTTAGAATTTATTTCCAATATACAGGTTTTGAAAAGATATTAGATATAAAGATATTAATTTGCGTGAATATAAGCGCTATTTCTACAACGGGAAACCAAATTTTAATATCATTTTCTTTTAATTTTCCTGCAGAAAACCCAATAACAGTCCAAACTATGGTGTAACGGGTTGCAAGAATAGCTAAAACTGCAATCCATTGAAATTGAAAAGCAAGCAGAATTATGACCGACAAAAAGAAAAACAATTGCGAGCAGAAGAAAATTCCCAACTGAAATTTGTCGAAAAATTTATAATATTCAGCCGTAGAAACGTGTCTTCTTTTTTGGGTAAACCATTCTTTGTAAGTTTCCTTTGGTTTAGAGTAAGTAAAACTTTCTGGAGTATAAGAAATGGTTGTGTTCGTTTTATTTGCAGCCTGATTAATAAATAAATCATCATCGCCAGAACGAACTTGTATGTGCTCAATAAAACCATTGACATTAAAAAACTCTTCTTTTTTGTAAGCTAAATTTCTTCCAACTCCCATGTATGGAAATCCTGCTTTAGCCCATGAAAAGTATTGAACTGCAGTTAAAATAGTCTCAAAACGAATAATTTTATTCAGTAATGAACGCTCTATTTTTTCGTAACCACCATATCCTAAAACAATAGTTTTATTCATTGTAAATTGCGAAGTCATTGCTGTAATCCATTCTTTTGAAGTTGGATAACAATCAGCATCCGTAAACAATAAATAATCTTTTTTTGCTGCTTTAATTCCTAACGTTAAAGCGTATTTTTTATTTCCCCAAAAAGCTTCGTTGTTTTTTACTTTAACCAAACGAATATTAGGATATAGATTTTCAAATTCTTCAAAAACCTCTAAAGTTTCATCACTGGAAGCGTCATCAATTAAAACAATTTCGAAATCAGGATAATTTTGTTCAGCTAATAATGGGATAAATTTCTTTACGTTTTCTTCTTCATTTTTTGCGCAGACAATAACTGAAACCGGAATTTTTTTAGGTGTAATATTTTGAGGTTTAGCGAATGCAAACTTTCCAAAAATTCCTAAGTAGTAGAAAACTTGAATAAAAACAATAGCAATAAAGAAGTAAAATAAAGTTATAAGCATATGGTTTTAATGTCTATTAATATCTGAAATTTTGCGAGAACAAAGGTAGTTATGAATTAGTAATTTTCAATGATTAATACACATTTACTTTCGGCATTTCAACATTTCCTTCGCAACAGCAATAGACTGAGGGTTTTCAGTCTTTTCTAATTCCGTTATTATGTTTTTATAATTGTGATCGTCTCGATTTTGTGATAACTTTTTAGTTGCCTGAATTTCGTCAATTTCTATTTCAAAACCAAAAATTCCACGAGCTTCACGCATTGTTTTAACAGATAAGTCTTCAACTCTAATAGGATTTTCTGAATTTGCTTCGTATTTATCTACTAGTTTCTTTAGTTGTTCTACCGAAGTTTCATAGTCAACAATTTTAATTCTTCCATAAACATGTACGGCTATGTAATTCCAAGTTGGTACATTTTCATGATCGTACCAAGATGAAGATATATAACTGTGTGGTCCTGTAAACACCGCTAGAATTTGATCATTTTCTTTAAAGCCTTCTGCTTGAGGATTTAGTTTTGAAATATGTCCTTGCAAAATTTCTTTTCCGTCACAATTTATTTCAAGTTCTATCGGAATATGAGTTGCACACAATTTCCCGTTAGTTTGATTAATCAGAATTCCAAAACTATTCTCCTTTAAAAAAGCTCTGATCTCTTCAGGATTTTCGTTTTTGTATAAGTCAGGTGTGTACATATTGTGTTTTTTGGGTTTGTCACATTGAGCGAAGTCGAAATGTTTTTATGTTAATGAGGACTTCGACTTCGCTCAGTCTGACAAAAGTAAATTCATATCGCTTAACGAAATTTACACTTTTAAATCACATTTACTTCTGCTTCAATATGAATTCCAAAAGTCTCAAAAACCGTTTTCTGAACTTCTTTAGAAACGGCTAAGATTTCCTGTCCTGTTGCATTGCCGTAATTTACTAAAACTAAAGCTTGGTTTTTATGAACTCCAGCTTCTCCAAAACGTTTTCCTTTTAATCCCGCTTGTTCAATCAGCCATCCTGCAGGAACTTTTACTTCGGTTTCAGAAACTTCATAAAACTTCATATCAGGAAACTTTTGATGAATTTTCTCGAAATCAGATTTTAATAAAATTGGGTTCTTAAAAAAACTTCCACTGTTTCCTAGTTCTTTTGGATCAGGCAATTTACTTTGTCTAATTGCAATTACAGCATTACTTACCTCTTTCAAAGTTGGTTCAGTAATGTTTTTCTTAGCCAATTCAGCTAAAATATCGCCATAAGATGTATTGATTTTATGATTGCGTTTGGTCAATTTGTAAACAACCGAAGTAATGATGAATTGATCTTTTACTTCATTTTTGAAAATGCTTTCACGGTATCCAAAATTACACTCAGCATTAGTAAAAGTTTTCATTTCCTGAGTTGCAATATTCATTGCTTCGCAAGAAACAAAAGTATCTTTGATTTCAGTTCCGTAAGCACCAATATTCTGTACCGGAGTTGTACCAACATTTCCAGGAATTAAAGACATGTTTTCTAAACCGCCAAAATTGTTGTCGATTGTCCAAAGCACAAAATCATGCCAAGTCTCGCCAGCCTGACTTTCAACCCAAACAAAATCATCGTCTTCTTTAATGATTTTTTTTCCTTTTAAATCAATATGAATAACTAACGCCTCAATATCTTTAGTCAAAAGCATATTGCTTCCTCCGCCTAAAATGAATTTTTCCTCATTTTTGTTTTCTTCCAAAATGGTTTTTAATTCAGCAAGTGAATGAACGGCAGCAAATTTTTTTGCTTTGGCTTCGATGCCAAAAGTATTGTAGTTTTTTAAAGAAAAATTGGATTGGATTTCCATAAATAAAAGGCTTTTTTGAGTTCCGAAACTTCGGAAAAATTCTGAGTTCAAAAGTAACGATTATAATTTATTTGAGCAGATTTTCTGTAAAAAGACTTTTTTGAGAATTTTTATTTTATGGCTTCAATAAATTGCTGCATTTCCTTCATTGTTCCTATTGTAATTCTTGTCCATTTTCCGTTTTCCTCATAAATCTTTGTTCCCATTATATTGTGGTTTTCCAATTGCTTAAAGTAATCCTTTTTGTAATTTTCTAAAGAAAAATAAATAAAATTGGAATAGGACGGAATGCAGGTTAAGCCCAATCGAGTAAGTTGTTCTACAGTATATTTCTTTACTTCTTCATTTAAAGAAGATACTTCTTGAATAAATTTTTCATCATTTAAAGATGCAATCGCCGCAGCCGTTGTTACCACGCTGATGGATAAGTTAGGAGATGATTTTAAAACACTGATTTCTTCAATTGTTGAAGAGTTTGCAACAGCATAACCTATACGCGCGCCGGCTAAACCATACATTTTTGAAAAAGTTTTAGTGATTATTAAATTTTTATTCTCGATTACAAGATCGCTTAATGACTGTTCTTTTGTAAAATCGATATAAGCCTCATCAACAAAAACAATTGCTTTTTTTGAAGCTTCTTTTACAAAAGAGATTAACTTTTCTCTATCGCAGATTGTTCCTGTTGGATTATTAGGATTACAGATATAAATCATTTTAGTGTCTGAATCGATTGCTTTTAACATTGCTGTTAAGTCATGTTTTTTATCGGCAGTTAATGGAACTGTGATTTTTTTTAATCCTAATTTTTCAGAAGGAAATGTCCAATAATCGAAAGTCTTTTCGGCAAGTATAAAATTGCCTTTCATTAACGCCGTGTATTGAAGTACTAAATCTAAAATTTCTGTTGAACCAGCGCCCAATAGAATATTATTATCTGAAACATTGTTTTTCTTAGCAATTAAAGAAATTAGTTCTCCTGAGGCATTCCAGCCGTATCGATTGCTGTTGTTGATGCTTTTTTGCATTGCAAGACGAGCTAGAGGAGATGGTCCGTACGGATTTTCATTCGACCTTAATAAAATAGGAGATTTGTCTAAAGTTGAAGGAATATAATTTTCTAATGGAGGATTTGCAAATGCTTCAAATTGACAAAAGCCTAATCCTATTGTACCTAACCCGATTTGTTTTAACCAGTTTCTTCTATTGCTCATATTGCTTTCAGAATTAAATTAGAAATTCATTTTAACAGTATGTCGCTGAGGTTGAAAAAAAGTTACGCTTGCGGTTAAATAGATCGAGAATTGAGAAGTTCATGATATTTATCTGCAATAATTTTCATATTGGAGTTGTAATTTGCGTTTTCTTCTACAAATTTTCTGTTTCTAATAATCGCCTGATTTCGAGATTCAATATTTTCAAAAGACCAGATTAATTCCTCGGCAAGTTGTTCGTTGTCATCGATCGTAATTAATTGTCCGTTTTCGCGATGCTTGATCCAGCTTTGATTTCCTGCAATATCTGAAACTATTGGATAACATTCACAAGCCATGGCTTCAAATAAAGATGCCGAAACACCTTCGGTAATTGGCATGCTGATATAAGTGTTTGATTGCTGTAATAATTTTGGAAGTTCTGTATTTGGGATTCTTCCAGTAAAAGTTACTTTGGTTTCAATTTGTAATTTTTTTGCCAAATCTTTTAAAAACTGCAATCTTGTTCCGTCACCAACGATAGTTAAGGAAAAGTCAATTCCTTTTTGATTAAGAATAAAAAATGCCATTAAAATAGAGTCATGTCGATATTCGGGCTGTAAAGAACGAGTGACGATAGCTTCTATTTTGTTTGAATTGTTTGTTGAAGGCGTAAAAAGAGATAAATCGATTCCTTTTGGGAGAACCAAAACTTTGTTCATGTCAACGCCAGTCGCTTTCATAGAGATTGTCATTACTGGTCCCCAAGCATGAATTAAATGTGCTTTTTTGAATGCATATTTCTGAATGATTTTTTTAAAAGGATATAAAACAGAATCTTCCGGCCATAAATCTGTGCGGCCTTGCTGTGCAATAGCAATTGTTTTAGAGCCAGATAATGCTGCAAGAAATCCATAACTTGTGGTTCTTTCAGCAATAACCATGTCTGGTTTTTCTTCTCTAATGATTTTTTGAATTGAAATTGGAGAAAAAAAATACTCTAGGATACGTTTGAATCGATTAAGTTTTGAATTATTTGGCGTTTGAAGTTCCCAAGTAATAATTTCAAAATCGCCAAATTCTTTTAGACCTTTCATCCAGGTTATAGCATCGGCACGATAAGATTCTCCAAGAAAGAGTATTTTTTTTTCATTAATTATCATTTGTTTTTTGCCACAGCTTAAAAGAATTACTTTAATCTTTTTAATCTGTGGCAAATAAAACTAAAATTCTTCTGTGTCTAAAGCCCGATTGATAAAATCATTTAAAGGTTTTAATGCGATTAGTTTTTTACTCATTTTCGAAACAAAATCTTTCTCAGTCACTTCAGAAATGTCATATTTTTGAGTTGCAGTAAAGCTTTTTAGTTTTAAAAACTCAATTGCAGGATGGTCTTTTTCGTAACCTCTAGGCGGATTTTTGAGTGAATTGTTTTCGTTTACATCTAAACTTCCAAATTCTTTTTTGAAGTTTTTATCCGCTAGAAGTGCTTCTAGATCATCATGGAAAAACGCAATTTCTTTACGGACTTTTTTTAAATCTTCAGATTCTGGAGAGTAAAATCCGCCTGCTATAAAGCTAGCGCCTTTTTCGATATGAACATAATATCCCGCTCGGTTTAAGCCTTTTGTTCCACCAGAAAGCCAAACACCTAAATGAGCTTTATAAGGAGATTTGTCTTTTGAGAATCGAATGTCGCGGTTGATTCTGAAAGTGCAGTTTTTAACTTCTAATAATTCTAACGAAGAATCAAGTGGTTTCATCGCGTCTAGAAAATCACTTACCAATTGATGGTAATCTTTTTTGAAGATTTCGTAGCGCTTTTTATTGTCTTGAAACCAATCTCGATTGTTGTTTTTCTTTAAATCGTCTAAAAATTGCAATGATTCTTTCGTTAGCATATTTTATGTTTTATTGCAGTTGTTTTCTTAATTCTTCTTCGCTGATGTACCCGATGTTTTTCTTTTTCATCGTTTTATTTTCATATAAAAAAGTTGTCGGCAGCTGTGTTATTTCCATTTGCTGTGCTAAATCTTTGTTTTTATCTACATCAATTCTGATAATAACTGCTTTGTCTGCCAATTCTTTTTCTAGTTTTAGAATGTGAGGCTCCATTTGTTTGCAAGGGCCGCACCATTCAGCATAAAAATCAACAAACACTTTTTTATCTGTATTTAGTAAAGTATTGAACTCATTCATTGTCATTCCGTTTTCAGAAGTTTCCGTATTTGGAGCGTTTTTATCATTCCAATTAATGAATCCTCCGTCAAGTTCATAAACAGTTGTAAAGCCTAATTCGTTTAGTTTTGCTGCTGCTTTTTTACTTCTTCCACCGCTTAAACAATAAACAAATACAGGTTTCGATTTGTCGTAAGCAGCTGATTTTGAATCGAAATCTTCTCCGTTCCAGTTTACATTTACTGCTTTGTCTATATGTTCTGATGCAAATTCATCTGGAGTTCGAACGTCTAAAATTTGCGGATTTTCAGTTGTTTTAATTTTTTCTGCAAACTCTTGTGGCGAGAGTGATTCAAATGGAGTCGCTTTTTTTTCGTTACAAGAAAAGAGTACAAGTGAAACGATTGCCAATAAGATTTTAGGGAATTTCATGCTGTTGCGGTTTTAAAAATGATTTAGGCTAAAATAATGATTTTTCATTTTTAAAATCTTAATAGAATTATAAAATCGAATTGATGTTTTTTGCCACGAATTAACACGAATTTTCAATTTCGGTTTGACTTTGAGCGACTTTGTCAAAGTTTTACATCCTGTTAATCTTGAATTCGTGCTGGTTCGCAGCAAATTATTATAAATTAAAAATTTTATAACTCTGATGCGTCAATTTTACAATGGCTTCTGTACGATCTGGATGAGTGTCTGAAATAAAAAGCTGCCCAAACGTTTCGCTGTTTACCATTTCGACAATTTTTGCCACTCTGGTTTCATCTAACTTGTCAAAAATATCATCAAAAAGTAAAAGAGGTTTTACGCCGCTTTGTTTCTTTAAAAATTCAAATTGTGCTAGTTTTAATGCAATTAAGAAAGATTTTTGCTGTCCTTGTGATCCGAATTTTTTAATAGGATGAGAATCGATTTCAAACAATAAATCATCTTTGTGAATTCCAGTGCTTGTGTATTGAAGTGCTCTGTCTTTATTAATGTTCTCTTTTAACAGCGTTAATAAATCCTTTTGATACAAATGACTTTCATAAACTACTTGAACAGTTTCTTCAGATCCTGTAATGGCTTGATGATGGATATTAAATATAGGTATGAATTGTTCTAGAAAGTCTTTTCGTTTCTCAAAAATCGATTGTCCAAAACTATTTAGCTGCTCATTATATATAGATAAGGTATCATTGTCGAAAGTATGATTGAGTGCAAAATATTTTAAAAGTGCATTTCGCTGTACAATTACTTTTTGATATTGTATGAGCTGATGCAGATAAGCAGTGTCTAATTGCGAAATTACGCTGTCCATAAATTTACGGCGTGTTTCACTGCCTTCTACAATTAAATCACGATCAGCAGGCGAGATGATTACTAACGGAATAAAACCAATATGATCTGAGAATTTATCATAGGCTTTTCCGTTTCTTTTTAAAATCTTCTTTTGTCCTTTTTTTAAGCTGCAGACAATTTGTTCAGTTCTCTCGTCTTTTTCTAATTCAGCATCAATAACAAAAAACTCTTCTCCGTGTTTGATATTTTGAACAGCAAGCGGATTGAAATAACTTTTTCCGTAAGCTAAATGATAAATAGCATCAAGTACATTGGTTTTTCCAATTCCGTTTTTGCCGACAAAACAATTAATCTTGATGTCGAAATCAAAATTTGCTTCGGCGAAATTTTTATAGTTGAATAATGAGATTTTGTTTAAATGCATTTTTTTAAGAGACTCTAAAAGGAAAAATTACTGTTTTTACAACTAGTAAAATTGAGATGGTAAAATTATCTAATTTTATCGATATAAAAGGGTTTTGGCGTGTTTCAAGTTGATTTATTTTGGTGCTGATGTGAAAGGAGTTAGCATTCTTGAAAATATTTGTTTTAAAATAGTGATAAAATTGATTTTTTTTACCTCAGTTTCAATAAAAATTTTATTTTTGCCGTTCACTAAATTAATTTTAAATGGCTACTTACAATAAAAGAGGATATAAAGCACCAAAGGAGAAGGAAGTTAAAGAAGTAACTGAAGAGCAACAAGTAATTATTGACGAGAAAGACAGCAAAACTGCTGAGGTTTTTTCTAAGTTAGATGAAACTGCTTCAAGAACTGAGGATTGGGTTGCTAAAAATCAAAAAATCATTATTGGTTTAGTTGCTGGTATTGCAGTTGCTACTATTGGATATTTGGCTTACCAAAAATTTATCGAAGCTCCTAAACAAGACGAAGCTGCAAACGAAATGTTTGTTGCTCAACAAAACTTTCAAAAAGCTGTTGATGGTGTAGCAAGTGATTCATTATATAAATTGGCTTTGAATGGTTCTGAAGGTAAATTCGGATTTGTAAAAATCGCTGACGAATATTCTGGAACTGATGCAGGAAATTTAGCAAATTACTATGCTGGTATGGCATATTTAAATACAGGTAAATTTGATGATGCTATTAAGTATTTAGGTAATTTTAAATCAGAAGATTTAATTTTAAGTGCTTTAGCAAAAGGTGCAATTGGAGATGCTTATTCTCAAAAGAACCAACAAAAAGAAGCTTTAGATTATTATGTAAAAGCTGCTGAATCTAATAAAAACGATTTTACAGCACCTCGTTTCTTATTAAAAGCTGGTAAAACGGCTTTAGGTTTAGGTCAAAAAGAAGATGCATTAAAATACTTTACAGATATTAAAGATAATTTTGATGCAACTCCAGAAGCAGCTTCTGTTGATGCATTGATAGGATTAGCGCAATAAAAATTTTAGACTTTAGATTTAAGATTGTAGATTTGTAATTAAGAATTTAAATTCTAGAATTAAAAATCTAAAATAATACAGATGGCTACCGAAAATAAAAATTTATCACAATACGATAAAAACACAATCCCAAATGCGAAAGACTTTCGATTTGGGATTGTTGTTTCTGAGTGGAACGAGACTATAACAGAAGGACTTTATAATGGTGCTTTTGAAGCGTTAATTGATTGCGAGGTTCCTGCACAGCAAATTATTCGCTGGAATGTTCCAGGAAGCTTTGAATTGATTTATGGCGCAAAGAAAATGCTGCAAACACAAAATGTAGATGCGGTAATTGTAATTGGCTGTGTAATTCAAGGAGAAACCAAACATTTTGATTTTGTTTGCGAAGGCGTGACTCAAGGAATTAAAGATCTGAATGTTCAAACTGATATTCCGGTTATTTTTTGTGTGCTGACAGATAACAATATGCAGCAGTCTATTGATAGAAGTGGAGGAATTCACGGAAACAAAGGAACCGAAGCGGCAATTGCAGCGATAAAAATGGCCTATATTCGTCAGCAGGCTTCAATGGCACATGCTTTTAATCAGCCATTGCTTTCGTCAGGAGCTCTTCAGATAGAAGATGGTCCTAGAAAAATTGAGAAAGAATAAAAACACAATTGTTTTGAAAATATTAAAAACCTATACTATTAAAAAGTATGGGTTTTTTTTATGCTCTTTCTAAGGTTGATTAACTCTGGAAAAAAGGCTGAATTCGAATTTATTTGTGATGTTCTGTTTTTAATATATAGAGTACTTGCGATAGTAAAAGTGAATTGGTTTTCTTTTAGAAATAAAAATCAATAACTTTAATCTTTCTGTTTCTTAGAGTATTGAGGTTTTTGTTTTTTTTATGATTGCAGATGTTCTAAAAGACAATCAAAATTCACTAAATTTGTACCTCTTGGTTTAGATTTCAAATCAAAAATCTTAAATCGTTAATCTACAATCTTAAATATTAAATGTCGAGTATTATTCAATTGCTTCCAGATCACGTTGCTAACCAGATTGCTGCCGGAGAAGTGGTTCAAAGACCAGCTTCAGTCGTAAAAGAATTGTTAGAAAATGCTGTTGATGCAAAAGCAACTGACATCAAATTGATTATAAAAGATGCCGGCAAATCATTAGTTCAGGTTATTGATAACGGTGTTGGAATGACGGTTACGGATGCTCGTTTGTGTTTTGCGCGTCATGCAACTTCAAAAATTCGTCAAGCCGAAGATTTATTTTCTCTTGGTACCAAAGGTTTTCGTGGAGAAGCTTTGGCTTCGATTGCGGCTATTGCCCACATGGAAATGAAAACTAAGCAAGATCAAGATGAATTAGGAACGCATATTGTAATTGAAGGAAGTAAGTTTGTTTCGCAGGAAGTAGCTGTTTTGCCAAAAGGAACTTCATTTGCGGTTAAAAATTTATTCTTTAATATTCCAGCCCGCCGTAATTTCTTAAAATCCGATACAGTCGAGTTTCGTCATGTTATGGATGAATTTCAGCGTGTGGCTTTGGCGCACCCAAATATTCATTTTAGTTTTTATCATAACGGAAGTGAGTTGTATAATTTACCTGCAGCAGGATATCGTCAGCGTATTGTTGGGATTATGTCTGGTAAAACCAACGAAAAGTTAGTTCCAGTTAATGAAGATACCGAGATTATAAATATTCAAGGATTTGTCTGTAAACCAGAATTTGCTAAGAAAAATAGGGGAGAACAATTCTTTTTTGTAAACGACCGATTTATAAAAAGCGGTTATTTGCATCATGCTGTTATGGCGGCTTACGACGGACTTTTGAAAGATGGTTCGCAGCCGAGTTATTTCTTGTATTTACAAGTTCCGCCTAATACGATTGATATTAACATTCATCCCACTAAAACTGAAATTAAGTTTGATGATGAACAAGCTTTATATGCCATTTTAAGAGCTTCAATTAAACATAGTTTAGGACAGTTTAATGTTGCTCCGGTTTTAGATTTTGAAAGAGATTCAAATTTAGATACACCTTATCATTATAAAGATTTAGAAGCAGAAACACCTACAATTCAGGTTGATGGAACTTTTAATCCATTTACAGATGATAAAACCAATCAACATTATTCAAAAGCAGCTTCAGGATCGGGTTCTAGTTATAGTTCAGGATCTTCATCTTCTTCTTTTTCTTCAGGTTCCTCTTATTCGGGGTATTCAAAAAGAGTTGAGCCAACAGTAAGTTGGGAAAGTTTATACGTTGGTTTGGATACAGAGAATACAGAAAGTATCGAAAGTTCGCCTTTTAATTTTGAGAATGAAGAAGTAACTTCATCTTTGTTTAATGATGATGAGGTAGAACAAGCAAGTCAGAAAACGTATCAAATACATAAAAAATATATAGTTTCGCCAATAAAGTCTGGAATGATAATTGTCGATCAGCATCGTGCACATCAACGTATTTTGTACGAGCAGTTTTTATTGAATATGACAGTAAATCAAGCTTCGAGTCAGCAATTGCTTTTTCCGTTGGATTTGTTTTACTCTTCATTAGAAATGAAATTGATCGAAGAATTAAAACCTTCGTTAGAAACGACTGGTTTTGTGTTTGAAGATGCAAAAACAGATCATATTGTAATTTCTGGAATTCCAGTAAATATTACCGAAAGTGAAGTTTCTATTGTAATTGAGCAATTGTTGAGTGATTTGCAAGACGGAATCCCAGCGAGCAGTTACAGTCAGAATGATACTATAGCCAAATCGATGGCAAAAAGTTTAGCGGTTAAAACAGGATCTTATTTAACCGAAAAAGAACAAGATAATCTCGTAAACGGTTTGTTTGCTTGTAAAGATCCAAATATTTCACCTTTTCAAAAACCTACATTCATCACCATGCGTGTTGAAGATATAGATAAAAAGTTTGCCTTATGATGAATATGACTCCCGTTGTAAAACAACTGCTTATAATTAATATTATATTTTTTTTAGGTGCGCAATTAGTGCCTGTTTCTTATGAGTATTTAGCACTTTTTTTTCCTGAAAATCCTGGATTTAAATTTTGGCAGCCAATTACTCATATGTTTATGCATGGTGGTTTTGCTCATATTGCTTTCAATATGTTTGCACTATATTCGTTTGGTTCAACGCTCGAACATTTTTGGGGTGGAAAGAAATTTTTGTTCTTCTATATTTCTTGCGGATTAGGCGCTGCTTTAGTGAATTTTGCGGTGAATTATTATTTCTATCAAGACAGTTTGAATATTCTTCTGGCAAATGGTTTTCATAAAGCTGATATTTTAAGTTTGCTGAATGATGGTAAAATTGATACAAGATGGCAGCAAATTTTAACTGTTTCAGAATTTAAACATTTTACAAGTGCATATCTAGGAACCGTGGTTGGTGCATCTGGCGCTATTTACGGATTGCTTGTAGCGTTTGCTTTTATGTTTCCAAATGCTGAACTTGGTATTATGTTTATTCCAATCCCGATTAAAGCTAAATATTTTGTGCCAGTTTACATGCTTTTATATGATGGTTTTTTTGGAATTTTGGGAGGTTCACTAATGGGAATTGATTCGGGAGTTGCTCATTACGCCCACATTGGCGGTGCTTTTTTTGGATTTATGATTATGTGGTATTGGAAAAAAAATCAGTTTAATAACAATCGTTGGAATTAATTTTTAACTTTAAATAATTAATTTTAGAAACCAAAAGAAGACTTTATGAATATTCTTGACGATTTAAAACTCCAATATAAATTAGGTGGAATCGCAATGCGAGTAATTTATTGGAATATTGCCTGCTTTCTTATTTCTTTAATTTTTTTCTATCAATATTCTGGTGGAGGTTTTGCTTATCCTAGTTGGTTAGCATTGTCGTCAGATCCAAATGTTTTTTTGTTCAAACCTTGGACATTTTTAACGTATGCATTTTTTCATTCCTCTTTTTTGCATTTGTTGTTTAATATGATGGTTTTAAACTTTGCGAGCAATCTGTTTCTAACTTTTTTTAGTCAAAAGCAGTATTTAGGATTGTATATCTTAAGCGCTATTTTCTCGGGAGTAGTTTTTGCGCTTAGTTTTTATTTTTCAAATATTGCTGGTTCTATTGTTGGAGCTTCGGCTGCAATTATGGCCATTTTGGCAGCTGTTACAACGTATCAACCTTTAATGAATATTCGTTTGCTGTTGATTGGTAATGTAAAGTTGTGGCATATTACGGGTGTAATTTTAATTTTGGATTTAATGCAGTTTCGCTTAGATAATATGGGCGGACATATTTCTCATTTGGCGGGAGCTGTTTTTGGTTTTATCTTTATTAAAGCATTGCAGCAAGGAACTGATTTAAGTAAAATAGTTTCAAAAGTATTAGACTTTTTTGCTAATTTGTTTAGAAAATCTCCAACCACGCCATTTACAAAAGTTCATAAAAATTACAAAAAACCGACAGAAAAAGTAACTTCACGAATTGTTACTAAAGATAAAACACAGCAGCAAATTGATGAGATTTTAGATAAAATCAGTCAATCTGGTTATGATTGTTTGACTAAAGAAGAAAAAGAGTTTTTATTTAAAGCAGGGAAATAATCCTTTCAGCCAAAAAATATGAAAAACCTTTCGTGGTTTAATAAAGTAATGTTCTTTTTGAATATAGTGTTAACTGTACTTACATTCAGCATCTATATTTTACCTTTTCTAGCACCTAAAAGTTTTCCTCTTTTATCGGTGCTTACGTTGTTTATGCCGGCTTTTTTTGTGATGAACGGATTCTTCTTCGTTTACTGGGCAATTCAGTTTAAAAAGCGCCTTATTTTGTCTGGTTTGGTTTTATTAACCGGGATAACATTTATTAGCAAATTCTATAAATTTTCGTCGAAAGAGTATGTTAAAAACGAAAAAGATTTCTCAGTAATGAGTTATAATGTTCGTCTGTTTAATGTTTTTAAGTGGCTAGATCGCGATGATATTCCTTCAAATATTAAAGCCTTTATTGACGAAAAAGATCCTGATATTTTGTGTATTCAAGAGTATTCTAATTCAGCTCACCTTGATTTAAAAGTGTATCCGCATCGTTATATTTTTATAGACGGGAAAAAGATTAAAACAGGTCAGGCTATTTTTTCAAAATTTCCTATAATCAACGAAGGAAAAATTATTTTTCCTAAATCGGATAATAATGCGATTTACGCAGATATAAAACGTGGTAAAGATGTTATTCGAGTTTATAACATGCACTTGCAGTCAATTAAAATTTCGCCTGACGTAAACGAAATTTCAGATGATATAGACAATGTAAATCAGAAAAAATCACAGCGTATTTATGCTCGAATCAGTAAAGGATTTACGCAGCAGCAGGAACAAGCCGAAATTTTTAAAGAAAATATTAAGCAATGTAAAAATCCAATTATTATTTGCGGTGATATGAATAACAGCCCGTTTTCATATGTGTACCGAAATATTAAAGGAAAACTTAAAGATGCTTTTGAAGAAGCAGGTGAAGGTTTTGGAGCAACTTATAAATTTAGATATTACCCAGCACGAATCGATTATATTTTTACAGATAGTAAAATGAAAGTAAAGCATTTTGAAAGCTTTCCTGACTTCGAAAATTCAGATCATTATCCTATAATGGCTAGACTTTCAATGGAATAAAATTGATATTCTTGAATTTTTTAAATTGCTTTAGCTGTTCGCTGTTACTTGGCAAAAAGTCAGAAGAATATTATAATAGTTTCTGTGTTTTTAAATAATCCATCGCAAATTTCCCTTCGTTAAAAAGTAAATCTAAAACGCTTAAATTGTTGATGAAACCATGTTTGTCATCAAAAACCTGAGTGTATTTTTCGAATGAATTTTGATCCTTTTTTCCATTTGTTAAATATCTGAAATCAGAAATATTTTCTATCTCATGAAAGTATTCAGTTGTTTTGCCGAATTCTAATTTCATTCTTAGACATTTTGTGGTAATGTCTAAAACTTCCATGTTTAAATCCATCAAGAAAGTGTGTTTTTTCTCGAAAATAGGAGTAATGTCATCTTCAAAAAATTCGAAGAAAGGCGAGCTTCTATATGCTGCTTCCAGCGATTTAAAATGCTGTTTCTGCCAGTCAAATTCATTTTCGATCAAAACATCTTTCGTTTTCTGATGTAAAGATTTAGAATGTTTAACAGGAATATTTAATAATTGAATTCCGTTTGGACTGTAGATGTATGTGCGGTTTCTATTAGTCTGCTTTTGAAAATTATCTTCCATTTCAAAAGTTACATTCTCAGATTGTGCCATAACAGCAAAGTGGCTGATTGATGGAAAATAAGTAGGAAGTAATAAAGAGTTCATTGTGGTTTTTGTTTAATCGGTAAATCGTTTAATCGTTCTTTTTGAGAAACAATTAAACGATTTACCAGTTCAACGAATTAACGTTTTTTTTATGCTTTGTTTTCTTTTCTTTTTCTCCAGAAGAATTCTCCAACGAAGTAAAGACCAAGAACAATTAAGAAATATTTGAAGTAAGATTGTGGTTGTCCTTCACCATCAACAGTTGTGAACACACGGTTCCAACGTATTTTGTTGATGCCTTTTCCGTTTGTATCCCAGCTCATCCAAATAAAAACTGGTTTTCCAACAATATGATTTTCTGGAACGTAACCCCAAAAACGGCTGTCTTCAGAGTTGTGACGGTTGTCTCCCATCATCCAGTAATAATTTTGTTCGAAGGTATATGTTGTTGCAGGTTTTCCGTCAATTAAAAATTTAGAACCTTGTATTTCTAGTTTTTTTCCTTCGTAATTCGTGATAATGTCTTTGTAGAATGGTAAAGATTCATTTGTTAGCGCAACTGTTTTTCCAGCTTCTGGAATGTAAATTGGACCGTAGTTATCTTCATTCCATTTATTGATATGAGGGAAAACAGCATTGTTTACTCTTGTTTCAATTTTTCTTACTACTGCCGTAACACCTGGAGTGTTTTTGATTCGTTCTGCGCTCGCTTCGGTTAATGAGCCAAAATAAAGAGTGTCTCTTTTTTCGCTTCTAAAACCTGCTGGATCTGTAATGTCTAATTCTTTTAGTAATGATTCAAAATCAATACTCGTTTTTCCGTCTAATGCTACAGCATAAGAATATTGTGGTTTAGCTCTCTCTGGTAAAACTAATTTTTTTCCGTTAATGTAAACAAAACCATCTTTTATTGATAAGCTGTCTCCAGGAATACCAACACATCTTTTTACGTAATTTGATCTTTTATCTATTGGTTTAATTACACCTGGCCTTCCTTTTGGTTCGTAAAAATAATGTACAGTATCAACTGGCCAGTTGAAAACTACAATATCTGTACGTTTGATTTTTTCTAGTGCAGGCAGTCTGAAATAAGGTAATTGAGGCCAGCTTAAGTATGATTTTCTTTTCGTTAACGGAATAGAGTCGTGAACCATTGGCAATGCAATTGTAGTCATTGGTACTCTAGGGCCGTAATTTATTTTACTCACAAATAAGAAGTCACCAATTAAAAGAGATTTTTCAAGAGATGATGTCGGGATTGTATAAGGTTGAACTACATAAGTGTGTACTAAAGTTGCAACAATAACGGCAAAAAGTAGTGAACTGATCGTATCGGCTGTTTTGTTATCAGGTGTCAGTTTTCTGTCTGCATTATACTCTAATTTTTGAGTATAGTTTACATAATAAATATAAAAACCTAGAGTGAAAAGACCTAGAATAGTATCCAATGTCGATTTTTTACCAAAAGTTCTTAAGGTTTCAACCCAAACAACAGGAAACATAATTAAGTTGATTATTGGAATGAAAAGCAAAAATGTCCACCAAGTTGGGCGTCCGATTATTTTCATTAAAACAATCGAATTATAAACAGGAATTGCAGCTTCCCAGCTTTTTCTACCTGCTGCCAGATACAGTTTCCAAGTTCCCACAAAGTGGATGATTTGTACTGCTAAGAAAAATACGAACCAAGAATATAGTGTCATAGTTTTTGTGTTTTTATGTTTTAAACTTTAGGTTGTTCTTATGTAGAAATCTTAAGTTTAGTATGTTTTATTTTAGATTTAATACATCTTTCATGCTGTAGATTCCTGTTTTACCAGCAAGCCATTCAGCAGCAATTACTGCACCTAGAGCAAAACCTTCTCGGTTGTGAGCAGTATGTTTTAGTTCGATGCTGTCTACAATTGAGTCGTATGTTACGGTATGAGTACCAGGAACGTCTCCAATTCTTTTCGCTTCAATGTGAATTTCACCTTGTTTAGCATCTTCTAAAGTCCAATTTGCATAATTGCTGTTTTCAATAACACCTTTTGCCAAAGAAATAGCTGTTCCGCTTGGAGCATCTAGTTTTTGAGTGTGATGAATTTCTTCCATCGATACTTTGTACGAATCAAATTGCGACATTATTTTGGCTAAATATTCATTTAGTTCAAAGAAAATGTTAACTCCTAAACTGAAGTTTGAACTTGAAATAAATCCGCCTTGTTTTTCGTTGCAAAGGGCAACCATATCGTCAAAATGTTCCAGCCATCCAGTTGTTCCAGAAACAACAGGAACATTTGCATGAAAACAGTTTGAAATATTATCTACGGCTGCAGTAGGAACACTAAAGTCAATAGCGACATCAGCTGTTGAAAGTCCGTCGTAAGTATTGAATTCATCTTTCTTTAAAACAATTTCATGACCTCTTTCTAAAGCAATTCTTTCGATTACTTTACCCATTTTTCCGTATCCTAAAAGTGCAATTTTCATTTTATATATTTTTGATTTTAAAAGCCTTTAAAAGCTGTTAAAAGTGGTAATTAAAAGTTAGTCCAACATTCGGTTTAAAAGTTACATCGGCAGGATAAATTTCCGGGCGTAATGATAGTCTTTCGTTTACGTTGAATTGAATCAAGGCGGCATCGACGTTGGCGTCGATGATATTTAAAGCGTAAAAGGCAACAACAAAAAGTGCTGATAAATCTCGGTTTCGCTGATAGAATTTTTGACCAGCAATAAGCCTGCTGTCATCTAGATAATCGTACTTTCCGCCAGTTCCAGGACCGTAGCCTTCAAGTCTGCGTTTGTATTCATCACGATAATCATGGTATTTTTTATTATTATCGATGTAAAAGTATAAACTGGTTCCTATGGCACCATAAACTAATGGTATCTTCCAGTATTTTTTATTATAGGCTTGACCTAAACCAGGCAAAATTGCAGAATAAAATGCTGCTTTTGCTGGTGTCAAAGGGTCAATTTCTTGTAATTTGCTCGTGTCTTTAACAACCAAAACCGTGTCTTTTTTTGTTTGAGCAAAAAGAGAAACGGTTCCTATGAGAAAGAACAATAAACTTATGGGGACAATCTTATTCACTATCCGTTAATTAATTTTATAATTCGATTAAAGTCGGCTTCAGAACTAAATGGAATTGTAATTTTTCCTTTTCCGTTGCCAGCGACTTTTATATCAACTTTTGAACCAAAATAATCATTGAAAGAGTTTTTTTGAGTTTCTCTAACCATAAATGAAGTATCAGATTTTGGTTTTTGTTCTGCTTTCGGTTTTAAACTTTCGTGATAATTTTTTACTAAAGTTTCTGTTTCACGAACAGATAAATTCTGGCTTACAATTTTTTGATAAATATCAGTTTGAACATCTAAATCTTCAATATTGATAATAGCACGTCCATGTCCCATGCTGATAAAACCATCTCTAATTCCAGTTTGAATAATTGGATCAAGTTTTAAAAGACGTAAATAGTTGGCAATTGTAGAGCGTTTTTTTCCAACACGTTCACTCATTTGTTCCTGAGTTAATTGAATTTCGTCAATTAAACGCTGGTATGAAAGTGCAATCTCGATTGGGTCTAAGTCGTGGCGTTGAATATTTTCAACTAAAGCCATTACTAAAGACTCATTATCATTTGCAATACGAATGTATGCAGGAACGTGAGTTAATCCTAATAAAGTTGAAGCACGTAAACGACGTTCTCCAGAAATTAATTGGTATTTGTTAAAATCTAGTTTTCGAACAGTAATAGGTTGAATTACACCAAGTTCTTTGATGGAAGTGGCTAACTCGCGTAATGATTCTTCGTTAAAATTGCTTCTAGGTTGAAACGGATTTATTTCGATAGCACTTAGTTCAAGCTCAATAATATTTCCAACAACCTTATCAGCATTTTTATCTTCTACTGATACAATGTCGTTTTCCGGATCTTTTAATAATGCTGATAATCCTCTTCCTAAGGCTTGTTTTTTAATTGCTTTTGTCATAAAAACTATTTACTGTTTTTCTTTATAATTTCTTGAGCAAGGTTAATGTAATTAACTGCTCCTTTGCTGGTTGCGTCATAATTAATGATGCTTTCGCCAAAACTTGGAGCTTCGCTCAATTTAACATTTCGCTGAATTACGGTATCAAAAACCATATCGTTAAAGTGTTTTTGAACTTCTTCTACAACCTGATTTGATAAACGTAATCTTGAATCATACATCGTAAGAAGTAATCCTTCGATATCAAGATCTGGGTTGTGTATTTTTTGAATACTTTTTATAGTGTTCAATAGTTTTCCTAATCCTTCAAGTGCAAAATACTCACACTGAATCGGGATTACTACAGAATCAGCTGCTGTAAGAGCATTCAAGGTTAATAAACCTAATGAAGGAGCACAGTCGATAATGATATAATCATATTCTTCTTTAACACTTTCTAATGCTTTTTTAAGCATATATTCTCTATTTTCCTTGTCAACCAATTCAATTTCGATGGCAACAAGGTCAATGTGAGCTGGTATCACGTCAACATTTGGTGCTGTACATTGGATGATAGTTTCTTTTGGCGTGTGGCTATGTTCAAGTATTTGGTAAGTTCCAATCTCTACAGTCTCAACATCAATCCCAAGGCCAGATGTTGCATTTGCCTGAGGATCAGCATCAATAAGTAATACTTTTTTTTCTAAAACACCTAATGAGGCAGCAAGATTTACTGATGTAGTTGTCTTTCCAACGCCTCCTTTTTGATTAGCAATCGCAATGATTTTGCCCATTTATTTTCTGAATTTTGAACCGTAAAAATACAATTATTTATGGTTTTTGAAAATCTATTTTGTAAACATTTAATAAACGTCGGTTAATCGTTGCGCGGTGCGTGTTTTACCTATTTTAATTTTTGACGTATGTTTAAAAGAATAACGAAATTTTGCTCTGTTTCGTCTTCTGTTTTGGTAAAAAGGTTGAATTTGTAGTTTGATTTTAAAGATAAACTTCAAAAAAAAGAATTGCTTCCTTGTTAAATATTTTTGCTAAAGCCTGCAATGGTAATTGGGTTGAAATGATGAGCAGGTTTCTCTAATTGATTTGTTTGCAGTTTAGTTTTTTAAAACTTCAATTTTGACTTTAAGCGAACCGCTTCCTTTATTTGAGGCAATTTTCATAAAAGCTTTTTTGGTAAGATCAATTTCTCTTCTTTTACTATAAGGTCCTCGATCGATAACTTCTACAATAACTGATTTATTATTTTTTTCGTTTGTGATTTTTAGTTTTGTTCCAAAAGGAAATTTTTTGTGTGCGGCAGTGAGCTTGCTGTTGTTGAATTTTCTCCCGCTGGCAGTTCTTTTTCCATTGAATTTATCGTTGTAATAGGAAGCATGAGCATGAGTTTTGTATAAAGTGTATTTTTCGGTCTTTTCGTTTGACTCTTTAACGGATGTTTTTTTTTGTGCAGCCGCTAATGAGGAAATAATTAAAAGAATAAAGAGGGCTATTTTTTTCATTTTAAATTTTCTTAGGGTTTGCAAAAAACGCTTATTTCAAAAAATAAACCAAACGGATTAGGTTATATTTATAATATTGGAGGGCACTTCTGCAAAAAGAGAAGCTAATTGTGAAGGCTTTAATAGGTATGGCAGGAATATATAATTATTACTTAATTTGTTGATTTTGTTGGTGTTTTAAGTGCTTTTCTAAAAAGGTGGTGGTGTAAGGATTTAAATTATTCTTAAAAGAGGCGAAAAAAGAATTTTGGAGGGAGGATATATGTAAACAGATCCAGACGTTTGTGTTAGGATTTGTTTTTTCTTTTTTTACCAAGCCAAATAAGCAAGCCTGTAATCGGCAGAAACAAAGCAGATAATGTCACTATTAAGGCAATAATTTTGGTTGGATATCCGTAAATGCTGCCTGTATGAATTGGATAGACAAGTCTTTTTGCTTTGTCGCCGCGGCTAAATGACTCATAGGGTCTGATTTCAATAATTTTTCCAGTAAACCTGTCAAAGTAAGCCGCGCTTGACTGATTTGGAATGCTAAAATCCAAATGCTCTTTTAAGACCTGAATACTGTTAATTGTATCTGCAGGCATCCTGATCTGAATATTTCCTTGGTATGGAAAAATACTGTCTGTTCTATTGTATATATTTTGGTAAAATGAAGTCTGATTCAGTTTTTGATCAATTTTTGTTGGATTCTCTACTTTGAGTGAAACTTTTTTTATTTCTCCATCAGCCAGAAAATACATTGTTTTTTCAAACCATTTAAACGACCAAGTTAATCCTGTTAATGATATAACCAGCAGGAATAGAAAACTGTAGAATCCAAAAGTAGAATGAAGATCCCAGTTTAATCGTTTAAACGAAGAATTTCGTTTTATAGTAAGTCTTTGTTTTAGATATTTCTTTTTTTTCGGCCACCATATTACTAAGCCTGAAATAAGTAGAATAACAAAAATTAGGCAGGAGATTCCCGTGATAATTTCGCCTATGTCATCCAATAAAAGCTGTCTGTGAAGAGAGAGTACAATAGTAAAGAATCTATCTTTCTGCAATGCAGTAGCTAGGATTTTTCCGCTATACGGATCTATGGAAAAAACTTGTACTTCTTTTTGATTGTTCTTTCCAACAATTTGTATCGTGCGGTGAGGATCATCAAAAGTGGTGATTCTGTTTATTTTTTGTATTGAATATTCTCTTTTGAGAATCTGAGTGCAGTAATCCAATGTTTTTTTTTCAGACCCAATCGTTGGAACTGTGTAAAAATTTGGGTTTATAAACTGATCAATTTCTTTTTCAAAAACCAGTAAGCTTCCTGTTAGTGCTACTATAAAAACAATTAAGCCTGATCCCAGTCCAAGCCATAAATGAAGCTTCGCAATGTTCTTTTTTAGTGTTTTTGTCATCGGTAATTAGAATTGGTAATTGATTAGTTGCTGCTCATTTTTTGTTTAAAGTGAACAGTGATATTACTGTTCGCAAATCTAATATTTATTTAGATTAATTATAATTTGCAGGTAAAAAATATTATTTTATTCTATGAATTTTGATTTCTATATATAACTTGTAAGTGAAAAATCATAGAATAAATCTGATTAAGTCTTGTTAAATTGGTGTTTATCTTTACATTTGCATTGTTTTTAATTATTCTAAATAAAAACAATAAAGTAGTAACCAATCTAAAACCAATGAAAAATTTTAATGCGAGAATAGCTAAGTTTTTATTTACATTTAGTTGTTTGTTTTCTTTCTGTCTTGTTTCCGCGCAACAAAATCAGGGAAAAATAAAAGGCCAAATTATTACCTCAGATGGTGCTCCAGCGGTGGGAGTTACCGTTAATTTAAAAAAATCGAAATACACAACAGTAACAAATTCAGAGGGGAGTTTTCTTTTTAATGAGATAAAAGCTGGAATGTATGTACTGCAAATTTTTTCTAAGGGATATCAGTCTTTAGAACAAGAAATCGCTGTAAATTCAGGAGAAACCCTTACAATTAATCTTCAGCTGACTGTTTCGGATAAGACGACGGAACCTGGCAGCATGGAATATCTTGATAACGGTGATGAGCTTAAGGAGATAATTGTCTCCGCAAGCAGGAAGATTGAAACATTATCAAAAACACCATCTTCTGTAACGGTAATAACATCAAAAGAAATTGAAGATCTTTCAATTGTTAGTCCTAATATAGCAAATATCGTAGCATACGCTGTTCCGGGGTTAGGGTCGGCAACAAATAATACAGGTAATTACGGTCAAACTTTACGCGGGAGAAATCCACTAGTTCTTATTGACGGGATACCACAGTCAACGCCTTTAAAATCGGCAGGAAGAGAGATTCGTTCAATTGATCCTTCAGTTATTGAACGTATTGAGGTTATTAAAGGTGCTACTGCCATATATGGAAATGGTGCTGACGGAGGATTAATCAATTATATAACCAAAAAACCTAAAACTCAGAAGAAATTTGGAGGATACAGCGAGGCGGGAACTTCTGGAAATGTACAAGGAGACAGTGTCGTTGGGTACAGGTTTGTGCAGCAGTTTTATGGAAAAATCAATAAGTTCAGTTACATTGTAGCTGGTTCATATGATAAGACGGGTGTTTTCAGGGATGCCGAAGGTGAAGTAATTTCACCTGAATATGGATTGGGAGAAACTAAAACCTATAATGTTTTTACAAAAATAGGCTATGATTTTACCGATAAACAGAGGGTGGATGTAATGTATAATTATTTCAGCTCGAATCAAGACTCTGATTATATTCTTAAAAATGGTATTTACGGGGTAAGCCCTGCCATTGGGATTCTCGGAAATAGACCTGGTGTTGATGAAGGTACAAAATACAATCACAATGCCAATATTCAGTATTTTAACAGGGAAATCTTTGGAAATACGAGTCTTACGGCTAATATTTATTTTCAGGATTTTGAAACAGTCTTCTCTAATTCAACATTCTTTTATGGAGGAGGACAGTCTCAGACTGCATCAACTAAAAAAGGATTCAGATTATATTTAAATACTCCTTTTGTTCTATCCTCAAAAATTAACGGAGATGTTACTTACGGGGTGGATATTTTAAATGATAAAACAAATCAAAAATTGGTAGACGGCCGTGTTTGGGTGCCTAATATTGATATGGTTAACCTAGCACCTTATATGCAGTTATCAACACAGTGGTTTGATGATTTTACGGTAAAATTCGGTGTTCGTGCCGAGAATATAAAAATTGACATCGAAGATTACAATACCATAGCTAAAGGTGCTGGTGGCGCTGGAAGTATTGCTGTTAAAGGTGGAGACCTAAGTTATGATGCTTTTGTTATCAATACGGGAATCAGATATTCAAGATTTAAGTTCTTTAATCCTTTTGTAAGTTACTCACAGGCTTTTTCAATATTTGATTTAGGAAGAGTGCTGACAGCGGCTACAGAGGATGCTGTGTCAAAATTACAGACTAAACCCATAATTGTAAACAATTACGAAGGAGGCTTTAGCAGTCAGCTTGGGAAACTGAATCTGAGTGCGGCATTTTATTACAGTACTTCAAAACTTGGAACCAATTTAATTCAGGTTGACGGACTGCTGGTAGCCGAACGTTTGCCGGAACGAGTATGGGGTAATGAGTTTCAGTTGGATTATCAGTTACTTAAACAGCTTACTATTGGAGGAAATTATGCTTATGTACAGGGCAGGGGAGATAAAGATTCTGATGGAACTTTCTATGGTCCGACCGATATTTATTTAAAGTCAAATCGTATACCGCCGGTAAAAGTGACTGGTTACGCAAAATTCGGAAACGAAAAATTAAATCTGGAATTGTACTATATGTATGTTGGGGATCGCGATGTTTTTATGCCAAATGCTAAAGGAGCTTATGCTATTGGTGAAGGTCCGATTAAATCTTTTAATTTGTGGAATCTTGCTTCTGCATATAAAGTGACCAATCAGATTAGAGTGAAATTTGGTCTTGAGAATATTTTCAATACGGCCTATTATCCGACTACTTCACAGTTTTACGGAAGCAATGCGAATTATACTAGAGGGAACGGACGAAGATTCAATCTGGCACTGGGATATAGTTTTTAAGTCATTACTTTTTTCCGATTACAAAATAGAGGTTTCTGATTTTATCAGGAACTTTTATTTTATAAGGGTGTTTGTAAAAACTCCAGTGCAATAGGTTGTAATTTGCTGTGGTCTTCCCGATCAAAATCGGAATGCGATAGCTGTTCAATTGCATTTTAAGTTTGAAGCAAAAAAAAAGTCTTTTCATTTTCTTGAAAAGACTTTGTGTGTAATAATAACATAAGCTTTAAAATTGTAATTTGAATGAATGGTTTGGAAACTACGTTATCCTCTGTCTAATTATTCTGTAATAATGAATTCTAAAGTTTTTTCAATATGTTTTGCTTTAACTATTCCTTTTGCATATTCAATATTGTGATCTGTATTGTATTTTGTTAAGTAAGCATTGTTTATTACTGGAGTTAAGTCGTTTTTGTCAATTGGAACAATTGCTTTAATGTTAAAAATATTTTCGCCACATTTTATTTGTCCTTTAGGGTCTTGTAAAAAAGTATTATACCAACTTTTTTCGGCCAAGCCCCATGATCGGGCAAAAATTCTGTCATTAACAACGATCATCCAAATGTCTAAAAAGGTTTCCCTGTGCAAGCCTGCTTTTATACCTATAAGGTTGTGTGTTTCAATATAATTTATTGCAATTTCTTTTTTCATAATAATGATATTTTTATCGAAATTAGAACGAATAAAAATGCTTCAAAATTTTATTATTTACTTTGCTGGTTATATTATTTACTTTGACTTCTCTTTTATATAATTAACTTATAGCATTATCTTATTAATTGCATTTACAAAGCAATCTTTGTAGCTTTTTGCTACTGTAATTTTTAAATCTTTTATTACAATTTGATTGTCTTCAAAATATTCAATGTTTGTCAAATTTACTATATATGAATTATGAACACGCATAAACTCATTGGGTAAATTTTGAATTAAGTCTTTTAACGTTTTGTAATAGAGGTATTTCTTATTGAATGTGGTGTGAATTTCTACATAATTTCCTAGTCCTTTTATAATAGTAATGTCGTTAAAGAAAATTTTAATCAATTTTTTGTCTGCCTTTATAAAGGCAAAATTTTTGTGTTCCATTAGTAATTTCTTAATTTTTAGGCTTCAAAAATTATTAGAGAGGATTATTTTTTAGTAATAGAAAAAAAAGTATTAGTTACTCTGTGGTACTACAATTTCTTGTAAAACATTCCATAATGGAATTAAAAACAAAAAAGCCGAACATTTCTGTTCGGCTTTTGTCGGGGTGGCAGGATTCGAACCTGCGGCCTCCTGCTCCCAAAGCAGGCGCGATAACCGGGCTACGCTACACCCCGAAGATGTATTTGTTGTACTGCCCGTAAGCGGATGCAAATATAGTAATAAATTTTGTTTACAAAAGAAAAAACGAAAAATAAATAAAACTTATTTTGGGATAGTTATTTCGGATTTATTTTGGGTGTTATTTTTTATAATAAAGTTTACATTTGCATCACAAAAAATACTATACGTTATGTCAGATACAATCGAAAAAATTAAATGCCTTATTATAGGTTCTGGTCCTGCAGGTTATACTGCAGCAATTTATGCAGCCAGAGCAAACATGAATCCAGTATTATATCAAGGAATGCAGCCTGGAGGTCAGTTGACTACCACTAATGAAGTTGAAAATTTCCCAGGTTATGTTGATGGTGTTACAGGACCAGAAATGATGATTCAACTGCAAGAACAATCAAAACGTTTTGGTGCTGATATCCGCGATGGCTGGGCTACAAAAGTAGATTTTTCAGGTGATATTCATAAAGTTTGGATTAATGATACAATCGAGTTGCACTGTGAAACAGTAATTATTTCTACTGGTGCATCTGCTAAATATTTAGGATTACCTTCAGAACAACATTATTTACAAATGGGCGGCGGAGTTTCTGCTTGTGCTGTCTGCGACGGTTTTTTCTACCGTAATCAAGAAGTTGTGATTGTTGGAGCAGGGGATTCTGCTTGTGAAGAAGCACACTATTTATCTAAGCTTTGTAAAAAAGTTACCATGTTAGTGAGAAGCGAAAAATTTAGAGCTTCTAAAATTATGGAAGAACGTGTTCGTAAAACTGAAAATATCGAGATTTTAATGAACCACGATACTGTTGAAGTTCTAGGAGATGAAAATGTAGTTCATGCTATAAAAGCTAAAAATAAAACAACTGGTGAAGTTTTTGATATTCCTGCAACTGGATTTTTCGTAGCAATTGGTCATAAACCTAACACAGATATTTTTGCAGATTATATTACTCTTGACGAAACAGGTTATATCGTAAATACTCCGGGAACGTCTAAAACAAATGTTGAAGGTGTTTTTGTTGCTGGAGATGCTGCAGATCATGTGTATCGTCAAGCAATTACTGCTGCTGGTACTGGTTGTATGGCTGCACTTGACGCTGAAAGATATTTAGCTTCAAAAGAATAAATTGAAAGATTTAGTTTTCATGTTCTTTGAATGTGAAAAATGCAAATATGAAAAAAGTCCCATTCTTAATTGAATGGGACTTTTTGTTTATGTTGGTTTCTTCTAAATTCTAGTGATTTAGAAAGCTGTTTACAATGTTGTTGTTTTTGCTTTTGGCGCTCCTGGTTTTTTAATCAGTTTTGCTTCTTCGCTAAAGCGTGTAAGCTCTATTTTTGGATCACCTAATAATGAAATTTCAGACTTGTCTCCAGCCGCTATTGCGATAGTTGTTTCTGCCAAAATAGAAGCTACAGCAGAACCTTCAGTTGTGATATTTGCTTCTTTCAAAGTAAATTTTGTTCCTGTAAAAACAGAGTTGTTGTCTAAACGAATCGTAGCTTTTTCTGTAATTCCTTCAATTGTTGCGCTTGCTTTTTGATACAAATCGCATTTAAATTTCATGGCAGAAATTAAGGTTTTTATTGAGGCATATTTGCTCAATTGTAAACTGGCTTCTTCCGATTTTAGATTTAGTTCTGTTCTTGATCTGTCATCAGCTACTAAATTGAATTTTTTTGAGTTTACATTCAAGAATAATTTTGAAAAATCAATACTTTTAAACGTAATATCGTCTAGTTGAATTTCTTGAATTGCATATACAATTGCATCATTTTTTGCACTCACTTTTGTCAGCGAGTTAGTGTATGTTATATGTACAGCTAGTTTTTTGAAAATAGTGCTTTCTTTTGAAGTGAATAAACGAAGTGTTTTTTCTTTTAAATCCATTCCTATGATATCATGAATGTTATCATCAGCTTCAATTTTAATTTCGTTTTTTTCTCCTCTTTCAAGGTAAACTTCTATATTGTCTTCCACTTCAATGGCATCAAAATTTCCTACTTCTTTAATTGATGTAGTGACAATTTTAGAACCTTTTATTTTTTCTCTTTTTTGAGCAAAAGTTAATGTTGTTACTAAAAGCAATAGCAGCAGTGCAGTATTTTTTTTCATTAATTCTAGATTTGATTTTAGCAAATATAAAAAAATCATCCACTTTTGATGAATGATTTCTTTTATATTTAACAGTTAAGAGCTGCTTAGTGCTGACTTACACTTCCGCCTGAGCTTACATTTTTTTCTATTGTTTTAGGTGCAATGTCGTAATCAATATCACCTCCGCTCGATGCATCTGCTTTTAAACTTACTATAGGATGTACCGTTATGCTTCCGCCGCTTGAAGCTTTTGCTTGAACTTCATTTGCCAGTAATTTCTTTGCATCTATGTTTGCACCACTAGAAGCTTTTGTTTGAATTCTCAATGCTTTTCCTTCTATCTTAACATCACTTCCGCTGCTTGAGTTTACAATGATATTGTCAGATTCGATGTTAAGATTCATGTTTGCAGCGCTCGAAGTTTCGAGTTCTATGTTTTCTCCTTGAATGATATTTTTTCCTTCTACAGATGATGCGCTCGATGCTTCCAATTTATTAATAACAGGCATTTTTACAATCACCTTTTTCATTGTAATGTTTCGGAATGAGTTGAATTTGCAATGAATAACTAAAGTTCCGTTCTCAACCTTTGTGATGATTTCTTTTTGTAAATTATCATCGGCTTCTACTATAATTTCTGTAGCATCAGATTGTTCGATTACCAAGTCGATAGCATTGCTGACTTTTACGTTCTGAAAATCTCCTTGAACAATTCTTTTCTCGGTGGTTACGTTTCCGCTTCCTTCAATTGTTTTCACGTTAAAATTACATGAGGCAAACAATAATGCGGTGATAGTCGCAACAATAAATTTTGTAATATGAATGATTATTTTGATCATGGCTTAGTTAATTTTAATTACAACTCCGTTTTTATCAGTGGTTAGCTTTCCGTTAGTTTTTTTTCCGTTAAGAACTTCTTTTCCATTTATTTTAATAGAAACTTCTTTTACTGTATCATTATCAATTTGGTTTACTTCCTCTACATCGTCATATTCATTTTCATCAGCCGGACAGTCTAAACATTTAATTTTTGATCCTTCAACTTTGTAGTTGTAGTTTCCGCTAAAATGCAGATTGAAAAAATCATCATCAGAATCGTCATAATCTTGTACAGATGCGTCTGGTTTAAATAACTGCCCTTCTGGTAAGTATAAGTAAACATCAACTTCTTGACCTCTAAATTTGTTTTTTACATCTGTAAGAAAAAAGTTATCCAAAATTAAAGAATTTCCTTTAACTTGAAATTTATAATCAATTTTTTCTGCTCTTTGTTTTGCTGCTATAAAAGAGTTACCTCTTGCGCTTTTTTCTATTTGAATATAAGGAGCAGCTTCATCAGTGTGTAAAACATGCAAACGAACATCATTAGAATAGATTAACTGATTGTTAGCTGAATCTTGTACAAATTCAAATTCGCTGCGGTGATTCAGATCTTTTGCATAATAATCGTTGTATCTGAATTTTACAAACAATGTATCTTTTGTGCTAATGTTAAGTGCTTTTTTCTCTACAGTTTTATTGTCGTATGAAATTTCAGTAGCTTGTTTAATTCCAATGCTGATTGCGATTGCAACAGCAATAATCCAAATCGCTAGTAAAGTGTATTTTGTGATGTTTCCGATTGATTTTAAACTTGGAGACAATAGTTTGAATCCTAATAAAGTTAAAAAGAAGAACGGAATTCCAACCGCAAAGAACATTAACAAACCAAACGACCAAATAGGATAATCTGTAAAGTTTCCTGCGTCAACGAAGTTTTGCCAAGGAAAGTCAACAAAAACATTAGTTCCTAGAGTAAAAACTCCAATCAACAACATGATCAAAACACTAATTCCAGACATGATTAAAATTACGCCTAAAAACTTAGCGAAGATTTTAAAGATGGTCATGACAAAGTCTCCAAATGAACTACTTATTCTCTCAGCTCCCGACTTTACTTGGTTTCCCATTTTGTCATAATCTGCATTTTTAAATTTATCAGATAATGAGTCAATTTCTTCACGTACTTTTTTTTCGATGTTTGAAATGGTTACCGGCTCACCAGTCATCTCCAATTTTTCTGAAGTTGTTACCGCTTCAGGAGTTACAATCCAAAGTACGAAGTACGCTAGAATTCCAGTTCCAAAACCTGCAAAAACAAATACTAAGAATACGATTTTGATCCATACAGCATCAATTCCAAAATAATGTCCTAATCCAGTTGCTACACCGCCAATCATACCTTTTTCTTTATCACGATATAATTTTTTGTGTTTTCTTGCACCGTAATTATTAAAAGATTGAGATGATTTTTCTTCGTCTTCAATGATGTAGTCTTCAGGTTGTCCCATTACTGTAATCACTTCGTCAACATCTTTTAGTCCTACAACATGTTTTTCGCTTTTTTGTTTTTCTGTTAATAATTCAGAAACGCGCATTTCGATGTCTTTGATGATTTCATCTTGACCAGACGAATTATTAAGAGATCTTTTTATAGCGTCAAAATAGCGTGTCAATTTTAAATATGCATCTTCATCGATGTGAAAAAACATACCGCCTAAGTTAATATTTACTGTTTTGTTCATGACTTATTGATTTTGATTGGTGATTAGATTTACAGCATCAGATAATTCTGTCCAGGTGCCGCTAAGTTCGTTTAAAAATGTTTGTCCTATTTCGGTTAATCCATAATATTTTCGAGGCGGCCCTGAGGTCGATTCTTCCCAGCGATAATTTAGTAAACCGTCATTTTTCAGCCTAGTTAAAAGTGGATATACAGTTCCTTCAACAACTAGTAATTTTGCGTTTTTTAAAGTGTCTAATATTTCAGATGTATATGCGTCTTTTTCTTTTAATACTGATAAGATGCAAAACTCAAGAACACCTTTGCGCATCTGTGCTTTTGTGTTTTCAATGTTCATAATTTCATTTTGTTTTTTTTAGATTGAACAATTCGTTTTTTGATTGATGATGATTGATTGATGATTGAATTCGAAACGATTCTTGTTGATTGCTTGTAAAGTTTCGACTATAACTTTTAATTCGTTGATTACTTTATAAAAGGAATCGTTAACGGATATTTATATAATTCTCCGTTTGAAGCTTTTATTGAAGCATAAATCACTAAAAAGAATTCAACAAATTTTAATACCGCAAAAAGTAAAACTGCTGTTAAGCCAATACTTATTAATCCAATGTTCCCTTCAAAGTTGAAATTTCTGATGACAAAATTTTCGTCATTAAAAACTGCTTGCATCGGAATGTTCTGCAGGATAACAGCAAAGAAAATTGGAATTGCAATTAAAGCTAAAACTAAAGTGTAAAGCAATAAACTCAATTGAAAATTCAATGTCTGTTTTCCGTGGTGATTTACAAATTCTGATTTGTCTTTGTAACTCGTCCAGATTAATATTGGAAAAATGTAATTTCCAAATGGAATAATGTACTGAGTCAACGTACTTAGATGTGTGAACGTCGCAGTGTTCTTTTCTGATGTTGTTTCCATGATGAGTGGTGTTGTTGTTTCCATGATTAAAAGTATATAGTAATTTCTTATACAAATATATGGCTAAAAGACAGTATCTTGTTTTGCATAGTACTAATTATTAACAAAATTTTAACAAATTTTAGATTTTAAAAATGGCTATAAAAGACTGAAAACCATTCGTAAGCCCTGTTTTTACTGCTGATTTAGGAAAGTAAAAGCAATTTATTGTGCGTGCATAGTTTTTTTGTATTTTTACAAAAAAATAAATTCTATGGCTGTATCAGTTTCCAAACTCAACAAATTTGTACTATTCAAATTGCCATCGGCATACATATGTGGTGTACGTGTAAAGGCAATCGACAAAGACAGATGTATAGTAAGCGTTAAACACCGTTGGATAAATCAAAATCCTTTCAATTCAATGTATTTTGCAGTTCAAGCAATGGCAGCCGAATTAACAACGGGCGCTATGGTGATTTCGCAAATACAAGAAAGCGGTAAAAAAATATCAATGCTTGTTGCCAACAACAAAGGGAATTTTAGCAAAAAAGCAACTGGTAGAATTACATTTGTCTGCAATGACGGATATTTAATTGCTGATGCGATTCAAAGAACTATTGCAACAGGCGACGGACAAACGTTCTGGATGAAATCTATAGGAACAAACGAAGATGGAGTTCAGGTTTCTGAAATGGATTTTGAATGGAGTGTGCGACTGAAATAAAATAGCAATAAAGAAATACTATATATGACCTGTTCTAAACAGGTCATTTTTTTTGCGTAATGTTTTGTAAAATGCTGAATTTTATTGTTTTAGTTTGTTTTTTGCAAGATTTACTTTTGTAATTTTATTCGGAATTACTGCTGTATATAAAATTAGTTTATTAATGCGATCTTCATTTAGTAATAATAATTTTACAATTTAAAGAATTATCTTTATGCGGTAAGCTTCTCATTTATAATAAGATATCAAATTTTATTGATGTTGTTGAAGGCTTTAAAGATTTCAGATTAATTTTTTAATAGCATTTATCTAAAAAGAAAAGTTTATGGATGGTAAAAAGCAAGTATTTCAGACCGTAACTCAAAAACGCTGGAAAACTTTTCAATGGTCAAGTCGGCTTATTTTGTTTATTCTTATTTTAATGGTTCCCATCTTTTTTATCACTTTAAAAAGAGGATTAAAGCCGCCATTACCGCTTTTAGCCAATAGCAGTCGAGCAGGACATAGTTTAGAAAATCCTGTTACGCCCAAAAATCTGACGGATAAAGAGCTTAAAAAGTTTAAGGGGTTTGATTATTTCTTAAGAGCAAAAACTAAAATAGATAAACTAAAAAAACAGCCGGCCGTTTCAAAAACAGCTTCAGAAGTTAGAGCTGCTTTTTATGTAGATTGGGATCCACAAAGTTTATTTTCACTCCAAAAAAATATTGATAAACTCAATATGGTCATCCCAGAATGGTTTTTTATTGATCCCAAAACTGATTTATTGCGAACAGAAATTGACACTGCTGCATTAAAAGTGATGAAAAAAGGAAAAGTCAAAATACTTCCTTTAATTAACAACATAAATGAATCTTTGGGTGAAGGTGAATTTGATGGTGATCTTATTCATCGCATTCTTCATGATACAAATAAAAGAGAAAGACTTATTGATGATATCGTAAAGACCTTGAAAAAATATGATTTGCAAGGAATAAATATCGATTTTGAGGAATTTAAAGAGAATGGCGATGAACCGATAATTGCTTTTCAAAAAGCATTATATGAAAAACTGAATCCAATGGGATATCTTGTCACGCAGGATATTATGGCAGGTGATGATGATTTTAATGTAAAAGCATTGTCAAAATATAATGACTATATGTTTCTTATGGCTTATGATGAGCATTATGCCAGTAGTATTCCCGGAGCTGTAAGCAGTCAGAAATGGATAGAACGAATTGTAGATAAAACGGCAAAAGAAATTCCGTCAGAAAAAATCATTTTATGTTTTGCAGGTTATGGATACGACTGGCAGGAAAAAGAGGAGGGAGAAACCATCACGTATGATCAGGCAATTGCGATTGCCAAACAATATAATGCCACGATAAAGTTTGATAATAACAGTTATAATAACTCCTTTAAATATACAGACAGCAACGGAAAAAAACATGAAGTCGATTTTGAAGATGCCGCGACAAATTTTAACACGATCAGGTTTAGTGACGAATATGGCTTAGCAGGAACCGCTTTATGGCGTTTAGGAAGTGAAGATCAACGTTTATGGACTTATTATCATCGAAGTTTAACAAACGAAAGTCTTAAGAAAAAACCTTTCGATTTTAAAGTAATGAAACGTGTCAATACACGAATAGAAAGTCCTGCATATATTGGCGATGGAGAAATATTAAATGTTATTGCCGATCCTGCACCTGGAAAAATTGAGTTGGAAATCAATAAGGACGAAACGATAATTACAGAACAGAAATATGTAGAATTACCAACAAAATACGTAATCAGCAAATTTGGAAATGTAAACAAGCAAGTTATTTTAACTTTTGATGATGGGCCTGATCCTATTTATACACCAGAGATTTTAGATATTTTAAAGAAAGAAAAAGTACCCGCAGTATTTTTTGTCATTGGTATTCAAGGAGAAAACAATATTCCGTTGCTGCAAAGAATTTATAACGAGGGTCACGAAATAGGCAATCATACGTTTACGCATCCTAATATTGCTTTGGTAAGTCCAGAAAGAGCCGCTAAGGAAATGGAAACGACACGATTATTAATCGAAGCGGTTACGGGAAGAAGCACAGTTCTTTTTAGAGCACCTTATAATGCAGATGCTGAGCCAACCACAGAAGCTGAGCTCAAACCAATTGCTTTAAGTAAAGCCCAAAATTATTATACCGTTGGTGAAAGTATCGATCCCAATGATTGGGAAAAAGGTGTAAGTGCTGATTCTATTTATAAGAGAACAATATCACAATATGAGGCAAATCCTGATAAAGGAATTATTTTACTTCATGATGCAGGCGGGAACAGAGAAGCTACTGTTGAAGCTTTACCTCGAATTATTAAATATTTTGAAGACAGAAATATTCAGTTTACAACCGTTTCTCATTTGCTGGGTAAAACTAAAGATGAAATCATGCCAGAAGCAAAGGGACCGTTTATCTCACTTGATAATTTCATTTTCGATTTTGGATATTGGTTTGGACATTTTATTACAGCAACATTTTGGGTAGCTATTTTTCTGGGGTTCTTAAGAATTGCGTTAATGGCTGTAATGGCTTTTATAAAAAAATGGAAAGACCATAAATATCCGCCTGTTTATAGCGATTTTCAAGGTGAGCTTCCAAAAGTAAGTATTATTGTTCCTGCCTATAATGAAGAAATAAATGCCGTAAAAACAATCGAAAATTTATTGGGTCAGGATTATCCTTTCTTTGATATTGTTTTTGTTGATGACGGTTCTAAAGACAAAACTTTTGAAATGATCAATGAAACTTTTGCTAATAATCCGAAAGTAAAAGTACATACGAAACCTAATGGAGGAAAAGCATCGGCATTAAATTACGGAATTGAGCTGACTCAAAATGATTATGTAATTTGTATTGATGCTGATACACAACTAAAAACAGATGCTGTTTCGCAATTAATGAAAGGTTTTAGAATTCAGTTGAAAAATAATGAAGAAATTGGTGCTATTGCTGGAAATGTAAAAGTGGGAAATGAAAATACAATGCTTACGAAATGGCAGAGTATTGAATATACAACGGCACAAAATTTTGATAGAAGGGCTTTTGATTTAATCAATGGAATTACGGTTGTTCCTGGAGCAATTGGTGCGTTTAAAAAAGAAGCAATCGAAAAAGCGGGAGGATTTACAACTGATACACTTGCAGAAGACTGTGATTTAACGATTCGTATTTTAAAAAACGACTATCATATTATAAATTGTATTGAAGCAGTGGCAGTAACTGAAGCTCCTGAAAGTTTGAAAGAGTTTATGAAACAGCGTTTTCGCTGGAGTTATGGTATTATGCAGGCTTTTTGGAAAAATAGAGATGCGTGTTTCAATCCAAGATATAAATGGTTAGGAATGGTTGCTTTGCCTAATATTCTGCTTTTTCAAATTGTGCTGCCAATTTTCGCGCCTTTGGCAGATTTAGTTCTTATTTTAAGTTTATTTTGGAATTATAATGATCCAGACAGTCTTCATAAAATACTTATTTACTACATAGCATTTATGTTGGTTGATATGCTGGTTAGTGTGATTGCTTTTATTTTTGAAAAAGAAAAACTGACTAAATTAATATGGTTAATTCCACAACGATTTGTGTATAGACAATTGATGTATGTGATTTTATTTAAGGCCTTACGAAGAGCCATAAAAGGCGAAAGCCAAAGTTGGGGAGTTCTCACACGAACAGGAAATGTGGCAACGGTGAAATAGTTTTTGAAGTTTTTTTGCCACAGATTAAAACATTAAAAGGATTTCTTTTTGAATGGACTTTTGACAAAGTTTAAAACTTTGTCAAAGTTGGTTACGAGTTTTCTCGCCGCGAAAAAAACATAAAAAAAGGCTTCGAATATTCGAAGCCTTTTGTCATAATATGCGCAGTAATTATTTCTTAGAGCAGCATTTTTTGTCTTTTTTATCATCTGTTTTTTTAGAACAAGATTCTTTTTTAGCTTTTTCTTTCTTCGGAGCTGGTTTTGTGTCTTGTGCTTGTGCACCAATTGTAAATAAGGCGATTGCTAAAACGGTAAATAATTTTTTCATTTTTTGTGTAATTTAATTGTTAGGTATTATTCTTTTTTTGATTGAAAAATGTTAGTTCAAATATAATACGATTTAGTTTTGGAAATTGTCAACGATAAGTTAATACGTATCAAAAAAGCATTAAATTTATTGTTAATTATCTGTTCGGTATAATTGTAAAACAATACAACACATAGAAATATAGATTTTATGTCTAGAAAAGGAGAAAAAAAGTGAAATGCCTATTTTTGACTTTAAAAGCTATATTTCTATGTGTTGAAAATAATTAGACAACGGTAACTTGAATTACTTACATAGTTTAAAAACAATTAATAATTCAAATTCACTCCAAATCCAACACCCATATCGCTGTCATAATGCGTTGTGATCCCAAAGTTTCTGCCTACGACATATTTTAGACCAGCCATATATTCCTTGTCTGTGTTCCACATTAGATTCATTCGTAAGCGTCTAGAAAGCGGAATGTCTTTTCGTTCAAACTGTATTCTCACATTTCCATCAGTGAAAACCTCAACTTGTGCCTTTACAAGCATTGGTAAAGTATATTCGATACCAGCACTAAAAACCGAACGATTGTCTTTGGTGTTCGTTTGACCAAACATATTTTGTTCCTGTTCATCCATTCCCATTTTTCGGTATCGCCAGTCAAAACCTATAAAAGGCATAAACCATTGCATTTTTCCAATGTATCGGCCTATGTGTGTTTCAGTTTCATAACCATGTTTGTCATTATAACCCAATCGCCATTCTGTTCCAATGCTCCAACGAGTGTTGCCAAGCATTGCTTCTCCATCGTTTCCATTTGAAGCAAAATCATTTTCGGCCATAAAATGAAACATACGATCATCCATTTTCAGCATTTTGTCTGCCATTTTTGGATCGTGAATCAACGGATTTGGAGCTGAATTTTCATAAGTAAAAATACGTCCCATTCCTGCCATCATATGATATAAAATATGACAGTGAAAAAACCAATCACCATCAGCATTTGCTTGAAATTCGATTGTATCTGTTTCCATTGGCATAATGTCGATAACATTTTTCAGCGGAGAATAATCGCCATGTTCATTCAAAATCCTAAAATCGTGTCCGTGTAAGTGCATTGGGTGGCGCATCATTGATCCGTTGTACAATACAATACGTACGTTTTCACCTTTTTTGATTAAGATTTTATCTGTTTCAGAAATTACTTTATTGTCTAAACTCCAAACATAGCGATTCATGTTTCCTGATAATTCAAAACGTAGTTCTTTTACAGGAGCATCTTTGGGCAGCGTTGTTATCGTTGGAGATTTTAGCATTCCATAATTTAGAGTTGTGATTTCGGCAGTCTCAGTTGTATCAGTTGACATTTTCATGTCGCCCATATTATGTTTCGAATGATCTTCTTTTTTCATTGATTCATCTTCTCCAGAAATTTCAGGATACATCACGGCATTCATGTCCATTTTGTTGAGTGACATTTTCATACCCATATCATTCATTTCGCCGTTCATTTTCATCATGTCATTCATCATTTGCATACCTTCAAAATATTTCAATTTTGGAAGATGTGAAACAGGCTGTTTGGTTCCTTCACCTAAAAACAAAGAAGCTGATCCGGTTCTGTCTTCGGCTGTAGCCAAAAAAGCAAAAGATTTGTTGTTTTCAGGAATTGTTACGACTACATCATAAGTTTCAGAAACAGCAATAATCAATCGATCGACTTCTACAGGTTCAACATCATTTCCGTCGCTGGCTACAACCGTTATTTTTCCGCCGCCGTACGTCAGCCAGAAATAACTGGAAGCACCTCCGTTTGCAATTCGCAGTCTTACTTTATCGCCTGCTTTAAATTGCGAAAGCTGATTTTCATTTTTTCCGTTAATTAAAAACTTTTCATAATAAACGTCACTCACATCCATGGCATTCATACGTTTCCATTCGTTGGTGACTTTTGTCGAGAATTTTCCTTTTTGAATCGCCTCGGCATAACTTTGTGTTGTTCCTTTTTTTATAGCAAACCAATCATTCGCATTGTGCAGCATTCGTTGCACATTCTCTGGTTTCAAATCAGTCCATTCGCTCAAAATTACTGGAATAGTGGGTAAATCGTCGATACCTTTTCTAAAAGTAGGATCGTCTTTCTTTTTGTTGATGATAAAAAGCCCGTATAAACCTATTTGTTCTTGTAAACCTGAATGGCTGTGATACCAATAAGTTCCATTCTGGATTATAGGGAAAGTATATTTATGAGTTGTTCCGGGTTTTATTGGCATTTGCGTTAAATAGGGAACACCATCTTCTTTATTTGGCAAAAATAAACCGTGCCAGTGCATTGCTGTGTTTTCTTTTTTTAAATCGTTATGCACATAAATTTCGGCAATGTCACCTTCAGTAAAAGTCAAAGTCGGCATTGGGATTTGTCCGTTAACAGTAAGTGCACGTTTTTCTTTTCCGGAGAAATTTACAATCGTATCGCGAACGTGTAAATCGTAACGAACTACTTTTTGAGCTTGAGCACTAAAGGTGATCAAAAAAGCAATTATAATAGTATATAGTTTCATAATGATTTTTTTAAAGATTAAGATTTCGTAATCGTAAGGCATTTACAATTACAGAAACAGAACTTAAACTCATTGCTAAAGCAGCAAGCATTGGAGAAAGTAAAATTCCAAATGCAGGATATAAAACCCCTGCGGCAATCGGCACACCCAAAACATTATAAATAAAAGCAAAAAACAGATTTTGCTTAATGTTTTTCATAACAGAATGACTAAGTTTTTTCGCTTTTACAATTCCGCTTAAGTCACCTTTTACGAGTGTTATTTTAGCACTTTCTATGGCTACATCAGTTCCGGTGCCCATTGCAATTCCAATATTCGCTTGTGCTAAAGCCGGAGCATCGTTAATTCCGTCGCCCGCCATGGCAACAACTTTACCTTCGGCTTGTAAACGTTGAATTTCTTTTAGTTTATCCTCAGGAAGACAATCTGCTTTAAACGAACTTAAATGCAAATGATCGGCGACTGCTTTTGCTGTATTACCGTTGTCGCCTGTCATCATAATTACCTCAACGCCTTGATCTATTAAATCTTTGATTGCTTTTGCGCTGGTTGCTTTAACGGCATCTGTAATTGTAACATAACCTAGAACGGTATTATCGACTGCAATATAAGACACTGTTTTACCTAGATTCTGTTCGGCAATAATTTTATCTTCAATTGCCGCAGAGACAGATGCACCTACTTCAATCATCAGTTTTTTATTTCCCAATGCTGTTTTCGAGTTGTTTACCGTTCCCGTAACTCCTTTTCCTGTAACAGCTTCAAAATCGGGAACTTCAAGTAAACTTTGATTTTTCGCTTTAGCAAAATTAACAACAGCTTCCGCTAATGGATGTTCGCTGTATTGGTTTAAAGAAGCGATATATTGCAGTAAAGAATCTTCATTATTATTGACCGCATAAATTTTTTCTACAGATGGTTTTCCTTCAGTAATAGTTCCCGTTTTATCGGTAATTAAAACATCAATTTTATTCATGTTTTCCAGCGCTTCGGCATTTTTTATCAAAATACCATGCTGCGCTCCTTTACCAACACCAACCATAACAGACATTGGGGTTGCTAATCCTAAAGCACAAGGACAAGCAATAATTAAAACTGCAATAGCATTAATTAAACCGTAGATATAAGCTGGCTCTGGACCAAATTTTGCCCAAACAATAAAGGTTACAATCGAAATGATAACAACTGTTGGAACAAAATATTTTGCTACGCGATCTGCTAGTTTTTGAATTGGAGCTCTAGAACGGCTTGCATCATTTACCATCTGTATAATCTGCGAAAGCAAGGTTTCAGAACCTACTTTTTCGGCAATCATTACAAAAGATTTTGTTCCGTTTATTGTTCCTGCAATTACAGTATCGCCTATTTTTTTATCAACAGGAATTGGTTCGCCTGTAATCATTGCCTCATCAATACTGCTTTCGCCAGTTATGATTTTTCCGTCAACAGGAATTTTTTCTCCTGGTTTTACACGAAGCAGATCTTCTTTTTTAATGTTATGAATCGAGATTACTTTGTCATGACCATTTTCAATCAAAGTTGCTTCGGTTGGAGCTAATTTTAATAATTCTTTTATAGCGCCATTAGTTTGTCCATGCGCTCTGGCTTCGAGTAATTGACCTAATAAAACCAGAGTCAGAATAACCGTTGCAGCTTCAAAATAGAGATGTATCGTTCCGTGATGTGATTTAAATTCAGATGGGAAGATATCAGGAAAAAACATTCCGGCAATACTAAACAAAAATGCAACACCAGTTCCAATACCAATAAGCGTAAACATGTTTAAATTCCAAGTTACGATTGATTTCCAGGCGCGTACAAAAAACATCCAACCTGCATAAAAAATTACAGGAATTGAAAATAGAAGTTGAACCCAATTCCAGTTTTCAATCGACATTATTTTATAAAGCGGATTATTCGGAATCATCTCTGACATTGATATAATGAAAATTGGAAGTGTAAATAATACTGCGATCTTCATTTTCTTTACCAAGTCCGTATAGGTTTTATTTTCTTCAGATTCAGACGCTTGCATAGGAACCAAATCCATTCCGCAAATTGGACAATCGCTAGGCTCATTTGAAACAATTTCTGGATGCATCGGGCACGTAAATTGCGTTCCAATTGCTGCTTGAGGTACTAAGTCCATTCCGCAAACTGGACAATCGCCAGGTTTGTCATAAGTTTTGTCGCCTTCACAATGCATCGGACAATAAAAAATGCCGGTTGTATTGTGATTATGCGTTACAGCTGTCTTCTTTTTATGTTCATGACCTGCATGATTATCTTTCTTTTCAGTAGAACAACAAGATTTAACAGGAGTTTCTGAGACACTTTTAGCAGAAGTCATTTCAATCGTATATTTTCCAGCTTCTGTTAAAGCCTCTTGAAATTTTTCTGTAGAAATGTGTTTTTCCATTGTAATGACTGCCAAAGGAGGATCTAAAGTTACTTCAGCTTGAATTCCTTCAATCGCATTCAAAGTTTTTTCAACTTTTTTGCGACATCCATCGCATGACATTCCTGAAATTACATATTGATGTGTCATTGTTTTATCTTTTTAGTTATTACAATGCAAATGTCCGAAGTAAGACTTACTTCATGTTGTACAATTTTGAGAATGATTTGTAATATTTAGCAAAGAGTTATTTAACCGCGAAACAGGCAAATAGTATTATTTTTTTGTCATTTCGAACAACTAGAAATCGTAAACGATATGTTCACATATTAAATAATTAACACTGTTTATCTGCGCGCTTTGCGGTTAAAAAAAAATTACAAATTCTCAATATGAATGCGTTTTTTATCTTTCAATTGTTTGAAATGGGTAGGAGTAAAGCTTGTTACTTTCTTGAACTGATTGCTTAAATGTGCTACATTACTGTAGTTTAACAGATCTGCGATTTCGCTCAACGAAAGTTCATTGTAAATCAATAACTCTTTTACCTTTTCAATCTTTTGACAGATAAAATATTTTTCAATTGTGGTGTTTTCAATTTCTGAAAATAAATTGCTCAACGAATTATAATCCTGATTTAGATTATCAGCTAAATAATCGGATAAATTAGTTTTAAGTTCACCATTTTTATGGTGAACCAAGTCAACAATCAGCGTCTTAATTTTTTCTATTGTTTTACTTTTTTTATCATCGATTAAATCGAAACCTAAAGATTGAAGATTCTTAAGTAAAATTTCTTTTTGATTTTCAGTAATGACGTCTTGTAATTTTACTTCGCCTAATTCGACAGAAATAGTCTGAAGTCCAAGTTTTTCAAGCTCAGACTTCACAACCATATTACAACGAGCGCACACCATGTTTTTGATGTAGAGCGTCATATTTATTTGATGGTTTCTACTACGTTTCCGCAAGTTAGCATCGAAGAACCATAATATGGGTTTTTAACCGCTTTCTCTTTGCTTAACCAATCAGCATCTGCCATTGGACAATGTTGTTTGTAAACAACTTCATTAGATTTTGAAACTTTTATTAAATCGTAAGTGCTTTTGGTCAACGATTTAAACGTTTCACGTTGTTTTTTAAGGTCACTGGTTGTAGAAATGCTTTTTGCATCAGCAGTCATTTTTTTTACTGCTTTCATCCAAACATTATGTTCGTCATTTTTCAGTTTGTCCATTTTAACTTCTGTAATTGCAGCTAATAAATCTTTAGCTTTCGCCGAAGTTAATTTGGCATCACTTTTTATTAAGGCATCTTTTACTGCAAAATAAGCGTCATAAACAGATTGTAATTGACTTGAATCAGCAATCTCTATTGTAGTTGATTCTGTTGTGATTGTATTTGCTTGTACAAAATTTACAGAAAATAATAATGTGATTGCTATAGCTATTGTAGATGTGAAATTTTTCATTTTTTCTAAATTTGATAAAAAGGATTTTAATTTTCCTTTTTAAGTTTAATATGTTTTTTATAAAGTCTCGATGTAAAGCTCTTTGCGTCTTTTAGGTAAAAAACCATAGTTTGGAGGTTGGTTTAGATCCAATTATGGCTGTCGCAAATACAATTATTTTATTTTGGGCAGCAGCCAAATAGAAGTAAAACCATCTGAAATACCAGCGGTTTTGTGAAACGAGATTGATTTCTCAGTTGAGAAATTAAACAAATTAGTATCAAATTCAAATTCATTCAAAGCGATCAGGCTAAACTGTAACGCAGTTGTTGTACAGCTAGAATGATCACATTTTCCATTACAGCCATGCTGATCTTTTTTAGGACTTTGATCTTTTTTACAGCACTCTTTCTGACAAGTGTCAGGGTTTCCTTTTTTTGAAGAGGTGCTTTTTTCATGTGAAGTTTTTTCAGAAGAACGACCACAAGCATAACTCTCAGCTGACATCAAAAAGAAGACAAGAGTTAAAAACAGATATAATATGTGGATCTTTTTCGTCAATGAAAATGTTTTATAATTACAAATTTAAAGATTTTTTTTAACAGCTCCTATATATTTAAGATTTTGAATGTTACGTTTTTTTAAAATCTGTAGGATTCATGTTTTTTCTCTTTTTAAAATAATTCGATAAATGACTCTCATCTGTAAAGCCAAATTCGTAAGCAATTTGTTTTATTGGTAATTGATTATTGTGAATTCTTTTCTCTAGCAAAGTAGTTCTCAAATTATGAATATAATCTCTATAACTAATAGAAAAGGTTCTTTTAAAGTATGCACTGAAATAGGTTTGTGCTATATTAAAATGATCTGCTATAACTTTAATTTGAACAAGCTTTGGCTGATAAATATTTTGATGTATATAAGTTGCGATTTGTTCATTATCGATATGTGCCGACTTCATTTGCAAGTTCATTCCTCGGATTGTTTCTTTAATCAAACCAAATATTGAAAGAATTTGATAAAAGACTATAGGCGAAGTAGTAACATCTATCTTGCAATTGTAGGCAGTAATATTTTCGACTGTGTTTTTTAGGATCGTTTTACACGGATCATCTAGTTTTAAAACGGTTTCTTTTAGGAGTTTGTCCCGCATAAAATCTTCAGGTGTATGCAAGAGCAAATCATCACAAAAAAGATTTTTATTAGAGTTGAAATAATTATCGGTAAACTTGATATAAACAAATCGAGTTGTTTTTTTTATGTCGAAGTAATGCTCGTCTTCTGGTGAAATTACAAACAAATCACCTGATTTATAAGGAAGTAAATTGTCGTTCAGATGATGAATTCCATTTCCCTTCTTAATATAAATGATTTCGTAATATGTATGCGTGTGCGGAGGCAGGTGAAATTTGTCATCTTCAAATTCATCAATAACCAAAGTTTTGAATTGATTTAATTTTGGCATAACCTAAATTTACAAGTTTATATCGCAAATGTACAATTTTTATTCAGACGCATAGTGTTAAATTTGCGGTATAGAAAATCTATTCCTTTCTTGTAAAAACAAATGAAAAAAAGTCTTATTGCGCTCTCATTTGGAGGCTTAACTATTGGTATTACTGAATTTGTAATGATGGGTCTGCTTCCGGATATTGCTTCAAATATGAAAGTGTCGATTCCAGTTGCTGGATATCTTATTTCGGCATATGCACTTGGTGTTGTTATTGGAGCACCTTTATTAGTAATCCTTGGAAGAAATTTTCCGCCAAAAAAAATGCTCTTAATTTTGGCATTAATGTTAACTGTTTTTAATGCGCTTTCAATTATTGCTCCAACCTATAACTTTTTGTTTGCTTCCCGATTTTTGTCTGGTTTACCGCACGGCGCTTTTTTTGGTGTTGGTGCTGTAGTAGCAAGTCGTTTGGCTGACAAAGGAAAAGAAGCTCAAGCAATTGCTATTATGTTTTCGGGTTTAACCTTGGCTAATTTAATTGGAGTTCCAATAGGAACTTATATAGGACATCACTTTTTATGGCGTTACACTTTTGTATTGATTGCAATTGTTGGACTGCTTACTTTTCTATTCATTTATTTATGGATGCCGAGTTTAGAAAAAGGAGAGACCGTTAATATGAAAAAACAACTGGAGTTTTTCAAGAAAACGGAGGCTTGGTTGATTATTGGAATTACAGCAATTGGTTTTGGAGGATTGTTTGCTTGGATTAGTTACATAGCTCCCTTGCTAATTAATGTTTCTAAATTCTCTGAAGGTGATGTTTCATCTATTTTAATTTTGGCTGGACTTGGAATGGTAGTAGGAAATTTTGCCGGTGGTAAACTGGCTGATAAATTTTCACCCGCACCAACCACATTGGCTTTACTGTTTATTATGTCAATCGATTTGATTTTGGTTTACTTTTTCTCTTCAAATCAATATATGTCGTTGTTTTTGACATTTTTAACTGGATGTATTTCTTTTTCGGTAATAGCGCCAATTCAAATGCTTATGATACGAACTGCCAAAGGTGCTGAGATGATTGCTTCTGCAGCGCTTCAAGGAAGTTTTAATATTGGAAATGCATTAGGAGCTTTTTTAGGCGGACTGCCTTTAACAGCTGGTTATAGTTATGCTTCACCAAATTTAATAGGAGTAGGAATGTCAGTTATGGGAATGCTTATAACGATTACTTTAATAAGAGCACACAGAAACAATCTGAAACTTCAAAGGATCTAAATTATTTCCTGTTTTTTAATTCTATTAAACCCTTAGATATTTTCTAAGGTTTTTTTTATGGCTTTATATTATTTGCTGAGGTCGAAAAGTGTTTAATGTTTTAAAAGTTTGCCTCGGGTATTTGCAGTTATCTTTTTGTAAAGGAAAACTTTGTAAAAAAAGAAAAGCGATATAAAGTCTGGTTTTGTATTCTTTGGTTTTTAAATGTTAAAAACATACTTAAAAATATCTTAAATTGTAAACATGTAATCGATTGTTTTTTTTAGAAAATCGCAAGGAATTTTAAATTTACAATAATATATTTAATATTTATACATCAGTTAAATTACACATATTGTAGAAAAAGTCGATTTTATTTTGCTTATATAATTTTTATTATGAAATTTTTATGAATTTTAATTTTTTGTATAAAAAAAATATCTATGTTTGTGCAATCGATTACAATTTTTACAGACTGTTAAAAATACTTTGCTTTTTAATAGCAATAAAATAGGTTAAGCCTATGATTTTATTGAAAGAAAAAGAGAAAACGTTTGCAAAAGCTGTAATTGTAAATTAAAAAGAAACCACAAAAAACCACTTTTAAAACAATTAATAACTTAAACAATCAACCATGAATTTTAATGATTTATTAAACAAAGGAACAAATCGTTGCTTTGCTGTTGTTTTCTTATTGTGCTTACTGATGGGCAATCGAGCGCATGCTCAGACTGTGACATTAGAAGGAACTGTTAAGGATGCGGCAGGACTTTCTCTGCCGGGAGTTAATGTTCTTGAAAAAGGGACAAAGAATGGAACTTCGACAGATTTTGATGGACACTACAAGATTAAATTAACAAATCCGAAAGCAGTTTTGACTTTTTCTTTCATAGGATTTGTAACTAAAGAAGTTTCGGCGGCAGGTAAGACTAAGGTAGATGTATCATTAGTTGAAGATGCTAATAATTTAAATGAAGTTGTTGTGATAGGTTATGGTACAGCAAAAAAATCTGATTTAACAGGTGCAGTTGCTTCAATTTCGGGAAATGAATTGAAAAAAGTACCCGTTTCTAATATTGCAGAAGCTTTAACAGGTAGAATTGCTGGGGTTCAGGTTGTTTCAACTGAAGGTTCTCCAGATGCAGATATCAAAATTAGAGTACGTGGAGGCGGATCTTTAACGCAAGATGCTTCGCCTTTAATAATTGTTGACGGCTTTCCTGTAAACAGTATGAGTGATATTGCTGCTTCAAATGTTGAGTCGATGACTGTATTGAAAGATGCTTCTTCTACAGCAATTTATGGATCTAGAGGAGCAAATGGTGTTATTATCGTAACTACTAAAACTGGTAAAGACGGGAAAATGGCAGTTAGCTATAATATGTTTTATGGTATGAAAACAATGGCTAATGACATTGATGTACTGCCTACAGAAGATTTTGTAAAATGGCAGTATGAATATGCTTTACTAAGTCAAACAGATAAAACTATTTTAAGTAATCCAACATCTTACACTAAGTATTTTGGAAACTGGCAAGATCGTGATTTATATAACGGAGTAAAAGGAACAGACTGGCAAAAGCAAATTTATGGTCGCCGCGGTGAAGTAAATAGTCGTGATTTAGGAATTCGCGGAGGTACTGAAAAATTGAGTTATAATTTTAACTATGCTTATTACGATGAGAAAGCCATCATGGTTGGTTCTGATTATAAAAGAAACAACTTGTCGCTTGCATTAAAGAACAAAGCAAGTGATAAAATTGATCTTGGTTTTACGGTACGTTATTCTGATACAAAAATAAATGGAGGAGGAGCCAATGAACAAAATGAAGTTTCATCTCTTGACAGCCGTTTGCGTCATAGTGTTGGGTATTCACCAATTCCAATGCCGGGATTAACAACAGATAATGATGATCAAAGTGTTAACAGTTATTTAGTGAATCCATTTTTAGCGATCTCAGATAATAACCGTCAACAATTTAGAAAAAACTATAATTTATTAGGAAGCTTTGGTTGGAAGCTTGCTCAAAATCTAAAATTTCAAAGTGATTTAGGATTAGACAATTTTAATAATACAGATTATCGTTTTTACGGTTCTTCTACTTATTTTTCAAGTACTGCTAAAGTTGGGGCAGGAAAACCAGGTATGGTAATGAGCGATCGTAAAGATGTTCGTTTTAGAAATGCGAATACATTAAACTATGACTTTAAAAATATCTTAGGAGCAAACCACCATTTGACAGCGCTTTTAGGAGAAGAAATGATTACTACTAGTTCAAATACTGTAACTACAACAATTTTAAATTATCCTAAATTCTTTAATTTAGATCAAGCAAAAAAATTAACAACACAAGGAACACCTTTTTCAGTTGATAATTTTTATAGCCCTGATGACAAATTACTTTCGTTTTTTGGACGTTTAAATTATGATTATAAAGATCGTTATTTATTGACCGCATCTTTCCGTGCAGATGGTTCAAGCCGATTTTTAAACAGTAACCGCTGGGGTTATTTCCCGGCAGCAGCAGCAGCTTGGAAAATTTCTGAAGAAGATTTCTTAAAAAATGCTTCTTGGTTAAGTCTTCTTAAATTAAGACTGAGTTATGGTGAAGCAGGAAATAACAATATTCCTGTAGGACAAACAGTTCAAAGTTATCAATCTAACACAAATTCTTATATAAATGGTTTCGATAGTTATTGGGCGCCATCAAGTGTTTTGGCAAATCCAGACTTGAAATGGGAAACTACTGTTACGCAAAATATTGGTCTTGATTTTGGATTTTTCAAAAATCGCTTAAACGGAACTTTCGATGTGTATAAAAATGTAACTAAAGATCTATTAATCGAGTTTCCAGTAGGAGGTACAGGGTATAAAACGCAGTACAGAAATATGGGTGAAACACAAAATACAGGTTTTGAAGCTACAGTAAATTTTGTGGCAATTGAAAAGAAAAATTATGGTTTAAACTTTTCTGTGAACGTTGGAGTTAACAAAAATAGAATTAACTCTCTTGGAGTAATGGATAATTTTGGAGTAAATACCAATTGGGCATCAACAGATATCGGTAATGATTATGCTGTTAATGTAGGTTCGCCAATGGGATTAATGTATGGTTATCAAAGTGCGGGACGTTATGAAGTTTCAGATTTTGATTATGTTGGGGGAAAATACACTTTAAAATCAGGTGTTGCAGATGCAACTAGTGTTCTTGGCGCTTTACAACCAGGAATGATGAAGTTGAAAAACACAGATGGGTCTGCTGATAATAAAGTTACAGCATCAGATCAAACTATTATTGGTAATTCTAATCCAAAAAGTACAGGAGGTTTAGTTATTAATGCAAATGCTTATGGTTTTGATCTTTCTGCTGCTTTCAACTGGACAATTGGAAATGATATTTATAACGCTAATAAAGCTGAGTTTTCTACATCAAACAGAAACGGGCAATATAAAAACTTAAGCACTGAAATGGCTGATGGTGTAAGATGGACAAACTTAGATCCTGCTTCAGGACAATTAGTTACAGATCCGGCTAAATTGGAAGCGCTTAATGCTAATACAACAATGTGGTCTCCTTACATGCAGAAATTTATGTTTACAGATTGGGCGGTAGAAGATGGTTCTTTCTTTAGATTGAATACGCTGACTTTAGGATACAGTACTCCAGAATCGTTTACCTCTAAACTTGGAGTGAGTAAATTAAGATTTTATTTTACAGCAACAAATGTTTTTATAATTACAAATTATTCTGGTCCAGATCCTGAGGTGTCAACAAAAAGAAAAACACCACTAACACCGGGAGTTGATTATTCAGCATACCCGAGAAGCAGACAATTGGTTTTTGGTTTAAACCTTAATTTCTAATTTTAAAATTTATCAAAATGAAACATAAAATAATAATAGCAGGTTTAATTATCTCAGGTTTATTGGCTTCTTGTCAGGATTCTGCCGATGATTTTTTTGATACTCCTGCACAGTCAACATTAGATGAGCAGCTTATTTTTTCTACACCAGGATTGGCACAAGGAGCAGTTGATGGAATAAAAGTGTCGTTTGGAGAAGAACAATCTTATAGAGGAAGGCTTTTAGCTTATCAAGGATTAAACACAGATAGTGAGTGGCTTTTGGCTTCTTCAAGTGATAATGCTAAATCTGATTTAGTAGTTTATGATGCTAAGGCTGATAATACTGAAATGAATTCGCCAAAAAATGCTTGGGCAATGATGTATGAAGGAATTGAGCGTGCAAATTTATGTATTAGAGGGATTCGTGCCTATGGTAATCCTTCTACAAACCCTGAAATGGGACAGTTGTTGGGAGAAGCATTAACATTACGTGCTATTTACTATGCAGATTTAGTTAGAAACTGGGGTGATGTTCCAGTGCGTTTTGAGCCTGTTTCTACAAACACTATTTATATTCCTAAAACGGGTCGTGATGAAATTTATAAGCAGTTGATCGCTGATTTAGGAGAAGCTTCAACCTTGGTAGCGTGGCCTAATGCGACTTCTGCAACTGCAAGTACAGAACGTGTAAATAAGGCTTTTGTAAAAGGATTTAGAGCTAGATTAGCTATGATGGCAAGCGGTTATCAGCAATATCCTGATGGAGTAAGAAGAAGTAATGATCCAGAACTTTCAGTAGCTGCAATGTACAAGTTAGCACTAGAAGAATGTCGTTCGGTTATTACAAGTGGAACTGCGCGTTTAGAACCAACTTTTGAAGGACTGTGGAGAAAATACAATCAAGAAAATACAACTGCTGGTGGAGAATCTCTTTGGGAAATTCCTTTTGCTGATTCTAGAGGAAGAATGCTGTTTACTTTTGCAGTTAGACATGATGCCATAGATCAATTTCAAGCTATGGGAGCTAATAAAGGAGGAGTTAATGGACCATTGCCATTTGTTTTTTATGACTATGATCAAGTTGATACAAGAAGAGATGTAACTTGTGTTCCTTATAAATGGGGTGCTGCAGTAAATGGAAAATCTAAACAAGAACTTACAGATTTACAGACTTGGTATTTTGGTAAATATCGTTTTGAATGGATGAAACGTATTGCCAGCGCACCAAATGACGATGGTGTAAATAAAATTTATATGCGTTATGCAGAAGTACTTTTAATTGCGGCTGAAGCGGCTAATGAGTTAGAAGGAGCAGGATCTGCTGCAGTTTACCTAAAAGAAATTCGCCGAAGAGCATTTGCACCAGCAAATCAGGCTGTAAAAGTAGATGCTTATGTAGATGCTTTAACAAGCAAAGATGCAATGATGAATGCAATTGTTGAGGAAAATAAATTAGAATTTACAGGAGAATTAGAGCGTAAATATGCATTAATCCGTTGGAATTTGCTAAAAACTAAACTTGACGAAGCTAAGGCTAAAATGACTGAGCTTAAAGCGCGCACTGGTAAATGTCAAGATGTGCCAAAAACATTGTATTATAAATACCAAGATGATGGATTTACACTGGATATTTATGGTTTAAATCGTGGTGAAACTCAGATTCCAGTAGGTTATACTTCAAAAAGCTGGGATAAGCTGGAGGATAATAAAATAACCACTATATACAAAGCCGGAGTAAATCCAGATAAAAGACAATTTTGGCCAATCTGGCAGACATTTATTGACGGAAGCAATGGGAAATTAGTAAATGACTGGGTTTTTGGAAACTAATAATAATTAATTGATAGTAATATAATTATGAAAGCAAAATATATATTTAAAGGCTTGCTGGCTATGTTTTTATTAGTAGTACTAAGCGCAGGATGCGAAAGTTACAATGAAGCAGTCTTACAAGACATCGGAGCAGATAGAGCATTTTCTCCGGTAGCACTTACAGCAACAATTAGAAATCAGACTACAGTCGAATTGAACTGGACAGTAAAAGAGGATGCAGATCATTATGTAGTTGAATTTAGTGCAGATGATACTGAATTTAAAACCATTTTTAAAACCGTAAATGTAGCACCAAAAGAACTGCCGGTTCAAGTTGCATTAGAAGGAGAAACAGTTTATTCTATTAGAGTGAAAGCTGTAAGTTCAGCAGGAGTGGCAGATTCTAAATGGACAGTTACAAGTGCGACAACATTAACCGAGCAAATTTTATTTCCAGTTGCTGATGCTGATATTGAAGCAAAAGAAGTGACTTTAAGATGGACGCCTAATAGTTCAGTTACACAAATTTCTGTTATGCCAGGCAATATTACACATGCTATTACGCCGGCAGAAAAAGCAGCTGGAGTTGCTAAAGTAACAGGTTTAACAGGTGAAACTAATTATACAGCAACATTATTAAATGGAACAAAGAAAAGAGGCGTTAGAACCTTTACTACTGGAATTGATATTGGAACTGGTATTTTAGTGAAGCCAGAAGACGATTTAAATGCAAAAATAACCGAAGCGGCTTCTGGGGCAATTCTAGTTTTAATGCCAGGAGATTATAACGTGTATAAAGGAGATATAATTGTGAATAAATCAATTACCATAAGAGGGTTGCGTCCTGCTGATAAACCAAAGCTGCACGTTAAATTCACATTGAACTCTGGAACAGCTGATTTTTCATTAATTGATTTAGATTTAGATGGGGCAGGAGTAGGTGATTTCAGCTTTATTACTATCAATACAGCGTCTGCAATATATGAAGATGTCTTAATCAGCGGTTGTTATGTTCATGATTATCTAAGAGCTTTAGTTTACGGAAGTGTTAACGCTGCAAAAGTAGCTTCGTTTACAGTAGAAAATAGTGTAATTAAAAACGTAAGTACTAACCAGCAAGCTGAAACGATAGATTTTAGAAATACATATGTGGCAAGTGTAGTGGTTAAAAACAGCACATTTGACTCTTGTTCAATCGGACGTGAATTTATTCGTATCGATAACGCAGGATTAACAGGTACAGGTTTAACATCAAATGTATTAATCGACAGCAGTACTTTGTATAATGTTTCAAGTAACGTAGCATCAAAAAGAATTTTATATCTTCGATTTGGAGCTAATACCTCTACGGTAAAAAATACAATAATTGCAGGAACAACAGCAATTTATTCAAATCAAAACGGAACAGGAACGCCTACAGCTCCGCCAACATTTGTATCAAATAACTACTTTAATGCTAGTTTGTTGTATACAGTTGGAGCGGCAGCAATAACGGTTGATAAATCTGCAACATACACAACGTTAGATCCGCAATTTACAAGTGCAGCAACAGGAAATTTTACAATTAAAAATCAAACATTAATTGATAATAAAATAGGAGATCCACGTTGGAGACCTTAGTTTGTATTTAAGTTTTAGTTAGAAAAGGGATGCGATTTTATTTCGCATCCCTTTTTTTGTTTAGACAATAATATTTGCATAAAAGATGAAAAATTATTCAATCTCCAAATCAAATTTTTCTAATAATCCCGCAAGAGCAGCATGCGAAACTTTAGTTTTTTTGATCTTGTTTTCAGATGGATCAAAAGCATAATTCTTAGATGTCCTGAAATCTGTTTTTTCTAAAATACAATCCTGAAAAGTAGCATTGGCTAGATCACAGTTTTTAAAAAGAGACAAAGACAAATCGGTATTCGAGAAATCGACATCTTTAAGCGAGCAGTCAACGAAATTAGTTTTCTTTAGTTTTTTGTAAATGAAAGTCGAATAATCTAAAAGACAATCTTGAAAATTCATTGAAAACAAAAAGCTGTTGCTGGCGCTAAAATCCAATCCCATTAATTTACAGCCAATGAAATTGATGTTCTTCAACCCCGTATTTTTAAGAATCGTCAGCGAAAGATTACAGTTTTTAAAAGTAGAATCTAGAAAATCATTATGGCTTAAATCGCTTTTAGAAAAGTTGCAATTGACGAACTCGCAGTTTACAAATTCAGTATTCGATAAACTTTGATCAGAGTAGTCTACAGTGTCAAAAGTTCGGTTTTGGTATAATTTAGATTCCATAAAGTATGTGAAGATGTTGTAAATGTTTAAGTTTTATTCTAATTCAATGCAGTCAAAAACAGCATTATTAAGAATCAAATTAGGAATGTCAAGTTCGCTGTCAATTCTCAAAATATTATCACAGTCTTCGAGATCAAAATTCCATAAAGTATCAGGCAGCAATTCGTGAAGCAATGCAGAAGCCGACTCAAATTTTGAAGTACTGTCTACAGAAGTTTTAAATACATAAATCATAATTTGCATTTTTTGAAGAGGCAAATTTCTGAAAAAAGCAATCGTGTTTAATAGGATTCAATAATCAATAATTAGGACTTATCAATCATTTTTCGGTATTGGATAGGTGTAATTCCTTCATGTTTTTTAAAGAAACGACTAAAGTAAGATTGATCTTCGTGACCTACTTGTATGGCAATTTCACTTACAGAAAGTGTTGTTTGAAAAAGCAGATATTTAGCCTCGAGCAATATGGTTTCATCAATCCATTTGGCAGCAGATTTGCCCGTAACAGTTTTTACTGATTTGTTTAAATGGTTTGGAGTAACATTAAGCAATGATGCATAATAATGAACCAAATGCTGTGTCTTAATGTTTTGATGAATCAGTTCCTTGAACTTATTTGTGATAACCTCCGCGGCCGAAATATTTTTAGAAACTTTAATCGAATTTTTATTCATTTCATAAAACAAAGCAATTAAATACGATTGTACAATATTTAAATTTGCGGTTGTCGTTTCAGAATATTCTTTTTGAAGTCGGTTTAAAATGGTCTCGATATCAGGGACATCCTCTGGAGTCAAAGTAACTTTGGGGTTGCCGGAAATTTTCAAAAAATCAAAATCATTCAGCATTTCTCTATTGCCGTATTTTCCAATTAAAATATCAGGATGAAATTGGCAGATATAACCAGTATGTGCATTATTGATGTTTTTTATTGAAAAAACTTGACCTGCAGGAACAACAATAATTTCATTAGAAACCGTTTGGTATTCTTCGTATCCCGACTTCATAACATGTGAACCGGAGCTTACAAAAATTAAAGTATGACAGCTGTGTTTGGAAGGTGGAACAGGATATCGCAAGCGCATCATTTCTTCCATTTTTAAGCAGAAAAAATGATCTGAGTTTGATCTGAAAAGAACATGCATCGGATTGTCCTCGCCTAAAAATTTCTCTCTAAACCCCTTTGCTTCGTATGTTTTTACATTTTCACCTGCCTTTGTTTTCATACTTAATAATACAATCTAAAATCTAGTAATTTGCAAAGCGCATAGTGTTTTTGATATAAATCTTCGACCACTTCGGTAAGATCATCGTTTTCTTGATATAAGCTGAAAAAAGCCTTGTCAATAGTGCTGCAGCTGGCAATTTTATTATAAGAAGAACCATAGCCGGAAATGGCACGGGCACCAGTGATATCAAGGAAATACTGCGCCTCATCATCATTAAGATCCAATCTTTTTTTATTGGCAAAATGAATAATTTTCCCCTTCATTTTTCCTTCAAAAAGTTCTGCTATTTCTTCTAAACTGTAGTAATAATCATGAAGACAGATATTGTTTTCCTGACCAGGCATTACCAGATAAATAATTTCATAATCCTTAAAATTATGATCATCATACAGTAATGTGTTTAGGCTTTCTTCTAGACTTTCTATCGTATCGCAGGTTTTGTATATGCTGGCAATACCTTGGTCGAAAGCAATTTCTTCAAGATTTTTGACCACATCAGTTGCTATAATGTTATCTACATCCAGAACGCCTTCAAGGCAGAAAATAAATTTTTCATTATCCATGCTAATGTTTTTTTTGCTTCTAAAAAAAAGGCCAATTATCTTTTAGACAAATATATTTTTTTATGAAGAAAAATTCTTGTCAACAGTCTATTTTAACTCATTTTTTAGAGTATTGTAAGGTTTTTATTAAGAGCGTAAAGCAAGCTGTACGGTGCTGTGTTCAAGATAAAGCAAACTTTTTAAGCTTATAAAACCTTCTTAGATTAAAAATGCAGATTTGTTGACTGCTTTATATAATTCATCACAAACGAACTCTGTACTTTACTGATATTCGGAATTACCGAAAGTTTTCGAATAAAATCATTAAAAGCTTCAGGATCTTTTACAACCACTTTTAAAACATAATCAAAAATTCCACCAGTTATATATCCTTCAACCACTTCTTCAAGAGCAGCTACCTGTTTAGTAAATTCTTCTACAAGTTCAAGACGCTGACTATTTAGTGAAACATTTATAATTACGGTAAAATTCAGTCCTACTTTTTTCGGATCAATTATCGCAACATAATCTTTTATATAGCCTTCGTTCTCCAGTTTTTTTATTCGGTCATAAACAGAAGTTCTCGACATATTTAATTTCTCAGTTAGATCCGTAATGTCAAATTTTGCATTTTTTTGAAGGATTCTCAGTAACTCAATTTCTTGTTTGTTTAATTCTTGCATCGGATTTTTTCCAGTTAGATAATAAAAAAATATTCTAATTTAGAACAAAAAACGATTAATTGATATTTTTTAAGAATAAAATACATATTTATTTTGGTAATATAGATTATTGTTCGCTGTTGTATACTTTTGTTTGGACAAAAAATAGATTTTTAGTTGTAAAAATGAATAAATATATAATCGTTGTAGCATTGGGAGCATTAAGTTTTGGAATGCTTTCATCATTTGCTAAAATTGCCTACGGACAGGGCTATACTGCTGGGGAAGTTACATTGACTCAGGCCTTAATGGGAACTTTGATTTTGTGGACAATAGTAGTTTTTAAAAGTATAAAAAACAGAAAAAAAATTACTCCAAATTGGAAATTACTCTTGGCAGGAACCTCAATGGGAACTTCAACTTATACTTACTATCTTTCTGTAGCTTATATTCCAGCTTCATTGGCAATTGTTTTATTAATGCAGATCACTTGGCTGAGTATTGCCGTTGAATGGATCTTTTTTAAGAAAAAACCAAATGCTGTTGAGGTTTGGTGTGCTGTTTTTGTGATTGTAGGAACTGTTTTGGCAGGTAATCTTTTAGATTTAGGCAGCTCTAATATTTCGGTTATTGGAGTTTTACTAAGTTTATTGTCAGCATTGCTTTATACGCTTTATATTGTTTTTACCAGCAAAATAGGAAAAGAGACACCAATGTTCGAAAAAAGTGCTTTAATGACAAGCGGATCCGCAATGATTATCTTTTTAATCAACTGTGAAGCAATTGTTACAAGTACACATTTAGATTTTGGATTGCTCCAATGGGGAGTATTTTTAGCCGTTTTTGGAACGGTGATTCCGCCAATTTGTTTTTCTGTGGGAATGCCAAAAATTGGTGCCGGTTTAAGCTCTGTCTTACTGACTTTAGAATTGCCTGCCGCTGTTTTTTGTGCGCATATTATTTTAGGAGAAAAAGTTACTTTTTTACAGATAATAGGTATAGCTGTTATGTTAGGATCTATAGTCTATCTTAATGTTGCAAAAGTCAAAAAAGCAAAAGCAATTCGAAAACAAACGGCAAACAGCTTAGTCTAACAATTAAGTTTTAAATAGAAAAAGCTGTAAGCAGTTCTTAAAAATGTTGGGGAACATTTTATTAATGTGATAATGATTTTAACCCAATAATTGATCCAATAAGAGTAGTGATAAAGAAAAGTCGCCAGAAGTTAGCAGGATCTTTAAAAACTAAAATTCCAACCAAAACAGTTCCCACCGCGCCAATACCAGTCCATACTGCATAAGCTGTACCTATTGGTAAAGTTTGCGTTGCTTTTATCAAAAGTGCCATACTGATTGTAAGAGAAATCAAGAAACCAGTATACCATAAATACATTTCATTTCCAGTTGATTCTTTAGCTTTTCCTAAACAGGTAGCAAAAGCAACCTCAAATAATCCCGCAATAATTAAAACAATCCAATTCATATCTTTTTTTGTGCAAAGATTAGAAAAGGAAGTCAGAGAGATTTTAACAAATGTTAAAAAATAAAACTTATTTAATTTCAGCTCGAATTCTGCTCAAGCTGACTTGCGAAATGCCAAGATAAGAAGCGATGTAGCCTAATTGCACACGCTGAATTAATTGTGGATTATTTTGCAAAAGTTCCAAGTAGCGTTCCGTTGCGCTGCGAAATTGGTGTGATATAAGACGTTCTTCTGTTTTGACAAGTTCTTTTTCGGCAAATTTTCTGCCCCAGTTTGCAATATGGATGTCGATTTCAAAAAGCTTCTGCAGTTTATTTGATTTCAATTCATACAATTCGCAATCTTCTAACAACTCAACATCTTCATATCCTTTTTGATAAACAACGTAGCTTTTCATAGACAAAATAGTGTCGCCCTCTTTTCCAAACCAAAACGTTACTTCATTGTCATTTTGATTAGAATATGCTCGTGCAATTCCCTTTTTGATAAAATAAATAGTAGTTTCGATTTTATCAGCTCTCAATAAAATATGTCCTTTAGGATAACTTTTTTCTTCAATACAATCTTGAAGAAGCCGTTTTGAAGTTTCTGGTATAGGAAGAATGTTATCCAGAATTTGGTCTAATTTCATTGAACTTTATTTTAAAATTTAAGAGATGAAGTTTGTGGTTTTGTTGTAACGCAGGTCAAAATAAAGAAAAACTTTTTTAAGTTTATTTCCATCCAAATTATATTTTTAGAATTATTCCTAAATCTAAGTGTTTTCTGTTTCTGAAATTATTGTTTGCTTTTCTTTAAAGCGCTTAATAATTCTACGAGATCAACAACTGCGTAAGTAGAAGAATAGTCAGATACAGCATAAGGTAATATAAGGCTGTTGTTGTGAATAATTGCGCCGCACGAGTATACAACATTAGGAACATAACCCTCTCTTTCATCTTCAAGAGGAGAAAGCAATGGTTCAGGAAGTCTTCCAATTTCTTTAGACGGATCATCAAGATCAAACAACGAAGCGCCAATGCAGTAACGTCTCATTGTTCCTACACCGTGAGTAATAATAAGCCATCCTTCCTCAGTCCAAAGAGGAGAACCGCAATTTCCTATTTGTGTAAATTCCCAAGTATAACGCGGCTCTTGTAAAAGAATGGTGCTGTTCCATTGCGTTACTCGATCCGAATACATGATGTAGTTGTTTACGCCGTCTATTCTCGCAAGCATCGCAAATTTTCCTTTTATTTTTCGTGGAAATAAAGCAAGATTTTTGTTTTGTGCACCTTCACCATTCAGAGGCATTACTCTAAAGCTATAAAAATCTTCAGTAGAAATAAGTTTAGGTAAAATAGTATGACCATTATAAGCCGTATAAGTTGCCATAATGCGTACAGAATCGTCATCATCAATAAAACGAACAAAACGAGCATCTTCGATACCACGGCTTTCCGAATCAGAGATCGGGAATATAACACGCTCTGTAATGTCAGAATCGTGCTTGAATAGCAGATCATAAAATGAATTGGCAAGCCAGAGTATTTCTTCAAGCGCCGTTCTTCTTTCCTCTCGAATAGACGGATCGCTGAGTGCAGTATTCAACATGTTTTTTAAAATAGCAAACTCAAACTCATCTGGTAAATCCTGCATAATCTGAACAATATATTTGTCCGTAGTATGCATTTCATACAACTTAGTCAAGAAGCGCTCTTTGTTGAATAAAGTTTTGTGTTCAATTTCGGCTTTATCAATATTGTGGCCAATTTTCATGATCTGCAAATTGTTGTGCCTATCCAGAATTCCTCTTCTAAAAACAATTGATGATATATGACCTTCACCTGTTGCACGAAAAGATATGATAACACGTTTTTCGCCCGCCTCTAAACCAGATTGATCAAAATCTTCAACAATAGAAGGGTTAAAAATAGCAGCAGATTCGATCGCATATTCCATAGTGCAATACGAACCTATAAGCATTTTTCGATCCAGAGACATTCCTTCGTAGTCAATTTGCATTGCTTCGATTATTGGGCTTATTTTCTCGCAATGTTTGATAAAAATAGATGAGATGTTTCGGTGACGCCTTGCAAACTCACGAAGTGTTTGTTCCAGAGTCTCTAAAACCTGCTTTTCATTAAGCGTCATTATTCGAGCAACCATTTGCTGCGTTCTTTCTTCGCCATTCATGAAATAGCGGGCAACAACTCTTTTTGAATCGGGGATGAATTTTATGTTTTTTCGGACTACAGATACTCGCATAGATTTATTCTTTTTTAATTAAAATAAAATAACTGCATGTGGCAGACCGCAAATCCTGTTAACAGATGCTCGAATTTAGGGGTAAGAAGATGGAAAATGGCCTGCTCAAAATAAGATTAAAACTAGTGTAGTTTTAATTTTTATAACAAGTTAATGATTTTGTAAAAGAAAAGAGCTTAAATTTTTATTAAAAATTTTGCTTTTTTCTTTTACAGCTAATAAAAGTACTGCGTGTAATTATTTGAATATGAGTATTGTGTGGTTGTAAAGGGTAGGCGGGGTTTTATTTTAAAATAAAAAAGGGCTAAAGAAGAAGAACTTCCTTAACCTCAGAATTATTAAAATTTATTTCTTTAATTTTAAATCTAAATGAATCTACAATTATAAAAATTAAAAGCAGCTGTTGTAATTATTTATTTTCCTGCTCTAAATTATCAACCGCAGAAATTTGATCAAGTATATTGGTTTGATTTGGCGAAATGTAGTTTTTTACCTCGCTTGCAGCTTCTTTCTTAAAAAGAAGATCTAATGCATTGTATAGTTTTAATAAAACATCTTTGTCTTCTTTTTCAATTTCTAAAGCAGTATTGAAATTAAAAACATAATTATTCGAATTGCGTACTTCTACCTTTATCGTTTTTGATGTGATTTTAAATTTTACTATATCCATGATTTTTAATGAATTACTTAGTTTTTAAAAAGCTGTTTTTAGCGATAATTATAAAATGTAAGTTACAAATTTTGCCATAAATAATCACTGTAAATAAAAAAAAGACATCACTTTTAAGTGATGCCTTTTTACCTGTAGCGAGGACGGGAGTTGAACCCGTGACCTCAGGGTTATGAATCCTGCGCTCTAACCAACTGAGCTACCTCGCCTGGACTGCTATCATGAATTCCTGATTGCGGGTGCAAAGATAGAAATAATATTAAAGCGTACAAGCATAAAATGAAGAAAAAAAAATATTTTTAAAAATGCATTGTTTTTGAACATATATTCTTATATTTCGAAAAAATTAAAAGTAGCACATGGATCCAAAAATACGTTACGAGATCGAGTTCCCGATCAATTCTTCGCCGCAATTATTGTATCAATATATATCAACGCCGTCAGGTTTATCAGAATGGTTTGCTGATAATGTTAATTCAAGAGGTGAGTTTTTCACTTTTATTTGGAATGATTCGCAGGAAAAAGCGCGATTAGCTTCAAAAAAAACAGGTGAAAAAGTAAAATTTAAATGGGTTGATGAAAGCAGTAAGGATACTGAGTACTTTTTTGAACTGCATATTTTAGTTGATGAATTGACTAAAGATGTATCATTAATGGTAGTTGATTTCGCTGAAAAAGAAGAAGTAGGAGAAGCTAAACAATTGTGGGAGAATCAAATCTCAGATTTGAAACATCTTATAGGATCTGTTTAGTAAAAGTCTATTTTATGCCTTATATTTGCCCTGAACAAAATTCAGGGTTTTTTTATGATCAATTTTAACGGAAACATAGCACTAGAAGAAAATATCTTAACTCAAAATCGTGCTTTTTTATATGGAGACGGCGTTTTTGAAACCGTAAAAGTAATCAATAATAAAGTCTTGTTTCTTGAAGATCACTATTTTAGGTTAATGGCTTCGATGCGAGTGGTGAGAATGGAAATTCCAATGAACTTTACAATGGAATATTTCGAAGAACAAATTTTAAACCTTCTTAAAGAAAAGAATATTTCTTCATCTGCAAGAGCTCGAATTACAGTTTTTAGAAAAGATGGCGGCTTGTATCTTCCAAAAAACAATGAAGTTTCTTTTTTGATTCACGCAGTTGCACTTGAAGGTACTTTATATGCTTTAAATACAGCTGAATATGAAGTTGATTTGTATAAAGACTTCTATGTAACAAAACAGTTATTATCGTCGATTAAAACGACTAATAAGATGATTAATGTTACTGGAAGTATTTTTGCACATGAAAACGGATTAGCAAATTGTATATTGCTAAATGATTCTAAAAATGTTGTTGAGGCGCTGCAAGGAAATTTGTTTATGCTTGTAGGTAAAAAACTTATTACACCGCCGGTCTCTGAAGGTTGTTTAAACGGAATTATGCGTAAACAGATTTTAGCTTTAGCTAAAAAAGTTGAAGGCATAGAAATAACTGAGGAAATAATCTCACCGTTTGATCTTCAAAAGGCAGATGAATTATTTCTCACAAATGTAATCACGGGAATACAACCGATAACTAAATATCGAAAAAAAGAATTTACATGTAATCTGGCTCATTTATTAGTACAAAAGCTAAATGAATCCATATCTGAAAATTAATTCAGATATGGGTTTTCAGGTGCATTTGACCAAATGAGATAGTCGCCGCCAAGCTCAATAATTTGTTCTTTCCAAAAGTGAGTGGTAGACTTTCCAATAATTTTATTTTTGTAATTATTATCAGCAATAATCCAGGAGTTTCCCTGCATTTCATTCTCAAGCTGATTCTCGTCCCAACCAGTATAGCCTAAGAAAAAACGGATATTGTTTTTGTTGATTGATCCGTTGTTTATTAAGTCTTTGGTCGATTCAAAATCACCTCCCCAGTATATTCCATTAGAGATCTCAACACTATTCGGGATTAACTCAGGAATATTGTGAATGAAGTACAAATTGTCTTGCTCAACTGGGCCTCCATTATATATTTTGAAGGTCGCATCAATTTCCGGGATAAGATCATTAATCGTGTATTTTAACGGTTTATTAATGATAAATCCTATTGATCCTTCTTTGTTATGGTCTGCTAATAAAATTACCGATCTGTTAAAAGATAAATCTCCAATTATTGAAGGCTCGGCAATAAGCAGGTGTCCTTTTTTTAATTTTTCTGAAATCATACGGCTACAATTTTTATTAAATTTACTCATAAAAAAATTAAAATCACAAATAAAATCGTTAAACCGCATAAAAAAACCCTCCATGAGGAGGGTTTTAATTATATTATTTAGATTAGAGAACTTTCTTACTAGTTCACTGCTCCTTCTAATTCAGCACCAGCTTTAAATTTTACTACATTTTTTGCAGCAATTTTGATAGTTTTTCCTGTTTGAGGATTTCTACCGTCTCTAGCAGCTCTCGCAGATACTGACCAAGATCCAAAACCTACTAATGAAATTCTTCCGCCTTTTTTCAAAGTAGATCCTACATTTCCTAAAAATGACTCTAAAGCTAATTTAGCCGCAGCTTTTGTAATTCCTGCATCAGCAGCGATAGCATCGATTAATTCTGATTTGTTCATAATAATTAGTTATTAATTGTTGGTTAAAAAAAATTGTTAATACACAAATTTAGTAGGAAATCCGTTGCGTGCAAGTGTTTTCTTTAATTTTAGCTATAATTGTTGATAACTTGCTTTTTTTGTTCATAAAGGATGTTGTTTGTCGATCAAAAACAGGTACAAACCCCTGTTTTACTGATGTTAATAGACCTTTGCGTCATCAGAAAAAGTTATCCCATTTAGCAATTCAGCTACTTGCATTCTCTTTTTTCCAGGTAATTGCAAACTTAAAAGCTGAATGAACCCTTCTTTAATTGCAATTTTGATTTCTTTTTTACTGCTGATCAGACTTCCAATTTCATGAGAATGTGCTTCTACAGCTAGTTTTGCTTCATATATTTTGATGCTTAATTCTTCATTTTTATCCTTCAAAAAACACCATGCAGCAGGATACGGACTTAATCCTCGAATTAAATTATTGATTTCAGTTCCAGATTTTGTCCAGTCAATTTTGCAATTCTCCTTATTTAGTTTGTAAGCTGTTTTGATTTCCTCGTTATCTTCCTGAATCGTTGTGGTAACATTTCCGTTTTCAATAACTTTTAAAGTGTCAATTACAGTTTGGCTTCCCAATAACATTAATCGATCGTGTAACTGTCCTGCATTTTCTTCGGGCTCAATGGCGATTTCCGAATTTAAAATCATTGCTCCAGTATCAATCTTATCATCAATAAAGAATGTTGTAACTCCGGTTTTGGTTTCTCCATTAATAATTGCCCAGTTGATAGGTGCAGCTCCTCTATAATTTGGAAGTAAGGAAGCGTGAAGATTAAAAGTTCCTAAACTTGGCATTTCCCAAACTACTTTTGGCAGCATTCTAAAGGCAACTACTATTTGTAAATTGGCATTTAAAGCTTTTAATTCTGCTAAAAAACTCTCATCTTTTAAATTTGTTGGCTGTAATAAAGTAAGATTGTTTGCCAATGCATATTCTTTTACCGCCGAATATTTTATTTTTTGTCCGCGGCCGGCAGGTTTATCTGCAGCTGTGATAACGCCCACAACATCGTAATTGTTTTTTATAATAGTATCTAGAATGCCAACAGCAAATTCTGGCGTTCCCATAAATATAATTCGTAATTTTTCCATTATGATTTTAAAGTGTATTTATTGTTCGCTAATATAACGATATGATTGTTTTCTAATAATTCTTGAAGAACAAGTATTATATCTGATGCATCTAGTTTTATCTGATTTTGAATTTCTCGCGAAGTCAAAGATGCCGTCTTTAATAAAGACAAGATTTTGTCAGCAATCGAATCGGCTTCAGTGATTTTTCCTTTTTGTGTAATGCAATACGAGCAAACGCCGCAATTTGAATTAGTTTCTTCTCCAAAATAATCCAAAACCAATCTGTTTTTGCAGGTTTTGTTTTCCTTTATATAATATAGAACAGATGAAAGCTGCTCTTGTTTAAGCTGATTCTGTTTTTCCAGATACTTAGAAACTCTATTTATGGTCAAATCATCTTCACGAACTTCGTTGAATAATATTGTCGCATCGTTATTTTTAGATTTGTATTCGATAATCTCTTTATCTCTCAGTTTTTCTAAAAGAGAAGTAATCTGTTCTTCCGTATGATTTGATTTTTTTGCAATAAGCGAAAGATTTATCGGCGTTTTCATTTCATGAACTCCAGGATAAGTTCTTAAAATCGCTAAAATAATTTCTTCGTCTTTCTGATTTAAACTTGTATATCGAATAACTTCTTTGGATTCAATTAAAAACTGCATTGTAACCTTCTCTGAAAATTCCTGAGACATTGTAATGATTCCTTGTTGATTTAAAAACTGTAAAGCATTATAAGTTTTTAAAGTAGGGAAGTCGTATTTGTTGCAAAAATGATTCAATTTAAAAGAGAAAGTATCGTCTAAACCTTCGCCGTATGCTATTTGAAAATAGTTACACAGTTTGACATACATCGTTTTTAGGAATTTTTTATCAGGCAGAATACTTAAAAACTGTTGTTCAGTTTGGTTTGCATCTGAGTTATTGTATAATAAAACCGAAAAGGCTTTTTCGCCATTTCGTCCCGCTCTTCCTGATTCTTGATAATAATTTTCTAGATTTTCAGGCAATTGCGTATGAATGACCGTTTTTACATTGTCCTTGTCAATTCCCATTCCAAACGCATTTGTAGCAACAATAACCTGCGCTTGTTCCGACATCCACGACTGCATATTTTTGTCTTTTTCTTTTGCCGAAAGTCCGCCGTGATAGTAAGTAGCTCTAAAGCCAAGCGATTGTAATTGTGTTGAAATGTTTAAGCATGATTTTCTATTTCGTACATATATAATAGAAGGCTGCGGGTTTTTCTTTAAAATTTGTTCGACACGATACAGTTTGTCTTCAACTTCAAAAACCATATATGCGATATTCTTTCTTTCAAAAGACTGTTGAAATAGTTTAGTATCTTTTAAACCTAATTCAGTTTTAATATCTTCAACAACTCTTGGTGTTGCAGTTGCAGTCAAGGCCAAAAAAGGAATCTTAGGAAAGTGCTTTTTAAGTTCCGAAATTTTTAAATAAGCTGGTCTAAAGTCGTGTCCCCATTGCGAAACACAATGCGCTTCGTCAATGGCAATAAAACTTATAGGAAGATTTTTGATGCGCTCTAATATCCAGTCTGATTGTAAACGCTCCGGCGAAAGATAAAGAAATTTGTAATTTCCGTATTGACAATTGTCTAAAAGATCAATGATTTCTTCCGTATGAATTCCGCCGGTAAGAGCAATTGCTTTGATTTCTCTTTTTTGCAGATTCGCTACTTGATCTTTCATCAAAGCAATCAATGGTGAAATAACCAAGCAGATTCCTTCGCGCATCATAGTTGGAACCTGAAAACAAATCGATTTTCCGCCTCCTGTTGGCAGCAGTGCAAAAGTATCATGACCTTCTAAAACTGAATCAATAATTTCTTTTTGAAGAGGTCTGAAACTTTCGTGTTTCCAGTATTTTAAAAGAATATCTTGTGCTTCCTGCATGGCCAAAGTATTAAAGTTAAAAATTTAGAAATCAGTTTCTAGTTTTGCAACTTTAAACTCGCCGCTAAATTTTATCTAATATATAAAGAATTCTGTTTTCAACCGTATCTTTAGGAACTTCAATTAAATCGTATCCGTATTTTTGATACGTTTCAATTAAATGTTTCTGAATTGTTATTGCTTGTTCGAAATTCTCATAACGCTCAGTGTCGCTCTGATAAATCTCTTCCCAAGGCGGTAAAATAAAAGTTTTAGAATATTTGTAATCTTCACAAGCTTTTGCAAAATGTTCAGGATATTCATCGCCAATATAGTCCATGTAGGCTGTAACATCAGGAATTCCGCGATCAATAAAAACTACAGTATCGGGCTCCTTTTTTGCGTTTTCGTATTGTTTAACACGCCCTTCCAAGAGCATTTCGCTGAATAATAAAGGTTGTTCTAAGAACAATTGTTCGATACCTCTTTTTTGAGCTTCGAGTGTAACTTCTCTAGAAATTTCAGGGTAACAGCAATAGCCGCGAGCGACTAATTCGTTTATAAGTGTAGATTTTCCTGTACCAGGACCTCCAATAAGGACTATAATTTGTTTTTGCACTATTCTAAAAATAAAGCGCAAATTTACCTAAACTTATTCGTAATTAAAAAGAATATTTACGCGAAGCGAAAGATTTGGCATTTTTGACGGAAATGGTTGGCTGTTCGTGTATTTGTTGATTCGCGAAATATTACGGTAAACTGGACTGAAGTCCAGCTCTACAATATAGTTTGTTCCAGCGGAACTGAATCAAAAGAGGTTTGTGTTTTATGAATTTTGAGGTAAACTTGACTGAAGTCCAGTTCTACAATGTAGTTTGTTCCTGCGGAACTGAATCAAAAGAGGTTTGTGTTTTATGAATTTTGCGGTGAACTGAAGTCCAGCTCTACAATATAATTTGTTCCTGCGGAACTGAATTAGAGAAAGAGCCAAAGGCTCAACAAATATTGTAGGGCTGGACTTCAGTCCAGTTTAAAGGTGTGTAATATTTTTAATATTTTGGTTTGGTCAAAGTATTTATTCACAGAATAAATATTTTCCAGTATTCACGTCTTTTTTAGAAGGAACAATCAAATGCGATTCAAATTTCTTTCCTTTCAAAACATCATTTACAAAATCGAGAACATATTGCTGTCCGTCATGAAAAAGATAACCTGAGAATTCATGTCCGCCGCCGCAAAAAGTAATCAGTTCGATGTCTTTATGTAAATCCTGCATATGATTGTAAACAGCGTAAGATCCAAATAAAATCAACCAGCCCGAAGCATTTGTAGGACACGAGCGGTGCGAACCTGCGTTATAGGGAACTGTATCGTCATTGCTTCCGTGTGTCAATAACATCGGAATCGCTTTTTCTTTGGTGATTAAATTAATGTCTTGAATTGCGCCTGAACCTCCAATGAAACCTGCATATCTAAAATTTTCAGGCAAATTGCGTTTGTATAAATTCATAAGTTTATAATCCCAAAACGACGCATGAAAACCAATTTCGGCACCAGCACTAATGCCAGAAATAAATATTTTTGAAGTATCGAGATTGTATTTATCGGCATTTTCGATTAAGTATGAAGTTGCCTGCCACATATCGCTCACTCCAATTTGAATCGCTTTTATTTTTTCGGTTAAAACACCTTTACACCCAAAATCTTTTCCTTTCATATATAAGCTGTATGAAATGCTGGCAACGGCATAGCCATTTTTAGCCATAAATATTCCAAAGTCTTTTTCACTTGTGCGTTCGCCGCCAGAAAATCCGCCTCCAAATGCAAACAGAATTACGGGAATTTTTTCATTTGCTTTTTTCTTTGGCAGATATAAATCTAAATCTAGTTTAAGCGTGTCATTTTGAAAATAAGTTAAGGTTTTGACTTCTTGTGCTTGAATCGAGTTTATTGTAAAAGCGATAAGGAGTAAAAAGAGTTTTTTCATTGTAATTTGTTTTAATCTCGCAATCCCGATAGTTATCGGAAGCAGAGTTGCAAGGTATTCCAAATATAAAGGTTTGTTGCGAATTTTGCCAATCTAAATCTTAAAAGAAATCAAAATTTTAGTAAAATTTAATAAAGAAATTTACAGCAGTATAATTAGTGTAAATTCGTGAAATTTGTGGCAAAAAAATAGTTATCTTTTCAATAGAAAAAATCTAAAATCTAAACTCAGAAATCTAAATTCAAAAATCGTATATTTGCGTTTATTTTTAATTACGAATGGAGAACGATAAAGAAAAAAAAACAGCGGAATTTTACGAAAGATTAAAAGTCGAACTTGATAACGCAAACACTTGGCCTGCAGAATATTTGTATAAATTTATTGTGCCAACTCTAGCAGACAATGTGGAGCGTGTTGAAAAAGCTTTTGATGCTATGGGCGCTGTTATTAAAACAACAAAATCTAAAACTGGTAAGTTTACCAGTGTTTCTGTAGATGTTACCATGCACAGTTCTGATGCTGTAATTGTTAAATACAAAGAAGTTTCTACAATAGAAGGTATTGTTTCATTATAACTTATGAACGAAAAATATAAAAAAGAAGTCGCGAATGATGTTGTTTTTAATTTAGAATACAATTCTGAAAGACAACGATTAATTATTCCAGAATATGGTCGTCATTTACAAAAACTGATTGATCAGGCTACTGCAATTGAAGATGATGAAACGCGCAACAAAGCTGCGAAATATATCATTCAGGTTATGGGAAGCTTAAATCCTCATTTGCGTGATGTGCCGGATTTTCAGCATAAATTATGGGATCAGCTGTTTATTATGTCTGATTTTAAATTGAATGTAGAATCTCCGTATCCAATTCCATCAAGAGACGTATTGCAGTTAAAACCAGATGTTTTACAATATCCGCAAAACTTTCCTAAATACAGATTTTATGGAAACAACATCAAATATATGATTGATGTTGCCAATAAATGGGAGGAAGGCGAAATGAAAAATGCATTGGTTATGGTAATTGCCAACCACATGAAAAAATCATTTTTGAGCTGGAACAAAGACACCGTAAAAGATGATGTGATTTTTGAGCATTTGTATGAATTGTCGGGAGGAAAAATAAACCTGCTTCACAGTACAGAAGAATTGTTGAACACAACAGATTTAATGCGTACTAATAAGCGTGTTTCAAATAAGATTACACCAGCCGGACAGCCAAAAATTCAAAACAACAAAAACAATAAAGGAGGTAAACAAAAGACCTTTCAAAAAAATAATAATCAGAAATAAAAAAAAGGGCTGAGATGCTAAGGGACTAAGTTGCTAAGATTTTACCTTAGAACCTGAGAATCTAAGAACCTTTGGACCTTAAAAAAAATCTATGGGAATTTTTAAAATCGAAGGAGGAACTCCTTTAAAAGGAGAAATCACTCCACAAGGAGCAAAGAATGAGGCGTTACAAATTTTATGTGCCGTGCTTCTAACAGGAGAGAAAGTAAAAATTAATAATATTCCTGATATTATAGATATCAATAAATTAATCACATTGTTGGGTAATTTAGGGGTAAAAATTCAACGTAACGAACCAGGATCAATCACTTTTCAAGCAGATGAGGTTAATGTTGGATATTTAGAAACTGAAGCTTTCAAAAAAGAAGGCGGAGCTTTACGTGGTTCTATTATGATTGTTGGGCCTCTTTTGGCTCGTTTTGGAAAAGGATATATTCCTAAACCAGGAGGAGATAAAATTGGGCGTCGTAGATTAGATACACACTTTGAAGGGTTTATCAATCTTGGAGCAAAATTTAGATATAACAGAGAAGATCATTTTTACGGAGTAGAAGCTCCAGAGGGTCTTACTGGAACAGATATGTTATTGGACGAAGCGTCTGTAACAGGAACTGCAAATATTGTAATGGCTGCAGTTTTAGCTAAAGGAACAACTACAGTTTACAACGCAGCATGCGAACCATATTTACAGCAATTGTGTAAAATGTTGAATTCGATGGGAGCTAAGATTACTGGAGTTGGATCTAATTTATTGACTATCGAAGGTGTTGAAAGCCTTGGCGGATGCGAGCATAGAATTTTGCCTGATATGATCGAAATTGGTTCTTGGATTGGTCTTGCGGCTATGACAAAAAGCGAAATCACGATTAAAAATGTAAGCTGGGAAAATTTAGGTTTGATTCCAAATACATTCAGAAAACTTGGAATTACAATTGAAAAACGCAACGACGATATTTATATTCCTGCTCACAAGGATGGATATGAAGTAAAAACGGATATCGACGGTTCGATCCTGACAATTGCCGATGCACCTTGGCCAGGATTTACACCTGATTTGTTAAGTATCGTTTTAGTTGTGGCAACACAAGCAAAAGGAGACGTTTTAATTCATCAAAAAATGTTCGAAAGCCGTTTGTTTTTCGTAGATAAATTAATCGATATGGGAGCAAAAATTATGTTATGTGATCCGCACAGAGCTGTGGTTATGGGACATAATTTTGAATCTCAATTAAAAGCGACAACAATGTCGTCTCCTGATATTCGTGCAGGAATTTCATTGTTGATAGCAGCTCTTTCTGCAAAAGGAACAAGTACAATTCAAAATATTGAACAAATTGATCGCGGATACGAGCGTATCGATGAGCGTTTGAGAGCAATTGGAGCAAAAATTGTGAGAGCGTAAGAAAATATTCGCCGTGAATTTATATAATTCGCGGTGAAAAAAAATAGTCTAAATGACAAATGAACAAAAAGCTGTAAAAGCTACTATCTTTAGTATAGTTGGAAATACCTGCCTGGCCCTTATAAAAGGTCTCGCAGGTTTTTTTGGCAATTCATATGCCTTGATTGCAGATGCGATCGAATCGACAACGGATATATTCTCTTCTTGTCTGGTTTTATTCGGAATAAAGTATTCTAATAAACCTGCAGATGAAAATCATCCATATGGTCATGGTCGTGCCGAACCTTTAATTACATTTTTGGTTGTTGGATTTTTAATTACATCAGCAACTATTATTGGTTACGAAAGTATTGCTAATATTCAAACACCGCACGATTTGCCTAAGTCATGGACATTGTATGTTTTGGGAGCAATTATTGTTTGGAAAGAATATTCGTTTCGATTAGTAATGAAACGCAGTAAACAAACAAATAGTTCTGCTTTAGCGGCAGATGCTTGGCATCATCGCAGTGACGCTATAACTTCTGTAGCCGCATTTGTTGGGATTTCGATTGCCCTGTTTATGGGAAAAGGCTACGAATCTGCAGATGATTGGGCAGCACTTTTTGCTGCATTTTTTATACTTTATAACAGTTATAAAATTTTTAGACCAGCATTAGGCGAAATCATGGATGAGAATCTAAATGATGATTTGGTAGAAGAAATCAGAATAAAATCATTAACCGTTGTTGGAATCTTAGGAACCGAAAAATGCTTTATTCGTAAAGCCGGAATGAAATATCACGTCGATCTTCATGCCATAGTATCAGCAAAAATATCAGTTAAAGAAGGTCACGATTTATCCCATAAATTACAAGATACCTTAAAAGAAAAAATTCCTCAATTAGGAAATGTTCTGATTCATATCGAACCAGATGATTATCACTGATTTCTGAGATTGAAAGGGACTAAGGTTCTAAGGTGCTGAGAAAAAAACTTAGCATCTTAGAACCTTAGTATCTTAGGAACTCTTTTAATCTAACACATTCAAAATCTTCAGCCCGAAAACAACTCCATTTTGCTGAATTCCTCCTTGATAGGAATGTACATAGTCTACTCTGAATATTTTGAATTTTCCGAAACCTAGATTATCCAAACCAACGGTAAATTCAGTATAAGGTTTTCTGTCAGGAATTGCCAGTGAATGAAATCCTAGATTCATAGTTGATTTTAATAAATTAATCAACGGAATTTTATTGGTTATAAAACCCATATCATTGTGCTCTAAGTGCATTTCAAAATAACTGTCATTTGTACTGTTAGTGTAGTATGGCATTAAATTAAAAACATTCAAATAACGGTCGCTGGTTCCAATGTGCGTTTGGTTTCCGTTAAAATGTCTGTAATCTATAAAGGAGATGTTTTCGGCATTGAAAAATTTACCTGCTCTAAAGTTCATTCCTAAAACCCCTTTATTGTTTAAAGAAAGATCATATTGAACAGAAGCGCCGATTCTTTCAAATTCATACTTCTTCTCGCTTGCAGCAAATGCTTTTTCAAAAGCTAAAAATACAGTAGGATATTTTTCGTTTTTAAAGTTATATCGTCCGTCAGGTCTCGAAATGTATTTGTTTCCAAAGTTAATACGTGCAGTCAAAGCTGTTTTAAACAAATGATGCTGATCAAATGCCGGAGTTATAAAATCGTTTGGCGCCAGTGGATTATTTGATGTATAAATATCATCTCTTTTAAAGAAAGAATAATCAGTAGTATTAAAAAGAGGTTTTCGCTGTTCGTAGCCAATCTTAGCATTTAAATTTATTCCATTTGCAATATCCTGTCCATAATTAATTTGTGCAAATTCTAAGTTGTACAATTTCATGTAATTGTCTTTGAAAAACAAGGAACTTATTGAATTGACAAAATTACTGATAGGTTCAGCACTATTAAATTGAGCAGTTTTTGTTCCTCCGGAAGCCCAGATTGTCGCATGGTTTATGTTGTTAAAGCGATGGCTGAATTGACCTGTAACACGAAAACGTTCATCAGAAAAGCCATAATTAAAAGTGGTGCTTATCGATGTATTTTTCCCCGTTTCTTCATTCCATTTTTTAAATGAAAAACCAGAATCTAGATTAAAACCTTGAACAGTATTAAAACTTAAAGAACTTAGGTTCAATAAGCCTTTATACTCAAACGAGTGTTTTTTGAAAGTGTTTTTATAGTCATAACCCATTATTACATCCCAGATTTTAAACTTATTGTTTTTAGCATCTACAGAATCAGTATATTTTTGAGACTTTCTGATGGTTTGTAAACTGTCTTTTTTAATATAATCATTACTTTCTTCAATCGTCAAAGGAATTGGACGTATTTGATTCCAAAAAGCATCATCTTTTTTATTCGCATCCGCTTCAAAAGCTACAATTTCATTTCCAAAAGTTTTCTTTTCAAAAGAAGCTGGAAATTCATAATTCGAATAAACATAATTGAATTTTCCAGAGAACTTTACGCCAAAAGCACCAGCATTAAAAGAAAGAGTTTGAGCGTTTTTTGACCAGATTTTATTTTTGACATTATAACTGAAACTCTGTTTTAGATTCATTACGTCAGTGAATTCATTTTTCATTCTGTAGCCTTTTATGTCTAAGTCTACAGCATAAATCGCAAAACTATCATCAACTATATATATGTAGCCTTCAAAAACGGGTTCTTTATCACGTTTTGGCGTTACCTTTATTTTGTTAATCTGCTGATTGTTATCGTCAAAAAAAGTTCCTTCAAGTTTGTATTTGTAGTAATTGAAAGCATTATCGGCGATAGGAGAGATAAGATTAATATTGAATTCTAATGTGTTGTCATAGAAATCATAAGTAGATAAAGTTGCTGTGTTATAACTGAATCCGTTATTATTTCCTGAAATTTTAGAAGCAATGATTTTCTCTTTTAGTTTTCCAGGTTTCTCAAAAGAAATTTTAGAAATAGTTTCTGATAAATATAAAATACCAGTTCCCGTCGAGTCTAAATTTGAAGCCATTTCGTCACCGATATCGACTTTCATGCCCATTATTTTCTTTGGAAGATCTTTTATTTTAAACATTCCTTTCGAATAAAAATCAGCGGTATAACGAGCCGTTTTATCAGAGTTGCTTTTTTTGTTTGCAATGGCGCTTTTTATAATGGCATTTGCAGGGTTATCTTTTGGATTAATTACAACCTCATTAAGTTCAAAATTTTCTTCGTCGAGTTTTACATCTAAAGTCAACGTTTTAGAATCAGAAGTAACAGTTAGCTTTTGGGTTTTAAAACCTAAATATTGAAAGGTGATTTTGTTTTTACCAATTTCTTTTACATTAAGCTGGTATTTTCCCTGCTCATTTGAAGTGGTACTGGTATAAGTGTTCTCCTCAAAAACAGAAACGAAAGGCAGCGGGTTTCCTTTTAGATCAGTTATTGCCCCTTTGATTTGGGCAAAATTGGAAATTGAAAAAATTAAAAAGGCGAGTACAGTAAAGTTTTTCATGAGAGTGGTTTCTCTCGCAAAAATAGAATAAGTTAAAAATGAGCTTATTAAAAAATTGTTAAAAAAAGACTTACAAGAAAGATTGAATGGCTAATTCGTAACTTTTTAGACCAAAACCTAAAATTACACCTTTTGCATTTCCAGACAAATAAGACTGATGTCTGAAACTTTCGCGAGCATAAGTATTTGAAATATGTACTTCGATTACTGGTGTTGTAACCGCTTTCATCGCATCGCCTAAACCTATAGAAGTGTGAGTATATGCTCCTGCATTTAAAATAATTCCATCAAAAGTAAAACCGCATTCTTGAATTTTACCAATCAATTCACCTTCAATATTGCTTTGGTAATAAGAAAGGTCGATACTTGGAAATTTTTGTTTCAACGTTTCAAAATAATCTTCAAAAGTTTGGCTTCCATAAACTTCAGGTTCTCTTTTTCCTAAAAGATTCAAATTGGGTCCGTTGATAATGCAGATTTTCATAAGTAATTTGATTTTAATTATAAGTGATGTGAGCTCATTTTGAATTTTATTGAAAGCACTTCACTAAAGTGTAAAAATAAAAAAACCGTTCTAATTAATAGAACGGTTTTTGTAAAACTATGTGATATTCTTTTTAGAACATGAATCCAGCAGAAAGTTGAACAACAGAGTTTTTAATATCTGCATTTGAAGAAGCTTCTGTTAATCCTAAACTGTAACGTCCTTGAACAAAGATACTTTTCGTGATTTTTAAACCTAAACCTGCATTTAAAGCAAAATCAAATGTGTTAGCATCGTCAAATCTTACGTCATTTTTTTGACTTAATAAAAATGAAGCTTGTGGACCTACCTCTAAACTTAATGATTTTGTCATATAGATTTTTGCCATTACAGGGATCGATAAATAAGCTAATTTATTTTTAAAGTCTTCCTGAGCATCCTTAAATTTTTAAGTTGCACCTTGAGTAGAATATAAAAGTTCTGGTTGAATAGAGAATTTTTCTAATAATTTAACTTCTGCAACAAGACCAGCATGATAGCTTGTAATTCCGTCTTTGTCAAACGCTACACCGTTAAGACCTGCATCTCCAGTTTGGCTTGCAAAGTTAACACCGGCTTTTACTCCAATTTGTAATAATTGTGCTTGAATGGTTGCTGATGTTGCTAAGAACAATACAGCTGCTAAAAGTATTTTTTTCATAAAAATGTTTTTAGGGGTTTTGTGTTTAATTGTTATTTAAAAGTCAAAACTACATTATTTTCAATTTATTGCTTTACATCAAGCTTTATAAAATTATTAAAATTCACACTTTTTTTAGCTTTTTAAGCTGTTTTACACCTGTGTTTTCTTCTAATTATTTGGAAACCAATCATTTGTTTGTAATCTAATTCTGTCTTATTTTGATGTTTTAATGCCTTATTGTGGACGTATTTTAGTAAGTGTAATCTTAATTTTGTATTCCGTAATAAAAAAATAAATTATGAAAAAAGTTATTTTAACTGCTGTTGCAGTATTTGGTTTTGCATTTGCTAATGCACAAACTGGTGGATTTGCTAAAGGAGATGCTTTTATTTCTGGAGCTTTAACTGTAGGTTCTACAAAAACGGGTGATGCTAAAGCTAGCGGATTTGAAATTGAGCCAAAAGTAGGTTATTTTGTATCTGAAAACATTGCTATTGGAGCAAAATTAGGTTTTGGTTCAAATAAGATTGGTGACGATAAAACTAATGCATTTACAGCTGGAGCTTTTGGTAGATATTATTTTACTCCTGCTTCTCAGTTTTCAGTTTTTGGTCAAGCTGGTTTTGATTTTACAAATACTAAAGCAGGGGATTTTAAAACAAATCAAATTGGAACAAATGTAGGCTTAGGTTTAAGTTATTTCTTATCAAATCATTTTGCTATCGAAGCAACTTGGGCTGGTTTAGAATATAGTGTAAACAATAATGGAGGTCATGGTGCTGATAAAAGTAACAATTTTGGTTTTGGTACTGACTTAAGAGATGTAAGTTTTGGAGTAATCTATAAATTTTAATTAGTTTCTAAATAAATTATTTCGTTAGTTTAAAAAGTCTTCCTCCTTTGAGGAAGGCTTTTTTTGTGGGGTTAATTATTGAGAATAAAGTTTAATTGCTTTTAAATAAGTTAGTTAATTTCTTATTACTATTTTTTTTGTTAAATTCCTAATGCAGAATTATGAAGAATATTTTTATATTTGATCTGTGTAACGTAAAAATAAATTGTAATGAAAAGAATTATTTTAGCTGCTATAGCAGTAATGACGTTTGGATTTGCTAACGCGCAACAAACAAGATTCGGAGTTAAAGGAGGTCTTAACATTTCAACGGTGGTTGGAGGAGATGTTAATGATACTAAATCCTTAATAGGTTTTCATGTTGGAGGTTTTGCAGAAATTCATGTTGTTGAGAAATTTTTCATTCAACCAGAACTTTTGTATTCTGCTCAAGGTACTAAAGTTGATGGCCCTTTGGGAAGTGATGTCGATCTTAAACTGAATTATTTAAATATTCCTGTATTGGCTAAATACTATTTTGTAGAAAATAAATTTAGTGTTGAAGCAGGTCCGCAACTAGGTATTTTATTGTCTGCAAAAGGTAATGGTACTGATGTTAAAGATCTTACCAGATCTACAGATTTTGGCTTTAATTTAGGAGCTGGATATAATTTTACTGAAAATCTTTCAGTAGGTATTCGTTATACGATTGGTTTGTCTCCACTTTCTGATAAAGATATTGATAATACAGAGGACTATTATGATAGTGCAAAAAATAGTAACCTTGCGTTGTCTTTAGCTTATAAATTCTAATATCATAAAACGATATTTTATGTAAAACCTTCCTGAATTTCAGGAAGGTTTTTTTATGCTTAAAAATGTTTTACTTTGTAAATATGAAATGGAATAATTATATAAAAGACTATCAATCGTATTTGCGGATAGAAAGAGGATTGTCTAAAAATACCATCGAGAATTATAGTTTTGATATAGAACGTTTATGTCTCTTTTTGGAAAACAATCAAATCGATGTTTCGCCTTTAAAAATTACTGACGAAACAATTCAGCAATTTGTTTATTCCCTATCAAAAGAGGTAAATCCTCGATCTCAATCTAGAATTATTTCTGGTCTGAAAAGCTTTTTTAATTATTTGGTTTTTGAAGATTACAGAAACGATAGTCCTTTAGAGTTAATCGAAAGTCCTAAAACTGGCAGAAAATTACCAGATACATTGTCTGTCGAAGAAATAGATGCATTAATTGCTGCAATAGATTTAAGTAGTAACGAAGGGGAACGGAACCGAGCCATGTTGGAAACTTTATACGGATGCGGACTACGAGTTTCGGAGTTGGTTTCGCTCAAAATATCTGATTTGTTTTTTGATGAAGGTTTTGTAAAGATTACAGGAAAAGGAAATAAAGAACGTTTTGTTCCAATAGGTAAAGTGACTCGGAAATATATAGAGATTTACCAAAATGAAATTCGGGTGCATCTAAATATTAAAAAAGGTTTTGAAGATACTTTGTTTTTAAATCGTAGAGGGAATCAGCTTACTCGTGCTATGATTTTTACTATTATAAAAGACTTGGCTGTAAAAATCAAGTTGAGTAAAACGATTAGTCCGCATACTCTGCGTCATTCTTTTGCGACACATTTATTAGAAAATGGCGCCGATTTAAGGTCGATTCAGTTAATGTTGGGACATGAATCAATTACCACAACTGAAATTTATGTGCATCTTGATCGAAGTTTTTTGAAAGAAGTGATGCATTCTTTTCATCCGAGAAAATAATTTTTTTATGCTGAGCCCGCATTTTAAACCAAAAATTAATATATTGTATTTGATTTTGTATTAAAAAGAAATTATAAAAAGCGATAATAAAGCTTTGGAATTCGATTTTGAGAAGTAATTATTTACTTAAATGACGGCGTATGGTTTTTGATTTTTTTAATAGTGAAGATTGCTTAGAAGTTAATAATTTTTACAAAAAGCTGCTTGCAGAAGTGCCAGACTTAATTTTTCAGTTTGTAATAGATCAAGATAATCATTACTCATTTCCTCTTGTCAGCAGATCTGTCGATGAAATTTTTGAACTTTCAATAAATAAATTTACAGATGATATTAAGCTGATTATCTACGAAAGAATTTTGCCCCAAGACCGTGATATGTTTTTTCAAACCTTGGTTAAAGCGCGAAAGGAAATTAAGCCTTGGGAGATTGAATTTAGAGCTGTTTTGCCTAAAAAAGGACTTCGCTGGTTTAGAGTTTCGGCTAAAACTGAATTGTCTGGGGGGAGTAAAGTGAGTTTTTTTGGACATGTTTCAGATATAACTGAACTTAAAGATAAAGAAGAGAAACTTCGCATTTCCGAAGAACGTTTTCAGTTTGCACTCGATGCTTCAACGGTTGGTATTTGGGATTGGGATATGGTGACTAATAACGTTTTTTATTCGTCATTATCATTAAAAATTCTAGAATTAGAGTCAAGTGATATTTTTGATGATCCGGAGCGCTGGGATAAAATTGTGCATCCTGATGATCTTCCGAAGTATTATTCTGATATCAAAGAACATTTTGAAAACAAGATACCTTATTACGAAAACTATCATCGCGTAATGACTTCCAGCGGCAATTATAAATGGATTTTAGATCGTGGAAAAGTTATTAAACGTGATGAAAATGGAAAGCCATTGCGTGTTATAGGAACGCATACCGATATATCATTGCAGAAAGAAAAGGAACTTGAGCTTTTGAAAACAATGAAATTGTACAGCGATCAAAATAGCCGACTGCTGAATTTTTCGCATATAGTATCGCATAATTTAAATACTCAGGCAGGGAATATTAAATCAATTTTAGATTTTATTGATGCTGATGGCGATAAGGAAACGGTTACCGAAATGCTGGAACATTTGCGTACGGTTTCTAATGATTTAAATGAAACAATTTCAAATTTAAGTCAGATCGTAAAAACGCAAAGCAATATCAATATTACAGTTGGGCCATTAAAGCTTTTTGAATATATAGAAAAAACTATTTCGACGATTAAAGGGCATAGTAAACAGAAAAAGGTAACGATTATAAATAATGTGCCTGAGTACCTGATAATAAATTTTAATCCTGCTTATCTAGAAAGTGTTTTGTTGAATTTTACAACTAATGCAATAAAGTATGCGCATCCTGATCGAGATCCTGTTATTATTTTTGATTTTGGTTTGGAAACAGATGGTCATAAATCATTGAAGATTACCGATAATGGTTTAGGAATTGATTTGAAGGTATACGGTGATTTGTTATTCGGGATGTATAAAACATTTCATAAACATGAAGAGGCGCGAGGAATAGGTTTGTATATAACCAGAAACCAAATAGAAGCCATGAAAGGAACAGTTTCTGTAGAAAGTGAAGTAGGAGTAGGAACGAGTTTTAAAATCACGTTTAATGATCTTTAAAAGCTTTTACTATTTTACTATTAGATATCAAAACAAAAAGGCAGTTCGTACGAACTGCCTTTTTTGTTTTTATGTATGAGTTGCTGTTATTTTGCAATATTTACAGCTCTTGTTTCTCTAATTACAGTTACTTTAACTTGACCTGGGTAAGTCATTTCAGTTTGAATTTTTTGTGAGATTTCAAATGATAAGTTTGCTGCATTGTCATCAGAAACTTTTTCACTTTCAACGATAACACGAAGTTCTCTACCAGCTTGAATAGCGTAAGCATTTTTTACACCGCTGAATCCGTAAGCTACTTCTTCAAGATCTTTTAAACGCTGAATGTATGAATCTAAAACCTGACGTCTTGCTCCTGGTCTTGCTCCTGATATAGCATCACAAACCTGAACAATTGGCGACAATAATGATTTCATTTCGATCTCGTCGTGGTGCGCACCAATAGCGTTGCATACTTCTTCTTTTTCTCCGTATTTCTCGGCCCATTGCATACCTAATAATGCGTGAGGTAAATCGCTCTCCGTATCTGGAACTTTACCAATATCGTGTAGTAAACCAGCTCTTTTAGCAAGTTTTACATTCAAGCCTAATTCAGCCGCCATGATACCGCAAAGTTTCGAAACTTCTCTTGAGTGTTGTAATAAGTTTTGACCGTAAGATGAACGGTATTTCATTCTACCAACAACTTTAATTAATTCTGGATGTAATCCATGAATTCCTAAATCGATAACGGTACGTTTACCAACTTCGATAATTTCGTCGTCGATTTGTTTAGCTGTTTTTGCAACAACTTCTTCAATTCTAGCTGGGTGAATACGTCCGTCAGTTACCAATTTGTGCAATGACAAACGAGCGATTTCTCTACGAACTGGATCAAAACAAGAAAGGATGATTGCTTCTGGCGTATCGTCAACGATAATTTCAACTCCAGTTGCAGCTTCAAGAGCTCTAATGTTACGACCTTCACGACCAATGATTCTACCTTTTACATCGTCAGATTCGATGTTGAATACAGAAACGCAATTTTCAACTGCTTCTTCAGTTCCAACTCTTTGAATTGTGTTGATGATGATTTTTTTAGCTTCTTGTTGTGCAGTAAGTTTAGCCTCTTCAATTGTGTCTTGAATATGAGACATTGCTTTGCTTTTAGCTTCTGCTTTTAAGCCTTCAACTAATTGTTCTTTCGCTTCTTCTGCAGAAAGCCCAGAAATTACTTCAAGCTGCTGTAATTGACTTTTGTGTAGCTTGTCAACTTCAGCTTGTTTTTTGTCTAAAACTTCAATTTTATTGTTGTATTCAGCTGTTTTAGATTCAAAATCGTCGTTTACTTTTTTAGCTTTTGAAAGCTCGTTAGAAACTTGAGATTCTTTATCACGCACTCTTTTTTCTACTTCAGCAACTTTTTTATCTCTTGCTAAAATAACTTGTTCGTGTTCTGATTTTAATTCGATAAAACGTTCTTTTGCTTGAAGAATTTTATCCTTTTTAATATTTTCGGCTTCTAAATTAGCGTCTTTTAAAATAGAAGCTGCTTCTTTTTTTGCGTTTTTTATTAGGTTTGAAATATTACTTTTCTCGATAAATTTAGCTATTGCAAAACCTGCTGCAATACCTACTATACCAATAATGATCGTTATGATGTCCATGTTTGTTAAGGTTTATATATAAAAAAAGCCTACATTAATTGCTTGAATAAACTCGTAAAGACAAGTTTTGAGCTAACTCACTGTTCAAGTTTCCTCGCAATAAAGCGTGGCATGCTATAGTAGTGATGATTTGCTCATTCTAAATTGTTAGTGTTGAGTTTACCAATTGTGAACTAATGTAGGCAGTATCTTAGTTTCTGTAAAGAACGTTTAGTTTTCGAGATATTGATCTAAAAGCAAATTTAATTTTTTAATTCTTTCAATAGTTTGCTCGCCATCGATTGCGTTATCAATTTGTTTTTGTTCCACTTGCGATGCAAATTGCAGTGCACACATGGCTAATACATCTTGTTTATCGCGAACTGCGTAACTTTCTTCGAACTGCTTAATCATGGCATCAATTTTTTTTGAAGAACTTCTAAGTCCTTCTTCTTGAGCTGGATCTACCGTTAATGGGTAAACTCGGTCTGCAATTGATATTTTGATTTTAAGCTTTCCGTCCATGTTATCTAATCTGATAGTTGTGCTATACAGTAATCAATTTCGCGAATTAATGAATTTATTTTAAGCTTTGTCTCTCTCTTGTTGTCGTCGCTGCCAAGCAACGAATTGGCTATCTTAAGTGTGTCATACTGCTTCTTCAAAGCTTCAATCTCCTCAGATTGTTTTCGAATAATTTGCGCAGCTTTGGCTAATTCTAATTGTAATACCTGATTATTCTTTTCCAAGCTTTTTGATTTCTCAAACAGCTTTTCGATTTTATATTCAAGAGTATCAATTATTTCGGCAATTACACTCATTATACATCCTATTCATTACTTAATCATACAAAGTTAATATTCCTTTTTATTAATGCAATTTTTTATCGATTTTTTTGCATTAAAAATAGACAAATAAATGAATTTCAATCAATTGTGTTTTTGTGGTTGTATCTTCGGTTTTTCCCTGTTAATTTTTTATCTTAGCAAAAATGTTATTTATGAGATTTTCAGTATTTGCCCTTTTGTGCGGCCACTTTATTTTTGCCCAAACACAATATCCTAAAGATTACTTTCGCCCGCCATTAGATATTCCGATGCAGCTTTCTGGTAACTTTGGCGAGTTAAGACCAAATCATTTTCATGCTGGTTTTGATTTAAAAACCAATCAGAGAGAAGGACTAAATGTGTATGCAATTGCTGATGGTTATGTGTCAAGAATAAAGATTTCGACGTTTGGAAACGGAAAATGTATTTACATTACGCATCCAAATGGGTATACTTCTGTCTATGGTCACTTGCAAACCACTAAAGGAGCAATTCAAGATTATGTAAATAAAACGCATTATGCTGAAAAAGCTTATGAAATTGAAGTATTCCCAAAACCAGGCGATCTTCCGGTTACAAAAGGACAATTAATTGCACTCTCTGGAAATACAGGTTCATCTGAAGGACCGCATTTGCATTTTGAAATTAGAGATACAAAAACAGAGTTTGTAATTAATCCGATTTTCTTTGGGTTTGATAAAAATATTAAAGATACAAAGAAACCAACTTTGTCTAGTTTGTACGTTTATCCGTTGGATAACGCCTCAGTTAATCAATCAAAACAGCCTTTACTGCTTAATATGACGCTTCAAAAAGACGGAACTTATCTTGCGGGAAAAGTAAAAACTAATGGAAAAATTGGTTTTGGAATTAATGCCGTTGATACTGATGATGTTTCTTTTAATAAAAATGGCGTTTTTAATGTTTCGACGTTTTTGAATGGAAATCAAAACTACAACTATCAATTTAATACATATTCATTTGATGAAATGCGTTACATCAATGCATTTATTGATTATTCTCGATACAAAAAAACAAGTCAGCGTATTCAGAAGCTTTTCATGAAAACACCTTTTGCGTTAAGCATTATAAAAACGGATGCATCTAGAGGGATAATTACCGCAGAACCTAATTTAGCGTCAACTTATAGAATTGAAGTTTCAGATTATTACGGGAATTTAAATTCGATCACAGTTCCAATCGAATATGATTCAGCTGTTCCTTTGGTGCCGGCAGAAGCGAGTACATCTAAGTATTTTGTTAAATACAATAAGGATTCTAATTTCGAAAAAGACAATATGTCTGTTTTCTTCCCTGCAGGAACATTTTACGATGATTTTAATTTAAACTTTGATGTTAAAAACAATCGAATTTATATTCATGATGATACAGTTCCTGTGCATTCTAATTTTACTATAACCATCAAGGATAATACTTATTCTGAAGCCTTGCGCGACAAAGTTTTTATTGGAAGAATAAGCGGAGCAAGCAGCAGTTACAATGGAACGGTTAGAAAAGGAGATGTTTACACGGCAAAATCAAAAGTATTAGGACAATATGGTTTAGTATTAGATACTATAAAACCAGTTATTAAAATCACAAAGCCAGTTCAGGACAAATGGATCAGCGATCAGAAAAAAATCGAGTTTATTATAAGCGATTCTTCATCAGGAATTAAATCCTATAATGGGTATTTGAACGGAAAATGGGTTTTGTTTGAATATGAAAATAAAAATAAAAAGATTACTCACACTTTTGATTCTCAATTGCTGCTTGAAGGAGCAAATGATTTAAAAATTGAAGTAATTGATAATGTAGGGAATTCTTCTATCTTTGAAACACGTTTCCTTAGAAGTCAACAAAAATAAAACCCAAATAGTTGTATAATAATAGGTTCATATTCGCCTTGTTTTTTCTGTTTTTCACATGTGCTTTGTTTGCTCAAAGCGGACATGTTAAAGGAATTATTGTAGATGATGAAAATAATATTGTTTCAAATGTAAATATTTCCTCAGGTAAAAGCAGTACACAATCGGATGCCAATGGTTTTTTTGAAATTGATGTAGTTTCAAACAAAAAAGTTTCGATAATTTTCACCCATATTTCTTTAAAAATGATAAGCTTAACGGTGAATTTAAAGCCAAATGAGTTTTTTGTTTTTAATCCGATAATGAGTAATTCCGAAGAACAAATGGGAGAAGTTTTTGTGTCTTCCAAAAATAGAAAACGTGTTCAGGGAATTGCAACAATTGATGTAACAGCAATAAAAAAAGTTCCCGGTGCAAATGCGGGTGTAGAAAATATCTTAAAAACACTTCCGGGTGTAAATTCAAATAATGAACTTAGTACTCAGTATGCAGTTCGAGGCGGTAATTATGATGAGAATTTAGTTTATGTTAACGAAGTTGAAGTTTATCGTCCCTTTTTAATTCGATCAGGACAGCAGGAAGGATTAAGTTTTACCAATACAGATTTGGTTCAAAATGTTGATTTTTCGGCAGGTGGATTTCAAGCTAAGTTTGGAGATAAATTATCATCAGTTTTAGATATTACTTATAGAAAACCAACTCGGTTTGGCGCTTCTTTAGAAGCCAGTTTTTTAGGCGGAAGTGCTTCTGTTGATGCCGTTTCAAAAAATAAAAAATGGTCAGCAGTAACCGGAGTTCGCTACAGAAATAATAGTTTGCTGGTAAATAGTCAAGATACAAAGACAAATTATACCCCAACTTTTGCAGATCTTCAAACTAATATAAATTACGATATTTCTGAAAAATGGCAGATGAGTTTTCTAGGAAATGTTTCGCAGAATAAATATTTGTATCAGCCCTTAACGAGAGAGACGAAATTTGGAACTATCGATCAGCCAATGGCGCTTAATGTGTATTATGAAGGTCAGGAAAAAGATCAATATGATACTTACTTTGGAGCTTTAAAAACAACTTATAAAGTTTCTCCATCGCTTACGCTAAAATTGATTGGTTCATTATTTCATACTACAGAAAAAGAACATTTTGATATTTTGGCACAATATCGTTTAGGAAATGTGGCAGCAGAAGATGGAACAAACGAGACAGCAGTTGACTTTACTCGAGGAATTGGATCGCAGTTGAATCATGCTAGAAATGATTTGGATGCTTTAATCGCAAATGTTGAAATTAAAGGTTCTAAAGACTGGAAAGAAAGTCAGCTTGAATTTGGATTAAAATATACCAGAGAATCAATTCGAGATAGAGTTGTCGAGTGGGAAGTGATTGATTCGGCTGGATTTTCAGTAAATCCGCCTTTAGTTATGCTGCCAAAAAATAATCAGCCTTACACACCTTATGAAGGTCCGCTTTTACCTTATCAAAACGTTCGAGCAACAAATTTTAATACTATAAATAGATTTTCGGGTTATACACAATGGAATAAACAATCTGAAATTGGTTCCAATCAAATTTGGTTTCATGTTGGCGCTCGTTTTCAAAGCTGGAATGTTTCAGGCGCCGCGGTTGAAGGAAAAAATCAGTTTGTGTTGAGTCCTAGGGCGCAGTTTGCAATAAAACCGGATTGGGATATGGACATGGTTTTCAGAATTTCGGGAGGACTATATCATCAGCCGCCTTTCTATCGAGAACTCCGTGATTTGAATGGAGTCGTGAATCCGAATGTAAAAGCGCAGGAAGCAGTTCATGTCGTTTTGAGCAATGATTACAATTTTAAAATGTGGAATCGCCCTTTTAAGTGGGTTACAGAAGTTTATTATAAGTCACTTTCAGATGTAAATGTGTATTCTATAGACAATGTTCGAATTCGATATGTTGCCAATAATAATGCAAAAGCATATACGCAAGGTTTAGATTTTAGATTGAATGGAGAATTTGTACCAGGAACTGAATCTTGGGTTAGTTTTGGATATCTGAAAACCGAAGAAAACTACGAGAACAAAGGTTATATCGCACGTCCGACAGATCAGCGTTTGAAGTTTGCAATGATGTTTCAGGATTATATGCCAAATATTCCTAGTGTAAAAGTGTATCTTAATTTAGTTTATAATACTGGTTTGCCTGGAGGTGCGCCAGCGTATTCTGATCCTTATTTGTATCAAAACAGATTAAATGATTATAGAAGAGCGGATATTGGTTTTGCTAAAGTTTTTGTAGACAGCAGTACTCAGAATGCTAAAACGGGCTGGCTTAAAAATTTTAAAGAGTTATCTGTTGGGTTAGAGATTTTTAATATTTTCAACAATCAAAATGCGATTACGAATACTTGGGTTCGCGATGTTTATTCTAAAAACCAATATGCGATTCCGAATTTTATGACTTCAAGAGTTTTTAATATAAAACTGAATGCAAGGTTATGATAAGGAAACGGGAAAATAGAAGAAAGATTTATTATGTTCCCGGAATGATTTCTTTGATTGTTATTCCTTTACTGTGTTTTTATCATTTTTATAAAGTCGATGCTTTTAAAGAAGAGCGATGTATGGATATTTATATCTGTAATGACTCTATTGGGACAAAGAATATTATGAGTTATAAAAGGAATTATAAGGTTTTTAATTTTAATAATTCCTTGGATTTAGAAAGAAAAAAGTTAAATAGACTTCGATTTGATTTAAAGGAATTAAATCGTACAAATGATACAATAAATGGAATTCAAGTTTGTTTTGGTACTAAGATGAAATATGAAGTTTATATTGAAATTTTGGATATCTTCTTTGCTGAAAAAGAAACATTGTTTATGCAATATAAGAACAACTTTTTTGTTTTGAGAATACCAAAGCCTAAGAATCAAATAAGTGTGAAAATTGTCCCAATTACATGTGGTTATTTCGAAGCTAATAAAGATTATATCTTGGAGCAGGAGAGAAAGAGAAAACAGGAGTATTACTTATCTTTGTATAAACAAAATTGGATTGTATTTTTAGGTTATCTTGGAATTGTGTTTCTCAATATCTTTGCTTTAGTAAAATTCAATAAAAACAGATAATACGATCAAAAATACTATATTTGATATTCTAATATAATTTGCAAGCATGAAAAATTCCTTAAAATATATAGCCTTAATAATCATCGGTACATTAATGAGTTGTAAAGATGAAGTACAGCAAAAGCCAAAAGTGATTTATGATGGTTCAAATAAAGTTGGAACTGTCGCAAAAAGTGATTCGACACAAATTGAAATTGCAGATTTGCCTATTCAGATGGAAGGAACGAATTATTTAATTCATCCTGTTGGGGATTTAAGGGTTTTTGAAAAGGGTTCAAAAGCGCGTTACGGTTCTTCGAGCGTGAATGATATAAGCTTTACAATTTCTAACTTGGGAGAATATGAAATTACTGGATATCTTCAGAATTTAAAGTTTCAAAAAGTAGATTCAGATTCAATTCGTCCGCTTTCAGATAAACCAGTTTTAATTTTAACTGCCACTTATTTGAAAACGGTTGCAGACAGAACGCAGAATAAAGTGATGGTTTATACTTTAACAGATTCTGATACTAACAAAGATGGTAAAATTGACACAAGTGATATTAAGACTTTGTATTTAAGCGACATCAGCGGAGAAAATTTCACAAAAGTTTCTGCTGACTTGGAAGAATTGGTAGATTGGAATTTGATCGAATCTAAAAACCGTTTGTATTTTAGAACAATCGAAGACACAAACCAAAACGGACAGTTTGATAAAAATGATGTGCTGCATTATAATTATATCGATTTGGGCTCGAAAAAATGGGAAGTTAAAAATTATAAGCCTATTTAAAAGGTTCTAAGATTCTAAGATTCTGAGGTTTTACAGATTAAAAAATTAAGGTGATTTTTGCGCTTTATAAAATAAAGGAAGGCGTGTAGAAATTTAAAATTTTCTACACGCCTTTCTTATTAAGTCACAATTAGAAAAGTTTTTAATCAGTGACAGGATAAAAACTCAGCGTCTTAGCGCCTTAGAGCCTTAGCCTCTTTATATTAATATATCACTTTCTAAATCTGATTTTTCGATGTCGAAATCGTGACCTAATTTATGAACCAAATCAATAACCAGTTTTTTGTACCAGTTTTCAGATTTTGGGTGAATGTATATTTTCTCAATAAGATATTTAAGGTCAACATTGATTCGTAAACCATCGTTTATTTTGAGATTGCTTTTGGAAGTATCGGTAATAATTCGGACTTCGCGTTCGTATTGAAAGCTTTTTCTTTTGAATAAAAATGGAAAGAATAAATCGTCAAACGGAATATATTCTTTTTTGTAATCGATGTAATTTACTTCGCCTATATATTGGTCGAAATTGTTCTCTGGTTTCAAAGCTTTCTGTAATCTCCCAATTGTAGACTGAATAGCTAATCCTTCGCTGTTTTGAGTAAAAATCTGCCACATTGCAAACGATTCGTATTCATTTATATGCCAGCTGCTGATCGCTACTTTCTCGCGATGTGTTTTGTAGTAACTTAGGAAATCAGGATTGTCAACTGCAAGCTTTTTTATCTCTTCGTAAGTAGGTTCGCTAAAAGTGCCTTCGTATTGATCTTCAAATTTATCAGAACGTGACATAAATAATTTCTTCGAAAGTAATAAGTCTAGAAATTTAGATAAATCAAGATATTTCCAGACAATCGTATTAGGATCGTCTGGCAGTTTGATATTAGGGTTGTTAATATACATTTTTAAGAAGCGTTAAAAAGTTTATTCCTTAACTAACCTAAAGTTATAAAAATAAACACAGATTAAAGAAATTAAAATCAGGTTTAATAATTCTTTAATCTGTGTTCGTTTATTTGTTAAGTCTTGGTTTTGTTTTTAAGACTCGAAAGACTGCATAGTTACCAGTTTATTATAAGTTCCGTTATGTGCAATCAATTCTTCGTGCGTTCCTTGTTCTACGATTTTTCCTTTTTGCATCACTACAATTACATCTGCTTTTTGAATTGTAGAAAGACGATGCGCAATTACAATTGAAGTTCTGTTTTGCATCATGTTTTCTAAAGCTATCTGAACAAATTTTTCACTTTCAGTATCTAATGCAGAAGTAGCTTCATCCAAAATCATAATCGGCGGATTTTTCAATACCGCTCTTGCAATCGATAAACGTTGTTTTTGTCCTCCAGAAAGCTTGTTTCCGCTGTCTCCGATATTGGTATAAATTCCCTGCGGAAGATCTTTTACAAACTCATATGCATTAGCAATTTTTAAAGCTTCGATTATTTCATCATCAGTAGCGTCTAGTTTCCCTAATGAAATGTTGGCTTTAATAGTATCATTGAATAAAATGCTGTCTTGTGTTACTAATCCCATTAAGCTTCGAAGCGATTGCAGATTCATATCCTTAATATTGATGCCGTCAATAGAAATTGTTCCGTCGTTTACATCATAAAAACGAGTCAGTAAGTTTGCGATAGTACTTTTTCCGCTTCCAGATTGCCCGACAAGCGCAACAGTTTGTCCTTTTTTAATTTGAAGAGAAAAGTCTTTTAAAACCGTTTCTTCTTCATATTTAAAGTTGATATTTTTAATGTCGATATTATCGTCAAAAGTCGATTTTTCAATAGCATTTTCTTTAGAAACAATAGTGTTTTCTTGTTCCAAAATTTCAAGAACACGTTCTGCAGCGGCATTTCCTCTTTTTACTCCATAAGAAGCTTTAGAAATGGCTTTTGCAGGAGTTAGAATATTATAAGCTAATCCCATGTAAGCAATAAAAGCAGCGCCCTCTAAAGTTTTATCAATTAAAACCATTTGTCCGCCGTACCAAAGTAAAATGGCAATAACAGTAATTCCCATAAATTCGCTGGCAGGAGAAGCTAAGTTCTGGCGGTTTCCAATACTGTTCGATAAATTGAAAAAACGTTCTGTCGAATTTTGAAAAACGGTATTAAAGTAATTTTCCGAATTATATCCCTTTACAACTTTCAATCCGCCAATTGTTTCTTCAATAGTCGATAGAAATCTTCCTTGTTCTTCTTGAGCTTTTGTAGATTGTTTCTTAAGTTGTTTTCCAATCAATGAAATAATATATCCTGAAACTGGAATAAAAATAAAAACAAACAAAGTCAGTTTTGCACTGATGATAAGCATAGTAGCTATCGTAAAAATAATGGTTAAAGGCTCTTTAACGATAAGCTCTAAGATTGCTAAAAATGAGTTTTGAACTTCGTTTACATCAGCAGAAATTCTAGAAATTACATCTCCTTTTCTTTTTTCAGAATAAAAAGCCAAAGGAAGTTCTAGTGTTTTTTTGTACAAAGCATTTCTCATGTCTTTCAAAACACCATTTCTCAAAAAATTGATAAAAAACATCGCCAAATAATCGGCTAAATTTTTTAATAAAAAGATTGAGATGATTATAGCAACCATAATGGAAAGAACGTAACCAGATTCGTGAGTTCCTTTTGTTGTGGTAATATAGTAGCTTAAATAGTCTTCGCCATATTCCTTAAGCTGTAAAATTCCTTTAAATACGGGTTTTACATTGTTTGCTTTTGTTTTGTCAAATAACACCTGAAGCATCGGTATTAAAGCAACAAACGAAAGCGTGCTGAAAAGCGCATACAGAACATTAAAAAAAATGTTTAAGAATGCATATTTTTTATATGGGTATATAAAAGGAATTATTTTTTTGAAATTACTCATTTTGGTGTTTTTTACCATTAAAACCCGATAGTTTAAAGAAACATATCGGGTTTTTGAATATTGTATTTGTATTTTATTATTTCAATTGCATATCTGCAATGATATTCTGAATTTTTTGGTCTAAGAAACTTTCTGCGGCATCAAAATCTTGAACTGATTCTAATTCGGCATTTACACTGATGTAGAACTTAATTTTTGGTTCTGTTCCGCTTGGTCTTGCACAAATTTTAGAGCCGTCTTCAGTATAATAAATCAATACGTTTGATTTTGGAATATCCATTGAAGATTCTTCATTTGTCAATAAGTTCAATGCAGTCGATGATTGATAATCTTCAACCATAATTACACGTTGACCGTTTACTTCTTTTAGAGGATTCTGGCGTAGATTAATCATCATTTGATTAATTTCTTCTAAACCTTCCATGCCTTTTTTAGTTAATGAAACTAAGTATTCTTTGTAAAAGCCATTTTCAACATAAAGTTGCAAAAGTTCTTTATAAACAGAGCTTCCGGCAGCTTTTGCCTGGGCAGCAACTTCACATATTAATAAGGTAGCAGCAACAGCATCTTTGTCTCTCACTGCGTCGCCAACCATAAAACCAAAGCTTTCTTCTCCGCCTCCAATAAACTGAAGTTCAGGGAAATCTTTGATCATTTTAGCAATCCATTTAAAACCTGTTAAGCCAACTTTGCATTCTACGCCGTAACTTGTAGCCAGCTCCATCATCATTGGAGTTGAAACGATTGTTGAGCCTACGAATTGTTTTCCGTTAATTTTACCTGCTTTTTTCCATTGTTTCAATAAGAAAGAAGTCATTAAAATCATGGTTTGATTTCCGTTAAGTAAAATCATTTTACCATCATTATTTCTTACGGCAACTCCTAGACGATCACAATCAGGATCTGTTCCTACTACAATATCTGAATTGGTTTTATCTGCCAAAGCCAAAGCCATTGTTAAAGCTTCTGGTTCTTCTGGGTTTGGAGATTTTACTGTTGGAAAATCACCGTTTGGTTCAGCTTGTTCTGGAACAATATGAACATTTGTGTATCCAGCTTGTGATAAAGTATCTGGTACAGATTTTATAGAAGTTCCGTGTAATGAAGTAAATACAATATGTAAATTGTCTTTGGCTTCAGCCGGAGTATTAAAACTTGCGTTTTCAATTGAAGATTTTACAAATGCTTTGTCAATTTCAGTATCGATATATTGAATTAAGCTCTCATTTGCATTGAACTTAATTTTATCGTAACTTAAATTTTCGATCACATTAATAATTGCAGCGTCTTGCGGAGGAACAATTTGTCCGCCATCTTCCCAATACACTTTGTATCCATTGTATTCTGGAGGATTGTGAGAAGCAGTAAGAACGATTCCGCATTGACAGCCTAAATGTTTAAGTGCAAAAGACAATTCAGGAGTTGGACGCATATCAGAAAACAAATAAACCTGAATTCCGTTTGCAGAGAAAACATCCGCAACCACTTTTGCTAAAGTATTGCTGTTATGACGGCAGTCGTAAGCAATAACAACTTTTAAAGGCTGATTTGGAAAAACTTCATGAAGATAGTCAGAAAGACCTTGAGTGTTTTTTCCAAGTGTGTATTTGTTGATTCTGTTATTTCCAACACCCATAACACCGCGCATTCCGCCAGTTCCAAATTCTAGATTTTTATAAAAACTTTCTTCAAGTTCTTTTGGCGAAGTAGTCATTAATTCTTTAACAGCTGCTTGAGTTTCTTTGTCAAATGTTGGCGTCAACCATTCGTTTACAGCATTCAATATGTTAGGTGCTATATTCATGTAAATATCTTTTTAATATTTTTTAAATAAAAATAAGTTTTTTTCAGGAGTTGATCCTGTTTTTTTTTATAAGAGAGGACAAAGTATTTTGGTTAAAAATTAACCTCTCTTGAAACCTTATAACGCTCTTCGTTGTTTTTGGTTCTCAAAATGATTTCGCCTAGAAAGCCTGCTAAAAAAAGCTGAGTTCCAAGAATCATTGTTGTTAAAGCGATAAAAAACCACGGATTACTAGTTACGAGGCTGTATTTCATTCCGTTATACATATGGTATAGCTTTGAAACACCAATGTATCCCGCAGATAAAAATCCGATAATGAACATTAACGAACCTATCGCTCCAAATAAGTGCATTGGTCTTTTTCCGAATCTTGATAAAAACCAAATCGTAATTAAATCCAGAAAACCGTTTATGAAACGATCCATTCCAAATTTAGTTTCACCATACTTACGTGCTTGGTGAATAACCACTTTTTCGCCAATTTTATTAAAACCAGCGTTCTTTGCCAAAACAGGAATGTAACGGTGCATTTCACCAGATACTTCAATGTTTTTTACAACTGTATTGTTGTATGCTTTTAGTCCGCAGTTAAAATCGTTCAATTCTACTCCTGAAGTTTTTCTGGCAGCCCAATTGAATAATTTTGAAGGCAGATTTTTTGCTACCACAGAATCGTAACGTTTCTTTTTCCATCCAGAAACCAAATCGAATTTCTGAGTTGTAATCATTTCATATAATCCAGGAATTTCATCTGGACTATCTTGTAAATCGGCATCCATTGTAATAATTACATCGCCTTTTGCTTTTGCAAAACCAGCATGTAAAGCCTGTGATTTTCCAAAGTTTTTCATGAAACGAATTCCTTTTACATTGGAATTTTCGTTTGAGAAACGTTCAATAATATTCCAAGAATCATCTGTACTTCCATCATCCACAAAAATGATTTCATAAGAGTAATTGTTAGATTGCATCACTTTAATAATCCATGTGTAGAGTTCTTGAAGTGACTCCTCTTCATTTAGAAGCGGTATAAGTATAGATAAATTCATTTATATTTTTATTCTTGTGTAGATTTGCTTTTGAAAAATGCAGCTAAAATTAATCCTAAAATAGAGTAGCCGACAATACTGAAAATTAAAGCTTTTATTTGTTCTATAGTTGAGAAAGGACTATTTTCTTTCATTTTAGCTAAGGCTTCATTTACAGCTGAAGCTGGTGTTCCAAACTTTTGTAAAGTTTCAGCCATGTATTTTATAAGTAACTCGTTTACGGTGTCTTTAGCGCCTGGGTCAACTACATTAAATAATATGATACTAAATAAGGTAGAAATTGCTAAGGCAACTATAGTAGTTATAAAAAAAGTGGTAAATGCATCTTTAAACGAAAAAAAGCCATTGATTTCTTTTTTTGTTTTAACCAATAATAGGATGCCGATTATTAAATAAAGCACAAATGTTAGAGCGCCTATCCAGCCTGAAACAAACAATTTTAGATCTATAGCATACATTGCTGCAGTAATCAAAGCTAGGATGATTCCTAGAGTAATGCCGTAAGTAACTCCATTCTTTTTAATAACTTCATTAATCATATTTCTATAAGTTTAAAATTAATCCACAAATATAGTAATTCCCACTATAATCGAAGATAAAAAAAGCTTTTCGAAATAAACTAAAAAAAAGCGAGCTAAGTATTTGTTTATTAAAAAAGAATTGTAAATTTGCACACTCAAAAATAATTAAATTTTTAAACAAAAAAGAGTAGAGTTGTTTATACCTTTTTCTAACCATGGAAAAGCTTCAAAATAAAAATGCTCTAAAACAATAAATAAAAGAAAAGATGAAAAAAGGAATCCACCCAGAAAATTACAGATTAGTTGCATTTAAAGACATGTCTAACGATGAGATTTTTATCACTAAATCTACTGCAGATACAAAAGAAACAATTGAAGTTGACGGAGTTGAGTATCCAGTTGTAAAAATGGAGATTTCTAGAACATCTCACCCTTTTTATACTGGTAAATCTAAACTTATCGATACTGCAGGACGTATTGATAAATTCAAAACTAAATATGCAAAACACGCTAAAAAATAATAGCTGTTTACAATCATACAAAAGCCTTCCAATTGGAAGGCTTTTTTTATACAATAATTTATTAGCCGCGAATTCACGAATTATTTTATTCTAAATTATTAAAAGACAAAAACTAGATTTTAAAACATAGCTCGTGGTTGAAACTACGGGCTATGTTTTTTTTTTATTATAATTAAGAGCAATGTAATTATTCAGGAATTAATTGCGAACTACTAAAACAAGTTTAGTAAAAACATAAATATTTGTAACTTTGACCCTGATAACCAAATCAAGATTTTAACAAGTACAAATTTAATTTATGAATTATATTCTTTTTGACGGTCCGGTCCGGAATGCTTTACTGCCTTTTACTTTTACAAGACCTGTGGCTGATATTTTAATTGGAATTATGACGATCCGCCAAAAATGGGAATCTCGTCTAGGTTCTACCATTACAACAATTACAGAAGATTATTTATCTGCCAAGTTTCCTATGGTGGAAATGGAGGAAAATGTAATGATCAATGCGGCATATTTGCCAAATGATGTTCTGGCAGAGTTAATTTCTGATTTAAAAGAAAATCAGGCGATCTTTAAAGGTGATGATGTTGTTGCTTTTTTTACAACAGAAAATCAAGAAGAAGTTGATTTTGATTCATATGAAATTATTCAGTACAATGACGATTGTTTAACGGTTGAGCATACGTGGGATATTTTCTCTAAAAATGATGCGGCGATTCGTGCTGATTTTGCTTATTTGACTGAAGATAGAAAATCACAGCCTATTCCTAAGAGTGTAAATGTTATTGCGCCTGAAAATGTTTTTATCGAAGAAGGTGCGAAACTAGAGTTTGTAACTTTAAATGCGTCTACAGGACCTATATATATAGGTAAGAATACTGAAATTATGGAAGGAACTGTAATTCGTGGTCCTTTTGCTTTATGCGAAAATGCTTCAGTTAAGCTTAATGCTAAAGTTTATGGCGCAACAACAGTTGGTCCAGGATCTAGAATAGGAGGAGAGGTTAAGAATTCAGTTCTTTTTGCAAATTCAAACAAAGGGCACGACGGATTTCTAGGTGACTCAGTTTTGGGAGAATGGTGCAATATTGGTGCCGATAGTAATAATTCGAATCTTAAGAATAATTACGAAGAAGTGAAATTGTGGAGTTATGAAACAGAAGGATTTGCAAAAACAGGTCTTCAGTTTTGTGGTTTAATGATGGGAGATCACAGTAAATGCGGTATCAATACCATGTTTAATACCGGAACTGTTGTTGGAGTAAGTGCTAATATTTTTGGTTCTGGATTTCCTAGAAATTTTGTTCCGAGTTTTTCTTGGGGCGGAGCAGCAGGTTTTACAACTTATGTAACCAAAAAAGCTTTTGAAACTGCCAAATTAGTAATGGGAAGACGAAATATTGCTTTTGATGAAATAGAAGCTTCAATCTTAGAACATATTTTTGAGGAAACTAAAAAATGGAGAAAAGACTAATTAGATAATTAGTCAATTTGATAATTTAATAACACCGATAGATTTTTGAAATCTATCGGTGTTATTTTTTAACCACAGATTAGAGGATTGAAAAGATTTTTTAGCAAAGACAAAGTGATCAGTGAAAATCCTCTAATCTGTGGCAGAAAGCGATATATATCCTTTGCTAATATGAAACAAATGTTATTTATCGATTTTAGTAAAATCTCCCTTTGTGTTGAATTTTAATTCTAAACCGTTGCTTAGTTTTGTTTCGTAGCCAAAAGTTCCCAGTTCAATTTTAGTTACTTTTTCTTTAGGAAAGTTTGTTTTTATGTACGAAGCGATTTTTTTAGGGATAATAGATGATGGAAGTTTTGCACCTTTACCATCAACTTCTTTCCAGTTTCCTTTTTTGTCAAATTCGATTTCAATTTTATTATCAAATTGAACTTTGTATTCTGTAGAGAGAATTTCTTTATCCTCTAATATGTAGCTTGGTTTTTTTGAACCAAAGTGCGTTTTTAAAAAAGTTTGAGCATTTGCTGGTAAAGCTTCTTTTTTAATTACAGTTTTTTGTGCGTTTGCAGAAAGTCCAAATAATAACGCTGTAATAAGGCTGGCAGTTATGTTTAATTTAGTTCTCATATTTTGCTGATTTTTAAATTCTTATACAAGATAAGATTAAATTTTGTGAATATGTAAGAATATTGATATAATTTAAAAAATCCTGCAGCTCAGTAATCTAAAAAATATTGTCTAATACTCTAATTAATCTATCTTTGCAGCACGAAAAAAATGGGTAGTCAGATAAACGATTAACCGATTAAACAAATTCACAGAAAGTAATGATTACAGTTAACGATATTTCGGTTCAGTTTGGTGGAACTACATTATTTAGCGATGTTTCTTTTGCTATAAACGAAAATGATAAAATTGCCCTTATGGGTAAAAATGGTGCGGGAAAATCGACACTTCTAAAAATAATTTCAGGACAAAGTAAACCTTCTACAGGAAGTATTTCTACACCAAAAGATGCTGTTGTGGCTTATCTGCCTCAGCATTTATTGACCAAAGACGGTTCGACTGTAATGGAAGAAGCTTCTAAAGCTTTTGGTGAAATTTTTAAAATGAAAGCCGAAATCGACGAAATCAATGAGCAGTTAACGGTTCGTACAGATTATGAAAGTGATGGATACATGAAATTGATCGAGCGAGTTTCTGACTTAAGCGAGAAATATTATGCAATTGAAGAGGTAAATTACGAAGCCGAAGTTGAAAAGATCTTAGTTGGTTTAGGTTTTGAAAGAGAAGATTTTACACGTCAAACTTCTGAATTTTCTGGAGGATGGAGAATGCGTATTGAATTGGCTAAAATTTTACTTCAAAAACCAGATTTGATTTTACTAGATGAGCCTACCAATCACATGGATATTGAAAGTATTCAATGGTTGGAAGAGTTTTTATTGACTTCTGCCAAAGCGGTTGTGGTAATTTCGCACGATAGAGCGTTTGTAGATAATATTACAAATCGTACAATCGAAGTAACAATGGGAAGAATTTACGATTATAAAGCTAAATATTCTCATTATTTAGAACTTAGAAAAGACCGTCGTATTCATCAGCAGAAAGCTTATGATGAACAGCAAAAAATGATTGCTGACAATAGAGCTTTTATTGATCGTTTTAAAGGAACGTTTTCAAAAACCGATGCAGTACAATCACGTGTAAAAATGCTTGAAAAACTTGAAATTGTTCAGGTTGATGAAGTAGATACTTCTGCATTGCGTTTGAAGTTTCCGCCGGCTGCACGTTCTGGACAATATCCTGTTGTGGTAAAAGAAATGTCTAAATCGTATGGAGATCATGTCGTTTTTAAAGATGCCAATGTTGTAATTGAACGTGGTGAGAAAGTTGCTTTTGTTGGTAAAAATGGAGAAGGAAAATCTACCATGATCAAAGCGATTATGAAAGAAATAGGAATTGACGAAGGAAGTGTTGAAATTGGACATAACGCACAAATTGGATATTTCGCTCAAAATCAGGCTTCATTATTAGATGAGAATGCAACTATTTTTGAAACTATCGATGCAATTGCTGTTGGAGATATTCGTACACAGATCAAAAATATTCTTGGAGCATTTATGTTTCAGGGTGATGATATTACTAAGAAAGTAAAAGTGCTTTCTGGTGGAGAAAAAACGCGTTTGGCAATGATTAAATTGTTGTTAGAGCCTGTAAATTTATTGATCTTGGATGAGCCTTCGAATCACTTAGATATGAAGACAAAAGATATTATCAAAGATGCTTTGCGTGATTTTGACGGAACATTAATCTTAGTTTCGCACGATCGTGATTTCCTTGACGGATTAGCAACTAAGGTTTTCGAATTTGGAAACAAACGTGTGAAAGAGCATTTTGAAGATGTAGCAGGTTTCCTTGCTCATAAAAAGATGGATTCTATGAGAGAGATTGAAAAGTAATTCTCTCTTTAAAAAATATAAAGGCATAAGTTGATTCTTATGCCTTTTTTTTATGTCAAAATTTTATGCTTCTTTTAAAACGCTTTTCTTTTTAAAATACAAAGCAATGTAAGCGCCAACTGAGCAGACTGAGCCAATAATAATCATATTCCAAATTGGTGCTGTCGTTTGTGAAAAAGCACCGTCTTCAATAATAAGAATTCTAAAAGCTTTCAAGAAATGAGTCAGCGGAATCACATTTGCGATTGCTTGAACGGCTTGAGGCATTTGACTTAACGGCCAAGTAAAACCACTCAATATAAAGCTTGGAGTTGCGATTACCATTAAAATTTCTGTCGCTTTTAATTGATTTGGAACAACTACACTTACCAAAATTCCGATGAAAGAAACAGAGAGTACAAATATCCCGGCGATAAAAGTAAGTGGTAATAAATTTTCATAAAATGGAAGCCTGAACCAGAAAGTAAAAAGCCAGTAAATAAGCCAGACACCAAAGCTCATTATCAGATATGGAATTATTTTTACGGCAAGCATTTTGAAAACTGACGGGCATCTTTTTACTAAATCTTTAAAAGTTCCGTTTTCAAATTCAGAAGCAAAAGAAAGTGCTAATCCCAGCAAAAGTACTTGCTGCAGTACCGTTGCAAGAACGCCTGGCCAAAGAAAATACATATAGTTAGTACTGCGATTGTATTTTTTTATAAAAGTAGTTTTGAAAGGCTCATATTGCGACATAAGCAAATTTTCAGGAACACCTTGTTTTCTTAAAGTTTCAATTTGAACGCCTGCTTTTAATGTTCCTAAACAAACTTGTATAGCAGTCGAAGCATAATTAGCGGTTAGAACATTAGACGTATTTACAATAGTTGTAATTTCAGGATATTTTTTAGTGAGCGTCATTTTTTCAAAATCTTTTGGAATAATAACTACACAAGTGGCTTCTTTTTCAATGGCAATTTTCGAAAGATTATTTTGATCGTACAAAATAGAAGCGATAGATAAAACTTCATTATCCTCAAACATTTGAACCGCTTTTGAGCTTAGTTCACTTCGATCTTGATCAACTACAATTATGGGTAAATCGGTTACCTTGCCTTTGCCGTAAACATATCCTAATAAAACACCATAGAGTATGGGTGCGCCAATGAATAGTATTCGGAGGACTTTGTTTTTCCAAAATAATTGGAATTCCCGTTTAAGCAATGAAAAAAAGTTTTGCATAGTTAAAGCGATAAAGTAACAGTTGTTTTTGTAATAAGATCTTTTGCCTGCTCAATATTCGAAGGCGTTATTTTTATTTCAAATAAGCTTTCCTGCATTTCATAATCTGGATATGCAGTAGCAATATTTCCGTAAGCTCCCAATTGTTTTATGGTAGTTACAGTTCCTTTAATATTCTCTTTTTTATATGGAACCTGCACAGTTATTTCTTGTCCTTTTTTAAACTTATCCAATTGTTTTTCAGGTATTGTAAAACGAAAATAAGTACTGTCGGCAATATAACCATTAAACAAAGTGTAGCCCGGCAATGCGAGTTCGCCAAGATTTAAAGTAATGGTTTCGATACTCATATTTTGCGGAGCAATTATATAACGTTCCTTATTCGCTGTTTCTACTTCCTGCAATGCGCCAAGCGCTCTGTCTTGTTGTCCTAAAGCCATTGTTTGCTGTTCGATTCTAGCGCCTTTTTTTGCATCATCAAGCTCGGCAATAACCGCATTGTATTGCGCCTGTGCTCCTTGATACTTAGCAAAAGTTTCATCGTAAGTTTGTTGAGAAATCAAAGAATCTTTAAGCATATTGGTCAATCGTTTGATAGATTTTTGAGCAAACTCATATTGTTCTTTCAATCCCATTTTTTTAGCTTCAAGCTGTTTTATTTGGTTTTCAGTAGCGCCTTTTACTGCCATTTTATATTGTGCTTGAGCCGAGATTACTGCACCTTCAGCTTGGCTTTTTTTAGCATCTACTTCCGGAATATCTAAAATTGCCAACGTATCTCCTTTTTGTACAATGTCTCCCTCCTTGACAAAGATTTTTAGAATCTTGCCAGGAATTTTACTGACAACTGCAATTTGTTCTTTTTCTATTTTCCCTTGAATTGTATCTTCTTTTTTTGCTTTTTGACAGCCGATTAAAAGGAGAATTGCGACAGTGGTTACAATTATTTTTTTCATAAAATAGAACTTTTATTTAGATATTTTTTTTGATAAATCGCCAGTGGCAATTATAGTTTCAATAGCGGCAAGCCTTTGTTCAATCAATGTCGTTGTTTTGTTTACAGATGCTTTATAAGAGTCATTTTCTGCTTCAAGACGTTCTGATATGTTGATTAAACCTTCTTTATACTGTTTTATGGCAAGATTTAAATTATTGTTTGCCACTTTTTCCTGCTGTTGAGTAATGTCTATTTTTTGAGTCAGGACACTATAATCAACAAGATTTTTTTCCAGCAGAAGCTCGAGTTTTTCTTTAGTGTCGTCAATTTGGTTTTGAACCTGTTCAATATTTATTTTGGCTTCGTGCACTTTGTGTTTTCTTTCAAAACCAGAAAAAACTTCCCATTTCATAGCAGCTCCTACAACCCAATTGTTACTTATTGTAGCTTCATTTAAATCTAAATATAAAGCTTGATTAATTCCTGTAATTATTGGTGTGGTAGCATTTGCATCAAAAAGACTGGAATACGAAACCCCTCCAAATGCTCCTAAAGTTGGCAGGTAAGTTCCTTTTTCCTTCTTTAATAAATATTCATAAGCAGATTTAAAGGATTCAAGTGCTTTTATTTCTTGTTTGTTCTGAGTGTTTAATTTTTCATCCGCTATTAAATATGGGTTTAAGTCGTAATGAACATTTTCTATTTCTGTTATAGAATAACCCGTTAAATATTGAATTTTTTTATAAACTAACTTTCTTTTTCCATCAAGTTCAATTTTTTTTGAAGTCAGTTCTAATGAAGCCAGCTTAATTTTATCTCGATCATACGGAATTGCAAGTCCTTGTTCGATGGCTTTCGTGACACGTTTTGTTTCCGTTTCTAGTCGGTTTTCGCTTTCCTTTAGCAGTTTGTCAATCTCTTTTAATAATGCCAATTGATCGAAAGTGTTGATGACTTCTTTTGTGATTTGATCCTTTTCAGATTCTTTCAGGAACATTGTTCCTTTGGTTTTTTCTCCAATAGCTTTTGCGCCGTTCGGAATTTGCATACCGCTAAACAATACCGTTTTTGCCATTACGCTTCCGTTAAAGATATTTCCGTAATTTTTAAAAGCAGTTTTACCGTCAAATAAAGGATAGTTTACAATTGGAATAGTTGCCGTAGGGAGATCTACAGTAAGTTTGTTGTCAAAATAAGTATAAAGAGCACTAGCTTCAACCGTTGGAATGTATTTATTCCAGACGCTTTTTTCTTGAAGATTCAATTTTTCAATATCTAAATCCTTGTTTTTTAAAGAAGCGCTTTTTTCTATAGCCTTCTGGATCGCATCATCCAAAGTTGAAGAGACCTCAATTTGGCCATATCCATAGGTAATTGAAAGAAAAAAAAGAAAAAGAAGTATATGTTTTTTCATCGCAATTTAATTTCTATAATTTGACAAATCGTAAAACAGATTTTGTAAGATAGTACAAAAGAAAAAGATGTTCATAAAGAACGCTTATTTACAAATATAAGAATATAAGTCTTACAATATTGCCTTTTTGAGAAGTAAAATTGAGTAAAAAGACTGTTTTTATTTAGTATTTTATAGTGTAAAATAGAAAGTTATAACATGTTGTTAAAACTTTGTCTGTTTTTTCATACCTTAGTCAAGGTAAAACTTAATTAACTAATTATTAACATGAAAAAAAGTATTCTATTTTTTGCGGTTTTAATGAGTAGTTTGTTTAATCCTTTGTTTTCTCAAACAAATGATGAACCTGTAGCTTTAGGTCTGCCTGGGGATAATCTTAATTTATATGCGGTATTAGATGTGTTTCAAAAATCAAAAACATTAGAAGATTTTGAAAAGGCATTAAACGATCCAGAAACTAAGGTTAACAATTTAGATTTAAATAATGATGGAGAAATCGATTATATTGAAATCGAAAGTCATAAAGAAGGAAATACACATGTAATTGTGCTTCAAGTAGCGGTAAATAGTAAAGAAACTCAAGATGTTGCTGTTATTGAAGTTGATAAAGACAAAAAAAACAATGTTCACGTTCAGGCAATTGGAGACGAAGATTTATACGGGAAAAATTATATAGTTGAACCTGCAGATACAGTTTCTGGAACACCCAATCCCGGTTATAAAGGAGATCAGACTGTAATTATAAATAATAATACAACAAATAATTACAATACAACAACCAGTCCAAGTTATGTAAGTACAAGTGTGAGTGCGTGGCCTGTGGTTTTGTTTTTGTTCTCTCCTGTGTATGTAGCTTACAGATCACCTTGGTATTGGGGATATTATCCTCCGTACTGGCGTCCATGGCGTCCCGTTTATTATCATGATTATTGGGGGTATCATGGACATTATTATAGCAATCGTTATTATCGAAGAACTACCGTTATAAGAAATCCTAGGTATTATAATAGTTATGCCAGCAGAAGAAATACATCAGTCGTAGTTAGAGATAATCGAGTTAACGGACGTTATAGAGGAACTTATAATGGCAGAGATTATAAAAGACCTGCACCAGTAACGCCTGCAAGACCTTCAAGACCGGGAAATAGTACAAGACCAGTAACTCGACCTACAAATCCGTCGACAAGACCTGGAGGCACAACTAGACCAGTAACACGTCCAACAAATCCGGGTACAACAAGACCGGTGACGCGACCTACAAATCCAACGACTAGACCTGGTGTGACAAATCCGGGTACAACTAGACCGGTAACTCGTCCTGCGACCCCGTCAACAAGACCGGCTGTAAGACCAACGCAGCCTGTAACTCGTCCTGCGGCACCAGTAGCAAGACCTGCAGCTCGCCCAGCGCCAAGTCCAGCACCAAATAGAAGTACAGCAGCCCCAAGGCCGGCAAATAGAAGTTCAGATAGAAGATGAGAAGGGAATAAAAAAAGTAAGCAAAGCTAACATTATACTAATTTTTTATTTAAAGTCTTTATGAATAAATCTTTACTAATAAAAATTGTTTTTATCCTTTTGATAATACCACATTTTATGAATGGTCAAACCGCAGCAACTCAAACGGCAACGGATTCTGATGATGGTGTTAAATATCCGCAGTTTCAATTTAAAGGGCTTTTTCAAGCTCGATATTTAGAAAGCTTTGGTAAAAATGTTGATGTTCTAGGAGTTCATCATTCAACAGGAGATGTAACTCAAAGTTCCTTTGATATTAAAAGGATGAGGGTTGGTCTGAATACAAAATTAAGTGAGGCAACCGAAGTTGTGATCTTAGTGAATTTAGCTGACTTCAAATCAGATACAAAAGGTAAGGTGCTTGAAAATGCTTATGCAAAATATACTTTTAGTAAATATATAGCCGTAACTGGTGGTCAATTTCGACCAGCTTTTGGTATCGAAGAATTAGTTCCTGTTGATATCATTAAATCTTTCGATTTCTCTAATCAATATTATGAGTTTGGAAAAAACGGATGGACGAGTTTTCAAATCGGAGCTTCGGCAACTGGAAATTTTGACATTGGTAAAATCCCTGTAAACTATGCTGTTTCGGTTTTAAATGGAAACGGAAAAAATCAGGAAATGGATAAAGATAACGGAAAGCAATATTCTACACGCTGGGTTTTTGGATTGTCAAAAGAACATAAAATAAATTTAGGTTTGAACGCTGGAACGGGGAAAGTTTTCAAAGAAAAAGTTTTTGCTTTTGGAGCTGATATTACCAGCGATTTTAAGTTAACAGATAAGTTTACTTTTGATTTGCAAATAGAGTACAAGCAGGGAACAAATCATAATTTATATTTTTCGTTACCCGCAGATACAAGAACTCCTGATGTTTCGGATTATCAAATGCGCGGAATTTATTTTCTTCCTAATTTAAGATACTCTGTTAATTACAAAAAATTAACATCTTTAGAGTTGTCTTGTCGTTTTGAAAGTTTTGATCCAAGTTATAAAATTAATTCAAATGTTAGGAAGACTTATACGCCAATGATTAGTTTTGAATTTGGAAAAGCTTATACAGGTCGTATCGAAATGGGATTTGAAATAGACAGATATGCTCGCAATATCCCAGACACCTCTTCTTATAATGATAATCTGTTTCTAATTCAGTTTCAATGCAGACTGTAGTCTAATTTAATCCTAATTTTATGAAAGAAGTAAAAATCCCTCAAACCTTAATTACGCTAGTAGTTGGAATTGCAATTTGGTTAATCCCTGCACCAGATGGTGTAGTAATCGAAGCATGGCATTTGTTTGCCATTTTTGTAGCAACAATTTTAGGAATTATTCTAAAAGCTGCTCCAATGGGTACAATGTGTATGATTGCCATTGCTTTAACCGCTTTTTCTCAGGTTTTGGCTCCTGGTGATGCAGGTAAATCTATTACTTTGGCTCTAAAAGGATTTGGAGATAAAGTGATTTGGTTAATCGGAATTTCATTTTTTATAGCTAGAGGATTTATAAAAACAGGTTTAGGAAACAGGATTGCTTTTTTGTTTATTAGAATATTCGGAAAAAGTTCATTGGGTCTAGCTTATGGTTTAGGTTTAGCTGATTTGGTTTTAGCCCCTGCAGTACCTAGTAATACAGCTCGAGGCGGAGGAATTATTTATCCTATTATGAAATCAATGTCAATGAGTTTTGGTTCTATGCCGGATCAACCTGAAACACACCGAAAACTAGGATCGTATCTTACTCTAAGCAGTTACAATGCAAATTTAATCGCATCGTCTATGTTTTTAACAGGGACAGCCAGTAACCCAATGTGTCAAAAATTTGCACTTAATTTAGGAATAAAAATTTCTTGGATGTCGTGGGCTGCAGCGGCAATAGTTCCTGGTTTGTGTGCTTTTTTTGTAATTCCTTTTGTCTTATATAAAATTTATCCGCCCGAACTTAAAAAAACCGGAGATGCACCGCAGATTGCTGCTCAGAAATTGAAAGAAATGGGGCCGATTACCCGTAACGAATGGATGATGTTATTAACGTTTTTTATTTTGTTGTTTCTGTGGATGACTGGTGATTTGTTTTCTATTGATGCTACAACCACAGCTTTTATTGGTTTAGTGATCTTGCTTTTAACTTCTGTTCTAACTTGGGATGATGTAAAAGCTGAAAAGGGAGCTTGGGATACAATCGTTTGGTTTTCAGTTTTAGTTATGATGGCAAGTTCGTTGAATGAACTAGGTTTTATAAACTGGTTTAGTAATGTAATAAAAGCCGAAATAGGAGGGCTAAGCTGGCAGATGGCATTTCCTATTATTGTGTTAGTATACTTTTTTAGTCATTATCTTTTTGCCAGCGCAACAGCTCATGTGGCGGCAATGTATGCGGCACTTTTAGGAGTAGGGGTTTCATTAGGAGTTCCAGGATTGCTTTTAGCTTTTATGCTGGGTTTTGTGGGATCAATTTATGGAACTTTAACGCATTATGGTCATGGGCCGGCACCTGTTTTTTTCGGGAGCGGCTACGTAGATTTAAAAAGCTGGTGGGTCAAAGGTTTAATAACCGGACTTGTGATGCTTTTTATATATATGGTAATCGGCGGTATGTGGCTTAAGCTGATAGGCGATTTTTAGATTCTAATTCCCGGAGGAAGCAATTCTTTATACTTAGGGTTTTTCTTGAAAAAAGAAACGATTTTTGGGTGGATTGGAACTACTCTGAACTTTTTTTCTGTACTCAACTCCATTATATTTTTAAGTAAGGTGTCGATTACAGGCTGATTTTCGTAGTTTTCTGGAGTGTTGATTTTGGTTAGGAAAATTTTCTTTTCCTGAAATGAATATTCAATGCTTAATAATCCTTCTGGAACTGTGGTTTCAAATTGTCTTGCAAAAGTATTGTCTTTGATTTCCATAGTAATTTCAATAGATTCCATAATTTGTCATGTTTTTTATTAGTCGTTAATATGTAATAGAGAATGGGGTGGAACAATCTCATGTAGAATTCTTTTTCAAACTTTTAAAAAATGTCGGACTACAAAGGTAATCATTTGATTTTCAATATTAGATTATTTTTTAAAATCTGTGTTTTAGTCCCGAATGATACTGTTTTTTTTGATTTTATTTTTTTACTGTTCAATTATGGTGTAAGATTTGCTGTGCATATAACTAAAAAAAGTACTTTTAACTTGAAATTATAGCCGTAATTATAATCCGTTTTCAGACAAATGAGCAAAATTCCTGTATATTTTATGCCTGGTTTAGCAGCAAGTCCTGCCATTTTTGAAAGAATCAAACTTGATGAAACTATTTTTGAAATGTGTTTACTGGAATGGGAAATTCCAAAACCAAAAGAGTCATTGTCTGATTATGCCCTTCGAATTTCTAAAAATATAAAACATGAAAATCCAGTTTTAATTGGAGTTTCCTTTGGGGGAATCTTAGTTCAAGAGATGGCAAAACATATTCAAACTAGAAAAGTAATTATTATTTCAAGTGTTAGAAGTAATGTTGAGTTTCCGAGAAGAATGAAAATTGGCAAAACAACAAAAGCCTACAAATTGATTCCGATGAAGTTAATTTTAAACATTGAGAATCTTGCAAAATACTCTTTTGGTGAAAAAGTTAATAAACGTATTAAGTTGTATGAAAAGTTTTTAGCGGTTCGTGATCTTAATTATTTACAGTGGGCAGTAGAATCGGTTATTTTATGGAATAGGAATCAAATAGATGAAAAAGTGATTCATATTCACGGAGATCAGGATGATGTTTTTCCTATAAAGTATATTAATAGCTGTATTGTTGTAAAAGGCGGAACTCATATTATGATTCTCAATAAATACAAATGGCTGAATGAGAATCTGCCTTCTATTATATTGGAGTAAATTCCATCCCGATAACTATCGGGATTAAAAATCCAAATTCTAATTCTTTTTGGATTTAACAATCTTTGTGGAGCTGCTTGTGAAGATTTCTCCCTGTGGTCGAAATGACAGACTTGATGATAATTCTATTAAACAAAAAAAAATCCCAAACTCTCCCGAGACTTCGAGATGGAATTTGGGATTTCATCCCGAAGTATCGGGATTATAATTTAGAAAATTAGATTTTCTTCATTTGTTCTTTCATCATTGAGATTTGCTCTTTCAGCATTCCTTGTTTGTCTAATTTTTTAGCTTCAGCTAATAAATTTGTCGCTTCAAGTTTTCTTCTGCGTGACATTGCAACTCCTGCAAGGTTTAATTTTGCTACAGCTAGATCCATATCCATAGACAATCCCAGTTCAATTGCTTTTTTGAAATGTTTCTCCGCTTGAATAAGATTTGTTTGAGATAACATGATTCCGTGAAGATAATTAAAATAACCTTGTTGCTTTCTTACTAATGCAGTTTCAGGGTTTTTAATATAAGACAGCCATTTTTTTGCTCCTTCAAAGTCTTGTTTTCTTAATTTAAGGAAGGCTAAAAGGATAAATTCATTTTTAAAGTAAAGAAAAATTGGAATTGCAGTAAGTAATAAAAGGAATATTCCGTTACCTATATTGCTTTCTGTAAATTGCCAGATGCCAGCTACTACAAGTAATCCAGCTAAAATAAGTTTGATAATTTTATTAAACATAATTGATGTATATTTGTGATTGCAAATATAGTAAAATGAATTAAAAATATTTTTATTAAAGTACTTGCCAGAAAAAAAAACCTTTGTATATTTGCACTCGGTTTTGGAATAAGGATATCCAAAACAGAAAAAGAGATATTAGATACCATTTAAAGATACAAAGCAATGAGCAAAAGAACATTTCAACCATCGAAAAGAAAAAGAAGAAATAAGCACGGATTTATGGACAGAATGGCTTCTGCGAATGGAAGAAAAGTTCTAGCGCGTAGAAGAGCAAAAGGAAGACATAAATTAACTGTTTCTAGCGAGCCTAGACACAAAAAATAATGTTTGTATAAACATACATAAGGCGATTACTTTTTTAGTATCGCCTTTTTTTATACCTTGTCGGTAATAAATTTGTAACATTCTAGTTTCTAAAGCACTGTGAATGTTTTTTGAATACATTATAATAACTACACAATACATACAAAATGCCTAAAGACACATCAATAAAATCAGTTTTAATAATAGGTTCAGGACCTATTGTTATTGGTCAAGCTTGCGAATTTGATTATGCGGGATCTCAATCTGCACGCTCAATTCGTGAAGAAGGAATTGAAGTTATCTTGATAAACTCAAATCCAGCGACGATTATGACCGACCCTACCATGGCCGATCATGTTTATTTGAAACCACTAACTACAAAATCGATTATTGAAATTCTAAAGGAACATCCACAAATTGACGCTGTTTTGCCAACAATGGGAGGGCAAACGGCTTTGAACTTGTGTTTGGAAGCTGAAGAAAAAGGAATTTGGCAGGATTTCGGCGTAAGATTAATCGGGGTTGATGTAAATGCAATTAACATTACCGAAGATAGAGAGCAGTTTAAACAGCTTTTAGAAAGAATTAATGTGCCAACTGCACCTGCAAAAACAGCTACTTCATATTTAGAAGGAAAAGAAATTGCTCAGGAATTTGGTTTCCCTCTTGTAATTCGCCCTTCATTTACACTTGGAGGAACTGGAGCAGCAGTTGTTTACAAAAAAGAAGATTTTGATGAGCTTTTAACAAGAGGTCTTGAAGCTTCTCCAATTCACGAAGTTTTAATTGACAAAGCTTTAATGGGATGGAAAGAATATGAGTTAGAACTTTTGAGAGATAAAAATGATAATGTTGTAATTATCTGTTCGATCGAAAATATGGATCCAATGGGAATTCATACTGGAGATTCAATTACAGTTGCACCAGCAATGACATTATCAGATACAACTTTCCAAAAATTACGTGACTACGCTATCTTAATGATGAGAAGTATCGGAAATTTTGCAGGAGGTTGTAACGTTCAATTTGCGGTTTCACCAGACGAAAAAGAAGATATCGTTGCGATTGAAATTAATCCTCGTGTATCTCGTTCATCTGCATTAGCATCAAAAGCAACAGGTTACCCAATTGCTAAAATTGCTTCTAAACTGGCTTTAGGATACAACCTTGATGAATTGCAAAACCAAATTACAAAATCAACTTCGGCTCTTTTTGAACCAACTCTTGATTATGTAATCGTAAAAATACCACGTTGGAACTTTGATAAATTTGAAGGTGCTGATAGAACTTTAGGACTTCAGATGAAATCTGTTGGTGAAGTAATGGGAATTGGACGTTCTTTCCAAGAAGCATTACACAAAGCAACTCAATCTTTAGAAATTAAAAGAAATGGTTTAGGTGCTGACGGAAAAGGATATAAAAACTACGAACAAATTATCGAGAAGCTGACTTTTGCAAGTTGGGATCGTGTTTTTGTAATTTATGATGCAATTGCAATGGGAATTCCGTTGAGCCGTATTCATGAAATCACAAAAATCGATATGTGGTTCTTAAAACAATACGAAGAACTTTATACTTTAGAGAAAGAAATTTCTAACTATAAAGTATCTAATCTTCCAAAAGAGCTTTTGCTAGAAGCGAAACAAAAAGGTTTTGCCGATAGACAAATTGCTCACATGGTAAATTGCTTAGAAAGTGAAGTGCATACTTTACGTATGGATCAAAATATTAACCGTGTGTTTAAATTGGTTGATACTTGTGCGGCTGAGTTTAAAGCAAAAACACCTTATTATTACTCTACTTTTGAGGCTGAAATCGAAAAAGCAAACGGCGAGCGTTATGTAGATAACGAAAGTGTTGTTACGGATAAAAAGAAAATCATCGTTTTAGGTTCTGGACCAAACAGAATTGGACAAGGAATTGAGTTTGATTATTCTTGTGTACACGGAGTTTTGGCAGCAAAAGAATGTGGTTACGAAACGATCATGATCAACTGTAATCCTGAAACAGTTTCGACTGACTTTGATACAGCTGATAAATTGTACTTCGAACCCGTTTTCTGGGAGCATATTTATGACATCATTCAGCATGAAAAACCAGAAGGTGTTATTGTTCAGTTAGGTGGACAAACGGCTTTAAAATTGGCTGAAAAATTATCTAAATACGGAGTAAAAATCATCGGAACTAGTTTTGATGCACTTGATTTAGCTGAAGATAGAGGACGTTTCTCAGATTTATTGAGAGAATTACACATTCCTTTCCCACAATTCGGAATTGCTGAAACAGCTGATGAAGCTTCTGCTCTTGCAGATACTTTGGACTTCCCATTATTGATTCGTCCTTCTTATGTATTAGGAGGTCAGGGAATGAAAATTGTAATCAACAAAAAAGAATTAGAAGAGCACGTAATCAACTTACTGAAAACGATTCCAGGAAATAAATTGCTTTTAGATCACTATTTGGCTGGGGCAATCGAAGCTGAAGCAGATGCAATTTGTGATGCTGACGGAAATGTTTACATCATAGGAATTATGGAGCATATCGAACCTTGCGGAGTTCACTCTGGAGATAGTAATGCTACTTTGCCTCCTTTTAACTTAGGAGAATTTGTAATGCAGCAAATAAAAGATCATACAGAAAAAATTGCGAGAGCTTTGAAAACTGTTGGTTTAATCAATATTCAGTTTGCTATAAAAGACGATACAGTTTACATCATCGAAGCAAATCCAAGAGCTTCTAGAACGGTGCCATTTATAGCAAAAGCTTATGGTGAGCCTTATGTGAACTACGCTACAAAAGTAATGTTAGGACACAGTAAAGTGACAGATTTTGATTTTAACCCGCAATTAAATGGGTTTGCAATCAAACAACCGGTTTTCTCTTTCAGTAAATTCCATAATGTAAACAAAGCATTAGGACCAGAAATGAAGTCAACTGGAGAAAGCATCTTGTTTATTGATGACTTAAAAGACGATCAATTCTACGAATTGTACTCTAGAAGAAAAATGTATTTGAGTAAATAATCTCAAATTCTAATATAAAAAAAGCTCCAATGAAAATTGGAGCTTTTTGTTATTTAGTATTCTTTGCTTTTTCATATCTCATTTTTAAACCTTCAAGATAGGGGGCTTTTTGTTCTTCTGCTAAAGCAATAGCTTTTGCAAAGTGAGTTAAAGCTAAATCTTTTTTACCGTTTATTTCAAGCATATCAGCATAATTAAGGTAGGCAATAGGTGATTTTGGAAAAATAATAATATTACTTTTTAAAATCAGTTCAGCAATTAAAGGATTTTTTTTGATGTTTTGCGAGCCAAAAAAGTTGATATCATTCTCGCTGAATAAATTTAGTGAATTTCCCGTTTTAAAAATCTCAATTATTTGTTGTTCTATGTCAGAGTCTTTGTTTTCTACTGCTGATAATTGGGCGTTTTTGTCAATAATACTTTGTAATTTTTCATATAAAAGTTTTGATTCTGAATTTTTTTTACTGCGATATTCTTGTGCTGATTCTCTTGCTAATTCTACGGCTTTATCATAAGCTTTTTCTGGAGAGGTTTTAATTTCCGGAATAACTCCAATTCCTTCCCAGTTTGTATTTGTTATCGGATTGATGCCTGTTCCTGTTGGTATAAAAATTTCTAAGTCATTATTTATTTTGAAAACTTCTCCTGGATTAGCAGCACCGCCAGAAGTTTCACCAACTAGTATTGCTCTTTTTTGAGTCTGCATGTCATAACTAAATTCCTCAGCTCCAGAAAAAGTTTTTGAACTTATAAGTATAAACAAAGGAACGTCAATCATTTTTTTTCCGTTGACCTCACGAGTGAAAATTTTGTCACTTCGATTTCCTTTTCTAAAATATAGAGTATTGATCAATAATTGATTTTTAAGAAAATAACTGCACAAATAATTTACTGTTCTAGGGTTGCCGCCGCCATTATTTCTTAAATCGATAATAACAGCATCTGTGTTTGATAAAAGATTCATATAGGAATCAATTGTCTTATCGGTTTCTGAAAGAAAAAAGCTGATGTCGAGATAACCGATATTTCCATCTATTATTTTTGTCTCTTTAAATCCATTTGCTTGTTTTCGGGTATCAGTGTAATTTTTTAAGTAAAGTTGATAATCATTACTTAATGATTCATTTTGCTTTTTAGGAACAAATGCAGGCCATATTCCTAAATGTTTGTCGTTATTTACAAACCTGATTTCTTTTGTCAAAGCAATTGCAAAAGAGTCTATGATTTCATACTTTTTGAAGGCTCCTTCTTTTAGTTTCTTTTTTAAATGTCTGCCTATTGCTTGCGCCTGATCAGGAAATACATAGTTTTCATTTAACAAGGTGTCAATTTTTATAATAGTCTCTTTTTTGAAATTATCATTGATTTTTTTCTGACCATAAATATCTGTTTTAAACAAGGTCAGAATAAGAAAGAGGTATGGAAGAATTGATTTCATGTTGATTTTGGTGTTGGTTTAGGATAGTGTGATGCTTATCAAATATACCTAAATATTCTAAAACCTTTTCTGAGCTGCATCAAAACAAAAAAGCTCCAATAAAATTGGAGCTTTTTTGTTTTGATTATTTTTTGTTATTCGCTTTTTTCGTACGACATATTGTCTCTTGTATTCTTTTGTACGGAAATGGCACCGAATAAAGCAAGTAGAAAAGCAAAAGCATAAAAACCTTTTTCGCTTGGTAAGATAGTCGCATTTACTAATCCGATGGTCAATAAAGCAATTGATAAAAGCGTTCCAAACCAGCATATACCGTAATACATATTTGTAACAGGAAGATTTTCTAGTCTATCTCTAACGCTTTTTTGTAATGAAACTACTCCGAATAGACCAAACATTAATACAGTAAAGTAATATCCTTTCTCGTTTAAAAGCATTTCAGCTCTTGCAAGCCCAACTATAAATCCAATTGTTCCAGCTCCAAGAGCTACCCACGATGCCGCTATAAAGGCAACTGATGTTTTTTGTACCATGTTTGTTTTAATTTATTAAATGTATTGGTTAAAGGCAAATGTAATTAAATTCGTATAATATATACGAAAAAGAATCTAAAGATTATTCAGTTTTATCTTCTTAATTGTTAAAAATAAAAAAGCTCCGTAATGGAGCTTTTTATTTTTAAAGTAAGATGTAGTTGTTATTTAACCAGCTGCTGTAAAGGTTTTAGCTGTTCCAAATCAATATTTGATTGTTTTAGAACGGTCATTAAAGTCATTATATTGTTTGGATTCATGTTTTTTCCTAAAACACGAACTACTGCAAAACCATTTTCTTTTCGATTAGCAAAAACAACAAACTCTTCAATGTTTTCATCCGTGCCCACATAGCTTATAGAAGCGCCGTCTTTACCAGAACCAAACGTCATCAGCTGTTGGTATTTTGGATCTTTTAAAATAGCTTTGACTTTTGCTCTTTCAGTTTCGAATTGAGCTTGGTTCTTGTCATTTGCTTTAAAAGCTAGAATGTTCATTTTGTTAAATGATTTTAGAGCTTCGTTTTGCTGAGCAGATAATTTTGCTTTGTCTAAATTTAAAATATTAGAGGAAACATCGAGAGCAATAAAATCTTTATTGTCTGTGTTTTGTACAAAATATTTTTGCAATGAAGGTTCAGAATTACAACTTACTAAAGTCAATAAAACTAAAAGGGCTGAGGTAAAAACATTGAGTTTCATCTATGTTGAATTTATTTTTTATAGGTCATGTATGTTATCACCTTTTGATTGTTAAATGTTCGTTTGCACAAACTTTTTACTACTGGTGATTTTGCAATTATTTTTTGCTTTTAGAGGCTTTTTTTAAGTCAGAACCGCCTGGAAGCTGCATTTTGTCTGTAAGTACTGAAATCTCGTTTAAGTCAAAATTCCCAGTTAGAGAAAGTAAGACAGTTTCGTCATTTTTTGCACCGTCAACAAACATTAGCAGCTCTTTAATTTGTGTATCGCTGGCACCTGATTTTACCATTATGCGTACATTTTTACCGCTGTCATTTACTCTCATTAGTTCTTCTAAACCAGCTGTTTTAATATATTTATCAGCAGAAGCTTTCATATCAGCTTCGATTTTTGGATTTTTTGTTGTAAACACTTTCAAATAATCTAATTTTTTAATCAGATTAATGTATTGTTGTGTTTGTTTGTCAGTTGGGTCAGCTTTTACTTTGCTCATTAAATCGAACATTTTTTTGTTTACGATTACTGAAGTGACATCGTCCTGACCATCAAATTTGTCAAAAGCGCCTTGAGCATAAAATACATTTGTTACAAAGGCGAATACTAGTGTTATGATAAGATTTTTCATTTTTGATTGAATTTAATTACTGTTTAAAGATTTTGTTTTTTGATTGCTCGTATTCATTAATGTATTGTACACTTTCGATACCTACATTAACATTGTTTGATAATAGTGCCAAAGCTTTTTGAGTCGCTTTCAGCGCTTCTTCCGGATTATCATAGGTTCCTAATTCTGATTGTGCTGCAACCACTGGAGCTGCATTTTTTTCACTTACCAAAAAATAAGCTCCAATTCCGAGTAAAACAACAGCCGAAGCAGCAATCGATAACCACGCCACATTTCGTTTTTTAGTTTGTAGTGGAATTTCCTGCGTCGATTTTTGCTGTTTTACTTGAGAGAAATAACCAAAAAGCGGTTTGTATTGCTCCAAATGCTGCGCAACATTTGATGATGAAAAATATTCTTTTAATTGATTTTCTTCGGCAATAGTTGTTTCTCCCTCGAAGTATTTTTCTAATATATATTCTATTTTATCTGATTCCATAACTGTGTGTGTTAATCATTGCTTCTCTAATTTTTTTTCTTGCTCTTGAAAGTGCTACTCGAATCGCTGTTTCATTCATATTGACAATTTTTGCAATTTCATCAAATTCATATTGCTCGACATCTCGCAATTGAAGTAATATTTGCAATTGTTCAGGGAGTTGGTTTACTATTTTTTCAACCCACTCTAAACTGTCTGAATCTTCCAGTTTTTTATCCAATTGCGGCTCACGATCGGTAAAATTATTATGAACAATTTTTAGATTTCCGGCTCTTTTTGATTTTAACTGATCAAGACAATAATTTTTAGTCATTGTCATTGCCAATGCTTCAACATTATTATAAGCACTTAAATCGTCTTTTTTATTCCATAATTTAACCATTACCTCCTGAGCAGCATCTTCTGCTTCTTCGGTGCTGGTAAGCAATCGTTTTGCCAGACGAAAAACTTTGTCTTTAAAAGGATTTACTAATTCTATAAACACATTCTGGTTCATAAATTAAAGGTTATTCGTTAGCTTATATAGTCAAGACGAGACACGATTATTTTTGTTACAAAGACTTTGTATTTTTTTTATAAAAAAAGAATACTACTTAAAACTAAAGATAGTATTTTTACGTTAGTATTTTATAATGATGCCGAAACCAAATTTTATGAAAACAATTCTAAGATCAGCACTTCTCTTGTGTATGCTTGCATTTTCTTTGCAATCTTGTGAAGATCAGGACGATGTTATGTCTCCGTCTCATTTACAAGTTAATGATTTTGTATGGAGAGGATTGAATGAAGTTTATTTGTGGCAGGCTGATGTGCCAAATTTAGCCGATGATCGTTTTGCGACAAAAGCGGACTTAGAAAATTATTTAGCGGGTTATTCAAGACCGGAAGATTTATTTCAGGATTTGTTGAATAAACCAATAAGCAAATACCCAAATGGTAATGCAATTGATCGTTTTAGCTGGATTGTTGATGATTATACAGTTTTAGAACAGGAGCTTAACGGAATTTCAAAAAATAATGGTTTAGATTTTAAACTTACTAGAATTGCTCAGGGATCTAATGATTTAGTGGGCTATGTTCGTTATGTTATTCCTAATTCTAATGCATCGACTAAAGATATTAAAAGAGGAGATTTGTTTACGAGTATAAACGGAACTAAACTTACGATTTCAAATTATCAATCTTTATTAAGTAATGATAATTATACGTTAGATCTAGCTGATTTTAGCGGATCGGCATTTGTATTGAATGGAAAAACGGTTTCCTTGTCTAAAACAACTTTAGAAGAAAATCCTATTCTTATTAATAAAGTGATTGAATCTGGAGAACACAAGATAGGATATTTAATGTATAATGGATTTTATGCAGGATATGATGCCAAGTTAAACCAGGCTTTTGGCGACTTAAAAGGAATTACGGATCTGGTTTTAGATTTAAGATATAACGGCGGAGGTTCTGTAAGATCTTCTACACGTTTAGCCAGCATGATTACCGGACAGTTTGAAGGGAAAATATTTTCGAAAAGACAATATAATTTTAAGTTGATGGCCGGTATGACAGCCGATGATTTAGAGCTATTGAATGAAAGATTTGTAAAAAGTATTGATGGTGCAGCAATAAATAGTTTAAACTTAGCGAGAGTATTTATTATCACCACAGCAAATACAGCATCTGCAAGCGAATTGGTTATAAACGGACTAAAACCATATATTGAAGTTGTTCAGGTAGGCGAAATTACTACAGGTAAAAATGTGGGTTCGTTTACGGTTTATGATTCTCCAACTTTAACAAAGACAAAGGTGAATCCAAATCATAGATATGCTATGCAGCCGTTGGTTTTTAAAATTGCTAATGCCGCTGATTTTGGAGATTATACACAAGGATTATCACCAACCTTTCCTTTAAATGAAAAGGTTGTTATAAAGGATGAGCCAGGTACTCATTTGGGGATATTAGGAGATAAAACGGAGCCGTTGTTAAATCTAGTGATTTCAAAAATAACAGGAGCAACAGCTAAGAAGATCCAAACCGACGACAGTTTCGATTTACCTGAAATCAGCAATTCTAAAAAAATAAATGGACTTCGAAATGAAATGTATTTAGAGAATGTTCCAAAAGAATTTATGAGGACTTTAAAATAGAAGTAAAAAAAATAGGCTTTCAGAGATGAAAGCCTATTTTTTTTCCAAAAACTAATAACAAATTCTAAAAGAATTAATCATTAAAATAGAAACCATTTGGTGCAATACCAACTGTTAATTCTTTTAGTAAAGTTCCAGTCAAGTTATAGATGTATGCTTTACTGTCTACTTTGTAGTTACCGCTGTCTGCCAAGTAAACTTTTCCGTCTTTAACTGCAAAACCGTATAAGTTAGCAACTGAAGGAGCATTGAAAATTGGAGTTGAAGAAACTGCAGTTGCAGAAGTGTTTATAACAAAAACAGAATTTTTTACTGTATAATAAATTTTGTCATCAGAAATATCTAAATATCCAGCTTTTTCTAAACTTGCAGGGAATGGAAGTTTAGAAACAGATTTGTCTGCTAATTTTACTTTTACAATTTCGCTGCTTGCTCCACCCCAAGGTGCTCTTAATATGTATAGAATACCATTTTCCTCTTCAATTGAATCAGCGCTCGTTCCAATTGTTATTGGAGCTTCTACAGTTTTAGTTGCAATATTAACAATCAAAAGTTTATCGCTCGCATCTGGTTCAGTAATGTACAATTTACCATTTTCAAGAATAAGTCTGTTTGCAGTAGCATTCAATTCGATTTTTGATTCTACCTTGTTTGTCGCTAAATCAATTACAGCAACGTAATCATCAGTATCGCCAGTGGCAGCATTAATGTACGAGTAAGTATTTGCATTAGTAACGTAAGCTTTTCCGTCTTTTACAACACCATATCTTGGATTAGCAAGTCCGCTGTCGATTTTAGCGATTAATTTAAAAGTATATCTGTTTACTACATTTATAACATTTGAACCACCAGCAATGATGTAAGCTCTGTCTCCGTTAAAGAAAATGTTTTGAGCGTATTTTCCAAGTAAATCTGATCCATTTGCTGCAGTGTAAGCATCTTTTGTAAAAAGACTAAAATTATCACTAGAAAAAGAAACCGTCCCTTGTCCTGTACTTCCTTCATTTAAAATGAAAAATCCGTTGTCGTATTCTCCTTTTGGCTGGTCATCATCGTCATTAGAACAAGACACAAATAAGGAAACACCAAGTGCTATTAAAAGTAATTTACTAAGTTTCATAATTATTAAAATTTTAAAGTTAAATACATGTTGAAATTTCGACCCGGCATAGGTCTGTCCTCAAGACTTTCATAATTTTCGTTGAAAATATTCAATACCTGAATGCCAAGTTTGAAGGAGTCAAGAAATTTAAAATCATAATCGATTCCAATATTGGATAAGGTATAATCTTTTATGATTTCGTCTGGATTGTTATCTGCTCTAGTGTAAACAAATCCGTTATATAAAAATTGATAATAAGCAGAGATTCTATTTCTAGAATAAGAAACGGAACCTGTCACTTTATTAAAAGGAACAAAGAAAAGCTGTTTTTTAGTTTCTTCGTCTTTAGAAGCAGTGTAAGCATAAGAAGCATTTGCACCAAAGATATTTTTGCCATACTGTTTTTTCCAACTCAACAAAGTTTCGGCACCATAACTATTAACCTTATCTCTATTTTGAGGTGTCCAAATACCATTTGAACCCGGAACCCATTGCAGCAAATCTTTAATTTTGATGTAATAAAAAGTCTGTGTCAACGAAATGTTTTTAAAAGTAAAAACGTTTCCAATTTCTGCCTGATAAGAGCTTTCTGGCTTTAAATCAGGATTCCCGCCTTGTTCCCAGTATAAATCATTGAAAGTTGGGATTCTGAAGTTTCGAGATAAATTCAGTTTTAAATTGTACAATTTGTTAAACTGATAAGAAGATCCAAGATTGAATAAAACAGGAGATTTGTAATTGTCTGTAAATTCTTTTCGAATACCAAATTCATTCTTCCAGTCAGTCGAAAAATCTTGTTTTATAAGTAAAGCAGCCGAACCAATTTCTCTAGTGTTATCTCCAAAACCGCTTCCGTAACCTTTTGTTCTGTTATAATCTACGATTCCGTTTATCTGAGTCGACTTAAACAAAGTGTAACCCAAATCAGCTTTAGAAATAAAACTCTCCGTTTTTCCGTATGTATATTGATTTTTTGAATTATCAGCATAATACTGATAGTTTTCAAAAATATATGCCGTTTTGAAATTCGCAGTAAGTTTTCCAAAATTACCATCGTATTCTAATAAGTTTCTGTTGAAACCATTAACATACTTACTTTTAGTTTCTGTTTCAGTAATTAAAGAAGTATTTCTATCTGTGTTTGAAGTCTGAGTGTATAATTTTAAGCTGTTTTTGGCATTAATTTTATATCCCACATTAGCATTCATTGTAATAACGTCGTATTGTCCGTTTTGGTTCCAGCGTTGTTCACCTCTCCAAGTATATCGATTTAAATACTTATAATCGTTTGTTGAGCTGTTTTTCGAAAAACCAATTTGAGCGCTCCATTTTTCGTTAGAAATATTGGTTTTATAATTGATTCCAATCGTGTTGAAACTGCCGTAGTCTAATCTTAAATTATTCTCAAAACGCTTATAAAAACTCATGTCATTATTTAAATGCACAGTTCCTCCAATTGCACCGCTGCCATAAATAACACTTCCGCCGCCTGCTTTTACACTGACAGAATTATAATCAGAACCTGAAATTGTGTTGAAATCAGTGCTTCCGTTCATTTGAGAATTAATGTTAATTCCGTTCCAGATTACTGCAGTCTGCGAAGAAGTAGTTCCTCGAAAAGAAACCGTAGAAAGCATTCCGCGGCCATATTCTTTAAAGTAAAGAGTTGAATTAAAATTTAACAAATCAGTAAGTAAAGCTTCATTTTTACTTATAATGGAATCATTAAGTTTTAAAACGGATTGAGAATTGGAGTATTTTTTAAGATTAGCATCAGAAACCAGAACTTCTTTCAGGTTATTAATAGAATCTTTTTGCGCCAAAATACTCTGGCACAACAATAAGAAAAGACAAGCAAAGCGTATTTTTAAAGTCATAATTTCTACACTCTTTTTCCCGAGAGCTCGATATTTGTTACAAAGGCAGGTCTCCTGGCTTGCGTCTTGTTGTTTACCTTCCCATTCGCCGTGGCGAACAGTGGTTTTGTAGTTTACAACAAGCATTCTTTTCAGAACAAAGCTTACAGTTGCGGGTACAGCTCAAGAATTTTTACTTGATTCCCTTTTAATGTGTTAATAATAAAACACAACCTTAATTTGCTGCAAATATAAAGTTAAAAATAATGATAATTCAAATTTGTTTTGCTTTTCAGATTAAAATGCAAACAAAAGGACTTTATAATTCGATTTTTATAACCTGTCCAAAGTCTACTTTGTTTTGAAAAGCATCCTTTAACGGCAGTGAAGTCTGGTGACATAAAATACTTCTGATTACACCGGCATGTGCTGTAATAACGATTGGAGATTTTATTTTTTTTGAGATAAGTGCTGTTATAAAGTCTGCAACTCTTTCGTGTAATACAGCAAACGATTCTCCATTTTGAACTTTAATATTTACAAAATCTTTCATCCATGGATTTAATTGTTCTGGTGGAATTTCATTCCAGTTTTTCAATTCCCAATCGCCAAAATTCATTTCCATTAAACGCTCGTCTTCTTGATATGAAATTGCTTTGGTTTTTGCTTGAATGTATTTTGCTAAAGTAACACAGCGTTTTAACGGACTTGTAAAAATGAGAGCTTCTGAAGGTAGTTGTGAAACAATGTTTTCGAATATCATTTCAAAAGGAGCAGCAATATCAACATCAGATTGCCCGTAACAGATTCCTTTCTCACAGACCGTTTCAGTATGACGAACTAAATAAATTTCCATATCAAAAGAAAGCTTAAGTAATAAACAACTTCACAAACTTGCTGTGTTGCGCCAAGACAGTCTCCTGTATAGCCGTCGATCCATTTTTGGAAATATCTAGCGAGAAAATAACGCATAATAAAAACAGGAATTAAAGCTAAAAGAAATTTAGAATTGAAATAGGAGAGTGCCAGCAAAGGAATCAATCCGAAGAAAAAAGATCCGAAAATTTCTTTCCAGCTATGCTTTTTAGCAATCGGTTTACTTTTGCTTGAAGCATCGTCTCGAGAATATTCATGCGTGAAAATAATACTAATTGCGGCTAAACGACTTATAGAATGAGCGGAAATAAATAATAAAAAAACTAATAAATAAGAATTACTGTTTGTAAAAAGTGAAATTGATTCTGTCAGCAATTTAAATTTTGCTAAAAAAAGTAAAACTAATCCAATTGCTCCATAAGCTCCAATTGCGCTGTCTTTCATAATCATGAGGATTTTTTCTTTAGTCCATCCTCCGCCAAATCCATCGCAGACATCAGCAAATCCATCTTCGTGAAAAGCTCCAGTTGTTAATACAGAAGTTATGATGGCAAAAATAACTGCCGTTTCTGTTGATAGGAAAAGAGAAAAAATATAGAAAAAAGCAAATGAAATTGTTCCTACAATCCAACCGATAAATGGAAAATATCGCGTTGCTTTATTTAAGTAATCTGGATCATGATTGATGTTTTTTGGACAAGGAATTCTAGTGTAGAACATCAAACAGGTGAAGAAGATGTGTAGTTCTTTTTTCATTTAAAATAAATTTTTATTTGGAGTTTACTTGCGGCTGACTCCTGCACTTTCAAAACTAGCCATTTCATTTAAAAATGCTTCCGCCGATTTTAAAATCGGAAAAGCGACTGCGCAGCCGGTTCCTTCGCCCAAGCGCAAATCTAGATTTAAAACAGGTTTTGCATTTAGGTAATCTAGTAATTTTATATGTGCTTTTTCGGCAGAGCAATGGCAGAAAACAGCATTATGTTTGATGTCAGGATTTATTTTTGAAGCAATTAAAAAAGCCGTACTGCAAATAAAGCCATCAACTAGAATGAGCATTTTGTTTTCATAAGCTGCGAGCATTCCGCCGGCAATTTGTAAAATTTCAAAACCGCCAAAATATGCCAGTTGCTGTTTTAAATCGGCTTGACCAGAATAATTCTGAATGGCACTTTTGAGCAAATTTTGTTTTTGAATTAGCTTTTCGTCTTCAACACCAGTTCCCTTTCCAACACACTCTTCAATTGGTAAATTAGTTAAAAGGCTCATTAATACAGATGCTGTCGAAGTATTCCCAATTCCCATTTCACCAAAACCAATACAGTTTGAACCTGTTTTGGCGATCGCATCAACAACCGATTTTCCTTTTTCAAGGCACAATTGCACTTCGGTTTCACTCATTGCTGGAACATGAAGAAAAGATTGAGTTCCTTTTGCAATTTTAGCATTTATCAATTTTGCATTCGTTGGGAAATCATAGTTTACACCTGAATCTACGATAGATAAATCAATATTATTCTGACTGCAGAAAACATTGATTGCGGCTCCGCCTTCCAGAAAATTAGTAACCATTTGGCGGGTAACATCTTGCGGGTAAGCACTAACGCCATGATTTGCAATGCCGTGATCAGCGGCAAAAACTACTATATTTGGATTTATTATTTTTGGATTTAAGGTTTCAAAAACGGTTGCCATTTGAAAAGCTAAGGTTTCTAAAGTTCCTAAAGCGCCTATAGGTTTTGTTTTTGAATCTATTTTATCTTGAAGGAGTGCGCTGAAATCTGTTTTGATCTCAGTGCTATTTTGTTGTTTTAAATCTAAATCAAGAAAATTTGATTTCTGTATTTTGTCGATTTCAGTACAAAATGGAGCTTCAGATTTTTGTTTCCAATGTAATTGCTGTAACATTGGCTGATTATTATAATTTGTTGCGGGTTTTCCAATACAGAAATACCCAAGCGGTTCGATATTATCTGGTAAGTCAAGAATTTTTTTAAATTGATAATAATTGATAATCGAAACCCAGCCCATTCCATAGCCTTGTTCAGTAAGCGAAAGCCAAATGTTTTGAGCTGCACAAACTGAGCTGAATTTTACCGCTTCGTTACTTCCAATTGTTCCAATCGTAAACTGATTAAGAACAGAACGATCGTAAGCAATAATAAGTCCTAGAGGAGCCTCTTCAATTGCTTCTAATTTTAAGGATCTGTAAAGTTCTTTTTGCTCGGGATTATCAGTTAGTTCTTCGGCTTTTTTATTATAATCTAAAAAAAGCTCTTTTACTGCGGTTTTAACTTCTTTAGATTTTATGATATAATATCTTGTCGCGTCGGTCAGCCCAACAGAAGGTGCCCAATGTCCAGCTTGCAAAGCTTTCTGAATTACTTCATCGGGAACTTCGTCTGTTGTAAAATGCCTTGTATCACGGCGTGATTTTAAAATATCATCTAAATAGCTCATTTTTTAATTCCAGTTTTTAAAGTCCAAATTCCATTGCGACTGAAATTTGAATATATAAGTAAAGGTAGGATATAGTGTTGGAATTTGGAATTTTAATTTTGGAATTCCCTTTTTAGGATTAGAATTTTATCCTTTGATTTTTACAGGAATTCCCGAAACCATTAAAACAACTTCATCAGCTTTTGAAGCCAAAAATTGATTCATCCAGCCTTGCAGTTCAGTAAATTTTCGTCCAATTTCGGTAGAAGCATGAACGCCCATTCCAATCTCGTTTGTTACAATAATAATCGATGTATTTTTTTGTTCGGCTAACAAAAGAAATTCTTTTTTAGCTTCTTCTAAACTTAAATCGACATTGTTTTTATGGTCTACAAAAAAGTTGGTAAGCCAAAGTGTTACACAGTCAATTAGAGCAACTTTACCAGAAAAATCAATTTTACTTAAGTATTTTTCTTCTTCAATATTTGTCCATCGCTCATCACGATCCTTTTGATGACGGTCTATCCGATTTTGAAAATCAGAATCCCATTTTCTGGCCGTAGCTACATAGATCGGATTGTTTGTAAGTTGTAAAGCTAGAGATTGGGCATATCCGCTTTTTCCTGAGCGTTCGCCGCCGGTAATCAAGTAAATCATTAGTTAATTATAAAATGTTAATTATGAATTGTTAATTAGTTAGTTGTTAATTTTTGTGATTGTTTGGAGTTGATTTGATTTTTAGTGGTTTTAATAATGCTTGTTATTAATTTTAAAATTTCTATTGCATCACTAGAAATATTTTCAAACTCTTTTTCATTTAGAAAATTAGTCGATTTTAATAATTCTAACCAATAAATTGTTTCATTAGCTTCTTTTTGTGCAATTGCGAATTTATGAATGAAATCACTTTTACTTTCTGCATGTTCAGCTTCACGTACCATCGCACCAATGCTTGTTCCAGATCTTATAAGTTGTTTAGAAAGTATAAATTCCTTTTTGTCATTACTTAAATATTGATATAGTTTAACTACTCTGATTGCAAAGTCAAAAGTTTTGTTTTTTACAATATTTTCTTTCATAATTAACAATTTATAATTAACAATTAATAAGGGCAATGTCGACAGTCATTTCCACAACAACTTCCTCTTTTGAGATGAAACCAAGTCTTGAAAACATAATTGCCATCTTCGATATAATAATCGATACCTTCAATTAGGTTTTCTGTTTTAGGCAGGGTTGCAGCTTTATTTTTAAGTGCTCTTTCAGGAGTCAGTGTTTCAATGTAAGCGTCGATTTTATCTTCGCATGCTTCTTTAAAACAAACTGGACATAGACAATCGCCTCCTTCAGAAAGATTGAAAATAGGCGGAAAATCATTGCACCAGCATTTGTTTTCAACCGAAATATCTCCACAGCTGAATTGAGTTTCACAGCTTGAGCAAACTTTTGTTTTTGTGGTATTCATAGTGTAAAGATACAGTTTGTTGAATTTTGTAGGAATAAAAATAAACAAAAAAAATAGAAAATGGTTTACCTTTGTTCCTATCCAAAACGTAAAACATGAAATATTTATTCCCTAAGTTAATTTTTATTTTCTCTTTTTTTATCCTTACAGGATGTAAGAAGTCTGAAACAGTTGAGGTTGCAAAATCTGAAAGTGCAAAAAATAGTATTGAGTTTGCTTCAGGGCTTTCGATCATTAAATATGATGGATATTCAGTTGTTACGGTTATGGAACCGTGGCCTAATGCCAATAAAAATTTCAAATACATTTTAAAAGAAAAAGATGCAAAGGTTCCGGATAGTTTGGAAACTTACACAACTATAAAAGTGCCTTTAGAGTCAATTGTGGTTACGTCAACTACTAATGTACCATTTTTAGAAATGCTTGAGGTCGAAAATAAACTGGTTGGTTTTCCACACACAGATTATGTTTCATCAGAAAAAACAAGAGCTTTAATTGATAAAGGTTCGGTAAAAAATGTAGGTCAAAATGAAAAATTAAATATTGAACAGTTAATCGAATTAGCACCAAATTTGATCGTAACGTTTGGAGTAGACAACAATAATCCGATGTTGGATAATTTAAAGAAAAGCGGTCTAAATGTTTTTATTCAAGCGGATTGGATGGAACAGTCTCCACTTGGAAAAGCAGAATGGATTAAGTTGTACGGAGCTTTGTTTGGTAAAGAAGAAAAAGCCAAAGAATTGTTTGATAAAATTGTGGAAAGCTATAATCAAGCTAAAAAATTGGTGGCAGATAAACCTGCATCTTCAACAGTTTTGTATGGTTCGATGTACGAAGATGTTTGGTATGTTGCCAAAGGAAACAGCTGGGTTGCTCAGTTTATGAAAGATGCTCACGCCAATTATTTATGGTCAGATTTAAAAGGAACTGGAAGTGAAGGTTTGTCATTTGAAAAGATATTAGTAAAAGCTAAAACAGCTGATTTTTGGATCGCTTCAGGATCTTTTAAAAGCTTAGATGAAATAGCGAAAACAAATCCGCATTACAGTCAGTTTGATGCTTTTAAAAATAAAAATGTGTATACATTCGAAGGCAAATTTGGAGCAACAGGCGGAACTGTTTATTATGAATTAGCGCCGAGTCGTCCAGATTTAGTCTTAAAAGATTATATAAAAATTTTCCATCCTGATTTGTTGCCAAGTTATGAGTTTACTTTTGCATCTAAATTAAACTAAGATCAATTGATAAAAAAAACGCGAAATATAACTCTGTTTTCCATACTTGGATTGGTACTTTTGTTTATGTTTTTCCTAGACATTAGTTTAGGATCTGTTACAATTCCATTCAAAGAAGTGTGCAGCAGTTTAACAGGAGGACAGGCAAGTAAATCAACTTGGGAATATATTATTATTAATTACCGTCTGCCAAAAGCAATTACAGCTATTTTGGTTGGAGTAGGGTTGTCTATAAGCGGTTTGCTGATGCAGACATTGTTTAGAAATCCGTTGGCAGGTCCTGATGTATTAGGACTGAGTTCTGGAGCTATTTTGGCAGTTGCTATTGTAATTTTAGGTGCAGGAATATTACCGTCTTTTTTAAGCTCAGTTTTATTATCTCCATATGGAATTGTATTGGCATCTACTTTAGGTAGTATTTCTGTTTTGCTTTTAGTTTTACTGGTTGCGCAAAGATTGCGAAATACGATGGCAATTTTAATTGTTGGACTTATGTTTGCCAGTTTTACAAGTGCCATTGTTGGAGTTTTAACCTATTTTAGTTCAGCTGAACAATTGCAGAAGTTTACCTTTTGGTCTTTAGGAAGTCTGGGAAATCTTTCTTGGACATCGATTGTTATTCTGGCGGTTTGTATAGGTTTTGGTTTACTTTTAAGTGCAGGCAGTATCAAGCCTTTAAATGCATTGCTTTTAGGCGAAAATTATGCTAAAAGTATGGGTTTGAATTATAAGAGAGCACGATTAGTAATTATTTTGGCAACAAGTATTTTAGCTGGAAGTGTTACTGCCTTTGCAGGACCTATTGCCTTTATAGGTTTGGCTGTTCCGCATATTGCGAAGCTGACGTTTCAAACGAGTAATCATACTGTTTTATATTGGAGTACGTTTTTCTTTGGCGGCATAATTATGCTGTTCTGCGATATGGCGTCACAGATGCCGGGTTTAGAGGTAACATTGCCAATTAATGCAATTACATCAATTATTGGCGCGCCGGTTGTAATTTGGCTGTTAATGCGAAAAAGAAACTTTCAGTAAATTGTATTAGCCACAGATTATATAGATAAAAAGGATTATCTCATGTTATTAAATAAATTAATCTTGAGACAAGGAAAAACTTAGATACTTAGAACCTTATCAACTCAGAACCTTAAAATAGATGAAATCAATTTTAAAAACTTCAAATTTAAATATTGGATATAAAACCAAGAAAGCAACTGTGACTATTGCTGAAAATTTAAATTTGAATTTAACTTCTGGGAAACTCGTTTCGTTGATTGGTGCTAACGGAATTGGGAAATCGACTTTGCTGCGAACTATTACAGGAATTCAGAAGCCTTTGTCAGGAACTGTTTTTTTGAATGATAAAAATATCAATACCTATAAGCCGTTAGATTTGGCTCAGAATCTAAGTTTGGTTTTAACCGAAAAACTGCCGCCAAGTAATCTCACTGTTTTTGAGTTGGTGGCATTAGGCCGTCAGCCCTATACCAATTGGGTTGATTCTTTAACTGAAACAGATATTGAAAAGGTTCAGGAAGCAATGGCGCTGACACAAATAGAACATTTGGCTCAAAAAAAGCATTTTGAAATTAGCGATGGTCAATTGCAAAAGGTTTTAATCGCCAGAGCTTTGGCACAAGATACGCCGCTGATTATTTTAGATGAACCTACAACACATCTTGATTTACTGCACAAAGTTTCTTTATTTAAATTGCTGAAAAAACTAACACAGGAAACTCAAAAATGCATTTTATTCTCTACTCACGATATTGATTTAGCAATTCAATTAAGTGACGAAATGATTATCATGACCCCAGAAAGTGTTGTTCAAGATGAACCTTGTAATTTAATTTCAAACGGAAATTTTGCCACTTTGTTCAAGGATGAACATATTGTTTTTGATGCCGAAAAAGGGAAATTTGTGATTACTTAGAAGTTTTTTCAGGAGCTAATCCTGCTGTTCACTATATCTTTTGTGGCGTCCCGAGGCTTCGGGGCCGCCACAAAAGGATGCCGTTTCCATCAGGGCTAGCGCATCCGTTTTCATAAGAACTTTGATTATCCGATTAAACACCTTAACAAATAAGCGATTAAACTTTTTTAGCTCCAATCTGTCTCTTCGCTTCACCAACCACAAAAGCAACAGAATTTGCAATGTTAAAGCTGCGAATTAGTTTTGACATTGGAATCGTTAAATGATTCTCAAAACGAGCCAAAACTTCTTTGCTTAATCCAACGCTTTCTTTGCCAAAAACTAACCAATCTCCATCTTGAAAATCTGTTTCTAAATATGATTTTTCAGCATGAGAGCTCATCAAAAAAACACGTGATTGATCTGGAATCTGCTTGATCCACTCCTCTATATTTTGGTATTCCGTAACGTCAAGATGAACCCAATAATCCAAACCAGAACGTTTTAGATTTTTATCGTTTATCACAAATCCGAACGGATGAATTAAGTGCAGTCGGCTTTCAGTTCCTACGCACAATCTTCCAATGTTTCCAGTATTATTTGGTATTTCTGGTTCTACAAGAACTACGTTTAGCATTATCGTTTATTTGTTTGTTCGGTTAATCGTTAATTTGAGAATTATCTAATTTAAAATCAGAAACCTCAAGGACTTCTCCAGCTTTTAAGTTTTGCAAATATACATTTCCTATTCTTACGCGAACTAAACGTAAAGTAGGAAATCCAACAGCGGCAGTCATTTTTCTAACTTGACGAAATTTTCCTTCATTCACGGTAATTGATGCCCACGAAGTTGGTCCGTGGCGTTCGTCTCGGATTTTTTTTGCTCGAGGTCCAAAATCAGGAATTTCAGTTACAATAAAAGCTGAGCAGGGTTTTGTTTTGTATTTTCCACCTTCAAAACCTATTTCTACACCTTTCTGTAATTGTTCGATTGCTTCAGGTGTAATAATGCCGTCTACCTGAACATAATATTCTTTGTCGACTTTTTTACTTCTGATTTGCTCACTTACCTTTCCGTCAGTTGTGAGTAATAATAAACCTTCAGAGTCTTCATCAAGTCTTCCAATTGCCATAGTTCCTTCTGGAAAGTCATGCAGTTCGCCTAAAAGTTTTTTCTTTCTTTTCAATTCATATATAAATTGACTTAAATAACCATAAGGCTTAAAAAGAATGAAGTGTCGATGCATGTTTTATTTTTTTGCAAAGATAGCTTTGTTTTTACAAGTAATTCGAGTTTGTGCTTACTCCTTATTCCTGTTTTTCATTTTGCTCAGCCATAAATAAACAGACCAAATTACTGTAATGCCAAATAAGAGAATTAAAGGAGTGTAGTAATTCCTGAAAAAATCATGAAAATAAGTGCCTATTAAAATGTAAGCCGAAGCAATGCAAAGTTTCAAGACAATAAAGTCGGCATTTGACCAGCAGGTTTTGATTTTGAAAAAGTTCATTTCGTTTCTTTTAAATTGATAGTTTAGAAACAGCATTTTATTGCCGATTGTCTAAAGTTATAAAAAAAGACATTAAGAACTTGGAAACCAGATTGCGTCTTATAATGCAAAAAGCTTTTTAAAAGTACCTAAATCAGTATTCGGGTTTATTTCGTAGAAATAATTCAATTGCCATTGCTGTGTTTTCTGTGCTTGTTTACTAGTTGTTTCATCCCAAGGCGGGTAAACCCTAGTGGCCCTTATTCCTTCTTTAGTTTCAGTCGTGAAAATTCCTTTTTTAAGCAGAACATCTTTAGGGAAAACAAATTGTCCAAGAAGATTTCCTTTTTGAACACTTACAATTACAAAAGCAATAGAATCAGAATAATCAAAAGGTTCAATTATACCTGATTTATTACGCTTCCATAAAGTTACAAACTGACCAGTTTTGGTCGGGGTAATTTTAGCCGATCTAAATTTAATAGGCTGATTATCGATTTTAAAATCTAAAGCTTCATAATCTTGACTTTCGGTTTCTGGCTGTAGTTCAGAACATGTAAATCCGCAGAGATCATAAATTAATTCTTTGGCAATTTTTAAGTTTTTAGGAAGAAAAACAGAATCTTCCAGCTTCTTATTTAAAGGCATTAATTTCTTTTTTTGTGAAATTACAATAAATTACAACAATTAAAAAGAAACATTAAGTCCGAAATTCAATCCCCATTGAAACTGATTGAAAGACTGGCTGTTTAACGGATTTACATAATAATTTACTGCAGGCTCAACAAAAACATTTGTTTTTTTGTAAACACGATATTGTATCGTACTGCTCAAAGTAGAACCGTATACATAATCGTTTGCATTTACATTTTCTCCTATAGAACTTCCGTCGATAGAAACACTATTTGAAATTAATTTACCAACAAATCCGCCAGTATTTAAATTAATACTTGCTTTGTTTTTACTAAAAACAGAATAAGAAACTTCTAACGGCATTTCGACATAACGAAGATTTTGATCTAAGTTACCAGTTTGTATATTTTCACTTTTCATGGCCTCTTTTGTACTGTTAGAAACAAGTACATAATTTGCATCACTTGCAATATAAGGTGCTGATACATTTTGAGCAAAATAATCGCTTGCACTAAAAAACGCATTGTTTTTAGCACTTAAGTAAGAAACATTAGCAACACTCTGACCAAGTTCGTTAATTTTAACTCCAGAAGCAACCGCCCATTTTTTATTGATCTTATATTGCGTTTTTACTCCGTATGAATTACTTTGTTTAGAGTCGTTTACGTTTCCTAAAGTTTTATTGTTTTTATAGTTTTCAGAGCTTCCTACGCCTGCAAAAAGCTGAAGTGCCCATTTGTCTTGTTTTGAAAGTGTTTTGTCCTCTTTTTCTTTTTTACTTTCAGTTGCAGCAATGCCTTTTTCTAAATTTTGAAGTTCTCTAAGTTGTATAGAATCTTTTTTAGTCAAGCTGTTTGTGATATTTGAATTGTTGTTTTTCAAATTGTCATTTTTAGCGCTTGCAATCGATCTGTTTTCTTGAATCGCTTTATCTGTTTTTTGTTGGTAAGCACTTGAGTTTACAGCATTACTAGAAAGACTCACAACTGTTTTTCTTTGCGTTTTTGAAGTTGACTTTTCTTCAAAAATAGAACTTGCAAGAGCGTTATTTAAACCTGTGTTGAATTGATTTTTTTTACCAGAAGTAAAAGTTTTTTCAGCAAGAACTTTATCTGCTTTTCTTTTTTCTATATCTGATATTTGATTTTTTGAAGCTGAGTTAAAGCCGTTTGCTTTTGCAGGAACATAATTCTGCTGAACCGCAACATTGTTTAACGCATTTTTTGAGGCATTTGTTTTTGATGCAGCCTCATTCTTATCGTATTTAGATTGTGAATTTGCTCCCGTATTTACGGTTTCCTGATTTTGGTTTGATTGATTATGTTCGTTTTCTGATGATGAAATTTGATTGTTAATTGTTTTGTTCTCTGTACCGTTTTCTTTGCCGTTAGTGTTTTTATTATCTTTTGGCTCAAGTACAACTTTATTGTTTTCTAAAGCATCATTATTTATAGTTTTGATTCCTGAGTTAGAAGTAAAATTCAGAACAGAAGGGAGCAATAAGCCTAATAATAAGCATGCTGCCGCCGACCACCAAAGAATTACTTTTTTCTTCTTTTTAGGTTTATCAAGTTTTTCTTCAATTTGTCCCCACAATTCAGGAGGCGGAACACTAGAGAAGTCTTCCATTGATGAAAAAATATCTTCTATATCCTGCTTTTTCATGCTATTTTAAAATTTTTTATGCTCAGTATTCTTTTTTGCAAAATGTGCTTTGCCCGGTTTAAATTTGATTTTGATGTACCTTCAGAAATATTTAGTAATTCGGCAATTTCTCGGTGTTTTAGTTTCTCAAAGACATAGAGATTAAAAACCGTTCGGTATTGGTCTGGTAAATCTCTAATATATTCCAGCAGTTTCTCTTGTTCTATTGGTTGAATGTCTAAATCCTCTTCTTCGACAAAATCGGTATCAGGATCAAAAACATCTAGAAAGAAACTCTCTTTTTTCTTTTTGTTTAAAGTCTCGATCAGCTTATTGATAAATATTCGTTTCAGCCAGCCTTCGAAACTTCCTTCAAATTTATATTGACTCATTTTTTGAAAAACAATGACAAATGCTTCCTGAAAAACATCTTTTGCGTCATCTTCATTTTTCATATATTTAAGACATATACCATATAAAACAGGAGAGAACAACTGATAAATTTTCAGTTGTGCCTCTCTGTCATTTTTGATGCATTTCTTAATATATTTTTCTAAATCGTCTTTCAAAAAAGTGGTATTGTTTGGTTTTGCAAAAATAGTTTTTAAAAGCTTATAAAACTATCTTTTAAAGATAGATCGGGAAGCATCTTTGTTATTGCTTACAATGGTTAGGTTTTGATTGTCAAGCTTTTCTATGATATATGTCTTGCCTTCAAAAGTAATAAGATCATGCTCAGCCGAATCAAAATAGCCAATACCTTTTTCTATTTGATAGGTGCTGTTTCTAATCTCTACATTGTTCTTATACGTTATCACTCTGCCATTTGAAGTGAAAACTACTTTTTTTGCAAACCCAATTGTTTTAGGTGTCGCTGTATAAGGATTATCTGCTCCTCCAATTGACTTTTCCCATATCCAGGCATTCACTATAGAACTTGTGTTTGCTACCGTTGATTCTAAAGAATAGGCCGAAGAGAAAATGCACAATACAGCTAAAAATAGAAAATGTTTTTTCATAGGAGTGAAATTAGTTCAAACTGATGATCTTTTGGCGAACAGCTTTTTTAAACAATATTATTTCAGTGTTTTGATCTGGAGTATCATTGTTATCAATATAAACTGTTGTAGTAACAGCTCCTTGAGTTAACTGAAAATAGATTCCGCCTTTATCAGCTGGATCTGGAGTTCCGTATGTTTTTGTTCCCCCTTTTAATGCCAGGATTTCTGCAGGAACATTCTTTAAGAATAAAGTATATTCATCTTTTTTAGTTTTTGCAGAGTATTTGTACTGCTCAAAATCATATTTTTCAGCTTTAACATCTAAGAATTTCAAAATATTAAAATCGTTTATTTGAAAGAAAGAGTTAGAACTTGTAATACCATAATCTCCAATAATAACATTGTCAGAGCTTTCGTTTGTTCTGTTAAATAAAATTGTTTTTGATGTTTTTGGAATCAATATAAAGTCTGATGGATAAGTTGGAGTCTGTGTAAGAGTTTCACCAGCCAAAGGACTTTTCTCATAAAAATTAATAATAATCTGACAGTTGTTTTCTACAATCGTAGTTATTTTTATGTCGTAACCGCTCGTAGGTTTTGCTCCAGCAAAAATTCCTATCAAAAAGTTTTTTGTAAAATCAATATCAAGATTAGTAGCAGCTGGACATGTGTTTTCGTGCTTAGTGAAGTAAGTTTCTAGTTTTTCTTGAGAGTTAAAAGCAAGAGCAGTAGGATTATTAGGTAAATTTTTTACACTGTATGTACATAAAAGAGGGAATCCTGTAAAAGGAAGTTCGCCAATAGGTCCGCAATCAACAGTTAAATCTTCATTTCCTAATGAGCAAGCACTCAGTCCAAAAGCTACAAATAAGCTCAGCATTATTTTTTTCATGATAAAATTTAAATAGGTTATATTCTCATAGATGGTTGTGTTTAAAAATGGTTGCGTCTTTTTTTTATTTTTTTTTATCTACTAGATAGAAATTAGTTTCAAATTGTTTTTTAATTTGGGAATAAATACTAATTCGTGAAATTTTAATTTAATAACCACAGTACTACGTATTATTGCGTACTTTTACTTAAAAAAACTTAGACATGTTTGATTTTCTTCCGTATTTATTGGCTTTTGTTATTGCTTTATTTCTAGGTATATACTTAGGTAAAGTACTGTCTTCGGCTAAATTTCAGTCAGAAAAAGTTGGTTTAGAAGAAAGACTGAATGCAAATACAAACCAGCTGCAAGTACAAAAGGAACAGCAGGAAAATGAAAAACTTACTTTTCAAAAACAACTTCAATTAAGTAATCAGGAAAAGGAAAGTATCCGAACCGAAAAAGACAGCCTTGCGATTCAACTTTCTAAAAAAGAAGTTGATTTTGAGAATTTATGGGAACGTCATAAAGAGCAAAAAACCGAAATAACGGAGCTTCAGGATAAATTTACAAAGGAGTTTGAGAACTTAGCAAATAAGATTCTCGAAGAAAAATCGGTTAAATTCACAGAACAGAATAATGTGAATATGAAAAATATTTTGCTGCCGCTGCAAGATAAAATTCAAGGCTTTGAGAAAAAGGTAGAACAAACCCATAAAGAAAGTATTGATTATCATGCCGCACTTCGTCAACAGATTATTGGTTTAAGCGAAATGAACGCTCAAATGAGCAAAGAAACTCTAAATCTTACTAAAGCTTTGAAAGGTGATAGTAAAATGCAGGGAAATTGGGGCGAATTGGTTTTAGAACGTGTGTTGGAAAAATCAGGTTTAGAAAAAGGCCGTGAGTATGAAGTACAGCAAAGTTTTGTAACCAGTGAAGGGAATCGTGTTTTTCCTGATGTTGTAATAAATCTGCCAGATGGTAAAAAAATGATTGTCGATTCTAAAGTGTCTTTATCAGCTTATGAAAAATATACAAATGAAGAATCAGATATTCTTAAAAACGAATATTTAAAAGAACATTTAAATTCTATTAAAAGACACGTTGAACAGCTTGGAAATAAAAATTATCATGAACTGTATCAAATCGAAAGTCCCGATTTTGTATTGCTTTTTATTCCGATAGAACCTGCTTTTGCGATTGCCTTAAATGAAGATTCAACATTATACAATAAAGCTTTTGACAAAAACATTGTAATTGTTACTCCAACGACACTTTTAGCAACACTTCGTACTATTGACAGTATGTGGACAAATCAAAAACAACAGGAAAATGCGTTTGAAATCGCGAGACAAGCAGGAGCATTGTATGATAAATTTGAAGGTTTTGTAACTGATTTAGTTCGAATTGGAAATAAAATTAAAGATACAAAAACCGAGTATGAAAGTGCCATGAATAAACTAGTTGACGGCAAAGGAAATTTGATTTCGAGTGTTGAAAGACTTAAAAAAATGGGCGCTAAAGCGAAAAAATCACTTCCAGACAATATTGTAGCGAGAGCTTCAAATACGGATGAAAGTGAGTTACTAAATTAAAACTAACCAATAACTAAGACAAACATAAAACATGACTGCAGATTTTAAACCCGTTTCTTCATCAAAAATTAGTATTTCAGAATTAATGCTTCCATCACATACCAATTTCAGCGGTAAAATTCATGGAGGATATATTTTGCAATTACTAGATCAAATTGCTTTTGCGGCCGCATCAAAGTTCTGCGGTAATTATTGTGTAACAGCTTCTGTTGATACTGTAAATTTTTTAAAACCAATTGAGGTTGGTGAACTTGTTACAATGAAAGCTTCAGTAAATTATGTTGGACGAAGTTCAATGGTTGTTGGCATTCGTGTTGAGGCAGAACATATTCAAACTGGGGTTATAAAACATTGCAACTCTTCGTATTTTACAATGGTAGCCAAAGATAAAGACGGAAAAAGTGTTCAGGTTCCTGGACTTATTTTGTCCAATTTAGAGGAAGTTCGACGTTTTAGAAAAGCGATTAAACATATCGAAGTGAAGAAGGAGATTGAAGAACATGAAAAAGTTACTACGGTAAGTTCTATCGAAGATTTGGCTAGTTTAGAAAAGTATAATGTACTTTTAGAAATTAGTTAATCTGCCTTGAGAAATTGATTTAAACATATAGTCCCGATAGTTATAGGGATAAACTCGGACTTCTTAAAAAGGCGTTTCACATAATTAAAAAACACAGAGAATACTTATGTGAAAGAAAGGTGTTTCTTTTTGTATTCTTTTTTAAGTATAAAATCTATGTTTTTATGTGTTTTAAAAAAAATGATTAGTACGAGAACGAAAGAGACGAAGTAATTATGTCTAACGGATTTAAATAATATTAAAATAAGAGAAAATGGTAAAGTTTGGTTATACAATTTTATATGTAGAAAATGTAGAAAAAGCAATCTCGTTTTATGAAAACGCGTTTGGCTTTTCGAGAAAATTTGTAAGCCCAGAGAATGATTACGGAGAATTGTTTACGGGAGAAACTACAATTTCATTTGCTTCAAAAAAATTGGCAGTTCAAAATTTAAAAGAAGGTTTTATCGAGAGCGATTTAAATAATAAACCTTTTGCTTTTGAACTTGGTTTTATTACAGATAATGTTGCTGAATTGGTACAGAAAGCAATTTCTTTTGGAGCCGTTTTAGAAACAAGTCCAAAGGAAAAACCATGGGGACAAGTTGTAGCTTATGTACGAGATTTAGATGGTTTTCTACTTGAAATTTGTACACCAGTCGAAATGTAATGTACATTTTAGAAGAAAAAAATATTCACAAATATTTAGCATTAGTTCCAGAACCATACGACGGAAAATTTCGTAACTTTAAAATAGAAAGTTAGTTGCGATTTTTTCACGGAGTACTGCCATTCATTTTTTTAACTTACCGTAAGTTTGTTTTTCTTTATTTTAAAAAATGAAATGACATAATTGTTTAATTGCTGACGATTATGAAAAGAACTACATTATTATTTTTACTTTTTACCGCATTTTCGATTACAGCTCAGGAAAAATTTAAAACCACTTCGGCGATTATAAATTTTGAAGCTTCAGTTCCATTCTTCGAAGAGGTAAAAGCGGTAAATAAGCTCGGAACTATTGTTCTTGAACCTCAAACAAGTACTTTAATTTGTACTGTAATAATAAAAGATTTTCGTTTTAAAATGGATTTAATGGAAGAACATTTTAACGACAATTATATCGAAAGTCATCGTTATCCTAAAGCTTATTTTAAAGGCAAAATACAAAAATTTGACATCACCGAAATTGATGAAACATCAAGAGAATACGATGTCAAGGGGAAATTATATATTCATGGGAAATCGAAAATGATTACGGTAAAAGCTTTGTTGAAAAGAGTTCCGGATGGTATTCAGATTGTTTCCACTTTTCCAATATCTATTTCTGACTTTAATATTGAAATTCCTTATGTTGTGGCCAATAAAATTTCAAAAACGGTTCAGACAGATTTAAGCGGAATAATGAAGTAATGTTTAATTTGTAGTGCTGATAAGTGCTTTTTCTAAATCAGTAAATTGAAATTCAAATCCAGTTTTTTGTATTTTTTCAGATGACACCCTTTGCCCTTTTAAAATAGCTTCGCTCATTTTTCCTAAACTTATTTTAAGAATAAAAGATGGAATTTTAGGAAGCCATATTGCATATCCGTATAATGCAGCTAATATTTTAGAGAATCTCAAGTTTGTAGTATTATCAGTAACAGCAGCATTGTACGGGCCATGCATATGTTCGTCTAGCAGAGCTTTTAAGTAAATCTCACATAAATCGTCAATATGAATCCATGGTAAATATTGTTTTCCTGTTCCTATAACGGCACCAAAGCCAGATTTAAAAGTAGGGCCGAGTTTTTTTAAAAAACCTTCATCTTTACCTAATACAATTCCAGTTCTAATTTTTACGGTTCTAATACCTAAAGCCTCCAGTTTGTTTGATGCATTTTCCCATTTCTGACAAATAGTACCTAAAAAGTCATTTGCGGGCTCAGTTGTTTCAGTGCAAATTTTATGACTTGTAACAGCGCCATAAATTCCAATTGCCGAAGCCGAAACGAAAGCATTTAGTTTTTTATCGTTTTTTTCTAAAATAGAAAATATCAAATCAATTGGTTTAACCCTGCTTTCTAGAAGTTTTCTTTTTCTTCGTCGTGTCCATCTTTTTTCAACAATTCCTTCGCCGGCAAGATGAATAATGTAGTCCGCATTTAAAACAGCATTTTCATCAATATAATTGCTGTTTAAATTCCATTTATAGTAAGTGATTTCAGGAGTGTTTTCTTTGTCGGTACGGCTTAAAACAGACACAGTAAAGCCAGCTTCAATTAGAGCATTTGTCAAATGCCTGCCAATGAATCCGCTTCCACCTGTTATTAGAACATTTTCAACCATGATAGTTTATAATATATTTAACAGCGCATTCTGTTTAGGGACATGTAAAGGTACTTAAACAATGCTTACCTTTAAGGCAAATTCTAAATTTAATGAAATGGCGACTAAAAAAAAGACTATCACAAAAGAGGATATCGTTTCAAAATACATGAATGAAGTTTTAGAAAAAGGAACAAAACCAAAATCAGTTTATCATTTTACTAAAGAAAATGATTTTACCGAAGCTGAATTTTATTCTTTTTTTGGAACGTTAGAAGGTTTAGAAAAGGAAATATTCCGACTGTTTTTTGAGAATACAGTCGACTTACTGCATAAAAATGGAGACTACCTTGAATATGACATGAAAAATAAAATGTTGAGTTTCTATTTTACCTTTTTCGAAATTTTAACCGCAAATAGAAGTTATGTGCTGCAAGTGCTTAAAATGGATAAAAACCCGCTCAAAAATTTAGTACAGCTTACTTTGCTTAGAGATAATTTTAGAAATTATGTTTCCGAAATTTTAACTGATGATTATAGACTTGAACAAGAAAAACTGCAAAAATTTCAAGAAAAAGCTATTCAGGAATCTGCTTGGCTGCAATTAATGCTCACCATAAAATTCTGGATGGAAGATGAATCTGCTGCTTTTGAGAAAACAGATATTTTTATCGAAAAATCAGTTAATGCATCATTTGAGTTGATGAATGTTGCGCCAATGAATCATTTGATCGATTTTGGGAAATTTCTATTCAAAGAAAAAATATACAGCAAACAATGAAAACGATCGATTATATTCCAACCTCGAAAATAGAAAGAGCCGGAAAATTGGTTCAAACGGGAGCAAAAATTGGTGTAAACTATGTTAAGCATTATGCCGAAAAAATGGTTAATCCTGATTTAACTCGAGACAAGCTGAATGAGAATAATGCCGAAGATATTTATGACGGATTAAAAAGCTTAAAAGGCAGTGCGCTCAAAGTAGCTCAAATGTTAAGCATGGACAAGAATTTTTTGCCTCAAGCTTACGTAGAGAAATTTTCATTATCACAATTTTCAGTTCCGCCGCTTTCAGCACCATTAGTTTTAAAAACATTCAAAAGTAATTTTGGCAAAACGCCTTACGAGATTTTTGATGAATTCAATGCAAATTCTGTAAATGCAGCAAGTATTGGTCAAGTGCATTTGGCAAAAAAGAATGGTAAAAAGCTGGCAGTTAAAATTCAATATCCAGGAGTAGCTAATAGTATTTCTTCAGATCTGGCTTTGGTTAAACCTATTGCTATTAGAATGTTTAATCTACAGGGAAAAGATTCAGATAAATATTTTAAAGAAGTTGAAGATAAACTTATCGAAGAAACCAACTATTTATTAGAATTAAAGCAAAGTCAAGAAGTTGTAAAAGCCTGCAGTAAAATCGAAAATATTATTTTTCCTAATTACTATCCAGAGTTCTCGTCAGAGAAAATTATCACGATGGATTGGATGACGGGAATTCATCTTTCAGAATTTACCGCAAAAAATAAAGATCAGAAAGTAGGTGATGAACTAGGACAGGCGCTTTGGGATTTTTATATGTACCAAATTCATGTTTTAAGAAAAGTACACGCAGATCCACATCCTGGAAACTTTTTGGTTGATGATCAAAATCAGTTAATTGCATTAGATTTTGGTTGTATGAAACAAATTCCTGATGATTTTTATACGCCGTATTTTGAATTGATTAATAAAAATGTAATTACAGATAAAACTTTGTTTAATGAAAAATTGTTCGAGTTAGAAATTCTTCGCAAAGACGATACGCCAGCCGAAATTGAATATTTTACTGAGATGTTTCATGATTTGCTGTCGCTTTTTACAAGACCTTTTCAAAATGAAACTTTCGATTTTTCTGATGAAACGTTTTTTGACAGCATTGCAAAATTAGGAGAGCGTTTCTCGAATGATACAAGTCTCAAAAAAATGAACGGGAACAGAGGTTCTAAACACTTTATTTATATGAACCGTACTTTCTTTGGTTTGTATAATTTAATGTTTGATTTGAAAGCAAAGATTGTTGTTGAAAATTATTTGAAGTATTAAGTTTTGTTTCAGGTTTCAAGTTACGTAACCTGAAACCTGAAACCAAGACAAACTATTTTAAAATTCCAGCTTTATAAGTTGCAATCGCTCGATCTCTTGCAAAGGCATGATCGATCATTGGTTCATTATAACCAAAATCAAATTCTGGAATCCACTTGCGGATGTATTCTCCTTTTGTATCAAATTTCTTTTGCTGAATTTCAGGATTGAATACTCTAAAATAAGGCGCGGCATCACAGCCGGTTCCAGCTGCCCATTGCCAGTTTCCTACGTTTGAAGCTAATTCGAAATCTAAAAGTTTTTCGGCAAAATAAGCTTCTCCCCACTGCCAGTTGATCAACAAATGTTTGCATAAAAAACTCGCAACAACCATTCGAACACGATTGTGCATATATCCTGTTTCGTTTAGTTGCCGCATTCCTGCATCGACCATTGGGTAACCCGTTGTTCCAGAACACCAGCGCTTAAAGTCGTCTTCGTTATTGCGCCATTGAATTCCGTCGTAAGCCGATTTGAAATTGTTGTTTACACAATTGGGAAAGCTAAACAGAATTTGAATAAAGAATTCTCGCCAGATTAATTCGCTTAAGAAAGTTTGATTCTTTCTATTTGCCCAATTCACTAATTTACGAATACTTACTGTACCAAATCGTAAATGCGGCGAAAGGTAAGAAGTGCTGTCTAGAGCAGGAAAATCTCTAGTTTCTTTGTAATTGGCAATTTGAGTTAAGTTATGTGGAAGTACTTTTATAGGACTTCGGTCAAAACCAATTTCAGATAATTCTGGAAATGTAAATTGACTTTTTACAAAATTAGATTGAAATAAACTGGAATCATATTCAATCGCAGCTCCTGAAAAATGATATTTTTCGAGCCATTTATTTTTATAAGGTGTGTAAATGGTATACGGAAGCCCGTCAGATTTTGTGATTTCTTTCTCTTCAAAAATCACATGATCTTTATATGAAAAACACTCTATATTGCTTTCTTTCAATAAAGAGCAAATGGCAATATCACGTTTGATCGCAAACGGCTCATAATCTTTATTAAAGAAAAGGTTTTGAATATCAAATTCTTCTAAAAGTGATTTCCAAACTTCGATCGTTTTACCTTTTTTGATCAATAGTGAAGAACCTAAAGTATTTAATTCTGAATTTATTTTTTGAAGTGAATCATAAATAAAGCTTACTCTGGCATCATTTGCAGGAAGATTTTCCAATATATCATCATCAAAAATAAATAATGGAACAACAGGAAAGTTTGATTGTAAAGCATGAAACAAACCTGTATTGTCTTCCAGACGTAAATCTCGTCTGAACCAGAAAAAAGAAACTTTTTGTTTTGTCATTGTTTTGAGAATCTATTTTTTGACGCTTTAAAAGGATTTTACATTTTGTAATATTTAAACGGAACAAACAACATTCCGAAGCATTCTCCTTTTTCTTTATTTAAGTGTTTATGGTGTATTTTATGAGCCTTTCGTAATCCGATGAGGTATTTGTTTTTGGTGTTTTTAAACCATTTGAAACGCTGATGTATTAGAACATCGTGAATTAAAAAATAACAAGCTCCGTAAAGTGTTACACCGCAGGCAATGAAAAACAAATAATTGAAACCGCCCTGAACGCCAAAATAAAATAATAGAATACTTGGTATTGCAAATAGAACAAAGAAAATGTCATTGCGCTCAAAAGGATGCTCGTATTTGGGCTGATGATGATCTGCATGAAAATACCACATGAAACCGTGCATTACATATTTATGAGTAAGCCATGTCACGCATTCCATGAATAAAAAAACGCCTAAAAAGATTAAAAAGGAAACCATTTTTTGTGTTTTGAATTTGTTCTAATAATTGTTTGATTTTATCATTTACTTGTTCTTGTCAATTTCTCCTTTCGGTAGAAATGACAAACGGAACGAAATTATACTAGTTTCAGTTTATATGTTACAAATGACTGCGCCAAAAGTCCTGCTTTTGTATAATTAGAAACACGAATCCTTGAGTTTCCAATTTCGTGATAAGGTGTGTTTTTTAATTTAGTAAGCAGTTTTTTGTAATAAACATAAGCAGTGTAAACCCCAAATTTTGCTTCAATTGGCAATTTTACAATTCCTTGATAAGCAATATTAAAATCGTCTTCTATTTCGTTGATAATTTGCGTTTTTGCAGCTTCAGTAAAATTATTCAAATTGATGCCGGGAAAATAAGTTCTGTTTAAAATCAAATTATCATCTTTTAAATCTCTAAGGAAATTTACCTTCTGAAAAGCTGATCCTAATCGCATTGCTTCATTTTTAAGCTGTTCGTATTTTGTTTTATTTCCTTTTGTAAAAACCTTTAGGCACATTAAGCCGACAACATCGGCAGAACCATAAATATAATCGGCATATTCATTTTGTGTATTGTAATTTGATTTTGTGAGATCTTGCTTCATGCTTTTTAAGAATGCCTGAATTAAATCATCGGTAATATTATATTCTTTTACGGTATGTTGAAAAGAGTTTAGAATTGGGTTAAGGCTTATTCCGAGATTTACAGCTTTATAGTATTCTTTTTCAAAATCGTCAATAAGACTTTCTTTTTCATAATCATGAAAAGAATCGACAATTTCATCGGCAAAACGAACAAAGCCATAAATGCTGTATATCGCATCACGAATACTTGGCGAGAGCATTTTTACAGCTATCGAAAAAGAAGAGCTGTAGTTTTTAGTAACCAGTTTACTGCACTTGAAAGAAACGTCGTCGAAGGGTGATTTCATTTTTTTACGATCTAAAAGATTTTTGAATTAATTCAGCTGCTAGTTTTCCTGATATTAAAGCAGGCGGAACTCCTGGACCAGGAACTGTTAATTGTCCTGTGAAATATAAATTTTTGACTTTTTTGCTTTTCAATTTTGGGCGCAGGAAAGCCGTTTGTAATAATGTATTGGCCATTCCGTAAGCATTTCCTTTGAATGCATTATAATCTGCAATAAAATCATTTTTACAGAATGATCTTTTAAATATAATGTTATTTCTGATTTCTTGCTGTGTAAGGTTTTCAAAACGACTGATTATTTTTTCGAAATATTCTTCTCTTAACGCTTCACTGTCTTCAATTCCGGGTGCAAGCGGAATTAAGAAAAAACCGCTTTCCATTCCGTCTGGAGCTGCAGTGTGATCTGTTTTAGAAGGGAAATTGGCATAGAATAAAGGTGCTTCAGGCCATTTTGGATTGTCGTAAATAGCAATTGCATGATTATCGAAATCAACATCAAAAAATAAAGCATGATGTGAGATGTTTTCTATTTTTTTATTAAAACCAACAAAAAACAGGAGCGAAGACGGGGCGAAAATTCGGTTTTCCCAATACGTATCAGAATAAACACGATGGTGCTTTTCGAGCAAAGTTTCAGTATGCTGATAATCGGCACCGCTCAATACAACATCAGATTTTATAAAATCTCCGTTGATGACAATTCCTGTTGCAGTTTTGTTTTCAACAATTATTTTCTCAACAATAGTGTTTGTTTTAATTACTACGCCAAGTTCTAGAGCAAGACTTTCGAGACTTTGAACTACATCAAACATTCCCGTTTTTGGATGCCAAGTTCCAAGACCAAAATCAGCATAATTCATAAAATTATAGAAAGAAGGCGTTTTAGTTGGTTTTGCTCCAAGAAATAAAACGGGAAATTCTAAAATCTGAATTAGTCTCTCGTTTTGAAATTCTTTACGAATGTCAATACTTATAGAACCAAAGAACTGATTAAGTTTTAAAGCTGTTTTGGCAGTAATTAGTTCAAGCGGAGAAACTCCTGGACGGTAAACCAAATCTTTTATGGCAATGTCATAATTGCTTTTGGCTTGGTTTATAAAGTTTTCTAGTTTTTTTGCACTGCCTTTTTCAATATTTTCGAAGGCGTTTTTTATTTCTTCTAAATTATCGCAAATGCTGATAAAATCATTAACTCCAAAATAAACCCGATAAGCAGGATTTAGTTTTATGAGCTCATAATAATCCGATGGTTTTTTATCAAAATCCTGAAAAAAACGTTCAAAAACATCTGGCATCCAATACCAGCTTGGTCCCATATCGAAAGTAAAACCATCTTTTTTAAACTGTCGTGCCCGCCCGCCAATAGAGTGGTTTTTTTCGTATACAGTAACTTGATTTCCCTGCTGAGCCAAGTAACATGAAGCAGCCAAGGAAGAAAATCCTGATCCTATGATTGTTATTGTTTTCTTCATTTGTTTAACAAATGTACAGAAAAGTTAAACAATAAAATTAAATTCTTTCAATTGTTTCTTGCATCGAATCAAAAATTTGAATTCTTTCGGGTAAAACTTTTCTATCAATATATTCAATCATATTGCCTATCAGCCATATTTCGTTATTTTTCAGCAATAGTTTTTGCCCCATCGATTTTACATATTGATTGATAACGCTGCGGTCTGGCTGAATGGTCATCATCGAGACAAAAGTGATATTTTCAAAATGCTTCGTTAAATCCTGCAGATTTTCAATAGGCATACTTTCTCCAAGATATATGGTTTTGTATCCTTTTAATAAAATTTCATATTGAAGATAGAGTAATCCTATACTGTGCACTTCATTTAAAGGCAGTGAAAGCACAAAGATTCTATCTGTTCTAGTTGGTTTTTGAATTTGAAGACTTTCTGTGTAAATCAATATTTTTTGCTTGATCAAATGACTCATAAAATGTTCATTTGCCGGCGTGATGGTTTCTGACTGCCACAATAATCCTAGTTCTTTCAACAAAGGAAGAAAATGTTCTTTGAAAACTTCTTTAAACGTTTTTTCGGCAATAAGCCAATCGAAAGTATTGAAGAATAATTCTTGGTCAAAATTCATCATTGCCATTTTAAAAGAGGTTATGGCAAAGTTTTGAGAATTTTTCTTCGATATAATTTCGCGTACTAATTCTGGTATCCTTTCTTCAGGATAAGTTGCAATTTTAGAAATTTTATAACCATACTCATGCAGTAAGGTTATGTTTAATAGTTTTTGCAGATTCTGCAGATTGTAAAATCTTATATTAGTGTCTGTACGCATTGGTTCTAGAATATTATATCTCTTTTCCCAAATACGAATCGTATGCGCTTTTATTCCAGATAAATTCTCTAGATCTTTAATACTGAAAACAGTTTTTATGTTGTTTACCATTTTTTACAATTAGATAAACAAAAATAGAAGAAAATCTTAGAGAATCTCTTAGTAGAGAGTGAAAATCATAGATTATTAGTGCTTTACGTCTATTTTTGTCTAAACAAAAAAGCAATCTGTAAAAAAATATTTACAGATTGCTTTTTTTGCTTTTCAAAGCTTGTTTTTTATTTACAAAATGTGGCTTTATTTTTTACAGCACTTTGACTTCCAAGTTCTATGGCTTTTGAAAAATCTTTACAGGCATTTTTTTTGTCGTCAATTTTATTATAAGCCAAACCTCGCAGATTGTACGCGATATAATCTTTTGGGTTTAAACCAAGAGATGAGGTGCAGTCTTCAATAGTGCCCTTAAAGTTCATTAACTTGTAGTTTACGTTTGCTCTGCCGGTAAAAGCATCGGCGTTCATGCTGTCAAGTTCAATTGTTTGGGTAAAATCGGCCAAGGCTCCTTTTAGGTCATTAAGTTTGAGTTTTGCTACGCCTCGGTTTTGGTATGCTTCAGCAAATTTCGAATTCAGGCTGATTGCTTTAGTGTAGTCAGCGATTGCGCCTTTTGTGTTGCCGGCTTCGGCTTTTTTCATGGCTTTGTCAAAATAACTGGTTGCCGATTGTGCCGATAATGAGCAGGTAATCATAATAAAGAATAATACTAGCAGGTTTTTCATAAACTAATTTGGGATTAGTGGTTAATTATTTTGAAACGAATTTAAGAAAGTTTTGTTTTGTAAGAGAAGTTCTTTCTGTGAAATAACTATTATTTTTCTTTTTTAACAGAAGTATTATAATGTACACAGTAACGTGTTTGAAATTAAGTTCTTAACTTAGCGTAAATTCTTATAATTATTATTACTAAGAATTCGTTATCTTCTCGAATTAAGTCTTTTAGTGTTCATTTCTATAAATTAAATAATATGAAATCACTTCATTTTTGTTCTCGGTTATTGTTTTTCGTGTTGATGTTTTTATGTGTAACTATTTCTACAGCTCAGGAAAAGACGAAATATTTAGATGCGCTGCAAAGTGATCCTGCAAGAATGGGATGGATGATTGGTTCGCCGCCGCCCGCTGATCGTATTCCTCGATTTGATGATGGGAGTTTTTTTCAGTTTCCGGCTCTTCGATGGAGTGTTGCGCACATGCGTCAGTTTATGCCGACTGTAAATGTTTCTCGCGGATTAGGAGCTTCAATTCCTATACTAACAAATTTTAACAGAGATATTGATAAAGTGAAGTTTGTTCCTCTTGGAGAAACTAAGTCGATGACGTGGGAAGAGTCGCTTGAAAAGGTTTATGCGGATGGAGTGATTGTTATGCATCATGGAAAAATTGTCTATGAAAAGTATTTTGGTGCTTTAACGATTGACGGACAGCATGCGGCAATGTCGGTTACCAAATCGTTTACGGGAACTCTTGGAATTATATTGGCAAAAGAGGGTTTGATAGATACTGAGAAAACGGTTTCTTATTACGTTCCAGAGCTTAAAAATTCTGCTTTTGGAGATGCAACTGTAAGGCAGGTTATGGATATGACAACGGCGCTGCAGTTTAGTGAAGACTACGCAGATCCTAATGCAGAAATTTGGAAATTCTCTGCGGCAGGGAATCCACTCCCAAAGCCTAAAGATTATGACGGACCGAGAACTTATTATGAATATTTGCCAACAGTTAAGAAGAAAGGTAATCACGGAGATGCTTTTGGATATAAAACGGTTAATTCAGATGTTTTGGGTTGGATTATAGCCAGAGTTACAGGTAAATCTGTACCTGAAGTTTTGTCTGAAAGGATATGGAAGAAAATTGGAGCTGAGCAAGACGGATATTTTTCGGTAGATGCAATAGGAACGCCTTTTTCGGGTGGTGGTTTTAATCTTGGTTTGCGAGATATGGCTCGCTTTGGGCAGTTGATTTTAAATGATGGTAAAGTAGGGCAGGAGCAGATTATTCCTAAAGCTGCTATTGATGATATTAGAAAAGGCGGTGATAAAAAAGCATTTGAAAAAGCCGGATATTCACTCTTGAAAGGTTGGAGTTATAGAAACATGTGGTGGATAACTAATAATGATCACGGCGCATTTTGTGCTCGCGGCGTGCATGGACAGGTAATTTACGTTGATCCAAAAGCTGATATGGTTATTGTGCGTTTTGCATCAAATCCTGTAGCGGGAAATACAGCAAACGACCCGTATTCTCTGCCTGCTTATGATGCTGTTGCAAAATATCTTCTAACGAAGTAAAAAAGGAATGCTTTATTCTGATTTTTTCTTACTGAAGAAAGGATTCGAATCTAATCTCCAGATGTATCCAATTTGGAAATTTCCTGAAGATAAGCCAATGTTACTGTTGTTATTGTCTGAGAAAGAAGAAAAGATAAAATTATTGACGTATGATAAGCCAAGCGACCATTTCTCTTTGTTGTAACCAACGGATATTCGTGGGAAAAATGTAGGGTAGATTTCTATTTTTTGTTTGCCAAAATCATTTATTCTTTCGGTGCCAAAATTAACTCCCGTTGTTGCTGAGCCGCTGGCGAACCATCTTTTATTGATTGCCCAAGTATAGGAATAACCGCCGCTGAATCCAAATTGAAAATTACGCAGTGAGTTTTTTGATTTGTGTACAAAGGAACTGTCTGAGTTTATTTTTGAAAAGTAAACTCCTCCACCCACTAAAAAGCTTCCTGCAGATTTTAATTGTTTTTCATTTTGATTAAAAGCTGCTTTATAAGAGAATTTTTTGTTATTAAAAACATATTGTCCAAAAGCACCATATTGCTGAATTTTTAAATCTGGATACAGTTGTATGTTTTTATCTGAGTTGTCTGAAGTGTAAAAGCCATGATATTTTTGAACAAAAAGATCAATTATGAATTTTCTTCCGTAATTGTGAATTTGAAAGTCTAGTGCTTTTGTTCTTCCTTTTTTGTCATCTTTCATAAAATTTAATCCGTAACCATAACTCAAATTGATTATTGTGTTGTTTATAGAAACTCCTGCGCCTAAACTCATAGGACTGTTAGGCATGAATTTTTTAATCTCACCGTCTACTTCTTGTTCCATTGATATAAACTTCATGGATAAATAAGTTCTCACAGAAAGTTTGTTGTCAAATGGTTTAATATAGGTGGTGTCAATCTGTGCTACGCAGAAATACGGGAATGCTAAAAGAAATAAAAAAGAAAAGTATGCTTTCATTAAGTTGTAAAACGAATTATAATTATTCTTAGTACGTATGGAAAAGACTAATTAGGAAAAATACAAAGCATAAAAAAAGGAAAAACATAAAATATACTTTTCCTTTTTTTAGTGACCATGGAGGGATTTGAACCCTCACGCCCTTACGAGCACCACCCCCTCAAGATGGCGAGTCTACCGTTTCTCCACATGGCCTAAAATGAAAAAAGGTCGAGTAAATTAATACTCGACCTTTTTGTGACCCGACTGGGGCTCGAACCCAGGACCCCATCATTAAAAGTGATGTGCTCTACCAACTGAGCTATCGAGTCATTGCATTCCCTGAACGCGGGTGCAAATATAGAAAGTTATTTTTGATCTCACAATATCTTTTTCAAGTAAATTTAATAAAAAATTAAAGTAGTGGTTTTTATGAAAAAAAAACTAAATTTTATTTTAACGTATCTTGCTTTGCCTGAGATACTACGGTACAGAATTCGAATTCTTCGTAGGTTTTCGATCTGAATTATTTGTTTTTTTTTAAGTATGCTTTCCTGTGTTAGTGTGTGCAATAATAGTGATGCCGTCTCCTTTTCTTTGTAAAAAGGTGTTTTTATTTATGAATAGAGAATTAATGATGACTCAAAATAAAAGTTGCTAAACATTGTTGTTTTGTTGCTTTGTTTGCATCTCAATACTTTTTAGTTTGTAAAATATTTAGATTTAATATCCTGTTGCTCAAAAATTAATGTTTTTATGTAATTGGAATCTAGATAATACTCAATCCAGAGCATATCTCCAATTTGGATTTTTTCGTAGTATTTTTTCTTTACTGAGATATTTTTGTGTTTTTCTTCGATTTCAGAATAGATTGTTATTTCGTAAGAATCTGTATCGTTTGCTTCATGCCCTTTTGTAGTGATAATTTCTTTTTCTAAAACTATAATATTTCCTTCTACTTTTTTCTGTAGTAACAAATTCTGCTGCTCTTTTGTAGTGTCGATTATTGCTTTAATGGTTATGTAGATCCAGAAGCCAAAAATAATTATAACAGCTAAAATGGGAGTTGCTTTGTCGCTAATTTCTTCATTTGTAATAATCATATAAATACAAACACCTGGGAACACAATCGTGAATAAGGAGAAAATGATCCATGTTAAATACCCTTTTTTAAGTTGTCTTTTTAGGAACTTAATATCCTCGTCATTAAGAGTTGTGTTTTTTAAAGTTTGCTGCATACGCTTATTATATTGTATAGATAGGGCTAATATAAAAAATATCAAATTTAGTTTGAATATGAAAATAAAAAACGGATTGCTCTAAAAATGAAAAACCTTGATTTAGTTCAAATACATCCTGTATTTTGCATCAAACGAAAAAAGCTTGAGAATCTAGATTTTCAAGCTTTTACTTTTTTAAGTGATCTTCACGATACAGAATTCAATCCTCTTGTTAGAAGATTTGAATCTTTTGAGTACAATATTAATGTAATTATAAGTCGTTGGGAGTTATTATTAAAACCGTCTGTTTAAGTTTTTTTTGTCTAATGAAATGGGATAAAAAATAGATTGAGAACCAGTTTTTAGTGCTAAATTTTTTACTTCTCCATATATTTTTTTTTAAATCACTCAAACTGACGAAAATTTAACTTTAAAACCTAATTACGTCCAACGGGTTAATTATAAAAGTCATTTCCACTTAAGCGCTTATTCGAGATGAGTATAATAAATTGTTTAATCTACTATCAACTTTCAAGATTTTTAGTAAGATTCTCTATAAACCCAGTTTTATCTTTTTTTATTATTTCAAGCATTGCTTTTTTTTCTTCTGAAATAGGGAAATGTTTTTCAAACCACAAATGCATTTCAATTAGTACGGGCAGCAGATCAATTCCTTTTCTTGTCAGTTTGTATAATACTTTTGCTTTACTTTTTGGATGCTCTAATTTTTCAATTACCTTATTCTCCTCCAGCATAAGCAATCTGCTGGCCAATATATTTGTAGCAATTCCTTCAGCAGATTTTAAAAAATCTCCATAAGTACACTCTTTTGCAAACATCAAATCTCTAATAATTAGAAACGACCACTTATCTCCAAACACGTCTAAAGTACAGCTAATAGGGCATTCTGACCTTTTTTTTACTTCTTTCATAAAAATAATTTTAAAAACTACTTGTATTTTGCAAGTAAATAATATATTTGTACTTGCAAAACGCAAGCAAATTTACAAATAAGTTTTTAATACAGATAAAATGAAGCAAACAATTTTGATAACAGGCGCATCATCAGGTTTTGGGCTTCTGTTGGCTAATAAACTCCATGAAAGTGGTAATTTAGTAATTGGTACAAGCAGGAATCCAGAAAAATTTCAATCAAAAGTTCCATTTAAACTGCTAAAACTAGATATTGATGACGATAAATCAATTTACTCTTTTGGCAAGGAATTATTCAATCATATTAGTCAATTAGATGTATTGATAAACAATGCTGGTTTTTATTTGTCAGGACTTGCTGAAGAAACAACTATTGAGCAAGGAAGGAAACAATTGGAAACAAATTTTTGGGGAACTGTAAAACTTACAAATGAGCTGTTACCTCAATTTAGAAAACAACGCTTTGGCAAAATAATCACAGTTGGTTCTATCATGGGATTAATCAGTCTTCCTGGCGGTGCTTACTATGGTGCTTCCAAGCATGCTCTTGAAGGTTATTTTAAATCTTTACGTTTTGAACTTAATGAGTTTAATATAAAGGTATCTTTAGTAGAGCCAATGGGTTTCAAAAGTAATATAGTTACAAACTCTAGAATTGCTTCAAATAAAATAAGTGATTACAACACATACCGAAGCAAACTTGAAGCATATACTAAAGATTTATTCGATAAAGCGCCTGAGCCGACTCCTGTTATAAATGCTATACTAAAATTGGTTAGCGATAAAGATCCGAAGTTTAGTCATCCCGTTGGAAAAGGAGCATCAATATTAGTTGGGTTGCAGCTTTTCGCATATAAAACTTTTGAAAAAGCTATCATAAAGAATATAAATAAGGCAAAATTTTAAATAATTTTTCTAACTACAGCCAAAACAAATGAAAGCATTTATTATAAAAAAATACAGTAAAAAAGAAAAACTGCAACTTACCGAAGTATCGAAGCCAATTGCAAAAGAAAATGAAGTTTTGGTGCAAATTCACGCAGCAGGTGTCAATCTTTTAGATTCTATGATAAAACGAGGAGAATTTAAAATCTTTTTGCCTTATAAAACTCCGCTCATAAACGGGCATGATATGGCGGGAACTGTGGTTGGAGTTGGTTCGGGTGTGAAGAATTTTAAGATTGGAGATGAAGTTTATTCAAGAGTCGATGATTATAGAATAGGTACTTTTGCTGAATATATTTCTGTACATGAAAGTGATTTAGCAATTAAGCCAAAAAATTTGACAATGGAGGAAGCCGCTTCTATTCCATTAGTTGGATTAACTTCCTGGCAGGCTCTTGTTGAAATTGGTAATATTAAAAAAGGACAAAAAGTTTTCATTCAAGCTGGCTCTGGAGGTGTAGGCACTTTTGCAATTCAATTAGCGAAGTATTTGGGAGCTTTTGTGGCAACAACAACGAGTACAACTAATATAGATTTAGTAAAAAGGCTAGGTGCTGATTTAGTGATTGACTACAAAAAAGAAGATTTTGAAACAAAATTGAAAGATTACGATTTGGTGTTACATAGCAATCGTGACCCGAAAATTCTTGAAAAATCACTCGCGGTATTAAAATCCGGCGGACAATTAATCTCTCTGGTTGGACCGCCTACTCCTGAGTTTGCAGAAGAAATAGGTTTGCCGTGGTATTTAAAATTAGTAACAAAGTTATTAAGTTTCAGTGCTAAGAAAAAAGCAAAGAAGACAAATACAATGTTTAAATTCTTGTTTATGAGAGCTGAAGGAAGTCAGTTAAAGCAAATTACCCAGTTAATCGAATCTGGGGCTATAGAACCGGTTATTGATAAGATATTTTCTTTTGAACAAACCAACGATGCAATGTTATATGTTGAATCTGGTCGTACGAAGGGTAAAGTTGTAATTAAAGTAAAATAAAGCCATGTAACGAAAACGGGTGTTGACTAAAAAAGAAGCTGTCTTAAAGTCTTTTTTAAATTTTGAATATAGTAAATACTCGTAGATATTTCATAACATAGCATCTAAGTTAAAAATAAATGATTTGAAGTAATGGATTCAAAAAATACAATATTCTTTTGATAAAGCAAATCTATGGGTGATTTAGGAGAAACCATAAAAAAGCCTGTAAAATCAATATTTTACAGGCTTTTTAATTTTCTTGTGACCATGGAGGGATTTGAACCCTCACGCCCTTGCGAGCACCACCCCCTCAAGATGGCGAGTCTACCGTTTCTCCACATGGCCTAAAATGAAAAAAGGTCGAGTAAATTAATACTCGACCTTTTTTGTGACCCGACTGGGGCTCGAACCCAGGACCCCATCATTAAAAGTGATGTGCTCTACCAACTGAGCTATCGAGTCATTGCTATCAAGGAAAGTGTTTTGTTAAATCACAAAGTTTGTGACCCGACTGGGGCTCGAACCCAGGACCCCATCATTAAAAGTGATGTGCTCTACCAACTGAGCTATCGAGTCATATTCTTTCCTTGAATGCGGGTGCAAATATAAGGAGTTTATTTTATTATTTGCAAGCATTTTTATTATAAATTTGTCTTTTTTTAATCAAAATTTACAACGCCTTAATTTATAGGTTATTATTAAAATGAAAAAGATTGTATTATTAGGATATATGGGTTGCGGAAAGTCAACAATTGCCCAAAACTTATCAAAAATTACAGAAATTCCGTTTTTAGATTTAGATGTTTGCATCGAAAAAAAGGCAAATTTGTCTATAAAAGAGATTTTTGAGCAGCATGGAGAAATTTATTTTCGAAAATTAGAGCATGAAATGTTCTTAGAATTGCTGCAATCGCCAGAAAATTATATTATAGGTTTGGGTGGAGGAACTCCATGTTATGCGAATAATCATTTATTATTGCAGAATCAGGATCTTGTTTCAATTTATTTAAAGGCGTCTATAGATACTTTGCATAATAGATTAGTACATAATAAGAGTAAACGCCCTTTGATAGCTGATATGAATGAAGGGGAAATGAAAGAGTTTATCGCAAAACATTTGTTCGATAGAAGTTTTTACTACAACCACGCGCAATTTAAGGTTGTGGTTGATGATAAAACTGTCGAAGAAACTGTTGAGGATATTTTGAAGATTCTAGCTTAAAAAGGCTGAATCGCCGTTGTTCTCGTCAAAAACAACCTGAACGTGCTCCAGTAAAGAAGTAGATAGTGATATTCCTTTAAAATCTGCCTTTACAGGATACTTCTTGTGATTTCGATCAACTAAGACGGCTGTTTTGAATTTTTTTAATGGAACGTCTAAGAAATGGCGAACAGCGTAGATTAAAGTTGTGCCCGAATTTAAAACGTCATCAACTAATACTAGTCCTTTATTTTCGTATTCTTCTTTTGATAAAGAAGTGTGAATAGGTAACTGCGGATTTTGTTTATTGATTTTAACTTCGCATAGAGAAACTTTTAGTGTTGAAATCTCACTTAGAGCTGAAGCAATTTTTTGAGCAAAAATAGATCCGTTAGATGCGATACCGGCGATAACAACTTCATTTTCGTCAACAAATGTCTCGTAAATTTGATATGCGATACGTTTTATTTTATGTTCGATTTCCTGATTGGTTAAAATGATGTTTTTGCTCATGATTTATTTTTTTTGCTAATATAATTAATTTAAAGTCCAATATAAAAGATCCAAATTCCAATTTTGTGAAAGGAAGTTTTAAATTACATGGTTGAGGTTTTGAGTTTATATAGTATGGTTTTATAGGAAGTAAATTTTGGAATTTGAAATTCCAAAAAATGAGAATTTAATTTTCCTCATCTTCATCAATAATGTCATTTCCGTATTCGTCAATGTCTCTTCTGTCTTTTTTGGTTGGCCTTCCTGTACCACTTTTTCGGTAATGCTCTTTGGAGAGTTTTAACAGTTCAAGATGAGCGTAAGCTTCGGGAGGAGTTTCGTTTTTACGATATATATCGACTAGTTTTGCTCCAACACGATTTTCAGGAATATCAAGTACAGTTATAATTTGAGTGATTTGATCCTTTCTAAAGGTAATTCGGTCAGTAGGAAAAACTTCTTTAGAAGGCTTTGCAACCTGCCCATTTACAGTAATATGGTTCTTTTTGCAGGCCTCGGTAACCATATTTCTGGTCTTGTAATACCGAACGCACCACAGGTATTTATCTATTCGCATAATTTTTCTAAAATCAAAGTTAAATTCTTTACAAAAATAAATCAATATTGTATCTTGCGCACCTAAAAAAATGACAATAATGAACAAATTTAAATATTATTTTATTTTATTGCTTGCAGGTATTTCTTTGGTTTCCTGTTCTAAAAAGGACGATGATGAGGATGTGGTGGTGGTGCCAGTAAGAGATTATGCTGAACAGTATAAAGCAGATAATGATTCTATTATTAAATATTTAAAGACTAATTATATTGATAATGTAACACCTGATTTGGATATTACAATTAAAAAAATTCCAGCAGGAGGGACACAAGTGTCTATTTGGGATCAAAAAGAGTATCCTTTGCAAACTAGACCTGTTTATAATCGTGATGTTAATTACACTGTTTATTATTTAAGTTTAAGAAAAGGGACAGGTCAAGCGCCATGTAATACCGATAAAATTTTTACCGCTTATAGAGGTAGTTTGTTAAATGGAACTGTTTTTGATGATTCTTATGGGCTTGCAAGAGATTTTGAGTTGTACTTGTATCAAGCCTTAGGAGCTCCTATCGATGGCTGGGGTGAAATTTTTCCTCAGTTTAAAACGGGTACTTCAAAAACGTCTGATCAAGGTGTTGTTACGTATGAAAATTATGGTGCAGGAGTTATGTTTTTGCCTTCAGGACTTGCGTATTATGCCAATCCTCCTGCTTCAGGAAAAATACCAGCATATGCTCCTTTAGTTTTTAGTTTTAAATTATATGATCTTCAAAGGTTGGATCATGAGTACACAACTTTATCAAATGGTACAACAGTTACTGTAGGTGATGGTGTTCCAGATTATTTAGAAGATCTTAATGGTGATGGTTATCTTTATGATGTTAGAGATAAAGTAAGATATCCTAATCCTCCAGCTAATTTTGCTGATGATACAGATGGTGATGGAATTTCTGATTTCTTAGATCTTGATGATGATGGAGATGGTTTTAGTACTAGATTTGAGGTTACGAAACCAGCAGATGCTCCTAATACAGGTATAAGTAAGTATTATCCTTGGAATCCTATTGGAGATGATCCTGCTACACCAAATGTAGATGAAACGGAGCTTTATGGTGTGCCTAGAAGGCCAACAGGAGCGCTTACAGATCCTTCGAAACCGGAATCAATTAATAATCCTAGAAAATTTATTGAAGACGATTATAAGGCAAATCCAAGATTAAGAATTTATTTGGATAAAACTTATCCATATCAAAAGAATTAGATTTATTGAAATATATGAAAAACCTCGAAATGTGAATTTCGAGGTTTTTTTTATGTTCAAGGGAATTAAGAATTACTTTTCAGTCATATAATAATTCAAGAAAATCTATTGAAGATGATTATAGAGTGAATTCAAGACTGATTTTTTTTTTAGATAAACTTACAATGTTAAAAGAATTAAATCTGTAATAAGTACATATAAAAAAGCCTCGAAATGTAAATTTCGAGGCTTTTTTTATGTTTAAGAAAATTGAAAATTATTTTCTTTTGATAACTCTTTCTACAGCTTCAACAATTGCTTGATTGTTTAGTTTGTATTTTTCCATTAGCTGCTCTGGAGTTCCAGATTCACCAAAACTATCCTGTACCGCTACAAATTCTTGTGGAGTAGGATTGTTTAAAGCTAATACTCCTGAAATGCTTTCTCCAAGACCTCCAAGATAGTTGTGCTCTTCAGCAGTAACTATACATTTCGTTTTAGCAACCGATTTAAGAATAGCTTCTTCGTCAAGAGGTTTGATCGTGTGGATGTTGATTACTTCAGCAGAAATTCCTTTTGCTTCTAAAGCTTCAGCAGCAATTAGTGCTTCCCAAACTAAGTGACCTGTTGCAACGATTGTTACATCAGTTCCTTCGTTTAATAAAATTGCTTTTCCAATTACGAATGGTTCGTCAGCAGGAGTAAAGTTAGCTACGACTGGACGTCCAAAACGTAAATAAGCTGGTCCGTGGTGATCTGCTAATGCAATAGTAGCGGCTTTCGTCTGGTTGTAGTCACAAGTGTTAATTACAGTCATTCCTGGCAGCATTTTCATTAATCCGATGTCTTCTAGAATTTGGTGAGTTGCACCGTCTTCTCCTAATGTTAAACCAGCATGAGATGCACAGATTTTTACATTTTTATCAGAATAAGCAACAGATTGACGGATTTGATCGTAAACTCTTCCTGTTGAGAAGTTAGCGAAAGTTCCTGTAAAAGGAATTTTACCTCCAATTGTTAAACCAGCAGCAATTCCGATCATGTTAGCTTCAGCGATTCCAATTTGGAAAAAACGCTCAGGATGATTTTTCTTGAAATCATCAAATTTTAATGATCCAATTAAATCGGCACATAATGCCACAACGTTTTCGTTTTTCTGACCTAGTTCAGTCATTCCCGCTCCAAAACCAGAACGAGTATCTTTACTTCCTGTATTTTCGTATTTTTTCATAGCTTTAATTTGCTGTAATATTTTTGTTTTTAATGTCTAAGCTAAAATCTATTTCTTCAATTTTTAAAAGTTTACGAAAATATATTTTCTTTCCTTTTTCAATAAAATAAGAGCTAGTTATAACTTCATTATTTTTTAATCTAAATTTTTGACACCATAAAGGAGATGCTAGGATTCTGAAATTAAAATGTTGATTTTTTGAAATTTCAGATGAGGCAGTTTCATAAAATGATTCATTAACTAATTTTCTTTTTCTATCGTTTTTGAATTGTTTGATGTTGATGTTTTTTACATTGTCTTTCAAAAAATATAAAACTTCATAGAAATATCCATTTTTTTGCAATTTACAATAATCAGTATTATAAGGAAAAGAAATGGAGCTGGATAATAAACTTATATCATTTACTGTGTTTTTATGAGACTCATCTTTATATATGAAATTTTTCCCTCTTGCTAGATCAACCAATATGGCACTTGATATAGTATCTTTAATTTTGGTTATTTTAAGGATATATGTGCTGTCTTTTGAATTAGAATAATTGTATTCGAATTGACTATTATTACCAGTTAAAGAATCCTTGTCAAATTTGTAAAGGGTGTAATAATCAAAATGATATTCTTGAGAAAAAACATTTTGAAACAGAATTAAAAAAAATAAAGATGCAAAATGTTTTTTCATCAATCAATTAATTTAATAGTCTGCTAAAGTTGAAATGTTTTGAGCTAAAGCACTTGCCAATTGATCATTGTTTGGTGCTTTTCCATGCCATGCATGTGTATGCATCATAAAGTCAACCCCGTTACCCATTTCTGTATGTAATAAAATACAAACTGGTTTTCCTTTTCCTGTTCTTGATTTTGCATCAGTTAAACCAGCGATTATTGCATCGATATTGTTTCCTTCTTTGATCTCAAGAACATCCCAGTCAAAAGCTTCGAATTTGGCACGAAGACTTCCCATTGCTAGAACTTCATCAGTTGTTCCGTCAATTTGTTTTCCGTTAACGTCGATTGTTGCAATAAGGTTGTCTACTTTTTTAGCAGAAGCATACATGATAGCTTCCCAGTTTTGACCTTCTTGTAATTCTCCGTCTCCGTGAAGAGTATAGATTAAATGATTGTCGTTATTTAATTTTTTAGCCTGAGCAGCACCAAGAGCTACAGATAAACCTTGTCCTAATGATCCAGAAGCCATACGAACTCCAGGTAATCCTTCGTGAGTTGTTGGGTGTCCTTGTAAACGAGAGTTTAATAATCTGAAAGTAGCAAGTTCTGAGATTGGGAAATAACCGCTTCGAGCTAAAACGCTGTAAAATACTGGCGAGATGTGACCGTTTGATAAAAAGAAGATGTCTTCTCCAATTCCATCCATGTCAAAACCTTCTTTACGATCCATAATGTTTTGGTATAGAGTTACCAAAAATTCAGTACAACCTAATGAACCACCTGGGTGACCTGAGTTGACAGCATGTACCATTCTAAGAATGTCTCTTCTTACTTGGATCGTTAAATCGCTTAATTGTTGTGTGTTAGGCTTCATTTTATATGTAAAAGTTAAACTGGAGCAAAAGTAATTTTTATTTTGCGGGCTGACAAATGATTTTTTGCTTTAGTTTGTCGCAATTGTTAAATTATACCGCTTTTTTCCAGATAAAGTATGAAATAGAAAAATTTTAAGATCGTGTGTGAAATTTTCGATGCAAATAGAAATGATTATAGGATGGCCAAAAGTTGATAAACTATATGATTTTGCTAATCTCTTTCCATGTGACTAATTGAATGTTGTTTTCTTTAAGCTTTAATTTGCATTCATCACTAGTAAAAAAATCAAAGTCAATTTGGCGCCATTCTGATCCAAAATTGGGATGATTAATTGTAATGCCCTGCATTTCAAAATCATCAAAAGCGGGATGAAGTAAGAAAACATTAAATCCCGGAATAACGTTGTCTAAAGCTTTTTTATATGATTTTCTGAGTTCTCCTTTTTCAAAATCTGTGTAGTATCCAATTAGGAGATTATCTGCTAGAAGAGTATTTGTGAAATCATACTTTTCATTTGATAAACTAATTGATTCTACAAAGTCTTTATTAATGAAAACAGGTAAGTTGTATGTTTTTCCTAACTCTTTGTAAATTTCTAAAATTTCGGGAGTTACGCCAACGCTGCACATATGTGAATCTAGATGTGTGGGAATAATGCCAAATTGTAAGGCTTTTTCAATTTGAGCAGTAAGCTCTTTTTTAATTTCAGAAGGTTTTGCGTTGTTTTGGAAATCTTTTCTGGTTTTGTAAAAGTATCCATTTTGATCAACTAAACTTGAAACTTCAGATATGGGAAGAACTGGTCCGAATTTGTAATTTTCCCATTCGCAAGTCAGTGTTAAATGAATTCCGCAATCATAATTTGGGTTGTTTTTAGCAAATGTCGCCATTTCATGAAACCATGGACATGGCACCATTATACTGTAGGAGTTTACAGATCCATCTTGAAGTGCTTTTATAGTGGCTTGATTTTCGGAATGTGATAATCCGGCATCGTCGGCATGAATGATTAATAATTTGGTGTTTTCGGGATATCCAAGTTTTTGAGCTAAGTTCATTAATTTGTTTTTTTTGTGTATAGTCGCGATTGTTGTCGAGATGCAGATTAAGCAGTGTTTTATTTCTGGGTTTTATTCAAATTTAAAAAAATCTTATTAAAATGTCACATCTTTTTGTTTCAGTCTGTTTGGTTTTGCTTTATTATCGAATGGTCAAATTTTCTAATTATCGAATTAATTAAATTTTCCTGAAATTAGCCTATCTTTGCCGACTGAAAAAAGAAACAAATGAAGTTCGATTTATTACAAAAAGATCCGCAGTCTAAAGCGAGAGCGGGAAGTATAACTACAGATCACGGCGTAATCGAAACGCCTATTTTTATGCCTGTTGGAACGGTGGCTTCTGTAAAAGGAGTGCATCAGCGTGAATTGAAAGATGATATTAATCCAGATATTATTCTTGGAAATACATACCATTTATATTTACGTCCACAGACAGAAATTCTTGAAAAAGCTGGTGGATTACATAAATTCATGAATTGGGATCGTAATATTTTGACCGATTCTGGTGGATATCAAGTATATTCTCTTTCGAACAATCGAAAAATTAAGGAAGAAGGAGTAAAGTTTAAATCGCATATCGACGGTTCATATCACTTTTTTTCACCAGAGAGTGTAATGGAAATTCAGCGTACAATTGGTGCTGATATTATTATGGCTTTTGATGAGTGTACTCCGTATCCTTGCGATTATAGATATGCACAAAGATCAATGCATATGACACACCGTTGGTTAGATCGTTGTATTAATCATTTGGATAAAGTGCCATATAAATATGGCTACGAGCAGACATTTTTTCCAATTGTTCAGGGAAGTACATATAAAGATCTACGTCGCCAGTCTGCAGAATACATTGCAAACGCTGGTCAACAGGGAAATGCAATTGGAGGATTGTCAGTTGGGGAACCTGCAGAGGAAATGTATGCAATGACTGAAGTAGTTTGTGAAATACTTCCAGAAGATAAACCACGTTATTTAATGGGAGTTGGAACTCCAATAAATATATTAGAAAATATTGCGTTAGGTATTGATATGTTTGACTGTGTTATGCCAACGCGTAACGCGAGAAACGGAATGTTGTTTACTGCAAATGGAACAATCAATATTAAAAATAAAAAGTGGGAGGCTGATTTTTCTCCTATCGACGAAATGGGACATACTTTTGTAGATACAGAATACACAAAAGCATATTTACGTCACTTATTTGCAGCTAACGAATATTTAGGAAAACAAATTGCGACGATTCATAATCTTGGTTTTTACATGTGGTTGGTTCGTGAAGCTAGAAAACATATCTTAGCCGGCGATTTTAGACCATGGAAAGAAATGATGGTTAAAAACATGAGTCAAAGACTATAAATAAAGAGTTTCAAGTTTTATTAGTTTCAAGTTTCGAATAGCAACCTGAAACTTGAAACGTGAAACCTGAAGTTTTTAAATTTGAAACAAAATTTATATGTTAACAATAATAGATAAATACATCTTAAAAAGATATCTTGGAACTTTTTCTGTGATGCTGCTTTTGTTTGCGCCAATTGGAATTGTAATTGATGTATCTGAGAAAGTTAATAAGATGCTGGAAAACAAGATTCCGTTTATGGATATTGCGCTCTATTATTACAATTTTACTATTTACTTTATAAATTCCTTATTTCCGATATTCCTGTTTTTGTCCGTAATTTGGTTTACGTCAAAATTGGCAAATAATACAGAGATTATTGCGATTTTAAGTTCAGGTATTTCGTATACAAGATTCTTGCGTCCTTATATTATTGGTGCTACAATTGTTTCCATTTTTGTTTTGTTAATGGGTTTTTTCATTGTTCCTGCTGCAAGTGAAGGCTATAATAATTTTAGGTATACTTATTTAAAAGGAAATGGTAAAGAACTTATGCGGGGTGAAAATACAAATGTTTACAGACAGATAAATGATCATGATTTTATATTTGTAAATAGTTTTAATGAGGAGTCAAAAACAGCATTTAATTTTACATTAGAGCACTTTGAGAAAGAGAAATTGACTTATAAAATTACTGCCAGTCGTATTAAGTGGGATCCAAAACTGAAAACTTATATTTTGTATGATTATACAAAAAGAACTTTAGGCGAATTGAATGATGTAATCGAAAAGGTTCCTGAAAAGAATGTCAAATTCAAATTTGAACTAGCAGATTTAACTCCTGTAGTTTATATAGCAGAAACACTTACTTTAGGAAAGCTGATTGATTTTATCGACAAAGAGAAAAAGAGAGGTTCTGGTAATATTAATATATATTTAGTAGTTCTTTATAAAAAATACAGTGTACCGGTTTCGGCCTTTATCCTAACTATTATTGCGGTTGCAGTTTCTTCTATGAAACGTCGTGGTGGAATGGGAACGAATCTTGCGATTGGAATTGCAATTGCCTTTTCATTTGTATTTTTTGATAAAATATTTGGTACACTTGCCGAAAAATCTACTTTCTCACCATTTTTAGCTGTTTGGTTCCCGAATATTGTTTTCGGAATTTTAGCAGTGTACTTATTACGTAATGCGAAACGATAATTTAAAAAGTTACCTAAATCTTCATTTAATTGTTTTTATCTGGGGATTTACGGCCATTTTAGGCGCCTTAATAACGATTGATGCCGAGAATTTAGTATGGTTTAGAATGTTGATAGCTGGAATTTTTCTGGGCGGATTTATTGTCTACAAAAAACAGTCTTTTGCTATATCTGCACAATCTTTTGCTAAGCTCATTTTTGTTGGATTATTGATAGCGCTTCACTGGATTTTTTTCTTCAAAGCGATTCATGTTTCTAATGTTTCAATAACATTGTCTATTTTTTCGCTCGGAGCTTTTTTTGCTTCTTTATTAGAACCGCTTTTTTATGGACGTAAAATTCTGTGGTATGAGGTTTTCTTTGGATTAGTTATTATCGCAGGTTTGGCCTTAATACTTCAAGTAGAAATAAAGTACCTAACGGGCGTTTATTATGCTTTAATATCAATAATTTTAGGAGTTTTGTTCACTCTAATGAATGGCAAACTTATATCAGATCATGAACCATCTTTAATTACATTTTATGAATTTGGGGCTGGAGTTTTTTTTATCACAATTTATTTTTTGGTTTTAGGAAAATTCAATGCTGACTTTTTTGTAATGTCATTAAACAATTGGGTTTTATTATTGGTTTTAGCTTCCGTTTGTACTGCTTATGCATTTACAGCTTCGGTGAAAGTGATGCAGCGATTAACGCCTTATACGGTAATGTTAACGACTAATTTAGAGCCTGTTTACGGAATTATGCTGGCTTATTTTATTCTTGGAGGAAAAGAAAAAATGAGTACAGAATTTTATATTGGCGCTTTAATAATTGTAATTACAGTTATTTTAAACGGCGTTTTTAAACATTACCAAAACAAGAAAAAACTGTAAAGTTTTACTTATTTTTAAATTACAATTTGATACTTTAATAACAATTAACTACGCCAATGATATAATATTTTTATATTTGCGGTTCGATTTAAAAACAAAATTCAAAAATCCATGGAATATTTAGATTTTGAGCTTCCAATAAAAGAACTTGAAGAACAGTTAGAAAAGTGCGTTATAATTGGAAAAGAATCTGACGTTGATGTTACGCCTACTTGTAAAGAAATCAACAAGAAATTAGTAGAGACTAAGAAAGAAATATACAAAAACCTTACTGCTTGGCAGCGTGTACAATTGTCAAGACATCCAAATAGGCCTTATACTTTAGATTATATCAGAGCAATTTGCGGTGATACTTTTTTAGAGCTTCATGGAGACAGAAACTTTAAAGATGATAAAGCAATGGTTGGCGGTCTTGGCAAAATAAACGGACAGTCGTATATGATCATTGGTCAACAAAAAGGAACTAATACTAAAACACGTCAATACCGTAATTTTGGTATGGCAAATCCTGAAGGATACCGTAAAGCTTTGCGTTTAATGAAAATGGCAGAGAAATTTGGAATTCCAGTTGTAACTTTAGTAGATACTCCGGGTGCTTATCCAGGACTTGAAGCTGAAGAACGCGGACAAGGAGAAGCTATCGCTAGAAATATTTTCGAAATGGTTCGTTTACAAGTGCCAATCATCACAATTATTGTTGGTGAAGGTGCTTCTGGAGGTGCTTTAGGAATTGGTGTTGGAGACAAAGTTTATATGTTAGAAAATACTTGGTATTCTGTAATTTCACCAGAATCATGTTCGTCTATTTTATGGAAAAGCTGGGAGTACAAAGAACGTGCTGCTGAAGCTTTGAAATTGACTTCATCTGATATGAAAAAACAAAAATTAGTTGATGATGTTATTCCTGAACCACTTGGTGGAGCACACTACGACAGAGAAACTACTTTTAAAACAGTAGCAGAATATATTACCAAAGGATATAATGAATTGAAAGACTTATCAACAGCTGAGCTAATTGCCCAAAGAATGGACAAATACAGCAATATGGGTGAGTATAAAGAGTAAATTCCTAAAATATTATTTTAAATCCGAAGCCCTGCGGTTTCGGATTTTTTTTTGGTTATCAACAAAAAAAACTTATTTATAAACACACAATAGTTATAACTAGATAACAATTTTTTTTTAAATTTTGTTACTTTCGCTATATGGAAAATTTCAAAAACGTAAACCCTATAAAAGTCGATAAAACCACTATTATTAATCTGGAAAAAGGTAAGTTACCGCCACAAGTAATAGAGATGGAAGAAGCGGTTCTTGGGGCAATGATGATAGATAAAAAAGGAGTTGATGATGTAATTGATATTTTACAGCCCGATGCTTTTTACAAAGAGTCGCATAAACATATTTTCGAGGCTATTTTACAGCTTTTTACAGAAACGCAGCCAATAGATTTGTTAACGGTTTCGAGTCAGTTAAAGAAAAATGGAAAATTAGAATTAGCAGGAGGAGATTTTTATTTAATTCAGCTTACTCAAAAGATTGCGTCTTCTGCCCATATCGAATTTCACTCCCGTATTATTCTTCAAAAATTTATTCAAAGAAGTTTGATTAGAATTTCGTCTGAAATTATCGAAGAATCATATGACGAAAGTACTGACGTATTTGATTTGTTGGATAAAGCCGAGTCAAAATTATACGAAGTAACACAAGGAAATATTAAACGTAGTTCCGAAACAGCTCAGAGTTTAGTTTTGCAAGCAAAGAAAAAAATCGAGGAAATTGCTGGTAAAGAAGGTTTGAGTGGTGTTGAAACCGGTTTTCATAATCTGGATAAACTAACTTCAGGATGGCAGCCCAGCGATTTAATTATTATTGCGGCGAGACCTGCGATGGGAAAAACAGCATTTGTACTTTCGATGGCGAGAAATATTGCTATTCAATACGGACATGGAGTAGCTTTATTCTCTTTGGAGATGGCATCAGTTCAGTTGATTACAAGGCTTATTTCTTCAGAAACAGGATTGTCATCGGAAAAACTAAGAACAGGAAAATTAGAAAAACACGAATGGGAACAGCTGAGTACTAAAGTAAAAGATTTGGAAAAAGCACCTTTGTTTATTGATGATACACCTTCACTTTCGATATTCGATTTACGTGCAAAATGCCGTCGTTTGGTTTCTCAACATAGTATCAAAATTATAATCATTGATTATTTGCAATTGATGACTGCTGGAGGAAATAATAAAGGAGGAGGAAATCGTGAGCAGGAAATTTCGACAATTTCCCGAAACTTAAAAGCCTTAGCAAAAGAGTTAAATGTTCCCGTAATTGCACTTTCGCAGTTGTCACGTGCCGTTGAAACGCGTGGATCAAGTAAGCGTCCGTTGCTTTCGGATCTTCGTGAATCTGGAGCTATTGAGCAGGATGCTGATATTGTTTCATTTTTATACCGACCAGAATATTATAAAATTGAAGAATGGGATGATGATGAAGCATCGCCAACAACAGGTCAGGCAGAAATTATGATCGCAAAACACCGTAATGGTGGTATTGAAAACATTCGATTGAAATTTATTGGACATTTAGGTAAATTTGACAACCTTGATGATTTTTCAGGTGGTTATGATGATTTACCATCAAAAATGAATCATGATGATAATCCGTTTATTACTAAAAATCTACCTTCGGCAAATGAAGCTTTTGGAAGTAATTTGAATGACGATGATGATGATAGTGATGTTCCTTTTTAATTCAAAAAAGAGACAATAAAATAAATAAATCTTTGTAAGTTAAATACTTATGAAGATTTTTTTTTGTTCAGCAGTTCCTTAACGATCTGCAATTTTGCTTAATAATATTTCTTATATAAAATTAATTCGGTAGTTTAGCAAATCCAATTAACAAATTAAATACTATTAACTAATTTAAATCGAAAAACCATGAGAGAAGAAGACTTTCCAGGACCTATTAAAATTACAAAAGCGACTGCTGAAAAATGGGAGGAAAAATATCAAAAAGATACCACAATTGAAGACAGTAATAAAAAAGTAAAAGCTTTTTTAATACCAAGAGAAAGTTTAGAAATGGTATTAAAGCTTAATACTGTTGCTGTTCGTGCACATATTGGAATTAATGATCAAAACGAAAGGACGTTAATTTTTGTTGGAGCAAGATATGATAAAGAAACAGATACCTATGTAGATGTTTATGGGCCTCCTGTTCAGCCAAAAAATGCCGAAGATTCAGGTCCAGGTGAAGATGAAGATGCTTATGATGGTGCTCGCCCTTGCCCTCCATATTGATTTTAAAAAAACTACAAAGTGGATGATTTTTTAATTTATTCAGCTTATTTGATTTTATTATTAAATCTTATATTATATTCATATAGCTTTTTCCGAAAGGAAAAAGCTAATGTTTTTTTTGTTTCTTATTTAGCTTTTTCATTTTTACTGCAAATCTATATGGAGATTATTTATTTCCTAAGAGGGAATAATTTGCTTGCTATTAATATATTCTTTGTAGGACAAATGATATTATTAGGGTTATTTTATAATTCATTAATGCACATAAAAACACAAAAGTTATTTGTAAAAACTAGTTTGATAATTGCTTTATTGGTTTTAGGAGTACAATTTATTATGGATCCAAATCAATTTTTTAAATTTAATTTATTCGAAATCACATTAACATCCTTGCTGATTGTTGTTTTTGCTCTAATTCATTTCTATAATATGCTGACAGATAATAAAGAATACTATTATATCAGCATTGGGATTGTTTTTTATTTGCTAACCAGTACAGTACTGTTTTTGGTAGGTAATCTTTCGTCCGAATTAAGTTTAGATCTAAAATATATAACATGGATGTTGAATGCTTTTTTAATCGTAGTTTATCAGCTTTTTATTTTATACGATTGGATTAAAAGCAATCCAAAAAAAGGTTCATTAGTTTAATTGAAAAACTTGCGATAAAGATTAACTTAATATGAGAACGAACTCAATTCCTGAAAAAGAACTTGTTGCCATAATTTTATATATTTCACTTTTCTTTATAATTGTTGCAGTTGTGTTGATTATATTCTTTTACTTCTCTAGAAAGAAAATTATTCAAAAAGAAATTGAAAATAAAAATCTAGAAATTCAACATCAAAAAGACCAACTGCATGCAATAATTGTTACTCAAGAAGAAGAACGAAAACGAATTGCTCAGGATTTACATGACGATATCAGTTCTAAGCTGAATATAGTTTCACTAAATAGTCATTTGCTTACTTCTCCAAATTTAACTGAACAGGAGATAAGTGAAATAACCGATAATATAATTTCACTGACGGCAAAGGCACTCGAGAATTCTAGAAAAATAACGCATAATTTATTGCCTCCAGTTTTTGAAAAGTTTGGACTTAATGCAGGAGTTGAAGAATTATGTGAAGAATTTGAAAGTGGAAAATCGGTGCAGACGCATTATGAAAACGAGATTGATTTTGACGAGAATGATATTGATCGTCACTTGCATGTTTTTAGAATTCTACAAGAGTTAATGAATAATTCTGTCCGTCATGGAAAAGCTGCTGAAATTTGGATTAGCTTTAAGTTAGTTGATGAAATTCCAACTTGTTTTTATGAAGACAATGGAGTAGGGTTTGACAGCAAGAATGCCGAAAATCAAAAGGGACTTGGTTGGAAAAATATTGATTCTCGAATATCTTTCTTGAACGGAACAATTAAATTAAAGTCTGAAATTGGTAAAGGACTTGCTGTTGTTTTTACTTTTTAGTTGGGGATAGTGTTTTAAAACTAGATTTTAACCAATTTAATAGGCGTTTAGAGCTTTTTTTGGTTCAAATTTTGTAATTTCGGGAAACCAAATGACCAAAAACAGAAAAAATGAATCCCGTTATAAAAATTGCTTTAGTCGATGACGAAGTTTTGTTTCGAAAAGGAATAGCTTTTTTATTGCAAAGAGAAGCTAATATTGAAATTGTTTTTGAATCCTCAAATGGCGAAGAATTAATTTCAAAGCTGGAAGAGAATGATAATACACCAGATATTATCATCATGGATTTGAAAATGCCTGTTTTAAATGGTGTTGAAGCAACAAAAATTATTCGAAAATCTTTCCCTCAAATAAAAATTATTGCACTTACGAGTTATGACTCTAAATCATTCATTGCAAATATGATTCAGGTTGGAGCCGTTGCTTATTTAATTAAAAATACTACTCCAAAAGATTTAATTAAAACCATTAATGAAGTTTATGCAAAAGGATTTTATTATAACGAAAGTGTTCTAAAAACAATTCAAGAAACAATTGTTTCTTCGAAAAATTCTAAAGGAAGTTTAGAAACGAGTTTTCTTTCACCTCGTGAAATTGAAATTCTTCAGCTTATTTGTCAACAAAAAACAACTACAGAAATTGCAGAGCATCTTTTTTTAAGTCCGAGAACGGTAGAAGGGCATCGCAACAATTTACTGCTAAAAACAGAATCTAGAAATATTGCTGGTTTAGTAGTATACGCTATTCAAAACGAAATCGCAGTTTTGACCCCATAAATTTTAGCTGGTTAAAAAATGAATTGATAATACGTAATATAGTATTATTGTAAATACAAGTAAACAAAGACCTATTTTTTGTATTACATTAAGTCCTTTTGGTTGGTTGTTACTATCATTAAACTTCATGGCTATGGTTTTACATTGATTAGTTTGATGATTTGGGATTTCAAATGTAAGTAGTTTTTTCATTTAAAGAGTACGTGTTTATACGTGTTTTTCTATTACTGTAATTCATTTTTGTATATTGATTTTTAACGTTTTATTTAATTATAAAACATTTATATCTTTTGTGTTTTTGCACGTATCCTTATATCTTTACTAAAATAATTTTCTGATGAAAAAAAACTTCCTATATATATTTATTGTGCTGCTGTCATTTCAAGCTAAAGCTTCATTTATACTGCTTCCAATGGATGAAACCACTCAGCAGAATCACTTAAAAGCATACGGGATTACATATTGGTGTTTAAGTAAAGATTATAAAGCAAGCTGGCTGCTTAATTATCGAGGTGGTTCATTTTTATTGCCTGATGCGGAGGAAATTAGGAAAGAATGTAAAATTAGAGGCGTAAGTTTTGAGATACTTTCTGATAGTGAAGAGGCTTCTATATTAAATGATATTTCGAGTCCATCTCAAAATATGGAATCGGTTATTCTTGAAAAAGCACCAAAAATTGCAGTTTATACTCCAAAAGGGAAACAGCCATGGGATGATGCTGTAACACTGGTTTTGACTTATGCCGAAATTCCATTTACACCAATTTATGATGAAGAAGTTTTAAGTGATCAATTATTGCTTTATGATTGGCTTCATTTGCATCATGAGGATTTTACCGGGCAATATGGAAAATTTTATACTGCTTATAAAAATACGCCATGGTATATTGAACAAAAGAAAGATGCCGAAGCCTTAGCTGCGAAACTTGGTTATCCTAAAGTTTCAGTAGAAAAAGGAGCAGTTGCAAAAAAAATTAGAGATTTTGTAATTGGCGGCGGCTTTATGTTTGCAATGTGTTCAGCTACTGATAGTTTTGATATTGCTCTTGCCGCTGACGGAGTTGATATTTGTGAAACCATGTTTGATGGAGATCCAAGTGAATCTAATTATCAATCAAAATTAAATTACGGGAATTCATTTGCATTCAAAAACTTCATTTTAGAACGAAGACCAGAAGTTTATGAGTTTTCTGATATTGATATGACATCAGTACGCCGAGTTCCTATGGATAAAGATTATTTTACTTTAATGGAATTTTCGGCAAAGTGGGATCCAATTCCTAGTATGTTATGCCAGAATCATACCCAATTGGTAAAAGGTTTTATGGGACAGACAACTTCGTTTAATGAAACTTTGGTAAAATCAAATGTTCTGGTTATGGGAACTTGTGAAATAAATGGTGAAGCCAGGTACATTCATGGTGAAAAAGGAAAAGGAATGTTTACTTTTTTTGGAGGTCACGATCCTGAAGATTACCAGCATCAAGTTGGCGATCCACCTACAGTTTTAGATTTACATCCGAATTCTCCTGGGTATCGTTTAATTTTAAACAATGTTTTATTTCCTGCCGCAAAAAAGAAAAAACTAAAAACTTAATTGAGTGAAAATTCGAACCAAATCGGAATATGATCTGATATTTTTCTAGCTTCTTGAAGAGAATCGAATTTTTTGTAAAACAAAATTACTCCTGATCGAGTATTTTTAAATTTCGCTGTACTGTAGAAAATATTATCAAATTCAGACGCTAAACATTCGTCATGTTTGCATTTTTGTTTTAAAGTGGTTTTTTGCTTTTGTAATATGGGTGAGTATCCAGCCTTTTTTAGCGGATTGAAAACGGTATGTGATTCAGGACAATTAAAATCGCCTGCAAAAACTAAGTTTAAATTTGGATATTCTTGAGGTAGAAATTTAAAATACTTAATTTCAGTTTCAGGTTGTTTCTTTTTTGTAATTGCATGATAATTAACAAGAGTTACTGTTTTTTTATCAATTTCAAATGTTGCAAAATAAGGCTCTCGGTCAATCTCAAGTGAATATTTTTTTTCAAGCCAAGGCTTTCCTATTAGTTTAGCTTTGCTGGTTTTCCAAAGAAAAGCATAACGTTCTGTTTTGTAACTTGTACCGCTGGTTGGTTCACTAATGGTATAATCCCATTTTGAACCTTTTACATTTAATAATTGTGATAGTTTAGCAATAGTTTGTGCACCTCCATATCCTGCAACAATTTCTTGAATTGCAATAATGTCATAATCTTGAACGGTAGAAGCGATGAAATTTAAGCTGGATTGAGTTTTTGATTTGCCGAAATTTTCCAAATTCCAAGAAAGAAATTTGGTTTGAGAAAATGATTGAGCTGTAAATAGTAAGAGAACGTATATTAGAATGTTTTTCATTTGCTTATATAAAATATCAAATATAAGCAATTGAGTTTTTCTCTCACTTTTAATAACTTCAATTTAGATATTATTTTGTTCTAATGAGCTTAGTGTTTTTTATATCTGTTTTTCAATGCAGTTCCAATAATAATTATTTGTAAAACAAGAAGCGCAGGTATAAAGACAATTTTCCAATCAACTTCAAGCCATCCTGTTTTCTCGGAAACTAGAGCAAAAGTCAGGGAAAGAAATAGGCACAAGATCATAGTTTTCATAATAATTTTATTATTGGTTGTATTTATTTTTGCAAATAAATTGAATTTGTATTTTGGTTTCATTGGGTAGATTCGTAGGTTATAGCAAACTTATGTCTATAAAAATGCATTTCCTTACGGGAATCCGTAAAAAGAACAGGAAAATTAAACTAGTCCAAAATCTTTCGCAATAGCAATTAAATGTACATTGTTGTTTGCTTTGAAATAAATTTTTAATTTATTTATTCGTTTTTCAATACTGCTCGTTCCATTAGGAGTTATTGCATTTACTTTAAACTCATTTGAAATACTTTCTAATATATGACCTTGAGCTAGAAGTTTTAGAATTGAAATATCATAAGACTCAATTTCTATCAACGATTTGTCATTAAAACTAAAGTTTAAATCTGATGATAGTATTTTTTCTTCATCGTTATACGTTTTTTCAATAGCATTTCTTAATTCATGAATACTGTTTCTTCCTTTCGAAACATAAGCATTAATTCCTAAATCATTAAAAAGAGTTTTAATTCGGTAAGGTTTGTCTTCTATCGAGAATACGATTTTTTTTATATTAGGTTGTATTGTATTAATTGCCTCTATAAGATCATCTCCACTTTCTAAAATAGTTTCGCGATGATCTATTTTAAAAGATAAATCCGTAATTAGCAAATCATATGGTTCTTTATCTTTTAAACCTTTCTTTATTTTTAATAATCCGTCATCACAGTATTTTACATGATGAATTGTGGGTATCTGTAAATCTTCAAGCGCCTGAATAACCGCTATACTTATACTGTCTAGATCTTCTGCAACTAAAACTTTTTTAAACATAATACTTTACTTTATAAAGGGAAAGTGAAATTTATCTTGAAACCTTTTTCTAGATTATGGTCAAAATTAATAGTTCCATTTATTGTTTTAATACGGTTTTCCACATTTTGCAGCGTATTTTTTAAAATTGTTTTTTCGTTTTCAGTTTCAACCCTGTTATCACTATAGGTAACAGTAATATTTTTTTGGATTATTTTGAAGGAAACTATTACTAGAGAAACATTACTGCTGCTTTTCATGATTTGAAACAACTCTTGTAAAATGCGATAAACAATTATTTTTTTATTTCTATCGATTTTGGTCCAATTAATGTCATTCAAGCCATTTGTTAAAATACTTATTTGAGATGTTTTAAAACCTGAAATCATTTCTTTAAGACCAGATTCATATTTCTCATTTGTCTCTATAATGCTGTTTTCTCTCGAAATCGTACGTGTTTGAGAATAAATTTTTTCAAGATTGTTCAATAGTTTGTTTTTATTTTCGACAGTTTCTAGGTCGGTTTCTTTAACATAAGACAAAGTATTGTAGACTTGAAGAGCAAGTTTGTTATGTAATTTTCTTGAAATTCTTTTTTCACTTTCAAACACAGCTTCTTTTTTTTCTTTTTTTCCCTTTAGAGATAAGTAAAATACTAGAATTACAAAAAATCCTATTATGAAAACAATTACAATATACGAAATGATGTTCCGATTTTTGTGTCGTTCTAATTGCAGTTCATTTTCTGTTTTTTCTGCTTTGAGTTGTAAATTTTGCTCTTTATCTACTTTAGATTCATATCTCATTGTGGAAAATTGATTTTTATTCATTTTCCCTGCTTTTGTTATACTGTCTGTAAGATGAATGTACTTTTTGATATGTTTTTTTAGTTCATTTCCTTCGCTGGATTCTATTGCGACAGATAAGCTGAGAACAATTTCCGTTACAGATTTCATCTTTGTAGCCGTTTTTAATGCTTCTGTGGCATATTTTTTTGCTAATTGAGGATCTTTTTTTTGAAAATATGTAGAAAGATGACGATAGCTGTTCACTAAACCCTCACTGCTTTTTGGGTGTAAACGAATTTCTAGAGCCTTGTAATAACATTTTAGAGCTTCGTCATTATTTCCTTTTTTATAATAGCAGTATCCCATATTGTCTAGTACAAAAGCATAATTGCTATCGTCTAAATGTTTATGCTTAGAAGCGTGGACATTAGAAGCAAGGATTTGATAAATCTCTATTGCTTTGTCATATTCATTTTTGTTTTTATAAGTAGCCGCGATATTATTTAAAGCAACACGCTTTCTCCATAAACTTGTTTTTAGTCTTAGCGCTTTTTTAAAATAAAGTTCCGCGTTGGTAAAGTCATAAGTACTTAAGTAATTTTGTCCTTGTACATTGTAAATAAGCCAAGAATATCTGGGGTTCTTAATTAACTTTAAATATGGTAATGCTTTTGTAGCTGCAATTTCGCTGGAAATATAATCAGAGCTTGAGTAGTGTAGATCTGCGATACAATACAGTGAATACACATAATCTGTTGTATTGATTTCTGGATCACAGAGTTTTATAGCCTTATTATATGTTAGAATTGCCAGTTCTCTATTGTCGTCGTCAAAGTACAGATCTGCTTTATCTATTATGCTTTTAATTTCTACAGCGTTATCCTTTGTCTTTTGCTGAGATTCAGCATTTTTGTTTCTCTTAGATTGCAATAGAAATATTGCCCCAACTATTAATATTGTTAAGAATATTAAAAAATATTTTAAGAAAAATCGATTCTTAATGAACTTCATTGCTTTTGTAATCAAATTGAGAATTTAAAGATTACTTTAAACCCATTGTTAAGTGAGGAATCAAATTTAATTTCTCCTTTTATTGAGTTAATCCTATTCTCTACATTAGAAAGGCCATTTTTAAAAGTCATAGAATTTAAATTGACGCCTTTTCCATTATCGGTATAAGTAACCGTAATATTTCTATCACTTTTTTTTAAATTAATACCAACTAGTGTAGCGTTACTATGTTTTTTCATGTTTACAAGTAATTCTTGTAACACCCTATAAGTCGTTGTTTTTTTGTTCTTTTCAACTTCATTCCAAGGAATGTTTTCAATGCCATTTAGTAGAAGATTAATATTGGGAGTATTAAAGCCTGTGATCATTTCTTTTAAAAATAAAATATATTTTTCAGATGTTATAATTGGGCCGTTTTCTTTTGATATATCCCAAGTTCGAGCATATATTACATCTAGATTTTTGATCAATTGTTCTTTATTTTCGGATACAGAAAGGTTTCTGTTTTCGGCAAAAGCCATTGCATGATAGATGTCATTTGCTAACTCGTCATGCAGTTTTTTAGCAATTCTTGTTTCACTCTTATAAGTTGCTTCAATTTTTTCTTTATTTGCACTAGATATTAAATGAAAGTACAACGTTAATATTAAACTTAAACTTAATATAATAATGATGTAAGAGATTATATTTCGATTTTTTTGTCGCTCTAACTGCAGCTCATTTTCAATTTTATTGGTCTTCAGTTTTAGGTTTTCGTTCCGCTCTTTTTTTGTGTCATACTTAATTCGGGCAAATTGATTTTTTGCTTTCTGTCGTATTTCGGTTAGACTATCATTAAGTTTAATATATAAAAGAGAGTAATTTTTTAGCTCGTTGTTTGCAGAACTGTTTATTAGTAATTTTAGAGCAGACATTCTGCCTTCTGAATAATTTTTGAGAGCTGAGTTTTTATAACTAAGTTGTGCATATTTTTTTGATAACGAAGGATTTTTTGTTTCATAAAATTCGGCCAAATGCAGATGAATCTTAGTGCTAGAAAGATAATCTTTTGTTTCGTCCGCTGTTTTTAATGCTCTAGTAAAGTATGAAAGTGCGCGGTCGTCTCCAATTTTGAAATAGCAAAAACCTATATTGTCTAGTATTTTTATAAAACTTTCTCGATTTTCAAGAATTTCTTTTTTGTCAGTCAAAGAAATGAAAATTTTTAAAGCTTCATTGTATTTGCCCTGTTTTAATAAAACCAGTGCTATATTGTTTTGAGTGCTTAATTTTCTCCCTTCGCTTGTATTTAAACTTAATGCTTTTTTATAGTAGGATAAAGCATTGTTGTAATCATAAGTAAGCAGATAATTGGTGCCTAATTCTATATAAGTGTTCCAAATGTAGTTGGGATTTTTTATGTGCTTAAGGTAAGGCAAAGCTTCCGTAAGAGTTGATTCGCTGCCAGTATTGTCTCCTTGCGATCTTTGGATTTCAGCCATAGAATTTAATGTGCTGACAAAGATTTCAGTTTCAGTTTTTGGGTTGCAAATAAATTTTGCTTTATTATAGTAAAAAAAGGCACTGTCAAAATTTTGATTATCATAGAAACGATCTCCTAATGCAATTAGTTTTTCGGTTTTTTCCTTAGTATTATTAGTAACAGCTTTAAAAGATTCTTGTTTTTGACACGAAAATAAAATAATAAATATTAGAATTATGTAAAGGGATATTATCTTGTATTTTTGTTTCATGCGCCAAAAATAAAAAAAATAAATCCCCTTGAAAGAGTATATATACGGTATTTTTAAAACTTAGAATAAAACTAATTTTCTATTTCTCATTTGCAATCATATACAAAAAGGCCCTCAAGACAGAGGGCTTTTGGCTATGATAATTTTGCAGGATTTATCTTTGTAAAACTAGACTGCTCTTAATCCTGTTGTAATTGCTAATCTATTCCAAGAGTTAATTGTGATGATTGCAAGAATAATTTCAGCTAAGTATTTTTCGTCAAATAGGTTTGCCGCATTTTGATACACTTCATCCGAAACATGATTTCCAATTAAGGTTACAGCTTCAGTTAAAGCTAAAATTGCTTTTTCTTCTTCAGTGTAAACATCAGCTTCGCGCCAAGCGCTGGTTAAATAGATACGTTGTTCAGTTTCACCTTGTTTTCTTGCATCTGCAGTATGCATATTAATACAAAAAGCACAGCCATTTATTTGTGATGCACGAATTTTGATTAGCTCTTTATGAGTTGATGTTAATGAAGTCGTTGAGATGTATTTTTCTAAATTTAGTAATGCTTGATATGCTTGCGGGGCAACTTCTGGGATAAGGATTCTTGATTTCATTTTATATGTTTTAAAGTTCAATACAAAGGTCAGTAATGAATGCTTTAAAAAACTTGAACTACTTCAAGAAATTTGGTTTATACTTTTCCTGCTCTGATTTTACTCATGAATTCAGCTGAAAAATCTAGGTAGGAGGCAAGCATATACTGAGGAACACGTTGTACAAAATCAGGGTTTAGATTATTGAAATGATGGTATCTCTCTTCCGCCGACATTGTAAATAGAAATTTAATTCTCATTTGCGCAGCTCCAAATGATTTTTGAGAAACGATTCGAAAGTATCGTTCCAACTTCGGAATTTCGATTAATAGAGATTCTAAAGTACTTTTTTCAATAGCAATTAGTTCGCTGTTTTCAACTGTCTGGATGTAGAAGTGTGATGGAGTAGTGTTGTGATAACTTAAATAATCAGTGATCCACCAATTTTCAATTGCAAATTGCAAAGTTTGTTCCGTACCTTTTGAGTTAATTATGTATTGCCTTGCAAAGCCCTTTATTATAAAATATAGTGTATTGCAAACTTGCCCTTCTTGTAATAGATGTTCTTTCTTTTTTATTTTCGAGAGTTTCAAGCATGATTCAAGGGTGTCAATTTCTGAAGGCTCAAGTGTTACAAATTTCTGTATGTGGTCAAATAGAGGAGTAAACATTTTGTGGTTGTTTTTTAAAAGAGTCTTAAAGGTAAAGCAGATTGTTGTAAAAACAAAAAACCATCCGAATTAACGAATGGTTTCTTTATGATAAGTAAGTAATCTAAATTGAGTTTATAAAACGTTTATTTTACTTTATTAAGTATTGCTTTGAAAGCTTCTGGGTGGTTCATAGCTAAATCAGCAAGAACTTTACGGTTCAATTCGATTCCGTTAGCTTTAACTTTCCCCATGAATTGAGAATAAGACATTCCTTCTAATCTAGCTCCAGCGTTAATACGTTGAATCCATAATGAACGGAAATTTCTTTTGTTCTGTTTTCTGTCACGGTAAGCATAGCTCATTGCTTTCTCTACCGCGTTCTTAGCAACTGTCCAAACGTTTTTACGTCTACCAAAGAAACCTTTGGCTTGCTTCATTATTTTTTTTCTTCTTGCTCTTTTAGCAACTGAATTTACCGATCTTGGCATAATTTTAATGTGTTTTTGTAGCAGGCGTCCTGAATTAAATCAAAGGAACTTCAAAGCCATACTCCAAGGTTATATAAATAATTTTTTAACCTAAAGAATTATTAGATAATTCTTAATTGTTGTTTGATGCTTTTCATATCTGTTGAGTGAACTAGCGCTGAGTGTGTCAAAGCTAATTTACGTTTTTTAGATTTTTTAGTCAAGATGTGACTTTTAAAAGCATGCTTTCTTTTAATCTTTCCAGAACCAGTAACTTTAAAACGTTTCTTAGCGCTAGATTTAGTTTTCATTTTAGGCATTTTTCCTAGTGTTTTAATTTATTCTTACTTACTTATATCTTGAGTCAGAAAGTTCAAAAGTCAAAAGTCAAAAGTCAGTTTAAGACTTTCGACTTTAAGGCTTTCGACTTTAAGACTTATTTCTTTTTCTTAGGAGCAATGAACATAATCATTCTCTTTCCTTCAAGAACTGGCATAGCTTCAACTTTACCATGTTCTTCTAGATCCGTAGCCAAACGTAATAATAAAATTTGTCCTTGATCTTTATAGATGATTGAACGCCCTTTAAAGAAAACGAATGCTTTTAACTTAGAACCTTCTTTTAAGAACTTCTCAGCATTCTTTCTTTTAAATTCATAATCATGCTCATCTGTTTGAGGACCAAAACGAATTTCCTTTACAACAACTTGTGAAGACTTAGCTTTTAATGCTTTATCACGTTTCTTTTGTTCGTAAACAAATTTCTTGTAATCCATGATTTTACAAACCGGCGGCTCAGCATTTGGCGAAATTTCAACCAAATCCAATTCGAACTGATCTGCTAGACGTAAAGCTTCTGCAAGCTTAAATACACCTGGTTCGATGTTTTCGCCTACTAACCTTACTTCTTGTACACCACGAATATTATTGTTTATTCTGTGTGCATCTTTTTTTTCTACTCGAGGTTGAAAACCTCTGTTACTTTTTATTGCTATGACTTTATAATTTAAGTTAAACTGTAAATACTTTTAGTGTCTTTTTTATTTCTTCGTCTACTATAGAAGCAAATTCTTCAATAGAAACTGTAATATTACCTTTTCCTTCTTGTCCATGGCGACGTATAGAAATTGTACCGTTTTTCTCCTCTTCCTCGCCCACAATCAGCATAAACGGGATTTTTTGCATTTCTGCATCTCTAATTTTCTTACCGATAGTTTCATTTCGGTTGTCAATTAGGGCGCGAATTTCGTGATTTTCTAGCAAATCTAAAACTTTTTTAGCATAATTTTCGTATTTCTCGCTCAAAGACAAGATAATAGCCTGTTCTGGCATAAGCCAAAGCGGGAAATTTCCTGCAGTGTGCTCTAGTAAAATTGCTATAAAACGTTCCATAGATCCAAAAGGAGCTCGGTGAATCATAACTGGGCGATGTAATTCATTATCAGCACCTTTGTATGTTAAATCAAAACGTTCTGGCAGGTTGTAATCTACCTGAATAGTTCCTAGTTGCCATTGTCTTCCTAAGGCATCTTTAACCATAAAGTCAAGCTTAGGTCCGTAGAATGCAGCTTCACCATATTCAACAACAGTATTTAATCCTTTGTCTGCAGCAGCATTGATGATAGCGTTTTCTGCTTTTTCCCAGTTTTCATCTGTACCAATGTACTTCTCTCTATTTTCTTGGTCTCTTAAAGAAATCTGAGCTGTAAAGTTTTCAAAACCTAACGAACCAAATACATATAATACTAAGTCAATTACTTTTTTGAACTCTTCATCCAATTGTTCCGGAGTACAGAAAATATGTGCATCATCCTGAGTAAAACCTCTTACGCGAGTTAAACCATGTAATTCACCAGATTGCTCATATCTATATACTGTACCAAATTCAGCATAACGCTTTGGTAAGTCTTTGTAAGACCAAGGTCTAACATTGTAAATCTCGCAGTGGTGAGGGCAGTTCATTGGTTTTAATAAAAATTCTTCACCTTCTGCTGGAGTATGAATTGGTTGAAAACTATCAGCTCCGTATTTAGCGTAGTGACCAGAAGTAACATAAAGTTCTTTTTGACCAATATGCGGACTTACAACTTGCTCGTAACCTGCTTTCTTTTGAGCTTTCTTTAAAAATTGCTCTAAACGTTCTCTTAGTGCTGCGCCTTTTGGTAACCATAAAGGTAAACCTTGACCAACCTTTTGTGAGAAAGCAAATAATTCTAATTCCTTTCCTAGTTTACGATGATCACGACGTTTCGCTTCTTCAAGAAGTTCAAGATACTCTGTTAAATCTTTTTGCTTAGGGAAAGAAGTTCCGTAAACACGAGTTAATTGCTTGTTTTTTTCGTCACCTCTCCAATAAGCACCAGCAACACTCATCACTTTCATGGCTTTGATAATTCCAGTATTCGGAATGTGGCCTCCACGACATAAATCAGTAAAAGTAGAATGATCGCAAAAAGTAATAGTTCCGTCTTCAAGATTAGAGATTAATTCAGTCTTGTAAACATTGTCTTTGTACATTTCTAATGCGTCAGCTTTACTAACAGGTCGCATTTTAAATTCGTGTTTTCCTCTTGAAATTTCAAGAACACGATCTTCGATCTTTTTAAAATCAGCCTCAGAGATCTTTTGATCTTCAAAATCTACATCATAATAAAATCCATTAGCAATTGCAGGTCCAAGAGTTAGTTTAATTCCAGGATACAATTCCTCAAGAGCTTGGGCCATTACGTGTGAAGTCGAATGCCAGAAAGCTTTTTTTCCCTCAGCATCATTCCAGGTATATAATATAAGATTACCATCCGTCGTTAATGGAGTCTCGGTTTCAATAGTTGTACCATTAAAAGATGCAGAAATCACATTTCGTGCAAAACCTTCGCTAATGTTTTTAGCGACCTCCATTGGAGTTACGCCTTGAGCGAACTCTCTAATTGACCCATCGGGTAAAGTAATCTTGATCATTGTTTATAATTTTGTGAATGCAAATATAAGTGATTACAAAAATACATACAATATATATATGTATAAGATTGCTATTATATATAAGTAAGGTTTAGTGTTGTGTTTTGTAAATTGAAAATGCTGCTATACTATATAAGAGTAAAAAAAGGGATAGCAGTCAAAAGATATTTAGGTTTTGTATTTTTTGGCAGCTTTTTCCCGCTATTCGTTTCAATCTTTTATTTTGAACCCCCAAATAAAGGGATTTCCACTTCTATCGGGGCTGGAGAATGAGCTATTAAAGGAAATAAGAGGAGGAAAAGAAGAAATAAGTTCTTTTAAAGAGCCAATAAGCTTTAAAAAGAGATTGTAAATCTTAGATTCTTCACTATAGAATAAGAAAAACGCTGAAAACTCTGCAAAAGCAGGGGGTTTAAAAGCGTGTAAAATAAAGAAACGGCACTGTAATGGAGAAAACCCTTACAATAGATTGTGAAAAGCTGCTTTGTAAAGAATCCGTTATCAGTTAGTTAAGAAATAAAGTAAAAAAAGAATAAAAAAACTTTCTAAAAAGGCTTGTTTAAGTGGAATTGTTGTGTACTTTTGCACCCGCAACAGCGATAAACGTTCACCGAAATACTGACAAGCAAGGCAAATAAGCAGAGAAGAAATTTTCAAAAAAATATTGCGAAAAGCTTGTGAGAATGGAAAACGGATATTACATTTGCACCCCGCAAAATGCGGAAAGTTATTTGAAAGACTGGTAAGGAAAATGAGAAAATGAGACGAAAAAAAAGTTTCAAAATTTTTTAAATTTTTCTTGCAGGAAACAAAATAAATTTTTAGTTTTGCACCCGCTTTGAGAAACAAATTAAGGCGTAGAAAATAAAGAAATACACGTTCGTAGACATATTGAATTGACAGCCGTTTTGAAAGAGATTTCAAAACAAAAGAATAAGAGTAATAGAATCGTAAGATTCGAAAAGAACCGATAGATCATCATCGCAATATAATATTAAAATATACGATGAAGAGTTTGATCCTGGCTCAGGATGAACGCTAGCGGCAGGCTTAACACATGCAAGTCGAGGGGTATATGTCTTCGGATATAGAGACCGGCGCACGGGTGCGTAACGCGTATGCAATCTACCTTTTACAGAGGGATAGCCCAGAGAAATTTGGATTAATACCTCATAGTATAGCTCTACCGCATGGTAGTACTATTAAAGTCACAACGGTAAAAGATGAGCATGCGTCCCATTAGCTAGTTGGTAAGGTAACGGCTTACCAAGGCAACGATGGGTAGGGGTCCTGAGAGGGAGATCCCCCACACTGGTACTGAGACACGGACCAGACTCCTACGGGAGGCAGCAGTGAGGAATATTGGACAATGGGCGCAAGCCTGATCCAGCCATGCCGCGTGCAGGATGACGGTCCTATGGATTGTAAACTGCTTTTGTACGAGAAGAAACACTGCTTCGTGAAGCAGCTTGACGGTATCGTAAGAATAAGGATCGGCTAACTCCGTGCCAGCAGCCGCGGTAATACGGAGGATCCAAGCGTTATCCGGAATCATTGGGTTTAAAGGGTCCGTAGGCGGTTTAGTAAGTCAGTGGTGAAAGCCCATCGCTCAACGGTGGAACGGCCATTGATACTGCTGAACTTGAATTATTAGGAAGTAACTAGAATATGTAGTGTAGCGGTGAAATGCTTAGAGATTACATGGAATACCAATTGCGAAGGCAGGTTACTACTAATTGATTGACGCTGATGGACGAAAGCGTGGGGAGCGAACAGGATTAGATACCCTGGTAGTCCACGCCGTAAACGATGGATACTAGCTGTTGGGAGCAATCTCAGTGGCTAAGCGAAAGTGATAAGTATCCCACCTGGGGAGTACGTTCGCAAGAATGAAACTCAAAGGAATTGACGGGGGCCCGCACAAGCGGTGGAGCATGTGGTTTAATTCGATGATACGCGAGGAACCTTACCAAGGCTTAAATGTAGATTGACCGGTTTGGAAACAGATCTTTCGCAAGACAATTTACAAGGTGCTGCATGGTTGTCGTCAGCTCGTGCCGTGAGGTGTCAGGTTAAGTCCTATAACGAGCGCAACCCCTGTTGTTAGTTGCCAGCGAGTCATGTCGGGAACTCTAACAAGACTGCCAGTGCAAACTGTGAGGAAGGTGGGGATGACGTCAAATCATCACGGCCCTTACGCCTTGGGCTACACACGTGCTACAATGGCCGGTACAGAGAGCAGCCACTGGGCGACCAGGAGCGAATCTATAAAACCGGTCACAGTTCGGATCGGAGTCTGCAACTCGACTCCGTGAAGCTGGAATCGCTAGTAATCGGATATCAGCCATGATCCGGTGAATACGTTCCCGGGCCTTGTACACACCGCCCGTCAAGCCATGGAAGCTGGGGGTGCCTGAAGTCGGTGACCGCAAGGAGCTGCCTAGGGTAAAACTGGTAACTAGGGCTAAGTCGTAACAAGGTAGCCGTACCGGAAGGTGCGGCTGGAACACCTCCTTTCTAGAGCCTCAAATGTTAGTGCTTGCACACGTTGAGGAAACAAGATGATTATTTATAGGATTCTGAATTGGAGATTGTATTACTTTTGCTGTTAATTTAAAAAAAAATGAAAATTAAGTAAAACAGAGTCTCGTAGCTCAGCTGGTTAGAGTACTACACTGATAATGTAGGGGTCGGCAGTTCGAGTCTGCCCGGGACTACTCTTTTAACTTAATTACAAGGAAATTTTAGAAGTTGAAAGATTAAGAATCAAAAAGTTCATAATTTTTAATTCACGATTTTTGATTTTTAATTAAAATGGGGGATTAGCTCAGCTGGCTAGAGCGCCTGCCTTGCACGCAGGAGGTCAACGGTTCGACTCCGTTATTCTCCACAATTCAACGTTTAATCGTTGATTTGTTTAAGCGGTTAACCGAATTTACGGTTTAACGATTAAACGAAATAAAGTTCATTGACATATTGAGATAAGAAAATAATAAAAAGTAGAAAGCGTTTTTTGTTATAGTAGTAATACGAATAATAAAAGACAAAAAAAAACGGTCATAATTAATTTTATGATTGGTACAATAAGCAAAATAAGGGCGTATGGGGGATGCCTAGGCTCTCAGAGGCGATGAAAGGCGTGATAAGCTGCGAAAAGCTGCGGGGACGGGCACACACCGATTGATCCGCAGATACCTGAATGGGGCAACCCACTATGTTGAAGACATAGTACACCGATAGGTGGGCAAACCCGCTGAACTGAAACATCTAAGTAGGCGGAGGAGAAGAAAACAAAAGTGATTCCGTAAGTAGTGGCGAGCGAACGCGGATTAGCCCAAACCAATGTTGTTACGGCAATGTTGGGGTTGTAGGACCACGACATTTTATGCATGCAGAACCAGAACTGACTGGAAAGTCGGGCCATAGAGAGTGATAGCCTCGTATGGGTAATAAATGTAATAGATAGTGGTATCCTGAGTAGGGCGGGGCACGTGAAACCCTGTCTGAATTTGGCGGGACCATCCGCTAAGGCTAAATACTCCTGAGAGACCGATAGTGAACCAGTACCGTGAGGGAAAGGTGAAAAGAACCGTGAATAACGGAGTGAAATAGATCCTGAAACCATACGCTTACAAGCGGTCGGAGCCCTTTCGTGGGGTGACGGCGTGCCTTTTGCATAATGAGCCTACGAGTTAACGTTGCTGGCAAGGTTAAGTGATTAAGTCACGGATCCGTAGCGAAAGCGAGTCTGAATAGGGCGCTTTAGTCAGTAGTGTTAGACGCGAAACCGTGTGATCTACCCATGGGCAGGTTGAAGCTGTGGTAACACACAGTGGAGGACCGAACCGGTTGACGTTGAAAAGTCTTCGGATGACCTGTGGGTAGGGGTGAAAGGCCAATCAAACTCGGAAATAGCTCGTACTCCCCGAAATGCATTTAGGTGCAGCGTTAGTTATAAAGTTATATAGAGGTAGAGCTACTGATTGGATGCGGGGGCTTCACCGCCTACCAATTCCTGACAAACTCCGAATGCTATATAATGTTCACTAACAGTGAGGGCTTGGGTGCTAAGGTCCAAGTCCGAGAGGGAAAGAACCCAGACCATCAGCTAAGGTCCCCAAATATATGCTAAGTTGAAAGAACGAGGTTTGTCTGCCCAGACAGCTAGGATGTTGGCTTGGAAGCAGCCATTCATTTAAAGAGTGCGTAACAGCTCACTAGTCGAGCGGACGAGCATGGATAATAATCGGGCATAAGCATATTACCGAAGCTATGGATTTAGAGTTTACTCTAAGTGGTAGGGGAGCATTCTAACAGGGTTGAAGGTGTATCGTAAGGTATGCTGGACTGGTTAGAAAAGAAAATGTAGGCATAAGTAACGATAATGCGGGCGAGAAACCCGCACACCGAAAAACTAAGGTTTCCACAGCTATGCTAATCAGCTGTGGGTTAGTCTGGTCCTAAGGCGAACCCGAAAGGGACAGTCGATGGCTAACGGGTTAATATTCCCGTACTACTAATTACTGTGATGGGGTGACGGAGTGATGAAAGCGCCGCGAACTGACGGAATAGTTCGTTGAAGTACCTAGCTATATTCTCTATAGGCAAATCCGTAGAGAATGGTGAAATACGATAGTACTCGGAGTCTTCGGACAAAGAGATAGTGCGCCTAAGGGCTTCCAAGAAAAACCTCTAAACTTCAGGTAATTAGTACCAGTACCGTAAACCGACACAGGTAGTTGAGGAGAGAATCCTAAGGTGCTCGAGAGATTCATGGCTAAGGAATTAGGCAAAATAGACCTGTAACTTCGGGAGAAAGGTCGCCAGCAGCAATGCTGGCCGCAGTGAAGAGGTCCAGGCGACTGTTTATCAAAAACACAGGGCTCTGCAAAATCGTAAGATGAAGTATAGGGCCTGACACCTGCCCGGTGCTGGAAGGTTAAGAGGAGATGTTATCTTCGGAGAAGCATTGAATTGAAGCCCCAGTAAACGGCGGCCGTAACTATAACGGTCCTAAGGTAGCGAAATTCCTTGTCGGGTAAGTTCCGACCTGCACGAATGGTGTAACGATCTGGACACTGTCTCAGCCATGAGCTCGGTGAAATTGTAGTAACGGTGAAGATGCCGTTTACCCGCAGTGGGACGAAAAGACCCTGTGCACCTTTACTATAGCTTAGTATTGACCTTGGATAAATGATGTGTAGGATAGGTTGGAGACTATGAAGCGGCGTCGCCAGGCGTTGTGGAGTCATTGTTGAAATACAACCCTTTGTTTATCTGAGGCCTAACCCCGCGTTGTGGGGGACATTGCTTGGTGGGTAGTTTGACTGGGGTGGTCGCCTCCAAAAGAGTAACGGAGGCTTCTAAAGGTTCCCTCAGTACGCTTGGTAACCGTGCGTAGAGTGCAATGGCATAAGGGAGCTTGACTGAGAGACATACAGGTCGATCAGGTACGAAAGTAGAGCATAGTGATCCGGTGGTTCCGCATGGAAGGGCCATCGCTCAAAGGATAAAAGGTACGCCGGGGATAACAGGCTGATCTCCCCCAAGAGCTCATATCGACGGGGGGGTTTGGCACCTCGATGTCGGCTCGTCACATCCTGGGGCTGGAGAAGGTCCCAAGGGTTGGGCTGTTCGCCCATTAAAGTGGCACGCGAGCTGGGTTCAGAACGTCGTGAGACAGTTCGGTCTCTATCTACTGTGGGCGCAAGAAATTTGAGTGGATCTGATTCTAGTACGAGAGGACCGAATTGGACTAACCTCTAGTGTATCTGTTGTCCCGCCAGGGGCACCGCAGAGTAGCTACGTTGGGAAGGGATAAGCGCTGAAAGCATATAAGCGCGAAACCCACCACAAGATGAGATTTCTTTTAAGGATCGTGGAAGATGACCACGTTGATAGGCTATAGATGTAAAGGCAGTAATGTCATAGTCGAGTAGTACTAATAATCCGTAAGCTTATGTACACCCTTTTCCCCGCTTCGGCGGGGAAGAAACTTTCTAAAATAGTAAATAAAAGTACTTTTCTTTATCTCAGTATGTTAAGATATTATTTAATTGATAATTAATAATTTATAATTAACAATTAAAAGTTGCCCAAAGCAATTATAACTTCTTAAGGTGGTTATTGCGGCGGGGCTCACCTCTTCCCATCCCGAACAGAGTAGTTAAGCCCGCCTGCGCAGATGGTACTGCAGTTATGTGGGAGAGTATGTCGTCGCCTTTCTTTTAAGAATCCTCATCATTTATTTGATGAGGATTTTTTTGGTTTTAGTGTAAGGTTCTTTATTTACTTCTTATAATGTTTTATTTATTCTAGAAAACAGAGTTTTTAAATAAGTATTTCTTTTATTCAATGATAGTGTGTAGTTTAATTTTGTTAAATTATGATTATTTGTTTAGTCTTAGGTATTAATACTTTAGAATTTTTGGATTTGAATGAGTATTTTTGTCTTTAAATTATTTATTTAAACATGAAGAAAAGTATTTTACTGTTGACACTTTTTGTTATTACAAATCTTAGTGCACAACAACGTCCCAAATTAGTTGTAGGTATAGTAGTTGATCAAATGAAAATGGAATATTTATATCGATTTTCTGATGATTTTTCCCCGAATGGTTTTAAAAAATTAATGAATAATGGATATGTTTTTCAGAATATGCATTACAATTACATGCCAACTTATACTGCTCCAGGGCATGCTTCAATTTATACTGGTACAACGCCTGCTACACACGGTATTGTTGGTAACGAGTGGTTCAGTAGAACTCTTGGAAAAGAAATGTATTGTACTGATGACGCTGACGTGAAAACTGTTGGTGACGGAACTGCAGATGAAGGAGCAATGTCTCCTAAGAATCTTCAAAGTACTACGATTACTGATGAAGTTAGAATGGCAACCAATTTTAATGGAAAAGTTATTGGGATGAGCCTTAAAGATCGTGGTGCAATTTTACCTGCAGGACATTTTGCTAATTGGGCATTTTGGTATAGTAAGACAGGATCTTTTATTTCTAGTACTTTTTATGGTGAGAAATTACCAGAATGGGTTTCTGAATTTAATAATGAAAAAAACTACTTAAAATACATTAATAAAGGCTGGGATTTATACAAGCCAGCTTCAGTGTATAATGAGAGTCTTCCAGATAATAATCCTTATGAAGGGAAATTGTACGGAAGTGCGGCTCCCGTTTTTCCATATGATTTAAAATCAATGTATGAGAAGAATGATGCTGGTGTTATTCGTGCAACTCCTTATGGAAATGATCTTTTAGCAGAGTTTGCAAAAAGAGCAATTGAAAAAGAAGAACTTGGAAAAGATAATATAACTGATTTCTTAACTGTTAGTTTTTCATCTACTGATTATGTTGGGCATTTACTTGGACCAAGATCAATGGAACTTCAAGATACTTATTTAAGATTGGATCAGACTATTGCTGATTTTTTAGCTTACTTGGATAAAACAGTTGGGAAAGGAAATTATTTACTTTTTCTAACGGCTGATCATGCTGGTGCTGAAAATGTTATTTATTTAAAAAATCGTAAGTATAATGTAGATAATTATCCTTCTAAGCAAGTTAAGAAAAGCTTACAGGATTTCTCAACAAAGACTTTTGGAGTTGATTTGATTTTAAATTATTCAAATTTTAATGTTTTCTTTAATAGACAAATCATAAAAGATAAACGTTTAGAATTAGCGAAAGTTAAGCAAGCTTTTAAAGAGTTTCTGATTTCGCAGCCTCAGGTGAAAAAAGTTTATACTGAAGAGGAAATTTTAGCAAATGGAGGAAATGATTATTCTTTAAATTTTGTAGCTAAAGGTTATGACGTTACTCAAAATGGAGATTTAGTAATTGTTGACAAACCTGGAGATATTGAATATTCTACTACAGGAACTTCTCATGGTACGATTTACAGTTATGATACTCATGTACCTGCTATTTTCTATGGCTGGCATATTAAAAAAGGAGAATCTTACGATAAAAAAGCAATTACCGAAATAGCACCAACAATTGCGCAAAAAATTAAGGTTACTTTTCCGAACGGAACTGAAGCAAAGGTCTTACAGGAAGTTTTAGATGAAAAGAAAAAGTAATTAATAAAAAAGTATAAAAAAAACCTGTTTTTGAAAGAAAAGGTTTTTTTAGGATTAAAAAAAGGCTTTTCATTACGAAAAGCCTTTTTTCTTTATTGCTTAGTAAGTATTTTTTTAAATTGGTCTATGCGTTTGCCAATACTAATTCTTCATTGTAAGGAAGGTTCCATGCTTCAGCAACCCCTTTGTAAAGGATTTTTCCGTTTGCAATATTTAAACCTTTTTTCAATTCTTCATTTTCTGCACAAGCTTTTTCCCATCCTTTATTTGCTAATTGTACAGCATAAGGCAAAGTAGCGTTAGTTAAAGCTAAAGTAGATGTATAAGGCACTGCTCCTGGCATATTTGCTACACAGTAATGAACAATATCATCAATAATAAAAGTTGGATTTTCGTGAGTAGTTGGAGTACATGTTTCAATACACCCGCCTTGATCAACTGCAACGTCCACAACAACAGTTCCTGGGCGCATTAATTTAAGCATATCACGAGTAATTAAGTGAGGTGCTTTTGCTCCTGGAATTAGAACCGCACCAACAATTAGGTCTGCATCTTTAATTGCTCTTGTAATATTATAATGGTTAGACATTTCTGTATTTACATTTGCAGGCATAATATCGTCTAATTGACGTAAACGAGGCAGACTTAAGTCCATAATTGTTACTTGAGCACCTAATCCAGCAGCCATTTTTGCAGCTTGAGTTCCTACGATTCCTCCACCTAAAACTAATACTTTAGCTGGCGGAACACCTGGAACACCTCCTAAAAGAATTCCTCTTCCTTTTAATGGTTTTTCTAGATATTTTGCACCTTGTTGAATTGCCATACGACCTGCTACTTCAGACATTGGTACTAATAATGGTAAACTGCGGTCTGTTTTTTCAACTGTTTCGTAAGCTAAACATACTGCACCTTTTTCTAGCATAGCATGAGTTAATGGTTCTGACGAAGCAAAATGGAAATAAGTAAATAATAATTGATCTTTCTTGATTAATGGATATTCTGATGCAATTGGTTCTTTTACTTTAATAATCATTTCAGCAATAGCATATACCTCTTCAATCGTTGGTAAAACCACCGCTCCGGCTTGTGTATATTCATCATCAGCAAAACCGCTTCCTAAACCTGCAGTAGATTGAACGTAAACAACGTGTCCGTGTTTTTTCATTTCAGAAACTCCTGCTGGAGTTAATGCTACACGATTTTCGTTGTTTTTTATTTCTTTTGGAACACCTATTATCATTTTGTTATATTTTTTTGTTTTTATTGAAATTGTTTTACAAATCTACAGATAGAGAATAAATTATGGTTTACAGGGTAATAAATAAGAAAATATTATTTTATTTTTTAATTTTACAGAAAATTATTCTTTTTAAATGATAGATTAAATCTTCAAAGAGAAAAAAAAACTAAATTTCATAAATTTTAATACAACGTTTTCGTTATGGCTTTAGATGAAATAGACAAAAAAATCTTACGTCTTTTACAAGTAGATGCACATTACACTTTAAAAGATATTGCAAACAAAATAAATTTGTCTTTAACGCCTGTTCATGATCGAGTGAAACGACTTGAGAAAGATGGAATTATAGAGAAATATGTAACTATATTAGATAAGAAAAAACTGGGGAATAATTTGACTGTTTATTGTCAAGTGACACTCACTAAACAGACTTATGATACATCTGAAGGTTTTAATCAATCAATTTTGAATCTGCCAGAAGTGGTGGAATGCAATTATGTATCTGGAAATTTTGATTATATGCTAAAGATTATAATTCCAGATATGGAAAGCTATCATCATTTTCATCAAAAAAAACTTTCTATCTTGCCGGAAGTATCTCTGATAAATACTGTTTTTGTTATTTCTGAAGTCAAAAGCACTACAGTTTTACCAGTTTAAAAAGAAAAAACCACCAAGAGAACTTGATGGTTTTTAGAAAATTTGGTTTTGGTTAGGTTTAGTTAATAGTAAGTAAATCGTCTTACTTTTGCTATATATTTTGCAAGACGAATTACCTGATGGCTATAGCCGTATTCGTTATCGTACCAGATATATAATACGATGTTTTTGCCGTCTTTTGATACAATAGTTGCGTTACTGTCATATATTGAAGGAGCAGAAGTTCCAACAATATCAGATGAAACTAATTCATTATTCAAAGAATATTTTATTTGCTCAACTAATTCTCCTTCAAGTGCATATTTCTTCATGATTTTATTAATCGCAGCAATTGAAGTGGCTTTTTTAACCTCTAAATTTAAAACTACAAGTGATCCATTAGGAACAGGAACGCGAATAGCATTTGAAGTTAATTTTCCTTCTAAAGATGGTAAAGCTTTAGCAACTGCGCTTCCTGCACCTGTTTCGGTAATTACCATGTTTAGCGCAGCAGCTCTGCCGCGACGGTATTTTCGATGCATGTTATCAACTAAATTCTGATCATTTGTATAAGCGTGAATAGTTTCTAAATGACCTTTTACTACACCTAAAGTTTCTTCAACAACTTTTAAAATTGGTGTAATTGCATTTGTAGTACATGAAGCCGCAGAGAAAATATTATTTTCATCTGGATTATATTCATTATGATTCACACCATGTACAATGTTTGGAACTCCCTTTCCTGGCGCAGTAAGTAAAACTTTATTTGCTCCATTAGAAGTTAGATGTCTTTTTAAAGCCTCTTCAGTTGTGAACGCTCCAGTATTATCAATTACCAAAGCATCATTAATTCCGTATTGAGTATAATCAATTTCTTCAGGAGAATTAGCTGTAATAATATGAACTGTAGTTCCATTGATTATTAATGCATTATTTTTTGGATCAGCAATTACGGAACCTTGAAAATCACCATGAATTGAATCGTATCGAAGTAAAGAAGCTCGCTTCTCTAAACTTGATGCGTCATTCTTATCACGAGTAACAATTGCTCTTAGTCGCAATTGGTTTCCTTTTCCTGTTTTAGACATTAATTCTCTCGCTAATAAACGTCCGATTCTTCCAAATCCGTATAGAACAACATCTTTAGGCTGAATTTCTTTTGATGATTTAGCCTTTTTTAATTTTTCGATAACAAAATATCTTGCATCAGGATATTTTTCATCTTCTAAACGATATTCATAGGTAAGTTTACCAAGATCTATCTTTGCTGGTGGAAGATCTAATGATAAAACAACTTTTGCGATTTCTACCGAATCAAAAATTGTGATCGGCTTGCCTACAAATTCACCTGCATATTGATGAAGATTGATAATGTCACTGACATTTTTATCCAGTAATTGGTTTTTGAATAAAACCATTTCAATGGATTTGTCGTACCATAAATCACTTATTACTTTGATTAATTCGACACCAGCTCTTCTTCGGTCGACTTGTAATGATACCTCTTTTTGGTACAAAGATTTTTTGCTCATAATTGATTAAATTAAAAAAATAAAATGCTCACTATTTTAAAATTTTGCGCAAAAGTATCCATTTCAATCGATTTCGTAAACTATTTTAGCATTTATTTTTGAAATTAATATAATAGCTTTTTCTTTTCATTAAATAAAAAAAAGCCATCTTAATTATTTAAGATGGCTTTTAGTAATGTGATTTTTGTTAACTGAGACTTAGATTATGATTCTAAAAATCTCACCATTTTTGTTTATCATTTCAATTCTTACACTTTGTCCCTCGTCTTTTTTATTCAAAAGTTTAGAGACAGTTTCAACATTTGTTGCTTTTACATTGTCTATACTTAAAATGATATTACCCTGCAGCTCGTTTTGGTACTGCATTAAATTCTCGTTTGTAATATTTTTAATCTTTACACCATAATCAATTCTGAATTTCTTTTTGTCTGAAACATCAATATTTTCTAATTCCATACCTTTATATTCGGTACTAAAAAATTCATTTTTACTTAAAGTAACGGGAACAGTTTTAGTTTTTCCTTCTCTGATATAGGTAACTTTAATAACATCACTTGGACGTTTAGTATTAATATAGCCTGATAGATCAGCATAAGTTGAAATATTTTGTTCATCAAGTTTTATAATAATGTCTCCTTTGCCAAGACCTGCTTTTTCGGCTCCAGAATTTTTAGAAACCTTACTAATATAAAAACCTTGAGTTTCATTAACTCCCAATTCTTTAGCCACAGCACTATTCAGTTCTCCACCTTCAACGCCTAAAATCCCTCTTTGAACATTTCCAAATTCCATTATATCCTCAATAATTTTTCGAGCAATATTAGAAGGAACCGCAAACGAATATCCTACATAAGATCCTGTTGTCGACGAAATCATAGTATTAATTCCAATTAATTCACCTCTTGTGTTTACCAATGCCCCGCCGCTGTTTCCTGGATTCACTGCTGCATCGGTTTGAATAAAGGACTGAATACCGCTTTGGTCTAAATTTCTAGCTTTCGCCGAAACAATTCCTGCAGTTACAGTCGAGGTCAAGTTATACGGATTTCCTACTGCCAAAACCCATTCGCCAACTTTTACACTGTCAGAATTTGCAAAAGGAGTATAAGGTAATTTTTCGTCAGCATTAATTTTTAAAAGTGCGATATCCATTTTAGAATCCGTACCAATAAGTTTTGCTTTATAAGACTTTTTATTGTTCAATGTTATTTCAATTTCAGTAGCATTCTTAATAACGTGATTGTTTGTGACAATGTAGCCGTCTTCAGAAATAATAACACCAGATCCTGTTCCTACTTGTTCCTGCTGCTGTTGCCCTCCATAACCATAGAAAAATTCAAGCATAGGATTACTTACAGTTCGCCTGCTGACATTTTTAACGTGAACAACGGTATGAATTGTTTTGTCCGCAGCTTCTGTAAAATCTACAGTTTCAGCAGAGAGCGCGACATTTTTTCCTAATGAATTGGGCGCAAGTGTAACAACAGAGTTTCCTTTTCCAAAAAAAGAATTGTTACTCTCAAATAATAACTTGTAAGCTCCAAGGGTAATAGCACCACTTAAAAGTGACACTAAAAATAAGGACGAAAATCTTTTCATAATTACAATTTTGTTTAAGTTATTTAATGTAAAAATAAAGCAAAAAAATATTTTGTAAAGTGGTTTAACGCTCTTTAACAATGATTAACATTTCATTAATTATTAGTTCGTACTTTTGTATTACTTAATGACTAAAAAATGCAAATAGAATTCTATAAATATCAAGGAACTGGCAATGATTTTGTCATGATTGATAATCGTACAAATTTTTTCCCAAAAGACGATGTAAAATTGATTGAACGCTTATGCGACAGACGTTTTGGTATTGGAGCTGACGGTCTTATTTTGTTAGAAAATGATCAAGAAACTGACTTCAGAATGGTTTATTATAATTCTGATGGAAACCAAAGTTCAATGTGTGGAAATGGAGGACGCTGTCTAGTAGCTTTTGCAAATCAACTGGGAGTAATAGATAACAAAACAACCTTTATAGCAACAGACGGTTTGCACCATGCATCAGTAAATAATGATGCAATTGTTTCATTGCAAATGATTGATGTTGATGAAGTGAAAAAAAACGATTCCTATACTTTTTTAAACACAGGATCGCCACATCATGTTCAGTTAGTTGATGATTTAGAGCATTATAATGTGAAAGAAAACGGAGCAGCAATTCGTTATGGAGAATTGTACGGAGAAAAAGGAAGCAACGTTAATTTTGTAAAAAAAGTTGACGATCAAACTTTTTCACTTCGTACCTATGAAAGAGGAGTTGAAGACGAAACTTTGGCCTGTGGAACTGGAGCCACCGCAGTTGCAATTGCAATGAATGCCACTGGTCAGACTGATAAAACTTCGATTGATTTAAATGTTGAAGGAGGAAAATTAAATGTTTCTTTTGATAAACTAGGGGAGCATTTTACAAATGTTTTTTTAACTGGACCTGCAAAATTTGTTTTTAAAGGAACAATCGAAATCTAAAACTTATAATGATTACACTCAAAGGCGATACAATTTATCTGCGCGCATTAGAACCTAATGATTTAGAGTTTGTATATGCTATGGAAAATGATCAGAGTATCTGGGAAGTCAGCAATACCCATACACCTTATAGTCGTTTTTTAATTCGCCAATATCTCGAGAATGCTCAGCAAGATATTTATGAAGCAAAGCAATTGCGTCTTGCAATTTGTCAGGATGAAGATTTTCCAGCAATTGGTTTGATCGATATATTCGATTTTGATCCAAAAAATAATAGAGCAGGAGTAGGTATTGTGATTCAAAAAAATGAAAATAGAAGTAAAAACATTGGTTCTGAGGCATTAGAACTGCTGATTCATTATTCTTTTTTTAATTTGAATCTGCATCAGCTTTATGCAAATATTAGTACAAGTAATGACGCAAGTATAGCTCTTTTTACTAAATTTGGTTTTGAGAAAATTGGAATTAAAAAAGATTGGATTTTGTTAAACAGTCACTATTATGACGAAGCAATTTTTCAATTAATTAATAAAGAACATTTAAATTTATAGCTTTGAATCTAAAGAAAATCATTACAATAACTGCTGTAGCCGTAATTTCTGTTTTAATAGTTTACGGTTTTATATTAATTAGCCAAATATTCAGCGCCAATACAAAATTTCAAGAAAAAGAGGTTTATGTTTACGTTCCAACTGGCGCAAACTATACTGATGTAAAAAAGATATTAGAACCCTATATCAAAAACTTTGATAATTTTGAAATGGTGGCAAACAAAAGAAGTTACCCAGAGAATGTAAAATCTGGACGTTTTCTTCTTAAAAAAGACATGAACAATATTGACTTAGTTCGTGCTATGCGTTCAAATGTTCCTGTAAAATTGGCTTTTAATAATCAAGAACGTTTAGAGAATTTTGCTGGAAGAGTTGGCTCTGAAATTGAAGCAGATAGTTTGTCTTTAATGAAAGCATTTAAAGACTCTACTTTTCTAGCAGCAAACGGATTCAACGAGGATAATGTTTTTGCTATGTTTATTCCAAATACATATGAAGTATACTGGAATACATCTGCAGAAAAGTTCCGTGATAAAATGATTAAAGAATATCATAATTTTTGGACTCCTGAAAGAATTGAACAAGCTAAAAAACAAGGTTTAACTCCAGTTCAAGTATCTATTTTAGCATCTATAGTTCACAAAGAATCAGTTAAAAAAGATGAGCGTCCACGTATTGCGGGTGTTTATTTAAATAGATTACGTTTAGATATGCCATTACAAGCAGACCCTACAGTTATTTATGCTTTAAAACTGCGAGATAATAATTTTGATCAAGTAATCAAAAGAGTTTTTTATAATGACTTGGTTATGAAGTCACCTTACAATACTTATGTAAATACTGGACTTCCTCCAGGACCTATTGCAATGGCAGATATAACAGCATTAGAAGCTGTTTTGAACCCTGAGAAAAACGATTACATTTATTTCTGTGCTAGTGTCGATCGTTTTGGTTATCATGAATTTGCTTCAACTTTAGCAGAACATAACGTAAACGCAAAAAAATATTCGGACTGGATTGCAAGTCAAGGTGTAACCAGATAAATAAGTACAATACTTTTTTTGATAAAATGTAAGATATTAAACCGAAGTTTTTACTTCGGTTTTTTTATGTTTTGAATAGAACTAATTTTTCAATTTAAAGTTTTTTGAGTTTAAAATGCAGAATTATTAGTTTCTTATTTTAAAATTACAATTTTAGTAAAATTTAGATGCAAACAGCATTAAAATTAGATTTGAAATAGTTTTTTCAAGAATTGAAATTTATCTGATGAAAATCTTATTTTTTCTCTATAATTTTTTCTCGATTTTTATAATTGAAGTTTTTATTCACGTTAAAAACTATATAAAATGGTAAGTTTAATCTGTCTATTTTAACAAATTTGATAAAAATTTGATAAAAATGACGTTTTATTGAATTAGTTTTTCCCCTTTTTTAAGTCTTATTCATTTTGAAAAAATAAGCTCTAATAATGCGTGATTAAAGGGTTTAGACTAAATTTTAAAAATCTTAAAAACTCGTAAAGTACTGATTTGCAGCATTGTTTAATATTCGTTATCTTTGCAGCGTAGAAATTTCAAAAAGGTGACAGCGTTTTGAAGAAAAACAATTTATGATAAAGAAGTGGTATTTTTATGCGAGTTTGATCGTTATTATTACATTTTTAAGTTTGGGTTTTAAACCCTTTACTTTGGAAACCAAACCTTGGTTTTTAACAGAAAAAACAGATGGATCTGAGTATATATTTCCATCAACAGAAAAGGATGATTATCCTAAAATTAGTCTAAACGTCCCATATACAGGAAATCGTCTTATTGGTTTTAAAGAAGCAGTTGCTTTTAAAGAGTCTCAAGGAAAATACCGAATGGTAAATTCTCTAGGATATATGGGAAAATATCAATTTGGTTCTAAAGCATTACGTGCTATCGGAGTCAGCAATGAAAAAGAATTTCTAAAAGATCCTGCCTTACAGGAAAAAGCTTTTCTAGCATTATTATCTAAAAACAAATGGATTTTGCGTAATGAAATTGAAAAGTATGAAGGAAAAGTTGTTAGTGGTATTCAAATTACCGAATCAGGTATTTTAGCGGCAGCGCATTTAGGTGGTGCTGGATCAGTAAAAAACTTTTTTAAAAATAATGGCAATAGACATTTTAGAGATGCTTTTGGAACTTCATTAAAAAGTTACATGCGTGATTTTGGCGGCTATGATCTTTCTTTTATTGAAGCAGATAGTAATGCAACAATAAACGATTAACATTAAAAAAAAATATCCCGAGCAATCGGGATATTTTTTTTATAATCTAGTCAATTAGTATTTCTAGAATTTTAATGGCAGCTTCACTTATTTTGGTTCCGGGACCAAATATTGCTGCGGCACCTGCATCAAACAAAAATTGATAATCTTGTGCAGGAATTACTCCGCCAACAATTACCATAATGTCTTCACGATCGTGTTTTTTAAGCTCTTCAATAACTTGCGGAACCAATGTTTTATGACCCGCAGCAAGAGAAGAAACACCTAATATATGAACATCATTTTCAACAGCTTGTTTAGCAGCTTCCGCTGGAGTTTGAAATAAAGGTCCTATATCAACATCAAAACCTACATCTGCATAACCTGTTGCAACTACTTTTGCACCTCGGTCATGACCGTCCTGTCCCATTTTGGCAATCATAATTCTTGGACGTCTTCCTTCTTGCTTCGCAAAAGCATCAGCAAGCTGTTTCGCTTTTTCGAAATTTTCGTCATTCTTTATTGCTGCACTATACACACCGCTAAATGATTTAATTTGCGCTTTAAACCTTCCAAAAACACTTTCAAGAGCATCACTTATTTCGCCTAAAGTAGCTCTATTTCTGGCAGCTTCGATGGCAATTTCTAATAAGTTGCCTTCTTTGGTTCTTGCGCAATGCGTTAATTTTTCAAGTGATTGATTTACTTTTTGTGAATCTCTTTTTTCTTTTATTTCAGTAAGTCGTTCAATTTGTTGTTTACGAACCATTTGGTTGTCAACATCCAAAATATGTAAAGGATCTTCTTTATCTAATCTAAATTTATTAACACCAACTATTATGTCTTGACCGCTGTCGATTCTAGCTTGTTTTCTAGCAGCTGCTTCTTCAATTCTTAATTTTGGAATTCCAGCTTCGATCGCTTTTGTCATTCCGCCCAGTTCTTCAACTTCTTCAATCAGTTTCCAAGTACTTTCTAAAATTTCATTTGTAAGCGATTCTACATAATAACTGCCGCCCCAAGGATCTACAGTTTTGGTTATTTTTGTTTCTTCTTGTAAATATATTTGCGTATTGCGAGCAATTCTAGCCGAAAAGTCGGTGGGTAATGCGATCGCTTCATCAAGTGCATTTGTGTGTAAAGACTGTGTGCCTCCAAACGCAGCTGCTGTTGCTTCAATACAAGTTCTCGCTACATTATTAAAAGGATCTTGTTCCGTTAAGCTCCATCCGCTGGTTTGGCAATGTGTTCTTAATGCTAATGATTTGTCGCTTTTCGGGTTAAACTGTTGAAGCAGTTTTGCCCAAATCATTCGACCCGCTCTCATTTTTGCAATTTCCATAAAATGATTCATTCCAATCGCCCAAAAGAAAGAAAGGCGGGGAGCAAATTCATCAATCGTCATTCCAGTTGATAACCCCGTTCTAATATATTCTAATCCATCTGCTAAAGTGTAAGCTAATTCAATATCTGCCGTTGCTCCAGCTTCTTGCATATGATATCCTGAAATAGAGATAGAATTGAATTTAGGCATTTTTTTGCTCGTAAACTCAAAAATATCAGCAATAATTTTCATGGATGGCGCCGGTGGATATATATAAGTGTTACGAACCATGAATTCCTTCAAAATATCATTTTGAATAGTTCCTGAAAGTTTATTTAGTTCAACACCTTGTTCTTCAGCAGCAACAATATAAAATGCCATAATAGGCAAAACAGCACCATTCATGGTCATTGAAACTGACATTTCATCAAGCGGAATTTGATCGAATAATACTTTCATATCTTCAACAGAATCGATGGCAACGCCTGCTTTTCCAACATCTCCAACAACACGTTCGTGATCTGAATCGTAACCACGATGAGTAGGTAAATCAAAAGCAATTGAAAGCCCTTTTTGACCTGCGGCAAGATTTCTTCTGTAAAAAGCATTACTTTCTTCTGCAGTTGAAAATCCAGCGTATTGACGAATTGTCCAAGGACGACGAACATACATCGTAGCGTATGGTCCGCGTAAATTAGGTGCAAAACCAGCTCCAAAGTCAAGAAACTCTAAATCTTCTATTTCTTTTTCAGAATAGTTTTTTTTGAGTTCGATTCCTTCGGCTGTTGTGAAGTTAGGAGTTATAGGTTGAGAGTTACGCGTTAGCTCGTCTAACTTCTCACTTTTAACATCTAATTTAATATGTTTAAGGTCTTTTCTTATCATGGAGACGCTTCGTTATATTGTTTTATTAATTACAGATAAAGAAATTTATTCAACCTCAAGCCTTTCCTGTTCCAGCTTTTCTGCTAATCTTTTTTCTATAATAGGTGTAATTAATGTTTTTCTAGGCTTGATTTTTACAAAAGGAAACAATTCTAAATCATGCTTCATTTTGTCCTCTTTATTAGGGTATTTATTTGTGCCTAATAAAACTTCCTTTTTCGAGTCGAATAGTTCTTGTTCCTTAGCGGCACTTTCCTGAATTTTCTTTTTGATAGTTCCGTCGTTTAGAAGTTTTAAGAAGCCTCCATTAGCCTCAATATCTTTAAAAAGCGCTAAACTTTTTTCAGCCAGCTGCATCGTTAGACTTTCAATATAATAGCTTCCGTCAGCAGGATTATCTACTTTGTCAAAATAGCTTTCGTGTTTTAAAACTAAAAGCTGATTGCGGGCTATTCGGTCACCAAATTCATTGTCTTTATGGTACAAAGAATCATAAGGTAAATTAGCAACAGCATCTGCGCCGCCTAGGATTGCCGACATGCATTCGGTTGTAGTGCGAAGCATATTGACATTATAATCGTAAATAGTTTTATTCCGTTTCGTTGGTGTAACCAATAAATGACAATCTAAATTAGAACTGTATTCAGCTGCAATTAATTTAAAAAGCATTCGTAAAGCTCGAAGTTTCGCAATTTCAAAAAAATAATTTGTTCCAACCGAAACTTGAAAAACTATTGGTTTTGTAATACTTGGTAAACGATTTAAATATTCATTCGCGTGTGCTAAACTATATGCAATTTGCTGCGTAATATTTGCTCCTGCATTTTGGTATAAACCTGAATCAATACTTAGCAATGAAAGATCTTTTGCCTCGTTTGAAATTTTTTCAAGTGTTTCAAAATTATTTTTATCTGAAGTTGTAAACCAATTTCCGTCACGGGCCAATTGTCCGATAGGATCTAAATTACAATAAAAAACAGCTTTTTTCTCAACAGAAATTGCGTTTAATAATTTTACGAAATCGATTGAGATAAAACTTAAATTGAAGTAAACAGTTTTATTTTCTAAAGGAAGATTTTCTAGTAATTTTTGAACATCAGTATTTTCGTTTTGAATAGTAAAACGAAGACTTTCTGCGCCTCTTTCGATTGTATCAATTGCACGTTTAATCGATTTTTCGATATCATGTACAAAGATATTTTGACAGATTTGAAAATTAGAAGCTTGAGTTGTAACCGATGCTGCTTTTGTGAACTCGTCATGATGATAAAAAGGTTTTACCTGAATATCTTCAGGCGAATTCCAAATCATCGTTTCATTATAATCAGCTCCATCTAATTCAAACTGAATTTTTTGTTTCCATTGTTTGGATGAAATCGGATTAAAATCGTTGAATAGTGTATTAGCCATTAGTTGCTTTTTTCTGATTATTCTTTATCTTGAATAGTATCTCCTTCAAATTGAATGATGTAAATATCTTCGCTGTCTTTTTTCATAAAATACTTTTCGCGAGCATATTTTTCTATTTGTTCAGGATTTTTTAACTGCTTAATCTGTTCTTGATCTTTTTTTATTTCGTCCTGATAGTATTTTTTATTGTCTTGCAGTTCATTGATCTGTTGGTCTAAAAAACGATGATCAAAATAGGAATAATTATCTAGAAACAACATCCAGATAACAAAAAAGAGAAGTACCCAAACATATTTATTGCCTAGGAGTTTAAACCATTTTTTGTCTTTATAAGGATTTTTCATTTTACTTTTAATTACCTATTATACTGATCCCGATTACATCAGGATCAGATCATTTTTTAATGGTTTAAATTTACAATAAAAATTATGAAATTCTCTGATTAATTACAGCGCGAACTACATCAATTGCTACAGTATTGTATTTGTCATTAGGTATAATAATATCAGCAAAAGCTTTAGAAGGTTCTATAAATTGCTCATGCATAGGTTTTAAAGTGTTTTGATAACGGTTTAAAACCTCGTCGATATCACGTCCTCTTTCTGAAATATCTCTTTTTAAACGACGAACTAATCTTTCATCAGAATCGGCATGAACGAAAATTTTGATATCGCAAAGTTCACGTAATTCTGGATTTGTTAGAATTAAAATCCCTTCAACGATCATTACTTTTCTAGGATGTGTTGACACAGTATCATCTGTTCTGTTGTGCTGTATGAAAGAATAAACTGGTTGATCAATAGTTTCTCCTGATTTTAGAGCTTTTAGATGTTTTACTAAAAGTTCGAAATCAATAGATCTTGGATGATCAAAATTAATTAATGCTCTTTCATCGAAAGATAAATTATCGGTTTGTTTGTAATACGAATCTTGAGAAATTACACCAACTTCAGTGTCTGGTAATTCGGTCATGATTTGGTGTACTACTGTTGTTTTTCCACTTCCTGTTCCTCCTGCAAGTCCAATAATGAGCATAAAATTTATATTATAATTTGTTCGACAAAAATAATAATTTAAGTGATGTTCTAAACATATTATGCAATTTAACCATATAAGTAATGTAAGTAAATTTAAGCCGACAGATATTTAAACAAAATCTTACTTGATTGAACTAATATCATTCATATAGTAAAAAAAATAAAAATCCCGAAAGTAAAACCTTCGGGATTTTGTGCAATCAGTATAGATTTGATAAAATATTCTGAATTTAGTAAGCACTTGTAATTATTTATTCTTTTTTGCTTTTATCATCATCTCAAGCTGATCCCAAAGATCTTCAGGGATTGCTTCTAATAAATTGAATTGTCCCGCACCTTTCAGCCATTCGCCTCCGTCGATTGTGATAACATCTCCATTTACATAAGCGGAGAAATCAGATACTAAATAAGCCGCCAAATTGGCTAATTCTTGGTGATCTCCAACTCGTTTCAAAGGCACTTTTTTAGCCATGTCAAACTTTTCGGCAAGATCTCCTGGTAATAATCTGTCCCATGCACCTTTTGTTGGGAATGGTCCTGGTGCAATAGCATTAGAGCGAATTCCGTATTTTGCCCATTCCACAGCAAGACTTCTTGTCATTGCCAAAACTCCTGCTTTTGCAGTAGCACTTGGAACAACATATGCAGAACCAGTCCAAGCATAAGTCGTTACAATATTTAAAATCGTTGCCGATGTTTGTTTAGTGTCGATCCAGTGTTTTCCAAAAGCCAATGTGCAGTTTTTAGAACCCTTAAGTACAATGTCTATAACAGTATCAAATGCATTTGCAGACAAACGTTCTGTTGGAGAAATAAAATTTCCAGCAGCATTGTTTAAAAGAACGTCTACTTTTCCAAAAACTTTTAAGGTTTCCTGAAGCATATTTTCTACTTCTTCATAATGACGAACATCACATTGAAGAGGTAAACATTTTCCGCCGGTTTCACTTTCAAGCTCTGCTGCAGTTGTTTTTAACTTTTCTAAATCTCTAGAAGTTATCGCGACTTGAGCGCCTAATTCTAGAAAATATTTTGTCATAGCTTTTCCTAAGCCGCTTCCGCCGCCTGTAACAACGATAACTTTTCCTTTCAAAGCGTCATCACGTAACATTTTATCTGTATAGCTCATACTTTTCTTTTTTTACAATATTAATTAAAAAAATAGGATGCACGCATAATAAAGTTGTAAAATTTTGATAAACTTTATATTTCGCACAGTTTTTTTGCGGCAGCTTCTAGAGTGAAATTGTCTTTAGCGAAGCAAAAACGTATTAATTTCTGATCTTTATGATCAGAGTAGAAAGTTGAAATAGGAATCGCAGCGACACCATGATTAATAATTAAATTTTTACAGAAAGTTACATCATCTTCATCTGAAATGGCAGCATAAGAAGCGACTTGAAAGTAAGTTCCTTCGCATGGTCTCAATTCGAAACGACTGTTTTGAAGTAGTTTTTGGAAATAATCTCTTTTTTCTTGGTAGAATTTTCCAAGTAAATTTACATCAACAACGTCTAAATATTCGCTGATCGCAGCTTGCGAAATGCTGTTTACACTAAAAACCAAAAACTGATGTACTTTCTTGATTTCTTTTATTAAATGTTCAGGAGCAATGGTGTAGCCAATTTTCCAACCTGTAATATGAAATGATTTTCCAAAAGAGGAAACTATAATACAACGATCTAAAAGGAAATTTTTGGTATGTGCTGAAATATGTTTTTCTTCAAAAGTAATGTATTCATAAACTTCATCAGATAAAACCAAAAGATCTGGAAATTTTGAAAGTATTTTTTCTAATTGATCAAAATCAGCTTCGTTTAATATTTTTCCTGTCGGATTATGCGGATTATTGATGATAATCATTCGGCTTTTATCCGAACACGCTTTTTCGATTGTTTTCCAATTTGGCGTATAATTATCGTTTAGCGCCACACGAACAGGTTTTGCGTTACATAGTAAAACAGGTGATTCGTACGAATCATAACTTGGATCAAGAATGATTACTTCATCATTTTCTTTTACCAAAGCCAAAATCGATGTAAAAATTCCCTGTGTTGCACCCGCAGTAATCAAAAGTTCTAAATCAGGATTAATCGTTCTGTTGTAAGAACTCTGAGTCAGCTTTGCAATTTTGTTCATCAATGGCGGATAACCTGCCATTGGTGTGTATTGATGCACGTTTTCCTTTGATAATCTTGCCACTATATCTGTCAACCTTTCATCAACAGGAAAATTTGGGAATCCCTGAGAAAGATTTATTGCATTATATTCGGATGCCATTTTTGACATTACCGTGAAAATGCTTGTGGTTACGTTTGGAAGTTTACTCATGATAAAGTTTGATTTGGGAAAACTGTTGAGTGTGATATAAAAAACGGATTGAATTTAACTATTTTAAAGTTATTGGGAGTGAATATAAAACTCTGACTTTTTTACCGTCTTTTTCTCCTGGAGACCATTTAGGGCATTTTTTTAAAACTCGAATTGCTTCAGCTCCTGTATTGAAGCCTGCATCTCTAAGGATTTTGATATCAGTTAATGCGCCATCTTGCTCAACTATAAAAGTTACGTAGATTTTTTTTCCTTTGAAGTCAATACCTTCATCAGGATTTTTGAAATTATTTTCTACAAATTTATAGAATTTCTCAAAGCCTCCCGGAAAAATTGGTTTAATGTCTATTCCTGCAGTATTGTAAATTGTCTTATCACTATTCGTCGGAACGTTTTCGTCAATAATTAAATGTGAATCGAAATAAAGATCTTTATCTTCAACTATAACAGGTTCTGCTTTTTTTGTTTCTGAAGCTTTTGTTTTAGAAACTTGTTTAGTGTTTTGAGAAAACACAGTCTGCAGGCAGCATAGCAAAATCAGGGTTAAAAGCTTTTTCATTACGATGACTTTAAGGTTAACTTACATTTTATGAATAATGAAAATCGTCGGTCGATTATGTAAATCTACTTTTAATTTTTTCCAATCAGAAATTTTCATTGTTTTAATAAATTCTGTTGGCAAAGTAATATCTGCAGCAATACACAAATGTGTTGATGGATTTAAAATCTGTACAAGATCTTCGATCAATTTATTATTTCTGTAAGGGGTTTCAATAAAAATCTGCGATTGGTTTTTATCCTGAGATAATTTCTCAAAATGTTTTAATGCCGATTTTTTCTCGTCTTTATCAATGGGCAAATAACCATTGAAAGTAAAACTTTGTCCGTTCATTCCCGAAGCCATCATCGCTAATAAAATAGAAGAAGGACCAACCAATGGAACAACCTGAATTCCTTTTTCATGTGCCAATTTTACAATGACAGCACCAGGATCAGCAACACCAGGACATCCTGCTTCGCTCATTAAACCCATGTTTTTTCCTTCTAATAAAGGTTTTATGAAGTCTAAATGTTCGCTTGGTTCAGTACGTTTATTAAGGGTAAAAAGAACTAATTCTGATTGTTTTTTTTCAGGATAAACTGCTTTTATGGATTTTCTTGCAGTTTTGTCATTTTCGACAATATAGTGATCTATAAGTTCGATACTTCTTCTAACTGTTTGAGGTAAAACAGCCATAGGGTCGCTTTCGCCCATTGTAGTTGGAATTAAATATAGTTTTCCTAGAAGTTTCATTTTGTGATATTTTATAGTTTAAAACAAAAAATGTATTTTAATTATTTATAAATAACTAAAATACAAATTATATTATGAATGCTTTTTGATGAGTTTTTGGGCAATAATTTCTGATGCTTCATTCAACATTTCATAGACACTGTCAAATCCGTTAACAGCTCCGTAAAAAGGATCTGGAACATCTACATTTTCATCTGGAAATAATTCATTTAGAATAAGATGAACTTTGTTTTTGTGCTCAGGAGTTTTGGCAAGATGAAGGACGTCACGTAAATTTGAGCTGTCCATTGCATAGATGTAATCAAATTCGTCAAAATCTGAAGTTTTAAATTGTCTTCCTTTTTGATTGTCAATACGTAAGCCGTTTTTTTTAGCAACAGCAATAGACCGTTTGTCTGGTGAGTGGCCTACATGCCATGATCCTGTTCCAGCAGAATCAACGATGAATTTATCATTAGGCAATTTTGAAGCTAATATTCCTTCGGCTAAAGGAGATCTGCAAATATTCCCTAAGCAAACCATTAAAATTTTTACTGGCATGATTCGCGTTTATAGCGTTAGTTTTTTGTTGATGTCTTCGACAAATTTTTTGAATTGTTTGTCTGTAGAAACTAAATTGTCAACGGTTTTGCAGGCATGTAAAACAGTGGCATGATCACGGTCTCCAATTTGTGAACCAATATTTGCCAAAGAAGCTTTAGTGAATTTTTTTGCAAAAAACATAGCCAGCTGCCTCGCTTGAACAACGTGCCTCTTTCGTGTTTTAGATTGAAGAGTTTCGATATCAAGTTGAAAATAGTCAGATACAATTTTTTGAATATAATCGATAGAGATTTCTCTCTTAACGTTTTTAACAAATTTCTCAACAACGCTTTTTGCCAGTTCAATAGTAACTTCTTTTTTGTTGAAAGAAGATTGGGCAATTAACGAAATGATCGCGCCTTCTAATTCTCTAACATTAGATTTAATGTTACGAGCGACATATTCAATAATATCTTCTGGCATTTCAACTCCATCACGATATAAAATGTTTTTTAAGATTGAGATACGAGTTTCGTAATCAGGCTGATGCAATTCAGCAGATAATCCCCATTTAAAACGAGATAATAAACGCTGTTCAATATCCTGCATATCAACAGGAGCTTTGTCAGAAGTTAAAATTACCTGTTTTCCGTTTTGATGTAAATAGTTGAAAATATGGAAAAATACATCCTGAGTTCCTGATTTTCCTGATAGGAACTGAACATCATCAATAATTAAAACATCGATTAATTGGTAAAAGTGAATAAAATCATTACGATTATTCTTTTTAACCGAATCAATATATTGTTGTGTGAAAATCTCGGCAGAAATATATAAAACCGTTTTTTCTGGATATTTATCTTTTACTTCTACACCTATAGCATGTGCTAAGTGTGTTTTTCCTAAACCAACTCCTCCAAAAATCAATAAAGGATTAAATGAAGTTCCTCCAGGTTTGTTGGCAACAGCCATACCGGCAGAACGAGCTAAACGATTTGAATCTCCTTCAAGGAAATTATCAAAACTATAGTTAGGATTTAACTGAGACTCAATTTTTAAATTTCTAATTCCTGGAATTACAAATGGATTTTTAAGCTCTGGATTTAAGTTTTTAAACGGAGCATCAACCTCTTGCGGTTTCATTGGCACTCTGTTGGAACTTGGCAGCTGCTCGGTAAACGGCTGTTTATTTCCATAAGTGTTCTCCATTTTAATTTTATACAGTAACTTTGCGTTTTTTCCCAGTTCTTTGGTAAGCGCAACTTTCAATAATTTTACGTAGTGCTCTTCGAGCCATTCGTAGAAAAATTTACTTGGTACCTGAATATATAATGCGTTGTCGGTTAGCTCAACTGATTTGATTGGTTCGAACCAAGTTTTATAAGCTTGATCTTGAATATTGTCTTTTATAAAGGACAAACAGTTTTCCCATACCGATTGAGCAGTTTTAGTCAT